>NZ_JAGTJJ010000002.1 GCF_028435365.1 Polyangium jinanense | reverse complement strand
ACTCGTCCACTGGAACCCCTTTCGTGTTGCTTTGAGCGGCTCACGAAGGGGGTTCCGCCTTTAGACCCCCGGAAATGTCAAACTTCGGCTGCCTCCCCGGCAGAGCCGGGGGATCTCCTAAGGTATTCGTTCGGGGTGACGAAGAGGCCGATCGGTTCGCTCGGCGTTCGTGCTTCGCAGAGGGGCGCGAGCCCATGTTCGGGCGCGGGTGCGGGTTCGAGAATGGTGACGCGGTTGGAATCGCGGAGCGACACGACGACCCTTCCATCCGCGAGAACGACGAGCTGCGAAGGCGCGCCGCCGAGGGGCGTCGTCGCGAGGACGGCCCGGCCGTCGACGTCCACCGTGTGAAGGGCGCGGCGATCGGCGTCGGCGACGTAGGCGAGCGTTCGATCGGCCTGCCGGGCGAGGGCAATGGTGCTGCTTTGACGGATTGGGGATTCGGGCCTGGCGATCGTCTCGGATTGGCGTCGCGCGCAGGGGTTTGTCGCCGCCCTTGTGTCGCTCGCCACGGGGGACGTGTTTGCCGGTCGGTGTTTGCGGGTGACGTCTGCGGCGGACGCGGTCGAAAACCTCGACGTTTCTGCTGGCCCCACGCTCGTGCACGCACCGGCGAGCGCAACGACGAGCGGGGCAGCACATGCGAGGGAGGAGCGGATCGACATGGCGAGGTCCTGGGCCCTCGGTACGCCCTGCCCGACGCCGCCATTCCCGACCGGGTGCGAACCTTTTGATCAGGCCTTCCGAGGGTAGCGGATGAACACGAGGTGGTTATGCCCGTCGGTCCCGCGCGAGCTCGGGATCTTCACCTGCTTGCCGCGCAGCAGATCCTCGAAATCGGCGGCGGTGACCGTCACCGAATGCTCATGCCCCGCGAGGCCCTGGATGTTGTAGGTCCGCTCGACCTTCGCCTTGACGTGCGCGTCCGGAAGGACGAACTCGTGCTCGTCCTTGCCGGCCACCTCGATTTCGCAGGCATTCACGCGCTCGGGCGGATCCACCGCTGGCGCGCATTCGAGGAAGAGCCTGTGGATGTGCCCGCCCTCGCGGGTCGACGCGAGCCGCACGATTTGCCCCGCGCCGATTTTTTTGAAATCGGCAGCGGTGACCGTGATCGTGTGCCGGTGGCCGGACGTCCCTGTGAGGTCGAACGTTTTGTCGACGCCCGCGAGCACGTCGGCGATGGTGATCGTGAAGGCGTGCCCGTGGTTTCGCCCGATCCGCGCGACGAGCCGCTCGCAGACGGGCGCTTTCTCGGCCGTTTTCTCGGGCGGCGGCGACGTCTCCCAGTTGCCGTGCCCGTCACAAGCGTGCCCCTCGCGCAAAAACGAAAGTGGGGTCACCGCGAGCGCCACGCCGGCCTTCAGCACGCCTCTCCGCTTCATCGCCGCGCGAGCTTACGGCGCTTTCCGTCCGGAGGGAAGGATGCTACAGCGAGTCGCCCGACGCCATGCAAAAGCCCCTTCCTTTCGACCTCTCCAAGATCGACCTCGAAGCATTTCACGCGGACATCAAGGCCTTGCGGCGCGAGATCGACGACGCGCTCGGAGAGGACGATCTACGGCACCTCTACAAGCTCGAGCGCTGGGGGCGCACCTGCACCGCGCTCGGCTTGCTCGGCGCCGGCCTCGCGCCGAACCCCGCGAGCGCATTGCTCCTCGGCCTCGGCCGCTCGACGCGGTGGATCCTCATGCATCACATTGGTCACCGCGGTTACGACAAGGTGCCGGGCGTGCCCGCGCGTTACACGAGCAAGGTCTTCGCGCGCGGAAAGCGGCGGTTTCTTGACTGGTGCGATTGGATTTTACCGGAGGCGTGGATTTACGAGCACAACGTCCTGCACCACTCCTACACGGGCGAGCTCGACGATCGGGACCTCGTCGAGCGCAACACCGAGGGGCTGCGCGAACATTCCATGCCGGTGCGTTACGCGCTCATGGGGCTCCTCGCGCTCACCTGGCGCGCCTCGTATTATGCGCCGAGCACGCTGGAGGTGTATCGCGCGCGCCACGCCGAGCGGGATGGCGAGGCCCCGTCGAAAGAGGGCATGACGCGGGAGCTCTGGCTGAAATGTTATCTCCCCTATGCGGCGGTCCATTTCGGGCTCCTGCCGCTCTGTTATCTCCCGCTCGGCCCCTGGGGCGTCTTCAGCGCGTTCTGCAATTCATTGATGGCCGAGATGGTCACGAACGTGCACACGTTCTGTGTCATCGGTCCGAACCACACCGGAGACGACCTCTACCGCTTCGACGATCGCCCGGCCTCGCGCGCGGAGTTTTTCGTGCGGCAAGTGATCGGCTCGACGAATTTCAAGACGGGCGGCGATCTCGTCGATTCCGCGCATCTCTGGCTCAATTACCAGATCGAGCACCACCTCTTCCCGGACATCCCGATGCGCAAATACCAGGAGGTGCAGCCGAAGGTGAAAGCGCTCTGCGAGAAGTACGGGATCCCCTACGTGCAGGAAAGCGTCTTTTCGCGGGTGAAGAAGATGGTCGACATCGCGGTCGGAAAGACGTCGATGCGCCGCGGGGTCAAGCGTGCGGAGCCGGAGAAGGCCGTCCGCCCGACGTCCGTCCCCGCGGCGACGGCCGCGATCTGAGGACCCAAAGCCGCAGGGCCTTCCGTGTCCATGCGGCATGCGACGTTCCCTGCTCCTCGCCTCGTTCTCGATCTTCCTCGCCGTGGGCTGCGGCGCCTCCCAAGCCCCAGAGCCCGCCGCCCCGACGCAAACCGGACAAACCTTCGCCGACGCCGTGAAGCTCATGTGCGAGGTCGACCAGCGCGCCGGGCTCACCGCGGAGGAGGATCCGCTGGCGATCGGGCAGCAACGGACGGCGTGGCTCGCCGATCACATCGAGAATCCTGACGGAATCGAGTTTCGTACGCTCGTCAGTGTGAAGGGCCCCGAGGAGCAGGCGCAGATGATCCGCGCGAAGGCGAAGGAGATCGGAATGGAGAAGTGCCCGCTCGCCGATTCGATCGAAGCGACCTCGGCAGGCGGGCTCTCGCCTTGAAATGCGCGTTCAGCGCTTGAGGGCGGCCAAGATCTTCGCTTGCACGATGGCGGGATCCCAGGAGGTGAGCATCCCGTCGATGGCGCGGGGGTGATCGGCATTAGGATACAGGCTGTCCGCCGTTCCCCGCAGGTCCTGCTTGGTCTGCGCATAAACCGCCGCGGGGTGCTTTGCGAGCTCTGCGAGACGCGCGAGCCCGACCTCGTACGGGTCGTCGGCCACCTCGTCGACGAGGCCGAGGAGCCGGGCTTTTTCGGGAGCGAAGAGGCCCGCGCCGAGGAGGATCTCGTCGAGGTGCTGAGGCGGAAGGCGGCGCCTCAGGATGGCGAGAATCCGCGGCGGGAAACGCAGGCCGAGCGCGGTCTCGTTGAGGCCGATCTTCGCCGTGGGCTTGCTCGTGGCGATACGCACGTCGCAACAAGCGGCGAGCACCGAGCCGCCCGCGATGGCGTGGCCGTTGACGGCGGCGATCGTGGGCCCCGGATACAAATAAAGGGTCGTCATGCACTGCTCGAGCAGGCGCAGGAATGCGACCATGCCGCCGGGGTCGAGCATGAGGACCTCCTTCAAGTCGAGCCCCGCGGAGAATGCATCTCCCTCCCCCGTGAGCAGGACCGGCGCGCCCGCGGCCTTGTCGAGCCCTTCGAGGACGTGGCGCATCATGGCGCTCGAAAGCGCGTTTTTCCCGGGTCCCGACAGCTTGATGATCTCGGTCATCGTGTCTTCCTTTGCGAGGGCCGCGTCGCGTGCGCCTTGCCGGCCTTTGCGCGTGGCGCTTTCTTCGTCGTTTCGTGTTTCTTCGCCGCCTGCGTCTTCGCGCCGCGATCCGGGCTCGGCGGCCGCGCCGCGCGCGTGGGCTCCGCGCCGTGGTCCGGCGGCGGTGGACGCGTGGCCTTCGGCTTCGGCGCGGGCTTCGGAGGCGGCGCGAGCTTCGCGACGAGATCCTTGTAGTAATCGAGCACGATACGCGTTTTTTCGCCCGGCTCGCAGAATCGGCCGCGCTCGGGATCGCCATACCCCTGATAGCCCGAGAGCCAGCGCTCGGTCTTCGCGCTGCCGGTCCTCACCTTGCAGAATTCCATGTTGGCCGCGATGATCCCGCCCATGCGCCTGAGGTTCGTCGCGCCGTCGAGCAGCGAATCCTTCACGCGCTGGCACGCCTCGCTCGGCGCGTTCACGGGATCGGCGTCGTCGCGGCAGGCGCCCGCGAACCGCGCGCGCACCTGCCCGAGGCCATAATCTTCTCCGTCGGCCGAGACGAGCGTGGGGCGCCACTGCGTCTCGAAATGCACGATGGCCACGGCGATGAGTGGATCGAAGCCACGCGCCGCCGCAACCTCGGCGAGGACCCGGGCATAACGATTCGCCTCGTCCTTCGGCATCCCCGGCCTCGAAAGGAGCATGCCTGCGACGAGGACGGCGATGGGTCGAATCAAGGCTCTTCCTTCCGCTGTGACAGGGTCCGAGGTGAGTGGCACGAGCGCCGCGAACGGGCCAAGAATGTTGCGACGAGCCCCGCGCGCCTTCGGATCTCGTGTATCCTCGCAGCATGCGACCTCGCCAAAGACACCTTTTCCTCTTCGCCCTCGGCCTCGCCGTCCTCGGCGCGGCTGCATCCGCTTGCTCCGATACGCAGGGCACCGGCACCGGGCCCGGCGGCGCGAACGAAGACGCGGGCCCGGACGCGCCCGCGGCCGTGTCGCTCCGCATCGATCCGCCCGCGACCACCGTCACGCTCGACCTCTCGGGCACGGCGCCAGCCATCCCGCACCGCGCTTATGCGAAGCGTGAAGGCGAGCCCGAAGTCGACGTCACGAGCGAGGTCGAATGGTTCGTGGGAAACCCCGCGCTCGCGGACGTCGTGGGCGGCAGCGTGTCCGTCAAAGGTCTCGGCGGCAAATCGAAGGTCTTCGCGACGTACGATGGCGTGACGGCCGAAGCGTCGCTCACGCTGACGCTCCGCGGCGACGTCTTCCTCCCGGGCACGGATGCCTCGACGAAGGCCGCTTTCGACGCCGCCACGGCCGATCCGGATCCCGCGAATGCCCCGGCCTTCGAATACCCCGAGGACGGCGTCGTGCTGCCGGCAAACCTGCCGCCGATCGAGGCGCAATGGACGCCGGGCGGCGATAGCAGCGTGTATCGCGTCCGCATCACGAGCCCCGACATCCTCGACGTCACGCTTTACACGACCGGGCGCGAGCTCGCCTTCCCCGCCGATGTCTGGACGAAGATCGCGCAGTCGAGCCCGGACGTCGCGGTGAACCTCGCGGTCGATGGGCTCGGATCGGGCATGGTCCGCGCCGGCAGCCCGCGCTCGCTCACGGTCGCGTCCGATGGGATCGACGAGAGCGCGATTTACGTGTGGCAATCGTCGACGGGCAGCTTCCGCGTGCTCGACATCATCAAGGGCACGGACGTGCCACTGCCGACGAACAGCCCCGCGCTCTCGCCCGGTCAGCCCTGCTCCGGCTGCCACCGCATCTCGCGCGACGGCAAGCGCTTCGCGTACAGCTTCGACGGCGGCAATTTCAATTTCGGCGCGCTCTCCTACGACGAGGCCCAGAAGCTTTATGCATCCACCATCACGCCGAGCCCCGCCGTCCGCGGGACGTACGCCGCGTTCAATCCGCTCGAAGAAAAGACGCGGCCCGCGATGCTCTTCACGGCGCCGGACAACGTCCCGCAAAACACGCCGGGCACGGTGCGGCTCTTGCTCGTCAATCCGGACACGAACGAGCCGATCCCGAACAACCTCGCCGAGGCCATCGGAGAGCTGCCGACCGCCGTGGGGCACGCGACGCTGATGCCGGATTGGTCGCCGGGCGGCGATTTCGTGGTATTCACGGCATACGACAGCAACTCGAATTACGTGCGCCTCCTCGGCGACGACACGGTGCTCGGATCGATCGTGCAGATGTCCGTGCAATACATGGCCGATGGGTCGTTCCAGTTCGGCACGCCGGAGGTGCTCGTGGCCGCGCCCCCGGCCGCGGGGACGAACCCGGATAGCGGCGAAAACAACGTGCTGCCGAGCATCTCGCCCGACGGCTCGGTCGTCTCGTTCACGCGGGCGAACGGGTGGTGGTCGATCAAGACGCAACAATCACTGATCAACCTGTCGGGCCGCATCGCGCTCGTGCGGCGGAGCGACAAGACCGTGCTCGAGCTGAAGCGCGGCGCGTCAAACGGCCCGGACCAGGTCTGGAGCAGCACGTGGTCGCAATGGGCGCCGACGGTCGGGAAGAAATGGGTTTGGTTGGCGTATGCGTCGGAGCGGCCGTATGGGCACAAGCTGACGCCGCAGAACAGCACGTGCTCGCTCGTGCAGGGGCAGAAGCAATGCAAGCAGCTCTGGATCACCGCGCTGAACCGGGAAAAACTCGCGGCGGGGACGGAGGATCCGAGCCAGCCGGCGTTCTGGATCCCGGGCCAGAGCCTCACGGCGCAATACGTGAGCCCGCAGTGGACGGTGGCGGTGATCGACTCGCCGAAGTGATCGTCAGGCGGTAGCGCCGAGCCGCGGCAGGGGATCGGGCGCCGGTAGCGCGATCGGCGCGTCGATCCCGATTCCCTGCGCGATCCCGCACATGCTGCGCACCATCAGGCGGCGGACGAATGGCATGGCCGTGGCGATGGGAAACCCGAAATCGCGCAGCCAGCCGAGCGGCGCGAGGTCGCTCTGGAAGAACGGCGTGAGCCAGCGCGTGACGAACTGGTAATAGTCGAGGTGGGAGCGGCGGGCGCGCGAATACGCGTCGAGCGCGATGGGCAAGGATTCGTGCGCTGCGAGCTCCTCCGCGAGGACCATCGCGTCCCAGAGCGCGAGGTTCGCCCCCTGGCCGAGCTGCGGGCTCATCGCGTGCGCCGCGTCGCCGAGGTACACGACGCGGTCGTCGTTCCACGGATACATCGAGACGTCGTGATATCGCGCGAAGAGGACCTCGTCGGCGGAATGGATCTGATCGAGCACCGGCTCCGCGGCCGGCGCGAGCGCGCGTACCTCGCGCTTCCAGGCGTCGAGCCCGGCGGCGCGCCACGCGTCGAGCCCGGCGGCCGGGAGGCTATAAAAAAGGCTGATCTTGTCCGTGGTCGGCCCTTCGCCCGGGCCGAATCCCGTCGGCAACAGGCCCACCATGCGCCCGGTCCCGCGCACGACCTGCCTGAGCTCGCCCCGGAACGTTCCGCCCGGGTCCTCCCCGACGAACCACAACGCGCCCCACGGATAGGGTCGAATACGCTTGCCAATGCAGGTATCGTCGCGGAGTTGCGAGCGCGCGCCGTCGGCGACGACGCAAACCGCGTGCGGCCCGAGGCGCTCGCCCTCGGGCGTGAGGAAATACAATCCGCGGCCTTTGCCGGCATTCTCCAGGTTTTCGACCGTCACCCCGAGGCGTAAGGTCACGTTCGCGGCGCGCACGGCGCGAAAGAGGTGCTCGAAGAGCAAGCCGCGGTGGAGGCCATACCCGACGCGATCGCCGGGGATGTCGCCATAACGAAGATCGAAAAGCTGCCGTCCGCCGGCCGTGCGGCAGATCATGCGGGTGATGGGCGTGCAGCGGGCGAGCACGGCGTCGCGCAGGCCGAGCACGCCGAGGACGGCTTGCCCCGTGGGCTGGAGCATGACGCCGGCGCCGACGGGGCCCGGATCGGGCACGCGTTCGTAGACCGTGACCCGATGCCCCGCCCGCGAGAGAAAAAGGGCCGCGGCGCTCCCCGCGGTGCCGCAGCCGATGATGCCGACGTCGATGGGTTTCATGCCGCGCGCAGCATGAAAGAGGATGCCATGGAGCGGCGCGTGTCAAGCGCGTTCTTTTGCGTCCCGGAGCACGTATGGCAGGATCCGCGCGATGTTTCGCGCATCGTCGATGCCGCGGTGGTGCGTGCCCTGAAACGAGAGGCCGAGCTTGCGGAGCGCCTGGCCGACGCCGATTTCGCGGCCATCGTTGTGCCTTCGCGCGAAGGCCGCCTTGAGGTTCCAGTGGTCCTTGCCGAGCGGGAGGCGAATGCCATGGCGACGCGCGTCGCGCTCGAGCTGATTGCGATCGTAGTTGCCCCACGAGCAGAAAAGGGCGGCGTCGCGGCCGAGGAAATCGCGAAGTTTTCCCATGGCCGCAGGGAAACGCGGCGCGGCGTCGACGTCGGCCTGCGTGATGGTGGTGAGTTTCGTGCAGAACGGCGTGAGGCGCGGGTGGCGAATCGGCCGCACGAACGTCTGCATCTCGCGCACGGTCTTCAAGGTCTCCGCCTCGACGAGCACGGCGCCGATCTCGATGATCTCGGTCTCCTCGCGCGGGATCGATCCGTCCTCGGAGCATGTCGCTTCGAGGTCGATGACGAGGTAATGGCTGGGGGAAGTCATCGGTGTCTCCTGTTCTCTTTTTTGCGCAGTTTGACGGAGACCCCCACCGAAGCGCCCGGACACGATCCCGGACATCGGCTAGCCTGACCGAAGAGGGCCGGCCCAATCCACCCGGGCGCCCCGGGTCCCACCCACCATGAAACGCGACCTCGCTCCCGCTCTGCTCGCCCTCTGGGGCGTGGCCCTTGCGTGCCTCGCCGTGCTCGATGCCGCCGATTACGAGGCGCTCTGGGCCTCCTTCGGGTGGCGTTGATGTTCCTCTCGCTGTGGGATCTGCAGGACCTCTTGGCCGCGAGGCCCTTCGGCCCGATCGCAGTCGCGGCGCTCTCCGTCTCGGTCCTCGCCTCGCTCGCGTTCGTCGTCGCAGCGCTCTTCGCGCGGCGGAGCGGCGTCACGAAGACCACGCGCGTGATCATGGCCCTCACCTTCGGGACGTTCGCACTCGGCGCCTTCGCCACATCGCGCGTCCTCGCCGAGGCGCACGCCTCGACCCTCGGGGTCGAGCCCACGCTGCCCTCGGCAAAAATGGGATGGGCGTGGGGAATCGCGTTCGGGGAGATCCACGCGGCGTGGCGCGTCTTCGGCCTCGCGCTCGTACCGATTGCAGGGTTTTCGGGCGCGGCGTTCGCCCTCCTCGCGCGACGCGCGGGCGCGCTGCGGCCCTTCGCCATCGCGGCGGCCCTTGCCTGCGCGCTCGGCGTCGCAACGGGCGTGGGCGTTTCTTACCACTTCCACACGACGTACCTCCAGCTCGGGCTGTTCTGCGGCACGGTCGAAGATCGGAACAAATGCATTCGCGATCTGCAGCGGGAGGGACGAGACGTCTCGTCGATTGCCCGCGTGGTCATCCTGGCGCTGGCGACGCTGGGCAGCGGGGTCCTCGTTGCCGTTTCGCGGCGCAGCGCCAAGGACACGGTCGCGCGGGACCCCGAAGGGATACTGCCGATCGGCGCCGCGGTCTTCGCATTCGGGCTCGCCGGATGGGCCGGAGCGCGGGGAATGGCCCACGATGCGCGGCATCCGCTGCCGCTTCCGGCGGATCACGATGGATATTGCTCCGAATGGAGCCATTCTGCGGCCACCTCGCTTCCCCCCGCCGGGCACTGCGACGGGAGCGACGACGCGCCCGAGGTGGCGATCGACGCAGAGGGGATCCAGATCGACGGCGGGCGCGTGGCGGAAGTCGCGGAGCTCCTGGTGATCCTGGAGAACAAACGAAAGCTGTTTCGAGAGCTCCAGCAAAGGGATGTCGTGGATCCGATCGTGGTGATCTCGGCCTCCGCGGATACGCCGATGGCGCGCGTACTCCCCATCCTCTCGGTCGTGCAAAAAGATTACCGGGGGCACGTCGCGATCCTCGGCGCCCACCCCGAGCGAAGCGTCTCCACGGTGACGCTCGGCGAGATCGCGCTACGACGTCGCTGCTGCTGGAGCAAGCTGCGGATGGCCCCGAACGGCGCGCCCCTTTCGAGCCACGCGACCTGGGGCGACGTGGCGCGCGCGGCGAGCGAAGGAGCTTTTTTCCGCCTGGAGCCGTGAACCTGATCTATCCTGGTCGGCAAACGATGACGAAGCTCCACAGGCACCTGTTCCTCGTCACGGCCCTCGCCCTCGGCGCCTCGGGTTGCGCCGCGGAAAAACCCACGTTGCGGCTGCATCATGCCGAGCTGCGCTCGGCGTCGCTGCGGGGCATCGGGCTCGACGTGTACATGACCGTGGACAACCCGAACTCGTTCGACATCGAGATCCGCAATGTGCGGGTGACGGTGACGTTCGCGGAGAAGTACGCGCTTCCGACGATCGATTACAGTCCGAACCAGTGGCTCGCCGCCGGCCAATCGACGATCGTGCGCGTGCCAGTGGCGATACCCTTCACGCTGGTGCCCGGCGTGGTCGACGAGGCGCGGAGGACGCCGACGTTGCGGTACACGGTGAAAGGAAGCGCCGATGTGACGGCCGTGCGGGCGCTCGGGGTGGAGAAGGACAATTATCCGATCGACGAGGCGGGGGCGCTCGGACGGGAGGATTTGCTGGCGGCGGCGGGGATTTCGTTCTGAATCACCGCATCCGAAACGCATCCGCCAGCGTGCGCGCGTCGAGCCGGCCCTCGGCCTCGATGTAGGCGAGCTGCTTGCGGAGCGGATCCAGCGACGGATCCGGATTGCCCCGCGTCGCATCGACGAGCGCCGCGACGACCTCGAAACCCGAGGACCGCTGCGCGTAGAGGCCGAGCACGTTGCGCGCGTGGTAATCGATCATCGCTGCCTCCCAGGCCCGGTCGAGGCCCGCCGCGCGCGCCTCCTCGCTCAATGCGGCGAGCGTCTCACCCGCCTCGCGTTGTCCCTCCCAGAGGCGAAATGCGACGCCGCGGAATACGCGATAGGCACGGACGAATCGCAGCACGGCCTCCGAGGCGTTCGGCGGCGTTTCGAGGTCGAAATTCGTGGCCCAGGGCCGAAGGTGGTCGTGCGCGTGGAAAACCTCGTGCATCACGTCGACCTGGTCACGCAGCGGTAACCTCGCCGAGGCCTCGATGGCGCGGGCGCGGGTTTCGGGGAAAAGCACGAGCGCGCCGAGCGCATTCACCCGCCCCCAGTTGTCCCGCGGAGCGCGCAGCGTGAGGTCGAGGACCACGTCGCCGCCGCCTTTCAAGAAGAGGAGGATCCAGCTTCGGCCAGCGTATTCGGTCTCGATGCGCTTGGCGATTCGCGCGCCGTCCTCGCTCGACCAGCGTATCGCGGCGAGCGCCTTTTCGCCCGCCTCCCGGGCCTGTTTGCCCGTGGCGACGGCGGCATTGGCGAGGCGTCGCTCGCCCGCGAGGGTGAAATCGGTGCCGGCGACCTCGCCGAGCGCGGTGAGGCACGCAAGGCTCATGAGCCGATCCGCTTCGTCGGCCTGGGGGCTCTTCGCGAGGTCCTGGGCGACGCGCAGGAGGAACGCCTCGCGTTCGAGGCGCTGGGGCCTCGGCGTGGGATAGGGTTCGAGCGTGACCCCCTGCTCGACCTCGATCGTCGGCGGGCTGAGCGAGGCCATCCGGAGGAAATAAGCGCAATGGCGCGCACCCTCGGCGGCGAAACTCGGATCTTCGAGGACATCGCCCGGTTCGCCCGGTTGTTTCACGGCGCGCACGGCATAAAGCGGGAGCGTGCCGGGGTAGACGTCCGCATTCGGCGGAAACCCGGCGGAGAGGGAGGGGCGCGAGGGGGCGGAATCGGTGGGCTCGGCGGATGCAGGCGGGGCCGCCTCTTTGCCGGTTCCCCCGCCCCCGCTGGCAGCGGCGGCGATCGGAGGCGCGAGGCCATGCACGCGTGCATAGACCTCGACGAGCTCGTCGGGTGCGACGCGGCTGCCGCCTGGGGTCGCGGGCGTACCGGCCATGAGGTCGTGCTCCTCTTTGCCGTGGATCGCAATGGGCGCGAGGTGCGCGACGCCGTCGGACATGGGCTTTCCATAAAAGCGCAACGCGACCTCGGCAGGCTTGCCCGCGTCGAACACGGCCGCGACGACGAGCTGCGCGACTTGCTCGCAGGACCCGCCGCCGTCGAGGAGTGCATCCGCCATACGTCCGCCCGGTTGGCCGTAGTATTTGATGTCCTCGAAGGCCCAGGGCACGGCGAGCGTGACGGGATCACCCTCGCGAAGGGCTTGACGCAATCGCGAGAGGCGATCTTCGTAGCGGATGAGGGCCTCGGCCACGTCGAGCTCCTCGCCGGCCTCCTCGGCGTCGATACGATTCGCTTCGAGAAGGAATCGGCCGAGTGCAAGGCGCCCCTTTTTGCGGTCGCTCCGGGCGGACTCGACGAGCTTGCGACGGGCCTCGCGCGTGCGCTCGTTCCGCGCGAGGGAGTCGGCGACGGAGGCGATGGGCGAGGTCGCAGTCGACGCGGCGATCGTCCGGGGCACCTCGGGCGCGCGCGGGGCGCCGTAGCGGAGGAAAAGGGCGTGCCCGAGGACCGAGAGGATCACGGTGCAAAGGGCGCGGCGGGACATCCAGCGGGTAGAGTAGCCGGACGGGGCGAGAAGTTCCCAGGGATCTGGATCTGGGGGGTGGGGCCGCATGGGACGCGCAGAGCGAAGGCTCAGAACCGTTGGCAAGATCAATGAAGTGACCAAATGCCACGAGCCCACCGCTCGCTTGTCGCTTGGTTGCAGGTCTGTCGATACACGCTCGAACATGGCCTCGACCACCACGAGGCTTACGGCATCCTTGGGGTTCGCCCTCGGGTTGGGCTTTGTCTTCACGCCGCTCGGCTGTGGGAGCAGCCCCATGGGGAACCCGCGGCCCAGCTTTCACGGTTCGCACGATGGCCCGTCGGTCCCTCCGGCAACTGTCGCGCGGCTCGAGGCCTGCGCCGAGCATGGCGCGGCGCGGCTGACGGATACGCACTACGCCATCATGTTCGACGTCGACGTGACGGCGGACGGTCAGGTCGACAAGGTCGAGGTCAGGGAGTCGTTGATCAACGATCGGGAGATCGTGTCCTGCATGGAGGATGCGCTCCACGGCATGTCGTTGCCTGGGGTCGTCACCTCGCTGCGTTCCTCGGGGCCGGTCTACGGCGGCAGCGTCTCCCCAGACGGACGGGCTCCCATGGGCCACCCCGCGGCCGCAGCCGCGGCGGCCGCCGTGAACCTGGTTCCGATCTTGATCGTCGCTGCCGGGGTGACGATCGTCGTGGCGCTCACAGTGCATGTCGCGGAGGAGGTGGTCGAGGCGGTCGAGGCGGCCGGCCGGCGGCGTGCGGTGGAGAGGCGGTGCCAGGCGCTGTTGGACGAGTGTCTCGACAATCCGTGGCAACCGAAGGAGGAGAAGGAGATCTATGGAAACAAGAAAGACTGTCACGGATGTTACATGGAGTGCAAAAATCATAACCGTTGGCCCGAGGAGAGGTGTCCCCGCACGAACTGAGTCCCCTTCAGGAGTGAATCGCCATGCAGCCTCCCAGTGAAAAACCTCCTCCCAGTGGAAGACCTCAACCTTGCTGGTCCTGCGAGAAGCGGGAGGCGACACATTCGTACACGTGCGCAGGGCGCACGGTGCGCGTGTGCGCGACCTGTCTTGACCGGCTGGAGGTACAAGACGCATTCGAATACAAGGGCCTCGCCATCATCAAGCTAATGAGTCGCGACCAATACGACGAAGCGCTGGCGAGCTGGGATGCGTTCGAGGAAGCAAATCGCCATCGCGATCATGATGGATGGCTGGCTCGAAGCGTCGCCAGGGATCGCGCGTTCATCCTCTACGAAGCTGGCAGGTACGAGGAGGCGCTGCAAGCCGCGGAAACCGTCGCGCAGCTCGGATTCGAGAACGTCACGTATCGATGGGCGCACGGCAGCGAAAAAGCGCGGATCCTGCAAGCGCTCGGAAGGCATCGGGAAGCGTTGGCTGCGTTCGAAGACGCATTCAGCCATCAGGATCCGAGGTACGTGGCGGCCGCTCCCTATTTCTTCCCCCATCTGGTCGAGCTTTCGGAGAACGTGGGGCAGCCAGTCGACGAGAAGTGGCGGCGCGTCGCAGAGGCAGGGGCGGAGGATTTTGCCGTCGAGATGCCCGTCCGGGACTCGCTCGGTGAAAGCATGCGCGCGCTCGCGGAGATGACCCAAGAAATGCCGTCGAAGAGGAAAAGGGAGTGGAAAGCAACCCACGGTGGCGGAGCCGGCGGGGACGCGCCGTGAGTCGACCGCCGGGAGGCTCGCGCGAGCTCTGGGGAGGGCTCGTTCGGCCTTCCCGCCGTTCCCGCTCGAGTACCCATTGACGATCGGGTCGAAGAACAGTGCCCCATTCGCGTGAGCGTCCAGCGTGCCACCACCGCTGCGACCCTCCCCCACCCCTGTCGCGACCCTCCTCCAAGAGGGTCACATCCCTCCCGCAGAGGGTCGCGTCCGTCGTCCGGACATGTCCGGTCCCTGGCCGCGCCCTGACGCAACCCTCCTTCCAAGGGTCCCGAGCCTCCCGCAGGTGAGTACGACTCACCTCGGAGACAGGTGGACCCCTCGCCGGCCCCACGTCGACCTCACCCGGCAGATACTCGAAATCGTTCATGAAGATGGCCTTGTCTCCCCGCGTAGGAAGGGCCCACCGGCGCCCGGCAGGGTCCCCCGTCCTCGTCACCGAAGGCGCACCCGTGGTGAAGACAGGAGCACCCCTCTCCGCGACGGCTTCACCCCGCTTCCGACGCTGGCATCACCCTTCCCGCAAGGTTGTCCGTGTATGCGACCAACCTCGACGGTCTTGCCACCGGCCTGCTTGGAAGAACTGCGCATCGCAGTTCTTCCACCCCGAGTCCAGGGCTTGCCCTGGTTCGGGTCGAGGGGCGAACAGCCCCCGCGGGGTCCGGGGCGGCGCCCCGGCGCGGCGGCCCCGAGAGATCAGCCCGATAACACCCGCCAGAACTCCGTGAGCCGCTGCGGCGATACCGTCACAGCCGTCTTCAGCTCCGGCGCGAACAGCGAGACGCGCAGTTCCTCGATGAGCCACCGGAACGTGTCGAGGTCCTCCCCCGGGACACCTCGCCCACGCAGGCCTTCGTGGTGGTCGAGGTAGTTTTTCCAGAACGGCAAAACCTGCTCGGACTTCGATTGGTCCTTCTGCGGGCCATTCGGCATGCGTTCGAGCCGGATCTGCACGGCGCGGAGATAACGCGGCAGGTGCGCGAGGCGCTCGACCCGCTCGCGCAGGAACATGCCCGGCGGGATCAGGTGGTCGAGCTGCATTCGGATCTCCGCGAGGGATGCGCGGGGCGCGCCGGGTTTGCCCAAAAGCGCGCGGAGCGCTTGTTCGGCGCGGGAGAGCTCCGCCGCGATTTCCTGCGCGAGCTTGCCGAGGCGAGAGATGCTCGCCGCGAGCTCGACCTTGCCGGCGTCGAGGCGCGCGAGGAAGTCCTTGCGCGCGCGCGGGAAGCGGCCCGGGTCGTTCAAACCGAACGCGTCGTCGAGCGCCCGGAGCACGATCTGGCGGCGCAAGGGAACACCGCCCGCGCCCGCGCGCTCGGCGAGGGCGCCCGTCGCGACGGCCGCAGAGACCTGGTGCTCCAGCTTGTTCATCGGCATGCTCATCTGGAGCAAAAAAAGCCGCCGCAATCCGCCGCGCGTGGCCTCGTCCGCCGCCTCGCGCGAGGCGAGCACGCGCAGGGCCACCGACATCTCCGTGTCGACGAGCGCGGGATACCCCGCGAGCTTTCGGCCCGCGACCTCGATGCGCACCTCTTCGGGCAAGGTCTCGAAGCTCCACGAGGTGAGGCCCTCGCGTTCGAGGGTCGCCTTCGACGCGCCGGCCCAGGCATCACGCGCGCGTTTCGCGAATCGCTCCTTGAGCGCCGCGAGGTCGCGCCCTTCGCCGACGACGCGGCCCTCCTCGTCGAGGACGCGGAAATAGAATCGCAAGAAGGGCGGGAGCTCGTCCGGGCGGAGCGCATCCATCGGGACGCGGACGCCCGTACGCTCCTGGATCGAGCGGGCGAGGGCTTCGAGCATCGGGCCCTCGAAGGGGCGGTGCCGCCGCGCGAGCTCGGCCGCGAGCTCCTTCACGCCGCCGACCGATTTGCGGACGGCCTTGGGCATCGCGTCGAGCAGCCATTCGATTTTTTCGGCGTGCCAGCCCGGAATGGTCCATTCGAACACGGCCGGATCCGCCTGCGGGAGGAGCGCGAGGGGCAAGGAGATCGTGACGCCGTCGTCGTCCTCGCCCGGATCGAAGCGGTACGTGAGCGGCAATTTGGTGCCGTACAGCGAGAGGGTGTCCGGGAATCGCTCGGGCGTGAGCTCGTCCGCTTCGCCCTGGAGGACGTCCGCGAGCGAGAGCTCGAGCAGGCGCGGGTTCTTCTCCTCAGCCTCCTTGCGCCAGGCCTCGAACGTCTTGCCGCTGTAGATGCCCTCGGGGATGCGCTCCTCGAAGAAGAGGGAGAGGGCGTGGTCGTCGGCGAGCATGTCGCTCTTGCGCGCCTTGTCCCGGAGCCGCTTCACCTCGTCGAAGAGCTTTTTGTTGTGCTCCATGAAGCGCGCCTTGGTCGCGTATTCCTGCCGGACGAGCGCGTGCGTGATGAAGATCTTCCGCGAAGCCGCAGGGTCGAGCGGGCCGTAATGAACCTTTCGGTCTCGTACGATCGGCAGGCCGTAAAGAGAGACCTGCTCGCGGGCCATGACCTGCGCGGGTTTTTCCTCCCAGTGCGGGTCGCTGTGGTGCTTGCGGCAAAGCGAGCCGCCCGCCTCTTCGAGCCAGCCGGGATCGACACGCGCCGCGGTGCGACCGAAGAGCTGCGAGGTCTCGACGAGCTCGGCCGCCATGATCCACGCGGGCGGCTTTTTCGAGAGGCCACTCGACGGGTGGAGCTGGAAGCGGGTTTGTCGGGCCCCGACATACGCCTTCGCCTCCTGGCTCCACATGCCGATCTTGCTGAGCAGGGCCGGGACGATCGCGCGGTGCACGCCGTCGCCGCCGTCGCCCTGCGTGCCCTCGACCCGGAAGCCCATCTCCCGCACGATCTGCGAGATCTGCTGGTGGATGTCGCTCCACTCGCGCATGCGGAGGTGCGAGAGGAAGTTGTCGCGGCACCACTTGCGGAGCTGGTTCTTCGAGAGCCGCGCCTCGGCTTGCTTGTAGGCGTGCCAGAGCTTGATCAGACCGGCGAAGTCGCTCTGTTCGTCGCGGAATTTGCGGTGCGCCTCGTCCGCCTGCTTCTGCGCGGAGAGCGGGCGCTCGCGCGGGTCCTGGATGCCGAGCGCCGAGGCCACGACGAGGACCTCGCGCAGCGCGCCCTCCGCCTCGCCGCCGAGGACCATGCGGCCGAGCCGCGGATCGAGGGGGAGGCGCGCGAGCTTTTTGCCGATGTCCGTGAGCTCGCCTGCGTCGTCGATCGCCCCGAGCTCTTCGAGGACCCGATATCCCTCGTCGACGGCGCGGCGCGGGGGCGGGTCGAGGAAGGGGAAATCACGAATGTCGCCGATCCCCAGCGATTTCATCTGCAAGATGGCGCCCGCGAGGCCGACCCGTAAAACCTCGGGGTCGGTGTAGGCCGGGCGCGTCTCGAAGTCGCGCTCTTCGTAGAGTCGGAAACAGACGCCGCTGCGGATGCGGCCCGCGCGGCCCTTGCGTTGCTCGGCGCTGGCGCGGGAGATCGGCTCGATCTGGAGCGTCGTGACGCCCGAGCGCGCGTGGTAACGATTGACGCGGGCGAGGCCGGCGTCGATGACGTAGACGATGCCCGGAATCGTGAGCGAGGTCTCGGCGACGTTCGTGGCGAGGACGATGCGCCGCTGCGGCAAGGGGGCAAAGACGCGTTGCTGCTCGGATTGCGGGAGGCGGCCGTAGAGCGGAAGGACCACGGTGTGCGGCAGGCCGTGCGAATGCAGCTCGTCCATGGTCTCGTGGATTTCGCGCTCGCCGGGCAAAAAGACGAGGATGTCCTCGCGAGGGTCGAGCTCGGTGATCTCCTCGATGGTATTGCCGATCGTCTCGGCGAGCTCGGTCTCTTCTTTGCGCGGCGGCCGGTGGATGACCTCGACCGGGTGCGTGCGGCCCGAGACCTGAATGACGGGCGCGCCGTCGAAGAAGGCCGAGAATCGCTCGGTTTCGAGCGTCGCGGAGCTGACGACGACGCGCAGGTCCTTTCGCCGAGGCAGGATTCGCTTGAGGTAGCCGAGGAGGAAATCGATGTTGAGCGTGCGCTCGTGCGCCTCGTCGACGATGAGCGTGTCGTAGGCGCGGAGGAGCGGGTCGCCCTGGATCTCGGCGAGGAGGATGCCGTCCGTCATGAATCGGACGTACGTCGACGGGCTCGTCCGGTCGGCGAATCGAATCTTGTAGCCGACCTCCTTGCCGAGGTCGACGCCGAGCTCCTTGGCGACGCGGGCCGCGACGCTCGTCGCAGCGATGCGGCGGGGCTGCGTGACGCCGATGCGCGCATGGAGGCCGCGGCCCATGGCAAGCGCGACCTTCGGGAGCTGCGTGGTCTTGCCAGAGCCGGTCTCGCCCGCGATGATGACGACGGGGTGTTCGTGCATCGCCTGCGCGATGTCGCGCACGCGCGCAGAGATGGGCAGCTCTTCGGGGAACTCGACGGGCGATTGGCTCACGGCGGCCGAGGGATAGCATCCTCCGGAGATCCGCGCTTGCGGCCGTGGGACGGAGAAATCCTGCTCGGACGATCACCTACGTGCGTGATCGTCCCTGCCCTACACCCGCGCTTTGCGCACGAGCGCGCGGAGCTCGGCGCCGAGCCAATCGAGGAATTCGGCGTCCCAGGGCGCGCCGTCCGGATATCGCGCGCCGATCGCCTCGGCGAGCTCGAGGTCCCAACGGCCGAAGAGCGCGGTCAAGCGATCGTGCATCTTGCGGCCTCGCGGCACGCGCGGATCTCCCTCGTTTTCCGCCGCGGAGAAGGCTTCCTCGCAAAGGTAATAGTTGCAGGTGGCGCTCCTTCGATCGGGCGGAAGGACGCAACCAGTCGGGCCGAGGTAGCCACAACGCTCGGGGAAGGGCTCGCTCGGCGGAGCCCGTCGAATGGAGAGGCCACGCGTTTGCGGGAGGAGGCGGCCTTCGTGGATCTCGGCAAGCAAAAAATCACGGCCGCCGAGCGATACGATCCGCCCGATGTCGGCCCAGGCCACGGCCGGCGGGGCCTCGCAGCAGCCGGCCCGCCCGTGCGGGCAGCGCGCGCAGAGCGGCGACAGAAGGAGCGAGTGAACGCCGGCGAGCTCGAGCCGAATCATGCGCCACGACTGGATACCAGGGCAAGCCGACCCCGTCCACGCGGCGTCGAATCGGACAGGATATGTCCGAAGTGGGCGGCGCGCGGAGCTCGCTCGTTTTTTCTTTCTGGTATTCTCGCATCGCCGTGATCGACCCACGCGACGACCGCCGTGCCCTGCGTCGCGCCCTTCCCGGGCATGTGGGGCTCGGGCTCGTCTTTGCGCTTGCTGTCGCGGCGGCGGCGCACGCGTCGAGCGCGCCCGCCGTGCCGCTCGAAGGGATCGCCTGCAACCAGCAAAAACCGCTGCCGTTCCTGGTGCGCGGGAACTACGCGATCCAGGACGGCTTGTCCCCCGAGGAGCGCAAAGCCCGCATCGACATGCAAACGCGGGCGCTCCGGTTCCGGACCGAGCGATATGGAAGGTCCTCGGGCGCGGTGCCGCTCGAATGGAACGAGCACGCGGTCGGCGACTACATCGAGCAAGCGCGCTTCCTCGGCCTGCCCGTGCAGGTGAACCGAAGGATCGTGCCCGCCCTGCGCTGCGTGGAGCAAGCGATCGCGGAGCGCTGCGGCGATACGCCCTACGAGCCGAAGCGCCTGCTCGGCGTGCGCGGCAAGAACACGTTCCACAACGGCGAGGTCTCGAACCACCTCTATGGGATCGCGATCGACATCGATCCCGAGCGCAACCCCTGCTGCCGCTGCGTCGAGCCGTTCCCCGATCACCCGGCATGCCGCAAGCACGGCGCGACCGCCTACGAGCGCGCGGAGCTGCCGCGGTGCTGGATCGAGACGTTCGAGCGATACGGCTTCTACTGGCTCGGGCACGACAAGCTCGAGGACACGATGCACTTCGAGTTCCTCGGCGACCCGGACCGAATCACGTCCACACCGTGATCGAAAGCGCGGGATGGCAGGGGCCCGCGCGCGTGGTACGTTCGTCCGGCCGGTCCGAAGAAAACGTCCCCTCTCCCCTCCCATGTCGAGCCTACGCCTCACCTTCCTCGGCACGTCCGCCGCGGCCCCGACCGCGCACCGGAACCTGTCCGGTCTCTTCGTCAAGCGCGAGGGCCAGAGCTTCCTCTTCGACTGCGGCGAGGGCACGCAGCGGCAGATGATCCGCTTCGGCACGGGCTTCGCGCTCGACGCCGTGTTCTTCACGCATTTCCACGCCGACCATTACCTCGGCATCATCGGCTTTTTGCGCACGCTCGGCATGCTCGGCCGCACCGAGCCGCTCGCGCTCGTCGGCCCACGCACGGCCGCGACGTTCCTGCCCAAGGTGATCCGCCTCGGCGCCGAGGACGCGCCCCTGCCCGTGACGATCGCCGAAGCCGAGCCCGGCGACGTGGTGTTCCGCGGAGACGGATATCGCATCGAGGCGTTCGCGACGGACCACCGCATTGCGTCGATCGGGTACGTGCTCATCGAGGATCCGCGGCCGGGTCGGTTCGATCCGGCGGCGGCGCGCGCGGCCGGCGTGCCCGAGGGTCCGCTCTTCGGCAAACTCCAGCGCGGCGAGGTGGTACGGCTGCCGGGCGGGCGCACGATCGCGCCCCGCGAGGTGATGGGGCCCCCGCGGCACGGCCGGCGGATCGTGATTTCCGGCGATACGCGGCCCTGCGAGGGCACGATGCGGGCAGCGGAGGGCGCGGACGTGCTGGTGCACGAGGCGACGTTCGGCGATCAGGAGCAGGCGCGCGCGCGGGAGACGCGGCACGCGACCGCGCGGGAGGCGGCGATCGTGGCGCGCGACGCGGGCGCCCAGCGGCTCGTGCTCACGCACCTGTCGACGCGATACGATCGAGATCCGGACATTCTGCTCGGCCAGGCGCGCGAGGAGCTCGGAGAGCGGACACCGGTGATGGTGGCCGAGGACGGTGATGGGATCGATCTACCGCTGCGCGATTGACGCGCCCGAAATCGGGGCCGGCCGCGCTTGACGTTGCCGGCGTTCCGGACGAACATGGCGCTTGCTTGGCCGAGTTTGTCCGGGAGATGCCATGACCGCCTTTCGCCACGCTGGGATTTTCCTCGCCCTCACGCTCTTCGCCGCCTGCTCCTTCGTCAACGCGCCCGATCCGGTGAAAGGAGGAGGCGAGGGCGGCGAGGGAGGCGAGGGCGGCGAGGGCGGCGGGGTGCCGTCGCCTTGCGGGAACGGCGTGTATCAGACCGGCGAGGAATGCGACGACGGCAACGACATCGAGACCGACGGTTGTCTCTCGACCTGCAAGACGGCCAAATGCGGCGACGGGTTCGTCTGGGAAGGCGTCGAGGGCTGCGACGACGGCAACATGGTGAACGACGACGGCTGCACGAATGCCTGCAAGCTGTCGACCTGCGGCGACAACACGATCCAGGAAGGCGAGGATTGCGACGACGGCAACCAGGACGACACCGACGTCTGCACGTCGGCTTGCAAGACCGCGACCTGCGGGGATGGATTCGTGCTCGCGGGGATCGAAGCCTGCGATGACGGGAACACGGACGACACGGACGGCTGCCTGCAAGGCTGCAACGTGGCGACGTGTGGCGACGGGTTCGTCCAGGTGGGCGTCGAGGAATGCGACGACATGAACCTGTCGAACACCGACGGGTGCGTCGCGTGCAAGAACGCGATCTGCGGCGACGGGTTCGTCCGGTCCGGCGTGGAGGAGTGCGACGACGGCAACCTCGTCGGCGGCGACGGCTGCGGGCCCGGCTGCACGAAGGACAACCTCCTGCCGCAATGCATGAGCTACGCGACGCTGAGCGAGGCGGACCGCAACGTCAATTTCAACGACGGCGACGGCGGGGTCGAGGTCTGCGACAGCGAGGTGATCGGGGAGGGCTGGTACCGGTTCATGGGCGCCGCGGGCACGCAGATGCCGACGTTCCCGCCGCCCGACTACGCCTGCGGCACCGACGCGCCCGGATGGGTCCAGGGTTCCTACCCGGCCCAGCAGGGCGATGTCGTGAACGCGACGGTGTGTTTCAACTGGTCGGGCAACAATTGCAGCTGGTCGTCCGCGATCCAGATCGCGCATTGCGGCGGGTTTTACGTGTTCTACCTGCCGCTGACGCCGGTCTGCCACCTTCGTTATTGCGGGACGAACTGAAATGAAAAAGGGGCCGGTCTCCCGGCCCCTCGCCTGCACGGCTCTCCGCCCCTGGCTCAATCCTGGGACGTGATTTCCTTCTCGAGCGTGTCGAGCTCGTTCTTGTAGTTCGTGGCGGAGATGTCCTTCTCGGCCTGATCGTCGTAATCAGCCGCGGTCGGGATGTCCTTGTCGTCGAGGACCACCGGGGCCGGGGCCTGGGCGGCGCCCGTCGTCCCGCCGGTCTGGGACTTCGGCTCTTCACAGGCGACGACGAGCGCCGAGAGCGCGCAAAGCGCGAGCACGATCGAGCGATTCATTTCTCACCTGCCTTCTCCGCGGGCTTTCCGTCCACGCCCTTCGCGCCCGTCCCCTTCGCGTCGTAGTTCGACATCCACTTCTCGTGGCGCGCGTTCTCCTTGTCGAGGAGCTTCTGCACGCGCTCGGTCGCCTCGGTGTCCTTCGCCTCCTCGGCGAGGTCCTTCACGCGCTCGAGGCGCGCGAGGCGGCGCGCATGCCGCTCGAGCTCCTGCTTCATGGCCACGGCCATCGGCTGGCCCTTCAGCGCGGCCGAGACCTTCTTCTTGAGCGCGTCGCGCTCCTCCTTGGACTTCGTCTTGCGCGCTTCCTTCTTGGCCTTGCGCTTCTCTTCCCGGGCCTTCTGGTCCGCCTCGGACTCGGCCGGAGCCGCGGCCGCGTCGGCGCCCGCATCCTTGTCCTTGTCGGCCTTGTCCTTGTCGTCGGGCTTGCCCTTGTCCTCGGGCTTGCCCTTGTCCTCGGGCCCTTTGCCCTCAGGCCCCTTGCCCGCCTGCGCCTTCTCCGGGCCCTTGCCCTTGTCCACGACCGGGACCGGCCTCGGGTCCGGCGCCACATCCGCGGACGCCATCCCCGTCACGCCGAGCAACCCGCCCAGCACGAGGGCCACGGCGCCCTTCTTCCACAATCCGTTCATCGTAGATCTCCCTTCGCGCGCCGCCCCCCCAACGGGAAACCATGGCGCTCGTCGATCCGTTCGAAGCGGAGCGGACTTTATCCCGGGCGCGTCGACGAGGGCAAATACAATCGCGTATTCGGGGTGCTACCGCCCACGCGTGCCACGAATCGACAAGGATCCGGGCGCCCCCTCGACCGCATATTGCTCTTCGAGAAGCTGCGCCGTCGCGTCGTCGATACGCACGGGCGGCTCGTTCACGTCGGCACGCGGCCGCTCGAGCGCGCGTGTTCCACGCTCGATCACGGACGCCGATAAACCCGCCCCGGACGGCAAGGCCCCGCCGGTCACGAGCGACAATCGGACACCGGTCATTTGTTTTACCAGGTCGAGCGCCGCATCCGCCGCGCGCAGGAGGCCGTCGGCACATTCTCCAGCGAAAATGGCAGCCACACCACGACCGAGCAATGGAATGACCACCCCGCCCTGCTGTTCGGCGACACGCTGGAAAAGGGCACGTGTCCGGCCCACGTTGCTCGAAAGGGGCAATCGGCCGAAGATGACGCCCACGAGGTGATCGTCGCTCGGGACGAGGGCCGGCGGGAGCGCGATATCCTCCGGCGGCGCCGCGCCTTCGAGGACCACGCGCCGGGCGGCCTCGATCGCGTCGGCCATCTCGCGGGCCGAGGAGAATCGTGCTTCGGGGTCGCGCGCGAGCGCCCGCGCGACGAGGGCGTCGAGCACCGGCGGCGCCTCGGGCCAGGCGTTCGACAAACGCGGCGGCGCCTGGAGGACGATCTTGGCGAGGACGGAGAAGGCATCGTCCCCCGCGAAAGGTCTTTTGCCGGAAAGGAGCTCGAAGAGGAGGACGCCGAGGGAAAAGAGGTCCGAGCGAGGGCCGATCTCGGTGTCGCCCCGGGCCTGCTCGGGGGACATGTAAAACGGCGTGCCGAGCGCGACCCCGTCGACGTTCTCGGAGGCGCTGTCGTGCGCGACGCCGAGGTCGAGAAGTTTGACCACAAAAGGCCCGCCGTCGGGCGGCAGGGCGAGGAAGAGGTTGCCCGGTTTGACGTCGCGATGGACGATGCCCGCCTCGTGCAGCGCCAAGAGCCCGAGCGCCGCCTGGCGCGCGATCGTGAGGGCCTCGGCCGTGCCGCACTGCGCGCCCGAGGTGCGGATGCGGTGCGCGAGGTCCTCGCCTTCGAGCCATTCGAGCACGAGGTAGGGGCGGTCGTCCGCGTCGATGCCGGAGGCAACATAGCCGACGACATGCTCGCTCGTGATCCGCGCCGAGAGCCGCGCCTCGCGCTCGAATCGATCCCGCGTGAGCGGATCGACCGAGAGGTGCTCGTGCAAGCGCTTGATCGCCACGGGCACGCGGCGCTCCTGATCGAAGCCCCGAATGACCTCCGCCGTCGCGCCGATACCGACGCGCTCGGCGAGCGTGAATCGATCCGCGCTCCCCACCACGAAAACCCCCCCGCTCCTCGCCCTCAGTGCCAGGCCGACGCGGTCCGGACCGACTGGCCCGTCCGGTCGTGCTCGGCCAGAAGCTCCGTCGAGCGCGCGCGGCAGCCGCTGCACGAGGGGAACGTCGAGCCGTGCAGGCAACGCAGCATCACCGCCTCGCCCGTCTGCAGTTCTTCGGGCTCGAGGTGACGGCCGCACGCAATGCAATGGATGTGATGCACGTGCGCGGGGGCCGCGGGGCGCGCGGGCGCAAGGGCCTTGCGCTCGCGCTTCGTCAATCGCTTCTCTCGCTTCATCGCTCGTGTTCCCTGGCGGGCCGCTCAAGGCCCTCGCCGGGTCATACGAGGTTCGGCGCACGCGGGCAAGGGCTTGTTTTCGTGCGCAGGATCTCGTGCACTACGGCGCACCTGTGGGCCCGTGGCTGCCCCACTGTTCGTGGAGCGAGCTGAACGTCTGCCGCACGCCGCTCGCGGGCCCGTGCTCGTCTTCCTCCTCGCGCGTCTCCTTCCGCCCGCGTGCGGGCTTGCCTCCGAGCGCCTTGGCTCCGCCTCGGCTGATCGGGACGACGACCGGGCTGCGCCGCGCCCGCGGCTTCCGCCCCGAACGACGTGGCGTGCGGAGGCGCCGCATGCCGGCCAAAAAGCCGAGGTAGACGCCGAGGAACGTCGCGCCGGCCCACGCCGCGAGCGCCCCGAACGCATACCCCGCGGTCTTCATACCCGCATCACCGCGCGCGAAATTCGCCATGGTTTCCATGGATCCGCGCAGCGTCGCCACGTCCTCCATCGGCCCGCGCAGCGCCGCGACGTTGCTCATCGGCTCGTCGAGCCGCGCGACCTTGCCCATCACGGCGTCGAGCGCTGCGACCTCTTTCATCGGCTCACGCAGCAAAGCCACGTCCTCCATGGGCTTTTCGAGCCGCGCGAGGCCCTTTTCCATGGTGCCCATCTGCGCTTCGAGGCGCGCCATGCCGGCGCCGAGCCGGTCCATCACCGGGCCGAGGGCCGCAAGATCCTTCATCGGCGCTTCGAGCCCCGAGAGCCGCTCCATGGGCGTGCCGAGCGCGTCGAGCTCTCCGGCCATTCGCTCCATGTTCGAATTCGACCGCTCGAGAACACCGGCGGTGTCGTTCATGGTTTTCGTGGTTTCCTGGATGGCGCGCGTGTTCGTCTCGATCGTCGATGCCATACCGCAGCCCGCGATCGCGGGCGCGACAAGCAGGGTGACGAGGACGAGGAGCGTCTTCCTTCCCGACGGGCTCATGCATGAAGCATCGAATGGGAGACGCTCCGCGTCAACGCATTCGCGCACTGCGCAAGGACAGAATATGTCCTATGCTCAGAACAGGGTGATTTGGGGCGATTTCGGACGGGAAAGGACGGAGCTCCGGGTTCCTTTTGTGCTCAGCCTTCCAGGCTCGCGAGCAGGAACCAGGTGTGTTTGTCGAACGTCGTGATGATGTTCGTGAGCAGGTCGGACGTGTCGGCGTCGCGGTGCTCGTCGGAGATCGCGCGCGAGGCGTGCAGGCCCTGGATGTAAACGCCGAAGCGCTCGGCGAGGAGGCGGACGTGGTCGAGTCCGCGCGTGGTCTCCTGCGGATACTCGGGCACCCGCGAGGACGCCGCGACGTGGCGCGCCGTGCCGGCCGCGAGCCCTCCGAGCGTGACGGCGCGCTCGGCGATCTCGTCGTTGAAGGCCGCAAGCTCGGTCGCGAACGTCTCGAAGAGCGGATGCAGCGCGGCGAAATGCGGGCCCTTGACGTTCCAGTGCGCGACCTTGATCTGGCTGTGCAAATCGAGGCCGTCGGCGAGGCGCTCGTTCAGGGTCTTGACGATGGCCACGCGGGAGGATTCGGGCAGATGGCTCGAGCTCGCGTACATGAGAAGCTCCTATCGGAATGGGTGACAGTTTGTCCTTCGGGAACCCGGCGCCTCGCC
Organism: Polyangium jinanense; assembly: GCF_028435365.1. The sequence goes on along the minus strand of NZ_JAGTJJ010000002.1, from coordinate 1,020,247 downwards.
GCGCAGGGGGGCAAGCGCGGCGAGGCGCCGGGTCCGAGGGTTTGGGAGGTTAAACCGCCCCGGCGGTGATCTCCAGCGCGACCGTCGCCGCCTGGATCGTCGCCGCGATTCGCACCGCGTCGTGCACCTGGTCCTCGCCGAGCCCTGCGGCGAGGACGGCCTGCTCGTGCGACTTCACGCACGCCTCACAGCCGTTCATGGCGCTCACGGCGAGGCTCATGAGCTCGAAATCGACCTTCGAGGTCTTCGGCTGGGCGATGCGGTTCATGCGGAGCTTCGGCGAGCGCTGCGAATACGTTTCCTTTCCGATCATGTGCCGGAACCGGTAATACACGTTGTTCATCGCCATCAGGGTCGCCACCGCATAGGCGTCGTCGATGACGGCTTCGGCGTTCTCGAGCTCCGCCCGCGCCTGCTCGAGGAACGCCTCGCGGAGCGGCAAACTACGCGCGTTCGCCGCCGTCGCGATGGCGATCCCGAGCCGCTGCGCCCGGGTGAGCGAGGAATCGCCCTCCAGCACGCTCTGCAGGTTCAGCTTCGTGTCACGCGCAGCGTCGGGCAGCTTCGCGCGGATGGCCTCGAGCGCGCTCATGGCGTCAACCCGCCTCCAGCGTCGGCTGGCCCTTCACCCAGTTGCAGGGGCAAAGCTCGTCGGTCTGGAGCGCGTCGAGGACACGGAGCACCTCGTCGACGCTGCGGCCAACGGAGAGGTCGTTCACGCCGACGTGCCGGATGATGCCCTGCGGGTCGACGATGAACGTCGCGCGGAGCGCCACGCCCTCCTGCGGGTGCAGGACGCCGAGAGCCTGCGAGAGCTCGCGCTTCGTGTCGGCGACCATCGGGAACGGCAGATCGCGCAGATCCTGATGCTGCTTGCGCCAGGCGAGGTGCACGTATTCCGTGTCGGTGCTGAGGCCGAGGACCTCGCAATCGCGATCCTTGAAGTCGCGATAACGCTTGCCGAAACCAGCGATTTCGGTCGGGCAGATGAACGTGAAGTCCATCGGCCAGAAGAACAGCACGAGCCACTTGCCAAGGAAGTTCTCGCTCTTGATGTCGTGGAACTCCTTGCCCTGCTCGAGGCTCACGACGGCCTTGAGGTTGAACGCGGGAATCTTCTGGGAAACCGTCAGCATGTCTTCCTCCTGGGAAATCTCTCTCGACTTCAGAATCCGTTTTGTACTACGTCCAGCTCTGGACCTCGTCTAAACGCTTGGCGCAAAAAAGCGGCCACGCCTCGGACGCGCGAGGGCGTCAGGTGGAGCGGGCCTTCTTGAGCTTGCCGCGCAAGACGACCTGGTATTCGTGCACGTCGAAGCCTTCGAGCGCGTCCACGTTCGACACGGCGAGCGCGCTCCACGGGACGTCGTGAATGGCGCCCGTCTCCTCGTCGATGAAATGATGGTGCGGCGCGAGGTTCGGATCGAACACCACCTTGCCCTCCGCGAGGACGTGGGCCCTGAGCAGGCCCCTGTCCACGAAGAGGTTCAAGGTGTTGTAGACCGTCGCCCGCGACACCATCGGCAGCGCCCGCTTGACCTTCGCAAAGACCTGGTCGGCCGACGGATGCTCGTCGGTACGCAGGACGTACTGCGCGATGGCCAAGCGCTGCGCCGAGGGCAGAACACCGTGCCGTTCGAGGAGCTCCGCCTCGGAAAGCACGCTGCTCGCCGTCGTCGGCTTGGTCGGCTTCGTCGGCCTCACGGGGGTTAGACTGAGTCTAAACTGAGACCCTGTCAAGAACGGCGAACGAATTTCTCGCCAGGACTCGGTCCGGGGCGGCCGCATGAGAAGGGATCACGCGCGCAGGCAGCCCGAGCGCGGCCGGAGGGCGGCGAGCGTGGACGAGCGCCCGCCCGCCCGTCCGGACGAACCCTTTCGGCACGGCGCATGCGAGCACGAACCGGCGTGCCAGGCCGATCTCACACGCCGCTGCGCCCTTTCGCGCAGCGCCCAGGCTCGGCCAACCAAAGGCGAGGGTAGTAACCATGGACAATCTCGGCAATACGACGGGCACCCGGCCGCCCGAGTTCGACCGGCAGGAGCGCGAGCGTTCGATGCAGGTCGTGACGGCCGGCTCGCTCGTGGAGGCCCTCGGCGGCGTCGCCGCCGTCGTGCTCTCGGTCCTCGGTCTGGCGGGGATCGCCCGGCAAACGATGATCGCCATCGCCATCATCTCGATCGGCGCCGCGCTCCTGTTCGCAGGCGGCGCGCTGGCCTCGCGGTACACGCAGTTCGCCTCGCGCGTGAGCGGGCAACGCGTGGACGAGGTGGAGTTCGGCGGAGGCGTGGGCGTGGAGTTCCTCGTGGGCGCCGCAGGCGTCGTGATGGGCGTTCTCATCCTGCTCGGCATCGCGCCGCTGACGCTGTCAGCCGTGTCCGTCGTGGCCTTCGGCGGCGGGCTCTTGCTCTCGACCGGCGCGACGAGCGCCGTGAACCAGCTCGGCGAGGCATTCCCCTACGACCGGCGCGTGCGCATGGCGCGTGACGCGGTGCAAGGCGCGGCCGGCGTGCAAGCGCTCGTGGGCATCGGCGCCGCGATCCTCGGCATTCTCGCGCTACTCGGCATCCAGCCGTACACGCTGCTGCTCGTGGCGCTGCTCGGGCTCGGCGGCGGCATCCTGATCGCGGCGTCGGCCGTGAGCGGGCGCATGCTGGTCGGGATGCGCGGGTTCCGCTGATCGGGACGCGTTCGTCTGTCGAGACAACCCTATCGCTGGGTCCGCGCGAGCGCCCAGGCGACCGCGCCCTTCAAGGTCGCCCGGGTGGCGATGCCCTGCATCGGATGGCCGAGGTCGACGAGCGTCCGCGCCACCGCGGCGCGAATGCCGGAGATGACGACCTCGGCCCCGAGCAGGCCCACGGCCGAGGCCGCAGCGACGAGCGCGGACGCGACGCTCGCCGAGGCCCCCCGCACCCCCGTGATGTCGAGGATCAAGACGCGCGCGCCGCTCGACGAGACACCCGCGAGCGCCGCCGCGAGGATCTCGTCGGCGCGGCGCTCGTCGAGCACGCCGATGAGGGGCATCACGACGATCCCGTCCGCGATGGGGAGAATCGGCGCCGAGAGCTCGCGCAACCGCTCCTCTTGCGCCGTCAGCATCGCGTCGTGGATCGCCTCTTTTTCGCGCTCGGCGCGCTCGCGCTCGAGGAGCTCGCGTTCGAGCTCCGCGGTGCGCGCCCGGACCTCGTGCTCGAGGCGCTCGTTCGCGAGCCGCTGCGCCTCGTGCATGCGCTGGATGCTCGCCACGAGCAGCGCGTTCTCCACGGCGATCGCGGCCTGCGAGGAGAGGAAGGAGGCGACCGCGATGCGCGCCTCGCTGAAGACGTCGGCCGCCGCGCGGTTCTCCAGGTAGAGCACGCCCGAAAGGCGGCCGCGGTGGGCCATGGCGAGGCAGAGGAGCGAGCGCGGCCGCCTTTCAGCGAGGTACGGATCCTTGGAGAACCGATCGAACCCGCGGGAGCCGCCGAGCACCACGGGCGCACGGGTCGCCGCGACCTCGTCCACGAGCGCACGCGGAAGCTCCTCGCCGGCCGCGCGCGCGGCGTCGATGCCGACGAGCACGCGGTCGGGATCGATCGTCATGGCCGCCTCGACGTGCAGGCCCGAGCCCCGATCGAGCAGGAGCACGGCGCGCTGGGCGCCCGCGGTCTCCACGATGACACGCATCACCCGATCGAGGAGGACATCGAGGACGATCTCCTCGGCGATGGCCCGGGTCGCGCGCATGACCGCGCCGAGGTCGAACTCGCCCGAGAGCCCCGGCAAAGGCGCAGCCGAGGGGCCGACGCTGCGGCGCGGCAAGAGAAAGCCGTACCGCTCGCGGAGCATGTCGACCTTGGTGATCGCGCCCCAGCGGAGGTAGGCCTGGTAGGCCTCGCCCATGTAGGCCCGCGCGACCGTGTCGCGGCGGCGTTCGAGGTGGAAACGCGCGGCGAGCTCGTTGGCGAGCGCCTCGTCCCGCGAGACGCCGCTCTCGGCCGCCGCGCGGATCGCCTTCTCGTAGAGCGAGAGCGCCAGGGCCTCGTCCCCCGCGGCGCGCGCGCGCTCGGCCGAGACGAGGAGCCATTTGCGCTCGTAGTTCTCGGGGCAACGCGCGGCGAGGGTCGAGAGCTCGGCGAGGATCGCGTCCACCTGCGCGAGGCGTGACGCGCGCGCCGACGGGAGCGCGGTGGTGTCGAGGAGGAGCGCGAGCCCGAGCCAGACGGGCAGGTCCGTCGCGAGGAACTCGCCCTCGACGTCGGTAAGGCCCTCCGCCGCTGCGAGCGCCTCGCGCGCCGCGCTCGCCGCGTCCTCGTGCAGGAGGAACAGCTCCGCCCGGCGCGCGTGCCCGTAGAAGCGCGCCCGCGCGCCGACGGCGCCCTCGTCCGTGCCGAAGAAGCTCGCCTCGTCGAAGTCGTCGCCGTCGAGGCTCGCGGGGGCACTCGTCCGCCCGAGCAAGCTGCGCACGGCCTGCAAGGTGACACGCGCGGCCGGATCGGCCGCGGCCTCGGCGCCCGGGGCGCGGCGCGCGAGGGAGAGGCTGCGCTCGGCTTCGTCGCAGGCGCGGGCGAGGTCGTCGCCGAGCTCGAAGCGCGCGGCGAGCACCTCCGCCGCTGCACGGCAAGCCGTGGGCACGTCGCCCACGGCCGCGGCCTGGCCCACGGCGCGGTGGAAATGGAAGAGCGCGAGGCGCCGAGGCCTGCGCGCGTGCAGGATCGAGCCGGCGGTGAGATGGACGCGGCACGCGAGCGGCCCCTCGCCGAGGTCCTCCGCGAGCGCGAGGGCGAGGTCGCCGAACGCCTGGCCGGCCTCGGAGAGCCCGGGAAGGACGAACAACGCGGCGCCGTACGCCGCATAGCCGACGGCCGACGCCTCGGTGTTGCCGTGCGCCATGGATGCGCGCACCAGCGCGGCCGCGACGAGCCCCGTGGCCGAACGGCTCACGGCGCCCGCGGGCGCGAGCAGTTCGAGGAGGAGCGCCATCGTGGCCACGGCCTCGGGGCTCCGCGCGACGGGCAACGAAAGGAGCGAGGCAGGCGCGCGGCCGGCGAGCTCCGCCTCGATCGCCTGCGCCTCCCGGCCGAGCGCCGCGCGCCGCTCGGCCTCGCTGTCCGGCACGACGAACGCGAGCTCCCCGAGGTCCCGCGCGCCCACGTGGAGCGCCTCGATCGGGTGGCCGGCGGCCGTCTGGCGCGCGACCTCCAGCCGCTCGGCCTCGATCCGTTCGAGCTTCGACCGCGCCCCGCGGGCGAGCGCCGCGACGAGCGCCTCCGCGGCTCCGCTCGGCTCACGCGTGACCAGGCAGGCGCAGAGCTCGCGGGTCAGATCGAACCAGAGCGCGTGGGGCTCATCCCCGGCGAGGGCCAGAAGCCCCGCCTCGAAACAAGCGATCGCCTCGGAGAGCGCGCCGATCGCCTGGAGCCTCCGGCCCGCGAGCAGATCCCGCTCGGCGAGGGCGCGCCGCTGCCCTGCGTCGCGCATCGACGCGAGCCCTCGGTTCTGCTGGTACACCGCCGCCAGCATGTCGCGCTCGCCGTGCTCCCCGCGGGAAGCCAAGATCTCGCCGAGCCGGAGGTGCTCGTCCTGCCGCCGTGAATCGGGGATCCGCGCGTAGACGGCCTCGTGCACGCGCTCGTGGGAGAATGCGTACGGCACCTCCCACGCCTCCCCCGGGGACGGCGGCGTCGCGGAGGCGTGCGCGAAGCGATAATCGGACGAGAGCGGCAGGACGAGGCCCGCTTCGAGCGCGGGCCAGAGGTCCTGTGCGACGGCGGCCGGCTCCCGCTCGGCCACGCACGCGAGCGTGTCGAGGTCGAAGCTCGGCCCGAGACAGGCGGCGAGCTCCAGGATTCGCTGCGAGCGCGCCGGCAGCGCGGCGATCCGCTCGCTGACGAGATCCCGCGCGCCCTCGGCGCCGAGGTGGTTCCGCACGAGCTCGACGTCCCAGCGAAAGGCGCCCGCGCCCGCATCGAACCGCACGAACCCCTCGGCGTGGAGCGCGCGCAGGGCCTCACGCAACAGGAACGGGCTCCCGTGCGTCGCCGCCGCGAGCACGTCCGCGAGATCGGCGACGCGATCCTCGGGCGCGCCGAGCGCATCGCCGAGCAGCGCGCGCACGTCCGAGGGCGCGAGCGGCCCGAGCGCGATCTCGGTCACGCAAACGCCCGTTTGCCGCAGCTCGTGCAGATCAAGGAGCCGCGCCTCGTCGGACGGCGCGCTCTCTTGCCGCGACAGCACCACGCAGAGCCGCTTCGCCGAAGGATCCGCGCAGAGGACCCGCACCACGGAGATCGAGTCCGCGTCGGCCGCGCCGATGTCGTCGAGGAACAGCACGAGCGGACCTTGCCGGCTCGCCGCATCGAGCAGCGCACGCACGAGCACCGCGAGCTTCCCGCTCGACGCCGCCGCCGACATCGGCGGATGCGCCTCCCGCTCGCCGAGCGCTCCATCGAGCTCCGGGACGATCGCGAACAGCGCCGCCGAACCCGCGTCGACCGTCCGCGCGAGCTCCCGCAAGAACGCCCGCGCGTCTTCGGGCGGCCCGCCGAGGATCCGCCGCACGAGGTCCCGCAGCGCCGACGAGAGCAGCCCACACGGCGCGCGGCTCCCGACCGCGTCGGCCCTGCCCTCCGCGAAGATCCCCCCGCGCAGCGCCGCCGCGCTCTCGAGCTCGCGCACGAGCGTCGATTTGCCCACGCCCGCCGGACCCGACAGCACGATCACGCCGAGCCGCCCGGACGCGGCGCGCTCGAACGCCTGGGCCATCTGCTGCCGCTCCCGCTCCCGCCCGTAGAGCCTTTGCGGCAGCACGAGCTCTGCGCCGAGGTCGTGCTTGCCGAGCCGGAACGGCTCGATCTGGCCGTGCTCCTCCCACGCGGACGCGCACGCGGCGAGGTCTGCTTCGAGCCCCCGCGCGCGCTGGTAGCGATCGTCGGCCGATTTCGCCAGCAGCTTGACGATGATGTCCGACACCACGCGCGGCAGCTCGGGCGCGAGCACGTGCGGCGGCACGGGCGCGCGTGCGATGTGGGCGTGCGCGAGCTCGAGCGGATCTTCCATCACGAAGGGCAGCGCGCCGGTCGCGAGCTCGTACAGCGTCACGCCGAGCGCATAGAGGTCCGCGCGATGGTCCACGACCCGGTTCATCCGGCCCGTTTGCTCCGGCGCCATGTACGCGAGCGTCCCTTCGATCGCCGAGGCGGCCGCGATGCGCGCGTCTTCCCGGGGCAGCCGCGAGGCGTGGCCGAATCCGACGAGCTCCACCTCCAGCGTCCCGTCGTCGACCAGGATATTCGCGGGGCAGATGTCCTTGTGCACGAGCCCCACGAGGTGCACGCGGTCGAGCGCGCGCGCGATCGAAACGCCGAGCCGGAGCACCGCGCCGACATCTTGACGCCCTGTGCGCATCCGCGGGGCGAGCGGCCGTTTGCCCGCGTCCGAAAGCACGAGCGCCACGCCGTTGCGACATGGCGAAAGCCCGAGCGCCTCGGGCACGCAGGGCAGCGCGAGCCCGCGCATCACCAAGAATTCGTGCCGGATCCGCGCCACGTCCCGCGCGACCGGGTAATCCTCGTTCAGCGCCTCCACGAGAACCGGCGCTCCATCGACGTCCCGGTACCCGCGATAAAGCGTCGTCACTTCCCCCTCGAGGACGACCTCCGTGAGCGTGTGCCCCTCCAGCCAGAACCGCATCGGCACAGCCATCCGTCCCCTCGCGCCTCGCGTCAACCGGGCTCGCATCGACGTTGGTCCGGAACGACCTATTTGTGGTCCGAAACACGAACCATGATTTGCATTGCGGAGACAATTTCTTGGCATGCCGGCACGATGCGACCGGGTATGGTACCGCGTCGAACCTCGCCGCGTTCGCCACTATGGCCCCTGCACCTCCGCGCACGCCGCCGTCCGAAACGCCGCTCCCGCTCCTCGTATCGGCCGGGCTCCTCGTGGCGCTCCTCGGCTCGGCGCTCGCGCACCGCTCGTTTTTCCTTGCGGCTTACCTCGCGATCGTCGCGCTCGTGCCCGCCGTCCCCCGCGAGCGCCTGCGCGCGCTCGGCGTCGCCCTCGCGTGGATTGGCGTCGCCGTTTGTGTCGTCGCGATCGTCCTCGTCCCGCTCGGCGCGCGCGTCTCGGCTGTATACCTCCCGGGCTGCGCCGTGCTCCTCGTCCGCGTCGCCGCCCTCCGCGCGGCGTCCACGCAGGCGTGGGCCGTGCAAACGGTGGACTCTTCCCGCTAGCTGCTATTCTCCGCCACCATGACCCGCTTTCACGAGACGCTCATGGGCGTCTACTTCGACGACCTCGACGCCTTCCAGATCCTGCACAACGCTCGGTATCTCCTCCTCTTCGAGCGCACGATCGGCTCCTTCTGGAAGCACCTCGGGTGGGGCGGCGTCCTCGACGCCCAGAAGAACCCCGATCAGTTCCACTTCGTCCGCGCCAACAACATCGAATATCTCCGCCCCGTCGTCGGCGTCCGCGACGTGCGCGTCCGGGTCTGGATCGAGAAACTAGGGCGTTCGAGCCTCACGTTCGGCTTTCGCGTGCTGCCCACCGATCAGGACGAGGACTTCGCCCGCGGCACCCGCACCGTCGTGCGCGTCGATCCCACGACACACCGACCCGTGCCCTGGACCGACGCCTTCCGCGCCACGCTCGAGCCCTACCGCGCCGACCTCAACGCCTGAGCGCCCAGGCGATCCCCGCCCGCAGCGTCGAGCGCGTGGTGAGGCCGCCGAAGCCCTCGCCGAGGTGCACGAGCGTCTGCGCCAACTCCCCGCGGATCCCCGTGATCACCACGCGCGCCCCGAGCAGCTCGGCCGCGCGCGCCGCCCGCACGAGCGCGCCCGCGACGTCGATGTCCATGTTCCGGACCCCCGTCACGTCGAGGATCGCCGTATGCGCCCCGTACCGGTTCACGCCATCGAGCAGCGTATCCATGATCTCCTCGGCCCGCTGCGCATCGATCGCCCCCACGAGCGGCAGCGCCACGACCCCCTCGGCGAGCGGCATCAGTGGCGTCGACAGCTCCCGCAGCGCGGCCTTCTGCGCCTCGATCACCTGATCGCGCAGCAGGGCTTGCTCCTCCTCGGCGCGCCGGCGCTCCGTGATGTCCGTGCAGATCACCGCGATCGCCATCGGGTTTGCCTGCGCGTCGAGCACGGGGAACTTCAGCGCCAGGTACGAGAGCGGCCCGTCCGGCGAGGGCAAGGTCTGCTCGTACTGCATGGCGCGGCCCGTCCGGAGCGCCTCCTCGTCCTGCCGGTGGAAAAACGCGGCCACGTCGCGCGAAAAAATGTCGTAATCGGTCAATCCCGCGATTTCGGCGCGTGATTTCCCGAGGTACGCCTCGACCTGCCGATTGACGAGCAAGAACCGCCCCTGCATGTCCTTGACGAACACGTAGCTCGGCGTGTTGTCGAGCACCGCGAGCAAAAGCCGCTGGCTATCGCGCAGCGCGCGCTCCGTCGCCTGCTGATCGGTCACGTCCTCGACCTCCGACAAGACCTCCGTCGGCTGCCCCTCCGCATCGCACAGCACCGTGTGCGACCATTGCACCTGGAGGGCCCGCCCGTCGCTCGTCATGTACTGGGCCCGCATCGTCGCCGTCGGCTGCGACATCATTCGATCGGCCCATTGCCGAAGCTCCTCCGGCGTCCGCTTGTGGGTGCCCATCAGGTCCGTGATCAGCATCCCCAGCGCCTGCTGGCGCGAATAGCCGAGCAGCCGCGCTGCCTCCTCGCTCCAGCGCGTCACGAGCCCTTCGAGGTTCCAGCCGATCGTCGCCCGCCCGAGCGACCCGATGAACGCCTCGTCGAAGCTCACCTCGGCGGAAGCCGGTCTTCCCGCGGCCTTTGCTTCGAGCTCCGCGACGCGCGCGCGGAGCACCCGGACCTCTGCTTCGAGCTCCGCGATCCGCGTCGCGTCGTCCTTCATCGACCCGTGTCTCCGCTACGACGACTCTTCGTCCCGCCGCTCGCTTGCGCGCCGTCGAGCAGCTGCTCCAGCACCTCGTGCCAGCCGAGCTGATCCTTCGCCACGAGCTCGATCAGCACCCCCACCGCGCCCCGCGTCGTCACGCGCCGCCGCGGCGCCTGCACGAACACCAGCGCGTGCAGCCGCTCGAGCACCTCCTCGTCCACCGGCCGCAGCCGCCCTGCCGCCGGCAAACGCCCCCCGCGCTCGCGTGCGATCACCCACTTGGCGATCTCGACATCGTCGAGCCCCGTATCATCCCGCAGGATGTAGATATCCTCCAGCATCGACCGGTACGTCGCCGCCCAATCGACGCACACTACACGTGTCCTCGGCAGCGCGAGCGTCAGCGCCTCGACCTCGTCGGTCCGGCCGAACGGCGTGTCCGTCAGGTCGATCTCTTCGATGTGCGACATCGACCGCAACGCGGCCGGGATATTCGCGAGCGGATTTCCTTGCAGCCACAAGAATTTGAGACGCGAGAGCCAGGCGAGCGCCTCGGGCAGCACCGTGATCCCCGTGAGCGACAGATCGAGCTCCTCGAGCCCCTCCAGCGTGAAGATCACGTCCGGGGGTTTTCCGTCGCGCAGCCCCACGGGTGATCCGGCGAGAAGCAACGTCCGGAGCCCGGTGAGGCGCGCGAGCGTATCGGGCAGGCTCTCGAGCCACGTGTTTCGCAGGTCGAGCCGCGCGAGCGCGCCGAACGCCGCGACCTCCTCGGGCAACACGACGAGCGGGTTGTCGCCGAGCTCGAGCGCCTCCATCTCGTCCCACGCGTGCCCTGCGAGCGGCAGTGTGCCGATGCGGTTGCCCGACACATCGAGCGCGCGCAGCCGGAGGGCCGGAAGCATGGGCGGCAGCTCCGTGAGCCGATTTCCGCGCAGCACGAGCGCCGCGAGCGCGCCGAGCCTGCCGATCGACGCGGGCAGCCCCGAGAGCCGGTTGTCCCCGAGGTCGAGCTTCCGGAGCGCCGAAAGCGCGCCGAGATCCCCCGGCAGCGCCTCGAACCCGAGCCCCGACAGCCCGAGCTCCGCGAGGCCCGAGAGCGCGAGCACCGGCTCGGGGAACGCTTCGAGCGGGTTCTTCCCGAGCGCGAGCGCCCGGAGCGCCTTCCGGTCCGCGAGCCACCGCGGCACGGACGCGATGCGGTTCTGGGCGAGGTCGAGCGACGCGAGCGCCGGCAGATCCGCGACGAACGAGGGCACCTCGGGGAGCTTGTTGTGGCTGAGCTCGAGGACGCGCAGCTTGTCGAGCCGCCCGAGCTTGCGGGGCAGATCTTCGAGGGCGTTGCGTTCGAGCCGGAGGACTTCGAGCGACGTGAGCTCGCCGAGCCACGCGGGCACCTCCGCGAGGGCATTGCTCCCGAGATCGAGCTCGACGAGGTTCCGGAGCGCGCGGATCGCGGGCGGGACCTGTCCGAGCACGAGGCCACGCAGATCGAGCTTGCCCGTTTTTTCAGCGGTCCCGAGGCGTTCGGCCAGCATTGCGAGCATGCTAGGAAGCCCTTGCTCTGCGCGTCAACCCTTGACGCCGCGAACCGATCCTGAAATGCGTGTGTGAGGAGGCGGGCATGTTCACGGTGGTCGTCGAGGGGGCCAGGGGGAAAGAGACGCGCGACGCGTACGACAAGCCGAGCATCCTGCTCGGCCGCGGGCAGCAATGCGACGTCCTCATCGGATCGAACGGCGCCTCGCGCAAGCATGCCCGGATCGAATGGCAGGACGGCACGATCCGCATCGAGGATCTCGGCTCGACGAATGGCACGTTCGTCAATGCCGAACAGATCCAGAAGCCGCTCGACCTCGCGCCCGGCGACGTGATCGAGATCTGTGACACATGCCTGCGCATCGAGGCCGCGCCCGAGGTCTGGACCCACCCGCGAAAGGCGTCCTGGGGCAAACCGCAAAAACGACGAAAGCAGCCGAAAAAGCCCGCCCCGAACGAAAACGGCGTGCTCCTCTCCGACGCGAAAGAGGGCGATTACCTCTCCGTGCGCGCTGCCCGCGCCGACGTCCACGTCGATAGCCTCCTCTCGCGGGCCCGCCTCGTCGTCACGTTCCACAACGACCTCGGCCGCACGCTGGAAGGCGACCTCGTCTTTCCGCTCCCGCCCATGGCCGCGTTGCGCGAGCTCGTCGTCAAACTCGGCAGCCGCACGATCGAGGGCCAAATCCGCGCGCGTGGGCGGGCGCGCGCCGAGTACGAGCGCGCCGTGCAGGCCGGGCAATCGGCCGCGATCGGCGAATCCGAGGGCGAGGACCTCGCGCGATTGCGAATCGCGCCGATCGAGCCCGGCGAGGACGTCGAAGTCACGCTCACGGTCGATCAGATGCTCTTGCCGATCGCCGACGGCCACCGCCTCATCGTCCCGCTCACGTACATGCCGCGGTACGTGGAGGACGCGGCGAAAGTCACGGAGACCGAGGTCGCCGCGCTCGCTCGTCCCCGGCCGACGACGCTCGCGGCGCGGGCCCGCGTCAACGTCACGATCGAGGATGGCCCGGACGAACCCGCGAGCTTTCGCTGCACCTCGCACCCCACGCGCATCTCGCAGGCCGGCCCGCGCGCGCGGACCATCGAGGTGCACGACGCCCCGCTCGACCGCGATGTGCAGCTCGAGTTCATCAACCGGCCGCGCGGCGAAAAACCCGCCGTGTGGATCCGCCACGACGCGACGGACGGCCCCGATCAAAATGGCCCCTCGACCGCGATCGGCATTGTCCCGCCGGCGTTCGCGGACGAAGGCCCCGTCATTCCGCGCTCCGTGCTCTTCCTCGTCGATCGCTCCGGCTCGATGGGCGGCGCGCCCATGCAATCGGCCATCCGCGCCGTACGCGGCGCCTTGCGCTCGCTCGGACCCGAGGATCGCTTCAACGTCATCGCGTTCGACAACAACCTCGAAGCGCTCGCGGTCTCGCCCGTCCCCTTCGACGACGAACACCTGAAGGCCGCGGACGATTTCATCGGCCGCATCACGGCGCGTGGCGGCACCGAGGCGTCCATGGCCATTCGCGCGGCGCTCTCGGCGCGGCTCGGCACCGACGTCGCGGTTGCCTTCCCGAACCCCACGCCGCCCGACCAGACGTACCGGCTGCGGATCGTCGTCTTCATGACCGACGGCGACGTGGCGAACGCGGCGAACGTGCTCAAAACCGCCAAGGAAAAGCTCATCGACACGCGCCTGCACGTGCTCGGCATCGGCGACTCCGTCCAGCATTCGATGCTCGCCGAGCTCGCGCAACTCGGCGGCGGCACGTACATGCCCGTCGCGACGAACGAGGACCTCGAACGCGCGCTCGTGCGGCTCAAGAATGCGATCACCGCGCCCCTCTGGACGGGCATTCGTGTGCTCGTCGAGCGCGACGGCGAGCGCAAGAGCCCGAAGATGCTCGAACCCCCGAGCCCCCTCGACCTCTTCGCCGCCGAGCCGGTCCTCTTCGCGTTCCGCGGCAAGATCGAGCCGGGTGATCGCCTCGTGCTCCTCGGACAACGCGCGGACGGCGAGGAGGAGCGCGTCGCCCTCGAGCTCACCGTGCCCGCGGACGCGCGCGCCGAGGGCGCGGCCACGCTCTGGGCGCTGCTTCGCAACAAGCGGCTCACGTATCGATTCGATCCGGACGACGACGACACGCTCGAAGGCCTCGGCACCACGTTTGGCCTGGTGAACCGCAAGGTCGCGCTCGTCGGCGTGAATCCGGAAGATCGCAAGGTGACGATCGAAGGAAAGGTCCCGGTCACCCTGCCCATGCCCGCGAACGCCGCCGAGGAAGACGCCGTCATGTTCCGCTCGAACGTCTACGTGCCCCCGCCGCCTGCCATGGCCGCGCCGCCGGGCGGTGGGTTTGTCCCGCCGCCCGCGCTTGCGCGGCCCGGCGCGCCGCAGCCGCCGCCCAGGGTCCCTGCCCCCTCGCCTGCGGCGAAAGCCAGCAAATTGCCTCCGCTCGACGGCGGCAATGAACACGACGAGCGCACCCGCGTGGCCCAGGTCGTCGCACCCCCGCCGCCGCTCCGCGCCCCGGCCCCGACCCCGCGCCTCTCGGATGACGACGCAGGCCTCCGCGCGCTCCTCCTCCATCAAAAGGCCGACGGCCTCTTCGACGCCGACCTCGGCGCCACGCTCGCCGCCGTCGCGGCCCTCGTCGGCCGCGGCCATACCGCCCGCGAGGGCCTCTTCCGGGCCGAGCTCCGCCGCACCACGGTCACCCTGCGCGGCAAGCTCGCGGGATTGTCCTCCGAGGACAAACACCTCGCCCTCCTCGCCCTCCTCGCCCTCGCGCTCCTCACGATGCCCCACGGCGACCCTGCGCCCGAAGGCCTCCCGGCCCCGATCGCCGCGGCCCTCGCGGGCATCTCGCTCGCCGATCGCCCCTCCGCCGCCGGAAAGATCGGCGTCGCCCTCGGGCACTTGCCTTCTGGCTGGGCGGAAAAGCCCCTCGCCGCCGAGATAAAGCGGGTCTTCCTGTAAAACCGTTTGCCACGGAACCCGAGCGTCCGGGGCGACGTGAACCGTTCCGGAAAAATGGTAGGCTCGGGCCCATGCAAGCGGAGACCATCGTGGTGGGCGCCGGTTCGTCCGGCGCGGTCATCGCGGCCCGCGCGACCGAACGCGCGGATCGTGAGGTGCTGCTCGTCGAGGCCGGGCCCGACTATCCCCCGAGCGGGGTGCTTCCCTCGGATCTCGTGGACGGCACCCGCAACTCGATGACCGCCCACGACTGGGGTTTTTCCTATCTGCCCATGCCCGGGCACAAGCCCTTCCTGTACCCGCGCGGCAAGGTCGTCGGCGGCTCCTCCGCGGTGAACACCTGCATCGCGCTCCGCGGCCAGCCCTACGATTACGACGAATGGGCGGCGCTCGGCCTGCCCGAGTGGAGTTTTGACGGGTGCTTGCCCGCGCTGAAACGCCTCGAGGACGATCAAGACGTCCAGAATCGCTGGCACGGCCGCGGCGGCCCCATTCCGATCCGGCGCCACTCGACCGAAGAGCTCTCGCCGTTCCAGGTCGCCTTCATGGAAGCCTGCCGCGCCCTCGGCTTCCCGGCCTGCCCCGATCAAAACGACCCCGACCCGTTCGGCGTCGGCCCGCAGCCCATGAACAAGATCGGCGGCGTCCGCATGAGCGCCGCGCGTTGTTACCTCGACGACGACGTCCGCCGCCGGGAAAACCTCAAACTCCGGCCGCGGACCAGTGTGCGCCGCGTCCTCTTCCACAATGCCAAAGTCACGGGCCTCGAGGTCGAAACCGACGGCAAAATCGAAGTCCTCGCGACGAACCGGGTCATCCTCTCGGCCGGAGCGATCGCCACGCCGGGGATCCTCATTCGTTCGGGGATCGGGCCACGCGCCTTGCTCGAACGGCTCGGTGTGGACGTCGTCTCCGACCTTCCGGCCGTGGGCGCGCGCCTCTTCGATCACCCGGGCTCCCTCGCGCTCTTCGTCCCGCGAACGTACGGATTCGCCAGCATCCAGCATCCGCTCATTCAAACGGTGCTGCGTTACACCTCCGAGGGCAGCCCCTTCCCGAGCGACATGCAGCTCCAGCCGTTTTCCTTTTTCGCCTGGCCCGGCAATTACATGCCGCTCGTCGGCATCTCCTGCTGCGTCGGCAAACCCCGCGGCCACGGCCGCATCACCTGGACGAGCGCCGATCCTTCCGCCAAACCGCTCATCGAGCTCGACACGGTCACCCACCCCGACGACCGCGCCTGCGCCGTCGAGGCCATGGAGCTCGCCGGCCAGGTCGCGCGCACGAAACCCCTGCGCGACCTCGTCGTCCCTTTCTGGCCGAACGATCGCGTCCTCCGCAATCGAGCCGAAATCTCGCACTGGATCGAATGGAGCTCCGGCTCCGGGTATCACCCTTCCGGCACCGTCCCGATGGGCCCGGAAGGGGATCCCGAGGCGGCCGTCGACGGACGGGGCCACGTGCGTGGCGTCTCGGGCCTCGTCGTGGCGGACGCGAGCATCATGCCGACGATCGTCAGTACGAACACGAACGTCACGGCATTGATGATCGGCGAGCGATTCGGGGAGTGGCTGCGGGACGGGGGGCTCTGATCAGGGCTCGGGAGGGGGCTGGGGCGCGGGGAACTGGTCGTAGATGCTCGGGCTGCAGCGGCCCCACGTGGCGTTGCAGCCGGTGAACCCGAGCGTCTTGCAGTCGACCTTGTCGATCCGGCCAGCGTTGCAGACCACGACCGAATCACCCTCGCACGTCGCGTCGGCGCCGAGCGTGGGATCACACTCGCCCGCGAACCCGCAGAAGCTCGACTCGCCCGACGTTTGGCAGGTCAAACCATTCGCGAGCGTGCCGCAATCGACGGCCTGCTCGCCCCCGTTGATGCAGGCGCGCAGCTCCGGCCCGTCGCAGCCCAGGCCCGAGTCGTAGTAGATCCCGAGCCCGCTTTCCGTGCCCGACTGGCACGTCGCGCCCGTCCCGGCGCAGCCGACGCCGCCGAACTGGAGATCCTTGCAAGCGAGCCCGTAATCAGCGCACCTCGGGCCGTTCGTCTCCACTTCGTCGTCGCACACCCGGGGAACCCCGTCCTGGCAGGTCTCCACGAACGTGTCGTAGCTGCAGGCTGGCCCGGCGGTGACGCTCGTGTCGACGCACCCCTGGGTCGCGGAGCACGTGAGGCCGAGCACGCTGCAATCGCCCATGAACGCGAGCTGGTCGTCGCACCCCTTGAACACGTTGCCGGTGCACGTGGGCATGCAGGGGCCGGAGAGGTCGACCTTCAGCCCGAGGCACTCCTCCACGCCCTTGCAGCCATTGGTCTTGCTCGCGAGGCATTTCGTGTAATCGCGTACCTGGAGCTTGTTGGGGCTGCCGCCGCGCTCCGAGTACATGTCCCAGAGAATGGTCTCGATGCCGCCGTCCGGGATGCAGCTCCCCATGAGGATCGCTGCTTTCAGCGCGGCATCAGGATCCTTGGGTCCAGCCGGATCCTTCGCGGTCCCGCCGCCGCCCGCGCCGCCCGCGCCGCCGGTGCCGCCCGCGCCGCCCGAGCCGCCCGCGCCATTGGTGGCCTCGGGTCCACACGCCAGGACAAACCCGGCGAGGACCGAGGCCAAGACGATCGCATTTCGATGAAGCATGGTCCTCTTCATCCGCTCAGTTGGCGCCACCCGGATCGCAGGCGAAGAGCACGGCGATCTTGGCCGCGGCGTCGTTCTTGACCACCCCGCAGGTATCCGGGCAGAGGATGATCTTCTTCGCATCCTTGTCGATGTAGAACGACTCCGGCGCGCATGCCGCCACGTCCGCGACCTGCTTGAATTGCTTGTTCGGCGACATGTCGCCGGGCGTGTAATCGACGACCACGCTGTTCAGATCGACGGT
Organism: Polyangium jinanense; assembly: GCF_028435365.1. Next base: position 1,002,947 of record NZ_JAGTJJ010000002.1, on the reverse strand, counting down.
CGTTCCCATGGGCGGATCGGGGATCGCGAAATCGCAGGAGACCTGCGCGCCCGCGACGACGCCCTCGGCGATCGCCTGGAACACCACGTCGTACGAGGTCGTGTCGCAAAGCGGGAAGCGGAGACCGCCCGTGAGCACGCTGAGGGCTTGATAGCCGGTGCCGGGGTTCGCCGCGGTCGGGCACTCGGCGGTCGTGATCGGATCGGCCGGCTCCCAGGGCTTCGTCTGCGGGTCGTTGTATGCCATCGCGACGATGCTGTAGAAGCGATAATTCCGCGCCTCCTTCGTCCCGAAATGCTCGGGCGAAAGCGCGAGCAGGGACGTGTCGAACTGCTCGGCGGCGGAGACACCGCCGGCCGCCGTGTTCCCGTCGCTGTACGACACACCTCCGAACGAGCAGCCCACGCGGTCGTCCGTGAGCTCGATGAACGTCTTGAACGAGTCCGGCCGCACCCACTCCTGCCAGCCCGTCGGGGCGCCGCCGCTCGGCTCGGCGGTGGTGAACGTCGACAGGACCTTGCAGAGCGAGTTCACGCTGTCGATTTCGGTGTTGTAATGGTAGAATTTGCCCGCGTTGTTGACGGGGGCCGCCGGAGGCGTCTCGCAGCCGCCCGCGGGGATGCCGGAAAGCGGCGCCTCGATGCAGACCGACTCGTCCGGGACCGCCTTGCCGTGCTTGGCGATCATGATGACGCGATAATCGAGCCCGCTGTTTTCGATGATCTGCGCGAAGTTCTGGTTGATGTTGTTCTGAACGCCGACGATCTCGTCGCCCATGCTGCCGGAGTTGTCGATCACGATGATGATGTCGACCGGCTTCTTCACGAGCGTCGCCTCGGAGCTCTGGCTCACGCAAGCGCTGTCCTCGGTGAGCGCGCCGTCGCCGGCCCCGGCGTCGAAGAAGTTGATGTCGCCGCCGCCGTCGCCGCCATTACCACCCTGCCCATTGCCGCCGCCGCCCTGCGACGAGCCGGACGAGTTGCCGCCCGTGTTCGCCGAACCCGAGGCCGAGTTCTCACCGCCGGAGCAGCCCACGCCGAGCGCGGCGCCGCTGAGAGAGAAAGCAGCGAACGCGCAAAGGAAGATGGTTCGTTTCGTGCGCATATTATTCCTCCGACCTCCAAGCATCGGGCAGCACGCCTCTGAATGCAAGGACTCGAAGCCCGAAGCAGCGCCACAACGACCCCGCGCCCCCCCGATCGCCCGCGTTCCGTGACACCCCCATGAAGATCGCGCGGCGCTCGCCGTCCACCCTGGCTGCGCGAAGCAACGTTCGCGGCCAGGGGTTTCTGAACCGTCCCGAATTTGGTATGGGTTCGAGAGCGGTAGCGCGCTCGGAGGAGAACATGGGCAAGCGATGGTTCGGCAGGTTGGGCGGGTCCTCGGGGTACGTCGCAGCAGCGATCCTCGGGCCGCTCGTCGCAGCGTGCGGCGGCGCGACGCCGGCCCCTCCGCCCGATCCCGCGAGCGCGAAGGCGGGCCCCGCCCCCGCCGCGAAGGCCACGAAAGCCGAAGCGACGAAGGCCCAGGCACCGAGCACCGCGCGTGTCCCGAGCCGCAGCATGCTCGACCTCCTGCGCCGCGCCGAGCTCCTGCCGAGCCCCGACGCGGCCAGCACGAAGAGCGCCCTCGCGTCGTTGCCCGAGGGCGGCAAGGGCGACGTGCGGGAGAACTACCGCGCGGTCGCGCCGGCCACCGTGATCATCCGGACGCCCACGGGCCTCGGCACCGGCGTGATCGTCGGCCCCACGGGCTGGATCCTCACGAACAACCACGTCGTCGACAGCGGCGAGCGCGAGGACTTCCGCATCAAGGTCTCGGTCGAGCTCGGCAAGCTCGACAAATCGGGCGCCATGGAGCGCACGAACAAACCGATCACGGCCTGGGTGCACAAGGCCGATCCGATGCGCGACCTCGCGATCATCAAGCTCGAAGGCAACCACAAGGACCTGCCTTTCATCCGCCCGGCCGCGAAGGATCCGGCCCCCGGCGAGCCCGTCGCGAGCCTCGGCCACGCCGGCTCGGGCCTCGTCTGGGCGATCAAGGACGGCGAGGTCGCGGCCGTCGGCAAGCTCGCCACGCACCTCTCGCAGCTCGTCTCGCTCGAGTGCAGCGGCAGCGAATCCGCGGGCGACGACGCTTGCCCCAAGCGCAAGCAGGAGATGTTCGAGGGCCTCAAGAAGGTGTTAGAACACGACAAACCCCTCATGGTCGTGCAATCCACCTGCCCGAACTGGCCGGGCGACAGCGGCGGCCCGCTCGTCAATCGGGGCAACGAGCTCGTCGGCCTGAACAGCTTCGGCTACGGCAACAGCGAGAACCGCGCGACCTTCCATGTGCACGTCTCCGAGATCCGCACGTTCCTCTCGGAGATCCCGGTCCAGCCTGCGGACGTCCTGCCCGACCCGTGGTTCGACGGCGGCGAGGAGGCGACGATCGAGGACGCGGATCTCGACGGCCGCTACGACGTCCTGCGCACCGAGGGCCGCGCGGCGATGGCGCGGTTTTACGACCTCGACCAGAGCACGATCGGCGATGGCGCGGGCAAACCCGACGTCGGCGCGCTCTACGGCAAGCGCGGGTTCGACGCGGAGGTCATCTACCTGGCAACGCGGGACGGCAGCTTCGCCTGGTACGACACCGACGACGATGGCCGTTACGACGTGGTTCTTCATGACGAACGCGGCTCGGGCCGCGTGACCCACGGCTACCGCATCGGCAAGAACGGCAAGCTCGGCAAGGACGACGCGCTCGGCTCGGGCGGCCCCATGATCCAGCCCGACCTCGTGGTGCAGAGCGCGGAACGGAATGCGCTCGCGCGGCTCGGGTCGATCACGCTCGGCGCGTCGATGGTCGAGTCGCGGGGCGGCGAGCCCGCGGAAAACCTCCCGAGCCCGCTGCTCGGCGGCGGCCGCGAGGTCGCGATCGAGGACATGGATGGCGACGGCCGCACGGACACGCTCGTCACGCGCTCGGTCTACAGCCATGGCTTCGTGTTCGACGTCGATCAGGGCACGCTCGGCGAGGTGCACAAGAACGACGCGGCGCAGGCGCTGCTCGAAAAGCAGGCGGTGGACGCCGAGGCCACGATGATCGCGCAGGGCCCGCGGCTCTGGGTCTATTACGACCGAAACGACGACGGCAAATTCGATTTCCTCACGTACACGAGCCGCGCCGGCACGGGCGTCGCGCTCGAAGCGTACCGGCTCGGCGAGGGCGGCCGGAAAGAACCCGCGCCCGAGCACGTGGGCCGCAAGATGCTGCGCCCGCGGCTGCTCGAGAATGGCACACTCGCGGCGCGTCTCGGCCGCGTGGCGGTGCGTGCCATTCCCTCGGCGACCTCGGCGATCGCCGACGACGGGCTCGACTCGTTCCCGGATCCGCTGCGGCACGGCGGCATTTATTTCAGCTTCGGCGACACCTCGCGGTGGAGCACGGGTTTCGGCCCCAAGACGGGCTGGGACAAGGCGGTCATCGTCTCGGCGGGCATGACGTCGACCTCGCTCGTCGTCGACGTGAACAAGGACAGCCCCGCCCCGGGCAAACTCTCGGCGCAGGAGGTGATCACGGGCGGCAAATTCAAGCCCGAGTTCGCGTTCTTGCACCGCGACGGCGCCGAGTGGACCTATTACGACACGGACCAGGACGGCCGCTTCGACCTCGTCCTCTTCACGGGGTCGCCCTCGACGGGTCTGGCCGAGCGCGCGTATCGCATCGACGCGAATGGCGCGGCGACGATGGATCCCTCGCTCGCCGGCGGCAAGATGGTCCGTCCTTCGGTCTTCACGAAGAAGCCGACCCAGGCGCAGTTCAAGAAGGTCGCCGGCGAGCTGTTCCAGGCCCGATCACTCGAATAGAAACCTTTCGAGGAGTTTTCCCATGGGCCCTCTCGCAGGACTCTCGCTCGTATGGGCCGCGGAAGGCGTTCGCCCCGAGATCGCGACGCTCTGGCTCGATCGAAAGGCCGCGGCGGGGCACGATTCGCTCTCGCTGCTCGTCTTTCGCGGCGAGGCGCCCTTTGCCACAGAGGGCGCCGCGCTCGAAGGCGCCACGATTGCGATTCGCTCGTTTCCGCACCTGGACGAAGCGTGGGCGCTCTATCTGCTCACGTGCAAGCGGCGCGGCGAGGCGCTCCCGCCCGCGTGGGAAGCGATGTGCCGGTATGCGGGCGACGTGCGGCAGGGGCTCTGGCCCGATCGCGTGGAGCCCGAGCACGCGGTGCAGGCGGTTTATCTCGCGCTCGCGCAGCACCATTTGCTCGAAGACCCGCCGCGGCGGGAGGCCTTCCTCGACGACGCGCTCGCATTTTGCGCGGTCGTCGGGAAAAAGCTCGCCGCGGGCGCACGGCTCTACGACGACGACCTCGTCGCGGGCGAGGCGCGCCTCGAACGGTTTGTCGCATTGCTCGCGCAGGACCACAAGCTCTACGAGGAGGACCTCGGGCGGAGCCTGGGCTTTTTCGCCGAATTGCCTGGCGCAATGAGCGGCGGCGTCGCGCGGACGCTCCCGCTGCTGTGCATTCAGCGCCCGATCGCGACGCAATTCAAGCTGTGGGCGCGAACGGATGCCCGCGCGCCGGGCGGTCGGGGATATCCGCTCCTGCTCGTCGAGCAGGACAAGAAGATGATCGTCTTGAGCGCCGATCCCGCGAGCCGCGCGAAGGTCGGGCTTCTGGCGAAGGCGCTCGGGGAGCGGGAAAACCGGGCGCGGGCGGCGCAAGGAAAAGAGGCGGCGCCGTGGTACGACGGCAAGGATCACGGCGGCACGCTCGCCGCGGCGCCGCGCGAGGGGACGGCGCTCTCGTTCGAGGAGATCGTCGAATGCCTCGAAAAGGAATTGCGGCTCCGGCCGATTCGAAAGGGAAACGGGCGCGGGCGGCTCGTCGCGGCCGGCGCGCTCGCGGCCGCGGCGCTCGCTGGCGCGATCGGGGTCGGATGGATCCTGCATAACCAGGACAAACCTACCGTGGTCGCGGACGCGCGGCCGGCGGCGGTTTCGAACGACGACACGACCGAGACAAACGTCCCCGCGAAGGAGGGTCGTCCGCGAGGTAGCAAGGGCGATCCGCTGCCCGCGGCGGAGGTGATCAGCCTCATCGCGAAGAACGACGGACCACGCTCGATCGAGCCGTACGCGCTCGTCGCGGGCGTATGCGGCTACGAGGGCGAACACGCGCTGCATTCGCCCTGCCGCGACGCGCGGGCGATGCGCGACCTGCTCATCACGAAATACGGCTACAAGCGCGAAAACATCCTGTACCTCGTCGACCAGCCCGCGCCGGGCGACAAGACGGACGGTGTTCCCACGGCCGAAGGCCTCAAGCTCGCGGTCGAAAAATTCCGCGCGCGGTTCGGCGACAAGGAGGACAGCTCGTTCCTCTTTTATTACTCGGGCCACGGCGGTTACATCAAAGGCGCGCGCCAGGATTACGGCGTCCTCCAGCCGGCGGAGTTCTTCGGCAAACTCGCGCATTTGCCGAGCTCGCACAAAGGCTGGGACATGCAGGACCTCGTGAGCGACATCCGCAAAGGCGTGCCCGCGAAGCATGTGATGCTCCTGCTCGATTGCTGCTACAGCGGCTGGGCCGTGGGCGCGAAGGGCGACGACGAGCTCGAGACGCACCTCGGTTCGTTGTGGAAAGAGCGCGCGGAGGTCGTTCTGACGGCGGGCAGCAAGGGCCAGCGGGCGTGGGAGGACGACCCGGACGAGCGGGCGTGGGCCTGGGGCGGGCATTCGGCGATGACGGCGTTCCTCCTCGAAGGGCTCGCCGTCTCGGCCGCGGGCACGGCGGCGGCCGACGCGAACCAGGATCACGTGGTGACCGACGAGGAGCTCGCGAAGTTCGTCAAGGAGCGCGTGCCCCGCTCGGTCGAGGACAAGAAGGAAGCCAAGCAGACGCCGACCCTCTTCCGCTTCGACGCGAACCTGCCGAAAAGCGGCCAATTCCTGTTCGTCCCCAAGCCCTGACGTGCATGCCCGCGAACCCGTGGTTAGGCTCCGCCGCATGGCCACAGCCGAACCGAAGGGTCGCATCGTCACGGACAGCCGCCGCATCGCGGAGATCGCCCGCAATGCCAAGCGGGTCGCCGTCCTCGGCATCAAGACCGAAGAGCAAGCAGGCCAGCCTGCGTACTACGTGCCCGCGTATCTCCAAGGCGCGGGCGTCGAGGTCGTCCCCGTCCCCGTCTATTACCCCGACGTCACGCGCATCCTCGGCCAGCCCGTGTATCGGCGCCTCGCCGACGTGCCTGGCGAGATCGACATCCTCGACGTTTTCCGGCGCCCGAGCGACATCCCGCCGCACCTCGACGACATCCTCGCCATGCGCCCGAAGGTCGTCTGGTTCCAGTCGGGCATTCGCAACGACGAAGCCGCCGCGCGCCTCGCCGACGCGGGGATCGAGGTCGTGCAGGACCGTTGCTTGATGGTCGAGCACCGGCACGCGCGCTGAAACGAATCGTTATTTGGCGAGCTCGGCCTGGATGGCCTGGACGATGGGGTTCGTGTCAAAGCTGTCGTTCGGGTTCTGCGGATCGTCGCCGGGATAGGTCGACGAGGTCCACTCGGCCACGAGTTTTCCGTCCTTCGAGATCAGGTACTTGTGGAAGTTCCACAAGGGCTCGATCGTGGGCGCGGGGCCTGGATTCGGCTGCGCGAGGATCCATTGCCAGACGGGCTGCGGCACCTCCGGCCCGGCGCCGTCCGGATCCTTCACGTGATCGATCGCGAATTGCTTGAAGCTCAAATGATAGCTGTCGATGCACCCGCCGATCTGTTCGTCCGAACCTCCTTGATTGCCGAAATCGTTGCTCAAAAAGCCGAGCACGTGGAAACCTTGACCGCTGAACTTGTCCTCCAAGACCTGGAGGCCCGCATATTGCGGCGTGTAGCCTCAAGCGGCAGCGGTGTTGACGATGAGCAGGACCTCGCCGCGGTACTTGCAAAGCGGCACCGGTTCGAGGTCGTTCACGTCGTAGGACTCGACCGAATGCTCGTACAAGCTGCCGGGCTCGGCGGGCGGATCGCATACGAACGACATCGTGCCGCCAGCGCCGCCGGAGCCCACGCTCGCCGCTGAGCTCGCCACAGCGCCCACGCTCGACGAGGACGAGGCGACCGTCGTCGTCCCCGCATTCCCGCCCGATCCCGGGCCCACCACGCCTCCCGCGCCGGCCGTGCCGCCCTCGCCGCCCGCACTTTCTCCGCCGCCCGAAGAGCAAGCGAATGCGCCGAGCGTGATGGCCAGGGCGACGCACCATCGCTTCCCATCCTCCAAGGTAACCATCGTTAACGCCTCTCCGCGGCCCGAGGCCGCTGCCGAAAGATTCGGCGAGTATACCAAAAAGATACCTCGGCTCCGAGACCTTGTGCACAATGGCCCGGGCTCGATGCTCGCCGAGAACACCGTCTTCGCCGGACGTTACCGGATCGTACGTCGAATCGCGGCGGGCGGCATGGGCGCGGTCTACGAGGCGCGGCACCTCGAGACCGAGCGGCCCTCGGCGCTCAAGGTGATGCTGCCGCACGTCGCCGAGAGCGCGGCGCTGCGCGAGAGGTTCCGGCTCGAAGCGCGCGCCGCGGCGCTCGTCGAGAGCGCGCACGTGGTCGAGGTGCTCGACGCCGGCGTCGATGAAGCGACCGAAAGCCCGTTCCTCGTGATGGAGCTGCTCCGCGGCGAAGACCTCGGCCGCAGGAAGGCGCGGCTCGGACGGCTCTCGCCCGAAGAGGTCGCGACGTGGATCACGCAGACGGCGCGCGGGCTCGACGCGCTGCACGCCGCGTCGATCGTGCATCGGGATCTGAAGCCTTCGAACCTGTTCGTGGCGGAGCGCGCGGGCGAGGCGCCGCGCATCAAGCTGCTCGATCTCGGCGTGGTGAAGCGCGTGGCCGAGACGGCGGGCACGACCGCGGCCGTGGGGACGCCGTTCTACATGGCGCCCGAGCAGCTCCGGAACAGCAAGGTCGGTCCGGCGACGGACGTGTATGCGCTCGGCATGGTAGCGTTTTCGCTGCTCGTCGGGCGCGAGTACTGGGCCGACGAGGCGCTCGCCTCGGAGAGCACGCTCTCGTTCGCGCTGACGACGCTCGACGGGCCGAAGGTGCCCGCCTCGGAACGCGCGGCGAAGTCCGGCGTCACGCTGCCCGCCGCGTTCGACACGTGGTTCGCGCAGGCGACGGCGAAGGATGTCGAGGCTCGTTTCCCGAGCGCGGGCGCGGCCGCTGAGGCGCTCGCGCGCGCGCTCGACGTGAAGGCCGAGAGCGCGATGCAGGCGGCCCCGGAGGCGCCCGCGCGCGTGGCCTCGCCCGACGCGGAGACGGTGCCCGAGGTCGCGCCCGCGCAGGAGCGGACGCAGACGCTCTCGCTCGGGGGCGAAGAAAAGATTGTCCTGCCACCCCCGAAATCCGTCACGGCTCCGGAGGCCGCGGCGGTCTCGCAGGCGCCCGCGGACGAGCCCAAAGCGAAGGGACGATCGCTCGGGCGGAAAATCGCGGCGGCGCTCGGGATCGTGGCGCTCGCCGCGGGCGGCGTGCTGTTGCTGCGAGAAAAAACGCTCGCCCCCATGCCAACTCCGGCGCCCGCGCCGATCGCGGTCGTCGAGGCCGTCGAGTGCGCGGCCGCGACGATCACGGGGACGGGCGCGACGGCCGCGCTCGGCGATGCGCTCGGCAAAGGGGCCTGCGCGCGCCTCGCGATCGAGCTCGGGGTGGTTTGGAAAAACGAACCCGCCGCGCGGCTCGACGTGAACGCGGAGATCGCCGAGGGGTCCACGAAGGTCACGCTCGCCATCGCCGGCAAGAAGGCCGAAGGCAAAGGCGAGACGCCGATCGCCGCGACGAACGCCGCGATCCAGGCGCTCCTGCCGGCGCTCACCCGGCCGGCTCCGTCGAAGGAGCACCTCGTTTGGTGGGGCGCATCGGACGCGGAGAGCGCGCGCCGGATCGAGCGCGTGGTGCGGCGGCGCGCCTTCGGCTTCGCGGCGTGGGACGGCGTCGAGACGGAGGCGCTCGTCCGATCGCAGCCGACCTCGGCCGTGGCGCACGCGCTCTTCGCGTGTGATCTCCGGAGCAAGGGAGATCCGGCGCGGACCCAGGCGGCGAAGGAGGCTGCGCTCGGGCGGCTCGGGGGTCTCTCCCAAAGTCGCGCGAACCTGCTCGAAGGTGTTTTGAGGACGTACGTTCCTCCCTCGCCGCAGCCGGAGGTCGAGCGTGGCGTGTCGCTTCTGATCCAGTCGTACGGTGAGCTCGCGGAGGCCCCGGATTTCGCGGCGCTCTACACGTCGTGTGGGTGCATCGTGACGGATCAGACGCTGCCGATGGCCGATTGGCTCGCGAAGCGCTGGCCCACGATGGCGCTGCCGATCCTGCGCTGCGCGCTGCCCGCGGCGGACGACGACGATCCGCGTTTCTCGCGTTTCCTCGGCTGGATGGGCGCGGCGCTGCCGGAGATGCGGGGCCGGTGGACCAAGCGGCTGCTCGAAGCAGGCCGCATCGAGGAGGCGCGCGAGGCGGTCGAGATCCGTGGCGCGCTCGGCGTGGAGACGGCGACGCGCGCGGAGATCGCCCGGGATCGAGCGTACGTCGCGTTCGCCTCGCTCGACGGGCGGGCGGCGATCGCGATCGCGGAGGAGCTGCTCGGCGAACCCGATCCCGAGGCGAACCACGAAGGCGCCACGTTGCGCATCGGCGCGATGCTGCTCTCCGGCCGCGTGGACGACGCCTTCGCGGCGTGGAAGCTCGAAATCGGGCGGCAGAAGATCCTCGGACGCGAACAACAAGCGGAGGCGCTCGCCAAGGACGAGCTCCGCATCCGTCGCTTGCTCGGGCGCGAGAAGGGAGACGCGCGCGCTGCGGAAGGCGAGTTCGAAGCAGCCCTCGCCCTGGAAAAACGCGGTTCGAAGAAAGAAGCGGAGGAGGCATACCGGGGCTGCCTCGTGCAACCGTGGGACGTGCCGTTCGATGCGATGGCGGCGCGCGTTCGGCTCGCGGAGATGCTCCGCGCGGCCGGAAAGACGGACGAAGCACGCTCGCTCGACGCCGCCGTGGACAAGGCCTGGGCTGGGGCGGATCCGCGCCTGCGCGACTTCGTTCGCCGCATGAAGTAAAACGGCTCTCGCATGACGAGCAGCGACACGAAGACGCTCTCGCCGACGAGAGACGCGGGCAGCGATCGCGCGGCCATTCGCGCGCCGCTCCTCTTGCTCTGCCTCGAGAGCCACCGCCCGTTCGCCCCCGCCGCGCGCCTCTCGCTCGCGGGGCTCGACGAGGTCGCCCTCGGCCGCGGCTCCGCGCGATCGTTCGAACGCGTATCATCGCGGCGGCTCGCCGTGCGCGTGGACGACGCCTGGATGTCCACGAACCACGCGCGGATCGGAAAAGTCCTCGGCCGGTTCACGATCGAGGACAGCGGCTCGAAGAACGGAACCCGCGTGAACGGCGAGCCCGTCACGCGCGCGGCGCTCGCCGATGGAGATCTGATCGAGCTCGGCCGCACGTTTTTCGTGTTCCGCGAGGGGCTCGAGGTCACGCCCGAGGATCCGCCCGTCGTCGAGGTCGCCTGGGACAAGGCAAAAGCGCCAGGCCTTGCGACGCTGTTGCCCTCGCTCGGCCGCGCGTACGAGACGCTCGCGGTGATCGCGCGGGCGACGCTCCCGATCCTCGTGACGGGCGAGACGGGCACGGGCAAGGAGGTCACGGCGCGCGCAATCCACGCGCTTTCGGGGCGATCGGGGGCGTACGTCGCGGTGAACTGCGGCGCGCTGCCGGAGTCGCTCGTGGAGGCGGAGCTGTTCGGCCATCGGCGCGGCGCGTTCTCCGATGCGAAGGAGGATCGGCCGGGGCTCGTGCGCGCGGCCGATCGCGGCACCTTGTTCCTCGACGAGATCGGCGAGCTAAGGCCGCCCGCGCAGGCGGCGCTCCTCCGCGTGCTCGAAGAGCGCGAGGTGCGGCCGATCGGGGCGACTTCGCCGGTGAAGGTCGACGTGCGGTTCGTTTCGGCCACGAACCGCGGCCTCGAACGCATGGTGGAGGCAGGCACGTTTCGCGCGGACCTCTTCCATCGGCTCGCGGGCCATCGCATCGAGCTCTTGCCGCTACGGGAGCGTCGCGAGGACCTCTGGCTCGTCGCGGCCTCGCTGATCGAGCGTCACGCGGGGCCCGAGGCGCCTTCCGTGCGGCTCCATCCGTCGGCGGCGCGCGCGATGTTCGAGCATGCGTTCCCGGGCAACGCGCGCGAGCTCGAGAAGGTGCTCGGCGCGGCACTCGCGCTCGCGGGCGGGGGCGAGGTCACGCTCGACCACCTCCCGCCCTGGGCGCGCGACGAGGCGCCCGCGGAGGAGCCCGCGGCGGCGAAGGACCACGAAGGCGAACCTTTGCGCGAGGAGCTCGTGCGGCTCTTCCGCGAGCACAAGGGCAACGTCTCGGCCGTGGCGCGCGCGATGGGCAAGGCGCGGATGCAGGTGCAGCGCTGGATGAAGCGGTACGGGATCGAGCCGGACGCGTTCAAGAAGTAGGGGTGCAACGGGTGCAACGGGTGCAACAGGGGGTGCAACCGGTGCAACCGCCACGCGGCAGCCGGAAGCAGGCGTGTTTCAGAGAGCCAGGCCACGAATTCCCGCGCCCCGGGGCCCGTTTGGGCATGGCACGCCTGCTGCAATGGCTCCTCGACGAAGCCAACAACAACCCCGGCTGAATCGAATGGAGGTTCCCATGACGACGCTCAAGCACTCGATCCTTTCGCTCACGATTGGCCTTTTCTCGGCGATGTTCATCGGCGGCTGCGCGGCCGATGCGGCAGGGGTCGACGAGAAGACGACGGCGGAGGCGGTTTCGGAGTCGGGCAACGCCAAGAAGGGCGATTATGGTTATGAAATGAAAGACCTCCGCCTCGTGTCGGGCGAGGCCGTGCCCGCGGCGGACGCGGTGACGCCGGATGGGCGCGTCGCTCCGGAGGAGGTCATGCGCCAGGCAAACGCGAAGATCCCGGCGCTCCGCGCCTGTTATGCGGAGGCGCTGAAGAAGGATCCGGGCCTCGGCGGCAAGGTGATCGTCCGGATGCACGTGGAGAAGGACGGCTCGGTGAGCTCGTCGCGCGTGAGCGGCGGCTCGATCGGCGACGCGGCGCTCGGGAGCTGCCTCGCGAAGGAGCTCGGCTCGATGACGCTGCCGGCCGCGACGAAGGGCTCGCTCGAGGTGTTCTATCCGATCGAGCTCAACCCGTCGGATCTCGCGTCGAGCGCGCCCTCCGGCGCCTGATGCCCGAACGCTCGACATCGGGGCGCGTGCCGCTACCCTGCGCGGCATGCGCCCTCGACTTTCAGCTTGCCTCACCCTGCTTACCCTCACGAGCCTCCCGGCCTCTGCGGCCGCGGCGCCGATCTTCGTCGAAAAGACGGAAAACCTCGGCTCCCCGCAGCCCTGCGCCGCCTCGAACGAGGGTTGCTATTCCCATTACGTGCTCCTCGTCGACCTCGACGGCGACAAAGATCTCGACGCCGTCTTCGCGAATGGCGGCGGGTATTATACGCCGTCCACGACCGCGCCGCTCGCGGCGTACTTCAATGACGGCACGGGCAACTTCCAGGAGGTCGGCGGGACCTCGTTCGGGGGTTTTTCCGGGCGCGTGCGACAAATCGCGGCCGCCGACGTGGACGGCGACGGGGACGTCGACCTTTATGTGCCGGATTCATACGGCATGCAGCCCGACGCGCTCTTCGTGAACAACGGCCAGACCCCGCCCCTGTTCACGAACGAGGGCGCCGCGCGGATCGGCACGTCGTCGCGCTCGGCGGGCGCGCGGTTCGGCGATCTCGACGGCGACGGGGATCTCGACCTCGTCTCCACGGACTGGGGGTCTGATCCGCCAGACTCGGCCGGCACGGCGCGGGTCTACCTCAATGACGGCGCCGGGGTTTTCCAGGAAAAGGCCGAGGCCGTGCCGCAGGGCACGCAGGCGATCGGCACGGGGCCTATCGACGCGGACCTCGTCGACGTGGACGGCGATTTTGATCTCGACCTGCTCCTCGCGAGCCGCAAAGGCGAATCGCTCCTGTTCCGGAACGACGGCACGGGCACGTTCGTCGACGCGAACGGCGACCTGCCGGATCAACCGGGCCCGTACGTGTACGGCCCGGACGCGTGTGACGTCGACGGCGACGGCGACCTCGATCTGTGGCTCGACAATGGCGCGACGAACCTGCACGAGCAGCTCCTCGTGAACGACGGGAAAGGCGTCTTCGCGGACGAGACGGCGGCCCGGGTCGTGGGAAACATCGGCGCCGACGACAACGAGGTGCAATGCGCGGACATCGACGGGGACGGCGATTTCGACGCGGTGATCGCGTCGCTTTCGGGGAACGAGCGGGTCCTCGTGAACGATGGCACGGGCCATTTCACGCTGCTCGCCGGCACGTTCCCCACGGAGAATGACGCCACCCTCGGGCTCGATCTCGGCGACGTGAATGGCGACGGGATCCTCGACGTGATCACGGCGCAGGGCGAGTTCGGGGATTTCCGCAATCGGCTTTATTTCGGGGTGTCGCCGCAGCCGATCGACACGCGCCCGCCGGTGATCCGCGCCGTCGAGGCGCTGCCGAGCGGAATGCCAGGCGGCGAGCGGGTCGTGCGGTTCGCGGTGAGCGACGGGTCGACGACGGACGCGGGGCCGAGGCTCGCGAAGGCGTTCGTCGAGCTGGAAGGCGCGGGCGGCGTGGCGCTCGCGCAATTCATCGGGGGTGATCTTTTCCGCGCGACGTTCGTGGCGCCGGGAGACACGACGGTCGTCTACCGCGCGTGTGCCGAGGATCGGCAGGGAAACAAGGCGTGCAGCGCGTCGCAGAGCTTCACGACCGGAAGCGGCAACGGCAGCGGTGGCGCAGGCGGTAGCGGCGGCGCGGGCGGCATCGGCGGCACGGGCGGTAGCGGCGGCGCGGGCGGTAGCGGCGGCGCGGGCGGAAGCGGCGGCGCGAATGGTGGAATGGGCGGCGCGGGCGGCGCAGGTGGCCAGGAAAAACCCGACCTCGTCGTCGAGGACGAGGGAGGCTGCGGCTGCCGGATCCCCGGATCCCGTGGCCCCGATGCCGGCGCGATCGGCCTCGTCGCGCTCGTTTTCGGCTGGCTCCTCCGGCGTGGAATCTCCCGTGACCACCGTGCAGTGTCACGCCAAAAACATTGAAATCCTGCGGCGGGTCGCGCGTGTGGCGCTCTTCTGGTACGCTCCGACCATGAAGAACTTGCTCCTTTCCTCGATCCGCCCGCTCTTCCTCCTCGGCATCCTCACCGCGGCCCTGCCCGCGTGCCGCACCGACGCCGAGGCCGTCTGTGACATGAAGTGCGATTGCGAGGGCTGCAGCGCCCCGCAGCTCGACGACTGCTATCGCCACATCGACAACGAAGAAATCGAGGCCGATCGCCGCGGCTGCATCGATTACTGGGACGAGCTCCAGGCCTGCGAGTACGACACCGGGCGCTGCGGCGGCGCGGATTGGTCGACGAGCTGCAAGGACGAACAGGAGCGCTGGAACAACTGCAGGAAGTGACGCGCGCTCGTCCGCTTCCCGGATGGCTCTGACCGCTCCCTGTTCGCGGAAGGAAAGCATGGGCGCAAGCGGGTTGCTGGGGCGCTCCGTCGTCTCCATGGCCCCCTTGGAATGCCCGAGGTCAACCCGAAACAACGCGCGTGGAGCTGGCTTTTCTATGCGTTCCTGATCCTCGCGGCGCTCGCGTTTTCGGGCGTCTTCGGGCCTACGGGCGCGCGCACCGTGCCCTACGACGAGGCCGTGCGGCTCGTCCAGGAAGGGCGCGTCGCGTCGGCCTCCGTCACAGCCGATGACGTCGTCCTCCGGCTGAAGGCGGAAAGCCCGCCGCCCGCGGAGACCACAAAAAAGCCGCCGAGCTTCCTGCCCAGGCCCTCCCCGAAAGGCGAGGAGGTGCGCACCGGCCGCATCCCCGGCATGGAGCGCGAGCCGCTCATCGACGCGCTGCTCACGAAGGACGTCGCCGTCGACGCGCGCCCCTCGCGCACGCCGTTCTGGGTCATCGCGCTCTGGTGGATCGTCCCGCTCGTCATCATCAATCTCCTATTTTTCGCGGCCTTCCGGCGCGGGGCCGGCGGCGGCGTGGGCGGGCCGCTCGGGCTCACCCGCGCGCGGACCCGGCTCTACGACCGCGCGGCGCGCGAGCCGGTGCGTTTCTCCGATGTCGCCGGCGTGGACGAGGCCAAGGCCGAGCTCGTGGAGGTCGTCGACTTCCTCAAACACCCGGCGCGTTACCGGGCGCTCGGCGGGCGGATCCCACGCGGGATCCTGCTCGTCGGACCGCCGGGGACCGGAAAAACCCTGCTCGCCCGGGCCGTCGCCGGCGAGGCCGAGGTGCCGTTCTTCTCGCTCAACGCGAGCGAGTTCGTGGAGATGTTCGTCGGCCTCGGCGCCGCGCGCGTTCGCGATCTCTTCACCGAGGCCCGGAAAAACGCGCCGTGTATCGTGTTCATCGACGAGATCGACGCCGTCGGCCGGAGCCGCGGCGGGCTCGGCGCGCTCGCGACGCACGACGAGCGCGAGCAGACGCTGCAGCAGCTACTCGCCGAGCTCGACGGCTTCGATCCACGCGCGACCGTCATCCTGATGGCCGCGACGAACCGGCCCGAGGTGCTCGATCCCGCGCTGCTCCGGCCCGGTCGGTTCGATCGGCAGGTGATCGTCGATCGACCCGATCTGGCCGGGCGCGAGGCGATCCTCGCGGTGCACGCGCGGCGCTTGCCGCTCGGGAGCGACGTGGACCTCGGCGCGGTCGCGCGGCGGACGCCGGGCATGGCCGGCGCGGATCTCGCGAACATCGTGAACGAGGCCGCGCTCGCGGCGGCGCGACGGAGCGGCACCGAGATCACGCAGGCCGATTTCGAGGACGCGCTCGATCGCGTGCAGCTCGGTTTGCGCCGCCGCGGCATCATGATGACGCCGGGCGAGCGGCGTCGCGTCGCCGTCCACGAGGCGGGACACGCACTCGTCGCGCTCGCCTTGCCCGAGGCCGATCCGGTGGAGCGGGTGTCGATCGTGGCGCGCGCGATCTCGCTCGGCGTGACCATTCAGGTCCCGCGCGACGAGCGACACGTGCTCACGGAGTCCGAGCTCGAAACGCGCGTGATGGTGCTGCTCGGCGGTCGCGCGGCGGAAGAGCTCTGCCATGGCTCGCCGTCGACGGGCGCGCACGACGATCTCGGGCGAGCGACCGCGCTCGTGCGAGAGATGATCACGCGCTTCGGGATGAGCCGGCGGCTCGGACTGCCCGCGCTCGCGCGGACCGTGGGCTCACCGCTGCTCGGCGTGACGCAGGAAGAGCGGCTCTGCAGCGACGAGACCGCGCGCGAGATCGACGAGGAGGTGCGCGACCGGCTCGCCGAGCTCTTCGGTCGGGCCAGGGCCTTGCTCGAAGCCCGGCGCGCGAGCCTTCAGGCCGCGGCGGAGGCGCTGGTCGCCCGCGAAACCTTGACGGGGGCCGAGCTCGCGCGCATCGCGGACGAGGCGGCTGCGCGCGAGGCGCCGGGCGCGGCTTGACCGCGAAGGGCCGGGACAAGTCCCGCGATGCCGAGGGCGAGGAGCGGGTATCCCGCCAGGATGAAGGCCAAATCGCCGACGATGAAGCCGCAGAACAGCATCATCAGCACGATGCAGAGGCCGACCTGCGCCTTGTCGCGGTAGGACAGGCGCGGATCGAGGGCCGCGAGGCCGACGGCGACGACGCTCGCTCCGACGGAGCCGATGGAGCCGGCGATGATGACCCCGAGCCCACCGCGACCGATGATCACGGCGGCGAGTCCGAGGGCCGTGAAGACGCTCGCGAGGACGAGATCCTTTCGGGACGAGCTCCGCGAGGCTTCGTCTTCTCGAACCGATTCCATGCGCACCATGAACGTCCCCACGGTGCACCTCGCGTGCCCGGCCGGATCCATCGGTAAAACCCACGATCGGATCCCCGCGCACCTCGCGCAAATGGCGGAAAGCTCACGCTACGGAAGGCGCGCGGATTGCGTGCTACGCGCATGCTTTGCGTTTCGAATGCGGATAGAGGGCATGATATCGTTACGCAACGAAAGCCGCTCGAGGGAGCTTGCAATGTCGATGCCGGATCATGTCGCGAAGAACCAGGAGTACTGGAACCGAATCGCTGGTGAATACCAGCAGCAGCACGCCGAGCATCTCGGCATCGTGGAGCCGACCTGGGGGGTGTGGAGCATCCCCGAGCGCGACCTCCAGATCCTGGGCGACGTCGCGGGCAAGGACGTGCTCGAATTCGGCTGCGGCGCCGCGCAGTGGTCGGTGGCGCTTTCGCGCCGCGGGGCGCGCATGACGGGGCTCGATCTCTCGACCGAACAGCTCCGCCACGCGCGCGCGCTCGTCGAGCGGGAGGGCGTTTCCGTGACGCTCGTGCAAGGCAGCGCCGAGGCGGTGCCGCTGCCGGACGCGAGCTTCGACCTCGTGTTCTGCGATCACGGGGCGATGACGTTCGCCGACCCGCACAAGGCCGTCCCGGAGGCGGCGCGGCTCCTGCGTCCGGGCGGGATGTTCATCTTCAACATGGCGACGCCGCTGCTCTACCTCGTCGTCGACAAGGCCACGGATCTCGTGGTGCCCGCGCTCGTGAACGATTACTTCGACATGAAGCCGTGGGAGGATCTGGACGGCGCGACGTCGTTCCAGCTCCCGTACGGCGAGTGGATCCGGCTGTTCCGGCGCTCGGGGTTCGTGGTCGAGGACCTCGTCGAGATCCGGCCGCCCGAGGGCGCGAAGACGACCTACGAGGGATATGTGCCGCTCGAATGGGCACGAAAGTACCCGGCCGAGCACGTGTGGAAGGTGCGGCGCGAGCCTGCGCGATGAAGTGAAACAGCATCACGCCGACACTTCACCAGCCATTCGCGGTTTCGCACGGGGATCGTCGATGTTTTGACGGGGGAAAGCGCGGGATGACCACTTTACAAGGGCTGTCTGCGCGTGCGATGGAGATAGATAGCCATGGAAGAACCCACGGGTCGACGCACCTTTTTGCTCGTCCGGGCGCGCTCCTGGGTGTGCGCGTTACCCGCGTCGTCGGTCGTCGAGACGATGCGCCCGCTTTCGATCGACCCCGTCGCGAACGCGCCGCGCTTCGTCGTGGGCGTCTCCGTGGTCCGCGGCGAGGTCGTTCCGGTCGTATCGCTATCGTCCGTTCTCGGTGGCAGCGAACGAACGGAAGCGCGGCGCCTCGTGCTGGTGCGAGCGGGCGAGCGGCGGATGGGGCTGCTCGTGGAGGACGTGGTGGGCCTCGAGGAGTTCGACGAGAAGCGCCTCGAGGCGCTGCCGCCGCTGCTTGGCGCGGCGCTCCCCGCGGAGGTCGAGCGCATGGGCTCGCTCGATGGGCAGGCGCTCGCGGTGCTGGACGCCGCGCGCCTGCTCCCGGCGGACGCGTTCGCCGCGCTCCCGGGCGCCGCTTCCCTTTCCGACGAATCACGATGAACGCCCCGCGTGACGCCAAGGGCATCGAGGACCTCATCGAGGCCCGCTTCGGCCTCGCGCCCTCGGCGTTTCAACGCGACCGCATCGAGACAATCCTCGACGAAAAGCCGATCAAGAGCGGCGGGCCGATTCCGCTCGAACGCCTGGTCGAGGCGGTGACGGTCGGCGAGACCTATTTCTTTCGCGAGCCCATGCAAATCGACGCGCTCGTGCGGCGGGTGCTCCCCGAGCGCGCGCTCGTGGGGCCGCGGGGGCGGAAGTTACGTATTCTCTCGGCGGGCTGCTCGTCCGGCGAGGAGCCGTATACGATGGCCATCGCGGCCGAGGTGACCACGCCGGAGCTCTCGCCGCTCCTGTCGATCACGGGGCTCGATTTGAACGGGGCCGCGATCGAGAAGGCGCGGCGGGCGCGTTATTCGCCCTGGGCCGTGCGCGGGGCCTCGCAGAAGATCCGCGAACAGTTTTTCAGGAAAGACGGCGAGACGTTCGTGCTCGATCCGCGCATCCAGAGCCGCGTGACCTTCGAGGAGGGCAACCTGCTCGACGTGCTCGCGCGCGTGCCGGAGGCCACGTACGACGTCGTTTTTTGCCGCAATGTGCTCATTTATTTCTCGGAGCGCGCGCTCCACCGGGCGCTCGCCGGGTTTGGCCGGGCGCTCCTGCCGGGCGGATATCTCTTCCTCGGCCACAGCGAGTCCCTCCGGGGGATCTCCGACGGCTTCGAGCTCGTGCACGAGCACGACGCATTTTATTATCGATTGAAAAGCCCGAGCGCCCCGACGATCACGACGACGCCCGCGTTCTTGCCGCTTCCGCTCCCCGAGCCCCCGATGCGCGCGCTCTTGCCCACGCCGGAGGACGGCACGTTCGCGTGGGCGGAGGAGATCCAGCGCTCGGCGGACCGGATCGCCCGGATCGCGGAGACGCGGGAGGCCGGGGATGCGGCGAGCGTGGGCCAAGCGCGGGCAGCGGAGGCGCCTTCCGCGCTCGCGCGTGTGCTCGATCTGCTCGAAGCGGAGCGACACGACGAGGCGCTGCTCCTGGTTTCGACGGCGGGTCCGGGCGCGCCGCCGGAGCTCGAGCTCTGCCGGGCGGCCATTTACGGCGAAAAAGGACGATTGCGGGACGCGGAGCGCACGCTCGGCGCCTTGCTCGCGCGGGGGCAATGCGAGACGGGGGCGCATTACCTGCTCGGGTTGCTCCGCGAAAACGAGCGCGACATCGAGCGGGCGGCGTGGCATTACCGCGAGGCGAAGCGGCGGGATCCGCTCTTCTCGCTGCCGCGTTTGCGGCTCGGCATGGTGCTCCGGCGCGAGGGATACGGCGCCCAAGCGTGCGTGGAGCTCGAAAAGGCGCTCGATCTGCTCCAGCGCGAGGAGCGCGCGAGGATCGTGATGTTCGGCGGGGGGTTTCGCAGGGAGGTGTTGCTCGAGCTGTGCAAGGCCCAGCTCGGTGCGCTGGGTGTCCCGAAGCGAGACCCGACACCCGTGTGATCGGATGGAAAGAGGGAGGCGGGCAACGTGCGCAAATCATGGACGGTCGGGCAGCAAATCGCGGCGGGGTTCTTGCTCCCGCTCCTCATCCTGATCGCGCTTGGTGCTTTTTCGTATCGGAGCACGCAGCGGCTCCTCGCGACGAGCGAGGCGGTCACACACGCGCACGAAGAAATGACGGGGTTGTCGAGCTTCCTCGCGGCGCTCGACGAGACCGAGACGGGCAAACGCGGATTCGTGATCACGGGCCGCGAGGAATTCCTGCAGCCCTATCACACGGGTAAAAAAGGCGTCGGCATCGAGCTCCGGCAGCTCGAAGAGCTTTTCGGCGACGACTCGGACCAGAGAGTCCGCGTCAAACAGCTCCGGCCGCTCGTGGAGGAGCGCCTGCGCGAGATCGACGAGACGATCGACACGCGGAGGACGCAGGGGTTCGACGCTGCGGTGAAGATTGTCATCGAAGGCAATGGTGCGAAGGTGATGGATCGGATCCGGCACGTCGTGGCCGAGCTGAAGACCCACGAGCAAAGGCTCCTCACCGAGCGCAGCACGGATGCGAAGCAGGCCGCCGCATGGTTGAGCCAGATCCTGATCTTCGGCACGCTCGCGGCCGTGCTCATCGTGGCGAGCATCGCGGTGTTCCTGACCCGCGGCCTCGGGGCGCGGATCGGCGCGGCCGTGCAGCACATCCGGAGCGCGGCGGCGGAGCTCGAAGCGGCCGCGACCCAGCAGGTCCGGGGTGCAAAAGGCCAGGTCTCCGCGGCGACCGAGGTGAGCACGACGGTGCGCGAGCTCGTGACGACGTCGCGGCAAATCTCGGAGAGCGCGCAGCGGGTCACGCAGGTCGCGAGCGAGACGGCAATGGCCGCCAAGGGCGGCAATCACACGGTCGAGGGCGCGCAGGAGGCGATCGAGACCGTGCGGCGGCAGGTCGATCAAATCGTCGCGCACATGCTCGATCTGGGACGGAAATCGCAGGAGATCGGCGGGATCCTCGACATCGTCTCGGAGCTCAGCGAACAGACGAACATCCTCGCGATCAACGCGACGATCGAGGCCGTCAGCGCGGGCGAGACGGGGCGTCGGTTCGGGGTCGTGGCGGGCGAGATCCGCAAGCTCGCGGATCGCGTGGGTGGTTCGGCGAAGGAGATCCGCCGGCTCATCGAGGAGATCCGGGCCGCGGCGAATACGACGGTGATGGCCACCGAGGACGGAGCGAAGGCCGTGGAGGCGGGAACGCGTCGGTTCGGCGAGGTGGCGCAGAGCTTCCGGCGGATCGTCGAGTACGTGGGCTCGACCGCCGAGGCGTCGCGTGAAATCGAGCTCAGCACGAAACAACAAACGAGCGCGATGGAGCAGGTGGCCTCTGCGATTGCGGACGTCGCCCAGACGGCGCGCGAAAGCGAGTCCGGTTCGTCGCAGACATTGAACACCGCCTCGCAGCTCTCCGGGTTGTCCGGCGACCTCGTGCGTCTCATCCGACAAGAGGAGCAGGCCGCGTGATCCCGCGCCGATCGTCCCGAAGGCATGGGCCCCTCGCCCACCGGACGCTGCCATTGCAATTGGCAAAACGGGCCGTGCGCGAGAGAAGCACGAAACGAGCGGTATCATACGGGGGCGAAGGATTGTGCGGGCCCCAGGGTTCGTGCTATCTTCATGATTCTTTTTCCGGTTCCGGGGTCGAGGGGGCTCGATGAACGGTCGTTCGCAGGAACGGGACAAGTCGGGCGACGAGGCTCCGGTTTCCGCGCCCAACATTGCAGCGGAGCGACACGTCGTGGAGCTGCGCCGCGCATTCGACACCTCGTTCGCCGCGCCGCCCCGCGACGCCGAGCGATCCGGTGAGCTCGTCCTCGCCATTCAGGCAGGTGGACAGGGCTACGCCCTTCGGCTGTCCGACATCGACGGCGTGCACGAGTGCCGCAAGGTCGTGCCCCTGCCCGAGGGTCCGCCGGGCCTGCTCGGGATCACGGGCATTCGCGGCCGGCTCTTCGCGGTGCACGCGCTCGGGGCGCTGCTCGGCCTGCCGACGTGGAACGAGAAGCCGCGCTGGCTGCTCATCGCGGGCGGCGACGAGCCGATCGCCATCGGCGTCGCGTCGATCGAGGCCTGCCTCGAAGTGAGCCCCGCCGATCTCGTGCCCGTCGATTCGGCGAAGGAGGACGAGGCGCACGTCCGCGAGATCGTGACGCTCGCCGGAGAAGCACGCGGGGTGCTCGTCCTCGAATCGCTGGTCGCGCGGGCATTGGAGCGGGCCGGAGAGCGCCGCGAGGGCGCGTCGTGAGCGAGCCCCGGGAGAATCGCCCATGAACGAGCTCGAGGATTATTTCCGCGACGAGGCAAACGAAATCGTCGAAGGGCTCACGCGGGACCTGCTCGCGCTGGAGAAAAACCCGACGGATGGGTCGATCCTCGCCCGCTGCATGCGGCTCGCGCACACGCTGAAAGGCGCGGCGCGCGTGGTCCGGCAGGTTCGCATCGGCGAGATGGCGCATACCATCGAGGACGCGCTCGCCCCGTTCCGCGACGCCGGCGAGACCATCACCAGCGATTACGTGAGCGATCTGCTCCGGATCCTCGAACGGATCCGCGAGGAGACCATGAAGCTCGGGGCCACGATCGCGCCCGGGCCCGCCTCGGGGCCCGAGGGCAAGGGCGCGAGCAAGCCCGCGCCGCCGCCGATCGACGATCGACTGGAGACGGTGCGCGTCGACATCGCCGACATGGACGCGCTGCTCGAAGGTTTGTCGGAAGCGTCCATCCAGGTCGGCCCGCTGAACGGAGGCCTGGTCGCGCTGCAGCACGCGCTAAGGCTCGCGGTCCTCCTGCGCGAGGAGCTCGAGCTCGGACAAACCCCGGGCGAGCGAGGCCGAAGTCCGCGGCTCGCGGCGCAGATCGCCGAGATCACGCAGAGCCTCGTGCACGCCGAGCGGGACATCGGCGCGTCGCTCGGGCGGATCGAACGCGAGCTCGGCGAGGTGCAGTCGCGCGCGGCGACGCTGCGGCTCCTGCCGGTGGGCGCGATCCTCGGCACGCTGGAGCTCACGACGCGGGACACGGCCGAGGCGCTCGGCAAGACCGTGAGCTTCTCGGCGCGAGGCGGCGAGGTGCGCCTCGAAGGGCACGTGCTCTCGGCCGTGCGCGATGCGCTGCTGCACGTGATCCGCAACGCCGTGGATCACGGCATCGAGCCGTTCGAGGAGCGGATCGGCTGGGGCAAACCCGAGGTCGGTCGCATCCACCTGGAGATCGAGCGGCGCGGCCGGATGGTCGCGTTCCGATGCAGCGACGACGGGCGCGGGATCGACGTCGCGGCCGTGCGGCGAGCCGCCGTGCATCGTGGCCTCGCAACAGGCGAGGAGGAGCTCGACGAGGAGGCGACGCTCGCGCTCGTGTTCCGCTCGGGGCTCACGACGGCCGCGGAAGTGACGGAGATCTCGGGCCGCGGCGTGGGGCTCGACGTCGTGCGCGAGGTGGCGAGCCGGCTGCGCGGATCGGTGCAGCTCACGAGCAAGCTCGGCGAGGGCACGACGATCGAGATCGAGGTGCCGGTGTCGCTCTCGTCGATCCCGGTGCTGTCCGTGATGTTCGGCGGATCGACGGCGCTCGTGCCGCTCGACGCCGTGCGTGGCACGCGGCGCTTGAGCGCGTCGGAGCGGCTGCAAGGGCCTGACGGCGAGCGGATCCTGTTCGGCGATCGAGCTGTGCCGTTCACGCCGCTCGGCGCGGTGCTCGTGCCCGAGAGCGAGGGGCACGATCTGCCGCAGGCCTGCTCGGCGGTGATCGTGCAGTCGGGCGAGGCGTGGATCGCGCTCGGCGTGGATCGGCTGCTCGGCACGATGGACGTCGTACTCCGGCCGCTGCCGCCGGGCGCGGGGACGCCGGCAGCCGTCGCGGGCGCGGCGTTCGACGCGCAGGGCGATCCGCTGCTCGTGCTCGATCCACCTGCGCTCGCGCGGACGGGCGCGCGACGCGGGGCGGCGACGGAGACGCGGCGCGAGGCGCCGAAGCGGCTGCCGATCCTGGTCATCGACGACTCGCTCACGACGCGGATGCTGGAGCAGAGCATCCTCGAGTCGGCTGGCTACGAGGTGGATCTCAGCGCGTCGGCCGAGGAGGGCCTGCGCAAGGCGAAGACGCGCAAGTACGGCCTGTTCATCGTGGATGTCGAGATGCCGGGCATGAACGGCTTCGAGTTCACGGCGACGACGCGCGCGGATCCCGCGCTGCGCGACGTGCCCGTCATCATCGTCACCTCGCTCGCCACCTCGAAGGATCGCGAGAAAGGCGCCGCGGCCGGAGCCTCCGCGTACATCGTGAAGGGCGAGTTCGACCAGAAGCACTTCGTCCGGAAGGTCGCCGAGCTTCTGGGGGCGGCTTCATGAGCAAGACGCGCGTCCTCGTCATCGAAGACTCGCTCACCGTGCGGCGCCGCCTCGTCCAGGCGCTCACGGCCGATCCGGGCTGCGAGGTGGTCGGCGAGGCCGAGGATGGAGCGCGGGGCATCGCGCTCTGCGAGTCGCTCCGCCCCGACGTCATCACGCTCGATCTGATCCTGAAGAAGGGCAACGGCGTCGAGGTCACCGAGCACATCATGGCGTTCTGCCCGACGCCGATCGTGATCGTGTCGGCCTCGTTCAACCGCGGCGACATGATCAAGACCTACGACGCGCTCCGGGCCGGCGCGCTCGAGGTGATCGACAAACCGACCGGCGACGAGCCCGACGAAGCCTGGGCGCGGCGCTTCGTCGAGACGGTCAAGCTCGCCGCGAAGATCCGCGTGATCACGCACCCGCGGGCCAAGCTCAAGCCGAGCCCGCCGCAAGTGCGGCCGCCGGTTCCTCCTCGCGTCCGCCCGACCGAACGAATCCCCGAGCGGATCCCCGAGCGAATCCCCGAGCGGATCCCGCCGCGCGCCCCTGTCGTGCCCGCGCCGATGCCGCTCGCCGACACGGGCACGTCGCACTCGCTCATCGCGATCGGCGCCTCTACCGGCGGGCCGGGCGCGCTCGTGCAGATCCTGCGAGAGCTCCCCGAGACGTTCCCGCTCCCCGTACTGCTCGTGATCCACATCGGCCAGCCCTTCGGCCGCGCGTTCGCCGACTGGCTCGACGGCATGGTGCCGCTCCCCGTCTTCGAGGCGAAGCACGGCGACCTGCTGCCGCCGCCGGGCACGGGGCGCATCCTGATGGCGCCTCCCGAGCGTCACCTCGTCGTGCGCGGGGGACGGCTCTGGCTCGACGACGGCCCGGAACGGCACTCGTGCAAGCCCTCGGTCGATGTCCTGTTCGAGTCGGTCGCCACGGAGATCGGCAGGACGGCGATCGGTTGCCTGCTCACGGGCATGGGCAAGGACGGCGCGCTCGGCTTGCTCGCGATGAAGCGCGCTGGATCGACGACACTCGTCCAGGACGAGTCCACGTCGGTCGTCTTCGGCATGCCGCGGGAGGCCATCCGGCTCGGCGCCGCCAGCCGCATCCTCCCCATCGGTGACTTCGGGCGCACCTTGCTCGCACTCGGTCGCCCGGTTCGAGGGGGAAACGTGTAATAAAGGTAGGTTCGGGGGAAAAGGGGGTCCGATGAAGCCGCAAGTCCTCGTGGTCGACGACAGCCTCACCGTACGGATGGATCTACGCGGCGCGCTCTCGGCCGCCGGCTTCTCCGTGACCGCCTGCGAGACCAAGCGCGAAGCGGAAAAGGCCCTCCGCGAGCGCACCTTCTCCCTCGCCGTGCTCGACGTGATCCTGCCCGATGGCAGCGGCATCGACCTGCTCGGCATGATCCGCGGAAGCGACGAGCTCGCCCATCTCCCCGTCATCGTCCTCTCCACCGAGGCCGAGGTGCGCGACCGCGTGAAGGGGTTGACCACGGGCGCCGACGAGTACGTGGGCAAACCCTACGACATCACCTACCTCGTCCGCCGCGCGCGCGCTCTCTGCGAGCGGACGAGCGGCGAGGAGACCGGTCCCGTCGCCGCCGCGCGCCGCATCCTCGCCGTCGACGACAGCCCCACGTTCCTCACCGAGCTCGCCTGCAAGCTGCGCGAGGATGGCCACGACGTCGTGCTCGCACACTCCGGCGTCGAGGCGCTCGAGCTCCTCGCGGTGCAGTCCGTCGACTGCGTGGTGCTCGACCTCGTGATGCCCGACGTCGACGGCATCGAGACGCTCCGCAGGCTCCGCCGCATGCCGGGCCGCGAGTCCACGCCGACGGTCATGCTCACGGCGAGCGAGGATCCGGCCCTCGCGCGGCGCGCCACGGATGCGGGCGCGTCCGACTTTCTCCACAAGAGCGTGAACCTCGACGCCGTGCGCGCGAGGATCCGCAACCTCCTCCGCAACCGTCGTGCCGCGCAGGCAAGCGCTGCACCCTCGCGCGCATCGAGCGCCGAGAAGCCGCCCGCTTCACGACCGCGCGACGTGGCCTCGGAGAAACCCCTTCTCGCGCGCGTCATCGCGGCGATGGGGCTCTCGCCGCTGCTCGCGCGGAACGTGCTCTCGAAAGCGTGCAGCCGCGCCGGCGTCGACGCGAGCGCGCTCGGCGCCGACGGGATCCGGCGAGCTCTGCCGTGCATCCGCGAGGCCCTTCACATGTTCTACTCCGTCGAGGAGGCGCAACGCCGCACGCAAGAGATGGCTGCGTTGGTCGCGCCCACCTCGGATCATCCGGGGGCGTGAGCGCCTCGGCCCTTTTGCTACGCTCCGCGCCATGAGTGCTCCGGATGCAAGGCAGCTCTTCGAACGCGTTCTCTCGCTCGTCGAGGCGATGGAGGAGAACCAGCGGCAGAAGGTCCTCTCCTTGGCACGGCGCCTCTTGCCGGGGCTCACGCCGGAGGACATCCGCAATCCTCATGATTTCCCGGACCTCGACGACCCCGACTGGCACTTCGAAGACGGGCAACTGACGGGAATTCAGTCGGTGCGGTTTGCGCTACGGGCGCTCTCGGGTGAAGTTCTGTCTCATGGCGACGAAGGCGCGAGCCGGGCGGACCAGCACCAAGAAGACGCAGAAGAAGCCGAGCAAACAGGCGGCCGATAGTCCCTTCTTCCGCCCGTTCGCGAAGCTCGCGTCGAAAGGACGCAAGGGCAAAGCGGAGAAGGGCGAGAAGGCCGACAAGGCCGACAAGGCCGAAAAATCTGCGCCTGTGACGAAACAGGAAGGCGGCGCGAAGAAGCAGGCGTCGCAACGTGTACCTGTACAGTTGACGAACGAGCAGGCCGAGCCGGAGGTGCAACCGAGCGACGCCGAGACGTTCGCCATGTACATGGCGGGCGTGCGCACGCTCGAGGATCGCAAGGCGCGCGTCCCTCGCTCATCCACGCCGATCGAGCCGAAATCCAAGGCTCCGCGCGCCACGAAGGACCTCGATGCCGACGCGCGTCACATGCTGCACTCCCTCGTCGCCGAGGGCGTTCGCTTCGAGGTCACCGACGATGGCGAGCGCATCGAAGGACGCAGGCTCGATGTTGATCCGCGCGAGGTGCGACGCCTTCGACGCGGTGCGTATACGGTCGATGGTCGGCTCGATTTGCACGGCATGAACGCAGGTGAGGCGCGTCGCGAGGTAGAGAAGTTCGTACGCAAACGGCGCGCGGACGGTGATCGTGTCGTGGCTTTGATCCACGGTCGGGGGAACCACTCGCCGCGCGGCATCGGCGTGCTGCGCGGCGAGATTGCGGCGTGGTTGAGCCAGGGTCCGGTCGCCCACCATGTGGCCGCGTTCGCGTCGGCACCCGAGGACGAAGGCGGCACGGGAGTCGTGCTGGCGCTCTTGGCACGCTGACGGGATCGGGCTAGTTCCTCTCTCGCACTCCCCCTCGCAGCGGACGGCGAACGCGGGGTGGAAGCGGCATCGAACGAAGCGTCGGAACGACGAACCTCCGAAGGAGCGCGTGATGGTCGACAAGCTGAAGAAGATCTGGATGGAAGGCGAGTTCGTCGACTGGGACGACGCCAAGGTGCACATCCTGACGCACTCCTTGCACTACGGGCTCGGCGCCTTCGAAGGGATCCGCGCCTATCGCAGGACCGACGGCGGCACGTACGTGTTCCGGTTGAAGGAGCACATCGATCGGCTCTTCGACACCTGCAAGCTGCTCGCGATCCAGCCGCGTTTCACCAGGCAGCAAGTGGCCGACGCGACCGTGGAGTTCCTCCGTCAGAACGACATGCAGGAGGGCTACATCCGCCCGCTCGTGTACATGGGCGACGGGCCGATGGGCGTGTACGCGCACGACAACCCCGTGCGCACCACGGTCGTCGGATGGCACTGGGGCGCGTACCTCGGCAAGGGCGCGACCGAGAGCGGCATCCGCGCGAAGATCAGCGCGTTCGCTCGGCACCACATCAACGTGGGTTTGCCCAAGGCGAAGATGATGGGGCAGTACACGAACAGCTCGCTCGCCAAGCGCGAGGCGCGCATCGCCGGCTACAACGAGGCGATCCTGCTCGATCCGAACGGCTACGTCAGCGAGGGCTCGGGCGAGAACATCTTCATCGTGCGCCGCGGCCGTCTGCTCACGCCGCCGCTCTCGGCCTCGATCCTCGAGGGCATCACGCGCGACACGATCCTCACGCTCGCGCGCGAGGAGGGCATCCCCGCGTCGGAGGAGATGATCACGCGTGATCAGCTCTACCTCGCCGACGAGGCGTTCTTCACGGGCACGGCCGCCGAGGTCACGCCGATCCGCGAGGTCGATGATCGCACGATCGGCGAGGGCCAGGTCGGCGCGATCACGCGCAGGCTGCAGCAGCGCTTCTTCGGCATCGTGCGGGGCGAGGACAACTCGCACCCCGAGTGGCTCACGCGCGTCTGACCGTGCGCGCGCCCTTCGCGCTCGCCCTCGCCCTTCTCTGCGGCTGCGGCAGCGCGCCCTCTCCCCAGACAAACCCGCCGCGCCCGCTCCCCTCCGCGGGGAGCGCGGCGCCGAAGCCCGCGCCCGACGCCATCGCCGCGGCCTCGTCCTTCACGACGTTCACCTCGGCGCGCTTCGACCTCTCCTTGCCGCTGCCCGACGGCTCGGCGTTCCGTGTCGACGATCGGACCGAGCGCTGGCTCGTGGCTCGGCACGAGGCGACGAGCTCGGTCCTGCTCGTGCGCACGTGGCGCGAGGACGAAGTTGGAAGCCGCGCGCGATGCGAGGCGCGCGCGCGCACCTGGCGCGACCTACCTTCACGCGACGGACGCCGCCTCGTCTCGGCCTCGCACATCGCGGTGCCTCCGGATCACGACACCCTGGTCGAGGTCCTCCTCGGCCCACATTCCACGAACGGCGAGCCCACCGATGGCTTCGTGCTCGCCTTCGGCGGCTGGGCCAAGAAGTGCTTCGCGTACGTCTTCGCCACGCGCGACGCGAACGAGCGCGTCGTCATGGAGCGCCTCGCGGTCATGGTCGACGGCTCCCTCCGGCGCATGCGCTTCCAGAGCGAGCTTGCCCCCGCGCGCTCCCGCGAACGTTTGCCTTAAAGCCCCGCAAACGTCTGGCAGAACTTGCTCGTCTTCGCCTCGTCCTCCACGAGGATCCACGTCCCCTGCGAGGCCTCGCCGTTCGGCGACATGCCCAGCATCTCCGGTAGGACCAGACAAACCACCTCGTACCGCCCCTCGATCGTCCCCGCGGGGAACGTCTCGTCCTCCGTCTCGAACTGCCCTGTGATCTTGCCGGTCGACGTCCGGAGCGAGAGCGTCCCCGGGCCGATGATCCGCGCGCCGCTCTGCGACAGATGCGCGAGCGTCCCTCCGCCGTAGCCGTCGGTGAGCGCCACCGAGAAGCTCTGGTCGAGCAGCGTATCCGTGCTGATGTCGAACGCCACGCTGAGCCCGTAGCCGCGCCGATCGGCCGTCGAGAGCGTCACCGACGCCGTCGACGGTGGTCCGTTCGGCAGCGGCGCGCGCACCTCGATGCTCGCCGGATCGCCGCGGAAGACACGCCCGTCGGGCATCCGGATCGTGAGGGCGTCGTCCACGGCCGTCGTCCGGAACGCGAACAGATCACTCACGTCACCCACCGAGCAGGCCGTGGTGCAGAGGGCTGCGGACGCGGCGCATGCGCGCAGCAGGAACTGGTTTTTCTCGTCCTTCATCGACGTATCCTCTGGCTTCAGCACCCGCAGTCGAGCACCTGGATGGTGAGCGGGTTGTGGATGACGTTGTCGCTCTCCGAGCTCTCCACGACCGCGTTGCCCGCGTCGACCTGGTGGTAGAGCCAGTACAAACCCTTCGGCGTGCCGCACGGCACCGTGGTCGTCACGCTCGGGTGGACCTGCTTCTCCGCGTTCACCGTCGCGCCGAACCACGTCCCGAGCGTGATCCCCGCCCACGCGTGCGCGGTCGGGCTCGTCGCGATGAAGAAGCGCTGGTCCGATGCCACGCTCTTCGTCCCGGTGTTGGCCGTGGTGAAGTGAAACGAGAAGGTGTCGCCGCGGCAGCGCTGGATCGTCTGCCACGCGGCCGTGCTCTGGATCTTCCCGTTCGTGAGACGCTGCGCGGAGGCCATCAGGTTCGTCTCGCCGACCGTCGACGGGTACAGGAAGCGCCCGCCGGCCGCGTCGTCCGGCATGGGCTGCGCGAACATCGCGCTCGGCCCGCCGCCGAGCGGCACGGGCGGCGAGGGCCGCATGACCGTGAAGTCGAGCGTGTGGTTGTCGGCGCCTCCCGGGGACGAGATCGACAAACCGTGCGCGTGGCCGAGCTCGTGGAGGAACGTGGACCTGCCCGTCCGCGTCGGGCTGTACGGGCAAGCGCCCGAGGCAAACGCCTCGTCGGGGTTGTCGAAGCTCTGCGTCGACAGGTTCGCGAGCAGCACGTTCACCTCGTCGATCTGATCGCAGCTGCGCACGATCACCGTCGTCCCGAGCGAGCCGTCGATGCTCGACGCCTCGACGAGCGCCACATCGTTCCAGCCGTCGTCGAGATCCACCCAGCAGTGGGCCGCGGACCAGGATCCGTAGTGGTAGACGGCGTCCTGCATGCCGCCGACGCCACGCCACTGCCCGATCGCCGCGGCGTAAGCCTTCGCCTGGCTCGATCCCGACGGGATGCTGCAGAGGTTCTGCACGAGCCCGAACGGCGACTTCCACCGGACGTTCTTGCCGTTGCACGTGAGGAAGCGGAACGCCTCGGCGTGGCTCGTGAGCAAGAGGCACGCGAGGACCAAGCACGCAGCGACGATCAACGGATGCATGCGCATCACGGCGCACCTCCGTCTTCACACACGGCGAGCTCCTTCGTCGACGTGTCGGAGAGGCCCACGGGCGGGTCGAAGCACGCGAGCAGACCCTCGGTGCTCGCGGGGCTCTCCGTGGGCGTGGGCGCGCGCCACGTCGTCACGCGCCGCCACGGGCCGGCCGACATCGGCGCGGGCGAGAACGATCCGTGCGGCCACGCGCCGGTCGCGCGGGCGAACATGCGCAGCGCCTCGGCGAGCTCCACGGCGTCGAGGGCTCGATCCACGTCCGCCTCCGTGATCCACGTCGAGAGCCGCGGCGGCGTCGAAGCATCGACCGCGCCGCTCGGCCGCGTCCAGAGCAGTGGTCCGGGCAGGATCTCCGTCGCGCCCACGCCTGCGACGAGCCGCCCGTAGGCGTCCACGAGCGCGCGCTTCTTCCCCACGGTGTCCAGGCGGAACACGTGCCCGAAGGCGATCGGCGACAGCGTCCACTCGGTGTTGCGCAGAAACAGGAAGTACCGTTTGCCCGTGGCGAGCTCGGGCACGTGTGTCGCGACGATCTCCCGACCGTCGGGCAGGTACCCGCCGAACGAGCGGATCTGGAGCGAGCTCGGCGGCGACTTGCCGAGCGATCCCAGGTGGACGAACACGTTCTTCACGGTCGCGACCGTCCGCGGCCCTTCCACCTCGTCGAAATGGAAGCTCACGTCCTCGACGTCGCCTTCGATCACGGCGGCGGTTTGTCGCAGCACGTCGGCGAGCGTGTCCACGGGCGACGGGAGTGGGGCGGCGTGGGCCGCGCGGGCCCCGAGCGAGGCGCAGACGATCACGGAAGCGATGAAACTCGGACGGACGGATCGCATCGGACCTCCTCCGGCGGTTGGGTCTTCTCACGCGGCGGCGCGGCCGGAGTCGCGCGGCGTCGCCACCACGCCTTCCTTCTGCCTGCGCGGCGGCGCGACCGGGCCGGGACGAACTCGGTCCCGGCGAACGCGAACGATCTGGCGCATCGGGAATAAGCGAGCCATCGGGCAGTCAAGGCCGTTGGTTCGAGGACTTTCCCGCCTCTGTCAGGGAAGGGATGTATGCGACCGAGATCGGCGTGATCCCGCGGAGGATCCCGGGTCCGCCCGGTTTGTCTTCCCGGTGCCTGGTTTGTCTGTCTCGACGCCGCTGGTTTGTCCTTCGCGGGTGCGGCAAGCGAGCAAGATCACGACTCGGGCGTAGACCGGAACCGGGAGGCAGGGGGTTCCCCGGGTCTTCGAAGCAAGAATCCCTACATGAAAGGCCGAGTCCGCGGGATCCGCCCGGGGCTTCTGGCGGAATGGACTTTCGCGGGACGGACGACCTCGCTACGGTTCAAGGATTGCTCGTCCCAGGGACGTATTTTCCCCTGGGATGCACCGGGGAGAATGTCATGAACGTGCGCATCCTTGCTGCCTCCACGCTCGCCGCGGCGCTCGCTGTGAGCGGCTGCGGGTATTCCGAGGAAGAGTGGCAGGCGCAGCTCGGCAAGTACAACCAGCTCCTGGCCGACAAGAACGCGAGCGAGCAGGCCGCGGCGGCCGCGCAAAAGAAGCTCGCCGAGGAGCTCGCGGCGGAGCAGGCGAAGGTCTCGGACCTGACGAAGAAGCTCGCGGACGCCGGCGTCGACATCAGCAAGCTGAACGAGAGCCTGCAGGCGTCGGCGACGAAGGTGTCGGCGCTGAGCTCGACGCTCGAGGAGCGCGAGAAGGCGCTCGCCGAGTACAAGGCGCGCGCCAAGCAGCTCGAGCAGATCAAGGCGCGCTTCGAGATGCTGCGCAAGAAGCTCGACGAGCTCACGAAACTCGGCCTCGCGGTGAACATCCGCAAGAACCGCATGGTCATCTCGCTCCCCGGCGACGTGCTCTTCGACTCGGGCCGCGAGACGCTGAAGAAAGAGGGTCAGGAGATCCTCTTGAAGGTCGCGAACATCGTCAAGAACGACGCCTCGCTGCTCGGCCGCGACTACCAGGTCGCCGGGCACACGGACAACAAGCCCCTCGCAGGCGGCATCTTCCGCGACAACTGGGGCCTGTCGCTGATGCGCGCGCGCGAGGTGTTGCTCTACCTCGTGAGCGAGAAGGGCGGCAACATGCCGACCGCGAAGTGGAGCGCCGCCGGCTTCGGCGACACGGACCCGATCGCGTCGAACGACACGGACGAGGGTCGCCAAAAGAACCGCCGCTGCGACCTCATCGTGGTGCCGAGCGTCGAGGAGATGCTCGACCTCAAGGCGATCACGACGCAGTAACCGCGTCGGCGCGCCTCGCTTCCCTCCCCGCCTTCTGCCTCAGGGGCAGCCGCCATCGTCGTACCAGGGATTCTGGCTATGGATCAGGCTGCACTGATCGAAGCACGTCCCACCGGCGCAGCCCTTCGCCTTCGCCCCGGTCACGGAACACGAAATGGGCATGCCCCAGCAAACGCCCATGGCCATGGGTGAACAGGCGTTCGCCGTCGCGACCATACGATTGCAATGACGCCCCCCGGGGCAAGGCGTCTGCGGATCGCAGGCCACCGCCTCGGCCGCGGGGCAGGCGCCCGCCGATTTCACGCTCGACCCGAGCACCTTGGCGATGTCCGCATTCCAGTACGTGACGCCGTCGCACCCGCACACGAGGTCGGGGTCCTGCGATTGCAGCCCCGGCGGCGGCTTCTGCGCGCAAACGCCCGCCCCGCACCCCGGCGCATTGCAATAAAGACCCGGATCACACCCGCCGACGCCCCCATTGCACGGCGCGCCCACGCCATTGCCGCCCCCCGCGCCGCCGCTGCCGCTGCTACTGCTCGCGCTTGCGCTCCCGCCGCCGCTTCCGCCGCCGCTTCCGCTTCCGCTCGCGCTTCCGCCTCCGCCGCCGCTCCCGCCCCCGATTCCGCCGCCGCCGCCGCTCCCGCCCCCGCTCCCGCCTCCGCCCCCGGACGCACCCGTTCCCGCGCCGGACGCCCCGCTCCCGGCGGTCCCATCGCCCTCGTTGCTGCAGGCCGTGACGACGGCGGACAGGCCGGCTGCAAAAACCACCAAAATCAGGATCGATTGCGCTCGCATAGCGGCATCTTACACCGGATCTCCCCGCGACGTGCCCTCGCTGCTACGCTGCTCCCGTGACGACTGCCTCCGCCTCGCGCTCGCCCTCCGCCGCCTTCGCGCCGGGACCTCCGGGTGTGCCGCTCCTCGGCAACCTCCCCGCGCTTCGCCACGATCGCATCCGTATCTTCCTCGACGCCGCCGATACCTACGGCGACGTCGTCCGCTTTCAATTCGGCCCTGGCCCGCGGCACGTAGCCCACCTCCTCCGCCACCCCGACCACATCAAGTACGTCTTCGTCGACGCGGCCGAACGTTTTACCAAGCAAACCCCCGGCCTCGACGCGATCCGCCCGGTCCTCGGCAACGGCTTGCTCACGAGCGAGGGCGACTTCTGGCGCCGGCAGCGCCGCATTGCGCAGCCGGCCTTTCACAAGCAACGCATCGCCGCGTTCGCCGGCGTCATGGTCCGCGCCGCCGACGAGCTCGTCGACGGCTGGATGCGCAGGCCTCGCCCCGACGCGCCCGTCGACGTCGCCGACGAGATGATGCGCCTCGCTTTGCGGATCGTCACCGAGACCCTGCTCGGCACCGACGTGCCCATCGACGCCGCCGCGACCGCGGGCGCCCTCGACTTCATCCTCGAGGACACGCGCAAGAACCTCACGCGGATCCTCAAGATCCCCCGCAGCGTGCCCACCCCCGACAATCGGCGATTCCTCGAGGCCGTCGCCGTCCTCGACCGCGAGGTCCTCCGCATCATCGAGCACCGCCGCAAGGCGCGCGAGACCGGCACCGACCTCGTCTCCATGCTCATGGCCGCGCGTGACCCCGAAACAGGCGAAGGAATGACCGACCGCCAGCTCCGCGACGAGGTCATGACCATGTTCGCCGCGGGCCACGAGACCACGGCGAACGCGCTCGCCTGGACCTTTTATCTGCTCTCCACGCACCCCGACGTCCGGCGCCGCGCCCGCGCCGAGGTTTTCCGTGTTCTCGGCGATCGCCTCCCCGACTTCGGAGACCTCGCCGCCCTCGACCTCGTCGGCCGCGTCTTTCAGGAATCGATGCGCCTCTATCCGCCGGCGTGGATGATTTCCCGACGCGCGGCCGAGGACGATATCGTCGCTGGGTATACGATCCCCAGGGATTCCCTCGTCCTCTTGAGCCCCT
The DNA here is from genome assembly GCF_028435365.1 of Polyangium jinanense. Next base: position 967,579 of record NZ_JAGTJJ010000002.1, on the reverse strand, counting down.
ACGTCACCCACCGCCACACCGCGTACTGGGAGAACCCGGAAGGGTTCGATCCCGACCGTTTCGCCGGCGGCGCGCTCGCCCGGATGCCGCGTTTTGCTTATTTTCCGTTCGGCGGCGGCGCGCGCCAGTGCATCGGATCGAGCTTCGCCATGGTCGAGGGGACGCTCGTGCTCGCCACGATCCTGCGCCGCGTCCGCCTCGACCTCATTCCCGGACAGACCATCGAGCCCGAGCCGGGAATCACGCTCCGGCCCCGGGACGGCATCTCCATGCGTGTCGTCCCCGAGCCGCTCCCGAGTTGAATTACGAGGACTTCGCGTTCTCCGCGGCCGCCGCCTTCTTCGAGGCGAGGTGCGTCCGGATTGCCCCGATGATGGGCGGCAGAACCGAAATCACGATGATCAGGTAAACGACCTTCTCGATCTGCTTCGCGCCGAGCACCTTGCCGAGGAAGTAGCCGAGGAACGTCATCGATACGACCCAGCCGATGCCGCCGAACACGTTGAACATGATGAAGCGGCGATAACTCATCGCGCCGATGCCGGCGACGACGGGCGCGAACGTGCGGGCGAACGGCATGAAGCGGGCGAGCACGATCGTCTTGCCGCCGTGCTTCTCGTAGAACTTCTGCGTGGCCACGAGGTAGTCGCGCCGGAAAAACAGGCTTTGCTCCCGGTTGAAGAGCTTCGGGCCCGCCTTGTAGCCGATCGAGTAGCCCACCGTATCGCCCACGATCGCCATGACGCAGAGCACGGCGTTCAAGAGCAGGAGGTTCGAGAAGGTCGGGAGCTTGAGCGGGTTGATCAGATCCGCGTTGACGAGCACGCCCGCCGTCACGAGCAGAGAGTCGCCCGGAAGGAAGAATCCCACGAGGAGCCCGGTCTCGGCGAAGATGATGGCCATGAGCACCGGGTAGCCGCCCCAGGTGAGCAGCTCCTCGAGGTGGCGCAGCTTGGAGAAGAACTCGCGTAGAAGGTCCACGGCCGACCGACTAGCGCACCTTCGGGTTTTTGTCGACGTTCTCGTCCCGAGGGGGACGCCTCGCGTCCCCCTCTCGTCCGGGCAAAGCCCGGTCGATTCACCCCCCGAGGCGAGCTCGCTACGCGATCTCGCAGCATCGAACCATTCGATGCGCTACTCCCAGCTCACCTCGCGCCGCACGCGCACCACGTCCATCCCGTGCGCGCGCCCCTCTGGTACCTGGGAAAGCCACCGATGCCGCACCCGCCGCGCGCCCGCGAGCTCGAGCGCGTGCACGACCCCGAACTCCGTCGCCACCATGTAGGCCGGCGCCGCGATCGAAGGGACCCCGGAGGCGCTCAACACGAACGTCTTCGGCCGGACCTCCGCCACGTCCACGCGCACGAAATCGTAATACGCGCCGACGATGCGAGACAGGTTTCGCATGGTCATTTCGGGCGACGCCATCTTGAGCAGAAACCTGTAGAGCTTCGTGAACTGCCGCGGAATCCGCGCCCGCGACACCATTCGAATCATCTCCAGAAACGGCTGCGCCATCACCACGGACGCCGATCCGTGCATCGCGAGCAGCGGAAACAGATCGTACCAGCCCCCGACCACGAACGGGCGGCCGAGAAATTCACGCAGTGCGGCATTCGTCACCCGATCGAGGACGACGGCGCGCCCGCCGCGCACGTTCTCGTCGAGGAAATCGAGCGTGTCCACGTAAAGCACGCCTTTGCAGCGAAAGGGAGAGGTTCCCGGCGCGAAGGGAATGCCATCCATCGAGAACATGGACTCCACCTCTCTCCCGCGTGCCCCGGCCCGAGTGACCATCTTGCACCGGATCACGAAGGAACGGCAAGATGGACAGAATCGACGCCCGCTTTTCGCGAGCCCTCGTCGAGTGCAGGTTCTCCGGCCTGTCGCCCGCCCCACGCCTCCGCAAGTACCGCGATTTTCCTCGATGAAGCGACGAATGACCCCCCGTTGGTTCCGTCACTGACGAATGGGCCGTGGTGTGCAGGGACGGGCGATGCTTCCCTGCACGGACGGACGCCTGGGGGACTCCTTATCGGTCGGGCGTGACGGTCCGTGCCGGTCATGTGCGGGAAGACGCCCGCTCCCTGTATCCGTCCGGATCGGACGGATCTCGCCTCGGAAGCGTCGGCGCCACGAATTCACGCTGAAGTGCGCTCGGGACCGGGGACGGCAGGAGCCTTGCAATGGGTCCTGGCTGCGTGAACGAAGCCGGCCGAGGCGCGCTCGCCCGGTCTCGGAACGCGACACGAAGTGGAGGAGGATCCCATGCTCAAGCATATCGCAGCCGCCGCTCTCGTCTCGACCTTCGCTCTCGGCGCCACGGCTTTCGCGGAGACGGGGGCTGGTCAGAACGCGGGGCTCAAGCAGCTCTCGTGGCAGCAGCTCCAGTCGGCCTGTCAGAATCCCGCGGCGTTCCAGAGCCAGCGCCAGCCGAATGCCATCCGGCTGACCTGCGAGGATACCCAGCTCGTCTGGGAGGCCGAGCAGACCGACCGCGTGGAAATGGATAACTCGCGGCAGATCACGGCGTCGCTGAGCTCGGACAAGTATTACGTCATCCGGCAGGACCAATCGGTGGAGAATGGCATCTCGCAGACGATGTGCCCGCGCTTCAGGGAGGTCCAGGTCTCCCATACGCAGAGCTTCTCGCTCTCGTGCCAGGAGATCCAGAACTTCCAGGGCAACATGAACGACTTCTGCAAGGCCCGCCTCGACACCGCGGTCAAGGGCAACCAGCAGCTCGCCACGCGCACCGCGACGGGTCGCGTGTACGACATGTGCGCGGCGCCCGCGCTCGTGAATGAGCCCCCGAAGGCCCCGGCGGCGCCGGTGGCTCCGGTGCAGAATGGCGGCAAGGCGCAGCCGGGCGGCGCGCAGCCGTCGCAGCCGGGCGGCGCGCAGCCGTCGCAGCCGGGCGGCATGCAGCCGTCGCTCCCGGGCGGGCAGATCGGCGGCGTGCGTCCGAGCATCGGCGGGCAGCTCCCGAGGCTCCCGGGCCTCGCGGGCGGCAACAAGTCGCGGTGAAGAAGTCGCGCTGACATGAAGTGAGCGCGCTCGTCAGGCGGCCGGGCCGCGTGGCCCGGCCGCCTGGCCTTTTTAAAAATCCCCTGAGCATTCCGGGACAAACATCCAAGGAGACGGCTCATGGCGATTCGCATCGTGACGACCTCTACCATCCTCGTGATCGGCCTCGTAGGCGCCGGTTGCGGCGTCGTCGGCACCACGACCACCGGCGGCGGCGAACCGGATTGCGAGCCGGTCGAGGATTGTCCGGACAATACAGGCGGACATGGAGGCAGCGACGGAAGCGGCGGTGGCGGAACCGGCGGCAGCGGCACCGGCGGCAGTGGTGGAACCGGCGGCAGCGGCACCGGTGGCTCGGTAGCGGGTCAGCCCCTCTTCTGGGTCGAGAAGGGAGAGCGCACGGCGGAAGCGACGAGAAAACCCTGGTCGTCCTGGTGGTATCCGCTCTGGGAGGACACCTTGTTCCAGGGGAAAAACGGCGAGGCCTCGACGCTCGAGAAATACGACGTCTGGGCGGAGAAAGCCGGCAATACGCGCACGTCGGCCGCGGCCTACGAGCGCAAGGAGCTCTACCAGCCGCGCGCGGCCTCGTGGTCGGGTCTCTGCGACGCGTGGGCCCTGGCGTCCATCCTCGAGCCCGAGCCGACACGCTCCGTGACGCACGGCGAGGTGACGTTCTCGGTCGGCGACCTGAAGGCGCTCCTTCTCAAGACATACGAGAAGGTCCCGCCGCTCACGCTCGTCGGCACCCGATTCGACGGTGAATGGGACGACGTCTACGAGGACGTCCGGCCCCACGAGCTGCACCGGGTCATCGAGACCGAGCTCATCGGCCGCAAACGCGCCTTCATCATCGACGAGGACGCGGGCCCCGAGGTGTGGAACGAGCCGGCGTGGAAGGCGATCACGCGGGTCGAAAAGGACGAGGACGACAGCACCGTCGCGCACGTCCGCACCTGGCTCTTCCTTGCGAGCCCGCACGTCGAAGATCGCAATTTCGTGGGCACGATCGAGGACTCGCGCGAGTACACCTACGACCTCAAGGGCAAGTGGCAGGGCGAGCGATTCGGCGTGACCTCGAGCGCCTGGACCGACCGGTCGCAATGGGACCACCCCGATTACGCGATCATCGTGCCCGACCGAATCCCGCGCGGCAGCCACAACCCGCAGATCCGCACCGAGCTCGTCGATCGCATCCGCGGCCGATAAAGAGCCCGGCTCCGGGGAGCGAGGCCGAAACCTCGCTCCCCCGCGGCCCCTCCGTCCGAGACGCGTCCCTCGCGCGCCGGGTCCGAATGCGCTTGCCAGGGCCTCGGGCTTCGGCCGATGATCGGCGCCATGTACGACGTCAAGATCGTGGGCGGCACCCTCGTCGACGGCACGGGCGCGCCGCGCTTCTCCGGCGATATCGGCATCAAGGACGGCAAGATCGTCGACGTCGGCGACTGCGCCGAGAGCGCCGCGCGCACGATCTCGGCCCACGGTGCCCTGGTGATCCCAGGCTTTCTGGATATCCACACGCACTACGACGGCCAGATCTCCTGGGACGAGGAGCTCGCGCCCTCGTCGCTGCACGGGGTCACGACCTGCGTGATGGGCAATTGCGGCGTCGGATTCGCGCCCGTGCGGCCGAGCGACCACGAAAAGCTCGTCGAGCTCATGGAGGGCGTCGAGGACATCCCCGGCAGCGCCCTCGCCGAGGGCCTCACCTGGGGCTGGGAAAGTTTTTCCGAGTACATGGACGTCCTCGAAAAGAGGCCACGCGCGATCGATTTCGTTTGCCAGGTCCCGCACGACGCCCTGCGGGTGTACGTGATGGGCGAACGCGCCGTCGCCGAGGAGAGCGCGACCGAATCCGACATCGAATCCATGCGCGCGCTCCTCCGGGAGGCGCTCCTCGCCGGCGCGGCGGGCTTCTCCACGGGCCGCACCGACAACCACAGGAGCGCCCGGGGCAAACCGACCCCCGGCTCCGAGGCGCGCGAGGGCGAACTCTCCGGCATCGCTCGCGCCTTCGCCGGCCTCTCGCACGGCGTCATCCAGGCCGTCAGCGATTTCGACATGTTCCGCGGCGAGGAGATTTTTCCGGCCGAGTTCGACCTGCTCGAACGGATGGCCGAGGCCTCCGGCCGCCCGCTCAGCGTTTCCACCATGCAACGCGACCATGCCCCGCGGCAATGGGAGCGCATTTACGAGCGCGCCGAGCGCGCCGCCCTCGCCGGCCGGGACATTCGTTGCCAGGTCGCGGCGCGCCCCATTGGCGTCTTGCTCGGCCTCACGGCCACGTTCCACCCGTTCATGGGCTTCCCGAGCTACAAGGAAATCGCCTCCTTGCCGCTCGAAGCGCGTGTCGCGCAGATGCGTGATCCCGCCTTCCGCGCCCGGCTCCTCTCGGAGAAGAGCGGAAAGGTCGCCGGCGATGGCAGCCCCTTGCCGCCGCTCGCGGACTTTTTCCTGGCAAACCCGCGGTTCGTGGCGATGCGCCTCTTCCGACTCGGCGAATCGCCGAATTACGAGCCGTCCGGGCTCACGAGCCTCGCGGGCGACGCGACGCGCGGGGGCCAGCCGCTCCTCTCGGTCATCTACGACGCGATGCTCGAACAGGACGGCCGCGCGCTCCTTTATTTCCCGCTCTACAACTACACCGAAATGAACCTCGACGTGGTTCGCCGCATGCTCCTGCACCCGCTCTCGCTGCCGGGTCTCGGCGACGGCGGCGCGCACGTAGGCACCATTTGCGACGCGAGCTTTCCGACGTTCCTGCTCACGCACTGGGCCCGCGACCGGGCCGAGGGCAAGATCCCCGTCGAACGCCTCGTGAAAATGCAGGCGCACGACACCGCGCGGTTCCTCGGTTTCGCCGATCGCGGCACCTTGAAGCCGGGGCAGCGGGCGGACATCAACATCGTCGATTTCGACAACCTGCGCCTCCGGTCCCCCTTCATGCAGCGCGACCTGCCGGCCGGCGGGCAGCGCCTCATGCAGCAGGCGGAGGGCTACGTGGCGACGCTCGTGGCCGGCGAGGTCATCGTAGAGAAAGGTCGATTCACGGGAGCGCGGCCGGGACGGCTCGTGCGGGCGGGAAAGGCGCGCGGCTGAAACGCCTCAGAATCGCTCTTTGCGAAGCGCGATGAGCCAGGCCGAGAGCGCGCGGAACGCCTCGTCCTTGGGTATCTCGGGCAGGACCGATTTGTCACGCGCCTCTTCGAGCATCCGCATCGCCCGGTCGAGGCTCTCGCGGAATCGCTTCGCTTCCTTCGCGGACAGCTTCGTTCGTTCCCCCGCGCGCTTCATCGTGACGAGCGCGTTCGCCTCCTCGAACCCGTATTCGGGGAACAGCCGCGCCACGTCCGTCACCACCTCGCCCGCGCGAAGCAGGTGCGTCCCCGTCAGCGCCGTGCGCAGCACGTAAAGCACGCGCTTCGCCGTCGTCCCGCCCTCCTCCTCGGCCGCCTTGCGCTGGTTCTGGGCAAACCCCGCGTAATGCCGGAACACGCGCCGCGACAGCGCCGCGCGCACGAGTGGGCGCAGCCCTTCGAGCAGCGGGCTCTTCACGAGCGCGGGCGCGCCGAGGATCCGCTCCACGTAATTGCCATTTCCCCCGAGAATCCCGGCGAGCACGGGGCCGATCTCGTTCGAGGTGTAATCGATTTCCACCCCCTCGATCACCTCCATGCGATCCCGCGCGGCCGGCGCCATTTCGAGCCCCACGAGGAGCGACGTCGACACCACGTGCACCGCCTTCAGATCGAGATCGCTGTCGGGCGAGGCGAACCCGTACGCGTGCGCGCCGCTCAAGAGCACGACGAGGTGCTCGCGGGCCTTGCCCTCTTCTTCCAGAACGCCGCGCGCCACCTTCGCTTGCGCATCGGGCAGGACGTCGAATTGCATCACGAGCTCGATCGCCTTCGTCATTGATCCCTCATTCGTCCCAGCGCGCCTCCGGTGCGGTCGGCGCGTCCTTGCCGAAGGGCCCCTCCCTGCCCTCGAAAAACCTCCGCGCGGCCTCCTCGCGGACCCTGCGCAAAGCAACCTCGGCCCGCCGCACGTCCGCGCGCCGCGGCAACTTGCTCTCCCGCCGCGCCGCTTCGAGCTCCGGCGTGAGCGACTCCGCCAGCGTGATCACCTCCGCGAGCGGCACACGCCCCTTCTTGATGTCGAGCAGCACGGGCCGGAGCTCGTCCCGCACGCAAAGCTCCGGCTCGCCCGTCCGGAGCCACCGGATCGACAGATCGATGAGGCGCACCAGGTTGTAGGCATTCTTCGGCCGGAGCTCGCGCGGCGTAGGCAACGACGAACCCTCGCTCGCGCGCGCATACGCGGCGAGCGCCGTCCACTCGCGCCCTTCGAGCAAGCCCTGATCGGCCATCGAACGATAGAGCTGCTTCAGGTACTCGCGCGCGCGGAGAATCGCGTCCTCGGGCGTCGGCGCCACGATGTCCGTCTCCTTCGCGAGCCGCGCCGCCGCCTCGTCGAGCCCGAGCGTCGGATCCTCGCGCAGCCACCCGAGCACGATCGCGCGATGCTCCGCGAGGCGCGTGTCGTGCGAGAGGCGTGAGAGCTGCGAGAGCGCGTAACGGCCGAAGCTCGCGTGGATCTCCACCGAGACGAACGCGTCGCGCGCCTCGATGAGCCAGCGGCCCATCGGGTCCTTCTCGCTCGCCGGCTGCGACGCGGCCGCGAACAGCATCTCCAGCGTGTTCGGATCGGCCCGGAGCGCCTGCCGGATCGCCTTTCCCATCTCCCAGTACGTGCGGCTGCCGTCCTCCGACACGAGGTCCTGCGGCGGCTCGACGAGCCCGGTCATGAACGGGAACGGCAAGACGAACACCCCGCGCCGATCCTCGTCCGAGTTCTCGTCCGACAAACCCCACGTCCGCGACCCGACGACCGCGTCGACCACCACGCACGGCAAGAGCGCCGACCACGCGTCCTCGCGCCGCCGCGCGTAGCGCACCTGCCCGACCTTGCGCGGCACGAGCTCCTCACGCGAATACCGCACGGTCCCCACGCCGACGACGAGCACATCGAAAAATTCCCGTTCGACGTTGGGGGCTCCGCTCGGCGGAGCCGAGCTGTGCCCCCAAACCCCCCGGCCGGACCCGACCACGCGACCGAGCGCGCCTTGCGGGACCAGACGCTCGCCGAGCGTCCGATCCACACGGGTCGTCACCTCCGTCCCATGCGGGAGAGGTACGGCGAGGGGATCGACGTCCCCCATGCCGGAGAGCCTTCGCGACATGGGCCGAGCTTATCGCCCCGCTCGCGCGCGAGCCACACGAATGCGGCGCGCGGCCGCGAGCGCAAGGAGCGCCAGAGCACCGGCCCCGGCCGCCTGCGTGCCTTCGTTCGTTCCCGCGACCTCGCATCCGCAGCCCCGCGCTCCACCCGGCGGAACGACGCCGCGCGCCGCGGACTCCGCCTTTGCGGGGGAGACGCCTTCGAGCGGCCCCCATGCGCCGGACACGATGAAGCTCGCCCAGAAGTACGGGTGGCTGTATTCCGGCCGCTCGAGCAGGCGGATCTGCGATTCGCGCATCGCCTCGGCGCGCCCTTTTCCTTCGCGGAAGAGCTTTTGGTAGTAGCTCGTCATGAGGTCGCGCGTCGCCTCGTCATCCACCTGCCACAGGCTCATCACCTGCGTCTCGGATCCTGCGAGCACGAGCGCGCGACGCAGCCCCCGCACGCCTTCGCTCCCGGCGCGCAGGCCGAGCCCCGTCTCGCACGCGCTCAGCACCACGAGCTCCGTTCCTTGGAGGTCCAACGATGACGCCTCGTACGCCGTGAGGATCCCGTCGTCGGCCTGCCCTTTGCGCACGTTCGCGCCGGCGAGTGCGATGCCCGAGAGGAACATCGGGTGCGGCACGGGCAGCTTGCGCCCGTCCACCTCCGACGCGACGTGCGGCAGGTTCTCGGGCGGAATTTCGAGCTCGAGCCCGCGCGCCTTTCCTTGCCCGGCCTTGCCGTCGTTGCCCAGGAAAAACCCGTGCGTCGCGACGTGCAGGATCCGCGGCGAGGAGACCTGCTTCAGCGCTGTCTCCGTCGCGACGCGTTCGAGCTTCACGGCCGTATCGGGCACGAGGGCCCGGATCGCCTCCGCCTCCTCCGCCGTGCCCGGCAGCGACGAGAACTTCACCCGCGCAATCGTGGGCAGCGCACCTTTCGGCGCGTCCGGCAGCGCCGTCGCCCCTGCCTCGCCTGGCGCATCGTAATCGGGGTTCGCCACGAGCAGCGGCGCCGACCGCTTCACGCCGCTCGCGCCGAGCCGCAAGAGATCCCGCCCCGTCGAGAGGTAGGTGAACGAATACTTCGAGATCAAATACTTGTTGTCGCGACCGATCAGCGCACCGAACGGCACCAGGGCGAGCGCCGCGTCGGGCGAGATCAACACGTGCTTCACGCCGACGAGATGGTCGCTGACCTCCGCGAAGAGGACGGCGTGCAGGAGCGCGAGCTGCGTCCCGGTGTCGCGGACCTTCGCGGCCGGGTCCGCGAGACCGCTGCGGATGATCTCGACCTTCCGATCGACCTCGGCCGCGCTGACCGGCACCTGGTGGTGCAGGATCTTCCCGTCCGGCCAGAGCACGTAGGCCATGTACCTCGGCCCGCCGAGTCTTTCGCTTGCCGCGCTGTAGAAATGGGTGCTCCGCGGCTGGTACCGGACGAACTCCATCAGCACGGCGTCTTTCGGAATCCGCGCGGCGACGGCCTCCACCGTCACCTTCGCCTTCCCGCGGCGATACCCGGCGCTGTGCTCGGCGATCTGGGCCTCGATCGCATCCGCCTCCGCGCGAAGCCGCTCCGTCTCGGCGTTATGCTCGGCCACGGTCATTCCGCGCGGCCCCCGCGTCATGGCGGCCGCGTAGGCGCCACGCACCCGGGCGAGCTCGTCCAGCAATTTGCGGTCCTCGGGGCTCATGCGCTCGCGTAATGCGCCCACGTGCGCGGCCGACGCTTCGAGCACGCGTGCCTTGTTGCGCAGCATCGCGCCGAGGGTGAGCCGCGCGACTTCCGGCCGGCCCAATCCATTGCTTCCGAACTCGAACGAGACGACCCGATCCATGATCGTCTCGAGGCGCGACGCATACAGCGTCTTGTCCTCTTCCGAGCCGCCGACGAGCGCGCTCTCCAGCCATTGCTCCTCGATGTCGAGCGCTTTCTCGTAGAGGTCGATGGCCTGCTTCCAGCCGGACCGCGTCCGCAGGAGCGCCCAGTCGCTGTACACCGAGGCGAGATCGGGGTGCCGCGGTCCGAGCGTCCTCGTGAGGATCGCCTCGGCTTTTCGATAATGCTCCTCGGCGAGGTCCTTCTGGCTCGACCCCGTCAAGAACACCGCGATGTTGTGGTACAGCCGGCCCACGTCGGGGTGGTTTGTCCCGTGCACACGCTCGGCGATCGGCAGCGCGCGGTTGTACTGCTCGGCGGCCTTGTGGTAGTGCCCCATGCCTCGATACAGCGCGCCAAGGCTGCCGACGTCGATGAGGAGCGAACGCTCGGGGCCATTCTTTTCGTGGAGGGCGATCGCCCGCAGAAACAGCTTCTCGGCCTGCACCAATCTCCCGCTTGCCATGTAAAGCCCGGCGAGATTCGCGAGCACCGTCCCGAGGGCCGCTTCGCGCGCCGCGCCGCCCTTCTCTTCGAGGGCGATGGCGCGTTCGTAGGCCTTCTCCGCGCCTTTCGTATCGCCTTTTTTCTTGAGCAGCGTGGCGAGGTTGCCGACCGCCGTGGCGAGCAGCTCGTCGGGCGCCTTCGACGCCTCGAGGATCTCGACCGCACGCCGCAAAAACCCTTCGGCCTTCGGGTAATCGCCCGTCGCGAGGTACATCCCGCCGAGATCGGAGAGCGCCGAGCCCGTCTTCGGGTGCTCCTTGCCGTATTTCTGCTCGCGCAGCGCCACGAGCTTCTGCGCCGCCGCGAGCGCCTCGCCGTACTTTCCCGCGCCGTAGAGCGCCTCGACGTCCTTTTCGATCTTCTCGTCGTCGGACAGCGCCGCGGCGGGCTTCGCGGGGGCATCCGCGCGCGCGACCCCTCCCGAGAGCGTGCCGAGGGCGAGGGCGAAGGCGAGGGCGACGTTCGCGAGGCGACGCATCACGGGAGGTTCTACCATCGCTCGCCGCGCGCGTGGTAGCCTCCCGCGCCATGCGTCGGTTCGAGTTCGTGGATGGGTCCTCGAAGAAGTTCTGGCAGATCGAGCGTGATGGCTCGCAGCTCTCGATCCAGTGGGGCAAAATCGGCACGGCCGGTCAAAGCCAGGTCAAGGATTTTCCGAGCGATCAGAAGGCCCAGGCCGAGCACGACAAGCTCGTCGCGGAGAAGACCAAAAAAGGGTACGTCGAGGTCGCGGCCTCGGACGCGTCGGCGGCGCCGGCCCCGGCTCCCAAAAAGGCTGCGGCCGCCGCGGCGCCTGCCGCTCCGAGCGCGGCGCCGGCCCCGGCCCCGAAAGCGGCGAGCGCCCCGCAGGCCTCCGCGGACGAACCCGCGCCCGCGCCTCTGCCTGCGGCGCCCGTCGTGGTCGAGATCGCTCCGCCCGAGGTCATTCTTGCGAGCCTGGACATGCCCCATCGCAAAGGGGCCCTCCGACCCACGGCCGAGGAGCTCGCGGCTGACCCCTGGCAGGCCGTGCAGAGGGCGTGGGCCGGCTGGGTACGCCATTACTCCTGGGACGAGATGACGATTCCCGCCGAGCTCGCGCCAACCATTCGCGAGCTCGTCGCCTGGCTCCACGGCAAAGGCCCGACGCCGCTCTCGCCGCTCGCGGCCGCGTGCGCCCTCAGCGTGCTCGACGTGCCCTTGGGGACGCCCGCTTTGCCTTTCTTGCGTGCGGTCGCCGAGCCCTCGATCGCCAAGGATGGCCCGTCGTGGCTCATCGACGCGGTGCTTGCCACGATGCGCGTCCGCGTTGACCCCTACCCGTCCCAGGTCCGCAAGGGCGAGGCGAAAGAGTTCAGCGCGTTCCACCTCTACCCGGAGACCACGGGGCCCTTCGAGATCGCATTGAACGCGATGACCGTCTTCGCGTTTTACACGCAAAACCTTTCCGAGGAGGCGCATGCCGCCGTCATCGCGGCCGTCACGGCCCGCTGGCCGACGTTCTCCTACTGGCAAAAGCGTCTCGTCCTCACCTTGATCGCCGACCACACGCCGCTCGCGGACGCGCTCGGCGAGGACTGGCTCGCGTGCGACGGTCACATCGAGGGGTACGCCCGGGCCTCGTGGGACAAGGACGGCATGAAGCCGGAGTTCCATTTCGCGTACTCGCGCCCCATGCTCGTCAAGCTCGCGAAGAAGGCCGTCGGGATGTCGTACGCCAGCTCATACCTCGGGAACCATCTCTGGCAGCTCTTCGACCTGTGCGGCGCGGACGTCGTCCCGGTTTGCCGGCTCCATTGCGACAACGCCGATTACCCGGGCAGCATCGTCGAGGGCCTCCATGTCGCCGGATACGTCCGCGGGCCCGAGACCGCCTCGCTCATGGTCTCGCAGCTGACGCAGAAGCGCGAGATCGCCGAGGTCGCCGATCAATGGCTCGCGAAGCATCCCGCGCTCGCCATTCCCCCGCTCGCCGACGCGATCGCCGCGGCCTCGGCGCTCGGGGATCGGGCCGCGCCGGTGTTCCTCGCGATCGACCGCGCACACCCGGGCCTCGCGGACAAACTCGACCTTCGCCCCGCCGCGCGCACGGCCCTCCAGAAGCTCCGCGAAAAGATGGCTCCGCGGCCCGAAGCCTCCCCGATTGAATTGCCCCGCATCCTCCTGGATCCACCTTGGATCTCGGGCCGTTGGTCCACCGCGCTGCCTATCGTCGTACGCGCCGCGATGCAGCCTTACCCCGAGGTGCTGCACGACACCTACGGGGAACTCTCGCAGGCGAAAGCGGATCGCGAGCAGCAAATAAAAACCGCGACGCTCTCCTTCGAGGAAGCCTCCCAGAACCTGGGCGCCCGCTGGTCCGGCAAGTACGTCTCGGGCAGGTTGCTCGAGCTCTCGGACGCGGACGTGAAACGAGCCTTCGCCGAATGGCCCGCGACGGCGTGGGATGCCGGTTATGCCCTGCTCGTCCCGCTCGTGGTCCTCGGCGTCGACGCGATAGGCGGGTATCCGCGCATCGCCTCCAGCAATGCCGCGCACTTCGCGGCCGCCCTCGCCGACGTCGTCGAGTCCCCGCGGCTCGCGACCTTTTTTGCCCACGCGCGCACCCTGAAATCCGCGCGAAAACCGGCGGAGCGGTGGTTCTTGAAGTTCCCGAAAGCCGCGGCCGTCGGCCTCATCCCCACGGCCGTCGGACCTCATTCCCAGGCGCGCGAGCGCGCGGAGGAAGCCGTGCGGTTCCTGGTCGCGAAGGGCCACGGCGAAATCGTCCGCGAGGTCGCCGAATCCTATGGCTCCGAGGTCGAGGCCGCCGTGAAGGCCGTCCTCTCCACGGACCCGCGCGACCGGTTCCCTGCGAAATTGCCGAAGATCGGCGATTGGGCCAAGCCCGAGGCCCTGCCGACGCTCCTCCTCGCCGGCCGCTCCAAAGCCTTGCCGCGACCCTCCGTCGAGGCCCTCCTCGTCATGCTAGCGATCTCCACGCCGGAAAACGTGTATGCTGGCCTCGAGGACGTGTTCACGGCCTGTGATCCCGCCTCGCTGGAGGAGTTCTCCTGGGCGCTCTTCAATGAATGGCAGCGGGCCGGCGCTCCTTCCAAGGAAGCGTGGGGCTTTCAGCAGCTCGGGCTGCTCGGCGGCGACAACATCGCGCGCAAGCTCACGCCGCTCATTCGCGCCTGGCCCGGGGAAAACCTCCAGGCCCGCGCCGTCTCGGGCCTCGACATCCTCGCGCGCATCGGCTCCGACCTCGCGTTGATGCACCTCAATGGCGTCGCGCAGAAGGTGAAGTTCAAGGGCCTCCAGGAGAAAGCGCGCGCGAAAATGGACGAGGTCGCGCAAAACCGCGGCCTCTCCGCCGATGAGCTCGCCGATCGGCTCGTGCCCGACCTCGACCTCGACGAGGACGGCTCGCGCACGCTCGATTTTGGCCCGCGGCAATTCCGCGTCGGATTCGACGAGGCCTTGAAGCCGTTCGTCATGGATGGGTCCGGAAAAACCCTCTCGGATTTGCCGAAGCCGGGCAAATCGGATGACGCCATGAAGGCGAAAGAGGCCGATACGACCTGGAAGGCGCTCAAGAAGGACGTCAAGGCGATCGCCCAGAACCAGATCACGCGACTCGAACTCGCGATGTGCGCGGAGCGACGCTGGGAGGTGAGCTCGTTCCGCGCGCTCTTCCTCGAACATCCGCTGCTCGTGCACCTCGTGCGGCGGCTCATCTGGGGCGTCTACACCGAGGAGGGCAAATACCTGAATGCCTTCCGCGTCGCCGAGGACAGCTCGCTCGCCGACGCCGGCGACGCGGCCTTCGATTTGCCCGACAACGCGTTCGTCGGCATCGTCCACCCGCTCGCGCTCCCGGACGCGACGCGCGCGGCGTTCGGCCAGATCCTCGGCGATTACAACATTCTTCAGCCCTTCCCGCAGATCGGCCGTGACACGTATGCCCCGACGGACGTGGAGGCGAAGGACAACTCGATCAAGCGCCGCGCGGGGCAGTTCGTCCCCGTGGGCAAACTCCTCGGCCTCGTCGAGCGCGGCTGGCGCAAAGGGGAGCCGCAGGACGCCGGCTGGATCTGGGACATGGAAAAGCGTTTGCCCGGCGGCGTCGTGGCCGCGCTGGCCCTCCGCACCGGCATCGGCGCCGACATGCAGATGACGGAGCCGAAGCAGGAGATCGGCGAGGTGTACGTCTCGAAAAACCGCGACGGCTTCAAGCTCGGGGAGCTCACCCCCGTCGTGTTCTCGGAGCTCGTGCGGGACATCGTGCAGCTCGGGAGCGCCTCGTGAAAAAGAAACAGGCCGGCCTGCAGCGCGCCCCGGCGGAGCTGCATTTCAAGGACGAGCTCGCGCGGCTCGCCGCGGAGGACACGGGCCCTCGCCCGCCCGGATGGAAGCTCTCGCCGCGGGCGGTGCGGGCCTTCGTGCTCGGCGATCCGGCGCGCGACATCAAGCCGAAATTCGTGGGCCATTCTGCGGTGATCGATCGAGCCATGGTCTCGCTCGCGACCTCGCGCGGGCTTCTGCTCATCGGCGAGCCGGGCACGGCGAAGAGCTGGCTCTCGGAGCTGCTCGCCGCGGCGATCTCCGGGCAATCGACGCTCACGGTGCAAGGCAGCGCGGCCACGAGCGAGGACCAGATCAAGTATTCGTGGAACTACGCCTTGCTCCTCGCCGAGGGCCCGGGCGAACGCGCGCTCGTGCCCGGCCCCGTGCTCACGGGCATGCGAGAAGGCAAGGTCGTTCGATTCGAGGAAATCACGCGGTGCCCGGCCGAGGTGCAGGACGGGCTCCTCTCGATTCTCTCGGACCGCGTCCTCACGATCCCCGAGCTCGGCGAGCAAGGCGTGGTCTTCGCGCGGGAAGGATTCAACATCATCGCCTCGGCGAACACCCGCGATCGCGGCGTAAATGAAATGAGCGCCGCGCTCAAGCGCCGTTTCAACTTCGAAACCCTCTTCCCGATCGGCGACCTCGCAGCCGAGATCGAGCTCGTCCGCCGTGAATCCACGCGCCTGCTCGACGCCTCGGGCGTGAAGATGACCTTGCCCGAGCCGGTGCTCGAAGTCCTCGTCACCACGTTCCGCGAGCTGCGCACGGGCGTTTCGGGCGATGGCCAGCCTGTCGAGCGGCTCTCGACCGTCCTTTCCACGGCCGAAGCGGTCTCCGTCGCGCATGCCGTCGGCGTCCGGGCGGCGTTCCTCGGCGACGGCGCGCCGCACCCGGGCGACGTGATCGATTGCCTCGCGGGCGCCGCGGTGAAGGATAACGCCGAGGACTTGGAAAAACTGCGGCGGTATCTCGAAACCGTGGTGAGCAAGCGCAAGGCGCCGCATTGGGCCGCGCTGCACGCGGCGCGGTCGAGGCTCTAGGACCGTGTCGGGAACGCTCCACGTCGTCGGCGTGCGGCACCACAGCCCCGCGTGCGCGCGGCTCGTCGAGGCCGTGCTTGCGCGTATCGATCCGGCCGTGGTGCTGATCGAGGGTCCGTCCGACTGGAACGTCAAAATGGCGGAGCTCGCGCGGGGCCACACGCCGCCCATCGCGATCTTCACGCATTACCTGACCGAGGACGGCCCGGCCTCGTCCTTCACGCCGTTCTGCGCGTTTTCCCCGGAGTGGGTCGCGCTCCGGTGGGCGTTCGCGCACGGAAAAACCGTGCGGTTCTGCGATTTGCCCTCGTGGAGCAAGGCGTTCGTCGGCGTGCAGAATCGGTATCGCGACGAGGACGATCGATACGAACGAGCGATCGAGGCGCTTTGCCGTCGTACCGGCACGTCGGACCTCGACGCCTTGTGGGATCACCTCTTCGAGGGCCGCTCCCCGGAGGAGCTCGAACCCGCGCTCGAAGCCTATTTCCAGCAGATCCGCGGCGACGCGGAGGCCGGCGAGCGCGACGCGCCACGCGAGGCATTCATGCGGGACTATGCCTCCTGGGCACTCACGCGCGGCGACGTCGTCCTCGTTTGCGGCGGGTATCATGCGCCCGCGCTCGCCTCCATCACGCCCGGCGGCCCCGAGCCCGTCTCTCCGACGCCCCCGCTCGGCGGCCAGAGCCACCTCGTGCCCTGGACCTATGCTCGCATGGATGCCTTCGCCGGATACCAGGCCGGCATGCCCTCGCCGATGTGGTGGGAGCTCGAATGGAACCTCGGCGCGGGCGTGGCGGAGGCGATGCTCGATCGCAGCCTGGAAGCCTTGCGCAAGAATACGCAACGGCCCACGGTCGCCGATCATATCGCGGTTCGCACGGGGATCGGGGCGCTCGCCGCATTACGCGGGCACGAGACGCCGAAACGCGTCGACGTGCTCGACGGGCTGCTCTCCGCGCTCATCCGCGAGCCGCTCCCCGGTCCGCCGCCCTGGTCGCGGCGCGGCATCGTGACCGGCGATTTGCATCCGACGCTGGCGACGCTCCTCCGCACGTTCACGGGGGATCGGGTGGGCCGTTTGTCCGCCGAAACGGAGCGACCGCCGCTCCTTCGCGAGGTGCACGAGACGCTCGATCGCCTAGGGCTCTCTCCGCCGAGAAACCCGCAGACCGTGTCGCTCGATTGGCGTATCGAGGGGGATCGCGAGCGATTGCGGGTCCTGCATCGATTGCGGCTCCTCGAGATCCCCGGGTTTGTTCGGCTTCACGGCCCGGCGTGGGGCACGGACGCGCGGATGGCCGAGGCCTTCAAGCTCGTATGGCGGCCCGATCAGGACCCGGCCATCATCGAAGCCTCGCGCTGGGGCTCGACGCTCGAAGGCGCGGTCTCCTTGCTTCTTTCGCACCGCTTGCTCGCGGCCGAATCGCTCGCCGCGCGCGTGGACGCGCTTGGGGATGCCGCATTCGTGGGGCTCACGAAGCTCGCCGGCGAGATTCTCGATCTCGTGGCGAACGCGGTGGCCACCACGCCCTCGTTCAGCGCGCTCGGGCCCGCGATCGAAAAACTCCTCGGCCTTTGGCGGCACGGCGAATGGCTCGAGGTCGTCGGCGCGCCGCTCTTTTCGCCCGTGCTGCGCGCGGCCGGCGAGCGGTCGCTCTCGCTCCTGGCGGGCATTCAGGGGACGGATCTGCTCCCGGCCGATCTCACCGCGATGCGCTCGCTCGCCGAGCTTTTGCGCCATGGCGAGGCGCTCGACCTCCCTCCGGACGATACCCGCGCCGTGCTCGCGCGAAGGGTCGCGGACCGGGCTGCCCCTGCAATGCTGCGCGGCGCCGCGCTCGGCGCGATCTGGTACCTCGACACCGAGGCCGCGCCCGTCGATTCGGCCATCGACGGCGCGCTCTCCGCTTCGTCGGAGGGTCGGCTCGGCGATTACCTCGCGGGGCTGTTTGCCCTTGCGCGTGGGCCCGCGCTGCGCGACGATCGGCTCATCGGCGCGGTCGACGCGGCCCTCGGAAAGCTCGACGACAATGCCTTCCTCGTCGCGCTGCCCGCATTGCGCCTCGCCTTTTCGTGGTTTCCTCCCGGCGAGCGCGCACGGATCGGCGCGCTCCTCGCCGCGCGCTGGGGCAAACGGCCGGATGCGTCCTGGATCGGGGACGTCCCCGCCGACGTATTGCAATCCGGCCTCGTGCTCGACGCGCGGGTGCTCTCGTGGGGCCGCGCGCTCGGGGTGCTCGAATGAGCACATATGACGCGGAAACGCGATGGCGGCTGATCCTCGGACCGGCCGGGAACGACGGGCTCGGGGACGCGGGCGCCGGCAAGGGCGAGGCCGCGGACCTCGAACGTGCCCTCTCCTGGCTTTACGATCGCGAGACCGACGGCGAGGCGAACCGCTCGATTGCGCGCGGCCGCCCCGGAAGCGGGCCCGAACACCCGCTCGACGTGCCCGACTGGATCAATACGATCCACGAGCTCTTCCCGAAAGAGGCCATCGAGCGCCTCGAATCCGACGCGCTGCACCGCTATCACATCCTCGACGTGGTCACGCGAAAGGAGGCGCTCGAGAACGTCACGCCTTCGCTCTCGCTCGTCGAGGCCATCCTGCGCTGCAAATCGCGCATGGATGCCCATGTGCTCGACACGGCCCGCGCGATCGTCGACAAGGTCGTCGAGGACTTGAAAAAACGCCTCTGCGACGAGATCGAGCACCGGCTCGGCGCGACGCCGTTCCGGCACCGGCGCTCGCGCTTCCGCGTGACGCGAAACCTCGACGCGCTCCGGACCATCCGGAAAAACCTTCAGCACTGGGACCCGGACAAACGGCGGCTCCTCATCGAGCGCCCCGAGTTCTTCGCGCGCGTCCGGCGCTTTGGGCCGCGCTACCAGGTCATCGTGCTCGTCGATCAATCCGGCTCGATGGCGCGCAACATCATTCACGCGGCCGTGCTCGCGTCTGTCCTCTGGAAGCTCCCGTCCACACGCTCGCACCTCGTCGTGTACGACACGGAGGTCGTCGATCTGACCCCCTACGTGGACGATCCCGTCGAGCTCCTTTTGCGCGTGCAGCTCGGCGGCGGCACCGATGGAGCAAAGGCGCTGCAATACGCGGCGGAGCTCGTGGACATGCCGCACCGCACGATCCTGCTCTGGATCACCGATTTCGAGGATCAAGCGGACAAACTCGTCCGCGAGGTAACCGCGCTCGTCGGCGAAGGGGTCACGGTATTCGGGGCGGCATCCCTCGACGATCAGGTGCGCGGCGCGTACGACCACGGCGTCGCGCAGGCGGTCGCGGACGCGGGCGCGCACGTGGCGGCCACGACACCACGCGAGCTCGTCGGCTGGCTCGTGGAGAGGATTCGGCGATGAGGGCGGATCTCGCGGCCCTGACGCCCGAGGCGCTCGCCGCCATGGCAAACGTGGGCCTCGTGAAGCGCGCGCAGCGCGAAATCGAGGCCGGCCAGGGGCCGAAGGTCCACGAGGACGAGAATGGCGTCGTCGTCGCAACGTTCCCGGACGGCATTTCGACGCGGCTCCTGCCGGGCAAAGCGCTGAAGGACACGCCCTGCGGCTGCGGAGCGAAGACGGTTTGTCGGCATCGCATCGCCGCGGTGCTCGCCTACGCGGCGGCGGCCGGGACCGAGACACGGCCGCCGTGGGAGATCACCGCCGAGGAGATTCTGGTTTGGCTGGGCGAACGGGTGACGCTCGTGGACGCCGCCGAGGCCGCGGGGGTCGAAGTCGAGCTCGGGACGAACCCGCCGATCGCGCGTTTCTCCGGGTGCACCGTGCGTTTCTTGGCGGGGGCCGATCTCGCGCACGCGCGGTGCGATTGTGCGACGCCGCGGTGCGTGCACGTGCCGCTCGCGGTCCGGGCATTTCAACGACTCTCTGCGGAGGATCAGGCGCGCGGCGCGGTGCAGGTGCGCCTCGGACCGCCGCCGAAACCCACGATTCCAGCGGCCGTGCTCGCCGACGTGGAGGGGCTCTTCGGGCGAACCCTCGCGCGTGGGCTCGCGGACGCGCGTGGGCTTGCGCAAGCGCGCGAGGAGGTCCGCGCGCAATTGAAGGAATACCCCTGGCTCGACGGCCTGATCGAGGACCTCGAGGCGCAGCGCGAGGCGTGGGAGATTCGCTCGGCATTGCATGATGCCGGAGAGGTACGGAGGCTCCTCGCCGAAGGATGGGCGCGGGTGCGGGCGGCGAGGAACGGCGGCGAGCCCGCGGCATTGCTCGGCCTCGGCGAGCCGCTCGAAGTCCCGCTCGATCGGGCGCGCTTGCTCTCGCTCGGCGCGCGGCTCTCGGCGGCGGGAACGGCGCGATCGCTAGAAGTGCTTTTTTGGGACGGCGCCACGGTCGTGTCCTGGAGCGTGGCGATTCCCGACAAGGTCGATCCAGCCTCCGTGATCGCGGTCGCGGGCACGCCGCTCGGGGTCATGGCGGGCGGGCAAGTCCTCTCGCGTCACCTCGTTCGTTTGGCAAGACGTACCATCGAGATCCGACGGGGCAAGGACACCACGGTGATCCCGCAACGCGGCGCGTGGGGCGACATCCCCGCGCCCTTCGGTTTCCCCGGGCCGAGCGCGCTCCTCGCCGACGAGACGGCCCGACCGCCCGCGTTCCTGCGCCCGCGCGCCCGCACGGCGGCGCTCCGGATCGTCGCGACGAACGGAGGTGTAGGGGGTTTGTCGTGGTCGCCGGGGCGGCAAACGCTGTCGGGGTGGATCGAGGACGAGGGCGCCCGGCTGCGCGTGGAACGAGCGCACGAATGGTTTGCCCCCGGCGCCATCGCGGCGCTCGCGGAGGCGCTCCCGTCGGCGCGTTACGTCTCGGGCTGGCTGCGTGAATCACGCGGCGGGCGGGTGCTCGAGCCGATCGCGGTGGTCACGGATCGTGTCGTCATCCCGGATCTCGCGCCGGCCGCGCCGATCCCCGCGCTCCCGATCGCCGCGCCCGAGGCTCCGGATCTGCTCGGCGGCGCGCTCGGGCGGCTCGAATCCGCCCTCGACGCGCTGGCGCAGGACGGCGTGCTTTCGGCCCGGATCCCGCCGCTCGCGCCGGCGCTCGCGAACGTCGGATTGCGAGCGATGGCGGCGACGTATTCGCGTCTCGAAGCTGCACGGGCGGCGGGGGACCTCGGCGAGGCGACAAAAGCCTTTGCCGACGCGGCGATCTTGGTGGCCCTCGCGCGGGCGTGAGCGAGGCTGGTTTCATGGGAGGCACGCGTGAAAAACACATGCCCCCCGGGTTGGAAAACCCGCCCGCGAGACACGCCTCGCGCGAGCCACGGCCGCGTTTGGATCGAAACCCCCTTCGTATTGCCCGACCAGGAAGAGGACGGGCACGCGGATCCTGCCGAGCTCGTCGTCGGTGAAATACCACCCACCTTTACGGACGGTTTGCTGTATGCCATGGCCAAGGCCAGGTGACCGTCGATTCTCGCGTTTCGAGGGCTGCCTTTGGCATACAGCCATCGAATGTAGCTCTCTCGACGTGAATCGGTGCGTATGATCGCGAAGGCGAGCATGCGCATCCAAACTTCGAGCGACAGCGGGGCGAACCCCGCCGGCGCTATGGGGACAATCTTCTCCACTCGGTCCGGCGCATAAATGGCGATGAGCGTCGTAAAGAAGCCGCCATGAGAGTGCCCCGCAACGCGGGCCTTGTCGATCTTCAGCTCGTCGAACACCCGGCCAACTGGGCCTCGTAGTCGGCCATATATTTCGCTTCGCCGGCGGAGCTCCAAAAGACAGAAATAGGTTTGGACACGCATGCAGCATAACGAAGGCTGCGTATGGTGTGCAAACAGATCCAACCAGCACAACGGCGCTCGACGCCCCCTGCTTCGCCTGGACCCGTGTCTATTCGAGCGCCGCCGTCGCCGCCTCCGTGGCGCGCGGCAGCCGCACGGTGAACGTCGCGCCCTTGCCAGGCTCGCTCTCTACCGTGATTGTGCCGCGATGGCTCGCGACGATCTGGTGGGTGATGTAGAGCCCGAGACCCAGCCCGCCGTAATGCTCGACGGGCACGGCTCGCTCGAATCTCCGGAAGATGCGGTCGCGGGCCCCGGGCTCGATACCGATACCATGGTCGGTGACGGCCAGCGTCGCCTCGCCGTCATTCGCGGAGACAACCACCTCGATCGGCTTGCCCGCGCCGAATTTCATGGCGTTCATGAGCAGGTTCGTGGCCACCTGCTCGAGCCGTAGCTTGTCCCATTGGCCCACGACGGGCGCGCCGAGCTGCGCCTGCACCGGACATCGGCACCGCGTCAGATCCCCATCGAGCCCGACCAAGACCTCGCGCACGACGAGCGCCAGATCCACGGGTTCGAAGTGCAACGTGAATTGCCCCGTCTGAAGGCGCGAGACGTCGAGGAGCACGTCGACGAGCTGGCCCAGCCGCTTGGCCTGCCGCTCCGTGACGGCCGCGAGCTCGCCGACCGTCTCCGGTGAGAGCGTCGCCTTGACGACGAGCCGGCGGAGGCGCTGCGTCGCGAGCTGCAATGAGGTCAGCGGCGTCCGGAGCTCGTGGGACGCGACGGACAGAAACTCGTCGCGCAGCCGGACGGCCTCGCGCAACGCTTCCTCGCCGCGCTTGCGCTCCGTGATGTCGGTCGCGATGGCGCAGATCCCATAGGGCTGCCCGGTCGCGTCGTAGACGGGGAACTTGAGCGAGAGATAGGTACGCTTGCTGCCGTCCTTGAAGACCGTCTCCTCTAGCTGCATGGGCTTGCCGGCCGCGAGCACCGCGCGGTCGTTGGCGCGGTAGGTCTCGACCTCCTCGACGCCGAGGGCCTCGTCATCGGTCCTCCCGATGATATCCGCTTTGTTCCGGTGAAAGAGCTCCTCGAACGGCCGGTTGATGAGGATGTATCGGCCCTCGAGATCCTTTATGAACACGATGGCGCTCGTGTTGTCGATG
The DNA here is from genome assembly GCF_028435365.1 of Polyangium jinanense. The sequence goes on along the minus strand of NZ_JAGTJJ010000002.1, from coordinate 944,660 downwards.
ATCGCCTGGAGCTGCTGCTGGCTCTCGCGGACCGAGGACTCGGCCCGCCTCCGCTCGGCGTTCTCCTGCTGGAGATCGGCATAGAGCTTTGCATTTTCCAGCGAAATCGCCGCCTGCGAGAGGAGAAAATCGAGGACGGTGAGCTTGTCCTGCGTGAATGCGCGCGCCGTGAGGTTGTTCTCGAGGTACGCCATGCCAACGAGCGCATCTTTTCGGATGATCGGCGCGCACAAGATGGATCGCGGACGGCAGCGCAGAATGTAGGGGTCCGCCGCGAACGGGCTCGGCGACGAAGCATCGCCGAGCAGCACCCTGTCGCGGGTCCGCCGGACATAATGCAGGATCGACATCGGCAGCGATTCGAGCGCGCGCTCCGGTTCCCCCGGCACGAGCGTGACTCGATCTTGCCCCGCCTCCGCCGTCGCAGCGATCATCATGCCTTCGTTCTTCGTCAAGACGAGCGTGCCGCGCTGCGCGCCCGCGTGCTCGATCACGAGGCGCGTAAGGGTCGAGAGCAGCTTGGGCAGGACGATCTCCTGCGAAATGGCCTGCGTGGCTTTGACCACGGTGAGCGTATCGAGCTGCACGTCGCGTTCAGGCGCCGCGCCGGCGCCATCGCACGATGCGCGCTTGTCGAGCGCCGGGAATCGCGCGTCGAGCTGACGCACCTTTTCGCGCGCGCCCCAGCGACGATAACAGTCCAGGGCTTCTTGCATGTAGGCGCGACCGATGGTCGAATAACCTTTGGCAAAGTAATGAAGGCCGGCGAGCTCGTTGCCGAGGGCCTCGTACTGCACAAACCCGTGGCGCCGAGCTTCCAGGATGGCCTGCTCGTAAAGCGCCATGGCCTCCTCGCTCCGCCCCTCGAGGCGAGCGAGCTCGGCGGCGACGAGGGTCGCCTTGTGGGCGAAGTTTTCCGGGCAGCGCGCCGCCCACGCCGCGAGCCTCCGCTGATGCTCGGCCACCTCCACAAGCGCGGCGCCATCCGCAACCGGCGAGGCGCGCCCGGCGAGCCTGGCTAGGCTCAATGCGCGTACGAATGGATACACCGGGAAAAACCGATGGCAGCGCGCCGGAGTGAGGTCGGCCTTCGCCACTCCGGCCGCGGTCGCCGCGCCCTCGACGTCACCCGCGAAGAGCAGCGACTCGGCTTTCAGCATGTAATAGACGCTCCGCATCGCGCTCTGCACAGGCGCGCGCAGGCGCGCCTCCACGGCCGGCGCGTCGAGGGCCGGATCGAGGCCGGGCGCCATCGGGTCGTACAGGCGGCGGATGGCGAGCTGGATGCCGGCGATGCCGTCGATGATGTACCAGAACTGCGTTTTGCGAACGTATTCGATTCGGCGCTCGCTGTCCGCGAGGACCTCGTCGAGCGGATCGGATGCTTCCCATCGAATGGCGAGCATCTGGAAGATCAGATAACACGCATTGGTCAGATTTCCCAGTTGCAGGGCCGCTTCGAGGCCATCGCTGGTCAGGCGAGCGCTATGACGCACGTGGTGGGTCCAGTACTCCGTGTGATCGGCGAAAAGGTTGATGACCATTGGCTTGGAGGCCATGTTCTCGTGGCGCTCCGCGAGCTGGCATGCGAGGCGCCCGAACCGGTAGCCTTCGTCAAAACGTCCGAAACGGGGCCCCAGGACCATCCCGAGTAAGGAATACCCGCGCGCGGAGGCGGGGGCGGCGCCGCCCCTCAGGTTGAGCAGCGTCATCTGGCACGCGAGCAGGTAAAGGAGATTCTCGTCGGTCTGGTAGGCCGCAGCGATGAGGCTCGACATGACGTCGAGGGCCGCGCGGGCGTCTGGATCGACCATCGGCGGCTGCTCGAGCAATGACTCGATCGAGCGCTCGCCGAGCTCCACCCAAACGGCCGCATAGGCGGCATCGACCTCCTCGCGGCTCGGGTGCGGGGATATGTGCACCCCGAAGAGCGCGAGGCTCGCGAGGCAGCTCTGGGTCGCCTCTGGAAACCGAGACCGCGTGATGTGCAGCTCCGTGAGCATGCGGTGGACGGATGCCATGTCGAAGCGCGAGCGCGCCTGGCCGAGCAGCGGCATGAGCAGCGTCTCGGCCTCGTCCGGGCTCCCGGCGAGGAAACGGCACTCCGCGCGGCCGAGGTGCAGCGACCACATGAGGTCGTAGCGGCAGGCCCAGGCATCTGGAGAGAGCGAGAGGAGAGAAATGCCCGCCGCATAATAATCGGCAGCCGCGCCATAGGCGGTCGCGCCGTGTGCCTTGCGGCCCGCCGCGTGGTCGAGAGCGGCGGCCGTCTCGCGCTCGCGCGGGTCGGTGATGCGCTCGGCGCCCAGGTTGAAATGGTTCGCCAGATCGAACGCGCGATCGTCCGCCGGCGATCCCGCCTCCCGGAGCAAGTGCCGGCCGATCTGTAAGTGTATGTCGCCGCGCCGCTCCGCGGGGACCAATGCATAGGCGGCTTGTTGCACCCGGTCGTGGGTGAAGGAGACGAGATTCCCGCGCTGCAGGAGCAAGCCGCCCTCCAGTGGCTCCCAGAGCAGGCGCTCGAGCGACTCCTCCGTGACGCCGGTGATCACCGAGAGGGTGCGCATGTCGACTTGATGACCGGCGCAGGCCGCCAGCATGAGCACGTCGCGCGTGTCGGGCGATAGCCTCATGAGCTTCGCTGCCATCAAATCAGCGACGCTGTCCGTATACCCCTTTTCGTGGATCCGCTCCGTATCCCAGCGCCACGCTCTCGCGGACGCGTCGAATCGGAGGAGGCCCTCGTGGTAGAGCGAGGTGAGGAACTGGTTGACGAAGAAGGGATTACCGGCCGTTTTTTCGTGGATGAGCCTCCCCAACGGCGCGACCTCGTCGCGGCTCGCGTGGAGCGCGTCGACGAGCAGGGCCTCGACCTGCGGGATGTCGAGCGGAGCCAGGTGAATCATCTGCACACAGGCCCCAGCCTCGGTAATCGCGCCGATCATCCTGGCGAGCGGGTGGGCCGCGCCAACCTCGTTGTCCCGATAAGCGCCGAGGAGCGACAGATGCTGTGTGTCCGGGTGAATCATGAGGTGCTCGATGAGCTCGCGGCTGGCCGTATCCACCCATTGCAGGTCATCCAGAAAGAGGACGAGGGGATGCCCGGCGGTGCCAAAGATCGCGAGGAGCTTCCAGAGCACCCGGCGAAAGCGGCCCTGCGCCTCGGTCGGGGGGAGCTCCGGCACGGTAGCTTGCTCGCCCACGATGAGCGAGAGCCGGGGGACGAGCTCGGTCATCAGGCGCGCGTTCGGGCCGAGTGCGTCGAGGATGCGCCTTCGCCACGCCTGGATTTGCTTTTCTGGCTCACCGAGCAGCTTCTGGACGAGCTCCCCGAGCGCCTGGGAGAAAATGGCATACGGCCGCTCGCGCATGACGAGGTCGAACTTCCCGGCGGCGAAGAAGCTGTTTCGCTGTATCACGGAGCGGCGCAGCTCCCCCACGAGCGTCGATTTCCCGACCCCAGAGAAGCCGCTGATGAGAACGAGCTCAGGCCGGCCGTGCAGGGCGACGCGTTCGAATGCCGCCTTCAGCGCGGCGAGCTCCGCGTCTCGGCCATAGAGGCGCCGCGCGAGGCGGAGGCGCTCCGGGACATCGATCTCGCCGAGAGAAAAAGGCTCGATTCGCTGCTGCTCCTGCCATTGCGAGAGGCAGCGCAGGAGGTCGGCCTCGAGCCCCCGCGCGCTCTGGTAGCGGTCTTCGGGATCCTTGGCGAGGAGCTTGAGGACGATGTCGGAGACGATCGCGGGAATCGTGGGGACCCGCGCCGCCGGGGCTCTCGGCTGCTGGGCCATGTGGCAGTGGATCCACTCGAGCGTATCTTGCGCCGAGAATGGCAGGGCTCCGGTGAGCATTTCGTAGAAGATGACGCCCAGCGAATAAAGGTCCGCGCGACCGTCCACGCGCGTCGCGCGTCGCGCTTGCTCGGGTGACATATATGGCAGTGCGCCTGCGATTCCCTGCGACTCCGCCACGGGGCCCTCATCGTGGCGCAGGACGAACGCGCGGCTGAAATCGCCGAGCTTCACGTCGCCGTCCTCCCCGAGGACGAAGATGCAGCCGGGCCTGATGCTCCGGTGCACGATTTGCCGTGCGTGCAGCTCCGAAAGGGCGCCGGTGATCCGCGCCGCGAGCGACAGGAAGCGATCTTCCCGCATAGGCTCGCCGAGGAGCTGCTCCAGGGACACGCCTGCGACGTCCTCCAGGACGAGCACGGGTCGAGCCGTCGACGTGTCGAGGGCGTAGGCCCTGATGGCTGCCGGGATGTCGAGATCGTGGGAAATCTCGTATTCGTGCCTCAGCCTGGCGTGCTGGTCGGGCGTGGGGCGCTCGCGGCGGAGCGTCTTGAGGACCACCCGCAGCCCATCTCGTTGCCGATGCGCTCGGTACAGAGCCGTTTGGCCCTCCTCGAAGAGCAGCTCGTCCGTGGAATACCCGGCGATTTCGAACACTGGTCAACCCTGCGTCTGGTCGCTCCTCACCCCACCGTACCCCCCAAATCTGTGTGTGGCGCACGACTCGTGTCGTCATCCCGGATCTCGCGCCGGCCGCGCCGATCCCCGCGCTGCCGCTCGCCGCGCCCGAGGCTCCGGACCTGCTCGGCGGCGCGCTCGGGCGGCTCGAATCCGCTCTCGACGCGCTGGCGCAGGACGGCGTGCTTTCGGCCCGGATCCCGCCGCTCGCGCCGGCGCTCGCGAACGTCGGATTGCGAGCGATGGCGGCGACCTATTCGCGTCTCGAAGCTGCACGGGCGGCGGGGGACCTCGGCGAGGCGACAAGAGCCTTTGCCGACGCGGCAATCTCGGTGGCCCTCGCGCGGGCGTGAGCGAGGCTGGTTCTATGGGAGGCACGCGTGAAAAACACATGCCCCCGGGTTGGAAAACCCGCCCGCGGGCGTTGAGGGTCGACGGATGAAGATCGACCGACGCACCTTCTCGGCCCTCGCGCTCGGCACGCTCGTCGGGTGTGAGCAGCGGACGCAAAACACCGCCGATGCCGCAGCTTCCGCTCCCACTTCCGCCGCCGCTCCCGCTTCCGCGTCTGCTCCCGCCTCCGCTTCCGCGCCCGCCGATTACCTCCCTCCCCTATTCCGCGCCCATCCGGGCCTCGCGCCCCACCTGCCGCGCCTTCCGCTCGGCCTTCTGCCCACGCCCGTCGAGCGCGCTGCGAAGCTCGGTGAAAAGGCCGGGCTCGCGGGACTCCACGTCAAGCGGGACGACCTCGCCGGCGCCGCATACGGCGGAGGCAAGACACGCAAGCTCGAGTTTTTCCTGGCAGAGGCGCGTGCGAAAGGCGCGCGCGAAATCGTCACGTTTGGCGCCTTCGGTTCGAATCAAGCCGTCGCGACGGCCCTGTACGGCGCGGCGCAGGGATTTGCGGTCACGCTGCTGCTCGCCCCACAGACGCCGAGCCCGTACGTCCGGAAAAACCTGCTCGCCGCGCGGCGCGCCGGGGCCTCGATCCGGGTCGTGATCGGCGGGGTTACAGAGGCCGAGGCGCTGGCGAAACGGACGGCAAAGGCGGCGAAAGGCGGCGCGCCGTATCTCGTGCCCCCCGGCGGATCTTCCCCGCTCGGAAACCTCGCGTTCGTCAATGCTGGCTTCGAGCTTGCCGAGCAGGTTGGCGCCGGGCATTGCCCTCTCCCCGATTGTGTCTATCTCGCGATGGGTACGATGGGCAGCGCGGTCGGCCTCGCGCTCGGGCTCGAGCTTTCCGGGCTCCGGACCGAGGTCGTCGCCGTGCGGACGTCGAGCCCCGAGACGTCGAGCGAGGCGCGGTTTTTCGCGATGGCCCGGGAGACCGTGGCCTTCGCGCGTTCGCTCGATCCGACCTTCCCCGACGTGCGCCTCGGCCGCGCCCGCGTGCGATTCGCGACGAACCATCTCGGCGCAGGTTATGGCGCGCCGACACGAAAAGGAGAACGGGCGATCACGCTCGCCCAGGAAACGGAAGGGATGGCGCTCGAACCGACCTATACGGGAAAAACCCTCGCGGCTTTGCTCGACGACGCAACGCGCCTCGCGGGGAAGGTCGTGCTCTTCTGGAATTCGCAGAACAGCCGGCCGCTCGTGACCGAGGGCGTCCGGCCCGAGGATTTTCCGCCCATTCTCCGGGGAATCGTCGCCGATCGCTGAGTCGCCCTCAAGGCGTCCAGGTCACCTCGACGGTGCGGCTCAGCACGAACCACGCGTAAAGCCCGACTTGCGTCGCCGGCGGTGCGATCGGCTCCTGGAGCGTCGCGGTCCGCGTGAGCGTCACCTGGAGCGGACACGGGCCGGGCATGGCCGGATTCGCGGGCACGAGCTCGGCCTGGGAAATTTCGTATTGGCCCACGTCGTTCGGCAACGTGCGGCCGAGCGGCTTGATGCACGTGCCAGAGGCGGCCAGGCCGAGCACGTGGTTGCCCTCGGGCGCCGCATTCCAGGTGAGCTTCAGCGGAGCATCCCCCATGAGCGGCTCGGCGGAGAGCCCAATCGGCGGCGGCACGGGGATCACGCGGCCGATGATGCTCCGATCCGCGCGGCGCTCCAGGTCGAACGTGATATCCCCCGACAAACCCTCGATCTCGGCCAGGTAGACGGGGCGATCGTCTTCTTCCACCTCGCGCAGCGGGAGCGGTGTTCCCTCCATGCTGAGGCGCAGGGTGTCACCATCCGACAAACGCAATTCACCGACCGGGCTCGAGATCCGCACGCGCACCGTGGCGCCGTTTCCCTCGTCGCTGGCGTCGAGAGAAAAGAGCATGTCGAGCGTCGAGACGTCGGTCGAGCGCACGGGCTCGTCCTCGCAACCCGCGAGCGTCGCGAGGGCGAGGACGACGATCGGGAGCGCGCGCATCTTCATCAGAACACCACGAGCCCGGCGAAGACGCCTCCGCCAATCGATCGATAAAGCCTCAGAGGATCGCCGCCCCGCACCTCGTCGACCCGCACGCGCGCGCCGACCTGCAGGAGCCCCGTGCTCACGCCGAGCTCGACGTCGTGCTCCTGGAGCGCAAGCTCGTTCGTGGTGATCGGGACGAAGCGGTAGCTCGTTTGAAGTCCAACGGTCTCCGTGGGGAAAATTCGGAACCGCGCGACGCCGAAAGGCGCGCCGTGATAGCCTGGTTCGAGCCAGACGGGGCGGCCGTACTCGAAGGTGCCGCCCACGCCGAGGACGAACGAGCCCGGCGCCCGGCCCTTCCAGCGGAGCGGCGCGACGAGGCCCGCGCCGGAGAGGCCGATCTCGACCTGCGCATTCTCGTCGAATCCGATCGGACCGCCGTTCAGGTGAATCTCGAAGCCGAGCCGCTCGTGCGGGAAACGCACGACGTCGAGGTCGATGACGCCGACGAGGACCTGGTACCGCGCGAGCGTCCCGAACCCCAGCATTTTCAGGCCGCGGACGTACATGACGCCCGCGTCGAGCCGCGCCATCTCCACCGTCGAGCGCTCACGCGGCGCGGCATTGCTCGCGGCGGGCGCGGACGGCGCCGCCACGGGGTCGGGCGGCGGCGGGAGCTCGGGCAGAGGATCGGCCGGAGGCGAGGACGCAGCCTCGTCGGCCGACGCAGCGCCGAGCACGAGGGGCGCGAGAAGGCAGAGCAGCGCGCAGACGGCGCGGCTCTCGTGGGTTCGTGAAGCTCGGTTTTCCGTGGCAGACGCGCGCATGGCTCACCGGGGTCGCACGAGGCGACCTTACCACGACCGGACGAAGTTTGATATCCTCGGACCCGCCGCCGCTGGGGGCGGACGCGGCACCTTTCTTTTGCGCGACGAGGACGACATGACCCACATGCGCTCATTCCATCGCTCGATGTCCCGGCGGGGCAAACCCCTCCTCTTCTTGCTCCTCGCCTCGGGCCTCTCCCTCACGGTCGCCTCCTGCGGCGACAGCGAGGGCGGCCCCGGGGGCCGGACCGGGGGCTCCACGACCGGCGGGACGCGCAACACGACGTGCGAGAAGGGCGAAAGCAAGGGCGAAGTGATGGCGCCCGAATACAAGATGACGCTTCCCGGCGAGACGAGCTGGTTCGCCTCGCCCGTCGTGCGGGACCTCGACGGCGACGGAAAACGCGAGCTCATCGCGGCCTATTATTCGGTCTTCGTCCACGACGCGGAGGGCAAGGTGCTCGCGAAGGCCGAGGGAGGCGAGGGACGCGTGTACGCCCCGCACATCGTCGCGGACCTCGAAGGCGACGGGCTCGTGGACATCGTGTACGGCAGCGATCACGAGGTCTGGGCGTACGAATGGAAGGACAAGGCGCTCGTGCCGAAGGCGGGTTTCCCCGCGAGCACGACGACCGCGAACAACGCGCCCGAGGTGCGCGGCATGGCCGCCGGTGATCTCGACGGCGACGGCGTGCTCGAGATCGTCGTGACCACGACGCAAACCGCGAGCACGGAGGACGGCGGGGCGCAGGTGTTCGTGTTCCGCGCCGATGGATCGCTCCATCAACCGGCGGGGCTCGGTTTTCCGGCGTGGCCTCGATACAATCCCCTCACGGGCGCCGGGAACGACGCGGATCGCAATGGGATGGGGCACTCCGGGTATGGCTGCTACGGGCTCAACGTGGCGGTCGGGAACATCGACGACGACCCGGAGCTCGAGGTGCTCGCGACCTACGACAACCACCACATCCAGGCCTTCAACCACGACGGCGTGGCGATCGACGCCGCGCCGTTCTTCACGAACCGCGCGAACGAATTCGAGGGACAACGCCTCACGTGGGGTCAGTTCATCCGCTGGGCGGATCCGAAGATCGAGGCGGACCATTACAATCTGCACACGGGCGAGTGGCCGCACCCGTCGTTCGCGGAGTGGCTCCAGTGGACCGCGTCGCCGCCGAACGTGGTCGACCTCGATGGAGACGGGAAAAACGAGGTGCTGGGGCTACCGAACATCGAGAAAAACGAGCCGTACGAGACGGTAGGCTATGCGATCATGGTGCTCGAAGGCGCGCACGGTGACGGGAGCCGCTCGGCGATGCGCAAGCCCGGCTGGGAGACGTTGCCGCGCGGGGAAAAACCCATTCAGGTGGAGGGGTATTATCCGCCGGGCGGCATCCCGACGGCGACGACGGTGAACATCCAGGGCGACGACAAACCCGAGATCGTGGCGCCGTTCAACGACGGGTTCGTGTATGCGTTCGGCGCGGACGCGAAGCAGATCTGGCGATTCAACTACACGCACGGAAAGTCGATCATGTTCGCGACCGAGGTGACCGTCGCGGACCTGAACCAGGATGGCTCGCCCGAACTCATCTTCGCCACGTACGGCGATCCGAACGAGCTCGACTCGGGGTATCTCGTGATCCTCGGCGCGGACGGGACGCTCCTCCACGACGTGCCGCTCCACAACACGGGCGAGCAAAATGGAAATGGCAATGGCGCGCCCGCGGCACCCGCGGTCGGCGACCTCGACGGCGATGGGCAGGTCGAGATCTTCGTGCAGACCTTCGAGCACGGACTCGATGTGTTCACGGTGCCCGGATCGGCCGAGAATTGCCTGCTCTGGTCGACCGCGCGCGGCGGCCCGCTCCGCATGGGTCAGCCAAACGGAGATTGAGGTTCGATTTTTTGCTCGGTGACGGGTCGCCCCCTTCCCACGCGGCGGTGCTGTGATTATCTAGCGCCCTTCCCGTTGGGAGGAGAACCCGATGAGCCAGAACGTCTTCGTCACCGGTACGAACAGCGGCTTCGGCCGCCTCATCACGCTCACGCTCGTGAAGAAGGGCCACACGGTCTTCGCGACGATGCGCGACATCGCGGGCCGCAATGCGACGGCCGCCGCGGAGCTCACGAAGGCCGGCGAGGGCCGCGTGCACGTCCTCGAGATGGCGGCGACCGACGACGCGTCCGTGAACAAGGCCGTGGCCACGGCGCTCGAAAAGGCCGGGCACCTCGACGTCGTGGTGAACAACGCCGGCTACGCGTCGCTCGGCCTCGAAGAGACGCTGACGAGCGAGGAGCTCCTCCGGCAATACGACGTGAACGTGGTCGGTCCGCACCGCGTTCTCCGCGCGGCGCTTCCGTCGATGCGCGCGCGGGGCAAGGGCCTCGTCGTGCAGATCTCGAGCGGCCTCGGGCGCGTGATCTTCCCGGTCATGGGCGCCTACGGGTCGAGCAAGTTCGCGCTCGAAGCGCTCAGCGAGGCCTATCGTTATGAGCTCAAAGCGACCGGCGTGGAGCTCGCGCTGGTGCAGCCGGGCGCGTTCCCCACCGAATTCGGCCAGAAGGTCGCCGTGGGCGGGGATCAGGAGCGCGCGAAGGGCTACGGGCCGTTCGCGAACGCGGTGGAGATGATGGCGAAGTCTTTCGAGCAGATGTTCTCAGGCGACAACGTGCCGAACCCGCAGCTCGTGGCGGACGCGGTCCTCGCGCTCGTCGAGGCGCCCGCGGGCAGCCGCCCCGCGCGCGTGGTCGTCGATCCGATCTCGGGGCAGGCGACCGAGGCGCTGAACAAAGCGCACGCCGAGGTCCAGAAGCACCTGCTCTCGGGCATGGGCATGGGCAACCTGGCGGATTGATCCTGCCCGCTCACCCCTTCCCGAGCCCGAGGACCTCGGCGTAAATCTCGGGATCAAAGCCCACCACGAGCGTTTGTCCTACCCGCATCGTCGGGGCCCGGAGGCCGCCCGTCGGCCCGAGCATGGCCCCGAGCACCTCTGTATCGGGCGGACGCGCGCGCATGTCGAGCGTGACGCGCTTTTTTCCTTTCACCGCGACGACGCGCTCGGCCTGCCGGGCGAGCGCGAGCGCGCCCTCCTCGCCAAGCTTGAGCTTGCCCGCGTCGGCCATTTCTCCAATCGCCACATTTTCTTGCGCGAGAAACTCCCGCGCTCGGGTGCACGAGGTTCACCCCTTGCGGTGATAATACCAGTCGGCTCGCTCGTTCATGCCGGATTCCTCCTGTGCCCGCACGATGAAGGGTTTTACCGGGAACGTCAAGCCGAAGGACGATCGAAGGGGTTGCTTCGCGCGGCCCGCGCGTCCTAGACTGTTGGCCCCGCTTCGATCGTCTCCTCCTGCATGGGGTCCGCATCATGAGCGTCTCCGCCCTCGGCGACTCGACCCAAGTCCAGGCGCCCTCCCTGCGGCGCAGGCTCACGTTGTTCGACGTCCTCTGCATCGGGGTCAACGCCACCGTGGGATCGGGCGTGTTCGCGTTGCCCGACGACATGCACCGGGTGATGGGCGGGTTTTCCCCGCTCTCCTTCGCGCTCTGCGCGCTGCTCCTGATGCCGGTGGCGCTCTGCTTCGCCGAGCTCTCGGGCAGGCACGTCGACACGGGCGGGACGTACCTCTATGCGCGCAATGCGTTCGGCGACCGGGCCGGCTTCCTCGTCGGCTGGTTTTGCTGGGCGAACACGTTCGTGAGCTGGGCGGCGAACGCGAGCCTCTTCGTGGAGCTCGTGGGGATCCGCGCGCCGATCGTGGGGTCCGCGATCGCCGCGGCGGTCGTGGTGGCGCTCGGGGTGGTGAATTATTTCGGAGTGAAACCAGGCGCGTGGGTCGTGAACGCGATGACGCTCGGCAAGATCGGCGCGATCCTGTGTTTCCTCGTGGTGGCGGTGTCGCTCTTCGATCCGTCGCGGCTCGGGGGAAAACTGCCGCTCGGCGCGCTCGGCGTGGGGCAAGGAGTGTATCTCGCGCTCTTTCCGCTGCAGGGTTTCGAGGTCGCGCCGATTGCGGCGGGCGAGACGCAAAATCCCCAGCGCAACGTGCCGCTCGGGACGCTCGGAGCGCTGTCGATTTCGGCGCTGCTCTTCATCGTGGTGCAGGCGGTGCTGGTCGCGACGTACCCGAAGATCGGCGAGGAATCGGGGCAGCCCTTGGTCGACGCCGCGCGGTTCATCGGTCCCACGATCGGCGCGATCGTGGTCGCCGGCAGCTTGCTCTCGGTCGGCGGATTCACGGCGGGCAGCGCGCTCGGGTCGCCGAGGTACGCGCAGGCGATCGCGGCGCACAAGCTCATGCCCGCGGCGCTCGCGCGGATCCACGGTCGCTGGGGGACGCCACACGTGGCGATCTTCTGGACGACGGCCATCACGGCGGCGCTCGCGTTTTTCTTCGATTATCGGCGCCTCGTGGGGATGTCGAACATCACGATCGTGATCCAGTATCTGTTCACGTGCCTCGCGGTGCCGGTCTTGCGGAAAAAGGACGGCGAATCGAAGGGGTTCCGGGTGCCGGGCGGGAAGATCATTCCGATCGTGGGCGCCGCGGGATCGGTGGCGCTGCTCGCAGGCGCAGAGAAGCCGGAGTTCTTGTTCGCGGGGGTGACGCTGGTGCTCGGGATCCTGGTGGCCCTCGGCACGAAGCGATTCGCGCGCACCGAGAGCGCGTGAATGCCTTGACAGGAAGGCCCGGGGGCTGATGCGATCCGGACCATGCGGACGTCCGGTTCGTCGTGGTCTGTCGTTTTGCTCGCCCTCGCTGGCTGCGGTCCGGGTCCGACGATCGTATCGAACCCCGACGAGGCGCTGACGCCACGAGGCGCGGAATCCGCTTCTGCGACTCCCTCGGCGTCCGCTTCCGCTTCCGCCCCCGAAAAACCGAAACTCGAAGTGGCGGACGGCGCGCCGAAACCACTTCCGCCTTTTTCGTGTGGCAGGGGGAAGGAAATCGTGGCCGCGACGGGCACGTATTGCGTGTTCACGGAGCTGCAATCGTGGCCGGATGCCGAGCGGCATTGCGAGGAGCACGGCGGGCACCTCGCGTCGATCACGTCCGAGGCCGAAGTGCAGGTGATCCGCGCGGCGATCGTGTCGCCCGTCAGCGGCGAGAACGTGTGGCTCGGGCTCGTGGAGCCGACAGAGGGGCGGTGGCTCGGCCCCGACGCCAAGCCCATACGATTCTTCGCGTGGAACGGCGGCGAGCCGAACAACGACGGCGGCGCGGAGAACTGCGGCTCGTGGCTCCTCGGGAGCGGGCGGTGGAACGACGTCGATTGCTTCGTGCCGCGCATGGCGCTCTGCAAGAGCCGATCGCCGGCGGGGACGAAAGGCGCGCTCAAGTGCGCCGAGAGCGCGCGGCTCGTCGTCGGGAAGCGCGAGTATTGTTTGCAAGATGCCGCGACGTGGCAAAATGCGCAGGCGCGGTGCGCGCAATCGGGCGGGGACCTCGCCGTGATCGAGTCGGCGGAGGAGAACGACGCGCTGTTTGCGGCGATCGGTGCGAAGATCGACGTCGGGTCGATGTGGATCGGGCTCTCGGACGCGGCGAAAGAAGACGACTTCCGGTGGGCCTCGGGCGAGCCGGTCGGCGCGCCGCCATGGCGGAGCGGAGAGCCGAACAACCTCGGCGACGAGGATTGCGCGGAGTGGCTCCCGAGCGACGGACGCGCGAACGATCTCGCCTGTCAGGAAAAACGCGCGAGCCTGTGCGAAAAACCCAAGGTGGAGGCCGCGAGATGACGGCGACGTTCGTCCTGGTCCACGGCCCTTTCCTCGGCGGATGGGGGTTTCGGCGCGTCGCTTCGGAGCTCGAACGCGCAGGGCACACGGTCTTCACGCCGACGCTCACGGGCATTGGCGAGCGCTCACATTTGCTCGGCCCGCACGTGGGTTTGTCGACGCATATCGATGACATCACGAACGTGCTCGTGTACGAGGACCTCCGTGACGTGATCCTCGTGGGGCAAACCTACGGCGGGATGGTCATCACCGGCGTCGCGGACCGTGTGCCGGAGCGGATTGCGCGGCTCGTGTACGTGAACGGGCACGTGCCGACGAACGGGCGCAATGCGATGGGCGCATTCGGCGGAGGGACGGCCGGCAAGCTCGATGATATGTCGGGCAACGAGGGGCCCCGGCTTTTGCCGCCATTTCCCTTCGAGGCGATGGGCATCTACGATCCCGCGGACCGGGCCTGGGTGGGGCCGAGGCTCTCGCCGCATCCGATGAAATGCCTCGAAGAGCCGATCGTGCTCGCGCACGGCGAGCCCCGGATGCCCCGCGCCTACGTGCTCGGCACGGCGCGAGACGATCTGATCGCGTTCTTCAAGACGGATCCGATCGCTCACTTCGTGGAAAAGGCGCGGGCGGACGGCTTCGAGTTTCACGAGGTCGCCGCCGGCTTGTTCCCCATGATCAGCCACCCGAAGGAACTGGCTGCGGTGCTCGAACGAATCGCCTCCTCCGCTCGTTAGGCGGCCGAGGACGCGCTCGTTTGTCCCTGCGGAACGACGATGTCGCGGAGCACCTCGGCGAGGCGGCCAGCGATGGCGCGGCGGTGGAAAGGTTCGAGGCCGACAGGATGGGAAGGAAGGAGCGGCTCGCCGCGCTGAAATGAGAGCGCAATCCGCTCGAGCGCCGCGGCAATGGCGGCGGGCTCGCGCGGGTGCACGACGAGGCCGAGCCGATGTCGCTCGACGAGGCGCGAGAGCGCGCCCTCGGGCGCGAGCGCGAGGCAAGGCCGGCCGACCGCCATGATGTCGAAGATTTTCCCCGGATAAATGGCCGCATTGCCCGGGATGTCGTCGACGATGACGAGCGCGAGGTGGCTCTCCGCGAGGAGCGAGAGCGCCTCGTCGTGCGGGCGAAAACCGAGATGCCGGACCATCGGGAGCGGGTTTTCCTCGAAGACGGCGCGCTCGGTATCGACGACGCGGCCGATGAAACGAATGTCGAAGAGGTTCGCAAGGGCAGGCGCGCGCTCCGCGAGGAGGCGCAAGCCCGCGAAGAGGCCACGCGGCGAGGTATGCCAGAAGGTCGTGCCGGCATAGGTCGCGACGAGCTTGCGGCCGGGCGCGTAGGTCCGGGGCGGAGGCGCGTCGAGGATGTGCGCGAAGTCGTCTGGATCGTAGCCGTTCGTCAGCGTGATGACGCGGCGCGGGTCGAGGTCGCGATAACGCGCGAGCAGGTTGTGGCGGAAGTCCTCGGTGGCCGTGAGGATTCGCGCGGCGCGCCGGACGAGCGCGGGTTCGATCGTGTCGATCGCGCGCGCGAGGAGCGGGCCGCCGTGCATTTCATAGGTGGCCGCGGTGCGCCATTCGTCGCGATAGTCGAGGACGAACGGGACACGCGCGAGCGGGCCGAGCAAAAAAGGCGAAAAAGGCGGGCCGCTGACGAGGACGACGTCGACGTTCGCCGAGAGGCGGCGAATCGCGGCCGCGGCGGCGGGGAGCCACAGGATTTGCGGGTCCGGGACGAGCGCGGCGGAGGCAAGGCGCGCGAGGACACGGCGCGCGCCGGAGAAGCGGCCCTTCGACGCAGCGCCGCGCCAGACGGCAGCCTTTTTCTCGTAGCTCGGTTCGAGGGTCCGGGCGCGGACGACCTTCACTTCGGCCGGGACGTCGCGGAGCAAACTCTCGTCCCGGATGGGGACGGACGGGTTTTCCGCCGTGAGCACGGTGGTCTCGACGCCGCACGAGGGCAGGTACTTCGCGAACTTGGTGACGCGCTGGACGGCGACGCCGCCGACGGGCGGAAAAGCGTACGAGACGATGAGCAGGCGCAAGACGGATCCCCCCTTCCGAATGCAGGGGCGAACGATTGCACGGCGGTGCGGGCCGGGCAAATAGGGGCCCCTTGTGAGCGGAAAGAGCGTCCTGGGCGCGGTTTTGTCCTTGGCGCCCCGGCGGGATCTCGCGTAGAGATACGCCAGCCGTGGATCTGCTCTACTTCGCGCTTCTCTGCTCCGTGCTCATCTTCGTGCACGAGCTCGGCCACTTCGTGTGGGCGAAGATCTTCGGCGTGAAGGTGCTCACGTTCTCGATGGGTTTCGGGCCGAAGGTGCTCCGGTTTCGAGGACGAGAGACGGAGTATTGCGTGGGGCTCTTGCCCCTCGGCGGCTTCGTGAAGATGCTCGAGGAGAACCGGCAGGAGCCGGTGCTGCCCGAGGATCGCAAGCGTACGTTCGAGGCGCAGGCGCTCTGGAAAAGGGTGATCATCGTCATCGCGGGCCCGGCGATGAACATCCTGTTCCCGGTCCTCCTGTATTTCTCCGTTTTCGTCGGGGAGACACGATTCTCACCCCCCACGGTCGGCTTCGTTTTGCCCGGACACCCGGCGGAGGGAAAACTCGTGCCGGGCGATCGGGTGCTCGAGGTGGACGGCGAGCGAATCTCGACGTTCGCCGAGCTCGCGCGGATCATCGGCGAGAGCCCCGGCAAAGAGCTGCGGCTCAAGGTGTTCCGCAACAACGAGCACGTCGAGGTCGTGGTGGTGCCGGAGGAGAAGGTCGTCCGGAAACCGCTCGACATCGTGGAGAAGGTCGGCGAAATCGGCATCAAGCCGAGCCGGCCCGCGGCCGTCGTGGGCATCTCGCGGCCGGATTCGCCGGCGTATCGCGCAGGGCTCCGGACGTTCGACCTCGTGACCGAGGTGCGAGGCCGGCCGGTGAAGACATTCGCGGATCTCGAAACGGCGCTGTCCGAGAATCACGGCGAGACGGTGCCGGTGACGTATTTGCGGCCGGTGAAGGTGCCGCGCGCGTTCGGCGGGCTCGCGGACATGGCCGTGTACGAGTCGGGCGTGGCGGCGCTGACGCCGGAAGCGAGCGGGCACGGCGATCTGGAGGAGCGCACGGGGCTCGAATCGGCGGACCTTTACGTATTCGACGTGGCCGAGGGTTCGGCGGAATGGAACGCCGACATGCGGCCCGGGGATCGTATCGTGGAGGTGGACCAAACCACGGTGACGGCCTGGGCGACGTTCCTCGAACGGCTGCTCGCTTCGCCGGATCGTCCGCACACGGTGACGTGGCTCCGCGGCGGCGTGAAGAAGAGCGGGACGATTCTTCTGCGGCGCGAGGACTGGATCGACGAATACGGGCAGCACCGGCCGCGGTATTTCGTGCGGGCGTCGAACTGGTCGCCAGTGGTGCCGGAGGCGTACGTGGAACACGCGTCGCTCTTGCCTTTCGCGCTCCGGAGCGCGCTCGACGAGACGTACGACGTGATCCGGTTCATCGTGGTGGGAATCGTGCGGATCGCCGAAGGCAAGGTGAGCATCTCGACGCTGGGCGGGCCGATCACGGTGTACGACGTGGTCGGCGAGGAGGGCTCGAAGGGCGTCTCCTATTTCGTGTGGGCGATGGCCGTGATTTCCATCAACCTCGGGCTCGTGAATCTCTTGCCGATCCCGGTGCTCGACGGCGGTCATCTCCTGTTTTTCCTGTTCGAGGCGGTGTCACGGCGGCCTCTGCCGCTCCGGGTGCGGGAGATCGCGAGCCTCGTGGGCCTGCTCGTGCTCTTTGCATTGATGGGGGTGGCGTTCAAGAATGACGTGGAGCGGCGGTGGGACGTGATCCAAGGGCAGTTGAGGGAGCTCGTTGATTAGCGAAGCGAGGATCATCGCGGCCCGCGTGCTCGCGCGGGTGTGGAGCACGGAGGCGTTCGCAGCCGCGGCGCTCGACGCCGAGCTCGGGCGGCATTCCGAAATGGATCCGCGCGACGCGGGGCTCGCAACCGAACTCGTGTACGGGGTTTTGCGTACGGAAGCGGCGCTCGTCGCGAGGCTTTCGGCCTTGACGCCCAAAGGCAAGCTCGACCTGCCGTCGCCCATCGCGCGGGCGCACGTGCTCATGGCGGCGTATACGATCTGCTTTCTGGATCGGGTGCCGGCGTTCGCCGCGGTGAACGAGGCGGTGGGGGCGATCCGCGCGGAAGGGGACGTGCGGACGGGGTCGTTCGCGAATGCGATTTTGCGGAAGCTGTCGGCGGAGGTCGAGGCGAAGGGGCGGCCCTTGCTGATCGAGGCGGCGAGCGCGTCGGCACCCGGATGGCTCCGAGGATCGCTGCGTCGGTCGCTCGGGCGGAGCGCGGCGGAGGCCTATCTCGCCGCAGGCCCGGTGCCGCCGCCGCTGGGTTTGTCGCTCGCGCTGTCGGAGGATCGGGCGGCGTGGGTCGCGCGATTGCGTGAGGTTTGTCCGGACGGCACATTCGAGGAAGGACACGCCTCGCCGCGAGCGATCCTGGTGCGCGGCGCCGGGGACGTGCGGCGATTGCCGGGCGCGGGAACCGCGTGGATCGTGCAGGAAGAAGGGGCGCAGGTGGTGGCGCTCGCGCTCGGGGCGCGGCGAGGCGAGCGGGTGCTCGACGCCTGCGCGGGGCGCGGAAACAAGACGTGGCTGCTCGCGGACGAGGTGGGCCCCGAGGGCGCGGTGGACGCGGCGGATCTGTACGCCGCGAAGCTCGAGCGATTGAAGGAGGGTCCGGCGGGGCGAGGGGCGCGGGCGGCGTACGCGGTCGACTGGGCGGCGCGGACAGGGGCGTTCGCGGAGGTGCCGGAGGATTACGATCGGGTGCTGGTGGACGCGCCGTGTTCGGGCGTGGGGACGCTGCGGAGGCGGCCAGAGATTGCGCTTCGGCGGACGGCGGAGGACGTGAAACGTTTGTCGGAGCTGCAGACTGCGATCGTGCGGAACGCGGCGACGCGGGTGAAGGACGGGGGGCGGCTGGTCTTCGCGGTGTGCAGCGTGCTGCGGGAGGAGGCCGAAGAGGTGGTCGAGCGGCTCGTCGGGGAAACGCCGGGGATGGCGGTTCGGCTGGAAAAACTGCCGATCGAGGCGGAGCTTCCGCGGGAGATTCTGGGCGAGGGGGCAACGAGCTTCCGGCTCCTGCCGCACGTGCAGGGGACGGATGGGTATTTCGTGGCGGGGTTTTTGGTGCGGAAAGGCTGATTCAGGGGCAGGCAGCCTGCCCTACCCCGCCCCTCCCACGAGCCCCCCCACCACCTCGCGCACGGAAGTCCGCACGGGCCGCGTCGCCCGCTCGATCACCCGTCGCGCCACGTCCGGCGCGAGCAGCGACGATACCGGATCAAGCAAGTGCTGCACCCGGACGAACCTCTGGAACACCAGTTCGTCATCCGGGATGGTATTCATGAGCTCGTCCATGTACTTCCCCACCACCCGGCTGAGCCCCCCGGGGCGCTCGCCCCGCGTCGCCGACCAGCGGAAATCCTCGGAGATCGCCATTCCCCACACCGAGCGCACGACCCGCTCGAGGCGTCGCTGGAATCGGCGCGACAAACCCGCGAGGCTCGGGCCGCCGATGCGCTCGCGTTGCTCCGAAAGGCAGGCGCCGAGCTCCAGCGCGCCGAGCACCGCCATCGACATGCCCTGGCCGTACATCGGGTTGAACGAGGCGACCACGTCGCCGAGCGCCACGAAGCGGTCCGGGAAACGCTTCAGCTCCTCGAAATGGCGGTGGCGGTTCTCCCCCTTCGCCGAGCCGTAGATTGGCGAGGCCGGCTCGGCTTTCTGCACGAGATCCCAGACCTCGGGGAATCGCAGGTTGCGGATCCAGGCGTGGAATCCCTCTTCGTCGAGCGGCGCGCGTTCGCCCGCGATGCCCATCAGCGTGACGAACCACTTGCCGTCCTCGCACGACATGTAGCCTCCGCCCCGCGGCAGATCCGGGGGGGTCGGGAGGTCCACCACGAGATTGTACCGCGAGAGGCTGCGAGGACCACGATACCAGCGGGTCGCATAAGACAGGGCCGCGTCGACCGTCTCCTCGCGCGGCGTCGGATAGCCGAGCTCCGCGAGCCACTCGTCCACCCGGCCCTCGCGGCCGCACGCCGCGACCACGAAGTCGGCCCGCAGGACGTCCTCCCCGCGGCTGTCGCGAACCTTCACGCCCGAGACCCCGTGGCCCTCGGCGACGAGGCCCTTCACCTGGACGCCATTACGAAACTCGACCCGGCCGCCACGCTCGAGCCGACACCGCATCGTGTACTCCCGGAACGGACGGCTCGCGAAGCTGACCTCGACGCCGCTCGTCGAGTGCGGCAGGCGGAAGATGGGAAAATTGATGAGCGCTGTGCCGGCATAGTCGCCCCACGGCGCCCCGGCCGCGGTGAGCTCCTCGCGGAGGCCCGGGAAGAGCCCCTCCAGCGCCTGCTCACCGCCCGCGAGCAGGATGTGGACGTGCCGAGCCTGCGGGACCCCGGCCCGGTGCTCGGCGCCGCCCGGCGGTTTGTCGCGCTCGAGCACGGTGATACGGTCGAAATGCTCGGTGAGCACACGCGCGGTGGAGAGGCCAGCGATACCACCACCAATGACAATGGCATGACGGCCGGTTCCGTGCGCTGCAGCAAGACTCATGGCGGTCCTCCTCGACGAAGGCCACATGATAGCCAAAAGCGGAAATCCTGTCAGCCCCGCACGTTCCGATCGGGTGACGGACGGGAGCCCTGGAGCTCGGCGAGGATCGCGTCGAGGCGCGCGAGAATGGCTTTCTGGAGGGCGAGTGACTCCGCTGTAGCGGCGGACACGTGCGCTTCAGCCCCATTGGAAGGCGGCGCGCCAGAATTGTGCTGCGCCGGGACAGGCGGGGCGAACGCGTTCGCCGCGACACTCGGGCCAAACGTCATGAGGAAGGTGGCGAGGGCCTTGCCGGATTCGGTCGCCGCGAACTTGTTGTCGTATCCCACCGAAAGGCAGGTCGAGACGAACACCGCGGCGTCCCAGAACGTGCGGCACCGCGGATTCTTGTCCTTCTCGGCCAGCCAAAAGAGGTAGGCGCCGCCAAGCACGGAGACGAGGAGCGTGTCCAGCGGATCCCGCTGGACGAGCTCGCGAAAACCCTGCTTCCACGTGCCATACCCGAGCGCGCCGCCCTGCGCGCCCGGGGTCGAGACGAGGCCACGCGCGATCTGCGCAAGAGCCGTGAGCGCGGCTTCATCGGGGTCTCGGCGAGGCGTGGTCATCGAATCATTCCCCAGGGAGCGGGGCCGCGGGCGGGATCGTCGGAGGGTCGATCTCGTGGACCTGAATGCCAGCGCCGGAGGGCGCGGCGCGGCCGACGCCGAGGTCGTCGAGTTTCTTCGCGAGCTCGGGGTCCTTGTCGATCACAGCGCGGAGCTCGGCCGGGAGCGTGCCGAGGAAGGCGCGGGCCTTGTCCGCGAGGCCTCGCTCGTCGACCTGCGAGAATGCGAGCATCTCGCGGAGGAGCGGGTAGGCGGCGCCCGCTTCGAGGATGGTCTTGAGGACCGGCGAAGCGACGTTGCCGAAGGGCGCGCTCGGGGCGCCCTCGCCGTTTGTCGCGGCAGAGCCGCTCGTGCCCTGGAGCTGCAGGACCTTGATCTCGCTGATGGCGCGGGCCGGGGTCATGAGCTCGCGGGTGACGGCGGGCAGGACGTCGAGCGCCTTCACGGCGACGTCGCGGAGGAGGAACTTCGTGGCGACAGCGTTCTCGGCCTCGACGAGCCTGCGCTTGGCTTCGGCTTCGGCCTCGCCCTTCTTGCGCGTGGCCTCGGCGAGGGCGATCAAGGCCTGCGCTTCCTGCGAGGCGGCCTGGGCCTTGGCCTCGGCCGAGATGCGGACGCGATCGGCGTCGGCCTCGGCGCCCTTGCGCATGACGTTCGCGTTCGCCTGCGCATCGAGCTCGCGCGCCTGCGCGAGGCCCTGCGCGCGGGCGATCTCGCCCTCGGCGGCGGCGCGCTTGGCCGCGGCTTCGCCTTCGGCGTGCGCCTTGAGCGCGGCGGCCTGCGTCTCGGCTTCGAGCTTGAGCTTGAAGGCCTCGCGCTCGGCGGCGATGCGCGAGCGTTGCGCGTCCTCCTCGCTCTTGATGACGGCGATCGCCTTTTCGCGGTTCGCCTTCGCGGTCTCCTCGACCGTGATGATCCCCTGCATCGCTTGCTGTTGCTCGGCCTCGGCCTGGGCCTTCAGAGCAGCGGCGCGCGCGGCTTGCTCTTCGCTCTGCGTGACCGCGATTTGCTTGGCGATGCGCGCGGTCTCGACGGCCTGCTGCTTGACGATCTCGGCGCTCTCGACGGCCTTCTGTTTGTCGATCGAGGCGGTTTCCAGGGCTTTTTGCCGATCGACCTCGGCGGCCTGGACGACCTTCTCTTTCTCGATCATCGAGGCCTCGATCTCGCGCTGCTTGGCAATCTCGGCGGCCTGCTGCGCCTTCTCGGCGGCGATCTGCGCTTCACGCTGGCCCCGCTGGCGCGCGGCCTCGGCGACGGCGATCGCTTGCTCCTGCTGGATACGCGCGGTCTCGGTGGCCTTGCGTTTTTCGAGCGCGGCGAGCTCCTGCGCCTGCTCCTGGACGTAGACGGCCTTCGCGGTCTCGGCCTTCTGCGTGGCGGCGTATTCGGCGACGCGGCGGGCCTGGTCGGCCTCGGCCTGCTTCTGATCCTGCTCGATCGTGAGGGCGCGTTTTTTCGCCTCGGCGTTCGTGAGCTGGATGGCGAGCTCTTTTTCGCGCTGGATCTTGGTGGTCTGCTCGGCGTTCGACTGGACGCTGTCGGTGATGGCGCGCAGGCCCTCGGCGTCGAAGACGTCCTGCGGATCGAGCTCCTTCACGGGGACCATCGCGAGCGCGGTGATCGAGACGTTCTCCAGCGTGAGGCCGTTTTTCTTGAGCTCGTCGGAGAGCGTGCTCTGGATGTGCTCGGCGAACTGCTTTCGCTGGCCGTGCAGCTCCATGAAGGTCTGGTTTGCCGAGACGGACCGGAGGGCGTCGGTGAGTTTGCCCTCGATGAGGTCACCGATGGCCTGCTCGTCAAAGTTTCGCTCGCCGAACGAACGCGCGGCGGCGAGGACGTCCTCGGCGATGGGCTCGACCTTGATGTAGAGCTCGGTCGTGACGTTGGCCTTGATCTTGTCCTTCGTGACGAGGGCGTTCTTGCCGGAGCGCTCGACGGAGAGCTTGATCGAGTGCAGCGAGACGCGCAGGAGCTGGTGGAGGATCGGATAGACGGTGATACCGCCGCCGATCACGACCTTGTTGCCGCCGGCGCCGGTGCGGACGAGGGCCTCGTCCGCGCCGCAGCGTCGATAAAACTTCGCCAGGGTGACGAAGAAGGCGACCAGGAGGACCAGGAAGCCGACCGTCCCCAAGGCGAATAACTGAAACTCGGGTTTCTGGAAGAGCTGAGGCATGGCTCGGATGCTCCGTATGGAGAAAGCACCGCCCGCGAGGGCGACGATCGATGAGACCGCCTCGCAGGGGGCCGTGGCAAGGGAGAACGCGCTCGCCCGCTCAGGGCGCGCGGCGAACGTTGGATTTATTATTCTTTTCCGAGGCCTCCGCTTCGGCCTCTGCTTCGGTTTCCGCCCGCGTATCGCCCGCGATGCGGAGCGCGGGCGCGGGAGGCGCGTCGTCGTCGTCGAGCGGCGCGACGAAGATGCGACCGTCCCTGCTGTCGTAATCGACGATGACCACCTCGCGGCCGGCCCCGATGACGGGTTCGCCCTCACGAATGCGGCAGATGACGTGCACGAAATGCCCCGCCCGGTCCTTGGCACGAATTTCGCCGAATTCGCTGGTCACGCGGCTACTGATCACGACACCCGAGCAGCCCACGAGGTTCCTGCGGCTCGTGGCCTCCTCGCCTGACGGCGCGACGACCTTGCCGAGGAGGCGCGAGGCAGAGCGCGTGACGAGGTAGGCGACGAGGAGCGAAGCGGGCAGGCTGAGCGCGAGGGTCGAGGGCGCGAGGGCACCGGCGCGGCCGAAATAAAGGGTGTTGAGCGCGAGGCCGGTGATGCCGAACGTGACGGCGAAGGTCTGCCAGAGGACTGAAAACGGGATGCGGCCGGCGCCGAGGTCGACGAGGATCTTGCCGCCGAGGCTCGCGTCGTTCTCGTGATCGGCGTCGTGATCGTGGTCGTGATCGGCGTCGGCATCGACGTCGTGATCGGCGTCGACATCCGCGTCGTGATCCGCGTCGGCGTCGTGATCGGAGCCGCCGACGAGCAGGCCGAGGACGCCGGTCATTTGCAGCAGCGCGAAGAGGATCGCGACGGCGAATACGATGGCGTAGGGGAGGTTCGCCCAGACGAACAGAGATTGGAGGAAGTCCAAGGGGCGCACCTCGACGTGCCCGGATCGTGTGGCCGCGCGAGGGCGGGGTCAAGATGAAGGGATCCGATTCGCACGATGGATGGCGGGAGGTCGAGGTTGTCCTCGCTGCAAAACGCGCCCTCGTCAGGCGGGGCGAGGGCTGTCGCGCGGAGCGCGTTTGAGGCATGCTGCGTCGCCATGCACGACTGTCCCCTGCCCTGCCTCGCCGATCACGCGCCGCCGTCCCGGGAGGCGTTCGGAGGATGGCTCTCGGCCGACCAGGCGCCGCTGCCCGCCGCGAACGACGAGGAAGGCGCGCGCCTGTCGTCGTCGCTGCCCGAGGTGATCGACGCGCACGTGCACGTGTTCCCGGAGCCGGTGTTCGAGGCGCTCTGGCGCTGGTTCGACCAGTATGGATGGCCGATCCGGTACAAGCTCAAAGCGCGGGAGGTGGTGCAATTTTTGCTGTCGCGCGGGGTGTCGCGGATCGTGGCGCTGCATTACGCGCACAAGCCGGGAATGGCGCGGGCGCTGAACCAATTCGTGGCGGGGCTCTGTCGGGAGGAGCCGCGGGTCGTCGGGCTCGCGACGGTGCTGCCCGGAGAGCCGGGCGCGAAGGAGATCCTGGCGGAGGCGTTTGGGATGGGGCTGAAAGGCGTGAAGTTGCATTGCCACGTGCAATGCTTCTCGCCGGACGAGGAGTCGCTGCACGACGTGTACGAGGCGTGCGTCCGGGCAAACAAGCCGCTCGTGGTGCACGCAGGCAGGGAGCCGAAGAGCCCGGCGTACAAGTGTGATACGTACGAGATTTGTTCGGCCGAGCGGGTCGGGCGGGTGCTCGCGGACTATCCGGGTTTGAAGCTCTGCGTGCCGCACCTCGGGGCCAACGAGTTCGACGCGTACGAGCGGCTGATGGAACGGTACGACAATCTCTGGCTCGATACGACGATGACGATGGCCGAATACTTCACGGGCCCGCCGCCGGTACGGCTTCTGCATTGCCGGCCGGAGCGGGTGCTTTACGGTTCGGATTTTCCGAACGTGCCGTATGCGTGGGATCGGGAGATCAAGCGGCTCGCGGCGCTCGGAATGCGGGAGATAGAGCTCGCGGGGATTGTCGGGGGGAATGCGAAGAGGCTGTACGGATCAGAATAGACCCGGCACGAGCGCCTTCCGCTCCGGCGGGTAATCCGGGAACTTTTCGCGGTACCAGCGGTGGTGGGAGCGGGCGCGCGGCAGGAGGTTCGCGATCGTCCAGAGCGCGAACGCGACGCCCGGCAGAGACCAGGTGCAGATCGCAAAACCGACCCATTCGATGATCTCGCCGAAATAATTGGGGCAGCTCACCCAGCGGTAAAAGCCGCCGCGCGGGATCTTGTAGCCGGTTTCGCCAGGCTTGCGCAGGTGGAGGAGGATCCAGTCGGCCTGCTGGTTGATGGCGAATCCCGCGAGGAAGATGGCCGCGCCAAGGAAGAAGCGGGGATCCGAGAGCCAGGCGCTTCCATGACGATCCGCGCCCGCAAAGCCGAAGAGCCAGCGGCCATTGAGATAGCCGTTGAGCGAGGTGAACGTGAACGCCGCCGCGGCAATGGCGATCGGCATTCGCTTGGGGCCGCTCTTGATGCGAAACGGGAAGATGAAGGCGCGGTGGACGTAATGGAGCTGCCAGAGGAAGAGGAACCCGAGCGAGGCCGGGTCCGTCGGGCAGCCGCCCAGATACCAGCACGCGAAAAAGACGAGGACCGACGGCGACTCCATGAGGAGCCAGCCGAGGCGATTGTCGATCGTGGGGCCCCAGGATTTCGTTTCGTGGCGGCCGTACGGGGCGGTGATGAAAAAGAGCGCCGGGAAGATCAGGGCCGCGATGACGAGGAATCCCCAGATGAGGAATCGATAGAACGTGGGCTCGTCCATGTATCAGCGGGGAAGCATGCCGACCTCGCGGAACCACGCATAGGTCCCCTCCAAGGTCTCTTTCGTGGAGCGCGGCGTGAATCCGAGCTCGGTCTCGGCCTTCTTGTGGCTCGTGTAGCGGTGAATGCGGAGCGCATGCAAAGAGACGCTGTTGAAGAGCGGGTCGACGCGGAGGAGCTTCGCAAGGCCCCCCGCAACAGGGGCGACGGCGCGCGCGAGCCACATGGGCGTGGTAAGGAGCGGCGGGCGGCGGCCCGTGACCTCGCCCGCGACCGCCGCGAGCTCCGCAAAGCTGAGCCAATGGCCGGAGAGGAGGTAGTTTTCCCCACGGCGGCCGCGGGTGTCGGCCGCGAGGGCCGCTGCCACGATGTCACGGACGTCGACCCACGAGAAGCCGCCCTCGACGAGCCCAGGCATGCGGCCACGCGCAAGCGATAGAAGGACACGGCCCATGCGCGAGGGCATGTAATCGTGCGGGCCGAGGACAGCCGCGGGATGCAAGACGACAGCGTCGAGGCCCTTCTCGACGGCCGAGAGGACGACACGATGGCCCGCGGCCTTGGAACGGTCGTACGGAGGCTGGCGAGGGTCCGTGATGAGCGGGCGCTTCTCGTCGAGGACCTCGGACGCAGGTTCGGTGGCGAAGGCGTGGATCGAGCTGAAATGCACGAGCCTGCGGACGCCGTGGCGCAAGCAGGCGTTCGTGATGTTGCGGACGCCGTCGACGTTGATGGTCTCGACCTCGGGGTCGACCGATTCGAGCGATATCTTGGCGGCGCAGTGGTAAACGAGCTCGGCGTCGCGGATGGCGCGATCGACGGTGTCGGGGTCGCGGACGTCGCCGGTGATGCGCTCGCAATCGACGCCGTCGAGCGCGCGCGGCGGCGCATGTCGATAAAGCACACGCACGCGATCGCCGCGCTCGACGAGCGCGCGCGTGAGGTTCGCGCCCACGTGCCCCGTGGCTCCGGTAACGACGACGTTCATGGATGATCGGTCCTCCGTGCGCCCGGCACTATACCGGGCGCGGAGGACACGACATCCGTTTTTTGGAGAAGGCTAGAGAATGCCCGGGAACTCGGTGTTGACGTCGTCGATGAGGTCCCGGCGGTTGATGCGCAGCCAGGCGTCACGCGCCGCGTAGAGGTGGTTCTTGAAGATGTCCGGGTCCGCGGCGACCTGGGCCAGGCGGTAATGCGTCCAGCCGATCGAGTAATCGTCCTTCAGCGCCGTGAAGAGGCCGAGGGCGTTCTCGTAATGCGACCGGGCCGCGTCGTGCTCGAACTGCGTGAGCGCGATGTCGCCGAGGCTCTGGATGCAGTTCGCCTCGCCCATCTTCTCGCCGACTTCGCGGAGAAGCGGGAGCGCCGCGAGGTAGTAGGCCTGCGCGTCCTCGATCTCCGTGCACGCGAGCGCGACGTCGCCGAGCGTCGAGAGGCACGTGCCCTCGCCGAGTTTGTCGCCGAGCTCCTTCAAGATGGGCAGTGCCTTCTGGTAATGCCCCTCGGCCACGGAGTGCTCGCCGAGCGCGAACGCGATGTCGCCGAGGTTCTGCAGGCACTGCGCCATCGAGAGGCGATCGCCGAGCTCTTCGAGGAGCGGGCCGACCTCCTGGTAGAGCGCGCGCGCCTCGTCGTACTGCGTGCCCTGGAAGGCGATGTCCGCGATGCCCTTCATGCAGTGGGCGCTCGCCGCCTTGTCGCCGAGGTCGTTGTAGATCGGGAGCGCCTCCTTGAAGCGAGCGCGCGCCTCGTCGTACTCGTCGCGCAAGGCCGCGATCTCGGCGAGGTTGCGCAAGCAGTTGGCCTCGCCGAGCCGATCGCCGATGTGCCGGTAGAACGGCGTGGCGTCGGTGTAGCGGAGCTTGGCCTCGTCGTACTCGTGGCGCTCGAGCGCGATGTCGCCGAGGCGCATGAGGCAAGCCGCGATGCTGAGGCCCGCGCGCGCCTGGTGGAAGAGCGGGAGCGCATCGAGGTAACGCGCGCGCGCCTCGTCGACCTCGCCACGCGCGAGCGCGATGTCGCCGAGCGCCTGCGTGCAGTCGGCCTCGCCGAGCTTGTCGCCGCCCTCGCGAGCCGCGTCGCGCGCACGCTCGACGACACGCGGCGTGCCATGGCCCGAGGAGCCGATGAACGTGGCGAGCGCGACGGACGCGTCGATGCACGCGATGCGATGCGGGCCGTCGAAGCCACGCAGGATCATCGCCTCGATGTTGTCGCTGTCCGCCGCGAGGCGCACAGCGCTGTCTTCACCGGACGGCCATCCGACGTTCGGGCCATTCGAGAGCGCGAGGCCGGTGTAGCGCTGCGTGGCCTTCGCGGACTCCTCGACGGAAGGGCGCTGCGAGGCGACAGCCTCACGCACGGCACGACGCACGCGGTACCGCCCCGATGCATCCTGCGCGAGGCCGAGGGCCGCGAGCGCGACGCCCGCGTCGGCCGTGCCAGAGGAGGCGAAGGTCGCGAGGTCGTCGGCGCGGACGCCGTTCGGCAGCGCGGCGATGAGCGGGACGAGGCGGCGCGCTTCGTCCGAGAGGCGACCGCTCGCGAGCGCGAGCGCGACGGCGATCTCGATGGCGCTCGCCGACTCGGGGCCGTCCTCGCGCATGAGGAGCTCGTTCTGCTTCTGGTGCCAGGCGCGGACCGCGAGGTCGAGCGGTCCATCCCCCGCCGCGCGCGCAAGCAAGGTGAGCGCGAGGGGGTTGCCCGCAGCCTCGGTGAGCGCGAAGGAGAGGCCCGGGTCGGAGCGGCGCGCGTCGCCGGCGACCGCGAGGAACGCTTCCCGCGCAGAAGCCTCGTCGAAGGGCTTGACGGCAGCGACGTGGAAGCCCTCGGGCCGCGCGGACGAAGACCTCGCCGTCGCGATGACCGCGACGCCGGGGATCGCCGTGAGCTTTTGAAGAAGGTCGCGCACGTTGGCGGGATCCTTCGCGAGGGGTACGTCGAGATCGTCGAGGACGATCAGGGCCGGCGCGCGGCGGAGCGCCTCGGCGATACGGTTGAGGAGCGGCGCCTCGGGCGTGACGCCGAGCGCACGGCTGACCTCGACGACGGCCGCTTCGGTGTCGGCCGTGGTGTCGAGATGCGCGACGTACCTGCGGCCGCCGAAGTGCTGGACGGAGGCAGGCGCGTGGAGGAGCGCGAGCGCGAGCGTCGTCTTGCCGAGGCCTGCGTCGCCGACGAGGAGCACGGGCTTCGGCGCATCACGATGGATGTGCGCCGCGAGCTCGGCGAGGAGCGCGTCCCGACCCACGCAGGGTCCTGCGTCGGGCACCGGCACTCCGGCGACCCGTTTGTCCTCGGCGAGCAGGTGCTCGTTCCGAGCGACGGCGACCGGGCGCGCGCCGGAGATCTTGTCGAGCAGAACCTTGAGATCGGCGTTGTCCACGAGGAGCGCGATCTTGCCGGCCCGATCGGCGCCGCGCGCGATGCGCCGGGCGATGGTGCCGAAGTTCTGTGCGACGAACGCTTCGACGTCTGCGTCTTGAGGCAGGACTTCCGCGAGCAGCCGGTTCAGACCGGCCTTGGTAAGGACCATACCCGGCAGTTTCACCCCGAGACGCACGCGGGGACAAGATCGGTTGCGTTCCGGTCGAGCCCCAAAGCTCGTTTGGAGGCCGGCGCGCCGAGGGACCATGCATCACGGTCCGATCGGTGTGCGCCTCTCGGTTCTGCCCGCTCGGTCTCCTCTTCTGCGTCAAGTAGTCCCGGGCACAACGACCTGCGCATGACGGAGACACCTCCTCGAGGACGTGACGATGCGGACGTGTTGGATCGGCCCGGTCGATCGTCGATTCCGTGCACGAGTCGCGCACTTGCGCTCGACAAGGAGCGCGCGGGTGTCACACTCTCACTCGTCGCGCGCGTGCCGGTCCGCCCCCCCCAACCGGTGCGCTGCGCGACTTTTTTTTGCCCTTACGGCACACCGCGTCGACGCCTCGTCCCGGCTTCCCACCGGGGCCGCGCCCTGGTAACGCGGCGCCATGACGGATACCGACCTCGTCCTGGTAGAGCGGACCGGCCCGATCGCGACGCTCACGATCAACCGGCCCAGCAAACTGAACGCGCTGAACGCAGAGCTCGTGGCAGAGCTCGCTCGCGTGTTCGAGGCGCTCGCGACCGAAGGTGCTGGGGAAGACGCGGTGCGCGCGGCGATCCTGACGGGCGCGGGCAAGGCGTTCGTGGCAGGCGCGGACATCGGGGAAATGGCGGAGATGACGCCGGTGGCCGCGAAGCGGTTCGCCGACGCGGGGCAGCGGCTGTGTCATCGGATCGAGACGCTGCCGTTCCCGGTGATCGCCGCGGTGAACGGATTCGCGCTCGGCGGGGGCTCGGAGCTCGCGCTTTCGTGCGACTTCATCTACGCGGCCGAGGGCGCGAAGCTCGGGCTGCCGGAGGTGACGCTCGGTGTGATGCCGGGGTTCGGCGGGACGCAACGGCTGCTCCGGCGCGTCGGCGCGGCGCGCGCGCGGGAGCTCGTGTACACGGGCGACATGGTGAGCGCGGAGCAAGCGCTCGCGATCGGGCTCGTGAACGCGGTGCATCCGGCGGCGGAGCTCGTGCAGAAGGCGCGAGAGACGGCGCAGAAGATCGCGTCGCGCGGGCCGCTCGCGGTGGCGGCGGCCAAGCGCGTGATGCTGCACGGCGAGGGCGTCGACCTCGCGTCGGCGTGCGAGCACGAGGCGCAGGCGTTCGCGGGGCTGTTCGGATCGGAAGATCAGCGAGAGGGGATGAAGGCGTTCCTGGCGAAGACGAAGCCGACGTTCGTCGGGCGGTGAGACCTCACCCCCAAACCCCCTCTCTCGCGGGAGAGGGGGTTTGACGAGGAGCTAGCGCGCGAGACTGCTCTTCGTCTTCTGGCCCTTCTCGTCGTACACGTAAAAACCGCGGCCGCTCTTCTTGCCGAGCCAGCCGGCCGCGACGAGGTTTCGCAGGAGCGCGGCGGGGCGGTACTTGTCCTCGCCGAGGTCCTTGTGGAGCACCTCCGCGATCGCGAGGACCGTGTCGAGGCCGATGAGGTCCGCGAGCTCGAGCGGGCCCATCGGGTGGTTCAAGCCGAGCTTCGCACCCGTGTCGATGTCCTCGGGGCTGCCCACGCCTTCCTGCAACGTGAAACAAGCCTCGTTGAGGAAGGGGATCAACATGCGGTTGACCAGAAAGCCCGGTCGATCCTCGGAGGTGATCACGGTCTTGCCGAGACGAACCGAGAGCTCGTGGACGAGCGTGTAGGTCTCCGGCGAGGTCTGCACGCCACGCACGATCTCGACGAGCTTCATGAGCGGGACGGGGTTCATGAAGTGCATGCCGATGACCCGCTCGGGCCGCGACGTCGCGGCGGCGAGGCGCGTGATCGAGATCGACGAGGTGTTCGAGGCGAGGATCGCGCCCGGCGCGAGCGCGGCGTCGGCCTTGCGGAAGATGTCGAGCTTGAGGTCGACGTTCTCCGTCGCGGCTTCGACGACGAGCTCGACCGTCGAGAAGGCGGTCATGCTGCCGGCGGGGGTGATGCGATCGAGCAATGCGCGATGCTCGTCGGCCGACAACTTCCCTTTTTCTACGAGCTTTCCGAGGATACTGCCGATCTGCGACTTGCCCTTGTCCGCGATCTCCTGGGAGGCGTCGCAGAGGACGACCTCGATCCCGGCTGCGGCAGCGACCTGCGCGATGCCGCGGCCCATCTGGCCAGCGCCGATGACACCAATCCGTTTCACGGAGGAAGCGTTCATGGGCCCGCTTGATAGCCCAAGGTGCGGCGGCGTGGAACGGCCGAGGACGCACAGGGGGAGGATGGGAGCTTTCCCGCGGGTTTGCCGCGCCACGAGCGGACGGCCGGGCCGGGATGGAAACGGCACCTTGATACGCTGGTCGAATGCAGCGTAGAGTCGGCTCGCGTCAAATAAATACGAGGATCCTTCTCTCGAGACGCATGGCGGGAGAAGGACGAGCTGTCTGGTCCAAGGAGCCCGCGCTGCACGTCGAGGTGAAGCGTATGGGTGACCGGATGATCGTGTCGTTGAGCTTCGCCGACCGGGGTAACGATGAGCGTTGAGAAAATTCGCGTGGCCCTCGGGGTCCTGCAGTCCGATCCCGAGAACGAGGCGGCCTGGAACGATCTCTCGGAGGCAGTGACGGCCCCCGACACGTCGACGAACGACGTGGAGCGTCTCCTGGGGCTCGCGCGGGCCAAGCAAGAGGAGCGGAAAGAATGGGGCGCGGTCGCCAAGCTCCTCGAGCTGGAGATCTCGTTTGCCTCGGGGACGCCCGTCGAGCCGCCGATGCAGGCGGAACTCGCGCGCATCTACAACGAGGAGCTCGTCGACGCCGACAAGGCTCGAGCCGCGTATCAACGCCTGCTCGAGCTCCGGCCGGATGACGAGGCCGCCGCCGAGGCGCTGGAGAGCGACACGGCGAAGCGCGAGCGGTGGAACGAGATCGTCGATCGCTACGTGGCCGAGTCCGAGAACGCGGACGGTCCCGCCTTCAAGAGCTCGCTGCTCGCGAGCGCGGCGGACATGGCGCTCCGGTACGGGCACGGCGAGGCGCGTGATCGGATCGACGAGCTCATCGGTCTCGCGCTCGCGCTCGACCCGAAGAACACCCGCGCGACGCGGCTCCTCGAGCGCGCGAGCGCGAAGGTCGCCGACTGGGACGGCGTGACGCGGGCGCTCTCGTTCACGCTGCGCGAGGGCGCGACGAAGGACGACCGCATCGCGGCGGGGATCAAGCTCGGGCGCGTCGCTGCGGAGAAGCTCGGCGACAAGAACCGCGCCCGCGACGCCTTCGCGCAGGTGCTCGACATGCAGCCCGGTCAGCCGGACGCGCTCGCGTTCCTCGCCGACCATTTCACCTCGAACGAGCAATGGGACGAGCTCGTCGCGCTCTACGAGGATCAGCTCAAGGGCGGCGGCGTGAAGCCGGGCGAGGAGCTCGGCGTGCTCATCCAGATCGGCATGGTGCACTGGCGCATGCGCGGTCAGCCGCAGGCGGCGGAGGCGTACTTCGACCGCGTGCGTCGCGCCGATCCGACGCACGCCGGCATGCTCGCGTTTTTCCGGGAACACCTGCTCGCCAAGGGCGACAAGGCGCGGCTCTACGCGATCCTCACCGACGCCCAGCGCGCGCTTCCCGATGGAGCCGACAAACGCGCGATCGCCTCGGAGCTCGCCAAGCTCGCCGAGTCGACCGAGAACGCGCACAAGGCGATCGATCAGTACAAGAACATCCTGCGCACGGACCCGGACAACCGCGACGCGCGCGATGCCCTGAAGCGCCTCTACATGCAGACGGAGGGCTACAACGCCCTCGTCGAGCTCTACCGGCAGGAGCTCGAGCGCACGCCGCAGACCGACGTGCAAGGTCGCATCCAGGTGCTGCGCGACATCGCTTCGGTCTACCGCGACCGCGCGAAGAACGACGCAGCGCTCGTCACGGCGCTCACGCAAATCGTGCAGCTCGACGAGCGGGACATCGACGCGGTGCGTGAGCTGACGCGGGTCTACGAGACGCTGGGTCGCTGGCGTGACCTGCTCGCTTACCAGCAGAAGCTCGCCGAGCTCTCGACGAGCGACGCGGAGAAGGCGAACCTCTACCGCGCGGTCGCGCGTCGCTGGGTCGATCAGTTCTCGAACGTGCAGAACGCGGTCTCGGCCTACGAGTCGCTGCTCGCGGTGGCGCCGGGCGACGAAGAGGCCGAGTCACGGCTGAAGGAGCTCTACCTGAAGCGGCGCTCGTGGGCGCAGCTCTACGCGCTCTACGAGGCGCAGCTCCCGAGGACGGAGGACGCGGCGCGCATCGAGTTGCTCGGCGAGATGGCGAAGCTCGCAGCCGAGCGCCTCGATCGCGGCGCGGACGCGATCGCGCACTACAAGCAGATCCTGGAGCTCGACGCCCAGGCGCCCGGCGTGCTCGACGCGCTGGAGAAGCAAGCGGAGCGCGACAAGGATTTCGCGACGGTGGCCGAGGTGCTCGAGCGGCGCGTGGACGCGGCGACAGACGACGCGGGCCGTCTCAACGCGCTGCAGAAGCTCGGCGCGGTGTACGCGGAGCGTCTGAAGGATCCGGTGGCGGCGGCGCGCACGTGGCGACGCGTGCTCGTGCTCTCGCCGGGGCATGCGCGCGCTCTCCGCGTGCTGCGTGAGTCGTACGTGGCGTCGGGCGACTGGGACGGGCTCGAAGAGCTCTACGCGTCGCAGAACGACTGGGAGGGTCTCGTCGAGTTCCTCTCGGGCGCGGCGGACAAGGCCGCCGAGCCGAACGTCAAGCTCGACATCTCGTTCCGCGCGGCGCGGATCTACGAGGAGCAGCTCGGCGCGCCCGAGCGGGCCGTGCGTTCGTACGAGCGCGTCCTCAGCGTGTCGCCCTCCGACGCACGCGCGGCGGCGGCGCTCGTGCCGATCTACGAGAAGGAAGAGAAGTGGGGGCGGCTGCCCGCGCTCTACGAGATCCTGCTCGGCGCCACGCAAGACGTGGAGGAGCAGGTCTCGATGCTGCGCAAGCTCGCCGCCGTGACGGGCGGGCCGCTCGCGGACAAGCAGAAGGCGCTCGGCTACGCGCGGCGCGCCTACGAGCTCGACGCAAGCGAGGACGGGCTGTCCTTGCTCGAAGCGTGGTCGCGCGCGGCGAGCTCGTGGAATCCGTTCGTCGAGGCCGTCGAGGCGCGGCTGAAGCGTGACGCGGATCTCGACGGCCTGACGCGGCGTGCGCTGAAGCTGCGTCTCGCGGAGGTGTACGCGCGCGAGCTCGGCAAGGTGGACGAGGCGGCGGCGACGTACCGCGAGCTCGTCGAGGCGGATCCGACCGATGAGGAGACGATCCGCGAGCTCGACGCGCTGCTCCGCGCGAACGAGAAGAAAGACGACCTGCGCTGGCTCTTCCAGCTGCGCGCCGATCAGGTCGAGGGCGAGGCCCGCGCCGAGATCCTCGAGGAGTGGGCGACGCTCGAAGAGGAGGTCTTCGGCGACAACGCGAAGGCGATCGAGCTCCTGCGCAAGGTCGTCGAGGTGACGCCGGCGCGTGGCGAGGCACTCCGTGCCCTCTCGCGCCTGCTCATCGCGGCGGGCGAGGCAGCCGCGGGCGCCGAGGTCGTGGCGCGTCACCGCGACGTGTCCGAGGGCGAGCAACGCGGGCAGTGCGAGGTCGAGCTCGCGACGTTGTACCTGGAGAAGCTCGAACGGCCGGTGGACGCGTTCGACGCGGCAGTGCGCGCGCTGGAGATCCTCCCGCACGATACGGATGCGGTCGGGATCCTCGCGCGGCTGCTCGACAAACCCGAAACGCGCGCGCAGGCAGCGCAGGTTCTGTCGATCGAGTACGCCGAGACGGGCGACGCGCGCCGCGAGGCGCACGCGATCAAGGTGCTGCTCGAGTCGGAGACCGACACGGCCACGCGGCTCGCGCTCTTCCTCCGGCTCGCGGACGTCAACGAGCAGAAGCTCCGCGCGGTGGGCACGGCGCTCGACGTGGTGCTCGGCGCGCTGAACGAGTTCTCGAGCGAGCTCACGGTGTGGGATCGCGCCTCCGAGCTCGCCGCGCGCGCGGGTCGCCCGACGGACCTCGCCGAGGCGTACCGGACGCACCTCGTCACGTCGCGCAGCGACGGCGAGAAGAAGCTGCCCGACGATGTGGAGATCGAGCTCTGCGAGCGCGCGGCGATGCTGCACGACGACCAGCTCGGCGATCCGGAGGGCGCGATGCCCTACCTCGATCGTGTGCTCGCGGTGGACCCGACGAACGAGCGCGCGTTCTCGCGCCTGAAGCAGATCCTGACCAACGCGGAACGGTGGAGCGAGCTCGAAGCGCTCTACGACAAGGCCGCGCAGGGCACGCCGGATCAAACGACGCGGATCTCGTTGCTCAACGACGTCGCCGTGATCGCCGAGGAGATCATGGGCGATGCGGCGAAGGCCATCCGCTACTACGAGCGCATCCTCACGCTCGACTCGTTCTACGAGCCGGCGCTCGACGCGCTGCAGAGGCTCTACGAGCGCGAGGGGCGGTGGAAGGATCTCGCGGCGCTGCTCGAGCGGCGGCTCGAGACGGCGACCGACGAGGAAGCGGCCGACATCAAGCTGAGCCTCGGGCGGATCTACCTCGACCGGCTGCACGAGCCGGCGCTGTCGCTCGAACACCTCGAGCGCGTGCTCGAGCAACGTCCGGGTGACGGCGAGGCGCGCCAGCTCGTCGAGCGTCTGCTCGAAGTGGGCAGCCTGCGTCTGCGCGCCGCGCGCGTGCTGGAGGTCGTGTACGAGGCACGCGACGAGGTGCGTCAGCTCGTGCGTGTGCTCGAAATCCGGCGCGAAGGCGCGCAGGAGGAGCACGAGCGTCGCGAGCTTCTGCGCCGCGTGAGCACGCTGCGCGACGACCGTCTGCGCGACGACGCGGGCGCGTTCGCCACGTTGAGCGAGCTCGTGCCGCTCGAGCCCGACGACGCGGTCGTGCGCGAGCGCTTCGTCGACATCGGTCGCAGGCTCGCCGAGCACGAGAAGATGGCGACCGTCCTCACGGCGGCCGCCGACGCGTGCAGCACGCCGCCGACGCAGGGCGAGATCCTCATGGTCGTCGCGGAGATCTGCGCGGACATGCTGGGCGACCTGGATCGGGCCGAGAAGGTCTACCGGCGCGTGCTCTCGATCGACGAGACCGATCCGAACCTTGTGATCCCGGCGGCGCAGGCGCTCGCCGGCATCTACACGGGCAAGGGCAAGCACGAGGCGCTCGCCGAGGTGCTCGGCATCGAGGTGCGCCTCGAAGAGGACCTCGAGAAGCGTCGCAGCCTCTACCGCCGCATCGGCGAGGTGTACGAGTCGGTCCTCGAAGCGCCCGACAAGGCGATCGGGGCCTGGCGCGCGCGTCTGTCCGACGATCCGGAGGACCTCGAAGCGCTCTCCGCGCTCGAGCGCCTCTACGAGCGCACGGGCGAGTGGCGCGAGCTCGTCTCCATCCTGGAGGCGCGGCAGACGCTCTCGAACGACGCGACCGAGCGCAAGCGGACGATGGTGCGCGCGGCCGAGACGCTCGCGAGCAAACTCGACGACGTGGCCGGCGCGATCAGCGGCTGGCGCAACGTCTCCGACGAGTTCGGCCCCGAGCCGGCCACGCTCTCGGCACTCGAAGCGCTCTACGAGAAGGCCGAGCGATGGGCAGATCTCGCCGACACGCTCGACGTGCATCTGTCGCTCGCGACCGAGCTCGACGAGCGGCTCGATCTGTTCGCGCGGCTCGGCGACGTGCGGCGCCTGCACCAGAGTGATCTGCCGGGTGCGCTCGACGCGTACCGCCAGGCGCTCGTCCTCGATCCGGCGAACGCGCGCTGCAGGAACGCGCTCGAAGCCCTGCTCGAGGATCCCGAGGCGCGGCGCGACGCGGCCGAGACGCTGCATCCGCTCTATGAGGCCGATGGTGACAGCGAGAAGCTGCTTCGCGTCCTCGAGATCGAGGTGGAGACGGCGGACAACACGGGCGAGCGCCTCTCGAATCTGCAGAGCGCACTGCGCACGGCGGAAGGTCCGCTCAGCGACACGGGCCGGGCCTTCGGGTACGCGGTGCGCGGCGTGCGCGAGGCCGCGGGTGAGCCCGAGGTCGCGCAGTGGATCGAGACGGTCGAGCGCCTCGCGAAGGCGACG
The DNA here is from genome assembly GCF_028435365.1 of Polyangium jinanense. The sequence continues at coordinate 907,408 of NZ_JAGTJJ010000002.1, read as the reverse complement.
GGTCGGTGGGCGGAGCTCTCCGAGCTCTACCGCTCGGTCGTGGACTCGATCCTCGACGGCGACGTGCAGCAGAACGTGCGGCTGCGCGTTGGCGAGCTCGCTCGGACGAAGCTCGACGACAAGGCGCTCGCGGTCGAGTGGTACAAGAACGCGCTCGAAGCGAGGAGTGACGATCGCCGCGCGATGATCGCGCTCGAGGAGCTCTACGGCGAGGCGAACGACGCGCCGAACCTCCTCGAGATCCTCCGCCAGCGCGTGGAGAACGCCGAGGACGACGTCGAGAAGAAGCGCCTCCTCTTCCGCCAGGCGGAGCTGCAGCGCGACGCGCTGAAGGATCCGACGGGCGCGATCGAGACGTACGAGGCGCTGCTCGACGTCGAGCTGAACCCGAAGGCGATCGACGCGCTGGAGACGCTCTACAAGGAGTCGAAGCGCTGGGAAGACCTCATCAAGCTCTACGAGCGTCAGCTCGACGGAGCGGTGGGGGCGCCGGCCGAGCTTCGCGTGAAGATCGCGAAGGTCGCGCACGAGAGGCTCGAGGATGTGTCCCGCGCGTTCGACGAGCTCGCCGAGGCGCTCGTGATCGACGCGGCGCACGTGGGCGCGGTGGGCGAGCTCGAAGCGCTGCTCGAAGCGTCGGAGAACCCGGCGCACCGGGCGCGCGCGGGCGAGATGCTGGAGCCGGTCTACCTCCGCCGCGCCGACTGGGCGCGCGTGAAGATGGCCCTCGACGCGCGGCTCGCCGCGAGCGAGGACCCGTCGGAGCGGCGCGAGCTGCTCACGCGCCTGGCGACGCTGCACGAGGAGCAGCTCGAGGACTACAAGGCCGCCCTCGAGACGGTGGCGAAGCTCCTGCACGAGGACCTCGGCGACGAGGGCGTGTGGCACGAGCTCGAGCGCCTCGCGAAGGTGGCGAGCGCGGAGCGGAGGCTCGCCGAGATCTACTCGGCCGAGCTCACCGAGATCACGGTCGACGACGCGCAGAGCGCCAAGCTCTGCCGCCGGACGGGCGAGATCTACGCGGACCTGAACGACGTCACGAGCGCGCTCAAGTGGTACCGGCGCGCGCACGAGTTCGAGCCGGAGTCGCGCGAGCTGTTCTCGGCGATCGACGGCCTGCTCGTGAGGGAGCGCCGCCACGAGGAGCGCGTCGAGCTCTACCGCTCGTCGCTCGACTACCGCTACGACAAGGATCGGCTCGATGCGCTGCACACGATCGCGCGCCTCGAACGGATCGAGCTCAAGCAGCCCGAGAAGTCGATCGAGACGTACCGGGCGGCCCTCGACGTCGACGAGTCCGACGCGCGTGCGCTCGACGCGCTGACCGAGCTCTACGCGGAGCTCGGCCGTGATCAGGACCTCGCCGACCTCTACCTGCGGCGTGCCGAGGCCGCGGCGAACGGCGAGGCCGGCGCGCCGTACCGCCTCGCGCTCGCGCGGCTGCTCCGCGACAAGATCAAGGACACGTCGGCTGCGATCGATCAGCTCGAAGCGATCGTCACCGACGTGCCCTGGCACCAGGAGGCGATCAAGGAGCTCGAAGCCCTCACGCGCGACGACGAGCACAAGGCGCGCGTGGTGGAGATCCTCCGCCCGCTTTACGAGCGCAGCGACGACTGGCGCCTGCTCGTGAAGCTGAACGAGGAGCGCTACCACCTCGCGAGCGAGGTGCACGAGAAGGTCGCCGTGCTGCGCGAGACCGCGCAGCTCTGGGAGACGCGCGGCAACGACAAGAGCCTCGCCTTCCGCTCGATGCGCGCGGCCTTCGCCCTCGATCCCGAGGACGGACAGACGCGAGCCGAGCTCGAGCGCCTCGCGACCATGCTCGGCGCCTGGGAGCGGCTCAGCGAGAGCTACGAGCAGGGCATCGAGAAGACGACCGACGACGTGGTGAAGCGCGAGCTCTTGCTCGCGGTGGCCAAGGTCTACGACGAGAAGGTCGACGATCCGCGGCGCGCCCTCGGCGCCTTCCGGAGGCTCAGCGAGCTCGATCCGAGCGAGCGGGATCCGCTCGAGGCGATCGACGTGCTGTCGATGCTGCTCTCCGACTGGCAGACCTTGATCGCGGTCCTCGAAAAGAAGAGCGAGCTCGCCTCGGACGACGAGAACGCCGCCATCTGGCGTCGGATCGCCGAGACGAAGCTGCAGATGCTCGACGACGAGGAGGGCGCCATCAAGGCGTACGAGCGTGCCCTCGAGCTCGATCCGGAGAGCACGGTCACGGTCGACGCGCTCATCCCGCTGTACGAGCCGCGCGACGCAGCCCAGCGCCTCGTCGAGCTCTACGCACGTCGCGTGGAGCTCGCGGGCTCGGGCGAGGCCGACCTCCGGTACGACCTCAACGTGCGCGCGGCCGAGCGTTACGAGAAGTCGCTCGACAATCGTCGAGAGGCGATCAACGCGCTCAACGCGGCGCTCGACGCGCGGCCCTCGGACGCGGCGGTCCTCGCCTCGCTCGAGCGGCTCTACCGCGCCGAGAAGATGTGGGACGAGCTGCTCGACAACCTGAAGCTCCAGGCGAGCACGGCGGACACGCGTGAAGCGCGCGTAAAACTTCGGACCGCGATCGGCGACCTCTACGCCGCCGAGCTCGCGAGCCCGCAGGACGCGCTCGAACACTACCGCCTGGTGCTCGACGACGACGCGACGAACGATCACGCGATCAAGGCAATCCGCACGATCGGCGAGGGTCGCGAGGAGCTGCGCCTCGACGCGGCCGACGCCCTCGAGCCCGTCCTTCGCGCGGCCTCGCGCTGGGAAGAGCTCGTTGGCGTCCTCGAGATGCGCCTCAAGGCGCAGACCGAGGGCAGCGACCGCGCCCGCACGCTCCGCGCGATCGCGATCGTCGAGGACGAGAAGCTCGGCAAGCCGCTCGCCGCCGAGGGGGCGCTGCTCCGCGCGCTCGAAGACACGCCGGACGATCCCGAGCTCCACGCCGAGATCGAGCGGCTCGCCGAGCGCTCCGAGGGCTTCGGTCGGTACTGCGACGCCCTCTCGCAGCGCGCGGCGGCGACGTTCGACGCGGTCATCGCGAAGGACCTCTGGCTCCGCGTCGGTCGCATCGCCGAGGAGAAGCTCAAGGACGATCGGCGCAGCGTCGAGGCGTACGCGAAGGCGGTCGAGCAAGCCGGCGACGAGCCCGCGCTGCTCGAATCCCTCGATCGTCTCTACTCGCGGCTCGGGGACAACAAGGCGCTTGCCGACGTCCTCGAACGTCGCGTGGCCGCGATCTCCAACGAGCGCGAGCAGGCGAACTTCCATCACCGGCTCGCCACGATCCAGATCGAGGCGTTCGGCGAGAAGTCGCAGGGCCTCGCGACGTTGAAGCAAGCCCTCGAGCGGGCGCCCGATCATGGGCCCTCGCGCGAGGCGCTGGAGAAGCTCACCGACGAGCGGTCGCTCTTCGAGGAGGCCGCCGAGGCCCTCGAGAGCGTCTACAAGTCGCAGGGCGATCACGCGGCGCTCGCGAAGCTCTACGAGAAGCGCATCGGGTTCGTCGCGACGCCCACCGAGCGCGTGCGGCTCCGGCTCGATCTCGCCAAGGTCCTCGAGGATCGCTCCGGCGATCCGAAGGCGGCCCAGGGCGCGCTCGAAGCCGCGCTCAAGGACGACCCGGCCGATGTCGACGTGCTCGCCGAGCTCGAGCGCCTCGCCCCGATCACGGGCGGGTGGGCGGGCGCCGCGGACGCGCTGGAGAAGGCCGTGTCCGAGAAGAGTGATCTCTCGACGGACGCGGCGCGCGACCTGTGGATGCGCATCGCCGAGTGGCGCAAGGACAAGCTCGCCGACAACGCCGCTGCTGAACGCGCGCTCGAACAGGCGCTCAAGCACGACCCGACGAGCGAGACGATCCTGCGCAACATCGAGGGCCTGCAGCGCGCGGCCGGCCGCGAGCGTGATCTCGTGGGCACGCTGCGCCGCCTCGCCGGGCTCGACGGCCTCGGCCACCTCGCCTCCGACCTGCGCCGCGAGGCGAAGGGCCTGGCCGAGGGCGTGCTCGCGGACGACGCGCTCACCGAGGCGATCCTCCGCGACATGATCAAGGCCGACGACAGCGACGCGTGGGCGCTCGCGGAGCTCACGAAGGTGCGCGACAAGGCCGGCGATTCGAAGGAGGTCTTCGATCTCCTCGTGCGTCAGGCCGAGCTCGCGGCCGAGGGCGAGAAGATCCGGGACCTCAAGCACCGCGCGGCCTCGGTCGCCCGGGAAAAACTCTCGGACGACAAGAAGGCCCTCGACCTCTACAGCCAGATCTTCGAGGACGAGCCGAACGACGCGAAGGCCTCCGACGCGCTGCGCGAGCTCTATGCGAAGGCCGGCAAGCACAAGGAGCTCCTGAACGTCCTCTCGCGCCTCGTGGACCTCGCGGAGACGCCTTCCGCGCGCGCCACGCTGCGCCTCGAGAGCGCCCGGATCTGCATCGAGAAGCTCGACGCGACGAGCGAGGCGATGGAGCACCTGCGCGCGATCCTCGACGAGGAGCGCACGCACGAGCAGGCCACGCTGCTCCTCTCGCAGCTCCTCGAAAAGTCGGGCCGCGACGACGAGCTGGCGGAGCTGCTCAACACGCAGATCGACCTCGCGAAGGAGCGCGGCGATCTCTCCGCGGAGCTCGTCTACAGCGTGCGCCTCGGTGAGGTCTTCGAGAACCGTCTCAACAACGTTCCGAAGGCGATCGAGACGTACAAGGCGGTGCTCGAGCGCGACGGCAACCACAAGGGTGCGCTGCTCTCGCTCGCGCGGCTCTACGAGAAGAAGGGCGACAAGGCCGAGGCGGCCAAGGCGCTCGAGACGGTGCTCTCCTCCGCCAGCGGCGAAGAGGCCGTCAAGACGTCGCTCCGCCTCGCGGATCTGTACACGGCGCTCAAGGACGAGGCGGCGGTCCGTCGCGTCCTCGAAGCCGGCCTCAAGGCCGACGAGCGCGCCGCGGACATCCGCAAGAAGCTGCACGCGCTTTACGAGAAGCAGCAGGCGTGGGCCGAGCTTGCCGATCTCGTGAAGGGCGACGCCGAGGCCGCGACCGAGTCGGGCCAGAAGGTGCAGCTCTTCCGGAAGGCCGCGGAGATCCACCTCGGCAAGCGCAACGATCCGGGCGCCGCGGCGGACCTGCTCGTGAAGGCCTCGGAGCTCGCGCCCGGCGATCGGGAACTGCTCCTCGCGCTCTGCGACGCCTACAGCGCCTCGGGCCGTGGCAAGCAGGCCGCGGAGGTGCTGCAGAAGATCGTGGAGTCGTACGGCGGCCGTCGCTCGAAGGAGCTCGCGACGATCCATCACCGACTCGCCAAGGCGTACCTCGCCGAAGGCGACAAGGACAAGGCGCTCGCGGACCTCGACATCGCGTTCAAGATCGATCCGGGTTCGATCGCGATCCTGCGCGACCTCGGCGTGCTCTCGATGGAGCTCGGCGAGGCCACGGAGGAGAAGGCTGCACGCGACGCGCACTTCGAGCGCGCGCAGAAGACCTTCCGCGCGTTGCTCCTGCAGAAGCTCGACGAGAATTCGCCGATCTCGAAGGCCGCGGCCTTCTACTACATCGGCCGGATCCTCCACGCGCAGGGCGACGACAAGAAGGCGATCCAGCAGCTCGATCGCGCGATCGACGCCGACAAGAACTTCGCGCCCGCGAAGGAGCTGCTCGCCAAGCTGAAGAAGTGACCGCCGGGGGTTTGGGGGCGAAGCCCGACTTGCTCGGGCGTAGCCCCCAAGCGTCGAATACGCGGCGACGAGCCCTCGGCCACGCTGTAGGACTCGTCGCCCGCGTCCTCCTCCGCACCGTCCGCTTCTCCCTTCTCACGCACCCCGATCTCGACGGAACCGACGGCACCCCCTGGGTGCTCGCCTTCTGGCACGGTCAGCAGTTCGCGCTGCACCGCTGGCCCAAGCGCCGACGCACCGCCGTGCTTGTCAGCCTCTCCGACGACGGCGAGGTCCAGACCGGCGCGCTCGGCTCGCTCGGACTTGTCGTCGAGCGTGGTTCGTCCTCGCGCGGCGGCGCCATGGGCCTCAAGGGCATCGTTCGTCGCATGCGCCAAGGTCATGACGCGGCGTTCGCCGTGGATGGACCACGCGGGCCACGCGGCGTCGTGCGTGGCGACGGTGATCGTGTCGGCGCGATCCTCGCGGCGCAGCTCGGCGGCGGCCTCGTCGTGCCTCTCGCCTCGGCTTGCTCCTCTGCGTGGGTCCTCGCGCGGACGTGGGATCAGTTCGAGATCCCTCGTCCCTTCTCGCGTGTCGCCGTCGCGCTCGGCGCGCCGCTCGATCCACGCGGCCTCGACACCACGACCCTTGCGCGCGCGATCGACGCGGCTCGCGAGACCGCCCTGCGCGCGCTCGGCGCTGATCCGTGACACGCTCCGCGGGGACGACCATGAGCCGCATCGCCTGCATCGACGGAAGGCTTCACGCGCCCGAGGACGCCAAGGTCTCGGTCTACGACCGCGGCTTCCTCTACGGCGACAGCGTCTTCGAGACCATCCGCACCTACCGCGGCCGCCCCTTCGCGCTCGACGAGCACGTGCAGCGCCTCGAACGATCGGCCGCGCAGGTCGCGATCCCCATGCCGATCGATCGGGCCGCGTTCGCCGCCGAGATCGAACATGCTCTCGCGGCCGCGGCGAACCCCGAGAGTTACGTACGCGCCACGCTCACACGTGGCTCCGGCCCGCTCGGCCTCGATCCGCGCCTCGCGACGCATCCGCTGCGCGTGATCCTTGTCGAGCAACTCGTGCTCCTCCCGGCGGCGATGTATCGCGATGGCGTCGCCGTCATCACGCATCGCACCGAGCGTGCTTGTGATGCTGCGCATGGCGCCAAGGTCGGCAACTACCTCGCCAGCGTGCTCGCGATCCGCAAGGCGTGTGACGTCGGCGCGCACGAAGCGCTCATCATCAACACGGCGGGACAGATCGTCGAAGGTACGACCTCCAACGTTTTCGTGGTGCGCGGACGAACGCTGATCACGCCGCCCGAGGAGGCGGGGATCCTCGCGGGCATCACGCGCGCGCACATCCTCGCGATCGCCGGCGAGGCAGGGCTCTCCGTCGAGCTACGTCCGCTCGTGCCCGATGACGTGCGCACGGCGGACGAGGTGTTCCTGTCGTCGAGCTTGCGGGAGCTCTTGCCGGTTGTCGCGGTCGACGGCGCGCCGATCGGCAGCGGCAAACCGGGCCCGAACACGCGGGCGCTGCACCTCGCGTTTCGGCGTCATGTGGGGATGGGCGACGCGAAGGCGCCCTGGGAAGGCTGAGCCTATTCCCCCCCGCAATTCTCCCCCTCTCCACGGAGTGGAGAGGGGGTTGGGGGGTGAGGTCTGTGGAGAAGGGGGGAACGATCAGGTCGACGCTTCCGCCGACCCCTCCGCGGGAGCCTGCGGGGCACCCTGCGGCGCCATCGGCGCCACCGGGATCCGCAGCGAGCCGCCGCCCTGTTGCGCGAGCACGCTGATCCCCTTCTGGAAGAAGCCCAGCAGGAAGGGAATCTCGTTCGGCGGCGACGTGATGAGCCCCGCCTCCTTCACCGCGCGCGCCACCGCGAGCACGTCCGTCGCACGGTCGCTCCCCTTCCGCGCGCGGACCGAGATCGCCGCGTCTCGCATCCGCGTCGCGACGACCGCGCGCGCCTCCGGCGAGAAGAAACGATCCGTCGCGCTCGCGATCTCCTCGCGCAGCGCCTCGTTCACGGCCTGCGGATCACGCACGCCCTCCGGCCCGAGCCGCTGGCCGAGCCGCTGGAGCAGATCCTCCAGGCTCCTGCGATCGGGCAGCCACGAACGGAACTCCGGCTCCTCGTGCAGCGTCGCCGAACCGGGCGCGCGGGCCCAGGCGATCTCGCTCGTGATCTCCGCTTCGAGATCGGCCACCGGATGCGACGGCTCGGCCTCGGGGCACGGCTCGACGAGCTCGCGACAGCCCTCGAACCCGAGCGGCACGATCTGCCCCGACGTCGCATTTTGCTTCCGCGCCGTGGCGATCCGATGACGCGCCCACTCCACGGACACGGGGGCCGGCGACACGCCGAGCCCTTCGAGCGCGCGGTTGCGGCCTTCCTTGAGCTGCGACCCGCTCATCCACGCGCTGCCCGCGTTCAGGATGCCGATCGGGTCCCTCACGATCACCTCGGCCAGGTGGTAACGACCGCTCGCGTCGCGGCTCGTGATCGAGATGGCCGACGTCCCGCTGCCGTCGGGCGGCAGGAACGTCGCTTCGAGCGCCACCTCGGCCCGCGTGTCCACGCGCGCCACCCGCGGCCGCGTCGGGATCGTCGTCCCGCGCGACTTCAGGATGTTGATCGCGCGACGCGCGGCCTTGCGCGCGGCGCCCGGCGCCTCGTCCGCGTCGGCCACCGCCGCGATCGCCTCCACGTTCGAGCCCGCGAGCCACGCGTCCACGAGCGCCGCGCTGCGGTCGCCTGCCTTGCGTGCGGCCTCCACGGCCGTGTCCCAGCCGGCCGACAGATCGGCCGCCTCGAACGCCGGGGCTACCGCGGCCGCCGGGGCCTCCGTGGCGCCTTCCGCTTTCACGGGCTGCGCCGGGGCCTTGCCCTTCGCCTGCGCGGCCTTCGCCTTCGCGGCGAGGGCTTCCTTTGCCGTCAGCGCCGGCTTCGGCGCGGAAGCCTTCGGACCGCCGCTCGCCTTCGGGGGCGGCGCGATGATCGTCACGATGTTCGGCTTCGGCGCGGCCGGCTTCGCGACGGGCGCGGGCGCGGCCGGCTTTGCGGGCGGCGCGGCCGGCTTCGCGGCGGCGGCCGGCTTCGCCTGGGCCTCCCCAGCGGGCGCGACGGCGCTCGGCGCGCCGGCTTGCGGACGATCACGACGCGGGCCTGCGCCCTCCGGACGCGGACCACGATCCGGCCTCGGACCTCGATCCGGCCTCGGACCACGATCCGGACGCGGACCACGATCCGGCCTCGGGCCCCGATCCGGACGCGGGCCTCGATCGAGACGCGGCGGCCTCTCGCCGCCTTCGGCGCGGGCTTCCCCGGGCGGGGCGCCGGGACGGGCGGGCCGGGCCGGGCCCATGGCCGAGCGCGCGGCGTTCGGGCCGGGCCGCGGACGCATCCCTTCTTCCTGACGCGGCACGAAGTCGCCGCCGGTGTCCCTGCGGGGACCGCGGGGCGGCGGCCTGCCGCTGCTCGGCCTTGCGGTGCCGGCGGGCGGGCGGGGCCCACGCATGTCGATCCGGCGCACGCCTTCGGGCCTACCGCCGGGGCTCGGGGGCTTCGGCGCGGATGCGGCGGCGCCTTCACCTGCGGCCGGCGCCTGCTTCGCCTCCCCGGCTTCTTGCGTGGGTGTTGCCTCCGCAGTCGGGCTGTCGGTGCCGGGCTCGCCCTCGCGCCGCGTGCTCGCTGAGCGGACGATCCTGCGCGTCTTCTTCTCGGGGTTGTCGCTATCGTCCTTGGTGGTCATTTCGAGGCTCCCCTGGGGATTGGCTTTGCCCAGGCGTCAAACATGGGCAATCGCATCGATTTCGACGGCGGCGCCCTTCGGCAGCGCCGACACTTGAATGGTCACGCGTGCGGGCGGCTCGGCGCCCACGACTTCTCCGTAAATCCGGTTGACGACCGCGAAATCGCCGAGATCGACGAGCCAGATCGTCGTCCGCACGACGTCGGGCCACGACGCGCCGGCGGCGCGGAGCACCGCGCCGAGGTTGGCGAGCGCTTGCTTCGTCTGCGCCTCGATCCCGCCCGCGACGAGCTCACCCGTCTTCGGGTCGATGGGGATCTGGCCGCTGCAAAACACGAGGTTCCCGGCGCGCGTGGCCTGCGAGTACGGGCCGATCGCGGCGGGGGCGTCGTTCGTGGAAATGATGGTTTTCGACATCTCTCGTACCCTCCGTTCAGCCGAAGCTCTTCCGGCCCTCGATGGCGCGGCCGAGCGTGACTTGATCGGCGAACTCGAGGTCACCGCCGTGGGGCACGCCGCTCGCGATGCGGGTCACGCGTGCGCCGAGCGAGGCCATCTCGCGCGCCACGAGCAGCGCCGTCGCCTCGCCGTCCACCGACGGCGGCGTCGCCACGAGCACCTCGCTCACGGGCGCCTCGGGATCCTTCACGATTCGCCGCAGCCGCTCAAGCGGCAGATCCTCGGCCGAGATCCCGTCGAGGGGTGAGAGCAGCCGTCCGAGCACGAAGTATTTTCCGCGCATCACGCCGCTCCGCTCGATGGCGAGCAGGTCTTGCACCCGCGCGACCACGCAGAGCAGCGCCTTGTCGCGCCGCTCGTCTCGGCAGATCGCGCAACGCACGGGCTCGTCCGGCTGCGCGCCTTCGGCGAGCTCGGCGATGTTGCCGCAGCGGTCGCAGGGCCTCACGTGGTCGCGCAGCGTGGCGAGCTCGGTGCCGAGATCACGCGCGACCTCCTCGTCCGCTGTCGCCAGGAACAGGGCGAAGCGCTGCGCGGTCTTCTCGCCGACGCCGGGCAGCCGCGCGAACAGGTGCGCGACGCGGGTGAGGCGTTCCGGCAGAGAAGAGGTGCGCGTGACGTAGGAGGTGGGGCTCCGCGTGGCCACTACGTGTGCATTCCCGGGATCTTCACGCCGCCCGTGACCTTCGCGATCTCGGCTTCGACGTGCTTGTCGGCTTGCTCGAGCGCCGAGTTCGCTGCGACCGCCACCGCGTCGAGGGCCATCTCCAGGCCCTCGGCGGCGAGAAAGTCCGGATCGATCGCGATCTTCCGGACCTTGCCTTCGCAGGTCACGGTGACCGAGACCTTGTCCGACGCGGCGGTCGCCGAGATCTCGTGGTCCTTGATCTTGGCTTTCGCCTCGTCGATTTTGCGCTGCATCCGGGCCGCTTGGCGGACCAGCTCGTTCATTCCACCGCGAAATTGCATGGGAGGAGCGTGTATGCCGTGAAGTCGGCTGGGCTGCAAGGCCGGACGAACGCCCCGGCGCGCCTCATCGTCCTCCCTTGCCCGCCGCGTCGGTCCGGCTGCGGGGGACTGGGTAGGGAGACGCCAGCACGCCTTTCTGCTACGTCGAGGCGGCGATGAGCTACGTCGTCCTCGCGCGCAAGTACCGACCGCAGTCGTTCGAGGATCTCGTCGGTCAGGGGCACGTCTCGACCACGCTCGAGAACGCGATCGCCAAGAACCGCGTCGCGCACGCCTTCTTGTTCACGGGCGTCCGCGGCGTCGGCAAGACGACGAGCGCGCGCATCCTCGCGAAATCGCTCAACTGCGTGAAGGGTCCGACGTCGAAACCCTGCCAGGAGTGCCCTCCTTGCAAGGAGATCACCGTCGGCAGCGACGTCGACGTCCAGGAGATCGACGGCGCGAGCTACACCGGCGTCGACGACGTCCGCAAGCTCCAGGAGAGCCTGCCGTACCGGCCTTCGCGCGACCGGTTCAAGATCTTCATCGTGGACGAGGTCCACATGCTCTCGAACAACGCGTGGAACGCGTTCCTCAAGACGCTCGAGGAGCCGCCGCCCCACGTGAAGTTCATCTTCGCGACGACCGAGGTCCACAAGATCCCGGTCACGATCCTGAGCCGCTGCCAGCGCTACGACTTCAAGCTCATCAGCGCGCTCTCGATCACGTCGCGCCTGCGCTTCGTCCTCGACCGCGAGGGCGTCGCCTACGAGGACGCGGCGCTCTCCATCATCGCCCGCGAGGCCGCGGGCAGCATGCGCGACGCGATGAGCTTGCTCGATCAGGTCCTCGCGTGGGTCGGCGTCGACGGCGACAAGCTCACGGCCGAGGGCGTCGCGCGCGTCCTCGGCGTCGCGGATCGCTCGGTCCTCCATGGGCTCGCGGCCGCGCTCGTCGACGGCGACGCCGAGGCATGCCTGCGCACGGTCTCCGACCTCGCGCATCAGGGCTACGATCTGCCGCACGTCGCGCGGGATTTCCTCGCGCATTTGCGGGACCTCGTGGTCGCCAAGGTCTCCGCGGATCCGACGGGCCTGCTCGACCTCGCCGACAGCGAGCTCGCCGACGTGAAGGCCCTCGCGGCACGCGCCGAGGCGGACGACCTCACGCGCTTGCATCAAGGGTTCTCGCGTTCGTTCGATGACGTCACCCGGAGCGGCCAGCCACGCGCGGCGCTGGAGATGACGCTCGTCCGCCTCGCGCGCCGGCCGCCGCTCATGCCGGTGGACGATCTCTTGCGGCGGATCGGGGAGATGGAGCGTCGCCTGCTCGGCGGCGGCGGAGGCGGCGGCGCGCCTTCGGGGAGCGTCGGGCACGGCAGACCCATGCAAGGCGGCGGAACCCCGCCAGGCCAGCGCCGAGGGGCCTCCGCCGACCCGTCGCCCGGTCCATCAGCCGCGAACGTCGCTCCAACCACATTTTCGGCGCCTCCGGCACCCGCGAACGGGGTCGCGCACGGTCCGTCGACCTCCTCGCCACCTTCGAACGGGGTCGCGCACGGACGGCCTCCGTACGCGCCTCCCACGAATGGGGCTGCGCACGGAGCCGCGACCTTTTCAGCGCCCACGAACGGCGCTCCGCACGGTCGGCCTTCGTTCGCACCTCCCACGAACGGCGCCGCGGCACGGCCTTCGACCGTTCCGCCTCCTGCCGAGGGCGTATCCCGAGGACCTTCCGCCCCGAACCCCGCCGATCTCGCTGCCTTTCGCGCCGTGATCGAGCTCGTCCGCGCCAAGCGCGCTCCCCTCGCCTCCGTCCTCGAACATGCCGCGCTGGTCCGCATCGGCCCCGACGGCATCGTGCTCGGCTTCGAGGCCAACTCCTTCCTCGGCAAGCAAGCGCAGGAGCCCGTCGCCATAGAGGCCATCCGCGCCGCCCTCGCCGCGCATTACGGCGGCAAGCCCGACGTCACCTTCGAAGCGCTCCGCCCCCAGAGCGGCGCGGTCACGCTCGCGCAGATCGAGGGCGCCGGCCTCCGCGCCCGCCTCGACAACGCGCGCCGCGCCATCGCGGATCACCCCCTCGTCACGGCCGCGATCGAGCTGCTCGGCGCCGAGCTCCGTGACGTCCGCCTCGGACAGGAAGACGCCGCCGCCGCCGAGCGCATGTCCACGCGCTAGGATCGGCCATGCGCTTGCTACCCTTCGCCGCGGCGATCGCGGCCCTCTCGCTCCTCGTGCCCGCCGAATCCCACGCGAACGGGCGCTTCCCCATCGCCGACCAGCTCGTCGTCGATCCCAAGGATCCTTCGCACATCGTCCTCCGCACCACGTACGGCGTCCTCGAGAGCTCCGACGCGGGCGGCACCTGGTCGTGGATCTGCGAGGGCGCGGTCGGCTACGGCGGCACCCAGGATCCGGCCATCGGCGTGCTCGGCGACGGAACGATCCTCGCCGGCGTCTTCGAAGGCCTCAGCGTGAGCCACGATCGCGGCTGTTCCTGGGGCTTCGTCCAGGATCCCTTGAAAGACGAGTACGTCATCGACGTCTCCGTCCACCGCGACGACCCCTCGCGCGGCGTCGCCATCACCTCCACCGGCAAGGGCACCGACGGCTTCCACGTGATCCTCGCCGAGACCGCCGACAACGGCGCCACCTGGACGCAGGCCGGCACGCCGATCCTGAGCGATTTCATCGCCCTCACGGTCGACGTCGCGCCCTCGAAGCCCGAACGCATCTACGCGAGTGGCATCGTGGGCAAATCCTTCGCGCCCGCGATCGAGCGCTCCGACGATCGTGGCGCCACGTGGACGCGCACCTACCTCGACGCCTCCTTCGCGAGCGGCGTCCCCTTCCTCGCCGCGATCGACCCGCAAAACCCCGACCGCGTTTACCTGCGCCTGAGCGCCGATCCCGTCGACAAGCTCCTCGTCAGCGAAGACGCGGGCGCGAGCTTCACCGAGGTCTTCACGGCCGCGGACGATCTGCTCGGCTTCGCCCTCTCACCCGACGGCACGCGCGTCGCGGTCGGCGGCCCCAAGGACGGCGTCCAGATCGCGAACGCGGCCGATCTCGCGTTCCAGAAGGTCAGCGACATCTACACGCGTTGCCTCACGTGGACGACCGCGGGCATCTATGCGTGCGGCAACCAGTTCGACGACGGCTTCACGGTCGGCTTCTCGAAGGACGAGGGCAAGACGTTCGAGAACCTCTACAACCTGCCCGACATCTGCCCGCTCGCATGCGGCGAGGGGGCGACGACGCCGGCCGCGTGCCTGATGACCTGGCCCGGCATCGCGGCGACGCTCGCGATCGATCCGTGCGCGTGTGACGGCAGCGGAGCCGTCACCTGCGGCGGCGGCGACGGCGGCGTGCCGCGCGAGCTCGAACCGGCGGGCGGATGTGATTGCGGCCTCGGAAGCGCGTCGAGTGCATCCGGCGCGGCCGTCGTGGCTGGGCTCGGTGCGCTCGTGCTTCGCTTGCGTCGCCGCAGGGCTCGCTTGGGGAGAGAGCGCGCGTAACGGCTACCGCAGCACCGCCCGCACGCTTTCCTCGACGATCCCAAGCAACGTCTCGAGCTCGTCGTCCGCGATCGTGAGCGGCGGCGCCACGTACACCACGTCGCCGAGCGGCCGTAGATACGCCCCGCGCCGCCGCGCCTCCGCGAACACCCGCCATCCGAGCCCGCCGAGGTAACTCGCGCCCTTCGACAGATCGAGCGCCCCGATCATCCCGAGCGATCGCGCCCGCGAAACCCCCGGGATCGCGCCCATCGCCGCGAACGCCTTCGTGATCCGCGCGGCCTTCGGCTGGGCCTTCGCGAGGATCTCCTCCTCGCGGAAGATCGCGAGCACCTCGCGCGCGATGGCCGCGCCGAGCGGGTTTCCGCAGAACGAGTGCCCGTAATAAAAGGCTCGGGTTGGCGCGCCGAGGAACGCGTCGAAGACCCGCGGCGACGCGAGCGTCGCCGCCATCGGGAACATGCCGCCGGAAAACCCCTTCGCGAGGCACATCAGATCGGGCGTGATCCCGGCGTGCTCGCACGCCCACATCGGCCCCGTGCGCCCGTAGCCCGTGAACACCTCGTCGATCACGAGCAGTACGTCGTACCGATCGCAGAGCGCACGCGCATGCCGCAGGTACGCCGCGTCGTACATCCGCATCCCCGTCGCGCCTTGCACGAGCGGCTCCAGCACCACCGCCGCGATCGTGTCGCTGCCCTCCGCGAGCAGCTTCTCGAGCGCTTCGAAGGCCCGCGCATAGCCTGCATCTGCCGGCGTATCTCCCTCGGGCGGCGGCACGTGGATGCACTCCATGAGCACGCCTGCGAAGGGCTTGCGAAACACCTCCACGCCCCCGAGGCTCGTCGCGCCGATCGTCTCGCCGTGGAACGCGCCGTCGAGCGCCACGAACCTCCGCCGCTCGGGCCGCCCTTCGTTGTGCCACATCTGCAGCGCGAGCTTCAGCGCGACCTCCACCGCCGTCGAGCCGTCGTCGCTGTAGAACACTTTTCCGAGCCCCGGCGGCGCGATCGCCACGATCTCCTCGCCGAGCACCGCCGCGCCCTCGTGCGTCACACCCGCGAGCGACACGTGGCAGAGCTTCTCGGCCTGACGCGCGAGCGCCGCCACGAGCCGCGGGTGGTTGTGCCCCAGCGTCGCGACCCACCAGCTCGAGTTCGCGTCGAGGTAGCTCCGCCCATCCACGTCGAAGAACCGCGCGCCCGAAGCCCGCTCGACGACCAGCGGATCCACCTCGTCGATGTACCGCTGCATCGGCGTGTACGGGTGCCACACGTACCGCTTGTCCGCGCGCACGATCTCCGCGCGCCGCTGGGCCCTTTGATCTACGCCTCTCGTCACGCTTTCCTCCCGGCGAACGCGCGCCGGACTTCCACCGGCATCGGCGGAAGCGAGCTCGTCCGGTTGATCTCTGGCGGCACCGATCTCCGCCCCGGCATGGGCTCGCCCTGCTGTGGCAAGAAGATCCGCACCTCCGTCCCCGCGCCCACGTCGCTCTGGATCGACAGCCGCCCGCCGTGCGCGTCCACGATCCGCGCCACGATCGCGAGGCCGAGCCCCGTCCCCGCCGCGCGCGTCGTGAAGAACGGATCGAGCGCGCGATCTCGCACCGACGTGTCCATCCCCTCGCCCGTGTCCGCGATGCGCACCTCGACCCCGCTCGCGCCGCTCTCCGCGTGCGGCACGAGCGTCACCGTCAAGGAGCCGCCACCCGGCATCGCTTGCAGCGCGTTCGTCACGATGTTCTCGAACACCTGCCGGAGCAGCATCGGATCCGCCTGGATCCGCTCGAGCGGCTCGGGCTCCACGAGCGTCACCTTCACGCTCGTCTGGTTCTGCGACAGCGCGAGCGCGCGCTCCACGATCTCGCGCGGCGACACGGGCTGACGCTCGCAGCGCACCGGCCGCGCGTACCGCAAGAGATCCCCCACGAGCCGGTTCAACCGCGACGCCTCCTCGTCGAGGATCCCGAGCAGCGTCTGCCGATCGTCCTCGCCGAGCCCTTCACGCCGGAGCGTCGCCACCGCGGTCGTGATGATCGCCAAAGGATTGCGCACCTCGTGCGCGATCACCGCCGACAGCTCTCCCACGGCCGCGAGCTGCTCCTTGCGCACGAGCTCCGCTTGCGCCGCGCGCAGCTCCTCGTAGGCCCGCGCGATCTCCGCCGACCGCTGCTTCAGCTCCGACGCGCGCTCCTCCAGCCTTTGCCGCAGCGACACGTACCGCGACAGGAGCGACATCACGACGCCCATCACGAACGCCGCGTATCCATACGGGCTCGTGAGCGGCTTGCCTTGCCGGAGCACGGCGTAGAACCCGTCGTAGCCCGTGCTCACGACGAGCGCGAGCGCGCCCCACAAGGACGGGAGCAGATCCGTTCGCCCGCGCAGCGCGCTCCGCACGAACACCAGCGCCGCGAAGATCGCCGTCGCGAACGAGCCGATCGACAGCACGGCCGCGAGCGGATGCGCCGGCGTCGTGACCTCCACGACCGAGAGCCCGAGCAGTGTCACCGGCGCTTCGGCCACGGTGTCGAACTGCCGCACGTGCAAGACCACGCTCGCGCCCCCGAGCAGCACCGCCGCGCCGTAGATCGCGAAGAGCACGCGTGGCGTGAGCCGCATCTGCGAGAGCTGCGCGACCACGTGCGCGAGCACCGCCGCCGCGAGCATGCGCCCCACGTCCGACGCGAGCAGCGCGCCCCGCACGAAGGCCGCGTCTCGCATCACGTGCAGCGCCGCCACGCCTGCCGTGTGCACCGACAGCGTGAGGCAGAGGAACCCGAACAGGACGAAGTCGACCTCGCGCCCGCGGATCCGCTCCTTCCGCCGCGCGACGAAGCAGAACGTGGCGATCGCGACGTACGCGACCACCCACGCGCTCAAGAATCCGGCGATGGAGTGGGCGTGCACGGTCCTTGGAGCTTTCCCCGATCCTGCGAGCGAGGGCCATCGGGAACCGGCCGCATCCTCGGGCCGGGAAGGGCCTGCGCCCGGGCCGAGCATGCGCGTGGACCCGGGCCTCGACAAGCCCGTTTTTCGCGGCGCGCGCCCCTCTACCCTACCCGCGCCCGAGGCCCCGTACGCCGGTTGTGAAACGGTTGCGGCCTGCGCAACTTTTTCCCCGGTAGACGCCGTTACCAGGCTCCTCGATTGCGAAGCCACCCACGCGCATTCCGCCTCCGCGCCTGGCCCTTCGTGTGGACGCGGCCTGACCGTTCGGGGCACGTTGCTTGCTTCTTTCGCCCCGGATCCTGCAGTCTTGCTTGTTGCGAAGGATCCACCGGAGGTTTCGACCCATGGCGCGTGCGTCGGGCAGATCGACAGGGACGCTCGAAAAGAACGGCTCGTCCGGCGCGGGATCCCGCGTGGCTCTCCGATCGACCTTCGCCCTCGTGATGCTCGTCCTCGCGCCTCTGGGCGTGGTCTTCGCCGCGTGCTCGGCCGAGGGGCCGCTCGGGGCGCGGCCCGGCGAGGGAGGTAGCGGCGGCAGCGGCGGCGGCGGCGGGACTGGCGCCGGGACGAGCACGGGACCCTGCGTGGATGGTCAGGTACGCGAGTGCCACGTCACGATCGGCGAGCAAAACGGGATCCTCACCTGCCTCGACGGCACGCAGACGTGCGTCGAAGGCACGTGGGCCCCCTGCGCCGACGGCACCATCTCCTCGCGCATCGCGCCGCCGAAGGGGAAGATCCGCGAGACCTCCGCGCGCCCCGACGACGACGGCCAAGGCGGCATCATCATCCTGAGCCACGTCTCGGGCCCGTGCGTCAACAACCCCTGCGATCCCTCGTGCCAGGTCTTCGACGAGCAGCCCGACGCCGGCCTCACGCCCGAGGCCGGGGGCAGCGTCTACAACTGGCAAAACGGCGACCTCAGCGACTTTCCGAACGGCCTCGTGAACAAGGGCCTGAAGGAGCCGTGCGCGCAGGCGAGCGACTGCCAGTTCAACATGCAGTGCGAGAGCCCGACCTCGAACACGTGCTCGCACCACAAGTGCAGTGTCGGCGAAGGGCTCTACCCCGAGTGTGATCCGTGCGTGAAGACGATCTGCACGGCGGATCCGACCTGCTGCCTCATCCCGTACAGCGGCACCTGCGCGCACGACCCGTGCGTCACGGGCGTCGGCCTGAAGAAGACCTGCAGCACCTGTGTGAACACGGTCTGCACGGCCAACCCGACCTGCTGCACCGGCACGTGGACGCAGGCTTGCGTGGACGCCTTCGCCACCGCTTGCCCGAAGAGCTGCGCCGGGGTGCAGGGGAGCTGGACGCCGAGCTGCGTCGACAAGGTCTACAGCCTCTGCGGCGCCGACTGCAAAACCGACCCGCCCTGCGCGCACGACAAGTGCTACTCGGGCGCCGCGCTGAACGCCGCTTGTGACGCGTGCGTCGCCACGATCTGCCAGGCGAGTCCGTCCTGCTGCACGACGAAGTGGGACAACCTCTGCGTCGACAAGGTCAAGACGCTCTGCAACGAGAGCTGCCCCGTGAAGGGCGCGTGCACGCCGTGGCTGCCCGGCGAGACCGACCCGAAATGCCCAGGGATCGACCTCTCCGTCGGCGTTCCGTGCAACGGCGTCGTGCCCGTCTGCAACCACGGACAAACCCAGGCGCCTGCGGGCATCCGCCTCGTCCACTTCCCGGCGAACTCGCAGCAGTACCCGAAGTGCGCGCCCGATCAGACGCACGCCGGCATGATGGAGTGCCTCACACAGCAGCCCATCCCGCCCGGCCAGTGCATCAACGTCGACGCGAACGCCTGCGGCATCGGCAACGGCAACCGCGAGATCATGATCAACCCGCCGAAGAAGACGGCGGCAAACCCTTACGTCACCGAGTGCTTCTGCGAGAACAACTGGTCGCTCGCGAGCGGCGGCAACGCCTGCGAGCCGCCTGATTGCTCCTCCGTCACGAGCCGGACGATCCGCCCCGTGAACATGTTCGTCCAGTTCGACCGCTCCGGCTCGATGACCACGAACGATCGCTGGGGCAAGACCACGGGCGCGCTGAAGGCGTTCTTCTCGGACCCCGCGTCCGCCGGCATCGGCGTCGCGCTGCGCTTCTGGGAGCACTACAAGCCCGTCACCGGCTGCGACGACACGAACTGCAGCATCGACGCGTGCGCGGTCCCGCTCGTCCCGCTCGCCAAGCTCACGACCGCGTCTGCGCCCACCGACACGCAAGAGCAGAAGCTCCTCAACGAGATCAACAACACCCTGCCCGCCGCCGACACGCCGCTCCTGCCCGCGCTCGCCGGCGCCGAGAAGTGGGCCAAGGCCTACCAGCAGGCGAACCCGAACCAGCAGACCGTCGTCGTGTTCGTCACCGACGGCTATCCGAACTCCTGCGGCACCGACTCGAACACGATCGCGGGCTACGCCGAGGACGCGTTCGTCAACGCCGGCGTGCTCACGTACGCGATCGGCATCCAGGACGCGAACGTCGCCTTGATGAACCTCATCGCGCAGAAGGGCGGCACGGCCAACGCGTTCTTCGTCACCGATCAGGGCGACGCGCAGCAGCAGATGCTCTCCGCGCTCCTCGAAATCAAAGGCGACGTCGTCGCGTGCGAGTTCGACCTGCCGAACGCGGGCCTCTTCGATCCGACGGACGCGACGGTCACGTTCATGCCCACGTCGGGCAACGCCGTGGCCTTCGCCAAGGTCGCGAGCCAGGCCGCGTGCGGGAACGGCTGGTACTACGACAACGCCCAGAACCCGACGAAGATCTTCCTCTGCCCGAACACGTGCCAGACCGTGCTGAACTCGGCCGGCGCCACGATCGACGTCGAGCTCGGCTGCCCGGGCGCGTACACCGCGCAGACGTTCACGCACGTCTACCAGGCCACCTGCCCCACGGGCACCAAGGTGCAGTGGGGCTACCTCGCCTACGACAGCGTCACGCCCGGCGACTCGAACCTCCTCTTCGCCGCGCGCACCGCGGACACCGCGGCCGCGCTCTCGGGCGCGTTCACCACGCTCGCGACGGCCAAGTCTTCGCCCGTCGACACGCAGCTCTGCACGATGGCCGGCCCCTCGCCTTGCCCGGTCGACGTGTACACGAAGCTCGGTTTGCCCGGCGCGCGACAGTCGTTCCTCGAGTTCTCCGTCACCTTCAACCCGACCGCCAACAAGGGCGCCGCGCCGACCCTCAACGGCTGGGAGATCACCTACTCGTGCGTCGACAGCGAATGACCTCGCCGATCTGGTCCCTCGCCGCGCTCTTCGGCCTCGCGCTCGTCGCGTGCGGCGAGGACAAGCTCCCGCCGCGCCCAACCACCAGCTCGTCGAGCTCCGGCAGCGGAGGACAAGGCGGCGCGGGTGGACAAGGCGGCGCGGGCGGTGTGGGTGGACAAGGCGGCACGGGCGGCATGGGCGGGCAAGGCGGCACGGGCGGCAGCCCTCCGGATCCCGTCTGCGGCGACGGCAACTTGAACCCCGAGATCGGCGAAGAGTGCGACGACGGAAACCCCGGCGGCGCCGATCTCTGCGACGCGAACTGCAAGCTCGTCACGAGCGAGACCGAGCCGAACGACACGCCCGCGCAGGCGAACGCGTGGAGCTCGCCGTGGGGCGCCGAGATCGCGCCCGCCGGCGACGTCGACGTCTTCTCGTTTGATCTGCCCGCGGCCGCGAGCCTCGTCGTCGAGACCCGCGATCCGGGCGACGGCGCATGCGCCGCGTCGAAGCTCGACACCTTCGTCGAGATCCTCGGCGCGAACGGCGCCACCGTCCTCGCGAGCGACGACGACGCGGGCGAGGGCTACTGCTCGCGCGCCACGCTCTCGCTCGTCGATCCGGGCCTGTACTACGCGCGCGTCACGGCCGCGCCCGACGTCTCGAGCTCCACGTTCCACTACCGCCTCGTGATCGACGCCATCACCAACACCTGCGGCGACGGCGTGCGCACGCCCGGCGAGCAGTGCGACGACGGCGGCACCACCGCGGGTGATGGATGCAGCCCGACCTGCAAGCTCGAGATCCACGAGACCGAGCCGAACGACACGATCTCCCAGGCGAACACCTACGCGAGCGGCTGGCAGGCGATCCTCTCGCCCGTCATGGACGCCGACTACGTCTCCGTCCAGGTCGCGGCGAGTGGCTCCGTGATCACCGCGCAGACGGGCGACGCGGGCCTCGGCGGCTGCGTGATGAGCACGCTCGACACGATCCTCACGATCTTCGACGCCACCGGCAAAGAGCTCGTCATGAACGACGACGCCTTCGGCTACTGCTCGCTCGCCAAGGCGGAGAACGTCGCGGCTGGCACGTACTACGTGCGCGTCACGGCGGGCGGCCGCGCCTCGGATCCGAGCTACTACGGCCTCTCCGTCTCTGTCACGACCCCCTGACTTGACCGCCGGAAGCCCCGGCGTAAGGCTCGCGTCGTGCCTCAGCGCAAGCGTTACCTCTTCGTCTGCGTGAACCGCCGCCCCGACGGCACTCCCAAGGGCTCGTGCGCGCAGCGCGGCGCCGTCGAGATCCACGCCGCCCTCAAGTCCGAGCTCCAGGCGCGTGGCCTCGCGAAGACCGAGGTGCGCGCCTGCACGTCGAGTTGCCTCGACGTCTGCTGGGCCGGCCCGGCGATCGCCGTCGAGCCCGACGGCTACTTCTACGGCCGCGTCACGATGGAGGACGTCCCCGCGATCGCCGAGGCCTTCGCGAACGGCACCCGCGTTGAGCGACTCGTTTTGCCCTCCAACGATTTCGACGAAAAGACCTCCGCTCCCCCGCTCCCCGTCCCGCAGCCCAAGCCCGTGGAGGGCGGCGAGCCGTGAGTGGCTTCGAGTTCCGCGAGACGATGGCGGGCAGCTACCACCGCGTGGACGAGCCTCACAAAGAGCGACCTCTCGCGTTCACGATCCGCGCCAAGAGCGCCCCGCTCCTCCGTTTCCTCCGCCGCCCCGAAGTCGAGATCGAGGGCGCGATCGACGCCCCGGGCCTCGCGGATCACCGCTACCTCCGCGGCACCCTCGGCATGGACCTCCTGCGCACGGGCACGCTCCCCTACGCGTTCCACTTCCGGGGCGACGACGACAAACCGTACGTCTTCGAAGGCCAGAAAGACGTCTCCGCGCGGGAGCTCGTCGAATCGATGACCGTGCTCCCCGGCGCCATCAAGAACGAGGAAGGCGCCATCGTCGCTCGCGCGCTCCTGCGCTTCGACGCCCGCAGCGACCTCGTCAAATTCTTGAAGAGCTTCCGGCTCTCTCGTTGACTGCTCTCATTCTCCGTTGGAGGACAAACGATGCGACGGCTCGATCCCAAGGCGAGCGTGGTGCTCGTCGTCGACGTGCAGGACAAACTCGCCGCGGCGATGCCCGAGGACCGCATGAAGGACCTCGTCCGCGCCGCCACCGTGCTCCTCGAAGCCGCGGACGTGCTCGGCGCGCGCGTGCTCGCCACCGAGCAGTACCCCGCGGGCCTCGGCCGCACGATCGCGCCGATCGGCGACAAGCTCCGCGACCTCGGCGCGCCCGTCGTCGAGAAGATCGACTTTTCCGCGTGTGACGATCGTGGCTTCGAGCGCGTGTGGGCCTCCATCGGCGCGCCGCGCAACGCGATCGTCCTCGGCATGGAGACGCATGTCTGCGTCATGCAGACCGTGCGCGAGCTCGCCACGCGTGGCACCAACGTGCACGTCGTCGCCGACGGCGTCGCCTCGCGCCGCGACGATCACCGCGCCATCGGCCTCGATCTCTGCCGCGCGGCCGGCGCCACGATCACCACGATGGAAACCGTCGTCTTCGACTGGCTCGGACGCGCCGGGACGGACTCGTTCAAAAAGCTCTCGAAGTTGATTCGCTGACACCCTGACAGCGGGACAACCTGGCAGCGGCGCATCCCGTCTATTTTCGTGATCCCAACCACCTCGCCTTTGCCAAGTTGACGAACCGTCAGACAACGTGGACACCGTGCCTCACGGCGTGACATGTTGTCGGCATGGTTGACGAGCTGTCAGGATCTTCGACGCCCGCGCCTCCCGAGGCGAAGGCGGGGGCCGACGCGCCCACCGTGCTCGTGGTGGACGACGAGCCCAGTAACCTTGCTTCCATCGAGAAGATTTTCCAGCGCGACGGCATGCGCGTCCTCACCGCATCGTCGGCCCGCGCCGCGCTCGACCTCCTCCGCGGACACCGTGTCGAGGTCGTCCTCACCGACCTCATGATGCCCGGCACCAGCGGCATCGAGCTCCTCCGCGCGATCAAGCAGCTCGCCCCCGACACCGAGGTCGTCCTCATGACGGCGTACGGCACCGTCGAAACGGCCGTCCAGGCCATGCGCGAGGGCGCCTACGACTTCGTCGAAAAGCCCCTCAAGCGGATGACGATCATCAAAAGCGTCCGCAAAGCCGCGGAACGCCGCTCCCTCGTCGCCGAAAACCGCTCCCTCCGCCAGGAGCTCAAGCTCCTCACGAAACGCGAGATCATCGGCTCGAGCCCTGCGCTTCGCCGCGTCCTCGACGTCGCGACGCAGGCCGCGCCGTCCTCCGCGACCGTGCTCGTCCTCGGCGAAAGTGGCACCGGCAAGGAGCTCGTCGCTCGTTACATCCACGATCACAGCGCGCGCCGCCACGGGCCTTTCGTCGCGGTCAACTGCTCCGCGATCCCCGAAACCATCCTCGAAGCCGAGCTTTTTGGCCACGAGCGCGGTGCCTTCACCGGCGCTTTCGCGCGCCGCGAGGGACGATTTGCCAAAGCGGCGGGCGGCACCCTCTTCCTCGACGAGATCGGTGAGCTCAGCCCTTCCGTTCAGGTCAAGCTCCTGCGCGTCCTGCAGGAAAACGAATACGAGCCCATCGGCGGCGATACCGTCCGCGCCGACGTTCGAATCGTCGCCGCCACCAACAAGGACCTCCGCGCCGAGATCGCAGCCGGCCGCTTCCGCGAGGACCTTTTTTATCGTCTGAACGTCATCGCCATCACCGTCCCTCCGCTCCGGGCGCGCCGCGAGGACATCCCCCTGCTCGTCGACCATTTTCTCGGCGTCTACTGCGCGAAGAACAATCGCGGCCGCCTCGAAGCCCCGCGCGAGGTCATCGCGCGCCTGCTCGACTACTCGTTCCCCGGCAACGTCCGCGAGCTGGAAAACGTGATCGAGCGCGCCGCCGTCCTCTGCCGCGGCGAGAAATTGTCCGTCGAGGACCTACCCGAGTCGATCCGCGAGAGCCTCGCCGCCGCCCCCGAGACGATCACGTTCTCGGTCGGAACCCCGCTCGACGAGGTCGAACGCCGGCTCATCCGGGAGACCCTCCGCTACGCCCATGGCGACAAATCCGTCGCCGCCCAGCTCCTCGGGATCTCCACCCGCACGATCTATCGCAAGCTCGGAGAGATCGAAGGTTGATCACCGGGAAGACCGGCGCTACCCCGGCGCTTGAAAATCCGATTGTCACTTTGGCAATCCTCGCCGCCCCCACCCTCCCCCCTTCGCCACGTTGTCGATCGTGGCCTTCCCGCGCGAAAAAAGGCGCGGGAAGCGCTAAGGTCGGGGCTGGCACGTCTCTCGCTAGTACGGAGCTGGGCTCATGGGACTCGACGCGATCCTGAAGCGCTACTTTCCCGCGGTCATCTGCCTTTTGATCGCCTCCGCCGCCTATCTCCAGGCGTCCGGAATGGGCGAGCTCGTCGCCGGCAGCGTGCTGCTCGATCCGTCGTCGATGCCACCGCCGCCGCCGCCGCCCAAGAGTGGCGCGTCACACAGCAGTTCCGGACAGGAGCGCACCGTCAACGCCGGGCCGATCCTGAGCCGCAACCCGTTCGACTCCGTCACGGGCCCTCTCGACGGCAAGCCCCTCGATCTCCCGAGCGCCCCCGAGGCGCCGGCGCCCGATAACAGCGATCCCTACAACGATCCCGTCTGCGACATCGGCAAGGTCCTTTTGATCACGCAATCGGAGGATCCGGATTGGTCGTTCGCGGCCATTGCGGGCTCGGACGGCAAAGCGCAGCTCCGCCGGCGCGGCGACGACGTCTCGGGCCACCAGATCTTCTGGATCGGCTGGGATCGCGTGTGGCTCACGAGCGGCAGCTCGCGGTGCCAGATGCAGGTCCACGGCGAGCCGCCGAAGAAGCTCGCGTCCGCCTCGCCTGCGCCGAGCACGGAGGCGCCGAAGCCGAAGGGCAAAGGAAAGGCTGTTCCGAAGGAGATCGCGGACAAGATTCACAAGGTCAGCGAAAATCAATTCGACGTCGAGCGTTCGGTCGTCGACCAGATCCTGGAGAACCAGGCGGAGCTCATGCGGTCGGCGCGCATCGTACCCGAAAAGGAGGGCGACAAGGTCGTCGGGATCCGGCTCTTCGGCGTGCGCCCGGAATCGCTGCTCGGTACACTCGGCCTCGAGAATGGCGACCGCCTCCAGTCCATCAATGGCTTCGAGATGAGCGACCCGCAAAAAGCGCTCGAGGCATACGCGAGGCTCCGCACCGCGGACAAGCTCCAGGTGAGCGTCAACCGCCGCGGCAAGCCGATGACGATCGATTTCAACATCAAGTGACCGGGACGAACGGTTCCGCGACGAACGGCATCGAGACGGGAGACCGAGGGATGGCCAAGCTCAAGCTGCCTGCATTCAACGAGGGGAGCCTGCTCCAGCGAACGCTGCTCTATGTGGGCACGTTCGTCGTGGGCTCGATCGGCTTCGTCGCCCTTGCTAGCCTGCTCGTCGTCGCGATCGCGAAATCGGTTTTGCCCGCCCGGGGCGAATCCAGCGAGGCGAGCGAGTCGAGCTCGGACAAACCGGCCGAGATCGCGGCGGCGACGCCGGGCAAACCGAGCAGCAAGATCCCGCGCCCGAAGCGGAACAAACCGGCCGCCCCGGCCGAGGCGCCCGCTGAAGCCACGCCCTGAAGTCTTCCGTAGCGAATGACCGAATCGAATTCGAGGATCATGAACACGCCTTACAGAAACTCCCGCCTGGGAAGGTTTGGCTTCGGTTTCGCGGCGCTGCTCTGCGCCTCCGCACCCGCGATCGCGTCCGCGCAGAATGGTCCGCCGCGCGGCGCCCCCGTCCTCAAGACGCCCGGTGCGCGCCCGCAGCTCGCCCCGACGCCCGGCGCGCCCGCGGCGGCCGCTCCGGCAGCGCCCGGCGGCGCCGGGGCCGGCCCGAATACGGGCAATCCTCCTGGCTTCCCGCCCGGCCCGCCGCCGCGCGCTGCGGCGCCGTTTGGCCCCGCGCCCGTCGTCGGCGAGGATCCCATGGCCGGCGTCAAGCAGGGCCCGAAGGAAATCGATTTCAAGCCGCGTAATGGCAACTTCATGGTCTCCTTCAATCTGGAGGAGGCCGACCTCAACGAGCTCGTCAAGGCCATCAGCAACATCACCGGCCGGCGCTTCATTTACGGCGGCAAGCTCCGCCAGATCAAAGCCACGGTGTATTCGCCGGACAAGGTCACGGTCCAGGAGGCGTACAGCGCGTTCCTCTCGATTCTCGAGACGAACGGCCTCACTGTCATTCCGCACGGCCGTTTCCTCAAGATCGTCGAGACCCCCGGCGTCGTCTCGCAGACGACCCCCATTTACGGCGCCGGCACCGCGGTCCCCGCCGAGGATCGCTTCATCACCCGCATGTATCGCGTCGCCAGCGTCGATCCGAACGAGGCGGCGAACGTCCTCGGGAAGTTCAAATCGAAGGAGGGCGACATCACGGTCCACCCGTCCGGCAACCTGATCATCATGACGGACACGGGCTCGAACGTGCAGCGCATGATCCGCATCCTCGAGGATATCGACGTCGGCGGCGCGGGCGATCAGATCTGGTTCGAGCCGATCCATTATGCCGGGGCGAACGATGTCGCCATGAAATTGAACGAGATCCTCGATCTCAAGCCCGGCGCGGGCGGCAAGGGCGGCGCCCGAGGCGGCGCGGGCGGCGGCGCGGGTGGCGGCGGCGCGCGCATTCTCGCCGACGACCGCACGAATTCGCTCGTCATCACGGCGAACCAGCCCGATTACATGCGCCTTCTCGAGCTCATCAAGCGCATGGACGTCCCGCAATCCGGCGAGGGGCAAATGCACGTATTGCCCCTCCAGCACGCTGGTTGCAAGGACCTCTCGGGCACACTGAACCAGCTCCTCGGCGGCGCGGCGGGCGCCGGCGGCGGCGCGACCGGCAGTCGCCGCGGCGCGCAGGCTGCCCCGCCCGTCCCCGGCTCGACGGAGGACATTTTCGAGGGCCAGGTCAAGATCACGTGTGACGAGGGCTCGAACAAGCTCGTCGTCACCTCCTCGCTCCGCGATTACGCCGCGCTCCGCAGCGTCATCGACGAGCTCGATCAGCCGCGCCGCCAGGTCTTCATCGAGGCCGTCATCATGGACCTGAACGTCGACCGCAAGAACGACACCGGCGTCCGCTGGCACATGGGCGCGCCCGTGCCCTCGCCCGTCGACATCGACGGCGCGAGCGGCGACGGCATCGTTTACGGCGGCAATGCCCCGCTCACCTCCGCGCTCGCGCCGCAATCGGTCGCGAGCCAGCTCGGCGCCTTCGCGCTCGGCGTCCGCGGCCCGACCATCGCGGAGTCGGCAAACCTCCTCGGCACGGGCATTTCGATCCCCGCGTTCGGCGTCATCATGCACGCGATGGCGACGGACAACGATTCGAACGTCCTCGCCACGCCGCACATCCTCGCGACCGACAACATCCCGGCCACGATCGAGATTGGCCAGAACGTCCCGCTCCAGACCAACATCGGCGGCGGGCTCGGCAGCATGCTCGGCGCGGCGGGCGGCGCGGGCGGGGCCGCGGGCGGCCTCGGCGGCCTCGGCCTCCTCGGCGGCCTCGGCGGCGGCTTCGCGGCGCCTCGCCAGGACGTCGGTACGAAGATCGAGGTCACGCCGCACGTCAATGACTCCGATCAAGTGCGGCTCGAGATCACGGAGGGTATCTCGGAGCTCGGCCCGCCGGCCGGCGGCGACCTCGGGGCGGTCACGATCATCAAGCGCAATGCGAAGACCACGCTCGTCGTCCGCGACCAGCAGACCGTGGTGATCGGCGGCCTCATGCGTGACGCCGTCACCAACAAGCGCACGAAGATCCCCATCCTGGGCGACATCCCCGTCCTCGGCGCGCTCTTCCGCACCACGGAGAAGACCACGTCGAAGACGAACCTCCTGCTCGTCTTGACCCCGTACATCATCCGGGATCAGGACGACCTCCGGGCGATCTTCGAGCGCAAGATGCAGGAGCGGCAGGAGTTCCTCGACCGATATTTCGTCTTCGGCGACTCCGGCTGGGAGCCCCCGAAGGACTATGCGCGCGCCAATGGCCTCGTCGAGGACATCCGGCAATCGCAGATCAAGATGGCGGAGCGGGCGCGGCTCGAGGAAGAGTCCAAACCCAAGGGCGCGCGCACGCATGAGCCCGGACAACCCATTGCGGTGCCGAGCATCGCCATCCGCGGCGGCGGGGACGACGGCGGCGGCGGCGCCGTGCAGACCGCGACGCCGCCCCCGGCGGCGGGCGGCGGCGGTGCCGCTGCGCCCACCCCGCGCCGCCGCCCGGCCGGCGCGGCTACGCCGAGGCCCGTGGAGCGCGTGGAATGAGCATGAACCAGGTTGCCCGAGAAGAATACGTCGGCGAGATCCTGGTCCGCCACGGCGTGGTCGACGCGCAGAAGCTCGCGCCGCTCTTCGAGACCGTACGCGAGCGCGGCCAGTCCCTCACGGAGCTCATCGTCTCCTCGAACATCGCGGGCGAGGACAAGATCGCGCGCGCGCTCGCGACCGAGATGGGCCTCGATTTCATGCCGAAGATCGACGTCGATCAGGTCAAATTCGACGTCGCCTCGCGCCTGCCCATCACGTATGCGAAGCAGCGCTTCATCCTGCCCATCTTCGAGGACGACACCTCCGTGCACGCGGTCGTCGCCGATCCGCTCGATACGCTGGCGGTCGACGACGTCCGCGCGATCTTCGCGAAGCCCGTGGAGATCTCGGTCGCGACGCGCAATCACGTCCACGAGGCGATCAACCGCATCTGGGAGAAGCGCGACGCGGGCCAATCGAACCTCGAGGGCGACAAGCACGAGGAAGAAGACAACCTCGTCGACATCATCGACTCGGACGACGACGCGCCGATCATCGCCTGGGTGAACAGCCTCTTCGCGCAGGCCGTCCGCGAGCGCGCGAGCGATATCCACATCGAGCCCGAGGAGCGCGACGTCGTCGTGCGGTATCGCATCGACGGCGAGCTCTACGTGGCGCGTCGCGCCTCGAAGCAGTTCATGGCGCCGATCATCGCCCGCGTGAAGATCATGGCGAGCCTCAACATCGCCGAGAAGCGCCTCCCGCAGGACGGGCGCATCACGCTGAAGATCGCGGGCAAGAGCGTCGACATCCGCGTCTCCACGGTCCCCACGAGCCGCGGCTTCGAGCGCATCGTCATGCGCCTCTTGCACAAGACGAGCATCCTCCTCGGCCTCGACGATCTCGGCTTCGCCCCGCGCGAATACGGGATCATGGATCACCTCATCAATCGGCCCGACGGCATCATCCTCGTCACGGGCCCGACCGGCAGCGGCAAGACGACGACGCTTTATGCGTGCCTGAACCGCATCAACGATCCGAGCCGCAACATCCTCACGGCCGAGGATCCGGTCGAGTACGAGATCGGCGGCATTCACCAGGTCCACGTCCACCCCTCGATCGGCCTCACGTTCGCGAGCGCGCTCCGCGCATTCTTGCGCCAGGATCCGGACGTCATCATGGTCGGCGAGATCCGCGACAAGGAGACCGCCGAGATCGCGATTCACGCCTCGCTCACGGGTCACCTCGTGCTCTCGACGCTCCACACGAACGACTCGGCCGCGGCCGTCACGCGCCTCGTCGAGATGGAGATCGAGCCGTTCCTCGTGCGCTCCAGCGTCATCGGCATCCTCGCGCAGCGCCTCGTGCGCATGCTTTGCCAGCAATGCAAGGTCCCGTATCAGCCGACGGCCTACGAGCTCAAGCAGCTCGGCCTCGACCCGGAGCGCCTCGCCTGGAAGGCGAAGCGCATCCCGTCGCAGCGGTATTCGGTACACGGGCTCGAATACGAATACGTCGGGCAGAAAATGGGCAGCTCGCCGGTTTTCTTCAAGCCGGGCGGCTGCGACGCCTGCTTGCAGAAGGGATTCGTGGGGAGGCGCGGGATCTACGAGCTGCTCGTCATCGACGACGCGATCGGCCCGCTCATCCTCAAGAACGCCGACGCGCAGACGGTCAAGCGCGTCGCGATCTCGCAGGGAATGGACACCATGCGCGACGACGGCGCGCGCAAGGTCCTCAGGGGTATGACGACGGTCGAGGAAGTGCTCGCCGCGACCCAAGAAGACATCATCGTGGACGAATAGGGAGGAGCGGGCCGTGGCCGTCTTCGAATACAAAGGCATCCTCGTCGCCACCGGAAAGCCGGTGAAGGGCGTGCGCGACGCGGAGAACGCGAAGGCGCTCCGCGTCCTCCTGCGCAAGGACGGCATCCTTCTCACGACGGCCGCGGAGGAGAAGGCCGCCGCGGCGAAGACCAAGAAATCGATCAACCTCCTCGCCTTCACGCAGCGCCCGTCAACGAACGACGTCGCCGTCGTCACGCGCCAGCTCGCGACCCTGCTCAAGGCTGGCATTCCGCTCTTCGAATCGCTGACGGCCCTCATCGATCAGGTCGAGAAAGAGTCGCTCAAGCGCGCGCTCACGCAGGTCCGCGAGCAGATCCGCGAGGGTACGAGCTTCGCCAAGGCGCTCGAACAGCACCCCTCGATCTTCCCGCCGCTCTACGTGAACATGGTCCGCGCCGGCGAGGCGTCGGGCATGCTCCAGCAGGTCCTCGAGCGCGTCACCGCGTTCCTCGAGTCCCAGGCGAAGCTCACATCGAAGGTCAGCTCGGCGATGGCTTATCCCATCCTGATGGCGATCCTCGGCGTCTCGCTCGTCTCGGTGCTCATGGTCGCGGTCGTGCCGAACGTGACCTCGATCTTCGCCTCGATGGATCAGGCATTGCCCTGGTACACGGCGACGCTCATCGGCACGTCCGACTTTTTGAGCAACTACTGGTGGCTCGTCCTCGGCCTGCTCGCGGGCGGCATCTGGGGCTTCCGGCGCTGGAAGCGCACGCCGGCCGGCCGGCTGAAATGGCACGGCTTTTTGCTCAAGGCGCCCATCGTCGGCAAACTCGTGCAGATGATCGCGATCGCGCGCTTCTCGCGCACGCTCGCCACGCTGCTCAGCGCCGGCGTCGCGCTGCTCGGCGCGATGGACATCGTCAAGAACGTCCTCGGCAACGCCGTCCTCGAGAAGGTCATCGCCGACGCGATCAGCTCGATCCGTGAGGGCCAGAGCATCGCCGAGCCCTTGAAGCGCAGCGGCCAGTTCCCGCCGATCGTGACGCACATGATCACGATCGGCGAGAAGAGCGGTCAGCTCGAAGAGATGCTGGAGAACGTTTCGACCGCGTACGATCTGGAGGTCGAGACTCGCGTGACCGTGCTGACGAGCCTGCTCGAACCCCTCATGATCGTGTTCATGGGCGGCGCGGTCGGGTTCATCGCGTTCTCGATCCTCATGCCGCTCATCCAGATGTCGAGTTTTGCAGGCTAACGGGGGAATCGGGGCGTGGCGCGGCGCAGGCAGAGAGAGACGACGATCTGGTTCCCGTGGGAGCGGGGCGGCGGAATTTTGCGCGGCCGCGGCATGGCGCGGGCGAAGCTCGTCGCGCTCGCGCTCGGGATGGCCACGCTCCTGCTCCTCCTCGGCGCGCGTGAGCGCCGCAAGACCGGCGTACGCTCCACGATGGCCACGATCGGCGTCGTCCGGGCGGGCCTCGATGCGTATCGGGCGGATCACGAGCGAAAGTGCCCCGCGTCGCTCGATGCGCTAAAAGCCGAGGGGTATATCGGGATCGACCCCATCGACGCGTGGGGCAGGCCGCTCCGGCTGGTTTGCCCTGGTCAGAAGGACCCGGAGGGGTACGATCTCACGAGCGACGGGCCGGATGGTGAAATCGGCGGTCTCGACCGCGTGGAGTGAACGGACCATGAAGGTGAAAGCGAATCGAATCCGGAAGATGAAGCGTGCGGCGTCGCGGGGCGTGACGCTGGTCGAGGTCCTGATCGTGCTCGCGATCATGGCGATCATCGCGGGCGGCGCGACGGCGCTCGTGTTCCCGCGGTACAAGGAGAGCCAGATCCGCGGCGCGGTGCTTAGCGCGGGCGTCATCAAGACCGCGGCGCAGCAGTACATGCACCTCGACAGCGCGAGCGGCGGCTGTCCGACGATCAAGGAGCTCGTCGAGGGCAAGCACATCGACGCGAAGAAGACGGACGACCCGTGGGGCACGCCGTTCAAGATTCAATGCGACGGCGACGAGATCACGGTGATCTCGGCGGGCCGCGATCGCAAAGAAAACTCGCCCGACGACGTCAAGGACGACTTCAAAGACGCCGACATCAAGCGCGTCGCGGCGCTCTGACGAGGACTCGAATGATGCCGCGCGCCTCCGCCCCTCTCGCGACATGCCACGCCTCCGCGCGATCGCGCGGCCGGCGTGGCATGACCCTGGTGGAGGTCCTGATCACCCTGGCCATCATGACCCTCGTCACGGGGACGGCGGTGGTCGGGCTCGGGACGCTCAAGCGCGCGCGGCTCAGGCAATCGTCGGTGATGATCGCCAGCGCGGTGCGGATCGCCTATGGGCACGCGAATGCGATCGGAAAACCCGTGCGGCTCGTCTTCGATTTCGAGCAGCGGATGGTGATCCTCGAGGAGGGCGGCGGCCAGCTCTCGGTCGACAAGAAAGACAAGACGGGTGGTGCCGCGGCCGCCACGGACATCGAGCAGAAGGCGATGGAAGAGGCCGAGAAGATCGTGAAGGGGCCTCGCGCGCCGCGGCCCTCGTTCACGCCCACGAAGGCCTTCGGATTCGAGCCGCAGGGCGGAAAGCCAGGCAAGGACCTCGCCGACGGCGTGCGATTCCTCTCGGTCGACACCTCGCATCAAGAGGGGCCGATCGAGGAGGATCGCGCGTATCTTTATTTCTGGCCCGGGGGGCAGACGGAGCGGGCGGCGATCCAGGTCGTGCTCGGCAATCCGGCAGAAGCGGATCCGGAGCGCGACATCATGACGGTGCTCGTCTCGCCGCTGACGGGCAAGACCGCGCTCCAGAAGGGGCGCGTCGAAATGCAGAGGCCGCGCGACGAATCCGAGGAATCGGAAGCCAGCGATTCCGGTTTCTGAGGGGTTCGGGGAGGTTCGATATGAAACGGAGAGGATTCACGCTGCTCGAGGTCATGGTCGCCGTCGCGATCCTGGGCCTCGGTCTGACCGCGATCCTCTCGGCGCAGGCGGGCGCATTCTCCGCCTCGTCCCACGCGCGGAACCTGAGCGTCGCCACCTCCCTCGCCCGCTGCAAGATGGGCGAAATCGAGGAGACGCTTTTCCGCGAAGGGTTCCAGGAGCTCGAGGTGATCGAGAGCGGCCCTTGCTGCGAGGGCGACGAGACGCCGAACCTCAAGTGCTCGTGGAAGATCGAAAAGCCGCAGTTCCCCGAGCCGAAGCTCGGCGAAATGGAGCTCGACACCGGCCTCGATCTTTCGTCGCCGCAAAATGGCGGCGCGAATCCCTCGGGCGCCTCGGGCGCCGCGGGCGGGCTCGGCGCCATGGGAGGCCTGCTCGGCCTCGCCGGCGGCGCGACGCCTCCGGCCACGGGCGACCTTGCGGGCGGCGGACTCGGCGACGTCGCGGGCGCGCTCGGCGGCGCCACGGGCGCGGATGCGCTCGGCGGCATGCTCCAGCTCGTCGGCACGTTCGTGTATCCTGCGCTCAAGGCGATTTTCGAGATGAACACCCGCCGCGTCACGCTCACGGTCACGTGGACCGAGGGCACCCGCGAGCATTCGTTCGACGTCGTGCAATGGGTGACGAACCCGAAGCCGACGCTCGTCACGAACGACCAGCTCGACGCCGTCGACGCCCTGATGAACCCCACGGGCGGCAGCAATTCCACGGGCGGCGGCAATCTCACGGGCGGCGGCCCCACGGGCGGCGGTAACAATCCGTTCGGCGGCCGTCCCACGTTCCCGGGAGGAGGCATGGGCCGATGAAGTCGCGTCGTCGTGCTTCGATTCGTGGCCTCACGCTCCTCGAGGCGATGGTCTCGATTGGCGTCCTCGCCCTCATTGGCTCGCTCATTTATGGCGCGTTCGACGGCATGTCCCGCTCGCGCAAGGGCATCTCGGGGATGAACGACCGCTACCACCAGGGCCGCGCCGCCATGCAACGCATGGCGCGCGAGATCCAGGCGGCGTTCGTCTCGAAGCACGGCGATTACACGAACAGCTCCACGATGATCTCGCAGCAGGTCCGCAAGACCGGGTTCATCGGCCAGGACGAGGGCACGTTCGATCGCCTCGATTTCACCTCCTTTGCGCACCGCCGCCTCGCCCGCGACGCGCACGAGTCCGATCAATGCGAGATCGGCTATTTCGGCGCGCGGAACGAGGCCGGCACGATGGATCTCGTCCGGCGCGAGGACAAATACCTCGACATGGAGCCGCAAAAGGGCGGCGTCGTGAACGTCCTCGTCGAGGACGTGCAGAGCTTCGACATCCAGTATTTCGACGACACCATCTCCGAATGGGTCGACACCTGGGACACGACGCAGGTCACCGGCCAGCCGTGGCGTCTTCCCCAGCAGGTCCTCATCACGCTCGTGCTGAATGGCGGCCCCGGCGGCAAGCCGATCGTCCTCCGCTCGCGCGTCTCCCCCGCGATGCAGCTCGCCCTCGATTTCGCGAACTGAGCCATGAACGAGCCGATCCGCGAAAAAGAGGCCAAGAGGCTCCGCAGGCGCAAACGAGAGCGCCGCGGCGTCGCATTGCTCATGGTGCTCGGCGCGATCACCGTGCTCACGGTGTTTCTCACCGAATTGCAGCAGGAGACGACCTCCGAGCTCGCGTCGGCGCTCGCGGATCGGGACGCGCTCAAGGCCGAATACCTGGCGAAGAGCGCCGTGAATCTGTCGCGCTTGCTGATTGCCTCCGAGCCGACGATCCGCACGAGCGTCCCTCTGCCCTTGCCGTTCAAGCAGCTCCCCGTCTGGGAGTTCACCGATATCGCGCTCGGCCCCTTCAACGACGAAACCGGCATGGCCACGTTCGGGGGGATGCTCGGCGTCGACACCTCGCAGAGCAAGGGCCTCGGCCTCACGGGCGGCTCGTTCACGGTGAAGATCGTCGACGAGGATTCGAAGATCAACGTCAACCGGGCCGCGCCGATCCAGGACATCGATCTCGAACGATTGCTCGTCAGCCACATGCAGGGCCCGCAATACGCGCCGATGTTCGAGGGCATGGACCCCGACGGCCAGTTTTCGACGATGCAGACGATCTGCGGCGCGATGACCGACTGGGCCGATCAGGACGAGGTCCTCTCGACCTGCTATGTCGGCTCGCAAGCCCAAGGAGCCACGGGCGCCGAGGACAACTTTTACCAGACGATCGGCCTCGAATATCGCCGCAAGAACGCCGCGTACGACTCGCTCGAGGAGCTGCGCCTCATCCGCGGCGTCGGCGACGACTTCTGGGCGACGTTCGTCGAGCCGAACCCGGACGATCCGAAATCACGCACGCTCACGGTCTGGGGCCAGAAAGCGGTCAACGTGAACACCGCGAACCCGCAGACCCTGCTCGCGGCGGCTTGCTCCGTCTGCTCGGGCGGCGCGGGCGCGACGCAATCGAACGCGTCGCAGGGCATTCCCCTTTGCACCGACCCGAACATCCAGGCACAGTTCCTCGGCCTCCTCGGCGTCCTCAAGACGTTCCCGATCCCCATTTTCTCGAAGCCGGCCGATTTCCCCAATCTCCTCAAATCGGGCACCGTCCCCGGGCCGCTCGGCGCGATGCTCGGGCCGATGCTCACGCCGCTGCTCGCGCAGGCAGGCCTGCCGTGCGGGCTCAACGCGGGCGCGAACAAGCAATTCACCGTCACGAGCAAGGTCTTCAGCATTTACGCCGAGGGCGTGGTTCCCGGCCGCAAGCGCACGACGCGCGTGCGCGTCCACGCCGTCGTGGACACGCGCGGCGTCAATCCGCTCACGGGCGGCACGCAAACCGGGTCGACGACGGGGCAGAACCCGCAGGGCGGGACCCCCACGGGTTCCACGTCCGGCAGCTCGGGCACGGGGATCGTCGATCCGATGCAAGCGCTCGCCACGAACCCGCTCGGCAAGATCGTCTATTATCGTATCGAATAGTTTCCTCGAGAGAGCATCACGATGTCCAAAATCCTCGGTATCGACGTCGGCAAAGCGGTGGTCAGGGCGGCGCTCCTGCGCCTCTCGTACCGCAAGATCACGCTCGAGGCCCTCGGCGAGGCGCCCGTCACGGGCCTCGAAATCGACGCCATCCGCGCCGCCGTGGGCGGCCTCAAGGCCGACGCGATGTCCATCGCGATCTCGGGCGAGCGGACGTTCTTCCGGTCGATCGACCTGCCGACCTCGGCGGTGAAGGAGATCGACAACGTCCTGCCCTTCGAGCTCGAATCCCTGATCCCGTTCGAGATCACGGACGCGGTGTTCGATTATCGCATGGACAAGAACCCGGGCGGCGACACCGTGCCGATCTTCGCGGCCATCGCGCGCATCGAGGACGTCAAGGCGCGCATCGAGGTCGTGCGCGAGGCGCTCGGCATGGAGCCCGAGCGCGTCGGCACGGGCGCCCTGCCGCTCGCGAACCTCGCGGGCGTCATGCCCGAAATCGAAAAACCGTTCGGAAAAGAGGCCCCCGCGGGCGAGGCGGCGCTGCCCGTCGCGATCCTCGATCTCGGCGAGGCCACGAGCGACATCGTGATCCTGCGCGGCGGCGACCCGGTCTTCGCGCGCACGCTCTCGCGCGGCACGCTCGGTTTGCCCGGGAGCGCGCCCGCGCTCTCGCGTGAATTGCGACAAACCCTCGCGGCCTTCCGCGCCTCGGGCGGCGGCCCGCTCGCGGGCATGTATCTCGTCGGCGGCGGCGCGAGCGCGCAGGGCGCAGAGGCGTTTCTCTCGACCGAGCTCGGCATCACGATCCTGCCCTTGCCGAAGCCGCGCCTCGAAGGCGTCACGGCCGAGCAAGAGGCAATGCTCCCGCGCTTCGCGAAGGCGATTGGCCTCGCGATGGGCCTCGCCGGCAAGGCGCGTGGCCTCAACCTGCGCCAGGGCGACCTCGCCGCCGCGCGCAGTTATCCGTTCCTTCGCGAAAAAATCCCGCTCCTCGCAGGCCTCGGCGCCGCGGTCGTCGTGAGCTTCGTCTTCAGCCTGCTCGCGCAGCATCGAAGCCTCACGGCCGAAAAAGAAATGCTGCTCTCGCGGCTCGAAACGGCCACGGGTGACGTCTTCGAAGAGGAGACGAAGGAGCCCGAAAAGGCGCGCAGCATGCTCGACAAGGGCCCCGGCAGCGCCGACGAGGATCCGCTGCCGCGCGCGGACGCATTCGACGTCATGGTGAAACTCTCGGAGGTCGTGCCGAAAGAGATCACGCACGACGTCCTCGAGTTCGACGTGAACCGCGGCCACGTCTCGATTCAAGGCACCGTGCCCTCGATCCCCGACGCGCAGGCGATCGCGGACAAGATGAAGGAGCACAAGTGCTTCAAGGACGTGAAGATCAGCCGCACGGCCCAGTTCAGCGAGGGCAAACAGAAATACGTGCTCGAGCTCGACGTGAAGTGCGAGGATAAGAAGAAGAAGACGACAAAACCCTCGGGCACCGCTGACGCGGCGGACACGTCCTCGCCCGCGGCCGGCAAGGAGGAAGAGAAGTGACGTTCGCGGAGCGCCTGGAGAAACTCGAGCCACGCGAGCGCAAACTGCTCGGCGTCCTCGCCGGCATCGTGGCGGCGCTCGTCGTGCTCGCCGTGCCGATCTACGCCTGGAGCGCGGTGAGCTCGTCGCGCACCGAGAACGACGAGATCCGCGCCCTCATCGACGAGGTCTACAAAGCGCGCCTCTCGGTCGCCGAGCGCAAGGCGAAGCAAGACGCCCTGCTCGCGCGTTATGGCCGCCCCGCCCCCGCACTCGCCGGCTTCATCGAGGACGCCGCGAAGCAGAACGGGATCACGATCGCGGACGCGCAAGACAAACCCGAGGTCCCGCACGGGAAGAAGTACACCGAGCGGCTGACCGTGGTGAAAATGCACAAGGTGGGGATGCTGGCGCTCGTGAAGACGATCGAGAAGATCGAGCAATCGGGCCACGCCGTCGCGGTGACGCGCCTCAACATCCGCCCGCGCGCCGGTGAGCCGGACTCGTACGAGGTGGAGCTCGGCGTGAGCGCCTACGACCGAAAGCCCGACGCGAAAGAAAAAGACAAGGACAAGGACAAGGGCGAGTCGAAGGATACGGCCGAGGAGGAGAAGACACCGTGAAGGCCCGTCTCCTGCGCATCGCAAAATTCCTGGCCTA
The DNA here is from genome assembly GCF_028435365.1 of Polyangium jinanense. The sequence continues at coordinate 868,668 of NZ_JAGTJJ010000002.1, read as the reverse complement.
CCCGGCACTTTATTGCCTCTGCCTCGGGCTTTTCTTTTATCTGGCCTTCCCCTGGGATCGGCTGAAAGACCGCCTCGTCGCCGAGTTCCAGGCCGCGCAAAAAGGCAAAAGCGCGGGGCAGCGGATCGAGATCGACGAGCTCGATTCGTACTGGTTCACAGGCGTCGAGGCGACGGGCGTGCGGCTCTATCTGCCCCCGAGCGACGACGCGTCGTCGTCCGCGGCAGGGCCCTTCGGCAGCGGGGCCGACAAGGACAAACCCGCACCGAAGGAGAGCGTGATCGAGATCGACGCGGTGGAGGCGCGGCTGCAGATCCTGCCGCTCTTCCTCGGCCGCGTGCGCGTCAAGTTCTGGGCCCGCGCCTTCGACGGCGAGCTCAACGGCACGGTGCCCGTCGGCGGTTCGAGCGGGCCGATGGAGGTCGAGCTCGAAGGCGTGAACCTCGGGAAGGTCGACGTGATCAAGGACTTCCTCGGCGTGCCCGTGAAAGGCGTCGCGAAGGGGACGTTCGAGCTCACCGCCGAAGGTGGGAAGTTCAGCAAGGCAAACGGCGCGCTCGATCTGACGATCGCCGAGATGGCCGTCGGCGACGGGAAGTCGAAGATCAAAGGCCAGATCGCGCTGCCCGAGGCGAAGCTCGGCGATCTCGTGATCGCGGCCGAGGCGAAGGAAGGCGTCCTCAAGGTCACGAAGCTCGAAGCCAACGGGTCCGATCTCGAGCTCGCCGGCGACGGGAAGGTGAACGTGCGCGAGCCGTGGAACAACTCGACGGCCGACCTCTACGTGCGCTTCAAGTTCACCGACGCCTACCGCAACAAGAGCGATCTGACGAAGTCGCTGCTCGGCGCGCCGGGCTCGAACGCGCCATCGCTGTTCGAGCTGGCCGATCCGAAGATCAAGAAGTCCAAACGGCAAGACGGGTTCTACGGCTGGCACGCGCACGGCGCGCTGTCGCGGATGCGGTTCGATCCCCACTCGACCGACGGCCCGGCCGCAGGTCGTGGCCGCGGCAAGGGCGACTCGCCGTTCCCGTCGAAGAAGCCCGGGCTGCCCGTGGGCATGTCGACAGCGAAGGAGAAGGGCGACGAGGAACCGGCCCGCGCGCCCGCCACAGCCGAGCCGAAGCCCGTGGAGCCGCCGCGCGAGGCGCCGCCGCCCCCGGAGCCCGCCGACAAACCCACCCCGAGCGAGCCCATGCCCTCGCCCGCGATGCCCCCCGAAGAGATGCCCCCGGCCCCCGCGCCGCGGCGAGGCCAAGCCGAACCCGAATGAAATGAAAAACGCCGGGCCCCTTCTGGAGCCCGGCGTTTTCGCGTGGAGCCGATCCGATCAGTTGATCGGCATGCCCTGCCCCTCGCCCTGCTTCATCTCGTGGGTCTTGGGATCGTACTTCGAGGTGCACTTCGCCATGACGAGCGTGGCCTCGAAATCGGTCGCCGACTTGAGCGAGCCCTCGACCGTGACCTGCACGCCGCCCGCGGGTACGTCGCGGAACGTGTCGGGAATGACGCACTGCGGATACCGGACGGGCAAGGTTTGCTTGCCGTCCTTGCCATGAATGGTGAAGCGATACTCGCAAGGCTTGTCGCGCTTTTCGAGGGTGCCCGGCACGAGCTCGCCCTCGACGCGGACCTTGCGGCCCATCAGTTTGTCCTGCTGCGCGAGGAGCTGATCGACGGGCGTCGCATAAATGGCCGCTTCCTTGAAGCCGAACATGAAGAGGCTGACGAGCCCGCCGCCCATGACGAGCAGCGTGATCAAGAGGCCCATGCTGCTGTTCTTCGGTCGAGCCTTCTCGGCCGGCTGAGGCACCGTGAGCGGAGGCATCGCCGCCGGCCCATCGTCGTCCCGTCCAATCCCGGCCGCCTGCGCGAGCTCCTCGTCCAGCTTCTTGCTCATGACGAGCTCAGGGTAGCGAACCTTTTCGGGCAGGTCGAGGGCCAGAAAAGGAAAGCAGGGCGGGGGCAGCTCGCCCCCACCCTGCTCGATCCGGAGCGGAGCCCCGGTTCAGCGGTTCTGGGGCTGGCCGCCTTGACCGCTCTGAACCCCCTCCTGGCCCCACTGGCGCACGAAGCCACGCGCCTGGTTACGCAGGGCGGGGACGCCGGTCGTGTCCTGGGCGAGCAGGATGATCCGGATCTCGTTGGCCTGCTCCATGACGCCCGAGCGACCCGCCGTCTGGCCGAGGTCGAAGAGGGCGCAACGCTCCGACGCGCTCGTGGGCCGCGCCGCGCGCTGTTCGCCGGCCGGTGGGCTCATCGTGTACGCGATGTGGAGCGCATCGCCGCGCAGGGTAGAGAGGTCCACGCCCGACTTCGGGGTCGCGATGATCGCGACGCCGCCCTCGATGTCCTCGACGCGGAGGTTCGAGTGCTGGACGAACGAGGAGCACATCTCCTGCTCGCTCATCATGCCCATGCCCTGGCCCCACTGGCCCGCCTGACCCTGCGCCTGGCCCTGGCCCGCCTGGCCCTGCCCCGCCTGGCCCTGGCCCTGGCCCGCCTGGCCCTGGCCCCACTGCCCCGCCTGGCCCTGGCCATACTGGCCCGCCTGGCCCTGCTCCGCGGGGACGGCGGCCTCGAAGGCCGGCGTCGGCCGCTGCTGCGCACTCTGCGCGGGTTTCTCGCCACGCCCGCATCCCACGCCGAGGGTCATGAGGGCCGCGGCACCGAGCATCGTGAGCTGCATGGTCTTCGTCATCGAAAGTCCTCCTGAGAGGTAGAGGCTTCGCCTCCGAACGCGGAAAGGCCTCGAAAGAGAGCCCCTCGTGATCCGGAAAAGCCCCCTGCCGCTCACCGGGCATTGCAGCCGACGTGCCCCCGAGCACGTGCGGCGAGGACACCTCAGGACCGGCAGGGCGTGCACGCGGTCGCCGTCCAGGGTCGCGACGCGCCCGTGCTGCTCTTCCTGCACGCCCGGCAAACTCCGCGTTAAGGTGGGCGCGATCGTGGCGCGCCTCCCCCTCTCTTTCCGTGTGCAAAAAGGCCCGAGTCTTCTGCTGCTCTGGCTGCTTGTTGGAAGCTCCGCTTGCTCGGGCGCGAGCGTACGTGACACGCATCAGCCGAGCAGAGGCGGGCAAACGAGCGGGCGGCAGGCGCCGGAGGCAGGGAAGCCGAGCTCGGCCGCTGGGGCGCAGGTGACGCGGCTTCCGCTGGGTGCGGCGGAGGAAGCGGGTTTGCCGATGTCGGTGGAGCCGGTCTTCGGGGAGGCGGCGGCGCTTCTGGTGTCGCAGGCGGCGGGCGAGCCCGAGGGGTATGCGCGGTGGGTGGAGGAATCGGGGCGGATGGGGCCGATCGTGCGGCTCGTCGATGAAAACGTGGTGCTGGCTTTTACGCGGAGCGACGGGAAGCGGGCGCTCGTGACGTCGGTGGGTGGGGATCGGTTGTGTTTGTCGGTGTTCGATCGGGCGTCGGAGGTGGCGGAGATCCGAGGGTGTGAGCGGGTCGGGGACGTGAAAGCGGTTGCGGTGAGCGGGGAGCGGGTGGCGCTGATCTCGGTGGAGACGGTGGGGGCTTCGGGGGCAGTCCCCCCGAACTCGGGGCCTGCGGCCCCTCAAACAACAGGACCCACCACCCCCGCCCCCAAAAAAGAAGCGTCCCCGCGCCTCGTCCAGAATCGCAAGACGCCGGCGGTGGTGAAGAAGGGGAATGGGAAGGGCGGCAAGAAGGGCGGGGGGAAGAAAAAAGAGGTGGTGAAGAAGGCTGCGCCGAAGCCGACGGTGGAGGTGACGGTGCGGTGGGTGTCGCGGGAGGGGGTTTTCGAGGGGGAGGCGAAGGCGACGGGGTTACGGTTTGTCCCGCCGCTCGAGGGGATGGGGGTGGTGGATGCGCGAGGGTCGGCGCGAGGGGTGGAGATCGTTTGGTATGAGAGCGCCAAACCGTCGGCGGGTAAGAAGGCGACGGGAATGGGGTGGGCCGCGATTGGTGGGGGGGTGATCGGGGAGGATGGGAGGTTCGAGGGGAAGAGTCGGGCGAAGGTGGTGGAGGGGGAGCTGGAATGGGGGGCGCTGAAGGGGTTTTATGCGCCGCGGTTGGTCGGAGGGACGCGGGTGGGGCTGTTGACGCAGCCGGTGGCGCGGGGCGGGAGTTGTGAGGTGAGCTGGTTCGGGGGGGCGGCGGCGAAGCTTGGGCGGGGGGAGTGTGCGATCGAGCCGGGCGCGGGGGTGGGGTTCGAGAAGATTTTGCAGGCGGAGCCTCGGCGGGTGGGGGGGCAGGCGCGCAATGATGTGGGGCTCGTGGTGTGGGCCGGGGAGCGGGCATTTTTTACGACGGGTGATGGGCGGGGGCTCCGATCGGCCGGGCGGGATGGGAGTTTGCGGGAGGAGGGGGTAGCGTTTCCGGCGCGGCGGGGGCGGGTGCATTGGGCCAAGGTTTGGCCGGATGGTACGGGGGTGGCGCTGGCCGGAGGGCGGGTGCGGGTGCTGGAGGGGGATGGGGTGCGGGAGGGTTTGTCGAAAGAGGAGATTTTTGCGGGGGGGCGGGGCGCAGGCGCGGTGGCGGGGATCGGGAAGGTCGGGGCGGCGGTGTGGGTGGCGCGGGGGGATGTGGGGCGGGTTTGGCCGACGGGCGGGACGGCGGAGGTCTGGCGGGGTCGGGTTTGGCCGGACGGGGCGGTAATGGTGGGGGGAAAGGCGAAGGGGCTGTTGATGGAGCTGTCCGGGGGGCGGCTGCATGTGGCGGGGTTGTCCGAGGAGGGGAAGGTGGGGGCGCCGGCGCTGTCGGATGGGCGGGCGCGGAGCGCGGCGTCGCCGGTGCGGGCAGGGTTTGCCGCGGTGGAGCGGGGCGCAGGTGGGGCGATCGTGGCGGGCGTGGGGGTGGGCTCGGACGAGGAGGTGGTGGCGTTCGTGGTGGACGCGGCAGGGCGGCTCGGGCCGGTGGCAAAGACGTCGCTGAAGGTGCGGGCCGGGGAGCTCGGGGTGCGTTTGTCGGGGCTGCCCGGGGGCGGAGCGATTCTTTCGGATGAGGGGCGGCGGTACGCGGTTTGGCTGGACGAGGAGGGACGGGAGGTCGGGGCGGCGGCGTGGCCGGAAGGAGGGGCGGCGGGGATTTGTCAGGATGGGTCGCCGGGGCCGCGGTTTTATCCGTCGATGAAGCCGGGAGGGTTCGTCGAGGTGGAAGCGCTTTCGGCGCCGGGGACGTGCGTCGTGGGGGAGCCGGGGTGGGCGGCGGATGGGTCGCTGCGGTGGTTCGGGACGCGCGCCGAGGGGCGAGACGTGGTGCCGGAAGTGGGGCTCGTGCGGGGGCTCGCGGCGGCCGTGGAGCGGGCGGGCGCGGAGGCGGCGGAGGACGCGGAGGAGGTGAAGGCGGCGGCGCCAAGGCCGTGTCCGCCGGAGATGGTGCTCGTGCAGGGGAAGCTCTGCGTGGACCGATTCGAGGCGACGATCGTGGACGCGGCGAGCAGGGAGGCGCTTTCGCCCGATTTCCCGGTGACGCCGAATCTGCTGGAGATCACGCTGGGGGATTGGTCGACGGGGCGGAGCCGCATGGGCAGCGTGCACGCGCGGGCGATGCCGCTTCCGTTTTTGCCGGGGTGGCAGCGGGGGCAGAAGCTCGATGTGATGGCGGTGCCGCGGCGATTGGCCCGGCCCAACGGGTATTTGACGGGGCTCGTGGCGGAGAGCGCCTGCGCGGCGTCCGGGAAGCGGCTGTGCACGCTGCCGGAGTTCGTCTTGGCTTGCCGGGGGCAGGACGATACGCCCTTTCCGTACGGGGATACGTACGTGGAGGGGGCGTGCAACGTGTTCCGCGAGGCGCACCCGGCGGCCATTTTGCATGACAATGCGTCGATCGGGCACCTCGATCCACGCTTGAATCACGTGCGGGCCGGGGAGGCGCCGCTGTTCCGGAGGACGGGCGCGACGCCGGCGTGCCGGAGCCGCTGGGGGAACGACGCGATTTACGATATGGTCGGGAACCTGGACGAGTGGGTGGACGAAGGCAGCGGGGCGTTCGCGGGCGGTTTTTATGCGCGATCGACGCGGTCGGGCTGCGACGCGGTGGTGACGGCCCACCCGCGGAGTTATCTCGATTATTCGACGGGGGTGCGGTGCTGCAAGGACGCGGAGCCCTGAAGGAGGCGCCGGGATCGGGCGTCAACCCGGCATGGTAGAAACGCCCCGTCGCCGCCGTCGACGCACGACGAGCGAGGCGCCGAACGCGACGGCGAGCGCGACGCCCGCCGAGGACGACGCTCCGCCCCCGGCCACCGCGCACCCGCTGCTCGTCTCCGTCGGTGTCGGTGTCCCCCCGCCCGGTCCGGGGTCCTCGCCCTTCGGGTCGAGACGCGCCGTTCGCACGAACAGCCTCGCGCCGTCGTCGTACGCGAGCGCGTACGAGCCGTCGGACGACGCTGCGAGACGAATATCGAGCGATGGCTGGGTCGTGATCACCGCCGTCTCTCCGCGGGGCGCTCCGTCCGCGTCGAGCGCGACGATCGACGAGCCGCCGCCGTTCGTACGATACGCGAGCGCGACGCTCGTGCCGTTCGTCGCGAGCCGTGGGTCGCGGATCCCCGGCGCCTCCGCGAGATTGTCCAGCGTGCGGATCGAGCCGTCCGCGGCGAGGAACCACCCGTGGATATGCTCGCGGTTTTCTCCGTTCTGGCTGCCGGGCGGGAGGATGTACGACCACGAGACGGCGAGCGTCCCGGCGCCGGTGAGCGCCACCGCGATGCGCGCGTAAGTCGCGTCGCGGAAGCCGAGGAACGTCGGCTTCGGATCCGTGTTCGCGTCGTCGAGCGTGGCCAGCGCGACGTTCAGCAGCGGATTCGAATCGTTCAGCTGGAAGCCCGCGACGCACGGAGCGGCTCGACATGCGATGTCGATGAGCGGCGAGCTGGTCGGCCAGAACAGCGTGCTCGGCTCCCCTGCCTTCGGGAGCGCGGCGACGGGACCATTCGCGCACGAGAGCACGAGGCCGGTGCTCCGCGCCTCGAGCGCGAGCGGACCGCACTCGACGAGGCCCTGCTCCTCGAGCCCGTACGTTTCGGGGTCCCCCACCGCCCCCGCTTCGTCGACCGCGAACAGACGTGTGCCGGTGTAAAGCCCCTCTTGGTCTCCGACCGCGATGCGATACGCGCCGTCCGCGAAGACCGCGCGCACCGCGTAGAGTCGCGTCTCTGCCGAATAGACGAGGAACCGCGGGACGACGACGCCCTGCTCGGCGTCCACGATCGCGGCGTAGAGATCGCGCACGCCTTCGACCCACGTGACGAGCATCGACGAGCCGTGCACCGCGACCGCGTAGTCGTCGCGACGCTCGTCGAGGAACTCGGCCTCGCCGTCCGGAGACTCGGATATCGCGGGGAGCGTCGCGCCGACGTCGATCGGCGCGCTCAATTCGATCGGATCGGCCAGCGCGATGGACGCGTGCGTGACGGCGATCGCGGTAAACAGGCCCGCGAAAAGCGGGCGGCGAAGACGTGGACCTAGCGTGGAGTAGGTAAGCATGCCGCCTTGGACGCCGCCTCGTGACCCCTATTCAACTCACCGCGGCTGGATGACGGTCGGCGCGTCGACCCGAACCCCTCCCCGGGTCCGCCTCCCGCGGCACCCGCTGAAATAGGCAACCTTCTCAGCATATTCGCACATCGACGCGCGCCGCGAGGCCCCCGCGGGCTTATGTTGCCATTGTAAGGTGCAGGGAGGTCTGCCATGCGGCTATCAGCACTGCGATTGGGTACATTCGGCATCCTGGGGTTCTTCTCGTTCTCCTGCGATAGTGGTGAAATGGGCATGGATCCTGAGGCTCAGGAAGTGAGCTTGTTGGCAAAAGAAGAAGGGAGCCTGTCCTCGGACTGCGACGATGACATCGCGAGCGACAAAGGCGCGCTCATCGAAAGGGAAGGAGATTCCGAAGTGGAGAGGGCTCTCGCGGAGCGCTCCCTCATTCCGGTGAGGCGACCTGACCCCTGCGCCCGCTGGGGCGGCGCCGGGGCGCGGTGCGTTCCGGGCAGCCGGACGAACTGCTCCGTATTCGTTGTGGTGGGCGGCGGCTGCGCCTGCCTGCCCATCCCTTGTCCGCGGCCGAGCACGCGCTGCCCTGGAGCGGTTGCGTGCCCGTGAGCACGCGTCTGCGTGGTCATCCCTCGACCCGAACCCCTCCCCAGGTCCGCCTCCAGGTCCGACTTCACACCCAGAGCTCCGCAAGCCGTTCCTCAGGTCTGCCCTCGGGTCCTCTACCGGCTCCGATGCAGCTCCTGGGGACGGCGATCATGGCCGCTCTCGGATCCCTCTCCGCTCCTCGGGTTCATCTTCTACGTCTGTTTCGCGCCCGCCCCCTCTCCTCGGGTTTTCCTGTCGGTACCGCTTCCGGCGTGCCACCGCTCGTCGACCAGCCACCCGGCACACGGCACGACTTCGGCCGCACGGCTGGGAAAGACCTTATCCATGAAGAATTCGTGGACGGTGGGGTCGCTGTCCGCGCAGCCATCGCGGAGCACGGTGACCCGATACCCCCGATCGGCTGCGTCGTAACAGGTTGCGGCGACCATTGCACTGGTGGCCACTCCGGCGACGGCGATGGTGTCGACGGCATGGGCACGCAGCACGAGATCCAGGTCTGTCCCGGCGAAAGCGCTTGCCCGGCGTTTCAGCACAACGACGTCCTCGTCGTGCACCGGTAGGTCGATCTCGGTTCCGGCCGTCCCCTCGTGGAAGATATCCCCCGCTTCGAAGAAGGCGGAGAACAATGCATTACCCGGCGGGAGATCCGCCCGGTTGACGCGGAAGGCGGTGCGTATGAACACCACCAGCACGCCGGCGGATCTGGCGCGCGGGAGGAGGTCGGTCAGCGGTGGAACGACCTGCCGCGCGAACGGGTAGGCGCCGGTGATGCCGCGCTGGATGTCGCCGATGATGAGTGCGGTTGCCATGACGTCAGCATGTAGGACAAAGAAACCAGGATTTCCGCCTCCTCGGGTGCGGAGCACGCTTCTCACGCGGCGGTCAACCGTGTCCTTTTACACAGCGCGGAGCCCCGCTTCCCGCCCTGAGGCGTCACGTCAATCGACTACACCAGCACTCGCAGCACGCCAGCGATGAATTTCAGGTCGCGGTCGTCGCTCTCTTCTCGCACCAGCGCGAGCGCCTTGGCGACCCGCTCGCGGTCGGCTGGCTTCGCGGGCGGCCCCAGCGCCGCGAGCTCTTCCAATCCGGCGAGTCTGCGCTGGGTGTTCCGCAGATCGCTCGCCTTGCGCAGCGCGGCCTCGAGCGCCCCGCGGTCGGATGATCGCGCGCCGAAGAGGGCCGCCGTCGTGCCGAGGAGAGCGCGCAGCGCCTCGCACGTGCGAGGAACGTTCGCGCTCGCGGAGCACGCGGCCGAGGGCGCGCATGCCGAGCTGCCCGCTTCGTGGATCCATGACTCGGCCGCTCAGGAACGCCGTTGATCACGGTAAATATCCTTTGCGAACGGCCGGCATCATCATTGCTGGAGCATGGAGCTCGAGAAAGGAGATTCTCACCATGAACACTGGGCTGCGCCCTGCGCCCTGCGCGCGCGCCGCGCCTGGTACCCCCAAGAGCAGGATTTCGTCGCTTGCGCCCCCGGCAGGGCTCTGCTTGCCTGGCCCGCGTCGGGATGCACGCGAAGGACGCACGACTGGCGCTCGCGGCCGCGGGCCGAACGGCCTGGCCCGAGCTCGGCCTCGACGATTGCGTCTTCCTCGCCCACCTCGATCGTCACCTCGCCGCAGCGCCCGATCCCGAGGCCGCGCTCGCCCGCATCCGGGCCGATGATTTCTATCTCGCCTGCGCCTGCGCCGCCGGCTCGCCGGGCGCCGTCGCAGAGCTCGAGCGGCGCTTCGGCAGCGTGATCGACGCCGTCGCCGCCCGCTTCGCGCCGAGCGAAGATCGCCGCGCCGAGCTCCGCCAGATCCTGCGCGAGCGGCTCTTCGTCGCGGGACCGGGCGCGGAGCCGCGTATCGCCGGATACTCGGGCCGCGGGTTTCTGGAGAACTGGCTGCGCGTCGCGGCCGTGCGCGCCTTCGTGAACGCCGCAGAGAGCGAGCGGCGCGAGATCGAGGCCGGGGGCGACGCGCTCGAGGCCGTCGCCGACGGCCACGACGTGGAGCTGGATTTCCTCAAGGTGCACTATCGCGATGCGTTCCGCGTCGCGTTCGCGCACGCGATCGCGCAGCTCGCGCCGGCGGAGCGGCTCGTGCTGCGTCTGTCGGTCCTCGACGGCCTGGGCTGCGACGAGGTGGCGGCGTGCCTCGGCGTCCACCGCGCGACGGCGGCGCGGCGCACGGTGCAAGCGCGACAGCGGCTCGTGGACGCGACGCGGGTGGAGCTCGCGCGCTCGCTGCGCACCTCCGGCACCGAGCTCGACAGCATCCTGCGCCTCGTCGAGAGCAACCTCGATCTGAGCCTATCGCGCCTGCTCGCCCGGGAAGAATGAGCCCGCCGCCCGCGTCCTGCCCCGATACCGAGGCCCTCTGCGAATTCATCGAAGGGCATGCCGACGCGCCCGAGCGCGACGCGTTCGAGCGTCACCTCGACGGCTGCGCCGCCTGCCGCCGCGCCCTCGTCGCGCTGGGGCGCGTGCTCGGCGTCCGCCACGGCGGGGCGGCGAGCGAGCACCACGCGGAGGAGCCCCGCCCGTCGCACGAAGCTCGGAGCCTCGGTCGCTACGAGATCCGCGGGGTCGTCGGCGCGGGCGGCATGGGGGTCGTGTACGTGGGCTGGGATCCGGCGCTCGGGCGCCGCGTGGCGCTCAAGCTGACGCGGCCGGACCAGGCCGGCGCCGCCGAGCGGCTCGCGGCGGAGGCGCGCGCGCTCGCGAAGGTCACGCACCCCAACGTGCTCACCGTGTTCGACGTCGGCGTCGAGGGCGGCGCCGTCTTCCTCGCGGCCGAGTACGTCGAGGGGGCGACGCTCGACAAGGCCTGGCCGGAGGGCGCGGCCGGCTTCCGCAAGCGCGTCGAGGCCTACGTGCAGGCCGGCCGTGGCCTCGCCGCCATTCACGCGGCGGGCCTCACGCACCGCGACATCAAGCCCGCGAACCTCCTGCTCGGCGAGGACGGGCGCGTGCGCGTCGCCGATTTCGGGCTCGCGGTGAGCGCGGATCAACGAGCCTGCCTGGCCGGCACGCGGGCGTACATGGCGCCCGAGCAGCGCGACGGCGAGGTGGGCCCGGCGGTCGATCAGTTCGCGCTCGGGCTCTGTCTGGTCGAAGCGCTCACGGGCGAACGTCCGGAGGCGGGCACGGCGGCCGCGGAGCTCGCGCGCCTCGGCCGCGAGCGGTGGGGGAGCGCCGGCCCGGAGCCTGCGTTGTGGGAAGCCCTTGCCCGCGCGATCGCGATCGACCCTGCCGCCCGCCACCGCGACGTGGAGGCGCTGGTCGCGGCGCTCGTTGCCTCGCTCGAAGCGCGTCCCGTGGCCGATCCGGGACGGGCACGCGTGGTCTCCTTCGCGCTCGTCGGCGTCGCCCTCGCGACGCTCGCCGCGGCCGGCTCGTGGCGCGATCGCCCGATACCCACGAGCACCGCCCCTGGAAACGACGTCGATACGACCGAGCACACCGCCGCGTCCGCGCCGAGCGTGGCAGCGCCCGAAGCGTCTTCCACGCTCACGGCGGCGCCGGCCTCTTCTCCGCAGCCGCCGGTGCGCTCACCGCGCGTCCCGCCCGCGAGCGCGCGCTTTGCGGCGATGATCGCTCCGGCAGCCGGTTCCGGCGCGCCTCGCGCGTCGGGCAGCGACAGGGAGGAGGCCTTCAAGCTTTTGCAGAAGGCGACGTTGGGGTTCTACCGCGGGCTGAACGGCAAAGAGTGCCTGGAGCTCATCGAGCGGGCCGAGAAGCTCGACCCGGCGCTCGCCAGCTACACGACCCAGACGCGCGCCTTGTGCGAGATGCGCGCCGGCAAATGCGAGCAAGGCGCGCAGCGCATGCGCGCCGCCGGCAACGACGATGAAACGGTGAAGCGGTTGAGGTTGCAATACTGCCCCGCGGACGACACGAGCCGGGCCTCCGCCGAAGAGCGCGTGCTCGCCGTGTCGATGCAGGCGACTCTAGCGCCCTACACGGTCGCGCACTGCGAGCAGCTCGCCGCGCAACTCGAACAAGCCATCGGCGAGCGCGGTTCGACGGCGCCGACGCCAAGCACCGTAGCTGGCGCCCGGTCGGGCCTGATGACCTGCTTCGCTCGGGCGGGCGACTGCGCGCGTGCGCGGGTCGTCGCCAGCGCTCTCGTCGGCCCTGGGAACGACGTCGTCCCCGGGCAAGATCGTGAGACGCGCGCGGCGTGGTGGGTCGCCAGTCTGCACCCCAAATGCGCCTCCGCGCGGTGAACGCGCGATCGACCGTCGTCACTGTTCACAGACGCAGATCTCGCAGCCCCGGTCGTCGAAACGGCAGCGGATATCGTGGAAGGGGCACGAGGCCGGCGCCTCTCGCGAGGGGCATTGCGCGGTTCTGGTTCCCCCGTGGATATCGGTCACCTGCACGGCCGGCCCGGTGCTGCGCGTCTCGTCGAAGGACCCGCTGAGGGTCAAGCTGGAGCAGCCCGCGCCAAGCCCGATCGCTGGTAGCAAAGGGAGGATCGGCCCGAGGATGTTCCGCTTCATGGGGGGTACCCAGGATTGCACCTCGGGAGATCGGAAAAGGTCAAGCAGCGCTCAGGGTGAACCGCGTCACCGCCGCCGGCGCGAGCGACGAAATCCTGCTCCCGGCGCGACGGCCGCCCGGGGTCCCTGTCCGAACGGAGGTGTTGAGGACATTGCGACGGAGAATGACGGTGAAGACACGTGCGCTCGTTGTGGTTGCATTGGGGCTTTGGGCAGGCGCATGCTCGAACGATCCCGGGAAGGGGACCACCGGCGCGGGCGGCTCCGGAGGCACGGGCACGGGTGGCTCTGGAGGCATGACCCCGCCTGTCGGGAGCGGCGGCGCCGGGGGACAGGGCGGCGAGGGCGGCGGACAGGGCGGCGAGGGCGGCGGACAGGGCGGCGAGGGCGGCGGACAGGGCGGCGAGGGCGGCGGACAGGGCGGCGAGGGCGGCGGACAGGGCGGCGAGGGCGGCGGACAGGGCGGCGCGTGCCCCGACCCCACGTGCCGCGCCGATCAGGCCTGCGTCGCGGGCGAATGCGAGTTCACCTGCGACGGCGTATCCGTGCCCGGCGACTATGCGACCATCCAGTCCGCGGTGAGCGCGCTCGAGCAGCTCGGCGGGACGATCTGCGTCAAACCCGGGACGTACACCGAGGACGTCACCATCGATAACCTCCATACTTCGCTCCTCACGATCCGCGGCGCCGCCGCGGACAAGGTCACCCTCCAGGGTCACGTCAAGGTCGGCGCGGGGCTCACGCCCGACGGCGAGGGGCTCGTCTTCGAGGGGATCACGGTCACGGACGGGCTGAGGGTGACCGCGTACCCGCCGGTCGTGATCCGGGCCTGCACCCTGCAGGGGATGACCACGCCTGGCCTCGACATCGTCATCGTCCAAAGCGCTGTCCACGAGACCGTGACCGTCGATGGCTGCGACATCTCGAGCGCCCAGCAGGGGGCGCTGCGCGTGCAAAGCGACGGCACCACCGGAATGGGCGTCGTGGCGAAAGTGACCAACAGCTACCTGCACGACTCCGCGATCGGCGCCGAGATCGTGGCCACCACGTGCTGCAGCAATTCCGGCAAGGTGACCCGCGTGTCGCTCACGAACAACACGATCACGAACAACGGCACCGGGATCAATACCTACTTCTTCCTGCAGACACTCGAGCTCGGCTATTTCAACAACCTCATCCGCGGCAACGACGTGGGCGTGGACCTGTATGCCGGCACCGCCGCGACCTTCGGCAACAACGCGCTCTCCGGCAATACCACCAACTATGCCGGGAGCGCGGTCCCAGGGCCCGGTTACGTGACCGCCGATCCGCTGCTCACCGCCTCGGTCCCGCCCGCCCCCGGGGAAGGGTCGCCGCTCCTCGACAAGGCGGATCCCGCAAAGGCCCCTCCCCTGGATTTCTGGGCGAAGCCCCGGACGAACCCGGATATCGGCGCGGTGGAGCGTTGACCGCGCCCCGGCGCCGCGAGGAGCACGTTCCCTCGCTTCCCAGGCGCTCCAAGGGCGGCTGCATGGAGGGCGTTCTGCGGCTGCATTCAGCGTCGAGGCCCGGAGCGGTACGCGGCGAGGCCCTGGTAGAAGCGGACGGCGCCGAAGAGGATGGGCCCGTATGCGAGGATGTATGTGTCGCCATGCCGTGAGTAGGTGGCCCAGGTAATGGCGAGCCCGGCGAGGAAAAAGACGCCGCCGATGAGCATGTTCTGCAGGCCGAGCTCGACCCCTCCTTTCGCCGCCTCCGCTGCCTGGGCGCGTACCGCCTCGTCCCCGGAGGCGAAGGGCACGATGATCTGATCGTCGACGCGCACCCTGGGCACGCTCGCCATGAGCAGACGGACGAACACGGTGGGGTTGGGGATGCGGGCGAGGCTCAGCGTGCGCCAGGAGAAGATCGGCCACCGGCGATAGAGATAGACCTTGCCCCGCTGGACGACAGCGAGCCGGACCTCTTGCCATGCGATCCGTGCACCGGCGACGGTGATCCCCGCCCGATCGAGCTGGATGTGCCCGAACGTGAGCGTCTCCCCTTCGGCGAGCGCCTGTCGTGCCTCGGTGAGGAGCGGCCCCGAGCAGGCGCGCAGCACGCCGTCGGCGAGCGCAGCGGCGGCGCTGACCCCGAGCGGCAAGCGGTGGACCTCGCCATCGAAATCGACCAGACGAATGGCCAGGAGACTCGCTCCCGCCTGGCCCTGGAGCCGGTCGATCTCGAACCACACCTCGTTCACGTCCTCGAACGCGACGGGCCGGCGCACACCCGCCTGTGTGATCAAAAGCCCGTGGGCGTGGAGCGCCGCCGAGAAGCCGCGGGTGCGGAGCGGCGACCAGGCGAGGAGGACGAGCGTGGCCGCCCCGAAGGGCGCCACGATGGCGAGCGGCCCGCCCACCGCGGCACCCACGCCGACGACGAGGCCCGCGATCAGGATCGGGCCGAGGAGGGCGCGGTGGAGGGGCGGCGGGGCGTGGACGGAGCGTAGGCTGCCGAGGCGGGCCAGCGCCGCTGTCGGCTCCGGAGCGGGGCCGGGGTCGATCGGAGCGGGCTCGCGGTAAGGACGGCCGGGCATCTGGGGAGGGGAAATACTCTCGATTCTCTCGTCCGCGTCAAGGACGTTACACGCAGGAGCAGGACCGCGGGCGCGTGATCACGGCTTCGCCGCGGCGCTGGTCGCCGGCTCGGTCGCGGCCGGCGCCGGGAAGGTCCACGACGCGTCGCCGACGCGCAAGGATGGGGACGCCTTGGTCAGGACCCCGTTGTTCGGTGTGCAGCCCTCGTATTCGAATGCCCAGATCGCGACTTGCTTGTTGAATCCCTTGTTGAAGCACGATCCGACTTTCGACGCGCGCGTCTTGCGCGCGTCGATGTAGCCACGCTCCGCGCCGCTCGACACGCTGTAGCCCTCGCTGCTGTTGGCGGTCGGCTCGCCGGTCCATCCCGGCGGTGCGTCCTTGTGCTGGAGCGCGGTCACGCAGACCTCGCTCTCGCTCGCCTTGACCGTCATCGTGTCCTCGAACGGCCACACGTTGCAGTCCGGCTCGCTGACGACCCCGATCTTGCCCTTGCTCCGTGCTTCGAGCGGCGCACCACTGACCAGCGGGTTCTGCGCGGGCGTCCCCTCGGATACCATGCCGGGTGGCATCATCAGCAAGCAGGCGGGGGTGGTGCCAGCGAGAAGGACGACCGCGATCTTCCTGTACATGACATTCTGCTCCAAATCGGTGATGGGCGCCTGAGACAAACCAGGATTCCCGTCCCCCCCGGCGCCCGGCAGGAGGGAAGGGATAGGAAAAACGGGCCACCGATCACGCAGATCGGCGCGTGCCCGTTCCGGACAGGGCGCCCGAGCGGCCGTCGCGCCGAGAGCAGGATTTCGTCGCTCACGCCGACGCGCGAGCTCCGCTTACCGTCGACGCAGCGAAGCTCGATGGAAGGGCAGGCCATAGCCTGGGCGCGGGCAGGCCCCTCCTTCGCCTTCTTTTCCCAGGCAAAGCGCTTCGGAAAGCCTCAGCTCTTCGTCTCGCGCGGTGGGTGGGCGACGCGGGGATCGGCGGGCGGCGGATCGAGCAGGGTCTGGTAAGGTTCGCCGGTGTCGATGGCGCGTTGCATGCGATCGTAGATGTCGAGGACCAGCGCTCTCGTCCGGTATGTACCGAGCTCACGTTCGTCGCGCTCCCTCACCTTGTCGAGCGCATCCAGCACGTACTCGACGTCGCCGCGCTGCAGAGCATATGCACGGAAGCACAGTGCGTCGATCTCCGCGCGGAGGAGCGAGCGCCTCTTTTCGCGCCATTGAAAAGCGCGCTCCTCTCCGAGCATGTCTTTGGCAAAGCCACCGGGACACACCGTCACGTCAATCGCAACCACATGCCGCAAAAGCCACGCCCACGGCTTGCGGCACATCTTGCCAGCGTCGAAATCCGATTGAGCCTCCATCTGCCCGAACAGCGATAACTGTTCAATGCCTGGTGTCTTCAACGTCGCAGGAGCTAGCCGCGGTGTACATCGCTTATCGGCGTCGACCTGGACCCCGATCCTCGACATTACCTCGACGTTGCGCGCGAACATCGGGACCCGTGAACGTGACCTCATGCAGTTCCTGAACGACCTCGACATCGGTGAGATGATCGCCATCACCGAACAATGGACCGGCGCCTTGAAGCCCGTCTTCCTCGGCATCGCCGAGCTCGCGCCCCTCCTGCCTCGCGTGGAGGAGGATCACGGCGCCCTCGTGAACGCGCGCGCGGGCAGCTCCGCGGAGACGGCCTTGCGCGCCCTCTCCGACCAGGCCAAAGCGCTCGACTCCCGCCATGATCACCTCCAGCGCGCCCTGCATTTCGGGCTGCGCGCCGCGAAGGAGGCCCTTCTCGGCCAGGATCCTCCGGATGTCGCGCTCGCCGAGGCCATCGATGCCGCCCATGAAAAGCTCCTGCCCACGGGGCTCGAGGTCGTCAAGGCGTCCTACGAGAGCGAGGCAGGCAATGCCGTGCAGATGGCGCAGCTCGCCAAGAAGGAGCTCTCCGGCGTGCTCGAGCAGATCCGCGTCCTCCCAAATGTCTCGGCGCTCGATCTCGTCCTTCAAATTGGCACGGTCGGCGCGTCGCTCGGCGCGGTGGAGCAGAAGAAATCGATGACGGCCGTGGCCGCGGCGAAAGAAGAGATTCCGGCCGCCGAAGTGCGGCGACGGATGCGGACCTAGGTCCGTACCGTCGAGCTCGTCCTCGGCGCGCTGGAGCGCACCAAAGCGACGGCGGAGCACGTCGAGCAGATCCGCAAGCCGGTGAGCGACGCCGCGGAGAAGGCGAGGATGAGGCGTTTGGCGAAGCGGAATTCAGGTGGGAAGAAAAAACCCGAAGAGGAAACGAAGACGGGGTGACGACCGCGTTAGCCCGGAATCGAGGCCCTGCGCTTGCTGGCGATCGTCTCGGTCCGGGCCCGCTCGAACTTGGGGCGGTCGGCATACGCCTTGAGCCTGCCGCCAAGCGCGACGTTCGCGACCGAAACGCCCATCGCCACGATACGCGACTTCACCAGGATGTGCGCCTCTCCCTGCTTCGGGTGCTCCTGCGCCCAGCGCACGAATTCCTGCCGCACGATGCTGTCGTAGCCCGTGACGTGCTCCCAGTCGTGGAAGACCTCGATGTCGCCCAGCGTGAGCGCGGCGAGGCGGTCGAACGCGCGCATCACGTGGAGCGCGCAGTCGAGGTCCGCATGCCCGGAGACGCGGGTGAAAAACACGCCATGCGCAGGGCTCGTCATGAGGAGCTCCCAGGCGTCCGTCTTCCAGGACTCTTTCCAATGCCCACGTTCGGACAGGGCTTCGGCCATGCTTGCCCATGGTGAGCATGAATTTCGGCGGAACGGAAGGGGGATCAGGGCGTAGCGCTTCGCGAGGAGGCACGTGTAAGCTCGCCGGACGGGCCCCGTTCTCCGCCCACCGAAAGGATTTCCGATGCGTCGCCTCGCACCTCTCGCTCTCTGCGCCCTCGCGCTCACCGGCCTCGAGGGCTGCGGCGCCAGCTACGTGCCGTCCCGAAACACCAGTTTCGAGATGGATCGCGAGGTCGAGATCGACGACGAGGACATCCGCAAGGCCTTCGAAGCTCGGCCCCAGATGCCCCCCGGCGCGATCCGGCTCGCCTATTACACGCTCGACCCGGACGTCGCCGAGGACCTGGAGAAAGTGTTCGGCAAGCTGCCCGGCGTCACCAGCATCTATCGAATTCCGTCCTTGTTCGTCACCGGCCAGCGGCGGCTTTCCGAAGGGAATGGAAACGGGTATTCCTACGAACCGCCGCGCGAGATCTCCTTGAAGAAGCTCCGCTTGCTGGCGGCCCGCGCGAACACCGACGTGCTCGTCATCGTGGACCACGGCTACCGCAACCAGGGCGTCAATCCCCTCGTCGCCACGGTCTCGCTGCTCGTGCCCATCTTCTTCGTGCCGTTCGTCGATACCCAGGTGAAAGGGTACGTCGAGGCATTCGTCGTGGATGTGCGAAATGGTTACCTCTACGGCCACCTCTCCGAGGAGGATACGCGCGGAGAGCCGTACGCGACGATTTACGCGAAGGGCCCCAAGGACTACGCCGAGGAGCAATGGATCGATCTGCGCATGTCGCTGCAAAAACAGCTCGTGAAGCTGGTCGAGGACGAGCGCGCCCGCAAGCCCGCGCCGAGCGAGCCCCCTCCCCCGCCCCCGCCCGGCGCCGCACCCCCGCTCGCCGCACCGCCAGCCGCGCCGCCCGGGGCGTTTCCGGCGCCCTGAAATCGTCGATGTTGCCCGATTGACGAGGCAGGCGGGTCTCGTCACATCGGAGGTATGCGATCCGTCGTCCCGAAGACCCTGCTGCTCGCCGCCCTGACGCTCGCCGCCGCCTGTCGCGAGCCTCTGCCCAAGGACAAACCGCCCAAAACGCCCACGGGGCCGATCGCACCCGTCACGAACGAAGCGCCTGGGACGGCCACGCCGGACGGCCCGGCCGCGCCCGATACGCAGTCGAACTAGCGCTTCTTCGTACGGGGCCTCCTCTCGGCCCCGGGCGCGTCCATGCAGCAGCGGAATCCCGTCGAATAGTCGTGGTAGGCCGGCTCGTGGGCGACCGTGGTGAACGAGCAGCCCGGGCCGTGCTCCTGGGTGGTGCTGAAAAACCCGCCCATGAAGATGCCATTTCCCACTTTCCAGGGCTGCTTCTTCCGCTCGACCTCGTCCCGCGCGAGGACGTCCTCGATATCGGAGTCGACGGCGTCGCTCACCCACTCGTGCAGGTTGCCGACCATGTCGAAGACGCCTTCGTCGCTGCCGCAGGTCGCGTACGCGCCCGACTTGGCGAGGAAGCCGGGCTCGCGGTCGAGCCTCGGGTCGTTGAAGACCTCGTACGTCCAGGCGCCGCGGCTCCGGCCGTAAAATCTCTCGAGGAGGTGGAGCTTGCCGGTATTGCAAGCGCCACGCTTGCCGTTGTTGCCGTACGGATACCGGTAGCCCATGCGGCCCTTGCAGGCGCGCGTCCATTCGGCGCGGCTGCACAGGCGTTTGCCCGCGTGCGCGCAAGCCTCGGCGGCCTCGACGCGGCTGATGTAGGCCTGCGGGTAGACGTCGGGCGCGCTCATGGCGAGGTAAAACGTGCCCTTCTCGGGGCGATCGTAATGGGGCCAGGGCGTGATGGCGCCGTCCGCGGTCTTCGTGGCGAGGTGCGCCTCCCAGCGGTCGACGCAGTAACGGCCGATCTTGATCATGCCGGAAGGACAAACGGGCGGGGTTCCGCCGTCAGCCTCCGCGTCCGCGCCCGCGTCGGCAATCGCTGCCGTGGAAGCGTCCGCTTCCGCGCCCGCGTCCGTGCCCGCGTCCGCCTCCGCGACCGCCTCCGTGACCACGGGCATCGTGGACCCCACGGGAGCGGCCTCTGTCGTGCTCGGCACGGCCTGTCCGCCGGTGGGTTTGTTCTCGGAGGAGCTGCACGCGGCGAAGGATGCCGCGGTGATCAGCGTGAGAGCGGCAACGAGGAAGGCAGGGCGAGAATCGAGGCGCATGGGAAGCAAAGGACGGAAACGCGCGAGGCCCGGAGGGGCCTTTCCACTATCGTTCTTCTTCGTATTTGAGCTCGAACTCACCGACCCCGATCACGTCCCCAGGCTTGAGCGCCGCCGGCGCCGTGATCTTCTTGCCATTGACGAGCGTGCCGCTGCCGCCGCCGAGGTCGGTCAGCCAAAACCTGCCATCCTGCCCCACGATCGAGCAATGCTCGCGCGCGACGTCCTTGCCTTCGAGGCGGATCTGCGCGTGGTTTGTCTGGCCGATTGTGATCGTGGTGCCTTCGAGGCGATACCCATCGTTCGGGCCATTGCCTTGCACGACGAGCAGGCGGGCGCGGGGGAGGTTTCCCGCGATGGTGGCCATGGCGCGGCGGCTGAGAGGGCCCGCCTGGCTTGCGCCCGCGCGGCGTGAAGCCGCCGCGGCGCGGCCCGCCTGGGCCTTGCGGAAGAGGCGATACGCCGCAGGGTTCGGCTTCTTCGCGAGGACCTCCGCCTCCTCCGCGAGCTGCGCGATCGTTTCGCCGAGCGGCGTGCCGTCCTCGTCGTTCCACGCTCGGGGCTCCGGATCGCCTTCGGCGTCCTGCGCCCCGAACCCCAGCAGATCAGCCTCCGCGCGCATGCCGTCCACCGCGCGCCGGAGCAGCGCCGCCGCCAGCTCGAACGAGCTCTGATCCGCAAGCACGCGCGCCGCGGTGCGCGCCTCCTCCGCGAGCGCGACGAGCACCCGCGCCCGCGCCGAAGGGTCGCGCTCGGGCACGCCGTCCTGCACGAAGGCGCCGATCGCGCGCTCGAGGACGTGCACGTCCGAAGCGCCCGGGCGGCGATGCGCGAGGCGCGCGCGCACGACCTCGAAGGGCCCGTTCGCCGAGGCGCCGGGCTCGATCGCGACCTCGACGATCAGCGACGCGTGTTCGCCCGGCTGGAGGTCCGGCAGCTCCACGCGCGCCGCGCCCATGGTCTTGCGCACGCGCACGTCGCCCGCGATGCGGATGATGTCGACGCCGCGCGCAGGCGAAACGTCGACCGACACGCCCTCGGCGACCGCGTCGCCCGTCGCGCCCACGGCGAGCGCGAGCTCGGTCGCGCAGAGCGCCGGATCCCGCACATAATAATACTGGCCGCCGCCCGCGACCGCGATGCGCCGCAGGATGTCTTCGTTGTGCTCTTCGCCGTAGCCGAGCGTGGAGACCGTTGCATCCGAGCGGAACGTGGCTGCGATCTCGGCGAGCGCCTCGGGCCGACGATCCCCGAGCGTCGGATCGCCGTCGCTGAGCAGGAGGATGCCACGTCGCTCCGCGGGCACGCGCGGGCCGAGCGCGCTGCGGCTCGTGCGCAGGCCGCTCTCCATGTCGGTGCCGCCCTCGGGATCGATGCGCCGCAAGCTGCCCGCGAGCCTGCGCCGCGCGGGCGCGTCGAGCTGCTCGAGCTCCGCGACGATCTCCGCGCCTTCGGAGAACGAGACGATCCCCACGCGATCGGTGGGATCGAGCAGCTCCACCATCCGCTCGATGGAGCGCACGACTTGCTCCATCGGCTGACCCCACATCGACGCGGAGACATCGATGGCGAACACCAGCGCGAGGGGCGGCCGCTCGTGCCGTTCATCCTCGGGGAGCGCGGCCGAAACCTCGATGACGAGGTGCGCGCGCTGCGTGGTGCCCGGAGGGACACTCCGGACATCGAGCGCGAGCGACAGATCGAGGGCAGGACCGGGCATGCGCCCCCAAGAATACCCAGCAGAGGCAAGAGCGCGAGTCGAGATCGTTTGGGGGCTCCCAAAGACCTGCAAGCGGGACGGAGCGCCACGTCGTCGGACCAGGGTACGGCCGACCATAACACTACGATGACGGCGAAAGCGTGAGCGGGCCCGGTGGGCAGGAGCCCTGCGTCGCACAAGCCGTTTTTTTCGGCCGAGAAAGCGGGTTGACCGGACGCGGAGCCTCGGACTAAGACACCCCGCCCCCGCGATCGCGTGATGGGATCGTCAATGGCCGTGATCGGCATCTCGAAGGGGCGACGGATTCTTTGTTTCGAGCGGCGGTGTGATGCGCGTCTGTATTTTCTTCGACGGCAAGAATTTCCACTCCGGTTGGCGTGACGAGGCGGGAGGCCGAAGGCTCGCGTTTCCCAAACTCTCGCGCTGGCTCGTCGAACGCGTGGGCGGATCGCTGCTTTGGGGCGCTTATTACTATACCGGCATCGAGATCGGATCGGCCGCGGTGACCGAAGGGCAGAAGAAGCTCGCAGGCTTCCTCGACATGCTCGAAGTGCAGCCCGGCTTTTTCGTGAAGCGTTTCCCCCGCAAAACGACGATGTTCCAGTGTGCGGCTTGCGGGGCCGAGAACCGGTATACACAGGAAAAAGAGGTCGACACCTCGATGGTCGCGGACATGCTGCGCCTCGCGGCCGTCAACGCGTTCGACGTGCTCGTGCTCGTCTCGGGCGACTCCGATCACGCGCCGGCCGTCGAAGGCGTGCGGCAGCTCGGCCGCCAGGCATACGTGTCGACGTGGGGGCGCGCGGGGCTGTCGACGCGGCTGCGCAAGGCAGCGTTCGATCACATCGATCTGCTCGAAGGGATCTCGTTTTTCGAGGATACCGAGGGCTCCGGCGCGCCCGCGCCGCCCGGGCCCGAGCCGCGCTGGGCGAGCGAGGACATTCCCCCCGCCGTGCCCACGCCGCCCGCAGGAACGGTGCCGCGCGAACCGACGCACGACGAGTGCGAAGACCCGCACGACGCCGACCCGGACGCGCCCGAACCGGCGCCGCCCTCGTACGAGCCGTCCGACGACGAGTCGGTGTTCATCGAGGAGCTGCGCGCCGCCGAGCGCAGGCTGCGCAACGGCTACGTCGGGGCGAACTACTTCGTGACGCGATGGCAGTCGAACCGGCTCGATCCGTCGCCCGACGCGCGCCGCCGCATGCTCGAGCATCTCGTGACGTCGCGGCTCATCGAGGTCTATCACGCGCCCGACGGGAACGCGGCGATCCGGGCGCGCGAGTAGGCGGAAAGACCCTCACCCCCTGCCCCTCTCAGAGGGGTTGGGGAGAGGGAATCCTTTCAGGTCAAAGGAAGAGGTCGCCGAGCAGCGGGAGCGCGCCGACGCGCACGTCCCGCGACGCGCGCGTGAGCCGCTCGGCGAGCGGGGCCATGCCGACGGCTGGCAGGACGTGCACGGGCTCGTGCAGCGGCCGGAAGAAATCGTCCCAGTGCGAGAGGAGCACGGTTTCGGGCGCGACGGCGCGCATCACGCGCTCGGGCAGGTCGACGCCGCTGCGCCAGCCCGCCACGCAGAGCAGGAGCAGGTCGACGTGCCGCGGCGCGGGCTCGTCGGGCAAGAGCTCGGCGCTGCCGAGGTGCACGATCGTGCGGCCCGCGACCTCGATTTCCACGCGGAAGACGGCCCCGCAGCGGTAGCCCTCGGTGCGGACGGGGACGGCGTCGCAGTCGTCGATGTCGCCCGGGAACGGCACGCGGCCGAGAGCGAAGCGCGAGTGCGCGCTCGGGACGAAGCGCAGGCGGAACGGGCCGACTTCGCGGACGATCGGCGTTTGTCCAGGCTCGCGCTCGACCACCTCGACGCGGGCTTCGGGCACGCCCGCGGCGCGGCAGAGCGCGGCGGCGGAGCGGGAGCCGAAGACGCGCGCGCCGGTGCGCTTGGCGATGACGGGGACGTCGAGGGCGTGGTCGAAGTGCGTGTGGCCGACGATCACCGCGTCCGCGCGGCGGATGTAGCGTCCGATCGCGCCGAGGTCCGGGGCGAGCGGGGAGGTGATGCATCGGGCGAGCGAGGCGCGCGTGACGTAGGGATCGAGCAGGAGGACGTGGTCCTCGCAGGTGATCTCGAAGCCCGCCGTGCCGAGCCAGCGGACGGTCACGGAGGGGCGGTCGGCCGGGCCCTTCGGGGCGAGCTCATCCGGCCGGAAAAACAGGCTTTCGGGGCGCACGGGCGCCGGTATAGGCGTGACGCACCGCGCGGGGAACGGTTTTTCTCAGCGCCGGCCGATCGGGCGGAACAGGAGTCCCGTCACGGCGAAGGCGATGGAGATGACGAGCAGGACATGGATCCACGGGCCTGCTTCGTAGACGCCCGTCACGGCGAGCAGCCAGGCGAGGAACGCGCCCACGGTGAGTCCCCAGAAGACCAGCATCGCTCCGAGGCGTTGCGAAGGGCGTGCCCGGCCGGAGTGGGAAGGTTCGTCGCGGGGGTGGGGGCGGAGCCCGGCTTGTCCGGGCGTAGCCCCGAGCGTTGGATGGGGACGTTCTCGGAGCCTCTCGTGCTAGTGTCCCGCGCATGAGCGACGTCGTCTTCGACCTCGAGAACCCGACCGAAGAGCACCGGATGCTGCGCCAGATGGTGCGGAACTTCGTCCGCGACGTGGTGGAGCCGCAGGCGGAAGAGCATGATCGCACGGGCACGCTGAACGTTCCCTTGCTGAAGCAGGCCGGCGAGCTCGGTCTGCTCGGGCTCACGATCCCGGAGCAGGACGGGGGCGCGGGTCTGGACGCCGTGGGCGCGGTGATCGTGCACCACGAGCTCTCGAAGAGCGATCCGGGCTTCTGCCTCGCGTACCTCGCGCACGCGGTGCTGTTCGTGAACAACTTCTACTACGCCTCGAACGCAGCGCAGCGCGAGCGCTGGCTGTCCAAGGTGATCTCGGGCGAGTGGATCGGCGCGATGGGCATGACGGAGCCGTCGAGCGGCACCGACGTGCTCGGGATGCGCACCACGGCGCGGCGCGAGGGCGAGGGGTTCGTGCTCAAGGGCCACAAGGCGCTCATCACGAACGCGGTCGATGCCGACGTGTTCATCGTCTACGCGAAGGTCGATGCCGACGTGACGACGTTCGTCGTGGAGCGGAACACGCCTGGGTTCTCCGTCGGAAAGAAGACCGAGAAGATGGGCATGCGCGCGAGCACCTTGAGCGAGTTCATGCTCGACGACGTGTTCGTGCCCGCGGAGAACGTGCTCGGCACGGTGGGCGGGGGCGTGCGCAACATGATGCGCAACCTCGAGATCGAGCGGCTCACGCTGGCGGCGATGAGCCTCGGCATCGCGGATCGTTGTCTCGACATCATGGTGCGGTACGCGGCGGAGCGGACGAGCTTCGGCAAGTCGATCGCGGAGCACGGACAGATCCAGCGCTACATCGGCGAGAGTTACGCGAAGACCGAGGCCGCGCGGGCGCTCGTCTACAGCGTGGCGCGGGACGTGGGCCCGGCCAAACGCAACCGCATCGGCACGGACGCGGCGAAACTCTTCGCGGCGCCGGTGGGCAAGGAAGTCGCCGACAACGCGATGCAGGTCCTCGGCGGCTGGGGATACTGTAACGAGTACAAGGTGGAGCGGTTCCTGCGCGACGCAAAGCTCCTGGAAATCGGCGGTGGTACATTGGAGTCCCACCAGAAGAATCTGACGAAGGAGCTCCTGCGGAAGGTGAAGCAGGATTAAGCCACACAGCTGGAGCGATTTTCTTTCGACAACATTGCCTCGTCCTCCTACGATATTGTCATCGTTGGTGACGGATGGGGGATGTATGACCGTGACAACCTGTATCCTGTCTTGCACAGCGCTCATTTCTGTGCAATAAGGTCAAATCCACGAAAAGATATGCCCCAGATGGAGCCGGTGCGGGATCCATCGGCGGCCATGAGCCGTTCGGCGTGGATCGATCTGCGCCCGAACGATTGACATGATTTCGTCCGGGAGTTGGGGTTCGTATGGACACATACGAGTCGAAGACAGGTGTAGTCGAGACAAGAAAATCGTTGAACGTTCTGGCAAAGTCCCCGACCGGCATCAAGGGATTCGATGAAATCACGGTCGGGGGACTCCCGAGGGGGCGCACCACTCTGGTATGCGGCAGCGCCGGGTCGGGCAAGACGCTCTTTGCATTGGAGTACCTGGTCCGCGGCGCGACCGAGCATGGCGAGCCAGGGGTATTCGTGGCGTTCGAGGAGACCGCGGTCGAGCTCACGCAGAGCGTCGCCTCCCTCGGATTCGACCTCGACGGTCTCGTCGCCAGCAAAAAGCTGGCGATCGACTACGTGCACGTGGAGCGGAGCGAGATCCTCGAGACCGGGGACTACGACCTCAATGGCCTCTTCGTGCGGCTCGAATACGCGATCTCGTCGGTCGGGGCGAAACGCGTGGTCATCGACTCGCTGGAGACGCTGTTCTCGGCCCTCGGCAACGAAGGCATCCTGCGCTCCGAGTTCCGGAGGCTTTTCCGCTGGCTGAAAGATCGCGGCGTCACCGCAATCATCACGGGCGAGCGCGGCGACGGCACCCTCACCCGGCACGGGATCGAGGAATACGTCTCGGACTGCGTGATCCTGCTCGAACAACGCGTGCACGAGCGGGTTGCGACGCGATACCTGCGTGTCGTCAAATACCGCGGGACGATGCACGGGACGAACGAATATCCGTTCCTCATCCACGCCGGAGGCATCTCCGTCGTGCCCGTGACCTCGATCGGACTGACGCACCCCGCCTCCGAGGAGCGCATGTCGACCGGCGTGCCGCGCCTCGATGCCATGCTCGGCGGCAAGGGAATCTTCCGCGGGTCGAGCGTGCTGATCTCGGGGACGCCGGGCACGGGCAAGTCGAGCCTTGCGGCGCACGCGATCCACAGCGCCTGCCGGCGCGGCGAGCGTTGCCTCTACTTCGCCTTCGAGGAGTCGCAGGGCCAGTTCGTGCGCAACATGCGCTCGATCGGCCTCGATCTGAAGCCCTGGCTCGACCAGGGCCGGCTCCAGTTCCACGCCTCCCGCCCCACGCTCTTCGGGCTGGAGATGCACCTCGCGAACATGCACCGGCTCGTCGAGTCCTTCGATCCGAGCGTGGTCGTGATCGATCCCGTGACGAACCTCGCCATGGTGGCATCGAACTTCGAGGTTCGCGCGATGCTCATGCGGCTCGTCGACTTCCTGAAGAGCCGCGGGATCTCCGCGATCTTCACGAGCCTGACGGCCGGCAGCGGCGCGCTCGAAGAGACGGACGTGGGGATCTCGTCGCTCATGGATACGTGGCTGCTCGTGCAGTTCCTCGAGGGCAGCGGCGAACGGAACCGCGGGCTTTACGTGCTCAAATCGAGGGGCATGTCGCACTCGAACCAGGTGCGCGAGTTCCACATGGGCGCGCACGGGATCGACCTGCTCGACGTCTACGTGGGGCCCGCGGGAGTGCTCACGGGGTCGGCGCGGCAGGCGCAAGAAGCGAGAGAGCGCGCCGAGGCGATCACGCGGCAGCAAGAGATGGACCGCAAGCAGCGTGATCTCGCGCGGAAGCGCGCGCAGGTCGAGGCGCAGATCCTCGCACTGCGGGCCGAGTACGAGGCAGAGGAGCAGGAGGTCCTGGCCATCCTGGATCAGGACAAACGTCGCGAGGTGAGCCTCGGCCGCGACCGTGAACAGATGGCCCGTCTTCGGCAGGCGGACCCGAACAGGCAGCAGAATGGAGGTGGTGCCGGATGACGAGCCCCGTGGACGGGATCCACCACGACGTGACCCCCGAGTTCTGGGAATTACGTCTCTACGTCGCAGGTCAGACGAGGAAGTCGCTCCTCGCGCTGGGCAACTTGAGGCGGCTCTGCGAGGAGCACCTCGCCGGGAAATACCGCATCGACATCATCGATCTGCTCCAGCACCCGCAGCTCGCGGAGGGGGATCAGATCCTGGCGATCCCCACGCTCGTGCGGCGGCTGCCCGAGCCGATCCGCAAGATCATCGGGGACCTGTCCAACACCGAGCGCGTGCTCGTGGGTCTCGACATCCGGCCTCGCTGAGAGGGCGATCATGGGGGGAAGCGATCACGACGACGGGCGCAACGGAAAAACCCCCTCGGCGATCGCCGGGGACAAGGACGACTTCTGGGCGCAGGCGCTCGTCGACGCGCCCCGAGAGACGTACGTCCTAAGGCTCTACGTCGTCGGCAATTCGCCGAGATCGCGCTTTGCGATCCGCAACGTGCGGAAGCTCTGCGACCAGCACCTCGCGGGCCACTTCGACCTCGAGGTGCACGACCTGAACCAGGAACCGTGGCTCGCGCGCGACGCGCAGATCGTCGCTGCGCCGACGCTGGTGCGGGAGCGGCCGCTGCCCGTGCAGCGCATCATCGGCTCGCTGTCCGACATCGAGCGTGTCCTCGTGGGTCTTGGCGTTTCTCCGACCCCGACGGGGGAACCATGACGAAGAAGGACGACGAGCTGACCTCGAAGCCGGACGCCCCGATCGTCGCGCACGACCTGCTCCTGCGCGTCGAGGAGGCCGAAGCGACGCTGGCCGCGATCCGCGCCGGCGAGGTGGACGCGCTCGTGGTCTCCGCCGACGGCGCGCCGCGGGTGTTCGTGCTGAAAGGCGCCGATCACGCGCACCGGACGCTGCTGGAGACGCTGAACGAAGGCGCGATGACGGTCAGCGGAGACGGGACGATCCTGTTCGCCAATCGCAAGGTCGCCGAGATGCTCGGTCGCCCGCTCAGCAAGGTGCTGGGCGCCTCGCTGCGCGGGTGCGTCGGGGCCGCGGAGGCGGGGACGTTCGACGCGCTGCTCGCGGCGGCCCAGGGCGGGAGCGCAAAAGGCGAGATCACGCTTGCGCAAGCGAGTGGGGCGCCGCTGCCGGTGATGCTGTCGATCCGGGACGCGGGCGAGGAGGATCCGACGTTCACCGTGGTCGCGACGGATCTGACGCCGCTCAAGGCCGCGGAGGCGGCGCTCCGGCAGGCAAACGACGAGCTCGAAGCGCGGGTCGCCGCGAGGACGGCCGAGCTCGTGAAGGCGAACGAGGCGCTCCGCGAGGCCGATCGGCGCAAGGACGAGTTCCTCTCGATGCTGGGGCACGAGCTACGGAACCCGCTCGCGCCGATCCTGACGGCGGCGGAGATGATCCGCGTGGCGACGCACGGCGACGCGCGGGTCGAGCGTTTCCGCAGCGTGATCGAGCGGCAAGCGCGCAACCTCTCGCGGCTCGTCGACGACCTGCTCGACGTCTCGCGCATCACGCGCGGGACGATCACGCTGCAGACGAAGCTCGTGGATCTCGGGACGATCGTGCGAAGCGCGGTGGACGCCGCACGGCCGCTCGTGGACGCGTCGGGCCACACGCTCCGGGTCGCGCTCCCGGCGGCGCCGGTGCTCGTGCAGGGCGATCCGACGCGGCTCGAGCAGGTGATCGTGAACCTCTTGAACAACGCGGCGAAGTACACGGAGCGCGGCGGCGAGATCGCGCTCTCGGTCGTGCAGGACAAGGCGGCCGTGACCGCGACCGTGAAGGACAACGGGATCGGGATGCCGGCGGAGCTCCTGCCGCGGGTGTTCGATCTGTTCGTGCAAGGTGAACGCGCGCTCGATCGATCGCAGGGCGGGCTCGGGATCGGGCTGACGCTGGTGAAGAGCCTGATCACGATGCACGGGGGCACGGTCGAGGCGCGAAGCGAGGGCGTGGGCAAGGGCTCGGAGATCGTGGTGCGGCTGCCGCACGTGCGAAGAGATGGGCCGAGCGAGAAGGCGCATCCGGTGGAGGAGGATCCGGGGAACGTGCAGCGGGCGCTCGTCGTGGAGGACAACGCGGACGCGGCGGACATGCTCTCCGAGCTGCTCGGGCTCTGGGGCTACGACGTGCGGGCGACGAAGAGCGGCGAGGAGGGCGTGTCGGTCGCGGCGACGTTCTGTCCGCACGTGGTGCTGCTCGACATCGGTTTGCCGGGCATGGACGGGTTCGAGGTGGCGCGGCTGCTGCGGGCGACGCGGCCGACGTCGCAGGCGCTCCTGATCGGCGTGAGCGGGTACGGGCAGGAGGCGGATCGACGCAAAGCCGAGGAGGCGGGGATCGATCATCAGCTCATGAAGCCGCTCGATCCGCAGGTGCTCAAGGGGCTGCTCGAGCGCGCGAAGGGGCGGCGCGCGCGTAGTTCGTAGGGGCTCAAACGACCGGCACCAGCTTGTAGACATCGACGTCGACGCCGGGGCTGTAGAGCGCGAGCGGCTCGCCGGAGGGCTCGGGCAGGCCCGCGGCCGCGACCATTCCATCACGCCACGATTCGACCTTCACCTCGTGGAGCGGATACGGCACGTGATGCACGCGTCCGAGCGACAAACCCGAGCGGGTGCGGGCATAAAGAATGTACCGCTCGGCGAAGAAATGCGTCAGCGTCCCGGGTTTGGCGGAGCCGATCGATTCCCCGATATGGTAACGCGCCTCGAACTCGGCCGGCTTCGGGCCGGGGAAGAGGCGCTTGCTCCGGTAGTCGACGGTACTCCCGGAGATGTCGAGCTTCATCGAGGCGCGGTGGTACGGCAAGTGCCAGCCGGCGCGCGCGACCGCCACGGCAATCGTCGCGGCCGCGTCGAGGCTGAAGAACCAGACGCCCGGATCCTTGCCGCGGAGATGGACGTACGTGCGGACGTTGAGCTCGTGGAAATGCGAGATCCCCGGGACGGACGGGGACCAGCGGGGCGCGACGTCGCGCATCGTGAAGGGCACGACCCCGACCCACGCTTTTCCCTCGAACGTGTCGACCGAGAGCTCGGCAGGCAAGAGCCTCGCGATCGCCTCCGCGGGCACCTCCCAGTGCAGAAACAAGAGGGTTCGCCATCGCTGGAAGCCGGCGGGCCGATCCGGCGGACGTAGGGCCGGAGAGATGCGGTCGATCATGGCGGGGAACATGGTACCTCTTCCCGCGCTTGACGCGCCCCTCCGAAGGGACGAACGGAGAGACCCGTGACGCCCGAGCAAGCCATCCAGGAAGCCACGAAAGGGAACTTGCGGCCCGTCTACCTCGTGCTCGGCGAGGAGCGGTACCTCGCCGACAAGGTCGTGCACGCCATCAAGGAAGCAACGATGAAGGGCGGCATCGCGGGCTTCAACGAGGACAAATTCACGGCCGGCGAGTCGAACGTGGACGCGGTCCTCTCGGCCTCGAAGATGGTGCCGATGATGGCCAAGCGCCGGTTCGTCCTGGCGCGTGGCCTCGAGCGCTGGGAGAAGAAGGGCGACAGCGACGACGACGACGGCGGCAAGGGCCCAGCGGAGGGCAAGCGCGGGGTGAAGGACGGAAGTCCGCTCGACGCGCTCGCCGAGTACGCGAAGGCGCCGGCCTCGAGCACGGTGCTCGTGCTGTCGGCGACGAAGCTCCACGCGCAACGCAAGATCGTGACGGCGGCGAAGAAGGAGGACTTCCTCGTCAACTGCGAGCCCGTGAGCCGCAAGGCGCTGCCGACCGTGGTGCGGCAGATGGCCAAGGAGCGCGGGCACGACATCGCGCCGGACGTGGCCGATCACCTGGCGGAGATCGCCGGGCCGGAGCTCGGCTACGTGGCGGACGCGATCGAGCGGCTGAGCTTGTTCGTCGGGGAGGGCAAACCGTTCACGGAGGACGCGGTCGTGACGATGGTCATGAAGGTCCGGCCGGGCTCGGTGTGGGACCTCGTCGATGCGCTGACGCGGCGGCGGCTCGACAAGGCGCTCGCGGTGCTGGCGGAGGTCGTGGATTCGAAGGACGGGGGGCTGCCGCTGCTCGGGCTCGTGGCGTCGAACGTGCGTAAGATGGTGAAGATGGATTCGGCGCTGCGGGCGGGGGCAAACGTGAACGAGGCGGCCGCGCGCGCGGGCATTCCGCCGTTCAAGGCGCAGGAGACGGCGCAGACGTTGAAATCGCTGCCGCGGGGGACGCTCCCCGCGTGGGTGCGCCTGCTCGCGGAGGCGGATCGAGCGCTCAAGGGCTCGAAACGCTCGCCGCAGGCGGTGCTCGAAACGATGTTGATTTCGATGTGTCGGTGAGGCTCAGGCGGGGGGCGAGGCTTCGATCGCGGCCGCGGCCGTGGCTTTTGGCGCCTCGTTTTCGCCGCTCTCCTCCTCGGAGGGCAGCGTGGGCATCCACTTGCCGAGGCGCTCGAAGGCCGCCGAGATATCGCCGCGCACGCGCTCGCGCAGGGTTTCGAGGTCGTCCATCGTCATGCCTTTCACGTCGATGGGCGGCAGGACCTCGATGCGGGCCTGGCATTTCACGCCGAAGACCCACGAGTTCTTGGGAATCGCGTGGCGGGTGCCGGCGACCGCGACGGGCAGGATGGGGATGCCCGTCTCGAGGGCGAGGCGGAAGGCACCGTCCTTGAAGGGCTTGATCTCGCCGTCGGAGGAGCGCGTGCCTTCGGGGAAGATCATCACGCTCATGCCGCGGTCGAGGTACCATTTGCAGCGCTCCATCGCCGATTTCGCGCTCTCGCGCTCGCCGCGGCGGAGCGGGATGTCGCCGGCCATGCTCATCATCCAGCCGAGGCCCGGGACCTTGAAATTGCTCTCCTTCGAGAGCCATTTCATTTCCCAGGGCAAATAGCTGATCGCCGGAATGTCGGCGATCGACTGGTGATTCGCGACGACGATGAAAGGCCCGCTGTTCGCGGGGCGCTTCCATCCGGAGACCTTCACGCTCCAGAGCGGATTCAAGCGGACGAGCATCGTGCCGCAAATGCGGAAGAATCTGCCCGTGATTTTGCGGACGCGATCGAATGGTGCGGTCGTGACAAACACCGCCGCGACCGCGCCGGTCGACAGGGCCACGACGCCGATGATCTCGAACCAGTTCCAGAGCGAAACAAGCTTGGCCTTCATGAGGGAAGGCCCATCTTTACCCGACCCCAGAATAGCGGGCAAGAGGAGGGAAGGCCGTTTTGGGCATGACGCAATGCGCGTCTCGCACTGCGTCGTTGGATTTCGTGCAATCGTGACGAGAACCTGACAGAACGAGGGCGAAAACCCTACATTCGTCTCGCGAGGCGGTTATTTTTTGCCGCCCTTGCCACCGCCGCCGCCGCCGCCCTTCGCGTCACCGCCGCCGCCCTTCGAGCCGCCGCCGCTGCTCTTCGCGCTGCCGCCGCCCTTCGAGCCACCGCCGCCGCTGCTCCTCGCGCTGCCGCCGTGATCGTCGTGGCCGCCGCCCTTCGAGCTGCCCCCGCTGATCTTCACGCTGCTGCCGTGATCGTGGCCGCCCTTCGCGCTCGGGCCGCGATCGTCGTCGCCGCCGCCCTTCGCCTTGCTGCTGCCGGGGTGCACGGCGTCATCCTGCTTGAAGCCGCCGCTGTCACGCGCGAAGGTCCCATCCTGGCCGAAATGCCGGCCGTTGTTGCCCTTCCTGTGATGGTCGTGGTCGTCGTCGTCGCCGTGGAACCTCGTCTTCACGTGGGCGCGGCCATAAACGTCCACGCCGCTGTCGAAGCCGCCCTGCAGGCTGAATCGAATGCGCGGCGCGCTGGCGATGCGCACCGTGGCCGTGGGGGCATAAATGCGGATGCCCGGTCGATAGCCCCAGATCGCCGCGTGCGTGACCGTGCCGATGCTGAGCGACGCCGTCACGCGCAGCGGATTGAGCAGCGACGCCGAGGCGCCGAGCCGCGCCGAGAAAAAGAAGCCCGACGGCTCGGGATCGAAGTTCACGAACGTGGTCTTCTCGGCGACGAAGCCCATCCGCAGCTTGCGCGACTCGATCCGCACGGGCTTGAGGTTCACGTCGAGCACGTACACGCGCGTCTCGCCCGAGCTCGCGTCCGCGACCATCTCCAGTCGATCGTCACCCACGATCTGGATCGTGCCGCCGTGCGGGCCCACGGTCTCGTCGGGCAGCTTCGCCTCGGCCGTCACCTTGGCGCCCGCCACGAGCTCTGCCGTGCCGCCCACGGGCACGTGCATGACGCCGGTCCAGGGTTTGCCCGAGACCGTCACCGTGTAGTTGACCTCGGTGAGATCCGCCTCGAGCTTCGGCCCGGCCGCGACGAGCAGGCCCGTCTTCGCGTCGAGCACGAGCGGCACCGTCTTCGGCTCGCTGCCCTCGACCTTGTAGATGAGCGAGCCGCTGACGTCCTCCTTGACGCGCCCGGTCGCCGTGGCGCTGACCGCGGCCTTCACCTGGCCGTCCGTGTCGATGCGCCA
Source organism: Polyangium jinanense (assembly GCF_028435365.1). The sequence goes on along the minus strand of NZ_JAGTJJ010000002.1, from coordinate 834,666 downwards.
GGCGACTGTCCCCTCGTCGTGCTCCTCGACCAGCGCCTCCGCCCCGAGATCCGCGTTGACGGCCGCCTCGGCCTCGACGTTGACCGCTGCCGGCGCAGGGGCCTCGCTGCTGCTGCTGCTGCAAGCCGACGCGAACACGAGAACGAGAGACGCAAGCGATATGTGAGCGAAACGGGTCATGAGGTTCCCTCCGTCCTTCTCTCCGTGCATACACTGCGCCTGACGGAGAGATCATCAAAAAGGTCCAAATCCCCTCGAAAAGACCTCGCATCGGCACGGTTTCGACGCTATCCGGTCACTACAGATACCACCCGACAAGACCAACCGCGCATTCATTGTTGCAGATGGGACGGCCTTTTCCCATTTCAACGGTCCGCAATGGCCGCGACAATGTTATGGCGCACCCGCGTCCCCGGCGGCGGCCTCGTCCGTCCGCGGGCGTCCGGGAGGCGTTTCGCCGTTCGCTGGGGGGTCTCGGGCGCCCGTGCTAGGTTCGGCGCCGATGACGACCCAAGCTGGATCCTCCCTCACCGCCATCGTCCTCGCCGCCGGGCAAGGCACGCGCATGAAGAGCACGAAGCCCAAGGTGCTCCACCCGCTTTGCGGCCGGCCGATGGTCGACTACGCCATCGAAGCCGCGCTCGCCGCCGGGTGCGGGGACGTCGTGGTCGTCGTGGGGTATGGCCGGGACGAGCTCGCCGCGCATCTCACGAAAGCGTTCGGCGATCGCGTGCGAACGGCGGTGCAGGAAACCCAGCGCGGGACCGGGGACGCGGTGCGATCGGCCCTGCCAGCGCTGGATCCCTCGGCCGAGCGGGTGCTCGTGCTCTGCGGGGATACGCCGCTGCTCGATCCGGCCGAGCTCGTGCGGCTGGCGGGCTCGATCGAGGGCGGCGCGCCGCTCGCGATGCTGACGGCGATGACCGAGGATCCGACGGGGTACGGGCGCGTGCTGCGGGACGCCGAGGGAAAGATCTTCGCCGTGCGGGAGCAGCGGGACGCGACGGAAGAGGAGCGGCGCGTGCGCGAGGTGAACACGGGCGTGTACGTGGCGCGGGCGGGCTTTTTGCGAGAATCGGTGGCGGGGCTTTTGCCGAACAATGCGCAGGGCGAGCTTTATTTGACGGACATCGTGGCCGTCGCGGCGAAGGCAGGCGGAGTCGCCTCCGTGCGGGCCGAGAGCGCGGCGGCGCTCGTGGGGGTGAACGATCGGGCGCAGCTCGCCGCGGCCGAGGACATTCTTTACGGGCGCATCGCGGACCGGATCCGGCGCGCGGGCGCGACGGTGCGGGCGACGGCGCGGATCGACGCGACCGTGGTCGTCGAGCCGGACGCGGTGATCGAGCATTACGTGGTTCTGCGCGGAAAAACGCGCATCGGCGCGAATGCGAAGATCGACGTGGGCTCGGTGCTGACGGACGTGGAGGTCGCGCCGTCGGCCCTGGTAAAACCTTATTCGATCGCGAGTGATTCGACGATCGGCGAAAATGCGCAGATCGGACCCTTTTCGCACCTGCGCCCGGAGAGCCGCATCGAGGCCGAGGCGCACATCGGCAATTTCGTGGAGACGAAAAAGACCGTGGTCCGCCGCGGGGCCAAGGCCAATCACCTCGCGTATCTCGGCGACGGCGACATCGGCGAAGGCGCGAACATCGGCGCGGGGACCATTTTCTGCAATTACGACGGGTTCAAGAAGCACCGCACCGAGATCGGCGCGGGCGCGTTCATCGGCAGCGATTCGCAGATCATCGCGCCGGTGCGGATCGGCGTGGGCGCCTACGTGGCCACGGGCACGACGATCACGCGCGACGTGCCCGACGATGCGCTGGCCATCGCCCGGGTGAAGCAGGAGAACAAAGAGGGCTACGCTTCGAGGCTCAAAGCGCGGCTCAAGGCGGGCTCGACCAAGAAGTCGGGCGGCTGAGCGTCACTCGGCGTCGATGTTGTCGGCGGGGGCGAGGAGCGCCGCATCCAGCGGCGGCAGCGAGTGCCCCATTCGCACCCGCTTCGCCTCCAGATACCCCTGGCTGAACGGGTTCGTCTCTACAATCGAGGGCTCGCGCGCCTCGACCCGCGTCCCGAGCTGCCGGAGCGCCTGCACCTTGAGCGGGTTGTTCGTCATGAGCTGGATCGAGGCCACGCCGAGGTGCTCCAGCATCGCCGCGGCCGGCGCGTAATCACGCGCGTCGTCCGGAAGCCCGAGCAGCCGATTCGCGTCCACGGTGTCGTGCCCCCGCGCTTGCAGGTCGTACGCGCGGATCTTGTTCGAGAGGCCGATGCCCCGGCCTTCCTGGCGCAGGTACACGACGACGCCCTGCCCCCGCCGCGCGATCTCGGCCTGCGCCGCCTCGAGCTGACCACGGCAATCGCATTTCAGCGAGCCGAAGACCTCGCTCGTCAGGCACTCCGAGTGCACCCGGACGAGGACGGACGACCGTCCACGCACATCGCCCATCACCAGCGCCACATGGTCCGGAGAGAGCCCGCTCTCGGCGGTCTGCTCACCGTACCGGAACACGATCATCTCGAACAAGCCCGTCTGCGTCGGCACCGGGGCCTTCGCTAGAATCTCGAGTCGAGGCCGTATCACCATGTCGGGGACGTACATCTCGCTCTCCTCTGCGTTTACGTGGACGTGTATAGCATCTCCTGGGCGCTCCCAGGACCTCGGGATCTCCGGGGACGTCTTACGTAGCGTAAGGCCCGGGGTGTGACAAGGTCGGGGGCGCCCGCACGCCCCTCGCAAAGATTCCAGAAAGACAAACCCGAAACCGCTGCTCGACCGCTTTTTTCCGCTGCCGAGCCGTCACGCTCTGCTTCGGAGCACACTCTCGACGCCGACACCGACCCCGTGACGGCCGCGCCCCCTCTCCCGTCAGGAAGAAGCCCCGAAGAAGCCCCCGCATGAGCCACCTGCCGACGCTCGTCGTGTTCATTGCGACCTACGTGCTGATCGCCTTTCGGCGCCTGTCGCTCCTGCCGATCGGAAGGCCCGCCGGCGCGCTCGCAGGCGCGTGCATGATGGTCGTGCTCGCCTCGATCGAGCCGCGCTGGGGCATCGACGCCAAGACCGCATTTGCCGCGGTCGAGCCGAACACGATCGGGCTTTTGCTCGGGATGATGCTGCTCTCGGCCGCGCTCGCAGAGGCCGGGTTCTTCGAGAGGGCCGCGTCGTTCCTGCTCGAGCGGAAACCCTCGCCGGTGGGCCTTCTCTACGGCACGACGATCGCCTCGGGCCTGCTCTCGGCCGTGCTGGTGAACGATCCGGTCTGCGTGCTCTTCGCGCCCGTGGTGGACGCGACGGCGCGGAAGGCAGGCCTGCCACGCGTGCCGTATCTGCTCGCGCTGGCGATGGGAGCGAACGCCGGCAGCGCGATGACGCTCGCGGGAAACCCGCAGAACATGCTCGTCGCGCACCTGTCGGGTCTGTCGTACCGGAGCTATTTGCTTCGTGGAGGGCCGGCCGGGTTTCTCGCGCTCTTGGTGACGGCGGCGACGCTGCACTTGCTCTTCCGCAAGCGCCTGCGGCCCACGAGCGCCGCGCAGATTGACGCGGACGTAACCGTCGCCCCGCGATCCCGCAGCGAGCTCATGATGGCGCTCGTCGTGATCCTCGGCGTCTCGATCGCCTTCCTCGCCGGCGCGAACCTCGCGTTCGCCGCGCTCACGGGCGCGGCGGCGCTCCTCGTCCTTCGAAGGCGTGATCCCGCGTCGCTCTTCTCGGGCGTGACGTGGACCGTGCTCGTCTTCTTCGGCGCGCTCTTCATCGTGGCCGCCGCGTTCCAGCGCACGGGCCTCGTCGACGAGACGCTCGCCGCGGCGCGCCCGTTCATCCCGGAAGGTCGTGGCGCCGCCATGGCCGCGCTCTCCGCGATGTTCACGCTCGGCTGTCAGGTCGTGAGCAACGTGCCCTTCATCCTGCTCGCCGAGCCGATGATCCGCACGCTGCCCGATCCGACGCTCGCCTGGACCGTGACGGCGATGGCCACGACGCTCGCCGGAAACCTCACGCTGCTCGGCTCCGTCGCGAACATCATCGTCGTCGAGGCCGCGCACGCGGAGGACGAGATCGGATTCGTCACGTACCTCCGCGCAGGTTTGCCCGTCACGATCGTCTCGATGGTCGTGGCGATCGGGTACCTGCTGCTCGTGGGTTAGTCGGTCGCGGACGAGAGAAGCGCGTTGAGCACGTGGCGCGCGTAGCGCCCCTCGCTCTCGCTGAGTCCGTGGTTCGGATCGGTCACGCACGTCCAGAACACGGCGTTGATGACGGTCTGGAGCATCAGGCGGAGCTTCGTGGCCTCGGGATCCATCGTCTCGGTGCAGATCGCGCGGGCGAGGTGGCCGAGCGCGCGCTCGACCTGGGTGTTCTCCTCCTCGCTCGCGAGACAAACGACGCCGAGCGACGACTCCTCTTCCGGCGCGAGCCGCAGCGGGAAGCACAGGATCCAGCGGTAGTGCCGCGCGAAGAGGCGGTGATGGTCCGGGCTCGGCTGGTAGATGATGCTCGTCGTCGCGTGCGCGTCGCGATGCCAGGCCGCGGCGATGTTGAAGCGGAAAGCGTGGCCCGCGACGCCGCTGCCGCAGGTGAAGCGCGCCGCCCAGGACTGCGGCCAGAACTGGCCGAACGCCGGGCAAAGGACGCGCAGGTTCGCGTCCCAGATCATGCCCATCCACGATCCGCGCTCCGAGAGCAGCCCGCTCCGCACGATCGGCGCGGTCTGCACGCCCCACGGCGAGGCCGTGGCGATCTTGTAGATGGAGTTGCCGACGGCCTCCGTGAGCTTCGCCGAGAGCGAGTGGTTCGACATCGGCTTGCCGCAGCAGCGCTCGAGCAGTGCGCGCGCGGTCCACTTCGCGGCCTCGGGGTACTCCTTACCGGCGCCGCCCGGGCGATACGCGAGCGAGTACCGGTAGCCCACGATCGGCCCCGGGATCTTGAGCTCCACGTGCGTCTTGCCCACGATGAAGTGCGAGCGGCACCGCTCCTGCTCGAACTCGACGGGCTCCCAGCGCGGTTCGCCGAACTGCTCGTAGCAGCGCTCGACCATGGGATACGCGTCCTCGATCGTCGCGCCCGAGCTCTCCGCGAACACGAGCGCCAGCGTGAGGTGGTCGGACTCGAAGCGGACGACGTGCGAGCGGACGTCGTAGCCGTCGATCAAGTTGGGGTACCAACGATCACGTTTTTCCAGCAGGTTCAGCTCGGCCTGCGTGAGCGCGACCGCGTTCGAGAGATGGTAGCTCCACGTGAGGTACCGCTCGGTCTTGTCCGCGCCCTGCAGCATGAAGCGCACGCGCCCGCCGCCGAGCGGCTCTTCCTTCACCTCGCGGCGGCCGCGCCACGTGGTCGCGCGTGGCTCGGCCTGGACGTTGTTGTAGGGCGGTTCGAGCACGGCGATCGGCGTCTCGACGGGCGCCACGAAGTCGCGCAGCTCCACCTCGACGAGCGCGATGCCATCGTCCCCGACGCTCCAGATCCGCGTGTGCTCGCGGGCCTTCACGAAGCGCTCGGCCTGCGCGACGGGCTCCCAGTTCACCTCGAAGTACTTGCGCTTCGGCTCGAGCGCGTACTCGCCGGCCTCGCCGTCGCGCTCGTACACTTCGACACTGACCGTGCTCGGGCTGAGCCGCACGACCGAGAACTGGTTGCCCACGGCGCCGGGCCGCTCGTGCGCGGCCGAGCCGAGCGATCCCGTGGAGATGATGACGAAGCGGCTCTTGAAGAGCTCGACGAGCTTCGAGCTCTCCTGGTGCGTGTGGCCGTGAAAGCCGATGCGGAAGCCCGCGGCGTAGAGGGTGCCGACGTCCTGCAGCGTAAGGTAATCGGGACGCCCGCGTTCACTGGTGAAGCCATGGTGCCAGACGGCGACGCGCAGCGTGTCCCGATCGAGGCCGTTCGCGAAGTCGCGCGCGGCGGAGACGGCGCGCGTGGAGATGCAGGCACCGGTCCAGTACTTGTCGTTCCGGTGGCAGGAGTTGAAGCCGAAGAACGCGACCTTCTCCTGGGGGAAGACGTGCGCCGACCAGTGCTCGCGTTCGTTGGGGTCGAGGAGATCGAAGGCGCGGCCGCGTCCATCCAAGGACTCGCCGTAGAAGCGGTCGAAGAATCGCTGGACGTTCGCGAAGCGCTTGTTGTACTCCGCGCCCGCCCGCAGCTTGACGAGGTCGAGGTGTCCGTAGCGGCCCACGTCGATGCGCAGATCCGAGAGATCCGGCGAGCGCTTGAGCCGCTGCATCTCCTGCTCGAGGAGGTCGAAGTCGTGCGCGGTACGCAGCGAGGTGACGCGCACGGGCTCGCCGATGTCGGCGCCCCAGTCGACGTCGTGGTTGCCCGGAACGAACACGACACGCGCGCGCTCGCGGTTCACGACGAGCGGCAGGACGCGGTGCTCCGCGAACTCGAGCAGCTCGTCGTACTCCGCGGCGCTCCCGCGTTGCGTGAGATCGCCGCTGACGACGACGAAGTCGAAGGGGGCCGGGTGCAGCGTGCCCAGCGCTTGCGCCGGGTGCATCCACACGTCGTCGAGCGTTTGCCCGGGCTCCGTGACGTGAAGATCCGACAGGTGGAGGATGTACATTCGGTCCCAGCGCTACGTCGACGCGCGGACCGCTTTGGAAGTTCTAGCGGCCGCTCGCAGTCCGTCGCCTCGAGGTCGACGGGTTGGAGGATGGCACGGACTCACGTTGTGCGTTCGGCGCGAAAGAGCCGGACAGGAGCTCCTTCGTGTAGCGGATGGCCTGCATGGCCACCGTCCGGTCGATGACGAAGGGTTCACGAACGAGGACCACTGCATCCTGAAACGCCGCTTCGCGAGGAGCAACAGCGACGGCCGGGGCGTGAGGTCGGTTCTTGGCGCTCATCGTTCATCTCCCGAAAGCCGATTTTTCAGATTTTCCAGGGAACCCTGCCCTGGGAGCAAGAGAAGATTGTTGCCGGTGGGTCGTGAAGAGGGGGAAGGCGCGAAGGGAGCGCCGTGTTTGCCCCGGCACCGAGTGTGCGCGGCGCGATCGTCTTTTGGATCGCGGCAGCGTGACACCCTCGGCCCCCAGCAGTCGGCATGCGCCAATCCTACACGATGTGCAGAAGAAGCAACCCTTCTGCGTAACGGTTTGTGCACGTTCGTGTCGCCCGAGGCGAACCCCCCACCGTCCAGGCTGCGGAATACTCTTTGCAGCATGAAGTCCTCGCGGCGCACCTAAAGCCGAGCCTCCCAAACGGCAACAGCTTCGATCGATTTTTCTGCCGGGACGGGAGGGCGCAAGCACGAGTTGGTCGGTGGAGTTTCCACCCGAGACCCGTCGCGTCAAGCGTGAGGCGGAGGCGGGACCGGTTCGGCGAGCGGTGGCGAAGACGTGCGACGGACGCGCGCGAGGCGCGCCGCGATGCGATCGGCGACGACGTAAAACGCCGGCACCACGAGGAGGCTCAGGCCCGTGGAGATCACGAGGCCGCCGATGACCGCGATCGCCATGGGCGCGCGCACCTCGCTGCCTTCGCCGAGCGCGAGCGCCGAAGGCACGGCCGCCATCAGGGTCGCGATGGATGTCATCAGGATGGGCCGGAGACGAACCGGGCCCGCTTCGAGCATCGCGTCGAGCGCGTTCTTGCCGTGGTTTCGGAGCTCCGTCGCGTAATCGACCAGGATGATCGAGTTCTTCTTCACGATCCCCATCAAGAGGACGATCCCGATCATGCTGAAGATGTTGAGCGTCTGCTTCATGAGGAGCAGCGCAAACGCAGCGCCCGCGACGGACAGCGGGAGGATCGTCAACACGGTCACCGGGTGCAGGAACGAGTTGAACTGCGACGCGAGGACCATGTACGCGACGATGATCCCGAGGATCAACGCGAAGACGAGGCCACCCATGGACTCGCGGAAGGCGACCGACGCGCCGCCGAGCACCACGTGGTAGCCAGTCGGTACGTCCTTGCCGAGCTTCTCCACGAGCGCGAGGGCCTCGCTCTGCGACTTGCCCGGCGCGACGTTGCCGAAGAGGGTGATCGCGCGTTCGCGATCCCGACGCGTGATCGCCTGGAGCGCAGGCTGCTCCTCGTACTTCACGAGCGTGGAGAGCGGCACGAGCTCTCCGCTTTTCGCGCGGACCTTGAGGCGCGAGAGATCCTCGGGCCGCGAGCGCTGATCGGCGAGCAGGCGCATGCGCACGTCGACACGTCGCCCGCCCGCGCTGTACTTGCCCACGCGCGTGCCGCCGACGAGCGCGTTCAGGGTCGTCGCGATCTCCTCGACCGAGATGCCGAGATCCGCGGCGCGCGCGCGGTCGGGCACGATCCGTAGCTCGGGCATGCCGAGCTGGTAGTCGGAGTCGAGGTCGACGACGAGGCCTGCCGCCTGGAGCTCGGCCTTGATGCGCTCGCTGTGCGAAACGAGCTCACCCCACTCGGGACCGCGGATCGAGAACTCCACGGGGAAGCCACGCGACGCGGTGAAGCCCGACTGCGAGAGGTCCTGCACGATGGCGCGTACGCCCGGGATTCCGTTGAGCTCCTTGCGCAGGACGGCGGCGAACTCGTTCTGCGTGGCCTTGCGCTCGTTCCGAGGCTTGAGCGTCACGAAGATCATGCCGCTGTTCACGGCGCCCGTGCCGAAGCCGCCGACGACCACGAGCGTGCGCTGCACCTCGGGCGCGTTGTTCACGATGGCCTCGGCCTTCGTCACGATCTTGTCCGTCTCGCGGATGTCGGAGCCGACCGCGGTCGTGAGCCGGACCATGAGGCGGCTCTGATCCTGCGAGGGGACGAACTCGCCGGGGAGCGCCTGGAACGCGAAGACCGCGCCCACGAAGAGGCCGATGGAGGCGACGAGCACGAGCGAGGGGACCTTGAGGCCCCGCGCGAGGAGCCAGCCGTAGCCGGCGGAGAGTTTGTCGAAGGCGTGATCGACGAAGATGCCGATCTTGCTGCGGCCCTCGCGCGAGGTCGTGAGGAGCTGCGCGCAGCGCGCGGGCGCGAGCGTGATGGCCTCGACGTACGAGAGGGCCACGGCGATGCAGAGCGTCACGCCGAACTGGAGGAAGAAGCGCCCCATCACGCCTTCCATGAAGATGACGGGGATGAAGATCGCGATGACGGCGACCGTGGCGGCGAGCGCGGCGAACGTGATCTCGGCCGTGCCCTCGCGCGCGGCACGCACGCGATCCTTGCCCTGCTCGGCGTGCCGGAAGATGTTCTCGAGCACCATGATCGCGTCGTCGACGACGATGCCAACGGCGAGCGAGAGGCCGAGCAACGTAAAAGTGTTCAGCGTGAAGCCGAGGAAGTAGATCGCCGCGATCGTCCCGAGCAGGCTCATCGGGATCGCCAGGATCACGTTGAGCGTGCTGGAGAGCGAGCCGAGGAAGAGCCAGCAGACGAGGGCCGTGAGCGCGACCGCGAGGATGAGCTCGAGCTCGATCTCGTGGACGGACTGCTCGATGAAGCGCGTCGAGTCGAAGTTGATCTGGAGCTCCATGCCCTCGGGCAAGGTCTTCCGGATCTCGTCGAGCATGCCCTTCACGCCGTTCGCGACGGCGACGGCGTTCGAGCCGCGCTGCTTCTTGATGCCCATGCCCTGCGCGGGCTGGCCGTTCACACGCGACATGCGCCGCATGTCCTCGAAGCCGTCCTCGATGATCGCGACGTCCTCGATGTACGTCGGGACGCCCGCCTGCTCGCGCACGACGATGCGGCGGAGCGTGTCGAGGTCGAGCGCCTCGCCGAGCACGCGCACGTTGACCTCGCGGCCCGTGGTCTCCAGGCGCCCCGCCGGCAGCTCCACGTGCTCGCGTCGCAGCGCCGCGATCACGTCCGTGACGGTGAGCGATTTGGCCGCGAGTTTGTCGGCGTCGAACCAGACGCGGACGTTGCGCTCGAGGTAGCCGCCCAGCATGACCTCGCCGATCCCCGGCACGGTCTGGAGCTTCTCCTTGACGCGGTAACGCGCGTAGTCAGAGAGGGTCTGGGGCGAGTACGGACCCGACAGACCAATCCACATGATGGGCTGGTCCTCGGGGTTCGACTTGGAGATGACGGGCGGGTCGATGTCACGCGGCAGGCGCGACTGGGCCTGCGAGACCTTGGCCTGCACGTCCTGGAGCGCGGAGTCGACGTCGCGCGAGAGGTCGAGCTCGACCGTGATCGAGGCGCCGCCCTGGCGGGACGAGGAGGTGAGGGATTTGACGCCCTCGACCTGGACGACGGCTTCCTCGATCTGCTCGACGATGTCGTGCTCGACGGCCTCGGGCGCGGCGCCTTCCCAGGAGACGTTGACGTTGATGGTCGGGAAGTCGACGTCGGGGAACTGGCTGATGCCGATGCGCGTCGCGGCGACGATGCCGAAGACAATCGTCGCGAGCATCATCATCCACGCAAGGACGGGCTTGCGCAGGCACGCTTCGGTCAGGCTCATGGCGCGCTCCCTCCCTTCGAAGGCGCGCCGATGCCTTCGGAAGGCGCGCTCGTGGTGGCCGGCGGAGCGGCCGCGCTGGACGCCCCGGGCGGTCCTTTCCCAGGCCCTTGCCCCAGCGGCGCGACGCGCACCGTGGTGCCGTCACGCAGAGGTTCGGCCCCACGCACGACGAGCATCTCGCCGGGCTTCAACCCTTTGCGGACCTCGACACGCCCGTCGGCCGTGCGCATGCCGAGCGTGAGCACACGCTCCTGCGAAACGTTGTTCTCCACAACGAACGCCAGAAATCCCTTCTCGCTCGGACGAATCGCGGTCTGCGGGATGACGGGCGAGTTCTCCGTCGCGCCGACGCGCACCGTGACGTCGGCGAACGCGCCGGGCCGGAGCGTGTCCTTTTTCTCGTCGGCGACCTCGGCGACGATCGGAACCATACGCGTCGCGGGATCCGCGGCGTCCGCGACGAGCGTGATCTTCGCGGTGAAGTCGTGCTCGATGCCCGTGACCTTGAAGGAGACGTTCATGCCGGTCGAGAGGCGCGGCGCGTCGGCCTCGGGGACCGGGAAACGAAGCAGCAAGGGATCGCGGCGAAGAACCGTGCCGAGCACCGTGCCGGGCTGGACGAACTGGCCGGTCTGGACCGTACGCGTCTGCATCTTGCCCTCGATGGGCGCTCGCACGTACGCGTCACGCAGGTTCAGGTTCGCCTCGTCGAGCGCGGCGCGGGCCTCGGCGACCTGCGCCGCGCCCGTGCGCGCGCGCGTCCGCCAGCCATCGACGTCTTCCTTCGAGAAGACGCCCGCGCCGTCGGCGCCCGCTTTTTCGCGGCGTTCGAGGTTCTGCTGGGCCTCGGCCGCGGATGCCTGCGCGCGCTCGAGCGTGGCCTTGGCGCTGCGGACGGCAAGGTTGAAGCGCGCCGGGTCGATCTCGACAAGGACCTGGCCCTTCTTGACGACGTCGCCCTCGGCGAACCGCACGTGCTCGATCACGCCGGACACGCGCGCCGTGACCTGCACACGCTCGTACGCGTCGACGGTGCCGACCGCGGTGACGGTGTACTCGACGCGCTCGCCGGAGACGGGCGCGAGCTCGACGGGGAACGCCATCTTCCCCTTGCCGCCCGCGGGAGGGCCGCCCTCCTCCTTCTTCGAACAGCCGAAGAGCAAGAGCACGAGAAGCGTGGCGGCGAGGGAAAACCAGACCGAAAGCCTTCGGGGTGTTGCGAAAAAAGGCATGATCACGGGGCCGATGGAGCGAGGACCACGCCGCCTGCGGGGCTGTTCGTGGTCATCCACGTGGTGAGCGAGTCGTACCATTTGGTGACGTCGCCCTGACCGTCGTCGGTTCCAGCCAGGGGATCGATGTGCGTGAGGTCGACGATGTCGAGCACGACGAACGCGTCGGATTCCGTGCGGGGTTTGCCCGCGAGGGGCCGGCCCGGTCCGATGGGAACGTTCTGAACGAGAGCGCGCAGCGGGTCGAGGGCGGCGGTGTCGCCGACGAGGCCCGCGACGGCGGCGAAGATCGGGAGGTCCATGGAAGCGCCGTGAATCGCGCGTAGTCCGTGGTTTGCACGGGGCCAGTCGGTGTCTTTCAGGACGAGCGTGGCCGCGGCCTGGGCGTCGAGCGAGAGGCGCGCCGGGAAGTACCACTCGCCGAAGTCGAGCGAGGGGCCCTCGAACCAGGAGCGCGAAATGTCTTCCAGCGAGGTGTGCTCGCGGGGGTTCGTGGCGTCGTACTCCACCCAATCGTACGTGGCCGTAGGATCGGAGGGCTGGACGAGCTTGGTGCCGAAGAGGCTGTCGTACTCGGCGAGCGCGCCGCCCTTGCTCGCGCCGCAGGAGACGGCCGCGAAGGAGACGCCGTTCGAGGCATCGTCCATCGCAAACCCCATGGCCGCGCGATTCGTCATGCGCGGAACGTCGGTGAGCGAGAGGAGCGTGAGGAAGGCGCTATCGCGGTAGGGATCCTCGGTGATCGCGGTCGGCGACCAGAGCGCGCGCATGCCGGCGATCGCGGCGACGGGGTAGACCTTGAGGCCGAGCAAAGGGAGCGCGATGTAGCGCGTGGTCTTGCGGATCGTTTCGAGGCCCGGAGTGAGGTAGGCGTCGACGTTCTGGGACGAACCTTTCAGGTAGTCTTCCTCGGTGATCGTCGGAGCCGCGGCGCCCTCTTGCCGCGCGACGCCGTCGACGAGGACGAGGCCCGCGAGCTCGCCGTAGCCGGGTTTGCCGTCGAAATCCCAGGCCGCGTACTCCTCGGCGATCGTGGCGCCGAGCGAGTGGCCGACGAGGAAGACGCGCGCCTTGCGCTCCTCGGGCGCGACGATGTCGACGACGCGGCGGAGGTCGCCGATCGTGGTGTCGAGGCCCCACTCGGAGGCGTAATCGACCGCGGTTTGATCGAGGAAGCCCGGGAACGTCTTGCCCTCGGCAGGCTCCTCCTCGAAGTAGTAACGCTTCGCGATCTCGGGGTCCTTGCGGAACTCGGCGACGTCGAGGCCGTGGTGATCCTCGAGCAGGTTCGAGCGTCGATCGATGGCCCAGGCCTCGAAGGCCTCGCCCTCCTTGGATCGGCGAACGATGGCGCGCGCCATCGGATCGTAGCTATTCGCGCCGCCAAGGAAGCCAGGCATGAGGACGGCGACCGCGCGGGCAGGAGCCGGCGGATCGGCGTCGACGCGGTACCGAACGACGCGGACGGCGTTGTATTCGGCGGGCGTCGCGCTGCCGGTGACGGGGTTCGGCGGCGGCGTGACGCCGGGGACGAGGAAGACGTCGCGGCGAATGCGCACGGATCCCTCCTCGACGACGGCCGAGCTCGGAGGCGGCGCATAAGGCGCGGGCGGGACCGGGAGCTCGGCAGGATCGGAGCAAGCAACGAGGAGGGCGGCGGCGCTCGCGAGGGCAAGCACCGAAGGACGCATGCGGCGCAGGGGCATGCGGGGCATCATGAAGGAAGGCGGGGGCCCTCGGGAGGGGTTCGCCCGGTTTCCGACGCCGATGGATCGCGGGATCAGGGCCGCGTCGTCCGGGCCTCGGCGAACGCGAGGACCTCGGCGCTCGAAGCCTCGTCGCCCTTGGCCTCGAGCGCCGCTTGCAGCGTGGCCTTGGTGTCGGGCGCGGCCGTGAGGTCGACGGCGATGCGCAAGCGGCGCAAGTTCTCGTCGTCCTGCGAGGATGCGAGCGCGACGAACGCGGCGGCGCGATCGACGGTCGGCGCGCTCGGGCTCTCGGCGATGCGGAGCAGCTCGTCGGCGGGGATGGGCGAGGTGCGCATGCCTTCGTGGGCGCCGGAGCCGATCGCCCGAAGCGCGCGCGCCCAGGCGTCGTAGGGCCTGCCGCCGCGGCCGAGGGCCTCGGGCGCGCGGGCGGGGCGGCGCGCGCTCGCGGCCTCGATGGTGACGCGGATCAAGCTGAGGAGCGCGTCACGCTCGGCCCAGCGATCCTTGAAGACGCTGGTCGCGAAATCGACGGCGTGGCCCGAGCGAAGGGCGATGTTGATGCCGGGGTTGCGAAAGTAGAACCCGTCGGAGGTCTCGACGTAGGCGATGTCCCGATAGGGGATGAAGCGCGCGCCGACCCAGACGAGCAGGAGCCCATCCTCGCCGACGATGAGCTTGCGCGGAAAGAGCACGATGACGAGGATCGCGAGGACGAGGGCAGCCCAGAGCGTGACGCCCCAAGGTCCCTCGCGCGTGAGCCCGGGCGCGAGGAGCGCGACGGCGACGCCGAGAAGGAGGGCGAGCCAGGGGAGGAGGGGCGAAGGCAAGGAAAAGACGGGGCGCTCGTCGGGCGCGCGGCCGAGATCCCGGAGCAGGACTTCGCGGGAGGGCAGGCCCGTGGGGGAAGGGCGTGCAGCGCGCGTGCTGCTCGTTTTCGGCCGGCTCATCCGCGGGGCATGATGACATAAGTGACCCCATGCTTCGGGCCCGGGCCCCCTCCTTGATCGTCGCCCTCCTCGCGTCGCTCGGCCTCGCCGCCGATGCGCACGCGTCGAGCGGGGTGCGTCTGCGATGGTCCGCCCCGGAGGGGTGTCCCACGGCCGAGGCGATCTCGGCCGAGGTCGATCGGCTTCTCGGGGGGCGAGGCGCGCAGACGGAGCCGCTCGACGTGACGGCCGAGGTGAAGCGCGACGCGGGGCGGTATCGGGTTCGTCTGGAGACACGGGGCGAAGAGGGACCACGCACGCGTGAGGTCGAGGCCACCACGTGCGCCGCCCTCGGTGAGGCCGCGGCCCTGATCATCGCCATGATGATCGATCCCGACGTGATCGCCGAACCGCCGCCGGAGGTCCCCCCCACGACGCGAACCGAAGCGCACATCACCCCGAGCCCTCCCGCCACGACCCCAACCGATACGCGTATCGGTCCGAGCCCTCCCGCCACGACCCCAACCGATACGCGTATCGGTCCGAGCCCTCCCCCCCACGACCCAAACCGAAGCGCGTATCGGTTCCAGCCCTCCCCCCCACGACCCGAACCGATACGCGTATCGCCTTCGAAGGTCCCTCTGTCGGTATCCCCACAACCGCCACCGCCGCCGATGGCCCTCTCCGTGCGCGCCCTCGCCGACGTCGGCGCCTTCCCCGCGCCCACCGTCGGCTTCGGCGCCGCCCTCTCCCTCTTCGTCGGCCGTTACCGCCTCGAAGCCGGCATCTCCTTCCTCCCGACACGCACCTTTCCCTTCCCCAACCTCGACACCGCCACCGGCGACATCGACCTCACCCTCGCCCATGTCGGCGCCTGCGCCGCCTTCCTCCGGCGTCCCCCCTTCGAGCTCGGCCCCTGCGTCTCCTTCGAAGCCGGCCGCATCCAGAGCACGAGCGCCGGCATCTCTTCCCCGGGCCAGGGCGCCGCCGCCTGGCTCGCCGTCTCCGCGGGAGGACGTTTCACCTGGACGTTCGCGCGCCCCGTCGCCCTCGTCGCGGGCCTTGGCGCCGGCGTCCCCGTCGTCCACCCGGAGCTCGCCGTCTCGGGCCTCGGCGCCGTGCACCGCGCCTCGCCTGTCCTCGGGCGGGCCGAGCTCGGCATCGAGGTCCGGTTCTGAGATTTTTGATCACGGAACCCGAAGGCGCTGGCCACCAAGGACAAGCTTGCCTCCTTCCGCTTCCTTCCAGGCCACCCTCCCCTCGCCGCTCGCCCCCGAGCCCACGGCCGCGGCGCGCTCGGGTGGCGGCGAGGCGGTGTCCGTGCCGCCTTTCGAGTCCGTCTACGAAGAGCATTTCGACCTCGTCTTCCGCAACGTCCGCCGCCTCGGCGTTCCCGACGCGCTCGTCGACGACGCCGTCCAGGAGGTCTTCCTCGTCGTCTATCGCCGCCTCGGCCAGTTCGAGGGGCGCTCCTCGCTGAAGACGTGGATCTGCTCCATCGTCACCCGCGTCGCGCGTGATCACCGGCGCACGCTCCGGCGAAAGAGCCCGCACGCCTGCGGGAAGGCCGAGGCCGTCGACGTCGATTCGGTGCCGGACGAGCGCGCCGAGGGCCCGCACGAGCATACGGTGCGGCTCGAAGGCGCGCGCCTTTTGCACAAGCTGCTCGACGAGCTCGAATTCGACAAGCGCACCGTGCTCGTGCTGGCCGAGCTCGAGCAGATGACCGCGCCCGAGATCGCGGACGCGCTCGGGGAAAACGTGAACACCATTTATGCGCGGCTGCGGGCGGCGCGGCGTGATTTCGAGCAAGCGGTCGCCCGGGAGCGGGCGCGCGATACGTGGAGGCTCCGATGAGCGAGCTCGGCCCCGAAGCGCGGGCCATCCTTCTTGCAGGGCGTGACGGAGACGATCCCTCGCCCGAAGACCGCGCCCGCGTGCGCCGCGCGCTCGCGGCCGCCATTGCCGCAGGTGGAGCGGCTTCGGTCGGGGGAGAGCGTGTCGCCGACGCCGCGACGGCAAAGCTCGGCGAGGCCGCCTCCGCGACGAAGATCGCGTCCGCAGCCAAGGCCGGCGCGGTGTTTTCCCTCGGCGGCCTGGCGTGGAAAGGAATGCTCGCCGTCCTCGTGGGTGGCGCCGCCTCCGCCGTGGCGATCCTCGGGCCGACGGCGACGCACATGGAGACGCCTCCGGCAGCGACGCATCTCGAAGCACCTGCGGAGCGGGGACAACCCCCGCCCGCGCAGATGCCGGTGGAAGCGCCGCCGCCGGTGGTTGCCCCGACGAACGACCCGCCGGCTCCCCCGGCGCCCGTGCTTCAGAATACGCCGTCGGTGAATGCTCCGGCCAAGCGTCCGGCGCCGACCGTCGCCACGAGCGAGCCTCCCCCCGCGCCCACGGACCCGCTGCTCGCGGAAACGCGCCGCCTTCGCGCCGTGCACGGCGCCATGCAGGGCGGCGATCCGGAGCAAGCTTTGCGTTTGCTCGACGAGAATTCGGCGAGCGCGGAAGGGCAATCGCTCCGCGCCGAGCGCACCGCGGCGCGCGTGCTCGCGCTCTGCAAACTCGGCCGGGTCTCCGAAGCCCGCGCCGAGGCCGCCCGATTCCTTTCGGAAAGCCCTGGCTCGCCCCTCGCCGATCGCGTCCGGAAAGCCTGCCCCACGAGCCCTTAACATTTCCTCACGGATCGGCTGACCGCCGGCCACGAAGGCAGACGAAGACACGGACAGCCGCGCCGAGCGTCCTTTGCGGGGACGAACGGCCGCGCGCGCCCCTCCATCCACGAGAGAGACGATCACGCCATGAAAAACTTTCGCGCTTCCTTCCTCAAGGCCCTCCTCCCCCTCGGCGCCCTCTTCGCGATCGCGCCGTTCGCCGGGTGTATCGATCACGTCCTCATCGGCGGCAATGAGCAATGTAACGTCGCCTCCGACTGCGCCGCCGGCCAGTTCTGCGTGAACGGCGTTTGCGTCTTGCAGAACGACGGCCCCCAGCCCGAGGTCTGCAATGGTGTCGACGACGATCTCGACGGCCAGATCGACGCGACCCCGAACGGGCCCGTCATCTGCGCCGACGGGAGCATCTGTCAGAACGGCATGTGCGGCGGCGGGGCGCAATGCGACCAGGACCACGCGTGCCCGCCGAACTCGTATTGTGACCCGAACGGCGTGTGCCAGCTCGTGTGCGACTGTCCCCCCAACCATTTCTGCGACATGTTCGGGATGTGTGTCCCGGACCCGGTGTGCAGCGCGCTCCCCGAGCAATGCGACGGCATCGACAACGATTGCGACGGCTCCGTCGACAACCCCACGCCCGGCGCGATCCTCTGCCCGAACGGCGGCGCCTGCGTGGCCGGCGCCTGCGTGGTCGTGCAATGCATGACCGACGCCGAGTGCCCCGCCGGCCAGCTCTGCAACCCGATGGTCGGCGTCTGCTATCCGGGCGGCTGCGTCCCGGCGCCCGAGGCCTGCAACGGCCTCGACGACGATTGCAATGGCATCCCCGACAACAACGCGTTCTGCGCCGACGGCAGCGCCTGCGTCAACGGCCAGTGCGGCGGCGTGTGCACGCCCGGGCTCGAGCTCTGCGACGGCTACGACAACGATTGCGACGGCCTGATCGACGAGAACACGCCCGGCGCGACCCTCTGCCCGATGGGCGGCACCTGCGTCAACGGCATGTGCGCGTTCCAGGGCTGCATGGCCGACGCCGATTGCCCCGCCGGGCACGTCTGTGATCCGGCGACCGCGACGTGCGTCAACCCGAACGGCTGCATCCCGCAGCCCGAGGCCTGCAACGGCGTCGACGACAATTGCAACGGCTCGATCGACGAGAACACGCTCTGCGCCGACGGCACCCTCTGCGTCAATGGCCAGTGCGGCGGCATGTGCGCGCCCAAGGCCGAGTACTGCAATGGGCTCGACGACGATTGCGACGGCCAGGTCGACGAGGTCACGCCCGGTGGGCTGCTCCTCTGCCCGAACGGCGGCACCTGCATCATGGGCTCGTGCGTCGCGGAGTCCTGCCAGATCAACGCCGATTGCCCGCTCGGCCAGATCTGCACGCCGAACGGTGTCTGCACGCCCAGCGGCTGCACGCCGAGCAACGAGACGTGCGACGGGATCGACAACGACTGCGACGGCGTGGTCGACGACGCCACCCCGGGCTCCTTGATCTGCCCCGCGCCCCAGTTCTGCCTGAACGGCAACTGCACGATCATGCAATGCGCGAGCGACGCCGATTGCCCGGCCGCCACGACCTGCCAGAACGGCCTCTGCAAGTGACGCCCCGCCGCGCCCGCCGGGCCTGACGAGCCCGGCCGGACGCTCGGCCCGTGGCACGTGCGCTGCTTCGCCCGACCTCGACCGCGAAAGGAGTGCGCATGGCCACACAGACGCAGCAAAAGCAGACGGGTGCTTCGAACCTCGAATACGACATCGTCGCGGAGATGCACGAGCTGCTTCAGGGGAACTCGGCGCTGGAGCAATACATCCAGGACGCACGCCAGGCCGGGGATCAAGACGCCGAGCGTTGCTTCCAGCAGATCCACGACCAGAACAAGCAAAACGTCACGACGCTCCGCACGCTGCTCGCGAAGCACATCCAGGCCACCAAGGCCTCGTGACCCGGGCCGCCTGACCCGGAGACGGCGCCGGTCGTCCGTCCCTTTGCAATTCTCGCACGGCACCGTGAAGAACACGCGAGGGGACGCGGCGACCGGGGCGCCTGCACCCGGAAGTCCGGCCGTACGTTCCGGCCGGTGAACATTTTTCGTCACATCGGTTCGCAGCGGGAACTCTCTCGGAGATGGCTGGGGGGCCGTCCGTCCGGCCCGGGACCTTTTGTTCGTTCTTCCGAGGAGAGTTCGCCATGATCAGTGGGCACATCGGCGCAGGTCAGTACATCCTTTTCCAGCGCGATCCGCGCGTTCCGAGCGCGCCGCTGCTCGAGGTCGGTCGCCTCGTGGTCACGGAGCTCGACCGGGACACCCGCTACGAGCACTGGTTTTTGTACACGAGCGCGCCCGTCGGTTCTGGCTACGCCGCTTACATTCGCCCGAGCAGCGCGTTCCTGGGCACGCCCGTGGGTCTGTCGCTCCGGGGCACGGGCGCGCCGCCGCCCGAGTTCAACGTGAACGATTGCCTCGCCTGGCTTTCGCTCTCGACGGGCTGCGGCGTCGCGTACATCGAGGCCCGTTGCGCCCGGCTCGCCTCGAACGACGCCGGCAGCATCTCCGCCGCAATACCGAGAAAGCCGCAGCAGGTCGACCTCGGCATCTACGACATCACCCAGGGAAGCCGGCGCGTCGGCGTGCTCGTCGTGACGCGCATCGCGGGCGGCACCCTGGAGACGTGGCACCTTTTCGACCGCGTCCCGACGTCCACGCCAAACCCGCTGAGCGCGCACACGCAGAACGAAGGCCCGTACAGCGTCCCCGACGCGAACATCGGCGGAACGTACGCGCTGACCTACCTCGGCGCCGTCAGCGCCCCCGATCTCTCGGGCCACGCCGTGGTGACGGTGAACGCACTCTGCGCTGTCGCTGCGTGAAATGTTTCCACGCTCGTAGGAGACCGTCGCGCCTACACCTACATGGACACACGATTGTAGTGCGTACACGAGTGCGCGGTTACGCTCACACTTGACGAGCCTCCGTGATTTCGACCACGATGTACGTGCGAACATCGTCTTTGCTCGGAGGTTTTCTTGAAACACCAAATCAGCTTGCTCGGCACGATCGTGTTCATGATGGGCGTCGCGACCGGCTGCGGCGCGAACGACGCCGCATTCGAGGACGAGGAGGTCAGGGAAGCGGAGCTCGCTCAGGTCGACCTCGGCCTCGACTGGCGCTCCTATACCGTCACCTACGAGAACTCC
Source organism: Polyangium jinanense (assembly GCF_028435365.1). The sequence goes on along the minus strand of NZ_JAGTJJ010000002.1, from coordinate 814,513 downwards.
TTGCCGTTCGGCACGATCCTCGTGACCGGCTCCAACGTGAGCGGCAATTTCAGGCCGAACAGGGAGTACTGGTACGTCAACGCCAGCAATCTGCAATATCTCGGCACCGAGGACCTGAATTTCTCGTACACGGACGGGACCGGCACGCCGCCCTCGTACAGCGGCACGCAGGAGTTCAATCTCCCCGCCCTCGCGACCTGGACTGCGATCTCGAGTGATACGACCTCGGGTTATCGTTATACGTCCGGGAACCTGAACCTGCGCCTCTTCACGAATTCGAGCGGCATCTCGCAGGTCGTCTGGTATCAAACGATCTGGCCCACCTCGACGCCGGCCAACGTGACGCCGAGCGGGACCTTCACGACCAACACGGGCGCCGTGGGCACCAGCTTCAGCACCGGCATTACCACGTACAAGGTGGATCAGACCCTCTGATTCGATGACGACGTCAGCCGCCCCTCGATTCGCTCGGATCGGCGACCTCGCCGCCCGTGTCGAGGGGCGGCGCCTGCCCACGAACATCGTTTTTGCTCGGAGGTTTCCTTGAAGCATCAAGTCACGTTGCTCGGCTCCATGGTCATGATGAGCTTCGCGATCGGCTGCGGCGCGATCGATGCCGCTCAAGGCGAAGAGGATGTCGCCTCAGCGGAGCTCGCCCAGCTCGACCCCGGTGACGGGATCTGGCGGATCTACACCATCAACTACGACAACAGTGCGGAGTTCGGTACCATCCTCGTGTTCGGCAGCTCGGCCCCCACGGGTTTCAGGGCCAATTACGAGTACTGGTACGTCAACGCAAGCAACCTGCAATACCTCGGTACCGAGGATCTGAACATCTCGTACACGGACGGGACCGGCACCCCGCCCTCGTACAGCAACTCGCAGCAGTTCACGCTCCCCGCCGTGGTGACCTGGGCCGAGCTCGCGGAAGATTCGAGCTCGGGATACCTCTACGACAACGGGAACGTGCACCTGCGCATCTTCAAGAACAGCAGCGGCATCACGGGGGTCAAATGGCTTCAATCGATCCCAACCGGCTCGACGCCGGCCAACCTCTCGCCGAGCGGTACGTTCACGGTCGGCTCCGGCACGGTGACCCCCGGTAGCGGCCAGGTCACTTACTTCGTGTCGCAGGCCCTCTGATTCAATCGCTGGATGACCTCCGCGGCCGAACGCGGCCGATCCGCGGGGTTCGTCGCGACGAGCTGATCGAGCACGAGCGCCACGTCGACGGGCAAACCCGGGACGAGCGTGCGCAAGCTCGTCGCTGGCTCGTTCAATCGTGAGAGGATGAACGCGCATTTGTCGCGTTTCTCGTGGGGAACACGCCCCGTGAGCGCGAGATAAACCATGATTCCCACGGCATAGAGATCGGTGCGCGCCGTGGCGCGTTGCTCGCGGAACTGCTCGGGCGCGATGTACGAGAGGGTGCCGACGATCTGCCCCGCGTCCGTGATCGGTTCCCACGACGTGGCGGACGGCGACGAGAGGCCAAAATCGAGGACCACAGGCCGCTTGTCCGGCCCGACGAGCACGTTGTCCGGCTTGAGATCACGATGGACGATGCCCGTGGCATGGATGCACGCGAGCGTCTCGAGGAGGCCAACGAGCACGGGCTCGAGCTCGTCCCAGGAGCAAGGGACGCCCACGCCGGGGAAAGGCCGGCCCAGGATGCGCTCGGTCACGAGGAAGGGGCGGTCGCCTTGCAGACCCTCGCCGACGAGACGCACCACGCCGGGCAGACGCAAGAGCCGCAGCGCCGCGATCTCCCGCTGCGCGCGCGCCGCGCACGTCGCCGACATCGAGCGCAGCACCTTCACCGCGACCCGCTCGCCCGTGCGCGTGTCCTCCGCCTCCCACACCGCCCCTTGCCCGCCACTGCCGAGCAGCGCGACGAGCACGTACCGATCCGCGAGCAGTTTGCCCGCGCGCTCCTCGCGCTTGCGGGGCACGGGCACGTCGTCGATGCGCGCGACCTCGCGCAAGAACGAGTCGTCCGACGCATCCTCCGACGAGGCTGTCGACGCGAGCGTGGGGTCGAGCCTGGCGGAGCTCTGGGACGACATCGTGCTCACCCGTCCTCGTCGAGCAGACCCTCGCGACGAGCCATCTCGCGCAGGCGCTGCTTCAGGATCTGGAACTTCTTGCGCAGCCTCGCCCCCTCGCGGCGTTTGTCCTCCGCCGAGAGGGGCGCCTCGTCCTCGCCGCGCAGCACCACGGCGAGCTCCTCCCAGGGCAGCTTGCGGTCCACGCGCAGCATGAGCAGCACCTGGTCCTCCTCGGGCAACGAGGCGCGGAGCGTGGCGAGGCGGCTCCGCGTCGTCGTCCGCAGGTACGCGGCCGTGCGCTCGCGAACCTCGGCCATGACGCCCGAGATCTCGGCGCTGTCGAGCTCCTCCTCGCGCTTGCGACGACGCGCCGCGTCTCTCCGGAAGCGGACCGAGGTTCGTCGCGCGACGGCGTACGCGAAGGTGCGGAAGGAGCCCTTGCCCTCGAAGCGCTGCAGGCCCTGCCAGAGCGCCTCGCCGAAGCGGGAGAAGACCTCCTCGGCGTCGCTCTCGTCGCGGTGCAGGGCCGCGAGGAACGCGTAGATCTCGGGCCCGTACGCCGCGAGCACTTCCGTCGCGGCGCCCTTTCGGTCTCCTGTGGCAAGGCGGGTCAAGAGCTCGCGCTCGAGATCGCCCCGATCCTCCGCGGTCATGGTGACGTGGTCCCGGAACCCGAACGCCGAGCGACGTCGGGCCCCGGTCCATCCTACACCATGGGACGGGCTTCCGATCGCGGATGTCCCGGGCCGTCCGCGCCCTACCCCTTGGCATCCCGTGCGCACCGGAATCCACTCATCACCATCCGGTAGCGCGGCGGATGATGGACGCGATTCGTCGAGCGCAGGCCCGTCGCGTGATAATTGAATCCGCCGCCGCGCAGGACCCGCTCGCATTCGGTGGGGATCTCGTTCGACCCCGTAAAACCCTGCTTTCGTTTGCGCCGGAGCTCCGCGTAGGCTTCGAGGGTCTCCTCGCACGTGCCGCCGCGGCCCTCGGCGGCGCCGGGGCGCCGGTAGGCGAACGGGTCGTAGACGTCCTCGGCCCACTCCCAGACGTTGCCGGCGAGGTCGTGATGCCCGTAAGGACCACGCCCCGCGGGGTGTGTCCCGACATCCGCCGTCACGCTGACCGCGAAGACCGCGCGCTCGGGCCCGGGCGGCGAGTGTCCCCAAGGATAGAGCCGGCCGCTCTCGCCGCGCGCCGCTTTTTCGAGCTCGGCCTCGCGCGGGAGGCGCTTGCCCACGAACGTGCAATAGGCGCGCGCGCTCTCCCAGGAGATGCTGCTCACGGGCTGCTTCGGGCCCCGGAAAAGTTTGTCCGGGCCCACGCCATTGCGATCCGCGTTGCTCGGCTCGGGCGGTGGGCAGATCTTGGCTTCGATGCAGCGCGTGTAGTCACCGTTCGTCACCTCGAATTCGTCGAGGTAATACGCCGGCAGCGTCACCGTGTGCGCCGGCCATTCGTCGGGCTCGCCGCCGCTGTCGGCGCCCATCGTGAAAGGACCCGCGGGCACGAGGACCATGCCGTCCACGCGTGTCGGCAGCGCGCTCGTCTCCGGGGGCGCGGGCGGCGGCGCAGGCTCCACCGGCGCGGGCGGCGGGGGCTTTTTGGGTTCGAGCGGCGGCGGGGCGATCGACGGCGGATTCGGGACGACCGGCAGCGGCGCGGGCGGCGGCGCGGAGGGCCCGACTTCGGGCGCGGGCCCCCGGCTCGTGCATGCGGTCGCGAGGAAAAGGGCCCCGAGGAGGAGGGGCTCGCGGAGGGATCGAATCATCACTGGCAGCGGCGAACGACGACGTCGTCGAGGTTCCAGGAAGACATCGTGTACAGGTCCACGGTGTCGCCGATCGCGAACCCGAAGCGCACGCGCAGGTTCGCATTCTTGTGCGTGGTGATGTCGTGCACGATGTTCTTCCAGGAGCCATCCTCGATGGACGTCGAGGAGCTCTGCCAGACGACAATCCAGCTCGACCCGTTGTAGACCTCGATGGCGTTCGTCATGTAAGGCGAGTAGTCGCTGTTGAGCCACCGCCAGAAATCGAGGACGATCGAGCCGGCGCCGGCGGTGTTGATGATGGGGCTCGTCAGGTAATACATCGCGTGCGTGGAGGCGGTGCTGGCGTTGCCGCCGATGACCACGCCGGCGAGCTTGTTGTCGGCCGTCGTCGTGTGATCCGTCGACGGGTCGCCATACCCGTCGTCGTGCCCCGTGGAGGCCGTGGCCGTGCCGATCTGCCATTCGGTGCCGAGCGTCCAGCCGTTCCAGCTATTCGCCGCCGTCGCGGTCGCGAACGTCTCCTCGAAGACGTTCGCGACGCCGCAGACGAGCACGCCGTTCTGGCAGATCGTCTTGTTGTTCGTGCAGGGCGCGGCATACGCTGTCCCGCAGGCCACACCGCCGCCCGGGTTGTCCTCGTCGACCGTGCCGTCGCAATCGTTGTCGAGCCCGTCGCAGATCTCGGCCGACGGCGTCTTCGTGGCCACGCACGAGAGCGAGCCGCCCTGACAAACGTACGTGCCGGTGCCGCAGACGCCCTGCTGGCCCGTCGTGCACGCGGCGCCGCCGCCCGGGTTGTTCTCGTCGACCGAGCCGTCGCAGTCGTTGTCCTTGTTGTCGCAGGTCTCGGTCGTGGGCATGGTCGTCGCGACACACGAAATCGTGCCGTTCTGACAAACCTGCGTGCCCGCGCTGCAGAGGCCCGGCTGGCCCGTCGCGCAGGCCGAGCCCCCGCCCGGGTTGCCCTCATCGACCACGCCGTCGCAGTCGTTGTCCTTGTTGTCGCAGGTCTCGGCCGAGGGCAGGGTCGTCGGGGTGCAAACGATGCCCCCGTTCGTGCACGTCGACGTGCCAGCGCTGCAGACGCCCTGCTGGCCCGTCGCGCAGGCCATGCCGCCGCCCGGGTTGTTCTCGTCGACGGCCCCGTCGCAATCGTTGTCCTTGTTGTCGCAGGTCTCGGCCGAGGCCATCGTCGTGGACACGCAGACGAGCGCGCCGCCCTGGCACTGGTAGGTGCCCGCGGCGCAGACGCCCTGCTTGCCCGTCGGGCACACGCCGCCGCTGCCCGGGTTGCCCTCGTCGACCGTGCCGTTGCAGTTGTTGTCGAGCCCGTCGCAGATCTCCAGGCTCGGCTGGTTTGTCTGGACGCACGTGGTCTGGCCGTTCTGGCAGGACGTCGTACCGGTCGCGCAAACGCCCGATTTGCCGGTCTGGCAGGACACACCCCCGCCGGGGTTCTGCTCGTCGACCGCGCCGTTGCAGTTGTTGTCGAACCCGTCGCAGGTCTCGACGGTGGGCTGAGCGTTCGGATTGCAGACGGGAGCGCCGTTCTGGCAAGCCGTCGTGCCGGCCGCGCAGACGCCGAGCTGCCCCGTGTTGCAGGCGCTCCCGCCGCCGGGGTTCTGCTCGTCGGTTTGTCCGTCGCAATCATCGTCCTTGCCATTGCAGGACTCGGCCACGGGCTGGACCGTGGGCATGCACTGGATCGTGCCGCCGGTGCAGACCTGCGTCCCTTGCGCGCAGGCGCCCGAGAGCCCCGTCGTGCAGCCCGCGCCGCCGCCGGGGTTGCCCTCGTCCGTGTTGCCGTCGCAATCGTTGTCGATGTTGTCGCAGACCTCGGCCGACCCGAGGCCCGGCATGCACGTCTGCGCCTGCCCGCCGATGCACGCTTGCACTGTGGTGTGGCAAGCGCCGAGACCGCAGGAGAGGGTGCCGAGGCCGTCGTCGATGAGCAGGTTGCAATCGTCGTCGACGCCGTTGCACGTCTCGGCCTTGGGATTGCCTGGCGAGCACGTCTGCGGCACGCCGCCCGCGCAGGCCTCGATGCTGACGAAGCAGGCGCCGGCGCCGCAGGTGAGCTGCCCGAGATCCTCGTCGGTTTTCCCGTCGCAATCGTCGTCGGCCCCGTTGCAGGTCTCGACGCCGGGCACGGTCTCGCCCTCGCAAGCGCCCCACGCGCCGCCCACGCACGTCTGCGTGCCGGACTTGCAAATGCCGACGCCTTGCGTGCCCGCGCCGCCCGAATAACAGGACTGCGTGTCGCCGTCTTCGCAGGAGCAGCCCTCGTCGATCATGCCGTCGCAATCGTCGTCGACGCCGTCGCAGGCCTCGGTGGTCGCGGGCGGGAGCGGCGTGCATTCGGGGACCGTTTGGTCCACGCAGCCCGGAACCTTCACCTGGCACTGGCCGAGCCCGCAGGTCACGTCCGCGATGTTGTCGTCGACCTGGCCATTACAATCCTCGTCCTTACCGTCGCACGCTTCGGAGGCAGGCAAGACCTGGCCCGTGCACGCGCCCCAGACCGAGCCTGTGCACGTTTGCGTGCCCTGCTTGCATTCGCCCTTGTCGGCGGTGGCCGGATCGGCGTCATAACAGGCGCGCGTCTCGCCGTCGGTGCAAGCGGCGCCGCCTTGTCCACCTTGTCCACCTTGTCCACCTTGTCCGCCGCCCTGCCCGCCGGTGCCGCCTTGCCCCCCGGTGCCACCTTGCCCCCCGGTTCCTCCTCCGGCCGCGCCCGCGCCGCTGTTCGCGCCATCACCCGCACAACCGGAAGCCCCCACGAACGAAATCGCGAGGCCGAGAGACAACAAGGAAGCACGCGTGAATCGCCTCATGTGAGTATTGGAGAGCAACGCTCGCAAAGTGTCAACTTCAATAGGTCCCGGGGAGCGGGAACCGCTCGATGGTGGCGCCGGAGGCGGGCGTGGCGTTCACGTGGTAAAGATAGTTGTCGCGCGCGAGCGCGATCCGGCCGCTCTTCGCGCCCTTCGCGAACAGGCCGAGGTCCTTGCCGGATCCATCGAGGTCGTGGATCTCGCCACCAAAAAGCGAGACGTAGACGTGGCCGGTGAACGGGTCGCGCGCGAGGCTCGTGATGTTCGCGGAGAGGGCCGCGAAGGGCGTCGTCGTACCGGTGTTCACGTCGAGCAGCACGATCTCCTTTGTGGCGAGCGCAACGAGCAGGCGGCTACCGTCGTACGGCGAAGCGGCGTAGACGCGGGCCGGCAGGGTGGCGACGAGGCCCTTCGTGCCACTGTCGAGGTCGACCGTGTGGAAATCGCCGTCCGTATCGACGTTGCCCACGTAAAGCTTCTTGGTGAGGCCCCAGGTGAGGCCCTGCGGGCCGGTGTCGAGGTAGCCGCTCTGGAAGGGGCCGCTGCCGGTCGTGATCTTCGCGCTCGGAATGACGAGCGGCAAGGCATTCGTCGCCTGGTCGTAGAAAGCCACGCCCTGGGGTGTGCCCTGACAACCACAGTTTGCACAGCAATTGTACGTGAGCCCGACCTCGGTGACGCTGCCGCCGAACGTGCCGTTCTGGCCCTGAATCGCGGCGACCTCGCCCATGTTGAGGTTCGTGACGCCCTGGACCGTGGAAACCTGCCCCGCGGTGTTCACCTTGCGCAGGTAATCGGGTCCGCTGAGAACGGTGACGCCCCAGGCATTGCAGGCGAGGTCGAAGTCGATGTCGACGAGGCCATTCACGAAGGCCGGGACATTGAGCTCTGCCAGCGGGGCGCCGGTGCAGGTGGGCGGGGGGCGCTCGCAGGGGCAAGCGACGCCGTGACAAACCGTGCCGATGCACGCGATGCCGGCGCAAGGCAGGGACGCGACGCAGGTGTTCGTGGTCGGATCGCAGGTGGTACCGGGGCCGCAGGTCGAGGCGCCACAAGGGACGAGCGGGCCGGTGACGACACAGCCGGAATCGGGCGCGACGCAAGCGCCGGGGTTCTTGTCGCTCACGTTGCAGACGGTGCCCTCCGCGCAAGGGTTTGCCCCGGGAGGAACACAATCAGCCTTGCAAGCGCCCGCGGCGCAGATTTCGCCGGGCCCGGAACACAACGAGGCGTCTTCGTCGATGGCGCCGTCGCAATCGTCGTCGATGCCGTTGCAGACCTCGTCCGTGCAAGCGACGCCGCCCGCGCCGCCGGTCGACGAGGACGAGCCGCCCCCCACGCCGCCGCTGCCGCCCGCGCCGCCGGTCGAGGAGGAAGAAGCCGAGGAGGCGCCGGACCCCGAGGACGAGGCGGCGTCCCCGCTACAGCCGGACGCGGCGAGGCAGGCGGCGAATGTGAACGGCGCGGCGAAATGGAGAAAGCGCATGGGCGTGGGTGCTCCCTTGGGAAAACGCCCACGATCGTACCGCGCGGAGCCGCGGCGCCACAAGGCGCATGCGGCGCGGCGCTCAGCGCAAAAGCTCTTCCGGCACGAACCCGTATTCGGGCTTCTTCTCGCTCGTGCTCGGCTTCCACTTGAAGACGGAGTCGTTGCGGAGAAGCATCACGCAGCAGATGCCGAGCGCCGCCACGAGCGGGACGAACCCGAGCACGCTGCTCACCCACGAGCGCTGCACGATCTCGGCGTCCCGCACGACCTCGAGGACGTCCGGGTGCTCCGCGAGCAGCTTGTTCCAGAGCGCCCCGTGCACACGCTCCGCGTCGGCCCGCATCGGGCCCACGGAGAGCGAGGCGTCGATGCAGGCGAGCGTGAACGCCGCTTCGAGATACTCGCGATCCCGCATCGACGGCTCGAGCGCGAGCACGCGATAGCCGGCCTTCACGGGGCCGCCTTTGCGGTAGTTCACGCCCGTCATCGCGGCCGCCGCGCGCTCCTCCAGGAAATCACGCAGCTTCTGGGCGATTGCCCCGCGCATGTCCTCGTCGAGCACCGAAGGATGCACGGGGTGCCCGAGGAAACGCGCATAGACGAGCCGCTGCGCCTTCTCCTCGCGGCTCAGGCGGCCGATCATCGAGAACGCCGCCGTGGTCAGGCCCGCGCAGACGACCACGAGGCCCGCGCCGACATACGCCGTCGGCACCTTCGAGGTGCCCGCCATGGCGAGGCCCGGGATGAGCGCGATCAGGCTCGCGGCGATGCCGTACGCGCGGAGATACCCCGTCGCCACGCTCTTCCAGTGCGTCTTGATGTGCACGACCTTGTGCGTGTCGGCCGAGCCCTCGGCGACGACGATGTGCGACTGCACGGGGAAGAGCGGAAAGAACTGGAGGAAGGCGAACGTCGTCGCGATGTAGGTGCTGCCTACCTGCTCGACCTTGCCGTAGAGGCGTCTCCCACCAACGACGAACACGCCCGAAGGCTACCTGTGTCGCCCGCGTTTTTCAACGCTGGATCAGCGCCGGTTGCGCTTTCCCGTGGCCTGCGCAATCGGTTCGATCACGCGGTACTGGCCCGTCGGGAACTCGCGGCGCGGGGGATTGCGGCGGAGCGCGAGCAGGGTGATGTCGTCGAACTGCGCGGCGCTGCCGATGTGGTTCCGGAGCGCGGCCACGACGTCGCCGAGCATGGCCGTGACGGAGGGCGCGCCGCCGCGCAGGATCGAGAGGAACGCCTCCTCGCTGAACGGGCACTCGGACGGATCGAGCGCGTCGCTCACGCCATCCGTGAAGGCAACGAGAGAATCGCCCGGGAGAAGGACCACGCGGCCGGTCTCGAATTCGACGTCGCGAATGGCGCCGAGCGCAGGGCCCGTGGATTCGAGGCGCGTCTCCTCGCCTGTCGCGCTGAGGATGATCGGCGCGTCGTGCCCACAATTGATATAGGAGAGCTCGCCGCTCTCCGGATCGAGGAGCCCGAAGAAGAGGGTCGTGAACATGGCCGTGCGGCCATGGTTCTCGGCGAGGTAATCGTTCGTCTGGGTGATCGCCGTGAGGGCCTCGGTCGGATCGGCGGCGTGGAGCGCGAAGGCGCGGAGGAGGCCGCGGACGAGGGACATGAAGAGCGCGGCGCCGACGCCCTTGTCGCAGACGTCGGCGATCGCGACGGCGACCTCGCCGGAGGCGAGCTGAAAGACGTCGTAGAAATCGCCCGAGAGCTTTCGTGCCGGCAAAAAGCGCGAGGCGATCTGCCAGCCGGGCAACGAGGGCAGCTCGCGCGGGAGGAACTCGGATTGGAGGACGCGGCCGATCTGCATCTCGCGCTCGACGGCCGCGAGGCCATTCTCCGCGCGCTCGCGGGCCACGGCGAGCTCCTTGTAGAGGCCTTCGAGCTCGAGGAGGCGTTGCTTGAGCGCCTCGTCCGTTTGCCCGAAGAGCTTGGCATTGTGGATCGCGATCGCGGCCTGCCCCGCGAACGCCTCCAGCAAATCGAGCTTCGACTGGGAAAACTGCCCGCTGAAGGCGCGGTTGTCCACGTAAAGGACGCCGATCACCTTGCCCCGGATGCGGAGCGGCGCGGCCATGATGCTGGTCAGCCGGAACATCGCCACGCTGCGCTGGAGCGCGAATCGCTCGTCCGTCTGCGCATTGCTCGTGAGGACGCTGCGGTCGCTGCGCAGGACCTCCTCGACGACGGAGCTCGAATACGCAAACTCCATGCTGCGAATCGTGTCCTGATCGAGGTTCCGCGCGACCTGGACGTCGAGGTTGCCCTGCTGGTCGGCGAGGACGAGGTACCCACGCTCGGCCTTCGTCAATTCGATCACGGAGTCCATGCACTGGTTCAGCACGGTCTTCAGATCGAGCGAGGAGGTGATCGCCTTGCCAACCTCGAAGAGCGCGGCCTGCGCCTCGCGCGACATCGCGCCCTCCTGTTCGCGCCGATCCGTGTCGAGGCTCGCGCGGAACTTGGAGAGTTGTGCGACCACGGCGTCGATGTCGTTCGGCAGGTCCCGCGCGTGCTCGCCGCCGCGCTCGCGCAGGAGGCTCGAGACCCTGGCAAGCTCGATCTGGAGCCGCGTGGCGTCGCGAAGGATGCGCTCGGGGTCCAAGGCGGTAGGCTCGTCGGGGGCTCTTCGGGTGGCGGTCATGAGCGGTCTCTAGGGGCGGCGGCACGAGATCGAAGGGACGGCGCATCTTACGTGGCAAGCCGGCGCGCGCCCACCGTCCCGCGCAGCGCGGCGCAAACGTCAGCCAGCGTTCGGATTCGATGTCCGCGGCGAACGAGGCCCCGCGAGCCCCCCCTCCGCGAGGAAACCACAGCCGAGGCCCTTGGCTCGCTTCTCGACGTCGCGCGCCGTGGCCGATTCCTTCGGATTGCTCCAGCGGGAAAGGACGCCGCGATACGCGCTGCAAGCGCCGGGTTTGTCGCCCTTGGCCTCGCGGGCGAAGCCGAGGCGCGCCTGCTGCTCGACGTACCGCAGCGCGTTCCCCGGCGTGGGGCAGATCCGCGTGGCCTTCTCCAGATAGGGAAGCGCTTCGACTTCCCTGCCGGCGAGGAGGCGCACGTGACCGAGCGCCCCGGACCCGCTGGCTTCTCCGGTGTCGAGCTCGCCGGAGGGGAGCCGCACGAGCTCCTCCTCCTTGGCGAGGGCCTCCCGCGCGAGCTCGGGCGAATACGCGGGCAAGGCATACGCCGCCTCCCAGGCCCGTTTCCGCCGCAAGGCGCTTCCGAGGTCTTGCTTCGCGAGCCACGAAGACCGCGCCGCCTCGTATTCGGCGCGCGACGCCTTGCCGGCGCGGAGCCGGAGCGAATGCATGTACACGGTGGGATCGACGACGCCGTCGGGCTCGGAGTACGACGCCCGGAGAGCGCTCTTCGCCAGGTACTCGTCCGCGACCGCGGCCGCTCCCTCGATGTCGCCGAGCTCGACCCGCGCAAACGTCCGCAAACCATACAGGATGAGCTCCTCGTGCGGCAGCGGCGGGGTCATGGAAGCCATCGAATCGGCGACGCGGGCCGCGGTCGCGAACTCGCCGAACGCAGCCGCGCGGCGGGCCACGAGATCCTCCGCTTGCCAGAGGAGGCCCGCCGCCCGGAATCGCCGCTCGGCCTGGTCGAGCGCGGCGCGGACGGCCGCCTCGGGCTCTCCCGCGCCGTAGAGCGCGCCGCCGAGCATCAGGTGCGGCTTCGGCGAGGAGGGCTCCTTGGCCATCCACCGCCGCGCCGTCTCCGCCGCGAGATCACACTGGCCGAGCGACGATACGATCTTGATCTTGTCGTTCAAGCAATCGACCGCGCCGGCCGAGACCTCGATGCATTTTTCGAGCGCGATGAGCGCCTCCTCGTTCCGGCCGAGGGGCTTCAGGGCAAACTGCTTCGTCTGCCAGCAGTCGGCATATTGAGGGTCGAGCTCGACGCAACGGTTCGCGAGCGCGAGGACCCCCTCGGGATCGCCGCTCTTCGTGGCGTTGAGCTGCTGGCGCGCCTGCCAGAAGACGAGCTCCGCGTCGCCCGGCCATTTCGTCACGAGGGCCTCGAACCGCCGGGCCGACGTGGCGCAATCGCTGGGATCGTTCTGGATCATCGGCTCGAGCGCCTCGAGGAACGCCTGGTCGCGCTCGGCGAGCGCGGCGCGGAGGCCGATCGCCTTGCGAAACGCCTCGCGGGACGCGTTGATGTCGAACGAGGTCTGGAGCGCCGCATACCGAAGGTGCGCCGCGGCCATGCCCGGATCGGCCTTGCGCGCCCGATCGAACGCGGCAATCGCCGTGTCCCACGTAGCGTCTCGGATCGCCTGGAGCCCTTCGCGAAATGCGAGCCGCGCCGCCGCGCTGTCCGTGGGCGGAATGGGCAAATCGGTGACGGCCGTGGGCGCGGGCTGCGGAGGCGCGGCCGCCGAGGAAGGCGGAGGCGTCTGCACGTCGGTCGGAGACTTGCGGAGGGCAAACGTGGCGCCGCCGGCCGCGAGCAGGGCGACGAGGGACGCCGCGATCACCCAGGGCCTGCGCGCGGGCCTCGCGGGCGGGATCGAGGCGGCGACGGGCGCGCGGGTGTCGCCGGTCGAGACGAGGACGACGTTGCGGCGGCTCGTGATGGTCCGCGTGTCCTCCGCAGTGACGAATACGTGGAGGTTCTGGGCGACCTCGTCCATCGAGGCGAACCTGTCCTCGGGCTCCTTGGCGAGGGCGCGCGCGAGGATCTGCCAGACGCCGTCGGGCACACTGGTGAGCCGGGGCGGCTCGTCGCTCAGGATCGAGGCCATGAGGCTGACGGCGCCTCTGTCCGAGCGAAACGGGAGCTTGCCTGCGAGCAATTCATACGCGACGACGCCCCACGCGAACTGGTCGGCGCGCGCGTCGATCTCTTCGCCGCGGAGCTGCTCGGGCGCCATGTACGCCGGGGTGCCGACGAGCGCGCCTTCGGCCGTCATCGTGGAGAGCGCGCCGTCGGCCGTGGGCCCGAGGGGATCGGCGCTCGTGCGCGCGAGCTTGCGGGCGATTCCGAAATCGAGGACCTTCACGGCGCCGTCGGCGCGCACGACGACGTTCTCGGGTTTGACGTCGCGATGCACGAGGCCCGCCTGATGCGCGGCCGAGAGGGCCCGCGCGATCTCGAGCAGGATCCGCAGGCGCGTGCCGAGGGGTTCGTCCCCGCCGACGAGGGCCCGCAAAGGGCGGCCTTCGACGAGCTCCATCGCGATGAACGGAGCGCCCTCTTGCTCGCCGACGTCGTAGATGGCGACGATGCCCGGATGCGAGAGCGCCGCGACCGCGCGCGCCTCGCGCAGCATGCGCGCGACCGCGCGTCCCCAGGTCTCGCTGTCGGCCTCGTCGCCGCGGCGCAGCACCTTGAGCGCGATTTTGCGGCGCAGGCGCGTGTCCTCGGCGCGGTACACCTCGCCCATGCCACCTTCGCCCAAGAGCGACTCGATGACGTAGCGGTCGAAGGACTCCCCCGGCGAGAAACGCATGGCAAGAACATCGTAGCCCGTCCGGACCCTCCCGCCCAGGGACGATGGCGCGGTTCGTCAGGGTCCGCGCCGGGCTCACAGCCGAGCGTCTTGGCGCGACGCCATCAAGACCAGGACGGTATCGCTTCCTGCCTCGCCGCGGTCAGAGGCTCTCGAGGAGCTTGAGGAGCTCGAGGTTGGGCGTCGCTCGCTCGGAGGCGGGGATGTAAAGCGTGCTCGCCGGGGTGAGCCGCGCCTTGTCCAGGTCCTGAATGGCGACCCAGTCCTCCCTCGGCTTGCAGCCGGGGAACATGGCGGACTCGTAGATACAAACCTTGTGGTCCGTAGGATAAAACTTGGCGAGATGCTCCACGAAATAGTGGAACCCTTTGAGCTGGTAGTTCGAACGGCTGTAATCGCCGCGGCCGAAGACCCCAACCTGCCAAAGAATGAGCGCCGCCTTCGGGTTCGGAACGTGGCCATTGATGACGAAGGCCGTGGCCTCGTAGCTCTGGCATCCGGTCGTGGCCGGATCGACACCGAGCTCGGCGAAGAGACAATCCTCAGCCGAGATGCCCGGCAACATGAACGCCTCGTACCCCTGCTTCCGAAGCCTCTTGATGGCCATGTGCGTGGGATAAGCAAATACCCCAGGGTGGCCGTAGTAGGCGGCGCACGTGCGCATGCCCGCATGGACGCTGGCCATCATGCGCTCGATCATCTGCTCGTAGGTCTCCATGCGGCGCTTCCCCTCTTCGTAAAGCCCGGTGAGCGATTCCGACTTCCCAGGGTTGAGGCGTTGAATGACGCCTTCGGCGACCGGGTCGGAGACCACGTAAAAGACCTTGTCCGCTGCCTTGATCCAGGCGAGCGCCTCCTGGGTCAGGTGACCCACCGTCTTGATCCCACTGCCCACGACGACCAGTGAACCCTTTTTGCTATCCAAGGCTTTCCTCTCCGCGGCGTCTCGTTCATGGACGCTGACCGGCGATGACCGAGTCAATGGCGATGATATTCCAAGCGACAGCGCTGGCACGCTCGTCCTCTACGGGACAGATGCGTGCAGCGCTGGAGTGCTAGGTAAGTATGTTATGTGCGGACGGGGGCGGCGGGCTGGTCCTTCGATGACCCCGCCCGCGTGGGACGACGGAGCAGGAGTCGTCCGCAGCTCGTCAAACGGTCTCGCCCGTGTCGTTGGGATAGTACGGGTAATTGTAATTCGTGATGGCTTGTGCGCTGCTCGAGAGCGGGTCATTGGGATCGTACGTCCGCCCCTGGATGCGCGCGTAGATGATGTCGGGGTTTCCGGTCCGCAGCGCCCGCTCATCGTCCGCCGAGAGCTGCGCCGATTGGATGGCCGACTGCGGATCGGTCAAAAAGACCATGAGCTGGTCGTGATCGAGTGCCGCATCCGTGAGAAAGTCCTTCAGTCGCGAGTCCATGTTCTCACCTCCTGAACACGCGCAGACGCATTGACGTTGCCGCGTGTTCGTTTACGCGTGATCCGAGGCAGAAGGTAACAGCCCTCTGTGAGGGGCAGCAAGTAGTTTCTACACGGAGCCCGCTTTCACCTCGCATCGCGAACCGCTCGCAGCAAAGGAGGACGTACGGTCCGATGGGAACAAAGCCGCGTCCTCCTCCCTCCGGGCTCCCCTCGCCGGCATGCGCCTACGCAAGCGTGACCGCCATCGACTCCCCCCGGAGGGTCCCCGACCGCTTCGCATTGCGTGCGAGGTGCCTCCCGAGGGGTCCGATACGCAAGGCGGAGCGGTGCGAGGCGCCCTCGAGGGGTCGAAATGGGCTCGGGGATGTGAGATGGAGAGCCTCAGGAGGCCCGAACATCGCTCACGCTTGCGATGAGGGAGGCCTCCGAGGCCCGACCCTCGCAAGGCGCTGCGCCCATCGACCCCTCGAGGCCAGGCCAACCGAAGCAGGAAGCGCTCCTTGGCCCTCCGAGGGTGCCCCTCGACGGTTGGTCTACGCACCAAAGGAGGCCTCGAAGGCCCACGCACCGCAACGTCGAGCGTTGCCCTCCCCCTCGGAGGGCATTCGGCACGCTCGACGTTGCGGTGCATGCCCCCTCGGGGGGCCCGGAGTGCGCTTTGCCTTGCGGTTCATGCCCCCTCCGGGGGCCTGAAGAGCGCAACGCCGTGCGAAACGACACGCCCAGCGCGGGCCATCAAGGTCCGGGCCGGGACTCGCAGCCGAGCGCCTTGGCCCGACGCGCGACGTCGCGCGCAGTGATCGAGTCCTTCGCCGCGCCCCACCGCGAAAGGACGGACCGGTACGCCTCGCACGCAAGGTCCTTTTCGCCCCGCGTTTCACGCGCGACACCGAGGCGATGCTGGTTCTGCAGATAATGAACCGGATCCAGCAACATGCCGCAATGGGAGGAGGCCTCGACGAGGTCCGGGAGGGCCCCGTCCATGTCGCCGGCGAGGAAACGGACTTTTCCGCGCAGGGCGGCGGCAGACCGGGCGCGGTAGTAAGGGAGGCCTTCAGGAAGCGAGGGGCGGGAGGGCATGGCGGCGAGGGCCTCGCGCGCCTCGTCGGGCGTCGTTGCTGGCAGGGCATACGCGCCGTACCAGGCGCCTGCGGCGTCACCCTCCTGCACGCAGCGGCGTATCCAGGACTCCCGATGGGAGGCTCGCTCGGCCTCCGAGAGCAGGCCCGCGCGATGCGCGGCGGCGTAAAACGACGGCTCGGGATCGACGGTACAATCCATGGTGCCCGAACGGAGCGAGGCGGTCTGCCGCGCGAGAAAGTCCTGCGCGACGCGGCCCGCGTCCTCAGTGCGTCCGAGCTCGATCAAAAGAAAGACGTGTTTGGCCGTGGGGCCGGCCTCGTGGTCGATGTCGCCGACGACGCCCGTTTGTCGCGCGATCCGGAGCGCGGACTCGAAATCCCCCGTGCCCGCGGCAAAGCCGAAGTCGAGCGTCAAGGCCTCCACCTGGAATCCCGAGGCGCGGAGCTTTTGCGTCGCCGTGTCCACGACGGCGCGGACGGCGGCGTTCTCGCGGCCCTGCCCATAAAGCGAACACGCGAGATAGCTGTGCGCCCGGCCGAGATCGGGCTCGCGCGCGACCCAGCTCCGCGTGACCTCTTCGAGGCCCACGCATCGGTTCGACATGATCTCCACGGCCGCCCGGTCGAACATGCAGTCGCCCGCGGTGGGAGCGACTTCGACGCACCGATCGAGCGCGCGCCGCGCTTCCTCGTGCCGCCCGAGCGCGATGAGCGCGCGGGCCTGGATCTGCAAGCAATCGGCATATCGATCGTCGAGCGCGAGGCAACGCTCGGTGAACGCGAGGAGATCGGCCGGCTTGCGCTGGGGGATCGGGAAAAACTCCCAGTACACGAGCTCGGCGTCGCCGGGGTACCGGGCCGAGAGGTCCGCAAAGCGGCGGCGCATCTCGGCGACGTCGGGCGGGTCGCGCTGCAAAAAGGGTTCGAGCGCGTCGAGCAGGGAGCGATCCCGGTCGCTGAGCGAGGACCGCAAGAGGAAGGCGACCCGGTAGGCCTCGCGCGAGGCGTTGAGGTCCTCGCTGTCCATCGCGACCATTGCATAACGCAGGTGCGCGAGCGCGAGCGAAGGATCGGCCTTGCGGGCCCGATCAAAGGCGAAGCGCGCCGTCGTCCACGAGGCGTCGCGCACGGCCTGGACCCCCTCGCGATACGCGACGAGCGCTTCGGGGTTGTCCGTGGTCGGGAGCGGTAGATCGGTGATCGCAATCCTGACGAGCGGCGCAGCCGATGGAGTCGGCGCGACGGGCGCGCTGTCGACGGGTTTTTCCCGGCGAAACAGAAACCATGCGGCGGCGGCGAGCGCGGCAAGGACGGCGACGAGGGCGAGCGCGCGGGTCGCAGAAACACGGGCCGCGGCGGGCGGGAGCGGCGTGGGTTCGGGTTCGGGTTCAATCGACAGGAGCGCGAGCTCGTCGGCGAGCACGGTCATCGAGGGGAATCGATCCGCGGGATCCTTGGCGAGCGCGCGTTTCACGAGGGCCCGGATTGCCTCGGGCGCGCGGTTCATGGGCCTGGGCTCGTCGGCGAGGATCGAGCTCATGAGGGCTGCCGGGCCCTTGTCCGCGCGGAACGGGAGCTCGCCCTCGAAGAGCTCGTGGGCGACGACGCCCCAGCCAAACTGATCGGTGCGCGCATCCAGCGCCTCGCCCGTGAGCTGCTCGGGCGCCGTATACGCGGGGGTGCCGTGGAACAGGGACTCGGCGGGCTCGGCCTCGAGCGTGCGCGCGCCCGGATCGGTCTCGCGATCGAGGCCACGCGCAATGCCGAAATCGAGCACCTTCACGGTGCCCGCGCGGCTCACGACGATGTTCTCGGGTTTGACGTCGCGGTGCACGAGGCCCGCCTGGTGGGCCGCGGCGAGCGCACGCGCGACGTCGTGGAGGATCTGGATCTTGCGCGCATCTGCCGCGTCCCCGCCGACGAGCGCGCGAAGCGGCTCGCCCTCGGCGATCTCCATGGCGATGAACGCCGTGCCGTCGAGCTCGCCGACGTCATAGATCGCCACGATGCCGGCATGCGAGAGCGCCGCGGCCGCGCGCGCCTCACGGAGCATGCGCGAGGCCTCGTGCGCCCACGCGTCCTCGGAGAGGTCGCCGTCCTTGCGCAGGACCTTCAGCGCGACCTTGCGGCCGAGGCGCGTGTCGAGGGCGCGATACACCTCGCCCATGCCCCCCTCGCCGAGGAGGGATTCGACGACGTACCGGCCGAAGGTCTCGCCGCTCGAAAACCGCGTGGACTCGGCCATGCGTCAACCGGCCTTCGATTCACACCCGAGCGCCTTCACGTGCGCGCGGGCCTCGGCCGCGGTGCGCGAGGCGCGCGCCCCGCCCCAGCGCGCGAGGACGCGGCCGAAGGCGTCACATGCGCCCGAGCGATCGCCGAGGGCCTCGCGGACGAGGCCGAGCTGGTGGAGGCTCTTCGTGTGGCGCATGTGCTGCGTGGGCATCATGGGCTCGATGAGGCCGCCGCACGAGACGGTGGCGGCCGTGAGGTGCGGCAGCGCGGCTTTGGGGTTGCCCGCGAGCCAATACGTCTGGCCGAGCGCGCTGTCGAGCACGAGGCCGAGGTGGAGGGAAAAGCTCCGATCCTTGGTCAAGGCCTCTTGCGGCATCGCGGCGAGCGCGGCCTTGGCGTCCTCGGCGTCGCGGGCGAGGAGCGCATATCCGGAAATCCAGACGCCGATGCGATACAGGGGCTCGGGGTGGCTCTTCACCCAGGCCGCGCGCTCGGCCTCGTACGCCTCCCGGGTGACGAGCCCGGCAGCGAGCTCGGCGCGCAGGAGATGCAGGGAAAAATCCCCGCTGAGCGGCTCGGCGATCAGCGCCCCGCGGCGCGCGCGGAAGCTCTGGGCCTCGCGGCCCGCATCCGCGTCGCGGCCCATTTCTTCGAGCACCTGGACGAGTGTGATCGCAGCCCAGCCGTGCGCCCCCGCGGCCGGATCGTTCGCGACGAGGCGCTGGTGATCGCGGAGCATACGCTCGGCTTGCTCGAACCTCCCCACGGCGATCTCGTGTAGGATGAGGTGCTTACTGGCCTCGGCTTCGAGCCCCTGCGCGCGGAACTGCGCCGCGGCGGTCTCGACGGCGGTCTTCACGGCGGCCTCGGGCGCGCCGCGCGCGTACATCGCGGCCGCAAGCTGCATGTGGGCGATGGGCGCGGAGCCGACCTTGGCGATCCATTCGCGCGCCCCGGTCTCGACGAGCGAGCATCGGCCGAGCGCAATGTTCGTGTCGCCGCGATCCATGAGGCAATCGGAGGCGGCCGGCGTGGCCTCGATACACCGCTCGAGCGCCGCGAGCCCCTCCTCGACTTGCCCGGTGCGGCGAATGAGCAGGCGCGCCCGACCCTGCAAGCAATCGCCATAGAGCGGATCGAGCGCGAGGCATCGATCGACGAGCGGGAGGACCTCGGAGGGCGGCAAGTAGCCGATCGCGAACATCGAATAGTAGTTCGCGATCTCGGCGTTGCCTGGGAATCGCGTGGTGGCGAGCGCGAGGCGTCGGACGGACTCGCCGACATCACTCGGCGTGCGCTGAATGAGAGGCTCGTGCGCGTCGAGCAGGGCCTGGTCGTGCGGTTCGAGCGTCGCGCGGCCCATGACCGCGCGGCGAAAATGCTCCCGCGCGGTCGTGACGTCGGCATCCCAGATGACGATGGCCATGCGCAGCCAGGCCGCGGTGAGGCCCGGATCGGCCTGCGTGGCGCGCGAGAAGGCGGCATACGCCGTCCTCCAGGCGCCGTCCCGCAACGCCTGAAGCCCTTCACGATACGCCGCGCGCGCCTCTTCATTGGCGAACGAAGGCAAAGGCAGGGCGGTGACGGCCGTCGGGACCGGCGTGAGCGCGGTCCGCGCGAGCACGGGCGGCGGTGCGGTTCTCGCCTTGCGCGCGAGGAAAACGCCGGCCGTCGCGAGGCCCACGGTGACGACGGCGGCGAGGCCGAGGAAGCGGCGCGAGCGCGAGGGAGCACGCGTGCTCGTCGCGGGCGGCGTGTGATGCGTGGCGGCGCGGCGCGCGGACGAGCGGGTCGTCGTGGCGCGCGAGGAGGTGTTCGCGGGCGGGCGCGGCTCCTGCACGGAACGACGCGCGGCGCTCGCGGGCTCGTCGTTTCTGCGCACGAGCGTGGTGATCGGCATGGCGAAGGGCGCGAGCGCCGCGGCGATGGCCTCCATCGAGGCGTAACGATCGGCGGGCTCCTTGGCGAGCGCGCGCCGGACGACGGATTCGATCTCGGGCGGCACGCCGTCCATCGGCGGCGGGTCGTCGCTCAGGATCGAGGCGATGAGGCTCACGGGCCCGCGATCCGAACGGAACGGGAGCTTGCCCATGAGCAGCTCGTACGCGGTCACGCCCCAGGCGAATTGATCGGCCCGCGCGTCGATGGCCTCGCCCTTCACTTGCTCGGGCGCCATGTACGCGGGGGTGCCGATGAACGAGCCGTCGCCGGTGCGCGTGGCGAAATCGTCCTGTCCCTCGGCCGCGAGCTCGTCGTCGGTGCGTCGCGCGATGCCGAAATCGAGGACCTTGATGGCGCCGTCCTCGCGGATCATCACGTTCTCGGGCTTGACGTCGCGATGCACGAGCCCGGCGCGGTGCGCGCAGCAGAGGACCTCTGCGACCGCGGAGAGCAGGGCGATCCGCTCGCCGATCGGCGCGTCTTTGCGGATGAGGTCGCGCAGGAGCTTGCCCTGCACGAGCTCCATCGCGATGAAAGGCGTGCCCTCGTGCTCGCCGACGTCGTAGACCGCGACGATGCCGGGATCACTCAACGCCGCGGCGATCCGCGCCTCGCGCAGCATGCGGCGCACCTGCCGGCCCCACGTCTCGCTCGCGCCCTGGGCGTCGCGGCGGAGCACCTTGAGCGCGACGGCGCGACCGAGACGTGTATCCAGCGCGCGATACACCTCGCCCATGCCGCCTTCGCCGAGCAGCGCTTCGACGACGTACCGATCGAACCTGTCTCCAGGCGAAAGGGGCATGGCGCAGAGGGTAGCGCGAAGGAAGGTTCGCCGGAAGGATGGCGAGGGCGCGATTCAGCGCTTCAGGTGCTCGGATCTGATGCTGAGCGCGCCGCACGTCTCGTCGTCGAGTTCGTCGCGCAGGGCCGGGGGAACGTAGAGCGTGGTGGCGGGGCTGAGTTCGGCGTCGACGAGGGCGCCGAGGGGGATGCGCTCGATACGCGCAGGGCAGTTGATGAAGATGGCGGCCTCGTAGAGCGTGACCTCGTGGCTCGGGGAGTAATGCTCGAGGAGCCGCTCGACGAGGAGGTGAATCCAGCGGCCTCGATTGCGCTGGGGCTGATACGTCGGGTCGCCGAAGCTGCCGACCTGCCACAGGACCAGCGCGGACGTGGGGTCGATGGGCTTCCTGTACAGGACGAACCGCGTGGCCTCGTGGCTCACGCAGCCCGGATTCGCGGGGTCGACGCCGAGGTCGGCGAAGAGGCAATCCTCGGCCGAGATGGCGGGGAGCATGATGGCGTCGTAGCCCTCGGCGCGCGCCCTGCGCACCGCCTCGTGCGTCGGGAAGGCGAAGACGCCGGGATGGCCGTACGCCGCGAAGCACGTCCGGTGGCCATCACGCACGGCGCTGAGGACGCGCTCGACCATCGCGTCGTACGCCTCCTTGCGAGCCCCACCAAGCCGGTAAAACCGACCGAGCGATTCCGCGGCTGGCTGAATCTGCTTGATCACCTGCTCGCCCACGATGTCGGCGACGAGGTAAAACACCTTGCTCGCCGTCTTCAACCTGGCAATGGTGTCCCCGTTGAGCTGACCGACCGTCCTGATGCCGGTCCCCACGACAGCGAGCGACCCCTTTTCTTTGATCATCCTGCGCGATGCCTCCCATGCCCGCGGACGACACGCGCCGCGCGCGTCATTCGCCGCATTTCAATGTTTTCGCCCGAGCCGCGGCCGCCTGGGCCGTGACCGAGCCTTTTGTACGACCCCAGCGCCCGAGGACGGTGCGGTACGCGGCGCACGCGCCGGGTTTGTCGTTTCGTTGCTCCCGCACGAGGCCGAGGCGGAAGGTCGCGACGGTATGCTGAATGGGTTCGTCGAGCGCCGTGCAGGAGCGAGCGGCAATCTCGAGGTGCGGCAGGGCGCGTTCCGGATCCCCCGCCAGGCTATGAATGCCGCCGAGCCACATCTCCACCTTGGGCGCCATTTGCGTATAAAAAGCCGCGGGCTGGAGCGGCGGCTGCGCCGCGAGGGCCTCCCGCGCATCGGTCTCGCTCCGGGCGGGCGCCGCGTACCCGACGAACCAGACGGCCGCCTGCTTCGTATCGCCCGTCCCGTCGACCCAGCCGTTCGCCCACGCCTCGCGCGCCGTGGCGTATCCCGCAGCGTCGAGCGCTCCTCCCCGACGCTTCGCCTCCAGGAAGGCCATCGTCGAATCCCACCAGGTCAATTGAACCACCGGCCTCGTCCACGCCGAGCGTTGCGCGAGGAATCGATCCGCGACCTCGGCGGCACGTTTGTCTTGGCCGAGCTCCTCGTAGAGCTGGACCAGCGCGAGCGCCGGGACGACGTGTTTTTCCTCCAGTGATTCGCCCGCGATGTCCTTCTCCAGATCGCGGGCGAGTCGCTCGGCACCCTCGAAGTCGCCGAAGACCAGGGCGTGATGGATACGCAGCCGGCCGGCCTGCTCGTTCCGACCCTGATCCCGGAACCTCTTCGCGGCTTGCTCGACGGCGGCGTTCACGGCCGGGGGCGGCTGCCCTCCGGCGTGGAGGGCCACGGCGAGCTCGTTATGCGCGATCGCCGAGGTCGGGGCCTTGGTGATCCAGCGGCGCACGTCCGTCTCGAGGAGCTCACATTGGCCGAGGTACTTGCGCGCGCGAATCCGTTCGAGCAGGCAATCCACCGACGCCGGCACGAGCTCGACGCAACGATCGAGCGATGCCAGCGCCTCCGTTTGCCGTTCGACGCGGAAGAGCGAATAAGACCGCACCTGCCAGCAATCGGCATACTTGGGATCGAGCTCGATGCAGCGGTCCGTGAGCGCGAGGACCTTCGAGGGCTCGGCGCGCGCCTGAATGGCCACCTGCAGCTCGACGAATTCGGCGTCTCCCGGATACCGCCGGGAGGCCTCCTCGATACGCTTGACCCCCTCGGCCACGTCCGGCGGATCGCGCTGCAAGAGCGGCTCGAGCGCATCGAGCAGAACCTGGTCGCGCTCCGTCATCGTGGCGCGGAGCTGCATGGCGCGCTGAAATGCCATCCGCGTCCCGGCGGTGTCCGCGCGGAATCGTTCGATCAGCGCCAGACGCAAATATGCCGTGCCAAACCCATTGTCGGCCTTCGTCGCGCGCTCGAAGGCCCCACGCGCGACCTCCCAGGACGCGTCCCGCAAGGCCTGC
The DNA here is from genome assembly GCF_028435365.1 of Polyangium jinanense. The sequence continues at coordinate 791,016 of NZ_JAGTJJ010000002.1, read as the reverse complement.
AGGCCCTCCCGGAACGCAGCGATGGCCTCAGGGTTCGACGATCCGGCAATGCGCAGCTCCGTGATCGGCGTGGACGCGGGCGCGGGCGTGGCCGTGGGCACGGACGGCGGCGGCGGCGCGATTTTCTTCCGATACCAGAAGGTCCCCCAGACCGCCGCGGCCACGACCCAAATCGCGCTGAGGCCCACCACGGCCCATCGCGGCAATCGCCGCCCGAGCCTCGGCGGGGGCATCGTATGCATGGCCGGCGATTCGAGCGTGGTCACCGCCGTCGTCGTTTTCCCCGCGTTCCCCGGCATCTCCACGCGCACAATGGGCGTGGGCGGCGGCGGCGGCGTGGTCCGCCCGCTTCGGTCGATGTCCGGCGAGCGCATCGTATGCGTCGGCAGCGCGCCTCGCGGGGGCGGTGCGGACTCCGACTTCGCCGCGATCGGGATGCTGGGCCGCGACCTCCGGACCGGCAAGACGCGCGCATTCGGCGCCACGTCCTCGGGGGCCAGTGTCTCCGGCTGCGTCGAATCGGGCCCCGGGATCAAGACATCGTGCAGGCCGCCCGCGTTCTCGGAAGCGACGTAGGGCGCGAGCGCGTCGACCACGAGATCCATCGAGGAGAATCGGTCCACTTTGCGCTTCGCGACCGTGCGCTTGAGGACACGCTCGATCACCGGCGGCACGAGGCCTTCGAGCGACGGTGGCTCGTCCTGCAGGATGGCCGAGAGCAGCTTGATGCCTTCGAGGTCCGCGCCGAACGGCACGCGTCCCGTGATGAGCTCGTAGGCGAGCACGCCCCACCCGAATTGATCGGTCCGCGCGTCGACCGGATCGCCCGTGAGCTGCTCGGGCGACATGTACGCCGGGGTGCCGACCATCACGCCTTCGCTCGTGACCGTGTCGGCCCCGCGCATCGATCCGACCTTGGCCAGATCTGCGCCGCGCCGCGTGGAAGCGACGGCCTCGTCGGCGTCGAGATGCACGCGCCGCGCGATGCCGAAGTCGAGGACCTTGATGGCGCCATCCTCGCGCAGCATCACGTTTTCCGGCTTCACGTCGCGGTGGACGAGGCCGGCGCGGTGGGCGGCGGAGAGGGCGCGGGCCACGTCGAGCAGCCACCCGAGCCGCGTGGGGATCGAGGCGCCGCCGCCGATCAAGCGCCGGAGCGACAGGCCCTCGATGAGCTCCATCGCGAGGTAGGGCAAGCCCTCGGCCTCGCCGATGTCGTAGATGGAGACCGTGTTCGGGTGGTTCAGCGCCGCGGCGGCGCGGGCCTCGCGCAGCATGCGAACGAGGGCGCGCTGCCAGCCCTCGGGATCTTCGGCGGCCTCTTTGCGCAGGACCTTCAGCGCGACGCGACGTCGCAGGCGGTTGTCGCGCGCCTGATACACCTCGCCCATGCCCCCCTCGCCGAGGAGCGCTTCGATCACGTACCGGTCGAAGGTGTCGCCCGGGCGCAGGCGCATGGCGTCATGCTACCCCGGTGCGGGCGCATTCGCTAAGAACATGCTACGCGGCAAATTTTAGACAGGTGGAAGCCCACGCGGGCTCACCCGCGGGCCGCTGAGAAAGCAGCGCTCCGTATGAGGGGCCCCCCCGGGGAACTCAAAACATCATGAGGACCGGGCAGTTCCACGGCGCCGAGGCGGGTCCGCCACGCTCCGTGCAAAGCCAGTCCGACATCAGCGCGGCGTTCGCGCTCTGGACGACCAGGCGCTCTTCCTCGCCCAGGTTGACCTGCTTCATCAGCTCGTCAGGGTCCTGGAGGAACGCGGCCAAACGGGACGGATCGAGGGCCATATCGGCCAAAAACCGACCAAGAGAAGCTTCCACGTGGGACTCCCTACGTCGTGCGGCTCTGAATCGACGATGACTCCATCGCCCAATTCGAAGGGACGACAGGCCGGCAGTGTTCCCAGTTTACGTAGGAATGCTCGCCCAGGGCAAGCATTTTCTGTCTGGTGGGATCTTGCTGGTTTGGAGGGCCGGGGGCGCGGGCGCGCCCCCCCGTCAGAACTCGGCGGGATCGGAGTGCGTGCCCATGACCTCGCGCAGGACGTCGCAGATCTCCTGCTCGGTGCAGTAGGCCTTCGCGGCGGCGATGATCGGCGGCATGAGGTTCGACGAGCCCCGCGCCGCCTCGCGCACGGCCGCGAGCGCCTCGCGCACGGCGTCGGCGTTGCGGCTCGCCTTCACCTTGGCGAGGTTGTCGCATTGCGTGCGCTGCACCGTCTCGTCGATCTTGAGGAGCGGGATGTTCTTCTCCTCGGACGCGACGAAACTGTTCACGCCGACGATCACGCGCTGCTCGTCCTCGATCTCGCGCTGGAAGCGGTACGCCGAGGCCGCGATCTCGCGCTGCGGATAGCCCTTCTCCACGGCCGCGACCATGCCACCCATCTCGTCGATGCGGCGGATGTAGTCGAGCGCCTCGGCCTCGAGCTTGTCGGTCAGCCATTCCACGTGATAGCTGCCGCCGAGCGGATCGATCGTGTTCGCAACGCCGCTCTCGTGCGCGATGATCTGCTGCGTCCGGAGCGCGATCGTGACCGACTCCTCCGTGGGCAGCGCGTACGTCTCGTCGAGCGAGTTCGTGTGCAGCGATTGCGTGCCCCCGAGGACGGCCGCGAGCGCCTGCAGCGCGACGCGCACGACGTTGTTGTACGGCTGCTGCGCGGTGAGCGAGACGCCGGCCGTCTGCGCGTGCGTGCGGAGCTTCAAGCTCTCGGCTTTGCGCGCGCCGTAGCGCTCGCGCATGAAGCGCGCCCACATGCGACGCGCCGCGCGGAACTTCGCGATCTCCTCGAAGAAATCGTTGTGCACGTCGAAGAAGAAGGAGAGGCGCGGGGCGAAGTCGTCGACGTCGAGCCCACGCGCGATGCCGCTCTCCACGTACGCGAGGCCGTCCGCGATCGTGAAGGCGAGCTCCTGGGCGGCCGTCGCTCCGGCCTCGCGGATGTGGTAGCCGCTGATCGAGACCGTGTTCCAGCGCGGCACCTCGCGCGCGCAGAACTCGATCATGTCCGTCACGATGCGCATCGCCGGCCGCGGTCCGACGACCCAGGCGTGCTGCGCGATGAACTCCTTCAGGCAGTCGTTCTGCACCGTGCCGCCGATCTTGTCGCGCGGGATGCCCCGTTTGTCGGCGAGCGCGATGTAGAAGGCGAGCAGCACGATCGCCGGCCCGTTGATGGTCATCGACGTCGTGACCTTGTCGAGCGGGATCCCGTCGAAGAGGACCTCCATGTCGCGCAGCGTGTCGACTGCGACGCCGCACATGCCGACCTCGCCGAGCGAGCGCGGCGAGTCGGAGTCGTACCCCATCAAGGTCGGGAAATCGAAGGCGGTGGAGAGGCCCGTCTGGCCCTCGGCGAGCAGGTACTTGAAGCGCTGGTTCGTCTGCTCGGGCGTGCCGAAGCCGGCGAACATGCGCATCGTCCAGAGCTTGCCGCGGTACATCGTCGGCTGGACGCCGCGCGTGAACGGGTACTCGCCGGGCAGGCCGAGGTCGGCCTTGTAGTGGATGCGTTTGTCGGCCGGCGTGGCGACGTCGAGGACCTCGAGGCCGCTCCAGGTGGTGAACTTTTGCTGGCGCGGCTTCACCTTGCGCTCAGCCTCGGCGACAGGGCCGATGCGCCAAGCGGCGAGCGCCACGCGCAGCGCGCGCAAGCCCTCGTCATCGAGCCCCAGGCTCTCTCCACCGTCGCCGTTCGTAAAGCGCCGCTCGTCGGATTCGAGCGTGCGTGCGTCGTCGTGTGCCATCGGTCGCGAACCTTCCGGCCGCAAATGTAGCGCGCGAAAGCCCGGCTTGTCTTCTTCCTGCGGCCTTACGGGCAACCGGTCGGCTTGAACACGTCGGAGGCGACAGAGGTGGCGCCGACCTCGAGGCTGTCCTGGATGGTGCCGGCGATCCGAACGCCCGCGGGCAAGCAGACCGTGTCCGCGGTCTCCTGCGAGATCGTCTCGTCGAGCTCGAAGTCGATCGTGACCTCGCTGTCCGGCTGCACGGTGACGGGGAACGGCTGCGTGGAGATGAGCGAGAAACCCGACACGATGGACTGCTGGTTCGGCGCGTCGGTGATGGCGACCGCGCCGAGCTGCACGGTGCTCGGCCCACTCGCGCGTGGACCGAGCACGAGCTTGAGCGTGAACGAGCCGGTCATCGTGGCGCCGAGCACGCCGGCTTTGACGTCGGCGGTCGGCGCCTCGATGCGCGGCTCCACGAAGAGGATGTCCTCGTTCTCGCCGATGCACCCCGCGAGGAGCGAGGAGAGCGCGAGGAAGGCAGGAAGGGCGCGGAGGTTCATCATGAAGAGACGATAAATCAAGGCGACGGCACGCGGCGCGAAGATGCGGCGCATTGCGGGGCGGCGGGGCCACGTCAATGCGGAGGAGCAATGGCGCGGGCGCCGAACCCCTCGATTTCGATTTCCAGAGAGGAATCGCTTCAGGGCGAAGGCGAGCTGATCCCCTTCGATCGCGCCTTCTCGCAGCCGAGCTCGACGCCCGTGGGACCGGCGTCGGTCCGGACGATCTTGAACTCGACGCGGCGGTTCTTGTCCCAGGCGACGGCGTTGTTCGCGGGATCGACCGGACAGAACGGGCCGTAGCCCATGGCGCGCAGGCGGCTCGCGTCGACGCCGCGCTCGATGAGCGCCTTCACCACGGACTCGGCGCGGGCCTGCGTGAGCTTCACGTTCGCGAACTCGGCGCCGCGCACGTCGGCGTGGCCCTGCACTTCGAGGAGCTTCAGGCTCGGGTTGCCCTTCAGCGTGGCGGCGACCGCGTCCACGATCGGAAGCGACTGCGCGAGGATCTCGGCGCTGCCCGTCTTGAAGAGGATCTTCTCCAGGATGAGCACGTTGTTGTCCTGCACGATGACGCTGCCCTTGTCGGGGCAGCCGTCTTCATCGTCCTTGCCGTTGTACGTCTCGGGTTCGTCCGGGCACTTGTCCTCGGCGTCGGCCTTGCCGTCCGCGTCGTTGTCGTCCTCGGGACAACCGTCGTCGTCCTTGAAGTTGTCCTTGTCCTCCGGCGTGTTGATGCACTTGTCGCGCACGTCGGGGATGCCGTCCTTGTCGTTGTCCTCTTCGGGGCAGCCGTCGGTGTCCTCGAAGCCGTCCTTGTCCTCGGCGTTGTCCGGACAGCCGTCCTCGGCGTCGAGGATGCCGTCGCCGTCGCGATCGCCGCTGCGAACCTGCACGGGCTCGTCGACCGGATCGTCCTCGGGGCAGCCGTCGGTGTCCTCGTCGCCGTCCTTGTCCTCGGGATCGCTCGGGCATTGATCGACGTCGTCGGGGATGCCGTCCTTGTCGCGGTCCTCCTCGAAGGGTTCGAAGACGAACGCGAGCATGCCGCGCTGCGAGGCGGACTGGAAGCCGGGCAGGTAGCCGACGCCGCCCGCGAGAGAAAGGTACGAGTTCTTCTGGATGAAGACCTTGAAGCCGCCGAGGACCTCGGCGCTCAGGCGTTGCTTCGCGTCGGAGTCGCCGCCGAGGAGGTAACTCGCGTAGGTCTCGGCCGTGATGTCGAACTTGTCGCCGATGCGCACGCTCGCCGCAAAGCCGCCGGTGCCGAGGTTTCCGTACTGGAAAACGCCCGATTTGAGCTGCGCGAGTCCGGCCTGATCGAGGCCGAACGTGGGGTTTGTCCCAGTGTGGCCGCGGTAGCCGGCGTTCAGGCCGAGGCGCACGACGTTCGTCTTGCCGAACTGCTTCTCGACGATGAGCTGGGGCCAGTAGAAGAAGCCGGGATCCGCGCCGAAGTTGCGTTGCCCGCCGATGCCGTAGCCGCCCTGGACGAGCAGGGCGAGGCCGATGGGTCCGTCGGGCGAGAGCAGGCGGAGCTTTGCGTGCAGGGCGATGTGGCCGAGGGCCTCCGCGGTGAGGCCGTCGTCGTCGTAGTTGCCGGCGGCGCCCGGGCCGATGTCCGTGACGCCCGTGCCGTAGTTGAGGACGACGGGCGCGGTGAGGCCGAGGACGAGCCGATCGGCGATGCCGTAGTTGAAGCTCAACGTGCCCTGCAGGGCGTGGTCGACGAGGTAGTCGGAGCCGTGGCCGGACGCGAGCTCGAGGAGGTTTCTGCCGTAGTCGAGGACGAGGCCGAAGCTGATGGCGTTGCCGGGCAGGACGCCCGCGCCGTTCACCGAGAAGAAGCCACGCGAGTCGACGGCGGGCCGGAAGAGGTGCAGGTCGGCGCCCTCGCCGTTCGACGCGGGGATACGCTCGGTGCTCGTGGTCTGCGCGCTCGCGGGCTCGGCTTGGAGGAGGAGGAGCGCGGAGAGCGCCACGAGCGTCGCGACAGGGCGGCGACGCAGGCCGGTGAGCAAGCCAAGGGTCGTCATGACTCGGTCCTCGTCAGGCGGATCGTGAAGCGCGATTTCGCGGAAGCCTGAAAAACTCGTATCACCAGGCCTATACAACTGCAAAAGGATCGCAAGGATCGCGCGGCCCTCTCCGTCCACGTTCTCCGTCGATCTGCTACCGTGCTCGGCCGTGCGCCGCCCTCGCTCCTTCGCACGTCACTCGCTCGCGGCCCTCGTGATCGCCGCGACGACAGCCTTCGCAGCGAGCGCGAGCGCCCAGGGCAAACCCACGCTGAGCGGGTCGTGGTCGGCGAGCTCCGTATCGGAGAGCTGGTCCGTAGGCGGATGGGTGGATGCCTGCGGGCCGAAGCCGAAGGGCCAAGGCGGAGGCGGCGGATCGGTGCAGATCCGCGAGCAGGGCGGAGAGCTGTCGATCGTGGGCGCGGGGCGCGCCTGGAGCACGGCCGAGTGCTGGGAGCAAGCGCCGGGGCTCGGGCGCGTGAGTCACTCGCAGTCGGGCGGCGGGCGGTTCTGGCGGACGCGGTGCAGCCTCTCGAACGAGAAGCAACGCATCACCGTGACGACGACGGTGTCGGCGACGGACACGTCGATCACGATGCAAGAGACGTCGGAGCACAAGGTCACGGCCGAAGGCGCGACGTGCACGGCGACGGCGAGCCGGTCGCGATCGTTCGGGCTCGTGAAGCGCGACGGCGAAGAGGCGGCGCCGAGCGCATCGGCGAGCGCCTCCGCGAGCGCAGCTCCTTCCAGCCCGCCCCCGAGCCCACCCCCGAGCGCCGCCGCGAGCGCCGCGGTGCCCGCACCCAAGGCGCCGCCGAAGGTGTGCAAGGTGGCGGGAGACCCGGCGCGCCTCGAGGTGTACCCGGCGAGGAAGACGCTGCGGCCGGGGGATCGTTTTTCCTTCCGAACCGTGGTCACGGACAGCGAAGGCTGCGCGGTCTGGGTCAAGCCGACGTGGGCGGTGACGCCCGGTCCCTTCGCGGCGAAGGTGACCGTCGACGGGAGCGGGACCGTCACGGTGGCCGAAGGCGCCGAGGAGGGGCGGGTCGAGCTCGTGGCGACGGTGTCCGGCAAGGGCGTGCCCGTCGCCGTGGAGATCACGAGCCCGACGAAGTACGACGCGCTCCTCTCGGCAGGCACGCTCGACCCGCAGGGGTCCGAGCAAGGCGCGGTAGCGGTGATCGCCACGGGCGCCGTGGGCGGGCGCAAGGGAGTCGCGGACGACGTCGGCCAGGAACGCAAGCAGACGTTCGTGGCGATCGTGATCGGCCTCGCCTTCGCCCTCGGCTTCGCGGGCCTCGTGCTGATGCGGCGCGGGCGGAGGCCGGCGGAGGCGGAAGCCGAGGCGGAAACCGAGCCTCACGAGGAAACGGAAGCCGAGGCAGAAGCGGAGGCCGAGGCGAACGAGGACAGCGAGGCAGAGGCCCCGAAGGCCCAGGCCCCGGCACGATCCACCCCTACACGCGCGGTGGCGCCGTCCGGGAAGGTCTGCCCGACGTGCGGGGAGCGCTACGGCGCGGAGGCGCAGTTCTGTGGGGCAGACGGCACGACGCTGGTGCCGCTGAACCGGTGATGTCCATCGGTAGACCCGGGCGGCTGACTCGCACGTCGGAGGAGCAGCTGTAGGTTGCTTGATCGCGCTCGTGCGAAACCGTTATGCTTTGTGACGGCGTACGGAGAGGCCGGTAACGACCGGACCCGAGGTCCTCGGCGAGAGAGCAAGACGATCGTTCGTGCACGTGCGCGAGACCCGGAAGGGCAGCTTTCCCCATGAAGATTACGTGTCAGTCGTGCCAGGCGAAGTACACGATCGCCGACGAAAAAGTCGTCGGTAAGACCGTCAAGATCAAGTGCAAGAAGTGCGGCTCGGCCATCGTCGTCAACGCGAACGAAGCCGCACCCGACGCACACGGCCAGGGGGGCCAATACGAAGACGAAGACGACGGGGCGACCCGCGTCTTCTCGGGTGATGCGAACGCAGCCGCACCAGGCGGCGGCGGTGGCGAGGAGTGGACGGTCAACGTCGGCGACGACGATCAACGCACGATGTCGACCGCCGCGATCGCAGCCGCGTACGCAGCCGGCACGGTCACGAACGACACGTACGTCTGGAAGGACGGCATGTCGGACTGGCTGCCGCTGTCGCAGGTCGCCGAGCTCATGGCGGCTGTCGGTCGCAGCAGCGGAGTCGCCGCAGCCGCACCGCCGCCCGGGGACGACATGAACGCGACGCTGATGATGCCCGAAGGCGCGGGTGCACCCGCAGCCGCGCGGGCCCAGGCGGCGGCGCGCAAGACGGGTGGTCGTCAGGGTCAGGATCTCTTCGGTTCGTCGAAGGGCGAGCCGGAGCCCGCGCGCGCCTCAGTGCCGCCCGCGGGGCCGAAGGGCAACGCGGTCGGCGAGCGCAACGAGAACTCGGTGCTCTTCTCGCTCTCGGCGCTCACTGCGGCCGAGAAGGCCGCCACGAAGGACGAGCCGAAGAAGAAGGACGGCCGCGGCGGCCTCGACGACATCATGAACCTCGGCGGCGGCGGCCTCGGCGGGCCGATGCTCGCGCCGCCTCCGCTCATGGCGCCCGTCGTGGAGCCGCCTCAGCAGCCGATGATGGCCATGATGACGGGCACGCAGCTCCCGATGACGGGCACGCAGGTGCCGCTCACGGGCACGCAGCTCCCGCTGACCGGCACGCAGGTGCCGCAGGTCGTGATGGTGCAGGTGCCCGAGCAGAAGAAGAGCTCGGCGGGCCTCGTCATCGGCATCGCGCTCGGCATCGTGGTCGCAGGCGCGGCCGCGTTCTTCCTCCTGCGCGGACAGCCGCAGAACACGATGACGACCGAGAACACGACGACGTCGGCGACCCCCACGGCGTCCGCCGCGCCCACGACGCCCACCGCGGCGCCCACGGACACGATCGCGGCGGCGCCCTCGACGACGACGAGCGCGGCGCCGACCACGGACACGACGACGAAGGTCGGATCGAGCGGCGGCGGCCCGATCGGCGGCACGGGCCCGAAGCCCAACAACACGGCCGCGCCTACAGCGACGACGGCGGCGCCGACCGCGACGGCCGCGCCCACGGCGGAGCCTCCGCCTGCCGAGGGCGGCAAGGAGTTCAACCGCGGTGCGGCTTCGTCGGCGCTCGGTTCGGCGGCCGGCGCGGCGAAGAGCTGCAAGACGCCGGACGGCCCGACGGGCACCGGCAAGGTGAAGGTGACGTTCGCGCCGAGCGGCAACGTGACCTCGGCGCAGGTGCAAGGCCCGCCCTTCGCGGGCACGTCGGTCGGCGGCTGCGTGGCCGGCGTCTTCCGCGGCGCGCGCGTCCCGCCCTTCGACGGCGCGCCCGTCAGCGTCACCAAGTCCTTCACGATCAATTGACGGCCCGGGGCTCGCAAACGCGGGCCCTTCCCCGTACCCTCGGCAGCCATGTCCCAACGCCGAAGCTTCGTGCACCTCGGCCTCGGTGTGCTCGCCGTGGCCGGCATCGCCCTCGCCGGCGCGTCATGCGCGGCGAGGAGCCCAAGCAGCGTCGCGTGTGGTGCGGAGGTGCGTCCCTCCATCGACTGCTCGAGTGAGATCCCCGAGGGCGACATCGGTGTCCTGAACCTCGCCTCGGACACGGCGTCGTTCGAGGATGTCGCGATCCGTCGCATCTCGGCGGAGACCGAAAAGTTCGTCGCGGCGCACACGCGCCTCTGCCGCGACTACAACGCGTGTGCGATCGACAAGGCGACGTACGACGAGGAGAAAAAGGCGCTCCTCAAGCTCCTCACTCCCGTTGGCTCGCTGGTCGCGGCGGTGAAACAGGCGTCCTCGGAGGAGGAGCGGCAAGCCGCGCTCGACGCGCTGTACCAGCACACGGTGCCGGAGGCGGAGCGCAAGGAAGAGCTGACGCTCACGCTGTCGATGGAGGCGGAGCTACCGGAGAGCGCGGGCGGCGGGACGCGCACCGTGAAGCCGGACGAACCGCTGCCGACGAACACGCGCGTGTTCTTCAAGGTCGAGGTCAAGCCGCGGGCGTACGTCTACATCTTCCAGAACAACGCGACGAGTGGCCTCACGGTGCTCTTCCCGGACGAGCGGATCGGCACGAAGAACCCGCTCGACGCTAGCCTCGCGTCACGCATCCCGAACGGGGACCTCAGGTTCCGTTTGAACGACAAGGACCTCGGCTTCGAGGACATCTACATCGCCGCGTCGCGCACGCCGCTGCAGAACCTGGACGAGGCGCTCGCGCGCGTGCGTGACGGGAAGGTCACGCGCATCAAGGACGACAAGCTCCTCGACGGGATGAAGCACCTGCCGGTCGAGGGCGCAGGCGCGAAGAAGGACTCGAAGTGCCGCGACGCCGGGCTCGAGAGGTGCCCACGCATCCGTGGTCTCGAGCTCGACCTCAGCGGTGCGTCGGGGAGCAAGCCCGGGAGCAAGCCTCCGTCGTTCATGGCGCGCACCGAGCCCGGCGATGGGCTCCTTCTGAAGGTGTTCTCGTTCCAGCACACGAGCGAGGGCGCGGCCTACAAGGACGCGGCGGAGAAATACACGCGGCTTCCCGCGCCGAAGACGCGGGGCGGCGTCGTCATCGAGCGCGTACGCACACGAGGCGGCGTCGTCATCGAGTGACCCCACCCTCCCCCGACCCGATCTCCGCGAGTTGCCGCGCCTCCTCGAGCAGCCGTTGCGTAGGTGCTCGCAGCGAAGCCCGTCGGCCCTCGATGCTGCGCACGACGTCTCCGAGCTTGGCCCTCACAGCCGTGGGATCGTCGTCCCCCCGTCGCGCCATGTGAAGGGCCGACCAGAGCTCTGCGCGGGCCACGAGGTCCGCGTCGCCCGCCGCCTCGGCCCGGGATCGGGCCAGCACGGCGTCCTCGATCGCCGAAAGGTCACCGAGCCGCGAACGAATATCGGCGCGACGGAGCAGCGACACGATCGCGTAGTAGTCGTGACCGGCAGACAGGGCGAGGGCGATGGACTCGTCCGCGGAGGCCTTGGCTCCCTCGAGATCACCGGTCTGAAGCAAGGCCCCCGCGCAGATCGACTGTGCAGCCGAGAGCAGGACGTGATCGCCGGCCGCGCGCGCCGTCTCCGTCGCTAGCTTTGCGGCCGCGACCGCCTGCGCGAAGTTGCCCGCCCGCAAGTTCGCCGTCGCGAGGTTGATGAGGACCTCGCGGTGCAGTGTGCCGAACTTGAACGACTTGGCTCGCTCGGCGATGCTCGCGAACCCGCGTACGGCATCCTCGTACTTCGCGGCATACATGTGCGCGATGGCGAGATAGTTGTCGGCGTCGAGCTCGGCCCAAGGGGAATGAAGCTCCCGAGCCGCGGCGCGCGCCGTCTCGACGGCCCGAACGAGCCGCGCCTGATCACTGGGATCGACCTCGATGATCAGCTCGAGCCGCATCGCGAGCGCGCGATATCGCAGATCGAGCGACGTCTGCCCCGCGACCGCGATCGCCTCCTCCGCGAGCGCGAGCCCTCGACGCCCACGCACGAGGCGCGCCGCGGCGAGCCGCGTCTCGATGCGCAGGACGAGATCACCGTGCGCGTCCGCATCCGCGACGAGCGAAGGGTCGTGATCGGACGGTAGATGCCGGAGCGTCGCGGCGATCGCGAGCGTGAGCACACGAGCTTCGAGCCGCACGCCCATGTCCACGACGCCGTCGAGGTGGATCCTCTCCAGCCGATCTTTCGCCTCGGCCGCGCGACCCGCGCGGAAGAGCGCGTCGACCACGTGCAGCTCGGCGCGCGCGCGCTCGGCCCCCTTGGCCACCTGCGCGAGTTTCTCCGCGAGCTCGATCGCCCGTTCGAACTCACCGCCCGCGAGCGCCTTCGCCACGGCCTTGCCGTACCAGCGCGTGGCCTCCTCGCGATCGCCGAGCGACTCGTGACCGGCCGCGAGGAACGCCGCGTTCTCCTCGGCCACCTCGCTCCGCCCCACGGCTTCGAGCAGGCTCCGGTGGGTGCGCCGGAACCACGGCTTTTGCCGCACGTCTTCGAGCGCCGCCTGCCGCACGATTTCCTGCGCGAACCCGTGCTCCTGCCGCTCGCCGCGCACGATGAGCAGGCCCGACTCGACGAGCAACTCGAGCGCCTGCTCCACACTCCGCGCGTTCGTCCCCGCGGCCTCCACAGCCGCGACGAGCTGCTCCACCGGCAAACCCGAGCCGTAGAGCGCGACGCACGCGAGCACGTGTTGCGCGGCCCGCTCGCCGTCCGATCCCGGATCGAAGAACGAGTCGAGCCGCGCGCGCAAAAGGTCCCGCACGCCCGGCACTGAGGCGCGCAAGATCGACTCGTCGCGCGGTCGCCACGCGGCGTCACGCCAGACGAGCGCGCCGGTCTCATTCCACACGAGGAGCGGCTGCACGAGGAAAAACGGCACGCCGCCCGCGCCCTCGACCACGGCACGCTCGATGTCCTTCGCGATCGGCGCGACGTTCTGCACGAGCGCGGAGGCATCCTTCGTGGAGAGCGCGTCGAGCATGACGCGCGTCGCACCCGCGCCGATGCCTTGCTCGACGCGACCCACGAAGCGCCGCAGCGAGACGCTCGGGTTCGGTTCGTCGCGTACGGTCACGATGACGAAGAGCCGCCCACGCCCCTTGCGGATCGCTCGATCCGTCAGCATGCGCAAGAGCCCTTGCGTTTGCTCGTCCGCCCACTGCGCGTCGTCCATGTCGAGCACCGTGGGCTCTTCGAGGCTCGCCTCCACGAGCGCCTCCTCGATCGCCTCGATCGACGCCTCCAGCGCGGCGCGTGTCATCGCGGCCTCGACCGAGAGCGCGCGCTCGATGGCATCACGCATGCGACCGAGCCCCTTCACGCCCTCGATCGCGGTGCGCAGCGCGCGGAGGGGCGTCCTGCGCTCGACCGAGCAACGCGCGTCGATCACGCGCCCGAACCCGTACGCCGCCGCCGCCGCGACGATCTCGTCCGCGACGCGTGTCCTTCCCACGCCGAACGATCCCGTCACGAGCGCGACGCGCACGCTGCCTGCGGCCGCCTCCTCCGCGGCGCGCTCGAGCACCTTCACCGCCGCGTCTCGACCGACGAGGCGTGGCCTGTCCGTGAGCTCTTGCGGCGCGTTCTTATCTTCGCCCACGAGCTTGCGAACTGCGCGATCGATCGGCGGATGCTCGCGGTGTTCGCCGATCTCCGGATCGGTACAGCGCCACGGCTTGCCGGGCGCGTGCGGGCCGTCCGCGAAAAGCAGCCGTTTGTCGACGAGCGGCAGGTACGGCGACACGGGCATCCACGTCCCGTCTTCGCGCACCACGTACGCCACGCCGGCCTCGACGCCCGCGGGCAGCGCGCCTTTCGTCTTGCGCCAAACCCCGCCCCGGAGCGGCGTGCCCATGCGCGCCTCGTACGTCGACGGATCGAGCGACACCACGCACCGAAGCGACAGCGACAGGAGCGCCTCGGTATTTTCGAGGAGCGCCATCAGCTTCTCCAGCGCGTTGTCACCGGAGCCGCCCCGATGGATGAAATCGTTACGAGCAGAAACGAGCTCGGTCAGCGGACGCTGCGAGGTGAACGCAAGCATCTGCGCGAGCGCCGGGTCGTACGACTTCAGCGCGTTGCCGACGGTGCGCGTGAGCTCGCACCACATCCCATCCGAGATCCGCGCCGCCCGCGCGAGCGCCTCTGCCAAAGGCCTCGGCGCCGCCGCGCCGCCGAGCTTCGCCACGAGCGCGGCGAGGCCGAGGGAGAAGCCATAACGAACGATGCCGATCCCGAGCTCGAAGAGGCGCTTGCGCACGCCGGTCGCGTCCCCCTCGGCCCGCGCGATCTCCACGCCGACGGCGAGTGTGGCGACGGGCTCGGGCATCGTCGCGATGCACGCAGCGAGCTCGTCGAGCTTGTCCTCGTCGAGCGGCTTGGGCGGCCGGAGGCTGCGGAAGGTGCGTCGCTCCGAGTTCCCCTCGTCGGCGGGGAGATCGTCGCGCGCCTCTTCCGAGGCCTCGCCTTCGTCCAGGGGTTCGACCACGGCGACAGCGTAGCGCGTAGCCGTCTTCGCGGCGGCAGAACACGCCGTAAAATCAGGTCGTTGGGTGCCCCACGAGGTCCTCGACCTCCTCGGGCCGGAAGCCGAGCATCACGGGCTCCGGCACGAGCCGCACGCCGAAGCGCGCGAGCACGCCGTCGCGGATGCGGCGCGCGAAGCGGAGGATGTCCTCGGCGGTCGCGCCGCCGCGATTGACGATCGCAAGCGCGTGGCGCGTGGACAGACCGACCGGGCCGTCGGCCGTGCCCTTCTTGAACCCAGCGCGCTCGATGAGCCACGCGGCCGGGATTTTCACGCGACCCGGGCCCGCGACGAATTGCGGAAGGGTCTCGCCGGGCTCGAGCACGTTCGCAGCCTCGATGCGCGCGCGGGCCTCGGCGAAGGCCGCCTCGTCGAGCGTCGGGTTCACGAAGAACGAACCGGCGCTGCGCCCGTTCTCATCACCCGCCTCGACGAGCATCGACTTGCGACGGCGCAGCTCCAGCACGGCCTTGCGCACCTCCGCGAGCGAGGGCGAAGGGCCGGCGCCGATCTCGCGCAGGTACCGATCGAGCTCGGCGTATCGCACGGCCGCCGAGCCGCCGCGCTGAAGGGAAAACGTCACGCCGACGATCACGAACCTTCCGCTCGCCCGGCGCTTGAACACGCTGTCGCGATACCCGAAGCGGCAGCCGAGCCGATCGATGCCCACGGTCGCGCCGCTGCGCCGATCGATGCCGTAGACGAACGTGATCACGTCGCCCGCCTCCTGACCGTACGCGCCGATGTTCTGGATCGGCGCCGCGCCCACGTCGCCCGGGATGCCCGAGAGGCACTCGAGCCCGGCCCAGCCTTGCTCGACGGTCATCGCGACGATCGCGTCCCACGACTCGCCCGCGCCCGCGCTCAGCGTGACGCGATCTCCCTCGATCGCGTGGTTCACGCCGGAGACCGCGACCCGCAGGACGAGGCCGTCGACGCCGCGATCCGCGACGAGCACGTTCGAGCCGCCGCCGAGCACGGTGACGTCGAGGCGGTGGTTGCGCGCCCAGGCGAGCGTGTCTTGCACGGCCTCCTCGGTGCGTGCCTCGACGTACCGCGCGGCCGGGCCGCCGACGCCGAGTGTGGTGCGCGGTGCGAGTGGCACGTCGAAGAGCATGCCCATCGGCGCGCGCGCCGACTCGGGCGGCTGAGGACGCATCGTACGCAGGCTCAGGGCGCCACCTTCACGCGCGTGCCCGCCATGAACCCGTCGTCCACGGCGCGCACGCGCTCGACGAAGCTGTCGTAATCGTTCGCCGACACCGTGCCCGTCGGCAGATCGAGCAGGAACGACTCCTCGATCACGCCCTCCTTGTACGTCCCCGCGCGGGAAGCCGAGAAGCCGTCGTGCGCGACCTTCACGGACGCCGGCGCGCGCGCGATCGTGGCGCCCTTGGGCAGCTCGATGCGGCGACGCACGCGGTACTGGAGCGGCCTGTCGATGGTGAGAGCGCTCTCGCGGCCCGCGCGCGACGCGTAGAACGAGGCGAGCGTGCTCGAAAAACCCCGCGCGAGGTGCATCGGTTCGAGGCCCGGAAGCAGCCACGTCTTGCCGTCGCGGGTCTCGGGCTGCGAGTAGCCGAAGATCGCGATCTTCGCGCGCACCGAGACCTCCCACGATCCCTCGCTCGATCCGAGCTCCACGTCCTCGACGTCGGCCCAGGGCACCCACGTGAGCACCACGTTGCGCAACATCTCGCGACGATCCGTGCCGACGACCATGTCGAGCGAGTCCGCGAGCGACTGCGCCTCGCGCCCGCGCAGCGCGATCGAGAACGTGCCACGCGCGACGCCCGACGCGTCGAGCGCGAGCCGGATCTCGATCTCGTCGCCCTTCTCGCTCGCGTCGCCCTGCACCGTGACGAGGCTGCCGTCGGGCAGGATCGCGTTGCGGCCACGAAGCTCCGGGCTCACGCGTCCCGGAGGCAACGGCGGGCCATCCACGTCCGCGTCGATCCAGAGCTCACCCTCGGGCAAACGCGCGACGACGAGCGGATACCGGAAACGGCCCACGTGCGGCGGGAAATCCGCGGCTCCGCTGAACGGCTCGGTCTCGGCGATCGCGAGGCGCGCGTCCACGCCGAGCTCGCGCAACGCGCGCCACACGACGAGCGCGCGGCTGCCCTGACCGAGCTCGAGCACCGTGCGCGCCGTCGTCTGCTGCGGGCCCGTGCCGTACATCGCCGACACGTCCGAGAGCTCGCCGCCGCCGGGCACCTTCACGCGCTTGCCCACGGCCGTGACCACACGCTCGACGAGCGCGCGCGACGGCGCCGTGACGGTTCCTGCGGCTTCGCGGGCGAACCGCGCGACGTACGGATCCTTGTCTTCGAGCGCGCGGACGTGATCGTCGAGCAAGCGCCCGAGGTTCGTCCAGGTCTGCGTGCCGAAGCTGATCGTCACCGACTGTTCGAGCCGCGGCACGCCGTCCTCGATGCGACGCGGCTCCTTGTTCTCGATGCGCCAGACGCGGATCTCGTCGCCTTTGTCTGTGCGCACCTGGGGCTTGCCGAGCAAGGGATGCGACCAGAGGCCGAGCGCGAGCGAGGCCGGGCGTCGGAGCTCGATCTCGGCCTCGCGCACGCCGGTGCGGGCCGGCAGGAGATCGGGCCCGTCCACCACGATCTGCCCGCCCGCGTCCGGCACCACGAACCCTTCGAGAATCTGCTCGACGTAGTCGCCCTTTTCGAGCTCCGAAAGATCGCTGTGGCTTTGCGCGGCCATCGCCACCTGATCGGGCTCGACCACGCGGCCGTCGCGCTTGTGGATCCGGCGCCGGAGCAAGCGCTGCGCGGCGTTTGCCTCGATCGCGGGCCCGTACGAAACGGCGCCCTCCGCGACGTCCGTCGTGCCCGACACGCGCCGCAGATCGTAGACGAGGTACCGGAGCACGCCGCCCGCATCCAGGGCGTATCGCTCGACGTGCCGCAGCACCGCCGTGCCCGCGCCGGGCATCACGTTCGTCGCGCGATCCGCCGAAACGAGGCGCGCGCCTTCGGCCTCGAGCTCGCGCGCTTGATCCGGTTCGAGCGCGAGGATCCGGCGCAGGATCGGGATCGCGTACGGCGCGTCGGTCGCCACGCGTTGATCACGTTCGAGGCGCGGACGTACGAGGTCGGATCGATTCCTGCCAGCCGCGAAGCCGAGCGCGTCGAGCAAACGCCTGCGCGCAGGCGGCGTCGCGTCGTAGGCCGCGATCGCCCCGTCAAGATCTCCCGCGAGCACGTGAAGCCCGACTTCCGAATCGCGAAACGCATCCGGCGCCGAGCGCAGGCGCCGCACGCGTCCGAGCTCTTCAAGCGCCGCGCGCGTGTCCCCGCGCTGCTGATGCGCGTACATGCACGCGAGATCCGCGCGGCTCGTCCCTCCCGTACACGCCGCCTTCACCGCATCTGCGCCGACCCGCCCGTGCAGATACGTATCGACCCGCGCGAGCAGCGGCGATCCCGGCACGGCCGTCTCCAGCGTGCGATACGCATCCTCCGCGACGTCGAGCATCTGCCCGCGCTTCGCCGCCGCTGCCACGTACGTGAGCGTCATCGGATCCGTCACGGCCTTCTCGGCCGCGGGTTTGTCCGCGGGCTGCCCCGTCGCCGGCGGACGCACGCCGAGCTCGCCGAGCGCGTCTGCAAGCCCCTCGACCACGCGCCTCCGCTCCGTCAGCGCCGCGCGCGTCACGAGCGCCTCCCAGGCCTTCGGCCAGCCCGCGAGCGTCTTCTCCGTGTAGGCGCGCAGCCGCTCGATCTGCTTCGAATCGGGCAGATCGTCGGCCTTCGCCGTCGCGCGTGCGGCCAGCAAGAACAGGCGTGGGCTGCTCGTCCCCGGCAAACCTCGCTCTTCGAGGAGATGCTCGGCGTCGCGCGCCTCGCCGAGCCCGAGCAGCGCCGCCGTCGTCAGCGCGAGCGTCGTCCCGCCGGGCCTCCCCCACGTGATCTCGATTGGCGTCGCGCTGCCGGCCTTGCCCACCGTGGCGACGTCCCCCGCGCTCGGCGCGCGGAGCCGCAAGGGCAGACCGTCGTCGCCCCACACGTCGAGCTCGATCTGATCCCCGTCGCTCATCTGACCGACCCGCACGACCACACGTGCCCGCCCTGCCGGCAGGTCGATCTGCCCCAGCCGCGTCACGGCGCCGTCGCCCGCCTCGAAGCCGCGACGAAGCACGCGTGTCCCCGCGACGTCGACGACCGCCGCCGACGTCGACGCGAGCGACAGAAACACCTTCTGCTCGCGCGGGTTCTCGATGTCGACCACGAGCGCGCGCACGCCCGGCAGCGAGAACGTCGCGTTCACGTCGAGCCTGCACGCGTCCGCGCGCACCACGTGCGGCGCCACCTCGGCGAAGAACGGCCGCGCGCCCGGGTACGTCGCGCCAAACGCGCCCGTCGGCGCGACCTGCGAAGGCTCGGCGAGGCCACGCAGCGCAGCGAAGTCGAGCGGCGCGATCAGGGCCGCTTCCCGCGCGCATCCGCGCCGCTCGCCCCACACCATCGCCGCCTGCTCTTGCCCCACGTACATCGCGAGCTCGTGCAGCGCCGTCGCCAGCATCCCGCGCATCACCGGGAGCTTGCCCGCATCGCCGCCCTGCGCGAGACGCTCGCCGGCCTCGGTCCACGCCGCGCGTAGCTGGTCCACGACCGCGGGGATCCCGTCCCGCGAGCGATACGCGACAGCCTGTTCTCCAGGCAACCCGAGCGCGTCGACTTCCCGGAATACGAGCGCATCGAGCGACGCGACGACCGTGGCGAGCGCCTCGGGATCACCCGCATTCTCGATGGCCCGATGGATCGCGTCGAGGTACTTCTGCGACGCGAGCGGATCGACCGCCTCGGCATCGAGCGCCTCGACAAACGACTCCGCCAGCTTGGCGGACAGCGGTGCTTGCGGCGCGACGGGCGTCGGGCCGAGACAAGCGGCGACGAGGAGCGCCGCGGAGACGAGCCCGAGGCGGGCGGAATGAAGGCGCATCGGCGGGCTCCATGCTGCCTCATCCACGCGCGCTTGGCACGCGCGGCGAGGTCACGCGCAGGCTGCTAGGCGGCCGGAGATTCTTCGTACACGCGAAGGCCGTACTTCTCCATGCACCAGAGCAGCCCGATGACCAGGCTCCGCTTGTCGTCCACGAACGAAGGTTTTTTCCCTTCGAACGCGTGCCCCACGAACTGGAAACCCCAGCCCACGGTGAACAATGCCCCCGCGAGCGGCAGGCCGACGAGCGTCGCGCCCACGGGGAAGCTCATCGCGATGAGGGGGATGCCGATCTTGTGGCAAGCCTGGTTGCGCGGATCGCGGTGATCGTCCTGGTACTTGTGGAGGAGACGGGTCCACTCGGCGTTCAGGGAAATCATGGTCGGGCGCGGAGCCTACCACGAGCGACCCGCGCGCTGCCCCCTCCGTGACCCCGGACCGAAGATCCGCGACGGAGGCCCCGAAGGCGGCTCCGCGCCCGCGAGCAGTTGCGTCGCCTCCTCGCTCACCGCCGCGCCCTCGGACGCCTCGCCGCTCGACGTGAGCGCGTCCCCAAACCGCCACAGCGAATCGGCGAGCTGGTAACGCACCTCCGCGTTCTTCCCGCTCTGCGCGTAAAGCTTCCGATCGATCGCCACGGCCTCGCGATACGCCGCGACCGCGCCGATGACGTCGCTCGCGTGCACACACGCGTCCGCGAGTCGCTTCAGCGAATACGACACCTCGCCGAGCGCCTCCGGTCCCTCTCCCATCGCCGAAAGGACCCGGCGCCGCAGCAAGAGACACTCCGAGAACGCCACCGCCGCGTCCGCCGGCTTGTTCGCGGCGAGCCGCGCATCCCCGATCCGCTCGAGCGCGTCCGAGAGCTCGAACAGGGCATCCGGCCCCTCGTCGCCTTGTCGCATCGCGCGGATCGCACCGAGCGCGAGCTCCTCGAAGCGCGACGCCGCCACGTGTTCGCGCCGCTCCCGCGCAATCCGCGCCGCCAGGCAATACCAGGCCGGCGGCACCTGCCCCGGCATCCGCGCTCCGTACATCGCGAGCGCCTTCTGCACGTGCACCGCCGCGCGCGACAGATCCTCGTTCTCCGTCGCGATCGCCGCGAGCACCGCGAAGACGCGCGCCTCGTCGAGCGCATCCCCTCGCACGCGGAGCAGCGTCGCCGCCTCGTCGGCCGCGTCCTTCGCGTCCTGCAGCCGACCTTGCCGCAAGAACCCTTCGGCCGCGTCGACGAGCGCATGCGCGCGAATCACCTCGGGTCGCGGCGGCGGAGGCGGCGGCGTCGGCCGCGAGCCCAGCGTCGCGGGCGGGAACGACGCCGCGGGCATCGGCGGACTCGACGTGCGCGCCGAGTTCTCGGCTTGCCAGGCCTTGAGCCGCTCCGGGCTCTGCGAGATCGCCACGAGGTCGTCCGGATCGACCGGCGCGACGCGCATCGAGCTCGTCGACGGTCGCGTCCCGCCGCGCACCGGCAGCGGCGTGCTCGGCCGCACCGCGCCCGCATTGCGCGGCGTGATCAGGAACGACATCGCCTTCACTTGCCAGAGATCTGGCGCGGCCTTCGACACGGGATCCACGACGCCCGGCGGCGCGGCGAGCACGATCCCTCCGAGCAGAACACCGCGCAGCTCCTCGAAGAGCGCCTCGATCTCGATCACCGTCTGCTCCCACGCGCGCGTCCACGGCGTCTCGGGCGCGCCGGGCGCCTCGGCGTGGAGCGCCTCGATCCACACGAGCGATGCGTTCGCGAGGCTGCGATCCTCGAGCAGCCGCGTGGGCAGGCCGAGCAGCTCTTCCGGCGTGCTCGGCACGAGCGTCACCATCGCGTGATTCTCGCCGGTCACGTGTCGCTCGACCCGCTCGCGCAGCGTGCGCAGCTCCGCCGGTACGGGGGTAAACACGAAGCCGACCCAGAATCCGATCACGTTGTCGAGGCGGTCGCGGAGGTACTCCCACGCCACTTCGCCGCGGATCGCCGGTGCTTTCGGCGCCGGTTGTTCTCCCTGTCCCCAGCCTGTCATCGGTTCATGACGCGCGAGAGCCGCCCTCGAGCGGCTTTCCGGCTCCTGGCGAACCTTATCACCATCACAGCCGCGTGGGCCTCTCGCACACGCGAACCTTTACGCCCTCGCCCACCTTGGCCTACCCTACGAACACCTCATGGCGCGCCGAGTCACTCGATTTCTTCGTTCCGTCCCGCACGCGGGGCTCGCAGTCGTCCTCCTCGCCTCTGCGTGCGGCGGTCAGCAGACGCAGACCAAACCGAAGCCCGTCACGAATGCGAACACCGAAGCCACGGAGCCCGAGGACGACGGCCCTGCGCTCGGCCCGCTGACGCTCACCCTGCCCGACGCCGCGGCCTCGGCGTGGGTGGGGCAGCGCGGCAACTACGTCGATACGCTGAGCGGTATCTGGGGCCTCGACAAGCTCGTGATCGCCGTCGGCGGCGGCGGGACGATCCTGCGCAGCGAGGACGCCGGCATCAACTGGACGCGTCAGGCCTCGCCGAAGGACGCGTGGCTGCGTTGCGTCTGGGGCAGCGGCCCGGACGACATCTACGTCGTGGGCGGCAATGCGATCATGCACTCGACGGACGGCGGCATCACGTGGTCGCCGCAAAAGATCCCGATCACGGGCACGTTTTTCATGGCGGTCTGGGGGAGCGGCCGCGACGACGTCTACGTCGTGGGCGGCGATGGAAACATCCTGAACACCACGGACGGCGGAAAGACGTGGACGAAAGACAATAGCGGCGTGGTCGGCACGCTCTACGACGTCTGGGGCAGCGGCGCGGACGACATTTACGTGGTCGGCCAGGCGAGCAAGGACGGCGCGCCGATCGTGCTGCAATCGAAGATCGGCGGGCACCTCTGGTCGAAGCTGCCGGTGGACTCGCTCGACTCCCCGCTCCGGCAAATCGACGGGGCGAGCGTCGATTACCTGTACGCGGTGAGCGCGAAGGGCACGGTATACGAATCGAATGATCGCGCGGCGAGCTGGAAATCGATCGGGAGCTTCGACGGCGACGAGCTCCTCGGCATTCGCGTGGTCGGCAAGGGCGACCTCTACGTGGTCGGCAGAAACCAGCAGTTCCAGCACACGACGGACGGCGGCAAGACCTGGAAAGACGAGCTCAACTGGCCGCACGGCGCCGCGGCGATCCAGGGCATCTGGGGCAAGGGAAGCACCGAGTTGTTCCTGGTCGGCGAAGGGACGCTCGAAGCCGGGCAGAAGGGGAGCCTGGTGCGGCGGAGGTGACGACGGATCACCCGAGGTGATCCCGAGCCCCCGCTGACCCCCCATTTTTTTCCTTCACATCCCGGAACCTCCGCAACCACCGGTCGAACGGCAGGACGATGCGGCCCCGCGCCGCGCTTCGCCTGCGCTCCCCGACCTTTTCTGCGGCCACGCCGACGGCGGCGTGCCGGACGGAGGATTCCATCATGCGCATCACGGCCTCGCTCTCGCTTTCCCTCTTCGTCCTCCCCCTCGCCCTCGGCGCTTGCGTCGACCAGGGCGCATTCCCCGGCGATCTCGAAGGCGACGACCTCGCCGAGCAGACCACAAGGATCCGGATCACGGTCCTCGATCACGACGACAATGGCGAGCAGACCGAGAAGGTCGTCGACATGGATGCGCGTGAATTCGCGGCGCTCACGGCGAAGCGCCCCGGCGCGCCCGCGGGCTCCGCTCCCGCGGCGCAGGGCGAGGACGACGTGGGCACGTCTGCGCAGGCGCTCACGGTGCAGAGCAACGCGGCGAATTGCACGTCGAAGGGGCTCCTCATCTACTCGCAGCCGAATCTCGGCGGTGAGGTCCTCTGCTTGATGACCGTGGGTCACGAAGCCGCCGGCACCACCGGCTTCTCGCTCCCGTGGGACTGGCGCCGCGAGAACGGTGGCAAGTATCCCATGAGTTACTGGTCCGGCGACGACGCCGGTCGGTTCGCCGCGTACTTCTCGGAGATCTCGTTCGGCCCCTGGATGGTCGTGAATTACGCGCCCTATCCGGCCACGGACGCCGTGTACGTGTACATGCAGCGCTTGCTCGGCGCGCCGGCGACGGATCCGTCGATCGCGGTCCCCTCGAATTACCCCCTCGTCCACAAGATGGCCGCGAAGGGGCACCAGATCTACGTCTGCGACGGCTCGCAATGGGTCCTCTCGGCGCCCTCGGCCGTGCTGCTCGACCCGCACGCGCCCTTCGACGTGCTCGGCCACCATTATGCCGGCCCGCAATGGCGCGGCAATGACGGCAGCACCATCCGCGGGCGGAAGGTCTCCGAGGTCCCGTCGCCCGATCCGAATGCGATCCCCTGGCTCAAGATCGAGGTCATCGAGCGCTCGGGCAGCGGCGTGTTCTCGCCGATCGCGTTCATCCAGCGCGTCAACACGGCATCCGGCAAGGCGCCGGCCACGACGTGCAGCGCGGGCAACCGGAACCAGCTCGTCTGGGTCGACTACACGGCGGACTACTACTTCTACGCCGCCCCCACGGCGCCCGCGGGCTGGGTATGCGCGCCCTCGTACTACAATGGAAATGACGGCTGCCACTGCAACTGCGGCGTGCCGGACCCGGACTGTGTGAAGGAGAATCAGTGGCTTTATGGTTGCGGCGGGCAGTGCACCATCTCCAAGACTTGTGTACCCTGATTATCTCGCGGAAAGGACGGTGAATGCCATGGTCATGCACATCGAGGTCGGGAAGTACCAGATCAAGCAGAACGGCAAGGAGGTCGGGAAGCTCGCGGTGGTGGACGGTCTCCAGTATTATTGGCTCTACCTCAATGTCCCCGCGGGGTCGTCGACGTATGCCATCTACACGGCGCCCAGCCAGCGGCGGCTCGCCGCCGACCCGGGCAAGCGATTCGCGAGCGCGCCCGTCGTCACATTCGATTTCGTCTACGAGGGCGCCGTGAGCAGCCCGTTCGACGTCCACGAGTGGAAGGCCCGGAGCGTGCCGACCAGCGTCGTCGCCTCGTCGATCGTGGCCATCCCGCCGCTCTCCTCGATCGCGAGATCGAATGCCCCGGCCGTCAACGGGCAGATCGATTGGGGCGTCTTCCGCCTCGAGCAGGTTGAGTATACTGTGGGATATGTCGACGTGCAGTCGAGGTCCGGCGGGCTGCCCACGGAGAGCTGGTTCCTTTACGAGGCCGGAGGCACACATCCCGCGTATCGTGCCCCGGGGACGTCCGGTGGGCAGTATACCCTGCGCTTCGTGAGCGGCGCCGCGTCCGCCCTCGATTGCGTGCCCACTGGGGTGGCGTACGCGCGCCACGAGTTCGAGTGCAGCGCGGTCGTCATCACCTCGATGTAATCAAACGCGCGAGGGCCTCCTCGATCGAGAGCACATCGAGCCGGCGCGACGCATGCTCCGCCGGCACCGTGCTCGCCATCTCGGAAAGCGCCGCCTGCTCCACCTCCACGGAAACCCCGCCCTCCGCGAGCAACGCGAGCACCTGGATCCCCACGCTCGGCACCGGACAGGCGCGCGCCTTCGCGAGGATCACCTCGACGTTCTCCTCGGACAAACGCTCCCCCGCCGCGACGAGCAAGGCCCCCGCGAGCAATCTCCCGAGCGGATGCCCCGTCCCGGAAAAACACCGAAATGCCCGCCCGGCGAGCGCCCGCGTGGCCTCGGCATCCCCTTTCCGATACGAAACCGCCGCCTCCGCGACCGAAACGAGACCCTCGACGTGCAGGCTCCCGAGCCGCGACGCGGCCTCCACGAGCTCCTCGTCCGGCCCCTCGCCGTCCGTCTTCCCTGCGCGATAATCGATGCAGCGGCGCAGCCACGCAGCCCTCGCTTCGAGCATGGGCAGCCGGAACCTCCGCGCGAGCTCCGTGGCCACCGCCGCGCCCACGGCCGCGCGCTCCAGTTGAAACGCCTCCATCCACGCCGACGCCGCATCCAGCCGCGCCGCGATCTCCATCGATCGAAAGGGCGTACCCTCCGCCGCCTCCTCTTCGAGCCGCGCGGCCTCCTCGAATCGATTCTGACAATACCTGAGCCTGCCGAGCCACGCCGCGTGCGCCGCCCGCGCCGCGCGATCCCCGCTGGCCAAAGCCCAGGCCCGCGCCTCTTCGAGCACCGCCTCCTCGCGCGCGAGCGACACGCGCCGCGCCGCGAGCACCCGCACCCCGTAACGCAATCGTTCGAGGCGTGGATCCGAAAGCGACGGCAAACCCTCCGCGAGCTCGGCCGCGCGCTCGGTCCATGCATTCACCGCGAGCGCCACGCGCACGAGCCGCTCGAGCGCGCGCGTGAGCTCTGTCCCCGGCCCCGGCCGGCACAGCTCGTACAGCGCACGATCGAGCCCCTGCGGCGACCCCTCGGTGAGCGCGATCTCGACCCATTGCGAGTGCAATCGATCGAAGGCGTCCGCGGGCACTTCCGAAAGACCTCGCAACGCCCGAAGCCCCTCTTCGAGATGGAGAACGGCCCGCGCGAGCCGCCCCTCCGCCGCGAGCGCGGCCGCCGATGCCATCGCCTCTTTCGCAATGGTGAGCGCCGGCTGTGCGCCCTCGGCCACGAGCATGCTCGCGAGCCGCACCGGCGTTTCGAGCGCGTCGATCGCCTCGCGGTTCATCGCCAGCAAATCCCCATCCCACCGGCAGAGCCCCGCGCCCATCCAGGCCTCGATTTCCTGCTCGATCCGGGCCGGATCCCCGCCGGTGCGCGAAAACAAAAGCAGCGCCGCATCCTCCCGCAGGTGCAGCAGCCGATCCGGGCCCGCGAAAAGCGCTCGCAGGTCCGCTTCCTCGATGGGTTTGTCGGATGCGATGATTGCGTGTACGGCCGACGGTGTTCGCGAAACGCACCCTCCCCGAAAAACCTCGGCGACCTCGGCGGCCGAGCGCGGGCGCTCGTCGGAATCCGTGGCGAGCAGCCGATCCACGACGGCCGCGACATGCGCGGGCCCCCCCTCCACGAGCGACGCGAGCGCGGGCGGCCGCTCCGTGAGTTTTCCGCGCAAAAGCTCCGCGAGATTCTCCGACGCATGCGGAAATCGGCCCGTGAGCGCATGAAACGCCATCACGCCGACCGCATAGAGATCCGTCCGCGCGGAGAGCGGCAGCTCGGCGATCTGCTCCGGCGCGAGATACGCCGCCGTGCCCACGAGCATCCCCACGCCCGTGATTCGCTCGGCCGTCGCCGCGCTCAGGCACGAGAGCCCGAAATCGAGAATCGTCGGCCGCCCCGCCCCGTCGACGAGCACATTGCCCGGCTTGAGATCCCGATGCAAGAGACCCACGGCGTGCACCCGCGCGAGCGCCTCGCAGAGTTTTACGAGTGGCCCTTCGAGCGCGGCCCACGTGCAGGGCACGGCCACGCCCGGAAAAGGCACGCCCTCCGCGCGTTCCATCACGACGAACGGATGCTCGTCCTCGATTCCCTCGTCGATGAGCCGCACGATCCCGGGGAGCCGGAGGAGCCGGAGCGATGCGACCTCCCGGCAAGCGCGCGCGGCGAGCTCCCCCGTCCCGGGCCGCAGGATCTTCAATGCGACACGCTCGCCCGACAGGCGATCGTGCGCGTCCCACACCTCGCCATACCCACCGCGCCCGAGGCGCCCCTCGAGCCGATATCGCCCCGCGATCCACGCGCCTTCCCGCGCGAATTGCGGCAGCGGCAACACCCCGCTCACGTGCGCGGCGGCCCGCAGAAATGCGTCCGACTCGCCGACGTCGTCGAGCCCTTCGAGATCGAGCGATTCGAGCGATTCGAGCGATTCGAGCGATTCGCCGGCCGCAGAATTCATTCCGTCACCGATCGTCATCCTCGGGGATCAACCCCTCGCGGCGCGCCCGCTCGCGGAGTGCGTCCTTGACGAGCTGAAATCGCTTCCGGAGCCGCGCGGCTTCACGCTTCAGCGCCTCGCCTTCGAGCGGCGCCTCGTCCTCGCCGCGCAGGACCTCCGCGAGCTCGAGCCACGAGAGCTGCCGATCCACGCGCAGCACGAGTAGCTCCTGGTCCTCCTCGGGCAATTCGGCGCGGAGCTCGGCGATGCGGCTCTTCACCTCGGAGCGCTCGAGCGGCGTGGTCGCGCTGCGAATCGCGGCGGCGACGCGCGACACCACGGATCCGCCGTCGAGCGGCGCCTCGCGCTGGCGCCGCCGATGCGCCTCGCGGCGATGGTAGAGGGACGTTCGTCGCGCGACGGCATACACGAACGTGCGGAGCGAAGACATCCAGGCGAAGCTCGGCAGGCTCTTCCAGAGCGCCTCGGCGAACTGCGCGAATACGTCGTCCTGCTCGCCGCGGTCCTGGTGCCGCGCCCCGAGGAACGTGTAGACCTCGGCGCCGTACGCCTTCAACGCGACGGTCGCGGCCCCCTCGAAGTCCCCGCGTTCGCAAAGGATCCTCGCCTCGGACTCCAGATCGTCGCGCTTCCGTGCCTCCATGCTCGTCCGAGGATACACCATTTTCGAGAAAACGCGACTACATTGGCACGGCCGGCAGCCACATGCGGACCGTCGTCCCCTCGCCGAGCTTGCTCGTCACGTGGAGACGTCCACCATGGTCCGTGACAAACCTTTGCGTGAGCGTGAGCCCGAGGCCCGTCCCCTGCCCCGGCGGCTTCGTGGTGAAGAAGGGGTCGAAAATGCGATCGAGGTTCTCGGCGGGAATCCCACATCCGTTGTCGCGCACCTCGATCTCCACGCCGGGCGTGGTGTCCTCCCCCCATTGCCGCGGCCGCGCGAGGACGGAGACGGCGCCGCCCTCGGAGACCGAGTCGAGCGCATTGCCGACCACGTTGAGCAGCGCCGCGTCGAGCTGCGCCATGTTCGCGTGCACCGCCGGCGGCGCCCCGGAATCCTGCGATACATCGAGACGAACCCCGCGCGCGCGCGCCTGCGCCGTGGTGAATTCGAGCACGCGGTCGAGCGCTGCCCGCACGTCGCACGGCTCCTGGCCCGTCGGATGGCCGCGTGAATAGTCGAGCAGCGTGTGCACGAGGCCCGAGCAGCGCGTCGCGTGCGATTCGATGGTGCGCAGCGACTTGCGGAGCGCGGCCTCGTCGAGGTTCGGCCCCTCTGTCGCGCCGAGCCTTCGAAGCGAGAGCTGCGCATTCATCAGGATGATGGCGAGCGGATTGTTGATCTCGTGCGAGAGGCCCGCGAGCATGGTGCCCACCGCGGCCATCTTTCCCGCCTGCACGAGCTCCTCCTGCGTCTCCGAGAGCCTCTCCAACGTCCGCGCGAGCTCGCGGTTTTTCTCGCATAGCTCCGCGTGCACACGATGCAGACGCTCGGCCGCGCGCACGCGCGCCACGAGCTCGGCCGGATCGAACGGTTTGCCCAGGTAATCGTCCGCGCCGGTATCGAGGCCCCAGGCCGCCGCGGCGTGCCCGGCCCGGGCCGTCAAGAGGATGACCGGAATATCCCGCAACGCGGAATCTTGTTTGAGCCGACGGACGAGCTCGAAGCCATCCATCTCGGGCATCATCACGTCCGACACGATGACCTCGGGCCGCCTCGCCTCCACGGCTTCGAGCACGGCGCGGCCATTCGTCACGAGCTCGACGTCGAATTCGGCGGAGAGGATATCCACCAGGTATGACCCCATGTCCGGGTTGTCCTCGGCCACGAGCACACGCGGGCGGTGCGCGTTCGTCGGGACGTACCGAGCGAACGCCACGGGCGTCGTCGGCGCGGCCGCCTCGAAATGGCCCGCGTGGGGCGCGGGCAACCGTGCATCCTTGGGCTCGGGCGCGAGCTCTGGCGCGCTGACGCGGTCGGCGGCCCACGGGAGCCTGACGAAAAATCGCGAGCCGATGCCGACCGCGCTCTCCACGAAGGCCTTCCCACCCATGAGCTCCGCGAGCTCTTTGACGAGCGAGAGCCCGACGCCCGTCCCTTCGTGCTTGCGCGTCGCCGAGGCGTCGATCTGCTGGAATCGCTGAAAAAGCAAATGTTGCTTGTCCGCCGGAATGCCCGGCCCCGTATCCTCGACCGAAAGCTCGAGCTCGGCGCCGACCTTGTGCAAACGCACCACGATGCTCCCCCCCTCCGGGGTGAACTTCAAGGCATTGCCGAGCAAGTTCAGCACGATCTTCTCGAATTTACGCCGATCGAGCGGGACCGGCTCCCGGACCAGGGCCGTGAGCGAGAGCTCGACACCGGCGCGCTCGGCCGAGGGACGCGCGGCGTCGACGATATCGGCGCAAAGCTCGGCGGCGTCGACGGCCTCCCAGTCGACCGTGAATTTGCCGGCCTCGATCTTCTGATGATCGAGGATATCGTCGACGAGGCGATGGAGCCTGCGCGCGTTGCGCTGGATGCGCTCGAGATCCGTGCGCACCCGCGGCGAGATGGGCTCGCAATCGCTCTCGCCCTTCGAAAGCAGCGACGCGAGCGGGCCCAGAATCAACGCGAGCGGCGTACGCAGCTCGTGGCTCATCACCGTGAGAAACTGCCCCTTGGCGCGGGCCGCATCGTCCGCCGCCTCTTTCGCTTTCTGGAGATCGATCTCCATCTGCTTGCGCTCGGTGATGTCCGCGTAAATGCCGAGGAGCCCCGTCACCTCGCCTTGCTCGTCGCGGAGCGGAACCTTGCTCGTGAGCAGTGTCCGATGCGATCCGTCCGTGCGGAGGACGGGCTCTTCGATATCGAGGATGGGCGTACCGCTCTCCATCACCTCGCGGTCGACCTTGACGAACCCGTCCGCGTCCTCGCGCCGGCTCCAGATGTCGTAATCGGTCTTTCCGACGAGGTTCTCCAGCGTCTTCGTGCCCGTATCATTCAAAAAATTCTGGTTTGCGCCCAGAAACCGACCCTGGCGATCTTTCCAGAAGATGGCGTGAGGGACGTTCGCGATGACGTACTTGAGCACGGCTTGTTGTTGCTCGAGGGCCTCCTGCGCGCGCTTGCGCGCCGTGATGTCCGTGGCGACGCCGAGCACGCCCGAGCTCTTGGTCTCCGGTAATTGAAGCGGCATGTATGAACCTCGTACCAGGCGCCCTGGAACTCCCCAACCGTGCGCACGCACTCCCCGGCGAGCGCTCGCCGCGCGGCCTTGGGGACCCACGGGTAATCCCGGTACACCTCGAAGACCGAGGGCGCCACGGTGACGATATGGGGGCATAATGCAGGCTCAGTATATACGGCGCCTACATCCACGTGGAGACGAACATCTCCCGTTCCGCTTGTTTTCAGGCCGCCGGACAGATTCGTCAGGAACGGACTGTGGTCGGCCCGAGCGGCCGCTTCACGGTTTCAAGAAGAACGGATTCGACGCCGCGAACGGCCGCCTCCCTGGATGCAGCGGAGCGAGATCGCCGCCGCCTTTCGCATGGAATAGCACCCAGTTCCGCGGACGCGACGGATCCAGCGTCACCGTGACCTGATTGACGAATTTTTTCGACGGACCGGCCCAGCCATCCACCGGGACCAGCGCCTCGGTCGATAGCGTCTTTCCATTCACGATCGTCTCCAGCATGCTCGCATCCACCCAGCTCGCCGCCTCGATCGTCAGCGTGAACGTCGCCATCCCGCCCGCGCCGGTCTGCACCATTTGCCCGGGTGATTCGCCGTTCGGGCCCGTCGCCGTCATGAACAGGCCGCCGCTGATCGTCGACCCGCCGCTCGCGACCGCGTCGCGCACCAGCTCTTTCGTCAGCTTCGTCGGATCGTCGTGCCCGAACGATAGGCACGTCCGCGGATACCCCACCGGGCTCGTCCGCACATGGTGGCTGTCGGAGCTCCCCACGGCCCAGACCGTCATCCCCGCCTCGAGCAGCGCGAACCAATCCGCGATCGACTCATCCCGGTTCGCCTCGAAATCGGAGTCGTTGAAGACCTCGATCGCGTCGAAATCGTCGCTCCAGAACCCGTCCCGGCCCTTGCCGGTCTTCCGATCGAGCGCCGCGGCGCTGAAATACGCGCCAAATCCGCCGCCGCTCGGGTGATTCACGATGAGCACGGGGTTGTCGGGCAACGCGCGCACCAGCGCGAAGACGTCCTTCGGGTCCTTCCCGATCCAGTCGACCGCGCCGTTGTTCGCCTTCTTCGGGTCCGGCGTCATCGGCACGACTCCGAAATGACCCCACGTGAACGTCGTGAGCTCCTCCGACGCCATGCCGAACGCCCATTGCGTGAGGCCCATGTTCTGGACCATGGGCTGGAAATCCGCGACCCACTCGTGCTCGCTCGACACGGGAATGTCGAGCCCGTCCGCGATCGCCCCCCGCAACTTGTGCTCGAACCGATCATTCGAATCCGCCGAGAACTGCGAATGAATGTGAAAATCGGCGCACATCACGCCCGTCGTGTCGACCGAATGCGCGAGGTTCGCCGGGACCTCCAGCGTCTCGCCCGCCGCGACCGTCACGTCCGTCGTGAGCAGCTCCCATTCGTAGCCGCGCGATACGATCACCGTGTGCTCGCCCGGCGGCACCGACACCGTCGCATTGCCGTCCATCGCGAAGACCTGGTGCAATCGCCCATTCGCCTCGTCGAGCACGCCGAATGCCTCGGGCGTTCCGGCGAGCGCGTCCTTCGGCACGACCTGCACGCGCACCGGCAGCGCCGCGCCCGAAGCCGTCTCCTTCGCGACCACGTGAATCGTGCCGTTCGGATCGAGCGGAATGGTCGCCGTCGCCTCGTCCGCGCCGACCCCGAAGCCCGCGTGCGGCGCATATCCTTGCTTTTGCGGCACGAGCGTCACGGGCGCGCCCGGCGGCACGTGCACCACGAACGCCCCGAACGAGTCTGTCCGCGTCCGGCTCAAATACTCGCCTTCCGGGCTCAACGCGTGCAGCCACGCGCCCACGATGCCCTTGCCCTGCGCGTCCTCGACCGTCCCCTTGATCTCGCGCCACGGCGCCTCGCCCGAGACACGCCGCACCGCCTCGCGCAGGCCGTCGTAATCGGGACCGCCCGCGATGATCTCCGCCCGATCGATCGTCTTCGCCGAGCAAGCATCCACGACGAATCCAGGGCCGTAAAAGAGGGAAAAACCACTGACCGTCAGGCCATACGCGAGCTCGTGGCCCGGAATGCGGAACGCAAAGCCGAAATCGCCGCCGTCGAAGCCCGCCCACGCGACGCGGCCCGAGGGCTCCGCAAAGCCGGACTCGGGCGTGACGAGCTGCGCGTTCGAGTAATGGAAGAAGCCGAGGAGCTCGTCCGGATCCGGCCGTTCGACGCCGAGATCGATGGGCTCGTTCGTCTTGTTGACGAGGCCCATGCGCATCGTCACGCGCTCCTCCCCCGGCCGGAGCACGTAATCGTAGGCCGCCTCGACCTCGTACGTCCGCGGGAACAGATACGAGAGCGGCCCCTGCATGAACGGGATTTTCGAGAGCTTGCCCGCGACCCGCACGATGGCCTCGCCGCCGTCCGCGCCGTCCTTCAGCACCGTGACGCTCGTCGGATCGATCATCTCGATCGAGAGCCCCGTCAGCGTCTCGTTGTACTTCGAGACCCCCGTGGGCTTCCCGTCGGCGTTCGCCTTGTCGACCGAGAGGATCTCGCCGCCGAAACGCGCATACCCATCCGAAAAATCTTTATCCTCGATGAAAACGACAATCTTGTCGTTCGCGAGGACAAAATCCCCCGGCTCGATCTGCTGCCGGCCATGCCCCGGCTGCGCGATGCCCGAAAGGTCGGTGACCCGGCCCGCGCGCGCCTGCCCCGCCGCCTTGGCGCCGAACGGATCCTTGTGCCCGTTCGGGTCGCCGGCCTCGAAGGCCAAGGCGTCGCAATTCCCGTCCGGCGGGGGCTCCTCGTCGGGGCCGCTGCACGCAGCGACGAGGGGCACCTGGACGAGCACGCAGAGAAGTGCACGGAAGGAAGGCGCGGCAAGCGAAGGACAACGCATGAGACCTCCTCGCGAGGCGGAATGCCCGACCTCAATGGATAAGTCTTACGTTTCGGTGACGGCCTTGTGAAGCCCCCAAAGACGAAGCGCAAGCCGAACGTTTGGGCTCAAAATGAAGAGAAGGGCTCCTTCAAGAACGCGATCTCCTCGTCGGTCGAGGCGCGCCCGAGGATCACGTTGCGGTGCGGGAAGCGGCCGAAGCGCTGGATGATGTCGCGATGCCGCACGGCGTAATCGAAGTACGCCGCGAAGGCGCCCCGCGCCTCCCCGGTCACGACGTCGAGGAGTTTTTCGAACCGCGCGACCGCGAGGTTCTGCACGGCAAGGTCCTCGGCGTGCTCGAGCGGCAAGTACACGAAGAGCCGCTCGATGGGCCGAAGCCGGAGATCCTCGTCCGCCGCAATCATCGCCCGCGACGTGGCGAGCGCGAGGGGATCACCCTCGAACGCGCGCGGCGTGCCGCGAAAGATGTTCCGGGTGAGTTGATCACAGACCACGAGGAGCGCGAGCCGGCCGCGCTGCGTCTCGCCCCATGAAGTGATCTCGCCGCGCAGGGCGCGCGCGACGAGATCGCCGAACGTTTCGCGCAGGAATCGATCCGTGGCGTCACTCCGAACGAACCAGAGCGCGTGCTGCCGCTTCACGATCGTGGCGTCGTCCGCATCGGGGCCGAACCACGCCGAAAGGACGTTCGAGATCTCGGCCGGGCCCCCCTCGCCGCTCATCGCGCCTTCTCTGCCGTCTTCTGCGGCGCCGTCTTGCTCGCGTCTCCTGGCACGAGCCGCACGACCCGGTGCATCAGGCCATCGACCCGCTGCAACCACGCGCGCCACTTCGTGTACTTGTCGACCGGGATCGTCGACATGTCGAACACGAGCGTGCGCTTCACGACGACCGCGCCTCCCTCGCCCGGAGAAAACTCGATCTTCGCGCGCCCGAACTCGCCGCCCGCCTCTTCGCCGCCCGGCGGCAGCTCCGCGAAGACGTAGCCCTCGGGCGGCACGATCGTGATCGCGCGTGTCTCATGCCGCGGCGCGAGGAACGGCGGCAGCACGACCGGAAGCGTGCGCGACGAGAGCGGCGCGAGCTGCGACGTGAGCGTCGCCGTGTCGCTCACCGGCACCACGAGCTCGCTCCCTTCACGCCGCGCGATGCCCTGGCTCGTCGCCTCGTACGAGAGCTTCGCCGCGCCGCCCGGCAGCGCACCGTCGAAGCCGACCTCGCCCTTGAGCTCCACGCCGGGCACCCACTTGCCCGTGAGGTACGTCTCGGCCCATTGCTTGCGCGCGTCCGGCTCGACGAGGTTCGTGCGCGCCTCGAAGGCCGCGTCGCCGACGTGCCGCTCGTTCGCGGTGAGCTTGCCGCGGCCCTGGACGTCGAGCTCGATCCGCCACTCGGCGTCGATGCCGTGATCGTCGGGCGAGCTCGCGGGCGTCTCGATCATCTTCGCGGGGCCGTCGTCGATGAAGAACGCGAGCGTGCGCGCATCCATCGCCGGCAGCGGGCCGAGGCGGCTCTGCGGGCTCGTCGCGTCGAGCCACATCGCCGGCGCGCCGTCCTTCGCGGGCAGGTACGCGATGCCGTGATCGAACATCGGCACCGCGACCTTCTCGCTGCGCAGGAGCATCGACTGCCCCGTGTAGCGCGTCTGCACGAGCACCTCGGTCGCCTCGATGCCGATCGCCTTGAGCAGCGTGATGAGCAGCATCGCCTTGTCGTCGCAGTCGCCTTGCTTGCGCGCGAGCGAGATCTGCGGGCGGTTCGGAAGCCACGCCTCCCCCGAGACGTAGTTCACGTATCTGATCGAGTCGGCGACGTAGTCGAAGACCGCGCGGATCTTCTCGTCGCGCGTCTTCTTGCCCTTCGTGAGCTCGGCCGCGAGTTCCTTGATGCGCTCGTCAGGCGTGGAAAAACCCTCGACCGCGCTCTTGTACCAGGTGCGGAAATCGCCCCAGCCCGCGAACGTCGAGCCCACGACGACCGGCACCGTCTCCGCGATCGGCGGCGCGAGTGGCTCGTCACGCACGTTCGTCGGGTTGTCCCATACGAACCGCTGGACCACGCGATCGCCGACGGTCTTCGTCTCCGCTCGATCGGCCTTGCCATTGATCACGTCGACGGCGAGCGGCGAAGCCGCGGGCGAGTCCACGATGACCTCGTTGAACAGGATCGGCCGCGTATCCATCGAGCCGACGTAGTCGATGAAGTAGAACGGTGCATCGCCGCGACGACCCACGGGATCCCGCGTCCACGAGCGCACCGCGATCTCGACGACGTCGCCCGACGAAAGCTTCGGCCAGCGCACGTACGCGCCGCGCCCGCCGCCGCCTTGCTCCTCGGGCAGCGCGATCGAGCCGTCCTTCCGGTGCACACGCGCGAAGAGCAGCTCCGTGCGATCGCCCTCGGCCGGGATGTCCGGCTCGAAGAGGTCCATCTCCGTGCGCGGCTCGACCACGATTTCCCGCGCGTAATGCATGAGCTGCGAGACGCGCCGATCCGGGTGGTACGTCACGACGCGCGTCCAGTGGAGCTGCCGATCGAAGACCTCGCCCTTCTTCGCCGGGTTCGCCTTGGCCCGCGCGAGGAAGACGCTCGGCTGCACGATCGCCTGCTCGTCGGGCATCGCCGTCTTGCCCTGCGGCATGCGCGTGCGGAGCGCGATCTCCGCCTTGCGTTGCTGATCCGTGGGCTCGAGCGCGAGCGCGCGCGAGAGCGCCTCGGTCACGCGCTCCGCCGGCTCCGACGGCGGTTTGCCCAGCCGCACCTCGTCCGCGAGCACCGCTTTGCGCGCCGCCGCGAGCCCATCGAATGCCGACGCCTTGTTCGGCGAGAGCAAGGTCGCCACGTAAAACACCTCGCGCGCCCATGCGTTCCGGCCCGCGTCGAGCAGCTGCCGCCCGATCGCCACGAGCTCGTCGGCCGATCGCTGATGCGCGAGGCTCTCGGCCGCGGCGCGCTCGAGCTCCGCGCCGCCCTGCACCCGGAACGCCGACACGTAACGGCTATCCCGCGCGCCCGCGCGCTGCTCCACGAGCTTGCGCGCCGCGACGAGCGCCGTCTGCGGATCGGCGCGTGTCACCGAGGAGAGCTCGGCCCACACGGCCGTCGGCGCGCGCCCGCGCTCCTCGCCCGTCATCGCCATCAGCTCGTCCCGATGCGCCCGGTACGCGCCCTGCGCGCCCATCTGCGAGCGCCCCGCGATCTTGAGCAGGCGCGCTTCGAGGTCCGTCGCGGTCGCGAGCGGCGCCTCGCGGACGCGCGCGAGCGCCCAGTCGGGATAACGCGCCGCGAGCGACGATTCGAAAAGCCGCCGCTGCGCGAACGCCGCCGTCGCCTCGTCGTTCGCCGCTTTGCCGCGCTCGAACGCGAGGTTCAGCCGCTCGCTCCGCTCCGCGCCGAACGGCGAGACGTACCCCGCGAGCGCGAGCACGTCGGGCGACGTGTCCTTGCCTCGGAGCGCCGCTTCGAGCAGCCCCGGCGCACGCGGCGAACGCGCGTCCTCCGCGCCCCCGAGCGTCCGCAGGATCGCCGCCCGCAGCGCTGCATCCGGACTCGGATTCGCGCCCACGTCGAGCCCCACCTCGAGCTGCGTTTTGGCCCGCGTCACGCCCTTCGGCGGCTTGATCTCCGCGGCGACCCGCGCCTCCTTCGCCGGATCCGCTTTCTGCGCTTTCCCCGGCTTCTTCTCGGCGACAACCGGCAGCGTCACGCTCGTGATGTCCGACGACGACGACACCGTGATCGCCGCGCCCGCTTCATCCGTGAACCGCAAGCGCACGCGCCCCTCGTCCGAGGTCGCGCCCGAGCAGACCTTCACCGCGACGAGATGCGGCCCGGGCGCTGGCTCGATCCGCGCGGCCAGCCGATCCAGCACGAGCCGCGGATGCACTTCCTCGCTCATCGCGACATCGGCGCCGTCCCAGAGCAGCCGCACCTTGCCCGTCGACGCGACATGCACGACCACGGGCTTCTGCGCCTGGCCCGCGGGCGGGTTCGGGAAGACGACCTTCGACGCGAGATACGTGCAGCTCTCGGCACGCGGATGCACGTAGAGATCGAGCGGAACCCCACGCCACGTCGACGACTGCGGCAGGATGCGCCGCCACGCGACGTCGTAGACGCCCCACGAGTACCGCGCCGACGTGTCGTTGAATTTCTGCCCCGGTGCCTCCGGGCCTTCCTTGTCGCGAATCCCTTCGCCCTTGTCCTGGAACGGACCGAGGATCGCAAAGGACCGCACGAGCCCACTCGTGTCGGGCGCGACGTCGTACGAAATCGTCTTCGAGGAAGCCCACGCAGGCCCCGCCGGGTTCGGCGTCAACCACGCCGCGAGCGCCCGCGCATCCCCCGCGACCGGCGACTTCGTCGTGGCCACCGAGCGCAGCGCTCCGCGCACTTTTCCGAATGTCGCGCGCTCATCCAGCGTCGTCGCCACGAGCAACCCCGCGAGCGCATCCGGCCCGCCTGCCGTCGCGCGCTGGATCCCGAGATCCACCATCGGATCCGGCTGCGCCGCCGTCCACCGCGAAGGCGCCTTCGGCAAGGACGCCTGGACGCCCTTGTTCTTGTCCTGGACGCCCTTGTCCTTGTCCTGGACGCCCTTGTCCTTGTCCTGGACGCCCTTGTTCTTGTCCTGGACGCCCTTGTCCTTGTCCTGGGCGCCCTTGTTCTTGTCCTGGACGCCTGCGGCGGGTTTCTTCGTCGTCGCGGGATCGGCCTTTTTCCCGGGCGATTGCGCGAGCGCCGTGCTCGAGACGAGCCCCAGCGTGATCACCCACGCGATGCCCCTCTTCCACGACGCCCCGGCGCGCAGACGTCGTGTTCCCTCGCCGATGGCCTGCGCGCTCGAAGACCTTTCCATGGGTACATCGATGCATAGCGCGGCACGTCGGGGGGATCGAGCCCCTCGGCCCGGTTCTTGGCCCGCCTCGCCGCGCGCCTCTACCCTCCCGCGCATGCGCCGCGTCTCTCGTTTGATCGCTGCCCTCGCGCTCGCCTTGACCGCCTCGCTCGCGCCCGCTTCGAGCGCGTTCGCGCGTGGCAAGGCCACCGTCGAGTGGACCCGCGTCGACGCCCCGGAAGGAAAAGAGGGCGACCGGATCGCCCGCACCCTGCGGGGCCTCCTCAAAGAGGCCAGCCGCAAGGCCGATTTCGGCAAATCCGGCAAGGTCGCGCTCCGCGCCAAGATCACCGAGTACGTCGTCGAGAAGAAGGGCGACGTCCTGCGCATCCGCTGCACCATCGTCGGTCGTGTCGAGGGCGGCGCCAGCGCGAAGAGTCGC
Organism: Polyangium jinanense; assembly: GCF_028435365.1. Next base: position 752,603 of record NZ_JAGTJJ010000002.1, on the reverse strand, counting down.
ATCTCCTTCGGCGGCGACCCGAACGACCCGAAGGCCCTCGAAAAGCAAGTCCTCACGATGGTCGCGCACGGCGTCACGAGCCGCCTTGCCGCGATCGCCCGCTCCCGCGCCGAAGCCGAGGAAAAGAAGAAAAAAGCGGCTCGTGAGGTCGAGGACTAGACCGCGACAGCTTTCCGAATCGCCTCTCGACCCTCGCGGCAAATTGATTTAGTCCAGGGAGTCGACATGGAATACGACCGCATGCTCGCGACGCTCTTCGAGGAAGAGGACCGCGCGCGCGAGATGGCGAGCAAGCTGATGAAGGTCTCCCAGGAGTCGCGCGAGGCGGCCTCCGCGGAGCGTCAGAGCCTCGTCGCCTTCCTCAAGGGCCCGATGGAACGGCACATGGCGTACGAGGAGCGCGCCGTCTTCCCGCAGCTCGACCGCCGCGGCCTCGGCGCCGAAGTGCAAGTCGCGCTGCGACACCACGCGATGATCCGCGAAGACGCCGAAAAGCTCGCCGCCGCGAGGCCCGGTGACGACGTGAGCCAGCTCATCTTCGATGTGGCGCGCCGCATGCTGCACCACACGAACTTCGAGGGAGATTACATCTATCCCGAGCTCACCTACGAAGCTTGGCGTGATCTCATGAAGGAGACCGCGGGGTGAACGCCGCGCTCTCGACATCTGCCCCGGGCGCCACGTACTCTGTGGGTTCCTGATGAGCCTCGAGGCAGGCCGCGTCCTCAGCACCCGCTACCGGCTGGTCCGACCCCTCGGGCAGGGCTCGCAAGGGGCCGTGTGGATCGCGGACCACCTCGCCCTCAACACGGAAGTCGCGGTCAAGCTCATCGACCCCGAGCTCGCCAAACGCGAAGACGCGGTCGAGCGCTTCAAGCGCGAAGCCACCGCCGCCGCGCAGCTCCGCTCTGCCCACGTCGTCCAGATCCTCGATCACGGCATCGACGAAGGGCAGCCCTTCATCGTGATGGAGCTGCTCGACGGCGAAGACCTCTTCGAGCGGCTCAACAAGCGCGGTCGTCTCTCGCTGCGCGAGACGTCCAAGGTGATCACGCAGGTCTGCCGCGCCCTCGCGCGCGCGCACGCCGCGGGCATCGTGCATCGCGATCTCAAGCCCGAAAACGTCTTCCTCTGCAACAACGAGGACGACGAGGTCGTGAAGGTGCTCGACTTCGGCGTCGCGAAAGTGACCGACCCGGCGAAGGCCACCATGCAGCGCACCAACGTCGGTACGCTCATCGGCACGCCGCACTACATGAGCCCCGAGCAGGTCAAGGGCATCTCCGAGATCGATTCTCGCACCGATCTCTGGGCGATCGGCGTCATCGCCTACCAGTGCGTCGTCGGCGAACTGCCCTTCGACAGCGAAGGCGTCGGCGATCTGCTCATCAAGATCTCGGTCGCCGAGCCACCCGTGCCCTCGAAGGTCTGGAAAGGCGTCCCGCCCCAGTTCGACGCGTGGTTCGCGAAGGCCTGCGACAAGGACCCGGGCAAACGCTTCCAGAGCGCGCGTGAGCTCGCCGAGGCCCTCGCCCGCGTGGTCGCCTCCGTGCCCGAAGCGATGCGCGGCGAGCTGCCGCCACGGCCCGCATCGATCCGCCCGCCGCCCGTCGCGCCCACGTCGTCGCCCGGCACACCCGCGCCCACGACCGCAAAGCCGAAGAGCTCGAAGGCCCCGGCGCTGCCTCCGCGCGCCACCGCATCCCCGGCCAAACCACCCCCGCGCGCCGAGCGCGCAAAGACGGAGCTGCTCGATCCTTCCGACGTCGAGGTCCTCGCCGACACGACGACGCGCGGCCCCGTCTCCGAGGACATCGACGACTTCGAGTTCGACTTCGACGACGAGCCGCCGGTCATCGTCTCCACGGCGCCTCCCGCCGTCGTCGCGCCAGCGCCCGCGCCCGCGCCGAAGCACGCCTCCGGCGTGCGCGCGCCGATGCCCTCGCCCGCCGCGACGCCGCTGCCCGCTGCAGCGCCCGCGCAACGCGTGAGCGCGACGCCGCCGCTCTCCGCGAACCCGTTCCTCTCCGACCTCGGCGCGCCCGTCCTTCCCGCGGGCCTGCTCGACGCGCCCCCGCCTCGTCCTTCGGCCCCAGCCCCGGAGCCCGTGCAGGCGGTGATCCCGCGGCATCCCGCGCCGATCACGGCGCCGGGCGTGGACAGCGGCGATCGGATCTCCGCGCCTCCCGAGATCGACGGCTCGCGCCGCAAGCGCGTGCTCGCGTTCGTCGGCGTGGCGTTCGTCCTGGCCGCGGGCGGCATCGCGTACGTCGTGGTCCAGTCGAACATGTTGCCGCCCGGCCCGGTCCCGGCCGCGTCGGTGCCGCCTCCGCCCGAGCCCATCGAGCCGCCGGCCGTGGTCGCCGTCCCTTCGCCCACGGCGAGCTTCGGCTCGCCGATCCCGACCACGAAGAAGCCCACGGGCAGGCCGGGCACGACCACGAAGAAGACGACGTCCCCCTCGAACACGTCCAAGACGACGGCGACGGCCAAGCAGCCCGACCCGCCGCCCGACGACGGCACGATCGTCATCCCGGATCCGCCGAGCGAAGTCCCGCCGGCGGACTGAGAGGGAAAAGGAAAAACCCCGCCACTGCTGGTCGCAGCGCGGGGTTTTTCGTTTAGAGACGCCAGAGCGTGTTCGCCGGGGCGTCCTCGTTTCTACGGATCAGGAGCCCTCTTCGAACTCCGCGTCGATGACGCCGTCCTTGCCCTTGCCACCGGCGGGCGGGGGCGGCGCGCCACCGTTGCCGGGCGGCGCACCGGCCTGCGGACCGGCCTTCTCGTACATCACGCTCGCGATGCGGTGCATCTCCTTCTCGAGCTTCTCGAGCGAGGCCTGCACGGCCGCGTCGTCCTGCTTCTCGATCGCCTGGCGCGCCTCGGCGACGATGCCGTTCAGCGCGGACACGTCGCTCTCGGGCACCTTGTCCTTGTTGTCGGCGATCGTCTTTTCGATCTGGTAGCAGAGGTTGTCGAGCTTGTTGCGCCGCTCGATCTCCTCGCGCCGACGCTTGTCCTCGGCCTCGTGCTCGGAGGCTTCGCGGACCATGCGCTGAATCTCGTCCTCCTTGAGACCGCCGGAAGCCGTGATCGTGATGCGCTGATCCTTGCCCGTCGCCATGTCCTTCGCGTGCACGCTGAGGATGCCGTTCGCGTCGATGTCGAACGTCACCTCGATCTTCGGCACGCCGCGCGGCGCCGGCATGATGCCTTCCAGGTGGAAGCGGCCCAGCGTGCGGTTGTACCGCGCCTCGGTGCGCTCGCCTTGCAGCACGTGCACCTCGACCGAGGGCTGGCTGTCGGTCGCCGTCGAGAACGTCTCCTTCTTCTGCGTCGGGATCGTCGTGTTGCGCGAGATCATCACCGTCATCACGCCGCCGAGCGTCTCGACGCCGAGCGAGAGCGGCGTGACGTCGAGCAGCACGAGGTCCTTCACGTCGCCGGAGAGCACACCCGCCTGCACCGCGGCGCCGACGGCCACGACCTCGTCCGGGTTCACGCCCTTGTGCGGCTCTTTGCCGAAGAACTTCTTCACCGTCTCCTGCACGAGCGGGATGCGCGTCGAGCCGCCGACGAGCACGACCTCGTCGATCTGCTGCGGCGTCTTCTTCGCGTCCGCGAGCGCCTTGCGCACGGGCTCCATCGTCCGCTCGATGAGCGGCCGGATCATCTGCTCGAGCTTCGCGCGGCTGAGCTGCTTCTGCAGGTGCTTCGGGCCCGACGCGTCGGCCGTGAGGAACGGCAGGTTGATCGTCGTCTCCTGCACGTTCGACAGCTCGATCTTCGCCTGCTCCGCCGCGTCCTTCAGGCGCTGCACGACCATCTTGTCGTTCGAGACGTCGATGCCCGTGTCCTTCTTGAACTCGGCGATCAGCCAATCCATCACGAGGTGGTCGACGTCGTCGCCGCCGAGGTGCGTGTCGCCGTTCGTCGAGATGACCTGCACGACGTTGTCGCCGACCTCGAGGATCGAGATGTCGAACGTGCCGCCGCCGAAGTCGTAGACCGCGATGACCTCGTCGTTCTTCTTGTCGAGACCGTACGCGAGTGCGGCCGCGGTCGGCTCGTTGACGATGCGCTTGACGTCGAGGCCGGCGATGCGGCCGGCGTCCTTCGTCGCCTGGCGCTGCGAGTCGTTGAAGTACGCGGGGACCGTGATGACCGCCTCGGTCACCTTCTCGCCGAGGTAGTCCTCCGCCGCCTTCTTCAGCTTCTGCAGGACCTTCGCCGAGACCTCCGGCGGCGAGTTCTGCTTGCCGCGGATCTCGATGATGGCGTCGCCGTTCTTGCCCTTCACGACCTTGTACGGGACGCGCTTGACCTCTTCGCTCACCTCTTCGAAGCGGCGGCCCACGAAGCGCTTGGCCGAGTAGATCGTGTTGAGGGGGTTCGTGACGGCTTGGCGCTTCGCGATCTGCCCGACGAGCACCTCGCCCTTGTCGTCGAACGCGACGACCGACGGCGTGATCCGTGAGCCCTCCTCGTTGACGATGACCTTGGGCTCCTTGCCCTCCATCACCGCGACAACGCTGTTCGTCGTGCCGAGATCGATGCCGATGATCTTGCCCATGGAACCTTTTTCCTCCGAGACGGTCGCGCACGAAGTTCGGCGCATGCGAGGCAGAGCGGCCGGGGAGAGCCTGCCTGGAAACGCTACAACCCTACGTAAATGAGCCGGAAACCTTCGAAATCCTTCTTATTTTTCGAGTCGCTCCGGCTTTGCGGGTCGCTTCGCGGTCGAAAGTAACCACACGCTCCTTCACGTCAACGGAAGCGCTGGCAGAACTCGGAAAAATCCATGCCCGAGCCCGGACGTCCTCGAAGAACCTGCCGGCTCGTGATGGCCGTCCCTTGCGATCTCTGGGAGGTGCGTGCTAAGAGGCTCGGCCCTTCTTCGGAGGAAGGACCTGCGCCATGAAGCAAGGCATCCACCCCAATTACGTCATGTCGACGATCAACTGCGCCTGCGGCTCGGTCGTCGTCACCCGTTCGACCCGCGGCAGCTTCACCACCGACATCTGCTCCGCGTGCCACCCCTTCTACACGGGCAAGGCGAAGGTCATGGACGTCGCCGGCCGCGTCGACCGCTTCCGCAAGAAGTACGCGCAGACGCAAAAGGCGACCTGATCCCGCGCGGAATTTCCCATTCCGCCGGTCTCCCCCCGTGGGGCGCCCGCTCTGCGGGGGGGCGCCTCCCACTCGGGTACTTCCCGCGCTAGAGTCTTGCCGATGAGCCAGGAAGTCGCGCGCCCGTACATCGGCGGGCAAGCCGTGATCGAGGGGGTCATGATGAGATCCCCTCGCTCGCTCTCCATCGTGTGCCGCAGACGCTCGGGCGAGCTCGTGGTCCGTGAACGGGCCGCGCCCACGCTCGCGCAAGGCCCGCGCACCTGGCCGCTCGTGCGCGGCATCGTCACCGTCGTCGAGTCTCTCAAGCTCGGCTCGCAAGCCCTGCGCTGGTCAGCCGATCTCTTCGAGCAAGACCTGGACGACGAGGACAAGCCGGCGTCGAAGAAAAAGCCGCCGACCGCGAGCAATATCCTCACGGCGCTCTCGCTCCCCATCCTCTCGCTCGTCACCTCGGGCGGAGAGGCGGCCCCGTCCACGGGGAGCAAGGGTGCGGGCGGGTTCGGGTTCATCTCGATCCTGTTCGCCGTGGGCCTGTTCGTCGCGGCACCGCAGGCCGGCGCCGAGGGCATCAACAAGCTCTTCAAGCTCGGCCTCGACGTCAGCTCGCCGGGCTTCCAGGCGCTCACGGGCGCCGCGAAGCTCCTCATCGTCGTCGGCTACATGCTGCTCATCCGGCAGGTCGCCGAGATCCGCCGCGTGTTCCAGTACCACGGCGCCGAACACAAGGCGATTTCGACCTACGAGGCCCACGAAGAGCTCACGGTCGAGAACGCGGCCAAGAAGACCACGCTCCACGCGCGTTGCGGCACCACGTTCCTCGTGATGGTCGCGCTCGTGTCGATTCTCGTCTTCTCGGCCATCGGCGCGCTCCTGCCGACGATCCCCGGCGGACGGCTCGCGCAGAGCGTGGGCTTCTTCTTCATGAAGCTGCCCTTCCTGCCGTTCATCGCCGCCATCACCTACGAGCTGCAGCGCTTCTTCGCGCGCTTCTGCACCGTGGGCCCGCTGCAGGTCCTGCTCTGGCCGGGTTTCCTCGTCCAGAAGATCACGACCGCAGAGCCCGAGCCCGCGCAGCTCGAGGTGGCGCTCGCGTCGCTCCGCGCGACGCTCTGGCGCGAAGCCGCGGCCACGAGCGCGCCCGCCGAGGTGCCCGACCGCGTCTTCCCCGATTACGGCCGACTCCTCGCAGACCCGGGTTACGTCGGCGCGCGCGTCTGAACTCGGACCTTACCCCATGTTGCCGATCACGAAGCTCGAAGCCGTGGCGCGGCGCTTCCGGGAGCTCGAGCACCTGCTCTGCTCGCCCGAGGTGCTCGCCGATCACGCGAAGCTGCAGAAGCTCAACAAGGAGCGCACGGACCTCGAGCCCGTCGTGGCGCAGTTCGCGCGCCTGAACGACGTCGAGCGTCGCATCGCGGAGGACCGCGAGGTGCTCGCCGATCCCGAGCTCGGCGAGCTCGCACGCGCCGAGCTGCCCGAGCTCGAAGCCGAGCGCGAGGTGATCACGAGCGAGCTCGAATTGCTCCTTTTGCCGAAGGATCCGAACGACGCGAAGAACACGATCGTCGAGATCCGAAGCGGCGAGGGCGGCGAGGAAGCGGCGCTCTTCGCAGCCGACGTCTTCCGCATGATCGTCCGGTACGCCGAGACGAAGCGCTGGAAGGTCGAGATCCTCAGCGTGAGCGAGGCCTCGGCGGGCGGGTACAAAGAGGTCATCGCGCTCGTCACGGGCCAGGACGTCTATTCGCACCTTCGTTACGAGGGCGGCGTGCACCGCGTGCAGCGCGTGCCCGCGACCGAAGCGCAGGGCCGGATCCACACGTCGACCGCGACCGTCGCCGTGCTGCCCGAAGCCGATGACGTCGACGTGCAGATCGACGACAAGGACCTCGACATCTCGATCGCGGCCTCCGGCGGTCCCGGCGGACAGGGCGTGAACACGACGAACAGCGCCGTGCAGATCCGCCACATCCCGACGGGCATCATCGTGAAGTGCCAGGACGAGCGCTCGCAGCTCAAGAACAAGGCGAAGGCGCTCAAGGTGCTGAAGAGCCGTCTGCTCGACATCGAGCGCAAGCGGCAAGAAGACGCGCTCAGCGCCGAGCGGCGCACGATGGTCGGCTCGGCCGAGCGATCGCAGAAGATCCGCACCTACAACTACCCGCAGAACCGCGTCACCGATCACCGCATCGGCCTCACGCTGCACAAGCTCGATCGCATCATGGACGGTGACATCGACGAGCTCATCGCCGCGCTTCGCACGCATCGCCAGGCCGAGCTCCTGAAGCAGGGCGGCTCCCAGGAGCGCCCCGCCGAGATCGAATGATCGCGCGGCCCGACCTCGAGGCGCTGCTCGTCGCGCTCGTGCTCGTCCCGGGGACGTACTCGCGCAATCGCTTCTTCGCGCTCTACACCGACCCCGAGGCGGCCCGCGTCCGCCGTCGCGCCAAGCTCCTCCGCAGCGTCATCGCCGAGGTCACGCAGAACGATCCCGCGCGCCGCGGGCACATCGTCGCGATCGACGAACAGAAGGACGGCGGCGCGACATTTACGTATGTCGTCCCGTCGCTGAACCTGCGCCGCACGACGACGCTCTCCGAGCTCGAGCTCTCGATCGTGCGTTACGCCCTGGCGTGCCGCGCGGGTTCGATCGCGCCGGCGACGCCGCCGGACGAGAAGGCGTTCGCGCCGCTCGGCGAGGACGATCCGGTGCGGGCGCGCATCGAGGACACCCTGCGCAAGCTCGCGCCGGACCTCGCCGCGCTCACGTCGAGCGGCGCGCTCGCCACGGACGAGGCCTGTGACCTCGACGAACCGTGTGATCCGGACGAACGTGACGAGCCCACGGAAGCTTGTGCGCCTTCCCCCGCGCCTTCCGGTCTTTCTTCTTTACCCGAGGGGGCGACCGAGCGATAACGCGAGCTTCGTGCATCCGGGGAGGACGAGATGTGCATCTTCTGCAAGATCGCGAAGAAAGAGATCCCGGCGAAGCTCGTGCTCGAGGACGATGACCTCGTAGCGTTCCACGACATCAACGCGCAGGCGCCGATCCACGTCCTCGTGATTCCCAAGCAGCACATCACGGGGATCGGCGAGGTGACCGACGAACACGTCACGGTGCTCGGCAAGCTGCTCGTCGCAGCGCGTCGCATCGCCGAGGACGCGGGGCTTTCGCAATCGGGTTTCCGCGTGGTCGTCAATCACGGCCAGCACGCGGGTCAGACCGTGCATCACCTCCACGTGCACGTGCTCGGCGGAAGGCCGCTCGCGTGGCCGCCGGGCTGATCGAGGCGAGGGACACGATGCGAAACGTTTTCTTGCTGGGTTGCGCGGTCGCGTCGGCCGCGCTCGTGGGCTGCGGCGACGAGAGCAACGGCGCGCCGGCGCCGGATTACATCAGGAAGACGATCGAGCTCGTCGAGCACGCCGACAACGAGACGGTCACGCACACGGACGTGGCGATGATGGATTCGGTCGGCGACATCCTCACGTTCGCGAACCCGGTGTTCGACAAGGCGAATGCAAACCAGGTCGCGACGGACCAGGGGTATTGCATTCGCACCGAGGTCGGGAAGTCCTGGGAGTGCGAGTGGACGATGTTCCTCGCCGACGGTCAGATCTCGGTCGCCGGGCCGTTCTTCGACACGGAGGAGTCCGTGCTCGCAATCACCGGCGGCACGGGCATCTACGCGCAGGCGAGCGGCGAGATGTACCTCGGCTTCCGGGACGTGGCGCCGCCGAAGGTCGAATACGATTTCGTGTATCACGTGATCGTCCCGTATTGAGGGACGTCCCCGTCAATCGACGCGCGAGGCGGCCCCGGCCATTCGGTCGATCCAGGCCGCCTCGGTCGCGCCGAGCGGCGGATTGCGTTCGAGGCGCGCTTCGAGCGGGCGCGGGCGGGTGAGCGGATCTTTGGAATGCGCTCGCAAATGCGCCGAGCGAATCACGCCAGCGCGGCCGTTCATGCCGAAGAAGAGCGCGAAGAGGTCGGGACCGACGGCGCGGCGTGGTGAGGGGCGCACCTCGAATTCGGCGCCGGAACGCAGGCGCGCGGTGAAGCCGGCGACGAGGTGATCGGCCGGATCGAGCCACGGATCGGGCGCGCCGGGGGCGCCACGCGCGAGCCAAGCATCGACGGTCGTCCCAGCGAGGTCGGGCGCGCCGCTGCCGAGTCCGAGCGTGAGGCCCGACCGAGAGAGAAACGTCTCCACCTCGGCGAGCGTGGCCTCGCCGCTCGCATGCACGAGGAGCGAGGCGCGGTCGAGCGTGGGGCTCTGAGGCGGCGGCGGGACGGGGCGACGCTCGGGCGGGTCGCGTGGCAAGAGGTTGCCGGGGTTCATGATGCCGCGCGGGTCGAGGACGTGCCGGAGGGCGTGCACGACGTCGATGCCGCGCCCGAGCTCGGCCCCGAGCCGCGGCGCCTTGCTGCGGCCCACGCCGTGGTGGTGCGAGAGCGTGCCGCCCGCGCCGATCGCCGCGTCGAGCGCGGTGCGCCAGGTCCAATCGTAGACGGATTCCATCGCGGCGGGCGTGGGCGCGCTGCCGGCGAACGTGAAATAGATGCTGCAGCCGTCCGGATAGGCGTGCGAGAGGTGCGCCATGACAAACACGTTCTTGCCGAGCGCCTCGCGCACAGAGCGGTAAAGCTCGCCGAGGCGCGACCACGGAGCCGCAACCTCCATCGTGTCGCTGAAGGCGCCCGCCATGAAGACCGGCGATTGCCGATAACTCACGCTGTATCGATGCGAGAGCCAATGCCGGGCCGGCCCCTCGCCGAGGTCACGCGCGCCGCTCGAGAGCGCGATCTGCCTCGCCCGCACGAGATCCGCCTCGCTCTGCGCGGCCTGCCCCTCGAAGACCAGGATCAACGTGGCGCCGCCGAGCCAATCCGACGGCGCCGCATCGACGATTCGATTGAGCACGCCCGGACGGCGCAGGATCCGCCGCAGGACAGCCGCGCCAAACCCGGCGCCCTCGCCCCGTTCTTCGAGCGTCTTTTTCGGCCCGGCATGTTTGCGCCGGCGCACCGAACCGAGGCGGGCGATGAACGAATCGAACACGTCGTACAGGCGCGCGACCGCGGGGCGGATCCCGCTCTGGAACATCTGCCGCATCGCCTCCCAGCCGGCCTCGACCGTCGGGAACGAGAAGGCGCCGAACGCGCGCGCCGCGGGCGCTGGGTGGAGCCTGAGCCGCGCGGAGGTGACCACGCCGAGCACGCCCTCGCTGCCGATGATCAGCGGCGTCGCGTCGGGCCCGTGGAGGCGGCGATCGAATCGGACGATCTCGCCCTCGCCGACCACACATTCGAGCGAGGCGACCATGTCCTCGATCTTGCCGTAAAGCCCGGAGCATTGCCCCGCGCTGCGAGCAGCGACCCAGCCGCCGACGGTCGAGCAGAGAATGGACGAAGGAAAATGCCCGAGCGTATGGCCCGCGGCATTGAGATCCTCTTCCAGCCGGATCCCCAGCGCGCCGGCCTCGACGTCGAGCACGCCCGCCTCCGCGTCGAGCCGTCGGACGCGGTCCATGCGCTTCAGGTCGAGGACGACCGTGCGTTCGTCCGGTAAAACACCGCCGCACACGCCCGAGCCCGCGCCGAACGGGACGAGCGGGATGCCTTCCTTCGCGCAGAAGCGGACGACGGAGGCGACGTCCTCCGTGTTGTTTGGCCAGACGACCACGCCGGGCCGGTGGTCGGCGATGCGGCCGTCGGAGACGGCGAGGTGGTGGCGTGGCCAGAGATCGCGCGCGTAGGCGATTCGATCGACCGGCGAGGCCGAGACCGTGAGGTTCGGCAGGGCCTGACCGAGCGCCGCTTCGAGGTTCACTTGCGCTCGGCCACGATGACGAGCCGCGGCGACTCCGAGCCGAAAAAGACGCCCGGATGCGCGGGGTGGCCGGTGACCTCGACGACCTTGAAATCGGCGTCGTGCATCATCTTGCCGATCTCGTGCAAGGCGTAGAGGCGGATCGAATAGTCGATTTCACGCGAACGGCCGTCGTCGAACATGGCCGTGCGCTTGACCTTGAGGCGGCTCGTGAAGAAATCGACCTGCATCTCATCCATGCACACGCAGCCGTCGCCCTCGAACCAGACGAGGCTCGGCTGGCGAGGGACCACGTAATCACGGTTGATGATGTCGAGCACGAGGATGCCGCCGATGCGCAAGGCGCGGTGCATGCGGCGGAGGACGTCGAGGTTTTTCTCGTCGTCGAAATAACCGAAGCTCGTCGACCAGCAATACAGGCCGTCGAAGACCTGGTCGAACGCCATCTCCCGCATGTCGCCCTGCAGGAAATTGAGTTTTTGTGCGCGGCCCTGGGCCTCGTCGGCCGCGAGCGCGAGCATGTTGAGCGAGAGGTCGTAGCCGACGACGCCATACCCGCGGCTCGCGAGCTCGACAGCGTGCTGGCCCGTGCCGCAGGCGAGGTCGAGGATCGTCGCGCCTTTCTCCAGACCAAGGCACGCCTCGATGAAATCGGCCTCGCGACGGATCACCTTGGACTCGGTGCGATCCATCGTGCGGATCATGTCGTCGTCGAAGAGGTCCTCCCACCAGGGGCGCTGACGACGGCGGCTCGGCTCAGGAAGGCTGGGCGGCTTGGATGACGCAGCCGCAGGCGGCGGGGTCGCCTGCGCGGCCGGCGGCGGGGGCGGGGCCTTGGGCGGCGGGAGCGAGGTCGACGTGGTCGGCACGACGCCCGGGTCGGGGACCGTCGGCGCCTGACGCCTCGGCGGCGGCGGCGGGGGCGGCGGCTTCTTCGGCGCGGACGCCTGCTGCGCGTCCGCCAGAGATGCCTTTCGCTCGCCCTCCGAGACACGCTCGGGCTCGATCTCCTCGAACGCCTCGACCTCGTCCGCCCTGGCCTCCTCGGCGACGGCGGAAACGAGGTCCTCGTCCGCCTCCTCCTCGGCCACCTCGACCACGAGCTCGGGCGCCGATTCGAGCGACTTCGCCCGCGGAGCCGCCTCGAGCTTCTCGATCGGCGTGACCGGCGTGTCCATCGCGGGTCGGGGCGGGGCCGCGGGCGGCGGCGCGAACGCCACGGTCTGCGCCTGCTCGGCCGCGAACTGCGCGGTGAGGACCGCGACCTCGGGCGGACGCGGCGTCCAGCCCTCCTCGACGAGCTCCTCTCCGGGGAGCTTGGCCGGCGGGACCCACGAGCCCCGCGGCTTCGACGTCGTCGCCTCGGCCGCGGGCATCGCGGGCGGCGGCTCCGAATAGACCTTGACGGGCGGAAGATCCTCACCGACCGAGAGGATCCGCATCGGCTGGATGACCTCGGCGCTCGCATCCGGCGAAGCGGGGAGCGGCTCGGGCGGCGCGGCTTCGGCCACGGGCTCCGGTGCCGGCGTCGCCGTGTCGTCCGGCAGGACGATCTGCCCCTCGGACGCGGGCATCGTGTCGTCCTCGGTCCTCACCGCGCGGCGCGAGCGACGGCGCGGCAGCGGCGGGGGCGCGGCGCGCTCCGGCTCGACGGCGGCGGCGGCCGGCGTCTCCGTGGGCGTCTCGATCTGGGGCACCGCGGGCGCGGGGGGCACCGCGGGCACGGGGGCCGCTGCGGGCGGGTTCGACGCGCGGGGCGGCGGGACGTTGGTGTTCGGGCGCGGCGGCGGGGACGAGGCGCTCGCGGGCACGCGCGAGGGGCGCGGCGGCGCCGGGACGCTGCCTCCCGGGCGGGGCGGAAGGGGACGAGGCGGCGCCCCGTCCACGCTCCCCACGGCACCGGCGACGTCCGGGACGCCGGGAGGGGGCCCGTCGATCCCGTTCGAGGTTTGCGTCGCCGTGGAATCTTCAATCCCGCGGGGAGGTGTCTCGTTCATCGGCTGTCGGCTCCGTGCAGAGACTCGCCCATCCGGATCGGACCGCCCTGGATCCCCCAGGGACGGGCCTTGCCCGGCTCGACGAAGAGAACGGCGGTCGAGCCGAGATGGAACATGCCGATCTCGTCCCCGCGCTTGACGGCGTACCCCGGCGCGATCGTGTGCTCGCCGTACGGCACGTCGCGCGCCTCGATCCCGCTCACCGTGATACGACCGACGATCATCGCGGCCACCATCACCACGGTGATGCGCCCGTGCGCCTCCGTGTCGATGCAGATCGCGACGCGGCGGTTCACCGAGAAGAGCTTCGGCACGTGCATCTCGCCGATCGAGTTCACGGGGAAGTACTCGCCGGGGAACGAGCGCACGAGCGAGATGGTGCCGCCGGCGGGGGCGTGCACGCGGTGGTAGTCGCGCGGGCTCAGGTAGACGATCGCGAACTGACCGCCCTCGTAGCGGCGCGCGTCTTCGGCGTCGCCGACGAGGTCGAGGGCGGAGTAGTCCTTGCCCTTCACCCGGAAGACGCCGTCTCGTTCGATGAGCCCGAACGAGTCGATGCGCCCGTCGGCTGGGCTGAGGAGGGCCCCCTCGTCGGGGCAGAGGGGTCTGGCGCCGTCATGCAAGGGGCGCGTGAAGAAGGCGTCGAAGCACGAGAAGCCCCCTTCGGGGCACACGGCTTCGGCCATGTCGACGCGATAGGCGCGGGCGTAGATCCCGACCACCGCGGACGTGACCGCTTGGGGTAACGGGAGGTCGCAGAGACGGCCTACGGCACGGGTGATGCGCTCCCGCGGGAGCGCACGCAGGATCTGGGCGGCAGCGTACGTGGCGATCATCGTAGAGATCGGAAAAAGTCGGCCTGGCGGAGCTTAGGCACCGGGCGGGATTAGGGTCAACGGCGGAGCGCGACCGCGGAATCGGTTTTCACGGGGTTTCACTCGTACGACCCTGCTGCCCGACGCACGGATGGGTGCGCCTGGACGGTTGGGTCGTGAGGCGTGTGTGTGTTCGGACCAACATGACGGCCCCGCACCCCCTCGTCAACGTGGACGGGCGCCCGCCTTTGGGGTGCCGCGCATGGGGCGATCCGTTTCGGCGCGGCGCCGCTCGGTCTTGGTGCAGTGCCGGCGAGGCTTCCTCGCGATCTGCGGGAAAAGGGCGGGATTTCGCGTCGGCACGGCCTTCGCAAAGGGGAGGCATCGAAGGCAACGACGAGGAGGAATCACATGGAGATCACGTTCTGGGGCGTTCGCGGCAGCATTGCTTCTCCGGGTCCGGACACGATCGGCATCGGCGGCAACACGAGCTGCGTCGAGGTTCGCTGCGGCTCGACGAAGTTCATCCTCGACGCGGGCACGGGCATCCGCGCGCTCGGCGACAAGCTCATGCGCGAGGGGTCGGTCGAGGCGACGCTGCTCCTCTCGCACGTCCACTGGGACCACATCCAGGGCATCCCCTTCTTCGTCCCGGCGTACGTGCCGAGCTCGAACATCCAGGTGGTCGGCAGCGCGAACGGCGTGATGTCGCTGCGCGACGCGCTCGCCTACCAGATGACGGCGCCGGTCTTCCCCGTGCGGCTCGACCAGCTCGGCGCGAAGATCGACTGGCGCGAGGTCCGGAGCGGCGAGCGCTTCCAGATCAACGACGTCGTCGTGCGTGTGGCCCGCCAGAACCACCCGGGCGGCTCGTTCGCGTACCGCCTCGACTGGAACGGCCGGAGCGTCGTCTACGCGACGGACACCGAGCACTTCGCGTGTATCGACCCCGAGCTCTACGCGCTCTCGCGGGGCGCCGACGTCCTGATCTACGACTCGCAGTACACGCCCGACGAGTACCGCGGCACAGCGCCGGGCAACTCCAAGGTCGGCTGGGGTCACTCGACGTACGTGGCCGGCGTCGAGCTCGCGAAGGCGGCGGGCGTCGGGCAGTACGTGCTCTTCCACCACGACCCGCGCCGCTCGGACGCGGGGGTCTTGGACCTCGAGCAGAGGACGCGCGAGCTCTTCCCGAACGCCGTCGCCGCGCGCGAGGGCATGGTCATCGGCCTCGACTCCATCGCCAGGGCGGCCTGATGGGCCTGCCCGCGCTCCGCGTCCGGGACGAGCCGACGATGGTGACGTCGGCGGCGTGGCACCTTATGCTCGAGCTCGCCCCAGGCTCCATGTCGCGCCTCTCCCTCCTCGTCGATCTCGCATCGCTCCTCGCGCGCGAGGTCGACCTCGACGCGCTCCTCGGCACCGCGTGCGAGCGCCTCGCGCAGGCGATGTTCGCCGACCGCGCGACGATCTGGCTCGTCGACGCCGAGCAAGGCGACCTCGTGACGCGCGTGGCGCTCCTGCCCGAGCTGCCCGCGCTGCGCCTTCCGCTCGGCCGTGGCATCGCGGGATACGTGGCCCGCACGGGCGAGGTCGTGCGCGTCGGCGACGCCGCGACCGACCCGCGCTTCGATCCGACGGCGGACCGGGCCACGGGCTACACGACGCGCTCGATGCTCGTCGCGCCGATCCGCGAGGAGGCGCGCGCACCGGTGCGCGGCGTGGTGCAGCTCCTCAACAAGCAGGGCGGCGGCAGCTTCGACGAGGAGGACGAGCGGTACCTCGTCGCGCTCGCGAGCCAGCTCGCCCGCGCGCTCACGATGACCACGCTGCGCGCGGCCGACGGGGGCAATCCCGGCCTCGTGCTGCAAGGTCCGTTCAACCGCATCGTCGGCCGCAGCGCGCCGATCACGGCCGTCTACGAGAAGATCCAGCTCGCCGCGCAGACCGACGCGACGGTGCTTCTGCGTGGCGAGACCGGCACCGGCAAGGGCCTGTTCGCCCGCGCGATTCACGTGAACTCTCGGCGCCAGGCGCGCCCGTTCGTCACGGTCGACTGCACGACCCTGCCCGCGCAGCTCGTCGAGAGCGAGCTCTTCGGCCACGAGCGTGGCGCGTTCACAGGCGCGGATCGTCGCGTCCCGGGCAAGGTCGAGCTCGCCGAGGGCGGCACCTTGTTCCTCGACGAGCTCGGCGACCTGCCGCTCGACATCCAGGGCAAGCTCCTCAGATTCCTTCAGGATCGTACATTCGAGCGGGTCGGCGGGCGCAACACGATGCGCGGCGACGTGCGTGTCGTGTGCGCGACGCACCGCGATCTGGAGAAGGCCGTCGCCGAGGGTCGCTTCCGCGAGGACCTCTACTACCGCGTGCGTGTCGTGGAGATCGAGCTGCCGCCGCTCAGGACGCGCGGTCGCGAGGAGATCGAGGCGCTCACGCGGCACTTCGCCGACCTCTACGCGCAGCGCTACGGAAGGCCGACGCCCACGTTCGATCCGGCCGCGCTCGCCGCCATCGGCAGCCACACCTGGCCGGGCAACGTGCGCGAGCTCGAGCACTGGATCGAGAGCGCCATCGCGCTCGCGCCCGACGGCCGCATCACGCCGGCGCACCTGCCCCGCAGGCGCCCGACGACCATCTCCGACGGGCGCTCGAGCAGCGAAGAGGAGGTCCGCTTGCCGCTCCACCTCTCGCTCGACGACGCCATCGAGCGCTACGTCGGCTCGGTGGTGGCCGCGTGCGACGGCAACAAAACCGAGGCCGCGCGCAGGCTCGGCGTCGGTCGAAACACGATCGCGCGCGCCCTCTCGCGCCGCCACGGCGGAGGCCCGACCTCACGCGGGCCCGACTCACTCCTCGGCGGCTCGCACAGCCGCGGCGACGACGACTGACGACGATTCCTAACGAGGCATGCGGCGCGCGGCTTCGCAGATCGCCGCGCGGATCGCGTCTTTCGGCAACTCCGGCGCGGCCTTCTCCTCGCACGCCACCGCGGGTTCGAGCGGGTCGAGCGCGATGCCGAAGCGGAACGGGCGATCGAGATCGCTCGCGTCCGGGTGCAAGAGACCGTTCAGCGAGTGCCACCGCCCGAAGCGGTTGTACACGTCGTCGATACGCTCCACGAGCGGCGCGGCGTTCTGCGTGTCGCCCATCGCGAGCAAGGACTCCGCGAGGTGGCACCGCACCGACGCCTCGTGCGGGATGAGCGCATGCGCGCGCGCCCGCTCGATCGACGCCGCCCGCGCGTGCCCTCGACCCTGCAAGAGCTCCCCCAGCCGGATTCTCCGCGCGATCTCCTTCACGTTCGCCGGCATCGCGCCCGGCTCGAGCTCCGGCGGCAGATCCTTCGGCAGGCTCGTGATGTGCCCGCGCCAGCGCTTCACCCACGTCTGGAAGTCCGCTGCGCTCACGTCGGCGATCGCCTGCTCGAAATCCTTCGAGCTCTCGGCCGCCTTGAGACGCACCACGAGCTGCGGCAGCGCTTCTTCTCCGGCCTCGCGCGCCCAGTACCGCACGAAGCTCGCCACCTCGGCGAAGGCCACCTGCGCCTGCTCTGCCGACGGCAGCATCGCGATCGACGGCCCGATCTTGTCGAGCTCCACGCCGAGCCCCTTGTCGAGGCCCACGCGCGCGACCACGTCGGCCGCCGGGAAATCATCGAGCGGCTCCTTCTCGCGCCACCGCACCTCCTGCCGCTTCGCCACGCCTTCTTGCAACCACAAGGGCGCCTTGTCGCGCGTGCCCCGCGTGAGCGCGAGGTGCGTCAGCTCGTGCGCCAGCGTGTCGAGCCACGCGTAACCGTTCGTCGTGGCGCGCGGCGAGATCATCGTCACGCGCCCCCACTTCGCCACGGCCACCGTGCCCGTCGTCTGCGCCGCCTCCTCGGGCAAACCCGTCATCGCCGCGAGCGTGAACTGATCACGCACGAGATCGATCCGCATCGGCAAGGGAAGCTCCACGCCGAGCTCCTTCGCGAGGTTCTCGCGAGCCTTGAGTGCCACGTCCACGATCAGCGGCACGAGCGCGCGATCCTCGTCGTCTTGCAACCGCACGATGACGCCGCGCTCGTCGTCGCGCACCGTCACCGTCCCGGCCGTCGCGCGCGCGCATCCGCGCGACACGTCGCCGAGGTCCATCGCCTCCGGCCGGTTCGTCAGGTCCGGCCGCGACAGCACGGCCACGGCCCCGTCGCAGTCGCCTTCGTAGAGCAGGAGCCGCGCCGTTTCGAGCGCGAGCGCCGTGTCCGACGTGTCCGCGCCGTCCAGAATCTTGCGCGCCGCTGCTACATCGAGCTCCAGCGTCGCTTCCCGCGCGCGCCGCGCCCGATCGAGATCGCCGAGCAGCGGCACGTACGCCTCGCTCGCCGCCGTGACGCTCATCGACGTCACGACCGCGAGCGCGCCCAGAAGAACCTTCCGCATCGCGACAGACCTCATCGCAGGAGCCCCTCCGCGTAACGCTTCACGGCTTCCTTCAGCAGCGGATCCGACGAACCGCCGAGCCCTTCGAGCACGCGCTTGCGGAACGCGTCGGGGCCCTTGTGCCCTTCTTTGCCGGGGATGTCCGCCTTCTTCGCCATCGGGCCATCACTCGACTCGGACCGCTCCTGGCTGTTCTCGTTCTCTTCGTTGTTCCGCTCGCCGCGCGCCATCTCCAAAAGCCGCTGCGCGTTCTGCTGATGTTCGAGCCCCGCCTCGCCGTCCCCCTCGGCGAGCGCGCGCTCCGCGTCACGCATGCTCTTCTCCGCGCGGTCGAGCAGATCGAGCGTCTCTTCGGGCAGACTTCCATCACCCGCCGCTCCCTTCTCCCCGAGCTTGCGCGCGCGCTCGGCCATCTGCGCCTCGCGCTTGCCGCTCTTCTCGAGGTCGCCCTTCGCGCGCTCCGCGGCCGATTTCCGCAGCTTTTCGAGCGCCTCCTCCGCCCACGCGAGCTCCTCGCCGAGGCCTGGCCGCGCTCGCTCCGCCTCGCGACCGGCGCTCTGCTCGCCGAGGTCCCATTCCTGGGCCGATTGCCCGCGCTTCTTCGCGTCTTCGAGCGCGCGCATCGCCTCCTTGCCGCTCTGCACCGCGTCGCGCGGACGACCTTGCTCCAGCGCGTCGGCCATCGACTCCGCGAGGTCACGCGCTTGTTTGCCCGCGGCCGTCGCCGAACCCGGCTCGCCCGCGCGCCTCGGCAGATCCTTGATCGCCTCGCGGATCGCCTCCGCGTGCTTCTTCGCCTCGTCCTTCAGCTCGTCGAGCTCGTCCTGCGAGAACGCTCGTTCGAGCGCCTGCTCCACGTCTTCGAGCTCGTTCGCATGCTCGCGGATCAGGTCTTCGAGCTCTTGCTCGCCCGCCTCGGCCGCATCGTCCGCGCTCGAAGGATCGCCGTCGCCCGTCCCGCTCCCGCCCGCGGCCGACTCCGTCCCGCTCCCGCTCCCGCCGCCACCCGCGAACGACGGATCCGGATTTCGCAGACGCGCCGCGAGGTCTCTTGCCGCGAGCTCCGCATGAAACAGATCGTTCGCCTTCCGCGCCCGATCGATCCGCCGGAGCCCATTCGCCACGATCTCCCCGAGATCCAGCCCGAGCGTCCCGAGCCTAAGGAGCTGCTTCCCTCCCCCGTCGAGCACGGTCACTGCCGCGTCGAGCCGCACCACGCCGTTCGCCGTATCGCTCCCGCGTTGCCCTGCCGCGACGGCCGTCGCCTCGGCGGCCTCGTCCGCGACCACCGCGAGCCGCTTTGCCACACGACGCGTGTCCGACGTCCCGAGCGAGCGCGCGGCCGCGTCGATCGCGAGCAGCACCTCCTCGCTCTCCTCGACGAGCTTCTGGTGCGTCGTGGCCGACGGCTGCTTCTGCTCCTCCGCGAGCGCGACCTCGAGCCTGCGAAGCTGCCCGCGCGCGAGCGCGAGTGCGCGACGCGGAAACCGCAAACCGCCGTACGTCCCGGCGAGCGCCTCCTCCACCACGCCGAGCGCCTTCTCCTGCGCCTCGCGCTCCTTCTTCACGTGATCGGCGTTCTGCGCGCCCTTCGGCGCGTCCTCCACGAGCCGCATCGCGACGAGGTCCGTGAGCGCGTCGCGCGCCCGCACGAGCGCTTCATACCGGAGCGCCTCCGGCTCACCGACCTGCGGCGGGATCACCACGATCGCTGCGCTCTTGCCCCACTTCGATCCGACGATCGGATCGTTGTCGCGCGCCTCCACCGTGATCTCGACAGGCAGGAAGTTGCGCTTGAAGAACGCGTCGCCGCTGAAGACGATCCGGTGCGATCCTCGATCCGACCTGGGATCACCCTGCGGCCGCGACAACACGCGCCGCGCCTCGCGCCCGCCCGAGCGGTACACGAGATCCACCTCGCGCAGGCCGTGATCGTCCGTCGCCTCGTACGACACGACGATCTCCGGCTCGTCGAGCATCCGCACCGTGCGCGGCGCGTCCTCCACCAAGACCTTCGGCGCGAGGTCCGGGATCGACGTCACCTGTTGCTCATCGGCCTGCGGAATCCGCACGTCGCCGAACCGCGCCGCGATCCGGAGCGTCGCCGTCTCACCGAGCTCCCACCGCGCCACCACGCCGCCCACGCCATCGAACGCGAACGGCACCTCCACCTTGCCGTCCGTCAGCACGAGCGTGCGGCTCGGGTACGTCGGGCGCCCGTGCACCGTGATCATCGTCCCGCGCGGTAGCGACGTCGCCTCGAACGTGTCGATCACGCGCCCGTGCTGATGCAGGTACTCGGGCGGTTTCGCGACGATGTTCACGTCCTCGAGGTACGCGAGCGGCAGCGGCGCCTCGCCGCCCCGCGCCACGAGCACATCGAGCCCCTCGATCACGCGTTGCTCGATCGCCGCGCCGAACACGGCCACGAGCGCGAACACGAGGCCCGCCACGGACCAGCGCCGCGCCGTGACGGAAGCACGCTCCGCGATACGCTCGATCGACGCGCGGCTGAGCAAACGCGCCAGGTGCAGACGCGCGAGCGACGGCGATCCACGCGTCGCGTCCTTCGCCGTCTGCTCCACGAGCCCGAGGCCTCGTACCGTCGCGGCGGCGAGCTCCGGGTCCGTCGGACCGATCGTCTCCAGGATCGTGCGCCGCGGGTCTTGCCGACGCCGATGCAGCACGATCGCGCGGGCCACGAGGAACACGCAGAACGCGGCGAGCAGCGCGGCCACGGTCGCTCGCACGGCTGGCGTCCCTCGGCGGGCGAGGTGAGCCAGGCCGATCACCAGGGCGGCGGCGAGCGCGGTCAGCGCGCGGCGCGCGGAGGGACGGATCTCGGCTTCCCAGGTGGAACGAAGCTGGGCGAGCAAGGCAACCGGGACGTCGTGCTCCACGGCGGAGAACGTAGCAGACCGGAGGCTCGTCGCTTCTCCCCTCCGTTGCCGCCCTCGGGCGCCTCCCGTACGATGCGAGAGCGGCCCTCGTCCTTGCGGCGCCCGGGCTCCTGCTTGCTCACGCATCCCGACATCCGGGAGATCTCGCTTGGCGAACATCGGCTACATCCAGGTCGTCCGGCATTGCAACCATTTTTGCGGGTTCTGCTCGAACCCGACGACGCCCTACGTGCACACCTTCGAAACGATGAAGGTGCTCGTCGACGATCTGGTGAAACGCGGGTATTTCGGGGTCATCCTCACCGGCGGCGAGCCCACGCTGCACCCGGAGCTGCCGCGCATCGCGGCGTATGCCTCCGCGCAGGGCCTCCACGTGCGCATGATCACGAACGGCTCGCGCCTCGCGGATCCCGAATTCGCGCGCAGCCTGGCCGAGGCGGGCGTGCGGCTCGTGCACGTGTCCGTGTATTCGGTGCGCCCCGACGTCGAGGCAATCCTCCGCGGCACGGACGGCACGCTGGAGAAGGCGTTCGCCGCCGTGCGCAATGCCCACGAGAATGGGATCGAGGTCAACATCAACTGCGTGATCAACAAGCTGAACGCCGATCACCTCGACGAGAACATCGACCACTTTATCACGCACCACCCGTACGTGCGCCATTTCGTGTGGAACAACCTCGACCCTTCGATGGGCCGCGCCGAGGTGAACCAGGCGCAATTCACGCCGCGCCTCTCCGATTTCGAGGTCTCGCTCCAGCGCGCGATGCGCAAGCTCCACGCCTCGGGCCGCTCGTTCCGCGTGGAAAAGGTCCCGCTCTGCTACATGACCGAGTTCGCCTGGGCGAGCACCGAGACGCGCAAGATCGTGAAGGGCGAGGAGCGCATCGTGCATTTCCTCGACAACAAGCAGACCGTCCGCCAGACGGACTGGGAGCACATTTACGCGCCCGCCTGCAACCATTGCACGCTCCGCCCGATCTGCGGCGGCCTCTTCGATCGCGGCGCGGCCTACGACCCCGAGGAGCTTTATCCCGTCTTCGTCTCCATGGACGCGGTCGTCGATACGATCATCACCGACCCGAGCGATCCGAGTTATCCACTGCGCACCTTGCCCGCATGGAAAAAGGATTTTGAACATCGCCTCGCCGCCGCGCGCTCGGGCGAGGACAAACCACACGCGTCCGCCGAGGAAATGCGCCCGCCGGATGCGCCGCCCGTCGGCATCGTGACGGAGAAGGGCCTCCGGCTCTTCGAGGCGAAGCGCAAGAGCGAGGCGAAAAAGGCCGAATCCCTCGGCGTATCGATGGAGCGCGTCGATATCGCCCTGCCCGAGGACGGACCGAACGGGGTCTAGGATGTACCGTGCGAAGTAAACTCGATTCGGCGGATCTTGGCGGCGAGCTCTGGGCCGGCCCGTATCGACTCGACTCGCTCATCGCCCGCGGCGGCTTCGGGTTCGTCGCACGCGCGACGCACGCGCCCACGGGCCGCGCCGCCGCGGTGAAGGTCATGCACGCCGACCTCTTCGCCGATCCCACGGCGATCCCGCGGTTCGAGCGCGAGGCGGCCATCATCTTCGAGCTCCCCCACCCGAACGTCGTCCGCGTGCACGAAGTCGGCCGCCTCGCCGATGGGCGCCCCTATTTCGCCATGGAGCTGCTCACCGGCCAGAGCCTCGACGCGCGCCTCGCCGACGCCGGCAGGCTCGCGATCGACGAGGTCCTCGGCATTCTCGAACCCCTCGGAGGCGCGCTCGCCGCCGCCCACGCACGCGGAATCGTCCACCGCGACATCAAACCCTCGAACGTCTTCCTCGCCGAGGGCCGCGCCGAAGGCCGCGTCGTCCTCCTCGATTTCGGCGTCGCCAAGCTCCTCGACAACGCCGGCCCCTCGCTCACCGCTTCCCGCGCGACGCTCGGCACGCTCCCCTTCATGGCGCCCGAGCAGGTGCTCGGCCAGCCGCTCGATACACGGGCGGACGTGTATGCGCTCGGCGCGCTCGCATTCGCCATGCTCACGGGAAAACCGCCGTTCGGCGATCAGGCCACCGCCGTCGTCCGGCAGATCCACCTCCACGCCCGCCCGCCCAGGCCGAGCGAGCGCGCGCCCGTCGATCCCGCGCTCGACGAGCCCCTCCTCCGCGCGCTTTGCCGCGATCCCGCAGGCCGATATGCCACCGCGCCGGAGTTCGTCCGGGCACTCCGCACCGCAAGCTCTGCCGCGACGAGCCCGCCAAACCCGAAGCGCCATGCTGCTTTGATTCGCCCTTCCATGGCCGTCTCCGTCGCGCTCCGCGCCGATCCGGCCGCGCTCGCGGACGGCGACGAGGCGCTCCTCACGGCCCTCGAAACGAGTTTGCCCCTCGTCTCCGCCGAGCTCACCGCGGCCGGGCTCGTGCTCTCCAAAGAGACAGCGACAAACCTGCTCGCCGTATCGCCCACGCCGCCCGACCCGCCCTTTGCCCGGCGCGTGCTCGAAGCTTGTGTCCGCGCTTATCGCCGGGTCCTCGCGGGTCCCTTGTCCGGACAACCTGCCGACCTCGGCATCGTCGCGCACGTCGGCGTGCTCCACACGAGCGAAGCCGGCACGATCCTGCCCGGCGGCCTCCTCGATGTCACCTCGTGGTCGCCGGCACCGGTACGGGGCGTCGTCGCCACGCAGCAAGCGCTCGACCGCCAGGACCTCCCGCGTTCGCCCTTCCCGAACGACCCGCGGTTTTTCTTTCTGGAACGATGACGAGCGCCGTCACTCCTCCGTGGCCGAAATCCCGTGCCGCCGCAGAAGCTCCCGCAGGTGATTCCGATCCATGTGCGCCGAGCGCGCCGCGCGGGATAGATTCCCTCCGCTCTGCCGCACCAGCGTCTCGATGTATCCACGCTCCCACCGCGCCACGGCGCGCTCCTTCGCCGCGCGGAACGAGCCGAGCGCGATATCGTCCTCGTAATCGGTCGTGGCCGGCGCCGCCGCCTTCGGCGTCGAACCGGGTGGCGCCCCGAGCGTCGCCTCGAACCAGAGCTCCTGGTCCTCCATCAGGATCGCCCGCTCCACCGCCGCCCGCAATTCCCGCACGTTCCCCGGCCAATCCTGCTTCGTGAACGCCGCCACGAGCTCCGCTGGCGGCAGCGGATCGCCCGACCGCGCGAATTGCTCGTAAAAATGCGCAACGAGCGGCGGGATGTCCTCACGCCGCTCCCGCAGCGGCGGCAATCGAATCCGCACGATGTTCAGCCGATAATAAAGATCCGAGCGGAACGTCCCGCGGTTTACCTCCTGCCTGAGGTCGCGGTTTGTCGCGGCGATCACCCGCACGTCGAGCTTGATCGGATCGAGGCTCCCGATGCGCCGCACCACGCGCTCTTCCAGGGCCCGGAGCAGCTTCGGCTGCATGTCGAGCGGCAGCTCGCCGAGCTCGTCCAGAAACACCGTCCCGCCCGCCGCCGCTTCGAACGCGCCCGCCCGCGATTGCAACGCCGTCGTGAACGCGCCGCGCATGTAGCCGAAGAGCTCCGCCTCGATCAACGTCGGCGGGATCGAGCTGCAATCGATCACCACGAACGGCCCTTGCGCGCGTGCGCTCTTCTGATGAATCACCTCGGCGAGCAGGCCCTTGCCCGTGCCGGTCTCGCCTTCGATGAGCACCGTCGAGTCCGAGGTGGAGATCCGCGGCAGGGCCGCGAAGAGCCGGCGCATCGCCATGCTCTGGCCGAGGATCCGGCCATAACGCTCCTCGTCGGCGAGCGGCTCGACGATCTCGTCGGGCAGCGGATCGAAGCGCAGCGTCGATTTGCCCACGCCGAGCACGGCGCCGGCGCCGAGGTAGGCGCCTTCCACGCGGAAGCCGGAGACCCGCGTGCCGTTGCGGCTGCCGAGGTCGCGCACGAGAAACCCGCGGTCCGTGACGGTGATGACGCAATGGTGGCGCGACACGGCGCCGTCGGTCAGGACGAGGTGGTTACCGGCGGCCGTGCCCACGGAGAGCTCGGCGCCGTCCGAGACGCGCTCGACGCCTCGATCGGGCCCCGCCGTGACCTGGAGGCGAAAGCGGCCGATGGCGCACTCGCGTGGGCGAACGACGAGGGCCACCGTCTCCTTCGCGTGCGGTTCCTTGCTCATGGTGCGGGCACGGTATATCAGCTACTCTGACACGACGCACGAGGTCATGGTCCAGAACCGAGACAGGGTCTACCCCATCAAGGCGCCGGACCCCGATGGGATGCTCTCTCCGACCCGCAAGATATGGTTTCGCGAGCGGGCGACGCTGTGGAGGCAGTATCTCGACGAGCGCGAACCTCGGAAGTACGAATTACGTCGGCGAGGGGCATTGCCCCCAATGCGGCGCGGTCGCGATGAGGCCGAGCACGAACCCAACGCGTGCGGCGCGTTGTGCGCCGATCCGGGGCGCGGATAGCATCACGGCGCGATGAGGCTTGCCTCCTTGCTCTTGCCGGCTGCGGTCGCGGCGACGCTCGCGCCGGCGTGTCGCGGCGTGCCGGATACGGCGAAGCCTGACGCGCAGACCAGCACGGACGCGGATGCGCCGTCCTCGGGGTCGAACGAAGCTGCGTGCCTGAGCCTCAACACGTGTGGCACGTGGAGTGGGTGCGTGAAGGCGCGGCCCCAGCCGCTCCCGTTCTCGGTGTCTCCGGCTGACCCGCCAATCACGCGCGGCGACTGGTACCGCTTCGACTGGGACGACCGGCCGAACCAGGTCGGCGATCGCAGGCCGATCTGCGTGGGCGACGCAGGCGCGTGCTTCGAGGGGCTCAATCACTTGATCCCTTGTCTGCCTTATTTCAGCCCGACAGCGCCCGACTATCGCTGCGAGATGATTGACGGCGTATGCACGAAAGTCGCGGCGTTGACGCCGCCCGCCCAGGTCCGCTGAATCCGCCCTTCGTTTCGAACGCTCCTCGGCATTCAATCGCGCGCGGCGTCGCGCCGACGGCAGGTCCGCCGGGACCCCGTACCGGCCCTCGTGCTTAGAGGACCGTGCAGCCAGAATTACACTGTCGACGTCAGCCGGCAGGAGCTCCCCGAACGAAGCCGGAGAACACGAACTCCCATACTTGCTCGCCCGAAGCAGTTGCTCTTCGTCGGGCGCTCGGTACCATGCCCCCGGATGATTGGTCGGCAGCTCCTCACCGACTACGAGATCGTCCGCGTGCTGGGTCAAGGCGGCATGGGGACCGTCTACGAGGCGAGGAGCACGAAGACCGGCCGTCCCGTGGCGATCAAGTGGCTGCACGTGCGCCCGTTCGCCCCCGACGATCCGGACCTGCTCCGCTTCGAGCAGGAGGCGCGTATCGCCGGCTCGCTCGCCTCGCCGCACGTCGTCGCGGCCTTGGCGGTGGATCACGATCCCGAGACCGGCGTGCCGTTCCAGGTGATGGAGCTGCTCGACGGCGAGGATGTGCGCGCGCTCCTCGGGCGCTTGGGCCCGCTCCGCCCCGACGTCGCGCTTCGAATTCTCGCGCAGGCTTGCGAGGGGCTCGCGGCAGCGCACGCGGTGAACGTCATTCACCGCGACATCAAGCCCGAAAACCTCTTCCTCGCGCGGGGCGAGGGCGGCGACATCACCGTAAAACTCCTCGATTTCGGGGTCGCCAAGATCCGGCGCACGCCCGAGGCTGTGGGTGAGGGCGGCGCGCTCACGGCGCCCGCGATATCGATGACGCAGAGCGGGCAGGTCATCGGCACGCCGCTCTACATGGCGCCCGAGCAGATCGAGAATCCCAAGAAGGTCGACGCGCGTTGCGACGTGTATTCGATGGGCGTGACGCTCTACGCGATGCTCGCGGGGGCACCGCCGCACGCGCACGTAAAATCGCTCGTGGAGCTGCTTTATGCGATCACGACGCAGCCGCCGCCGCCGCTCGCGGAGGCCGCGCCCTGGGTACCGGCCGAGATCGCGCGGTTCGTGGACAAGGCGACGGCGCACGTCCGTGAGGACCGTTTTCCGACCGTCGAGGCGATGCGCGACGCGCTCCGCCCGCTCCTGCCCGAAGGTTTTTCCTTGCGGCAGGAAGCGCTCACCTCCGTGATCGAGGACGAGCGGAAGGTTGTCGCGACGAACCCGGCGGCTCTCCCACAGACGAAGACGGAGCGGTCGGCGGAGACGGTGAAGACCGCGCGGGCGGGCGCGGCAAGGCGAGCGTGGATGGCGGCCGCGATGGCGATCATGGTCCTCGCCATCGCGGCGTTTTTCCTGGTCGGCCGTTAGAAGCAGGCGGTGGACGTTTCGCGGCGCGGCGCACTCCGGACTGTCGCAATCGGAGCTTACAAGTCGTACCCCTCCTCGCGCCTGGTGATGTGCCTGTTCCCCGACGAACCGCATTGCAAGACGCCGCCCAGGGGGTCGTAGGAGCACGCGGAGTCGCAGTTCCCCACGACGTTGAGATTGCAAGAGGGGTTCGTGCCGCAAAGGCGCTCGTCGAGCAGTTGCTCCGCGTCGCAAGTGTCCGCCACGTCATCGAAGTAACAGACGTTGGCGACGAAATTCGGCGCGAACAGGTTCCCCCATGCGCGCGACTCCGACACCGGGAACTCCGTAAGCTGCGCCGAGGTCGGCTGGAGCTCCGCGCGATCTCCCTGGAGGAGGATGGGCATCACGATGCCGTATCCATTGAGGTGGGCCAGCAAGCAAGACGTGACCCACCATTGATTGTTGCTGCTGAGAGAGCTCGTCCGCCACTGCCCCGCGAGCCCGAGCCAACCCGCGTAGGTGATGCCCGTATCGGGGTCCGTCATCGATGTGCCTCTGGGCAATGCGCACTCCGCGAGGTATTTGAGGGCCTCGCTCCTGCACGCGTTCGAGACCGCGGACAGATCCGCGACGCCGCCTTCGGGGAGGTTGCCCTCCGCATCATTGTGGAGCGGCTCCTGCGAGAGGTTCCTGTACGCCGACTGGACGCTCGGGTTCCAGAAGCAATCGACGCTGAAGCCATTGGTGTTGCCCGGCGGATTGTCGTCCGGCCCCAGCGTCTCGAGGCCCACCGCGAAATCGTCCTGCTCGAACGGATTCGAGTTCGCGGCCACGCAGCCGGAGGCAAAGGTGCCGGTCAGCAAGGTAAGAATGGCAAATGAGCGCATTGCAGTCATGGGGATCTCCTTGTGTTGACGGGGGACGTGCACGTTCCGGGCCAAGG
The DNA here is from genome assembly GCF_028435365.1 of Polyangium jinanense. Next base: position 724,358 of record NZ_JAGTJJ010000002.1, on the reverse strand, counting down.
GCGAGATCCTTCCAACGTGAGGCTTTTTCGAGGAAGCCTCGCGCCCCGGGGCGGGCGACTGCGGGGGCGGGCCTGCAGCAGGCGCAGGCCCGCGCCATCACCCCCCGTGGAGCAGCGCGGCGCGGCTCACTCCGGGATTTCGCAATCGGAGCCGTACCAGTCGTAATCCTTCACGCGCACGCTGATGTGCTTGTTCCCGGACGAACCGCAGTGCAAAAAGCCGCCGATCGGGTTGTAGAAGCACGCCGTGTTGCAGTTCCCCACGAGATTGAGATTGCAATACGGGCTCGTGTCGCAGATGCGCTCGTCGAAGAGTTGGTTCACGTAGCAAGACGTCGCCATGTTCGTGAAGTAACACACGTTGGCAACGAAATTCGGCGCGAAAAGGTTCCCCCACGCGCGCGATTCGGGCACCTGGAACTCCGTGATCTGCGCCGAGGTCGGCTGGAGTTCGGAGCGGTCTCCCTGCAGCAGAATGGGGACCTCGATCCCGTACCCATTGAGGTGCTCAAGCAGGCAAGACGTGACCCACCACTGGTTGTCGCTGCTCAGCACCTGCGTCTTCCACTGATCCGCGAGGCCGAGCCAGCCGTTGTACGTGATGTTCGTATCCGGATCCGTCATCGAGGAGCCCTCGGGCAATGCACACCGGGCGAGATACTTGAGGGCCTGGTTTCTGCACGCGGACGTGACCTGGTCCAGGTACGAGATGGTATCGGAAATATTGCCCTGCGCATCCACGTAAAGCGGCTTCTGCGCGAGGAGCCGGTAGGCCGCCTGGATGTTGGGATTCCAGAAGCAACCAGGGTTGAACAGGTTGTTGCTGCCCGGCGGCCTGGGATCGGGGTCGCCGGGATCTTGCGTCTCCAGGCCAACCGCGAAATCGTCGGCGCCAACCGGATTCTCCGCCTCGGGCGCCGCGCAACCCATGAAGGCGACGCTGGCAGCAACCACGACAAAGGAAAAGCAATGCGATTTCAGCATGGGGGGCTCCTCTTCAAGAACGACGTGGGGAACGGGTAGCACAGCTCGTGCCACGTACCCCAGCCCGGCACGGGCGCGGCTTTTCGTGGGTTCTCGGGCTCATGGCGCAGACCCCTGCGGGGAGGTCCCTGCAGGCGATGCTGGCCACGGCATGCAAGCCCGCCACTCGGGCGACGTTCACGGGAGGAGAGCGCCGATCTCCTTCCGTTCGTCCTCATACTTCCGCGCGAAGAGCGCGTTCTCCCGGAGCGCCGCATCGAAGGCCTCCTTCGCGCGGCGCGCGGCCTCCACGCGCTCCCTCTCGACCCGCGACGTGCGTGCCTGCACGAGGCGGAGTTGCCCCATCGCTGCATACGCAGTTGCCATGTGCGGGTTCTTGGCGAGCGCCTTCTCTGCCATGCGGAGGCCCTCGGCGAGGTCCGCCTGGAAGCTTTGACCGGACCTCGCCGACCATTGCGCTCGCAGACCATACACCTCGCTCATGATCTGGTAAGGCGTGGATTGCTCCTTGGCCTCCTCCAGGACGGGGGTCATGATCATGAAAGCGGTGTCGAAGCTCGATGCGGTCGCGCTGCCACGCCGCACTTCGGCGCGAATGGTCAGGATCTGGATGCGTGCGTCGAGGATGCGCAGCGCCATGTTCGCGCCGCCATTGATGGCCGCCGCGTCCCCCACCCGCCGCCGTGCCTCACCGAGGAGAGAGCTCGGATCGAGGCCCTCGCGCAGCGCGTGCTCGGCCGAGAGCTGCCGGCACCTCGCCACCTCGATGAGAAAAAACATGTCCCGCGGTGATTCCCCCGCGAATCTACGGATGGCGTCGATGGCGGCCTCGGTGAATCGCCGAGGGTCGCGGCCGAGGGCCAGCTCGTGACCGCCGAGGATTCGGTACGTGCGCGCCTTCCAATAAGCCGTGCGCCACGGATCGGCGGCGCTTCGCTCGTCGAGGGCAGCCAAGGCGTCGAGCGCGGCCTTCACGTGCCCGTCGGCGGCCTCCCCCCGCTCGAGACTGTTGTCCACGAGCATCGCGAGCACCTCCACGAGCATGAATGCGGGGATCGAGAACCGGGGGTCCAGCGCGAGAGCGCGCTCGAATTGTCGCCTCGCTTTCTCCAGCGCGCCCCTGGCATCCCGGCCTTTTCGGCGGTCGATGTCGGAGGCGAGGATGTACACCTGCCCGAGCTCGTTGTACGACCAGGTGAACAACGGATCGAGCTCCTGGACGCGCAAATAGGCCTGGATGACGTCCTCGATCGGGACGTCCTGACCTCGGGTATCCAGGTGCTTCGCGCGCTCGTACAAAGCCACGGCGACCGCATAATGAGCCATCACGTCCTGCGGTCGCGCGCGCAGGGCCTCCCCGGCAGCGTCGACCGCATCCTGGGCGGTGGTCAGCGCCGAATCCTTTGCGTTGCTGCCGGATACGGCATTGGCCCGCGCAACGAGGAACAACGCGCGCTGCACGAGCGACCTGCCATCCCTGCTGCTCGCCTGCACGGCCCGGTTGCAAGCCTCGACGCCGGCCTCGAACGGGACCTGCCGGTTCGTGTTGCTGTTCAGCGCCGCCCACCCCATCTTCTCCCACAACTCGCACTCCGCCCGGTGCACCTCCGGATCACTCCGCCCCATGTTCGACGCGGCCGCATACGCCCTCGCCGCAGGCTCGAAATACGATTTCATCTTCTCGTAATCGAACGCCGCGTCATGCCGATACTTGCTCCCCTCCGCGAAGAGCGCGTCCCCTTCGAGTTTCTTCGCCTCGTGCATCCAGGGCGCCTTCTCGAATGCCTCCCGCGCCTTCGCCGCGGCCTCCTCGTTTTTCCCCTCGTACAGCGCGATGAGCCCCTCCGCGTAGGCCGGCACCTCGATCCGCGCCCCCATCGCTGCCCGCAAATGCCCGAGCGCCGGATCCCGGAGATCCCTCGAAAGCTCCGCGACCTTCTTCTGCCGCTCCTCCTCGTTCGTGATCCGCCGCGTCTCGGCGAGCGCCTGCTGATAGATCTCGCCAATCGCCCGCCCGAGCGCATATCGCAAATCCGGCGACGAATACCCCGCCGCGATCGCCCTCTCCAGATGCTCCCGCGCCCCCTCCGGATCCCCGAGCGCGAGATATCCACGCCCGATCGCATAATGCCCCGGCCCCTCCCCCACCTTCCCCGCGGCTGCCATTCGCTGCTCGATCTCCGCGAGCCGCGCGCGCACCACGTCCCTTTCCCGCTCCACGTCGTGCAGCGGATACGCATACGCCGCCCGCAGGAACAGCTCCATTTCCTTCACGCCCTCGCCGAGCTCCCGCGCGAGCTCCGCCTGCTCCGCCGCCTGCCGCTGGGCCCGCACCCACACGCCGCCGAACCCCAGCGACGACGCGACGCCGAGCGCCAGAAGCGCCGCGACCAGCTTATGCTTGCGCGCCCTCTTCCAGAGCAAGTATCCGACCGAGGCGCGCTTCGCCTGGATCGGCTCGCCGTCGAGGAACCGCTGCAAATCCTCCGCGAGCGACCGCGCCGAATCGTATCGCCTCGAAGGATCCCGCTCGAGGCATTTCATCACGATCGTTTCGAGCTCCGAAGGCACCCCCTTTTGCACCCTCCCGATCGTCGGCGCGTCCTCGTACGCCACCATCATCAAGAGCTTCCACGGGTGCTCCGCAATGAACGGCGGATGCCCGACGATCATGTCGTAGAGCGTCGCCCCCAGCGAAAACACGTCCGAGCGCCGATCCATCGCCCGCACGTCCCCTTTCGCCTGCTCCGGCGGCATGTACGCCGGCGTGCCGACCACCGCGCCCGTGCGGGTTTGTCCGCGCTCCGAGACCTCCCGCGCCAATCCGAAATCCATGATGTACGGCTTGAGTGAACCGTCCTCGCGCTTCTCCACGAGGATGTTCCCCGGCTTGATGTCCCGGTGAATGATCCCGAGCCGGTGCGCCTCGTGCACCGCCGTCGCGATCTCGCACATCAGCTTGACCCGCTGCTCCAAGGTCAGCCGATCCTTCCAGCGCGACAGCGGCTCGCCGTCGATGAATTGCATCGCGATGTACGGCTCGCCGTCGGCCTGCCCGGCCTCGTACACGCGGCAAACGTGCTCGTGCTGAATGCGCGCCTGCGCCCGCGCCTCGCCCAGGAATCGTCGCCAGAGCTCCGGATCGTCGCCCTTCAAGAGCTTGAGCGCCACGGTCCGGCCGAGGCGCGGATCCATGGCGCGGTAGACCGTGCCCATCCCGCCTTCGCCGACGAACGTGATGTCCTGGTATCGCTCCGAGAGCGACGGCGGCACGCCCCGCCGCTCGGCCGGCGGGCCGGGCAGGACGAGCGGCACCGTCGACGCGTGCCCGATCTCCGCTTGTCCTCCGTCCTCCGCCGACATGGGACCGGGAAGATACACGCGCGAAGGCGGCCACGACAGGTCCACGTGATACCCTGTCCCCCCGGCCATGCTCCGCGCCCTCCTCGACCACCTCGCGCGCCTCTTCTCCCCGGCAAAACCGAAAGAGCCGCCCGCGCCCGCGCCCGACGAGGCCGAGGACGACGAACCTTTGCCCGACCCCGACGCAATCGCCGTGCTCCCGATCGAGGACGCGATCGACCTGCATGGCTTTGCGCCCCGCGACATCCCCTCCGTCGTGGAGGAATATCTGCACGAGGCCCACGCGCGGGGTTTTCCCGAGGTGCGGCTCATTCACGGCCGCGGCAAAGGCGTGCAGCGGCGCGTCGTGCAATCGATCCTGGCGCGTCACCCGCTCGTCGAATCGTTCCGCGACGCCCCGGCCACGCGCGGCGGCTGGGGCGCGACGATCGCGCGGCTCCGCGTCAATCGATCGTGACCGTCACGCCCACGCCGAAATGATCCGAGGCGAACGCTCGGCCCTCATACCTTGGAGGACAACCCGAAAGCTCGCCGAGCGGCGCGACGAACTCCATCGCGATCTGCGTCGGCGCGGCCCGCCGCGACGTCCACACGTAATCGATGAGCGCCCGCTCCGGGCCGCCCTCGTGAAACGCCCGCGCCACGTCGTTCAACTCCGTATCGTACGTCAAGAGCCCCGCGCGCGCCGTGTGGTCCGTCAAGCTCTCGCCGAGCCGCCGCGCCAAACCCTCGTATTCGCGGGTTCCGCAAGGCACGTTCAGATCCCCGCAGAGCACCGTGGGCACGCCGCTCGAAAGCGGCTCCCGCAGCGCCTCGCAGAGCTCCTCGACCTGCGCCTTTCGCACCGCGAGGCACTCCTCCGGCGACACGCGCCCGTCGTCCGCCTGCAAATGCGTGTTCACCAGGAAAAGCTCGCGCCCGCCGGGCAAACGAACCTCCGCGAGCGCGGCGCCCTTCCGGGCGAATCCGTCCGCTCCCACGCCGTGCGGCAATCGCAAAAAACGCGCTTTCACGGGGAAACGCGAGAGGATCACGAGGCCCGCGCCGACGAGCGTCTTGGTCACCGCGCAGGGACCCGGCGGATCGTGCCAGAGCTCGGAAAAACCTCCCGCCGTCCGCAGCGCTTCCAGCCGCTCGTGCACCCCGCCCACGAAGTTCTCCTGGATGCACACGATGTCGAAGCGCGAGAGCGCCTCGATCACCGCCGGCGCGCCGAACCGCTCGGGCCAGAAAGGCCGGCCCTCCAGAAAATCTTCGAGGCTCTGCGGCGCGCCGAAGCAGTTCCAGGTCGCGAGCCGAACGGACAGGGGCCTTTGGTCATCCATCGGGAAATCATCCTAAGCAATTCGCGTGCGCCCGGCTACTTGCCGCTTCCTTTCCTGAAAGAAGCGTTTTTCCCGCGCTTTCGCTCGGAAAGCGCCCAGCGGATGCCCATCTCCAGCGTCGAGCGCGTCACGATCGTGCCGAGATCGAGCCCGAGCCCGACGATCGTGTGCGCGACGTCCGGCCGCAGGCCCGTGAGCAGCACCTCCGCGCCGAGCAGCCGCGCCGCTTGCGTCGCCGAGACGAGCGCGCTCGCCACCTGCGCATCCACGACGCCCACGCCCGTCACGTCGAGGATCACGACCTCCGCCGCATGCGCCACGATCCCTTCGAGAAGCGTCTCGAGCACCTGCCGCGCCCGCGCCGAATCGAGCACACCCACGATCGGCATCGCGAGCACACCCTGTCCAATCGGCACGAGCGGCGTCGACAGCTCCCGCAGCGCGTCCGCCTGCCGCCGGATGAGCTCCGACGTCGATCGCTGCTCGGTGATGTCCGTCGCGAGCCCCACGAGCCGCACGACCTTCCCCGACGCATCCTTTACCGGAAATGCCCGATCCCGCACCCAGCGGATCGTCCCGCCCGGCCGCACGACCCGATATTCGATATCGTATTCGCCCTTCTCCTGCAGCGGCAGCGCTTCGAGGACGCTCGAGTGATCGTCGGGGTGAATCGCTTCGAGAAAATTGGAACGGTCTTCGTATACTTCCGACCGCGGCCGGCCCCACACGTTCTCGTAGGCAGGGCTCACGTACACGAGCCCGTGTTCGTCTGCGTTCGTCATCCAGAAGACGTCGGTGATCGTCTCGGCGAGGAGGCGGAACGTCTCCTCACGCTCGGCGAGCGCGCGCGTGGCTTTTTGGGCCTCGGTGACGTCACTGAGCGTCGCGACGTACTGCTCGATCGCGCCGTCCGCGCCCCGTTGCACCATCACGTTGACCAGGATCCACACGCGATCGGCGGTCTTCGGCCGATCCACGCCGATGATCATGGCCGAAAGCGACTCGCCTTTCCCGAGGGCGCGCGCCATCGGGGCTTGGTCGGGGGGCAAGGGTTTGCCGTCCTCGTCGAGCATCGCCCAGCCCGGATCGCTCGGGGCGCGGCCGAGCATCTGCGCCTCGGTCAAGCCGAGTAGCTCCAGCGCGCGGCGGTTCACGAAGCGCATCTCCCCCCGCGGCCCGCGGATGATGAGGCCGATCTGGAGGTTCCTTAGCAGCCCGTCGAAGCGCGACTCCATGGCCGTGAGATCACGCGTCCTTCGGGCCACGGTGTCCTCGAGCTCGCGCCAGCGCGCCGAGGTGTCGGTCATGTCGCGACCGATCGACACGATGAACGAAACGCCGCCGTCCGCGCCGCGCATCGGCGTGTAGCTCGTGTCGAGGTAGACGACCTCCCCCGATCCGCCGCGGATCTTGTGCACCACCTGCACGACCTCGCCGCTCGAAAACGCGCGCTCCACGCACTGCTCGATGCTCGAAGCCCGGTCCCCATAAAGATCCCGCGGCGACTTGCCCGCGAGCGCCGCCGGCTCGAACGCGAACAGCGCGGTCGCCGCCGGGTTTGCATAGACAAACCGCCGCGCCACGTCGTAGACCACGCAGACATCCTTCGACTGCGCGAAAAACGTAGGCGCATCGAACGGCAGCGGTGGGGCGGGGGCGATTGTAGAGGTGACCATGGGCCTATCGTATTCGCAGGATCGCGCAAGGGACGTGCACCACGCAACTGGGATCCGAAAGCCAAGACCGGAGCAGGATTTCGCGGGGCTTCCGCCAGGGGCGTGACACGCCACGCATGGCGGGCGTGCTGGGCCACCTCGACCGGGGCGTTCGTTGGGAGAGCCAAAAACTAAGGGCGTGACAAACGTGGGGATTCGTTGAAAATGGTGGCAGAGCGCGGCCACGATCCGCGCTGCCTTCGAGGCACGATGAGCAAGGCGCGCGCAGGATCGAAGCCAAAGCCCACGAAAAAGGCCGCCGCAAAGGCCACGAAGGTCGGAAGGAAGACGACCTCGAAGGCCGCCGCGAAAAGGCCCGGGGACGAGCCTGCCCTCGCGCCGAACGCGCCCGAGATGCCCGAGGTTCGGTCCGCACGCACCGAGCCTCCGCCCGCCGCGGACGCGTCGCTCGTCAAGAAGTGGGCCGAGCGCGGGGCCGCGCTGCTCCGCGAGCTCGCCGCGCACGGCGCCGAGGACCACGAGTATCGCGTGGACCTGAAGGACGGACGTTTCGTGTGGCTCGACCCGCGCGGACGCGTCTCGGCCGAGGCCCGCGCCCGCGCGCTCTGCAGCTACGCGCCCACGACGTCCTCGCTGACCATGGCCTGGGCCGATCCGCTCCTGCGCGCGGCCTCGGTGCGTCCCGTCGAGCGGCTGCCGACGGAGCGGGACGACGTCGACGAGGAAGAAGCCTGGGGCGTGGCGATCGCCGCGGCCGAGGCCTCGGGCGCCGAATGGCTCTACCGCGTGGCCGCGCCGCACTCGTGGTACTTCCTCGCGCTCTCGGACCTCTCGTTCCAGCCGATCAGCGCGTCGTTCACGCCCGGTTCGCCCGCGGGGCTCGTTCTCTTGGAGCTCGAAGCAAGTCGCAGGGCGATCCGCTCGGGCGCGGAGCCCGCCGTGGTGGTGCGCGAGCGCCTCGCGCGCGTGGGCAGCGCGCTCCTGCACGAGGCCGAATACGCCTACCGCAGCACGGACTGGGTCTCGCGGCTCGCGCGGACGGGCAAACGGCTGGAGAAGCTCGCGGGCAAGGTGCCGGTGCCGTCGTTCGAGTCGGTCGCGAAGGGCGCCTCGTCGTCGGAATGGCTTTCGCCGGACCTCGCAGGTAGCCTCGACGAGGCGCTAGGGCTGCTCGTCGACGAGTGGCGCCTCTTCGCCTAGGGCCCGCACGATCGCATCCACCCCCCCCGCGCCCGCCGCGATCTCCACCGCGGCCTCGGGTTTGTCCGTCTGGATGATTCGCACGGCCCCGTCGTTCCCCTCGGTCACGACGTGCGAGAACCGATGCGCCGCCGCATATCGCAAGGCATCCGCCCCCGACGCGTGAAACGCCGTCGCGATGCCCCGTGCTCGCAGCGACGCGGCCAGCGCCTCCCCCGGCGGATCCGCGGACACGAGCACCCTGAGCGGCCGCTCCTCCCGCACGCCCGCGGCCTCCCGCGCCCGCGCAATCGCGTCGAGGTGCAGACCAAACCCCACGGCTTGCAGCGGCAAACCAAAACGCCCGAGCAAATCGTCGTATCGCCCCCCCGCGCCCACGGGCTCGCCCGGCCCCGGCGCGAGCACGTGGAAGATCGGCCCCGTGTAATACGCGAAGCCCCGCACCTCGCCGAGATCGAGCCGCAAGACGTCCCCGAGCCCGCTCTCCCCCGTCCCACGCGCCGTCTCCCAGAGCGCCCGAAGCTCGCCGAGCGGCCCCTCCGCCCTCGTCCCGGCAAACAGTTTTTCGGCGCGGGCGAGAATCTCCTCGCCCGGCCGATCCTCCGCCCCGCCCGCGAGCTCCGGCAGCGCCACGAGCGCGTCCGCCACGCGCGCCGGCACCCCCGAAGCCTCCCGCCCCGCAAGCAGCGCCCGGAGCCGCGTGGCGTCCTTCTGCGCCAGCGCGTCCGTCACCTCCACGTCGAGCGGCGACGGCACCACGTCGACCAGGGCGCGCGCGATGAGCGCATGGCCGAGGTCGATCACGAACGATTCGAGGCCCACCGCGCGCGTCACCGAGGCGAGGAGCCGCAGCGCTTCGAGGTCCCCCTCCGGCGACGGCGCGCCGTAGAGCTCCACGCCGGCCTGCGGGATTTGCCGGTGCTTCTTGGCGCGACCTTGGCGGCGCCGGACGATGGTCCCTTCGTAGCAGAGCCGGATCGGCACGGGCTCGGCGGCGAGGCGCGTGGCCACCATCCGCGCGATCTGCGGCGTCATGTCGGGACGGAGCGCGCACACCTCCCCCGACTCCGGCTCCACGAAGCGCAGAACGTCGCCGGGGTCGAGGGCGCCGAGGCCTTTTTCCAGCACCTCGGCCAGCTCGAACGCCGGGGGCGTGACCGGGTCGTATCCGTGCAGAGCGAAATGGTCGAGAATTGCCCGGGCGAGCGCGCGCCTTCTTCGCGTCTCCTCCGGTAAGAGATCACGCATCCCGGCGGGCAGCGGATGCGATAGCGCCTTGGGCGGAGAGCCAGAACGGTCCACGTCAGGCTTATACCGCGGCTGGGCAATCCGTGCGCATCGTTTGTGCCCTCGCTGCGATGGCCCACGCGATCCGCGAGGCGCGGAGGCACATACCTCACGCCCCGACGTGCCAGCGGCGCCAGCCATTCGCGCGGATCCCGACCTGCCATGCCTGGCAGATGACTTGCTAACTCCGACCACCTGCCAGGCGCGCCCACGAAGTGCCGGGAATGCGCTGGCGATGGAGGCTCTCATGGCCGTCCAGGCCGTCACGACGACGCGTACCTCCGCGGCACCGCCCGCGCCTGCCGGGGCCGAGGCCCGGCTCAGCGAGCTCATCGAGCGCGTCAAGAATGGCGACACCGTGGCGCTCGACGCGCTCACGCGTGCCATCCGACCGCATGTGGAGCGGCAGCTCGCTCGGTATCCCGTCTCGGACGAAGACAGACTCGATCTCGTTCAATCGACGCTCCTCCAGGTCATCCGACGAATTCGCTCTTTCCGCGGCGATTCGAGCTTCACCACGTGGCTCTTCCGGGTCACGGCGAATGAAGCTCTGATGCTGATGCGCTCCCAGAGGCGTCAGCGGGCGCGGTTCGTCGGCGGCCTCGACCTCGAGGACCTCAGCGTTCTGCCCACGATGCGCGCCCCGGCGCTCGAAGACGACGCGGCGAGCGTGGCCGAGCGCGAGCGGTTCGTCCGGCTCGCCCTGGGCGAACTGCCGAACGACTATCGGGACGTGGTGATGGCGCATTACCACGAGGACCTCGGGCTCCAGGAAATCGCCCAGAAACTCATGGTGAGCGAAAGTGCCGTCCGTTCGCGGCTGCACCGCGCGCGCCTGCGCCTGCGCGCCATTCTGAACGCGACACCTTATGGTCGCGAGCTGCAGGCGGGATTCGGCCCGGTCGAGCGCCGGGGACCGACGGCTGGGTGACGCCCCACCCACCCCTGTGCGGCCTCCCGTACGCAACGCCAGGGTGACACCGATTTGCCACCGACGGACCCTGTTCGGCATGGAAAACGGTGGTAAGGTCCGACCATGCGCCCTTGCGTCTTGCTTTCGCTCTTCGCCTCGTCCCTCGCCACCATGGTTATTGCGTGTGCCACCTCGAACGGAGGCGACGGCCCGTCGGGCCCTTCGGGAGACGGCGGAGCCGGGGCGACCGGGGGAGCCGGTGAGGGAGCGGGCGCGGGCGGCTCGGCGGGCGCGGGCGGATTTTTCCTGGACGACGGGGGGACGGGCACGGACGCGCCGTTCTCGGACGACGCCGCGTGCGCCTCGACGGCGTCCGAGGCGACGGTCGAAAAACTCCCCGTCGACATCATCTGGGTCGTCGACAACTCGTCGAGCATGGAGCCCGCGATCATCGAGATCAAAAAGGGCCTCAATGCGTTCGCCGCGCTGATCGCGGCGAAGAACCTGGATTACAAGGTCATCATGCTCTCGCTCCGGAACAAGACGAGCCCGGTGCAGATCAGCGGCAGCACGCGGTATCCGATCTGCATTCCGGCGCCGCTCGCGGGCGACGACAATTGCGGCAATGGCGCGCGTTTCTTCCATTCGAGCGTGGACATCCGCAGCGTCCAGCCGCTCGAGCAGTTCCTCGGCACGCTCGGACAAACGGACGGCTACAAGCTCGGCGACGAGAGGGGCGGCGAGCCGTGGAAGCAAGAGCTCCGGCCGCAGGCGACGAAGACGATCGTCATCGTATCGGACGATAACTCCCGGCTCTCGGCGGCCAATTTCGAGTCGTTCCAGGGCGGGAAGAACCCGGCGAACACGCTGACCTTGCCGCCGGGGATCCTGAACCCGACGTGGAACGGGCTCTTCACCGATTACGTATTCAGCGGCATCTACGGCTGGGACTCGCTCTCGAACCCCAACACGGTCTGCCAGTACGCGGACGGCACCGAGCCGCCGAGCTCGGGCCCGACGTACACGACGCTCGTGAACAAGACGGGCGGCGTCCGGGCGAAGCTCTGCGACGGCAGCGCGGCGTGGCAGCCGTTCTTCGACGCGGTCGCGCAGGCGGTGGACCAGACGGCGAAGCTCTCGTGCGAGCTCGCGATCCCGAAGCCGCCCTCGGGCGAGGACCTCGATCCGGAGCTCGTGAACGTGGCCCTCTCGGACGGCGGCGCGCCGACGTACCTGCCACGCGTGGCCGACGCGGCCGCCTGCAATGGCGGCGGCTGGTATTACGACGATCCCGCGGCGCCGAAGAAGGTGATCCTCTGCGAGAGCTCGTGCGACCAGGCCCAGGCCCTGGTCGGCGAGGACAAGACCGGGAAGATCGAGGTCTTCTTCGGCTGTCAGTCGATCATCAAATGACCACGCCGATCCGCTCGAAGGGCGCCCGGAGGTCCTCCGGCAGCGCCGCTTCGAACGTGATCGGTCGCCCCTCCCACGGATGCACGAAGCCGAGCGAGCGCGCGTGCAGCGCGAGCCGCGCGAGGCCGAAGCGATCCCGATATTCGCGGTTCAGCGCGCCCTTGCCATAATTCGCGTCCCCGATCAGCGGGTGGCTGATGTGCTTCATGTGCCGGCGCACCTGGTGGAGCCGGCCCGAATGCGGCTCCGCGTCGACGAGGGAAAGGTGTTCGCCCCGCCAAACCCGGCGGAACGACGTCGAGGCGGGTACACGCGGGCCGCCCTCGCGGCGGGGGATCGGGTGGTCGATCGTGCCGGCCTCGGGCGTGACGCCGCGGACGAGCGCGAGGTAATGCTTTTCGACCCGGCCCTCCTCGAACATCTCGCAAAAGACGCGGGCGCTCTCGGGATCGAGCGCGAAGACGAGCACACCGCTCGTGGCGCGGTCGAGGCGGTGGACGGGAAAAACCTTCTGGCCGATCGAATCGCGGACCTCGTGCATCGCGGTCCGCTCGTCGTCGGACCAGCCGGGATGGACCGCGAGGCCGGAAGGTTTGTCGACGACGACGAAGCGTTCGCCGTGGTGGAGGATCGAGAGCAACGCGCCTAACGCAGCTTGATCTTCGTCGTCGGCTCGCGCCAGCGCTGCACGATGCCGGGCAGCATCGACAGATCCCGCACGGTCACGTCCGGCCCCGCCTGCACGAGCGCCTCGACCGTGGAGAAGCCGGACTCGACGCCCACGGCCCAGGTCCCGGCGTTTCGAGCACAAAGGATGTCCTGCGGGCCGTCGCCAACCATCACCACCGCCGCCGGCATCGAGCCGAGCTGCTTCGCCGCGAGCAGGAGCGGCGCCGCGTCGGGCTTGCGCTCCTTCGTGTCGCCGCCCGCCACGATCACCCCGAACCGATCCTCGATGCCGAGCGCACGCAGCACCACGTCGGTCGTCGAGCGAGGCTTGTTCGTGCAGATGCCGAGCGCCATGTTCTCCATCGAGGAGAGCGCCTCGATCGCCTCCAGCGCGCCTTTCGCCCAGCGCGTGAAATCGAGCGGGTGCTGCTTGTAGTAGTCGACGAAGAGGCGGACGAGCTCGTCGACCTCCGGCGCGTCCTCCGGGATCTTCGCCGTCCTCGCGCAGAGGGCGCGCGCGCCGTCGCCGACGAGGCGCACGATCACCTGCGCGGGCTGCGGATTGCGCCCCGTCGTGAGGAGCGCGTGGTTGATCGCGGCCACGATATCGCCGCGGCTGTCGAGCAGCGTCCCGTCGAGATCGAACACGACCGCAGTGGGGGGAAGCACGGGGCTCATCCTAGGCGATCGCCTACCGGGTCTGGAAGGGGCTCCCCGGGTTTTACTTCCGCGGGCCGGTCACGCGGATCTCCCGGAGGCGCGCGCGCAGGGCCGCGTATCGCTCCTCCATACCCCGACGTGTGTCGGGCGAACGCCAGAGGTCCTTTCGTTCCTCGGGATCCTGGCCGAGGTCGTAGAGCTCGTAGCCAGCGTTGTTCGAGACGATCAGCTTGAGATCGCCGTGGATGAGCGCGCGGCGCGCGTCGTTGTAGGGGCCGGCCGGCATGTCGATGACGACGTCACGCTCGGCCGGCGTTTGCCCCTCGGGCAAGAGCACGTCGGAAAGGAGCGAGGTGCCCGAGAGGAAATCCGGGCCGTCGGCGGCGGATTTCGGCGGCTCGATGCGGAAGAGGTCGAGGACCGTGGGCGTGAGGTCGATGAGGCTCCTGCGCGCCTCGATGCGCGCGGGCTTGGCGCCCGGGACGTGCACGAGGAGCGGCACGCGCACGAGCGGCTCCCAGAGCTCGAAGCCGTGGCGGAACATCTTGTGCTCGCCGAAGGCCTCGCCGTGGTCGCTCGTCACGACGATCGCCGTGCGTTTGCCCCAGGGCGCCGCGCGGATGCCGTCGATGAGCCGGCCGATGTGTTTGTCCGTGAACGCGACCTCGCCGTCGTAGAGACCGCGCTGGCCGGCGCCGAAGCTCGGCACGTCGTCGTGGCGCAGGTAGTCGGCGTGCGGGTCGAGGTAGTGCACCCAGAGGAAGAAACGTCCCTGCGTGTTCTCCGGCTTCGCGAGCTGCGCCAGCGCCGCGTCCGTGAGCGCGTGGCTCGACTTCATGTCCGCCACGTCCCAGGGCGCGTTCTCGGGTGGCGCGGCCGAGAGATCGACCACGTCGAAGCCGGAGTCGAGGCCGCCGAACTTGCCGAAGTAGCGGTGCGCGTGGACGCCCATCGTGCGGACGCCCGCGCGCGAGAGGCGCTCGGCGAGGAAGGTCTCCGTCTCCTCGAACTTGTTGAAGTGCCCCCAGTTGCGCTGCGTCTCGCTGCCGTACTTGCCGATCAGCATCGGGCCGACGCTCTTGCCCGTGTACGAGGCAAGCGAGTAGGCCCGGAGGAACACGGCGCTCTCGGCGGCGAGCTTGTCGAGGTTCGGCGAGACGGGCTGCGGATAACCGGCGTAGCCGAGGTCGGCGCGCAGCGTGTCCACCGTGATGAGCACGACGTTGAGATCGGCGGGGACGTCGGCGCTCTTCGGCGCGGGCGCTTGTGCTGCGGGCGCGGGCGCGAGCGCGGCGAGGACCTCGGCGCGGAGGTCCGTGCCCGAGCAGTCCTCGTCGATGCCGTTGTCGGGGATCTCCACGCCGAGCGGCCCGACCGACGCGTCGCCCTCGCGGCAATCGCCACCGCCGAAGAGCGCGCTCGCGCCGTCGTGATCCCGATCGGCGAGCTTGCGCATCGCCGCGAGCGAGAGCTTGCCGAGCGGCGCATCCCGCTCGATCGCCTGCGCCACCGGCGCGCCCTCGCCCCCGAGCGAGACGGCCGTCCGCGGCGCGAGGAGGACCGGCGCGAGCGCGACGAGCGCCGCGACGAACGACCTGCGCGGCGAGGCAAGCGCGGACGAGAGGAACGCGGCGAACGCGACGAGCGCGAGCATCCCGACCGCGCGCAGATCGAGCTCGGGGCGCTTGAGCACGCCGTAAATCCCGAACAGCCCGCCTTCGCCGCTCGGCCCGCCCGTCGCGACGCCGAGGCCGAAGAGCAGGCCCACGACCACGAGCGCGGCGAAGGCCGTCTTCGCGGGATCGACGAACGCGGGCCGGCCCTCGCTCGCCGTGGCCAGCGCTTGCCGCAGCGCCGGCGTGAGCGCGAGCGAGAGCAGCGTCGCGAGCAGGCCCACGAGCAGCGTGCCCGTCGCGATGGAGAGCCCCGCGAGCGGCGCGGCGACGTCGAGCGCGAGCAGCGCCCGCGCGAGCTGCGCGGAGAGCGTCATCCACAGGAACGCGGCCACGATCGCGAGCGGCACGAACGCGGCCACGTCCGCGGGCCGGCCCTTGGCGCGCGCTCGCAGCCACGCGACGGCCGACGCGGGTGTCGGCGCCGCCTCCGGGAAGAGGAACACGAGCGACGTCGCCACGACGAGCCCCACGACGAGCGAGACGGGCGCGACGAGGCCCGCGTCGGCCACGAAGATCGCGAGCGCCTTGCCGGCCTCGATGCGCTCCTCCTCGCCGCCGCGTGCGTAGGCGGTGTCGAGCGCGGCGGCGGCGAGGCCCGCGATCGACGCGCCCATCGCCCCGCGGGCGATCCGGCTCGCCCAAGCTCGAACGTACAGCGCCGTCTTCATCCCTTGTTTCGAGCGCGCGGCGCGCCTCTCTTCGCGAGCGGGTGCGCCGCGTCGTACACCCGGGTCAGGTGATCGATCGAGACGTGCGCATACCGTTGCGTCGTCGACAGGCTCGTGTGCCCGAGCATCTTCTGGATCGCCCGCAGATCCGCGCCGCCGTCGAGCAGGTGCGTGGCGAACGTGTGCCTGAGCGCGTGCGGATGCAGATCTGCGCGGCCCGCTCCGAGCGCGCCGTACCGATGCACGAGGTGTTGCACTTGTCGCACGCTGATGCGCCGGCCGAGCCTCGACACGAAGAGCGCCCGTTCGTCGAGCGCGCCCGTCTTCGGGTTCCTGAGCTCCTCCCGCCGCCCGAGCCATCGCACGAGCGCGGCGCGCGCATGCGAGCCGAACGGAACGATCCGCTCCTTGCGCCCCTTGCCGAGCACGCGCGCCCGTCCTCCGTCCGCCTCGATCTCCACGTCGCCGACGTCGAGCCCCACGAGCTCCGACACGCGGAGCCCCGAGCCGTACAGCACCTCGAGGATCGCTCGATCCCGCTGCCCCTCCGCCGTCGCCTCGTCCGGCGCCTCGACGACCTCCGCCGCGGCGTCCGCGTTGACGAACGTGGGCATCGGCCGCCGCACCTTCGGTAGCTCGAGCTCGGCCGCGGGGTTCTTCTCGATCTCCCCGCGCCGTTCGAGCCAGCGCAGGAAAGCTCGCACCGCGGCGATCTTCCTGCCGATCGAGGGCGGCGCGTGCGTCCGGGCGAGCTGCCCGAGGAACCCTCGCAGGACGAACACGTCGAGATCTCCGGGGCCGCGAACCCGCCCGCGCCGCTCCTGCACGTGAGCGACGAGCTGGGCAAGGTCTCGACGGTACGCGGCCACGGTATGCGGCGACGCTCGACGCTCCTCGCCGAGATGGCGCACGAAACGCGCCACGGCCTCCTCGAGGCCCGCGCCCTTCGCGGCGTTCTCCGGGACCGCGCTCTTCACGGCCCTTCCCGTAGCATCGCCCCCCGCCCCCGGGCAAAGAGACGACGGTCCCCATCGATCGACCGGCCCGAACCGGAACGTTCCGCGAAAAGATGCCTTCCGTGGGAGGGAACGGGTAGATTGCTCCTCGGGGAACCTATGGAAGGCGAGACACTCGACGGCCGCTACAAGCTCGGGGAGGAGCTCGGCCGCGGGGGTCATGGCGTCGTGTACAGGGCCGAGGACCTGCAAACCGGGACCGAGGTCGCCCTGAAGCGCCTGCGCAAACAGGTGAGCGACGACCCGCAGCTCCCCGCGCGCCTCCTCCGCGAGGCCCAGTCCCTCGCATCGCTCTGGGGCACGAGCGTCACGCGCATCCACGCGTTCGGGACCGACCCCGAGGGCGCCTTGTACGTGGCCATGGAGCTGCTCGATGGCGAGAGCTTCGAGGCGCACCTCCAGGACCTGGAGTGCTTCGGCGATCGTTTGAGCTCGTACAACCTGCTCACGCTCCTCGATCCGATCGCGCGCGCGCTCCACACCGCGCATGCGCTCGGCATCGTCCACCGCGACGTCAAACCGGCAAACCTCTTCCTCGTCTCGCCCGAGCGCGGCGGCGGCGTGCGGCTCCTCGACTTCGGCCTCGCCCAGGTCCTCGGCTTCGAGGCGCTCACAGCCGAGAACAAGCCCGATGGCTCGCCGAGCTACGTCGCGCCCGAGGCGTGGCGCGGCGAGCCGCTCGATCATCGCGCCGACGTCTACGCCTTCGGCGCCGTCGTCTACCGCGCGCTCGCCGGCCGAGCGCCGTTCCAGGGCGACTCCCTCGCGGATCTCTCCCTCGCCGTGACGACCGCGCCGCGGCCCGAGCTCGCCTCGATCCGGCCCGACCTCGCCCCCGAGATCGACGCATGGGCGGCCCGCGCGCTCGCGGCCGATCCAAACCAGCGTCATCCGTACATCCCCACGTTGTGGAACGACCTCATCCGCGTGATGATGAACGGCAAAGGCCCGAGCGCCGATCGGGTGCGACAAACCTTCCGTCTACCCGGCTAGCCCCGCATGTCGCCTACCGAAGAGAGCGCGCAGTCCATCGAGATCGACGCCGAGGCCGAGGCCGAAGAGCCGCTCGACGTCGACCAGGCGAACGCCGACGCCCATCAAAAAGCGCTCGAACGCGCGCGGGATCTCATCGGCCAGACGATCTCGGAGCGCTACCGCATCCTCGACCTCCTCGCGATGGGCGGCATGGGCGCGGTCTACCTCGGCGAGCACGTGCTCATGCACAAGCGCGTCGCCGTGAAGATCCTGCACCCGGAGAGCGACGACAACCCCGAGATCGTGGCGCGCTTCGAGCGCGAGGCCCTCGTCGGCGCGCACATCGACAACCCGAACATCGCCCACGCGACCGACTTCGGGAAGCTCGACGACGGCTCGTACTTCCTGATCCTCGAGTACGTCGAAGGAAAAAACCTCGCCGAGGTGATCCGCGAAGGCCCCATGAAGCCGCGGCTCGTCGTGCACGTCGCGCGGCAGATCTTGATCGGCCTGCAAGCCGCGCACGACCTTGGCATCGTGCATCGCGACCTGAAGCCGCGAAACGTGATGCTCGAAGCGGGCTTCGTGGCGAAGCTCATCGACTTCGGCTTCGCGAAGGTCTCGGTTGGCAAGCTCCCGCTCACGGTGCCCAAGGAGGGCCGACCGCCCTCGCGCCTCACGGGCGTCGGCGTGATCTTCGGGACGATCAATTACCTCGCGCCCGAGGCGGCGCACGGCATGGACGCGGTCGACGAGCGCGCGGACCTCTATGCGCTCGGCGTGATGATGTACGAGATGCTGACGGGCAAACACCCGTTCGACTCGACCGATCCGATCGAGATGTTCCAGCATCACCGCACGACCCCACCGCCGCCCTTCTCGGTGCGCGCGCCGGACGTGAAGATTCCCGCCGAGCTCGAGCCGCTCGTAGGCAAGCTGCTCGAAAAGGATCCGTACGAGCGATTCTCGAACGCGGGCGCGGTGATCGAGGCGCTCGACGCGCTCTCGATTTCGAGCGAGGTCGTCGAGGAAGCTGCCGTTCGTTCGAAAAAGACCCCGCCGCCGCCCTCGGTTTCGGTGCGCCCCCCGGAAAAACCGAGCGAGAAGGCGAGCGAGGAAAAAACGCCGGAAAAGGCGCCGCCGAGCGCGGAGCCGCGTAAGAAAAAGAAAAAGGCGCGGGGCGATGAAACCGCCCTCTCCGCGCGGCGGGCGCCCGAGAGAAAGCCGAGCCCGATCAATTACACGCTCGCCGTCGTTGCGATCGTGGCCGTGCTCGCCGCGGCGTTTTTCGCGTCGCGCTGACGCGGGCGCACCGCGCCAAACGAGGCAGCTCTTCCCCTGCGGTGCATCACCGTGGTACCCTCACCTGCATGCTCGGCGATTTGTCATCGCCTGCTGTTTTTTTCGCTGGAGGTCTTCGATGGGGGAGGATGTTCGTCGAGGCGCCCGTATCGCGCGTGCGCTGTTCTTGCTGGCCGCTGTTGCCGCAACGTCTGCCGTCGCCGTCCCTACGGCCCTTGCGGAGGACGATACGTCCGAGGGCGATCAGGATGATGGACCGTCCGATGACCAGGACGCGCAGAAGAAGCCGAAGCAGAAGCCGATGCCGGCTATGATCGATATCTGCATGACCAGCGCGGTCATCGCACCCACGAAGGCGGACGGAAGCCCGTGGGACCCTGGCCCTCCGAAAGCGACCGAGGACCAGCGAGCAAAATCCAACGAAGCGTTCAGAATGCTGGCAGCGCTTGCTCGCAAGCATCCGGCTATGGTTGCCGCTGAGCTCACCACCGTTCTCTCCGGCTCCCTATTTCGCGCGTTTGGCAAGCCCGATGTTTTCGGGACCCTCGAGGTAGCACCCACGGGCTCGTATGATGGGAAGCTCTCGCGCAAAATGGACCTCGCCTCCAAGAAAAGGCCCGTACGGGAGTTCCATCCGAATTTCGGCACCTCAACCTGCTTCAAGGCTGTCCCCTGGCACAAGGAGCTCCGTCTTCGTGTCGACCTGACAGACCAGGACGTGGCCTTCGATGATAAAATTGCAACCGTGGTCGTCCCTGCGTCCGATGTGGCTGCTGCCTTCGAATTCGGCAAGGTCTTCCATGTGTATGTTGGCGATCAGGACACCACCCAATTGAAATTCGTGGCGCTCGAAGTCACACGCACGGCGGACGAATAAGCGCACTTGCGCAGAGCAGGGCCTACCCTGCAAACACGTACGACGGCCGGCAGCAGAATGTGACCGCGTTCTCCACATCCACCATCGCCTCCCCGTACGGCTCGCCGCCGCTCGCTTCGCAGGTGCCGGTCATGTACATCGCGGGGCTGGTTTCCTTGCCGCCGAGGGCGCGGCCGTTCGGGAAGATTGGATCGCAATCACCGCCGAGGGATGCCGTTGTCTTCTCCATGAACTGCGCGGAGCAGGCCCCATCCTGAAACAGCCGCAACGACGACACGCACGCCCCGCCACTCGGCGCGCCGCACGCACATTCGGTGCACCCGCGGCCTTCCTTCACCTTCTCCGGATACATCCAGCGCGCTGGCTCGCCCTGGTAGTTCGTGGGGCATTGCGTATGCAGCCCCTCGCGCCAGATACAGATCCGGTTGGGAAACAGCGCCTCGGGGAGGCACATCTTGCCCGCATCATCGCAGAGCGAGGTATCCGTCACTCCGCGACAAGCGAGGCTCGTCGTCTGCCATTTCGTGACGAGGCCGGTCACTTTGGGCACTTCGACCACGTCCACTTCGCACTTCTCATTTTGCGGAGGCGGAAGCGGTCCGATCTCGATCGATTGCAGGCAGGGGACGCCGCTCCCCGGCGGGCATTCGGCGCCTTGGGGCAAGGCGTTCGCGGCGGTGCAGCTCCCGTCCCAGCCGGCAGGGCCGTCGAAGGGAAGTGTCGGGGCGCTTGGGTCGTCGCAGGTGCCCGCGCGGATTGTGATGGAGGTGGGGACCGGGTCGCAATCAGCCGTCGCGGGCTTGCACGAGCATGAATCACACGTGGCGGGGGGCGCGACGAGATCCGAAAACATGCGCGCCTGCACGGCGGGCGCCGTGTTGGGAAGACACTTGGGCTGGTTCTCCTCGCCCTCGACGTTTTCGCCGATCCACACGAGAAGCGGCGGATCCGCGTGCCAGAAGATCGCGTCGTCGCCTTCGGGGAGAGGCACGCACGTATGCGTTTCCGTCGGGCAGCGGCCGTTGTCCGCGGTGGGGCCGTCGGTGCCGGCGTCCGCGGGGGCGTCGGTGCCGGCGTCCACGCAGATAGGGGCGGGAAAGTGAGTGTCGGGATTGCACTCGTTCTCGAACGTCTCGGGTATCCCGCTGCATCCGGCTCCCAGCGCCACGGCGGCCCCGCTCATCACACACACGAGGGCGAGCCCGATTCGGATCCTTGATTTGCGCATGCCTCCATGTTCTAGGGTTCGTCCGGGAACTGTCAAGCGTTCTCGGACGAACCCTAGAACTTCCAGAACGCAGAAAGAGACGTGCCGATCATGATCGCGGGTTGTTCCACGAGAACGGTTTGCCCGAGGGCGATTCGCGTGCCCCGCGAGAGACCGAGGACATCTCCCGCCACCTGAACGCCCCACGACGAGCCCACATCGAATCTGCCGCCTACGCGACCGCCAAAGCCCGGCCGGAAGCCAACATCCGTGTCCCTCTTGAAGGTGTTTTCGTCCCAGTTGACCGTGATCACGCCGAGATGGCCGACTGCGCACCCGTAGATCCACCGCCAGTGCCCGCACAGCCCGAGCAGGCCCCCCGCCGTCATCGTGGAGACCGGTTGCCCCTTGACATCACCCGCAAGCCATGCAGCCCGCCCCTCCAGCTCCAGCGACACATGCTCGTGGAGCTGCAAGCCCCCCGTGATCGACGCGCCCACCGCTGGCGCCCATGTCGCCGCGCCAAACACCACGACCGGCCCCAGGCCGACGAAGCCACGCATGGGGGGCTTCTTATCGGGCTTCATCGACGGATCTTCGTAGGCGAACGGATTCTCCTGCTTGGGAATGTCTCGCTCGATGTAGATGCCGAGCGCGTGATCGGCCTTCGCCTTCGTCACCGAAAGCGGCGCCGGGGGCGTGGACGGGACGACCTCGATCGCGGGCGTCACGTCCGGTGCGGGCTCGGGCTCGACCTTCGGCGCAGGCTCGGGCAGCTTCCAGCGCAGGTTCGCCGTGGCCCTCTTCCCGGCGGGGCAATCGACGGTCTCCGTCACCTCCCCATGCGCTTCCGAGGTGCCTCGCACCACGGTGCGCCCGGGCTTGACGAATACCGTGGAGCCCGGAACGCTTGGGCCATCGACAGGGCTCCCCTCGACGAACACCAGCGCATCGAACACGTTGCCGAGAATGAGAAGCTGACAGACACGCGAGCGCACCCCTGCGAACGCGCGGGCGAGTTCCTCTTTCTCCTTCAACGTCGCGCCTGCGCCGCCCTCCAGCGCCATCAAGAGGTTTTGCGCGGCGGCGAGGTCCTTTCCGAGGCGCACCGCCAGCATGCCGAGGCGCGCTTCGACCTCGGGATCTTCGCGTAGGTCGAGCGCCTCATTGTAGGCCGCGACCGCGATGTCGACGTTCCCAGCGGCCCGCGCCTTGTCCCCGACCTTGAGGAGCGCGGCGACGGCGCGGTCTATCTCCGCATCATCCGGCTCAGCAGCGGAGGCGATCGACGCGAGGAGCGGGAGCCAGAGCAGGGCGGTGAGGGCTACGGCGCGCGGCATGACGGGATCATGATATCGCAACCCGCACAGGAAAAAGCGAGGCCGACGCGAGTGTCTTCCTGCGTCTCAGGTCACGAGCGCACGCACAGCGTCGGCCTCCGGGGATACCCCTTACCGGAGACAAACCGGGGAGTCAAGTCCCTGGACAAACATTTGGTTCCGGGACGAACGCGCTCTGGAGGCCCTGCACGACGGGCCGGAGCGTTCCTCGGGCCCACCACGGGGCCCGAGCGGCTGTGTCATTTGAAGCTTGGAAACATGAGATCCTCCCCTCCGAGGAATGTCACCTTGCCGCCCGTCAACATTTCAATTCCTCGCACGTCGACGGGCACGCTTCCCATTGCCATGTGAAGCGCTTGCACCGAATCGATCCCCCAAACTTTCCGCTTTTCTCGCCGCCTACCGGGCCCGCGTATCTCGTACACGACGGACCAATCGTTTCCTTCTTTTTGAGGTGCGCTGATTCGCACCCTGACATTTTTAGGCTTTGACTCCTGGGAGTGGCGGAATTCAAGTATCCTCTCGGCAACGACCCTTTTTATCGTGGGCATTTGTCCTTCATTGCCTCTCGTTCGCAGGCGCGCCGACAGTTCGCCCGGTCCTCGTTCGATTGCGCCCAGCAAATGGCCCTGTCCCTCGCACTTCGCAACTTGCGGCAGCGCGCGTTATCCATATTCCAAATGGCTTCGCACGCATTGTAACATGCCTCAAGGGGGGTATAGGCCGCATTCTTGCACCGTTCCTTCTCGGCTTCCTCGTCGGTATCATCCTTCAACGACACGGCCGCGACCACCACGAGCACCGCGACCGCGACGACGATCATCGTCCCAGACGACCCGACGACCACCGGGATCAACCTGATCACCTGGGGCAGCGCCCACGTGTTCGCCAGCAGGCCTCGCGTAGGCAAGAGGCCGCCGCGCGAGACCAGCTCGTCGCTGTCCGGCGAGAACCCCGCGTCCGCCATCCTTCGCAGCGCTTCCATCATGCATTGCTGGACGCCGGCGTCGTCGAGCCGCGGGCCCTTGGGCTTCACCGCCGTGACGCGGTCGCCCGTCAACTCGACCGCGAACTCGATCTCGTACGCGTTGTGCCGAAGCCGCTGGCCCCCGTCTTTGACGCACGCTTGAAGCGCCTGGACCGTCATCGGAGGGAGCGCGAGCCCGCTGCCCTGCCTGGGCGCGACGGCGTGCTCGTCGCTCGCCCCGCATCCCATAGGCACCATGGACACAGCCATGCACGTAGCGACCACGGTCACCCCCGCAAGCCGCCGCTTCCCCATGAGCCCACCCCCTCCCCCCTCAACGTAGGTAAGGCAGGCTACGAGACACAAACGATCTCCGTCAACCGTTTTCCCGGCGCGCAAAAAGCCTTCAAGGATCAACTCGAAGCGGTGCACCGCCGCTGTGTGAGCCGATCCTGGTGAACCGTAAGGGCTCCATTCCCCCCGTGAACGCGGATCCCGGTCAACTGCAACACCTCCCGCCCACCCCTTGCAGGTGACCAGCATCAGGAACAAGGGGGCGAGTCGACCCCTTGCAACTGACCCGTGGCAGCCCGAAGCGCAGTCGACTCCGTATCGCAGCCGATCCCGGTCTTCCTCGACACCCGCCGTCCCATGCCCCGAGGCACTCCTCATCAGGCGCAATACGTGGCCCGTGCCCCTCGCGCCTCCCCCTTGTCATCCGCTCGTTGACACGGCTCCCCGTTGCATGCGACCGTCCTTACCCATGCGCGACCTGCACCTGGGTGATCTGGACATCGGTCTCGAGAACCTCGCGACCCAACGCAAAGCGGACCTCGACCTGTCCGCGGCGGGGAAGCTGTATGGCCCCATGCTCGCGAAGAGGCTCGAGGCCATCCAAAAGCTCCCCGAAGTGCTCCGCAAGCGTCCCCTCGTCGCCGAACTGGAGGCGACCGATATCCGTCACGACGGGTACGGCGGCGCCATCTTCGCGTATGTAGAGGCCATTCTCCTTCTGCCCATTGCCTCGGACGCGACACGCGCGGCAGCCCTGCGGATCCGGGAGGCATTCGTCCCGAACAAGACCGGCCTCACGGATTCGTATGCAGAGGAAGCGGCGACGGCCAAAAAGAACAGGCCCAAGCTCGCCGAGCTGGAGGCCGAGTTGAAGATGCTGCCGGCGCCGGACGGCAAGACGCTCCACGACTGGGTGAGCGGCTTCCTCGACGCAGGGGACGAGCTCTCGACGTTGCTGAACGAGCGTTCTCTCGCAGGCGTGAGCGGCAACGAGAACGGGAGCAAGCTGCGGAGCGAAACGATCAAGCTCCTTTACCAGTTCCGCGCGACGCTCCGGACCGAAATGGACGAGAACCCGGCCCTACCGCGGGACCTCGAAGGGCGCGTGTTCAGCTACTTCGATGAGCTGAATACCCGCAGGAAGCGGGCCGGAAAGTCGAAAGAGGCGGATGCGCCTCGACAGGAGCCGGAAGGTGGGTCCCAACAGGGGTAGGTTCAATCGCCCGTCGTCGGCCCCGGATCCGGAATCGGGTCGCGCATCGTGACGAACTCCTCCGCGGCCGTCGGGTGAATGCCGACCGTCGCGTCGAATTGCGCCTTCGTCGCGCCGCATTTGATCGCAATGGCCACGCCCTGGATGATCTCCGGCGCGTCCGCGCCGACCATGTGCGCGCCGACCACCTTCTGCGTCGCCCGATCCACGACGAGCTTCATCATCGTTCGCTCGTCCCGCCCCGAGAGCGTGTGTTTCATCGGACGGAAGCGCGCGCGGTAGACGTCGACCTTGCCGTACCGCCGCCGCGCCTCGTGCTCCGGCAGGCCCACCGTGCCCACCGGCGGCTGCGAGAACACCGCGCTCGGCACGTTCTCGTGGTCCATCTCGGTCGGGCGATCGCGGAAGAGCGTCTCCGCCACGGCCCGCGCCTCCGCGATGGCCACCGGCGTCAGGTTGATCCGATCGGTCACGTCCCCGACCGCGAAGATGCTCGGCACGCGGGTACGCGAATACGAGTCGACCTTGATCGCGCGCACCTCATCGAGGGCCACGCCCACCTCCTCGAGCCCGAGCCCCTGCGTATTCGGCGCGCGACCCGTGGCGAACAACACGACGTCCGTCTCCAGGATCTCGCCGCCCGCAAGGCGCACGGACAAACAGTCGGCTTCCTTCGCCACGCTCCGCAGGATCGTCTCGCGCAGGATCTTGATGCCGCGCTTCTGCATGCCCTCGGCCACGGACTCGCGCACGTCCTGATCGAAGCCGCGCAGCACGTTGTCGCCGCGCAGCGCGAGCGTCACCTCCGCGCCCGCGGCGCGCCAGATCCCCGCGAATTCCACGCCGATGTAGCCGCCGCCCACGACGAGCGCGCGGCGCGGCACGTACGGCAGATCGAGCGCCTCGTCCGAGGAAATGCCGAGCTCCTTGCCCGGAATGTCGGGCCGCACGGGCCGACTGCCCGTCGCGATGAGCAGGTGCCGCGCCGTGTATCGTTTGCCGCCGACGTCGACCGTGTGCGGATCCACGATCCGCGCGAACCCCTCGATCGTCGTGACGCCCGCGTCCCGCAGCATGCGCACGTAGATGCCGTTCAGCCGATCGAGCTCACGATCCTTCGCCTCGATGAGCTTCGCCCAGTCGAGCTTGGCCTCGCCGAACGTCCAGCCGAAGCCACGCGCGTCTTCGAGCTCCTCGGCCACGTGCGCGCCGTGCACGAGCAGCTTCTTCGGCACGCAGCCGCGCAGGACGCAGGTGCCGCCCACGCGGCGCGCCTCGCAGATCGCGACACGCGCGCCGTACGAAGCCGACCTGCGGCTCCCCGCCACGCCGCCTGAGCCTGCGCCGAGGGTGAAGAGATCGAAATCGAACGTGGTCATCGCGGGGCCTCCTCGGCGCGAAGTATGCGGGAGGAACGGCTGGCGCGCGATGGCGTTTGGAAAAACGCTCGGCCCGGCCGTTACTTGCGGCCCGTCTCGCTCGAACGCATGCAGCGCCGGAGCGCCTCGCGCAGCGTCGAGAGCGTGATGATCTTCGTGAGATCGATCCCGATCTGCACCATCGTCTGCGCGACCGCCGGCCGGATGCCCGTGATGATGCAGCGTGCGCCGAGCAGCTCGGCCGCGCGCACGAGCCGCCCGATGTGATCGGCCGTCGAGGTATCCACGATGTCGACGCCCGTGAGATCGATGATCGCGTACGTCGCGACCTTTTTGGTGATCGCGTCGAGCAGCCGCTCCATCATCTCGGCCGCGCGCTGGCTATCGACCACGCCGAAAAGCGGCAGCGTGAGCACGCCGTCCCAGACCTCGATGATCGGGGTCGAGAGCTCCCGGATCGCCTCCTCTTGCCGCGCGATGAGCTCGAGTTTTTCCCTGAGCTCGCGCTCGGCCAGCGACCGTTCCTCGACTTCCTTGCGCACGCGCTCGAGCGCCACCGCGAGGTCCGCCTTCGTGGCCTGGTCCGAATGAAAGAGCGCGTCGAGCCGGTCTTCGAGGCTCCTCTCCGAAGCCCGGATGACGAACTCGTCGTAGGCGTCGCCCTTGGAGGCGAACGCCGTCTGCTCGGCCCAGCAGGACGGAACTCCGAAATAACGCTGAAAAATCCCGGCGAATTTACCGCCCACGTAGGCAGAGCCCCAATCGGCCTCGATCGCGCGCTGCGCCATCGACTCCCAGCCATTGTGGACCCGGACGCGCGCCTCGCCGGTTTTCAGGTCGGCGACCACGAGCTCCCAGCGCCCCCAGCCCGCCGAAGAGGCGATCGCCGCGAGCGCCTCGAAGCCCTTTTCGAACGTGGGCCCCGCGGCAATGACGGCCCAATCTTCGTCCGTGCTGTCGCGGCCGCCGCCATGGAGCGCGAGCCGGAACCGCTCGGTGCCCACCATCCGGTGAAAACCGGACAAGAGCCCGGCGATGGACGATTTCGTCCACATCGTCACGGCGGGAGAGCCGGCCCAGGTGCATACGCCTTTCTCGGCGTCCCACTCGACATCGATTCCCCCGACAGAGATCTTGTCGCCCATCTTTCGGACTCACCTTGCAGTGAAAGAAGAGCGTATCGCGGGCGCCGAAATCAAGCCAGCGAAATCAAAAGTTGCAGCCATAGCGTAGTACGCCGCCATCACGAGTGACAACGGGCTGACACTGCTCTGCAATCGTGACCGTGTACCTGGAAAACGGTGCAGGCGCGCCTTCGCCAGAGCGAGGCGCGGGCGCTCACGCGGCTCCCACGTGGTCAGGAATTTTTGGGCTTTTGCGGATCCACCGGACGCATGAAGCGGCGCAATGCCTCGCGCAGCGTCGATAGCGTGGCGATTCTCGTGAGGTCGATCCCGATTTCGACCATCGTCTGCGCGACCGCGGGGCGAATGCCCGTGATGATGCATTTCGCGCCGACCAGCTCCGCCGCGCGCACGAGCCTTCCGATGTGATCGGCCGTCTCCGCGTCGATCGTGTCGACGCCCGTCAAATCGATGATCGCGACACGCGCGCCTTTGTGCATGATCGCGTCGAGCAGCCGCTCCATCATCTCGGCCGCGCGCCTCGCATCGACCACGCCGAAGAGCGGGACCGTGAGCACGCCGTCCCAGACCTCGATGATCGGGGTCGAGAGCACCCGGATCGCCTCCTCCTGCCGCGCGATGAGCTCGAGTTTTTCCCTGAGCTCGCGCTCGGCCAGCGACCGCTCCTCGACCTCCTTGCGCACGCGCTCGAGCGCCACCGCGAGGTCTGCCTTCGTGACCTGATCCGATTGAAAGAGCGCGTCGAGCCGATCTTCGAGCGTCCTGTCCGAGGGCCGGACGACGAATTCGTCGTAGGCGTCGCCGTCCACCGCGAACCGCGTCTGCTCGGCCCAGCAGGTCGGAACCCCGAAATGGCGCTGAAAAATTCCGGAGAGCTTGCCCGCGACGAAGGACGCACCCCAGGAGACCCCGAGCGCGCGCTGCGCGACCGATTCCCAGTTGTTGTGGACCCGCACCCGGGCCTCACGCGCGGCGAGGTCGACCGAAACGAGCTCCCAGCGCCCCCAGCCCGCCACCGCCGCGACCCGGATGAGCCTTTCGAACCCCTCCTCGAACGTCGGCGCCGAGGTAATCATGCGCCAATCACGCTCGACGCTGTCGCGCCCCCCCTGCTGCATCGCGAGATCGAACCGCTCGGCCCCGACCATTCTCTGCACCGTCGTGAGCAGCCCCGCCATGGTGCTCTCGATCCACGCCGTCATCACCGGCGCACCGCCCCACAAGCAAAGCCCCTCCTCCTCCCGCCACTCGATGTCGATGCCGGCCACCTGAAGCTTCGAATTCATGGCGCCGACGATAGATCGAGCACGAAAAAATCGCACCCGAGAAACGGGAAAATCACGGTCTACAATGTGCTACATTACACCACAGGATCGAGATGCTTCTGGAAGAACGCGAGGACGCGATCCTTCGCGTCGAGCGCGGAAGGCTCGTGGTAGCCGGCGTGCATCGGCAGGAGCGGGCCGATCTTCTGGAGAATCGGGCCCTCGATGCGCGTGTAAAACGAATGACCCGCGTCCTCGTAGACCTTGATGTCCGCGGGGACGCCGAGCTTGTCGAGGCTCCTCCGCAAGCGCACGGGCGCGTCGCGCAGAGGCTCGTCGAGCCCGCCAAAGCTCGCCACCGTCGGGCAGGCGCTCGGCAGATCCTCGGGGACTTCGCCATAGAAAGGTGCAGCAACCTTGTAATGGCCCCGCATCGCGAGCACGATCGCGAAGCCGCCGCCCATGCAAAAGCCGACCACGCCGAGCCGCTTGGCGTCCACCTCGGGGCGCGACGCGAGATACCGCCTCGCCGCGTCGAGATCATCGAGCGGACGGCCGCTTTGCTTGACGATCGAGCGAATCGCACGCGCGACGCAGAGGAGCTTCGGGCCGCGGTGAAAGAGGTCCGGGATCAGCACGACGTACCCCGCCTCGGCGAACTCCCGCGCGACGCGCTTCATCTCCTCATTGAGGCCGAACACCTCGTAGATGAGCAAAAGCCCGGGGCCCGGCTCCTGCCGGTCCGGCAGCGTGAGGATGCCCCGCATCGAAAAGCCGTCGTCGCAAGGAAACCTGATCTCGCGCTGATCCATGAAGCCCCCTTCTACCACGGGGGGGCCGCATCCTCAGCCGAGAGAGCGCTTCTTGCCGGGCGGCGCGCCCTGCCCCGCGGACGCCGGCATGCGCACCGAAGGCTTGCGCGCAGGCCTCCCCTCCGTGCGGGGAGGCGCGAGTTTGCGCAACGTGGCCTGCACCTCTTCACGCACGTGCGGGCCAAGGAGGCGCTCGGCCTGGGCCACGACACGGCCGGCGAACGCGGCGAGGATGGCCTGGCCTTCGAGGTCGTCCTGCTCAGGCGCGCCCGTCTTGCGCCGGTGTTCCTCATAATCCCGGGCGCACGCGCCGAGCGGACCCGGCGCGGAGAGGGCGCGACGCACGACCAGGCGCGCGCCCCGCTCGCTCGTGACCGCCGGGAGCTCCGCGGCGATGCGGAGGGCGCCCTCGACGTTCCCGGCCGCGGCGAGCATGGGCGCGAAGTACTTCCGGGCGAGCTCGACGAGGCGCGGGGCGAGCGCCTGCTCGTCGAGGACCGTGACGTCCGGCGAGAGCAGCCCGGCCACGCCAGCCTCGTGCAGGAAGGCGTTGAGGACCCGCGAGCGTGTCGGGGCGACGCGCAGATACGTCCCCGAGCCCCGCTCGTCCGGACGTACGGCGGGCATGCTCTTGACCGAGCGAGGCCGCCGCGCCCGCGCGTGGTGCTGGGCGGCGAGCGCCTTCTGCGCCTCCGGATCGGTGCCCGAGACGAGCTCGGACACGCGCTTGGCGGGGCCAAAGGCTGGATCCGACGGTTTCGTGTGGCGCTTGCCGCTGGACATTCGACGGGGTGGCCCCGAAAGGAGCCTGCTCGTCCGTCTACCACGCGGAAAGCGTTCAGGTGTGGAGAACTTGGAGAGGCTCGGACGAATATTGTCCGAGGCTGGATCCAGGCTGGTTTTGGAGAGAGGGCTCAGGCGGCGCGGAGGACCTCCTGGATGGCGTCGAAGCTCGCGGGCTTGACGAGGTGGGCGTTGAAGCCTGCTTTCAAGGCGCGATCGCGGTCCTCGGCCTGGCCGTAGCCGGTGACGGCGACGATGAAGGGGCGCGTGGCGTCACCGTCGCGCAGGCGCCGGCAAACCTCGTAACCGTCCATGCGCGGCAGGCCGATGTCGAGCAGGACGATCTCGGGACGGCCGTTCGAGACGGCCTCGAGGGCCGCCTCTCCGTCGTGCGCGACGGCGACCTCGTGGCCGAGGGTTTCGAGCAGCGCGGCCATGGTCTCGGCCGCGTCGATGTTGTCGTCGACGACGAGGACGCGGCGGCTCTGGCCGGACAAGGGGAGATCGGTTTCGTGCGGGAGCGTCATCGGGACCTCCTCGAGGGCGAGACGGACGATGAATTCGCTGCCTTTTCCCAGCCCCTCGCTATGGGCTTCGACCCTTCCGCCATGTAGCTCGACGAGGCGGCGAACGAGAGAGAGCCCGATTCCGAGCCCCCCTTCCGAGCGGTCGAGGGTGCGCGTCGATTGATAGAATGTGTCGAATACATGCGGTAGGTCCTTCGGGTCGATCCCACGGCCGTTGTCCTTGATCCGGATGAATGCTTCGTTTCTGGGCCCCCTTTCGATGCAAAGGTGGATGCAGCCGCCGTCGTCGGTGTACTTGGCCGCGTTGTTCAGCAGATTGGCCACGACCTGCGTGAGCCGCGCCGCGTCGACGTTCACATGGAGTAGCTCCGGGCAAGGCGCGAGGACGAGCTCGTGGCTCCGGGCGTCGATGAGCGGCATCGTCGATTCGACCGCCTGGGCCACGATCTCGCAGAGCTCGTGCGTCTCCCTTTGCAACGTGATCCGGCCGCGCGAGATCCGCGAGACGTCGAGCAGGTCGTCGAGCAGGCGCACGAGGTGCTCGACCTGCCGCTCGATCACGGCGCGGGACCGCAAGAGCCGCGGCTCTCGGAGCTCGAGCTGCTTCTGGATCTCCACGGCCGTCTTGATGGGCGCGAGCGGATTGCGGAGCTCGTGCGCCAGCATGGCGAGGAATTCGTCCTTGCGGCGATCGGCCTCGCGCAGGGCCTCCTCGGCGCGCGTCTGATCGGTGACGTCCTGGACCAGGATACCGATGCCCACGATGTCGTCCGCCTGGCGAGCCCGGATCGGATAATAATTGCATGACCATTGCCGGACCTCATCCGGGCGCGCACGCGTCTCGCCGGAGACGACCACGTTGAGGAACCGCTCTCCCGCGAGCACACGGGCGTACACGTCCTCGACCTTGGACCAGAGGTCGGGGACGAGCTCGACGACCCGGCGCCCGAGGTGCTCGGCAACCGAAAAACCATTCATCACCGCCAAACTCTCGTTGACCTGGACATACCGGCATTCCCGATCGAGCAGGGCGATGCCGACGGGCGCATACGCGAAGAGGCTGTCGAGCAGGCCGAGCGTCTCTTCGGTCAAGCGCTGCATCTCGCGGAGCGCCTCCTCGTTGCGCTTTCTTTGCGTGATGTCCTCGATCACCGCGGTCGACGTGGTGATCACCCCATGAACGTCCCGCAAGAAAAAGGCGTGCACACGCACCCAGGCGATGCTGCCGTCCTTGCGGAGATACCGCTTTTCGGTGCGGTACACCCGCCCTTCCCGCGCCGCCTCCCGGTACCCGGCCACGTCCTTGTTACGATCCTCGGGGTGCGTGAGCTCGCTGAAGGTCTTGCCGAGGAGCTCGGTCGCCGAATACCCGGTGATCTCGCAGTAACACGCGTTGACCCGGAGCAAGCGCCCGTCCTTGACATCCGCCTGCGCCATACCGAGGGGAATCCACTCGTAGAGCTGCCGGAACAGCTCGTCGGTCCA
The DNA here is from genome assembly GCF_028435365.1 of Polyangium jinanense. The sequence continues at coordinate 691,937 of NZ_JAGTJJ010000002.1, read as the reverse complement.
GCGTGCCGCGCTCTCGGCGGCGTGGCGCGGCGTGAGGTCGCGGATGACCGTCGCGCGCGCCGGACGGCCCTTGACATGGACGTTGCCGCCACGAAGCTCGGCCACGAATCGGCTGCCGTTCTTGCGCTGGAGCACGGCCTCGTACGCGGTCTCGACGCCGCTTTTGCTGTGCTCCGCGATCAGAGGCCGAAATTCCTCGGGCGCGAGCATTTCCTTGCGGGTCCCGAGAACCTCCTCGCGACCATACCCGAAGAGCTCGGTGAAGGCCTGGTTGACGTCGAGGATCACGCCCTCGCTATGGAGGACCAGCGGATCGAAGGAGGCCTGCGCCAGGGCGCGAAATCGCTCCTCGCTCTCGCGCAGGACCTCGACCTCGCCCATCGTGCGCACCTCGCGGGCGCGCAGCCGCTCGAGCAGGGTCGTGCAATCGCCGAACTGGCGAGCGGAGCGGCGCATACGCTCGCCGATCCAGGTAATGGCGAGGCCGAGCGCGACGAACGGCACGACGAGCAAGAGCGCGCTCCCGCCGGCCATCGCCCCGCGGGCGAGCACAGCGAGGCCACAGAGCGCCGTGGCGAGCAGGCCGGGCCCGAGGCCGCCGACCACGGCCGGAAAGGCGACCGCAAGGGAAAAGAGGGACAAGGGTGGACGCTCGCCGAGCCACCGTTCGAGTGACGCATGCACGGCGATCGCCGCGAACGGCGAGAGGACAGCCAGGAAGAGCCCGAGCGACGTGGACCGTTGTGTTCTATGCGTGTGCATTCGGCCCCATGACGTCACGGATCGTTACGTAATAGAGCCCTACTACGATCTAGGCGAGCAGCACGTCACGCTGAATGCATTTTCTCGACGCTGTCCGGAAAAACCTGTTTTCCGCAAGGATGGGCTCGCTGCGGAGAGTGTTCGGCTCAGCAGCCCGGGCCGGTCGGGCAGCTCCCTTCGCGGGGCGTGGCGCTCGCGGCGCCGATGTCACACCAGGTGGGGAAGATGTCGGGCAAACCCTTGGCATAAGGTGATTCGCCGGCGCCGAGCCAGTAGGGGTGGTCGAGGACGAACTGCCACATCGACGCGTAGCTCGTGAGCCCGTTCATGGCGTCGATGGGCGGCTCGGCGTGGCCGCAGTTGTGAACGCATTCGAGGAAGAAATGCCCCCGCTCGGCGAGGTTCTTCTCGAGGTCCTTCGAGGCGGTCTCGAAGTTCATGACGCCGAAACAATTGTCGGTGGGGCCGCCCCAGAGGACGATCGCCGGCATGCGATGCTCGGGGTTCGGGAAAGGCTTGATGAGGCCGCCCGTGCCGCCGGAGAGCGAGATGATCGACGAGAGGTATTGCCCGCGGCCGCCCGCGAGCTGGCTCGTCCAGAGCGCGCCGGCGCTGACGCCGGCGCTGGCGACACACTCCTTGTTCACGCTGAACTGCGCCGAGACGCAGGCGAGCATGTCGTCGAAGAAGACGAATTCCTCTTCCATGCGCGCCGGGGTCTGCGTGGTGTCGAAGGGCCATTTGAATGTGATGTCGTCCTTCGATTCGGGGATGACGGCGATGAAGCGCTGGCTGTCGACGGCCGCCTGGATCTGGCCTTTCTCGAAAAAATCATCGGCGCTGCCGCCGAGCCAGTGCCAGAGGAAGATCACGGGGAGGCGCTCGTCGGGCAGGATTTCGGTGGGGACGACGAGGCGAAAATCTCGGTCGGCGTCGCCACTCTTGATGAGGTTGTGGCCGGAGACGAGCGCGGGACATTCGCCGCCCGAATACTTGGGCGGCTCGGGCGCGAGGGGCGCGCCCGCCGGAGGCGCGTCGCCGCATTTCAAAAAGACACTCGCGCCGCCCCCGCCCCCCGCGCCGCCTCCTGCGCCCCCCGCGCCCCCCGCGCCGCCGTCGCCCCCGGCGCCGCCCGCGCCGCCCGTGCCCCCGGCCGCGCCGGCGCCCGATCCCGCGAGGCCGCCCGTATTGGCCGACCCGCCGTCGTCACCGCAGCCCTCGGCCATTGCGACGAGCCCGAGAAGTGCAAGAAAAATCGCGCCGTACTTCATAACGAAGACCTCCCGGAATGGTCTTACACCCGGGGCGGCGCGGCGGAAAGTGGATCCGGGACACGGGTGACATTGCCCGCGAGTGGGACTTGTGTCTTGTGACACACCGGTGTACCGTGCTTCCTCTCTCCGTGGAGTTGACATGTCTGCTGACCCGGCGATCGTCGATCTCGTCGTCGACTTCTACCAGGAGCTGTTCCGCAGTCTCTTCTCGTCGCCATTTGCCGAAGATCTGCGCAGGGAACGTCTGAAACGAGACGCGATGCGCCGACAGGTGGAAGAGGTTGCGAATGCGGCATCGCAATCCGTCGTCCGGCTCTTCATGACGGAAGAGCTGAACGAACCACAGGTACGCGCGATCGTGGAGGGCTGGGCAGCGCTGTCGTCGACCCTCCGCCTGCCCGACGTCTCGACGTCGGGCAGCAACCCCGAGGAGCTAACGGAGCGGCTGCTTCCAGCACTTGGCTGCCCTCCCGCGGTCCAGACGAATCGTCATGAGACTGTGTATCGGCTGGGGTTGCACGGAGTCATCCAAGTCTTGATGTTGACCGGGCCGGTCCTGGCCGAGTGGAGGCGTCTCTCCTTCTCCCAGCACTACGAGCCCGTCCGCAAGGTCGTGGCGAAGCTCGACGATATCGGCGAGAAGCTCGCGTTAGGCGTTTCTCAACTCGAAACAAGCGATGGGCGGTACGAATTAAGCTACCGCGACTTCTTATTGCAGCGGTTCAATCGTGTAGAGGCAGGTACCGTTCGGATGACGACGAACATGGACGTCGATCTCCGGGAGCTATTCGTAATGCCGCGAATTGAAATCCGCGAGCACGGGCAGGCGAGAACGGTGGCCGAAGATTGCGGCAACTTGATGAAGCTTGCGGACGCACGAAAATCGCTGGGAGAACGCCGGAAAGGGACGAGTTCTCAAAAGCCTGAAGGCGTACCTGTTCTAGATGCCGTCAGAGATAATCGTTGTCTGGTGATTGTGGGACCGCCCGGCAGCGGGAAGTCTTCATTTCTTGAGTGGCTCCAGCTTCAGGTCGCAGGGGTCGACGAGCAACTCGTCCTCGCAGGACAGCAAGCGATACCGTTGCTGCTCCGAATGAGGCAACTCGTCGCGACCGAGCTTCCGATAGGTAGTGCCATGGTTGAAAAGGCGACCGGGAGTCGGGAACTCGTCACGATCATGCCAGACGGCTGGCTCGAGCGACAGATGAAAGGCGGTCGAGTGCTACTCATGATCGATGGCCTCGACGAGGTTGACCCAGAGTTGCGTGCCCGCTTTGTGATTCCATGGCTTGAGGGGCTCTACAAGGAATACCCCGGATGCCAGTTCGTCGTATCGTCCCGACCCGTGGGCTATGCTGAAGGAGCACTCTCGGCGCTAGAATTCGTAGAGGGGAATCTACTCGACTTCAACGACAACCAAGTTCATGAATATGCACGACACTGGTGCACCGCGATCCGCCTTGGTCGTAACGAGCCGGAGGATGAAGCGCGCCAGAGGGGACACGACGACGGGACGCAGATAGTCCAAAGCTTCGAAAGCCACGCGTACGTGCGTAACCTGGCCAGCAATCCTTTGATGTTGTCGGCCATCTGCCTCGTGAATTACTTCGAAAGCGGGAAATTGCCTGAAGACAGAGCCCGACTCTACCAATTATGCGTAGAGGGACTGCTTCACAACTGGGACAAACGGCGAGGAATCCACGGCGCATTCGACTTACCAGAGAAGCTGCGCATCTGCCGTGAGATCGCGATCGGCATGCAATCCGCCGATAGGGCTGAATGCCCGGTGGATGAGGCGCGACAGATGGCCGCCACGGTGCTCGCGAATGAGGCAAGAGCAAAGGACCTAATCGAGCACATTCGATATCGAACTGGACTTCTTATCGAACGCCGTCCTGGCGTCTTTGCCTTCGCACACTTGACCTTTCAGGAATACCTCGCAGCGCTCGCCGTCCACGAAGGGAACCACGCGAACATCACCACCGAACAGGTGGTGCAGGAGCATGATGACGGCCGGTGGCATGAGGTCATCGCACTCTATTGTGGAATCGCCCCGGTACCAGCAGCACGCTGGGTGCTTGAAAGCTTAATAAGGCACAAGGACACCCCATCGCTTGCACAAGTGTTAACGGAGTCATATTTCGCCACGGGTAGAGAACTGCCACAGGACATCGACATTCGAAAACGGATTATTTGCCGAGTTGCGAGTGCACCGGGCCGTTCATTTGGCACCGGCCTTGTTCGCTTCCCCGTCTCAGAAGTCGCACCCGTAGCAAACGAAAAGGTAGGAACCCCCCAAAGCGAAATCTCCGCAAGTCAGGCACATTTTTGGCTCGACTTACATAGCAAATTTTTAGATTGGGACCACTTACTATCACGCACTCTCGATCGCGACTGGGGATCGACCATGGGATTTGGTGAACTAATCTATCTCCTACACCGCCACGCCATCCCGGAATCGATAGAAAAATTAAGCGTTTGCGCCCAATTTTACAGCGAACCGGGCCCACATTTCAAGGGTGGCGTGCAGTACGATCGAATGGCAATGGTTGCGTTGTTCGCACTTACCCCGAACCCTTCTGTTGTCGCAGTACAGCCCGCACACTCAGATAGGCTCTTGCTACGAATGCTACAGAACATTCCACTCACTTTGGACCGCGATCCGCTCACGACCCAACGACTCACCGACGAACTGGCAACCCTTTTTATACCGTTCCTCGAACGCAAAGGCACAGCCTTAGACGAACCAGAGCGGACCGAGCTATTGCATCTCGTGCGCGCAGTTCGCAAATTTCTCAAGGGCAAGCAAGCTCGCCAAGAGCCCATCAAGGTCGCCATTCATTCAATTGACGCCTGGCTCCGGTCCGTGGCCCCGAACACTCACGCCCCCCAAAAACCAAAGCGGAACCGAAAGCACTCACAATGACCAACCCGTCTCCCATCTCCCCTGCATTCCATAATTTCATGCGGAACGGCGACTCTCGTGAAAAAATGGACGCGCTCGTCATCTATCGGGCCCCGAAGGCGAACACGCTCCCTCCCCCACGCGGGCGCCTGCGCGATCTCCAGAACAGGCTTGATAGCATCAAGGCCGCACAGCGCCCCGTCGAAGCAAAGCTATTTTCGCAATACAATAAGGTCAGCGGAGGGCACGTTCCGGGCGGCCAATCCCTTGGTATTGAGCGCGTCGGCGACATCCTGCCCGTGGCGAAGGCCGACGTGACCCCGAGGACACTGCCTGAGCTCGCCGAGCAACCGAACGTCATCGCCATCCTGCCGAACCAGAAGATCCGCCTCATTCAGCCCAAGGAGATCAACTACAAGTCCCTTCAGAAGAACGAGTCCAAGAACAAGTTGACCTGGGGCCTTGAACGGCTCGGGGTCCCAGCGCTCTGGGATACGACGAAAGGCGCCAAGATCAACGTCGCCGTGCTGGATACCGGCGTCCATGGCGACCACCCCGCGCTAAAGGGACGTGTGAAGGACTTCGTCGTCTTCGATCCGCTGGGCCGCCGTATCGAGTCGAACCCCTCGTTCGACGCGGGGCAACACGGCACCCACGTGTGCGGCACGATCGCGGGCGGCAAGACCCCCGACGGGGTATCTATTGGCGTCGCCCCCGAGGCAAACCTGGTGGTCGCCGCTTGCCTCATCGGCGATGCCACGTTGCTAACCCTCATCCGCGCCATCGAGTGGGCCATCGGCAGAGACGCCGATATTATCAGCATGTCCCTCGGGTTCACGTATTACGAGCCCCTTTTCGCTGAAGTGTTTCGCGATCTTATCGAAAAATACGGCGTCCTACCAATCGTTGCCATCGGCAATGAGAACCACGGGAACACGAGTTCGCCCGGCAGCGCACATAATGCACTCTCCGTCGGCGCCCTTGAGTCGATGCCGCGCGGCAAAGTCGATGTGGCCTCGTTCAGCAGCGGCGCGAGCCTCGTTTTCCCCGGAGAAGAGGTCGCGCTAGTCACGAAGCCGGACGTGGTGGCCCCAGGCGTCCAGGTCTACTCCTGCATTCCGCCTGAACGTCGCAATGGCAAGGATTACGAGTACACGTACATGGACGGAACGTCCATGGCGACCCCGCACGTCGCAGGTGTCGCTGCCCTCCTCATGGCAGCGAAGCCTGATGCCCCCGTTGCGACCATCGCGCAAGCCCTGAGAGACACGGCGGAACACCCGTCAGGCAAGGAGAAGACCCCCGATAACCGTTGGGGGTACGGCATGATTCGACCAGCTGAGGCACTCAAGGTACTCTAGGTCACAGGAGGCGCCGACTTCCAATGGCCGACGAGCGAAGAAGCACACCGGCAGGTACCTCGAAGATCAGTCCGGAGTTCAGGCGCCGGCTAACCGGATTCCCGCGCGGTGAGAGGGTCCGCGCCGTCGTCCTGCTCAAGACGGAGATTGAAGGTGGTGGACGGCGGCGCAACCGGCAGGAAATCATGGAGGCCACGAAAACAGCCGCCCGCATGGTCATGGCTGAGCTTGAGCCGCTTCTCTCCGCGACCGGAGGGCACTTCCTCGCCGATTCGCCCGACGCACTCGGCAGCGTCCCGGTCGAAGCCACCCCGGAGGGACTGGAAGCATTATCGACGAACGAAAAGGTCCGTGCAATCCTAGAAGATCAGCCTATCGCTCTTTATACCCCGGCGACGGGCAGACGCTCCCGCCCTTGAAAGTCGCGATCTTTCAAAACCGCGGGCGCGTCCGCGGGATCATCGGCAGCTCGCCCGGCGGCAGCGCCTGCAGCGCCGCCAGGAGGTTCGCGGCGCCGGCCTTCGTCTTCTCGATGCCCGGCGCGATCGGCGCCGTCTCCTCGCGCTCCTCGTAGAGCTCACGCGGAAGCTCCAGCAAGAATCGGCTCGGGGTGCGCGGCACGAGCTTGCCGCGTTGCCCACGGGCCATGCAGCGCGACATGAAGAGTTTTTCCCGGGCGCGCGTGACGGCCACGTAGAAAAGGCGACGCTCCTCTTCCAAGCTCACCGCGCCGTCCTGGTCGCCAGGTACGAAATCGGTCGCGCGCTCGACCGTCGTGCGCGAATGCGGGCAAAAGCCCTCCTCGACGCCGATCACGAAGACGTACGGGAACTCCAGGCCCTTCGAGCCGTGCATCGTGGTGAGCGTGACGCGGTCCGTCGCCTCTTCATCCTGCTCGTCCATACGAAGCGCGAGCAGGCGCAAAAACTCGGCGAAATGCTCCCGATCGCCCTTTCCGGCCTCATCACGGCGCGCGAAGACCTTGAGCAGGCCCTCGACGTTGCCCCAGCGGCGCGCCGCGACCTGCGGGTTCGCCGAGGCCGCCATGATGTCGGCTTTGAGGCCGATCGCCTCGCAGAGCTTCGCCGCGATCTCCGCGCTCGGCAGCTTTTGCTCGAACGCGAGCCGCCCGCCCTCGATGATCCGGACAAACTGCCGGCACCCTTCGAGCGCCCCCGGCGGCAGCTCCCGCACCGCGTGCGCGCGCTGCACGACGGCCCAGAGGCTCATGTCCTGCGCGGTCGCGTGCGCCGTGATCTTGTTGAACGCGACCTCGCCGATGCCCCGCGCCGGATAATTCACGACGCGCCGCAGGGACATCTCGTCGTCCGGCGAGAGCACGACCTTGAGGTACGCGATGAGGTCCTTGACCTCCTTGCGCTCGAAGAACTGCTGGCCGCCGATCATGCGCAGCGGAATGCTCCGCTCCTTCAAGGCCTGCTCGATCGGCTGAGCCTGGAGGTTCGAGCGGTAGAGCACGGCGATGTCCTTGGGGCGCACGCCATGCTTCTCGATGAGCTGTTGCGACTCGGAGGCGACGAAGCTCGCCTCGACCTCGGGATCGGCGCAGACGACGACCTGCACGATCGGCCCGTCGCCCTGCGTGGGCACGAGGATCTTGCGATGCCGTTTGCCCGACTGCTTCGCGAGGATCGCGTTCGCCACGTCGAGGATCGGCTTCTTCGAGCGATAGTTGTGCTCGAGCTTGACGACCTTCGCGCCCGGGAAATGGTCCTCGAACGAGAGGATGTTCTTCACGTCGGCGCCGCGCCACGCGTAGATCGACTGATCGTCGTCGCCGACGACGACCACGTTCCGGTGCGCGCCCGCGAGCTGCAGCACAAGCTCGAGCTGCGCGTGGTTCGTGTCCTGGTACTCGTCGACGATGAGGTACCGGTAGCGCATCTGGTACTTCTGGAGCACGTCGGTGCGTTTTCTCCAGAGGCGGACGAGCTCGCAGATGAGATCGTCGAAGTCGAACGCCTGGAAGGTGCGCAGCGCCGCGAGGTACTTCGGGTAGACGAGCATGCTGATCTCGTCGTACTCGTCCACGCCGCGGCTCTTGCGTTGCTTCTCGAGCCACTCCTCGGGCGTGATGAAGTCGTTCTTCGCGGCGGAGATCCGCGCCAGGATCGCGCCGATGTCGTAGTTCTTCGTGGTGCGGAGCTCGCGCAGGATCTCGCGGATCGCGCTCGTCTGGTCCGCCTGGTCGAGGATGGCGAACTTCGAGCCGCGGAAGCCGAGCGCACGGGTCTCCTGGCCGAGCGTGTCGAGGCCGAAGCGATGGAAGGTGCAGACCTTGAGGTCCTTCGCGACCTTCGGGCCGACGAGCTTCGCGACGCGCTCGTGCATCTCGGCGGCGGCCTTGTTGGTGAAGGTCATCGCGAGGATGCTGGTCGCGGAGACGCCCTTGCCGAGCAGCCTGCCGATTCGCTCGGTGACGACGCGCGTCTTGCCCGAGCCTGCCCCGGCGAGCACGAGCATCGGCCCGAGATCGTGCTCGACCGCCTGCTTCTGAGAGGGGTTGAGATCGATCGCCACGGCCGGGGGGTAGCGCGGCCGCGGCGGGTTGGGTAGTCGGAAAATTTCGCGGTGCGTCGGGGCCCAGGATCAGGGCGGATTCCAGGATGGGATCACGGAGGCGTCGCGAACTGGCCGGGGAACGGATTGGCGTCGTGGCGCTTGTTCACTTCGTCGTTCGTCCAGGGGAACGGGTTCGTGCCGCGCTCGTGGAAGAAGGCGAAGCCGATGACGCCAACGTTGCGCGAATCGCCGCCGGACTTTTTGGCCGCGTACGAGCCGCGCACGGAGCCGAAGCGGAAGGCGGCGACAGCGTCGACGCTCTGGCGGAAGCCGTCGATCTCGAGCTCGCCGTGCGGCTGCACGAGGTAGCCGCGCTTCGAGAAGCCCGCGGCGCGGCCGTCGATGACGTCGAGACCGTCGACGGAGACGACACACTCGATGCGGTTCGGCGTGCGGTTACGAATGACGATCGTGTAGCGGCGGCCCGCCTCGCCGACGATGTAGTTCTTGTCGCTCGCGACAAACCCGTTGAGGAACGCGCCGTTCTCGTCACGCAGGCCGACGAGCAGCGCGCCGCCCGCGACGGGGGTGACGCCGCCCGAGGTGCGACGGAAGCCGACGGCGTTCGCCATGGCGCGCGCGCCCTCCTCGTCGTTGTAGAAAAGGCTCGCCATCGAGAACGGGCTCGTGGGTTCGGCGCGCTGGAACGCCACGGTCGTGATCGACGACGAGCGCGTCTCGCCCCACTCGGTGCCGAGGCCGGGGCGGTTCTGCGGCGGCTCGGGCTGCATGACCTCGGCGCGCTTGGCCTCGGCCTCGAACGCGCCGGGGCGCTGGGAGGCGGTCCCTTGCACGGCGGCCGGGGGCGGCGGAGGCGCGGCGGGCGCAGCCTCGTCCGCGGCGGGGAAGGCGGCTGAATCGCTGCCAAACTGACCGGCGGAGGCCGTGCCGGCCGGGGTGGACGACTCGACAGCCCTCGCCTCACTCGGCGCCGCCGAGCCACCGCCCGTGTAGGTGCTCCCGCCGCAGCCGACGGCGGAGGAAAACAGCGTCGCTAACGAAACAGCCAAAAACCCACGTCGGATGAGGTCCATCGTCGTTCTCCCCACGGCTCGCGCCGTTCGCCGGTGGAAACGGAGGCGTGCACGAAGACCTTACACCGATCGCGAAGGGATCGGATCGTTCACGACGCCGCCGAACGAAGTGTGGGGCCCGAGGAGCCTGCCTAGGGCGAGACCCGCGGCAAGCGAGACGATGGCAAGGACAGAGACCACCATGCGGCGCGTGCCTTCCGACAGCGGCGTGACGCCGCTCCGGGAAGGCGGGCGAGAAACGTCCGCGGAGAAAGCGGACGGCGTGGTGATCTCGGCGGCTCGCGTGGTGGGGGCGTAAAGAGGGGCGACGAGCGCGGGGATCTCGGCGGCCATGGCTTCGGCCGAGGCGAAGCGGTCGTCCGGGTCTTTTTCGAGGGCGCGGAGGATCCACGCGTCGAGGGCCGCGGGAATGGGCTGCGGCGCGAACCACGACGGGGGCGCGGGGATCCGATCGAGGTGGGCAAAACGGAGGGCATCGAGGTCTTTGATGTCGTCGAAAGGGCCACGGCCGGCGACGAGCTCGTACAGGACGAGGCCGAGGGCATACAAATCGGTGCGCCCGTCGACGGGTTTTCCCTCGAATTGCTCGGGCGCCATGGTGCGCGGCGTCCCGAGCGAGGCGCCCCGCGCGCCCGGGCCTTCGCAGCCCGAGGCGGGCTCGGCGGCGCCGAGGTCGAGGATCTTGGCGCGACCGTCATCGCAAAGGAAAAGGTTTTCGAGCTTGATGTCACGATGCACGAAGCCCGCGCGGTGAAGCGCGCCGAGGCCGCGGAGGACCTGCGATGCAATGGTGAGGGTCGTCGGCACGGAAAGGACGCCGATACGAGCGAGCTCGGCCCGGAGGTCACGCCCTTCGAGGAGCTCGAGGACGAGGTAGGGGCGGCCGTCGTCCGTGAGCAATCCGAGGTCGAGGACCTCGACGAGGTTGTCATGACGCACGCGGGCGAGGATCCGTCCCTCGTCGGCGATACGCTCTGCGAGTCCGTGGCGCTCGGCATTGGCGGGGAGGAGCGCTTTCAGCGCGGCGCGGCGCCCGAGCAGGGCGTGTTCGACCTCGAAGACCTCGCCGACGCCGCCCTTGCCGAGGGGGCGAAGGATGATCCAAGGCGTGCCCGGCGCACGCTCGCCGCAGCGAAGAGGCGTGGAGCGCACGGGGGAGCGGGTGGAAAGAGGGGGAAGGCTCTCGTCGGGCTGGGTGGAACGCTCGTGGACGTCCGTGCGGAGGGTAGCGTTTGTCACGACGCCCTCCGTTCGGCACCGGAGAAAGCCTCGGGCGCGACGGCGCCGCGGATCGCGGCGGCGAAGGCGGCGGCCGTGGGATAACGTCGCGCAGGTTTCTTTTCGAGGGCCCGCGCGACGACGCGAGCGAGGGCGGGCGGCGCGTCGGCGACGTCGTCGAGGCGGCGCGGTGCGAGGCCGAGGTGGGCGCGCATGAGGGTGAGCAAATCGGATCCGGCGAGGAGATCGAAAGGGCCACGGGCGGCAATGCATTCGAAGAGGACGATGCCCATGGCATACACGTCGGTACGAGCATCGACGCGCCCGCCGAGGATCTGCTCGGGGGCGAGGTAGCGGGGCGTGCCGAGGATGATTTCCTGCTGCGTGGTGCAGAGAGCCGCGGCGCCGGAGACCTTGGCAATGCCGAAATCGAGCATCGCAGGGCGCGGGGGCGCGGCATTCGCGGCCACGAGGAAGATGTTGCCGGGTTTGACGTCGCGGTGCACGACGCCCTGCCGATGGGCGGCATGCAATCCATCGAGCGCGCCGGCGACGACGGACGCGGCGAACGCGGGCGCGAGGGAGCCTTTGCGGAGGCGGGTTTCGCGGAGGGTCTCGCCGGCGAGGCGGGGCATGGCGAGAAAAGGACGACCGTCCCGGGTCATTCCCATCTCACGCAGAGGGACGAGGTTCGGGTGGCGGAGCGAAGCGAGCAGGCGCCCTTCCTGGAGGAGGCGCGCGGCGGCCTCCTGGGAGTCACGCAATTCGTGACGGAGCACCTTGATGGCGAAGAGCTCGCCGGAAGGGCCCGCGGCCTCGAATACGTCGGCGGACGAACCGCCGCCGATCAAACGAACGACACGATAACGGGTCCCCACGAGCGAATCGGTTGGAAGCGCTGCGACGTCGATGAGCATGAGTTCGTCCTCCCAGGGGTTCGTCCGAGCATGACCCCCACGCACTCATGTCGACAGGAAGGGGGCGGCAGTTGCGTGTCGGGACGAAAAAATCGTAAATGGGAGGACGGGCGTTCAGGTCTGTCGCGGGAGCGCTGGACGGAGATCCAGGGGAGGGAGCCGGGGAACGAACATCCGTGCGTCGAGTGCGGGCGCACCTGGCGTGGCGTCCGCGAGCCCGTTCCTGCAGCTCGCGCGAGCGTCTGACCGCAGAGGCCCTCGGTGAAGAGCGCGCGTCGCGGAGAGCGTGCGACCGCCGAGCGCGCCCGAGTGAATCGCCCTCGCGATCACCGAGCACGGGTGGGCCCGCGCGGGCTCGCTTTGGGACTACGGCCGGGCAGGGGATTCGGCTCGATTCCACGCGCGCGCAGATAGGTGGCCCCCCAGTCGCGGAGCGTCCGCAGGACGGGCGCCAACGTGCGCCCAAACTCGGTGAGCTCGTACTCGACCTTGGGCGGCACCTGCGGATAGACGTGCCGCACCAGCACGCCGTCTTCCTCGAGCTCGCGCAGCTGGAGCGTCAGCATCCGCTGCGTGGCGGTCGGGATGCGCCGCGTGAGCTCCATGAAGCGCAGCTTGCCGCCGAGGAGATGGAACAAGATCAGGGGCTTCCACAGCCCGCCGACCACCGATAGCGTGGCTTCCACGCCGCAGCCGCTCTTCGGATCGTGACGTCGGGATCTCATACTTACAAAAATGGTAGTATAGGCGAAAATTGTGCGTTCTTGCAATGCCTGCGGTGGCGACCTAAACGTCCGTGACCCGGAGGCGACATGCACGCACTGCTCACAAGAAAATCGGCGTCGGGCCTCTCGACGGAGCTGACAGATTTGCCCGCGGACCAGCTGGGTGAGGGAGAGGTCACGCTTCGCGTCGAGTGGTCGACGGTCAACTACAAGGACGCGCTGGCCCTGACCGGACGCGGCGATATCATGAAGGTGCTCCCGCTGGTGGGCGGCATCGACCTGGCCGGGACCGTCGAGTCGTCCGAGGACGCGAATTTCAAGGCAGGCGACCGCGTGCTGGCGAATGGGTGGGGGCTCAGCCAGACCCACCACGGCGGTTACGCGGAGCAGGCCCGGGTGCCTGGAGCTTGGCTCGTGCCCGTACCGGATGCGTTCAGCACACGGGACGCGATGGCGATCGGTACCGCCGGCTTCACCGCGATGCTGTGCGTCCTCGCGCTCGAGCACGCAGGGCTCGCTCCCGACCGCGGGCCGATCCTGGTGACCGGCGCGAACGGCGGCGTGGGAGGGGTCGCGATCTCCTTGCTGTCGACGCTCGGCTATCGGGTCCTCGCGTCGACCGGACGCTTGGCGGAAGCGGACTATCTGAGCTCCCTGGGGGCGGCCGAATGCATCGACCGAGAAGAGTTATCGAAGCCGGGGCGCCCGCTTGGCAAGGAGCGGTGGGCCGGCGCAGTGGACTCCGTCGGCAGCCACACCCTCGCCAATGTCCTCTCGCAGACGCAGTACCGCGGCGCGGTCGCGGCGTGCGGGCTGGCGCAGGGCATGGACCTGCCCGCATCCATGGCGCCGTTCATCTTGCGCAACGTGACCCTGGCCGGCATCGACTCCGTGCACGCACCCAGGTCGGCGGAAGCAGGCCTGGGCGCGCCTGGCGACCGATCTTGACCTTGGAAAGCTCGCGTCCGCAACGCGCGAAATCGGCCTCGCGGACGTCCCCGGGGTCGCGGCAGAGATGCTGCAAGGCAAGGTCCGCGGCCGCACGGTCGTACGGATCCGCTGATTTGAAACGACGCGAGAGCCCGCGGCGCGCCGCGCTTTCGCCCACCCCACTTCGGCGAGCGGGCGCGCCCGCACGCACACCATTTGGTCACCTGAGAACAACGAGAGATGAGGAATGAGATGACCCAAGCACAAGAGCCCAAGGCGCAATTGGCGGTCGAGGCGCGCGGCGCCACCTTATTGGTTCGCATCGACGCGGGGCCGCTGCAGGTGTTCGGCGCCGACTTGGCGCGGCAGCTGGAAGCGCTGGTGGAGCGAGTGGACAAGGATCCTGACGTCCGTGCCGTCGTGCTCGCGAGCAGCCACCCGACGCGCTTCATCAGCCACGCGGACGTGAAGTGGCTGCAGGAGGGGGGCGCGCAGTATCTGGCGAGGCAGCAGTCGGGGGCCGCCGCCCCTCCTCCGCCGCCGGACTACGTCGGCCTCGATCGCCTGCACGCGCTCTTTCTGCGTATGAACAGCGTCGCCGCCGTCTTCGTAGCCGCGCTGGAAGGCGCCGCGCTCGGCCTGGGTGCTGAGCTCGCTTGGGCTTGCGATCTGCGCGTCATGGCGGACAGCGACGCGTTCATCGGCCAGCCGGAGGTGCTGCTCGGCATCATGCCCGGTGGGGGCGGCAGCCAGCGACTGACGCGCCTTTTGGGCGTCCATCGTTCGCTTCTGGCCATCCTCGATGGCAAACCGTTCACGCCGGCGCAGGCGTTGGAGATCGGCGCAGTGGACGCCGTTGTGTCGAAGGCGAACGTGGTCGCGAAGGCCATCGCGCTTGCCGACGAACTCGCCAAGCGCCACAAGCCGAGCCTCGCGGCCATCAAGCGCTCGGTGTACTTCGGCGGCTCGCTCCCGCTCCCCGAAGGCATCAAGCTCGAGGCGAAAGAATTCCTGGGGCTCGACGTCGCCGAGGAAGGCCAGAGGCGGATGCGCGCGTACCAGGAGCAGACCGCCGCGCGGGGAGAGCTGCCGCTCTACATTCCGGGCGGGTACGAAGCGGCGCTCCAGGCCGGCCGGACCACCGACTAGCACGAGATCCACATAGAGCGCACGGGTCGCCGTGTCCTCGATGCTCAACGCTCGCGGTCAATGCAGCCACGGCCACCTCGAACGCAGTTTTCGTCTGCCCGTGCGCCATTGCCGACAGAACCGCGAGCTCCGGCCTTCTCTGCGCCTCCGCGATGTCCGCCACGACCGGGACGCCAAGAAAAACCTCGCCGCGCGAAGCGCGATTCGATTGACGCGGCCCAGGCGCTCCCCCACGCTCCCCGGTTCATGCGCCGCCGGGTCTCCTCGCTCGCCGTTGCCCTCATGCTGCTCGTCTCCACGAGCCCGAGCCGCGCCGACGGGTGGAACGTTTTCACGGTCGGGCCGATGGGCGGCGTCGTGTTCGGACCTGAGCAGCCCGCGCTGGGGCTACTCGGCGGTGAGATCACGTTCGTGCATTACGGGAACGCGTCCGGCCGAGGAGTGGGATACGGAGGCTTCGTTCAGGCGAGCGCCGTGGGCTTCGAGCGCGCGCGGGTTTCGTTCGGCCCGCAGATCAATACCTCGATCTTCGGTGCCGAGGTCGGGGCCACATTCGAAAGCGCGACCAAGGAGCGAGCCGCGTTCGTCGGCGCGCACCTCGCGCCTTTCGTGTCGATCGGATTCGCCTCGATCACGTTCCAGCTCGACATCCCGTTCGCACCGCTCTCGGACGGCCCGCTCCCCCCCGTCGAGATGGTCTTCGGCGGCACCCTCAAGCTGCCGATCGATCTCAAATATGGGGTCCTATCGCCACTCAAAGCGCTGCGATAGGCGCCGGTCAGTGCACGAGGAACCACCGCACGCCGGGCTTGATTTCCATGTGGAAATGGTCGGCGTGGTCGGTGTTGTAATTCGGCGAGAGCACGTACGTGAAGATGCCCGCGTCCTGGGATTCGCACACGAGCGCGCGGAGCTCCTGCGCGACGGGCTGCTCGGGCTTGCGGGCTCCCTCGCCGCAGGTCTTTTCGCCGATCTTGCCGTGGAAATGGTCGAGGACGCTGATCCAGGTGCCGTCCTTTTTACGCAATCGGCCGACGTCGATCGCGAGCCCCGCGGGATGACGCGTGCCCGGCGGGGCCCAGCGCGGGTGGGGCACGGTCTTCGCCGGCGCTGCGTGAGGCTCGGTCTTCGCGGGAGCGGCTTGTACCTCGGGCTTCGCCGGCGCCGCTTTCGCCTCGGCCTTCGCCGGCGCATGATGCGGCGCGGTCTTCGGCGCATGATGCGGCGCGGTCTTCGGCTTTTCGCTCGCCGTCACCATCTCGCGCGGCTTTGCCTGGACCGCGGCGGGCGCCTTGTGTTTCGTGCCCTTCGTCGCGCCCTCGGAATGCTTGGTCCCGAGCGCGCCTTTGCCAAGGTCCGACGCCTTCGCCGCATTCGCTTGCGGAAGCTTCGAGCCTGTCTTGGGCGTTTCCGCTTTCGGCGCCTCCGCTTTCGGCGCCTCCGCTTTCGGCGCCTCCGCTTTCGGCGCCTCCGCCTTCTGTGCATCCGCCTTCGGCGTCTCCTTCTTGGGCGCCTCTTTCTTCGCCGATTCCTTCTTCGGCGCTTCCCTCTGCGCCGGCGCCTTTTTCGCCACCACGGGCGCAGGCATCTCGCGGGGCACGTTCGGCCGGTACATCGTGTAATGGACGAGCTCGTCGATCTCGTGACGTTCGAGCACCGCCGTGAAATCGTCGAGCGCAAGCGCCAAGCGCGCGTCGAGGATCTCGAACATCGACGTCGACCGCTGCTCCTCCGGCAACGCCGAATGGATCAACACGCCGTGCAGGCGCCCGGTGAGCCGGACCGGCGCGCGCACGCCGGGCACGGGGTCGATGCGCACGTACGGCAGGCTCCTCTTGTCGAGCTCGGCGAATGCCTCGTCGTCCGTCATGTTCGCGTATCGATACGCCGGGCTCGCATCGACCACGGAGGCGTCAGGCGTCACCAGGAACGGCGAGACCGCGCTCGCCGGACGGGTGCAGAGCATGCCCGCGCCGAACGTGAGCGCCGCGAGACAGGACGGGCCGAGGGAGCGGAGAAGCGAACCGAGCACCACGAGCCGACTGTACCCACCGTCCCCAGGAAGGCCAGAAAATCGAAGATCTTCCCGGACCACCCCCTGACCACGGGCTCGCGCCGCCGGCCAGACGAAGCTATCCTCGCCGGCGCGTGCTGCCGGATCCTCCCGCCCCCCTCGAAACCCCCGCGCCGCCGCCCGCCCCGGGCCTCGGCGCCGAGAGCCCCGCGCCCGCCGCGCCCCTGGAGCCCGTCCCCGAGGCGCCGAACGCGCGCCGCCCGCTGCTCGTCGCGCTCGCCACGACGCTCCTCGTGACCGCGCTCTCGTACCTCGCGCCCAAGGATCACGCGGGCACGGCCGTGGGGCTCGCGTTCCTCGCGGTCACGTGGTGGCTCGTCCTGCGCGGAGACGAGCACGTGATCCGCGCGCACGGGCTCTCGCTCGGAGGCCTGCTCGAGCCGCTCCCGCTCGATCGGCGCAGGCTGCTGCGTGACGCGGCCTCGGCCTCGCTCTGGGTGCTTTTGCTCGCGGCGATCATTTTCCCGCCGTTCTGGTTCGGCTTCAAGCTGTTCTGGCGCGTGAAGATGCCCTTCGTGTTCCGGGGCTTCGAGTCGCCGTTGAACGAGATTTCCGGGCATTTTCTGGCCGTGGCGCTGCCCGAGGAGGCGTTTTTCCGGGGATACCTCCAGACCCGGCTCGACGCCGCGTGGCCGCCCCGATGGCGCGTGTTCGGGGCGGAGCTCGGCCCTTCCTTGATCGTCTCGTCGGCGATCTTCGCGATTGGGCATTTTTTGACCGTGCCGAGCGTGGACCGGCTCGCGGTGTTTTTCCCGTCGCTCGTCTTCGGCTGGCTGCGCGCGCGGACGGGCGGCGTCGGCGCGGGCGTCGTGTTCCACGCGCTCTGCAACATCTTCTCGGCGACGCTCCAGCGCGGCTACGGGTTCTCGCGATGAACGCACCGAAACCCCGCGCGGCGCTCTTCGACATGGATCGCACGCTCGTGCGCAAGGAGACCGCGAGCCTTTACGTGCGGTATCTGCGCGACATCGGCGAGGCGTCGACGTTCGACCTCTTGAAGACGTTTTACTGGGTCGGGCAATACACGCTCGGGCTCCTCGACGCAGAGAACATGGCGGAGAGGGCGCTCGCGCCGCTTACAGGCACGCCCGAGAGCGCGCTCATCGCGCGCTGCGAAGACTGGTTCGGCAAATACGTGGAGCGGCACGTCGCCGACGCGGGACGGCGCGCGGTGAAGAGGCACAAGGAGGCCGGCGACGTCTGCGCGATCGTGACGGGCGCGACGAAGTACGCCGCGCGGCCGCTGGCGCAACGACTCGAAATCGAGCACGTCGTGGGGACCGAGCTCGAGATCGACGCGCGTGGCCATTTCACGGGTCGGGCGGAGCGGCCGATTTGCCTCGGCGCAGGGAAGGTGCGGCGCGCGGAGGCGCTCGCGGACAAACTCGGGTTCGTGCTCGAAGAGGCGACGTTTTATTCGGACAGCGTGACCGACGTGCCCCTGCTCGAACGGGTGGCGAAGCCTGTCGCCGTGAATCCCGATCCGCGGCTCGAACGCCTCGCCCGACAGCGCGGGTGGCGCATCGAGAGGTGGTGAGATGGTCGCCGTGGACTTCCCGGACAAACCCACGACCGTCGAGATCCGCGAAGAGGGCGATCTGCTCGTCGTGTGGCTCCGCGGCGATTACGACACGCAGGTCGAGCGGTACATGCAGGCCCTCCGCGGGGACCTGGAGAAACGCCACGGCTACCGGCTCATCCTGATCCACGTGGGGCAGGCCGGTACGATCACGACCGAGGCGCGGCGGGAAATGGTCGCGTGGAACCGGGAGCGGAAGGCGCCGGGCGCGGTCGCCATTCTGGGGGCGAGCTTCACCGCGAGGACGCTCGCGAAGATGGTGCTCACGGCCGGCCGTCTGCTCACGAAGCGGCGCGTCGATTTCGGTTTTTTCGAATCCGAGGCCGAGGCGCGGACGTGGCTCGCCGAGCGGCGCAAGGAACTACGCGAGCTCATCCGGTGAGGTGCGGAGGCGAATGAGGCGGCAATTCGGGGAGCAAGTCGCGTGGATCGAGGAGCCGAACGTCTTCGCCATGCGCCTCTCGGGGGAAATCGACGGTCCGTCGCTCGAAGGGCTCCTCGATTTTCAATCGGACTGGTCCGCAGGAAAAGACCATATCTTCGTGCTCTGCGACCTCTCCGCGGTCACCGGAGCGACGATCGAGGCGCGGCGGGTGCTGCAGGGCAAGCGCGTCACGACCCCGATGACCCACCTCTGCATCGGCGCGAGCTTCACGATCCGGGTTGTGACCGAAATGGTCGTGCGGGCGGCGCGATTCATCGGGACGGCGCCGCGCGAGATGCAGATCGTGTTTTTCGCGTCCGAGGCCGAGGCGCGCGCCTACCTCGACCGTCCACGGCCGTCCAGGCGAGGGAAACGAGCATGAACGGCATTCCGCGGCGAAAGACCGCATTCGTGACGGGCGGGACAGGGTTTCTCGGCTGGGAGATCATCCGGCAGCTCCTCGAAGCGGGGCACCACGTGGTCGCGCTGTCGCGGAGCGGGGATTTGCCGGGAGACCTGCCGCGGGCCGCGCTCGAAATCGTGCGGGGGGATCTCGACGACGTGGAGACGCTGACCGAGGCCATGCGCGGCGCGTCGGTCGTGTATCACGTCGCCGCCGACGTGCGAATGTGGCGCGCGAAATGGGTGGAGATCGAGCGGACGAACGTCACGGGCACGCGGAACATGCTCTCGGCGGCGCGGCGCGCGGGCGTCCCGCGATTCGTGTTCACGTCGACGGGCTCGACGATCGGAAAGCCGTATCCGCCTCCCCATGCGGTCGTCACGGTGGACGAGACGAGCCCGTACAATTTCGCGCCGCTCCAGATGGTCTATCCGCACACGAAATGGCTGGCGGAGCAGGAGGTGGAGCGCGCCGGGCGCGAGGGGCTTTTCGTGGTGATCACGCATCCGGTGGCGGTGTTCGGTCCGGGTGACTGGAAACGAAACGTGCTGCCGCTCTTTTGGGCGACGCGGAAGGGCACGACGATCGCCGCGCCGAACGGGATCCGGACGACGTGCGACGTGCGGGACGTGGCGACGGCGCACCTCGCGGCCGCCGAGCGGGGGAGCTCCGGGCGGCATTACATCCTCGGAGGCGAGGCGCTCTCGGTGCGCGCGCTGCTCACGCGAATCGCCGCGGCGGCCGGCGGGAAGGCGCCACGTTTCACGCTGCCGGATCGAGCCGTGATGGGTTTGTCGTTCCTGATGGAGAGCGCGTCGCGCCTCACGGGCCGGCCGCCGATGCTGAGCCACGAAATGGCGCTGCAAAGCACGTTTCGGGTGCGTTTGTCGTCGGAGCGGGCGGCGCGGGAGCTCGGGTATACGTCACGGCCGCTCGACGTGTCGCTCGCGGATGCGGCGCGGTTTTACCGGGAACAGGGGTGGCTCTGAGCAGGCCCGAGGACGAAGGCGTCAGTGCGTATTCTCGACGTGCACCCGCCGAACATCCTTGAGCCGTTCGAGCCGCTCGATCAGGTCGCCCACGCGGAGCGCCGATGGAAAACCGACGTCGAAGGTGATGGAGATCCGCCGCTCCTCATCGAGGCGCCGCTCGTAGTCGATGTTGAAGACGACGACGTGGAGTTCATCGAGCAATGCCTCCACGTCGTCGAGTTGCTTGGAGTCGGCGAGGACCACCGAGACGCGCTTCCGGACGAGCACGTTGCTTTTGCCCTCGAGTCGCCGCACGACCGTCTGCACCACGAGCCCCATGGCCGTCACGACGGCGGCTTCGAGCAGCATGCCCGCGCCAGCACAGAGACCTATCGCGGTCACCAGCCAGAGGCCCGCTGCGGTCGTGATCCCCTGAATCGTCAGCCCGGTCCGCAGAATGACGCCGCCCGCTAAAAAGCCGATGCCCGATACGACGGAGGCCGCGATGCGTGAGCCGTCCACCTCGACGAGCTCCCCCTCCGTGTACCCTTGAAAGTAGACGAAGTGAGCGGACACGACCATGAACGTGGCCGATGCCGTCGCGACGAGGAGGTGCGTTCGCAGGCCCGCGCGCTTGCCGTGCCGGTCGCGTTCGTAGCCGATGATTCCGCCGAGCGCCGTACCCACGACGATGCGTGTGATCATCTCAACGTGAGAGATCATGGCCTCGACTCCTCGAGTCACACCCATTGTGCACGCGTGGAGCGGCGGCGCAAGCCTCGGGAGCGAGGGAGGGGTGCCAGCAAGTTGCACGCCCCGATCGGTGCTGGTAAAACTTCGCTCTCTTCGATGGAGCCGTTCGATCCAGACTCCTCACGGCGCACGATCGCCACGCTCGACGTCGCGCTCGGGTGCATTGCGATCCTCGGATTGGCGTGGATCCCGTTTTTCTGCTGGTCCGTCTCGCTGGAGAAGTCCTGGGCCCGCGCGGCGGGTGAGCGAACAGCGGCCGCCCCGTCAGCAAGCACGGAAGCGGCTCACCGCGAGTTGGTCACGCCCGAGCAGGAGCAGGCGGGCGCGCTCGTATGGGTATCGCCGGGGCCCTCCGCCGCCCGAGGGGAGCTCGACGAGGTTTTTCTCGACGAAATCGACGACGCGCTCGGCAGTTGCCTGCCCGACGACGACCATCGCGAAGGGGCCACGATCCGGCTCGTCGCAGACGAAAAAGGGGCCGAAGACGGCAGCCGCGACACGCATATCCTCGCCGTCGAGTACCGGCCGCCCGTCGGCGAGCCGTCTCGGTTTTACGAGTTCGTAGGGCACGAGTTGCAGGGTTATTTCGACGCGACGGGGACACAGGCCTGCTCGACCGGCTGGCGTTCGCCCCTCGCCAATCTGCGCAGGACGTCCCCCTTCAACCCGCGCCGCATGCACCCGATCCTGCGCCGGCCGATGCCGCATCAGGGGACGGATTTCGGCGCGCCCAAAGGGACGCCGGTTTATGCGTCGTATCGCGGCACCATAAGCTTCGTCGGCCCCCACGGGGCGCACGGAAACTGGGTCGCCATTGTGCATCCGGACGGGACCGAAACCGGGTATGCCCATCTCTCCAAGTTTGCACAAGGGCTCGAGGTGGGTGATCAGGTGCGCGCGCACCAGCTCATCGGTTATGTCGGAAGCACGGGGCGCTCGACGGGGCCCCACCTGCATTTCAGCGCACGCGCGAAGGGTACCTATTTCGACGCCGAGACTCTCCTCACCCCGCCCGCCACGGCCGTGCCCGAGGCAGAACGGCACGTCTTCCTGAAGGTGAAGGCCGAGCTCGATCAGCGGCTCGACGCCGCGCCACGCCCGGCACACTGAGGTCACGGCAAGGGCGGGTTTTCCGGCGCGGGCGCGGGCTTCGACGGCGGGGGCACGATCGTGTCCTTGTCCGTGGGCGGTGCGGTCGCCTCACGGCGCGGGGGGTGGAGCTTCGCGTAGGTGTCGACGGTCCAGACGGCCATGGCCGCGATGACGGGGCCGAGGAAGACGCCGACCGGGCCGAAGAGCTCGAGGCCGCCGAAGATGCCGGCCAGCGCGATGAGCGGGTGCATGCGGGTCGACGAGCTCTGCACCCAGGGGCGGACGACGTTGTCGGAGAGGCCGATGATCACGGCCGAGATCGCCATTCCAATCGCGCTGCCGACGTGCCCCGTGGCGAAGAGGTAGATCGTCGAGCCCACCGTGACCGGCGTCGTGCCGACGAGCGGGATGAACGAGAGGAGCGCGGCGAGGACGCCGAGCAAGAACGCGTTTGGCACGCCGAACACGTTGAGGGCGAGCAGCGCGAGGCTGCCCTGGACCACGGCCGTCGCGAGGATGCCGAGGATCGCGCCATTGACGGTCTCGCGGACGGAGGCAAAGAGCTCGCGCGTCTGGTTCGGCGGGAATGGCGAGAAGCGGAACATCCAGCGGACGAGCTTGCCGCCGTCGCGCAGGAAATAATAAAGCGAGACGCCGAACAGGAAGAGGCTCAGGATGAACCCCGGCAACGCCGTGGCCATGCCGCCGACGAACGTGGCCGCGAAGGACGCCGCGCGCTGGCCGATGTTCTGGATGGCCGCCTGGAGCTGAGGACCGCCGATGTGGATGCTCCGGCCGCGAATGTCGATGCCCTCGGTCAGGAACGACTGGAAGCGCTGGATCGTCGGCGTCCAATCACGGGCCAGAAATTCGCTGATCGACTGGATGGCCTCGATCGTGAAGAAGACGAACGGGATCACGACGAGGATGATCGTGGCGAACGTGAAGAGGAGCGGCGTATGGCGCTCGGCGCGGCCCAGCCGGGGTTTCGCCTTCTCGGCAAGGGGGCTCAGGAGGAGCGCGAAGAGGCCGCCCAGGACAATCGGGACGAGGAGCGTCCGGATCATCCAGAAAAACAGGACGAGCAGCGCCGTCCTCAGCACAACGGAGAGCCAGCGATCTCGGTCCATGGACAGCACGCCTCGCTGAACCGGAGACCTGGGATGAAAGAGGCGCGGCGTCAACCGGAACGGCAGGCCGCCGCGCGACTTCGAAGAGCGTGCGGTCAGAGGCCGTCGCAGACGGGGGTGCCAGTGCTCGGGCTGCAAGCGCCGGCGTCACAGAGGCCGCTCGCGCATTCGGCGGAGACCATGCAAGCCGCGCCGTCCGGCTTCGTGGGCGCGCAGGCGCCCGCGCCCGCAGCGTCGTCGCAGAAGCCGCTCGCGCATTCGACGCTCGTGACGCACGCCGCGCCGTCGGTCTTCTTCGCAGCGCACGTCCCGGCCGCGACGTCACAATAACCGCTCGCGCAGCCCGCATTGACGGAGCACGCGCTGCCGACCTCTGCGGGCGCGGCGCAGACGCCGGACTGGAAATCGCAATAACTGCTCTGGCAATCGATATCGAGTTCGCACGCGCCGCCGTCGGCGGTCGGGGCGACGCATTTCAGCATGCCCTCGTCGAGCCGGCACGTGAGGCCCGGGCCGCAGAGGCCGTCCTGGCAAGGTTCGCCCTCGCCGGGCGGGGCCTTGCAGGTGCCGAGATCCGCGCCCGAGGCGCCCGCGCAGGAGGCGCCAGGGTCCTTGCATTCGTCGTCGGCGAGGCAGGCGCCGCCGAGCGCGACGGTGCCCTGGAACGCGGCCTCGCAATCGAGGTCCTCTTCGAGGAAATCGGTGCCGAAGAAATCGGCGCAGGTCGCGGATTCGGCCTTCGTGAAGCAGGCGTCCGAGCGCGCCGCGTCGTAGACGAGGCGGCCGGCGTCGATGCCCTTGCGGAGGTCGACGACGACGGCGCCAAAAAAGCTCTCGTATCGGGCCTCGCATTCCTGCTGGGTCGCGGGGACCGGGTCGAAGAGGAGCACGTCGTCCCGCTCGGCGGCGTCGCAGCAGGCGAAGACGCGGCCGCACTGGACGCGGGCATAGGTTTTGGGGAGGCCGGCGAGCGGATCGTCCGGGGTTTGCTGGGGATCGTCGCTGCAGCCGGCCCAGACGAGGCCGCTCATGAAGAGGCCTCCGAGAATCTTCGCAATCGTTCGCACGGCCCTTTTTAGGAGTTCTCCGGCGGAGAAGCAACAACGCCGTTCGTCCCGAAAGGGTCAGGGCTGGAGGTGCACGGGGTGCTTGGCGATGAGGGCGGCGATCTCGTCGAGCTCGGGGTCGGACGCGCCTGCCTTGGCTTCCTCGATGAGCGTGAGCGCGCTCTGGAAGGCTTCCTTGCTCGGATTCTTGAGCGCCTCGGCATACGCGACGATGGCCTTGCCCTTGGCGAGCTGGGGCTTCGGCGCGGCGAGCAGATCGGCGAGGGTCATGGTGACCTTCACCTCGCGGTCGAGATACGTGAGCGGGGTCTTCCAGCGCGCGACGACGGTGATGCTGTCGTTCGGATCGACGACCGACGGGTCACACGCTTTGATGACCTGGTTGAAGATCATCGCGTCGCTCGGAGCGAGGTGCTGCGGCTCGACCTCCTCGGGGTTCGTCGAGTACTCCTCGCCGTAGAATTTGAACATGCGCATGTACCAGGGGAGCGTGATCTCGACCTGCACGCCGCGCGCGGCGACCTCCATGGTCTCGTCGAATCGATCGACGAACATGCGCGTCGCCTCGGCCGGGTTGTCGAGATAAACGTATGCGCCGCGGCCCTTGTCCGTGACGGTATCCATGAGCAGGTCGTTGTAGTTCTCGCCGGGGCCCGCGCCGACGCCGACGAGGTAGATGCCCTCCTTGTCGGCGTCCTCGGATTGCAGGCCGATGAGGTCCTCGTCCGTGACGCCGACGTTGGCGCCGCCGTCGCTGATCAGGATGACGCGGTTGAGCCGGCCCGTGCCGTAATGCTGGCCCGCGAGCTGATAACCGACCGCGAGGCCCGTCGAGAGATCGGTGCCGCCGCTCGCCTCGATGGATGCGGCCATCGCGAGCACCTGCGGATCGTTCGGCCCCGTGACCTTGTGGCCGGAGAGGACGATGTTGTTGCTCGTGTTCCAGGTGACGGCATTGACGATATCCCCCTCGGCGAGGCTCTGCGCGATGGCGGTGATGGTGGCGCGCTCGCGCTCGATGGGCTCGCCGCCCATGGAGCCGGAGGTGTCGAGGACGAACGTGATCGTCACGGGGCGGCGAGGCTTGACCGCGTCGTAGGAGCGGACGCCGAGCTGGAGGTCGAGCTCGCCCGCGACCTTGGTCTCGCCGAGGTGCGGGAGGATCGAGAGCTCGCCGGTGGGCGGCGCGGGGTACTGGATGCGGTAGTAGTTGAGGAACTCGTACGTGCGCACGAGGCTCGCGGACGGGGTGATGCCCTTGTTCAAGAGCTCGCGGATCTGGACGGGAGAGCCCATCGAGTTGGAGTCGTCCGCCGAGAGGTAGAGGATGACAGGGCTGTCCTTGTCGAGGCCATCACACGCAAAAGGTGCAGCGGCGTCGGTGCCCGCGTCGGTGCCCTCCGAGGGCGGCGGGGCCGGTGGCGGCGCGACGTTACCGCCCGAGGATTCTCCCGGCGGCTCCGAATAACCCCCGAAGTCGCTGCCAGCCTCGTCGGCCCCGCACGCAGCGAGACCCACGGCGACGATCAGCGAGAGGGCGGCCGAGCCTATGAAAACGACGTTCTTCATCGAGCACCTCCGAGCCTCACCCCCAACCCCTCTCCACGCGGTGGAGAGGGGCAAAGAGGCATTTCATCTCCCCTCTCCACCGCGTGGAGAGGGGGCGGGGGTGAGGTCTGGAAAGCAACGGACATGCCCTCCGCGATCAACGCAATGCCAGCATACGCACCGTACGAGGCTTCATGCGCACTTCGAGCGTGCCCGCGCGGGCCTCGAAGGTGGAATCGTCGATGAGGTCGGTCGCCTTCGTGCGCGCAGCGCCGGCGCTGACGCGGGCGACGATGTCCCGCTCGGAAGGATTGACGATGAAAAGCACGCGCGGCGCGCCCGAGGCATCCTCGTGCACGGTGACGTAGACGCCGCCAGGGTCGCAGGCGTACGCGGGGAGGCCGAGCGTCTCGATCGCATGCGAGACGGCCGCGTCGGCCGCAGCGGGGACGTCGCCCGTGAGGAGGCCGTCCTCGCCGAGGCGGCGTAGATCGAAGGGGACGGAAAGGGGCCGGAAGGCGCCGTCGAAGCGAGGTTCGCGCGGGCCGATCGTGACGCGCGCGCCGCGCTCGTGGGCCTCGGCGAGGCGCTCGAAGAGCTCGGGCTTCAAGGCGCCGGAGGTGGCGCAGATGAGCCAGCGCGCGTCGCCGAGCGCGATGTCGCGGTCCTCGCCGCCCACGACGGCAAACGGCACGCCGCGCGCTTCGAGGGCTTGCTCGAAGGCGCGGGCGAAGTTGTCGGCCTCGATGGCGAGCGGATACCCGAGGCCGAGGTCGTCCTCGACGCAACGCTCACGCGCGCCGGCCCCGACGATCGAGAAGAACGCGCCGGAGAGCGGGCCAAACGCGTGCATGACCCGCGCGAGCCTGCGCTCGGTGCGAGGAATGAGGATGCGGACCGGGGTTTTTCGGCGCAGGTCGTGGAAGCTCGTCTGTTCAAGGGCGGCCGAGAGCTTCCGCCAGAAGACGGCATAAGGCCGCGCGCGGCCGTGGCGATCGATGGGCGCGCCGATCCATCGGTCGCGCTCGACGGCCATGTAGACGTTGAAGCCACGCAGGCCGTACGCGAGGGCGCAGAGGACGGTGAAGGCGCCGTCGCGCTCGTCGAGGGGCGGGAAAAAGGGCGGAAAGCCCGCGCCCATCTCGCAGGCGAACGCAGGGACGGAGAGGGCCTCCGAGCGCGTCGCGAGCTCGCTCGTGCGGCGCGCGATGACGGCGCGGCTCGTGGGATCGGCCGCGTGGTAGTAGTCGAGCCCGACGAGGTCGACGACCTTGGTGACACGCGCGGCGTTGAGCGGCGTCGCGTCCTGGCCCGGCGGGAGGTTGTGCGTCGTGGGCAGCCCCTCCATGCCCGCCGCGGCGAGCGCGCGGCCGAGGCGCTGGAACGCGGTGGCGAGCAGGTGCTCGTGGAACTCGGACCAGTCGAGGTGGCGCGCGAGGTCACGCGGGCGCTCGGCGTCGAACTTGCGCGGAGGGTCGATCGAGGAGAAGCGTTTGACCTCGCCGCGGCGGCTCGACGGGACCTCGCCCTCCGCGAGCTCGGTGCCGTAGGAGGCGCGCAGGGCGTCGATGGTGCCGTATTTCTCCCGGAGAAACTCGCGGTAGAGGCGGATCGCGTCGGGGTGGTAGTCCTGGTCGTAGGCGCCGTCGCGGAAGTAGAGCGCGCCTTCGTTGTCGATCTGGAAGAGGACGATCGGCCCGTTCGGGTAGAGGAGCGGCGTGAGCACGGGGCCGAGGGCCTGGAAATACCGGGCGGCCTCGTCGTGGAAGGCGTCGCTCGCGTAGCTCGGGACGGGGAACGCGAACGGGAGCATGGGAAGCATCACCGGGTTCTGGTCGGGCGATCGCGCCTGGCAGGCCGGGTCCCAGACGATGCGCTCGGGGAGGCCGAAGTACGTGAGCTCGGCGTTGATGTGCGGCCCGGGACGGGCGATGACGTACAGGCCGAGCTCCTCGGCGATGCGGCAGAAGCGGGTGATGTCGCGCTGGGGGTCGGTCGCGCCGAGCTCGAGTTTGCCGGGGGCGACCTCGTGAACGCCCCAGGGGATGTAGATGTCGACGAGGCGGAGGCCCATGGCCTTGACGGCTTCGAGGCACGCGCGCCACTCGTTCGGATCGAGGCGCCAGTAGTGAACGGCGCCCGCGCGGAGCGGAACGACCTCGCCAGCGATCTCGAGGCCCCCAGGGACGAGACGCACCCTACGATCGAGGCCCTCGCCCCCTGCCCTGTCTTCACGTGCGGTCATGACGGCGGGAGCGAGGGTAGCAAAGAAGGGACGAACCCGGTGAGCTTCAAAGGCGGACGAGGCGCCGAGTTTTGGTAGTGTACGCCCATGGCGAGCAAGACCCACGTCGACGGCAACAAGGTGACGATCGACGACAGCCTCTACCACGTGAGCTCCGCGGGCGGTCAGTACGCCGTGAACGACGAGTTCGGCGTGCGAACCGGCTACTTCTCGGTGCGCGGCCGCGTCGTGACGCCGGAGGACTACGGCGTGGAAGGCGCGCACCCCATCTTGCAGATCGGCAAGTTGTGGGCCGCGGCGAACCTGTGGAAAGCGAACGAGAAGTCGGCGTCGTCGGTGCCCACGAAAGGTTTCTGCCGGGTGGTGACGCACGAAAAGGCGAGCGACGCGGACCTGGAGAAGGCGCGCGCGCACCGCGCCTGGATGCGAAAGCAGCCCGGATGCAAGGCAAGTTATTTCGTGACGGATCCGGCGACCGGAAAAGGAATGACGATCAGCATTTGGGAGACGCGTGATCAGCTCAATGCGTTCAAGGAGGCAAGGCCGCCGGAAGGCGCCGTCGCGCTCAAATCGCTGAGCGTGGAGGTGTTCCCGATGGTGGAGGAGCCGTGAACGTGAGAATGTGATCTCCCACGCGGAGGTCACATGCGTCGACACTTCTTTCTTCTTTCAATGGTCCTCGGCGGCTTCTGCCTGCATTGCGGCGGTGGAGGCGACGCCCCTTCATCGAGCTCCAGTTCATCGAGCTCCGGCGGCTCCGGCGGCGCGGGCGGCTCCGGAGGCGTGGGCGGCTCCGGCGGCAGCGGCGCGTCGGGCGGCGCGGGTGGCGCGGGCGGCGGCGCGGGCGGCGGCGAGACATTCTTGCCGCTCGACCCGAGCTTCGGCGCGGCGGGCCTCGCCACGACGGCCGGGAGCCAGCCGAACAGGGATATCGTGTATGCCTCCACGCGCCAGCCAGACGGCAAGACCCTCGTCGCAGGCGGCACGTCGGACACCTCCTACGGCGAGGGATTCCTCTTCCGCGCCAACGCCGACGGCACGCTCGACAAATCCTTCGGCGACGGCGGCAAGGTGCTCGCGACGACACGCAGCCGCGCCGCGTTCCACGGCGTGGTCGTCGCGCCGAATGGAGACGTCCTCGCCGCGGGCCTGGCTTCGCCGCAAATCAGCCTCAACCTCACCCGCGTGCTCGTCGCGCGCTTCGATGCGACCGGCAAGCCCGTCGCTTCCTTCGGCGAGGGGGGCCTCGTGCTCGGCGCCTCGGGGACGGCGTTTTCGATCGCGCTCCAGCCCGACGGCAAGATCGTCGTCGCTGGCCTGCTCCTTCCGCCCTTCCAGCAGCCCGGATACCTCGTGCAGCGCTTCCTCCCCGACGGGAGCGTGGACATGGCGTTCGGGAACGCGGGCATCGTCGAGATCCCGTTCGAAGATGGGTCGTTCGCCTCGGCCGTGGCCCTCACGAACGAGGGCAAGATCGTCATCTGCGGCATGCCGGGCGATGGCTCCGGCACGACCCTCGTGCGGCTCCTGCCGGATGGAGCGCTCGATCCGAGCTTCGACGAGGATGGCATCCTCATGACCTCGCTCCTCGACCTGTACGATGATGCGAACTGGACGTCGCCCCTCTCCGGCTCGATCTGCGGCGTCGCGCCGGACGGCAAGATCCTCGTGGCGGGCGGCAGCCCCCTCGCCACGTCGGTGCTCCGCCTCGATTCGAGCGGCAAACCCGACACGACGTTCGGCGGCGGGGACGCGCTCGCCTCCCTTGCCATTGCGGACGGCGGCTCGGCTTGGGCCGAGTCCTTGCGGATCCTCCCGGATGGCTCGGTGCTCGTGGCATTCCGAACCGACGATGGGCCCTACGCCGTGGCGCATTTCTCCGCGGACGGGACCCTCGACACGAATTACGGCACGGCGGGCCTGGCCAAGTTCCCCACCATGGGCGCGGTTCGCGAGATCACCCTGGCCCCCGATGGAAGCGTCGTCGGCGCCGCCCGCTCGAGCTTTTCGAACATCGGCACGACGCTCGCGCAGCTCACGCCTTCCGGCGCGCAGGACACCACGTATGGGCAGGGGGGCATCAGCACGCTGCAATCGGGCGCGACGCGTGACGTCGCCTTTTCGGTGAAGCTCGCCGCGGACGGCAAGATCGTCTCGGCCGGCACGATGGGCGCCCAAACGGTCGCCACGAACGCCATGATCACGCGGCACCTTTCGGACGGCACGCCCGACGCGGGCTTCGGCGCGGGGGGCGTCGTCCTGCTCGACAAGGTCTCGCCGGCCGTGGACCTCGCGCTGCAACCGGATGGCAAGACGCTCGTCATGGGGGCTGCCTTCGGCACGAGCTCCTACGGGGTGGCGCGGCTCGACGCGTCGGGCGCGCCCGACACGAGCTTCGGCGTCAATGGAACCGTCAACCTCCCGGAATCGATGGCCACGGCGATCACGCTCGGCGTCGACGGCGAGGGGCGCGTCGTGGTCGGAGGGATTGGAATGGGCTCGCCGTATGGGATCCCCTCGTTCGCGAGGCTGCTCGCGACGGGCGCGCTCGATACGACCTTCGACGGCGACGGGGCGGTCACGCTGCCGGCGACGTTGGGACAGGTCCACGACCTCGTGGCGCTCGACGACGGCACGATCGTCGCCACGGGCTGGAAGGATTACACGAGCTCGTTCGTGGTCCGATTGCTCCCGAGCGGCGCGCTCGACCCGTCCTTCGGCGACGGGGGCGTGACGACCGTGCAGAATGCATCCGCGCTGAACCGGCTTTCGCGGGAAACGAACGGCGGATTTTTGGTGGCGGGCATCTTCATCGTGCCGGGCGCCCTCGACGGCTTCGAGATCGGCATCGCGCGTATCGACGACAAGGGCGTGCGTGACATGACGTTCGGCGAGAATGGTCTCGTCAAGCGGAGCGTCGAGGGCGTCGTGACCTCCGACGTCCCCGCGGTCATACCGCTGCCGGACGGCGGTTTTTACGTCGCGACCACGGCGGTGCTCGACCGCGAGACGATGGTGGTCTTCAAGTACCTGCCCGACGGCAAGCCCGACCCGAGCTTCGGCAATGCAGGGCGCGCGCTGGTCTCGGCCCCGGGGCCGTGGGGAGCGTACGATGGGCTTTTGCAGCCGGACGGGAAACTCGTCCTCGCCGGGCGCGGATTCTCGCCGAAGAGCGGTACGGATTTCGGGCTCGTGCGGATCGCGCCGTGAAACGCGTGATGTTTCCAATGGTGGTAGCTTTGCAAACATGAGAATGTGACCTCCTTCGCGGAGGTCACATGCGTCGACACTTTTTCCTTCTTGCAATGGTCCTCGGCGGCTTCTGCCTGCATTGCGGCGGCGGAGGCGGCTCCCCTTCTTCGAGCTCCAGTTCGTCGAGCTCCGGCGGCTCCGGCGGCTCGGGCGGCTCGGGCGGCGTGGGCGGTTCCGGTGGCGTGGGCGGCTCCGGCGGCTCGGGCGGCTCGGGGCCGAACGTCCCGGAGGCCGTCGTCGCGCTCGACCCGAGCTTCGGCACGGACGGCGTCGCCACGGCGGCCGGAAACAAGCCCAATTGGGATCACGTCCACGCCTCGTTACGCCTTCCGGACGGCAAGCTCCTCGTCGCCGGCGGCACGTCCGACACTTCATTTGGCGAGGGGTACCTCTTCCGGGCCACCGAAAGCGGCACGCCCGACTTCTCGTTCGGCGAGGGCGGCAAGGTGCTCACGAGCAACCTGACCCGGACCTCGTTCCAGGCGGTCGCGGTCGCTCCGAATGGAGACATCCTCGCCGCGGGCCTCTCCGTGCGCGGCACCGAGCAGAGCCACGTCCTCCTCGCGCGCTTCGACGCGACCGGCAAGCCCGTTTCTTCCTTCGGCAAGGCGGGCCTCGCGCTCGGCGAACAGGGGGTGGCGGTTTCGATCGCGCTTCAGGGCGACGGCAAGATCCTCGTCGCCGGCCGGAGCGGCGAGCCTCTTTCGCCGGGATACCTCGTGCAGCGGTTCCTCGCCGACGGGAGCATCGACTCGAGCTTCGGACAGGGCGGCGTCCTCGAACCCCCGTTCGAGAATGGATCGTTTCCTTCGAGTGTGAACATCACCGGCGACGGCAAGATCGTCCTCTGCGGCAAACACGGAAACTTCGATGGAATGGCATTCGTGCGGCTCTTGCCGAGCGGCGCGCTCGATCCGAGCTTCGACGGCGACGGCAAGGCCGTGGTGGAGGAGCTCCGCCTGTTCAATTACGACCCCGCGACCCCGGCCTATGCGTCGTCATTCTGCGCCGTCGCGCCGAATGGGAAGATCTTCGCGACCGGGGAGGCCACGGGGGGTACCTCGGTCCTGCGGCTCGACGCGGATGGAAAACTCGACCCGACGTTCGGCGACGGGGATGGCATCGCGACCACGTCGGTCTCCGCGAACGCCGCGGAATCCATGCAGCTCCTTCCGGACGGCAAGGTGCTCACGACGTTCAACGGCTCGGGCGGGTACAAGGTGGCTCGGTTCGACGCGAATGGGATCCTCGACAAGACGTATGGCGTGGATGGGATTGCGCCGGTCCATCCGGCGTGCAGGGTCCGCGACATCACCGCGGCCCCGGACGGGAGCGTCATTGCCGCTGGGCGGTGGGACTTCCCGCCGAGCACCGGCACCACGCTCTCGCGGATCACGCCGGACGGCGCGCAGGACGACGCGTACGGCCTGGCAGGGCTCGCCACGCTGCAATCGGGCGCGTCGCTCGACGCAGCCATGTCCGTGAGACTCGCCGCGGACGGGAAGATCGTCTCGGCGGGCACCACGGATTATGGCCATGGATACTTCACGAACGTGATGATCACGCGGCACTTACCGGACGGCGGGCTCGACGGGGTCTTCGGCCCGGGGGGCGTCGTCGTGCTCGATTCGCTCTCGAGAGCGCTCAGCGTCGCGCTGCAATCGGACGGCAAGACGCTCGTCGCGGGCGTTGCCCTCGACCCGTCCGTCCGCCATCTCGTGCGGCTCGGCGCGACGGGCGCGCTCGACCCGAGCTTCGGCGACAATGGCGTGTTCAACATACAGCACCCGCTCCAGGGCACGCCGAATCCGATCGCCGTCGACGGGGACGGGCGTATCGTGATCGGAGGGACGACGAAGGGCCCGTTCTTCAACATCCCCTATGTCAAAAGGCTCCTCGGGACGGGCGAGCACGACACGAGCTTCGCCGTCGACGGGTTTCTGGCGCTCCAGTTGACGGAGGCGCTGATCACGGACCTCGTGGTGCTCGCGGACGGCACGATCATCGCCTCGGGCCGGAGCGGCGCCACGACGTCCTACGTGGTCCGTGTCCTCCCGACCGGCGTGCTCGACACGTCCTTCGGCAATGCGGGGGTGACGACGATCGAGAATTCTTTCCCGGCAACCCGCCTGGCGCGCCAAACGAACGGAGGATTCCTCGTGGCGGGCCTCTTCATGAAGCCGGGCGACGTCGACGCCTCCCATCTCGGGATCACGCGCCTCGACGACAAAGGCGCGCTCGACATGACGTTCGGAACGAATGGCCTCGTCGAGCAAAGCATCGGGAGCCTCGCGCCCACGGGCGTGCCCGCCGTTGTGCCCCTGCCGGACGGCTCGTTTTTCGTGGCAACCGAGGCCGTGCTCGACCGCGAGACGATGGTGGTCTTCAAGTATCTGCCGGACGGAAAGCCCGACGCGAGCTTCGGCAATGGTGGGCGCGCGGTGGTATCGGCCCCGGGGTCGTGGGGCGCGTACGATGGGCTCTTATCGCCGGACGGAAAGGTCATTCTCGCCGGTCGTGGGTTCTCGCCGAAGACCGGGACGGATTTCGGCCTCGTGAGGCTCGCGCCGTAGGGTCAGGTGGAACGCGGCGCCGGGCGCGTAGGGGGGGTTCGCGCCCGGCGCCGCGTCATGCTCTGCCTCGGGTCATCGAGCGAATCATGGCGTCGCTGGGACCGAAGGGTCTATGCAGAGTAAGAATCGACCCACGGAGCGTCAAGGGTCTGACGGTGCGGAGTCCGGTAGGAGAGCAAGATTCCAGCGGATGCGCACATG
This sequence comes from Polyangium jinanense, assembly GCF_028435365.1. The sequence continues at coordinate 657,767 of NZ_JAGTJJ010000002.1, read as the reverse complement.
GGGACGGCGGACAAACGACGCCGACGCGCGCTCGGCGGACGTCGACACGAGTCCTTGTGAATGTTGAGGTTGTCCCAGGTGACGATTAGCCTCCGCGGCCATGTCCGACGCCTGGCTCGACCCCACCCTCGTCCGCAGCCGTCTGAACGGTCCCGGCGAGAACGCGCTCCGCAAGGCATTCAAGCCTGACAACGAAGCTCACGCCGCGACGCTCCTCGCCCTCGACGACGCCGAACGTATAGGCCTCCTCGAACGCTCCGATGCGTTCGGCTCCTTTCGTCGCGCGTTGAACCAGCTCTCGCACGCGTGCGCGAAGACCCGGCCGCGCGACGCGCTCGTGATCTTCGATGCGCTTCTCCAGGGGAAAAATCCCGACCTCGCCACGTACTGCAACGCGCTGTGGGCGGTGCAGGACGACAACACGCACCTCGGCAAGGATCCCGAACGCGCCCGCAAATACCTCGCCGCCTGCCTCCCCCACGGACCGAAAAACCCCGCGATCTTTTACAATGCCGCGTGCGTCGCCATCGAGCTCGACGATCTCGACGCCGCGCTCGGCTACGTCGAGGACGCAGTACGCTTCGGGTATGGCGGCCGCGAGGCCATGCGGACGGCGTTCCGCACCGAGGCGCTTTTCGCGAAGATCCGCGACGACCGCCGCTTCTTCGACGCGCTCGACGACCGCGGTCCGCAGGGCGTCGCGCTGGTCGAGCGCGTGATTGCGAAGGTCCGTGAGGAAGGCTTTTCAGCGCTCGGCGTCGAGGTCTCGAAGAAGAAGAAGCGCGCCTGGCCGAAACACGACAAGGACTTCCGCCCGCTCTCGCCGGAGGTCCTCGACGCGCTCACGCTCCCGAACGGCGCGCCGCTGCCGCCGAGCCTGAGGAGGTGGCTCGCCTTCGACGCGCAATGGCTCTCGACGCTCGGATGGTTCGAGCTCGCGCCGGCATTCCGGTGGACCCCGCGTTCCCTCGAAGCCATCGCCAAGGCCGAATTCGGCGACATGGACGAGCCTCCCTCCGATCCCGAGCCGGGCGAGGTCGAGGAGGGCGAGCAATCCTGGGCGTCCTTCTTCGACGTGCCGGCAATGGAGTACGGATTCCTCGTGCCTGGCGGGGCCGAGCACCGCCGCGTGTGGATGCTCTCGAATGCGCCGGATCGCGAAGGCGACTATCCGGTCCTTTACATGGACATCGACGACGTGCCCTCGCTCGGGCCGATGTACCCGGGCTTCGACGTATGGCTCGCGCAGGAGGCGAACGTCATTCGCATCTCGTACGAGACGTACTCGAGCGCATTCGAGGACTTCCGCTTCGCCTCCCGCCTCCGGCACCACGCGCGGACGATGTGCGACGGCGCGGAATACGTGCAATGCCCGTCGGTGGCGCTGCGCCCGCCGCACCCGGACGACGGTGTCCGGGTGTCACTCGACCGGGACGACTGGTTCGAGCGTCTTCTCGCGCTGCGCGCGTCGCACCTGCCGGCCGACGACGCGCCGATCCGCGGCGCCTCGGCGGAGGACCTCACCTGGCTGCAAGAGCACCTCGGCGCACCTTTGCCCCCGGCCGTGGTCCGCTTTTACGAGCGGGTGAATGGCCTCTCGTGGGGACCGTTCCGCTTTCTCTCGATCGACGAGATACGCGACCGCGCGGCGCAGCGGAGCATGTTCGGAGAGGCGACGCCGCCGGCATCTCCGTTCGCCGTGCTCCTCGTGTCGCCGGGGACGGCCGACGGCTTCCTTCTCCTTTCGGAGGAGGGCATGGTCGACGGATACCAGTTCGCAGACGAAGATCTCTCCCTCACGTCGCCGAAGTCTGCGCTGGAAGAAGGGATCGAGAGCGTGCGGCATGCGGCGCTGTTTGCCGGGGAGGACGAGGAGGAGGTGGACGAGGACGAGGACGAGGACTGAAGGGGGCGTCGAGGGCGTAGCCCCGTGGCTCACCCCGATGGTGGCGGATCCGTAGGGGCGTCGACGGTGGCCCATAGGGCGGCGAGGTCGATGGTGAGGCCGTCAAGGCTGGGGGCGGGGAAACGCTCGTCGTCCGCGATCACGGCGAGCATGCAGTAGCCCTCGGGTCCGATCTCCGCAAATTCGAGCACGCGCGACACCGAGTCCAGGCGCCAGTACCATCGAACGCCGAGGTGGGCGTATTCGCGCGCCGCGTGTTGTCCGACGCGACGCAGATCGACCTGATTCCTCGTGAACACTTCGAGGATCAGAGCGGGTATCGAGGTCGCGTCGTTCTTCTTCGATGGGTCGCCTGGCATGTACACGCAGACATCTGGCTTTCGGCCGGTCGCGTGGGAGACGGCGAGCTTGTGACCCCGTCCGTGGACGACGCCACCGCGGGGGATGGCCCAGTCGCGCAGCGTGGCGAGAAACCACGCCGCAATCGCGTCCTCCCGCGGCGTCGAAATCTTCTCCGCGATGAGGAAACCGTCGACGAGCTCACCGGGGCCTTCATGGGCGAGCCATTCGTCGATCGTCATGGGTTCGGCGCGGAGGATGCGGGGCATGGCGGGAGGAGGAGGGGGCTCGGGTTCCTCGGAAGGGCCTTCCCAGCGATCCCAGCCTTCGTCGGGCTCCGGGATATTGAGCGCTTGGAGGACCCTGCGCGCCGCGTGCACGATGGGCTCCGGGGCGGGGCTCCTCGGCTCCCAGGTCGCGACGTGGCCGCGGAGCTCGCAAAGCGCCTGGGTGAGCCCCGTGGAGTCGACGGAGGAGCCGAATGCCTTCACCGCATCTTCGAGGACCTTGGCGAAAGCTTCTCGGGTCGGGGTTTTCTTTTGTTGATGAAATGCATTCGCCAGCACCCGCGGCGCCGCGAGCAGCCCGGCGAGATTCAAAGCGTCAAAAAGGCCCGTCGCGAGGACTCTGGCGCGGTCCTCTAGAGCTTCCTTGGGATCGTCGTCCGCCATCGGTACGCCTCACGGCTCCTTGCAGATCGGGCCGACGAAGTAGCCCTTGAATGCAGAGATTCCACCGGCGCCGATGGCGACCACCTTGCGCGGCGCAAGCCCCGTTTCCTGGCACACGTAAGCGCACCAGGTGGTCAACACGAGGCTTTTCAAGAGGTCTGCAACCCAATCTGGACATATCGAGCACCTCGATTTGCCACAGTCCGTGACGGTGCACCGATGATTCACCGCGGGCGCGTTGTATTCGCAGCGTATGTTCGATTTGCAGTTGAAGTCGAATTCGCACGCCTCGCTGTACGGGGCGGTGTAGAGCGGGAGCGTCGCCGGATCGAGCGTTGCGAGCCACGCATCCGCCGAAGCCGACGCCGCGGGCAGGTACTGCGCCATGAGCTGTCCGAGCGCGTCGGCGTCGAGCGTACTCGGGTCGATCCCCGAGGACTCGGCCTGCGCGACGAGGTACGCGGTGGTCAACGACGACTTCGCCTGCACGAGCGCGAGCTCCTGGGGATCGATCCCCTCGAAGGGATCCGCCTCCTCCTCGGGCGTCGGCTGCGGCTCGTCCGGCTGGTCAGGCGTGTCCGTCCTCCCGTCGTCCGTGGTCTGCTCCTCCTCCGAGATGGGCCCAAACCTGATGACGCACCCCGGGATCGTCGAGTAGGCGGCGAACGTGGCGACGAGGCCGGCGAGTAGCTTCGACCGGATGGCTCTGTCCATGGGAACCCCTCCTTGGTTTCCTGCCGTACCACGAGACGACGAGACACGGCAAGACACCGGCAGGTCGCTTACAGATTCCCCTTGTCTGCCCCCCGCCCCCTCGCCTAGCGTCGTACGCCTTCCCACCTCCAGAGGAGACCATGGCAGACAAGAACATCGATCAGGACGAGACGCAGTTCTACGGCCCGTATGCCTCGAAGAAGATCCGTACGCGCCTCGTCGGGCAGATCCCCGCGTTCGATTCTGCCTTGAACTACATCGCCGATCGCCTCGACGACACCACGCACGCCGTCAAAGCCGCCGTCGATGCAGCCCGGGAGAAGGACGCCGCGCGCCGCAAGGGCACGCAGGACAAGCGGCCTCTCCTCAAGCAGGCTCGCCGATTGCTGGGACAGTTCAGCAAACATCTCGGTGCGCATGACGCAGGGATCGTGGATCGGAAGGTCTTTTTCGTCCGCGATGGCACCGCGACCGGCGTCGGCAATGCCGCGCATGATGTGCTCCTCGCCGTCACGCATATCACGACGAAGCTCGCCGATCCCAAGGTGACCGTCCGTGACGCTGCGCATTGGCACGGGCAGTTCGATTCCATGATGAAGACCCTCTCCCCGGTCGTCGCGTACGCGCAGGATGTGCAGGTCGATCGGCAATCGATCACGCCCGAGGTCGAGGCCGCGCGGCAGGCGTGGCTCAATCGGTACCTTGCCGCGCGGTCCCTCGTGGAAGGCGTGCTCCGGGAGCTCGGCCGGCTCGAACAACTGTCGCTTTTCTTCTACGACCTCCGCGTCCCCGCCGGCACCAAGCTCACCGAGCCCCCGCCGGACGAGCCGCTCGCGTCGAAGACGTCGGACGAGGACGATCAGGACGACGAAGCGTGACAGACGGGCCGATCGGCTACCCATCGGTGGCCCAGACCGAGACAGGTGGCTCGATCGGGGGCCGATCCGCTCGCCTGGAGCTTCCTAACGCCTCGATCGGCTGCCGATCTGCCTTCCTGGAGCCTCCAGACGCCTCGATGGGCTGCCGATTCGCTCGTCTGGCGCCTCCAGACACCTCGACCGGCTGCCAATCGGCCCACCTGGAGAAACCTACCGTCCGGATCGTGTGGAAGCAGACCGCCCGCCTGCTACCTGTAGAAGGCCATGCGCCGTGGCACCCTTCGGAAAGCCGCACGCTTGAACCCCGGCGGACTCTTGCGCCTCGCGCGCTTCCTGCGCCTGCGCGTCGAAGGAATGAGCCCGCGCCAGGTGGCAAGCCTCGTGTACTGGCGGATCACGCGAGAGCGCTATCGAAGGTAGGCGTCACGCAGAGAGGGACCTTTCGAGAAGGCGAATGGCGTCATGCCGCAATGACCCGTTGACGGGGGTCAGGGAAGGTTCATCGATGGCTCGTCCCTCGAGTTCCTCTATAACTACGAGCCGCTGATCGCCGATCTGTTTGATTCTGTGCACATTCAAGACATCAGCGCCAAAGGACCGCGCCGTCGCTCCACGATGGGGATGGCGAGGCCTTACGGCGGGCGCGGGGCGGGCAGCTGCCTATCCGTCTGCGATCACCCACGCTATAGCGAGAGTCAACGAGCGCAGGAGGGGCAACCGCCGGCACGCGACAGGCGTCGACGCGGGCGGAGACCGCGGAAATTATGACAATAGAGACAACCTTGACACGCAGCAGAGCCGAGCGGTGAGTGTTCTATTGTGCGTTGTGCCAGGTGCTCACAACGTCTCCGGCAACAACCCCAACGAATGCTGCTGAGGTTGTCTCGGCGCCCCCGTCGCAAGCTTTCCAAGAACATCAACCAGTGGGTTACCTATGACATTCTTGAGGCGACCACTGCTGCCCAAAGAACCGCCACACGATTCGCAGATATGCGTCGAGTGTGGAGTAAATGCCAGCTCACCTCTATCGAAGTGCGGCAGTCCACACGAGGCGCAGACGATGTGCACGACACGGTTCTCGATATGAGGCAGCGCGCGCTGGGCCATGAGAGTCTGAACCATTAACGGATCCAGGACGACCCCATCCACCACAACGCTAGCAAACGTATCATCTATTACGGGCAACTTGCTTTCTGCGGCGAATGCGAACGCATGAACGTGGATCCCATACTCTTCCGGCCGTTCACCCGTTCTGATGATGGCTGGATTGGATCCCCATAGCTGTATGCCACCAGGATATTCCGACTGCCGTATACGGCAACGACGCGTAGCTTTTCGAGGTTTTGCCGAACCCAGGCCGTACTGGGCTACACACAACGCAGGATTTCCAATTGCGGTATCGGCATCTCGAAATTGCTTCCCGCAACCTGCACATAGATGACCGCGATGTGGATGAACGCTAAACCAGTCCTTATCAAGGTGTGCCCATCCGCAGTAGGTACACTCGATGTACTTCATGGAAAAGCCGAACGCGGAGGTCACCATATAGTAGATTGCCTCTAGTTCGGATATTAGAACTCCGCCACTCGGCAAGCGTCCTTCCCCGTCGCACAGTCTTACGGCTCGGTAGGTACTATCTATGTCTTTGACTCCACCGGAGGCACGTCGGGCATGAACATGAATCCCGCGATCGAGCGGTAGGTTCGTTGTATCATACACCGGTGGAACCGCCCCCCATAGAGCAACACCACCCGGATAGCTTGCGATATCCAGGGACAGGATGTCTCGCTCCTGAATCGGAGGAACATGTGCGTAGCGACATAGTTGTGCTTGTCGACCGTACTTCGCCGTCGCGTCAGCCTTGTGTTTCAAGCACCAATATTTGGTACCACCGTCGCGACGCTTGCCCGTAGGGACTATCTCGCAGGTCGACATGATGGTCATCTCCTAGGCCGCTCGCTTTATTGACTGCAGCCATGCACGTAGAGCAAGTACCTGTTCCTCATTCAGCGTGGTCCCAAACCGGCCAACAACCTGCTTGGGCGACATCCCTTGCTTTTTAAGCACCTCACATAGAACTTCAAGTGTTTCGCTGCGCCCCCGCGCAATCTCTTGCGGTGTCACCAAAGCGATTGGGTTCTTGCCTATCAAATAGTTTTCGAGCCTTTGATCGAATCCATTATGCTTATGTGTATCCAAGGGGTGTTTGTGGCCCTCCGCGTTCACGACGACATTTCCTGTCAGTTGACCATCATCGAGCCTACGTAGACGTTGCTCTGGAAACGCTCGATACGCATCGTTCGCGTGTACCTTCGCAGCAACCTCAAATCCGCCCATCACGAACTGGGGAATTCCCCGAACCTTACCCGAGATAGTAAAGATGTGGTCTCCAGGGAAGACTTTCTTCCGTATATCGGGCCGACACGCACCCAAACTGGGCGAATCTCCTAGGTATGGGTCCTTCACGTGCTTACCCAGCTCAGGGTCGTATCCGCTTGAAGTTATGAATATCTTTCCGATCATTTGCCGCCTCCTACATCATTTGAATCCTCGTCACTCACACCCCACGCCAGCCGCTGCTTCAGCCTATTGCCCTGATGTGGTGATAGAATCTTGTCATGTTGTAGGCGCCCAACAACGATGCCAGGCCCTACACCCACCTCCTCAGCAAAATCGTGTATGCTTTCATTAGTAAACCTGCCAGCCCTCACGAACCTAGACAGGCTTTCGGGAGGAATCAACGTATCTGCCGCAAAGCGATTTGCCTCGTCTTCAAAACGCTGCATTTCGGGGTCGACAACATGGTCACCCAGGTCCTCGATTGCGTTATCAAGAACAAACGGACGATCCCGCCGGTGAAGGAGGATGTGCCCCAACTCGTGGAAAAACGTGAACCACAGCTGATCGTCCGTCTTGTACCGTAGCGTCAGGGCAATGAGAGCCCTGTTGCTAGACAACCATCGCGCGCACCCACTAATCCCGGTATTTGGAAGATCATGCACCCATACGACGGCAACACCTGCAGCCCCACACAACTCTTGCACAGGTGCCATTATCTGTTCCGCGCGCATACGTGTACATTGCCGCAGCTTGCTAATGACTGACCGGAGGCGCGCTTCATCAAACGGCGATGTTTCCAGTTCAGCAGCAGTAAGTTCGGCAGCTCTGACCCATGCTGCGGTCGCCTCCTCGCTCAGCTGAAACTTTCTAGTTTGGCGATAAGAAACATCAGCTGCCTGCCAAACTGAGGTCCAACTCTGAGGCGAAGACACGGCGAAGAAGGAGAGAAGTGCGTCCACGTCGTCTTGACCTTCTCGCACATCAAGCCATCCATACCGCTTCATTAGTTTCATGGGGAATTTGTCTGCCCAGTCCTTCCATCCGCTTGCCGCATCCCGCACGCGGCGCCGCGCCTCGGCTTCATCAAACTGTCGTTGCAGATTCAGCCAAAGATGCGCGGGGCGATGGAAGACCTTCTCAAGCGCAATGGCAGTGGCAGGCGTAATCGGAGCCTTCCCGGCACAAATTTCGCTGATGGTCTTGGGCGTCAAACCAGTCCGTCGAGCGAGTTCTCGCTGCGACCATGCGTTGAATTCAAGGTACTCGACCACCATACCGCCGGGATGCGGCACGATGTTCGGCTCGAATTTCGGTCCGCGCGTGTTATCCATGAGTGTCCTCGATCCCGACGATTTCGATTGCACGAATCAACTGCCACAGCTCCCGCTCGTCCACGGGCAGCGGCCCGGGAGGAAGGTCGAGAGGTACGAACAACAGCCGGTACGGCTGTTTCACGTCCATGGAAAAGGTCCCAGCGAGATCAGCCGTCAGCTTGTGGCAGCGCTCAGGGCCGGTTTTAGGCGGCCAGAAGTCGGCGAGTGTCGCAGCAGCGCGCAGGGCGGCCATGCGTAGCGTGATCTTCTTCGCCATCTCCATGCCGTACAGCTTCCTGCAGTCAGCGGGGCTCTCCAGCGCTGTCTGTAATTTTCGGCTCTTGAAGTATATGTCCATGTTCCCCACTGGGTGCACGACGCAGGCAGACGACGCGTTACCTAACGGGTAACACGAATCTGTGCGTCGCGCAAGGATGGGTTCGACAGCTTCCTCAAGCAGGGTCGAGATCTCGATGCTCCACACGGCCCACCAGGGCCAGGGAGGCAGACGTGACAGGGCGTCGCCTCCCCCCGAGGAGGCGGCGGCCGCAGGAGAGAGAGGTCGGCGCAGGAGATCAGGGCGTACATCCGAAGAGGATCCCCGACACCTCGCCGCCATCCTCCTTGGACCTCCTCTGCTACCACTCCCCTGTCTCGGACCCCGACCTCTCCGGGCCACCACCGGCGAAGCCTCGAGTGCCCGCACTTCAGTCACCGCCTCCCGGCGGAGCACGACTCGGCTCGATCATCGCTCCTCGCGTTCCGGCTGGACGCCTGAGCACATACGTCACAGCAGGGCTACCGCCGCCGCGACGCGAACCAACCGATCTCGAATCGAAGGCCGCAGCGTCGCGCTGATCGCTCACCACCCCGGCCCCTGCCCTCCAAGCACGATATGCAATCCCGCATCGTGACGTAGATCCTCGGCCCTGCCCCCCAGCGCTCGCTCCTGACCGTACGAATGCAGCACCACGTGCGGCACGAGCCCGAAGCTCAACACCTGCTGCTCTCCCTCCTTGCCCAGCGAAAACGCCACCCCCAGAGCCGCCGTCAATCGTGTCTCGTTCGAGAACACCCCGACGAGCTGGCCGCAGGGCTGCCACGGAGCTTCCTCGGGACAATCGTCGTCGCCCGGTAAATCGCGGTAGGCCGTGTTGTACGCCGCCCCGTGGCTCACGTAGAGGTTGAAGAGCGGCGCCACGCTGCCCAGGCGCATGCTCAGATCGAAGCCGGCGCGGCCCCAGGGGCCATTGCCGATCGCCGAGTAATACCCGCCGGCGCCGAACGCGAGGGAAACCGGGTCCCGGTTGTCCTCGTCGAGCAATGCGAAGCGCGCCTCGCCGCCGAGGCGCTGGAAGCCGAGGGAGGCGCCGAGCTCGAACCAGCGCGTGACGCCATAACGAAGGCCGACGTCGTACACGCTGAACCCGGCGCTCCAGAACCAGGGGAACGTCTCCGTCTCGGGGTAGATGTCCGCGCCGCCGGTGGAGACGGATTCGTCCTCGCCGGCGCCGCCCTCGAAGTGGCCCCAGCCGAAATTCCAGAGCGTGCCGTGGACGGACCAGCCGAACTTGCCGGCCGGCGTGGTGTCGCCCGTGCGTGGCGCGATGGCGGGGCTGCAGGCGGGGACGGTGAGGAGCAGGGGAAGGAAGAAAAGAAGATGCGGCTTCATGACCTCAGAATAAGGCCATGGGGCGCGTGATCGTCACGCTTTCTTGGATACGTCGAGCGCGCCCGAGAGCAGCAAAGGCAGGAGCGCGTCGCGGATGCTCGAGAGCCTTCGGTTTTGCGCTTGGAGCGCGACCATCGCCTCGGGGCGCGTGACGGATTGTTCGAGCGGGAGGCCGAGGAGCGCCGCGAATTGCAAGGCGCTCAGGACCTCGATGATTCGATCCTGGACGGGAAGCGGGGGTACGGCGAGCTCGAATTCGAAGAGATCGCTCTGGTACAGCTCCGGGTACGTCGAGCCGTTCGCCACCTTGTCGAGGTAGGGCCGGTTCGCGCGTAACCAATAGGCCAGGTAGAGCGGTCGTAATGCGGGGCCGCAACGAAAATTCAAAAACCCCTGGTTCGTGGCCATCGGGACGGCGTTCACCGCGACGGCGCCGACGGGCGCGCGCTTCGTCAGCATCACGGTTCCCGGCGGTAACAACTTCGCCGAGGAGTCTTCCAGGCCGAGCTGCGTGATCGAGCGCTCCGTGCGCGAGACGAAGAGGCCATCTTGCAGGCTCGTGATTTCCTTCGGGGTGAGCCAGGGGAGGTCACCGTCCCAGTATTCGTCGACCGACGTGCTCGGCGTGCCGCCGCTGTCGACGCGCAGGATCAATTCGCCGTCCGGCTCCAGCGTGCTCCGGCGCCAGCTCTTCGGGCAGATCAGATACGGCTCAGCCACGGAGGAGCTCCTCGAGGACACGCAAGGCCGCATTCGAGGCCCGATCGATCTCCTGGAATCGCGCGAGGATCTCGGCGAGCTCCGCCTGCAAGGCGCCATGATCCCAGGACGCCTCGGGGCGGCTCTCGAATCCCACGTATCGACCCGGGACGAGAACGTACTTGTGCGCGCGAACATCGGCGAGCGTCGCGGAACGAGCAAACCCGGGCACGTCGGCATACGCCGTGGGCTCACGCTCGCCGCGCCAGGCGTGGTAGGTGTCGGCGATTCTCTTGATGTCTTCCGCGGTGAGCACGCGTTTCACGCGGTCGTTCATCGTCCCCATCGTCCGCGCGTCGATGAAGAGGACGTTTCCGCCGCGGTCCTTCAGCCGTTTGCCCTGCTCGCCGATCCCGTTTTTCTTGTCGCGCGCAAGGATCCACAAGCACACGGGGATCTGCGTCGAGTCGAAGAGCTGGCCCGGCAGCGCGACCATACAATCGACGAGGTCCGCCTCGACGAGCTTCTTCCGGATCTCCCCCTCCCCCGATTGTTGCGACGACATGCTGCCGTTCGCGAGCACGAACCCGGCGATCCCCGTCGGCGCGAGGTGGTGCAGGAAATGCTGCACCCAGGCGAAGTTCGCATTGCCCGCGGGCGGCATGCCGAACGGGAAACGCGCGTCGTCGCGCAGGCGCGCGCCGCCCCAGTCCGAGTCGTTGAACGGCGGGTTCGCGAGGATGTAATCGCAGAGCAGGCCCTCGTGCAGGTCGCGCTGGAAGCTATCGGCCCATTCGCGGCCGAGGTCGCCGTCGATCTGCCGGATGGCGAGGTTCATCTTCGCGAGGCGCCACGTCGTCGGGTTCGACTCCTGGCCGTAGACACGAATGTCGCCGATACGCCCGCCGTGTTCCTCGACGAACTTCTCGCTATGCACGAACATGCCGCCCGAGCCGCAGCACGGGTCGAAGACGCGGCCCTTGTACGGGGCCAGCATCTCCACGAGTAGCTCGACGATGCATTTCGGCGTGTAGAACTGGCCGCCGCGTTTTCCCTCGGCCGCGGCGAAATGGCCGAGGAAGTACATGTACACATCGCCGAGGACGTCACGCCCGCGCCTCGCCTTGTCCTTGAAGCCGAGGTCGCCGAAGAGTTTTACCAGTTCGCCGAGGCGCGGCGTGTCGAGCGCGGGGCGGGCGTAGTCCTTGGGCAAGACGCCTGCGAGCGCGGGGTTTTCCCGTTCGATGGCGAGCATGGCCGCGTCGATGCGCTTGCCGACGCCGGGCTCGGCGGCGTGGCCCGTGAGGTACGACCAGCGCGCTTCCCGCGGGACCCAGAAGACGTTTTCGGCGCGATAGGTGGCCGGGTCCTCGGGATCGGCGCCGGCCGCGGCGAGGGCGGCGTGTGTTTCCTCGAAGGCGTCGGAGATGTATTTGAGGAAGATCAGCCCGAGGACGACGTGCTTGTACTCGGCGGCATCGAGGCTGCTCCGTAGCTTATCGGCCGCTGCCCAGAGGGTCGCCTCGTAATCGCCTACGCCTCCGCCGTCGGTAGCCTGTTTCGACGCGCTCGTTTTCGCCGTCCGGGAGGTCATCGGTCAGGCTCGGACGATTTCGCGGTCCTGCTCGGCCGCCGCAATCTGCAAGGGCCCGGGTCGATCCACGAGCCTGTGCAGCGAAAGGCACGCCTGGTCCACCATTCCGAGCAGCGGCCGCGGCGCCACGCCGAGCACCACGAGCCCAATCGCCAGCGGTAGCGCCGCCACGAGCTCACGGCCGTTCAGCGCGGGGAACTTGCCGCCGAACGGCTCCAGGTACTTGCTCGTCTGCCATTCTTCGCGGGCCTCGCCAAACAGGAGGTGCCCCATCGCGAAGATGTGCACCGCCGCGAGGGCCACGATTCCGATCGCTCCGAAGACACCAATCACCCGCTCCCGCGCGAACGCCCCCCACAGCGCGAGCAGGGGTCCCCAGAAGCCCGCGAGCAGCGGCAGTCCGAGCGACGCGAGCATGCCGAGACCAAACAGCGTCGAGAACAGCGGCATTTCCCGCGCGAGGCCACCGAATCGCCCGAGGTCCCGCGTCTGCACCCGCGATTCCAGGACCGAGACGAGCACGAAGAGCAGGCCAACGATCACGCCGTGCGTCGCCGCCACCACCACGCTCGCCTCGAATCCTTGCGGCGTGAGTGATCCAATCCCGAGAAGCGCAATCCCGCCGTGTGCACCGGCAATCCGCGCCAAAAACCGTTTCAGGTCGTTCTGCGCGATCGCCGCGAGCGCGGAGACGAGGATCCCCGCCGCGCCGAGAATCGAGATCGTCAGCGCGGCCCAGCGCATGCCATCCGGCAAGACGCCCACGTTGAGCCGCAGAATGCCATACACCCCGGTCGAGAGGAGCGCGCCGGAGAGGAGCACGCTCGTCGGCGCGTCGGCCTCGGCATGCAGGTCCGCGAGATACCCCGGGAACGGGAATGCGGACATGCGAAGCGCAAAGGCGACGAAAAGCGCCGTCCAGAGGACCTTCACGGCGGAATAGCCACCAACGGTAAGACCCTTTTCGACCCACGCGACACGCGCGAGCTCGGGGATCGCGGCCGCGCGGCGGACGGATTCACCCGTCGCGAGGTACGTCGGGTCGGCGTTTTGCCAGAGGAACCAGGAGGCGGCGCAGAGGAGCGCGGCGCCAATCAGGGAGGAGACGAGGACACGCGCGGCGGCACGGCGCGGGCCCGGGCCGCCGCGAAGCGCGACGAGCAGGCTCGTGGGGAGGACGCCGAGGAGAAAAAAGGCGCAGAACAAGAAGAGGTCGAGCGAGACAAGGACGCCGAGCGAGGCCGTGAGGAAGAGGCCCGCGAGGGCGTGGTAGGTGGCCGCGCGGTCGCGCAAGGTGGCACTCGCGATCGAGGCGACGAATGCGAGGAGGACGGCCGCCGCGACGAGCGCGAGCGAGATGCCGTCGACGCCGAGGAAGTATTCGACGCCGAGCGATGGGAGGAGGCGGGCACGTTCGAGGAACTGGAAGCCGTCGTTGCCGTCGGCGCGGCTGAAGGCGCGGTCGAAGCGAACGCAGAGCCAGGCGACGAAGACGAGGAGCGAGCCGTGGACGAGGGCGCTCGTCGTGGCGAGGACGCGCGGGTGATCACGTCGCGTGACGCGGAGGAGGAGCGCGAGGAGCGTGCCGAGGAGCGGGAAGAAGACGACAATGGAGAGCGGGTTCTTGCCGAGGAAGCCGAGGCCGAGCGGTCGTTCCGCGTGGATGGCGATGGCGAGGGGGCGGCCGGGTTCGCCGCCGTCGCTCAGGCTGTTCGATTCGACGAGGACCTGGCCGTAGAGCTCGCGGGCGCGGGCGGCCTCGTAGCGCCATCGGATGGTGACGCGTCGCTCCTGGCCGGGCGGGATGCGGGTGACCGCGCGGGAGCCTTCGACGGTGACGGTGATGCCGGGCGGGAGGAGCGGATCCGTGGCGGAGGTGCGGGCGTCGACGCGCGAGAGCTCGAGCGGGCCGGGGCCTTCGTTGCGAATGAAAAACGCGCCGGTCATGTGCTCGCCGTCGGGCGAGAGGGAGAGCTCGACGTGATCGCCGCCGAACTCGGGGCGAAGGGCGGCACGGCCCGCAGGTTCGTCGGCGAAGGCGGGAGCCGCGAGGCCGAGGATGACGAGCGCGGCGAAGAGGGAGAAGAGGCGCTCGAAGAGGCGCGCCGGGAGGCCGAGGACGAGGTCGTCGATCGTGGAGACGAGCTTCGAGGCGGCACGCGCGATCGTGTTGGCTGCTTCGAAGAGGGCCTCGCCGAGTTTTGCGCCGGGGCCGTCGAGGAGGGCGCGCGCACCGGGGAAGGAGAGGTTTTTCGCGGGTCGTTTCTCGCGTTGCTCGGGTGTTCGCAGGCAGGTCGCCGCGCGCACGAGCGCGTGGAGCGAGACGAGGACAACGGCGAAGGCAGGCTCGTCGAGGCCGATCGCGATGAAGGCGAGGCCGACGGCGGCAATCGTTACGAAGACGAAACGATGCGGGTGCCTGTGTTCGAGCGCGGCACGAAGCGCCGCGAGCGCGGTCGAGACCACGCCGAAGACGGTGACGACACTCGAGGCCGTGGGGCTCAGCGTGAAGAGGTCGGAGAATCGAACGAGGAGGAGCGGTCCTGGCGCGAGCGCGAGGCCGAGCACGAGCGCGAGCACAGGCGGAGAGAGAGACGACGCGGCGCTCGGGAGCCAGCCGGAGAAGGGAAAGGTCGCGCTCGTCGCGGCCGCGCCGAAGAAGAGCAGGAGGCACGCGAGCGTGACGAGGCCGATCGATCCAGCGCCGAGCTTTCCGGCGAGCGCACGAGCCACGGACTGCCGTCCCTCCGCGTCACGGATCACGAGCTGATCGTGGATCTCACGAAACGCGACCGTGGGGCCGAGCGGCGCGATTCGAACGTCTTCGCCCTCGGGGACGACGAGGCCCTCGATCCAGGCGGCCTCCAGGCCATCTCCCGTGACCGTGGCGCCGCCGCCCGGCACGATGACGACCGAATACGTGCCCGCGGCGATGTCCCGGCGCACGAAGGGCGCAACCGCGAAGGGCGCAGGGTTCTGCGCGAGCTGCGCGCGATCCGAGACGCCAAGGTACACACGCGCGCCCGGGTGGCTCGTGAACGTGAGGGTTCCGCGCTTCTCCGCGCGCTCGGCGATGATCTTCACGTCGCGCTCGCCACGCGGACGCTCGACGTCCTCGGCGAGCATCTCTTCGGCGGGGATGCGACCCTCGGCATACACGGGGACGAACCGCGCGCGGAAATCCGCGAGGAAATGGCCCTCGTCGAGCCACGCGCCGCCAAGGCCCCAGAAGAGGAAGACGAGGCCAGAGACGATCGCGGCGCCGCCGAGGCTCGCGACGACGCCCGCGCGCATGCCCGCGGATGCGGAGGCCTGCGAGGCCTTGCCTCCCACGATGAAGAGGCCCGTCGCGAGGACGACGGCAGCCCAGCCGAAGAGCCACACGATCGCATCGGCCGCGAGCGCGACGAGCGAGAGGCCGGACGCAAAGAGGGACGCTGTGGCGGCGAAACGAATCGCCGCGCGATCGTCTTCGATGAGCTTGCGCGCGGAGACGTGCGTGATCGCGACGACGAGGAGCGCGACGAGGAGAAAACCCGCGCCGAGCGGGTCGAGGACGAACGAGGCATTCGCGTCGAGCGAGCCGATACGCACGAGGCGGAAAGACACGTCGAAGAACGCGCGGCGCGCAGGATCGAGCGAGGCGAGGCGCGCCGTGTCGACGAGGGCGAGCGCGAGCGCGAGCAGCGTCGCGCCGAGGCCGAGGTGCGTCGCCCGGCGTCGTCCCATCCGCGCGCCGAAGAGGGCCACGACGATCGCGGCGAAGAGAGGCACGAGCGGCACGAGGCCGAGCGGCACGAGGGGCGCCTCGACGGGCGTGAGCGGACCGGCATACGCGGGCATGGCTGTCCGGAGAATGTCGCGCGCCTCGGAAGGCGCCAGCCCCGTTCGTCGGGCCCCGCAATCGAGCGGGCAAGAGCAGGGCGCCGTCGAGGCGAGGAGCGGGCGGGCGTGTCAGCATCAGCGGATGTCGACGGACACCGGCGTCGCATTCTTGGTCGACGAGACGGCGGGGGAAATAACCAGGCTGCGTGAGGAAAACCGGCGGCTACGCGAGGACCAGCGCCGCCTGGCCATGCTGGTCGAGGTGACGAACGACTGGATCTGGGAGGTCGACACGAACGGGGTCTACACGTTCGTGAGCCAGCGAATCCGCGATTTCCTGGGCTACGAGCCGGAGGAGGCGCTCGGAAAGACGCCGCTCGACTTCATGCCGCCCGAAGAGGCCGCCCGCGTGGGCGCCCTCCTCCGCCCGATCCTCGCGGCGCGCGCGCCGTTCAAGGACCTCGAAAACGTGAACCGGCACAAGGACGGCCGGCACGTGGTGCTGGAGACGAGCGGGGTGCCGCTCTTCGACGAGGCCGGCACCTACTGCGGATATCGCGGCGTGGACCGCGACGTGACGATGCGCAAGCTCGCCGAGTCGGAGCGGGCGCGGATGCAGGAGGAGATCATCCGCGCGCAGGAGTCGATGCTCGAAGAGCTCGAAACGCCACTCCTGCCCGTCGCCGAGGGCGTGCTCGTGATGCCGCTCATCGGCTCGGTGGACAAACGGCGCGCCGGGAGGATCGTCGACGCGCTGCTCGCCGCGGTGTCGTCCCGCGCGGCACGGTTCGCGATCATCGATCTCACGGGTCTGCGCGCCGTGGATCACGCGGTGCTGGAGCTGCTCTGCGAGGCGGTGCGCGGAGCACGGCTGCTCGGCGCGGAGGTGCTCCTGACGGGCGTGCGGGCCGAGGTGGCGCGCAAGATGGTCGAGCTCGACGTGGGCGAGATGCGGACGCTGAGCACGCTGGCCCGGGGGATCACGTTCGCGCTGGGGGCGCAGAGGCGGCGCTGACGAAGCAACGGCGCGAGGCCGGCGGGATCACTCGTCCTCGCCGCTGGTTCCCACGCCTTGCATGTCGAGCGGCCCTTCGAGGGCCACGCGCAGCGCCGAGAGGGCGCGCGCCGCGCGGGACTTCACGGTGCCGAGCGGCACGCCGTCACGCTCGGCGATCTCGGGATAACTGAGCCCTTCGAAAAACGCCGTCTCCAAGGTCGCGCGTTGCGCCGCGGGCAAACCGACGAGCGCGGCGCGCACCGCGCGACGTTCGAGATCGAGCACCGAGGTCGACTCGGGATCGATCACCGGCTCGATCGGCTCGTGCCGGAGCTCCTCGTCCGTGATCTGCGCCCTGCGCGTGCGTCGCCGCGCGCGATCGAGGGCCAGGTTTCGCACCGTGGTGACGAGCCACGCGACCACCGTGCCTCGCTCGGCGCGGTACTGATCGGCGCGCTCGACGATCGCGACGAACGCGTCGTGCACGACGTCCTCGGCCTCGAGCGCATCCCGCACGATCTTGAGCGCGAGGCCGTACGCGACGCTCGCGTGGCGATCGTAGATCTCCGCGATGGCGTCGTCGTCCCCATCACAGATGCGGCGCATGGCACGCGCGTCCAGCGCGTCCCGCTCCGCCCGGCTCTGGCGCCCACCCGCCGTCATGGCCACCTAACGAAAGGTGCACACTGGCCGAACGTCAACCGATTTACGGTGCGCATCGCCGTACGCTCCCGTGCTTCTGGGCATGCGTCCCAAGGATGGGCACGCCGTCAAGAAGGCTCCGGCTCCGCGTTCTTCGGGATGGACGTCGCCTCGGGCGTGCCGAGCGTGACCTTGCGCAAGAGCGCCCACAGCTCGGCGCGGCCCTCGCCCGTGACCGAGGAGAAATTGATCACCTTGCGCCCGGTGCTCTTCGCCATCGCCGCCGTCGCGCTGCGGCTCGCCGAACGCCCGATCTTGTCGACCTTCGTGGCGACGATGACGATCTCCACCGGCCGGCGCTGGACGTCCCGTGCCTCCTCCACGAACTGGATGAGCTCGAGGTCGTCCTCCTCCAGGCCGCGACGCACGTCGACCAGGATGACCAGGGCCGCGAGCGTAATGCGGCCCTTCAGGTACCCCTCGATGAGGTCCCCCCACGCCGTCCGTTCGGCCTTCGATCGTTTGGCGTAGCCGTAGCCGGGCAGGTCGATGAGGTGAAACATCGCGCCGTCCCTGGCGCGCGCCTCGAAGAGGTTGATCTGCCGCGTGACGCCAGGCGTCGCACCCGTGCGCACGAGGCCCTTGCGCTCGACGAGCGTGTTGATGAGGCTCGACTTGCCGACGTTCGATCGACCTGCGAAGGCGATCTCGGCCATCGTCGGGGCCGGGAGCGACGAGCCCGGCGCGGCCGCGGCGAGGAACTGCGCATGCACGATCTGCTTGGGATCGAGCGCCTTCTTTTTGCCTTCCGGCGGCGCGCTCGCCGGCTTCGGCCCCGCGGCCGGCTTCTTCTTCGTGGGCTTGGTTTTTTCGTTCACGGAACCGATCCTGGGCTGAACGTCGGTTTGCACGCGTCGCACTGGCAAAGCGAGCGGAGGTAGCGGAACGAGTAGATGCCCGTGTCGTGCTGGTCGCCCCAGGTGAACTGCAGGGCGTAGTTGCCGACCTGCTGGATCTCGCGAAGGCTGAGGTCGCCGCCGGGCACGAAATGGATGGTGCCGCCGTGCCCCTGGCAGACCGCGCAAGGGCAGTATCCGCGCAGGATCTCGTGCGGAAGCACGCTCTTGTGCCCGTCGGCCCACTCGATCTCCATGGTCCGCGCGCCATGCGGTGCTTTGACCATCGTGGGTTCGATCCTCGGATCGCTCATCGTGCCTGCTCCCTGTGATCTTGGGACCCGCGCGCTAGCATGAAGCTTCGGTCGACGTAAAGCAGCCATTTTCCTGCCGACCCCGAGGGTGATGCGAAGGTTCTGGACCGTCCTCTTTGCCGTGACGATCGCGCTGCACGTGACGTTCGCCGTGGCGGTCCACGCGATCTTCGTGCGTCTCGGCGTCCCCGCGCCGTGGTTCGTCGCGCTCGCGCTCTGCGCGCTCTCCGCTTATGCGTTTCGCGGACGGATCAAGCTCGCGTCGGCCGATCGTCCGGTCCCACGCCTGCAGCGGCTGCTCGTCGAGGAGCCGTATTACGCGCACTGGTGCGCGCTCGTCGCCGCGCTGCCGCTCTGGCTCGTCGGCCTCGCCCTCGCGATGCTCGCGAGCTTCGTCGTGCCGGCGACGCTCGTGCCGACGTCGGGCTCGCTCGCGATCGTGGCGTACGCGGTCGGGCTCGCGCTCGCCGGCTGGGGCGTGTTCGTGCGGCGTCGCTGGGTCCGCGTGCGCACGATCGACGTGCCCATCCGCGGTCTGCCGGCCGCCTTCGACGGCTACCGCATCGCGCACCTGTCGGACCTGCACATCGGCGCGCTCTGCCCACGCGAGCACGCCGATCGCTGGGCGGAGACCGTGCGCGCGCTCGATGTCGACCTCGTCGCGCTCACGGGCGATTACGTGACGAGCGGCAACGCGTTCCACGGCGAGATCGCCGATCTCGCGCGCTCGATGAAGAGCCGCGACGGGGTGATCGCCGTGATGGGCAACCACGACTACTTCGGCGACGGCGAGGCGCTCGTGGGGAAGCTGCGCGAGGCCGGCATCGGCGTCTTGCGGAACGAACGCACGGCCATCGAGCGCGGCGGCGAGCGCCTCACGATCGCAGGCGTCGACGACACCTGGTCACGCCGCGCGAACGTGCGCCGCGCGCTCGACGGCCACGATCACGGCGCGCCGCTCGTCGTGCTGGCCCACGATCCGCAGCTCTTCCCGGATCTATCCGCACGGGGCGCGTCGCTCGTGCTGTCGGGCCACACGCACTGGGGACAGGTCGGCGTGCCGTTTCTTACGAGGCGGTACAATCTGTCCGCCCGCGTGTATCGCTATCACGCGGACCTGTACCGCGAGGGCGACGCGTGGCTTTACGTGAGCCCGGGGCTCGGCACGACGGGGCCGCCGGTGCGCCTCGGCGCAGCGCCGGAGATCACGATCCTTCGGCTCGAAGCGAGGCCGGCCTGAGCACCCGCTCCGCCTGCCCGAGCGCACGCACGACGACCGCGCCCTCCTCGAACGGCGTGCGCGGCGCGCGGCGCTCCTCCACGCAATGCAGGAAGTGATCGATCTCCACGGCCATCGGCTCGCGCCACGGGACGCGGATCTCCTCGGTCGGCCCCTCGAAGAGTCCGTCACTCCGCAAAGGTGGACGGGAGAGAAAAATGCGATCCGGCGCGCGCACGTCGTCGAGCATCGCCACGGCGGATGAGCCCACGACCACGATCCGCCGCTCCTTCGTCGCATGCACGCGGGAAAGCTCGATCCGCGCGGCAAACCCGGTCGCGAGCCGCAAGCCGAGCACGACCGGATCCCCCTCCGGACCGCTCGTAACCTCGAGCGCCTCGATCCGGAGCGGCTCGATCGCATGCACGATCGAGAGATCGTGCGGCCCGAGCGACCAGAGCGCCGGCACCGATCGATCCCCACGAATGGAGAGCCGCGACGCCGCGAAGTGTCGGACCGTGCCGAGCGCGCCGTCGTGCACCATCGCGACGAGCCGCTCGACCGCCGGGTGATACCGCAAAAGGTGCCCCACCATCGCCACGCGACCGAGCGACGCCGCGCGAAGCGTGCATCGCTCCGCATCCGCCGCCGAGACCGCGAGCGGCTTCTCGACGAGCACGTCGAGCCCCGCATCGAGCGCCGTCAGCACGAGCGACGCATGCGAGCGCGGCGGCGTGGCGATCACCACGGCACGCGCGCCGAGCCCGATCGCCTCCTCCAGGCTCTCGACGATCGCCGCGGAGGGCGCCTTCACGCGCGCGACCTCACGCCGCGCCGCGCTCGTGTCGGCGACCGCGACGAGCTCGGCCCGCGGGCTCTCGCAGAGCACCCGGAGCAGGTTCTCGCCCCACGCGCCGCAGCCGACGAGAGCGACGGGTACGGTCACGGCCGCTCCCAATCGAAACGCATCCGCCGCGTATAGCGCCGGCCCGCTGTCCGGGAAAGGTCAGGCGAGGAAAGACCCGAGCGCGCGGAAGCGACGGTACCGATCGTCGACGAGCTCGTCGCCCGAGAGACCGTCGAGCGAGGTGAGCGTCTGCCACAAGGTCAGGTCGAGCATCCGCGCAGCCTCGTCGTGGTCTTGATGCGCACCACCCGTCGGCTCCTCCACGACGATGTCGACCACGCCGAGCTGGAGCAGCTCCGGCGCCGTGATCTTGAGCTGCGCCGCGGCCTCATCCGCGCGCGCGCCGTCGTTCCACAGGATCGCCGCGCACCCCTCGGGCGTGATGACCGAGTAGCAACCGAACTCCATCATGATCACGCGATTCGCCACGCCGAGCGCGAGCGCGCCGCCCGACCCACCTTCGCCGATGATCGTCGCGACGATCGGCACGCGCGCCCTCGCCATGGCCGCGAGCGCCGCGCCGATGGCCTCGCTCTGCCCGCGCTCCTCGGCGCCGATGCCGGGATACGCGCCGGGCGTGTCGATGAACGTGAGCACGGGCAGGCCGAACTTGTCGGCGAGCTCGTACATGCGAATCGCCTTCCGGTAGCCCTCGGGGTTGGGCATGCCGAAGTTGCGCTTCACGTTCTCCTTCGTGCCGCGCCCCTTCTGCTGACCGACCACGACGACGCTGCGGCCGTGGTACGTCGCGAGCCCCGCGACGATCGCCTGATCGTCGGCGAAGCGCCGATCTCCTTTGAGCTCAACCCATCCGGTGAACAGCCGCTTCACGTAGTCGAGCGTGTAGGGCCGGTTCGCGTGGCGCGAGAGCTGGACCTTCTGGATCGGCGTGAGGTCCGCGAAGATCTCGCGCGCGAGGCGCGAGGTCTTCTCTTCGAGGCGCTGGAGCTCGGGTTCGAACCTGCGATCGGAGGCGGCGAGCGCGCGCAACGCCCTCACCTTCTCGACGAGGTCTGCGATCGGCTTCTCGAACGGCAGCACGAACATGGCAGCCCGTGGTCACTCCGAGATCGTCGGTTCCGCGACGATGTTCGCGGGGACCTGCACCGACGTCGCCGCGCGGATCACGTTGAACACGCGCAGCGGCTTCTCCTTGCCCTTCACCTTGGCCGACGGGAGCTCCTCCGTTTCGAAGCGCCCCGCGAGCCTGTCGTGCGTCATCTCGCTGACCACGATCTGCCCCGCCAGCGCGACCGAGCAGAGCCGCGCCGACGTGTTCGCCGTGTCGCCGATGACGGTGTACGAGAGCGCTTTCGAGCTCCCGATGTAGCCCGCGACGAGCGGGCCCGTATGGATGCCGATGCCGATCGCGAGCGGCGCGAGGTCGCGCTGCAGGCGCCTTCGGTTGAAGTCGCCGAGCACCTCGCCCATCTCCAGCGCGCATTGCACGCTGCGGATCGCGTCGTCGGGGTGGATCACGGGCGCGCCCCAGATGGCCATGATCCCGTCGCCCATGAATTTGTCGAGCGTGCCCTCGTACTTGAAGATCGTGTCCACCATGAGCTCGAAGTACTCGTTCAGCATGTCGACGAGCTCTTCGGGCGGGGTGTTCTCGCTCATCGCGGTGAAGCCGCGGATGTCGCTGTTGAAGACCGTGCACTCCTCGACGCGCTGACCGCCGAGGCGCACCTCGAGCTGGCCGCTCATCACGCGCTCGGCGATGTTCGGCGAGAGCAGCCGCGAGAAGCGCTCGCGGGCGATGATCTCGTTCTCGATCTTCTTTCCGAGGATGTTGATCTCGATGAACATCGAGGCCTGGTGGGCCACGGCCACCACGAGCTCGAGGTCCTTCGGCTGGAACTGCGCGAGCGTCTCCGAGTCGAGCCAGAGCACGCCGAGCACGTCCTGCGTGTTGTTCGGCGCGACGAGCGGCACGACGATGGCCGAGCTGATCCGGTTCAGGATCATGCTCTTGCCCTTGGAGGCGGCGAAGTCCATGGCCGCGTCGTGCGTGAGGACGGCCGCGCGCTCCTTGACCACGTGGTTCAGGATCGTCGACGAGACGCTGATCGGCGCCGTGGTGCCGTCGCGGCGCTGCGAGGCGCGCGGCATGAGCTCGCCGTTCTGGTCGTCGCGGAGGAAGATGACGCCGCGGTCGGCCTTGATGAACTTGATGATGCTCGCGAGGACCTTGTCGAGCAGCTTCGACGTGTCGCGCTCGGAGGCGATGTCGCGCGCGAGCTCGTGCGAGAGGCGCAGACGCTCGTAGTCGGCGCGGAGCTGGTTGTGATCGTTCGCGAGGCGGTCGAAGGGCAAGAACCCCTTCTCCACCGCGGCGATCTGCGTGCCGATCTGGCGCGCTTGATCGTTCAGGTCGATGCGCGTGCCCTGCGCGACGTACGAGTGCGGGCCCGTGATGAACGTGTGCGCGCCCGAGCCCTTCCCCATCATCGTCATGTTGGGGTTCGCGTTCGGGATGCCGAGCGCCGGGTTTGGCGCCGGCAGCCCAGGCCCCTGCGGTCGCGGCGCAACACCCGGATGCGGCTGCGCGTGCCCAGCTTGCGGCGGCGGAGGGCGCGGTGGCATCGGCGGCGGCGCGAACGCACCGGGCGGCGGCCGGTTCGCGGGGACGGCGGGCACGGCAGGCAGGACGTGCGCCGACTGCGCAAGGGGCGAAGGCGCGACGGGCGCGGGCCCGGGCGTCGCGGCCCACGCTTGCGGCTGCGGCGGCGGAGCCGGAACGGGCGGCGGACCAGCGGCCACGCCTGCGACGGGCGTGTCGTCGAAGCGGCCGCGCGTCGATCCGAGGGCGATCTCGTCGCCGTGCTTCAGGGGAGCCTCGCCGCGGACCCGCTCGTTGTTGATGAACGTCCCGTTCAGGCTGCCCAGATCACGCAGGTAAAACTGCGTCCCGCGGAGCTCGATGATGCAGTGCTCCTTGGAGACGATCTTGTCGAGCAGCTGGATCGAGTTGTTGGGGTGGCGCCCCAACGAGTTCACGGGCCGCAGCTCGATGGCCTGCTGCCCTTCGGCGGTCTGCAGGATCAGTCGAGCCATCAGGTGAGCCGTTGCGCTTGCATTCCGAGAACCACGGGAGGCCCTGCCCACACGAATGCAGACGGCCGCCGAACCGGTACGGGCAGAAGTGTATTCCTTCTCGTGACATTAAGCGAGGGGTTCGACGCGCCGATCGTCCTTCCCCCGGCGCGGCCGCCAGGCTAGGCCCGAAACCATGGCCGCCGACCTTCTGCTCGCGATCGATCAAGGGACGACCGGGACGACCTCGCTCGTGCTCGACACGGCAGGGACGACCCGCGGACGCGCGACGCGCGAATTCCCCCAGCACTTTCCGCGCCCCGGCCTCGTCGAGCACGAACCCGAGGACATCTGGCAAAGCGTGCTCGAATCGGTAGAGGCCGCGCTCGCCTCGGCCGGCGTCAGAGGGGATCGCATCGCCGCCGTCGGCATCACGAACCAGCGCGAGACCACGCTCGTCTGGCAACGCGCGACCGACAAGCCCATCCACCGCGCGATCGTCTGGCAAGACCGGCGCACCGCAGATGCGTGCGCGAAGCTGCGCGAAGGCGGCCACGAGCCCGCGGTCAAACGCACGACCGGCCTCGTGCTCGATCCGTACTTCAGCGGCACGAAGCTCACGTGGCTGCTCGACAACGTCGACGGCGCCCGCGAGCGTGCCGAGCGCGGCGAGCTCGCGTTCGGCACGGTCGACAGCTACCTCGTCTGGCGCCTGTCCGGCGGCGCGATGGGCGGCTCGCCCGTGCACGCGACCGACGTGACGAACGCCTCGCGCACGCTGCTCATGAGCCTCGCGACGCTCGACTGGGACCCGGCGATGCTCGAGCTCTTCCGCGCCCCGCGCAGCGTTCTGCCGAAGATCGTCGACTCGGCCGGGCTCATCGCGAAGACGCTTGGTTTCCCGCACCTGCCCGACGGCGTGCCGATCACGGGCATCGCGGGCGATCAACAAGCCGCGCTCTTCGGCCAGGCGTGCTTCGATACGGGCGACGCGAAATGCACGTACGGCACGGGCGCCTTCGTGCTCGTCAACACGGGCGCGCAGCCGATCGCGAGCCGCTTCGGGCTGCTCACGACCGTGGGCTGGAAGGTCGGAAGCGAAGTCGTCTTCGCGCTCGAAGGCAGCGCGTTCATCGCGGGCGCGGCCGTGCAGTGGCTCCGCGACGGGCTCGGCATCATCCGCAGCGCGGCCGAGATCGAGCCGCTCGCCGCGAGCGTCCCGTCGAGCGAAGGCGTGACGTTCGTGCCCGCGCTCTCCGGCCTCGGCGCGCCGTACTGGGATCCGGACGCGCGCGGCATCATCCACGGCATCACGCGCGGCACCACGAAGGCGCACCTCGCGCGCGCGACGCTCGAAGGCATCGCGCTCGAAGTGACGGACCTGCTCCGGGCCATGTGCGACGACCTCGGCAAACCCCTCGGCCGCATGCGCGTCGACGGCGGCGCCGCGAACAACGACCTGCTCATGCAGTACCAGGCCGACACGGCGGCCATCACGATCGAGCGCCCGATCGAGCTCGAATCGACCGCCCGCGGCGCCGCCATGCTCGCCGGCGTCGGCGCCGGCCTCTTCAACGGCGTGCGCGACGCCGCCCGGATGTCCCGGGTCGAGCGGACATTCGAGGTCGGCATGTCCGACACCGATCGAAACGCCCATCTCGCCCGCTGGGCCGACGCCATCGCCCGCACCCGGTCGTCGCGCACTTGACGCCCTGGATCCGCCGCCCGGGACAGACGGACTCCGGCCGGACACGCCCGTCCGCTCGCTGGACGAGCATTTCCGGCGCGAACCTGCTACCTCGCTGTATTCTGGGAACAAGACGTGGGACGCTTGGCAAGCCGGCACACCCGACGCCCGAGACGAACCGGTCTTGGGGGGGCCCATCCCACGGAGATGGCCGAGCTTCCGGCCTGGGGAACAGGCACTATGTTGCGAGAGTTCACCCCAAAGCGACCTCACAGAGCGTAAAATTCTATGTCAACGGAGAGCTCCCGTTCTCACTTGGTTCCCCTGCAGAGGCCCGGCCGGCCCGCCACACGTCGGGTCGTGTCGCTCGATGAGGAGGAAATGCCGAAGCCTGAAAATCCTTCCACCTCGGGGGTGGTCTACCGGGACATCCCGATCGATTGGGAGGCGCTGGAGGACGCGTTCGAGAACAACGCGCCCGAGGTTCACTCTTACCTTCACCTCGTGACAGGTGATGTCCTCCGTGTCGTCGACGGAGTCGCGGACCCGCAGATGCACGCACGCATCGCGGCCGACGCGAACTACCTCCGCATCGATCCGGTGAGCTCCCGCGAGCAGTATCGCTGGATGGAGCGGTTCATCCCGATGGTGGAGGACCCGGAGCTGCAGGGAAAGCTGACGCAGGCGATCGACGGAAAAGGCGCCTTCCGCCGCTTCAAGGACGTGCTGATGAGCTACGGCCCGGAGCGCGAGCGCTGGTTCTCGTTCCGCAGCGAGCGTCTCCGCATCTTCATGGAAGCGTGGCTCAACGCGCACGCGCTGAACCCGATCGCACGCCCCGTGTGGGTGCCCGAGCAGCCGCCTTCCCGCGCAGAAGGACAGCCCGCGGACACCGCCGCCGCGGCCGCGCCCGTCCCGAGCACGCGCGAGATCCGCGAAGAACCGCCGCGCGAGCTGCGCCGCGGCAAGAGCGTCGAGACGCTGCGAAAGAATCTTCGCGACATCGCCGACGCCCTCGGGCCGCGCGACCTCGACACGCTCACGGCCTTCGCGGAGTTCTTGAAGGCACGTCGCGCCGCGCGCTCGTTCGCCCATCATTACGAGGGCAGCCACGCGCACACCGAGGAAGAGCCCGCTCCCGCCTCGCAAGAGATCGTCGGCGGCGAAGTGCGCTCCGCTTCGTCCTGACGCGCGCTAGCGCGAGCGAACGATCGTGACCGTGACGCGCGAGCGCGCGGTCTGGAAGTAACTCGCGATCGCTTCGCCGAGCCGCTGCGAAACGACCCACCGACCGAGCGCGACCGAAACCTGTTCGTACGGACGACCCGTGAACGGCGTCGTGCCCGTGCGCAAGAGCGCGCGGAGCTCGGGGTCGCTCGGCGCGAGCATCGGCGCGACCATGCGGTCGAGATAGAGGCTCGCGCGAGCCTGGCGTCGCAGGAGCGCGTCGATCTCGTCCGAGCCGATCCCTTCAGCCTTCGCCGCGGCGATGAGCTTGTCCCGTCCCTTCACGCGTTGCTCGAGCACCGCGCGCGCGGACTCGGCGCGGCTCGCGATCTCGGTCGCGTCGGGCGCAGGCAGGACGGGCAAGCTCGCGAGGAGCGTCTCGGCGATATGGCGATCGAGCGCCGCGCGTACGTGACGATCCGTGAACGGAGCGGGATCCGGATCCGGATCGGCCAGGGCCTCGAGGCGCGCTTCGAACGCGAGCTCGCGCTCGTAAACGAACTGCGGACGCGTGACACCGCCCGTCTCGGGCGCATGCCAGCGGACGACCACACGATCAAGCAGCGCGGGCTTCGTCTCGGTCTGGGCGCCGGCGGGCGCGGCGAACGCGAGCGCGGCGAGGACGAGCAGGACGGCCGGACGCATCGAGGCGCGAACTATACCGCGGGCGCGCCGCTCCATCGAGCGTGGCGCTGCGCTAGCCTCGCTCCATGGCCGAAAGGAGCACCCCTGCCGCATCGAAGCTCGCCGTGGTCACGCTCGTCGTCTCGCTCGCGGCGGCCGCGTCGACGCTCCTTCCGGCGCGCGCAGAGGAGCCGCTCCCGGAAGGGCCACACGCGAACGTGCGCGTGGGCCTCGTGTTCGACGTCGGCGGGCGTGGCGACAAGAGCTTCAACGACGCGGCGTACGAGGGCCTGTCGCGCGCGGCGCGCGAGCTCGGTGTGACGACGGAGGTGCTCGAGCCGAGCGGCGCAGAGGATCGCGAGGCAGCGATGCGCCTCTTCGCGGCGCGTGGCTTCGACCTCGTGATCGGCGTGGGGTTCATCTTCTCGACCGACGTGAACGTGGTCGCGCGTGATTTCCCGAGCACGCGCTTCGCCTGCATCGACTACGCGCCGCCGATGGAGGGCGTGATGCCGCCGAACATCGCGGGTCTTCGGTTCCGCGAGGAAGAAGGCTCGTTCCTCGTCGGCGCGGTCGCGGGGCTCATGTCGAAGACGGGCCACGTGGGGTTCGTCGGCGGCATGGACATCCCGCTCATCCGCAAGTTCGAGGCGGGCTACCGCGCCGGCGTGCACGAGGTTTGTCCGCGCTGCGAGGTGCACGCGGGGTTCGCGGGGACGACCCCCGATGCGTTCCGCGATCCGGTGAAAGGCAAGGCGCTCGCGAACAGCGAAATCGCCGCGGGCGCGGACATCGTCTACCACGCGGCCGGAACGACGGGGCACGGCGTCTTCGAGGCGGCGCGCGACATGGGCGTGAAGGCGATCGGCGTGGATACCGATCAGCACGACGAGATGCCCGGCACCGTGCTGACGAGCATGATCAAGCGCGGCGACGTCGCCGTCTTCGACACGATCCGCGACGTGGCCGAGGGCCGCTTCCAGGCGGGGCTACGCACGTTCGGCCTCGCCGAGGACGCCGTCGGCTACGTCGACGAAGGGCCACACGCCGCGGGCATCCCCGAGGACACGAAGCAGAAGGTCGAGGCGCTCGCGCAGCGCGTGATCCGCGGGGAGATCAAGATCCCCGAGCGCTGACTTTCACCACTTCACGAGAACCTTCGGCGGATCGACCACGACCTTCACGTGCGGCACCTCGAGCAGCACGTCGAGGTACGCGCTGCCCGGCTTGCTCACGTCGGCGCCG
Source organism: Polyangium jinanense (assembly GCF_028435365.1). Next base: position 629,022 of record NZ_JAGTJJ010000002.1, on the reverse strand, counting down.
GAGCTCTTCGGCTCCACGCGTGGCACGAGCGACTCGGGCGAGACCGCGTTCACATCTTCGTTCGATCCGACGAGGCGCACCTTCACCGTCGGCGGTGTCGTCTGGGCGCGCGGCAGGCCCACGACCTCCACGCGCAGGTTCGCGAACTCCTTCTTTGCGAGCTCACGCGCGATCTCGACCGTCGCGATCACACTCTCGACGTCGTAGTTCACGAGCTTCGGCGGCTTGTCGAGCGGCAGCGGCCGACGGTAGACGCCCTCGGTCAAACCCGTCACGTCGAACGGCGCCGCGCGTGCGTACTGCATGACGTCGACGATCGAGCGAGGGCCGCGCGCCTGCACGGCCTTGGGCTCGGAGCCGATCACGCCCTTCACCGCGAACGTCTGCGCGGGTTCGCCCGTGCGCGCGATCTGCACGGGGATCTCGCGCTGGACGACGTCGTCCCAGCGGAGCTCGATCGAGGGCGGCTGCACCTCCTCGATCTGCACGCCCGTGGGCACGCGGAACATGCTCGGCTTGAGGTCGATGTTCGTCTCGCGCCCGCTGCGCAGGTTGAGCTGGAGCGTGCCGAGATCGTCGCTGCGCAGGTCGTCGAGCTGCGTGCGCGAGCCGCGCAGCGTGACCTTCACCTCGTTCGGGATCTGCGTCATGAGCTGCCGGTTCGCGCTCTCCGGCGGCATGATCGACACGACGCTGACCGAGAACGTGCGCTGCGCGTTCTCGGCGCCGTGGATGAACGCGTAGATCCCGAGCGCGCAGAGGAGCGACAGGATCTTCAGCCCGATGTTGTCGAGCAGCGCCGCGCGGACGCTCTCGCGAAGCCCGTCCTTGGCCGTCATGAGTCGTCACCGTGGCTGGGGCTGCCGGCGCCTTCACCCGAGCGCGCGGTGGGCTGCGTGCCCGGCGGCGCGCTCGAAGGCGGACCGGGGGGCGCACTGGGAGGCGTGCTCGGCGGCGTCGTGGCTTGCGGCCCCGCAGGGACCACACCGGGCGGCGGCATCGTGGCCGCGGCCGTGGGCGCGGGATCCGAGGACGGCGGCGGCGGCGGCACGGTCGCCGTGGGCACGAACGTGTTCGGCCGCAAGGTCGGCGCCGCGACCGAGGCCGGCGGCATCTCCGTGGTCGTGGCCGGTCGCATCGGCATCGCCGCGCTCTGCGGCATGCGCGGGGCGGGCGGGACCGGCGCGCCGGGCATCGGCGTCGCGCCGACCGACGGGGGCGTCGGGATCGACGGGCGCACGGCCGGAGCCGGCGCCGGGATCGGGGGCGTGCGCACGGGCTGCGGCGGAGCCGGCGTCGACGCGGACGGTGGCTTGCGCGCGGCGGCGGCCTTCTGCTTCTTGCGCGACGAGCGCCCGAAGAGGCCGAGCAGCGCGTGCCGGAGCGACTGGCCGTCGAGGTTCGACACGATGTTGCCGCTGAAGCAGAAGCTGATCGTCCCGCGCTCCTCGCTCACCACGACGACGACCGCGTCGGTCTCCTCCGTGATGCCGAGCGCGGCGCGATGGCGAGAGCCGAGGCTCGCGTCGAGCACCTTCGTCTCGGGCATCGGGAAGAACACGCCGGCGCGCGCGATCTTGAGGTCGCGGATGAGCACCGCGCCGTCGTGCAGCTTGTTCACCGACTCCGGCACGAAGAGGCTGACGAGCAGCTCGCGCGTCACGACCGAGTCGAGGGCGATGCCCTCGCTCTTGCAGAACTCGAGCACGTTCGCGTCCTGCTCGAACGCGATGATCGCGCCCATGCGATGGCGCGCGAGCTCCGTCGCCGCCGCCACGACCTCGTCGATGACGCGCGACTGCTGTTCGCGCCCGCCGGCGAGCCACGCCTTCGATCCCATGCGGATCAGCGCGCGGCGGATGTCGTTCTGGAAGACGACGACGACGATCAGGATGATCGACGAGAGCAGCCACGAGAGCAGGTGCAGGAGCGTGGCGAGCTCGAACGTCTTCGCCGCGAGGTAGAGCAGAAAGACGATGCAGAGCCCGATGCCCATCTGCATCGCGCGCGTCCCGCGCATCACGAGCAGCGCGCGGTAGATGACGTACGCGACGATGAAGATGTCGATGAAGTCCCGCAGGATCTGCAGGAACGGGCGCGCGGCGAAGAGGCGAAGCAGACCGTCGAGCATGGCTCAGGCGTCCCCTCCCCGGCGCGCGTCGATCGCCGCCGCGACCGCGAGCGCTTGCACCACCTCTTTCACGTCGTGCACCCGCACGATCGAAGCTCCGCGCGCCACGCACGCGAGCACCGCGGCGATCGTCCCGCCGAGCCGCTCTGCCGGCGGCGCGATCACGCTCGCGTCCGGCGACGCCGCGCGCGCGACGAACGACTTTCGGCTCGGCCCCACGAGCACCGGGAAGCCGAGCTTTGCGAGCTCGTCGAGCCGCGCGCAGAGCTCGATCGAGTGCCGCGCGTTCTTCGCGAACCCGAGCCCCGGATCGAGCACGAGGTCTTCGCGCGCGAGGCCCTTCGCGAGCGCCCGCTCGGCCGCTTCGGTCCACTCGCGCGCGACGTCCGCGACGACGTCCCCGTAAGCGGCGTCGTCGTACATCGAGAAGCCGCGCATGTCGGTCATCGATCCGCGGCAATGCATAAGGACGAGCGAAGCGCCGAAGTGTGCGCAAAGTGCGCCGAGCTCGGCCGCCGGTTCGAGCGAGACCGTGTTCACGATGCGCGCGCCCTCGCCGAGGGCCCACGCGGCGACGTCGGGCAGCGTGGTGTCGATCGAGACCACCGCGCCGAGCTCCACGCTCGCGCGGATCAGCCCGCCGATGCGCCGGATCTGCTCGGCCGCGTCGATCGGGGAAGAACCCGGCCGCGTCGACTCGGCGCCGATGTCGAGGATGTGCGCTCCTTCGATCACGAGCCCCCGCACATGCGCAACGGCTGCCGCATCATCCAGGAATCGTCCCCCATCCGAGAAAGAGTCCGGGGTCCGATTACAAACCCCCATGACGAGCGCGCCCCGTCGGCTCGAAAAAAGCGCGCGGAGCGGGGACGACATTGTGTGTGCGTAGCAAGTTCCGAGCCGGCCGGCAATCTTCGACGGTGTGCGGCAAAAACGCCGCGCTCCATCCGCGAAATCCTTGGACTTTTTCGAGGCCGAGTCGGACGCCGTGCGGGCTCGGCCCCGAGGTTCGTGATCTTCGGGTGGCGCGACACGTGCGATCTCCCTGACGCGCGGCGAAATGCCTGCTACGGTCGGCCGATCCGCGTGTCCGAGGCGTCTCGGGCCGCATTCGGCCGAGGCCACGCCGCGGCCCGAGCGAATGATGCTAGCCACGCGTGTTCGAGCAGGGGCGACGGCCGGCCTCGTGCTGAGCCTGATTTTCGCGGCACTGTTCACGGCCATCGGGACCTTCGAGCTGTACCTGCCCTCCATGGCGCCACGCCTCGGAGAGACGGCGCCGGTCACGCTCCGCATTCCCTACGGCCCGCGTATCGTCCGCGACGCTCGCTCCGGCCGTCTCGCGTACGAGCACGCCCGTGTGATCGTGCCGCGCGGCACCCTCCTCCACGAGGACAACGACGAGCACCGCGCCGCCTTCGCCTACGAATCGACGCGCAGGCCGCCGGCCACGGCGCGGCTCGTCTCGGTGTTCGTCATCCATTTCATCGTCTGCCTCATGCTCACCGCGTACCTGCGGCGCTTCGGGCAGAACCGCGTGCGGCTCCTGCGCGCGCAGATCGGACTCCTGAGCCTCATGGCGGGCAGCGTCGCGCTCGCCAAGGGCATGCTCCTGTTCACGGCGCTGCCCGAGTTCTGGGTGCCGATGGCGGCGCTGCCGCTCTGGGTCGCGCACGCCTTCGACAGGCGCACGGCCTTCCTCGTCGACCTCGCCGTCGCGTTCGTCGCGGCCTCGCTCCTGCGCTTCGACAACATCCTCCTGTCGGTGCTGCTCGTGCGCGGCGTCGCGGCCACGCTCTTCTTCTTCGATCGCAAGCACGCGCGGCAGATGCTCGTCGCGGGCACGCTCGCGGGCATCTCGGGCTCGGTCGTGTTCATCGCGCTCACCGTCGTCTACGAGGGCCGCTTCAACCTCCTCGCCGACATCTTCCGCGGCACGAGCTCGAACGTGCTCGGCTGCATCGGCGGCGGCATGCTCGCGGGCATCCTGGCGCGCGCGCTGCGCGATCCGGCTGAGCGCGCGATGGGCCATGTTTCGCGCGAAAAACTGATGGATCTCACGGACCTCGAACAGCCGCTCTTGCGAAAGATGTCGGCCGAGGCGCCGGGGAGCTGGGAGCACGCGCGCGCGATGGCGAACCTCGCCGAGGCCGCGGCGAGCGCGATCGGCGCCGACGCGCTGCTCACGCGGGTCGGCGCGTACTACCACGACCTCGGCAAGACCGTGCAGCCCAAGTACTTCGTGGAGAACCTCGCGCACGGCGAGAAGTCGCCGCACGAGGAGCTCGACCCGGAGGTCTCGGCCGACGCGATCATGGCGCACGTCGTGATGGGCACGAAGATCCTGCGCGACGGCCGCATCCCCGAGCCCGTCGTCGAGTTTGCCTACACGCACCACGGCACGCAGGTCGTCGAGTTTTTCTGGCACAAGTGCAAGGAGCAGGGGAACCCGCGTGGCCTGACGCAGGAGTACTTCCGCTACCCGGGCATGAAGCCGCAGACGAAGGAGACGGCGATCCTGATGCTCGTCGACTCCATCGAGGCCGCGAGCCGCACGATCTGGCCGCCCGAGCAGAAGAAGTTCGAGGAGATGATCCAGCGCGTCATCTTCACGAAGCTCTCGAGCGGCCAGCTCGACGAGTCGGGCCTCACGCTCGAGGATCTGCGCATCATCACGACGCGCATGGCGACGACGCTCGTGAACCTCTACCACGGCCGCATCAAGTACCCGTGGCAGCGCGACAGCGCGAAGCAGGAGGCCGAGAAGACGCCCATCGTGACCGGCGCGCAGGCGACGCCCACGGTCGTGCACTCGCCCGCCGAGCTGCCCGAGCCCAAGAGCTCGAAGGACGGCCCGAAATCGACCGAACCGAAGGGCGAGGGCAAGCCCGCGACGACCGAGGAGTCCGCGAGCTGACGGCGATCCTCGCGGGAAAACTTGCTACAAGAAGCAAGTGCCCCCGCTGATCGAGCAAAGCTTCACGAAGGCGCTTTTCCACGGCGTGATCGCCGAGGACATGATCTTCCCGTACCCGGAGATGACCTCCGAGGAGCGGCAGAACACGTCGATCATCCTCGACAGCGTGCGCCGGTTCTTCGCGGCGAACGTGGACAGCGCGAAGATCGATCGCGAGCAGGAGATCCCGAAGGAGGTGATGGACGGCCTCCGCTCGCTCGGCCTGTTCGGCCTGCAGATCCCGACCGAGTACGGCGGCATTGGTCTCTCCACCGCGGCCTACGCGCGCGTGATGCAGGAGATCGGCGGCATGGATGCCTCGATCGCGGTCACGCTCGGGGCGCATCAGTCGATCGGCTACAAGTCGCTCCTGCTCTTCGGCACGCCCGAGCAGAAGCGACGGTATTTGCCGAAGCTCGCGACGGGTGAGTCGATCGCGGCCTTCGCGCTCACCGAGCCCTCCGCGGGCTCCGACGCCGCGGCGATCAAGACGCGCGCGGAGGTGGTCGACGGCGGCGCGGCCTACGTGCTGAACGGCTCGAAGATCTGGATCACGAACGGCGGTTTTGCCGACGTGTTCACGGTCTTCGCCCGCACGAGCACGCTCGAGGAGGGCGCGAAGCCGAAGATCACCGCGTTCATCGTGGAGCGCGGCATGGGCGTCACGAGCGGCCCGAACGAGCACAAGCTCGGCATCCGCGGCTCCTCGACGACCGAGATCTTCCTGGAGAACGTGCGCGTGCCCCGGGAGAACGTCGTCGGCGACGTGGGCAAGGGCTTCAAGGTCGCGATGGAGGTCCTGAACTCGGGGCGCCTCGGCCTCGCCTCGGGCTGCGTCGGCATCTGCAAGACGCTGCTCCGCCTGGCGATCGCGCGCGTCGAGGAGCGGCGCGCCTTCGGCCGCAACATCGGCGACTTCGGCCTCATCAAGGACAAGATCGCGCGCATGCTCGCCGAGACGTACGCGCTCGAATCGATGACGTACCTGACGGCGGGCCTCGTCGACTCGAAGATCGCCGACTACTCGCTGGAGAGCGCGATCTGCAAGGTGAAGGGCTCCGAGACGCTCTGGGGCGTGGTCAACGAGACGCTCCAGATCGCCGCCGGCATCGGCTACATGCAGGCGTATCCGTACGAGCGGATCCTGCGCGACTCGCGGGTGAATCTCATCTTCGAGGGCACGAACGAGATCCTCCGCTGCTTCATCGCGCTCTCGGGCATGGCCGCGCCGGGCAAGGCGCTCGCCGAGGTCGCGAAGGCCATGCGCGAGCCCATCAAGGGCTTCGGCTTGCTCAGCGATTTCGCGCTCCGCAAGGCGCGCGCCGCGCTCGGGAGAGAGCGCATGACCCGCGTGCACCCGCTGCTCGGGCGCGAGGCCGTGATCTTCGAGGAGTACGTCTCCGAGCTCGCCGTGCAGGCGGAGAACGTGCTGCGCAAGCATGGCCGCGACATCGCCGAGATGCAGTTCACGCAGCTGCGCATCGCCGACATGGTGATGGACCTCTTCGCCGTGGCCGCGTGTCTCACGCGCACGACGCGCGCGATCGAGCGGCGCGGCGAGGACGGGGCGCGGCGCGAGATCGATCTCTGCTCGCTCTACCTGAACATGGCCCACAAGCGCCTGCGGCAGAACGTCTCGGACTTCGCGCGCAACGACGACGAGCTGCGCAAGGCGATCGCCGGGCGCGCCTACATCGATGGCGCGTATCCGTTCGACGTGCTCTAGCGCGGGCGGCCGGGCGCGTGCTTTGCACCGCGTCCGGGCGTGACGACTTCACCAGGCTTTCTCATCGAACGCGCCGACGCACGGCACCGCGACTTCGTGCTGCATTTGCTCTCCGAGCACCTGCCCGGGTCGGACGTCGGGCGCAGGTACACCTGGCTCTACGAGCAGAACCCGCACGGGCGGGCGGTGACCGCGATCGCCCGCGACGAACGGAGCGGCGAGCCGCTCGGGCTCACCTCGGTCTTCCCGCGCCGCATGCTCATCGCCGGCCGCATGCGCCTCGGCTCGATCGGAGGCGACGGCTACGTGCGCCCCTCGGCCCGACGTCGCGGCATCGCCACCGCGATGCACCGCGCCTCGCTCGAAATGATGCGCGCCGACGGTGTCGAGGTCATGTTCGGCCCGCCCGAACCGCACAACCTGCGTGCCCTCGAACGCGCCGGCGCGCGCGTCGTTTGCCACGTGCGCCGCTTCGCGCGGCCGCGCATCGTGCAGAGCCTTCTCGGCCCGCTCGGTCGCCTCGTCGCTCGCGGCGCGCGCCTCGTGCCGATCGAGGGACGCGACGCCCGCGTCGATCGGATCTTCGAACGCGCCGTCGACGACACCGTCGTCACGCCCGTGCGCGACGCCGCCCATTACGCGTGGCGCTTCGTCGACAGCCCCGCCCGCGCGCAGCGCGCCTTCGTCGTCCTCTCCCGGGACAAACTGCTCGGCCTCTGCGTGCTCGAACGCGCGGGAGGGCGCGTCGCCCTCGTCGATCTCGTCGCGCATCCGGACGATTTTGGTCACGCGCTCTCGATCATCGCGTCGAGCTCGGGCGCGGACGCGCTCGTGACGCAGCTCAACGAGCGCGGCCCGCACGCGCGCACCCTCGGACGCGCCGGGTTCTTCGCGCGCGAGGGCAAACCCTTCCAGGTGCACGCGAGCGAGGGCATGGATCCCGCGGTGTTCGACGCGCGCCGCTGGTACTACGCCTGGGGCGACGGCGATCTCGATCGCGTGCTCTGAAGATTCAGCGCACCGCCATCGGCCCGATCACCTCGAAGATCGGTTCACTCTCCAGCACACGCGCGAACCCCACGAGTGACACGCGCTTCTTCGACCCCGTGCTCGCCTCGTTCACCCCGATCCGCCCCGACGTGATCGCGTCACGTAACGTCATGAGCGCATCTCGATGTTGCCCGAGCGGACCTTCGCTCGGATCGAGCGTCGTCTCCGGCTGCACCTTTCGGCCAGGCAGCTCCACCTCGAACATGCGACCGCTGCGGTTTTCGACGATCCCGTAGACGTACACGCTCATCTCGGGCGCGGGCACGACGCCGAAGGTCCGCTCGAGCTCGTTCAACAACGTCGCGAAACGCGCGCCATCGAGGCCCGTCGGCAGAAGCACGCCGTCGCGAGAGAGCTCGACCATCCGCTCGTGCAGATAACCAAGCAGCATGCCGCGCAGGCGATCGGTGAACACGGGCGACGACGCGCGCCCCGACGCCGCGTTCACTGCCTCTTCCACGGCCGTGATCAGATCCTCCGCGGGGAAGATCGACACTTCGATGAGCAGATCTTTGCAGAATGCGTGAACGAACGCGGCGGCGTCTTTTCGGATCCCCTCATCGAACCCTGCGAGCGCCTTCGTGACCGGCTCGGTGATCATGCAGGTGGGCCTCCTCGGTCGACGCTCCAGCGTAGCGCCAAAAATGCGGCGCAGGTAGCTGTGCTCCCGGGAAGTCCGTGCTCAGATCGCCGCTTCTTGCAGGGCCGCGCTCGCCTCCGCCATCACGTCCGGCCAGGCCGGATCCGGCGTCGACACGAATTCGGCGATCGAACGCGCGTCCTCGCCCGCCTCGATCGCGCGCCGCGCCTGATCCGAGCCCGTGAGCAGATCGAATGCGGGGATCGTGTCGATGTATTCGTACCGCTCGGTCCGGAACGCGAAGCTCTGCGGGTTCTGCCGGCGTGCCAGGGCGACGAGCGCCGTGTACGTGGCGACGGGGCGGAACGTCATCCGATCCGCGACGTGGATCTGCACGCCGCCGCAGATCTGCCCCGCGTGCTTCTGGAAGGTCGGACGGAACGTGAGGGGTCGCGCGACGAACCCTTGCAGGCCCGTTGCCCTGAGCCCCTGCGCGAGCTGATGCCCGTCGAGCCACGGCGCGCCGACGATCTCGAACGGGCGCGTCGTGCCGCGTCCCTCCGAGAGGTTCGTCCCTTCGAGCAAGCAGCCGCCCGGGTACACGATCGCCGTGCAGCACGTCGGCATGTTCGGCGACGGCATGACGAACGGTCGGTCCCACGTATCTGCGTACTTCTCGCGATCCCAGCCCTCCACGGTCACGATCGAGAGCGCGTCGCCGAGCGGGATGCCCTCGCGGCGCGCGAAGAGCGCCACGGTCTCGCCAATCGTGAGCGAGTGACGAACCGGAATGGGCTCGAGGCCGACGAACGAGAGGAAACCCGGCGCCTGCGTGCGGCCTTCGACCGCGCGGCGCGAGCCCGTGATCGGGTTCGGACGGTCGAGCAGGATCACTGGCACGCCGGCTTTGGCCGCGGCGCGCGTGGCGAGCAGCGCGGTCCATACGAACGTGTAGTAGCGAGTGCCGATGTCCGCGAGATCGATGAGCAAAACATCAATCGACGCGAGATGCTCGGGCCGCGGCGAGAGGTCTTCGAAGTTATCGCCGTAAAGGCTGATGATGGGAGCGCCGGTGCGCTTGTCTCGCGCGTGCGGCACGTCGACCATGTCCTGCGCTTCGCCGCCATAGCCATGCTCGGGTCCGAAGAAGAGCGCTGGCTTGGCGCCGATGCGGGCGAGCACGTCGCCGATGTGCTCGATGCCCCGATCCACGCTGGCCGGATGCGCGAGCACGCCGAATCGCGTGCGGTTGAGACGGGAGGTGACCGAAGGGAGGCGAGGGAGCCGATCGAGTCCTACGAGCACTTTCCGGCCGTACCCCGGCCCTAGCCAGTCGTCTAGGGGGTGAGCACGAGCCTTACCAGGCGACCCACAAAAACCAAGGAAATCAAAGGGGTTAGCTAATGTGCAGGCGCACAATTTCGGCGCCGTGGTACGTTGGCTTTGGTCGCGGAGGAGTGTGGGGCCGATCGATGGCTCTCCAGATTGGCCAGATCTACGGGGGCAGGTTCCGCATCCTTCGCGTGCTCGGCGAAGGCAAACACGGCCCCGTGTACGAAGGGGAAAACGTCGAGATCCATCGACGCGTCACGGTGGAGGAACTCGCGCCGTCGTGGTTCACACGCCCCGCCGCCGCGCTCGCCTCGTTCGCCCACGACGCACGTGCAGCGAACGGCGCGCTGTCACCACACATCGACAAGATTCTCGACGAACTCGAAATTTCGGGCGGCACGCGCATCCTCGTGAAGGAGCCCCGCGAAGGCGTGACGCTACGTCAACGCATGCGCGAACGTGGCCGCCTCGACGCCGACGAGACGAGCCGCATCGGCATCGAGGTCGCTCGTGGTCTTGCTGCAGCGCACACGGTCTCCGTCGTGCACCGCGCCCTCGACCCCGAAAGCATTTTCCTCGCGCGCGGGCACGAGCCCCGCATCGAGCTCGTCAAGATCCTCGATTTCGGCGTGGCCCATATCACGGAGAAGCAACCGCCCGACCACGCCACGCCCTACACGGCCCCCGAACAGATCCGCACCACGAACGAGATCGACGCGCGCGCCGACATCTACGCGCTCGGCGTGATCCTCTACGAATGCCTCGCCGGGCAGGCGCCGTTCGCCACGAGCGCCGAAGATGAACTTCTTTTCAGCATTGTGATGCAGGACCCTGCACCTCTGAAGAGGCTCGCGCCGGACGTCGACCCCGAGCTCGCGACGATCGTGCACAAGGCCATGGCGCGCGACCCAAGGGTCCGGTATCAACGCGACCAAGACCTCGCGCAGGCGCTCGCCACGTTCCGGGCTCGACGTGGCCTCGGCGCCGTCCCCGAGGTGGCTCTTGCACCGCACCCTCCGCGCCCGCCATCGCCCTCCATGAGCGCCCCCGGGGACGACGACGACGACCTGATGATCGCGGACCACGGCACGGTCATCATGGACCGCAAGCCGCACTTCCCCACGCATCAGGCCCCTCCAACCCCGCCGCCTCCGCCAGCCCAGGCCCAGCCGCCCCCGTCCGTGCGGCAGCCGCCCCTCTCGGGCCCGGCGCCCGCGGGGCTGCCCGTCCTGCCTCCCGCGATCACCGGCGTGCCCGCACGACCGCAGCCGCAGGCCGGTCGTCCTTCCCAGGCGCTCGCCCCGATCGTCGGCGGCGCGGCGTTCGTGATCGTGTTCGTCCTGGGCGCGCTCATCATGCTGGCCGTGCGTTTCATGCAGGATCCGATCGAGGAGGCCGCGACGCCTGCGCCCTCTGCTTCCGCAGCGCCCGCGCCTTCCGCCGTGCTCCCCGCGGTCACGCCGGTGGAGCCCGTGCCGACGTCGGAGGCGGTCGAAGGGAGCACGCGGATCATCACGCCGCCGCCGACGTCCGCCACGAGCACGCGCGGCACGGGGCCGACGCGCACCGCGCCGACCACGAAAGGCACGGGCAAGCGCCGCATTTCGGACGACTTGTGAGCGCGCCTCGGGGATCACGCGAGGCCCTCGTCCCGGCTGTCAAGAACTCGACTCCATGCGCCTTTCGCGCGTTATGATGAAACGCCCGCGCGTGCTCCGGAAACGATTCCGGACCTTCCTCCCGACCCGACAAGGCAGTCGATGACGCTTCAGCCCGGCAACATCATCGAAGGCAAATACCGCATCCTCCGGCTCCTCGGGCAGGGCGGCATGGGCGCGGTTTACGAGGGCGAGAACGAGCGCATCCATCGCCGCGTGGCCATCAAGGTCCTGCACGCGTCCGTCTCGGGCAAGGAGGACGTCGTCCAGCGCTTCGAGCGCGAGGCGCAGGCCGCGGGCCGCATCGGCTCCGAGCACATCGTCGAGGTGCTCGACCTCGGCAACCTGCCGACCGGCGAGCGCTTCATGGTCATGGAGTTCCTCGACGGCCAGAGCCTCGGCGATCGCATCAAGAAGCGAAAGCGCCTCACGCCGCAGGAGCTCGCGCCGCTCATCCACGGCCTGCTCGAAGGGCTCGCGGCCGCGCACGACGCGGGGATCGTCCACCGCGATCTCAAGCCCGACAACGTCTACCTGATCAACAACAAGAACCAGCGCGACTTCGTCAAAATCCTCGACTTCGGCGTGTCGAAGTTCTCCGCGCTCGACACCGACATGAGCATGACCAAGACCGGCGCGGTCATGGGCACGCCCTACTACATGTCGCCGGAGCAGGCGCGGGGCGGCAAGATCGACGCGCGCAGCGATCTCTACTCGGTCGGCGTGGTCATGTACCAGGCGATCACGGGACGCCTGCCGTTCCAGGCGCAGACGTTCAACGAGCTCGTCTTCAAGATCGCGCTCGAGTCGCCCGACCCGGCCGAGCTCGTCGTGCCGAACCTCGACCCGAACTTCGCCGCGATCATCGCGAAGGCCATGATCCGCGACGCGAACATCCGCTTCCAGACGGCGCGCGAATTCCAGGCCACCGTCGCGCAATGGATGATGGCGAACCCGGCGGGCCCCGAGCTCAACGCGGGCCGCATCCCCACGATCCAGCCGGGCATGTTCGACCCGCGCATGAGCCAGCAGAACCCGCTCGTCGGCACGGGGCCGCTCGGTTTGCCCGCGGGGTTCGACCCGCGCATGAGCCAGCAGGGCCCGATGGTCGGCGGGGGCATCCCCGGGACGTTCGATCCGCGCATGAGCCAGCAAAACCCGATGGTCATGGGTCAGCCCATCCCGGGGACGAGCCTCGGCATGTCGCACCCGAACCTCGGCATGTCACATCCCGGGCTCACGGTCGTCGGCGCGCCGCAGAAAAGCGGCAACGGCGCGATGATCGCGATCGGCCTGCTCGGCACGCTGCTCGTGGCGGCGAGCGGGCTCATCGTCTGGAAGTTCGTACTCGACAAACCCCCGGTGACGCCGCCGGCCGTGACCACACAAGCCGCTGCGACCAACCCTCCGCCGATGCCGACGCCCACGCCGACGCTCGCGCCGACGCCCGCGGCCACGCCGACGGAAGCGCCGACGCCGGCCGAGACGAACACGGCCGCGATCGGTACGGCGACGCCGCCGGTCGGCACGGGCGGGCCGCTTCCGACGGGCGCACGCACGGGCGGCACGGCGCCACTCGGCACGGGCACGGGGACCGCGAAGAAGCCGCCGCCCACGCCGACGACCACGTCGACGGGCGGCGGTCGCAAGATGGGCAGCGACCTCTGATCTAGCGGACGGCCGTGTAGAACGTCGCCTTGTCGCGACGAACCCGCAGGAGGAGTCGCCCGTCCTGCGCCGCCTTCTGCACGTCCGACGACGACGGCAGCCGCGCGAAGTCCGCCTCGAGCACGACGTCGCCGCGCTTGAGCCCCGCCCGATCCGCTGGCGAGTCCGGCGACACGGCCACGATCTGCGCGAGCGTGCTCCCGCCATCGCCATCCACGTCGCGCAGCGTGATCCCGAGCCCCTGCGGGCTCGACGCTTTCCGCTCGACCGGGAGCGCAGGCGGAGAGGTCTCGCTCTTCGCTTCGAGCGTCACCTTCGTCTGGTAGCGCTTGCCGCTGCGGATCACTTCCATCGCGAGGACCTCGCCGTCGTCGTGCAGGAAGAGCTCGCGGATCACGTCCTGCGCGTCGGCGATCGTGCGCGCACCGATCTTCGTGACGATGTCGCCCGGCTCGAGGTGCGCCTTCTGCGCGGGCCCGCCGGCGACCACGGTGTTCACGAGCGCGCCCGCGGTCGGCGCGCTCGGGATCTCGGCCGCGAGCTGCGGCGTGAGGTCCTGGATCCCGATGCCGATCCAGGCGCGCATCACGCGCCCCGTCTTCAGGATCTGCGTGGCCACGCGCCGCGCGATGTTCGAGGGCACGGCGAGCCCGATGCCCTGACCTTTGCTCACGATCATCGTGTTGATGCCGAGCACCTGGCCGTCGAGGTTCACGAGCGGACCGCCGGAGTTGCCCGGGTTGATGCTCGCGTCCGTCTGCAGATAGTCCTCGATCGCGTTCATCCCCACGCCGCCGCGTCCCTTCGCGCTGAGCACGCCGGTCGTCACCGTGTGCCCGAGGCCGAAGGGCGATCCGATCGCCACGACCCACTCGCCGACGCGCGCGGCGTCGCTGTCGGCGAACGTCGCGACGGGCAGGTTCGTCGCGTCGACACGGAGCACGGCGAGGTCGGTCGCGGGATCACGGCCGGCCACGCGCGCGGACAAGGTGCGGCCATCCTTGAGGCGCACGTTGATCGCGCGCGCGTCCTCGATGACGTGGTTGTTCGTGAGGATCGCGCCGTCGGCCGAGAAGATCACGCCCGAGCCCATGCCACGCGTCGTCGCGTCGGCGCGGAACCAGCGGCCCGCGGAGCTGTCGCCGCTCGAGACCGTCACGTCGATCTGCACGACGGCCGGGCTCGTCTTCTCGGCGACCGCGACGAACGTATCGCCGAGCGCGCGCACCTCGGCTGCCGTGGGCAAACCTCGCGCGGGCGCGGGGAGCGCGGGCGGCGGCGGGGCCTTCGGGCGCGGGACTTGCGCAGAAGCGACCGAAGAGGCCGAGCCGAGCCCGGCCATGACCAGCATCGAGGCGAGCATGCAGCGAGGGCGCATCGTTCCTCCGAGGGAAGGCAGGGGTTCGATTATGGATCTCTCGGGGCCGCCATGGCACGCGGAAGACGCGCGCCGTTCACGTCCCCGTCTCGCTCGGCCACGCGTCACGCCCCTCGTCGGCGAGCGTGACCGAGACCAGGTACAGCCCATCCGGCGGCGCGGTGATGCCCGCGTCGTCCCGGCGCTTCGAGGCGAGCGCGCGCGACACGGCGCCGGGCGCGAGACGCTCGCGTGCGACGTCCACGAACGTCCCCACGAGGATGCGCACCATGTTGTGCATGAACGCGTCGCCCTCGACCTCGATCCGGACGAGGCGTGGATCGTCCCGGTCGACCTCCACCGACACACGCCGCAGCGTGCGCACCGTGTTCTCCCGTGGATCCGCGGCCGATCGGAACGCGGCAAAATCATGCGTGCCGACGGCGAGGCTCGCCTCGGCCGCCGCGCGCGCAATCGATGCATCGTCCCTGAGCTGCTCGACGCGCCAAACGCGACCTTCGAGGAACGGATCCCGCACGAGATCGCGCAAGAGCAGATACCGGTAGCGCTTGCCCTGGCTCGCGAATCGCGGCGTGAATCCGCGCGGCACGAGCGACGCGCGACGCACCGCGATCTCCTTCGGCAAATGCCTCGCCGTGCCGAGCACCCATCCACGCGGCGGGACCACGCGCGTCGGATCGAACGCGACACGCTGGCCGAAGGCGTGCACGCCCGCGTCGGTGCGACTCGAACCGCGGATCTCGCGGATCGTCGGGTCGAGGGCGCGGAGCGCGGCGAGCAGCTCGCCGGCGATCGTGCGGCGATCGGGCTGGTGCGCGTAGCCCGAAAACGTGCGGCCGTCGTACGCGACGGTGAGAAGAATGCCGTCGGGGAGAGAGCTCGGGCCGCCCTCGTCAGCGGGCTCGTTCATGGGAAGAGATGCTTGGCTAGTTGCCGTCGCCGCCGCCGTCGCCGCCGCTGCCGCCGCTGCCCGGCGCGGGCCCGGCGCCGTAGCCGTAGAGGCAGGCGTCGCGCGCGTAGCCCTCGAGGGGGTTGCCCTGCAGGTCCTCTTTGCAGCACTCGTCCGGCGGCGAGACCTTGCCGTTGACGACGCAGGTGGCGAACGGGTTGCAGCCGTTGTCCACGTTGTCGATGTGCCCCTCTCCGTCGAGGTCCTGGTTGCACGAGGGCGTCGTGCCCTCCTCGGAGGCGCACGCCGAAGCGCCGCAAAGCAGCGCCACGAAGAGCGCCGCGAGGAGCGGAGAGGCCGGGCCTTTACCTTTCGGGGAAGCGAAGGGTTTCATCGAGGTCGTGCTCATGGCTGGAAAGGGGTGAGGCGATACCTTACCCATCCGCGGCCTCGGAGGGAACGTCCTCCGCGCGCGTGTACAAGGAGATCGCCGTATCTCCGTAGATTCGCGTCTCGTCGAGGACGAGGCGCCCGGGCTTCGGCGGGGCGTCGCGGCTCGCGTGTTCGAAGACGACGCGCGCCCCGGGCGCCGCGAGGTTCGACGTCTCGGCCGCGATCGCTTCGAGCACGCGCGCGGCCTCCGCGAGCGCGGCATACGGCGGATCGAGCAGGATGAGCTCGAAAGGGCCGAAGGGCGAGAGCGACGCGAGGGCGCGCGTGACCGGCTGCGTGATCACCCGCGAGGTGCCTTCGATCCCGAGCGACGCGAGGTTTTGCCGGAGCGCCGCGAGCGCGGGGCGACCGTTTTCGACGAACACCACGCGCGAAGCGCCACGCGAGATCGCCTCGATCCCGAGCGCGCCCGTGCCTGCGTAGAGGTCGAGCACGGCCGCGCCGGAGACGTCGCCGAGCACGTTGAAGAGCGCCTCGCGCACGCGATCGCTCGTCGGCCGCGTGGCATGCCCCGACGGGGCGACGAGCCTGCGTCCGCCGAGCGAGCCGCCGATCACGCGCATGGGAGGAGGGGTAGAGCGTTTGCGGTCAGAAGCGGAAACCGACGTCGAGCTTGCCGCCGGTCCGATCGACGCGGGGCAGGACCATGAAACCCGTCGTGGGTTTTTCCTTCGACGCCGTACCACTCGTCGCGACGAGGAAGACGCCGGCGCCGGCCGCGATGGCCGCGAGCGGATAGAACACGAGCTGCAGGAGCTGGCCCGTCTCGCCCGTCGAGCAGAGCTCGCCCACCCGCACTTTGTTGAAGCCGGGGACGACCGGCTCGCTCCCGCGCGCGAGATCGCAGATGTTCGTTTGCTGGTCGTAGAGCGCCTGGTTCTGATCGTAGTCGGGATTCTTGTTGACCCCGTTCACGGTCACGGTGCCGTAGATCCCGACCGCGCCGAACGCGACGCCCGCGCCGATCGCGGCAAAGCCGCCGATGCGCTTCCAGTTCGTCGGCGAGGTATCGCCGGCGGGCACGGGCGCGACGACCACGTCCGTCGGCGAGTTCGGCTTGACCGTGACCTCCGTGGACATGTCGGCGTATCCGGGCGCCTTGACCACGAGGTTGTGCTTGCCCGAGGGGACGAAGAACGTGCCTTCGCCGTTCGTGAGCGCGCCGAGCGGCTGACCATCGACGAAGACCTGGCCGGCCACGGCGCCGGCCTTGACCTTCACCTCGCCCTTGGGCGGGCCGTCCGTCAGCTTGTTCAGCGCGTCGGTGGCGATCTTGCGCAGCGCCTCGTCCTGCGATTCGGTCAGGTTCGCGCTGTATTCGACCTTGTGGTCCGTCGTGCCCTTGCCACGCACCCAGAAGTGCAGCTCGCCCGTGACGTTGCCGCCTTTGCCCTTGTCGAGCTTGCCCCACACGTACCGGTCGGCGCGGATTTGATCGGCGATGCGCGACTGACACCCGGCGTCCGGCGGATCCGGGCACTTCAGCGAGAGCGTGAGCACCTCGAGCGAGTAGTCCCCTTCGCCCTGCGACCAGCCTGGAGTTGCCCGGACCGCGTTCCGGAGCGCCTTCGTGAGCGCCTCGGCCTGGTCGTCGGCGTCCATCGTTTGGATCGAAATGATGTGGATCGGAAGCGTATCCGGCCCTGGCTCGGAGGCCTGGGCCGCGCCGATGGACATCCACGTCGCAAGCGCGAGCGTCGTCGCCAGACCGTATCGGGGTGCGCGCATGGTCATCTTGCCGCTCTCTCTCCTCCGCGCGACCACGTTATCCTCCCTTGGGCTCGTTCCGCAATTATGCGGTGACGGGGCGAGGAGGATCGGGCTTGGCTCAGCCGATCTCGACCTTGCTCCACATGTCGCGGCGCATCTTCTCCTTGCGGCGATCGGTCCGCGTGACGAGCCGTGCCGCGCCCCACGCCGCGAGGAGCTGCCCCTCCTGCCCGAGGCCGGGAAGGACGCTGCGACCGACGAGCAACGTGCGCTCGATCGGCCCCCGAATCGGCTCGCCGCCGAGCCCGAGGTACCCCGGCGGATCGACGTCGAGTTGCCGCACCATCGGCTCCGCCGCGATCGCCGCGCCCGTGAGCGAGCCTCGATCCACCGAGCGAAATCGGCCGTCTTCGTACACCCAGACCGGCAGCCCATCGTGCACCGAGTCGACGACACGCAGATGACGCTCGAGGAACGGCAGCTCCGCGGCGAGCGTCGACAGCACCACCTCGCGCATGCCGAGGAGCTGGATCGGACTTCGATCCGGCAAGAGCACCTCGGCGACGAGCAGCGACTCGCCCCGCACGCCGGGCATCGCGTGACGCTCCAGGTGAATCACGGGTCGCAATGCGCCCGGCGGTGCGCTCGAACGAGGACCCGCGGCCGGAGCCGTGCGTGCTGGGTTCCGGAGCGAGGGCCGATCGCCGGGGAGCACAAAACTCTCGACGCCGAGCGGCGCGGGCAAACCTTCGTCGCGCACCACGAGCGACACGACGAACCTGCCGACCGACGACGTGATCCGCGGCCACTCGCGCTGGGCGCGCTTGTGGATGCCCTCGCCGCCGGAGAGCGCCGCGAGGCCTTCGCCGTCGAGATCGGTGATCACGAAGCTCGCGCCCGTCGGCCCCTCGTCGCCGTCGACGATCACGCCCGCGGCCGACCCGCGTCGCAAATGGAGCGCCCGCGCGCGGGCCGACAGCATGCAACGACCGCCGTGCGCGGCGATGCGATCGACGAGGAACTGTTCGAGCTCGTCCTCGCCGCCCGGGAGCGTGTAGAGGCCACGTGTCCACGCGCCGTGCAGGCGAGCGACCGCGAACGGTGGCGGCAGCGTGGCGAGGTCGGTCGCGAACGACACCGACGACGTCACCACCTGCCGGAAAAAGTGCCCGCGCGGCAGCTCGACCAGGAGATCCGCGTCCGGCTCGGCGCGCACGTACGGCAGCATTGCTGCATATCGCCCCGTCTCGCGCCGCTCCCAGAACGTGCCCGGTGGCCAGACCGCGTCCCTTTCGAACGCCTCGTCCGCCGCGCCGTTCACGCGGGCGAGCTCGGCGTAGAGATCGTCGACCACGCGGCGCACCTCGGGCATCTCGCGATCGATCTCGCGGCCGAAGAGCACGAGGTCGGGCGGGATGTCGAGCCTGCGCCGCGGCGCGAGCACCTGCATCATGGGGCTCGCCGCGACCACGCGCCGCTTCCACGTCTGCGACTGCGCGAGCTCCACGAGCACGCGCGTCCACGCGGGCGAGGTCGCCGCGAGCATCGTGAACGCGCGCCTGCGCAGCGTGCGCTCGCCAAGCTTGTAACTCGCGGGCCTGCCGCCCTGACCGAGCACGAGCACCGTGAAGTCGCGCCGCGCAAGCAGCGCGGCCGTCACCAGCGCCCCGAGCGATCGGCCGAGGACGACGACGTCGAAATGCTTCGAGGTCACGACGCGCTCTCCCTCAATCGTCCGTCGCCTCGACGCCGAGCGCGCCCGGCACGCCGACGAGCTCGACACGAGGCCTCGCCGCGGCCGTGGCCGGCGGATGCACCGTGAGATGTCCCGCGGCGATCGCGGCGAGCACGTGCACGAGCAGCGCGTGCTCGCGGGCGAGGATCCGCGTTGACAAACGCTCCTCCGTATCGTCCGGCAGCACCGGCACCGCGGCTTGCGCGAGGATCGGCCCCGTGTCCGTCCCGACGTCGACGAGGTGCACCGTGCAGCCCGTGATCCGCACGCCGTGCGCGAGCGCCTGCGCCTGCGCACTCACGCCCGGGAACGCGGGCAAAAGCGACGGATGGATGTTGATCACGCGGCCCGGAAACGCGTCGAGCAGCACGCTCGTCACGATCCGCATGAAACCCGCGAGCACCACCCACGAGGCGCCGGCTTGCTGGAGTGCGGCCACGAGCGCGGCGTCGAACGATGCGCGGTCCGGGTGATCTTTGTGGCTGATCACAACCGTCGGCACGCCGGCTTCGCGGGCGCGGTCGAGTCCCTGGGCGCTGGGACGGTTCGAGATCACCAGGCGGACGCGCGCGTCGAGCTTGCCCGCGGCGATCGCGTCGAGGATCGCCTGGAGGTTACTGCCGCGGCCGGAGATGAGCACACCGAGGTCGAGGGTCATCGGGGCGTGCCATCGTAGCCAAGAACCGGGGACGCGCATCGCCCGCGCGCTCGATCCGGATATCATCGCGCCGTGCGACCCCGTTTTTCGTGCCTCTTTTTCGCCGCCCTGCTCCTCCCGCTCGCGTGCCAGTCGTCGCGCTCCTCGCCCGTCCCGGCCGGAGACGGCGGCACGCTGCGGCAGATCCTGGTGACGGGGACCGACGAGGTGGGCCTCTCGTCGCTCGCGGTCGGCCCATCGGGCGCG
The DNA here is from genome assembly GCF_028435365.1 of Polyangium jinanense. Next base: position 608,852 of record NZ_JAGTJJ010000002.1, on the reverse strand, counting down.
CTCTTCACGATGACGGAGAGACAACCCCTCCTCGTCGAGCTCGCGAAGGCGGGCGCCGTGGTCCGCAAGACCCCGGTGAGCGGCGCGCCCGAGGGCGTCGATTTCGAGTCGCTCGCGTGGCTCTCGGGGGAATCGTTCGCGATCGGCACCGAGGGCGGCTGCTCGAAGACGGGCGCGGATCGAATCCTCCTCGCCACGCGCGAGGGCGATTCGGCCCGCGTGACGCGCACGCTCGACGTCCCGCTCTCGGCGTGGGGCGCGTCGTGTGATTCGGGGCATGGCATCGAGGGCCTCTGCGCGGCGTCGGGACAGCTCGTCGCGGCGATCGAGGACGCGATCGACGGCGAAGGCAAGGCGCGGTATGCGCCGATCGAGCGTATCGACCCGGCGACGGGCGACCGGGCGGCGTTTCGTTTGTCGCTCACGAGCACGAAGGACGAAAAAGGAAAAATCTCCGGCCTCGATTGCCGTGCGCGAGGGACGGATCAAATCGAGGTGCTCGCCATGGAGCGCCATTTCGCGGTTTCGCGCATCCTCTCGTTCACGCTCCCCGCCAAGGGACCGGGGACCACGACGCCGATCGAGCCGCGTGTCCTCGTGGACCTCGCGCCACACACGAACGGCGGCAAACGCAATTTCGAGGGGATCGTCTGGAAGGACGAAACCCACGCGCTGCTCATCGTCGACAATCAATATGGTGAAAACATTTCCGGGCCGAACGAACTCCTCGAAGTGACGCTGCCGGCCGCGCCGTGAATCTCGTTTTTCCCCGCCCATATCAGCCGACGCCGCCGCGCCCGAGCATCCCCACGAGCGACAGCCAGAGCTCCTTCACCGTCGGATAACGTTGCTCCGGCTCGATCGCGAGCGCGCGCTCCACCCACCCGTCGATCCCCGCCGGCAAATCCGGCCGGAGCGCGTGCAGGCTCGGCCGCTTGCCGCGCGTGCTCATTTTCACGACGTCGATCAGCGCCTCCGCGGGGAACGGCACCTGGCCCGCGAGCGCGCGGAAGATCACGGCGCCGATCGCGTAGACGTCGGCCGCGGGCGTGACCCGATCCGGCCGGCCCTGCCAGCCCTCGGGCGCGATGTACGACGGCGAGCCCACGACGAGCCCTTCCTGCGTGAGCGGCGTCGATACCGACAGCACCTTCACGAGACCAAAATCGAGCAGCCGCACCGGCCCTCGCGCCGTCGAATCCAGCACGAAGATGTTCGCCGGCTTGATGTCGCGGTGCACGATCCCCCTCTGGTGCGCGACGTCGAGCGTGTCCACGATCGGCGAGATCACCTCGAAAAGCCTCGATCGCGACAGCCTCCCCACGTTGCGCTCGTGATCGCCGAGGTAGCGCTCGAAATCCTTGCCGCGCAGCAGCTCCATCACGATGTACATCTGCCCGGCCTTCGTGCGGTTCAGCGCGAAGATCTGCACCGCGCTCGTGCCCGACAGGGCGCCCATCGCGCGCGCCTCCCTTCGCATGCGCGTCGCGAACTCGGGCGCGTCCGCCACCTCGGGACGCAGAAACTTGACGGCCACGGGCGCGCCGATGTCGAGATCCTCGGCCTCGTAGACAGTTCCATGCCCGCCTTCGCCGATCCGCCGCAGGATGCGGTATTGCCCGTCGATCACCTCGTTCACCTGAAACATCCGCCGCTCCTCCGCAGGCCGCACGGCCAAGGCGAGGCCCCGACAGGCATCGTACACGGAGCGCTGGACTTGTCAGGACCGTGGGTACAGTAACCCTCCTATCCGCGACGCACAGCTCGGGAGATCCTCATGCTCGAACGACCTTTCCACTTCCTTTCCGCCCATCCCCTCGCCCGCGCCGCCGTGCTCGCGGCCCTCACCCTGTTCGGCGCGGCTTGCGGCGCCAAGGTCGTCGTCGATGCCGAAGGCGAAACCGGCGGCGCAGGCGGCGCAGGCGGCGCGGGCGGCACCGGCGCCACCGGCGGCGCGGGCGGCGTGGGCGGCCTGCAGTGCGGCGAGGAGCCCCTGATCGGCAAGATCCTCGCCGTGTGCGTCTCCATGAACGGCGGCGACTTCTGCCCCCCTGCGGGGTCGAGCCCCGGCCTGCTCACGACGCTCGCGGACGCGGCCGGCGTTTGCGCCGAGACGAACCCCACGGCCTGCTGCAACCAGCCCGCGTTCCGCCAGGTCGTCTGCGATTTGCCGCCGCAGGACGACGAGTGTTGTTACCACGTCCATTACCTCCCGAACGTGGTTTGTCCGTGAAGACCGCGCGGGGCCTCGTCCTCTCCGCGCTCGTGCTCGCGGGCGGATGCGCCCCCGCGCCACCGCCTGCGCGCGCCGAAAGCGACGCACCGCCCGCTCGCAACGCCCCTCCGGAAGACCTGCTCGTGCTCGCGGATCTCCGTGTGCTTCGTGGGGACGAGCCGGTCGTCATGCTCTACCGCAACGGCTTGCTCGTGGAGCACGGCGAGACGCTCGGCACCCTTCATTCCAATGGGTTTTTCGTCGATCTCGGCGGCACGATCGAAATTCGTTTGAGCTCCGACGGTACCGTCCCGACGCGCTCAGGGACGCTGATCATCGACGAAGGCGGGACGGCGACGTTCCGCCTCCCGGAGGTCGAGCCCGAGGTGCTACGCTTCGACGCCGAGGGCCGCGTCGCCGGCGCCAAGACGCCCCTGCGCGTCGAGGGGCTCACCCCGCGCATGCGCCGGACCGCGATGTTCGCGCTCCTCCTGCCGGATCTCCTCCGCCTCCGGCGCCACGACACGATCAAGTAGACCACATCCCCGCACTCGGACATTTCCTGTCCGATCCAGGACCGTATTTCGCTGGAAATAGGGCGCGCATGCGGTAATCTGTGCGCCGTTCCAACGAAGAACAACACGCGGCTCGGCGACGGGCGGCGTGACCCAACGGCGGTTCATCGAGGGGGGGCCGGGTGAGAGGCGCGGAGAGCGCCTCCGGGCTGCTTTTTTCGATCCGCCTTCACATCAGGAGGTCCTCGTGACGCTCGCGATGCATCATTTCGACGGCGTTCGTATCCGCATGCCTATGATCGTGGCAGCCGTAGCTGCTTTTGTGCTCCTCAGCGCCGTGCTGCTCGGCGTTGCCTCGTGGATCGTGGATTCGAACCGGCATTCCGCTGTGGGAAGCGCGCAGACGTCGAGCGCGTCCACCCTGGACGCGCCCGATCCGGTGCGCCTCCTCGAGGATCGGGGCCGCCCCGGACGCCGGTACTGATCGACATCCTTCACATCCCCGGGGGGGGTTTTTTTCCACGAACCGAACGGGGGCGCTCGCCGGAAGGCGCCTCCGCGCCCGCCCAGGCTCTCCCGCGCATGGCGTAGGCGACGCCCGCCTGCAGGGTCGCGCGCGTGACCACGTCGCCCATGTTGGCGCCGAGCTGCACCAGGGTCTGCGCGACCTCCGAGCGAATGCCGGTGATCACGACCTGGGCCCCGAGCAGCGACACCGCCTTCGCCGCGCGCAGGAGGGCATCGGCGACCTGCGTGTCCACCACCGGGACGCCCGTGATGTCCAGAATGGCGACGCGCGCCTGCGTCCGGCCGACGCCGTCGAGGAGCGTCCCGAGCACCTGCTCGGCGCGGCGTGTATCGAGCGACCCGACGAGCGGCATCACGAGCACGTCGTCGGTGATCGGCACGAGCGGCGTCGAGAACTGCGCGAGCGCCAACGCCTGCTCCTGGATGAGCCGCTCGGCCTCCTTGCGTTCGGTCACGTCCTGCCAGGCGCCGACGAATTCGACGGGCTGCCCCTGCTCGTCCTTCACGAGCACGATCTCGTCGTACACCCACAGCCATTGACCGTTTCCGTGACGGAAGCGGTATTCGTGCGTCTGATGTCCGTGCTCGAAGCTCCCCGCGAGGTCGGCGAGCACCTGGGGCGCGTCGTCGGGGTGAATCCGATCTGTCCAGAACGACGGGTCACGCAGGAATTCTTCGGCGTGGTATCCGAATTGCGAGAAAACGTTGTCGCTGATGTACGTGCACACGAAATCGAGCGTGCCCGCATAGAGGACCACGCGGCTCGCGTTGAGGAGGCGCTCGATGCGCGTCTGCGTGAGTGCACCGTCCGGGGACTTCTGGGTCACGATCGACGAGTACCACCGCGCGCGTCCCGATCGCAAGGGCCGTTGATGTTCAAAACGTTATCGTATGGTTGCACGATCCGTCAGTTCAATGGCGGCGGACGGGAGCCGCGCGACATCACGCCCTGCGCGCCGCGTCGGATCGCCTCGATGTAGGCCCGCGCTTCCGACTCGCTGGCGATGAACTTGAACGGGGTCGAGGCGCGCGCGGGTCTGAGCAAACGGGCGGCCTTGATCGCGAGGTTCGAGATCGCGCGCTGCTGGAAGTTGCCCCCGTAGATCGCCGTGCCCCGCAGGTTTCTGGCCGTATCGGATTCGATCGCGAGCTTGCGCGCCTCGGCGTGCACGTGCCCCATCTGCGCGATGCCCGCGAGCCAGAAGACCGGCCCACCCACCTGCGCGACCCCCGTTCGGATCAGCTCGAACATACGCCGCATGTCCTCCACAGCGACGTCGCCGACATTCCGGATGTGCACGATGTCCGGCGCCTCGAAGCGATAGACGTGCTCCCCGAACGCCTCCCAGTCCGTATTCGATAGCGCCATGCAATCCCCGATTGCGGGCGCATTGCCCACCGGCACAGGATGAGCCCCGCGCCGCGACCGTGTCAAGCCCCGTTGACGGACGGACGCACCCATTGTAATCGGGCCACCGACGTCGTCCGTCCCGCGCACCCCAAGGCCCTTGCGCCGAGGCCCGTTGCGCCGAACGGACACGGAGCAAGCCCCATGCGTACGCCCTTCCTGTTCCTCCTCGCCAGCCCGATGCTCTTCGCCTGCCGCGACACCGCGCCCGACGCCACGAAAACGCCCACCGAAAGCGCCGCGACGACGACGGCGACGACGACGGCGACGACGACGGCGAAGGCGCCGAGCGCGACCGAACCGCCCGCAGAGCCACCCACGAAAGCCCCAGAGCCGGCCGCGCCGACGGCGAAGCCTACCGCGCCGACGCAGGGGACGAAGGAGCCCGGGGATACCGCGCCAGAAGCGTTCGAGGGAACGGCCGCGGCCGTCGAGAAGAAGATCCCCGAGGTGCACACGGTCGAGCTGCGCTCGGTCCGGGCGGGCCGTCACGCAGGATTCGATCGGACCGTATTCGAGTTTTCGGGTGCATTGCCCGGCTACCGCGTGGAGTACATCGACAAACCCGTCCGCCGCTGCGGAACCGGCGACCCCGTGACGATCGCCGGCGACGGCCGGCTCCGGGTCCGGATGACGCCGGCGCGGGCGCACGACGACGCGGGCCGCTCGACGCTGAGCCCGGTCGAACAGCGCCCGAAGCTGCCCGTCTTGCTCGAGCTCGCACCCACGTGCGATTTCGAGGGTGAGCTCACCTGGGTGCTCGGCGTCGGCTCGCCGAATCGGTATCGCGTGCTCGAGCTCCGGGATCCTCCGCGGATCGTCGTCGACATCAAACACGGCCGCGCCCCTTGACGCGCCTTGGAGACGCTCCTACCGCCGGTGCGGGCGGGAGAGCGCGTGGGGGCGCACGGCCGCCCCGCGCCACGGCGCGCTCGGAGGAGGGCCATGAAGACCGTCGAAGACATCCCGATCCTGTCGGGACAAACGTTTTCCGGACACGCGAAGGAGTTCCGGACCACGCAGGCCGCGATCTTCCTGCGCCTCGCGCGCGAGCTCGGCGACCTGGGGCAGATTCGATTCTTCAACTTCCCGCTCGTCGTCCTCTGCGCGCCCGAGCTCGCGCACGAGGCGCTCGTGGAGAAGCAAAAGAGCTTCGAGAAGAGCATCGCCACGAAGATCATGTTTTACCCCTTCGCCGGCCGTGGCCTCTTCACGAGCGAAGGCGAGCCGTGGCGCAAGCAACGCAAGCTCATGGCGCCGCTCTTCCACCCGCGCACCATCGACGGATATGCGCCGATGATGAACGACGTCATCACGCGTTGCCTCGACGACTGGAAGGACGGCGTGATCATCGACGCCGGGCGTGAGATGACGCGCATCACCATGGGTGTCGCGGCCAAGGTCCTCTTCGACGCCGACACGCTCGATGAATCCGACGAGATCAGCGACGCGATCCGGACGATGTTCAATTACCTCGGCGATCAGACCGGCAGCGTCTCGATCGTCGTGCGCGCGACGTTGGTCCAGCTGCTTCTGCAACGGCAAAACCTCCCCGCCCCGCTCGAACGCGCCCGCGAAGCCACCATCGAGGCCCTGCACCAGCCCGTTCCCCTGCCCACGGCCGAGCGACGCAAGCTCTTCGCCGCGGTCCGGACCCTCGACGATCGCATTCAACGCATGATCACCGACCGCCGGCAGAACGGCGGCGACCGGCCCGATCTGCTCTCGCGGCTGCTCGCGGCCCGCGACGAGGACGACGGCTCGTTCATGACCGATCGCCAGGTGCGCGACGAGGCCATGACGCTGTTCATCGCCGGCCACGAGACGACGGCGACGTCGACGACCTGGTGCCTCTATTTCCTGGCGCGTCACCCCGAAGTCTACCGCCGCTGGCAGCAGGAGGTCGACGGCCTGTCCGGAAAAACCCCGACCGCGGCGGATGCGACCCGCCTCGAATACACGCGCGGCGTCTTCCGGGAGGCGCTGCGGCTTTACCCGCCGGCCTTTGCGATCGATCGTGTCGCCATCGAGGACGTGGAGGTCGGCGGATACCATCTGCCCAAGCTGACGTCGATCATCGTCCCGATCCACGCGCTCCACCGGCGCGAGGCGATCTTCCCCGACCCGGAGCGATTCGATCCGACGCGATTCTCCCCGGAGAACGAGGCGAAGCGGCCGCGCGGCGCCTACATGCCGTTCGGCGCCGGCCCGCGCATCTGCATCGGCGCGACCTTCGCCACGCTCGAAGCCGAGCTCTTGCTCGCGCAGATCGCCCAGCGCTTCGATTTCGAGCCCGTGAGCGACGCGCCGATCGGCCCCGATTACGCAACGGCCCTCCGGCCCGAAAAACCCGTCCTCCTCCGCGTCCGCGCGAGGCGCGCCGCGAACTGATCACCAGATCCCGCTGAAGCCCACGAGCGGCCCGCCGCCGGGCAGCGGGCTCGCCGTCATCCCCGAGAGCCGCGCCGTCCCTGTATCTTTGCTCGTCGTCGGCCGGTGCAGCCACGGCACCACGAACCCGACGGCCGATCCCACGATCGCGCCGATCATCACGTCCGTAAAATAATGTTTGTCCGCGGCCATGCGGAGATACCCCGTGGCCGCCGCGATCGTGAGCCCGGTGGCCCAGATCCAGGGCGCCGCGCGATATCCCTTCAGCGTGGCCACCGTCCCGCTCGCGACCGCCGCGGAGAACGTGAACGACGTGTGACCGGAAAAAAAGGACAGGTTGTTATCGCGGCTGTCCCGTTCGTCCGGGTCCACGGAGTTGTATTCGAGCAGCGGGCGCTCCCGCCCCACGGAAAACTTCACGATCTGGGTGAGGTCCGCGGCCACGACCATCGATTCCAGAATGACGAGCGCGTCCGTCCCCCACTCCGCGAGCGTGCCACCCGTCGCGTACACGACCGCCGCGTCGAACCCGAATGCCGCGAGCGGGGCGAGCCCATACAGCCCGACGTCGCTGAGACGGGCCGCCGTCTTCGTGTTGCCCCAGTGGAGCGCCCTCGCGATCGAATCGTCGATCCCCGGCGGGCTGCACCACCGGCACGAAGCCGGCGCGATCTTCGATTTCAAGACCTCCGTCGTGATCCACGCCGCGCCGCCCACGGCGGTCACGGTGAGATCGATCGGCAGGTTCACCCGCATCATCGGCCGGGCGGGCGGAGGCTCCTCGGCCGAGGCGACGGCCGGCGCGGCGAGGGACGCAACGAACACGAACGAAAGCAGGAAGCGCGGCATGGCGGACATCCGGAGATGCTACAGGAAGTCCCCGCGCCCGAGTCCCCTCGCGAACCCCGAACGATGCGCCCGAACGATCGTGAAACCGAAAGCGCCCTGCCGGGCGAAGCCGACGAGCCCCGCGAGCCAGCCCGCGCGGCCCCGTCGTGGAGCACGATCGATCCACCGCGCGAAGGCGAGCTCCTCGTCGTCGTCGGACCCACCGCGAGCGGAAAGACCGAACTCGCGATCCGCCTCGCCGAGCGCTTCGGCGGCGAGATCATCAACGCCGACAGCGTACAGATCTACCGCGGCTACGACGTCGGCTCGGGCAAGCCCACGGCCGAGGAGCGCGCGCGCGCCCCGCACCACCTCGTCGACATCGCCGACCCGCTCGTGCCCCTCGACGCGCAGACCTTCGCCGAGCTCGGCGAGCGCGCGATCGAGGACGTCAAGCGCCGCGGCCGCGTGCCCATCGTCTGCGGCGGGACGTTCCTTTGGATCAAATCACTCGTCTACGGCCTCGCCCCCGCGCCGCCCGCCGACCCCGCAATCCGCGCGCGGCACGCGGCCATCGCCGAGGCCGAGGGACGCGCAGCGCTGCACGCCATGCTCGCCGCCGTCGACCCCGAGAGCGCCGCGCGGCTCGCCCCGAACGACCTCGTCCGTGTGAGCCGCGCGCTCGAAATCCACGAGCTCTCGGGCAAGCCGCAGAGCCAGTGGTTCGCCGAGCACGGCTTCCGCGAGAAGCGCCACGACGCGCGCCTCGTCGGCGTCGCCTGGCCGCGCGAGACACTCGACGAGCGCATCCGCGCACGCGTCACGCGATGGCTCGACGCCGGCTGGATCGACGAGGTGCGCGCGCTGCTCGATGCGGGCCATGCATCGGCGCGGCCCATGGGCTCGGTCGGATACAAGCAGGTCCGCGCGCTCCTCGAAGGCGAGCTCCAGCGCGAGGAACTCGAAGACACGATCGTCCGCGCGACGCGCGTCTTCGTGCGCCGGCAGCGCACGTGGCTCCGCGACGAGCCCGTCCTTTACGTCACGCTCGACGCCTGATCGATCACGCGCCCTTGTCGCTGATGTCGAGCGTGATCAGCACTGAGAGAAGCGCCGGCCCTTTCGGCGAAGCTTCGAGCTTCTGCTCCGCCTCGCGCACCGCCTCGGCCAGGAGCGCGCGCGCCGTCTTCCGATCGGGCGTCGATCCCCGCCGCTCCACGCTCACGCGCGTGAACGGCAGGGTGCCCTCCGACGCCAGCGTCTGCGTGAGCGATATACGCTTCGTGCCGCCCGACCGCGCCCGCGTCGCGCTCGGCGGCGGCGTCGGCGCGGCGCGCGAGGCCTCGATGCGCACGTCCGCGGGCGCCACGACGCTCGCGAGCACCACGCTCTTCGGCAGCCCGCCATCGTCGGCAGGGCCGTGCGCCGCGGCTCCCTCGGCGCTCGGCGTCCCGCTCAAGAGATACGCCTGCGCCGCGCCCGCCACCATGCGCAGCTCCACCGAGAGCGACCTCCGCATCTCGTCCTGCCGCAGAATCGAGCGCGCCTCGCGCAGATACTTGGACGCCGAAAGATCGCCCTTCTCGCGCCCGGCGAGCTGCTTCAGCACGCCGAGCACGAGCGGATCGTCGAGCGTCTCGAGCGAATCGTCCGCGGCGCCGAGGCTCGCCTGCACCGCCGACGAGCTCGTCTCGAGCCGCGCGGCGGCGAGCGCCTCGACGATCTCGCGCGCCTCGCGCAGCGACTTGCCGGCGATCGCCTCGCAGAGCGCGCGCGCGCTCCGGGCCGTGCGGAGCCTGTCGCAGTCGTGATCGATGCCGAGCTCCGTCGTGCGCGCTTCGAGCACCTCGACGAGCTTGCGCGCCGCGGGCTGGATGGCGCGAACGACCTCCAGCACCTTGCGCCCGAGCTCTTCCAGGGCCTTCGCGGAGAGCGTGCGCTCCGTCAGGCTCACGCCGAGGATCCCTGTCCCGAGGACGACAGCCCGCGCCCATGTCGTCGGCTCCGGCAGGGAGCCTGCGCTGCTGTCGATCCCCGTCCTGCTCTTCGCCATTCGACCTCTCCGCGGCGAAGTATAGGCGAAAGGCCCCGCGCTGGGGCCCGTCGGCGCCCGCGGGGGCGAACCGGCGCGCTCGCTCACGATCGCCCCCCGCTCGGCCGCCGTTCGTGGCATGATGCATTTCATGCACGTCGACGCGGACCTCTGCGGCGGGAGCATTGTCGTGACCGGCCAGCACGGGGCCGAGGCCGAGCTCTCCTTGCGCGCCGACAACGCCGCCGGCATCCGGCAATGGTTCCATTTCCGCGTTCGAGGCGCGCGGGGCCGCCACGTCGAGCTCACGATCACCGACGCGGGCCAGGCGATGCACCCCGACGCCTTCCACGGCTACCGCGCGCTCGCATCGTATGACCTCGAACGATGGTTCCGCGTCCCCACCGATTTCGACGGCCGGCGCCTCGTCCTCCAGCACCGCCCCGAGCACGACACGGTCCATTATTCGTATTTTGCCGCCTATCCGCTCGAGCGCCTCGGCGCGCTCCTCTCGGTCGTCGATCGCAGCCCGCGGGCGCGTGTGCTCCCGATCGGCGCGAGTGCCGAGGGCCGCCCGATCCACCTCGTCGTCTTCGGCGAGGAGGCTCCGGGCAAACGACGCCTCTGGATCACGGGGCGCCAGCATCCTGGCGAGACGATGGGCTCGTGGTTCGTCGAGGGCGCGCTCGTCCGGCTCCTCGCCGAGGACGATCCGGTCACGGACACGCTGCTTCACGAGGCCGTGGTGTACGTCGTGCCGATGGTGAACCCGGACGGCAGCACGCGCGGCAATTTCCGAACGAACGCGGCCGGCCGTGATCTCAATCGGGAATGGCAGGCGCCGAGCCGCGAGGCGAGCCCCGAGGTCCTCGCCGTGCGCAGCGTCATGGAGCAGGCGGGCGTCGACCTCTACCTCGACGTGCACGGCGACGAGCACGCCGAGGTCGCCTTCGCCATCGGCTGCGCGGGAAATCCTGGCTACTCCGAGCGCCTCTACGAGCTCGAAAGGCGCTTTGCGCGGAGCCTCGCCCGGCGCGACGGCGTTTTCTCCTCTGAATTCGATTATGGCGCGGACGACCCGGGCAAGGGCGATCTGCGCATCGGCAACAACTGGGTTGGCGAGCGCTTCGATTGCTTGTCCCTGACGATCGAGATGCCGTTCAAGGAAGGCCCGAGCGGCTTCGGGCCCGAGCGTGCTTCTGAGCTCGGGCGCTCCTCGCTCGAGGCCGTGCTCGAATCTTTGGGCGTGCTGCGCTAGGGTAGCGCCCCTCGATGCTCGCTCGGCTCCTCACCTTGTGGCGGCGCGTCCCCGCCTTCCTCGGCCGCGTCCTGCCCTGGCTCGTCGGCCTCGGCGCCGCCGCGTACGTCGGCCTCTATCTCGTGCTCGCGGTCCTGCACCTCCGGTATCCATTCGAGCTCGAATGGATGGAGGGCGGCGCGGTCGACCACGTCCGCCACATCCTCTCGGGCAAACGCCTCTACGACCGCCCCACGATCGATTTCGTCCCCTTCATCTACACGCCGCTCTACTTCTACGTCTCCGCGGCCGCGAGCAAGGTCTTCGGCGTCGGTTTTTTCTCGCTGCGCCTCGTCTCGCTCCTCTCCTCGCTCGGCTGCCTCGCGCTCATCGGGCTCTTCGTGCATCGCGAGACGAAGAGCCGCGTCGCCGCCGTGCTCGCGGCGGGCCTCTTCGCGGGCACGTATCGGGAGAGCGTCGCCTTCATGGATATCGCGCGGGTCGACTCGCTCGCGCTCCTCTTTTGGCTCCTCGGCCTCTACGTCCTGCGCTTCCGCGAGGGCACGGGCTTCCGGCTCCTCGCGGTGGCCCTGTTCCTGGCCTCGTTCCTCACGAAACAATCGATGCTCGTGGCCGCGGCGCCGCTCGCGGCGTATGCGCTCTTCGCGGACGGCTGGAAGCGCGGGCTCGGGTTTGGCGTGGCGCTCTTCGGCACCATCGGCCTCTCGATCTTCGCGCTCGACCGCCTGCACGGCGGCTGGTTTCGTTATTACGTCTTCTTTTTGCCCTCGCAGCACCCGAACGTGCCGGCGATGTGGGTCGATTACTGGGTCGAAGACCTCTTCGCGCCGCTCGCCGTCTCCTTCGTCGCGGCTCTTTATTGGTTCGCGGCTTCGGGCGAGGGCGCGCGCAAGGCGCGTCTCTTCTGGTTCTTCGCCGCGGCCGGCGCGCTCGGGACCTCGTGGGGCGGGCGCCTGCACGCGGGCGGCTGGCCGAACGTCCTCATGCCGGCGTTCTCCGTGCTCGCCATTCTCTTCGGCATGGGCATCGGCATGGCCCTCGAAAGCATCGGCCAGGCGCCGGAGGCTCTCCGCGCCCGCCTGCGCGCCGCGGCGTTCGGCGTCGCGGCCCTCCAGCTCGCCTGCGTCGTCTACGACCCGCGCCGCCTCGTGCCCTCGCGCAGCGACGAGCAAGCGGGCCACGCTTTCGTGAAAAAGCTTTCCGAATTGCCTGGCGACGTCTGGGTCCCGGCGCACGGCCACCTCGCGACGCTCGCGGGCAAGCGCTCGTTCGCGCATGAAATGGCGATGCAGGACATCCTCGGCATCGGCGGCGGCCCGCCGGGCATCGCGCTCCGGGACGAGGTACGCGAGGCGCTGAAGACGCAGCGCTTCGGCGCGGTCATCCCGGACACCGATTTCTACAAGAAAGAGATCAACCTGTTTTACATGCGAAACGAGAAGGACCCGCCGCTCTTCCGGGGGAACGATTTCTTCCCGGTCACGGGGATGCCGACACGGCCGCGGGGGGTGTTTCATCCGCGGTCGGCGCAGCGGCGGTGACAGGGCTCACGGCCCGATCGAAAACGTCACCGACTCCCCCGTGAACGGCCCTCCGTCCTGCGCCACGCGGTTGTCCTCGAAGATCGCGTTCGTCACGACGAGCGTCACCGGCTCCCCCGTGAGCGCGAGCTTCGTCCACGTGGCCGCGTCGAACGTGTAGGAAAGCTCCGTCGTGAAGACACGCACGAGCTCGGGGCTCTTCGGCGTCGAGAACACGAGCAGATACGCGCGGCCGTTCACCGGCGCCCCGTGCGCCCACGCCTCGCGCGGACCGAAAAACGAGGCGATCGCCTTCGCGGCCCCGACAAACCTTTCTCCGGCCGAGGGCGCGCGCGATGCGGAGGAGCCGCCCACGTGCCATTCGATTGTCGGCGGCACGTCCTTCGGCAGCGTCGCGCCCGTGGCCGGCGTGTCGACCACCACGGCTTGCGCCGGATCCGCCTTCGGCGTGGCCAAGAGCAGCGCCTCGAGCGCCTCGTCCGTTGCCACGCCCGCGTAGATCACGCCCGTCAAGTCGGGCTCGTTCGTCGCGGGCGGGTTCTCCGTCCCTCCCCCGCACGCGCCCACGCTCGTCCCGACGAACACCGCGCCCGCGAGCGCCACGATTCCTGCGATTCGTCCGATCCTCTTCACGGCATTCCTCCCGCGCTGTCCTGCTTCCACGGGTCCGCGAATCGCGGATCGGTGAGCAGCGCCTCGTCCGTCAGCGACGCGAGGAAAGCAAGCACGTCGGCCTTCTCCTCCTCGGTCAACGTGAAACCATTGATGAGCTCGCTCTTGTACGGGTTCGTGCTCCCCACACCCGCGTAGGGCCCCTCCACGATCGTGCGCCCGCCGGCCGCGTAATGGTCGAGCACCTCGCCGAGCGTCGCGATGCTCCCGTCGTGCATGTAGGGCGCCGTGAGCGTGATGTTTCGCAGCGTCGGCGCGCGGAACCGGCCCATGTCCGTGGAGACCTGGGTCACCTCGTAGACGCCTCGATTGTTCTCCGGATACGCGCCCGTGCCGCCGATGTTGTAAAGGCCGGTGTTGTGGAACATCGTCTCGGTGAACGTGGTCCCGTCGTGCTCCACGGAGTCGGAGAAATTGAAGCCGCCGTGGCAATGGAAGCATTCGAGCTTCTCCGAAAAGAACAGGTCCTTGCCGCGCTTCTGGGCCTCCGACAGCGCCTTCGAATCACCGCCGTAGTTGTGCCGATCCCAGGCCGACCGGTAGGAGATCACGCTGCGCTCGAACGCGCCGATCGCACGGACCACGTTTTCCAGCCGCACGGGGTCGGGATCGTCGGGAAACACCTTCGGAAAGAGCGCCTTGTACACCGGCTCCGCGCGCAATCGTTCGAGGAGCACGTCTTCTTGCCCCGCGAGCCCGAGCTCGACCGGCGTCTCTCCGAAGAGCGGCAGGAGCGCCTGCTCTTCGAGCTCCGTGATCAAGGGGTTTGCCCAGGTGAGCGTGGACAGGTAGCCCACGTTCACGATCGACATCGAGCCCCGCGGGTGGACCTCGCCCGTCGATCCGAGCCCGCCCGCGCGCCCGTCCGTGAACGCGAGCTTCTGGTCGTGGCACGACGCGCAGCTCTGCGTCTCGTTCCCGGACAAACGTTTGTCGTAGAACAGACGCCGGCCGAGCTCGACCTTGTCCGCCGTCATGGGGTTGTCCGCGGGAATCTTGGGCTTGGGATACCCCGCGGGTAGCCCGAAATCCCAGGTCGCAGGCGGCTCCGGCGGGGGCTTGGGCGGCTCCCCATCCTCCCCGCCGCAGCCGGCGAAGGAGCCGAGGAGCAAGAGGGCGACGAAAGGCCCGCGCGCGGCCGCGGTGAGGAGGAGAGGGATTTTCATGGATTCACTCTGCCGTGAAGAGCTTCTGTTCGTCCGGATGAACCGATCCATCGTCCACGTGAATGCCGAGCCGACCCATGATGGCCTTGCATTCGGTGTCGTCGGAGCCCGCCATGCAGCCCGGCGCGCCGTCCACGTTCTGCGAGAGATCGCTGTCCGCCACGAGCGCCGCGTAATCGATGACGATCTTGCTCTTCAGCGGATCGAAGCCCGAAAGGCGCACCTCCGGGCGGTTCGGCCGATCGCACGCCGTGACCGCGCCCGCCGCGTCCTCCGTGCACCCCGTGCTGCCGATGTGCACGTTGAACGCCCCGCCGCCCGCCGCCGTCGGCGCCGCGTCCACGCGGAGGAACTTGTACCCGCCATTCCAGTTCCAGAACAGCGCGCTCAGGTTGAGCGGCGAGGGCGCCGCCGACGCGTCGCCGTGGTTCAGCTCGAAAGGCACGCCCACCTTGAATGCGATGCCGGTGTAGGTCACGTCCTCTACCTGACCGCGAATTACGCCATTCGTCTCGCTCGTGCCGTTCGCGCAGGCGCCCGTCTTGTTCTCGAAATCGAGGAGCGCCAGGTTCTCGTGTTGCCAGAGCCCGTCCTGCGTGAGCTCGACCGGGACATCACTGCCATCGGTGCGCAGGAGGCGCACGTCGTGCACGTAGAGACGAAAATCGGTGATCCTCACCTCGGTGGACGCGCTTCCCGCGGTGAAGGTCTTTCCACAATCGAATACCTCGTTTCCGACGCGCCCCTCGAAAGCGAGCTCCACGTCGATGCGCCCCGGCCCGCCACCACCCGGTCCGCCGCCGCCCGCTCCGCCTGCGCCGCCCGATCCGCCGTTGCCCCCGTTGCCGCTGTCTCCGCTGCCTCCGCCGCACCCTGCGACGAGCGCCGCGCCGAGCGCCACGATGAGCCACCTTCCTCGCGAAGTACCAAGTCTAGAAGCCACGTTTCACCTCCGTCCGAAAGCCATGGACCCGTTTCCGCGTCCTGGCAATGCGACAAATTGATGCATCCCTCGTGCCACGAGGCTCCGGCCTTTCCTTCGCGTGCGCGGGCGCCATTGACGGAACGTCCACGGGATGTTGAAGCCGCGTGGATCCACGCGCAAGCCGCGTGCGTCGTGACGGGGTTTCCTGTAGGGTGCCGGCCATGCTCGTGAAGCTCTTCCGAATCGGGTTCGTGACGGCCCTCTCGGCCGCAACTGCCTGCGGCCAGGCGCCTCCGCCCCCGGCTGCGACGCCCGGCGCCGAGTCCCAGGGGACCGCCGACAAGGGCGCAAACACCGCCACCGCTGGAAAGGGCGCCGAAGATGCCGCCCAGGGCGCCGACAAGGGCGGCGCGCCCCGAGGCGCGGCCGAAGGCGACGGCGAGAGGATCGCGGTCGCCGGCGGCGCTGGCCGCGGGGCCAACGACGACAACCCCGGCAGCGGTTTTCCCGTGCGCACCGTCGCCCCGGCCGAGGCCGGCACGTGGACCGGCGGAAACGAGGTCGACACGGGCGAAGGCGCAAAGAGCCCGGTGCCCGTCACGGCCGCGGATCCGAGCTGGGGCAGCCCCAAGGCGCCCGTCACCATCGTCGCGTTCTCCGACCTCGAGTGCCCCTTCTGCGCGCGCGCTTCGGGCACGCTCGCCGAGCTCGCGAAGATCTACGGCAAGGATCAGCTCCGGATCGTCTGGAAAAACTTCCCGCTCCCGTTCCACAAGAACGCGCGCCCCGCGGCCGAGGCGGCGATGGCCGTGTTCAAGCAGAAGGGCGCGCCCTGGTTCTGGGCCTATCACGACGCGCTCTTCGCCGGCCGGATCGACCCGCAGGTCATCGACGGCTCGCTGCCGCGGGGCATCACGCGCAAGACCGTCGACGCGACGCTCGCGAGCGGCGAGATCGGCAAGAAGATCGACGAGGACATCGAGCTCGGCAAGAAGATCGGCGTGACGGGCACGCCCGCGTTCTTCATCAACGGCGTGTTCCTCTCCGGCGCGCAGCCGATCGACAAGTTCCGCGCGATCGTCGACGAGCAAATCGCGGCCGGGCGCAAGGCGACGGCGAGCGGCACGGCGCCCGAGAAGGTGTATGCGACGCTCTCGGCGAAAAACTACCAGAAGCCCGAGGACCGGCCCGGCTTCGCTGGCTCGGCCGCCGCGGCCGAGGACACGAAGACGGTCTGGCGCGTGCCCGTCGACGGCTCGCCAGTGCGGGGCAAAAACACGGCGCTCGTGACGCTCGTGATGTTCACCGATTTCCAGTGCCCGTTCTGCGTCAAGGTGACGCCGACGCTCGAGCAGCTCGCCCGCGATTACGGCGACAAACTCCGGATCGTGTACAAGAACAACCCCTTGCCGTTCCACAAGGACGCCGAGCCCGCGGCCGAGCTCGCGCTCGAAGCGCGCGCGCAGAAGGGCGACGCGGGGTTCTGGAAAGCGCACGACCTGCTCTTCGCCGCGAACGGCAAGCTCGCGCCCGAGGACCTCGAGGGCATCGCGAAGAACCTCGGGCTCGACCTGAAGAAGGCGAGCGACGCGATCGAAAAGAAGAAGTACAAGGACCGCATCGAGCAGGACCAAGACCTCGCCGACGACGTGCAGGCGAGCGGCACACCGCATTTCTTCATCAATGGTCGCCGCCTCGTCGGCGCGCAGCCGATCGAGAAGTTCAAGGCGCTCATCGACGAGGAGATCACGAAGTCGGAGGCGCTCGTCAAGAAGGGCACGCCCGCGGCGAAGCTCTACGACACGATCATCAAGGACGGCAAGACGACGGTGCTCGAGAAGGTGAAGGCGATCCCCGCGTTCACGAAGGACAATCCCACCCGGGGTCCGGCGAACGCGAAGGTCACCGTGCAGATCTTCTCCGATTTCGAGTGCCCGTTCTGCAAGCGGGTCGAGCCCACGCTCACCGAGCTCGAAGCGGCCTTCCCGGGCAAGATCCGGTTTGTCTGGCGAAACAAGCCGCTCCCGTTCCACAAGAACGCGATGCCCGCGGCGCTCGCGGCCATGGAGGCGTACAAGCAGAAAGGCAATGACGGCTTCTGGAAGATGCACGGCGCGTTCTTCCAGGACCAGACGCAGCTCGACCGCGCCGGCATCGAGCGGACGGCGACCGCGCTCGGGCTCGACGTGCAGAAGGTCCTCGCCGCGGTCGACGGCCAGACGCACAAGGCGCTCATCGACGCGGACATCAAGGCCGGCGAGGATGTGGGGATCACGGGCACGCCCGCATTCGTGATCAATGGCTATCTGGTCTCGGGCGCGCAGCCGCTCGCCAAGTTCAAGAAGGTCGTCAACCTCGCGCTCAAGGAAGCGAAGTAACCGCCGCGGGGCGGGCCCGCGTCGGGTTTTCGACGTGGCCCGCCTCGCGCCGCCCCCCGTCCGGCACGAATCTTGATATCCTCGGCGCCGATGCGCTCCCGCCTGTTGCTCGGCTCCGCCCTCGCCCTCGCCACGCTCAGCCTCGCGCCGCGCACGAATGCGCAAGTACCGGGCGCGGCGCCCCCGCCGTCTCCGCCGCCTGCAGCGACGAACCCGGCTCCGCCCCCGCCGGCGTCGCCGACAACCCCGGCGTCTCCGCCGTCCGCGGCCCCCACGACGTCGTCGCAGGCGAACCCCGTTCCCCCGCCGCCCGCGACACCGCTGTCAGGGATGCAGACGCCGCCGCCCGCGGGATCGGCTGCGAATGGGGCTTCGCTTCCGCCGCCGCCGACCGCGCCCCCGGGCGCCGGGCCTTACGCGCCTTATCCGCCCGGCCCTTACGCGCCTTATCCGCCGGGACCTTATGCGCCGCCGCCGAATGGAGCCTGGGGACCGCCTCCCGCGGGGCCGCTGCCTGGCTGGGGCGCGGAGCCTCCCACGCAGAAGGTCAAACGCTGGTATGGGTGGCAGACCTTGATTGGCGTGCTGGTGAGTGACGTCGTGCTGATCGCCGGCCAGGGGAGCGCGGTCACGTACGTCGGCTTGGCGGGCCACGTGCTCACGGGACCGATCGTTCATTGGGCGCACGGGCACGTCGGCAATGGATTCGCGAGCCTCGGCCTGAACGTCGGTCTTCCGATCGGAGGAGGCCTCATTGGGCTCATGGCCGGCGCAGGGTCGTATGATGGCTGGGATACCCTCGCGTATACCGCGATCGGTGCCGCCGTCGGATACTTCGCCGCGCCCGCCCTCGATATGGCCATCTTCTCGACGGAGACCGTGGACGAGCCGGTCGAGCCACGGAAAGGCGCACGCGCCCTTCTGCCGAGCTCGGTCGCGGTCATGCCGATGGTGGGGCAGGATCGGATGGGGCTGTCGGTCGTGGGGTTGTTCTGAGCGGGGTCAGCGGCGGCGGAGGTCGATCTCGGTCAGGCTGCGGAGGATCACCGGCGCTTCGAGGACGAGCGCGCGCTTGACGGCGTCGACGCTCAATCGGTCGAGCGAGGCGCTCCCGGGATTGCCGTGCGCGGCGTCGTTGCGGAGCTTTCGCAGCGTCAGCGACGAATGGCTGCCGAGAGGCGTGATCGGGTCCCGCAGCCGCCGGAGGTCGTTCAGGGCGCCCCGGCAAGAACGAACTTGCTCCCGCGCGAAATCGACGCCCGGATCGGTGGGCGCGGGCGCGCAAAGCTCCTCGATGATGACAAGCGCGTCTCCGAGGGGCGCGTGATGACGATCGGCGGGGCGCTTTCGAAGATACTTGGTCGTGTTGGAATCGCCTGTCGGTCGTGACCCGAACGCGCTCCGATAACGCTCGTGCAGCGGAACGAGGAGCCGCTCGCGCACTTCACGCTCGATCACGAGCGCGAGCAGATGCGCGCTCCTCGGCAAATCGTCGATCGCGCCGTGATAGGCGACGTCGGCCATGACGAGGTCCGCCTTGCTTTGCTCGCCGAGCCGATCGTAGACCTCCTTCGAGAGCAGCTTCGACCATCGCTCCCGGCTCCCCTCGCGGATCGATCGTTGCCATTGCCAGACGTCGTCGACCCGGGGCACCGTCGCGGAGAAGGGCTTTCCCGAGATCGACTCCACGAGCTTTTTCAGATCCGCGAGGTCTTCCTCAGGCCGGTCGACGCGACGGGCCTCGTCGACCAGGCTGCTGGCCAGGCCGGACAGCTCTGCGAGACGGGTCTGCGCCATGTCGCGGATGCGCTCGTTGTCCAGCAGCGGGCGATACATCCCGTTTCGAAGCTCGGCGGTTTTGCGCAGGTAAAAAAGCGCCTCGCCGTGAAGCGAGCATTGCTGGCAAAGCCGCGTGAGGGCATGACAAACCTCGGCTTGAAGGTACGTATGCCCGTCGCTTTGGCTCAGCTTCAGCGCCTGCACGAGCCTTCCGTGCGCCTCGGCCCACCTCCCTTCGGCCTCGAAGAGGCGTCCCCAATGGTACGATGCGTCCCCAGAGCGGTGGGATTGCCCAAGCCTCTCCGCCTCGCTCAGCGCTTCCGCGAACCATCGATGGGCCGCCTCGAAATGACGCGCGCGGACCTCCCCGACGGCCCTCTGCCCGAGGTCGCGCTCGATCTTGCCCTGATGGAGCGTCGCTCCGAGCTTTTTGATCGCGTCTCCACACGAATGGGCCAGCCTGTGCTCGTCGTCGTGCTTCGCCTTCGCGGTGTCGAGGTCCCCGCGGCGGGAGGCGGCGCGCGCCGAGAGCGCCCGCGCATTCGCGAGTCGCGCGAGATCGTCGCTGTCCCCCGACCCGACGATGAGCTCGACGAGCTCCTCGTACCGGGCGTAGCAGTCGTCGGCCGCGCGCAGATCGCCGATGACGTCGAGCAGCGCGCCGAGGTTGCCGAGCAGGCGCGCCCGCGCGTCCAGATCGGCAGGCAACTGCGTGTTGGCGAGGCTCTCCTTGAAGAGATCGTGCGCGTCCGCGAGCCGGCCGAGACGCCGCACGGTCGCGCCGAGGTGGTTCGAGATGAGAAGCACTTGCGAACGGCACGCCCGCGCACGCGCGAGCGCGAGTGCTTCCTGCAGCGACCGCTCCGAGGCCTCGTACCAGCCCATCCGATACTCGCACAGGCCCACGAACCGGAGCCCGAGCACCTCGCCGAGCGCCGAGCCGAGCGCGCGGCTGCGGTCGCGCAGGGCGAGATTCTTCTCTCGGGCACGCGCGAAATCCCCTTCCCGCGCGTGCTCCTTGGCCTCCTGCCGCAGCGATTCGAGCTCCTCGGGAAGATCGAACGGCGGCGCTGACGAGCTCGACATGCGGGTCATCTTACCCGCACCGACGTGTCCGAAACAACATTCAGCCCAAGGCCGACGACCACGCATGCACGGGCTCGCCGGTCGCCGCGCGCGCCTCGTAATGGGCGAGCATCCGCCGGAGCGCCTCCTCGTGCGAATGATGAGCCCGCAGAGCTTCCAGCGCCGCGCGTTGCCAGCGCGCTCCGGTTTGTCGGGAACGCACCCGCGCCGCGAAGACGTCGAGCCAACGGTCGGCCTCGCTTTCGAGGACACCCGCGCCCACGAGGCCACTTCGGGCGAGGGGCACGAGGCGCTCGCATAACGCCGCGATCGGGGTCGCGCGTGGGGAGGGAGCCTCGTCGCACGGAAAAGGCACGACGGCGTCGAGGCCATGCTGCGCGGCGCGATAAAAAGCGTGGCGCGCGAGCTCGAACGGATAAGCGGGCAAGAGGCGGTCGACCTCGGGGGCGAGGCCGAGCGTCGTGCCGAGAAGGAACGCGGCGCTCGCGAGCATGTCGACCACGGTGGGCCCCGCGGGCAAGGCGCGATATTCGATGCGGAAATGGCCGCCGCAGCCCGGATCGTACACGGCGCGATTCCAGCGCCAGACGGTGCCGTGATGCAACCGGAGCTCGGCGAGCGCGGGGATGCCGCCCGAGGCGAGGGTTTGTCGCGGGTCCTCGTTTCCGATCACGGGAAGAAGCGGGGCGTGGAGCCGGACGCTCTCGGCGAAAAGCTCGGCGGCTCCCTCGCGGACCCAGCCATATCCGAAGGAGACACGCGACGGCGGGTGAAAGGCCGCCGGCGCGTCGAGGCGATCGTCGACGGCCTGGCGAAAAAGCGCGATCCGCGTCTCGTCCCAGAGGCGATGGCCGATCAGGATGGGCGCGTTGCACGATGCGGCGAGGGCCGGGATCGTGGCGATCTGCGCTGCATTGTAGTATTTGGAAAAACACGCGGGCGGGACACGCAGGTGGACCTGAAACGAGGTGCCGGCGCCCTCCATGGCGACGTCGTCCGTGTCGAGGGCGAGCGGATCTTCGCCGTGAATGCGCACGTGAAAAGGCCCGCCGCGCAGGCGACGGATGCGCTTGCCGAGGGCGCGATACCGGGGGACGTCGGTCATCTCCGCGGCCGTGAGATCCTCGCGGCGCAGCGTGGGCAAAATGCCAATCGGCACGATACGTCCGCCCTGCTCCCGGGCGGCGCGCGAGATCTCCACGAGCGCGCCGGCGAGCTCGTCCGCGAGCGCCGTGAACGGACGGCCGGCGAGCGGACAGGGGCTTGCGTTGAATTCGAGGTTGAAGCGGTCGAGCTCGACGGTGAAGCGTGGATCGACCGTGCGGGCGAGAACCTCTCGGTTCGCGGGCAGCGGCAGGCCGGCCGGGTCGACCAGAAAGAGCTCGACCTCGGCGCCGACCGTGGCCGGCCCCTCGCCAAAGCCGGGACGTTTGGCGAGCGTGCCCAGGACATCGAGCTGCTCGGAAAGGCGCTCCGAGAAACGAGCGAACTCGTCCTCGGTGAAATCGTCGCGCGTGATGAGGAGGCCCATGCCCACCGAGCTTTGCGTTCATGCGCGGCAGGCGGGAGCGGGGGGAAGCGCGATTCGTCCCCCTCGGGACTAATCGATGAACTCGATGCCCGTCGCCTCGATGTTCACCTGGGCCAACTTGGCGCTGCCGCCCTGGCCGCAGCCATCGTCGGCGCCGCAGACGCCCTTGTCGCCGCCTTCGGGCGCGAGGACCTTGCCCTGAATGACGGCGCGGTGACCCGAGCTCTCGCGCGGAACGAAGAAGCTGTGGCCCGCCATCTTGATGTGCGCCTTGCCCGTGGTGTCGGCGATCTCCATCCAGCAGCCCATCGACTTGCAGACCGCCGAGACCACGCCCTCGGTGCGCACGGTCTGCTCGGCGAACTTCGCGGGCTCCTTCGTGAGATCCGTGAGCGCCGTCGTCTTCGTCTCCGTCACCGGCTGGCCGAACTTCTTCTGCGTGAGCGGCTTGATGCTCTCCGCCGTCGCGCCCTGCGGTTGCGCGGGCTCCTGCGTCGGCAGGGCCGCCGGCTTATGATCGGCCGGCTGCGTCGCCGTAGGCGCTTCGGACTTGCTGCAAGCCGCGAGAAGGAGGGTGAGACCTGCGAGCGAAACGAAAAGCCGAGACGTGTGCATGCGGGCGGAGTGTGCCGCAGATTTCGGGAGCGTGCCAGAAGGGATCGAACTCGCTCAAAGCCGCGGTCGGTCGACCGAGGTGCCCGAACTTTGCTACAAGGTGCACGCGATGCGAGCACGGGTGATGCGCCTCGATGAACGACGGCGAAAAGGCCGACGTACGCTCGCGTCCGCAGCGGCGTTCACGCTCGCGCTCGGCGGAGCGACAGGAACGGCGCGCGGCGCGAGTGCAACCGAGGAGCCCAGCGAGGCGGAGGCGGCGCCCCCGGCGCCCGAGCCGCCGCCACGACCGAAGGAGCTGCCTCCGCTCGAGATCGGATCGCCGCCGTTCACACGGCACCTCGACTTCGGCGGAGGCGTGGCGCTCGTGCATCGCATCGCGAGCGGCGACACGGGCGTGCGGTATCCGACGTCCGTGGGCCTGGGGCTCTGGGCGCGCGTCGACATCACGAGCTACCTGCGCGGGAGCCTGTACGCGGTGCGCGCAGAACGCGACTTCAACCTGCCTTCCGGCGCGCTCGGGCTCGTCGGTGATCCGGGCGAGGTCGAGTTCTACACGTACTCGTTCGGCCTGCGCCTCATGCCGACGTGGCGCATCACGCCGCGGGCGCGCGCGTGGGTGTCGGCGGGCGCGGGCTGGGGGCGGCTCGAGCTCGGGCGGTTCTCGGTCACGGCGCCGGGCGGAGGCGTGTTCCCCGTGCGCGAGCGAGCCGGGTCGTTCGTGGAGATCCCGCTCGGCCTCGGCGCTTCGTTCGACGTGGTGCCGCGGTGGCTCGCGATCGAGCTCGAGACCACGGGGGCGTTTTACCCCGAGGCGGCGCAACGAGGGCGGGCCTTCGACGTCGACGAAGGGCAAGCGATCGACGCTTCGGGGCGCCGCGTGACGGTGGGAGCTTTCCCCAGGTTTGCTGGGGGTTTCGTGACGACGCTCGGGCTTTCGCTCGTGCTTTGAGGGGGCAGAGGACGGGATGAGCGAGAGCCTTCGGGACGCTGCGCGCCCCCGGATCATCGCGGTGGCGGGCAACATGGGAGCTGGGAAATCGAGCCTCGTGAAATGGCTCGAGCAGCAGTTCCGAATGGTGCCGTTCTTCGAGCCCAACGAGGAGAACCCGTACCTGTCCGACTTCTACGGGGACATGTCGCGCTGGGCGATGAGCTCGCAGCTCTTCTTCCTCGTCCGGCGCTTCCACATCCACCGCGACGTCGTGCGCCGCGCGGCCGTGGATCACCGGCCGATCGTGCAAGATCGGACGCTCTACGAAGACGCCGAGATCTTCGCCGCGCACCTGCATCGGGCCGGCTACATCGACGACCGCGACTGGCAGATGTACGACGACCTCTATCGGACGCTGCGCGAGGAGATCCGGCCGCCGGACCTGATGATCTACCTCCGGTGTCCGCTGCCCACGCTCGTACGGCGGATCCGAAAGCGGGGCCGCGACTTCGAGCGAAAGGTGCCGAAGAGCTACCTCGCCGCGCTGGACAAGCTCTACGAGGAATGGCACGCACGCTACGATCTCTCGCCGAAGATGGTCATCGAGACGGATCGGCTCGACTACGTGGAGCGGCTCTTCGACAGGCTCGAGGTGATCCGCGCCATCGAGAAACACCTCGGCTGAAGATTTCGCCCGCCCGCTGCCCCATTGCGTGTCATTACGACACGGAACGCTGGCGTCAACCCATTGGCACACCGTGGCAAAGTGCCGCATGCGTGCTTTGGCGCTTGCGCAATGCCCTGTGATGGGCGACGTAATGGAATTCCTGGAGCTTGAGTGGGGTTCATTGGCACGACGATGGGAACGACGGCGGAACAAGGGGGCTCCGCGCGGCGGTCACGCGTCCTGCTCGTCGATGACGAGCCGTTCATCGTGACTTCGATCCGGCGGCTGCTCGGGAACGAGCACGAGGTGATCGCGGTGTCGAACGGGCTCGAAGCACTCGCGGCCGTGGAGGCGGGCGCGCGCTTCGACGTGGTGCTGTGCGATGTGCGGATGCCGGGGATGAACGGGTTCGAGCTTTACGAGCGGTTGCTCGAGACGGCGCCCGAGGTCGCGAAGCGGATCGTGTTCCTCAC
Organism: Polyangium jinanense; assembly: GCF_028435365.1. Next base: position 583,910 of record NZ_JAGTJJ010000002.1, on the reverse strand, counting down.
GGGCGTCGCGTTCACGAGCGAGGTGCGCGCCTTCTTCGCGCGCGTGGAGAACCTTCTCCTCGAAAAACCCTACGACCCGTCGGAGCTACGCGCGCTCGTGCGCAGGCTCGCGACCGGGAAGCGGGACGCTTCACAGAAGCTTTGAGCTCGAAGCAGCGCCGGTCCGGCGCGTTCAGGAAAGCGCCAGCATGCGGTCGATCGGCACGCGTGCGCGCTCGCGTAGCGAGACGGGCATCTCGATGCGGGGCTCGAGGTCGCGCAGCGCGAGGTAGACCTTCTCCATCGTGTTGAGGCGCATGAAGGGGCACTCGTTGCAGGCGCAGTTCTTCTCGGGCGGCCCCTCGATGAACGTCTTGTGCGGCGAGGCCTTGCGCATCTGGTGCACGATGCCGCTCTCGGTCGCGACGATGTAAGCCTCGGCGTCGTCGGTCTGCGTGTACTTGAGCAGCGCAGTGGTCGAGCCGATGAATGCGGCCATGCGCAGGAGCGGCTCCTCGCACTCGGGGTGCGCGATGAGCTTGGCCGTGGGGTGTTGCTCGCGGAGGGCGATGATCTTGCGCAGGCTGAAGGTCTCGTGCACGACGCAGCTCCCCTGCCAGAGGCGCATTTTCCGGCCGGTCTTCTGCTCGAGCCAGCGGCCGAGGTTCTTGTCGGGCGCGAAGAGGATCTCCTTGTCCTCGGGGATCGCGCGGACGATCTTCTCGGCGTTCGACGAGGTGCAGATGTAGTCGCTCTCGGCCTTCACCTCGGCCGTGCAGTTGATGTACGTGATCGAAACGGCGTCGGGGTACTTCGCGCGCCAGGCGCGGAACCTGTCGACCGGGCAGCCGTCGGCGAGCGAGCATCCGGCCTCGAGGTCGGGCACGACGACGATGCGATCGGGGTTCAGGATCTTCGCGGTCTCGGCCATGAAGTGCACGCCCGCGAAGAGGATGACGTCGGCCGTGGTCTTCTTCGCCTGCTGAGCGAGCTGGAGCGAGTCGCCGAGGAAGTCCGCGAGATCCTGGATGTCGCCCTCCTGGTAGTAGTGGGCGAGCAGCACGGCGTTGCGCTCCTTCTTGAGCCGCACGATCTCGGCCTCGAGATCGAGGCTCGGGTCGATCTTGCCTCGGACGGTTTCGCTCATCGTGGGCCTCAACGTAGAGGCTCCGCGGGCGCCGCGCCAGGGGGGTGCGACGCGTCGCGGGCGAGGCGTTCGAGGGCCTCACGGAGGAGCGCGGAGGGCTCGGCGCCGAGCGAAGCGACGTCGAGCTCGGGGCCGATCGTGACACGCACGTCGACGTCGTCGAAACCTGGGAGCGTGAGCTGAAGGAGCGGCACGAAGGCGTCGGTCAAACCCGCGCGGCCTGCAAGCGCAGAGGCGACGGCGCGCGCGCGGAGCGAGACGACACCCGAGACGATCACTGGCACGACGACGAGGTCGGGTCGCGCGCGGGAAGCAAGCGCAAGGAGCGCGTCGAGGCCGGGCTGGAAGGCGTGGAGCGCGCTCTCGCCGGGAGAAACGAGACGCGGGTCGGGCTCGATGCGGCCCGCGGGGAAATGCAGGAGCGCGCCGCCGCGGGTGAGGTGACGCGCGGCCGTGCGGAGCGTGAGGCCGGCGCGCGCGTCGGGCGGCGCGGAGAGGAGGTGCTTGCGCACGTGGGGCAAGGCGAAGAGCAGATCACGCGCGGCGGCGATGACGGCGAGGTCGTCGCGACCCACGGCCGAGAAGAGCGCGAGGGCATCGTAGAGGCCGGGGTGGTTCGACACGATGAGCAATGGGCCTCGCTCGGGCAAAGCTGCACGTCGCGCGGCGAGGTCGTGCAGGCCGCCGGAGGCGTCGAGGATGCGCGCGCGCACGCCGTATCGATCGAGCATCCCGAGCGAGGCGCGGCGGAGCGAGCCGAGGCGCGCGAGGTCGTGGTCGAACGCGACGAGGTTTTTCGCGAGCGCAAGCGCCGCGGGGTGCAGGACCCACGCGGCGGCTCGATGGGCGAGCGGGCCACGATCTTTCGCGAGATGCCCGGCCATCTCGGCGCGCGCGATGTGGAGGACCTCGGCGAGGTCGGCGGCGTGCGCGGTAGTCACGGCGCGTTTCTCCTTTCGAGCCCCGCTTCGCGCAGGTCGTATTCGAGATCCTCGATGCGGTCCTGACCCCAGTAGAGTTCGCCGCGGAACACGAACGTCGGCACGCCCCAGTGGCCGAGGGCTTCGAGCCGCGCGGTCGAGGCTTCCACACGCTTTCGATACAAAGCATTCGCCATCGCCAGGGCGCACGCGTCCCACCCGAGGCCTGCTTCCTCGCACAACGGGCGCAGCACGTCGTCGTGAATGACGCGCGCGCCCTCCGACCAGATGGCGCGCGTCGCGCGGAGCACGAAGGGCCCGACGCGTCCGACCTCGGCCGCGTGCTCGGCGATCGTGAGGCACCGCCAGACACCTTCCCCGAGCGGATCGAAGATGTTCCCGAAGGGCAAACCCAGCCGGCGCGCCTCGCGTGTCGCGTCGCGCATGATGTAGAGCTGCTTCGCGAGCGGGAGAGGTTGCCCGCGCATGGCCATCGGCCTTATGCCGCGCCAGACGAGCGTGATGTCGTACCGCTCGGGGAGCGCGAACGCGCGTGGCCCCGCGAGGTACGAGTACGGCGAGCGGAACGAGAAGAAGAGCTCGACCTCGCGATCCATCAGAAGCCGTCCTTCGCGAGGCGCTCGTCGATCTGCGTGATGCGCTCGTGCGCGAGGTACCACGCGCCCTCGACCCAGCACGCGGGCGACTCCCAGTGCCCTCGCTCCACGAGGCGCGCGTGGTTTTTCGCGAGCGCCCGATCGAGCGCCGCATCGTTGCGAAAGGTGCTCGACGGCGAGGCGCCCGTGATGCGCTGGAAGAGCGCGTGCATGTCGCTCGGCGCGGGCAGGCGCTCGCCAAACCAGACGGCATCGAGCGCGGCTTCGGCGAAGTCGGCTTGATGCGGACCCTTGCGGAGCGACTCGGTGAGGCGTGCGAGGTAGGCTATCGATGCGGCGGAGATCGGCTCGGACCGCTCGAGGACGCGGCCGGTTCGACGCGCGAGGCGCCGCGCATCGACGAGCGCGTACGGCGCGCGATGGGCCGCAGCGGGGTCGTTCTCGATGCCACGCGAGACCAGCGGGAAGAGCGAAACGTGCACGAAACGACGGCGGAGCACGTCGCGCAGCGGGCGAAAGGCCACGGCCGCGCAGGGGTCATCGAAGGCGAAATAAAGCTCCACGCGCGCCGGACGACCTAGCGCGTGTCGCAGGCGCACCCGGAGCGCGTGGCCGAGCGCGGCGTCTTCGGCCGCGACCACGGCCCGCATCACGAGCCCTCGTTTGATCCGTTCGAGCGGATTCATCCTGTGATGCCAGGATACTCTGCTTGCGACGAGCGGGCGCGCTCGACATCATGGGTGTCATGCGCGCCGTTTCACGTCGTTTCGCCCTGTACTTTGTGGCTTTCGGGATCGTGTTCACGCCGGGCTGTCGCGAGGCGACGAATCCGCCCCCGGTGGCCGAGGAGCCCACAGCCGCGTCCAATCCGCAGCGGACGGAAAAGGGTGTCGAGACGCGCGAGGGGGAGCTTCACGCGAGCAAGGGGTTCGGCGCGGTCGCCGACGTGCTGCTTCCGCACGACGTGCTCGAAGAGAAGCTAGGCCGCGATTGGCGGACGACGATGGTGGGGAAACGCGTGCGGGTGCGGGGCAAGCTCCGGATTCACAAGTGCGGGCCAGAGGAGCAATGCCTCATTCAAGGCGAGCTGCCCATTCTCACGCCGGATTCGATCGAAGTGCTCCCGTGAAGCGGAGCTCCATGACGAGCCGGGGATCGTTTTCGCCGAAGTAATGCGGGTCCTTCGTGATGATCTCGAAGCCGAGGTTCTGGTAGAGCGTCACGGCCCCATTGTCCGGATGCACCGTGAGCTTGGCCGAGGTGATGCCCCGGGCCTTCATGGCCGCGAGGACCTCCTGCATCAGCGCTTTGCCAATACCGCGCCCTCGTGACGCGCCTCGAACGGCGAGCGAAAGGACCCACATCACGCCAGGCTCGTGGCACGGGGCTCCGATGACGTAGCCGTCGAGCGCGCCGTTTTCGCCGTCGGCCACGAAAAAGGTATCGCCCCAGAGGTCGAGGGCCTGCCGGAAGAAAAAGTCCGGATAGACGTGCGTGCCGAAGACGTCGCGCTCGACGGCGAAGACGGCTTTGATGTCGGAGGTGCGGGGAGAACGAATCACCGGGGAACCTTCGAGTTTATCGCGCATCGTGTCAAGAAGTGTGTTGCCCTTCAGAGTTCCTTGACCTACATTCCTGCCCCACATGCGCAACCTCCTTCTCAGCGACCTCAAGCTCGCGCTCGGCGATCTGCTGAACGAGCGCAACCCCAAGCTGCTTCTCTCGAACAGCGGCAAGCTCTACGCCCCACAGCTCGCGAAAAAGCTCGCCGAGATCGAAAAGCTCCCCGACGCCCTCACCGGCGGCAGGCCGCTCGCGCAAGACCTCGCCGAGACCGACGGAAATCACGACGGCCTCGGCGAGGCGATCTATTACCAGGCCGAGGCCATTCTCCGCCTCCCCCTCGCCCCCCCCGATCTCAAGGCGAAGGCCCACCGTATCCGTGAGGCATTCGTCCCCCGCCTCAACGTCCTTCGTGCGACCTATGCGACCGAGGCCGCCGCGGCCGACAAGAATCGCACAGCGCTCGATACCCTGAAGGACGACCTCGCCGCCATTCCCGTCCCCGCCCCGGAGGGCGCCACCCTCCTCGATTGGGCCACGGCGTTCGTCGACGCGGGCGACAGGCTCGGCAGGCTCCTCAGCGACCGCTCCCTCCTCGGAAGCGGCGCCATCCCCACCCAGGCCCTCGCGGTGCGCACCACGACGATCGGCATTCTGAACCGCTTCCGCGCCGCGCTCGCCGACGAGATGGCACACGACACGAGCCTGCCCCGCGACCTCGACACGCAGGTGTTCTCCTTCTTCGACGAGCTCCAGAGCACGCGCGAGCAGTCTGCGCGGACAGGGAAGAGCCCCAAGGACGAGGCGACGGACAAGGACGCGTCCAGCGGCGAGGGCTGACGCCGAGACGCGAGCAAGGACGAGACACGTCCCCAAGGCTCAGCCGCGAGCCTCCGACAAGGAGGCGACACGTCCCCAAGGCTCAGCCGCGAGCCTCCGGCAAGGAGGCGACACGCTGGTGCTGCCGGAGGAGGGCGCGAAGATTTTTTCGCGCGACCGATGATTTCTCCGCGGGCGGCGGGTCCATGGAGCAACAAGGAGGACAACCTCATGTCCCACAAGCTCTTCGTCAGCCTGCCCATCAAGAACCTCGATCGCACCGTGGCGTTCTGGAAGGCCCTCGGCTTCACGTTCAACCCGAAGTTCACGGGCGACACGGCCGCCTGCATGCTCATCGGCGAGCACGCCTTCGCGATGCTGCTCGTCGAGACGTTCTTCAAGACGTTCACCAAGAAGGAGATCTGTGACACCGCGACGCACGTGGAGGGGGCCTACGGGCTCTCGTGCGAGAGCCGCGCCGAGGTGGACGCGATGCTGGAGAAGGCGGTCGCCGGCGGCGGCAAGGAGGCGGGGCCGCCGGAGGACCACGGGTTCATGTACCAGCGGAGCTTCGAGGACCTCGACGGGCACCACTGGGAGGTGACGTGGATGGATCCAAAGGCCGCGCAGTAAGCCGCACGGATCTCGGCGGAGGAGAAGGGGTTAGCTCATCTCGGACGACGCGATCTCCTCGTTCGCCCGATCAACCGAGGACCTTCTTCAACGCCCCATAAGAAATGACGTCGCCGATACGCTCCACGAAGGCAATGTTCTCCGCGACGCCGCTCGCGAGCGAGCCACGGAGCACGATTGGCGCGAAGTCATGATCCTGCGCGCCGCGATAGGTGGAGAGCACGCAATACTCGGCGCAATACCCGGTGAGGATGACGGTATCGACGCCGAGCTCGCGTAGCGCGCCCGCGAGGGGCGTCTTGTTGAACGAATTGCCGTACGTCTTGTGAATGTGAAGATCCGACGGGAGGACCTTCACGCTCTCGGGCACGTCGAAGTGCGGAGCGCCCGGGACCCGCTTGTCCTCTTCGTCCACGTCCTGCACGCAGACCACGGGCAGGTTTTTCGCGCGGAAGAGCGCGATCGCGGCATTGATGTACTCGATCGCGGCGTTCAGCGAGCGAGCCGTCTCGGGGCTTTCGTCGAAAAATTGCTTTTGTACGTCGATGACCAGAAGGGCAGGTTTCATCGGGTGCTCCTCGCCGCAGCCGCATGCGCGGCCGCTCACGGGGATGCGACGGTAGCGCAGCGGGCCTTTGGCCGTCTACGGCACGATTTCCTCGGCGCGAGCAGCCATCTCCCTTGACGATGCTGGTCGACCAAGCCCAAGTAACGGTGCAGCGCCCCAAGGCGCCGCGCCCCGCCCCCGCATGGCCGACGAAAAGCCCAAGGACAAGCCGCCGACCTCCCGGCTCGGCCGGATCGCGAGGCTCGCGAGCCTCGCGCCGCGCTCCCTCCCCTTCGCCCTCGAAGGCGCGAAACGCGCGCTCTCGAAGAGCCCTCGCACCGAGGACGAGGAGGCCGCCGCAAAAGAACGCATGGCCGCCGAGGTCAAGAAGACCGCCGAAGCCATGCTGAAGACGCTCGGCGAGATGAAAGGCCTGCCCCTGAAGCTCGGCCAGATGGCGAGCTACATCGACGGCCTCGCCCCGCCCGGTCACGAGGACAAATTCCAGGCCGCGCTGAAGAAGCTGCAAGACAAGGCGCCGCCGCTCTCGGCCGAGTCCGCGGCGCAGATGATAAAGACCGAGCTCGGCGCGCCGCCCGAGGAGGTCTTCGAGAAGTGGGAGCGCGAGCCGTTCGCCGCGGCGAGCATCGGTCAGGTGCACCGCGCCGTCACGAAGTCGGGCGCGCGCGTGGCCGTGAAGGTGCAATACCCCGGGATCGACAAGGCGATCGAGAACGACCTGAAGAGCATCGGGCTGCTCGAGACGATGATCGCCCCGCTCTCGCGCAAGTTCCACGCGAAGCAGGCGCTCGACGAGATCCGGACCGTGTTCATGTCCGAGCTCGACTACGGGCGCGAGGCCGAGATGGCGGACCTGTTCCGCCGCCTCAACGCGGACGTGCCGGACATCCTGATCCCCGAGGTGCATCACTCGCTCACGACGAGGCGCGTGATCACCACGAGCTTCGCCGACGGCGCGCCGTACGCCGACTTCTGCAAGGAAGGCAGCCAGGAGGCGCGCAACCGCGCCGGCGAGGCGATCTGGCGCTTCACGTTCCGGTCGATGCTCCGCTACGGCGTGCTCTACGCCGATCCGCACCCGGGCAACTACCGTTTCCTGCCGGACGGGCGCGTCTGGTTCCTGGATTTCGGCTGCGTGAAGATGCTGCCGCCCGAGCTCGTGAACGACATGAAGCGGTACATGCGCGCCGCGATCGACAACGACTGGGTCGAGTTCGATCGCGCATGCATCGAGGTGCTCGGCTACGACCCGAACGACGAGACCTGGGATCTTTATCGGAGCTACACGATGGAGCTCATGATGCCGCTCACGACGAAGGGCACCTGGGTCTGCTCGCGCGAGAAATCACGCGAGACGGTGCAGTACCTCGCGCGCGGCATCAAGAGCCTGGCCTTCAAGGAAGGCGAGGCGATCCCGAACATCCCGCACGTGCCGAAGATGCCGCAGGACTTCACGTTCGTGAACCGCCTGCAATGGGGCCTCGCCTCGGTGATGGCCGGGCTCGGCACGGAGGCGTCGTTCCGCAACATCAGCGAGGGCTGGATCCGCGACGGGGTGCACCCCATTCCTGCCTAGCCCACCTCATCGAGGGACGAACCATGACCGTACGGCTCACGCAGGTCGCCAAGCGCGCCGGCTGCGCAGCGAAACATCCGCCCGGCTACCTGTTCCCGCTCCTGCGAGGGCTGCCGCCGATCCGCGATCCGAACGTGATGATCGGGACGAGCACCGCGGACGACGCGGCCGTCTACCGGCTCTCGGCGGACACGGCGCTCGTGCTGACGACAGACTTCTTCACGCCCGTCGTGGACGATCCGTACGACTTCGGCGCGGTCGCCGCGACGAACGCACTGAGCGACGTGTACGCGATGGGCGGGAGGCCGCTGACGGCGCTGAACCTCGTGGGCTTTCCCGACGACACGCTCGACGCCTCGATCCTCGCGGAGATCCTGCGTGGCGGAGCCGAGAAGGCACGCGAGGCGGGGATCGATCTCGTCGGTGGTCACACGATCAAGACGGACGAGCCGATCTACGGCCTCGCCGTGACGGGCGTGGTGCATCCGGATCGCGTGGTGTCGAACGCGGGAGGTCGTCCGGGTGATCTGCTCGTGCTGACGAAGCCGCTCGGGATCGGGATCCTGACGACGGCGGCGAAGCAGAACAAGGATGCGCTCGGCGCGATCGGGAAGGCGATCCGGCTCATGTCGACGCTGAACCGCGCGGCCTGCGAGGCGATGACGGCCGCATCCGTGCACGCGGCGACGGACGTGACGGGCTTCGGGCTACTCGGGCATCTGCGGAACGTGGTGGCCGCGAGCGGCTGCGGCGCGACGGTGTGGCTCGACGCGGTGCCCGTCGTGGAGGAGGCGTGGACCTACGTGCGCGAAGGGATCGCGCCCGGCGGGACACACGCGAACTGGCGCTTCCTCAAGGACCACGTGACGTACGAGGACGGGATCGACAAACCCGCCGAGCTCGTGCTCTCCGACGCGCAGACCTCGGGCGGGCTGCTCATCGCGGTGGAGCCTTCACGCGTCGATCAGCTCGTCGCCGAGCTCGAAGCGCGCGGCACGCCGGCGCGGGCGATCGTGGGCAGGCTCGACGATGGTCCGGCCGGGAAGATCCGCGTCACGGCGCGAGCGACAGGATGAACCCGTCCGCGTCGCCGGTGCCCGGGAGCGCCTGAGAGCCGCTCGGCGAGAGCTCGGTCTCGTACCAGCCGGACACGACGGCGCTGCCGTCCGAAAGGGCGGCGATCGAGGCGGGGACCTGCTGTTGCGGTCCGCTCAAGCTCATGGCCCAGACGACCTTTCCCGTCGGATCGAGCTTCGAGGCGAACCCGTCCCAGGCCGAGTCCACGACGTCGACGTTCACGAACGCGTTTTCCCCGAAGAACTCGAGCGCGCCCGCGTAGAGGCCCGTCACGAGGACGTTGCCGTCGCCGTCGATCGCAACGCCGCGTCCGCTTTGCGTGGCAGCGCCTCCGAAGCGGCGGCTCCAGCGATGTTTGCCCGCGGGATCGTAGAGGGCGACGAACATGTCCGCGCCGCCACCGCTCTCGAGATCAACGCCGCCGAAGCTCACCGTGCCCGACATGTCCCCGGTCATCACGACCTCGCCGGCCCTGCCGGCCGCGACGCTGTAGCCCCGTTGCCGGGTGCCCATCACGCCGTACGACTCGCCCCACACTCCCTTGCCCTCCGCGTCGATGACGACGAGGAACGCGTCCCCCGCCCCCTTCGGCGCGAGCGCGAGCGGCGGAAACGCGAGGAGCCCCTCGGAGCCGCCGGTCACCGCGACCTTGCCCTCCCCCACGTGCGTGACGGCGATCGTCGGGTTGCGGTAGTCGAGGTCCGCGGCGCGGCCCGGGCGGAGGGCCCAGACGTTGGTGCCCGCAGGATCGAACTTGGCGACGAAGAGATCCTGGTCGGACAGGGGCGTGACGGGGCCGAGGCCAAAATCGATGGCGCCCTTGGCGTAGCCGACGACGATGATGTTGCCCTCGTCGTCGACGGCGACGTCCGTCGCGATCTGGATGTCCCCGTCGCCGAACTGTTTGACCCAGAGCGGCGTGCCCTGCGGATCGAGCTTCGCGAGGAACACGTCGACGCCGGCCGCGTTGAGCTGTGTGCCCGCGAGATCGAGGTTGCCCTGGAAGGCGCCGGCAACGACGACGTTGCCCGCGACGTCGATCGCGGCTGACACGCTCGCCTGCTCGCCGGTGCCTCCAACACGCGCGCCCCAGAGCGGGACGCTGCTGCCATCCGCGGGGTAGCGAAGGACGAGCACGTCGGTCCCGCCCGAGGTCATGAGCGGCGTCATGGGTAGACCCGGGACGTCGAGCGCCACGTTGAACTCGACGGTCACGGCGAGCGTGTTGCTCTGCGGATCGAACGAAACGTCGCGGGCGCGTTGCGCGGTGGCGGCCGCGTCGCCGAAGGTCTGGGCCCACGCGACGTCGGTCCCGACGACGGTCGAAGGCCCGCCCGGCCCCGTCGTGGGCCCCGTGTTGCCGCCGCCGTCGCCGGGAACGGCGTCCGGCGCCGCGCAGCCGAACGAGGCGATCATCATCGCGAGGGCGATCCCGAGCCGAGCAAGGTTCGTGCGCTTCATCAGAAACGACCTCCGATCCCCGCGCCCGCGCCGTCCGGGCCGACCCACGGCCACGTCGTGAGCTTCGCCGTACGCGGCACGCCCGTCTTCGGCGCCGTGACGAACCCAACGACGGCCGCCGAGAGCGCGGCCACGCCGCCCATGCCGAGCCCGATGAAGAGGGCGTTGTCGCGGTTCTTGCGGCTGTTGTCGTCCGCGGGGTCGTACGCGGCCTGCGAGGGACAATGCTTCGTGACGTCGCCGCCGCAGATGCCGGACTGCTTGCCCTCGACGTACGCCTGATCGATCCGGAACGCTGCAGCGCCCGCGAGCAGCACGACGCCCGCGCCCCCGGCTGCCCACGCCCAGATCGGAATGCGCCGGCCACCCGCGGCCTCCGCGTCGGTGCGCAGCGCGATCGCGACGTCGACGACCTTGCCCTCGGCAACCTCCACGGTCTGCGTGAACGGCTCGTAGCCGGGCGCGTCGGCGCTGATCGATTGCGGGCCGGGATCCACGGGGAGGATCGTGCCGAGCATCGCGACGGGCACGTCCTTGCCGTTGTGCGTGATGCGTAGCCCCGGAGGCGCGCTGCCGCTCACGGCGATCTTGATGCGCGGCAGGCGCGGCTCGATCTTCGCGAGCCCCTTGCGCGCCACGTCCTCGAGCGCGCGCTTGCGCTCCTGCCCTTGCGTTTCGCGGTTGAGCACGAGCGCGCGCTGGTAGGCCGACCAGGCGAGCGCGAGCTTTCCTTCGTGCTCGTAACATCGCGCCATGTTGAGCAGCGTGCTCGCGGCGGGGTAGAGGATCATGCTCGCCTCGAACTTGGCGCAGCCCTCCTTCCAGTTGCCGCGATCGAGCAGATCCCGGCCCGCCTGAAAAAGCGCGGCGGCCGCGGGATCGGGGACCGACGCGTTCTGCGCCTGCGCAGTCCTCACCGGCGCGAGGACGAGCGGCGCGACGAGACACGCGGCGAGCACGGATCCGATGCGCGCACGAAACGCGCCCGCTGAGCGGGATTTCCGCGGGGAGCGAGCGACGTCTGGGCACGAAGGCGCGAGGGGTCCGCGTGGCTCAGAGCTCACGGAGCGGATCATACCCGGTTTGCTGCTTCGTCGTGCCTGCCTTGGGCGTGGGGTTCGTCTTCGTGGTCGGCGTCGGGCTCACCGATTTGCCCGTGGTCGCGGCGGCGGGCGTGATGGCGCTCGCCGACGAGGGCGCAGGCGACGCAGTCGTCGCCGCGGGAGGCGCCTCCACCGTCGCGGCACTCGAAGGTGCGCGGGCCTCGGGCGTCGCCGCAGCGACGGTGGGCGCGACGGTCGCAGCGACGCCGCCCGCGGCCGTCGCGGTCACCGGTGCAGAGAGGCGCAGGACGATCGCCGCGACGCCGATACCCACGACGAACGCGACGAGCAGCACGGCCCCGATCGCCTTGCGGTTCGACTTCTTCGCGGGCGGCGCATCCGGGCTCGCCATCGCCGCTCTGGAGTACGGCCCGTACGGCGCCGCGCCCGGCGGACGGAGCGCAGGCGCGGGCGGGAGCGGTGGCACCGGCGCGGGCATGACGGGGCTCGACGAAGGCGCGCCCGGCACGGGCGGACGATAGAGCCCACCCGCGAGCTTGCGGGTCCCCGTCGCCGTGAGATCCCAGTCGCCGGTCGACGTCATCGGCCGCGCGTCGAGCGGAACGCCGAGCACTTGCGCGAGGGCGAGGACGAGGTCGGAAGCCTTCGCGAACCGCCCATCTGGCTTGGGCCACGTCGCGCGGACGAACCATGCATCGAAGGCCTGCGGCAGCTCGACGCCGTAGCGACGCGCGCGCACCGAGGCCGGCTCCTTCGCGCCCTCCACGATGTGCAGAAGCAGCGTGTAGAGCGACTCGAGCTTGCGGCTGTCTTCGAGCCAGTACGGCTCGCCGACGAGCAGCGCGTAGGCGATGTGGGCGAGCGCGTAGAGGTCGGCGCGATGATCGATCGTGCCCTCGCCGAGGATCTGCTCGGGCGACATGTACGGCGGCGTGCCGAGGTTGATCGTCTGCTGCTTGATGCCGCCGTGCTGGCCGGAGGCGAGCACCTTGGCGATGCCGAAATCGAGCAGCTTGATGCGGGGCGTGCCGTCGTCGCGGTACGTGATGAAGATGTTCTCGGGCTTGAGATCGCGATGCACGATGCCCGCCGCGTGCGTCTTGTCGAGCGCGCGCGCGGCCTGCGAGAGCACGAGGACGATCTCGGGCGGCGAGAGTTTTCCCCGGTCGCCGAGCACGTTCGCGAGGTCGTCGCCGCGCAGGAGCTCCATCACGAGGAAGGGCGCGCCGGTCGCTTGATCGACGTCGGCGTCGAACGTCTCGACGATGTGCTCGCTGACGATGTCGGCAGTGACCGTGGCTTCGAGCTTGAAGCGCTCGCGCATCTCGGGGCTGCCGACGAGGCCGGGCAGCATCACCTTGAGGGCGCGGCGGCGGAGCGTCTTCTGGTCGATGACCTCGTAGACCGCGCCCATGGCGCCGGTGCTGACGCAACGCACGACCTCGTAATGGCCGTGGAAGATCTTGCCGGGGGCGAGCAGCCCCGCATCCGGTTCCGCCAAGGGATCTTCCTTCTAAGCGCGCGGTGTTCCGCTTTCAATAGCCGCGCCGCGCCGCCCGGCTCGTCTCGCACGAGTCCGCCCAACCTGCGGGAAACGAGCACGCTCGGCTGATCATTTTCCGCAGCTCTTACAAATATTTACCCTTATGCCGTGGGCACCGACACAGGGGTGCCGCCGGATCCGTGGCGTTCGCGGCGGGGCCGCGCTAGACCCGCCGCCTGCCGAGGAAGTGATGCTCGACGACAAACTCCGCGAATGCCTGACCTTCGACGACGTACTTCTGGTCCCGGCCTATAGCGAAGTGCTGCCGAACCAGGTGGACGTGCGGGCGCGCTTCAGCCGCCGCATCCCGCTCAACATCCCGCTCATCAGCGCGGCGATGGACTCGGTGACCGAAGGACGCACCGCCATCGCCATGGCGCGCGCCGGCGGCCTCGGCATCATCCACAAGAACCTCACGGTCGCGCAGCAAGCGCGCGAGGTCGAGCGCGTAAAGCGCGCCGAGAGCGGCATGATCACCGCGCCCGTGACCGTGCGCCCCGACGAGTCGCTGCGCGACGCGCTCGGCGTGATGAACGAGCACGACATCAGCGGCGTGCCCGTCGTCGAAGGCGGCAAGCCCGTCGGCATCCTGACCGCGCGCGACATCCGGTTCGAAAAGAACCTCGATCAACCCGTCAGCGCGCTCATGACCCGCGAGCTCGTGACGGTGCCGCCCGGCGTCTCGAACGACCGCGCGAAGGAGCTGCTCCACGCGCATCGCATCGAAAAGCTGCTCGTCGTGGAGAACGGCAAGCTCATCGGTCTCATCACGATCAAGGATCTCCTGCAGGCCGATCGAAACCCCGACGCGCTGAAGGACGAAGCCGGTCGCCTGCGCGTCGGCGCCGCGCTCGGCCCGGGGCCGGACTCGGACGAACGCGCGGAGGCACTCGCGGCGGCGAACGTCGACGTGCTCGTCGTGGACACGGCGCACGGGCACTCGCGTGGCGTGCTCGAGACCGTGAAGCGCGTGAAGAACCGCTTCCCGCACATCGACGTGGTCGGCGGGAACGTGGCCACGCCCGAGGCGGTCGAGGCGCTCGTCGACGCGGGCGCGGACGCGGTGAAGGTCGGCATCGGGCCAGGCAGCATCTGCACGACGCGTGTCGTCGCGGGCGTGGGCGTCCCGCAGATCACGGCCGTCTCCGACTGCGCGCGCGTGGCCGATCGGCACGGCATCCCGATCATCGCGGACGGCGGCATCAAGTACTCGGGCGACGTGACGAAGGCGCTCGCCGCGGGCGCGTGGAGCGTGATGGTCGGCTCGCTCTTCGCGGGCACGGACGAGGCGCCGGGCGACCTCGTGCTCTACCAGGGCCGCAGCTACAAGGTGTACCGCGGCATGGGCTCGCTCGGCGCGATGCGCAAGGGCTCGAAGGATCGCTACGGGCAGGGCGGCGCGGCCGACGAAAAACTCGTGCCCGAGGGCATCGAGGGCCGCGTGCCGTACCGGGGTTCGCTCGGCTCGATCGTCTACCAGCTCGTCGGCGGTCTGCGCTCGGGCATGGGCTACACGGGCTGCGCGACGGTGGCCGAGCTCCGGCAGAAGGCGCGCTTCGTGCGCATCACGTCGCAAGGGCTCCGCGAGAGCCACGTGCACGACGTGATCATCACGGAAGAAGCGCCGAACTACCGCACGTGACGAGCGCTCGTCGGGGGCAGCGGCTTGTCGCGGCCCTCGGTGAGATCGAAGCGGTAGAGCAGGCCCACGCGGAAGAGGAGCGAGTTCGTCGTGCCTGCGCCGGGCGCGCAGCCCTCGATGACTTCGCTCGAGAGGCGGTAGGCGTCGAACGATCCTTCGCCGGTGAACGAGACGGTTTTCCCGATCGGCACCTCGACGCCCGCGCCGACGCGCATGCCGAGGTTCAGGCTGTCCCGCGCGGAGCAGGAGAACGGCTGTCCGCCGCGCAGCCCTCCATCGACGAGGACGACGCCATCGGCGTGCGCGCTTTGCCACACGGCGCCGAGACCTGCGCCGAAGAACGGCACGACGGGTTCGAGTCCGGAGAGGCGTACGCGGAGCGAGGCCCACACGGTGTCGGTCGAGCGAGCGATGTGAACGGCGCCGAAGGGGACGACACCGCTCTCCTCGCGGCCGAGGCCCACGTGCTCGTACGTGAGCCCGATCCAGATGGGGTGCAGGAGGTAGGCGAGTCCGAAGCCGAACATGCCCCCGCCGCGCTGCGCGACCGGGAAGAGGGGCGCGTCGCCGAGGCGAACGGCGCCGCCGACCGAGGCCGAGAGGTCGACCCCGGTCTGTCGGGGCTTCTTCGGCTGGGCCGGCGGGGCGGCCTGGGCACGCGCCTGCTCGGCACCGAGGAGGGACACGAGGAGCGCGGCTGCGCCAAACGCACGGGCCTTCTGGGCCTTCAGGGAGAGCGGGAACATGCCCCGAGGCTTACGCTGGACATTTCTTCGTTGGCAAGGACGGACGATGCTTGACCAGCCGGCCGCCTTTTGCCATCTTCGCCCGCGGAGAGGTGACCGAGAGGCCGAAGGTGCCTGATTCGAAATCAGGTGTACCCTCACGGGTACCGCGGGTTCGAATCCCGCTCTCTCCGCACAGACCAGCGTAAACGTGACGCGCGCCGATGGCCCCAAGCTGCCGGCGCGTTGTTACGAGTGCGCAGCGGGGTGGCGAGAAACGCCGCGAGCACCCCGGAGCTAGGGAGGACGAACCGAGGAATCCTGCGCGGATTTCGAGGAAGTCCGACCGACGATCCGGGGTGCGCAGCAAGTTTCTCGCCGCACCGCTTGGAGAGGTGACCGAGTGGTCGAAGGTGCACGACTGGAAATCGTGTGTACGGCAACGTACCGCGGGTTCGAATCCCGCCCTCTCCGCCCAACATGAGGGGCTCCGGTCGGCCCGAAATCTTCCGATTTCGGGCCTTCCTCTGCCGCCCATACCCCCCGCGTTCGTCTCCCTTGCCGAAGGGGCGTCCCTGCAAGGACGGGAAAGGGTCTGCCACCAGGCAGACCCTTTCTTGCTTTGTGCCTCAACCGTTGGACGTCAAAACGATTTCAGGTTCGACACGATCCGCTTCGAGATGACCACGCGCTGGATGTTCCCGGTGCCCTCGAAGATGTCGTAGACCTTGATGTCGCGGAACCACTTCTCGAGCAGCGCGTGCTCGCTCTGTAGCGTCCCGTGCGCGCCGCAGATCTCGATCGCGTCGATGCACGCGAGCGTCGCCGCCTGCCCCGCCGCGGCCTTCGACATGCTCGCTTCCTTCGCGTTCGGGATGTTCATGTCCGCGAGGTACGTCGCGCGATGCACGAGCAGCCGCGCCGCCTCGAGCCGCCGGCCGATCTTCGCGAGCTTCTCCGCGATCGCCGCGTACCGCGGGATCGGCCGCGTGAGCACGTAGTTCTGCTTCACGAAGTCGCGTGCGTACTCGTACGCCGCGCGCCCGATGCCCACGGCCATGGCCGCCACGAGCGGCCGCGTGTTGTCGAAGGTCTTCATCGCCGTCATGAAGCCCTCCTTCGTCCGATACGCCTCCTCGCCGCCGAGCAGGTTCTCCTCCGGCACACGACAGTCCTCGAGCACGAGCTCCGCCGTCTCGTTCGCGCGAAGCCCCATCTTGTCCTCGATCTTGCCGACCTCGAACCCGGGCGTCCCCTTCTCCACCACGAACGCGCGATGCCCCGCGCGCCCGAGCGATGGATCCACGGTCGCGAAGATGACGGTCCACACCGCGCGACCGCCGTTCGTGATGTAGCACTTGCGCCCGTTCAGCACCCAGTGCGCGCCGTCCTTGCGACAGCTCGTGCGGATGCCGGCGACGTCGCTGCCCGCGCCCGGCTCCGTCAGACCGTACGCGCCCCACTTGAGCGGGCCCGTGTCCATGTCGCGGAACATCCCGAGGAAACGCTTCTTCTGCTCCGGCGTCCCCGTCGCGCGCACCGGCGGCGCGCCGAGCCCCGGACCCGGCATGCTGAGCGGGATCGCCGCGTCCGCCCACGCGAGCTCCTCGGCCGCGATCACCGCCGTGCGGTTCGACTCGGAGGGCTTGCTCGGATCACGCTCCTTGCGCGGCGTGCCCTCGTGGAACTCCGCGATGTCGTCCGAGCGAACGCCCCTCGACATCATCATGAAGTTGCGCAGGAACGACTCCGGCACCTCCTTGTTGCGATCCATGTCGAGGCTCATCGGCCGGATCACATGACGTCCGAGCGAGTGGAGCGCCTCTTTCAGCTCCTGTTGCTTCTTGCTCAAAGCAAATTCGATCATCGTCGGCTCCTCGTTCGGTCCGTCAGGTGAAGATCGCCTGCGTGTCGGGGGTGGGCAGCACGAGCGCGGGGTCGAGCTTCTGCCCGAGCTCGATCGCGCTCGCGAGCTGATCAAGATGCTCGGCCGTCGGCGCGGCGAGCATGAGCTGCTTCGCGTCGCGCATCAGCTTCTCGGCCACGAGGTCGCGGATGAAGCCCGAGCCGCCGAAGAGCTGCACGCAGTCGTCCGCCGTGCGCATCGTCGCCTCGAACGCATGCGCCGCCGCGCGCGCCGACGCGAGCAGCGCCTCCCGCTCGGGCAGACCCGCGTCCCACGCCGCCGCCGCCTTCCACACGAGCCAGCGCGACGTCTCCACGTCCATCGCCCGATCCGCGAGCGTGAACGCGACGGCCTGGAAGTGGCCGATGGGCTTGCCGAACGCGACGCGCGTGTCGCAGTGCTCGCGCGCGAGCTCGAACGCGAAGCGCGAAAGCCCCACCGCCCGCGCCGCCACGACGAGCGCGTGCTTCACGAAGAAGCGCAGCGCTGACCGGGTAAAACCCTCCTCGCTGCCATCGCCGTGCAGACGATCCGCCTCGCGCACGACCGCGCCTTCCAGCACGAGCTCGCCGAAGCTCGCCGCGTCGAGCCCGAGCGTCTTGTGCCGCTCCCCCGCGCGGAGCCCCGGGTTGTCACGCCGCACCACGAACGCGCCGATCCCGCCCCACCCGCGGTCCGGCTCCACCTGCGCGAACACGACGAACCGATCGGCGAGCGCCGCGTTCCCCACGAACGCCTTTTTCCCCGTGATCCGGTACCCCTCGTCGATCCGCTCGGCCTTCGTCACGAACCCTCCGTGCGTGCGACACGGCGCGGGCTCGCTCCACGCGACCGCGCCGAACCGGTCCCAGCCGCCCTCGTCTGCGAAGCCGGAGAGCAGCTCCGCCGCGCGCTCCGGCCCGCCGAGCTCGAGCACCGCGCGCCCGAACGCGCCGGGCCCTGCGAGGCCGAACGCTGCGGCTGCGTCGGCCGCGCCGAGCTCCTCCTCGATCAGCACGGAGGTCACGAGCCCTTGGCCCTGCCCTCCGGCGGCTTCGGGCGCCGTGACGAGCCCGAGGCCCATCTCGTGCGCCGTTCGTCGGATATCCTCGGGCACGCCGCGCGCGTGCTCCAGCTCGCGTGTCCGGGGCAGAAGCGTGGCTTTCGCGAATTCCGCCACGGCATCTTGCATGAGCCGCTGGTCTTCGGTGGGTTCGAAGGCAATCATGGGTCCGAGCAAGGTCGGCCAAGGGTGACCCTGCCGTCAACGCGGCGGGTTTTACGCACTTTTCGGTGGGGTAGACGGGGGGTCGACGGGTGGATCACGAACGATCCGATGCGGTTTTGCCCTCGTCGATCCTTGACAGACCGCCACCCCGCCTGTAGAAGTTGCGCCCCTTTCAGCTAGCCGGTGTCCCTCGGAGTCCGAGCGATGAATCCAGTCCCCAAGTCGTACAGCGCCAAGCCTGCAGAGGCGCACGCAGATCGTAAGTGGTGGGTGATCGATGCGGAGGGCAAGCCCCTCGGCCGCCTCGCCTCGCAAGTCGCGACCATCCTGCGCGGCAAGAACAAGCCCACGTTCACGCCCCACGTCGACACGGGGGATTTCGTGATCATCGTGAACGCCCAGAAGGTGGTGCTCACGGGACGCAAGCTGGAGCAGAAGCAGTACGTCCGGCACAGCGGTGAGCCGGGAGGCTTCCGGACCGAGGCGTACGGTCATCTGCTCGAGCGCAAGCCTGAGCTGCCGATCGTGAAGGCGGTCAAGGGCATGCTCCCGAAGAACATCCTCGGTCGCGAGCTCATCACGAAGCTCAAGGTGTACGCCGGACCGGATCATCCCCATGCGGCGCAGAAGCCGCAGCCCCTTGCGTGAACTGAGGCCGATCCATGCCCGAGAACAATCGCATCTACGCTACCGGTAAGCGCAAGACGGCCGTCGCGCGCGTGTGGATCTCGCCGGGCTCCGGCAAGATCTCGGTGAATGCTCGCGGCGCGAACGACTACTTCGTGCGCGAGACCAACCAGATGATCATGCGCCAGTCGCTCGAGCTCCTCGAGCTCGTCGACCAGTACGACGTGCAGGCCACGGTGTCCGGCGGCGGACACAGCGCCCAGGCCGAGGCGATGCGCCACGGCATCGCGCGCGCCCTCTGCCTCGCCGATCCGGAGCGCCGCGCCTCGCTGAAGCGCGCCGGCTTCCTGACGCGCGACGCGCGCAAGAAGGAGCGCAAGAAGTACGGTCAGCCGGGCGCCCGCAAGCGCTTCCAGTACTCGAAGCGCTGATCGCTCTTCGCTCGGTCCCCAGAACCCCCTCTCCTCAAGGACAGGGGGTTTTGGTGTTTTGTCCGTAGGGATTCGGACGGGACGAGCTCAGTCCTTCTTCGACACGAGGTCGGCGCGCTGCGCGTAGAGCCAGGCCCGCGCGCTCGCCTCGTCTCCGAAGAACCGTACGTTCGCATCGCTGTGCGTGAGCAGGCGCACCGCGCGCATGGTCAGGTCCACGAGCATCTGCGTGTATCGGTTCCCGCCCGCGACCGCGATCACGCGGTTCCTCGTACCGACCCCGGGCTCGGTGCTTGCCCGGCGCGCGTCCATGGTCGAGCTGAGCATGCGCGAGATGTCGACCAGCGCGAGCAGGTGCGTCTTGCCCACGCTCCACTCGGCCTCCGCGCGGCGCAGCGCCCGGAGATGGGGCCCGTCGACGCCCCCACCGAGGCGGTAGATCACGAGGTCGGGCTCCTCCACCTCGAGCACGCTCTCACCCGCTCGCGCGATCTGCACGGACCTCGAGAACTCGTTGCTGCTCAAATCATCTCCGGCGCGCTCAATGCGCCTCGGACTCCTCTCCCGGATCGTCCGGGGGCGCCTCGGGCGCAGGGCCCGCCGGGGGCTTCTTCCCCGGGCCCGCGATCGGCGTCGCCGACGACGGCCCCATGGGCAGGCCGTTCAAGAGCGGCGCGGGGATCGGAATCCCGCCGCCTTCATCATCATCGTCACCCGTCTCCTCGACGAAGCCCGGCGGCGTGGCTGCGGCCGGCTCACCCGCCGGCTGCGAAGGCGGCGCGCCCGGCGCGGCAGGCGCGGCGGCGCTCCCCGCGGGCGATGGCGGCGCGCCCGGCGCGGCGGCCGCGGGCGCGGGCTTCTCGGGCGGCGGCTCGGGCAACGGGATCGCGTCGAGACGCCGATCGAGCTCCGCCTTCACCTCGAGGAACGCGGCGCGATCGCCCGGCGGCAGCACGCGCTCGCCGTCCATCTGCAGCGTCAAGGCGTCGAAGAACTTGCCGTCCTTCTTCGCGCTGAAGTGCAGATGCGGGCCCGTCGATCGGCCCGTCGATCCGACGTAGCCCACGAGCTGGTGCACGCCGATCTTCATCCCGACCTTGATGCCGGCCGCGAAGCGCGAGAGGTGCGCGTAGCCCGTCTGCACGCCGTTCGGGTGCATGATCGTCACCAGGTTCCCGCTCGGGCCCGCGGGCCCCACCCAGTCGACCGTGCCCTTGTACGCCGAGTACACCGGCGTCCCCGTCGGCGCGCCGAGGTCCGTGCCGTTGTGCGGCATCAGCTTCTTCAGCACGGGATGCATCCGCTTCGGGTTGAAGTGCGACGTCACCGGCGCGCCCGGGACCGGCGAGCGCCAGCCGCCCGAGTACGGCTGTTTGCCGTGATCGTCCCAGTAGCCGCGCGCCTCCTGCCCGTTGAAGAAGTAGATGCGGATCGGCTTCTCCGCGGGATCGGCCGGCCTGTACTCGAGCGCGACGATCTTCTTGTATCGCGCGAACATCCCGAGGGCCGTCTCCTCTACCGCGATCACCCGCACCGTGGAGCCTTCCTCGAAGGCCTCCGACGAGATGCGACCGCCGAGCGCGTCATCGATCGTCGCGATGATCCCGTCTTCCAGGCCGCCGGCCTGATACGACGCGACGAGATCCTTGCTCACGTAGAACGCGCTCACGACCTCGGCCTCGGCGACCTTCATGTCGAGCCGCGTGCCGGCGAGGATGCCGTTCTGATCCTCGCGCGCCTGGTAGACCTCGAGCGACGAGACCTCGTACTCGAAGGCGCGCACGCGCTTCGTCGCGCGATCGAGCGCCACGAAGAACTTGTCCTTGCGGCCGCACTTGTCGAACTTCCGCGTCCCTTCGAAGGCCTTCATGATCCGGTAGGTCTGGGCCTTCGGAACATCCTTCTCCGCGAGCGCTTCCACGAAGCTCTTGCGATCGATCGTCCCCGACACGATCTGCACCGCCGGATCCTTCGCGAGCTCCGACAGCCGCCACGGCCCCGGGACCGGCTCGCGCTTCTTCTTCGTCGGCAGCGCGTTCGGACCGCCTTGCGTGTTCTCCGGCGTCGAGGCCTGGTGCGTGAGCGCGGCGCCCGCGATGAGCGCGCGCTCGTTGCGCGGCGGCACCACCTGGATCAGGAGCGCGATGATCGACGTCACCGTCGCGAGCCCGAAGAGCCCCCCGAAGATCGCCGTCATGCGCGGCGTGAGGTGCACGCCTCCGTGCGCGCGCGGCAGCGGCCTCGCCGACGGGCCTTCGAGCCCCGACGAGGGCGAAGGTCCTGCACCGCCGCCTGCGAGCCCCGAGAGCGGGCCTCGTGGCGCGGCGGGCGGGCCCTCGGCTTCGCGCCTTCGCAGGGGCACGACGAGGCGCGGACGTTTGGATCTCGAAGCGTCCGCGACGCTCCCACCCGGCTCGGGCGACGGATCGTTCATGTCGTCGAGCTCGGGCGCTTGGGGACCCGCGCGCTCTTCGACGGGGATGATCGGCTCCGGGACGTCCGCCACGGGATGCACGTACCCCGAGCAGACGAAGGCGGCAAGGGCGGCGTGCATGTGCACGTTCGAGCATCCGCCTCGGTCGAAGTACTTGAAAACGTAGGCTTTTTTGCTCTGTCGCATCGCCGAGCCGGTTTGGTCGACGTAGACTTCGGGGCATGGATGAGCGCCTCAAGGACCTGCTCCGCGTCGCGCGAGAGCACTACCAACGACGGGATTACGACCGCGCCGAGCCCGCCCTGAGAGAAGCGCTCGCGCTCCATGGCGAGCTCGCCGACGTGCACGACATGCTGGGCGTGATCCTCCATGATCGCGGGGATCTCCTGGGCGCCCGGTTCCACTTCGCGAACGCCGCGCGCATCAACCCCGACTACACCGAGGCGCTCATGAACCTCGCGGTCACCCACGCCGACCTCGGCGACTACGAGGCCGCGCGTGAGGTCTACCGGCGCATCCAGTCGGAACACACGGGCACCACCTCCGATCCTTTCGTCCGCGGAAAAATCGCCAACATGCACGCGGACCTGTCGCAGGCCTACCTCGACGCCGGCAGCCCTCGCGACGCCATCGCGGAGCTGCGCCGCGCCGTCGACCTCTGCCCGCGTTTCCCCGATTTGCAGGCTCGCCTCGGCACGCTCTACCGCGACCAGGGCAACCACGCTCTCGCGCGCGAGCACTACACCGCGGCGATCGAGGCGAACCCGCGTTACGCCCCGGCCCACGTCCTCCTCGGCCTCACGATGCTCGCCCTTGGCAGCGCCGATCAGGCCGTCGCGTGCTTCCGCTCGGCGCTCGCGGTCGAGCCGGACAACAAGAGCGCGAAGATGTACCTTCGCCTGGTCGAGGCCCAGCGCAACGCGCGCGCGGCCAAGCAGACCAGCCGCTCCCGCGAGGGTGCCCGAACACCCACTTGACGCTTGGGGGTTCCGCTCGGACAAGCCGAGCTGCACCCCCAAACCCCCACTTGACGCTTGGGGGTTCCGCTCGGACAAGCCGAGCTGCACCCCCAAACCCCCACTTGACGCTTGGGGGTTCCGCTCGGACAAGCCGAGCTGCACCCCCAAACCCCCCACGTAACCGTTGGCAACCTTCTCCTTCTGGCGCGAAGAGCTCCGGCGCGCCTTCCGTGACCTCCAAGGCGAGGACCTCTCTCCCGCGCGGCTCGGCGCCGCCGTCGCCCTTGGCCTGTTCATCGGCTCGCTGCCCGTCTTCGGGTTCCACCTCCTCCTCGTCCTCGTCATCTGCCTGAAGCTCCGCCTGCACGCCGTGCTCGCGTACGCCGCGGCGAACGTCTCGAACCCCTTCTTCGCGCCCTTCCTCATCACCGCCGAGATCCAGGTCGGAGCCCGACTCCGCACCGGCGCTTGGCTCCGCCTCGATCACCCGATCGAGGCTGGCTACCGCGCCCTCGCCGACTTCGCCGCCTACATGCTCGTCGGCGCCCCGCTCGTCGGACTCGCCCTCGCCGCCGCCGGCTTCGTCCTCACCATCGCGTTCGTCCTCGCCAAACGCGCCATCCGCCCCGCCTCCGGCGCGCTCCCGCCCTACCGTCTCCCGGAGAACGCGCCTCCGTGGATCGTCGCCGCCGAACGCGTCGCCTCGCGCTTCGCCTCGCCGGAGAGCCCTTCCGCCGCTGACAAAAGCCTCTTCCACTACGTCCGCATCAAGCTCTCGCTCGATCCCGTCGCGCGCCTCATCGCCGACATCGAGGGCACGCGTGACGGCGCGCTCGGCGACGTGCTCGACATCGGCACCGGCCGCGGCCAGCTCCCGATCCTCCTCCTCGAGCTCGGCCGCGCCTCGCGCGCGCATGGCCTCGACTGGGACGAGGCCAAGATCGAAGCCGCGCGTCGCGCCGCCGCCACGCGCCCCGAGGGCAGTGTGCCCGCCGCCGCCACGTTCGCCCGCGAAGACGCGCGCCGCTTCGAGGCCACGCCGGCCGACACCGTCCTGCTCATCGACCTCCTCCACTACTTCACGATCGAAGAGCAGGACGCGATCCTCGGCTGCGCCGCCGACCACGTAAAACCCGGCGGCCGCTTGCTCGTACGCGAGGCCGACACCGAGCGAGGCTTCCGCAGCTTCGCCACCTTGCTCGAAGAAAAAATCTTCACGGCCGTACGATTCAACCGCGGCGAGCGTGTTCGTTTCCGGCCTGCGCAGAGCATCGCTGCGCTCCTCGAAGCGCGCGGCTTCCACTGCGAAATCCTGCCGGCGTGGGGCTCCACGCCCTTCTCCAACGTCCTCATCGTCGCGCGACGACCCGCGCTGGAGAATGCCCCCGCAGCGTGATCTCCCAGCAAGCGGCGATACGCCTATGCCCCGCACGTTCGTCCGGGTGTGATACCGTCCCGCGCGATGTTCTCTCGCCGCGCGTTCCGGCTCCTATCGCCGCTGCTCCTGGCCCTGCCCGCCTGCGCCTCCTCCTCGACCTCCGCGCCTCCGAGCTCGCCTGCGCAGGCCGAGGCGCCACCGCCCGACGTCCCCTTCCCCTGGGAGGCGCGCCCTTCCACGGCCGCGGGCATCGAAACGCCCGCCGCGGCGTCGCCGCCGGTCCTCATCCGCAATGCGACGCTCTGGCTCGCCACGGGCAAGACGATCCCGCGCGGCAGCATTCTCCTGCAGGGCGGCAAGATCGCCCAGGTCGCCGAGGGCGACATCACGCCGCCCGAAGGCGCGCGGGTCATCGACGCGGCCGGTAAATTCGTCACACCGGGCATCATCGACACGCACTCGCACATTGGCGTGTATCCGATGCCGGGCACGGTCGCGCACCTCGACGGCAACGAGGCGAGCTCGCCCGTCACGCCCGACGTGCAGACCGTCGACGGCTTCTGGCCTCAGGATCCGGCCATCGAGCGGGCCGTCGCGGGCGGCGTCACCACGCTCCAGATCCTCCCTGGCTCGGCGAACCTCATTGGCGGCCGCGCTGTCACCTTGAAGCTTCGCCCCGCCCTCTCGCCGCGGCAAATGCATTTTCCCGGCGCGCCGGACGGCCTCAAAATGGCCTGCGGCGAGAACCCCAAGCGCACCTACGGCAATGGCCGCCACGCGGCGCCCGGCACGCGCATGGGCAACCTCGCCATGCAACGCAAGGCCTTCCTCGACGCGAAAAAACACGAGGACGACTGGCAACGTTACCGCACCACCGAGGCGAACCGCATCCGCGAGGACCAGAAGAAACGCAGTGCCTACGAGGCCGAGGTCGAGTCCCGCAAGAAGCAGCAAGCGCAATGCCAGGACGACCCGTACTTCTCGTCCTGCGCCGAATGGCAAAAAGGCTGGGACAAACCTCTCGATCCCCCGAAGCCGAGCGACCCCGGCGCCGCGCCCCCGCGTGACCCGGCCAAGGAGACGCTCATCGGCGCCATGCGCGGCAGCGTCCTCGTCCACATCCATTGTTATCGCGCGGACGACATGCTCGCCATGCTCGCGCTCGCCGACGAGGTCGGCTTCCAGGTGCGGAGCTTCCACCACGCGCTCGAGGCGTACAAGATCCGCGACGTCCTCGCGAAAAAGAACGTCTCCATCTCCACCTGGGCCGATTGGTGGGGCTTCAAGATGGAGGCGTACGACGGCATCCCCGAGAACATCGCGCTCCTGCAGGAATCGGGGGCCCTCCCGATCGTGCACACCGACTCGTCCGAGGGCGTCCAGCGCATGAACCAGGAGGCGAGCAAGGCGCTCGCCAGCGGCCGGCGCGCCGGAATGCCACTCACGGACGAGGAGGCCATTCGCTGGCTCACGTACAACCCCGCCTGGGCCCTCGGCATCGAAAAACGCGTCGGCACGCTCGAAGTCGGCAAGGACGCGGACGTCGTGCTCTGGGACCGCCACCCCTTCTCGGTGTATGCCTCGGCCGAGGAGGTCTGGATCGACGGCGCCACCGTGCATCAAAAAGACAAAAAACGCCCACCCTGGAGCGATTTCGAACTCGGCCAGGACACCGGCCGCCCCACGACCCTTCTGCCCGGAGGTGCGCCGTGACAAACCCCCGAAAGACGTTTGTCTGGTCCCTGTTCGTCCTGACCACCGTTCTCGCGGCGACGGAGGCCTTCGCGCAACCTCGTCCCGCGCAGGCTCCGGCGCCCGCGACCGCGAAAGCCGCCGAGCCTGCCGCCGCCGCGCCGATCGCGATCGTCGGCGGACGCGTCCACACTGGCACGGGTGAGGTCCTCGAAGACGCCACAATCCTCGTGGAAAAAGGCCTCGTCCAGAAAATCGGAAAAGGCCTCGCCGTCCCGCCTGGCGTCATCACGATCGGCGCCAAGGGCGCCATCGTCACGCCCGGCTTCGTCGACGCGTTCACGTCCATTGGCCTCGTCGAAGTCTCGCTCGAAGACTCGACGCACGACGACGATCGCGGCGGCAAAGACCCCATTCGCGCGGCCTTCCGCGCCGCCGACGGCTACAACCCCGCCTCCACCGTCGTCGGCATCACGCGCGCCGAGGGCGTCACCTCCGTGGCCGTCGTCCCTCTCGGCGGGCGTTTTTCCGGACAATCTGCCTGGGCCGACCTCGACGGCGACACCCGCGAATCGGCCCTGGCCCAAGGCCCGCTCGCGCTCCACGTCCACCTCGACGGGAGCAGCCTCGACGGCGACCGCGGCGGCCCTGCGGCGGCCTTGCTCCTCGCGCGCGAGGTCTTCGACGACGCCCGTACGTTCCAGAAAAACCGCGCCGCGTGGGAGCGCAATCAAAGCCGCCCCTTCGCGGCGAGCCGCCTCGACCTCGAAGCCGTCGGTAACGCACTCGCCGGCCGCGTCCCGGTCGTCTTCCACGTCGATCGCGCCTCCGACATCCTCGCCGCCGTCGCGCTCGCCAAGGAGTTCGGCCTCCGCCCCGTCATCGCGGGCGGCGCCGAGGCCTGGAAAATCGCGCCTCGCCTCGCCGAATCGAAAATCCCGGTGATCGTCAATCCCCTCGAACCTGGCCCCACGAGCTTCCACACCCTCGGCACGCGTGACGACAACGCCGCGCTTCTCCACGCGGCTGGCGTCCCCGTCGTCCTCACCACGGCCGACACGCACAATGCGCGCAAGCTCCGCCAGATCGCTGGCAATGCCGTCCGCGCGGGATTGCCGCACGCGGCGGCCATTGCCGCGATTACCCGCGCTCCGGCCGAGGCGCTCGGGCTCGGCGCGAAATACGGCACGCTCGCGCCTGGCAAGGTCGCGAACCTCGTCGTCTGGTCGGGGGATCCCCTCGAAATCGCCTCGCGCCCGCTCGCGGTCGTCATTCGTGGCAAGAAGGTCGACCTCGCGAACCGCCAATCTGCTCTTTTCACACGTTACCGAAAACTCCCCATCGCCCGGTGAACGCGCCCGCGCCGCCTCGGTTTCGCGTCCGCCTCTTCCTCGAACGCCTCGCCGTCGGCCACTTCTTCGGCTACCCCCTCGCCTTCGTCTGGGCCATCGCCTCGATGCCGCTCACGATCCACCTGCATTTCGAGCGCCTCTCCGCGATCGAACACGACACCGAGGCGATGGGCCAGCTCGTCGTCCGCCTCGTCGCCTGGCCTGCGGGCGTCGTGTTCGTCCTCTCGCACCTCTTCGCGATCGCGTGGGGGCTCGCGCAGGAGAAGAAACGCGGGCAATGGGTCTTCTTCGGCGGATTCGGCGTGATCCTCGGGACGGGCGTCCTCTTCGGCGCGGGGAGCTGGCTCTGGCTCTACCTGCGCTGATGGATCCGTTTGTCGCTATCGAATCTCGATGTACCGGAGATCCACGCTCTCCTGCGGACCGTCGTTGTCCCCGAGCAACCACACGGTCGAATCCTTCCCCACGGGCTCGACCGGACCGAGCTTCGATACCGTCGCGTCCCCCTTCGTCGCGCCCTTGATCGAAATGAGCCGCCGGTTCGGCAGGTATTGCACCCGCACCTCGAGCTCCTGATCTCGCGCCCAATCGAGCCCCTCGATTCGCAGGCTGTCCGGCGAGCCCACCTTGAGCAGCGCCAGCGTGCCTCCCGCCTTCATCCGGAAAAACGTGCTGTCGTCCTCCAGCGCGACGATGTCGTGATCGACGACCTGCTCGTTCTGCGCGAAATGCGGCGCATACCGGATCGTCACGTCGAAATACCCCGACGGGGCCAGCGTCTCCATGTCGACGTTCAAGAGATCCGCCTCGCGGAGCACCGGCGCCCCGGTTGTCGGAATGAAACTCGAAGGATACGTCCCCACCTCCACCTGCGCCCCGTACACGTGCACCGACGTTTGCAGCGTGATGGCTGGCGCTGCCCCGATTGCCTCCGTCGTCAATCGAAGGAGGGGCATCTCCTCGGATGTCCTCACCTCGTACCGCTTCCAGGCGGTATCGCCCACCGTCACGAAAGCATTGCCATACGCCAAATACGCAAACGTCCCCTCTCCCTGCGCGCCCACGACCCACGCCGACGCGATCGTTCCATCCACCCCGATCCAGGGAGATGATTGCGTTCCCGAGGAGATCAAGGACACGCCATCCATTCCACCCGCGGGATCGGGCGCGTCCGGCACGACCAGCATCGATTCGGCCGGCGTGGTCCAGCCGGCGCCTCCCCACCGACTGCGCGGATTCAAATTCGTCCGCTCCGTCTCCATCGCAAGCCCCCAGCCCGTCCCCACGTTGCGCGGCCGCGGCTCGTTCTTCTGGTATCCGATGCGCAGCGTATTCGGCCCGACCTGCGACGTGCGCGGCGTATCCGACCGATTGAGATACTCGAGCCATTCCGGCATCGTGTAGATCATCTCCGACCCGGGCTCGGTCGCCTCCCATACCAGCGGATCTCGCGGCGGCAGGCTGCCAGGGTCATCGTCGAGCTTGAGCTCGGAAGGGAGCCCGCCCACGATCTGGCAGCCAAAGGAGGACATCCCGACGGCCGCGATCCCCAAAGCTCGTTTTGCCTTCCATGCGCGCATCTTGCTAAGCTCCACGCGCCCGAGGATACACCACCCGGAAGCCCCCATGAAGCGACGCGCCCCCGCTGCCGAGAGAAATCGTGACCCCATCCTGGACATCCTCCGCCGCATCCTGCCAGACGGCGCCTTTACGCTCGAAATCGCGAGCGGCTCCGGGCAGCACACCGCGCACTTCGCGGCCCACCTCCCCGGCGTCACGTTCCAGCCTACAGACCCCGATCTCGACGCGCTCGCCAGCATCGAGGCGTACCGCGCGGAACTCGATCTGCCGAATTTCCTCCGCCCGCTCCAGCTCGACGCCTCCGAGGAGGCCTGGCCCGTCTCCCGCGCCGATGCCGTCGTCTGCATCAACATGATCCACATTGCCCCCTTCCGCGCGTGCGAGGGCCTCTTCCGCGGCGCCGCGCGCATCCTCCCCGCGGGCGGCGTGCTCTTCACCTACGGCCCTTATCGATTCTCGGGCGCGTTCACGGCGCCGAGCAACGAAGCCTTCGACGCCTCGTTACGGGAAAGGGACCCTTCCTGGGGCGTGCGCGACCTCGACGACCTCACGCGCCTCGCGCGACAAACCGGTTTCGTGCACGAGGAGACCGTCCCCATGCCTGCCAACAATCACTCGCTCGTCTTCCGCAAGACGACCTGAGCGATCACTCGCATTTCACAAGCGGCGCGAGCGGCGCGAACTCCCACTCGGTCAGATTCATCCCGTCGTACGTCTCGAGCTCCGACGAGAGGATCTGCGTAATGTCGGTCCACGTCTGCCCGAATTTGTTCGTCGTCGTGCCGCCCGTCTCGGCCACACAAGCGAACTTCGCGGCCCCGCAAATATCGAGCGCCTCGCAGCCCGGCATCGCGGGCCCGAGCGCCGCGAGCACCGCGTCGCCATAAAGCGGCACGCCATTCACCACCACGAGCGAAACATCCTTCGGCCGCGCCGCGAGCACCGTATGGAAAGGCACGCTCGCGTCCCCCGCGATCACCGTCACGTCCGCCTTTTTCCCAACCTCGAGCGACCCGAGCACGTCCGAGAGCCCCAGCGCCTTCGCAGCGTTCACCGTCACCATGCGGACCAGCATGGCCGGCGAGATCACGTCCCCGAATGCCTCGTTGTCCACCTTGTTCGCGAAACGCAGCTCGTCGAGCAGGTTCTGGCTCCCCCCGAGCGACCAATCCGGCGCCAGCGCCACATTGATGCCCAGCGACAAGGCCAGCGGCACGTCCGTCGTCTTCGTCAGATCCGACCCGCCGCCATACAAGAACACGTTCGAGCGCGGCGACCACACGAGGCTCATGCCCTTGTCCGCCATCACCACGAACTCGTCCTGCCCGAAGGCCGTCCCGTGGACGATCGTCGTCTCGGCCGCGTACAGGCAGCCGTCCGGGTTCGTCGACGTCCCGAGCGTGGTGAACTCTTTTTTCGCCGTCTCGTCCACGCCCTCGCCGCAATGCACGACGTATGCGTCGGTCTTGTCGACGAGGAAGTTGCTGCAGACCGTATCCCCGCTCGACGGCGGAAACAGCGTCGAGACCTGCACCTTGTCGGCGGGGAAATCGTTCCCTTTCTGATCGATCGTCCGCGCCAGCGACCCATAACACGTCTTGTCGATCGGGTTCGCCGCGCCGGCGATGCTCGTCGTCCCGGCGACGAGGCCCTTCATCTCGCCGTACTTGTTCATCTCGCAGCCGAAGCCCGGATCGAGGTTCGGCGTCCCCTCGCCGTTCAGGTATTGCTTCGCATCGACCATCGCCTGGTAACGCGGCTCGTTCGGCCACTGGTCATGGTTGCCGTACACCTTCGAGGGGCTCCAGTCCGACTCGTCGAAAATATCGAACAGGATATGATTGTGCGTATCGATCATCCCCGGCAGGATGACCCCGTGCGTCTTGACGACCGTCGCGTCCGCGGCGCCCGGCGCGTCCTCGCACGACGGGCCCACGCACGTCAGCGTATCGCTCTCGATGAGCACCTCGCCCGCGAATGCCTTGTCGGGCGTGACCACACACCCGATGAGGCGAAGCTTCCCGGGCATCCCGACGCTGGACACCTCGGGCGGACCCATGTCGGCCACGCAATCGGTGTCGACCGGGGTTGCGTCGGCGCCGCCGCCTCCGCCTGCGCCGCCGGTGCCCCCCGTTCCGCCCGCGCCGCCCATTCCACCGGCGCCGCCCATTCCACCGACGCCGCCCTCGCCCCCGACGCCGCCTGACCCGGCGTCGCCGCCGCTTCCCCCAATGCCCTCGTCGATGTCCACCGGGAGGGGGTTACTCGGCGTGAGCACCCGCTCTTCCGAACAACCCGCGACCGAGACCAACCCAAGAGCCCAAAGAACGAAGGTTCGGGAGGAGGCCACGCGTCGAATGTACAGGTTTTCCTTCCGAACCGCACTCCGTTTTTCGTGACATCTCGATGGCACGCGGCGCGTCAATTCGCGGCGTGCACCACCCCAAGCGGACCCCGGAGCGGGCCTCCATCGAACTGATCGTCGAGAAAAACAGACCCGCCATCCTTTTCCACCACGATGGCGCGGACGCCCTGGTCGGTCGCGACGAGCGCCCTGTCCTCTGCAGTGACCAGGTCGCGCGAGAAAAACGTACCGGCGCGACGAACCTCTCCCCCGAGCGCCACCGTGGTCACGTTGGGCCCCCCGTTTTCCTCCCCCGGCTCCACGACCCACAACGTATTCGTCGACAGCACGAGCGCTGCCCCGGAGAGCACCTCCGCCGCCTCGATCCGCTCGATCCCCGGCCCTACCCCGAGCATCACCGCCGCCGCCGCGCCTGCCGCATCCACCTTTCGCATCGCGACATCGCCCCCGACCACGTCCCAGAGCAGCCCGGATTCGGCCGACAGCGGAACGAATCGCGCCGTCGGCGGCACCAGCGCCGGCGCCCCCAGGTCGAGCCCTGTCGTCACGACCAACCCGTTTGCCGTCATCGTCCCCGACAGCCGCGTCAATCGGTCATCGCTCACACCGTACGAAAGCACCTCGACCCGGTCCCCTTCCCTCCACACCGAAGCGGGCCGCGGCGCGTAGACACCTTTTGCGATCGTACCTTCCTGCAGCACCTTCCACCGCGACCCGTACGTCGCGTGCTCGAACACCCAGAGCCCTTCGTCCGTCGCGAAAAGCGCGGCTCCTCCATCCACCCACGCCGCGTGTTCGCACGGCCCCACCGCGCCCGCGTCGAGCGGACACACGCGGATCTCTCCGCCCGACGCATCCTCATTTTCTTCGAACACCCACAATCGCGTGCCGTCCGGATCCACCGACACGTCGCGCGGCGTCCCTCCGCCCCCTTCGGCCGAACTCGTCACGGCCCCGGTCTTCCCATCGAAGACCACGACCTCCCCGTTCAGGCCAAACCCCACACCATACCACACTTCATCGGCGGAAGAAATCTGTTTCACCTCCAACGGATTCTGCTCCCGGCACGCCGACAACCCAAAAACCCCGAGCATGAGCATCGACCATCGCGTCATGCCCCTTCATCGACGCGAGGTCCTCGGCAGTTGCGCGAAATTTTCTGGGGTCCCTACGGACAGCGAATCCGCGTGGGCAATGGCTCACACCGCGCCACGCCCTTGTGCAACACGCAACAGGACTCGTGCGCCCCGTGGCACGGGCAATCCTTCGGTTTCGTACCGTCGCCGCAGAGCACCCCACGCGTCTTTTCGAACTCGGCCTGCTCGGCCCGCAGAACCGGCAGCTCCTTCGACGAAAGCTGCGCGAGCGCCCGCGCCACCTCGGGTTTTCGTTTCTCCGCCGCGGGCAGCGTCTCGAGCAGCGCGCGCGCCTTGCAAACCGCCGCGCGCCCGTCCATCCGCGTGTCCGCGAGCGCCGCGCTCGCCAATTTCATTCGCTCGCTCGTGGAGAGCTGCGCGGCGTTCGCCGCCTCGATCGCTTCACCGACCGCGCCCGACTCCACGGACGCCGCGGGATGCGCCGGCTCCGCGGACGGGCTCTCCGCGCTGCTCTCGCGCAAGCGATCCTCGATCTCGCGCACGATCCCGTCTTTGTTCTCGGCGACGTGCCCATACGCCACCACGGCCACGACGACCGACGCGAGCGCCACGGCCACGCCCAGGAGCTCCATCTTCGTATACGCGAGCCAACGCAAGCGCCGCGGCGCCCGGCCCTCGCGCGTGCTCCGGGCCACGAGCTCGTCCGCGAACACCGGATGATCGTCGAGCGTGATCCACGCCTCTTGCCCCTCGGGACGCACCCGCGTGGACGAAGGCAAACCGCGCTTGATGGCCCAGAGCACGGCCTCCTCGCTCATCGGGCCGAGCTTCTTGTCGCCGTCCTGGAGCTCCCATCCGGGCATGAGGGTTCAAAGTTATACTACCACGAGTTCAGCGGACGGGGCTCAAAGAACCTGCGCCCCTTCGGATGTCGGGACGAGCGACAATGCGCTGACCGCGTGGGCCCTCGCACCCTCCCGCCCCCCTTCGAGCTGCCGCTCCACGAGCTTCCGATAAAGCCCGCCTTGCTGCATCAGTGTCGCGTGGTCGCCGCTCTGGACGATCTTTCCGTCCTCGATCACGACCACCCGGTTCGCGCCCATCACCGTCGACAATCGGTGCGCGATGATCAGCGTCGTTCGACCCTTCATCAATCGGTCGAGCGCTTCTTTCACGAGGTGCTCGCTCTCCGCGTCGAGCGCGCTCGTCGCCTCGTCGAGCACCAGGATCCGCGGATCCTTCAGCACCGCGCGCGCGATCGCCACCCGCTGCTTCTGCCCGCCCGACAGCCTCACGCCTCGCTCGCCCACGAGCGTCGCATACCCCTCCGGGAACTTCGACACGAACTCGTGCGCGTTCGCTGCCCGCGCCGCCGCCTCCACCTCGGCCTCCGTCGCGGTTGTCCGGCCATACCGCATGTTGTCCGCCACGCTGCACGAAAATAGCATCGGCTCCTGCGACACCACCCCCACGTTGCGCCGCAACCATTCCGGCGACAGCCCCCGCAGATCCTTTCCGTCGAGCGTGATGCGCCCCTCGGTCGGATCGTACAGACGCAAGAGCAGCGCCGCGATCGTCGATTTCCCTGATCCCGACGGGCCCACGAGCGCCACCACCTCGCCCGGTGCGATCGCGAGATCGAGGTCCCGGAGCACCGGCACGTCATTTCGCGAGGGATACGCGAAGCTCACGCGCGAAAGCTCGATCCGACCTTCCACCGACCCGGGCCGCGCG
This sequence comes from Polyangium jinanense, assembly GCF_028435365.1. The sequence goes on along the minus strand of NZ_JAGTJJ010000002.1, from coordinate 549,813 downwards.
CCCTCCGCGAGCGGGATCGTCGGCGGACGATCGATCAATTCGAACACCCGCTCGGCCGCGCCCGACGCGCGCATCAGATCCGCCCAGAGCTCGCTCATCCCGCCGAGCGAAAACGCCACCATGAGCGTGTACATCAAGAACGACGTCAATCCGCCCGGCGTCATCGCGCCCTGCGACACGAGCCGGCCGCCATACCAGAGCACCAGCGCGAGCGCCGCAAACGCCGCGAACGACGAGACGCTCATGAACACGGCGTTCGTCACGATGCGCCGCCATACCACGGCGAATGCGTCCCATACCGCCTTCGTGTATCGCCCCGCCTCCGTCTTCTCCGCGGCGAACGCCCGTACCGTCCGGATGCCCGCGATCGTCTCCTCGGCGACCTCGTTCGCCCGGGCGAGCGCGTCCTGCGCCTCGCGCGACAGCTTGCGCACGCGGCGCCCATACGCCACGGCGCCGAGCGCCACCGGCGGTACCACCCCGAGCATCACCGCCGTGAGAATGGGTGACGTGTAGACGAGGAACCCGACGCCGCCGAGCACCTGCGCTGCGAAACGCAGCCCCATCGAGATGTTCACGCTCACCGCGTTTTGCACGAGCGTCGTATCCGCCGCGAGCCGGCTCGTCAGCTCGCCTGTCTTCCGCTCGTCGAAGAACGCGATCTCCTGCGCGAGCAACTGCTCGAAAAGATCCCGCCTGAGCCGCGTCACGACGCGCTCGCCTGCGCTCGTGAAGTACACGAAACGCAGTGCCGTCGAGGCCGCCTGCACGGCCGCCAGCACGATGAGCGCGACCGCCGCCCGGTCGATCGTCCAGAACCCGTCCGCCTTGCTCACGGCACGATCCAGGATCACCCGGAATGCCTGCGGGACGAGCAGCCCCATCAGCGTCCCGATCACCAGAAACACGGTCCCGGCCGCGAGCCGTGCGGTCTCCGGGCGAGCGAGCCCGAACAGGCGGCCGAGGGATGTATTCTTCGGGGGTTTGGGGGCGTCGCTCGGCTCGTCCGAGCGTAGCCCCCGAGCGTCGACCGCAGGTTTGTCCGGATCTCCCATGACCCGGCTTTATGTATCACGGAGAGCGTCCGCGGACGACGCTGCTGGGCTCTACGTCATCCTGCTTTCCTCACGCGCTCGCGCGGCCCGCGCCTCGGTGCGGCCTTCTTCACCGACGGACGCGGGCGCGCCTCCTCGGCTGCGGGCGCTTCTTCTTCTTCCTTCGACGCGGGCGCCTCTGCCGCGGCCGGCGCTTTCTGCTTTCCGGCCAGGCTCTGCTTCAGCGCCTCGAACAGATCGATGATCTGCGCCTGCGGCTCGGCCGGCGGCAGCGAGATCTCCTGCCCCGCCACCTTCTTCTCGATGAGCCCCGTCAGCCGCTCTTGATATTCGTCGTGGTAGTTCTCCGGGTGGAACGCGTCCGTCGACAGCTCGCCGATGAGCCGGTCCGCGAGGTCCTCTTCTTGCGGCCGGAAGTCCACCTTGGCCGGCGGCGCGATCTCCTCGAACGGCCGCACCTCGTCCGCGTAATAGACCTGGTGCATGATGAGCCCGCCCTTGTACGGCCGCAAAAGGACGAGCTGATCCTTGCCGCGCACACCATAACGGCCGACCGCGATCTTCCCCGTTCGCTCCATCGCGTCCGCGAGCAGCTTGTACGCCCGCGCGCCGCCCTTGTCCGGGCCCAGGTAATTCGTCTTGTCGACGTAAAGCAGGTCGACGGTCTCGGCCGGGACGAACTCGACGATGTCGATCCGGTCCGTCCGCTCGGCGCGCACCGCGTCGAGGTCCTGGTCCGTCACCTCGACGTATTGCTCCCGCGCGTACTCGAACCCTCGCATCGTGTCCGATCGCTCGACCACTTCACGGTCGTACGGGCAGAGCAATTGCTGCTTGACGCGGGTCCCGCATTTCTTGTGAAGCATGTGAAAGCCGACGCCGTGGGAAGACGTGGCCGTGTACATCTTGACCGGAATGGAAACCAGGCCAAACGAGATGGTCCCCGTGCCCGTGGATCGCGCAGCCATGCGCATCGATCCTTGCAAAGGTCGTGGACGATCCCGGAGGACCCTGTGGACGGAACGGCGAAGCTCGACGCATATCGGAAAAAGCGTGATCCCGGGCAAACTCCCGAGCCCTTCGGCGGCCCTGAAAGCTCGCCCGGCGCGACCCAGGAAGGCGCGTATGTCGTGCACCTGCACGACGCTCGCCGCCGCCATTACGACCTGCGCCTCGAGGTGGGCGGCGCGCTCGAGAGCTTCTCCGTGCCCAAGGGGCCCACGCTGAATCCGGGCGAGCGCCGCCTCGCCGTCCGCACCGAGCCGCACCCCCTCGAATATCTCCATTTCGAGGACGTCATCCCCGAGGGCAATTACGGTGCCGGACCGATGATCGCCTGGGACACCGGCCGCGTTCGGTACCTGGACGAACCCGCCGAAGACCAGTTACGCAAGGGCAAACTCGAGTTCGAGCTTTCGGGCCACAAGCTCCACGGCCGCTTCCTCCTGGTCCGGCTGAAGGACTCTGACAAGGACTGGCTCCTCTTCAAGAAACACGACGCCTTCGCGGCGCCCGGACACGACATCGTCCAGGAAAAACCACGCTCCGTCCTCTCCGGTCTCGACATCGGCGAGCTCGGCCACGCGACGGACATCGCCTCCGAGCTCGAAGCCCGCGCCGCGGCCCTCGGCGCGCCCACGGGTTCCATCGAGCCAAACATGATCCCCATGCGCGCTTGCCCGGCGCCGAAGGGCTCGCTCGGCTCGAACTACATCTTCGAGCTCAAGATGGACGGCGTCCGCTGCATTGCCCGGAAAAACGGCTCGGACGTCCTCCTCCAGTCCAGAAACCTGCGCGACGTCTCGCGCGTCTATCCCGAGGTCGCGCGCGCCGTCCACAAGCTTGCCGCCGCCCGCCTCGTCCTCGACGGCGAGCTCATCGCCCTCGACCAGGCCGGGCAGCCGAGCTTCCAGCGCCTCGCCCAGCGCATCCACCTCGCGAGGAGCGCCGACATCCGCCGCGCCGAGACCCGGATCCCCGTCCTCTACGTGGTCTTCGACCTGCTCGCTATCGGCGACCGCGACCTGCGCCGCCTCCCGCTCTACGCGCGCAAGGAGCTCTTGCAAAGCCTCGTCCGCGCGCCCGGCGAGATTCGTACCCTCGACATGATCGAGGGCGACCCCACCATGCTCTTCGATTTCTGCCGCGAGCGCCGCATGGAGGGCCTCGTCGCCAAGCGCCGCGATGCCCCCTATCGCCCCGGCCCCGCGCGTTCGTACGACTGGATCAAGCTCAAGTGCGAGCGCGACGAGGATTTCGTGGTCGTCGGGTATACCCTTGGCGAGGGCGGCCGCGCCCGGCTCGGCGCGCTCGACGTCGCGGCCTACGAGGCCGGCGAGCTGCGCTATCGCGGCAAGGTCGGCAGCGGCCTCGACGCGGCTTCGATCGAAGCCCTGCTCGCGCGCCTCACGCCCCTCGGCACGGACAAACCCACCGCGCGTGGCCCTTACAACGCGGCGCCCCGTGGCCGCGTCCACGTGCGCCCCGAGGTTGTCGTGTCCGTACGTTTTTCCGGGTATACCGACGACGGCAACCTGCGCTTCCCGGTTTTTCGCGGGATCCGGGACGACGTCGCGCCCGAGGAGTGCGTGGCCTCGCCGCACGCGGACAAGGAGGAGACCGAGATCGAGCGCCTCGCGGCCGAGTCCGCCCATACCGGCGGCGCCGCGGGGGGACAAACCAAGGTCCCGCTCAACAACCCCGACAAGGTCCTCTTCCCCGAGGACGGCATCACGAAGCGGGACATCGCCGAATACTACGCCGCCGTCGCGCCCGTCCTCCTGCCGCACCTCCGCGACCGACCCGTCATGCTCGTCCGGTATCCCGACGGCATCCACGGCAAGTTTTTTTATCAATGGAACGTCCCCGCGGGCCTGCCCGACTGGGTGCCCACGCTCCGCGTCCGCTTGCCGGGGCGCGAGGACGAGATGGAGGTCTTTCACATCCGCGACGAGGCCACGCTCCTTTACGTCGCGAACCTCGGCGCGATCCCCATTCACGTGATCGCCTCGCGCGTCCCGCACCTCGAAGAGGCCGATTTCTTCAACATCGACCTCGACGTCAGCGGCGGGACGTTCGCCCACGTCATCACGCTCGCGCGCTCGCTCAAGGAATGGCTCGATCAGATCGGCCTGACGGGTTTTCCCAAGACGTCCGGCCAGTCGGGCCTGCACGTCTTCGTCCCGCTCGGCCCCGCGATCTCCTACGAGACGGCGCGCGCCCTCGCCGACCTGCTCGGCCACATGCTCGTCCGGAAACACCCCGACATCGCCACCATGGAGCGCTCGAAGCAGCGCCGCGGCCCGCGCGTGTACGTCGATACCGGACAAACCGGCGCGTCGCGCACCATCGTCGCCCCGTATTCCGTGCGCGCCGTGCCGGGCGCGCGCGTCTCCACGCCGCTCACCTGGGACGAGGTCGACGATTCGCTCGATCCTCGCGCCTTCGACATCCGCACGGTCCCCCGCCGCGTCGCGCGCATCTTCGATCCCATGGCGCCGCTTCTCACGGAAACCCCTTCCGTGCTCGCGGCCATCGAGCGGCTCGAAAAGCTCGCCCTCGGCCGCCACGTCGCCTGACCCGCCTTCATGCGCGCGTCCAGACGAACGCCTCCGTCGGCACGAGCGTCACGTTCGACAAACCATATTTGTCGCGCATCGCGAGCACCCGCTCGGTTGCCACGAGGCAGCCGCCGAAGCCCCAGGGGACGAACACGTCCTCGCCGCTCCACGTCGGCTCGTCGATCGTGAATCCCTCGACGAGCGTGACCTCGGCGCCGCCCATGCATTGCAGGCAATCCGACTCGCCCTCGCGCACCACGCGGCTCCGCTTCGGGTCGATCTGCGTCATCCCATATCCCGCGAGCGCGAGGTGATACCGGGAATGCGCGGCCGATTCCGGATGCACCTTCCGGATCTCGACCTCCTTCAGCCCATGCAGCCCCGAAAGCTTCTCAGCGCGCCACGCTTCGAGGAATCGCTCGGACACCAGCAAATCGAGACCCGGCCCGAACGCCACGTCCCCGAGGCCCTCCCCGCGCGCGAAAAGCTCGGCCCGGAGCGGCGGGATCCATTCCTTTTCGGTGAGCGCGCGCCCGCACGCCGGGCACGTCAGCCCCTCTTTGAACTGCGGTTCGAGCGGGACGAACGCCGTCTCATGGCTCGACCCGGAGCTGTTCAGCAGGACGAAGTACTTCATGCGCCTTCCAGTCTACGACGAGCTCCCCTCCTCTTGCCGCATCTCCTCGACCATCGCCCGCGCTTCGGCCTCCGTGGCGCAAAAAAAGAGGGGGCGCTTCGACCGGTTCGGCTTCAGGACCAGCAGCGCCTTGGCCACCATGTTGGCCAGGAGACGCTGACGAAAGCTCCCCCCGTACAGGATCGTCGCACGCAAGAGCTGCTTGACGTCCCGCTGGATGGAGAGCTTCGCAGCCTCCTCGCTCACCCGCCCGAGCCGCGAGATGTCCGAGATCCAGAAGAGCCGCCGCCCCGTGCGCGCCGCGAGCTCCTCCACCAGGTCGAACATGCACGCCATGTCGGCGCCGGAGACGTCACCCACGTCGCCCAAAAAGAAGAGGTCCGGCTCCTCGAAGCGATAACGATGTGGACTTCCCGCCCGGAGCGGCAACCAATCCTCCCGAACCTCCGGCTTGACCATGCCTCGACGTACCCTTCCAGACGTGCCGTGAACCTGTCCCCCCGATGGGGAAAGATACCGACTTGCGCTACGCGTGGGCGAGCAAAGTAGACGCGGAGACGCCCACCTCCCGAACGCAACGCCTGCGCTCGGCCTCCGCAGTCGTGGTAGGAGGGGGCGAGACCCCACCACCGAGGAGTTCAGTTCATCATGCGACGCGCCCTCCAGACCTTCGTGCTCACCTCCTTCCTTGGCCTCGTCCTCGCCGCCTGCGGGGGCTACTCGCCGGAGGAGGCCCAGACCAAGTGCGACCTCGAACGCACCGCCAAGGCCGCCTGCGTGAACGACGCCGCCTACCAGCAGTGCTTGAGCTGCTTCGAAGAGTGCGGCGATACCTGTGCCATCGCCGAGTCCTGCCCCATCCAGTACATCTGCTCCGAGTAATCCTTCCCACGCGGCGGCTCCACACCGCGCCACGACGTGGTTTGGAGCACGAAACCCCGCGCCACCTTCCCCAAAAAAGAACGGCCTCGTCGCTTTCGTTCGGACGAATGGCCTTCCCAACACATGTAGGGGAACAGGGGAGGTCTGATCGGCGCTCGCCGGGCAGGCCTCTCCGGGGCTTCCGAGGACCCCGGTCCTCGTGCCCCTGGTCGGCCGCGGTGTCCGAGTTTCGCTCGGCGTCTGGGCAAAACATCCGCGCGTGCAAGGGTACCGCGGCCGACCAGGGGCAGGCCCCAGGAGGGCGTAACCGTCCTACCGCCCTGGTCACGATCACTCGGTCCTGTGCACCTGGCCAAACCAAAAAGTGCATACGCCGGAAAGAGTCTCGTTGCCTCGGCCTTTGGGACAGTGAAACCTTCTTGGGGTTTGCCCCGTCCAACGCGCCGTAAAACGCCATGACCTTCGACCCCTTCCTCCACGACGAGCCGCCCGACACCCGCCACGACGCACCAACGAAGCGCGCGATGGAAGGGCTCTTCGCCGACGAAGTCGCGTCGAGCGACGGGCCCGCAACACGCGCCATGAGCCCGGACGAACGGGAGATGGCGCTGCTCGGGCACGAGGAAGGTCGATACGAAGGTGATGCGGAAGCCTGGGACGACGAACCCGCCGAGCCCGTTTTTCCCCCGGCATTCGACGACTCCGAGGACGAAGATACGGCCCTCGCCGAGCTCGCCGGGTTGTCAATACGGGATGATCGGAAGACGTTACCCTCGGCCCGCTTCACGCACCTCGGCGAATCCCTCGCCCCGCCCCGTTACGCCGACCTCGGCTGGGAAAGCGCGGTCTGCACGGACGAACCCGTGGCGTCCTGGGACGAAACCCCCATCCCGGCCTCCGAGGAGCCGCCCATTTCCTCGCCATCGATCTGGGGACGCGTGCAGCAGTTCGTCGCGCGCCTCGCCCTGAAGCGCCCGGCGCCAAACCCGGCGGCCTCGCACGCGCGGAGCACGGCGCGCGCGGTCGCGGAGCTCGTATGGACGATGGAGGACGCGGACCTCGAGGTGCTCGCAGCGCACATCGAGCGCGTGGTCTCGCTGCGCCAGCTCGGCCCCGAGGCGTACGCGGAAGCGAGGATCCTCGACGCGCTCGGCACGCTGGAGTCGGAGGACCGCGCCGCGGGCGGCATCTCGCTCTCGGCACTGCGCGCGCACATGCCCGAGGTGTCACGCAGCGCGCTCGACGCAGGGCTCTTGCGCCTCGAAGAACGCCGCTTCCTCGCGCTCGCGCCCGCGGAGGACGTGCCGGAGCGTGACGCGCTGCGCGACCCGAAGCGAGGGTTGCTCGGTCGCTGCGCGCTGCTTGCGCCTTCCACGATGGGGGGCTCGCGCAGCTAACGCTGCGCTCTGCCCCCCAAACCCCCCGGTTTGCCCACCGTACCCCCGCCCATCACTTCATCTTCGCCGCTTCCTCGCCGACGCGTTCGAAGAGCTCCGGGATCGCCTTCTTCTGGGCGGCTTCGCGGATCCAGCCGGGCAGGGCGGTGTTCGGCTCGGCGTGCACCGTGTACACGACGAGGCTCTTCTTGCCGCCGTCGTGCGGCTTCACCTCCCAGCTCCCCTGGTTGAACTTGTAGTCGCCGCGCAGAAGCTTCCAGCGCCGCGACATGCCCTGGTCGCTCACCTCGTGCACGGCCTCGGTCACGGCCGTCAGGTTCGACAGCGGGAAGGGCATCGCGATCGTCACCTCGCAGGTGTGCTTGTTCCCTTCCTGCTTGACGAGCCGCGAGGCCTCGATGCGCGGCATGCGCTTCTTGTAACTCGCGCACTCGGAGACCACCTGCCACACCTTCTCGGGCGGCTGATCGATCACGCCCTTCGCCACGACCTTCGGCGTGTCGCTGCCCTTCACCTCGATCACCCGGATGTCGGGTGGCGCCGAACCTCCGGCGAGGGCGTCGGGTCCGAGCAACGTCGTGCCGACGAGGGTTGCGCCTGCCAGAACGGCGAGGGCGCCGCGCGGGAAGAGAATCGATCGTTCGCGTTCCATCTGTGCGGGCCTCCGGTCGTGACAGATCGAGAACTATCAGCGGAGCCCCACGCGGGACAAGTCCCCGCAGCATGGAGGCATGCAAAGATCCCGACCGTTCGTCATGTACGTTTTCCGGGTGGCTGTCGCCGCCAAACCCTACCGGTCGAGCTCCCGCCGGACGACGGCCTCGAGCGCGTCGATGAACCGGGGCCGATCGCACACCGCCTTCGCCCGGTAGAACCGCCCGAGCCCCGCCTTCGCGGCGATCTTCGGCGCCTCGATGTCGAGGTCGTAGAGCGTCTCGACGTGCTCGGCGAGAAACCCGATCGGGGCGACGAGCACGGACCCGGCGCCCTTCTGCGCGAGCTCGGCGAACGTCTCGGCGAGATCCGGCCCGAGCCACGGCTCGGCGCTCGCGCCCTGGCTCTGGAAGGCGATACGCGTGGAAAAACCACGCGCTTCGAACCGCGCCGCCACGGCGCCGGCCATTTCGCGAAACTGCACCTCGTATTTGTCCCCCATGGCGATCACCCGGCGCGGCAGGCTGTGCGCCGAGAGGACGATCGGCACCGCCGTTTGCTCCTCCGCGGCCGCGGCGGCGAGCGCCTCGTCGATCGTCTCGACGAACGCGTCGATCAGCGAAGGTTCCATGCCCCAGGCCGGCACGGCGCGGATCGAGAGCTCCGGATGGCTCGCGGCGGCCTCGCGAACGGGCCCGTGATACGCGTCGACCGATTGCGGCGCGAGCGGCAGCGAGACGACCGTCCGCACGCCCTTCGCGACAAGCCCGGGCAGGACCTCGCTCGGATACGGATGCCAGAGCCGGCCCGAGACGACCACCGGAATGCCGAGCCGGGCTTCGAGCGCGCGCGCCTGCGCCTCGGTGATGGCCATGAGCGGCGAGCCGCCGATCACCTCGAACCGGTGCGTGACCTCCGCGACGAGCTCGGGCGGCGACGGGCGGCCCCGGCGGATGTTGTTCAGAAACGCGGGAATGTCGGCGGTGCGGGAGACGGTCCCGTGGCAGGAGACGAGGACGGCGGTCGACATGGGCCGTGTGTATAGGACAGCGCGGGGGCCGCGACCAGCCACCCGCTACTGCCTACACGATCCGCCCGCGCCGTTCGAGCTCCCGCACGATTTTCTCGGCGCATTCGGCCACGCTCCATTCGTGGCTCGGCAGGACGAGGTCCGCATCTTCAGGCGGCTCGTACCGGAAATCGAGGCCCGGCACGTGTTTCACCTTGCCGGCCGCGGCGTCGCGGTAAATCCCGCTCCGATCGACCTCCCGGCACCATTCGAGCGGCGCGGCGAGGTGTACCAGGAAAAACCGCTCCGGGCCCACGAGCTCGCGCGCACGCTTGCGGACGGCGTCCTCGGGCGCGACCAGCGAGGCCACGCAGATGAGGCCCGCGTCGTTCAGGAGCTTTGCGACCTCCATCGAGCGGCGCAGGTTCTCCGAGCGGTCCGACGCGGAGAAGCCGAGGTCCCGATTCATCCCGTGCCGCATCGACTGCCCGTCGATCGCCGCGACCGCGCGACCGAGATCGAACAGCCTGCGCTCGACCTCCCGCGCCACGCTGGTTTTTCCGGACCCGGCGAGCCCCGTGATCAGGATCGTCGTGGGCCGCTGCCCATAACGTTTTTCCCGCTCCTCGCCCGTGACCGCGCTCTCCGCCTGCGTGAGCCTCCCTTGCGCCGGATCGTCCCAGCGCCCCTCCCCGCTCTCGACGATCATGCCGGCGCCGACCGTTCCATTCGTCACGCGGTCGATCACGATGAACGCGCCCGTCGCCCGATTCTTCGTGTACGCGTCGAAGAGAAGCGGCCGGCTCGTGCGCAGCTCCACGCGGCCAATCTCGTTCAGCGCGAGCGCCGGCGCGTCGCTCTTCTCCAGCGTGTTCACGTCCACGCGGTGCACGATCCGCGTCACGCTGCCCGGCGTGCGCAAGGGCCCGTGCTTGATCCAATATTCGCGCCCCGGCACCATCGGCCGCTCGTCCATCCACACGAGCATCGCGAGCACGCGCGTCGAAATCTCGGGCCGGTTGTCCGAGTGACACAATACATCGCCGCGGCTCGCGTCGATCTCGTCTTCGAGCGTCAACGTCACCGACATCGGCGCCGAGGCCTCGGCGAGATCCCCCTCCCACGTCACGATCCGCGCGACCTTGCTCGTGCGCCCGGACGGCAGCGACACCACCTCGTCCCCGACCCGCACCGAGCCCGAGGCGATCGTCCCAGCAAACCCGCGGAACTCCTGGCTCGGCCGGTTCACGTATTGCACCGGAAACCGCAGGTCCACCGTGTTCGACGCCTCGTCGAGAGGCACCGTGTCCAGCAATTCGAGCAATGGCTCGCCCTCGAACCAGGGCATGGCCGCGCTCTTCTCGACCACGTTGTCGCCCACGAGCGCGCTCATCGGGATGAACCAGTGATGCCGGTCCGGCAAATGGCCCGCGAAATCGAGGTATACGCGCCGGATCTCCTCGAAGACCTCCCGCGAATACCCCACGAGATCCATCTTGTTCACGGCCACCACGACCTTGCGAATCCCGAGCAGGCTCGTGATGAACGCGTGCCGCTTCGTCTGCGTCGTCACGCCCTTGCGCGCGTCGATCAGGATCACCGCGAGCTCGGCCGTGCTCGCGCCTGTGGCCATGTTGCGCGTGTATTGCTCGTGCCCGGGCGTATCCGCGATGATGTACTTGCGCCGCGCCGTCGAAAAATACCGATACGCGACGTCGATCGTGATCCCCTGCTCGCGCTCGCTCTTCAGGCCGTCGACGAGCAGGGCGAGGTCGATCGCGCCGCCCTGCGTGCCGAAGACCTTGCTGTCCTTGGCGACCGCGGCGAGCTGGTCCTCGTAAATGCCCTTCGTGTCGTGCAGGAGCCTGCCGATCAGCGTGCTCTTGCCGTCGTCGACGTTCCCGCACGTGAGGAAGCGCAAGAGCTCCTTGCGCTCGTTCCGCGCGAGGTAGGCCTCGATGTCGGTCTTTGCGAGGTCTTCTTCGTGGCTCATCTCAGAAGTACCCTTCGCGCTTCTTCTCTTCCATGCTCCCCGACTGATCGAAATCGATGAGCCGACCCTGGCGCTCGCTCTGCCGCGCGAGGAGCATCTCCTGGATGATCTCGGGCAGCGTCGTGGCATTGCTTTCGATCGCGCCCGAGAGCGGATAACAGCCGAGCGTCCGGAACCGGACGTTCTTGATCACCGGCGCCTCGCCCGGCCGGAGCGGCAGCCGCTCGTCATCGACCATGAGGAGCACGCCGTCGCGCTCCACGACCGGGCGCGGCGCCGCGAAATACAGCGGCACGATCGGCAATTTTTCCTGGTGGATGTATTGCCAGACGTCGAGCTCGGTCCAGTTCGAGAGCGGAAACACACGAATGCTCTCGCCCTTGTGAACCTCGGTATTGTAGACGTTCCAGAGCTCCGGGCGCTGGTTCTTCGGGTCCCAGCGGTGGTTCTTGTCGCGGAACGAAAAGACGCGCTCCTTCGCGCGCGATTTCTCCTCGTCACGCCGCGCGCCGCCGAACGCCGCGTCGAAGCCGTACTTGTCGAGCGCTTGCTTCAGCGCCTGCGTCTTCATCACGTCGGTGTGCACCTTGCTCCCGTGCGTGATCGGACCGACGCCGGCGCGCAGGCCCTCCTCGTTCGTGTAGACGAGCAGATCCACCCCGAGCTCGCCCTTCACGTAGCCATCGCGATAGGCATACATGTCCCGGAACTTCCACGTCGTGTCCACGTGGAGCAGCGGGAACGGCAGCTTCGCGGGGTGGAACGCCTTCCGCGCGAGGTGCAGGAGGACCGTGCTGTCCTTGCCGATCGAGTAGAGCATCACGGGTCGCTCGAAGCACGCGACGACCTCGCGAAGAATGTGGATGCTCTCGGCCTCGAGCATCTTGAGGTGCGTGAGCTTTCCCTGGGACATGCTGCTCTCGACGCGCTGGGTCATGCCCGAGCGTCGGAGCAGAACATCCCGCGAACACGCCATCTGTCAAGGGCGTCCGGCCACGCGGCGAGCCCGCTCACGCCGCGATCGAGCACAATCGATCGCGGAGCGCGGCAAACGAAGGCGCGTGATGCCCCACGAGAGAGACGGCCACGTTCGCCGCGCGCTCGCGCGTGGCGCGGGGCGCGTCGCTCGCGACGACCCGGAGCGCGAGCTCGGCTTCGAGCGGCACGTCGCCGAGCAAGCCCGCGAGCTCGAACGCGCGCACGGAAAACGCGGCGGGGACCTGGCCGAGCATCGCGAGAAGGCGCAAGGCGCGCGCCGCGAGCGCGAGATCGTCGAGGGACGCGGGGAAGGCCCGGAAGCGGTCTTCGAGGGCCTCCACGACGAACGAGGAGCGCGCCCGCGCCGCGTCGAGCTGCCCCGAGGCGGCGAGCGTCTCGGCCCGCTTCTGCTCGAAGATCGGGCGCGTGGGCAGAGGCTCGCGCGCGATGGCCGACGCGAGGAAAACGAGCGCCTCGCCGAAGAGGCCCATGCGACAGAGCGCGGTCGCCGTGGCCTCGCGGCGAAAGGCGTCGAGCGCGGGCGAATCGTTCCTATCGCGGACACGGGCGACGGCGAGGGCCACGTCGTAACGTGCCCCCGCGATCAACGTCTCGATCGCCCCGGTGATCGCCTCGGCCGCGAGCTTTGGCCCGAGCAGCGGCGCAAACGCCGATATTTCGACCCATCGCGCGGGCGTCACCACGAGCGGGCCCGCTTCGAGCGAGCCGCCGAGCGGCAACGCCGCGAGCTTTTCGAACAGGAAAAGCGCCTCGTCGTCGTGGCCGAGCGCGCATTCGATTCGACCGAGGCCGAGCACGGCGCGGAGCGCGAGGGCGAGCGCCGTGAGATCGCCATTTCGATGGAACGACCGTGTGAGCTCTCCGATCGACGCGAGGTAGAGGCGCCGCGCGTCGATCGGACGGCCCAGGAGCGAAGCGAGCCGGGCGGTCTCCTCGAAGCAGAGGGCGAGATCCGGGAGGCGGATCGTTTCGTCTTCGAGGGCCCGATCGAGGCGCGCGGCGATGTCCACGCACGCGGGCTCGATCGGCCCGCGCTGCCACTTCTCGCGCGGGGCCAGGAATTCGTCGCAAAGAAAAGCGCTCGGCCCGCCGCCCGGAGCGGCTGGCCATGTAAGGGCGATGGCGCTCATGATGACCGCCTTTCAAGGTGCGTCCGAAAACCGGGCAATGCCCGGCGAGTGCCTCCGAAGAGGCGTGCGCCCCCGGAGAGGCGCTATCGGGGCGAGGTCTCCCAGCCCCGTGGGTGCTGCATTCGATTGTGGCCGGGCGCTGCGGACGTCAACGCTCGGTGGATTCGATCATTACGGGATCCACCCTGGAATGGCAACGAAATTGGCCCCCTGTATGGGACAACAAATGTCCGATCCCGGGGCGCACGTCGAGGGCGCTTGACGCCGCCGCGGCCGCAGGCCTTCATGGACGGCATGCAGCCTGTCATCCAGCCTGCGAAGAAGCCTGCCGGAAAAGCCATGTCCCTCCTCGGCGTGCTCGTCCTCTTCGCGCTCCTCGCGTCGTCGTGCGTGGGCAAATACATGTACACAATTTCGGCCCCGCCCATCGCGCGGACGGTCGAGCTCGTGGAGAAGGACGCCGCCGTGGCCGCGGCGCTCGGGAGCCCGGTCTCGGTCTCGCTGGCCGTGGGGACGTCGCTCCGCCGCGACCTGCTCCGCAAGCTGCGGGGTACGGACAACGTGGACGTCGACACGAAGGTCAAGGGCCCGAAGGGCGAGGCCCGGCTCGAGCTTCGCGCGCTCAACATGGAAAACCAGGGCTGGGACGGAAGGTTCTCCGTCAAAATCGAAGGGCGCCCCGTGCTGCGCGAACAGGGCTACGTGCAAGAAGGCGCGAGCACCCTGCTCGAAGGCGACTTCGCCCCCGACGGCGCCCCGCGCATCAAGAAGCCCTGATCGGGCGCCTCACGGCGCGAGCAAGAGCACCTTCGGCTGGCTCGGCACGATCCGCATGCCGGGGCAATTCGTCGAATTCTGCAAGGCCATGCTGGTCATGCGTGTCGCCGGCATTCCGCCGACGAGCACCCGGAACGCGGCCGTCAGGTGCCGCGAAGGCCCCATCACCGTCCCCGACGCCACGCCCATCGCCACGCCGGCGTTATCGCCGTTCGTCATCGGAATGCACGTGGTCATGTTGTGCGAGGGCGTGCACGTGAAGAGGACCTTGTAACAGGCCGAAACGGCCATCACCCCGACGGCGATGTTCGGATAAGGGACCGGCGTGGGCGCGGGCATGGGCGTGAGGCACACGTCCGGAAACCCGAGGTCCATTCCCATCATCTGCGTATTCGCGAACATGGCCGTCACCCCAGGTGGATCTGCTCGCCGTCGACCTTCACGAGCTCCTTCGCCATCACGATCGCGTGCTCGGCGCGCATGCTCAGCGTGCGCTTGGCTGCGTGATCGATGCTCTCGGCGCGGAGGTTGTCCTGCTCGGTCACGACCCGATAGACACGCTTCGCCTTCTGGAAGATGCGATCCGCGATCGAATCGAGCGCCTCGGCGACGACCTTCACCACGCCGACCTCGGCATGCACGGCGCTGCTGAAGACCCCGAGGCGCTCGGCGGACACGGCGGCGTCGGCCGCTTGAATCGTGGCGCGCCCGGCAATCATGCTGATCTCCTGCTCGGTCACGACCTCCACGCCCTCGCGCGAGAGCACGCGCACCTTGCCGGAAGGCGCCTCGATCGAGGCATCTCCTTCGAGCACGATCCGCGAGCTCGCCTCGGCATCGCGCTCCAGCACCGCGAGCACGTACGCCGCGCCGCTCTCCAGGAGCACGACGAGCACGGCATCACCCGCCGTCGGTGCCAGCAGGCAGCTCGCGGCGCGCCGCGCGACGAGGATATCGTCCGCGACCTCGACCCGGATGAGCTCTCCCTCGATGGCGTGGACCGTCCCGACCTCCTGGACGGCGCGGCCTCGGGGGGATTTCGCTCGCTTTCGTTGCGGCTCGAAATTCATGACAAACCACTCCTTCAGCTTGGAACGAAGCTCTCCGCCTTTGCGAGCTCGCGATCGTCGCCCAGCGCGAGCGCACGATCCGTGAAAATGGCCTGGGCCTCCACGGTACGGTGGAATCTGGCCCGGAACAGGGTCGCGCCCGAGAAGTCGGAGTTCGACACGTCGGCGTTCGAGAAATCCGCGTACGTGAGATCCGCGGCGGGCAAGAGCGCCCCCACGCAGCGGGCGCGATGGAAGATGCACTGCGCGAGCTTCGCTTTCGCGAAATTCGCTCCCGAGAGATCCGCGTCCGCGAAGATCGCCTGATGAAAATCGCCGCGGCGCGCCCGCGCGGAGACGAGCTTCGCCTCCACGAAAAGCGTGTTCTTCGCGTTCACGTCGTCGAGGTTCGCGCCCGAGAGATCGGCGCCCTTGAAATTCGCCTGCACGAGGTGCGCGCCCGAAAGATCGGTCCCGCGCAGGTCACACTCCATGAGCTGCGTCAGCCCGAGATCCACGCCAGGGAGCGACATCCCGGACAGGTTCGAGCCGACGAGCACGGCCGTCTCGAAGCGCGCCTTCTCGAAGAGGACCTTGCGCAGATCCGTCTTCAGCACGGCCGTTTGTCGGACCACGCTGCGCGTGAGCCAGAGCCCCGCGAGGTCACACGAGACCAGGCTCGACCGATCGAGCACGACGTCCACGAAGCTCGCGCCTTCGAGCTTTCCTTCGAGGATGTTCGTATTGTGCACCTTCGTGCGCTCGAACTTCGCGCCCGTCAGGTTGCATTTGTTGAAATTGGCGAACGAGAGATTCGTGTCCTCGAACGAGACGCCTTCGAGATTGCACTCCACGAACGACGCGTGCCGCGCGTCCACGCCCGCGAGGTTCACGCCCCGCAGATCCGTGCGATGCACGATCACCTCGCGCAGGTTCGCCCCGGCGAAGTTCGCCCCGGCAAACTTGCTCTCCTCGGCGATGAGTCCCCCGAGGGACGCCCCTTGGAGATCGAGCCCCGAGAAATCCAGCCGCTGAAGCACCTCTCCGCGCCCGACGAGACGCTCGAGCTCTTCCTTGTTCATGCGCCGCCCTCCCGCACGAAGCGCACCTGCGTCACGTTCGCCGCGTCGAAGCTCGTCTTGTCGTCGCCCTTCATCCGCGCGAGATCGGCCCGGAACAGGCTCGCGCCGCGGAAATCGGCTCCGGCGACCTTCGCCTTTTGCATGACCGCGAGCATGAGGTCCGCCCCGCGCAGTGTCGCCTTGTCGAGGTTCGTCCGCACCCAGCGCGACTCCCGGGCGCGAATCCGATCGAGCTTCGCGCCACGCAGATCACATTCGCTGAGGTCGCCGCGGTCGATCTTCGCCTCCGTCAGATCCGCCTCGACGAGCGCCGTCCCGCGCAGGTTTGCCTCGACGAACGTGGCCCCCCGGAACGAGGCGCCCGAAAAGTCGCTCTCCTCGACGAACCGGGCATTGTCGAGCGCCGCCTTGTCGAGGTTCGCGTCCTTGGCCTTGCACCGCAAGAACACGGCCGAGACGAGCTTCGCCCCTGTCATTTTCGCGCCCGAGAGATCACATTCGAGGAACGTCACGCCCGAGAGATCCGCCTCGGAGAAGTCCACTTCGGCGAGGCGCGCTTCGAGCAGCCGCGCACCCGCGAGCTTGACCCGGCGGAGCACGACGTCGCCGAACGTCGCCTCGAGGAGCGACGCACCCGTGAGATCGGCGCCCGCAAAATCGGCGCCCGCGAGGTTTGCCTTGTCCAGCGTGGCTTGCGCGAGCGCGGCCTTCGCGAGCTTCGCGCCCGTGAGCGTGGCCGCACCGAGGTTCGTCTCGACAAGCTCGGCCTCTTCGAGGTCTGCCCCGGTGAGGTCCGCCCGCGCGAGCACCGCGCCCCCGAGCCGCGCTTTTCGGAGCACGCTCCCCCGCAGATTCGCGTTTTCGAGCATGGCGCCTTCGAGGTCCATGCCCGAGAGATCCATTCCTTCGAGCGACGCGCCCGTCAGATCCCGCCCGGCGAGGGATTGCCCCGTCGCCCGCGCTTCGACCACGAGCGCCCGCGCTCGCTCCATCGGCTCACCGGAGAGCGACCCTGCCGGCGGGTAATGATGTGCGAACCGCTGGTACATCTCCCGCAACTTCGTCTCGGTGTATCGCAGTTTCCGCTCGAACTCGGGGTCCGCGAGGTGGGTTTCGAGCGGCTCGCTGGGCGTCCCCTCCTCGCGGTATCGCTTTGCGAGGGCCCGGAACTCGGCGAGCTGGGCATCGGCGGAGAACTTCGGCGGGCCGGCCGCCTCCGCCTGTGCCTTCCGCATCTGCTCGTCGTAATCGAGCCCGGCCGCCTCGCACCGCGCGCGGACGTTCGCGATGGCCTCCTCCCGCTGCTTCTTCACCTGCTCGCGGGCCTTCTCCATTTCCTTTTCCATCTGCTCGACGTGCTCGGCCATGTCGTCGACGTCGGGCAGCGGGGCCTCGGGCGGCAATGCCTGCGGCACCTTCGCGTTTTTCTTGCTGTCAGGGAAATCGTCGAGGTTCTTGTCCACGTCGGCGAGCCGCGCCTCCATCCCCGCGCGCAGGTTCTTCGAGACGAGACGCTCGGTCGTGGTCCCCGGCAGCCCCACCTCGTCCGCGCGGAACGCCGCGTACGACGCGCCGATCGGTAAGAGCTCGCGGTCGCGCAGCGCGTGCAGATGCCCCTTCTCCTTGTCGAGGCGGCGTGCAAAGACCTCCTGGTAATACGCCGAGCTCCGCTTCTGATCCTTCGCGTCGAGCGCGCCGAGGAAATGGAGCACGTCCTTCGCGTCGTCCTCGGCGATCCGCACGACGCCGCGGAAAAGCAGGATACCGAGATTCGCGCCGGGCAAGAGGTGCACCGTCTCCATGCGCAACGGCACCTCCACCCATTCCTCGCCGCGGGGCGTCTTCTGGGTGATGAACGCGCGGCCCACGACCTCGGGGACGCGGGAGACGATCCGCGCCCGCTCGGGGTGCACGTTTTCGAGCTCGATCGGCTCGCCCCCCGAGAAAAACCCTTCGATGCGCTGATCGGGCGGGGCGACGTTGAAGAAGCTCCAGTCGAAATCGCTAGGCATTCCGGGCGCCTCGTTGTCGAGCCATTTCTTGTCGTACGTGCCCGAGTTCGCCCACCGCTCCGGCAGCGTGAGGTCAGCGGGACCAAACGTCGCCGGCTCGGGCCGATCTCCCGGCGCCTTCACGAGCCGCTTCGGGGTCTCCACGTTCGGCAGGAAATGCACCTCGCCGCCGCTCTCGGTCTTCTCCGGCGCAACGCCTCGGCCGATGGGGTTTTTTGTGAACCCCTTGCCGCCGAACGCCCGCGACCACGTGAGAGGCATCTCCGTGAACGGCGCGGGCTCCGAGGGAACGCCGAGCTTCCAGGTGCGATCGCCGAAGACGGCCAGACGTTTGTCGATGGCGCCTACCTTGAGGCGCACCGGACAAACCGGCGCCGGCCCACCCGGTGGATAGGCCTTTCCACTGAGGAGCACCTCGCCGTTCGGCTTCGGGCGGCACACGTCGAGCGGCACGTTCGGCCCGAGCTCTTTCGTGATCGAGAGCCAGAGCGCCGCTTCCGGGACGAGGGAGGGCTCCTCGTCGAGCGTGAAGCCCGCGAGGAGCGAAACGACGAAATGGGGCTCGCGGCGCGCCTCGAAGACGCCCGTCATGACGCCGAGGCGGAGGGGCTTGATGGTCTTCATGCGAGCATGAAAATGCCGACCTGGGTGATGGTCACGCTCTGCTGGATGAGCGTGATGCTCACCGAACCGAGCTCGGCCTCTTTCTTCACGATCTTGCCCTTCTTGAGCTCGAACTCGGCGACGCGATCCACGAGCGAAAGCGTCGCGCCGAACCGGATCTCCGCGGCGAGGATCCCCTCGATCTTGCCGCCCACGAGGCCCTCCATCTTGAGCCCGAGAACGTTCTCGTTCTTGATGCCGATGTACGTCTCGAACTGGGAGCCCTTGACGGTCATCTCCTGGCCGAGGATCTCGTGGATTTCGGACGTGCTCTTCGTCTCGACCTTCGGGGCCTTGATCAGGATTTCCGACTTCGCGGTGACGTCCATGCGCCCGGCCGTCGCGTCGATCACGACATTGCCGCTGGACGATTTCATCGTCATGTTCCCCTTGCTCAGGAGGTCCATCGTCGAGCCGCTCGACTCGACCTTGACCAATCCCTTGCTCAGGATCTCGGTCTTGCCCGTCGTGTCGAACTTCGTGTTGTTCGACGTGACCGTGACCGTGTAATCGCCCTTCGTCGTCGTGGTCATCGACCCCGCAGGCACGTTCGTGATCCAGTTGCCGGTGTCCACGTCGAGCTGGTACTTCCCGCCGAGGGTCTGCACGTTGATGTGGCTGTTCGCCACGATCTTGATGCAGCCATCTGCCGGATCGTCGCCCACCGAGACGCCCACGCCGAGGACCATCCCGCCGCCGATCGTCGACTTCCAGTGGTCGCACACGTCGACGGTCCAGCTCCCGCCGCCGTTCATGCCCACGGTCTGGTCGTAATCCTTGCCAGCGTGGAGCAACGTATTGTCGTCCGTCTTCACGATGAGCTCGTGCTCCTCGTTCGGCGAGCCCATGCGAACGTACGAGTTCGAATACGGCGTCGACAACGTGATTCGCTGCTGCCCGGCGAGGTCCTCGAGCTCGAGCCGGTTCCTGCCGCCCGTTTGAATGACGTTTTTCGTATGGTTGCCGCTCGTCACCGGGCTCGGCGTGAGCGCGTTCGGCACGACGCCGGTGATCACCGGGCGATCTGGGTCGCCGCCGAGGAACGTGAACACCACCTCGGTCCCTTTGCGCAGCGGGAAATGGAAGCCCTCGATGCCGCCACCGTGCGGCTGCATCATGCGCACGTACGTCGAGGCATTGCCCTGCTTCAGGTTGCTCTCGTCGTACTTGAACTTGACGAGGTAACGGCCCTGATCGTCGATCTGCGCGTACTCGCTGTCGGCCGAGCCGTCGACGATGCCGTTCTCCGCGCCGAAGATGCGCGGCCACGGCGTGCGGCATTCGGGCCGGAACTGCACGTCGGCGGGGATCGCGTCGACCTCGACGAAGTACACCTCCTCGTGGTCGAGCTCCATGAGCTCTTTCCACTGGGTATGCCCGGCGGCCTGGTTCCCGTAATGGTGCACCTCGATGGCCAAAAACTTCTTGTTGAACGAGGGCTTCGGGTGCTCGTCGAGCTCGAAGGTATGGCCGCTCCGCAGATGCGAGCGCGTGCCCGTCGCCCGGAAGACGACCTCGCGGGCGAGCATCTCCTCGGCGCGGATCTGCGCGAGCCGCTTGCCGTCGCTCGGCGAGAAGAATCGAGCGCCGTAGACCGTCACCTCCGCCGTGCCGTGCTGCGAGACGTTCGCCTGACCCGACACGTCGAGGTTCGGCTTGGCGTAATCGTAATCCTTCAGCTTGACCACGGCCGGCAGCGAGGTGTGGCGCGCCCGGAACGTGCGGAACGAGGGGCCCGCGCTGCGATCCATGCCCGTCTGCGGGAAATACCGCACCGGCGCGCCGAGCGGCTCCGCGGGGTAGCCTTCCGTGTCGCAGATGATGAGCTTCTCGCCGTTCTCCGAGTGCTCGAAATAATAATAAATGCCATCGCGCTCCATCCACCGCGAGATGAACGCGAGATCGCTCTCGTGATACTGGCAGACGTGCTCTTCCTTGCCGTACCCCGAAAGCCGGATCTCGAAATCGTCCGAGGTGAAGCCATTGTCCTCGAGGATCGCCTGAATGATCTCGGGCACGCTCTTCTTCGTGAAGTTGCGCGAGTGACGCGAGAGCCCGAGGGTCCAGAGGCGCGGCACGATCACAGCGCGGACGAGCGATCGACCGCCGAAGCTGTGCAGGTGCTCGAGGCTGCCGAGGATCCCCGCGATGATGAAGGGCGGCAGCTTGTCGTCGGCGCGATCGATCACGAGCCGTGCCTTGCCGCCGATGCCGTCCGCGAGGTCGATTTCCTCTCCGTCGGCCTCCTCGACCACGACCATGACCTCGAACTCGTAGGGCCGCGAGATGCCCTCCACGCCTCGAAACGTGGCGACGCGACTGTTCTCGGGAAGTGCGCTCGATTCAAGGGTGATCAGGTCCGCCATAGGCTTGGATGGGAGGATAGATCACGGTCGAGCCGCGTGAGAAGGGAAAACCCGCAGCGCGGCAACCCCGCTAGATCACGCTAGATCACGCTCCGCGGCCCCGTCACGGCCGCGTGTACGGTCCGCATCGCATCTCGAGCCGCGCCTGCCTCGTCCCGCATCACCGCGAACCACCGCGCCGGCGTGAGCATCGCGTCGGGCAGGAGCCGCTCCAGCAAATCGATCGCTTCGGCCCGCCGCGAGAGATCCGATCCACCGAAATCGGCCACCACCTCGGCGATCGTCGAGAGGACGACGATCACGGCCTCGCAATCGGACGAACGGCCCGCGTGTGGATTCTTGCCATCTTCCGCCGCCGGCGCTGGAAACCACCGCAGGAAGCGTGCTTCGAGCGCACGCCGATCCTTTTCGATGGCCTCGCGCAGCGCCTTTGATCCTTCCCCCTTCGCCGCCGTGTCCGCCGGGACCCCGAGCGCCGCCTCCGCGCGGGATGCCTCCGCGTTCGCATCCGCCTCGGCCGCCATCGCTTCGATCGCCGCGATGCTTCGTTTCTCGGCGAGCGCGCCGAGCTCGTCCACGAGCCCGCCGAGCTCGGCGCGGAGCCGCGCCGCCCGCGCCTCGACCGAAAGGTTCTCTTCGTCCGGCGGTCCCTCCACGTGGATCTTCGGCCCCGTGAAGAGCTTGCCCTCGCAGATCTCGACGAGCGCGTCGTCGTCGAGGAAATGATAAAATGCCCGCTCCCCACGCGCCCGCTGCCGCGCAACCAGCGCCCGCAGCGCCTCGTTCTCCTCCCCGAGCGCGACCACGCTCACGGCAATTGGCACGTCCCCGACCTTCTCCCGCGCGGCCTGGATCACGTCCTCGCGCACCACGGCGTCGCCGTCGGTCACGAGCACGATCTGCGCCCGTGCGAGATCCGGGTCCTCGTCCTTCGCCGCCCGGATCTGCTCGAAGCTCGACAACAGCGCATTCTCGATGTCCGTGCCGCCCTTGCGCACCGTCCCGACGACGTCGGCCATCGCCGCGATCGCTTCCTTGCCCTTGCTGATCCGCGAAATCGGCCCGATCTTCTTGGTGAAATATCGATAATGCAGGGTGAGGCGCGTCGACCGATCCCCCTCGGCGAAGCGCTTCACCAGCATGCCGAGCTCCGCGAGCAGAATCGCGTCCCGCACCCGCGCCCGCGCGCCCTTCTTGCCGTCTTCGAGCATCGAGCTCGACCCGTCGAGCACGTAGATGCGCGCCTCGCCCACGAGACGCGTCCGCGTCCGCTTCTTGACCTCCTGCTCGACGTAGCGCCGCGCGAGCAGCCGCCCCTCCGCGAGCGCGAGCAGGACCGTGCGTGGATCCTCGATGACCGCGTGCGGGATGTCGAGCACGTCGCGCGCGGGCATGAGCAACAGATCCGGAGTCGGGTGTCGGACGATGCGCACGCGTGTCTCGACCTCGGCCACGCGCACGGGCGCGAGCGGAACGCCGACGTCGACCGTGCCGTCGATCGCGCAAAGCGCCGCGTGCGTCTCGGCCTCGTTCTCGGGCGCGAGCCATTGCAACGCGAGCAGGCGGTATTTTTTGTCTTCGTCGCTCTCGCCCTTGGACGGCTTCGTCTGCGCTTTGCGCGCCTTGACGTACCCTTCCGCGATCGCGGCCATCGCCGCGCCGCCGAACATCTCCTCGCTCGATCGGCGCAAGCTGCGGAGTTGGTCGGCCTCGGGATCCTCGCCCTCACCTTCGCCGAGCTTCTGGCGCGCGCGGGAGGTCGCGGCGGAAAGCCCCTCGTCGCCGGCCGCGAGCGAGACGCCGTCGAGCGCGACGAGCGCGGCGTGGAGCCTTTGCCGTTCGCCCCGCGCGAGGGCGTCCTTCGCCTGATGCAAGAGCCCGCGGTGTGGCGAGAGCCCCGCGGCTTCGAGTCGATCGATCCGCGCGATCTCCATGGCGAGGTGGCGCCTGCGCACCTCCACGCCCTCCTTGCCGAGCGGCAGCGCCGCGGACGCGTCGAGCAGGAGCTTGCGCGCGGATTCGAGCAAGCGGCGTTTGCGCGAGAGAAACTCCGTCTCCCCCCGCGCCGCGTCGAGCAGGTGATCGATCGCGAGCAGCTCGACCTCGACGAGGCGCTCCTCCTCCGGCGAGAGGGGTTTGTCCAGAAAGGTCTCGGTCGCCTCGGAGGTCTCCGGCACGTCCGCGGCAGGCTCGTCTTTGCCAGCCTTCTTCTGCGGTTTGTCCTTCCCGCTCGTTTCGCCGGGCGTGATCGCGAGCGGCGGCGCGATCCGCACCGGATCGATCGCGGCCGCGACGCGACGCGCGGCCTCGTTTTTCTGATCCCTCGCGGCGCGCGCGGCCCGCACCGTGACCTCGTAGAGCCGACGCACCCACGCGGCGTGCGCGAGCGGCACCCGTCCATGGACCACGAGCGTTCGTTCGAGCGCGATCACGTTGTCTTCGAGCTCGCGCACGGCGCCCGTGAGCAGCGCCTCGGGCACGGGTTTGCCCCCGGGCGCGCGCAGCGCATCGAGCAGCGCCGTGACGCGGGCCGTGCGCAGCGCCGGACGATAACCGAGCGCCCGCAGGAGCGGCCGCGCGATACGCACGAGCGGGGCGCGCACGTCGTGCGGCCGCGCCGTGAGCTGCTCGATACGTTCGCCGAGCGAGGAGAGCTCTTCGTCCCTCATGTGTTCTCGACGCGCAGCACTTGTGCCCACGCGGCATCCGCGCGCCGCCGGAAGAGCTCGGTCATGGCGGTGCGTGTCCGCCCGTCGAGGGCATCGATGCGCTGGCGCACGGCATCAACCTCGGCCGCGTGCGCCGGGAACACCTCGGCGACATTGCGTGCCTCGAGGGCAAACCGCGTGAGCGCCCCCTCGTCCCACAGGAGATCGAAGAATCTCGATTCCACGATTTCACGCAAGCGCGCTCCCGCGTCGCCCGCGTGTTCTTCGACGTCCCGCCAGAACCGTTCGAGGTAGTCGAGCGCCCGCCCGATCCGCGCGAGATCCCCGGCGACGACGCGACCGCGCACCACCTCCGGCAGCTTCCCGCACGCCGTCGCGATCGCCGCGGCCGCCTCCGCGGGCGAGGGCGCATCCCGCACGCCTTCGGGCGCGACGACGAGCGCGATCTCGGCGAGCGTGTACGCCGAGGACACGCGCTGCTCGGCCGCGCGAAGGCGGCGATATCCGTCGTAATCGTGGGTTTGTCCCTCGCCGACATTCGGCGCCACGTCCCCGCGGAGGAGCGCCTCCGCCGCCCAGCCGAGGAACGCCTCGGCGGCGATCGCCCGCGCGAGCCCCGCCTTTCCGAGCACGGCGACGAGCGCCTCCACCTCGCGCACGAGCGCGGGCCGGTCGCGCGCGTCGAAGCCTTTGAACACCGCCTCGATCAACGCGCCGAGGCGCGGGCCCGTGACCTTCGCTTTGAGCGTCGACGGCGCGCCGCGCACGCGTTCGAGGCGCGCGGCCATCGCGTCGAGCCGATCGAGCTCGGGCGCGATCGCCGCGAGCACTTCGGCGAGCCTGCGCGAAGGCGCGCTCTTCAGCGCGTTCGTGACCACGCTGCGCAGCGAGATGTCGAGCAGGTTCGTGATGTCGTCCTCGGCCGCGGCCACGGCGCGCTGCCAGGCTTTTTCCTCGCCGGTCTCGTGCACCGCGCCCTGGCCGAGCAAATCGCGCCGGAGCTCGTACAAGGCTTCGAGCGCCTCGATCCGCGCGCGCGCCCTGCCTTGCGCCTCCGTCCCATCGTCGATGATCGACGCGACGAGATCCGTCGAGGAAGCGCCCGCCGCGTGCCCCGCGGCCTCGTCGACCATCACGAGCGCGCGTCCGCGCAGCCAGCGCGCCGTCGCGCGCGTCCCGGCCGTCCCGTCCTCGATCTCGGCCGCAAGACGCGACAGATCCCTCACGACCTCGCTGATCGGCCGGGTCCCACCGCCCGCGGCGGCATCGATCCCGCGACGCAGGACGAGCGCCGCGAGCGCCGCCGTCGCGTCCTTCACGAGCGCACTCGCGCGCGCCGCGTCGATCGATCCCGCGCGCGCCTGCGTCCCGAGCTCGCGCATGACGGAGAGCAAGCGCGTCGCATCGCCCGAGGCAATGGCCTGATCGACCATCACGCGAGGTTTGTCCTCGGGCGCCGGGGGCGGCTCCGACTTGCGTTTCTTCTTTTTGCCCGCGTCCGCCGCCGGCACGGCTACCGCATCGGGTTTCGGCGTCTCGACCGCGGTGGGCCGGGGTTTTACGTGAATGGGCGGCATCTGGGCGAGGCATGATTCGAAGATCGAGCGCTCGGTGCGCACGATCCCGAGCTGCCGCCGCTCGTTCGGATCACTCTCGCGGGTGATCAGCGCCTCGGTCTGGTCGGGTGTGGGGCCCGAGAGCAAGAGGTGCAGCCGCAGCCATTTGAAATCGGACGGCAGGACCTCGAGCGCGCGCTTGGGATTGTGGAGGATGCGGTCCGCGACCACGGCCGCCCGGAGCACGCGGCCCGAGCGAACGGCCGTGCGCGTGGAGATGTAACGTGTCGGGACGAACGCCGGATCGGCGCGCACGGCGGCGTTGAGCTCGCGATCGAAGCGCTCGAGCAGCGCCGCGAGGCCGTCGCATACCGGATCGGAGACGTGGACCTCGTCGACGAGGTGCTGCAAAGCATCGAGGTCCTGGACGCTCAGCGTGGATTCGAGCAGCGGCCGCGACGAACCCCCGACATGCCGGCGCAGCACGAGCCCGAGCTGATTCGGATCGGCGAACCCGCGCGGGACGAACGAGACGAACGCGATACGATCGACGAACGCGAGCAGCGTCTCCCGCGAGCCCTCCAGCACGTCGGCGATGTACCGGTTCGTCGTCATCAATGCGCACTCGATGCGGCCGCGCTTCACCTGCCCGCCTTGCTTCACCTCGCGCTCGTGCAGCACGTTCAGCGCGGAGCGGAGCAGCATGTCGCGGCCGTCGAAGATCTCGTCGAGAAACGCGTGGACGGCGCCGAGCATCCCCTCGTCGGTGAAATGCTCGGTGCGCCCCGTCTCCATGAGCGTCTTGAAATCGATGGGGCCGATGAGATCGGTCTGGACCGTGCTCTCGCCGATCTGCCGCGCGTAGAGGCTCGGCTCGCCCGTCTCCTCGTCGAGGATGCGCCCGAAGACCGCGGAGGCGAGCTGGCTCTTCGCCGTCCCCGGCGGGCCGGTGACGAGCAGGTGCTCGCGCGAGAGCAGCGCGAGCGCGAGCTGGAGGAGCAGGTCGTCGCGCTCGAGGAAGATGTGATGCAGCTCGTCGAAGAAGGCGCGAAAGCGATTGGAAGCGGCTTCGAGGCGGATCGGATCGACCATCGCGGCCGAGGGTAGCGGCCTCGGGGGGCCGAGGTAAAGGCCTTAGAGGACGTGGAAATGAAGCTCGATCGGGAGCCCCACGTGCACGGCCGAGGCCCCGAGGGTCTTGTCCGCGCTCTCGACACGCTCGGTCTGGAAGAGGCTGTAGAGCGCGATGCCGGTCCGCACCGAGAGGGTCGGCGAGAGCTGATAGCCGAACATTCCATACACGGACATCGCGACGCCGAACGTGCTCGACGCCTCGTCGACCTTGCGCCCGTCGGGGAGCCGGAGCGTGCGGTCGTTCGAGCCGAAATACGGCCCGATGCCGAGGCCCGGCAAGAACACGAGCCGCCGCGTGACGGGCAGCATGTAATGGCCGGTGAACTCGAAGAGCCCCGCGACCGCGGTCGCATCGCTGCCGTCCTCGCGCGTGAGGTTGTTGCCGAGCAGGCCGAACGAAGCCGAGACGAGCACCCGCTCGTGCACCGTCAAACCCACGGTGGGCGTCAGCCGGAAGAAGAGCGTCGTATTGCTCTGGTCCTGGTCGAGGAGCGTATCGTTCGAGATGCCCGTGTAACTGAACGCGCTCCGCCCGCCGAAGCTCCATTTCCACGGCGCGGTGGAAACCTCGGGCTCGGGCGAGGGGATCGGCACGACGGCGGGCAGCGAGGCTGCGGGCGGGGGTGGCGGGGCCTGTCCGCGCTTCATCGCCTCGTAATCGGCGAAGGGATCGGGCTGCGCCGCGGCCGTGAGCGAAACGGCCATGCAGGCCGCGGCGGCGAGCGCGGAGGCGGTGAGGCGCTTCGTCCTTCTCCTCATTTGACGCCCTCGACGAGCTCCATGTGGATCTCGATCCGTCGATTTTCCTCGCGGCCCTGCGGGGTGTTGTTGTTCGCGATCGGGTTTTCCGCGCCGCGACCGTCCGAGATCAGGAGATCCGCGGGGACGCCGCGCTGGACGAGCGCATCACGCACCGCCGCGGCCCGATCGGCCGAGAGCTTCTTGTTCGTCGCGCCGGCCCCCCAGCTATCGGTGAAGCCGATCAGCGACACGCGCTTGAACGCGGCCTTGTTCTCGATCAGCACCTTGGCGAGCTCGTCGAGGGAAACCTCGCTCGCGGGCGTGAGCGTCGTCCCCTTCGAGAACTTCACGGGCGGATTCAAGCGGAGCTGCGCGCCGAACCGCGCCACCCGCGTCACGCCGGCCGGCAGGATGAACTCGGGCTGCTTGGCAATCGTGTCCTTGAAGATCTTGTCGGCCTTGCTCGCGAGATCCTTCGCCGTCTCGTACCGTTTGTCGACGTAGGCGGCCTGGGCCGAGGCCATGTATTCGGTCGCCCGGATCCACGCCTCCCCGTCGATCGCGCGACAATTTCGGGTATCGCAGATCTTCTTCGTGATGTTCGCCTCGCGAAGCGCGCTGTCCGCGGCTTCGCGCAGCGCTTCGAGCTTCTCGGCTTCGATCTTCGGATCCGACGCGTCTTTCTTGGGCTTTTGCAGCGCGGCCGAGAATTGCTCCTTGGCCTTGCCGGCGAGCTCGATCGCATACCCGAAACGCCGGTCGACGTAGGCTTGCCGCGCCGAGGCAAGAAGCTCCTTCGCGTTCGCGTACCCCGCGAGGTCACGCTCGCTGCACGCCTCTTTCTCGCAGACCTGCTGCCCCACGCTCGCCTCGCGAATGAGCGCGTCCGCCTTCCTCGTGCGCTCCTCGATCTCTTCGGGACTTCCCCGCTCTGCCGTCACCTCCGCGAGGGGTTCGAGAATGGAGGACGCGTCGTCGGCGAGACGCATCGCGTCGGCATATCGTTTCGCTTGCCAGGCGGCGCGCGACTGCGCGAGGAGCGCATCCGCCTCCTCGAGCCGCTTCTTCGCGTCGGGCGATCGAAGCTTTGCGCGGTCGCGCAGCGAGAGCGCCCGGAACACCCGCTCGTAGGCCGGCCGCCACGAGGCGTCAACCGGCCCCTGTTTCTGCTGCGCAAGCTGCGCGAGCGCTTGCTCCATTTGCTGCATGCGGGCCGAAAGGAATTGCTCTTCGCGCGCCGCCGACCGTTCGTCGACGATTCGCACCGTCGTCCCCGGCGGCGCCGGTGGCACGGGCGGCGGCCCCTGGACGACATAAACGGGCGTCTGGCCCTGCGGCTGCGTGGGCTGCGATTGCGTGGGCTGCTGTGCGCTCGGAGGTCGCGCCGCTGGTGCGGGCGCGGATGCGGGCGCCGCGGGCTTCGTGGCGACCTTCGCAGGCTCCGGCGCCTTCACCTTGGAAAGCACGACGAGCGCGCGATTGGCAAAGTCCTCCGCCTCTTCGTACGATCGTCTTCCGAGCCAGGTATCCGCATTCGAGAGCAGCAGGTTGCCCTGCAAAACCCCCGGATCATTCGGATTCACGGCCTGCGCCCGCGCGCTCTCGATCTGCGCCTTCTGCATGGCCACGACCGCCTTCTTGCGGGCCGTCTCCTCCGCGTCCTCCGCGCGCTTCTGGCTCGCCTGCGCCGCTGCGGGCGCCGCCGGGATCGCGGCGATCACTCCGAGCTTGTCGCAGGCGCGGAATCGCTCGTCCGCGCGCAGCGCATACTCGTAGGCGTGCTCGTAATCGGCAGCCTGGAATCGCTTCTGCGCGAGCGTGAGCATCGCCTCCATCTCGCGGAACGGCCCCGGGCACCGCTGATCTTTCAGCTCGCCGAGCGCCTCCGCGCGCCGGAGCTCCAGCGACACGAGCGTCCTGTCCGCGAGCTCCTCGATCGACGGCGCGGCCCCGCGCGTCCCACCCGCGCGCGGGCGCGGCGGGGCGGCTCGTGGCGCCTCGACGTGGGCCGGCGCGACGGATGGCGTATTCGCCTCCTCCGCTCGCTTCGGCTCCGGCCCGGGTTTGTCGCCCGCGGGCGTCGTCGCCCCCTTTTCCATCTCCGTGACGCTTCCGATCGCCGACACGAACGAAGCCGCCGCGGACTGCCCCGCATTCGCCGCCTCCGCGTACGACTTCACCTCGAACGCATCGATCGCGACCTCCAGCAATGCCTGCCCCTGCTGAAAGTAGACCCCGGCCGAACCCCCGGTCGCGCCTTTTTCGAGCGCCGCCGCCTGCTTCTCGCGCGCCCGGTCGATGGACCGCATGGCCCGGGCCGCCTCGGGCGAGCTCTTGCTTTGCTCTTCGAGATTGCGGAGCCGTGTCTCCAGCTCGATCTTCCGCCGCTCCTCCTCGCTCTCGCCCGCGGCCTTGTCGACGACCCGCAAAAGCCGCTCCGCCTCGTCGCGCTCGGCCAGGTTTTTCGCGGTCGTGAAGAGCTGGATGGCCTGGTATGCGTAGAGCGTCGCGCGCTCGGCGTCGCCGATGCTATGCGCCGACTTCGCGCGGCGAAGCAAATCACGCGCCTCCGCCACGATCTCGGGCCGAGCGATCTTGATGTCGCCGGCATCCTTGCGCGCGAGAAGGCGATCCGCCTCGGCGAGCGGGGCCGGAGGCGGCGCCGACGCGCACGCCGCGATGAGCAAGGCGGGAGCAACACGCGCCGCGAGGAGGAAGGCGCCCGGGAGCCGCGAAAGAAAGCGTGATCGTCTCATGCCATCACTCCGGGGTTTCGTCGGCCATCGGCGCGAGCGCCTGCTCCCTGCGTTTTGCGAGTTTGTCCTCCGCCCGGCGCCGCGCGTAATGCGTCTGGATCATCGAGAGCTGGCCCTCGGCGGTCGCGAGGTAGAGGTCGGCACGCTCGTCGACCTTGCCTTCCTTGGCCTCGGCCTCGGCCGTGACGATCCACGTCTCGGCCCGTTGCAAATCGAGCCGGACCTCATTCGCGAGCGGATCGGACTTCACCTTCTCGAAGGCGCCCCGAACGCGCAAGATCCGCTCGTTCACCTCGAGCGCCGTGGCCGGATAAGGCCCGTAATTGCGACCGCAGCCGGCGACCGCGGACAGGGAGACGCCGAGGAGCGCGGCAAGGACGATTCCTCGGGAGCGACGAACGAGCGAATGCATGGGCGTCCCAAGGCCTCCGGTCAGAAGATGGCCGCCTGGAGTCGCAGGCGGAACGTGTGGGCGAACTGATTCGGCACGACCGCGGCGGCGTCGCGCCGGAGGACGGCCGTGTAGACGACGGAGGCGAACCGCGAGAGGCGCAGGCTCGCGATGTTGTCCCACCGATAGATGGGCCGGTACGTCTCGCCGAGGAACTCGCCGAATTGGTCCGTGTCCACGAACAGGTCGAAGCGGCTCTTCACGGAGAGCATCTTGAACAACGTGAACCCGACGAGCCCCGACGCCTCCGCGCCGTAATCGAAGGAGTCCGTGAGCGCGATCAGATCGAGGTTCGAGCCCGAGCGCGCCTGCACGTACCGCCCGCCGCCGTAAAACGATTGCCGCATCGCAGCCCCGGCGCGGATGCCCAGCGTGATGCCCAGGAAATCGACCCGCGTCCCGAACCCCGCGCCCTCCTGGAAGAACAAGGGAAACCCCCCGGCGAACGTTTCCAGCTCGTCGTTCGCCAGATAATCCCCCTGCTTCACCACCTTCCCCTGCGCGTCACGCGTCGTCGCCCGGTACGGCTGCTCGTCGCGATACGTGGTGTTGAACAGGGTCGCGTATCCCATCGCGTGGGCATACGGGCCGAGGATGCCCACGACGCGATAATTGTAGAGCAGCTCCGCGCTCACCTCGTCGACGACCTTGCGGAGCGGGAACGCCTGCTCGACGGGCGAGGTCAGCGAAAGGACCATCTCGTCGACGCCGACATTGAGCTGGGCGAGGTGACGGCCCGAGTCGTACGCGCCCTCGAAGCTCGTGAATCCGCCGGCCATGAAGACGTCGCCGTTGTACGTGGAAAACTGGTTCATCCGCTGGGCGAACGAGACGTCGGCGCCGATGACCCATTGCACGCGCCACGGGCTCGGCTCGTAGTCGGCCTCGGGGCGCCCGAACTCGGTCCGCACGATCTTCCCGTCCTCGACGACGACGCGGTATTCGGTGAGCTCGCCGCCGCCGATCTGGATCGCGATCGAATTCTGGCTCGCGTTCGGGTTCGTACCGAGCGCGAAGATGTACCGCCCCGGCGGCAGGATCAGCGCCTCCGGCTTCGCCGCCTTGTCGACCGAGGTCGCGACCGGGCCATACACGCGAGCCCCGTCCGCGGACGCGACCACGTACTTGTCCTCGATCGGCGCCTTTCGATCGTCGACGAGGCTCACGCGGAGCACACCAAAATTTTGCGCCGCGGTGACGGTCATTCCTTTTACCACCGTCACGTCGCTCGAAGCCCGGAGCGCCTCGGGCCCCGAGCCCACGAGCACGCGGTATTGGCCCGGCGGCACGGGGATCCGCTCGCCGATGTATCCCCGCGCGACCGTCTCCCCCTCGTACTGCACGAGCACGCTCGCGCCGGGCAACCTCCCCGCCGGGCTCGGCACGAATACGGCGCCGTACCCGGTGGGCAGCGGCGTGATATCCATGTCGAGCTGATCCTGAACGGACATTCCGGAGGTGCGCTTCGGCGCCACGCTCGGGGTCGTCTGGGCGATCGCGGGCGCGGCGAACATCCCCCCGGCGAGGGAGAGGGCCACGCAAAGCGCGCCCGTGAGGCGATGGAAGACGCGGCCGTTTCGCGGAAATGGAATGTGCTGGTTCACGGCGGTCCTTCCACATCGTACGATCAAAACGCGAACAATGTCCAGGAACGGATCGGTCGTCGAGGCTTCCCCTCCGCCGTGGACACCTGGCGCAGCGGGAGCGAAAAATTCCCGCCGAGATTCCAGCACGTGGGTGGTTATCGCGGCATCGGATGGCGGCGTTCGATGAAGCGCCGGAGTACATGCATGAGACCTCTCCTCGTTTTATCCGCGGCGATGTCCGCCATGGTCCACGGTTCGAGCGCCTCCGCGCTCACCGTCGGGACGACCGGCGATCCCGCCGTCCTCGCGAGCACGATGCAAAGCAGCGGGAACGCGATCACCATCACGGGCGCGATCTACAGCGGCTCGAACCAGGCGGCCGCGACCTACGCGGAGGGCCCGCTCGGCATTGCGAATGGCATCCTGCTCACGACGGGCCAGGCCCATCTCGCGCTGCCCCCGAGCGACGACGGGAGCACGGGCGCGAGCAACGGCCTCCCCGGCGACCCGCTCTGCGACGCGCTGATCCCGGGCTTCAAGAGCTTCGACGCGACGAAGCTGACGATCACGTTCGACCTCGCGCCGGGCTTCGACGGTATCTCGTTCCAATCGATCTTCGGCTCCGAGGAGTACCCGGAGTACGTCGGGTCGATGTACAACGACGTCTATGCCGTCTACCTCGACGGCGAGCAGATCGTTTTCGACGCCCAGGGAAACTCCATCACGATCAACGGTCCGTTTTTCTCGTCCGGGGCCGTCGTCGTCGCGCCCGAGACCGAGACCGAATACGACGGATCGACGGGCCTTCTGACGACGCGCGCCCCGCTCGCCGGCGGCACGACCGGCCACGTGCTCGAGATCGTCATCTGCGACGCGGGCGATCAGGTGCTCGACAGCGGCGTCTTCCTCGCCGGCCTGAATGGCTGCGTCGGAAACGACTGCAGCGGCACGGTGCCGTGCCACATGATCGACAATGACGGCGACGGCACGAGCTCGTGCGATGATTGCGACGACACGAGCGCCGACGTGTATCCGGGCGCCGCCGAGGCGTGCAACGAGGTGGACGACGATTGCGACGGCGAAGTCGACGAAGACGCCGTCTGCTGCGGGGACGACGACGGCGACGGCATCTGCGGAGGAGACGACATGTGCTCCGGCACCGTATTGCCAGAGTCGGTCCCGACGGTGGCGCTCGGGGCAAACCGCTGGGCCGATACGAACGGCGACGGCGTGTTCGAGACGACGTCACCGAGCGGCAACGCCCCCGAAACATCGTACACGATGACGGAGACCGGCGGCTGCAGCTGCGCGCAGATCATCGAGGCGCTCGGTCTCGGGGACGGTCACACGAAATTCGGCTGTAGCATCAGCGCGATGGATACGTGGGTGAGCCTCGTGCCCTGACGGGCGACGTGAGGGGATCCTTGCGCGCTTGCGGTCGGAGCGGCGGGGAACCACGGGGATCCCCATGGACTTTCTCGATGACTCTCTGTTCCCCGAGAACCAGGAAAAGCTCGTCATCACCGTGGCGCCGTACGGACCGGAGTGGGAGCCCTCCGATTTTCCCGAAGACATCGCGGTGACGATGGAAGAGCAGGTCCAGAAAGCCGTGGATTGCTACAACGCCGGCGCCACGGTGCTGCACGTGCACGCGCGCGAGCCGGACGGCAAGGGTTCCAAGCGCCTGTCCAGGTTCAACGAGCTCCTCGCAGGGCTGCGCGACGCGGTGCCCGACATGATCCTGCAGGTCGGCGGCTCGATCTCCTTCTCCCCGGAGACCGAAGGGGAAAAGGCGAAATGGCTGAGCGATGATACACGCCACATGCTGGCCGAGCTCTCGCCCAAGCCCGATCAGGTCACGATCGCGATCAACACGTGCCAGATGAACATCGTCGAGCTGATGACCGAGGACGACTATGCCGGGAGCTCGTTCGCGCGGCCCGAGGTGTACAAGGCCTACCGCGAGATGACCGTGCCGGCCGGCCCGGCCTGGGTCGAAGAGCACCTCCGGCGGCTCTCGGCCGCCGGCATCCAGGCCCATTTCCAGCTCGCCAACGTCCCCCAGCTCGAGACGGTGGAGCGCCTCCTCCGCCGCGGGGCCTACACAGGGCCGCTCAACCTCACCTGGGTCGCCATCGGCGGCGGATTCGACGGGCCGAACCCCTACAACATGATGGAGTTCATCCACCGCGTGCCGAACGGCGCCTGCCTGACGCTGGAGACCGTCATGCGGAACGTGCTCCCCGTGAACACGATGGCGATCGCGATGGGTCTGCACACCCGCTGCGGCATCGAGGACACGTTGTGGCGGCGCAAGGGGCAGCGCATGACCTCCGTGCAACAAATCGAGCAGCTCGTCCGCATCGCGCGCGAGCTCGGCCGCGACGTGGCCACCGGCAAGGAGGCCCGCCGCATTTACAAGATCGGCGAGTTTTACAAGGATGCCGACGAAACCCTGGCAAAGCTCGGGTATGCGCCCAATCGCAAGGCAGGCGAGCGCGGGGTCCCGCGGCGCATGGCGGCCTAGCGAAGGCCAAGGGGGGCATTTCCATGGCCCACGCGGTTCGATTTCACGAGACCGGCGGCCCTTCGGTCCTCTGCTGGGAGGAGGTCGCCGTCGGCGACCCGGGTCCCGGCGAGGCCCGGGTCCGTCACGTCGCCGTCGGGCTCAACTTTGCCGACACCTACTTTCGCACGGGGCTTTATCCGGTGCCGCTCCCGAGCGGGATTGGCGTGGAGGCCGCCGGCGTGGTGGAGGCGGTCGGCGAAGGCGTCACGAACGTCGCGCCGGGCGACCGGGTGACGTATACCGGTTTTCTGGACACGCTCGGAGCGTACAGCACCGAGCGAACCCTGCCGGCGGCGCCCCTGATTCGGTTGCCCGAAAGCATCCGTCCCGAGACCGCCGCGGCCATGACCATGCGGGGCCTCACGGCCGCCTACCTCTTGCGCCGCATCTGGCCCCTGAAAGCCGGCGACAGCGTCCTCTTGCACGCGGCGGCGGGCGGCGTGGGCCTGATCGTATCGCAATGGGCGAAGCTCCTCGGCCTCACGGTGATCGGTACGGTGTCGACCGAAGCAAAGGCAGAAATCGCCCGCGCGCACGGCTGCGACCACGTCATTCATTACGGCCGCGAGGACGTGGCCCGGCGCGTGCGCGAACTGACGGGTGGGGCCGGCGTATCGATCGTGTACGACAGCGTCGGAAAGGACACGTTCACGGGCTCGCTCGATTCCCTGAAGCGGCGCGGGCTGCTCGTGTGCGTGGGCACGACCTCGGGCCCGGTGCCGCCGCTCGACGTATCGAGGCTCGCGGTCAAAGGCTCCGTCTTCGTCACGCGCCCGGCGCTCGCCGATTACATTGCCGATCCCGCGGAAAAGGCCGAGCTCGCCGGAGAGCTGTTCGGTCACGTCGCGGCGGGGCGGATCCGGATCGAAATCAACCAGCGCTACCGGCTGGAGGACGCGGCGCAGGCGCACCGCGACCTCGAATCACGCAAGACGACGGGATCGTCGATCTTCGTCGTCTGAAAACCCGAGAAATTCGACATGGAAACGTCAGCATCGTCCACTCCCGCCCCTGCCCGCGCGGCGACGGGCGGCACCATCGAGGTCGCGCCCTCGACCTGCACCATCGGCGCCGAGCTCAGCGGCGTGAGCCTCGCCGACGCCGCGCGCGATGACGTGCTCTTCGCGGAGATCCGGGCGCTCCTCTTGAAGCACCGGGTCCTGTTTTTGCGAGATCAGGACATCACGCGCGCCGACCACGTCGCCTTCGCGAGGCGCTTCGGCGAGCTCGAAGGCCACCCCGTCGCCGGCAGCGATCCCGACCATCCGGGGCTGGTCCGCATTTACAAGGACCTGAACAGCCCACCGGAGCATTACGAGAACGCCTACCACTGCGACGCGACGTTTCGCGAAGCGCCGCCGATGGGCTGCGTCCTGCGCTGCGTCGAGACGCCGGCCGTCGGCGGTGACACCATCTGGGTGAACATGGTCGAGGCCTATCGCCGGCTGCCCGAGCCCATCAAGCAGCAGATCGCCGGGCTACGCGCCAGGCACAGCATCGAGGCGACCTTCGGCGCGGTCATGCCCATGGAGAAGCGCCACGCGCTCAGGGACCGCTTTCCGGATGCGGAGCACCCGGTGGTGCGCACGCATCCGGAGACCGGCGAAAAGAGCCTGTTCGTCAATGCGTTCACCACGCACTTCGTCAACTTCCACACGCCGGCGAACGTGCGCTTCGGCCAGGACTTCACGCCCGGGGCGAGCCAGCTCCTGAGCTATTTGATCAGCCAGGCGCAGATCCCCGAGTATCAGGTGCGGTTTCGCTGGAAGAAGAACAGCGTCGCGATCTGGGACAATCGCTGCACGCAGCATTACGCGGTCCAGGATTACTGGCCGGCGGTGCGCAAGATGGAGCGCGCTACGATCGTGGGCGATCGGCCGGGATGACCGAGACGCTGAGGATCAGCTTTTCTCCGGCGACTCGCCCTCGCCCTCGGCACGCACCTCGGCGACCTCCGCCCACAGGGCATCGATATCGATCACGAGCCCGGCGCATCCCGGAACCGATTCAATCCGCCCGTCGGTCGACGTGACCTTGTGGATGTATTCGTTTTCGGGCCCGAGCTCGAGGATCTCGAACGATTGAAGCGCCGGATCGACGATCCAGTACCACTTCACGCCGAACGCCGCGTACTCCTTCAGCTTCTCCACGCGGTCGCGCCGCGCGTCCCGGGGGGTCGACGAGACGACCTCGACGGCGATGCTCGGGGGCACGCGGATCGGCCCTTCCGCGGGCGGGCGGCGCGCGCCGGCGAGGTACACCGTGAGGTCCGGCATGCGCCCGCGCGTGGCCGACACCGCGAACTTCCCGGCCGACCCCGCGACCCGCGCTCCATGCGCGAGCGCCCAGGAACGAAGCAGGTGCGCGAGCCAAACGACGACGACCTCGTGGACGTACCCGGCCATCTCTTCCTCGACGAGCTCGCCATCGACGAGCTCCCCCGGCTCATCCTCGGGCAGCGCGGCCCACTCCTCGAGCGTCATGCGCCGAGGGGACGCGCGGTCGGCATCGTGAGCGACGAAGCTCATGGGGGAAAGTCTACCGAACGTGGATGGGTGTGTCGAGGCGAGGGGGAAGCGGCGGGGAGGGGGGCGCGCGGGCTCTGCGGGGCGGGGCGAGCGCCGCGCCGGTCGATATCAGGCGTCCGCGGGCGGGAGGGGCTGCGAGGGAAGCGGGTCTTGCGCGCCGTCGTCCTCGCTCGTGGTGGTGACGATACTGGCCTCCTCGACGGCCGGGAAGATGACGTCCTGGGTTACGCGATCGCGCGGGAACGTGGCGCGGACCTGGCCCATGATCCGGTCGACGGTATCGTGGTGCGCTTCTCGGAGCGCGACCTCGAGCTTGAAGGCCTCGTCATGCGCAGTGAGCGCCGAAAGGTGCGCGGCGACGGCCGCCTCGAAGCTCGCGAGCGCGGCTTGCAGCTTCGGGAGCCACGCGGCGCGATACGCGTCGATGCCGACGACCTTCGAATTCGCCAGTCGCTCGACGAGCTCGCGCAATGGTTTGACCTGGCGTTTCCCGACGGGGGCGAGGATCGGCCGGGATCCCTTCGGAAAGACGCTCGCGCAGATACGCCCGCGCCTGCCACCGTCCTCCATTTCGGCGGCGCGGAGGGCCAACCGAATGACGCGCTCGACGCTATACTCGCCGAAGCGGAGCGCGGCGCGGGTCCTGATGACGGGGACCTGCAGGGCACGGCGCTTGTCGTGCTGGACCGCGAGGGCCTCGTTGACGGTCTGGATATCGGCGGCGGCGGAGGCCATCTCGGGGAACGAGGAGAGGCCGGCGGCGAGCTCGACGCCATACTCGAAACGAACGATCGACGAGGCATTGCTGCGATACTTGCGCATGAGGTCATCCCTGGGCCCAAGGCCCGGTCTGGTGGGTTTCGGAATCCCTGCCGCGCCATCGCGTCGGCGGGTCCCCGTTGAACGAGGGCCGTAGTTTTTCATTCGGGGAAGAGCAGGAGTTCGACGTTCGGAGCGACGCGAGCGGGCCTGCGCGAGGCGAGGGGGACGCGTCACCGCGACGCGAAGGCGTCGGGACCGAAGCGACGAGCGCGCGTGACCGTGACGCGTGGGGGTAGGCGCGAGGCCAGGGCCGCGCGGAGAGGCCACGCAGAGCGGTCGGCGCCGAGCTCGGGGCCTCGCGTCGAGACGACGCGAAGGGGTCGGCACGAGGCGAGGCGCGCGCGTCGGCGTAACGCGAAGGCGTTTTCGTCGAACCGAGGGGCGCGCGTCACCGTGACGCGAGGGGGTCGCCTCGCGGCGAGAGCGAAGGACACGAGCGAACGGGCGGCCCGGGAGCGGGGCCCTCTCTACCCCCTCTTCCGCCTGCGCAAGAGCCCTTCCTGGGCCGTGGACGCGACGAGCCGCCCGTCGCGCGAAAAGACGCTGCCCCGCACGAGCCCACGAGCCCCGGATGCCGACGGGCTGTGGATCACGTGCAGGAGCCAATCATCCATGCGGAAGGGCCGGTGAAACCACATCACGTGATCGATGCTGGCGACCTGCATCGAGAAATCGAACCACGTGACGCCGTGGGGGCGCAG
Source organism: Polyangium jinanense (assembly GCF_028435365.1). The sequence continues at coordinate 511,035 of NZ_JAGTJJ010000002.1, read as the reverse complement.
CGCGGTGGTGACGAAGGCGTGGTCCGACGCATACGCGAGCAAGTACCGGTGCAGCGCCGGATCGTCGGGCAGGGGCCCGGCCGCGCGGATCCAGATGGCCTCGTGCGGATCTCTTTTCTCAGGGCGAAAAGGATCGATCGGGTTCACGTGGCGAATCTCGATCGGCTGCTCGGCGACGGCGCGGGTGCGGAAAGGCTCGGGGATCTTGTGCGCCAGGCGGCTCCAGATCTCCTGCTGGCTCGAGAGCCCGTCCGGACCTGGGACCTTTTCCATGCCATCGGCGTGCTCCAATCCCTCCTCTTCGACCTGGAAGGAGGCGGACATGTTGAAGATGGGCTGGCCATTCTGGATGGCCACCACGCGGCGGGTCGTGAAGCTCTGCCCGTCGCGAATGCGATCGACGTCGTAGACGATCGGCTTGCGCGCGTCGCCGGGGCGGAGGAAATACGCGTGGAGTGAATGGACCTGGCGCTCGGGCGGCACGGTCTGCGCGGCGGCAGAGAGCGCCTGGCCGAGGACCTGACCGCCAAAGACCTGACCCCAGCCGAGATCCTGGCTCTGGCCCCGAAACAGGTTGGTTTCGATCCTCTCCAGCGAGAGCAGCTCGATGAGCTCGGTCAGCACGCGCGTCATGGTGCTGTGCGTCATAGTGGACGCACTGCCAGGCCGGCAAGAGAGCGGGGTTCCAGAGGGCGTAAAAGTTTTGAGGGGCCGTGGCAGTCCTTACGGACTCCCCGAGGAGCCGGCTAATCGCGGCCCAGCGCGACGGCGTCGGCGCCGAACACCTTGATACTCCCGATTCGGTCCACGTAAATCGCGAGGTCCTCCCCCATCGCCCACTGGACCCGCAAGAACGGCCATGCATAGGCCCGGATCACGTGGCGTACCACGCTCGCGCCGGCGCCGATCGCCGAAAGGCCCGCGAGCGCCTTGTCGATCGTGTCGCCGAAATCGTGGCCGTGAAAATCGGGGCGGACCGTGCGCTCGCCGCCGCGATAGGCCGAGGCGGCCACGCGGCCCGTGAGGTCGTGGCAGCGCAGCTCCTCCGGTAACGCCTGCTGGAACTGGATGTCCTGCTCCATGCGGCTCTCCAGACCGAAGAGCGGCGGCACCGTCGTGATGTGCGACGGCATGTAGGCCTCGCTCAAAAAGGCCGGCGTGTCCGTGTAATAGCGGAGCCGCACCCGGTTTGACTTCGCCGCGCCGCCGCACGTCGGGCACGTGATGAAGCCACCGTCGCACGAGCAGGTCGTGAAGAAGACCGTGCCCGAGCCGCCACAGATGCGGCAGCGCCGTTTGCCCGGCGTCAGCGTGCACGCCGTGCACGGGCCGCCCCCGAGGCTCGCGTCGATCCGCACGTGGTGGTGGATCTCGAGATCGTCGGGCGGCGGCGGTTCGCCACGTTCGAGCGTCGCGGGCGCGATCTCCGTATCCTCCGCCCAGCTCGTGCGCCGGATCAACGCCGCGTGAACCACCAGCATCGCGAGCCGCTCCACCGAGACCGGCTCCCCGGCCGGCAGCGGGAGCTGCACGCGCGCTGTTTCGAGTGTCGGGAAATACGATGCCAGCGACATGTCCCGGAGGAAGCCAGCCTTGTCGCGCGCCGTCAAGGGAAGAGCCTTCCACGACCCCAGAGCTCTGTTACCATGCGCGACGAAAGGGCGTTTCGGGTGTGATGATGGCAACCTTCGGGCTCGGCAAGATCGTCCTCTACGCGGGGAATCCCGAAGCCGTGAGCGCCTTTTATGGGCGCGCCGCGGGGCTCTCGTTCGATCGGGTGGAGGGGACGCGGCGTTACGAGTCGGTGAGCGCAGGCGGGACCTCGCTCGTGATCGATCTCGCGCTCGAACCCCTTCCGCGAGGCCGCAGGGAGTGCGCGCTGTCGCTGCGCGTGCCGAACCTGCAAGCCGTCGCGTCGAGCCTGCGCGAGGACGGCATCGACGTGGGGCCGATCCTCGAAAGGCCCTCCGGCCTCTTCGCGTCGCTCAAGGACCCGGAGGGGCGTGACGTCGAGCTCTGGGAGCCCCGCGCCAAACCCGTGAGCGTCGCGCCGCCGCCGCTCGTGGACAAACCCACACTCGACACGCCGCCGCTCCCGCCCCCGCCGGTGCCGCTGCCGCCGGATGTGCCGGCGATCGTCGAGCCGCCCGCGATCGTCGACAAACCCGCGATCGTCGCGCCGCCCGCGATCGTCGACAAGCCGCCGGTGCGGCTCGAGATGCATTCGGCGCTCGACCTCGAAAAGGAAGTGGACAAACCCGCGACGGAGCCGGCCGCGGAAGAGGGTGCGACGTCCGAAAAGCGCGGGACCGAGCCGCCGCCGCCTCCGCCGATGATGGGCGCGCCGGGGCCCATGCTCACCGCGGCGCGGCCGGCGAAGGTGTCGGCGCAAGGCGGCACGAAGATCTCGCTCTACGGCGCGAACTTCGCCGACGGCTGCCGCGTGCTCGTCGACGGCGACGATTGTACGAAGCCGAAACGACTCGACGATTTTACCCTGGAGATCGAGGCGCCGCCCCACGCACCGGGGGCGGTCGATATCGTCGTGGAAAACCCCGACGGACAGCGCGCGGTCATCCAGATCGTCTACGACGAGGGTCCCGCGATCGAGCGTTTTTCCCCGCTCGAAGGCTCGCCGCGCGGCGGCACCGAGATCGTCGTCGAGGGCCGCAACTTCGAGGACGGCTGCCGCATCACGTTCTTCGGCAACCGCGCGCCCGAGGTCATCTTCGAGAGCGCCTCGCGCATCCGGTTCGTCACGCCGCCGCAGGAACAGCTCTTCCACGGCGAGCTCCGCGTGACGAACCCCGATGGCCTCTCCGCGCTCGCGGCCGAGCTCTTCACCTATCGCCTCGCGACGCCGCACGTGCGCGAGGTTTCGCCCGCGTCGGGCCTCATCGGCGGCTCGAAGCGCGTCGCCGTGACCGGCGTCGACTTCCATCCGCAATGCGTGGCGCGCCTCGGTGGCAAGCAAGCGGCCGTCACGTTCCGCAGCGCCGAATCGCTGGAGCTCGTGACCCCGCGGGCAAACGAGCCGGGACCGGTGGACCTCGAAATCGAGAATCCCGACGGGCAAATCGCGAAGCTCGAAGGCGCATTCACGTACGAGGCCGAGCCCACGCCGCCGCTGCTCGTCGAGGTGCGCCCCGACCGCGGGTATTGCGCGGGCGGGCAGACGATCCGGCTCGTCGGCGACAATTTCGAGGCGGATACGGTGGTGCGTGTCGGCGAGGTGCGAGCCATTTCGCGGACGCGGTCGCGGCACGAGATCGAGGTGGAGCTGCCGCAACGGACGCAGCCGGGCCTCGTGTCGATCGAGCTCGTCGATCGGCACGGCGTCGTCGTGCGCCGCGAAGATGCATTCACGTACGAGTCGCGCCCGGCGCCGCGCGTCGACAGCATCACGCCGCGCAATGGTCCCATGGTCGGCGGCACGCGGATCGTCCTCGAAGGCGATTTCTTCGATGAGCACGTGTTCGTGCGCATCGGCGGGCAGGCGCCGAAACGCGCCGTGGTCCGATCGGCCACGACGATCGAGCTCGTGGCGCCGCCGTCGCGCGCGTCGGGGTTCGTCGACGTCGAGGTCGGTCGCGGCGACGCGGGCACGACCGTCGTGAAGAATGCATTCCGCTACGACCCCTCGCCCGCCCCCGCGATCGATTCCGTCGCGCCCAACAAAGGTTCGGTCGAGGGCGGCACCGAGGTCAGCATCGAGGGCAAAAACTTCGTCGCCGAGTCGGCCGTGCTCTTCGGCGGCAAGCCTGCCCAACGCGTCAAATTCGTCTCGGCCTCGACACTCGAAGTCAAGGCGCCGCCGGGCAAGAATGGCGAGATGGTCGACGTCGTCGTGCGCAATCCCGACGGCAAAGAAGCCATCACGAAGCGCGCGTTCCTTTACGACGCGCGTTACCGTTCCTGACGTCTCGGCCTCATCATGCGGACGTTCCTGGCGATCACACTCTTCGGATGGGTCTCCGCGCTCGGAGCGGCCTGCATTCCCGAGGGCTCGACGACCCTCGATTGCCTCGAAGGAGGTGGCTGCGAGCAGAGCTGCGCGACGAACGAGGACTGCACGTTCACCTGCGAGACGGGCAGGTGCGATCAGACCTGCTCGGACACGCTCGATTGCAGCATGGACTGCAACGCCGGCGGCTGCGCGCAGCTCTGCTCGGGCAGCCAGTGCGTGATGACGTGCGACCTCGCGTCGTGCACCCAGGGCTGCGACAGCCACGTCTGCGGCGAGCGGTGCAGCGCGGGCGGGTGCACGCAGTCATGCGAGAGCGACGAGACATGCGCGCTCGATTGCAGCGTCGGGTGTCCGCAGACGTGCACGAGCCCGTCCTGCGGGCTCGTCTGCGCGGGAAGCCAGTGTGATCAGTCCTGCAAGGCGGGCCTCTGTGATGCGTCGTGCGACACGGATTGCCTGCAAACCTGCGAGGGCGACACCTGCCGGCTCGAATGCGGGGCGGGCGGCCATTGCACGCAGGCCTGCACGAAGCAGAGCGGCGGCACCTGCAACCAGGCCTGCGCGGGCGGGGGCTGCACGCAGGAGTGCACCCAGCCCACGTGCGTGCTCGACTGTGCCGGCGGCAATTGCACGCAGAAATGCCTCCAGGGCACGTGCGACCTCCACTGCGGCGGGGGCGGGTGCATCGTGGAATGCATGACCACGTGCGTGGTCGATTGCCCCGCCGGCGGCTGCCAGGTGACGTGCCCGGGCGGAACGCCGCCGATCACGTGCCCCGGAGGAACGCTCTCCTGCGGGGCGAATTGCCCGTGAGCCGCCTCAAGGCGCCTTCGTGATCGCCCACTCCTTCACGATCGCGATCTTGTCCGCCGGCAGCTTCTTCTCGTAGTTCGGCGGCGGCATCGATCGGTCCTCGGCCACGCGCGCGACTACGCGATCGACGAGGCCGAGCGCGACATCGTAGTTCTCGAAATCGATCTTCGGCGCGCCGCGCGTCCCCGAACCATGGCAATCGGCGCAATACTCGCGCATGATCGGCTTGACGTCCGTGAGGAACGAGAGCGGGGTGCCGAGCGCGAGCTTGCGCGCCATCGTCCCCTCGCCCGCATACACGTCGCCAATCCTGTCGACGGCGAGCGAGCGCGGCGCCTCCGCCGGCCCGAGCGTCGCCACGACCTCCGGCACCTCGCCCGCGCGCACGCGCAGGACCCAGCTTCCCGCGAGCGCGTAGAGCCGTTGCTTGCTCGCGTCGAGCGCGAATGCGTCGATTCCGACCGCCGATCCCCCTTCCGCGGCGAGCGGATAAAGCGAATACTCGCCGCTCGGCGAGCGCTCGACGAGTCCCGCGTCGGAGGCGAAATACACGAGCGAGCCGTCCTCGCACGCGAGGCTCCCGCAGGCCATGGCCCGGACGAACCCCACGTCGAAGACGAGCGGATACGCCTTGCCGCTCGCCTTGTCGATTTCGTACACGCGCTCGCCATAGGCGAGATACACGCGCTCCTTCTGCGTGAGGACGGCCGTGGGCGCGCCCTCCTCGCCCTCCACGGTCCAGGTCACGAGCGCCCCGCCGCCGAGCTCATAGGCTCCTTTTTCGCCGCGAATGGCGAGGTGCGTCTCGGCCGTCCCGTCGCCGTCGTCGTCGGCCACACGCGCGCGCATCGCCTGAATGCCGAGCGGCGCGAGCTCCGCGGTGCCGAGCGATCGCTGGAGCACACCGCCCGGCGTGAAGAACACGCCGCCCTCGGCCGCGACGAGCACGCCGTTTTCATAACCGGCCATCGCGCGCACGGCGCCTGTCTCGCTCGGGAGATCGGGCGCGTCGCCGACGATCGGCAGGAGCGTCGGGCCCGCCGCTGCGAGCTCGTAAACACCCGTCGTCGTGCCCACGGCGACGAACGCGCCCTGGCTGCCCATCGCGGTCGAGTATCCCTCGATCGTGAACGTGGCGCTTTCGGGCTCGGCGTTCGGCGTCGCGGGCGCGCCGTGCACGATGGCGAGCTCGGGGGGGCCTTCGGGGCCGGCATTCGTGGGGGGGGCCTCGCCGCAAGCCGCCGTTGTGATCACGGCAAGCATCGCAATGAGGCTCGAAAGGCGCCTGTGCGGTATTCTTCGGTGGAACTGTAGATGGGGGGAGTCGAACACAACCTGGCAGGATAACAAATTTCGTCCTCACTCCCAAGAGATGGTTGACGAAACGTTATGGCTCGGTTCCACTGGAAGGTGGCCCGCTCTCGCCCGCGGTGCCCCCCTCCTTTTGCCCCGAGCTGTATCATGAAGAGCAAACGACGCTGGCAAGCGCTCTGCTTCGCCCTCCTCGCGGCTGCGCCTTCCGTGGCGCTCGCCGAAGACGGAGAGCAATGTTTCTTGCACCGGGAGTTGCCCATCGAACGGCAGCTCCGACGCCTCTCGATCGATCTGCGTGGGACCGTGCCCGACGTCGCCGAGTACGACGCGGTCGCGGGGCTCTCCGAGCTACCCGATGCGCTCCTCGACGAGTATCTCGCGAGTGACGCGTTTCGCGTGCAAATGCGCCGTTATCACGAGAGCCTGCTCTGGACGAACCCGAACATCGCCCTCGCCGACGTGAACTTTTCACTGAACACCGTCAACTACGACGGGAGCCCGGTCTACTTCGTCCCAGGGGCGGGGAAGAGCGCGCTTTATCGCGGCGGCGACGGCACGCATACCTGCCAGAACAAGCCCCAGGACGCCCTCGGTTACGATCCCGTGACGGGATTGCCGAAAACCGAATCCATGGGCAGCGACGGCGTGAGCGAGTGGTTCGCCGAGGGCTGGGTCGAGGTGCATCCCTTCTGGGAAGCCGACCCGGCGAAAAAGGTGAAGGTCTGCGCGTTCGACGCCCAGGCGACGGAGACGTACACCCTGCCGCCCGGGGATCCGGACGCGGGGACGTATTCGTGTGATCACCTGATGGCCACGGGCAAGGCGAAGACCTGCGGCTGCGGGCCGGAGCTCAGCTATTGCATGCCGGCCGGCATCGTGCAGCCGCTCGTGCTCGCGGCGCTGCGCGAGCAGGTGCTCCGTCTCGTCGATGAGCACACGGACGGCACGCAGCCGTACTCCGGGCTGCTCACGACGAGGCGCGTGCATTACAATGGTCCGCTCGCCCATTACTTCCGCTACCATGCGCAGCGGCAGACGCTTTCGCGCACCCAGAACGAGCACCAGCCCTCGGACGGCCCGCTGCCGGAGCTCGCGTTCACGGACGTGGATACCTGGGTCGCGGTGGACCGCGAGGCGCCGCACGCCGGCCTCATCACGCTGCCCGCATTCCTGCTGCGTTTCCAGACGAACCGTGGACGGGCGAATCGCTACCGGATCGCGTTCCTCGGGCAATACTTCCAGCCGCCGAGCACGAAGGACACGAACTGCGAGAAAGAAGGCGACGACCTCACCCGCCGCTGCGTTTGCCGGAGCTGCCACGTGACGCTGGAGCCGCTCGCCGCGCACTTCGGTCAATTCACGGAGGCCGGGAGCATGTCCCTGCACGATTTCGCCCGCGAATACCCGACCCGCAAGGCCTGCGCCAAGGGCACCGCGCCGCAAAACGCGGGGTGGTGCGACCGCTATTATGTGCCGGTCTCGGACCAGACGGACCCCGATCTCCGGACGTACAGGTTGAAGGCGCTTCAATACGCCGACGACGAGCACCCGGAGCTCGAGCCGAATTTCGAGGCGGGTCCAGCCGAGCTCGTGAAGGCCGATCTCGAGAGCGGTCGGTTCCACGAGGTGGCCATCGAGCACCTCTTCTCGTACCTCATGAAACGCGAGCCGAACCTCGATCCGACGACGAGTGATTACGAGGGCGACGCGCTCGCCAAGATCGCCGCGGCGTTCCGGGTCCACGACGACATTCGTCAGGCGGTCCGGGATCTCGTCGAGCTGCCCGCCTACCGGAGGTTGCCATGAGCGCGTCTCGCCTCAGTTCCCTCTGCGCGCTCATCGCGCTCGCCGCGGCCGCGTGCACGAAAGAAGCGCCGTCCGCCGATCCCCAGGAGCCGTGGGAAGCGCCCGCGGTCGCCGCGAACGGTGAAACCGAGAATGCCCCCGTGGACCTCGGCGGCGGCACGCTGCCCGGCCCCGCGCGCGGGGTGCGGCGCCTGCGCATCGATACGCTCCAGGCGGCCATGAGCAAGGTCGCCGGCAATGACATTTATGGCGCCCCGATCCTCTGGCGTGTCAATACCCGGGACGGGTTCAGCGACCTCGCATTCGGCAAGGCGCTCGGCCGGCCCGATTATCAAACGTCGACCGAGGAGAGCACGGTCTCGAACGCGCTCTACCTCAAGTTCGTCGGGGACGCGGCGCGCGACATCTGCATGCAGATGGCCAAGAACGACATGAAGCGCTCGGGCGATTCACGCGCGCTCTTCCCGAAGGCGCCCGTGGACGGGACCGCGACCGACGCGCAGGTGAACGAGAACCTGCAATACCTCGTGCTCCGCTTCCTCGGCCTGCGCGTGGCGGCGGACGATTCGATGGTCACGAACCTGCGCGCGGTCTACGACGCGGGCGTGGCGAGCGTCTCGTCGCCGAACGGCGGCGAAATCACGGCAGCGGCCGAGGGATGGCGGGGCGTGTGCGTCACGCTCTTCGAGTCTCCCCTTTTCCACAACGATTGAGGAGGAACACGCCATGAGCCAGAAAGGCCAGATTTCACGACGCACGCTCCTCGGCGCGCTCGGCGCCGCGAGCGGCGCGCTCCTCCTCGACGGCCTGCTCGGCCTGCGCCACGCGCGCGCGGACAACGTCGATCCGGACAGCGCCCCGCTCCTCGTGATGTGCGAGTTCGCGGGCGGCTGGGATACGCTGTATTGCCTCGACCCGCGCAACCACCACGATTACGGCGAGTTCGCGGGCGGCATTTACACGGGCTTCGACCTCGTCACCGATGGCCCGACGAAAAAGGTCATCGAGGACGAGACGGGCGGCACGGGCCTCGTGAAGCCCGTCGGCTCGAGCGTCGCCTACGGGCCGACGATGTCGAAGCTCGCGGCCGCGCATTCCAAGGATCTCTGCGTCGTGCGTGGCATGAGCATGGGCACGCTGACGCACGAGGTCGGGCGGCGGTATTTCCTCACGGGCAAGTTCCCGCGGGGCCTCGCCGCGAGCGGCAGCTCCCTGGAGACGTGGTGGGCGGCGGCTTCGGGCCAGCTCGAGCATCACGAGATTCCGAATCTCGTCACGGGCGGCGCGGAGACGTACAACGAGGGGCTTTCGCCGCTCGCGAGCGGCCTCTCGGTGCCTAGCTACAACGAGATGTTGCAGGTGCTCCGGCCGCTCAATGCGTCGCTCTCGCTCGACGGCAAGGTGGAGCAGGCGGCCTCCAAGTTCCACCACGACGAGTATTGCCTGCACCAGCAGCTCGACGCTCGGGGCGGGCAGGTCTCGACGCACCTCTCGGCGTGGCGCTCGGCGCAGACGCTGGCGAACGGCGGACTCTGGAAGCATTTCGACTTCAAACCGAACCCGCCGGCGACGAGCCAGCTCGCGAAGCTCTACGAGACGTTCGGCGTGAATCCGACGAACCCGGGAGCGACACTCGCGGGCCAGCCGAAGGGCCAGGCCGCGCTCGCGGCGCAGGCGCTCGTGAATGGCATCTCGCAGGTCGTGCTCCTCAGGCTCGTCAACGTCACCGACGCCCATTTCGACGACGACTGGCCGTCGAACCACCCGGCGCGGCAGCGGGCGGGCTTCGACGCGGTGAGTGATCTCATCACGTACCTGAAGAACACGCTCGACAACAACGGCAAACCCTACTGGGACCGGACGACGCTGCTCTGCTTCTCGGAGTTCGCGCGCACGCCCCGGATCAACCCGCAGGGCGGACGTGATCACCACCTCGCGTCGGCCTGCCTCGTCGCGGGCAAGGGCATTCGGGGCAACATCGCGATCGGCGCGACGAAGGACACGAACTACGACGTGCGCCCGATCAACCTCGACACCGGCGCGCCGGACGACGAGATGGGCACGGTCGTGAAACCGTCGGACGTGCACGCGACCATCCTCACGGCCGCGGGTTTGCCCTACGATCACATCTCGAATCAGGATCCGAAGCTCATCAAGGCAATGCTCAAGAACCCTTGATGGCCTGACGGTGAGAGAGAGGCCTCGCCCGGCGGACGACCGGGCGAGGCCTTTTTCATTTCAGATGGGATCGAGCACGAGCGTCGGCGTCGAGAGGAACGGCATGCCGCTGCCGAGCTGCCCGTAATACGCCGCGCCCCAGCAGGAGAGCACGCCGTCCTGCGCGATGCCGCAGGTATGCTCGTTGCCGAGGGAGACGACGTTCCACGGGCTGAGGCTCGGGATCTTTTGCGGCGCATTGAAGCTCGACAGGTTGCCGAGGGCGAGCTGGCCGAAGGAGCCGACGCCCCAGCAATAGAGGTCGCCGTTTTTCTTCGTCGCGCAGGTGGTCAATCCTTGGCCGAGGAAGGGCCGCGCCCAGTCGGTCGCATTGCCGACCTGCGTGGGCGTGGCGATCGGCGTGACGGCATTGCCGAGGCCGAGCTCGCCGTTGTTGTTACGGCCCCAGCACCAGAGCTTGCCGTCGAGGCGCACGCCGCAGGTGTGGTTCGCGCCCGCGTCGATCGCCGTGTACGTCCCCGGGACGGCCTTCGGCACGTTCACGGGCGAGACTGTGTCGCCCTGGCCGAGCTGGCCGAGGCTGTTCACGCCCCAGCAAAACACGTTGCCGCCCTCGCGGAGGCCGCAGGTGAAATCGCCACTCGCCACGACGTCGAGCCAATCGGCGGGCTCGGCCTGAGCGATCCACCTCGGATCGGGCCGGGTCGTCGTCGAGGCGTCGCCGAGCTGGCCGCTCGCATTGCGGCCCCAGCACCAGAGGGTCTTGTCCTGGCGCACGGCGCAGGTGTGGTTGTACCCCGCCGCGATCTCGACCCAGGGCGAATCGTTGCCGACGGTGGAGTTCACGGCGGTGGGTACGTTCTGGCTCGTCACGGTAGGCCCATTGCCGAGCTCGCCATTTCCGTCGAGGCCCCAGCAATACGGGATGTCCGGGCCGCCGCCGTCGCTCGCGATGCCGCAGGTGTGTGTGCGACCGAGCGTGACGCGCTTCCAGATCTTGCCCGCGCCGATCTCCACGGGTGTGACGCGGGTGCGCGTCGTGCCGTCGCCGAGGTGACCGTAGACGTTGCGGCCCCAGCAGAAGAGCTTTCCGCCGGTGCGAATGGCGCAGCCATTGTCGAGCTGCGTGTCGACGCGCTCCCAGTCGGTATCGGCGGAGATGGGTGTGGCGTCGGTCCGGTCCGCGGAAAAACCCGCCCCGAGGGCGCCGCGGCTCGCCGAGCCCCAGCAGAGGAGATCGCCGGTTTGCCGTACGCCGCAGGCGAAACGCAGGCCGCTGGAGAACGAGACCCAGTCGCTGATGTTGGAGACAGGCAAGGGGGTCAGCGTGGGCCCCTCGTTGTCCGGCTGGCCGGTTTGTCCGACGCTGCCATCACCCCAGCAATGAAGCTCGCCGCTCTTTTTCTGGGCGCAGCCGGCGAGGTCACCGACGTCCAGGTTCGCAGACCAATCCGTGGCCATGTCCGCGGCCTTCGGCGTGACGACGGTCGCGAGCAAGCCGTCGCCGACCTGCCCCAAGGAGTTCGTGCCCCAGCAATGGCGCGTCCCGTCGGTCTTCGTGCCGCAGGTGAACGCATTGCCCGTCGACACGCTCGCCCAGTCGGTGGCGACCGTGAACTCCTGCGTGGGCACGAGCCGCTGCCCGGCGTTCGTGCCGTCGCCGAGCTGGCGGGCATTGTTGAAGCCCCAGCAATGAAGCGTCCCGTTCGCCTTGACGCCGCAAGTGAACTCGGTCCCCGCCGAGACCATCGACCAGGGGCCCGCGTCGACGAGCACGGGCGAGAGCGCGTTCGTCGTGGTGTTGTCGCCGATCTGGCCGCGGTTGTTCTGGCCCCAGCAATAAAGCGCGCCGCCCGTGCGAATGCCGCACGCATGCGTCGAGCCGGCGCTCAAGGCGATCCAGTCCTCGTAGCCGCCCGCGCCGATGGCGGGCGTCGATTGCGCGACGCCGAGGCCGTCGCCGATCTGGCCGACGCTCCCCGAGCCGAAGCACGAGATGCGCTTGTTCTCGTCGAGCGCGCAGGTGAACGCGCCGCCCGCGCTCACGGAGACCCAGTTCGCCGCGCCAGAGGCGGGCACGGGGCGCAAAAAGACCTGGTCCGACGTGCCGGTGCCGACCTGCCCGCTCGTGTTGAGGCCCCAGCAATGCAGGGTCTTGTCGGTGCGGATCGCGCAGGCGTGGTATTGCCCTGCCGACACGGACTTGTACTTCGCGTCGCAGGTCTTGCCGTCGCCCGAGAAGCCCGCGGGGCACGCGCAATCGAACCCGCCCGGCGTGTTCGAGCACGTCGCGTTCGTGTCGCAGTCGTGAAGGAGCGTCGTGCATTCGTCGACGTCCACGCACGTCTTGCCGTCGCCCTCGTACCCGGGCTTGCAAGTGCAGGTGAAATAGCCGGGGGTGTCGACGCATTCGGCGTCGGGCGCGCAGTCGTCGAGGCCGAGCGCGCATTCGTTGACCGCGAACGGGTCGCCGCCGCTCCCGCCATTGCCGCCGCTCCCGCCATTGCCGCCGCTTCCGCCTCCGCCGTTCCCGCCTGCGGCTCCGCCGCCGCCCCCGCACGCGGCGGCGGCGAGCGACACGAGGACGAACCACGCCCGAGCCCTTGCGCCTCGCAACATCGAAACCGATCTCCTTCAGCTCAACTCAATAGGACGCCGCAATGGGAACGGGCGCGAACGCGAGCCCGTCGCCGCGCGCATTTTGACCGATTTCCCCCGACCCCCAGCACGCGAGATTTCCGGCCTGCGTGACGCCGCAGCCATGGTTGAAGCCGAGGGTCGCCGCGACGAACGCCCCGGAGAGCGCGGTCGGCACCTTGCGCTGGCCCGTGTCCCCGAGCCCGAGCTGGCCGACGTTGTTCGCGCCCCAGCATTGCAATCCACCGCCCACCTTGCCCGCGCACGTCGATGCGTTGGCGGCGATGACGAAGGTCCAATCCGTGGCCGCGCCGATCTTCACAGGGGACGGCCGGTCGACGTTCGTGTTGTCGCCGATCTGGTTGTTCGCGTTCCGGCCCCAGCACCAGAGCGTGCCGTCCTTCTTGATCGCGCAGGTATGGTTGATGCCGGCCGCCACGGGCCCCTTCCAGTCGTCGCCCAGCGAATACGGCGCGGTCTTGCCGGCCGCCGGCGCTCCATTGCCGATCTGGCCTTCCACGTTCCGGCCCCAGCAATAAAGCGTGCCCGTGGCCCGGGTCGCGCAGGTGTGGAACTGGCCGGCCGCCACGCTCACCCAATCGGTGGGCGGCGCCTCGCCCGCGACGAGCTCGAGCTGGATCAGATTGCCGAGGGTCGGGTTTTTCAGGCCAATCTGTCCCTCGTTCGTGCGCCCCCAGCACCAGAGCGTCCCGTTCGTGGCGATGGCGCAGTTATGCTCCTCGCCCGCGGCGATCTCCTTCCACTGGAGCGCTTCGTAGGGTTTGCCCGTCTTCAGGATCTCGGCGAACGTGGTCGCCGGGGTGTTCGTCCCCCGGCCGAGCTGGCCCTGTACATTGCGGCCCGAGCAAGCGAGCTTGCCCGTGGCCGTGATCATGCACGTGTGCTGGCGGCCGAGGGCGACCTTCGCGGCGACCTCGAAATTGACCTTGGCCGGCTCAGCGCGGGTCTTGTTGTCGCCGAAGCCGAGCTGGCCGCTCTCGTTGTTGCCCCAGCATTGAAGCTCGCCGGCCCCGTTCAAGGCGCAAGCCGATTCGCCATACGAAACGACGTTCGTATGGGTCGTGTCCGCGCCGATGTTGGCAATCGCGGGCCAGAGGCTCATCGCGCCGTCGCCGAGCTGACCGAAGATGCGCGAGCCCCAGGTGAGCACGCGGCCGTCCGAGGTGACGCCGCCGCTGTGCACGACGCCGACCGCGAAATCGAGCCATTTCGTTCCCGGCGCGACGTCGATCGGCGCGGTCACCCAGCCTGGCGCCTCGCCCGAGATCTGCGCGGCCTGGTTCCGGCCCCAGCAATGGAGGGCGTTCTGATCGTCGAGCGCGCAGATGTGGTAGGCATTGGCACGCACCCGCTTCCAGGTCTTGCCCGCGCCGATCGCCACCGGCGCCGCCGTCGCCGGCCCGAGCGGCGTGCCGAGCTGGCCCTCGTTTCCGCGGCCCCAGCAATAAAGCCGCCCGTCCTTCTTCACGGCGCACGTGGTGAAGCCGATCGAGGCCGTCGCCCAGTCGGCGTCCGCCGCCATCGGCGCCGTCTCCACGAGGAACGGCGCGGTTACGGAGCCGCCGCCGACTTTCGAAACCTGCAGCTCGTTGTTTTGCCCCCAGCAATAAAGCCGCCCGTCCTGCTTCGTCGCGCACGTCGTGTCGCGGCCGGCAAAGACCTCTTTCCAGTCCTTGTCCGGCGTCGCCGCGAGCGGATCGAGGCTCACGGGCGAGAGTTCGAGCTTGTTGTCGAGATTGCCGAGCCCGAGCTGGCCCGCCTGGTTGCGGCCGAAGCAGAAGAGCCCGCCGTCGCTCTCCACGGCGCAGCTATGGTTGTCGCCCGCGGCGACGCTCGAGAACGTGCGTTCGAGCGACAGCCACGCCGGGAGCGTCTGGTTGTCGGTGTATCCGAGCCCGAGCTGGCCGAAATTGTTCGTACCCCAGCACCAGAGCGTGCCGGTTTTCTTGATCCCGCAGGTATGGGCCGAGCCCGCGACGACGCGGATCCAGTTGTCCGCCGCGCCGGCCTGCACGGGCGCCGGTTGGTTCGCGCCGAGGCCATTGCCGAGCCTGCCGCCGCCGCCGGCGCCGAAGCAGAAGATCGAGTTATCCATACGGCGCGCGCAGGTGTGATACGCGGCCGCGGTGATCTCGACGAACCGCTCCTCGCAGCCGGTCTTCGGATCCCCCACGGTGCCCGGCGGGCAAGCGCAGGTGAACGAGCCCACGGTATTCGTGCAGGCGGCGGTCGGATGACAATCGTCGAGCTGCTCGGTGCACTCGTCGAGATCCACGCAATCGCCGCCGTCGTTCACGAAGCCCGGGTCGCAAACGCAGGCGCCGCTCGCGTCGCAGCTCGCATGGTCGCCGCAGGGCCCGCACGTCGCGCCGCCCGCGCCGCCCTGCCCTCCGGCGCCGCCCGTCGACGACGACGAGCCGCCGCCCGCGCCGCCGGAGCCGCCGGTGCCCGAAGGCGTGCCTTCCGCGCCCCCGCCGGAGCACCCGGCGAGGACGATGGTTGTCCACAGGAAAGGAAAGAAAGCGCGCGCTCTTCGATGCATCTCCGCTATTTTCGGATGCTACGAAGCAAGCGGGACGACTGTCAACCCTCGATTCCGTGACATTCTCACTTCACGATGGTTGCGCAGCCGACGAGGACGTCGATCTCGGCCTTCGTGTCCTTGGCGACCTGCGAGCACGTCGCGTCGCAGAGGATGATCTGCTTCGGCGCGCCGGGCACGTCGTAGTACCAGGCGAGCCCCGCCGCAGGGCATTCGGCCTCCGATTTCACCTGCGGAATGATGACCGAGATGCCCGACTCCGGCGTGTACTCGACGTTGATCGCATTGTAATCGATGTCCTCGCCCGGCGGAGGTTGCGGGATGAGGTACGAGCAAGAGAGCGCCGCGCCGCGAATCTCGTTCATCGCCTGGATGAACTTGTCGGTCGCGTCCTGGTTCGCGTCGACGATGAACGCCGACCCGGTCCCGCCCGCGGCGGCAATGCCGTTCAGCGCGCCCGCGAGGTTGCCGACGCCGATGACGAACGTCTTGATGCTCGGGACGCCGGCGAGCGCGTTCGCCGCGATGTTGTTGATGTAGGCGAGATCGTCGTTGCACCCCGCCGGCTCGCCGTCGGTCGCGAGCACGACGATCACCGTGTGCGTCGGGTTCTGGGTCGCCCATTGCTTGGCATAATCGACCGCGCCCTCGAGCGCCGCGGAGGTCGGGGTGCCGCCGCCCGGGGAGTGGTTGTCCATCGAGGAGATGATCGTCGTGCCGACCGCCGGGAGCGGGGCGATCGGTACGTCGGGCTTGGCGTAATCGGCAGCTTTGCACGAATCGCCGCCGATGCCCTCGCAGACGCCCGGGAAGCCGGGCAAGGGCACGGTGCAGGGGCCACAAGCGGCAGGTCCGCACTCGGCGTCCGTGGCGCAGAAGGGGACGAGGGGGCACATGACGCCGCTCGATTGCGGGAAGTACTGGATGCCGACGCCGATCCCCGCGGCCGAGGGCTGCTCGACGAACGCCTTGAGCGCGTTCTTCGTGGCGTTCCACTTCGAGGTGTTGCCCGCGCTGTCGCTCATCGAGCCGGATTGGTCGAACATGATGTACATGTCGAGCGGGACCTGCTCGGCCTTGTTCTTCGTGGCCGCGCAGCTATCGTCGCCGCCCGAGCCCTGATTGCCGTTGCCGCCGGCGCCGGGGATGAAGCCGCCGCCGTCGCCGCCATTGCCACCATTGCCTCCGGGGTTGCCCGCGCCGGAGCCATTCTCACTGCTCGAATCGCCGAATTCGGTGTTGCCGCCCGTCGCCGAGCAGGCTGCAATCAGCGCGCCGGACAGCGCCGCCGCGCAAACGACCCTCGAGACGCCCGAAGAAAACCACCCGTTTCGCATGCCTCTGCCCTCCAAGCCGCGGATCGGAACAGCCGAGCGGGCGTGACGTCAAGCCCGGCGAACGGGACGACGTCACAATTTCGACGCGGTTCCGGCACGCGTTCGTCAATGTCGTCGCAAATGTCCGTGGCGAGCACCCCCGCCGCCCCGCTGGCGCAGCGCGTTGCTCGGTTGGCGAGGCGCGTAGAAGACTTGGCCCTCGCCCCGCGGCGAAGGTAGCTCCCTCCGATCATGGTGAACCTCGTCCCCGCCCCGGCGAGCGACCGCGCGCCGAAGGCGCCCCCGCGCGAAGGCCGCGGCCGCTCGTTCCAGAAAGCAGCCGCCCCCGGTCTTTCCAGGTTCACCCGCGACGCGGCGCAATCCCGGAATCGAAGCCTCGATATCAGCTCTTTCCAGGTTCCGAGCGCGACGGTTCCCCATCCTCTGCCCGCTCGCCTCGAATGGCGTGCCCGTTGCCCCAGGGCGACCGGCGAAACGATGATGGGTACACAGAGCACGTCCAGCCGCGGGAGCGGGCGCAAGAGCCTGGTCGGGAATACCCTCGTCACGGTGGGCGCGCTGTCGAGCGCGTTCGGGGCGGTCGGGTGGCTCTCCGCCCTGCGTTCCCCCTCGATCCTGACGATCGCGCTCGGGTTTGTCCTGTATGGCCTCTTGCCGCTCGTGGTGGGCGTCAGCTTCGTGTGGCGCGGGCTCGGCGCGATCGAGGAGGCCGAGGCCGCGCGGCGCGCGGACGCGGTGAGCCGCGCGGCGCTGCTCGACGCTCTGCGCGGCGGCGCGACGGCCCGCGAGGTCGCCGCGAGGCTTTGCATGCCGAACGCGCGTGACGCCGAGCGCGCGCTCGACGGGCTCGTGCGGGACGACCTCGCGAAGCTCGACGTCACGGACGACGGCGAGCTCGTCTACCGGCGCGACCCGGAGACGCTCCTGCTGCTCCACGACCGCGACGTGAACTGACCTTTCAATCGAGGACACGCCTGAGCGTGCGCTCGCCGAGCTCGCCCTCGGCCGCTTCTTCGAGCGCGCGCTTCATCGCCTCGTCCGCGCATGCATCCGCGGCCACGCGAATGCGCACACGCGCGTCGGGATGCTCTGCGATCCGGAGCGCCATGGCTGCCCCGAGCCGCTGCCCCGGCGGCAGGTCCGGATCGTCGACCACGGAGAAGAGCTCCTCGTGCGTCACGGCGGATTTCCGGTATCCCGCATTGAGCAGGAGGGCCTGGAGTTTGTCCTTCCATTCCGTGAACGACTTGCCCGCAGGGTCGAGCTCCGCCCCCACGGGCGGGCCGCCCGCACCGTTCGACCCGAGCGCAATCGCAAGGCGCAGCCGGCCGGCCACCGCCATGATGAAGCTCGGGTCGCCCGTCGCGACCTCGACCCGCCGGGTGGGCTTGCCTGCCTCGCCCACTTCGAGGAACAGCTCGCGTTGCTTCTCCTCGATCGTGCGGATCAGTGAATGCGGGATCCATTGATCGACGAAGCCGCCGCGGATGCGTAATCCGTCACTGCCCACGATAATCTCGTGCGGCCGCGTGAGCCGCACGATGAAGGACATCGTGAGCATGACGGCCCAGGCGAAGGCGCCCGTGGGCCAATGCGCGCCGGGATATTCGGTGACGAGATAACCGAGGGGAATGAAAAAGAGGACACAGACGATCGGGAGGCTCACGCAACCCGTGACGAGGGGCCGGTACGCCGAGCCGCAGAGGACAGCCACGCGCCGTCGCGACGCGTCGATGCCGAGCCGGTCGAGGAGCCGATGCGCCGCAATGCCGTCGGGGACCTCGGCCGTGAGCGCCGAGCCGTTGCGAAGGTAAAGCTCGACCCGCGGGCGTTTTCCATCGAGGCGCGTGCCCGGGAGGACGAGCCCGCCCTCGATCGCCGAACGCGCGAAATGGTGTTCCTTTCCTCGTTGCGCGACCACGAGGCCCTGGCCATCGGCCCGGAGCACGCCTGAGCTTCGCAGCGGAAGCGATAACGACGTGAGGACGGCGCCGGCGAGCGACACGACGGGCGCGACGAATAACCCGAGGATGCCGAGGAAGATGAGCACCGCCGAGAGGGCCACCGACGCGTCGGCCATCTTCGCCCCCGCGATCGCCAGGATCGTCACGATGAGCCCGGGGAGCCCGACGAAGGCGCCGAATCCCGCGCGCATGAGCCACCCGCCGAGCCGGGGACGGCGGTGTTCGATGGACGAGCTCGCGACGACGAGGGGCTCTGCGCTCATGGGGGCGGAGGGGCAGAGCCTATCATAACGACATCCGCGAACGAATTGTGTACATTGCCTCCATGGCCGACTCCGGACGCTCTCTTTCGCGGACGTGGCGCCTCTTCGCCTCGTCCCTCGTCGTGTGCTGCTTCGTGCCGCTCGGCATCGCGAGCTGCAGTTCGGGGGACGCGGTGAACACGTCCACGACCACGGGCGGCACCGCGACGACCGGCGCGGGCGCGTCGGGCGCCGGCGGCGCGGGGAACGGCGGCGCCGGGAGCGGCGGCGCGGGGGCCACGGGCGGTGCAGGCGGGACGGGCGGCTCGTCGACGTCGAGCACGGGCCATGGTGGCTCGGGCGGAGGGCCGGCGGCGAAGGTGGTCCGTCTGCTCGCGATCGGCGACACGGGCGAGGGCAACGAGGCCCAGCACGCCGTGGCCGATCGAATGAGCGAGAAATGCGAGAAGGTGGGCGGCTGCGACGCCGTGCTCGTGAACGGCGACAACTTCTACGACAACGGCGTGGCGAGTGTGGACGACCCGCAATGGGCCGCGAAATTCGAGGAGCCGTACGACCGGCCGCACCTCGACGGCGTGCCGTTTTACGCGGTGCTCGGCAACCACGATCACGGGCCCACGTCGAGCGGGAACAAGCAAGCGCAGATCGACTACGCGTCCTTGCCGCTCGGGAGTGGCCCCGGGATGCGGCCGAGCGCGAAATGGCACATGCCGGCGGCGTGGTACGACGTGAAGATCGGCCACGTGCATCTCTTCGCGCTCGACACGGTCGACTTTTTGAACGGCACGCAGAAGGACGACATGAGCGCCAGGGTGAAGAACGCGAAGGCGACGTGGAAGATCGTCGTCGGCCACCACCCGCGGTTCACGTCGGGCGAGCATTTCTGGGACAACAACCTGCTCGGCATCGCGGGGCTGTTCGCGTTCCAGAAGGCGATCTATTGCGGCGCGGACATGTTCATGACCGGGCACGACCACAACCTGGAGTTCATCGACAGGGGCCGTGACGGCGATTGCCCCGGCACGTATTTCGTGGTGAGCGGCGCGGGTGCGAAGACGCGCGACACGTTCGATTTCGTCCCGACGGACGAGAAACAGCTCTACTTCTCGGATGGCTTCGAAGGGTTCGCTTACATGGAGTTCGACGGGCCCAAGCTCTCGTTCGAGTTCATCGACAGAAACGGCGCCGTGGTCTTCTCGAAGACGATGACGAAATGAGGATCCCCATGCTCTCCCCGCGCTCTCTGCTCCTGCTCGTTCCCGCGTTGCTCCTCGCCTGCCAGGATCCGCGGCCGCCAGCGCCCGCGCCCGCCACGTCCGCGGCGCCCGCGGCTGCACCCTCGCCCACGCCTGCGCCGACGGCCGCGCCCACGCCCGAGAAAACAGCGGCCGCGCCGGAAAAACCCCCGGAGTGGATCACGGCGCAGCACGTGCTCGTCGCCTACAAGGGCGCGAAGAACGCGCCGAAGACGGTGACGCGGTCGAAGGCGGACGCGAAAAAGAGGGCCGAAGAGGTCGCCGGCAAGGCCAAGGCGGGCGAGGATTTCACGGCGCTCGTGAAGGAGTATTCGGACGACGCGGCGACGGTGGAGAGGCTCGGGAGCCTCGGGAAGTTCAAGGCGGATGGAATGGTAAAACCCTTCAGCGACGCGGCATTCGCGCTGAAGGTGGACGAGACGAGCGGCGTGGTGGAGACGCCGTTCGGGTTTCACGTGATCAAACGCAATCAGTGAAACCCGCGCGGCGCGGCTCGATCTACTCGCCCTTCCACTCCGTCCGCTGCACGACGGGCAATTGCAGCGCGCGCTCGCGGTCGAGGTCGAGCGAGCCGAGGTGAATCGCCAGCGGCGATTGCACCCACTTGAAGATCGACTGCGTGAACAGGCGCGCGAACTTCTCCGCCCACGCCGTGAGGATCGCCGGATCCCGATCCGGGAACACGCTCGTCAAGGCGAGCGCCACCTCGTTCGGCGCGAGTTTCTCCGCGCCGTAAAGGTAAAGGCAAGCGTCGAGCACCTCGAACGGCATGAGCTCGGCCTCGCCCGACTGGTTCGCCGCGAGCTCAGGGCCCGCCGTGGTCTCCAGCGTCGCGCGAATGCCCGGATAACCAAACCGCTTCTCCAGCCGCTCGAGCATCGCGATGACCACGGTCTTCGGCAGGTTCGCGATCACGCTGAACGCGCCCTCCAGATCGCCGCCGACGGTCGTGTACCCGAGCGCCTTCTCGCTCATGTTCCCCGTCTGCAGGAAGAGCGCGCCGCTCGTGTTCGACCAGTTCCACATGCGCTGGCCACGAATGCGCGCCTGCACGTTTTGCTTCGTGAGCTCGGTCGGCTCGGGCCCGCCCGGTCCGAGCAAGGTGCGCGTCGCTTCGAGCTCACGCACGAACGCATCCTCGATCGGCACGACCATGAAGGAGACGCCGAGGTCGGCGCAGATCCGCGCGGCCGCGTTTTGCGTGGCGTCGCTCGAATACCGCGACGGCATGTAGAACGCACTGATCATCTTTCCCGCCGCCTCGCGCCGCGCCGCGCCTTCGAGCTCGGGGTGGAGCAATTCGGCGGCGCGATGCGCGATGAGCAAGGTGAGCAGCGAATCGCGCCCGCCCGAAAGCGCGAGGCCGATGCGGCGGAACGCGCCGATCTTGCGGTAGTAATCGGCGACGCCGAGCGCGAGCGCGTCGTGAAAATCGTCAAGCAGCTCGTCGCGCGGCGTCTTCGCCGGCAGGCTCGCCGAGGGCAAGAAGAACGAGGTCCCGGGCGGCGGCGCGGGATATCGCAGCTTCGCTCGATCGGCCGTCTTCTCGTGCACCACCTGCGCGGGCACAGGCTCCTGCTCACGCCGGAAGGTTTCGAGGTCGCTCCGCCAGGTGCTCGCCTCGCGCCGGCTCCGGACCGTGCGATCGAGGTCGACGACCGTGGCCGCATATCCCTCGCGGAACCGCGTCGCCTCCAGCATCGGCCGGCCGTTCTGATTGACGAACCCGCCGCCGTCGAAGACGAGCCCGTCGTTGCCGCCGACGAGATTCGCATACGCGATCGTGCACTGGTTGTCCGCGGCCCGCGTGGCGATCATCTCGCGCCGCGTGCCCCCGATGCCCGCGCGAAACGGCGAAGCCGAGAGGTTGCAGACGATCTCCGCGTCCGAGTAAGCACGCCTGCGCATGGGGCCATCGGGCGACCAGATGTCCTCGCAGACCTCGATCGCGACGATGCCGAAATCGAACTGGAAGATTCGATCGCCGCAGAACACGCCGCGCGCCTCGCGGTCCATGTGCGGCATGCCGCGGGAGAAGACGCGCGACTCGTAGAAGACGTTGTACGTCGGCAGTTTTTCCTTGGGCACGAACGCGAGGATCTTGCCGCCGTGCACGAGCGCGCCGACGTTGAAGAGGTCGCCCTCGACGCCGACGGTCAGGCCGAGGGCGAACACCGTGCGGAGCCGCGCGGTCTCCGCGGCGAAGCGCTCGAGCTCGCGCCGCTGGCTGTCCACGAACGCCTGCCACTGCACGAGGTCCTCCGCCGCGTACCCGCCGACGACCTGCTCCGGGAACACCGCGAGCGTGACGTCGTCCTCGGCCATCGCCGTCGCGAGGCGGATGCACCGATCCACGTTCGAGCGGACGGCGCCGACCGTCGCGTTCACGCTGGCAACCCCGATCTTCACGAGCCTCATGGGGGCCGAGCGTAGCAGTGGGACGGCGCGAGCGTCAGCCTGCGTGTGAAGGCGTTCGGAGGGAGCAGCAAGGGGCCGGACCGGGGCGTGTGGCCGGCAGGAGAGGACGATGGAGGCGCGAGGTGCTTGCCCAGACGTGCGCCGCCTCCATCGCCCTCTTCTGCGGGTCATTCGTCGGAAAAGTCCCGCCCGAGTCCGAATACGGCGTCTTTTCGTTTCACGAGGCCAGGAGCAGAGCGTTCGGCTCGGGCGGGAGGGCGGCGCGTATCGTCGCCTCATTCCCTGATAGTTCCGGCCGGCCCGCGAACCCTCCCGGATTCGATCACTTTTGTTCGAGCGTGTCCTACGGCTGGAGCAGGTGCCCAAAAAGCGCGCGCGCATGCAGGGGGTCGCGCGGGTACATCCGGAGGTAGCGCACGAGGGCGGCGCGCGCGGCCTCTTGGTCTCCGTGCGCAGCCGCGCGCTCGATTTCAGCGACCAGCGCGCGGGGTCGGCTCGTGTCCAACGCATCCACACACGAGCAGGGCGACGCGGACGCGGGCGCAGGCGACAGCTCCGGCGCGACGGCTTCGGCGTTCACGTTCACCTGCACGGCGCGCGAGGAATACTGGGCGGTCCGAAGGACCTCGGGCGGCTGCATGAGGCCATAAGCGACGCCGGCAAGGCCGGCGGTACAGACGAGCACCTCCGCTGCGCGGCGTTCCCACCCCGCGGGACGCGCCTCGGAGCCCGCCAGGATCGCCGCCATGAAGGGGCGCAGCTCGCCCTCGTACCCGCGGAGGAGCTCTCGCGCCTGGGTGCAGGCCCGAAAGAGGCGTGAGCGCGCGGTGCCTTCGGGGATGCCGAGAGCTTCGGCGATCTCCACTTCCGAGAGCCCGTCGAAGACATGCGCGTAGAGCACGTCGCGCAAGCGCTCGTCCATGCTTCGCAGGCGCTGGTCGACGAATCGAAGCATCTCCTTTCGGGCGAGGAGCGCTGCGGGCGAGGGCGCTGCCGATACCACCTGCAGAGCGTCGTCGGGGTCGCCCCAATACGTGCTGGATTCCTCGACGACGCCCTTCTTGTGTCGAAAGGACTCGTTTTTCGCGATTCGATAGAGCCAGGTCGAGAGCTTCCCCCGCTCGGGGTCGTAGCTGTCGGCGTGCGCGAGGCGAGGACGAGGCCGCCGGCGAGCCTGCCCTCCTCGCGCTCGTCCTCTCTTTTGACGGAGGGCGCGACGAGGCCGCGCTTGCGTATTTCGCCGAGGTAGAGGGCGTCGACGGCGGCGATCTGGCTGCTCACGCGGTCGGGTGGCAACCCCGTGAGAGCAGGCTGCGCTCGACAGAGAGCTCGACGAGGTGCTGGTTTTGCAATCCACACCTGCCTTGACCGGAGCCCGGTGTTCCTGCTCCTATCCAAACGCCGGTGCCGAGTGACCGGCCGCGCGTCCCCGACGCCACGGCGTGGCGCCTCAAGGAGTGTGTGCAGGGGTTCAGCGGCGAGATCAACGCTGGCTTCTACACGCTCGATGCCACGGTGCAGGTGGACAAAGATGGCCACGTGATGGATGTGGAGACGAAGGGCGAGCCCCAGCCCGAGGTTGGGATTTGCATGCGGATCGCGCTGCGACGCATGAGCCTCCCGGAGGACCTTCTCGAGCAGCGCAAGCTGCGCCAGTCCGAGTCGTCCACGCCGGCGAATGGGGAGACGAGGCCGGAACGGGGGCAGATCGGGGAGATCGTCACCCTCACCATTGTTACGATTGCGCTCACCGAGATCATCATCGAAGCTTTCGCGACGACAATCGTCGTGGCTGTCACTGTGAAGGTTGCCGCGGATGCGGCGGCGAGGCCAAAGAAAGATGACGATGATGAGCGGTGCCGCGAGGTAAAGGAGAGGTGTATCGCTACTGCTCGGGGTCGCCAGGTTTGCCGGCCCCAGGTGGTGGTCGGTTTAGGCGATGCATGCGAGAGTGCATGGAGGCAGAAGGGTGTTCATTTTAGGAGTAGGGCTATGAAATTAGGCACGGTGGAAGCTGCACGAGTCGTGCGCGATGCCAGCATCGAGGCAATGGATGCTCTCAATTCGGTGGTGATCGAGATTGCTCCCCTATTGTCGGAGGCCAACAGCAAGGACCTACGATTGGCAGTCGCAAGGAGCATGACGGCGATACTCGATCATCTCGTGAACCCCGTGCTGGAAGAATATCCAGAGCTCGAAGTAGATGAGGACACCTGGGGGATATTGCAGCAGCTAGGGCCAGAGCGCGGCTGTCCGCTGCCACCGATTCATCGAACGAATGAGGAGCTATGCAAACGTCACAAACCGATGTTCTCCTGCGCGAGGGAAGCGAGGACGCGGACCTCACCGCCGAGCGAGAAGCGGGGCAAACCATACGGCGCGAACAGCCCCGCTGCGCCGAGCTCCCACTTTGGCCCTTGACTCTCACCTGGGTTTGTCGGAGGGGCCGGTACCGTCGTCACCTGGTAAAACGGATCCGGCGTACGCTGGCGAAGCGGGCCGTCATCGTCGTAGGCGAAGAAGGTTCGTAGCGGGGGGGACGGGGCCGGCGAGCCCACCTCGATCTGCGGTCGCAGCAAGAGCCACGCGGGAACGGGCTGCCTCCGAAGCTCCCACCGCCCGAGATTCAACGCGATCGCGTAGGCCGCATCCTGCACGAGCTCGCGGCAATCGAGTGGCGTCGGGATGACAGCCTGCCACCGCTCGACCCCGTCCTCGTCCGAGGCAGATACGTGCGCCTCGATCTCGCGACCTTTGCGCGTGAGCTCGACGCGCACGAGGGCGCGCGCATCGTCCCTGACAACCGGATAACCGAACCCCGACGCGAGCCACATGATGAAGTCTTCGCGGCCCATGCAGCCGCGGATCGTGCGGGGCGGGGTGTATTCGAACCGGAACGCTACGCGGTTCGGCTCCTCGCCCGCGCTCACAGGCGCGAGTAGGAGGAGGGATAGGCAGAGGAGCGGGGCGAGGGCTCGGGCGCGCGGCATGACAGGGAGAAGATACCGCAACCCGCGCAGAAAAAGGGGGAGGCCAACGCGAACGTCTTGGTGCTACTCGGGTCAAGAGCGCACGCCCAACGTTAGCCTCCGAGGACAATCCTTACCGGAGACAAACGTGGCTGTCAAGCCCGTGGACAAACTTTTGGTTCCGGGACGAACGGGGCGGCGGGGGGTCACTTGCCGTCGATCGCTTTCCAGGTCGGGTACCTCGCTCGCCCGCGGTTCGCCGCTTCCACCAGGCGGCGGTGCACCTCCGTGTCGTCGTAGACGGGCTCGCCTTCGACGTGTGCAGCCAGTACACACGCCATTGCCTCGGAGACGTGAACGAGCACTTCATGGATCCTGCCACGATACGTCGCAGCTTCCACCGCGTCGCAGTTCTCGCGCATGAAGCCTGCCATCGCCTCGATCCGCTCGTAGAGTCGGTTCAGCGACGCGCTCAGTTCGTCACGGTCCTCCTTCGTGAGCTTCAGCCGCGGTCGCTCGACGACCTGCATCGGCTTGAAATCCGGCGGCGCGAGTTCGAGATGCTCGCTTTGAATCGGCGCAATGACCTCGGTAAAGAGGTAGCCGCGCGACGTCAACAGGGTCGCGTCGCTGTCCGGCGAGAACCCCGCGTCCGCCATCCTCCGCAGCGCTTCCGTCATGCAGTGTTGGACGCCGGCGTCGTCGAGCGGCGGGCCCTTGGGCTTCACCGCCGTGACGCGGTCGCCCGTCAACTCGACCGCGAACTCGACTCGTACGCATTGTGCCGAAGCCGCTGGCCCCCGTCTTTGACGCACGCTTGAAGCGCCTGGACCTCATCGGAGGGAGCGCGAGCCCGCTGCCCTGCCTGGGCGCGACGGCGTACTCGTCGCTCGCCCCGCATCCCATCGGCACCATGGACACAGCCATGCACGTAGCGACCGAGATCACCCCGCCAGTCGCCAGCTTCTCATGCGCCCCCTCCCCGTCCCCGTGCGTAACCCGCGACGCAGGTGGGCAGGCTACGGAGGCGCCGACGCCCCCATCAACCGTTGTCCCAGCGTTTTCCCGCTGTTTCACGCGCCAACATGCCCGAAGTCGTCTCGCAACGCCTCGACATGCCGTTCCGAAGGTTTCAACCGCATTCGCAACGAAGTGCGGCCCCCGCCTCCACCCGCGATTCAGCACCGGGAGAGTTCCGCAAGCCCCTTCGCGGGCCGAAACCCGAACGTCGACGTGTCGCCCCCTCGCTTCTTTCGCATGAACCGCTCCGTCTCGCGTTGGCAGGCAGGTTCGAGCGTCCTCCGCGGCGGGGCAAAGGCTTGCACCACGCACCTCAGGCGCCGCGAGCGGCGACGCAACCGCTCGCCCCGCCGTTTCCCGCGCCCCCATCCCACCCGTCGACGTTGCAACCCCACTTCGGGCGCCCGAACCGCCCCCGCAACGCGTTGCAACGCCGCTTCAGCCTCCTCGAGCGCCCCCGCAAGCCGTCTCCAGCGCGGTCGAGCCCCTTCCCGTGAGGGACGGCCGTGTCCCCGGACCTCGACCGAGCTCGACAAGAAGCCCGGCTCCGCAGCGGCGCATCGAGGCGCCCATTCCCGGCGCGCCGTGACTACCGTGGCATCAACGTATCGGCGAGCGTGAGGAGCCGATCAATCTCGGACTGCGTGAGGTGCAGGTCGCTCTTCACCTGCGCGCCCTCGGCGCGGAACACGACGGGCGCGAAGAGGCGAACTTTTACAATGCCGAGGTTCAACGAGGTCGCCCGGTCAATCGAGGCCGTCAGCGCCGCCGCATCCGCGCTCGCCTGCACCGGGTCGGTGCTCTCGCCCGTGCTCGATACGTCGACACCGCCGTCGGCGGCGAGGCGCAAGCGCGCGACGGCATGACGAATCGTGGACGGCACGCGCGGCGCCTGCGAGCTCGCGAGGCTGCGCGAAGGATCGTCGGCGGTCGCGACGACGGCCTCGGGTCCCTCGGGATCCGGGAAACCGCCCGTGCCCTCGAAACGCGCCGCCTGCGGGGCGAGCGACTCCGGCAAGACCGCGAGAAAACCATCCTCCACGAGGGCGACGACGCGGGTTTGTCCACGCACCGTGACACGCGCCGAGGGCACGCTCGCCGTCGTGATCCACTCGCCGCGCGGCTCGCTGCGGGCGATCATCGTGTGGAGGCCCTGGCGCGCGCGCTGCTCGTCGAGCTTGTGCTGCACGATCGCGACCGCGAGGTCGTCACGCGTGACGCCGGTCGAAGCGATGTAGGCCGCGACGACGTCGCCGGTCACGTCGATGCCCGTGCCTTCGAGCATGCTCCGGAGCGGGTTCATCGCGCGCAGGCGGAACTCGAGCGGATGGCCTTTCAGCCGCTCGGGCCAGACCATCATGCCGACGCGCGCGTTCACGATCGACCGCGCGATCTCGGCGGCGTTCTTCGGCCGAGGCGGCGGGGGCGTGGCTGCTTCGGGGGCCTGCTCTTGCGACGCGCAGCCGAGGAGCCCAAATGACGTGAAGGGCGACGCGGCGAGCGCGAGCAGCAGAACAAGCGAGCGAAAGCGCCTCGTCACCAAACCAGGTTAGCGCCAGCCCGAAGGGGATGCTAGGGGCCGAAGTCATGAGCCACGGTCCGAAAAAGGTGGGAATCCTCGTCGGCGGCGGGCCCGCGCCGGGCATCAACGCCGTCATCGGCGCGGCCACGATCCGCGCGGTCCTCTCCGGCTACGACGTGGTCGGGATCCAGGACGGATTCCAGTGGATCATGAAGGGCGACCTCGAGCACGCCCGGCCGCTGTCCATCGACGACGTGAGCCGCATCCATTTCCGCGGCGGCTCATACCTCGGGATCTCGCGCGCGAACCCCACGAAGTCAAAGGACCTGCTCGAAGAGACGGTGCTCTCGCTGCTCCGGCTCGAGGTGGACAAGCTCATCACGATCGGCGGCGACGACACGGCGTTCTCCGCGTCGCAGGTCGCGCTCCAGTCGAAGGGGCGCCTGCGCGTGGTGCACGTGCCGAAGACGATCGACAACGACCTCGATCTGCCGGGACAGGCCGATACGTTCGGCTTCCAGACGGCGCGGCACATCGGCGTCGAGCTCGTCGAGAACCTGATGGTCGACGCGAAGACCACGCACCGCTGGTACTTCGTGGTCGCGATGGGCCGCAAGGCCGGCCACCTCGCGCTCGGCATCGGCAAGGCCGCGGGCGCGACGCTCACGCTGCTGCCCGAGGAGTTTCCGGAGGGGCACGTGCCGCTTCGGACCGTGGTCGACCTGCTCGCGGCGGCCATCGTAAAACGCCTCGCGACGGGGCGCGCCGACGGCGTGGCCATGATCGCCGAGGGGCTCGTCGAGCGCATGGAGGAGCACGACCTCGAAGGGCTCGCGGGCGTGGAGCGCGACGCGCACGGGCACGTGCGGATCGCGGAGATCGCGTTCGCCGACATCCTCAAGGCCGAGGTGCAGAAGCGGCTGAAACAGTTCGGGGTCAAAGCGACGATCATCCCGAAGAACATCGGCTACGAGCTGCGCTGCGCCGATCCGATCCCGTACGACATGGAATACGCGCGGGACCTCGGGTATTGCGCGGCGAAGTACCTCGCGGAGGGCGGCACGGGCGCGCTCGTGGCAATGGTGCAGGGCTCGTTCCAGGCCGTGCCGTTCGACACGATCATGGATCCGAAGACGGGCCGCATGCGGGTGCGGATGGTGGACATCGCGAGCGACCGGTACATGATCGCGCGAAGGTACATGCTGCGGCTGCGCAAGGATGACTTCGACGATTCGAGCCAGCTCGCGCGGTTCGCGAACGTGCTCGACATCTCGATCGAGGATTTTCAGAAGGAGTTCGGCTACCTCGTGGAGCACGAGCCGATCCCCCGCACGTTCTACCCCGACGAACGGCCGAAGCCGTCGATCGCGCCGCCGGGCAAGTGAGACAAGAGCCGATGGAGCCCGTATCGATTCGCCTCGCGCACGCGGGGGACGTGGAGACGCTCGCGCAAAATCACCGCGCGATGGCGCTCGAGACCGAAGGAAAAACCCTCGATCCGGAGACGACGCTCCGGGGCACGCGCGCGGTGATCGAGGACCCGGCAAAGGGGTTTTACCTGGTGGCCGAGCGCGAGGGCCAGGCCGTGGGGCAGCTGCTCGTGACGTTCGAGTGGAGCGACTGGCGGAACGGGACGTTCTGGTGGATCCAGTCGGTCTACGTCGCCGAAGGCGCGCGGCGCACGGGCGTCTACCGCGCGCTCTACGATCACGTGCTCGCGAAGGCGCGGGCCGACAAGAACGTCTGCGGCGTGCGGCTCTACGTGGACAAGGAGAACCACCACGCGCAGGCGACGTACGCGGCGATGGGGATGCGCGCCGCGCATTACGACTTCTTCGAGATCGATTTCGTGCTCGGCTGAGCGCGACGTCAGAACGCGGGCAGCATGACGCGCGCGCCGGCGCGCACCTCGAACGTGTACACGAGCGTGCGCGTCGCGTGCGCGCCGACCTCGACCGTGGCGCGCAAAAAGCCGTCCTTGTCGAGGGAAAAACCCCCTGCCTCGGCGAGGTGGATCTCGACGTCCTCGATCTCGCTGACCGGAATCCGCTCGGTGACGACGACCTTGCGCGCCTTGTTCGAGAGGTTCGAGAGGTAGAGCGTGACCTTGCGTTCGAGGCGTTGCGCGCCGGTGATCGCTTGCGTGTCGCGCTTTTCGTCTTCGCTCCTGCGCACGCGAATCGCGTCGTCGGGGCCGAAGCCGAGCTCGAAGGGCTCGCCCTTGCCCACGAAATCGAGGCGCGCGCGACCGACGAGGCTCGCCCCACGCGCGAGGCGCACCGGGCCCGCGAGCAGCGGCCCCGCGCCTTCGAGCGTGGCCGTGGCGCGGAGGTGCGCCGCGGGGGAACGCACGGCGACGACGACGCGGGCGAGCTCGGCCTTCACGGTCACGCGGCCGATCTCCACGCGGCACGGGCGTCCGTTCGAGGGCAGCGAGGCGCGCTCTTTGCCGGCGTAGGTGATCGGCTCGCCGCCGTCGTCGACGCCGGGCATCTCGGAGGCCGCGCGGTCGCCGCGCTCGAGGCCCGCGAGCTGGATCGATTGCTCGCGCGCGGCGACGACGATGTTGCGACGTTCCTCCTCGGTCTTCTTGCGGGTGCCGAGCACGTCGTCCGCGAGCAGCGGCGGCGAGGCGGCGCGTGTGGGCCTCGCCGTGGAGAAACGCAGATCGACGTCGTCCCACGATTCGCCCGTGCGTTGCCACGCGGTCGCGTACGTGACGATCTCGACCGTGCCCGCGGTGGCCTCGGGACCGTCCGAGATGAGGCGCGCGAGGTGCTCGGGACGCCAGAGCGCGCAGGGGAGGCGGTAGGTGATCTCGACCTCGACGTCGCTCGCCTCGGGCGCGTCGATTTCGACCTCGATCACCGCGTCGTACCGAGGTTTTTCCGCGCGTCCCTCGGCGAGGCGCGCTTCGGCGCGGCGACGATCGAGATCGGCTTGCGCGCGCGCTTCGCGGACGCGGGCGACCTCGTCGAGCGAAGTCTTCGCGGCTGCGTCGATCGCGCGCCATCCATCGCGATACGAGCCCGCGACGTCCGGATCCGATGCCTTGCGCGGGCCGAGCGAGGCGCTCTTCACCCATTGCGTGGCGAGCTCGTAATGGTGCTGCAAACCGCGCTGCAAGCGCTCGATCGCCCGGTCGGCGGCGGCCACGCGATCCCGCGCGGCGCGCGCCTCGCGTTCGAGCGCCTCGATCTCCTCGCGCCCGAGCACGCGCTCCTCGTGCGCGCGCCGGAGCACGCGGGCCGCGAGCACGCGCGCCTCGCCTTTCGTGACCTTGGCTTGCACCGTGCCGTCGTCGACGAGGAGCGAGACGCCGGCGATGGCCTCCCAGCGCGCGCCTTTTTCGGCGCGGAAGGAGGCGCGACGCACGACCTCGGCGCGGTCCTCGAAGAGCGTGACCCGCGCGGCTCGGCTCGCATGCGCGCGATCCTGCGAGGGCTTTTCCGAACGAACCTGCTCCACCACGGGCTCACTCACGGCGGTTTCCTCCGACGATCTCGCTCTTGGCAGGCAGCTTGATGCGATAGGCGTAGGTGATCTTCGACTTGCCGCTCGCGGGCACCTCGACGCGGAAGCGGCGGCCGCCACGCACGGGCGCGCCGATGTCCGCTTGATCGTAGACCTCGGGCTCGGGCTCGGCGGACGTGAGCTTCACGGTGACGTCCTTGTCGTCGGTGACCGGGATCCGTTCGAGGATCTCGATCTGGATCGGCACGCCGAGCGACGAGGTGAGGTCCACGGTGACGTGGTGGTCGACGACGGTGGATCCGCCGAGCAAGCCGGCCGAGCTTTCCTCGACGCGAGCGTTTCGCGCGATGCGCACGCGATCCTCGACGCCGAGGCCAACCTGCACGTAGCCGCCGCGATCGACGGCCGCGATCTCCGCGGTGGTGACGAGCGCGCCTTCGAGGAAAACATCGACGGGGCCGGCGCAGAGCGGCGCGCCGAGGGGATTTTCGATGCGGGCCTCGCGATAGACCTCGGTCGATTCGCGCGGGACGGCGCGGAAACGCGGGCTCGCGGGGCCCTCACCGACCTTGATGTGCACGCGGTGCGGGCGGCCGTTCGAGGGGACGTCGCCGCGGCCTTCGGCGTCGTAGCGGTGGTCGAAGCGGCCGCGCGAGACGAGCGGATCCTGCGTGCGTGCGGGGTTCGGGAGGACGTCGATGCGCTCGCGGGCGGAGTTCGCTTCGCGGCGGGAGGCGTCGTCGGGGACGCGGCCGAGGCGGCCACGGCGCTGTTTGTCGTCGGCGGGGGCGAGGACGAGGGCGTCGAATTCGAGCCAGCTATCGTCGGGTTCGAGAGGCGGCAGCGGCGCGGGTTCGTTGGAGGCGCCGGCATTCAGTTCGTCGAGGAGGCCTTCGGGACCGCCGCCGCCGCTGGGGCCGACGAGCGACTTGAGCGAGTACAGGACCGATTCCTCCTCCTTCCTCGCCGCCTTTTTGGCGGGCGCAGGCGCAGAGCGAGCGGGCATCGGCATGGCGGCGGGCGCCGGCATATCCATCGACGGGCCGAACCCCGGCGCCGGGGGCGGCGCGCCGAGCGATTGTGGTGCCACGGTGGCCGCCGGCTTGGGCGGCGGCGGGGGCGCCGCGGGCCGCGCGGCAGGCGGCGGTGGAGGAATGTCGGTGCGCGCGGCGCGCGGCATCTTCGCCATGGCCGCGTCGTAGGATTCGAACATCGCGTCGAGCCCGGGCGGCGGCGGGCGATAGCCACGCTTCGCCGGGGGCTGCGCCCGGCCAAACCGGAGCGATTGAAGCTCGGGCAAACGCGCGTCGTGGACGAGGTCGGCGGTCGAGAGGGCAAGCTCGACGTCCTTCCAGTCCTCGCCCGAGTCCTGCGCGACGAGCGCGTCGAGCTCGAGCCGCACGCGCGTCGCGTTCTTCGTGAGCCAAGCCTTGTACGTCGGCCACCAGCGCGCCGCGAGCACGACATACTCGATTTCGAGCGCCTCGATCACGCCCTGCCCCGCGCCGAGGCGCACGTGGCAAGCGAGGGTCGGTCGGGACGCACCCGTGCGCTCGTCGGTACTCGCCTGCGCTTCGGCGAGACGCGCAGCGTCGATTCCGCGCTGGACGCGCTCGATCGAGGCATCGAGCT
Organism: Polyangium jinanense; assembly: GCF_028435365.1. The sequence goes on along the minus strand of NZ_JAGTJJ010000002.1, from coordinate 477,902 downwards.
CCGCGAGGCGTGTATCGATCACGGCGAGCTCTTCCTGGGCGAGGCGCGAGGTCGCGAGGGCGTCCTCGATCCGCGCCCGGGGATTTCCCTGCCGGAGGCGTCGATCCATGCCGAGATCGAAAGACAAACCGGCGAGCAGGTTGCGGCGGCCCGTGAGGTGCGTGCGCGCGTCGGTCAGCGCGTCGCGCTCGGCTTCGAGGACGCGCAGGCGTTCGCGCGCCGAGCCGACTTTGGCCGGCCCTTCGGGGACGACGAACCGCGCGCCGACGGAGACGACCTCGCGGTCGCCCTTGGCAAGCGCGCGGAAGCTCGACGGCTCGGAGAGCGGGGTGATACCGGGGACGACGAGCTCGCACGGCTCGCTCGAAAGCGCGGCCGGGAGCGTGACGGCCCGGGTGACGAGAGCGCCGCGCGCGTGCACGACGACACGGCGGATGCTGCTGCCGAGGGCGAGCGAGGTCATGGGCGGAGAGAGGATACGCGAAATCGCGGCGCGATTGCCCGCAAATCCGCCGCGTCGAAAAAGCTCAGGGCTCGAGGCGCGCCACGAACACGTCGAGCAGGCCCTGGCTCACGAGCGGCGCGGCCGGGGCGTTGAAATCGATCGTGCCAGCAAATCCGCCCGAGAGGAGCATCCTCGAATCCGGGAGGGCCGCGATGCCAAAGCCGCGCTGCGCCTCGGCGTCACCTGCCGTCCTCGCCCAGAGGAGCGCGCCGTCGGCCGAAGCGTATTTCGCAACGAACACGTCGGCCGTCCCCGCGGAGGGGATCGCGCCAGCGCCGAAATCGATGGATCCATCGAAGCTGCCGGTCACGACGACGTTGCCGGCCGCGTCGAACGCGACGCCCGCGCCGATCTGATCGCCGCCGGTCGCGTCGCCGAGCTTTTTCGCGAAACGGAGCGCGCCTTCGGGCTCGAAGACGAGGAGGAATGCGTCCACCGACGTCGCGCTGGTGAGGGTCGTGCCGGAGATCGTGATCGATCCGGCGAAGGTCCCGGTCACCGCAATCTCGTCCGAGGGGCCAACCGCGACCGCATAGGCGCGCTGCAGGAACGCGTCATCGCCGAGCTTGACGCTCCACCTTGCATTCGTATCCACGCCCGAGAGCCGCGCCACGAAGGCGTCGCCGCCGCCCGCGGAGGAAAGGACGCCGCTGCCGAGATCGAGCGATCCGTCGAATTCACCCGCCACGACGATGTCGCCGGCGGCCGTGAACGCAACGCTGTAGGCCGCCTGCGGGGAGGCGTCGCCGTAGATGCGGCTCCAGATGTGTTTGCCCTCGGAGTCGAGGATGGCCACGAATGCGTCGGCGCCACTCGCCGTGAGCGCGCTCCCGCCGAAGCTGACCATGCCCGAGGCCTCGCCCGCGACGGCAATCCAGCCGTCCGGCCCGGCCGCGACGGCATTCGCGAACTGGACTTGCTCGTCCCCGAACGCGCGCGCCCAGCGCACGTTGCCCGACGCGCTCACCGCGACGACGAAGGGATCGACGCCATTGCCTGCGCTCGTGATCGTCTTGCCATTGCCGAAATCCATCGCGCCCTGGAACTCACCCGCCGCGATGACGTCCCCGGACGTGGCCGCGACCGCGACACCACGCGCCGCCGCACGGCCGCCCATGGCAGGGACTTCCAGGCTCCACGTCGTGTCGAGGTTCGCGACGCGCCGATCCACGTAAAACGTTCCGGTGTTCACGGTCCGGAACGTCACGTCGCCGTCGATCACGCCGGCCGTCGCATGGACGATTCCGTTCGTCGCGACCGCGAATGCGACGTCCGCGTTCGCGCCGCCGCGGGAGACGAGAAAATCGACGGTTCCCGTGCATCCGGGCGTGGCGCCGTCGCAATCCTCGTCGGCCTCGGTCGCACAATCCTCGGGGTCCGGCGAGACGAACGGAAGACAGGGCCCGAAGGAGAAGCCGTCGGGCGTGCACGTGCGGGCGCCTTCCGCACACGCGCCGAGCTGCCCGGTCTCGCAAGGCAACGTGTCGCCGGGCGCGCAGAGGCACTCCTCGTCGTCGCGAGCTTTGCCGTCGCAATCCTCGTCGTCAGGCATGAAGCAGTCCTCCTTTTGGGGGACGACCTCGCCGAGGCACGCGCCGAACGTGCGATCGATACGACAAACGTGCGTGCCCGGCTTGCAAGCCCCGACGCCGGCCGTGCCGAGCGGGCCCGTGTAACAAGGCGCGGACACGCCGACGGTGCACGGCGCGTCGGGGTCGTACGTGCCGTACACGTCGAGCGCGCAGGCCGAGGGGAGCGCGGAGGCGAAGAGCGAGACGAGCCCCACGGCGGCGAGGCGCAGGTAGGTTCGTCTTCGGCTGAGCATGGAGAAGCTCCTCGGGGCGCGGCCCCAGAGACCGAGCGAGGAAAGGCGGAAGCGTATTCTACGGAATCCGGGCCCCTCGGATCAACTCCGCGGCGAATGTCGTCACGCCTCGGGGAGCGCGACGTTGATCCCCACGAGCCGCATGAGCCTGAGCGCGTTCGTGGTCGAGACGACGCCGGACCGGAGCACGTAATCGAACGTCATCTTCCCCTCCTCGACGTGCTCCTCGAAATGCACGTTCTCGACCCGGCCGCTCGTCTGCTCCGCGAGGTCCGCGAGCGCGAGGTCGTGCGAGGTGACGGCGCCGATCGCGCCCTTGTCGAGGAGGTGGACGACGACGGCGCGCGCGCCGATGTGACGCTCGCGCGAGTTCGTTCCGTGCAGGACCTCGTCGAGGAGGAAAAAGACGGGCTCGCCGTGATCCGCCGCGTCGACGACGGACTTGAGCTTCTCGAGCTCGGCATAAAAATGGGAGACGCCCTGCTCGAGCGAGTCGCTGATCCGCATGCTCGTGCGCACCGAGAGCGGCGTCATGCGGAGGGATCGCGCGCACACGGGCGCCCCCGCCTGCGCGAGCACGGCCGCGAGGCCCATCGAGCGGAGCCACGTGCTCTTGCCGCTCATGTTGGAGCCAGTGACGAGCATCCCGCGGCCCGGGCCGTCGATCGCGAGGTCGTTGTCGCGCCGCGCGCGCTCCGGGATGAGCGGATGCCCGAGCCGCTCGGCCACGAAGCACGGCGGGCCCTCCTCGACGACGGGGAACGTGAACGTCGGATGCTCGTACGCGAACGCGCCGAGGCTCGCGAGCGCCTCGATCTCGCCGAGCGAGGTGAACCAACCACGCACGTGGCGCCCCGCGCGCAGGCGGAAGCGCTCGAGCGCGGCGATGCAGAAGACGTCCCAGAGCAAGAAGAGGTTCAGGAGCATATGCGCGAGCCCCGAGTGCCGGAGCTCGACGAAGCCGAGGACACGCTCGAACGTGGCGAGCTCGCGGCAAGCCGAGGCGCCGTCGTCACCGCCGAGCAAGGCGGAGCGGAGCGAGACGAGGCGCGGCGCGCGCAGCGGTTCGGCCTCGATGCGCGCGAAGAGGTCGCGGTAGCGGCCGAACGGAGCCTCCTTCGACGAGGCTTGCGCGAGCACGGGCTGGATCTTCGCGCTGAGGACGAAGAGGACGACGACCTGCAAGACGAACGGCACGAGGTACGCCCGGCGGAGGAGCGGCGGCAGCGCGCTGCCGAGGCCTTGCGAGAGCGCAAAGAAGCCCACCGTGAGGGGCACGAGGACGAACGCCGCGCGCACGAGCGTACGAGGCCAACCCTCGCGCAGCACGGGCTCGGCCTCGGCCCACGCGACGAGCGGTTCGGTCGGGCGGCCGCGCGTGCCCGCGGAGGCGCCGAGCGTGGCGAGGTCTTCACGGAACGCAGACAGGCCCGCGAGCTCGCGCACGGCTTCCTGTCGCGCCGCGATCTCGGTGGGCGAGGCGCGCTCGCCGATCCAGCGCGCGAGCGTCGTGGTGCCCGGCGCGGTGCGGGTCTCGTCGAGGAGGCGGAAGATCGAGGCGGATCCGAAGACGTCGAGGTCGATCGCATACGGATGGCCCGGCTCGGCCGCAGGCCCGTTCGGGAGCGCCTCGGGCAACTTGCCGGCGAGGCGAGCGAGCGAACGGTCCACGATCCCGAGCCTCGTCTGCACCTCGGCCTCGCGCGTGACGAGCGCGCCGTGCACGGCGACGACGACGATGAAGACGGCCCAGCCGAGCGCGACGAGGACCCAGCCGAGCGTCGGGAGCGAACGGAAAAACCCGTAGCCGAGGGATCCGAGGGCCACGAGAAACAAAAGGCCGCGGAGACCCGAGAGGCGCGCGGATCGGCGGGCGAGATCGTCCGCTTCGGCCGCGAGCGTGTCCCTGCGCGCCTGCTGGGCGGCGTGTGGATCGGCGGATGTCGAAGTCGTTTCGGGCGCGTCGGACACGGCCGGAGCCTACCGCGGCGGGGGGCATGTACGCTCGCCCCATTTCGTGCAACCTTTCCGGCCCCGTGCTCGCCGCTCTTCCCTCGTCCGTCCCCCCCACGATCGTGCTCGCCGTGAGCGGGAGCATCGCCGCCTACAAGGCCGTGGAGGTCGCGCGGCTGCTGAAAAAAGCAGGAGCGCGCGTGATCCCGCTGCTGACCCGATCGGCGCGCGAGTTCGTGGGAGCTCAAACGCTCGCCGGCATCACGGGCGAGCCGGTGCACGAGGAGATGTTCGATCCGGGCTACCCCGGGGAAAAACACGTCGAGCTCGGGCGCACCGCGGACCTCGTGCTGATCGTGCCGGCGACGGCGGACCTCCTCGCGCGGATCGCCGCAGGCCGCGCCGATGATCTGCTGACGGCGCTCGTGCTGTGCGCGCGAGGGCCCGTGCTCGCGGCGCCCGCGATGCATCCGCGCATGTGGGGGCATCCGGCGACACAACGGAACGTGGCGACGCTCGCGGCAGACGGGCGCGTGTCGCTCATCGGTCCGGTGGAGGGCGAGGTGGCCTCGGGCGAACGAGGCATGGGGCGGATGGCCGATCCCGCGGAGATCGCGCACGCGGCGCTCGCGGCGGTGGAAACGCGGGATCTCGCGGGGATCCGGATCGTGGTGACGGCGGGGCCGACGGTGGAGGATCTCGATCCGGTGCGGTTCCTCGGCAACCGATCGACGGGGAAGATGGGTTTTGCGGTCGCAGAGCGCGCGGCGTCGCGAGGCGCGTCGGTGACGCTCGTCGCGGGGCCGGTCGCGCTCGCAACACCGCGGGGCGTGACGCGGGTCGACGTGCGGGGCGCGCTCGCGATGAAGGAGGCGCTCTGGGAGGCGATGGGCCCGGATCTCGGGCGCGCCGACGCGCTGATCATGTCGGCCGCGGTGGCCGATTATCGGCCCGCCGAGCAAAGCGCGACGAAGCGGAAGCGATCGGCGGAGGCGCTCGAGATCAAGCTCATCCCGAACCCGGATCTGCTCGCGGAGGTGGGCGCGGCGCGGACGGGGACGCGGCCCGTGCTCGTGGGGTTCGCCGTGGAGACGGCCGACGACGCGGGGATCGTGGCGTACGCGCGAGGCAAACTGCAGGCGAAGCGCGTGGACATGGTGGTCGCGAACCACGCGCAGGATTCGTTCGGCCGCGAGGACAACCGGGCGACGATCGTGACGGCGAACGACGCGGAGGCGCTCGGGGTGATGTCGAAGCGGGATCTCGCCGATCGGATCCTCGATCGCGTGGCGCAGAGGTGCCGGTGAGCGAGGCTTCGGACGACGACGTTCCGGACGAGGTCGACGAAGGCGAGGAGGTCGCCGAGGAGCCCACGTCGAAGCGGGAGGCGCTCTTCATCGCGGGCGGCGTGACCGCGGCGACCGCGCTCGCCGTGGGGTTTGCCTTCTCGGACGAGCACGCGGGCACGCCGTGGATGATCGGCTCGCTCGTGATCGTGTACACGGCGCTCGCGGCGTTCACGGTGTGGCGCCTGCGCGCGCGGGGCGAGCTCGACGAGCAGCTCCGGCCGCGCGGCGGGGATCTGACCGTCGGCGCGATCGTGGCGGCGGTGCTTTACGGCGTGGCGACGGGCGTGCACCTGCTCGTGACCTCGCCGCCGTCGCCGCGGGCCGCGTGGATCATGCACGTCTACGCGACGCTTGGTGATCCGGCCGCGGAGGGGCGGCACCTGCTCGGCGGGGCGGTCTTCGTGGTGGCGGCCCTCGAGGAGCTCGTCTGGCGGGGTCTCGTGCAGCGCGCCTTGCTCGCGTCGTTCGGGTGGCTGCGCGCGTGGCTTTTGCAGGCGGCGCTGTTTGGCGTGGCGCACCTGCCGACGATGTTCCTGCTCGGCGATGCGCGCGTGGGCCCGAACCCGCTGCTCGTCGCGGCGGGCGTCGCTTATTCGCTTGTGTGGGGCCGGCTCGCGATGCGGATGGATCGCTTGCCGCCGGCGCTCTTCGCGCACGCGCTCTTCACGTGGGGCGTGTTCGAGTTCCCGATCTGGAGCCCCTGAAACACGAAGGCGCCCGCGGATGGCCCGCGAGCGCCTCTCGCCACGTTTCGATCGAACGCGTGAATCAGCCGTTCTTGCGATTGCGACGCCGCGCGGCCGAGATGCCCATGGCCGCGAGGCCGAGCGCGATGCCCGTCATGGCGAACGGCGACTCGGTTTGTCCCGGCGACGCCGAGCAGCCGAGGCCGCTCGCCTCGCCCGAGCCCGAGCAATCCGCGCCGCCAAGCGTGATCGTGCACTCGCCCTGCGCCTGGGCCGAGACGTCGACCTGGAGGCCCTGCTCGATGAGGGCGTTGATGCACGACTTCACGTCGGTGGCGAACACGTACTGGTCGTTGCAGAAGAGCGCGCCCGTGGGCTCCTGGCACTGCACCCTGCAGCCGCCTTCGAGCTTCGCGTAACAGGCGAGGTCGCAATCCATGTTGATGTTCGCCGTGCACGCGCCCGTGCAGCACGTGTCGCAGTGCTCGATGCAGTTGCTCGGCTGGACCTGGCACTGGCTGCGGCAACGGCTGGTGCAGCTCGCCTTCGCGTCGGTCACGCAATCACGATCGGAGTGCTTCGCCTGGCAATCCGCGATGAACGGCTGCTCGCATTCGTCGTGACAGCCCTGAATGCAATCGAGCTTCGACGGATCGCACTCCGCGATGCAGCTCACGCCGCAATTATCGGTGCACGACGTCGACGCCGACGCGGTGCATCCGCCCTCGCAGCCGGCGGTGAACCGGAGCGACGTGCAGTCGGCTTCGCAGCCGCCCTCCACGCGGATTTCGCAGCCGAGGCCGTTCTTGTTGAAATCGAATTTCCCGCACTCGGGAGGGGTGTCGATGGCGAGCGCCTGCGAGGAGGCAAGGAGCAAGGCAGGGAATGCGAGGACCGAAAGTACGAGCTTGCCGAAGTTAGCCATGGGGTCTCCTTCCATGCGAAGGCAGAGGGTATCAGGAACCGTTGGATCGAAGCCCACGCGATCACGCGGGCGACCCCGTAAGACGGTCCTTCCCCAGGCTCGTTGCAGAGCTCGTTCGAGTCCGAATGTTGCTCGATGGACAGGCGACGAACGAAGGACGCGAGAGCGCGAGAGCGCTCTCGCCTCGAGAGGGGGACGCGAGGCGTCCCCCCTCGGGACTCGACTCAGCCCGCGATGCGAGCGAGCTCTTCTTCGGAGACGTCGAAGTCGGCGTAGACGTTCTGCACGTCGTCGTGATCGTCGAGCGCGTCGAAGAGGTTCAGGCAGAGCTCCGCGTCACGCCCCTCGACCTGCTTCTTGTTCTTCGGGACGTACGCAGGGCCGCTCGACTTGACCGCGATCTTCGCGTCCTCGAGCGCCTTCACGACCGGGTCCGTGGCCTCGATGGCGCACGTCACCTGCCACTCCTCGCCCTGGTCGGAGTAGTCGTCGGCGCCCGCGCCCACGGCGATCTCCATGAGCTGGTCCTCGTTCGCCGCGTCCTTCGCGAGCGTGATGACGCCCTTGCGATCGAAGGCCCACGCCGCCGAGCCTCCCGAACTCATCTGGCCGTTGCTCTTCTCGAACACCTTGCGGATCTCGGCGACGGTGCGGTTCTTGTTGTCCGTCATCACGTCGACGATGAAGAGCGTGCCACCGGGGCCCGTGCCCTCGTAGACGATCTCCTCGTAGTTCACGCCCTCGATCTCGCCGGTGCCGCGCTGGATCGCCCGCTTGATCGTGTCGGCGGGCATCGCCTGGCTGCGCGCGTCCGTGACCGCCTTGCGCAGGCGCGGGTTGCCGTCGACGTTGCCCCCGCCCATGCGCGCCGCGACGGTGATCTCCTTGATCAGCTTCGTGAAGAGCTTGCCGCGCTTCGCGTCGAGCGCGCCCTTCTTGCGCTTGATCGTGGCCCATTTGGAGTGGCCGCTCATGCCTTCACTGCTCCTCGAAAGTGTGCGCCCGGGGCGCACCGCACCGTAAAGCGCGCGGAAGGTAGCGAGGTGGCCCCCCGGAGGCAACCTCGGCTTGCGCTCCCCCGGGCGTTTTTCCGACCCGGAGCAGGCCAGCGCGGGCGGACGTCGCTTGCTTTCGGGGCCGCGGTGGCTCACGTTCTGCGCCCCAAACCAAGAGCTTTGTGCTGGCCGGGACCTCGACCGAGAGGGCTCGGCCGGTGGACAGGCCGAGCCCAACCGAGAGATCCGAGCCATGCCCGTCATCGAAGAAAAACCCCAGGACGAGAAGCTGTTTCGCATCCGCCACTCGCTCGCTCACGTCATGGCGCAGGCGGTCCAGACGCTCTACCCGGGGACGAAGCTCGGGTTCGGTCCGGCGATCGACGACGGCTTCTACTACGACTTCATCCTGCCGAAGCCGCTGAGCGACGCGGAGCTGCCCGCGATCGAGGGGAAGATGCGCGAGATCATCGCGGCGGCGCAGACGTTCTCGCACGAGGACCTGCCCCTCGACGCGGCCCTCACGCGCATCGAAGGCCAGATGGGCGAGCCCTTCAAGGCCGAGTACGCGCGGGAGCTCGCGAACAAGAAGGGCCACCGCGAAATTAGTTTCTACACCAACGGTGGCTTCGTCGACATGTGCGAAGGGCCGCACGTGTCGAAGACGAGCGACATTCCGGCGGACGCCTTCAAGCTGCACTCGCTCGCGGGCGCGTACTGGCGTGGCGACGAGCGCAACGCGATGATGACGCGGATCTACGGCTACGCGTTCAACACGAAGGCGGAGCTCGACGAGTACGTCACGGCCGTGGAGCAGGCCAGGCAGCGCGATCACCGCAAGCTCGGGGCGGAGCTGCGCATCTACGCGATCCGCGACGAGATCGGCAAGGGCCTGCCGCTCTGGCTGCCGAACGGCGCGGCGATCCGGCACGAGCTCGAGAAGCTCGCGCACGAGATGGAGTTCCGCGCGGGCTACAAGAAGGTCGCGACGCCGCACATCACGAAGCGCGGCATCTACGAGACCTCGGGCCACATCCCGCTCTACGAGGACGGCATGTACCCGCCGATGGTGCTCGAAGAGGAAGGGCGCGGCGCGGGTGGGCCCGAGGAGGCGTACTACCTGAAGCCCATGAACTGCCCGCACCACCACATGGTGTTCGCCTCGGAGAAGCACTCGTACCGCGATCTGCCGCTGCGCTACACCGAGTACGGCTCGGTCTACCGCTTCGAGCGCGCGGGCGCGCTCCAGGGCCTCACGCGCGTGCGCGGCATGACGATGAACGACGCGCACATCTACGTGACGCCCGAGCAGCTCAAGGAGGAGTTCCAGGCGGTCATGCAGCTCCATGAGCGGTACTATTCGCTGTTTGGACTGACGAACTACTTCATGCGCCTGTCGCTCTGGGATCCGGCGGATCCGAAGCGCGGGTCGAAGTACGTCGACGATCCGGAGAACTGGGCGCTCTCGGAGCGGCTCGTGACCGAGGCGCTCGAGGAGATGGGGGCGAACTACAAGCTCTCGCCCGGCGAAGCTGCGTTTTACGGGCCGAAGGTGGATTTCCAGTTCGTCACGGTGACGGGCCGCGAGTTCACGCTCTCCACGAATCAGCTCGATTTCGCGGTCCCGTCGCGCTTCGGGCTCGCGTACACGGACAAGGACGGCAAGGAGAAGACGCCGTACTGCATCCATCGCGCGCCGATGGGCACGCACGAGCGCTTCATCGCGTTCCTCATCGAGCACTTCGGCGGCGCGTTCCCGACGTGGCTCGCGCCCGTACAGGTCGTGATCATCCCCGTGAGCGACAAGTTCCTCGCGTACGGCAAGAAGATCGAGGCGCTGCTCCGCGAGGATCTCGTGCGCGTGGAGCTCGACACGAGCTCGGCCACGATGGGCAAGAAGATCCAGGAAGGCGCGACGCGCAAAGTGCCGATCCTGCTCGTCGTCGGCGGCAAGGAAGAGACGGAGCAGACGGTGACCGTGCGCAGGTACGGCATCAAGGAGCAGAAGGCGATGCCGCTCGCGGGCTTCGTCGAGATGCTGTCGCAGGAGATCAAGGAGCGGCGCCACGTGAAGTCGTGGTAATCCTCGGGGGGACTCGATGATCCCCCCGGCGCGCCTCGCTTCGTTCGTCCGGGAGGCGCCCAAGCTCGCGTTCGTGACGCTCGCGCCCCTCGCGGGGTGTGTCCTCCTCGCCGACGTCGACGAACGTCGGATCCAACAAGAACAAGCTTCGTCCGCGTCGTCGTCGTCCTCCGCGTCGTCGTCGTCCTCCGCGTCGTCTTCGTCCGCGTCCACGGGCGCGGGCGGCGCGGGCGGGCAAGGCGGCGCGGGTGGCGCGCCTTCGTGCACGAGCGACGCGGATTGTCCGGGGCTCGCCTCCGCGTGCGGTGAGCCGCGGTGCTTCGAGGACGGCCGCTGCGGCTTCGACAACCAGCCGATCGGAGCGCCCTGCGACGAGGGCGGCGGGGCCGCGTGTGACGGCAAAGGGAATTGCGTGGCGTGCACGTCCGGCGTGCATTGCGCGAGCGGCAAGTGCGGGCCGGATCGGACGTGCATTCCGCCGACATGCAGCGACGCGATCGAAAACGGCGACGAGACGGACGTCGATTGCGGCGGCTCGTGCGTCGCGGATTGCGGGACGGGCGCGGGTTGCGGCGCGGACAGCGATTGCGCGGGCGGTCTCTGCGAAGCGGACATCTGCGCGCCGACGTGCACGGACGGGGCGAAAAACGGCGCGGAGACGGGCGCGGATTGCGGCGGGCCGACGTGTCCCGCGTGCCCGCTCGGCGTGGCCTGCGAGATCGACGCGGATTGTGTCTCCGGGTTCTGCGAGGCCAGCGTCTGCGCGGCGATCCCCACATGCTCGGACGGGGCGAAGAACGGGGCCGAGACGGGCGTCGATTGCGGCGGGCCGGACTGCAAGAAATGCGGGCTGGGTTCGGCTTGCGAGGGCGGGATCGATTGCGACAGCGCGTCGTGCGTGCAGGGAGCGTGCGCGGGGCCCACGTGCGCGGACGGCGTGCAGAATGGGAACGAGGCGGGGATCGATTGCGGTGCGGTTTGCCCGAGCGGATGCGCGCCGGGCGCGCCTTGCGTGAATGGCGTCGATTGCGCGAGCAAGATCTGCGAAGGCCCGGTGGGCAGCGCCGTCTGCTCCACGCCTTCCTGCTTCGACGGCGAGCACAACGGCGACGAGACGAGCTACGACTGCGGCGGCTCGTGCGAGGTGAAGTGCCCGCCGTTTTACCCGTGCCTCGTCGACGCCGATTGCAAGGGCGGCGTATGTGATCCCGAGAAGCTCACGTGCAAGCCGACCTGCACCGACGGCTACCAGAACGGCGGCGAAACCGACCCGGATTGCGGCGGCCCCTGCGCGAAGAAATGCCCCGAGGGCGGCCATTGCGTGACGAACGTCGACTGCGTCCCCGGTTTTTCCTGCTTCCAGGGGCATTGTTTGCCATGAGGCGCCTCGGAGGCCTCGCGGCTCTCGCTGTCCTCGTGCTGACTTCGGGCGCGGCATTCGGAAATGGTCGATTTCCTTCGGCCGGACACGTGGAGGTCGATCCGATGGATCCGGCGCACGTGGTCCTGCGCGCGACGTACGGGCTCGTCGTGAGCACGGACGGGGGCGCGCGCTGGTCGTGGGTGTGCGAGGAGGCGATGTCGTTCGCGGGAATCTGGGACCCGCCGATCGGCATCACCGCAGGCAGCGCGCTGCTCGTGGGTTTGCCCGATGGGCTCTCGGTCTCGACACCGGACGGGTGCGGCTTTTCGCGGGTGGGCGCGCTCGAAGGGAAGCTCGTCGTCGACCTCGCGGTGGACAAGACAAACCCGGCCCGCGCCGTGGTGCTCACATCCTCACCGCTCGGTTCGGGCTTCGAGACGAGGCTTTTCTGGACCGAGGACGGCGGGGCGTCGTTCACGGACGCAGATGCGGTTTTCCCCGACAATCTGCGCGGGTTGACGGTCGATCTCACGCCGGATCCTGCGGTCGTATACGTGAGCGGCGTGCTCGGCGGGGCCATGCCGATGGGCGTCGTGCTCCGCTCCACGGACGGCGGGAAAACCCACGAGGTCACGCCGGTGCCCGGGAGCGACGACACGCACGGGCCTTTCATCGGCGCAGTCGATCCAGCGGACGCGAACCGCGTGTACGTGCGACTCGACGGCGCGCCAGGAAGGCTGCTCCATTCGGCGGACGGCGCGAAGACGTGGGAGGAGCTTTTCGTCGGGGAAGGAGCACTGCTGGGTTTTTCCCTGTCGCCCGACGGCAAAGCGCTCGTCGTGGGCGGCGAAAAGGACGGCATCTGGCGAACGCCTGCGCCCGCGTGGGCGTTCGAGCAGGTCTCTCGATTGCACGCGCGGTGCCTGCGCTGGGCGGAGGCGGGCGTGTATGCGTGCACCGAGGAGGCGCTCGACGGGTTTTCCGTGGGTTTGTCCGTGACCGCGGGCTCGACGTTCGGCGTGATCTCGCGCCTCGCGGATCTGTGCGGCCCGCTCCCCTGCCCCGCAGGCAGCGCAACCCGCTCGACCTGCGAGCCACGTTGGCCGATCATGCAAATGACGCTGAATGCGATGTCCTGCGATGGCGCCGGTGCTGGCGGCGGTGGAGCCGGCGGAGGGCCCGTGGACGCGGGCGTGCCGCCCGGGGACGTCCCGGCGACCGAGCCGCTGGGCGATTGTGCATGTGGCGTCGCGCGCGGGGGAACGGGCGGCGAGGCCAGCGTTTTTGGGGCGGCCCTCGTCGCCCTTGGGTTCATCGGGGCGCGACGCGCGCGCCGAAGAGGATTTCGCTCGTACGAGCCGAGAGGAAAACGACCGTGAACTGTCCCAAATGCAAAGCGGCGATGGAGATCGTGGTGTTCGAGGACATCGAGGTCGATCGCTGCACGGCCTGCAAAGGCCTCTGGTTCGACAGCCGCGAGAACGAGCGGCTGAAATCGATGCGAGGCTCGGAGATCATCGATTCGGGTGATCCGAAGACCGGGCGGAAAAACAACACGATCCCGTACGTGCGCTGTCCACGCGACGGCAATCCGCTCATACGCATGGTCGACCCGGCGCAGCCGCACCTCTGGTACGAGACGTGCTCGACGTGCGGCGGCGCGTATTTCGACGCGGGCGAGTTCCGTGATTACAAGAACCTCACGGTGCTCGATTTCATCAAGGATCTGTTCGCGAAGCCGCGGGCTTGAGACGGATCAAACCCGGAACGTGTCGCAGGCTTCGTCCGGAAAAACGCATCCGTAAGGCGGACAATTCATTCCTCCATTGGGGGTGCGGATGCAGCGGTGATTGCGTCGCCAGCCGTCGGGCGGGTCGTCGAGGGGAGGAGGAGGCGGCGGAGGGGGTTTGCGGGCGACGGTTCGGCCTGCGTCCAGGGCGCCGGCATCCGCGGGCGCGACGTCCACGCGCTGGGGTAATTCGGGCAAGGGGGGCGGGTCGTTCGTCGGAGCCCCGACGAGGAAAGGGCTCGGGGGCGGCGGGGCCTCGCGTGCCCGGTCCTCGGGCTGCGGCGTGGGCCGCGGCGGTTCAGGCGGGGCGAGGGGCGCGGCGCTCGCCGTGGCATTCTCGGCGGATTCGGGCTCGACCGCGGGCGAATCCTCGGTTTTGCAGGCCGTGCCCGCGAGGGTCATGGCCATGGCCGCGCCGAGCGCATATCGCTGCGCGCGCGACATCTCCGGGGAAAGGGCGGGCGTTTTCGATTTCCGCGCGGCGGGATCGAGCTCGAGGCCACAGAACGGACACGAGGGCTCGGACGAAAAGACGTGCCGCTTGCAAGCCGAGCACAGGATCATCGTTCGCATGGCAAGGCGCCTCGGTCAGGTTTTGCGCGCCCGGTAGGCGTCGAGCTCGGCTTTGCGCTCCTTGCCGATCTCATCCAGTTTGTTCTGCCAAACCCTTCGATAGGGCCGGAGCGTCTGCACGAGCTCGCGGGCGATGACCAGGTTCCGGTACCATTTCGTGTCCGCGGGCACGATCGTCCACGGGGCGCGCTTCGTCGCGGTGCGCGAGATGGCGTCCTCGTAGGCCTCGGTGTACTCGTTCCACTTCTCGCGCTCCTGCCAGTCGCCGGGGTTCAGCTTCCAGGCGGTGCGCGGGTCCTCTTCGCGCTCGAGGAGGCGCTTTTTCTGCTCGTCCTTGCTGATGTGCAGGAAAAACTTGAGCACGATCGTGCCGTGCTCGCAGAGCAGCTCCTCGAAATCGCGGATGTGGCCGAATCGCTCGCCCCAGACCTCGCGGGGGACGAGGTCGTGGACGCGCACGACGAGCACGTCTTCGTAATGGGAGCGGTTGAAGATCGAGAACTCGCCCCTGCGCGGCGTTTGGCGGTGGATGCGCCAGAGGAAATCGTGCTCGCGCTCCTCCTCCGTGGGCACGCCGAACGAGGTGACGTGCACGCCGCGCGGATTGAGCAGGCCCACGACGTTCTTGATCGCGCCGTCCTTGCCCGCGGTGTCGCGCCCCTGCAAGACGACGAGCACCGAATGCGTGCGCGCGCCCCAGAGGAGATCCTGTAGCTCGAAAAGCTCTTCGCCGAGCTCCCCGAGCTCGCGCGCCGCCTCCTCGCGCGTCACCCCGCCGGGCGGCGACTCGCTGATCGCGCCGAGATTCACCTTCTCCCCGTTCTTGTCGAACGTGACGACGCCCACGCGCTTTCTCCTTTCGAGGTCCGATGACCACGGGGCTCGCCCCGCTCGCCGAGCAAACGCAAAGATCCGCCGCACGTCAAGGGCCATTCGTGTATCGTCGGGCGTCGCATGGTCAGCGCGAGCGGGACGGATCCGGCAGCGAACGTGGAGGCGAAAGCGCCGCTGCTCGAGCGGCTCGGGGTGCTTTATTTCCGCCGGCTCTCGGCATCCTTGCCGCGCGTCGCCGCCGCCGACGCCGTGAGCGTGCTGAACGCCGAGGAGCGTCGGCATCTCTCGGTCGTGGTGCGCGGCGCCGTGATCCGCGCGTGCGTCGCAGGCGCGGTGAGCGCGGCGCTCGCGGCGGGCGCGGAGGTGCTCGCGGAGCGGCTCTTCGGCGCCGAGCACGCGAGCGTAGGCGCGGCCGCGCGATACTGGGCGCTCGTCGGCGGGGTGACGATCGTCGCGTCCGTGGCGGAGATTCTGTATCTTTATTGGGATTCGCTGCGTGCCGTGCACCAGCTCTCCCGCGCCGCGGGGCTCGATCCGTTCGCGACCGAGGCGAGCGGCGACGGCACGGCCGTGGCCACGGCGCTCGCGCGCGCGGCGCTCGAATTGCCAAACCCGACGGAGCGCGTGTTCGGGGTCGATCCGCGGCGCGAGGCGTCGAAGATCAAATTGGCGGTCGCATCGCTGCTCTACAAGCTGAAGGTGAGCGTCACCAATTTCGCGGTGAAGGTGCTCGTCCGTCGCCTCGCGGGCCGCGCGCTCGTGCGCACGTGGCTGCCGTTCGTCGCGGTGCCCGGTACGGCCGCGTGGAACGGGATCGTTTGCTGGATCGTGCTGCGCGAGGCGAAGATTCGTGTGATGGGCCCGTCGGCCGCGCGCGAGCTCGTGGGCGCGATCTTCGATCAGGGAATCGCGCTCTCGGCCGAGGGGCGGCTCGCGCTCGTGCGCGCGGTGGCGAGCGCGATCGTGCGAACGGAAGATCTGCACCCGAATCTGCATGCGGTGCTCGTCGAGGTCTTGCGGCGCGTGGACGATCCGCTGCCGGAGGGCATCGATGATTCACGCGTGTTCCTCGACGTGCTTTCGCGCCTGCCGCATGCGGAGCAACGAATGGCGCTGCAGGTCCTGCACGCGGCGGCGATCATCGACGGCCGCTTCACGAGCGCCGAAAAACGTCTTCTGCGCGAGGCGCAAGCCGCATGCGGGAGGACACCGGACGTGAAGCCGGCCGAGCGGCTGCGTCGCGCGTTCGTGGTCGGCGCGGGATCCCTCGACGAGCAGATTCGCGCGCTCCTCTGAACAGTCACGCGAGCGCCGTCCGGGATGTCAGCGCGGCGCCGGCAGCTTGCCGGTGACCACCCCGAGATCCACGAATGCGCGGTCGGTCATGACCACGAAAGGCCGCTCTTCGAGCCGGATCTCTCCATTTCCGTCGTGCTCGACGATCTGGAGCTTGCCCATGCCGTAGCCCATCGGACCCTTCGAATAGTAATGGGCCTGCAGGCGATACGGGTAGGCCACAGCGCGACCGTCGATGGCGAAGCATTCGGGGCCATAGCCCGTGGTGACGTCGGCGAAGAGCTCGCCGCCGGAGCGGAGCTTTCGGTGGCTGTAATAGGCGTGGCCGCGGCGGCTGTCGCGAATGTGGAAATCGACGTCGTTCGCGTCGGTCTCCCACGTGAGGACAAACCGAAGCGAGGGGCGCGTGGCGAGGGGGACGCCGAGCGCGCCCAAGGTTTTCTGGACCTCGGCGCGGCGCTCGGGTTTGGCGCGGATGAGCGCGGCGGCGAGGATGCCGACATCGTCGGCGAGGACGCGGCGAATGCCGGCAAAGCGGCCGCTCGGATAACGGCGCGCGAATGCGGCGGTGATGATCTCGAAAGCCTCGGCGAATTTTCCGGCGCGGGCGAGCGCATACGCGAGGAGCCGGTGTCCGGAGGGATGATCGGGGCGCGACGCGACGGCCTTTTCATAGGTGTCGACGACGAGGAAGGGGACGCCGTCGGCGCGAGGGCCAATTCGTTCGAGCCGCGCGCCGGCGAAACGGCGGAGGTCGGCGCGGGACGGGAAGAGGTCGATGATCGAGCCATAAGCACGCGCGGCCTGGGGGAGGTTGCCAAGGCCCTCGAACGACTCGCCGAGCGCGACGAGCGCGAGCGCGTCGCCCGGCTCGGCCTCGCGCCACGCACCGGCGAGGGCCAGCGCTTCGGCGTGTTTCTTCGACTGGATCAGGCTCATGACCTCGGCGAATTTGCCCTCGTAGGGCAGGACGCCGGAATCACTCGAATCGTCGTCCTCGTCGTTCTCGAATTCGCTCGGCGGCGGAGGCGGGGGCGGCCGCCGCCATGACGGCGGGCGCCGGGGGCTCGGCCTGTCGTCGAAGGGATTCAGGATCGAATCGGCCTCGATGCTGCGGGGGCGGGATGCGCCCGTGGCCGCCGACGGAGCGGCCTTCGCGGCCGCGCGGGGCGGGCTCGCGGGGCGCGGGGACGGGGACGGCTCGGCCTCGGCGGGTTCGGGTTTCGCCTCCCGCGCGAGCTCGTCCCGCGAAAGGGTTTCCGATTGCGGGGGAGGAGGAGGCGCGTCGGCCGCCGGCGCCGCGGAGGGCTCGGCGGACGGGGCGCCGGTATCCTTCTTTTTTTCCGCCCCCTCTGTCTGGTTCTTTTGCTCGGCCACCTTCGGTGGTTCGTCCGGGGACGTGGCCACGGTGACGGGGCCGCCTTTGCGGCTTTGCAGCTCGACGCCCGAGCGGCCGACCACGAGGATGTCCGCGAGCGCGGTCCGGTCGATACCAAAACGAGCGTAATCGTTCTCGGTCTCCAGGACGAGCAGCGCCGTGAGGTCGGAGAGCACCCGGAAGCGCGTCGAGAGCGAGACGATCTCGCGCCCGATCGCGGCGCGCCGGGCATCGTCCGGCGCCGTCTCCATTTCGAGGGAGAGACGTTCGATTTTCGCCCGCGTCGCCGCGCGTTCGAGCAGCGGGCGCTCGGCGAACTCCGTTTCGACCTTCGTCCGCGCCGTGCCGGAAGGCCCCTTGACCTCGACCTCGAACGGCGAGCTCGGCGGGATCTCCGCATACACGAGCGCCTCGTCGCCGGGCTGGACGGCGTCGAGTTTTTCCGGGTACACCCATTTCGCGCCGGGCACCCGCACCTCGAGGCCCGAGACGGTGGCGCGGCCGAGCCGATCGGCGAGCACGCGTGGGCTCTCCGCCGCGTCGAGGACGACGCCGTCCTGCGGGAACGTGCCCGTCGTGAGCCTGCGGAGGAGCGCCTCGTCACGGATGCCGCCGGCCACGATGGCGTCGAGCCTGCGAATGCCGGCGTCTCGCAATTGCTGGAGCTCGGGCGTGATCTCGCCGGGCGTCGTGGGCCCGGCCGTGGGAATGCCGTCCGTGAGGAGCAAGGCGCGGGTGAAGCGGCCGCCCTGCTTTTTCGCGTACCCCGCCGCGCTCTCCAGCGCGAGCCCGAGGTCGGAGGCGCCGAGCGCCTTTCTCTGCAGAATGGCCTCGATCTCCTTGCGGCCGAACCCCTTTTTGGGCCCCGTGTACACGGGTTCGAGCCCTTGATCGAAGCAGGCGACGGCAATCGGCATGTCGCTGCCCGGCTCGTCCGGCAGGGCCGCGAGGAGCGCGGCGAGGCGCTCGGCCTGCGTGGCGAGGTCGAGCGCGCGCGAGGCGCTCGTGTCGAGCAGGACGAGGAGATCCCGGACCGGCTCGGGGCGATTCTCCGCAAGGGGCGTGACCCGCGCGACCGCGAGCTCCTCGTGGCGCAGGCCGACGGCCTTCGCGCCGGCCGCGAGCGGGAGCACGAAATCACGGTCCGGGGCGAAATCGGCCTGCTTGAAGGAGTGAATGCGACGCACGGGCTCGCCCTTGTCCCCGCGGCGGCGCTCGATGACGCGCATGTCGAATGTGCCCATGCGCGGCAGGCCCCGAAGATAAGCGCGGTAGGGGTCGGCGCGCGAGGCGAGCGACTGCGAGTAGGAGACGATGATCTCCTTCTCGCCCGAGGCCGGAATGGGAAACACGCGGGCCTGAAAACGGTTGCCGGCCTGCTTTTCGAGCAGCGCCGGGTCGGCCCTGCGGTGGAGGAAATCTTCGTAGGCGACGCGCGCCGCCTTGAGCTCGACGACTTCACCCTCCTTCCAGCCGTCCGCGTTTTTCATGGCGAACCGGCTGATCGTGGCCCCGGGCGGCAGGACCAGCTCGAAGCGGCCCTCGATGGTGCGAGGCTCGGGGTTCTTGAAGGTGAAATGCAGCTCGGTGAACGCGAGCGGATCTTCGACGGCGGCCGCAACTTCGAGCGAAGTGATCACGAGGCCGACGCCGTCGGGCGAGGTGAGCGAGACGGGCGCGCCGCTGCGATCGCCCCCCGCGACCTCGAGCGATTGCGTCGGCTGCTCCTCCCAGCGCACGGGGACGATCGCGAGGTCCCCGGGGGCGCGCGTATTCCCGTCGGAAGCGCCGCCGAACTCCGCGGACTGCGGGCCCGTGACGATCGTGGGTCCCGGGCCGCAGCTCGCGAGGGTCTGAGCGAGGACAAGGAGGGCGATGCGGGCAAGACGGCGGCGCATACGGTCGAGAATACGCCCACCGCCGGGCGGAGCGGAAGCCGATCTCGCGAATCAGCTCGCCTTGACCGTGATTTGCCTGGGCTTCTGCGCGGATACCTTGGGCAGGCGGACCTTGAGGACGCCCTGGGTCACCTCGGCCGAGATCCCGTCGGCCACGATGCCCTGCGGGACCAGGAAGGTGCGCGTAAAATCCCCGGGGCGGCCCTCGACGGCGAGGGCGCTCCCCTCCGGCGCGCTCGCTCGCTTGCCCGCAATCGTGAGCTCGTTCTTGTCGAGGCGCACCGCGATATCGTTGGGGCCGACGCCGGGCAGGTCGGCGACGATCAAGAGCTCGGTCTTGTTCTCGAAGATATCGACCGCGGGCACGACGCCACGCCGCGTCTCCAGCGTCTCGGCCTGGTTCTCCCGCTCGTCACGGTTGATCTGCGCGTTCATGGCTGCTCTCTCCTTTTCCTTCCAGAATCCATTTCACGAGGCCGATTTCACAGCGATCTTCCGGGGCTGCGCCTCGGGCGACTTCGTGAGCGTCAGCGTGAGAACGCCGTCCTTCAGCACCGCGCTCGCCTTCTCCGCATCGACCTTGCAAGGCAAGGCGACGCTGCGCGAGAATTTCACGGGGACGCGCTCCTTCTTGTGGATCGCATACCCCTCCGGGACATCCGCCTTCCGCTCGCCGGAGAGCGTGAGCACGTCCTGATCGATCTCCAGCTTGATGTCCGATTCTTTCATTCCGGGAACATCGGCCGCGATGACCAGCGCGTCGCCCTTGTCGTACACGGAGAGCCGCGGCCACGTCGCGACCGTGCGCGACGCAAGCCCGGCCTCGAAGGGCTCGAAGAAGAAAGAAGATCGCGGCCAGGCGCCTCCGCGCGAATCGTACTCGTCGAACAGCCGGTCCATCCTCCGGCGAAGCTCATCCATCGCGGCAAAGGTCCTGTTCACGTCGCCGAATCGCATCAACATGGTTCGCCTCCGTATGCCCTCGTGGGGCGTGGCTCCGCCCCCACGGACCCCGAGCGCCGCCGGCAGGGCGAACCATGCCCATACCGCGGACGCCCTCCCGGGCCCGTCTGGTAAACCCATCCCCAAGGGCGGAGAATCGTTCTCGATTCTCGTCCACCACTCGGGTCCGGGGACGCGGTGCAATCTCTACACGGGTCGGCCGCTGTCAAGACCAGGTCCGGCAAGCCCGAGGCCCTACCGCTTCGACACGAAACAAAGGTTGACTTCCACGTCGAACCTTGTACAAAGCGTGTACAGCCTTGAGGCGTGCTACGCGGAGGAATCGGCGATGCGTTCCAGGGGAAAAGCTTCGAAGTTCATGACGGCGGCCGCCCTCGCGGCCGCGCTCGTGCCCGGCGTCTCCCTTGCCCTGCCCAAGGAAGGCGCCGAAGCCCCCAATGCCCGGTTGGAGGACGCCGACGGTCGCGCGCTGCAGATGAGCTCTCTCAAGGGCAAGCCGATCCTCATCGTATACGAAGACAAGGACTCCGCGGCGCAGAACCAGCCGCTCAAGGACGACCTGTCGAAGCTCGCCCAGGGCGACAAGTACAAGCAAAGGATCGCGCTCGCCGCGGTCGCGGACGTGAGCGGCTACGACTGGTGGCCCGCGAAAGGCTTCGTGAAGGACGCGATTCGCGAGGAGTCGAAAAAGCAGAAGACCACGATTTATTGCGACTGGGACGGCTCGTTCCGGAAGGCTTACGGCATTCGCAAGGGCGTGAGCAACGTGATCCTCGTCGGCAAAGACGGGCGCGTGCTCTTCGCCGGCTCGGGCGCGCTCGGCGCCACCGACCGGAAGAAGCTCATCGAGCTGCTCGGCGCCCAGGTCGAAGGCTGAACGTCACCACGCGATCATTCCTTGCTCGCCCGCGGCGAACGCTTGCGCTTCTGCGCCGCCACGACGCGCTCGATCGTCTGCCGCGCCGCCGCGAGGTCGCGGCCGACGCAGATGCCGCCGCGATCCTCGATCCACGGGCGCATGGCCTCCGAGCCGTCGCCGCCGACGAGCCACGCAGCGCCGCGGCAAGCGTCGGCATACGCGTCGACGAGCTCCCGCGCGCGCGGCGGCGGCGGCGCGATGGTGACGCTGAGGCCAACGAGGTCGGGCGCGAGCGAGTCGACGACACGCGAGATGGCCGGCGGCGGCGTGCGCGCGCCGAGCATGAGCGTGCGGAAGCCCCACGAAGCGAAGCGCAGGCCGACGCCGTACAGGCCGAGGACGTGGTCCTCGTCGGCGAAACAAGCGAGGGCAATGCGGCGCGTGGCGTCCGCGGGCTGCGCGAGGCGCAAGAGGTGGATGAGGGTGCCGCCGAGCACGTTGGAGGCGAGGTGCTCCTGCGCGACGGTGATCGCGCCCGCGTGCCAGAGGTCACCGATCTCGCGCAGCGCAGGGCCGATCGTGCGTTCGAAGATCGCCACGGCGGGGCCGAGGGTGAGGGTCTTCGAAACCTCTTCCTCGAGCGCGTCGGGGTCGAAGCGGCGCGTGGCCTCGACGATCCGATCACTCGCGGCGGTGAAGGGATCGGTGTCGAGGGTCGCCAGGCCGGGCGAAGGCACGGCGGGCGCGACGACGTTCGCGGGCTCGCTGAGCAGGAGGCGCGCGGATTCGGCCGGCGCCATGCCCGCCTTGACGAGGTCGCGCATCTTGAGGATGAGCGCGACATCTTCGTCGCTGTAGAGCCGGTAGGCGGAGGGCGTACGCGACGGCGCGGGGACGCCGTAACGACGCTCCCAGGCGCGCAGCGTCGCAGAGCTCACGCCTGTCAGTTCCGAGACGGTGCGGATTCGGTAGAGGCTCAACGGATCGCTCTCCACGGTCGCCCCGATCGTGAGGACCGACCAAGAGAAACCTTTTCCAAACTTGATACAGACCTTATACTGTCCGCATGCAAGGTTCAACCCCCAAGCCTCACGCGGTCATCATCGGCAGCGGTTTTGGTGGTCTGGCTGCGGCGGTCCGCCTGGGCGCCCGCGGCTACCGGGTGACGGTGCTGGAGAAGCTCGATGCCCCGGGCGGTCGAGCCTATGTCCACCGGATCAACGGGTTTACCTTTGACGCGGGGCCGACGGTCATCACCGCGCCGTTCCTGCTCGAGGAGCTGTGGACGCTCGCGGGCCGGCGCATGAGCGACGACATCGACATGCGACCGGTCACGCCCTTCTACCGTATTCGGTTTCATGACGGCGCCATGTTCGACTACACGGGCGACGCTGCTGCGATGCGCAAGGAGGTCGAGCGCCTCGCGCCGGGGGACGTGGCGGGGTACGAGCGGTTTCTCCGCACGAGCGAGGAGATCTTCAAGGTGGGCTTCGAGGAGCTCGCCCATGTGCCGTTCGGCTCGTGGTGGGACATGGCGAGGATCGTCCCCGACATGATGAAGCTCGAGAGTTATCGCTCGGTCTACAACCTCGTCGCCAAGCACGTGAAGGACGATCGGCTGCGGCAGGTGATGAGCTTCCACCCGCTGCTCGTCGGGGGAAACCCGTTCTCGACGACCTCGATTTACACGCTGATCGCATTTCTCGAGCGCAAGTGGGGCGTGCATTTCCCGATGGGCGGCACGGGCGCGCTCGTGAAAGGGCTCGTGCGCCTGATCGAGGGCCAGGGCGGCGAGGTGCGCTGCAACGCGGAGGTGAAGCAAATCCTGCTCGCCGGGCGAAAAGCGCGCGGCGTGCTTCTCCAGAGCGGCGAGACGATCGAGGCGGACGTGGTCGTGTCGAACGCGGATTCGGCCTGGACCTATCGCCATCTCGTCGACGAGAACGTCCGCAAGCGCTGGACGAACGAACGTTTGGAGAAGCAACGATACTCGATGGGGCTGTTCGTCTGGTACTTCGGGACCAAACGAACGTACGAGAACGTCGCACATCACACGATCTGCCTCGGCCCGCGCTACGAGGGGCTGCTCGACGACATCTTCCAGAGGCACGTGCTCGCGGATGATTTCAGCCTCTATTTGCACCGGCCGACGGCGACGGATCCGTCGCTCGCGCCCACGGGCTGCGACACGTTTTACGTGCTCTCGCCCGTGCCGAACCTCGCGAGCGGGACGAACTGGGAGAAAGAGGCGGAGCCTTACCGGAAGCGGGTCGAGCACTACCTCGCTTCCACGCTGATGCCCGGGCTCGACAAGGAGATCGTGGCGTCGCGCGTGACGCACCCGCAGGAGTTCCAGGACCGGCTGCTCTCGTTCCGCGGCGCGGCGTTCGGGATGGAGCCGGTGCTGACGCAGAGCGCGTTTTTCCGCCCGCACAACGAGAGCGAGGACGTGGAGCGGCTCTACATCGTGGGCGCAGGGACCCATCCAGGCGCGGGTCTGCCAGGCGTGCTCTCTTCGGCGCGGGTGCTCGACAGGGTGGTGCCCGATGCAGCCTCGCTCCATTGAACATGCGATGACCCTCGGCGCGCCGCTCCTCCCCTCGTCGGCCAAGCGCGCGGCGTCGGCAGGTGACATCGCCGCGTGCCACGAGCTCTTGCGGAAAGGCTCGAAGAGCTTCTTCGCCGCGTCGCTCTTGCTGCCGAAGCGCGTGCGCATGCCCATGCTGCCGGTCTACGCGTTCTGCCGCGTGGCCGACGACGTGGTGGACCAAGCGAGCGAGCCGGGCGCCGTGGAGGCGCTCAAAGCGCGGCTCGCCGCGGCGTACGAGGGCAAGCCGCACGACTCGCCGGTCGACCGGGCGTTCTCGGATGTGGCGCGCGCGTACGATCTGCCGCGCGAGGTGATGGAGGGCCTCATCGAGGGGTTCGCCTGGGACGCTGAGGGGCGGCGGTACGAGACGCTGTCGGAGCTCCACGCCTACTGCGCGCGCGTGGCCGCGACGGTCGGTGTGATCATGAGCGTGCTCATGGGTGTGCGCGATCCAAAGGCGATCGCGCGCGCGTGTGACCTCGGCGTCGCCATGCAGCTCACGAACATCGCGCGCGACGTGGGTGAGGACGCGCGAAACGGGCGCGTGTACCTGCCGCTCGCGTGGCTCGAAGAGGCCGAGATCGACGTGTCGAAATGGCTCGCGCGGCCGATGTTCACCACGGCGCTCGGCGGCGTGGTGGAGCGGCTTCTGCAGCAAGCGGCGGTGCTTTATGCCCGCGCGGATCTCGGGATCGCGATGCTGCCGCGCGACTGCCGGGCCTCGATCCGCGCGGCGAGCCTGATCTACGCGGACATCGGGCGCGTGGTCACGCGCGCGGGCTTCGACTCCGTGACGAGCCGCGCCTACGTGCCGCTCCGGCGCAAGTTGTGGCTGCTCTCGCGCGCGCTCGTCGCGCCCACGCCGAGGCCGTCGCTTCCGCTCGCCGCGTGGGATGCGAAGGTCGACCCGCCTCCGCTGCCGGAGGTGCGGTTCCTCGTCGATGCCTGCGCGCGAGCTGAGATCTCGCGATGATCCCTGCACGCAAGGTGTCCTGGTTCAACACCTGGTTCTCGGGCCATGCGCGCTCCCGGATCCAGGCGACGTTCGGCGAGGTGCGCGCGCGGGGGCTCGATCGGGCGCGGGCGCTCGCGAGGGAGGCGCCGCTGCTCGTCGTGTCGAACCACACGTCATGGTGGGATCCGCTCGTCGCGATGCACGTCTCGACGCACCTGCTCGGCACGGACGGCTACGCGATGATGGACGCGAAAAACCTCAGGCGCCTGCCGTTCTTCGCGCTCGTCGGCGCGTTCGGGGTGGACCTCGACAAACCCACGGACGGCGCGCTCGTGATGCGGCACGCGGCGCGGCTGCTCGACACGCCGGGCAAGCTCGTCTGGGTGTATCCGCAAGGGCAGGAGCGGCCGATCACGGAGAGGCCGCTCGGGTTTCGGCCGGGTTCGGCGGAGATCGCGCGGGTCTCGCGCAAAGCGTGCACGGTGCCGGTGGGGCTCCGGTACGAGTTCGGCGGGACGGAACGGCCGACGTTGTGGCTCTCGTTCGGCGAGCCCGTGCCGGCCGAGCGGGACACGACGAAGGGGCGTGTGGCGCAGGAGGAGGCGGTGGAGGCGGAGCTTTTGCGGATCGATCGCGCGGTGCGCGGCGAGGATGCGGAGAGCTTCGAGGTGGTGTTTCGCGCAGCACCGTCACGCGTGGGCGGCGTGCTCGAAGCCATGCTCGCCGCGATGACGCGGCCGTGGGTGATGCGGGCGCCGAAGGCCGCGCCGCCGCTCAGCGCCGGGGACGCTCCCCCGAAGGTGACTTCATCGCCGCCTTGATCGCCTCGCGCAGGTTGCTCCGCACCGTCGTCTTCGTGAGATCGGCCCCGAGCGCGACGAGCGTCTGCGCCACGGCGGGGCGGACGCCCGTGATGATGCTTTGAGCTCCAAGCAGTGTCGTGGCGCGGATGATGCGCAGGAGGTGATCGGCGGTCGCGTCGTCGACAGCCTCGACGCCGGTGAGGTCGAGGATGACCTGCGACGCGGCGAGCGAGACGACGCGCTCGAGGAGCCGCTCGGTGATGTCCGCGGCGCGCGCCTCGTCGAGCTGACCCACGACGGGGAGCGCGAGCACGCCGTCCCAGACCTGGATGATCGGCGCGGACATGGAGTGGATCGTCGAGCGCTGTTGCTCGATGATCGCGAGCTTCTCCTGGAGCTCGAGCTCGCGCTTCTTCTGATCGTCGATGTCCTGGAAGGCGCCGAAGATCCGAACGACCTTGCCGTCCTCCATGTGCGCGTGGCCAGCCGCGCGCACCCAGAGCTTGCGCTTCGTGTAGGTGACGATCTCGAGCTCGAGATCGAACGGCTCGCCCGCCCCCGCGCACCGCTCGACCGCCTTCGAGATCGCCGGGACCCACTCGGGCGCGTAGAAGTTGATCGCGGTGTCGAGCTCCGGCGCGAAGCCCGGCGGCGTCTCGTGGATGCGGTAGGTTTCCTCGGTCCAGAAGAGCTGGTTCGAGCGGCAATCGAGCTCCCAGCCGCCGACCTTGGCGAGCGCCTGCGTCTGCTGCAGGAGGATGACGGTGCGCCGGATCGTGTCGTCGCTCAGGGTGCTCGGGTCGACGTCACGACCGATGGAGTCCTCGCGGCGCGCGGGATGGGGAGGCTGGTTCATATGACCTCGAACGATTTCGAAGAGGTGACGACCGACCATCCCCCGCCGCGACTCATCGATACCACGAAACGTTCGCGGGCAGAACGCAGCCTCCTGCACGCTTTTTCGCTCGAAATCCGCCAAAATCTCGACAGCACGCGGCTGCCGTGGTGCGCACCGCCAAGGTGTCGACGGTGTTACGAGGACGTACGTTCGAGCTCAGGGCTTCACGGCACCGGGCTTTTGCAAAAGGCCGGTGCGATCGACGACGAGGACACGATCACGCCAGGTGACCGTTCGAGATCGCAGGGTTCGCGCAAAGGCGAAAGCGAGCACGACGTCGGCGAGGACGGCATCCCGCAGCGCGGAGAAGAGGCCGACCGGGCGGCCCGCGGCGCGCGCGGCGACGAGCGCGATGACGAGGCGCGCGAGGAGCGCGAGCAGCGCCGCGCCGAGGGCGACCTGCGGGACGACGAAGGCGAACGCCGACGCGAGCAGGACGATGGGCCAGGTGGCGAAGAAGAGCGCGGGATAGCTCCACAAGAGGAGCGGGCGCTGCGCGCGGATCACCGTGAGCCACCGGGAGAAGCGGGCGATGACGGCCTCCCACGATCGACCCTGGGCGAGCGAACGCGCGACGATCGGCACCGCCACGACCGAGCCGCCTTGTTCACGGACGCGCCGCGCGATCTCCATGTCCTCGCCGAGGTAGTCGACGAGCGAGCCAAAGCCGCCGATCGCCGCGAGCGCGCTCGCGCGGATGGCGAAGAGCTTGCCGACGAGGCCACGCGGGTCGAGCCACGCGAGCACCGGGAAGGCGTGAAGCGAGGCGCCGAGGACGGCCGCAGAGGCGTGATCGCCGAGCGTCCGCGGGGGCGCATGCTCGGCCGGCGGCGCCCACGCGACCCACGCAGGCGAGGCAGAGACGAGCGGCGCGACGAGGGCATCGAGGTCGACGCCGGCGAGGTCGACGTCGCTGTCCGTGACGATGAGGACGTCGGCGTCTTCGGCCGCGGCCGCGAGCTGCGCGGCCTTGCGGTTCGGTCCGCCGCTCCCAGTGAAGACGATCTCGGCCTCGATGCCGGCGCGCGTGAGCGCCTCGGCGGCCCTCTGCGCCGCGGGCAAGGCGGGGTCTGCCGCCTCCTCGATCGCGAAGCGGCAGCGGACGTCGAAGGAGCGCTTCGCGAGGACGAGCGAGGCGAGCGTACGTTCGAGCGAGGGCTCGCTGCCCGCGCACGGGCGCACCACGAGGACGGAGGGGTTTTCCTTCCGGACGGCCGCCTCGGCGCCTTCGCGCAGGGCGGCGCGTGGGGCGAAGGTCGTGCGCCGGACGGCCTCGAGCGAAGTCGAGGCAACGGCGAAGGACCAGCCGAAGAGGAGGAAACCGAGGAGGCTCGGGATGTCCGGCGTCATGACGAGGCGCGTCGCATCCGATACGGCAGCATGAACTGCACCACCGGGGTTCGGAACCGATCGAGCGAGAGCGCCTCGTGCACGCCATGCGCGTGTTCGCCGAGGTAACGGCCCGAGAGCTGCGAGCGCGCATAAAAGGGCGTGTCTTCGAGCGTGCGCACGAGCCGCGGGGACGTGCCCGGATCGACCCGGACGAGGCGCTCCATGCCCCAGAGCGTGCGCGAAACGCGCGCGGGGGCGAGCGGCTCGAGCGGCTCTGCGCGCCCGTCGGCGCAGAAGCTGTGCTGGATGAGATCACGGGTTCCATCTCGACGAACAGAGTCGTACGTCACGACCGTGCGGCTCCGCGTGGTGGCGCGGCTCCAGCTCCACCCGGAGAAGCCGTCTTCGAGCGGCTCGTCGCCGAAGTTGGAGTCGACGTACGCGAGGCCCGTCCAGCGCGTGCATTCGGGGAGGCGGATGTCGACCTCGGCCCGTGCGATCGGCGCAATGGGGGCCCAGCGGTGGCGGCCGTTCGTGTCGAGGACGAACGATGCATCGGCGACCGCGAACGGATGGATCCGCACGGTGCCGGAGACACGTCCGGGCAGCGGCGCGGTCTTTTCTTCGAAGCGCACGAGGAACGTGTCGTCCTGCCATTCCATCGAGCTCGGGCCGATGACGAGCGCCGTGCGATAACGACGCACGTCGGTCCCGCCCCGCTCGGTGAACGACCACGCGTCGCGCTCGGGGCCATACAGCGCGACGTTCATCGAGCAATGGGCGAGCGGGTCCGCCGGGCCGCGCTTGCGTGCGGCCGCGTAAAACGGCGAAAACACGCTGCCGACGAGGCCGATGATGGTGACGCCGTGACGGCCGTCATCGCTGAGCGCGTCTAGATACCACCACGCATAACCGTTTCGCGCGATCGGCTCGTCGAAGCGAGGTCCTCGATCACGGCTTTCGCGCAGAGGCGCCCGCTCAAGGCCGCCATCGGCACGCCCGCCCCCGGATGGGCGGCTCCACCCGCCAGGTAGAGCCCCGGAATCTTCGTGCGCGACGCCGCCCGCACGAACGGGGACCTCCACCCGTGCGACGCCGGGCCGTACAGCGCCCCCCCCGTCGCCGGGAACATGCGATCGAACTCGCTCGGTGTCGTCACGACGGGCGGCGCGGCAAACGGCGGAAAGACGAGACCCGCCCGCTCGAGGAGCGAGAACGCAGCTGTTTCGCATTGCTTGATCTCCGAAGTGGTAAGGGCGCGCTGATCCCCGCGGGCCGGGGCATTGACGAGGCAGAGGAAACGCTCGGGGCCCGGATGCGCGTGATCCCCGTCGTCGCGATCCTGGGCGCAGACGTACACCGTGGGCTCCCGGGGCAGGGTCCCGCGGCTTATGAGGTCGCGGAACTCCTCGTGATAATCCTTCGAGAAAAATACGTTGTGGCGCGTGAGCGGATACGCGCCCCGGGCCTCGGCGACGAAGGCCCAGGTGACGGCCGAGAGCGAGCGCTCCGCGGGGGCCGGAAGGGCGCGTTTCCCTTGCGCGCCGAGCATTCCCTGGAAAAGCGCCGCGGGGTCGCCATTGTGGACGACGAGATCGGCCTCGAGACGCTCGCCCGAGGCGAGGCGCACGCCGGCGACGCGGCTGCTGGCGACGACGAGCTCGGTGACGTGCTCGCCGCAGCGAATCGTGACGCCGTGGCGCTCGGCGACCCGCGCGAGCGCCTCGGCGACGCGGTACATGCCGCCCTCGACGAGGTAGACGCCGTCACGCTCGACCTGGGCGATCACGTTGAGCGTGGCCGGCGCGAGAAACGGCGAGGAGCCGCAATACGTGGCGTACCGGCCGAAGAGCTGACGCAAACGTGCGTCCTGAAAAAACTCGCCGAGGGCCTTCCAGAGCGTGCGGTGGCCGTCGATGTCGAGCATTCCCTGGATGCCGAGCGAGCCCACCGCCGCCATCGCCGACGTGAGGCTCGGACGCTCCGAGCAGAGAAATGGCTTCTGAACGGTATCGTAAATGCGCTGGGTGTACGCGCAGAACCTACGGTATCCCTCGCCCTCGGCGCGGCCGGCGAACGTCGATATGGCCTCGACCGAACGGTCGAGATTGGCGTACAAATCGAGTGTGGGACCTTCTCCCCAGGCGTGTCGCGCCAGGATCTCGGCCCGCCGAAGCGTGAGCTCGGCGTGGAGCGAGGTCCCCGCCGCAGAGAAGATCTCCTCGAGGACCCAGCGCATGGTCATGACCGTAGGCCCGGCGTCGATCGCCCGGCCGGCCACGTCGACCTGCCGCATCTTGCCGCCGACCTTGGGCGCTCGTTCGAGGACCACGACCTCGATCCCCTGGCGAGCAAGCAAAAGCGCCGACACCAGGCCACCCACCCCGGCGCCGATCACCACCGCACGGCTGGTCCCATTCGCCATGAGCCCATTCCTACAACAACCTTGGACACGTGTCTAGAGTTTGTTCATCATGTACCAACAAACCCTTGACAAGGGTTCCACATCGATGGACGATACCTCTCGCATGGATGTCTCCAGTCGCGTCGAGTGCGCTCTGCGCGCTGCCCTCGATCCCATGTGCGCCCCGGGCGCACCGCCCCGCCTCGCGGCCGCCGTCTACCACTCGGTGTTCCCGGCAGGCGCTCGCATTCGTCCGCAGCTCTGTCTCCGCGTCGCGATGGCCTGCGGGGAGGACGTCCACGGCCTCGCCGACGGCGTGGCCACCGCCATCGAGCTTTTGCATTGCGCGTCGCTCGTCCACGACGACCTGCCCTGCTTCGACGCTGCCCTGACCCGGCGCGGACAACCTTCGACACACCGTGCCTTCGGCGAGGCGCTCGCCGTGCTCGCCGGCGACCAGCTCATCACCCTCGCCTTCGAGACCCTGGCCCGCGCGGCCATTGCGGCCCCGCTCCGGCTAGGCAAGCTCGTGACCACGGTCAGCCGCGGCGTCGGGATGCCCTACGGGATCATCGCGGGCCAGGGCTGGGAGAGCGAGCCGAACATCCCCGCGACGCTCTACCGAAGGGCAAAGACGGGCGCGCTGTTCGAAGCCGCCGCGGTGGGCGGCGCGCTCGCAGCCGGCGCCGTTGCAGAGGAGGCGGAGGCGTGGCGCGGGTTCGGGCAGCGGATCGGCGAGGCCTACCAGATCGCCGACGACATGCTCGACGTGCTCAGCAACGCGGCGAGCGCCGGCAAGCCCGTGGGCCGCGATGCCGCGCTCGGGCGGCCGAACACGGCGAGCGACCTCGGCCTCGGCGCCTCGACGCACCTCTTCGAACAGCTCGTCGACGCGGCGATCGTGTCGATCCCGGATTGCCCCGGCCGCGAGGATCTTTCCCGCTGGGCCACGCAAGTCGTCGACCGCATCCGCCGCCGCGCCAACCTGGCCGTGTCGCAAGGCGCGCTCGGCGAGCAGCCCGAGCTCTGATCAGGCGACCTCGGGCTCGATGTCCGGCTCCGAAGGCGCAGGCGAGAGGCGCTTCGATCCGCCGCGAGGTTCGCCGCGCAGGGCCGGGATTCGCAGGATGAACACGCTGCCCTTGCCGTCCTCGGTGACCGGGCTCTTCACCTCGACGCTGCCGCCGTGGCTCTCGGCGATGTGCTTGACGAGCGCGAGCCCGATGCCGCTGCCGCGGATGCGTTGCTCGCCCGCCCGCCGCCCGCGCACGAAGCGCTCGAAGATGCGCTCCTGCTCCTCGGGATCGATGCCGGGGCCACGATCACTCACGCGCACGACGACCGAGCCATCGTCCGAAACGACGTCGACGTCGACGCGGCCGCCGTCCTTCGCGTACTTGAAGGCGTTGTCGAGCAGGTTGATGATCGCGAGCTCCATTGCGCGGGCGTCGATCATCGCCTCGGGCAGGCCCTCGGCGCTCGCGAGGTGCACGACGATGCCGTCGCGCTCGGCGCGATAGCGATACACGTCGACAGCGCGGCTGACGACGTCCTCGAGCCTGCCGGGCGCGAACTCGTACGCGGCCTTGCCGCGCTCGACCTTGGCGAAATCGAGGACGTTTTCGATGAGCGCCGTGAGCCGCTCGCTCTCGCTCACGATGATCTGGAGGTACTGCCTTCGCTTGTCCTCGCTGGCCACGCGATCTGCGAGGAGGATCTCGCCGAACATGCGGACGAGCGCGAGCGGGGTTTTCAGCTCGTGCGAGACGTTCGCCACGAAGTCGCTCTTCAGCGCGGCGAGCCTTCGCTCCTTGATCGACGCGAAGATGACGATCATGACGCCGACGAGCACGACGATGGCCGCGAAGCCGACCATGCCGAGCTCGACCATGCGCTGCCGCTCGACCTTGTCGCCGAGGTCGTCGGCGCTGGTGAGCGCGATCTGGAGGCGCCAGTTGTAGAGCGTGGTCGGGAAGGGGCGGCCGACGGTGAACTCGCCGGCCTTGATCGGCGGGCCGAAGACGATGCGGCCCTCCTCGTCGGTGATGTTCATGCGGCTGTTGCCGCGATCGATGTCGCGGTAGAGCCGCGGGAAGACGTCGTGCACGAGGCGCGGGACGTCGTGCCAGGCGACGACGAGATAACGCCGTCCCGCGTAGGAGCGCTGCCAGTAGCTGATCAGGATGCTCTGCTGATCGATGATCTGGTGCAGGTGGCGCAGCTCCTCCGTGTTGCCCTCGAAGTTCAGGCTGGAGAAGAGCCGGCCGAGCAGGAGCCGCCGAAACGCGTCGTCCTCGCGGCCCGGCGCGCGCGAGGCGAAGGCGAGGACATCGCGTGAGTCGTGGCTCAGATCGAGCACGAGGATCGCGCGCACCGTGGGCGTCTCGCGTGACGCCGTGGGCAGCCACCGGCGTGCGATCGTCGTGAGGTTCGCGATGTCGACGTGCGCGGCGACGACGTTGTCCTGCGCGATGATGATCTTGTCGAGGCGGTCGACGCGCTCGTCGGCGAGGGTGAGCGTCGCGTCGAAGACCGTCTGCTGGCGGGCTTTTTCGATCTGGAGCGTGGTGCGCAGCGCGATGCCGCCGAGCACGAGGACGGCGAAGACGATCGCGGGGACGATCGCGAAGTAGAGCAGCCGCTCGCGCAGCCGACGACGCTGCATGGACGGTTTCCGCGCGCCGCGCGACTAGCGCGCCGCCGCCTTGTTCGCCGTGGCCCGGATCTTCTCGGGATCGAGCACGACGCCCTGGATGGTGAGGAACTCCGCGAGCTCTTTGCCGACGTAGGTGAGCGCGTTGCCCTCGGCCATGGCGTAACGACCGCCGCCCGTGGGGTTCACGATCTCGATCAGGCCGAGCGTCTTGCCGCCGCCGAGCGCAGGGGCGCAGGCGATGCTCTTCGGATCGATGCCGAAGGCCTTCCAGCGCGCGTCGACGGCGCGCGGATCACGCTGCGCGTCGCTGATGACGAGGGCCTTCTTGTTGGCGATGGCGGCCTGCGCGAGGCCCGTTCGATCGGGCATGCGGGCGAGCAGCCGATCGTGCTTGCCGCCGTGCTGGCGCACGAGGACGAGCTCGCGCTTTTCCGCGTCGTGGAACCACACGAGGATGAGCTCGCTCGGGAGCTGCTCCTTGAGGATCGAGACCACGAAGTCGGCACCTTCGAGCGCGTCGCCCAGGAAGTGCAGATCCGTCGAGGCGCCTTCGAGCTCCTTCATGAGCTCTTCGGCGGTGCGCACGCGCGCCTTCGGCGGCGTGGACTTCGTGGTGGTCGTGACCCCGCCCTTGAGCGCGGGGTTCGACCCGGCCTGCGCGCGCGGAGGCGGCGCCGAGGGCGAACGAGCGGGCGGCGTCAGCGCGGGGTTCGACCCGGCCTGCGCGCGCGGAGGCGGCGCCGAGGGAGAACGCGCGGGCGGCGTCGAGACCGAGCGCTGCGCAGGCGGCGGACTGGAAACGGCACGCTGCGGCGGAGGCGGCGTCGAGCCGGGACGCGGCGCGGCCGGCGCAGGCGCGGCCACGGACTTGCTCGGCTGCGGCGCCGGCGGACGCACCTCCGGCTCACCGCGCCAGTCCTTCCACATCAGCGTCACGAGCGGCGCGCGCTCGGGTTTGCCCTCGTAAGCGTGATCGAACACCGCGAGGTTCACAAGCACACCACGAGCGCCGTCGAGCGCCTTTTTCACGGCCTCGAAGCGATCGAGCACGACCCGCCTTCCGACGTCGACCGACGTCCCCTCGGGCACGACGTACACGTACTCGCGGTACGTCAGCGGCGAGCTCTCCGTGGCGGCCACCTCGCGGCTCGAAAGCACGCGATGGTTCGGAAGCGGCGTGGCTGCGGGCGCGGGCGTCGCGCGGGGCGGCGCGGCGACGCGCGGGGGCGCGGTGACGGCCGGGCGACCCTTCGGCGGCTCCGCGGCGGCTTGCCCGCCGGGGGAGAGCTCGGCCGTGTCGGGTGCTTTGCGCACCGTGTAGCGGAGCTTCTTCACGGGATCGACGGCCTTGTAGCCGTCGTCGAGCAGCTCGATCGAGAAGTTGCCGAGCGACCCGTCGTCCCCGCGCATCGCGCGGGCCTTCTGGAGCGCGGGCTGCCACTGCGGCGCCTCCACCGTGAGCTTTGCCGGAGGTTCGGCAGCGGGCCCGGCCGACGAGATTTCCACGAACCAGCGCATCGGTCGTCCATTCGGCGTTGGCGCCTTCCGCGACGCTCGAACGCGATTCTTTTCTACAGGTGCGGCCGGACCTGGTCAACGCACGCGCCCTTGGAATTCGAGGTCCCCGGGTTCGGACGAGCCCCGTGCGTCGCGACGAGGTCCGCGCGCGGGCCGAACCGGGGATCGTGTAATAAGAGTCCCCCGTGCCCGCCACACTGGACCAAGACGAAGCGGAAGCGGCGCCCCCCCTCGGGGCCCGACGACGCGCAGGCGACGACGACGCGGGATTTTTCGCGCGCATCCTCGAAAGCTGGCCCGCGGTCGACCGCGTGCTTTACCCCGTCTTCGCCTCGGCCTGCGTCCTCTACGCGGCCACCGTGTTCTACGGGTACATGCACGTGCAGACGCGCGGCGGCTGGTCGGCGCCGCTCGACGACGTCTTCATCCACTTCGACTACGCGCGCGCCGCAGCCCGCGGCTTTCCCTTCCAGTGGTCCGAGGGCAACGGCTTCTCCAGCGGCAACACGAGCCTGCTCTACCCGTTCACGCTCTCCCTCGGCTACCTGCTCGGCTTCCGCAGCCTCGACCTCATGGCGTGGGCGGCGCTCATCGCGTGCGTCTCGACCACGTTCTTCCTCGTCGCCGCGGGCCGCGCGTGCGAGCCGCTCGGGCGCGCCGCGAAGTACCTCGTCCCGCCCGCCGTCGTCTCGCTCGGCGCGCTCGACTGGTCGCTCTTCAGCGGCATGGAGAACGCGTTCCACCTCGGCGTCTGGGCGCTCATGCTCCTGCCGATCCTCTCGATCGGACGGACGCCGGGCGATGCGCACGCCGTGCGCCGCGACGGCCTGCTCGCGGGCCTCGCGGGCGCGCTGCTCTACGCGACGCGGCCCGAGTCCGTCACGAGCATCGCGGTGTTCGCGTTCTACGCCGCGCTCGCCGTGTGGAAGCCCCTCGGCCTTCGCGCCGCGTTCGCCACGCTGCTCCGCGCCTCGGTTCCCGGCGCGATCATGGCCGTCGCGCAGGCGGTCGCGAACCGTGTCTTCACCGGCGAGTGGGCCGCCGCCGGCGCGATCGTCAAGCTCGCGCTGAACCACCCCTACATGAACGGGGAGCAGAAGCTCGACGAGTACCTCTCGCACCTGAAGTACGTCGTCCTCCGCAACACGCAGCACCACTTCGCCGACTGGATCCCCGGCCAGAACCTCCCCTGGGGCTGGATCGTCCCGCTCGTCGCGCTCATCCCCTTCTTCTCGAAGAAGACCCGCGCCATCGCCGCGATGCTCTGGGCGCAGGTCGTGACCTGGCTCCTCCTCGTCTCGATGAACGGCCAGGTCCGCTGGCAGAACGAGCGCTACACGATGAGCGCCGTCGCGTGGCTGCTCGTGCTCGCCGCGATGGGCCTCGGCGTCCTCCTCGTGCCCGCGCTCGAAGCGACCCGCCGCGCGCGGGGCCTCTTCGTGCTGCGCGTCGCGATCGCGTGCGGCGTGGTCGTCCTCTACGGCGTGAACCAGGCGCCGAACATGCGCGACCAGATCTGGTTCTTCGGCCGCGCGAGCCGCAACATTCGCGACCAGCACGTGGTCGCGGGCAAGGTCCTCGCCGAGCGCAAGGCGAGGCGCGTGCTCGTCGGCGACGCGGGCGCGCTCATGTATGCCTCGGACCTGCCCGGCCTCGACATCATCGGCCTCGGCGGCTACCACGACCTGCCTTTCGCGCGGGCCGGCGTGAACGGCCTCGGCGCCACGATCGAGCTCCTCGAGCGCATCCCGCCCGAAGATCGACCCGACCACATGGCGATCTACCCCTCGTGGTGGGGCGACCTCCCCGGCCTCTTCGGCCGTCGCCTCGTCGGCGTCCCCGTCGTCGGCAACGTGATCTGCGGCGGCGCGGAGAAGGTCATCTACAAGGCCGACTGGAGCGCGCTCGACAGGAACGGCTGGCCTCGCACGCAACGCGAAGGCGAGCGCATCGTCGACGACCTCGACATCGCGGACCTCGTCAGCGAAAAGGCCCACGGCTACAACTTCCCGCGCCCGGGCATGGGCTTCGTCGTGCACCGCGTCTTGCCCGAGCCTGGCCAGAGGCTCCGCGAGCTCTTCGACGCCGGCCGCATCGTCCCGCACAGGCAGCCCGAGCTCGCCATGATGAACGCGCCGAAGCGCGGCGGCCGGCTCGTCGTGCGCACGGTCGCAGGCCGGCAAGCGGCGGCCGAAGTTCGCATCGACGGCCGCCTCCTCGGCAAGCTCGAAGCGCGCCCCGGGCCCACGTGGACCGAGCCGAGCATCGACCTGCCGGCCGACCTCCCGCCACGTTTCCAGCTCGCGATCACGCCCGTCGAGGGCGAGTGGATCACCTACCACGTGTGGATCCTGGAGGGCGACGGAACTCCGTCGGCTGCGCGCTGATGCGGTTCCTGACGAGGATCCCGCTCGGTCTCTTGCTCGCCGTCGCCGTGATCGGCTGCGGCCGAACGGACGCGGAGAATGCGCGGCGCTTGGCCGTCTCGCCGCGCGGCGCGCGCCTGGTCTCGATCCCCGGCGCGACGTTCTCGTTCCGCGAGTCGATGGCCGTGAACCGCACCGTCGTCACGGTGAAGCCGTTCCAGATCGAAGCGACGGAGGTGACGGTCTCCGGATACGCCGCGTGTGTGGGCGCGAAGGCGTGCGTCGTGCCCGCGGGCGAAGGCCGCGTCGAGAAACACGACGAGCCGATGTGCAACTGGGGCAAGCCCGGCCGCGGGGATCACCCGATCAACTGCGTGAGCCCGGCCGAAGCCGAGGCGTACTGCCAATGGAACGGCGGACGCCGCCTGCCGACGATCTACGAGGCCTATTGGGCGGCGCTCGGCGACGGGCGCATGAGCGAAGAAGAGCGCCTCGGCGAGCGGCACCGCATCTATCCGTGGGGCCGCGACGAGCCGGAGAAGGTCGAGCATTGCTGGCAACGCGGCTCGATGGGCGGGACGCAAGGCGGCGTCGCCTCCCCCATCACGAGCACGGCGCCGCCCGTCGCCGTGGACCTCGGCACGTGCCCGGTTGCAAGTTACACGGGGGATCGGAGTCCCTTCGGGCTTTACGATACGGCGGGGAATGTGGCCGAATTCGTCTTCGACCCGAAGCCGATCACGTGCATCTCGACCAAAGGTGAAGAACCGTGCCCACGAGAAAACATGTTCCGCGTGACCGGAGGCACCTGGCACGACCACGGGCTCCACGGCAATCAGTCGCCCGCGGACAATCATCCGGTCTCGCGGCAGCGGCATCCTTGGTACGGGTTTCGGTGTGTGGCGGGCCCGGCTTGAGGAGGGGCGTCGCGCTCGCCCTCATGCTGACGGGCTGCGCCTCGTTCGAGCCTCCGAAAACGAAGACCGCGGCCGAGCTCCTCGCGGCCGGTGATCCCGGGGGCGCGCTCGACGCGACGACGCGAGACGACAAGGCGGACGACGCCACCCGGGAGCGCGTCGCGCGCGCTGCCATGGCGGCCGCCGGGCCGATGATCACGGTCGAGGCGATCCCGCTGGACGAGCTGAGAAAAGCGACCGGCATTCACTTCCTGCGCACCGTGGATCCCGCGTGGGTCTTCTTGCGCGTGCGCGGCTCTTCGCGCGACGCGGCCTTCGGCGCCGTGGAGGCGCGCGTGCACATTAGGTCCGAGGACAAGCTGCTCTTCGCCCTGCGCAAGGACGCGAAGTCGCTCACCGTGCTCACGGGCGAGACCTATCCGCGCGATATCAAGCACTCGGAGCTCAAAATCGCCGATTTCCCATTGCCTTTGCACATGCTCACGTTCGGCGTGCTCACGGTGCTGACGTCGCGCGTGGAGACGACGTACACGCGGCCGCCGGAGGAGATCGTGCGCGCCGCGATACCGCGCGCCCTCTTGCTCGAGAAGACGCTCGCCGGGAGCTCTACGAAGGGCGCTTCGGATCACCGCTTCGTGCTCAGGCGCCCGCAGCACGAGGACGCGCCGTTCTCGCTCGACGTGGTCGTGAACGTCACGCGGCCCTCGGGCGCGGTCGTGTCGGCGGTGGCGACGGTCCCCGTGCCCGAAGGAGGCCGGCTCGAGGAGCGGCTCGCACGTGCGGCGACGAACGTCCCCGTCGCGGAGCTCGCGGGCGCGCGCGTGGCGATCGGCCCGCGCGCCCTGCAGGACAGGGGGACTTGCGAGGAAGACTTCCTGCACTCCCCCGGCTCGCCCTGCGCCCCGAGCGCGCCGTGGCCCACGGACGCGTTCACGCCGATCGGGCTCGAGCTGCCTGAGGTCCCCGAGCGGCGCGCCTCCGCGAAGGAGAGCCGCGCTGCGCGGCCCTCCTGGGTGACCCGTGATGACGATGCGCCCATGCCGAAGGTCGCGTTGCTCGACGCGTCCCTGCCCGTCGGGGCGCAGGTGGAGGGCGGTGTGCTCGCGTGCGACACCAAGGCGTTCAACGTCCCGGGGGACGATACCGATCGCGTGTTCGCGAAGGTGACGATCGACGGCCGCGCCTCCACGGTGAGCGGCAACCCTTTCGCGCTCCCCCTGGTCTCGCTCGACCCGAAGTCCAAGGTCACGGTTT
The DNA here is from genome assembly GCF_028435365.1 of Polyangium jinanense. The sequence goes on along the minus strand of NZ_JAGTJJ010000002.1, from coordinate 438,935 downwards.
CCTTTTATGACGCGGACTGGCTGAGCGGCGCCGACCACCTCGCCACCGTCACGCTGAAGCGCGACGGCGCCACGATGGCAGGCTCCGTCGGCTCCGCGGCGCGCCTCGATCGGACGCACGTGGCCTTGCAATGCCGCATCTTCGATCGGGGCGCCGTGGAGGCGGCGTTCGCCAAGGCGTGGTACCGCGCGGAGGACGCCCTCGACGCGTGCGCCGAGTCGCCGGTGATCGTGCATCCGGAGAAGCGCGATTACGGTCTCGGCGACTCGCTTCTCCCCGAGGCGCAGCGCCGCGTGACCGATGCGGCGGCCTTCGTGGGGTGGAGCGATCCGCGGGTCGCCCGGCTCGTGTCTCGCTGGGACGAGCAAAAGAGGCGGTTCTGGCCGGGCGTACGGCAATCGCTCGAAGGACTGAAGGCGGATCCTTCGGGCAGGGTCGTGCTGGAGCGCTCCGACAAGCCCGAGGGGAAGATTCATGGCGTGAGCGTGCGCTGCGGCGCGGTGGTGAAGCGTGACATCGAGGCGGACGGCATGGTCGCGGCGAGGCTCTACGACGCGGCGTACCTCCCGGACGTCTGCGCGGTCGATATCGATTTCGAGAATCTCGACAGGTACCCGAAGTACCCGAACACGCTCCTCGACAGGAGCCAGATCGTGCTCGGCGATGGCTACGCGCTCGACGTGATCGCCCTCGGCGGCAACGACGCGATCGCGCCGGGCGCGCGGGCGAAGGTCACGCTCCTGCCCAAGGAGACGCCACCTCCCTCGTCACGCGCGGCGAAGCCGTGGAGGTTCGTGATGCGCAGCTTCCGCTGGACGGAGATCGTGCCCCTCTCGCCGCCGTGAGAGGGTGTTCCACAGGCATTCGGACCTCACCCACCCCAACCCTCCCTCTCCACACTGTGGAGAGGGAGGGAGGTCTCGGCTCGATCCAGCGCCTTTCGCCCCCTCTCCGCCGCGCGGAGAGGGGGTCGGGGGGTGAGGTTCTGGGGCGGCCGCAACGCCACACCGTACCCGGAGCACGCCGACATGCCTTCGGCGCAACGCCATACCGTACCCGGAGCACGCCGACATGCCTTCGGCGCAGCGCCACACCGTACCCGAGGCACCCGGACATGCCTTTGGCGCAACGCCACACCGTACCTGGGGCACGCCGACATGCCTTCGGCGCAGCGCCACACCGTACCTGGGGCACGTCGACATGCCTTTGGCGCAGCGCCACACCGTACCTGGGGCACGCCGACATGCCTTCGGCGTATCGCCACACCACACCCGCAGCACGCGGACATGCCTTTGGCGCAGCGCCACACCACACCCATCGCGCCCGGACCCCTCTTCGCACCCACGGATGTGAGAAAACTCGCTCCACGAACCCCCCGCGCCCCTTCCGCTTCCGAGGTACGCTCTCCCTCCACCCGCTCCCGGACCCTCCCGCGCTTCCCCCTTGACATCCCCCCGTGCGCTTCGGCCTCCCCCGTGACCCCGCCCAGCTCGCCGCCCTCCTCGCCGCGCTGATCGCCCTCGTCCTCGCCCCGCGCATCGTTCGACCTGCAACCAAAACCCGCCTCTTCCTCGCCCTCGCCTCCCTCACGGCCGCCGCCCTCTCCGCCGCGTACGTCGCGCTCTACCTCCGCGGCGGACCTCGCATCATCGACGCCACGAGTTACTTCCTCGAAGCGCGCGCCCTCGCGAACGGCCACCTCGCCTTCCCTCTCGACGAGCCCGTCGCCTCCACGCTCGGCCGCTTCCTCGTCCGCACGGACGGCCCCGACGGGCCCACCGCGGCCGTCCTCTTTCCGCCCGGCTACCCCGCGCTCCTCGCGCTTGGCTTCCTCGCCCACGCGCCCCTCGCGGTAGGCCCGCTCCTCGCCGCGGCCCTCACGATCGCCACGTACGCCCTCGCCGAGCGTGCCCTCCCGGAAGGCACGCCCCTCGCGGATCGCCTCTCGATCCCTCGCCTCGCGACCCTCTTCTCCGTGCTCTGCGCCGCGCTCCGCTACCACACGGCCGACACCATGTCGCACGGCCTCGCCGCGCTCTGCTTCACGAGCGCGCTCGCCCTCGCGCTCACCGCCGTGCGTGCGCTCGAAGCCGGAACCGCAACACGCGCCCTTCTCCCCTCGCTCGGCACAGGCTTTTTCGCAGGCTGGCTCGCCGCGACGCGCCCTCCCTCCGCGGTCGCCCTCCTCCTCGCGCTCGCCTTCCTCGTCGTCACGACACGCCGCACCACCGCGCACGCTCCCCGTAGCTCGCGCCTCACCGCCCTCGCGCTCCTCGCCCTCGGCGCCCTCCCCGGCCTCGCCCTGCTCGTCGCGCATCAACACGCGGCCACCGGCGAGCTCTTCACCTCGTCGCAGCGCCTCTACTACGCCCTCTCCGACGGCCCGCCCGGCTGCTTCCGTTACGGCTTCGGCGCCTCGATCGGTTGCCTCGGCGAGCACGGCGACTTCGTTCGGCACAACCTCCCGAACGGCTACGGCGCCTATGCCGCCGCCGCGACCACGCTCCGCCGCCTCAAGCAACACCTCGTCGACGCGGGCAACGCCGAGCCCTTCACGCTCCTCGTCCTCTTCGGCGCGATCCTCGCCGCGCGCATCCCACGCGCGCGCTTGCTCCCCGTCGCCGTCGCCCTCCAGATCGCCGCGTACGTCCCCTTCTACTTCGACGGCAATTACCCCGGCGGCGGCGCGCGCTTCTACGCCGACGTCCTCCCGCTCGAACACATCCTCGCCGCGCTCGCCGCCACACATATCGCCGCGCGCGCCCAAAACCTCGGCCGGGCCTCACGCCGCATCGCCGCCCTCGTCGCCCTCGTCCCGCTCGGCTTCGCCTTCCGCGCTGGCTTCGACCACGCCTTGCTGCGCGATCGTGAAGGCGGCCTCCCGATGTTCGAGCCCGCGCGCCTCGGAAAACTCCCTCCGCGCGCGCTCGTGTTCGTCGACACCGACCACGGCTTCAACCTCGCCTACGACCCTTGGACCTCGAACGAACGCACGATCGCCCGCTACCGCGGCGACGCCCTCGACCGCTTCGCCTGGGAGGCGCACGGGCGGCCTCCTGCATACCGTTACCTCTTCCCCATCCCGCCCGACGGCGAGCCGCCGCCCTCCCCGCCGCACCTCGTCCCGTACTCCTTTGACCCCCAAGCACCACTCGCCCTCGAAGGCGAGAACCTCTGGCCCGCGCTCGCTCAGAAAGACGCCTGGGCCCTTCCCGCCTGGGCCACCGACGCCTGCGCCTCCGATCGCCGCTGGCTCGCCGTTTCCCCCGCGGACCCCACGAAAACCGGCTCGATCACCGTCTCCCTCCCCGCCCCCTTCCTCGCCGGCCGCTCCCTCGTGCCGCGCCTCGCCCTCCTCGGCCCCGCCTCCGTCTCGGTCACGCTCGTCGTCGACGGACGCCCTTTGCACACCCACGACCTCGCGCCTGCCGCGGCCCCGCATCCGCCCTGCGTCACGCTCCCGGCCTTCCCGATCCCGAGCGCCGCTCGCTCCGTCGCGCTCACGCTCCGCCTCGGCCCTCAGCCCGCGGGTTCACTCGTGACGCTGGACCGATTGGATTTCTTGGAGAACGAAAGTCATTGACGCTGGGCGTCCAGGATGCGAGGTGTGCTCTAAGTTCCTGGAATCGTAAGTCGTATCCGTCCGGACGTCACATCAGGTCGGGGGGACGTAGGGACGGGGGGCGGCGTGACGGCCGCCGAGGGGTACCTATGACGAAGAGCGAGCTCATCGACGCGATCGCGGGCCGTGGCGAGCTCACCAAGGCTCGCGCCGAGCTCGTGGTCAATTGCATCTTCGACGCAATGACCGAGGCGCTCCAGCGTGGTGAAGGAATCGAGATCCGCGGCTTTGGCAGCTTCACGGTCCGCCCGTACAAACCGTACAGCGGCCGAAACCCGCGCACGGGTCAGCCCGTGCCCGTACCCGCCAAGCGCCTGCCGTTCTTCAAGGTCGGCAAGGAGCTGAAAGAGCTCGTCAACCAGAGCCGCGCCTTCGCCATCACCGGCGGCAAGGACGACGAGGACGACGACGACCTCGACGAGGACGACGAGGACGACGAATGATCGCCCCGGCCGGGCGAAGCGCCTCGCTGCGCGCTTCTCCGGCCGCGTGACGCTTGCGCGCGGCGCGCCGTCCGGCAAAGTCTCCCCCATGCTTTCCGCCGAGCGTCAACTGGAGGAGTTGTGCCGGGGCGTCGTGGACTTCCACGTCCGCGCCGAACTCGAAGAGCGCCTGAAGGAGGGCCGGCCGCTGCGCATCAAGGCCGGCTTCGACCCCACGCGTCCAGACCTGCACCTCGGGCACACCGTGCTCATGCAGAAGATGCGGCAGTTCCAGGAGCTCGGGCACCAGGTCATCTTCCTCGTCGGCGACTTCACCGCGATGGTTGGTGATCCAACGGGCAAGAGCGAGTCCCGCCCGCGCCTGACGCGCGAAGAAGTCCGCGCCGCCGCCGAGACCTACCAGCAGCAGGCCTTCAAGATCCTCGACAAGAAGCGGACCGAGGTCCGCTACAACTCCGAGTGGCTCGGCAAGCTCTCGCCAACGGAGATCATCGAGCTCGGCGCGAAATACACCGTCGCGCGCATGCTCGAGCGCGACGATTTTTCGAAGCGCTTCCACGGCAATGTGCCGATCCACATCCACGAGTTCCTCTACCCGCTGCTCCAGGCCTACGACTCGGTCGTGCTGGAGAACGACGTCGAGCTCGGCGGCACCGATCAGCTCTTCAACCTGCTCGTCGGCCGCGATCTCATGCCGCGCTACGGCAAGCGCGCGCAGATCGTCATGACCACGCCGATCCTCGAAGGCACGAACGCGCGCGTCGAGAGCGGCAAGGTCGTCGGCCTGAAGATGTCGAAGAGCGCGAACAACTACGTCGGCATCACCGAGCCGGCCTTCGAGATGCTGCAGAAGCTCATGCTCGTCGACGATCAGGTGATCTGGCGATACATGGAGCTGCTCTCGTCGAGGTCGAACCAGGAGATCGCCGAGCTGCGCGAGACCGTGGATCGCGGCCACGCGAACATCGTCCAGGTGAAGGAAGCGTTCGCGAAGGAGATCGTCACGCGCTTCCACGACGCGGAGGCCGCCGACGCCGCGCTCGAACGGCGCCGCAGCGTGGCAGCCGGCGGCGTGCCCGACGACATCGAGGAGATCAACGTGGTCACCGAGGCCGAGTCGCTCTGGATCGCCAAAGCCTTGTCACTCGCGGGCCTCGTGAAGTCGACGAACGAGGGGCTCCGGCTCGTGAAGAGCGGCGCCGTCCACCTCGACGGCGAGGTCGTGCGCGACGAGCAACAGAAGCTCGAGCGGGGCCGGAGGTATCTTGTCCGCGTCGGATCAAAGAACCGAAAGTTCGCGCACCTCGTCGTCGGCTGACGTAACGGTTCCGGGGCGGCGCGCCTTCTTCGCCGCCACGCTCGCCACGCTCGCCTCCGCCCTCACAGGCTGCGGCGCGTCGCCCACGACCGTCACGAAGACCGCCGAAACGCCCGAGCCGCCACTCGCCGTGCCCTCGCTCGACAGCCTCTTGCCGCTCGCGGGCCTGCGCTGGCTCGTGCTCGTGAACCCCCGCGAGATCACCTCGATCCCGTGGCTCGTCCCCTTCGTCGGCACCGTCATCTCCGAGGCGCGCTTCGACCGCTTCGCGAGCGGCACCGCCGTCGATCTGCGAAGGACGCCCGAGGCCGTCGTCGCGTCCTACGCGACGAACGAAGGCGACGCGACCGTCGAGCTCCTCCGCCACACGGGCGACGCGCGCGCCGTCGAGCGCGCCTTCCGCGACCGCCTCAGCACCGAGGCCACGCGCGCCGCGGACCGCCACGACCTCGTCCGTGTCTCCGGCAAGATCGGCCGCGCGACGCACGCCTTCGCCGCGATCGGCCCCGACGTCGTCTGCTTCCAGCAAGCGGGCTCGATCCAGCGCGGCCCCTGCCGCATCGCCAGCCTCTTCGCCCGCGGCGCCCTCTCGCGCGCGGCCCGCGCCTTCTCCGATCCATCGCTGCGCGCGCTCGCCGAGCGCCTCGGCCCTGCGCCGGCCCGCGCGTTTGCGCTCGGCCCGTTCGAGGGCGAGCTCGCGCGGGGCGCCCGGGGCCTGCTCGCGGCTGCCACCGCCATCGGCGCCGCCGCGAGGCCGAGCGCACGTGAGGGCATCTTGCTCTCCATCGCCGTCGCCGGCGACTTCTCCCGCACCGGCGAAGCGGCGTCCGAGGAGCTTGCCGCGTCTTGGAGAGACCTCGCCGAGGGCTCGTTTGGCCATCTGCTCGGCCTCGACGTGCCCGTGACGGCGCCGCTGCCCACGCATGCGCCCGACGCCGTCGCGATCGCGGTCGAGCTCGACCCGAAGAAGCTCGCGAAGGGCCTCGCGGACGTGACCTCGAACGAGATCGATCAGATCATGCGATGAGGGGACGCGTGCCTACCGCCGCCCCTTGAAGCCCATCATTCCTTGCACGACGGCCTCGCTCTCCTCGGCGATCGCGCCTTCCTGGGCGACGCGGTCGGCGCAGTCCTCGCACATCTTCTTCTTCTTGGTCCCGACCTTGACCGTCTTCAGCTCGTCGACCTCGTTGTCGCACTCGCGGCACGTGGGCATTCCGGATCCTCCTCGGCGCGATCCTAGCCCAAAGAGCTCCTCGGGTCGGGCGATGGCAAAAAGTTGGCCCTCCCGATCTGCTTCTCGTATCGGGCAGACGGACACACTTTCATGGAACGACGGATCGGCCCTCGCGCACAGTGCGACTATCCCCTGGTTGCCATCGTGGATGGGCATCGCCACGCGTGCCGCGCCGTCGACCTCTCGGTGAGCGGGCTCGTCTTCGAAAGGCCACGTGGGCTCGTCGATCGGGAGCTCAGCATGACCACCGCGTTCGAGCTCGACGTCGGCGCGGGCCGACCGATTCGCCTGCGCGGCCGTCCGATCTGGTCGAAGGACCGGCTGCAGGCGATTCGTTTCGTCTCGATGAACGACGCCGACCGGCTCACCCTCGCCGAGCAGCTCGATCGGAAAAAGATCCTCGGCGATCCCTTGCATTGAAGCCCGAGCGCCGCCGCCCGACGACGAGCGCCATTCCGAGCGCCATCATCGCCGCCATCACGCCGTCTTTTTCCTCGCTCCCGCCCGCGGCGGTGCAGGCGCAGCCGCCCGTCATCACCATTCCGTCATCGCCGATGGTCCCCTGATTCGGGCCCGCGCCCGTGCCGCCCGCGCCGCCGACGCCATCGAATCCGCCGACGCCCGCGCCGCCCATTCCGCCGGCGCCGCTCGTCCCCGAGGCGACCAGCGCCCCGAACGTGTACACCGAACCGGCATTCTCGCCCTTGTCGTTATCATCGCCCGGGGCGCCGATGAGCACGGTGTCCACGGAGACCGCGACCGCGATGCCGAAGAAATCGCCGTCGACCCCGTCCGACGCGAGAAGCCGATGATCATGGGCAAAAACGCCGTCCTCGCGCACGAATACGTAGGCCGACCCTGCGCCCGTTACATTCGGCCCGGCGAGATAGGTCCCCACGAGCGCCACGTCTCCCGAGATCGACGTCGCCATTCCGAACCTGCCGAATTTCTCCACCGCGGAGGGGACGAGCTTCTGCGGCGCGCTCCAGAGCTTGTCCACCCGCGAAAACACATACGCCGCGCCGCCGTCCTCGGCGACGTCGTCGTCCCCCGCCGCGCCCACGAGCGTCGTGTCTCCCGAGATCGCCACGGAAATTCCGAAATAGTCTTGCTCGCCCGCGTCGTCCGCCGCGAGAATCTGTTCGAGCGGCCAGGCGCCCTCGGCCCGGTCGAAGACGTAGGCCGCACCGACCGGGACCGGCATCCCGGCGTTGTCCCGCGGCGCCCCGACCACCGCAGCGTTCGCCGAAAGCGCGACCGACGCGCCGAAATGGCTCGGCGTCCCGTCCGCCGGCAAAAGCGTCTTTTGCAGGCCCCACATATCCCCGGACGCGTCCCGCACGAAGATGTACGCCGCGCCGGAATCGAATCCGACCCCGTCCTCGCGGCTCGCTCCGACGAGCGCGATCGTACCCACGATCGCCACCGACGTGCCGAACGAGCCAATCATCTCCGGGTTCGGCGAGACGAGCTTCTGCTGCTCCTTCCAGGCCCCGCCCTCGCGCACGAAGACGTACGCCGCGCCCGCGTTTTCGGCCTGGTCGTCACCGTTCGGCGCGCCGACGATCGCGATATCGCCCGAGATCGCCACGGAATAACCGAATGCATCCGTCGCCTCTGCATCGGACGCGACGAGCTTCTGCTCCGGGACCCAGACGCCGTCTTTTCGCACGAAGATCTGCGCCGCGCCGGCGTGCTCCGCGATCCCATCGTCGGAGGGCGCCCCGACGATCGCGGTATCTCCATCGATCGCGACCGATACGCCAAACTCTGCTTCGTTCGTCCCCTCGGGCGCCATGACCTTGTCGCCCTGGTTCCATTCCAGCGCATGGACCGCGACTCCAGTGCGCTCGGACCCGTCGGCCCCGCAACCGGCGACGAGCCACAAAAGCGGGATGAGCCCGCGGCACAGCACGGAACAAATGGTGCGCATGTGTTTCCCCCCGCATCACGCGCGGGCGCTCCGCGTGTGATTCCCGGAAATCAAAACGCGCTAGGTTTACACCACGGAGCGCGCGTGACCACCCGACTCGCGGGATTCACACAAAATCCTGGCGAGCGCCCCCCTTCCGCCGGAGACGTCCGCGGCTCAAATCTCGATGACGCGTTCGTCCGTCACGACAATCGGCAGCGGCACGTCGCCCTCCGTCACCGGCACCTCCGATAACACCTGAAAATCGTACGCCACGCCAATCGCCACCCCTGGCGGACAGAATCGCGGGATCGTTCGATCGTAATACCCCGCGCCATACCCGATCCGGTTCCCCTCCCCGTCCACGCCGAGCGCCGGCACCACCACCACGTCGACCTCCGCCGCCTCCGGCTCCGTGAGCCGCGGCTCCTGAAAGCCGAGCCCCTGCTCCTCCATCGCCTCGGGATCGGCGGGGATCCGGAACGTCATCACCCGCGTCTCCGGGTGGATCGAAGGAAATGCCACGACGACGCCCCGCGCCCGGAGCTCAGAGACGAGCGGCCTGAGGTCCACCTCACCGCGTTTCAAAATCGGCCAGAAAAGCGCGACCGTCCGGGCGCCGGCCATCTCCGACCGCGCGAGCAGCCCGGCGCGGATCTTCGCCGACCGCTCGGCCAAGGACTCACGCGGGATCGAGTTCCGGAGCGCCCGCATCCGCTGCCGCAGCACCCCCTTCGCGCGGTAACGCAGCACCCGCATCGCCTCGGGATCGAAGTCTTCCATCGCGGCCACCCTACCCCGAACGCCCCCCCTGCGCACGCCGGTGTCCTGCGCGGCGCTCCCCCACGCGCCCTTGCCGTGGTAACGGTTCTCGAACCGATGCGTCCTTGCGCGATCATCCCCGCTTATCAGGCCGCCCGCACCATCGCCGAGGTCGTCCGCGCCACGCGCGCCCTCTGGCCCGACCCGTCCGCGGTCTTCGTCATCGACGACGGCTCCACCGACGGCACGGCCGACCTCGCCCGCGCGGCCGGCGTCACCGTTTTGTCGCACCCTAACAATCGCGGCAAGGGCGCGGCCCTCCGCACCGGCATGATGCACGCCTTGCGGCGCGGCTTCGATGTCGCCGTCACCCTCGATGCCGACGCTCAGCATCCGCCCGCCGAGGCGCACCGCATCGCCTTCGTCGACCCCGACCCGCGCGCCCTCGTCCTCGGCGTGCGTGACCTCGTCAAGGCCGGCGCGCCGCGCGCGAACCAGATGTCGAACCGCATCTCGAACTTTTTCCTCTCGCTCTTCAGCGGTCGCCCCCTCGCCGACACGCAATGCGGCCTGCGCCGTTATCCGATCCAGACCACGCTCTCGCTCGGGGCCCGCGACGACGGCTATGCCTTCGAGGCCGAGATCATCCTCCGCGCCATTGCGGCCGGCGTCCGCGTCGTCGAGGTCCCGATGGACGTCGTGTATCCGCCGGAGCACGAGCGCATCACCCATTTCCACAGCGTGCGCGACCCGGCGCGTATCGTCTTCCGCGTCGTCACCACTATCGCTGAATCGAGGCTCGCCCCCGTCACGATTCCCCCGGCGCCCCCGCCCGCCCCCTCGGCCAAACCCTCGCGACCCCCGCGGGAAACGCCCCTCGAAAGCGCCCAGGAGCTCTGACCCGAGGCGCCGTGACCGAAGAAGACCCGAAGAAGCCCGCCCAGAGGCCCCGCGCACGCTGGAAACGGCGCCTTCTCGTGGCGTTTGTCCTCCTCGTCGTCGTCCCGTCTCTCGCCCACGTCGGAATCCTCGCCGGCACGCGCATCGAGCCCCCGACCATTGCCGCCACGACTGGCGACGCCGTCGAAACGCGCCCCGGCCTGCGTGTCCTCGGCCCTGCGTATGCCCGAAAGCGCGGCGCGATCCTCGAAGTCCGCCTCGCCGGCACCCCCGAGGAGATCGGCCACCAGCACGCGCGCCTCCTCTATCGCGAAATGGTCGAAAACGAGGGCACGCTGTACGACCAGTTCAGCCATTACGTCCCCGTCCCGCCCCTCCGCTGGCTCCTCGTCGACCTTAGCCGCCTCGAATTCCGCCACGTCGACCAGGGCATGCAGGACGAACGCCGCCGCGAAATCGCCGCCCAGGCCCGCGGCTTCTCGCCCGACCCTTACGACGGCTTCCTCTCGACCTACCATCGCTTCGTTTTTCTGCATTCCCTCTACGACATCGCCCTCTCCTTCGAGCATTCCCCGCTCATCGGCTGCACGAGCTTCGCCCTCGGCGACGGCGCCTTCGAGGACGGCCACACCGTCCTCGCCCGCAATTTCGATTTCGAGGCCGGCAGCATCTTCGACACGGGCAAGGCCGTCTTCCTCGTCCGCGAAGAAGGCCGCATTCCATATGCTTCCGTCGCCTGGCCCGGCCTCGTCGGCGCCGTCAGCGGCATGAACGCCGAGGGCCTCGCGCTCGTCGTCCACGGCGCCCGCGCCAGCGAGCCTCGCAACGTCGGCGAGCCCGTCGTCCACACGACCCGCGACCTCCTCGGCCGCGCCCGCACCACCGCCGAGGCCATCGACCTCCTCCGCGACCGGTCGCCCATGGTCTCGCACATGATCATGCTCACCGACGCGAAAGGCGACGTCGCGATCGTCGAACGCGCCCCGGGCGAGCCGATCCACGTCCGTCGTGGACGCGGAAAAGTCCCGCTCACGAACCACCTCGAAGGCCCGCTCGCCGGCGATCCTGCGAACAAGCGCGTCGAGAGCACGACCTCCACGCACCCGCGCCGCGAGCGCCTCGACGAGCTCCTCTCGAATCTCCCGCCGGCCGCGTCCGTCGAACGCGTGATGGGCGTTCTGCGCGACAAAAAGGGCCTCGGCGGGGCGGACCTCCCGATCGGCCATCGCCGCGCGCTCGACGCCCTCATCGCCACGCACGCCGTCGTCATGGACACGACGGCGCGTGTCCTCTGGGTCAGCGAAGGCCCGCACCTGCTCGGACGTTTCGTGCGGTTCGACATCGCCCGGCTCCTCGAATCGGGCTACGAACCGAAGGACGACGAGCCGCTCGTCACCACCCCCGAGGATCCGCTCTATCGGTCTCCGGCCTACGAGGCGTGGGAAAAGGCGGGCAAGCCGCATCATGGAGAGCTGTGATGGATCGACGTGATTTCATTCGAAATGCCCTCGCCGCCTCGGGCGCGCTCCTCGTCCCCGCGACGTTTTGCGGCGAGGCCCATGCCGACGAGGTCTCCGAGGTCCTCGTCCGGATCACGAAGGCGCGCGCGGATCTCAAGACGCTCGTCGGTCCGTTCGAGCAGGAGCGCACGATTGGCCTGCTCGCGACGGCCGTGAAGAGCGCCGGCGAGATGACCCTGGTGCGCCCCGATCGATTGCGCTGGGAGCTCTTGCCCCCGGACGCGGTCACGTACTGGGTCGGCCCCGAGGGTTTTTCCTTTGCGACCCCGCGTGGCGCGGCGAGCGTCGGCAAGGCCGCGGCGGGCCGGTTCGGCGCGGTGCTCGGGGATCTCATGATTCTGATGGGCGGCGACCTCGAAAAACTCCGCGCCCGCTACGACATCAGCATTCCCAGCAAGAAAGACGGCATCACGCTCCGCGCCCTTCCCCGGGCCGAGGACGTGAAAAAACACGTCAAGCGCCTCGAAATGCGCCTCGGCCAGGAGCTCTGGACGATCAGCGAGGTCACGATCGAGGAGCAGGGCGGCGACCAGAGCGTCATTCGATTCGGCAAGCAGAAGCGCGACGTCCCGGTCGACCCGGCGAAGATGACGCCGCCGAAGAGCTGACGCATCCTCTCAATGCCGCGCGCGCTTCCGCGCCGCGGCGAGTCCATCCCGCAACGTCGCTTTCGTCGTCATGCCGCCGAGCTCCATGTCGAGCTCCACCAGCGTGTGGGCCGCGGACGGCCCGAGGCCCGTGAGCACGACGCGCGCGCCGAGCAGCCCCACCGCTTTCGTCGCGCGCACGAGCGCCTCCGCCACGGAGGCGTCCACCGACGGCACGCCGGTCACGTCGAGAATAGCGACCTCGGCTGCGTGCGTCACCACGCCGTCGAGCAGCGCCGCCATCATTTGTTCGGCCCGCGCGGAATCCATCGTCCCCACGAGCGGCATCAAAAGAACGCCGTCGCCGAGCGGCACGAGCGGCGTGGAAATCGCCCGGAGCATGTCCCTTTGCGCGCGAATCGTCTCCTCCTGCGCGGCCGCCGCCTGCGCTGCCCGCTCCGCCGCGAGCTGCTCGGTCACGTCCGTCAGCACCGCTTGCGACCGGATCACATTGCCTGCCTCGTCCCGGTCGGCGATCGCCGAGAGCATGACATCGAGGAGCGAGCCGTCCTTGCGGACGAACTGATAGAGCACGTTGTCGCATCGGCCTGTCTTGAAAAACGCGGGCAGGACGATCTCGCGCGCATACCGAGCCGATTCCGGCGTCAAGAACTCCGTCGAGCGCCGCCCGAGCGCCTCGTCCCGCGTGTATCCCAGGGTCTCGATCCAGCGATCGTTCACCGCGCTGATCCGCCCTTGTGCGTCGATCGAATGCATGATCGTCGGCAGGTTCTGGAACATCCAATCATGGTGTTCGAGCGCGTGGCGCGTCTTCCCGAGGGCCGCCACGGATTGCCTCGCGAGCGACGTCGAGACGCGCTCCACCACGTCCTCCACGAAGGACGCCGCCGCGCCGCCGACCTCCGGCTCGCCCGACGCGAGCACGTGACGAACGAGGGCGCGACGCACGACTTCGAGCGCGAGGATCTCACCATCGAGCGGAATCCCCGTCGTTTCCAGCATTTCGCTCAATGTCGCCGCCGCGGCCTCCGCATCCCCGGCGTCGGCCGCGCGAAAAAACCCGTCCACGAGCGGGTCGACGATCGCGGCGGGCGCATTCGTCCCTCCGCGCGAGGCGCGATCGTCGAGGTCCCGGCGGGCCTCTTCCAGGATGGCTTCACGCCGGGGGAGCAGCGATCCAAGGGCGGCAGCGTGCGAGGACGACATGAGCGGCCGATATAGGACGCGCCGCGGCGTTTGAAAACGGCATTTTGACCACGAAAGACTGTAAAACCGTAGTAGGCTTCGCACATGCGCGCTCTCTCGCTCTCGCTCCGGGCGCTCCTCCTCGCCCCGATCTTCCTCACGGCCTGCGCCGCTCCGCTCGCCCACGGCCCCTCGAAGGGCCTGCGCCTACGACACGTCGTCCTCTACCAGAATGGCCTCGGCTACTTCGAGCGCACCGGCGAGATGTCCTCGGACAAACTCGCGCTCCGGTTCCGCGAGCGGGAGGTCGACGATGTTTTGAAGAGCGTCGTCGTCGTCGAGGAGGGGCTCGGCCCGAACGAGACGCCCTCGACCGTCAGCGCCCGTTTGCCGCGCTCGGGCCGCGGCGACTCGCCCGAGGAGCCGACCGAGCTCGAGCTCGTCTTCTCCCCGCGCCCGTCGCGCCCCGTCTCCATTGCGTATGCCGTCCCCACCGCCGCCTGGAAAGCCACGTATCGCATCATCCTCCCGACGAAGGAGCAAAAGGAGCGCCGTGCGCTCCTGCAAGCGTGGGCGCTCATCGACAACATCGGCGACGAGGACTGGAACGACGTGCGCGTCACGCTCGCCACGGGCGCGCCGCTTTCGTACAGCTCCGATCTTCGCTCGCCCACGATGATCGAAAGGCCCGAGCTCAAGGGCATTTACGGCCCGCAGGGCGGCGCCGTCGGCCCCGTCCTCGCCGAGAACGTCGCGGGCCGCGACACGGACGCGGACGGCGTCCCCGATCGCGAGGACGCTTGTCCCAACGACCGCGGCACCGTGCATACCGATCCCAAGCTCGCCGGCTGCCCCTCGCACGTGCGCCTGGTCTCGAGCGAGCTCAAAATCCTCCCGCAGGTCCTCTTCGACAAGGGCTCCGATATCGTGAAGCCCGTGAGTCATCCGCTCCTCGACGAGGTCGCGAAGGTGCTCCTGGAGAACCCGTGGATCACGCTCGTCGAAATCGAGGGACACACCTCGACCGACGAGACGAGCCCGCCCGATCTCGCGACGCGCCGCGCCTCGGCCGTGCGAGCCGCGCTGGTCAAGCGGGGTGTCCCAGGCATGCGGCTCTCGATTCGCTCGTATGGCACGGATCGGCCCTTGGACAGCAATGCGACGGAGCAGGGGCGCGCGAAAAACCGGCGCGTCGCATTCAACGTCGCCGATCAGGTGAAGCGGGAGGCCACGAACACCACGACGGGGACGACCTCGCCGATCACGACGGAGGCGCTCGCGCGGATGCCCGAGGGTGCAGGCCGCATCGACGCTTCGAGCGGCAGTTATCGGTACCAGATCGCGAACCCCGTCACGCTCGCGAAAAAATCGTCGGCGCTGATCACGCTCATCAATCGCCCGATGAACGGCGACGACGTTCTTCTTTATCGTCCCGACCCCGCGGCGCCGCAAAGCGCGACGCACCCGTTCCGCGCGGCCGAGATCGAGAACAAGAGCGACATCGGCCTGCAACCCGGCTCGGTCTCGATCTTCTCGGGCGGCACGTTCGTCGGCGAGGGCGTGATCATGCGCCTCCTTCCGGGCGAACGATCGACCATTCCGTACGCCGTCGACAATTCGACCCGCGTTTCGCAGGGCCGGATGTCCCTCGACGAACCCCTGCGCAT
Source organism: Polyangium jinanense (assembly GCF_028435365.1). Next base: position 423,761 of record NZ_JAGTJJ010000002.1, on the reverse strand, counting down.
CGTGGCCCTCGCGCGCGGGGTCCTGCGCGTCACGGACCGGCAGCGGCTCGTCACCACGTACGAGGTCGAGCCCGGCCACAACGTGCCGAATACGCTCGTCCTGCGGCATCCGCGAACGCCCGGCTACGAGCCGCTCGCGTTACCCGAGGGCACCGAAAAGAACCCCGATGCCTATTTCATCCGCGTCGCGCTCACACCCCAGAAGCCCCTGAAGATCGTCATCGAGGAGGCGCGCCCCGTCGAGCGGCAATGGTTCGTGCTCACGGCCGACGGCGAACGGCTCGCGCTGTACCTGAAGGGCTCGGCGCTGCCCGAGGACACGCAAAAACGAATGGCTCGCATCGTCGAGCTCCGCCGCACGCTCGGCGCCGCGAACGACGAGCTCAATCGATTGCGCGAAAAACGGCAGGAGGCCGTGGAGCGCGCCGTGGAGCTCAGGGAAAACGTGAAGGCCATCGAGAAGACGCCCCAGGCCGAAAAGCTCCGCAAGATGCTGCTCGAGCGGCTCGAAAGCGTGACGAAGACCGGCGACGAGCTCGCCGTGAAGATCACCCAGCGCAGCGACGACGCGGCCATCGCCCGCGCCGAGCTCGACGATGCCGTGCGCGACCTCGTCATCGAGGAGGACGCGAAGGCGGACCGGGAAAAACCCTAGCTCAGAGCATCGCCACGGGGTCGACGTCCACCACGACCCGCACGCGCCGATCGATCTCGGGAATCGCCGCCGCCGCCGCCGCGGTCGCGGCCCGGAGCGCGCGGCGATCCTTGGCGCGCAAAAGAACCCGGAATCGATACCGACCTCGCAGGCGCGCGAGCGGCGCCGCCGCGGGGCCGAGGACCTCGACCACGCGCGATTGCCCCTCGGGCGAGGTCTTCGCGTGCGCCGCAATCACGCCCGCCGCGCGCCGCGCCACCTCCTCGTCGAGCGCGTCGACCCGGAAGAGCGCCAAACGCGAGAAGGGCGGATACCCAACCTCCGCCCGATCGGCGAGCTCGTGCTCCAGAAACGCGCTCACGTCGTGCCGCTTCGCGAATTGCACTGCAGGTTGCTCGGGATTGCGCGTCTGGATGAGCACCCGGCCCGGTCGATCCCGCCGCCCGGCGCGCCCCGCGACCTGCACGAGCAGCTGAAAACCTCGCTCCGACGCGCGAAAATCCGGCAAGGAGAGCGCCGCGTCCGCATTGAGCACGCCGACGAGCGTCACGTTGCCGAGGTCGTGCCCCTTCGTGACCATTTGTGTGCCCACGAGCACGTCGATCTCGCCCGCCCGCATCTTCGCGAGAATGGCCTCCGCCTTCGCGCCGTCGGCCACGTCCCGATCGAGCCGCGCCACGCGCGCCGTGGGAAACGCCTCGGCGATCGTCTCTTCGAGCCGCTCGGTCCCGAGCCCTTCCAGCGCGAGCGCGGGCGCCCTGCATTCCGAGCACGCCGCGGGCATCGGCCCTTCCCAATCGCAATAATGGCACCGCATGCGTCCGCCCCGCGCCCGGTGAAACGTGAGCGCCACCGAGCAAGCGAGGCACGTGGCCACGTGCCCGCACGACTCGCACACGACGCTCGGCGCAAAGCCGCGTCGATTGAGGAACAGGATCGCCTGCTCCCCCGCCGCGAGCGTCTTTTCGAGCGCGCGATGCAAAGGGAGCGAGATGAGCTTGTTCCCCGTCGGCCCCGCCCCGATGCGACGTAGATCGACCGTCGTCACCTCGGGCAACGTCGCCTCCCGGTGCGCGCGGTCGGGCAGGCGCAATTCGACGAGTTTGCCCTGACGCACGAGGTGCACCGACTCGAGCGAGGGCGTCGCCGAGCCGAGCACCGCCACGGCGGAAGCGCGGTGCGCGCGCAGCAGGGCCATGTCGCGGGCGTGGTACCGCACGCCCTCCTCCTGCTTGAACGAGCCGTCGTGCTCCTCGTCCACGAGGATGAGCCCGAGGTTCGCGACGGGCGCGAAGATCGCCGAGCGCGCCCCGATCGCCACGCGCACGGCCCCGGTCCGCACGCGTTTCCACATCGCGTGCCGATCCGCCTCCGACAAACCGCTGTGCAAGACCGCGAGATCGTCGCCGAACCGCGCTCGGAACCGCGCCACGAGCTGCGGCGTGAGCGCGATTTCGGGCACCATCACGATCGCGCCCCGCCCCCGCGCGAGGCAGCCCGCAATGGCCCGCAGGTACACCTCGGTTTTTCCGGATCCCGTCACGCCGAAAAGCAGAAATGCCGCCGATTTCTGCGCCCCAATCCCCTGCAGCGCCTCCTCGATCCGCGCCTCGGCCGCGCTTTGCGCTTCGTTCAACACCGGCGGCTCGTCGCGCGGCTCGGGCCTTGCGAAAAACGCGTCCCGCGGCGGCTCCCGCTCCTCCGTCACCACGAGCCCGAGCGAGGCGAGCTTCTTCACCGCGGCCCGCGCATTGCCGAATTTTTCTTCGAGCCGCGCGATGGGCATTTCCCCGTTCGACCGGAGAAGCGCGAGCACCGACGCGGCTTGCCCGCGCAAAACCCCCGGCTCCTCCACGGCGTCCGTCGGCCGCGCATACGCAATCTTGCGCCCGCCCACCTGCTTCACGCGCGAGAGCGTGCCCGGAAGCTCCCCCTGCGCTTCGAGCGCGCGCACGTCCTCGCGCTCGACGGCCGGGAGCGCGAGCCGTAGGACCTCGCCGATCGGCGCGAAATAATACGACGAGAGCTCGCGTAAAAACGAGAGCAGCTCCGGCGGCAGGACCGGCTCGGGATCAACGACCGCCGCGATGGGCTTGAGCCGCACGCCCTCGGGCGCCGCGCCCTCGGACGTCGCGAGGACCACGCCGAGGACCTTCTTTCGGCCGAACTCGACGAGCACGCGCGCGCCCGGACGAACCGAGGCGGCGAGCGCGGGCGGGACCTCGTAGGAAAAGGCCCGAGCGAGCGGGACGGGGACGGCGACCTCGCAGAGGAGGGGCATGACTGCCGGAGAGGTATCAGGTTTTCGAGGGTCGTGCATCCAGGAGGACGAGCAAGCGCGACCATGTGCGGATCGTGATAACCTCGGGGCATGACGCGTGGCCTCCTCGATTACCTCGCAGATCCGGCGGAGCGGCCCTTGCTCGAGTTCGCGATGAACGGCACGCTCACGAGCCGGATGCGGCTCGCCTATGCAGCACGGCTCGAAGCGACCGATCCCCAGCGCGCCGAGTGGCTGCGGCTCGAGGTCGCGCTGCATGAGAACGCTGCCGAGGATCCGACGACCCGGGCGCGATTCACCGAGCTCTCGGGCCTCGTCTCCCGCGATTGGACGGATCTCCTCGGCCGCAACGAGATCCTGAATTGCGGCAGCGCCAAGCAAGAGAAGCAGTACGTCCGGTTCACGTTCGAATGCCCCGAGCGCTGGGAGACACTCGCGCCGACCGAGGAGGCATCCGTGCGCTTCTGCGGCCGCTGCCAGGAGCGCGTCTATCTCTGCAGTCGTGGAAGAGACGCGACGGCACATGCCCAGGCGGGGCATTGCATCGCGGTACCCCGGGAGCGATCGCTGGTCCTGGGGAGGCCCGATCCGAACGGCGACTTGGCCAACGCCATTTTCCCCGGCGACGACTGATTCTTTTCAGCCGCCCGCGGTGAGCTGGAGCATCACGAGCCCCGCCACCATCGCCGCCGCGAGCAGCAGAATCGCGCCCGCATACCCGCCCTCCGACGCCTCGCGTGGCGCGACCTTCATCGCGGCGACGCTTTTTCCCTGCGCTTTCAGCGCCTTGCGCCGCTTCTTCGCGAGCCGCTTCTCCCGCTCCGCCGGATCGAGCGATTTCGTCTGCCGCACGCCGCTCTCGGGCGCCTCGGCGACCGCTTCCTTCCGCGGCACCACGCGCTGCGTGGGCGGCGCCTCCGTGTGGTTCGGGTTTTTCTCGGCCGCATTCCCGTTCGCCGGCCGCGCGCGTTTCCCGATCGGCGTGATCACCGCGACCGGACCACGCTCGATCGCCTCGATCGCGCGCTGCCGCGCCCGCCGCTCGGAGATCACTGCCTTGCCGAAATGGTGCGTGAGCCACGCGCCGAACTGGGTCGGGCTCGCCAGCATGCGCGTCTTCGTCGCGTACGCTTCGAGGTCCTCTCGCATCGCCGCGGCCGTGGGATATCGCTCCTCCGTGTCCCGGGCGAGCGCGCGCCGCACGATGCCAAAAAGCTCCTCCTCCTCGGGCAAACCCCGGCTCGGGAGCGCCGGGATCTCCGCCCTGCGCGAGGCCTCCCGCAGCGACTCCCCGGGCTCCGCCTTGTAAAGACGCCTGCCCGCGAGCAGCTCCCACAGGATGATTCCGACCGCAAAGACGTCCGAGGCCCCTGTGAGCGCGTCGCCCCGCGCCTGCTCCGGGCTCATGTACCCGGCTTTGCCCTGGAACGCCGTATCCACGCCGCTCACCGCGCCCGCCCGCGCAATCCCGAAATCGCAGAGCTTGACTCCCCCTTCGAAGCTCACGAGTACGTTCGCCGGCGAAACGTCGCGATGCACGATCCCGAGCGGCGCGCCGCTCTCGTCCTTCCATCGATGCGCGTAATCGAGCCCGCGGAGCACGTCGCCCACGATCCTGAGCGAATACGCGACCGGAAAGGGCACCTTCGCCGCGGCCGCGCGGCGCAAGAGCTCGCGCAGATCGAATCCCTCGACGTACTCCATCGCGAGGTAGAGGCTCTCGCCGTCGCGGCCGAGGTCGTGCACCTCGACGACGTTCTCGTGGCGGAGCAGGCTCGTGATGCGGGCCTCTTCGGCGAGCATCTCCGCCATGCGCGCATCGTGCGCGAGCTCCGGCAACACCTCCTTGATGACGCAGAGGTGATGCCCGCCGAGCTCGGTCTTCCGGCGGGCGAGATACACGTTCGCCATGCCGCCGTAGCCGATCCGCTCGAAGAGCGTGTACGGGCCGAGCTTGCAAGGCAATCGCCGGCTCGCGCGCGGTTTCCGGCGCGAGGACGGAACGGCGGAGGGCGGGGGCGTGGGGGTCGGTTGGACGGCGAGCGCGGCGGTCACGACTCGTCCCCCATGCCAGAGGGCCGGGGGACGGGCCAAGAAACCGCGCGGCTAGAACAGGACTTCGCGCTGAGCGGACTGCGGCACGCCGCGGGTCTTCTTGTTGCTGCCGAAGACGATGAACGGATCGTCACGCGACGGACCGGTCAAGCGCTCGTAGATGGCGTCGATCGAGAGGATGAGGCTCGCGCTGAGCGTGGCATCGGGGCTATAGAACGGATTGCGCCGCTTGCCGTCGAGGCCAATCTGCGTGTTGGCGTTGCCGTAATCGATCGAAAAACCCCACTCCGAAGCGGGGAAGTAGCTCACGCCAACGCCGAAGCTCGTCGTGTACCGCGTCGTCGTCGGGCTCGTGACGCGGCCCGGATCGGCGCACCCCGTGGTGATTTGCACGCAGTCGCTCACCTGGGGCTGATTGAGGAACGAATACTGGAGGCCGCCGCTCAGGAAGACCCAGAGCGTGTGGCCGAAGAGCTTCTCGTCGAAGAAGAGGAACGCGCCGGTGCGCAAGCTGTTCGTGTCGATCGAGCCGCCCGTGAGCTGGTCCGACATCGACACGGTCCCCTGGAGCGTCTGCCGCGGCCGCTGGATGTCCGGGTTCGTCGGGACCGTCGCCCGCGTGAACTGGTGATCCCAGCGCGCGCTCACGCCGAGGAGCACATTCTTCAAGAAATCCGCGTCCTTGCCCCGCATCGGCACCTGCGCGAAGAGCGACACGCGCGGCGACGTCGTCACGTAGATCCCGCGATCGTGCGAGAGCTTCGAGGTCGGCAAAAGCACGGTGCCGTTCACCGCCATGCTGAGCCCCCATTCCTCGTTCGCGCTCCTCCACAGCGGCTTGGAGAAAATGCCCTGAATGGGCAGGTCGCGGAAGAGCGGCTCGCGCTTCGTCGTGGTGAAATCGCTGTTCGTCAGCTCGACGTCGAAGCCGGGCGCCGTCTGCACGCGGAACGAATACCCGCGCGGCGTGCCGTCGGCGCGCTTCGGCTCGAGGATGAAGTAGTTCAGCACGAGGCCGAAGCCCATCGAGACCTGCTCGCCCTCGCTGCCGATGTTATCGCGGCCGATCCCGAGCGCCGTCGTCGTCGCGTTCGTACCCCAGTTGAGGTTCGTGCCGCGCCACCGAACGCGCGCCGGCGCCGTCTTCGGCGTGACGCCCGCATCCGCGCCCGGCCCCGGCGGCGCGAGCGTCCCGCTGTTGCCTCCGGGCGGAGGCGGCGGCGGCGGCGGATTGAGCGGCGTCGTGGTGTTGCCGGTGAGATAAGGCGGAAGCGCGACGGGCGGCGGAGCCTCGGGCGTCCCGGCCGGACCCCCCGGCGGAGGCGGCGGCGGCGGCGCGTCTGGGTTCGGGGAGGGAGGCGGGGGCGGCGGCGCAGCCGGATCGGCCTGATCCGCTGCCGCGGCCGGCGCCGGCTGCGCCAGCGCCGAGGCCTGCCCAAAGAGCCCCACGCCGAGGGCAAAGACGATCCCGAGACGATGCTTCATGCCGTGCTTCTCCACGATCGACCGAGCGCCCTCGCCGCCGGTGCCGACGCCCCGAGGGACTCGGTTGCGTCTCACACCTGGCCCCCGGCGTCAATGACAGGGGGAGGAGGGCGCAGCGATCCAAGGCAGGAACCGTACCGCACCCGAAGCAGCCGCGATCCACGTGTTTTTTCGAGGAAACGGCGCAGGGGTCAGGGGCCGAGGCGGGGGATCGTTACGGTCTTGACGAGGGGAGCCGTCGCGATGCTGACGAGTCGAGAACGGCGGGCGGGGGCGCGGCGTGGGCAGGCTCGCCGAACGTCAGCAGGGGCAGAGGAAGTAGGGGACGGAGACGCTGCGGACCGCGAAGCCGGTCGGTCCCTTGCGGAGGACCGACTGGTAGCCGAGCAAGGAGGGCGACCCGTCTCGATCGAGGTGGACCAGGGTGCTCGGGAGGAAGTCGTCCGCGCCCTCGTAGAGCTTCACGAAACGGGCGTCCTTGCCGGAGCCGCCTTCGAGCTTCCAGAGCGCCGTGAGTTTCCCCCGGAACGCGCTGCAAACCTCGCCCGCGTCGGCGTCGAGCCACACGTACGTCGCGCCCTCGCCCGAAAACACTTTTACGGTCGGGGTCGCGCCATTGAGATGCTCCCAGGCGACGTCGGGCGTCTGGATGCCCGAGTTCTGGTAGGTCTCGTCGATCTCCGTGTACCCCGCGAGGTTTCGCATCTCGGCGGCGGCGCGCGTCGCGAGCGCGGCGGACGCGTCCTTGACCGTGAGCGGGCGCGCCTGGGGGAGGTCGCGGTCACGCGCGAACATCGCGTCCTTGCAATCGCCCTGCACGTCGCCGAGCTCCGCGACGAGCGAACGGCCGCCCTCGGCCATGTCCCACGCCTCCTCGGCGATCTGCTCGGGCTTTGCGGGCGGGATCGGCGTCCCGTCGTAATCTTCGCCCTTCCATTGCTGGCGAACGTTGTACTCCGGCTCGACGCGGCTGATCAGGCTGATCGGGCCGAGCCTGCCCTCGCACACGGCGCCCTCGGGGCCATACAGGCGGACGGGCGTGCCGCTGCGGCGGACGAGCGAGGCCGGAAGCGCGTTCGGCACGATTTCGCGGCGCGCGACGACGGGGGATTCGTCGGAGACGAGGGTCGGCGCGCCCTGGGCCCAGCGATCGACGTCCGGATTGGTATCGAGGACGACGTACGTCTTCCCATTCTCGACGAGGACGTGCGCAAAAAGGCTGGGATCGATGTCGCCCGGCATGACCGGGGCTTTTTCGGGCAAAGGCGCCACGGGCGCGGGGGCCGGCGCGATGACGACGGAGGGCTCGACGCTGGGGATTTTGACGGCGGCCTCGCGCTTCGAGCAACCGGCGGCGGATACGACGAGCAGAAGAGCAGCGAGAGCAGAACCGAGACGCATGACGAAGCCTCCGGGCACGGTACCATCACGATCCGTGCCGGGCCTCGTTTTCGGGCAAGACGCGGCGCGCGCGGGATCTCGCCGCGAAGAGCCGTGTCTCTCGGTCCACCGGCCGTAGCGCCGGCCCCACGCCGCTCTATCCCGTCAAGCCGCCGCGGCTTCCGGCTTGGACTCCGCTTTTTTTGCAGCGTCCGCAGACGCTGCGGCGGCCTTGGGCTTGGCGTTCCACACGCGCGTGGCGAAGAGCAGGCCCACGGTGGCGACCGGGAGCATGGCGAGCGGCCATTGCTTCCAGTTCGCCGGATCCTTCGCGGCCTCGCCGGAGGGCAGGATGCGGGCATACAGGAGCGACTGGAAGCCCGTGCCGAGGTACACGAATCCGTCGATGATGCCCGTGGCCACGCCCGCATTCTTCTTGCCGCCGAAGTCCATGCTCGCGGTGCCGGAGAGCATGCCGTGCACGCCGATCACGCAAAGCGACATGAAGACGACGGCCCAGCCCGTGATGGTGCTGCCGAGCACGGCGAGCGTGACCACAGCGCCCAGGAGTAGGCCCGCATAAAGGACCGACGCGACCGGGCCGCGACGCGATTCGAAGACGTGGTCGGAGATGAGCCCCGCGAAGATGCCGCCGAGGATACCCGCCACGCAGAGCAAGACGCCCCAGTTCGCCGAGACGAACTCCTTCGTGACCCCCGTCTTGTCGGCGAAGACGAGGTACCATTTCATGACGGCGTTCCGGAGGAAGCCGCTGCAGAACTCGATTGCGATGATGATCCAGATGACCTTCTGGGAGAACATCCTCCGCGCGACCTCGGCGAGCCCGACCGGCTCGCCCGTGTCGCCGCTCGACGCGTCGGCCGTGTCGAAATCAGCAAAACCCGCTTGTCCGGGCGTATCGCGGATGATGAACGCGTCGATGACGAAGAAGCCGACGAGCAAGGCCGCCGGGACCATGAAGGCTGCGGTCATGCCCATCGCTTTCGCGATGAAGCGGCTCCAGTCGTAGGCGAAGTAGAGGCCGAGCGAGATCAGGATGCCGAAGACGCCGCCGAGCACGCCACGCTCGCGGATGTGGAACCAGGGCGCATTGACCTTGACGATCGAGACGGCGCCGAAGCTCTGGAAATACATGTTCCCCGCGAAAAGCACGGTCATCGCGGTGACGACGGAGCCGTGATCCATCTGGCCGGCCTGCGCGCGCATCGTGACCACGCCGAGCAGCGCGTTCATGAGCGCCGAGCCGCCGGCCGCGATGAGGATCGTCGCGCGGCCGCCCCATCGATCCGTGAGCGGGCCGTTCAGGAGGAAGGCCACGCCGTACAAGATGGAACCCACGCCGTCGATGTCGCCGTACTCCTGCTTCGTGAGCAGACCGATCTTCTCCATCAGCGACGCGTTCGCCGAGAGGTTGTAGCGGCCGAAATAGAGCAGCGCGTACGTGAGCCCGAGGGGGAACCAGTTCAAGAAACGCCGACGCTTGAAGGCTTCCGAGTGACCGAGGTCGATCTTCGGCAGGCGGCTTGTGACCACGGCGATCGCCGCGAGCAGGAGCACGATCGGCAGGAGGTTCTTGAGCCAGTCGGGCATGACGGACCCCATCCTACCCGAGCCTTCCCTCCGTTCGCACGCGTAAAGCCACGTTGCAGCTCCGCGAAACGCCTGCAACGCTGCGCCGTCCCCGACACCACGGAGCGAAGAACGGCGCATGATGCCCGAAGAGAGGATCGAGGAGGTGGAGCTCGCGACGGACCCGAACGTCGTGCGAAGGGACAGGCTCCTCGGCGCGATCTTCGCGGAAGATCCGGAGAGCTGCCTCGTCCAGCACGGGGTCGTCGCGTCCCACGTGGTGACGACGAGCGCGCCGCCGCAGATCCTCCTCCTGCCCACGCGTGATCGCGACGCGCTGGACAAGCTGCCGAAGCTGCTCGCGCAGATCGTGGCCTCCACGCAACAAGCGCCCGTGCCGATGCACGTGGTCGCGGTCGGCGGCGGTCCCGAAATCGTGAACGCGCTGCGTCGCGCGTCATCGAGCGACGCGGCGGCGACGAAGATAGGCTTTCACCACGTCGACGACGCGAGCCGCTTCGCGCACGTGAACGGGCCCAAGCTCGCGCTGCTCGAACGCGCGGCCGAGCGGATCCGCACGACCGAGCCACCTTCGCCCGAGCGGATCGAGGAGGCGCTCGTGAAGGGGAGAAACCTCGCGCAGCGCGATCGACGCGCGGTCTCGCGGCTGCGCGGTGGGACGCCCGTGACGATCGGGATCATCGCGATCTGCGCGGTGCTCGGCGTGCTCACGTTGATCTGGAAGCAGAGCATGGGGACCACGCAGGCGCTCGTCTCGCTCGGCGCGACGAGCGGGCCCGCGGTGAAGAGCGGCGAGGTGTGGCGCATCTTCGCCTCGGCGTTCCTGCACGCGAGCGTGATGCATTTCGTGATGAACATGGTCGCGCTCTGGAGCCTCGGGCTGATGCTCGAGCCGATCCTCGGATCGCGGCGCTTCCTCGTGCTCTACGGCCTCTCCGGCCTCGGCGGCGCGCTCGCGACGACGCTGCTCGGCAGCGGGCAGTGGAGCGTCGGCGCGTCGGGCGCGATCTGGGGGCTCATGACCGCGGTGCTCGCGATCGTCCTCTTCCCGCGCGGCATCTTGCCTCCGCTCTTCATCACGCGGCTCAAGCAAGGCGCGTGGCGTCCGCTCGTCCCGAACGTGCTCATCAGCTTCTTCCCGGGCGTCGACTACCTCGCGCATTTCGGCGGCGGGATCCTGGGCTTCGTGGTCACGGCGCTCTTCCTCGGTCGCGGGCTCAAGCCCGTCGAGGAGCGCATCGACGAAGGCGACGTCGAGCCCGGCCCGCGCCCCTTGCTCTCGCTCGCCGCGACGCTCGTGGGCGCGGTGATGCTCGTCTCGATCGGCGCGGGCGTGGCGCTCGGCGGACCGTGGACGATGAAGAAGCCGCCCGCGATGACGCGGACGACGCTGCCGGACCTGGGTTTGTCCGTGGAGATGCCCGCGCCGCTCGCGAAGAAGCCCGCGAAGGAGGTGCGCGAAGGCATGCCGGTGCTCACGTTCGGGGACATCGACGCGTCGCCCGTGTTCGTCGAGATCCTCGTGGTGGATCTGGAGCAGGCGCCGCCCGCCGAGGAGCTCGACGCGTTCGTCGAGGAGATGCGCGCCGCGGCGGACGAGGCGGCGCCGGCGAAGGCGACGCGGCTCGACAAGGCGCGGATCGAGACCGTGGGCACGCGGAAGGTGGTGCACGTCGAGCACGAGCTGTCGATCGGCGGCGAGTCGTTCTCGCTGCGCACGTACTTCGTGATCGTCGGCTCGCGCGAGCTCATCGTGCGCGGGTATGCGCGCAAGGGCGGGCGGCCCGAGGGGTGGAAGGGGATCGAGGAGAAGGTCGTGGCGTCGATCGAGGAGCGCTGAGCGGCCTCACGGATCCACGAACGTCGGATCCTCGATCGCCTCGGCGCTGCACTCGCTCGGCGCCGTCACGGGGTTGCAGCGCGAGGGCGTACCGTCCGGGATCTCGACCCAGTATTCGGCCTCCGGGACCTTCGCGGGGAAGTCCGTCGAGACGAACTGCGCGCCGCTTGCGATCGCGGCTTCCCGCTCGATCGTGCTGCCCGTCTCGATCACGTCGCCGGCGTTCCCATCAGCGCGCGTGCGCACGAGCATGTTCGCGGCGAGCGCCTCGGCGATGGCGGCCGCCTCGCCGACGGGGTTGTTGATGATCGCGATCGCGGCCCACGGATCGGTGGGCGAGGCGTCCGCGAAGAGGATCCGACCGGCGAGGCTCGTATGGTTTTTCGTGTACGCCTTCCGCGCGTCACCGGAGTCATCCAGCGTGAAGAGCACGTGCCCGCGGACCTCGCCGAGTGTCGGCCAGCCTTTCGAAAGAACCGCTTCCCGTAGCGTGGGCGCGTCGGCCTGGACCTCGTCCGGGACGAGGATCCGATCGTCCGGCCAAACGCTGCGGATCTCCTCGTGCAAGGCCGCGAAATAACTCTCCGCCCCGGCCTCGTCGGCCGGCACGGCGTCCTTGATCTCGAATTGCACGACGATCGGGTGATGGGCCCGGTGCGCGTCGGACCAGTTTTTCAGGACCCGCAGGCAATCCGTGAGCTTCCTGCACGTCGTCTGCTCGTCGAGGACGGGCAGGTGATACACCTCGAACGATTCGAGATCGTGGTCGTACCGCAGATCCAGCTCGACGTGCCGCACGCCCTGCGCGCCGAGCTGCACGTCGAGCGGCGCGTGCGTGTAGCGCCACTCGCCGACGGTGTTCCCCTCGGTCTCGATGTGGTAGCTGTTGTGCGTCGATTTCGTCTGCAAATGGTTCAGACGAAGGACGTCGTCGAGCGGATAATCGAACTTCGGCGGCGGCTCCGGGGGTTTGACCGCGGGCGAATCCCCTTCGCCGCCGCACGCGGCGAGCGCGACGACGAGGCCGAGGCACGCCGCGGCCCGAAAGCGGAGAGACATCGAAAAAAACCTTTCGATCAAGGTCCGTAGGCGAAGTACGTGGCGCTCACGGCCCAGCTCCCGCCCGACTCGACCGTGTTCACCGCCCACTGGAACGAATGCTGCCCGGGTTTTCCGAGCTCGGGCGTCTCCCAGACCTTCGGCGCCGTCATGCTCCCCGGGCACCAGTTCGCCCGCGGGGCCTTCACGCTCGAAATGGCGCCGCAGGGATTTTCGAGGCAGTAGGTAAAGCTGTTTCCGCTCGGCCAGGTGTGCATCGTCTCCGTGCAGAGATCCTTGCAGTCCGTCCGCCACGGCTTCCACGTGTCGATCACGGCGCCGTCGACGGAGACCGTGTGCGTGCGGTTGCAGAACTCCTCGGCGGGCCCGATGCAACCCGAACCGGCGTTGCCGCCTCCGTGGCCGCTCGTGCGAAATTCGATCTTGCCCGACGTCGTGCCCTCAGGCACCTCGAAGTTGAGCGCGCCCGGCCCCTCCGCCGTCGTCTGCGACCCGTAATGGAGCGATTTCACCGCGAGCACGTTCCGCGGCGGCGCGCCCGGGACCATTTCGAGCTTCGCCGTCACGTTCCAGCCGCCGTTCGACCCCGAGACCATGCCCGCGCCGTCCGAATACGTCGTGATGTGCGCGCGCATCCGATGCTTGCCCGGCAGGCCGTTCGCCACGTCCGTGACGTCGATTTCGAGGTGCAGCGGCCCGCCGAACGGCGTGATCGCGTGCATCACCTCGAGACCCGGCGGCTCCGTCGCCGGGTCCATCGGATCATCGAGCGAGATGTCGAAATTGCGATCGAACGCATCGCAATCGGCCGGCCAGTTCTGCCCTTGCGGCGGCGGGTTGTCGAGCCACTTGTCGAACGGATAACAGGTGCTCGCGAGGTCCACGACGAGCTTCGCGCTCGCGAACGGGCCGTCCTTGAAATCGACGTCCGCGAACACCGTCTGGAAATTCGGCTGGCTCCCGTCGCTCGTGATGCGCGTATCGTCGAATGGGGTGATCGTGTACGGATCCGCATACGACGGCCCACCGCCGCCGCCCTGGCCGCCGCTGCCGCCCGAGCCGCCGCTCGCGCCTTGCCCGCCCGCGCCGCCCTGGCCGCCCGAGCCTCCCCCGCATCCCACAAGCCAAAGCGCGCCAAGCAAAGCAGCAAAGCCCACGCGCACGGACGGCACGTTCCTCATCGACCACCTCCGGGCGCGAGGGTACCGCAAGGTCGAACCCGGCCGCTAGCCATCTCCGCTGACAGAATCTCCCCTCCCCCACCCGCGCCGCCGGCGCTAAAGAGCCGAGCCGATGAAAATCATCAAGGTCCAGGACGACAGACAACGCCGTCACATTTTCACAGCTCCACCGAGGCGTGTCGTCTCGCTCGTCCCGAGCGATACCTACTCGGTCATCCGGCTCGGCGCCAAAGACCGCCTGGTCGGCAGAACCCGCTTTTGCATCGCCCCCGAAGGCGAAGTCGAGGCGATCGAGGACGTCGGCGGCACGAAAGACGTCGACGTCGACAAGGTCCTCGCCCTCGAGCCCGACCTCGTGATCGCGAACCAGGAAGAGAACACCCGCTCGCAGATCGAGCGCCTCGACGCGGCCGGCGTCGCCGTGTTCGTCTCGTTCCCCAAGCGCGTCGCCGATGGAATCGCGCACCTCGCGCGCCTCGCCCTCGCCCTCGGCCTCGATCGCGACGACGCTGCCCGCTCGCTCCTCGCCTCGGCGTACCACGCGCACCGCGAGGCCGAGAAGCACCGCGGCGAGCGCGTCCCCGTCCGCGCGTTCGTCCCGATCTGGATGGATCCGCTCATGACGGTGCACGAGGAGACGTTCATCTCCGACATGATGGATCTCGTTGGAGCGCAAAACATCTTCGCGGACCGCAGGCGCCGCTACCCGCTCGCCGCCGATCTCGGCAAGGCCACGCCACTACCGCCCGAACGCGTGGGCAACCGGGACACGCGGTATCCGCGCGTCACCCTCGACGAAGTCGTCGCGCGGCAGCCCGAGATCGTCCTCCTGCCCGACGAGCCGCACGCGTTCACCGAGGACGATGCCGAGGTCTTCCGCAAGCTCGACATCCCCGCCGCGAAGACCGGCCGCGTGCTCCTTTGCAACGGCAAGGACCTCATGTGGTACGGCGCGCGCAGCGTGGAGGGCTTCGAACGGCTGAGGCGCCTGGTGAACGGGGGCGAATTGGAGTAGGAAGCGCCCCATGACTTGGAATCGGGAAACCGTCCACAAAGAGCTGCTCAAGGTGTTCGGCCAGCACAAGCAGACCGAGGTCGACGTGAGCGAGACGAGCGAGATCGTCGCCGATCTCGGCATCGATTCGCTCGGGGTCATGGAGGTGCTCGCCGACATCGAGGACACCTTCAAGCTCCAGATTCCGGACGACGCGCTCCGCGAAATCAACACGATCGGCGACGTCGCGACCGCGATCCTCACCCGCCTCGAGCGCGACGGAAAGCTCGAAGCATGAGCGCGCCTTCGCCCCGCACCGTCGCGCAGGCCATCGAGGACGCGGCGGCGAGCAGCAGCACGGGTTACCGCTTCCTCGACGAATCGCCCGACGTCGCGCCCTTCCACTCGTACGCCGACGTCGAGCGGATGAGCGCTCGCTACGGCGGCGCGATGCAGGCCATGGGCCTGCGCAAAGGCGATCGCATCGCCCTGATCCTCCCCGACAACGCCGATTTCGTCTTCGCGTTCCTCGGCGCCGTGCGGGCCGGCATCATCCCCGTGCCGATCTACCCGCCCACGGGCCTCGGCAAGCTCTCGGGCTACCTCGAAAACACGCTGCACATCGTGGCGAAGAGCGGCGCGCGCGTGCTGCTCACGAGCAGCGAGATCAAGAAGATCCTCGGCACGATCCAGGCCCAGGCGCCGGGCCTCGAGAAGGTCGTCGCGGTCGAGGGCGTGCGCACGTCGAGCGACAAGCTCCGGCCCGAAAAGATCGACCTCGACGACGTCTGCTTCCTGCAGTTCACGAGCGGCTCGACCGCGCGGCCGAAGGGCGTGACGCTCACGCACCGAAACCTCGCCGCGAACGTGCACGCGATCATGCCCGTCGGCCTGAGCATCAGGGACGGCGTCGATCACGGCGTCTCGTGGCTACCGCTTTACCACGACATGGGGCTCATCGGCTTCGTGATCGCGCCGGTCTACCACCGGAACTCGATCACGTTCCTGCCGCCACTGCTCTTCCTGAAACGCCCGGCGCGCTGGCTCGAATCGATCTCGAAGTACAAGGGCACGATCTCGTTCGGCCCCAATTTCGCCTATGCGCTCGCGGTCAAGCGCATCAAGGAGAGCGAGATGGAGGGGCTCGATCTGTCGAGCTGGCGCATCGCGGGCTGCGGCGCCGAGCCGATTCGCGCCGAGAACCTCCGCGCCTTCGCGGAAAAGTTCTCCCGCATCGGCTTCGACGAGCGCGCGTTCGTGTGCTGCTACGGCATGGCCGAGTCGACGCTCGCGGTCTCGTTCAGCAAGATCTGGACAGGCGTGCGGACCGATGTCGTCGACGGCGAAACGCTCTGGTCGAAGGGCCGCGCCGAACCCGCGTCGGAAGGCTCGCCGCGCGCCTCGGGCATCGTCGAGTGCGGCATGGCCTTCGAGGGCCACGAGATCAAGACGTTCGCGCCCGACGACGAGGAGAGCGCGCGCCCTTTGCCCGAGCGCGAGGTCGGCGAGCTGCGCATCCGCGGGCCGAGCGTGATGCAAGGCTACTGGAACGACCCGGAGGTCACGAAGCGGTCGTTCGCGGGCGGCTTTTTGCGCACGGGCGACCTCGGGTACATTGCGGAGGGTAAGGTCTACATCTGCGGGCGCTCGAAGGAGGTCGTGATCGTCAACGGCCGCAACTACTACCCGCAGGACATCGAGTGGGAGGCGAGCCAGGTCGAGGGCGTGCGCAAGGGCAACGTCATCGCGTTCGGCACGATGAAGGGCCCCTCGGATCGCGAGCGCGTGGTCATCGCGTTCGAGACGGGCGAGAAGGACGAGGCCGGCAAGAAGCGGCTCGAAGCCGACGTGCGCAAGGCCGTGCAGCAGAGCGTGGGCCTGACCGTCGACGACGTCGTGCCGCTCGCGCCGGGCGTCCTGCCGAAGACGTCGAGCGGCAAGCTGCAGCGCGCGAAGACGCGGGAGCTGTACGAATCCGGAGAGCTTCTCGGTCGGACGAGTGCGCGCGAGGTGGACAAACTCGATCTCGTGAAAGAGATAGCGAAGAGCCAGATCGGATACTTCCGGCACCGGCTCTTCGGAAAGAGCGACGATTAAAATGAAGAAGACCTACAAGGGAAGCTGTCATTGCGGCGCGGTCCGGTTCGAAGCGGACCTCGATCTTTCGGCGGGCACCGGCCGGTGCAACTGCTCGATCTGCGCGAAGGTCCGGTGGTGGGGCGCGATCGTGAAGCCCGACGCGTTCCGCCTGCTCGAAGGCGAGTCTGCGCTCGGCGATTACCAGTTCGGCTCCATGAGCGGGCATCACCTCTTCTGCAAGACGTGCGGGGTGAAGCCGTTCGGGCGCGGATACGTCGAGGAGATCGGCGGCGCGTACATCTCGATCAACGTGGGCTGCCTCGACGATGTCGATCCGGAGGAGCTCGCCGCTGCCCCGATCCAGTATTTCGACGGGCGCAACAACAACTGGTTCAACCCGCCCGCCGTCACCAAATATCTCTAAAACCCCGCCTCCACCGATAGCTGCGGGATCGTGATCGGCCCGAGCAGTCGCGGCTGACAGATCCCGCGGGCGCACGTCACGTCGAAGACCTCTTTGCTCAAGGTCGCATTCTGCATGTCGAGCACGAGCGAGACGAACCCGGTCTCGCCGACCTTCCATCGCCGCGACACGCGCAGATCGAGCCGATAAAACGGCCGGACCCGCGGCGGATCCTCGATCACGGTCCCGCTGCCCGCCTCCTGCGCGGGAAAACCACTGTAGAACACGTGCCGCACGCCCGCCTTCCAGCCCTTGCCGAGGTCGTAGAGCAAGGCCACGTGCGCGACGTGTGTCCGATCGACCGCCGAGGGCGTGGTCAGGCCGCTCTTCGACGTGCGCGTCGAGCGCGAGAGCGTGTACGAGGCGAGGAAGAGCAAATCCTTGCGTAATGCGCCGCGCGCGGAGACTTCGAGACCATACGCGTCGCCCGTGCTGCGGGAGAGGAACCGGGCGGTGCCGAGGTTCGTGCCGCGCTCGGAGCCGATCGGGTCCGTGAGGTTGAACGTCACCTGGCGGAAGAGCGAGCCGCTGATCTCGACCGGAATGGGCGAGAGTTTGACCTCGGCGCCGAAGCTCGATTGCAAGGATCGCTGAAGGCCGCCCGTGATGCCGCCGATTTGCAGCGCCGGCAGCGGCGCGAAGCCGGGGAGCTGGGACGCCACGCCAAACGAGGGAACGATCCGCACGCGCTCGCCGACGCCGAACCGGCCCGTGATCTTCGGGTCGATCGCGAGCGCCGTGTTGCCCATCGACGTGTAATGGTCGACGCGCAGCCCCGGGGTGATCGTCGCCCGATCCGAGAGGACCACGAGCGCGTCGGCCCACGCGCCCACGGCCGTGTCCCAGCGGCTCGGAAAAAGCGCGCGGAACGCCTCGTCGAGCTCGCCGAGTGGCCCGGAGGCGCATTCTTCGAGGGAGATGTCGCAGGGCTCCTTGTGCACGATGTCGTAACGATCGACCATCAGATCGATCCCGCCGCGCAGGAGCGCCTTTCCCCCGCCGATCGGCTTCGATCCACGCAGCCGCGCCCCGATCTTCCAATTGGTCGCGCTCTCCGCGCCGACCTTCCTCGACCGATCGAGCCCGAGCATCACCGCGGCGCGGAGTTTTCCGCCCGAATCGAATTCATGATCGTATCGGAAATCCAGCCTGTGAAAATCCGCGTCGAGCAGGACGTCCTTCTCGCCGCTCGCATCCCCTGTCGTCGTGGTCGCCAGATAATCCCACGCCCCGAACGCGAGCGCCGTGAACCGGCCACGCTCCCCCACGCGACGGCTCACGCGCGCCTGGTAATCGCCGTACCCGAAATCGACGTTGTCGATCAGCGCCGAAAGAATGTGCCCGCCGAACGCATAATGCCCGCCGACGAGGACCGTCGTCTTGTCGCCGATCGGCCCCTCGATCACGCCGCCCACGTCCACGAACCGGAGCGCGCCCTCGCCCTTCCATTCATTCGGAAACGGCGCCGCCTCGGCCTCGACCGCCGCGCCCGCGAGCCGCCCGATGTCGGCCGGATACGGCCCCATGTGCAGCGTCACGCGCGAGACGAGCGGCGCCGGAATCACGCTCGGCCCCGCGCCCACGTGAAAAAGCAGGGGCACACGCACGCCGTCGTAGAAAAATCCGATGTTCCCGGGCGGCGCGCCGCGAATGTAATAGTACGGCAGTCCGCTCGCCGTCGGCGTCACGCCCGGCTGCACCTCGATCGCGCGGTACGGGTCGCCGAGCACGCCCGGCATCTCCCGGATGTCCCGGCGCTTGAGCGAGACCGACCCCGCCGGCGCCCGATCGCCCTCGACGGTCACCTCGATCGGCTGAGGAGGCGGCGGCTCAGGCGCGGGCTCCGCGGACAGAGGCGCGGGCTCTTCCGGCGGCGCGGTCTCCGCGGGCGGCGGCTCGTCCTGGGCGAGCGCAGGAGCGGCGGCGAGGGACGTGGCGAGCGCGAGGCCGAGCCCGCGCCGGAGCGCTCTACACATCAAACATCCGAAAGGCCAGCCGCCTCCATCACGTCGATCGCCGCGGCCAGTGTCTTGTCTCCGCGCATCACGTGGCGCAACTCGGAAGGCCCCTGATCCCGCAGATGCGTCCCCTTGGCCGCATGCCGACCAAGCACCTCCGTGAGCCCGTGGAGCAACGGATGCCGGTTGAGATCGACCGGCAGATCGCCCTCGTGCAGCGCGGGTTCGAGCAGCCGCGCGATCTGCCCCTCGGACCAGCCGAGCGACTTCTGCGCATCGACAACGACCACGCGGAGCTGCGCCCAGAACAGCCGCTCGGCGCGCTCCGCCGCGGGACCGAGCAGCGACTCGGCGCGCGTGCGGAGCGCGGCGCTCTCGTCCTTCGATGCGCGGCGCATCTCCTTGTAGACCTCGCTCACGAGCCCGAGCAGATGCGGGTTCGGTCGATCCGCCGTGAGCATGTGCCGCTCGGCGCGTTCGAATGCTTCGAGCAGCGCCGCCTCGGTTTTGTCCCAGCGCCGCTGCGCGATCTTGAGCCGCGCCGAGGAGCAGAGCGCGGTGACCATGTCGTGCTCGGCGAGCGCCTTCGTGTCGGCCGTCGCCTCGGCATCCTCGAAGACGGGCTCGAGCCACGTGCGCAGGCGCTCCACGAGCGCGTCGATCTCCTCCTTCGGATCGCCCGCGACCATGCAGAGCGCGACGCGCAGAAACATCGCTTGCCGCGCCTCGGCGTCTCGATCCGCGCGGTTCTGGCAGAGCAGCGGGATGGCTGCTTCGAGCTCGGCGGCGGCCTCCTCCTGGCGACCGCGATCGAGCTCGGCGCGGGCGAGGTCGAAGTGCAGCGATCCGAGCCGATCTTTCGGATACGTCGGCTGCTTCTCGGCGCTGGCGATGGCGAGGCGTTGGTAGCGCGCGGACATGCCGGCGTTGTTGTCGAGCGCGTAGGCGAGCGCCGCGATGCGCGCTGCCTCGACGTACCGCGGATGCTCCCGCCCGAGCTCGTGCGCGATTTCCATGGCCTTTTCCGAGGCGACGAGGGCCTCGCCGAGGAGCTTTGCCTCGAGGTAGGAGCGGACCGCGGAGATGGCGCTGCTCAGCCGGCTTTCGACGTCGCTCATGGCGGGGCGGATTGCATCACGTGAGACGGCGACGTGCAACGCGGTCGCAGGATCTTGGACGGGTGGGCGGAAGGCGGCGACGGGGAGGGAGGGCCGCCGGCGCCGAGCTGAAGGGACCGGAGCTCGAGGACCCATCCTCTGGAGGCCCCATTGCAACGATCAAACGTCGTCCACGGCGGGGAATGCGCGCTCGATTTCGGATGGGCGGGAGTCGTCAACAGAATCTAGGTCGACCAATGTCTGGGACCGCGTGCGCAATGTGCAGCATCCGCCCTGGACGGTGCTATCCTATCGATATCTCGCGCGCGCCGGCCCCGTTTCTGGATGGCGCATGACCGCGCGGATGGTCATGCGCGTCGGCGCCGCGGGATGGACGTCAACATCGGATGTCATGAGGTGACCCATGTCCAAAAATGCTCCTATGAGGCAAAAGTTCGAGATCCACGAACTCGTCGCCAGGTTCGCGGATTGCGTGAACCGCAAGGCAATGGATGAAATGCCCCACCTCTTCACGCCGGACGCGGTGCTCGACATCCCCGGCTTTTCTCAGCACATCGTCGGCCGCGATAACATCATCACGTTCCTGACCGACATCCTGAGCCTCTGGAGCGGTATCGTTCAGGCGGTCCACTCCGGCACCGTCGTGCTCGTGTCGGACACGCACCCGCAGCGGGCCACGGGGCGCTGGTACCTGAGCGAGTTCGGCGTGAAGGAGAACGTCGACACGTATGTGGGCGGCGTCTACAGCGATGACTACGTGCGGACGGCGAGCGGATTCCGGTTCACCCGGCGTCGATTCGATCTCCTTTACCTCCGCGCCGGCACGAGCGTCACGGCCCAGCCGTTCCCCTCCGACCTGCCCTGAAGAGCCTCGCAGAGCCACGACCACCTCGTCGGCCCGCTCCACCCGCGGCGCCTTGCGCGCTACGGGTGGAGGCTCTGGAGCTCGCGACAGAAGACGTTATCGGGACCGGCCAAACGGCACGCCTCGGTGGCGCTCTTCTTGTCGCCTCGGTCGAGGGCCGTCGCGGCGGCGCGCCCGAGCGAACGCGGCCCCGCGTTCTTGTGCGTATCGGCCGCCGGACAAGGGGGCGTGCGCGGCGGGGGCGGGGACGGGGGGCAGAAGGGCGGCGGCTCGACGGTCGGGCTTGGCTGCATGGGGTCGGTCACGAGCGGCAGCACACCTGCCCCCGGCCGCAGAGCGGGCACCACGAGCGTGAAGTGATTCGCCCAGGGCGACTCCCTCCGCGAAAGCAGATAGAGGAGAAGGGCGACGATGCCAGCGGCGACCGCAAAGCGGCGCGTCCATGGCCCCCATGCGGCCGTGGTTGGCCCTGCAGGCGGAAGGGCGGCCGGGATGGAGGTCGAAACGGGCGTCGGCCGCTCGCCTTGCGTGTCGTCCTCGACCTCCGCGGCGCCAAGCCTCTCGACGAGGAACGGCGGCACCGCGCCCCGACGCGCGTCCTCGACGCCGACGCGCTGGAGCGCCTCGCGCATCCTCCGGTTGACGCGCCGCAAGGCCGCGTCGACGGCGTCTTCTGTACGGTCGAACGAAGTGGCGACTTCGCGAATCGAGAGCTCGTCGAAGAACCACGCCGCGACCATCTCGCGCTCCTGCGCGGACAGGGAGTCCAGGAACCGGTGGAGGAGCGAATCCGTTTCGTGAATCGAAACGTCGCCCTCGGGGGTGGACGGGGCAACATCGTCCTCGTGGAGGAGCGGCGCGGCCCGCTCGCGCACCTGGGCGCGCTTGTGGTGGGCGTGGGCCACCGTGCGCATCCGGGAATGCACCCAGCCCCCGATCTCCTTGGTAGGGTCGTACTCCTCGCGCTTTTTCCAGCAAGAGAGGAGCGTCTCCTGCACGAGGTCGGGCACATCAGCGGCGAGGAACCGGCGCGAGAGCCAAGCTTGCAGCTTGGTCCGTTGCGATTCCAGGGCTCTTGCGAATTCGCGTTCGTCCATGGCGACCTCGATCAAACCAGACAGCAAAGGGTGTGGGGGCCGGCGAGCGCGACCTCTCCCACGACGTTACCGCCCGCGGCAGCGCAGGAACCGGCGTGATACACGGGCAGAGAGGCCGTCTTCGCGCCGAGCGCGCGGCCCTTGGGGACGACGTCGTGGCACCTCGGACCGTCCGACCATGCGCTGGCGATCAAAGGGGACGTGGTGCAGGCGGCATCGGCGAAGATGGAGACGTCCGAAGAGCAGAAGCTGCCCTCCGGCGCGCCGCAGGTGCAGGCGGTGCAGGTGCGTTCGTCCTTGTATGATTCGTAGACGACGGACGCCTCGACGTACCCCTCGGCCGGGCAAGCGTGCTCGCCCGTCAGGTACACGCACTGCCGAAAGTCAGGGGGCGGCTTGGGGGCGCAATGCTCGTCCGATTCGCACTTCCCGAAGGCGCTGCCCTCGCAGACGCGAGCCATGCGGCTCCACGAAGGCTTCGGCGGGGCGGTCGTGGTGGCGCCCGTCTTGTCGATCACGGCGCAGCCGATGTCTTCTTTGCCGAGCGGCCCGATGGTCACGGATTGCACGCAGGGAGTTCCCAGGCCGCAAGAGAGTCCCGCGGCGATCGCATTGTCCGCGGCGCAGGTGCCGTCCCAGGCGGCGGGGGGATCATGCGGAGTCGCGGCGGTGCCCTCGGGCGGCGTGCAGGGGGCGGCGTGGGCGGTGATCGTCTCGGGGAGGGAACAGGTGCCGTCCGAGGGGCCGCAGGAGCACGGGCCGCATTGTTTGGGTGGAATGACGAGGTCCGCGAACCAGACGAATTGCTCGACGGGCGCGTTGGGCGGGCAATCCGGCGCGCTGCCGTCGTTCGGGCCGATCCAGACGAGGACGGGGCCGAAGCTTCCGCCGGGGTGGAGGGGGACGCATTCTACGTCACCGTCGCAGGGGAAATCGCAGGGCCCCGTGCTGCTACTTGGGCCGGCATCCTCTTCGTCGCCGGCGTCGGTGCCGGCGTCGGGGGCTTGGCCGCCCGTACCAGCGTCATAATAGTCGTAAAAAACGTCCCCTTCACTACAGGAAGCAACCATCGCTGCGACAAGAACGGCAAGGACACACAGACCATGCGTCTTCCGAGGTCGGTACATCATCGTTTCCTCCATAGCTCATTGCAGAAGATTGGCGCTGAGCGCGATGCCCAGCGAAAGCCTGATATTTGGAGATATCCAATCCGGTGGCGGAAGAACGCCTGGCTCGTTACTCCCGGATGTGCGCAAGTTGATTTTTCGGGTCTCGATCGTGCCATCCACATACCCCACGAGCGAAAACACACTCGACAGCGCGAGGCGCGGGGCGAGCCGAAGACCGAAGCCGGCGGATGATGCGTCCGCACGTTGGAGCGCTGCGGGCGCTTCCAGATCGAACCTCATCAGGCTACCGCTACCGATGGCGCAGAAGTCGATGTGGCGCGTGACGACACACGGAAGAACGGCGAACGTGTAAAGCGATACCCGGCCTTGGAGATCACCGTCCCCAATATCGGACGAAAGCGTCGTCACGGCGCGGATATCACCCCCGATGGCAAAGCGAGCCCAGCGAGCTTGAGCGAACAAGTTTCCTCCGAGCGCGACGCTCGGCAATCCGTACGGTGTCAGGGCTGCTCCCAGCGCCGCCTCCACTTGGAACGGCGTCTTCTCCTCTGCGGCCGGCGCCCGCTGCGCCCACAACGGCGCCGTCCCCTCCCACGGCGTCAGCGGCGCCTCCGACGGCTCCCCCGCCATCGAGTCCAGGAAGGCCGGCGGCATCTCCATCCTCAGCTCGGGAAGCTCCACCTCGAACCGGGGCGGCGCCAGGAGCCACGGCGGCGGCTCCTCCCCTTCCCACCCGCCCGGGCCAAACCGGATCCGGATCAGGGTCGCCGCATCATAAACGAGCTCCCGGCAGTCCTGGCTCGTGATCACCCGCCGCCATTCCCCCTCCCCCGCTGGGTTTGGCGCGGAAAGCTCGGCCTCGATCCCCCTGCCGTTCGTCCGGGTCTCGATGCGCAGCGTGGCTGCCGCATCGTCACGGACGAGCAGATATCCGAACTCGCCCGCGAGGATCAGGCCAAACTCGTCCGCATTCGGACATCCGCGTCCGGGGAGGTTGGCCTGGTAATCCAGGCGGAACGCAATCTGCGGAGGGACCTCGGCGGCGGGTTTGCCCGAGAGCGTCAGGACAGCGCATGCGGCGGCGATAGCAACGACCCGTTCTATCATGACGAACCCTACGTTGCCCGAGTTTGGCCGGGACCGCAAGGGGGGTTCGTCCAGGGAGACGACGCGGAGCCGTATCGCCCGTCTGGGCTCGAACGACAGCGGCTCCGCGCCGGTCCCCGAATTCGGGCCTATCGTGGGAGGATGCGACCGGCAGGCCCCCGGACAAACATTTCGTTGGTCCCAGGTAAGAGAACCGGCGCGGAGCCCTGCCGCCTGGCCAACCACGCACACGACCCCGCGCCGGCCGGGATACTTACCGCGGACAAACTCGACGGTCAAGCCCGGGGACAAACTTTTCGTTCACGGCACGCGAGGGGTGGTGTAGGGTTCCGAAAGAAGGGAGCACGTCATGAAGCGTCGTCAAAGGTTCGCCGCCACCGTCGCCATCGCCGTCATGGTCACCGCGGGGATGGGGGCGTACCGGGGGGACCGGCAAGTTCCCAGAGAGGAGCTTTGCGAAGGGGATGAACTATCCGACCTGTACGAAACGTGCACGCAGGACATCAGACTGGGTTTGTGCACAGGGATCTCGAAGGAGTTCGAGGTTCCCTGCCAGGTCGCGT
Source organism: Polyangium jinanense (assembly GCF_028435365.1). The sequence continues at coordinate 398,840 of NZ_JAGTJJ010000002.1, read as the reverse complement.
GCGTGAGCCACATCTGCCCGGACGAGGCCGCATGTGTGGACGACGATCCCGTCGGGTGCGCGCCCTGCGACGACATGGATGGTGCGGCGTTCTGGTACACGCTCCACACAGCCGACTGGCGCTGCAATTACAAGACGATCGCCACTCGCGATGAACCCTTTGACCCGGCAGCGTTCACGGCATGTTATTGGGCCCAGGTGGAGCACCTCTGCCCCGCGCTCGTCGATACGGACTGGGACGAGCGGGTCCGCGCTGCCTTCTCGGTGTACTCTGATGAGTTCCCCTCCCGCCCTGCCTCACCTACGCGTCGCGCGCTGGGCGCGAAATAAGGAACCGGCAGGCGCGTTACTCGGCCGAGTCGTCCCCACCCTGAGAAGCGCCCTCGCGCGCTTGCTGTTCCAAGCGCTCGCGCCGCGTACGAATCGCGGGGCATCGTTCCTTCATGACTGCCTGCCTGCAATCCTGCCAAGGCCAGAAGTCGTGGGAATCCCATACTCCGTCGCCATTCGCGTCACCGGAAAGGTGTTCGCAACGCTCCGTGGCGATGATCGCGTTGCGCCAGAAGGTGGCGCCGCTCGGATCCTCACAGGGGGTCCCGCACCACATCGGGTCGAGCTCGGTGCACGTGATTTGCTCGGGGCAGAAGCGCATCACACAGCCGGCCTGACAGGCGGCACTGTACTCGTCCTGGATGCCGCACGGCCAATGGGCTCGGCTGTCGCACCAGTCGAAGACGAACCCGAGGTCCGTCGTACAGGACTCCGAGCTTGGCGGATGCCAGTCATCCGCGCGCGACCCCAAGCCGAGGTTCAGGAAGGCGACGGCGGCGATGGTGATGATCGCGATTCCATGGCGTCTCATGTGGTGATCCCCTTCGTCGCTCCGTTGCGTGGACGCTACACCACAGGGTCCGCGAACGCGAGCGTGCTCGTCTCCATCCCTCAGATCCCGCCCTGTCCCTCATCGCCGGGGTAGGCCCCGGCGCTCCCCGCGCCGCCTGCCCCCTGCGCATCGGACCAGTAATCGCCGCTGCCTGCGCCGACGCCCACACCCACGGTGATGAAGGTCTCGCCGGTGGGCGACGGACCAGGTCCGCCCGCTGCGGCGTCCACGTCCAGGCAGATGGGCGCGAGTGAGAACGTGGCCGTGCAGTCGGCATACGGGCGAATACGTCCCGCCCGGCGAAGCTCATCTATGCACCGATTTTCGGTCCAAGACCCCTGGTCGACGACCTCCGGATCCTCGACCCCCTTCAGCACCACAACCGTGTTGGGACGCCCTCCATAGTTCTCGCAAGTCAACACCGCGTTGCACTTGACCGCGGGCCCCTCGACCCTTTGTCCCCTGTAGTCCATCTGGGCCATCTTCGGATTCTTGCACTTGTCCTCCGAGCACCCGCCCCCGAACAAGACCACCCCCACCACCAGCACCCCGATCCCAAGCGCCCGCATCCTCACCCTCCGGCCCGCCCCGCGAACCTACGAGGGCGCAACGCAACGGGCCAACGTTTCCGCGGCGAGCCTCGACGCAATCGCCGACCCGCTCCACGCGGTCGACGCGCCCCTCCACGAATTCATCGTGCAATCCGACGACGACCTCGTCCTCGCCGACGCCCTCCTCGCTCTCTCCCCATGCAATCGTCGACCCGCCCGGCGCCGTCGTCCCCTCCCCCCGACGCCCTCGCCGCCCGCCCCCTCGACCTCGTCGCCGGCCGCGACGCTCTCGTCGACCCGCCCGACGATCCCGCGGGCCCGCTCGACGTGATCGTCGACCTCCCCCGACGACTTCACCGACCCATCTCGACGACATCGTCGACCCCTCCCGACGACATCGTCGACCCCTCCCGACGACTTCACCGACCCTCACCGTCCATTTCGTGCTGAATCACGCCCGCCCCTCGACGGCTCGATTCCCCTGGTTACGTTCCCGCTTCTCCCGCAACCCTTGCAAAAGAGGTATCGCGATGTCCAATGTAGCTGCAAAGCCCTATACCGGTCCGCTCGAATTCTCCCTCAAGGATTGCGAGGCCGACCTCGTCGACCTCGCCCCGGGCGCGATGAGCCACCTCCGCTTCGAGCACGACGGCCTCGCCGACGTCCTCGCAGAGCTCGCCACCAGCGTGCCGGCGCTCGGCGACGAGGCCGGCATCTCGCCGAAGGTCTATCAGCGCCTTCTCGATTCCAATGCCTCGATCGACAAACTCGCCGCCCACGAGCTCGTGCTCGCCAAGGCCCTCGAGGTCGTCCGGGAATCACGCGCGAAGAAGGTGCACGAGCGCGAGAACGACATCGCCGCGATCGTCGATTCCGCGAAGTCGACGGCGCGCCGCGGCGGAGACAAAGGTCTCCTCGCGGCATTCGAGAAGACCATCAAGTACAACGCGCAGGTCGCCGAGAAGGCCGCGAAGACCCGGCGCAAGAACGCCGAGGCCGTAAAGCCCGCGGCCCCCACCGGCTGACCCACGCAAGGAGTGGAACGGCGGCGCCCTCTCCCCCGCGCGCCGCCGTCCCCTTTTCAGGCCAGCGCAAACGCATGCGCCCGATGCGCATCCCGATGCGCCAGCCGCGTGATGGCCTCACGCAGCACGTCCTCGCGTAGCTCGCGCGGCGTCACGCCATTGCCGATCCCCTGCAGCAAAGGCACGCGCGGCGACCGGCCAAAGGATCGCTCCGACAACCCGTCGAGGAGCAAGAGCCGCCCCTCGGAGTCGACATTGCCGAGCGTGTCGTGCCACAGCCGCAGACCAAGCCGCTCGAGCAGCCGATGGATCGCCTCGCGCTCCGCCTCCGTGTTCGTCCCGTGCAGCGCGCCGAGCGTCGTGTCGAGTGCGATGCCCACCGCGAGCGCCTCGCCCTGCCGGATGCGCCGCTCGGTGTGGAGCTCGATCCGGTCCGCCGACCACGCCCCGAACGCGAGCGGTCCCTCCGGACCGTAGATGTCCTCGTGCGGCGCCGTCGCCGCGAGGTCGGCGTGCAGGGCCGCGCTCTGCTGGAGCAACTCCGCGACGGCGTCGCGCTCGCCCGAGGCGAGCCGGTGCGCGTGCGAGACGATCCAGCCGAAGAGCTCCGCGTCCCACAGGAGCGCAGCCCGTACGGCCTGGACGAGGCCGAAGACCTTTTCGCGCGTCTTCTGGGTCTCGACGAAGCGTCGATCGCACACGACCGCGTACGGCGGGCGGAACGTGCACAGGAAGTCCTTCGCGCCGAACGCGTTGATGGCGCTCTTCGGCAGCACCGCGGGTCCGGCCTGCGCGAGCGTCGTCGTGGGCACGCGGACGACGCGCGGCGCGCTCTGCACCATCGACGCGGCGAAGCCCACGAGGTCGAGCAGCGACGCACCGCCCACGACGAGCAGGACCGAACGTCGATCGAGCTCCAGGGCGTGGACGTACGCCTGCAGGCGCGCAGGTAACGTCGCGTCGTCCTTCATGCTCTCGCCCCCGCCCTGAACGATCGGCGGAGCCACGAGATCCAACACGTCGTTGTGACACCGGGCATACCGCTCGATGTGCAAATTCAGCTCGGGCTGGGCAGCGAGCGCACCACGGTCGACGATGGCCGCAACGCGGTGCCGGACGTCGGGCTCACGCCGGACGATGAGGTGGAGCAAGTCACGGTTCATCGGCGAGAACACGTCGCTCGTGAAGCAGACGGGGTACTCGAACGACGATGCCGAGGCTCTGACGTGGACAATCACAGCGCTCTCCGGGAGTGAGCACGCCTGCATGCGGCGTACCGACCCGTCGAGCGCGATCGTGAGCACAAACGAACAATCCCCGGGAGGCAGGGCCTACCGGGGATTGCTGTACTGTCTCGTTTCTAGTCTTGTCGGGGCGAGAGGATTTGAACCTCCGACTCCTCGGTCCCGAACCGAGTGCGCTACCAGGCTGCGCTACGCCCCGTACGCCGCGGGCTTTCGCCACCGACGTGGGGGCGGACCATGCTCGCACCGGGCGCTTCTGTCAAGTCCTGTCGAGCAGAGATTTCATCCGACCGGCCATCGCCCTGGGCGCCCTCACGTCCGCCGGGGACGTCGGATGGGCGGAAAAATCTTGAAACGCAAGCAAAAAAGTCGATCCAGGAGCAGCCGGGCTCGTGTTAAAGTGCTACTGGAATCGAGGCGAGACCTGGGGGCGCTCAGAGCCCCCCCAGGCCGAACATGCGGCGACTCCAGGGGGGGGTTCGAGGAAGTAGCCCGGCGGTCCGGGCGAAAACCTCGGGCGTCGACGAGAGCTCTTTCCACGTTTGGGGGGTGCGCTCGACGGGTCGAGCGCACCCCCCAAACCCCCAGTCGATGTGGCCGCGAATAGGAGGACAAGGTGGCAATCGAGCTTCCGGCAGTTCGCATCCTGATCGTGGACGATGACCGAGCCATCTGCGACTACATGCAGACGCTGCTCGAACGGGATGGATACCAGGTGAAGACCCTGGTCGATCCATCAGCCGTGGAGGAAGAGGTCCGCACAGGCGGGTATCACCTCATCATCCTCGATCTGATGATGCCCAAGCTCGACGGCATCGAGGTGCTCAAGCGCATCCGCAAGGTCGACACCGACATCGCGGTCGTCATCTTCACGGGCTTCCCGAACCTGGAGAGCGCCGTGCAATCGATGAAGCTCGACGCCGTCGACTACATCAAAAAGCCCTTCAACGTGGACGAGTTCCGCGAGGTGCTCGCCCGGGTGATGCGCAAGAAGGGCCTGGCGCGCACACCCGAAGAGCAGCTGCACCGCGTCATCGGCGACACGATCCGAAACCTCCGCAAGGAGAAGGACCTGACGCTGAAGCAGATGGCTCGCCGCACAGGGCTCAGCGTGTCGCTGCTCTCGCAGATCGAGCGCGCCGAGTCGAGCGCGTCGATCTCGTCGCTCTACAAGATCGCGGTCGCCCTGGAGTCCCGCATCCAGGACCTCTTCGGGCAGTACTGACAGACTCCCTCACCCCCAACCCCCTCTCCCTGGCGGGAGAGGGGGCGAAAAGCCGCGTTCTCCGAGGAGAAGAGGCTAGGGCGAGGAACCTTTGATGATCGCGCGGTCGAGCCGCGCTAGGTCCACGCCGGCGATGCGGTCGATCGCAACGCCGCGCTTGTCGTACACGACGACGTACGGGAGTTGGGGCACGTTCGCGAGGTAGCGCTTCGCGAGCGGCGTGTCCCAGTCCCCCACGTCGAGGCGCCGGTACGCCACGTCCGTGCGCGCGCCGAGCACCTTCGCCATGTGCTCGTCCACCTGGCGGCACGGGCCGCACCACTCCGCAGAGAAGTCGACGACCGTGACCTTGCCCGACGCGAGATGCGGCGCGAGGTCCGGTACGTCGCTTCCGTCCTCCACGACCATGCGCACGTCCGCGCCTTCGGGGAACGGTACATGTTCGAGGTAGCGGCCCTTGCCCGCACCGAGGATCGCCTCGAACCCGTCCTCGGCGGCAAGCGTGCGGACCGCCGTGAACACGTCGACGTTCGGCGCAGCCACGACTTGCACCTCGGCCTTGCGGCGATCGAAGCGAGCGTCGTAGACGCCCGGGCGCTCGCGCAAGTCCCGGGCGATCCCGTCGCCGCAGTCGCTGCAATCGAGCTTGTCGAGCGAGACGATCACGGTGCGCGCATCCTTCGGATAGGAGCGCGCGCCGCCGCACGCCGTGAGCAGGACGAACGCAGACAGCGTGAACAGGTGCTTCACCGAAATGCGCATCGCGAGGCGCACACGATGCCGCCCCGGTCGCACGAGAGCAAGGCGCGCGCGCAGGCCTGAATCCACGGGGCAAGGCATGCTCGCTCGGTGTACGCTCTCGCGCGTGAGCCAGAGCCAGATCCTGACCCGGACCCTCGCCGCCGATCACGTCACGCCTGTCCGCGCATACAACGCGCTCCGGGCGCAATCCGTCGGTCGCTCGTCGTTCCTGCTCGAATCCGTGCTGCCTGGAGAGCGCTGGGGGCGTTACTCGATCCTCGGCTACCGCGCGCGCACCGAGCACGCCTACCCGCCGGGCGCAAACGCGCTCGAGCTGCTCGCCAGTGACGCCTCCGAGCTCGAGAACGCCGAGGGCCTCGCCGCGCGCTTCTCGCAAGCGCTCGTCGGCTTCCTCGTCTACGACGCGGCCAACGTGGCGAACGGCATCAAGCCGTGGCCGAACGAGGGCATGAGCGGAAGGCTCATGCGCGACTGCACGGTGGTCGTGTTCGACAACCTCCAGCAGACGCTCACGATCGCAGGGCGCTCGAAGGGCGCGATCGATCGGTGCGCCTGGGAGATGACGCACGGGCCGGAGCTCGATCCGCTGCCGTCGCCGGATCCGACGCTGGAGGCGCTGTTCACCGAGCCGAACATCGACGACGACACGTACGCGGCGAAGGTCGCGAAGGCGAAGCAGTACATCGAGGCGGGCGATTGCCTGCAGATCGTTTTGGCTCGAACGTTCCGCGCGCCGATGCGGAACGCGGACGCGTTCGACGTGTACCGCGCGCTGCGCGTGCTCTCGCCCTCGCCTTACCTGTTCTTCCTGGACTTCGCGGAGACGCCGTTCGCCGAGGGGATGGCGATCGCGGGTGCGTCGCCCGAGACGATGGTGCGTGTGTCCGGCGGAAAGGTGACGCTCCGGCCGATCGCGGGGACGCGCAAGCGCGGGGCGACGCAGGAGGAGGACGAGGCGCTCGAACGCGAGCTCGTGGCCGATCCGAAGGAGCGCGCCGAGCACGTGATGCTCGTCGATCTGGCGCGCAACGACGTGGGGCGCGTGTCCGCGCCAGGGTCGGTGTCCGTGACGAGCGAGATGCGCGTGCAGCGTTTCTCGCACGTGATGCACCTCGTGAGCGAGGTGGAAGGGGCGCTCGCGGAGGACAAGTCGCCGATCGACGCGGTGCGCTCGGCGATGCCCGCGGGGACGCTCTCGGGCGCGCCGAAGGTGCGGGCGATGCAGATCATCCGCCAGCTCGAACCAGGTCCGCGCGGCGTGTACGGCGGCGCGATCGGGTACGTGCTGCCGGATGGAACGGTCGATTTCGCCATCCCGATCCGCACGGTGATCGCGCGCGGGGCAGACTTCGAGGTGACGGCGGGCGCAGGGATCGTGGCGGACAGCGATCCGCTGCGCGAGGCCGAGGAGACGCGCATCAAGGCGCGCGCGGCGCTGGCGGCGATCCGGAGCGCCCAGGACGCGGTCGAGCGGCGCGAGGCGGAGGCCGCGGCGCTGCAGAAGCGGCGTGAGGAGGCGGAGCGGAAGAAGGCCGAGGCCGCCGCAGCGGAGGCAGCAGCCAAGGCGAACGAGGACGGTGGAGGGGGCTCGGGCGAGCCGGGCGCGATGAACTGAGGGCTCTCTCGATCAGGGCGAGAGCTTGGCGAGGAAAGCGTCGCCGCTAGTGAGGTACGCGCTCAGCGGCCCGCCGCCGAAGTCGATCGAGCCGCCGTAGAGCACGCCCGCGAGGATGGTGTTCCCGGCGGTGTCGACGGCGAGGCCGCCGAGCCGCTGCTCGCCGCTGTCGCCGAAATGCCCGGCCGAGAGCGTCGCGCCCGAAGGATCGAGCTTCGCGGCGAAGACGTCGTACGTCGTCGTGGAGGAGCCGGGGACGTAGCCGAGGCCGAGATCGACGCTGCCCTGGTAGCTGCCGGCGACGCTGATGTTGCCGGCGGCGTCCACGTCGAGCTGCACCTGCTCCTGATGATTCGGGCCACCGAGGCGCTTGGTCCAGACGTGGTTGCCCGTCGGGCCGAGCTTGACGACGAACCCGTCGGAATTGTCGATGCCGTTGAGCGTCGGCCCGCCGAAGTTCGCGCGGTAAACGAAGTGGCCGCCGAGGAGGAGGTCGCCGCTCGGATCGACGCGGAGCGAGGACAACGTCTGGTCGTACGGGCCGCCGAGGCTCTTCGCCCATACCGTGCTCCCCGAAGGGTCGATCTCCGCGAGGAGGATCTCAGCGCCCGAGCCAGGGAACGCGCCCGTGCCCACGTCGGCGGAGCTACTGTAAACGAAGCCGAGGATGACATTGCCCGAGGCATCGACGTCGATCACCGGGAGCATTTGCGATTTCGTCGCGACGTACCGTTTGCCCCAGACGAGGTTGCCCGCCGCGTCGAACTTCCCGAGGACGACGTCACTATCGGCGCCGGTGAGCGCGCCCGCGCCGAAGTCGAAGGGCAGCTCGCTGTGGCTCGCGTAATAGACGTTGCCCGTCGCGTCCACGGCGACGCTGCCGCCGTGCGAGCCCCCCGTGAAGGGTCGCGCCCATAACGTATTGCCGGCGGGGTCGAGCTTCACGACGAAGGAGCCGAGTCCCGTGACCGTCATGGGTCCGGTGCCGAAATCACAGGTGCCGCTGAAGATGCCGGCGGCGAACACGTTGCCCGCCGCGTCTGTCGCGAGGGAGTAGACGCCTCCGCCACTGGCGCCGCCGACGTTCGGGCAGAGGGGCTTCATCCAGGCGTGAGAGCCGGACGCGTCATATTTGACCACGGCCATCCCGCCCGTGATGGGGATCGGGCCGCTGCCGAAATCGACGCTGCCGCTCGCGCCGAGGGCGACGAAGATGTTGTTCGAGGCGTCGGTCGCCACGGCACTGTAGTTCTGCCCTCCTGCGCCGAGGAGCCCGCGGCTCCAGACGTGCGTGCCGCCGGGGCAGCCGCCGAAGCCGTCGCAATCCTCGTCCTCGGGGGTGTTGCAATCCTCGGGCTGCGGCGCCTGATCGGGCACGCATTCGAGCTCGGCGTAGTAGCCGCAGGTGAGCGTGCCGGCGGCGCAAATGCCGGGCTGGCCGGTGTCACAGGCGAGGCCGTACGACGGATCGTCCTCGTCGACCTCGCCGTCGTAATCGTTGTCGAGGCCGTCGCAGACCTCGTCCCCAGGCGGCCCGAGGACCGCGGGCGGCGGGCCCGGGACCAGGGAATTCGTCTGCGGGCTAGGATCGCCGGGCTCCGCGCCGCAACCGGCGAAGCCCCAAGCAGTGACGAGCATGAGAACAGGAATGGAAGCGGTGAAATGGAAGCGCATTCGGACCTCCCTGCGGGTACGCCATCGACAATTCCGTCGATAGCCGATTCGCAGAAGAGCCGAGCCTACACCGGTCGAGGCCGGTCGGCAGTATCTTTTGGAAATGCCGGAGATGAAATCAGATGCGGGGCGCGCCCACGCCGAAGGCCAAGCGCACGTTCGGGCGCGTCAGATAAAAGACGACCACGGCCGCTATCACGATGGCGATCCACGCCGGCCAGGCGGCCGGCGCCGCCGCGACCGACACGATTGCAAAGAGGCCGTTCACGGCCTGGATTCCGAGCGTCACCACCCACGCCCAGGCGCGCAGCGTGATGAGGCCCCACGCGACGGCGAACATGGCAATTCCGACGGCTACGTCGAGCGCGATCGCCCAGGGCGGCAGCTCGGCGCCCGTGACGGCTGGGACGCTGGAGAGCACGGTGAGCACGCCGCTGAGCGCCATCAGCACGGCCACCACGGTGACGCCCGCAGGCCTCGTCTTCAGTTCATTCATGAAGACGGGCCGATGCAAGAGGCGCGCGACGCGTGATTCCGCTCCCGGTCCGCGCGGCTAGGACTGGTATTCGCGGAGGACGGTCAAATCGCGGGAGACCATGCGAAATGCCGCGCGCTCGGCCTCGGCGCGGATCTTCTCCTCGTCGAGCGTCAGGATCGTCCCGTTCGCGTAGAGGAGGTTTCCCGCGACGAACACGTGGCTCACGTCGCTGCCCTTCGCGGCGTGCACGAGGTTCGCGACGAGGTCGTGACGCGGCACGAGGTGGGGTTTGTCGAAATCGAAGAGCACGAGATCGGCCGGCCGCCCGGCTTCGAGCACGCCCGCCTTGGAAAAACCCATCGCGCGCGCGCCGGCCTGCGTGGCGATGCGGAGCGAGGCGTCGCCTGCGATCACCTCGGCATCGCGGCACGCGAGCTTCTGGAGCAGCGGCAGGAAGCGGACGGCTTCCTTCATGTCCATGTCGTTGTTCGACGCTGGCCCGTCGGTCCCGAGCGCGACGTTGACGCCCGCGCGGAGCAGCCGCGGCACGTCGCCCGGGCCCATCGCGAGCTTCATGTACGTGATCGGGCAATACGCCACGGTCGTCCCGTGCCGCGCGAGGATCGCCACGTCGTCGTCGCTCAGGTAGAGCGCGTGCGCCGCGATCGTCGGTACGTCGAGTACGCCCGTCTCTTCGAGCAGCCGCGCGGGCGTCACGCCGTGCGCGGCGAGCGAGCGGCTCACCTGCTCTTCGCTCTCGGCGATGTGAATGTGCAGGCCGAGGCCCTTCTCCTTCGCGAGCGCCGCGATCTCGCGCAGGAACGCGGGTGGACAGACGTAGGGCGAATGCGGCCCGAGCATCGCGCGGATACGCCCGTCCGCTTTGCCGTTCCATCGCTCCGCGAACGCGAGCGCGCCTTCGAGATCCGCGCCGACCTCCTTGTCCGCGCCGAGCCCGAACTGGCACCACGTGAGCGAGGCGCGCATCCCCGACGCTTCCACGACCTCGGCGACGTGGTCCATGTAGAAGTAGTGATCATTGAAGGCGACCGTGCCCGAGCGGATCATCTCGCACGCGGCCAAGAGCGCGCCGGCGCGCACTTCCTCGGGGCCGAGCGCGGATTCGGCGACCCAGACGCGCTCGTTGAACCAGCGATCGAGCGGCAGGTCCTCCGCGTAGCCGCGCACGAGCGACATCGACGCGTGGCAGTGGGCGTTAAAAAATCCAGGGACGGCGACGTGGTTCGTGCCGTCGATCGTCGTGTCGGGCACGAATTCGACGGGCGCCTCTCCGACGGCCACGATATGTGCGCCGTCGATGGCGAGGGCGCCGCCCCGGATCACCGTGCCTTTTTCGTCGAGGGTCACGATGTCCACGTCCTTGATCAGCGTCTTCACGGCTCTTCCTCCGGGCTCCGGGCGCTAGCGCCGTGGCGCATCCTACAACGAACATTCGTGATCCCAAAGCGCGAGGGACGATGCTAGTCTCGACGGCGCTTCGAGGACTTTGGGGGTCATCCCCGGGAGAGCTGGGCCATGGCTTTGACCGACCTCATCACCATTTCGTCGAGCGTGCTGCCGGACACGACGCGCGTGATCGCATTCCGCGGCGTCGAGGCGATCTCCCGGACGTACGAGTTCGAGATTTTCCTGTCGCTCGAAGGGGAAGAGGGCGACGGGCTGGATCTCGGCGACGCGATCGGCGCGAAGGCGCAGCTCGTGATCGACCGGGCGGACGATAACCTCCCTCCATTCGTGTTCGCCGGGATCCTGGCGAGCGTCGAGCTCCTGCACGCGGTCGAGGGCCGATCGCTCGTCCGCGCGGTGCTCGTCCCGCGGCTATGGCTGCTCGGGCTCTCGAAGCACAGCCGCATCTTCACGAAAAAGAAGCTGCCCGAGGTGATCGAGTCGATCCTCGAGGAAAACAGCCTCTCCGGCGACGATTACGAGCTCCGCCTCGGCTCCTACGAGACGGAGGAGCACATCTGCCAGTACCGGGAGAGCGACCTCGATTTCATCTCGCGCTGGATGGAGCGCGAAGGCATCTATTATTACTTCATCCACGGCGAGGAGGGCGAGAAGCTCATCATCAGCGACGGCTCCTCGTACGAGGAGGACATCCTCGGCAAACCCGTGCGGTATTACCCGCAGACCGGGCAGGATCGGAGCGCGGGGGCCTCGTTCCGCGCGTTCACGAGCCGCCACCGCACGCTGCCGTCGATGGTCAAGCTCAAGGATTACGATTACGCCCGGCCAAACCTCACCATCACCGGATCGGCGCAGGTCTCGTCGAACGGCGCGGGCGAGGTGAGCCTCTACGGCGAGCGGTTCTTCTCGGCCGCCGCGGGCGAGCGATTGGCCAAGCTCCGGGCCGAGGAGATGCTCGCGCGCGAGGTCGTCTACCAGGCGCGCGGCACGCGCTCGCACCTGCGCGCCGGGCACGTCTTCGAGATCGAGGAGCACCCGCGCGCGGCGCTCAATGCCCGTTACCTCGCGGTCGAGGTGCGCCACCACGGCAACCAGGCCGCGGGTGCGTCGGCGTTCAAGCAGCTTCTCGATCTGGACCACGACGAGGTGTATTTCGTCGAGGTCGAGGCGACCCCGGAGGGCACGCAGTTCCGGCCGGAGTCGCGCACGCAATGGCCGCGGATCTACGGCTACGAGAATGGCACCGTGGACGGGCCGGCCGACAGCGAGTACGCGCAGATCGACGACCATGGCCGGTACTCGGTCAAGTTCAAGTTCGACGAGACGAACCTGAAGGACGGCAAGGCGAGCACGTTCGTGCGCATGATGCAGCCGCACGGCGGCGGCATCGAGGGCTTCCATTTCCCGCTGCGCAAGGGCACCGAGGTCGTCTTCAGCTTCCTCGGCGGCGATCCGGACCGGCCCGTGATTTCGGGCGTCGTGCCGAACGCGCTCACGCCGAGCCCGGTCACGAGCGGCAACCACACGAAAAACGTGATCCAGACGGGCGGGCGCAATCGCCTCGAGCTCGAGGACAAGAACGGCCAGCAGCGGGTCACGCTCTCGACGCCGTACTCGAACTCCTACGTGCGCATGGGCTCACCGAACGAGGACCACGAGCTCATCGTGCGCACCGACGACAATACGCTCCTGCACGCCGGCAAGAACTATGACCAGAAGGTGGGCGAGAACAACGGCGGGACCTGGACGGTCACGGTCGCGAACGACTGGAAGTCGTACATCAAGGGCGGCATGTCGCTCGGCGTGGGGACGTTCTACGGCGGGCCCAAGGCCGGCTGCATCGGGATCGCGGCGCACGATAGCATCGGGATCGAGGCGAACACGGGCAGCTATACACTCACCGTGAAGAAGGGGCCCTGGACGACGAAGGTGCCGGAAAACTCGATGACCACGACCACGAAGGGCGATTACACGGTCACGGTCACCGCGAACAACACCAAGATCGACACGCAGAACGGCAAGACCGACATCCTGAGCAAGGGCAACATCAAGATCGAGTCTGCGAGCGGCGACATCACGATCGATGCGAAAACCGGAAAGATGACGATCAATGCCAAGAGCGGCATCGACATCACGTCCGAGGGCGACATCAGCGTGAAGGGCGCGCAGAAGTGGTATCAGTACACGGCCGGTGACTGGATCAAGTTCAACTCGAGCTCGGGCATCTCGCTCACGATGGGCATCACGAGCGACACGAAGATCGGCATCGCCAACGAGAACTTCATCGGCGGCAAGGTCTCGACCACGGTCGGCGGGTTCGCCGAGTTCAATGCGGCGTACAAGTTCTCCGTGACGGCCGCGGTCGCAATGGAATTCAAGTTCGGCGCGTCGCTCTGCATCAACGCCGCCGCCGAGGTGACGGCGAAGGCCACGCGCGTCAATGGCGTGGCCGCCGCCATCGAGAACATGCCCACGTGGATGGGCACGAGCGCCGTACGCTTCAGCCTCTCGGGCGTGCATACGCTCATGTGAAAGCGGCGTCCCGCCCTCTCCTCCCATCATGCGCGTCATCAAACCCCTCCGTCTTTCGGTCGTGCAGCGCATGCTCATGGTGCGGCGCGAAAACCGCCTGAGCATTGGCCTGCTCGTATATTTCCCGTTCGAAGCGCCCGATCGGCCGCTGCCCGAAATCGCGATGTGGCAGAAGGTCGTGAAGGAGATCGGCAAGGACGCCGCGCTCGACGAGGGTTTGCCCAAGCCGCGCGGCGAGGTCCTCGTCCACGGCAAGGCCCATGCGCCGGGTGGGCAGCCGCGGACCGCGTTCCAGGCGCGCCTCTCCATGGGCGACATCGACAAATCGATCGTCGTCGTGGGCCGGCGAAAATGGACGCTCGGCGGGCCCACGCCGCCCGAGCCGATCACGGAGATGCCCGTCACGTACGAAAAGGCGTTCGGAGGCGCCAGCTACGCGCAGAACCCGATCGGAATGGGCGCCGCCCCCGTGGAGGAGAACGGGGCCAAGGTGCATTGGCTCCCGCACCTCGAGGACCCGAAACGCCTGCTCAAGCACCCGGACGACCGGCCCCCGCCGGCCTGCTTCGGGCCGATCGACATCACCTGGCCCCAGCGCGCGAAGAAAGCTGGCACGTACGGCACGAAATGGCTGGAGACGGACTTCCCTGGCCTCGCGAGCGACATCGATCCGGAGATGTTCCAGACCGCGCCCGAGGATCAGAGGCTCGTCGGGTATTTCAAGGGCGGCGAGGAGATCACGATCGAGAACATGCACCCGACGAAGCCACGCCAATCGACGCGCGTGCCCCGGCTGCGGGTCCGGTGCTTCGCCTCGATGAAGCGGGCCGAGAGTGATTCTCCGCTCCTCGAGGTGCCGACGCGCCTCGAAACGGTGCTCCTGTTCCCGAACCTCGAGCGTGGCGTCGCGCTGTACCGCTGCGTGCTCCAGACCGTCGAGGACGACGCCGCCGACGTGGCGAGCTTGGTCGCGGCGATCGAAAAGCCCGAGGCGCCGAAGTCGCTCGACCATTACGAGGCCGCGCTCCGCAACCGGCTCGACAAGGAAAAAGGTCATCTCTACGGCCTGCGCGACAAGGACCTCATGCCCGAGCCCGACCCCGACGCGCCCGCGCTCCCGGACGAGGTCGTGAGCGACATGGACGAGCTCGTGAAGCGCGAGGACATGCTCCAGAAGCGAGGACACGCGCGGGCCGAGCGGGAGCTCGAAAAGGCGCGGCTCGCCATGCGCGTCGCCGGGCAGGACCCGGACGCGGCGCTGCCGAAAGCGATCCCGCCGCCGGAGAAACCGCCGAAGATCGAGGACCTGCCCGATTACGTCGAGAAGCTCCAAGCCGAATCGAAGAGGGTCCAGGAAGAGGCCGAGGCGAAGCGCAAAGACGCAATGGCGGAGGCCCGGGCCCAATGTGAAAAGCAGGGGGTCGATTTCGACGCGCTGCTCGAAAAGGCGAAGCGCGAGGGCGGCGGCCCGCCCGCGTTCCGCGCGGAGCTCGAAATCCAGCGCCTCCGGGACCTCGCCGACATCGCGCGGAACGGCGGCACGCCGATGGAGGAGCTCGAAGCGAAGATCGAGGATCCGGCCTTCCGCAAGAGCCTCGAAAAGATCGAGGAGATGCAGCTTTTCGCGTATCGCGGCTTCGCGCACCACTTCCCGCCGGCGCCCGATCGGTCGCCGGAGGATCAGGCGCGGCTCCGCGCCGAGGTGGAGGCCGCGATTGCCGCGAAGAAGCCGCTCGTCGGCTGCGATCTGACCGGCGCGGATCTACACGGGCTCTCGCTCGCCGGGGCGAACCTGCGCGAGGCGCTGCTCGAACGCGCCGATCTTTCGGGCTGTGATCTTTCGGGCTCGGATCTCTCGGGCGCGGTGCTCACGCGGGCGACGCTCGCGGACGTGAAGTTCGCCGGCGCGAAGCTCGTCGGGACGAACCTCGGCGAAGTGCTCGCCGAGGGGACGAGTTTTTCCGGGGCGAACCTGGAGAAGGCCGTGTTCTACAAGGCGCGGCTCTCGTCGGCGAAGCTCGCGGGCGTCACGCTCCGCGGCGCCGACATGATGGAGGCCGTGCTCGAAGGGGCCGACCTCTCGGGCGTCGAGGCGGCGGAGGTGCTGTTCTTCAAGGCAAACCTCAAGGGCGCGCGGTTCGAGCGGGCGAAGCTCGGCAAAGCGACGTTCTTCCAGTGCTCCTGCGACGGGATCGATTTCAGCCGGGCAAACCTCGACGCGACGAGCTTCGTGGAGCTCTCGGCCGAGCGCGCTTCCTTTCGGGAGGCCGCCGCGCAGAACCTCCGGCTCGTCTCGGCGACGTCCTTGCCCGGCGCAGATTTCACGGGCGCCGACCTCCGGCTCGCGAACCTGCGCGAGGTCGATTTCAAGGGGGCGATCTTCGACGGCGCGCTCTGCGAAAACGCGGACTTCGGAGAGTCGAACCTGAAAGGCGCGCGCCTGCGCGGGCTGCGCGCTCGGGGCGCTCGTTTCATCCGCGCGGACCTCACGGACGCGGATTTCACGGGCTCGAATCTCATGGAGGCGCTGCTCCTTCACGCGAAGCTTCCCGGCGCGAAGTTCGAACAGACAAACCTCTTCCGCGCGACGCTGATGAACGCGAAGGGCGACGACCGCACGAGCTTCGCGGGCTCCTACGTGCGGCAGACGCTGTTCACGCCGAGGCAAGGCTCATGACGAACGAAGAGGTCCTCGCGAACGTCGAGAACGCCGAGCCGATCACGGGAGTGGATCTCGCCGGGATCGATCTTTCGGGCCGCGATCTTTCGGGCGCGGTGTTCGAGAAGGTCAGCCTCCGCGGCGCCAAGCTCGCGGGCGCCAAGCTCTCCGAATCGCTCTTCAGCGAATGTGATCTGTCGAGCGCCGATCTCTCGGGCGTGCAAGCGCGGCACACGACGTTCAGCAAGTGCACCTTCCTGCTCGCGAACCTCGTGGACGCGAATCTCGTGGGCGCGAGCCTCGTCGACGTCGACGTGTCCGGCGCGCGGCTCGATCGGGCAAACCTGACGATCGCGGCCCTCATCAAGCCACGGGCCGACGAGACGAGCTTCCGCGACGCGACGCTCGATCGCTCTGCGCTCGTCGATTTCGTCGGCGCGCGCGCGGTCTTCGAGGGCGCGCTGCTCAAGCAGACGGGGCTCATCAAGGCCGACCTTCGGACGGCGATCTTGCGCGGCGCGAAGCTCGAGAACGCGCTGCTCATCGGCTCGAACCTGGAGGGGCAAGACCTGTCGAAGATGAGCCTCGTCCTGACGCAATTCACGGACGCGGACGTCTCGCGCTGCGATTTCCGCGGGGCGAACCTGACGCAGGCGATCTTCAAGGGCGCGAACCTAAGGGGCGCGAAGCTCGACGGCGCCACCGCGGAGCGCGCGCTGTTCGTCCAGGCAGACCTGTCGGCCGCGAGCCTCGCCAAGGCCGTCCTGCGGCAGTCGATCTTCCTCGAAGCGACGCTCGCGGCGACGGATCTGCACGAGGCCGACCTCTTCCAGGCCATCTTCAAGAGCGCGAAGTGCCCCCAGGCGAGTTTCCGCGGCGCGGAGCTCACGTATGCCGACTTCTCGTACGCCCGCCTGGAGGAGGCCGATTTCTCGAAGGCGCAGCTCTTCCGCGCCCGATTCCATCAAACGGAGGAGCGCGGCGCATTGTTCACGAACCGGGCGCTCGCGCTCGGCGACGACGAGGAGCTCCGCGCGGCCGAGCGCTGGAAGCCCAAGGCATGATAGGCTGATCAAAGGAGACGACGATGCGAGACAACTTGGCCAGGCAGCGGGTCCAATCGTTCGCGACGCAGGAGGTCGGCACCATCGTCGCGCTCCTCGGCCGCACGTTCCGCGTGCGGTGCGGGTCCGGCGAGCACGAGGCGCGGCGCGCGGTGAGCTGCCTCGTCGCGCCGGCGCTCGGCGACCGCGTGCTCGTCGCGCTCCACGACGAGGGTTGCCACGTGCTCGCGATCCTGGACCGCGACGCCGAGGCGCCGACGCGGCTCGTCGCAGACGGTGACCTCGAGCTCAGCGCGCCCGAAGGCACGGTGACGGTGACGGCCGGGGAGGGCGTGCGCGTCGTTTCGCCGGGAGAAACCGCTATCGCGTCGGGCACGGTGCGCATCGCCGCGTCGGACGCGTCTCTCGCGGTGGGCGCGCTGCATTACGTGGGCGAGCAGATCGCGGCGCAGGTCGACCGCGTGAAGACGGTGTCACGCGAGCTCGAAAGCGTGGCGGATCGCTGGGTGCAACGGCTCGGAAACGCGTACCGGTTCATCACGGAGTCGGAGCAGGTGCGCGCCCATTACCTCGAATATTCGGCGACCGCGGCCGTGAACGTGAAGGCCAAGACGACGATCGTCTCGGGCGGCGAGCTCGCCAAGATCGACGGCTCGCAGGTCCACATCGGTTAGAGTGGCGAGGAAGTCGCGCATGCTGGTTCTCGTCGCGCTCGTCCCGATCACCATCCTGCTCGTCGCGGGTATCGTCGTGTATCGCCTCGTCCGAGGGGAGCACCAGGCCGCGGAGATGGGCGCGGAGCAGCGGGCGGAGCTCGGCGCGCGCATGGCGCTTGGAATCGGCGCGCGCGCCGCCGTCGTGAAGAGCCAGACGATCGTGGCCATGCCGGGCCGCGGCGCGGCGGCAATTCAGGTGCACCTCGACGTGGAGGCGCCCTCCGGCGAGAGGTACCCGGCGAGCGCGAAATGGGAGGTCGATCTCATCTCGCTTTCGCGCCTGCAACCTGGGCAAATCGTGGGCATCAAGATCGATCCGGACGACAGGACGAGGGTGTATCCGGGCGAGTCGTGGGCCCGAATTTACGCAGACGGTCGATGACGGCGCGTCGCCGCGCGGCGCTGGAGGAGGACGACGATGTTCGCGAATTCGCAGATGATGGGCATGTCGCTCGGCTTCCCCGACGTATGCCTCACGCCGACGCCCGCGCCGGTGCCCATTCCGTATCCAAACATCTCGGCGCAGCCGATGGGCGTGCCCGCGGCGTACAACATTCTCTTCATGGGCACGCCGGCCCACAACATGGCGACGTCGGTGCCGCTCACGAACGGCGATAACCCCGGCGTCGCGCTGGGCGTCGCGTCGGGGATCGTCATGGGGCCGTCGCGGCACCTGACGGCGGCATTCCGGGTGCTCGCCGGCGGAATCCCGGCGACACGAATGACGAGCATGACGCTCACGAACTCCACCAATTGCCCTGGTGTCTCGATCGTGCCGAGCCAGGTGAAGGTCCTCTTGCTCGGCCCGTGAAAGAGCAAAACAAGAATCGCCTCGCGACCATCACGGGTCGATACGCCTCGCGGCAACGCGAGAAGGCTGCGCTCGACCGTCGCGCCTTCGACGAGGCCTTCGTCGAGGTGCGCGAGAAGGTCCTCCGGCCCGTATTCGAGGACATCGCGGACGAGCTGCGAGGCGCAGGGCACACGGCGGTCGTCGCTATCGACGGTGCGACGGAGACGCCGAGTATCGAGCTCGTGCTCGGGATCGGCGGGAATACGACGAAGGACGCGCACGATCGTGTCGCCTTCGTGGTCATCACGCGCAGGCCGGCGCCCGAGGTGCTCGCGTATCTCGTGGTGCGGCCACCGGCGCTCGACCTCGTGCGATTCGCGTCGCCCTCGGACATCACGGCGGAACAGGTGGAGCAAATCCTGGTCGACGCCGTCGAGCACATCTTCGCGTGCCATTCGGTTTGAAAGCGGATCCGCCATGCTGAAACGGAATGCCACCATCGCCGTCGTCGCCCCCGCAGGGATCCCGCAGCTCGCCGGCGTCGCGGCCGGCGTACGGCTCGTCAAGAGCTGGGGCTACGAGGTCGTTCTCGCGCCGAATCTGGAAAAGCAACACCATTTCACCGCAGGCACGGCCGAGGTGCGGACGCAGGATCTCCTCTGGGCGCTTTCGGCCGAGGGGATCGACGCGGTGTGGCTCGCGCGAGGCGGCTACGGGTGCATGCATTGCCTGCCGAGCCTGCCGAGCGAAGGGCTCGACGGGAGGCCGGTGCTCGGATGCTCGGACGCGACGGCGCTGTTCGCGGCGCTCGTGAAGTCACGCGGGGGCAAACTCGTGCACGGGCCGATGCTGGAGACGATCGCGACGAAGGTGGACGACGCGACACGCGAGCGAATCCGGGCAATGCTGGCCGGCGAGGAGGTCGCGGCCATTCCAGCGCAGCACTTCGCAGGGCCGAAGGAAGAGGTGCACGGGCGGGTCGTCGGGGGAAACCTGTGCGTGCTTTCGAGCCTGGCAGGCACGCCATGGGCGCTCGACGCGCGGGGGGCGATCGTGGTGCTGGAAGAGGTG
Source organism: Polyangium jinanense (assembly GCF_028435365.1). Next base: position 379,121 of record NZ_JAGTJJ010000002.1, on the reverse strand, counting down.
ACGGAGGTGCCCTATCGGGTCGATCGGCTGATCATGCAGCTGCGCCTGAGCGGGGCGCTCGACGGAGCGGTGGGGATCGCGCTCGGCGATTTCGTGAAATGCGACCCGCCGGAGGGCGCGCGCTACGAGCTCACGGACGTGCTGCGCGAGGCGCTCGAGCCGCTGGGGCTGCCCGTATGGTCGCGGCTGACCCTCGGCCATGACAAACGCAATCTGGCGTTCTGCATCGGCGAGGAAGGGTCGCTCGGGCCGGGCGGGCTGTCGCAAGCGCGATCGGTCTGAGGACCGACGAAACATCCGAGCGCCAAAAAGCAAAGGGGCCGACCCATTTCGAGTCGACCCCTTGCTTTCCGCTTTGCGGACTTGGTTGCGCGGGCAGGATTTGAACCTACGACCTTCGGGTTATGAGCCCGACGAGCTACCAGGCTGCTCCACCGCGCGTCAATTTGTCACTTCTACAAAAACAACCGAGCGTGGAGGACAGCGACTACGGCTGGCCCCACGCTCCGCTGGTTGCGCGGGTAGGATTTGAACCTACGACCTTCGGGTTATGAGCCCGACGAGCTACCAGGCTGCTCCACCGCGCGTCATGTTCGCCAAACGAAGCGGCGACGACGGGTCGGAACCTACTCCTGTCCGTGCAGGAGTCAAGCCCCTCGTGACCGTTCGATCACGCTTCCCGCGGGAAGGCCGTTTTTCCCAGGTCTCCGTCAGGCATTGAGCAGCCACGCCGGCACGAGCGCACTCGGCTTGGACGTCGAGATCACCCAGAGCTGATGCGCCGCGCGCGTCGCCCCGATGTGCAGGAGGTGCCGCGACTCGTCGTCCGCCGGGTAGGTCGATGCGTTCACGTCGACCAGCACGACGTAGTCGTACTCGAGGCCCTTCACCTGCCGGATCTCGGTGACGTCCACGCCCGGCCGGAAGAGGAAGTCGAACGCGCGCACGCGGCGGAGGCTCGGAATCTCCGCCATTTTCAGCGCCTCGTAGTACGCGTCCGCCTGCTCGGGGTGGCGCGCGAGGATCGCCAGCGTGGCGCGCGGCTCGCGCGTGAAGAGCGGGCGGATCGAGTCCGCGAGGAACGCGACGGCCGCGCCCTGGCTCGGGAAATGGTGGTGCTCGACGGGCGCGCCCGTGCGCGGCGCGACGGGCGGCGTGGGATCGGCGAGCGGGCCGAGGATGTCACGCGCGACCGCGAGGACTTCACGCGTCGAGCGATACGCGATGCGCAGAGGCTCGATGTTGACCGAGGAGAGACCGAGGTCTTCGAGGACGCGGCTCCAGTCGCGGAAGCCCGAGTCCATGAAGAGGCGCTGCGCGGTGTCGCCCGCGAGCGTCACGGACTTCTGCTTGGAGACGACGCCGAGCAGGACCGCGAGATCCACGGGCGCGAGGTCCTGCGCTTCGTCGACGAAGAGGTGCTCGACGACGTAGGGCTGTTTGCCCTTCTTGAGGTCGCCCTTGATGACCTGGTAGGCGCGGAGCAGGAGCGCGTCGTCCTCGGGATCGAGCAGCGCGCGCTCGTCCTCCTCGATGGGCTTGTCGTCGGCGCCGAGGCGCTCCTCTTCGGGATCCTCGTCCACGGGCTCGTCCGCGAGCGCCGCTTTGCGCTCGGCGCGATCGCCGGGATCACGATCGAGGACCGCGGGGCAACGCTCGGCGCACCAGCGCCACGCCTGGCGAACCTTGTCGAGGCTGAACTCGGGATCGTTTGCAGAGGCGAACGCCTTCTCGATGCTGTCCTTGTCCGTGAGCAGATCGGCCCAGAACCAGAGGATGCCGCGCGAGTCCTTGCGGGTCGTGGGATCCTCGGCGTACGCCCTCGCGCGCTCTTCGAGCAGGCGCAGGAGCGCCGGGTGCGTCTTGTACCGCGTGACCGCGCTCGGGGTGTTCTCCTCGACCGGGACGTCGAGCCACGGGTAGGCGCGCAAGCGCACGGCGCGGGCCCACTCGGCGAAGGTCTCGACCTGGACCTGGCCGATGCCGAGCGCAGGCAAGACCTCGCTGATGTACGCCCTTAGCGCGGGGCTCCCGACGATGACGAGCATCTTGTCGCCGGAGAAGCGAGCGCGGTTGTTGAACGCGAGGAAGGCCATGCGGTGGACGCCGATGGTGGTCTTGCCGCTGCCCGCTCCGCCCTGGATGACCACGATGCCGGAATCGGGCCGCGAGATGAGCTCGAACTGGCGCGGGTCGAGGAGCGCGGCGATCTCGGGCAGGTGCCGATCCTCCTTCGCCGCGAAGCTCGCGCCGGTGCCGAGCGCGCCGCGCATGTCCTCGGGGCGAACGGCTTTGCCCTGCCCGCCCGCGAGCACGACGGCGCGGCTGTCGAGCCGGCGATAGCCGTTCTCGACCCGCACGAAGACGCCCTGCGGCGCGGCGATGCGATAGAGCTCGCCGTCCTCGATGGTGACGGTGCGCCGGGCGAGGACCTTGCCCTCGACCTCGCGGTCGCCGAAGGTCTCCTCGTACTCGGCGCCTTCCTCGTAGCGGTAATAAAGCTGGCTCACGGGCGCATGGCGCCAGTCGACGATGCGTACGCCGGCCTTGGCGTCGACGTGCGTGGTGCGGCCGATGAGGACGTCGCGGTCCTGTTTGCCGCGCTCGCGGAGACGGAGGTGACCGAAGTAGGGCGAGCGCGGGTCGACGGGCTCGGTGACGACCTCGGCGCGACGCGCGGCGACGCCCGCGATGCGCTCCATCTGCTGCACGAGCGCAGGGACGTCTTCGAGGCGGCTCGCCGCGATCTGATCGCGCAGCGAGATCATCTGCGACTCGTAGTCCTCCGTGGGCGGCGGGCGCGAGGGCTTCACCGTCGCGAGGTGCTCACGGACGCGATCGAGCAGCGCTTGCTCTTCGCGAACGATCGTGAGCTCGTCCGCGCCGTTCGTCTGCGGCGTGCTTTGGGGGTTGCCCGAGCTCGACTCGGGACGAAGCGGCTGCGCGGTCGTCTGCTTGGCGGTCACGGTGGATTACGTAGCGCGCGGAGCGGGGTTGGGAGGGACAGGGCCCCTCGATTTCCATTTCCATCCGCTGTCCGGAAGACCGGTGGACGGACGGCAGAGCTCGCGGATGTTCCGGAAAAAGGGCTTCGGCCGCGAGGCGACCGCGCGTTTTGACCCATCCTCCCGGGCCGCGCAAGGGTTTGTCGAGGGAGAGCCTCACGCTCGGACGGACCGGTTCGGCCGTCCGGGCAGGAGGTGACCGTGGGGCGAGAGGGATGGGGCGGGACGCGTCAGGTGCGCGCTTCGGCGGGCGCCGGGCTCGACTCGGAGACCGAGGACATCGTCGGCCTGCGCGCGTTCTCTTTCGTGCGGACGTCGCGCACCTCGACGTGGATGCCGCGCATCGCCGCGGAGATCTGGAAGTCCTCGATCACCTCGAGGATGTCCTGATCGATGAACTCGGCGCGGGTGCCGTCGATGATGACCGACGAGCCGTCGGGGATGCGCTTGAGGACGCCGATGAACGTCGCCTTGTTGAGGAAGGAGACGTCCTTCTTGAAGGTGATCACGCGCTTCTTGCCCTCCTTCGCGATCGTGAACGCCGCGCGCATGTGGCTGCGCAGGACGAAGCCGACGCCGACGACGATGCCCGCGAGGATGCCGCGCAGAAGGTCGGTGAGGAGGATGGCGGAGATGGTGAAGACGAACGGGATGAACTGATCCCAGCCGAGCTTGTACATCTTCTTGAAGAGCTCGGGCTTGGCCAGCTTGTAGCCGGTCATCAGCAGGATCGACGCGAGGCACGCGAGCGGGATCATGTTGAGGAACCGGCCGATGAAGAGGACGGCGAGCAGCAGGAAGAGGCCGTGGAAGGCCGTCGCGGCCCGCGTCCGTCCGCCGGCGTTGATGTTCGCGCTGGAGCGGACGATCACGCTCGTCACGGGCAAACCACCGAGCAGGCCGCTCGCCGCGTTGCCGATGCCCTGCGCGACGAGCTCGCGGTCGAGCGGGGTGTTGCGCTTCCACGGATCGAGTTTGTCCACGGCCTCGATGCTGAGCAGCGTCTCGAGGCTCGCGACGATGCCGATCGTGAGCGCGACGATGTAGACCTGCGGGTTCGAGAGCGCGGCGAAGGTCGGCGTGCGGAGCTGCCCGAGCGCGCCGCCCACGCCGTCGTAGGCGGGCAACGTGACGAGGTGCGTCTGCTCGAGCGCGATGGGCAAGCTCGCCTTGCGGAAGAGGAGGTTGAGCCCGGTGCCGACGAGGACGACGACGAGCGCGCCCGGGAGCCACGAGAGCTTGCGCAGCCGCTCGGTCTTCTCCCAGAGGACGAGGATGCCCATGGAGACCGCGCTGATGACGAGCGCGCCACGCTCGAGACGGCCGAAGGCGTGGAGGATCATGGTGAACGTGTTCTCCTCCTCGGAGACCACGAACTGCTCGGAGCCCTCCTGATCGAGGTCGTACCCGACGGCGTGCGGGAACTGCTTGAGGATCAGGATGAGGCCAATCGCGGCGAGCATCCCTTTGATGACGGACGAAGGGATGAGGTAGACGGCCGTGCCGAGGCGCGCGACGCCGAGGATCACTTGCAGGACACCGCCGAGGACGACGGCGACGAGGAAGTTCTCGAAGGTGCCAAGCTTGTCGATGCCCGCGAGGACGATGGCCGTGAGGCCCGCGGCCGGCCCGCACACGCTGAGCGACGAGCGGCTCATGAGCGGGATCAAGAGCCCGCCGATCACACCCGCCGTGAGACCCGCAAAAAGCGGGGCATTCGACGCGAGCGCGACGCCGAGGCACAGCGGCAGCGCCACGAGGAACACGACGAGGCCCGCGGGCAAGTCGTATTTGAGGTTCGCGAGCGGGCTGAGGTTCGGCCGAGTCACACCGGCGCCGCTCGTCTTCGCGTTGGCCATCGCTTCCTTGCTCCGTATCCGGCTTGTTTTCCCCACCGCCGAAGGACCGGTAGGGGAGTAGCGTGCGCGGCAAACCCCGGCAAACGCCGAGGTCCGACGCGCGCAAATTCATCCGAACTCGAAGGATCGCACAAACGCGGCGCAAGAGCGAATCGCAGGCGGTTCCGTGTTCCAAAGTACGCAGTCTGCCCGGGGTCCACGGCGGTCTTGAGACCGAGGCGCACTGGGCTTATGGGTTTTCATGCATGGAACGCTCCTTTTCGAATGACGCGCTTCCCCTCCACGACCTGATTTTGCGCTCCTTCCGGCAACGGGATGCGCTCTTCCACCTGGTGCTCGCGACGTATCGCGTGGAGCTCACCGGCGTGCTCAGTCGCGCCGCGAAGACCGGGTTCGAGCTCGGAGACGCAAACACGGTGATCGATCTGGCCGATCAGATCGCGTCGGCCGCGCGCGCCGTGGATCTCACGGCGATTCGCAAGGACGCGCTGTCGCTGCGGACCTTCGCGTCCGCTGCCCAGGACGGCGGCGAACAGGAGGAAGGCAAGGTGCTCCTCGCAGGGCTCCGGTTGATCGATCGGATCCTCGACGAGGCCAAAGAGCGCGCGAAGGCGGCCGAGCCGTCCACGCCGCTGGTCTTGAACTAGCCGGGCGCGAGGGCTCGCCGTGTCACCCCGGTGCGCACGCGTTCCCCTAGCCCCCTGGCGCGGTCCGTGCTGCACCGCGCGCCGCGGACGTCCGTGCCGGCGTGATACGCCGAGGGGCGGCACCTCCGCGCGCACCCCATGAGCACCTGCGCCGTCTCCATGCCCGAAGCCCGCTCCGCACGTAGCCCGCAAAGGCGCGCCGTCGCGAGCGCACCGATGCGCGTGTCGTTCGCCGGAGGCGGCACCGACCTGCCGCCCTTCATCGAGGGCCTTCCCGGGCGTGTCGTGGGCAGCGCGATCGGCCTGCGCGTGCGTGCGCTCGTGGAGCCGTTCGATCGAGGCTGGGTGCGGCTCGAGGTGCCCGTGGCGGACGAGACGACCACGCGGCGAAGCCACGAGCCGCCGTCGAGCGAGCTCGCGTTCCGACTGCTCGAAGCCGCGCTCGCGCACACGGGCGTGACGGACGGCGTAAAACTCCGGATCGACACCGACGTCGCGCCGGGCGCAGGGCTCGGGGGGAGCGCGTCGACGGCAGTGGCCACGCTGTCGGCATTGCGGTGGAGCGTGGGTGAGGTGACGGCCGAGGAGGAGCTCGCACGCGAGGCGACGACGATGGAGCGCGAAGGGCTGTCGATCGTGTGCGGCGCGCAGGACGCGATCTTCGCCGCGTGCGGCGGTCTGCTCGACCTCGCATTCGGCGAGGCGGGGTGCACGCGGATCGAGCGGATCACGCCGGAACAAGCGCTCGCGGCGGAGCTCGAAGCAGGGCTTTTGCTGGTCGACACGCACGTGCGACGCGTGTCGGGCGCGGTGCTCGAGCAGGTCGACGCGGCGGCGGCGCTCGCGAACGTGGCGGAGCTCGCGGAGTCCGCGACGGAGGTGGCCGCGGCGCTGCGCGAGGGATCCCTCGCGCGTGCGCTCGCGGGGATGCGAAGGACCGCGATGGCCAAGGTGCGGCGCGCGCCGGAGGCGAGCGCGCTCGCGACGGAGCTTGGTGACAAGCTCGCGGGGCTCGGCGTGGAGGTGATCCGCGCGTGTGGCGCGGGCGGAGGCGGGCACGTGCTCGTGTGGGCGCCCGAGGCGCGTCACGCGGAGATTTTGCGCGCGCTCGGCCCTGCCACCGTGCGAAGGCCTGCGCTCTCCGCGCCTGGCGTGCGGATCGAGCCTGCCTAGGGGATCAGCACGACGCGGCCGAAGACGGCGCGCGCTTCGAGCAGTGAGTGCGCTTCGGCGGCGTAGCGGAGCGGGAGCTTGCGATCGATCACGACGCGCAGCGCGCCCGAGGCCGCGAGGCCGAGCACGTGTTCGAGGTCCTGCCGCGTGCAGGAGGCCGACCCAGCGATCGTATGACTCCAAAGGATCAAAGCGCCAAGCTTGATCGAGACTTTGGCCTGATCGATGTTGCCGACGACGACCATGCGTCCGCCGCGGCGGAGCGACTTCAACGCGGAGCTGAAGGTGGCGCTGCCGGTCAGCTCGAGCGCGACATCGACGGGGCCGCCGAGGCGCGCTTTGACGTCGTCTTCGAACTTGCCGTCGGGGCTCACGACGACCTCGTGCGCGCCGAGATCGGCGAGGGCGGCGGCCTTCGAGGGGCTGCCGGTCACGGCGACGACGCGGGCGCCGAGGTGCCGCGCAACCTGGATCGCCGCGGTGCCGACGCCGCCGCTCGCGCCCGTGATGACCACGGTCTCGCCCGCGGCGAGCCGCGCGCGGGCAGCAAGCGCCTGGTAGGCGACACCCGCGGTGCACATGAGCGTCGAGGCGTCCTCGAACGGGACGGACGCGGGGACCTTTACGAGGGCGCGGTGGTGCGCGACGACGAGCTCGGCGTAACCGCCGTCGACGGTGTGGCCGAAGCTCTGATAGGCGCGCTCGCAGAGAAGCTCCTCGCCGCCCACGCAACGCGGGCATTCGCCGCAGCTCGGCCGATGCAGGTTGGCCACACGATCGCCCGGGGCAACCCCGGCGCGCGCAGCCTCCTCACCCACGGATTCGACCTCGCCGGCGAACTCGTGGCCGAGGATCGTGGGCAGCTTCATCAGCGGGAAGCCACCACGCCGATCGATGAGATCACGGCCGCAGACAGCCGAGGCGCGGACGCGGACGAGGACCTCGTCGGCCGCGGGGACGGGGTCGGGCGTGTTCGGCGACGGGACGAGTTTGTCCGGTCCGCCGGTCTCACGAAGGACGACGGCGCGCATTTCAGGTCGAGGTCCGCAGCTTGCGACGGCGCTCGGACCGCGCGAGCGCGAGGTCGATGAGGCGCGCGACGAGCTCACGCGGCGGGATGCCGCTCGCCTCCCAGAGCTTCGGATACATCGAGATCGAGGTGAAGCCGGGCAGCGTGTTGATTTCGTTCACGTAGACCTCGCCGCTCTTCGACATGAAGAGGTCGATCCGCGCGAGGCCGGAGGCTTCGAGGACGCGGAAGGTACGCAGCGCGAGGAGCTGTACGGCGCGCGTCTCGGCATCGGTGAGGTCGGCCGGAACGCGCGTGGTGGCGCCGCGCTCGTCGATGTACTTGGCGGCGTACGAGTAAAACCCGTCCGGGTGATCGACCACGATCTCGCCCGGGATGCTCACGATGGGCTCCTCGTCGCCGAGGACCGCACACTCGATCTCGCGCGCGCCCTCGACGCCCTGCTCGACGACGATCTTGGTGTCGTACTCGAACGCGAGGCTGATCGCGTCGGCGAGCGCCTCGTACGTTTTCACCTTCGTCACGCCGACCGACGAGCCGAGGTTCGCGGGTTTGACGAAGAGCGGGAGCACGAGCCTCTCGCAACGCGCGAGAACCTCGCTCGGATCACGCTCCCACGCGAGGCGACGCACGGTCTCGTAGGGGACGAGGGGCAGCTCATCCTGCGCGAGAAGGCGCTTCATCACGTCCTTGTCCATGCCCACGGCCGAGCCGAGCACGCCCGAGCCGACGTACGGCACGCCCGCGAGCTCGAGCAGGCCCTGTACCGAGCCGTCCTCGCCCATGGGCCCGTGCAGCACGGGGAAGACCACGTCGATCGCCTGCGAGGATCCGCCGATCGTGAGCGCCGCCTCGCCGGCCGGGCTCGGATGCGCGAGGAGCGCGACGTCCGGCGCAGACTGATTGAGGCGCGCGAGTCGCGGATCACGCGACGCGCCGAGGAGGAGCGCCTCCTCCTGCAAGAGCCACCGGCCCGCCTTGTCGATGCCGATGAGGACGGGCTCGAAGCGATCCCGATCGAGGGCCTCGACGACGTTGCGGGCCGAAAGGAGGGAGATCTCGTGCTCGGCAGAGCGACCGCCGAAGAGCACGGCGACACGGAGCTTGCGCGGGGCGCTCATGAAGGCCGCACCCTAGCAGGGTGCTCGGGCCCGGTGAAACATCCGGCCGAGGAGCCCCGATCCACGCAGGATCGAGCGCTCGTCCCGCCGCCCTCGCTCGGCTACTCCTTGGACTCGTCGGCGACGGTGAACGCCTTGCGGATCGCGTCGACCGCGACGCGCTTCAAGACGTGCCCATCCGCGAGCTCGACGTCCACCGTGGCCACGCGACCCTTCTGCAGACCGACGCGCGTGACGTGGATACGCGCGCCTTTGCTGAGCGCGGCGTCGCGCAGGGTCACGTCTTCGGTAGCGACGAGATACATCCCTACGCCGATCTCGCGTGGCTCGCCGGCCTCAGGCGCCTCTTTCGTATCCGGCGTGTCTGCGTGGGCGACGCTCGACGTGGCCACGAGGCCCGCCGAAGCGGCGACCAGGGTCAGGAGCGAAGACAAAAGCCGCGCACGCATGAACACCATCCTACAAGATCCCCTCGATCGAAGCTCTACTTTTCACCGGGCGGCCGCGGCCTTCACGATTCCTTGGGACGCCAACCATCGAGCGCCTTCTCCACGAAGAGCAGGCGGTCCTGACCCCAGAACAAGAGGTCGTCGACGAGGAAGCTCGGCGCGCCGCAGACCCCGATCCGCTCGGCCTGTTCGGTAACGTCCTTGAGGCGCTGCTTCATCCGCTCGTCCACCGTCGCAGCCACGAGCGCGGCGCCATCGAGCCCCACGGAGGTCGCGATGTCGGCGAGGACCTCGTCCGCGGAGATGTCGCGATCCTCTACCCAGTAAGCGCGGTACACGGCGGCGACGAGCGCGGAGACACGATCCTCCGGCGCTGCGAGCACCATCCGCAGCGGCTTGACCGTGTTCATGGGGAAGCGCGAGGCGAAGCGGAACGGAACGCCCCAGTGATCCGCCCAGCGATGAAGGTCCGCCCGCACGAGCCTTTGCTTGGGTTCGGGCATGGCGAAGAGCGGGACGTTGGGAGTGCCGATCGCCTTGAAGAGAGCGCCGAGCAGGAAGGGCCGATACACGAGCGAGGCTCCCTTCCGCGCCGCGAGGTCCTCGATTTGCGTGGAGGCGAGATAGGCGAAGGGGCTCGAGAAATCGAAGAAGAACTCGACGCGCTTCATGGAGGTTCGGAACACGAGATTCGACCGAGGTTCCCCCGGAGCTCAACCGAAAATTCTTCCGTCCGCGATCGGGGCCCAAAGCCCGGCGAGGGGGCCGTGTCGGAAGGAGCGAACGGAGGAACGACGATGCGAAAGACGACGATGATCCTGCTTGCGACCCTCGGCACGACCCTCTTCACGAGCGCGGCGTACGCAGAGCCCAAGAAGGAGAAGAACGACAACTACGGCTACACGTTCGAGGACGACGACCTTCTCGGAGGTGACCTCGGCGTCCAGACCGGCATGATCAAGGTCCGGCAGAAGGGGACGCGCGACAGGCTGATCCGCCCGCGCGTGCAGTTCGTGAACGAGCTGCTCAAGTCGGTCGAGGCGCTCTGAGCCGCGGCGCCTTCGCGGCGCTCTCCCCTCTCCCCCATCCCCCCAACATCCCCTCGCATCGTCACGAGAAGCGCCTCCGCGCGGGCCCATCTACGCCCGCCCGCGCGGAGGCTCGTCCCTCACGTCGCCACGGACGGCGGCGCAGACTCGCGCGACGTCGTGCGCGGGGACAAACTGGCCACCGTCGCAGCAAGCTCGGCCGCATCCACAGGCTTCGGGACGTGCATCTGAAAGCCCGCCGCGAGCACACGCACGCGGTCCTCGGCGCTCGCGTATGCAGTGAGCGCAACGGCGGGCAAGGCGCCCCAGCGCGCAGGCTTCAGCGCACGAATCTGCCGGATGAGCGCGTAGCCGTCCTCGCCGGGCATGCCGATGTCGGAGACGAGGACGTCGGGGCGGAACTCGTCGAGCGCGGACAAGGCCGCAGCCGCCGAGGACACGCACCGCACGACGGCGCCGCACTGCTGGAGCATCGCGGCCAGCATCTCGCGGCTGTCCTGTTCGTCGTCGACGAGCAAGAGACGCAGGCCTTTGAGCGAAGGCAGCTCTTCGAGGCCTGCCGGCTGCGGCGTGAAGCGGTCGAGGCTCGCGAGCAAATCCGGGTTCGGGCTGAGCGGCAGGAGCACCGAGAAGATCGCGCCCTTGCCCTCGCCCGCGCTGTCGGCGCGCACCACGCCGCCGTGCAGCTCGACGAGGTGCCGCACGATCGCGAGCCCGAGTCCGAGACCGCCGTGCTTGCGCGTCGTGGTGCTGTCGCCCTGGCGGAACCGATCGAAGACGTACGGGAGGAACTCCGGCCTTATCCCTTCGCCCGTGTCGCGGACCGTGATGCGCGCGTGCTGGCCCGATCGGCCGAGCGTGAGCTCGACGCGGCCGCCGTGCGGGGTGAACTTGATCGCGTTCGTCAGGAGGTTCCAGACGATCTGCTGCACGCGGCTCGGATCCCCTTCGACGAGGCAAGCGCCGCGCTCCAGGTTGTTTTCCAGGCAAACCGACTTCGCCGTGGCCGCCGGACGAACCGCCTCGATGGCCGCGTTGATCGGGCCGACGAGGTCGAGCGTGCGTAGCTCGAGGCGCAGCTTGCCCATGACGATGCGCGAGGCGTCGAGTAGGTCCTCGACGAGCCGCGCCTGCAGCATGGCGTTGCGCTCGATCGTCGCGAGGGCGCGCTCCTGCGAGGTGCCGTTGAGCGACGCGGTGCGAAGCATGCGCGTCCAGCCGAGGACCGCGTTGAGCGGCGTGCGAAGCTCGTGCGAGACGGTGCCGAGGAACTCGTCCCGCATGCGCGTGGCCTCCTGCGCGTTCTGGTAGAGGCGCGCGTTCTCCAGGGCCATCGCGGCGCGATGCGCGAGCTCCTCGGCGAACGGAAGATCCTTCGTCGTGTACCGATCACCGACGCGGAAGAGCGAGAGCGTGGCAGAAGCCGTGTCGCCCACGGTCAAGGGGATCACGATGGCCGAGCGCGCCCGGAGCTTCGCAAGTCGCGCGGCCTGATCGGGCGAACCCACGATGCGTTCGAGCGAGGAGACGCCAAGGTCAGTGAAGATCTCCGAGGTGCGGGTGCGGAGCGCGCGCGTGACGGGGCCATCGCTCCAGCCGTCGGGCGCGCTGCCGCCGCGGAGATCCTGGACGTCGCGCTCGAGATCCGGATCCTCGTGCGCCACGGCGACGGTGACGATGGTGCCGTCCTCGGAGGCGATGTCGAGCATCGCGTACGTCGCCATCGTGGGCACGACGAGGCGGACGATCTTTTCGAGCGTGGCCTCGTAGTCGAGCGAGGCGGAGAGCAGCGCGCTCGCCTCGGCGAGGAACGAGGAGCGCCGGGCCGCGTCCTCGGCCTCGGCGCGCGCGATCTGCTCGCGGATGAGGCGCGTCCTCTCCTCCTCGGCGCGCTTGCGCTCGCTGATGTCGCGACAAACGCCGACGAGGAAACGCGCGCGGCCCTCCTTGTCGAAGACGGGCTTGGCCGTGGTCTCGATTGGGACCGTCGTACCATCCTTTCGAACACAAACGAGCTCGCCGAGGAACGCGCCCTGATCGCGGATGCCACGCAGGATGCGCGGGCCGATGCGCTCGACCGTGTCGGGGTGCGCGAGGATCGTGACCGGGCGGCCGACGGCCTCGGTCTCGGTGAAGCCGAAGATCTGCGTGGCCTTGCCCATCCAGCGCAGGATCGTGCCGTGGAGGTCGGTCACGAGGATCGCCTCGGGCATCTGCTTCAAGATCTCGTGCGAGAGGTGGACCGCCTCCTCGGCAGCGCCGGCGGAGAGCGAGGCGCGATCGAGGGCGTCGGCGCAATGCTGGGCGAGCGAGAGGACGAGCCAGCGCTCGTTGTCGTCGAAGGCGCGCGGCTCCTGGAACGAGAGCGCGAGGCTGCCGACGACCTGGCCGTCGACGAAGAGCGGCACCGCAGCCCACGCGTGGCTGCCCTGCACGAGATCGCCGAGCGGAAGGCCTGGATAACGTGCCGCGAGATCGGCGCGCGAGCGGAGCCAGATCGGCTGCTTGATGCGCACGGCCTCGGCGACGGGCGCCTCGGTGGCCATGGAGATGCGCGGGGTGTGCGCAGGGATCACCTCGGGAAAACCCGCGGCATGGACGATCTCGAGCTCGGCGCCGCAAGGCGAGAGGCGTGCGATCACGCACGCGCGAGCCCCGAGCACACGCGCGCCGTCCTCGACCACACGCCGCGCGACCTCGTTCGGCGAGACCGCACGCGAGAGCGCCGCCGTGACCTCGGAGAGGCGCTTCATCTGCACGAGCCCACGCTCGGCCGCCTCGAAAGCGCGCTCGCGTGATGCGCGCGCGAGCGCCGTGTCGATGGCCGAAGCGCCAAGGCGAACGAGCATCTCGATCAGCGCGCGCTCCTCGCGCGGCATCACCTCGCGGAACGGCCCCACGCCGACCGACAGGACGCCGTGCGTGCGGTTCGCGACGCGCAAGGGGTAGATCATCTCGCTGAGCACACGCGTCTCGCGCGACCGCGCAGGCGTCGCCTTGCCGTCGGGTGCGATCCGCGTGATGCGCATGGATCCGCGACGCGTCTGCGGCTCGCCGCTTTCGAGGGCTGCACGCGCGGCGCGTTCGTGGGCCTCGGCGTCGCCGTCCGGGCTACACACGTCCCAGAGCCGCTGCTCGTCACGCATGTCCACGTGCGCGACGGCGACGCGGCGAAGCTCGCCGCGCTCCAGGAGGTCGAGCGTGCAGTAATCCGCGAGGTCCGGCACCGCGAGCCATACGACCCGCGTGAGCACCTCTTCGAGTGTCGACACGCGCAAGAGCTCGTCGGCCGCTCGCTCCACGAACGCGGCGCGGCGCCGCGTCCGAGCGTCGTTGATGTGCGTCACGCCGGTCTGCGCCTGCTCGCGGACGCGCTCCGTCTTCGATGCATCCCCCGCCATCATGCCCCGATCACTCAGCCTAGCGATCGGTGAGCACGCTCGCCAGCGAGCGGGTCCCTTGCTCTCTTGTCAGGAAGAGCCTTCTCCGTCTGCGTCGAGCGCCCGGCGCGCCGCGTAGACGAGCGACTGGACCTCTGCACGTGCACGCTCACGAAGCTCGCCGACGTCGCCCCCAACGTCGACGATCGGCTCACCAACGACGATCGCCGCGCGTGTCCGCGGTGCACCGCTCACGCGAACCATGTGATCGGCGAAGCTCTCGGAGCCGAACGACGCAGCCGCGCCTTCGTACGCGAGGCCAACCGGGACGATCTCCGCGTCCGTGCGTTGTGCGGCAAGGAAGGCGCCGGGCTTGAAAGGTCGCACCTCGTCGCCCTCGTACGTCGTGCCCTCGGGGTAAACGAGCACGCCGCGGCCTCGCTCGATGGAGGCGGTCATGGCGTTGATCGCGGCCGCTCCGCTCTGCTTGTTCGTGCGATCCACGAAGAGCGTGCCCACGCGCCGCGCGGCGACGCCGATGACGGGCCAGCCCGAGAGGTCGGCGCGGCTCAGGATCGTGGCCTCGATGTGGGCAAGGCAGATCGGGATGTCCAGGCCGGAGCGGTGGTTCATGACGAACACGCGCCCGCGCCCGCTGGCGCCGCGGCCCGGGTAGATGTCGCCGCGCTCCACGTGAGGACCGCGGGCGATCATTTTGACCCCATACAATTTGAGGAGCGCCTCGCCGTAGCGACGGATCCACGCGTGGAGCACGGCTTCGCGCTCGGACGCGGGCGAGATCGCCGTGTCGAGCTCGAGCATGCCGTACATGCTGAACGTGAGGCCCACGAACGCGGCCGTGCGCCCGACGAATCGCCCCTTCTCCACGATGGACTGTCCGCTCATGCCTCGCTCCCTTCGCCGAGGAGACGCACGAGCACCGCGTTCACCGTGGCCGGGTCCGCGCTGCCCTTCGTCTGCTTCATGATCTGTCCGACGAAAAACCCGAGGAGCGCCGTCTTGCCGGCGCGGTACGAGGCGACCTGCTTCGGGTTCGCCTCCATCACGCCGCGCGCGATGGCCTCGATCGCCGACACATCGCCGAGCACCGCCATGCCACGCTCGCGCACGACGTCGGAAGGCGCGCGGTCCGTGCCCGCGACGGCCGCGTAAAGCTCCTTCGCCTGCTTGCCGCTGATCGTGCCCGCGTCGACGAGCCGCAGGATCTCGGCCACCTGCGCGGGCGTCACGGGCAAGCTCGCCGAGAGCCCCGTCGTCGTGACGTCGCGCAGGACCTCGCTCTGCACGAAGTTCGCGAGCTTCACCGCGTCGGGATAAAGCGCGCGCGCTTCGTCGAAGAACCGCGCGATCGCGGGATGCGCGCCGAGCACGCCGGTCGCATACGCGGTGAGGCCGAGCTCGAGGGCCCATCGCGCGCGTTTCGCGACGGGCAGCTCCGGCAACGCGCTGCGGATCGACTCGATCTGCGCCTCTTCGAGCACGAGCGGAGGCAGATCCGGCTCGGGGAAGTAGCGGTAGTCGGACTCGCTCTCCTTGTCGCGCAGGAGGTAACTCTCGCGCTTTTCCGCGCTGTAGCCGCGCGTCTGCTGACGGACGCGCTCGCCGCGCTCGACGAGGTTCACCTGCCGGCGGATCTCCACGTCGATCGCGTCGGCGACGAACTTGAACGAGTTGATGTTCTTGAGCTCGACGCGCGTGCCGAGCCGCGTCTCGCCCACCTTGCGAATCGAGACGTTCGCATCGCAGCGGAAGCTGCCCTGTTCGAGGTTGCCGTCGTTCACGCCGGTGAACATCAGGACCTCGCGCAGCCGCCGCAGATACTCGGCCGCCTCGGCACCGGATCGCAGATCAGGTTCGCTCACGATCTCGATGAGCGGCGTGCCCGCGCGGTTCAGATCGACGACGGACTCGTCGCCGATGCCGTGCAGGTTCTTGCCCGCGTCCTCCTCCATGTGGATCCGGCGGATCCCCACGCGGCGCGGCGTGCCGTCGACCTCGACGTCGAGCACGCCCGAGAGCGCGAGCGGCAGGTCGTACTGGCTGATCTGGTAGCCCTTCGGCAGGTCCGGATAAAAATAGTTCTTCCGGGCAAACACGCTGCGCGTCTGCAAGGAGCAGCCGAGCGCGAGCGAGGCGCGCACCGCGAGGGCCACGGCCTCGGCGTTCAGGACGGGGAGCGCGCCGGGCAAGCCGAGGCAGACGGGGCAGGTGTGCGTGTTCGGCGGGTCGCCGAAGCTCGTGGCGCAGCCGCAGAACGCCTTTGTCCGCGTGAGCAGCTGCGCGTGCACCTCGAGCCCGATCACCGGCTCGTACGCACCGTAGGCGGTCATCGGGCGGATTATGGCAAGCCGAGGCGCGGATGCCCCTGTTTTCCCGCTGAAAGCAAAAACCCCCTCTCCCGCGAGGAAGAGGGGGTTTCTGTCCATCAGCGAATCGGACTCAGTGATCCATCTGCTCGCGCGACAGGCCCGGATGCGTCGGATCGCCCGGCTCGTGGCGCGGGTTCGCCGACTTGCGCGAACCGTCCCGGCCGGTGAACTCCATGAGCAGGTCCTTGCGGTAGATGAACTGCTCGCGCGAGTCGTACGGCGTCGCGTGAATGCCCGTGTCCATGCGAATCGCGTCGCAGGGACAAGCCTCGACGCAGAACCCGCAGAAGATGCAGCGCAGCTCGTCGATGACGAACGTCTTCGGGAAACGCTCGTAGCCGCGCCGATTGTCGCCCTCGGCGTACTCGCCCGCCTCGATGTGGATGCACTGCGCGGGGCAAGCCGTCGAGCAGCACAGGCACGCCACGCAGCGCGGTGAGCCGTCGTCACGGAGCGTGAGGCGATGCAGCCCGCGGAAGCGCTCCGGATAGGGGCGCTTCTCCTCGGGGTAGCAGATCGTCGTGACGCCGTCGTTGAGGGCCTCGAGCACCGGGTCGGGCTTCTGGCCGAGCATCATCTCCTTCGTGTTCTTGAAGAAGTGACGCATGGTGATCGCCATGCCCCGGAAGAGCTCGGGCAGGTAGGACTGGACCTCGGCCGTGCGGCGCGGCCGCGGGATGGGCTTGCCCTGAATGGGCGCGCCGGCCGGCTTGGTCCACGGGTTCGAGGGAGTGCGCTTCGCCATCGTTCGATCCTCTCAGGCCTGCTGAGGCTCCGGCTTGACCCCGCCCACCGCGGCCGCGAAGCGCGCCGCAGACGAGGCGAGGAACTTCTTGCGCTCGACCGGCTCGAGCAACCCGACCACGACCGCCACGAAGCCGGCGAGTGTGGCGACCGCGACGACGCCCTGCGTGATGTCCCCGAGGAGCTTGACCCACGCGTCCGCCTCCGGACCCGCGTTGCGAAGCGCCAGCACGACCACGCCCGTCACCATCATGTTCGCGATGGCGAGCGGCAGGAGCTTGGTCCAGCCGAGCTTCATGAGCTGGTCGTAACGGAAGCGCGGGAGCGTCCAGCGGAAGAAGATCTGCACCCACGTGACGAAGACCGTCTTGCCGAAGAACGCGAGCGCCGAGATGAGGCTCACCGCGAGGTGCGTCATCTTGTACTGGAACAGCACCGTGTTGCCGAACGCGACGGTGATGCCGTCCGGGTGCAGGAACGGCAGCGAGTAGCCGCCGAAGAAGAGCGCGACGAGCAGCGCGCTCGAGAAGACGAGCTCGATGTACTCGCCCGTCATGAACATGCCCCACTTGAACCCCGAGTACTCGAGGAAGTAGCCGGCGACGATCTCGCTCTCGCCTTCGGGCTGATCGAAGGGCACGCGCTTCGTCTCCGCACAGAGCGCCGTCAGGAACAGGATGAACCCGAGCGGCTGCACGAAGACGCCCCACGCGTTCTGGCCCTGCCACACGGCCATGTCGCTGAGCCGGACGCTGCCGTAGACGAGGAAGAGGCCGACGAGCGAGAGGCCCATCGCGACCTCGTACGAAACCATCTGGCTCGACGCGCGCAGGCCGCCGAGGAGCGCGAACTTGTTGTCGCTCGCCCAGCCCGCGATGGCCGCGCCGATGATGCCCGTGCCCGCGATGCCGAAGATGTAGAGGATGCCGACGTTGAGGTCGATGATCTGCAGCTTCACGCGGAAGCCGTTGCAAGCGCCGCTCGCGGGGACCGTGGCCAGGAGGTTCGTGAGGTCCGAGAAGTCGAGCGTGCCGTTCTTGTTGCCGTCGGCGAAGCAGAGGTCGTTGCCGAAGGGGATGACGGCCATCACCGCGAGCGCGGAGAAGACCGCCAGCATCGGCGCGAGGCCGTGGAGGAGACGATCCCCGTTCTTCGGGATGAAGTCCTCCTTCCAGATCATCTTGATCGAGTCGGCGAGCGCGTGGAGAGTGCCCGCGAGGCGCAGCGGGATCTTGCCGTCGGGCACGCGCGAGGTCGCGTAGAGGCCGACGAGCAGGAAGACGCCGCCGAGCACGAAGCCCGAGACCTGCGCCGCGAGCGGCCACGCCGCCTGCGTCACGAGGCGCCCGGCCACGAGACCGATCGCGTGCACGCCGAGGCCCGCGAAGAAGATCGATCGCGGATCCACGTCCTCGAACACCTGCTCGGCGCGGTTGATGGCGCCGCCGCTGCGCACCTTCGCGCAGAGCACGAGCAGGCTGAACCAGGCCACGAGGATCGTGAGCTGCACGTTCACCGTGAACCGCTCGGCCGCCGCGCGCCCCACGACCTGACCGAGCGAGCTGAAGATCGCGAGCACGCCGAAGAGCGCGGGCGGCAGGAGCACGATGGCCCGCGCCGCCATGTTCGGCAGGTACACGACCGCGCGGTTCGGACCGACGCGGTCCTGCACCATCGCGCCCTGCCGGCGGTCCGCCCACGTGCTGAGCGCCGCCATGTTCAAGAAGAACAGGGCGAGGATGAGGATCTTGACGACTGCCAGGACGATCTCGACGGCACTCATGCGCTCACCTCGGGCTTCGCGGCCCGATCCGCGTCACGGCTCGGGGCCGGCGTCTCGGGCGTCATGGCCCGACGCACGTCCGCGAGCGTCTTGTAGGTCATCGCGTAGCCGAGCTCTTTGCCGAGCTTCGCCACGAGCTCCCAGCCGGGTCGCGCGTCGCCGCGCGGCTTGAGCGCGCGCTCGCTCTTCTGCGCGAGACCCTGACGGTTGACGTACGTGCCGTCCTGCTCGGCCCACGCGGTCGCGGCGAGCGCGACGTGCGCGGCACGCGCGAGCGGCCCGTCGTGCGCGGCGATCGTCACCACGCCCTTGAGCTTCGACAGCGCGCTCTCGGCGTCCTTCGCGTCGACCTCGATCTCGGCGCCGAGCGCGATCACGAACGAGTACTTGCCCGCCTTGATCGCGTCGAAGAGCGACGCGATCGGCTTCGGCGCCGGCGCGCCCGCGAGCTGCATGACGCCGAGCGTGTTCGGGTTTTTGTCCTCGCTCATGAGGATCTTGTCGCCGCGGCCGAGCGGACGACCCGACACGTAGAGGTCCTTCGCGCCGATGAACGTGCGTGCGAGCGTGAGGAGCGCGTAGTTGTCCTCGTTCGAGTGCTGCGCGCTGAGCACCACGGCGACCCGACCCGGATCGTCCTTGAGGCCCGCGAGCTGATCCTTCGCCGCCGCGAGCGCCTCTTCGAGGCTCGCGTCCTCGCCGCCGACGAGCGCCGTGCCGAGGCGAGCCTCGACCGCGCGCCTGTACGAGAGCATGCCCTCGTCGCACATCCAGTACTTGTTGACCTCTTCGTTGTCGCGCGGGCGATGCCGATGCGGAACGTTCGTCCGCGGATCGTAATCGAGGTACGCGTTGCAGCCCGTCGCGCAGCCCTGGCAGACCGTGCGCGCGCTGCGGAGGAACCACACGCGCGCCTTGAAGCGGAAGTCCTTGGAGGTCAAAGCGCCGACGGGGCAGACGTGCTCCGTCATGAGCGTGTAGTCGTGGTCGAGCTCGCGGCCCGGCGAGACGACGATCTCGTTGAGATTGCCGCGCTCGCGCACGCTGAGGACCGGATCCTTCGCGACCTCGGCCGTGAAGCGGACGCAACGCGTGCACACGATGCAGCGCTCGGCGTCGTAGACGATGGTCGGCCCGAAATCGACGGCCTTCGGCTTGTGCACGACCTCCTGCTGCATGCGCTTGCCCGTGCCTTGATGCTCGAGCCAGTAGTCCTGCAGCCGGCACTCGCCCGCCTGATCGCAGATCGGGCAGTCGACCGGGTGGTTCAGGAGCAGGAGCTCCTGCACCGCGCCGCGCGCCTCCTCGACGTGATCGCTGCCCTCGGAGAGGACCTCCATGCCGGGCGCGCAGGCCTGCTGGCAGGCGGGAACGAGCTTCGGCTTGCGGGCGGGGACGTAGTCCTTCTTCTGCGGATCCCAGCGCAGGATGTCGAGCTGCATCGCGGGACGGCCGGGAGGCGGCGCGACCTCGACGAGGCACATGCGGCAGTTCGCCGCGACGGAGAGGCCCGGGTGCCAGCAGTAGTGCGGGATGTCGATGCCGGCGCGGTGCGCCGCTTTGATGATGGTGTCCCCTTGCTCGAAGGGGATCTCGCGCCCGTCGATCTTGATCGTAGCCATCTCAGTGATCGCACTCCCCGCCGATCATGTTGAGGGAACCGAACGTCGGGACGACGTCCGGGATCATCAGGCCCGTGATGAGCTGCTCGAGGCCCTGCGTGGTGGCGAAGCAGGGGGGCCGGATCCGCACGCGGTAGGGCGTGCCGCTGCCATCGGAGACCAGGTAGAAGCCGAGCTCGCCGTTGCCCGCCTCCGTGTACGAGTAACACTCGCCCGCCGGGACCTTGATGCCCTCCATCACGATCTTGAAGTGCTGGATGGTGGCCTCGATGGTCGTGTAGACGTCCTGCTTCGGCGGCAAGACGATGCGCGGATCGTCGATGTTGATCGGACCCTCGTCCGGCATCTGATCGAGCGCCTGCTCGATGATCCGCGCCGTCTGCCGGATCTCCTCCTGGCGGCACATGAACCGGTCGTAGTTGTCGCCCGTCGTGCCCACAGGCACGTCGAACTCCATCCGGTCGTAGACCATGTACGGATGCGCGCGGCGCACGTCGTACGGCACGCCCGAGGCGCGCAAGACGACGCCCGTCCACCCGAGCGCGAGCGCGTCCTCCTTCGACATCACGCCAACGCCTTCGAGGCGGTCGAGGAAGATGCGGTTCTTCAGGAGGAGCTTCTCGCCCTCGCTGATGAGCTGCAGCACGCGCGGAACGCCCGCGCGGACCATGTCCTTGAAGTACTTCGTCGGCGGGTTCGCCATGCCGCCCACGCGGCCGAAGCTGTGCGTGACGCGCGCGCCCGTCTCCTCCTCGAAGATGTCCCAGATGATCTCGCGGGCGCGGGCGAAGTAGAGGAACGGCGTGAAC
This sequence comes from Polyangium jinanense, assembly GCF_028435365.1. Next base: position 358,060 of record NZ_JAGTJJ010000002.1, on the reverse strand, counting down.
GCGCCGAGCTCCATGCACATCGCGCCCGAGCAGATCATGTGGTCGCAGATGCGCGCGAGCTCGCCGAGCGCCACGCGGTAGTACTGGCAGCGCTCGGGCACCGTCACGCCGAGCATCTTCTCCACCGCGAGCGCGAAGCCCACGTTGTTCAGCATCGGCGAGACGTAGTTGCAGCGATCGACGTACGGGAAGATCTGCGTCCAGGTGCCCCGCTCGCACATCTTCTCGAAGCCGCGATGCAGGTAGCCGATCTGCACGTCGGCCTTCTGGATCATCTCACCCGAGAGCTCGAGCACGATGCGCACCGTCCCGTGCATGGCCGGGTGGGACGGGCCCATGTTGAGCATCATCGGCTCGCTGGGCAGCTCGAGGAGACCCTCCTCGAGGTCACGATCCAAGGGTTCCATGGGTCAGTTCGTCTCCTCGCCCCGCGGGTAGTCGTGGGTCTGACGCCCGAACGGCATGCCCTCGTCGATGCCGAAGGGGGGTAGTTTGTCGGGGACGTTGCGCAGCTCGACGAGCGGCTGGATCTTGTCCGCCGGATAGTCCTTGCGAAGCGGGTACCCGACGAACTCGGGGTACATCAGGATCCGCCGCAGATCGGGGTGGCCCTTGAAGGTCACGCCGAACATGTCGAAGCACTCGCGCTCGAACCAGTTCGCGCCTTTCCACACGGGCACGACCGAGTCGATCTCCACGCCGTTCGCGTCGTCGTCGCCGATGCGCGCCTTCAGCCGGATGCGGTGGCCCCTCTCCAGCGAGCGCAGGTGCAGCACGACCTCGAAGCGCGGCGTCTGCCGGCCGAGGTAATCGACGGCGGTGAGGTCGACGAACATGTTCATCGCGCACTGCGAGTCGTCCCGGAGAAAGCGCGCGATCTCGCGCCACTTCTCGGGGTTCACCACGGCGGTGTCGTCGCCGAACTGCGAGTGGGTCTCGTAGATGTCGCCGCCGAACTTGCTCTTCAGGATTTCGAGGACGCGCTTGCTCATGTTGCGGTGCTCTTCTTGCCGAGCCTCACGAGGTTGCCCGCTTGCACGGTGGGGTCGCGGCGCGGCTTCACGATCGCCGGCGTGCGGTCACCACGCGCGATCTTGTCCTGCAGCAGGAGGAGCCCATCGATCACGGCCTCGGGGCGCGGGGGGCAGCCAGGGACGTAGACGTCGACGGGGATGACTTTGTCGATGCCCGCGAGCGTCGTGTAGTTGTCGTAGAAGCCGCCGCACGACGCGCACGTGCCGAAGGCGAAGACGTACTTCGGGTCCGCCATCTGCTCGTAGATGCGCTTGAGCGCGGGCGCCTGGCGCTGGCTGATCGTGCCCACGACCCAGAGCAGGTCCGACTGGCGCGGCGAGAAGCGCGGCGCCTCGGCGCCGAAGCGCGCCATGTCGAACCGCGGGCTCGCCATGGCCATGAACTCCATGGCGCAGCACGCCGTGATGAACGGGTACTGGAACAGCGAGTACTTCCTCGCCCAGTTGAGGAGGTCGTTGAAGCGCGTCGTGGCGAACCCGGTCTCCGATCCCTCGAGGACCTGAATCGTCGTGCCAGCGCCGCCTGAGGTCACTTCTCCCATTCGAGGGCTCCTTTTTTCCAGACGTAGAGCAGCGCCACCACGAGCATGAGGATGAACGACCCCATGGTCGCGAGGCCGATCCAGCCGAGGTTCTTGAACTCCACCGTCCACGGGTAGATGAGCACCGCTTCGATGTCGAAGACGACGAAGAGGATCGCCGTGAGGTAGAACTTGACGCTCGGCTTGACGAAGCGACCGCCCGTCGTTTCGCTCCCGCACTCGTACGGGATCATCTTCTCGGGCGTCGGGTTCTTCGGCCCGAGCACGGTGCTGATCGTGAACAGCGCGCCCGCGAGGACCGCTGCCACGATGAAGAGCAGGAACAGGGGGACGTAGGTGGACATCGTTTGCTCCGGGTGCTCCGGGTGCTCCGGGGTACGCGGTGTACTCCGGTTCTAGTGCCGACCGAGAAGGTGGGTCCTCGCTCGCGATCGCTCGCGATCACGAGCGGACGCTGGCAGGCTCCGAGATGCATCGAAATCCGTGCGATCTCGGCACAATCGCCGCGGCTATGTAGCTTTGGGGTTCTGGGGTGTCAATTGCGCGGCCAGGGGGTATGGGGCCACCTGCGCGCCCGTCAACTCCTGGAGCTCAGCACGAGCCCACGGAACGCCGTCAGCGCCGTGCCGAGCCGGGCCTCGATCTCGCGGATCTCCTCGATGAGCTCGGCGTCGGGCACGCCCGCCGCGCGAGCCTCCCGCACACACGCGAACGCGGCCACGTAGCGCTGCCGCTTCACGTACGCCTTCGCCAGGAGCGGCCAGATGAGCTTGGGCGGCGCGCCGAGGCTCGCCGCGCGCCGGAGCCCACCGATGGCCTCCCCTGCACGCCCGTTCTCGAGCTGCGCTTCCCCGAGCCGACGGAAGATGTCCGCCGCCGCCGCCCCATCCTGCGCGTACTGCACCGCGAGGCGCATGACCTCCTCGCCCTGGTGCTCTTCGCCGAGCTTGACGCACGCCGTGCCGAGCAAGCCGAGCCCCTTCGCGATGAGCGCGCGCGCATCGGTCGTGAGCATCTGCCCCTCGGGCGTGCGAAGGAAGATCGCGAGCGGCGCCGGCCACGCGCCGAGGAGCTGCACCACGCGCGACCAATCGCCGCGCTGGCTCGCCGCCTCGGCCTCGGCCACGCGCGTCAGATCGATCGCCGAGCGCGAGCCCGCCGAAGCGCGCTCGAGCTCTTCGCGCACGTGCGCGCGGATGCGCGCCCGGAACTCGCCGAGCTCGTAGGTTTGCTCGAGGCCGTCACGCAGGACGAGCAGCCTCGAGGTGCGACCGTCGACGTAGAGCTTGCGCAGGCTGTAGCCGAAGAGCGGCGCGAGCAGCAGGTAGCGCACGCCGATGTGGAGCTGCAGCGCTTCGATGTCCGTGTCGCGCTCGGGGGGCCCTGGCGTCGCGTCCTCGGTGAGGAGCGCGCCGACGAGCCGATGCCGGAAATCGGCGAGCGTGAGCCGCTGGACCTCGCTCTCTTCTTCCTCGTCGCCCGGAGGCGCGATGACGAAGTCGACGAGGGTGTTGTCGGGGTTGCGGCGGTCGACCGTGAGCGCGGTGATGCGCGCTCCCGTGATCATCGAAAAGGCGAAGAACGTCTCGCCGACGATGTCGCAGAGAGCCTGAAAGCTGCCGATCCCATCGCCGATGCGTTCGAACCAGCCGTCGGTGCGGACCGCATCGAGAGAGAAAACTCGTTCCTTCGCCATGAGCGGGAGATTGGGGAGAGTCGCACGAGCCGCGCGGGATGTCACCGCCCGTGGTCGTCGCCGCGAGCAGTCTTGCCCGTCCATCGGGTCGTCGAAAAGCCCCCTTCTGCGAAGAATTTTGTGCTTCGTGCCACAAAATCCGCAAAAACCTGGGGGCAGGCCCACCAATCGACGTCGTGGCCGCGAATTTTGCGCGGTTCGGCGGATCAGGTCGCCGGGCGGGCGCTCGCGGAGGCGCGCACGTGGCGCTTGGGTCGCGCGCCGATGTTCGCCACGTCGAAGCTCACGCTGCCGCCGAGGCTGTCGCTCCCCCCGCCCTTGTTGATGTTCGTGCCGCCCGTGCTGCCGTCGGGCATCTGCAACTGCGAGACGACTTCGACCATCACGATCGCGCCCTGCGCGTACGACTCCGGCAGCGTGAACTGACGGCTCGCGAGCCTGCCGCTCACCGCGCCCGCGACCGCGCTCCAGTCGCCCGCGTTGCCCGCCGACGAACGCACGACACGCACGCTCGCCACGCGACCGCCGGGCGCGATGCGCACTTCGAGCGTCGCGCGTGCGACGTCGGGCGTGCCCGAGCCGCGCACGACATCCGAGACGACGGACGCGATCGTGCCCGCGCCCGGCAGATCCAGGCCGAGCTGTCGATCTTTTTCGCGCATCACGTCGGTGATCACGCGGCCCGCGATCTTGCGATCGACCTCCGGCGGAGGCCCGACCGTGGTGGGCGCGGGCTTTGGCTTGCCGGCCTCGGGGATGACGCCGGGCATCGCCCACACGGGGCCGCCGATCCCGGGGATCCCAGGGCCTCCGGGCACCGGCGGCGGCGGCGCGCCGTACTCGTCGGGCGGGCCCGCCGAAGGCGTGCCCGTCGGCACGGGCTCGACCTGCTGCGGCTCGGTGTTGTTGTTCGGTTGCGCGGTCGTCGGATCCACGATGCGCGGGTCGACGGACTCCGTCGTGCGCGGGCGCGTGTCGTTCATCGCGACGGCCGGATCCGGCTCACGCTCGGGACGGGGTTCGTCCGGGCGCATCGGCTCGATCGGGACGTTCTCGATGTCGATCTCCATGCGCCGCGCCATGCCGGTCGAGATCGCGAGGAGCGGCCCTTGAGGCCGCGGCGCGACTCGAGCGACGACCGGGATGAAAAAATGAAACCCGGTGGCGACGAGGACGAACGGGAGAAAGCGCACCTACGAGGACCTTGGTCCGCGCGCGTCGGCGCTGCAAGGGAGGAATTTGGAGGCGCGCGGGGATCCGCGCTCCCGTCGCGGGGTCAGGGACCGTCGTGGGTCCGAGGCGCCGGCAGGGAGGATCGCAATTTGCCTCGGATCTCGGCCTTCAACCTTCGAGGCGCGTGACGGCGCGCTCGACGAGGGCGGGGACCATCTCGCGGCGCCACTCGGTGTCGTCATCGACGTTCGGGAGAGGCTTGCACTCGGCGTAGGCGCCCTCGGCGAGCTCGCGGGCGGCGACGTCGAAGGGGGTCCCGGGACGGATCTTCGAGGCGGCTCGGATGCGGCGCGGGCGAGCGCCGAGCGCCGAGACGACGACGTCCGCGCCGTCGACGCGCGTGGTCTCCACGCCGGACACGTCGAGCCTCACGGCGATCGAGAGCAGCGGAAAGTCGATCGCGTTCCTGCGCCGCAGCTTTTCGAAGCTCGAACGGCGGCCGGGGTTTCGCGTGATGGAGACACGCACGACGAGCTCGCCGGGTTCGAGCACGGTGTTCTTCACGCCGTCGGCCACGTAAAAATCGTGAGCCTTTACGACACGCGCGCCGCGCGGGCCGAGGAGATGGAGGTCGGCTTCGAGCGCGATGAGCGCGGGTGCCGTGTCGTTCGAGGCGGCGGCGACGCAGCGTGATCCGCCGCGCACGACGTGGCAGACCGTGCCGTCCTTCTTGAGGCAAAAGCCCAGCGATTTGCGCCAGAAGTAGGTCTGGTTGTAGTAGCGGCAGCGCGTGTCGAGGCAGATGTTGCCGCCGAGCGTGCCCATGGCGCGGTGATGCGGTCCGCCCACCTGGCCCGCGGCCTCGGCGAGCGCGGGCGCGATGCGACGCACGAGGATCGAGCTCTCGATCTCGGCGAGGCGCGCGCCGGCGCCGAGGACGAGCTTGTCGTCGTCGCCCTCGCGCACGAGCGAGATGCCGCGCAGCTCCTCGATGCCCCCGATGGAGACGACGTGCTCCGGCTCCACGAGCCCCTGCTTCATGTTGGGCAGCACGTCGGTGCCGCCGGCGATGACGACGGCCTTGTCGCCGAGGCGCGCGAGCAGATCGAGCGCCGCCGAGAGGGTGCGCGGCTTGTGATGATCGAAGACGGGCAGCGGCAACATGAAGACCTCACTCCGCAGCAGCAGTCGCCGCAGCTTGCTCGTCGGCCTGCTTCTTCCGCAGGGCCGCGAGCACGCGCGCGGGCGAGAACGGGAGCCTGTCGATGCGTACGCCGACGGCGTCGAAGATGGCGTTCGCGATGGCCGGGATCGACGGGTGCAGCGGGCCCTCGCCCGACTCCTTGGCGCCGAGCGGGCCCTCTTGATCCTCGGACTCGACGATGAGCGCGTGGAGGTCCGGGACGTCGAGGCTCGTCGGGATGCGGTAGTCGAGCAGGTTCGGCCCCTTGTGCAGCCCGTCGGGACCGATCACGTGCTCTTCGAGCAGCGCCTCGGCCGCGCCCATATATGCCGATCCTTCCATCTGCCCCTCCACGATCACGGGACAGAGCGCCTTGCCGCAGTCGTGCGCGACCCAGATCTTCTCGACGCGAACGAACCCCGAGCGCGGGTCGACCGAGACCTCGGCGACGTGCGCGGTGAACGAGTACGCGGGCGAGGCGCCGATGGTGCCGCCGCGGTAGTCGCCGCCGAGCTTCGGCGTGTTGTAGTGACCGACGGCGCCGAGCGTGCCGAACTTCGCCTCGGCGAGCTGGATGGCCTCGGTGACGGGGACGCCGCGCGCCGGATCGTGCACGACCACGAGCGCGCCGCGCGTGACGAGCACGTTCCGCGGATCGACGTCGAGCTTCTCGGCGACGGCGGCGACGAGCTTGCTCTTGATCTCGCGCGCGGCCATGAGGCACGCGTTGCCGTTCATGAACGTGCCGCGCGAGGAGTAAGCGCCGAGGTCGACGGGCGTGAGGTCCGTGTCGCCGGAGATGACACGCACCGACCCGAGATCCAGGCCGAGCTCGTCGGCGACGAGCACCGCGAGCATCAGGTCGCAGCCCTGACCGATTTCGCTTTGACCTGAAAAGACCGTCACGACGCCCGAGCGATCGACCTTGAGCTGCACGGCGCTCTGGGGCATCGCGTTCGGGTAGATCGCGTAGTTCGTCCCGCTGATGTACGCGCTCGTGGCCACGCCGAGCCCGCGCCCCTTGGGCAGCTTGCCGAAGCGATCCTTCCAGCCGCTCGCCTTCTCGACCGCGTCGAGGCACTGCTCGATGCCGTTCGAGGTGACGCGCAGGCCGTTCAGCGTGGTCGTGTTCGGCGGGACGAGGTTTTTCCTTCGCAGCTCGATCGGATCGATCCCGAGCGCGCGGGAGATCTTGTCGAGCGAGACCTCGAACGCGAAACGCGGCTGCACGCTGCCGTGGCCGCGCTTCGGGCCGCACGGAGGCTTGTTCGTGAAGAGGCGCGTCGAGCGGAAGCGGTAGGTGTCGGCGAACGCGGGCAGCGTGAGGAGCTGGCCCGAGTAGTACGTCGTGACGAGACCAAACGACGAGTAGGCGCCGCCGTCGATGAAGGTGCGCGCGTCGACGCCCGTGAGCTTGCCGTCGCGGCTCGCGCCGACCTTCATGTGGATCTGCATCGGGTGCCGCCCGCGATGCGCGTAAAACTCTTCTTCGCGCGTGTAGAGGAACTTGACGGGGCGGCCCGTGATCATCGCGAGCTTGGCCGCGCAGAACTCGAGCGAAAAAGGCTCGCTCTTGCCGCCGAACGCGCCGCCGACGGGCGGCTGGATGACGCGGATGCGCGTGGGCGGGACGCGCAAGACGCGCGAGAGCTCGCGGTGCAGGTAGTGCGGCACCTGCGTCGTCGACCAGACCGTGAGCAGGCCGTTCTTGTCGAGGTTCCCGATGGCGCAGTGGGTCTCGATCGGAACGTGCGCGCTGCCCTCGTAGTAGTAGTCGCCCGTGATGACGACGTCGCTCCCGGCGAGCGCGGCGTCGACGTCCCCGAACGCGAGGTCGACCTCCTTCGAGACGTTGTCCTTGCCGCCCTTGCCGAGCCCCACCTCGGGCTTGTCGATCGCCGTCTGCAGATCGGTCGCGGCCGGCAGCACCTCGTACTCGACGTCCACGAGCTCCGCGGCCTCGTGCGCGATGCGCTCGTCGGTCGCGGCGACCGCGGCGACGGCATCACCGACGAAACGCGCGCAATCGAGGGCGAGCGGGTACTCGTCCGGTGTCCACGGGATGATGCCGAAGCGCTCGGGCATGTCCTTGCCCGTGATGACGGCGATGACACCCGGCTTCGCGAGCGCGCGTGTCGCGTCGATGCGCACGATGCGCGCGTGTGGATGAGGGCTGCGGACGATCCGACCCCACAGCATGCGCGGCAGGTGGATGTCGTCGGTGTAGCGGACCTGCCCGGTCACGCGCGGCGCGAGCAGCGTGCGCGTGCGGCTGCCGACGAGGCCTCGGAGCTCACTCGGCTTTCGCGTGTCCGTCATGGCTAGCCCTGCCTCCCCTCGCGCGAGCTCTTGTTCGAAGGCAACGGCGGCGGCGTGTTCTCGATCCCCGGCAAGCCCACGCCCGCCTCCGCCTCGCCGCGACGGATCTGCGCCGCGAGCTCGATCGCGTCGACGATCTTCCCGTAGCCCGTACAGCGGCAGAGGTTGCCCGCGATCGCGCACTTGATCTCGTCACGCGTGGGACACGGGTTCCTGTCGAGCAGCGCCGTCGCGGTCATGAGCATGCCGGGCGTGCAGAAGCCGCACTGCCCGCCGCCGAGCCTGTCGAAGCCGTCGAGCAGCGCGTCGATGTGCGGCGCGCCTTCGAGCGTCTCGACGGTGCGGACCTCCTTGCCGTCCGCGTCGAGCGCGAGCGTGAGGCAAGAGAGGATCGCGACGCCGTCCACGACGACCGTACACGCGCCGCAGTCCCCCTTGTCACAGCCCTGCTTCGTGCCGACGAGGTCGAGGTCGTACCGCAGCGCTTCGAGCAGCGTCCTGCGCGGAGGGACGGCGAGCGCGACGGCGCTGCCGCCGATCTTCATGCACATCGGGACGAGTTTTTCCATGGGCTCCAAGGGCTCGGATGCAGGCGCCTCCTCGGGCGTCGCGTGGTAAGGGCGTACCTCGAAACGCGCGCCGCGCATGTTTGCGCCGGCGATCGGATGTCCCGCGGGGATGGGATACCGGAGCGCGCGGGAGGCGAGCTCGCAATACTCGACGAGGCGCGCCTCGGGCACACGCGGACGCGCGCCGAGCAGGCCGAGGTTCTCGACGAGCAATTCGAGGCTGGTATTGCCGACCCGCTCGCCGACGCCGAGGCCGGTACCATGCACGCGATCGACGCCCGAGGCGGCCGCCCAGAGCGCGTTCGGCAGGCCGATGCCGCGGTCGTTGTGCCCGTGCCAGTCGAGCTCGACGTGCCGCGCGCCGAGCTCGTCGAGGGTGCGCCGCGCGAACCCGACGAGCGCCTCGATGCCGTACGGCGTGACGTGGCCGGTGGTGTCGCAGAGGCAAATGCGGCCCGCGCCCGCTTCGATGGCGGCGCTGTAGAGGCTGCGGAGGACCTCGGGGTTCGAGCGGGTGGTGTCCTCGGTGACGAGGCAGAAGGGCAAGCCCGCGGCCTTGGCCTCGCGCGCGGCGGCGGTGATGGCGCCGATGAGGAAGTCCGTGTCCCAGTTTTCGACGGCGAGGCGAATGGGGGAGCTGCCGATGAAGGCGTAGACCTCGATGGGGATGCCGGCGCGATCGGCGGCGCGGGCGATGCCGTGGACGTCGGCGACGACGGTGCGCGCGGCGGCGGTGGGGACGACGCGGAGCTTGGAGCGGACGATCTCGCGGCAGAGGAGGAAACAATCCTCGGCATTGACGAGGCCGGCGGCGGGGAGGCCGACGCTGACGACGTCGACGCCGATCGCGGCCATGGCGTAGAGGAGATCGATCTTCTGCGCGGCGTCGGGCTGGTAGCCGGCGGCGCTCTGCAATCCATCCCGGAGGGTCTCGTCGACGACCTTCACGGGCCGCACCCTGCGCGCGAAGTCGCGCCGCACAGGCCCGCCGGAGAGGGAGAGCACGCGGCCCGATCCATCGACGGACGGGACGCTGTCGTTCCAGTCGTACATGGCAACCCCCGGGAGTGATTCCGAGGTGATGAGTACCACGGAACGAGGTTCGGCCGGGACGCTGGATCGCGGGGACGTACGGGGAAAAAGCTATGGCGCGGTGCGGCGGAGGACGGCTGTAACGTTACTGTATCTGTTGCAGTACGCGCCCCCTCCATCCAGCCCATTACCTCGGCGTTCGGCCGGTCGGAGGGCCCGCGAGGGTCATTGGGCCGCCAAGAAAGCCGCGTCGAGGCGTGGAATGGCGACTGGCATTGGCCTTGCTCTTCGCAAGGAAGATCATGACCCTCCTCGAAAAGCACCAATCGCTTGTGCAGAACCTCGCCCTCAATGCGTGGCAGACGCCTGCGCCCGCGCTCTCCTAACTCCGCGGCGTCGAGGGGCACGTACCTCGAAGCGCAAGCAGCCGATCAAGCGATCGGCAACTTCGAAAGCAACATCCCCCGCTCCGAACCCCCGATCCCCGTATCCGCCCCTACACTCCCCTGCTCCCCGAGCTCGATCCCCTGCTCCCGCAGGTCGATCCCCTGCTCCCCGAGCTCGATCCCCGTATCCGACTTCACACTCCCCCGCTCCCCGAGCTCGATCCCCGCCTCCGCCCACCGAGTCCCCGGGGGGATCCGCCTTCCGGAGCGGGGGACGCACCTTCCGAGAGCACGATTGCGTCGTTCATGATCGGGTTCACACGCGTTCTGGACGGGAACTACCTGGGTCCACCCCCATAGGGAGGTTTCCATCATGGCAAGGCTCACCATTGGTCAGAAGGCCGAACGCGTCCTCAAGCTCCTCATCGCCCTCCGCAACCCGCGGATCGCCGCCCCCCTCGCCCGGCACGGCTTCACGAACGTCGACCTCGACGAGGGATGGTCGCTTCTCAAAAACGTGACGCGCACAAAACTCGATTTCGTCGAGGCGCCGCCCACCACGGACCCCGACGCCCTGCGCGCCCTCGACGCCTGGGAGAATCAATGGTTCGTCATCGCGGATGCCACCTTGACGCGGCACGCGCCGGAGATTCACGCGCAGGTCTTCCGCAACCTCTCCCAGACCGACGGCATGGCCGTCATCGTCTCCGTCGGCACCTTCGTCGAACGACTCGACACCATCGACAACCCCGAATGGAACGGCGGATTCGGCCAGGCCGGGAAAGATGCCCGAGCCCTGCTCGCCCAGCGCGGGCTCACGGAGATGGTGGTCGACGAGGCCAAGGCGCTGCTCGGAAAACTCCGCAACGTCGACGGGCCGTTGCCCGATCTGGAAAAGATCGCCGCCGAGGACGAGACCTTCGAGAAGGCCGAGGCGGCGCTCTGGGCCTGGTACCTCGAATGGAGCGCCATCGCCCGGAGGGCCATCACCCAGCGCGGCCTGCTGCGGCAGCTCGGGTTCCTGCGCACGACGCCCGGCGGAAAAGACGTCGAGGTGACGGACGACGAGGTCCCGGAAGACGCGCCCGCCGCACGCACCCCGCCGGTTCGAGCGGACGCCACCACGATTCCGGCGTAACCCGCGCCTCCCCCCACCGAATCTGGCTGGCGCACCACACCGTTGGACCGGTAAAACCCCGGTCCGTCCACGGGCAATCCCTGCCCTCGGACCCTCGCTTGCACGAACGTGGCGCGTACACAGCTCCCCCTCGTCGGCCTCCTCGAAGAGGCCATCCTCCCCGGCGAAGAACGCACGTTCGCCGTGCCCGCCATCGACACGGTCGCCCTCGTCGCGCTGTCGCGCGTCGCCCGCGACGGAAAACTCCCCGCGGAGATCCTCGCCGTCACGATCACCTCGTCGGTCGAGCTGCCCTCGCTGGTCACCGGCAGGTGGGGCACGACGTGTCGGATCGTCTCCGTCGACGCAGCTTCCCTCACGCTCGCCGGCCTCCGAAGAGGTCGGCTCGTGGCGGCGCGCGGCAAGGAGCCCCCGTACACGGCCGACGTGGACACGCCCGACGAGGACGAGCCCACGCCGGACACGAAGGCGCTGCTCTCCGCCGCCCACCTGCTCTTCGCCGCCCTCGACGAAGGCGCGGTGCCCGAGCCCCTGGACTTCCACGCCCCCCTGCGCACCGCGCTCGCCGCCGCCACGCGCGCGGTCTCCGGCAAGAGCGAGCTCGCCGAGCTCACGCAACACCCGCTCGAAGAAGGGATCCGCCGCGTCGCGCTGCTCCTCGCGTCCCGCGCCGAGGGTCGACACGCCGCCTCCGAGCTCGAAGCGATGCTGCGCCAGGCGATGGCCAAACCCGAGGTGCCGAAGGCCCTCCGGCAGAAGCTCTGGTCGCAGATCGTGGAGCTCCAGAAGCGGCTCGACCTGCACGATCCCGCGATCGCCGAGGAAGGCGACGACCTCGCCCGGCTCCAGCGCAAGCTGTCGCAAGCAGGGATGCCCAAGCTCGCGCGTGAGACGGCCAAGCGCGAGCTGCGCCTCTTGCGGGGCATGCAGTCGAACCACCACGACTACTCCACGTACACGAACCACCTCGACTTCATGGCGCGCCTGCCCTGGCAGCCAGACCCGGAGCGCCCGATCGATCTCGCCGCCGTGCGCGCCGCGCTCGATCGTGGTCACCACGGCCTGGAGAAGCCGAAGCGGCGCGTCGCCGAGTACCTCGCCGTGCGCAAGCTCGGCGGCGAGAACGCTTCGATGATCCTCTGCCTCGCCGGCCCGCCCGGCGTCGGCAAGACGACCATCGCCCGCGCGATGGCCGAGGCCCTCGGGCGCCCGTTCGCACGCGTCGCGCTCGGCGGCGTGCACGACGAGAGCGAGATCCGCGGCCACCGTCTGAGCTACGTCGCCGCGTCGGCAGGCCGGATCCTGCGCGCCATCGCGGAGGCAGGCAGCGCGAGCGCGCTCGTCTTGCTCGACGAGATCGACAAGATCGGCGAAGGGCGCGCCCGCAGCCCCATGGCCGCGCTGCTCGAGGTGCTGGACCCGGAGCAAAACCCCCACTTCCAGGACAACTTCCTCGGCGTGCCGTACGACCTGTCGCACGTGCTCTTCGTGGCCACGGCGAACGACACGTCCCAGATCCACCCGACGCTGCTCGACCGGCTGGAGCTCTGCGAGATCGAGGGATACACGGCCGTCGAGAAGACCATGATCCTGCGGACGCACCTGCTCGATCGGCTGCGCGCCGAGATCGGGTTGCCGAAGACGCCCGCGATCGAGGACGACGCCGTGATGGCGCTCATCGACGGCTACACACGCGAGGCCGGCGTCCGGCAGCTCCGTCACACGCTCGCGACGGTGCTCCGCGCCCGCGCCCTCGCGCTCGTCACGCGCCGAGAGCAAGGCGAAGCCGACGCCGCCGGCGAGGAGCAAGCCCCGCCGATCACCCAGGCCGAGGTCGAGGCCGTGCTCGGTCCGCCGCGCTTCACGAAGGCGAAGGCGCTCGGCGCGCTTCCCATCGGCGTCACGACCGGCCTCTCCGTCGGACCCGGCGGCGGCTCGGTGCTGTTCGTGGAGGCCGCGACCATGGCGGGGCGCGGCGAGCTCGTGTCGACGGGCAACCTCGGCGACGTGCTGAAGGAGTCCGTCCGCGCGGCGTTCTCGCACGTGCGCGCCGAGACGAGCCGCTACGGCGTCGAGCCGGGCAGGCTCGCGGCGACCGATGTGCACGTGCACGTGCCCGAGGCGAGCCTCGCGAAGGACGGTCCGAGCGCCGGGACGGCCATCTTCGCCGCGCTGGTCTCGGCCCTCTCGGGCAGGCCGGCGCCCGCCGATACCGCGCTCACCGGGGAGCTCTCCCTGAGCGGCCGCGTGCTCGCCGTCGGCGGCATCCGCGCGAAGCTCATCGCCGCCGAGCGCGCGGGTCTCGCGCGCGTGGTGATCCCCGAGGCGAACCGAGCCGATGTCCCCGAGGACATCCATCTCGACGTGACCTTCGTGCGCACGATCGACGAGGTATACCGCGCGCTCTTCCCGTCGTAGGACAGCGCGCCGAGGGAAAGGACGCGCTCATGCCCAAACAGTATCCGCTGCTCGCGACGGCCGAGGAGATCCGCACGATCGCGCGCCGCGCCATCACGCTGATGGAGGTCCTGCACGAGGGGCACGACGACGACACCGCGTGGAACGATCCGGACGCGCAGCGGCTCGACAACCTCGTCTTCCGCGGCGCGAAGGAGGCCATGCGGTTCTGCGCGACCGCGGCAGGCCTGCTCGGAGACGCGTCGCTGCTCCAGCTCGTCGCGACGCTGCTGGAGGAACAAGGCGGGTGGGACGATCACGCCGACAAGGACACGGACGTCGTGGCCGAAGGGCTCGGGGAGCTGCTCCGGCGAGGCGCGCCGGTGAACGACAGCGTGGCGGCGTTCGCCGCGAGCCCGAACGACGACATCCGCGCCGTGATCGCCGCGGGCCTGCGCCCGACGAACGAGCGCGCCATCAAGCTCCTCGAGACGCTGGCCAAGGACCCCATCGCCGACGTGCGCAAGCCCGCGCAGGAGGCGCTGGCCTCGCGTGGCGAGCTGCACTGGTGGGCAGGCAAGTGGCAACGTGATCCCCTCGCGCACCTGCCCGCGGCGGACGCCGAGGCCCTCCGCGAGCCGATCGAGCGCATCTCGGCGATGCTCGACGAGTCCCGCTGGGCCTTGATGAAGCAGGACCGCGAGTTCACCGAGCTCGTCGCGAAGCTGCCGGACCCGATCGCCGTCGACGTGCTGGAGACGACGCTCGCGTCGGGCGGCAACCACGACACGAGGATGCCCCTGACGGGGGCGCACCTCTTGTCACGCAAAGGCGGCATCGAGGCGTTCCTCCGGGTGCTTTCGGGCTGGGCCAAGGCCCGCGCGTTCCACCTGACGCCCGATCACAAAGCGATGGTCGCGACGCTGCCGCACGATCGGGCCGTGGTGGTGGGCCTCGCGCTCGCGAAGTACGCGCTGTCCGCGCCAGCCTCGGTGCGCGACGAGGTGTCCACGGCTTACTTCCTGGCCGCCGAGCTCGTGGAGGAGGTGATGCCTCCGGGCGCGGACCTCGCGCCGATCGTCGAGCTGGTCCTCGAAGCGCCCGAGACGGCGAGCCGGATGGACTTCATCATGAACAAGATCGCGAACGTGCTCGGCGCGAAGAACGCGAGGCCCGGAGCGCTCTCGGAGCGCCTGCTCGCGGCGCGCCTCGCCGGGTATCCAGGCGCCTGGTCGCGGATGGCCGGGAACATCGACAAGCTCCTGCAAAAGGCGCCGTTCGAGCAGCTCCGCCCCGCCGTGGAGCAGGCCTTGCGGAGCGACGACGACAAGCTCACGCGCTGGGCGTTGCGGTGCATCCTGACGGACGCGCACGCCGCGGAGACGGACGGGAGCCGGCTCGAGCTCGCGGCTCGCCTCTGCGAGGACACGCGTCTGCGGGGCCTGCTCGTCGCCGACTCCTCGTTGACCAAGATGGCCATCACGCCGCTACGCGCCGCGCTCCGGCGTGGAGAGCTCGCGTGCATGGAGGCGCTCAACGTGGTCTCGGCGATCTCCGAGCTCTGGGGCGGCGTCGCGCCCATGTTCTTCTCCAGAGCCTTGACGAGCGCAGGCAAGGAGGAAGCACGCCAGAAGGCACGCGCCGAACATGCGCCGTTCCTCGGGCCGGAGGAGCTCTCGGGCCCCGTCACCGAGGACGAGTGGACCGCGCTGCGCCGCGCCCGGGAAGCGAACACCTCGCACGAGTACGGGGACTGGATGCGCATCCTCAGCGTGCTGCCCGAGGGGCCCTGGCACCCGGAGGATCACGCGCTGCTCGATCGCGCACTCGCGGCCTTCGAGGAGCACCCGGAGCTCGCGATGCCGATCTCGATGTGCCTCACCGCGAAGGCGACGGTCGACGATCTGCCCATCTTCGATCGGCTGATCGAGCGCGCCCCCGACCACCGCGCGCTCGTGCGCTCGAACCTGTACTCGACCCGCGAGAGGCTCGGCTTGCCCAAGAAGCCCGCCGACGACACGGCGAAGGCCGAGGCGACGTCCGGCGGGGACTGGATGGACGAAGACGACGATGCGTGATCCCGGATCGCGTGGTACACCCTTCCCCTCGATGCCCGCCCTGCTCCTCGGAATCCTCGGCGCCCTGCTCTTCGCGCTCATCGCAGGGAACCGCATGAGGCCGCACCCCACCAGCATGAGCCCGCACCCCCGCACGGAGCGCCGCGCGCTGCAAAGGAGCGTCGAGCGCGCGAACGCCGTCGCGAAAGCTCTCGGGTTCGTCGCGGAGCAGGACGCCGAGATTCCCACCACGTTCCGGCTGCATGCGCCCGAAGCGAGCGACGGCGTCACCTTGCGGATGGGCTCGCCCGCAGTTTTCGCGGGCTCGTTCAAAGAGGACAAGCTCGTCGACTGGATGAAGCTCGAAGCCAAAGGCCCGCCCGGTTTCCCCGCAGGGGTGAAGGTGCGGCCGCCCGTGCAGACCTCCCTCGAACGGCGCGAGGGCCTCCCCGGCGAGTCGCCGACGCTGGTCACGCCGGGCGGCGTCAAGCTCGTGATCGAGAACGAAGCGGGCGCGGCGATCGATATCGCGGCCCTCACCGGATGGATCGATTCGTTCCCCAAAGGAACGTGGCTCGTCACGATGAACGCCGAAGCGCTGGAGTTGCGCGCCGACACGCCCGCGGCGGAGGACGCGATCACCTGCGCGCGGATGCTGCTCGAAGAAGCGCGCAAGCCCCGCGTTTAAGCCACCGACGGGATCGCCGGCTCGCTGGGCGCGCGCAGGATGATCCGGCGCACGGCCTCCGGGTCCGTGATGCGGCGGAGCACGGGCTGGAGGCCCTCGGTGTCACGTTCGCCAAACGCGCCGCTCGACGCAAAGGCGCGCGCGCGCGGGCCGTCGAGCACCAGGAAAAGATCGTTGAGCCCGCCAGCCGCCGGGCTGTCGATGACGTCGACGATGCGCGTGCGCTCGAGGTGCAGCTCCTCGTCGCCGCGCTGGATGAGGACACGCCGGTTCGTCACCCAGTAACGCGTGCGCGTTTCGAGCCGCGCAGGCCGGACGATCGAGGCATACACGACGAGCACGCCCGCCGAGACGAGCAGGAGGATCGTGAGCGCGAGCGAGGTGACGAGCGCGAAGAAGGAGAGCGACTCGGGCGAGAGGCCACCACGCACGACGGTACGCGCCGCGTGCACGGCGTGGGTCGACGAGACGATCGCCGCGGCGAAGAGGCCGACGCCGAGCAGGAGGCCAAGCGCCGCGCGTCCGCTCGACGGGAGCCATTTGCGAAAGCCGTCGGGCGGATGGCCCGACCAGAGGACACGCTCGCCATCGTCGAGGCGCTGCGCGAGGAGGCGCTGGCCGTCGCCCGCCGGGGTGGAAGGCGTGACGCCACGGACGATGGCCCAGACGCGGTCGGGCGCGACGAGGCCGTGGAAGACGATCGCGAGGCGGCGGCGCAAGGCGCCCGTGGGCACGGCGCGCACGAGCTCGAGGTCGCCGATGCCAGGACGCTGCGGGTCCCAATGAATGCGGGCGAAGCTGATCGCGGATCGATCCATCATGCGGCGGAGCCGGCCGCGATGGAGGATGACGTGGCGCTCGGTCACGACGAACTCGAGCTCGCTGCGCCACCACTTGGGGCCGAGCGCGAAGGCGACGGCGAGGATGGCCGTCCACGCAGCGAACGCGAGGAGCGTGCCGGGGCTCGATCCGAGCGCGGTGGCGACGACGACGGCCGAGGCGGTGGTGATCGCCGAGACGACGCCCGCGATCGCGGCCGCGATCTGGTAGAGCACCGGGCACGTGACGACCTTGGGGCGCCCCGACCAGACTACCGACTCCTCGAAGAGCGAATCCCGCTTCAACGAACGCCCTCCGCCGTGGTGACAGTGGAGCGTGGAGCGTCCTTGGGTCACCGTAAAGAGGTCTGTGCGATGTCAGCGCCTTCGCGCGGCCTGAAGGACGCGCTCCCGCTCTTTCTTGCAAGCTTCGAGGCGCACGCGGCCGAGCGGGATCCAGCGATCGTCGTCGGGCGCACGTTCGAGGTACGCCTCCCAGGCCTCGATGGCCCGCGTGTACGCCTCGGCACGCACCGCGCCGAGGTCCGTGCTGCGCGCCGCGCTCCACGCGCCGAGCGCCTCGTACCAGGCCTCGTCGTGCGGCGGTGAGAAGAACCAGCTCGGCTCGTGGATCTTGCGATCGTCGCGGTCGTAGGCGCGGGCGAGCGCGATCGAGGCGAGCGCGCCGTCGAGGTCGCCGTCGCGATCGGTGGCGACGGCGAGGCCCCAGAGGGCGGTGACGCCGTACTGGAACATCTCGATCGGCAAGAGCGAGCGGAGCGCCTCGCGGTAGCCCTGAATCGCGTCATCGAGGCGGCCCATGCCCATGTACGACTCGGCGCGGTTGGCGAAGAGGACGGCGCGGTGATGGCCGAGTGGCTCGTGCGCGAGCGCCTGGCCGTACGCGTGGACCTCTTGATCGCGCTTGCCGAGGACGGCGTACGCAATCGCGAGCTCGTTCCACGCGGAGGTCGTGATCGCTTGCGGCGCGCTGCCGTGCGCGACGGTGAGGAGCACGCGGATCGCCTCCTCGATGCGGCCCGGGTTCAGCGGCTTGCGGTCCTGACCGAGCCGGCGCAGCACGTGGCCCATGCGCAAACGCACGCGCGGATCGGGGCTCTCCGCGCCGCCGGCTTGTTCGAGGCGCTTGAGCGCTTCGAGCAGGTAGACGTCCCGCATGCGCAGGAGGTCGACGGCGGGGGTCGCGTCGAAGATGGACTCGCTCTGCGCGAGGTCGTGCTTGAGGAGGAACTGATCGGCCTCTTCGAGGAGCGTGGCACGCGACGCGGCGACAGGATCACGCGCCTTGAGCCACACGGAAGGCTCGGCGAGCGCCTCGCCCGCGAGGGGCACGGAGAGGAGCGCGGCCGCGACGAAAGCGGCAACAAAAAACCTTCGTTTCACGGGCCTCCCTTCGCGCCGGCGGGACGCGGCGCCTTCTTCGCGGCTTCGAGCCGCGCCCGCGCGGAGGCCGCCCACGGGGTCTTTCCGCCAGGGCCGGCGAGGTACGTCTCCCAGAGTTTCACGGCGGCCGCGCCCTCGGCCGCGAGCGCTTCGAGGCAAGACTTGTCCTCGGTCGCCGCGAGGTAACTCGGGCCGCCCGCGCGCAGGCGAACGCCCGAGGCGCGCGCATCGGCGAGCGCCGCGTCGGCCTGCACGCGATCGCCGTTGCGATCGAGGACGAGCACGAGCGAGAGGAGCACGTCCCCGGAGAGCGCGCTCGGCGGGCGTTGCCGCGCTTCACGCAGGTACGCCGCGGCCTCGTCGAGCGGCGCGCGCTTCGGCTCGGCGACCGGCGCTTCGGCAGGCGCGGCGCCGCTCGCCGCGCGCGAGGCCGCGACGGCCATGGAGACGTGCGCGGCTTCGAGCAGCACGGCGACGCGGCGATCGGGCGAGCCGAGCAGGTCGATGCGCGGCACGAGCGCGCGGTAGACGGCGAGCGCGTCCTCGAGTTTGCCCGTGCGGCGAAGGACCTCGGCGAGGTCGTGCATCGTGGGCGGGTCCTCGACGCTGCGCGGATCCTTTCCGCGCGCGGCCTCGAACTCGCGCGCGGCGTCGTCGATCTTGCCGAGCGCGAGGGCCGAGCGAGCGAGGAGCACACGCGGTGCGGCGTACCCGGGCAGCACCTTTTCGGCGTTCTCGGCGGCGCTCTTCGCGGCGGCTGGGTCCGAGCCGAGCAGTGCCTTGGCGCGCGCGACGAGGTCGCAATACCGGCCGAGCTCCGGGGCGCGCGCGAGCTCCCAGACCGTGGGACGTCGGGACAATCCACGCCGGACGGTCGAAGCGCACTCCTGCGGACGCCCCGACGCGGCCGCGGCGGCGACGAGGCTCGCGCCTTGTCCGCTCGATGGAGGCGTCGGAGACGCGAGGACGATCGAGGCGAGGAAGACGCTCGGGATCACGGGCGCAGTATACCGACCCGCCGCGTGGCGCGCATCACGCGGTCCGCGCGAGGGCGAGCACGGACGGAGAGAGCGCACGCATTCGTCGCGTCTTGGCCGTATCTTTCGGGCTTCGCCTCCGGCAGTCTGTAGAAGCAGAAAGAACGACCTCGAAGGGTTCGATGTGATGGAGGGCGACCGCTGGCTCGAGCGAGGGGCACGGGTCGGGGACTACACCATCGAGGATCTCCTCGGCGAAGGTGGGTTCGGAGCCGTGTTCCGCGCGCGAAGCGACGCCGGGGTCCTCGCCGCGCTGAAGGTCTTCAAGACGACGGCGGCCGAGCTCACGGCCGAGCGGCTCATCAGCCAGCAGAACGAGATCGAGGCGCTGCTCAAGCTCGATCATCCCTCGCTGATCCAGCTCTACGGCTACGGGTTCGTCGAGGGCGTGGGGTTTTACCTCGCGATGGAGATCGCGGCCGGCGAGACGCTCGACACCTACCTCGAGCGCGTCGGTGCGCTCGATACGCTCGATGCGGTGCGGCTCATGCGCAAGGTGGCCGAGGCGCTCGCGCACTGCCACGCGCGCGGCGTGCTGCACCTCGACCTCAAGCCGAGCAACATCGTGATCGTCGATCCGCACGAGCCACGGGTCAAAGTGCTCGATTTCGGGCTCGCCACGCTCACGTCGAGCTGGCAGCCGGACGATACACGCGTGACCGCGGGGACCGTGGGCTACATGGCGCCGGAGTGCCTGCGCAGCGGACGCGCGCGGCCCGATCCACGCATGGATCTCTACGCGCTCGGGACGATCCTCTACGAGCTCGTCTCGGGGAAATTGCCGTTCGAAGGCCGCGGGCAGCGGACGATCATGATGAACCGGACCGTCGGCGAGATGGTGCCGCTGCGCGACGTGGCCCCGAGCGTGCCGCCCGCGATCGCGGCGCTGATCGACGAGCTGCTCGCGCAGGATCCATCGCAGCGGCCGGGGAGCGCGGCGCAGCTCTGCGCGCGGCTGAAGGAGGTCTACTACGACACGCTGCGCGGCGAGGAGCCGGACGGAGAGCGCGGGCCGCAGACTCCGCGGGTGCCGCAGAGCGGGCGGATGACGTCGCTACCGCCGCGGCACAACACCGAGGAGGCGCCGTTCGTGGGGCGCGAGAGCGAGCTGTCGCTGCTCGCCTCGCGCGTGCTCGGCACGACGTCCCGCACGGCGTCGCCCGTGGTGATCGTGGGGGACGCGGGGATCGGCAAGAGCCGGCTCGTCTCGGAGCTCTTGAACGTCGTCGAGCAGGACGGCGCGGCGGTAGTGATCTACGCGCGCTGCCGCGAGCTCAGCGCGCTCGTGCCGTACTCGCCGCTGCGCGAGGCGCTGAGCCGCGTCGCCACGGCCACGCGGCGCAAGAGCATGACGGGCGCGCTCGTGCAGGCCGCGATCGACGCGGCGAACGAAGAGGACGCGGAGCTGCTCACGGCGCTCGTCCCCGAGCTCGGCCGCGGCCTCGGCGACGCCGACGCGCGGCGAACGTTGCTCCGGCCGTCATCGGCCAGGCGGGTGGCCGAGCTCGTGCGCAGGCTCGTCACGCGCATCGCGGCCGACCTGCCCGTACTCGTCGCCATCGAGGACATGCACTGGGGCGACGAGGCGACGCTCGCCGTGCTGGAGCTCCTCTCGGGGACGCTCGGCCTCGCGAAGGTGTTTTTGCTGGGCACGACGCGACCCCCGCTGCGCGTGGCCTGGCGCGGCGCGGCGCTCATGGATCTCGGTCCGCTCGATCGCGAGGAGAACGGGCGGCTGCTCGCCGAGCTCGCGCGCGGCGGAGACGAGTCGATCCTGCGCGAGCTCGAACGGCACGTGCCGCTGCTCGCCGCGGGAAACCCGCTCTTCGGGATCCAGGTGATCCGGAACCTCGAAGTCGAGGGGTTCGTCAGTCGAACCACGTTCGGCACGTTGTCCCTCGGCTCG
Source organism: Polyangium jinanense (assembly GCF_028435365.1). Next base: position 336,681 of record NZ_JAGTJJ010000002.1, on the reverse strand, counting down.
CGCAACCTCGCCGATTACCGCGCCCCGGCCACGATCACCGAAGCGCTCCGCCGCGGCGTCGACAGCCTCTCGCCCGAGGCGCGCGAAGTGCTCGGCGTGGCCGCGCTCCTCGGCCGTCACTTCCTGCGCTCGGACCTGCGCGCGCTCGGGCTCTTCTCGATCGAGCGCATCGATCGCGCCCTCGAGGAGGCCGAAAACCGTTGCCTCCTGGTCGACGAGCGGACGTCCACCACGTTCGTGCACGACGTCGTGCTCGAACAGCTCGAACGACGCGCGGTGCGCGCCGATCTACGCGAGCACCACCTGCGCATCGCCCGCCAGCTCGAACGACGCGGCGCCGATCCCGACACGCTCGCGCGCCACCTCGAGCGTGCCGGCGAGAAGCAGAAGGCGGCGGACGCATACCTCACGGCGGTCCTCGCGAGCCCCGGAAACGATCCCGGCGCCGGCCAGAAGCTCCACCGCGCGATCGAGCTCGTCGCCACGCTCCCCGCCTCCCCGGAGCAGCGTCGCATCCAGCTCGTCGCCACCGCCGAGCTCGTGCGCATGCGCTGGTTGCTCGGTGGCACGGAGGAGCTGCACAAGCTCGTCGAGCGATGCACCGCAGACACGCCCGCGGCCTCGGCCATGCTCGGCGCCGCGCGCGCCCGCGTGCACGAGGTGCGCGGCGAGCTCACGGAGGCGCGCCGCCACGCCGAGCAATCGATCGCCACGGCGGGAAAGGATCCCTCCCTCGAACGGCACAGGACCGCCGCGACGAACGTCCTTGGCCGCGTCGATCTCGCCCGCGGCTTCGTCGAGGAGGCCGCGCGCTCCCTCGCCGCGGGCTCTTCGCTCGCCGAGCGCGAAGGTGACCTCGTCGAGCTCTGCCACGCGCGGAGCCTCTACGGCGTGGCCCTCGGCTCGACCGGCGATCTCGACGGCGCCGAGCGCGAGATCCAGGCCGCCGCCCACCTCGCCGAGCAGCTCGCCGATCCTGCACGTCTGCTCGGCGCGTGGCATGCGTGCGCGCTCCTCGCGGAGGCGCGGTACGACTGGGATCTCGGCGTGAGCTCGACAGCGCAGCTCCTCGCGTACGCCGAGGAGCACAAGCTCGGCGGCCACTACCTCTACCTGGGCACGCTCTACGCGGGCCGTCACCAGTTCCACGTCGGCCACCTGCACCGCGCCCGCATGCTCGTCACGAACGCGCTGAACCTCGCGCGCATCGTGGGCACGAACCTCGGCCGCGCCCTCGGGCAGGCGTTTCTCGGCGACGTGCACCTCGTCGAGGGCCACCTCGCCGACGCGCTCCTCTCGTACGAGCGCGCCATCGAGCAGGGCACGGGCCCGAACGGCGACGAGCGGGCCGCCTGCCTCGGTCTCCTCGGCCGCATGCACGTCACCGCGCTCCGGCGCGGCGATCCGCGGGAGGTTCGTCGGCTCGGCGAAGAGGCCACGTCGCGCCTCATCGTCGCGGGCCAGCGCGCGCTCCTGCTCGGCGCGCTCGAGCGATTCGCGGAGTCACTCGCCGAGGTGCGGCTCGGCGAGGACGCGGCGAACGTGCGGGCCCGGCACGAGGCGCTCGCGCAATCGCTCGGCACGGCGAACGGCGGCTTCTGGCCGCGAATCCCCGACCTCGACGCGCGCGCGGCCGGCATGCGCCCGCGCGATTACTGGCGGAGCAAACAAGCGCGCAGCCGCGCCTCGGGCGAATGGAGTTTGCCGGCGCAGCAGGTCTCGCCGTCGCGGCTCTTGACGACGCGCGGAGGGCAAAACCCGACGTCCGTGTCGTCGACGGCGCAGGTGATGCCGAGTCGAACCGTGCGCGCGCCGCAATCGGTTGGATTGCAAAGCACGGTGCCGCGCACGGGGCTGCTCGAAGCGCTCGCGACGGTGGAAGGGTTCGTCCCCGCTCTTTTGGAGGAGGAAGCGGGGATGTGACCACCTTGCGCTGCGGTTGCCGCGCCTTTGCTTTCCGTGTACGCAGGACGGATGATCAAAGCCCAAGGCTACGCCGCGCAAAATGCACAGTCTGGCCTCGCGCCGTTCGCGTTCGATCGGCGTGATCCCGGCGACCACGACGTCGTCATCCAGATCCTTTACTGCGGGGTCTGCCATTCCGACATTCATCAGGTCCGAGGCGAGTGGGGCAATTCGACCTTTCCCATGGTGCCGGGCCACGAGATCGTCGGCCGCGTGACCCGGAAGGGCAAGGGCGTCACCAAGTTCCGCGAGGGCGATCTGGTCGGCGTCGGCTGCTTCGTCGATTCGTGCCGCGAATGTGGGAGCTGCAAGGAAGGGACCGAGCAGTTCTGCACGGGCGGGATGGTCCTCACGTACAACGGCGTCGAGCGCGACGGCAAAACGCCGACGTTCGGCGGGTACTCCGACGTCATCGTGACGGACGAGAACTACGTGCTGCGCGTGCCGGAAGGCATCGATCCCGCGGCCGCGGCGCCCCTGCTCTGCGCCGGCATCACGACGTATTCGCCGCTGCGCCACTGGAAGGTGAGCCCGGGGCAGCGCGTCGGCGTCGTCGGCCTCGGCGGACTCGGGCACATGGGCGTGAAGTTCGCCGCGTCGTTCGGCGCCGAGGTCACGGTGATCAGCACGTCGGCGCGCAAAGAGGCCGACGCGCGCCGGCTCGGCGCGAGCCAATTCCTGGTGAGCAGCGATCCGAGCGCGATGGCCAAGGCGATGGGGTCGTTCGACTTCATCCTCGACACCGTCTCAGCGATGCACGACGTCAATGCGCTGCTCGGCCTCCTCCGCCGCGACGGCACGATCGTGCTCGTGGGCGCGCCGGAGAAGCCGCTCCCCATCGCGGCGTTTGGCCTCGTCATGGGACGCAAGACGCTCGCGGGCTCGCTCATCGGCGGCATCGCCGAGACGCAGGAGATGCTCGATTATTGCGGCGAGAAGGGGATCACCTCCGACGTCGAGGTGATCCCGATGCAGCAGATCAACGAGGCGTACGACCGGACCGTCAAAGGCGACGTTCGTTATCGCTTCGTGATCGACATGAAGAGCGTGTCCGTTTGACCTTCAACCAAACGCGTCCCTGAGGACGATCGTCTCGTCCCGCCGCGGCCCCACCGACACCAAAAACACCGGCACGCCGATCTCGGCTTCGAGGTACCGCACGTAGTCCTGCGCGGCCTGGGGCAGCTCGGCCATCGTCCGCGCGTGGGAGAGCGACTCCCGCCACCCCGGCCGCTTCTCGTACACGGGCACGACCTTGCCGACGTGCCGGATCGGCAGCTCCTTCGTGCGTCCCTCCGGCGTGTCGTACGCGACGCACACCTCGATCGTGTCGAGCCCCGAGAGCACGTCGAGCTTCGTCACGGCGAGCCCGTCGAGCCCGTTCACCCGCGCCGCATACCGGAGCGCCGGCAGATCGAGCCAGCCCGTTCGCCGCGGCCGCCCCGTCACCGAGCCGAACTCGCCTCCCGCGACCCGCAGCCGCTCGCCGAGCTCGTCCGAGAGCTCCGTCGGGAACGGCCCCTCGCCCACGCGCGTCGCGTAGCCCTTCGTGATCCCGAGGACCCGCTTGATCCGCGTCGGCCCCACGCCCGCGCCCACACACGCGCCGCCCGCCACCGCGGACGACGACGTCACGAACGGGTACGTCCCGTGATCGAGGTCGAGCAGCGTGCCCTGCGCGCCCTCGAACATCACGCGTTCGCCCTTCTGGATCGCGTCGTTCGCGAGCACCGCCGTGTCCGCGATGAGCGGCACGATCCGCGGCGCGAGCGGCCGGAGCTCCGACATCATCGCGGACACGTCCGGCATCTCGCCGCCGAGCTCACGCACCACCGGACCCCACGCGCTCGCCGCGCGCGCGAGCTTCTGCTCGAGGCCGTCGAGATCCGCGAGGTCTCCGACGCGGATCCCGCGCCGCGCCGCTTTGTCCTCGTAACACGGCCCGATCCCGCGCTTCGTCGTCCCGATCTTCTGCCCGTCCGTCGCGGTCGCCTCGCGCAACCCGTCGACGAGCCGGTGGTACGGCAGGATCAGATGCGCGAGGTCCGAGACGAACAGCCGCCCGCGCGTCGCGTGCCCTTTTGCTTCGAGCACGTCGAGCTCCGACACGAGCACGGCCGGATCGACGACCATGCCTTGCGCCATGATGCATCGCGCCTGTGCGCGGAGGATTCCGCTCGGCACGAGCCGGACGACGATCTTGTCGTCGCCCACGACGAGCGTGTGCCCGGCGTTTGGCCCTCCGGCGAAGCGCACGACCACGTCCGCGCTCTCCGTGTACAGGTCGACGATCTTGCCTTTTCCCTCGTCCCCCCACTGGGCGCCGACGATCACGACCGCGGACATCCGGCCTCCTTGCGTGCTGCTCGGTCCGTCACGAGCCGGAACGTTAGTACACTCCCCGCACCCGTCCCACCCATGAGCCGCTCGATCGTCCCGATCCCGCCCGGGCTCCGCCTCCTCGCGCTCCCCACCTTCCGGGACGGCTCGCTCGTGGCCGCGCTCGTCACCTCGGTCTCGCTCCTCGCGGGCCTCGTCCGTTCGATGCCGCTCCTCCTCGCGCCGAGCGTGCCCGTGCGTCTCGGCTTGCCGTTTGCCCGGGCTGCCCTCGCCGTCTCGCTCGAAGTCGCGCTCGTGCTCGCCCCTTCCCTCGGCGCGGCGCTTTCGGCGGCTCGGTTCGTCGATCGTGGCGAGGCGCGCGCCGTATTCGCCCTGGGCGCTTCGCCGCGATCGCTCGTCGCGTCCGCCCTTCCCGTCTGGCTCCTCGCGTTCGTCCTTTCCGCGCTCGCCTCGCTCGCGTGGGGAATCGAAGCCGAAGCGCCCGGCCGCCTTGCATCCCGCCTCCTTGCGGACGCCCGCGCCGCATGTGTCGACGGCGCCGCGCGAGATCCGCGAACCCCGCATGCCGCGACGGTCCCGATTGCCGAGGCCACCTGGATCTGCTTGCCCGGCGAGCCTCCGCGCCTCGTCATGACCCCTTCCCTCCTCGGCGGATCCGCGCTCGCTGCTCGCTCGATCGAGCTCTCCGCCGACACCGCATCCCTCGAGGCCGACGACCTCGTCCTTGCTTTGCCCTCGAACGAAACGACCGGGCCCATGACCGTCCGTGTCGCCCGCGCTTCGGTGCGAGGCCTCCTTCCGCTCGGCCGCCCCTCGAACCTCCGCGCCCCCGTACGCGCCGTGCTCCTCGGCGCGACCTCTGCGGCGAGCGCCCTCCTCGCGAGCCTCGTCGTGCTCGTTTCCTCGATGGGCAGCCGCGCGCTTGCTCTCTTCGTCGGCCTCTCCGGCCCGGCGCTCGCGCTCCTCGTCCTTTCGGCGCTCGAACGCGAGAAAAGCCCCCTCTTCGCTTATGGCCTCGTCCCTGCGCTCGGCTTGCTCGGTCCGCTCCTGGCGGCCCGCTTCGCGCGATTTCTATCGTCGCGCCGCGCCCCGGGCGCATGACGAAAGAAGACGGCGGATCCAGCGCGCCGCGTCCCCGTCACCCGCGATCGTGCGGCCTTGGCGTCCATTGCCGGAGGCGCCCGAGGGTGGTACGGGTGGTGATGTGTGGACGCGGGAGGCTCGGAGCTTCCCCGGGCAGGAGTACGACCATGGGCCGATTGAACATCACCGAACTCCTTCTGATCCTGGGCGTCGCTCTGCTCTTGTTCGGCGCCGGGCGCATCTCCGACATTGGCAAGGGCCTCGGCGAGGGCATCCGGAACTTCAAGAAGGGCCTCAAGGACGAGGACCAACCGCCGCCGAAGCAGCTGCCGAAGAAGGACGAAGAGGGCGGCGAAAAGTCGACGTCCTGAGCGCCGTCGGCCCGCGATCTTTCTTCGCCGGCGGGGGTTCGGGGACGCAGCGCGTGGTCGACGCGGACGCCCCGACGCCTATACTCGAGGAATCGTATGAAGATCCTCGAGCGTCTCGGGAAGATCGGCATCGCGTTTGCTTCGTTCGCCATCGCCGCGTTTTTCGCGGTGCAGTTCGGGGCGGGCGGTCTGTGGCGCGGATTCGAACCCGCGCTCGCCGTCACGGGCAGCGGCCCGACGGCAAAAGCGCCCTACGATCTGACGCGGCTTGAAGCCGTCAACGAGACGCTCAAGCTCATCCGCGACAAGTACGTCGAGCCAGGACGGGTCAAGCCGAAGGAGATGCTCCTCTCGGCCTTGAACTACGTCCAGCGTGACGTCGCCCAGGTGATCGTCGTGAACGACGATCCGAACGAGGTGACCGTCCGCGTCGAGACGGCGGAGAAGAAGTTCCGCATCGACAACGTGCAGGGCCCCTGGGACGTATCGGCGCGCCTGCGCGAGGTCTTCGCGTTCCTCCAGAAAAACCTGCGCGGCACCGAGGTCGATCTGCGCGAGGTCGAGTACGCGGCGTGCAACGGCATGCTGCACACGCTCGACCCGCACTCGGTCTTCCTGAGCCCCGAGGCCTACAAGGAGATGAACCTCTCCACGTCGGGCCATTTCGGCGGCCTCGGCATCGTGATCTCGATCCGCGATCAGGTCCTCACCGTGATCAACCCCATGCCGGAAACGCCGGCGGGGCGCGCGGGCATCAAGCGTCACGATCGGATCGTCAAGATCAACAACGAGTCGACGCTCAACATGCCGCTCGACGACGCCGTGCGCCGCCTGCGCGGCGACCCCGGGACGAAGGTCACGGTGTGGGTCACGCGCGACGGCGAGCAAGGCTGGCAGACGCCGAAGCCCTACGAGCTCGTGCGTGAGGTCATCAAGGTCCGCTCCGTCGAGTCGCGGCCGCTCGAGACCTCGGGCATTGGCTACGTGCGCATCAAGAACTTCCAGGCGACGACGTCGACGGAGCTCGACCTCGCGCTCGACGATCTGCGTAACAAGGGCTCGCTGAAGGGCCTCGTGCTCGACCTGCGCGGTAACCCCGGCGGCCTCCTCGATCAGGCCACGCGCGTCGCCGACAAGTTCCTCGCCGACGGCGTCATCGTCTCCACGGTCGGCGCCTCCGAGGGCCGCGACGAGAAGAAGGCCAAGAGCCCCGGCACCGAGCCTACGTATCCGATCGTCGTCCTCGTGAACGGCAACTCCGCGAGCGCGAGCGAGATCGTCGCGGGCGCGCTGAAGAACCACGATCGCGCCGTCATCGTCGGCTCGACGACGTTCGGCAAGGGCAGCGTGCAGCTCGTCTTCCCCGACGTCACGCCGGAGAAGGCCGCGCTCAAGCTCACGATCGCGCAGTACCTCACGCCCGGCGATGTCTCGATCCAGGGCGTCGGCGTGACGCCCGACATCGAGCTCGATCCGATGACGGTCGACGACCTCGAGATGGATCTCACGATCCAGAAGGACGGCCTGCGCGAGCGTGATCTCTCGGCGCACCTGACGAACGGCAAAGCCCAGGCCGGGTCGAAGCCGCGCGAGGTCGTGCGCTACCAGCTCACGAGCGCCGAGCGCGAGGAGATGCGCGAGCGCGGCGGCGAGACCGACGACGACTTCCGCGTCGACTTCCCGATCCGCTTCGCGCGTGATCTCGCGCAGCGCATCCCCCCCGGCGCCGCGCGCAACGCGCAGATCGACGCCGCGCGCGACCACATCGAGAAGGCGCGCAAGGACGAGCTCGACAAGGTCGCCGCCGAGCTCTCGAAGCTCGGCTACGACTGGTCCGACGCACCGGAAGGCGCACCTGGCCCGGCGAAGAGCGACCTCGAGGTCAAGGTCGAGACCGACCGCGCGAACAACGAGGTCACGGCGGGCGAGCCGATGAACCTCTCGGTCACGGTGAAGAACAACGGCAAGCAGCCGATCTATCGCCTGCGCGCCTCCACCGAGAGCGACAGCGGCTACCTCGACGGCAAGGAGCTCGTCTTCGGCAAGATCGCGCCCGGCCAGAGCAAGACCTCGAAGGCGCCGCTCGGCTGGTGCGAGGTCGAGGGCCGCAAGATCGGCACGACGAAGCCGCGCCTCGCGAACCAGAAGCGCGTTTGCAAGATCCCGATGGACGCGCTGAGCCGCGCCGACGGCGTGAAGGTGAAGTTCGAGGCCGCGGGCGGCTTCGAGCCCCCGACGGCCGAGATTCGCCCGACGATCCGCGCCCTCGAGCGCCCGCTCTTCCAGTACGCCTACCAGATCGTCGACGACCGCAGCGGCAACGGCGACGGCCGCATCCAGCGCGGCGAGGGCGTCTCGATGTACCTGACCGTGAAGAACGTCGGCAAAGGCCGCTCGTTCGAGACGCAGGCGAACGTCGCGAACCTCTCGGGCGAGGGCCTGCTCCTTCGCGCGGGTCGGTTCGACATCTCGAACATGAACCCCGGCGACGTGCGCAAGGTGGTCTTCACGTTCGACGTGCAGCCCGAGCTGCAAGACACGGAGGCCACGCTGAGCCTGTCCGTCGGCGATCGCGACCTGCGCGAGGTCGCCACGGAGAAGGTGAAGATCCCCGTCGGCAACCCGATGACGATCCCGAAGGCCTCGGGCACGGCGAAGGCGGGGCCGCAGGGCGCGACGCTGTTCGCGACGGCGGATGCGAACGGGCTCGTCTTCGGCAAGCTGCGGCCCGGCGAGACCGTGGCGATCACGGGCAAAGCGGGCGACCTCTACAAGGTCGACCTCGGTTCGAGCCGCTTCGCCTTCGTGTCCGTCGGCGAGACGACGCCGGGCAGCGGCGCGCCGTCGGTCACGCCGTCCTTCGAGGACATCTACTCGAAGGCGCCGCCCACGCTCGACGTGAGCGCCGCGGCCATGGCCACGCGCGACGACAAGGTGAAGATCACGGGCGCCGCCTCGGACGCCGAGCGCTTGCTCGACCTCTACGTCTTCGTCGGCTCGCGCAAGCTCTACTACAAGTCGAACCGCGACGGCGCCGACCCCAAGAAGGCGACGTTCGAGTTCGATGCGCCGCTCCGGCCGGGCGTGAACGTCATCACGGTCGTGGCGCGCGAGAACCCGGACACGACGACGCGCCGCACGCTCGTCGTTCGCAAGGACGGGACGGACGGCTCGATCCTGAAGACACCGAAGACGGACGATCCGGTCGCCGAGTGGCTCGGCGAAGCGGCGCTCCCCGAGGATTGACCCCCGAGAATCACCCCGAGTACGTTGGTCTGTCGTGGGACTTCTAGCCTGGCTCGGCCTCAAGCGAGGGGACACGTATCCGAACGTGGATGCGTTGCTCGCGGAGCTGCGCCGCGCCCTGCCTGACGACGAGGCCGTCGTCCTTCGTTACATCGCTGCGGTGGTCGTCCTGCTCGGCAAAGTCGCGGGCGTGGACGGCCGCCTCACCGAGGGGGAAGAGCAGACGCTCCGCAGCTTGCTCGCGCACATCGAGGGCTTGTCCCCCGAGGCGATCGAGGCCGTCACGCACGCCTTGAAGGGCAAGCTGCCGGAGCTCCGCGAGGAGGAGCTCACGCTCTGCGTGCGCGAGCTCAAGAGCCTCTGCGACGGCCGCGAGCGCGTCGAGGTCATTCGTTTGCTCGCCAAGGTCGCGGTGGCGGATGGAAGGCTCTCGGACGTGGAGCGCGCGGAACTGCACCACGTCGCCGCAGACCTCGGCGTGCCCGAGAGCGAGCTCGCCGCCGTCGAGGAAGAGGTCGCTTAACTCTTCGCGCTACGCGCTGCTCGTTGCTTCATCGCCGTAAGGGCGACGAACAGGACGAACGTCACAGCCCCGCCGACCGCGATGAACATCCCCGCGTTGAACACGTAGTGCAGGTCGCGCGCTCCGCCGAGGCCCATCAAGAAGATGCCAAACAGCGCGAGGCCGGCGCCGATCACCGGATCGGGCCCCTCTGCTTTCCTCGTGTCGAGCGCTTCCCCGACCTCTTCCTGGTCGCCGCCGGCTCCGTGCAGCCCGTCTGCGCTCTCGTCCATGCGCACCTTCCTTGCTCGATCCGAGTCTAGCGCAGACTCGGCCCTCGACGAAGCGCTGGCGGCGCGGGACGCGTGGGCGCACGATGGCCCACGTGTCTCCCGGTCCTGCCTCCTTCGGCGGACGCCTGGTCGTCTCCTTCGAGAGCCGGCGCGCGCCCGAGATGGCCTCGCTCGTCGAGCGTCACGGCGGCCTGCCCGTCCGCGCGCCTGCGCTCCGGGAGGTCGGTCTCGACGCGCCCGAGGGCGCGCTCGCGTTTGCCGAGGCCCTCGCCGCGGGCACGATCGACGTCGTCATCTTCATGACCGGGGTCGGCACCCGCGGCCTCCTCGACGCCGTTTCGCCCGTGCTCGATCGCTCCGCGTTCGCCGCTGCGCTCGCCCGTGCGACCGTCGTCGCGCGTGGCCCGAAGCCAGCCGTCGCGCTCCGTGAGCTCGGCGTCCCTGACTTCGTCACGGTCGCCGCGCCGAACAGCCACCGCGAGGTTTTGGACGCGCTCGACGCACGAGGCCCGCTCGTGGGGAAGCGCGTCGCCGTGCAGGAGTATGGCGTCCCGAACGCACCGCTCCACGAGGGCCTCACGGCGCGTGGAGCCCTCGTCCTGCCCGTCTCCGTCTATCGTTACGCCTTGCCCGAGGACACGGCGCCGCTCCGCAGCGCGCTCCACAGACTCGCGGCCGGCGAGATCCCGATCGCCCTCTTCACGAGCCGCGCGCAGGTCGAGCATGCGCTGCTCGTCGCGGCCGAGGAGGGGATCGACGGCCCTGTTCGGGAGGCGCTCGGTCGCGGCCTCCTTGGATCGATCGGCCCTGTCTGCTCGGAGGCGCTCCGACAGGAAGGGCTTTGCCCCGACGTCGAGCCGGAGCATTCCAAGATGGGCCACCTCGTCAAGGAGGCGGCAAACCGCACAGCCGAGATCCTCACGCGAAAGGGCCGCCCGTAACGCCGGGCGCGGCCATTTCGATCACTCGTAATCTTCGTAATCGCTGCGGGCGACCTGGGGCTCCTTGCCCGTCTTCGTCTCGACCACGTGGCCTACGTTCACGACCTCGGCGCGATAAATGACCGAGCCGTCATCGGCCGTGATCTCGCCCGAGAGATCACCCCAGGAGAATTTGTCGCTGACCACCGTGGTCAGCGTGGCCTTCTTTTCGCCGATCTTCACGCGGAAGCTCGTGCGCTTCGCGGGCAAGAGGTCGTTGCCCATCACCGCGACCACGTGCTCCGAGCCGAGGGCCGCCTCGTTCTCGTCGGCGACGACCATCGTCTTCGCCATCAGCGCCTCGTATTCGTCGACGCCGGCCGGCACGAGCTTTCCTTTTTCGATGCGCTGCACCCCGAGCACCTCGCCGCGCGTCTCGGGCGCGTCGCTCAGGCGCACGCGAAGCTCGGTCGCCACCTTGCCTTCTTCGAGGATGAAGTCGATCACGAGCGCATTCTTCTCGCGGGCGACGACGCGCTCCGTGAGCGTCACGGGCGCTTTCTGGAAGCTGCCCGAGAATCGATACACCACGTAATCGCCAACCTCGTGACGCCCCTCCGCGGGCGCCTGCTCCTCGGCGGCCTCGGGCTCGGCCTTTGCGGCCGTCTCTTTTTGCGTGGTGACGGCCGGAGCGGGCTTTTCCGGGGCGAGCGCTTGCGTGCGGACCGCGGCTTTGCCGCAGCCCATGGCGAGGAGCGATACGAGGGCGGGGAGCAGGATCCGATTCATGCGCATCGGGTACATCCGCCGGGCGGATCGGGACCAGTTTTGTGCGATCCAAAAATCGGCGCCGGTTGGTCCCTTGGACCTGGTTCAACACAGATCCACCCTGGGGCATCGCTCACCCACCCCCACGCAGCGAGGACGTCCCAAGGGCCTCGTTCGTACGGCTCGGGTGCAAACACACAGGCTGAGCGGATGGCGCAGGGCGTGCAAGAGCATTTGGGGCTTCTCGCCGGTCTTCGACTCGGCCATTCTCGAACCATGGGCATGCTTGCGACGATGAAACCGAAACAGCAATACTTTCGAGCGATTGCCATCGGCCTCGGGGCGCTCACGGTTGCGGCTTCCGCCGCTTTTGCGGGCTGTGTCGAGGCGCCTTCGGGCCTCGCGCCCCCCCCCACGGGCGGCGGCGGTACGGAGGATGGCGGCGCCGGGGATGGGGGGCCCGTCATCATCAGCGGGCGGGATCTCTTCGAGTCCATGGAGGCGGACCTGATGAGCGCTTGTGGCCTCTGCCACGACGTCGCCGGGCTCGCGGACACGCCTTTCCTCGCCGGCCCGGATCGTTATCAATCCTTCGCGAGCTGGCCGGGCGTCGTGGCCACGGACCCCGAGCACAGCCTCTTGCTCTCGTATGCAATGACGGGCAAGGGGCACAGCGGGACAAACCTCGATTCGCCGGCGCTCAAGAACACGCTCTTGCCGAAGGTCAAGGCGTGGCTTGCGCAGGAGGCGATGAATTTCACCCAGCCGCCGCCGCAGGCGGGCCCGCACATCGATCCGTTCGTGCCCATCATGGGCTTCAATGCGATCTACCTCGGCGCGCTCGGGCCCGAGTTCGAGGGAATGGCCGTCACGTTCCAGGCCGATCTGCTCGCCGAGACCACGCTCGAGCTCACGAACATCGAATTGCACCCGACCTCGAAGACGGGCGTGAAGATCGTCCACCCGCTCTGGGTCGTGCACCCGCTCGGCAAGGATCCGAATCCGGATCCGGTCGACAGCTTCTCGAACGTGGACACGATTTACCAGGCCGGCGAATCCGGCGCGCTTGGCCCCGGCACGCTCGTCCTCGTGAACTATTCGAAGGACGCGAAGCTCTCGCTCGCGTTCGAGCTCATCCAGAAATACGAGCCTGCGTCGCCCGACGCGGGCGACGGCGGGCCCACGGGCGGATGCAAGGACGTCGCATCGTTCGACGCCAATGCGAAGCAGCAGTTCGGGGCCTGCCTGAATTGCCATGGCGGTGGCAATGGTCAGGCCGTCGCGGCGGTCGACATGTCGGGACTCAATAACGACTCGGCGAAGGCCTGCGGGCAGATCAGAAACCGCGTCAACCCCAATGATCCGGCCTCGAGCCAGATCTTCATCACGACGAATCCCGGCGGAAATGCCGCGCATCCGTTCAAGTTCGGCGGGCAGAGCGGCGCGTTCAACAACTTCCGCGACAGCGTATCCATCTGGATCGCGGCGGAGAAATGAAGAGGACGAAAGGTAGGCGGCCCATGAAGCGGACCAGAATGCTCACCTTGCTCGCCGCGCTCGCGGCGGGCGCGTGCTCGAGCTCGGGGCCCAGTAGCCTCGAGCCGCCGACGGGAGGCAATACGACCACCGGCGGGAACAACAACACGTCCGGCGGCGAAAACACGACCGGCGGCGATCCCGAGGCACCCCCGATCCCGGACAAGACCGTGCTCGACGATCGGGTGACGAGCTATACGGAGGCCCTGCGCACGGCGTCGCTGAAGCTCGTGCGAAACCTCCCGACGCTCCAGCAGATCAAAAACGTCGAGACCGCGACCGACCAGCGCGCTGCATACGAAGCCGAGATCGACGCGATGCTCGCCGATCAGCGCTTCACCGCGCGCATGATCAAATGGTGGCGCGATACCATGCGTCAGGGCGGCGGCGCGCAGGACAACAAGCCGAGCCGTGACACCGCGCCCGTGTTCGCGACGCGCGTGATGGTCGAGGAGAAGCCCTACACCGACCTCTTCACGGCCACCACGAACACCTGCCCGACGTACGACGGCGCGACGAACACGTTCACCGACGGCAATTGCGACAACGGCGTCCCCACGCATGCCGGCGTGCTCACGAACCCCGGCGTCATGATGCAGTTCTACGGCAACATGGCGTTCCGGCGCGTGCGCTGGGTTCAGGAGATCTTCGTCTGCACGAAGTTCCCCGCTGAATACGCGGCCGAGCCGAAGCAGGTGAACGGCGCCGATTATACCGGCCCCTGGCCCTTCGAATCGGTGGCGACGGCCCCGATCGATTTCCAGGACACGTCGTCGGTCGTCTGCGCGAACTGCCACGTGACGATCAACCGCGTCGCGCCGCTCTTCGCGAACTTCAACATGAACGGGCAATGGATGAACGACAGCCAGGTCGAGACCCCGACCGTGCCCGATCCGCAAAAGACCGTGCTTTCGCATTGGCTCAAGGACGGCGAGACCACGGCATGGCGCTTCGGCGAGCCCGTCGCGGACCTGCCGGCGCTCGGCCAGGCCATGGCCGCGGACGCGGACGTCCACGATTGCGCCGTCGCGCGCATGTACAATTTTGCGATGTCGAAGGAAGACATCGTCTCCGACCTCGCGACGGTGCCGCCCGAGGTGCTCAAGCCCTACGTCGAGGATTTCCTCGCGAATGGTATGAACCTGAAGAAAACGCTGCGCACGATCCTGCTCAGCGACGACTTCACCAAGTTCTAGGCGCATGCGGAAAGAAAGGAGAGAGACCATGAAGCGCATCATCTCGACGTTCCTCCGCGGCGCACCCCTTGCCCTCGCCGCGGGCCTCTTCGCGACGGCCTGCGTGCAAGAGCCGCCGTCCGGAAACCTTTCGCGCCCGTCCCCGGTCATCGACGATCCGACGACGGATTTCGAGAACCAGCCGGGCGTCTTCGCGGGCGACGAGGACAATACGCACAGCCACATGGGCGACCTCGGTGAGGGCGTGTTCAAGGATCCGTTCGAGGTCCTCGCGCAGCGCCAGGAAGAGGGCCCGCCCGAGGTGCGCACGCGCCTGCATTCGTGCCAGAAGCTGCAAAACAATGCGCTCCAGAACGTGCTCACCTCGCTCGGCGTCAACATCGACGGGACGGCGCAGGTGCCCACCGCGGGCCAGCTCTTCAAGGGCGGCGGCGGCGCGCTCGGCGCGGCGAGTTACGACGCGCGCGTCGGCGAGGCAGTCGTGTGGAGCGCGGCCGGCGCGGCCAAGCTCTTCGACATCTTCGTGCAAGCGGCGCCCGAGATCATCGCGAACCTGCCGAACGTCGACCAATGCAAGGTCGACGGCGTCGGGGTCGAGATGTTCGACGCGAACAACCAGTGCAATCGGGACGCCATCGCCTGCATCACGGGTCGCCCCGCGACCGACTCGCACGTCGCGATCTGCAACAAGGTCGTGACGAGCGCCTCCGATGTGGAAAAAGGCAAGCGAATCGCGGTCGGTACGATGATGGCCGCGGCCCATTCGTGCGAGTGACGGAGGAGACCATGGTCGACGAGAAGCTCAAGTACCTCCAAGGCAATGCCCGGCGCAACTTCCTGCGCTGGACCACCGCAATGGGCGCCGTCCTCGCCCTCGACCGCGCGAAGGTGCTCGACGTCATCGCGGACTCGGCCGGCACGGCCATGGCCGACGACGCGTGCGCCGCGACGAACCGCTCGGTCCACCTCGTGGCCGGCGACGGCGGATTCGCGTGGTTCCAGCTCCTCTGGCCCCACACGCAGATCGCCAAGGCGAACAACGACAATTTCGCGTTCCACGCGTTCGGCCAGACCGAGGACGCGTCGGACACGGACAAACCGTTCGTCTACGCGCCCGAGAGCCCCTGGAAGAAGCGTGACAAGCGCTTCCGCATCTCGGCGTTCATGGCCGGGACGAACCAGACGCACACGCCGACGCCCGGCTCCGCCGCGACGCTCGGCAATGGCGTCAGCATGCTCGCCACGGCGGCCGCCATTCAAAGGCAAACCCCGTCGCTCCTGCCGGTCATTGCGATCAACCCGTTGAACTTCGGCGCCGCCCCGGGCGCGCCGCAGGTCGCGACGGTGAACAACGCGGGCGGCATGGTCGATCTCTTCGACAGCGCGGCGTCCCGCGTGACGCTCGCCGTCGAGGAGGACGCGGCGCTGTTCGAGGCCTATTACAAGGCCTTCGTCGGCCTCAATGCGGCAGCCGGCCGCCCGACCTGGTCGCGCCAGCTCCGCGTGGGCAAGACGAGCGCGAACTTCCTCGGGAAAAATCTCTCCGCGCAGCTCGCGCCGACGGCCGACGACCTCACCCGCTACAACATCGGGCAAGGCACGCCGAACCGCCTCGCCGAGATTGGCCGCGCCTTCATCACGACAGCGCGCGCCTTCAAGCTCGGCCTGACGCAAAGCGTGATGATGCCGGCGATGCGCGACGATCCGCACGGGGCGTTCAATGACATGAACAACCTGCGCAATACGGTCGCTCAGCTCGGCAAGATGTTCGACGAGTTCGTGAACGACCTCGCCGCCATTCCGGACCCGGTCTGCACGTCGCGCACCCTCGCCGACAACATCGTCATGACGGTGCACGGCGACACGCCGAAGAACCCGCGCGACCGCGGCGGCTGGCCGGACGGGACGCCGAACAACTCGAACTGGCTCTACGTGATGGGCAATGGCTTCACGAAGACGGGCTGGTTCGGCGGCGTGCGCGCCGACGGCAGCACGGACGGCTTCGATCCCACGACGGGCGAGAACGTGCCGGGCCAGCAGAGCAACGCGACGAGCGCGGCGGCGGGCGCGGCCGTGGCCTTCGCGGTGGCCAAGGGCGACATGCGCCGGGTGCAGGACTTCTACACCGGCCCGAGCATCAAGGGCATCGTGAACGAGAATCCGGTCTGAGAACGGGTGGGGGTTTTCGGGACAACCCGAAAGCCCCCATGCTCTCGATTGCGTCGCTCATTCCGGAAGTCGAAACGACGATTTCCGATCCTTCGGGCGGCCCGGCGCGCGGTCGCGCTGGCAGACGACCTCGCCCTTCTGCGTGATGATACAAACCGCCGCGTGCGACATGGCCACGCTCGTGGCCTTCGGCAGGTCGAGGCGCACCGGCGTTTGACCGCTCGAAGACGCGGGGATCACGCTCGTTTGCCCCCAGCACCACACGGCATTCTCTTCGTCGAGCGCGCAAGTCGCGCTCGTGCTGGCGGCGACGTCGAGGACCTTTCCGATTCCGACCGGCGCCACGGGCGTCGCGCTCACGCGGCCAGGCTCGTTTGCGGCCGCGCCCTTGGGCAGGCGCGGGCCGCCATTGCCGAGGGCGCCGTAAAGATCCTCCCCCCAGCAGCGCAATTCGCCCGTCTGCAAACGCGCGCAGACGTGCGCCACCGCCGCCGCGACCTGCGCCGCGGGCCCCGGCAATGCGGCCCTGCCCTCGGCCATCACGAACCGCTTCGCCGCGTCGTACGCGCCCTTCGCCACCACCCGACCGTCGCCGAGGATCCCCACCTCGGTGTCGTTCACCCGGCATTGAATGGCGCCCTTGTCGTCGAGGACGCACGCATACGTGCGGTCCATGTCCCAGCCTGCCGCGCGCGCCCGGATCGATTTCACGTCGTACGTCGATACACACGCATTGCCTGAACCAGGACAGCGAGTCTGGACGAGCTGGCCCTCCGGCGTGATCGCGCCGGGGACCCCGGAATCGACGAGGGACGCATAACGACGTTTCGCGAGCGGGCCCTTGAGAGGCGCCGCCGCGCCCGCGACGAGCCTGCTTCCCTCGTGGAGGTCGAGCGGAATCTCGACGACGGTCCCGTCACGACGAAGCGCGACCACGCGTACGAGGTTCACGGTGATGTCGAGGGCGTCCTGGATCGGCAACGCAATGGGCGCCGTTTCCCCGACGACCCAGCAAGAGACCGCGCCGCCGCGGGTCCGCGCACACGCAATCGGGTGGTTCTTGTCGACGTCGGCGCTCAGCCGGACCTGCGCCACGTCGGCGAGGCCGGCGACCGGCGCGGGCGGGCTGGGCTCGCCGAAACGACCATCGCCGAACTGCCCTCGATCGCCGATTCCGTGACACTCGATCCGACCGTCGGGATAACCTCCACAGCCGACATCACTGCCAAAGAAATGAGCCACGGCGAAGAGCGGCGGCCGGGTCTCGAAATGCCGTCGCCATGCCGGGGGCGCGTCGCTGAAACCGTCGAGGTGGAGTTTGTCCTCGACGGGGCACGCGCGCCCTTTCGGGCCGATGAAGCAACCGTCGTCGTCGATCGCGGTCGCGCCCGCGGGCGCGGGGATCGTCTCGATGCTGCTCCGGCAAACCGGCGCCCCCGGGGCCGGGAGGGTTTGTCCACAAACGAAAATGCTCTTGATGGCGCGGGGCCGATTGCCATCACGGAAGGGGACGAGTTTTTCGACTCTGCCCAGCGTGCCGCCGAAAAGCGTGCTGTTTCCGGGGCCCGCCTCGACCTCGACGACGATCGTGTCGCCCCCGAGCGCCACGTCGCGCGCTTTCCCAGGCAGCGGCACCACGCGCGGCGCCCTCCAGAGCCCATTCCCCCAGCAGGTGAGGGACCCGTCGCCGAGGACCGCGCACGTCGCTCGACCGCCCGCGGCAATACGGGTCGCGCCCGCGATCCCCTCGACCAGCCATGGGGTGCCGATCGCCTGATCGTCGACGTCGCCCGCCTGAAAATCCTCGTTATTGCCCCAGCAGAGGACCCGCCCGTCGCCGCGCAGCGCGCAGAAATGCTGCTCGCCGGCCGCCAGCGCGCGCAGGCGCGGGGCCGCCGGAGGGGCGACGATGGGCTCCCCGGCCGCCCCCGCCGCGCGCGCGGGCTTTTGGCTCGCTTGTCCGCAGCCCACCGCGACGAGGGCGATCAGCGCGAACAACGGAAGGCGATACCGCGTCATGAGACGACACGATACACCGCGGAGGATGATGCTGGGACGAATTGCGAGAGCTACAGCTTGCCTTTGCTGGTGCTGAGCAGATCGTCGAACGCGAGATCGAAATCGTCGCCGAGGAGCTCCGCGCCGACGGCCTTTGCCTGCTTGGCCGGCCCCGGGATCGGCTCCAGCCGACGAATACGATCCTGCACGCCGCCGCGCGGATCCCGATAATTCGCATCGATCTGCCCGGCGCGCTTGAAGTAATAGAGCGCCTGTTCCGGGTTTTTCCGGGCCTCGTACGCGTCCGCGAGCTCGTACGCGAGCGCGAGCTCCTGCTCCCGCGTCTTCTGCCGCGCCTCGAGCCCGCGCAGAAACGCGTCGATCGCCGCGTCCACATTGCCGAGCTGCAGGTGGATCATCCCGATCACCGACCGACACACGCATTCGCGCGACGGGTCCCGCGCCGCGACCTCGAATTCGCCGATCGCGTCCGTGTACATGCCCATTTCGCGATAGGCGACGCCGAGATCGTAATGCGTGGCCGCGTCCGCGTCCGAGATCTGCGCCTGCACGCCAGCCTTGAATTGCTGGAAGATCGTGTCGACGTTGACCCCGGGGAATTCGGCCGGCGCCGCCGCCGCCGCCGGCTCGAATTCGATGTTGTTGATCATGTTCTGGATGTCGGCAAAGCCGTCATCCGCGGGATACTCGCTCTTCTTCGTGAGGATCCCGCTGCCGCCGCCCGGCAGCTCCGGCACGTACGACGGCCGGCCCATCTGCTCGAGCTCGGCGCGCTTGTAGAGCAGGAGCGGGTGGTTCGGCAGGAGCGCGAGCTGCTCGTCGAGCATGGCGCGCGCGTCGTCGAGCATGCCCTGGTTCGCGTAGAAATCGATCTGCTCGAGGACGTCCTCGTCGAGGACGTGCCCCGTCTGGCTGCGCGTCGGCGCGGGCTGCTGCGGCGGGTACTGCGGCTGCGGCGGGTACTGCGGCTGCGGCGCGTAGCCGTGGTGCTGCTGCGCCTGAACGCCCGTGAACGGATCGTCGAGCGCGCCGAGCTGCCCGGGCTGCGGCGCATACGGGTAGCCCTGTTGCTGCGGGTAAACCTGCTGCGGCTGCGGCTGCGGCGCCTCGACCTGGTAGCCGAGCGCGCGCAGCATCTGGATCGCCTCGGGCTGCGCGGGATCCATGAGGCGGACCTCGTCGAGCAGCTCCGCCGCCCTCCGCACGTCGCCGTCGACGCTCAGGCGCTGCGCGAAGATCAGCATCTGGCGGATGGCGCCTTCTTCGTCGCCGGCCTCCTTGAGCACGTCGACGAGCCGCGATCGCAGCTCGTGCGAGCTCGGCACCATGGCCACGCCGTCGAGCAGGATCGCGATCGCGTTGGCGTAGTCGTACTGGCTCCGGGCCGCCTCGGCGCGCTGCAGGATGTGCCGCGCGCGCAGGGCGTCGTCGTCGTGATGCGAGGGCTGGAGCGGGATCGGCGGCTCCGAGGACTCGGGCGGCAGGTCCTCGACGTAATCGTACTCCTCCTCCTCGACCTCCTGAACGACGATGACCGAGTCTTCCTCGACCTGCTTGCGCGGCGCCGCGGGCCGCTGCGCCGCGAGCTGCCGGACCGCATCGTCGTGCGGCGCGCGCGCGAGGAGCGCGTCGACGAGCTCGTTGAACTCGTCGTTTTTCTTGGCCTCCTTCGCGAGGCGCGCGGCCTCCTTCAGGACCTCGGTCGCCTTCGGCGCCTGACCGAGTTTGTCGAAGGCCTTCGCGAGCAAGCTCAGCGTCTCGAGGTCCTTCGGGTTTTCCTTGAACGAGATCTGGAGCTTCGCGAGCGCGGTCATCGCGTCGGTCTGCTGCGCGCGCTCCAGGTACATCTTCGCCGCGACCTTGGCGTACCTGCCTTCGGCCTTGATCGTGAGCAGCCGGTCGAGGACCTTCAGCGCGTCGTCGCGCCGGCCCATCTTGACGAGGACCTCCGCCGCTTGTCCGAGCTGCGCGATCGACGCCGGCGTGTCCTTGATGCGGCTGTACGCCTCGGCGAGGCGCAGGCGCGGCACGGGGTTGTGCGGGTCGAGATCAACGACCTTCTTCAGCGGCTCGATCGCCTCGCGATCCTTGTTCGCCTTGTGTAGGCGGTTCGCGATGTCGTCGTACGCCGCGGCCGCGTCACTCGTCAGGCCGAGCTGCGTGTAGAGCTCCGCGAGGCGCGGCAGCACATAACCGAACCGCTCGAGGAGCTTCGGCGCGCGCTTGTCGATGATCTCCAGGATCTGACGGTAGACGCGGATCGACTTGAGCGGCTCGGGCGGCTTCTGCTCGATGTAGAGCCGCGCCACGATCTCGTACGTCTCGATGGCCTCGGCGTACTGCTCGATCCTGAGGTGGCAGTCGCCGATCTTGAGCAGGACCCGGACGTCCTTCGGATCTTCGGCGATGAGCTTCTGGAACTCGGCGATCGCTTTGTCCCAGCGCTTGCCTTCGACGAACTTCTGCGCTGCTCGGAGCACCTTGTCGCGATCGACCGCCACGGCGATGGGATTCTCCTCGAGAGAGCGACCGGGGACGACGCGACGCGACGCTTCGCGCCGCCTCATCCACGATTAACGATCTAACGGAACGACGAGCCGCGCACAAGCGCGGTCACGTGCGAACGGAATATCGAGACGAAAACCGGGCGATCTCAGGCGAGCCGAGATCCCGATTTTTTCAGTTCGGCAGCTTGAAAACCGCGAAGAAGGCGGCGATGACCGCCGACACCGCGAGGATCACTGACATCATAGCAGTCGGCCCGGCGTCCTGCACAGTTCCCCGCGAGAGCTTTTTCGCCCGGCCGCCGATCACGTGGTGGATCCCGATCACCACGAGCGCGAAGAACAGCTTGCCGTGCATCCAGTGGTGCTCGACGAGGTAGTAACGCGTGTCCATCAGGAGACGCGCGACGCCAGTCACGAACGAAAGCACGAACGCAGGCACACTGAGCAGCCGGTAGATCCGCTCCCCGAGCGCACCGCGGACCTTCGGGTCCGCCCCACCCGCCGTGAGAGCGAACGCGACCGCGAGGATCGAGCCGATCCAGACGAGGTTGCCCGACACGTGGAGCCACACGAGGGCGATCTGGGGTCCGTTCATCGTGAAACCGCGTTACCGCGTCGCCCGAGCGACGTCGACTTTTCTGCGCCCGCGGCCGCGAGAAACCACACGCCAAGGCCGGATTTCCGGGCCTTCGGCTCGACCGATCCAGGGGCGCGCTCTACATTGGTGGGCCCATGACAAGAAGCGCTGCCTATCGTGCCCCGTTCGCGC
Source organism: Polyangium jinanense (assembly GCF_028435365.1). The sequence goes on along the minus strand of NZ_JAGTJJ010000002.1, from coordinate 314,997 downwards.
CGGGCGGGGACAACGAGATCGACGCCGACCTGTGCGGCCGGCTCCTCGCCGTCGCGCTCTCCAAGGGCGGCGAGTACGCCGATCTGTTCTTCGAATACCGCGCCGGCGGCGGCTTCTCCTTCGACGAAGGCATCCTCAAGGCCGCCTCGCGCGGCGTCTCCATGGGCGTCGGCGTGCGCGTGCAGCGCGGCGACGCGACAGGCTACGCCTACACCGAGGATCTCTCGTGGGAGTCGATGAAGCGCGCCGCCGAGACCGCCGCGCAGATCGCCACGAGCGCGGGCGGCACGACGCACGTGCTGCCGAGGTTCCGCGACATTCCGAACCGCTACGACGTGCCGCTCGTCACGCTCGACGTGCCCGGCATGGAGAAGCGCGCGCTGCTCGAACGCGCGAGCGCCGCGGCCCTCGCCGAGGGCCCGCACATCGTGAAGGCCGAGGCGAGTTTTTCCGAGGAGATCCGCGAGATCCTGCTCGCGACGAGCGACGGCGTGATGGCGCACGACGTACAGCCGCTCTTCCGCTTCGGCGTGCGCGCGATCGCCGAGCGCGACGGCAAACGCCAGGAAGGATCGAGCGGCGGCGGCGGACGAACCACGCTCACAGCCTACTTCGCCGATCATTCGCCGGAGATGCACGCCCGCGAAGCCGCGCGGCAGGCAGCGACGATGCTCGACGCCGAAGAGGCGCCGGCCGGCGAGATGAACGTGGTGCTCGGCCCCGGCGACAGCGGCATCCTCTTGCACGAGGCCGTGGGCCACGGGCTCGAAGCCGACTTCAACAGGAAGGGCACGTCGAACTACGCGGGCAAGGTCGGCGAGCCGGTCGCGAGCCCGCTCTGCACCGTGGTCGACGACGCGACGCTGCTCTCCTCGCGCGGCGCGATCAACGTCGACGACGAGGGCAACGAGCCCGGAAGGAGCGTGCTCATCGAGAACGGCACGCTCGCCGGCTACATGCACGACAGGCTCTCGGCCAAGCACTACAAGCTCAAGCCCACGGGCAACGGCCGGCGCGAGAGCTTCGGCGCCGCGCCCCTGCCGCGTATGACGAACACGATCCTGCTCGCGGGTCCGCACGATCCGGAGGAGATCGTGCGCACCGTCAAACGCGGCGTGTTCGCCAAGAAGTTTGGCGGCGGCCAGGTCGACATCTCGAACGGCGACTTCGTGTTCTCGTTGACCGAGAGCTACCTGATCGAGGACGGCAAGATCACGCGGCCTTTGAAGGGCGTGAACCTCATCGGCAACGGCCCCGACGTGCTCGGCAAGGTCACGATGCTCGGCACGGATCTCGCGATCTCCGACGGCATCTGGACGTGCGGCAAGGACGGCCAGAGCGTTCCCGTCGGCGTCGGATGCCCGACGATCAAGATCGACAAGATCACCGTGGGCGGCACCAAGATCGGCTGAAGATCCGGCGCGGCAGGCTCACGCTTGCCGCGCCGCAGCATGAGCTTTATAGCGACGCCCGATGTCGCGCCGCTCGTCGTTCATCGTCATCGTCGGGCACGGTCCCGAGCTGGAACGCGAAGAGGGCGCGGCGAGCGTGCTGCGTGGCCTCGGCGCCACGGTGCGCACGCTCGATCTGTGGGACGAACCCGCGCGGTGTTTCCAGCGCGAGGACGACGAGGCGCGGGCGATCCTCGTGGAGACGCCGGAGCGGCCGGACCTCGCGGCCTCCGCGCTCCGGGCGCTCCGGCGCGAGCCGCGGCTCACGGGCGTGCCGGCGATCGCGGCCGTCTCGGTGTCGCAGGTCGCGCGGATGGATCCCGCGAGCGGCTTCGACGATTTCGTCCTCTCGCCGTACGTGCCGGCGGAGCTTTACGCGCGCATCCGCAAGGCCGAGTGGCAGAAGAGCGAGTTCGCCACGGAGGAGCGCGTGAAGGTCGGCGCGCTCGTCGTCGATCGATCGGCGCACGAGGCGTGCATCGACGGGCGCAGCGTGCCACTCACGGCGAAGGAGTTCGCGCTGCTCTCGTACCTCTGCGAGAAGCGCGGCAAGGTCGTGTCGCGTGAGGAGCTGCTCGTGAAGGTCTGGGGGTCGCGGTATGAAGGTGGCCCTCGCACGGTGGACATCCACGTGCGGAGGTTGCGCTCGAAGCTCGGCGTCGCGCTGCCGCTCGTGACGCTGCGAGGCGCGGGCTACAAGCTCGAAGCACCGGACCATCTGAACACGCCCGCGGCCGAGCTGCGGAGGGCGATGCTCGCATGAAGAGGGTAACGATCGCCGTGAGCGTGGGTTGCCCGAGCGGAATCGGGCCCGAGGTCGCGGTGCACGCAGCCGCGAACGCCGAGGCCGAGGCGCGGTGCGTGCTCGTCGGCGACGCCGAGACGCTGAGGCGCGCGGCGCACGACGGGAAGATCGCGGCGGCGAGGTTTCGCGTCGTGAAAAACGCGCCGGAGATCGAGTCGCTCGCGCTCGGGGAAATCGGGGTGTGGGGGCCGAGTACGCAGCTCTCGTCGCTCGCGCGACCCGGCGCGCCCGATCGCGAGGCCGGCGCCGTGCAGCTCGCGTGGGTGAACGAGGCGCTCGCGCTCGTGACGGACGGCACGGCCGCCGCGCTCGTGACGGGGCCGGTGTCGAAGTTCGCGATCGCGACGAGCGGCGCGCGGGGGGCGAAAGGTTTTTCAGGACATACGGAGCATCTCGCGGCGCGGCTCGGGGCGCGCGAGGTGGTGATGGCGTTTCGCGCGGCGAACATCACGACGGCGCTCGTCACGACGCACCTGCCGCTCGCCGAGGTCCCGACGGCCGTGACGCCGGAGGCGGTGTCGACGAGCTGTTACTGGCTCGTGCGGCTGCTGCGATCGCTCGGCATGGAAGCGCCGCGCGTGGCCGTGGCGGCGCTGAACCCGCACGCGGGCGAGGGCGGGATGCTCGGGATCGAAGAGGAGACGTGCATCAAGCCGGGGATCGAGCGCGCGAACGAGCGGCTCTCTGCGGGCGGGTTTTCCGCGACGCTCGCAGGCCCGCTCGGCGCCGAGACCGCGTTCCGCAAACAAGCGGCGGGGGCCTTCGACGGGGTCGTCGCGATGTACCACGATCAGGCGACGATCCCGTGCAAGCTCGTGGGGTTTGGCGAAGCGGTGAACGTGACGCTCGGCCTGCCCGTGATCCGCACGAGCGTCGATCACGGGACGGGCTACGACATCGCGGGCATGGGCAAGGCCGATCCACGCGGGATGGAGAGCGCCCTCGGGCTCGCGCTCAGGCTCGCGAAGGTCGAGGGGCGCGCGTCGCTCACCGCGCGCGCGTCATGACGCGCGGAGCCGCTGCATGAGGTGTTCGAGCTGGGGCATGTCGAGGCCCTGCTCGCGGCCGAGCTCGCGGATGCTGTCGCCCATGGCGAGGTGCTGGGCGTGGAGCTTCGGGCCGAAGTGACGCTCGACGAAGCGTACGGTCTCGGGCGCGAGGCGGCGCGCGAGGGCGACGCCCGGCTTGATGGTGTACGGCCCGACAAACCGCGTGAGCACGTGCGCCCACGGCGCGACCTTGCCGAGCTTTTTCGCGAGGCCCTCGCACTCCTTGGCGGCCGCGAGCGCGGTGTCGAGGAGGTCCTTGTCGTGGAGCACGCCGTCGATGCCGCGGCCCGCGTCGATCGACGCGATGAGCGGGAAAAACGAGACGGTGCTGGCGGCGTCGAGCGAGGCGACGTCGCGCTCGAAGCGCGTGGGCAAGCCGCCGTTCGTGAGGCGCCGAGCGAGGACCTCGAGCGCGTCGCGGGACATCGAGTGCGCAGGGCCCGAGGCGTCGTCGTCGAGGAGCGTCGAGACGATGCCCGTCGACCAGTAGCGAACGACGCCACGATCGTCGACGTCGTCCACGTACCCCGCGACGCCCGGCATCGCGCTGACGGCGCGCCGCCCGATCGCCTTCTCCAGCGCCGAGAGCTGCGGCGGCAGGACGGGCGTAAGCACGACGAGCGGCACGCCGGGGCCCTGGCGGAGCGCCTCGGCGAGCGCGTCGTCCTGGTTCTGGCGCAGGAGGTCGAGCTGGTCGAAACGAACCGCGAGGAGCACGAGCGTCGCGTCGGCGGGGATCGTCTCGATGCGGCGCGGCTCTGCGATGACGTCGCGGCGCTTGTCCCCGTTCACCTGCTCGACGACGAACGAGTACGTCTCGGCGAGGCGCGAGGGCCGGACGACGAACGAGACCTGAACGCCCGCCGCGGCGAGGCGAACACCGTAAATGCGCCCGAGCGCGCCCGCTCCGAACACGATCACGTGCATGGTGAGCCGTTACGTACCGCCGCGGGCCGCACCTGGGAAGTCGGTCAGAACAGGCGACGCGAATCGACGAGGATCGTGACCGGTCCGTCGTTCTCCACGAAGACCCGCATGTCCGCACGGAAGCGCCCGGTCTCGACCGGGACGCCGCTCTTGCGGGCGGCCTCGACGAAGCGGTCGTAGAGCGCCTCGGCGCCCGCGGGCTCCATCGCGCCGTCGAAGCTCGGGCGCAGGCCCCGGCGCACGTCGCCGAAGACCGTGAACTGGCTGATGACGAGCAGGCCCCCGCCGACGTCGGCGAGCGCGCGGGTCATCTTGCCGCGATCGTCGGGAAAAACGCGGAGGCCCAGGACCTTGCTCACGACGTAGTCGAGGTCGGCCTGCGCGTCGCCCTTCTCGGCGCCGACGAACGCGACGAGGCCCAGGCCGATGCGGCCTGTGACCTCGCCATTCACCTCGACGCGTGCGGAAAGGGCGCGCTGCACGACGGCGCGCATCGCCGCTCAGCCGAGGCCGAGCTCGCGCGCGAGGCGGCTCGTGATCGCGAAGTACGTGCTGCGGTCGTAGGGCTTGTTCAGGATGTGGAAGTCTTTCCGGACGAGCCCGACGCAGCCGAAGCAGTACGTGCACTCGGTGCAGTCGACGGAACGGACCACGTAGGAGCACTGGGTGCAGCGCTCGCACGCGACGCAGTGGTTGCAGCGCACGAGGTCGCGCGAGCTCCGGCAGTGCGTGCTGTCCGAGCAGCGCTGCGAGTCGACGCAGTAGTGGCACCGCGCGAGGGCCTTCGAGTTCTTGCAGAACGTACAGTCGACGCAGCGCTCGCAGCCTGTGCACTGCACACAGCGCTCGTTCTCGGTGCGGGTCTCGTGGGCCTGGAAGAGCTTGCGCAGCTCGGCCTCGAACTCGGCTTTGTTCATTGGGCGGACTGGTTCTGCGTATCGGGCCTGCCGCTCACCTGCCTGCGGAGCTGGGCGGCGGCGTCGCGGGTGGACTCGTCCTCGGCGAACTCCTCGATGCGGCGCAGGCGCGACTCGAGCACGGCGCGGCGCTTCGGCAGCTCGCCGACGAGCAGCGAGGCGAGCGAGGAGAGCGCCTCGCGCACGCGCGACTCGTCGCTGTGCTCGAGGAGCTTCAGGTGCACGTCCTGGTCGTCGGGGAAGTTGAAGCCGGCACCGAGAAACTCGTTCGCGGCCTTCGTGATGTGCGGACGCCCTTCGGCGCCGAGGAGCTTGCCGAGGAGCCGCTGGCGCTCGGTGGCGCGCGGATCACTCTGCGGAGGCGGCGCGAGCACGATGCGGCCTGGCTTCGGTGTGGAGTCGCGGCCGTTCTTGCCGTTCTTGCCGCTGCCTTCGGGCTCGGGGTCCCGGCGCGGTGCGAAGAGCGCCTCGAGCGCCGCGCGATGCTCCTTCGCGACGCGACTGTCCTGCTGGGTCGTACTGTTCCGGCTCGTGCTGCCGGTCTTCGGCGCTCGCGCGAACGGCGCGAGCTCGGGGTTGTGCCAGACCTTGGTCTCGTCTTTCCGCATCCGCCGCATAAATTCGTCCTTGCTGCCGCCGGAGGGAGATGGCTTGGCAGTGCTCGCGGTTCTTGGTCCCGGGACTGAGTGCTCCCGGAGGCAACGTTCATGCTCGACGTCCGCGCGTCGTTTCGTGCTCGAGCTTCGCTCGTTCACGCGCGGGCTCGCCGTGCGGCGTTGCGCTTGTCTGGTTCTCCAAGAACGCTCGTCTGCTTCGAGCCGACCTTTCCCCCGGTGCGGGCCAACTGCGCGGGCGCCTCGATTGGATTCTGCCCGCCGCCGTCCGAGCGACGGGACGTGCCAGGAACGAGGGCGACGTCCGCGCCATCGAGGCGCGCATGGCGCCGCGATGGGTGCCCCACCTCTACCACAGGCACCCGTGGAAGCCTCAGAAAATTAGGCCCGCGTACCCACCCCATGACACAACGCGAGACACCGGCGTACCCAGCGTCCCCCGCGTGGACGGATGGGCGTCGGTGGAGAGCACGACACATGGTCAGCGGTCGTTACGGTCGGATCAGGCGTAGGGTTGCGTCCACGCTCGCGGCGCTGCTCACGCTCGCGGCGCCCTTCGCTTTCGGCGAGGCATTCGCGGAAGAGGCGGCGGCGCCGAAGGCGGCAGCGCCCGCGAAGGCAGAAGAGCCCTCGAAAACGGAGAAGGCGCCCGAGGAGGCCCAGAAATCCGCCGCTGCGCCGAAGAAACGCAAGAGCCGCCGCAAGGCCCCGCCGAAGCGGATGGTGCAAGCCGACACGAAGACGGCCGAGGCCCCGAACAAGGCCGCGTCGACGAAGGCGAAGCCCGAGGGCGCCACGAAGCCCGCCACGCACGCGAAGGGCGCAGGGGCGAGCGCGAAGAAGTCCGAGGGCGCGACCACGACGGCCAGCACGAAGACCACGACCGCGAAGAAATCCGAGGCCGCGACGACCACGGCGAGCGCGAAGAAGACCGACGGCGCAACCACGACGGCCAGCACGAAGAGCGCGACCCCGACGAAGACCGAAGGCGCGGCGGGCGTCTCGCGCTCGAAGAAGGCGTCGACGCGTGCGCCGAGCAAGAAGCGCAAGGGCACGAAGAAGGCGGAAGCCGAGACGGATCGCCCACCCTGCTTCGCGCCGGCGATATCGATCGATCGGAACGGCCTCGAAGGGGAGACGTTCTCGCTCGTCGACTGCAAGGGCAAGGTGCTCGACGAGGCCCGCGAGAAGCTCAGCGTGCTCGCGCGGCCCTGGGGCACACCGCGGCCCGAGCTGCCGAAGACGAAAAAGCCCGATCCGCGCACGGCGAAACAAGAGAAGCCGGGCCCGGCGAAGAGTAAGGGAAGCAAGGAGAAGGCGGCGGAGCCGGCGCTCGCGGCGGGTGAGATCGCGCCGAACGTGCGGCTGCTCGATCCAGGGCTCCTTTCGCGGGTCGAGGCGATCGCGAAGCATTTCCCGGGCAAGGGGATCTCGCTCGTGAGCGGCTACCGCCCGAAGAGCCGAGGCAGCTTGCACCAGAGCGCGCGCGCGCTCGACATGCGCGTCGCGGGCGTGTCGAACGAGGAGGTCGTCGCGTTCTGCAAGACGATCGCGGACACGGGCTGCGGCTACTACCCGAACAGCTCGTTCGTCCACGTGGACGTGCGCACGCCGGGCACGGGCTCGGTGAGCTGGATCGACGCATCAGGGCCGGGAGAAGCGCCGCGCTACGTGAGCCAGTGGCCGCCGCCGCCGGAGCCCGCCGACACGCAAGCGACGTCGCCCGTCGCCGCAGCGGACGAGGCGATGGAGGAGCAAACCAAGGAGCAGCCCGCGGCGAAGGAGCAACCGGCCGCGAAGGAACAACCGGCCGCGAAGGAACAACCGGCTCCGAAGGACGCACCCACGGCGCAGGCGCCGGCCCCGACGAATCCAACGGCGCAGCCGCCGGCGGAAAAGGACGAGGAGCTCAAGGAAGCCGACCCGAAGGATCCGGTGCCTCCTCCGAAGAAGGCGCAGCCGACCCCGCCCCCCGCGGCGACGTCACCGACGGCTCGATAACGCCCAGCCGAGAATCCCGACGGGCACGCGCAGCTTGCCATAAGCCGCCCAGACAACCCCGTCGTCCTTGTCCCACCGCACCTGACCTTCGACACCGAAGAGACTCCAGCCGAGCGCGAGCTTCGCGCCGGGGCGCGGCTGCACGTCGACCAGCGCCCCGAGCTGGAGCCACGCGCCCGAGGCGAGCCCGAGCGTCTCGACCTCGATGCCGAAGGTGGCCGGCGAGAAGTCCGAAAGCTCGTAGGTCAGGCCGAGCGCGAGGAAACGAGGCTCCGAGACGGAGCGCTCGTCGACCCGCAGAAACCCTCCACGAACCCGGCCGAAACCCGAGAGATGCGCGCGATCTTCGAAGAGCGCGCCGAGGCCGCCCTCGACATTCGCGTCCCAGGTCCAGAACGGAGCAGCTCGTTTTTCGGCGGGCGCCCTGGGGGATTCGTTCGCGTTTGCCATCGCCGCCGTCGAAAGGAGCGACAGCACGAGCGCGCCAGACGCCCCGACGCGCGATCGCTTCATGGCGTGCTTGTCGGAGCCGTCGGAACGGGCGCGTCGGACGGGAAGCGGATCTCGGCGAGCACGGCGAGTTTGTCCGGCGCGGCGATGGGTTTTCCCCCGATCGCGCCCGTGACACACGTCGCCTGGACGCCCTTCGTCTCGACCTTGCCGATCGCGCCCTGCTCGACGCGGAACCAGACGCCCACGATCTCGCCGCGCTTTCCGGCTTGCACGATCTCCGGGCACAGCTCGACCGCCGCGTGCAAGGCCGCGCCGAGTGCCGGGACGAGCGGCCCGACGTCGGTCCCTTTGGACACGGCGACGGCGATTTCATAGTCCGGCATCCCGCGCTTCGTCGCCATCCGAAGCCCGACCGGCTCGCCATATTCGATCGCGGTCTCCGGCGGCTCCGAGCGACACGCGGAGGCCAGAGCGAACACGAGCGCGAGCCCCACCCACGAATTTCGGTGTTTCATGCGCAGAACGATCAGGGCGTCTCGCCGTCGGCGGCGCACTCGGTCAAGCCCCGGTCCGCCACCTTGCAGACGTACACTTTGCGAAGCGCGCCGAAGAGGAAGAGGTCGTTCCGCGTGATCACGACCTTGTCGCCGACCGTCGCGATGCCGCCGTACGAGCAGCCGCCGAGCATGCCCGCCGCCATCAACAAGCCGAGGGTCTTCTTCATCGCGCTACCTCCTCTCGTGGGGCCCGGAGCGCGCGAGCGGCCGGGCGATCCGCACATATCACAGACCCCGGGTGTTCAGGCCGAGCGATGTTCGAGGGCGGCGCCGGCCGGGGCGGCGAGGACGTCGGCGAAGGCGCGTTCGAACTCGTCGATCAACGCGTGCGGCGGCAGGCGCAGGATGCGCTCGCGCAGCGCACGGAAGCCGGCGATTTGCGTGTCGCGGCCGCGGCGGAACATGGGCCAGGGGTCGCCGTGGGTGCTCGCGCAGACGACGATCGATTGGAAGTTGTCGATCTTGTCCGCAATGGTGATGGCCTGGGCGTCCCAGGGGTTCTTCGCGAATTGCTCGAGATAGCGCTGCTTGCGCTCCTCCCAGGCGAAGGACTTCGCTGGCTCGGTCACGGCGAGGACCAGATCGGCAACGCGGCGCCCGAAGAGCCGCGCGATTTCCTCGGCTGTCGCGCCGGTGTCTTCGATGGCGTCGTGCAGCGCGCCTGCCGCGATGACCTCTTCGTCGAAGCCATGCTTGGCGAGGAGGATCGCGACACCGGCCAGATGGCTGACGTACGGCACGTCGACGCCGGGGTACTTGCGTTTCTGTCCCTGATGCCAAACCGCCGCCTGATCGAGCGCGCGCTTGAGGAGGGGCGTCATGCCTGGAATCTAGTGCCCCCGAGGCGCCTCGGCGAGGGCCGAGCGCGCGCGTCTCGCCAACGCCACGCCGGCGCGCCTGCTTCGGCGCTCCGTACATGTGCTGGATCCGCTGCAATCACGCTGATGCACGGGTTCAGAATCCACCACGACGCCGACTGCGGCGAGCATCCGGCGTCCGAGGAAGACCCCTCAAACCCGTAACAAAATCGCCGCGCACGCCTCCCCGGTCGCCCGGCCGATCGCCGTCGCATAAAGCGAAACCTGCCGTCGATACACGGGCCCCGCGCGGTCGATCTCGCGGTCGGTCTTGAAATCCACCACAGTCCAGCCGCTCGGCTCGCGAAACGCGAGATCGACGATGCCCTCGATCAGCGTCCCGTCCTCGGCCATCAAGCTGAGCGGCGTCTCTCGCCGGCATTCGCCGCGCGTCTCGGCCGCGCGCGCCCTCTCGATCACCGGATGAGCGAGCGCGAGGACCACCGCGCGCACGGCTGCCGCCTCCTCGATCTCGGTCGCGCCGAAGAGCCGCGCCGCGAGCGCCGCCGCTTGCTCCACGACGTCCCGTTTGGCCGAGAGCGGCACTTGCGCGAGCACGGCATGCACGAGCTCGCCGAAGCGAGCTCCCCCCGGTCGGCCCGCCTCCCGACCGACATCGAGGATCGGCACGTCGAGGGCGGGTGCTTCGTTCGAGGTCTCGGCCCGCTCGGTGACCGTCTGGACTTTGTACAGCGGCCGCGCGCCGCGCTCGCGATCGGCCGCGCGCTCCCGGACCCAGCGTCGATACGTCTCGAGGTCCTCTTCCACGCGGCCGACGGGCGCGTCCTTGCGCAGCATGTCCTCGCGGCGCACGCCGAACGCAGGCTCGCGTTCGAGGTCGAGGCGCGTCACGTCCCACCACACGACGTCATGCCCCCCGGGCAAACGATATCCGCCCGGACAAACCGTTGCCGGCCCGCGTGAAAGCCCCTCGGGCCGCGACAAAACCGTATCGTCGCCGAACGGCGGGCAACCCGGCGCCGCTTCGGCAGAAGGCTCGGCGCCCGAAGGAGGCGCGATCGCCGCATGGATCGGCCCGATCCACGATTGCTCGGGGAAACGTGGATCGTCGCCCACGGCCGGCACGATGACGAGGTCACGCGCGCGGGTTGCAGCCACGTACACGAGCCGCGTGCCTTCGGCCTCGTCGCGGCGCATTTCAAGCGCTTCGTGCTCGACGAGATCCCAGGGCGCGACGCTGCCGAGGCGGAGCGCGCAGAGCGAGCGCGAGGCGTCGACGTAGCGGCTCACGGCTTGCGCGCCGAGCCGCGCGGTCACATCGGCGAGCACGACGACCGGGAATTCGAGGCCCTTGGCCCGATGCGCCGTCATGATGCGCACGCCGTCGCCGCCCTCTTCCAGGATCGGCGCCTCGGGCGCGCGACCACGCTCCGCGTCCTCTTCGAGTTGCTCGACGAACGCGCGGAACGACGTACCTCCCGAAGCCTCGTACGCGCGCCCGAGCTCGGCGATGTGCAGCACGTTCGCGAGCGCGCGTTCGCCCGAGGGACGCAGGGCAAACCCCACGCAGGCGCGGGTCGCGTCGCAGAGCTCGGCGACCGTGGTCTCGATCGGCCGCGCGTTCCGCCCCTCGGAGAGCCGCGCGAGCAGCGAAAGCGCCGCGCCGATCGGCGCAAGATGCGGCGGAAGCGGCGTCTCGGGGATTCGCTGGGGGGAAAGCTTCCCGTAGGTGAAGCGGTACTCGAGCAGCGCCTCGTCGCCGACGGCGAAGAGCGATCCGCGCAGCGTCGCGAACACCGCGAGCTCGTCCTCGGGCCGCTCGATCGCGCGCAGCGCCGCGAGCATCGTCTCGACCTCCTCGCGGGCGTAAAACGACTTTCCGCCGACGAGCACGTGCGGGATGCCGCGCGCTTCGAGGGCCTCGACGTAAGCGCGCGTGACGTCCTCGCCGTGGCTCTCGAAGCGCCGGAAGACCAGACAAACGTGCCGCGGCGCGACGGGAACGAATTCTCCTGGTTGATCCCGCTCGGTCACCTTCCAGCCGCTCTCGTGCAGCAGCCAGTCGAGGTACGCGCCCACCGCGGCCGGCACGCTTTGTTCGACCGCGGCCGAGGTGAGCCGCTGCTTGCCGTAGGGCTCGGGCACGGGCACGCACACGATCGACGGCTGCCCCGCGATCGCCTTGCGCGCGGGCCGGAGCGGCACGTAGCGCGCGGAGAGCGCCTCGCGATCCCCCACCATCACCGGCGCGAACGCGGTGTTCACGAGCTTCTGGATGCTGGGGACCGATCGGAAGCTCGTGCTGAGCTCCACGAAGAGCGCGCCGCGCCGGACGAGCAGTTCTTTGACCTCCTCGTAGACCGAAAGATCAGCCCGGCGAAACCGGTAGATCGCCTGCTTCGGATCGCCGACGAGGAAGAGCTTTCCGGGCACGGGCTGCACGTCGCGATACGCGCGGACGCTCGGATCGTCGGCCGCGAGCAGCATGAGGATCTCGGCCTGGAGCGGGTCCGTATCCTGGAACTCGTCGACGAAGATGCAGCGGTAACGCTCCTGAAAACCGCGGCGCACCTCGCCCTGATCACGCACGAGGTCCCGTGTGCAGACGAGCAGATCTTCGAAGTCGAGCGCGCCCACCTCGGCCTTGCGCGCCTGGTACGTCGCGACGAGCGCGCCAAGCTCGTCCTGCAAGAGCGCCGCGAGATCGCCGTCGGCCTCGCGCTGGAATCGTTCGAGCGAGGCCACGAGCGCGCCGTGCGCCGCGAGCAGATCGGCCCGCGTCGTGTGCGCGCCGTAGCGGGATCCGGCGCCGCGGCGCGGGCGCATGAAGTCGCGCTGCCTGCTGAGCGCGCAGAGCTCGGCCTCGATCTCGTCACGATCCCAGTGATGCTCGCCCTCGGCGCGCAGACGCATGACGAGCGCGCGGGCCGGCTCGGTGTCGCGGTGCAGCGGATCGTTCGCGTGGAGCGCGCCCTCGCTCGCCTCGGCGAACGCGGTCATCTCCGCGAGGATCGCGTCGAGGGCGCGATCCCGATCGAACGGAGGCCGCTGCCAGCGCGCGGTGAAATGCCGCCAGGCGATGAGCTCCTGACCGGCGCGGCGCAGCCGCTCGATCGGCCCGGGTCCGTGCTCGCGCCGCCGCAAGAGCCTTCGAACGCCCTCGGGCGGGCGACCGAGGATCTGTTCGAGCCACCTGCTGAACGCCTCGCCGTAGCGTCGATCCGCCTCGGCCTCGGTCATCACGCGGAACGCTGGATCGACGCCCGCCTCCACGGGACGCTCGCGCAGAAGGTCGGCGCAAAACCCATGGATCGTGCTGATCCGCGCCTCCTCCAGATGCGCGAGCGCGCGCTCCAGGTTCGCGCGTTGCGCCTCATCCGGGGCGAGCCTGCGTGCGCGCTCGATTCCGCTGCGGAGCCGCAGCTTCAGCTCGCCGGCCGCTTTTTCGGTGAACGTGACCGCGACGATCTCCTCGATCTCCGCGCGCCCCTCGGCGAGCACGGCGACCATGCGCAGCACGAGCTCGGTCGTCTTGCCCGTGCCGGCCGCGGCCTCGACGATCATCGTGCGCCCGAGCGCGCCGCGGATGAGCGCGCGCGCCTCCGCGTCGGCGAGCCCCTCGCCTTGCGGCGCCTCGAACACGAACGCGCTCTCGGTCACGGCTCACCTCGGAGCATCCGCAGCCGCGTGAACAACGCGCCGCCGTCGAGCGAAGACTCGTCCTTGCGCGCCGCGCGCCTCTCTTCATGCGGCCCGCACACGAGCCTGTAGCCGCACGTGTCACACGCACCCGGCCTCGGCGCGGGCGGGAAAAACCCTTTGTCGATCGCCTCGTCCACGAGCGAGAGCACCTGGACGGCCTTCGCGCGGGCGGCCTCGTCGAGCTCGATCACATGCTCTACATACCCGCCGCGCGTGGTACAGAACGACAAACTCGCGTCCGTCACCGGCTCCTTCCACACCGCCTCGTACGCGAGGCCGTAGAGCACCGGCTGCAGCACCTCGCCGCCGTCGATCACGAGCCCCGGCCGCGCGAAGTTCGCCCCCGTCTTCACGTCGGTCACGCGCGCATGCCCCGTCGCCGCGTGCCGCTCGACCACGTCGATCGCGCCGTGCAGCAAGTACTGTCCTTCGATCACCGCGGCCTCAGCCACGCTGCGTGGATCTTCATGCTCGTGCGGCGGCAACCCGAACGCGAGGTCGTACCGCACCGGCCACACGAGCCAGCTCTGATCGGCCACGCGCGCGAGCCACGCATGAAGCTCCACCCGCGCACGCTCGATCTCGTCGCGGAACACGCTCTCCACGGGCGGCAGCGTGCGCTCCTCGTGCTCGCGCGCCGCCGCGTCGAGCCGCTCGTCGAGCACCGCCTGGGCTCGCGACAAACCTTCCGGGCCGAACGGCAGCGCCCCTTCCCGCTCCAGCGCCGCGAGCGTCTCGGCTTGCACGCGGTGAAAGAGCACGCCACGCGAGATCGGATCGAGCCTGTCCGGCGAGCCACGCCGCTCGCGCGCCGGCAACCGATGGATCGCCGCCAGCAAGAATCGATACGGGCACGCCGCGAACTTCTCGAGCGCCGTCACCGCATACGGCCGCACGCGCAGGCGGTTCGCCGCGAGCACGGCCGCCGTGGCCGCGGTCTTGCGCACGATGCCATCATGATGCGTGACGGGTTTGTCCCACCGCGCCGACCGCGCGCGGAGCGACCGCGCGAGGTGCGGATTCAGGTCGAGCAAGTACTGCGCGCGCCCCGCCGCCTCGGCCTCCTCGCCTCCGTGCAAGAGCCGCCCCAGCATCGCGAGGTCGTGCTCGGCATCGTCGATCGCATCCTCGGGCTCGGCCGGCGCGGGCCACGCGAGCCGCGCGCCCGCAGCGCCCGCCGCGTCTCGCTCGAGCGCGTCGTGATCGGGCAACGTCCCCGTCGTCGCGCGCCGCACGTCGAGCCCATAAAATGAAGGCACGCGCGGCCGTCCCGCCGCCACCTCGACACGTGGATACGAAAGATGCACCCGCTCCCGCGCGGCGCCCACGGACAAACGCAGAAGCAACCTCTCGTTGCGGCTCCGATCCGCCTGCGCCCGCAGCGTCTTCGAGATCGCACGCCGATCCGCGTCGAGCAGGATCGGATCCTCGCGCGGCGCCTCCGGGAACAGCCGCTCCGCAAGGCCGGGGACGAACACGACCGCGAACGAGCGACCGCGTGCAAGCTCGGGCGTCCCGACGAACACCGCGCCGTACCGCCTCCCCGACGGCGGCGTCACGCGTGACCCGAGCCGACCTTCGAGCACGCGCCGCACCTCGTCGAACGACACCGCCGGAAGCTCCGCCATCGGCGCGAGCTCGCTGAGCGCGGACAGCACGTCTTCCGGCTGCTCCAGCGCCATCCGCGCGAGCTGGCCGAGCTCCTCGATCCACACGCCCCAGCTCCCGTGCTCGGGCAACGCCGCGAGCGCATCCACGAGCGGCAGCGCGAACCGCGTGAGCTCGCCGAGCGCCTCGATCTCACGCTCCACCGTCTCGATCCGCGGCGAGCTCGGATCCCGCCGTCGCAAAAGCGCTAGCTCTCGCTCGAACGCCTTTCCGAGCGCCGCGAGCCGCTCGGCCCAGCGCTCCTTGCGCCCGACGATCGAGGCCTTCGTGAGCAGCCGCTCCCATCCGATCGGCGCCGACCGCACGGGCACACGCGCGCCCTCGCTCGCCGCCGCTTGCTCTCTTCGAATGCGCTTCGCCGACGGCTCGCCTTCGAGCAGCGCGCCGAAGAGATCGGCCCGCGGAAGCAAGGCCCGCGGCGCCGCCTCCACCGCGACACTCTCCTTCGGCATCGGCGCGAGCGACAGGTACTCCGCGAAACGCCGAGGAGAAAGGTCCTCCGCGCGGCACGCGAGCAGCGCGAGGAACGCGCGCCCCGAGGGGTCCGGCCGCGCGGCCCCGATCGCGAAATGCGCCGGGATCTTCGCACGACGCAGCGCGCTTTCGAGCAGCGACGCGTACGTGTCCGGCGCCCGCAAGAACACCGCGATGTCGTCGAACGGCACGCCCCTCCGTGCCTCCGCCAGGATCCGTCGCGTGATCTCCACGCACTCGCGCCCCTCGCCCGGCGCCGAGAAAAACGACACGTCGTCGCCTGCCTCCGCGGCCGGAAGCTCCGCCGCGGCGAACAGGTATTGATGCAGCCGCGAGAGCGACGAATGCGACCGCTCGCTCCGATCCGTCACCACCTCCGAAGCAAGCGCCGCGAGCGCCTCGACTGCGCGATCATCGCCCGTCGGCGCCGTCGCGAACGCGCTCTCCGCCGCGGCGACGAGCTCCGCGACGAACCTCTCTTCGAGCCGCGACGTGATCGGCACGTCGAGCAAAAGCAGCCGCGCCCTTCGAATCTCGTCCGCCTCGCGCACGGCCACCGTCGCCGCCGCGAGCACCTCCGCGCGATCGGCGATCCGCGCCCGCTCACGCTGCTCGTCGTAACGACGCGCGAGCTCACGCAGGTCGCGACTCCTCGGATCGTCGCCTCGGATCTCCGCGGGCCCGATGCCCTCGATGCGCAGCTCGCTCAGCGTCGCCGCGAGCGTGCTCGCGAAGCTCGGCGTCCGCGCGACCGGCGCGAAATATCCGAGCGCGCCCGCTTCGAGCGCGCTCGCCACCGCGCGCGCCACCACCGCCTCCACGCCGAGCGGCGTGGCCGGCGCGAGCCTCCGCCGTGCGAGCTCCGGCGCGGCGAGGCGCGCTGCGAGTTGCCCGAGCGTCAGCCGATGCAGCCCGAAGATCGCGCCTCGCGACGATCCCACCCGCGCCGCGAGATCGAGCGCCGCCCCGCGCGACGGACCGACCAGGAGCGCGATCGCGTCGGCTTTCCCCTCCCCGAGGAAAACCTCCGCGGCCCGGAGCCGCTCCTCGCTTCGGGGGGACACGAGCAGACGCAGCACGTGCCCGTCATGCCCGGGGACGGCCGCTTTGTCGAGCGTTCCCTTGCGTGACGAGCCCGAGCGCCTGTCCGCTCGCTCCTACCGCCGCGTGCCTTCCACTTCGATCACACATTCCTCCGCGCTGCGCTCGTCCATCCGCACCTTCGTTCCCAGGAAGGTCCGGATCACCTCGACTTGCGTCCGCGTGTGACCCGACGGCGACAGCGTATGAAACGCCCCGCCCTCGCCGAGCGCCATCGGCAAGAGCAGTTGATCCGCGAGATGCTCGCCCACGGGCACACCCGCTGCGAGGTAGCGCTTCACCTCCTTCGCGAGCTTCGAAGCCACCTCCTCCGCGCGCACCCCACGCTCGCCGAACGCCGTAAAAACCTCGGTCACGTGCTCGCTCTCCACGTCGGCCACGAGCGCGTTTCCTGGACCCGGGCTGTTCTTCACGACCTCGGGCCGCGCGCACGATCGATCCCACGGCACCTCCGCGAGGAACGCGTCGACCTCGCGCACCCCGACCGTGCCCGGGATCTGCGACACGAGCGCGCGCAGTTGCGTTCTTCGCACCTCGCCCCGATCGAGCAGCGAGAGAGCCGCGAGCCGCGGACAGCCCTCCACGGCCACCTCCACACGACCTCCGCCAGCCGGGTAAAACCCGTACGACACGATCCGCGCGGAGACGTTCGCGCCCATGCGCCGCACGATCGGCAAGAACGCGCGCTCCACGAAATCGTAGGGCGGCGCCATGGGGTTGTGCGTCCCGCCCTCGAACACGAGCGACGAGCTGCCGGCCGTCGCGAGCAGCGCCGGCAGCACCGTTTGCAACACGAGCGTCGCGCTCCCCGCGCTCCCGATCGCGAACCGATACGACCCGTGCTTCACCGCGCCCGGCCTGAACACGAGCTCGGTCGAGCCGATCTCGTCCCCCGCGAGCACCGCATCGCTCACCTCGGCGGCCGCGCGCACGGCCACGAGGTGTTGACGCATGAGCCCCGGCTTCGACCGCTTTGCGCGGATCGAGTGCACCCGGAACGCCTGACCCGTCACCATCGACAGGGCGAGGGAGGAGCGCAGGATCTGCCCTCCGCCCTCGCCCGTTGCTCCATCCAGCGTCAGCATCGCCCTCACCCCTTCACGCACACCACTTGTCGCAGCGTGCGCACGACCTCGACGAGGTCGCGCTGCGCATGCATCACATCGTCGATCGACTTGTACGCGCCGGGCGTCTCGTCGATCACGTCCTCGTCCTTGCGGCACTCGATCCCGGCCGTCATGCGCGCGTGGTCCTCGAGCGAGAACGCCCGCTTCGCCGCCGTGCGCGACATCTTCCGACCCGCGCCGTGGCTACACGAGCAGAACGACTCGCGGTTCCCGAGTCCACGAACGATAAAGCTCTTCGCACCCATGCTCCCGGGAATGATCCCGAGCTCGCCCTCGCCTGCGCGCACCGCACCCTTGCGCGTCACCCACACGTCCTTGCCGTAGTGGTGCTCCTTCGACACGTAGTTGTGGTGGCAGTTCACGGCTTCGCGGGCGAGCTCGAACGACGGCAAAAGCCCCGTCTTTCGCACGGCCATGATCGTCGCCTCCATCATCAACGCGCGGTTCGTCCGCGCGAACTCCTGCGCCCAGGCGAGCGCGCGCCAGTACTGGCCGAACGTCTCGCTTCCATCGGGGATGTAGGCGAGATCCGCGTCCGGCAGGTGGATGAACCACCGCTTCATGTCCTTCTTCGCGAGGTCGATGAAGTGGCTCCCGATGCGGTTTCCCACGCCGCGCGAACCCGAGTGCAGCATGAACCACACGTGGTCGCGCTCATCGAGGCAGACCTCGATGAAGTGGTTCCCCGTCCCGAGCGTCCCGAGGTGCCCGATCGCCGTCCCGCGCCCGATCGACGGGTTTTCCTTCACGATCGCCTCGTAGGCCGGCGCGAGCTCCGCCCACGCCTTCTGCACGCGCTCGGGCGCGTCTCCCCACGCGCCGCGATCGCCGGGCCCGCCGTTGTTCGTGCGCCCGTGCGGCACGGCCGCCTCGATCGCGCTGCGGATCTCCTTCAGGTCGTCGGGGAGATGCGACGCCGTGAGCGTCGTCTCCACCGCGATCATCCCGCAGCCGATGTCCACGCCCACCGCTGCCGGGATGATCGCGCCGTTCGTCGCGATCACGCTCCCGACCGTCGCGCCCTTCCCGGCGTGCACGTCGGGCATCACGGCGACCCACTTGTGGAGGAACGGCAGGGTCGCCAGGCGCCGGACCTGCTCTTCGGCCTCGGTCTCGAACGGCACGCCGCGCGTCCAGGCCTTGATCGGCACGCCGTCGGTCTCGAACGTCTGGTGGGTCGTCTCGTTCATGGTCGCCTTGCCTTTCACGTCACGGGTGGACGCGGACCGGTAGAGCACGCCGCGTGCCTGGCTCCCGGGGCCTTTTTCGGGCCCGCTCATAGACGCCTGGATAAATTCCGATACGGGGGACGAAGAACGTGCTATTCCGTCGCCCACCTTACCATGTCCTCTCGACCTCTCGTCGTGTTCGGCATCCTCGGCACCTCGCTCGACGCGGGCAAAGGCCCGGCGCGTTGGGAGCGCTGGCGGCCCACGGTCGCGCTTTGCCAGCACGAGGACCTGCTCGTGAGCCGCCTCGTCTTGCTTGCCGAGCCAAAAAAATTTGGAGAGCTCGCTACGCAGGTCGAGGAGGACGTCCGCCACGCCTCGCCCGACACGATCGTCGAGCGAATCGCGGTCACCTGGAAGGACGCCTGGGATTTCGAGGAGGTTTATGCCGGCCTGCACGACATCGCGCGCGCCTATCCGTGGAAGCCGGAGCGCGAGGAGTACCTCGTCCACCTCACCACGGGCACCCACGTCGCGCAGATCTGCCTCTTCCTCCTGACCGAGGCCCGTTATTTCCCCGGCCGCGTCATTCAGACCTCGCCCCCGCGCAAGGAAACCCGCGGCGGGCCGGGCACGTATTCCATCGTGGACCTCGACCTCTCTCGTTATGACCGCATTGCCTCGCGCTTCTCCCGCGAGCGCCACGAGAGCCAGAGTTTTCTCAAGGCGGGCATCGATACCAAAAACGCCTCGTTCAATCGCCTGATCGAGCGGGTCGAGGAGGTCGCCAAGGCCTCGCGCGCCCCGATGCTCCTCATGGGCCCCACGGGCGCCGGCAAGAGCCAGCTCGCCGCGCGCATTTACGAGCTCAAAAAAGCGCGGCGCCAGATCCAGGGCGAGTTCGTCCCGGTCAACTGCGCCACGCTGCGCGGCGACGCGGCCATGGCCACGCTCTTCGGCCACAAAAAGGGCGCATACACCGGCGCCGTCGCCGATCGCCCGGGCCTTTTGCGCAAAGCCGACGGCGGATTGCTCTTCCTCGACGAGATCGGCGAGCTCGGCCTCGACGAACAGGCCATGCTCCTCCGCGCGATCGAGCAAAAGGCATTTTATCCGGTCGGCGCGGACCAGGAGGTCAAGAGTGACTTCCTCCTCATCGCCGGCACGAACCGCGACCTCGGCACCCGGGCCGCGCGCGGCGATTTTCGCGAGGACCTATACGCCCGTATCAACCTCTGGACGTTCCGCCTCCCGGCCTTGCGCGAGCGCCCCGAGGACATCGAGCCGAACCTCGATTACGAGCTCGAGCTCGCCTCGCGCCTCCTCGGCGTGAACGTCACCATGAACCGGGCCGCACGGGAAGCCTTCCTCGAATTCGCCGTATCCCCGCGTGCGCTCTGGAGCGGCAATTTCCGCGACCTCAACGCCTCCGTCACCCGCATGGCCACGCTCGCGCACGGCGGACGCATCACGAAGGAGATCGTCGCCGAGGAGATCGAGCGATTGGAGCTCTCCTGGACGAGCGGCCGCATTCACCTGCCAAATGGAAGCTCCGTCGGCGGCGGCGACATCCTCGCCGAGGTCCTCGGCTCCGAGGCGGGAGCGAAGCTCGATCGATTCGACCGCGCCCAGCTCGAAGAGGTCTTGTGCGTCTGCCGCGCCTCGCGCACCCTCAGCGAGGCGGGCCGCACGCTCTTCGCCGAATCGCGCAAGGAGCGCACCACGGTCAACGACGCCGATCGATTGCGCAAATACCTCGCCCGCTTCGGACTCGACTGGCAAACCGCGAGCGGACGCGCTTCCTGAATCCGATCCGAGGACCCTTTCATGCCGCTCGTCTCCCAGGACCTCGGTTTTTCCGGCCAGAACCCGCTCGCGCTCGCGGCCCTCTTCGTCTTGGGCTTCGTGGCGTCGTCGATCAACGCCGTCGCCGGCGGCGGCTCCCTCGTCTCCTTTCCGGTCCTCGTCGCGTTCGGCGTCCCCCCGCTCGCCGCGAATGCCACGAACTCGGTCGCCCTCTGGCCCGGCGCGCTCGCCAGCGCCTTTGGCTTCCGCGACCAGCTCGCGCGCACGAAATCCCATTTACGTTACCTCGTGCCCCCCACGATCGCGGGCGCGCTCTTCGGTGCGTGGCTCCTCACGCACACGCCCGAGCGCCTCTTCGATTTCGTCGTCCCGCTCCTCGTCCTCACCGCCACGCTGCTCCTCGCCTTCCAGGCGCGCATTCGCAAGGCCGTGCTCGGCAAGAAGGCCCGCGTCCCCGTGGCGCTCGGGGTCTTTCTGCAATTTTTGGTCGCCGTCTACGGCGGGTATTTCGGGGCCGGAATGGGCATCGTCATGCTCGCCGTTTTTGGCCTCTTCATCGAAGGCACGCTGCACGAGCTCAATGCGATGAAGGCCTGGCTCGGCGTGGCCATCAACCTCGTCGCCTCGATGTTTTTCCTCGGCGAGGGCTTGCTCTGGCTCGTCCCCGGCTTCGCCGTCATGGCCGGCGCCATTGCGGGCGGTTATTTCTCCGCGCGTTTCTCGCAACGCATCGACCCCGACAAACTGCGCCGGGGCATCGTGGTCCTGGGCCTCGCCATGACGGCCTGGTTTTCCCGGGCCGCCTTCTTCCCCTGATCAGGGCGCCTCGGCGGGCCTGCGCACGAGCCTCCGCTGGAGACTCGAACCAGGCCCATACCCCTCGGAACTCACCGAGAGCTCCTCTTGATCGAAGAGCAGGACCACGTCGCCGCCCTCGGCCCACGTGACCGCCAGCGCAAAATCGTTTCCGGATCCGCCAAACGCCTTGGCCGAGCGCACCTCTCCCTCGGGCGACAGCACCGAGAACCACGCGTCGAGGGTGGTCCCGTCGAACGACATTCCATGCTGCCACGTGCGGCGAATCCGCTTCGCCTGGAGGGTCGTCCCGGAAACCTTCATCTCGGCCTCGAACGTCCCGAAAAGCGCGATACGGCCGCTCGAATCCACGTCCAGGGCCGACACTTCGTCATTCCTCGTCCCGCCGAAAGACTTCGCCCACAGGGCTCCGCCATTCCGATCGAGCTTCACGACCATCGCGTCGTTGCCCCCGTTCGACCGAAGCGCCATTCCCGCGAGCTTGATCCCGTCGGCGAATCGACCGGCCGCGACGACCTCGCCGCCCGTCGTCGTCCGGAGCACTTCGACGCGCGCCTTGCCTTCGATCGGCGCCTCCCACGCCTTCTGCCCGAACGGCGCGAACGAGACGATCCGCGCGGCGCCGCAATCCGGCCTTTTGAATTCATCCTCGAGCCCACCCGCGACGTACGCGACATGGACCGCCGACGACCCCTCCGTCGCGATCCGAGGCTCGCGCTCGTCCGTTGGGCCCCCCATCCGGAGCGCTTCGATCGGCTTTCCCTCGGGCGAAATGCGTGCGACGAACACGTCGAGCCCGCCCGCGCTTTCGAGCCTCTGCTTTCCTACCTTCACGACCCCCGCGAACGTCCCCACGACATAAATGTCTCCGGCCGCGTCCACCGCCACGTCCGTCGCCTTCGATCCCCATTCGAAATCGAACACCCAAAGCGGGCCGCCCGATGCCCCGCGCTTCTCGACGCGGGCTCCCCCAACAGCCACGATATCGGACGCCGCGTCGAAGACGACGGCCGTCACGGCCCTGTTGTCCCCGGCCAGGTCCCAGGCCTTTTGCCCCTCGCGATCGAACCGCCCGAGCCAGGCATCCCGGACCCCGACCACGGCCCCGCCCCCGCCCTTGTCGAGCGCAACCGCGCGCGGCGACGAGACGAAGAAACGGCCGTCGCCGAGGGGACGATCGTACCGCGCGGCCGCGTCGCTGAACGAGGCCGCGACCCATCGCTGCCGATCGAACGGCAGGACGCACGGCATTCGCCCGGTGCACGGCCCGGAAAAACCATCGAAGCGCGACCCCGGGTGCGGGTGCCCGATGATCCGCAACGCCGCGCCTTTCCCCATCACGCCCAGGCAATCGACCCCGCATCCCTCTTTCGGCATCGAGACCCGCATCTCGCCGCTCCCGATGCCGTTCGTCACGACGAACAGCGCGGGCGCAGTCGGGACCGTCGGCGCGGCGCATCCCGCCGCGAGCGTGAGGAATCCCCCGAGGGCGGCGACCCGCCTCATTGCAAAGCTCGCACGAGCGCCGCGGCCCGCGCTCGCACGTCTTCGTGCGGATCATCCTCCGCCATCGGCTCAGCGATCCCGGCGAACTCGCGCCACCGCGCCTGCTCCATCGCGTAAATCGCCGCCCGCCTCACGCCGGCATCCCGGTGATTCGCGAGATCCCCGAAGCAGCCGAAGAGCTCCGGATCGAACGTGGGCCCGGCCGTCACCGCGAGCTTGTACGCCGCCCAGATCCCCTCGGCCTCCGTCCGCGCTTCGCTGCAAAGCGTTAGAATCTCGGCGCGCTCGTACACCGGCAGGCTCCGCCGGATGAGCTCGATCGTGGCCTCGCACCGCGGCCCCTCCACGTCGAACCACTTGAGCCCCAGCCGATGATCGTCCACGTATCGGATGCGGCAATCGCTCGCGGGCGTCGCCCACTCGTAGACGAGCGGCTGATGGTCGAGCGGCTCGATCCGGTTCCACAGAAACCAGTTGCCCTGCGCGAATTGCCGGACCGCCTCCGTCTGTACCCCGTCCTTGAGCAGAAGCCGCCTCGCCTGCATCCATCGCCTCCGAGCCGCCGATGGTACAGGCCACACCCGGGACGTCAATCCCGTCGCGAGGAGGAAGAAGGATCCGCCCAGGCGAAACCTCGCCCGCGCCGCCCGATTTGCTGTCGTAATGCGCTTGACGCCCGAGGCCACTCGGTGCCATTGCTATTCTCTCGCCATGGACCGGCCTGGCTTCACGCTGCCCGCCTCGGTCACCGTTCCCGGTGCCGGATCGCTCGTCGTCGAGCGCGTCGCCGCTGCGTCCACGGTCCTCAGCGCGCGTGCCTCGGCGCCGCTCAAGCTCCTCGTCCCGCGCCCGCGCGGCCCCTCCGTCTGGGCCTATGCGTCGACCTTTGGCGGCGGCCTGCTCGAAGGCGACGCCATCACGCTCGATGTCCGCATCGGCCCCGGCGCGACGACGCTCTGCGCCACGCAGGCCTCCACCAAGGTCTACAAGAGCGAACGTGGTGGATGTTCCCGCCAAACCTTGTTGGTCTCGGTCGGAGAGGACGCCCTCTTCGCCTCGCTCCCGGATCCGGTTTGTCCTTTTGCCGGCGCGATCTATCAGCAGCGCCAGCGTATCGAGCTTCTGCCCGGCGCCTCCCTCGTCCTCGTCGATGGTCTCGTCTCGGGCCGCGCGGCGCGGGGCGAGCGGTATCGATTTACCTCGTATCGGACCACCACCGAGGTTGTCCAGGAAAACCGGCTCCTCGTGCTCGACGCGCTCACGCTCGAGGACACGCCCGAATCCTCGATCGCCGAACGCATGGGTCGATTCGACGTGTACACGACGGCCATCCTCGTCGGCCCCCGGGTCGAGGCGGCGGCGACCGCCCTCATTGAAGACACCACACGCGCGCCCGTCCGCCCGCCGGATCACGTACGAAGCCGCCTGCTCGCGACCGCGAGCCCCATCCCCGGAGGCGCCGTGCTCCGCGTGGCCGGCGAGGAGCCTGAGCCAGTCGCCGCGTTCCTCCGCGTTTCCCTCGCGTTCCTCGTCCCGCTGCTCGGCGACGACCCCTGGGCAAGAAAATGGTAGCGCCCCAAAAACAAACTTGACGCGTCGCGTCGTGATGGTGTAACCAGGAGCTTGGGCAGGGGGGCTCCCGGTGAAGCCATGCATCTTTCTCCGCGCGAGCTTGATAAGCTGCTCCTTCACAATGCCGGTTTTCTGGCGCAGAAGCGCCTCGCCCGCGGCGCACGGCTCAACGTGCCGGAGAGCGTCGCGCTCATCGCCACGCAGCTCCTCGAATTCATCCGGGATGGCCGGCGTGTCGAGGAGCTCATGGACCTCGGGCGCAAGCTGCTCGGACGCAATCAGGTCATGGAGGGCGTGCCGGAGCTCGTGACCGAAGTGCAGGTCGAGGGCACGTTCCCCGACGGAACGAAGCTCGTCACGGTTCACCACCCCATTGCCGCCGAGCACGGCGACCTCGGCCTGGCCCTTTACGGGAGCTTCCTCCCCGTGCCCGATCGTTCGCTCTTCACTGCAGCGCCGAGCGGGCCCACGCCGGGGGAAATCCTGCCCGCGGAAGGGACGATCGTGCTCAACGAGGGCCGCTCCTCGATTTCGCTCCGGGTCACGAACCTGGCCGACCGCCCGATCCAGGTCGGCAGCCATTACCATTTCATCGAGGCGAACCCGTACCTGCGCTTCGACCGCGAGAAAGCCTATGGCCGGCGGCTCGACATCCCGGCGGGCACTGCCGTGCGCTTCGAGCCGGGCGAGACGAAAACGGTCGCGCTCGTGGAGATCGCCGGCGAGCGGGTCATTCGGGGTGGAAATGCCCTCGCCGACGGACCGGTGAGCCCCGAAGGCCTCGCCCGCGCGATGGAGCGCGTCCGCGCGCTCGGCTTCGCCCACGAAATCGAAGGCTGACTCGATTCGCTCGGAGGACGCCATGCCCCGCACCATCGACCGACGCACCTACGCCGAGATCTTCGGCCCGACCACCCGAGACCGGGTCCGGCTCGGCGACACCGATCTGATCATCGAGATCGAAAAGGACTTCACCGTCTACGGCGACGAGTGCAAGTTCGGCGGCGGCAAGGTTCTTCGTGACGGAATGGGCCAGCGCGCGGGTGCCGCCCAGCGTGACGCCCTCGATTGCGTCATCACGAACGTCGTCGTCGTCGACTGGACGGGCATTTACAAGGCCGACATCGGCATCAAGGACGGCCTCATCGCGGGGATCGGAAAGGCGGGGAACCCCGATGTCATGGCCGGCGTCACGCCGGGGATGGTGTTTGGCCCGACGACCGAGGCCATCGCGGGCGAGGGACTTATCGTGACGGCGGGCGGGGTCGACACGCACATTCATTTCATCTGCCCGCAGCAATGCGACGAGGCGATCGCCTCGGGGATCACCACGATGATCGGCGGCGGCACCGGCCCGGCCACGGGGACGAACGCGACGACCTGCACCCCGGGCGCGTATCATCTCCGCATGATGCTGGAGGCAACCGACGGGCTGCCGCTGAATTTCGGATTCACCGGAAAAGGCAATTCGTCCAAGCCCGAGGGCCTGCACGAGCAGATCCAGGCCGGCGCGATCGGGCTCAAGCTACACGAGGACTGGGGCACGACGCCCGCGGCCATCGATTCGTGCCTCTCCGTGGCCGAGCAATACGACGTGCAGGTGACGATTCACACCGACACGCTCAACGAGAGCGCGGCCGTCGAGCACTCGATTGCGACGTTCAAGGGTCGCTCGATCCACACGTATCACAGCGAAGGCGCGGGCGGCGGGCACGCCCCGGACATTCTTCGTGTGTGCAGCGAGCCGAACGTGCTCCCCTCGTCGACGAACCCCACGCGTCCTTTCACGGTGAACACGCTCGACGAGCACCTCGACATGCTCATGGTCTGTCACCACCTCGACCGGAGCATCCCCGAGGACGTCGCCTTCGCGGAATCACGTATTCGCGGCGAGACGATCGCCGCGGAGGACATTCTCCACGACATGGGCGCGATCTCGATCGTTTCCTCCGATTCGCAGGCGATGGGCCGGGTCGGCGAGACCATCACGCGCACCTGGCAAACGGCCGACAAGATGCGCAAGGAGCGCGGGCGGCTCGCGGAGGAGCGCGGCGACAACGATAATCTTCGCGTGCGCAGGTACGTCGCCAAATACACCATGAACCCGGCCGTCGCGCACGGGGCCTCGCACCTTCTCGGCTCGGTCGAGGTCGGCAAACTCGCGGACCTTGTCTTGTGGCGATCGGCCTTCTTCGGGGCCAAACCCGAAATCGTGATCAAGGGCGGCGTCATTGCGTGGGCGCAGATGGGCGATCCGAACGCCTCGATCCCCACGCCGCAGCCGGTGCGCATGCGGCCGATGTTCGCGAGCTTCGGCCGCGCGCCGGGCCGCGCCGCGATTGCGTTCGTGAGCGGCGCGTCAATCGAATCCGGCGTCGCGGCCTCGTATGGCCTCGACAAACGTATCGAGGCCGTGCGTGGATGCCGCGCGCTCGGCAAAAAGGACATGCGCCTGAACGACGCCATGCCCCGCATCACCGTGGATCCGGAGACGTACGCGGTGACGGCGGACGGCGTGCGCCTCACGTGCGCGCCCGCGACGGTCTTGCCGCTCGCGCAAAGGTTTTTCCTGTTCTGAGCGTCCGCGCGCATGGCCCTCTCGCTCCTCGTCCTCCAGCTCGCCGACTCGGCCTTTCCGGCGGGCGGATTCGCGCACTCCGGCGGGCTCGAAGCGGCGGCGCAGCTCGGGGAAATCACGGGGCCTTCGAGCCTCGAACGATTCCTCCTGCACAACCTGGAGCAAGCGGGCGCAGGCGCCCTGCCGATCGTCACGGCCGCCCACGCCTCGCCGAAAAGGCTTTCCGATCTCGATCGACGCCACGATGCATTCCTGACGAACCACGTTTCGAACCGGGCGAGCCGCGCGCAAGGGCGGGCGTGGCTCGCGGCGGCGGCGCATTCGTTCGGCATCGCGTCCCTCCGGGAGCTCCGCGTGCGCGCTCGCGAGGACGAATCGTTTTGCGGGCATTTTGCGCCCGTCTTCGGCGCGGTCTCGGCGCTGCTCGGGCTCGAGCGCGACGAAGCCCAGCGACTCTTTCTTTTCTTGCACCTCCGGGGCCTCGTCTCGAGCGCCGTGCGCTTGAGCCTCCTCGGCCCGCTGGAGGCGCAGGCGTTGCAGCATCGCCTCACGGGCTCGGTCCTCGCGGTCCTCTCCCGGCACGCAATGCGGGGGGAAGAAGACCTCACGACGACCGCGCCGCTCGTCGACCTCTTCCAGGGCCACCAGGACCGGCTCTACTCGCGTCTCTTTTCGAGCTGAATTTCCGGAGAGAAGCATGCACGGCCATTCCCACGGACACGGGCACGATCACGGACACACGCACGAACCCATGGCGCACCCGGGGCGCTTCGACGAGCGCGACCGCCCGCTCGTGCGCGACTTCGATGAGCGTGCCTTCACGGTCGGAATCGGCGGGCCGGTCGGCAGCGGCAAGACGGCGCTCGTGCTCGCGCTCTGCCGGGCCCTCTGGGATCGCATGAGCCTGGCCGTCGTCACGAACGACATCTTTACCCGCGAGGACGGCGAATTTCTCATTCGCAACAACGCATTGCCGACGGATCGCATCCGTGCCGTGGAGACGGGCGGATGCCCGCACGCGGCGATCCGCGAGGACATCACCGCGAACCTCCTCGCCCTCGAAGAGCTCTCGACGCGGCACAAGCCGGAGCTTTTGATCATCGAGTCCGGCGGGGACAATCTCGCGGCGAACTTCAGCCGGGAGCTCGCCGATTACATCATTTACGTGATCGACGTCGCTGGCGGCGACAAGGTCCCGCGCAAGGGCGGCCCCGGAATCACGCAGTCGGACCTCCTCGTCATCAACAAGACGGACCTCGCGAGCGCGGTGGGCGCCGATCTCGGGGTCATGGAGCGTGACGCCAAGGCGATCCGGGGCGGCGGGCCCATGGTCTTCACGCAAGCGACGAAGGGCGTCGGGGTCGAGGCGATCGTGAACCACATCGTCCACGCGTACCAGCATGCGCGTGGCATCGAACATTGATCCCCAGAGATAAATTTTATCCTCTGGGCTAGCCTCTCCTCCGGGCGCGGGCCGTCCTTGGCGAACCAGGTCACCAAATCCGCTCCGAAACGAGCCATCGTGGGGTCCAGACGGGCTTGGCACGCCGCCTGCTTCAAAGGGGAACACGAAGACGCCAGGATAGCTCAGTGGTAGAGCACGTAAAAACACCTTGGCCGGTATTCTCCGGCGACGGCAGTGATGGCCAGGGTTACTTCCATTAAAGGACGTGGTCGCGGGTTCGAATCCCGCTCCTGGTACCGCGAAGGGCTCGGGTTCCCCCTCGTTCCTTTCGCGCGCAAGCTCCTCGGGCAGTGAGGTTCGCGGTTCCTTCGTTTTGGGTACGAAAAAGACCCCGCGGCCAGTTTTCTCCCGAGGAGCGTGCGTTTTTCATGCGAGGGGCGTCAAGAACCGCGCTACAGCGGCGCCTCCGTTTTCAGTCGTCATCTCCCTCGTAGCCGCCGCTCTTTGGTCCGCAAGACGCGGCAATGTTGCGTTGCAGGTCCTCGCACTCGGACAGGCTCACCACCGCGGTCTTGACGTCCAGGCACGACTGCTGCTGGATCCGCTTCACGCACGCCTCCACGTCCACCTTCGGATTGCAATAAGCGACCTCGCTGCACGAGTCGGTCCCGTACCCGCAGACCTCGGCTTCCCCGACCGGAGGCTCGTTGCACCCTGCGAGCACGCCGTTCACCGCGTCGACGAGCTTCTGGCAAGCCTCCTTGCCATTGAATTCGTCCTCGTCGCAGCTACACCCCACGCCGATCAGGGCCGTGAGGGCGAGGGTGAACGCCAGAGCGAGCGCGTGGGTCAAGTTTTTCATTCGCATTGAAGCTCCTTACCTAAGTCCGGACTGGCCGGTGCGCCGACCCTACCCAAGAAGCCTCCGCCGGTAAAGCACGGACGCACGAATCCATCGCCGGTCAGAAACACAATGTCCGGCATTCATTTCTACCCCGACCACGTGCGCAGACATTCCGCCCGATCCTCGCAATGAGGATCGGGCGTTGTCGTTTCGAACACCCTGTCCCGGCGACGGCAGGCCCCGCCTGCGAGGAACTCGTCGAGCTCTACTGCCATGCGGGTCGTTCCACACCCCGTCCCCACGTTTGAGCATACAGGATAGTCTTTATCCCTCTGGATAATACGCCTCCCAGGCACCCGACGACCTTTGCGACCAGGACCCCAAAAATCCGCTCTGAGGCGGCTCTTTGTGGGGTCCTGGCCGGCTTGGCACGCCACCTGCTTCAAGGGGGGAACACGAAGACGCCAGGATAGCTCAGTGGTAGAGCACGTAAAACACCTTGGCCGGTTTTCTCCGGTGACGGCAGTGATGGCCAGGGTTACTTCCATTAAAGGACGTGGTCGCGGGTTCGAATCCCGCTCCTGGTACCGCGAAGGGTTCGGGTTCCCCCTCGTTTCCTTCGCGCGCAAGCTCCCCGGGCAGTGAGGCTCGCGGTTCCTTCGTTTTGGGTACGAAAAAGACCCCGCGGCCAATTTTCTCCCGAGGAGCGAGCGTTTTCAAAGCACAGTCAAGAGACGATAGATGCCAGGATAGCTCAGGGGTAGAGCGCGAAAAAACACCTTGGTCGGTATTCTCCGGCAACGGCAGTGATGATCAGGGTTACTCCGCTGTCAACGGCGAGGCCGCGGGTTCGAGTCCCGCTCCTGGCGCTTGGAAAGCTCGGAAGGAGCTTTCTGCCCGATCCCCGAGAATGGGGATCGGGCTTTGCTGTTTCGAATGGCAGCCCTCAGAGGACCTTCCTCATTCGAATCTTCTCCTCATCAAATCCGTGCCGCGCATAGAGCGCGCGAGCGCGCGTGTTCGCAGGCCACACGTGGAGCGTCAGCGCCGACAGTCCGCGGCCCCGCGCCCAATCTTCCGCCGCGGCCATGAGCGCGCTCCCCACGCCCTTCCCCTCATGCCCCGGCACCGTCGCGAGATCCTCGACGTGGCCCACCGGCTGCTGCGTGAAAGGGTCCACCGCCACCCTTACCCAAACGAAGCCAATCGCCTCGCCGGCTGCCGTCTCCGCAATCAACACGACCTCGACCGTGGTCGTTTGGGGCGGTGTGTCGGACAATGCCTGCCGTTCGAGCAGGGCCGCCGCGCTCTCGCGCTGGCGAGCGCCGAGTTCCTCGAGCGTGTACCACGCAGGAAAGCCGACACTCGTCGAGCGCTCGAAGAGGGCGAGCACGAGCCCGCGTTCGGCTTGGTTCTCGATTCGGAGAGGACGAATGGTCACGTCTGCCATGGGCTGAGCCATGCCGCCACGATACAACGTCGTGGGAGGGGTTTGGCAAGGCCGACGGCGAGGGGGACCGAAAGGAGCCGCCCGTTACGGCCGCGTCGTGGCGATCGGCCCGCGGAGCGCGGCCCCGGCGCCGAGACCAATCAAGATCATCGACGTCCCGCCGAGCAGCAGATCGATCCCGACCAGCATACCGAGCGCCCAGGCGGCCGTGCTCGGCCAGCCGGAGGCGATCAGCACACCGAGCGCCAGGGAGATGATGCCGTCGAAGAAGAGCCAGCCCCAGGCGGGGATCCGGCGGTTCTGCACGGCCCGTATGATCTTGACCACGCCATTGGCCGCGAAGAAGGCCGCGAGTGTGAGCGTCAACGTGAGCGTGCCCGTCAGCGGGAAGGCCGCGACGAGCGCACCGGCGACCACGAGCAGCGCCGAGCCCACGAGCGACCAGCCCGCGCCTTTCCAGCCGCGATTGCGGACTGCGTGAAACCCCTGGAAGATGCCGGCGATCACCATGACCCAGCCGATCACGAACGCCGTGGCCACCGAGGCGATCACGGGCATGAGGAGCAAGAGAACACCGAACACCATGAAAGCGACGCCGAGCCCGAAAAACCATGCGCGGTTTTTCCGCACCACATCCTCGACCTGCCCGACCACTGTTATGCGGGTCGTGCCAACCGGCCCTTCCGGAGGTTGCGTCATGGGAGTACCCTCCTTTTCCTGCGCGAAACAGGGTGCCACCCTCGGCGGGTGTCAAGGAGGTCGGCGCGCGTGAGGCGGCCCGGGCGATTGCAATGGCGTGCAGGCGCTCGCAAGCACGAGCCGGTTCAGGGCCCCGGAGGCGGGCCGCCGCCCGGGCCTCCCATTCCACCCGGCGCCTGACACAAGGTATCCGCGAGCGAGGAGCGAATCACGAGCGTCTTCCACGCGAGCAGCGCGCCGTCCGACATCTTCTTCGCCTGGAGCGTGTAATCGGCGGCGGCGTCGGCCGCGATCACCGTGTCGTTCTCGTTCGTCGTGTCGCGCGCGCCGCGGTCCTTGTAAATCGGCTGCGTCGCGATGATCTCGTCGCTGAGCTCGTCCGGGAAGAAGAGCTGGGACGTGACGTATTCGTTTCCGCCGACGCGCACCGTGAAGTGGATGTGGATCGTCCGGCTCGAATACCAGCCCGGGAAGCACGAATCGAAATCCACCCGACCGTTCGCGTCCGTGGTCTGCACGCCGCGGAACCAGCGGGCCGCGAGGGCCTCCGCGTCGTTGCCCGTGCACATCTCCACGGAGTCGTCGCCCGAATAAAGGCCCGTGGCGGACGTGTGCCAGACGTCGACCTCCGCGCCCTCGACAGGCTTACACGACTCGTCGACGACGCGCAGCGCGAGCCGCATCGGCAGGCCGGCGGATCCCTCGCTGATGTCTTTCCGGACGACCGTCTCGGCATAACAAGGCCCGAGCGTCATCGCGCAGACGAGCGCACACGCCGCGCCCGGGTCGTCGGTGAACGGATCCACGTAATCGCCGGACATCGAGGCCGTACCGCCCGTGGCCCATTCGCCATTCCCGGCGCCGCCCGTGCCCCCGCTGCCGCCCGCGCCGCCGGATCCGCCGGCGCCGCCGGCACCGCCCGTCCCGCCCGTGCCGCCGGAGCCTGTGTTTTCGTTCGTTCCTCCGCAGCCGGCGAACGCCGCGAGCGGCGCGGCGCAAAGGGCCGTGCCAATGCCGCGGAGAACGGCTCGGCGCGTGATGGTTTCCTGGGAGCGGTCCTTCTTCGTGTGGCGAGGCATGCGCGTTCCTCCTGGACTCGTATGTAGATCCGAAATCTTACGAATTCCTTACGTGCCGGGACACGCCTTCCGTCCTCGGCTACGATGGGGCTCGCGCCGTCGGCGAAAGCGATCCACAAGAGGGGACGATGGGAAAGAAGGTGCTCGTCATCGAGGATGATCAAGAGCTCGGCGCGCAGATCGTCAAGCGACTCCGCGACGCCGGCTACGAGCCGACCTGGTGGAAGGAGGGGCGGCGTTTGTCCCGAGAGACCTTGCTCAACGTTGATCTCGTCGTGCTCGATCTGATGCTGCCCGGAACGTACGGAATGGACATCCTGAAGGACCTGCGCGTGCTCTCCGAGGTTCCGGTGCTCGTGCTCAGCGCGCGCAACGACACGGCCGACAAGGTCCGCGCGCTCAGGCTCGGCGCCGACGACTACATGACGAAACCTTTCTGGCCCGAGGAACTCGTCGAGCGCGTGCGTGCGCGCCTGCGCAGGCCCACGCTCGGGCGCGGGGACGTCGTCGAGGTTGGCGCGCTCCGGATCGATCGCGGGCGGCGCGAGGTCTCCGTGCGCGGGGAGCGCGTGGAGCTCACGCGACTCGAATTCGAGTTTCTCGCGGCGCTCGCCGAGCGGCCGGGCGAAGCCATGACACGCGGCTCGCTCGCCGAGCGCGTGCTCGATCCGGAGCGCGACGGGACCGAGCGGACGCTCGACGTGCACGTCTCGAGATTACGCAAAAAACTCGGGCGTGGCGCGTTCGTCGAGACGGTGTGGGGGATCGGCTATCGGCTGGGCGACGGGCGCGACGAATGAAGCTCCGCGCGCGACTCGCGGTCGCCACCATTCTGGTGATGGTCCCGATGACGTTCGCGCTGTTCTGGTACGACGGCGCGGCGAAGCATCGTGCCGCGGAGCAGAACCTCACGGAATTCGTGCTCGGGCAAATGCCCACGGTGCGCGAGGCGTGCGAGGCGGCCCCGTCGTCGTTCGGCGGCGAACTCCGGCCGAGCCGGCTTCCGGGGCCTCCACGCGGCAATCGTCCTCCGCCCGGACCTCCGCGGCCCCGCGGCGCGCGGCCCGCGGTCGTACATGCCTACGACGAATCGCTTCATTCGGCGAACCCCGACGCGCCTACGATCCCCGAGGCGCTCGCGCGCGACATCCGGGAGCAAGACGTCGCCATTGTGGCGTATGTTTTGCCAACCTCGTCGGTCGAGATCCTCGCGCGCATGCCCTGGGGCACGGGCCCGTGCGCATACGTGCTCGCCCGCGGGACGACCGATCCGACCTGGGGCGCGGTGCTGCCCGAATCGAACATTTGGCTCTTGCCCACGGTCGCCGTCTTCGCGGCCATGCTCCTCGCCCTGGGCCCGGTGGTCCGACGCATTCGCAAGCTCACCGAGGCCGTGGAGCGTTCGGCGTCGGCCACGTACGCGGACGCCGTCCTGATCGAGGGCGACGACGAGATCGGCGTGCTCGGGCGGGCCTTCAATGCGGCGGGCCGCGAGATTCGATCCCAGCTCGAAGAGAAGGATCGGCGCGAGCAGGCGCTCCGCCATTTCCTGGCCAATACGACACACGACGTGATGATCCCGCTGACGGTGCTGCAGGGTCACCTCGCGACCTTGCGCGAAGATGCGGCCGCGGGAAAACCCGTCGACGTCGACGCGCTCGTCTCGGCGATGGACGAGGCGCATTACATGGCGTCGCTCGTGCACAACCTCGCGGCCACGGCGCGGCTCGAAGCGGCGGACGTAAACCTCCAGCGGTGCGAGGTCGATCTCGAAGCGCTCGTGAAGCGGGTCGTCGGCCGGCACAAGCCCATTGCGAAGCAGCTCGGGGTGTCGGTCGAGACTGCCGTGCCCGGAGAGCCCGTCACCGTCTCGGCCGACGTGACGCTTCTCGAACAGGCGATCAGCAACGTCACCTACAACGCCGTTCGTTACAATCGCCCCGGCGGCCACGTCGCGGTCATCCTGGAGCGCGTTGCGAAGGAGGGATTCCGTTTGCGCGTGGTCGACGACGGCCCCGGCATCCCGGAGGCCGAGCTGTCGCGGCTCGCGGAGCGCGGCTTTCGTGGCAATGAGGCGCGTTCACGCGCTCCGGACGGACAAGGGCTCGGACTCCACATCACGCACCGCGCCGCGGAGCTGCACGGCTTCCGGCTGACGCTCCGGCCGTCCGAGTATGGCGGCCTCGAGGTCGAGCTCGAAGGAAAGCTCGACGCTCCTGTGGGATAATGATTTATCCAACCGTCTACACGCCGCGCTCCGCTTCCTTCCCCTGACGGCCGCATTCCCACGAAACCCGCACGAACGCCGTCTTTCTCGGTCTCACGAGGCGCTGGCACGCCCGCTGCAATGCCCTCGCCCCGAGCACCCTCCTCGCGAGGGCCGCTCCCCCGAGCCCCGGGCAGTGAGGGCGGCGGTTCCTTCGATTCCAACGAAACAAACCCGCCGCCCATGGTCCTCCCGGGCTCCTCGGGCGTTTTTTTCGATCCGCGCGGCGCGTGCCGAGCGGAGAACCGGTAGGTTCGTCATGGCGTTTTTCAGCTTCATCAAGAAGGAGAAGGCTCGCGCGAAGGCGGCGTCCCAGACGCCCCCGGCCTCGGGACACCTGAATTTCATGGCCGGCGTGTCGTACGACCTCTCGTCGCCGCTCCTGCGCCTCCGCCTCGCGGCGTCGACGTGCTTCTTCGGCGAGCCTATGTATTACCATCGTGACGAGAAGGACGCGCGTCCCGTGAAGGCGGCGAGCTCGTCCCGGCTCTCGAACAAGGAGGTCGATTACCTGCGCGAGACGCTCGACGCGGTCGACCCGCAGGCGTGGCGCAAGATGTCGCCCGCGGAGCTCATCGAGAGCGCGATCGACGAAGCGCTCGAGCACGACGCCGAGGCGACGCTGGAGGAGGCGGCGCGATTGCGCAATGAGGAGCATATCCGCACGACGCCGCAGGTCATCCTCGTGCGCGCGGCGAACCACCGCGCCGTGAAGGGCACGGGCCTCGTGCGCAAGTATGCGCCGCGCATCGTGAAGCGCGCGGACGAGCCGGCGGTCGGCCTCGCGTACCAGATGTTCCGGTACGGCAAGCCGATCCCGAATGCGCTGAAGAAGGCGTGGCGTGACGCGATCACGCGTTTCGATACGTACGGGCTCGCGAAGTACCGGCTCGAGGACCACGCGGCGAAGACCGTGGACGTCGTGAACCTCGTGCACCCGAAGAGCGAGGCGGCCCATAAGCTCGTGAAGGGCGAGGCGAAGAACACGGGCCGCACGTGGGAGGCGATCGTGAGCGCGCGCGGCTCGAACCGCACGGCGTGGAAGAAGGCCATGGCGGTCATGGGCCACATGGCGATGCTGCGCAATATCCGCAACATGCTGGAGGCGGGTATCAAGGCGGACGAGATCATCCCGTCGCTCCTCGCGGGCGCGAAGGATGGCAAGCAATTGCCTTTCCGGTACTTCTCGGCCTACAAGGCCGTGGAGGACAAGGCGCCGGGGCCGCTGCTCGACGCGATCGAGAAGTGCCTCGTCACGTCGCTCGGTGAATTGCCCCATTTCCGCGGTCGCGTGATGGTGCTCGCGGACAACAGCGGCTCGGCGCAGGGGACGACGACGAGTGCGATGGGCACGATGAAGGTCTCGACGATCGGCAACCTGACAGGCGTGCTCGCGGGTATGCGCGCGGACGAGGGTCACCTCGGCGTGTTCGGTGACAAGCTGGAGACGTTCGCGATCCGCAAGGGCGCGTCGATCTTCGATCAATTGAAGCGCGCCGAGGCGCTCGCGAAGGACATCGGTCAGTCGACGGAGAATGGTATCTGGCTCTTCCTCGACCGGGCGATCCGGATGAAGGAGCACTGGGACTCGATCTTCGTGATGAGCGACATGCAGGCGGGCCACGGCGGGCTGTACGGTACGAACAAGGCGCATTACCGCGAGTACGGCTGGGGCGCGGGCGGGCAATACATCGACGTGGCGAAGCTCGTGTCGACGTATCGCAAGCGCGTGAACCCGAACGTGAAGGTGTTCCTGGTGCAAATCGCGGGCTACAAGGACACGCTCGTGCCGGAATTCTACGACCGTACGTACATCCTCGGCGGCTGGGGCGAGGGCCTGCTCCGCTTCGCCGCGGAGATGGAGAAGGCCTCCTCCGGGAAGGCCGCGTGATCGCGGGGGCGGGGCGCATCTTGTGCCTCGCCCCTCGATCTGCTCTCCTCTTTCGCATGGCTCCTCCGCAAGATCGAAGCTCCTACGTCCTCGAGCTCTCCGTCGGGCCCGGCGGTTCTCGCTGGGCCGAGCTTCACGCCTATTCCAGTCTCGATCACATCCGCGCGTGCCTCGACGTCTTCCTCGAGAATGGCGGCGGAATGAGCGCTTACCACGCGATCTGGTACGGCGCGACGCTCGGCATCTGGACGGTCCAGCGTGGGAAGGTGGTGGACTTCCTCGACCTGCATTCCTTCATTCAGGTTCGCCTCGGCGACCGACCTCCCGTGCCGCTTTCGGACACGGCCGCCGCGCGAGCCCTCGTGTACGAGAGGCGCCGGCAGCGTTATCTCGACGATGGAGAGGACGAGGAGGACATCCCCGGCGAGGACGACCATGATGATGATGATTGGACCTCCTACGAGGCGATGACGATGGAGGTCGACTGGGGCGCCGTCACCCCGCGCCTGCCCGCGCTCGAACCGCCGATCCTCGCCCCTGGCGAGCGCGCGAACATCGATTACAGCAAGTGGAGGAAATCGCCGAAACGCATGTATGCCGGTGAGGGGAGCATCCGGTTCGGTTCGTACGATCCCGAGAACGGTGAGCGGCTCGATCCCCCCTTCAAGATCGAGATGCCCGAGCCGGACGACGAGAACGAGGACGAGGATGACGACGATTGAGCGTCACTCCTCGCAGCGCGTCTGTTCCACAGAGGCGCATTTGCCGCCAATGCAGACGAGCGAGGCGCAGGCGAGGGTCAAGCCGTCGACGGCGCAAGGCTCGCCCGCGGCCGCGGGCAGCACGCAGGTGTAATCGGCGAGGATGTCGCAGAGGCCCTCGGCGCAGGCGAACGGGGTGACGTTCGCGAGCATTTGCTCCTGGCAGCTCGCGCCGAGGCTTGGCGCCGGCAGGCAACGCTTTTCGGTGCAGCCCTCGTTGTCGCAGGTGCAGGCCGTACCGAGCGGACAGGCGCCGCTCTCGACGCAGCTCTGACCCTCTTCGAGCAGCGGGAGCTCGGAGACGATCGGCGCCTCGCCCGCGCATGTCCCGTCGACGCACGTGAGCGGATGCTGGCAGGCGCCGAACGAATCGCCGCACACCGCGCCGAGCCCGCCGCGCTTCGAGCAGCGGCCCTCGTCGTCGAAGTTGCAATAGAGGCCCTCGCCGCAATCGAGCGCCATGTGGCAAGGTTCGCCCTCGGCGCGCGCGGGGCGGCAAGCATAATCGGCGTCGCTCGTGCAATTCGCGGGGTCCGCGCAGAGGCAGGCCGCGCCTTCGCCGCACGCGTGGAGGTTTGCCCCGGCGCACGACGCGCCCGCGTCGAAGTCGGCCACGCAGACGGAATCCTGACAATGGGCGCCGGCCACGCAAGGGTCGTCGTGCAGGTTCTCGAAATCGACGAGCGTCTCGTCGCACGCCTCGCCGAGCGCCGCGCGGTCCTTGCACGCGCCGTCCGAGGCGCAGAACGCATTCGGGCCGCAGGAGCCCTCGCTGCAACGCTCGGGCGCGCGCGTGCAGGTGCCCGGGCATGTGTTGCCCTCGAACACGCAGGAGAGGCCCGTGGCGCAATCGGAGACGGTGCCGCCGCGGCAGCTCTCGCCCTCGGCGCGCGTGCCGACGACGTAATGCTCGCACGAAGGGTCGATGCCGAGGCCCTGCGCGGCGAGCGCTCCGCAGCTCGCGGCCTCGATCGCCGCGGCGCAGCTCTCGACGGCGTCGGGGTCGACCACGACGTCGGGCGAGGTGAGCACGTCGGCGACCGATTCGCAGCGCTGCGCTTCGAGGCAAGCATCGACGTCGCCCGGCGTGTTGTTGACGAAAGGATGCCCGCACGCGACCTGCCGCTCGCACGCGGCGCGCATGAGATCGCAGACGAGCGCCACGGAATCGTCGGGTTTGGCGGGACCACCTCCCGTGCCGGAATCGCTGGGGCCGGGGTCCGAGCAAGCGGGAAGGAACGACGCGAGGAAGAGAAAAGCAAGCGAAGATCGCAAGGGTTTGGCTCCGCAAAAGGGTTCGTCCGGCCGCATTGCAAAGGGAAGGCCAAGGTGGAATCGTCGGCGCGCCCCGGCATTCGAGGCCCCGGTTGCGCCAGGGCTGCTCGACTTGTGCAGGGGCGGCGCCGTCGTTTCGTTCACACTCCCCCGAGCGACCCGGATCCACCGGCCCAGCGCCCC
This sequence comes from Polyangium jinanense, assembly GCF_028435365.1. The sequence goes on along the minus strand of NZ_JAGTJJ010000002.1, from coordinate 276,033 downwards.
GGACGCCTCCGCACACGATCATGCGAGGCGCCTGTAAGGTTCGCCGGACGCCGCCGTTCCTTGGGCGAAACGCCACTCGGAGGAACTTCTGCCATGTTGCGCTCCCGCCCCGTCGTCGCCCTCGTCGCCCTCGTCACCCTCGCCCAGACCCTCGCCGGTTGCAGCGCCAGCTCCGCCTCGTCGGGAGGCGCCGCCGAGCCGAGGACCACCGCGACGGCGGTCAGCGATTCCTCCTACCCGCAGCAATACACGGCTGCCGAAGCAGCGCCGGCCGCGGACGAGGCCGCGCCCGTGGCCGCCGGCGCGGCCGCGCCGATGGCGCAGCAGCCCGTGGTGAACCCCTCGCCCACCATGATGGCCCCGCCCCCGCCTCCGATCGTGCCCACGGCGCCCATGAAGAAGGCCGAGGTCGAGCGCAAGGTCGCCGTCGCCACGCCAAAGCCGTCGCCGCAGCAGCCCGCCCCGATCGCCGTCGCGCCGCCCGAGCCGAAGGGCACCGAGGATTACAAGGATTACGGCGTGAACCCGGTCGTCGACCCGGCGAAGGATCGGCTCTCGACGTTCGCCATCGACGTCGACACGGCAGCGTATTCGATCGCGCGCCGAAAAATCATGGAGGGCACGCTGCCGCCGTTCGCCTCCGTCCGCGCCGAGGAGTTTTTAAATTACTTCGATTACAACTACGAGAGCCCGAAGAGCGGTCCGTTCGCCGTGCACTTCGCCGCCGCGCCGTCGCCGTTCACGAAGGGCCATCACCTCGTGCGCGTCGCCGTACAAGGCAAGCGCGTGCCGGAGAGCGCGCGCAAGCCCGTGCACCTCGTGTATCTCGTCGACACGAGCGGCTCGATGGAATCGGCCGACAAGATCCCGCTCGCCAAGCGAAGCCTGAAGCTGCTCACGAATTCACTGAAGAAGGGCGATACCGTGGCGCTCTGCACGTACGCGGGCAACGTGCGCGAGGTGCTCGCGCCGACCGGGATCGAGGAAAAGGACAAGATCTTCCGCGCGATCGACGACCTCTCGGCCGCGGGGTCGACCGCGATGGCGAGCGGGATCGAGCTCGCGTACAAGCTCGCCGAGCGGACGCTCGTGAAGGGTCACGTCAATCGCGTCATCGTGCTCTCGGACGGCGACGCGAACGTGGGCGCGACGTCGCACGAGCAGATCCTCGACATGATCGGCCGCTACAAGGAGAAGGGCATCACGCTGAGCACGGTGGGCTTCGGCACCGGCAATTACAAGGACACGATGATGGAGCGCCTCGCCGACAAGGGCGACGGAAATTACGCGTACATCGACAGCGAGGTACAGGCGAAGCGCGTGTTCCAGGACCAGCTCTCCGGCATGCTCGAGGTCATCGCGCGCGACGTGAAGATCCAGGTGGAGTTCGACCCGAAGGTGGTGAAGGAGTACCGGCTCATCGGCTACGAAAACCGGGACATCGCGGACAAGGATTTCCGCAATGACAAGGTCGACGCGGGCGAGATCGGCAACGGCCACGCGGTGACGGCGATCTACGACGTGGTCCTCAAGGACACGAAGGCCTCGCCGATCGTGCTGCGCCTCCGCCACAAGCCGGCGCTCGCCGGGGATACGGCGACGGAGAGCGAGTTCAAGATGGATCCCGGGGCGATCGCGGCCTCGTTCGACGCGGCGGGGCGCGATTTCCGGTTCGCCGCGACGGTCGCGGCGTTCGCCGAGGTGCTGCGGCAGAGCCCGCACGCACGTGATTGGTCGATGAAGGACATCGCGCGGCTCGCCGATCAGGCCGCGACGACGCAATCCGATCAGCAGGAGTTCGTGAGCCTCGTGCACCGCGCGGAGAAGCTCGCGACGGGCAATCAGGGGCCGGCCGTGGCGCGCTGAGTGGCGAGAGGCGGACCGGGGCCGTCGGGGGCGGTCCCGGCCGCATGGTTGCCCGCGCGGGGGCGTTGCGGTAGGGTGCGCGCATGCCGCGGGCAACGACGCTGGAGGACGCACGGAAGGTCCTGGATCCGAGGCCGCTCGATTTCTCGGGGAAGGTCCACGAGAGGGCGAGCGATCCGGAGTTCCACGTTCCGTTCCCCGAGCAACAGGCCGGCTCCTTCAAGCTCCCCGGCCCGATCACCCGGCTCGAGAAGCGGCTCCTCACGGGCACGCGCGACACGAAGCTGTTCCTCTCCGGCCACATCGGCAGCGGCAAGAGCACCGAGCTGAACCTGCTCATGGTCAAGCGCGAGATCACGGAGCGGTTTGCCGTGGTTCCACTGCGCTTCGAGGAGCAGGAATGGGCGACGCTCGATTCTTCGCAAGTGCTCTTCCGGATCGCAGCGGAGCTATTTCACGCGCACGCGGACAAACTGGCCAAGAACACGGACGGCTTGAAGAAGAAGCTGGCGACGCTGAACGAGCGCGTCTTCGCCCCCGTCGGGATCCAGATGAACGAGGGGACCGTCGGGCTCGAGATCAACGCGATCTTTATCAAGGTGAAGCAAGACCTGAAGCTCAGCGCGAAATTGCGCCAGCAGTTCCGCGAATTCGGTGAGACGAACCAGAGCTTCCTTCAGGACCTCATCGCGAACCTCGTCGATGACATCGAAGAGGCGCTCACCAAGGAGGACGGGCCGAACGATCTGCTCGTCGTGGTTGACGATCTCGACAAACTTCGCAGCACCGAACAGCACACGGACGTCTTCGACACGAACCTGGCGGCACTGATGGCTCCGCCCCTGCGCGTGCTCTATACGGTCCCGACAGCCGTGCGCTTCAGCGCCGACGTGCGCGCCGAGATTCGGAACAACGCCGAGGACCTCTTTCCTGTTCGCGTGCTCAAAAAGGCCGTCGACACGTGGAACCCCGAGGATGCGTTCGACGACGAACGGATCGGATTCTTCCATGCCCTCGTGGACCAGCGGGTCGCGCGTCCGCTGATCGACCGCGCGGCGATCCGGCTCGCGGCGATCTACTCGGGCGGCGTCCTTCGCGATTTCTTCCGGCTCCTGCGCGAGGGCGTGCTGCTGGCGACGTACAATGGTTTGCCGGCCCTCGACGGCACTGTGATGCGGTATGCCGTCGAGGAAGAGCGCCGCAAGGAATCGGTCGGGATGTACGCGCCCGACTACGATGCGCTCGTCCACGTGCACCGGACGAACAGCCTACGCTCGGCGGCGGATCGGCGTTATCTGGCGCTTTCCCGGGTGATCGAGGCGTTCAATGGCACCGTGTGGTTCGAGGCGAACCCGGTGCTCTGGCACGTGCTCGAAGAGCACGTGAAGAGGCACCAGCAGGCGGAAAGTGGCTGACGCGCACCTGCTGCACGCGGACGAGGAGCAGCTCGATCGGGCGTCGATCGCGTTGGGAGATGGTACGGCGTTCGTCATCGCCGTCTGTCCCACGGAGGCAAGGAACGCGGCGCTCTCGCGCCTGCGCGGACGGGTAGCGGGGCTCTCGCTGCCGGATCCGATCGAGGTGGGGACGCCGGACGAGATTCTCGCGGCGCTCGAGGAGCAAGCAGGGCGGAAGGACAGGGTTTTATCGCTGACGGTCGAGCGCGATGGGGTTGGGGCGCTCGATACGCTGAATTTGCACCGGGAAAAGCTGCTCGCCGGCGGTCCGGTGGTCCTGTGGGTCGAAGACGTGGAGGCGCTCCGACGATTGCGGGAGCGTGCGCCGGACGCGTATTCGTTCCGGACGACGATGGTGCTGGTGCAGGGGGATGGGGGTCCGCTTCCCGTCTCGGCGTCGGAAGAAACCCAAGCCGTCCTCGTCGCGAGGAAGCGGCTGAGACGGGCACGAATGCCTGCCGACAAGGCGTCAGCCGGACTCGAGCTCGCGCAGGCGCTGCACGCTGCGGGCCGACTGGAGCAGGCCGAACAGGCAGCGCGGGCAGGGCTGCTTGCACTTCCTGCAATCGCCAACGACATCGATCGCGAGCTACGCGTTTGGCTTTGCGCGACATTAGCAAGCATTCAAGCGTCTGCTGGCAAGAAGACGCAGGAACAGTATTGGCATCGGCGCGCGATGGCCGAGCTTTCTCTAGAATCGTTCACCCATGAGCTGGCTGTTCGCGTTCAGATAATGCCGCGATGCCCAGGGCCGTTTCACGGCTACGATCGGAGGGCCGTGGACGAGGCCCTTGGGCTCGTCAATCGGTACGGGCTGGGGCCAAGTGATGCTAAAGAGGCATACTCTGCAGCCACACTGCTCGCGATTGTTCAGGGCGACAGTCGTCGTGCTCGTCGCATGTCGAGCCTTATTCGCGTGGAGGATACGGCCGACTCGATGACCGTGCTAGAGCTGGAGGGCCAGCGACATCTCCTCGAAGGCAGCATCTTGGAGGCTGAGTCGTGCTTTCGTCAATGGGCCACTCTCGCAGCCGAACAATCGGTTGACCTCGACTCGATGACAGAAAATATTGCCAATTGTTTGCTGCTGCGAGGTGAATGCGAGGCCGCAGAACGGCTGCTCGAGGGCAGCAGCAAGACATCCCCCGATGCATACTCCAAACAGTTACATCACTTGCGGACCTCTACGGCCCTCGAGCGCGCCGGTCTCCGCGCGGCTCTTCCAATCTGCATAAAAGCTCTGCGGGCCGCAGAGGCAAAGCATCAAGATCAGTGGATTTTGATGCATTACGAGGCCCTTGTCCTCGCGACGGCACGCCTTGCGGATTCAACGCTTTTGAGGACCGATCTCCTCAAACGAATTCTCACCGAACTCGACCTTGCGCGGGAGATCCTCCAGACAATCACATCCGATGGCGATGGTCCGGCGTGGTTCCCTATTCAACTGCTCGTCCTCATGACCCACCTGGACGACTACGCAGACGAGACACAGGAAGCGTGCATTGTTCATGCACGGGATGCTTTCAGCCAGGCCCGCACCACGTACCCCGATCTGGTGCCTCACACGGCCCGCGTCCTCACGGATCACATGATGCACGGCAGCGACCTCGAAGAGGCCCTAACGCTCATCAAAGAGGTTGAACCCCTCGCCCTCGAAACCGGCTTCCTTGAAGAACGTGCCCTCCTCCTCGCCAACCGCATCCTCGCGCTCGTCCTGATGAACGTCCCCGCGCCGGATCTCGAACCCCACATCGCGACGTTCCGCGAAGCCCTCGCGGCCACCGAATCGAAGCGCACCACGGCCGAAACTTTGCGCGACCTCGCGAGCCGCCTTCCCCCGACGGCGACCACCCCCGATCCCTTCGCCCTCGCCGACGAGGCGCATCGTCTCTTCGTTGCCATGCCCATGCCTACCGAGGAGTCACGCTGCCTCGAGATCATGGGCGACGTCCTCGTCGCACGAGGACACAAGGACGAGGCAAGAACCCGATACCTCACGGCCCGTGCTCGCCTCGAACGGTATGGCCTCGGGCTACGAATTCCTCTGCTGAACGAAAAGATCGCCGCTCTCGGCTGAACCCTCTTTCCATGCGCGTGCTCCTCGCTCTTTCGCTCCTCGCCCTCACCGGTTGTCCCCACGAACCGGCCCCGCAAACCCCTGCGCCCGCGCCCCCACCCGCGCAGCCGATCGCCGCGGCGCCGCCGATCGAGCTCGTCGAGACCCCGCCGACCGAGACCATGCTCGATCATCCCGACGTGCCGAACGCCGCCGACGTTTGGCTCGCGATGATCCAGGGCGCGAAACGGTCGATCGACATCGAGCATTTTTACATCAGCAATGCGCCCGGCGGAAAACTCGAGCCGGTGCTCGCGGCGATCGAAGAGGCCGCCTCGCGTGGGGTGCGCGTGCGGCTCCTCGTCGACATGAAGTTTTACCAGCGATACCCCGAATCCGTCGATCGGCTTGCCTCGCACAAGGTGATCGTCCGCAAGATGGATCTTCGGGCGCGCGACGGCGTGCAGCACGCGAAATACATGGTCGTCGACGATTCGGACGCGTACGTCGGCAGCCAGAACATGGATTACCGCTCCCTCGAGCACATCCAGGAAATCGGGGCGCGGGTGCGCGTGCCCGAGGTCGTCGCGGCGTTCGCGCGGGTCTTCGAGCAAGATTGGGCGGCGTCCGGCGGAGAGCCGAATGCCGAGCCGACGAAAACGACGCCGCTTCAGCTCCCCGCGCGGGTCACGCTCGGCGGCGAGGAGGCGCGAATCCTGCCCACGGCGAGCCCCAAGGATCTCCTGCCCGCAGGCGTGCCGTGGGAGCTGCCCGAGCTGCTCGCGCGGATCGATGGCGCCGAACGCACGCTCGACCTGCAGGTCCTCACGTACCGCACGAAGATGCGAAACGGCACGCCGTGGACGGACCTCGACGACGCGCTCCGAAGAGCGGCGAAGCGCGGCGTGCGCGTGCGTTTGCTCGTCGCGGATTGGAGCAAGCGCGAGGCGTCGCTCGAAGGGCTGCGGGAGCTCGCGCGCGCGTCCGGGATCTCCATCAAGTTCATCGTGATCCCGCAGAGCTCGTCCGGCTTCATCCCGTTCGCGCGCGTGGCCCACGCGAAATACATGGTCGTCGACGGCAAGCGCGCCTGGATCGGCACGAGCAACTGGGAGGGCGACTATTTCACGGTGAGCCGGAACGTCGGGCTGTTCATCGACGGCAAGACGATCGCCGAACGGCTCGGGCGCATCTTCGAGGACGGGTTCGGCAGCACGTACACCGAGGCGCTCGATCCCGATCGGAAGTACGAGCCGCCGCGCATCGAATGAGATTGACGGGCGGGCGCATTTCGTTTTCTCATCTGCGCGTGCACGACTTCCGCCGCGTAGCCCCGCTCCTTCCCCTCGTCCTCGTCGCCGCGTGTGACCGCGGGTCGAGCGACATCACGCCCACCCCGACGCCCGCGCCCTCGGCCGCCGCAGCGACTTCCGCGGCGCCGCAAGGCTCGACCACGCCCGCCGTCGCCGCCGCGGCCACCACGGCCGCGCCGATCAAGCCCCCGGAGGGGCCGCCCGCGTGCAAGGTGGGCGAAAAGAAGGTGTGGGGCGCGGGCGCGAACAAGCTGACGGGCCTTTCGGTCGTGAACCTCGGCGAAGGCCGGCACGGCGTGGGCCTGGCGATGGGCTACGACCCGCACGTGCTCGTCGTCGAGAAGTCGGGCGAGGGTCGGCTCGTGAAGGTCGCCGTGGGCAAAAGCTCGCCCCTCGCGAAGCCGCCGAAGGCCGAGGAAGGGACGCGCAAGGTCATGCGCGTGACGCCGTCGAAGGTCGATGGCGACAAGGTCTACGCGTTCGTCGATTACCACGACGAATACAAGGACAAGCGCCGCCGCGTCGCTTGCGGCCCGGCCGATACGAGCGACGCCTGGAACCATTTCGACGGCACGCCCTGGCTCGATCGTCCGGAAAAACCCACGGGCGAGGAGCGAGCGAAGCTGCTCAAGGGCCACGATTACGATCGGGGCCACGCCGAGGATGACGCGAAGGCCAAGGTCGACGAGGCCGAGGACGAGAAGGGTTATCACGAGCTGCGCGATTGCCGCACGTTCTCGGACGGCGGCGGCAGGGCGTGGATCGTAGGCTCCGAGCTCGAAGCGGACGAGAAGGCCGAAGGCGCGCTCGAATGGAAGAGCACGCTGATGGTGGATACGGGGAACAAGGAGAACGAGGTCCACCTGCACGAGATCGTGCTCAAGGGGGATCCGCCCGCGCTCGCCTCGTTCGAGGTGCCGATCTCGCGCGCGTTCGACGACGGCTCGCTCCTGCTCGCGACGCGGTTCAGCTCGACGCTTCGCGTGGGGATCCTCGGCAAAAACAAGCGCCTGAAGAGCAAGCTCGTGAGCTACCCGGGCTTCCCGACGATCCCGTACGCCGCGGAGGACGGCGAGGATGTCGTGATCGTGACGTCCGTGGCCAAGGAGAAGGGCCATTTCGCGCTGCGGGCGCTGCGGGTGCCGAAGAGCCAGGAGCTACCGAAGAAACTCGTCGCAATCGACACGCACATGGGCGACGCGGGGCACGACCACGCGCACGGGCACGACGACGAGGCCGACCACCACGACCATTCCGAGACGGATCCGACCTTCCTGCGCGATACGCAGGGGCGACGCTGGCTCGCGTTCATCGAGGGCAAGCGCGGCAGCGGCGACCTCGAGCTCGTGCCGATCGACGAGAAGTTCCAGGCGATCGGCAAGCGCTTCTCGGTGCTCGACGACAAAGCCCTGGCCTCGGAGGTGCGCCTCTTGCCGCTTCCCGACGGGAAGATCCTCGTGGTCTCGCTGCGCGAGGGCACGGGCGGCACCGAGCTCGTCTCCGAGGAGCTCACGTGCGATATCGTGAAGGAGTGAGCGGCTAAGCGCCGGCTTGCTTCTGTTCGAGCTCTTCCCACCGCGCAAGCAACGTCGCGGCGCGGGCCTTCGCCTCGTCGAGGCGCTTTCCGAGCACCGGGACCTCCGCGCCGCGTGACGAATACAGCGTCGGATCCGCGAGCTCCTGTTCGAGCGCCGCGACCTCGCCCTCCGCCTCCTCGATCCGGCCCATGATCCCTTCGAGCTCGCGCTGTTCGGCCCAGGTGAGCCCCTTCGATTTCGGCGCGGCCGGCTTTGCGGCGGCGGGTTTGTCCTTGCTGGTCACCTTCGCAGCCGCCGCCGCAGCTTTGGCCGCCTCCTCTTTCGCCGCCTCCGCGGCTGCCTTTTGCACCAAATAATCCTGGTGCCCGCCGGCATACCGCACGACGCGGCCGTCGCCCTCGAACACGAGGAGCGAGGTCGCCACGCGATCGAGGAACCACCGATCGTGCGTCACGACGAGCGCGCTGCCGCCGTATTCGGTGAGCATTTCCTCCAGCGCCGAGAGCGTGGGCAGGTCGAGGTCGTTCGTGGGCTCGTCGAGAATCAGCAGGCTATGACTCTGCGATAACATCTTCGCCAGCACGACCCGCGCCCGCTCGCCGCCGGAGAGGGATTTTACGGGTTGTCGCTGCGCATGTCCGTCGAAGAGGAACCGTTCGAGGAACGAACGGACCTCGATCGGCTGGCCGCCGAGCTCGATCTTGTTCCCCGCCGCCGCGACGTTGTCGTAGATCGATTTGTCTTCGTCGAGCCCGCTCCGGTGCTGATCGAAATACCCCACGCGGGTGTTTTTCCCGACCACCACCTCGCCGCGCGCCGGCGCGACGTCGCCCAGGACCGCCCGGAGCAGCGTGGTTTTTCCCGTGCCATTCCGCCCCACGATCCCCACACGCTCGCCGGCCGCGAGCACGAAATCGAGATCCTTGACGAGCGTGCGGCCCCCCATGTCGAGCGTGAGCTTGCGCAATTCGAGGACGGTTTTCCCCGTAAAACTCGACTCCGCCACGAGTTTCGTGGTTTGCTCGGCGCGCGCGGGGACGGCCGCCTTCGCGGCCTCGGCCCGCTGGATCCGCGCCTTCTGCTTCGTCGTGCGCGCCTTCGGCTGGCGCCGCAGCCATTCGAGCTCGGTCCGGAGCAAATTCTGCCGGTTTTGCTCGGTGCGCGCCTCGAGCGCGAGCCGCTCCGCCTTCGCTTCGAGGTAGTCCTCGTAGCCGCCCTCGTACGAATACACCTTGCCGCGGTGGAGCTCGATCGTCCGATCGACGACGCGGTCGAGCAAATACCGATCGTGCGTCACGATGAGCAGCGCGCCCTTGTACTCCTCGACGAGCCAGCCCTCGAGCCAGTCGATCGTCTCGGTGTCGAGGTGGTTCGAAGGTTCGTCGAGCACGAGGAGCGAAGGCGGCGCGATGAGCAAGCAAGCGAGCGCGACGCGGCGTTTGTCCCCGCCCGAGAGCTCGGCCGTGGGCGCGTCGGGGCGGGTCACGCCGACATGGCCGAGGATCTCGTCGACCTTGTGGAGCTGATCCCAGCCGCCGAGGCGCTCGATCTGCGCAGCCGCCTCCGCCTGCTCGGCGAGGAGGGCATCCTGATCCCCGTCGCCATGGCCGAGGCGCGCCGAGATCGCCTCGTATCGCGCCTTCGCCGCGGCCCACGGGCCAAGGCCCTGAACGACGAGCTCGCGGCCCGTTTTCACGGGGTCGAGCGCGGGCTCCTGCGCGAGATACGCGACGTCCGCGCCGCGCCGCTGCGCGACCGTGCCCGTGTCGGGCTTGTCGAGGCCCGCGAGGATACGTGCGAGCGTGCTCTTGCCGCTCCCATTGGCTCCGACGAGCCCGACGTGTTCTCCGCTGTGGATGGAAAGCGAGACGCCATCGAGGATGCGTCTCTCACCAAAGGACTTCGTTAACTCCTGCGCAACGAGGACGGGCACGGAACCGAGCGTAGCACTGCGGCGAACTTCTGGTGCGACAGGAACGACAGACCTTCCGTCATGGAGCCTCGAACGGCGCGTTGACGACGCGAGGGACCATCGGCTAGAGTCGGGAAAATCCTCATGTCCCAGCGCTTCATCGCCGGCAAATACGAGCTCGTGCGGCAGATCGGGCGTGGGGCCATGGGCTACATCTGGGAGGCGCTCGATCAACATCTGCGCCGGCGCGTGGCGCTCAAGCTCATGTCCCCGGACCACGTAGCCTCGCCCACGGCGCGGACCCGGTTCGACCGAGAGGCGAAGGCGATTGCGCAGCTCAAGAATCAGCACGTGGTGCAGATCTACGATTACGGCATTGATGAGGGTTCGCCGTACATCGTGATGGAGCTCCTCGAAGGCGAGGACTTCGAGAGCCGACTCGAACGGATCGAGCGTATCCCGCTCGGCGCGCTCGTGCCAATCGTGACGCAGGCGGCGATCGGCCTCGCCGCCGCGCACGCGAAGGGCATCGTGCACCGCGATTTCAAGCCCGCGAACGTGTTCATGGCGCGCGGCGAAGCCGACGAGACGGTCAAGATCCTCGATTTCGGCGTGGTTTCGATGCTGACCAGCGAGGACGATCCAACGGAGGACGAGCTTCAGCTCACGTCGGCGGGCAGCATCGTGGGAACGCCGCTCTACATGAGCCCCGAGCAGATCCGCTGCGGCGCCGTGGATCTACGGAGCGATCTGTGGTCGCTCGCGGTGCTCGCCTACCGGGCCCTGACGGGGCAACACCCATTCCCAGGGCAATGGCTGGGAATGCTGATGGTGCGCATTTGCACCGATCCGTTCCCGGCACCGTCGACCCTTTTGAAGGAGCTGCCGCCGGAGGTCGATCGATTCTTCGAGCGGGCGCTGGCAAAGGACCCGGACAAGCGTTTCCGCTCGGCGCGGGAATTCGCCAGCGCATTCGCAGCGCTCGCCGAGCGCAAGGAGCAGGGGACGGCGAAAATCCTCGTCGTCGACGACGAGCCGGACGTCCCGCACCTCATCAAGCAGCGCTTTCGTCAGCAGATCAAAAAAGAGGTCTACCATTTCGTCTTCGCGACGAACGGCGAGAGCGCGCTCGAGGAGTTGCGCAAACACGGGGACATCGACGTCGTCCTGACCGACATCAACATGCCGGGCATGGACGGGCTCACGTTCCTCTCACGCGTGGGCGACGTGAACCCGATCGTCCGGACGATCATCGTCTCGGCCTACGGCGACATGACCAACATCCGCACCGCGATGAACCGCGGCGCGTTCGATTTCCTGGTCAAACCGATCGATTTCAAGGACCTCGAGGTCACGATCGAGAAGACGCTGAAGCACGTGACCGAGCTCCGCACGAACGTCCGTTCGACCGAGGAAAACAGCGTGCTGCGCATGTTCGTGAGCCCGAGCCTGGTCGATAGGCTGCGCTCGGCGTCGCCGTTCGGCGCGATCGATACCTGGCAAGGCACGGTCGTGTTCATCGACGTGGCAGGCTTCCACGCGAACTCGAAGACGCAGGCGCCGAATGAACGCGTGCGCACGCTGAACGCGAATTTCGAGGTGATCGTGCCGGCCGTGACGAACCGCGGCGGCGTGGTCGACAAGTTCCTCGGCGACGCGGTGATGGCGACGTTCCGGGGCGACCATCACGTGGCGCGCGCGCTCGAAGCGAGCCTCGACGTGCGCATGCAGCTCCGGACGCTGGCATTACGCGCCGGTCAGGATTCGCCGTTCGCGCTCGGCGTGTCGATCGGCGTGGCGACGGGGGAAATGCTGTCCGGCGAGATCGGGTCGAAGGCGTTCGGCCGCCTCGATTACACGATCCTCGGCGAGGTGCCGCGCACGGCGGCGATGCTGCAAGCCGCGGCCACGAAGAATCAGATCTTGATGAATCGCAGCGCGTTCGACGTCGCGCGCGATTCATTCGATTGCGTGCCCATGCACCCGAATACGAGCGAGCCGATCGAAGCATTCGAGCTCGTGCGGCGGGCGGGCGGGGATCTGATCGGCGGCAGGGGTGGGCCGAATTCGATGGCCGAGACGATCGACCTGTCGGGCGGCCCGTCGGGAGGGAACGCGGCGACCGGGGGCGGGTCGCCGCTGATCTGATTCACGGATGCTGGCTGCGCGCCGCCTCACGCTCCTGGCGCATGCGGCGGTGCTTGAGCTCGGGCGACTCGGCGACGGCCATGCCGATGAGGCGGAAGGCCTCGAGGAAGTGCTTGATGCCGATCCGGATGAGCTCGGGGCTCACCTCGCCGACGTCGGGGTAGCCGCGGCCCTCGGCGTCAGGCTGGACCTTGCCCCAGTTCGCGAAGAGCCGGCCCCACTCGCTCGCGAGCACGCGCTGCACGTTCTTCTGCGCGTACATCGGGTACCAGAACGCGTCGTGGTACGCGACGGACGCGACGTAGGCCCACGGCGCGAGCCACGTCTTCAGCGACCACTCGATCGGCTTCTTCAGCGGGCCCCAGTAGATCCGGTGCTGGTTGCGCGAGGCGAAGGTCATCTCCTTGAACGGGCCCTGGAAGTCCCACTTGTCGTTCAGCGCATCGACGTCGCCGACGATCTCGATGTCGCGCACGTCGCCGCAGCCGAGGCCGAGGTCGTGCGCGAGGCGGACGAACTTGAGATCACGCAGCGGGTCGAAGCCCATGAGCTTGCCCGCGACCGCGTCGATCGCGACCTGATCGGCCGACGCGAGGATCACGTTCTTCACGTGCGGGATCATGCAGCGCGGCCCCGGGCCGTCGCCGGCGAAGGTCCCGTCCATCACGGCGAAGACGCCGCGGTGGATCTTCTTCTGGATCATCAGAAGATCGACGAGCGTCTCGTGGATGACCGGGTGCGTCCAGTGGCGGTGCTCGTTCAAGAGGCCGCCGAACGCGTTCTTCATCGCGCCCGTGGTCGTGGTGAAGATGTGCGTCTTCACCGTGGGCAGGTGGATGATGTTCTCGCCGATGAAGCGCTTCGGGATGCTGAAGCCCTTCGGGTAGACCTCGTTCAAGCAGAGGAACTTCTTCGTCAGGTCACCGACGGCGTCGCGCACGTCGATCCACTCCTCGCCCTCGTAGAGGTGGACGTTGCGCAGGCCGTGGGCCTGGACGACGTCGATCTGCTTGTTCTCGCGCTCGCCGAGGTGCGCGTCGATCACGACCGTGCGGTTGTGGCAAGCGTGGATCAGATCCTTCGCGTAGCCGTCCCGCTCCATCGCGCGGATGACGCCCTCGAGCTGCCAGGGCACGGTGGACGAGCCCGGGAAGAAGAAATGCCAGGAGATGTTGACCTTGAGGGCAGTGTCCGCGTCCTTGGCGACGACGTCCTGGTAGCCCGCCAGGTTCATCAAGCGGTGGTAGTCCTCGAGGACCGTCCCGGGGGACGTTCGCAGGATCGCGACTTTCGACTTGCTCATCTAGACCTCGGCACTTTCGGGGCGTGCATATAGCATGGGGGGCGCAGCGGGCCGCCGATGCCGCCTCGGGCGTTGCAGATCGCCTCCGGGGTGAGTAGAGTCGGGGTCCAAGACGAGCCGAAGTGGCGGAATGGCAAACGCGGTGGATTCAAAATCCACTGTCCTCACGGGCTTGTGGGTTCGAGTCCCACCTTCGGTACCGAGTTCGTCGCCGCGAAGCAGGCGGTAGCAGCGCGAAGAGGCGAGTTTGAAGCGGGGAAGACGGCGTTCGGGGATGGAGCCGCTCGTCGCGGTGCTCGCCCGCGAGCACGGGATCACGCCGCCGTCGGACACGGCGCGCGCGCCGGTCCACGCACGAGACTGGGAGGCCGCTGTAGGTTCGCGCATCGCAGCGCGCGCGCGGCCGGTCAAGCTGGAGCGCGGCGTGCTTCACGTGCGCGCGGCGAGCGCGACGTGGGCGCAGGAGCTCTCGATGCTGTGCGAGCCGATCCTCGCGCAACTCAAGGCGCGCGGCATCGCGGTCGAGTCGCTGCGCTTCCGCGTGGGGCCCGTGGACCCGCCCGAGCGCGCGAAGACACGGAACGACGTGCGCACCGCGCCGCCGGCCGTGAAGCTGCCCGAGCCGCTTGCCGCGGAGATCGAGCACGTGGCCGATGAAGCGCTGCGCGAAGCGATCCGGCGCGCGGCGGCGAAGAACCTCGGATGGCAACGCATGCGCGCGAGCCGCAAGCGGACGGCGGCGCCCGAGGCCGAGACGGCTACGACGACGCGAGCCGCTCGAGGCCCTCGACCCGCTGCACCAGAAAACGCTCCGCAGGACCGAGCTGGGGCGCAATCTTCTGCAGCTCCGCGACGTACGCGCGGATCAACCTGATGTCGTAGCCCTTGGCCTTGCGCACGATCGTGTAGAGCTCGTCGATCACGGAGCCGGGCAAGGGCGCGCTGATCGTCGTATAGAGATCGAAGACGTAGTCGATCCACGAGCCCTTCGCCGTCGCCGCGGCGAGGCGCGCGGCGTAGAGCGCGGCGTACTCGGCGACGCCGCCCTTCGGGCGCTGGCCCGTCTTGGCGCGCTTCAGGATGCCCTGCAGGAGCGAGGCGAGGATGCGCTCGGCCTCGTCGGCGCGGCCCATCGCAAGCGCCTTGTCCGCGACGCCGCAGAGCAGGCGCACCGACTGGAAACGTCGCGACGTCTCCGATCGACCGCCGAGCCGGATGTCGACCTCGCCCTTCGAGTCGATCGCCGCGGCCTCGATGGAGGCATGAATCTCGGCGACCTGCATGCCGCCGATCGTCTGCATCGCGCGGCGATGTTCTTCGTCCGCGAGCGGACCCGAGCGTGGCTCGTCGGTCTTGTAGATGATGATCTCCTGGTTGCCGATGCGGATCTTGTCGCCCGGCACGAGCTCGCGCGGACCGTCGATGCGCACGCCGTTGACGAGCACGCCGTTGCGGCTGCCGAGGTCCTTCGCGATGACGCCGTTCGAGCCCACGACGAGCGCCGCGTGCTTGCGCGACACCAGCGGATCATCGACCGCGAGCTGGCACTCGGGCCCGCGCCCGACGACGAACTCCCCGAACGGGAGCTCGAGGTCATGCGCGAGGTAGCGGATCCTGAACGGCATGTCGCAACCTCACTTGAGCCCGCCGAGGCGCTCGAGGCCCTCGAGTCGTTGCTGCACGAAACGCTCGCTCGGGCCGAAGCTCGCAGAGCGGCTCCGAAGCGACTCGGTGTACGCCCGCATCTTGCCCATGTCGAGCGTCTTGACCTTGCGCACCGCCGAGTAGAGCTCGTCGACGACCGTGCCCGGCACGAGCTGATCGATGCGCGTGTAGAGATCGAAGATGTAGTCGATCCAGATGCCCCTGCCCGTGGCCGACGCGAGCTTCGCCGCGTAGATGGCGGCCGTCGACGCGAGGTCGACCGGCGGCGCATGACCATCACGCGCCTTCTGCAGCACGTCGTTCAGCGAGCGAAGCAAGATGCGCTCGGCCTCCTCGGCGCGGCCCATCGCGAGCGCTTTGTCCGCGACGCTGCCGATGAGCGAGAGCGCGTTGACGTGCCGATCGGGCTGCGCGTTCGCGGAGACCGTGGCGAGGTTCGCGCTGTTCACGCTCGGCGTCGGGGACGTGTTCTGCTGCTGCGACGCGACACCGGGCGTCGTGTAGTCGGTCCAGAAGTCCTCGCGCGTCTCGAAGCCCTCGTGGCCCGCCACGGTCGGCATGCGCGCCGAGCGCGCGACGCTGCGTGGATGGCCGAACGCGATCGACTCGGGCACACTCGAGAGACCCTCCTCGGGGATGTTCTCGAGCACCATCTCCTGACCGCCGATGGTGATGTGATCACCGTGCGAGAGCTTCTGCGGTCCCTCGATCTTCGTGCCGTTCAAGCTCACGCCGTTGCGGCTGCCGAGGTCCTCGATCGTCACGCTGTCGCCGCGCACCGTGAGGAGCGCGTGCCTGCGTGATACAAGCGGATCGTCGAGCGCGAGCTGGCAGTCTGCGCTGCGGCCGATCACGAACTGGCCCAGCGGCACTTCGAGCTCGTGCGACAGATACCGCAGTCGGACCGCCATGTTCGAGCCATACCAATGGCGCAGAACGCCGTCAAAGCGGCTCTTTTCGGTCCGGCCGATGGGCCCCCGAAAGACGGCCTACCCCCAACCCGGACCCTCCTCGGACAGAACCCGCACGAGGAAGACGAGCAGCCGCGGATGCGAGAGGAGCCCGTAAATCGTGAGCTTCTCGTCCGCCATGGCACGCGCGATATCCCACAATGTCGCACCACCCTCCGCCGTGCGCATGAACACCTTCGGGAGGCGCAACCAGCGGGAGAGGCCGACGTTCGCGAGGCGCCGCAGGACGGCTTCGTCGCCGCAGAGGGTCACCGAGGGGATGCCCACGGTGCCGTCGTGGATCGTCAGGCGGCCGTGATCGAAGCGCATCGTGAGCGTATGCGTCGTGTCCTGCGCCACGATGAGCACGGAGCCACGGAGCGCACGGAAGTCCTGCATTTTCCGGGCGGTGCGCGTGACGTTTTGCCGGATCCGGTCGGCGAGCAGGATCGCGAGGGTGTTTTCTTCCGTGCCTTCGGCGAGGTCGATGATCGGGTCCACGGTGCCGCTCGTCCCGCGCTTTGACGCGCCGGGTGAGAGGAGCATGACGAAGGCGCGCCGCGCGGTCGAGCGCTACCGCGCGCCGGGGAGGGCCGAGGCGCCGATGTCGGCGCGGAAGTGCGCGCCCGCAAAGGAGATGCGCCCCGTCGCCTCGTAGGCGCGCTCCCGCGCCTCCACGATCGAAGCCCCGACGGCCGTGACGGCAAGCACGCGCCCGCCCGCGGTGACGATCCCCTCGGCGGTCCTCTTCGTGCCCGCATGAAACACGACGACACCGGGCACCTCGGCGGCCTCGTCGAGCCCGCGGATCACGTCGCCCGCGCGTGGCGTGCTCGGATATCCGGCCGCCGCGAGCACCACGACGACCGCGCTTCGCCCCGGCGCGACACGCACCGCCGTGGGATCGAGCTTGCCGCTCGCGACCGACGCGCACATCGCGGCGAGGTCGCCGTCGAGGAGCGCGACGAGCGCCTCGCACTCGGGATCCCCGAAGCGGACATTATGTTCGAGCAGCAACGGATCGCCGGCCGGCGTGATCATGAGCCCCGCGAAGAGCACGCCCCGGAAGGCACGGCCCTCCGCGCGCATGCCGTCGATCGTCGGTCGCAAGATCTCCCGCTCGATCCGCGCAAGCAGCTCCGGCCCGACGTGCGGCGACGGCGCGAACACGCCCATGCCGCCCGTGTTCGGGCCTCGGTCGCCGTCGAAGACACGCTTGTGATCCCGGGCGACGGGCAGCACGAGGAGCGACGTTCCATCGGTGACCGCGAGGACGCTCGCCTCCTCGCCGACGAGCGCTTCCTCGATCACGACCGTGCGCCCCGCATCGCCGAAACGACGCTCGACGAGCATCGCGCGCGCCGCCTCGATCGCCTCCGCCTCGGTTTGCGCCACGACGACGCCCTTGCCTGCGCAGAGGCCATCGGCCTTCACGACCACGGGCGCGCCGCGCCGACGGATCTCCGCCTCGGCCGCGGCCATGTCCGTCACGATCTCGAAGTCCGCCGTGGGGATCCGGTGCCGCGCGGTGAACTGCTTCATGAACGCCTTCGACCCTTCGAGCCGCGCCGCCTCCGCGCTCGGCCCGAAGACCCGGATCCCCGCCGCTTCGAGCGCGTCCGACACGCCTGCGCAGAGCGGACCTTCCGGGCCCACGACGACGAGGTCCACCGCCTCGCGTCGCGCGAGCTCGACGACGTCCGCGGCATCGAGCCGCGCGCCTGGGATGGAGCGAATCGGCGCCGCGCCCGCCCCGCCCTCGTCCACGGTGCCTGCGTTGCCCGGCGCCACGAGAACCTCGGCCGTCGTGCTCGACCTCGCAAGCGCCCTGGCCAAAGCGTGCTCTCGCGCACCCGAGCCGAGCACGAGCACCCGCCGCCCCGACGACCGCTCCGATCCGGAAGCCCGCTGATTCACGGTGCGCCGGCTACCACGCGCCCCGACCTCGCGCGAACGAAAAGTGGCCCCGCGCGCCGAACGAGCAGGGACGTGCGGCCGCCCCTCGCACGCACCCCGATCTTTTTTTCGGACGGGCGCTCGACAGGCGCGTTGGGATGCAGTACGACTCTGGCCGTTCGGGACCCGTCCCGTTGTGGGTCCGCCGACAGCGCACTGTGAACCCCGCCAGGCCCGGAAGGGAGCAACGGTAGCAGGAAGCGGGTGTGGCGGGCCCTTTTGCTTTTTGTCCCTCGAAGTTCCGCGGGGGTTGCTCTCCCGACGCCTGGCCGTACGCTACGGTCGTCGTGGATTTTCTGTCCCCGGGCAACGGCGAGCCGCGCGAGAGCCGTGTCTTCCGATCGGTCGCGTTCGTCGCGTCCGCCGCCCTCGCCGCTGCAGGCTTGCGGTTTGCCCTGCACGAACCGCTCGCTGCCGTCGCCGTGATCGGCATCGTGCTCGCCGCGCTGATCGGCCGGTGGGTCTCGCGAAGGCGACTCCGGCGCGTGCTGCGATCGGGCGACGTGATCGCGGTGCTGCGGAGCTGGGCGGGCGCGCTCGAGCGGATCCCCTACCCGGCCACGATGGCGCCGCTCATGGCGGCCACGGCGTTCGCCGCGTGCGGCTGGATCGACAAGGCGCGCGCCGCGCTCGCCGCCGCCGAGCGAGGGCCCGTGTGGGAAGCGGCGCTCGAACATCGCCTCTTCCTCGACACGCTCCTCCTCACGTTCGAGGGCGACCGCGACGCCGCGCTCGAAAAAGCTCGTCGTCTCGTGCATTTGCCCTTGCCGCGTGGCCAAGGCGCGCTGCGCGATCGCGTCCTCGCTTTGCGCTCTGCGGCGTTCGCGCTCGCGCGCGCCTTCGCGCATCAGAGCGAGCCCGGCGACGACGAGCTCCTCGAACGAGCGAGCGAAAACAGCCCGCTCGTTTTCTGGGCGATGCGCTATGCCGCGGCCGTCATCGCGATCGACCGTGGCGACAACGACAAGGCCACGCGCCTGCTCGCCGGCGCGCCGCCCTGGCCAGAGGAGTCGATCTTCCGCGCCTTCCACCTGGAGATCGAGGAGCGCGCGCGGCTCTCGCCGTCCGCTTGTTCGTGAACGAACGAAGGATGCACGAGGTCGTTCGGCAGCCGAACGGCGGTCGTGCTAGAGCGAGCGCCTGATGTCCGGCCTCGAAGTCTTCAAGCACGCCGACAGCTGGGCGAGCCTCGCGACGCTCACGGGTCTCGAGGTCGTGCTCGGGATCGACAACATCGTCTTCCTGACGCTCACGACGAACAAGCTACCGCCGAAGCAGCAGCCGGCGGCGCGCTCGCTCGGCCTCGCGCTCGCGCTCTTCATGCGCCTCGGCCTGCTCTTCGGGCTGACGTGGGTGATGAGCTTGACGAGTGATCTCTTCTCGCTCCTCGGCCATGCGTTCTCCACGCGCGACCTCATCCTGCTCGGCGGCGGTCTCTTCTTGATCGCGAAGAGCACGCACGAGATGTTCGAGCGCCTCGAGGTCGAAGGCGGGAAGGACGGCAAGCCCGTCAAGCACATCTCGTTCGGCTTCGCGGTCGCGCAGATCGTCTTGCTCGACATCGTCTTCTCGCTCGACTCGGTCATCACCGCGGTCGGCATGGCGCAGCACCTGAGCATCATGGCAACGGCCGTCGTCATCGCCGTCTTCGTGATGCTGCTCTTCGCGGGTGCGATCGGCCGCTTCGTCAACCGTCACCCGAGCATGCGGATCCTCGCGCTGAGCTTCCTCCTGCTCATCGGCGTGCTGCTCGTGGCCGAGGGCATGCGCCAGCACATCAACAAGGGCTACGTCTACTTCGCCATGGCCTTCTCGCTCGGCGTCGAGCTCATCAACATGAAGCTGCGCGTGCGCCAGCAGGCGCCCGTTTCGCTGCACAACCCGTACGAGGATCGCGCGCCGTGACACGCGTCTTGCACCTCGCCGCGCTCGCCGCATCGATGTTCGCCCTCGCGGGTTGTCCCGAGGGCTCCGCCGTCGCGCAAAACGCCGACGCAGGAGCGCCCGTCGACGCGGGCGCCTCCGACGCACAGGGCACGATCCCCTGGCACGCATCGTCGTCCACGCCGTCGTCCCCGCCTGCCGAGCCGACGAGCGAACGTGCTTCGCTCGAGTTGCTTCAGCTCACGCTCACGTCCGACGTGCAGAAGAAAGAGCCCGTCGACACGCTCGACGTCGCGCCTCCGGGGACGCGCGTCTACGCGCACCTCAAGCTGCGCAACCGCTCGCAGGACAAGCGCAAGGTGCACCTCGACTTCCTCGTGAACGGCAAGCTCCGCACGCCGATCGACCTCACCGTCGAGCCTTCGTGGTCCTTCCGCACGTGGGGCTACAACACGATGCAAGCCGGCGACACCGGCGAGCTCGAAGTACGCGTGCTCGACGACGCCGGCGCGACGCTCGCCACGGCGCGGCTGCCCATCAAGGCCAAAGCGAAGGCCAAGTAGGCGCCGCGCGCGTGGCGCGCTGCTTCAGTTAGCCGCAACGCCTCCAGTGGAGCCGCAGGATCTGCACGCCCCACGCCGGCGTGAGCCGGATGCGACCCGAGCCGGAAGGGTTGCCGAGCGTGCTCACGTTCACGGCGGTGCGGATGTTGAGCGGCCGCTGCGCGCCGCACGGCGAGAACGGACCCACGGCACCTTGCGGCTCGCGCACCACGAAGCGGTCGGCGAACGGGCCGCGCAGCGTCGTCTGGATCGGGTTCTCGCCGAGTTCGCCCGTGAAGTAACGCTCGACGTCGAGCGTCGCGGTCACGCCGGCGTCGAGCTCCGCGTGGCCGCGGAAGCCGTACTCGTTCGTCACGGCGTACGAGTAGCCGGGCGTGTGATCGAGATCGAGGATGACCTGGCAAAACACGCGTTGCTCCGAGGGCGGCACGCCGGGCCCCGCGGAGGCCGAGAGCGCGCCGTCGGCGAGGGCGATGTGCTGACCATCGTTCGCGACGATCGCCCGCACCGAACCGAGCGGACATCCGGTGCCGAGCGCCGTGACCGAGCGGAGGGAGACCTCGGGCGGCACCTCAGCCTCTGCGACCGCGGGCGCGAACAACGCCGAGAGCCCGAGCCCGAACAACACCCGAGCCAACGTCTTTTTCATGGAATCCTCCCCTGGGGCCCGCGCCCCGGAATCGATGTGGGCGGCGCAAACGTGGTGCGCCGGTCGTGAGCACTTCGAGCCGATCGAGCTCGACGGCAAGGCGATCCGCGCCGGACTCGTTCGCTCTGTTCGCCACGGATTCCCGAGGAAAACCGATTCGCCTGTTCGGCGTCATCTTCGTCTTCGGCCCGGCGTACACTGCGCAGTATGAGCCGCGAGGTCGACGCACCGCTCCGCTCCGACGTCCGTTTCCTCGGTCGCCTGCTCGGCGAGGTGCTCGTCGAGCAAGAGGGCGAGGCGCTCTTCTCCGTGGAAGAGGTGATCCGCAAGCTCTCGATCCGCAGACGTCGAGGGCCACGCGCGGGGAGGGCCGAGGCGCAGAAGGAGCTCGTGCGTCTGCTCGAAGCGCTTCCGATCGAGCAAGCCGAGCCCGTGCTCCGCGCCTTCGCGATGTACTTCCGCCTCGTCAACATCGCCGAGCAACACCACCGCATCCGGCGCGCGCGGGCGCATGCGAGTAGCCCCGGCGAACCGCCGCAACGCGGCTCGCTCGCGGCCGTGATGATCGCCGCGAAGAACGCGGGCATCTCGGCCGAGGCCATGCGCGAAGCGCTCGCGCGGCTCGAAGTCACGCTCACGCTGACCGCGCATCCGACGGAGGCGGGGCGGCGCACCGTGCTCGAAAAACTCTACCGCATCGCGCGGCGCCTCGAAGAGCGCGACCGATGCCGCCTCTTGCCGCGCGAGGAGGAGGAGGCACGCGCGGCCGTCCGCGAGGAGATCACGGTCCTCTGGCAGACGGACGAGGTGCGTCGAGAAAAACCGACCGTCGGCGACGAGGTGAAGAACGTCCTCTGGTACGTCGAGGAGATCCTCTGGGACCTCTTGCCCGAGCTGCCGCAGGAGCTCGGGCGCGCGTTCGAGCGCGCGTACGGCGAGTCGCTCGGCACGTTGCCGATGCCGCTCCGCATCCACGCCTGGCCCGGCGGCGACATGGACGGCAATCCGAACGTCACGCCCGATGTCGTCGAGGACGCGATCCGCGCCTATCGCGCCCGCGGCCTCAGGCGCTGGCTCGGCGCGGCACGCGAGCTCGGCGGATCGCTCTCGCAGTCGGCGCGGCACGTGCGCGTGCCGAGCGCGCTGATCGAGTCGCTCGCGGCCGACGCGGTGGTCATGCCCGGTGTCGCGGCGCAGGAGAGCGCGCAGACCGAGGGCGAACCGTGGCGGCGCAAGCTGCGCTTCGTGGAGGCGCGACTCGCGGCAGCGCTCGAAGCCGTGGAGCAGGAGCGGCAGGTGGCGAGGCAACGCGCGCCACGCGTAGGCAGCGTGCCACCGCCGGCGCGAGGCCTCGCGGGCGCGATCGGCAGTCACGCAGAGCTCGGCGTCGCGTACACGACGAGCGACGAGCTGCATCGCGACCTCTTGCTCGTCGCCGACACGCTGCGCGAGGCGAACGCATCGAACGCGGGGGAGAAGCGGGCGCGCGCGCTCGCCGAGCGGGTACGTGTCCTCGGCCTGTCGATCGCCGAGCTCGAGCTCCGCGCGCCTGCGGAGGACGCGACGGCCGCGGCGGCGTGGCTCGCGGGCGGCGGCGAGGAGACGCCCGGCGCCGCGCGCCTACTCGCCGCGCTCCGCAAGCTCGCCGAAGCCCAGCGCCAATACGGCGAACGCTCGGCTCGCACGTTGATTCTCTCCATGACCCAGCGCGCGGAGGACCTGCTCGCGGCGCTCACCCTGGCGCGAGCCGCGGGATTGTATGACGTCGACAAACAGGCGGTCACGATTGACATCGTCCCGCTGTTCGAGACGCACGACGCGCTCGTCTCCGCGCCGACCATTCTGCGCACGCTGCTCGCGCATCCCGAGTATCGGCGCCACCTCGAGGCCCGCGGCGCGCAGGAGGTCATGGTCGGCTACAGCGATTCCGGCAAAGAAGTGGGCCTCCTTTCGGCGGCCTTCGCGCTCCGCAAAGCGCAAGCCGAGCTGACGAAGGTCTCGCGCGAGGCGGGCATTCCGCTGCGGGTCTTTCACGGCCGCGGCGAATCGGTGGCGCGCGGCGGGGGCCCCGCGCAGCAGGCCATTCTGGCGCTGCCGGCGGGGAGCGTGGCCGGGCGGTACAAGGCGACCGAGCAGGGCGAGGCGCTCGACCACAAATATGCGCGCCCCGAGCTCGCCATGCGCACGCTCGAGCTCGTGGTCGGCGGCGCCCTCTTGCATACCCTCGGCGCCGAGGAACGACCTTCCGAGGAGGACGAGCGTCGTTATGCGGAGGCCTTCGAGGAGCTCGCCGAGGAGGGGCGGCGCGTCTATCGCGCGCTCGTCTGGGAAAACCCACGCTTCGTCGATTTCTTCACCACGGCGACCCCGGTCGACGAGATCGCGCGATTGCCAATCGGCTCGCGCCCGAGCAAACGCAAGGCCGGCGGCCTCGAAGCGCTCCGCGCGATCCCCTGGGTCTTCGGCTGGACGCAGACGCGCGCCATCCTGCCCGGCTGGTATGGCGTCGGCAGCGCGCTCGATGCGTTCGCCCGGCGCGAGGGCGGCGCCGAGCTGCTCGTCGAAATGACGAAGCGCTGGCCCTTCTTCCGGACCGTGCTCGACAACGTGCAAATGGTGCTGGCGAAGAGCGACATGGAGATCGCCGCCCGGTATGCCGCCCTCGCCTCGCCCGCGACGCGCAAAGCCGTCTGGCCTGCCATCCAGGAAGAGCACGCGCGCACGGTGGAATGGATCAAGCGCCTCTTCGGCGTGAAGCGATTGCTCGACGAAAACCCCACGCTCCAGAGGTCGATCGACCTCCGCAACCCGTACGTGGACCCGATGTCGTTCTTGCAGGTGGCGCTGCTTCGGCGAAAGCGGGCGGGGGATGGGTGCTGCGACCGGGCGATCCTGCTTTCGATCAACGGGATCGCCGCGGGAATGCGAAATACCGGCTAGAAAAGACGGTTTCCGTCAAGATCGCAGCCGGGCTCGCCGGGCAGACACTTACCGCCCTGCTTCGGGCCCTCGTTTTGCCTCGGCGCGGACACCTGGCGGCCGCCGGGACGCGTCGCCGGGGCCTCGTTTGCCGCGTTCTTCGCCTCTTCGAGCTCGCGCGCCCGGCGCTTCTCCTCTTCGAGCCGCGCCGCGGTCTCGTCGAGACGTTTTCCATTCGCGTCGAGCTTCGCGCGCAGCCGCGCCGCCTCCTCGCGCGTCGCCTCGACTTCGGCCGACTGGTTCGCCAAATACGCGTCCTGGTCCGGCTTGATCTTGCCGAAATACAGGCCCATCCCGCCGCCGATGAGCGCCGCCGCGCCGATCACGGACGAGACCAGGGCGCGCTTCAGCTTCTTCTTCTTCTCGTCCTCGCGCAGCGCTGCGAGCGCCCGCTCGTGCTCGTCGGCCTTGCGCATCATCTCCATTCGCGCCTGGGCCTCGACCTCGGCGCGCGCGCGCTCCACCTCCGCGAGCCGCAGCGCCTCGAGCCGCGCTTCCTCCGCGCGCCGCGCCGCGTCTTCCCTGGCGATGCGCTCGGCCTCGGCCCGCGCCTTTTGCTCGAGCGCCTCTGCCTCGCGCCGCGCCGCCTCTTGCCGGGCGACGCGCGCGGCCTCGGCCCGCGCCCGCGCGGCCTCTTCTTCCTCGCGCATGGTCTGGTCGTGCAGAGAAAGGAGCTGGTTCAGCGAAAACAGGACGGAGTTGTCTCGCGTGGCGGACATGGGGGAATGCCTCCCGATAGGGCAAAAGATCACGACACCGACGGGCACCGCCGAGAGCGGCCATCACGTCGTGCGCATGGATTGGACGCGCATCCCCCATGGAACTTTGAACCCACCCGGTAAATTTTTCGCCGGGTGGGTTCGTGTGCGCTGGGCGCCCCGGGACGTCCTCAGTGGAGGCACATGTCGCTGGAGCGACAGGCCGCCATTTGGCTCAACGCGTCGAAGGCGGAGTCGCAATCGGCCGTGTTGATCTCGCTCAGACACTCCGAGAGCTCCTTCTGATCGATGCCCCCGGCGCATTCGTACAGGTTGATGTCCTCGCGCTCGTCTCTTCGCACGGACTGAACACACGCGTCGCGGCTCGCATAACGTTGCCCGCCGCCGATCTGGTTGCAGCGCATGGCGCGGTCGCAGCGCGCGTCGGCCAGCGATTGCAGGGCGCGGTTGACGTCGCTGCGGGGCGACTCGCCGAGGGCGCGGTTCTCTCGGCTGCAGGCGCCGAGCGCGACACCCGTGCCGAGAACCACGAACAGGAGAGCCGGAGCGTAGCGGGTGCGGGTCTTCTTCATGCCGCAAGCTCCGTGCAATCGGAGCGCCAGGCCGCGGCCACGCCGGACGGCACGGGATGTAACGAACGGACGGCGCGAACGAGTGTGGACGGATCGAGCGAGCAGGGCCACGGATCTCTTGAATGCGCAGCCTTTCGCCGCTACGGGTGGGAACATGCCCGACGTCCTTGCCCAGGCTACCTTGCCCGAGCTTTCGTTGATCGTACTCGCCTTCTTCGTGGGTTTGACGCTCTTCAACGTGCCGATCGGGTTCGCGCTCGAACGCCTGCTCCCGCGCCGCCGCATTTTCGACGTGCCCCTCGCGGAGGGTCAGTACCGCTTCGAGCTCGTGGGAAACCTCGTCTTTCTCGCGGTCACCGTGACGACGTTCACGGCGGTGCTCTCCTCGGGCCTCGTGCGCTTCGGCGAGACCTCGCTCCTCCGCGACGGCCTCACATTCTTCGTGATGGCCGCGGGCTTTCAAGTTTATTATTACTTCCTCCACCGGGCCATGCACCACCGGGCGCTCGTGCGGTTTCATCGGTGGCACCATCGCTCCCACGTGACGACGCCGCTCACGGGTCAATCGATGAGCTTCGTCGAGTCGTGCGCCTGGATGATCGGGTATGCCGGGATGCCGCTCGCCATGTCGTACGTCGCGCCGATCGGCTTCTGGGGCTGGGCCGCGTATCTCGTGGTCAACGTCGGCGGCAACATCGTCGGGCACGCGAACGTGGAGATCACGCGCTCCATCAAGGGCATCCGCTGGCGCTCGATCAACGCGAATCCGTTCGTGTATCACGCGCTCCATCACGCCCGCTGGACAGGCCATTACAGCTTCCAGTCCTCGATCATGGATCGGCTCTGCGGTACCGAATGGAAGGACTGGCCGGCCCTCGTCCAGCGCGTCATGGACGGCCGGCCGCTCCGGAGCCTCAAGGAGCGCGCCGAACCCTCTTGACCCGGACGTCCGGGTCCTCCGGTGGCGGAAAAAGCACGACCACGCCGCTTCGCTCCCTCGTGCCGGCCAAACGCAAATCGGATAGTCTGCCCCCGTGCCGGAAAGCCTTCCCCTCGACAGGAACTCCATCGAAGAGCTCGAGATCTCGGACGCGGAGATCGCCTCCCTCCGGAACGCGCCTCCTCCGCCGCCCCCCGCGGTGCGCCCCGCGCTCACCCCCGCCTCGCTCCCGGTCGTCCAGCGCACGGCCTACGCCGTGAGCGGCGCCTTCGCCGAGGGCGGGATCGGCCGCATCCTGAAGGCCCGTGACACACGGCTCGACCGCACGGTCGCCATCAAGGAGCTGCTCTCCACGGACGCGGCCGAGGCCGAGCGCTTCGTGTACGAGGCGATCATCACGGCGCGCCTCCAGCACCCGTCGATCGTCCCCGTGCACGAGGCCGGCCGCTGGCCGACGGGCGAGCCCTTCTACGCGATGAAGCTCATCACGGGCAAGCCCCTCGGCGACGTGATGAACGATGCACACTCGCTCGAAGAACGCCTCGCCCTGCTCCCGCACCTGCTCGCCGTGGCCGACGCGATGGCGTATGCGCATAGCCAGCGGATCGTCCATCGCGACCTCAAGCCGGCGAACGTTCTCGTGGGTCGGTTCGGCGAAACCGTCGTCATCGATTGGGGCCTCGCGAAGGACCTGAACGACGAATCCGCCGAGCCGCTCTCCGGCAAACCCCGGCCGCCGGCGTCCGAGGAGAAATCGGTCAGCAGGAGCGCGCATTTGACGTCCGTCGGCGCGATCATGGGCACACCCGCGTACATGCCCCCGGAGCAGGCCATGGCCAAACCCGTGGACGAACGCGCGGACGTGTATGCGATCGGCGCGCTGCTTTATCGCGCGCTCTCCGGCGTGGCCCCGTACGATGTCCCGGGCGGGGACGTGATCGACGTGGCCCTCAAGGTCCTCGAAGCGCCGCCCGTGCCGCTCGCCGAGCGGCAAAAAGGGATCCCCGAGGACCTGCTCGCCATCGTGGAAAAAGCGATGGCCCGCGACGCAGCGAAGCGATATCCGACGGCGAAGGAGCTGGCGGACGACCTGCGCCGTTTCCAGATGGGCCAGTTCGTCGCGGCACACACGTATTCGCGCGGCGAGATCGTCCGCCGCTTCATCAAGCGCCGCCGCACGCCGCTGCTCGTGGGCCTGGTCGGCGTCGTGGCCCTCTCGGTCGTCGGCATCTTGAGCCTCACCCGCATCATCCAGGAGCGCAATCGGGCGCAGGCGAACGAGGTCGAGGCGCAAAGGCAGAAGGCCGAGGCCCAGGCGCAGCGCCTCGAAGCCCAGCAAAAGCACGCCGAGGCCACGAAACGCGCGGACGAGCTCACGATCTCGCAGGCCCGCGGCCTCATGGATCGGGACCCGAGCCAGGCCATTGCGTGGCTGAAGACGCTCTCGCCGAACAGTCCACGTTTCCCCGCCGCGCGCACGCTCGCGGCCGACGCGCTCTCGCGTGGCATCGGAAAGGTCTTCCGGGCGCACGGCGGCGGCATCAATGCGGTCGCGTTCGCGCCCGACGGCAGCACCATTGCCACGGCGAGCGACGATCGCACGGTGCGGGTCTGGGACCTCGAAACGGGCACGCACAAGGTCCTCACGGGCCACGGCGACGAGGTCTGGGCCGCCGCCTTCTCGCCCGACGGAAAACGCCTCGCCACGGGCGGCAAGGACAAGTCCGTCCGGATCTGGGACCTCGCGACGGGCACCTCGCGTGTCCTCGCGGGCCACGAGAAATGGATCACGAGCATCCGGTTCTCCGCGAACGGCCAATGGCTCACCTCGCAGGGCTTCGGCGACGGCGTCTTCCTCTGGAACGTCGCGGCCGGCACGGGAAAGCGGGTCGCCGAGAACAGCGGCGTCGAATTGAGCCGCGGCGCGGTCTTTTCGGGGGACGGCCGCACGCTCGTCCTCGTCGAGAAGGGAAAACTCGTCGTCTGGGACCTCGCGACCGACAAGAGCCGTGATTTTTCCGGCCAAACCTCGACCTGCTCCAGCATCGCGGCTTCCTTCGACGGCATGTTCGTGGTCACGGGCGGCGTCGACGGCTCGCTCCGGCTGTGGAACACCTCGAAAGGCGCGCTCCGCACGTTCCCCGGCCACACGAAGGAGGTCACGGCGCTCGCGTTCTTGCCGAATGGCACCGCGTTCGTCTCCGGGGCGAAGGACCGCGCCGTTCGTTATGCCGATCTCTCGAACGGCGCGACCCGGCTGCTCGGCCAGTATGGCGGCGAAATCAAGACGCTCGCGCTCTCGCCCGACGGGAGCCGCGTCGCCGTCGTCGGACAGGATCGCAACGTCGTCTTGTGGGACGTCGCCAATGGCCAGCGCCGCACGCTCGGCGGGTTCCAGGACTGGCTCGGGCTCCACGGCGTCGCGTTCTCGCCCGATGGAAAACGCCTCGCCGCGGCGGGGTTCGACCAGACGATGCGCGTCTGGGAGCTCGGCACGCAGGTCGATCGCGTGGTCGGCGAGCACGACGGCGCGTCGACGACCGCGGCCTTCCTGCCCGACGGAAAACGCGTCGTTTCGGCCGCGGACGACGGCACGGTGCGCCTCTTCGACCTCGCCTCCGGCGCGCCGCAGATCGTCGATCGGCATGGCGCCAAGGTCAGCGACCTGCGGGTTTTTCCGGATGGAACGGCCGTCGCCTCCGCCAGCGAGGACGGCGCCGTGCGAATCGCCTCGCTCGCGGGCGAACCGCCCAAGGTCCTCCGGGGCCATAAGGGGCGCGTGGCACGTCTTGCCATTGCACCCGACGGAAAACACCTCGCCTCCGGCGGCGCCGACAAGAAGGTCCGGCTCTGGGACGTGGCCACGGGGCAAGCCGAGGTCCTCTTCGAGCACGAAAAACCCGTCGAGACGCTCGCGTTTTCGCCCGACGGCGCGGTCCTCGCGACGGGCAGCGCCGACAAGACCGTGCGCATCTATCGATTCGCGACGAAAGAAGCGAAGACGCTCGGCACCTACGAGCTCCCGGTCCGCGCCGTCGCGTTTTCGCCGGATGGAAAGACGCTCGCCTCGGGCAGCGCCGACCATACCATCGGGCTCTGGGACCTCGCGACGGGCCAGGGTCGGGTGATCGACGCGAGCGGCAATGGCGTCACGCAGATCGTGTTTTTCCCGGACGGCGCCACATTCGCCTCGCTCGGCTCGGAACCCTCGGTGCGGCTCTGGGAGACGGCCACGGGCAAACCCCGCAACATCCTGCGCGGGCACGGCAAAACCGTGGCGAGCATTTCCGTCTCCTCCGATGGAAAACGTATCGCCTCGGCGAGCCTCGACGGCAGCGTCCGCATCTGGGACCTCGAGAGCCACGAGGATCGGCCGCTCGCCGGGCATGCGGGCGGCGTCTCGTTCATCGCATTCTCGCCGGACGGCAGCGCGCTCGTCTCGACGGGCCAGGACCGGACGGTGCGGCTCTGGGGCGACGACCTTCCCGCGGACGAGGCGGGCCTGCGGGCCTGGCTCGACGCGGCGACGAAGGACGTCGTGCACCTGGACGATCGCCCGGCGTCGCCCGAGCCCACGCGCTGACATCCTCCCCTACCGCCGCGCCGCGGGAGCCCTAGCCTCAAGGCGGGGGTTTTCGTGGCGCATTGCGCTTCACATCGACGTCGCGTCTGGGTCCTCGTGCTCGCTTCATGGGCGCTCTTGCTCTGTGCGTTCGCGCGCGGGCAAGCGGCGCGGCCCATCGTGTATGTCGCGCCCATTCGCGGGGAAATCGACAATGGCCTCGCGCCGTACGTGCAGCGCGCCGTACGCGCGGCCGAGCAAGCCGGCGCGGCCGCGCTCGTCTTGCCGATCGATACCCTCGGCGGGCGCGTGGATGCGGCGCTCGTCATGCGTGACGCCCTGCTCGACGCGCGGATCCCCACGATTGCCTTCGTCGATCCGCGGGCGATCTCGGCGGGCGCGCTGATCGCGCTCGCGGCCGAGGACATCGCGATGGCCCCGGCCGCGACGATCGGGGCCGCCGCGCCCGTCCTTGCCGGGCCCCAGGGGCGACCGGAGCCCGCCGGCGAAAAGGCGACATCGTTCGTACGCAAAGAATTCCGGGCCACGGCCGAAGCGCGCGGCCGCCCGCCCGCGCTGTTCGAGGCCATGGTCGACGCGGACGTGGAAATGCCGGGCGTCGTGGCGAAAGGCAAACTGCTCACGCTGACGACCGAGGAGGCGCTCGCGCTCGGCGCCGCGAGTTACCGCGCCGAGACCTTGGACGACATCCTGGCCAAGCGTGGTTTGTCCGGCGCGGAGATTCGCACGCTCGCGCCGAACTGGGCGGAGGAGCTCGTGCGGTTCGCGACCTCGCCCATCGTCAGCTCGCTCCTCCTCGGGCTCGGCTTGATGGGCCTCTTCGTGGAGATCCGCACGCCTGGGTTTGGCGCGCCAGGCATCGTTGGGCTCGTTTGCCTCGCGCTCTTCTTCTGGTCGCACGCGATCCTCGCGCTCGTGGGCTGGGAGGAGGTCGTGCTCGTGGGCGGCGGGGTCGCGCTCCTGCTCCTCGAAATCTTCGTGATCCCAGGGTTTGGCCTGGCAGGCGTCCTCGGCGTCGCGGCCATTCTCGCGGGGCTCGGGATGAGCTTCGTCGGGCCCGGCGTGACCACGGCGGGCGCGGTGCAGGCGGCGGCCGAGGTCGCCGTCGCGCTCGTGGTCACGCTCGTCGGGGCGGCCCTCCTTTTGCGGTTCTTGCCTCGATTGCCGTTCGCCCGCAGCCTCATCCTCGAAACCGGGCGGCCCGAGCGCGCGCTCCCATTCGCGGCCTCGCCCCTCGACGCGATCCTGCCCGGCGACCTCGGCACGGCGGCCTCGCCGCTCCGGCCCTCGGGCATCGCGGAGATCACGGGCGCGCGGGTCGATGCGCTCTCCGAGGGAGAATACATCCCGGCCGGTACGCCGCTCGAGGTTTTGCGTGTGGAGCGGAGCTACGTGATCGTGCGACCGGCGGGTCAGAAGGAAAAAGGGTGAATGGACATGTTCGGCGTGGAGCTCGGGATCATCGGGATCGTCGGCCTCGTGCTCGTGGGCCTGTTCGTGGTCCTCTATCTGATCCCCGTGCCGCTCTGGATCGCGGCGTGGGCTTCGGGGGCGTACGTGGGACTGTCGTCGCTCATCGGCATGCGGTTTCGCCGGGTGCCGCCGGGCGTCATCGTGAACGGTCGCATCAGCGCGGTGAAGGCCGGGCTCGACGTGTCGACGAACGACCTCGAAGCGCATTACCTCGCCGGCGGCAACGTGACGCGCGTGGCCAATGCGTTGATTTCGGCCGACAAGGCGAACATCCATCTGCCGCTCAAGCGCGCCGCCGCGATCGACCTCGCCGGGCGAGACGTGCTCGACGCCGTAAAAATGTCCGTGTTGCCGAAGGTGATCGAGACGCCGCGGGTCGCCGCGGTCGCGAAGGACGGCATTCAGCTCATCGCGATCGCGCGCGTCACGGTGCGGGCGAACCTCGATCGGCTCGTCGGCGGCGCCGGGGAGGAAACGATCATCGCGCGCGTCGGCGAGGGCATGGTGAGCACGATCGGCTCGGCCGCGAACCACAAGGAGGTCCTCGAAAACCCCGATCACATCTCGAAAAACATCCTCGCGCGGGGGCTCGACGCGGGGACGGCGTTCGAGATCCTGTCGATCGACATCGCGGACGTGGACGTCGGCGCGAACATCGGGGCGAAGCTCCAGATCGACCAGGCGAACGCAGACAAACAGATCGCGCAGGCGAAGGCGGAGGAGCGCCGCGCGATGGCCGTGGCACTGGAGCAGGAGATGCGCGCGCGGGTCGTGGAGGCGGAGGCGGACGTGCCGCGCGCGATGGCCGAGGCGTTCCGGTCGGGCAACCTCGGCATCCTGGATTATTATCGAATGCGGAACATCGAAGCGGACACGGCCATGCGGCATTCGGTCGCGAACGACGTTTCGACCGACGTGAGGCCGGCGATCGGGCAAGGACAAAGGTGAGGCCGTGGACGGGCTCGTCTCCCTGCTCGTCGTGATCCTGTTCTTGATGATGCCGATCGTGCCGGCGCTTCTCGACCGAGTCGCCCGCAAAGCCCAGCAGCGCGCCGTGCAAAAGCTCGCGGCGCGCCGGCAAGTTTTGCTTGGAATGGCAAAGGACTCGGCGCTTTCAGCGCCGTCGCGCCCGCTGCCCGATCGTCGCTCCCCGGTGGAATATCGTTCGCTGGAGGAAATCCCCGCGCGCCCGGTCTCGCTCGAAGAGACGCGCTTTGCGCTCCCGAGCCCGCTCGAAAGCTCACGCGCCGCGCCGCGCCCAAGGCGCACGTCCCGGGTTCTTCTGGAAAAACCCGAGGACGTGCGTCGTGCGATCCTGCTTGGTACCCTGCTCGGCCCGCCGCGCGGCGCCGATTGAGATCACTCCGCCGGGGGCGGCTCGGGCGCCTTCTTGATGCCGAAGATGACCTCGATCGAAGTCGAGTACGTCACCTCGCCCATCGAGAGCGGCGGGCCGCCGCCAAATTTCGCCTCGGCCGTGGCCATCATCGGCATCGGGCCGATCGGGCCACGCCCGATGACCTCGCTCACGCTGATCACCGGCCCGAGCTCGAGCCCCGAGAGCTTCGCCAGCACCTCGGCCCGCGCCTTCGCGTCCGCGACCGCCTTTTCCCGCGCCGTCGCTTCGAGCGCCTTCGTGTCGTCGATCCCGAAGTTCACGTTCCACACGTTGTTCGCTCCCGCGTCGACCGCCGCCTGCACGACGCGGCTCGCCTTCGACACGTCGCGGATCGTGACCTCCACGGTGTTGCTCACCCGGTATTTCAAGGACGGCGGCGGCGGCACCATGGGGGCCGCCGCCCCCGCCGTCGTGGCCGCCGCGGCCTTTCCGCCCTTCGTCGCGGGGAGCGCCTCGGGCATGGGCATGGCCATGGGCACGGGACCCTCGAAGGGCCGCTCGATCGAGATCGAGAAATTGGCCGTCTGGATGTCCTTCTCCTCGAGGCCAAGCTTCTTCAGCGCGTCGAGGATTGCCTTCATCCGCGCGTTCGTCTGGTTCATCGCCTCTTCGACCGTCGGCGCCGAGGCCTCGACGCCGAGGCTCGTCCGCGCGATGTCGGGTTTGCCCTGGGCCTCGCCGTGGCCGACGACCGTGATGTGACGGACCGCCTCCTGCGAGGCGCGCGCGCCAAAGCCGCCCCCATGATGCGGACCGCCACAGCCGATGAGCCCGAACGAGGCGGGGACGAGCAAGACGAACGCGAGCACAGAACCGAAGCGCATACGAAAGATCCTCCTGACGAAGAAGATAACGCCGAACGACCGCCCAACTTACAGGCGGCGGCCCCGACTCTGGCAGATGGTCCGGCGGGTGTCGAGTTCTCCCATTGTTCCCGAGACCGCTCGATC
Organism: Polyangium jinanense; assembly: GCF_028435365.1. The sequence goes on along the minus strand of NZ_JAGTJJ010000002.1, from coordinate 242,158 downwards.
CGAGTGGAAGGGATCATGCAACAGGGATGAACCGTCCCCCCCGCGCGCAATGTTCGTACCCGACACGCACGGGGGCCGCTGAGCGACGAAACACGAGCGTCGCCAAACTGCACCATGTTAGGGCGATCCAAGCATCACGAGCGAAGGCAGCCCCCGCGAGCGTGCGCCGACGGGCGGAACGGGGCATCCTGCCCAGCCACCGCCTCCCGGACGAGCGAGCCCGATTTCCGCGCGCTCTTCGAGTCCGCGCCCGAGAGTTACCTCGTCCTCGACCCGGACTTCCAGATCGTGGCCGCGAGCGACGCTTTCTTGCGGACGAGGCTGGTCTCGCGCGAGGCGACCGTCGGCCGCAACCTGTTCGATGTCTTTCCCGATAACCCGGACGATCCGAACGCCACGGGGACGCGCAACCTCCGCGCCTCGCTCGAGCGCGTCTTTTCGACGGGGGTCGCCGACACGATGGCCGTGCAGAAGTACGACATTCGCCGGCCCGCGTCGGAGGGCGGGGGCTTCACGGAACGCTACTACAGCCCGACGAATACCCCGGTCCTCGACGAGAACGGGACGGTCACGCACGTCATTCACCGCGGCGAGGACGTGACGGAGTTCGTGCTCCTGAAGAAGCTCGGCGGCGAGCAGAGCCGGCTCGTCGAGGAGGAGCGGACGCGCGCGGAGCGGATGGAGTCGGAGCTCTACCATCGCGCGCAGGAGATCCAGCGAGCCAACGAGCAGCTACGTATCGCGAACGAAAAGATGAGCCGCCTCGACGAGCTCAAGACCCGCTTCTTCTCCAACGTGAGCCACGAGTTCCGCACGCCGCTCACGCTCATGCTGGGCCCGGTCGAGGAGCTTATCCGCGGCGCGCACGGCCCGTTGAGCGACGAGCAACGGCGCGAGCTCGACGTCGTACGGCGCAATGCGCGGCGCTTGCTCAAGCTCGTCAATACATTGCTCGATTTCTCCCGGATCGAGGCCGCGCGCATGCAAGTGGCCTACGAGCCGACCGATCTCGCGACATTCACCGCGGAGCTCGTCAATACGTTCCGCTCGGTCGTCGAGCGGGCGGGGCTCCGGCTCGTCGTCGATTGCGCGCCGCTGCCGGAGCTCGTCTACGTCGACCGCGAGATGTGGGAGAAGATCGTCCTCAACCTGATCTCGAACGCCTTCAAGTTCACGTTCGACGGGTCGATCGAGGTTTCGCTGCGCTGGACCGGCGATAGCGTGGCGCTCTCGGTCCACGACACCGGCACGGGCATTCCCGAGGAGGAGCTGCCGCGGCTCTTCGAGCGTTTTCATCGCGTGCAGCGTGCCCGCGGGCGTACGTTCGAGGGCTCCGGCATCGGTCTCGCGCTCGTCCGCGAGCTCGTGGGGTTTCACAAAGGAACGGTCTCCGTCACGAGCACCGTCGGTCAGGGCAGTACGTTCACGGTCAGCATTCCGGCGGGCGCGGCGCACCTGCCCGCCGAGCGCATCGGCGCCGAGCGCGAGCTCGGACTCTCGGCGACGAACGCCGCGGCTTTCGTGGAGGAGGCGGAGCACTGGGTCGAGGCGCCCGCGCGGGTTGCGAGCGAGGGCCCGCCGTCGTCGTGCCCCGCGCCCGAAGGCGAGGGCGGCGTCCGCGCCCGCGTGCTGCTCGCCGAGGACAACGCCGACATGCAGCGCTACATCCGCCGCCTGCTCGAGCCATACCACGACGTCGACGCGGTCTCGGATGGGATCGAGGCGCTCGACCACGCCCGCGTCCATGTGCCCGATCTGATCCTCACCGACGTGATGATGCCGGGCCTCGACGGCTTCGCCCTCGTCCGCGAGCTGCGCGCCGATCCACGGACGCAGACCGTGCCCATCGTGATGCTCTCGGCCCGCGCCAGCGAGTCGGCGCGCGTGGAGGGGGCCGCGTTCGGCGCCGACGATTACCTGGTCAAACCCTTTTCGCCGCGGGAATTGCTGGCCCGGGTCGAGGCGCGGATCGAGCTCTCGCGGCTGCGCCGGCAGGTGGCGAAGGAGACCGACCGCCTGCGCGAGAGCGAGCAGCGCTTTCGCACGCTGGCCGACAACGCGCCGGTCATCATCTGGATGACGGACGTGGCCGGGTCGTGTGTTTACATCAATGCGACCTGGCAGCGGCTCACGGGCCAATCGTACGACGAGGCGCTGGGCAGGGGCTGGCTCGCCCCGCTTCACCCCGAAGATCGCCCGCGGGTCCAGAGGATCTTCGAGGCTGCCGTGGGCGCCCACGAGCCCTTCACCTTCGAGTATCGCCTGCGGATGCCGGACGGCTCGTACCGGTGGTTCCTCGATTACGGCGTGCCGCGGCGGAGCGAGGAAGGCTGCTTCCTCGGCCACATCGGCTCGTGTACCGACATCACCGAGCGCAAGCAGGCCGAGGAGATGCAAGCCGAGGCGGACCGCCGCAAGGACGAGTTTCTGGCCATGCTCGCGCACGAGCTCCGCAATCCCCTCGCGCCGATGCGCATGGCGCTGCACATCATCCGGGCGCGGCACGCGAATGCGGGGACGGATCGGCACCTGCAGATCCTGGAGCGCCAGACCGACAACCTCGCGCGCCTCGTCGACGACCTGCTCGACGTTTCGCGCCTGACCCGCGGCAAGATCGAGCTCCGCAAGGAGCGGCTCGACGTCGCGACCGTGGTCTCGCGCGCCGTCGACGCGACGCGCGGGCTCATCGAGGGGCGGCACCACACGCTCACGATCGAGCTGCCGGACGAACCCGTGCCCGTCTTCGCGGACGCCGTCCGCCTGGAGCAGATCCTCGTCAATTTGCTCACGAACGCGGCGAAATACACCGATCCGGGAGGGCACATCACCCTGCGCGTGACGCGGATCGGAGCGCGGGTGGAGCTCTGCGTGCACGACAATGGCGTGGGGATCGCGCCGCAGATGCTCGACCGGGTGTGGCACATCTTCGAGCAAGCGGAACGCACGCTCGATCGGGCCCAGGGCGGGCTCGGAATCGGGCTTTCCATCGTGCGCCACCTGGTCGAGATGCACGGCGGCACCGTGGAGGCGCGAAGCCCGGGTCTCGGGCAGGGCAGCACGTTCTTCGTGTGGCTGCCCCTTGCGCCGGAGGAGCCGGCGTGCGCCGAGACCGAGCCTTCGCTGCCGGCACGGATTGGCCCGCCAAACCATGTGCATGCAGGCCGCAGGCTCCGTGTTCTCGTGGTGGACGACAACGTCGATGCCGCGATCATGATCGGCGAGCTCGTGCGGGAGCAGGGCCACGAGGTGCGGATCGTCCACGATGGGCTCAGCGCGCTCACGGCCGCGGGTGAGCAGCGCCCCGAGGTCGTGTTCCTCGACATCGGATTGCCCGGCATGGATGGCTACGAGGTCGCCCGGCGCCTGCGCGCCTCGGGGCACAGGCCGGCCAGGCTCGTCGCATTGACGGGGTATGGCCAGGACTCGGATCGCCGCCTGGCCGCGGCGGCCGGTTTCACGCAGCACCTCGTGAAGCCGGCCGAACCCGATGTGGTCCTGGGGCTGCTCGACGCGGTCTCGGCCGCCGCCGCTTGAAGCTTACTTCGGCGAATTGCAGGCGCCGCTCGCCGGAGCGGACACGTTGTTGTCGGTACGGCACTCGGTCCAGGCCGGGTGCGGCACGCTCGTGTCGTCGACGACGGCGTAGATCGGCGCGGCCCCGTTCGTGACATCGCCCGGCGCACCGGGGAGCGGGAGCAGGACGGACTCGGACTCCGCCGCATAAAGCACCTTCGAGGTCGTGCCCTGCCCGAGGAGCTCGCCATTGGGGTGGTTTCCCTTGTAAAACCCGACGACGACGCCCGCGGGCAAGGACGCCTCGCCCACGTTGCGCACGACCGCGACGAGCCCGTAAGGCCCGACGCAGACGGGCACGAGCGAGACGACGGCATCCGGCGCGGCGAACTCGCTGCCCGGCTGCTTGTTCTGGCGGAAATTGTTGAGGCCGGGCTGGAGGTAGTTCGGCAATTCCTTCGTGGGGATCGTCCCGTCCTCCTCGACGTTCGTGATATGGTAGGCGTGCTCGTTCCACACCCGCCGCGTGCGCACCCACTTGCCCGAGGTGTCGCCGAAGATCCGCACGCCCGATTGCGCGATGCTCACGCCGTCGTCGCATTGCAAGCTCGCGCTCGCCTGCCCGTAGGCGTTCGACACGGCCACGATGTCGGCGTGCCCGTCGTTGTCCACGTCCGCCACGACGGGATTCTCGATCAAGGTCGCGGTCGTGTTGCAACGCTCCCAGAGCACGTTCCCCGTCGGCCCCTCGTACACGCGAAGGCGCTGCTGATCCGAATACACGACCTCTGCCTTGCCGTCGCCGTCGAAATCGAACACCGTGCTGCCCGTCGAGGCGCTCGAGCAATCGGACGTCTGCTTGATCCACAAGAACGCCTCGCTCCCGGGCACGGCCGCGTCGACGAGCTTCTTGCCGTCGAGCACCGCATACCCCACGCCGCCCGCCATCGCCACGTCCGGCGTCCCATCCCCATTGAAATCGGCAATCGTGGGCGGTCCACCGCCGTGCGTGTTGCCCCAGCTCCCCGCGGGGCAGAGCGAGGGCGAGAGCGTGCCATTGATGTCGAGCGCGGGACGCACGATCGTGAACTTGCCCGGCGCCGCCGCGTCGTACCGCCACACGACGAGCGCGTGGTTCAGGTTGTCGACGACGACCACCTCGGGTTTGCCGTCGGCGTCAAAATCGGCGACCGCCGGCCAGGGGCTCTTCCAGTCCTGCGTCGCGTAGAAGTTGCTCTGGTTCGCCGTGCCCGTGTCGAGCAGCAGCATGCCAGCCGCGTCGAAGACCTGGCTGCCCGTCACGATGTCGAGCACGCCGTCGCCCGTCACGTCGCTCACGACGAACGAGCTCGAGAGCTCCGCCGAGAACGAGGCCTTCACCGCGCCCGTCACGCCGTCGAGGATACCGCCCTCGACCACGACCTCCACCGTGCCGTCGCCGTCGAGGTCCGCGACCGTGGGCATGAAGCAACGCATCGGCGCCGTCGCCCAGAGCAGGCTCCCGTCACCCTTCAGCGCACGCACGCCCGCGTCCGCGCCCTCGGCGCACGCGACGACCTCGTTGCCCGCCGCGCCGTCGATGTTGCCCGCCGCGAGCTGCTTCGTCGGGTGAATGCCGGCCGCAGCCCACTTCTCCACGACCTGCCCGCCCACGACGCTGATCGCGTGCAGCATCCCAGCACCCTGGTAGGCGCCGCCCGTGAAGGTCGCGAACACGATCTCCGGGATGTCCTTGGCCGTGACCTTCCCGTCGCAGTCGTCGTCGTCAAGCTCGATCACGATCGGCGACATCATCACGTCCGTCGAGAAGGGCGCCGAGAGCTGTCCGCCCCAGGCGAACTTGAGCTCGGGCGCGAACGTCGACGCCGCGGGCTTGTATTGGCAGGACTCGAGGCACGTGAGCGGATCCCCCGGCTTCGGCGGGGGCATGCCCGGCGCGCACGTCGGCGGCTTCGGCAGACACTTGCCCGAAGGCACCTGCGCCCCGCCCATGCACCCCGCGTCCACGCCGCCGTCCATGCCCTGCGGATCGCCGAGCGAGAGCTCGCAATACTCGCCGGCCGCGCAGTCGCCCGACTCGGCGCAGCTCGCCCCCGGCGTCACGCACTTCTGGAACGAGCAGACCTCGCCCCCGCCGCAACACGCCTCGCCGCACGCGAGCTCCACCGCGCAGCACACGCCGCCCGCGCAGACGCCGCCGTCACACGCCTCGCCGGTCGGGCAGCTCCCCGCGTCGAACAGCGTGTCGTCGCCGCCCGTCCCCGACGACGACCCACCCATGCCGCCGGTCCCGGTCGTGCTGCCCGAGCCCGCCGCGCCCGTTCCGCCCGAGGACGACGATCCTCCGCCACCGCACCCTTGACCCAGCGCCGCGAGCAGCGTCGCGGCCGATGAAGAAAGCACCAGGAACGCAAACCGTCGTCGCATCCCTGGAGGAATGGCACTGGGACGCACGGGCGTGAAGGCCAAATCTCTGACACGCCCCCTTCCAGGCTCCGGCGATGCCCGAGATCTGCGTCGGGGTTCGCTTGACCAACCTCATCCCCCCATCCTAGGCTCGTGGTCCCGGATCGTCGGGGGGAACTCCATGCCTCAAGCCGAGCGGATCAGAACCGCCCTTTTCGTCGATTTCGACAACATTTACCTCGGGCTCCATCGGGTCGATCCGGAAGCGGCAGAGGTCTTCGCCACCGAACCAACGCGCTGGCTGGCGTGGATGGAGCGGGGCCTCATCGGCAAGTCGCAGAGCGACAGCGAGCCGGGGCACACGCCCCTCTCCGTGCTCGTCCGCAAGTGCTACTTGAACCCGAAGACGTTCCACAAGTACCGGCCGTACTTCACCCGCGCCGCGTTCGAGGTCGTCGATTGTCCGCCCCTCACGTCGCTGGGCAAGACGAGCTCCGACATCCGCATGGTGATGGACATCCTCGACACGCTCGGCCACCCGACGCGCTTCGACAAGTTCGTCATCATGTCCGGCGACGCCGACTTCACGCCCGTATTGCTGAGGCTCCGCGCACACGACCGGCGCACCGTGGTCGTGGCCGTCGGGTATGCGGCCTCGGCGTACATCGCCGCGTGTGATCGGCTCATCACGGAGGACCGGTTCATCGAGGATACGCTGCGCGTCCCGGGCGAGGGCGAAGGGTTCGAGCCGCCGGCGATCTCGCCGCCGCAGCGCGACCGGTCGTTCTCGATGTTCCCCTCGGCCTCGATCATGCCCCCGCCGGCCTCGCTGCCCGCGGGCGACGCGGGCGCGGAGCTACTCTCGCAGATGGCGGCGGCCGTCGTGGGCGCCGCGCGCGCGGGCGGAAGCCTGCCCGCCGCGAGTCTGCCGCGTGTCTACCGCCGCTTCCACGAGTTCTCCGCGGCGAGCGACTGGCTCGGCTTCAAGAGCCTGCGCGCCCTCACCGAGGAACTGTGTCGGCGCGACGTACGCCTGCGCATCGTCGACGACGAGGCCGAGAGCTGGCGCGTCACGACCGACCTCCCGCCTGCGCCTTCGCTCGCCGTGCCCACGGCGCCCACGCAGGGCCTCGTCCCGCCGCCGCCGTCGGTGCCCATGCCGATGTCGAGCCCAGCGCCGAGCATCCCCCTGCCGCCGAACCCGAACCCGAACATCCAGCTCTCGACCGTGATCGAGCCCTCGCCCGACACGCTCGCGCGACCCTCGGATCTACGCGCCGAGATCGTCCGTGTCCTGCGCGATTACGTGTCGAGCTCGCCGCGCCCCGTGACCATGGCCTCGGCCTCGCAGGAGGTCATCCGGCGGCTCGGCAACGTGGTCGTCGACAGCCGCTGGGCCGGGACCGGGAGCTTCAAGGATCTCTTGCTCCACGCGAGTGATCCCGGCTTCGTCGTGCACACGGCGAGCCCGGGCCACCTCTTCGATCCCACGCGGCACGAGCCTCCGGAGGCCGAGAGCGAGGACTGGCCGCCGCCCTCGCGCGACGAGTTCGGCGTGCTCCGGCGCGTGCACGAGATCACGGGCGTGCCCGTCCTCCGGCCGCCGGAGTTCGGCCTGCTCTTCCGGACGATCGCGGACATCCTCGGCCGGAGTTCCTTCCAGGTCACGGCGACCTCGAAATCGGTGCGGGATGCTCTGCTCGCCGAGGGCCATTCCGTGTCGCGATCGGCGGTGACGTTCGTCCTGCGTGGCATCATGTACGGCGGGCTGCCGCTGCACGAGGCGCCCAAACCCTGGGGCGCGCGCCTGCTCGCCGAGGCGTTCCAGCGCAACGTGCTGGCGATGTGCGAGGACGCCGAGCTGAACCTCTCCACGGCGGAGCGCGCGGCGATCGAGCGCTGGCTCATCGGCGCCATCGAGGAAGTGCCCGCCGTGGAGACGACCGACGTGAGCGGGACGGCGCACGAAGCCAAAGCCTGAACCTCGACTCGAAAGGAGCGTTTGCCATGGGCCTCGCTGAAGACCTTCTCCTCGCGCTCGACAAGAAGAGGCCGAGGCCCCGCGCGTTCCGGCCGAACCCTTACCTCGAAGGCAATTTCGCGCCTGTGGGCCGGGAGAGTGATGCGCCGTCGCTCGAGGTCCTCCGGGGCGAGGTCCCGCGTGATCTCCGCGGCACCCTTTATCGCATGAGCCCCGGCCCCCGGTTCGAGCCGCCGAACCCGGACCTGTATCATTGGTTCGACGGCGACGGGATGATCGACGCGTTCGTGATCGAGGGCGGCCGCGTCTCCCACAAGAATCGCTGGGTCCGCACGGAAAAACTGGCCCTCGAAGAGCGCGCCGGGCATGCGCTCTTCGGCGGGATCCGCGACCTCGCGCTCTCCACGACGATCGAAGGCTGGCTCGCGCTCGGCTTCTCCGGGACGGAGCTCATCACCCTGCAGGCGCAGGCGCTCCTCGGCAAAGGGCCGAGCGAAGAGCAATTCGAGCGCATCTTGCGCGCCGTCGACCGCAGCAACACGAGCATCCAGAGAATGGCCGGCCGGCTGCTCTCGCTCGTCGAGGGCTCACCCGCGCACGAGATCGACCCGGTCACCCTCGCGACGAAAGGCCGCTTCGATTTCGGCGGTACCGTGCGTTCCGGCAAGGGCGGCATGGTTGCGCACCCCAAAATCGAGCCGGGCACGGAGACGATTTATACGTTCGGCTACTGGGGCGGCCGCGGCGGGCTCACGTATCACGTGTTCGAAAAGGACGGCGCTGTGCGGCTCTCGCGCGACATCGAGGCGCCCTTCCCCGCCATGATGCACGATTTCAGCGTGACCGAGACGCGCGCCGTCTTTTATCACCTGCCGGCCGTGCTCCACATGGACGACATGAAGAGCCCGAACTCGGTCCGCTGGCAGCCCTCGCGCGGCGCGCGGATCGGCGTGGTTTTACGGGACGACCCCGCGGCGCCCGTGCGCTGGTACGAAATCCCGCCCTGCTACGTGTTCCATCCGATGAACGCGTTCGATGACGGGAATGCGGTCGTCCTCGACATCGTCCGTTACTCCCGCTTGCCGCTCTTCGATCCGGGCGGCGAGACGATGAACCCGCACATCGAGGAATACCCGCCGGGGCTGCTCGTGCGACTTCGGCTCGACCTCGACACCGGCAGGATCAGCGAGACGATCCTCGATGACGCGCCCTGCGAGTTCCCCGTGGTCAACCCGCGCTTCGCGACGCGCCGCCATCGGTATGGCTGGGTCGCGGCGCGGATCGCCCCGACGTGCGGCCGCGGCATCATGAACGCGATCGGCCGCGTCGATTTCGAGACCGGCGAGGTGCGATATCGCAACCTCGGCCGATCGACCTACACGAACGAGGCGCTTTTCGTCCCGCGCACGGAAACCGCGCCCGAGGGCGATGGGTACCTGATCACCACGGTCTACCACGCCGACGAGGCCGCGAGTGACCTCTTGATCCTCGACGCGACGAACCTCGACGCCGAACCTGTCGCCGTCGTCCGCGCCCGCCAGCGCGTCCCCTTCGGCTTTCACGGCACGTGGGTGCCCGCCTCGGACTGATCAGGCGAGCGCGCCCCAGAGCTCGCAGAGCTCTTCGGTCGAAAGCTCGTGCCGATAGTCGTCCGGGTCTTTCCCCTTCCCCGCCTCGAACGCCCGCACCCACCGCGCGGCCGTGGCCGCACCCACCCGGGTGATCTGGACAATCTCCTCGTCGGAAAAACCTTTCTGGTGCAGCCGGACGACGAGGTGGGGCCGCCCCTTTTTCGTCCGCGCCGGCTCGGTCGTGAATCGATACGGCCGCCCGAGAAAGGCCCGCCGTTCGGGCGTCGCGCCCTTCTTCAAGGTCAAACCCACCCGCGGCGAATCGAAGACCTCCGCCGCGCCGCCCCGGGGATCCTCGTGTGCGAGATACAGCGGCGAACCCTGCCGCGGATCGATCGACCCCTCGAACGAGCCCGCGAGCGCCGCGACGCTCTCCTTGCCGGTCCGCAAAAGCACGTGATCGACACACGTGCACGAACCTTCGATCAACGTCCCGCTCGCCGGGTCCACGATGCTGCGAATCAGAATGCCGATGTACGTATCGGGCTTTCGCCCCATCGCGATGTCGACGCCTTTGTACGTCCCGCCCTTGTACGTCCCGCCTTGCCGATGAAAATACCAGACCCCCGCGTTGACCTGGATCGGATCTCGATGCGCGAAAGGATCCTGATGCCCTGGGCCGTACCAATAAAACTCGATTTCGGCCAGGCGATGAGGTGTTCCGGCAATAAAAAGCGTCGCGTGATTGAGCAGGACGTGCGCCGCCCGGCGAAAGGCCTTTGCGTGCTCTGCGTCCGAGGCGCCCGGCCCGGGCAGCATCGACGCGAGGACGGGCGTGAGCGGGGCCGGGCTCGGCATGTCACGTCCTCGGGCTCGACCGCCCCTGGCCTTGGCCCGCTTTCGCGGCGTGCCGGCGCCGCCGCCCCTCCGCCGCCGCCCGCATGCCCGCCCGGAGGTCCCCATACGTCACGAGCGCGCCGAAATCGACCCCGAGGTCCACAATCGTGCGCGCCACGTCCGGAGATACCCCCACGAGCGCGGTCTCCGTGCCGAGCAGGCCCGCCGCGCGCGTGGCCCGGAGGAGCTGCTCGGCCACGGATGCGTCGATCGAAGGCACCCCCGTGATGTCGATGAGCACCGTCTCGGCCTGGTGATGCTGGATTCCCGCGAGCAGCGCCTCCATGAAATGCTGCCCCCGCGCCTCGTCCATCTGCCCCACGAGTGGCGCCACGAGCACGCCCTGCGAAAGCGGCAGGAGCGGCGTCGAGAGCTGCCGGACGAGCTGCATCAACTTCGTCTGCGTCTCCAGCAACACGAGCTCGCGCCGCTTCGCGTCCTCGGCCGATTTCCGGTCCGTGATGTCCTCGCTCATTCCGATCAGGAAGAGCGGCTGCCCCGCCTCGTCGTACAGCGGGATCTTGCGGGTATGGCAAACGCGCATGCCCACGCCGCGGATCGGGACCTCTTCCGCGGGAATGTCCACGATGACACGGCCCTCGAAGACGGCCCGGTCCGCCTCGACGAACCCGTCGGCGATCTCCTTGGAAAAAATGTCGTAATCGGTGTACCCGATCCAGCCGACCGGCGACGAGAAGCGCTCCTCCATGTATTTGTTGATGTGGACGTACCGGAGCGCCTTCGCCTCCTTGATGAAGATCATCATCGGGATGTTGTCGAGAATCGAGTCGAGGAACTGCGACGTGCTGCGGAGCGATTGCTCGGTCTCCCGCTGCTTCGTGACGTCCTCGAAGATCGAGCCCACGCATTGCCCCGAGAGCGGGAAGGCCTTGATCGCCCAGGAGACGTCCTTGCCCGTCCTCGCGTCCGTCACCGTGTAATCGATGTCGACCGTCTTCTTCTCGTGGACCACCTCGACGTATCGGTCGATGAGCCCCTTTTGCCGCGGGACACTGCTGACCTCGTCGAGCAGTTTTCCCACGAACTTCGCCGTGGGCCTTTGCGTGAGCTGCTCGGCGGCGGGATTGCCGTACACGCAGCGCAGCGCCGCCTCGTCGCCTTTTGATTCTTCGAGCCGGTAGACGTAAAGCCCGAGCTGCATGGCCTCGACCACCTCGGCGCAGCGTGCGCGATGCTCCTCCTCGGCCGTACGCAGGCGCACCCGCACGAGCGCGCCGCGGCCGCCGTCGACCGCACACGCAATCGCAAGCAGCGAGCTTCCCGGGGCCCCGAGGTCGAGCTCGAGCCGCTCGCGCGCCCCCGCGAGCACGTCCTCGATCCCCCGCGCGGCCGCGAGCGCCGCGCCGTCGAGCACGCTCGTCGGCAGGAGCCGAAACGCGCCGTGACGCTCGAAGAACGGGAGAAAACGCGTGCCCTCCTCGGAGGCGAACAGGCGGTCCATGCGCGGGTTCGTGAGGCGAACGCGGCCGCGGCCGTCGACGAGTGCCGTCGCGTCGTCGAGGACCGACAGCAGGAGATCCGGGTGGATCGAGAACGAGGCTGGCGCTCCGTCGGGGGTTGCCATGACTTTACCGGGGACGATAACACGACCCGGCAAGTTGGGCGACGGCGCGCAAGGAGCGGGCACGGCTCGGACGAGGGTGCCCGCACTTCTGCGTCATCTTCCTGTCACGGAACGACGAACACCGCGCCGTTCATGCCGAGCGTCGCGTGCGGCACGCAGTAGAAGGGATACGTCCCCGGGTCCACCATCCCGAAGTCCTTCATGGTGCCCGAGTCCGTCACCGTGGCGAACGGGCCGCTCGCGGTGGGCGTCGCCGTGCCGTTCACGACCACGCCGCCCTGCAGCGGATGGGTGCTGAAGTTGCTCGAGAACGTCACGGTCGACCCCGCCTTCACCTTGATGCACTTCGGGCTGTAGGCCAGGCCGCTGGACGTAATCGACGTCGCCCCCTGGGCGGTGAGATCCACCGCCGACGCGGGCGTGCAACCATTGACGCTGGCCACGCACTGGCCGCCGTTGCAGATGCCGCTCTGGCATTCGTTATCGGCCGTGCAAGCGTCGCCATTGCACTTCGGGCAGGTCCCGCCGCAATCAACGCCCGTCTCGCCGCCGTTCTGGATGCCGTCGTTGCACGTCGCGGGAGCCACGCACTGGTTTCCGACGCACGTGGAGCCGCTCATGCAATCGCCGTCGACGTTGCACTCGACGCACGCGCCCGTGGCGCTGCAGACCTTGCCGCCGGACTCCATGCACGTGGTCCCCTCCGCCAGGGGGGTATACAGGGGCGAACCATTGTCACAGGTATCGGTCGTGCAGGACTTGCTGTCGTCCGGGAGGTCCAGGTCGTCGTTCTCGACCGTCGCGGCGCCGCTACCGTCGCAGACGTGCTTCTTGCAGTCGCCGGCCGTTTCCCCCGAGGTCGGCGTGCCGGCCATCTTGGGTTCCGCGCCGCACATGCCATTCGAGCACGCCGCCTGCTCGCACTCGTTCGGCGGGGTCGGACAATCGGCCGGCGTGAGGCAGACGTTGGTCATGCCACCGGTGCCGCCCATTCCACCAACGCCGCCCATTCCACCGGCGCCACCAGCACCACCCATGCCGCCGACGCCCATTCCACCGGCACCGCCCATTCCACCGGCACCGCCCATTCCACCAACGCCGCCCATTCCACCGGCGCCGCCCATTCCACCAACGCCGCCCGTGCCGCCGGTCCCGCCACCGACACCGCCCATGCCGCCGGTCCCGCCGCCGACGCCGCCCATGCCGCCGGTCCCGCCGCCGACGCCGCCCATGCCGCCGGTCCCGCCACCGACGCCGCCCATGCCGCCGGTCCCGCCACCGACGCCGCCCATGCCGCCGGTCCCGCCGCCCGTGCCTCCCGGGCCCCCCTGGTCGATCTGGGATCGATCGACGGTCGCGATGAGCTCGCAGCCCGAAGCGAAAGAAACGAGCCCCGCGACGGCAAGCACGGCGCCGGTCAGGATCTTTGCGTTCTGCATCTTCATGAGGTGCCTCGAAGGGTAAAAGTCATCCGAACGGCCACCGAGCGGCCTCGGCGGCAACGCAATTGACAAACTTTTACGCGCCTGTCAAGAGTGTTGCGCGGCGTAACGTTGCAGCTCCCACGGTCCGCACGCCGCGGCGATTTTTCTTCAATCGGTGGATCTGCAATCCGCCGCGCACCCATCGAGGTCGACGACATTTCCGTCGTCGCACACCTCCCCCGCATCGAGGATTTTATCGCCACACGCTGGAATCGTGCAATCGAGCCGACACGCCGAGGGGACGTCGCGCGCCACGATCCGGGCCGTGGTGGTGCGATCGAGCACGATCGTCTCGCCACTCCCGTCCACCCATTCCCAGCGATCGATCCCCTGAAGGAAGCTCGGCACGACGTCGATCACCCACGCGCCCGGCGATAGCAGGCCGGAGAGCGCGCCGCCATCCGTGTTACCGTCGAACTGAAAGTCCCCGCGCGCCGTCGTCGCGTCGAGCAGCGAGAATTCGGCCTTGGTGTCGTCGGAGACCGCGACGAACGTGCCCGTGGGCAAGCCGAAAAACGACATCTCGACGCGCGCCTCGGGCTGGATCTCTCCGTTCACATTCTTGTCCACGCCGTGGATCGTGACAAGCCCGAGCAGGCCGTTCGGCGTGATGTCGCGATACAGGAAAAGCTTGCTCGCCCCGCGTTCCTCGAACCCCGTGTGCGCGCTGGCCGAGCCGTAGTCGTAGAACGAGACGAGCGGCATGGGCCGCGTGACGGGCAGGACGGGCCGCGCGAGCGCGCCTTGCAGCAGCAAAAAAGCCGGGCTGTCGGCGTTCGCCGCGCCCGCGTCGCAGGCCTCCACGCCCGCCTGCACGAAGCCGTCGCCGCATGTCGCCGGCAAGCAGCGCGAGGGGCAATCGTCCGTGTCGATGCCATTGCCGTCGTCGCAGACCTCCCCCGGCTCGACGATGCCATTGCCGCAGCTCGGCAGCGCGCAGCTCGCCGTGCAGCCGTCGCCGGAGACCTGGTTTCCGTCGTCGCAGGCCTCGACGAAGGCCCGGACGATGCCGTCGCCGCAGCGCGCGAGGGCGCAGCCGGGGACGCAGGCGTCGACAGCGACGTCGTTGTGATCGTCGCAGGCTTCGCCCGGATCGACGAGCCCATCGCCGCAAAAAGGATCACGCCGCTCGGCCTCCGGGCCAAAAAGCGTGCTTCGCGCGCCACACGCGGCGGCGAGGCCGAGGAGCGCGCCGACAGCGAGGCCACGTGCGTGCATGCGAGCGACCCTACCACGATCGCTCCGCCTCTTGCCGCGCGCGCGGCGCTCCGATAAAGCTTTTCCTCGTGGGTGGACCCAAGCCTCGCCTTCGTTTGGCCCTGGCGATCACGATCGCTTCGCCTCTCGCTTGCTCGTCGCCCAAGGACACGCCCGACGCCTCGGCGCCCGCGCCTTCGGCCTCGCAAGCCGTCGCACCGCCCCCGAGCAGCGCCGCGCCCGCGCAGCCGTTGCCATTGTCGCCGGCCGAACGACAAGGCGGCGTGATCGCGCGGAGCCGACAGGGCGATGCGCTCTTCGTGGCGGACGAGGATCACAAGGTTCTCCGCCGAATCCCGCTCCCGCTCGCGCCGGGCGCGTCCGCGACCGAGCTGCAGCTCCCCGGCGCGCCGGCCCAGGTCCTGCCGATCGACGGCGCCGTGCTCGTGACGATCCGCGATCCGGGCCTGCTCCTCGTGCTGAAGCCCGACGCGTCGGGCGCGCTCACCGAGGCGAGCCGCGTGGCATTGCCCGCGGACGCGTGGGGCCTCGCGGCGACGGCGGATGCGCGTCATGCGTTCGTGACGAGCGCCTGGATGCATACGGTCTCGAAGGTCGATCTCGCGGCCGGGAAGGTCGTGTGGTCGGCGGACGTCGCGCGCGAGCCGCGGGGCATCGCCGTGCTCGGGACGGGCGAGATCCTCGTGAGCCACCTCGTGGGCGCGGACGTGACGCACATCGGGGAAGCTTCGGGCGCGCCGGTCGTGAAGACGATCGGCGTGATGCCTTCGCCCGTGCGCGCGCCGTCGGGCAAGAAGCTCCATGCGTCGCTCGGGTATTCGCTCGTGACCTCGCCCGACGAGGGCCGGCTCTTCGTGGCGCGGCACGCGGTGGGCGCGCTCGCGCGGCGCTCGTGGTTCGGGCAGCCGACGGTGGACGTCGTGCTCCTGCCCGGGAAAAACGGCCGCGCCGCGCCGGAGCAGCTCGCCGCGACGCACGTGGGCGGGCTGCCTGCGCAAAAGAGCCGGGTCGCGGATCTGACCATGACCGCGGATACGCCGGTATCGATTCCGGGCCGTGACAAGGGCCCATTCACGCAGCCACGCGCGATGGTCTACCGCGCGAAATCCGACACGCTGCTCGTCGCGGGCGAGGGCGACGACGTGGTCGCCGAGCTCGACGCGATCGCGCTCGATCCGACGCTCGCGATCGTGCGTATCTTCCAGGTGGGCCAGAAATACGACCCGGGATACGGCGCCGCGAGCGAATGCGGCGCGCCCTCGGGCATCACGCTCTCGGCCGACGAGGACACGGCGTACGTCTTTTGCCGCTCGACCTACGACGTGGTCGCGATCGACCTCGCCGCAAAGGCGCCCGTTGATCCCATCGTGCGTGACCGACAAACCCTCGTGCACCTCGCCGACGACACGCTCTCGGCCGAGGCGCAGAAAGGGCGACGGCTCTTCTACAACGCGACGGATCCCATTCTGAGCGGCGGCCTCGGCTGCGCGGGTTGTCACCCCGATGGGCGCGACGACGGGCACGTCTGGCACGAGGCGACGTTCGACACGATCGACGGGCTGCACACGAACTTCGTGGGCGTGTACGAAAATGTCCCCGATCTCGCGAAGACAAAAGGTTTTCCGCGACGAACCCCGATGCTCGCGGGCCTCGTGAACGCGGCGGGACCTTATGGCTGGCACGGCGAGAGCCCGGACCTCGGCGCGCGCATCACGGCCGGCATGGGCCTGCATCGCTGGGGCGGCATGCCGCAGAACATCGGCGGCGCCGCCGTCGGGCGCGCCTCGCTCGTCGCCGCGTTCGTGCGCGAGGGCCTCGTCCCGCCCCCGCGGGAAAACCGCGAGCTCACGGAAAAGGAAAAACGCGGGCGCGAGCTCTTCACCAGCGACGCCACGAAATGCGCCCGCTGCCACGTGCCGGCGAGCCATTATACGGATCGCACGCCGTATCCGCTGAAACGGCTGCCGCCCGTGAGCGGCTTCGACGACGAGTCGAAGCAGGAGTTCAAGACGCCCTCACTTCGGTTCGTCGCCGGAAGGGCGCCTTATTTCCACGACGGCCGTATCTCGACGCTGGAAAAACTCGTCGAGCTGAACGGCGATCGCATGGGCAACACGAGCCAGCTTTCCGCCGAGGACCGCGAGGCCCTCGTCGCCTTCCTGAAGACCTTATGAGCCGCGCCCGGACCCTCGCCGCCCTCACCTTCCTCCTGCTCTTGCCGGCCGCCAAGGCCGATCCTCCGGGAAACGAGGAGGAAAAGCCGATCGATTTCGAGCCGATTCCCATCGAGGAAGGCACGCCGAAGCCGCCCACGCCGGCCGAATGGCAAAACGCGACGCGCGTGCGCATCACCCGCAAGGGCCCGCGCGCCGAGCATTGCCGGGCGTGGCGGGCGCGGGGCTGGCTCAAAGTCCATTGCGACGCCCAGACCACCGCGGCCTCGCTCGTCGGCGGCACGAACCGGGGCGTCGCGCTCTGGATGCCCGAGCCGAAGGAGGGCGTTCCCGCGCCCCAGGCGGGCCAGGTGATGTTCCCGATCAAACCAGGTGATCGGCGGATCTTCGAGCTGTTTTCGTTCGGCGAGACCTACGGCGGCTCCATGGTCTCCCCGGGGCTCATCCTGCAAGAGCACTGGATCGAGGGGGAGCCAGCGCCGATTCTCGTGCTGCGCTGACAAACGTATTTCTTTTCGTCGTCGGAGGATGGTTACCATGAAGGCTCTTCGTTGGCTCACGTTCGGCACGGCGTTTCTCGGCTTTGGCCTCGCGGCCGCGTTCGGCTGCGGCGGCGCGCAGGAGGGCGGCGACGTAAAGGAGCCGGGCGCGGGCGCAACGGACGCAAAACCCGCCGAGACGGCTGCGAAGGCCGACCCGCCGCCGAAAAGCGACCCTGAGCCCGCGAAGATGGCGGAAGCAACGCCCGAACCCGCGAAGACCGCCGACGCCAAGCCGCCCGAGCCCCCGAAAGCGCCGCCGAGCCCGTGCCCCGAGGGCATGGCGTTCATCAAGGGCGGGTCGTACAAGATGGGCTTTCTGAAGAACGAGGCGAAGATCGCCGATTTCTGCTTCGACAAGACGGAGGCCACGGCGAAGGACTACGAGGCGTGCGTCGCGTCGAAGAAATGCAACGACGCGTTCGCGACCTGCGCGCCCGAGGCGACGTACAAGAAGGCCGGCAAGGAAGATCATCCGATGGTCTGTGTCGATTTCCAGCAGGCGATCGATTACTGCACGGCGCAAGGAAAACGTCTGCCCTCGGACGAGGAGTGGGAGTGGGCGGCGCGCGGCGGCGAGGAGGGGCGCGCGTATCCCTGGGGCAACGAGGCGCCGAAGGATCAGCTCTGCTGGTCGGGTGGGAAAGAGGGGCTCTTGAAAGGCACGTGTCCGGTCGCGGCGCACCCGACCGGCGCGAGCAAGGACGGCCTGCTCGGAATGGCGGGCAACGTCTTCGAATGGACGACGAGCGCGCAGGACGCGAAGACGAAGGACCGCGTGGGCCGCGGCGCGAGCTGGCGCGACGGCATTCCCAACATGTTCCGCGTGGAGCGGCCGGGCCGGTTCCAGGTGACGTACCGGTGCGGATTCCTCGGCATTCGCTGCGCGACGACGGCAGGCAAATAGGAGCGGCCATGGGGGGCCTCCTGTTCGTCCTGCCGCCCGCGCTCGGACGCGCCAAGGCAGAGGCGCGCGCCGAGCTCATCCGGGCCGCGCTGGAGCAGAAGCTCGGCGAGAGCGTGGAGACCCACGTGGCCGCGAATTACGCTGATATCGAGGAGCGTACGGCCTCCGGCGAGGCGCAGCTCGTCTGGGCGCCGGCCGGCGTGACCGCGAAGCTGCCCGCGGCCCGCGCGGTCCTGACGATCGTACGCGAAGGACAAACCAATTACCGGTCCGCGATCGTGGCCCGGAAGAACGCGAGCTTGCGGCTCGCGGCGCTCGTGGGGACGAAGGCGGCGTGGGTGGATCCGCTCTCGGCCGGAGGGTATTTGCTGGCGATCGCGAAGCTGCGGGCCGAGGGGATCGATCCGGCGAAGACGTTCGCGTCGCAGATCTTCCTCGGCTCGCATCGGGCCGCGGTGGAGGCGGTGCTCCACGAGACGGCCGACGTCACGGCCGTCTCGTCGCACAAGATGGACGCGGCCAGCATGGCGGAGAAGCTCCGCTGGTATGCGGGGCCCGCCGGGGACAAACTCACGGCGATTGCTTTCACGGAGAGCTGCCTGAACGACGCGATCGTGCTGCCCGCCTCGCTCTCGGAGGCGAAAGCCATTGCGCTCGCGCAGAAGCTCGTGCCGACGACGCCGAGCGAGATCGCGCGGTCGCGGCTGCTTTCGGCGCTGGAGGCCGAGGGGCTCGTGCAGACGCCCCTCGAAGAGTATCACCGCCTCGCGCCGCTCTTGACGCCGCCGCCGGCCGAGGACCGGATCACGTTGACCCCGCCGTCACGGTCGTCCCGGCCCTCGTGGCATTGAGCTACCAGCGGCCCTGCTGCACGCGGCCGATCATTTCGTAGGGATATCCGGGCTCGAAGGCGCTGGCCTCGTCGAGCCGCTTCATTTCCTCGGCGGAGAGCGCGAGCTCCGCGCCGGCGAGGCAAGCGTCGAGCTGTTCCAGGGTGCGCGCGCCGAAGATGGCGCTCGTGACCGCGGGCTTGTGGATGAGCCACGCGAGCGCGACCGCGGCCTTCGTGGCATTGCGCTCCTGAGCGACGGCGGTGACCGCGTCGAGAATGCGCCAGTTGCGCGGGGTGTCGAAGCCCGCGAGCTGGCTCTTCCACTTGTCGAGCCGCGCGCCTCCGGGCGGGGGCTGGTTTTTCTGATACTTGCCAGTGAGGAACCCGCCCGCGAGCGGCGACCACGGCAAGATGCCGAGCCCGAATTTCTTGCAAAGCGGCACGTGCTCGCGCTCGAGCTCGCGCGAGACGAGGCTGTATTGCATTTGCAGAGACACGAACGAGCTGAGATGCGAGGCGCGGCTCGTCCAGAGGCTATCGGTGAGCCGGTACGCCGCGTAATTGCTGGCGCCGATGTAGAGGACTTTGCCTTGGCGCACGAGGTCGTCGAGCGCGCGGAGCGTCTCTTCCTCGGGCGTGTCGTTGTCCTGCATGTGAATCTGGTAGAGGTCGATTCGATCGGTGCGCAGGCGGCGGAGGCTGTCCTCGACGCAGCGCATGATGCGATACCGCGAGGCGCCCGTGCCGTTCGGGCCGTCGCCCATACGAAAGCGGAATTTCGTGGCGAGGACCGTGCGCTCGCGGTGCTTGCCCTGCACGAGCCAGCTCCCGACGACGCGCTCGGACAGGCCCTCCTGCCCGTAAACGTCGGCCGTGTCGATGAAGTTCACGCCGCGATCGAGGGAGCGGCTCATGATCGCGTGGGCCGTGGGCTCGTCACAGCCCACCTTGTGCATGAACGATTTCTCGTCGGCCTCGCCGAACGTCATGGCGCCGAGGCAAAGGGTGGAGACCTTGACGCCGCTATTTCCGAGGGTGCGGTATTCCATGCGGTCCTCTCGCTTGGTTTGACGGGCGGTCCGAGTCTAGCCGCGAAGGCGCCGCTGTCGACCCCGCCGGCGTCGTGGTAACCTCGGTCCATGGCGCGGCAACCTCGGCTCTCGGTCTTGCGGATCCTCTGGTTCGCGATGCTCCTCGCCACGATGCTCTACGCCGGCATCGCATTCTCGGGCATCTTCAAGCCGAAGGGCGCGCCCCTGGACCCCATGATGCCGCTCGTGTTCGGGCTCCTGTCGATTGTGCTCACGATCGTGAGCTTCGCCCTGCCGCGCACGATCTACACGAGCGCGGCGCGAAACGTCGAGGTGGAGACTCGCGAGGAGGCGCTGCCGGACGCGTTCTCGGCGCGATATCGCGAAGCGATCGGGAAGCGCACGGTGTTCGCCGATCCGCAGGCGGCGACGGCCAAGGCTTACTCCGTGTTCATGACGCCGTTCATCCTCTCGCTCGCGCTCTCCGAGGCCATCGCGCTCTTCGGGATGGTCCTCGCCGCGCTCGGCTTCGAAAAGATGGTCGCCGCGCCGTTCTTTGCGGCGGGCGCCGTGCTGATCGCGGTCCGCTTCCCTTCGGAGCGGAAGATCCTCGGCGCGTTCGTGGCGGCGCGGGGCGTATCGTTCCCCTCCTCCGCTTCGTAGCGCCTGCGGGTCATTGACGCGCGCCCCCCGCGCGGGTTACCTGCGGGAATCATGAAACGTCGATTCTCCCGCTCTCGGCTGTCCCTCGTCTCGATCCTCGTCCCCGTCGCGCTCACCTCGGGCTGCGCGGCCGGAGGCAATACGACGTCGAGCTCGAGCAACGGCCAGGGCGGCGACGGCGGCGAGGCGGGCTGGGGCGGGCCCGGCGGAATGGGCGGAAGCGGCGGCATCGGCGGAATGGGCGGCGCGGGCGGCAGCGGTGGCGCGGGTGGCACCGGCGGAATGGGCGGAATGGGCGGCGCGGGCGGCAGTGGCGGCGCGAGCGTGTGTACGCCCGGGGAACTCGACGCGTGTTATTCGGGCCCGCCGGGCACTCAGATCGTGGGCTTGTGCAAAGCGGGGCTCAAGACGTGCCTCGACGACGGGAGCGGATATGGCCCGTGTGTCGGCGAGGTCGTGCCCATGCCCGAGTCGTGCCAGACGATGGGCGACGACGATTGCGACGGGCTCTCGAACGAGGAGGGCTGCGCTTGCACCCCCGGCGCGACGGCGCCTTGTTACACGGGGCCAATGGGCACGCTCGACAAGGGGGCGTGCAAGGCGGGCACGCAGACGTGTAATGCCGAGGGCACGGCATACGGGGCCTGCGTGGGGCAGGTCTTGCCCGCGACGGAGACGTGCCTTTCCCCGGAGGACGAGGACTGCGACGGGCTCGTCAACGAGAGCGGCACGGGCTGCGTCTGCGCCCCGGGTTCCACCACGGCTTGTTATACCGGGCCGGGCGGGACGCTGGGCGTCGGTATCTGCAAGGCGGGCACGCAGACGTGTAATGCCGAGGGGTCGGCGTACGGGCCGTGCGTGGGCGAGGTCTTGCCCCAGGCCGAGAATTGCATGACGCCCGCGGACGAGAGCTGCACGGGGCTCGTGGGCGACATGTGCGCCGCGACGGGGTGGATCCGGTCGTTTGGCGATCCGTTCGATCAGGACATCATTGACATCGCCACGGACGCGCAGGGCAACGTGATCGTCGTGGGACAGTTCGTCGGGACGATTGATCTCGGCGGCGGGCCGCTCACGACGCCGAACACGGTGCACGACATCCTCGTGGCCAAATACGACGCGCAGGGCAATCACGTCTGGAGCCGTCGATTCGGCGCGAACGGCACGGACGGGGCGCGCGGTGTGGCCGTCGACAGCACGGGAAACATCGTGGTGACGGGGGTTTTCCAATCGACGGTCGATTTCGGCGGCGGGCCGCACGTGAGCGTGAGTGGAACGAGCGACGTGTTCGTGCTGAAGCTCTCGTCCGCGGGCGCGTTCGTGTGGAGCCGGGCGTACGGGGCCGCGGGCGGGGACGAGGGCTCGGCGGTGGCCGTGGATCCGGCGGGCAACGTGATCGTCGTGGGGCATTATCGCAACACCGTCGATTTCGGCGGCGGCGCGATGACGGCCGCGGGGCTCGACGATCATTTCGTGCTGAAGCTCGACCCCGCCGGGCTCCACGTCTGGAGCCGGAGCTACGGCGACGCGACCAGCCAGGGGATGCGAGGTGTCGCCACGGACGCGGCCGGCGACGTGTATTTCACGGGCTTCATGGAGGGGACAGTCAATTTCGGCGGAGGGGACCTCATCAGCTTGGGCGGTCAGGACGCGATGCTGGTCAAACTCACGGCGGCAGGGCAACATCAATGGAGCCGCCGCCTCGGCGGAATCGGCACGCAGATCGGCAATGGCGTCACCGTGGACGGCGCGGGAAACGTGATCGTGATCGGCGCGGCCGCGGGCACGGTCGATTACGGCGGCGGAGACCTGACGAGCGCCGGCAGCAACGACATCTTCGTCGCGAAGTACGCCGGCACGGGCGTGTTCCAGTGGGCCAAACTCTTCGGCGACACCGGCGACCAGGTCGGATTCGCCGTCGCGACGGACGCGCAAAACAATGTCGTGCTCGCGGGCCGGATGACGGGCTCGGTGAATTTCGGCGGCGCCTCGCCGCTCGCGAGCCTGGGCGGCAACGACGCGTTCGTCGTGAGGCTCGACGCGCTGGGCGCATACGTCTCGGGCCGGCGCGGCGGGGACAACCTCGAACAATGGGGCCGCTCTACGGCCGTGGACGGGTCGGGCAACGTGTTCGTCGGGGGGCGATTCCAGGGCACGCTGGACCTCGGAACCGGCTTCGTGTCGAGTGCCGGCGCCAATGACGCGTACGTGGCGAAGCTCTTGCCCTGACCGTGCCGGAGGCGCTCAAGATACCCCTTCGGCCCGGAGCGCGTCGACGAGGCGCGCATATTCCTCGGGGTTATTGTAGATCTGCGCCGAGATACGGAGAACCCTGCCGCGGGGGGGCGGAAAAGGGATCACGGGGACCTCGATGCCGTGGCGCGAAAAGAGGGCCTCCTGCAAAGGGTCGAGGAAAAGCGGGGGCGCCGGCGGAGCGCCTCCGGCGTCCGGCAGGCGGACAGCGGCAAGCGAGCCGATCATGGACGCAGGCGCGGGCGGAGGCGTGCCGAGGGCCGCGCACAAGCGTTCCCGCGCGGCCAGGGCCGTCTGCCGGTTGTGCTCGGCGAGGGCCGGCGCGCCGCCCGGCAGGAGCGACGCGAGGAAACGAATCGCCTCGGGCAGGACGAGATACGGCGTGGGATCGTGCGTGCCGGTCCAGTCGAATTCGAGCCGGAAGCGCGACAGATCCGTCCGGGGGCTGTTCGCGCCATGGCTGATCGAGAGCGGGCGGATCTGCGCCTGTTTGTCAGGGCGCACGTGGAGGAACGCCGTTCCCTTGGGCGCGCACATCCATTTGTGACAGTTGCCGGTGTAATAGGCGGCGCCGAGCGCGCGGAGGTCGAGCGGGACCATGCCGGGGGCGTGGGCGCCGTCGACGAGGGTATCGATGCCGCGGCGGGCGAGCTCGGGGACGAGGTGCTCGACGGGAAACACGAGTCCGGTCTGGCTCGTGACATGGTCGACGAGCGCGAGGCGGGTGCGCGGCCCCGTGCAATCGAGGACGGCCCGGACGACGTCGTCGGGGGATGCGAGGGGGAAAGGAACGGCGGCGACGACCACGCGGGCCCCGGCGCGCGCGGCCACGAACTCGAGAGCATTGCGGCAGGCGTTGTATTCGTGGTTCGTCGCGACGAGCTCGTCGCCGGGGCGGAGGTCGAGCGAGCGAAGGACGGTATTGACGCCGGCCGTCGCATTGGGGACGAACGCGAGGTCCGCGGCGCCCGCGCCGACGAAATCCGCGAGGGCGTGCAGGGCGGCATCGAGGAGCGGCTCGAGCTCGCGGACGAAAAACCGAACGGGCTCGCGCTCCATCTGCGCCCGCAATCGATCCTGCGCCTCGCGGACGCGAAGCGGGCAGGCGCCGAAGGAGCCGTGATTGAGGAAGGTGATGGTGGGGTCGAGATCCCAGAGCGGCCGTACGCGGGCGGCGTGGGACGGAGGGTATTCGTGCAGGGTCATCGGGTGCGGGTGGCTCAGCGGGGGAGGAGGAACAGGAGGCTACCGCCGATGATGAGCGCGTACAGGCCGAGGAGGACGACGGTCATCATGCCGACGAACGCCCAGAACTCGCGCTGGCGCTCGATCGCGGTCGCGATGAAATCGAGGCGCCCGTCGGTCGCGATGACCTGGTTGATGCTGTCGCGATACCGGAAGAGGCGCGAGCCCACGACGGCGTAGAGAATGGCGAGGATGAGGTACACGATGAAGGCGATGGCCCCGTAGTCGCCGATCGCGCGCGACGTCGAGGTCGAGGTCATCGTGTAAAGGCCGAAGACCACGAGCCCGACGGCGCCGATGTAGCTCAACGTCCCGAACAGGCTGATCCAGGGCCGCGTCTTCTGGAGCGAATAGACGATCGCGTCGATCGACGGATCGTGCGGGGCGTCGTCTTCGGCCGCCTTCTTTTTCTTGGGCCGCTTCGTGGTCTTCGTTTCCTTGGGCGCTTCGTACGGATTCAGCTCGTCCTCGTTCGACACGATCTCCTCCCCTATTTCGACAAGATCTCCTCGACCTCGCGCTGCCATTTCGCGCCGAGCTCGGGATGAATCATGCGCACGTAGGCCGCGTATCCGCGGAGCCACGCCGGAAAGTCGGGTTTTCCGCGGGCCTGGGAGGCCACGCCGTGGCGGCGGCAGTTGTTGAGGATGGCCTTGAACCGGCGGCGCTCCTCGCGCGGGATGGACGGCTTCTGGTCGACGACGAGCCCCGTCACGCGCTGGCGATTGCCCTTGCGCATGATGCGGCGCTTCTTGACGTTCTCCGCAAACCCCTCCTGCTGGAGGATCGCATTGACCCACCAGAGAAACCGCCCGAGGCGCGCGGGCGGGTCGCGGAAGGAGAACGTGAGGTCGTCGGCATAACGGGTATACGTCGCGCCGGTCTTCTTGGCGAGGGCGTCGAGGCGCGCGTCGAGGCGGCGGCAGACGAGGTTCGCGAGGGCCGGCGAGGTGGGCGCGCCCTGGGGCAATGCGCCCGGCCAAACCACGGTGCCATCCGGCAGCTTGGCCCGATGGGTCGTGAGGCCGGCGAGCGCGACGGCGACCTCCTCGTCGTAATGGCGCCGAAAGAATCCGACGACGCGGCGGTAATGGACCGTGGGGAAGAAGTCCTCGATGTCGACGCGCACGACGACGGCGGCGCCGACGTGGGGGGTCGCATTGGTGAGCGTGGAGCGCTCCTCGATGAAGCCGTGGGCCGCGGGGTGCGCGGGGATCTTGGCGAGGATCTCGCGCAGGATGGCGCGCTGGACGCCCTTCAAACGGACGCGGGGGGCCGAGATCTTCCGAAGTCCGCCGGTGCGCTTGGGAATCTCGAATTCGACGTAGCCGCTCCCCTTGCCGGTGCCGGGACGCATGAGGGCGGGCAGCTCGCCGGGTTTGACGCCGACGAGCTTGGCCACGCCGGCGCGGGAGCTCAGCTTGGGGACGTCGACCTGCGGCGGGGTCTTGGTCGGGGCTGCGCCGCGGCGGAAGACATACCGGGAGCGAAAGAGCCCGAAGGTCCAGCCCGTGGGATTCCAGCCCCCGGGCGCAATCGGGTTCGCGAACCGCGAAGGCGAGGCGCGCCGATCGGGCGGCGCGACATCCGCGAGGCCGAGCGTCTTGACGGCGGCGCGCGCGGCATGCGCGACGGCGTTGTCGGCGTCCTTGACCATGCGGCGGAGGTGCTGGGCCGCGTTCCCCCGGGCAAAGATGAGCGGGACGATCCGGACACCACGCAGCCGCTCGCGCGGATCCTCGCTGCAAAGGAGCTTGCCGACAGGCCCGACGAAGGCGCGACCCGCGTAGAAGCGCGCGACTTCGTACTCCGCGAGGCCCTGATGTCGCTCGAGCAGCTCGGCGACGCGCTCGAAGTTCGCGTCGGGATCGGCGAGCAAGGGCTTGAGCTCGAGGAGGAGGCCGACAAGGCTCATGGCGGCGCATCCTACCAGGGATGAGGGGAGGTTTTTAAGGGGGAATGGAGGCGGTGTGCGCTCAGCGTCCGCGGGTGCGGCGCTGCGGGGACTTGCGGGCGGGGCTCTTTCGGGTGGGCTTCGGCTCGGCGGGCATATCGGAGCCGAGGACTTCGGCGAGCGTGGAGGCGGTGAGGATCCGGTCCGTCATGCGGTCGAGCGCCTCGATCGAGGCCGCATCGAGGGCTTCCATGACGGTGGCGGGGAGCTCGCCGAAGCGGAGCTTGAGCTGGCGCGCGAGAACGTCGCGACGGCCCTCGCGTTTGCCCCGCTCGATCCCCCGTTCGATCCCCTTCTGCTCCAGCCGCTCGCCAGCGTGGAAGATCTGATCGAACACGCTGTCGCCCACGGCTTTCCGCACCGCCATGACTACCTCGTCCTCCTCTCGCCTGCCGACCTTTCGAAGATACATCATCACCGCCGCGATCGCAGCATCCCCGTCCGGCGCGTGCACCACCTGCCGGAGCGCCTCTGCCCACCGGCCGAGCCCTGCGAAAAGCTCCTCCGGATCGCGCGCGTGACGGAAGAGGTACAGGACCAACCGACCAAGCACCGTCATCGCCCGCCGCGACAGCTCGGCGTCATCCACGCGGCTGATGTCGTCCAGCACGAACTCGAACCGAGGTACGTGCGCGAGCACGGAAAGGCCCGCTGCGTCGACGTCCACCAGATCCTCGAACCGCCGTGCCGCGCGCCAGCCCGTCTTGCTGTGGTGCAAGACGACCGGGACGATGACCGGCAACTTCTTCGCCCGCGGGTGTTCGTCCCGGTAGGAGCGCCAGATCCGCACCATGTACTCGAGCAGCCGCAAGAGCAGCCACGTATCCACGTAACTCTGGTGCTCCCAGAGCACGTAGATCAATGCATCGCGGCCCGCGATCCTGGCGGAGAACAGCAGATCACTCCGGTGCCCGTCGAGCTCCGGGTCCACGAAATGCCCCGGCGCGAGCACGAGCGTCGAAAAGTCGACCTTCTCGGCGAGCGCCGCCGGGAGCATCGACCGCAGCGCCGGGGCCGCGTGCTCCGGATTCGAGAAGACGTACTGGAAGAGCGCGTCGTGCGGGTTGTCGGTCATGCACCGACAACCGAGCGTACCTGGAAAAACCTAGACGTCCAGCCGATGCTGGGAGCTCGGTGCCATTCAGAGGCAGATCGATATCGAACTCAGTTTGACAAGACGCCTCCAGGACACCCCCCTCCCCCTCCAGGACACCGACCCCCGCCTCCAGGACACCGACCCACCCCTCCAGGACAGCAGGACGCCCCCTCCCCTGTCCTGCCCGAACGCAAAATTCCTGCTCGACCCATTGCAGCCGGGCAGATGGTGATGCTCCCCAGCGTTCACTCATTTCGGAGGCGGGCTCATCCTCCTCCATCGACCGGGGTGCTGCCGGCCGCGTTCGGCTCGTCTGCGCCCCAGGGAGCTCTACATCATGTCGAAGCCGAGCACCGATTTCGTGCGGTGGTCCGAGGTCGTTCGTTCGATGAACGTGGACGCCGAGGCATTGCCCCAGTCGCCCGTGCCCTTGCACGTGCTCTTCGGGGAGGCCGTGGACGTCGCGCGGTTCTTCGAGAAGTATTACAAGACGCAGGTCGGCGAGGGAGGCGTGGTCCTCCGGCGCGGGCTCGATTCCGTGGCAGGTCGCGGGAAGGGGAAAGGGGCGCGGAGGATCGGGCCGAAGACGGGCAAGGAGATCCTGTCGATCCAGCGCGCCGCGCAGGAAGCGCAGACGCGGTATCTGCTCACCGTCGATTCGGCAAAGCCCGACGAGGATCCGCTCGAGCGGGGGCTGTTTTTGCTCGGTGAGATCAAGGCCGCGCTCACGTACCATTTCGATGATGGAGTGACGGACGCGGCCGACGCGCAGCTTGCACGGGTCAGCGCGGCGCACGAGGCGGATCCGCGCTCTGCCGATGCCGTCGCGGCCGCGCTCGCAGATCATGCGGCGCTCGCGGCTACGTACGAGAAGGAGCTCGACGGGTTCGGGGGATTCTCGGCAGCCTACATCGGCGAGGCGAAAAAAGTGGCGGCAGCGCTACGAGAAAAGCCCGCGCGCGTGGCCACGAGCGAGGCGACGAGGGACGCGATTTTGCTGCGGAATCAGCTCGTAGCGCTGCTCCTCGAGCGAATCGCAATCGTGCGGGCAGCGGCGCGGTTCGTGTTCCGCGATCGACCGGAGATCGTGCGAGAGGCGACGAGCGAGTACGCGCGCAAGCGGCGCGCGGAGGCGCGGCGCACCAAGGAAAGCCCCGCGGAGACGGCGGGCGGCTGATCCGGACGAGGAAAAAAGGCTCCCGGAGACCTCGCCACTTGCTCGGCAGAGGCGTGCACAAGACCTACAGCTGAAAGCTGTATCGCCCCGCAGGGCGGTCTCGTGACGCATCGTTCTTTCATGGGGTACAGGTCGCAGCCGCGACGTGACATCGCGGGTGATAGCTGGCTGCTCGTGTCCCCGGGAGCCGTCCCCATGGGAACATATTTTCCCGATGCAGGGAAGCCCCGGAGCGCCGAAATCTTCGGCGCTGCGAGGTCGCGCAGCGAGCTCGCCTCGGGGGGTGAATCGGCCGGGCTGCGCCTGGCCGAGAGGGGGACGCGAGGCGTCCCCCTCGGGACAACGCTCACGGGAGGCGCCGCCACCTGCTCGGCAGAGGCGTACGGGGACGAAAAGCCCTGCGGGGCGGTCCCCGTGACGCTTCATTCTCCATGGGGAGTCGTTCGCAGCCGCGACGTGACATCGCGGGGTGATAGCTGGCTGCTCGCGCCTCCCGTGAGCTCCGCGATGACATCACATCTTGGGCTCGGGCGGAAGGGCGTCGTCGGGGCGCGTCGTGTCTTCTTCGAGCAGCGCGCGCAGGCGGTCGCGCGGGCCGCCCGGGGCGCGGCGGACCAGGGCGTCGAAGCGGCGTGTCTCGGCACGGATGCGCTCGCCGTGGGCACGGAGCGCGGGGAGGGCCTCCTCGGGGAGGGTCGGGCGGGCGAGGACCGTGAGGTTTTCGAGGAGCTCGCGGTGGCTGCGCGGCGCCGTGAGCGTGGCGCTCACGCCGGGTTGCGTGAGCGAGTAACGGTAGCAATCGGGGGCGCTCGGGGGTTTTGTTTCCGGGGCGTCGCCCGGCGCGGGGCGCAGGAGGCGGCCGTAGGAGGTGGCCGTGAACGTGAGGACGCCCGTGCCGCGCGCGACGGCCTCGGGCAGGAAAAGGGCCTCGGCGCCGGGGTGCGCAGCGCTGTGGCGGGTCATCACGACCGGCCAGGGGTGCTTCTGGAGCGCGGAGACGGCCATGGCGCGGTCGTGCGTGGAGAAGCCGAATGCGCGCAGCTTGCCTTCGTCGCGCAGGCGCGCGAGGACGTCGTAATCGTCGTCGGCGAGGCGATCCGGGGAGCGGACCCAGAACAGGAGGAAGACGTCGATCCAGTCGATACGCAGGCGCGCGAGCGTGCGCTCGACGTCGGCGCGGAGAGCGTCGGGACCAGAATGGTAAGTGCCGGCGACGAGGACGAGGCCCTCCCGTCCGGCTCGGCGCGACCGTAGGAAACGCGTGAGCTCGTGATAACGTGGCTCCCAGAAGAAGGCATTGACCCCGGCGTCGCGGGCATCGGCGAAGCTCGACGCGACGAGGCCGTGGGCGCCGGAGACCACGAGCGGCGACACGAAAAGCCCCGTGGTCCCGAGGGGCCGCAGGGTGACGCCTTCGGGCCGCGCGGGCACCGGAGCGCGTTTTCGAGCCAGCTCCGCGGCGGCCGGGGGTGACGCCGGGCGATGCTGGACGAGGGACGGCTGCTTTGAAAATGCCTCGTCCGGGAGCACGAGCGTCAAGGCTTCGAGGTGCGCCTTCACGAGCGCCCCTTCCGCGCCGGGCGCGAGCGCAAGGGCGAGGCGCGCGAGGGCCCGATCGTCGCCGTCGCGAAGAAGCCAGGTATAAGCCGACGTGCGTACGGCCTCGTCGGGCTCGGGTTTCGACGGGTCGAGCAGCGCGAGGAGACGATCTTCCAGGCCGACGACGGCTTCGAGGGCGCTCGCGGCGGCCGCGCGGACCATGGGGGCGCGGTCCTGGGAGAGGCGGAGCAGGGTGCGGAAGGCTTCGGGGTGGAGCGATTCGTCCTCGGGCGCGAGCAGATCGGCGGCGCGGGCGCGGAGGAAGGGGTCCGCCGCGAGGGCAGAGGCGAGCGCGCAGGCGCGAACGTCGTCGGGCGCGACGGCCTCGCGAGCGCGGAGCACGAGGATCATCGCCTGGCGGCGGATCCACGGGTCGGGATCACTGACGGCGGCGGCGAGCGCGGCGTCCGCATCGAGCACGGCGGCGCGAATCCACGGGTCCTCGTCGGCGAGGGCGCGGGCGCGTTCGGCGGGCGGGAGGTCGTCCCCGGCGGCGCGGGCGGCGAGGGCGACGGCGCGGGTCGCCGGGTCCGCGCCTTCAGCGGCGCGGGCGAGCAGGGGGGCGTCGCCGAGCAGGGCGGCGGCTTCGGCGACGGCGCGGCGTTCCCGAACGGACACGGCGCGGGGAGCCGCGGCGACCAGCGCCTCGGCCCAAGCCGCCAGCATCCGCGGCGATCCGGGACGCCTTTCCCATCCTGCGAGCGCGGCCGCGCGGACCTCCTCGTCCGGATCGTCGAGCGCCGCCAGCACGACCGGAAGCGACCGCTGATCCCGCAGCAATCCCGTCACCGCGGCCGCGCGCAGCCCCGGCGCGCCGCTCTTCGCCAAGCCTCGCACCCGCTCCAGATCCTCCGCATTCCCTCGCACCGCGAGCACCTCCGCGGCCCAGGCGAGCGCCCCGGGGGACGGCGGATCCGCCGCGAGAACACGCCGCGCGAGCGGGAGATCCTCCCCGCTCCCGAGCCGATCGAGCACGGCGCGCACTTCCGCGGCGGCGTGGGGAACGCGGGGCTCGTCGAGCCATCGCAACGCGAGGAGGAGCGCGTCGGGATCGTTCCGCTCGCGCAAACGACGACGAGCGAGGGCACGCAAAGGCGCGTGGGGGTCGCCGAGCCAGGCGACGAGCGCGGCGGCGGGCACGAGCGAGGGATCGGCCTTTTCGAGGCGCGCGGTGACGACGGCGGGATCCTCGTCGGCGAGGCCTTCGGCAAGAAACACCGGCGGCGAAGCGGACGCGGCGGGCGTATCGGCAACGCCGGCCCACGCGGCGCCGAGGTAATGCGCGGCGGAGACGACGGTCCCGGTCGGATCCTTTGCGGCGGCCTGGGAGACGGCTTCGCGCACCTCGAAATCGTCCTCGCCGAGCACCACGAGCGCCTGCACGGCCGCGTGCCGGACGCGCCAGAAGGGGTCCGCGAGCGCCTCGACGAGCAGCGACAGCGCGTCCTTCCCCCCGGCCGCGGCCGCGGCGCGCACGGCCGATCGACGCACCCACCACACGGGCTCCTTTCGAATGGCGCGGCCCGCGTACGGCAAAACGTCGCGTGATTCGAGCCGGGCGAGCGCGCGATAGGCGCGGTCGCGCACCGAAGGCATCACGTCGTCGAGCGCCTCGACGAAGGCGAAGGCAAAACGCCGGCTGCGCATCTCGCCGAGCTTCTGGGCGGCGGCGGCGCGTACCAGGGCGTCCTCGTCGCCGAGCATGGCCTGGCGGAGGGCGAAGCGCGCGGGGAGCGGGCGGGGGTCGAGTGTCTCGACGGCGTCGCGCCGGACCTCGGCGTCCTCGTCGAGGAGGCGGACGAGCGCGGGCGGGGTTGCGGGGGAGGAGCGGTCCACGGGGTCGCCTCCGAGCGGGACGGCAAAGTCGAGCGAATGTCAAGCGGCGCGGCATTCTGGCTTGCCGTGCTCGTTCGCTCCCGATTACCCTCACGGCCGCTCGGAGGGAGGTGCTCATGTCGAAGGTCAGCGAACAGGTGCAGAATCAGATCCGCGTGAGCGACAAGGTCGTCGCCTCGGCGCGCACGCATGGCACGGCCGTCGCGGAGATCCTCGCGGCGCGGGCGCAGGAGGTCCAGGGGCCGCTCACGAAAGCCACGAAGGCATCGTACCTCGCGCTCTTCGAAGCGCTCGCGGACGGCCTCGCGCGGGCTGCGTCGGAGCTCGGCCAAGCGGAGGAAGACCTCGCGGCCGAGCGGGCGGACGACATCCCGGTGCGGGCCTCGCGCGACGCGGCGGCGACGGCGCTCGCGGCCTTGCTCGGGCTTTTGCGCCGGACGATCGAGGACCACATGGGGGCGGCGGCGCTCGCGACGTACGGCCTGTCGACCGAATCGCCGCGCGTGCCGGCGAAGCTGCTCCAGTACACGAAGACGGTGGCGCGGCTGCTCGGCGAGCACCCTGCGGTCGTGGTCTCGCCGCTCGGCTCGACGTTCAATACGGCCGTCGCGCAGCAATCGGTGATCAAGCAATCGAGCCAGCTCGATGCGGCGGTGGGGGACGACACCCGCGAGGCGCGCGAGCTCGAGACGGCGCTCGCGGCCCGGGACCGCGCGGCGGCGGCGTGGTCGGATGCATATCAGGGGACGGCGTCGACGCTGGAGGGGCTGTACCGGCTGGCCGGGTATCGGGACCTGGCGGAGAAGGTGCGGCCGACGCAGCGGAAGCTCCGCGGCGAGGATGAGGGGGCGGAGATCGAAGGGACGGAGCCGCCGAAGGAGTGAGGGTCAGGCGTCCGAGGGGAGCCAGAGGTCGGCGAGAGGGAGCTCGATCGCGTCGAAGGGCTCGATGCTTACGCGCTCGTCGTCTCCCCACGTGCCGAGATCGTGCCAGCGGCCGTTCCGCAGCCGATGAGCCGTGAGCACGTGGGCCTCGGGGTCGACGATCCAGCACCACGTCACGCCGTGTTTCGCGTAAAACGGCTTCTTGATGCGCTGGTCGTAGTTGCGGGTGCTCGGGGAAAGAATCTCGCAGACCCAGTCGGGCGCGAGCGTGCTGGCCTCTTCCGGCAGATGGGGCATCCGCTCGCGGCGCCATCCGGCTACATCCGGGACGACCTCCGGCGAATCGGGCAACGCGATGCCGGGTCGAATGAGGATCCACCATCCCCCCGGACCACGCCAGCCACTATCGAAGGGGCTGCTGAGGTGCCCGCCGAGGATCGTCGCGGTTCGCATGTGCGAAGGCCACGGACGCGGATGGGTGTACACCTCCCCGTCCAGGATCTCGCGTTGCACGTTCGGCGGCATGCTGTCCACGTCAACCCTTCGCGGGCAACCAGAGATCGGACAGATCAAGCTCGATCGCATCGAACGGCTCGATCCGCGCGCGGTCGTCGTTCCGCCAGGTGCCGACATCCAGCCAGCGGCCGTTTTCCAGACGATGCGCCATGAGCACGCGGGCTGCGGGGTCGATGAACCACAACCATCGGACGCCGTGCTTCGCGTAAAACGGTTTCTTGATCTGCTGGTCGTAGTCCCGTGTGCTCGGTGAGAAGATCTCGCAGACCCAGTCGGGTACGATCTTGATGGGATCGTCACCCGGCGGATCAGGCATCCGCTCGCGACGCCAGCCGGCCAGATCCGGAGAGACTTCGGGCGAATCGGGCAGCTCGATGCCGGGCTCCGTGGCGATCCACCAGCCACCGGGACCGCCGATGCCACGGCGGAAAGGCGGACCGAGCTGTTCCTGCACGCTCGACGCCCCGTGAACATGCCGAAACCGCGGCCGCGGCTGCGTGTACAGCACCCCATCCAGGATCTCCCCCTTCACGTTCGGGGGAAGCGCCAGGAGGTCCTCATACGTCGCACGTTTCCGCGCAGCATCGGCGGCCATGCCAAGAGGTTGCCCGAGCCCGTGCCCCGCCGCAAGCCGCCAAGGACGCTGGGAAACGCCTTCGCGCCGGCCGCAAGCCCGACGTTTCCATGGGAAACGCCTTCGCGGACGGCGCAGGCCCGTTTTTTCGGCAGCAAACGCCTTCGCAGTCGCCGAAAACCCGTCCGTCAGACGACAGACGCCTTCGCGCCGGCCGCGAACCTCTCCGTCGGATGACGGACGCCTTCGCGGTCACCGCGAACACGTTTCCCACCAGGAAATCGGGCGTGCGGACTCCGCGAAGACGTTTCCCACGGCGGAAACCCGATCGCGGGATGGCCCCTGACCTTCCGGGCCCGTTCTGGTAGAGTCGCGCGCATGCCGGACGTCCTCGCCATCGTCAGCAAGGCCGTGTTCGAGAAGGAAGCGGGCGGGCGCAAGCCGGGCAAGGTGTGGCCCATCGATACCTACCACAGCCAGAGCAAGGGCCTCGCCCCGCTCGCCGGCGGCGGACGGCTGTTCATGGTGACCGTGCGGCCGCCGTCGGACACGCTCTGGCTCGTCGCCGTGCTGGAAAATCCGCAGCTCTCCGGCAAGGGATGGCGCAGCGGGCGAAACCGCGTGCCGATCAGCGATATCACCTCACTCGTGCCAAGGATCCGGTTCGCGAACGGAAAAGGGATCACCGCGGCGCCCGGCACGCTCGGGATGTCGCTCCAGACGCCACGCATGCTCGACGCGCCCTCGGCCGCGCTCTTGCTCGGCGCAGCCTGGAGCGCGGGTGTGGCGCCGGCCGTGAACGTGACGAAACACGATGCCGCCGGGCCGCTTCCGTGCCTGTGCAAGGTGTGCCTTCCGCAAAGCACCGAGCGGGCGGAGACGGGCGGAATGGCGTTCGTCCGGTCGAGCACGGAGGCGCTCGGGCGCGTGCTCCATTTCTGGATGCCCGAGGAGCTCAAGAAGGTCGAGGACGCCGTGGGCCGCTCGGTCCGGACGGCGCTCTCCGCCCGCCTCGCGGCGCGATGATTCGACTCGAAGTCCTCGGCGCCCATACCCAGCTCCTCTCGACCCTCTGCGCGAAATGCCCGCAGGGGCCGGCAGGCTGCTGCAAGGCGCCGCCCGAGATGGATTGGTCGGACGTGGGGCGCGTCATCGCCGGGGGCGGGCGTGATTTCGTGCTCGCGCGAATCGCCAAGAAGGAGCTGATTCCGACCAAGCGCGGGCTCGAGCTCCGGCGGGTGAAGCGGCGGGAGGCCCCGACCCATCCGATGGAGCGCAAATGCGTGTTTCACGGGCCGGGCGGATGCACGATCGACGCGGCCATGCGCCCCGCGACCTGCAATTACTTTCTCTGCGAGGATACGTTCATCGAGGGGGGCGAGCGGAAGGGCGAACGGAGCGCGGTGCTGGCCAGGCAGGCGCACGGGGCGCTGCGGGCGGTGTTCGAGCGGTGGGACGCGGAGTTTTCCGAGAGGATCGCGGCGAGATGGCCGGAGGGGCCGGCGTGGGACGCGGCGTTCCTCGATTGGCTCGGAGAGGTGTTCGTGGAGCTGGAAGAGGCGTCAGGGACGGCGCTTT
Organism: Polyangium jinanense; assembly: GCF_028435365.1. Next base: position 206,645 of record NZ_JAGTJJ010000002.1, on the reverse strand, counting down.
CCGCGTTGCCCGTCCCTGCGTAGAGGCACGGCGCGCCCCGGGGCGGGGTCAGCGGTCGCGGCAGAGGATGAAGTAGTGATCGAGGGCCTTTTCGCCCTTGTAGGCCGCGCCGATCGAGACGTGCGTGGAGACCTTGCGCATGTAGTCGCGCGTGCCGTTGTAGACGAACGTCTGGAGGCCCTTGGAGTTCGGGATGACCTTGGGCCAGCCCGCCGCGACGGGGCCGTCGGGGACCTGGAAATAATCGATCACGACGCCGCCGCGCGCCTCCCACTCCGCGCGGCCCTTCGTCGGGACCGCGACGAAGAAGCCCGGGCCCACGGTGCCGAGGAACGGCGACTCGTTGTACCCGAAGAGCCGCTCCGAGCCGTCCTCGGGCCGGCAAAACCGCTTCTGGAAGAGCTTGAGGCTCTTCGGCAAGGGGAGCGTGTTGCGGCCGTCGTGGTGGACCGGCGAAAGCTTCGTGATGTCCGTCGGGACGAAGTGGTCGAGCGTGATGAGGGACGCCTTCTCGGCCCTCTGGTAGAGCTTGCGTTGCTCGTCACGCGAAAGGGTGCGGGTCTCTTCGAGCCTGTCTTCGGCGGAGAGCCCGTCGAGGTAGCTGGCGATGGCGTCGATGGTGGCGCTGGAATCTTGGATGAGCTCTCGAAAGCGCACGTGGCCTCCTCAGTTGCGGGAGGATATACCACCGCCCGAGCGATGATCGTCACGTCGAACCTGGGCAAATCGTACGGCGACCGGACCCTCTTCGAGGAGGTGTCGCTGAAGCTCAACCGGGCAAGCCGCTACGGGCTCGTCGGCGCGAACGGCTCCGGCAAGACGACGCTGCTCGAGATCCTGGCCGGCGACGAGGCCCCGACCGAAGGTAGCTTCAACATCCCCGCGGGCGCGCGCATGGGCGTGCTCCGGCAAGACCGGTTCCTCGAAGACGAGGCGAAGATCCTCGACCTCGCGATGATGGGCGACCGGATCGTGTGGGAGGCGCTCGAAGAGGAGAAGCGGATCGTGGAGGACGGGGCGGGCGACGCGCAAAGGCTCGCCGAGCTCGCCGACGTGATCCGGGCGTACGACGGCTACACGCTGAAGGCGCGGGCGACGTCGATCCTGGCGGGCCTCGGGATCCCGATGGAGGCGCACGAGCGGCCGCTCGCGACGCTGTCGGGCGGCTTCAAGCTGCGCGTGCTGCTCGCGCAGGTGCTCGTGGGCGGGCCGGACGTGCTCTTGCTCGACGAGCCGACGAACCACCTCGACATCCTGACGATCCGCTGGCTCGAAAAATTTCTGAACGCGCACGAGGGCTCGGTGCTCGTGATCTCCCACGACCAACGCTTCCTCGACAACGTGGCGACGCACATCCTCGACATCGATTACGGCACGGTGACGCTCTACCACGGCAATTACACGGCGTTCGTGAAGGAGAAACGCGCCGAGCGGGAGCGGCAGCAAGCGGAGGTCGAGCGGATCGAGGAGGTGATCGCGCACAAGCAGTCGTACGTGGACCGGTTCCGGTACAAGGCGACGAAGGCGAAGCAGGCGCAGAGCCGGCTGAAGCAGATCGAGAAGATCGAGGTGCCGGAGCTCGAAGAGAGCTCGCGGCGGACGCCGGTGTTCAAGCTGTCGATCGCGCGGCCAAGCGGGCGGGACGTGCTCGATGTCGCGGGGATCAACAAGGCGTACGGGGAAAAACGGGTGCTCACCGCGGTGTCGCTCGTGGTGCGGCGGGGCGAGCGGGTGGCGGTGATCGGGCCGAACGGGATCGGCAAATCGACGCTGCTCAAGATCCTCGCCGACCGGCTCGACAAGGACGCGGGTACGGTGCGCTGGGGGCACGAGGCGCGCGTGGGGTATTTCGCGCAGGATCACCGGGAGATCCTCGACGATGCGGAGGCGACGCCGCTCGGGATCATGAAAGCCGCATGCCCGACGGAGCCGGAAGCCGCGGTGCGGGGGCGGCTCGGGCGGATGCTGTTCTCGGGCGACGACGTGAACAAGAAGGTCGGGCTGCTCTCCGGGGGAGAGGCGGCGCGGCTTTTGTTTTGCCGGATCCTCGTGGAAGAGCCGAACGTGCTCTTGCTGGACGAGCCGACGAACCATCTCGACGTGGAGGCGATCGAGGCGCTCGCGGAGGCGCTCGTGGCCTACGAGGGGACGCTGATCCTGGTGTCGCACGATCGCTGGTTCGTCTCGAAGATCGCGACGCGTATCCTCGAGGTGCTGCCGACGGGCCGGAACGATTTCCCGGGTACGTACGAGGAATACCTCGCGCGCTGCGGCGACGATCACCTCGACGCGGAGGCCGTGGTCCAGAAGGACAAGGCCGCGAAGAGCGCCGCCAAGGGGCAGGAGCCCGCGGCGCAGGTGTCGGGCTCGGCGTGGGAGGACCAGAAGAAAAAGCGCAATCGCTTGAAGGAGCTGCCCGGTAAGCGCGACAAAGTGGTGGCGGCGATCGAGGCGGCCGAGTCGCAAAAACGAGAGCTGGAGTCGCGTTTTTGCGAGCCGGGGTTTTTCGAGCGGACGAGCAAGGAGGACGTGGCCGCGCTGGATCGGCTACGAAAAGAGCTCGACGGGAAGATCGACGCCCTCATGGGGGAGTGGGAAGCGATCGAGAAGGAGCTCGCCGAGGGCGGCTGACGTCCCAGGTGGTGGGTTGCCAAGAGCCGCCAGCGCGTGATAGCTGGCGGCCCGGTACAATGAGAAAAGCTGCGATTGTTCTGCTGTCCGGCCTGTTCGCGGCTGGATGTGGTCTCGTCAACGTCCAAACGAACATCCCGGGCCTCATGGGTGGTTCGTCCGACGGCACGCCCAGCACGGGGCCGTTCGGCATGTTGCCGTACGACGAGGACGAGGCGGGCAAGGCGGTGCTCGCGACGTTCAAATCATGGGATTACACGTCCTGCGAGAACCACATGTGCGTGCCCGATTTCAAGAAACAGGCGGGCGTGAAGGAGTACCAGGACAAGGCGACGTACATCTACCTGTACAACCCGCGCCGGACGCTGAAGAACCCGGACCCGACGTGGCTCACGGGCTGGGACAAGATGCCCGAGGACGAGAAGGCCAACACGTCGGACGAGACGTACCAGGCGCTGATCGTGGCCGCCATGCGCAGGACGTGGCTCGCGAAGTGCTACGCCGATTACCTCGCGATCGACAAGGAGGCGCGGGCGCTCGACGCGAAGTGGGCCACCGAGATCGCAGAGGCGTCGAAGGTCCCGGGCCCGTACGGGCGCATCGGCGCGCTGCTCGACCTGCAGAAGACGGCCCAGAAGTCGGCGTCGAGCCAGTCGGTCATCGACATCCTGATGACGCAGGTCGGGTTTCAAAGGGACCTGCGTGTCGCGATCAAGAAGGCGTACGAATCGACAGGGCGCGATTACCTGTACGCGATCGTGAGCGGCGCGCCGCAGCAGAACGACGTCCGCGCCCGGCTCGACGCCGCGACGGAACGGGACATGTATTGCGCCTACGCGGCCTCGAACGGGACGCCGAAGACGCCGGCGCTCGACAGCGCCGGCCGCGGTAACTCGTACACCGAGCGCGGCGCGAAGTACGTGAAGCCGCTTTTCTCCGAGGAGACGATGAAGAAGATCGATCGGCTCCAGGAGAAGGAGGAGAAGAAGTCCGTCGACGAGGTGCGGCCGGGCAATTTCTCGAAGGTGTACATCGAGGGCATCGAGAAGGGCGAAAAGGAAATCCCCGGCCATCCGAAGCTCGGGTACTATTCGGGGTTCGGCGAGGTCAAGAAGATCACGCAGAACAGCGGCAAGACCGAGCTCGAGATCCTGTACGCCTACACGAACGAGTATGCCTACGATTGCGTGGAGACGAACCGGATCCACAGCATCCAGAATGGTCGGATCGTCTACCGGGAGATCTGCAAGACCGGCAAGAGCATTCAAGAGACGACGGTGCGGCTCACGCTCGGGGAGATGCCCGAGGGCGTGACGGTCCAGGTCGGCGACAAGGTCGAGGGCTACGCCATCGTGAAGAAGCACGAGGCAAAGACGGTCACGGACACGAAGCCGCTGATCAAGAAGACCGAGCTCTGGGTGCTGGAGCTCGAGCACCTTTCGAAGCTGACCCGCAAGGAAAAGCTCGTCGGGCAGTGGTTCTGAGCTGAACGGACGGTCCAACACGAAAGGCCGGCACGCGGGAAGCGTACCGGCCTTTTTCGTTCTGGCCTCGAACCGTCAACCCGATCCGGCTGCGTGGAGGTTGTCAGGGCCAACCGCACACGGGCCGATGAGACGCTACTGAATCGACCCCCACGGTCGACTCGGCGGCTGGCTCGGAGGCGGCGTGCCGAGCCCCAATCCACGACGAACGCTGACGTCCTCGGGGTCGATCCCCTCCACGAAGAGGAGGATCTGGTCGACCTCGATATCGTCGACGTCGCCATTGGTCTTCTTCCCGGTGACCAGACAAACCTCCGAGGGCCCAGGCTCCAGATGTACGGCGAAGACGGGCGATGTCTGCGTCGAGAGCGGCGTGTTCCCGTACGGGTCGCGCTCGAGCGTGATCCCCAGGGGGAAAGGCTTGCCATTCACCGTGATCAGGTTGCTCAAGGTCTCGGAGTTCCGGAGGTTGACCACTTGCAGAAAGGCGTCGAGCGCCTCCGGCACGTTCACGAGCGAGCAGAGGCGCGCCGCCGTTGCCAGCCCGCTCGGGAAGTTCTGGCTACCGGCGCGGTTGTCGCCCAGGTGCGCCGTCCCCTCCAGGAGAGCGATCGGCTGGCCGGGAGGATAGTTGCTCCGCGTCCCCGAGCCTCCACACCCGGCAAGCAGGATCGCCCATGTACCCGCGAGGAGGAGGCCACGGCAGAATTGCATGATGGTCTCTCTTCCTCACCAAACCCGGGAAGCGTCGTCAAGCAGGAAGGCACCCAGACGCGCTCCGCGGCCAGAAAAACGAAAGGCCGGCACGCGGGAAGCGTACCGGCCTTTTTCGTTCTGGATCCGGGTGGGCCATGAAGGACTTGAACCTTCAGCCAATGGATTAAGAGTCCACTGCTCTACCAATTGAGCTAATGGCCCGGTTTTGCTGCTTCTCTTTTCAACGGTCTCCCGAGCTCCCCTGGAAGAGTCGACTCGGAACCCGGTACGCCCGGCCCGATTCGAACGGGCGACTTTCGGATTCGAAGTCCGACGCTCTATCCAGCTGAGCTACGGGCGCATCCTGCGCCGCCCTCGGGTGGCACGCGACGAGCCTTCTACCCGTCCCGATGGCTCATGTCAAGCACCTGGATGCATTCTTTTTTCGTGTAGGTTGGCTCATGATTCCGGCACGGCTGAGGTCGGTCGCGCAAAACCCCACGATCGGCCGTGCACATCCCCTCCCCCGCGCGCGCCGAGCGCGCTAACGTCCGCGGCATCATGCGCCTGCTCGCCCGGATCGCCGCGCCCCTCACCCTCGGCCTCGCGCTCGTCGCCACAGGCCCGCGCGCCTCCGAGGCCGCCCCCGGCGCCAAGACCGCGAAGACGGAGCCCACGAAGGACAAGGGCAAGAAGGACAAGGTCGAGCCAAAGAAGGGCGCGGAGAAGCGGCCGAAAGGCGCGCTCTCGGCAGGGGCGCCGAACAAGGGGCGGCTGTACGGGGGCGAGAAGCTCGCGTCGAGCAAGTCGGTCGAGGTACGCGGCGGCGGGCACGCATACGGGCTGCCGGACCTCGTGCGGGTGCTGCGGCGCGCCGCGGCCAAAGTGAGCGGGAAGCACAAGGGGTCGGTGCTGTACGTGGGGGACCTGTCGGCGAAAAACGGCGGGGCGCTCTTCGGGCACAACTCGCATCAGTCGGGGCGCGACGCGGACGTCGGCTTCTACATGGTGAGCGAGAAGGGCAAGCACGTGAACCCGCACAGGTTCGTGGCGTTCGGGAGCGATGGGCGGCCCCGCGGCGGCGAGGTCGTGCGCTTCGACGACGAGCGGAACTGGGCCTTCGTCGAGGCGCTGCTCACCGACACGAAGACCGACGTGCGGTACCTGTTCGTGTCGGCCGGGCTGCGCACGCGGCTGCTCAAGTACGCGGCGAAGAAGAACGTGTCGAAGGAGCTCTACACGAAAGCCGCGTCGGTGCTGATGAGCCCCGCGGACGCCGACGTGCACGACGATCACTTCCACGTGCGGATCGCCTGTCCCGAGAGGATGAAGTCGGCGTGCGTGGAGGAGTCGCACGTGCGCGGAGGCGGCGGGGGGAGCGCGGCGAGCGCGACGAACGCGGCGGGCGCGAGGAGCAAGGACGCAAAGGGGGAGCCGGCTGCGAAGGAAGAGGCGGGCGAAGCGAAGGAAGAGAAGGAAGCCAAGGAAGCGGCGCCGCCCCCGCCCGTGGCCACGAAAGCCAAGAAGGACGAGGGCGGCGACAAGGACCGCTAGATCGTCAGGACCAGCGCAAGGAGCGCACGATCGCCTCGCGATCGGCCTCCTCGCTGTCGCGTTCGTCCCAGGGGCAGACATAACTCGCCTGCACGACGCGGTCGCCGTTCGAGAGGAACCAGATCTGCACGAAACAGCCACGCACGAGGTAGGTGGCCGTGGCGACGACGCCGTCGGGGCGCTCGAGGGTGCCCATCTCGAGGGGTTCGAGCCTGCGGCGTTTGCCCCAGGCGCGTGCGAGGGCTTCGAGCTCGGTGGGTTCGTTGCCGGGCTGCTCGTCGTCGTCGTCGAAGAGCATCTCGGCCACCATGAGCCGGCCCGTGCCTCCCTCGGCCGCGAGCGCGACCGGAGGCAGGGTGCTCGGATCGGAGTAGGTCACGTCTTCGAGACCGGACCAGGCGGGGGGAAGGTCGAGCGAATAACCATCCAGGTTGAGCCGCATCACGCGGAGAAAACTAGCAAATCGCGCCGTTCGATCGGGGGCGAAATGGGGGTCGATCGGACAGGATATGTCCTATCTCGGGTCGGACGTTTTTGGTCCGATCGGACGGAGATTGTCCGAAGTCAGGCTTGACTTTCGCCGATGTCGATCAGGACGGGGGCGTGGTCGCTGGGCCGTTCGAGCTCACGGACGCTGCGGTCGACCCACACGTCCTTCGTGCGCGCGAGGAGCGGCGGCGTGACGAGGGCGAGGTCGATGCGCAGGCCATGGTTCTTGCGGTAGGCGCCCATGCGGTAATCCCACCAGGAGTAGATCTTGTCATCGGGATGGCGCGCGCGCAGGGCGTCGACGAGCCCCCAGGAGAGCAGTCGCCCGAGGGCGGCGCGCTCGTCCGGGTGGCAGAGGACCTGCCCTTCCCAGCGCTTGGGCTCGTGGACGTCGAGGTTCGTCGGCGCGACATTGAAGTCGCCGCAGACGAGCAAGGGTTCCTCCGGCTTGTGGTGCGTGGCGAGGTCGAGCCCGAGCCGCTCGAACCAGGCGAGCTTGTAGGCGAAGGGCTTCGTGCCCACGGCCTGCCCGTTGGGTACGTAGACGTTCACGATGCGGACGCCCTCGATCGTGGCGGCGAGGAGCCTGCGCGGGGCGTCGTCCTCGTCGCCGTCGAGGTTCTTCTTCACGTCCTCGATGCCGAGGCCGTACCGCGCGGCGATGGCGACGCCGTTGTAGGTCTTCTGCCCGAAGTAGACGACGCGGTAGCCCGCGTCGCCGAGGGCCTCCTCGGGGAATTTCTCGTCCTCGACCTTGGTCTCCTGCATGCAGAGGACGTCCGGGCTCGCGCTCGCGAGGAAGGTGCGAAGGTGTTCGAGGCGGGCGCGGATCGAGTTCACGTTCCAGGAGGCGATTCGCATGGCCCTCCCGTAGCCCGGAAAAACCCTCGCGAGAAGTCCTCAGCCGCCGAGGGACGCCGCGAGGATGCGAAGGAGGCCCTCGGGGTCGTCGACGTGCACCCAGTGGTCGGCGTTCGGGAGGATGTGGACGCTGAGGGTCGGGTCCTTGGCGGCGAGCGCGGCGAGGCGCGCGCGGTCGTCGGGGCTCACCGTGTTCGAGCGGCCGCCGATGACGAAGCCCGTGCGGCGACGGCCGTCGGGCTGCTCGACGACCGGCCAGAGGTCCTGGGCGAAGTAGTCGTCGAGCAGGTCGCGGATCGCGGCGAGGTCGAGGCGGAAGCGGAAGGCGTCGCCCTCGCGGCGGACGTTCATCGCGAGCCAGTCGGCCTCGGCGCGGGAGACGCCGTGTGAGGTGACGAGCTCGAGGAAGCGCTCGCGGGACGGAAGCTCCGCGGGGAAGGATTCGAGCATGGCGAGGATCTTCGCCGCGCCGACGTTCTCCATGCCGAAAGGACGCGCGCTCGGGGTCGAGTCGAGCACCCAGAGCTGGTCGAGCTCGCCGCGCCTCCTGTCGGCGTACGCGAGCGCGACCTTGCCGCCGAAGGAGTGGCCCATCACGCCGCGCACCTCGAACGGGAGCGCAGAGCCGAGCCGCACGAGGTCGTCGGCCGCGGCCCCGAGCGTATGCGGGGGCGGGAGCGACGTGGAGAGGCCGTGCGCGCGGAGGTCGACGAGCACGAAGGCCCAGGTAGGGCAGGCCGACGCGAGGGCGCGGGTGAACGTCCGAAAGTTGCCGCCGGAGCCGAAAATGCCATGCAGTACGAGCATGCAGCACGAAGGCGACGCACCGGGCGCGGTGACGATGGCGTGATGGGGAAGCGTGGCGGGGTCGTGCATGGCGTCCTGGATCCGGCTGTACGGCGGAAGCCGGAGTCGGTGAAGAGGGGTAGCATGTGCGCATGAAGAAGAAGGCGCCATCGAAGCCCAGGAGCCCTGCGAAGACGACTGGACCGAAGTCCGGAAACACACCGACGCTGCCGATGAAGCTTTCGAACGCATCGTTCGAAAAAATCGAGCTTGATGACGTGTCGATGGCCGACGCGAAGGTGCACGACACGACGTTCGAAAGGGCTTCGTTCGACGATGTGAATTTTTCCAGCGCGACGATTCACAACGCGTCGTTCGAGGACACGAAGCTCGACGACGCGAGCTTCGCGCGAGCCAACGTGAAAAACGTGTCGTTCGAGTCCGCTGCGTTCGACGACGTGACGTTCGCGAAAACGAAGATCCGAAACGCCTCGTTCGAAGGCGCGTCGCTCGACGACGTGAGCCTCGCCGGCGTGACGATCACGAACTGCTCGATCGAAGGGCTGACGATCGACGGCGTTCGAATCGATCTTTTGTTGCAGCACAAACGATCAGGCGCGCCGCAGAGCGACGCGCATGATCAAAAACCCGAAGGATGAGTTCGGTTTTTCCGATGGTTCAGGCCTCGATGAGGCCGGTGCGGACCGCGATCCGCGTGAGCTCGACGGCGCTCTTGCAGCCGAGCTTCGCGTAGATCCGCACGCGGTGGGTCTCCACGGTCTTCGGGCTGATCGTGAGACGCGCGGCCGTCTCGCGGGTGGAGATGCCCGCCGCGAGCAGGCGCAGGACCTGCCGTTCGCGCGGCGTGAGCGCGTCGAGACCACCCGTGCCTTCGGGCGCAGGTTTGCGCATCGCGCGGACGACGGCGCCCGCGATGCGTTGACTGAGCGGCGCGCCGCCGCTCGCGATTCGCCGAATGCCGTCGATCACTTCGGCGAGCTCGCTGGTCTTCACGAGGTACCCCTGCGCCCCGGCGCGAAGCGCTTCGGCGACGCGGAATTCGTCGTCGTAGCAGCTCAAAACGAGCAGCTTTGCGGTGGGCACCTGGACGCGAAGGGCCGCGAGAAGCTCGATGCCGTCGCGATCGGGAATGTTCAAGTCGACCAGCACGACTTCGGGCTTGATCGACTGTACTTCCCGAAGCGCATCGGCCGCCGTGCCCGCCTGACCGACGACGGTCATCCCCGGTTCCGCTTCGAGTGCTTTCGCAAAACCCTCCCGCAAAACCGGATGATCATCGATGAGGTAAACGCGGATGCTGTTATTCGTGTCCGACATGACAAGGACCGCCCTTCAACGAATTGGGCCTCAGCCTGACTCGCGCGTCAAGTGCGGCTGTGGTCGGGCGCACGCGGAACACGCCCTACGGAAAGTCCCTACCCCGCTCGATTTCCACTTGGACAAACGAGCTTACAAACCCCAGCCAGCCGTTCACAACGTATGAATCGATCAGCCAGCGGCGGCAAGGGGTCCGGAGGCTCGACGACGCGGGGAACCTGCTCGATGGAAGGGGCCCATGAGTCCGAGCCCGAACGTGCCGGCCGCGCCACCCGGTAGCCCCGACGACAAGAAATCCGGGCCCTCGGTTTTCATCGTGGATGACGATGATGCCCTGGTCGAAGCACTTTCCGATCTGCTCCGAGAAGAAGGCTACGAGGTAGAAGCGCACACCGTGGCAAGCGAGGCGCTCGCAAGGCTGGTAGCAGGCACCCGGCCCGATGTGATTCTCCTCGATTACTTGATGCCCGAGATGAAAGGCGACGCGTTCCTCGCCGCGCTCGATCGCGCAGGGATCGACGTTCCCGTGATGGTGCTCTCCGCGATGAACGAGTCGCGCCTCGATGTGCCCGTTCGTCGGGTGCGCGCGATGATTCGCAAGCCCTTCGATCTCGAAAAGCTGCTCGACGAGCTTTCACGTCTCGCCGCCTGAACGGCGCCCCGTACGCTCGTTCGTTTCGCGCTCCGTGCGCGGTGGATGCAAATGCCACGGCGCTGCACGGATCGGGGGACCGCGGGGGCGCACGACGTCGGCACGGTCCTCGCTCGATGAACGGGGCCCATGACGTCCACCGCATCTGCCGAGATCCGAGAGCCCGCATCCGGTCGCTCGTCCGGGTTCGTCACGACGTCCCCCCTGCCCGAGCTCGATCACCTCTTTCGCCTGTTCGTGCTGAGCTGGGATCTGTGCGGAACGTCAGCCCAAGCGCCCGAGTCGACGCGGGCCCTCGGCCTCGTGGGCGCACTGCTCGATCGAGGCGCACGGGTAGCGATCGTGACGGACGCGAGCCTCGACGCGCTCGCGCCCGCGATCGAGGCGGCGATCGCAGAGGAGCCGAGGAAACGGCTCCACGTCGCGGCGAACGGCGGGGATCACCTCTTCGGATTCGATCACCGCGGCAGGCCCATCGAGGTCGTGCAGACGGTAGACCGCGGGGACGTGCTTTCGTTCATGATGCACGAAATCGCGCGGCCGCTCGGGCTCGCTCCGGAGGACGTGCTCGTCGTGGGCGAGGCGTACGGGCTCGCGGGGCTCGCGGACATCCTGGAGCAGCAGCTCGCGCTGGAAGCCGAGCTCGGGCCGTTCGCGCCGCCGCGGGACCCTTCGTGGGTGGTGGTGGAGAGCGGCTTCGACGTGGCGCGGGAGCACGAGATCGAGTCGCTTTTGACGATCGCGAACGGCTACCTCGGGATGCGCGGGTCGCTGGCGGAGGGAAGCAGCGTGTCGCGGCCGGCGACGTTTCTGGCGGGGGCGTTCGAGGCGTCGTCGGATGTGTCGCCGGTGCCGGAGCTCGTGATCGCGCCGGACTGGGGGCGGCTGCGGTTCACGGTGGAGGGCGAGCCGTTCGGGGTGGAGACGACGTCGATGGAGCGGCACCACCGGACGCTCGACCTGCGGCGCGGGCTCCTCCTGCGCGAAGGGCTCGGGACCGGGCCGGGCGGGCACGCGACGCGGATCCGGACGGTGCACCTCGCGTCGCTCGCGAACCGGCATCTGCTGCTCGAGGCGGTGGAGATCTCGCCGCACAATTTTTCGGGCACGGTGGTGGTCGACGCGGTGCTGTCGGGCGACGTGAAGAGCGGGAGCGGCTCGTCGCACTGGGCCGGGTTCGAGCCGCGTCACGGGCTCGTGGGGCCGATCCTCGTGGGCAAGACGCACGGCGGGCTCGAGCTCGCGCTCGCGTCGCGCACGACGGCAGCGGATCCGGGGTCGCTCGAGATGCGCTGCGAGCGGGAGGTCGGGCCGGTGTCGGCGATGGAGCGGTGCACGCTGCACGTCCGGCTCGGCGAGCCGAGCGTGCTGCATCGTGTGGTCGGTCTGTTTACGTCGCGTGACGGAACGGCACCGGTGCAGCGGGTCGAGCTGCTCGAACGGCAAGCGGCGGGGACGTCGTTCGACGCGTTGCTCGCGGATCACGTGGCGGCGTGGCAGGCGCGGTGGAAGCAGTCGGACGTGGAGATCGACGGGGCGCCGGGGATCGAGCGGGCGCTCCGGTTCGCGCTCTACCACCTGATCGCGACGGTGCAGCCGCACGATCCGCGCTGCTCGATCGGCGCGCGCGCTCTCTCGGGCGAGGCGTACCGCGGTCACGTCTTCTGGGACACGGAGATCTTCATGGTGCCGTTCTACGTGCACACGTGGCCCGAGGCGGCGCGGACGCTCTTGCTCTACCGGCACCTCACCCTCGACGGCGCGCGGCGCAAGGCGAAGAAGCTCGGCTTCGAGGGCGCGCTCTACGCGTGGGAGTCGGCGGACACGGGGGACGAGACGACGCCCGAGTTCGTGCGGAGCCCGGTCGGCGAGATCGTGCCGATCCTGTCCGGGCTGGAGGAGCACCACATCAGCGCGGACGTGGCGTACGCGATCTGGGCCTACGCGCAGAGCACCGGCGACGAACGGATCCTCGGCGAGGAGGGCGCGGAGATCCTCATCGAGACGGCGCGCTTCTGGGTGAGCCGCGGCTCTGTGAAGGTCGACGGCAAGTTCCACATCGACCGGGTAATCGGGCCCGACGAGTACCACGAGAGCGTGGACGACAACGCGTTCACGAACTGGATGGCGCGGCAGAACCTGCGGTACGCGGCGGCCATCGCGCGGGGCGTGGGGAGCGCGAAGGCGGCGGCACTCGGGGTCACGCCGGAGGAGATCCGCCACTGGGAGGAGATCGCCGCGCGGATGTACCTCGGCGAGGATCCGCGCACGGGGCTGATCGAGCAGCACAAGGGCTTTTTTGGTCTCGAATACGTCGACGTCGCCGCGTACTCGCCGCGCACGGTGCCGATCGACGTGCTGCTCGGTCGCGAGCGGACGAAGCACTCGCAGGTGGTGAAGCAGGCCGACGTGGTGCAGCTCCTCGCGCTGCTCTGGGACGAGTTCTCGCCCAGCGCGCGGCGGGAGAATTTTCTCTATTACGAGCCACGCACGGCGCACGGCAGCTCGCTGTCGCCCGGGATCCATGCCCTCGTGGCGGCGCGGCTCGGTCTGCTCGAGACGGCCGCGCGGTACCTCGAGCAGACGGCGTCGATCGACCTCGGCAACAACATGGGCAATGCCGCGGGCGGCGTGCACGCGGCCGGGCTCGGAAGCCTGTGGCAAGCCGTGGCCTTCGGCGTGGCGGGCCTGCGCACGGCGCCCGAGGACCCAGAGACGCTGATCGTCGCGCCGACGCTCCTGCCGGGGATGCGGCGCGTGTCCTTGCCGATGCAGCTCCGCGGCCGCTCGCTCCAGGTGCACGCACTGCCGGGCGAGGTGGAGGTGCACGTGACCTCCGGGACCGCGCCGATCGGGCTCACCGCTCCGGGCAAGGCCGGGGCGACACACACGGTGCGCGCCGAGCCCGGACGCGCCTACGTGGCGCGGCGCGAGGAAGAAGGATTTTTGGCGTGGGAGGAGATCGAGCCATGAAGCCGGCGGATCTCGCGGAAGGTACGTCCCACGGCGCCGAACGAGGCGTCGAGGAAGGGCCGCGCAGCGAGGCGCGGCCGAAGAGGCAGCGGGTGCTCGTGGCCCTGAACGGCGCGGACGCAGCCGCATCACAGGCGGCGATCGCGATGGGTCGGCTCGTGGCGAGGACGCTGCACGAGCCACTGCACGGGATCTTCGTGTCCGAGGCGAAGGTCCCGCCCGGCGAGCTGCCGAGGCTCCTCGGGATACCTACGCACGCGCTCGACGGCGTGGTGCTCGACGTGGAGGTCGGCGATCCCGTGGAGCGGATCGTGGCCTTCACGGAGGCGCACCCGACGGCGTTCGTGATCGTGGGGGCCGAGACCCGGGAGCGCGGGGGGCTCGGGGTGGGTGAGCTCGCTGCGCACACGATCGAGCGGTCGCACGCGCCGGTGATCGTGGTGCGGCCGGAGGAGCGGCTCGCGCTCGCGCGGATCCTCGTGCCCCTCGACGGGACGCCGAGCACGGCGAGCGCGCTCGAGCCGGCCGGGGACCTGGCGCGGCGGGCGGGCGCGTCGCTCGACATCGTGCTCGTGGGCGAGGCGCAGCACGGCCCCCACGTCGAGCCGGGCGCGATGGGCGCGCCGCAGTACGTGGACCAGCCGCATCACGAGTGGCCCGCGTTCTCCGCGGAGTTCGTGCATCGCTTCGCGAAAACGATCGGCCACTGCCCCGAGGACGTGCCGACACGCTTCTTCCTCGGCGCTGGCGACCCCGCGGACGAGATCCTCCGCTTCGCCGACACGCTCGCCGCGGATCTCACCGTGCTCGCGTGGCACGGGCTCCGGAGCGAGGAGCACGGGGCGGTCTTCGAGCGCGTCCTGCGTAAGGCCACCTGCCCCGTGCTCGTCTTGCGTTGCCCATGACGGGACGGACAGGCCCTCGCTCGTGGTGTCTCGGACGAATGCGACGCATCGCGCGGAGGGCCGGGCGGGGTGCGGGGTCGGGTGGTATCTTTCGGCGATATGCCCGCACGTGAGCTTACCGCAGCGGAGTGCCTCAAGCGCATCGAGCCCGCGGAGCTGTCATTCCATACGACCGAAGAGGTGGAGCCCGTCTCGGGCATCGCGGCCCAGGAGCGCGCCCTCGCGGCGCTTTCGTTCGGGCTGGATATCCGCCACTCCCGGTTTCACGTGGTCGTCGTTGGTCCGTCCGGTTCGGGACGGACGTTCTGCGCGCGTCAGGTCGCCCGGCGGCTCGCCGCGACGCTCCCCACGCCCGACGACATGTTGCTCCTGCCGAACCCGCGAAGGCCGAGCGAGCCGACGGTGCTGACCTTGCCCGCGGGCGAAGGCCGTCCGTTCACGGAGGCGATGGAGGAGCTCTACGCGAAGCTTCTGGAGTCGATCCACGGCGCGACGGAAGGCGAGCGGTGGAAGCAGGCGCGCGCGCGCGGGCAGCGGCGCGTGGAGGCGGAGGAGTCGCGGCTCGAAGAGGAGCTCCGCACGCATGCGAAGGGGCTCGGGCTCGACGTGGTGCGCGCGGGGCGCGAGTTCCAGGTCACGCCGCTCGTCGACGAGAGCCCGCCGAGCGAGTCGATCCGGGAGATCACGACGGCGATCGAGGCCTTCGAGGAGCGGCTCGCCGAGGTGCAGGACGAGGCCGATTCGGAGCTCCGCGCGACGACGAAGCAGCTCCTCGGCGACGCGGTGAAGGCGTGCTTCTCGCCGGTGCGCGCGCGCTTCGAGGGCCGCGAGGAGCTACTCGCGTTCCTCGGCGACGTCGAGACGCTCGTCACGCGCGAGACGCGCCTGCTCGTGGACGAACCTGGCAACGACGAACAGCCCGTGCTCGTGCAGGGCATCGTGGTGCCCACGCTGCTCACCGAGCACAAGCCGGGGTCGGGCGCGCCGGTCGTGGAGGTCCCGTATCCGACCTTGTCGGCGCTGTTCGGCCGGAGCTACGCGCCGCCCGACACGGGCACGCCGCCGGAGCCGGGGTTCGCCGTGGCGGGCGCTTTGCACCTCGCGAACGGGGGATTTTTGATCCTGCCGGCGAACGCGCTGCTCAAGAACGAGGCGCTCTACGAGCAGCTCAAGGCGTGCTTGCTCGCGAGCAAGTTCATCGTGCCCGAGCACAACCCCACGTATTACCGCGGCACGAGCGAGGAGCTCATGTTCCCGCCGATGCAGCTCGACCTGAAGGTCGTGCTCATCGCGAGCCCCGACCTCTACCAGGACCTACACGAGGCCGACCCCGAGTTCTCGCAGCTCTTCAAGGTGCAGGCGCGCTTCGAGGGCACGATGCCGCTCGGCGCGGCGCTCGCGACCTACCCCTCGTTCCTCGCGGACATCGTGCGCGAGCGGCGCCTCTTGCCGCTCACGGCCGACGCCGTGGCGGAGCTCTTCTTCTACGGCGGCCGCCTCGCCGAGAGCCAGCGCAAGGTCACCGCGCAGCTCGGCCTCCTGGCGGAGGTCGCGACGGAGGCGAGCTACCGCGCCACAAGCAAGGGCAAACGTGTCGTCGACGGCGGCGAGATCGTGGGTGCGCTCGCGGCGGCGCGGCGGCGGAGTGATCATTTCCGCGACCAGGTGCACGAGCTGCTCGCCGACGGCACGATCCGCATCGATGTCACGGGCCGGCGCGTCGGCCAGGTGAACGCGATCTCGGTCTTGAGCGACGGACCGGTCACGTTTGGCCGGCCGTGCCGCGTCACGGCCGTCGTGTATCCGGGGACCGAGGGGCCGGTGAACATCGCGCGCGAGGTTGAAATGAGCGGGCCCATCCATGCGAAGGGCGTGCTCGTTTTGTCGGGCTTCTTGTCGCTCCGGTTCGCGCAGATCCGCCCCCTCTCGTTCGGCGCCTCGCTCGTCTTCGAGCAGACGTACGAGCCGATCGACGGCGACAGCGCCTCGTCGCCCGAGCTTTACGCGCTGCTCTCGTCGCTCTCTGGTTATGCACTGCGGCAAGACCTCGCGGTGACGGGCAGCGTCGATCAGCAGGGCGGCGTCCTGCCCGTGGGTGGTCTCAATGAAAAAATCGAGGCATTCTACGATCTCTGTGCGGCCAAAGGCCTGACCGGCCACCAGGGCGTCCTGATCCCGGCCACGAATCAGCATGCGTTGATGTTGCGCAGCGACGTGGTCGAGGCTATCGAGCGTAAACAATTCCACGTTCACGTGGTTTCTGCGGTCGAAGAAGGTATCGAGCTGCTCACAGGCTCGCCCGCAGGTATCGCGGACGACACCGGTCATTACCCTGCGGGCACGGTCTTCGGCGCGATCGAGCACCGGCTCGAGCGGTTCTGGCGCGCGATGGCGGAAACCGGGCGGGCCCGTTAGCTGCGGGACGGGAGGAGCCGACCAATGGGCGTCCGGGGTTTCGCCCCGGACGACGGGTCCTCGATTTTCGTACGTCCCCTCGCCGATTTCTTGCTGCACGAAGGACACGCCTTGCCTGTAGACTGCTCGCGGCCGCACGGCCCCCAGGTTTGTCGGGGCCGGAGGCCTCGACGCGGATCAGCTTTTCAAGGAGTGGCCATGCGGAACTTGGTGAAGTGGATCGGGCTCGTGGGCCTTGCAGGCAGCACCGTGCTGGGCGCCGCATGCACAGCCACGGGTGGCCGCAACGTCTTTGGTGACGGTGGTTCCGGCGGCGAGGATTGGTCCGGGGAGGGCGGCGCGGGCGCCACGCCGGGCGGCAACGGCGGCTCGAACCCCGACGGCGTCGGCGGCTCGTTCGTCGGCCCCGGCGCGGGCGGCAGCGGCGCCGGCGAGAACCTCTGCGATACGGACGTCAACGTGGACGACGACGGCGACGGGTTCAGCGAGGCGACGGGCGACTGCAACGATTGCGACGTGAACGTCAGCCCGAACTCGGTCGAGGTCGTAGGCGACGCGATGAACCCCGACTACAAGCCCTCGGACGAGAACTGCAACATGGCGATCGACGAGGCGGTCGAGACCTGCGACGGGGCGATCGCGGTCGACACGCAGGATCCGCTCGACGCGGCGCGCGCCGTGGAGCTCTGCAAGATCGCCACGCCGGGCGGGACCGATTGGGGCGTCGTCAGCGCGCAATGGGTCATGGCCGACGGCTCGCCGGCGAACGGCAGCGCGAACTATCACCTCGGCCACGGCGTCCTGAGCGGCTTCGGCCCGAATGTCAAGCCGCGGGCGGGCGGCAAGATCTTCAGCGTCTCCAGCGGCGCGGCGCGTCAGCCGACGGACGGGGGCTATCAGAGCCCGAGCGGCTTCAGCAAGGGGTACAACAGCGGCCATCCGCAGGGTTTCCCGAAGGAGTCGCCGGCGTGCCCGGGTGTCGTCACGGGCACGCCGTACGACGCCACGGCGGTCGAACTCGAGATTCGCGTGCCGCAGAATGCGAAGGGCTTCTCGTTCGACTTCAACTTCTACACGTACGAGTGGCCGGGCTACATCTGCAGCAAGTACAACGACTTCTTCGTGGCGATCCTCTCGCCGATCCCGGCGGGCCAACCGGACGGGCAGATCTCGTTCGACATGCAGGGCAACCCCATCAGCGTGAACAACGCCTTCATGAACGTGTGCGGCTGCTCGGCTGGCCCGCCCTGCACGGCAGGCGGCAAGAGTTTCGACTGCCCGCTCGGCACGGCGGAGCTCGACGGCACTGGATTCGAGTCGCACGCGGCCACGAGCTGGCTGAAGACGCAGGCGCCCGTCACGCCGGGCAGCACCATTCGGATTC
This sequence comes from Polyangium jinanense, assembly GCF_028435365.1. The sequence goes on along the minus strand of NZ_JAGTJJ010000002.1, from coordinate 188,477 downwards.
GCTGGGGCGCCTACGACTCGGGCGACGGCGTCCTCGACTCGACGGCCATCATCGACAACTGGCAATGGAGCGCCGAGGCCGGCACCACGGTCGGCACGACCCCGATCCCGCCGATTCCGAAGTAAGAGATTCATAGCGAGGTGCCGAGAAACGCAGCGAGCGCATCGAAGCTAGGAAGGGCGACGCAGGAATACTCCAGTATTCCGAGGAGCCCGACCGACGATTCGAGGCGCGCAGCAAGTTTATCGGCACCTCGCTAGCGGTGGTCCCACCGCAGCCCGACGTTGACTTGACGGAATCCCCCCGTTTGAATGCCGTCGGGCAACCTCGTCGCCACGAACACCTGATCGAGCGCGTTCTTCACCGTGAGGAGCGCGCCGAGCCCCGTCTTCGCGTGGCGGTAGCGCAACGCCACGTCGACGAGGTGATACCCCGGCACGACGCCGAGGCGCCCCGTCGGGTCCACGAGCACCGTGTTGTATTCGTCGGCGAACTGGTCGCTCAGGTAGCTCCAGGCGACCTGCGCCCCGAGCCCGATCCGGTGCTCGACGTCGAGCGTCGCGCTCGCCGTGTGGAGCGGCGCATATGGCAGGCGATTGCCGTCGAACGGACCGCCGCGGAACGTCGAGACGGAAAAGGTATATCGTCCGGTCACATCGATTGCGAGCGGCAGGGAAAGCGCCTGGCCGATGCCGAGCGTGACTTGCGCTTCGGCGCCTCGGTGCAGGGTTCGTCCGCCATTCGCGAGCTCGCTCTGCTGCCCGCTCGCCTCCGTGCCGGTCACGATCTGGTTGCGGAAGCTCATGATGAACCCCGTGACCTCGGCGCGAATCCATTTCGGGCGCGCGAGCCGCATGCCGATTTCGTAGTTCGTGCTCTCCTCGGCGTCGAGCTGGGCGTCCTGGCCGCCCGGCGAAATCGCGGCCGACACGCGCGGCGGCGCATACCCGACGTGCACGCCCCCGAAAAAGTTCAGCTTCGGCGTGCCGTACACCATTCCGATGCCGGGCATCACCGCCAGCGAATCGCTCGTGCCGCGGTTCGTCACGTCCCGCGATGTGCCGGTCTCCGCCGTTCGATCCACGCTGCGCAGGTTCGCCGCGTATTCGACGCGGACGCCGGGCGTCACCAGCAAATCGTCCCGGAACGCGAGGCGGTCCTGGGCATAGGCGGCGATCGCGAACGTGCGGTGGTGCTCCCGGTCCTGGAGGTTCCCGGCCGCCGTATCCACGATGTCGCCCTGGAATTGCTTTCGGTCGGCGGTCTCGACGTGCGCGCGCGCGCCGGCCGTGAGCGTGTGGCGCACCCGGCCCGTCTCGAAGCGGTGCTCGACACGCGGCTCGATGCCGAGGACCTGGTAATCGCGGTCCCGGACCATCGAGGTATTGCGGAAGAAGACCGCGGCGCCCGAGACCGACGGATCCCCAACGATTCGCTCGTACGTGACGTCGGGCTTCGCATCACGGTCGTAGTTCTGCCGGCGCCAGTCGCGATCCGTGATGTAGCCGTAGATGAACGTGCGCAGCCGCGTCGCCTCGGAAAAACGGTATTCATGGGTGAGCGAGGCGTCGTAGCGGCGCACGTTGAACCCGTCGTGCGGCGCGATCGAGGGGGTTCGCGGGTCGAGCTCGAACATGCGCCGCGTCAGGCCCACGTACGTCGAGCGCGAGAACTCGTCGTACACCGCGATCTTGAACGTGGCTTCGCCGCGCGCCGAGGTCGGGAACGCGATCTTGCCCATGAAGTCCGTGGCGTGGAACTCGATGTTGCGGAAGCCGTCGCCTTGCTTCCTCGTGAACTGCAGGACGTACCGTGCGTCGCCCGCCGTGCCGCCGTAGAGGCCGGAGAGCTTGTAGTAGTTGCGCTGACCGGCCTGCGCTTCGAGCGACCACTCGGGTTTGTCCGGGGGCAGCGCCGTGAGGAAGTTGACGACGCCGCCAATGGTTTGAGGTCCGAACAAAATGCTGCCCGAGCCCTTCACGACCTCGACCGCGCGGATGCGCTCGACGGGCGTCGAGTAGTAGAGATCCGGCTCGCCGTAAGGGTTGATCGCGACGGGCATGCCGTCTTCGAGGATGAGCACCTGACGGCTGCGCGTCGGATCGAGGCCGCGCATGCCGACGTTGAGCCGCAGGCCGAGGCCCTCCTCGGGCCGCACCACGAGGCCCGGCACGCGCCGCAGGATCTCGCCCGTTTCGGCGGGCATCGAGCGGCGGATCTCCTTCGCGCCGATCAACGTGCCCGAGCCCGGCACCTTCTGGAGCGCGTCGTCGCTCCGGCCGATCACGCTCACCTCGATCACCGGCGGCGGCGCTGCCTGCGCCTCGGCGGCCTCGCCTTTCTTGGGCTTTGCGGAGGCGTCTTCGGGGCTCGGCTCCGCCTTCGCGGGCGCCTCGTTTGGCGGGGCGTCAGGAATGGGGGGCGCGGGTTTGGCCTCGTCGGCGAAGGCTTCGGTCGCGCAGGCGAGCAGGAAAAACGAGCCGAGCAGGGTGCGGGGGCGCATGCGGTTCTCTGGGAGTCGATGCCCTGTAACGTTCTTGAAATTCAAAGTCAACAGACGATGTCGCGCGGGATTCCGGCGGCTGGATTTTGGCGTGGGGAGGCGTGTACGCTCGAACGATGACGCCTCGGATTCGTGATCGCGCCCGGACGCACGCCCCTGCCCTGCTCATGGCCCTCGCCCTCGCCTCAGGCTGCGGCGCGCCCGCGACCGAGACGCCCGCGAAAGGCCCGGACGAACCCGTCAAGACCACCCCGACGACGGAGACGACGACGGCCACGACGCCGCCGGCGCCGAAGACGGGGTGTGCGGTGCTCTCGATCAACGACACGTATCGGATCGAGCCGCTCCCCGGCGGCAAAGGCGGCATGGCGCGGGTCCGGACGATCCGCAAGGAGCTCGAAAAGAAGTATCCGGACCTCGTGGTGCTGCACGCGGGCGACATGCTGTTCCCGTCGCTGATCAGCCAGATGTACAAGGGCCGGCAGATGATCGAAGCCGTGAGCCGGCTCGATGGCGGCCCCGGGCAGGACGCCCGGCTCTTCGCGGCGTTCGGCAATCACGAGTTCGACAAGGACGACCCGGCCGTGATCTCGTCGCGGGTCGCGGAGTCGGAGTTCCGCTGGCTCTCGGCGAACGTGCATTTCAAGGTCGACGACGCGGGCAAATCCGCGGTGAACCTGCCCGAAGGAAAAGTCCTGCCGCGTACGATCGTGCCCTGCGGCCCGCTGAAGCTCGGCCTGTTCGGCGTGACGATTGGCGCGGATCAGCCGTACATCGCGGCGATTCACGACCCGGCCGAGGCCGCGCGTGTGCAGACGGCCGCGCTGCGCAAAGAGGGCGCGGACGTGGTCGTGGCGCTGACGCACCTGTCCATGACGACGGATCGGGGGCTGCTCGAAAAACTCGGCGCCGAGGGGCCGGACGTGATCCTCGGCGGGCACGAGCATCAAAAGCAAAAAGCCGCGGCGGGCGAGCGCGTGGTCTACAAGGCCGACGCGGACGCGGTGAGCGCGAACGTGCTCACGATCGATCGTTCGAGTGGCAACCTTCGGATCTCCCACGAATGGGTCCCGCTCGAAGGCGCGGCCGTGCCCGAGGATCCCGAGATGAAGGCGTGGGTCGACGGCACGCTCAAGAAACACGAGGACGATTTCTGCGCGAAGACGCGCAACTTGCCCGCGGGCTCGGGCTGCCTCTCCGAGGTGCTCGGCGCGGCGGGCGAGGATCTCATCGCCGAGGAGCTCGAAATTCGCCGCTTCGAGACGAACCTCGGGAACTGGATCCTCGATCAGGCGCTCGCCGCGTTCCCCAAGGAGAAGAAACGCCCGCAGATCGCCTTCATCAACAGCGGGACCTTGCGGATCAACCTGAACCTGCCGAAAGGCGAGCCGATCACGACGCGCAACATCGAGGAGCTCTTCGCGTATCCGGCGATCCTCCACCTCATCGAGATCAACGGGGAGACCTTGCAGAAGGTCGTGAACCACAGCATCGAGAACTGGACGGGCGAGGGGCATTTCCTGCAAATCGCCGGGTTCGCCTTCGAGCACGATACCACGGCGAAGACGGCGTCGAAGTTGACCTTGCTCGGCGCCAAACCCAAAAAGATCGGGCCAAAGGACGTGCTCTACGCGGTCACGATCGATTATATGGTCGACCCGAAGGGGAAAAAGGACGGCTACTCGATGCTGGGCTCGGCGAAGGTGATCGCCAAGGGGCCGGACATCAAGCAGGTCGTGCTCGACAGGCTCGCTGCGCTGAAGAAAGAGAACAAGCCGCTCGCGCCGAAGGTCGACGGGCGGATCTGCAATACGGAGCGGAAAGGGGTTTGTCAGGTCCTGCCTTGAACCGCTAGAGCACCCGCCGCACCCGCCTCCGCTCCTCGATCATGTGTTGCGTGATGCGCTGCTTGCCGTCGGCGCCCTCGACGAGCGTCCAGACGTCGTGCTCGCGCTTGCGGCCGGCGCTCGCGAGCAGGATGTCGGCCGCTCGTTCGGCCGGGATCAGGCCGTCCGGGCGGCCCGGCAATTCGACGACCGCAACACGCGCGGCGAGGCCCTCCATCACGTCGAGCATGTGCTGAACGACGCGGCGGAAGGCCTCCTCGCCGAATCCCTCGCGCGGACCCGCCCCGAAAAACAGGAGCTTGTCGAACGTGAGGCGCGGTTTGCCCGGGACCATCAGGACCTCGCCGAGCTTGCCCGTCAAAAAGCCACTACGCAAAAGCCCGGACAGGTGCCCAGCCATGCGCCAATCGCAGAGGCCAAAGGCGCCATGCACCGGGCGCGCGTCCGCCCACACGCTGCACGCGAGGATCTCGGTGTCGAGATCGTCCAGGCTCGTGAGCTCGGGGTTGCAGAAGCGGAGCTCCACGTCCCGCCCCGCTATACGCTGATCGCGCCCTTGCGGAACTCGCTGGTGGCGATCTTGACGTTCACGCAAGACGGTTTGTCGGCCGCGAATGCGGCGTCGAGGGCCGGGCCGAGGTCGGCCATCTTCTCGACCCAATACCCCACGCCGCCGAGCGCCTCGACGACCTTTTCATAACGCGTATATTCGAGCGCCGTGGCCGGCGAGCGATCCGCGCCGTAAAGATCGACCTGGCCGCGGCGAATCTGCATCCACGCGGCGTCGTTGCCGATGATGCTGACCACCGGAATGCCCTGCCGCGCGAGCGCCTCGAACTCGGCCGCGTTGAAGCCGAACGAGCCGTCGCCGTAAATGAGCACGACGCGCGCGCCGGGACGGGCGAGCTTCGCGGCCATCGCATACCCGGGGCCGACGCCGAGCGTGCCGAGCGGGCCCGGATCCATCCAGAGCTGCGGCCATTCGAGCTTGATCACGTTCGCCGCCGTGGCCACGAAATCGCCGCCGTCGCCGATGACGATGTCCTCCTTGCCGAGGCGTTTTCCGATTTCGTCGCAGACGCGCAGCGGGTTCGGCGGGTCGGTCGTGGCGTCGATCTCGGGCTGCATCTTGGCCCGCGACTTGTCCTCGGCCGCGCGCATCGCCGCGATCCAGCCGGGCGCGCGCTTCTCTTTCACCTCGGCGAGGAGCTGCTCGAGGACGAGGCCGCTGTCGCCGTGAATCGCGACGTCGACCTTGCGATTGCGGCCGATCTCGTTGCCGTCGAGGTCGATCTGGATGACGCGCGCGCCCGGGTTGATGGCGCGGCCGTATTCGAGGCGGAAATCGAAGGGCGTGCCGAGGACGACGCAGAGGTCGGTTTGTCCGAGCGCGACGCGGCGCGACCGGGCGAAGAAGTTCGGGTGCGCATGCGGCAGGCCGCCGCGGGCCATGCCGTTCAGGAAATACGGGGCGTCGATGGCGTCGGCGAACGCGCGCAGGATCTCCTTGCGCGGCGACCAGCGGAGCTGCGTGCCCACGATGAACATGGGCCGCTCGGCCTCGCGCAGCATGGCCGCGGCGCGGGCGATCGCGTGCGGATTGCCGGCGGGGCGCGGGGGTTCGTCGAAAGGAACCGTGGCGGGCGGGGCGTCGTCGCCGAAGTTCATGAGGAGATCGAGCGGCATCTCCAGGAAGACCGGGCCGGGGACGTTGCCCTGCGCGATGCGGAAGGCGGCGTCGATGTACTCCTGGATGCGGTCGGTGGAGGGGACGGAGACGCTCCACTTCGTGACCGGGCGCATGAGCTCGACGTGGTTCATGTCCTGGAGCGAGCCCATGTCGGCGAGCAGGCGCGGGCCGGCGCCGCCGATCACGATCATGGGGATGCCGGCGCGCTGGGCATTGGCGACCGCGGTGACGGTGTCGGTGACGCCAGGGCCGGCTGTGACCGCGCAGACGCCGGGCTTGCCCGTGACGCGGGCCCAGGCGTCGGCCGCGTGCCCCGCGGTCTGCTCGTGCCGGACGTCGACGACGCGGATGCCGTCGTCGAGACACCCATCGTAAATGGCCTGGATGTGCCCGCCGCAGAGCGTGAAGAGGTGCGTGACCCCGTGCCGCGCGAGCGCCTTCGATACGAGCCTGCCGCCGTGGACCTGTGCCATGGCGGGGCATATACCACGGGAGGGGCGGGCGATGATAGGCTCCCTGCCATGACGAACCGGCTTGCGTGGAACATCGGCTGGGCCGCGGCGGCGGCGGTGGCGCTCGTTTGCTGGGGCTGCTCGGGAGACGGCCCGGGCGCGAATGCGACGGGATCCGGGGGATCCGCGGGCTCGGGTGGTTCGGGCGGCGACGCGGCGGGCCCGGGCTCGGGCGGCAGCGCGGGCGCGGGCGGGAGCGGCGGCAGCGGCTCGCGCGGGCCCGCGTACGAGGCCGGGACGGCATTCTGTCCGGCGGACGACAGCGTGCGCCGGATCAAGCTCGTGAACAATTGCAGTGAGACGCGCTGGTTCAAGATGGATGGGAGGACCACGCCGATGTGGGCGCGGCCGACGGATTGCGCGTGGAACGGCGCGGCGTGCGGCGATCCCGAGGGCGTGGGGCAATGCACGGAGATCGCGAAGAACATGGCCGGCGGCGGGGATCCGGGGCTCGTGTATTGCAAGGGGAGCACCTGCGCGTGCAATCCGTTCTTCGAGCTCGAGCCGGGCGAGCAGCACGAGATCGTCCTGCCGAACGATGCCGGGTTCCCGAGCGGGACGGGCTGGCTCGCGACGGGGTGCAATCCGTACGGCAATGCCTGCGAGGTCGGCAGCGAGGCCGCGAAGAACGCGACGTTCGAGTTCACGTACGACAATCCCGGCCAGGGCTCGCTCTATTACGACATCAGCGCGGTCAACGCGTGGACGACGGCGAGCGCGGTCGGCATGAAGAGCTGCGGGGGCGGCGCGCCGGATCCGAACAACATTTTCTGGTGCCGCGGGACGGGGTGCCGGTTCGACGTGAACACGCAATGCCCGGACGGCTCGGACGCGTTCGCGCCGGCGCCCGCGGGGTGCAAGGAGTGCCCCACGATGATCGACGGCAACGGCAAGAAGGTGATCGTTGGCTCCTGCGGGACGTGTCCGGATGGCAAGGAGTCGAATCGGATTCCGACGGGCACGGTGTTCAACGCGGGCAACATCGGCGGGCCCGAGTGGACGTGGAACGGAGCGCCCGATTTCGCGGTCGGGTTTGGTCACGACGAGGGGGTCCACGCGAATCGAAGGTTCTCGTGTGGCCCCGCGGGCTGCACGGACGCGGAGGCGGGGAAGGCGAATACGTGCCTCGGCGGGTGTGATCTCTGCACGGTGACGCAAAAGGTCGGCGCCGGGGACGATGCTTGCCTCAAGTATTGCTGCCCCAACTCGGTGCACACGTACAATGGTTTTCCCTACCGGTACGACAGCGCGGGCTGCACCGCGCTCGGGGTGCAGGCGGGCACCGATTACAGCCCGGCCGTGAAGGACGAATGTCCGTACGTGTACACGTTCGGCTACGAGGACCACTCGTCGACGTTCCTGTGCACGACGAGCGCGTCGCTCCTCATTCAAGCGTGCCCCGATCCGGTTGACTTTCCGTCGAAGATCGAGCCGTGAATATGTCGATTCTCTGGGAAGACGTCCGATATCTGGAGGCCGTCGCCCGCGCGGGCGGCGTGGGCGGCGCCGCCCGCGAGCTTGGCGTGTCGGCTTCCACCGTGTACCGACGCATTGCGATCCTCGAATCCACCGTGGGCTCGCCGTGCCTCGAACGTGGCGCGGCCGGCGGCGGGTTGACGGAGACCGGCGCCATGCTCGCGCAGGTCGGCCACCGCATGCGCAAAGCCCTCGCCGAGGTCTCGGGGCACGTGCACGCCCAGGCCACGGAAATCGTCGGCGAGGTCAGCCTCACGACCGTGGAGGCCTTGCTCCCGTTTCTCGTGGACCCGATCGCCGAGATCACCACACAATACCCCTTGCGCGTGAACCTCATTCTCGGCGATTCGGGGCCGAGCGTCCGTGACCGGGAGGTCGACGTCGCGATCGGCGTCATGCGGCGACCGCCTACGGGGTGCTGGGGGGTTCGGCTCGGCAAACTTCCGTACGGCGTCTTCGGGACCGCGGAGGCCGTGAGGCGCGAGCCCGAACCGCTCTGGGTCGTCCGCGCACTGAGCGAGCGCTCCTCGGCCGAATCCGCATGGGAGCGCGAGCACGCCAGCCGTTATGCCAGCCGCGCGCAGTTCAGCGCGCTCGTGTCGCTCGTCGCCGGCGGCGTGGGCGTCGGGCTCATTCCGCGCGCCATTGCCGCGCTCCACCCCGAGCTCGTGGAGATCCCCGCCTATCGCGAGCGCGTCGCGCCGCTCGAACGAACCGCCTGGCTCCTCACCCACCCCGACCTGCGCAAGACGCCCCGCGTGCGGGTGCTCATGGACGCGCTCACGCGGCGGTTTCGCGCGGCGCTCTGAGCCGGCGGCTCTGCAACGCGACACGAACGCGCATGCGTCGCAGAAATGGGCCACCTCGACCCATTGCGGCGACAACATCGAGTGCTCCTCGGTGGCGGCGTGCAATGCGTGTCGACGAACGATTGCTCGAACGATCAGAGCTGTGTGGAAAACGCCTGCGTCGGTCGCGTGTAGCGGCCCTAGACTTCGACCTTCTTCCACCGCCCCCGCGCAAACGCCCAGCCGAGCAGCACGGCCCTGCAGATCCAGTCCGCCGTGCTGCCCATCCAAACGCCGGCGAGGCCGAGGTCGAGCTTGATCGCGCAGAGCCAGGTCACGCCGGCCCGCAAGAACAGGCCGCAGAGGATCATCGTGCCGAGCACCGTGCGCGTGTCGCCCGCGCCGCGCAGCGCCATCGCCGTGACCATCGCGAACCCCATGAACGGCTGCGCGAATCCGCCCACGCGCATCGCCGGGACGGCCGTCTCGACGATCGTCCGGTCCGGCGTGAACGCCGAGACGAGCAAGGGCGCCATGGTCAAAAAGGAGAGCCCGACGAGGGTCAAGCAGAACACGGCGAGCATTGCCGCGACCCGGCCCGCCCGCGCCGCCTCCTCGGGCCGCTTTGCCCCGAGCTTCTGGCCCACGATCGCGCCCGCCGCGATGCCAAACCCATCCGCCGAGAGCCACGAGATCGACTCGATGCTGATCGCCGCCTGTTGCGCCGCGAGCGCGACCTCGCCAAGGAGCGCGACGATCGCGACGTAAAACATGTACCCGAGGTGATACGCCGCCTTCTCGCCGAACGCCGCGCTCGAGACGCGCAGGACACGCCTCAAAGCATCCCCCGCGCCCTCGAAGCTCGCGCTGTTCAATGGCAGCGGGCTCGTGCGGCGGAAGAGCGCGAAGGTGAGCAGGAGGCCTTCGAGGGACATGGTCGCGGCGTTCGCGACGGCGGCCCCACGAATGCCGAGCTCGGGCAGGCCGAGGAGGCCGAAGATGAGCAGCGCGTTGAGCGCGAGGTTCAGGACATTGCCCACGCCCGCGACGACGAGCGGCGTACGCGTATCGCCCGAGGCTTGCAACGACGCGGCCGCGATCGCCTCGACGAACGTGAGCGGCATGGCCCAGCATGCGATGCGGAGGTACGCGCCCGCTTGTTCATGCACGGCCGCGCCGGCGCGAGGAAAGAGGGTTCGAATGAAGGGGCCTTCCGCGAAAAACAGGGCACACGCGACGACGACGCCGAGCCCGGCCGCAAAGAGGAGCGCGGCGCGGGCGGCACGGGCCGCGCCCGGGCGGTCGCCGGCGCCGACACGCCGGGCCACGACGGCAAGGGTGCCCGCGGAGAAGGCCGTGCAAACGGAGTAGAGGGTCCAGCTCGTGGCGCCGCCGATCTGGATCGCCGCGAGCGCGGTCGACGAGTACCGGCCGAGCATGAGCCGCCCGACCAGAAAGACGAGCGTGATCAGCAGCATGTGCGTGATCGCCGGCCAGGCGAGCGACCAGACCTCGGCCATGAGGGCGCGATCATCCTCACGAACGAAGCGGGTCTCGGCGATGGATGACGGACGCACGGCGCCGGGGGTGCCATGGTCCGGCTGTTCAGGCAAGGGGCGGCCGACGGCTTCGTGGTCACCGCCTTGCGCAGCGGAGGGGATTTTTAGGTCCGTGTTGAGGTAGGGTGCTGCCATGCGGATCGGTCAACGCCTGAGCTCGCTGGTCATCTCCGACATTCGCGCGATGAGCCGCGCGTGTGAGGCGGTGGGCGGGATCAACCTCGGGCAAGGCGTGTGTGATCTGCCGACGCCGCCGCCCGTGGCCCGCGCGGCGAACGCCGCGATCGACGCGAGCGTGGCGATCTACACCGCGCCCGAAGGGATCCTGCCGCTCCGACAAGCGATCGCGGCCGATCTGAAGAAGCGCTACGGGCGTGAGGTCGATCCGGCGAGTGAGGTGGTGGTGACGTCGGGCGCGACGGGCGCGTTCGCGGCGGCGTGCCTCGCGCTGCTCGATCCGGGCGACGAGGTGATCCTGTTCGAGCCTTATTACGGCTACCACTTGAACACGGTGCTCGCGCTCGGCCTTCAGCCCGTGCTCGTGCCGACGCGGCCGCCGTCGTGGGAGATCGATCGGGAGGCGTTTGCGCGAGCGATCGGGCCGCGAACACGCGCCGTCGTCGTGTGCACGCCGTCGAACCCGAGCGGCAAGGTGTGGAGCGAGGAGGAGCTCGACTGGCTCGCGGACGCGATCGCATCGCACGACCTCGTGGCGATCACGGACGAGATCTACGAGCACATCGTGTTCGACGGGCAGAAGCACGTGCCGCTCGCGACGCGGAAAAACGCGGCGGCCCGCACGGTGTCGATCTCGGGATTCTCGAAGACGTTCGCGGTGACGGGCTGGCGGTGCGGGTACCTGACGGCGCCGCCCGACGCCGCGCGGCGGATCACGGTGGCGCACGATCTGCTCTACGTCTGCGCGCCGACGCCGCTCCAGCACGCGATGGTGGCAGGTCTCGGGATGCCGAACGATTACTTCGCGTCGATCGGGCAGAGCTACCAGAAGAAGCGCGATATCCTCTGCAGCGCGCTCGCGGACGCGGGCCTCACGCCGTACGTGCCGCGGGGCGCGTATTACGTGCTCGCCGACATCCGGCGGCTCGGCGCGCCGAACGCGAAGGCGGCGGCGATGCTGCTGCTCGAAAAGCTGCGCATCGCGAGCGTGCCGGGCACCTCGTTTTACGGGGATCCGGTGGGCGAGACGCTCTCTCGGTTCTGCTTCGCGAAGGAGGACGCCGTGCTGGAAGAGGCGGCGCGGCGCATTCGATCGCTTCCGTGAAGGATTTCCGCAATCGGGCATGAATTCGGGTCGAGCAGGGCAATGAGCGGCGGCGAACTCATCGGCGATAGATACGGTCTCGTGCGGCAAATCGGGACGGGCGCGCTCGGGGCCGTCTGGGAGGCGGAGGACCACACAGCGTCGCGCCATGTCGCGCTGAAGCTCCTCAGCATTCCGAACCAGGAAGTCGGGCGGCGGCTCGGCGAGGAGGCGCGCGCGGCGCAAGCCGCCAAGCACCCCACGCTGGTCACGATCCACGACGTGGGCGAGACGGGCGGCGGCGAGCCGTTCGTCGCCATGGAGCTGCTCTCGGGCGAGACGCTCGCCGACCGGCTCGCGCGCGAGCGCACGCTGCCGCCGCCGCTCGCCGCGCAGATCGGGCGCGACATCGCGTCGGCGCTGTCGATCGCCCACGCCGCGCGGCTCGTGCACGGCGATCTCCGGCCGGCGAACGTGTTCCTGCATGGAACACCGGGCACGAATGAGCCGGTGGTGAAACTCTTGGATCTGTGGGTCGCGCGGGCGGTGCCCGCGGTCGTGGCGGAGACGCTCGGGCTGGGATCGCCTTCGTACCGGAGCCCGGAGCAGCTCGCCACGCCGGAGTCGTTCGACGTGCGGACCGATCTCTGGTCGCTCGGCGTGGTGCTCTTCGAGATGCTCTCGGGGCAGCGTCCTTTCGAGGGCGGGCGCGCCGACATCACGGCGCGGATCACGAGCGGGCCGGTGCCGCGGATTTCGCAGCTCACGAATGCGGTGGACCCGGCGCTCGAAGAAATCGTGGCGCGGTGCATGGAGCGCGAACGCGACAAACGCATCGGCAGCGCGATGGTCGTCGCGCACATGCTCGAGGTGTTCGCGGCCGCGGGGCGCAAACCGTCGCTCGCGCCCGCGGCGTCGGTGCCGGCGTCGGCGAAGATTCACGACGAAAACACGAACGGCGCGGCGCACGCGCCGGTGCTGGAAGAGCTGCCGATGCGGGGTCAGCTCGGCACGCTGGTGATGGCGGAATCGGCGCCGTCGACCCCGTCGCCTGCGCTGCGGTCGTCGACGTCGGGGAGTTTTCCCGCGCCCTCGTCCGGGCCGCTCGGAACGCTGCTCATGGCCCCGCCGTCGTCTTCGTCGCCACGCGCGGAGGAATCGACGCGGCGCCCGAGAGCCGCGTACGTCCCGCCGCCGCGAGCCTCGCACGATTCGGAGCCGACGCAGGTCTACATCGAGCCGTCCGGCGTGTTCGCGCCGCCGCCGATGCCCATGGCCGGCGCGCACATCGTGGACGAGCCGACCGAGCCGCCGCCGACCGCGCCGCCGCCCGGAGCCACGGCGCCGCCGCTGTTCAGCGCGCGGCAGCAGCAGATGACGGTGACGGAGCTGCACCAGCGGCCGGCGCAGCGCGTGGAGCACGTCGACAAGACGGGGTTTTACCTGGCCGTCGCGGTGGGTGCGGCGACCGTGCTGCTCATCGGGTTCTTCGTGATCTTCCTGTTCTTTTGAGAAACGAATTCAGGCCGGACCGGCGGCCGGCGGCCCCTTGAACACCCGCCGGAGACCACCAAACCACACGAGAATCGTGACGAAAAGCGCGCCGAGCGTGATCGGCAAGGCCTTGTCGTTCGGGGGCGCGACGCCGATGGCGAGAAGGAGCGCGCAGCCGAGCACGCAGATCACCGCGACGAGGCGATACCAGGGGCCGAGCGAAAAGGGCCCCATCGTGGTCCAGGTGCGGCCGTAGGCGAAGAGGCCGAGCGCGATGGGCATGCCGTAGGAGATGTAGAGGAAAATCGTGCAGACCGCGGTGATCGTCGAATACACGGGCGTGTAGATGGTGAACGCCGTGCTCACGGCCGCGACGACCCAGATCGCATGGGCGGGCGTCCTGTGGACGTCGCTCACGCGGCGAAGGGCATACGAAAAGGGAAGGCCGCCGTCGCGGGCGAACGCGTACGTCATGCGCGAGGCGCTGGTGACGGTGGCGAGGCCGCAGAGGTACTGGGCGATGCCGATGCCGACGTAGAGGGCGATCTGCAAAGGACGCGGGAGGATCTCGCCCATCACCCAGAAAAACACGCCCGGGCCTTTCGAGGCGCCGACCTCCACGCTCGGCATGGCGAGGAGGATCGAGGCGACCATCAGGTACCCAAAAACCCCCGAGTAGAGCACGGCGCGCAGAATGGCCCGGGGGACGTTCGTCGCGGCGCCGACGGTCTCCTCGGCGGTATGCGCGGAGGCGTCGAATCCGGTCACGGTGTACGCCGGCATGAGCAGGCCGAGCAAAAAGAGCCAGGTCATGCCGTTCGTCGCGGGCCAGACGTCGCCGCCGGCCGCGCCGCTGAAATTGGTGAAGGTGACGAGCCGCGACGCGTCGAGGCGCGGGGCAAACAGGAGCATCGAGGCCGTGAGGACAATCGCGACGACGAAGATGAGATACCCGCTGAAATCGGTGAGGCGCGTGGTGAGGCGAATGCCGCGGTGATTGAAGAGGGCCTGCGTCGCGGTGATGACGACGATGGCGGCGAGCTGGTGGCCCGGGCCGAGTTTTTCCGGGTCGATGCCGAAGACGGGGCCGAGCGAGCTCGCGATGAAGAGATACGCGCCGACGTTGATCGCGGAGAGGACGGTGACGAGGCCGACGAGGTTGAACCAGGCCGTCGCCCAGCCGAGTCCCTTTCCGCCGAGAATGGAGGCCCAATGATAGAGGCCGCCCGCCGTCGGGAACGCCGAGGCGAGCTGGGCCATCGCGAGCGCGAAGCAAAAGGAGAGCAGGCAGGAGAGCGGCCAGCCGAGGCCAATCGAGGCGCCGCCCGCGGCGGAGAGGCCGAGGTGATAGGAGGTGAGACCGCCGGCGAGGATGCAGATGATCGAAAAGGAGACGGCGAAATTGGAGAATCCGCTCATCCGCCGGAGGAGCTCCTGGGCATAACCCATCCGGTGGAGCTGGCGGACGTCGTCTGCGATGACCTCGGATTCGGCGGTCGGGGTGGGTTCGGTGGGGACGTCACTGCGCGCTGGGTCTTGCATGGGAGGCTCGCCGAGGAGACGTTTCAGCGTAGGCGAGCGCGCGCCGAGGTGGGATCAGTTTTTCGCGGGAAGTTCGAGCAGGGCGTCGAGATCTCCGTCGAGGACACGCTCGACATGGGGGCTGACGACCCCGGTGATTTCGTCACGCACGAGTCGCTGCGGCGCAAAGACATAACTGCGCCGCTGGTGCCCGAATCGAGCGACCGGCCGAGTGCCGCGTCTTGTGGCCGCAGCCTGTTCGCGCCGCTCGAGCTCGAGCTCGACGAGCTTGCTCCGGAGGAGCCGGAGTGCGCTCGCGCGGTTTTGATGCTGGCTGCGCTCCGACCGAGCGACGATGACGATCCCCGTCGGAAGGTGCCGCATCCGGACCGCCGACGCGACCTTGTTGACGTTTTGTCCGCCGGGCCCGCCGGCGCACATCGTCGTCACCTCGATATCGTCATCGCGAATCTCGACGGGAATCGTGTCGTCGATATCGAGCAGGACCTCGACCGCGACGAACGAGGTCTGTCGCCGATCCCCTTTGCCGAAGGGGCTCACGCGCACGAGCCGATGGACGCCGGTCTCGCCCCGGAGAGCGCCGTACACACCGGCGCCCGGGATCCGGATCGCGGCGCCATCGATCCCCGCTTCATTTCCTTCCTGCCGGTGGAGCTCCTCGACGAGGAGCCCTCGCCGCGCCGCCCACCGGAGGTACATCCGCAAGAGCATGGCCGCGAAGTCCCTGGCGTCGACGCCGCCCGCGCCCGGTTGAATGGACACGATTGCGCCCATGCATCCCTCCGGTTCGGGGGGCGCGCACGAGCGCTCCGCGTCTCGGAGGTCGACCTCGATGGCTGCGAGATCGGCTTCGGCCGCGGCGAGCGCGTCCGCGTCGCCTTCGTGGAAGGCGAGCAGGGCGAACGTATGCGTATCGTCGAGCCCGCGCTCGGCGTGCGTGATCCGATCGTTCAGGGCGCCGAGACGTGCTCGCTCCGCGAGGAGCTCTTCCGCACGTTCGCGGTTGCGCCAGAGGTCGGTTTCGCTGAGAAGGAAGTCGAGTTCGGCGAGGCGCCGGGCCTGCCGGGGGAGGTCAAAGACCGTCGCGGAGCCGGGTCAGGCGTCGACGAAGCTCGGCGAGGCGTTCGAGGATGGGAGAATTCATACGTGATCGTATACACTCGGGCGCTCACGCCGTCAAAGGCGTCCAGGCTGCCCGAGGAGATGTCCATGAAATCCCGAACCCACATCTCCTTCCGCCGAGAGGAGACCTTCCGCGCCGTGCCGCATCGCCTCGACGAGGTCTTGCTCGACGAAGACCGCGCCGTCGCGGTCCGCCGCGAGGACGTCGAGACGGGGGTGTATCTCCTGCACGGCGTGATGTCGCCGAAGGAATGCAAGCGATTGATCACCACGGCGGAGGCGATCGGCTTCACGCACGCGGGGCTCGCCATTGGCAACGACACGTACCGGGTGAACCTCGCGGCCCGCAACAACCTGCGCGTCGTGCTCGACGCAGAGCGGCTCGCCGAGGGGCTCTGGGCGCGCATTCGCGGCCACGTGGACACGGAGCACGAGGCCTCGCCCCTCGTGGGCCTGAACGATCGCTTTCGGGTCTATCGGTACGAGGTCGGTCAACGCTTCTCCCCGCACCTCGACGTGCGCACGGCCGTGCCGCGGGGGGAGACGCGCGCGTCACTCATGATTTATTTGAACGAAGGGTTCGAAGGCGGCTCGACGCGTTTCTTCGAGGAGAAGGACAAGAAGAGCCGCCGCGGGGAGGGTCGAGGGCGCAAATTCAACAATCGCGTGCGATTCGCGGTGCGTCCGGCCCCGGGGAGCGTCGTCGTGTTCGACCACCTGCTCCTGCACGAGGGCGCCGAGGTCACGGCCGGCGTGAAGTACGCGGTGCGCTCCGATCTCATCTATGCGCCGTCCCGGTGACGGGAGGTAGGCGAGCGGGCTGCTCCTGAATCTCGTTTTCCTCGGACGAACTCCAGCGTGGACAGCGCATACCGCGGGTGACGGTGCTTGCGCCGCACGCCCGCTCTCCCCTACCCTCGGGTTCGTCATGGCTCACCGCGCTGCTGCCCTCGCCTCTGCTCTCGTCGCGCTCGCGCTCCCGCGGGCGGCGGCCGCCGAGCCTGCGCCAAAGATCGCGTTCCGGCTGGACTTGCAAGCGCTCCCCGGGCGCGGGTGCCCCACGGCGGAGGAGTTTGGCCTCATCCTCGCGGCAGAGTTCGGGTATCTGCTCGTGCGGGACGACGCCCGGGCGACGTTGCGGATCGAGACGCATCCGAACGGGAACAAGCTCGATGCCGTGATCACGGTGCCGGATCCCGAGAGCAACGGGGAGTGGCGGCGCGTGCTCACCCAGGGGGACTGCCGCGAGCTCCTCTATGACGTCGCGGTGCTCGTGTCCATCGCCTTCGGCCCGCGCGCTTGGCGAGGGTCGGAGCCGCCCCCGTGGCTCGTCGCGCCGGTCGATTTCGAGGTCGGGCGCCCGGTGCTGGATTTCGAGCCGTCGTCCGCCATCGTGAAGCTGCTCCACCCGGTCGAGGAGGAGGCGTACGAGCCCGTGGTCGTGGTCTCGAAGGAGCCGTTGCCGCGTCCGATCGAGGACAAGCCACCGTTCAAGGTCGAGGCCGCCCTGGGCCCGGCCGTGATGCTTCACGGGTTGCCCGGGGTCGCTGTGGGCGGAAACGGCTTACTCGGGCTTCGCTGGCGCCGGTTCGCGGTCGCCGCAGAGCTGCGTGGGTTGATCACGCCCGCCTCGGGGATCGGTGATCATGAACTCCCCGGCCGAGCATCCGTGTGGGCTGCATCGGCACTCCCATGTTATGCGTTCGAGCACATCGACGCTTGCGGGGCAGCGACCTTCAGCCATCTGAGTATCGATGTGGAATCTCCGCTTGCGCTCACCCAGGCGGATGGCTTCTCGGTCGGGTTCGGCGCGCGCATCAACGGAAGGGTGCGCCTGTCAGAGCGCCTTGGCTTGCTTGGTTTCTTCGACCTCAACGTACAGTCGCGGACGTTCGTCCTGAAGCTCGACGCTTCGCGGACCGTGGCTGACTGGCGCTCGCCGCTCTTGCGCTTGGCGGTCGGCGCAGCGGTGGTCATTCATCTGAGTGAATAGGTAATGTCATGAAGAATTTCAAACGTTACATCGGTCTCATTTTCGTCTTCCTGCCGATTGCGCTCCTCTCCGTGGCCTCATGCGGGGAGGGCGTGTTTACCTATATCGAACTCGACGGGGGCGCCGGCGGTGCCTCCCCCGACGCGGGGACGGACGGCGACGAGGAGGAGGGCGGCCCAACCAGCAGCGGGGGGCCCATCGATTGCGATTTCACGTGTCGCGACGACTGCGTCCCCCTCCACCCGGGCGACATGTCTTTCCCCGTCCTCGTGTGGATCGGGCCCAACGACGGCGCCGCGCCCCCCTGCCCCGACAACGCGCCCGTCGAGCAATTCGTGTGGCACGCCGATCTCGTGATCCCCCCGAAGAAATGCGGCCCCTGCACGTGTACCCCCTCGACGGGCACGTGCGCGCTCCCCTCCAGCATCACGGCGCACGCCGCGCCATGCACGCTCGCCGAGGAGGCGACCGCGACGCCGGCCGACCCGCCCGCCGGGTGGGACGGCGCCTGCGCCGCAGGAGACGCCCTCCCCGCGGACCTCTCTTGCGGGCCCGAAGGGCCGTGCGTCCAGTCGATCACGGTGGGTCCGCTCGGCATCGCGGCGGAGTCCTGCGAGGCGCTCGACGGGTCCGGCGCGGTGACGGCCCCTGCGCCCGCCCCCTCGTGGGGCCTCGTCGCGCGGGTCTGCGAGGGCAGCGCGTTCGGCGCATGCGCGTCCGACGAGCATTGCGTCCCCACGGCGCCGACCGGGTTTCGCCAGTGCGTCCAGCGGGAGGGGCTCCACGACTGCGCGGCCGAGGGGTACAGCGAACAATTTACATTTTATGAAGGCTTCAGCGACGAACGCGTTTGCACGGCGTGCTCCTGCGGCGCGCCGGAGGGGAGTTATTGTCATTCCGATATCGCATTTTATTCCGACGCCGCTTGTACCCTGACGCCCCTCATCGCGAGCGCCTGGTCGAAGGGCCCCACGTGCCATGACGTCGTGCCTGCCGGGCGCGCGATCGGGTCGAAGACGGCGCTCTCGCCCGTGTATCAGCCGGGGAGCTGCCAGGCTGCGGGAGGGGAGGTCGTCGGGGAGGTCGCGAAGATCGGACCGCGGACGGTTTGTTGTTACGTGGCTTGATGAGCCGGCGCGGAGCGCGGGCCGGGTCGGGTCATTGCCTGCGATCGGGCGGGAGGTACCACTGGGGCTTATCTTTGAGCGCCGGGCACCTGCGCTCCGTCTCCGCGACAAAGCAATCGCTGTAAGCCTTCCACCCGGCAAGATTCCATGTAGACAGATCAGGCGAAGGTTTGCAGCGGTCGCTTACCTCGAGCGTGATGCTCCAATGGAGCGCGCCCTCTTCATCCTCGCACGGCTTGCACCAGATGGGATCCAGCTCCGTACACGCCACGTGATTCGGGCACCGGGCCATCACGCAGCCGGCCTGGCAGGCTTCCTCTTGTCCCTCGGGCGGCTTCTCGCAGATCTCGCCCCCCGCCTCGCACAGCTCGAACACCGCCGCGAGGTCCTTGTCGCAGGCGTCGGCGCCAAGGGGGTCAGACACAGCCCGGCGCACCTTGAGACCCACGCCCACGGCGACGGCGATCGGCAAGGCGATGGCAACGGCGAAGAGCTTCTTCCGGCGGGTCACGAATCCTTCCTCCGTGCTTGTCGCGGCCAGTCTACACGATCAGCGCCGATGACGCGAGTCCTTCGATCGCGGGCCGGGGTCGCACGCGGCCATTCTCGGGGCACCGATCGAAATTTGTGCCTCCCGGACCCGGTCTTGTACGCTGCCTCCGGCGCGGAGGCTGGGCATGAGAATGCTCGTCGTTGGCTTGTTTTTCGTGTGGTTCGTCGTGCTCGCGCCAGCCTGTTGGGAGCCCGCGTGCAAGAACCCGAAAAAAGGAGCCCCGAACGCCGAGGCGGGCGCCAGGGAGGGGGTTCTCGTCCAGTGCAACGTGGTCCTCACTTGCGCTTTGCAAGGCGCGGGTAACCGTCGACAACCCTTGGTGGGAGCGGAGGACGCGCAGATCATCGACCGCAGAAGCGCCTGGGAGAACGAAGACGCATGCATCCAAAGGGCAAAAGAGCGCGGAATCGGCGTGAAATGCAGCGTCCTCGAGGTTGACCCCAAAGTCATCTGCCTCGACCCCCCTGGGTCGAACGGCTGCGGCTCGAATCCCGGGGACGGCCCCGTCATCATCGTCGGGAGCGCGGCCAGCGGCGATTTCAAGAGCGACCCGCAGGGCACGGGCGGAACGAACGACTACGGCGGCGGCAATGACGCGGGCGGCCAGGGCGGGATCTGAACGGCCACGAACGAAACGTCAATCTCTGCGGTCGGGCGGCAAGTGCCACTTCGTACCGATGAGCGCCGGGCACCTCCGCTCCACTTCTCTCGTATGGCAAACGTCGTACTCCTTCCACATGGCAAGATTCCACGTGGCCGGATCAGGTGTCGGAAAGCAGAGTTCGTTCGCCTCGATGACGAGGCGATGAAAGAGCGCCCCCTCTTCATCCTCGCACGGCTTGCACCAGATGGGGTCGAGCTCCGTGCACGCCACCTGATTCGGGCACTTCGCCATCACGCACCCGGCCTGGCAGGCTCCCTCTTGTCCCTCGGGCGGCTTCTCGCAGATCTCCCCGCCTGGCTCGCATAACTCGAACACCGCCGCGAGGTCCTTGTCGCAAGCATCCGCCCCCAGCGTGTCCGACGAGGCACGGCGGACCTTCAGGCCCACGCCCACGGCGACGGCGATCGGCAAGGCGATGGCTGCGGCAAAGAGCTTCTTCCGGCGGGTCATCGGCGGCTCTCTCGTGCTCGTCCCGGCCACTCTACACGATCTGCCCCGCGGACGCGAGCCCACCTTCGTGGCATGGACGGCCCCTTCGCATCCGCTAGCGTCGGCCATCCCCTTTCGAAGGAAGTCCGGAATGGCAGACAGGTCCATCGATCAGGACGAGGTCACAATTTACGGTCCTTATGCCTCGAACAAGATCCGCAAGAAACTCCTCGGTCTGATCCCCGAATACGATCCTGCATTGAACTACGCCGCCGACCAGATCGACGCCCAGACCGCCGCCGTGAAATCGGCCGTGGAGGCCGCGCGCGGCACGGACGCCTCGCGCAGGCAGGGCGTCCGGAGCAAGGCGCCGCTCCTCAAGCAGGCTCGCGCCCTCCTCGGCAAATTCAGCACCCACCTCGGCGCGCACGACAACGGCGTCATCGACCGGAAGGTGTTTTTCACGAAAGACGGCACCGCCGGAAGCGTCGGAAAGGCCGCCGCCGACGTCGTCCTCGCGGTCACCCACATCACGACGAAGCTCGCCGCGCCCGGCTGCCCCGTGCGCGAGGCAGCGCATTGGCACGGTCGATTCGATGCCATGACGAAGTCGCTCGCGCCCGTCGTCGCATTCGCCGACGACGCCCGTATCGACAGGCAATCCCTGACGCCGGAGGTCGAGGCGACGAGGCAGGTCTGGCTCAATGGCTACGTCGCCGCGAAGGCGCTCTGCGAGAGCCTCCTGCGCCACCTCGGCCGCGTCGACCAGCTCCGCCTTTACTTCTACGACCTCCAGGTCCCCGCCGGCACGAAGGTCACCGAGCCCCCGGCCGAGGAGCCGGAAGCGCGTGAGGCCGAGGATACGGACGAGGACACGGGCGACGAGTAACCCGAGCGTCGACAGAGGGGCCGGTCACCACCCCTCCCAAGGCCCCGAGCGTTGCTTGGGCACGTGGGAGGGGCGTCTCCCGACCGATCTGGCGATGCCTGGGGGGCTCGGCCGGCGAGGGACCAGGGCCTCGGGCCAGAGCAGGCCGGCAGGTCGTGTGCCGACCAGGGCCTCGAGCGAGGCTCGGGGGATCGGGCGGGCGGGTGCTCAGTCCCGCGAGCGAGGTCAGGCGCCCGTCACTGCGCGAATTTGCTGGGATTCGGCGAGGTGGATCGAAGCCCGTCGATGTGCTCGTTCAGCGACGGGTGGATGTTATGCCACATGGGATCCAGGACGAAGTCGATGCCCTCGCGACGGGCCAGCTTGGCAGCCGGGACGAAGTCACTATCGCCTGCAACAAGGACGATCTGATCGACGAGCTTTTTGTAGGCCAGCGACGCGATATCGAGGCCGATCTTCATATCGACGCCCTTCTGACGCGCGTCATACGTGAAATCGTCATCCGTGAGCTCCTCGAATCGTATATTCCCTTTGATGAGCTCAGACAGTTTGTCCGACTTGATCCTCCACGACGCCGCGCCGTCGGACAGGTGCCCGAGTCTGAGCGCCACCTTCCGCTGGGTCTTGATCTCCTCGTGTAGAGCGAGGCGAAAGAGAGCCGTCGTCGTCTTCGAGAAATCGATGCCGCGTCGCGAAATCGGAAGGTGCGCCTTCTTCAAAATCGGAGGACAGTCGTAGAAGAAGATCCGGTAGAGGTCGTACGTGGGGCGCCCCTGGCGGTCGTTCAGGTGAAAACACGCCATCTCGTGCATCGTCCGGGCGACAACCTTGGGGTCGGTGGCGTCACGATCCCTGTAGACGTGAGAGAAGCGCTTCAGGAAGAAGCCACCATCGACGAGAATGGCTGTCGGCATGATCGACCCCCAAAAAGAAAAGCCCCCGGGTTCGGCGTCCTCGTTATCGAAGGGAGAACGCGTACCACCGGGGGCGAGATGTTCAGATCCTAGGCCGGTCCGATGAAGGTGTCAACCACCGGTACGGGAGCCTACCCACACCGGCCACCCCGCCCTCAATGCACCCCACCCACGAGCCACGCATACCCGGGGACGAGCACTTCCTCGGGGCTCGCGCCGCCCTGGGTCGCGGGCGCCGTGCCGCGCGCGTCGCACGAGAGGCGGAAGCCGTGGTCGCCGAAGACGAAGAGCAGCGTGCGCGGCGGTGAGCTCTCGACGAAGCGCGAGATCACCTGCGCCGTCTCGTCTGCAATGCTGCCGAGCCGCTCGTCGAAGCCAGGGCCGACGCCACGGAGGCGCGCCTCGACGAGGTCGAGCTTGAAGACTTCCTTGGTGCCGTACCGTTCGCGGCGAATCGTGGAGAGGGCGCGGCCGCGGACGATGTCGGGCTCGGGGCCCGGCTCGGGCAAGGGTTCGCGCAGGCCCTCGGGGCCGCGGCCGAGGAGCGCGACCTGGGCCGGCGTGGTCGTCGGGAGCGCGCTCCAGAGCAAGGTGCGGTCGACGCAGACGGCACGGCCCTGCAACGTGGGCTTGAGGCGCGCCATCACGCGCTCGCCGAGGTCGAAGCGGAGGGCGTCGACGAGGAGCAGGCGCACGGCGCGGGCGTTGTTGAGGCGCGCGATCCGCGCAGCCACGTCGGGCGCGTCGAGGACCATGAGCGGGCGTTTTCCGGTCGCGCGGATGGCCGCAAAGCCCTCGGTGTAGCTGTGCTCGAAGGCGGTGCGGAAGCCGTCGACGACGCGCTGGACGGAGGCGTCGGCGTGGCCACGCGAGAGCGCGCCGATGAGGGGCATGTAGCGGGTCGCGAAGAGCCGATCGATGACGCCCGCAGGCTTGGGACCACGCGCGTTGTCGAGGTCCATCGCGAAGGCGCGCCACTCGGCCGCCGAGAGGACACGCTCGACCGGCGAGGGGTTGACCGGCGGCGAGGGCGGCGCGAGGTCCGCAGGCAAGGGCGGCGGCGGCGGGAGCGTGTCGGCCGCGGGGGCGTTTTTCGCGGCGGGCGCGGCGGCGGCCTCGGGCTCGCGGTCGCGCACGGGCTCGCGGTCACGATCCCGCACGGCATCGAGCGCGGGCGAGGAGGGCGTGCGGGGGCGCGGCGCCGGGGCAGCGGGCTCCGCGGGCGGCGTGGCCTCCATGGGCGGCGGCGGGGTCGACTTGAACGCGCGCGGCGCGCCGTCGGCCGCGGGCGTCGTGGTCGCCGTCGGCCGCGGACCCGACTTCAGCCCACGCAGACGGCCGATCGGCGCGCGCTCGGGCGTGGCATCGGCCTCGGGCGGACCGGATTCGTGGGTCGTGATGGGGCGCACGTCGCTCGGCTCGGCCTCGGGCGGCGGCGCGGGCGGCGTGAGGGGCGGACGGGCGACGACGCGCGAGTGCTCGGGGAGGGCGCGGCGCGTGGGCGCGGCGTCGGCGACGAGCTCGTCGAGGCGGACGGGCGCGAGGATTCGCAAGGCCCGGTCGCCCTCGTCGAGGACGAGCGCCACGGGGCCGGCCTGGGCCGCTTCGTTGAAGACCGCGAGCACGGCGCTGTCGGAGGGCCCGAGCGCGGGCGCGTCGCCCGAGGTGTCGGCGAGCGTGGCGAGCGGGGGCAAGGCGAGCGCGAGGCCGAAGGAGCCGAGGCCGCGGGCCCGGACGACCTGATCCCGCAAGGACGCGGCGCCGTCGACGTCGGCGCTGACGGACGGCGGGGGCGCGCCGCGCATGGCGAGGGCGCTCTCGACGGCCTCCTCGACGGCCTGGCGGAGCCGACCGGGCGCGGGGGGCCGCAGGATGCTGGCCACCACGTAGCCGCGGCTGCGCAGCTCCGAGAGGAGCTCGGTCTTGCGGGAAGCGGCGACGAAGAACGCGCCGAACGACGGTCGCACGGGCGGAGAGGGGGAGCCCGACGGCGCGGGGGCCTGCACCAAGCGCATGAGAGGTCCCTTGCCAGAGAGGACGAGAAACGGACGAATTTTCGGCGAGCCGAAGACCCGGCAGGCTAGTCCGGGAAAAGGAGACCTTATCCATGCACGAGCCTCGACGCTTCCCGATCGCCCGTTTTTTCAGCTTCCTCGCCCTGACCCTCGCCGCCGGCTGCTCGGACCCGGCCGACACGCCGCCGCCGGCAGGGGATCCCTTCGGACCGATCGGCGATCGTGCCGATCTGCCCGTCACCGAGCGCATCAAGATCGACAACCTCGCCGCGCCCGTGGACGTCGTGCGTGACAAGGACGGGCGGCCGCACATCTTCGCGTCGAGCTTCGAGGACGCGGTGCGCGTGCAGGGCTACCTCGTCGCGCAGGACCGGCACCTGCAGATCGAGTTTTACCGCCGCGTGTCCGAGGGCCGGCTCGCCGAGATCCTCGCCGACGCGGACGCGAGCGTGATCGACAACGACATCGTCTTCCGCAGCCTGGGGCTGCACCGCGTGGCGAAGAAGCAATACGAGGTGCTTGGTCCCGAGGAGAAAGCCCTCGTCGACGCGTTCGCCGACGGCGTGTCCCAGCACTTCCGCGCGCTCCGCAACCGCGAGGCCGGTCTGCCCGCGGCGGCCTTCCTCGTCCCGGTCGATGCGTTCACCGATTTCACGGGCGTCGATGCCCTCGCGATCGCGCGTCTCCAGTCGTACCTGCTCTCGCACTCGGCCGACGGCGAGCTCGCGGACACGATCTCGATCCAGACGATCGGCGCGGCGTTCCCGAAGGACGCGGCCGATCCGCTCGTCGCCCTGCGCAGCGGGATCCTTCGCGAGCTCTATCGCTTCGCGCCTTACGAGCCGGCGACGACGACCACGGGGTATCCGATGGGCCAGGGCGGCGCGAAAGCCCCCGCGCCCTCCCCACTCCTGCCCGACCTCGGCGCGCGGACATCGCGCTACCGCGAGGCCCTGCGCAAGGTGAAGGATCTGTTTGCCCCCGAAGGATTCGGCTCGAACAACTGGGCCGTCACGGCAGGCAGGAGCGACACGGGACACGCGCTGCTCGCGAGTGATCCGCACCTGACGCTCGCCGCGCCCGCGATCTTCTGGCCCGTGGCGATGGAGGTGACGCCGAAGGATCCGTCGGCGCGGGTGAAGGTCTCGGGCCTCGCGTTCCCCGGCATTCCCGGGATCATCCTCGGGCACAACGAGAACATCGCCTGGGGCGCGACGGTCGCCGGCTACGACGTGACCGATCTCTACGCCGAGCAGATCACGCCCGACGGCAAGTCGGTCGTGTTCGAAGGGAAAAACGTCGCGATCGAGACGGTCGACGAGGTGATCCAGATCCAGGCCGGCACGCCGTACACCTACAAAGTCCCGGTCGTGCCGCACCACGGGGCGATCCTGCCGGAGATCCTGCCCGATCACACCGTGGCCCCGCTCGACCCCGCGAAGGGCGCCGTGAGCGTGCGCTGGACCGGCGACGAAGCGACGAACGAGCTCGCGGCGATCCTCGCCCTTTTGAGGTCCAAGAATGTCGACGAGGCCAAGCTCGCGCTCGACGGTTTTCAGGTGGGCGCGCAGAACTGGATGATCGCGGATACACAAGGCAACGTGCTCTGGACCTCGCACGCAAAACTGCCGACGCGAAAGCCGGCGGCCGTCGCGTGGAACCCGGCGACGTTCTCGGGCACGCTGCCATGCCTCGTGCTGCCCGGCGATGGTTCGGCCGAGTGGACGGGCGCGCTGCCGGATCACCTCGTTCCCTGGGAGAAAAACCCCGCCGCGGGCTTCCTCGCGACGGCGAACAACGATCCGATCGGAGACTCGCTCGACAACGATCCCTCGAACGGCACGCTGCCCGACGGGACGCCGATGTACCTCGCGTGCTCATGGGACATCGGCTTCCGCGAAGGTCGCATCCAGGAGCGGCTCGCGGCGCTCGACAAGGCGACGCCCGAGGATCTCGCGAAGATCCAGGGCGACGCGAAATCGGCGCTCGGCTCGCGGCTCGTGCCCGCGCTGATCGAGGCGATCGATCGAGCCGAGGCGGAACGAAAGGCGCCCGGGACGCACCCCGATCTCTCGGCCGTGGTGGCCGATCCCGGCTACGACGCGGCGGCGATCCAGAACGTGCACGCGCTGCTCACGGCGTGGGGCACCGAGGCCGGCTACGAGGCGGCGAGCGGCATCGATCCGGACACGAACAAGCCGCTCCCGGCGGAGGGCGACACGGCGCTCGAGGTGCGCGCGTCGCAGGCGACGCTCGTGTTCAACACGTGGCTCCTCCGGCTCGTCGAGCGCGTGCTGGGGGACGAGCTCGAGCACGCCGGCAGGCCCTTCGTCCCGCGTGATCAGAAGGCGAAGGCGATCCTCGCGATCACGCGCGACACACCCGCATCGCTCCCGACGTACGACCCGACGACGAAGGAGAGCGCGCTCTGGGACGACATGGCGACGCCGGAGATCGAGACGAAGCACGAGCGGATCGTGCGCGCGCTCGTCGACGCGCTCGGGACGCTCGCAGCGGATGTCGGGACGGACATCGGCGCCTACCGCTGGGGCGCACGGCACCGCGTTCGTTTCGAGGCGATCCTCCCAATCCTCGGGCAGCTCTCGATCCCGCCGCTCGGCGATCCCGTTTTTCCGGACGGGTTTCCGCGGCACGGGGACAGCTTCTCGGTCGACTCGTCCGACTTCTCCCTCACCGCCCGGCTCGACGTGACGCCTCGCTACGACTACGATTTCGGCCCGACGCAGCGTCTCGTCGTGGACCTCGCTCCGGAAGGTCCGCGGTCGTGGAACGCGCTGCCGGGAGGCGTCGTGTGGGACTCGCAGAGCCCGCACTTCCGCGACCAAGCCGAGCTCTGGCGGAAGAACCAGACGCGGCAGGTCCCCTTTTTGCTTACCGACGTCGTCGCAGCCGCCGCGTCGCGCATCGTCGTGACGGGGAGGTAGGCCAAAGAGCGAACACGTCAAACACGCCAATCCAAGGAGGGCGGGTTGGTCCTGCGCCGCATCCTCACGACCGCTGCTTCCGGGTTCGACAAGACCGTCGGCACGGCGATGCTCGTGCGTGGCGACAAGATCCGCGCCTTCGATCCCTCGGGCCTCGGTCCCGAGGCCCGGATCGAGCTCCTCGACACGATCCGCGGGATCTACGACAAACCCGAGCACTTCGCGGCGCCGAGCTCGTTCTTTGGGGAACCAACGATCCCCAACGTCGAGCTCGCCCGGGTGCGCCTCCTCGGAGGCCTGGATCCCGGCATGGTGCTCGACGCGACGTGGCCGAGCGAGTTCGAGCCGCTCGAAGAGAGCGTGCGCACGGACTACCTCGGCCACACGCTGAACCGCACCGCGATGGCGCGGCTGTTTCTGCACGCTACCCCTCGTCCGGTCGCGATCCTGGTGCACGGCTACCGGTGCGGGGCGTTCACGCTCGAAGAGCGGCTGTGGCCCGTGCCCTGGATCTTCGAGCTCGGCCTCGACGTGGCGATGGCGGTGCTGCCGTTCCACGCATGCCGCGCCCCGAAAGGAACGGCGCTGTTTCCTTCGCCGGACATGCGCTTCACGATCGAGGGGTTTCGCCAGGCCATCATGGACCTCCGCGCGCTCGCGGCGCTCCTCTGCGATCGGGGCGCGCCGTCCGTCGGTGCGATGGGCATGAGCCTCGGCGGCTACACGGCAGGGCTCTGGGCCACGATCGATCCGACCCTCGCGTTCGTGGTGCCGATCGTGCCGTGCGCCTCGATCGCCGATGTGGCGCGCGCGGTGGGGCTGCTCGTCGGCACGCCGGACGAGCAGGCGGCGCAGCACCAGGCGATCGAAGCGACACTACGCGTGGTGAGCCCTCTCGGGCGGCCTTCGGCGCTCCCGCCCGAGCGATTTCTCGTCGTCGGGGCGGCGGGGGATCAGATCACGCCGCTCGATCACGCACGGCGCATGGCCGAGCATTTCCGCGCGCAGCTCGAGACGTTCCACGGCGGACACCTTTTGCAGTTCGGCCGGGCGGATGCGTTCCGCGCGGTGCGGCGCATGCTTGCGCGGATCGGGATCATCGAGACGCGCCACGCCGCGGCGTGACGCGTCCCCCTCAGCCGAGGATCACAGCACGCACGTGTCGACGCCGGCGCCCGTGCAATCGGCGTCCGCCGCGCACTCGCACACGCCCGACGCGGTGTTGCACTTGCCGTAGCCGTTGCAGTCCGCGTCGGCCATACACCCGCCCGTCATCATGGGCTCGGCGCTGCAGTACTTCGCGCCGTTGTCGTCCTCGCCGATGCACTTCGTGTTCATCGGGCAATCGGCGTCCGCCGCGCAGCCCTCAGCGCAGGTCTTGTAGTCGTTGATGGTGAAGCACTTGAAGTCCGGCGCCGCGCCGCCGAACGTACAATCGGCGTCGCCCGTGCATTGCGGAGGGCCGCACACGCCGTCGTCGCAGGTCCAGTTGTTCGGGTAGTTGCCGGGGCAGTTCGGCACGCCCATGGGACAGCAATCCGCAGGCATCGCGCACGACTTGCCGCAGTAACCGCCCATGGCCGCACCGCCACCCGTGCCGCCCATGCCGCCGCCCATGCCGCCGCCCGTGCCGCCCATGCCGCCCATGCCGGCGCTGCCAGCGGATCCGCCGTTGCCGCCCGCGCCATTGCTGGGCTCGTCGCTACACGCGGCAAGACCCATGAAGCCAGCAGAAACCAGGAGAAGAATCGAAAGCATTCGCATGAGAAGTCTCCTTCGAATCCGTGGTCATTCCACGGACGTCAACCATCGACGTAAGTCCCTGACACGAGGGGTCGTCGATAGCAAAATTCTCATGCGTAATGTGATTATGGTTCAGTCCGCGACATATCAAGATTCGGTCCGCGACGTATTTGCGACCGTCCCTTGCAGAATCGCCTTCACCAGATCGGGCTTGACGACTTTTCCGAGCGCATTGCGCGGGAGCGATGTGGTAACAATCACCTCGCGCGGAACCTTGTACGGCGCGATTCGCTCTTTCGCCCAGCCGCGCAGGACCTCCGGCGCGCATTCCGCAGCGCGACCGGGCGCGGCGACGACGACCGCGACGACACGCTCGCCCCACGCCTCGTCGGGCAACCCCACGACCGCGACCTCGGCGACGGCCGCGTTTTCCCGCAGCGCCTCCTCGATCTCGAGCGCCGAGAGCTTGTACCCGCCGCTCTTCAGGATGTCGACGCTGGTTCGTCCGAGCAAACGCAGGTAGCCGTCCTCGGCGCGCTCGGCGACGTCGCCGGTGCGGAACCAGCGGCCCTCGGCAAAAGCATCCTGTGTGGCCTGCTCGCGGCCGAGGTATCCCTTGAACACGCTGGGCCCCCGAATCCAGAGCTCGCCGGGGCCACGTTCGAGCTCGTTTCCCGCCTCGTCGACGATACGCGCCTCGACCGAGCGCGGGGGCAAACCCACGGAGCCAGGCCGCCGGCCCAATGGATCGAGAGGGTTCGTCGCGCCAACCCCGATCTCGGTCATGCCGAATCGCTCGAGGGGGATCACGCCCGTGACGGCGCGCCATCGCTCGGCGAGGGTGGCGGGGAGCGCGGCCGATCCGCTCGTGGCGAGGCGCAGGCCCCGGGCGCCGCTCGCCCACCGTGCTCGCGTCTGCTCGTCCGCTTGGTCGAACGCCTCGAAGAGCTTCTGGTACATCGTCGGCACGGCCATCCAGACCGTGGGCGGATTCGGCCCGCAAAACGCCTCCCACACGCGCCGCGCGTCGAAGCGCGGGAGCAAACGCGCCGAAGCACCCGCGAGCAGCGTGGTGAGGAGCGAGATGCCGAGGCCGTGCAGGTGATGCAAAGGCAACGCGTGGAGCAGCCGATCGCCCTCGCCGAACGCCCACGCCTCGCGCAGGATCGCCGCCTGCACGTCGACGTTCGCGTGCGTGATCATCGCGCCCTTGGGCTTGCCCGTGGTGCCGCTCGTGTAGAGCAGGAGGGCGACGTCGTCGGCTTCGAGCGGGGCCGCATCGCCCTCGGGCCGCGGGCCGTCGGCGAGCGTCTCCGCGAAGAGGACGCGGCGACCTTCGCAGAGCAACGCGCCCCGCTCGCGCTGATCCTCGGACACGATCACCGCCGCCGCGCGCGCATCCTCGCCGAACCAGGCAAGCTCGGCGGGCGGATAGAGCGGCGAGAGCGGCAGGGCCACGCCGCCCGCGAGGATCGTGCCGAGGAAGGCTTCGAGCCAGAGCGCGCCGGGCGAGACGAGGATGGCCACGGCGCGTCCTTCGAGCGAAGGCGCGCCCTCGGTGAGCGCGAGGCGAACGCGCTGGGCGCGGTCCCAGAGCTCGGCGAAGGTGCGGCTCCGCGCGTCATCCTCCACGGCGAGCCAATCAGAGTGCTGGAAGCTTGCGAGGCGCGTGACGAAGGGGGAAGGCATGGTGAAATCCGGCTCGTTTCGAGGCCCGAACGGGCGAGAGCGCGCGGAAGCTACCACGCCCCGACGCCCCGAGGACGCCGCTTCCTTTCTCCCACGCCTTGGGCTTCGGTACACTCCGCGCCATGCACTCCCGCGTCCCTGTCCTCGCCTCGCTCGC
This sequence comes from Polyangium jinanense, assembly GCF_028435365.1. The sequence goes on along the minus strand of NZ_JAGTJJ010000002.1, from coordinate 157,565 downwards.
GCTGCTCGTCGCGACGACGCTGACCGCCTGCGGCGACGACAAATCCAAGACGGGCGCCGCCCCGACCGCGACCGCCTCCGCTGCGGCCGCGCCGACGGAGCCCGCGCCGCCCCCGAAGCCGAAGACGATGCCCGCGCTGATCGTCGACTCGCTCGGCCCGTACATCGGCCAGATCCGCGTCGACATGAAGCAGGAGAACTGGCCGGAGAAGCTCACGGCGGCGGTGAAGGATCTGCCGATCAACGGGCAGCAGGTCACCGTGATCGCCGAGAAGAAGGCGCGCACGCCGGACGTCGCCGCGGTCGTGGCCGAGCTCGGCCGCGCGGGCGCGCCGACGATCCTGCTCAAGACCGACGGGCGCGACGACGTGCCGAAGGAGCTCTTGGTCACGCCGCCCGACAAGGTGTCGAACCCGCCCGGCTGCTCGGTGACGGTGATGGTGATGAAGGACCTCTCGACCGCGGTGTGGCCGTTCAAGGGCGGGCTCGGCAAGAAGCACCGCAAAGGGTTCGCGGGGCCCGATCTCTCGAACACGGGCGACGCGATCAAGAAGGACCTCGCGCTCTGCGACTCGTCGTTCGCGTTCTTCTCGGCCGACGACACGGTGACCTGGGAGATGGCCTATAACCTCGCGGGCACGCTCAAGGTCGTCGACGAGAAGAGCGACAAGAAGAAGATCGAGACGCTCGTGCTGCTCGGCGAAGCACCCGTCGCCGGCAGGCCCGTCACGCTGAAGAAGTGAGGCGTTCGGGCCTCGTGACGTGCTCGCGCGCGATCGCGAGGATCCCGAGCGCGAACACGTGCCCCCAGAGAACTCCCGTCAGAAGCCGCGCTGGATGGTAGAGCGGGCGTAAGCCGAGGTCCTGCGTGACGACGTCGACGAGCATGATCACGCTCGCGACGAACCCGTAGCCGAGGCACGCGCGCACGCTCCAGCGCGGCCGCGGAAACATCCCAGCCGTCACGAACCCCGCGAAGATGCCGGCGCAACGGCTGCAGAGCGGCATCAGCACGCCGGCGAGGACGAGCGTGCGCTCGGGTTTGAGGTGACAAACCGGCGCGAAGAGCAGGTAGAGAAGCTCGCCCGTCTCGCGGCTCGTCACGCGGCGCGCGAAGGGCGCGAGGAATGGCGCTGCGCCGACGAAGCAGAGCAGCACGCGAAGGATACGCTCGAGCGCTAGCCCCGCGCGGGCGGCTTCTTGCCGAGGCGCGCCATCACTTCCTGCAGGTCGGTCCATACCTCGCGCTTCGCCGACGGCTGCCTGAGGAGGTAGGCCGGATGGAACGTCGGCATGACGGGGATCCCGCGGTACATCTTCCACTTGCCGCGCAGCTTCGTGATGCCCTCGGTCGTGCCGAGCAGGCCCTGGATCGCCGTCGCGCCGAGCGCGACGATGTACTTCGGCCGCACGAGCTCGATCTGCGTGGCGAGGTAGCCCTTGCAGGCATCCATCTCTTCAGGCTGCGGCTTGCGGTTCTCCGGCGGCCGGCACTTGACGATGTTGCAGATGTAGACCTCGTCGCGGCGGTAGCCCATCGCGGCGATCATCTTGTCGAGGAGCTGGCCCGCAGGACCGACGAACGGCTCGCCCTGGAGGTCCTCTTCCGCGCCCGGTCCTTCGCCGACGAAGCAAAGCTCCGAGAGCGGATTGCCGCGGGCGAACACGGTCTGCGTGCGCCGCTCGGCGAGGCCGCAGCGCGTGCAGGAGGCGACCTCGGAGGCGAGGACGCGGAGCTGCTCGATGCGCGCTTCCGGCGTGCGCGCCTCGGGGCGCGCGACGGCGGGGCGCTGCGGGCGCTCGGCCGGTGGCGGAAACGGCGTGAACTGCGGCGCGGGCGCGCGCTCGGGCGGCGGCGTGAACTGCGCAGGCTGCGCGAAGGAGGCGTCGGCAGGAGCGGGACGCCGATCCGCGACGGGCGCGGGCGCGCGAGGGTTTGGCGGCGGCGGCGCGGCGTGAGGTTCCGCTGCGGGATACGAAGGCTCGACCTCACGCGGCGGCGCGAGCGGCAAGCCCCACGCGCCCGTGCTGTCGTACCACTCGACGAGCGCGCGCACCGAGGTCGCGATCTCGAAGAGCTCGTCGCGCGGGTCGGCGTGGGGCTCGTCCATCGAAGGCCTTCGTCAGTGACTCCCACCTTCTTGCTGCAAGAACCGCTCGGCGTCGAGTGCGGCCATGCAGCCCGTGCCCGCCGCCGTGACCGCCTGCCTGTACGTCCAGTCCTGCACGTCGCCCGCGGCGAACACGCCGGGCACGCTCGTGCGCGTGGAGCCGGGCACGGTCTTCAAGTAGCCGTTCGGGTGCGTCTCGAGCTGCCCGATGAAGAGCTCGGTCATGGGCGTGTGACCGATCGCCACGAAAAACGCCGCGACCGGGACGGACGATTTTTCCCCGGTCTTGAGGTTTTTCACGACGATCCCCGTGACCTCGTCCTTGGTGACGTCGAGCACGTCGTCGACCACGTGGCTGTAGAGGATCTTGATCTTCGGGTTCGACACGACGCGGTCGACCATCGCCTTGCTCGCGCGGAAGTCGTCGCGGCGGTGCACGAGCGTGACCGAGTTGCAGAGGCCCGCGAGGTAACTCGCCTCCTCCATCGCGGTGTCGCCGCCGCCGACGACGGCGACGTCGCGGCCGCGGTAGAGCGCGCCGTCGCACACGGCGCAGGCGCTCACGCCCTTGTTCTTGAGAAGCTCCTCGTTCGGCAAGCCGAGGTAGTTCGCGCGCGCGCCCGTCGCGATGATCACGGTGTGGGCGAGGTAGAGCGTCTCCTCGACCCAGACCCTGAACGGCCGCGCGGAGAGGTCGACCTTCGTCACGTCCGCCGTCACGATCTCGGTGCCCTGGTGCTCCGCCTGATCACGGAAGCGCTGCATGAGCTCCTGGCCCGTGACCTTCTGCGGGAAGCCCGGATAGTTCTCGACGTCGGTCGTGAACATGAGCTGACCGCCGGGGATGAGCCCGCCCGCGTTGAAGCCCTCGATGCAGAGCGGCTTGAGGTTCGCGCGCGCGGCGTAGATGGACGCAGTCAGGCCCGCAGGGCCCGAGCCGATGATGATGACGTTGCGGACGGGTGTGTCGGTCATGCTGGCCCGGGTCATAGCGAAGGCGCGCGGCCGCGTCGATACGCGCGCACCACCCGGACGAACGGAGGCGGGAAAGGTCGCGAAATCTGCGCCGCGGCCTACTTCTTCTTCTTCTTTTTCGTGTCCTTCGGCGGCGGCGGGGGCTCGGGGGCGATGCCGCGGTTGTACTCGCGGGCGACGTCGTGGAGGTACGACTCGGTCGTGAGCTTCGGGAAGTCGGAGGGCGAGATCTTGTCGTTCGCCATCGCGGTGGCCTTGTCCGCCTCGCGACGCATGCCGCCGAGCGCAGCGGAGTAGATCCAGGTGCCGATCGCGCCGACGATGACGCCGCCGATGATGATGGCCGTCGAGCCCCCCGTCGGGATGAGGGGATCATCCTTCGTGACCGCCGCGGCGATGGCCCAGCCGCCCGCGATGCCGTACCCCACGCCCGCCACGATCATGCCGGTGGAGCGCTTGCCGGAGTATTCCTTGATGCCCTTCTCGTAGACGGACATCGAGTTCGCGTGGTTCTCGCGGATCTCGACGATGCGCTCCTCGAACGCATCCTCGAACGCCCTGTCGCGCGCGATGTGCAGCGCGCTGAGCACGTCGATCGGCTGCCGGCCCTGGTAGACGCCCCACTGGTAGCCGCGGTGCGCGACCTGCTGGTTGCCGTAAATGCGGCTCGATCCGACGAGGCGACCCTGCGCGTCGCGGATCTGCTCCTCGCCGAGCTCGACGCGCTCCGTCGTGGTGTACGTGAAACTCTCGCCCTCGACGCTCAGGGGCTCGCCGGTCTTTTTGTGCTCAAACTTGTAGTCGTATTCGTCCGGGGCCGTCGGCGGGGGCTTGGGAATGGCGCAGCCGACAACCGCCAAACCCAGACCAACCACCATCAACGAAGCACGCGCGTTCATCCAATCCTCCCGGACTTCTTCGTCCCCAACAAACGATAACCGTGGCATCGAAGCGTGCCGGCGTATCCGGTGTCAACGCCCTCGACGTCAATCTTCACGTGACGCTGGGGAACCGTCGTGCATCGTCGTCCAGCCGCGCTGGAACGAGCTCTTCAGAACCTGTAGGTCGCCCCGAGCGCCACTTCGTTCAGGCTCGACTCGAGCCGTCCGCCATTGACGTTGTGGACGCTTCGATAATTCGTGGTCGCGTCACCGGAGAGGCCCAAAACCTCCCCCTTGCCGCCGTTGTCGAGCGGTTCGAAGAACGTGTGCTGGTAGGCGAGCGAGACGTCGACCGGCCCGATGCGCACGGTGCCGCCGCCGCCCACGCCGACTTTGCTGCCGAGGTGGAAATCGGGATTCAGGTACGCCGCGTCCTGGCCGTTGGTTTCGAAAAATCCGCCGGCCCGCACGGCGAGGAAGCCGGGGATGAGCGTGAAGTCACCGCCGAAGCGCACGCCGAAGACGTTCTTCCACTTGTGCGGGATGTCGGCGTTCTGGGGGACTTCGCCCGGCGTGCCGTTCACGCGGATGCCCCGATCGAAGCGGACCTCGAGGACGTCGACGACGCTGTTGTGCGCGTAGGTGAAGTCGACCTCGATGTCGAAGAGGTCGTCGGCGAGCGGGTCGCGCACCTTTGGGCCGACCTTGGGCACGAGCGAGCCCGCGCGCAGCGGATGGTGGTAGCGGAGGCCGAGGCGCGCTTCGAGCGGGATGCGGAACTTGAGCGTCCCCGCGTCCTCGTCCTCGGTGATGTTGCAGTTCGCGGGGCCCGCCGGACACGGGTTTTCGTTTTTCTGACCGCCCAAACGCCAGTAGAGCGATTCGAGCTTCACGCCCGTGCGCGTGGAGATCGCGTCCTGCCACTTGAACCACGCGCCGAGGTCGAGGCGCTTGTGCGGCGAGGCGAGGACGCCGACGACGACGCCCGGCACGAAGCCGTCGAAGGCCGAGAGCGTGGACTTGACTTCCTGGTTGCCGGCGAAGTCGTCCGTGGGGACCTGCGAGGTGGCCTCGGTGAAGTTGATGAAGTCGATCGAGGCGATGCCCCAGATGAAGCCCGCGCCGACGCTGAGCCAGTCCTTGATGGCGTAGCTCACGCTGAGCGTCGGGTTGATGATGAGCGAGTCGCTCTCGATGAGGAGATGGCGCTGCGGCGCGGGCTGCGTGGTCGAGATGCCGAGCTGGTTCGTGTACGGGATCGACTCGGGCCAGACCATCTTGCCGACGCCGTGCGGGCCCATGACGGAGAGGCCAATCGCGAGCTGCCGCGTGATGCGGAAGTTCGCGGCGATCTGCGGGTTCGGGAAGGGCGTGGTCTCGGCGCAGACAGGATCGGAGGGGCCACCCGCCGCGCCGGGACCAGGAATGCCGCCGCCCGGCGAGACGGGCTGGCCGTTCACGTCGCGCCGCGAGAAGCAGCGATCCATGAACATGAGGTGCGCGCCGACGTGCACGCCCGACTTCTGGAACGCGAGGCCCGCCGGGTTGTAGTACGCGGCCAGCGGGTCGTCGGCGCGCGCGACGTTGGTGTTGCCGCGGCCGACCTGCACGACGCCGTTGTCGGGAGAGTCGATCCCGGAGGAGGCGCGCGCAACGCCCGCGCCCCCGAGCAAGACCGACCCCACGAACGCCCCCACGACGAGATTCCTCGCGCCCATCGCTCTGCCGCTCCTGCCGATTCCGATGCTCTGGTTTACTTGTTGACCGGCGAGGCCTTCAGCGCGGCCTTGCCTTCCTTCGCGTACACCGTGAACTTCACGCGCGTCACGCCGTGCCGCTGCACGAGCGCGTCCTTGTTGCGTTGCAGCGTCGACTTGAACTTCTCGAACGTCATGCCCGCCGTCGGCTCGCCGCACTGCTGCTTCATGGCGACGAACTCTTCGTAGACCTTCTGCCACTCGGTGAGCTCGTCGACCTCGCCCGCGTCCGCGGTAGCCGCAGGCTCGGCCGCCGCAGGCTCGGCCGCGGCCGCGTTCGGCAGCGGCGGCGGCGCAGGCGCGGACACGGCCTCGGGCGCGCCCTCGGGCACGGACTCGACCGGGTCCTGCGTGGTCGAGCCGGGGCGCGGCTTCGGCTTCGGCAGGGCCTTCGGGAGCGGCTTCGCGGGGGCGCTGTTCGGGACCGTGATCGCCTGCGACGAGGTCTCGCCGGGGCCGGGCACGGCGAAGGCGCTCATCGTGGGCGCGGCCGGGATCGGGCCGAGCACCGCATTGAGATCGGCCGCGCGACGCGGCGCACCGCCCTTGGCCGCGATCTTGTCGATGCCGTCGTTGATGTCGGAGGCGATCTTCTTGTACCCGCCGCGGAACTTGCTCGGCGCGAGCACGTCGACCTCGCCCTTCGCGAGGCGGATGGCCTCCTTGCCGAACGTGGCGAGCGGCTGCGTGTGCTCGAGGACCGAGAAGAAGATGCCGAGGCCCGCGAGCACGATGACGCCGAGGACGACGAAGAGCCACGAGACGTTTTTCTTGTCCGTGTCGTCAGCCTTGCCGAGGAAGTCGAGCGGCCCCGAGACGGAGACGGCGAGGCGCCCGACGGCGAACCCCGCGCCGAGATCCCAGGCCTCGCCGGCCATGCGCGCGTAGACGACGCCGAGGTGCGAGGCGATCACGCGCGGCTCGCTGCGGCCCTTCTCCTGGTAGTCCTTGTTCTCGTCGAGCTGCTTCAGATCCTGGGTGATCTGATCCATGTTCGACTTGTCGAAACCCTCGGGGGCCCAGGACGCCACGCGCGCGCCGTCGGCGTAGAACGCGACCGCGGCGCCCGTGCGCTTCGAGACGCCCTGCGCGAACCTGTCGTCGACGATCTTGATGCCGACGACGGCGCCGACGGGCTCGCCGTTGACCTCCGCCTCGACGGGGCGCGTGACGACGCGGTAGATGCGGCCCTTCGAGACCCACGCGTCGTCACGGATCCATCCGTGCAGCGCGTCGGCGACGACGGGGTAGCCGCCGAGATCCGCGTCCTCGATGGGCAGGTCGTTCACGACGCCGACCGCGGCAATGATGCGGCCGTTCGCGTCGACGGCGCGAAGCGCGTCGAACGTGAGGTCTGCCGGCACCTCGGTGGCGAGCTTCTTCAGCGCCTTCTGGCCCTCCGAGATGACCTCGCGCGAGAGCTTCGGCTCGCCCGACGCCTTGGAGAGCTGCGTGCGCAGCTCGGGCGAGAGCGCGATCGGAATGAGCGCGCTCGACCGGTTGCGCGCGTCGTCTTTGAGATACCAACCGACGGCGCTCGAGTCGGCGGCGAGCGAGTCGCTCATCGCGCGCAGGCCGGCGCGGTTGTACATCTGCGCGGCGAGCATGAGGATGAACGCCGCGAAGCCGGCGATGATGGCGAGGGCGAGATACCAGAAACGGGACAGGATCATCTTCTCGTCTCCGCCTTCACTTGCTCGGGGTCTCGCCGACCACGAGCGGCGCCTTGAGGGGCTGCTCGGTCGGGAAGGGCGTGATCGTCACATCGAGTTCCTGGCCCACGGGCTCGCCGTTGAAGTAAGCGCGTAGCTTGTGCGGACCGGGCTCGAGCTCGATCGCGAAGTCGCCTTTGCGATCGGGGTAGGTCGAGGCGATCGCGCGGGGCTCGACGACGACCCAGGCGCGGACGCTGGGCGCGAGCTGATCGCGGAGCTCGTATTTGCCGGCCGCGGGCGGCGTCCAGGAGCGGCTCTTGCCGCCGGCGGTCTCGACGGCGCCGAGGCCCTTGTTCCCGGTGTCGTAGATCTTGTGCGGGAACGGGTCTTTGTTCTCGAAGTTGATCTGCTGGCCCTCGGGCACGACGATCGTGACGGGGCTCATGCGACCGCCGCCGATGCTGACGGTGACGGGCACCTTCGCGGGCGTGCCCTTGTCGCCGAGCGCGACGATCGCGACTTCTTTCGGCAGATGCCCCGTGAGGGTACGCACGTCGGGGCGCACCGTCGGAGACGGCTCGCGGAACGTGTAGCGACGAGCGTTCGGGTCCTTCGCCTCGTTCCACACGGGGTTCAGGAGCTTGTCGGCCCCGCTCAGCTTGCCCTTGGCAGTGACGGCGGCAAACGCAACGCCTGGGACGGTCAAGAGCACGAGCGCGACGGCTCCTCGGCGGAGCAGGCCGCGCAGGCGGCCGGATTGGCTCGCCTTCGCCTTGGAAACGAGCGTGTCGAACGTGTCCATCGGAAGGGGGAAGCTACCGGAATGGCAGGGCAAACGGAAAAGAAAAGCCGCCAGGAAGGACGGCACGCGGAGCCGGTCGCGCGAGCGTCAGAAGCGTCAGAGGGGTGGCGGCGCGAGGCGCGTGTGAGGGCGGCCCGGCGACGGGTTTTGCTTGACAGGGGCGGAGGAGTGAGCGGTCAGGTGGGGCTCGTGCGGAGCTCGTCGAACCAGGCGCGGGCGGAGGCGTGGTCCTCGAAGTAGCGGACGGGGGCCTTGGCGACGTCGAGCTTGAGGAGGCGGGCGGCGCGAACGAGCGTCTCGGAGATCGCGCGCATGCGGTAGCTCGCGACGACGATGGCGCCGGCGCGCATGAAGCTCGTGTCGAACTGGCGGTTGAACTCGATGGCGGCGCTGATGCTCATGTGGCCCAGCGACTTCGAGAGGTCCGAGACCGTGAAGAGGCCGCCGGCCCGCCGCGCGGCGTCCACCGCGAAGCCCGCGATGCGTCCGGCGTCCGCGGTCGTCATCTCGCGGGCAGGGCAGAAGACGAGCACATCGGGAGGCTCGAACCGCGCGAGCTCGGGGACGATGTCGAAGGGGGCGTCAAGGGATGTGTGCCCGGGTACCCACAAGGTAGGAGTATCGGCCATGACACAGATTGTATCACGAGCGCCGGGACGCAGGCGTCACCTTGCGAGCCCCTCATGAACGCAGGTTCGGCTTCCGTGAGTACCCATCCATTGCCTAAGGAAGCCTCCTCGCCGTTCGAGACATGAATGGAGGCGGCGCGAGGCGTCTATGGGGGCGGTCCAACAACGGGTTTTACTTGACAGGGGTGGAGGAGTGATCGGTCAGGCGGGGCCCGTTCGGAGCTCGCCGAACCACGCGCGGGCGGAGGCGTGGTCGTCGAAGTAGCGGACGGGGGACTTTGCGACTTCGAGCTTGAGGAGACGGGCGGCGCGGATGAGCGTCTCGGAGAGCACGCGCATGCGGTAATCCGCGGCGACGACGGCGGCGGCGCGGATGAGACGCGGGTTGAACTGTCGGTTGAACTCGACGGCGGCGGCGATGCTGATGCGCGGGAGGTGCACCGAAGCGTCCGTCATCGAGAAGAGCGCGCCCGTCTGGGGCACCGCTTCCCGGACGAAGGCCATGATCCGCGCGGTCTCCTCGACGTTGATCTCGCGGGCAAGGCGAAAGGAGATGATGTCGGGCGGCTCGAACCGAGCGATGTCGGGGATGATGTCGAAGGGGGTGTCGAGCGTGGTGAGTCCGGGTACCCATAAGCTCGGAGTATCGGCCATGACACTGGATGTATCACAGGCGAAGGGGGCCGCCGCGGACGCTCGGGCCCCGTCTTGGTGTAGCGCTCGAGCATTCGATCCTTTCACGCCCTTGCATGAATCGAACGAATGGGGCTGGAATGCACTCTTCCCGAAACGTCAGTTGTCATCGCAAGAGAAGCGCGCCAGGAACTTCTCGGGCAGGGAGCTATAGCGCTTCTTGGTCTTCGACCTCTCCCGCTCGATGCATTCGCGGCACTTGTCCTTGCAGCCCAGCCGCTTCCAGAGGATCGCGGCGTAGCAGAGCTCGAATGTATCGGCAAAGGGCATGACGTGTCGGTCTTCCTTCCTGCGGGGCTGCGAGAGGAACTCCGCGACCGCGCGTTCGTCCCGGAACCGATCGAAGAACGGCAAGGCCGCGGTCTCCACGAGCTTCCGCAGTTCCTGCCCTACCTCGTCGTCCTTCTCGGGCCCATCGCTGGACGTGAGCTCCCACCACGAGTCGCCCGTCGGTGTCAGCATTCCGGGTCTCACGTTCAGGAGCCCGTACGCTGCGTCAACCGCCTTGGGTTCGACGCAGTTCCCGAAGGTACCTCTGACCCCTGGCACGTGAATCCCACAATTCGTTGTGAAGCTGTACTTGTCGGCCGTGTTGAGGTGGTCACTCTCGTGATTGAAGAGGTGCTGGACGCTCCCCAGATCTCGCACGTACACGATCCCTCGTTTCTTGAAGCCCGCCGCGTGGAGCGCGGGCGTGACCCACGTCTTGAAGATGTGGCTCATTCTGTTCTGTAGGGCTCGCTTATGGGTCATAATAGATCACACGTCCCCTCTGGCCTGTAGCGTCTTCGTACTTCTTGATCTGGCGTTTGCCCGCTGCTTTGCCAGTCGGCGTGTTCGGCTTCAGCTCGATCGGATTCCCTTTGGGCGTGAGCGCGTCGGGCCTCAGCTCCGTCCCATCCTCCAACTTGATACGCGGGTTGGGCCTCCAATCCTTTCCCTCTTTCTGCTTCGCCTCGACCTTCTTCTTGAACTCCTCATGCACCTGCCGTCCCCGCGCCGCCGCCGGCGTCTCGCCTCCCCGCTTCGGTTTGGCCTGCGGTGGAGGGTCCGCCGCGCTCCCGCTGCCCGCCTGCCCCGCCGCCGCGCTGTTCGACTTGGCGCCGTTCGACTTCGCGGGGACCGGCTTCGTCGTCGTCTTGACCGTCGTCGTCTTCGGCGCCGGCTGCGGCGAGCCACTCCCCGTTGACAACGACTGCCCGTTGTTCGTCTCGGCGGGCTTCTTTTTGGACTTCGGAACGAAGTTCGGATGCCGGGCATGGCAAAGCCCCTCGAGGCACTCCCTGGCTCGGTCTTTCGCGAGCGCGGAGGTGTCCGCACGGCTGAGTCCCCAGTCCTCATACGCCTGGGCCGCGCTCTCCGGCAACTCCCTCGGCTCGGGCTCGTGGACGGGGCAAGGCTCGGCCGCGGGCGGCCGTTTGTCCGCGACGGCCTGCTTCGCGCAGCGCCACTTGACGAGCACCCTCGTGCAAACACGTGCGCCCGTCCCGCTCCGTCTCCGCGTCTGGCCCGGCTCCCGATACGCCGCGCACCGCTGCTCCTCCGGCGGCCTCGCGATCGGTCGCGGCAGCGGCTTCGGCCGCTCGGCCTTCTTGCCCTCGTCCTTCTTCTCCTCAGCCTCTTTGGCCTTCTCCGTCGCCGCGGCGACGCGAGGCTTCGGCGGGGTCCTCGCCGGGCATTCGAGCGTGTTGTACGGAATCGGTAAAAGCCTCGCGCTCGCGGCAGGCGCGTCCTGGTCGAAAACATAGATGGGGCTGCCATTGCCTCTCGCGCGGTCCACCTCCCGGACCCCGAAGAAGGGCGTGCCGTCGGCGGTGAGCCCCCAAATTCGCTTGTCTTTCGGTACGTTCGGTGGACGTACACAGACGTGGACGACGTTCGGCGCCTCGAAGATCCGCGCCATCGTGGGATCGCGCGAGGGGGCGCACCCGAACGAGTGCAAAACGAAACACAGGACGGCGACCGCCGTGACGAGGGAATGCCAAAGGCGAGCCCCAAGAGTCGATCGTCGCATGAACCGCTCCCATCTCTCGGAATGGTCCGGCCCTCACCCCCACAGCGGGGCGGCCATCCGGGCGATGGAGCGACGGTGCGGGGACGTCCAGGCGGCGTCAACGACAGGAAAGCAGCGACCCGCCGCGCCCCCGCCACTCTCCTCTTTCCCTTTTCGTACCTTCCGTCGGTCGTCAGGGATGGCGATTGCGGGGGAGGTGGGCGACCGTCTCAGCTCGTCGGATCAGGCGCACGTCGGCGACATGGTAGCGTTGACATCGGTCATTGCCCTCGATGCGCGTCCTTCCAGAGCTTTTGCAGGAAAAGACGCATTTCCCGGAAGGCGGGACATCGTTTGGCGCAGACATCGAGCTGCAGAACCTCGGCGATCCGCGCGCCGTCGTTCGGCGTGTACCTGGGCCGGCCGGGCACGGCTCGGGATGCTTCGATGAGCCGCTCCTTGGGGTCACGAACCAAGTGGGGGAGTTCTTGCGGGAGTTCTCGATCGCCACAGATGAGCTGCAATGCTTTCTCACAAGAGAAAAACCAGGCCTCGATCTCCTCGACAGGGATACACACGTGATACTCGACGCTGGAGGGGACCTGGTAGGCGCTCAGCTTCTTGCGTAGCTCGCGTTCGTCATGCCGGTCTCTGTCGTGCATCAGGATGACGATCCGGCAGCCCCGCGCGGACAACTCGCGAAGCCATCGCTCTGCCTTCTGCCGTAAACCGGCACACCCACTCCCGGCACGATGAATGATGTTGTAATAACGTGAATCGACCTGGGCCTCTGCGAGGATGCGCCGCACGAGTGTGCCCATCACTTTGCAATCATTCTCGCTCTCCGCCAGGATGCCGATGGTCTGCTCAGCCATCGATTGCACCCGAGTAGAGGTAGTCTCCGAGCGTCCCCTCGTCTTCGAGATAACGCTCGACCTGTGCCTGCTCCTCGGCGTCGAGCCCACGAACGTAGGTCGTTCCGCTTCTCCGTTCGACCAGCCGGAGCGCGTCGGGCTTCGCCCAGCTCACCACCTGCGGTGACTGGGTCGAGATGACGATCTGCTTGTCCGCGGAGTACGCCTCGATCTCTTCGAGAAGCCGCCCTAAAAGGCCCGGGTGAACGGCTATTTCTGGTTCCTCCAGGAGTAACAGCGTCCGATCCGGCTGGATGAGCGCCATGAGGATCTGGAGCACACGCTGCGTTCCGTCCGACAGGAGGCCCACGTCAACGTTGTCCACCGAGACGCTTGCCAAGTTTCGGGGTGCCCGTACGTCCGCTGCGTGCTCGGGATTGTCGAAAAGCCTGACCTTGATATCGTTCAAGAGCCCCAGTCGCCGACCCACCTCGCCGAGCTCGTCCAGGCGCCCCCGCTCCGACTCGTACCAAGTCGCAAGCGTATCCACGAGCTGGCGAACTCCGGGTGATATATGCTCGTAACGCCGTTGAAGCCTAGTTCTACCAAACGGCCATGGGTGCGGCACGATAGCGACTTCACGATCTCTGTTTGCACGCGGCACGCCGGCACGTACGGACCACACGCGAAACAACAGTTCGAAGAGCGGCTCGACCATCGCGTTGAAGGAGAACGAGCTCTTGCTCGCAATCCACCAGTTGAGGAGTCCGCGACCGCGCGGGAGGACGTCCGTGGTTCCGTCATTCCTGACGAGACGACCATCTTGAAGTGTCCAGAGCACTTTCTCGCCCAAGGAAGGCTCGACGAAGGAGCACGTTTCCTCGATCTCGGCGTAGCGGTCTGCTTTCTCGGCGTCGAGAGGATTCTCGACGCCCCCCTCGTCATCCATGGTTTTCCAGCGACATTCGTAACGGACGGCGGAGTTCGGCACTCTCTTGTGGTTAATCTCCACGGCGAAGCGACCTGGATCAGGCACCGCATCCTGCACGACTCCAGATGCCCCCCACGATCCCGCCAGAAATTTGTCGAAAATGGCTGACTTACCAGCTCCATTTTTGCCGACCAGGACGGTCGTCCGTGGGTCGAGCTCGAGGCGGACATCGCCGCCCAGCGCGATCGACGCGCCCAGCTCCACCGCGCCGAAGCGCCAAAGGTATTCTCGCGGTGCCTTCCTGTTCGCGCTCATGTCGGTCGACCTGTCGAACCTTACCATGAGACAGACAGCTGAGGAACGCGGCGGGGGAGCCGGCGAGCACTGTACCCTAGAAGGGTGAAGAGTCTCCCGGGGGGCGTCCCGGGGATTCGTCACCGTGTACCGACTTGCAGCAGAACACCGCGGGCTCGATCGCCTTGATCTCCCCGGTCACCGCGCCGCCCGAGGCGATGCACGTCCCGGGCTCGTTCTGGACCCAGGAAGCCGCGACCCCCTGTCCGTTGTAAGCCATGCCCGGATCCGCGCAGGAGCCCAGCTCGTCCACCGGCGCCGCGATCATCGGCGCATCCCCGCAATCCGCCTGCTCGTGCAGGCTCACGACCGACAAGCACACTGCATCCCCCGCCGGCGCGCATTCACACGGCGTGCATTCACGCCCCTCGTCGACATCCGCGTAAAACACGAATGACTCCGGAAAACCCGCGGGGCAAGCTGCCCCCTCCGGGGTCGCGCCTTCGAGCCGCACGCACGAGCGGAACCCGGACGGCAGTTCCTCCTCGCGAATGCCGCAGGGCTCGCCAGGCGGACACATCGCGTCGTCTGCATGGCGACACGCCCGCGCCGTCGTCTCCCACATCGACGACGAGCCGAAATGCGGCGGTGGGGGCAGCGGATCCTCCGCGACGGCGCATCCGGTGACCCCGGTCGGCTCGAAGGAATAGGATCCGACGTTCGAGATGGGGATCGAGGACGTTTGACAAGCGCCGTCCCATGCAGGCGGAGGATCCGCCGCGCCGAGGACCGGACCCGTGCACGCGTCGCCTCCCAGCGCGACGACGGGCCCGAAGGTGCAGACCGGCTCGGTGCACCGGCACTCCGGGCACGCGTACGGCGCCAGGATGCCCGCGCCGCCGTTGAAGTCCGCCTTGGGCATGCTCTTCGGGCACGCAGGCAACGCGCGCTCTTTGCCAAACCAGAGCGCCACCGGGACCGCCTTGACACCCAGGACCACGTCGGCGCACGCCGCCCCGCAGGCCATGGGCTTCTTTTCGTCGTTCTCGTGGCAAGGATCGGGGTTACCGTCCTTGTCCTTGTGGTCCAGGTCCGGGTTCTCGCACGTATAGATGACCACGGGCTCCCTTGGGCCATCACAACCGGACCCTGCGAGCGTCAAAACACAACAAAATAGCGCCTGATACGAGTGCTTCATCATCGATTCTCACTTCAACTGCGGCGTCGCCGCGTACCGCGTCCGAAAGTCAAAGGTCAGCTCCATGGACAGAGTCGCGAAGAGCGGAAACGACCGCCACTCCGCGTCGCTGCGCTTGTTCACGATGATCCGCGTCGGCCAACCATAGGCGTCCAAGGTGAGGATGGGTCGGAGCGAGAGACGGTCGGCCAGCGTGATCAGCAAATCGACACCCGCGTAAAACGACCCGCCCGTTCTCCACCCATGTTCCCACGTCGCGCCGGGCGTTCGAGGGAAGTACGCGCCTCCAGGCATCCGCCACCCACCGCAAAATCCGAATGGCTCGATGCGCCGGATACAGGCGCCGACGGAACCGTTGGCGTAGGCGCCCTCGACCTCCGCACCGTAGAGTGTCGCAGGCGTAACGGTCCGGAGGTAGGTAAAGGTCAAGGTGATACCGCCACCCCACCCATCGTCCCCGAAGCTGCGCAACATGAATGTCGCGGTCCCCCCGACACTGAGCACGTTGGGCAGGTACCCGCCGAGTTGAAGGGCTGGTCCGGCTCCAATGGACAATGCAGAATCGAGACGCGACCGGCGCTCTCCAGAAGAGACAGAACCCCCAGGTGCAGCCCGCGCCAAACCGGGAGCCATGAGGAGCGATGCGCTCACGAGCGCGCCAATCCGCAACATGATCGCCGGCTACACCAGGTTTGCCCGCGGGTCAAGGTGGGTTACCCGCTCGTCCGGTGAGAATACACTCGTCTCGAAATGGCAGAATACCGCCATCGAAGGCCTCGTATCGGTTCCTCTTCGTTTCACGAGGGCGACAGCTCGCAGCTAGCAGGAGGGCAGGTTGTGAGTTTTCGACAGAAGACACCCGACGACAAGCGCCTCTCCACCTTGCTTTCGCCCCGTCCCCCTCATCCCCTCCTTCCCCGCAACGCCGCCGCCGTCTCCGCCACGCCGCCCCCAAGCCCTCGGCAACGTTTCCGCAACATCCGCCACGCCGCAGCCAGGCTCGCAGCAACGTTTCCGCACCCTCCGCCACGCCGCAAACGTGTATCCCCCCACGTTTCCTCTCCCTCCGCCACGCCGTGGACACGCCCCAAGCAACACCTCCACCCCCTTCGCCACCCCACCGCGCCGCCTCAAGTCACGTTCCCGCGCCCTCCCCTTCCCCCGCCTCCCCTCCAAGCCACCCGTATCCGTCCTTGACAACCTCGCTCACATCACTTCTGATGCCCGCCTTACCAACCAACCAGGAGACAAGCCTTGTCGGTACTCCCCAACGCCAAGACGCCCACCACCCGCTGCGAGCTCAAGAGCCTCTACACGCGGACCATGCTCGCGAAATTCTCCGACGTCGCCGCCCTGGCCGGCCTCGCCGTCAAGCTCGAGGACGCCACGAACGCGCTCCTCGCCCGCGAGCAGGCCTACGGCCAGAAGATCAAAGAGCTCATCGTCATCCGGGTCGAGGTGAAATTCGCCGACAGGCTCGCCGACCAGATCGTTCGCCTCGCTCTCAAGCGCGCCGAAATCGAGGATGGTCGCCCGGGCGGTCGTATCGTGTCGACCCTGTTCCCCGGCGGCTCCACGCCGATCATCAAGCCCGTCGGCGGCACGCAGATCAAGGAAATGCGCGCCCTCGAAGGTCGATATACCGAAATCGCCGCCATCTACCCCGCCGGCTCGGCCGAGCTCGACAAGATCACCTCCCTCCGGCACCGCTACGAACAGGCGCTCGAAGCGCGCAGGCTCGGCATGGAGGCCGCGGCGCAAGCGCGGGCCGCGCGGAACCTCGCAAAGGAAGAGTTTCTCGACGTGTTCGCCGAGGTCGCCAATCGCATCAAGGCCGCCTTCCCGCGCGACAAGCAGACGCAAGATCTCTTCTTCCTCAAGGACAAGACCGACGACGGGCTCGATGTCGGCGACGACGAGGAATCCGAGGACGGGGCCGCAGGCCCGGCCGGTGGCGAGGGGTAAAGCAGAACCCCCGAGCCCGGCATCCCCCGACGTTCGAGACAAAAAAGAAGAGCCCGGCTCTCGCCGGGCTCGAAGAAGAGTTCCTTACCGCCGTAATCGTGGGTTGATGGCTTGAACCCCTAGCTTGCGGCTAGGTGGGTGCCCGATGTGCCGCTTTAGGCTTCCCGATGACTTCTCGGGCCTAGCTCACCACGACAGCGTAGTGGGCCC
Organism: Polyangium jinanense; assembly: GCF_028435365.1. Next base: position 140,618 of record NZ_JAGTJJ010000002.1, on the reverse strand, counting down.
CTGGTTCAGGCTTACTCGGGATTCAATTGCCAATCACCTCACGGAGAACAGCAGAGGGAACGAGCCCACCCTACCACTTCCAGGACCAACACTCCAGTCCGAACACGGGCCGGAACGGAAGCTGCACGGTGGGAGGAATCACGCAAACGCGGGCAGAAGTGCCGGATCCCACGGACACACAAGCGGTCGGCTCCATGCTTTCCGTTCCGCTCGAAGCCAGGACTCCGGTATCTCGATCCCATGCGAACCACTTTGATCCGTCGCCTCGTTTCGCTCCTTTGTCTATTGCCGCTCGGAGGGTCGCTCGGTTGCAACCGCGCCGATCCGCCGATGGCACAACCCCTCGGGACGTCCGCCGCGGCGCTCACCGCCCCGCGCTTGGACGTCCTGCCGCCGATGAACGTGGCGCGCAATCGGCACACGGCCACGCTGCTCCCGAACGGGAAGGTCCTCGCGGCCGGCGGCGGGAGCGAGACCGCCGAGGTGTACGATCCCGCCACGAATGCATGGACGCTCGTCGCGTCCATGAGCACGACGCGCACGCACCATAGCGCGACGCTTTTGCCCAGCGGAAACGTCCTCGTGGCCGGCGGAAACACGAGCGCCGTCGAGCTCTACGATCCGGTCGCCGATACGTGGACCAGCGTCGCGCCCATGCTCGAGCCCCGCGCAGGGCATTCCGCGACGCTCTTGCCCAATGGAAACGTCCTCGTGGCTGGCGGAGAGTACGACTGGGTTACGCTCTCCACCGCCGAGCTCTACGATCCTGCCACGGACACGTGGACCAGCGCCGCCCCCATGGAGTTCATCCGCAGCTACCATCCCGCGACGTTGCTCCCGAATGGCAAGGTCCTCGTGGTGGCCGGCGCCGAAGATGGGGTCTCCACCAGCACGACGGAGCTCTACGATCCAGCCACGGATACGTGGACCTTCGCGGGCGTCATCGAGAACCGCGAGGGCCATACCGCGACGCTGCTCGACAACGGCAAGGTGCTCGTCACCGGCGGCTACACCGATTACGGCGGCGAGGGTTTTACCGCGGAGAACCGCGGCACGGCGCTCTACGATCCGGCGAGCAATGCCTGGACGGAGACGACGCCGATGAACGTGACCCACTACACGCACACGGCCACGCGCCTCGCCGATGGTCGGGTGCTGGTCACGGGCGGCGCGGTCACGGAGCTTTATGATCCGGCCACCGGAACCTGGTCGCTCGGCAGGTTCCTCAATACGAACCGCGGCGGGCACAGCGCCACGGAGCTCGCCGACGGGCGGGTGCTCGTCACCGGCGGCGGCACGGCGAGCGTCGAGTCGCTCCGCCTCGCGACGAATGGCGCCGCCTGCCTCTTCGACGGCGAATGCGCGAGCGGCTTCTGCGTCGACGGCGTCTGCTGCAATGCCGCGTGCGACGCGGGCGCGTGTGACGCCTGCTCCGTGAGCAAGGGCGCGTCCGCGGACGGGACGTGCACCCCGCTGAGCGGGGCAACCTGCGGCAGCGCCGACGGTTGCACGGCGAATGGAGTATGCCAGGCGGGCGCCTGCGTCGGGGATGCGCCGGTCGGCTGCCAATCCGGATGGACGCCGGCCGGGAGCATGTCCATGGCGCATCAGGAGGGCACGTGGGCCGAGCTCGCCGATGGTCGCGTGCTCATCGCCGGAGGAATCAACAACGACTGGGACAATAACCCCACGGTGCAGATTTACGATCCGGCGACGAATGCATGGAGCGACGCCGCGCAGCTCCTGCATTTGCGCCGGCATGCGAAATCGGTCCGGGTCTCGACCGGCGAGATCCTGGTGGTGGGCGGCGATGCCCCGTCCTCGGCGGAGCTTTACGATCCGGCGAGCAATACGTGGGCGATGACCGGCGCCATGGCGGCGCACCACGATAGCGGCCTCGTGCTGGCTCGGCTGCCCGACGAGCGAATCCTCCTGGTGGGCGGCGGGACGGCGGCCGCGGAGCTCTACGACCCGGCGACGAAAACGTGGAGCGTGACGGGCTCGCTCGGCGTGGCGCGCTCGGGGCATTCGGCGGTCGTCCTTTCGGGAGGAAAGGTGCTGGTGACCGGCGGCAATGGGAACCCGGCGACGGCGGAGATCTATGATCCGGCGACGGGGATGTTTTCCCCGGCGGGGACGCTCATGTTCGCGCATGCGAAACACCAGGCGACGGGGCTCGACGACGGCCGGGTGCTCGTGGTGAGCGGAGACGGCGCCGAGCGGTTCGATCCGGCGACGAATGCATGGACGTCGACGCAGGCATTGCTCATGCCGCCCGCCGATTTCACGACGACGCTGCTCGCCGATGGCCGGGTGCTGGTCGCAGGCGCGCGGAACGTGCCGCACGCGCAGGTGTACGATCCGGCGACGAACGATTGGACGGTGACGGGTCCGCTCGACGTCGCGCGTCGGCGTCACACGGCGATGCGGCTCGGAAATGGAATGGTGCTGCTCGTGGGCGGCAGAGAATGGACCGGCGGCAACGATTGCCCTCTCGACACCGCCGCCGTGTACAACCCGGAGACGAATGACTGGAGGCCGGCGCCGAGCATGAGCACATCGCGCACCTATGCCGGCGCCGTGAGGCTCGAAGGCAATCGTGTGCTGGTCTTCGGAGGAATGCAGGAGGGCTGCTCCTCCGGAGACGGCGACCCGGCCGCCCACGCGAGCGCGGAGATTTTCGAGGGCGGCGTGACGCCGGATGGCGGCGGTGGCGCGGGTGGTATGGGCGGCGCGGGTGGTATGGGCGGCGCGGGCGGCGAGGGCGGTATCGGTGGCTCCGGTGGCTCCGGCGGTATCGGCGGCTCAGGCGGTGATGCCGGAATGGGTGGCTCGGGCGGTATGGGCGGCTCGGGCGGTGATGCCGGAATGGGTGGCTCGGGCGGTATGGGCGGCGCGGGCGGCTCCGGCGGTATTGGCGGCTCGGGCGGCGCTGGCGGCTCGGGCGGTATTGGCGGCTCGGGCGGCGCTGGCGGTATCGGCGGCGCTGGCGGCTCCGCGGGAACGGGCGGCTCGGAGCCCGGGGACAGCGGTTGCACCACCACGGGCGGCCCCTCGAAACACCCCGGGCGTGCACTCGCGGCCCTCGCGGCCCTCGGCGCCCTCGTCGCGCGACGCCGCAAGCGCTGAGACGCAGCCTCTACGCGTTGATCGCCTCGACCAACGCGTCGTGCAGGTGCCCATTCGAAACGGCGATGTGCCCCTCGTGATAGTTCGGCACCCCGCCCTCCAGCGACGTGATCCTTCCCCGCGCCGCCAGCACCATCGCGCAGCCCGCCGCGACGTCCCAGATGTTGAGCTTCCGCTCCCAGTAACCGTCGTACGTCCCGTCCGCGACCATGCACAGGTCGATCGCCGCGCTGCCGCAACGGCGCACGCCCTGCACCACGTGCTTCACGCTCATGAACGAGTGAAAGTTGTTCGCAGGCGCGACGTTGCGGATCGGCGGAAAGCCCGTCGCGACGAGCGCGTCCTCGAGCCGCATCGTCGGGCTCACGCCACATCGCTGACCGTTGCGCCGCGCCTCGCCATGCCGGCCCGGCCGGCCCGAGACGCTCACGGGCTCGCCCACCCACCCACTCCAGCGAAGGCCGAGCGCAGGCGCCACGACCGCGCCCGCGATCGGCTCGTCGCCGTCGAAGAGGCCGACGGAGATGCTCCAGAACGGGTGTCCGTGCACGAAGTTCGTCGTGCCGTCGAGCGGGTCGACGTACCAGACGAGGCCGCTGCGCAGGGCCATCGGCGCGAAGCCGTCGCCGCGCTCCTCGCCCACGACGGGGATGCCGGGGGCGAGCGAGCCGAGGCGCATCGCGATCATGTCCTCGCTCGCGCGGTCGTACTCGGTGACGAGGTCGGAAGGACCCTTCGACTCGACGGGCGGGCGCGAACGGAAGCCGGCGCTCACGAGCGCGCCCGCCTCCTCGGCCACGAGCTGCGCGATGGCGGCAAACTGCGCGCGCTCGCCCGTCGTCGTGCTCTTCATGGCGCGAGCGCTCCCCGTAGCTTGTCGTAAATGCCGCCGAACGCGCCGTTCGAGAGCAGCGCGATGGTGTCGCCCGCCCGCGCATCCCGCGCGAGGAGCGTGACGATCTCGTCGACGGACGCAGGCGTGAGAGCGCGCTTGCCCCGCGCTTCGAGCGCCGTCGCGAGCGCGCGAAGATCGAGCCGCTCGGCCTCGGGGATCTCGGGACGGCCGAGCGGAGCGAGGACGATGACGTCAGCCGCGTCGAACGAGCTCGCATACTGCTCCTGGTGGAGAGCACGGCAGGCTGTCGCGCTGCGCGGCTCGAACACGGCGTAAAGCGCGCCCCTCGTGTGGCGGGCGCGGAGCGCGCGCAGGGTCTCGTCGACGGCGGTCGGGTGGTGCGCGAAGTCGTCGTAGACGCGGACGCCGCGCACTTCGTAGAGGAGATCCTGCCGGCGGCGAACGCCCTGGAAGGTCGCGAGCGCCGAGAGGACCGTGGAGAGCGGTACGCCGAAGCCCTGGGCAACGGCGGCGGCGGCGGCGAGCGCGTTGCGGATGTTGTGGCGGCCGGGGATCGTGAGCGCGGCGCGGCCCGCGTAAACACCACCGGCGTAGAGGTCGAACGACTGGCCGTTCTCGTCGACCTCGGCAGGCGCGGCGAGCCAGTGCGGCGGCTGTCCATGGGTGTCGTCGCCTTCGAGGGCGAACCACGCGACCTCGGCGCGGGCCGAGGCGCGGACGACGTCGACGACGCGCGGATCGGCCGCGGCCGCGACGATGAGGCCGCTCTCGGGGACACGCTCGACGAAGCCGCGGAAGGCCGCGAGGTAGGAAGCTTCGTCCGGGTAGATGTCGATGTGGTCGTGCTCGATCGACGTGAGGATCGCGACCTCGGGCCGGTAGTGCCAGAACTTGGGGGTCTTCTCGAAGAAGGCCGTGTCGTACTCGTCGCCCTCGACGACGAACGGCGTCTTCCTGCGCGACATGCCTTCGCCCGTGACGAGTGGCAAACGGCCGCCGCGGGCCACGTCGCCGGGGACGCGGAAGCTCGCGTCGAAGTTCTTGGGCAAGCCGCCGATGAGGAAGCCCGGGTCGCGTCCGGCTTCGTGAAGGAGCCACGCGCAGAGGGCGCTCGTCGTGGTCTTGCCGTGAGTGCCGCCGACGACGAGCGGGGAGCGATGCGCGAGCAGGAGCTCGGCGAGCGCATGGGGCATGCTCTTCGTCGGAACGCCACTGTCGAGGGCGGCGCGCGCCTCGGGGTTCGTTGGACGGCAAACGTTTCCGATGACGACGAGATCGGGGCGGGGTTCGAGGTGCTTCGGGTCGAAGCCCTCCATGAGCCGGATGCCCCAGCGTTCGAGGGCGGGGCCCATGGGAGGATAGAAGGCGACGTCGGAGCCGGAGACGTCGTGCCCGCTGGCCTTGAACAGCCCGGCGAGCGCGCCCATCCCCGTCCCTGCGACGCCCACGAGGTGCACGTGCATGGCGGCGAGTTTGCTATAGGAGGGCGCCACGCTCAAAGCGCCGCGACGAACACCACGTTTGATTCCCGGTCAGGCTTCCGATAAAGCCGGATCCATGAAGAAGGTTTCGAGCGCGCTCGTCGGCTTGTTCTTCGCGGGATCCCTGCTCATCGCGGCGTGTAGCCAGCCCAAGCAGGCAGAGGTGCCGGACGTCGACAAGGACACGGGCGGCCAGGACATGGCCGGCGAGGAGACGGCGGCGAAACCCGAAGAGGGCGAGGGCGCGAAGCCCGCGGGCGAAGCCGACCTGAAGCAGAAGTGCTGCGCCTCCTGCAAAGAAGCGTTGGCGACGGATCGCTCGGGCACGGCGCCGGACCAGATCCCGTGCGCGGACTTCACCGCGGCGCTGAGCCCGTGGTGCCTCGAATATTTCCGCGCGAATCCGACGAAGGCCTCGGAGTGCCAGTGAGTCGCTAGGACATCGATCGGTTTGCAACCGCTCGATGTCCTAGCTCTTTTGTCCCGAGGGGGACGCCTCGCGTCCCCCTCTCGTCCGGGCAAAGCCCGGACGATTCACCCCCCGAGGGAAGATCGCTTCGCGATCTTCCAAGCATCGAACCGGTCGATGCTCTAGCCGGATCCAAGGTTCGCGCCGGGCTCGTGTAGACTGCGGGCATGGCGCGACCTTCTCGTCCTCCCGGCTTCGACATGACGTATCGCCCGGACAGCACCGTGTCGTTCGGGCCGCCGCTGAAGGAACGCCTTCCCTGGCTCGCCTACCTCGCGTTCGCGCTGATCATCTCGGGCGCGATCGTCTACGGGCAGCACGCCCCGACGAATAGCTGGCTCTTCAAGTACGTCGTCGAGGACGATCGCCATCGCATCATGCCCGCGAGCGTGTGCGCGATCATCCTGTTCTGCAGCGCCATCGCCGGGGTTTTGCGTGACCAAATGCGCGGCGTGGTGGTGAACCCGGAGGGCATCGTGCTGCGCGAGCTGCTCTCGTTCGGGGTGCCGCGGGTGCGGCGCTGGAGCTGGTCGCAGATCGACAAGGTGCGCATCCCGAAGACCGACCAGAAGGGGCAGGAGCTACCGGTTCTGCGCGGCAGCATCGGGCTCGATCTCTGGGACGGGACGAGCGCGCTTCTGCCGCCCGTGAGCAACATGCTGGAGCTCGCGATGATGCTCGAGCGCGTGGCCCTCGCCCGCGCCATCCCGCTCGAAGGCACGACGGGCATGCTCGACGATCTGCAAGCCGCCGGGGTCGACAGCAAACGCGCGCCCGCGGCCTGACGTTACTGCCCGTTCTTCCCCTCGAACTTCCCCTCGAAATAAGACGTCATCGCCGCCCGCAAGGGTGCGTCCGCGAGGATGTCGAGCGCCGTGAGCGCCATCGCCTGCGCCGCCGCCATCATCGCATCCGCGCCTCGATCGCTGTCCGCGTATCGCGCGAACGGGTGCTCGTGGCACATCGTCTCGCCCTCGTCGCAGATCGCGAGCAGCGGGTGAATCGATGGGATCACGTGCGAGACGTCGCCCATGTCCGTCGAGCCCATGCTGCGTACGGGGTCGACCAAGCGCGCAGGCCTGCCGAGCGCGGCGAGGTGCTCGCCGAAGCGGCGCGCGAGCGGGATGTTCGGGCGCAGGTCCTTGTAGCCGCCCCGCACCTCGATCTCGACCTCCACACCACACGCGATCGCCGCGCCGCGCGCACATCGCTCGACGAGCGCGCGCACCATCGAGAGCTCGGCGAACGACGACGCGCGCACCGCGAAGTCCACCACGGCGCGCTCCGGGATGATGTTGACCGCCTGGCCGCCCTCGACGACGACGCCGTGCACGCGCGTGCCGTCCCGCAGTTGCACGCGTTGCGCGTCGACGAGGTGCATCGTTCCGAGCGCCGCCGCGAGCGCGCTCTTGCCTTCCCACGGAGCCATCGCCGCGTGCGAAGGCACCCCCTTGAAGCGAAGCGAGAGCCAGTAGCTCGCGAGGGACGTCGGCGCGAGCAGGTCGCAATCGTACGGGTGAAACATGAGCGCGGCCGTGACGCCCTCGAACACGCCGGCCTGGAGCAGGCGGATCTTGCCGCCGCCGCCCTCTTCCGCAGGCGTACCGATGATCTCGATCGTGCCCGCGAAGGACGGCCGCGCCCGCGCAATCGCGAGGAACGCGCCGAGCGCGCCACCGGCGATCAGGTTGTGGCCACACGCATGGCCCATCTCGGGGAGCGCGTCGTACTCGGCGAGGATCGCGACACGCGGGCCCGCGCCGTCGCCGAGGCGCGCGCGGAAGGCCGTGGCGAGGCCTCCCGTGCCACGTTCGACGGCGACACCCTCGGCCTCGATGGCGTCGCAGATCCAGCCCGCGGCGCGCGTCTCTTCGAACCGTAGCTCTGGGTGCGCGAAGATCCGCGACGCGACGTCGCGGACGATCGGCGCGACGGCACGAGCGGCCGCGAGGATGGCTTCCCTGTGAGGTCGATCGACGGACGTCGTCTGCATGGGTCGATCGTGCAGCATACAGCCCTCTCGCGCGGGGCGCCCGTGACGCGACGTCGCGCCGGGATACGTTAAGCTCGCCTCCATGCCCCGCGCCTCGATGCTGTCCGAGGTCCTCCGCCGCCACGTCGATCCAGCCCTCGAAGCGGTGATGCGCAAGCTGAGTCGCCACGACGTGCGTGGGCCGCTTCGCGGCGCGCTCGCGCTGCACCGCAACAAAGCCATGCGCCGCACGATCGAGCGATTCGCGCCCGCGATCGCCCCGCTCGAAAGCGCCGTGCTCCAAGGCGACGGCGCGGCGATCGAGCGCTTCGATACGCTCGTCGCCGAGGCCGTGACGACGATGCGCGCAGAGCGGCCGATGGATCTCGACGGAGACGGAGGCTCGCGGCTCACGGAGCTGCTCCATGCGGTGGACGCGCGTCTCTATCGCGATCGACCGGAGCTCATGGATGATCCGAGCTTCCCGGAGGACGAGCGGACCCACGCGCTCGACGTGCTCGATCGGTTCAACCACTGCACCGGGATCTACGCGACGGTGATGGCCGCGATCGATCCGCTCGTGGAGGCGGCGAGCGCGGAGGGAAAGCGGCCGATCGTGCACGACGTGGCGGCGGGGCACGGCGGGCTCTCGCTGTACCTCGCCGAGCGGTTCGGGGATCGGGTCGCGATCGAGGCGAGTGATCTGCGGGAGGAGTACCTCGCGCTCGGGCGCGCGCAGGCGGCCGCGCGGGGGCTCTCGGTGCGGTTTTCGGTCGAGGATGCGCTCGCGCTCGGTGGGCTCGAGGAGCGGGGTGTGGATGTGATCACTTGCACCCAGGCGATCCACCATTTCCCGCCGGGAATGATCGCGCGGATGATGAGCGAGGCGGCGCGGCGCGCGCGTGTGGGCGCGTGTTTCATCGACGGGGAGCGGAGCTTCACCACGCTCGGGCTCGTGGCGCTCGTCGGAGCCCTGTACGGTCGGACGTACACGTTCTACTACGACGCCGTGACCTCGATCCGACGCATGTTCTACGAGGAGGAGCTCGCGCTCGTCGCGGCGCTCGCGCCGGGGATGCCCAAGGTGCGCGTGGAGACGGGCATCGCCCCGCCGTCGCACGTCTACGTGCGGATCACGCGGGAGCCATGATGCGAACGAGCCACGTTTTCCTCCTCGGCGCGCTCGCCCTCGCGGCGTGCAACACGTCCTCGCCGCCCGAGCCCACGCCCGAGGCGCGATCCTCGTCGGCTCCGCCGCGCCCGCCGCCGTTCGATCCAAAGAAGGTGACGCTCGACGACAAGGCGATGGGCACACACGTCGTGATCACGACGTACACCACGCGCGAGCTCGACGAGGCGGCGATCCGGTCGAAGCTCGACAAGGCGCTCGCCGAGATCCGCAGGCTCGAGCGGCTCATGACGACGTGGCGCGACGACAGCGAGATCTCGCGCATCAACCAGGCCGCGGGCAAGCAGGCCGTCGCCGTCGGGCCCGAGACGTTCGACGTGATCAAGAAGAGCATCTCCGTCGCCGAGCGATCGGAGGGCGTCTTCGACATCTCGTTCGAGGCGATGCGTGATCTCTGGCGCTTCGACGAGAACAAGGTCGAGGAGGTGCCCTCGAAGGCCGACATCGACAAGGCCCGCGCGCTCATCGATTACCGCAAGATCAAGCTCGACCACGACGCACACCGCGTGATGCTGAGCAAGCCCGGCATGCGCGTGAGCCTCGGCGGCATCGCCAAAGGCTACGCCGTCGACGCCGCGGCGAAGGTGCTCGCCGCCGAAGGACTCGCGTCGTTCTACGTGCAGGCCGGCGGCGATCTGTACGTGCGCGGCAAGAAGCCCGACGGCTCGCCGTACCGCGTCGGCGTGCGCGATCCACGCGGGCAGGGGCCGAACGACTACTTCGCGATGATCGACGTCACCGACCACGCCTTCTCGACGGCCGGCGACTACGAGCGCGCCTTCGTGAAGGACGGCAAGCGCTGGCACCACATCATCGATCCACGCACGGGCTACCCCGCGATGAAGAGCCGAAGCGTGACCGTGTGGGCCAAGGACGCCTTCACCGCCGACGGGATCGACGACGCGATCTTCATCCTCGGCCCGGACAAGGGTCTGTCGATCTGCGAGGAGCTCGACGACTGCGGCGCGGTCGTCGTGGACGAGCACAACAAGGTGTGGGTCTCGAAGCGGCTGGAGAGCAAGATCCAGATGCTTCGAGATCCAACGGATGGGGTGTAGCCGCTACACGCCGCGGAAGGCGGGCTTGCGCTTCTCGGCGAACGCACGCAGTGCTTCGAGCCGATCCTCGCTGCGCAACGTCTCGTCGTAGTAGACACGTTCGAGCTCGAGGCCGAGCTCGAGCGGTACCTCGTAGGACGTGTCGATCGCCCGGAGCGCGGCGCTCTGCGCGATCGGAGCGCCGTTCGCGATGGGCTCGATCCAGGCGATCGTGTCGTCGAGGACGTTCGTGCCCTCGGGCGAGACGCGGTTCACGAGCCCCCACGCGAGCGCCTCGGCCGCCCCGAGCTTCCGGCCGAGCAAGATCATCTCCTTGGCGCGCGCGTCCCCCACGACACGCGGCAGCCTCTGCGTGCCGCCCGCGCCGGGGATGATGCCGAGCGTGGTCTCGGGGAGCGCGAGCTCGGCGTGCGGCGCCGCGACGCGCAGGTCGCAGATCAGCGCGAGCTCGAGCCCGCCGCCGAAGGCGACGCCGTTGATCGCCGCGATCACCGGCTTCTCGCTTCGATCGAGCACCCCGAGCTCGCTGCGGTAGAGGCCGACCTGCTTGCGCACGTCGTCGGGGCTCATGCCCTGACGCTCCTTCAGATCGGCACCCGCGCAGAAGGCCTTGTCGCCCGCGCCGGTGAGCACGATGGCGCGGACCGACGGATCGCTCACGAGCTCCCTGCCGAGGCGGCCGAGGGCGTAGAGGGTGTCGCGCGAGAGCGCGTTGCGACGATCGGCGCGGTCGATCACGAGGACGCCGACGGCGCCGCGACGCTCGACTTTCACGGGGGAGGATTGATCGGACATGCGCCCGTGCGTAGCGAAGGCGGAGGCGCGCGCAAAGAGGCTCGTCGTTGTGCGATGCTCATGCCTTGCGACATGAAACGGCAAACGGGTACGAGGCGGCTTGAAATGCGAAACGGCGCGTGGATCGGGCTGCTCGGCCTGGTGATGGCGTGTGCGGCAGCGTGCTCGCCCGACGTAGGGCCCGGCGTGACGAGCGGGACGGGCGGATCGGGCGGCGCTGGCGGATCGGGCGGATCCGGTGGCGTGGGCGGCGCGGGGGGTACGGGCGGCGAAGGCGGCGGACCGATCCCTGTGCCTGCGTTCAAGCACGTGTGGAGCAAGAGCTTCGGCGAGACGGACATGCAGTCGATCGAGAGCGTCGCGATCGATCCGGCGACGGGCGACGTCGTGGCCGTCGGATCGTTCCGCGGCGTCGTCGACTTCGGCGGCGGACCGCTCGTGAGCGCAGGGGAAAAGGACCTCTTCGTCGCGCGCTTCGGCCCGCTCGGCGAACCCCAATGGAGCAAGCGCTTCGGCGACGCCGCGATCCAGGAGGCCACCGCGGTCGCCATCGATCCCGCCGGATCGATCTACGTCGGCGGCGCGATCCGAGGCACCACGGACTTCGGCGACGGACAGGTCCTGACGAGCGCGGGTAGCGACGACGCGTTCGTCGCGAAGCTCGACGCGCAGGGCAACCTCGCCTGGGCCAAACGCTTCGGTGACGCGAACGCCCAGCGCATCAAGCGGATCGTTATCACCCCGTCCGGGCGCATCGTCCTTGGCGGCACCTCCTCCGGCACGATCAATTTCGGTGGATCGGACCTCGTCTCCGCGGGGTCGAGCGACATCTACGTGGCCGAGCTCGACGCCGAGGGCACGCACCTCTTCTCGCGGCGCTTCGGCGGCACGGGCTTCGACGAGCTCGGCGGGCTCGCCGTCGACCCCACGGGATCGCTGTTCATCACGGGCACGTTCGACACCACGATGGACTTCGGCCCCGTCGCCGGCGACATGCTCACGAGCATCGGCGGCCACGATGTCTTCCTCGCCAAGCTCTCCGCGAACGGCACCGGCCTCTGGGCGCGTCGCGCGGGCGACACCGGGTCACAACGCGGGCTCGCGATCGCGGCGTTGCCGAACGGCGATGTGATCGTCGCGGGTGAAGCCGCGGGCACGTTGTACCTCGACGGCCCCGTGCTCTACGCGAAGGGCGACCGCGGCCTCTTCCTCGCGCGCTACTCGTCGACCGGCAAGATCGTCTGGGGCCAGATGTTCGGCGGCAAGGGCTCCGGCACCTTCGGCGTCTCGCTCCGCGTGGATCCGACCTCGGAGAGCATCTTCGCCGCGGGTCTCTTCGACGACAGCATCGACTTCGGCGGCGGGCCTCTCTCCGCGGTGGAGAACGTCGACGTGTTCCTCGCGCGCTTCACGCTGGACGGCGCGCACCTCGGCTCGCGCAGTTTCGGCGGTCCGGGCCCCGACGGCGCGCTCACCCTCGACCTCGGCCCGCAGGGAGATGTCGTGATCGGCGGCGCGTACGCGGGCTCGATCGACTTCGGCGGCGGCGCGTTCACGACCACGAGCACGGTCGATGCGAGCGGGTTTCTGGCACGCCTCTCCCCCTGAAAACGGGCCCCACGCAGCTGATCCGAGGCGCGTCGATCCATGGCATGCTCGGATCGATGATAGGCAGGATCCATAGGGGTTTGGCTTGGTCTTTGCGGCACCTCGGCGCCTTGATCGGCGCGGCCTCGATCATCGCCGTCGGAGCGGCCGCGTGTACACCGGAAGCGCGCGACTTCGGCGACACGACGAGCTCGAGCGGAACGGGCGGCGGCATGGGCTGCGCGGAGAACGAAGAGCGGGCCTGCTACACCGGACCTCCCGGCACCGAGGACATCGGCGCCTGCAAGAAGGGCGTCCAGATTTGCCTGCCGAACGGCACGGGCTTCGGCGAGTGCTCCGGTGAGATCCTGCCGCAAGCCGAGAACTGCCTCACGCCCGAGGACGAGGCGTGCAACGGCGAGGATCCGGCCGAATGCCCGCCGCTCGATCTCGCGTGGAGCAAGGGTTTTTCCACGGCCGAAGAGATCTTCATCCGCGCCATCGCGGTCGACCCGAAGACGCACGACATCGTCATCACGGGCGAGCTTCGTGGCACGCTCGATCTCGGCGGCGGACCGCTCGCGACCACGGGCGGCGCCGACATCCTGCTCGCGAAGTTCAGCGCCGATGGCACGCACCAGTGGAGCAAGCGCTTCGGCGACGCCTCGTCGCAGACGAGCGCCGGCGTGGCGATCGACGCCACGGGCATGATCTACCTCGCGGGCTCGGTCTCCGGCGCGATCGATCTCGGCAATGGGACGCTCACGAGCGAGGGCAGCAGCGACGCGCTCGTCGCGAAGTTCAAGCCGAGCGGCGAGGTCGAGTGGGCCAAGCTCTTCGGCGACACGAGCTCGCAAAGCGCGACGGCTCTCGCGCTCACGCCGGCCGGGCAGGTCGTCGTCGGCGGTGAGTTCCAGGGCACGATCAACCTCGGCGGCTCCGCGCTCACGGCCCCGGTGGACACGGACCTGTTCGTCGCGCGGCTCGATGGCTCGGGCTTTCACTCGATGTCGCGCCGTTACGGAGGCGCGGGCTTCGAGGAGATCGTGAACCTCGCGGTCGACACGATGGGCAACATCATCCTCGCCGGCCACTTCAGCGGATCGGTCGATTTCGGCGTCGCGGGCATGTTCACGAGCGCCGGCAACGACGACGTGTTCACGCTCAAGCTCCAGCCGAACGGCAACCCCATCTGGGGGAAGCACTGGGGCGACGCCGCCGATCAAGAGGCCCTCGGCATCGCGGTCACGCCGAACGACGAGCTCGTCCTCTCGGGGCGCATGGGGGGCGTCATCAGCTTCGACGACGGCTCGAAGCTCGAAGCCGCGCCCATGGCGACGAACGCGTACCTCGTGAAGCTCGCGTCGGACGGCGCGCTCGCGTGGAGCAAGATCGTGGGCGGACCGAACTCCATCTCCGACTGGGGCATGTGGCTCGGCGTGGCGAACGGCCGCATCGTGACCGCGGGTTGGTTCAGCGATACGGTCGACTTCGGCGGCGGACCGCTGACCTCGAACACGCAGGTGAGCCCCTTCGTCGCGCAGCTCGAGTTCGACGGAACCCACCGGCGCTCGCGCACCTACACGACCGACATGGCGGCCGGCGTGCTCGCGCTCGGGGTCATGCCGACCGGCGATCCGATCCTCGCGGGCCTGAGCTACGGGTCGATCGATTTCGGCGGAGGCCCGCTCTCGCCGGACAACGCCCAGCAAGGGCTCCTGTTCCTCGCGCGTCTCTTGCCCTGAAGGAAATCCTTTCATGTTCGAAGCAATGAAACGCTTTTCGTTCACCCTCGCCGGCGTCACCTCGCTCGGCGTGATGGCGCTCGTGGCGTGCTCGCCGGAGGAGCGCGCGTTCGACACCTCGACCTCGGGCACGGGCGGCGCGGCCGGCGGGGGCGGCAGCGGCGGCGGCATCGTGTGCACGCCCGACGAGCAACGCTCCTGTTACAGCGGCCCGCCCGGCACCGAGGACGTCGGCACGTGCAAGCCGGGCATCCAGGTTTGCCTGCCGAACGGCACGGGCTTCGGCGAGTGCGGCGGCGAAGTGCTGCCGCAGCCCGAGGACTGCCTGACGACCGAGGATGAAGCGTGCAACGGCGCCGATGCGCTCGAATGCCCGCCACTCGGAAACGGCTGGCTGAAGACGTACGGTGAGTCGCTCTCCATGCAGCTGATCTCGGACGTCGCGATCGCCCCCGACGGCAACATCGTCATCGTGGGCGGGTTCGGCGGGACGATCGATCTCGGCGGCGGCCCTCTCGCGAGCACGGGCAGCCTCGACATCCTCCTCGCGAAGCTCACGCCGAAGGGCGAGGTCGTCTGGGCCAAACGCTTCGGCGACTCCGCCCTGCAACAAGCGAACGCCATCGCCATCGACAAGAGCGGCGCGATCTACGTCGGCGGACGCGTGCTCGGCGCGGTGGACTTCGGCGGCGGCGTGCTGACGAGCAAGGGCTCGGACGACGCGTTCGTCGCGAAGTTCGACGCGAACGGCGACCATGTGTGGAGCAAGCTCTTCGGTGACACAGCCTCGCAAGAGGTGACGTCGATCGCGGTGACCAACGCGAACCAGGTGGTCGTGGCGGGCAACTTCGCCAGCACCATCAACTTCGGGGGAACCGAGTTCACGTCCGTCGGCGTCGACGACATGTTCCTCGCGAAGTTCGACGAGACCGGCTTCCACGCGGGATCACGACGCATGGGTGGACAGGGAGCCGACGATCTCCGCGCGATCGCCGTCACCGACACGGATCACATCGTGATCACCGGCAACTTCGCCAGTGGTCTCGAGTTGATCGCCGGCACCCCGTTCACGAGCAAGGGTGGTTTCGACGTCTTCGCCGCGCAGTTCAATCCGAGCCTCAACGCGATCTGGGCCCGTGGATGGGGCGACCCGATGGCACAGCAAGCGTTCGACGTGGCGATTGCGTCGAACGGCGACGTCTTCCTCACGGGCACGTTCGAGGGCGCCCTCGACGTCTTCGGACAGCAACTGCAAACAGCCGCGGATGGGGCGCGCGCGCTCTACGTGACGCGCATCGCGAGCACCGGAGACAGCGTCGTCTGGGCGAAGGCGATCGGCGACGCGACGTCGTTCGTGGAGCAGGCAAACATCGCCGTGGGCACGGCCGATCAGCTCGCGCTCGCCGGCACGTTCCGGGGCGGCATGGACTTCGGCGGCGGGCCCCTCATGGCCATGGATGCCGGCGACGTGTTTTTCGCGAAGCTCGGTGGCGCCGACGGCGCGCACGTCTCGTCGCGTGTCCTCTTGAGTGGTGGAAGCAAGGACAACGACGCGCCGAACTCGGTGCTTGCGCTCGCGCTCTTGCCGACGGGCGATCTGATCGTCGGTGGTCAGCACCACGCCCCGTTCTTGATCGAAAAGGCGCTTGTCGGTGCGTTCGACGGCAAGTCCGGCGACGCGTTCCTCGGTCGCTTCTTGCCCTGAGCGACGCGGCTACCGGCCTCCGCGCGCCTTCTTCCCCATCTTCGACAGAAACGGCCTCACGAGCGCCTTCGGCAGCGCGTCCACCGTCATCGCCATCGCCCGCGGCACGACGCCCGGGATGACGCGCGCTTGCCCGCGCTTGAGCCCCAGGACCGCCTCCTCCGCGCACGTCACCGCGTCCACGTACACCGCTTTCGGCAGCTCCGGCCGCACGTCGCTCCCCGCGACCTCCTGGAACTCCGTCGGCACCGGACCCGGACAAACCACCGTCACCGACACGCCCGTCCCCGAAAGCTCCGCGCGCAGGCCCTCGCTCAGGTGGTTCACGTACGCCTTGCTCGCCGCGTACGTGCTCATCGCGGGCGACGGCAGGATCCCCGCGATCGATCCGACGTTCAGGATCGCGCCGGACCCACGCGCCACCATCGGCGGCACGAGCCGCGCGAGCAGCATCGTCGTGCTCACGACGTTGAGCTCGAGCATCCGCTCGATCTTCTCCCAGTCGCGCTTCTCGAGCAGACCGTAGTCGCCGAAGCCCGCGTTGTTCACGAGCACGTCGATCACCTCGCCCGCCTGCGCGAGGTCGTCGAGCATCGCGCCGAGCGCCTTCCTGTCGAGCAGATCGACCGCGCGCACGAGCACACGCAGGCCCGGCCGCGCGGCCGTGAGCTCACGCGCGAGCTCGTCGAGCCGCTCACGCCTGCGCGCGACCAGCACCAAGGCCGCGACCTCACGTCCGAGCACACGCGCGAGCTCGCGGCCGATCCCCGCGGACGCGCCGGTGACGAGCGCCGTCTTACCGCGAAGCTCGTTCATCCTTCTTCCTCTTCTTGCCCTTGTCGCCCGACTCCTTCTCGGCCTCGGGTTTCTCCGTGTCGCGCACGTGGAGGATGCCGTTCGGCTTGCTCGTGGCCTCCTTCGGCGCGAGCAGCGCTTCGAGCTTGCCGAGGCGCGCCTTCAGGTCGGCGTGCTCGCTCCGCAGCGTCTCCAGGTCCTCGCGCAGCCGCTCGGCTTCGCGTTTGCCCGCGCCGCCGAGGTCCCGCAACGCCTCGCGGATTCGCCGCCGCACGCGACCGTCGAGCTCGCGATCGATCTGGCGCGAGAGCGGCCCGCGCGACTTCGCGTCGCCGATGTCGACGAGCGCGCGCACCACGTCCACCTTGAGGTACGGATCCGACTGATCGAGCAGATCCTCCAGCGCCTCGCGCACCTTTCGATCCGTCGAGAGCTTCGGCAGCGCCATGATCGCCGCGCGCCGGCCGCGCGTGGGGATCCCGTATCGGGTCCGCGTGAGCACGTGCGCCTGCGCGCGCTCGTCACGCAGGGCCGCGAGCCCATCGAGCGCGCCCGCGCGGACGATGTCCGACCACGAGGGACGATCGAGCACCTCGATCAGCGTGTCGAACGCGACGCCCTGCCGGGTCGCGCCGAGCGCGCGCGCGGCCTCCGCCTCCACGAGGTAACTCGCGTCCCGGAGCGCGAGGCTCTTCAGCGCCTCTGCGGCCTGCGCCTTGCGGAACTTGCCGAGCGCCGCCGCGACCGCGCGCCGCACCTTCGCGTGCCCCGTCCGCGCGTGGGCGACGAGGTGCGTGAGCGCGTCGTCGCTGCGCACCTCGCCGAGCGCCGAGGCCGCCTCCGCACGCACGCCCCAGAACTCGTCCTCCTTCGCGAGCGACGCGCCGAGCGCGCGTGTCGTCGCCGGATCGTCGAGCTTGCCCATCAGGCTCGCGGCGAGCAGCCGGCCGCGCGCCGTCTTTGCCCCCGCGAGTTGCGCGCGCAGCATGTCGGCCGGGCACTCGACCCGCACGTCGCCCACGATCCGGAGCTCCGGATCCACCACGACGAACGCCGGCCGCTTCGGCACGCGAATCGTGAACGTCGCGGTCGCCGACTCCACGCGCCGCACCTCGCGCCGCACCTCGCCGTCGATGGAGATGTCGAGCTCGAGGTCGAGCGCGAAGACGTGCGTCCCGGCGTCGTCCTTGTCCTTCTCCTTGCTCTCTTTCGCGGCCTGGGCCTGCTTGACCGACACGGTCAGGGCCTCGCCGTCGTGATCGAGCTTCACCTCGAGCTCCGGGTGCCCTGCGCGGAACACCCACTGCTCGAAGAAGCGCTCCAGGCTCTTGCCGCTCGCCTCTTCGAGCGCGCGCATGAGGTCACGCGTCTCCACGATCCCGCGCGCGTGACGCTCCAGGTACGTCTTGATGCCGCGCCAGAACGCCTCGTCGCCGAGCTCGAGCCGCAGCATGTGCAAAACGCACGCGCCCTTCTCGTAGAGGTGACGATCGAAGATGTCGATCGGCGCCTCGTAGTCCTGGCACACGATCGGACGCCGATAGCGCCCACCGGCCTCGCCCAGGTACGCCGCCACGTCGCCGCGCACGCCGTGCTCGTACTCTTCGCGGCCGAGGTAGCCCTCGCGATCGACGTGCTCCATGTACGTGGCAAACCCCTCGTTCAGCCACGCGTGGGACCAGTCGCGGCACGTCACGAGGTCGCCGAACCAGTGGTGCGCGAGCTCGTGCGCGATGAGGTCGTCGGCCGTCACGTCGATCGCGGCGCGCTCGTCGAGCAGGATGTGCTCGTACATCGTCGTCGCGGTCGTGTTCTCCATCCCGCCGAAGATGAAGTCGCTCACCACGATCTGCGAGTACGTCTTCCACGGGTACGCGACGCCCGTGAGCTTGCCGAAGCGACGCACCATGTCCGGCGTCCGCCGGAACGTGCGCTTGCCCTCGTCGGTTTTTCCTTTGGGCACGAAGTAATGCAGACGAACGCCGTCGGCCTCGTCGTCGATCCGCTCGAACTCGCCCGCGACGAGCGTGAACAAGTAGCTCGGGTGCGGGTCGTCCATCCGGTAGCGGTAGACGCCGCGTTGCTCCTCGTCCTCGTCGCTCTCGCGCGTGCCGTTCGACAGCGCGAACCAGCCCTCGGGCACCGTCACGCGCAGCGAGGTCGACTGCTTGTTGTGCGGCTTGTCGATGCACGGAAAGAAGTGCCGCGCGTCCTCGTCCTGGCACTGCGACCAGACCTGCGCGGGCCGATCACGCACGTGCTCGTCCGGCGCGAGGAAGTAGAGCCCGCGCCGCGGCGTCGCCGAATACCGCACCCGCACCGTCACGCGCGAGGCCGCTTCGGGGACCGACACGCGGAGCGTCTGCCCGTCGTACACGTGTTCCACCGCGGCGAACTTGCCCTCGTCGCCCACGCGCAGCTCGACCGCTTGGAGGTCGAAGCCGACGGCGTCGAGCGCGAGTTCTTTCGCGCGCGCGTCGATGCGTGAGACATCGAGCGTCGCCTCGCCCGCGACGGATTTCTTCGGCACGTCGAGGCGAAGGTCGAGCGCGATGTGCGTGACCTGAAACGGCCGAGCCCGTTCGTACACGCGCTGCACGCCGGCGAGCGCGAACGGGCGCCCGGAAGCAGCGGAAGCGGACGAGTGGGCGTAGGACGAAAGCGCTGATCCGCACGCGCAGCGGTCGTGGAGGCGGTGCTCGAGGCTCATCGGGCGGCGAGTCTTACCCAACAAACTCGCCGAGCAAAGCCCCTCCCCGCGGGAAAACCGCGCTAGCCTCGCCCCGCGCCCATGAACCGCCGCGGACGCACGCCTCTGCTCGCCGGGGGGACGGGCCCGAAAAGCCCGGCCGGGGCCGCGTCACGCCCGCGATCCGGGCCCCAAGGCCCCGCGCAGCACACGCTCTTCGCCGCGCAAAAGGCCGCTCCCTCGAAGGACGGCACCGTGACCCTCGAAGGCGAGGTCGTGCGTGTCACGTACGAAAACGACCAGACGGGCTTCCGGGTCGTGAAGGTCGCGATCGACGGCCACGAGGCCCCTCTCCCCTGGGTCGGCCGCTTCCAGTCCGTCGCCCCCGGCACGCGCGTCCGGGCCACCGGCCGCTACGAACGTGATGGTCGCCACGGCGACCAGCTCCGCGTCGAAACGCTGCTCGAGATTGCGCCCTCGACTTTGCAGGGCCTCGAAAAGTACCTCGGCTCGGGCATGGTCCAAGGGGTCGGGCCCGTGTTCGCCAAGCGGATCGTCGAGACGTTCGGCGAGGATGCGCTGCGTGTGCTCGACGAGGAGCCCGAGCGCCTCGGCGAGGTGCCGGGGCTCGGCGCACGACGCGCCGAGGCCGTGGCCAAGGCCTGGGCGTCGCAGCGCGTCATCCGCGACATCATGATCTTCCTCCAGCAGCACGGCGCCTCTGTCGCGCTGGCGACGCGCATCTACAAGCGGTTCGGCGCCTCCGCGATCGAGATCGTCAAGCGCGCGCCCTACCGACTCGCGCTCGACGTGTGGGGCGTCGGGTTCAAGACGGCCGACCAGATCGCGCGTGCCATCGGAGTTTCCCTGGACGCACCCGAGCGCGCGCAGGCCGGCGTGATGCAGATGCTGAGCGACCTCGCGGGCAAGGGGCACGTGTATGCCGAGCGAAACGCGCTCGTCTCGGCCACCACGCTCATCCTCGAACGCGAGGAGGAAGGCGTCGATCGCGCCATCGACGTGCTCGCGCTCTCGGGTCGCGTGCGTGTCGAAACGCTCCCCTCGGGCGAGGTCGCCGTCTACGAATCCTCGCTCTACGAAGCCGAAGCGCGCCTCGCCGCGCGCCTCCTCGCGCTCCTCCGCGCGCCCGGCCGTCCTCTCTCGGGCCGCCGCGGCGAATCGCCGGAGGCCGTGGCCCAAGCCGCGATCGAGAGCTTCGAGGCCCGCACGCGTGTCGCCCTCGCGCCCGCGCAGCGCGACGCGATCGAGCAAGCCGCCCGCAACAAGATCCTCGTCATCACGGGTGGTCCCGGCGTCGGAAAAACCACGATCGTCCGGGCGATCCTCTCGCTCTTCGACCTCGCGGGCCACACGGTGCGCCTCGCCGCGCCCACGGGTCGCGCGGCCAAACGCATGAGCGAGGCCACGGGGCGCGAGGCCGTCACGCTCCACCGCATGCTCGAGTTCGACCCGAAGGAGCGCGGCTTCCTCCGCAAGAAAGGCCGCGAGATCGAGGCCGACGTGCTCATCGTGGACGAGGCCTCGATGATCGACCTGCCGCTCTGCGACGCGCTCACGCAGGCCGTCTCCGATGGAGCCCGGCTCGTGCTCGTCGGCGACGTCGATCAGCTTCCGTCCGTCGGCCCTGGCGCGGTCCTGCGCGACGTCATCGCCTCGGGCGCGATCCCGACAGTGCGCCTCTCGCAGATCTTCCGCCAGGCCGAGGGCAGCCTCATCGTGCAGAACGCGCACCGCATCCACGACGGCGAAAAACCCGAGGGCGCGACCGACAAGCGCGGCGAATTCTTTGTCTTCCAACGAAATAACCCCGAGGAAGCCGCCGCCACGATCCACGAGCTCGTCACCGAGCGCATCCCGCGTGGCTTCGGCCTGCATCCCGTGCGCGACGTGCAGGTCCTCTCGCCGATGAACAAGGGCCCCGTCGGCACGATCACGCTGAACGAGACGCTGCAGCGGACGCTCAACCCGGACGGTCCTTCGGTCACGCGAGGCGGCAAGCTCTTCCGCCTCGGCGACAAGGTCATGCAGCTCAAGAACGACTACGACCGCGAGGTCTACAACGGCGACGTCGGCATCGTCCGCGCGATCGACGCCGAGGCCGGAACGCTCACGGTCACGTTCGACGGCCGGGACGTCGCCTACGAAGAGAGCGACCTCGACGAGCTCGTGCTCGCCTACGCGACGAGCATCCACAAGAGCCAGGGCAGCGAGTATCCGGCCGTGGTGATCACGCTGCTCTCGCAGCATTTCGTGATGCTCTCGCGGAACCTGCTCTACACGGCCGTCACGCGCGGAAAGCGGCTCGTCGTGCTCGTCACGGACGGGCGAGCGCTCAGCCTCGCGCTCTCCGAGACGCGGCGCGAGGAGCGGCAGACAGGCCTTTCGTATCGACTCCGCCGCGGCTGACTTGTCGGTATCGAGGTGAGCGAAACGCCTCGGATCCTTGGCGGCCGTTGCTCTGATGGGGGCATCCTGCTAGCCTGCCCGCCCCTCGTAACAACGGCATTTTCCTTCCCGTTCGATGCGCGCCACAGCGCCGTCGAGCGGCGACCGCGGGCGCAAGGCGCGCTCCGCGTTTCCCGGGTGGAGCGACCATGGCGCAGAACGGACAGCAGGGTGGAGTGGCGGCGGGACTTCAGATCACGGGCGGCGCGGCCATCATGGCGCCCGTCAGCGCATTCCCCAACGGAGTGCCTGGCAACGCTCTCATCGTGATTCCCCTGTCGAAGGTCGACGACGAGACCAAGGCCATGCTCGACAAGGGCCCGTCGCTCGTGACGCCCGACCAGATGTGGAAGCTGCTCGGCTTCAACGGCCCCGCGGTGCAGGTGCAGGACGACCAGGGTCGCCCGATCGCGATCGGCCTCGAAGACCTGCTCTCCGGCCTGGAGAAGCACTGGCAGGAGCAGCCCGACGACCTCAACCGCGCGCGCATCTACGCGCAGGAGCTCCTCAAGTACAACCGCCTGCAGCGCGCCGAGCAGGTGCTCTCGAAGGTCGTGGCGAAGGGCGGCACGGGCGACGACTGGCTCGCGCTCGGCATCGCGCAGCTCCAGCAGGAGAAGTTCGACAAGGCCGAGGGCACGCTGAAGGGCGCCCAGAACCTCCTCAAGGACAACCCCTACCCCTCGCTGCACCTCGCGAAGGTCTACCAGCAGAAGAAGGAAGTCGAGAAGGAGCGCGAGTTCGTCGACAAGGCGATCGGCATCAGCATCGGCTGCATCGACGCGTGGGCCTACCTCTACCAGTTCCTCAAGCAGCACGAGGGCGAGGACAAGGCGATCGCCGAGATCGAGAAGATGGCCGCCGACAAGAAGAGCGCCGCGCCGTACATCGCGCTCCAGGGCTTCTTCGCGAACGACGATGCGACGCGTGATCGCGCCGTCACCTACGCCAAGAAGGGCGTCGAGATCGCGCCCGACGATCCGCTCGCGCTCCTCTGTCTCTCGGCGCTCTACGGCCAGAAGGGCGACCTCGAGGCCGTCATCCGGCTCCTCCAGCCGCACGAGGCGAAGATGAGCCGCGACGTGCGCATCGCGAACAACTACTTCGAGGCCCTCTTCCAGTCGCGCCAGATCGAGAAGGTCACGAAGCTGCTCAACGCCCTCGCGGGTTCGCCCAACAAGGAAGTCAAGCAGTTCGCCATCGAGCGCTCGCGCCTCGTCGCGCAGTTCCTGCAGCAGCAGCAGCAGCAGCTCGCCGCCGCCTCCCAGCCGCGCAAGTAACAGCGTCGCGCTCCCCGCGTTCGGGGGCTCCGCAACACGCGTCGAGCCCCCGGACAAACCCCCCGAACATCTCGCATCCACAGCCGCGAACGGAGCACGATCCGTCCGCTCGGCATTTTCGTGCCGCACGTCTTTCACATTTGGAAGCAGGCAGAAACCCGGGTAATCTCCGGATCGTGCGCACGTGGCGACCGCGTCCCCCCGTCGTGCTCGTGGTCGATGACGACCCCGACATCTTGAGGCTCCTGGGGATGTGCCTGGAAGCCGAGGGGTGTGAGGTGCGCGAGACGATGTCCCCGGCGGCGGCCCTCGAGCGGCTCGACCGCGTCGACGTCGTCGTCGTCGACCAGCGCATGCCCGAGATGAGCGGCACGGACTTCATCGAGGCCGCGCGCGCACGCGGCTACGACTGTCGCTTCCTCGTGATCTCGGGCAAACGCGGCGCGCGCGCCGAGGCCGCGCAGGCCGGCGCCGAAGGGTTTCTCGCCAAGCCCATCGGCATGCGCGACCTCATCGGCGAGGTCGAACGGCTCTTCTACCGCGGCTTCGCGCCCCCCTCGCACAGGGGCGTGCCGAGCGCGCCTATCTCCGGCGTGCCCTCGTCGAAGAGCTCGTCATAACGTCCCCCAGGCCCGCTCGATCGCCTCGGCGACGCCCGCCTCTTCCGCGCTCCACGCGGAGAGCTCTTCGGTCGCGCTCTCCTTGACGAGCTGCGGCGCGCTGCCCATCGCGAACGATCGCCCCGCGACCTCGAACATCGGCACATCGTTGAGCCAGTCGCCCACCGCGACGACCTCGTCCACCGTGCAGCCGTGATAGTCCGCGAGCCACGCGATCGCCGTGCCCTTCGTGGGCCCGGCCGCGCGCACCACCATCGCGTGTGTGTCGGCCCCGCGCGTCACCGCGAACCGAATGACGAACGCCGCGCCTCCGAGCTCGCCTTCGAGCTCCTCCGCGGCCGCGTGCACGCTCTCCTTCGAGCCGATCGCCACCACCGCGAGCAGCCCTCGCTCATGCTCCCAGTACGGATGCGACGTGACGCGCTCGACGACCGTCACCCGCGGCGACCACGTGCGCACGTAGCTGCTCCACGGCGCGCCCGCCGCGTCGTGCACGATGCTGTCGTGCGCGAACACGAAGCTCGCCGTGCCATGCCGCTCGAGCACGCGCCGGAGCTGCACGGCGTGATTGCCTGCGAGCGAGGCGTGGTAGTGCTCGCGATCGTCACGCGCGTCGACGATGTGGCTCCCGTCGACGCAGGCGATCGGCCCCTGGATGCGCGCCGCCACGGCGGCCTCGCGCGAGCCCGAGTAGAGCCGGCCCGTGCAGATCGTCACGGCCACGCCGCCGCTCTGCAAGCGCTCGATCGCCCAGCGATCGCGCTCGTTCAAGGAGCCGTCGTGACGGAGCAGGGTGCCGTCGAGGTCGAGGGCCAGGAGCTTGTACGTCATCGCCGCGGTTTGTCCTCGCCGCTCAGCACGCGTGATCGTTGGATCCCAAATGGACGACGGGCGATCGACGGGGTTTTTCCCGTCGTATCGCCCGGCTCGTCTCGATCACGAACGACGCAGATTCAGGCCGGATAGACCGAGACCTGCTTCTTCGTGTTCGACTTCCACTCGTACTTCACGACGCCCTCCACGAGGGCGAAGAGCGTGAAGTCCTTGCCCGTGCCGACGTTCTTGCCGGCGTGGATCGACGAACCCACCTGCCGCACGAGGATGCTGCCCGCCGGGACCGCGGTCCCCGCGTACACCTTCACGCCGCGCTTTTGCGCGCTCGAATCGCGACCGTTCCGAGACGAGCCGCCGCCTTTTTTATGAGCCATGCCGGTTTCTCCTAGGCGCTGATGCCGGTGATCTTGAGCTCGGTGTACGGCTGCCGGTGCCCGGTCTTGCGGCGGTAGTTCTTCCGACGCCGGAACTTGAAGATCACGACCTTCTTGCCGCGATCCTGCGCCTTGATCTGCGCCTCGACCTTTGCACCCGCAACGAGCGGCTGGCCGATCTTGGTGGCCTCGCCGCCGACGAGCAGGACTTCGTTGAACGTAACCGTGTCGCCGGCGTTGCCGCTCAGCTTCTCGACGCGCAGCACCTGGCCTTCGCTGACCCTGTACTGCTTGCCGCCCGTCTTGATGACCGCGTACATGTTCGTGCCCTCGAGCCCTACGACAGTTGCTTCACCGACGCACTCCGCCGGGAAACAAGGGAGCGGAAGTATACGGACGCGCGTCCGTTCCGCAAGCTGATCAAATGCGCCTCCGTCCCTTTGGATCCAGAGCCTCCGCAAGAGGTCGGTCCGGGCAGGCTGGAAACAGGGGCGGACAGGGGATCAAGGCGGACGAACGGGGCCGTTTCGCCCGCCAGGCGAGAGGTATCCGAGACTGTGGGCGCGCCGGGGGACGGTCTACCAGCTGCCGTGCGAGCCGTGCGAGCCGTGCGAGCCGTGCGACCCGTGGCTGCCGTGCGAGCCGTGCGAGCCGTGCGACCCGTGGCTGCCGTGCGAGCCATGCGAGCCGTGCGAGCCGTGCGACCCGTGCGAGCAATGCTGCGCCGGGATCACGCCACCCGCGTCGTCGCCGATCACGCCGGCGCGATCCGCCTCTTCGCTCGCCTTCGCGCCGACCTCGCTCTCCGTCTTGGAAAGCATGCCACCCGGCTTGCGGGAGAAGCTCGGCAGCCCACCTGTTCCGTTGTTCGCCATCGTGGCCTCCCTGATCCCAAGTCCCGTTGCGCCCCGCGTCGATTCGTTTGCCCTCAAGATGCCGACGACGCGTGGATGAAGTGCGTTCGCGCCCGGACCGTGGTCCAGCGCCGGAGGATCTCGACCGTCTTTGGGTCGTTCTCGCGCAGTTTGTCGAAGAGAAAATCCTGGATGCCCTTGTGGACGGCGCACAAGGTGCTCTCACGCATCCTACCGAAGATCGTGCCCTGCGTCCGGTAGCTGTGCTCGGGCTGCACCCCACAGTACGGCGTGTACGTGCAGTTCACGCAGTCGGGCTGCGCCTCGCGGATCGACGCAAGCACGAGCGCGCGCACCGTCTCGTGTTTCATGAGCGAGCGATACGTCGAGGTGAACACGTCGCCGATCTGGAACGCGGGATCGCCGGTCTCGTACATCATCCGGCCTTCGTCGCTCGAGAAGATCTTCCCGTCGTAGTTGTAGGCGAGGGCGCCGATCCCCGAGCCACTCGGCGAGCGGATGTCGAGGAAGTTCGGGTCGTCGTCGCCGAGGATCTTCGTGAGGAAGATCGAGCCGTACCGCTCGAGGACCTGCTCGCCGCGCCGGTTGAGGTCGAGGATGTGCTCGACCGCGGTGCGGTAGAAGTTGTGGTACGCGGCGCGGTCGTACTCGACGATCTGCGCGGTCTTGCCCGCGAAGCCGAAGGGATCGACGGGGCGGAGGAAGATCGCGCGACACCCGAGGCCGACGTACGTGTCGACGATCTCCTTCGGGTACTTGAGCGCCTCGCGCGTCGTCGTGAGCAGCGCTTCGACGTGGTAGAGCGTCGGGTCGAGGCCGATGTCGATGTAGGCCTTGTTGATGCGCTCGATCCACTTCACGGCCTCGCGATGCGCGTTGCCGCCGGCGAGGATGCGCTGCTTCGTGTGCAGGTGCTCCGGGCCGTCGATGCTCGTGCAGATCTGAACCTTGCGATCGACGAGGAAGGCGAGCTTCTCCTCGTCCATCATGGCCAGGTTCGAGACCATCGTGAACTCGAGCCCCTTGCCGTAGGCGCGGTTCCTCGCAAGGGCGTACTCGATGACGTGCTTCATCACCGGGAAGTTCGCGAGCGGCTCGCCGCCCTGGAACTCCAGCGTCACCGAGGGCGAGGTTGACTGGAGCATCAGGTCCACGACCTTCTCGCCGATCTCCGGCGTCATGTCGGTATGGACCGCGTCCATGTTCGCGCGGCTCGCGTGGCAGTAGACGCACGTCTCGTTGCAGCGGAGCGTGACGACCGCGATGTGCAGGTTCGGCCCCCAGTTGAGGAACCGCTTCTTGTACGCGATGCGCTCGGCTGCCTTCGCCTGATCGAGGCCGTCGCGAAGGAAGTTTCTCGACGCGAGTTTGTCGTGGAGCGGCGAAGCGGGATCGAGCTCGCCGCGCGCGAGCGAGCGGAA
Source organism: Polyangium jinanense (assembly GCF_028435365.1). Next base: position 113,278 of record NZ_JAGTJJ010000002.1, on the reverse strand, counting down.
CTCGTCGTTCGTGACGAAGAGCCAGTCGCCGAGAAAGTTGGTGAGCAAAATATCTCCGCCCACCTCGCGGAACCGGAACGGCACGAGGCCCGAGGGAGACTTCGCCGCGGGGCCGAGCTCGGTGAAGAGCGTCGAGAGGCTCGTCACGCCGCACCTCCCGATCGCGCCTTCTCGATCGTCAAACCGAGCGCGTAGTTCGCGAGCTCCGCGGAGAGCACGCGCTCGTCGATGCCTTCGCTCGTGGCCTCGGGCTTCGCCGTCACCTTCACGACGTACGCGCCGCCATCGCGCGAGAGCTCGGCCGTCGCGTACGGAGCGTACGTCTTCACGGCCTCGTCGATCGCGAAGCCGTCGTAGAGCTCCTCGTGAAACCTGAGCTCGATCACGACGCCTTCTCGCCCCCCGACACGTTCTCGGCCGCGCCTTCGGCCTCGGCCTTCGTGCCCTCGGCCTTGCCCTTCTTCTTGTACTTCTCCTCCCAGCTCATCGCGATGCCGAGCGGATCTTCGAAGGCCGTCTCCTCGCCGATGTCCATCGCGAGCAACTCATCGAGCCCGGGCGGACCCGCCGCGCCGCCGAACGCGCGCGCCGTGATCGACTCGACGAGCTTCTTGTTCTCCTCGACGATCCGGAGGCGCCACGCCTGGCCGAGCAGCTCGTTCTGGAACTCACCCGCGAACGTCTGCGTGTCAGCGCCCGGCTTCTTCGCCTTGAGCGTCACCTGGATGCGCCGATCTCCCGCACGATCGAGGTGCACCCAGCAGCGATCGATGAAGACGTACGCCGCTCCGTAGATCGCATCCTTGGGGTACAGGCCCTCGTCGAACTCGATCCGAACCGAGCCCTCACCCAAGTGAAACGACATGTCGCTCATTCGCCCTTCGCTCCCGATGACGTACCGTAAGGTGCGTCCCGCCGCTCCTCACGGGTTCGTGGCGGTCACGGTATACTGATCGCACGTCGGCGGCGTACCGTTCTTGCGATACACGCGAACCTTGACAGACACGACCTTCGGGTTGTTGTCCGACCAGGGGCCCGTGGGACTGCCGTTCATGTTGTACTGATAATTCAGCTCCCAAACGGTGGCCCCCGCTCCCGTGCCGCCGTCGTTGCAGGTCGCGACGGTGTTGCAGTCGTGGAGCACGTCCATCCCGTACTGACCACCCGCGTCGTTCACGAGCTGGACCTTCGGCGTGTACGGCTGGCCGAGCGCCGCGGGCGCGACGAAGTTGAACGTGAGCCAGTCGCTGCCCACCGAGGTCTCGACCTTGCCGATCATGTTCACCGTGCCGCCCTTCGGCACGCTGACCGCGCCCGAGCTGACGCACTGGTTCGCGTACTGATCGGTCGCGCACTCGCAGCCGTTGCCCGGCGCGCCGTCGATGTTCGCGTAGCCGACGTTGCACTGCACGATCTGGCACTGGCCGCCGGTGCACGACCAGCTCGAGACGAACTGCGCGTTCGGGTTTTGCGAGGTGCACGCCGGGTTCGGCTGCATCTCGTCGACGGTGCCGTTGCAGTTGTTGTCCTTGCTGTCGCAGATCTCGGTCTGCGATCCGGGCGAGACCTGCGGGTTGCACGAGGAGCTTCCGCCCACGCAGACCGTGGTGCCCGTCGCGCACACGCCGGGGAACGCCGTGCTGCAGGGCAAACCGTTCACGAGAGCCGGATCGTCGATCGTGCCGTTGCAGTCGTCGTCCTTGCCGTTGCACGTCTCCTGGACCGTGCCGGGCAGAGGCGCGTTGCAGAGGAGCTGCGGCGCGCCGGCGGGGCACTCGAAGGTGCCGAACTGGCAGACGCCGAGCTGACCGGGCTTCGTGCACGCCATGCCGACCTGCGGGATGGCGTCGTCGACCATGCCGTCGCAGTCGTCGTCGAGGTTGTTGCACGCCTCGGAGAGCTGGCCGGGGACGACGTTCGGCATGCACTTCACGCCGTTCGCGCCATCGCACTTGGTCAAACCCGTGCTGCACAGGCCCATGAAGCCCGTCGTGCACTGCATGCCGCCGCCGGGGTTGCCCTCGTCGGTGTTGCCGTCGCAGTTGTTGTCGAGGCCGTCGCAAGCCTCGGGCTGCACGGGCGCGGGCGAGCACTTCACCGCGCCGTTGATGCAGTTCAGCGTGCCCTTCTTGCACTCGCCGAGGCCCGGCGCGACGCACGCGCCGCCGCCGCCCGGGTTGTCCTCGTCGATCGTGCCGTCGCAACTGTCGTCGAGGCCGTTGCACAGCTCGGGCTGCGGCGTGGTGTCACCCAGGCACGGGCCCCACTGGCCGTTCGCGTCGCAGGCTTGCGTGCCGGGCTTGCAGAGGCCGACGTTCTCCGAGCCCATCGGGCCCGTGTAGCAGCCCTTCGTCTCGCCCGTGATGCACGTACACCCTTCGTCGACCTCGCCGTCGCAGTCGTCGTCGAAGCCGTTGCAAGCCTCGGCCGGAGCCGGGACGACCTCCCCTTCGCACAGGCCCCACTTCCCGGACGCGTCGCAGGTCCTCTCGCCTTCCTTGCACGCGCCGACGCCCTTCGTGCCGTCGGGGCCCGTGTAACAGGCCTCCTTCACGCCGGTCACGCAATCGCAGCCCTCGTCGACCACGTTGTCGCAGTTGTTGTCGACGCCGTCGCAGACCTCGGTCTGCGGCACGCACATCTGGCCGCCACCCGCGCCGCCGGCTCCACCCGCGCCGCCCCCGCCGCCGGCTCCACCCATGCCACCGGTACCACCCGTGCCGCCGATGCCACCAACGCCGCCCGTGCCGCCCGTGCCGCCGCCCGCGCCACCTTCGCCGCCTTCGCCGCCCCTGCCGCCAGAGCTCGAGCCGGTGCTGTTGCCACCCGTGGACGTGACGCTCCCGCCCTCGGCGCAGGACGAACCCGCCGCCGCGCCGATCACGGTCAGAAGCGCCGCGATGGCGATCCGTCGCACCTGCTTGCCCCGCTGCTCGTCACTGGCTTTGACGTTGCTCGCCATTGTCACTCACCGCTCCCAAGCAATGCTCCGGTTGACGCTCGGTGGTTTCGCTCGGACGAGCCGAGACGTTTCCACGAAGTTCTTGTCGGAGGCCGCGATCTCGACGCCGGTCGTCCGCGACGAACCCAGCCCCCCCGCCTCCGCGATCTCCACCTCGCCGAGGCCCGCGAAGAGCTCGCGCACCTCCGCGTGGCTCGCCTTCTCGCCCGCGAGCCAGCCCATTCCGAGCCGCGCCGCCTCCGCGAGCGCGCGCGTGAGCTGCGGCCGCACGAGATCTTCCGGCGCGACGATCCGATCCGCCGCGCGCGCCGCGCGGCCAAACCGTGAAGCCCTCGCGAGGTGCGCCGCGCGCGCCCCGAGCGCACGCGAAAGCTGCACGATCTCCGCGAGGTGACGATAGTTCGACCGCGTGATCACCGTGGTCGTCCCGACCTCGATGCCCTCGGCCCGCGCATGCCGTACGCCGAGCGCGGTCTGCTTGAAGCTGCCCGGCGTCTGCGTGTGGTAGTCGTGCATCGGCTCGGTCGAGCCGTGCAGCGAGACGTCGAGCGAGAGCTTGCTCGACGCCTCGCGAAGCGCGCGCGTATAGGCGCGGTACGCGAGCCGCCGGCCGTTCGTCTGCACCACGATGCGGCGCGCGCCGCGCTCGTCGAGTGCGCGGACAACCGCCGGTAGATCCTCGGCGAGCGTCGGCTCGCCACCCTGCACGAACACGACGTCGCCCGGCTCGATGCGCAGGCCCCTCGCGAGATCGAGCCCTTCGGCGTCTCGCTCGCGGGTGGCGGACCTCTCCCCTTGCGCGCAGAAGACGCACGCATTGTTGCAAGTCAAACCAAGGGAGAGGACCGCCGCCATGCCGTCAGCCCGGTCCCTCCGCCGGAACCAGGAGCGCGTCGCCGTGCTTGTGGATGCGCTCGGCGTGCGTGAGCAGATCGGACAGGCGCACCTCGCGCTCGTTCTTCGCGACGATCTGCGCGAGCGTCATGGCCGCGAGCCCCTGCTCCTCCTGCGTGGGCGCCCAGCCATTGCCGCCGTTCACCACGAAGATCGCGTGCCGTTCCGTCTCTGCGGGCGGCCGCTGCGCGAGCGCGGTGCGGTCGCGCGCGAGCAATTCCAGGTCGAACGTGTGCCCATCGTCCGTCCGAACCTTGATGCTCACACACCCGTTCACGACGGGATCGATCTGGACGATCGTCCATCGCGCGAGGCGCGCGCCCGCGGCGAGCGGGGCGAGCAGCTTGGCGACGTTCTCACGCGTCGGCGCATCGAGCGGTTTTTCGCTGTGCGCCGCGTCTTTTGCAGCGGGCGTGGTCTCCGGGCGCGCGGAGGCGATCACCGGTGCGGCAAGCACACCGCCCCCCACCACTCCCACGAACAACCGCCGCGATACGTTCCTGCCAGGCATGCCGGAGCCTCCTACACTCGCAGGATCTACGGTCGTCACGGCGGCGTCAATGTTTGCGCGGAGTCCCGATCCGCCGTCCTCGCAGCGAGCAAGGACGGGAACCGGCAACGCGACGCGTCAGCCGACGCGCCGCGCTCAGGCCTTCGTGAACGTGAACGAGCCGTCGGCCGCGCGGACGTGCACGATCTGTCCGGGGCCGTAGCCGCCCGCGAGGATCGCTTCGGCGAGCGGGTTTTGCAGCTCTTTCAGGATGGCGCGCTTGAGCGGCCGCGCGCCGAGCGAGGGCTCGTAGCCGATGTCGACGAGCAGGTCCTTCGCGGCGTCGTCGAGCTGCACCTTGATCTCGCGATCCGCGAGCAGCCGCTCGAGGCGCCGGAGCTGGATGTCCACGACCCCGCGCAGGTCCTGCTTGCTGAGGGCCTTGAACACGACGATGTCGTCGATCCGGTTCAAGAACTCCGGCCGGAAGAAGGCCTTGAGCTCCTCGAAGAGCACGTCGCGGATCGCGTCGCGCCCATCCTCGGTGCCGAAAAGCTTCACGTCCGTCTCCAGGATCCGCTTCGAACCGATGTTCGAGGTCATGATCACGACCGTGTTGGAAAAGTCCGCGGTCCTGCCGCGACCGTCGGTGAGGCGGCCGTCGTCGAGGATCTGGAGGAGCAGGTTGAACACGTCCGCGTGCGCCTTCTCGACCTCGTCGAAAAGCAGGACGCTGTAGGGCCTGCGGCGCGCGGCCTCGGTCAAGAAGCCACCTTGCTCGCTGTCAGCGTAGCCGGGCGGCGCGCCGATGAGGCGCTGCGCCATGTGCCGCTCCATGAACTCGCTCATGTCGAGCCGCGTGAGCGCCTGCTCGTCGTCGAACAAGAACTCGGCGAGGGCCTTGGCGAGCTCGGTCTTGCCGACGCCGCTCGGGCCGAGGAAGAGGAACGAGCCGATGGGCTTGCCCGGATCACGCAGGCCCACGCGGCCGCGGCGCACGGCGCGGGCGATCGCGCGCACGGCCTCGTCCTGGCCGACCACGCGGCGCGCGAGGCGCTCTTCCATCTTGAGGAGCTTCTCCGACTCGCCTTCGAGCATCTTCGCGACCGGGATGCCCGTCCACTCGGCGAGCGTGCCGGCCACGTCGTTCTCCGTGACCATGTTCGAGCCGGCCTCGGCGCCCTCGCGCTTCGCGGCCTGCTCGGCCGTCTCCAGACGGCGGCGGATCTCGGGCAAGGTCACGTGCTCGAGCTCGCCGATCCGCGCGTAGTTCTTCTCGCGTTGCGCCGTCGCGAACGCCTCGTTCGCCGCCGCGAGCTCCTTGCGGATCGACTGCACCGCCGCGACGACACCGCGGCGCGCCGCGATGGCCGTGCGCAGCTCCTTCGCGCGCGGCTCGACCTCGGCGAGCTCCTTCTCCAGTCGTTGCCGCGCTTGCACGCTCAGCCGATCGTCGTCGTCCGCGAGCGCCGCGATCTGCGCCTTGAGCGCATCCACGCGGCGGCTCAACGCGTCGACCTCCGCGGGCACGCCATCGACCTCGACGCGCTTGCGCGCGCTCGTCTCGTCGAGGAGATCGACCGCGGTATCCGGCAACGCGCGATCGGAGAGGTACCGCTTGGCGAGGCTCACGGCCGAGAGGATCGCGCTCTCGCCGATGCGCACGCGGTGGTGCGCCTCGTACTTCGTGGCGACGCCACGCAGGATCTCGGTCGCCTGATCGATCGACGGCGGATCCATGTTCACCACGGCGAAGCGCCGCAGGATCGAAGCATCCCGCTCGTTCAGCTTGCGAATGCCCTCGGGCGTGGTCGTCGCGAGGATGCGGATCTCGCTCCGCGCGAGCAGCGGCTTCAGGAGGTCACCGACGCCCGAGCCCTGCACGCCCTGGCCGAAGAGCGCGTCGATGTCCTCGACGACGAGGATCGTCTCGGCGTCCTGAACGCTGCGGAGCTTGTCGACGAGGGCCTTGAGGCGCTGCTCGATCTCGCCGCGGAGTTTTGCGCCCGCGACGAGCGCGCCCGTGTCGAGCTCGTAGAGGCGCGCGCCGGCGAGGTTACTCGGCACGTCACCGCGCGCGATGCGATCGGCGAGCCCGCGGATCAGCGCGGACTTGCCGACGCCCGGCTCGCCTACGACGAGCGGATGGTTCTTGAACCGGCGCTCGAGGATCTGCAGGAGCCGCCGCGCCTCGCCGTCGCGGCCGATCACCGGATCGAACAGGTCTTTGCGCGCATCCGCCACGAGGTCCCGCGTGTAGCCGTTCGCGTCGGCACTCCCCGCCGCGCTCGTCACGATCGCCGCGGCCGAATCCCGCTGTGCCGGCGCCTTCGCTTCCCCCTCCGCGAGCGCGCCGAGGTGCGGACGGAACGCGCCCGGACCGATGCTGAACGACGAGAGGATCTCCCCCGCCGGCCCACGAATCTCCTGCGCGAGCGCGTGCAGGAGGTGCTCGATGCCGACGTTCGGAGACTTGTCCCGCGTCGCCTCACGCTCGGCTCGCCCGAGCAGATCGAGCAGCCGGGCGTCCACGTACGCGACGCCGCCCGTCGACTTCGGCTGACGCCTGAGGGCCGCCTCCGCGAGGTTCATCGTCTCGTTCGGGTCGGCGCCGGCGCGCCGGAAGACCTCGAGGACGCCGCGATCCCGTTCGAGCAAGCGCACGAGCAGGTGCAAAGGCGAGACCTCGGCATGCTTCCGGTCGTCGGCGAGCGCTTGCGCGCCCGCGACGATCTGCCGGGCGTCGTTCGTGAAGCGTTCGAGGTGGATTGTGCCCTCGGTGTCGGCCATGGCTCCTTTTTCTCACTAGGTGAGCAGCGCACGCAAGGGACGGCGCGTCGTGCTTCTAGGTCGGGTCACGGAAGGACGCCATCGGCTGCGGTACTCCGCAGCATGCGCTCGGCGCATCGCCAAGCAACATCGGGAGCCCCTCGCTCCTCCTTGGGCGCCGCGCCAAGCGCACCCGGGAGCCCGAGGGCTCTTCCTTGGCGCCGCGCCAAGCGCACCCCGGAGCGCTCGGACGCCTCCTTGGCGCTGCGCCAAGCACCGTTCGACCTGTTCCGACCTCTCCTTGGCGCTTCGCCATCCCGGCTACCGGCCCTCCCGACCTCTGCTTGGCGCGTCGCCAATCACCACCCCGGCGCGAGAGGGCCGTCCGTGGCGCTTCGCCGAGCACCCGCTCGGCTCTGCTCCCCTGTGCTTGGCGCTCCGCCTCGCGCCACCTCACCTCGTCCGACCCTCCCTTGGCGCTTCGCCGAGCTCTCGCGCACATCCCCGCCCTTGCGCCTTTCGCTCCGAGGACCGAAATGTCCAGCATCATGCCCGCCGACGTCGCCATCTACACGACCCCCTGGTGCCCCTACTGCCACCGCGCGAAAGCCTTGCTTTCCGGGAAGAAAGTGCGCTTCGAGGAGATCGACGTCGACACGCGGCCCGACCTCCGCCGCTGGCTCTCGGAGACCACGCGCCAGCGAACCGTGCCGCAGGTGTTCATCAACAACCGCCCCGTGGGCGGATTCACGGACATCGCGGCCCTCGATCAAGACGGCGAGCTCGACGCGCTGCTCGGCGAGGCCCCCCCGCCGGACCTGCCGCCGCTGCCGCGTTGATCGACGATGGGGCTCCGCTCGGACGAGCCGAGCTCTGCCCCATACCCTCGCGTCGTTTCTTCGAGATCGTGCACGCCACCGGGGAGCGGTGATAAGCTCGGTTCGATCGGCCGAAGGTTTTCTCTCGTTCGCTCGTCCATGGGGGAACGAGGTCGACCCGGCCTCGATGATCCCGCATGCCCGCTGCCGACGCTCCGCTGCCCGACGCCCCGACGAGCGACGGCTCGCTCGTCGGCCGTGACGTGGGCAAATACAAGGTCTCCCGCCTCATCGCCCGAGGCGGCATGGGCGCGGTGTACGAGGCGCTGAACACGAGCATCGGCAAGCGCGTCGCGATGAAGTTCGTCGACCCCGAGCTCGCCCGAAACGCTGACGCCGTGGCCCGCTTCCAGCGCGAGGCCGCGGCCGCGAGCGCGGTCGAGAGCGCGCACATCGTCACGATCTTCGACTCGGGCGTCACCGACGACGGGCAGCCCTTCATCGTGATGGAGCTGCTTCGCGGCGAGGACCTAGGCCACCGGATCAAGCGCCTCGGGCGACTCGACCTCGACGTCACGCTCGACGTGATCGCGCAGCTCCTCCGCGGCCTCTGCCGCGCCCACGAGGCCGGCATCGTTCATCGTGATCTCAAGCCCGACAACGTCTTCCTCGCCGAACGCGACGACCAGACCGACTTCGTCAAGATCCTCGACTTCGGCATCTCCAAGGTGCGACGCACGGGCGGCGTCCCCGAGAAGACGATCACGCGCCAAGGCACGGTGCTCGGCACGCCGTTTTACATGTCGCCCGAGCAATCGCAGGCGCTGCCCGACATCGACGAGCGCACCGATCTCTGGTCGGTGGGCGCGATCCTCTACGAGTGCCTCACGGGCAGGCCCCCGCACGAGGGGCAATCGTACGAGCAGGTCATCGTGAACATCTGCACGAAGGCCGTGCCCGACGTGCGCACGTGGAACCCCGAAGTGCCCGAAGCCGTGGCGCGTTTCCTCGTGAAGGCACTCAAGCGCAACCGGGACAAACGTTTTCCGAATGCGCGCGAGATGCTCGACGCGCTCGGCGCCGCCTCGGGTGGCCTGCTCCCGGCGCGCGCGCTCCGCGTCGGCGATACGGGCTCGCGTTCGTCGCCGGATCTTGCGCGAAACACGCCGCGCGCGGCCCAGACGAACGAGTCGGCGACGCGGCCCGCCGAGGAGGTCGGCACGGGTGGACCGTCACGCGTGGGCTGGTCGACGAACAGCGGCGCGAGCGGCGGCAAGGAGCGATCACGCGCGCTCTGGCTCGGTCTGGGCGCGTTCGCCGCTGCGCTGGCGATCGGCGTGGGTGTCATGTACAGCCGCAGCACGCCGACGTCCGCCACGCCTGCGTCACCCGTTCCCCCGACAACCCCAGCGAGCGAAGCGCGCGTCGAGCCGGCACCCGAGCCCGTGCAGACAAACGAAACGAACCCCGCAGAAGCGCCCGCGCCGGAGGCGGCCGAGACGAAGCTGCCCGCGCCTGAGCCTTCCGAGGCGCCTCGAACGACGTCGACCTCGACGAGGAAGACCACGAAGACCGCGAACGCCAAGCCGGAGATCACGCCGCCGCAAGCGAGCGCCAAGCCGACGGCGACGATGAAGATCCAGGGCGTCGCCCCGCAGCTCAAGCTGAAGGTGGAATGAGCTCGCTCCTCGGTCGATTCAGGCCCCGCGCGGCCCTCGCCCTCACGCTCGCGTTCGCCACGGTCGCGAACGGCGCCCTCGCGGCCGGCGACCCAAAGGCCGAGAGCGCGCCCCTTCCCGACTCGTACAAGCAGCACATGGCGAACGGCGTGAAGCTCTACGGAGACGGCAACTTCGCCGCCGCCATCGTGGAGTTTCAGGCCGCCTACGCCGTGCGCCCGCGCGCGAGCCCCCTCGTCAACATCGCGCTCGCCCACAAGAGCCTCTTCCAGTACCCGCAGGCCATCGCCGCCCTCGAGCTCGCGCTCCGCAAGCACGCGGACACGATGGAGCCCGAGGACAAGGCCGCCGCCGAGAGCGCGATCGCCGAGATGCGCGCGCTCATCGGATACGTGAAGGTCGAGGTCTCGCCCTCGCACGCCGTGCTGCTCGTCGACGACGAGCCGCAGCCCCCCGGCACCGCGGACAAACCCCTGCCGCTCGGACCGGGGCGGCACCGGATCGGCGCGCGCGCCGAAGGCTACGAGGACGCCGAGGAGATCGTCACGGTCACGAGCAAGGACCAGGACAAGGTCGTCAAGCTCGCGCTCGTGCCGAACAAGGGCTGGGTCGTCGTGAAGACGGACGACCCCGAGATGGCCATCGCGATCGATCAGGTGCCGCTCGCGCTCGGCCAGTGGGCCGGGCTCGTCGAGCCGGGGACGCACCTCGTGCAGATGTACAAGCAAGGCGGCCCCGAGTACGCGTTCCAGGTGCTCGTCGTGGCCGGCAAAGCGCAGGAGGTTCGTCCCGACGTCGGCGGCGTACCCATCGCCGTGCCGCGCTCGCTCCCGGCCCCGCCGCCTCCTCCGCCCAAGATCGCAAAACCGCCGGATCCGCCCCTCCGCGGCGCGTATGCGAACGCGACGGGCGGCGTCTTCCTGATGCTCGGCGAGGAGGGCGCGGGCGGCATGGTCGGCGCGCGGCTCGGCTATCGGATCTCCACGCCGATCGGGCTCGAGTTTTTGTTCGACTACGCGAACAATCCCATCGCCACGAAGAGCGGCGACAGCACGGTCCGGCTGAACTCCGTGCGGTTCGGCGGGGGCGTGCGGCTCATGAGCCCCGGCAGGAAGGCGCGGTTCGTCGCCACGATCGGCGGCGGCCTCGCGTACAACTGGCTCGGCAGCGGCGAAAGCCCCGGGGGCGTCGCCTTCATCAACCTCGACACGGGCGTCGAGCTCGACTGGAGCGGCGTCCTGGTCGGTCTCGCCGCGCAGCAGACGCTCCTGCTCGGCGGGACCGACACCGCCGACGTCGAGCTCGCCGACCCCCGCGTGACCCTGGGCCTCGGAGCGCGCGTCGGTCTCGGCGGCTGGTGACGATGTTCTTCCGGAGCGGTATCCTCCGCGTCCGCCTTGGGAGGGCCCATGTCGAAGGAAGCCATCGAAAGCCTGCTGAAGGAGACGCGTAGGTTCGATCCGCCGGCCGAGTTTGCCGCGCGCGCGCGCATCAAATCGCGCGAGGCCTACGACGCGCTCTACCGCGAGAGCCTCGACGATCCGGACACGTTCTGGCGTCGCGAGGCGAAGGACCTCGTGTTCCGCACGCCGTGGACGCAGACGGTCGAGTGGAACCTCCCGCACGCGAAGTGGTTCGAGGGCGCGACGCTCAACGTCTCGGAGAGCTGCCTCGATCGGCACATGTCGACGCCGACGCGGAACAAGGCGGCGATCATCTGGGAAGGCGAGTACGGCGAGACGCGCACGCTGACGTACGCGCAGCTCTACCGCGACACCGTGCTCTTCGCCGACGCGCTCGCGAAGCTCGGCGTGGAGAAGGGCGACCGCGTGGCGATCTACATGGGCATGGTGCCCGAGGTCGTGGTGGCGATGCTCGCGTGTGCGCGGCTCGGCGCGGTGCACACCGTGATCTTCGGCGGCTTCGCGGCGGACGCGATCCGCGACCGCGTGCACGACAGCCAGGCGAAGGTCGTCATCACGCAGGACGGCGGCTACCGGCGCGGCAACGTGCTCGAGCTGAAGTCGACCGTCGACAAGGCGCTCGCGCAGCCGCAATCGGCGAGCGTGCAGAAGACCGTCGTGCTGCGTCACCTCGGCAGCGAGAAGTGTCCCGTGCAGATGACCGAGGGACGCGACGTGTGGTGGCACGAGATCGTCGATCCGAACGGCCACGCGCGTCGCGAGGCCACGATCGTCGACGCCGAGCACCCGCTGTTCATCCTCTACACCTCGGGCTCCACGGGCAAACCCAAGGGCGTGCTGCACACGACCGCGGGTTATCTCGTCGGCGCGCACGTCACCACGAAGTACGTCTTCGACCTGCGTGACGACGACGTCTACTGGTGCACGGCCGACGTCGGTTGGGTGACCGGGCACAGCTACATCGTCTACGGCCCGCTCTCGAACGGCGCGACGTGCCTGCTCTACGAAGGCGCGCCGAACTTCCCCGACTGGGGCCGCTTCTGGCGCCTCATCGAGCGGCACGGCGTGACCATCCTCTACACCGCGCCGACCGCGATCCGCGCCTTCATGCGCCAGGGCGACGACTGGCCGAAGAAGAGTGATCTTTCGAGCCTGCGCCTGCTCGGCTCCGTCGGCGAGCCGATCAATCCCGAGGCGTGGATCTGGTACCACAAGAACATCGGCGGCGAGCGTTGCCCCATCGTCGACACGTGGTGGCAAACGGAGACGGGCTCGATCCTCATGACGACCTTGCCCGGCGCCGCGTCGGCGAAGCCCGGATCGACGGGTTTGCCCATGTTCGGCGTGGTGCCGGACGTCGTGACCAAGGACGGCACGAGCGTCGGGGCGAACGAGGGCGGCATGCTCGTCCTCCGGCGCCCGTGGCCCTCGATCTTGCGCACCGTGTGGGGCGACGACGAGCGCTTCCGCAAGCAGTACTTCAGCGATGTCGAGGGCTGTTACTTCACGGGCGATGGCGCGCGCCGCGACGCGGACGGCTACTACTGGGTCGTCGGCCGCATCGACGATGTCCTGAACGTTGCGGGTCATCGCATCGGCACCGCGGAGATCGAGAGCACGCTCGTCTCGCACCCAGCCGTCGCCGAGGCGGCCGCGGTCGGTCGGCCGGACGACCTCAAGGGCCAAGCGCTCGTGGTCTTCGTGTCGCTTCGCCCCGGATTTACGGCGAGTCCCGAGCTCGCGACGAAGCTCGCGAACCACGTCGGCCAAGAGATCGGCAAGTTCGCCCGACCCGATCAGGTCCGCTTCGCCGACGCGCTGCCGAAGACGAGAAGCGGCAAGATCATGCGGCGCCTCTTGAAGGATGTGGCCACGGGGCGCGAGACCACCGGCGACACCTCGACCCTCGAAGACCTCAGCGTGCTCGCCAAGCTCCGCTCCAACGAGGAGTAAGACGCCCCCCTCGAACCGCGTCGTTCGACGCTCGGGGCTCTCGCTCCGCGAGCGGAGCTACGCCCCGAACCCCTGCGGTTCTCTTTCCGATCCAGCACGACCCGCGGTACCCTTTGGGGCATGCGGTCCGCGCTGACGCGTACGTTCTCCGCGATCACGGCTCTCGCCATGCTCGCCGCTGCGTGCCCGGCCCTCGCGCAGGGCAAAGGCGCCGGCAAGAAGCCCCCGGCCGAGCCCGCAGCGCCCGAGGATCCGAAGCTCGTCGAAGCGAAGAAGCACATGGAGGCGGGCGCGGCCTTCTACAACGATCCCTCCGGGCACAAGTGCGAGGAGGCGTATCGCGAGTTCAAGAAGGCCTACGAGCTCTCGGGCTCGATGAACGCGGTCAAGGGCATGGGCCTCTGCGCGATGGAGCTCGAGCGCGACGGCGAGGCGATCTCTCTGCTCGACAAATTCCTCGAAGCGAAGGGCGATCAGCTCGACCCCGCGGACAAGCAGCAGATGGAGACGGACCTCAAGGCGCTGCGGTCCGTGGTCGCGTGGGTGACGCTGAAGTCCGATCGTCCGGGCGTGACGATCACGGACGTGCGCACGCCGGCGCGCGGCTTTCCGATCACGAACCGCTACACGATCGGCCTCACGGACACGCGCATCGGCATCCACCCCGGCTCGCACGAGTTCAAGGCCAGCGTCGACGGCGCGCCCGATCAGATCTGGAAGGTCGACATCCCGAACGGCGGCAAGTTCGAGCGCGAGTTCGAGTTCGACAAGGGCAAACCCGTGACGGCCGAGGGTTTTACCGAGAAGGACTTCCAGAGCGGCGGCGAGGACAAACCCGCCGAGCAGCCCTCGCGTCCCGTGCCGATGACGGTGTTCATCGTGGGCGGCGCGGCGATCGCCGCGGGCATCGCGGGCGCGGTGGTCGGAGGCGTGCTCGCGACGGGCGCGAAAGCCGACTTCGACGCGTCGAACGGGAAGGCGAACACCGCATCGGAGCTCGTGGTCCTCGAGGACATGCGTTCGAAGGTCGTCACGCTGAACACGGTCGCGGACGTGTGCTTCGGCTTGGCCGCGGCGGGCGCGGTGGCGGCGACGGTCCTCTTCGTCATGCGGCCCGAGAAGAAGCCGACCGAGCCGCCGAAGGAGTCGTTTGCCTTCGCTCCATGGGCCACACCGCAGGGCGGCGGCATGATGGCCGTCGGGACGTTCTAGTCCGAAGGGACGAGGCGCACGTTTGGAGATCGAAGCCGGCACCATCATCGCGAATCGCTACCGCGTGATCCGCCCGCTCGGGCGCGGCGGGATGGGCGAGGTGTTCGCCGCGGAGAACACGCGCACCGGGCGCCAGGTGGCGATCAAGGTGCTGCACGCCGACGTGAAGGCGAAGCACTCGGCCGTCGAGCGCTTCCGGCGCGAGGCGCGCGCGGCGGGCTCGATCAACAGCGACTACGTCACGCAGGTCCTCGACGTCGAGGAGGACGCGAACTTCGGCATCGTGCTCGTCTTCGAGCTGCTCGAAGGCGAGAGCCTCATCGATCGGCTGAAGCGCACCGGGCCGATCCACTTCGACGAGCTCTACTTCATCCTCGAACAGGTCTGGATGGGCCTCGCGGACGCGCACCGCGTGAAGATCATCCACCGCGACCTCAAGCCCTCGAACGTCTTCCTCGAACGCCGTCCGGATGGCTCCACGCGGGTAAAGATCCTCGACTTCGGCATCTCGAAGCTGCCGAAGGAGTTGGAGGGCGAGACGCTCACCGAGATGGGCCAGAGCCTCGGAACGTTCTCGTTCATGCCGCCCGAGCAGATCGGCAAGGCAAAGATGGTCGACGAGCGCGCGGACATCTACGCGTGCACGACGATGATCTACCAGTCGCTCACGGGACAGCTCCCCTACCTCGCGAAGAACGTGCTCGTGATGGTGGAGATGAAGGCGAAGGCGCCGCCGCGCAGGATCGGCGACGCGATGGATGGCCCCATCGATCCACGGCTCGAAGCGTTCGTCGCACGCGGGCTCGCGCGTGATCCGGACCAGCGGTTCCAGACAGCGACGGAGGCGCTCGCCGCGTGGCGCGAACTGAGCCCGCGTTCGTCGGGCGTGCCGTACGCGCAGCCGAACACGCTCGGGACCGCACACACGATGCCCGCGCCGCAGACGGGGGTGTCGATGTCGCGCACGCCTTCGCATGCGTCGGCGTCCTTGAGCGGCGGGCCGCGCGGGACGATTCCCTACGACGTGACGCGCCAGGAGTCGCACATCCGTCGCGCCGAGCCTCCGCCGATCGAGGCGGAGAACACGACCGACGACGCGGCCGCGACGCTGGCGATGCCGATCGCGCGGCTCATGCCGAACCAGACCGGAGGGGCCCCGCAGTGGCCGCCGCTGCCGCAACCGTCGGGATCGAGCGCGGCGCGGCCAAGCCCCTCGGGATATGGTTCGACCTCCAACAGTTACCCGGGTCTGTCGAGCTCGGGCACGTACGGCGCGGTGCAACCGCCCGTGCCCGCGTCGCCGAGCTACGGCGCGCCGATGCCGAACGCGACGTACCCGGAGGCCTCGCGATCCTATGGGCAGCAACCGATGAGCATGCCGGCGCAGCAGGCCCCGTGGCCGCAGCAAACCGGCATGCAGCCCCTCGCGACCGACCTCGCGCCGCAGCATGCGCCGCGCCGTGTGTGGCCCTTCCTGCTCGGCGGCGTTCTGTTCGCGCTGATCGGCTTCGCCATCGTCGCGGCGATCATGCTCTCGACGGGCAAGTGATCGCCGCGCGCGTCGCGCGCACAAAACGCATCACGCGCCGTGGGTGCGGCGCGTGAACGCGGGTCGGTGTTCGCCTTGGATCAGAGCGTCCAGCGGACGAGGACGCACGTGACGTTGTCGGGTCCGCCGTTCTCGTTGGCGCGCTCGATGAGCTTCGCGGTCGCGGTCTTGATGTCGCCGTGGCGCGAGAGGATGTCGGCGATCTCGGGGTCGCTCACGGGGCCGGAGAGGCCGTCGGAGCAGAGCAGGTAGGTGTCGTTGACGGCGGGCACCTCGAAGCGCGTGTCGACCTTGACGGTCTCCTTCATCCCGAGCGCGCGCACGATGACGTTCTTGTGCGGGAAGTTCGCGATCTCCTCGGGCGTGAGGCGCTTCATCTTGATGTAGTCGTTGAGCAACGAGTGGTCCTCGGTGAGGCACTCGAGCTTGCCGTCGCGATGCCGGTAGACGCGGCTGTCACCGACGTGCGCGATGTACACGCCGTCGTTCGCCGTGAAGATGCCGACGAACGTCGTCCCCATGCCGCGCTTCTTCGACTCGCGCTGCGCGGTTTCGTAGATGCGCAGGTTCGCGAGCTTGATGCCCGTGATGAGGCGGTTCTCCTCGTAGCCCTTCGTGCGGTCCATCTTGTAGGGCCACGTGCGCTCGGGATCCTCTTGCGTCTGCGCGAAGAATTCTTGCATCGCGTCGACGGCCATCTTCGAGGCGACCTCGCCCGATGCATGACCACCCATGCCGTCGGCCACGATGAAGAGGCCGTACTCCGCCATGATCGCGAAGTTGTCTTCGTTGTGATTACGCTTGCGGCCGACGTTCGTCTCGCCGGCAACCTCGATGCGGAGCTGTTGAGCCACGGTTCACCGAATGTGGGGGACGGAGCGGCTCGCCTTTTCTCGGTACCGATGGGTAGCCGAGAGCCGCGCTCGTCATGGTCGGGATCGTTCGGCGGGGTGTCAACGAGATCCCGCGAGTGGGTCGTCGCGAGTTCGTTTCCACGGGATCAGATGGGATCGATCTTACCTCCTGCGGTCGAGCACGTCCGCTCTGGGACGGGCTTGCGTGGGGGGAGGCGCATCGCCGAGCGTCGGCAACTCGGCCGGATGCGCAGGCGGCGCCTTGGGTGCGGCGCGCGGATCGGGCGCCTGACGAAGCGCGACCGTCACCTGACGATACTTGCCCTGGCCAAACACCGTGAGCGGCACCTTCTCGCCGACCGCGTGCGTCCGGATGACCTCCGCGAGCTGCTCGGGGCTCGTCACGGGCACGCCGTCGACGGCGACGATCATGTCGCTGACGGAGGGATCGCCGCCCTTGAGCTTGGCCTCGGCCGCGGGGCTGTCCGGGTGGATGCTCTGCACACGGACGCCCTTGGCGAACGTTCCGACCTCGGACGAACCCTGGATGCCGAGCCAAGCCGCGGGCGGGACCGCGGTCGGCGGGACCGTGCGCAGGAAGGAGCGGATCGCGTTGATCGGGATGCCGAACGCGACGGGGGTGCAGGGGCGACCCTCGTTCGGGGAGCAGCCGCGGCCGAGCAGGGCGACGACGCGCCCGTCCTCGTCGACGATCGGCGCGCCGAGGTCGAGCGGCGAGATGCGCGAGCCGAGCTCGAAGGCGTTCGCGAGCGTGGCGTCGTCGGCGCCGAGGAGGTTTTTCCGGCCGCGGATCACCATCTGCGAGACCGAAGGTTTGCCCTTGGCGCCCATCGCGAAGCTGCGGATGGTCGCGTCGGTGCGGAGCGGATCACGCGTGGAGGCGACGAGCCCTTCGGTCCAGCGGCCCGACTGCGGGACGAGGAGCGCGAGGTCCCAGGTGCGGTCGTGGTGGCCGAGCTTGACGCGAACGACGGAGCCGTCGGCGAAGCGCGCTTCGAGGTCGTTACCCGAGCCGAGCGGCGAGAGCGCGGCGAGGATGCGGCCATCCCCCGCGAGCGCAGCGCCGAGCGAAAGGGGCTGACCGGCGCGTTCGATCGCGACGACACCGCGGAGCGCCTTCTCCTCGACGGAGGGTTCTTTCTTCGCGTTGGGATCCGCGGGCGCGTTGGGATCCGCGGCGGGCGCGGGAGGGATCGCGGCGGGCGGAGCGGCTTGCAGCGCGGGCAGTTGCGGCGGCGGCGCGATGCGACGGGGCGGCGCGTTCGGCTGAGGCCGTGCGACCGGCGGGGCGGCGACATCGGCCGGCGCGACCGCGGGCGCCGCTTGGGCGAAGACCGCGGTCGGGGCCATGAGCGCGAGGACGGCGAGGCTGCCCGCGATCGACCAGCGTTGAAGATTCTTCACGCCGGAGGTGTGACCGAACGCGGGGGACTTTTCGGGCGAGGCGGGGAAATTCGTCATGGGAGGCGCTCCTCGAAGCTCGTCGGCGAGATCGGCGCTCGCGCGATGATGTAGCGTGGACGGGGGCGCTGCAAAGGTCGCGCCGTGGGCGGCCGGGTCGCCGGCAGGGGCCGGCGATCTCGATCGATCCTACCACGGCGAGGGGCGGAGCGCCTCGGGTCCACGCAAGTCGTTGGACGGGGATTTGGGGGGATCGCTTCGGTCGCGGTCACAAAAGAGGAGCTCCGAGCAACATGGCAGGCGAAGAGGCAACCATGGCCCCGGGTCTGGCACGTGCAGAGATGAAGGAAGGCCGATCGCACGCCGAGGAGGCGCGCGACATCGAGGAGCTCCTCGCGGCGGGCAACCATCGCGAGGCGCTCGCGCGGTGCGCCCGGGTTTATGCAGCGCCGATCGGTCGGCTTTGCATGGCCTTCACGGGCTCGCAGGCGGACAGCGAGGAGCTCGTGCAAGAGACCTTGCTGGCCGCGTACGACGCGTTCCCGACGTACCGAGCGGAAGGAAGCGTGAGAGCGTTCCTGTTCGGGATCGCGCGTCGCATTTGCGGTCGGTTCTCCGAGACGCAGGCGCGGCAGAAGGCGCGGCTCCGGCTGGTGCACGACACGTCGTCGGGACGGGCGGACGCGGGCGAGCTCGCGCTGGAGAAGGAGAGAGCGTCACGCGCGCGCGAGGCGCTCTCGAAGCTCAAGCCGAGCGAGCGGGAGGCCCTGGTGCTTCGGTACGACGCGGGGCTCAGCTTCCGAGAGGTGGCCCAGGCGTGCGGGATCGACGAGGCGGCGGCGCGGAAACGCGTGAGCCGCGCGCTCGGGAAGATGCGGGCGGAGATCGGCGAGGAGTGAAGCGATGAGCACGAGCGAGACGAACGTGGGTGGGCTCTGCCGCGAGGTCGAGGAGCGAATCGCCGAGGTGCTGGATGGTTCGGCGCCG
The DNA here is from genome assembly GCF_028435365.1 of Polyangium jinanense. The sequence goes on along the minus strand of NZ_JAGTJJ010000002.1, from coordinate 94,265 downwards.
AAGGAGTTGTTCGAGCACATCGCCGACTGCGACGCGTGCCGGGACCTCCGGTACGACGCGGAGCGCGCAGCGGAGTTCGTGGGGCACGCGGGCGGAGACTTTCGCGTGGACGCGGGTTTTGCGGAGAAGGTGCTCGCGCGGCTCGACGTGGAGAACCTGAAGCCGCCGGCCGGCGTGGCGCCGAAGAGCGTCGAGGCCGCGGTGTCGGCGCCGCGCACGGCGAAGAGCGTGGTTGCCGAGGATCGGGTCTCCGAGCCGAGGGTGACGGACATCGCGACGGCGAAGACGGAGGTCGCGACCGAGCCCCCGCCGGCGCGGACGAACACGTTGGTGTCCAAAGTTTCGGAGAACGGACTCGGTTCGACGCAGCCTTCGGAGGCGGTGAGCGACGAGGTCAAGGCGGCGCAGCCCGCGCAGGCGATCACCGAGCGTGAAACGTCGCGCTCGCGCGAGCCCGAGGCGAAAAGCGGGACGATGGGAGCCGCGCGCACGGCGCCGCCGCGGACGACGAAGGGGAGCGAGGGGGGCAAGGTCGTCTCGCTCTTTCGCCGCCCGAAGTTCGTCGCAGGGCTTCTCGGCGCGATGGCCGCGGCGGCCGCCGCCGGGTTCTACCTGAAAGGCCAAAAACAAGGGCCGGAGGAGCTGACGTTCGAAGCCGCGTGGTCGGGGAAGATCGACTCGATCTCGCGCGCGTCCGCCGACAAGGAAGGCGGGCTCGAAGCGTGTGATGCGAGCGGCGCGTGCAAGCCGGTCAAGCCGGGATGGGCGTGGAAGAGCGACACGACGCTGCGCACGGACGCGCGCACGCGGGCGTACGTGTCGCTCGCGGATGGCTCGCAGCTCGCGATCGATCGAGGCTCGTCGGTCTCGCTCGAGGGCGGCAAGGTGCGTCAGGCGAAGCTCGCCTTTGGGACGATCGTCGCGGACGTGGCGAGCCTGAAGCACGGGCCGTCGGCGAAGATCAGCGTCGATGACGGCGAGGTCGAGGTGGTCGGCACGAAGCTCGTCATGACGGCCAGCAAGGGCCGCGCGAGCGTCGAGGTTGCGCGGGGCGTGGTCCTCGTGCGTTCGGCGGCGTCGGGCAAGCCGGTCGCCGTGCGCGCGGGCGAGGAGGCAACGATCGAGAAGGGCCGCGAGCCGCTCGTGGCAAGCTCGTCGAGCGTCGCGGACTCGCTCGAATGGAGCGATCGATCGCCGGAGGAGCTCGACGCGCCGGTGCTGCGCGGTCTCGGGGAGCTCCGGGCGCGTAAGCCGGGACAAACCAAGGAGAAGGACCACGCGGTGCGGCTCGCGAAGCACTCGGTGAAGGTGCGCATCGTGGACGTCGTGGCGCGGACCGAGGTCGACGAGACGTTCACGAACGACACGGACGAGGAGCTCGAAGGCATCTTCCGGTTCCCGCTGCCACCGGGCGCGCAGATCGAAAAACTCGCGCTGGAGGTGGACGGCAAGATGATGGAGGGCGCGTTCGTCGACCGCGACAAGGGCGCGGCGATCTGGCGCGGCGTCATCCAGAACGCGGCGCCGAAGACGCCGAAGCCGCGGGAGGAGATCATCTGGGTGCCCGGGCCGTGGCGCGATCCGGCGCTGCTCGAGTGGCAGCGAGGCGGTCGTTTTGAGCTCAAAATTTTTCCGATCCCGAAGCGTGGCTCGCGTCGCGTGGTGCTGACGTACACGCAGACCGTGGACCAGGCGGCTGGCGTCCGGCGCTTCACCTATCCGCTCGCGCACGATCCGAGCGGGACGACGAAGATCGACGCGTTCGACCTCGACCTGCAGGTGCTCGGTCACGACAAGGAGTTCGGCGTGCAGACGCGCGGCTACGAGCTCTCGCCCTCGGGCGGCGACGCGTCGGCCGAGCGACGCACGATGAACGCGACGGGGTTCATTCCGGCCGGTGATCTGACGGTCGAGTACGCGCTCCCCGATCGGGATCGCGAGGCGACGGCGTGGGCGTACCGGATGGAGCCCGCGAGCGCACCGCTGCCGGAGGAGCCGAAGGACGGGCCGGCGGCGACGAAGGCGAAGACGACGGAGGAGAAGGACGCGGCCGCGGCGGCGCGCGCCATCGCGTTCGATGCGTCGCCGTACGTGGCGATCGCGCTCCGGCCGAAGCTGCCGCGATGGCAGGTGGCGAAGGAGCACGTGCACGCGATCGTCGTGGACACGAGCCGGTCGATGGTGGGAGAGCGTTTCGCGCGGGCGACGCGGCTCGCCTCGACGATCGTGCGCGAGATGGATCGGCGCGACTCGTTCGTGCTGCTCGCATGCGACACAGTGTGCCGGCCGATGACGCAGGACGGCCGCAGCGGTTTGCCGAGCCCGCCGGGCGCAGCGTCAGCAGGCGAGGTGGAGCGCTTCCTCGGGAGCGTCGAGCCGGACGGCGGCAGCGACATGGCCGCGGCCGTGAGCGCGGCGCGGAGCGCGGCAGGTGCGCTCGGCGGCAAGGAGCTCAGGATCGTCTACCTCGGCGACGGCACGCCGACCGTGGGCCCGACGCGTCCGTCGCACATCGAGGCCGCGGTGCGTAGCTCGCTGCCGGGCAGCGATGGTTCGGTCGTGGCCGTGGCCATGGGCGCCGACGCGGATCTGACCTCGCTCGCGGCGCTCGCGCGCGGCGGCGGCGGCGTGGTGGTGCCGTACGTGCCCGGGCAGAAGGTCTCGTCCGCGGCGCTCGACGTGCTCTCGGCGGCGTACGGCGTGACGCTGCGGGATCCGGAGATCGAGCTGCCGTCGGGACTCACGCAGGTCACGCCCGGGCGGCTCGATCCGATCCGCGCCGGCGGCGAGACGTTCGTCGTGGCGCGCATGTCGAGCGGCGACGCGATCGAAGGGGCGATCCGGCTGCGCGGCCGCGTCGCGAGCGAGCGGTTCGAGCAGACGTACCCGATCAAGATCCTCGCGACGTCGAGCGCGGGCAACGCGTTCGTGCCGCGGCTCTACGCCGCCGCGAAGATCGCGGAGCTCGAGAACACGGGCGGCGCGGCGAGCAAGCTCGCGGCGATCGAGCTGTCGAAGCGCTTTGCAGTCGCGAGCCGCTTCACCTCGCTGCTCGTGCTGGAGAGCGAGGCGATGATGAACGCGTTCGGCCTCGAACGAACGCGCGTCGCGCCGACGTTCACGGGCGAGGAGCTCGCGCAAAGCTCGAACGCGGACGCCGAGGGCGAGGAGAAGACCGCCGACCCGGCGAAGGAAGAGGCCGAGGGCTCTGGCGAGCTCGACACGCGGGGCGCTGAAACGTCGAAGAAGGGCGGGGCGAGCGCACCTGCTGCCGAGGCCCCGTTCGATGCGTTCAACGACGACGCCGCAGCGGCGCCCCCGCCGCCTGCCGCGCCCGCGGCGACCGCAACGGCGGCGCCGGCGCCGAAGCCCGCGTCGAGGGCCCTCGGCGGCGAAGGCTGGGGCGGGAGCGGCCGGGGAGACGACGGCTTCGGCTCGGGCCGGGGGCGATTGGGCCGGACGCAGCGCCTCGTCCCGATGCGTCGAATCTTTGAGCGCAAAGGATCGTTCGAGGCGCTGAACACGCTCGCCTCGCAGAACGCCTCGAAGCTCCTCGCTGCCGAGAGCGCGCTCGCGAGCACGCCCGACAGCCGCGACAAGACCGTGGATCTCTTCGCGCTCTACGCGACGGCCGGGCGCCTCGGCGAGGCGCAAGAGCTCACGGCGAAGTGGAGCGGGCGCGACGCGCTCGATCCGGACGCGCTGACGGCGCGCGCGGATCTCGCGGCGCGGCAGGGCGATCGGGAGCGCGCGATCCGGATCCTCGGCGGCCTCGCGGACGTTCGTCCGGGCGATCGCGCCACGCAGACGCGGCTCGCGAAGATGCACGAGGCCTCGGGCAACCACGCCCTCGCCTGCGAGCACCGCATCGCGCTCGCGGACATGGCACCCGGCGAGGCGAAGCTCGTCGCGGATGCGGTGCGCTGCGCGAACACGCTCGGCATGACGGAGCTCGCGAGCCTGCTCAAGCTCGACGCGAGCGAGTCGGTGCGCGCCTCGATCGACAAACTCCTCGCGCTGCCCGGCCCCCCGCCCTCGTCCGTGCTCACCGGCGACATCCAGGTCTCGGCCGAGTGGACGGGTGGCGTGGACCTCGACATCGGGCTCATCGACGCGCAAGGCCGCCGCACCTCGTGGCTCGGCTCGCCTGGCAAGGCGCTCCTCAGCGCGCGGGACGTGACGAGCACACGGACCGAGGCGCTCGGGCTCGTGAACACGCCTTCGGGCAGCTACGTGGTCGAGATCGCCCGCGCGTCGGGCGCGGATCAGAACATCCCGGTGCGCGGCGAGCTGACGCTCAAGCTCGCGGGCGAGACGCGGAAGGTGCCGTTCGTGCTCACGGGTCCGCGCGCGGAGGTCGGGACGATGCGGGTGTTCTTCACCTCTCGCCTGGTCCCGGTCACGGACGTGCCCTTCAATCCCTGGGGTCCGTGAAAGGGCCGGCCCCCTGGAGCGCGCATCGGCCGGGGGGCTTCCCATGGACTTCGGGCCGGAAGTGGGGCATTCCCTCCCCACCATGAGCGCAGCGCACGACGCCCACGGAGATCACGCCGCGGGCCACCACGCCTCCCACGATCACGACCACTTCGACAACGATCCGGTGCAGGAGCTGCCGGCCGACGAGCCGCGCACGCCCACGTGGATCCCGATCGTGGGGCTCTTGCTCTTCTTCTTCGCGGGCACCGCGTGGCTGCTCGCGGGCAGCGGTGACGAGGCCCAGCCGAAGACCGACAGCGCGCCCGCCCAGGTCGCGCCGCAAGCCGCGCCGCAGCCGCAAGCGCTGCAGCCGCAAGCGCAGCCCGCGCGCTTGCCGCCTGCGGCCCCGCAGGCGCGTCCGACCCCGGCGCCGCTCGGCTCCGGTGGCCTGCGTCAGCTCACGCCGGATCAGGCGAAGCAGATCCAGCAGCAGATCGAGGCGCTCCGCGCGCGGCAGCAGCAGCCGGGCGGCGCGCCGCAGCCGCAGCCCGCGCCGCCGGTGCCGCGATGAGCGAGGTGATCCAGGCTTCGGACGTGCGTCGCGTCGTGGTCCTCGGCGCGGGCACGATGGGCCAGGGCATCGCGCAGGTGACGGCGCAGGCCGGGTACGTGACGCATCTCTACGACGTGGATGCGGCGCGGATCGGGCGCGCGATCGAGTCGATCAAGCAGGCGACGGATCGGCTCGTGCAGAAGGGCAAGATGCTGAACGAGGCGCGCAGCGAGCTCATCGGCGCGCTCGTGCCCACGTCGGATCTCGCGCAGGCGTGTCGTGACGTGGACCTCGTGATCGAGTCCGCGCCCGAGCAGATGGACCTCAAGGTCGGGCTTCTTCGCGAGGTGAAGGCGCTCGCGCCGGAGCGCGCGATCCTCGGCACGAACACGTCGAGCCTGTCGATCACGGAGATCGGCACGCGCACGGCCGCCGCGGCGCGCACGATCGGCCTGCACTTCTTCAACCCGCCGCCCGTGATGGAGCTGCTCGAGGTGGTGCGGGGGCTCGGCACGGACGAGGCCGTCGTCGCGGCGAGCCTCGCGATCGCCAAGCGCATCGGCAAGACGCCGATCGTCGTGAACGACATGCCCGGGTTCGCGACGAGCCGGCTCGGCGTGGTGATCGGCGCGGAGGCGATGCGCATGCTGGAGAGCGGCGTGGCCTCGGCGGAGGACATCGATCGGGCGATGGAGCTCGGCTACCGGCACCCGATGGGCCCGCTCAAGCTGACGGATCTCGTGGGCCTCGACGTGCGGCTCATGATCCTCGAGCACCTGCACCGCGAGATCGGCGAGCAGTTCCGGCCGCCCGCGATCCTGCGGCAGATGGTGCGCGCAGGCAGGCTCGGCAAGAAGTCCGGCGAAGGGTTTTACCGCTGGACCGAGTCGGGCCCCGTGCCGATCGCGCACAAGCGCTGACCCGACGCGGACCAAAACACGAAGGCCCGCTGGCTTCACGCCGGCGGGCCTTTCGTTTTGAGCTCCAACGAGTCGTTACTTGTTGAGCTTGTCCTTCTTGGCGTTCTCTTCCGCCTCTTTTTCACGCTCGGCCTGGCGCTTCTGGATGCGCTCCTTCACGGCGGCGTAGTCCTTCTCGTCCTTCACGCGGCGGTCGATGACCTTCTGCCGCTCTTCGGGCGTGCCCGCGTATCCCTTCGCGTCGGCCTGGTCCTTGAGGAACTGGGCGTACTTCGCCCACGCCTCCTTGCCCACGTCGAGCTTGCGTTGACGCTCGCGCAGGTCGGCCAGAACGAAGAGCACCTTCGACTTGAGATCCGCAGGGCCGTCCTTGTTCAGCGCGGCGCTCCACACGGCCTCGGCCTCCTCGGGTTTGCCCGAGGCGAGCTGCGCCTCGCCGAGCCGGTAGAAGGCGAGCATCTTCGTCGAGTCGACCTTGATCGCGTCCTGGAACGCCGTCACCGCGCTCGGGAAATCACGCGCGACGAACGCGTCCTCGCCCTTCTTGATCGCCTCCATGTAGGGGCTGATCCCCATCTTGTTCTGGGGATCCTTGAGCGGGCCTGCCGGCGCCGTCGGGGCCGTCGGAGCCGCCGCGCCCGCGGCGGGCTTGGCAGCAGGCTTGGCCGCGTCGGGTTTCGCAGGCGCCGCACCCTGGCCGAGCGCCGTTCCGGCGAGCGCGAGCGAAGAGATCACGAGGGAGGCAACGAGCAGACGGCTTGCCATGGCCCGAGCAGCCTACCTCAGCCCCGGACGGCATGGAACTTCTGCCGAAAAGAAACCCTACCGGCCGTCCACCGACGCGTCGCTCGGTCCCGCATCCCCAAAACCCCCGGAATCCCCCGGCGAACCCGCGTCGAACGCCGTCTCCTTGGCCTGCGCAGGCGCCGCCGACGCGCCGAGCGGGGCGAGCCGGCCCTCGGCGTCAGGCGGCCAGGCGAAGCGCTGCACGTCGCCCGTGGCGCGGTCGACGAGCGCGACGAACGCAGCGCGGGGGCTATCGGCCATGCGCACCTTGAGGCGCGTGGAGACGTTCGTGAAGTCCGGTCCGCGCAAGGGGCCGCGACGTCGATCCTTCGAGTCGCGATCGAGCATCGGCACGTCGAAGCGGATCCGATCGAGCAGCTCCTTGCCGACCCAGAACTCGACCGCGAACCGGCCCATCATGCGCACCGTGGGCGTCGGCGTGTTCACGAGGACCGAGGAAACACGCGGGAGCGAGGCCTTGCCGCCCTGGACCTGGATGTCGAAGACCCACTGCTTCTTCGACGCATTGCCCGGCGGATCCGGGGGAAAACCACCCCGAGGAGGCTCGGGCGCGGCGGGCGCCTTCGCGCGGGAGGGCTCGGCGAGCGAAAGCGCAGCGGCAGCGCCGAGGGCAGCGCCGAGGCCGAGCGCGAGGAAGAGGCGGCGGTTCTTCACGTGTCCTTGGACCTGACATCGTCGCCGAAGATTTCAATCGTCCCGCGGTCGCCGTCGACACGGACACGATCGCCGGTGCGAATCGCGACGGTGGCGCCCGGGACGTTGACGACGGCCGGAACGCCGTACTCACGCGCGACGATCGCCGCATGCGAGAGCGGGCCGCCGAGCTCGGTGACGACCGCAGCAGCGACGAGGAAAAGCGGCGAGAGGCCAACGTCCGTGGTGCGCGTGACGAGGATCTCGCCGGCGCAGACGGCGTCGAGGCCGCTCGTGCCGGGCGCGAGGACACGCGCGCGGCCCTCGACGACGCCGCTCGACGCCGGCAGGCCGACGAGGCGGCGGCCAAACGCGGGCGGGAGCTGGACGGGCGGCGGGCGGCCGATGAAGGTGGGCGGAGGATCGGGGCGCTGGGCATCGCGCAGGTGCTCGGCGCGGCGGAGGCGCGCGACGTGGCCGATCTCGGCGCGGCCGCTGCGGAGCGCGAGGATGAGCTCGTCGTAGGTGCAGAAAAAGACGGCGCCCGTGGGCAAGGTGGGGTCGATGCGGCGGAGGCGTCGATCGACGTCGAGCGCGATGGTGCGGAGCATGCCGAGGACACGCGTGACCCACATGCGCATGCGCTCGCGGAGACGCGTGAAGCGCTGCGTGCGCGTGACGAGGGCGCGGACGGCGTAGAGCACGGCCGGGCCGATGCGCGTTTCGAGCTGGGCCATCTCGCGATCGGCGAGGGCGCGAGCACGAGCGAGGGCGCGATCGGGGTCGCTGTCGGGCGCGCGGAGGGCAGCGACGAGCATGGCGAGGACCGCGGTGGGATCCTCGCGCCAGCGCGGCGTGGAGAGCTCGGCCTCGCGGACGGCACGGTCGCCGAAGGTGTCGAGGAACGATTCGAGCTCGCGGCGCGTGGGACCGTCGGGAAGATCGTTCAGGGCGCGAACTTTTCCGGCGAGGAGGCATTCGCGGGCCTCGGGTTCTTCGCGCGCGCGCACGGCGATGCGGGCGAGGGCAACGCCGGGGCCCGCGCTTTCGAGCTCGCGAACACCGCCGACGAGGGCATGCGCGAGAGACGTGCCGGTCGAGAGGGACCGGGGCATGAGCGGATCCATCGCGAGCGCGGCGTCTTCGTCGTCACGCGCGGACGAGCGGCGCGCGGCGACACGATCGAGCAGGCGCGCGAGCGCAAGGTGGCTCGCGAGCGAGGCCGAGGCGCACGAGAGCATCAACGTGCCCGTGCGATCGAGCAGCGCGCTCGCGGTGCGCAGCGTGGTGGCGAGCGCGTCGTCGGGCAGGAGGCCGAGGTCCATCTCGGCGAGGGAGCGACGCGCGCGTTCGGCTTCGACCTCGTAACTCGCGACGTCACGTTCGAGCCGCGCCTGGCTCGCGAGCACGCGCGGGGCCACGACGGGCAGGCGCGCGAGGAAGCCGCGCTTCGAGACGTCCTCGGTTTGTCGTTCGAGGAGCGCGATTGCGGCCTCGCCCGCGCCGCCGGAGGCTTGCAGAAGCGCACGCGGCGAGAGCAGCGGAACCTGCGCGGCGATTTGCATGAACGCGGTGAGGTTCAGGTAGAAGCGCCCGTGCACGTTGGTGACGAGGTGCGCGCCGCGCGGAACACGACAGCCGAGCGCGGCGAACGCTTCACGGAAACCCTTCTCGCTGAAGCTCCGCGCGATCGACCACGTGAGCGGCGTCGCCGCGCCGGGCAAAGCCTCGCCGACGTTCGCGCGTGACCAGACCGTCTGCGCATCGCCGCCCTCGGGAAAACCTCCGCCGCCGATCGGACGCACCTGCAGGAGGAGCACTTGATCCTTGCCCTCGGGCGTCCGCTCGACGGCGAACTCCACGTCGAAGGGCCCGGTGCCGCCTTGTTCGAGCCGGCTCGCGAGCTCGCCGAGCTGCCCGATCGCCTCGTGCGAGAGCGCGGGTAGCCTCGTGCGATCCTCGGGGATCGCGACCTCCTCCATGCCACGCGGGCCGACGACGAGCGCGCGTCGCTTCTCGGCGACGACCGTCGCGACCACGCCGCCCGCCTTCGCGAAGCGCACCGAGTCCGTCGGCATCGCGCCCTCCACGACGGGCGCGCCGAGCCCCAGCGTGACGTTGACGAGCCGCTCGTTCTCGCCCCAGTGCTCGCCCGCGAGCCCCGGCGGCGGCGCGGTGAACAAGACGCCCGCGGCCTCGGCGCGCGCCATCACCTGCACGAGCACGGCCATGGCCACGTCACGCACGCCGTGGTGCGCGAGGTAGTCGATCGCGCGCGGCAAAAACGCGCTCGCCCACACTTGCTTGATCGCCGCGGCGAGCCCCTCGGGCCCACGCACGCCGAGGAGCGTGGTCGCGAGCCCGGCAAAACTCGTCTCCTCGCCATCCTCGCACGTCGCGCTCGAACGCACGGCGAGACCCCACGGCGCGCTCTCGCCGACGTCCGCCCAGAGCGCTTCGATCGCAGCTTGCAGCGGCGCGGCGAGCGGGGCCGCCTGGATGCGATCGCGGGCGCGCGCGGCGCGATCGATGCCCGTGCGGCTGCCGGCGAGCTTGATCAGCGTGGGCAGGTCGTGGCCGCGCGGGAGCGTGGTCTCGGCGAGTGCGTCGAAGTGATCGGCGGGAAGGACCCAGCCGCGCGGAACGGGCAGGCCTTCACGGACGAGGCGCCCGAGGCTCGTGGCCTTGCCGCCGAAGCGCCGGGCGTCGCCGCGCCTGCGGCCAAAGGCGAGCGCGAGCGGACGGAGGGTGTTCTCGTAGCCGCTCGGCGTGTCCGTGCCGCCGGGCGTTCTCGCTGCTCGCGCCGAAGGGTCGACCACGCCGACGCCTTACCATGCTTTGTGCGCGGCGGCGCTCAGGGGGCGGGCAAGCCGCGCAAGACGCGCTCGTGCCAGAGCAGCATCTCGGCCCCACCGGGCCCTCGGTTCCAGGCGTAATCGTGCGGCCCCGGCGTCACGACGAGCTGATGCGGGACCTTTTCCTCTGCGAGCGCCGCGGAGAGCGCCCGCACGGCTGGCAGGAACGGATCGTCGTCGCTCGACACGATCCTCAGCGCGAACGGCTGCCGGTCCATGGCCGCACGCGCGAGCTTGGCGAAGACCGGGGCCTCCTCGGGCTTCAACGCCGGCTGGAGCGCACCGACCGCGCCGAAGATCTCCGGGTGCGCGAACCCGACGAAGAGCGCAAGCCGTCCGCCCATGCTGACGCCGTCGATGCCCGTCGCCGCGCGATCCGAGGACGCCTTCGCCTCGGCGCGCACGCGCGGCAGGAGCACGTCGGTCACGAATCGGCCGAAGGGCGCGGCGCCTTTCTCGGATCGATCCGCGACGACGGGCGTGTACGGGCACGCGACGACGAGCCCCTCGTACGGGTGTTTTGCGAGCGAGTCGTTCATCTGCGCGAGCCGGTCGGGTCGGACAAACCCTTCGAGATCCACACCTGTCAGCGGCGGCGCGAGAAGCCTTCGATCGATCCGATCGAGGCCGTAATCATCCCGCCACGCAAACGCGCCGACCTCGAGCCCACGCCCCGATTCGCCACGACCATGCAGCGCGACGAGCACAGGCAGAGGCCGCGTGGACGGCGCGGCGAGGACGAGGGCGCGCTCCTCTTCCGGCGTGAAAGAGAGGTCTTTCCAGCGAAGTCCGTCCACCGGCGACGGCGGCGTCTGCTTGCTGCGACAGGCGCCGATCGAGAACGCGGCGAGGCCGAGGAGGGCGCGGCGGCGGGTGAAGGCCATCAGCCAAGCTCTCTAGCGGAGCTCTTCGCGTCCGTCATGGGCGAGCGAACGAGCCGTGCGAACGACCCGTTTTCACATTTCCGATCGCCTGCCACCAAAGCCGCAATCCGACAGGCTCCTCCGTGCTGCGCGGTAGCGTTTGGCGCTCGTCACGCTATGGATCCAAAGTAGTACGGCGCCGAAACATCAGCGACGGCCGGGCCGGAAATCCAGCGGTATTCGCCCGCCGGATGTGCCCTGGTCGAGCCCGACGGCCTTCTGTTCATGGTGGGGAGACCAGGAACCGTGCAACTCGTGCATCCGAGCGCGAACGGCAGCGCATTGGCTGAAGACGAGGCGAGGACGGCCACGCAGGAGGGCTTTCGCGAGCTCCTGGAGGCCGCGCCCGACGCCATGGTGATGGTGGATGCCGCAGGCTCGATCATGCTCGTCAACACCCAGCTCGTACGCATGTTCGGCTACGAGCGCGGCGAGCTCGTCGGTCAGTCGATCGACATCCTCGTGCCCGAGCGCCTGCGGTCCGAGCACGTCAAGCACCGCACGCAGTACGCCGAAGAGCCGCGCCCGAGACCGATGGGCGCGGGCGTCGAGCTGCACGGGCGCCGCAAGGATGGCACCGAGTTCCCCGTCGAGATCAGCCTCTCGCCGATCCGCACGCGCGACGGAATCCTCGTCACCGCGGCGATCCGCGACGTCACCGAGCGCAACCGCGTGCAGGCGAAGTTCCGGAGCTTCCTCGAAGCCGCGCCCGACGCGATCGTCATCGTCAACGCCGCGGGCAAGATCTTCCTCTGCAACTCGCAAACCGAGCGTGTCTTCGGCTTCCCGCGCGCCGAACTCCTCGGCCAGCCCATCGAGGCCCTCGTCCCCGATCGCATCCACGACCGGCACATCCAGCACCGCGCGAGCTTCTTCTCCGACCCGCGCGTACGCCCCATGGGCTCCGGCCTCGAGCTCTACGGCCGTCGCAAGGACGGCACCGAGTTCCCCGTCGAAATTAGTTTGAGCCCCATCGAAACGGAAGAGGGCCTGCTCGTCGCGGCCGCGATCCGCGACATCACCGAGCGCAAGATGGTCGAGAAGAAGCTCCGCGCCTCGCTTCAGGAGAAGGAGGTCTTGCTCAAGGAGATCCACCATCGGGTCAAGAACAACCTCCAGATCGTCTCCAGCATGCTGAACCTGCAGATGGGGCAGATCACGGACCCGCACGCGCTGCAGCTCTTCAAGGAGAGCCAGACGCGCGTCCGATCGATCGCGCTTTTTCACGAGAAGCTCTACCAGTCGAAGGACCTCGCGCGTGTCGAGATCGCCGAGTACCTGCGGAGCCTCGCGGCGGGATTGCTCTACACGTACGGCGTGAGCCCCGATCACGTCGCGCTCGCCCTCGACGCCGAGGGCGTACCGCTCGGCGTCGACGCGGCGATCACGTGCGGGCTCGTGGTGAACGAGCTCGTTTCGAACGCGATCAAGCACGCGTTCCCGGACGGTCGAAATGGAACGGTGCGGGTCGGGCTCAAACGGCGCGGGGACGAGGTGGTCCTCGAGGTCGAGGACGACGGAATCGGCTTTCCGCCCGACGTCGACTTCCGCGACGCCGGCACGCTGGGCCTCAAGCTCGTGTGCATCCTGGCGGAGCAGATCCACGGGACGATCGAGCTCCAGCGAGACTCCGGCACGAAGTTCGTGGTGCGTTTCCCCCTGAGCCCGACGCAATCATGAGCGACGCGAAGCGGAAGATCTTCATCGTCGAGGATCAGCGGATCGTCGCCGCGGACCTCGAAAACACGCTGCGATCCCTGGGATACGAAGTCTCGGGCACGGCTGCGTCCGGCGAGCGCGCGATCGAAACAGTGCTCGCGCGGAGACCCGATCTCGTCCTGATGGACATCCGCCTCGAAGGGTCGATGGACGGGGTAGAGGCCGCGGAACGGATCCGCGCGGAGCTCGACATCCCGATCGTGTACCTCACGGCGTACGCCGACGAGGAGACGATCGTCCGCGCGAAGACGACGAGTCCCTTCGGGTACCTGGTCAAACCGTTCAACGAGCGCGAGCTGCGCGGCGCGATCGAGATCGCGCTCTACAAGCACGAGACGGATCGGCTGCTCCACGCGCGGATGGTGATGCTGGCCGAAGAGGAAGCGCGGCGGCGCGCCTCCGAGGAGGCCGAGAAGCGCTTCCGGCTGCTCGTCGAGTCCGTGAAGGACTACGCGATCTTCATGCTCGACCCCGACGGGCGCGTCGCGAGCTGGAACGCCGGCGCGACGCGGATCATGGGCCACGAGCAGAGCGCGATCCTCGGCACGCACGTGTCGACGTTCTACACGGAGGGCGACGTCGAGCAGGGCAGCCCGGAGGAGGCGCTCGCCGGGGCCAAGCGCAACGGCCACTTCCTCGGCGAGGGCGTTCTCGTGCGCAAGGACGGCTCGCAGTTCCGCGCGGAGCTCCGGCTCTCGCCCGTGCACGACGAGAACGGCGAGCTGCGGGGCTTCGCCACCGTGATGCGAGACCTCACCGAGCAGAAGCGCGCCGAGGAGATCCAGGCGTTCCTCGACGAGACAACGCTCCTGCTCACGAGCTCGCTCGAAACCGAAGGCACGCTGCAGAAGGCGACCGAGCGCGCGATCCCGCTGCTCGGCGATCTCTGCTTGGTGGACCTCGCGAACGAGCAGGGAGCCCTCGTCGTCTGCGCCGCCGCGAACCAGATCGGGAACGAAGAGCTCACGAAGGAGCTCTCGCGCGCGATCGGGCGGCGCGAGGGCGCCGATTACACGTTCCGCTGCGGCGGCAAGGTCCTCCACGAGGTGATCGAGAACCTCCCCTGCATGGCGCGCGTGCTCGGGACGAGCCCCGAGCTTTTGCGCTCGCTCGGGCCGATCTCGTACATCTGCGTCCCGATCGAGCTGCGCGGACGCAGGCTCGGCGTGGTCGAGCTCGTGCGTCGCGCGGCGCGAGGCCGGTACACGCCGGCGGACCTCGCCGTGGCCCAGGAGCTCGGGCGCAGGTTCGGCATCGCGCTCGACAACGCCCGCCTCTACCGCGAGGCGCAGGAGGCGATCCGCGCGCGCGACGAGTTCTTCATGATCGCCTCGCACGAGCTTCGAACCCCGCTCACGCCGCTGCAGCTCCAGCTCGAAGGGCTCGAACGCACACTGAAGCGCGCGGGGCTCCTGAACGATCAACTCACCGGACGCGTCGAGCGCTGCTCGCGGCAGATCTTCCGGCTCACGCGGCTCGTGGAGAGCCTGCTCGACGTCACACGCATCACGGCCGGTCAGCTCGCGATCGAGCCTGAAACCGTGGACCTCTGCGCGCTCGCCCGCGACGTGACCGAGCGCTTCGCTTCGGAGTCGAACGAGACGGGCACCAAGATCGAGCTGCGTTCGTGTTCGTCGCTCGTCGGCCGCTGGGATCCGTTGCGGATCGATCAGGTTCTCTCGAACCTGCTGGAGAACGCGGTGAAGTACGGGGGCGGCCGGCCCATCGAGGTCGTGATCACGGACGACGGTGACGCGGCGCGGATCTCCGTCACGGATCACGGGATGGGGATCGCGCCCGAGGCGTGCGCGCGGATCTTCGAGCGGTTCGAGCGCGCGGTGTCGCTCAAGCACTACGGAGGGCTCGGGCTCGGCCTCTTCATCGCGAAGCAGATCGTGGAGGCGCACGGCGGGAAGATCGCGGCGAAGAGCCAGCCGGGCGAGGGCTCGACGTTCACGGTGACGCTGCCGCGCTGGGGCGTCGCGCTCGCGTCCGAGGTCGCGTGATGCGCTAGAGCCCGAGCCAGGGGCCGGGATCGAGCGGCGTCGCGCCGTGGCGGATCTCGAAGTACACGGTGTCGCCCTGCCCTGCCGTCGGCGCCGTGCCGACGCGCGCGCCCGCGGCCACGGGATCACCCGCGCGGAGCTCGGTGCCGCCGAGGCTCGCGTACACGCTGTAGTAACGATCGCCGTGATCGACGATCACCGTGAGCGCGTAACTGTCGTACCGATCCGCGAACACCACGCGACCCGCGGCGACGCTGCGAACGGCCGCGCCAGGCTGCGTGAAGAGCTCGACGCCGCTCACGCCGTGCTTCGACGAGCGCCGCACCTCGGCGCGCCCTGCGACCGGGAAGAGCAGGCGACCCTTCTGCGCCTCGAACCCGAGGCGCGCGTCCGCGTCGCGAGGCCCGCTGTCGGCGCCGTAAATCGCCACGTAATCCGGGCGTGACGACGATTCGAAGGCGCGTGCGAACGCCGCCCTGCGCTCGTCTTCGGCTTCGAGCGCGCGCTTGGCCCGCATCATGGCCTCGCGCTGCAGCTCGAGCGGCGCGCGCTCGGCGCGGAGCCGCAGGATGCGACCTTCGAGCTCGGTGCGACGTTCGAGTAGCGCCTTCTCATCGGCGATGTCGCGCTCGAGGGCGCGACGAACCCGCTCGACCCGCGCCGCGTGATCGACGAGCGCGTCGAACCCTTCCCCCACGGGCAAGAGACCCGCGTGCACGTGGCGATAGTAGGCCCGACCGCGCGCCAGCATGCGCTTGCGCAAGGTCTCGATGTGCGGATCGATCCCCGCGAGCTCGACCTCGACGGCGCGTTGCTCGTCGTCGATCCGCTTCAAGAGTCGCTCGAAATCCGCGACGGACGAGAGCGCGCTCGGCGCCTGCACGGGCAGCGACTCCACGGGCGTGCCGCCTCGCGCCGCGCCCGAGACGAGCGCGAGGAGCAACACCGGCAGGATCGACGTGCGGCGCCTCATGTCAGATCGCAGCCATCCGGCGCAGGCTCACGAGCGCCGTCGTCGCCCCGAGCGCGCCGCCGAGGAGCACGAGCCCGAGCGAGACGGTCCAGGGCAAGAACGAGGGCGAGAGCCCGAGCAGATTCGCGAGCTCGTGATCGAAGCGCCCGCGCACCAGGAAAAACAACCCGCCGAGCAGCGCGATCGCCGCCGCCGCGCCCGCCGCGCCTTGCATCGCGCCCTCGATCACGAAGGGACGCCGCACGAACTCGTTCGTCGCGCCGACGAGCTTCAAGACCTCGACCTCGGTGCGCCTTCGGCTCAGCAAGAGCCGCATGGTCGAGCTGATCACGCTGAAGACCGCGCACATCACGACCACCGCGAGCGCCGCGCTCGCCGACACACCGCCGCCGAGCAGCGACGAGAGGCGCTCGGTCCAGCGCTGATACGTCTCGACCGTCTCCACCGCCGGCAGCGCCCGCAGCTTGAGCGCGATCGACTGGAGATCGGTCTCGCCGATGTCGTCCGTGAAGCCGAGCTCGAGCGAGGCCGGAAACGCGGCCGGCGGCAGCGACGCGAGCGCCGCGTCGGACTCGTCGACCACGATCTCGCGCCGCGCCTCCACGCTCGTCACGTGCCGCACGCGCTTCACGCCGGGTGTACGTTCGAGCGCGCGGACGAGCTCGTTCACCTCGGGATCGGCCACGCCGTCGCGCAGGTACACCGTCGCGCGCCCGGCCCGCGACCAGCGATCACGCACCGCCGAGAGGTTCGTCACCACGAGCAGCGACGCCGCAAGGCACACGAACGCGACGGCGAGGGAGAAGATCGACTGCACGTGCACGCGCATGTCCCCTCGCCCGGGTCTCCAGGCCTTCATGGGCACTCGCACGCCGTACCGTTCGCTCGCCATCCGAAACTCCTCCCCCTACGCCACGAGATTCATCGGGGCGTCCGCGCCGGCGACGTCGAGCCCGTTCGGCGCGTCCGTCGCCTTGCCGGCGTCGAGCACCACGACGCGCCGCGGACGCACGTCGAGCAGCGTCCGATCGTGCGTCGCGAAGAGCACCGTGGTCCCGGTCTCGTGGATGTCCTCGAACAGGCCGAGGATATCGATCGCGAGCTGCGGATCGAGGTTGCCCGTCGGCTCGTCCGCGAGGATGAGCGCCGGCTCGCCCACGATCGCCCGCGCGATCGCGACCCTCTGCTGCTCGCCGCCCGAGAGCCGCTTGGCCTCCTCGTCGCCGCGCCCCGCGAGCCCCACGCGTTCGAGCGTCTCGCCCACGCGGCTGCGCACGAGCCGCGGCGGCAGGCCCACGACTTCGAGGGCCACGGCGACGTTGTCGAACACGGTCCAGCTCGGCACGAGCTTGAAGTCCTGGAACACGTACCCGATGTTCCGGCGCAAGGCCGGGATCGACTCCTCGCGCAGGCGCCCCACGTCGCGGCCGAGGAACAGGATCCGCCCCTCGTCGACGCGGTCGGTGCGATGCACGAGGCGCAGGAGCGTGCTCTTGCCCGAGCCCGAGGGCCCCGTGATGAAGACGAACTCTCCCCGCTCGATCGTGAGCGACATCCCCCGCAGCACGGGCTGGTCGGCCCGGTAGGCCTTGTGCACGTCCTCGAACACCAGGATCGGTCGCCTCGCTGCAGCCGGGTCGAACCGATGCCCGGGTCTGAGGGCCGGGTGAAACGAAGGGCGCAGGGATGACGCCATGGCCGCGATTGCTACCAGGGCCCTACGGAGCGGGAAAATTTTTGGGGTAAGGGAGAGAGGCCATGCCGCTCCGCATCGCGTTTTTTGGCCTGCCGCTCGCCGCGCTCCTGCTCGCGAAGGACGGGCACTCGATCGAGCTCTGCGCCGTCTGCCGCAAGGACGCGCTCGGCGTGCGTCGCGCGCGGCGCGTGTTCGGCGAGCGCGTCCTCGTCCGACCCAAGGTGACCGATCCCGCGCTCCTTGATCGGGTGAGGCGCCTCGCGCCCGATCTCGTCGTGAGCTGGTTCTGGACCACGCGCCTGCCGATGCGCGTCGTCGAGGCCGCGCGGCTCGGCGGCATCGGCGTGCACCCCTCGCTCCTGCCGCGCCATCGTGGCCCGGATCCGACGACGTGGGCGATCTTGAGCGGCGACGCGATGACCGGCGTGTCCGTGCATCGCATCGCCGAGGAGTACGACACGGGCGCGATCCTCGAACAGGAAGAGCTCGCGATCGATCCGCGCTGGACCGGCTGGGATCTCGCGCGCGCCCTCGATCGCCCCTCGCTCCGCGCCCTGCGCCGCACCTGCATGCGCTTCTCCCGCGGCGAGACGATCGCCGAGATCCCGCAAGACGAAGACCTCGTCACGTACGCGCCGGCCCTCGGCGAGGACGAGCACGCGATCCGCTGGACCTGGCCCACCGATCGCGTCCTTCGGCACATCCGCGCCCTCGCGCCTGCGCCCGGGGCCTTCACCGAGATCGCGGGCACGCTCGTCACCGTGCTCGAGGCCCGCAAAGCGCCGCGTTTTCCCGAAGCGCTGGAGCCTGGAGAGGGGTACGCCGAGGGGGGCCATGCCGTGATTCGCACGGGGGACGGCGCGGTGATCCTGGTCCGCGGTGAGATCGACGGCGCGCCTGCCCCGGCGGAAGCCCTCGCCCGCCTCTTTCTTGCGCCGGAGCCTTTGCTAGGCTGACGCCGCGCTCCGCGACAGGCGCGCTTTCTTGGAGGAGGACCGTGGAACCCGCTCAGCTCGCAAAGACCGCGCGCGCATCCCTCGCCGAAGCGCTCGGTGCCCTGCAGAGTGCCGACGACGCGCCGGACGAGCTCCTCGAAGCCGCCGAGCCCATCGCGAAGACGATGGGCATCCTGCACAAGATCGAGCGCAGTAACGGAGCTGTACTCGACGGCCGCGACGTCGCCCTCAAGAACGTGCGCAAGGTCCTCGCGGACGTGCAGGCGCTCGACGTCGATCACCCCGCGGTCGATACGGTGCTCGAAGCGGTCGCCGCGTCGCTCGCGAAGGTGAACGCGCTCGCGAAGTACAAGGGCACGGGCGCGCCCGCGCCTCAACCCGTCGCGGAACCGAAGCCCGCGCCCGCTCCCGCGCCCGAGCCGGTCGCTGAAGCGAAGGCTGCACCCGTTCCCGCACCCGAACCGTTCGCTCAAGCGAAGGCTGCACCCCTTCCCGCGCCCGAACCGTTCGCTCAAGCGAAGGCTGCACCCCTTCCCGCACCCGAACCGTTCGCTCAAGCGAAGGCTGCACCCGTTCCCGCGCCCGAACCGTTGGCGCAAGCGAAGCCTGCACCCCTTCCCGCGCTTCAACCGGTTGTGTCGGAGGCGAGACTTGCACCCGTTCCCGCGCCCGAACCGTTGGCGCAAGCGAAGCCTGCACCCGCTCCCGCGCCCGAGCCCGTCGAGATCATCAAGCCCGCGCCGGTCCTCCAGATCGCCCCCGAGCCTGCGCCCGCGCCGATCTTCGCGCCGCAGCCCGTCGTCGAGGTGAAGGCCACGCCCGCGCCGCAGCCCGTCGCGCCTGCGCCGCAGCCCGCGCCCGCGCCCACGCCGGCCCCCGCGCCCGCGAAGGCCAAGGAGCCCGCGCCCACGCCCGCGCCTGCCAAGGCCGAGCCGCGCAGGGATCCGCAGCCCACGCCCGCGCCCGCGAAGGCCACGCCTGCGCCCGCGCCCGCGCGAAGCAAAGAGCACGCGCCTCCGCCCGGCACACGCGCCGTCGACGTCGAGCTCGGCACGCACAGCTCCTCGAACTTCTACAAGGGCCTCTCCGGCAACGACGTCATCGAGCACGGCGGCATCTTCGTCTCGACCTACCGCATCCCGAAGCTCGGCGCCGAGGTGCAGCTCCGCGTTCTTCTCCCCGGCGACTACGAGTTCTACGCGAAGGGCGTCGTGCAATGGACGCGCGAAGCGAGCGGCTCCTCCGAGCCCGGCTTCGGCGCGCGACTCACCCAGATCGGCAACGAGGGCAGGCAGCTCGTCTACCGCTACGCGCGGAACCGCGAGCCGATGTTCTACGACGACCTGTGAAGCCTTTTTCGAAACGCCGCGCGGCCCTCGTAGGCGCCGCGCTCTTGCTGGCCCTCGCCGTGCCCCGCACCGCCGAGGCCGTCGGAGACCCGGATCTCGATTGGCAAACGATCGAGACGGCGCACTTCCGCGTCCACTACCCGACCACGCTCACGCCGCTCGCCGAGCGCGTGGCGCGCGTCTCGGAAGCCATCCACGCGCGCCTCACCGTCGCGCTAGGAAACCGCCCGCGCAGCATCACCGAGATCGTGCTGACGGACGACGTCGACTCGGCGAACGGCTCGGCCACGGCGCTGCCCTTCAACACGGTCCGCCTCTACGCGACCGCGCCCGAGGACCTCTCGCCGCTCGGCGACTACGACGACTGGCTGCTCGACCTCATCACGCACGAGCACACGCACATCCTGCACCTCGACAACATCTCGGGGCTGCCCGCGATCGCCAACGCGATCCTCGGCAAGTCGTACGCACCGAACCAGGTGCAGCCGCGATGGATCATCGAGGGCCTCGCCACGGTGTACGAATCGCGCGAGTCGAGCGCGGGCCGCCTGCGCTCCGCGCTCTTCGACATGTTCCTGCGCGCCGACGTGCTCGACGACAACATCGCGCGGCTCGATCAGATGTCGTCGACCTCGATGCGCTGGCCGCAGGGGAACATCTGGTACCTCTACGGCTCGCGTTTCCTCGGCTGGGTCACCGACGTCTACGGCGGCCACACGATGACGGCCGTCGCCGCGGACTACGGCCAGAACGTCATCCCCTGGGGCATCAACCGCTCGATCCGCCGCGCCACCGGCCGGACGTACGAGGAGCTCTTCGAGGGCTTCAAGGATCACCTCCGCCTCAAGTACGCCGCGCAGGTACGCGCCGTCGAAGCGCGGGGCCTGCGCGAAGGCGTGCGCCTCACCCGCCACGGCCGCAACGTCCTCTACCCGAGGTTCGTCCCGCGAAACGCTCGCGCCACGGACGCCGACGAGCTCGTCTACTACCGCGACGACTACAACGCCCGCGAGGGCATCTACCGCGGGCGCTTCAACGCCCGCCATGACGCGTTCGAGGAGGACACGAAGCTCGTCGCCCGCACCCGCGGCGCCTCGGCCTCGGCGTTCTCGCCGGCCGGCGATCACTTCCACCAGAGCAACGGCCCCTTCAAGATCGTCTACCGCCGCGACGACCTCTACCGCGTCGAGAACGGCAAGACGGCGCCACGTGGCGACGAAGCCGCGCGCCATCGCCTCACCACCGGCCTACGCGCCGGCGCGCCCGACATCAGTCCTGACGGCCGTCGCATCACGTTCACCGTCAACACGAAGGGCACGACGTTCCTCGAGATCGCCGACCTCGACCCCGAGGGCCACATCCAGAACCGGCGCGACCTCGTCCCGAGCGCGCGCTTCGAGCAGGCCTACACGCCGCGCTTCTCGCCCGACGGCCGCTCCATCGCCTACAGCGCGTGGACCACGGGCGGCTACCGCGACGTCCGCATCGTCGACGTCGCCACCGGCTCGTTCCAGAACATCACGCGCGACCGCGCCCTCGACGCGAACCCCACCTGGTCGAGCGACGGAAAGACCCTCTACTTCTCCTCGGATCGCAGCGGCATCCCGAACATCTACGCCTACGACGTCGGAAGCCGCGCGCTCAAGCAAGTCACGAACGTCCGCACAGGCGCGCTCCAGCCCGCGGTAAGCCCCGACGACAAGACACTCGTCTACGTCGGCTACACCTCGAAGGGCTACGACCTCTACGCGATGCCGCTCGACCCGGCGCGTTTCCTCGACGCGCCACAGGCGCCCACGGATCGCCCCGATCCTCCACCCGAGCCCGAGCGCGTCCTCATGCAGAAGACCCCGTACCGGGCGCTCTCCACGCTCGCGCCGCGCAACTACGGCGTCTCCTTCGGCCCCGGCAACTACAGCCAGAACGCGCTCACGCTGAACACGTTCGGCGCCGACGTCGCGGGCTTTCACGAGTTCCAGGCGGAGCTCATCGCCGACTTCGCCGCGCCCGCGCCGCGCGTGAACCTCGACTACGCCTACCGCCGTCTCCCCGTCGATCTCAATCTCCGCTTCTTCTACGCCGTCTCCCCGCGCTACCAGGGCTACCGCATCAACGGCCGCGACGTCCCCTACGACGAGCGCGGCATCGGCCTCTCGTCGAGCATCGTCTACCGCATGCCGGGCGAGTTCACCGATCAGAGCTTGAGCCTCGCCTACTCGGTCACCGGCTTCCGCGCCGAGCTCCCCGGACAAACCCAGCCCGATCCTTACGCCACGCGCACGCGCCTGCCCATCAGCGGCACGATCGGCACCGTCCGCGCGTCCTACTCCTTCTCCAACGTCGAAGGCTCGCTCGACGCGGCCGGCGCGATCCGCGGCTACTCGATGCGCTTCGCCGTCGAATACGCGGGCCCGCCGACCGGCAGCGACTTCACCCTCCAGACGGCCGAGACCTCCATGGCCGGCTACATCCCCATGCCCTGGCGCGGCCTGCACACGCTCGCCTTGCGCGTCGCGGGCGGCATCGCCGCGGGCACCTACCCGCGCGACGGCTTCTTCTTCGTCGGCGGCTACGACCTCGACAACGTCAGCATCGTCGACACGGTCACGACGGGCATCTACGACGGCTCCTTCGTCCTGCGCGGCTACGCGCCCGGCAGCGCGGCGGGCCGCGCGTACCTCCTCACGAACGCCGAGTACCGCTTCCCGATCATCAAGCCCGACTGGGGTTTGTCCACGCTCCCCTTCTTCGTCCGCCGCCTCGACGGCAACCTCTTCGTCGACTACGGCGGCGCGTTCGACAAGCTCACGCGGGACGACGTCTCGTTCCTCTCGAACGGCGCGCTCATCGACGCGCCCAAGCTCCACACGTCGATCGGCGCCGAGCTCTGGCTTGGCCTCTCGCTCGGCTACTACCTCAACACGCAGCTTCGCGTGGGTTATGCCTACGGCTTCAGCGCGAAGGCGATCCCCGGCGGCCAGGCGTACTTCCTCGCCTCGAGCGCGTTCTGACGAGAAAGGCCAAGAACTTGCCCCGATCTTCGTGCAAGGCGTCTCTTCGGCACGTGCGCCGATCTCTCGCCCTCCTCCTCGCGCTCGCTTTTGCGGGCTGCGTCATGCCGCAGACGCCGACGGACAAGCTCATGGACGCCGCGTACGACCACAACACGGCGCTGCGCTTCGGCCGCATGGACATCGCGCGCGAACACGTCGCGCTCTCGGCGCGTGACGCGTGGGCGAAGCGTCACGCCTCCTGGGGCGACCGCGTGCGCGTCGTCGATCTCGAGCTTGCGGACGTGCGCATGAAAAACCGCGACGAAGCCGAGGTGCGCGTGCGTGTCGAGTGGCAACGCATCGACGAGGCCGAGCTCCGCACGACCGAGCTCGTCCAACGCTGGCGCAACGCGAGCGGCTGGCATGTCGACACGGAGGAGTGCGCCGCGGGCGACACGGCGCTCCTCGATCGTCCCGCGGACACGGCCACGCCCAAGGGCGAAACCGGCAGCGCTAGGGACGGTTTGTAAAGCTCATCCACCCCTCTCCCGAAAGGGAGAGGGGATGGGGGTGAGGGAGTCGTTCAGCTAGCAGCCGCCGGCGCCGCAGCCGCGGACTTCTTCGACTTCTTCGGCGCTGCGGTCTCCTGCGTGGTCTGCTCGACCTTCGGTGCCTTGGCGCGCGCCTTCTTCTTCACCTGTGCCTTGCGGCGCCTCATCTTGATCGAGTTGCGGCGATCACGGTAACCCATCGCGTGTGACTCCTCGGGGGATGCTTCGTCGGGCCCTCTCACAGCATGTGCTGCGTGAGCCTCGTCGTTCGGTTCGAAAAACGGGCGGCAAATCTGCCCAAGACTGGGCCCGCCCGCAAGGATTTGGGGAAGGGATCGAGGTGGGCTCGTCAGCTCCCGCCGACCGCTCCGTCGAGGGCGACCTCACGGCCGCGGACCTCGAGGCGATACCGGGAGTTCACGGTCTCGATGTAGAACACTTCCCGCCCCGCGAGCCGGAGGACCCGCTTGACCGGCGTCGTCACGTATTCGTGCATCCCGTCGGAAAACTCGATCACGACGACGGAGCCTTTCCGCGGAGCACGTACCAGTCGACCGACGACGGCGCGGGAGCCACGGCCGAGCTTGCGGAGCACAACTTGCACAGCAGTCATCCTAGCATGCACTCGCGAGACGGGCACAAGCTGCACAAGGGCGGGGCCTGATTTCCACGCGTCCGTCCAGCGCGCGCGATGAAAGATCCGGAATCGACGCAACGCATGCGCCTCGTTCGGAGGGTTTTCATCGAGCGACCGGGCTCCTACAAACCTCCGAAATTCCCCGGGATCCGAGCCCTTCTGATCTCGCCTGCGTAACGGGCCGGGGGCGGCGCGACTCGATGCCTGCCGTTTCCCCTTGCCTCTTTCCGCCGTCCGGGGTCTGTCTCCGCCCGTGCGCGGGGTACCTGCTCGTCCGACAGGGTCCGTCGAGGTCATCACGGGCTCGATGTTCAGTGGAAAAACCGAGGAGCTCATCCGGCGCATCAAGCGCGCGATCCTCGCTCGCCAGCGTGTCCAGGCGTTCAAGCCTCGCATCGACGATCGATACGACGCGCATCGCATCGTCAGCCACGAGGCCGTGAGCGTCGAGGCCGTGGCCGTCGGCACGAGCGCGAGCATCGAGGAGCGCGTGCTCGACGAGACCGACGTCGTCGCTATCGACGAGGCACAGTTCTTCGATCGAGGCATCATCGAGGTCTGCGACAAACTCGCCAATCGCGGCCTGCGCGTCATCGCGGCCGGCCTCGACCAGGACTACCTCGGCCGCCCCTTCCCGCCGATGCCCGAACTCATGGCCATCGCCGAGGAGGTCACGAAGGTGCACGCCGTCTGCGCCGTCTGCGGCGGCCCTGCGAGCCGCTCGCAGCGCCTCATCCCCAAGGCCACGACGGTGCTCGTCGGCGGCGCCGAGAGCTACGAGGCGCGCTGCCGCGGCTGCTTCGAGCCGCGCGACGTCCCCCGCACCGAATTCTGATCTTCTCCCCTCTCCCGCGAGGGAGAGGGGCTGGGGGTGAGGCTAATCCCGCCGCGCCACCGACCCCGAATCGAACGGGCTCCGCACGCCCGGCGCGTTCTTGTCCGCGAAGTACACGCGCAGCATGTCGGAGGCCACGTGCGTCGCTTTCACGCGCCACTTCGCGCCGTTCGCCACGAGCACCGACAGCGCGACCTCGGGTTTGTCGCTGGGCGCGAAGCCCACCCACCACGTGTAGAACGGGCCCTCGGGCGTCGGCTTCGTCAGCGTGCCCGTCTTCCCCGCGATGCGGATGTCCGGCAGATAGGACCGACCCGCGCGATCGTGGAACGACTTGTAACTCGTCCCCGAGTCCACCGTCTCTTCCATCATCGACGTGATTGCTCGAGCCGTCTGCTCGCTCATCACGCGCTTCAGCGGCATGCGGGCGGTCGGACCCTTGTAGATCTCGCCTTCCTCGTCCTTCACGCTCGTCACGATCGACAGGCGCACCATCTCGCCGCCGTTCGCGATCGTCGTCGCCAGGTTCACGCCCTGGAACGGCGAGAGCGTCGTGTTCCAGAAGCCTGCGGCCGTGCGGGCGAAGCCGAGGTCGTCCTCGGGCAGCGTGATCGTGCTTTGCGCGAGCTTCACGTCGAACGGGATGTCCTGCCCCCAGCCGAGCTTCTGCGCCGTCCCTTCGAGCTCGCCGCGATCGAGGTGTTTGGCCGCGAGCCGCGCGAACACCGTGTTCAAGCTGCGGCCCATCGCCTGCGCGAGCGTGGCGCACCACTTGTCGCGCTTCTTGTTCTCGACCATGTCTTTCGCGGTGATCGCGTGCTCGCCGCCCGAGTAACACTGCTTCGTGTTGGGCCCGAGCCCGGCGTGCTCCACGAGCGCCGTCGCCGTCACGATCTTGAACACGCTCGCCGAAGGCGCCGTCGCCTCCGCCGCGACGTCGTGCATCGCGCCTTGATCCACGTAGCTCGCCCACGCGAGCACCCGACCCGTCTTGATGTCGGTCATCACGACGGCGCCCTCGGGCACGTGCCCGCCGCGCAAAAGCGCCACGGCCGCACGCTGGTACTTCGGCACCACCGAAAGCTCGGCCTTGCGATTGCCGTGGGCCGGCGCGATCGCGACGTTTCCGCGATCGTCGATCCGGGTCAGGTCGATGTCGGTCAGTGGGGGTGGCGTCACCTCCCGCGTGACGACGGGCCCTCCGTTCGTTTCGATTTTGCTTTTCGCGAGGAGACCGGCGAGCTCCACGTCGTGCTTGCGCAACATGGGGAGCGTGACGGCCACGAGCCCCACGGCGGCACCGATGGCGATCCACTGACGCATTGGCTCCTCGGGCCTTAACGCGCGGCGTGTGGCTGGGCCAAAAATGTTGTGTGACGTCGCCGGCTCAGAAGTTCACGGCCGCGCGCGCGCCGAGCTCGTGCATCCACGTCGCGGATCGCGCGGGATTCTTCGCATCCTCGAGTAAATTTCCCGGCACGAGCGCGAGGTTCTCCCCCGTCCCGCTCCCCGGCGTGTGGTAGGCGAGCCAGTTCACCGTTACCCGGACGAACCGCGTGTGCCAGTACGTCGCGCCGAGCCCGACCTGGAAGACCGAGATCTTCGACGTCCGCCCCGGCGCGCCCGGCGTCGCCGTATCGTAGTCGCCTCCACGTGCGGCGCCGTCGTATGCCGCTTGCACGCCCGCCGCGATCGCCATCACCTCGAGCCCGCGCCGGTCGTCGTTTCGCTTTTGGGTCTCCGGTGCCGACAGATCGAGCCTGGGTGGCCGGGAAAAACCCGGTTCGCCGTTCACGTACGCATCCCCGACGGGCCACGCCGAGGCATGCACGTACCAGCCCACGCCCTCGACATTCCCGAGCCGCTCGGTGTGTTCGAACGCGAGACCATCGATCGCCTCGCGGGTCCCGTTGTCGACCCAGTACGCTTCGGCGCGGAGCTCGAACGGACCGATCGGCGCGCGCAGCTCGCCGCCGATGCGGTTTTGCGCGCCAGACGGCAAGACGCGCACGAGCCTGCCACGTGTATCGCGGTACCGCGGATCCCACAATGCGAACCCCTGCGCTGTCGTGATCGCGGGATAGTCGTACGCGACGAACGCCGGATCACGCGCGCCGCGCTGCATGCTCACGCCGATCTGCAAGCGTTGCAGGAGTTGTCCGGCCAGGCTGCTCGACCTCTCCGCGAACTCCTCCTTCGTCGCCGGCGTGCCCCGCGAGAACGGGCGCACAACGAAGCGGCCGATGAAATCGGGGTAACGGTCGACCTGCGGTCGATTCGGTCCGTCGCCGACGAAGACGCCGAGCTCGTAGCTCAGGGTTTGCGCTTCGTTGAGATCGCCCCAGATCGTCATGCCGATTTCCTTGCCGTTCGGCTGGACGAACGATCGAATCGGCAGCACGCGCTCCATCCACGGGTGCTGATCGTTGCCCGTGCGGTTCTCCAGGGAAAACGGCGCCTGGTGTTGCCCGAGCATCACGTGAAACTGACGCAGGAGCGTGTAGTCGATGTACGCGTTCGCGAGCTGTGCCGTCGCTCCTACGGACTGCGGCGGCGCGAAGCGTGTCCACGCTTGGAGTGGCGCTTGTCCGGGCGGCAACGTCGCCGGCTGCGCCTCGCCCATCGGGTTCGTTATGGGCTGGCCGCCGAAATCCACGGAGGCCAGGGCAAACCATCGACGGAAGAGATCGGCCGCGAGCTCGATACGCGCGCGGCGAGCGAAAAAACGGGGCGCGAGCAACGTGCCGCCGTCCTTTGCTGGAAGCGCGCTCGCGCCGCCGCCGAGGAAGGAATGGAAATCGAGGTGCAGACGGCCCCGGACATACATACGGATGTCGTCCGAGGGATCACGTAGAAAAATTCCGCCTTGAAAACCGGCCAGCGCCATCCGCGGCTCCGTGCGCGAAGGCACGTCGACCTCGATCGGAAACGGCTGCACGGGCGCGGGCGGCGGCGTGACCACCGGCGGCGTTTTGCCGGCGGGCGGCGGCGGCGGCGGGCCGGCAGGCGTGGGCGGCGGAATCACCACGTTCCGCAGCTCGAAGGGCCGCGGTACGGTCCCCATGGGCTTCGGCGCAGGCGGTCTCGCCTGGGTTTTTCCTTCCCCCGTGGCCGCAGGTTTGGGACCAGGCGCAGGCGGCACTTGCGCGAGCGCCGCCGGGACAGAAAAAACACACGCGAGCGCGCCGGAGAGCACCGCCTTGGCTATGCTCCCGCGGAGGCCTCCTTCGAGGCGCTTCGTGTCCCCGCTTTTCGTATGCAGCATTCGCGAATGTTTCCGGCTTCGCGCCCGACGGGCGGGCACGACGCTCGCATGCGACGCGCAGAGGGTCAAGCCACGCGCGGCCAGGGCGACACGAGCAAGCGACAGAACGAACCATGACCAGCAGCACGCCCATTCGGATCACGGCAGACGTCGAGGTGCTCGACAACACGACGCTCGTCTCGCTCGCCGGTCCGGCGAGTGAACACCTGAAGTCCGTGGCGAGGACACTCGGCATCGACGCGAGCCTGCGGGGCAACATCATTCGCCTCGCCGGCGACGCCGACGCGGTCGCGCTCGCCGAGCGATTCCTCGCCGAGGCAGCCCAGCTCCTGCGCAGCGGCGCCGTGCTCGACGCGCAGGATTACGTGCGCGCCGTGCAAGCCCTCCGCGAGGACCCCGCGCTCACGCTGCGCGAGCTCTTCGAAGACGTCGTGCTCGTGACCGCGCGGCGCAGGCCCGTCACCGCCAAGACGATCGCGCAAAAGCGATACATCCAGGCAATCCGTACGCACGACATGACGTTCGGCATCGGGCCGGCGGGCACGGGCAAGACGTACCTCGCCATGGCCATGGCCGTGCACGCGCTCCTCGAGCGTCGCGTGAAACGCATCATCCTCACGCGCCCGGCGGTCGAAGCGGGCGAGCGGCTCGGCTTTCTGCCGGGCGACCTCGCCGAGAAAGTGAATCCGTACCTCCGTCCGCTCTATGATGCTTTGCACGACATGATGGATGCCGACAAAGCCTCGGGGCTCGTCTCGCGCGGACAGATCGAGGTCGCGCCGCTCGCGTTCATGCGTGGCCGCACGCTGAACGATTCCTTCGTCATCCTCGACGAAGCGCAGAACGCGACGAGTGATCAGATGCGCATGTTCCTGACCCGCCTCGGCTACTCGTCGCGCGCAGTCGTCACGGGCGACGTCACGCAGGTCGATCTGCCGCACGGCGCGCGAAGCGGCCTCGCAGAAGCGCGCGAGCTGCTCGCGGGGATCGAGGGCATCGCGATTTGTCACTTCACCGAGGTCGATGTCGTCCGCCATCCGCTCGTACAACGCATCATCGTCGCGTACGAGAAGCGTGATCAGGAAGTGGCTGCGAGGCGCGCGGAAAAAGAGCGTGACCGTGATCGAGATCGAGATCGCCGCGACGGACCCGCCGCGGCGCAATCGACCCCGACGAACCTGGAGCCCGCGGACGAGCCGCGCGAAAAAGGGACCGCCTCGTGAGCTTTTTCATCGACGGGGCAAGTGACGTCGCCCGAAGCTCGGCGCGATACGGCAGAGACGCGCTCACGACGATGAACATCATCGAGGCGCGCCTCACGTCGGATGCGCGTCTCTCCGATCGCACCGTCGTTCGACCGCATCCTATGCTCGTCACGGTGCGGAGCGACCGGCTCTTCGCGGTGCTCGCGCCGGGCTCGCTCTGGGACCGCGGCCGCGAAGTGCTCCGCCCCTTCGCGCACAAGCTCGCTTCGGGCGAGGCCATGCTCGTCCTCATCGGCAGCCCTGCCATCGGCGACGTCACGGGCGCCTTGAACCGCGGCCTCGGCGCGCTCGTGAGCCCCGATCCGAGCTCCGACGAGCTCTACGTCGCCATCCACAACGTTTGCGAGCTGCTCGAGTCGAAGGCCCGCGCCGAGGCGCGCGGCAAATGGCTGAACCGCTATCGTTACGAGCTCGGCGAGCTCATCGAGATTGCCAAGGCCATCACCACCGAGCGCGAGCTCGACAAGCTGCTCTCGCTCATCCTGGAGAAGAGCCGCTTCATCACGGGCGCGGACGCCGGCAGCATCTACGTCGTCGAAGGCGACGACCCCGATCCGCTCCGCCGCACCCTGCGCTTCAAGCTCTCGCAAAACGACTCCGTGCCCTTCGACGCGCGCGAGTTCACCCTGCCCGTGAGCCCCCGATCGATGTCGGGTTACGTCGCGCTCCACAAACGACCGCTCAACATCGCCGACGTCTACGACCTGCCCGCGGTATCGCCGTACGGCTTCGATCGATCGTTCGACGCGAAGATCGGCTATCGCACGAAGTCGATGTTGTGCATGCCACTGCTCTCGCGCAAAGGCGAGGTCATCGGCGTCATCCAGCTCATCAACAAGAAACGCGCGGCCGACCGAAAGCTGCTCTCGGACGAGGATGTCGAAGACCAGGTCGTCCCGTTCGATGCGCGCAGCGAAGAGCTCGTCGGTACGCTCGGATCACAAGCCGGCATCGCGCTGGAGAACGCGGTTCTTTATACCGAGATCCATCACATGCTCGAAGGGTTCGTCCGCGCCAGCGTCGAGGCCATCGAGCAGCGCGATCCCACGACGAGTGGTCACTCGCGCCGGGTCGCGCTCCTCACGGTGGGCCTCGCGCGCGCGCTCGAGCGCGACACGGCCGGCCCCTATCGCGGCGTCACATGGACGAAGGACGATCTGCGCGAGCTCGAGTACGCGTCGCTGCTCCACGATTTCGGCAAGATCGGCGTGCGCGAGCAGGTCCTCGTGAAGGCGAAGAAGCTCTATCCGCACGAGCTCGCCATCATCCGTCATCGTATCGAGATCGCATCGCGCTCGTACGAGGTGGAGATCCTCGAACGCAAGCTCCGGCTCGTGCAACGCGGCGCGCGCGCCGACGAGCTCGTCGCGCTCGATCAGGAGTTATCGTCGCGCAAGGCCGAGCTCGAAGCCGCGTATGCCGCGATCGTCGCGGCGAACGAGCCCTCGGTCCTCAAAGGCGGCGATTTCGCGCGCATCGAGGCCATCGCGCGCGAGACGTTCACCGACTTCTCGGGTGACGTCGTGCCGCTCCTTCGCTCCGAAGAAGTCGCGTGTTTGTCGGTGGCGCGTGGATCGCTCACGCCCGCGGAGATCGAAGAAATCCGCAACCACGTGGTCCACACCTACCAGTTCCTTTCGCAGATCCCCTGGGGCAAACAGTTCCGACGCGTCGCCGTCATCGCGGGCTCGCATCACGAACGCTTGAACGGCACGGGTTATCCGCATCGGCTGCGCGCCGAGGAAATCCCGCTGCAATCCAAGATGATGAGCGTCAGCGACATCTTCGACGCGCTCACCGCGAGCGACAGGCCCTACAAAAAAGCCGTCCCCGTCGACCGCGCGCTCGACATCCTCGGCCTCGAAGTCAAAGACCAGCACGTCGACGCCGATCTCGTGCGCGTCTTCATCGAAGCGAGAGTGTGGACCGTGCTCGAACAGCCCGGCGCGCCGCACTCGGCCCTCGTGGCGTCTTCGCGATGACGCAATTGCGCGGTTAGTCCTTCTTCTTCAGCTCGATTTCGGCCTCGCGCACGATCGACGCATCCCCGCTCGCCACACGGATGCGGCCGACGATCTTGTCGTCTTTGCGCTTGCCCTGGACGATGCCGAACATCGCTTCTTTGGAAAGCGCATCTTCCGGAAAAAACGTCGCGCGCACCTCGTCACCCTCGACTTTGCCGCTGAGCGCCGCGGCGCCGAGCGCGCCCGAGGTTTTTCCTTTCAGCTCGCCGTCCGGGCCGATGGTGAGCGTGAGCGTCCCCGGACCCACCGCCACCTTGCCGTCGTCCTTCGTGCGGACTTTGTCCTTCACTTTGGGCGGCATCTCGACCTCGCCCTTCTTTGCGTCGTACTTGCCTTCCCACGTCCCCACGAGCCCCGGCGGCTCGGCGGGCAGAGCCGCGGAAGCGCTCGGGCTCGGCGCGGCGCTCGGCGCGACCTCGGCGGTTTTTCCGGACGGAACGGTTGTCGCGGGGGCGATGGAGGGAGCGGGCGGCGCGCCTCCCTCGCTGCCGCTCTTTTCACAAGCGACGAGGGAAAGGCAGGCGATCAAGGAGAGGGCCGTGGAAACGCAGTGTCGCATCGGGGATTCGGCGCCCGCGAAGGGGCGCGGGCGCCGAGGTGCTTCGCGCGTCTCCTGCCGCGCGTCAATCTTCGCGGCGCGACGAGAGGATGCGCAAGAGCGCGAGGAAGATGTTCAGGAAGTTCATATAGAGCTGGATCGCGGCGCCCACCGCGTCGTCTTCTCCAGCCTGGAGCAGGCGCGACGTATCGTAGAGGACGTATGCGCCGAAGAGCAGGACGGACACGCTCGCGATGGCAAGGCCGAAAACCGCGCTGCCCAGAAAGATGTTCAGCAGGCCAGCGCCGATGACCACGAAGAGGCCCATCGTGAGCGCGCCGCCGAGGAACGAAAAATCTTTCTTCGTGGTGAGCGCGTACGCTGTGAGCCCGCCGAAACCACCGACGGAGAGCAAGAACGCGTCGCGAATGGGCGACGACGAGAGCGTCTTGCCGATCCCCGCGGCGAGCGTCGCGTAGAACAACGACGGCGCGATCACCACGCCGATCACGGTCGCCATACCAAAAAGCGCGACGACGTTGAGGCCCTTCACGTGACGCACCATCGAAGCGCCGAACACGGCGCCGAGCATCACGAGCATGCCGATGATGTAGTGCTGTCCGAAGAACGCCACGAGCGGCGGAACGGCCACGCGTGAACCGCCGACGCTGACGAACGCTTGCGACGCGGAAAGACCGCCGCGGAGGGCCACAAGCGCGCCGACGGCGGAAAACGCGATGCTCGCCGTGAAGAGGCCGTAGACGCGTTTCAGGAAAGCCACGCGGTTCTCGCCGCGGGTGAGGCTCTGCGCGCCCCACGTTTGCCCCCTGTAGTCCCACGAGTTCATGCTGTTCACTCCCTGGATGATGTGCGGGTGAAGGACCAGTCGAGGCGAAAGGTAGTCATCCACCACGACGTCGCAATGTTTCGCCCCGATGGTCGCTCCGCGAGGCCGATCACGCACGGGCCGTCCGCCGGCCATTTCCAGCGAGGGGATCGACGTCGTGGGTGGATCCGCGTACGTTGCGGACATGGATTTCTTGAAGTCGAACGGGACCAGGTTGGCATTTCTCTTCTTCGTCGGCACGGCCACCAGCGCGCTGTCGACCGTCGGCTGCGGCGACGATGGAAAGGGCGGTAGCGGCGGCACCGGCGGCACCGGTGGTGACGGGGGCGTGGGCGGCACCGGCGGAATGGGCGGCGCAGGCGGCGCAGGCGGCGCAGGTGGCGCGGGCGGCGCGGGCGGCGCGGGTGGCAGTGGCGGCGGCATGCAGGTATGCGCGCCCGGCACGGCCGAAGCCTTGCCCAAGCTCGTGCTGACCGAGCTCGTGACGGGCCTCGACCGGCCCACCTACGTGACGGGCGCGCCGGGCGATACGAACCGCCTCTTCTTGCTGGAGAAGCCGGGCCGCATCCGCATCGTGAACGGCGGCAATCTCGTGCCGGAGCCCTTCCTCGACATCAGCGCGATCGTCGAGGGGGCGGCCAATGAGCGCGGCTTGCTCGGCCTCGCGTTCCACCCGAACTACGCCGAAAATGGCCGATTCTTCGTCTACTACACGCAGAAGGCGAACCCGAACGGCGCGATCGCCATCGCCGAGTACGCTCGCGGCGCCTCGCCCGACACGGCGGTCCAGGGTTCGGGCAAGGTCATTCTCACCATCCCGCATCCGGGCTACAGCAACCACAACGGCGGCATGCTCGCGTTCGGGCCCGACGGTTACCTCTACGTGGGCACGGGCGACGGCGGCGGCGGCGGCGATCCGGACCAGAACGGGCAGGACATCAACGCCAAGCTCGGCAAGGTCCTCCGCATCGACGTCGATAAGTACCCGACGCCTCCGCCGGGAAACCTCCAGAACGGCGACAAGGACATCTGGGACTGGGGCCTGCGCAACCCCTGGCGCTTCAGCTTCGATCGATGCACCGGCGATCTCTACATCGCCGACGTCGGCCAGAACGTGGTCGAAGAAATCAACGTCGAGCCGCCCGGGGAAGGCAACAAAAACTATGGCTGGAACACCATGGAAGGAACGCTCTGCTACGACCCGGCAAGCGGCTGCGACATGGCGGGCCTCACCTTGCCGGTCACGGAGTATGTGCATGCAAGCGGCTTCAACGACTGCTCGGTGACGGGCGGATACGTCTACCGCGGGTCGAAGATCCCGGGGCTCGTCGGGACGTACCTCTACGCCGACTATTGCTCGAAGCGCTTCTACACGCTCGCGTGGTCGAAGGGCAACGTCATCGCCGAGGGGGAGATCACGGCCGATCTCGAAAGCACATCGCTGAGCGCGGGCATCACTTCGTTCGGCGAGGACACCGCGGGCGAGCTCTACGTCATCGTGGACAACAGCCAGGGCGGGACACCCGGCAAGCTGTACCGCATCGACCCGGAGTGACATCGACGCGCCCTCCCTCGGAGGGCGCTCCCGCGTCGAAACGCGCGCCTCTTCATCTCTCTACATCTCGTCTTCATCTCCTCTTCATCTCGATCGCCGCATCATCCGCGACTTCGGCGGAGGCGGGCTCCTCGAAAAGAGGACAACGCGCGCCCGCGCGCCGGGCTTGCTTCGTGAGGGCCGTCGCTGCACGGCCGGAAGGCTGCCGCGGCGCGCCTCCTCTCCTTATTATATGAGTGCGAGAACGAGCCGCGCCGGAGCGCCGAAGTCCCGGGCGCCTGCTCCTCGTCGGTTTCGTGGCGCATCGTCCCCGAGGCTTTGCGGCGCACAACGCGGTGTGATGGGGCCCTTCGGCGACGCTATCGCCGCGCGGGCCTCGGCGGGCGCGCGCGCGAGCCGGACACAAATCGTCGCGGACGCGTCGCGCGGCATGCCTCATCGAACCGGCAAGCGACTCGAGCTCGTCCCAGTGGCTATCCCGGTGTCACCGCCGGGCGTGGCCTGCGCAGAGAAGGAGCAGCAATGAAGCGACGTCGGGTCGGTCTTTAGGGAGAGACCCGCCCCCAATCCGGAAGGACATGGCAGCGTGCACGGCAAAGCCCGGGTCGCAAAGCCTGGATCGACTGGCAGCCCGCGCGCGCCAAACGAGAGCGCTGGCTGGACAATGCAAGCTTCTCGCGGCCTCGTGAGGGATTTCGAGCGGTCGGTCGGTCCGGTAAACGTCCGGCGCTACCGGGCGGCGGTGGAGGCAAAACCTGGGAGGCGCGCGCGAGCCGAACCAAAAAATGAACGAAAGGACCGTCCTGCCACTTTATTCGCTTGACCCGCCCGCCTCCAAAGGCATAGTCGTAACCATCCGCCGAGCGGGATTCGGCGAGGGAGAAGACATGGCAACCGACGCTTTCGAGCAGCAGATTGTGGAACTTGTGCGGAAGATGCCCGACTCGGCGATTCTCGCACTGGTCAAGGATAAACTCGGCTCGGCCGTGGCCTCCGCTCCGGCGGCGGCTCCGCTCGTGGCTGCGGCTGCGACCCGGGGTCGCGGTCGTCCGGCGCGCGTGCCGCAGGCGCTCGCGGCTGCTCCGGTGGTGGAAGCCCCGGCGCCCGCAAAGCGTGGTCGCGCGGCGGCGCCTGCTGCACCTGCGAAGCGCAAGCCCGGCCGTCCGAAGAAGACGGCGGCCCTTTCCGCGGAGCGGCAAGAGGTCCTCAATTCGGTGGAGCGCATCGTGAAGGCGTCGAACGGCGTGAGCGCGAGCGACGTGGCCCGCCAGGCCGGCATTCCGCAGACGCGCGCGGCGGCTGCGCTCAAGGAGCTCAAGCTCGCGAAGCGCATCTTCCAGGGTGGTGATCGTCGTTTCGCCCGCTATGCGGCCGACCTCAAGACGGCGGAGCAGGCGAGCCTGAACGCGCGCAAGACGGCGAGCGGCCCCTCGACGGCCGGCGCCCCCGCGAAGAAGGCGGCCCCCGCGGCGAAGGTCACGCGCAAGCGCGCGGCGGCCCCCGCGGCGCAGCCTGCGGCGAAGTGAGTCGCGGGCTGTTGGGGAACGTAGCGCGCGCTCGACGAAGACCATAGGTCCAGGGCGCGCAGCCGTTTATCAACAGCCTGCCAGCGAGTTACGACTCGCAAACCTGGCGGCCCGACGCGGAGGCGGTGAGTGAAAGACTCCCCGCCCTCGATTCGGGCCGCGCGGTCGTTTCGAAGGACGATCGATCGTCCGGACGAAGTCAAAACGACGTCGCCGACATGACGCGCCTCTCCGGCTCTGCTCGACCGGAGCGGCTGCCCACGATCGATCGTTATGGTCGACCCGCGGCAGCGCCCGAATGACGCGTGAGCGTCCCAGGTCGTCGCGACGTCCAAAACGTTTTTCGCGCTGGATCGCGCCGCCCGTTCGATTGGTCGTCGGCGGCCAAACCCAGCGTGGCAGGCAGGCGTGTGTCGCGGCGATACGCGCGCGTGGTATGTCCGGGCGGACCGAGCATCCTTTCACTGTCGCTCGCTCGGACGAACCCAGCCGACAAGCCAGTGCGATGCGCTCCCACGCCGCACTGCGCGAACACGCGCTCGTCGTTATGCGCGTCGCCAAAACGGTGCAGGCGTCACGCTTTCGACGTTTTTTTGCAGACCTATTACGGTCTTACCTTTCAATTTTGAACGATGTGCCCCTGCGCGCGTTTCAACTTCTCACGCTCGCACGAGGAGCGAGCGGAGATGGCGCGGTGAGGCAATCGTCCGACGACGGCTTTACGGCGGGTTCCAGGTCGCGCCGTCGTCGTCGGATACGAGCACGTAGAAGCCGCGCCTCGAAGTACCCGTGACATCGGCGGACACGATGAGCAGCGTGCGCTTGCCAAACGAAACGAGCGCACCAAAGTCGACGCGCCCGCGCGCGCCGGTCCCTTCGCCGATGATGCGCGCGCGCTCGTAAAACTTACCGCCGTCCGTCGACTGCGCGTAGTAGAGCCCCCAGCGCTCCCCGGCTTGCGCGCTCATCACGGCCGCCGCGCCCGTGGACGTCGGCACCGCGACGATGTCGCGCTCGTGTTTCTCGATCCAGGGCTTGAATACGGGACGCGATGGCGTCGTGCACTTGCCGTCTAGCTCACACAGCAAGAGCGTTATGCTCTGCTTGTCGGCATCCGGCGCCTCGACGACGAACTTCGTGTCGGTGCAGCCGATTGGCGCGCCGGAAAGCGCCTCGGCCGGACGCGGGACCAGCGTGAGCTTGTCGGGCGTCACCACGAGGTAGAAGTTCTTGTTCGGATTCTGCTTCGTCGGCGGTTGCGTGATCGCCTGGTACGAGATCGAACCGACGTCACACGCCGAGGGCGCGGATAGCTCGGCGAGGAGCGTGGGCGTCGGCTTCAGGAGCTTCAAGTCGATGTACTCGGACTCCGCAGGCGCCGCGACGGTCTGCCCGGGCGCGGGCCACTTGCGCGACACGACCTCGCGCCCCTTCACCGAGAAGAGCCGCGGCGGCCGACCGACGGGCCCCGTGGCGAACGTCTCGAGCTTGGGCAGCGCGACCTCGGCCGGCGCATCGGTCCCGGGCGGCGTCACATACCGCGCTATGAATTTCTTCGGTGTGGGCTCGACGACGATCGACGCCGTCTCCTTGTCGAGCAGCGCGAGGCGCGGCTTCGGGATGGGCAGCTTCGGGTCGGGCTTTCGGGCGAGCGGCGGCTGATCGACCATCGTCGCCGTACCGAACGAGGGCGCGTCGAGGCCCGCGAAGAAAAACTGGAACGGCGGCGGCGGGGGCGCCTTCTTCCCGACGGTCGGGGGCGCCTCCGCGGTCGTCTCCTTCGGGCCGAGGGCGAGGGCGAACACGCCATCCGTGCCGAACGTGTAACTCGACCAGGTCTCGCGGTCCGTGCGGAAGGCCTTCCACGTCTTGCCCGCGTCCACGGTCATCAGCGCGATCGCCACGCTGCCGGGGACGCCGCCGGCCAGGATGGCCCGCTTGTCGTCGAGCACGTAGACGTGATCGAACTTCATCGACGGCGGCGCGAGGCTCGCGTCGAGGCCCTTGGCGGTGCCGAGGCCGGTGGAGAGCTGATCGAGCGAGGCTGCGCCGCGTGGAGGCGCGGGCGGCGTGATCGGGGCCTCTTCTTTTTTCTTCGAGCAGCTCGGAAGCAAAGAGAGCGCGGCTGCGAGCGCGTAGGCCGTCGGGGACCAGGGGCCCATCGTCGTTCGGAACATCTCACTCGACTCGATCGGGATCCATGCAGCAGCGGAAGCCCGTGGAGTAATCGTGGTAACGGAAGTCGTGCGCGGTGGTCTGGTAGGAGCAACCCTCGCCGTTCAACGACGTGTCCATGTAGAAGCCGCCGCGGAACGTGCCGTCGCGATCCTCGATCCACTCGTGCAGGTTGCCGACCATGTCGAAGACGCCGTACTCGTTCGTGCACTCGGCGCGCATGCCGGTCTCGAAGAGCGAGTCCGGGAGCTGGTTGATGAGCGGCTGGTTCATGCCGTCCGACCAGCGGCGATCGTCGGGGATGCCGAGGCGCAAGGCGACCTCGACGACGGGGTGCGCGCGGCGGATGTCGTCGTTGCAGACGCGGCTCTTGCGCTCGTCGCCGTAGGGGAAACGGGTGCGGTTCGGGCCGCGGCAGGCGCGCTCCCACTCGTCGGCGGCGCAGAGGCGCTTGCCCGAGGCCTGGCAGGCGCGCTGCGCTTGCTCCCCGCTGATGTAGCCCTGCGGGACCACGCCGGGCCGCGAGACGGCACGCACGGAGGCTTCGTGTCCATCCACGGGGTAGAACGGCGACCACCCGCGCACCTCGCCGCTCGCGAGACGCTCGACGAGCGAACCCTCCCAGCGATCGACACAGACGCGGTTGTCGACGAGCGCCATCTCCACCGGGCAACGCGAGGTGTTCGCGAGGATCTCGCCGTCCACGTCCTCGGCCATGGAGCGCCACGCAGCTGCGGCGAGGCGCGTCTCGACCGTGACGACGCGCGCCTCGGTGGCCCGCACCGCGATGGGCCGCTCGGCGGGCGCGACCGGCGCTTGCCGAAGGGCGGACGCGACGCGGGTGTTCGCGCTCGGCTCCTTCACGGCGTGGAGCTGCGAGAGCCCGCCCGGGGTAGCACAGCCGACGGCCCCTGATCCGAGAACGGCCGCCACGACGAGACGGACGAAGCTGGAAACGTGCCGTGCAACGCGACGCGTGTGGAGGCTGGATCGCAGCGGTTGCCCATGAGGGCTGGGCGCTCGCCAGTCTGCGTCGTCCGCCTTCGTCGCCACGAACGTCGAAGATGCCTGCGGACGCGCCGAGACGCAATGGAGAAAAATGCCAACGCCCGCCGGCGGGATCGTCTTCCCACGCTTTCATCGCTTGACAGCGGGATGGAAGCTGTTCGGAACGTCTATACTTGGAGGTCCAACCATTGGACCACGGACGGGTTTGTCCGCGAGGGCGCGCTCGCCGGGGAGGCGCCCTCGCGGTTCGGGCGAGAGGGGATCACTCGTGGATGCCGGTGCCGAGATCGGCCGCGTTCCACCGGAAGTTGTCGAGCAGGACGAGCGAGTCGAGGATGGTGTCGGTCACGTCGAAGATCATGAGCTCGAGCGTGACCTTCTCGCCGGGCACGACGGAGGCGGTGTTGAAGAGCCAGTCCGTGCCGCCACCGACGTTGTCGAGTTGCATGCCCGTTCCCGTGAGCTCGCCCGAACCCGAGGGGCACGTGTTGCAGCCCTTGGCGACGCAGACCTGGAACAAGCTGTTGTTGACGCTGACGGGGTTGCCCGAACCGTCCTTCGCGATGTTCTTGTCGGTCGGCAGGCCCATGGCGCCCGACTGGAGCAACGCGAGGAAGAAGTCGTTGTACGACGAGCACTGCCAGCTCTTGTATTCCGAGGAGAAGAACCGGAACTGGTACTCGAACGACTTCGCGTTCGTGGGGACACGAATGTCGAGCCGCACGTTGATCGAGTCATTCGCGCCCGTGCCCGACGAGCAGCTGCCGTTGCAGCCCTGCGACGAAGGCAGCTTGCCGCCGTTCGCGAGCAGGTACGTGGCAGGGGGGTTACCGTTGATGCTGTGGCTCGTGCTCGTCCCGGTGTACCCCACGTCGTCCTGGTCACGCATGACACCGCTGGAGATGCCGGCCATCGTGAGGCCCTTCTGCGGCTTCACGACCGTGCCGTACCCCGTCAGGATCGCGGTCGACTTGTCCTGCAGGACCGAAAGCTGGGCCGCGGTCGGCGTCGAGCCGTCGGCGAGGACGAGCTTGGCGCCGAGCACGCCCCACTTCTTGAACTCTCCCGCCGGCGGGTTTTCCGGCACGAACTGGCAGAGCTCCATGGCCTTCGCCACGTCCTCGGCCGTGACCGCGGCGAACTTCGCCGACGAGCTGCAGGGCGGCGCCTCGACGTTGTCGGGCGTCGTCGGGTCGCAGTCGTTGTCGACGCCGTCGTTGGTGAACTCGAAGGCGCCGGGGTTGACGGCCTTCGGGTTCGGGCAGCCGGGGCTCAGGAAGTCGCAGCAGTCGCCG
Organism: Polyangium jinanense; assembly: GCF_028435365.1. The sequence goes on along the minus strand of NZ_JAGTJJ010000002.1, from coordinate 53,945 downwards.
CCGCCGCACGAGCTGTAGCCGTCGCCGTCGAAGTCACCGGCGGAGTCGTCGGCCGCGCCGTTGCAGTCGTCGTCGATGGCGTTCGCGCAGATCTCGTACTTCGGGAGCACCTGGCCTTTGCAATCCCCCCAGCCCGAGCCGTCTTCCTTGCACGTCTGCGTGCCGGCCTTGCACGGCCCGATGCCGAGCGTGCCCGGCAAACCCTGGTAGCAAGACTGCGTCTGGCCCGGCACGCAGGTGCACGGGCCGTCCTGCAGCGTGTTCCACTCGCAGCCGTCCGACGGGTCGTTGTTGCAGTCGGAGAAGCCGGGCTTGCAAGCGCCGAGCGAGCAGAGGCCGTTGTCGCAGACCGCCGTGCCGTTCGGCGGGCCGCCCATGACCGGCGGGGTCTGCGTGTCGTCGAGGACCCACGCATTCGAGCAGGAGTTGTTGCAGAAGCCGCAGTTGTTCTCGTCGTTCGAGAAGTCGTAGCAGCTCGAGGAGCAGCAGCTGAAGCCGGCCTGGCAAGGCTGGGTCGCCGAGCAGCCGGGGATGCAGGTCTTCGAGATGCAGATCGAGCCCGGGAAGCAGTCGGTGTCGACAATGCAGCCGTCGCTGCACTGGTTCTTCATGGTGTCGCAGACCTGCGCGCCCAGGCAGTCAGCCTTGTGCGTGCAGCCGACCTTGCACTTCCCCTCGTCCTTGTTGCAGTACTGCCCGAGGCCGCAGTCATCGACGAGCGGGTCGCCGCTCGGGATGCACTCGACGCACTTGCCCGTGTCGGCGTTGCAGATCGTGCCGCCGGGATCGTTCGCGCAATCGCCGTCGACCACGCATCCCGTGGGCCCGGCGCCCGCGCCGCCCGCGCCGCCTGTGCCGCCTGTGCCGCCCGCGCCGCCCATGCCCCCGGTTCCGGCACCGCCGGTGCCGCCGCTCCCGCCGTCGCTCACGTTCGACGTGCCGGCCGAGCCGCCCCCTCCTCCGCCGACGTCCGCGGCGCAGCCGGCCGCGGCCGCGTATGCGACGAGCGCCGGGACGAGCAGGGTCGAAAGCGAAAAACGCATGTCGTTCCGCCTCGTACGCTTCATCATCTCGAAATACCTCTTCGTAAAATCGCGAGCGGGCCGAGCCCGCACCATCCGAAGCCCGAGGCCGCGCGCCGCGCTCACGAAGAGCGCAGCGCGCAGCGGATCACTTGTGGACGCCGGCGGCCGCCGCCTTGATGTCCCAACGGAAGTAGTCGAGCAGCACCGTCGAATCGACGTTCGAGTCGCCCGCGTCGGCGATGATGAACTCGATCTCGATGGTCTCGCCGGGCACGACGGGCGCGTCGTTCACGAGCCACACCGTGCCGCCGCCGTCCTTGTAGTCGCCGCTCCAGCCGCCCATGCCCGTGCCGAGGAGCTCGAGCACGCCGGCCGGACAGGCGCCCGGCGGCGAGATCGGCGAGGGGAAGCAGACCTCGTAGAACGCGTTGTTGACGGTGATCGTCTTGCCGGTCGAGTCCTTGGCGATGTTGCGATCCGCGGGGAGCGGAGCCTGAGGCGGGTTCGCCATCGGATCGGGCGTCCAGTTGCTCTTCAGGAGCGCGAGGAAGAAGTCGTTGAACTGGCCGCAGCTGTACTCGGGGTACTCCGAGGTGTAGCTCTTCAGCCGATACGAGAACGACCGCGCGTTCGTCGGCACGCGGATGCGCATCTTGAAGTTGACCGAGTCGAACGCCTTCGTGCAGTTCTCGCCGACGCACGCCGGGCATTCCGGGGGCGAGGGGAGCTTGCCGCCGTTCGCCGTGAGGTAGGGCGCCGGGATCGGGCAGACCGTGTTTGCCTTGTAGTTGCCCTTCTGGATTTCGGGATCGGGCCCGTTTTGCGGGTGGATGAAGCCGAGGTCGCCCTCGTCGCGCGCCGTGCCCGTCGAGAGCACGGCCATCGTCGTGCCCTTCTTCGGCAGCACGTTCGGCCCGTAGTTCGCGAGCACGCCGACCTGCACGTCCTTCGGCACGACCGCGTTCGTCCCGTCGGCGAGCTGGAGGTAGCTCGCGATCACGCCCCACTTCTTCTGCGGGAGCGGCGGGTTCTCCGTCGTGAACTGGCAGAGGTCCATCGCCTTCACGAGCTCGAGCGTGCTCGTCGGCGTGGCGAGCGGCGGATCGGTGCAATCGACCGCGGCGACGTCGTCCTTCGTCGAGGGATCGCAGTCGTCGTCGATGCCGTTGCCGAGGTACTCGAACGCGCCGGGGTTCACGCTCCCCGGGATGTCGCACTTGACGTCGTTGTCGCAGCAGTCGCCGTCGCCGATGGTCCAGCCGTCCATGTCCTTGTCGACGGCCAGCGGATCGCCGCCCTCACCACCGCCGCCGCCCGCGCCGCCGGCCCCGCCGAGGCCCCCGGCTCCGCCGGCACCACCTGCGCCGCCGGCTCCGCCCGCGCCGCCGAGGCCGCCCTCACCGCCGCCGCCGCCGGTGCCGCCGATGCCGCCCGTGCCGCCCACGCCGCCGGTGCCGCCCGTGCCGCCGATGCCGCCGGTTCCCCCGGTGCCGCCGATGCCGCCCACTCCGCCGGTGCCGCCCGTGCCGCCGCCGGTTCCCCCGGTGCCGCCCATGCCGCCCGTCGCGCCCGCGCCGCCCGTGCCGCCGGTCGCGCCGCTACCACCTTGGCCCCCCGTGCCGTCGTCCGAGCACGACGCGAGGCCGAGGGCGCCCGCAAGCAGAAGCAGCGAGCTTGAAAAGAGAAGGGTACGAGCCATCAGGAAAACCTCCGGGAGCAACGCGCCGGCGCGGCGCCGCCCGAATGCGCGCGGTGGTGCGGCCACGTGGAGCACCCGCCGCGCATGTCGGATCCGGAGCGCGCGCCTGCCGGGAGTGCGGCTCCGATCAAGCGGGCCGAAGCGACTTCCGGAGCATCGTCTCAGATTTCCGCGTGCGGCTCAACTCGGACGAACGAAGTCGATCCACAGCCGATGCGAGCTGCAGCCGTGCAAACGAACGGCTCCCATCGTGGGAGAACTCGCGATCCTGGGAGGGAATGCGGACGGAGGAAGGGCGGCGCGCCCGGGGTTCTCTATCGCCGGACGCGCGGGCGAGGGAGGGTCAGTAGCTCGTGACCTGCGCGAAGCAGGCGTCGTATGCGTCGTTGCAATCGGGCAGGGCGCTGTCCGAGATGCAGTTGGCGAGCTCCTGGAGCGCGGCGTTGTTGAAGGGATTCGTCTCGAGCTGGCAGCCCTGCGTGTCGAAGGTCTCGCCGTTGATGCAGAGCTGGTTGGAGATCGTCTCGCAGGCGAGGGCCGCGTCGGCCGAGGGGCAGGCCGCGCCGTACATCTTGCCGACGCAGTCCGCGACCTGCTGATCGTCGCAGGCGTTCGCGGGCTCGACGCCGATGTCCGAGAGACAGTTCTGGAGCACGGTGGCCGCGCCGCGCGTGTAGATCTCGAAGCCGCGCTTGCACGTGCCGTAGCCGGGGGGGTCGAACTCGATGGGGTTGCCGTTCGGGTCGGTGCCCGGGCACTGGGCCGCGGGGCCCTCCGGCTTGGGCGTGATGTTCATGGCGTCGCAGGCGGCGACACTGCCGTCGCCGTCCTCGGGGCCGACGCAGTTGGAACCGCCGCCCTCACCGCCGGTGCCGCCGGTGCCGCCGGTGCCGCCGACGCCGCCCGTGCCGCCCTGGCCGCCCGTGCCGCCCGTGCCGCCCGAGGCGCCGACACCCGCGCCGCCGTCGCCACCGTTGCCGCCGGTGTTGTTGTTGGGATCCGAGACGATGATGCAGCCGCTGCTGAGGGCCGCGGCCGTGAGGAACGAAGTAAGAACCAAGGCAAACGTCGAGCGAGACTGCATGTTCCGAAACCTCCGGAGTGTAGGAGGCGCCGAGGGCCCGGGGGGGTGGGGCTCCGGCGCGGACGATTTCAAGAAGTGTCAGCGTAGTACGAGCGGCCCGGCGGATCCTTCAAAACCGAACCGTGCTCCGTACGCCCGTTCAGCGATCGCGGCAGATCCGTTCAGCCGGCTCCCTCACGGACGGGGGAGCGCGCAGATTTTCTGCGGATCTCGCTTGCAAGCGTCGTGGGGCTTTGCTAGACACCGCGCTCCGTTTTCCTGGAGGCGATCACCTTTGGTGTTCGTCTCTCCCGAAGCCGTAACGGCGCTTCGGACTCAGCTCGCCTCTTCGGCCGCCGTGGGACACCCCCCGGTGACGCGGAGAGGGTTTCTCGTCGCGAGACGTCGGGTTGATGTTCCGGAACGTACGACGGCAGGGCTCGGTTCGACAGGCGTAACGCTGGTCGACCGGGTTGGCCAACGACCGGGCGCCCTGGGCCGAACCGGCCCCCTGTCTGCGAGGTTTCTCGGATGCTAAGCAAGGCCAGTGCGATGTTTTCGCGGATCTCTCCGCGAAAGGCGCGCATGATTGCGGACCTGGTCCGCGGACGTGATGCAGCGGATGCGATCCAGCTGCTCCAGTTCACGGAGAAGTCAGCCGCGCCGGTGATCAAAAAGGTCATCGAGAGCGCGGTGGCGAACGCCCGCCAGGGTGGCGCCGACGTCGACGCTTTGTTCATCAGCAAGGCGACGGTCGACAAGGGCCCGAACAAGTTCAACCGCCGCTGGCGCCCCCGTGCGATGGGGCGCGCGACGAAAGTCGTGAAGGGCGTCTCTCACATCGTGATCGAGCTCAGCGAGCGCAAGTAAAGGAACACGGCTTCCATGGGACAGAAGACCCATCCGTACGGCTTCCGCGTCGGCGTGATCAAGACGTGGAGCAGCAAGTGGTACGAGGACGGCAACGCGTACCAGAAGTGGCTCCACGAGGACATCCGCATCAAGCGGGCGATCAAGCAGTACCTCTACAACGCGAACATCGCGAGCGTGGAGATCGAGCGCGCCGCGAACCGGGCCAAGGTCATCGTCTACACGGCGCGTCCGGGGATGGTGATCGGCAAGGGCGGCAAGGGCATCGAGACCCTGAAGGGTGGCAACGTCGGCACCGCGACCAAGGGTGAGACGGTGTTCCCGGGCGTCGCCTCCTTCACGGACAACGAGGTCTTCATCGACGTCCAGGAGGTCCGGAAGGCGGAGACGAACGCGCAGCTCGTCGCGGAGAACATCGCGACGCAGCTCGAGCGCCGCATCGCGTTCCGCCGCGCCATGAAGAAGGCCGTGGCGACGGCGATGAAGTTCGGCGCGAAGGGCATCCGCGTTCGGTGCGCGGGCCGGCTCGGCGGCAGCGAGATGAGCCGGGTCGAGACGTACCGCGAGGGTCGGGTTCCGCTCCACACGCTGCGCGCCGACATCGAGTTCGGCCTCGCTGAGGCGAGGACGAAGGTCGGCATCATCGGCGTGAAGGTGTGGATCTTCAAGGGTGAGGTTCTCCAGCGCAAATCGCGCCGGATTCAGTAGGACAGACCGATGCTGTCTCCCAAGCGAACGAAGTTCCGCAAGATGCAGAAGGGCCGCATTCGCGGGGTTGCGACCTCGGGAAGCGACGTGTCCTTCGGTGATTTCGGCCTGCAGGCGCTCGAGCCCGCGCGCATCACGTCTCGCCAGATCGAGGCTGCGCGTATGGCAATTCAGCGGCACTGCAAGCGCGCGGGTAAGCTCTGGATCCGCATCTTCCCGGACCGACCGGTGACGAAGAAGCCGCTCGAGGTCCGCATGGGTGGCGGAAAGGGTGCGCCGGAGGAGTGGGCCGCGGCGGTGCGGCCGGGCCGCGTCATGTACGAGATCTCGGGCGTGCCCGAGGAGATGGCGCGTGAGGCGTTCCGCCTCGCCGGGCACAAGCTCCCGATGGCGTGCAAGTTCATCGCTCGCGGGATCGTGTGAGGTATTCGAGATGAAGGCGAAGGATCTGCGCGAACGCACGACGGAGCACCTGCAGGAGCTCGAGAAGAACCTCGGCCGTGAGGTGTTCGACGCCAAGTTCAAGAACTTCACGAACCGGCTGAACGACACGTCGGCGATCCGCAAGGCGCGCCGCGATCTCGCCCGGGTCAAGACGATCCTCCAGCAGCGTGCCAGCGAGTCGGCGGCAGCGGCGGAAGGGAACAAGTAGAGCCATGGCAACGAACGAGGCGAACGCGACCGCCGCCGGGCAGGCTCAGGCCGAGACGACCGCGAAGCCGCACGGCTTCCGACGCAAGCTCGTCGGGCGCGTGAAGAGCAACAAGTGCGACAAGACCGTCGTGGTCGAGGTTGTGCGTAACTCGCCGGATCCGGTCTACAAGAAGTACGTCCGGGCTCGCGAGCGCTACAAGGCGCACGACGAGAAGAACGAGTACAAGGTCGGTGACCGCGTGGAGATCCAGGAGCACCGCCCGATCTCGCGCGAGAAGCGCTGGATCGTCACGAAGCTCATTTCCCGCCCGGTGGAGGAGTAGCCATGATCCAGGTCACGACGCATCTCGAAGTGGCTGACAACTCCGGGGCTCGGGTCGTCAAGTGCATCAAGGTTCTCGGTGGCTCGCGTCGCAAGTACGCGGGGCTCGGCGATGTGATCGTCGTGTCCATCAAGGAAGCCATGCCGGGCACCAAGGTGAAGAAGGGCGACACGGCGCGGGCGGTGGTGGTGCGCACGGCGCGTGAGTATCAGCGTTCGGACGGCACCTACATCAAGTTCGACACCAACAGCGCGGTGCTGATCAACAAGGAGAAGGAGCCGATCGGGACCCGTATCTTCGGGCCGGTGGCTCGCGAGCTCCGCGCGAAGAAGTTCATGAAGATCATCTCGCTCGCGCCGGAGGTGCTCTGATGCGACGGCTCCGAGTCGGTGACCTCGTGCAGGTCATCAGCGGCAAGGACAAGGGCAAGCAGGGTCGCGTGACGAAGGTCCTCGCGGAGGACGACAAGGTCGTCGTCGAGGGGATCAACGTGGTGACGCGCCATCAGCGCCCCACGCCGCGCAACCAGCAAGGCGGCAAGATCACGAAGGAGGCGCCGCTCCATGCCTCCAAGGTGATGCCGGTGGATCCGACGACGGGCAAGCCCACGCGGGTGAAGTCTACGATCGTCGATGGCAAGAAGCAGCGCACCGCGAAGAGCGGCGCCGTGATCGCGGCAGGCTGAGCCATGGCGGACAAGAAGGAAGAAAAGGGCAAGGGCAAGGGCGAAAAGCCCAAGGACGCCAAGCCGGCGGCTGCGAAGCCGCAGGCGGCTGCGGCCGGCAAGGGTGGCAAGGAAGCCGGGAAGGGCGGCAAGGGCAAGGGCGAGGCGAAGGCCACGTCGCAAGCCGAAGTCGCTGACGTTCCGCGCGATCCGAGCTACACGCCGCGTCTGCGCAACAAGTACCGGGACGCTGTCGGGCCCGCGCTTTCGAAGCGCTTCGGGTACAAGAACCCGATGATGGTGCCGCGCCTCGAGAAGGTCGTGATCAACATGGGCCTCGGCGCTGCCGTCGGGAACCCGAAGATCATCGACTCCGCTGTCGAGGACATGCGGGCGATCTCGGGCCAGAAGCCGGTCGTGACGCGCGCCCGCAAGTCGATCGCGACGTTCAAGCTCCGCGAGAACCTCCCGATCGGCGTGATGGTGACGCTGCGCGGGGAGCGGATGTGGGAGTTCGTCGATCGCCTGATCAGCTTCTCCCTGCCGCGCGTGCGTGACTTCAAGGGCGTGAGCCCGAAGGGCTTCGACGGCAAGGGCAATTTCACGATGGGTCTGCGCGAGCAGATCATCTTCCCTGAGATCGACTACGACAAGGTCGACGTCGTGAAGGGAATGAACATCTCGTTCGTGACGACCGCGCGCACCGACGAGGAGGGACGAGCCCTTCTCACGGAGCTTGGGATCCCGTTCAGGCATTGAGGAACGTTCGATGGCCCGTGCAAAAGAATTCGCCAAGCTGAACCGGCCGCCCAAGTTCGCCGTGCGGCACCGGAACCGTTGCAAGGTGTGCGGCCGTTCGCGGGCTTATTACCGCGATTTCGAGCTCTGCCGCATCTGTCTTCGTACGTTCGCGCTCCGAGGCGAGCTGCCGGGCGTGATCAAGGCGAGCTGGTGATGCCATGATGACCGATCCTGTCGCCGACATGCTGACCCGGATCCGGAACGCCGCCCTCGCGCGGCACGATCGGACCGAGGTTCCTGCAAGCAAAATGAAGCAGGCCGTTGCCGAGATCCTCAAGTCCGAGGGGTACATCGCGGACGTGCGGCCGAGCGACGGCAACCCTGGGAAGTTGACGATCGTGCTGAAGTACGGGCGTGACCGCTCGAGCGCGATCGACGGAGTCCGTCGGGTGAGCCGTCCGGGGCGACGCGTGTACGTCAAGCACGACCGCATCCCCCGCGTGCTCTCCGGCCTCGGGATCTCGATCCTGAGCACCTCCCACGGCCTGATGAGCGACCGCGACGCCCGCAAAAACAAGCTCGGAGGCGAGCTCATCTGCGAGGTGTGGTGATGCAGACGGCTACGACGCAACAAGGCGAGGCCTCCAAGACTTCGCGCATCGGCAAGCGACCGGTGGACGTCCCCAAGGGCGTCACCGTGTCGGTGCAGGGGCGCAAGGTCGAGATCAAGGGCACCAAGGGCCAGCTCGCGCGCGAGCTGCCTTCGACCGTCGACGTGAAGGTCGAAGGCGCGAAGCTGCACGTGACCTCGACGGCTCCCGGGCGTGATGGCTCGCGGCTGCAGGGGCTCGTGCGGGCGCTGCTCGCCGGCATGGTGAAGGGCGCGGCCGACGGCTACGAGCGAGTGCTCGAGCTGAAGGGCACCGGTTACCGTGTCGACCTGAAGGGCACGACGCTCACGTTCGCGCTCGGGTATTCGCACCCGGTCGTGTTCAACGTGCCGAAGGGCCTCACGGCGACGATTCCGGCGGATTCGAAGGGCACGGTCCTCGTTCTGACGGGCGCCGACAAGGAGCTCATCGGGCAGACGGCCGCGACGATCCGTGGCTTCCGTCCGCCGGAGCCCTACGGTGGCAAGGGCGTTCGTTATCGTGGCGAACGCGTTCGCGAGAAGGCCGGTAAGGCTGGCGGTAAGGGCGGCAAGAAGTAACCGAGCGGGGCGACCTCGTGTCGCCCCTACAGGTACGGGGTTACGACCATGGCTATGAAGATCGTCGGACGGGAGCGCCGCAAGCTCCGTATTCGCAAGAAGGTGAACGGCTCGCCCGCTCGCCCGCGCCTCACCGTCTTCCGCAGCGCGAAGCACATCTACGCGCAGGTGATCGACGACACGACGGGTCAGACCGTCGCGCACGCGTCGACGCTGTCGAAGGACCTGAAGGGCACGCTCGACAACGACAACAAGGTCGACGCGGCCAAGAAGGTCGGGGCGCTCATCGCCAAGATCTGCAAGTCGAAGAAGATCGACCGTGTCGTGTTCGATCGGAACGGCTACCTCTATCACGGGCGCGTGAGCGCCCTCGCTCAGGCCGCGCGGGAGGCGGGGCTCGAGTTCTAGCCCCGAAGGCGCCGGACCCGCGGGGGTCTCGGGCAAAACGTCTCGGGCGATAGCGAAGACTTCACGGACGACGAAGAAGGCACGGTATGGCGTTCGATCAGGTCGACGAAGAAAAGCTCAAGGAGCGGGTGATCCACATCAACCGCGTCGCCAAGGTCGTGAAGGGCGGGCGGCGCTTCAGCTTCTCGGCGCTCGTCGTTGTGGGCGACGAGTCGGGACATGTGGGCGTCGGCCTGGGCAAGGCCAACGAGGTTCCGGAGGCGATCCGGAAGGGCAACGACCAGGCCCGCAAGAACATCTTCCGCATCCCGCTCGACGGGGCGACGATCCCGCACGACGCGTTCGGGCACGTCGGCGCGGGCAAGGTGCTCTTGAAGCCGGCGAGCCCTGGAACGGGCGTCATCGCGGGCGGTGCGGTGCGCGCGGTCGTCGAGTCCGCGGGCATCCACGACGTTCTCTCGAAGTCGCTCGGCACGAGCAACCCGCACAACGTCGTTCACGCGACGGTGGCGGCCCTCAAGGCGCTGAAGAGCGTGGAGCAGGTCGCGGGCAGGCGCTCGATGCAGGTGGACGACGTGGGTTGGCAGCGCAAGGGCGGCAGCGCGACGGGCGCGACGAACCGTCGTCGTGCGAGTCAGATGCCCCCCGCTCGCAACCCGCGCGAGGGGGGTGAAGGAGGTACGCCGTGAAGAGCCATCTCCGCGTGCGGCAGACGGGCAGCGTGACGAACCAGACGGAGCACACGCGCAAGGTTTTGCGGGGCCTCGGCCTTCGCAAGCCGGGCCATGAGGTTCTCGTGGAGAACACGCCCTCGTTCCGTGGCATGGTCAAGAAGGTGATCCACCTCGTTTCGGTCGAGGAAGTCGACGGCAACGGCGCGCAGGCGTCGAAGTAAGAAAGCGAAGCAGCATGGACATCCTCTCGAAGCTTCAGGCCCCGGAAGGCGCCAACAAGAAGGAGACCCGCGTCGGCCGCGGCGTGGGCTCCGGCCTCGGCAAGACGGCGGGTCGTGGCCAGAAGGGCCAGAAGGCCCGGTCGACGGGCAACATCGGCAAGAAGCACTTCCAGGGCGGCCAGACGCCGATTCAGCGTCGCCTCCCGAAGCGCGGCTTCCGCAACCCGCTCGCGGCGATCGTCGCGAACGTGAACGTCGGCGACCTCGAGATCTTCGAGGCTGGCGCGGACGTGAACCAGGAGGCGCTGGAGGGCAAGCGCCTGCTCCAGGGTCGTTACGACCTCATCAAGGTGCTCGGCGACGGCGAGCTCACGAAGAAGCTCACCGTGACGGCGCACCGGTTCTCGAAGAGCGCCATCGCCAAGATCGAGGCGGCGGGCGGCAAGGCGATCGTGCTTGCGCCCGGCAAGGCTTCGGCGCAAGCCTAACGTCCTTTCGGCTCGAGCCCCCCCAAGGCAGCACACCGACGTACCATGGCCACACTCGCGGGAATTGCGAACTTCCACAAGGTCCCGGAGCTCCGGCGCAGGGTGATCTTCACCCTCGTGATGCTGGCCGTGTACCGCATCGGGGTCTTCGTCACGGTCCCCGGCGTCGACCGCGCCGCCATGTCGAAGTACATGGCCAAGCAGTCGGGCGGTTTGCTGAACTTCTTCAACATGTTCTCCGGCGGCGCGCTGGAGAACTTCTCCCTCTTTGCGCTCGGGATCATGCCGTACATCTCGGCATCGATCATCATCCAGCTGATGGGCATGGTCTACAAGCCCATCGACGAGCTGCGCAAAGAGGGAGAGCAGGGGCGGCGCAAGATTGATCAGTACACGCGCTACGGCACGGTCGCGCTGTCGCTCTTCCAGGCGTACGGCAGCGCCAAGCTCGTCGAGGGCTGGTCGGCCTCGGACGCGGGCGCGGGCATCGTCACGCACCCGGGTCTCGGCTTCCAGCTCATGACGATGATCACGCTGACCACGGGAACGGCGTTTCTCATGTGGATCGGCGAGCAGATCACGGAGCGCGGCATCGGCAACGGCATCTCGCTCCTGATCTTCGCGGGTATCGTGACGGGCGTGCCGGGCTGGGTGGGTAGCTATCTCGCGACGAACGCGGGCAACATCCAGCCGCTCACGATCTCTGCGGTCGGCGCGTTCGTCGTGGCTGCGATCGCGGTGATCGCGTTCTTCGAGAACGGTCGCCGGCAGATCCCGATCGTTTATTCGCGTCGGCAGGTGGGGCGTCGCGTGTACGGCGCGCAGAACGCGCACCTGCCGCTCAAGGTGAACACGGCGGGCACGATCCCGCCGATCTTCGCCTCCTCGCTGCTCATGTTCCCCGCGACGCTGGCGAACATGAACGTGCCGGGTGCGGACAAGCTCCAGTCGATCATCAGCGGCGGCGGCTGGGTGTTCAACACCGGCTACGCGCTCCTGATCGTGTTCTTCTGCTACTTCTACACGAGCGTCACGTTCCAGCCGGTCGACGTGGCGGAGAACCTGAAGAAGCAGCAGGCGAACATCCCTGGCATTCGCCCGGGCAAGCAGACGGCGGACTACATCCAGGGCGTGATGAATCGCATCACGTTCGGCGGGGCGATGTACGTCGCGGCCGTGTGTGTCTTGCCGTCGGTGGTTGGTGACCTCCTGCGTGTGCAGATTACGTTTGGCGGGACGTCCCTGATGATTGTCGTGGGTGTTGCGCTTGATACGGTCAACCAGATCGAGGCGCAGCTCATCACGCGCAGCTACGAAGGGCTCACCGGCCCTGGGGCGAGCCGCATTCGGGCGCGGCGCCTCCCCGAGGGATGAGAAGGGAGATCTTCGGATGATCGCGATCTTGGTTGGTCCGCCCGGTTCGGGCAAAGGCACGCAGGCGAAGGTTCTCACCGGCAAGTTTGGGATCCCGCAGATCTCGACGGGTGACATGCTTCGCGCTGCCAAGGCAGCCGGCACGCTCGATCCGCAGTACCGCGCGATCATGGACGCGGGCGGCCTCGTTCCGGACCAGGCGATGATCGATCTCATCGACAAGCGCATCGACGATGCGGACTGCAAGAACGGGTTCTTGCTGGATGGTTTTCCGCGTACGGTCCCCCAGGCCGAGGCGCTTGAGCGTCTGCTTGCGGGTCGGAGCCTCACGATCGATGCTGTTTTGCAGCTGGATGTGGCGCGATCTCTCCTGGAGGAGCGCTTGATCCACCGTCGGACCGACAAAAGGTCTGGACAGATCTACCATCTCGTCTATAATCCGCCGCCCCCGGATGCCGAGCTAGAGCATCGGGCGGACGATCGGCCGGAGGCCGTCGGAAAGCGTCTCGATGCGTACGAGGCGATGACGGCGGCACTTCTGCCCTACTACGAAGCAAAAGGTCTCCTCCGGCGTGTCGATGGTGTCGGCAAACCCGAGGAGGTCACGGCGAGGGTGCTCGGGGCCCTTGGCCGAGCGCATCCGGAAGAGTCATGAGGCGATCGAACCAAAGCTCGAAACCCGCGAAGGAACCGAAGGGCGACAAGCTCGAGTTCGATGGTGTCGTTCAGGAGGCTCTTCCGAACGCGATGTTTCGGGTAAAGGCCGACAATGGTCTCGGGGTGCTCGCGACCATCAGCGGCCGGATGCGTCAGTACTACATCAAGATTTTGCCCGGCGATCGCGTTACGGTCGAGGTTTCGCCCTACGACCCGACGCGTGGCCGGATCACGTATCGTCACAAGTAGACCAAGCAGCCCAAATAGCGGAGCGAGGACAGGGAACGGAGCCGCGTCATGAAGGTGCGACCGAGCGTCAAAAAAATCTGCGACAAGTGCAAGGTGGTGCGCCGTCGCGGCGTCGTGCGCGTGATCTGCGAGAACCCTCGCCACAAGCAGCGTCAGGGCTGAGCTGGAGCAACCATGGCACGTATTGCTGGCGTCGATCTCCCGCGTCGTAAGCATCTCGCGTATGCGCTTCCGTACCTCTATGGTATCGGCCGCGCCCTCGCGAAGCAGATCTGCGCGAAAGCCAAGATCCCCGAGAACAAGCGGGTGGAGGAGCTGAACGACGCAGAGATCAGGACGATCCGCGAGATCCTCGACGCCGAGTACAAGGTGGAGGGCGATCTTCGTCGTGAGGTTCAGCTCAACATCAAGCGGCTGATGGATCTGGGCTGCTACCGCGGTCTTCGGCATCGCCGCGGTCTGCCGGTGAATGGCCAGCGCACGCACACGAATGCGCGTACGCGCAAGGGCCCCCGCAAGGGCATGCTGCAGCGTCGCCCGGCGACGAAGGCGTGACGGGACGTTAGGAAGAGGACGCTATGGCGAGTCCGAAAACGGCGGCCACCAAGGCCAAGCAGAAGAAGAAGGTCAAGAAGAACATCGCGGCTGGGATTGCGCACATCCAGTCGACGTTCAACAACACGGTCGTGACGATCACGGACATCAACGGCAATGCCGTGGCGTGGTCGTCGGCCGGTGCGCGCGGGTTCAAGGGGTCGCGCAAGTCGACGCCCTTCGCTGCGCAGCTCGCTGCCGAAGAGGCGGCGCGGCGGGCGCAGGAGCACGGGATGCGGTCGGTGGCCGTATTCGTGAAGGGCCCTGGCGCCGGGCGCGAGAGCGCGCTCCGTGCGCTGCAGACGGCCGGCTTCAAGGTGACGTTGATCCGCGACGTCACGCCCATTCCGCACAACGGTTGCCGGCCGCCCAAGCGGCGCCGGGTCTGAAGCAGCGCGCGCGGGAGTCCGCTCGAGGTTACGAACATGGCTCGCTACGTTGGTCCTGTCTGCAAGCTCTGCCGCCGCGAAGGCATGAAGCTCTACCTCAAGGGAGAGCGCTGCTACTCGGAGAAGTGTGCCTACACGCGGCGTCCTTACCCGCCCGGCCAGCATGGCCAGGGTCGCATCAAGCTCAGCGAGTACGCCGTCCGGCTCCGCGAGAAGCAAAAGGTGCGTCGCATCTACGGCGTTCTCGAAAGCCAGTTCCACGGCTACTTCCAGGAGGCGAGCCGTCGCAAGGGCCGCACGGGTGAAGAGATGCTGGCGCTCCTCGAGCGTCGCCTCGACAACGTCGTGCATCGGCTCGGCTACGCGGCGTCGCGCTCCGAGGCGCGTCAGCTCGTGCGCCACGGTCACGTGAAGGTGAACGGCAAGCGCCTCGACATCCCGAGCTTCGTGGTTCGGGTGGGCGATCGCGTGGAGCTCACGGAGGGCGCGAAGAAGTTCAAGTTCGTGGCGGCCGCCGTGGCCGGCGCGGACAAGCGCCCGATCGCCTCGTGGCTCGAGGCCGACCGCGGGTCGTTCTCGGGTTCGGTCAAGGGCACCCCGGTGCGCGAGGACCTCAACGAGCCGGAGATCCGCGAGCAGCTCGTCGTCGAGTACTACTCGCGCTGATTCTGTTCGCAGGTCGGTGGTCTTGCGGTGAACGTTTCGGAAAGCTGATCGGGGGCGTGCGAGGGAGCGCGGCCCCGATCGCTTTTTGATTGCAGGAAAAGAGCGCCATCTGGCGCGACGCGGGCAGGAGACGGCTTTCGCTCACCGAGTGCGGTGACGGGGTGAGATCTCCGCGCGAACCCCTCGAAGAAAGAGGACGCTGATGACGATGCAGACCAGCGGAAGCATGACGATGATCGCGCGAAACTGGCGCGATCTGATCCGCCCGAAGGGCATCTCGATCGACACGGAGTCGGCGAACAACTTCTACGCGAAGTTCACCTGCGAGCCTCTCGAGCGCGGCTTCGGGATCACGATCGGCAACTCGCTCCGCCGCGTGCTCCTCTCGTCGCTGCAGGGCGCGGCGATCACCGCAGTCCGCATCGAGGGGGCGCTGCACGAGTTCACCACCGTGCCCGACGTCGTCGAGGACGTGAGCGACATCATCCTCAACCTCAAGGAGGTCGTCTTCAAGGCGGCCGCCGCGCGCACCTACACGGTCCGCGTCGACAAAGAGGGCCCGGGGCCGGTGTACGCGCGCGATATCCAGCTCGTCGACGGGCTCAGCGTGCTGAACCCCGATCACCTGATCGCGGTGCTCGACAAAAAGGGCCCGCTCGCGATGGAGCTGACGGTGAACGTCGGCCGCGGCTACGTGCCCGCGGAGCGGAACAAGACGCCGACGATGGCGATCGGGACGATCCCTATCGACGCGCTGTTCTCGCCCATCCGCAAGGTCAACTACACGATCCAGAACGCGCGCGTCGGTCAGGTGACCGATTACGACAAGCTGACGCTCGAGGTCTGGACGAACGGCTCGGTGCTGCCCCAGGACGCGGTCGCGTTCGCCGCGAAGATCCTGAAGGAACAGCTCTCGATCTGGGTCAACTTCGAGGAGTCGGAGGAGACGAGCTACCAGACGGTGCCGGGCGACGAGGAGCCGCTGAACGAGAACCTCTTCCGCTCGGTCGAGGAGCTTGAGCTCAGCGTGCGCAGCGCCAACTGCCTCCAGAACGCGAACATTACCCTGATCGGCGAGCTCGTGCAGCGGACCGAGCAGGACATGCTGAAGACCAAGAACTTCGGTCGGAAGTCCCTGAAGGAGATCAAAGAGATCCTCGCGAACATGGGGCTTTCGCTCGGTATGAAGATCGACAACTGGCCGCAGCTGCTCGAGCGCTGGAAGGCGCAGCAGGCGCAAGCCTAGAGGGTGCGATATGCGTCATAAGAAGGCGGGGAGGCAGTTTGGTCGGGACACGTCGAGCCGGCGCGCGATGCTGCGCAACTTGACGGCGAACCTGATCACCCACGAGCGCATCGAGACGACGGACGCGAAGGCCAAGGAGCTCCGGCGCGTCGCGGAGCGGCTCATCACCAAGGCCACGCGCCTCGGCAAGATCGCCTATACCGCGCAGAGCGAGCTGTCGGCGGCCGACAAGGCGCGCCGGCTCCACGCCGAGCGTCTCGTCTCGTCGTACGTGCCGCGCTTCGGCGTGAAGGCCGACGGGACCAAGGTCGACGTCGTCGAGAAGGTGATGCTCGACCTCTCGAAGCGCTTCGAGGGCCGGCCCGGTGGCTACACGCGCATCATCAAGCTCGGCAATCGCCGGGGTGACAATGCGCCGATGGTCTACATCGAGTTCATCGACGCGACGCCGGTGACCGACAAGCAGGCTCCCGAGGAGCCGGCTGCGGCGGTGACCGCCGAGCCCACGTCGGCCGCGTCGGCCTCGGCCGAGTCCGCCTCGACGGCGAGCTCGGGCGAGACCGCGTCGAACGAGTAAAGCGCTCCCACGACGAACCCGTGAACGGGGATCGGGTGACCGGTCGCCACCGTTCACGGGTTTGGAAGGGAAAAACGAACACGGACACCACAGGGTGCCCGTGTTTTCGTTTGTCTGGACTGCGATCCGCTTCGCGGAAGCTCACTCCGCGCCGGCAACCGGCGCATCTGGCGCGGGCGGAGTGGGCGGATTGCTGCCTGCCCGCGACCCTTCCGCGTCGCGACCGGCGTCAGGCTTGCGCCGCGCCAGGAAGATCATCGCGATCAGCGCGACGAGCCCCACGCCGCTCGCCGCCACGTAGCGGTGCAGCGAGCTCTTCTGCGGCGCGATGCGCTCCTGCTCCAGCGACGCGAGCGCCCGCTTCGCGCGCTCGTTGCTCGGATCGAGCTCGATCGCCTTCGTCAGGGGAAACTTGTCCGGCGTGCCTCGTGCGATGAGGGTCACGCCTTCGAGGTAGGCGATCTCCGCCTCGATCTTTCGCGCCCCCTCCCCCTTCGGGTCGAGCCGCAGCGCCTTGCGCAGCATCTCCAGCGCCGCCGCCGGCTCCTTCTCTTCGAGCGTCTTCGCGTGCGCCACGTACGCCGGCGCCATCTCCTTGCGCCGCTCGAACACCGGCGAGCGCGCCAGCACCTTGTCGAACGCGCTCGTCGCCTCGACCCAGCGGCTCGCGGCTGCATGCGCCGCGCCCTCGTCCATCAGCTTGTAGACCTCGGCGAGCCGCGCGCGGTCGTACATGCCGAAGAGCTCGCGCGCGATGCGGTCCCATGTGAACTCGCGCGGGGCCTTGTTGCCCGTCTGGTTCAGGTAGGCGTCGCGGAGCTGCCAGATGCCGGGCTCGCCGATCGCTGCGATCGCCTCGCGCGCGGCCTCGCGGAGCTGGATGCGGTCGCTGTTGCTGAACGAGAGGATCACGCGGACGGCGTCGACGTCGCGCGTGCGGCCGTAGGCGCGCAGGATGTCGGCGAGGACTTGCGGATCGGTCACGCCGACGGCCTCGCCGGGGATCGCGCGGCCGAGCAGATCGAGCTGCTTGCTCGCGAAGCGCTGGACGATCTTTGCGTCGTGCTGGCGGCCCTCGATGAGCGCGGGGACGGCGCGGTCGCGCAGCTTTCCGATTTGCCGCTGCAGATCGACCCGCAAGAGCTCGCCGAAGTACGAGTACATCTGCAGGAGCTCGCGCACCGCGGGCGTCGTGCCCGCCGCGGTCAGCATGCGCTCCATCGCGAGCAGGCGGACGAGATCCCGCCAGGTGTCGCTCTTCGGCTTTGGAGAGGCCAGGACAAACTCGAGCCAATCGCCCTCGTCCTCCGCGTCCTTGTCCTTCTCCTTGTCGGCCTTGCTCTTCTTCGGCGCCTTCGCGTCCTTGCTGGCCTTGTCGTCCTTGGCGGCGGCCTTCTCGTCCTTGCCGGCCTTGTCCTTCTCCTTGCCTCCTTTCTCCGCCTTCTCGGCCTTCTCCTTGTCCCGCAGCGACTTGCGGCCGGCCTTGCGCGCGTCGTCGAGCAGGCCTTGCGCCTCCTTGCGGTCGAGCCCGGCGCGGAGCTCCTGCACACGCGCGCGCACCGCAGGCACGACGGCGGGCGTCACCTCCGCGACGGCCGTCCGCGCCGTTTCCTTCGCGCGCGCGTCGCCCGTCGTGAGGCGCTCGAGCACGCGGTCGAGCTCTTGCAGCGCCGCGGCGTCGGGCTCTTGCAGCACGATCGGCTGGAGCTTCGGCAGCTCTGGCAAAGAAGCGGGCGCGGCCGGCGCTGCGGCGGCCGAGGCCGAGGCCGAAGGTTGCGTGAGCTCTCCGGCGGCGTGCACGTGCAGGGGCACGAGCGCGAGCGCGGAGACGAGAACGAACGACGAAGCGAGCTTCGAGACGTGATTCACGGTGCCCCCGAGAACGACGGGCGAGCGCGCGGCCCTTCCCGGGCGGTTCACTCGACGATGCGGAAGTCCGGAAAATCGCCCTGGAATCCGCGCCAGCGTATGTCGACACGCTCCACGCGCGCCGCGGTCGGGCCTTTTTGGGCCCAGGCGATGAGCTCTTTCAAGCCGTCTTCTTCGCCTTCGGCGAGGATCTCGACGCCTCCGTCCGGACGGTTCTTGACCCAGCCGGAGAGGCCGAGGCGCTTGGCTTCGCGCTGCGTCGACGCCCGGAAATAGACGCCCTGGACGCGACCCTTCACGTGCAGATGCACTTGTTTCAGCCCCATCGGACCGCTCGATTCCTACTCGCACGTCGCGACCGAGGCAACCTCGTAGGCCTGCGCGCGAACGCACGCGCTGAAACGATCCGCCCCCGAAGGAGCGAACCCGCGAGGCGAATCGGCCGATTGACAGGGCAGTATCGCTTGATAGAGTCCCCGCCCGCCGAGCACCGCGCTCGGCCGCGCCCCCTCGCTGGGGACGCCCATCACTGTCCGTCGAACCGCCCTTCCCAGGGGCGGGCAATCCACGAGAGCCGGCCCAAGGGCCGACTCGAAGCTCGACCTTCCCACAACCCTACCGACCTCGGGGAACGCGCCGTCTCCCGGCCGACGCCCCTGCGTGGAGTTTTCGATCGATGCACCTGCGTGAACTGAAGCAGAAATCGATGGCCGATCTGGTGCAGATGGCCAAGGGCCTCAACATCGAAGGAGCCGCGGGCCTGCGCAAGCAGGAGCTCATCTTCGCGCTCCTCCAGGCCTTGGCTGCCCAAGACCAGCCGGTGTACGGCGAGGGCGTGCTCGAGTGCCTGCCCGACGGTTTCGGCTTCCTGCGGGCGCCCGACTACAACTACCTGCCGGGTCCGGACGACATCTACGTCTCCCCGTCGCAGATCCGGCGCTTCAACCTGCGCACGGGCGACGCGGTGAGCGGCCCGATCCGGCCCCCGAAGGAGCGCGAGGCGTACTTCGCTCTGCTCAAGGTCGACAAGATCAACGGCGTCTCGCCCGAGGTCGCGCGCGACAAGATCCTCTTCGACAACCTCACGCCGCTCTACCCGCAGCAGAAGTTCAACATCGAGAACGGCACGAAGGGCTTCTCGACGCGCATCATCGACATGCTCTGCCCGATCGGGAAGGGCCAGCGCTGTCTGATCGTCTCGCCGCCCCGCGCCGGCAAGACGGTGCTGCTGCAGAACATCGCCAACGCGATCAGCACGAACCACCCGGAGACCACGCTCATCGTGCTGCTCATCGACGAGCGGCCCGAAGAGGTCACGGACATGCAGCGCAACATCAAGGGCGAGGTGATCAGCTCGACCTTCGATGAGCCTGCGACGCGCCACGTGCAGGTCGCGGAGATGGTCATCGAGAAGGCCAAGCGCCTCGTCGAGCAGAAGCACGACGTGGTCATCCTGCTCGACTCGATCACGCGCCTCGCCCGCGCCTACAACACCGTCGTCCCCCCGAGCGGCAAGATCCTCTCCGGCGGCGTCGACTCGAACGCGCTGCACAAGCCGAAGCGCTTCTTCGGCGCGGCCCGCTCCATCGAGGAGGGCGGCTCGCTCACGATCATCGCGACCGCGCTCGTCGATACGGGCTCGCGTATGGACGAGGTGATCTTCGAGGAGTTCAAGGGCACGGGCAACAGCGAGATCCACCTCGACCGCAAGCTCATGGAGAAGCGGATCTTCCCCTGCCTCGACATCAACAAGAGCGCGACGCGCAAGGAAGAGCTGCTCCTGCCCGAGTGGATCCTCCAGCGCGTCTGGCTGCTCCGCGGGCTCCTGCACCCGCTCAACGTCATCGACTCCATGGAGTTCCTGCTCGACAAGGTGAGCCGCACCGAGACGAACCAGGAGTTCCTCGAAAGCATGAATCAGTAGGCCCGGCCTTCGGTCGAGCCTGAGGGGCCCCGCAATTCGTGGGGCCCCCTTCCCTTTTTACCCTCCTCTCCCCTCCCCTCCCCTCCCGATCCCTCGGGCAAACGCCGGATCCATCGCGATTTTGCGGGAGCGCTGTAGCGCCGGCCGGAGGCGTGTTAGCGTCGACGAGTGACCGGTAAGGCGGACCGCCTGCGAGAGCTCACGGCCCGGGTCGAGGAGCTCGAGGCCAGGCTCGAACGCTCGGAGAAGACCGTCAGCGCCCTGCGCGACGTCGGGCTCGCGCTCGGCTCCACACTCGACCTCGACCAGCTCCTCGAGCTCATCCTCGGCAAGATCACGGAGCTGCTCGAAGCCGACCGGGCCACGCTGTACCTGCTCGACGAGCAACGAAAGATGCTGCTCTCGCGGGTGATGCTCGGCGGCGAGGTGCGCTCGATCGAGCTGCCCGTCGGCGAAGGCATCGCCGGCCACGTCGCCAAGCACGGCAAAATCGCCCGCGTCAAGGACGCGTACAGGGACAAACGCTTCCAGCGCACGTGGGACGAGCTCACGGGCTACAGGACGCGCTCGATCCTCGCCGCGCCGATGCGCAACCACGTGGGCCGCACGATCGGCGTCGTGCAGGTGCTCAACAAGCACGGCGGCAAGGGCGAGTTCTCGCAGTACGACGAGGAGCTGCTCTCGGCGCTCGCCACGCAGGCGGCGATCTCCATCGACAACTCGCGCCTGTTCCTCTCGGTCATCCAGAAGAACATGCAGCTCGTTGAGACGAAGGAACAGCTCGAGCACCGCGTCGCCGATCTGAAGCTGCTCTTCGAGCTCGAAACGGCGATGAGCGGAGCCTCGTCGCTCGAAGAGCTGAGCCGCGCGGTGATCGCCGAGGCCTCGAAGGCGTGCGAGGCGCGCGCCGGTGGTCTGCTCGTCGACGAGGGCGAGGCCGGCGTGTTCTTGTACTTCTGCGACGCGTCGGCGCCGGGCGTCTCGGTGCGCGACGTCGACGTGAAGCGACTGCCCGTCAAGCGCGGCGAAGGCCTGCTCGGCTGGGCCATGACGCACAACGAGTCGGTCCACCTCGGCCCGAAAGATCCGCCGATCGGGCCGGTCGCCGAGGCCGCGCTCGCGCACATGCATCCGTCGCTCGATCTGGAGATCGAGAGCGCGATCGTCGTGCCGCTCGAAGGCGAGGAAGACACGTCGCTCGGCGCGCTCGGGCTCTACAACGCGAAGAACACGCTCGGCTTCACGCAGGACGATCGCTCGCTCTTGCGGCTCGTGTCGGCGAACGCGTCGACCGCGGTGCGCCTCTTCCGCTCGCGCACCGAGCGCGAGAAGAGCGAGCGTCTCACGGCGATCGGGCGTCTGCTCTCGGGCGTGATGCACGACATGCGCACGCCGCTCACGGTGATCAGCGGCTACGTGCAGCTCATGGCGACCGCGAGCGAGTCCTCTGTGCGCGCCGAGCACGCGAGGCTCATCCTGAAGCAGTTCGACGCAATCAGCGCGATGCAGCGCGAGCTGCTCGAGTTCGCGCGTGGCGAGCGCAGCATTCTCGTGCGCAAGGTCTACCTGACGAAGTTCTTCGGCGACCTGGAGAAGCAGCTCCAGCTCGACCTCGCAGGCAACCGCGTCACGATCGTGATGGAGCTCGACGACCGCGGCACCGCGCGCTTCGACGAGACGAAGATGACGCGCGTCGTGCACAACCTCGTGCGCAACGCGGTCGAGGCGATGGAGCCGCACGGCGGCGGCAAGGTGGTACTGCGCGCACTGCGGCACGGCTCGGACTTCGTGCTCAGCGTCTCCGACACGGGACGCGGGATTCCGCCGGAGATCCGCGAGCGGCTGTTCCACTCGTTCGTGACGAGCGGCAAGCGCGGCGGCACAGGCCTCGGCCTCGCGATCGTCAAGAAGATCGTCGACGAGCACGGAGGCTCGATCGAGGTGGATTCGTCCGAGCGCGGAACGACGTTCACGATCCGGATCCCGCAAGAGACGCCGATGATGGCGACGATCGCGCCCCCTGCCCCGACCGCGTCTCCCGCGTCGCCGCACATCCCACGGGCATCGAGCGCGCGTGTCGACGAGGCAACGGGCTTGCCGCTCGTGCACGCGACGAGCCCCACGTCGGCCTCCGCGGCGACGGCGCGCTCGCCGCAGGCGCCGGCGGCCGAGGAGTCCGAGGCCGACCGATCGGCCAAGACGGCGCGAGCGAGCCAGCCCGGCGAGGAAGGGCCACCGAGCCGACGCAGCGGCCGCGCGAGCAACCCGGGCCAACCCGCGGGACGAACCGGATAGCTCGGTAGAATCCGCGGATCCCTTGCGCGCATCGCCTCGGGAGCAGAGACTCCGGAGGTGCTCCGCCTGCCCATCGTCGCCACGCACAAACGCGCGCTCGAGACGTGCGTGTACTGCCCGAAGCTCTGCCGCGCCGCGTGCCCCGTCTCGAACGCGGAGGCGAGCGAGACGGTGACGCCGTGGGGCAAGATGAGCCTCACGTACTTCGCGGGCCGTGGCGACGTGCCCGTCGAGGCCGAGCACACCGCGCCCGCATGGGCCTGCACGGGCTGCCACGCGTGCCGTGAGAAGTGCGACCACAGGAACGAGCCCGCGACGGTGCTCGTCGAGTCGCGCGCGGACTTTTTCGCACGCGGCGCCGCGCCGAAGGCCGCCATGGACGTGGTGATGCGGACGCAAGCGCGCGCCAGCGAGACGGCCGCGGCGCTCGATGCGATCGAGGGCGAAACGCCAAGGCACGTCGCGGCCGGCGTGCTCGTCGGATGCTCGTACGCTCGGAAAAACCCGGCCGTCGCGAAGGACGCGCTCGCCGCCGCGGCGAAGCTCGTCGGCGGCCCGGTGCGCGCCATTCGAAGCTGCTGCGGCCTCCCCTCGCTCCACGCGGGTGACCGGGAAGGCTTCCGTGTGGCCGCCGAGCGCCTCGCCGCCGAGGTCGCCGAGGTCCCGCGCCTGCTCGTCGTGGACCCGGGCTGCGCGCGCGCCACGATGGTCGAGCACGCGCGCGTCGGCGTCACCATGCCCCGCGAGCCCGAGCTGCTCCTCGACCTCGCGCACGCCGCGCAGGACCGCCTCCGCGTGCTGCCCGAGCTCGCAGGCACGACCGTGCGGTGGCACGCGCCGTGTCAGCTCGGTCGCGGGCTCGGCCGGTACGACGAGCCGCGCGCGCTGCTCGCGAAGATGTCCGGCAAGGAGCCCGCGACGTTCCAGCGCGACCGCGAGCACAGCGAGTGCAGCGGCGCAGGCGCGCTCTTGCCCGTGACGCGTCCGCGCACGAGCGAGGCCATCGCGGACGCGCGCATCGCCGAGCACAAGGCGCGGGGTGGAGGCCTTCTCGTGACGGCGTGCGGGTCGAGCTTGCGGCGCTTCCGGAGCCGCGGCGAAGCTGCCGAGGACCTCGTCAGCCTGCTCGCGCGGGCGCTCGCTCCCTGACGACCGCACGCATGTCGACCCCGAAGGTTCCTCGCCGAAGGCGAACCGTCTCGAGCAGGCTGCTCGCGAGTTACGTGCTCGTGCTCGCGGCCTTCGCGCTCACCGTGACCTGGAGCTTTCGCGCGCTGCGCGACACGTCGCAAGGCGCGGAGCTCCTCCGCAGCGGATACGCGCCGCTCCTGCTCCGCGTGGGCGAGGCCCTGGCCGCGCAGAACGTGTTCAACGCGCAGCTCAACCACATCACGGCCGCGAAAAACCCCGGCGACGTGCGCGAGTGGATCGAGACCGCGCGCCGCACGCGCCCTCTCACGTTCGCGCACGTGCGCGAAGCCGCGGAGAAAGGGCTCGTCGACGAAGATCCTTCCGTCGCGAAGTTCCAGGACGAGATCGTACGCGAGGCCGCGGCGATCGAGCGGCTGCTCGGCGCGGATCCCGAGCGGTTCGGGCAGCTCTTCCAGGCGCTCGCGGTGAGCGATCGTGAAGCCGCGGAGCGGGCGCGGGACGAGCTGCTCAAGCGCGAGGCCGAGGGCGCGCAGCGGCTCCGCGCCATCAAGCTGCGCGTCGAGGAGCGGATGGAGAGCCTCACGGCCGAGGCGAAACGACGCGAGGCCCGGTCCATCCAGCTCCTCGTCGGCCTCTTCGTGCTCACGCTGCTCGTCGGCGTGGTGATCTCCATCTACGCGCGCCGCGTGCTCGCGCCGCTCACGGCCGTCACCGAGCGCGCGAAGGCCGTCGCCCAAGGCGACCTCACGCCGCGCGAGGTCATGGCCACGAACGACGAAATCGGCGAGCTCGCGACCACGTTCGAGGGCATGGTCGCCGCCATCCAGCGCGCCCGCAGCGAGCTCGTCAACGCCGAGCGCCTCGCCGCCATCGGCAAGATGGCCGCGCACGTCACGCACGAGATTCGCAATCCCCTGTCGTCGATCGGCCTCAATTTGGAGCTGCTCGAAGAGGAGGTCGCGTCGTCGGACAACAAGGAGGCCTCGCAGCTCGTCGTCGCCATCAAGGCCGAGGTGGAGCGGCTCTCGCGCATCGCCGAGCAGTACCTCAGCATCTCGCGCAGGCCTCGCCCGCGGCTCGAACGCGAGCGCGTCGAGGACCTCGCGCGCGAGCTCGTGGCCTTCGTGCGACCCGAGCTCGACCGCGGCGGCGTGGCGAGCCGCGTGGATGCCGACGACGATCTGCCCGACGCGCGCCTCGACGAGTCGCAGTTCCGTCAGGCGCTCCTGAACCTCGTGCGCAACGCGCGCGAGGCCATGGCGAAAGGCGGCGAGCTCGTCGTGTCGATCCGCAAGGCCAAGGACGATGGCATCGATCTCGCGGTCGACGACACGGGCTCGGGCGTGCCCGAGGAGCTACGCGCGTCGATCTTCGATCCCTTCTTCACCACGAAGCAACGCGGCACGGGCCTCGGCCTCGCGGTCACGCGTGACATCGTGGAAGCGCACGGCGGAACGATCCGCTGCCTCGGCCGTGAAGGCGGCGGCACGCGGTTTCTGATTCACCTGCCCGCCGCGGGCGCGTCGGAGCCGAGCGCGAAGGCCGTCGAAGACGACGAGCTCGTGGCCTAGGGCGCGTCGCTCAAGGGAGCGCGGCGCCGCCCCACGGAAGGAGCACCAAAAACACGAACGCGACGAGCACCAGCATGAGCACGCTGGTCACGAGGTACGTCGAGCGCGGCGAGCGCGACGTGCTCCATCCGTCGCCGTAAAACTTCCCTCGCGAGCGCGTGCGCAGCTTCTTCTGCACGCCTCCGAGCAGGCTCGGCGCCACCGCGCCCGGCGGTGGACGCAGCGCGCGCCGGAGCAGCTCGCGCACCTCGACCTCGTCAAGCGGCGCTTCGTCCTCGTCCTCGTCACGCGTCTTCGCCGCGCCTGTTTCGTCTGCGCCCGACGTCTCGTCCTTCGCCGCGGACTTCTCTTCGGCGTCGAGCCAGCGCTCTGCTTCGGCCGCGAGGCGCTCGGCCTCCTCGCCCGTGACGTCGCCCTCCGTGCCGAGCAGATCCTGATCGTCGGCCGGCGCGCCCGCCTCTGGCTTTCGCTTCGCGTCGCCGCTCATGCCTTCTTCTCGCTCCTCAGCTTGTCGCCGAGCGCCTTCTCGACCAGGGCCCGGAGCTGCGCGCGGGCGCGGAAAATGCGGCTCTTCACCGTGCCTTCCGGCAAGCCCGTCACCTCCGCGATCTCGTCGTAGGACATGTCCTCCACGTCGCGCAGGATCAAGACCTCGCGGAAGTCCGCGTCGACTTGCTCGATCGCGCGCCTGACGATGCGCTCGAGCTGCATGCCCTCCAGAATCTCGTCCGGGCGGTTGATCGCTCCGCTCACCGTGACGCCCTTGCCGCCGTCGCCCGTCACGCGATCGGCGATCTCGTGGACGTCCTCCTGCTCGCCCACCTTGCGCCGCGACAGGTACTTCGCCTTGTTCTTGCAGAGGTTCACGGCGATCCGGAAGATCCACGTGGAGAGCTTCGACTCTCCGCGGAACTGATCGATCGCCTTGAAGACCTGGACGAACACCTCTTGCGCGAGGTCCTCGGCCTCGTCGCGTCGCCCGATCATCCGGAACACGAGCGCGAACACGCGTCGCTCGTAGGCGACCACGAGTTCGTTGAAGGCCGACTCGTCACGCGCCACGAGACGCGCGACGAACCTGGCCTCCT
Source organism: Polyangium jinanense (assembly GCF_028435365.1). The sequence continues at coordinate 27,546 of NZ_JAGTJJ010000002.1, read as the reverse complement.
CGGTCTCGTCGTCGCTCGTCACGCCCGGCTGCTCCTCGCAGCTACGGTAAACGCCCTCGGTCGGGGGACGCTAGTGGTTCCGGCGCATGGATTCGAACCATGATTAGGGGATTCAAAGTCCCCCGTCCTGCCCTTAGACGACGCCGGAGTGAGCCCCGGGCATGCCCGGAGCTCGAGAGGGCCGGGACGATAGCGCGACTCTCCCCGCTTGGCACGTGCCGAGGAGACGGTCGCTGCCGGCCGCGGGAGGAGGCCGACCGACTTCGGCGACGGTCGACCCCCAGCGAAACAGAGCCGTGACCAACCTCGCCGGCGGTCGACCCCCAGCGCAGGAGGGTCGCGCTCGTCTTCGGGGACGGTCGCTACCGCCGAACGCCCCGTCGCGACCGTCTCTGACCCGGGTCGGTATGGTGGCGCGCCGAGGGCGGAGGGGGCGCCATGGGAGCCGCCTCTGTCTGCCGGAAGGTCTCGACCGTCCTGTGCCCCACTTTCGACACGAGCTCGGAGGCTCCGGACACGAGCGCGGGACGGTCCGGACCCCCGGCTTGCCCAGACAGAACCGCAGGCGCGATCCCTCGATGCACGAGCGCGAGGCCAACGGCCGTCACCGCCACGACACACCCGAGTAAGAAGGAGAACCCTCCTTGCCCTGCCAGAGACCGTCGTGACCCACCTTTGCGACCGAAGGGCCACGCCCGAACAGGGAGCGAAATCGGCTCCGAGCGGGTCTCGTCTCCCTCGAGAGACCGTACGTGCGGAGGGTCGCCCGTCTGCGCGACGGCACCGCTGAAGGTGAGAGGCGTCCTCGATTCGCCACGCGGCGGCGTGAGCGCGACGTCCGGCAAGGGCGCGGGCGTCACGAGCGGCGGGTCGAACGAGACCGAATCGGCGAGCGCATAGGCGAGCTCGGGGATGTGCTCGATGCGCCTCCACCCCTCCATCCCGTCGCGCCAGACCGTCGTCTCGGCCCCGATCTCACCCCTGGCGAGGGCCATCCAGAGCTCGAACGTGGTCATGGCCCGCAGACCCGGGCCGTGCTCCACGCACCACTCGGGCATGGGGCGGCCGCTCTCGGTGCTCTCCTCGTCGAGGTGGAGCCGCGCGAGCCTGCGCCTCTTCTGGGCGGCGAACCAGGATTTGGGGTTCGCGCGCTCGTAGGGGATCGTCGGATGGCTCTCGCGCACGAGCGGCGCCGGCTGCGTCTCGGCCTGGTTCTCCGCGGGGGGCGGGAGCATGGACGAGCGCGGCTGAAAGACGCTCGGGATCGTGTCTTCCGGGTCCCTGCTTTTGATGGACGACGACGCACACGACGCCTGCATGAGACGCCCCTTCCCGACAAACACCGGGCGTCCGCAGGCCCCGCGATATGGGGCGACGGGCGGACGCTCGACGTGACTAGGGCGCTCCTACAGGGTTCTCGTGAGGTCGGCCAAGTTTTCGCAGGCCTCACCCCCAACCCCTCTCCACGGAGTGGAGAGGGGAGGAGAAACGCGCGTCTTCCCCCCTCTCCACGGAGTGGAGAGGGGATGGGGGTGAGGTCAAACCCCCTTGATGACCTCGCACCCCATGAACGGCCGCAGCGCCTCGGGCACGACCACGGTCCCGTCGGCCTGCTGGTACTGCTCCAGGATCGCGATCACCGTCCGGCCGACCGCGAGCGCCGAGCCGTTCTGCGTGTGCAGAAGCCGCGGCTTCGCCTTCGGCTCGGGCCGGTAGCGGATCGCCGCGCGCCGCGCCTGGTAGTCGCCGAAGTTCGAGCAGCTCGAAATCTCGCGATAGACGCTCTGCCCCGGCAGCCACACCTCGAGGTCGTACGTCTTCTGCGAGGCGCCGCCCATGTCGCCCGCGCAGAGCAGCGACACGCGGTAATGCAGGTTGAGCCGCTTGAGAACCTCCTCGGCGTTCCGCGTGAGGGTCTCGTGGTTCTCGGCCGAGGTCTCGGGCGTCGAAAAGCGCACGAGCTCGACCTTGTCGAACTGGTGCTGCCGGATGAGCCCCCGGACGTCCTTGCCGTGGCTGCCCGCCTCGGCGCGGAAGCAGGGCGTGTACGCGGTGTAGGCGAGCGGCAGTTTGTCGGCTTCGAGGATCTCGTCGGCGTGGAGGTTCGTCACGGGCACCTCGGCCGTCGGGATCAAATACAGGTCGTAGGCGCGCTCGGGGTCGCTCTTGTGCGTCTTGAAGAGGTCCTCGGCGAACTTCGGGAGCTGCCCCGTGCCATAGAGCGCCGAGTCCTTCACCAGGAAGGGCGGCAGGACCTCGGTATAGCCCTGCTCGCGCGTGTGCAGGTCGAGCATGAAGTTGATGAGCGCGCGCTCGAGCCGCGCCGCCGCGCCCCAGAGCACGGTGAAGCGCGAGCCCGAGAGCTTGGCCCCGCGCGAAAAGTCGAGGATGCCGAGGCCCTCGCCGATGTCCCAGTGCGCCTTGGGCGTGAACGTGAACGACGGTTTGTCGCCCCAGGTCCGGACGACGACGTTGTCGTGCTCGTCCTTGCCGTCCGGCACCGACGGATCGGGCAGGTTCGGGACGAGGGCGAGCTGCTCGTGGATCTTCGCCTCGACGTCCTTGAGCGCCTGCTCCGCGTCCTTGATCTCCGCGGACAGGCGCTTCAGGGCCTCGCGTTGCTCGGTGAACTCGGCGGACTTCTTGTCCGCCTTGGCCATCTTCTCGTTGGCCTGGTTGCGCGCGGCGGCCTTGGATTCACTGAGCGCGATGAGCTCGCGCCGCTTCTGGCCGAGCTCGGCGATGGGGGCGAGGGCGGCCGCGGCCGCGGGCGAGCGCCGCGCCAGGGCGGCGCGGACGTCGTCCATGTGATCGACGACGTGGCGGAGGTCCAGCATGGGGGCGGGTTTAGCCGAGACCTCCGCCGCTGTCAGCCTAGTTGTACGTGACTTTCGTGAAGGTCAGGCCATCGCCCGACCGTCCAATCGCGACGGTATCGCCCGACTTGAACTCGCCCGCGAGCAGCCGTTTGGCGAGCTCGTCCTCGATGTAGCGCTGGATGGCCCGCTTGAGCGGCCGCGCGCCGTATTGCGGATCCCAGCCCTGCTCGATGAGGAAGGCTTTCGCCGGGGGCGCGACGGTCATCGAAATCCCGCGCTTGGCCAGGCGCTTCTCGAACTGCGCGAGCTGGATGTCGAGGACCTTCTCCACCTCCGACCGTTCGAGCCTGCGGAAGACCACGATGTCGTCGAGCCGGTTCAAGAACTCCGGCCGGAAGTGCTTGCGCACCTCCTCGAGCACCACGCGCCGCACGAGCTCGGCCTTGTCCCGCGGATCGAGCCCCTCACGCTCCTCGACCGCCATCGCCGCCGGCGTGCCGAGGTTCGACGTGAGGATCAGGATCGTGTTCTTGAAGTCGACCGTGTGCCCCTGACCATCGGTCAATCGGCCATCGTCGAGCACCTGCAAGAGCACGTTCCACACGTCCGGGTGCGCCTTCTCGATCTCGTCGAAGAGCACCACGGTGTAGGGCCTCCGCCGCACGGGCTCGGTGAGCTGACCGCCCTCTTCGTAGCCGACGTATCCGGGCGGCGCGCCGATGAGCCGCGCGACCGTGTGCCGCTCGCCGTACTCGCTCATGTCGATGCGCACCATCGCCTTCTCGTCGTCGAAGAGGAACTCGGCGAGCGCCCGCGCGAGCTCCGTTTTGCCGACGCCCGTGGGCCCGAGGAACATGAACGAGCCGATCGGCCGCTTCTCCTCGCCGAGCCCCGCGCGCGAGCGCCGGATGGCGTTCGCCACCGACACGAGCGCGTGGTCCTGCCCCACGACGCGCCTGCGCAGCTCGTCCTCGAGGCGCAGGAGCTTCTGCATCTCGCTTTCGAGCATCTTCGAGACCGGAATGCCGGTCCATTTCGAGACGATGGCCGCGATGTCCTCGTCGGTGACCTCCTCCTTGAGATAACTGCCTTTCTCCTGCAGTTTGGCGAGCGCTTCACGCAGCCCTTCGAGCTTCTTCTCCACCTCGGGGATCTTGCCGTAATGGATCTCGGCCGCCTTGCCGAGGTCACCACGTCGCTTCTCGCGCTCCTCTTCGAGGCGAAGCTGCTCGATCGATTCCTTCGTCTTCTTGATCTCGGAGAGCAGCTCCTTCTCGCGCATCCATTGCGCCCGCATCGTGTCGCGTTTCGCCTGGAGCTCGGCCATCTCGCGCTTGACGTCCTCGAGCCGCGCCTTGCTCGCCTTGTCCTGCTCGCGCTGCAGCGCTTGCTCCTCCATGCCGAGCTTGACGAGCTGCCGCTCCACGTTGTCGATCGGCGTCGGCAGGCTCTCGATTTCCATGCGGATGCGGCTCGCGGCCTCGTCCACGAGGTCGATCGCCTTGTCCGGCAGAAATCGCTCCGTGATGTAGCGGTGCGAGAGCATCGCCGCGGCCACGAGCGCCGCGTCCTGGATGCGAATGCCGTGGTGAATCTCGTACCGTTCCTTGAGCCCGCGCAGGATCGCGATCGTATCCTCGACGCTCGGCTCGCCCACGAACACGGGCTGGAACCTGCGCTCGAGCGCCGCGTCCTTCTCGATTCGCTTGCGATACTCGTCGAGCGTGGTCGCGCCGATGCAGCGGAGCTCGCCGCGCGCGAGCGCAGGCTTCAGCATGTTCGCCGCATCCATCGCGCCCTCGGCCGCGCCCGCGCCGACGAGCGTGTGCAGCTCGTCGATGAACAGGATGATCCGGCCCTGCGCGTTCTCGATCTCCTTCAGGACGGCCTTCAGCCGGTCCTCGAACTCGCCGCGGAACTTCGAGCCTGCGACCATCGCCGCGAGGTCGAGCGCCGCGAGCTTCTTGTCCTTCAACGACTCGGGCACGTCGCCGGCCACGATGCGCTGCGCGATGCCCTCGACGATCGCCGTCTTGCCGACGCCCGGCTCGCCGATGAGCACGGGGTTGTTCTTCGACCGGCGCGACAGCACCTGAATCACGCGGCGAATCTCCTCGTCGCGGCCGATCACCGGGTCGATCTTCCCGCGCCGCGCGAGGTCCGTGAGGTCACGCGTGTACTTCTCGAGCGCCTGGAACTTGCCCTCGGGATCCCGATCGGTGACGCGCTGATTGCCGCGCACCTGTGTGAGCGCCGCGAGCAGTTTGTCGTAATTGAGCCCCACGCGCTCGAGGAGCTGCGACGTGTCCTTGTCGCTCTTCAGCGCGGCGAGGACCAGGTGCTCGGTGGAGATGAAGTCGTCCTTGAGGGACTTCATCTCGTCTTCGGCTTTTTGCATCAGCCCGAGCGCTCGTCGCGACAAGCTCGGCTCGGCGCCGCCGCTGACGCGGGGGTAGCTATCGATCTTGGCGTCGAGGGCCTGCAAAACACGCCCCGGGTCGACGCCGGCCTTTTCCAGGAGCGGCGCCCCGATCCCATCCTCCTGAGCGACGATCGCTCGGAGGAGGTGCTCCGGATAAAGCTCCGGGTTTCCGCGCCGGCTCGCGAGGTCGACGGCAGCACGAACCGCTTCCTGGGCCTTGGTGGTCATTCTATCGATCCGCATGGCACGACCGAAACTAAGGCCGGATCTCACGCAAGCAAGGCCCTTGCCAAGGAAGCGAAGAGGTCACACGCTCGGGAGTCCTTTTCGGGTTCTTCGCGATCGACACGGACGGGCGCCCTCGGCGAAGATGCGCCTTCATGCGCAAACATCGGCTCTCTTTTCTCGCTTTCACGGCGCTCGTGGTCCCGTCCCTCGCGGCCGCGCTCGCCTCGTGCGGTGACGGTAACGTGACGGGCAGCGGCGCCTCCGCAGGCACCTCCTCGGGCGGCAGCGGCGGCCAGGGCGGTCAGGGCGGCGGCGGCCAGGGTGGTCAGGGCGGCGACCTCTTCGGCGACAGCGGAACCAACGGCTGCACGCCCGGCGAGGCCTGCGGCGACGGCGGCGTCTGCACGTCGGGCGGCGTGTGCTGCACGCAGGACAAGGCCTGTGGGACGGCTTGCTGCGGCGACGCGGAGGTCTGCTCGTTCCAGCAATGCGTGGTCCCCGGCACGACGTGCATCGACGCCACGGAATGCCCCGCGGGCTCCTACTGCGAATATGCGCTCGGCGAGCCGGGCGGCATGCCCGACGGCGGCGCGGGCGGATCGTGCCAGGGCGGCGTGACGCCGGCGACGGGCAAATGCTTGCCGCAGCCGCCCGAATGCGCGCCCGGCATGGAGCCCGGCCCGAACGACCCGATCACCTGCCTCGCGAAATGCGAGTACAAGCCGCCCGTCGGCCAGTTCGAGCCCGTGCTCAAGTACGCCTGGGGAAACCCGGCCGCGGCGAACACGCAGGACAGCGTGATGATGGCGCCCGTCGTGATCCAGCTCGACGACGACACCTGCGACGGTGTCGTCGACGAGCGCGACATCCCGGAAATCGTCTTCCTCACGTTCCAGACGAACAAGTACAACGAAAATGGCACGCTCCACGCCATTTCGATCGTCAATGGCCAGATCGTCGAGAAGTGGACCGCGAACGCGGGCGCAACGAGCCAGAACCACCCGGGCCGCTCGATCGCCGCGGGCAACATCGACGGCGTGCCGGGCAATGAGATCGTGGTCTGCACGATCGACGGCCGTGCGCGCGCTTATACGGCGACGGGCGCGGAGCTCTGGCTCAGCGGGCCCGGCACGTGTTTCATGTCCTCGCTCGCGGACCTCGATCAGGACGGCGACGTCGAGGTCGTGGTGGAATCGCAGATCCTCGACGGAAAGACGGGCGCGACCGTCGCGACGTTCGACCCGGCGAACACCTCGAACGTCGTGGTCTCCGACATGGACGCCGACGGCAAGCTCGACATCGTCACGGGCAGGCGCATTTACAAGGCTGACGGCACGCTCCTCGTCGACTCCAGCCTCGTTGCGAGTTTCCCCGCCGTCGGCGACCTCGACAAGGACGGCATTCCCGAGGTCATCGGGATCTACAATTCGAACCACGAGCTCCGGATCTGGCGCGTGGACCCGAACGAGCCCGGCGGCTTCAAGGTCGTGCGCACGGGCATCGACATCAACGGCACCCTCAATCCGGCGCTCTGCCCCACGAACAGCACGGGCTACACGCAAGGCGGCGGCCCGCCCACGGTGGCGGACTTCAATGGCGACGGTACGCCCGACGTGGCCATGGCCGGCGGCGTTGGATACGCGGTCTTCGACGGCAAGAAGCTCATGGCCCCCGCGATCCCGAACGCCGAGACGCTGCTCTGGATCCGGCAAACCCAGGATTGCTCGTCCGCCTCGACGGGCAGCTCGGTCTTCGATTTCGAGGGCGACGGCAAGGCCGAGGTCGTCTACGCCGACGAGAAGATGATCCACGTCTATGCCGGGACCGACGGAACGGTGCTTTACGAGACGTGCAATACGAACGGCACGCTCTACGAGTATCCGCTGGTCGCCGACGTCGACAACGACGGGCAGGCCGACATCGTGGTCGTGTCGAACTCGTATTCGAGTTTTACCTGCGCGGACGGCTCGAAGACGGCGGGCGTGCGGATCTTCGGCGATAAAAACGGAAACTGGGTCCGCACGCGCCGGGTGTGGAATCAGCATGGGTATCACGTGACGAACGTGGAGGAGGACGGGACGATCCCCACGGTGGAGCAGCCGAACTACAAGCAGCCGAAGCTCAACAACTTCCGGCAAAACGTGCAGCCCTCGGGCGAGTTCTCCGCGCCGGACCTCGTCGCCACGGTGTTCCCGATCTGCGGAGGCCCGACGTACGGGCTCATCGCGCGCGTGCGCAACATCGGCGAGGCGAGCGTACCGGCGGGCGTGAACATCGGGTTTTACCTGGACGACCCGGCAAACGGCGGCGTGCCGCTGCCCGGCAGCCCCGTCATGACCACGAAGGTGCTTTATCCGGCCGAAGCCGAGGACGTGACGCTCCCCCTCCCGATGCCGCCGGCCGGCGTGCTCGATGGGTCGAAAAAGATCTTCGTGATCGTCGATGATCAATCGCCGCCGCACGCGTGGCACGAATGCCGGACCGACAACAACGTCGCCCAGGGTAGCGGCGTTTGTGAGGGCGGACCGAACTGACGTAACGCCCTGGACAGGCCAGGGCAAGCTCGCCTAGTGTGCCGCGCGATGAAAGCGAACCTTCTCATTGCGGTTACACTCGGTGCATTGCTGCTCGCCGGCTGCGGGCAGTCCAAGACCGAAACCAATCAGGACAAACCCGCAGCCGAGGCGAGCGCCAAGAGCGCCGACGCCAATGCGGCGCCCAAAAAAGAGGCGGAGCCGGCCAAGGCCGAGCCGAAGAAGCTCGACAGCGCGACGCTCGAGGCCGTCGCCGACGCGGTGAAGTTCGAGCAGGGCGCCGTCGCCGACAAGGGCTTTGGCGGCAAGCTCAAGAACGCGAGCGAGCAAGGCATCAAGATGCTCGAGTACAAGGCGTTCGCGTACGACAAAGACGGCAAGCTCATCGAGATGATCAGCGGCAAGCACCCGAAGGGGCTCGACGCCGGTCAGGCGGCCGATATCACGGTCGGGCCCTTCGACAAGGCCGCCGGGAAGGCCGATGCCACCATCGAGGTGGTCGTCTCCTGGATGAACGTGGACGGCACCTCGTGGCAGAGGCCCGTCCCCAAGGACCGCGCCAAGGGCGGCCCGAACAACATGCTGAAGAAGTAAAACCCTTCGAAACACGAAGCCCCCCTCGAGCAGCGCCGAGGAGGGCTTTGTGCTTGGGGGTTTGCCCCCGTCAGATATCGAGGTTCTTCACGTTCAGCGCATTCACCTCGATGAAGCGCCTCCGCTCGTCGACCTGCTCACCCATCAGAATCGCGAAGAGCCGCGCGGCCTCGGTCTCGTCGTCGATCTTCACCTGGCGCAGCGTGCGGACGTCCGGGTTCATCGTCGTTTCCCAGAGCTCCTCCGCGTTCATCTCGCCGAGACCCTTGTAGCGGCCGAGCGTGATGCCCTTCTTGCCGCGCTCCTCGAGGTATTCGATGAGCGCCTCGCTCGTCTCGAGCTTCGACTCGCTGCCGCCCTTCGACACGGCGGTCCAGGGCGCCGGGCCCGCGGTCTCCACGAGCATACGCTCGATGTCGAGCGCGTCCTTGTACTCGGGCAAACCGAGGAGCTGCCAATCGATCACGGCCACGCGGCTCGAAGCGCCCGGCCGCGGGGTCACCGTGATGCGATGCGCGCCGTGCTCCGAGTCGAGCGACGAGACGACCTTGAACGGCATCATGTCGGGATAACGGCGCTCGAGGTACGCCTTGAGCTTTTCCCGCGCCGACTCGACCTTCGCCTCGTCGCGCAGATCCTCCTGCCCCAAACCCGTCGCGCGGATGAGCGAGGCCACCATGCGCGCATCGCACCGTTTGTCGAGGTTGCCGAGGACAATCTTGAATTGCTTGAGCCGCTTCGCGAGGTTCGGCAGCACCGCGGACGGCACCGGCGGGCGGCCCTCCGACGACAGGATGAGGTCCTCGACCGCATTGCTGCCGAGGTACTCGTCGAGCGCCGCCTGATCCTTCAGGTAGATGTCCTTCTTGCCCTTGCGCACGCGATAAAGCGGCGGCTGCGCAATGTAGAGGTGACCCTGCTCGATCACCTCGCGCATCTGCCGGAAGAAGAACGTGAGCAGCAACGTGCGAATGTGCGACCCGTCGACGTCGGCGTCGGTCATCAGGATGATCTTGTGGTACTTGAGCTTGTTCAGCTCGATCCCATCGTCATCCTTGTCCTCGCCCTCGCCGCGCGTCGTGCGCACGCCGCTGATGCCGCAGCCGAGCGCCGTGATGATCGTGCCGACCTCGGCCGAGCTCAGCATGCGGTCGAGTCGCGCGCGCTCGACGTTCAGGATCTTGCCACGGAGCGGCAGGATCGCCTGGAAATGGCGGTCGCGCCCCATCTTGGCGCTGCCGCCGGCGCTGTCGCCCTCGACGATGTAAACCTCGCTCTTCTCGGGATCCTTCGACTGGCAATCGGCGAGTTTGCCCGAGAGCGAGGTGATGTCGAGCGAGCCCTTGCGGATGACCTCACGCGCCTTGCGCGCCGCTTCACGCGCCCGCGCCGCGAGCACCGCTTTCTCGATGATCTTCTTCGCGCCCTGCGGGTGCTCCTCGAAATACTGGCCGAGCTTGTCGGTCACGGCGCGCTCGACGATGCCCTTCACCTCGCTCGACACGAGCTTCGACTTCGTCTGCGAGTCGAACGACGGGTCGGGGTGCTTGACGCTGAGCACGCAGGTCAGGCCCTCGCGGATGTCCTCGCCCGCGAGCTCCTGCTTGAGCTCCTTGAACAGGTTTTGCGCCTTGCCGTACTGATTGATCGTCTTCGTCAGCGCCGAGCGCATGCCGGCGAGGTGCGTGCCGCCGTCCTTGTTGTGGACGTTGTTGGTGTAGCAATAGATCTGCTCGGTATACGAGCCGCTCCACTGCATCGCGACCTCGACCGTGATGGGCGGCGTGGGCTTCGAGCCACCGTTGCCCGCCGCCTCGGCCTGGCCCTCGACCACGAACGCGATGACGTCGTCGTGAATCGCCTCCTGCGCCTGGTTCAGGAGCGCGACGAACTCGGCGATGCCGCCCTTGTAGTGGAATGTCTCGCTACGGCCGGTCGGACGCTGGTCTTCGAGGTTGATGATCAGGCCGGCGTTCAAGAACGCGAGCTCGCGCAGGCGATTGGCGAGGATGTTGTAATTGAACTCCGTCACCGAGAAGATCTGCACGTCCGGCTTGAACGACACCTTCGTGCCCGTCCGGTCCGTCTCGCCGAGGGCCTTCAAAGGCTTGCGCGGCACGCCACGCTCGTACTCCTGGTACCAGACCTTGCCCTCGCGCTTGATCTCGAGCTTCAACCACTCAGAGACGGCGTTCACCGCCGAGACGCCCACGCCGTGCAGGCCCGCGCTGACCTTGTAACTCGCGTTGTCGAACTTGCCGCCCGCGTGGAGCACGGTCATCACGACCTCGGCCGCACTCACGCCCCTCGCGTGCATGCCGACCGGAATGCCGCGGCCGTTGTCCTCCACGGATATCGATCCGTCGAAGTGCACGGTCACGCGAATCTCGGTGCAGTGCCCCGCGAGGTGCTCGTCGACCGCGTTGTCCACGGCCTCCCAGACGAGGTGGTGCAGCCCCGAGCCGTCGTGCACGTCACCGATGTACATTCCCGGGCGCTTGCGCACGGCTTCGAGGCCTTCGAGCGCCGTGATGCTGTTGGCGTCGTAAGCCTGGCCCGCGGTCGTCTTGGATTCGGTTTGCTGGATGCTCGTCGGTTCGGTCGTCATCGGTCTCGTGCTTTCGGCTCCCGAGCGTCTGGCCGATCGGTTCGTTCCGACCCGCACGTCTGCGCGGATCGAGAGGTTCCTCGGGCCGAGCGCGGACGCCTTGATGTCACGCGCGCGGGGGCCGTTTGGAGTCGCGGAAATCTAGCCTTTTTGTGCCTCTTGGGCAAGCTCGGCGGGGCCCTTTTCGTGAGGAAATCACGCCCGATTGGTGCCCGTTTCGCGCGCTCGTGGTCGAGGCGCTCCGAAACGGCCGGAGGTCAGCCCGCGCCCTCGTCGAGCTCGCCCCGAAACACGCGGAAGTCACGCCGTCCCTCGGCCGATATGTCCTCGGCGCGGATGAGCTCGGGGCGCGTGGTCGTCAGGAAAATCTGACCGCGATGGAGCGCGAGGAATGAAAAGAGCGCGCCCGTGCGCTCCGGATCGAGCTCGCTCGAAACGTCGTCGAGCAAGAGCAAGGGCTCGATGCCCCGCTCTTTGGCGATCGTCGCCGTCTCGGCCGCCTTGAGAGCGAGCGTGAGCGCGCGATGTTGTCCCTGCGACGCGACCACGCGCGCCGGATGCCCATCCAGCAAGAGCTCGAGCTCGTCGCGATGCGGGCCGAACCCCGCCGACGCGCGGAACGCATCACGCTTTCGGCCCCGCGCAAGCTCGCCGCGCGCGGTCTCCACGTCGGCCGAGCCTCCCGGCGCATATCGCGCTTCGAGGCGGAGGTCGGGCGCGGCGATCTGCGCGAACGCACTCCCGAGCTCGACCACGAGCGCTTCGGCCGCGGCTGCGCGCGCCCGCGTGAGGGCCGCGCCATGCTCGGCGCAGAGCTCCTCGAACGCATCGAGCTCACGTGTATCGCTCGAAGGTATGTCCGCGCCGCGCCGCAGGAGCTCCTGCCGTGCTTTGAGCGCATGTGCATACCGCGCGCGCGCATCTGCGCTCTCGGGCCGTGTGAAGAGCGCGAGCCGGTCGAGCAGCGTGCGCCGTCCCTGCGCCGGTCCACTCGACAGCGTGAGCTCCTCGGGATGAAACACCACGACGGGCGAGCGCGTCGCGTACTCGACGAGCGCGCGCGGCCGATTGCCGTCGATGCGCACGGTCACGCTCTTGCCCTGCACCGCGGCCGTCTGCTCGCGCGACAGCGCCGGCAGCGCGCCGCCGCGCTCGACGAAACGCGCCTTCACGCTCGCCGCCTGCTCGCCGTGCCGCACGAGCTCGCCCACGCGTGCCGTTCGAAAGCTCTTCGAAGTCGCGGCGAAGTAAATCGCCTCGAGCACGCTCGTCTTGCCGTGCCCGTTGTTGCCCCACACGACGTTGAGCCGCGGCGCGGGCTCCATGTCCACCCGCGAGAGGACGCGAAGGCCGCGCACGGTGAGCCGTTCGAGCTCGAGGCGATTCATCGAGATTCACCCCTCTCCCGGCGGGAGAGGGGTTCGGGTGAGGGTGTATCGGAGACGGGGCGCGGCGAGGGTACGCACGTGCGCCCCATGTAGCGACCGCGTTTCAAATCCGCATCGGCATGATGACCGAGACATAGCTCTCCGCCGCCGACTCCGTCGCGGGACGGATGACCGCAGGGTCGAGCTCGCCCGACACGCCGAGGACGACCTCGTCGTCGTTGATGGCCGCGAGCACGTCGAGGAAGTACTTCGCGTTGAAGCCGATCGTCACCTCGGGCCCATCGTAGTCGATCGGCACCTCGTCGAAGCCGTTGCCGCTCTCGGGGCTCTCGCTCGTGATGCGCAGCGCGCGCGACGTCACCGTGAGCTTCACGCCGCCCGTGCGGTCGCTCGCGGCGAGCGAGACGGCGCGCAGGGCCTCGGCGAGCTGGGCGCGCGGCGCGCGGATGCTCCGGTCGCTCACGTTCGGGATGACCTGCTGGTAGGGCGGGAACTGCGCGTCGACGAGCTTCACCGAGAAGGTCATGCCACCGACGCCGAAAAACGCGTTCGGCCCGCTCTGCGTGATGTGCACCGTGGGCGTCTCCTTGTCGACGCCGCTCGTGAGCCTGCGCAGCTCGTGGATGGCCTTGAGCGGGATGAGCATCGTCGCCGTCGCGCTCGTTCCCTCCAGCGTGACCTCCATCTTGGACAGCCGGTGACCGTCGGTCGTGACCATGCGGACGCGGTGGCCGGCCCACTCGAAGAGCGCGCTGTTCACGTGCGCGCGCGTCTCGTCGGTCGAGATGCTGAAGTGCGTGCGCTCGATGAGCCGCGAGAGGAGCTCCACGGGTAGCTCCAGCGAGGGCGCGTCGGGCGCGGGCTTCGGCAGCTGGGGGAACTCGCTGCCGGGCATGCCGTGCAGCGTGTAGCGGCGCGGCGAGCCGACGGCCTTGATGACGGTCTGCGCGCCCTCGCGCGCGGTCACCTGGATGGGCCCGTCGGGCATGGCCTTCACGCGGTCGAGCAGGTCCTTCGCCGGAACGGCCACGGAGCCTGCGCTCACGATTTCGGCCGCCGTCTGACCACTCACCGCGAGGTAGAGGTCGGTCGCGGAAACGCGCAGCGCGTTCCCGTCGGCGGCGAGCAGCACGTTGGCGAGCACCGGCATGGCGCTCTTCTTGTCGGCGACGCCCTGGCAGCGGTCGACGAGGCGCAGCAGATCTTTCTTCGCGATGACGAGGTCCATGGCCCTTCAACTCCGCCGCGGCGGGAAAGCAGCGGGTCGGTCCCTCTTAGCAGGGTTATCGGCGGGGCGAAGGTCGAAAAGATGACCGAGGCAAACGTGACCAAGCTCACCGGTTCCCCTCCGATCTAGGGAAGATCTTTAGATCTAGATCAGGTCGTCATCGTAGAGCCTGTGGACGATGGGGAAAACTCTGGATCGACCTATGATTTCGATGACTTACGGAGCCACCCCCCTGTGGATGAATCGGGGCAACCCCGGGGTCGGGTCGGGGAGAGCTCGACGGGGGGACGGCCGAGCCCGGTTCTCTCCCCAAGGCAGACCCTGGGATCACCGGAAGTTATCCCCAGCTTGCCCCCGTTCGGCTGTGGGCGCCGCGGACTGACCAGACGAGCACCTGCGTACCGATGCGTACCGAGTGCGTCACGGGCTCGCCCGCGCTCGTGAGCTTGCGCCGTGGGAACGAAAACGCGATCGCCGAGCGATTTTGCAGTGGCCGCGCGCGACGGAATGGCCGAACGTAGGGCTCTCGCGATGGGCGAACTCCGCTGCCGCCACTGCGGCATCCGGCATGACGAACGGCTCGTGATTTGCCCGGCGACGGGGCTCGCCATCGGGCCAGGGTCGAGTCTGCCGTCGCGCCCGGCGATGCACACGCCGCGTTCGTTCATCCCGCCCGCGCCGAGCATTCCACGACCCATGGGCATCCCGTCGCCCCGCGTGCCCGCCCTCGCGCCCGCCGCGAACGCTCGCCCGGCACAGCCCGGCGCCGCCCCGAACCGCGACGGCCCTTCCTCGCAGAGCTCGCACAGGCTCGCGCGGCGTGACCTCGTGGGCCACGTCATCGGCGACAAGTACCGCGTGAAGGCGCTGCTCGGCGAGGGCGGCATGGGCGCGGTGTACGAGGCCGAGCACCTGGCCATCGGCCGCATCGTCGCGGTGAAGGTGCTGCACCCGAAGCACGCGCAGCAGGCCGACTCGGTCGCGCGGCTGAAGCACGAGGCGCGTATCGCCGGTTCGATCGGTCACCCGAACATCTGCGAGATTTACGACCTCGGTCGCCTCGAGGACGGCACGCCCTACCTCGTGATGGAGCGGCTCATCGGCGAGACGCTCGACCAGCGCATCAAGCGCGACGGCGCGCTTCCCGAACGCGACGTCGCGGACGTGATGCACCAGGTGCTCTCCGCGCTCACGGCCGCGCACGCAAAAGCCATCATCCATCGCGACCTCAAGCCCGAGAACGTTTTTCTCGTCCGCAAGGCGGGCGTACCGCCCATCGCCAAGCTCCTCGACTTCGGCATCTCCAAGACGATCGACGAGGACACGTCCATCGACCTCACGATGCCCGGCATCGTCATGGGCACGCCGTACTACATGGCGCCCGAGCAGGCGCGCGGCGATCGCGGGCTCGACCACCGCGTCGATCTCTGGGCCGCGGGCGTGATCCTCTACGAAGCGCTCTCGGGCCGCCGCCCGTTCGTCGCACGAAACTACAACGCGCTGCTCGTACAGATCCTCACCTCGAAGCACCGCTCGCTCTCCGAGGTGCGTCCGAACATCACGCGTGGGCTCGAGCGCGTCGTCGACAAGGCGCTCGCCAAGATGCGCGAGGACCGCTACCAGAACGCCCCCGAGTTCCAGGACGGCCTGCGACGCGCCCTCGAGCCCGAGGCGCCGCCGCCGTCACGCCGCGCGCCGCTGCCGCCGGCGAAGATGTCGTTCGCGGAGGACGACGACGAGACGATGGTGCTCTCGTTCTCGCGCAAGGACCTCGGCCTGCCCATCGCGCCGCCGCGCTCGTCGAAGCAGGGCACCGGCAACGCGGGTCCGCCGTCGACCCGCTTCGGCCCGCCCACGACCGTCACCGCGCCGCACGCAGGCGCGCCATCCTTGCCCGCGCCGCTGCCGCCTCCCTTGCCGCTGCCGCCGCCGTCGCACCCCGCGCAGCAGCAAGCGGCCCAGGCATCCGCCTCCTCGGGCCCGCCGTCGACCATGCCGGCCGGGCAGCTTGCGAGCATGGGCGTGGGCAGCGGTCGCCAGGCGTGGCTGCCGCCTCCGCCCGCGCCGCTGCCGCCGCCTTCGGCGCCGCCGCCCCCGGCGTCCGTGCCCATCCCGGTCCACGCGGCCGCGCCTTTGCCGCCGCCTCCGCCGCGCCCCGTCCCGCCGGCGCGCCCCGTGACCGACGACGACGACGACGAGCGCACACTCGTCGACCGGCCCTCGTTCTCCGACGAGCGACCGACGCTCGTGCGCCCGTTCCCGGCGCCGCCGGTGCCCGAGAAGGGGTCGTGAGCCGCGTCGGATGAGCCGAACGCCACGCCTTACACGCATCGTCGGCAAGGGCCTCATCAAGGCCTACGGCCCCACCGTGGCCTTGCGCGGCGTCAGCCTCACGATCGAGCTAGGCAGGCTGCTCGTCGTCGAGGGCGCGAACGGCTCGGGCAAGTCCACGTTGCTGGGCATCCTCGGCACGGTGATCAAGCCGACCGCGGGCACGGTCGTGTACGAGCCGCTCGGCGATGACCTGCTCGCGGTGCGTGCCGAGATTGGCTGGGTCTCGCACGAGACGATGGCGTACCCGGACCTGTCGGGTCGGAAGAACGTGGAGCTCGCGGCGCGGCTCGTGGGGCTCGACGCGGCGGAGGCGTGGGCGCGGGCTTCGTCGCGCTTCGAGCTTGGCGCGTTCGCGGAGCGGCCGGTCCGGACGTACTCGCGCGGACAGCGGCAACGCATCGCGCTCGCGCGGGCGCTCACGCACGAGCCTTCGCTGGTCCTGCTCGACGAGCCGACGACCGGCCTCGACAAGGCGGGCGTGACGCGGCTGCTCGCCGTGGTCGACGAGGAGGTCGCGCGCGGCGCGGCCGTGGTCGTGGTCTCGCACGAGCCGGAGCTCTTTCGCGAGCGGGCCGGCGCGCGCCTCGTGCTCGACCGGGGCCGGGTGGTCGATAGCGTTACCGGTTGAGTATCGCCGAAAAACCACACAATGGATCGTTGCCGCGAATGGGCGGTGACGATGAACGCGAATTCGGATTCGCGCGAAAGAGGCGGTCGACCTCGGTGTGTCGAATTTCCGTCAGCCGGTATTTTCTTTTCTTTTGGGATTCGATTCGATAAAGATCGATCGTAGCGTGTTCGAACTCGAAAATGGTTTGAACCGGGGGAGCACGAGGGCGCGCCTCGTTGCGGCGCTGGCCGCGCTCTGCTTTCTCGGAATCGGGACGGGCGCCGGGGCGCAGACGAAAACGTCCGCCTCGGACGCGGCGCCGACCGAGATCACGGGGACGGTGCTCGCCCTCGAAGAGGAAGGCGAGGAGCTGATCCTGGACCTCGGCTCGACCCAAGGAGCGACGGAGGGGGCGACGGTCGAGATCTGGCGCCCGCTGAAGCTCAAACACCCCGTGACGGGCAAGGTGATCTCCGACCGATTCCGGATCGGGACCCTCGAGCTCGGGCAAGTGCGGCCCTCGATGTCGATCGCCACGGCAACCGGCACGCTCACGCGGACCCCCGAAAAGGGCGACCTCGTGATCCTGCGCAAAGCCCCGGCC
The DNA here is from genome assembly GCF_028435365.1 of Polyangium jinanense. The sequence continues at coordinate 10,177 of NZ_JAGTJJ010000002.1, read as the reverse complement.
CCCGGCAAACCCGAGCCCACAAAGCCCGACGCCTCCACGACCACGGAGGCGAAGGAGATGCCCGCCGGCGACGCCGATCCCGAGGCGATCGTGATCGCCACGATGTTCGACAAGCTCAAAGGCGCCGACCTCGTCACGCGCATCAAGGCCTACGAGGATTACGTCCGGGAGAAACCGAACGGTCGTTATGCACGCGTGCTCTATGAAGAGGCCGCGTCGCTGCGCCGGCTGATCGAAGCCGATGGCAAACCCGGGTCGAAGGCGGCGCCCGCAAAAGGGCAGACCACGCGGACCGAGCCTTCACTCGTGAGTTTTTCTCGACCAACGGCAGCGGTCGAAGGCACGCCGCTCGAGCTCGCGGTGGAGCTCGACGACCTGGCCACGGGCGCGATCCTGCACGTGCGGACGAAGGGGAAACAGACGTACACGCCGTTCGTGATGACGAGCGCTGGCCCCGGCTACTGGGCCGCGACCGTGCCCGGCGACCGCCTCGTGCCCGCGGAAATCGAGTACTTCATCGAGGCGACCATGGCGAGCGGCGCCGCAAAAGCCGTCGTCGGCCTGCCGAGCGCCCCCGAGCGGATCCAGATCCAGGATGCACCCAAGATCGCGAAACCTGAGAAACGTATCGCGTCGGCGATGGTGCTCACGGACTTCGCCGACTACAACGGGCTCAAGGGCAACGATCGCGTCTGGCAAACGGAAGGCACGTTCGGGCTCCGTTACGGCGACACCGGCGTGCGCGCGCTGCGCACCGGGTTCGGCGTCTACCGCGGCGTCGGCGGCTCGCTCAACGATCTCGATACGCTCGGGCTCTCGGGTCGCCCCGTCGGATTGACCTACGGCTACCTCGAAACGGAGGTCGGCTTCCACCGGCTGTTCGGCGTGATCGGCAGGATGGCGATCGGGCTGCTCGACGACGGCATCTCGGGCGGCGGACAGATCCTCTTCCGCATCGGCAACGACCGCGAGACGAACCTGGTGCTCGGCGGCGAGCTGCTCGGCGGCGTCGGTCTACGCGGCTTCACCCAGCTCGAGCTGAACACCTTCAAGCGCGTGCCCATCCTCGTCCGGACCGAGGTGACGAACCAGCCAGCCGGATCGAGCAGCTACAGGTCGCCGACCGAAAACGGAGAGCCCACGCAGTCCCAGGAGGAAGGCGAGGTCGGCGCACGCGGGATCATTCAGGTGGGCTACCGGCTCACGCCCGGGTTCGTCGTCGCGGCGCGCGTGTCGTTCCAGGGCCGAACCATCAACCATGCAGGGCCGGGCTTCGGCGGAGCAGTGGGGTACGAATGGTGACGCGAACCTTCGTGAAGACCCTGGCCACGTTCGCCGCGGTCGCGCTGTCCTTCGCGGCGCGTGACGCCGAGGCGCAAAAGGCCGAGGACATCCCGCCGGGCGAGACGCCGAAGCCCACGACGCCGCGCGTCCATCACGCACCGATCGCCAGCGCGGAGCCTGGCACGAAGCTCGTGCTGGAGGCGTCGTTCGAACACGCGGAGCTCATCCGGAACGTGCTGGCCGTCTACCAGACGTCGCTCGGCGAGATGAAGGCCGTGCCATTCCAGCGGGGCGGCGAGAGGGGCTACATCGCGGTCATCCCGGGCGAGGCGCTCAAGGCGCCGGGGATCGGCTACACGATCGAGGTCGAGCAGACGAACGGGACGCGGTTCTCGGCATTCGCGTCACGGCAGAAGCTCCACCCGGTCAGCGTGATCGAGGACCGGACCGATGCGAAGGAGCGAGCCGCGCTGAGTCGGCTCGGCGGACGTCGTTCGGTCGTCGGGGTGGCGGGCGAGTACGTGGGCTTCGGGACCACGACGGGCACGATACCGATACCATGCGCGGCGGGTCAGGCGACCTGCCAGCCAGGTGAGGAGGTCGTGCCGTCGGTCGACGAGCAGTACTACCGGGTGGAGGCGAGCTACACGTACCGGCCGCTGCGCACGGTGTCGGAGTTCGGCTTCCGGCTGGGACTCGTGCGCGGCTGGTCGCTCGTGCCGCTCTCCGAGTACAACGAGGAGCGGTACAAGGTCGGCCTGAACTTCGGCGCGGCGCGTATCCGCTTCCGGGTGCTCGACCTCTGGCACCTGGAGACGGAGCTCCAGACGAGCGTCACGGAGATCGGCTTCTCGGTCGGCCTCGGGGCGTCGACGTTGATCGGCGACCCGTACGGCTCGAAGCTCATCCTCGGGTTCGAGTCGCTCGGCCTCGGAGACAGCGCGCCGTTCGGGAATCGGTTCTACAGCCGGCTCGATCTGGTCGCGGGCGACCGCGTGCTCGTGTCGCCGATCGTCGAGGTGACGGACATGCCGAACGCGGAGACATACGGCGTGCGTCTGATCGGCGAGGTGGGCATCGCGCTCGGGCGCGGGTTCTCGGTGCAGCTCCGAGGGGGCTACCAGGCGCGAAGGTCGACGTCGGGTGGACCCGGGTTCGGCGGGAGCGTCCTCTACGCCTTCTGATTCTGGCCCTCGAGGGCGAGCGTCGAGAGCACCCACTTCGCCGCCGCCCTCGTCTCCTCCGCCGTCGTCTCGGCCCGGGGGAACACGACCAGCCTCGGAACGATCTTCAACTCCACGAGCTCCTCCGCATTCGTCCCGGTGGACGCATCCGGCACCGCGGGCGGCTGAAGCACGAGGAGCGGCGCCGGCAGGTCCGCGGCCATCGTGCGCAGCGCATGCAGCGTGACCGCGACATCGTGGAGCACGCCGAGCCGATCCGAAGCGACAAGCAACAAGTGATCGGGTCGCAGCACGCGTGCGAGGTCCAGGTTGACGAGCCCCGGCCCGAGCGGAGACAGGAGCGCCCCCGCCGTCTCGATGACCAGCACCTCCGCGCACGCATGCGCATCAACCCACTCGGCCACGCGACCCAGATCGATGCGCATCCCCAGGCGACGCGCGGCCAGGTGCGGCGAGACCGGATCCGGCAGCGCGTAGGGAAGGGGATGTTTCACGTGAAACGTGCTGAACGCCGCGAGCGCGGAGGCGTCGGTCGCGATCGTGGACGAAGGCTCGGACGGGACGCCGGACTCGATGGGCTTGAGGCCTGCGACCGAGACGCGAGCCGATGCAAGAGCAGCGACGAGGGCGACCCCCGCGTGGGTCTTCCCGACGCCGGTGCCCGTTCCAATGACGACAATGCGGCTCATGGCTTCCAGCCCTCCGCGAAGGCAGTGACGATCCGAGTGAGGTCCGCGTCGGTGAGGCGCGCGTGCGCGGTGACGCGAAGGCGCGAGGTGCCCGGCGGGACCGTCGGGGGGCGAATGGCCTGGACGAGGACCCCACGCTCGCGAAGGCGAAGCGAGATGCGAACGGCCTCCTCCGGGGGACCCACGAAGCAAGGGAGGATGGGCCCATGCGAGGGGAGGAGCGCATCACCGATGATGGAGGCGAGTCCGGCGCGTAGGCGGTCGATGATGTGGTCGAGCCGAGCGCGCGCCTCGTCATCGGCAGCGACGCGGAGGACCCGATGCCGGATGGCGGCCGCGAGGGCGGGGCTGATGCCCGTGGAGAAGACGAAGCTACGGGCACGATTCCAGAGCCAGGTGCGGAGGACCATCGGTCCGACCACGAACGCACCCTGAAGCCCGAGCGCCTTTCCGAGAGCCCCCACGAGGACGTCCGGCCGAACGCCCGCCCGCGCCGCAAGTCCTCGACCCTCGGGACCGAGCGTCCCGACCGCGTGGGCCTCGTCCACGACGAGCGCGGCATCCCATCGGTCACAGGCAGCCCGGAGCCGAACGAGGTCGGGCGAGTCGCCATCCATGCTGAAGTACGACTCGGTGACGAGCCATCGCCGCGGCGCACCCTGCGCCCGCTCGAGCGCAGCCTCGGCGGCAGCCGCATCCCGATGGGGAACGACAACGACCTTGGCCCCGGAGAGGCGGCAGCCATCGATGATGGAGGCGTGGTTCAACGCATCCGAGACGATGACGTCCCCCGGCCGGGCAAGAGCCGAGATGGTCCCGACATTGGCCGCGTACCCGGACGAGAACAGGAGCGCGGACTCGAACCCGAGCCAGGTGGCGATCGTCTGCTCGGCGAGCGCATGCTCGGCATGATGCCCGCTGACGAGGCGTGAAGCGCCAGCGCCGGAGGGAGCCTCGGCGGGCGCAGGCCAGGGGTCGGTTCCGTATCCGAGGTAATCGTTCGAGCAGAGGACGAGGCATCCCGACGGCGGCGGCGCGCTCGGCTTGCGAAGCAGTCCAGCCTGTTCGAGCGTCGCAATCTCCGCCGCGAGATGGCGAAGGGCGCCAAGCTCGGTCATCGGTCGTCCTCGTCGGATGCGTCCGCGCCGGGCTCGATGGCGCCGAGCGCAGCGTCGACGCGTTCAAGCATGCGGCCGAAGGCAATGCGGGTGCGAGCCATCTGGTCGTTATGGCGTGCGCGCTCTTCTTCGAGGTCGTGCGCGAGGGCGAGGGCCGCGAGGAGGAGAGCCTGGGGGTTGACCATGCGGCCGGGACCGGCGACCTGCGTGAGCTTCTCCTCAACCATGAGGGTGAGGCGGTGGAGCTCGTCGTCGGACGCGGAGGTGACGACCCGATATGTCTGGCCGCCAATGCGAAGCTGGACCTGACGGCCACCCATGGCGAGGGGACGGTACCATGCGGGGAACCAGGATGCGAGGCGGGGAGGGAGGGTCGGAGGTGGTGGCCACCCAGAGGGGCACTTGGGGTTGTTCTGGTTGGATTTGGACGGGTGGGGTTCTTTGCGGGGTGGCGCCCGCACGTCTCGCTCGGGTGGGTGCATCCGGAGGCGGGGTGGCCCCTGGCACTGGACCGCCTCGCGAGGCTCGGAGGTGGGTGTACCTCGCTCGGTTCTCTTTCGTGCCCCTCCGGGTGGCCACCACCTCCGACCCTCCCTCCCAACGCTGATCGCTTGGGGGGTGGGGGGGATGTTTCACGTGAAACGTGGGGGTTGCTTGACGGCGTAGGGGAGGGTGGGTGATGGGAAGAAGATGGAAAGCAGGCGGGCGTGCTTGCGGCGGTCTGGGTTGGCTGGGCGGGCGTTCGTGGGCGGGGCGGTGCTCGCGGGATGCCTGTCGTTCGGGGTGGAGGCGCGGGCCGAGCCGCAAGGGACGGTCGGGTTGACGATCGGCGCGGCCGGGCGAGGGCTCGATCGAAAGATCTGGGACCAGACGGTCTTTCACCTGGGGCTGCGGGGGGACGTGTTGTTCGGTCGGAGCAAGGTGACCGACTTCGGCGTGGGACCCTATGCCGAGGTGATGACACACGCCTTCGACGAGGTGCAGTTCGGGGCCGGGGTGTCGACGCTGTTCCCCGTGCTGCAGGCGTTACCCCTCGTGGTGTCGGTGGGCGGGTACGGTCGGTACGCGCCGATGCAGGGGCTCGAACCGGGGGTCGCGGGCGCGCTGTTCTGGGGGACCCGCAGCTACAACTTCCACGCCTCGTACGTGATCGCGGCCGGGTTGCTGGCGCAGTTCCGGTACGGGCTCGGGCCTTCGCGGGAGACGTCGATCGTGGTCGGCGCGCAGCTCGACCTCGTGGCGTTGAGCTTGCCGTTCCAGATCCTCTACAACGCGATTCGGGGAGGCTCGAAGGATACGAGACCCGTGCGGTGACGGGTCTCGAGGGGATGTTTCACGTGAAACATTGGGGGCGGTGCGCCCTCACAGAGACGGGGTGTCGCAAACCGGGTCCAGGCCCCTGCAAAGTCGACAGTCCACCGCGTTGTCGATCCCGGGGCGGCAAAAGCCGGACGGTGCGTCGGCCGGGTTGAAGCAGTCTCGCTCGGGCGTGGACAGGTCGTCAGCCTCCGGCGGGAAAAACACGAGGCAGCCGCGGCACACGTCGATCGGGAACTGCCATTCGCCCGTCGCGACTTCCTCCCCGCCCAGCGTCCGCCCTCGGATGATGACGTTGGCGAGGACCTCGACGGGCGTGCCGCTCCCCCCGCTCGCTCCAAGCGCTGCCGCCGAGGTGCCCGAGTCGACCAGGACGACGTTGGCGAATCCAAGCCCCGGCTCGGCCCCCGTGGACGGGTCCACGAACCCGGTGGCCGGCGCCGTGAATGCGCCGAGCTCATTGCCCGCAGCGTCGAAGGTGTGCACATCGGCGCTCTCGAACTGGACCCGAGAGGTCTCCGTGCGAAGCGTCGCCGCGTTGCCGCGCCGGACGAGCTGATTGCCCACGAGGAGCGCGGCGTTGTATTCGGAGGCGAACGCCACGTCGAGGGTGCCACGCAAGAGGGTCGGAGCCGTGGTCTCAGCGACGACCCCGCAGGTGTCGGTGTCGAACACGAGCGCGCCACGGACGAAGAGGCTGCTGCGGTTCTCCGCGCACCCCGCACCGAGCAAACCGCCGAGCGCCAGTAGCGCGGCCACACCGCCAATATGCCTTCGCTGGATCTTCATGGTGGAGGAGCCTCCCTCGACGCCTGAGGTCAACCGTCAGTGTATCGAGAAAGCCGCCGGGCCGGCAAAGATCCGCAGGGTTCAGACGGAAACGCTCTGCATCCCCGCATGAAGGAGGCGCCCCAACGCTTCGAGCGAGAGGAGCTCGATGCGAGGTCGCCCAAGGCCTTCGAGGAGGACGACCCGAATCCCCGAAGCCGTGCGCTTCTTGTCGAGCGAGGCCAGGCGGAGCGCCTCGTCGAGCGGCTCACGCGTGAGGTCCGTGGGCAAGCCGAGGTCGACGAGGAGGCGCTCGACACGCGTCGCTGCCTCAGCGTCGGTGACACCAAGGGCACGGCCGACGCGGAGGATGGCAATCATGCCGAGCGCGACGGCCTCGCCATGGGTGAGGCGGGTATACGCGCCGGCCGCCTCGAGGCCGTGTCCGATGGTGTGGCCGAAGTTGAGGAGGACGCGGTCGCCGGACTCGCGCTCGTCCCGGATGACGATCGCGGTCTTCACACGGACCGCGCCGAGGACCATCTGCCGAACGAGGTCGAGGTCCCGGGCGAGGACGCGCTCGCGCTCCCGGCCGACGAGCTCGAAGAGGGAGGTGTCGGCAATGGCGGCCGCCTTGACGACCTCGGCCAGGCCGGAGACGTAAGCCCGGGTGGACTCGGTCTGAACGCGCGCCGGGTCGATGAGGACAGCCGAGGGCTGGTGGAAGGTGCCGACGGCATTCTTGGCGACCCCGAGGTCGACGCCGGTCTTTCCACCCACGGCCGCATCGACCATCGAGAGCAAGGTCGTGGGCATCGCGACCCACCGGACGCCCCGAAGGAGGAGGGACGCGGCTAACCCGGCGACATCGGAGACGACGCCGCCACCGAGAGCGACGACGAGGCATTCGCGGTCAGCGCCGGACTCGACGAGGGCGGCGAGGATGCGCTCGACCGCCGGCATCTGCTTGTGGGTTTCGCCGGGCGGAAGGACGACGGTGGCCGGGACACGGAGGCCGGTCGTGCGGAGGGCGTCAAGGACCGGGTCGAGGGCGATGGGCGCGACGTTCTCATCGGTGACGACGAAGACGGCGGAAGGCGCGAGGGAACGAGCGACCTCGGCGAGGGTGCGCGGGGCGTCGTGGGTGAGGCGAACCGGGTAGGAACGGGTGCCGAGCGGGACGACGAGGGTGGGGTCGAGCCAGGCTTGGAGGACGGCGTCGGTGATGTCGGCGGGCGAGCGATCGTCGGTCCGGATGTGGGCATGGGCCTCGGCGTAGACGGGCGCGCGGGAGGCGAGGAGGCTGCGGAGGCGCGCGAGGCGGTCGGGAGTTTCGTCGAGGAGGGGTCGACCGGGGCCGGCGGTGCGCGCGGCGAGGGTGTCGGGTCGAGCCGTGAGGGTGACGACGTGCGCGTGGGCAAGGGCAAACGCGCGGAGCTCGGGGTCGAGGAGGGTGCCGCCGCCGAGGGCGATGACGCGCGGCTCGGGGGAAGCGAGGAGGCCGCGGAGGGTGGCCGCCTCGAGGGCGCGGAAGGCCGGTTCGCCGTCGGGCTCCGCGAAGAGGGCCGGGACAGAGCGGCCCGTGTTCTGGGTGATGACGGCGTCGAGGTCGAGGAAGGGGACCGCAGCTTGGGCGGCGACGAGGGGGCCGATGGTGGATTTACCAGAGCCCATGAGTCCGCTGAGGAGGAGGGGACGCTGGGGGCGCGGCTGGGTGAGCGGAAGCGGAGGCATGGGGACTACGATTCGATGGGGGAAGCGATTTGTCGAGGTGGAGTGTGTGCGCAGGCGCAGGCGGAGGGGGCGCTGGGCGGCGTGAGGTCGGGGGGGCTGGGGGACCCGAACTCGCGAGCCACGCCGGTCGAATTGGGAGGGGGTCGAGGTTTCGGCAAGACTCGGGAGGGGATGGATGTCGCCTCCCGGCTAGGTCACGTGGGTGACGGGAAGGGTGTGATGTAGAACGCGTTGAGGTTCGGACGGTCCCCCCTACGACCGAAGGTGATACGCGTTGAGGTTCCGATGGTCCCTCCCACGACCGAAAGTGATACGCGTTGAGGTTCGGACGGTCCCCCCTACGACCGAAGGTGATACGCGTTGAGGTTCCGATGGTCCCTCCCACGACCGAAAGTGATACGCGTTGAGGTTCGGACGGTCCCCCCTACGACCGAAGGTGAAGCGCGTTGAGGTTCCGATGGTCCCTCCCACGGCCGGATAGGACGGGCCAGGTGCCGCGGGCATCGGAGCCCGTGAACCGGTCAGCTGAATCCGTTGTCGTAGCGAGGCCCCTCGAGGAAGCGGGCCGCCGGCGGATTCGTCCATCGCGCGACGCGCGCGGCGTGCTCCTCGGCCGTGAGGGGCGTGAGCGGAGGGAGTGGCACGAGGGGCGAGCCGGCGTGTAGCCGCACCGAGGGCCTCCGCGCGATGAGCCGCTGCCCCGCTTCGGGGAGCCAGACGGTCGCGGGCTCGACGACGCGGACCTCGACGAGGTTCGGGAAGCGCTCGGTGGATTCGAGCGCCGCCCAGGCCGCGGGGTCCTTGTCGTCGCTCATGCAGATGGAGACGTAGGGCACCGGCCGGTCGATGGCGCGGATGAGCGCGGGCGTCGCCTGCAGCTGGCGCACGGGCGGGAGCAGCTCGACAGGGCCGGAGAAGATCACGCTCTCGACGGTGGACCAGGCAGGGTGGCCGACGAGGGGATCGCCGGGCGCAGCATTCCACTCCACCGCGACCGGAAGGCCTTGGTGGAAGGTACGCGCGCGGCGGAAGGGGTGGTGCACACGCTCGTCGTCGAGGAGCTGCTCGTGACGCTTGAGCTTTCGGTGGGTGAGCTTCTCGGCGCAATCGAGGGTGATGAACTCGCCGCGAGGGTCGCCGAGGGCGGTCAGCTCTTTCGCGCAGGCGAGGCGAACATCGAGGTCCGCCGGATGGGCCCACAGGCGCGCCAGGATGGCGTCGAGAGAATTGGCGTCCGCGCTGGGCGGGGGCGGCTTCGGAACGACGGGGGGCGCCCGGTCCGTCACGCTGGAGGGCCAGCCGCAGAGCGCGTCTGGGTTGCCGACGTCGAGCTTCCGGTCGTCTTCGTCGAAGTCGAGGCCGTCGCAGGGGTCGAAGATCGACTCGGCGCGCGTGGCGAGGCGAGCGGAGTAGCCCTTTGCAGCGAACGCGTCGAACCAGCCGATACAAGCGATGAGCTCGGCCCGGGTGGACTCGAAGCGGTGGGTGTTGAAGACGAGCACGCCGAGACCGCGGGGAGCGCAAGCCTTCTCGACGGCGGCGAGGAACGAGCGCAGCACGGCGTCGAGCTCCGGCGTGATGTGGGGCTTCAGCGCCTCGAGCCGTTCGAGGGCGCGGGCGGCGGCCGCGGACGCGGGGCGGCGGAGGAGCGAGTAGGTGCTGCCATCGTGCTGCGAGCGCACGGAGGCGAAGTCCGCGGCGTCGAAGAAGAGAAACCAAGCGGGCGGGAGGAGGCCCTTGGTCCTGAAGAGCCCGGTGCCGCCCGAGGCCGGGTCGAAGTTTTCGGAGTCGTAGCACTCGAGGAACGCGGTGACGCCCATCACCCCCCCTAACAGGGAGGTCTGGTTCTGTAAATCTCCGACATGAGGGCTCTTGGGAGGCGGGTTGACAGGCACCGGCGCGTGGGGCAGCGTGCCACCGCCGGAGGGCTGAGCATTGGTCTCTTCTTGGGGCCGCCGCGCCGGGGCGCTGCCCCGGGCCCCGCGGGGGCTGTTCGCCCCTCGACCCGAACCAGGGCAAGCCCTGGACCTCAGGGGGAAGAACTGCGCGATGCGCAGTTCTTCCCACAGGCCGGTGGCAAGAC
>NZ_JAGTJJ010000019.1 GCF_028435365.1 Polyangium jinanense | reverse complement strand
CCCCAGGCCCCACCGGGGCTATCCGCCCCTGGACCTGGACCAGCGCAAGCGCTGGACCCGGGGTCGATGAACTGCGCGATGCGCAGTTCATCGAACAGGCCAGGTCAAGACCAACGACGACCCTGCCGGCGTTGACGATTCAACGGGCAACGTGCCCGTCGCCAGCGTGGAACGCACCTTCATGGTCTTGCCAGCGGCCTGTTGGAAGAACTGCGCGATGCGCAGTTCTTCCACGAACGGTCCAGGGCTTGCCCTGGTTCGGGTCGAGGGGCGAACAGCCCCCGCGGGGCCCGGGGCAGCGCCCCGGCGCGGCGGTTTGCGATGAGACCAATCAAAGCGCTAGCCGATACGCCACGAGCAAGCCGAACTCCAGCATGTCGACGCGGCCCGAGAGCGACGCGCTGTCGCCCGTGGGCGCTTGCACGGGCTCGGTCGGGAGGAACCAGCTCGCGTACCGCAGCGTGGTGCCGAGCGACCAGTTCGGGGCCACGGTCCACTCGCCGCCGATCGCCAGGCCTGCCGCGAGGCCTTCGGTCGAGAGCGTCGCGGAGCGCGGGCCGACGAAGGCCGTGTCCGCCGCGGGCTCACGATCCGTGGCCACGGTCCAGGCGTCGCGGATGATCACCGCGCCGAGCGTCGCGCCGCCCCACCACACCCATTTGTCGCTCTGGATGCCGTAGTAGCGGAGCTGCCCCTCGACGAGGAAGTAGCTGCGATCGTGCTCGCGATTGAGCTCGGCCGCGCCCGGGGCCGTGCCGCTGAGGAGCGAGCGCGCCCAGGAGATGCTCGCGCCGAGGCCGAAGCGGCCGATGTGGTACTGGTTGTAGACGCCGAGCGAGACGCTCGTCTCGCCCTTCTCGCAGCTCGTGCGCGAGCGCGGGCAGACGTTCGCCGCGGGCAGGCTGAGCAGGCCCGCGTTCACCGAGACGAGCGTGTGCGTGTAGTCCTGCGTGAGGGCCGCGGAGGCACGGCGCGCGGCGGCGGATTCCTGGCTCTGCGCGTGGGCGCTCGAAGGGCACGCCGCGAGCGCGACGAGCGCGGCGGACGTCGTCGCGAGGGCGACGTGCAGGCGGCGAGTCGCGCGCGTCAGAGCCATGGTCCACCGGTGGGTGTGGGCGCCGGATCGGTCGTCGGCAAGGGCGGCGGCGTGGGCGGAAGCACGGGGCCGTCGGGGCCCGTCGATGCGCCCGCGGGTCCCTTCGTCGTGGACGTCGGCGTGGGGGTCGCCGTGGGGCCGGGCGGCGTCGCGGCCGAGGCGCTCGGCAGTGGTTTGCCGTCCTTGCCCGTGGGGCGCGGCGCCGGGAAGCGGCCGTTCGGGCGGTGATCCGTGGGGACGGCGCGAGGCGCGCTGCTCGTCGCGGGCGCGAGGTCCGCGGGCGCCTTCGATTCGAGCTCGGCGACGAGGTGTTGCGCGGTCGTGAGCGAGGGGTTCAGCGAGACGGCGATGCGGGCGAGGTGCAAGGCCTCGGCGGGATCACCGGCGTACTTGCGCCCGAGCGCGCTCGTGACGAGGCGCTCGGCGGCCTCGCGGCGTAGCTCTTTGACGCGCGCGTCGCCGGGCCAGCGCGCGTGCGCGGCCTCGAGGATCTCTTTGACGTTGTCGCCGGGCGGCGCGTCCCAGGCCTGCCGCTTCATGGCCTCGCGCGCGGCTTCGAGGCGTCCATCGAGCGAGTCGGCCGAGGTCGCGCCGACGAGGCCGAGGCGCCTGCCACCCATGACGATCACGAGCGGCGCGGCGGCGAGGCAGAGGACGATCGCGACGATGCGCGTGAGGCGCGCGCGGCGCTTCATGTCGGCCGGCGGAGGCAAGGAGAGCGGCGTCTCCGTGCCTTGCATGGTCGACTCGCGCGCGAACGGGGCTGCGGGCGAGGCGTGCGCGTCGGGATCCTGGGTCTCGCTTTCATCGTCCTCGTCGATGCGCCTTTCGCTCCGGATCGAAGGAGGCGCAGCGGTCGTCTCGTCCTCGTCGTCCAAGATCGCGGAGGACGACACCGCGCGGCCCACGGACGAGGTGGGCGGGGGCGGTACGAACGGCGCGGGCGAGCTCTCCGGATCGCCTTCGATGCGCGAGGAGATCGGCAGCGGGGTCGCGTCGGGGCGCGCGGGGACGCCGCCGATCTTCGAGGCGAGATCCGTGGAGAGCTCCAGCGATTTCGTGCGCTCTTTCGAGGGCAGTTTCACCGCGCCTTGCCGCGCGAAGAGCAAGCTCGAACGCGTCAGCTCGTCCGGATCGAGGCCACTCTGCCGCGCCGCCGTGTAGAGATCCTTGCCGAGCGCGCGCGCGTCTTCGGCGCGTGCTTCCGGCTTCTTCGCGAGGTTCTGCATGATCACCGCGGCGAGCGGCGCGGGGACGTAACTCGCGCGTGGGATGCTCCGCAGATCGGGCGGCGCGTCGTGCGTGTGCTGGATCAGGAGCTGCACCGGCGACTCGCCTTCGAACGGCGTTCGGCCGGCGAGACACTGGTAGAGGATCGTCGCGATCGAGTAGACGTCGGCCGCGGGGCTCACGGGTTTGCCCTCGGCGCCTTCGGGCGAGATGTACTTCGCCGTGCCGAAGATCAGGCCCGCCTGCGTGGCCATCGAGCCGCCGCGATCGGCCCAGTCGAGCCGCGCGATGCCGAAGTCGAGGACTTTTACGAAGTCCGGGTCGTCGCCGCGACGCACGAGCATCACGTTCTCGGGCTTGAGATCACGGTGCACGATGCCTTGCGCGTGCGCCTCGCCGACCGCGTCGCAGATCTGCAGCGCGATGTGCATCGCGCGCGGCAAAGGCAGCGCCGAGGGCTCGCCGCCCGTGCCCGCCGCCGCGAGCGCGGAGAGCAGCGACATGCCGTCGAGGTACTCCATCACGAGGTACATCTCGCCGCCCGTGCGCGGATCGCCGCGTTGCGGGATCGTGCCGGTCATGAGGACCGAGACCACGCCGGGGTGCGCGAGCCGGCTCGCGATCTTGGCTTCGCGGTGGAAACGTCCGACGAGCTCGGCGTTGCCGCTGAGCTCGCGGTGGAGGATTTTCACGGCGACGTCGCGATCGATGCCGGCCTGGAAGGCGCGGTAGACGCGGCCCATCGAGCCGATGCCGATGAGGTGCTTGATGCGGATTTGCCCTGCGAGCTCGAGGCCCGCGTACGGGTCGACCTCGGGGCTCGAGAGCGAGGGCCCCTTCACGTTCACGAGGGGCGTGCCGTCCTGTGGGCAGAAGAGGACATCCGCGTCGTAGCGCTCGCCGCACGACGGGCAACTCTTCGTGGGGGACGGGGTCATCGGCGGGACGAGTGTAGCAGGAACGCGTGGATCCCACGCGGCCTCCGGATTACCGTCCGGGCCCAGGTGAGCAAGGCGAGGGCGAGCGCGGCGGGGAAGACCCAGGAGAAGGCGAAGGCCGCCCCTTCGTCCTCGCCCGCGAAGACACGCGAGCCGCGTGGCAAGCAGCCCGAGGCCCCGACGCCGATCCGCGAGGCGATGCCCGCGGCGACCGAGACGCAAGACAACGACAACGCCTACCGGATCGCGCTGCCCCAGTTCGAGGGCCCGCTCGACCTCCTGCTGCACCTCATCCAGCAGCACGAGCTCGATATCCTCGACATCCCCGTGAGCTTCATCACGCAGAAGTACCTCGAGTACCTCTCGATCATGCGGGCTTTGACGATCGATCTGGCGAGCGAGTACCTCGTGATGGCGGCGACGCTGACGCACATCAAGTCGAAGATGCTCCTGCCGGTGGTGCCCAAGGATCAGGACGGGGATGGGCTGCCGGAGGAGGAGGTCGATCCGCGGGAGGAGCTCGTCCGGCGGCTGCTCGAGTACCAGAAGTACAAGGCCGCGGCGGCGGACCTCGCGGACCGCGGGACGCTCGGCAAGGACATATTTCCGCGCGGCATCCCGGAGCCCGTGCCGGAGGGGCCGGCGCCGTTCGCGCCGGTCGGGGTGTTCTCGCTGTTCGAGTCGCTGGAGAAGCTGCTCAAGCGCACGAACATCAAGATCGAGCACCAGGTCAACTTCGATCGGATCACCATCACGGACCGGATCGTGCAGCTCACGGAGCGGCTGTCGGGGCGGCGGCGCGCGACGTTCGAGGAGCTCGTGCTCGACGATCCGGCGCGGAAAGGCGCGCCGCTGACGAAGTTCGACATCGTGATCACGTTCCTCGCGATCCTGGAGATGGCGAGGATGAAGCTGCTCCGGATCTACCAGTCGGATCCGCTCGCGACGATCCACCTGGAGCTGTCGGTGCAGGCGGGGACGAGCGAGGAGGAGGACGACAACCCGTTCCGTGAAGAGCGCAACGAGACCCGTGAAGAGCGCAACGAGACCCGTGAAGAGCGCGGAGACACTCGTGAAGAGCGCGACGAGGCCCGTGAAGAGCGCGACGAGACCCGTGAAGAGCGCGGAGACACTCGTGAAGAGCGCGACGAGACCCGTGAAGAGCGCGGAGACACTCGTGAAGAGCGCGACGAGGCCCGTGAAGAGCGCGGAGACACTCGTGAAGAGCTTGACGACACGGGTGAAGAGCGCGACGAGCCCGAGGTGAACGATGGCGACTGAGGGCGGATCGAAGCGGCGCGGGAAGTTGCGGCTCGTGCCGCCGCCGCAGCCGCAAGAGGAGGCCCCGCCGGACAGCGATTCACCCGAGCGGCTCCGCCGCGCGGCCTGGGCATGGTTCCACCCGAAGGCGGAGACGGAGCCGGTCGCGCAGGCGGAAGCGGTCGCGGAGACGGAGCCGGTCGCGGAGACGGAGCCGGTCGCGGAGACCGTCGCGGAGCCGGCGCCGGTCAAGCCGGCGAAGGGGAAGGGGAAGGCGAAGGCTGCGCCGGTCGCGGAGGCGCAGGCGGAAGCGGTCGCGGCGCCGGAAGCGGAAGCGGTAGCGGCGCCGGAAGCGGTAGCGGCGCCGGAAGCGGAAGCGGTCGCGGCGGCGGAAGCGGTCGCGGCGGCGGAAGCGGAAGCGGCGCCGGAAGCGGAAGCCGAAGCCACGCCAGCCGCGGAAGCATCGGCCGAGACGGCCGAGCCCAAGCGCAAGCGCGCGCCTCGCAAGCCGAAGCCCGCGCCGCTCTCGCCCGTCGAGCGGTTTCGGTCCCTCGCGGCCGCGTTCTTCCGTGCGCAGCGCCTCGTCGGCAAGGTGTCCGCGACCGCGACGAGCGGCGCCCCGGACGGCGCTCCCGACGGGCACGAAGATAACACCGTACAGGCGAGCGGTGCGGTCGCCCGCGCGCATCTGAAGGGTGTGCTGGAGGCTCTGATCTTTGCGTCCGAGCACCCGATGACGTCGCGCGACCTCGCTCGCGTGGCGAAGGCGGAGCACCGCCTCGTCGTGTCGCTGCTCGGCGAGCTCGGGGCCGAGTACCGCAACCGCGGGATCCGACTCGACGAGATCGCCGGCGGCTACGTGTTCCGGACGAGCCCTGCGTTCGCGCCGTTCGTGCGCGAGCAGGTCGCGAAGAAGCCGGTGAAGATGACGCGCGCGCAGATCGAGACGCTGGCGATCGTCGCGTACCGGCAGCCGATCACGCGGCCCGAGATCGACGAGGTGCGCGGCGTGGACTCGGGCGCGGTGCTCAAGTCGCTGCTCGAGCGGGACCTCGTGCGCATCCTCGGCAAGAAGGAAGAGCCGGGGCGGCCGATGCTCTACGGCACGAGCGCGCAGTTCCTCGAGTTCTTCGGCCTGCGTACGCTCTCGGACCTGCCGACGCTCCGCGAGTTCACCGAGCTTTCGGACGAGTCGCGGCGCGCGTACGAGCGCGAGATGGGCGAGGAGCCGCCGGACGCGGCGGTCGCCTTCACGGACACGTCGGCCGCAGCGAATGGCGGTCTGATGGGCGGCGAAGGAAGCTTTGGCGCTCGTGTCGTGCCGCCGGAGACGGCTGGCGATACGGAGAGCGAGACGCGTGACGAATTTGCATTTACGGACGAGGACCGGGCACAGATGGAGAGCGGCGGGGAGGAAGCGATGAACGACGTGCAAGCAGCGAGCGACGAGCAGGACGAGAAGGACGAGGTCGAGGAGCGTTTGGCCGCGGAGGAAGACGAGGACGAGGACGAGGACGAGGACGAGGACGAGGACGAGGACGAGGACGAGGACGAAGACGAGGACGAGGACGAGGACGAGGACGAGGACGAGGACGAGGACGAAGACGAGGACGAGGACGAGGACGAAGACGAAGACGAAGACGAAGACGAAGACGAAGACGAGGACGAAGACGAGGACGAGGACGAGGACGAAGACGAGGACGAAGACGAGGACGAAGACGAGGACGAGTAGCCCTCGGCCTGGTCAGGTCACGTCACGTCGAGCCGGATTCCTCGGCGGGGTCCGGGTAGGCCTCGGCGAGCTTGCCGACTTCGCGGCGCAGCTCGGCGTGCGCGACGAGCTTCCGCACGAGCTTCCACGTCTCCGGATCCGCGAGCACGGCCATCGGCGACGCCGCCACGGCCCCGCGCCGCGGCTTGCGCACGATCGCCCCTTTCCCCTTGCTCCGAAGCTCCTCCATCTTCGTGACGAAGCGCTTCGTCGGGAAGAGGTCGCCCTTCTCCCACGCGAGCACCGTCTCCTGCTCGAGTCCGAGCGCCGCCGCGAGCTCCTTCGCCGTGCATTCGAGCTCCTTGCGGAGCGCCTTGATGTCATCGGGCGTCATCGGCGCGTAAACCTATCAATTTCACGCAACCGGCGGGGGCCCCGGTCGATGTACCGGCATGCAAAAGGTCGCATGCCCTCTCTTCGCCCTCGTCGTCGTCGCCTGTCGGCCTGATCTTCCGATTCCCGAAGCCGGACCTCGGCCGGCGACGCAGGCGGCCGGGATCACGGTCGCCTTCGAGCCCGAGGCGCCGGTCACCGCGGCGCCCCGCGTGCTTCGCGTGCACGTGGCCGCGGAGCCATCGCTCGACGAGGCGCGGCTCTTCCTCGTGCGCGGCGAGCTGCGCGACAGCCACCTCCGGCAGATCGAGCGGGACGACATCTCGAAGGCGCTCGCCGAGCGGTTCGTGCCGAGCGTCCGGTGGCGCGCGGACGATGGCTCGGTGGTGCTCGCGCCGACGGTGCCGCTCGATCCGGACGAGACGTACGCCGTGGCGAGCGGAGAGCCGCGGGCGAGCGTCGCGTTCGTGGTGGAGCCGGCCGAGGCGGCGCCGTTGCTCGTCCGCGCGTGGCCGCCGGCCGAGGCGAGCGGCGCGGGCCTGTTCGGGCTCTACTGCGGCGACGTGACGCTGCCCGAGGTGTCGTTCGAGGCCACGCTCGCGCCGGACGGTCCCCTCGGCGCGTTCGGGCGGGGCGTCGCGCCGGCGGGCGCGGGGGGCGCTTGCCTGCGCTTCGTGGGTCGAGGGCTCGCCGCGGAGGGAGGGCCCTGGGTGCCGCCGCCCGTCGTGTGGCTGCCGGGCTTGCCCTGGCCGCTGCGGGTGGATCCGCGGCCGTTCGGGGGCGCGGGGAACGGGGACCTCGGCGAGGCGATCGAGGGGCCGCTCGACGAGGCCGTGCTCGAATGCGAGGCGTTCGAGGTTCCGTTCGGGCCGGGCTGCGTCGAGGTCGAGGACGATCGGCTGCTCGGGCGTGCGCCCGCGGCGGCGATGCTGTGGGGGATCGCGGGCGAGGGGCTCGACGTGGTGATGACGACGGGGAAAAACGAGCGGTTCGTCCTCAAGGGATTGCCTGCGGGGAAGGACGTTTCCCTCGACGTCGCGACGATCGACGTGCACGGACGGCAGCGGCGCCTGACCTTTTCCGCGACCACCCTGACGCCGATGCCACACGTCGTGTTGAACGAGGTGATGGCGAATCCGCTCGGGCCGGAGCCGGATCAGGAGTGGGTCGAGCTCTACAATGACGGGTCCGTGGAGGCGGCGCTCGGCGAGCTCGTGATCAGCGATATCGGGGGCGAAACCGTGCTGCCGGAAATAATGCTGCCGCCTGGGCGCTTTGCAGTGATCGTGAACGAGACGTTCGTCGTGGACGACGAGATCGACGTGCCGCCGGCCGAGGATGCACTCCTCGTGCGTGTCCCCGCGCTCGGGAAAAGCGGACTTGGCAATGGGGGCGAGATCGTGCGGCTGCTCGATACGCGCGGGCGCACGATTTCCAGGTTTCCAGCCATTCCCAAGCCGAAGGCTGGTCAAAGTGTGGTACGGCGGTCACCCGACGCACCAGATGGAGTGCGCGATTCTTTCCAGCTTGCGGAACCCACACCGGGGAGTGCGAACACAGCGTCATTCCTTTGACTACGGAAAAACCGTGCTCGGAGGTGGCCGTGATGGAGAAGGCGTCTTACTTGCCTACAAGAGCGAACGTTCCTTGCCTGTACAGACGGGCGGGGACGTCCGCAGGAGCGAGCAAGCGGTGTCGTTCCTACATCGGAGCCAGCGGCCTCAACCTTGCTGAATCAGCGAGTCCGGAGGCCCGAGCGAAGTGGACTGGAGTCAGGGCCTCGGGTGGGCTAGTTAACAAAGCCCGCACCTTCGCAAAAAAGTGCTAGGTTTGGATACAAAGAGCAACAGGGTGGGGGGCCACCCGCTGGTGTGGTCTGCTGGTCCGGAGGGCTGGACGGGTTGGCACACCTTTCGCGTGGAGTTCGGACGATGGCCGGAGTACGGGGAGAGAAACTGCTGACCGCGTCCGACCTCGCAGCGCTGTGCGAGGTCGATCTGAAGACCATCCATAATTGGGTGGATCGTGGCCGGATCGCACATTTTCGCACGCCAGGGCGGCATTTGCGTTTCCGCGCGGCCGACGTGGCGGAGTTCCTGCGAGCTTGGGGCTACAGCGTGCCCCGTGAGCTCGCGCGGGCGAGCGCGAAAAGCGGGCTCGTGGTGGGCTCGAAGGACACGCTCGCTCATGTCACCCGCGCGCTCGGGGACATGATGCCGCTCAGGGACGTGAAGCATCCATACGATGCACTCGTCCTCGCGGGATCAGACCCGCCGGACGTGTTCATCGTGGACGCGAAAGCGGCCGCGGCGGACGTGGACGTGGCGCACTGGATGGAAGCGCTCGAGCGGGCGTGTCGAGACGCGCGCTTCGTCGTGCTGAGCGACGAGGCGACGGGGTTGCCCCCCTTCGCGACGCGCGTGGGGCGGACGGACGCGCAAGGCCTGCGGACCTTGCTCGTGCCCGAGCCCGTGGCGCCCGCGGTCGCTGCGCCGGGCCAGGTGGCCGCCGCCGCGAATGCAAACGAGCCGGCTGCGGCCGCCCAGGAAGAGCTGCCGCCGCGCGCCGCAGGCGGTTCGTCACGGTAAAAGGGCGAAAGCTCCGCTCGGCTGTCCGACGGAGGGCGAATTCGTGATTCGGGGGCCGTGCTCGTACGAGCCGAGCATGGCCCCCGAATACCGTGGATTCGTCGATCGAGGATCGATCAAAGACGCGAGCCGCGGTCGCGACACTCGGCGAGGTCGTTCGCGTCGCTGACGCAGGCGAGGAGATCGCCCGGGTCGGGGCCGAAAATGCCGGCCGTGCACCGATACTCCTCGATCACGCAGACGCTGAAATCCTCGTATTCGACGTCGCAGCCATAAATGGATGCCGTCTCCTCGGCCGCGTCGGCCTCGACGATGCACTCGTCATACTGACGGTCGTTGCAGTTCGTGCAATCGCAGGCGAGGTCGCAGACGTCCGCGGAGAGGCTGCCGCAGCCGGCGGCGAGGGGCGTGAGCGCGAGGCAGGCAAGAAGAATCCAGGGCGTTCGCATGGTCATCGCGCTCCTAATCTCCGACGCAATCGTTGAAACGGTTTCGCTCGTCGTCGCAGTCGCCCCGATGCGTCCAGGTATTGCCGCCGTCGCAGCGGAGCTCCAGCTCCAGGCACGTGAGGTAGTCGTCCCAGCGGTCCTCACAGCCGTAAATCGAGGCGACATCCTCCCGCGACTCGTATCCGACGATGCAGGCGTCGATGTCCGCGTCGTTGCCGTCGCGGCATAGCATCTCGTCCTCGCAGAGCGCGCCATACGGAGCGCACCCGAGACCAGTGCCGGCCAGCACCACGAGGGCGGCCAGACCCAAAGTTCGAGAAAGCGTTCTCATCGTTCGATTCTCCAACCTCCAAGGTCGGAGACTACGAGAAATTCCACGTCCGTGCGCGTCAAATTTACGCGCGCAAACGTGCTTTGTAGGGATTTTGGTCGGCTCAGGACGAGCCGGCGATTGTCATCGAAGAAATTCGCAGCGTGGGCGAAGCCGTAGAGCTCCGCAGGTCGAGGTCGTCGCCGACAGCGTCGATGCGCTGCCAGAGCTGATCGAGGTTCAGCGAGATGGTCACTTCACTGACAGGGAACGCAAGCTCGCCGTTTTCGATCCAGAATCCCGAGGCGCCGCGCGAGAAGTCGCCCGTGACGGAGTTGTAGCCGAAGCCCATCATCTCCGTGACGTAGAGGCCGCGCTGCGTGCTCTTCACGATGTCGGCGGCCTTCGTTTGCGTGGGCAGGAGCATGAAGTTCGAGGTGGAAGGCCCGACGCCGCCGCCGCCGCCACGCGAGGCGCTGCCCGTGGGCGCGCGGCCGAGCTTGCGGCCGCTGTAGCTGTCGCAGAGGTAGGTCTTCAGGATGCCCTGCTCGACGACGAGGTTCTTGCGCGCCGCGAGGCCCTCGCCGTCGAAGGGACGAGAGCCAGGGGCGCGGAGGACCAAGGGGTCGTCGACGATGGTGACGAGGTCACTCGCGACGCGCGTGCCCTCACGGCCGACGAGGTAGCTCGACTTGCGCCAGATGGAGCTGCCCATGATGGCGCCGGCGAGCAGGCCCAGGATGGCCCGCGCTGCGTCGGGGTCGAAGACGACCGGGGCCTCGCACGTGGGGACCTTGCGGGCGCCGAGCTTGCGCAGGGTGCGTCGCGTGGCCTCGCGGCCGACCGCCTCGGGCGCGTCGAGGGCGTCGAGGTGGCGCTTGGCCGTCCAGTGAAACCCGCGGCGCTTCTTGCCGCCCTCGTCGTCGGCGACGGGCGAGACGACGAGCGAGGCGTACGAGCCGGCATAACCGCCCGTGAAGCCGCCCGAGAGGACGAGCGCGAAGACGCCGGCGGTGCGGCTGAAGGTGGCGCCGTCGCTGTTCGTGATGCGCGGGTCGGCGTCGCGGGCCGCCTGCTCGCCGCGGCGCGCAATGTCGATGGCCTCGGCCGCGGTGACGTCACCACCCTTGGGGTCGTAGAGCTCGAGGTCGGGGAAGGGGCCGGTGGCGATGAGCGAGGGATCCGCCGGGCCAGCGAACGGGTCTTCCTGGGAGATGTCGACGAGCTCGAGGGCGTCGCGGACGAAGCGATCGAGGCCACGCGCGGTGAGGTCCGAGGTGGAGGTGAGGGCGACGCGGCCCTGCTTGATGACGCGCATGCCGAGGCTCTTGTGCGAGGCCTCCTCGACGAGCTCGGGTTCGCCGAGGCGGACCTTCGTGCTGAGCTCGGAGCCGGAGCGCGCGATGGCCTCGGCGACGTCCGCACCGCCCGCGCGGGCGCGGCGGACGACGTCCGCGGCGAGGTTTTTCAACTCTTCGATCTCGGTCTCGAGCCGGTTCGGCGCGGTCATCGTGGGGGCAGAGCGTGGTGGACAACCGGACGCTCGTCAATCAGCGTGGCTTCCGGGGTCGACCGAGGAAGCGCGGCGGCTCGTCCGAGGTGGGCTCGGACGGCAGCACCGGCGGCGCAGCCCGTCCAGGGCGTGCGGGGAGCACGGCGGAGACGTCGAAGGTTGACAACGTCCGCGCGGTGAAGACAGCCCCGGCGACGAGGATCGCGTCCATCCACAAGATGGCGTACCCGAGCGGGCTGCCCGGGAGCGGGCGGGTGCCGAAGTCGCTCTGGACCTGGTCGTAGGTGGCGTCGATGCCGAAGCGCGCGTGGAGCGTGACGAGGGGGATCAGGCCGGCGACGAGGGGGAGCGCGGCGAGCCATGCGAGAGCGGGGAGGGAGCGGCGGGCGAGGGCACGGCGGCCCGCGAGGAAGCCAAGGACGGGAGCGGCGGCGTCGAGGAGGACGAGCAGGAGCTCGAGTGCCGAGGGGATGGCGCGGCCGTCGACGAGGTAAGCGAACGACCAGTCGGCGGCGAAGACGGTGAAGTAGGCCGAGACCGGGGCGTAGACGAAGAGGGCGTAGAGGGCGACGGCGACGGTCGGGCGATCCCAGGACGAGGCGCCGGGGCGTTCGTCGGGGCCGTCCTCGGGGCGCGCGAGCCATGCGAGCAGGACGCCGAGCGTGAAGCCGAAGAGCGGGGCGAGGGGAGCGGGCATGGCAGACGCGGAGGGAGCCGGGCTAGCGCGGGTGAGCTGGGATGTCCACGGGGGGTTCGTTTATGCTGCGTCGTATGGAACAAGTGGACCTGGAAACCGAGCGGACAGGGCCTTACGAGCACGACAGCGCGCACGAGCGTCTCGCGCGGCTCGCGGGCGTGTGGCGAGGGACGGCGCGGACCATCATGGGGCCGGGCGCGGAGCCTCTCGAAGCGGCCTGGGAAGGGCGGATCGCGGTGATCCTGGGCGGGAGGTTCGTCCGGTTCACGTATCGATCGAGCGTCGAGGAGAAGCCGATCGCCGGGGAGATGCTGATCGCGTTCGAGTCGGGCGAGAAACTCTGGCGGACCTCGTGGGTGGACAGCTTCCACACGGGCACGATGATCCTCGTGTCCGAGGGCAGCGGGACGGACATCGACGTACGGGGCAGTTATTTCGCGGCGGAAGGGCACCCGCGCTGGGGGTGGCGCACCGTCGTCGACGACGCCCAGGCCGACAAGCTCACGATCCGCATGTACAACATCACGCCCGACGGACAGGAGTTTCTCGGGGTCGAGATCACGCTCGCACGCGCATGAGCGAGCGGCCGCGAGTGAGCGCGGGGACGTGGAGTCCCGGGTGCGTTGCGCGCGACCTGCCACCGGGCTAAGGGCTCCCGCGATGGATCCCAGGCGCGTGGAAGAGCTGCTCGATCGTGTCCGGCGTGGGGACGTGACGGTCGAGCAGGCGGTCGAGGCGCTCAAGAGTTTGCCGTTCCGCGACCTCGGGTACGCGACGGTCGATCATCACCGGGCGCTCCGGCAAGGCGTGCCCGAGGTGATCTTCGGCGAAGGGAAGAGCGGCGAGCAGATCGCGGGGATCGCCGAGGAGATGGTGCGCGCCGGGACGAACGTGCTCGTGACGCGGATCGACGCGCAGAAGGCGGCGATCGTGGGGCAGCGAGTGCCGAGCTTCCGGTTTGCGCCGCTCGCGCGGACGGGGAGCGTGGAGATCGCGCCGCCCCCGAAGCGTCCGTGCGCGCCGGTCGCGGTGGTGACGGCCGGGACGAGCGACAACGAGGTGGCCGAGGAGGCGGCGGAGACGCTGTCCGCGCTGGGGCTCGAGCCGCTCAGGATCTACGACATCGGGGTCGCGGGCATCCATCGGCTTCTGCATCGCATGGAGGATCTGCGGCGCGCGTCGGCGGCGATCGTGTGTGCGGGGATGGAAGGGGCGCTGCCGAGCGTGGTGGGCGGGATGATCTCGACGCCGGTCGTGGCCGTTCCGACGGCGGTGGGGTACGGGACGGCGCTCGGGGGATTCACGGCGCTGTTCGCGATGCTGACCTCGTGCGCGTCGGGGGTCTCGGTCGTGAACATCGGCAATGGGTTCGGCGCGGCGATGGCCGTGCACCGCATGATGCCGAAAGCCTCGCAAGCGACCGAGCAGCCGAAGACCGCAGGCTGAGCAAGGAGCACAGCACGTGCACGGACACGGACACGATCACGGGCATGGGCATGGCCACGGGCACGACCATGACCACGGGCACGATCACGACCATCACCATCACCACGATCACGCGCACGGCCACGTGCATCACGCGCACGATCACGGGCACGCGCATACGCACGATCGCCCGCATACGCACGCGCATGCGCCCGGGCCTTCGCACGATCACGCGCACGTGCACGGGCATGAGCACGGCCGCGGGCACGAGCATCCGGTGAGGACGCCGCTGCTGGAGCAGGGATCGGGCGTCGGCAAGATCCTCTTTTTCGACGCGTTCAGCGGCGTCGCGGGGGACATGACGATCGCGGCGCTGCTCGACCTCGGCGTGCCGCTGCTCGTGATCGAGCACGCGGTGGCGGCGTTGCCGCTCGAAGGCGTGTTCCTCGAGCGCGGGCACGTGCATCGGAGCGGCATCGTGGCGACCTCGTTCGAGGTGCACGTGGAGACGTCGCAGCCGGAGCGGACGTACGCGTCGATCGACGCGATGCTCACGTCGAGCCCGCTCGATCCCGAGGTGCGGACGCTCGCGCGCCGGATCTTCCGGCGGCTCGGTGAATCGGAGAGCGCGGTGCATCGGATGCCGCTCGACGAGGTGCATTTCCACGAGGTCGGAGCCGTCGACGCGATCGTGGACATCGTGGGCGCGGCCGCGGCGCTCGTGTACCTCGGGGCCGAGGTGCGGGGCGCGCCGCTGCCGATGGGGCGCGGGTTCGTCAAGGCACGTCACGGGATCCTGCCGCTGCCGCCGCCCGCGACGGTGGAGTGTCTGCGCGGGGTGCCGACGTACGGCGTGGATCTCGACGCGGAGCTCGTAACGCCGACGGGCGCGGCGATCGTCGCGACGGCGGCAGGGCGCTTCGAGCGGTGGCCCTCGTTCGCGCCGGAGCGCGTGGGCTGGGGCGCGGGGTCGCGGGAGCTGCCGGATCGGCCGAACCTGCTCAGGGTCGTGCTCGGGACGCGCGGGGGCGTCTCGGACGAGCCGCAAGTCGGCGCGTCGCACGTGGTGCTCGAGGCGAACGTGGACGACATGACGGGCGAGATGGCGGCGCACGCGATCGAGGCGCTCTTCGCGGCGGGAGCGCTCGACGCGTGGGCCGTGCCGATCACGATGAAGAAGGGGCGGCCGGCGCTGACGATCGCGGCGCTCGCGCCGGCTCCGCAAGCGGACGCCGTGGGCGCGACGCTCCTCCGCGAGACGACGTCGATCGGGATCCGGAAGATCCCGGTGACGCGGACCGAGCGGCCGCGGCGTACGGTGGCGGTGGAGACGGCCTACGGGCGGGTGCGCGTGAAGATCAGCGAGGGGCCGTTTGGTCCGCCGCAGATCAAGCCGGAGTTCGAGGACTGCGCGGCCGCGGCGAAGACGCACGGCGTGGCGCTGCGCGAGGTGGTCCAGGCGGCGCTCGCCGCGCTGGCGATCTGAGAGACTCCCTCACCCCCAGCCCCTCTCCCTTTCGGGAGAGGGGAGTCGGCCCGATCAATCCGGTCGTTCGATGGGAAGCCCCTCGGCTTCCCATCCGAGGAAGCCGTTCTCCAGGAACGCGATCGGCACGTCGCTCTTCGCGAGCGTCTCGGCGAGCGTCTTCGACTTGTCGCCGGCGCGGCAGTAGAGAACGGGCTCGCCCGGCAGCATGTGGAGCTCCGCGAGGCGCGTCTCGATCTCTTCGAGCGGGATGTGCACGGCGCCCGGGATGTGCGCGCGGTTGTAGGCAGCGGCCTCGCGCGTGTCCACGGGGACGACCTGATGTTGCTTGAGGGCCTGCGCGAGCTCCATCGCGCGGATCGCGCCTTCGGCCCGCGGGAGGAAGGGATCGAGCAGCTCGCGCAGGCGCGCCTTGCGCACGGCGCCTTGCTCGCCGGCGACGGGGCGGCCGCGGAAGAAGACCATGAACGTCGGCACCGCCTGCACGCGCATCGCCGCCGCGAGGCGCTTGCTCTGGTCGATGTTCACCTTGACGAACTTGGCCTTGCCTTCGAGCTCGCGCGAGAGCGCCTCGACCTCGGGCGCCACCGTTTTGCAGGGGCCGCACCAGTCGGCGTAGAAGTCGATCAGGACGGGGAGCTCGCTGCGCAGGACCTCGCGTTCGAAATCTTGCTCGGAGATGACGGGGACCGGCATGGGAGGAAGTCCATAGCGAGAGTCCCGGCCGATGGCGAGGGGTCTCGCCGCGTCCGCGCAAGCGAGCGGCGAATCGAGGCAAGGCCTTCGGTAGGATGTCCTCCGTGCAGGACACCCACGACGCCCAGCCGCCGCCTTCTTCGAAGAACCTGCCCTCGGTTCGAAAGCGACCCCGGCCGAGCTTGATCCTCTCGAACGAGCCCACGCCCGGCGCGCCGCCCGGCACGCTGCTCGTCGAGGATCCCAACAAGCCGAAGATCTACCTCATCGACTACTGCCAAGAGCACATCGTCGAGAAGTGGATCGACTCGGTGGACGAGGCCGTGCCTTACCTGACGGACGATCGCCCGAGCGTCACGTGGATCGACGTGCAGGGGATCGGGCACAAGCCGACGTTCGAGCGGCTCGGGGAGATCTTCGGCATCCACCCGCTCGCGCTGGAGGACGTGGTGAACGTCCCGCAGCGGCCGAAGAGCGACGTGTACCCGGGGCAGCAGGTGCTCATCTGCCGGATGGCGCAGTCCGACAAGAAGGGCGCGCTCGTGACCGAGCAGATCGCGATCGTGTTCGGCAAGGGCTTCGTGCTGACGGTGCAGGAGGAGCCGAGCTCGGACGTGCTCGAACCGGTGCGCGAGCGCATCCGCAAAGGAAGGCAGCTCATGCGGACGGGCGGCGCCGACTACCTCGCGTACGCGCTCTTCGACGCGATCATCGACGGCTTCTACCCCGTGCTCGAGAAGCTCGGCGACAAGCTCGACGAGATCGAGCTCGACGCGCTCTCCGGCAAGGACGGGACGGCGCGCCAGATCCACGACGTGAAGCGTGATCTGCTCGCGCTGCGCCGGACGATCTGGCCGCAACGCGAGGTCGCGAACTCGCTCCTCCGGGACGGATCGCCGCACATCCAGGAGCACACGCGGCTCTACCTGCGCGACACGTACGACCACGCGGTGCAGGTGATGGATATGGTCGAGACGTTCCGCGAGATCGCCTCGGGCCTCATGGATCTGCACCTCTCCGGCGTGTCGAACCGGATGAACGAGATCATGAAGGTGCTCACGATCATCTCGACGATCTTCCTGCCGCTCACGTTCATCGCGGGCGTGTACGGCATGAACTTCGACACGGACGTGTCGCCCTACAACATGCCGGAGCTCAAGTGGCGGTACGGCTATCCGGCCTCGATCGGGTTCATGCTGTTCAGCGTGGCGGGCCTCTTCGTCTTCTACTGGCGGAAGGGCTGGATCGGAAACCGCCGCCGCGAACCGTGAGTCTCGAATCGAAAGGCGACGGTTTGTTGCTCCCCTCCGGCCCCGGCGAAACGCGGCCGCGCGCCTGGGCATCTTCGCTTCAAGAGAGGGAAGAAACATGCATTCGTGGATGTCCTGCACGTCCGAGATTGGATGGAGACGCGCCGCGGTATGGGCCCCGATCCTCCTGGGGATGCTGTTCGGCCCGGGTTGCACCGAACCGACGGGCGAACCTGACGACGAGGAGGGAGAGGTCATCACGTCGGTCCAGGCGCTGAGCACGACGAACGGGCTCGCGCTGAACGGACTCGCGCTGAACGGGCTCGCGCTGAACGGGATCTCGCTGAACGGAATCTCGCTGAATGGCCTCGCGCTGAACGGGGTGTCGATCGAGGGGACGACGTTCGTCGGGAAGAAGGCGTCGGGCAAGCCGATGAAGCCGGAGGAGTTCGTCGGCGCGACCTTCACGGGCACGCTCAGCAATGGGCAGACGATCACGTTGCGGATCGAGGATCGCGTGGCGTCGACGCGACCCGATGTCTTCTTGTACGAGGTCGCGTACCTGTCGAGCCCGAGCCAGGGCGCGTGGAAGAGCCTCTGCGGCGAGACGTCGAGCGGCACGCTGCGTCGCGCGATCCCGCTCGCGGGCACCTGGGATTACTCGGAGCGGAAGCCGACGAGCGGCATGCACCTGGCGTCCGAGACGACCTTCACCTTCGCGTGCAGGCCGTACGCGATCGCGAAGTGCGTGGAGCTCGGATACAAGCCGTGGGGCGGCGTGAAGGAGTGCGTCGCGCCGGGCATATGCAAGGAGATCCCGGGCGTGCTCTTGCACCAGGCATGCACGCGCATGCTGCGCGCCGATTACTGCGGCGACGGCGTGCCGCACACGCAGGACGGGACGATCGTCGACGTGTGGGACGACTTCGGGATCCAGGCCTCCGTCGTGACGGACTTCGCGTTCGAAGCCGAGTGGACGCCGATGGGCGCGCGCTGCATCGAGCACACGCGGTGGCACGGCGATACGAGCGGCGCGACCGCTTCGTATGTGGACAAACATTGTTCGTCGCGATGGTCGAGCGTGCAGCCGAGCTACGACTGCGGAGGGCCCAGCTCGACGCTGCACACGGCGAAGGGATTTGCCATTCCGCCGCTCGTCCGTTCGCTCATCGGCAACGAGTCGGCGCTGCCCGGCGATTGACGTGTCAGCCCTTGCGACGGAGACGTTCGAGCACGGCGCGCGGCGACATCGTGGCGCGGTAGACGTAGATCTCGCCGGCCTCGTCCTCGCCGAGGACCTCCTCGCTCACGCGGAGCTGTTTGCCCACGGCGAGGAGGAACCGCGCAGGAAAACCCTTGCGCACGAGCTCGATGCGTTGCCAGACGGCCTGTCGGCTCCAGAAGCCGAAGGCCTCGAGGAAGACTTCCTCGCCGGTCGTCTCGCTGCGGAAGACGAGGTCGGGGACGCAGGCGATCTCGCCGGGGAGGGCGAAGATGTGATCGTTTTCGGCGACCGACCACTCGGAGCCGAGGCGTTCGAAGGCCTGCTTGAACACGTCGAGATCGGGGCTCGTGGAGGGGGCCTCGGCGACGTGCGAGACGAGGCCGTCTTCGGGGGTGATCTCGAGGACGGCGCGTGTCCTGGCTTTGCCCCACGCGAGCTCGGCGCGGACGTGAAAGGAGCGGAACGCGAGGACCTGCGGAAGGAACATGGCGAGGCGCAGGCCGTACTTCTGGACCGCATCGAAGAGGCTCCACGGGCCGTCGAGTGTGATCGTGTAGCCCTCCTGCGGAGAGCCCTCGACGACATGGATGAGGCCGTGGAAGCGCGCTGCGCGGAAGAGGCGGCGGTATCGATCGGGGCTCTCGTCGGCGACGCGGATCGTGACGCGCGTGGCCTTGAGCAAGACGGCCTGGGCGAGGCCGAGGTCGTACCGTTCGAGCAGGGCCTCGGGGCCGATGGGGCGGAAGGCTTCGAGCCGCTCGTTTTCGCGCAGATCGGCGTAGAGCGCGGCGTCGATCTCCGCGGGGGTTTTTCCGAGGCGCGAGGCGAGCTCGGCGAGGACGCCGTCGCGATCGAACTCGCTGCGGACGTCGAGCGCGCGGTGGGCTTTTGCGGCGGCGAGGAAGACCTCGCGGCGGATTTCTTCGGGATCGACGCCGGTCGGCACGGTCCAGGTGCACTGGCCGTCGAGGACCTTGCGTAGGCCGTCGCCAACGAGGCGCGCGTCGGCGGGGACGGGGACCGCGTCGAGCGCGGCCTCGATCTCGTCGCGGCTTCGTCCGATGGAGCTCCCGAGGATGCGGACGAAGTCTTTCGCGAGCATCTTGGCGAGCTCGGCATCGTCGCCGCGGAGGTAACGAGGCAGGACGCGTCCGCCTTTGCGGCGCACGCGGAGGAGATCACTTGTAAGCAACGTGCTCCCTCCGCTTGTCGCTCGTGTACTGCTCGGCCGTGTTCTCGGCGACGAGCTCGTAGAGCAGCGCGCGTTTGTCCTGTCCCTTGCGCAGGATGCGGCCGAGGCGCTGGACGTGCTCGCGGACCGAACCGTTGCCACTCAAAACGATGGCGACGTTCGCCTCGGGGACGTTGACGCCCTCGTTCAGGACCTTCGAGGTGACGACGGCCGTGAGGTCGCCGGCGTTGAGGGCCGCGAGGATCGCGCTGCGCTCCTTGACGCGGGTCTGGTGGGTGATCGCGGGCAGGAGGAAGCGGCGCGAGATTTGGTAGACGGTCGCGTTGTCCTCGGTGAAGACGATCGTGCGGTCGTGCCGGTGGTTGTGGAGCAAGCGGGCGAGGACGTTGATCTTGCCCGGCGCGGCGAGCGCGAGCGCGCGTTGCCTGCGGTAGGCGAGGAAGGCGCGGCGGCCCGCTTCGCTGCGCGAGGAGAGGTAGAGGAAGCGGCTCCAGCCGTCGGGGGCCGACATGCGGATGCCCTCTTCGCGGAGAAAGGCGACGTACTCGCCGCGGGCGGCGTCGTAGGCCTCGCGCTCCTCGGGCGAGAGAGGGACGCTGATTCGTTCGGTCTCGTAAGAAGCGAGGTACTCGCCGGAGAGCTCGGTGATGTCCTTGCGATAGACGATCGGGCCGATGAGCTCGTCGTACGCGCGGCCGTCCGTACGCTCGGGCGTGGCCGTGAGGCCGAGGCGGAAGGGCGCGATGCTCATGCGCGCGGCGAGCTGGTACGAGGGGCTCGGGAGGTGATGGCACTCGTCGAAGACGACGAGGCCGAAGCGTCCGCCGAGCCGATCCATGTGGAGGTGCGCGGAGTCGTAGGTGGTGACGGTGATCGGTTCGACTTCGTGGTAGCCGCCGCCGATGACGCCGATCGCGCGGCCGAACGCGGCGGCGAGGATGTCGTACCACTGGTTCAAGAGGTCGAGCGTGGGCACGACGACGAGCGTGGAGCGCTTGCGGCCAGCGATGGCCATGGTCGCGACGTAGGTTTTCCCCGCGCCCGTCGGCAGGACGACGACGCCGCGGAAGCGATGCGCGGCCCACGCGTCGAGCGCCTCGCGCTGATACGGGAAGGGCTCGTGGCGCGCGGTGGGCTCGATGTCGAGCGTGTCGTACGCGCGCGCTTCGTCGTTGAACGTGAGCTTTTTCGCGCGGAGCCAGAGGACGATGTCCGCGTACGAAGACGCGGGGAGGCGGAAGGTGTTCTCGCGCGCGTCCCAGGCGCAGGCGGGTGGCAGGCTCGTCGCGTGGTCTTGCGCGAGGCCGTCGAGGCGCACCGTACCCCCCTGGAACGCGAGGCGGAGGCCGTCGCTCATCATCTCGGGGGCGGAGGTTAGCTCAAACCGAGGAAGGCGCGCGCGGGCGAGGGGCGATTGCGCGGAGGATCTCTTCGAGGTCCGCGGGCGAGAAGGGTTTTTCCAGGCACCGGTTCGGGGCCTGGGCCAGGAAACTCCGGGCATCCTGGGTGAAGGCGCCGCCCGTCATGTACACGATGCGCTCGGAAGACTCGGGCATCCGCTCGCAGAGCGAGCGGTGGATGTCGAACCCGGAGACGCCGGGCATCATCACGTCGCAGAGCACGGCATCGTAGGGTTTGTCCGCGAGCGCTTCGAGCGCGCCCTTCCAGCTCGTCCGTCCGTCGACGTCGTGGCTGCGCTCGAGCTGGCGCACGATGGCCGAGAGGAGCGCGGGCTCGTCGTCGACGACGAGGACCGTGAGGCGTGGCACGGGCGCGCGCTTCGGGATCTCGGAGCGAGGCTCCTGGCCGAGATCGACGTTCTCGGCGGGCAGGAGCGTGACGCGGACGACCGTGCCTTTGCCGACCTCGCTCTCGATCTCGATGCGGCCGCCGTGCGCGCTCACGATGCTGCGGCAGATCGAGAGGCCGAGGCCGCTGCCAACGCCGACGGGTTTGGTCGTGAAGAAGGGCTCGAAGACGCGGTTCAGGATCTCGGGCGGGATGCCGGGGCCGTTGTCGCGGATCTCGACGAGCGCGCTGCCGGAGACCTTGTGCGTGGCCGTGACGACGAGGATCTCGTTCGTCTGCGCCGATCCCTGCGGCAAGGCCTGGAGGGCGTTGACGAGCAGGTTCAAGAAGACCTGCCCGAGGCGAGCCTCGTTCGCGTGGACGAGCGGGACCTCGCCGTAGCTGCGGACGAGGTGGCCGCGGTGGCGGATCTCGTTGTCGGCGACCTTGATGGAGGCGTCGAGGACGCGGCGCACGTCGATGGGGCGGCGCTCTTCCTGGTTCGCGCTGGAGAAAACGCGGAAGTCGCGCACGATCTGGGCGACGCGATCGGTGCCGTCGAGGGCCTCGCCGCAGAAGCCGAGGAGCTCACGCGCGAGCGATTGCGTTTCGGTGTCGCCGCGCGCGCCCGAGGCGCTCGCGAGATCTTCGAGCTTCTTCGTGACGAGCGCGATGTTGAGCGTGACGTAGGCGAGGGGGTTGTTGATCTCGTGGGCGACGCCGGCGGCGAGCGTGCCCATGGAGTTCATGAGGTTCGCCTGGTAGACGCGCGCCTCGGTCTCGATGCGCGTGGTGATGTCGCGGCAGAGGCTGATGATGGCGATGCCGCCCTCGAAGGGCGCGGGCGCGGAGGCGACCTCGACGGTGATCACGCTGCCGTCGCGGCGCATGAGGCGATAGGTGTAGAGTGGCGCGGCCTCGTTCGTGGCGAGCATGACGCGCACGCGGCGGTTCTCGCGCGTGACGTCTTCGGCATGGAGGATCTCGCCGAGAGGGCGGCCGTAGAGCGCCTCGGTGCTCTCGTGGCCGAGGCACGCGACGAGCGTGGGGTTCGCGTAGAGGATCTTGCCGCCGCGGTGCACGACGACGAGCTCACTCGTCTTCTCCACGATGAGGCGGAAGAGGCCCCGGACCCCCGCGAGAGCCTCCTCCACAACGCCTTCGAAGCGCGAGGTCTGTGCGGCGTGATCGTCGTGCATGGCGTGGCCTATCCGAACGAACCTGAGCCATTCTAGAACGGAAGGCGGGCGTGTTTCGGGGATTCGTCGGGACCGCGAAAAGCGGGCGCGGCGCGGGGGGAGTCAACGCGATGTCGGGAATACCGCCCGGCAGAAGGCGTCCTGGGTGTCGGCCCACGTGGGCAGCGTCGCCGCGCGGCGGAGGGCGGCGCGCTGCATGGCGTCGAGGTGGTGCTCGTCCTGCACGACGCGGACGAGCGCGCCTTCGAGGGCGCGAGGATCGCCGGGTGGTACGAGGAGGGCCTCTTCGCCGTGGCGGACGACTTCGGGGATCGCGCCGGCGTCGCACGACACGATGGCGAGGCCGTGGGAGGCGGCCTCGGCGAGCACGATGCCGTAGCCCTCGTAGCGGCTCGGCAGGACGAGGACGTCGT
Source organism: Polyangium jinanense (assembly GCF_028435365.1). Next base: position 157,281 of record NZ_JAGTJJ010000019.1, on the reverse strand, counting down.
GCGCACCGAGCTCGTCTGCGAGCGCGGCGTCGGTGAGGGCGCCCGTCACGCGCACGCGGGTGCCGTAACGTGACGCCGCGGCGAGCACGCGCGCGGCGTAGAGCGGGTCGCGATCGGCAGGTCCGGCGAGCGTGAGCACGGCGCGCGCGGCGACAGCGGGGAACGCTTCGAGCAACGCGAGCGGATCTTTGCGAGGTGTGAGCGCGCCGAGGAAGAGCAGGCGCACGGGGGCGCCGCGCGTGCGTGCTGGCGGCGCGGCGCGAGCGCCGAGCCGATCGCGGCCGGGGTGTACGACGGTGATTCGATCAGGCGCGATGCCGGCAGCGATGGCCACGCGTGCAGTGGTCTCGCTCGTGACCACGACGTGATCGGAGGCGGTGAGGAGTGTGCGTTCGAGGGCGAGGCGGAGTTTTGCAGAGACGCCCGTTCGTTCGCTCGCCGCGAGGTGATGGAGCAATGTGACGAGGCGGGGTGAAGCAGATGAGCGGGCGCGGAGCGCCGCAGCGAAGGCGGCGCGCGGGTGACAGAGCTCGTCGATGATGACGACGTCGTAGGCGCGCGGGGCGAGGAGGCGCAGGAGGCGAGTGTTCTCGCGCAGCGAGGCGAGAGGGCCACGCACGTCGAGGTTCACGACATCGACGTCGCAGCCGCGTGCTCTCAGGCCTTCGATGACGAGGCGATCGTAGAGGTAGCCGCCCGTCGGTTGATCGAGCGCGCCATCGACGACGAATGCGACGCGTGCCCCATCAAGCAACCCCGATCTCCGCGCCGGGCATGGTCGACGCATGGCGAATCGGCCCGCGGTACTTGGCCCATGCGTTCGGAGATTCGTCGAGCACGACGGTGAGCATCGTGCCCGCGCGGAGCGGGAGCACGTGTCCGAGCTCGCGGTGGATGTACCGCGCGATGACCTCGGTCGTGGATTTGCCAGACGTGAAGCCCGGGTGCTCGTCGAGGTTTCTGTAGTCGAGCTGCTCGAGGACGCCGCGTAGCTTCGCGCGGAGCATGCCGATGTCGCAGACGACGCCATGCTCGTCGAGCTCCTCCTGCTCGACCTCGGCGCTGACCACGTAGGTCGCGCCGTGCATGCGTTGCGCGGGGCCGAAGAAGTCACCGTCGAGACGGTGAGCCACCATGATGTGATCACGAACGCCGACCGTGTACATGCGCCCAAGGATACCGCACGTGATGCAGATCAACGCGACGGATCGAGCACACGATGCGGTGGATTCCAGGCGTCGCCGGCAGCGAGCGACGCGTACAGGCGGGGCGCATCGGTGAAGGGAACGAGAGGTCCGACGAGGCGATCGAGGTGTTCGTCGTGGAGCAGTTCGTTCACGACGGAGAAGCGTCGCTCGAAGGTGAAGCGAGCGCGGCGCGCGGGCGGGATCGCGCCGACTTGGCTGGAGCGGATCGTGACGCGGTTCGGGTGGAAGCGGCCGCCGAGGGGCAAGGTGACGCCGTGCTCGCCGTACCAGGAGACGACGAGGATACGCGCTTCGTGCCCGGCAGACGCGACGAGCGCGGCGAGGGCTTCGGGGGAGCCGGAAGCTTCGATCAGGACGTCGGCCTCGGCGACGATCGCGGCGTCGATCGAGGGGAAGGCCGCGGCGCATCCGAGGTCGCGGGCGAGGGAGGCGCGACGTTCGTCCGGGTCGACGCACACGACGCGGCCACCGGCGCGCATGGCGAGCCGCGCGACGAGCTGACCCACGACGCCGAGGCCCACGACGACGACGCGTTCTCCGAGCGCGATTTCCGCATCCCACACGGCATTCAGTGCGGTTTCGAGGTTTGCCGCGAGCGTCGCGCGAGGTGCTGGGATGCCGCCCGGCAAACAGCGGAGGGCTTGTTCGTTTGAGATGAAACGATCGTGGTGCGGGTGGAGCGCGAAGACCGTACGGCCGAGCAGATCGGGCGAGGTGCCAGCGCCGATCGCCTCGACGACGCCGACGGCCGCGTAGCCGTAACTCGTCGGCAGATCGAACGAGCCGCGCTGCGTGGGCAGGGCCATGACGGCGCGGATGTCGGGCGGGACGCGGCCCGTGAGCACGAGTCGCTCGGTGCCAGCGCTGACGCCACACGCGAGCGTGCGGACGAGGGCTTCGCGCGGGCCCGGATCGGGGAGGGGTTCGTCACGCAGAACCGCGACGCCAGGGCGCTCGAACCAGATCGCGCGTGCTCGGGTCACGAGGCCACCGCGGTGGGAGCGGGGAGCGAGAGCGGCAAGGGCGGCGCGCCTTCGCGAGCGAGCTCGAGCAGCACGTCGCCGCCGACATGGAGGACGCTGCGGAGCGCGAGGCGCATGGCCTGATCGAGCTTGCGGATGCCGAGATCGCCGACGGCCTCGATGCCCGCGCCGATGACGAGAGGCGCGACGGTGACGACGAGGCGATCGACGAGGCCTTCGCGAAGGAAGGACGTGATCACGCCGCGGCCGCCTTCGACGAGGAGCTCGCGCGTGCCGCGCTCCGCGAGGGCGACGAGCAACGCGTCGAGGTGGATGCCTTCGCCGCTTTTTGCGAGAGGGAGCGAGCAACGCTCGACGTGAGACGGGAGCGCCGCACCCGGCGGCTGCCGCGTGACATGCAGCGTGCGTGTCGTCGTGTCGCGGAAGAGCTGCGCGGCGGGAGGCACGCGGCCTCGGGTGTCGAGCACGACACGCAAGGGCTGTTTTCCCGGTACATGTCGCACCGTCAGCCGCGGATCATCGGCGAGCGCCGTGCCGGATCCGACGAGGACTGCGTCTGCGGCGGCGCGCAGGGCGTGGGCGAAGCGCGTGGTCTCCTGGCCGCTGATCCAGCGGGAATCGCCGGTCGCGGTGGCGATGCGCCCGTCGAGGGATTGCGCGAAGTGCATGGTGACCCAGGGCCGTGTGCGAGGTCCTTCCGTGCGGTCGCGCATGGTGCGGAGCCTAGCGTCGCCCATCGCGTGGTGCGAGGCACGCGCGGAGGAGCAAGGAGCGGGCGCCCGCGCGAGCATGAATTCGATTAAGATGAGAACGGATGAAGAAAGCCCAACGCTCGCTCGCGCCCGGGTTCTTGATCGCTTCGCCTCCGCTCGGAGATCCGAACTTCGATCGGACGGTCGTGCTGCTCGCGATGCACAACGAGGACGGCGCGCTCGGGTTCGTGGTGAACCGCGTCGCCCCGATGTCGCTCGGCGAGGTGCTGAAGCTTGCGGGCTACAAAGGTCCCGAGTCGAAGGACGAGGGCCCCGTGTTTCTCGGGGGCCCGGTGGCGCCGACGATGGGCTGGATCCTCTGCGTGGATCCAGGCCTCGACGCGGAGCAGGAGGGCGTGCTCGCGGTGGACGCGCGGATCCGGATCACGTCGCGCCGGATGGCGTTCGACGAGCTCGTGCAGGAACGGCTTTCGTTCGCGGGCGCTCCGGATCCGAAGCGGCGGATGGTGATGCTCGGCTACAGCGGCTGGGGGCCCGGGCAACTCGAGCGGGAGATCGGGACGGGCGCGTGGTTGCCCACGCCGCTCGACGAGGGCGTCCTCTTCGACGTGAACGTCGACGATCGGTGGGAGCGCGCCTACGCGCTGCACGGACTCACACCCGCCGTGATGATGTCGATGCGGAGCGTGGGCGAGGCGTAACGCGCCGCGTGTTCAGGGGTTCGGCGCGGACAAACCCCGGAAGCGGCGGTCGTGCCAGCGGAGCATCTCCAGGGTGCCGACCTCGCGGAGCCAAGGTTGGTCGTGGGGTCCCGGCAAGACGATCGCGTCGTGCGGGACCTTGCGCTTCGTGAGCTCGGCGGAGAGAGCGACGTTGGCCGCGCGGAACGGATCCGCGGTGCTCGTTTCGACGTGCACGCCGCGCGCGCCGTGGGCGGTGACGATCGAGGCGAGGCGATCGGCATACCCCGGGGCCCGATGTTCGCCGATCGCCGTCTGCACGACACCGAGCGCGCCGAAAGCATCGGGGCGGCGCGAAAAGACTTCGAGCGCGACGTAGCCTCCGAGCGAGCAACCATCGAGGGCCGTGCGAGCGACGTCGGTCGCCACGTGCGCTTCGCGGCGCGCGCGCGGCACGACGACCTCGGCGATCCAGCGCGCGTATCCGTCGAGCGCGGCCTTCGGGTTCGCCGCCTTGTTGACGTTCGGCGTGTAGGGGCAAGCGATCACGAAGCCGCGGAACGGCGCGCGCGTGAGCTCTTCGTTGACCGCGCGGAGATGTTCGTCGGTGAAGTCCAGCCGTTTCGACGTGCGCGCGATGGGCGGACGGCAGAGACGCGCGTACGCCGTCGCGAGTCCGTACCGTTCGAGCCAGGCATAGGCGCCCATGCGCTCGTCACCGGTCTCGCCGAGGCCATGCAAGAGGACGAGGAGCGGCGCCGGGGCCTTCGTGGGATCGAGGCCGCGCGGGATCGAAAGGGTCATGCGTCGGCCGAGCGCGCGATCGCCGGGAAGATCGAGATCGCGCACGTCGAGATCCGGGCCACCGGGATCGTTCGTTCGTTCGGCTTCGGCGCGTCGCGTCGTGCCGAGCGTCCACGCCGCCGCGGAGGCGCCGATCAGGAAGGCACGACGTGTCGTTCGCACGGTGACGCAGCGTAACCCACGCCCCCTGCGCGGGGCCACCCCGGGGGGCGAGTTGGCCGACCGGTCACCCCGGTTCCCGCTGCATTTCGGGATTTTGCCCGCGACCGATTCAGATCAATGCGATCCGTCCGAACGATCCTTGATACGTTCTCCGCCGCGCCGATTTTCCCCGGCGGCTCGGGAAGGGACATGCAGGAATCGAAGACCGGTCGCGCCGTACCGCAGCTGGACACCGTTGCCTCGGCCCTGGAACAGACGATCGAGAACGAGCCCGCGCTCCTGGATTTGCTCGCTCAGGCCCTCGCGAAGGGCGCGAGCCCCGGAGAGCTCTGGGACATGCTCCATCAGGCGGCACATCGCGACAACCGCATCGCCGAGCTCGCCGCTGCCTACGACGCGATTTGCCGCGACCGGAAGATTCGCCTGCTGCAGCCGGCCGCGCAGATCGAGCTGTTGCTCAGCGCCTCGGCGTTCCTCGTCGACTACGCCGGCGACGGCGCGACGGCGCAGCCGCACCTCGAGCGCGTCATGCAGCTCTCGCCGGGCAACGTCGACGCGTTCCAGCGCCTCGAAGCCATCCTGCGCGACCGCGAGGACTGGACGAAGCTCGCCGAGCTGTACACGCAGATGGCGGCGCACCGGCCGGACAAACAGGAGCAACTCGCGTTCCTCCGTGCCGCCGTGCAGATCCTCGCCGCGCTCCCGGGCGAGGAGGACAAGGCGTTCAAGCTCCACCAGCAGATCCTCCGGCTCGACCCGACCGACGCCGACAGCCGCAACGCGATGGCCGAGCGGTTCATCGCCGCGGGCCGCTTTGCCGACGTGGCGAAGCTCTACGAGCAAGCCATCGCCGCCGACCCGCCGCCGGCCGAGGAAGATCTCCTCGCGCTGCGTGAACAGGCCATCGAGCTCTACTCGGTCAGCCTGCACGAGATCGAGAAGGCGCTGCCGCACGCGGAGGAGGTGCTGAAGAAGAACCCCGACAGCGAGCTCGCGTGGCGCACGTGCGAACAGCTCCTCACGCACAAGACGCTCGCCGCGCGCGCCGCCGCCGCCATCGAGAACGTGTTCATGTCGCGCGAGCAGTACGAGGACGCCGCGCGCATGCTGACGATCCAGATCGACAGCGTGCGTGGCCCGCGGAGGCTCGAAGCGCAGAAGCGGCTCGCGGCCTTGCAGTACCAGCACCTCGGCGATCTCGGCGCCGCGTTCACGCTTTACGAGGGCATCCTCACGGTCGATCCGAACGACGACGAGGTGCGCGCGCGGTACCGCTCGATCGGCGCGGCGCTCGATCGCAGGCTCGACGTGACGCGCGTACTCACGCGCGCGTCGGCCGGCGCGAAGGATCCGCTCGTGCGGGCGAAGATCGCCGCCGACCTCGGCGAGCTCTTCCTGGAGACGGGGGATCCGAAGCGCGCGCGTGCATCGTTCCAGAGCGCCGTGGACGCGGGGCTCGCGGAGGACGCGGGCGTGCGCGCGGCGCGGGCCCTCGTGGATCTATGCGAGCAGGCTTCCGATTGGAGCGCGCTCGCCGCGGCGCTCGATCGTCTGAGCGACATCGAGCCCGAGCCGGACGCGCGCGCGGGCGCGGCCGAGCGGCTCGCGCGACTGCGCGAGGAGACGCTCGGAGATGCACCGGGTGCGATCGCCGCGTACCGGAAGCTCGTCGGTACGTCGCTCGAGAGCGACGCTTTGCCCGCGCTCGAACGCCTCTACGAGGCCGCGGGGGACGAGGTTTCGCTGGCCGATGTCCTCGAACGTCGCGCAGCCCTCGAGACCGACAGGGAAGCCGCGCGTGACCTCGCGTTCCGCGCCGCCGATCTCCGCGCCGCGCGCTCGAATGATCTCGGCGCGGTGCTCGACGGCTGGCGCAGGTTCCTCCAGACGTACGGACCGACGCGCGAGATTCACGCGCGCATCCTGCCCTTGCTCGAACGCGAGCAGCGGTGGGAGGAGCTCGCGCAGACGCTCGACGCCGAGGCGGGCCTCGCGCCGTCGGAGGAGCGCATCGCCATCCTCGCGAAGCTCGCGCAGGTTCGTCTCAGCCGTCTCGCCGACGGCGCGGGCGCGCTCGACGCGTATCGCCAGGCGCTCGACCTCGATCGCTCCGACAAGACGTGCCGTCAGGCCGTGGAGCGTATGCTCGGCAGTGGCGATCATCGGCTCGGCGCGGCCGACGTCCTCGAACCGATCTACCGCGAGGAGGGCGCCGCGCAGGGCCTGCTCAAGATCCTCGAAGTGCGCGGCGACGTCGCGAAGGAGGCCTCCGATCGGCTCGCTGCGCTGCGTGAGGCCGCGCAGCTCGCGGAGGGGGATCTCGGAGACACGAAGCGCGCGTTGCAGTTCGCGGGCCTCGGCTTGCGCATCGCGACGAACGACATGGCCGACGACGTGCCCGAGTGGCTGTCGGTCGTGGAGCGTCTCGCGGGCGACGACGCCGCGCGCCGCGCGGGCATCCTGATCCAGGCCCTCGGCAATCGGAACGTCGATCATCCGGCGATCGCGGAGCTCGCCAAGGCCACGGGCGAGGCGCTCGCGATTTACGGCGACTTCGTCGGCGCGCTCTCCGTGTTCCGGAACGCGCTCGCCTTCGAGCCGTCGTCGCCCGACCTCATCACGCGCATCGACGCCCTGCTGCAGAAGCACGGCAACGCGCAGGAGCGGCTCGCGCTCTACAAGGGCGCGCTCGCCGCGACGACGGATCCGGATCGGCGCCGGCAGATCTTCCACTCGATCGGCACGATCGAGCGTCGCGGTCTGCGTGACCTCGCAGCGGCGGCGGCCACGTACCGTCGCGCGCTGGAAGAGGATGCGGGGGATCGGGGCGCGTACGAGGCGCTGCTCGACGTGCTGGAGGAAGGCTCGGATGCAGAGGGCCTCTACGCGGCGCTCGCCTCCGGCGTGGAGCGCGCGGCCGACGCGGAGGAGCGTGCGGCCATCACGCTCCGCATGGCGAACCTGTCCGCGTCGCGTGGGTGGATCGAGCGCGCACGGCAGCACTACAGGAGCCTCCTTGACGAGGGCACCACGCTCTCGGACGAGACGCTCGATCGGATCGCGGAGCTCGCTCGGAAAGCTGGCGACAACGATCTCTATCGTGTGCTGCTCGAACGGCGCATCTCGACCGCGGACGGCCCGCTCGCCGAGGCGCGCTGGCTCGAACACCTCGCCGCGCTGAAGGCCGAGGCGTTCGGGGACACGGCGGCCGCGATCGAGGACTACCGGCGCGCCGGCGACCTCGCCGACGGCGGTGGAGACGGCGCGCTCGCCGAGCGGCTCTTCGAACGCGTGCTCGCGCTCTCGGCCGACGATCGCGAGGCGGCCGAGCGGCTCGTCGATCTCTATCGCCGCTCCGAGGCGTGGGAAAAGCTGCCCGCGGTCTACGAGGTCCTCTTCCGCACCGCGGCCGACGCCGCGGAGCGCGCGGACAAACTGCTCGCGTTCGAGGACGCGGCCATCCACGCGAAGGCCACGACGCGGTTCGTGGGCGCGGCGGACGCGCTCCTCGCGGACGAGGGCGCGCTCGACGTCGGTCCGCGCGAGGCGCTCCAGGCGGCGCGGGCGCGTGTGCTCGCAGCCGACCCCGATCGCCAGGAGGACGCCGCGGCGGCGTACCGGAGCATGATCCAGGGCGCGTCCGACCCCTGGACCGCGGTCGAGGCGTTCGAGGCGTTCCTCGATCGGAGCCCGCCTGCGCAGGCGCGGCTCGAGGATCGCCGCTGGGTGCTCGGCTTCCGTCTGCAGCGCGCCGAGGGCGATCGTCGCATCGAGGCGCTGCTCGCGTGGGCGGCGGCCGAGGAGAACGTCTTCAAGGATCCGCGCGCGGCCGCGGACCTCTACGCCCGCGTGCTGGAGCAGGATCCGCAAAACGACGCGGCGCTCGCAGCGCGCGGCAGGCTCCTTCTGGACGTCGGCGACGTCGAGGGCGCAGCGGCGATGATGGCCGCGCGTCGTGATCTGCGTGAGGGCGCGGAGCGGACGGCGCTCGAGCTCGAGCTCGCGACGCTTCTGCTCGATCGTCTCGGCCGCGTGGACGAGGCGCTCGCCGCGGTGGAGCCGGTACTCGAAGCCGAGCCGGGCAACGAGGGCGCGCTCGTGCTCCTCGAGCGTGCGCTCGCGCGGCCCGAGTCCCGCCGGCGCGCAGCCGAGCTGCTGGAGCGCGCCTGCGACACGACGGACGACGAGTCGATCGCGGCGCGGATCCTCAAGCTGCTCATCGCGACGCCCGCGGACGCGAGTGACCTCGTGGATCTCCGCGCGGGTTGGTTCACGCGGCTGCTCGACAGGCCCGGCGCCGCGCCGGAGATCGCCCTCGACCTCGCCGTGCGTGCGGTCGAGGAGCTGCCCTACGACGCCGCGTTGTGGGATCGCGCCGAGCAGCTCGGCCGCGACGCCGATCGGCCCGACCTCGTCGCCGAGGCCTACCGCAAGAAGCTCGAATCCGACTCCGTGCGCGAGCTCGATCCCGACACGCTCGACGACCTCGGGCGGCGCTCGGTCGACTATCACGAGGAGTTCTTCTTCGACGATCAGGACGCCGTCATGAAGCTCCTGCGTCGGGTCGTGGACGTCGCTCCCGACGCGCTCTGGGCGTTCGAGCGCTTGAAGCTCGCGTACAACCAGAACGAGCGCTGGGCGGACCTCTTCTCGCTCTACGACCAGGCCATCGAGCGCACTGACGACAAGTTCGCGCGCGTCGAGCTCCTGGAGGACGCGGCCGAGTCGGCGAAGGACCTCGCAGGCGATCCGGATCGCGCCGTGCAGTACCTGGAGCAGCTCCTGCCGCTCAAGCCGCGCGACAAGAAGATCCGCACCTCGCTCGAGCGGCTCTACGAGCGCCTCGGCCGTCACCGCCCGCTCATCGATCTGCTCTCGCACGAGCTCGCCTCGCTCGACGTCGAGGCGGCGCAGAAGCTCCGCGCGCGGATCGCCACGTTGTGGCTCGACGGCGTCGCCGAGCCCGACGCCGCCTTCCGCGTCGTCGAGGAGATGCTCTCCGTCGAGCCGTCGCGTGCCGAGGCGCTCGACCTCCTGGAGCGGGTCCTCGCCGCCACGGGCTCGGCCGAGCCGCTCTCGATCCGGCCGAGCGCGGAGGCCGAGAACACGGCTCGCCAGCGCGCGGCCGTCGTCCTCGAACGGCGCTACCGCAACGAGGAGCGCCACGAGGACCTCGCGCGCGTGCTCGCCGTCCGCCTCGAAGCCGCGGTCGATCCGACCGCGCGCGGCGCGCTCCTGCGCGAGATCGTCTCCCTGCGCGCCGATGTCCTCGACGACCCGGCGAGCGCGCTGGAGAGCCTCGCCGCGCTCGTCGCGCTGGAGCCCGCCGAGCCGAGCCACCGCGTCGAGCTCGAACGCCTCGCCGCGCGCGTCGATCGCTTCGATCGGCTCGCCGAGGTCCTCGTCACGGTCTCCGAGGGCGCCCCGGGCGCGCTCAAGATCGAACTCCTCTCGCGCGCTTCGGCGATCTACGTCGAGAAGCTCGGCGATCGCGGTCGCGCGATCGATCTCGGCCGGACGATCCTCTCGCTCGAACCGGAGCACCCCGAGCTCGTGGTCGGGCCTGCGCGTGACCTCGAGCGCCTCCTCGCGGAGGAGGGTCGCTCGGCGGAGCGCTGCGAGGTCCTCGAACGGCTCGCGCGCCTCGAAAAGGATCCCGACGCGCGCCGCGCCACATTGCTCGAGGTCGCGCGCATCGCGTCGAGCGAGCTCGGCGACAAACCGCGCGCCATCGCGGCGTATCGCGCTCGCCTCGCGGACGAGCCGCGTGACCTCGACGCGCTCGGCGGCCTTTCGCTCGACCTCGAATCCGAGAGCCGCTTCGGCGAGCTCGCGGAGGTCCTCGAGCGCCGCGCCGAGCTCACCGAGGGGGATGCCGCGCGGCAGGATCTGGTGCGCGTCGCGGCGATCTGCGACCAGGAGCTCCGCGACGTGGCCCGCGCGATCACCGTGTGGGAAGGCGTGCGCGCCCGCTTCGATGCCGACGACGAGAGCTGCGACGCGCTCGCCCGGCTCCTCGAAAAGGCAGCACGCTGGCCCGATCTCGTGGAGTTGCTCCGCACGAGCGCCACGCAGGCCGACGAGGCCGGGACCAACGTCGCCCGCGCGGCGGAGCTCTACCGCCGCCTCGGTGACGTGCAGCGAGATCGCACCGGGCAGTGGGCCGAGGCCGTCGCAAGCTACGAGGCCGCGATTCGTTGCGCCGATCCGGGTGGCCTCGCGCTCTCCGGCCTCGAATCGTTGCTCTCGCTGATCGACCTCGACGACGAGGCGCGTCGGCCCATCCTCGCGGCCGCGGTCCGTGTGCTCACGTCCGCGTATGCGGCCTCGGGCGACTGGCAGCGCACCATCGATCTGCTCGAGCCGCGCCTCGCCGCCGCGACGTCCGCCGCAGATCGTACGGCGATCCTCACGGAGACCGCGTCGCTGCACGAGCACCGCCGGAGCGACCCCTCCGCGGCGTTCGACGCGGTGTGGCGCGCGTTTGCCGCGGTGAAGACGCCCGAGCTCTCGGCCGAGGTCCTGCGCCTCGCCGCGACCGCGGACCGCTGGGCCGACGTGGCCGACGCGTTCCCGGCGATCGAGGCGCAAGGCGATGTCCCACCCGACGTCGCGCGGGCCCTCTGGTGGAGCGTCGCGCTCTGGCACCGCGATCGCCGCGGGGACGCGCGCGCCGCCGAGATCGCCATCGAGCGCGCGCTCACGTACGACCCGACGAACGCCGAGATGCTCGCGGCGCTCGTCGAGCTGCGTCGTCACACGCCCGGCAAGCCCCTCGTCGACGCGCTGCTGCGCCTCAGCGAGGTCTCCGCGGACGCGCTCCCGCTCCACCGCGAGGCCGTCACGGTCGCCAGCGACCACGTGGGCGACCCGAGCCTCGCGAAGAGCATCGCCGAGGCCATGCTTCAGAAGGCCGAAGCGCGCTGGCTCGGCGAGGGCTCGGACCCGCTCAGCGAGGCCGCGACCTTCGCCGCGTGGGCGCTCGACGTCCTCGTGCGCATCTGCCGCGACGAGGGTGACCTCGCGCGTGTCGTCGCGCTTTGCCTCGACGGCGCGAAGCTGCCCTTCGAGTCCTCGCGCCGCCGCTCGCTTCGCCTCGCTGCCGCCGAGATTTCCGACGCGCAGCCGGCGATCGCGATCTACGAGGAGCTCTTCGGCGAGGATCCGACCGACGAGCTCGTCGGCTCGCGCCTCGAAGAGCTCTATCGCAAGGAGGGGCGCCGCGCCGAGCTCCTCACCCTGCGCGAGCGCCAGATCTCCGTGACCGACGACGTCCTCGCGCGCGTCGATCTGCGCGTCGACCTCGCGTTCCTGCTCGTCGAGTCGGGCGACGCGGATCGCGCGATCGGGTCGCTCCGCAAGAACCTCGAAGAGAGCCCCTCGCACGCGCCCACCGTCGACAAACTCGCCGAGCTCTTCGGCGAGCGTGGTGATCACGGCGCACTCGCGGCGCTCTGGGAGGATCAGGCGGCGCGACGCGAGGCCGATCGCGACACGGCGGCGGCCGCCGAGCTGTGGCGACGGGCCGCCATCATCGCCGAGACGCGCGTCGGGGATCTCCCCCGCGCGATCAGCGATTACCGCCGTGCCGCGCGGTACCGCGACATGGCCTCGCTCGACGCGCTCGCGCGCCTCTTCACGGCGCGCGGCGATCACGCGGCCGCCGCGGAGGTCCTCGAGACCATCTGCACGGACGCGCCGGCCGACGCCTCGCCGCACCCGGTCCTGCGCCTCGCCGAGGCCTACATCGCCTCGGGCGAGCCCGCGCTCGCGCAGCAGCGCCTCGAAGAGGCACAAGGCCGCGTCGCCGACCCGGCGCCGCTTCGTGCTCGCCTCTCCGTCCTCTACCGCGAGGCGGAGGCGTGGGGCCCGCTCGCCGAGCTCATCGCCATCGAGGCCGCGCACACCGAGAACGCCGCGAAGCGCACGGCCCTCCTTCGCGAGGCCGCCGATCTGCACTTCTCGAAGCGGAACAAGCCGGAGGCGGCCGTCCCGCTGCTCGAGCAGGCGGCACAGCTCACGCCCGACGATCGCGCGATCAAGCTCTCGCTCTGCGACGCGCTGAGCGCCGCGGGTCGTTCGGACGAGGCCTCGAACATCCTTCGCCAGATCATCGACGCGTACGGCAGCCGTCGGCCGAAGGACCGCGCGATCGTGCACTACTACCTGGCGCGGGTCTTCCTGTCGTCGGGGGATCGCAAGGCCGCGCTCGCCGAGCTCGACGTCGCGCTCAAGATCGACCCGACGCACCCGGAGATCCTGCTCGCGCTCGCGCGCCTGTCCTTCGACGAGGGCCAGTTCGATCGGGCGCAGCGCACGTACCGCTCGCTGCTCATGATGGTGCGGCGCCTGCGCGACGAGCAGGGCACGCCCGCCGTCACGCGCACCGAGGTGCTCATCGCGCTCGCCGAGATCGCCGATCGCCAGGGCGATCCCGATCGCTCGGCCGAGCACGTGGAGTCCGCGTTCGAGGCCTCGCGCGAGAGCCCGGACGAGGCCGATCGCCTCGTGCGCGCCCTCCGCGGCCGTCAGAACCACGCGCTCCTCGCGCGCGCGCTCGAGCTCCGGCTCGAGGGCGCGGGCGGCGACGCGGCGGCCACGGCGCCCGTCCTCGCCGAGCTCGCCTCGCTCTACGAGCAGCACCTCGGCCGCGCCGAGGACGCGCTCTCGCTATGGCTGCGCGCGCTCGCCGTGCGGCCGACCTCCGCGGACGCGCATCGCTCGGCGCTCGGGCTTGCTCGCCGCCTCGGCGCGGTCGAGAGGTACCTCGACGCTCTGCGTAAACTCGTCGCCGCGACGACCGTCGATCCTCCGCTCGTCGACCTCCTCCTCCACCTCGGTCGTGCGCTCTCCGGCGAGGGGGGCGACGCGGCCCAGGCGGACGAGGCGTTCCGGCGCGCCGAGGCGCTCTTGCTGGAGCGGCCGGGCGATCGCCGGATCCACGAGGTCTGGCGCGCGCTTGAAGCCTCCTGCGAGCAGCGCGGTGATCGCGAGGGGCAGATCGCTCTGCTCGAAAAGCGGATCGCTGCCGCGAGCGAGAGCGCTCCGCCGGCCGAGCTGGCCGATGGCCTCTACCGCCTCGCCGAGCTCGCGCTGCGCGAGCCCGGCGGCGCGGCGCGCGGCGTGCCCGCGCTCGAGCGTGCTCTCTCGCTCGACGCGTCGCCCGATCGTGCCGAGGCGATCTTCCGCCTCGGCCTTCAGCGCGAGGAGAACGCGGCCCTGATCGCCCCGGTCTTCGAGCGCTTCGCGCGCAAGCACGAGCGCCCCCGTGCGCTCGTCGACGCGCTCGTCCTGCTCGCGCCCGAGCGCGGGGCCGACCTCTACCGCGAGGCCGTCTCCGTCGCCGAGGGGCTCGGGGACACGGCGCTCGTCGAGTCCGTCCTGCGGCGCGCGCTCACCCGCGAGGAGGGCGTCGCCGATACCTCGGACGACCTCTGGGCCCTCGTCGCGCTCGCCAAGGTGCGCGCCGCGGCCGAGGACTGGGCCGAGGCGCGTGCCCTCGAAGAGCGCGCCGCGCGCGTGTCCGCCCCCGGCGATGAGCGAGGCCACCTGCTCGCGGCCGCGTCGATCGCTCGCGACAAACTCGGCGACCTCGCCGGAGCCGCGCGGCTTTATGCCGAGCTCTTCGAGCGTGAGCCTGCCGATCGCGACCTCTGGGGTCCGCTCGCCGATCTCTACCGGAGCCTCGGCGAGGACGAGTCCCTCGGTCGCCTCATCGAGCAGGTCGTCCCGCTGCTCGAGACGGTCGAGGATCGCTCGCGCATGCGCCTCGAACGCGCGCGCCTCGCGCAGAAGCGTGAAGGCGGCGCCGACGAGGCGATCTCGGCCCTCACGGAGTTGCTCGACGACGATCCCGCGAACGAGGAGGCGGCGACGCTGCTCTCCGACTTGCTTTCGGCCGCGGGTCGCTTCGAGGATCTCGCCTCGCTCCTCGAGCGTCGCATCGACCTCGCCAAGGATCGCGAGGACACGGTGGGCGTCGCGTCGCTCTCGATGCGGCTCGGCGCGCTGCTCGAACAGCAAGGCGAGTCCGCCCGCGCCCGCGACGCCTACCACGGCATCCTCGACTGGGACGCGACGAATCTGGACGCGCTGCGCTCCATCGTGCGCATCTGCGAGAAGGCCGAGGATCCCTCGGAGCTCGCGGACGCCCTCGAAAAACTCCTCGGCGCCGAGAAGGGCGAGGCTGCGGAAGCCACGGCGCAGCGGCTCGCCGCGATCCGCGCCGAGCAGGGCGACGAGGACGGCGTGGATCGCGCGCTCGAAGCGGGTTACCGGGCGTTCCAGACGAGCACCGTCCTCGGCGTCAAGCTGAAGGAGCGCTTCGAGTCGCGGGAGGATTTCCGCAAGGTCGCGGACGTCTACCAGATCGAGGCCGAGGGCCGGACCTCGAAGGAAGACCGCGTCGGTTGCCTCCGCAAGGCCGCCGCGATCCTCCGCGACAAGGAGCAGGATCTCCCGGGCGCCATCGAGATCCTGAAGCGCGCGCTCGATATCGACCCGCTCGATCGCGCCCTCGTCGCCGAGCTCGTTGGGGCTCAAAGCGAGATGGGTGATCACCAGCTCGCGGCGGCCTCGATCGCTTCGGCGGCGGCGAACGTCGAGGGCGTGGCCGCGGTCGAGCTCCTGCTCCACGCAGCGCGCCTGCTCCTCGCGACGCCCGAGGGCGCGAGCGCTGCGGTCGAGCTCGTCGAGGATGCGCGTCGCCGGCAGCCGGACGCGTGGGAGCCCGTCATCGTGCTCGCCGAGGCGTACGTCGCGGCGGGTCGCGTCGACGAGGCGCGCCCGCTCGCCACGAACGCCGTCGCCGCGTACGAGGGCCGTCGGTCGAGGACGCTCGCGGCTGCGCACCGCGCGCTCGCGCACGTCGAGCGCGCGTCGGGCAACGACGACGCCGCGTTCGAGCAGCTCTCGAAGGCGTTCGACAACGACGCGGCCAGCGCCGAGATCGCGCTCGAGCTTGGTCAATTCGCGGTCGATCGTGGCGAGCACGACGTCGCTTCGCGCGCGCTTCGTGCGGTCACGATGATGAAGATCACGACGCCGGGCTCGGCCGAGGGCACGACGTCGCGAGGCCGCGCGCTCGCGTATTTCCACCTCGGAAGGCTCGCGGTTGCGCAGGGGGATCGCGGCAAGGCGCGCCTCCTCGTCGAGAAGGCTCTCGCCGAGGACGCGAACCTCGACGCCGCGCGTGACCTCGCGGACGAGCTCGCGAGCGGCTGATCCGGCTCATTTTCCGCCCTTCTGGAACCGCGCGCCGCACACCCCCGCGGCGCGCGCCCTCCTCCTCCTTCATCCCCGCTGCTGCGCCGAACTCTCGCCGAGGCCTGTTTTCAGGCGGTTTTCGGGCCTTTTTGTGGTCCTTCTCCTCGGCTGCTCGCCCCTCTTTCGGCCGGTTCACCGCCTGGTAGAGCGACTCTCCGCGGCGAAATCGCTATTTCCCCCCGAAGATTTCGCTTTTTTCGCGACGCACGCCGTGTATGGTTCACCCGAGCTGAGCGCGCGGCGAGGGGTCGCGCGCGACGCGGAGCTCGGAGGAATTTGCAATGGCGACCAAGAAGAGTGCTGGGGGCGGGGCGAAGAAGTCGTTGAGCAAGAGCGCTCTGATCCAGGCGATCACGGAGGCTGCTGGGGACGAGATCTCCCGCAAGCAGGTCAAGAGTGTGCTCGAGTCTCTGGTCACGGTCGGGCACCGTGAGCTGAAGAAGTCGGGCGTCTTCACGCTGCCGGGCTTCGCGAAGTTCCGGGTGGTGAAGCGGCCGGCGACGAAGGCACGCCAGGGCATCAACCCCTTCACCAAGCAGCCGATGACCTTCCCGGCCAAGCCCGCCAGCAAGTCGGTGCGTGCGCGCCCGATCAAGGCGATCAAGGACGCTCTCGCCTGATAAACCGCTGCTCCCCGTCGCGGCAGCAGCGCGCGACGAACGGCCCTCGCGATGCGCGTGGGCCGTTCGTTTTTTGTGCGCTCGAAAAACGAGCCCGCGAACCTTGGGGCTCCAACCATTCGCCGGGCCGACGCGCGGCGCGGCCCTCACCCGATGGAGAGCCGCGCCGCCGCGGGACGCTTCACTTCTTCTTCTTGTAGACCTGGATGGCCACGGGCCCCGTGCCCGTCTTCGCCGTCGCGTTGACCTTCACCATCGCCGGCACCGGCCACGGCCACGCGTAGCAGCTCGTCTTCTGGCCGATCGACGCCGATGCACCCGCCTCCTGATCCACCGCGAGCGTCGGGTTTGCCGCGAGCGCGCCGAGCTGCGCCGGCAGCGCCGTCGCCATGTCGAGCGTCAGCGCCAGGTTGAGCTCCGTCACGCCGCCCGCGCCCTGCCCGATCACCGTGTAACAGAAGCCCGGCTCGAGCATCATCGTCGGCGTCGAGGCCGTCTGCCCCTCGGGCACCACCATGCAGAGCTGCCCACCTTCGGGCTTCATGCCGGGCGCCTCCACCTTCCCGCGCCCCTCCACCATCGTCGTCAGCGCCAGCGACTGCACCGAATCACACGCCGCGACCGTCGGCGGGGGCGGGGGAGGCGGGGGCGGCGGGGGCGGCGGCGGGGGCATGAAGCCGGCGTCCGGACCCGGCTGCGGCGGCGTCTCGGGCTCGCTGCCGCAGCCCGCCGACATCACTACGACCATCATCGACACGGCCGCCGCAGCGGCCCCCATGCACACCATCGAACGCGTCATCGGACCCTCCTCGAGGCTCGAGGGGCGCAAGAGGTGCGCCGCGCGAGACAGAGTCGCGCTCATACACCCGAAGCCTACGCGGGGCCACAATCGATGAGGCCGCTCGGGGCGGCTTCCGCCTCGGTCATCGCACGGGCACGCCGAGCTCCTCCATCTCTCGCTGGATGCAGATGCGGGCCACGATGAGCGCGCGGGCTCGGAGCGACGCGTCGAGGTGCGCGGCCGTGTTCGCGTCGTCGAGCGCCTCGCGCAGCATGCCGCGCTCGAGGTTCGCGATGGCCCGACACAGGTGGTACTCGGCGCGCTCCGCCGCGATCCCCATCCCCGCGCCTGGCTTGAGCTCTTCGTCCAGGAACCAGCGCCCGAACGTTCCGGGCGGAACGTCCGTCCCCTTCGACCCCCCGCTCCTGTCGCTCATGAACAAGTATTTAAAGTTACTTTGCTGAGGCGGGCAGGGGCCTGGTGCGCGGCGGGCGAGGGAGCGTGGGGACGAAAAACGGCTTTGGCCGATCCGCTGTTGCTTGACGCCCGTCCAATCCGTCGGGAAGGCAGTCGTAAGTTTCACGGGCTGCCCGCGTTGATTGATAGGGTAGGACCCAGCATTCGCCCGACTCCCGAGGAGGTCGCCTTGAATCGAACCATCGTCATCTCGTCCGCGCTGCTCGTCGCGCTCGCGCTTGCGACCGGCTGCGAGAAGTCCGACGACTCTCAGCCGGCCCAGACGGCCGCAAACCAGCAGAACCCCTACCAGCAGCAGCAGTATCCGCAGGGGCAATACCCGCAGGGGCAGTACCCGCAGGGGCAGTACCCGCAGGGCCAGTACCCGCAGGGGCAGTACCCGCAGCAGCAGCCGTATCCGCAGCAGCAGCCGTACCCGCAGCAACAGCCGTACCCGCAGCAGCAGCCGGCGCCTCAGCAGCCGGCCCCGCAGGGCACGACGCAGCAGCCGGGCGGCTTCCAGTTCCCCACGATCCCCGGCTTCCCCGCCCCGGGCGGCACCACGACGACGGGCGGCACGACCCAGACGAGCAGCGGCGCGCAGGCGCAGCGCATCGACCCGAACCTCGCCGGCGCGGCCACCTTGCCGCTCACGGCGTTCGCCCAGCAGTCGGCCCCGGGCATGCAGCGCGACGGCAACGTCGCCGCGGCGAACTTCTCCGAGGGCAGCATCCTCGAGGAGCCCGTCAACCTCCAGCCGGGCAAGTGCTACACGGTGCTCGCCGTCGGCGCGGGGCCGAGCGAGGTCGACATCCAGCTCGTCGCCACGACGCCCGTGCCCGGCATGAGCCCGGTCCTCGCGCAGGACAGCGGCAGCGGCCAGCAGGCCTCGCTCGGCGGCGGCGGCAATTGCTACAAGTGGCCGTGGCCGATGGCGGGGCAGGCCAAGTACGTCATCAAGGCGACGCGTGGATCGGGCGTCATCGCGGCGCAGCTCTACTCGAAGTGAAATGACGTAGCCTCGGATCGAGGCGAAAAGCGCGGGGGCGCGGCTCGACGGATCGAGCGGCGCCCCCGTGGTGTTTTGTGCGGCTGTTTGTCAGGAGAGGATGCCGGGCGCGGGGAAGCTCGTGCAGAGCTCCTTCACCTCGCCGGCGATACGCGCGATGCGCGCCTCGTCCTGCGGATGGTCGGCCACCTCGGCCATCCACCCCGCGATGAGCCCCATCTCCTTCGGGCCCATGCCACGCGACGAGATCGACGGCGTGCCGATGCGGAGCCCCGACGGATCCATGGGCTTGCGCGGATCGTTCGGGATCGCGTTGTAGTTGCCCACGAGCCCTGCGCGATCGAGCGCCTTCGCGTACGGCTTTCCGCCGATGTTCTTCGGCGTCATGTCGACGAGCAGGAGGTGGTTGTCCGTGCCGCCCGTGATGAGCCGGAAGCCCTTCGCTTCCAGCGCCTCGCCGAGCACCCGCGCGTTTTCCACCACGCGCGCAGCGTACTGCTTGAACGACGGCTCCATCGCCTCGCGCGCGGCGACCGCGATCGCGGCCGTCGTGTGGTTGTGCGGACCGCCCTGCAGGCCGGGGAACACCGCGCGATCGATCGCGGAGGCGTGCTCGGTTTTGCACAGGATCGCCGCGCCGCGCGGGCCACGGAACGTCTTGTGCGTGGTCATCGTCACGACGTCCGCGATCCCGATCGGCGACGGATGCGCCCCGCCCGCGACGAGCCCCGCGATGTGCGCGATGTCCGCCGCGAGGATCGCGCCCACCTCGTCCGCGATGGCGCGGAACGCGGGGAAGTCGAGCGTGCGCGGGTAGGCCGTCGTGCCGCACCAGATGAGCTTCGGCCGGTGCTGCCTCGCGAGCTCGCGCACCTGGTCCATGTCGATGCGGTGATCCTCCGCGCGCACGCCGTAGGGCACGCTCGTGAAGAACTTGCCCGTGATGCTGACGTTCCAGCCGTGCGTCAGGTGCCCGCCCGCGGGCAGGCCGAGGCCCATGATCGTCTCGCCGGGCTTCACGAACGCGAGGTAGACGGCGAGGTTCGCGGGGCTGCCCGAGTAGGGCTGCACGTTGACGTGCTCGGCTCCGAACACCTGCTTCATGCGGTTCTTGGCCAGCTCCTCGACCTGATCGATCTGCTGCTGGCCCTCGTAGTACCGCTTGTGCGGGTAGCCCTCCGAGTACTTGTTCGTCAGGACCGACCCCGTCGCCTCGAGGACCGCGCGCGAGACGTAGTTCTCGCTCGCGATGAGCCGGATCGTGTCGGCCTCCGCGCGCTCCTCGCGGCGGATGAGCTCGGCGATCTCGGGATCGACCTCGGACAGCGGGCGATGGCCCTCGGGTTTGGTCGTCACGGCAGTCATCCGACTTCGAACTCCCCGCGGCTCAGAAGATCCGCGACGCGCCAGAGGAACGAGTTCGCCAGCACGCCGTCGACGATCCGGTGATCGTACGAAAGCGCCATGTACATGACCGGATGGATGGCGATCACGTCCTCGCCGTCGCGCGTCACCACGACAGGCCGCTTCTTGATCTCGCCCATGCGCAAGATGCCCACGTTCGGCTGCGAGATGATCGCGCCGCCGAAGAGGTTGCCCTTGAGGCCGGGGTTACTCACCGTGAACGTCGTGCCGGCGAGGTCGTCCGCGGTGATCTTGTTGGCGCGGGCGCGCGTGGCGAGATCGTCGATCTGCGCCGCGACGCCCCGCAGCGAGAGCTGATCGGCGTGCTTGATGCTCGGCACGATGAGGCCGCCGGGCGTGTCGACGGCGACGCCGAGGTTGATCTCCTTGAGCACGGCGAAGGAGTTGTCGAGCACGCGCGCGTTGAGGTGCGGGTGCTCGCGCAGCGCGCGGACCGTCGCGGCGCAGATGAAGGCGAGGAACGTGAGCGGCACGCCCTCCTTCTTGAAGCGATCCTTGTGCTGCTCGCGCAGCTTCGTGGTCGCCTGCAGATCGACCTCGGCCACCGTGACCACGTGCGGCGACGTGATCTTCGAGTACGCCATGTGATCGGCCGTGATGCGGCGGCGGCGCGAGAACGGAATGACCTCGTCGCCCGGTCGCGGCGTGTACGGCGGCACCTTGTACGCGCCGTACCCGACACCCGGGATCGGCGGGACAAACCCGCCGCCCGCCTGCACGAGCTGCGCGAGCTCCGGCGCGGCTGCGATCGGCGCGACGGGCACGGCCGCGGGGGCCGGCGGAGGCGCGGCAGGCGCCGGCGCGGCAGGCGCCGGCGGGGGCGTGGCATGGGCCACGCGGCGCACGTCGTCGTGCGTGATGCGCCCGTGCTCGCCCGTGCCTTGCACCTGGCTCAGATCGACGCCTTCTTCACGCGCGAGCTTGCGCGTCGAGGGCGAACCGAGCGGCTGCGCCGCGGCCTCGGCCTTCGTCTCTTTCGGCGCCTGCGGCTCGGCCGGCGCGGGGATGACGGGGCGCACCACGTCTGCGCCGGCGGTCGCCGTCTCGTCGATGCGGCAGAGCAGCCCGCCCTTCGGGACCACCGCCCCTACGGGCGCATCAATCTCGGCGACCCGCCCCGCGGTAGGCGAGGGGACCTCGGTGTCGGCCTTGTCCGTCGCGACCTCCAGGAGCGGCTGCTCCCGCGCCACGAAGTCGCCTACACGCACGAGCCACTTGGTCACCGTCCCCTCGGCCACGCTCTCACCGAGCTGGGGCATGACTACGTCGATCATGGAGTTCGCTCCTGGAAATCCCCGCGCTTTCGGGTCCGGCTTGCGGGGGGGCCGCTCGTATACGCCCGGCGCCTGGCGAGGGCAACGTGGGCGCACGCGCAGAGCGACGATCTTGGGCTTCTTCCGCTGTCAGAGCGCCGTGCCGGCGGACGCCTTCGCGAGCGCGCGGTCGACGGCGTGGGTGCTGAAGCCCACGAGGATCTGCCCGCGGATGTCGATGACCGGGATGCTGCCCCCGCGCTGGCCCGCCTTGTCGAGCTTGTCGCGCATCTCGCGGGCCGCCTCGGGGCTCGCCTCCACGTCCTTCTTCACGACGCGCACTCCCTTGGAGCGCAAATAATCTTCCGCCTGGTGGCAGGGTTTGCACCAGTCCGCGCCGTAGACGATCACCGTCAGATCCGAGGCCACGACGGGCGGCTCGTCCGCCTTTTTCGGCCCCTGCGCCGCGCTCGGCGCGCCCGTCGGCGAGGGCTGCGGCGGAGGCGGGGCGATCTTCGCGAGGTACGCGCTCCGCCGCTTCTCCACCTCGGACTCCCACGCGCGCCGCGTCATCGTCCGCGCCGCGTACGTCCCGTCCTCGCGCTTCTTCGTCAGATCGACGACGTAAAACAGGCTTTTCGTGCCCTCCTCGCGATCACTCACGACGACACGCACGAGCGATCGACCCTCCGCCGGCACGTCCGCGGGCTTGAGCTCCACGTGCATGTCGCCCTTCTCGTCGATCCACGTGAGCAGGAGGTTCGGCGTGTCCTCGCCGATCGCGAGCGCCGGCAGCTCCTCCGTCGTCGCGAGCGGCGTCGTGCCGTCGTCTTCCTTTTTGGTCGAGCACGCGGCCGCGCTCGCCAGCGTGACGAGCGCGAGCATCGCCACGGCGCGGAGGCGCCTCACGCCGTCCTCCCCACGTCTTCTGCCGCGAGCTCCTCGCCGAGCGTCATCCACTCCGTCATCGACGTGTCCACGCGCTTCGCGAGCGCTTGCTCCTCGGCCACCATCTTCGCGAGTTTTTCCCAGTCCCCGCCCGGGTCCTGCTTGAGCACCTCGCGCATCCGCCCGAGCTCGGCCTCGCCCTTCGCGATCTCCTCTTCGAGCTCCTTCACGCGCTTGCGCTTTCGCTCGAGCGCCCGCGACGCGGCCTTCTCCGCCTCGAACGCGCGTTTCTTGTCGAGCGGCGACTCCGGCCCCTTCGCTTGCGCCACGACCGTCGACGCGCTCCGCTTCACCGCGCGCTTCGAGCGCCCATCATCCTGCGCACGCTCATCCTCGCGCGCGTCGTCGTCCTCCTCGGGTGGCGCGGCCGGCCGGGACAAACTCGCCTGGAAGTCGCGGTATCCGCCGGGGAAGAGCTCGATCTTGCCGCCGTTGAACGCGCAGATCCGCGTGGTCACCGCGTCGAGGAAGCGGCGATCGTGCGACACGAGCAGCACCGATCCCTCGAAGCTCGCGAGCGCCTCTTCGAGGATCTCGGCCGCCGGGATGTCGAGGTGGTTCGTCGGCTCGTCGAGGAAGAGCAGATTGCGAGGTTCGAGCAGGAGCTTGGCCAGGGCGAGCCGGCTCCGCTCGCCGCCGGAAAAACCTTCCACTTTGCGCAGCGTGTCGTCGCCGTAGAACCGGAACCGCGCGAGGTACTGCCGCGCGGCGTCGACGTTCATGTCGCCGCGCACGCTGCGGATCTCCTCGACCGCGGTCTTGTTCGGGTCGAGCGAGCCGAGGTGCTGATCGAAGTACCCCTCGCACAGGTTCGTCCCGCGCTTGACCTCGCCCTGATCGTCCTCCGCGCCGCGGCCCGCGAGGATCTTCAAGAGCGTCGACTTGCCACACCCATTCTGCCCGAGGATCCCGATCCGCTCCCCGCGACGCACGAGCAAATCGAAGTCCGAAAAGAGCTGCCGCCCGCCTCGCTCTGCCGCGAGCCCGCGCGCGTCGAGCACGATGTCCCCGCTCCGCGGCGCCTGCACGAAGCGGAAGGCGACCTTCTCGGCCCGCGCCCACACGTCCTCCGGCCGGTCGACGGTCTCCATCTTGTCGAGCATTTTCCGCCGGCTCTGCGCCTGCTTCGTCTTCTGCCCCGCGATGTTCCGCCGGATGAACTCCTCGGTCTTCGCGACGAACGCCTCCTGCCGTTCGGCGAGCTCGCGCTCCCGTTCGAGATCCTCCTCCCGCGCCTCCGCGTATCGCGAGTACGCGAGCGGATACACGCGGAAACTCCGCCGCCCGAGCTCCATCGTGATCGGGCAGAGCGCGTCGAGGAACGCGCGATCGTGCGAAACCACGAGCATCGCGCTCGGCAGACCCGCGAGGTGCCGCTCGAGCCAGGCGATCGTCTCGATGTCGAGGTGATTCGTCGGCTCGTCGAGCAAGATCAGGTCCGGCGTGTTCGCGAGCGCCACGCCGAGGTGCAGCCGCCCTCGCTCCCCGCCGGACAGGCTCCCGAGCGCGCGGCCCATGTCCTCGTGCGAGAAGCCGAGGTGCGCCGCGAGCATTTCCACCCGCCGCTCCAGCGCGTCCCCGCCCGCCAGGTGGTACTTGTCCGTCGCGGTCGCCAGCCGATCGAGCGCTTGTTTCGTCCCGCTCGCGGCCGCGTGCGACGCCTCGTCGAGCTCCTTCCGCAAGGAGAGCAGCTCGTCGAACCCCGACAGGAACGCTTCGAGCACCGTGCCGACCTTCGGCAGCTCGTGCGACTGCCGGACGTACGCGACCCGCGTCCCCCGCTTGATCACGACCGAGCCCGCGTCCGGGACGAGCTCCCGCGCGATCAGCCGCATGAGCGTGGACTTTCCCGCGCCGTTCGGCGCCACGAGCGCGGCCCTCTCCCCCGGGGCGAGCGAGAACGTCACCCCCTGAAAGAGCTGATTTGCGCCGTACCCGAAGCCGAGTCCGGAGACCTGAAGGACGGTCATGGCCGGCAGTCTTAGCATGTAAGGCGGGGGGCACCCGACATCCGGCCCCAGGGGACGCCGGAACCTCGCGCCATCCGCCCCGAACCTGGATAGGATGTGCCCTGATGACGAACGCCACGGACCTCGAACCCACCGCCCTCGCCTGGACCGAGGAGCTCGCGCGCGCGCTTCAAACGCGCACGGCGTGGAGCCAGCTCGGCACCGTGGAAATCGTCGAGCACTCTGGCGCGGCCACGCTGGGCGGCGTCATCGATCGTCGCCTCATCCGCCTGGAACAGGGCAAGCCCGTCGAGGAGACGCTCGAGAAGTGGCGCGGCTCGGCGGATGGTCGCATCGTCGACCGGCTCGTCGTGCAGGCGAACACGATGCTCCTGCGCCGCTTGCCGCCGGCGCGCGTGGTCGAGTCCTTCGGCCCTGGATGGCTCGCCGACTTCGAACCGAAGGGCCCGATCGTCGTCCTCGGCACGGCCGCCGATCTCGTGAACGTCGTGCGCACGTTCCGCGACACGCCGCTCGGGAGCCGCATCCGCCCCTCGGCGGCGGATTGCAGGCCCGGATCGCTCGTGGCCGTGGCCGGCGAGGGGCTCACGGCGACGATGGTGTGCATGGTGTCCTTGTCACTGACCCCGCAGGGCATTCACGTCGTCAGCGTTGTCGACAACAAATCGCGAACGAACGCGAAACTCTCGCGCGCCGACGCCACGATCGCTGCCCAGCGCCCCGTCTGATTGCCAGAATCGTGCTCCGACCCGCGCGGGCACGATTCTAACGTTCCACGCACACCACATCGGTTTTTCGCGCCAGGCCGCTGGCGGTACGTGGAGTTGTGCGTTGTCAGTGAAAAGAATGGGATCCCATTCATTTAAATACATGGGATCCCATGGATTAAAATTGAATGGGATCCCATGCATTTGAGGGCCCGTTCCAGCTGCGTGGCCATTTCTTGGTGTAAGGTCGTGAAACGCCTCGCTCGGCGACCGGAAACGGTATAGATTCGATCTTATCTATTCGTCCCTGCCGATATGTTTTCGGCGGGCGAGCCGCCTGACGCATCGCAGCGCGCGACGGTATATCGCGCTGCGGCGCCAAACCCTGGCCGATCGAGGAGAATTGTATGTCCGGAGAGGCGAAGCATGAAACCAATAATGTGGGCTGGGATGCCATGCCACCCTCGTCGCGCGCGCCGGCCTTCGTGACCACGCAGGAGGGGGTGAACAACCCCGATCGGAAAGGCGCCGAGGCGGCGCTGCACAACCTCAAGCTAGCCCAGGCCGAGCACCCGTTCTGGCGGAACCGCTTCTTCAAAGCGTGCACGGCCGGGCACCTGACGAAGGCCGATTTCCAGTTCTTTTTCGGCCAGTACTACCTCTACAACCGCAACTTCACCCGATACCTCGCCGCGCTGATGGCGAACTCGGACAACGATTACCATCGCGCGCGGCTGTCGGAGAACCTGTGGGAGGAGGGCGGCGGCCAGGAGACGGACAAACGCCACGCCGAGATCTTCCGCAAGTTCCTCCGCGATGGGCTCGAAATCGACATCGATAAGACCGACTATCTCGACGCCTCGCGCTTCTTCGTGCGCGAATTCCTCGATTTCTGCCTGCGCTCCCACCCCGCCGCGGGCTCCTCGTTCCTGTCGCTCGGCACCGAGGGCATCGTCTCGCGGATGTATACGATCATGGTCGAGGGCATGCTCAAGGCCGGGATCTCCGAGGAGTTCCTGACCTTCTTCCGCATTCACATCGGATGCGATGACGAGCACGCGGCGACGCTGGAGGACATGATGCTGTCCTACATGCACACGCCCGAC
Source organism: Polyangium jinanense (assembly GCF_028435365.1). The sequence continues at coordinate 131,191 of NZ_JAGTJJ010000019.1, read as the reverse complement.
TGGTACAACACGTGCCTGTCGTCGATGAATTACGCGCTGAGCCTGCGCCACCGCTTCTTCGAGAGCCTCTACGACGCCATCCAGGGTCGGAAGCTCCAGGGCGTGCTGAGCCGCATCCAGGCGCGCCGCTCCCTCGCCCCCCAGTTCCCCGAGTCCAGCCAGATCCGCTTCGCCTCCGGCCAGCGCGGCGTCGCGAGCTACGAAAACGAGTCCGTCGAGCGAATCCCCTTCAAGTCGGAGATCCTCGACACCCGCATCGTCCGCATCCCGCCCGGGAAGGTCAACGAGCGGCACAAGCACGCCCACGAGATGGTCCTCCACATCGCCGAGGGCACCGGCCGCGTGCAGGTGAACGAGTCGACCGTCGAGGTGAAGGCCGGCGATACGGTCTTCGTGCCCCGCTGGTCGCTCCACCAGACGCAGAACACGGGCGACGGCGAGCTCGTGATGCTCGCCTTCACGGACTACGGCCTCACGCGCCGCGCCTACCAGAACGAGCCCCCGCCGGCTCGCCCCGCCCCGCGCAAGGAAGAAGGCGTGATGGCGCAGGCCGTCGCCGACGCCGAGGAGTAAACGCGCCGCCTGGGGCGCAAAAACGAGAATGGCCCGGCCGAAACAGCCGGGCCATTCTTCATTTGGGGCCCAAGGGTTCGAGCCCGAAGCGATCCGTCAGAATCGCTTCGTCGGATCCTGGTCGAGCTTCTTCAGGTTGAGCTCGATGCGGCGGTTGCCCGGGTCGAGCTCCAGCGCCTGCTGCCAGAACTTGCGCGCGTCCTCGCGCTGGCCGTTGCGCAGCGCGGTGAAGCCCTGATCCATGAGCGTCGCGACCTCGCGCTCCTTGAGGCGCGCGGCGATCTCCTCCGGCGTCTCCTCGGGCGGCGGGGGAGGCGGCGGCGGGGGAGGCGGCGGGGGAGGCGGCGGAGGAGGCGGCGGGAACGCCTGCGACGAGAGCTCGCGCGGCACCGGCGGCGCGTTGAGCGCGTCGAGGCGCATACGCGCGTTCGTCGGGATCTGCGCCTTCTGCTGGAAGCCGGGGTCCGGCCCGAAGTCCCAGTCGTCCTTGCTGCCCTGCTGCTGCGTGATGCGGCCGGGCCGCACCGAGGGACGCGGCGCATCGTCGTCGGACGGGCCGAAGCGCGCCTTCTCGTCGAGCTTGCGCACGCCCTCCATCAGGATGTGCTGGTAGTCGCCGTTGATCGTGCGCTCGAAGTCCGGCGGGAACGGCGCCATGTTGAAGACGCCGTCCTCGACCGCGATCATCTCGTGCACCGCCTCCTCGCCGACGATGTTGTCCCAGACGGCGTGCACGATGTCGCCGTTATGGATGAGGATGATGCCCGAGACCTGGCCACGCGCGATGCGGAGCGCGGTCGTCTTGCGGCCGAGGCAGAGCATCTGGATGACGTCGACCGCCGAGAGCTCGGAGAGGCTCCCGAGCAGGCTGTCACGCGTCTCCATGGCCTGCAGGAGCGCCGCGCGGAGCTCGTGCAGGTCGAAGGGCTTGCGCATCAGCTTGAGACAGCCGACCGCGTGCGCCTTGTCGCGGATCGTCGCGACATCGAACGCGGTCATCACGATCGCCCGCGTGTCCGGCGTCTCCACCGCGGCCCAGACGACGAGGTCCATGCCGCTCATGCCCGGCAGGTGGACGTCGGTCACCAGGACGTCGATCGGCGTCTCGCGCAGGATCTGCCGCCCGACCTCGGCGTTCTTGGCCAGGAGGACGTCGTATCGATGGTTGTCCTGGTACAGGAACCGATGGAGAGCGAGGACGATCCCGTCCTCGTCGTCGACGATCAGCACTCTGTGGCGTCGTTGAGCCATGGCTGTTCTACCTGCCGGTCATGATGGGCAACGTGATCGTGACGCACGTTCCCGAGACGTTTCCGCTCCGTCCGCCGATCGTGATCGAGCCACCGTGGTCGGTCACGATTCGATAACATATCGAGAGCCCGAGCCCCGTGCCCGTAGGCTTGGTCGTGAAGAACGAGTCGAAGACCTTGTCGACGAGTTCCTCCGGGATCCCGCTGCCCGTGTCCTCCACGTGCAGGACCATCCGCTCGTCCTCGATGCCCGCGTGGACCTTCAGCTCCCCGCCCTCCGGCATCGCGTCTGCCGCGTTGATGAAGAGGTTCAAAAGGACCTGCTGGAGCTGGTCCTGATCGATCCAGAGCGGGCGCAAAAGGCCGTAGCGCGTGCTGAAATGGATGTTGTTGAGCCGCCCCTCGGCCGCGCCGCGCGCGCGGTTCACGATGGTCGGCAGATCGGCCTTGGTGCGCCGGGGCGGCCGGTGGCGCACGAAGCCGAGGAGCTGGCCGAGCATGTTGTTCAGCCGGTCGATCTCGCGGTTTACCGCGTGTAGCGAATCGCCGAGCCCGGCCTCGGCGGCCTCGTGCTCAATCGACTGGATCGTCGCCTTGATCGCGGCGAGGGGGTTGCCGATCTCGTGCGCGACCATCGCGCATGCCTTGCCGACCTCGGAGAGCCGCTCGAGTTGCCTGCGCTCGGCCTGGAAGCGCTCGGTCTCCGTGACGTCGTGCATGGAGATGATCGTGCCGAGCCGGTTCGAGCGGATGAGGCGGTAGCCGACGATGGTCTTGTTGCCGGCTTCGTCGAAGGCCTCGACCGTGAGCTCTTTCGTGCGCGGCGGGCCGTCGCGCCCGAGCACGTTCTCCACGTGCTCGAAGATCTTGTTGATCAGCGGGGCGCCGCCCGCGCGTCGCGTGATCAGGTCGTCGGCGACGCGGTTCGTCACGACGACCTCGCCCCCCTCGTCCACGATCACGACACCCACCCCGATCTCGTCGAGCAGGGTGGTCCCCGATGAAAACGGTACGTTGGGACGGTTTTTCCTCATGGTTTGGAGGGGGGAGGCGCAGCGTAGGCGCAGCGATCGTCCATTCTACGACGCTCGCGCCACCCCCGCGGCTTGAACGTCAACCGTAGCCAAAGAGCTTGGTGACCGTCTTCACGACCTTCTCCTCGGCCGGATCCGGCGCCTCGTCGCGGAAGCCGAGGACGCTGAGCGCCAGCGTCTCGTCTGACCACCGCAGCCATCGCGTCCGCATGACCACGTTGTTCACGTCGAGGATGTGGATCACGTGAGGCTCGGCGATCGGCAGGAGGTTCCTCACCCGATCACTCACCTCGGACACGACCGAAGCCGCGGCCGCGAGCTCGTTCTGGTACCGAACCTCGCCAGCTGCCGCGATCACGAGACCACGCGTATCCGCGAGCACGACCGCACGTCCACCCGTGTCCTCGCGGAGCAGCGAGCTCATGCCTTCTTCGAGCAGCGTCTCCAGGCGTTTGTCCGTGTTGCGGAAGCTGATCGGAGCGGTGCTGATCGGCGCCTGGCTCGGCGGAGCCTTCTCCATCGAGCGCGCCGCCGTCATGGCGAAGGCCTGCGCCTCGAGGTCGATGATGCGCCGGCGCATGTTCTTCGCCTCGATCGCGATCGCCTCGAGCTCCTCGACACGCCTGCGGAGATCGCTGTTCTCGTTGGCGTAGTAGTCGAGCTCTGCGGCCTTCTGCTCGAGCGTGCGCACGCGGAGCGAGAGCTCGTTGTTCTTCTTGTTGAGCGCTTCGGCTTCCTTGCGCAGCTTGTCGGCCTCGGCCGCGCTCGCGCCGCCGCCGCTCGCCGCCGCGGGCGCGCTGGCAGAGGCCGCCTTGAGCTTCGCCTCGAGGTCCTGCACCTTCGCGCGCGCCGTGCCGAGCTCCATGCCGAGCTTCGCCGCCTCGTTCGCGGCTTGCTGCAACGTGGCGATCTGCGCCTGGAGCTGCTGCACCTTCGTCTTCTCGGCCGCGAGCTCCTGACCGACCTTGCCCGCGTCGCCCGTCGACTTCTGCGCCGCCGCGAGCTTCTGCTCGAGGTCGCGCACCTTGGTCTTCTCGGCCTGGATGTCCTGCGCGAGCTTGCTCGTGCTCTCGGCCGTCTTCTGCAGCGCCGCGACCTGCGTCTGGAGCTGCTGCACCTTGGCCTTCTCGGTCGCGAGCTCCGCCGAGAGCTTGTCCGAGCCGCCCTGGCGCGTCTTGAGCTGCGCGTTCTCCGCCGTGAGCTGCTCGACCCGCTGCGCCGACGCGCGAAGCTGATTCGCTTGCGCCTGCGCCTCGCGGAGCTGCGCCTGCGCGGCCTGCACCTGCGCGTTCGATTCGGCGAGACGGCGCTCGAGATCCTGCCGCGCGCCATCATCGCCGCGACCCGCTTGCGCCTGGGCCATCGCGGCTTGCAGGCGTTGCTCGAGGTCGTGGGCGCGAGTGCGCTCGGCTTGCAAGGCCTGCGCGGCTTGATCGGCCGCGGCCACGCGTTGCCGGAGCTCGGCGTTCTCCTGCCGCAGTTGGGCTTCCGCAGGCGAAGGACCGCTCGCAGCGGCGCGCGCGCGGTTGACCTCGGCCTGAAGCTGGTTCACCTGCTCGCGGAGCTTCTGCGCTTCACCCTGCGCCTTCTGCGCGGCCTCGGAGCGAGCTCTTTCCGCGGCCTCGGAGGCCGAGCGCGAGAGCTCGGCGTTCTGCTGCTGCAGGGTCGCGAGCTGGGTCTCGGCTTGCTGGCGTGCCTCTTTTTCGGCCTGGACGAGGCTCGTATCCGCGGCGGCGCCGTTCTTCGAAGGGAACGCCCTGCTCACGAGCAGGCCGGCCCCGAAAAACAGCCCGGCTCCAGCCGCGGAAGAAAGCCATATCGATTGGATCAGGTCCATTCCTTCCTCAAGTCCTCGGCTACCGCCACTCGATCTCGACGCGCCGGTTTAGGCTCCAGGCCGTGGGGGTGTTCGAGGCATCTGCGGGCTTCATGCCGCCCACGGCCTCGGTCGTGATCCTGGAGTGCGGAATGCCGTTCGCGTGGAAGAAGTTCTCCACCGCCGCGGCGCGCTTGCGGCTGAGCTCCAGGTTGTGCTCGCGCGATCCGAGTTGATCCGAATGCCCCCGGAGATGGATGCGCAGGCTCGGGTTCGCCTTCAGCTGCTTGAGGACCTCGTCGAGCGTGCTCTTGGCCGACAACGTCAAGAGATTCGAATCGATCTCGAAGAGGATGTCGGAGACCGCCGCGGGTTTGTCGCCGGAAGCCACCGCCGGGGGCGTGGGCTTCGTCGGCGGGGGCGTGGGCTCGGGCTCCGCCGTGGGGGCCGGCGGAGTCGCTGTGGCCACCGAGACCACCGGCAGCGCGGAGGTCGTCGCCGTGGGCTCGGGCGCCGTGGTCGGCGGCTCGGGCGTGGGGGTCGGTCGTGGAGGCGGCGCGACGGCGACGCTCGGGCCAGGCGTGGCCGTAGGCCTTTGCGCCGAGGCCTGCGCCGAGGTCGTTCCCCCCGGCCGTGCCCCGGTCACTTGGGCCTGCTTCGCTTGCTCCTCGGCGTATTCGGGCGCGAGCTTGAGGTTAATCAGCCCGAGGTCCGTGAGACCGAGGAGCAGCAGCCCACCAAAGGCCAGCCGAGCGTTTCCAGTCGAGTTAGCCATAACAAATCAGGCCGCCGTCATACGATCTTGGACAGCTCGGTCACGCGCCGGCGAATATCGAGGAACACGAGGCCGAGCTTCGCGTCCGGCGTCGTGAGCACGATGAGCAGCGATTCCGCGCCGACCGCGTTCAGGATGACGTAGCCCTGACGGCCACGCACGTACGTCTGCTCCATGGCGCCACCCATGAGCTCGTGGGCGATACGCTCACCGACACCGAGGAGCGCGGCGGCCATACCGGACACCAACTCTTCGTCGATCTCGTTCGGGAGCAGCGAGGCGATGATGAAGCCGTCGGTGCTCACCATGGCCGACCCGATGATGTCGGGCGATACCGAACGAAGATTGCGAAGAATTTCCTGGATTTTTTCGACTCGACTTCCAGCTGCCACGTCTCCTCCTGTGCGGGCAAGCCGAGCCCGAGTTCGTGCTCGAGCTCATCAATCAACCCGGGCGCCGCGTCCGGGACATGTTCTGCCCTCTCGCACTGCTCTCCGGAATCCCTCGGGCCACCGTCCTACGCCGAGGGCCTATCGGAAAACCGGTGAGTGGGCGAGGCCGCCACCACCACGTGGCGGCGTCGTCTAGCCCAATTCGACCGTCACCTGGCACGTACCTTCGCCGTTGGCGCCGCACTTCGTCTCGTACGCCTTCGGCTTCTTCTTGATCAGGACCTCGGTGATCCCTGCGACGAAGCCGACCTCGAAGTGGCAAATACGCTTCGAGATGCTCGCCATGCCCGCGCACGTGATGCACTCGTCCAGGTCCACCACGAGAAGCTTGTCGTCGAGCTGGCGAGGGATGAGAATGCCAATACGTGAATCGCGCACGAACTGGACGACCTCCTTGAGGTATTCGTCCGTGCTCGGCTTGTACAGCATCTGGCCGGCTTCCTTGCCGAGCTCCCTACCACCGTTCTGGAAAACGACCGCCGCCCCGCGTCCCAGCACCTCCTCCACGTAACCCGCGGAGAAGTGACGGAACACGCGAAAGACCAACAGCGGAATGTCGTTTCCCAGAATCGGCCTGTGGGTCTGAGCGACTTCTTGGATGAGACCCATTAGAGCACCTCATTGTCCTTGGATTGACCTGGACTCACACCAACCTCCCTGTGATGCGGACCCAACCCTGCGCGGCCGGCGCGGGGACACCCGCCACCCACCGTCTGCACACGCCCTCGCACAGGCAGGACAGCGGGCGAACCCACGTGCCAGCTCGGCGGGGTAGAAGCAGAGTGTACCGTCGGTTCGACCATCGCGTGAAAAATCGGCGGGAAATCCAAGCGTTGACGTTGCACCCCGGGGCGTGTGCCTACGAGGTCGCGGAGGCCGGGTGCGGTCCATGGACCCGCCCCGGGTTCCGCAGAATACCTTGAACCAAGGCAGGATAGACTGAAACGGACCCCGATGCTAGCCAAGAAATCCCCGCCAAGGGGCTCCGGGCACCGCGAGGATACGCGGCATCGCACGCGATCACAAGAAAGCATCCAGCTCGCCGATCAGGTCCGACAGACCCGCTCGGAAAACCGGACGAACAGTGGGTCATCTCGCTTCGGATGACTCTTGTGATCTAATTGTGTGAATTGAGATGCTGATTTGGATCGCCGGCACATGCGCATCCATGTGCCGGACTGTGTGAGACTGGGCCTCCGAAGGGCGAGGACCAGGGGGGCGGACGGGAAAAACCGTCAGGCAGCGACCGAAGGTACGGACTGGAACGTGGCAGCAAGGACGTCGGGCGCAGGTAGGGCAACCGACGAAAGTCCACGCCGCGCCGCCGGGAGCCACGAGGACGGATCGCCCACGAGGCCCCGCGCCATCGACTCGAGGAGCCGTCGCCGCAGGAGATCCTTGCGCCGGTAAAAACTCGCCCCGTGCTCAGCGTTCGCATGCGGGACGTAACTCGCAAGCGAGACGTGCGTCTTCTCGTGCAGCATCAGATCCACGAGCGCCCCGAACGCCGCCGGATCGTCCTGCTGCAGCACGGACACGAGCAGCGCACGCACCCGCGCCGACGCGAGGTTGACGCTGATGCCGCTGCCGTCCGTGTGCGCCATCTCGTCCGGGCCGTAGAGATCCTGATGCACCGAGATCGGCGAGGGCGTGAGCTCCGCCGCGATCGAGATCGCCGCGTCGATCCCCTCGAGCACCGTCATCGCCGCCGCGAGCGCATCGACACCCGGCACCGCCTTCGCCGTCGCGAGCAAGGTCTCCCGATCGATGCGCTGCATCGCGAGCGCGCCGATGCGTCGGCCCCGACGGTCCTGCGAGCTCGCCGCCGCCGCCGCCGCGGAGGTCGCGACGAGCCGCCGCCAGAGTGCGTCCGCGAGCGGATCGTCGAGCGAGATGTACGTGCGACCCGGCAGCTGCGGCTCGCCCATAGGCCGGAGCGTGCCCGCACGGTAAGCGCCAAGAAGATGGCGCAAGGTGACGATGCGCGGGTGCTGCTCGTGCTCGTCGTCGATGGTGAGCACGCGGATGGCCGGCGTGTCGAGCAGCGCGTCCGCGAACCGCACGACCTCCTCGGGCGCGGCCACCGTGGGGCGCCGCTGCGGTCGTCGCTCGGACTCCGGCGGCACGGAGCTCGGCGGCGTGATGAGCGGCCAGGGCTTCGACGAGCGGGTCGCCTCCGTGAGCTCCTCGGGTGCGCTCGCCGTCGCAGGCTGCGTGGGCTGGCCCGCGAGCGCAGCACAGAGCAGGCGATCGAGGACCGACGAGAGGCGATGATCCACGGCGCGGAGGAGTTCGCGATCGTAGAGCGCGTCGTGGAGCACGAAGCGCTCGAACGCCGCGATGAGCGCGGACTCGACGGCCGCGGATGCATGCGCGGCCACCGCAGATCGACCCTTGTTGAGCGGCACCTCGGCGGGCAGCTCGACGACGATGCCGAAGCCCGCCGACACGATCGCCCGCGCGAGGTCGCGGTGGAGCGAGAGCTCGGGCGCGGTGAAGAGATCCTGGCGGACCGCGACGAGCAATCCGCGCTGCGTGATCGTGACGTGCGGCAAGGCGCCGTCGCCGCGGCCGACCCAGATCGAGAGCTCGCCAAGTGGGCCGGTGAGCGGGCCCGCGACGTGCGCGCGCGCGACGCGGCGCATGCGCGTGCGGGCGACGTTGATGAGCACACCGTCGACGTAGATCCGAGCGACGGCGGGATCGACGAACGAGGCGGCCGCAGCGACCTCCGAGGCGAGGACCGAGCGGCTGATCGGCTCGTCGAGCAGGAGCCGCACCGACGTGCCCGTCCAGCCCTCGACGTGCGGCAGCGGCCGAAGTGACCAGGCGAAATCGGCGTAGGGCGGGCCCTTGCCGAGTGGCTCGACGCGCAGGAGGTGGCCCTCGGTGCGCGTGCGTGTCTTCACCTCGAGCCGCGGCGCGATCTCGAGCGCGCTGAAGAAGCCGATGCCGTGCTCGCCGATCGCGAGCTCCTCGCCTTCCTTGCCGCTGCGAAACGGGACGAGCAGATCGCCGAGGACCTCGTCGGCCGTCATGCCGCGCCCGCGATCCGTCACGATGATCTCGGTGCCGCCGAGGCCCGACTGCACGTCGATCGCGGAGCCGCGCGGCGAGGCGTCGAGCGCGTTCTGCACGAGCTCACGCAGCGGCGCGATGCGCGAGGCGCTCTGCGCGTAGATCGTGCGAGAGAGGATCCGCTCGGCGAGATCGGGGACCGTCGCCTCTCTGCGGCAAGCCTCCACGATGCCCGGGCGGGCCGCGCGACTCGCCGCGAGGTAGGCCGCGGAGCGACCATGCACGCGTACGAGGAGCAGGTCCGAGAGACGGCCAGCGTAGACTTCGGTCATCGGTTCCCCCCTGATTTCCCCACCGTCCGAGGCGCGCTCGGTTACGCCGCTCCCATGACCCCGATCGGCTCGCTGACGATGAGCTCGCGCTCGAGATCCGGTTCACGCATGCCCGTCGCGCGATCGAACGCGACGCGCAGCGCGTACTGCTCCGCCCAGCCCACGCGCCGCGCGACCGCAGGCGCGTCCTCGCGCACGAGCAGCGCATGACGTGTCCCGAGGCAAGGCAGCGGACCCGGCGCGTTCTTGCGGCCGCGCGCGAGCGCCACGGGGACGGCCTCGGGCCGCTCGGATCGACGCGCGAGCTCCAGGATCCCGGGCAGATCTGGGCGGCGACGCGCGAGGCTCGAGAGGCTCTCGGCGTGATCGATCTCGAGCTCGCGCGCGAGCAGCTCCCGCTCGCCGGGGATGAACCCTTGCCACTCGCGTTCGGCCCAGAAGCTCTCGGGGACGAAGAGCCGGCTCTCCACGTTGCTGCCGAGGAAGCCGATGAGAGGCTCGCGCCGCTCCGGCCCGACGAGGTACCGATCGGGGCCGAGCAAGGCCCGCGCGAGCTCGGGCGCGACCTCGTTCCACGCCGCGGATTGCAGCATCAGCGCGCTGATCTGCGCGGCGACCTCCGCGAGGCGATCGGCTGTCTTGCGGGTCGTCCCCGGGGCGCGGGCGAGGTCCGTGAGCTTGCGGTAGAACGCCGCCGCGGTCGCGCGGAAGTTGCGGCAAGGCTTGAGCGCGTCGCGACCCTCGGTGAGCTCTACCGCGGAGGGAAAGTCGATCAGCGCGAGCTCCGGGATCGCTAGGCAGCCTTCGACCTTCACGCCGGCGTGGTACGTCGCGGCGCAGATCCCCGTCACGAGCGAACGGCCGCCCACGTAGAAGCGCGCGACGCGACTCGGATCCTCGGGCGCGAGCGGGTCGGTGAAGTGCGTGCCTCCCGAGAGGTAACGGCCGTCGTTCAACGGCACGCCGTCGAGGTTCACGATCGCGCGCTCCTTCGGGAAGAAGTGCAGCGCGTCGCGCAGGTACGCGCGGAGCGACTCGGCCTCGATGAGCGACGAGCGCACCTGCACGCGCGTCCCGGCGCGCGGCGTGAGCCTGCGGATCGCGCAGATGAGCGATGAAGGCTCCGGTCCGTCGGCGAGCACCGACAGCGACCAGCCCGACGCACCGTCACCCGTCTCCACCTCGATCGACAGGCTGGCCGGATCGGGCAGCCCCAGGCCGATGACCGAGAAGAAGCCCACGCCGAAGCGCCCGAGGTCCAGGCCTGGCCGCTTGTCGGTGGCGAACGGCACGAGCAGACGTGACAGGATCGTCCGCAGATCCATGCCGATCCCATCGTCGGTCACGGTCACCACGCCCTCGCGCACCCGTACGTCCACGCGTGCGGGGTGCTCGGGTGTCGCGTCGATCGCGTTCAGCACGAGCTCGACGACCGGCCGCAGCGGGTGGCCGAACTGCCGGCCCACCTCCTCATCGAGGATCTTGAGCAGGTAGGCTCGATCCATCGGCGGGCGGGCCGGCGTCCCGGTGCCCGAGACGAGCGCCGAGAGTGCGGGCCGGTAGAGCCCGATGGCGACGAGCTCGTGCAGCGAGCCCAGGAAGCAGAGCTCGCCCTCGCGCACCCCGCCGCGGGCGATTCCGCCGGCGCGGGCTGCGGCGAGGTCGATGTGCGTCCTCGTGAACGGCCCTGCGTGCGCCGATTGCTCGGCCGGAGGCGTCCCGAGGGGCGAGGAATCCGGAGCGCTGCGTGCCGTCGCCATCGAGCAAGCAATGGTGGGCCAAGTTACCTCCCGCGCAAGGGGGGGTTCCGCTGCCGAGCGTTCTCTTTGGCGTGTGTTCTGGGCGTCGCGACGCGATCCGCCCATTTCGTTCACAGCGCGCTCGTCGTGGTCGATTTCGAGGTCTGGCTTCTGATACGCTCGGGTCGTTTTCCTTACGACTGAGGAGGAAACGATGGGGCGCGTTCTGCGGTGGCTCGGCGTGAGCCTGGGGCTTTTCGTTTCGATTGGAATCGGGCTCGGGGGAGGCTGCGCGGCGGGCGGCAACAGTCGGCCTGGCAGCGGGGGAGAAGGCGGCGAGGATGGCTCGGGGGGATCGGGCAATGGTCCTGTCGGGCCTGGAGGCGGCGGCGTTGGTGGATTCGGCGGAGGCGTGGGCGGCGGCGGCCCGGCTTGCGCGAAGTTCACGGCCGAGGCCACGCAGGCGCCCGCGGCCATGCTCACCGTGCTCGACGCGAGCGCCAGCATGAACAAATCGTCCAAGTGGGGGACGGCGCAACTCGCGGTCAAATCGGCCATCGACAAGGACGTCTTCGATACGATGTCCCTCGGCCTCACGGTCTTTCCGTCGAGCTTCGTCAACCCCCCGCCTTGCGTTTGCGCCTATGTGGGGCTCGATCAGGCGACGTGCAATGCCCTCCTCGCCCCGGGTGTCTCATGCGGCGTCTCCGTCCTGCCGCAGGTGCCCGTCGCGCCGGCCGGGAAAGACAAGACGAACGCCCCGACCGGCGTGCGCCGCCAGATGTACGATTGGCTCGTCGCCCATCCGCCGCTCAGCAACGGCGACGACGGATCCCCGATTTACGACGCTCTCCGGGCCGGCTACGAATCGCTGAAATCCGAGAACATCGCCCGGCGCATGCTCGTTTTGATCACGGACGGCGGCTTCTCGTGCACCTCCGTCGCGAGCCCGACCCGGCCCGGGTACGCCGACGATTACAGCTGCCCCGACTGGGAGTACCCGGACAGCGTCAATACGCTGATCGCGGCCGCGCGCACCGACCCGAACAAGCCCATTTTCACGTTCATCGTGGGCGTGCCCGGCTCGAACAGCACGGGCGTCGCCGTCGACGGGTTCGCCACGCCGCCCTACAACATGCTCCTCGCGCTCTCGACCTACGCCGTCAGCGGCTCGCCGGACACCGTGGATCCGGCCTGCTCGAAGGACGCCACCTTCACGCAAGGGGGGGCCGCCCCTGCCAAACCTTGCCATATCGATCTCTCGAACGGCGCGCAGTTCAACGCCGACGCGCTGGCCCAGGCGATCGCCGACGTCCGCGGCAAGGCGCTCGGCTGCATCTACGACCTGCCGCCCCCGCCGCCCGGCGAGCAGATCGACAAGAACCAGGTCAACGTGAACCTCACGCTCGACGGGATGCTACAAAACCTGAAGAAGCGCACGGATCCGCTGGATTTGTGCCCGCAGGACGGCTGCTGGGACTACACCCCGGATGGCAAGGTTGAGCTCCTGGGCAAGGCCTGCGAGGGCCTCGGCGCCGCCACCGATGCGAAGGTCGACATCCAGGTCGGCTGCGAGACGATCCTCAAATAGAAAACGGTTTTTCGAGCCAATCGTTTTTCCTGCGTGTCCTCCCCTCACGTCGCATTCGTGCGCCCCGCCGCGTAGCTCGCCCGGCTCTCGCCTCGCTTGGCGTGCGCCGTGCTACGCCACGGACATGAAGTTCCGATCCCTCCTCTATCCCGATCCGAGCCGCACGGGCTCACTGGGCCTTTTGCTCGTCCGGCTCGCGACGGGCGTGCTCCTCGCCGCGCACGGGCTCTCCAAGCTCACGGCCGGCCCCGCCGGGCTCGCCGGTGGCCTCGCGGCGAAGGGGTTTCCGGCGCCGACGCTGCTCGCCTGGTGTGCGACCCTCGCCGAATTCCTCGGCGGCGTCTGCGTGATGCTCGGCCTGCTCACGCGCCCCGCGGCCGCGGTCGTCGCGTTCAACATGGTCGTCGCCTGGGCCTCGATGCACATGGCGGACGCCGCGCACTTCGGCTCGGCCAAGGGCGGGGCCTTCGAGTATCCGTTCCTGCTCTCGATCCTCGGCCTCGCGCTCGCCCTCACGGGCGGCGGCCGTTACTCGCTCGACGCCGTCCTCTTCGGTCGCAAGACCGACGCCGGCGGCGGAGGCGGCTGAATCGAGCGCGGCCCCTCGGCTTTCGGCGAGAGCCAGCGCTCGGGCGCGTCGTCGTGCGGATCGCGCACGCCTTCGAGCTGCGCATTCACCTCACCGCCGACGAGCAGCGATATCGAGAGGAGCCAGAGCCAGAACAGGAGCACCGCGACGTTCGCGAGCGTGCCGTAGAGCGTCGCGTACCGCGCCAAACTCCGCACGTAGACCGAGAACAACGTCGAGACGATCGCCCAGAGCGACACGGTCACGATCGCGCCCGGCCAGACGCGCCTCCGCACCGTGGGCGGACGCGTGATCGTGAAGCGGAAGAACCCCGCGACCAGCGCGATCAGGATCACCCCAGGCCCGAGCGCGGCCACGAGCGCGTCGCCGAGCGAGCCGGTCACACGCGTGAACACGATGCCCACGAAGGTGGCGATCCCGACCGCCGGGATCGCGCCGAGCACGAGCCCGAGACCCACGAGGCGCCGCTTCCACCAGGGACGGGGCGTGCACACGAACATCGTCTCGAACACGCCGATCGCTGTCGCCGCGCCCGCCGACGAGACCCACAGGAAGGCGAGGAGCCCGAGCGGCGCGAGCACGAGGGCCTTCGCGTCGGAGATGCGGAAGAAGTCCTCACCGAGCGCGGCCGAGACGGACGGCGGGGCCGCGCTGAGCAGCGAGCCGAGCAGCTCCGCCGCGGCGTCGCGCAGCCGATGCAGTGCCCAGCCGGCCACGGCGAGCAGCGGGATGATGCTGAGGAACGCGTCGAACGCCATCGCGCTCGCCGCCCGCGGCGCCTCGTGCAGATCGAGGTAATGGACCAGCCGGCCGAGCGCCCGGAAGGCGGAGCTCGCCAACCCGGAGAGGTGCCGCCGATCCCACATGCCTCCACTGTAGCAAGGCTCCGGCCTCGATGGCGCGCTGCATCGTCGGGTTCGTGCGCCATGGAAAGCAAAAGGCCGACCCCTCACAGGGCCGGCCTTCGCTGTGCTTTCACGATTGCGTCGTGGGTGTCACGACGCCCGTCGGATCAGAAGTCGTGGTTGTGGCCCGCGTGCGCGCCACCTGCCGCCGCCTTCTCCTCCTTCGGACGCTCCGCGATGAGCGCCTCGGTGGTGAGCATGAGGCTCGCCACGCTCGCGGCGTTCTGGAGCGCCGAGCGCACGACCTTCACCGGGTCGATGACGCCCATCGCGAGGAGGTCGCCGTACTCGCCGCTCGCGGCGTTGTAGCCGAACGAGCCCTGACCGTCGCGAACCTTCTGGACCACGATCGAGCCCTCTTCGCCGGCGTTCGCCGAGATCTGGCGGAGCGGCTCCTCGATCGAGCGACGGATGATGTTCACGCCGAACCGCTGCTCGTCGTTCACCTCGAGCGAGCCGAGCGAGGCCTGCGCGCGGATGAGCGCGACGCCGCCGCCGGGGACGATGCCCTCTTCCACGGCCGCGCGGGTCGCGTGGAGCGCGTCCTCGACGCGGGCCTTCTTCTCCTTCATCTCGGTCTCGGTCGCGGCGCCGACCTTGATCACGGCCACGCCGCCGACGAGCTTCGCGAGGCGCTCCTGGAGCTTCTCGCGATCGTAGTCGCTCGTCGTGTGCTCGATCTGGGCGCGGATCTCCTGCTGGCGCGCCTTGATCTTGTCCTTCTTGCCCTGGCCGCCGACGATCGTCGTGTTGTCCTTGTCGATGATCACGGTCTTGGCGCGGCCGAGATCCGAGATCGTGACGTTCTCGAGCTTGAGGCCGAGCTCCTCCGCGATCACCTGGCCGTCGGTCAGGACCGCGATGTCCTTCAGCATCTCCTTGCGGCGATCACCGAAGCCGGGCGCCTTCACGGCCGCGCAGTGCAGCGTGCCGCGGAGCTTGTTCACGACGAGCGTCGCGAGCGCCTCGCCCTCGACGTCCTCGGCGATGATGAGCAGGTTCTTCTGCTGCTTCGCGATCGCCTCGAGGACCGGGAGGAGGTCCTTCATGTTGGAGATCTTCTTCTCCGAGATGAGGATGTAGGCGTCCTCCATGACGCACTTCATCGCCTCGGCGTCCGTCACGAAGTACGGGCTGAGGTAGCCGCGGTCGAACTGCATGCCCTCGACCACGTCGAGCGTCGTGTCGGCGCTCTTCGCCTCCTCGACCGTGATGACGCCTTCCTTGCCGACCTTCTCCATCGCGTCCGCGAGGAGCTTGCCGATCGTCAGGTCGCCGTTCGCGCTGATCGTGCCGACCTGGGCGATCTCCTTCGCGTCCTGCGTGAGCTTCGCCGAGCCCTTGAGGTTCGCGACGATGGCCTCGACCGCCTTGTCGATGCCGCGCTTGATCTCCATCGGGTTGTGGCCCGCCGCGACGAGCTTGGAGCCCTCGCGGTAGATCGCCTGGGCGAGCACCGTCGCCGTCGTGGTGCCGTCGCCGGCGATGTCGCTCGTCTTCGAGGCCACCTCGCGCACCATCTGCGCGCCCATGTTCTCGAAGCGGTTCTCGAGCTCGATCTCCTTCGCGACCGTGACGCCGTCCTTGGTCACGGTGGGCGAGCCGAAGCTCTTCTCGATGACGACGTTGCGACCCTTCGGGCCGAGCGTGACCTTCACGGCGTCGGCGAGGGCGTTGACGCCCGCGAGGATCATGCTGCGGGCCGACTCGTTGTAGATGATCTCTTTGGCAGCCATCTCGATATCTCCAAAATTCAGGGGGCCACGGCCCGCGTCACGACTCGATCACGCCCAGGATGTCGTCCTCGCGCAGGATGAGGTGCTCTTCCCCATCGAGCTTCACCTCGGTCCCCGAGTACTTTCCGAAGAGGACGCGGTCGCCTTCCTTCACGTCGAGCTTGCGCACCGTGCCGTCCTCGAGGACCTTGCCGTTGCCCACGGCGAGGACCGTGCCCTCCACGGGCTTCTCCTTGGCGGAGTCCGGGATGTAGAGCCCGCCCTTGGTCTTCTCTTCTTCCTTGAGTCGCTTGACGATCACGCGGTCCTGCAGCGGCCTGATCTTCGTCGCCATCGTGAAACCCTCCGGGGGTGGCCGAGAGCCACCAGATCCCATTCGCAATGGGCAGGCGCGGGGCGCGCATTCATCTGTGGGCGCCCCCGCCACATGCCCGATGAGCTTGCGGTTTTTCGATTGTTAGCACTCACGGGGGGTGAGTGCTAACGAACGGCGCGGAAGATAGTCATGGTCGTTCGGCTGTCAAGCGGCTGCAAATCACGGCCTTCGCGATCGCTGGCAGCCGCCCCTGGGGGTGGCCACAAATCCTCGGAATCCCACGTAAAACCATCTGCCGTCCGCTGGGCGTCGTGCGCCCGCTGCGGTAGATTCCGTTCATGAGGCCCGCGTCCGGCCCCGAGCCGTCCGCGAAGCCTCTGTCTCCGGTCTTTCGAGGACGAGCTGTTCAACCGGGCGCGTGGCGCCTGCTGGATCCCGGTCCCGAGGCGCCCCGTCCAGGACGAGGTGCCCCGTGAGCCGTACAACCAGCATTGCGATCTCTCCCAGTATCTCTGACTACTTCATGAGCGCCGTTGGCGATGCGCTGCGCTCGCGGAAGATGGAGGCCTCCGCGGCGGCGTCTCATTACCTCGTCGGTGTTCTCTGTGACTATGCCCACCCTAGCGAGGAAAACGAGTCGGCTTTTTCCCGACCCCTCGCCTTCCAGCTCCACGACGCGCTCAAGGCCTCGGGGGCCACGCGTTTCCGGCGCCTGCGCGCGCTCGGCGACGGCGTGCTCTACGGGGTCGGCTTCTTCGGCAGCCATGTCGAGCTGCGCGGCATCGATCGCGGCTACGTGATCCGCGTCGGCGCGACCGCGTACGACAACGCCTCGGCCATGCTGCGCACGCCGGGCCAGCGCGCGACCCACGACGTCCTGTCGGAGCTCGCCGACCGATTCGAGCAATTCGTGGAGGTCCTGAACGAGGTCGCCGACGGCGCCATCGCAAAGGGCGCGCAAGGCCAGCGCGGGCTGCTCAAGCTCTACGAGCGCTGGCTGCGCACGGGATCGTCACGCCTCGCGGAAGAGCTCGGCGCGCGTGGGCTCGTGCCCGTGCGTGGAAAGGAGGGCGTCCACTGATGGCGCCCTCGCTGCCCGCGCGCATTCAGGCAGCGCTCGAAGGCACGTACGGCATCCCGGAGGCGCCCTCGGTGGAGGACTTCATCCGGCCGATCGACGCGTCGGAAGACGAAGGGCGCGAGGTGCTTTTCGTGCGCGAGGACGAGGATGGCGTCTCGCTCTTGCTCCACCTGCCGCGCGCGGCGCTCGAATCGAAGAACCTCCCGTTCGATCTGCTCTGCCAGGTGGTGGAGGGAGTGAGCCATTTCCTCTGCCTGGCCGAGCGTGCGCGACGTGAGCTGCCGGTCACGCAGCTCGAGCTCGAGCTCCAGGCCGAGGTCGACAAGTACGTGCTCTTCGTGCACGGCCCGCTCGCCGCGCGCCGCTTCGATCCGGACCGCGCGGCCCGCATCCGCGCGCGGCTCTTCGAAGCCGTCGAGTATCTCCATCCGCCGGGCACCGAACGCGGCGATCGCTACCGCCTCGCGAACGATCTCGCCGCCCGCTTCGCCGGCAGGCTCGAAGAGACCTTCGCGCGGCGTGGCCACTTCGATCGCATGCGCCGCGCGCTTCGCTCTTTCTACGCGGCCGGACAATCCGACAAGATCACCCTCGCGCGCGCCGCCTAGACCATCCCGTTCGTCCGGAAATACTCGACCGCGCGCTCCACCGAGGTCCGGAGCGGCGTACACGGCATGCCGAGCTCGCGCCGCGCCTTCTCGCCGCTGAAGTACGCGTACTCCTGCATGTAGCGGACGCTCTTGTACGTGGCGATCGGCGGCGCGTGGCTCACGTGATCGGACCAGAATTCGAGGCCTGCGGCCATGGTCCGCGCGAGGCCCGAGGGGATCGGTAGCCGCGGCGGCTTCCTCCCCGAGACCTCGGCCACGAGCTCGAGGAACGCGCGGAACGTGACGTTGTGGTTTCCCAGGATGTACCGCTCGCCGAACCGCCCGCGCGTCTCGGCCGCGACGTGCGCCGTCGCGACGTCGTCCACGTCCACCGCGCAGAACCCGCCTTTCCCCACGCCGGGCATCTTTCCCTGGAGGAACGAGAGGATGATCCCGCCCGTCGGCGTGGGCCCGATGTCGCGCGGGCCGAAGGGGAACGCGGGGTTCACGATCACCACGGGAAAACCCGCCTCGGCGAGGCGCGTGACGACCCGTTCGGCGTGGTACTTCGAGGAGATGTAGTCGTTCGCGATGTTCCAGAGGTTCCACGGCGTCGACTCGTCCGCGGGCGTCCCGTCCTCCTTCAAGCCGACGGCCGCGATCGAGGACGTGTAGATCACGCGGCGCACGCCGACATCGCGGGCCGCGAGGAGCGAGGTCAACGTGCCCTCGATGTTGACGCGGTGGATCGGCGTCGGATCGGGCATCCACACCTTGTAGATCGCCGCGAGGTGGTAAAACGCGCTCGCGCCTTCGAGTGCCTTGCGCATGCCTTTCGCATCGCAGACGTCGACCTCGACCTGCTCGACACGATCCGCGGGCAAACCCGCGAGGTTTTTCGGATTGGCGCCGGGCTCGACGAGCGCGCGTACCTTGCGCCCCGCGTCGAGCAATTTGCGAACGACGGCCGAGCCGATGAATCCCGTGGCGCCGCTCACGGCGGCGAGGTCCTGGGTGGTCATGGTGCGCCTCCATGCTCGCCCGAGTTTGCGTCCGAGGGAACGAGGTACGTCGCGGCGAAGTTCGTCCGGCGCTCCCCGATGCGCGTCCGCGTGTAGGTGCAGGACTCTACGACGGCATCGGGAATGTCCAGGCGTCCTCGTTGCTTCCGGGCCGGGGCGCCTGCGCCGGGGCTCCGAAGCGCTGCGGTGAAAGTGCCCGGCGCATGTAGGCCTTGACCTTCTCCCCTTCGGCGTACTCTCATCCCGAAACGATGTCGTCCGCCAGCACCAGCACGAAGCCTCTCACCGTCGTCGTCGCCGAGGACGAGCCCGCCATGCTGAGCCTGGTGGCGCGGCATTTGAAGACCCTCGGCTTCCAGGTTCACGATGCCGCCGACGGCGAGACCGCCTGGCGCCTGACGCAGCAGCATCACCCGGATCTGGTGATGCTCGACGTGATGATGCCGCAGATGAGCGGCTGGGAAGTCGCGAAGCTCGTCAAGGCACCGGGCGCCGCGGGCGGAACGCTCGCGAACACGCCCGTCCTCATGCTCACGGGGATCGGCGAGAGCATGAACGCGATGACCTCGCCGCTCTTCGCCGACGGGTGGCTCGACAAGCCGTTCGAGTTCGCCAAGCTCGACGAGAAGATCGGCGAGCTGCTCGCGAAGTACGGCAAGGAGATGCCGGCGCGCCGCGCGCTCGACGACGCCGACCTCGACGAGGAGCCGGCCGAGGAAGCCGCGCCCGCGCCCGCGCCGAAGCCCGCGCGCGTCGCGAAGAAGGCCGCGAAGAAGCCGGTGAAGAAGGCCGCCGCGAAGAAGGCCGGAAAGGCCACGGCGAAGGCCGCAAAGACCACGAAGAAGCCGGCCGCGAAGGCCGCGGCGCCGGCGAAGAAGGCAGCCGCGAAGAAGGCCACGAAGAAGGCTTCGGGCGGCAAGGCGGCTGCGACGAAGAAGGCGGCGCCCACGAAGGCGAAGTCGACGGCGGGGCGGAAGTCGACGGCGAAGAAGCCCCGCGCGGCCGCGCGTCGATCGAGCTGACGACACGAGGGCCGGCACGAGGAGGGCGCGGCGGACGGTCTTCGTCCGAAGCGCCCTTCGTCGTTTGTGGCTGCTTGCGAGCTGCGAGGTTCCTGGAGGCGGGTAGGGGGCAGCCCCGAACGTGCTTGCGCCGTGGGGGAATCATCCAGGCACATGGCGCGTAAGATCGCGATGCGCGGCGCGTTCCCAAGGTTAGGAACTTACGAGCGCTCGAAACGTCAACAGCTACAATGACGCCCCTCACCACCCGGCGATCGGTCCTCCCGGGGCGATCGGAGCGACTTCTACCGTGAGCGATCACCGTACCCAAGGGCTCTCTCGCATCCGCCGCGCCGCAGCGATCGTCTCGCTCCGGCTGCGCATCGCGCGGGCCGTACGTTACGTGCCGAACGCGCTCACGCTGGCGTTTGCCGTCGTCGCAGGCACCCTCGCGTGCCGCAAGTTGTTCCCCGACCACCTCTCCGAGCAGCGCGCGCGCCACATCCTGATCGGCGCCGCCGCGGCCGTCGTCGCCGTGGCGCTCGTGGGGCTCCTCCGAAAGCTCCCGCCGCGGGCCGGGACGATCGCGCTCGATCGCCATCACAAACTCCACGACCGGCTCACGAACGCGCTCGCGTTCGACGCGATCAAGACCTCCGAGCGCACGCCGCTGATGGAGGTCGCCATCGATGACGCGGTCGAGAACGCGCGGGATCTGAAGCCTAGCAAGGCCGCGCCGATCCGTTTGCCCTCGGACTATCTCGCGGCGCTTTTCGTGGGCATCGGCGCCGTCGCGCTCGCGCTCTTCGAGATCCGCACGCCGATCAAGGAGGCGCCGCCGCAGCTCCGCACGATCGACGCGGTCGCGCTCTCGGACGACGATCTGGAGCTCTTCCGCGAGGCCGCGAAGGAGCTCGCGAAGAAGGATCAGACGCCCGAGGTGCAGGCCGCGATCGAGAGGTTCAACCAGCTCGTCGAGGACATCGCGAACAAGCGGCTCGATCGCACCGAGGCCTTCCGCAAGATGGAGGCCATCGAGCGTGACCTTCTGAAGGGCGCCGAGGCCGATCGGAAGGCGCTCGAAGAGGCGCTCGAGCAGATGGGCAAGGACCTCGAATCGAGCGAGCTCTCGAAGCCCGTCGGCGAGTCGCTGAAGAAGAAGGACCTCGAGAAGGCGAAGAAGGACCTGAAGGAGCTCGCCGAGCGGCTGCGCGACGGGAAGAAGAAGCCCGACAAGGCCTCGCTCGAGCGGCTCAAGGACGCGCTGAAGAAGGCCTCCGATCGGCAGAAGGAGGCGCTCGCCGCGATCAACGAGAAGCGCGCCGAGGCCCGCGAGGAGCTGCTCAAGAAGAAGCAAAAGAAGAACGAGCAGGACGGCGGCCCGCAGGACGAGCAAGAGGAGCGCCTGCTCAAGAAGAAGGAGCGCGAGCTCGAGCGGCTCGATCGCGAGGCGGAGAAGCAGGAACGCCTCGGGCGGCAGCTCGACAAACTCGATCGCGCGCTCGCGAAGGCGGCCGAGGATCTGATGCGCGAGCTCGGCGCGTCCGCCGAGGATCTCGAACAGGCTGCCGAGGACATCAACCGCATGCAGCAGGAGGAGATGTCCGAGAAGGAGAAGGAAGAGCTAAGGCAGCGGCTCGAAGAGCTGCGCGAGATGCTCCGGCAGCAGGGGCAATCGGGCAAGCAGCGCATGGCCCGCATGCTTCGCTTCGGCAAACGCGCGCGGGGCGGGCAGGGGCAAGGTCAGCCGCAACAAGGCCAGGGTCAGGAAGGCCAAGGCCAAGAGGGTCAGGACGGTCAAGAGGGCCAGGATGGCGAGGGCCAGGATGGTCAGAACGGCCAGAACGGCGGCCAGCAGAGCGGTGGTCAGGGCAAACAGTGGGTGATCGGCCCCGGCGGCAAGAAGATGCTCGTGCTCTCGCAAGGCAGTGGGCAGGGGCAGGGGCAAGGCCAGGGCGAGGGCCAGGGGCAAGGCCAGGGCGAGGGCCAGGGGCAGGGCGGTCAGGGCACGGAGCCGGGCGGTAAGGGCGTCGGCTCGGGGCACGACGGCGACATCGCCGGCAAGCGCACCGATCCCAAGATGGGGACGCAGGACGTGCAGGCCCAGGGGCTCGATTCCGGCGGCGGTCCTTCGAACAGCGAGGTGATCCTCGCGGCGGCCGAGAAGGGCTTCCGGGGCGGCGGCTACAAGAAGGTCTTCACGCAGTACAGGACCGTCGCCGAGGAGCAAATCAACAAAGAAAAGGTGCCCGACGGGTACCGATTCTACGTGCACCGCTATTTCCAGCTCATTCGACCCAGGGAGTGAGCGGCGCGCGCGGGCACGATTGGTTTTTCCAAGTAGAACGATAGGGGAAGAGATGGCCGAGAAAAACAAGGATCTCGCGCGCGCCGAGGTCGCCGATTTTCAGAAGAGCATCGGCGGGCTGCGTGAGGAGGTGGGGAAGGTCATCGTCGGCAACCGCGAGGTCGTCGACGGCGTGCTCACGTGCATGCTGGCCGGTTCCCACGCGCTGCTCGAAGGCGTGCCGGGCCTCGGCAAGACGATGCTCGTCCGGACGATGGCGCAGGCGCTGGAGCTCCAGTTCTCGCGCATCCAGTTCACGCCCGACATGATGCCGGCCGACATCCTCGGCACGACGATGATCGACGAGGGCGCGGGCGGGCAGCGCTCGCTCTCGTTCCGCAAGGGCCCGATCTTCGCGAACATCGTGCTCGCCGACGAGATCAACCGCGCCACGCCGAAGACGCAGAGCGCGTTGCTCGAAGCGATGCAGGAGCATCGCGTCACGGTTTCAAAGACGAGCTACACGCTCGAAGAGCCGTTCTTCGTCCTCGCCACGCAGAACCCGTTGGAGAGCGAGGGCACGTATCCGCTCCCCGAGGCGCAGCTCGATCGCTTCTTCTTCAAGCTCCACGTGCCGTTCCCCGGCCGCGAGGAGCTGCACGCGATCCTCGATCGCACGACGGGCATGGACGCGCCCGAGGCGAAGCCGGTGGTCGACAAGAAGCGGCTGCTCGCGATGCAGAAGCTCGTGCGCGAGGTGCCGGTCGCGCGGCACGTCCAGGACTACGCGGTGCGGCTGCTCCAGTCGACGCATCCGGAGGGCAAGTCGCTCGATCTCGTGAAGCGTTTCGTCAAGTTCGGCTCGTCGCCGCGCGGCGCGCAGGCGCTCCTGCTCGCGGCGAAGATCCGCGCGCTCTTCGAGGGGCGGTTCGCGGCGTCGGTCGATGACGTGAAGGCCGTGTGCTTGCCGGCGCTCCGGCACCGCGTGCTCCTCAACTTCGAGGGCGAGGCCGAGGGCGTGAAGACCGACGACGTCCTCCTCGCGATCATGAAGCAGCTCCCCGATACCGAGTAGGGATCGTCCTCGCCATGGGTGTGCTCGAGTTCCTGGGGCTCCGGCCCGACAAGCCGTCCTTGCGCCGCGGCGGCGCGGCCGGCGAAGACGACCTCTTCGACGACGAGTTCCAGCGCAAGCTCGAGTTCCTCGCGATGGTGAGCCGCCGCGTCTTCTCGGGCGCGATGCGCGCCGAGCGGCGGACGAAGAAGACGGGCTCGGGCATCGAGTTCGCCGATCACCGCGACTACGCGCCCGGCGACGACATCCGCTACCTCGACTGGAACGCCTACCAGAAGTTCGATCGGCTGCTGATCCGGCTCTACGAGGAGGAAGAGGATCTCGCGATCTACTTCATCCTCGATACGTCCTCGTCGATGGGCTTCGGCGAAGGCGAGAAGCTCCGGCAGGCGAAGCGGCTTTGTGCGGCGCTCGCGTACGTCGGCCTCGCGAACCTCGATCGGATCGCGATCGTCGCGGCCACGGACGAGATCAGCGGGCGGATGCCGACGACGCGCGGCAAGGCGCGCATCTTCCGCATCTTCCGCTTCCTCAACGGCGTGAAGGCCGAGGGCCCGACGGACCTCGGCACGGCGATGAAGACGTTCGTCGCGCAGCACAAACGGCGCGGACTCGCCGTGCTGCTCACCGATCTCTACGATCCGGAGGGCTTCGAGCGCGGCATCAACGTGCTGCGTTTCAACCGCTTCGAGCCGTACGTGATCCATCTCGTCGATCCGCACGACGCGCGGCCCGACATCAAGGGCGACGTGCGCGTGTACGACTGCGAGACGGGCACGGAGCGCGAGGTCACGGTCACGGCCAAGGTGCTCGAAAAATACCAGCAGGCGTACGACGGGTACCTGGACGAGGTGCAGCGGTTCTGCACGACGCGCCAGGTGAGTTACTTCCGCGCCGACGTCGACGTGTCCTTCGACGAGCTCATCCTCCGCGTCTTCCGCCGCGGCGGCTTCCTCCGGTAGGCCATGCATTTCGTCGGCGTCCCGCTCGCGACCCTGCTCCAGATCGGCGCCCTCGCCGGCAGCGTGGTCGTCGTCTTCTACATCCTGAAGCTGCGCCGGCGTCCCGTCGCCGTGCCCTTCGAGAAGCTCTGGGAGCGCATCCTGCGCGACAAGGAGGCGACGAGCCTCTTCTCGCAGTTGAAGCGCTTCCTCTCGCTCCTCCTGCAGCTCGCGCTCCTCGCGCTCCTCCTCCTCGCGCTTGGCGATCCGCGCCCTGCGGCGAACATCCTCGAAGGCCGGAATATCATCGTGCTCGTCGACGCGAGCGCGAGCATGAAGGCCACGGACGCCGCACCGTCGCGCATCGATGCCGCGAAGGACGAGGTCAAGCGCATGGTCCGCGGCCTCTCGGGCAGCGATCGCATGCTCATCGCGCAGATGGATGCGGCCGTGACGCCGCTCTCCACGATGACGAGCGAGATCCCCGATCTCGAAGCGGCCGTCGCGTCGATCAAGGCCACGGACGCGAGCGCCGACTTCGCGCGGGCTTTGCGCTTCGGGGCCGACACGCTGCGTGGCCTCTCCTCGCCGGAGATCATCGTCGTGTCCGACGGCGCGCTCGGCCCCGCGGTCGACGGGGCCGGGCCCGTGGAGCTCGGCGACGTGCGGATCTCGTACCTGCCCATCGGATCACGCGCGACGAACGTCGCGATCACGGGCTTCTCGGTGCGGCGTTACCCGCTCGACAAGAGCCGCTACGAGGTGATGCTCGAGGTCACGAACACGAACGAAGAGCCGGTCGACGTCGAGCTCTCGCTCTTCGGCGACGGGCAGCTCACGGACCTCTCGCAGATCCGGCTCGGGCCGAAGGAGCGGCTGCCACGCTTCTATCCGAATCTCTCGGGCGCATCGAAGACGCTCGAAGCGAAGATCGCCTACGCGAACGGCAGCCGCGACGATCTGCCCGCCGACGATCACGCCTTCGCGCTCTTGCCCGAGCGCAGGCGGGCCCGCGTGCAGGTCGTCACGACGGGCAACATGTTCCTCGAAGCCGCGCTCCTGCTCGACGAGTATCTCGAGGTCACGTCGATCGATCCGTCGCGTTACCCGGCCAAGGGCAACTTCGACGTGACCATCTTCGACGGCGTGACGCCGAACGTCGCGCCGGGTAGCGGCAGCCTGCTCTACCTGAACCCCTCGGGCGAGAACGTGCCGTTCGAGGTGGGCAAGCCCGTCGAAGATACGGATCCGAACTATCGGCTCGGCTTCGACGAGCTCGACGAGAAGCACCCGATCCTCCGCTACACGGTCCTCTCGGACGTCAACATTGGGCGCGCGCGTCCGCTGAAGGGCGAGAAGGAGGACAAGGTGATCGGCAAGAGCTACAAGGGGCCGATCCTCATCGCCGGCAGCCGCGCGGGGGTGAAGTTCGTCGCGCTCGGCTTCGACGTCCGCGAGAGCGATTTCCCGCTCCGGATCTCCTGGCCGCTCTTTTTGCTCAACACGATCAACGAGTTCGTCGAGGAGGACGTGCAGTACATCTCCTCGTTCCGCACGGGCACGGTCTGGCAGATCCCGGCCTCGTCCGCGGCGGCGACAGCGACGCTCGAATTGCCCGATGGAACGAAGCGCGAGGTGCCCGTGAAGGACGGCCGCGCGGTCTTCCTCGGCCAGCAAGCGGGTTTCTACAAGCTGTCCACGGGCCCGGACGAGACCACGACCTTCGCGGCAAACCTCGTCGATCCGGCCGAGAGCGTGATCAAACCGGCAACTGAGCTCGTCGTCGGCGGGCGCGCCGCGGGCCCCGTTGGGGAGTTCAAGGTCGGCGTGCGGCGCGAGATCTGGATCTACTTGCTCGCCGCGGTGCTCCTCGTCACCGCGATCGAGTGGCTCACGTACCATCGGAGGGTGACGGTGTGAACAAGCGCCTCCGGGTCATCGCTTGGGTCTCGACCTGCGTCGCGCTCGCAGGGCTCCTCTTCTGGGCCTATCGGCGCTTCGTCCTCCTGCACCCCGATCCCACGCTGACGTGGGTTCGCGGCGGGATCACCTACGAGCTGCTCAACCCGAAGATGCTCGGGGCGATCCTGCTCGCGCCGTGGTTCGTCGGCGTCCTCTCGCAGTCGCTCGCCGATCTGCCGTGGCCGCAGCGCGTGCTCTCGGTGCTGCTCCGCATCTCGTTCGTCGCGCTCCTCGCGCTCGGCCTCTCGCGCCTCGCGCGCACGGCCACGACCGAGAAGGTGTGCACGGTCTACCTCGTCGACGTCTCGGACTCCGTCACGGACGAGGCGCTCGACGACGCGCGCGCGGCCGTGCAACGGGCCTGGGCCGAGAAGCCGAAGGACGCGGTCGTCAAGCTCGTCACGTTCGCGAAGCGGCCACGCGTCGTGGAGGTGCCCGAGGTCGAGGGCGAGGAAAACGCAAAACCACCGCCGATCACGCGGCACGAGAGCGCCGACAAGGCGCAGTCGGAGTCGCTCGGCGCGGGCTCGAACCTGCAGGCGGCGCTCCAGCTCGCGTACGGCCTCTATCCGCAGGGCTACCTCAAGCGCGCCGTGCTCCTCACGGACGGCGTGCAGACCGAAGGCGACATCCTCGCCGAGTCGAACCGCGCCAAGGAGCTCGGGATCAAGCTCTTCACGATCCCGTATCGCAGGCCCGCGCCGCCCGAGGTCGCCGTGCGCGAGCTCAAGATGCCGGAGCGCGTGAAGGTCGGCGAGACGTTTGCGATCCACGCCGACATCTACGCGACGCGGGCGACGAAGGCGCGCGCGCGGCTCTACCAGGGCGAGGCGCTGAACGGGCTCGAAGGCATCAAGGAGCTCGATCTCAAGGCCGGCCCGAACGACGTCATCTTCAAGAGCGTCGTGCGCTTGCCGGGCCAGGTGACGTACGCGTTCGAGGTCGACGAGATCCCGGCCGACAAGTTCAAGGAGAACAACAAGTACGCGACGACGATCGACGTCCCCGGACGTCCTGCAGTGCTCTACATCGAGGGCACGCCGCAGCACGCGGGGCCGCTTTCGAGCGCGCTCACGGCACAGCAGCTCGACGTCGACGTGCGTCCGCCCGCGGGCTTTCCGGCCTCGGTCAAGGAGATCGAGCGCTTCGACTTCGTGATCCTGAGCGACACGCCGAAGGACGCCGTGTCGCTGCAGGCGCAGGAGCTCATCGAGACGTACGTCCGTGATCTCGGCGGCGGCTTCCTCTTCGCAGGCGGCGAGGCGGGCTATGGGCTCGGCGGCTGGTATCACTCGACGATCGAGCGGATCTTGCCGGTCCGCATGGACAACGAGCGCAAGAAGGAGATGCCGAGCGTCGCGCTGGCGCTCGTCATCGATCGCTCGGGCTCGATGACCGGCCTGCCGCTGGAGATGGCGAAGGCCGCGGCGAAGGCGACGGCCGGCGTGCTCTCGTCGGATGATCTGATCGAGGTGATCGCCTTCGACTCGGCGCCGACGCGTTACGTGAAGTTCCAGCCGGCGCGAAACCGCTCGCGCATCACGGGCGACATCGCGCGCATCCAGCCGGGCGGCGGCACCGAGATCTTCCCGGCGCTCGACGCGGCCTACCAGGACCTCACGGTCACGCAGGCTCGCAAGAAGCACGTCGTGCTGCTGACGGACGGCAAGGCGTCGAGCTCGGGCATTCGTGATCTCGTCTCGGCCATGATCGCCGAGTCGATCACGGTGACGACCGTCGGCCTCGGCGGCGACGTGGACGAGCAGCTCCTCAAGATGATCGCGGACGTCGGCGGCGGCCGTTATCACGCCGTCGCGGACGCGAACAACCTGCCGCGCATCTTCACGAAAGAGACGGAGATGATCGCGCGCGCGGCCGCGGTCGAGGAGTGGTTCCCCGTCACGCAGGTCGGCGACGCGGCCTTCCTGCGCGGCGTCGACGTGCGCACCGCGCCGAACCTGCACGGCTACGTCTCGACGAAGATGAAGCCGCCGCCTGCGGTGGAGCTGCTCCAGAGCGACACGCAGGAGCCCATCCTCGCGCGCTGGCGCGTGGGCCTTGGCTGGACACTCGCGTGGACGAGCGACGTGAAGTCGCGCTGGGCCGTCGAGTGGCTCCGGTGGCCGGGCTTCGAGCGCTTCTGGGGCCAGCTCGTGCACGAGCACATGCGGCAGAAGCACCGGCGCGAGCTCGACATGAAGGCCGACGTCGTGGGCGGGCGGTTGCGCGCGTCGGTCGATGCCTTCGGGGCCGACGAGCGCTTCGAGAACAACCTGACCTCGAAGCTCTCGATCATCGTGCCGGGCGGCGAGACGAAGGTCGTCGACTTCCGGCAGACGGCGCCCGGTCGTTACGAGGTCGACGAGCCGCTCGACAAGTACGGCTCGTTCCTGCTCAGGGCCGAGCACATGCGCGAGGCCGAGGGCGGCGCGATGAAGCAGGTCGCCGTGAGCTTCGGCCACGTGTCGAACCCGTATCCGAAGGAGTACGCAAGCTTCGAAGCCGATCTCCCGACGCTCGAGAAGGCGGCCCTCGCCACGGGTGCGGCCGTCGATCCCGCGTCCGTGCAGGCGATCTTCGACCCCGGCGGGGAGAAGGTGACGTACCACGAGGAGCTTTGGACGCGCTTCGTGTATGCGGCCATCGTGGTCTTCCTCCTCGACCTCTTCGTCCGTCGCGTCCGCTTGTTCGATCGGAAGTTCCTCCCGAAGCGTGGGGCGCGCCCGTCCGGGCAAGCGGCCTCTGCGCGAGGGGCTTGATGCGTGGAGCGAAGCGTTGTGACGAGCACGTGAAGGCTTGCTCGCCGACCCGGACGGGAAATGCACGTGGCAGCCGCGTCTCGGGTTCCGTGTTTCCAGGTGAAGTGGTAGAAGGGGACGAAGGTTCGTCCTGTTGTCGACGGCCTTCGGCCGATCTTGGATTCCCGGCTCGGCCCTCGAACCCCTGCGTGATGACGTGAGCTCTCTCGATGCCCTCCTGACCCGCCTCGAAGCGGGGCGCCCGCTCGTCCTGGGTGGCGATCCGGTCTCGTCCTTCGTGGCGAGGGGCGTGGAGACCTCCGGCGCGGCGCCCCTCGGTCGCGCCGTGCGCGAGAACCCCGGCGCTGTTTCCGAGCACTACCGCCAGGAGATCGCGGCCGGATCGGACGTGATCGTCGCGGTCACGGACGAGACGATGCCGCGGGCGCTCGCGCAGATCGGCATGGCGTTCCGCTCCGCCGCGCTCACGGGCGCCGCGGTCGATCTCGCGATCGAAGCGGTCGGCACCGCGCATCGTCCGGTCGTCGTGGCGGGCCTGCTCGGCGCGCGCTGGATAGCTCCGGCGCTCCCCGAGCGGATCACCGAAGAGTACGCGATGCACGCGACGCGCCTGTCGACGTCGGGCTGCGAGCTCATCATCGCGCGTGGTTTCTCGCCGGAGGCTTTCCCGCACGGCACGCAGCTGGCGCGCATGGCGCGGCTCTCGGCCATCGTGAGCGCGTGCGCGACGCAACTCCCCACGTGGGCGCTGCTCGAAACATCCGACGGCGAGCGTGTCGTCGATGGGGACTCGCTGGAAGAGGGGACACGCGCTGCGGTCGAGGCGGGCGTGCATGCCGTGCTCGTCGACGTCCCGAGCGAGAGCGCGGCCAAGGCTGCGCTGGAGATCGTGACGCGCGCGGGGGCTCCTCGCGTCGGGGTTCTGCTCGCGGCGAGCCCCGAGTGCCAACATGGCGTACCTGACACCACGACATCGGTGGATGCGTGGGCCGCGGCGTGCAAACGTCTGGTGGACGCAGGGGCGAGGTTCGTCGGCGGTGGTGCTGGGACCACGGCAAAACACGTCGCTGTCCTCGCGCGTGTGCTTGGTCCGAAGGGATCCGGCTCGGAGCGCTCCCCGATGTGGCCGCAGGCCGTCTAGGCCTGATCTGCGCCCCCCAACTCCCCGAACAGTTTGAGAACCACGAACGATGGCCGAAGCGAGCCTTTCGAATCAGGCGGAGATCATCCGCGGCATCGATGACCTCCTGATCCCCTTCCACGCGGCGATGAAGCCGCGAGATCGTTACCGTATCGGCGCGGAAGCCGAAAAATTCGGCGTCGACACGACGACCGGGGCGCCCCTCCCTTACGAGGGCCCGCGCAGCGTCCTCACGGTGCTCGAAGCGCTCGTCGAGCGCCATGGCTGGAAGATCGATCGCGAGTCGCCCACGGGCCCGATCATCGCCCTCGAACGCGCGGGCGCCTCCGTCACCCTGGAGCCCGGCGGCCAGCTCGAGCTCTCCGGCGCCGCGTTCGACAACGTCCACCAGATCTGCCTGGAGATGAGCGGTCATCTCGCGGAGCTGCGCGACATCTCGGGCGAGCTCAACCTGAGCTGGCTCGGCGTCGGCTTTCATCCGCTCGCGCGGCAGGACGAGCTGCCGTGGGTGCCGAAGTCTCGATACGGCATCATGCGCCGCTACCTGCCGACACGCGGCACCGGCGGCCTCGACATGATGCGCCGCACGGCCACGGTGCAGGCGAACTTCGACTACTCGAGCGAAGAGGGCGCGATGCGCGCGCTTCGCGTCTCGCTCCGGCTCTCGCCCGTCACCACGGCGATGTTCGCGAACTCCCCGTTCGTCGAGGGCGCACTCTGGGGCGGCAAGAGCCGGCGCGCGCTCACGTGGCTCAGCGTGGATCCCGCGCGGCAAGGGCTGCTCGAGAACGTGCTCGAGCGCGGCAAGCGCTTCGTCGACTACGTCGAGTGGGCGCTCGACGCGCCGATGTTCCTCATCAAGCGCGGCGACACGGTCCTCGAGAACACGGGGCAGTCCTTCCGCAGCTTCTTGAAGCACGGCTTCCGCGGCCACCGCGCGACCTCGACGGACTGGCAGACGCACCTGAACACGCTCTTCCCCGAGGTGCGCCTCAAGCGCACGATCGAGGTCCGCGGCGCGGACTCGCAGTCGGCCGCGCTCACGTGTGCGCTGCCTGCGCTTTGGACGGGCATCCTCTACGACGAGCGCGCCCTCGACGAAGCCGAGGCACTCACCGAGAGTTTCACCTATGCCGAGCTCGAAGCGCTCCGTCCGGCGCTCGCCGAGAAGGGGCTCGGGGCGACGTTCCGCGGCGAGAAGCTCGCAGCGCTCGCGGAGCGCGTGCTCGTCATCGCCGAGGGCGGGCTCGCGCGGCGGGCTCGGATGCGCAACGGCAAGGACGAACGCGTGCACCTCGCGCGCCTCGGCAGCCTCATCGAGAAGGGCCAGTGTCCCGCGGACGCGCTCGTCGAGGGGCTCTCCGCCGACTCGGATCTCCGTAGCGAGATCCTCGTGCGGGCTCGCATCTAGAGCCGCCATCGCAGGGAGAACGAGCCCTCGTTCGGCGCGCTCTCTCGCTTCTGGGGGACGGGGTTCGGACGATGTCGACGATTCTCTATCTGCTCGCGACGGCGCTTCTCATCCTGCTGAACGCGTTCTTCGTCGCCTCCGAGTTCGCCATCGTCAAGATGCGCCCCTCGCGGCTCGAACAGCTCGTGCGCAGCGGTGATGCGCGGGCCAAACGGGCGCTCACGATGTCGCAGCGCCTCGACGCCTACCTCTCGGCGAATCAGCTCGGCATCACGCTCGCGAGCCTCGGCCTCGGCTGGATCGGCGAGCCTGCGGTCGCGCACCTCCTCGAGCCTGCGCTCCTCCGGTTCGGCGTCGGCCCCGAGGCCACGCGCGCGATCGCCCTCGGCGTCGCCTTCACCCTGATCATGTCGCTGCACACGATCATCGGTGAGCTCGCGCCGAAGACGCTCGCCATCCAGCGCACCGAGAAGGTCACGCTCTTCGCCGCGCAGCCGCTCCACGTCTTCTTCGTCCTGATGTGGCCCATCATCTGGGTCTTGAACTCCGCGGCGAACGGCTTCGTCCGGCTCTTCGGCCTCCAGCCCGCGCACGAGGAGGAGATTGCGCACACGTCCGAGGAGCTCCGCATCCTCCTCACGCGCAGCCCCGCCGGCCTTGATCCCGCGCTGCGCAGCATGCTCGTGCGCATCTTCGATCTCCGCCGCCGCACCGCGCGCCACGTCATGTCGCTGCGCAGCGAGGCCGCGACGCTGCGGGCCGCGATGAGCATCGACGAGGCCGTGAAGATCGTCGCGGAGGCCGGCTACTCGCGGTATCCCGTCCTCGACGCCCAGGGCCACACCGTGCTCGGGTACCTGCACCTGCGCGACCTCTTCGACGTCCTCTCGGGACGCCGCAAGGCCGCGCGTGTCGCCGAGCTCCTCCGCAAGCCGATCTTCGCCCGCGAGACCACCTCCGTCGAGCGCCTGCGCCTGGAGATGCAGGCCAAGCAGATCCCCGTGGCGATCGTGACGAGCCCGACCGGCGAGTTCGTCGGACTCGTCACGATCGAGGACGTGCTCGAAGAGATCGTCGGCGAGATCCGGGACGAGAACGACGAGGAGGTGCCGCCGATCCATCGCCGTGGTCCGGGCATCGTGGAGGTCGACGGCCGCGTCCTGCTCGCGGACCTCGAGCGCGACGCGGGCATCGTCCTCCTGCCCGAGGCGAAGACCGTCGAGACCGTGGGCGGCTACATCCTCGAGCGTCTCGAACATCCGGCCGAGCCTGGGGATCGTGTCGAGTGCGAGGGCTACACGCTCGTCGTGACGGACGTCGTCGGCCGGCGCGTGCGCCGCGTCCGCATCGTCACGACCGACAAGTCGGTGCCGCCGCCGCCGCCTTCAGCGGCCGAGGCGGACGGCGGCGTGTTACCCGATTGATGGCCGGAGTGGACTCGCGCTCGGTCTCGGTCTAACCGGGGGCATGCACAAGGCACAGGGTTTGGCGGGCGTGCTCGTGCTCGCGGGGGTGCTCTCCGGTTGTGGCGGGGCCGGCGAGCCGTGGCCGAAGCGGCCGCTCTTGAACGAGATGACGAAGGACCGCGCGGCGGAGGGCGCGCCCAAGGCGGCGGCGCAAGAAGCCGATCCGACGCGCGGCGCGATCCTCGGTCCCGAGAAGAGCGCCATCACGTACGAGCGTTTGGTGAAGATGCCGGAGCCCGGGTGGAACATCCCGCGCGCGGTCCAGCCTTCGCCCGACGGCAAGCTCGTCACGTACCTCGCGAGCGAGTCGGGCGACATGACGATGTCGCTCTACGGGTTCGACCTTTCGACGCGCACGTCGAAGGTGTTGCTCCGCGCCTCGGATCTGCCGGGCAGCTCGAAGCCGCTCTCGCGCGAGGAGGAGCTCCGACGCGAGCGCCAGCGGCAGAAGACGATGGGCATCGTCGCGTACCAGTGGGCCGAGAAGGCGCCCGTGATGATCGTGCCTTCGTCGGGGGACGTCTTCGTGCGGCAAGGGGCGGGCACGATCACGCGGCTCACGGAGACGAAGGAGCCCGAGCTCGACCCGCAGATCTGCGCCACGGGTGAGCGTGTCGCGTTCGTCCGGTCGGATGACCTCTGGGTCGTGGACGTCGCGACGCGCAAGGAGACGCGGCTCACGACGGGCGGACCTGCTGGCACGACGCGCGGCCAGAGTGATTTCCTCGGCCAGGAGGAGTTCGACGAGCCGCACGGGTTTTTCTGGTCCCCGGGCTGCGACAAGATTGCGTATCTCGAGGTCGACGAGCGCGAGGTCCCCGAGCATCCGGTGCTCGGGTATCGCGGCGACAAGCCCGACCTCATGATGCAGAAGTATCCTGCCGTGGGCGACAAGAACCCCAAGGTCCGCGCGGGGATCGTCGATCTCAAGACGAAGAAGACGACCTGGTTGAAATGGCCCGCCGAGGCCGAGCGCTACATGGTCCGCTTCCACTGGGCGCCCGACGGCAATGCGCTTTATTTGCAGACGCTCGACCGGCTCCAGAAGCGCCTCGCGCTCGTGCGTGTGGACGCGAAGAACGGCGAGACGAAGGAGCTCTTCGCCGAGACCTCGGCCACGTGGCTCGATCCGGCCTCGTTCAAGCCGCTCGACGATTCCAAGCGGTTCCTCTGGACGCGCGACATCGGCGGGCACACCCACCTCGAAGTCCGCGACGCCGCCACGGGCGCGCCGATCAAGCAGCTCACCTCGGGCGAATGGGACGTGCATCTCCTCAGCCGCGTCGACGAGGCGAACGGGCGCGTCTTTTACATCGCGGACAGCAAAGAGGCGCCGCTCGATCGGAACCTTTATTCGGTGAAGTTCGACGGCAGAGAGACGAAGCGCTGGACCGAGGAGCCTGGCGTGCATTTCGCGGGCGTCGATCGGAACGGGAAGATCGTCATGGACATCCATTCGGCGAAGGATCGGCCGCCGAAGGTGGTCATTCGTGAGCTCGGGGGCGCCGTGATCGGCGATCTCACGTTCCCGATGGATGCCGATTTCGCTTCGCTCGGCGTGCGTACGCCCGAGATCTTCTCGGTGGACGCCCCCGGCGGCGTGAAGCTTTATGGCACGCTCCTTCCGCCGCGCGTGATCGAGCCCGGGAAGAAGTATCCGGTCATCGTCATGGTGTATGGCGGCCCGGGTGTGCAGACGGTGCTGAACATGTGGTCGCCGTACCTCCTGTGGCAGCACCTCGCGGATCGCGGGTTCGTCGTCTACCAGCTCGACAACCGCGGCACCGCGGGGCGCGGCCCGGCGTTCGAGGCGCCGCTCTACAAGAACGTGGGCCACGTCGAGCTCGAGGACCAGATCGCCGGCCTCGACGCCGTCGCCAAGCACCCGTACGTCGACGCGAGCCGCGTCGGAATCATCGGCCACAGTTATGGCGGGTACATGGCGACGCTCGCGTTGCTCAAGGCGCCCGATCGGTTCCACGTGGGCGTCGCGGGTTCGCTCGTGACGGACTTCCGGCTCTACGACAGCGCATACACCGAGCGGTACCTCGGCGACCCCAAGGCGGACGCGAAGGCGTACGAGGCGGCGGACCTGACGAAGCTCGCGGGGAACCTCCGCGGCAAGCTCTTCCTCCTGCACGCGCTCATGGATGAGAACGTGCATTTCCAGAACACGGCGGAGCTCATCGACGCGCTCGTCGCGGCGAACAAGCGCTTCGACCTGCTCGTGTTCCCCGGCGAGCGCCACGGCTACCGGGCGCCGGCTGCGAAGCTCTACGCGACCCAGCGGTCGATCGAATACTTCGTGGAACCTGCGGTAGAGCGCCGAACAGTTCGGCGCTCTGCGAGATCGCGAAGCGGTTTTCGCCTCGGGGGGTGAATCGGCCGGGCTTTGCCCGGACGAGAGGGGGACGCGAGGCGTCCCCCTCGGGACGAAAGAAGGCTAGAACATCGAGCGGTTGTCAAACCGATCGATGTTCTAGGCGTCCTGCAGGGGAGGGGACTCGGCTCGGACGAGCTCCGCCGAGCCCCTTCGAGGCCCTTGCTCTGGACCCGGACGTCGTCTAGAGTGCCGCCGCGCGGTGCCCGACAGCGGGCGGCGTCCGGGGAGTCGCACAGTCCGGTAGTGCACGAGCTTTGGGTGCTCGTTGTCGTGGGTTCAAATCCCACCTCCCCGACCAGTTTCGCTCAATACGATTTCATCGTGTCGCAATAAAGGTTCGGGCCGGGATCCACGCCGAGTAGCTGCGTGTATCGGTGGTAGAACCCGACGCGGTCCTCGACCTTGGCGTTCGTCGGCTGGTTGCACTCGAGCCCGCCGTTGATGATGTTGATCGTCATCCCGAACCCGGGCACGCGGCCGAGCATTTGATCCTGCGACGACGGCGTCCACTTCCCGGTCATCACGTCGTGGCAGGACGGCTTCGGCGATTGCGGCGTCATCCAGAACCACCCGCCCGTCCGGAAGGCCACCGTGCCATTCGAAATCACCTGATCTGGATCGGTCAGGAGCGGCAGCCCCAGCGCGTCGCCCGCTTGCCCGTAGTTGTAGTTCCACGAGAGCTGGATGGGCCCGCGCCCGTGATACGTCTTTCCGGCCGCGCAAGGCCATTGCTGGTAGGTCGGGTTGCAATAACCGGTGCAGCCCCCGTTCTCGCAGCCGACCTCCTGCGTGAAATAGAGGCCCCACGCATATGGACCGTCCGGGGCCGCGGGCCAGCCGCCCGTGGTCTCGTGCGAGATGTTCGCGAGGAACGCGGCCGCTTCGCGCTTCCGGTCGTCGAGGCTGCCCTCGTTGCAGAACGCCGGGAACGTCTCCGCCGCGGCGACGAGCGATTCGTACGCGTAAAGAGCGTTCCGGTGCAGGAACATCGCGTCGTAGACCTCTTTCGAGACGATCGCCGCGAATCCATTGCCGCCGCCGCCGCCGCTGCCGCCCATTCCACCGGCGCCGCCCATTCCGCCGGCGCCGCCGCTTCCGCCAACGCCGCCGCTGCCGCCCGCGCCGCCGCTTCCGCCCGCGCCGCCGCTGCCGCCCGCGCCACCGCTGCCGCCAACGCCACCGCTGCCGCCAACGCCACCGCTGCCGCCGGCGCCGCCGCTTCCGCCGCTGCCGCCCGCGCCTCCTTCACCGTTGCCGCACGCCACGCCGAGCAGGGCCATGGCCACGATCAAGCTCGTCCACCGGGTCTTCATGGGCCGCCATCGTCACTCGGGCTGCCCTCGAAATCCACACCAGCGTGGCCGGCTGCGCGCGCCTCAATGCGCGCGGCGTTGCTCCGCGAGCCACGCCCGCGCCGCGCGTTCATCCTTCACGCAGACGGGCATCGGCTTGCCGAGCGCTCGCCCCCGCAGAAACCAGCCTGCCGTCGTCGCGAGCTTCGCCACGAGCTGCTGCTGGAACGTCCCCCCGAAGACCACGAGCCCTGCGTACGCGGGTGGCAATTGCCGCATCGCCGCGACGCGCCTCGCTTCGGGGGTCACGCGCCCCACGTCCGCCACGTCGATCAGCAGATACGCGCGCCCCGACGCCGTCGCGAACGCCGAGAACGCATCCAGAATGCGTTCGACATCCGCGTCGGTCACATCTCCCACGAATCGCACGAGCGCGGTATCGGGCGGCTCGAACGCGAGCTGATGCGCCCCGACCCTCACGGTCTCGTGGTCCGCGCTCACCGGCGCCTGAGACCCCTCGCCCCCACCACGTCGACTCTCTCCGCGCTCGTACGTCGACCCTCCCCGAGGGTCAAGCTCGTCTGCGACGGATACGTTTGACCATCGCGTGCGGGGCCTGCCCGCACGTCCTGGTCATCTTGGGCCCCGGCCTTCCGGAGCCCGTCCCCGCTTCAACCCTGGCCGTCCTGGGACGTGATCTCCACGCCCGGGCCGAGGAAGACCACGGCAAGGGCCAGTCCCACGAACTTCAGAACTTGGTGAACGCGCTCGCGCATCATGGCCGCCTCCATGTCAAGTCGAAGGACTGATTGTTACAGGACGGTGACACACGTGCAAGTTTCTTTTAGCGCGCCTTGACTTTTTATTCTCCCGGGTCACGCGCCGCGTTAGGGGTGTTTTCCGCGGAGCGGGCAGCGTGAAAGCCCGTCTTTCGTCATCGGGCGCGCTTCACGCTGGCAGCGATGCCGTCGAGGACGCAGTCGAGGCCTTGCTCGAACACGACGTCTGCCGGCGGATGCTTCGCATCGTGGACGACACGCGCGAGCGTCGGGAAGCGGCCCGTTGCGATCAGACGCTCGATGTACGGACCCGTCGCCTCCTGCCACTCCTTCTCGGTCATGCCCGTCGCACGCTGGGCGAGGAGCTCGCTCGCCTCGCTGCGGATCGCGCCGACGACGTACGCGTTCACGGTGCCCAGCGCAGTGACCACGTGGTCGATGTCATCGAAGCCTTTCGCCCCGCTCAGCGCGGCGAGACCGGCTTCGAGATGCGCGAGCGCGTTCGGGCCGAGCTGCGGACGACCGCCGAGCAGCTCGACGAACCACGGATGCTTCTTGCTCGCGTCGCGCGTGCGATGTGACAGCGTGCGCAGCGCCGTCTTCCAGTCGCCCTTCGGCGCGCCCGCCGCGTTCATCTCTCCGTAGACCGCGTCGACCATGAGCTCGAGCAGCTCGTCCTTCGACTCCATGTAGCCGTAGAGGCGCATCGGTCCCGCGCCGAGCGCCGCCGCGACGTTGCGCAAAGACACCGCCTCGAGGCCGTCGCGATCGGCGAGCGCGATCGCAGCCGTCACGATCCGCTCGCGGCTCAGCGGCTCCGGCGCGGGTCGCTTCGGCGGCTCGGGGCGTTCCCAGAGAAGCGCAGCTCCTTCTGCTTTCGTGCGTGCAGCCATCGCGCTCGTCTTGCCCGTCTTGCGCGTGGTTGACAATGTCTCTAGACGATACACTGTATCTTGTAGATACAGTGTATCGATGGAAGGAGCAACGATGAACCTGGAGAAGACCGACGTGCTCGTCGTCGGCGGGAGCCTGGTGGGGCTCTCTGCCGCCGTGTTTCTGGCCGCGCGCGGCGTGCGCCCGATCGTCGTGGAGCGGCATGCCGGTAGCTCGCCGCATCCGCGAGCGATCGGCTACACGCGGCGGACGATGGAGCTGTTCCGTGGCGTCGGCCTCGGCGACGCCATCCCGCAAGCGCCTCGGGATCACCGCGTGCGTCGCGTGCGCGTGCGGAGCCTCGCGGGCGCGTGGTTCGAGGAGTCGTCGTGGTCGTCAGCCGCTCCCGCGCCCTCCGAAGAGCGCCCGCCGTGCTCGCCGGTGAACGCGGCAGGCATCGCGCAGGATCGCCTCGAGCCGATGCTCCGCGCGCGCGCCATCGAGCTCGGGGCCGACGTGCGGACGCGGACCGAGCTCGTGTCGTTCGAGCAGGACGCCGCGGGCGTCACCGCGGTCCTCCGCGGGCACGACGGCACGGAGACGACCGTGCGCGCGGCTCATCTCGTGGCCGCCGACGGCGCGCGCAGCACGATCCGCGACGCGCTCGGGATCGGCCGAAGCGGCCGCGGATACCTGCGCACGGCGCGGAGCGTCCTCTTCCGTGCTCCGCTCGACGCGTACCTCCGCGAGGGCATCGTGCAGTTCTCGATCGACCAGCCCGGTTTCCAAGCCTTCCTGGCGAGCTACGGCGACGGTCGCTGGGTGCTCATCTTCTCTGACGACGTCGACCGCGACGAGGCCGACCTCCGCACGATGATCATGCGGGCGATCGGCCGCGACGATATGCCCATCGAGATCGTCGCCACCGGGCGCTGGGAGATCTGCGCGCTCATCGCCGACCGCTTTTCCGCAGGCCGCGTCTTCCTCGCGGGCGACGCGGCGCATGCGCTGCCGCCGAACCGCGGAGGCTTCGGCGCCAACACCGGCATCGAGGACGCGCACAACCTCGCGTGGAAGCTCGCGTCCGTGATCGACGGCGTCTCTTCCCCCGCGCTGCTCGACACGTACGACGCCGAGCGCCGACCCATCGCGTGGCTTCGCCATCAGCAGATCTTCGCGCGCGACGACTTCAAGGCATTCGCCGACGAATCCGCCCGCGCGGCGCCCATTTACGACGACGATGCGATGGAGCTCGGCCAGCTCTATCGATCCGCGGCCGTCCTCGGCGCCGGTCCCGATCTCCCGCCGGCGCGCCATCCCGACGCGTGGCGTGGCCAGCCCGGCACGCGCGCGCCGCATGCGTGGCTCGAGCGAGACGGCGCACGCCTCTCGACGCTCGACCTCTTCGGCCGAGGCTGGGTGCTCGTCACGGGCGAGGGCGAAGGGGAGCGCTGGTCCGCCGCCGCCGCGGCCGCGCGAGATGCCCTCGGCATCGACGTCACCGTCGAGGTCCTCCTGCCCGACGTGTGCGCGTCCTTTGGCCTCGAAGAAGGAGGCGCGTCGCTCGTGCGGCCGGACGGCTACGTCGCGTGGCGCGCGCCGCCGCCGCCGATCGATGCGAAAACGGCGCTGCGTGATGCGCTCGCGCAGGTGGCGCTCGCGACGCGCGGGTAACGACAGGGAGCGATCGATTGTCACGTGGCCGCGACAGGTGATATGGCCACGTGACAGTCGACTGACATGGCCGCGTGACACCGCTCTCCGCGGTACCGCGCACGCAGGTGGATCACGATTGGCAAGCACATTGCTTTGCATGCCTGGCGGAGGCCAACATGCACTGGCATTTCTTGCATTCTTTACGTGGGCGATCTCGTTCGAATCCGACGTTCTGCAGCGCCCTCGCGCTCGGCGTCTTGACGCTCGGCGCCGCCGCATGCGAGCAGGGCGACCCGGAAGAGGCGCGGCTCGAAGCTGCCGCGGCGGAGGCGCAGGCGCCGATGATCGCGAAGGCCGCGGTGGAGGCTCCGCAGCAAGAGAGGATGGAGCTCGTCTTCCAATCGCGCGTCGAGGAGACGGCCGAAAAGAAGGTCGTGAGGACCGACGTGGTCGGCGAGCTCGACGAGGACCAGCGGGATCGCGTCGCGCGGCCCTATCGGTTCGTCGACGAGCCTTACCTGTATGCCGAAGAGGCGTGGTCCAAGGGCGGTAAGGACGGCGTGACCGAGCGCGGCTATCGGGTTTGGCGGCACGAAAATACGACGCCCTTGAGAGCCGAGCGAAAATCCGGCCCGCCGAAGATCAACGACAATGTGGCGCAGTTCGTCGAAAGGCCGGAGGCGAAGGCCGAGGGGAAGCTAGAGCTCGATCTCAAGCTCCAAAACTTTCCGGAGTGGAACATCCCCTTGGCGCCGCGCGCCGAGGACATGGCTCCTGCCGACGTCGAGGCGCAGACGAACCGGCGCTCCCGCGCGATGGCGGAGCGCGAGGCGCTGTTCGACAGGATGGCCGCGGGCATCGTCGCGGAGGTGACGGAGCGCGGCGGGCGCGTCGTCGCGCGTCACAAAAAGACCGGGTGGTTGAGCGTCGAGGTGCCCTTCGCGATGTTCGATTCTCTGGCGAGGAACACCGCCCTCGCGCGCATCGACGGGCCGTACGGCAAGACCGGCGGGCCGACGTGGAGCCTCGGCGGGGGCAGGGACCCGAATTATCTCGACGTCGACAGGTTCCATGCGGCCGGATATCTCGGCGAGCAACCGAACGCGGCGAGGCACGCATTCGGGGACATCGTCATCGGCGTGAACGAGCCCGGGGGCTTCGAGAGCGGCGCGTGCGCATTCAAGGAGGGCGCAGGCTGCACGGGCGCGAGCCGCATCATCGAGACCTACCGATGCGACCACACGGGGACCGTCTGCCAGCCGGACCCGGTGGAGACGAACTTCTGCGATTCCGACGGCTGCACGGATAGCCACGGCACCATGACGGCTTCGATCGCCCTCGGCGATTACACGGACGGGCAGGGCAATGGAAAGGCCCTCGGCGACACCTGGGCATCGAATACCTGCACGTCGAGCGCGGATTGCGTCGGCCAGCCGTGCGAGGCCGGCCTCTGCGCCCACAGCGCCGCCTGGGAGGATGCGCGTACGGGAATGGCCCCCGAGGCCAGGGCCGTGCTGTTCGGGATCACCCTGCCCGGGACGGCAAAAGAAAGCAGCTTCACGTCCATGTTCGAGGAGTCCACCACGCTCCGCCTCGATATCTCGAGCAACTCGTGGAGCTGGGGCTCCCCGAACTGCGACATCGCGGCGATCTCGTCCACGGAGGATGCGATCGAAAACGCCTACGACGACGGGATGCTCGTCGTGTTCTCAGCGGGCAACCAGAACGGCGACGACGCGACCTCCTGCACGATGAGCGATCCCGGGGACACCCCGAAGGCGCTCGCCGTCAATGCATTCGATGGGAACACCACCGATTGCCTGAACACGCCGTCCACGCGTTGCCTCCTGGACAGGGACCACTGCAAGGACTCCTCGGGCAACATCATTGGCTGCTCCGCGCGGGGCGGCGGGAACGTCGTCGTGGCAGGGCGCGGCCTGCAAACCGACGCCGTGTCCATCGTGGACCTCGTCGGGCCCAACAACGTCACCAATTATACGACGCAAGTCACCACGAGCAGCGACGGAATCGCGGCGAACACCGGACGGTTCGTCGGCACGAGCGCGGCGGCGCCGCACGTGGCGGGTATGGCGGCGGTCGTGAAGGATTGGTACCTGCACAATGGTCAGAGCTGGGTGAACTCGCCGGGTCGCCTGCAGACGATCATGCTCGCGATGGGCGATCGGCATTTCAGCGCCGATCCCTCGAGCGGCACGACGTGGACCGACCAGATCGCGGCCACGCCCGACAAGTGGTACGGGGTCGGCCGCGCGCGCCTGCGCCTGCTCGAAGGCACGGACCTCGGCCCGTGGGCCAACCATTTCGCCACGTACACGTTCACGTCGCAGCAGACCGTGACGTATTACCCCTTCGGCACGTCCCCGATGCCGGACGGAATCGAGCTCGTGAAGTGCG
This sequence comes from Polyangium jinanense, assembly GCF_028435365.1. Next base: position 88,931 of record NZ_JAGTJJ010000019.1, on the reverse strand, counting down.
TCGCGATGCAGGCGGAGGACATGTCGGACAAGAGCGACATCAGCGAGATCAAGCTGTCCGTGCGCGTCCGGCCGACCGCGGGGTCGACCTGCACGGGCACCGCGACGGCGACGAGGATCAGCGACAACTTCGACACGAAGAAAGTCGCCGCGCTCGAGGGCTTCACCTTCACGAATCGCTGCGTCGAGGTGCAGATCGAGGCCGAAAACGTGACCACCCAGGGCGTGACCGTGCAGGCGATGTGTTACTACGCGGGGGTGAACGACGATGCGTCGCCTTGATTCGACGTGGGTCTCCGGAGCGCGCGTGGTTTTCGCAGGGCTCCTCGCGCTCGCCTCCGGTTGCGCAGAGGCGCGCAGCGCGCCCCATGACGAGCCGGATTGCACCGTGGCCCGCGTGGGTGACGACGTGGTGACTGTCCGGGATGCCGAGGTCCTGCGCGCCGTCCTTCAGCCGCCTCCGACGCGCGGCGAGGCCAAGCGCCTGGCGGTCTCCGCGACGGCCGCATATCGCCAGGAGCACCCGTCGGGAGCCCTGGCGGCGATGGACGAGCGATTGATCGCGTATCGGCAGGCCATCCGTGGGAAATCGGACCTCGCCGCGCTGCCCGTCCAGCCCGGTGCGTGCTGGGATAGCCACTCCGCCCGCTAGAGCGAACGCCGGGCGCCGAGGCCTACCCGGCTGCGGCGCCCTTTCGACTCATTCCTTGCCAGCCGAGGCGCCTTCCTCGGCCCGCGCCTACTTCGGCAACAAGCCGGCCATCTGCTTGTAGATGAACCGCGCCGCGCGTTGCGGATCCAGCCTGTAGAGGGCATCCATGAGCATGGCATCGGGGCCCACGAGGACGCGGTAACGGTCATTCTCGATGCCCTCGATGATGATCCGCGCGGCCTTGTCGGCTGGAAGCATCCTGGCCGACCCCTCTCCGCCCTTCGTCTCCACGCTGACTCCCGAGTTCTGCACGATCTTCGTGTGAACCGCTCCCGGGAAGACGACCGTGACCTTCACGTTCGTCCCCTGGAGCTCCGAGTTCAAGCCCTCCGTCAAGAGCTTCACGGACGCCTTGGCCGCTCCGTAAATCGTTTGTCCCGGAACGGGCAAAAATCCTCCCATGCTCGAGACGTTCGTGATGTGCGCCTCGGGCCGCGCGAGCAGGTGCGGCAGGAACGCCTTGATCATGTAGAGCGTCCCGAACAGGTTGACGTTCATCACCCGGTCGATCGCCGCATAGTCGAGGTCCTTCAATCGGACGAACGGTTGAATGACCCCCGCATTGTTGATGATGCCGTCGACGGCGCCGAAGCGGGAGATGACCTCGGCCGGGAGCGCGTCCACCGCGGCCCGATCCGTGATGTTCACGACGTAGGTGCCGAGCCTGTCCCGGTTCTTCCCCGAACGCGCGAGCGTCTCTTCCAGGGCAGACGCGTCGACGTCGACGGCTGCGACGCTCGCGCCCTTCGACAGGAGGCCGAGGCAGAGCTCTCTGCCGATGCCATTTCCGCCGCCGGTCACGACGACGACCTTGTTCCGGACCTTCATGGCCGTATACTCCTTCGAAATCGGTTTTCAGGGCGCTGGCACGAATCGATAAAGTGCGCTCTCGATGTCCGACGACACGTAGATGGTGCCCGAGCGGCCCACGGCAACCCCCGTGGGAATGTAGCCCGGCGGCAGGCCCTCGCTCTCGGGCAAACCGATGGGCAGGTCGCTCGCGAGCACGGTCGACTGCCCCGTGGCCGGATCGATGCGCACGAGCTGCTTTCGGCCCACCTCGGCGACGATCAATCCGCCGTCGGGATGCCGGGCAATCCCCTCGGGCGCCCGAAGATCGCTGGCCACCGTTTGCCGCGATCCATCCGACAAACGCACCCGGGTCACCTTCCCCGAGCCCACTTCGGTGACGTACACCGCCGGCTCCTTCGCCTCCGTGTCTGCCACGAGCCCCACCGGCCCCGAAAGGCCCTCGGTGAGCACCGTGGTCTTTGCGGGCTCGGCGTTATCGATACGCACGAGCTTGCCCGTGCTCGCCTCGGCGATGAGCAGCGTGCCATCGGGCAGCTCGAGCGCGCCCTGGGCGCCATTCGGGGTGGGAATCGTCCGCAGGAGCTCTCCCGAGGCCCGATCCAGCACCTGCACGCTGCTGTGCCCGCCGAGGTAGGCCGTGCTCAGCACCACGTGCTTCGCGCTCAGGCTCACGTTCATGGGGAAATTCAACCGGGTGGAGAGGACGCGGGTCGTCTGGTTGATTTTCCCATCACGCCCTCCCACCCGGCGAAAGGCATACACATCCGCCACGTAAAGCTGCTCGTCCGGATCCTCCGGCGCGACGGCGAGCCCGGAGGGCACGCTCAATCGAGCCTCGACGAGGGGCCGGACGGAGCCGTCGGCGGGATTGACGACACGAATGTCGTTATCCACCATGTTCGACACGTACACCTGGTCGTCGGGGCCGACCGCCAGGTTATCGAGCCCGGTGGGCAGCTTCGCGACGACCTCCTTGCTTCCCTTGGGCAACCGGACGCGGACGAGCTCGCCGCGCGCCGCGTCGACCACGTAGAGGTGCTCCTTGCGCGCGTCGAAATTGACGGCGGTCGGCATGGCGAAGCCCTCCGCCACGGGCTCCATTTTCCCCGTGTCCACGTCCATCCGGACAATCTGCCCTTTGAGCAGGATCGGGCCGTAGAGCCGATCGTCCTTGCCAAACTCGAATCCGTTGAGGAAGCCGACCGGGGAGAGGATCTTGCGCGGAGGCTTTTTCCCTTCTGGATCCGCCTCCCACAGCGTATCGCCCCGGCCGAGCTGGGTGATGTAGAGCCGGCCGTCGCGGCGGAAGGCCAGCGAGTTGAGGCCCGGCAGATCCTTGGCAATGATGTGCGTCTTGCCATCCGGCGTGCGCCGCATCAACTGACCGGAGAAATAGCCGGTCCAGTAGACGGAGCCATCGGGCCCCAGGGTCACGTCATCCGCGCCGCCGAGAGGAGGCCCCACCAACGTGGACACCGCGCCGCTCTTCAAGTCGACGGAATGGACCGTCTGGCCGAGCAGATTGCTGGCCAAAAGGTGTCCCTTGCCATCGACGGCCATCCCATGGACGCCCTGGAAGGGAGAACCGGCCACGACCACCTCCTTGCGATACACCTTGGGAGGGGCCTGTGGAGACGCCTGCGGAGACGCCTGTGCAGAAGCCTGCGGAGGCGTCTCGGGCGGGGTCTGGGGAGGCGCGGCCGAGGGCTGGCATCCCAAAAGCAGCAAGGCGAACAGGGACTTGGAGAGGAATCGGTTCACGGGTGGGGACCTCCGGGTGGGGCTCAGGCGCTCATGCTCGACCGATCAGCCACGCGTCACTTCGAGCCCCGCGAGATCGTCGGCCTTGCGCCAGTTCTGCAGGATCTCGAAGAACTCGAGCGTGCCGCCCGCATACGCGGCGAAGCGCGCCAAGCTCGGGCTGAGGTGGCCCTCGTTGTTGTAATAGCCGGGCGTGCATTCCGGGCCGCCGAAGTGAATGGTGCTCTTCATGAGGCTACCGAGGATCACCTCCCACCACTTCTGCTGCGCCTCTTCCGTCGGCTCGATGGTCTCGATGCCCCGCGTGAGGCAACGCTCGATGATGTAGGCGGCGTGCTTCGACTGCTCGTCGATGACGTGGACGAAGTTGATCGCCCAACCGCTCTGGGTGGGGCTGAACATCAGGAGGTTCGGATAGCCGCGGGTCTGCATGCCGTGGAGCGTCGCCGGGCCGTCGGCCCAGCTCTCGCGCAGGGACTTGCCGCCGCGCCCGCGAATGTCGAAGCCGAGCCGTCGGGTGTATTCGCTCGAGATCTCGAAGCCCGTGGAGTAAATGAGGCAGTCGACCGCGTACTCCTTGCCATTCACGACCACGCCGGTGGGCGTGATACGCTCCACGCCCTTGCCGTCGGTGTCGACGAGCTGCACGTTCGGGCGGTTGAACGTCTGCAGGTATTCGTCGTGGAAGCACGGCCGCTTGCAGAGCTGGTTGTAATAGGGCTTGAGCGCCTCGGCCGCGGCCGGATCCTCGACGATGGTGGTCACCCGCGTGCGGATCTCCTCCATCTTGCGGAAATCGGCCATCTGGCGAAGCTTTGCCGCCTCCTCGGGGGTCGTGGCGCCGCGGGTCGCGGGATCATCGAAGATGTAGGTCCAGCCGTCCCGCACGAGATCGACGTTCTGCGGGTTGCCCGAGACGATCGCGGTGAAGTTCTCCATGCGCTCTTTTTGCCAGCCGGGCTTCAGCGTCTTCGCCCAGGCCTCGTCCGTCGGCTGGTTGTTCCGTTCGCCGACGCCCGAGGGCGTGCGCTGAAAGACGTACAATTGCTTGGCCGAAGCGCCGAGGTGGGGGATCGCCTGCACCGCGGTCGCGCCCGTCCCGATGATGCCCACGCGTTTGTCCGCGAGCCGGGTCATGTTGCCGCTCGGGCTGCCGCCGGTATAGGAATAGTCCCACCGGCTCGTGTGGAAGCTATGGCCCTTGAAGGTCTCGATCCCCGGGATGCCGGGCAGCTTCGCCTTGTGGAGGATGCCACCGGCGATGACCACGAACCGCGCCGCGAGCCTGTCACCGCGGCTTGTCGTGACAATCCAGCGCCGCTCGTTCTCGTCCCAGTCCATCTGCTCGACTTCGGTCTGGAACAGCGCCGCTTTGTAGAGATCGAACTGCCGACCGATCCGCTGACAGTGGGCGAAGATCTCGGTCGCCTTGGCGTACTTCTCCGTCGGGATGTAGCCGGTCTCTTCGAGCAGCGGCATGTAAATGTAGGATTCGACGTCGCAGGCGGCGCCCGGATAGCGATTCCAGTACCAAGTGCCGCCGAAGTCGCCGCCCTTCTCGACGACGCGGAAGGAATGCACCCCCGCCTGGCGCAGCCGCACCGCCGCCAGCATGCCGCCGAAGCCACCGCCGACGATGAGCACGTCGATCGTCTCGGTCACCGCCGGACGGGTGAAGCCGGGCTCGACGTAGGGATCCTTGTCGAAGTCCGCGTAGACCCGGCTGAGCTCGATGTACTGGGTGCTGCCGTCAGCGCGCAGCCGCTTCTCGCGCTCGAGCCGGTACTTCTCTTTCAGCGCTTCCGGGGAAAAGGTGACCTCGCCCTTCGTCGTCGCATCCATCGGTACGCATCCTTTCGACTCTGTCGCCGTAGTACACGGCTGTGTACATGGCTGGACGTACCTCATCCTCCGTCGTAAGTAAACAGTTGTGTACAAACCCCCGACCGAGCCTGAGACGTTGGCGCGCCAGCGCGATGCCGACCGCACGCGCGCCGCGCTCCTCGTCGCCGCGAGGACGCTGTTTTCCACGCGAGGCTTCGCCAACACCGGCGTGCGCGACGTGGCGGACCTCGCCGGGGTGAACTCCTCGCTCGTCGGCCGCTACTTCGGCTCGAAGCAGGGGCTGTTCCGAGCGGCGCTCGACTCCGTGCTCGACATCACGCCGGTGCTCCAAGGAGATCGGCGCCGCTTCTGCGCGGACATGGTGTCGGCCCTCTGCGACACGCCGGATGCCCGGGGCCCGCTCGCGATGATGATCCTCTCCGCGGCCGATCCCGAGGCCCACGCGACGAGCGTCGAGCTGCTTCAGACGAAGGTGCTCACGCCTTTGGCCGAGTGGCTCGGACCCCCCGACGGCGAGTGGCGCGCGGCGCGGCTCCACATTCTCTGGAGCGGCTTTCTCACGAGCTGGAGACTCTTGCCCATCCAGGCGCTCGACGACACGCGCATCGCTTCCGCCCGCCGGTGGCTGGAGGACGCGACCCAAGCGATCGTCGACGAAGGCGCGCCCTGAGTCTTTCGCCGGGCGAAACGCTCAGCGCCGAACGACCTCGCCGAACACGGCTTCGAGCTCCTCGGCGTGGTGGCTCCACGTGTACCGCGATCGCACGAGCGAGGCGCCGGCCGCGCCGACACGCGCGCGAAGATCCCCGTCCGTGAGCACTTTTTCGAGCGTTTGCCGCAAGGCATCCGGGTCCTCGGCCCGGTAAAGGAGCACCTCGTCATCGGCGCGGAAAAGCTCCCGCATGCGCGGCGTATCGATCGTCACGGCCACCTTCCCGAGCGCCATGTACTCGAGCACCTTGATGGGGTCCCGGTTCATGCCGTACACGCGGAAAATCGGGTGCTTCGAGGGCGCATACGGCGCGACGCACACGTCCGCCGCGTCGATGTACGCGCCGATCTCCCCGTGCGGCACCCGCCCCGCGAACACGACCCGCCCTCGGGCCCCGCGCGCCGCGGCCAGCCGCTCCACGCGCCGTTTGTCTTGTCCATCCCCGACGAGCAAAAACACCACGTCCGGCCCCGCCCACGACCGTGCGACCTCGACCAGCACCTCGACCCCGTGCCAGTCCGGGAAGCTGCCCGTGTACAGCACGATTCGCTCCCCGCGCGGCGCATATCGCGCCCGCACGGCCTCGCCGCTCTTGCCGACGAGCCCGTCCACGTCGACGCCCCAGTGCACGATCCGCAGTTTGTCCCGGTATTCCTGGGGAATGAACTCCGCGCTCGTGGCCACGATACGATCCGAGTACCGGAACGAGAGCGCGCTCGCGTCCCGGTCGAGCGTCATGAGCACGCACGGCGCGCCCGTGGCCCGCGCGAGCAAGGGCCCGAGCCCGAACGCCGAGTATCGCTCGTAGATCACGTCGGGCCGGAAGCGCCGCACCGCCCCGACCACACGCGCGAACGCCACGGGCAAGAAGCCTTTTTGCAGCACCGGGTGGAGGTTGAATCCACGCGCGAGCGCGCCCTCCTCGGTCGAGCCCGAGCGGCAATAGAGCAGCACGTCGTGGCGCTTCGAGAGCTCGCGATACACGTGGGTCACGTGCGTCGAGCCGCCATGCGTGCCCGGGACCGGGATGTTCGGGGCGAGATAAACGATACGCATTTCAGGCCGCCTGACCGCCGCTGCCCTCGGCCGAAGGCGTCGCGTTTTGCGCCGCCTTGCGCCGGCGGTCCAGCCACACGAGGAACGCCGGCAGGATCAGCACCGCGGAGAGCAAGCAGGCGATCTCCCCGACCGCCGCCGCCAGCCCGAAGCTCGCGATCCCTTTGTTGATGGAGAACATCAGCGCGAAGTACCCGATGCACGTGGTCATCGAGCAGAGCACGAGCGCGCCGCCCGTCTCCGTGAAGACCCGATCGAGCCGCTCACCGCCCTCCGAGAGATATCGCTGCATCAGGTTGTGCGAATACTCGGCCCCGATCCCGAACGTGATCGGCAGGACGATGAAGTTCAAGAAATTGAGCTTGATGCCCCGCAGATGGAGGAACCCGAGCAGCATCGACACGCCGAAGAGCCACGGGACGAACACCCCGAGCGACTGCGCGCTGCCCCGGAACGCAATCAGGATGATCACCACGACCCCGATCGCCGCGAGCCCCACCGCCTTCGGCGCGTCCTCCACCACGGCCTGGATCATGTCCGCATAGATGACCGCGCGGCCCGACCCCTTGATCACGTCGCCGTTCGGCAGCGTCGTCGACCGGAAACTATCGGCCCAGCGGATGAGGTAATGCGCGTCCCACACGCTCTGGCCTTGCTTCGGCACGATGTACACGATCCGCCCGCGCGTCCCGTCCTTCTCCGTGAACGGCCGCGCCACGGTCTCCGGCAGATTCGCGATCGCGATCGGCTTCAGGTTCTCCGCGGGCATGTACGGCCCGATCTCGGCCCAGTCCGCGTCCGAGATCAGGTTCCGCTTCCGCGCCTTTTGCACGATGCGCCGGATGTCCTCGACGAGCGGGATCTTTCGCTCCTGCTCCTTCGGGATCAGCGAATGGATCGTCACCACCTTCTCGAACGGTTTCGCGTCGGCGGGCGCCGCATCGAGCCGTTTTTGCAGCTCCGTTTCGAGCAGCGGGACCTGATCCAGGCGGTCCGTCATGACCGCCATTCCGTCCTGCGACATCCGCCCGACGATGTACCCCACGCGCACCGACAGCGACAGCGCCGCGCTCTTGTCGCGCCGCTCGCTGCGGATGTTGCGCATGTCGTACTCGATCGGATCCTTCGTCAAATACCGATAGGTGAGCCCCACCGAGATGAGCCCCACCACGACGCCGATCGCCCCGAGCGTGCGTGGCGCCGCCTGCGCGAGCTTCGCGAACAGCACGCCGTAATACCCGCGCGCCTTCGTCTTCTCCTTGCTCGGGAAATACACCGGGCGCACCCGCTCCGTCGCCGCGAGCAGGGCCGGCGTGAAGAGGTACGTCGCGAGCCAGCAGAGCAGCATCCCGTAGGCGCCGATGACCCCGAAGTGCTTGAAGCCCCGGAAATCCGTCAGCATCAGCGAGCCGTACGCCAGCATCGTCGTCGCCGAGCCCGAGAGCGTCGGCAGCCACGTGTCCTTGTGCGCCGCCTCGATCGCCCCCTCGACGTCGGCCCCATCGTCACGGCGCGCCTCGAGATACCGCGCCATGTACATGATGCCGTAGTTGATGCCATTGCCGGCGATGATCGTGACCAGAAAGCCCGTCGAGCTGTTCAGGTATCCGATCGTGAAGTACGTCAGGCCAAACGTCCACACGAGCCCCACGAGCAGGCTACCCGCCATCACGAGCACCGTGCGCACCCGCAGGAAGAACAAGAGCACCGGCACGAGCACGCCGAGCACGCCGCCCACGCCGACCTCGCCGAGGTCACGCACGATCGCGTCGTACTCCTCGCCGCTGATGACGAGATCTCCCGTGTATCCGACCTCCATCGTCGCATCGAGCTTCTTCGGGTCGATCTCCGCGACGATCCCTTCGACCTTGCGCCGGAGCTCCTCGCGATCCGCCTTCTTCGACAGGCTCGTCCGCGCGATGACGGCGGCGAACTTGCCGTCGGCGCTCATGTAATACCCGTTCGGGTGCGGGCCTCGATCGATCTCCGCTTGGCTCTTCGGTTTTGCCGGCGCTTCGCCCGCCTTTTTCCCCGTCAGCCGCTCCTTCAGCGATGCGGCGGTGATCGGCGGCGGTGGATCCGCGTCGTCGAGCAGGAGGCCCGTTTCCTTCTGGACCTCGTACTCGTACCTCGCGACGACCTCGTCACGCGCCTTCTCGAGGTCCGCGACATCCGCGAAGAGCAGCTTGTTCTCTTCGACGAACTTCTTCGTCTCCCCCGCGCTCCAGTCGACCTGCTCGACCCACGGTTGCCCGAGCGCCTGGAGCTTCGGCGCGAGCGCGTCCACGAATGCCCTGAGGGCCGCCTCGTTTTTCCCGTCCGCGATCTCGGCGGTGATCGTCAGCGTGGTGATGCCCGAGAGGCGCGCCGACACCCGGCGCATCTCGATCACGCTGTCCTTGTTGTCGGGCAATAACTCCGAGAAGTCGGGCCGAAAGCCGATCTTCGTGGCGAAGAAGCCCGTCGGCACGAGCGAAAGCAGGGCGAAGAGAAGGACCAGAAAAGGCCGACGCGCCTGGAATCGACCGAGGGCGCGAAGAGGCCGGGGGGAGGTACGTTCGTGCATTGGAAAAGCGCGTCTCGGCGCGGGATCCACGGCCGCCGGACGCGGCAGGATAGTGCACGCCGGAGAGGGCCTGCAAGCCCGCGGGCCGGAAAGCCCCGGCGGAGAACGTGCTCGCCGCTACCTTGCCTACGCACCGTCCTCGGGGGCGTGAACCACGTTCACACCGTGTGCCGTGCGGCGACGGTTTCTTTCCGTCGTCCTTCATGCCAAATGGGGCCTCGCTCGCGCCTCCCCCGGGCGCGCGGCAGACCTCTCCTTCTTTTGCGTTCCAAGCGATGACCATCCGCCTCAGCGACGTGATCAAATCTCCCGACGTGGAGGACCCCGTGAACCTCCACGTCCACCGGCCGCTCCAGCTCCTGCTCGCGCGGCCGCTCGTGAAGACCTCCATCACGCCGAACCAGGTCACGTTCCTGTCCCTCTGCGCGGGCCTCGGCGCCGCCGCTTGCATCGCCTGGGGCAGCCTCTACGTGCGGCTCGCGGGTGCGCTCCTGCTCTTCGCGTCGGCCATCCTCGACGGCGTCGACGGCATGATCGCGCGGCTGAAAAAGACCTCGTCCGAGACGGGCCACGCGATCGACGGCGCCTCGGACTACGCGGTCAACATCACCACGACCCTCGCGGCCATCTACCACCTCGGGCAGACCTCGGGCCGCCCCCTGCTCGCGGCGGCGCTTGGCCTCGGCGCGCATCTTGCGTGGGCGCACCACCTCATGCTCTACGATTTCCACTGCGCCCTCTATCTGCGCTTCTACTCGGGTGGCAAACACCAGGGCGGTGATCGCGAGCGGGCGCAGAAGACGCTGGAAAACGTGCGGCAGGGGGGCTCGCTCTTCCAGCGCGTCCTCATGACGGTCTTCGTCTGGCAACTCGGCAACCGTCAATCCTTGCTCGCCAAGGTGAGCCCTCTTGGCGTGCGCCTCTCGGAGCGACCGGCCGATGACGCGTTCGGCAAGACGTACGTCGCGACGCACCGCGCGCCCATGCGGTTATGGGCGCTCTGCGGCAACGCCCCGCACATGGATCTGATGGTCCTCGCCATCGTGCTCGATCGTTTCGAGGTTTATTTCGTGCTTCGTATCGTGGTCTTCACGCTGATCGCCCTCTTCGCGACCGTATGGGAGCGCCGCGTCCTTGCGAGTCACGCCGAGCCTGGCGAGGTCCTTTCGTGACGACGGCGCTCACGGCCCAGGAGGAGAAAGCCGCGCCCTCGGAAGAGTCCCTCGCGCGGGCGAAGGTGCGGCGCGCGGTCGCGTTCGTCGCGCTCTTCACGGCGATCTTCTACATCCCCTCGCTTCGCTGCGGCTTCTTCGCGGACGACTGGCTGCACCGGCTCGCGCTCGATCAGTTCCCGGACATCTTCCGCGAGCACCTGAACCTCTTTGGCCTCATCCGTTCGACGGAGGAGGTCGTCGCATTCAAGAAGTTCGGCCTCGCGCCCTGGTGGACCGATCCGGACATGCGGATCAACTTCTGGCGCCCGATCCCGTCGATCACGCACTGGCTCGAGTACCAGCTCTTCGGCCACAGCGCGATCGCGGCGCACCTCATCAACATCGGGTTTTACACGGTCACCGTTTTCCTCGTCCACCGCCTCCTCGCGCGTTACCTCTCGCCGTCCCGCTGGCCGCTCGTCTTTGCGGTCGCCGTCTTCGCGCTCGACGACGCGCACGCCCTCAACATCGTGTGGAGCGCGAACCGCAACGAGACCGTCGGCGCGATCTTCGTCCTTGCGTCGCTGCTCTCATTCATCCGGTACCGCGAGGGATCGGGCCGCGCTTTCGCGGGCCTCTCGCTGCTCTCGTACACCTGCGCCCTGCTCTCCAAGGAGTCGGGCTTCGTGCTCCCGCTTTTCGTGCTCGCGCACGTCGTGGTCTTCCCTGAGCGCCCCGGACAACCCTTTTTCGCGCGCATTCGCCCCCACCTCGGCATGCTGGCCGGGTTTTTCCTGGTCAGCGTGGCGTTCATCGTCCTCTACTTCGTGGTGCTCGGGCACGGCGCGAACTCGGTCTATTACATCAACCCGCTGAAGAACCCGGGCCTCTGGGCCGAGCATTTCTTCCGGTCCGGCTTCTTCCACGCCGTGATCCTCGCGACGGGCGTGCCCCTGCACGTGCTCTCGAGCACGCCCGTGCGTGACTATCCGCTCGCGGCGCTCGCGCTCGGCGTGGTCACGGTCGGCTTCTGGACGCTCGCGTGGCGCTGGCTCCGGAACGACAGGCCGCTCCGCTTCTTCGTGCTCACGATGGTCGCGGGCCAGGTCATCGTCACGACGAGCTTCCCCGACCCGCGCAACCTCTTCTTGCCCTCGATCGGCTTCGCCTACATGGTCGCGCGTGTCCTCGAAGAGGCCGTGGCGCGTTTCCCCAAGGGCCGCCCGTATCGCGCCGTCGCTGGCACGCTGGTCTTCTTGCACCTCGTGCTCGCGCCCGTGCTCTGCCAGGTGTGCATTTACATCGTCGCCACGTTCGACGGCCGTTTCCGGGTGATCTCGGACTCGCTCGCGAAGTCGATCGATTACCGGCGTTTGCCCGAGGACAAGCTCGAGGTCTACTTCCTGAACTGGCACCAGCGCGAGATGACCGCGCTCTACGGCCTCTACCTCCGCCGCGTGCTCCCGACGGGCGTAACCGATTACAAGCCGATCACGCACAACCCGAACATCTCCTACGTCGACAAGCTTTACCAGGGCCTCGGCGGCGAGCGGATCCATTACTACTCGCTGTCGTACGTGACGGGCGAGGTCGACGTGGAGGTCCTCTCGGAGTACGAGATCGCGGTTCGCCCGAAGCAGGGCCATTTCTTCCCGACGCTCTTCGAGCAGCTCTACACGACGGGCAAACCGTGGCGGGCGGGGCAGGTCTTCGAGCCCGGCACGCACCGCGCGACGATCGAGGAGGTCTCGCCGGCGGGGGAGGTCCTGAAGGTGCGCTTCACCTTCCCGGAGCCCCTGAGCTCGCCGCGGTATCGCTTCATGAAATGGGACGGCGAGCGATTCGTGCCGGTCTCGTTCGTGGCGGTCGCCGGGCGGAGCGATTGAGGCTCAGCGCCGTCTGCGCTCGTAGACGGCGCCGCCGCTAGCCGTACCTCGACGGCCCGGAGCCGTACCTTGACGGCCCGGAGCCGTACCTTGACGGCCCGGAGCCGCTTCGAGACGGCGCCTCGCGTTTCCCTCGACGGCCCGGAGCCGTACCTTGACGGCCCGGAGCCGTACCTTGACGGCCCGGAGCCGCTTCGAGACGGCGCCTCGCGTTTCCCTCGACGGTCCGGAGCCACTTCGAGACGGTCCGAAGCCACTTCGAGACGGCCCCTCGGGTTTCCCTCGACGGCCCGAAGCCGCTTCGAGACGGCCCGAAGCAGCTTCGAGACAGCGCGGAGCCGCTTCGAGACGGCCCGAAGCCGCTTCGAGACGGCCCGGAGCCGCCCAGGGATCCCCGTGTCCTTTTCGGACGCGTTGCATCGGCCGCAGCGCCCGCCTTCGCACACGTTGGAGGCGTGTTGGTAGGATCTCCCTGGTCTCGTCGTCCCGTCGATCGTGAGGCGAGGTGGCCGAGAGCACAGACGCGGATGAAGTCAAGGGGGAAGCGGGTGGAGAGATGAGCCGGCGGGACGTGGGGGGCGTGGTTCGAGGGACGGGGATGGTGAGCGCCACGGCCGTGGCGGCGCTCACCCTGGCGGGGTGCACGTTCGGCGATGAGCCGATGGAAGCGCCCCCCAGCAGCGTCATCAACTGGCCGCAGGACAACTGCGTCCCTGTGGAGTGCTTACGCGAGTGCTGCAATGGGTGGCATTGGAGTCCAACACCCCTGTTCCACGGGGGATCCGTCATAGCCCAAGAATGCGGCACCTACCAAAACAGGCCGGAGTACCTGGAGTACGAAAACCTGATGAGGGAGGACTGGAACCAGTGCATTCAGGAATTTGCCCACTTCGAAGGGGGGTTATGCACGGTCATTTACCCGCCCGACGTCATAAGAAAGATCAACCCTGATGGCACCCGCGAGTATTCGGGGTTGAAACTCTCGGTGTGCCCGCCGAGGGGCCAGAAAGCGGCACATCCACTGGAAGGAATCGAGTTCACCTTCCAGGAGTGAGCGAGATCGTGGTCTACCGCGCCCGTACCTTTGCGACCTTCACCGTCATCGCCGGCCTTACCGGTACCTCGGCTGTCGTCGCCCAGGAGGATCCCTGCGCGGCACCCGTGAAGCCATACAACGGGTTCTGGGGCGGGGGTCAGGTCCAGGTGAGCAAGCGCGTGGCGGGGATTCCAGTCCTCGCTACGGCGCGGTTCTCGTACAGGGAGATACGGTATTCGACCTGCGGCGGCGGGAGGGCTGTACTGCCCCCAGGGGTCGGCCAAGCGAGCGTCATGGTTGGAATCCCGCTATTCAACAACCGTCGAGGTGGGTGGGTCCTGCAAATGGCCGCCCAAGGACAGGGCTCGCAGAAGGCGGGCGATCCCGTCCGGGGGACGATCACCGGGGCGCCCGCCACGGCCGGCCACATCAACCTCTGGGAGACGCCGCTGCCGTTGATCCAGCTCACGGGAGCAGTGTCCGCGGCGATCGTGCCGCAATCGCCGGATATTCCCCTGTCGTTCGCGTATCTCGGAGGGGTACGGGTCTATCCTCTCCACGGTAGGCACACGCAAGCGAACCTGGGGATGACGATCGGCGGTAGCAACGCGGCCGTCATGCTCGTCCCCTCCCTCGCGTTTCGGGTCAGCGACCTCGCGATATGGGGCTACAAGGTGGCGATTGGCTTCGAGTTTCGCTCGCCCATCGAGCTGGCCAGCGCCCCCACGCCCTTCCGATGGCGGCTCTGGGGTGCCTTGACCTTCTTGCTCGACGAAATGAACGATGGGAGGGATGACCGCTTCCATGGAGCGCATGACGCCTCGCCTCGCTTCGATCTGGTCCGTTCGCCCGCCGAAGCCGCCCCACCCACCCAGACGCCCTGGGAAATGACGTTATGACCAATTCGTCTATTCGCTGGGCAACACATTTCGCTTGCGGCATTCACTGACAACACTATCCCTCCACCGTTCCATTTTTTCTCTGCTCATCAGGCGCCGATTGCTCTCGGACTCCGCGAGTCTAATCCTTTCTCCTTTGTTGATCTCGTCCTCATCCAAATGCCCCGGGAAGTCTTCGAACTCGGCGCACTTGTCGAAACTATTCACCATGTACTCATCGACCCCGCCCGTCTCCACGCATCCCGAGTGATTCATGAAGACGCTCAGCATGGTGATATGGTCCATCATGGTGCCGCAGACATGGGCATTGACCAAAGTCGCGCGGACCCTGCATTCCTGGACCTCCTTTTCCAGCGCCTCGACCTTGGCGGGGCTCTCCGCCCCCGCGTCGTTCGCTTCTCCCGCCGTAGGAACGACGGTCGGGATCACGCGAGGCCTCGAGAGCTCCGCCCATTCGCGCCGACACGCCTTGAGCTCTCTCTTCACCTCCTGCGGATCCGGCGCGGAAGCCGCGCTCGTCTCCGGGGCCTTCGGCTTGCGCTCCCGCGTCGCCCAGCCGAAAAGCACGCCGCCACCAAAGGCGAGAGTCAAGACGCTCGCCGCCGCGAGGAGAGGCACCCGAAGGCCCGCGCTCTTGGGGCGTTCATTCATGCCAACCTCATAAAGGCCTCGGAGCCTCGGGCTCCGTCGTGCTCTTCGGCGTCTCGGTGCACGTCCAGACGAACTCTTTCAGGCGGCGGAGCACCTCGTCTTCCGGAAGGGTCTTGTGAATCCGGATCGCCTCGGAGACGAGGCTCGACTGCTCCTTCGTGAGGTCATTCGATCGAAAGTCCTCTGGGACGTCTGCCAAGGTGGCACAATGCTCGAAGTTCTCCTCGATGAGATCCGCGGCCCTCGACTTGGGCCCGCACCACCTTCCATTCTGCGGCAAGGACAGGAGCGCGCGGTACTGACGAGCGGCCGCGACGCAGACCTCCGCGCTCACCACGACCTCGCTCTTTCTGCACTGCGCGAGCTCGGCTTCGAGCTCCAAGGCCGTGGCGATTCGCTCGCCCGCGTCTTCTGGCGTATCCCCCGGAGGCGCCGCAGGGGCCGATGAGGTTCCACGCGCCCCCGAACGAGCCGCCACTTTCTCTCGGCACGCAGCCAGATCTTGCCGATCCGCTTCCTCCGCGGCGCGCTCCAGCCCGGTCTTCCGCTTCGTCTCGGTCTTCGTCGTCGGCGCGCTCCGCTCCCTCCGCTCCAGCATCGTACGGCTGACCCAAACGCCGGCCCCAAAGGCAGGAATCAGCAAAACCGCTGCGGCAATGCCGGCGCCCCTCCTGATTCTCTGCGCCTCCTCCATCACGCCCCCTCGTCACTCGCCCGGATCCCGAGCCGCGCCGCGAGCCGTTGCAAAAACCTCCGGCTCACGCCCGCGAGCTCCGCCGCCCGCGTCACGTTCCCGCCCGTCTTTTTCAGCATCGCCCGCAGATACACCTCCTCGAACCGCTCGGTCCACGCCTGCCGCGCGTCCTTCAGCGGCAGGTGCAGCGGCACGAGGTCGTCGAGCTCGGCGTGCGGCCGCTCCACCGAGGGCGGGGGCGCCGACGGCGGCCCGTGTGGCGAGACGAACCCGAGCGAGACGCTCCGCTCGATGAAGTTCCGGAGCTCGCGCACGTTGCCCGGAAAACTCCGCGAGGCGAGCAGGCGCAAGAAATCCTGCGGCAGAGGACCCGCGCCCGGGGAGAGTTTGTCGTAGAAATGCTGCGCCAGGAGCGGCACGTCCTCCGGGCGCTCGCGCAAGGAGGGCAGGGAGACCTCGACGACGGCCAGCCGATAATAAAGATCCTCGCGGAACGTCCCCTCGTTCACGCGTCGCGCAAGATCCCGGTTCGTCGCGGCCACGATCCGCACGTCGACGCGCTTCGCCGTATTGCCCCCGACACGCCTCACCGTGCGGGTCTCGATCGCGCGGAGCAGCTTCGCCTGGAGCGCGAGCGGCATCTCGCCGATCTCGTCGAGGAACAACGTCCCACCGTCCGCCTCCTCGAACACGCCGCGCCGATCCGAGGTCGCGCCGCTGAACGCGCCGCGCATGTGCCCGAAGAGCTCGCTTTCGAAGAGCGCCTCCGGAATGGCGCCGCAATCGATCGGCACGTACGACCCCGCATTTCGCCGCGACATCGCGTGCACCGATCGCGCGACCACGTCCTTGCCCGTTCCGGTCTCGCCCGTGACGAGTAGCGTCGTATCCATCGGCGCGACCCGCTCGAGCACTGCATAAAGCTGCCGCATCGGCAGGCTCGCGCCCACGAGCTCACCGAACGAGGTCCGCGGCGAGACCTCCACGAATGAAGGCGCGTCCCCCACGTCCACCCGGATCGACGTCGCCCCCACGCGCAGCACCGTGCCCGCGGGCACGTCCGCGTCGCGGATTCGCGCCCCGCCCACGTACGTACCATTCGTGCTGCCGTGATCCTTCACGGTCATCGTCCCCGCGCGGACGCGGAGCTCGCAATGCATGCGCGACACCGTGGGATCCGTGAGCACGAGGTCGCAGTTGCCCGCCGTTCCGATGCGCGAGAGTGAGGCCTGTACGGTGACCCGTTTGCCCCGGTCCTTGCCCTCGACGACGACGAGGTCGACCGACGGAAGTCTGAGCCCCGTCACCGGCGCCGGGACACGCGTCGTGGAGCCTTGCTCGAAATCGTCGAAATCGCTCATGCGGCTCTCACTTTGCGTAGGGGTTCGGCGGCAGGCGGCTTTTGGTCTTGCCGGTGGCGGTCGCCGTGGATTTCGGGCGCGCGGGGCTCGGCGCAGAGGCGGGAGCGAAAGCGGAAGCGGGAGCGGGAGCGGAAGCGGGAGCGGGAGCGGAAGCGGGAGCGGGAGCGGAAGCGGAAGCGGAAGCGGTCACGGAAGCGGAGGCGGAAGCGGTCGCGCTCGCGGTCACGGAAGCGGTCGCGCTCGCGGTCCCCGTTTCTTCGTGGTTCTTTCTTCCAAACAGGAAAACGCCTCCGCCCACGGCCACCATCAACACCGCCCCCGCCACCCCCAAAACGATCCCGCGCCGCGGCTCGTTCGCAGGCATCGCCGCGATTTCCCGCGCCAGCATCTTGTGGGTCGTCGTCTCCGCGACGGCCACCTCGTTCCGCGGCGTCGCGACCTCCAACATCGACGCCGACGGCGCGCGCACCGAAGGCAAACCGAACTCCGAAAGCCTCGCGCGCACCTCCTTTCGCCGCTCGGCCAGCGTGTCGCCGACGGTCTCCCGCACGACCCGCGACACCTCCGCCGCGCTCGCGAAATACCCCGCGCGCCTTGCCGCCTCTTCGAGCGCCGCGGCAAACTCGTCCGCGCTCTGAAATCGCACCGCCGGATCCTTTTCGAGCGCCCGCCGCACCACCGCGTCGAGCGCATCCCCCATCTCCGGCAACACCACGCTGATGAGCGGCGCCTCCTCCTTGAGCGCGCGATCGAGCGCCTGACCCTCGTTTTGGCCCTTGAACAGGCGCTTGCCCACGAGCGCCTCCCAGAGCACCACGCCCATCGCGAACACGTCGACCCGTGCGTCCGGACGCTCGCCCCGGATGTATTCGGGCGCCATGTACCCGACCTTTCCCTTGAGCGTGCCCACCGTCGTCGGCGCGCGGGAATCGTCCTCCGCTTTCGCCACGCCGAAATCCGTGATCTTCGAGACCCCGTCGAGACCGACCAGAATGTTCTGCGGCGACACGTCGCGATGCACGAGCCCGAGCGGCCTCCCCTCGTCATCCGCGAGCGCGTGCGCCGCCGCGAGCCCCGCGCACGCGTCGAGCGCGATACGCACGACCACGCCCGGCGCGAGCCTTTGGCCGGCGCGCCCCGCGGCCGCCATGAGCTGACCGAGCGACGCGCCCTCGACGTAGTCCATGACGAGCTTCATCGACGCGCCCGTGAGCTCGACGTCCCGCACGTCGACCACGTTCGCGTGGTGGATCCGCGCGGCGATCTGCGCCTCGCGGACGAGCGCCTCGCGGAAGCCGGGGTCTTCGAGCAGGTGCTCGTGCGGCCGCTTGATCGCCACGAGCTGCTGAAAGCCGAGCGGCCCGCGCAGCACGCCGACGTACACCGTCGCCATGCCGCCGGAGGCAATCTTCACGAGCGGCTCGTAACGAGGGGCGCTCACGGCAGGGATACGGAGACCTTGGCGACGCCGCCGCCGGGCTGGGTTTCAAAGGACAAACGAGCGGACGCCGGCTCGTCACCGCCGCCGAACGAGAAGAGGCCGAGGGGGATGGTCGCGAGGCCGAAGACGGCCGTCAGACCGACGAACACGTTCGTCCGGACCTGCGCGCCTTCCCCGTCGCTCGCGATCCCACGGCAATCGCTCGGGGCCGCGGGGCCGGGACACCCGCGCGCCACGAAGTCGTCGTGCAAGCCCTTGGTTTGCAGGCCCGACACGGTGAGCGCCGCGCCGGACGCCACCGTCGCGCCGAGGCCCACGAAGAACCACACGGGCGAACGTCGACGTGATCCATCCGCGGGTTTCTGCGTATCGGGCGGACGTTTCGGCGTGACCGTGAGAGATGCGCCGGCGGAGACCTCCGCCGCAATCTCCTCACGCGCGGCGCCTTGCTCGATCGTCACCACACGCGGACCCGCGCGCACGTAGCGTTCCTCGTTCGCCTCGAAAGGCGCGCCGTCGACGGACACACGACATGCCCCCGGACAAATCACGCGGAGTTTTCCCACGCGTGCCCCGAAGCGCGCGCGTGCCGTGCGCGCGAGCTCGACGAGCGTTGCATCCTCGCTCCGCGCGGACGCGCGCGCCGCGAGCTCCATTCCGAGCACCGGCTCGTCGCCTTCGATCGCGGCCCGCAGCGCCGACGCGAGCGCCACGGGGTTCGGCAGGAGCGCGTCGGCGCGGGCAAGCTCCCGCGCGGCCGTCGCCATGTCGCCGCGCTCGTAGGCGGCCGCGCCGCGATCGTAGGCCGCCTTCGCCTCGGTCGCGGCGTCGGGCTCGGCCGCTCCGCTCGTGGTCACGCAGAGGAGCACGAGCGCGGCTGCGGCGAGGGCAAAGGTCATCCGGCCGTGCGAGCGCTCGCGTCGCATGAGGGCCCGAGCCTACCACAAGACCCGGTGCGCAGAGCGTCCCGGATAAACGTTTGCCGTGGCAACGCTTGGCGGCGGCGGGCCTCTCTTGGTAGCCTGCCCGTTCGTGTCCCCCGTCCCTGGTATAACGCGCTGCGTGATCTTCCTTTGCGCCACGATTTCTGCGTTCGTGGCGAGCTGCGTATACGACTGGGAGGTCGGCGCGCCTGCGTCGACGGACGCCGGCCCGGGGACGGGCGGCGCAGGCGGCAGCGGCGGCGGCGGCGGCGCCGATTGCGCGGATCTGCTGGCCGACCTCGACGCCGCGCGGATCGCGGCGAAGTCGTGTGTCCTCGGCGCCTCGGGGCAGTGCGCGGAGAAGGTCACGGACGAATGCGGCTGCCATTCGTTCGTGAAGGCCGGCGGCAGCGCCGAGGCGCAGAGCTTCGCCGCGGCGGTCGAGGCGTTCCTTTCGGCCGACTGCAAGCCGTCGTGCGCGGGAGGCTGCTCCGTCGTGGTCTCGGGGATGTGCCTCATCGTGGGCGGCCAGGGTCCGTACTGCACGCCTTGAACTTGTTCGTCCTGTAAAACGTATCCGTTCCGCAGCGAAACGGGTCTCCCGACAGGCGCGAATCTCCGTGCGGCGAGCACATCCTGCGACGATGTGGCAGATGGTGTGTTCGAGGGGAGGGATGTATGCGTTCCATTCGCAAGGGGACGGGTGCATGCGTCGTGACCATGTTCCTGGCTTCGTGTGGGTATGAGGATTGGTTCGTCCGGACGGACGAATCGGCCCATGCGCATGCCATCGGGGTCGCCACGTCCGCGATCGCGACGGTCGAAATCGGGTGCCGCCCGGCCGAGACGTTGCGCGAGCTCGCCACGTGTATCCGCGACACGATGCCGAGATCGGGGTCCGAGGGGTACATCGCGCCGTCCGCCACGGCCCTCGCCGATCTCCGCACGGCCGTGTCGCGCATGCTGAACGGACATTGCGATTTTGCTCTCGGGGCGAGCATCGCCCCGGTCATGGATCTCCGGACGTTCAGGGACGTCGAGAACGGCAAGACGTATTGCGTGCTTTTGGAGGACACCGACGCGAACGGCGACGGCGTCGTGGATCGAGGCTGGGGCACGTTCATCGTCGACCCCACCGCCTCGCGCGAGGTCTCGCACCAGGCGCCGCACCCGCTCGCGGATCTCGATACCGACATCGAGGCCATCGAGATCTTCAAGCGAACGGATTCGCGGAGCTTCCTCCTCTGCGGCGCGCATCGCAATGCAAATGCGACGCGTGCTTGCGATGCCGACTACCAGAAGGCGGATTGCGCGCACGACACGGCGGGCCTGTTCTACGCGGCGTCGCGCGAGATCTCCGCGTTTTACGGCTCTCGCTCGCATCACCAGGTGCAGTGGCACGGCATGGGGACCGACACGTGCCCGGGCGTCACGGCGTACATCTCGCCAGGCCTCGCGAGCGCGCCCGCGGCGAACGCTCTCGTGCGTACGCTCGAGGCCCAGGCCAAGGCCACGAATCCGACGTGGAACGTCACGCTGCCCGGCAGCGGCACCTGCGGGCTGAACGCCACCGACAACGTCGAGGGGCGATTCTTGAACGGCGTCGTGATCAACCAGGTGTGCAGCACCGCCGCGACGGCCGCCAGCGGAGCCTTCATTCACGTCGAGCAGAAGCGCGAGGCGCGCGACCCGCTCCTCTGGCTCACCCCCGTGACGCGGACCTTTCCCATTCCGGACGCCACGCCGCCGACCTCGCTCGCCGCCGCCGCGACCCTGGGTCGCATCACGTTGTCCTGGGTCGCCTCGAATGGCGCGAGCCGCTATGAGGTTCGGCGCAGCCTGGTCAACGGTGGCCCGTACAACGTCTTGGCGAACGTCTCCGCCACGAGCTGGGTCGATACGAACGTGGTCTCACGTACCCAGTATTTTTACGTGGTGGCTGCGGCGAACTCTCGCGGCACGAGCGCGCCTTCGAGTCCGGCCAGCGCCCGCGCCCTTTGACCTCGACCTGCCTGCGTCACGCGTGACGCCCCCCTCTGCCGGGACCGGGTGCGACGCGCGTGACGCCCCCCCGGGCCATTTCCCGCGAATTTTCGCGAAGACCGCGGCGCTGCGTCGTGGCATGCCGCCTGCTCATGGGTCGTCTCCGACCGCCCCGGAAACCAAGGAGAACGACCCATGCCGCGCTCGATGACCCGCTCTGCTCTTTTCGCCCTCGCCCTCGTCACCCTCGGCGCCGGTTGCCTCGGCACCCCCTCGGACGACGGCGAAACGCTCGACGGTCCCATTGCGACCGACGCCTCGGGCCTCACGACCGTGACCAGCTTCGGCACGAACCCGGGCAACCTGAAGATGTACACGTATTCCCCGGCGGGCGTGGGCGCGGACGCGCCGCTCGTCGTCGTGATGCATGGCTGTACACAATCGGCGCTCGATTACGTCAAGGCAGGCTGGAACAGCCTCGCGGACACGTGGAAGTTCCACGTGATCTACCCCGAGCAGCAAACGGCAAACAGCAGCACGCGTTGTTTCAACTGGTACGAGCTCGGCGACATTCAGCGTGGTCAGGGCGAGGCGCTCTCGATCAAGCAGATGGTCGACTGGATGAAGGGCCAGGTCTCGATCGACGACGAGCGCGTCTTCGCGACGGGCCTCTCGGCGGGCGGGGCCATGACGGCGGTCATGATTGCGACGTATCCGGACGTGTTCTCGGGCGGCGCGATCGTCGGCGGCATTCCGTACCGCTGCGCCGCGGGCTCGGCGGATCTCACGAAATGCATGGGCGGCTTCGATCGCACGGCGACGGTCCACGGCGACGTCGTGCGGAACGCGGTGCCGGGTTACGTCGGACCGCGGCCGAAGGTCTCGATCTGGCACGGCACGAGCGACATCGTCGTGAAGCCGCTCAACGCGACCGAGCTCGTCGAGCAATGGACGAACGTGCACGGCGTCGACGCGACGGCCGACGCGACGTGGACGGTCGACGGCGCGTCGCGGAAGGAATACCGCGACGCGAACGGGGAGACGGTCGTCGAATCTTGGTCGATCCCGAACATGGGCCACGGGACCCCGGTCGACCCCGGATTCGCCGCGGCGGGCGGCTGCGGGACCGCGGGCGCGTACATTCTCGACGTCAATCTCTGCTCGACGTATCGTATTGGCCAATTCTTCGGCCTCGACCAGGGCGTGCCGGGTGGCGGGACCGGCGGCACGGGCGGCACGGGCGGCACGGGCGGGACCGGCGGGACCGGTGGCACGGGCGGCACGGGCGGCGCTGGGGGCACGGGCGGGACCGGCGGAACGGGCGGGACCGGCGGCAGCGGCGGCAGCGGCGGCGACCCCGCCCCGGTCTGCGAGGAGTTTTACGAGGGAAACTATTACCACGTGCAGAAGGGGCGCGCGGTCGTGTGCGGCGCATTCAACAGTTATGCGTGTGCCGTCGGCTCGAACCAGAACCTCGGCCTCAACAACGTGCTGCCCACCTGGATCCGCAAGACCGGCCCGAATTATTACGAAGCCGGCCGGTGCCCCTGAGCATCGCCGCCCTCGTGCTCCTCGGGGTGACGAGCCGCGCTGCAAAGCGTACAATCTCGTCCTCCGAGGAGCGCAGGCATGACCTATCGTGATGAAAGAGATGCCCTCCGCGGGCGGATCCAGGGCCTCGAGCAGGACCTGGACGAAGCCCGCAGGTCCCAGCAGACGGCCGAGGAGAAACGCGCGCGCATCGAGCAGATCGAAGGCCGCATGCGCGAGGCCGAGCAGGATCTGCAAGCCCTGCGGAGCGAGCTCGCCTCGCTCCGGGGAGCGCCGCCGCCGAACAAGCGCGCCCGCGTGTTGCCGTTCCTCATCGGCGGCACGTTCACGCTCTTCGCCCTCGGCGGCGCCTTCCTCGCCATAGTCTACAAGGCGCCGCCGCCGCGCCCACACGAGCGTATCGCCCCGCCCCCCGCGGTCGTCACCGCGCCCGCCCCTCCCGGAGAACCGCCTGGAACGGAGGCGCCCCCTGCGCCGCCGCCCGCGCCCGCGCGTCAGGTCGCGGCGCGCTGGAAGGGCAAGGTCACCCGCGCGAATGGATTGCCGTTCGGCGCCGGCGCCGCCTGCGACGTGGATTCGACCCTCGAAGGCAACGGCGAAAAGGGCAGCGTCGTGGATCTCTCGGTGACGTGCGGCGGACGCCCCGTGTATCGCTCGACGGACCAGCTCGAAGGAATGAGCATGAACGGATACGGCCTCGGGGAGCAGCCGGGCAAGGAAGCTGGGACGTTCACGTACGCGGTGCGATACAGTGACACCGGCACGCGCTCCGGGCCCCGCACGCAGATCTCGCTCGACTCCACGCAGGGCCAGGGCGCCGTCTGGAGCGACGTCGTCCCGATCTTCCGCGTCGAGTTCCAGCTCCCGACGTTCAGCGCGCCGGTGCGCGGCGAGCGCCTCCTTTCGCCCGCGCCCGCGAAGGAGCCCTGACGCTCAGAACGGATAGACGACCGAGTACAGCCGAAACTCCGCAATCCCGTCGCCGGCGACGGTCGGCTCCGCGGAATCGGCGAGGCTGAAGCGCGCCTCGCCCATGAAGGCGATCCAGTTCTTGGGCCGGTAGGCAAGGCCAAACCCGAGCCCGCCCTGGAAGAGGATGTCCTTTTTCTTGTTCTCCTCGGAGAACGACACGCCGAGCGAGGCGAGGACCAGGTACGGCTGGAGGCGTTTGTCCTCGCGATAAAAGATGAACGTGTTGAAGAGCAGCGGCATGTCGTTGCGATCGATGCCGAGATAGCTGTTGTAGCCGAACTCGAGCTCGAGCTCGAGATACCCTCCGTAGAAGCGGAGCCCGCCCCCGCCGCCAATCCCGAATTCATTGCGGTTGACCATCCAGAGCGACGAGAACCGCCCGGACATGGCGAATCTCGGCCCGTACCCGCCGATCGGCGGGGGGCCACTCTTCGCCGGCGTGGTAGGCGTCACCGGCGGCGTATAGACCGGCGGAGGCGGTGGCGGAGGCGGCGGCGGCGGCGGCGGCGGCATGGTCCACGGCGGCGGGGGCGGCGGAGGCGGAGGCGGCGGCGTGGTCCACGGCGGCGGAGGCGGCGGAGGCGGAGGCGGCGGCGGAGGCGGAGGCGGCGGCGGAGGCGGCGGCGGAGGCGGCTTCATCCCCGTGCCCATCGGCCCCGTCGCATGCACGTCGGGCACCGAGATCATCTGGCTCGTCGCCGCGACCGAGACGACGATCACCGCCGGCAGGAGGCGAACACAGAAACTGGAACGGCGGCGCTCAGAAGACATAAACGACCCCCACGAGCTTCGCCTCGACGAACCCTTCGGCCCCGAGGGGGCCCCCTGGCGGGCCCGGGACGACGTACCCGCCGCCTTTCACCTGGGCGCCCACGGTAAACGTCCTCGTCCGATACCCGACGCCGAATCCACCGCCCAGGTGCCACCGCGTGTCGCGCCCCGCGTCCACCTGACCGAGCGACCGGCCTGCAGAGGCGAGGATGTACGGCTGCCACTTCCCCGACGCCATGTGAAGGAGGAACGACCCGCCATAACTGAGCTCGTAATGGTTCGTCCCGAGATAACGGTCGTAGCCGATGTCGAACTCGACCTCGAGCGGCATGTAGCTCGCCGGCCTCGACGGATACGAGATCGGATGCATGCGGATCACCGCGCCGCCGCCCATCGCGAATTTCCCGCGCGGGATGTTGTAGAGCGTCGCGAACCGCGGGCCGAATCCGAGCGTGCCCCAGTAGACCTCCCGCCCGCGGTAGCGCATGTACGTGGCCTGCGACGGCCCCGGCGGCATGGGCGCGGGCGCGGGCGTGACTTGCTGCGCGAACGCCGCCGCCGGCGCGAGCAGCGAGCCCGCCACGATTGCGAATGCCCCCATTCTCCGTGAGATTCCCATCATCCTCCCGCGAGCCGCTGCGCGACGACCTTCTGGAAGCTCTCCTTGTCGATCGCCTTTTCGAGCGCGACCTCCGGCGAGATCGTCCCTTTTTGCACGAGCCGCTCGAGCGCCATATCCATCGTCTGCATCCCCTGCGCCTGGCCCGCCTGCATGATGTTCGGGATCTGAAACGTCTTGCCCTCGCGGATCATCGCCGCGAGCGCCGACGAGCCCACGAGGATCTCGTGCGCGGCCACGCGCCCCTTGCCGTCCGCCGTCTTGAGGAGCTGCTGCGCCACGATCGCCACGAGGCTCTCGGCGAGCATGCCCCGCACCTGCGGTTGCTCGTCGGCGGGAAAGGCGTTGATGATGCGGTCGATCGTCGCCGCCGCGCTGTTCGTGTGCACGGTGCCGAAGACGAGGACGCCGAAGCTCGCGAGCTGCAGCGCAAGCTTCATGGTCTCGTTCGTGCGCAGCTCGCCGATGAGGATGACGTCCGCGTTCTCGCGCCCCGCGCTCCGGATCGCGGCCGCGAAGCTCGACGCGTGGGGCCCGACCTCGCGGTGCGTGACCTGCGACGTCTTCGGCGGGTGCACGAACTCGACCGGATCCTCGATCGTCAGGATGTGGCAGGGCCGCGTCGTGTTGATGTGATCGATCATCGCCGCGAGCGTCGTCGACTTGCCGCTGCCCGTCGGGCCCGTGACGAGCAAGAGCCCGCTGCGTTTGTCCGCGAGCTTGCGGACGACCGGCGGACAGCCGAGATCGTCGAGCGTGAGGATCTTCGTGGGGATGATGCGGAAGACCGCGGCGAGCCCCGTGATCTTGTAGAAATAGTTCGCCCGGAAGCGCGCCTTGTCCTCGTACTGGTAGGCGAAATCGAGGTCGAGCTCGTTCGTGATCTTTTCGCGCTCCTCGGCCGACGTGATCTCGAAGAGAAGCTCCTCCATCTCGGCCGTGTCGAGCGGCGCGTCGCGCAGTGGCACGAGCTCGCCGCGCGCGCGGAGGAGCGGCGGATACCCGACGCCGAGGTGCAGGTCGCTGCCCTTTTTCGCGAGCAGCTCGTCGAAGAGCCGGTCGATGCGGGCCACTACGCGCCTCCCTTCTTGCCGAAGAGCGCGCCGGCGCGCCCGAGCAGGCCCTTGTTCGCCTCGGGCTCGGCGGGTTTGGGCGGCTCGGCGGGCGCCGCCTGAGGAACTGCCGACGCGCGTTTGCCCGCGAGCGCGGCTTCGAGCTCGTCCGGGGCTTCGGCGACGAGCAGCGCGTCTTCGAGCGAGGCCTTGCCGGCGCGGACGAGATCGGCGAGCGAGTCGTCGAGCCGCACGATGCCGAAGCCCTTGCCGCGCTGTTGCAAGCTCGGGATCTGCCAGGTCTTGCTCTCGCGGATGAGGTTCCAGAGGGGCACGGATCCGGGGAGCATCTCGGCGGCGGCGATCATGCCGGGGCCGTCCTTTCGCGGCAAAAGGCGCTGGCTCACGACGAGCCTGAGGCCGCCGGCGAGCGTCACGCGCACCTGCTGCTGATCGCCGGGCGGGAAAAGGTCGATGAGCCGATCGATGGTCTTCGCCGCGCTCGGCGTGTTCATCGTGCCGAGCACGAGGTGCCCGGTCTCGCTCGCGGAGAGCGCCATGCGCACGGTCTCCGTGTCGCGCAGCTCGCCCACGACGATGACGTCCGGATCCTCGCGCAGCGATGCTTTGAGGGCCGATTGAAAGTCCCGCGTGTGCGATCCGACCTCGCGCTGGCTCATCATGGCCTTCTTGCGCGGGTGGACGTACTCGATCGGGTCCTCGACCGTGATGATGTGGTGCGAGGTCTCGCTGTTGATGATGTCGACGATGGCCGCGAGGGTCGTGGTTTTCCCGTGCCCCGTGGGCCCGGTGATCACGATGAGGCCCTGGTGATGGCGCGTCGCCAGCGCGATGGCGTCGGGCAGACCGAGCTCGGCGAGCGTCGGGATCTCCCGCGAAACGAGGCGGAACGACGCCTTGAGGCCGGTGCGCTGGCGCGTGACGTTGACGCGCGAGCGGCCGAAACGTGGATCGTCGAGCGCGAAATCGCAGGAGCCTTCGATCGCGAGCTGGGCGCGCAGGCGCTCGGGGATACGTGACTCCAGCATGCGCTCGAGGGCCTGCGGCTCGACCTCGGGGCCCCGCGGCAGGAGCTTTCCACCGATGCGGAGGAGCGGCGGCCGGCTCGCGACGAGGTGCACATCACTCGCGCCGTCCGCGCGCGCCCGGAGCAGGACGTCATCGAGCGCGAGCGCTGCGAAATGGGCGGCGCTCGCCGCGGCCGCGAGCAGCGTGGGGTCGGCCGGATCGTCCAGCGTGATGGCGAGGCTGTGCGGACGCGGCGTGTCTTTCCGCGTCCGCGCGGGCGCGGGCGGGCGGTCGTCGTCGAGATCGAGCTCGAACGAGGGCGACGCGGTGATCACGGGCGCCGCCGCGGTGATCTTCTCCGCGGTCGGGAGCGTGGCCTGCGCGGGCGCCTGCGGAGGCGCATCCTCGTTGAGGTCGCTCCACGAGAACTCCGACGGAGGTGCGCCCGGCTTCGACGGGCTCGCGGGCGCGGGGCGCGCGGGGATGGGCTTTTGCGGCGTGGGTTTCGGCGCGGGGACGGCGGAGGCGGCTACCGTGCGTGGATCCTGGGCGAGCCGCGTCAGCCGTGCTTGCACGGCGTTCGGGTTGCGCACGGCCGCGATGGCGATCGGGCCGATGCCGTCGACGCGGCAGCCCCACTGCACGGGCTTCGGGCCGAGGTTGTCGACGTGGCGGCTGCCTCCGGCCGTCGTGAGCATCTGCAGGATGTCGTCGGACGAGAGGATTTTCCGATCGATGATCTCGTAGACGCCGCCGATCTTGACGCAGGGATTTCGGCCTGTGGCGAGGGCGATCTCGGTGACGTCGGGCCGGAGGAGGTTCTCGAGCAGGGCTTTGAGCTGGGACATCGCGTTGGCGCAGCGCGGGGGAGGGTCATCGTACCGGACGGCTCGATGTTTCGGCAAGGACGGCGCCGTGCGCGATACAATCGCTGTACGATCGCTCGGGTTCGCCATGGTACACGCCCCCTTTCTCGCCGCGCTGCTCTCGGCCCTCGCGGGCGTGATCGAGGGCTTCGTGCTCGCGATCCTCGTGGCACATCACCAGCACCCGCACGGCGTGAAATCCGGCGTGTCATTCCTCGTCTACCTCCTCTTCGGCGCGTTGTTGGGCGGGATCACGGGCGCCATCGCGGGGGTCTTCCTCCCGCTCGGCCGGGCCGTGGGCGTGGG
Source organism: Polyangium jinanense (assembly GCF_028435365.1). Next base: position 60,273 of record NZ_JAGTJJ010000019.1, on the reverse strand, counting down.
CGCGGCGGCGTGGCCGCTCGTGTTCGGGATCTTGTGGCTCGTCACGCAGACCGCGGGAGGCAGGCGGGCTTGATCGCGGGCATTCCGCAGAAAATGGCAGGGTTCGTCCGGGCGCACCTGCCCGCGGGCCCTTTCGGCGGCGCGTTTTCGTGGTTCGAGGCGGTTCCACCTGGCCAAACCCGTCGCGATGCCTTACGATGCGACGTGTTCACGTCATGAAGATCGATTTGCCCCGCTCCTGGCGAAAGGTCCTCGCGGACGAGCTCTCGCGCCCCTCGTTCGCCGAGCTCGCCGTGTTCGTCGACGAGGAGCGGAAAAACCACGAGGTTTTCCCGCCCGAGGACGAGGTGTGGAATGCGTTCAAGAAAACCCCGTTCGAGAAGGTCCGCGTGGCCCTGCTCGGCCAGGACCCGTACGTCGGCAAAGGGCAGGCGCACGGGCTCTGCTTTTCGGTTTGTCACTCCCAACGCATCCCGCCCTCGCTCGCCAACATGTTCCGCGAACTGCGCGAGGACATTCCCGGCTTCGAGGTGCCCGACCACGGCTGCCTCGAGCCCTGGGCCGAGCAGGGCGTCTTCCTGCTGAACACCATCCTCACGGTGCGGGCGGGCGAGGTGGGATCCCACCGCGGCAAGGGCTGGGAGACATTCACGGACGGCGTGATTTCGGCCCTCTCTGCGCGAAAAGAACCGGTCATTTTCGCGCTCTTCGGGGCGCACGCGCAGAAAAAGGCGCGCCTCGTGGACGCCTCGCGGCACCCGATCATCAAGACCGGCCATCCTTCGCCGCTCTCGGTGCGGAGTTTTTCCGGGACGAGGCCGTTCTCCGCCATCAACGCGGCGCTGCGCTCGATTGGAAAAACCGAAATCGATTGGAGGTTGCCGCCGCGCCGAGAGCTCGGCGCCGCCGCTCAGGCGTCCGGCCTGCCCTGACCCGAGACCATCGTGAGCGAGGGCTTCGAGCGGCGTGTCGAGGCCCGCCGGACGATCGTCAAGCCGGGCGGCCCCGGTTCGAGGAAGAAGCCGCCCGCGCTGCCGCTCAGGCCCTCGATGGCGGCGTCCGTCGCCGCGAGCGCGTCCACGTTGCCGCGTGGCGCCCACGCCTCCGTGCGCGCGAGGTTGCCCGAAGCAATGTCGAGCTCCGACGCGAGGCGCACGTTCACCGCGTCCACGTGCACGGCCACGTTCGCGTGCACCGCGCTCCCTTCGTCCTGCTGCTGCAGGGCGGCGTGGAGCGTCAGGGCAAACTGCACGGCGGAGCGGCGCTCGGTCTTCGCGTGCACCGGATCGGCCGAGAGCAGCTTGAGCCCGAGGAGCTGCGTGCTCGTGACCGTGGCGAGCAGGAAGCCGCCCGAGCGCATGCATTCCTCGGCGCGTTCGAGGGTCTGGGCGAGGGCCGTGACGAGCGATTCGTCGGCCTCGTCCGCGCCCTCGGGGAAACGCAGATCCACATGGATCCCGACCGCGCGCCGCTCCGCCTCGGCGCGGGCCGTCTCCTCGGATCGGCCTGCATGCACGGCTTCGCGGAGGGTTTCGAGGAAGGCGCCCACGGATTCGAATCGGCGATCGGGCTTTTTTTCGAGGCACCGGAGCACGATGGCGTCGAGCGCGGGGCTCACGGGGGCGCGCTGGCTCGGGCGTGGCGGCGGCGCCGCGAGGTGTTGCTCGACGAGGCCCTCGTGCGCATTCGATTCGAAAGGCGCGCGTCCCGTGAGCAGGACGTGCAGGAGCGCGCCGAGCGCGTAAATGTCGGTGCGCACGTCGATGGGACCACAAAGAATCTGCTCGGGCGCCATGATCGAGGGCGTGCCGAGCTGCTGGCCCATCGAGGTGAGCCCGGCCCGGCCCGGCTCGGGTGCGAGCAGCTTCGCGATCCCGAAATCGAGGAGTTTTACCACGCGCGGCGGGCCCTCGCAGATCATGATGTTGCTCGCCTTCACGTCCCTGTGCACGATCCCGGCCTCGTGCGCGACGGCGAGGGCGGCGCAGACGGGCTCGAGGATTGCGAGCACCTCCTCGGGCGCGAGCCTGCCGCGCGCGCCGAGGTAATTGCGCAGCGTCGTGCCTTCGAGGTATTCCATCACGTAATACGGGGTGCCGTCGGACAACGTGCCGAGCTCGTGGACCTTCACGATGTTCGGGTGGTGGAGACGTAGAATGACCTCGACCTCCCGCACGAATCGCTCGGCCATGCGCGGCAGCGCCATGAGCGCCGGGTGCATCACCTTGATGGCGACGCGCCCGCCTTGGATGCGGTGACGCGCGCGATACACCGATCCGTGCCCGCCTGACGACGCGAGCTCCTCGATCACGTGGTCCCCGAGGATCGTCCCTGCCCGAAGCTCGCCCGAGCGCCCGATTTCTCGGACCTTGCCGTGCGGCAGCGTGGTTTTGTCGTTCTTCCCCCCCATGGCCTGCCCCCTGCTCTCCGTCCTCGAACAGTGCGCCTGAATTCGTAGGAATCAGCGAAAACGGAGATTAATCAGGATAGCACGTCCCGCGCGGCTCCGCGCGTCCACGAGCGGAATTTTCCTGCGTCTACGAGCGATTTCATAATGGCGGTGTCGCGGACGGAGCGGCGGTGTGCTCGGGCACCTCTTTTTCGACCCGCTGCATTTTCAGTCTCTGCACTCTTTTCGAATGCTAGAGTAGCGCCGGCTTTCTTCCTGATTTCATATTTTTCATGTTCGTGCAGGGGTGGGGGGGAAGAAAACATGCAACGCAACACGCTCGCTTTGCTGATGATTTCGTTGGGGACGCTCGTGGGCTGCGGAGACGCGGAGGGTGTCTACGAGGAGGAGGAAGGGGCCGTCGAGGAAGTGGCGGAAGCCATCGTCGAGGGCAACGCGATCCAGCCGAACGCGATCCAGCCAAATGCCATTCAACCGAATGCGATCCAGCCGAACGCGATCCAGCCGAACGCGCTGGCGCCGTCGACGCTCAGCCCGAGCTCGCTCGCCGCGCTGCGGGACCCAGGCGAGGCAGGGCAGTTGTCCCGGCTATTCGTGCGGTATGCCGTGGGCTGCGCGCTGGAGCCGTCGCAGTCGTTCACCGTGACGTGGACGGACGAGCTGGGCGTCACGCGGACCGAGACCTACGTCGGCCAGCTCGGGCTCGCGCCGTCATGGGCGACCGGGCCGCTCGACGAGACGGGGCAACGCTGGGTCTCGGCCTGCATCGCGGCCCGGACGAACTGGTATGGCGTGACGGTCACGCTCTCGATGCGCGCCGTCCACGACGCCATCAAGCACGCGGGGATCGTCGAGCGATATAGCTATCCAAAAGAGGAGGGGGCTTTCTGGGGAAATCTGTTCGCGCCGACACCGTACCTGCATTCCTGCGTGTATGTCCCGAACACAGATTACGTCCGTAGCCGCATGCGGGACTGCGCCGCGGGGCACATCGGCACGAACGGAATCGAGAGCTGCGGCATCATCGAGCGCCGCGGTTCCTGCGATGCCGTTTGTGATTCGCTCGATTCGAACAATGGATTTCGTCCGAAATGCGTTTACGATGCAACGGTGAGCCCCCCTCGAAAGACCACGGAGGTCGTGACGGTGTTCCTGCAATGACGTTGGTCCACGGCGCGCCGCTCGACCCGGGCCCGGTTTCCCTGGGCCCGAGGCGAGGCATGCGATGCCTCGCGTGCGGGCGGCGCGTGCCCGTGGACGGTTGCCCCGAGCATGGCGCGAAGCCGCCGGATTCGAGCACGCCCGAGCGCGTCGAGCTGCCCGCGCCGCCGTTTCCCGGCTACGAGGTCACGGGCACGCTCGGCCGCGGGGGGTTTGGCGTGGTGTACGCGGCACGGCGTATCGCAGGCGGCGAGCGCGTCGCCATCAAGCTCGCGCATCCGGACATGGCCGAAGCCGCGCCGCGCCTCGTGCGCGAGGTCGAGGTGATGCGCGCGGTCGGACCGCCCCACGTGCCGGCGTTTGTCGCGCTCGAAGAGCACGCCTCCGCGGGGACGTACATGGTCATGGAGCTCGTCGCGGAGCGGACGCTCGCCGACCATCTGCTCGCCCGCGCGGGGCCACTTGCAGCGCGCGAGGCGATCGCGCTCGGGCTCGCCGTGCTGCGCGCGCTCGAAGCGATCCACGCGCGGGGCTACGTGCACCGCGATCTGAAGCCGGAGAACATCCTCGTCGACGCCGAAGGCAAACGCGCCGTGTTGCTCGATTTCGGCCTCGCACACGCGGTCTGGCCGGCGGCCCCCGCGCTCACCGCCGCAGGCGCGATCGTGGGCACGAGCGAGTACATGGCGCCCGAGTCGTGCGAGGGGCACCACGGCGAGGACACGCGCGCCGACATCTACGCGATGGGCGTCTTGTTGTATGAGATGCTCACGGGGCGCCCGCCGTTCTTCGGTCCCGCGCCGCTCGTGCGCGAGGGCCACGCGAGCCAGAGGCCGCCGCCCCCTTCGGCCGTCGCGCCTCCGCCGTTCGCCCGATCGATCCCGCCCTTGGTCGAGGAGCTCGTGCTCCGTTGCCTCGCCAAGGCCCCGGCCGATCGGCCCCCATCGGCCGCCTACCTGCGCGCGACCCTCGCCGCCGCGCTCGCATTACCTGACGAGGAGCAGCTCGTGCTCGCCGTGCCCATGAGCGAGCCGCCGCCCGGCACGAAGCCGCCGAAGAGCGCCGAGCGGCGCGTCGTGTGCATCGCCTGCTTCGAGTCGAGCCTCGACGCGATCGCCCTCCGGCGCGCGCTCGAGCCGTTCGGCGCGCAGATCGTTCATGCCTCCGCGGGCCGGTGTGTCGCGGCCTTCGGCCACGAGGTCGACGAGAACCCCGCGCGGCGCGCCCTCGAAGCCGCGCGCGCGCTCACGGAGCAAGGCGCGTGTGAGCGCGTCGCGCTCGATCTCGCGTCCGTCGCGGTCCACCTCGGGCCCGATGGATCACGCCGCATCCTGGCGCCGCGGATCGCCCGCGATGACCGGTTCCCGAAGCCCTCGTCGCCGCGCGGCGTCTCGCTTTCGGCCACCGCGCGCGCCGTGCTCGAGGCCTCGGGCGTCGCGCCGGATCCCCTGCCTGTGGACCTCGATCTCGGCGTCGAGGAGACGCCGCCGACGTCGTCGGGCGAGGGCACGGAGGCCACGCCGTCGCGCATCTCGATCCCGCTCTCCGGGCGCGAGCGCGTGCTCGACGCGCTCACGGAGCTCGGGCGGCAGGCCATCGAGGAGTCGCTGCCTGCGGTCGCCGTCGTGCTGGCCGAGGCGGGCTGCGGAAAGAGTTTTCTGAAGCGCGCACTTCTGGAGCGGCTCGGGCAGGTTTTACCGAGGACGCGGCTCATCGTGTTCTCCGCGCACGAGCCGGTGCACGGCGCGGCGGGGAGCGTGCGCGATCTCTTGCAACGCGCCCTCGGTTTGCCCGCGGAGGCGCCCGAGGACGGCGGGCGGAAGCTGCTTGCGGCGACGCTCGGCCCCGCGCGTCATGCCGAGGCCGGCGCGAGCGTGGCCCTCTCGCTCGGGTGGATCTCGAAGGGCAACGGCGCGACGATCACGGGGTCTTCCACGCTGCACGCGATCGAGGCCGCGCCGGGCGCGCTCCGGACGCTGCTCACGGTGAGCGTGGGCGAGGCGCTTCGGCGCAGGGCGCTCGAGGAGCCGCTCTGCGTGATCCTCGACGACGCGCATTTCGCCGACGACGCGACGCTCGCGATCCTGGATCTCGCCGCGCGGGCAGAAGCGCGCGCGCCGCTCTTCGTATGCGTGCTCGGCAGACCCTCGTTCGAGGAAGACCACCCGTCGTGGGGCGCGCGAGCACATCGCCGCACCGTGCATCGACTCGGCCCGCTCGATCCCGCGAGCGCCGCCGCGCTCTGCCGCGAGCTTTTGCGACCCGCGGAGAACGTGCCGGAGTCGGCGGTCGCGCGGATCGCGGCGCGTGCCGAGGGCGTGCCGCTCCTGCTCGTCGAGCTCGTGCGAGGACTCAAGGCGCAGGGGATCGTCCGGAAGCACCCCTCGGGCAGCGGGTATTTCCTCGCCACCGACGAGCTCGACGATCTGCCGGATCTTCCGCTCATCGAGTGGCTCGCGCATCGCGAGCTCGACGCGCTGCCGCCTGCGGCGCGCGCGCATGCGTGCCTCGCAGCCGTCCTCGGCGCGGAGGTCACGGTCGCCGAGATGCAAGGCGTGCTCGGTCGGCTCGATCGGATGAGCGCGGGCGGGGATTTTCCGCTCGACGCGCGGGTCGGCTCGGAGAGGCTCGTCGCCGCGGGGCTGCTCGCGCGCCACGGACCGGGCCGGTATGCGTTCCGGCACGCGCTCGTGCGCGAGGCGATCGCGCGGTCGGTGCCGGAGGCCCAGCGCGCCCGCATTCATCTCGCGGCCACGGCACATTTGCAGCAAGCCTCGGGCTGGGACGGCCGCTCGCCTCCGCGCGGCGACGAGCGTCACCTCGCGCAGCTCGCGCACCATGCGACGAACGCGGGCGAGCGCGCCCTCGGCGAGCGGGCGTATCTCGCGCTCGCCGACGCGGCGCGGGCGCGGCACGACTGGCTCGACGCGGAGCGCTGCTACACGCGCGCCCTGGAGGCGTCGGCTGCGAGCGCGGGGGCCCCGGACAAACCTCTCGATTTGCGTCAGCGTGCGCTCCGGGGACGGGGTCTCATGCGCTACCGGCTCGGCCGGTATCCGGACGCGCTCGACGACCTCGCCCTCGCGTGTGACGCCGCCGCCGGAGATCACCTCGCGGAGGCCGAGATCCTGCTCGACCAGGCCACGGTCCTCGACTGGATGGCCGACTACGAGGCGTCGCGCGCGCGTGTCGTCTCGGTCCTCGCGATCCTCCCGGAATCGCCGCCGCCCGCGCTCCTCGCGCGCCTCCTGCTCGGCCAGGGTTTGTCGCTCCTCCGCTTCAGCCGCGAGCACGAGGCCGTCCCGTTGCTCGAGCGCGTGATCGAGGTCGCGGACGCGATCGGGGACGAGGCGTACGAGCCTCGCATCGTCGCGCTCTTCATGCTCGGTTTCGTGCTGCCGGCGCTCGGCCGCCTCGTCGATGCCGAGCGGGCGATCGAACGAGCGGTCGAGCTTTGCGAATCGCACGGCGACGACCTCCACCTCGCCAGCGTGATCAACGCGCGGGCGTTTCTCGCGGCGCTCGTCGGGGACAAGGCGCGCATGGTCGCCGACTTCGAGCGGGTCGCCTGGCTCGGCCGCGAGCTTGGCCAGGACTGGCTGGAGATCGCCGCGCACCACAACCTCGGCGAGTACCTCTACCTCTGGGACGATCTCGACGCGGCCGAGCCCCACGCGGCGCGCGCGCTCGCGCTCGAAGTGCGTCACACGGGCGGCGCGCCGCGGCCCGTGATCGCGCTGCTCGACGGCCGCCTGCGGTACTTTCGTGGCGACCTCGAGGGCGCGCGCGAGGCGGCGGCGCGCATCCGGGAGCAGGCAGGCCCGACGCTGCCCGTGCCGGCGGAGGACGTGCTTTGCGTCATGCTGGAGCTCGCCACCAGCGACGCGGACGACGCGGCGTGGGACGCGCTCGAAGCGCGCTCGCGCGAGTTTTCCGTGGGGCAGGAGCGCCTCGAGGTGACGGAGGCCCGCGGTTTGTCGGCGCTCCGTCGCGGGCGCGCGGCCGACGCGCGTCGCCATTTCGAGCGCGCGCTCGAAATCGGGCGGACTCTGCCGAACGTCATGACCCCGCGGATCGAGCGTCTCCTCGCGCGGACGCGGGCGGACGAGGTCACGTTGCGGTCGTAATGCTGATACCCTGGCCGCCGTGGACGGCGTATCGTGCGGGCATGGATGTCGACCGCAATGGGTGGGCGAGCTTTCGGGTTGCGCCGCTCCCCGTGTCGAGCGCGTACACGCTCCTCGCGCCCGATCCTTCGGCGCGCGTCGACATCGCGGTCTGGGCGCACAAGGCCCGCACGTTCTTCGGCGTGGCGCTCGAGCTGCTCCAGCCGAAGGCGTATCCGAACGGCGAGGCGCCCGCGGCGGACGCGGCCGTCGTCCTCGTGCAGCGCAAAGGGCGCAGCGCGGCCACACGTGTGCTCGTCGTGACCGTGCCCGTGGAGGAGGCGCCCGAGGCGCGCGTCTCTGCGGAGGCGGGCGCGGCGGCGATTGGCGGCGCGGGCATGGATGTGCTCGTTCAGCGCGGCAGGCGCGTCTGGCAGGTGTCGAGCGAGGTCGCGGCGGGAGACGATCCGGACGCGCCGCTCGCGCTCGCCGCGATCCTTGCGTCGATCCTGCTCGCGCCGATCGTCCCGCCGGGTGGCGGCACGATCTTCGGCGTGAAGGGGGCGCGGGAGCGGCTGGGATTGGCGTGACGAACGTCGTTCCTGGACGAACCCGGAAGCCCGCACACGACGCGGCCTCCTCGCGTGATCGCGAGCACCTCTTTTTTTCGCGTCTTCTGCGATCTCCGTCCGCACGGGGCCTCCAGCGTCCCCGAGAAAAGGCGGCGACAGGCTTGCGACCGCCTCCGCGTCGGGGTACGGTAGGTGCCTCACGAACGTCACTGGCCCTCGACACGACGCTTTCTTTCCTCCCTCCACTCGGAGGGGGACGGGCTCGCCTCGAACGACTGGCAGACGCAGCGTGTGCTGGCGCGGACTGACCCGCGCGGCACGTCCCCGTTCGATCGCTACGGCTTCGTCGAATGGTCGGCAGAGATGGCGCGCAGCGCGCGAAGGAAGCCGTGAAAGCATCATGTCATGGGAAATCGTCTCTACGTAGGCAACCTCTCCTACAGCACCACCCGCGAGACCCTCGAGCAGGCGTTCTCGGCTGCCGGTGAGGTTCGCGAGATTGCGATGCCGACCGACCGTGAGACCGGTCAGCCGCGCGGCTTCGCGTTCGTCACGATGGGTTCGGCGAGCGCGGCGACGAACGCGATCTCGCAGCTCAACGGGGTGATGCTCGACGGCCGTACGCTCAAGGTCAACGAGGCCCAGGAGCGTCCCCCGCGTGAGGGTGGCGGCGGCGGCGGCGGCGGCCGTGGCTTCGGCGGCGGCGGCGGTGGCGGCTTCGGCGGCGGCGGCGGCGGCGGTGGCCGCGGCGGCTACGGCGGCGGCGGCGGTGGCCGCGGCGGTCGTGGCGGCGGCGGGCGCGATCGTTACTGATCGGTAACGGCCGATCGGCCACGAGCGGCGCGGCGGTTGCCAGAAGGCACCGCCGCGCCGATGCGTCTTTACATCCCCCACGTCCTTCGGGACGCGCAGAACCCCAAGCGAAAGGCAAAGCCGCATGCAGAGGCAGGGAGCGCTGAAGCGCCAGAAGGAACGCGCGCGTCAGGAAAAGCAGCGCGAGAAGACCGCGAACAAACTCGAGCGTCGCAAGGAAAAGGACACGCGCGATACGCACGCGCCGGGTGAAGATCCGGACATCGCCGGCATCGTCCCGGGGCCCCAGCCGCCTCCGGTGGACTGAGCTCGCGAACGCGAATCACCCGCTCTTCTGCGCCTCTCGCGCGCCCTCCGCGCGCTCGCCTGCACCCGAAGCTCGACCTCCCATTTGTGCGGGAGCGGAGCGTCGTGATACGCACCCTCCCATGCGGAACGTGAGACACGTGGGAGTCGTGCTCGTCCTCGGAGTCGCGGCGTGCGGCGGCGCGCCGGGCGCCGGCGGGGCGAACCCCGTGACCACGACGGCGGGTTCTGCGGAGAAGGCGACGAAAGGCGCGGGCGAAGCCGGGGACGCGATCCCGAAGGCACCCGAATCGCAGCAGCCGAACCGATGCGCGAAGGGTGGGCCGTTTCCGGCGCTCTCGGCGACGCCGAAGCCCGCGACAGAGCCTACGCCGCTCCCGTGCCGCGCAAGCGACAAGGCGGCCGAGAGCTCGGTCGCCGCGGAGATGCGGGCGCAGTTCAAGCCCACGCGGCCGGGCAGCACGCTCGACGTCTCGTTCGGATGTGACGGGCTCGATCAGCCCATTGCGAAGCTCGTCTACGAGCGAGGCGCCGGGCACGGCAACCAGCTCGAGATCGTGCAGATCTCCCGTTCGGATCCCGCGGCCGCGTCGTACGACGTGATCGGGATCCGTGAGCCGTCGCCGTTCATGAGCAACCCGAAGACGCCTCCGTTCCAGGTCGTGCGCGCAAAGGTCCCGACCGACGCGGTGCACGCGAGAATGCCTTTCGTACGCGCGGCGCTCCGGACGACGCTGCGCGAGGTCCTGCCGAAGTCGGGGCTCACCGGGTACGCGGCGTTCGGCTCGTCGTCGACCATGCACGCGCTCGTGCGTATCGAGGATGCCGCGGGGCGATCGATCGAGAAAAAATACTCGGACGCGATCGACAGCGACGGCCAGGGCCAGTACCTGCCGCTCCTGCGTGCCGACGCGGAGATCCGGCAGATCGTCGACAAACTTCCGTGGCAGGACGGCCCGGCATCGGGCGACGAGCTCGAGCTCTTCGAGGAGCGCTTCCTCGCGGCGATGGTCGAGTCCCCGGCGCAGGACGCGTGGTGGGTGCGTGCTGCTCATCTGGAGCTCGCCGGCCGCGCCGGGGCACGATCGCTCGTGCCGTCGATCCTCGGACTGCTCGACACGCCTCGTCCCGAGGGGCCTTCCTCGGACGCCTGGGAGCGGAAGCAGGAAGCCGCGATGGAGGCGCTCGCGAAGCTCACGGGGTGGGACCCGCGGAAGGACGCAAAGGGCGCGACGCGCCCGATCGAGGCGGCGGCGCGTGATTTCGTGGCCGAATGCGGAAAGGTCTCGCCCGCGGCGCGATGACACAAGCGCTCGGTCCGCTCCTCGGGGGGCTCTCGCTGGTGCTCGCGCTGGGCTTCGTGCTCGCGCGCGTGCGGGGCCTCGGCGCGCGCGAGGCTGACGTGCTCAATGGGCTCGTCGTCGACGTCACGATGCCCGCGCTGCTCTTCGCCGTGCTCGCGCGGGACGGCATGGCGTGGGGCGCGGCGCGCGTGCTGCCGTGGTCGGCGATCGCGCTCCTCGCCTCGCTCGGCGTGGGTGCTGCCGTGGCGCGGGGCTTCGGCCTCGATGCGCGCGCGATCGGCAGCGCGGGGATCGTCGCGTCCTTCAGCAACACGGGTTTCCTCGGTTTGCCGCTCCTGCTCACGTTGTTCCCGGGCGACGCGGACGCGAGCTCGGCGGCGATGATGATCGACCTCGTCATCACGACGATCCTGCTCTGGACCCTGGGCCAGGCGTACGCCGAGCGCTTCGGCCGCGGCGCGAGCTTCGACGCGAAAGCCGCGCTCCGCATCTTCAAGAAGCCGCTGGTCCTTGCCGTCCCGCTCGGCGCGCTCGTGCACGCGCTTCACCTGCCGATCCCGCCGTTCTTGCTCACCACGCTCGAAGGGCTCGGGCGCACCACGACGTACCTCGTGTTCCTCTCGCTCGGCCTCTCGCTCGACGTGCGCGCTCTCTCGGGCCGCGTCGCGCCGGCCATCGCGATCTGCGCGGTCAAACTCCTCTTCGCGCCGGCCGTGGCGCTCCTCTGCGTCCGCGTCTTCTCGGTGTCCGAGCCGCTCGCCACGGTTGCCGTGCTGCAGTCGGCGATGCCCTCGGCGCTCGCCAGCGTGATCATCGTCGCGCTCACGGGGTGTGATCGTCCGCTTGCGGCGGCGGTTTGCACTCTGGCGTCGCTCGCCTCGATGGCGACCTTGCCTCTGGTCGCCTGGATCATCGACGCCACGCGGCCCTGAGAGGGTGCTCCACAGGCTGCTGCGCGGCTCGATGCGTCGGTCGGCCTCGCTCGACGTACAGTGTACGCCTCGCTCGGCCTCCCTAGCCTCGAGCCGCTCGCTACGCCTGTGGAACACCCTCCGAGCCTGCTAAGGTCGCGGCCGTGCCGAACCCGAACTACATCACGCCCGAGGGGGCGCGTCGGCTCTCGGAGGAGCTCGGCCGGCTCCGCTCGGTGGACCGACCGCGGATCGTCCAGGAGGTCGCGGACGCGGCCGCGCAGGGCGATCGGAGCGAGAACGCCGAGTACATCTACGGCAAGAAGAAGCTGCGCGAGATCGACCGCCGCATGCATTACCTGACCAAACGGCTCGAGAGCGCGGTCGTCGTGGATCCGAAGGAGCAGAAGGGGGACAAGGTCTTCTTCGGCGCGGCCGTCGAGGTCGAGGACGAGGACGGCAAGCGGCACACCTATCGGATCATCGGCGAGGACGAGATCGACAGCAAAACTGGGCACATCAGCTGGAAGTCGCCGGTGGGCCGGGCGCTGCTCGGCAAGAGGCCGGGCGATGTGGTGACGGTGCGTCGTCCGGCGGGCGACATCGAGATGGAGATCGTGAGCGTCAAGTACACGTGAGGTGATACGATGTCCGCGTTTTCCGTCGTAGCGTTCTGCCCGACGGACCGGAGCCATCGATGCCGCCGCGTGCCTTCTTGTCTCTTGCTTCCCTCGCGTTCGTCGCTGTAGGCGCTTCTGCCGCGCTCGCGGCGCCTCCGCTGCCGCCGCCCGCGTCGAGCCCCCCGCCAGCGTCCCCGGCCACGCCGGCTGCTGCTCCTGATGCAGCGTCCGCACCCGCCGCTGCGCCCGCGCCCGCCACGCCTGCGCCCGCGCCCGATTCCATTTCCGCGCCTCCACCTCTCGCCGCGCCGCCGCCAGCGCCTCCGGGCGCCGCGCCTCCTCCGTGGATGTGGCGTCCGCCTCCGCCGGCCTATGGGCTTTATCCTGGCTGGAGGCTCGAAGAGGATCGGCCGTCGAAGGAGACGGACGCGCGGACGTGGTACGGCTGGCAATCGCTGATCGGGGTCATTCCCTCGCACGCGCTCTTCGCGTTCAGCACCTTCGACAACGACCTCGAGTTTCTCATGGTCGCCGGCGTCCTCGGGCATTGCTTGACCTCGCCGATCGTGCACTGGGCGCACGGGAACGTGGGGCGTGGTTTCCTGAGCCTCGGGCTCAACGCGACCCTGCCGCTCGCGGGCATGGCGCTCGCATTCGAGACCGGATCGACCGAGATGCTCATTGCGGCGGGGCTCATCACGATCGTGGGCTGGCCGATCGTCGATACGGTCGCGCTGAGCTACGAGGAGGCTCCGAAATCGAAGGACAAGAGCACGAGCCTGATCCATTCGTTCGGGGTCGTGCCGATGATCGACAGCGATACAAAGGGTTTGTCGCTCGTCGGCCAGTTCTGACGAATGATTTCGGTATGGCTCCCCGAAGCGATCCTTCCGCCCGCCCCCCGTCTCCGCGCGACGCGGCCGTGACGATCCTCCGGCCGCGGGACGCCGAGGGCGCCCTGCATACGTTCGTCGCGGTATTTCTCACGGCTGCCGGGATCTGGTTGTCCTCGCGTTCGTCGTGGGCCGCGTGGTTCGGCGGACAGATCGTGTTCGCGATCTCCTTCGTGAAATGGTTCTCCCTGCTGCATGAGGCCGGGCACCACACGCTTTTCGCGACGCGGGGCCTGAATACCCTCGCCGGCCACCTCGCCTCGGTGATCTCGGTGCTCCCGTATACGAGCTGGAAAGCCATCCATCGCATGCACCACAAATGGACCGGCTTTCAGGACAAGGATCCCACGACATCCTCGCTCGTCCCGCGCCCGCTCGGCGCCTTCGAGCGCGCCGCCATCAACATCGCCTGGCGAGCCTGGATCCCGCTGTTTTCGTTCCTCTACCGGGCACAGAGCTTCTGGCACCTGCCGCGCCTCTTCCGGCTCTTCCCCGATGCACGCGCCCGCCGCGCCTTCGTCGTCAATGCGATCGCCTTGCTCGCGCTGTATGCCGCGGCTTTCGTGTTCGTTGGACCTCTGGCGATGCTACGGCTCTTCGGGCTCGGCCTCTTTCTCGGGTTCGCGTGGATGGACGTCATCATGTTGAGCCAGCACACGCACATCCCGCTCGAACTCTCCCACGGCGCCGACGTCGCGCCGATTCCCGCGCCCGAGCAGGCGCCGTATACGCGTTCGCTGCGGTTTTCGTGGTTCCTCTCGACGTTCGTGCTGACGGGATTCGACGCGCACGAATTGCACCACGTCTTTCCTTTCGTGCCGGGCCCGCGCCTTCGGAACATCCCGTGGACGCCGCCGAACGAGGCGCCCGCGTGGGCCTGGATTCGCGCGGCCAAGGCCGTCCCGGCCGAGGTTTTTCTCTTCAAGAACCGGAGCACCTCCGGCCTCTCGATCTAGACCCGTGGAACCCGTGGCGCTCTCTCCGCTCGCTTGTGCCGGGCTCCTCGTCGGGAGCTTCGTCCTCGGCGGCGCCTGCCAGTCCGCGTGGTTCGCGCACCCGCTCTCGAAACGTTTCACGCGTCCGCTCGACGGCGGATGCACGTTCCGGGGGCGACGCATCTTCGGCGACAACAAGACCACGCGTGGCTTCGTGGTCATCGTGCCCGCGACCGCGCTCGCCATGGCCGGCCTCGGGACCGCGGCTCCGCGCCTCGGCCTCGCCGTGTGGCCTCTTTCGTTGTCCGGGCTTTTTCTGCTCGGTGCGGTCTCGGCGCTCGGGTTGATGCTCGGGGAGCTGCCGAATTCGTTCGTCAAACGTCAGCTCGACGTCGAGCCCGGCGCGCCGCCGAAGCATCGCGTGGGACGCGTGATCTCGGCCGTGGCGGATCGGCTGGACTCGGTCGTGGGCGCGCTCGTCGGCGCATCGTTGGTGGTCGAACTATCCTGGAGGACGGCGTTTTACTGCCTCCTGATCGGGCCGCCGATCCACGGGCTTTTCAGTGCCCTTTTGTGGGTGCTGGGCGTGAAGAAGAGGGCAGGATGAAGGGGCGCGGGGGGATCGAGGGGATGCTGCGGAGACGGCCGTTCGTGCGTGGGTTCGACGGCGTCGACGACGTCGCGCTCGTCGGCGGGAAGGGGCGATCGCTGCAGGAGCTCCGCGCCGTGGGGGCACCAGTGCCCGAAGGCGTGATCCTGACGACCGCGTTCTCCGCGGCGCTGACGGACGAGGGCAAACCCGTGCCTGCGCGCTGCGTGGAGGCGCTCGACGAGGTGCGCCGGAGGCTCGGCGGTGGCCCGCTGATCGTGCGGAGCTCGGCCGTCGGCGAGGACGGGACGACCGCGGCTTTTGCGGGGCTTCTCGAATCGATCTTTCCGGTCGACGGCGCGGATTCTGCGGCGCTCGTCGCGGCTGTACGGCGCTCTGTGGCCTCGCGCGCGGCGCTTCGCGTGCGCGCGTACGAGGAGGCCCGCAAGGTGCGTTTGCAGGGCGTCGCCGTCGTCGTACAGCGGCTCGTTCCCAGCGCGGCGGCCGGCGTTCTTTTCACCGACGGCGTCATGCTTCGTGGCGAATGGTGCCGCGGGCACGGGCAAGCGCTCGTCGACGGCGCGATCACGCCGGGCGCTTTCCGCCTGGATCGCCGTGCTTCGGAAGGCACGCGGCGCATCGCGCACGTGGAGCGTTTGCCGGAGGACGGGAGCCCGTTTCCGCTGACGAACGATGCCGCGCGTGAGCTCGTGAAACACGCGACCACGCTCGAACGGCGGCGAGGCCTCTCGCTCGATGTCGAGTGGGCCGTCGATCCCGAGGGCGCGCTCTGGATCGTGCAGGCGCGGCCCGTCACGGATCGGCGCACGTTCCTCTGGTCGAACGCGAACATCAGCGAGAACTTCCCGGCGCCGGTGACGCCGCTGGTCGTCTCATTCGCCCGCGCGGGGTACGACGCGTACTTCCGCAACCTGGCACGCGAGTTCGGCATCGAGGACGCGCGCATCGCGGCCCACGACGAGGCGTTCCGGGGCATCGTCGACGCGCTCGGCGCGCGGCTCTACTACAACCTCTCGCACATCCACGCGGTCCTCCGGCTCATGCCGTTCGGCGACTGGTTCGTGGACAGCTTCGACGTCTTCGTCGGTGCAGGCGCTTCCTCGCCCGAGGGGCGGCGCGTGACCGACGAGATCACGGCGCTCGGCCGCGTGATCACGCACGTGGCGCGCGCGTATCGTGATCTGCCGGCGCGCGTGGCCCGCTTCGAACGTGCGGTCGACGACGTCGCGTCGCGTTTTCATCCGCGCGAGGTCGCGACGATGCCGGAGCGCGCGCTTGCCGAAGGACTCGAAGCGATCCTCGACGTGCGGCTGCGGCGCTGGGTCGACGCCTCGCTCGCCGATTGCGCGGCCGCCGTCACGTACCGGGCGCTGCAAGCGCTGCTTCGCGTGATCGATCGCGACGACGCGGGCGCGAGCGTGCATGGCACGGACGATCCTGCGGCGCGGCATCATGCGCTTCTGAAGGGGCTCGACGTCGCCGGCGCGTGGTCGCTGCGTTCGCTCTGGGAGCTTGCGGTCGTGGTGCACGCGGATGCACCTGCGCGGGAGGCGCTCGCCACGTGTGGCGGGAGGTTTGCCGTGTTTCGCGGTGCGCTCGATCCGGAGCTCGGCGCGCGTGTCGATGAATGGCTCGATCGGTTCGGCTTTCGCGGATCGGGCGAGCTCTTGCTCACCGAGCCCTCGCTCGCGGAGGAGCCCGACCGCCTCTTGCTGCTGCTCTCGCGGTACGTGGAAGCCGTTGGAGATCCAAGCATCGAGAGCCCCGCGCGTGCCTTCGAGCGCCAGCGGGCCGAGCGGGAGCGCGAGACAGCGCGGCTTCGCGCGCGGCTCACGGGACCTCGTCGCGCCTTGCGACCGCTCTTCGACGCGCTCGTGCTCGCGACGCAGACCTCCGTGCAGCTCCGCGAGCGCGCGCGATTTCGGCAGGCCTTGCTGTATACGCGCCTGCGCGGCGTCGCGCTCGCCCTCGGCCGGCGGCTTGTCGCGGCAGGCATCACGGACGCCGTCGACGACGTATTTTTCTTTCGGTTCGACGAGCTCGCGGATCTCGCGGCGGACCGCGCTTCCCCGAGCGATGTGCGTGTGCTCGTCGCGACGCGCCGCGACGAACATGCCGCGCTCTCCGCGCTCGATCTACCCGACGTCTTCACCCTCGCCGCGGGCACGTTCGTCGCGCCTTCCGCGCTCGAAACGTCTGCCGCACCCGCGCCCGATCTCTCGACCGACGACGGCGTTCTGCGCGGCGTCCCGGCGAGCGGTGGCCGCGTCTCGGGGCGCGCCGCGGTGCTCGGAGGCCTCGCGGATGCGGCGAGGCTCGCGCCCGGCGACGTGCTCGTCGCGCGACAAACGGATCCCGGCTGGGCACCGCTGTTTTTCCTGGTAAAGGGCCTCGTCCTCGAGCGTGGCGGCATGCTCTCGCATGGTTCGATCCTCGCGCGGGAGCTCGGCATTCCTTCGGTCGTCGGTGTCCCCGAGGCGACCACGCGGATCTCCCACGGGCGCGACATCGTCGTCGATGGAGACACGGGACATGTCCGATTCCCCTGAACACGAGCGGCTCGACGTGGGCCCGTGGGCCTGGGACTGGTTCTGCGAGCGCGTGCTCGCGTCGTGGTATCTGCTCGTGCCTCTTGCGCTCCTGATCACGCTCGCGGGCGGCGCAAGGAACATGCTCGTCCGCGGCCTGGTGGCGTTCGTGTGCATCGTCGCGCTTCGGTTGTGGGACGACGTCGAGGACCTCGCGCACGATCGCCGTCACTACCCCATGCGTGTGCTCTGCCGCCTCCCTTCTTCGAAAGGGCCTCGGAGCCTCGCGTATGTCGGCCTCGTCGCCTCCTGCGTCCCCACCCTCGTGCTCGGCGGTGAGTACGCTCCTCTCGCAGGCGCCACCTTTGCCGCTGCGGCGGGCGTCTATGAAGCGCGCTCGGTGTGGCCCCACCTGCGTGTGGTCTTCGCCCACGTGATTCTGCTCAAGGTGCCCGCGCTCGCGATTGCGCTCGCGTTCCCCGCCATGCCTCCGCGCGTGGTTCTCGGCCGCGCTCTGGCGCTTTACGGCGTGGTTGGCTCCTACGAGCTCCTGCACGACGCGGAGGCGCGCCGCTCGCCTTTCGCGCTCGCGCTTGCCCTCGTCGACCTTGTTTGCCTCTGCGCCGGACTCGCCGTCTGGCTGCTTCACGACCGCATTTTCCCCTGAAGGACACGACGATGACGATCGAGGCCACGCTCCCGGAGACGAAGCACCGCATGGAAGACAATGCCTGCCCAGGCTGCGGCGGGCGCGACGCCGATTTCCTGATCGAAGCCGAGGACGACCTCACCGGTAAACCCGGCCGGTTCCGCTTCGTGCGCTGCTGCTCGTGTGACCTCGCCTATCAGCGGCCGCGCATCCTCCAGGACGACATCGGCGCCTATTACGACTCCGAGTACATCGCCCACCGCAAAAAGAAAGATTGGGGCGTGTTCACGCCTCTTTATGAATGGGGCATGAACGGCCACGATCGCCGCAAGGTCGAGCTTTGTGGTCGGTACGTCTCCCTGCGGCGTGGCATGCGCGTGCTCGACATCGGCTGCGCCGTGGGCAGCTTCCTGCAGATGCTCCGCCGGAAGCACGGCGCCGTCGTGACCGGCGTGGATTTCAAGGATCTCCGGGACAATCCGCTGCTCGAAGGCGTCGATTTTCGTCTCGGCGTCTTCTCCGACATCGACTTCGGCGACGCGCGCTTCGATCTGATCACGATGTGGCATTTCCTCGAGCACGATTACGAGCCGCTGCAGACGCTCACGCGCGCGCGCAGCCTGCTCGCGCCCGGGGGACGTGTCGTGATCGAGGTGCCGCGCCTCGATTCGGTGAGCTTCCGGCTCTTCAAGGATCGCTGGCCAGGGCTCCAGGCGCCGCAACACACGGTGCTCTTCGATTGGCAAACGCTCCGGGCGATGTGCGAAAAGAGCGGCCTTTCGATCGTTGACCACGTGCCCTGGGGCGCCTTCCCGGCCTATTTTTATCTCTTCGCGGGCACGGCGTTCCACGTGCTGCGTGGCAAGGGGCTCGACGTGGGCAAGGCGATCGGCCCGTATTTCGCGGGACAACTCGCGCTCTCCCCGGTCTTGCTCTTCGAGAAACAGCTCAACCTGGCCATGCAGACGATCGTCCTCGAACGGCCGGCGTCGGGGGCTTCGCCGTGAGCCTGAAGCGTATTCGGGGCCTCGTCGCCCTCCTTTTGACCATTGTCTTCGTCACGGCGCTCTCGCCGCTTTTCGTCCTCGTGCGTCTCCTCCTCGGCCGGCGCGCCGTGGCCGAAGGGCTCGGGGCCTGGGCCGCTTCCGTCGTGCTTCGCCTCTCCGGCGTCTCCGTCGAGGTGCGTGCTCCCGTGCTTCCGCTCCCGGAGCGCCGCGTGGTGTACGTCTCGAACCACACCTCGTCGATCGACCTCTTCGTGCTCCTCTCGCTACGCCTGCCGCGAGCGCGATTCTTCATGAAGCGCGGCGCGTGGGTGTTTCCGCCGGGCGCGCTCGTGGCGGTGTGTGTCGGCACGTTTTTCACGGTGCCGCAGACGTACACCGAAAAACGACGCAAGCTCTTCGCGGCCGCGTGCAAGGTGCTCCGAAAGACGGGCGACGCCGTGTATTTGAGCCCGGAAGGGACACGCGTGATTTCGGGCGGCGTCGGGCCTTTCAACAAGGGCGCGTTTCACCTGGCGGCGGCCCTCGGGGCGCCGATGGTGCCGGTGTACCTCGAGATTCCGCGGGCCGAGAATCCCGGAAAAAGCTGGGTCATGACGCGGACGAAGGTCATCGTGCACGTCTTGCCCGAGATCGACACGAGCGGCTGGCGGCCCGAGACCGCCCGCGAGCACGCCGACCACGTGCGTGGCATCTTCCAGGCCTTCGAGGCCGAGCTTGCCGCGCCAAACCAGCGAGCAGCGGCGTGACCGGCGAGCTCACGTTCCTGCCCCTGAAATTGCGCCGGCGCGCCGAGGCGCGGGGGGACGAGCACGCGCTCGGGTTTCTCGACGACGGCGAGGTTGTCTCGGCCTCGCTCTCGTTGGGCGCGCTCGATGCGCGCGTCGACGACGTGGCCGCTGCGTTGGTCGAGCGTTTTCCCGAGGACGCGCGGGTGCTCCTGCTTTTCCCGCCGGGGCTCGATTTCGTGGTCGCTTTCCTCGCTTGCCTTCGCGCGGGGAGGGTCGCGGTGCCCGCGATCCCGCCCGATCCACACAAGCCGGCGCGCAGCCTCGCGCGGCTTGGCCATCTCGTCGCGAATGCAGCGCCCGCGGGCGTGCTCACGACGGCCGTGATTTTGCCGTATCGCCCGATCCTCGACGAGACCGTGCCCGCGCTCGCGTGTTTGCCCTGGATCGACGTGACCGAGGTCCCACGCGCGGGCCGCCGCGTCGAGGAGCCGCGCGAGGATGGCCTCGCGTTTCTCCAATACACCTCGGGATCGACGGCTGCGCCGAAGGGCGTGCGTATTCTGCGGAGCAACCTCTCGCACAACCTGCACGTCATTCATGGCGTCGCGCCCATGATTCCGCGCGCCTCCGTGAGCTGGCTCCCTCAATTTCACGACATGGGGCTCATCGAGGGAATCTTGCTCCCGCTCGACGGCGGCTGGCCGGCTTGGTTGATGCCGCCGTGGGTTTTTCTGGAACGACCGCTGCGGTGGCTTCGGGCCATCGAGCGCTTCGGGGCGATGCGGAGCGGCGGGCCGAACTTTGCCTATGATCTATGCATGCGAAAAATCGATCCGGCCGCGCGCGAAAAGCTCGATCTCTCCTGCTGGGCCCAGGCGTATTGCGGCGCCGAGCCCATTCGCGCGAGCACGCTCGCGGCGTTCGCCGAGGCGTTCGCGCCGTCGCGTTTCTCCGCGGCTGCGTGGTTTCCCTGTTACGGGCTCGCCGAGCATACCGTGCTCGCTTCGTGCCGCACGCACGCGCCGTACACCGTGGAGCGCCTGTCGGCCGCTGCCCTTGCGCGTGGCGAAGCCGAGGAGGCGGGCGGCGAGCGCGCGATCGACGTCGTTTGCGTGGGAGAAATCCCGCCGCTCGTCACGGTGCGGGTGGTGGATCTGGAGACGCAGCGGCCGCTCCCGGACGGGCGTATCGGGGAGATCTGGCTCCAGAGCGGGAGCGTCGCCGATGGGTACTGGGGCGACGAAGAGGCGACACGTGGGGTGTTTGGCGCGACGCTCGCGGGGTCGGAGCAGACCTTTTTGCGGACGGGGGATCTCGGATATCGACGCGCGGACAAACTCTTCCTCGTGGGCCGGCAAAAGGACGTGCTCATCGTCCGCGGCGAGAATCATCACGCGCACGACGTCGAGCGTGCGGCCGAGGGCGCGCATCCGGCGATTCGGCGGGGATGCGTCTGCGCCGTGTTGCTCGAGGATGTCGCGGGGGGAGGGGAGCCGCGGCCCGTCGTGGTTTGCGAGGTCGACGGTCGGCTCGACGACGCCGGCCGCGCCGCGGTGAGGGCCGCCGTTCATCGCGCCGTGGCGTTCGAGCACGGGATCTTCGTGGATGTCGCGCTCGTCCCGAAACACACGTTGCCGAAGACGTCTTCGGGCAAGCTCCAGCGACGGGCGACCGAGGCCATGTTGCGCGCTGGTGAAATCGAAATGCCCGTTCGTCCGCCGCCGGCGCTGGAGGGGTCGCCAGGGGAGGGGAGTCGGCTGCGCGCGGCGCATCTCATGCTTGCGAGGGTCACGGGCCTTTCGCTCGACGAAATCGACATCGACGAGCCGCCCGCGCGGTTGCCGCTCGATTCGCTGAAGGCCGCAGACGCCGCGGCCGTGCTCGGGGATCTGCTCGGTCGCACGATTTCGCTCGACGTGTGGGGCGGCGCGCCGTCCCTGCGCGCCCTCGTCGAGGGAACGATAGCGCTCGATGCGCCCTGGATAAAGGATCTGGAGCACCCCCTGCCGCGCCCGAAACCACGTCGATCGGGCGGCGGCGTGATTCTCGTCACCGGCGGGACGGGGTTCGTCGGGCGCGCCGTCGTCGCCGAGCTCGTGCGTCGTGACAAACGAGTGCTCGTGCTGGCGAGGGGCGCGGACGGCGCTCGGGGTTTGGCCGGGGACGTCTGCCTGCCGAACCTCGGGCTCGGGGAGGAGCGTCATCGTGCGCTCGCCCGAGAGCTCGACGTGGTCGTGCACGTGGCGGGGGCCGTGAATTGGGTCTTGCCGTATTCGTCGCTCGCGCCCACGAATGCCTGCGGGACGGCCGAGGTGATCGCCCTTTGCGCCGCCGCGGGGGCGCGGCTCGTCCATGTATCCTCGCAGATCGTGTGTCACGACGGCGCGGCCGCGCCGGGGGCCGTGCTCGGCGACGACGAGCCGCCCTCGGCCCTTCGCGCGCGGCTCCCGCGGTTGCCGCTCGGGTATGCATCCTCGAAGGCCGTGGCCGAGCTCCTCGTGGATCGAGCGCGAAAGGAGGGGCTCTCGGCCACGATCGTGCGGCCTTCGCTCGTGCTCGGCGGGAAGGACGGCGAGGCGAGCGTGGACGACGTGGTGGCCATTTTGCTCCGCGCGTGCATCGAGGCGGGCGCGGCCCCGGACCTCGATTTGCCGTTTTCGGTTTGCCCACGGGACCACCTCGCCCGGGTCCTCGCGGATCTCGTCGATGCGGGGCCTCTGCTCGTCCACGTGGGGGACGAGTCACGCTCGCTCCGGGAGGTGGTCGCGTGGCTGGCGCTCGCGGGGTATGATGTCGCGTTGATTCCGTGGGAAGCATGGCTCGCCCGCGTCGAAGGAATAGGCCTTCATCGCCGGGGGCGATTGCGAGGGCTGTGGCCGTTTTTCCGCGCCGGCACATTGCGAACGTACGAGCGAGCGCGGCGCGCCGTGATATCGATCGCACCCGCCTATCGCGGGACCGAGCCCGTCGATCCCGCTTTCCTCGATGATCGCGTCGCCGCGTGGCAAGCGGCCTCCGCGCTTCCGCTCCCGCCCCGGCGCCGCGCGCGCGCGACCGCGGCGTCCCGCGCGCTTCCGGAGGCACCTCGGCGGGTCGTCGTCGACGGCGTATCGCGCGAGGTCACCTCGGCCCGCGTGATGCCCGCGATCACGGGCAGCGGTCTGTTGAGCCGCCTCGCTTGTGGTTTTTGCGATCGCCCCGTCGGCGTTTACCCCGCGATGTTGATGCTCGACGATGGCCGCGAGCTCGACGTCGTGCTCAAAGCGTCGGCCCGCGGTGACGAGCTCCGCGCCCTTTGCACCGACGTGGCGCGCGCTTCGAGCCCCACGCTCGCCGCCGCGCTGGAAATGCACGGCCATTGGCTCGACGTCGCATCTGCCCATACACGCGAACGTGCACTCTATGGCCTCGACCATGCGGAGCTCGCGCGCGTGCGGCCTCGCTGTTTTTCCCCGCACGACGACGCGATCGACGCTCCGCTCATCCTCGAACGATTGCGCGAAGGCGACCAGGTGGAAGCGCTCGACGCCGTCGCCGAGCCCTGGCCGCTCGATGCGGTGCGGCGCGCGGTGCGGGGACTCGCTCGATTGCATGCGGATTTGCAAGGCCCTGCCGCGGCGCTGTCCGTGGTGCCCTGGGCGCGGGCCGCCGGGACCGTCGCGGCGGAGCTCGTGCCGCTCTGGGAGGCGCTCTTCGGGCACGCGCGAACGCGCATCGACGCGGACGTTGCAGCTCTGGCGGCGCGTCTGCTCGACGACGTCCGTTGGGCCGATGCGCTCGCTGCGGTGCCGGCGACGCTGCTGCACAATGACGTCAATCCGCGGAACCTCGCATTACGACGAGGACCCTCGGACGCGGGGATCGTCCTCTACGACTGGGAGCTCTCGGCGCTCGGCCCTGGGACGCGTGATCTCGCGGAGCTTCTTTGCTGGACGCTTTCCCCGGACACGACCGCCGAAGAGGCGTTTGCCCTCGTGCGTGTCCACGCCGAGATGGTCGCGCCGGGCCTCGACGACGAGGCATTACGAGCTGCATTCGGCGCCTCGCTCGCGTGGTTCTTCCTGGATCGATTGACCACGTACACCGTGGTCTCGCCGGTGTTCGATCTGCCCTGGCTCGGGCGCGTGCTTTCGACGTGGCGTACGCTCATCCGAGGGTTTGCGCCTACAGAATGAGCTTCCGGGACCGCGCGGGATGCAATCAACGACCACGTACGCGGCGCGGCGTCGGTCGACGACGCCCCACCTCGGGTGTGACGGGACGAACCGAGGACGGGACGCACGAGGTGTCGCTGTCGCAGGCGGGGTTCGCCTCGTCGGGCGCGTCGGGCCCACGAACGCGCGGCTCGCGGAGGGCCGCACGCACGCTCTCGACGAGCACTTCGAAGCCCGCGCTCTTCGCGACAGAAGGCACCTGCAGGGCCTTGGCGAGCGCCGTGAGCACGTCTTGCCGCATGTCGGAGCAGAGCATCACGCGGGTACGACCGAGGCCAAAGGCGTCCCGGATCATTCGCACGAGAAGTCCCCCATCGACCTTCGGCATGTTGACGTCGATCACGACGAGCTCGCAACGCGTGGCTTTCACCGCCTGGAGCGTGCCGAGAGGCCCTTGATGAAACGTGACGTCGAGATCCGCGGCGCGGAGCCATCGCACGGCTTCCGCGCCGAACATCGGATCGTCGTCGACCAAAAGAATCCGCGATTCTCCCCCCATACAGAATGTAGTCGTTCACGACCGGAAGACGTTCGTCAAGTAGGTGCACGTACTACTTTCGTACCGCCTTCGACGAACGTTCCATTACATGTTCGTACGCTTGGAGTGGAGCGCAGGAAGTGTACGACTCGGACACAAAGCATTCATGACGTCGAATTCGCTGTCGAATCCGTGTCAGCCGATCCGGAGCGACATCGAAATGTCCGTCACGTGCATTCCCGAATCGATCCGGAAGGCGTCCTTGCGCTTGCCGTTCTCCACGAAGCCCATCCGCTGGTAGAGGCTCCGGGCGGGGAGGTTGTGCTCGAAGACGCCGAGGTCGATCCAGGCGATCTTGCCCGTGCGTTTCGCCCATCCGATCGCGGCCTCCATCAATTGCTGGCCGTGGCCCTTGCGCGTGTAGCCCCGCTCGATGCCCATGCCGAGGATCGCCCGGTGCATCTCCGCCGAGAAGCGCCCGCCGCGCAGCTCGAGGTGCCCCACGACCCAGCCCCGCACGGGCTCGACGAGCAGGAAACACCGGCCCCAGAGCGACTCCTCCAGCGCGCGCTCCCAGCGCTGTCGCGCATGCTCGCGGACGCTCGCGCGCTCGGGCGAACGCGAGATCGCGAAATGCAAGGAGCCCTCGCGTCCGCTCTCGGCCGAGTGGCGGACGATGTGATCGGAGAACCCGTCGAGGTCCGTGAGGTCCGCGAGGCGGATGAAAGGGCGGCCCGACATGCGAGATCCGCTCCAACGTGTACAGCGCTCCGGCTCAAGTCACCAGGGGGTTTGGAGGCAGTGCTCGGCTTTGCCGAGCGGAGCCCCAACCATCGCAAGGAGAACAGGGGTCGAGGTCGTCCGCCGCGAGGTCGAGGCCCCGGGTCGTCCGTTTTGTACTAGGCTCCGCCCGTGCCCCGGTTCGTGACCTTCGCGTGCCTCGCCTTCGCCCTCGCCGCGTGCGGCGGCTCCGACATGCCCGACCCGAAGGACGCCGTGAAGGCCTACGCCGACGCAGCCGCCCGCGGCGACGCCGACGCGATCCACGGCATGATGAGCGCGAAAGCCCAGCGGAGCCTGTCCCGCGAGGACGTGCGCCGCATCGTGGCCGAGGAGCGCAGCGAGCTCGCCGATCAGGCCAAGGCCCTCGCCGCGCCCGGCGTGACGATCAAAGCCCACGCCCGCATGCGTTACGCCGATGGCGAAGACGCGACGCTGGAGCTCGAAGGCGGCGTCTTCCGGATCTCGGCTGCCGACGCGCTCCCCGCAGGCGCGAAGACGCCCGCGCAGGCGCTCGAACAGCTCCGGCGTGTCCTCGCGCGGCGCAGTTATGCGGGCCTTCTGCGTGTGCTCTCGCCGTCCACGCGGAGCGCGATCGAGAACGATCTGCGCTCGCTCGTTGAGGGGCTCGAGCACCCGGAGGGCCTCGAGGTTCAGGTCTCCGGCGATCGCGCGACCGTGCAGGTGCCGGGCGGCCACGAGGTGAAGCTGCGTCGCGAGGCGGGCGTGTGGCACGTGGAGGATTTCGATTGATGCGCGCGCGGGTGAGCTCGGTGCTCCTCGTGATCGTGGCGCTCCTGCTCGTCGCGCTCGTACCGCGGCCGTCGCGGGCGTTCGGGGAGGAAGGGGCGTTCAACCCGCGGATCCTGCTCACGGGGACGGCGCGATGGGAGGGCGCGCGAACGACCGGACCCGCGCGCTGGTCCGAGGAGCTGACGCGGCGCACGAGCGCGCCCGCACGCCTTTCGCCCACGACGGTGCGCGCTGACGCGCCCGCGCTGCTCGCCGAGCCTTTCGCGATCTGGGGCGGCGAGGACGACGTGCCGGCCCTGACCGAGCGCGAGGTGCTTGGCATCCGGCGCTTCCTCGCACTCGGCGGCGTGCTCTTCGTCGACGACTTCGCGCCCGAGTCGGGCACGTTCGGGAAAGCCGCGCGGCGCGAGCTCGCCCGCGTCTTGCCCGACGGCGCGCCCATCCCGATCGGCACGGAGAACGTGCTTTTCCGATCGTTTTACCTGCTCCGCCGCGCCGTTGGCCGCGTCGAGGGCGAACCCAAGCTCGAAGCGATTTTGCGCGGCGGCGTGCCGCAGGTGATCTTCGCCAAGCACGACGTGCTCGGCGCGCTCGCCCGCGCGGCGAACGGGACGCATCCGTTCGTCGTGGTGCCGAACGGCGAGCCGCAGCGTGAGCAGGCCGCACGGCTCGCGGTGAACGTCGCGATGTTCGTGCTCTGCTCGAACTACAAGGACGACCAGGTGCACGCGCCCTTCCTGATGCGACGCCGCGCGGCGGAGCCTTCGCCATGACGACGAGCCTCGCGCCGTCGGGGGATCTCGCGCCGTCCTACCAGCTCCTCGCCGCCCTGCTCACGGTCCTCGGCATCGTGCTGCTCGCGCTCGAGCTCAAGCGCTCGCGGGGCTCGCGGCTGCTCGCATTCGCCACGGGATCCCTCGCCTCGCTCGGGCTGCTCTGCGCGGTGCTGCGGCCGGTGGCGATCCAGAGCAAGGGCAGCCTCGTGGGGCCACGCGTGGTCGTGCTGGCCGACGCGTCGCGCTCGATCGATTTGCCCGGGCCCGCGGGAAAGACGCGCCGGGAGGAGGCCGTGCGCGCGCTCGGCGAGCTCTCGAAGCACGGCGCCGAGGTGCGGCTCTACGGGCTCGCGTTTGGCAAAGGAGCGCCGACGCCGCTCACGGCCGCGCTCGCGAATGGGGCGGCCGAGGGAGCGTCAACCGGGCCGGAAGGTCGGCTCGGGCAGGCGCTGCTCGCGGCGCGGCCGATGCCACGATCGGATCTCGCCGGCGCGATCGAGTCGGTCGCGCGCGCGGCGGACGAGCGGCCCGCGGCGATCGTCGTGCTCTCGGATGGAAGGTTGGATCGGCCCGGGGAGGCGCAGGCCGGCGAGGCGATCCGCGCCGCGCTGGGGACGCTGACGGTGCCGGTGCACGCGGTCTCGCTCGCGACGGAGGCGCCGCGCGATGCGAGCGTGCGGGCGGTGCGAGCGGCAGGCGCGGCGGTCGCGCATCAGCCGCTCACGTTGCGGGTCGAGATCGGCTGCGCGGGCGGGCTCGATTGCGACGAGATCCCGGTGTCGCTGCGCGAGCTGCGCGAGAGCGGCGAGCCGACGCTCCTCGCGTCGGGCAAGGCGAACGCGTCTTCCGGATCGGCGACACTGGAGCTCGAAGTCACGCTCGACCGCGCCGGCGCGCGGATCCTCGAGGTGTCGATCGACGCGCCGGACGGCGACGCGGTGCCGGACAACGACACGCGGTACATGACGATCGACGTCGCGCGCGATCGCGTGCGCGTGCTGCACGTGGCCGGGCGGCCGACGTACGACGTGCGCGCGCTCCGCATGTGGCTCAAGGCGGATGCGTCGGTCGACGTCGTGGCCTTCTTCATCCTGCGCACGCCGACCGACGACGTGGTCGCGCCGTCCGAGGAGCTCGCGCTCATCCCGTTCCCGGTCGACGAGCTCTTCAGCGAGCACCTCCCGAGCTTCGACGCCGTGGTGCTCCAGGACTTCAACGCCGCGCCGTATGGCCTCGCGAAGCATCTGCGATCGCTCGCGCGGTACGTCGACAAGGGCGGCGGCTTGATCATGGTCGGCGGCCCGGACGCGTTCGTCCCGGGGAACTACGCGGGCACGCCGCTCGCCGAGGTCCTGCCCGTCGGGCTCGATCGTGGGCCGGATGCGCAGGGCGTGGACGTGGCCTCGTTCGTCCCGCGCACGACCGAGGCGGGACGCGCCGCGCCGGTGCTCGGGCCGCTCCGGGATCTCATCGGCGAGGAATGGCCCGAGATGCCGGGCGCGAACGTGGTCGGCGACGCGCGGCCGGGCGCGACGGTGCTGCTCGAGCACCCGACGCGCAGGACGCCGAAAGGCGGGCCGATGCCGATCCTCGCGCTTGGTGAGCACGGCAGTGGGCGCACGATCGCGCTCGCCATCGACGGCTCGCACCGGCTGCTCTTCAGCGCGTTCGCGGCGAACGCGGCGGGCCGGGCGCACGGCGCGTTCTGGGATGCGCTGCTCGGCTGGCTCATGCGGGATCCGCGCTTCGAGCCCGCGGTCGTGGAGCTCGCGGACGGGTGCATCGCCGGGGAGGACACGACCCTCACGCTCCGGCCGCTGCCCGGACAGAAGGGCGACGCGAAGATCACGATCCGCAAGCTCGGCACGGGCGAAGAGGCGCGCACGCTGTCGGCGAAGCTCGATGGCAAGGGCGAGCCGCTCTCGCTCGACGCGGGCAAATTGCAGCCGGGCGGCTACTCGGCGACGGTGGAGATCGTGCCGAGCGAGACGGGCGCGCTCTCGGACGGCGCGACCTCGGCGCAGCGCGGTCCGACGACCCGTCGGGACTTCGCCTGCGAGCGCGGCGGCGACGAGTGGGCGGACACGCGTCCCGATCCGGAGCGGCTCGCGGCCATTGCGGCGGCGACCGGGGGCAAGAGCGTGACGGTGGATCAGATCGGGAGCCTGCCGCTGCCGGCGGCGACGCAGATCGCGGCGGAGAGGCGGGTCTCGCCGCTCCTGCCGCCCTGGGCGTGGACGCTCGGGGCAGCGATGCTCGTCGGGGTGCACTGGATCGTGCGGAGGCGGGGCGGTTTGTCGTAGCCAGGCGAGGGTTTCGTCAGGTCTTTTTTTCGGCCGGCTGCCCGATCAGGAGCGCCTCGCGCTCGCGCTCGAGGCCCGGATCGCCTTCGGCGCGCAGCGACCACCCCGTCTTCAGCCCCAGGACGAACCACCCGAGCGCGAGCGCGCCCGCGGCGAACGTCGTGTCTCCAATGACGCGCAGCCACCGCAACGTGTCCATTCGCGGCGTCTGCAGGAACTCGGCCGAGCGCGCATACCACATCCCGTGCTCAACGCTGGCCCAAGTCTGGAGCAGTCCGAGTGGCAGGAGGCTCAGGAGCACCATCAACACGAGCCCGATGTTGATCGACCAGAACGCGAAGGAGAGCGCGCCGGTCTTCCACGCGCGGTGCGTCGACAAACCCTTCAGGCAGAACAGCATGAGGCCGATGCCGAGCATGCCGTAGACGCCGAAGAGCGCGGTATGGCCGTGGACGGGCGTCGTGTTCAGGCCCTGCATGTAATAGAGGGCGATCGGCGGGTTGATGAAGAAGCCGAAGAGCCCCGCGCCGACGAGGTTCCAGAATGCGACGGCCACAAAGAAGTAAATCGGCCACTTGTACGCCGCGACCCACGGCCTCGCGCGCGTGAGCGTGAGGTTTTCGTAGGCCTCGAAGCCAATGAGGACGAGCGGCACGACCTCGAGCGCGCTGAACGTCGCGCCGAGGGCGAGGATCGAGGTGGGCGTGCCCGTGAAATAGAGGTGGTGGAAGGTGCCGATGATGCCGCCCGAGAGGAACAGCACCGTCGAGAAGAGCACGGCCGAGGTAGCGGTCGCGACACGCAAAAGGCCCATGCGCGTGAAGAGGAATGCGATCACGACCGTGGCGAAGACCTCGAAGAAGCCCTCGACCCAGAGGTGAACGACCCACCAGCGCCAGTACTCGGCCATCGCGAGGTTCGTCTGCCGGCCCCACATGAGGCCCGCGCCGTAGAAGAGGCCGATCGCCGCGGAGGCAAGAAGGAAGAGCGCGAGCAGATTCTTGTTTTCGCCGCCCTTCTTGAAGGCCGGCCACATCGCGCGCCCGACCAAGAAGAGCCAGAGGAACAGGCCTACGAACAGGAAGATTTGCCAGAAACGGCCGAGGTCGACGTATTCGTAGCCCTGGTGGCCAAACCAGAAATTCGCTTCGAGCCCGAGCTTCTGCTGGATCGCGAACCACTGGCCGGCGAGGGAGCCGACGACGATGACGAGCAGGCAGACGAACAAGACGTTGACGCCCGCGCGCTGGAATTTCGGCTCGTGGCCGCCGACGGCCGGCGCCATGAAGAGGCCGGTCGCGAGCCACGCCGTGGCGATCCAGAAAATGCCGAGCTGCACGTGCCACGTGCGCGTGACGGCATAAGGCAACCACCGGTCGAGGGGGATGCCGTAGAAGCCCGAGCCCTCGACGCCGTAATGCGCGCTCACCGCGCCGAGCCCGATCTGCGCGACGATGAGCGCGGCGACGACCCAGAAATACTTGCGTGTCGCCCGCATCGAGGGCGTCGCCTCGAGGCCGACCAGCGGGTCACGTTCGGGATAGACGGGGTCCTCCGTCGGGCGGTGGCGCTGCGCCGCGAAATACCACGAGAGGGCGCCGATCCCGGCGAGCAAGAGGACGAAGCTCACGACCGACCACACGACGACCGCGCCCGAGGGGTGATTGCCGATGAGCGGCTCGGAGGGCCAGTTGTTGCTGTACGTAATGCTCGCCCCGGGCCGCTCGGTCGCGCACGCCCAGGCCGCCCAGAAAAAGAAGGCGTTCATGCGGCGCTGGCGCTCGGGGTCCTTGATCGTCTCGGCGGGAATGGCGTAAGCGTCGCGTAGCTCGGCCATCGCGGGATCGGCGCCGAACACTGCGGCGTAATGCTTCGATACCGCCTCGATCGCGCGGGCGCGGAGCGGGCTCACTGTGAGCGTGCCAGACGTCGCGTCGTAGGTGTTCGTGCGCATCTCGGCCTTGAGCCGCTCGATGAGCGCGGCGCGCTCCGGGGCGGGGAGGTTTTCGAAGGTGGTCCCTTTCTCGCCCTGCGCCCACACGTCGAGGATCCATGTCGCCTCGCGGTGCAGCCAATCCGCCGACCAGTCGGGCGCGACGTACGCGCCGTGCCCCCAGATCGAGCCGACCTCTTGGCCGCCGAGCGATTGCCAGACGTTCTGACCATCACGAATATCCTGACCCGTGAAGAGCGTGCGACCGTCCGAGGCCACGACGACGCGATCCGGCACCGGCGGTGCTTTGCGATAAATCTCGAATCCGAAGTAACCGAGGACCGCGAAGGAAAGGGCGATCACTGCGCCGAACGCCGTCCACAGCCTCGTATGACGCATTGGACACCTCCCGCGTCGAATGGAACCGTTGTGGTCGCACGGATGGCCAAGTTCGAGATCAAACGCATGTCGAATTCGAGCGGAGCCGCGGAAAAAACTCCGTTGCGTTGCGTCCGTCTCGTCGGATTCGATTGCGAGGAGCGGGCTACCGGCTCCCGCCCGCCTTTCGCGCGCCTTCTTCCTCGGTGGTCTCGGCGAGTTTGCTGCGGTGACCGCTCGACGGTTCCTGGTCTTCGGCCACGTTCGCCGCGGCGTGTCGGATCGCCGCCGGCGCGTCTTTCCGGATATGGATGTCGGGCTCCTTCATGGGCACGGTGCGGCGGGCTGCGCGTTCGCGGCGCTGGAAGGCGTACCGCTCGAGATCGCCCTCCTCCACGGCGCCCTCGGCGAGGAAGGGCTCGAACCCCTGCTCCATCCCCTCCGCGTGCGCGGTCTCGAGCTCACCGCCGAGGTCTTCGAGGGCCTTTTCGCCCATGATGGCCTCGATTCTCACGTAAAACTCGCTCTCCTCTGCGAAATGGTCCTGAAGGGCCAGCTCGACCTCACGGGCCAGCGAGCGCACGGTATCGACGTCGCCCTTGGACGTCGCGACGCTCCGAAGCTTGTTCACGAGGTCGACTTGCCGAAGGTAAGGCGGGCGCATGACGTCGAGGTCGTTCAGCGCCTCTGCGCACTCGGGATAAAAGATCTCCCGCTCGGCGCGCAAATGCGCGGCGAGCAGCGTGGCGAGCTCGCGTTGCAGGGGCTCGATCTCGGGCGTGCCGAGGTTCTTGTGGAAGCGCTGGAGAACCTCGACGATTTCGCGATGGTGGGATCGCAGCAGATCGGTCGCCTTCATATGCCCTCCCGATGCGAACGTATCGCTCCGGGGGCGGAGGCGGGAGCGGGAGGCGAAAGCGGAGGGGCCCAGCCGAATGCCTCTTCCCGAGGTGACCGATGTCCGCTATGGTGGATGGGTGTCCGCCATGTTGCCAGCTCCTCTTGACCTCGTCCCTGGACCGGACACCGGCCCCTCGCTCGTCGCCCACGAGGGGTGGCTGCGTGTCCATTTCGGCGGCGGGAGCCCCGCGCACGCCGATTTCCACTGGTTCTGGCTACGCCACCAATGCTACGTCGATCGGCATCCGCGGACCGGCGAGCGCACGCTCGATGCGTCGGAGGTCCCGCTCGGCATTCGCCCGCGGAGCGTGGGGCTCGATGCGCAGCGCCGCCGCGTGCTCGTCACCTGGGACGAACCCTCCGGCCGGCAAAGCAGCTACGACCTCGAATGGCTCCGCGTCCATGCCTATGCGCCGGGCCGCGTCGAGGTTGCGCCGCCGCCCTCGGACCTCGCGCGGGTGACGCTCGAAGCCGGTCGATTCCCGAACGTCGCCGCGCTCGTGAATGCGTGCCTCGACCGTTTGCGTCACGAGGGGCTTTGCGTGGTGCAGGGTTCGTCCGTGGCGTGGGGGCGCTCGCCCGAGGACGATACCGAGCCGCTCATCGAGGCGTTCTCCACCGCCGGCCTCGCCATTGTCGGCACGCATTTTGGTCGCGTGGAGGACCTGCGCACCGACAACACGACGAACCAGAACACCGATCAGCTCGGCTATACCGACGCGGGGATCGAGCTCCACACCGATCAGCCCTTCCTCGACGTGCCGCCGCGTTATCAGCTCCTCCAATGCATCCGTACGGCGGATGCCGGCGGAGAGAGCTTTTTCTGCGATGCGCTCGCCGCAGCGCGGTACGTCGCGTCGATCGACGCGACGGCCTTCGAGCGACTGACGACGCTCCCTGTGCGATTTCACCGGAAGCAAAAATCGTTCGAGCGGATCGTGGATTCGCCGCTGCTCACGATGAAGGGCCCGAGCGGCTTTCTCGTGCGGTATTCGTATTTCACGCTCGCCCCCTTTCAGGCCTCGTTCGCTGAAATGGAGGCCTGGTACCGGGCGTACACCCGGTTCGCCGAGATCGTACGGGATCCGCGGCACCAGGTTCGTCTCCGGCTCGAACCCGGGGATTTCGTGATCTACGACAACCACCGGATGCTGCACGGAAGGACGGCCTTCTCGGGCGCGCGGTGGGTCCGCGGGGTCTATTTCGATTCGAAATGACTCGTGCGAGATCGAGCGGCGAGGGGCGCGAGAAAGCGCCCCCCGTGCTCACGGGCATGCCTCGATTACTTGCTGCCTTGCCCGCCGGCGCCGCCCTGGCCACCCGCGCCGCCCGCGCCGCCTGCGCCGCCTGCGCCGCCCTGGCCACCCGCGCCACCTGCGCCGCCCTGGCCGCCTGCGCCGCCCGTGCCGCCGCCGGCACCACCGGTGCCGCCCGAACCCGAGCTCGAGCTGCTGGACGTCGTGTCACCCGTCTTCTCGTCGTCGCCGCAACCGGTCATGCCAGCCAGTGCGACCACGGCGAGCAACGAGCCAAAACCCAGGGCGAAAACCGAGCTTGTTCGCGAATTCTTCATGCAAGCGCTCCTCGACGTCCCAACACGAGGCAAGGAAGAAAGCGACCTCTGTCGTGACGTCCGCTAAAACGGATATTACGATGTGTTAACGGACGAGGCAAGCGCCTTGACGCCAAGTTTACGCGCTGCGTTCACGCGAGCCGGTTCACTTGTTGGGCTGCGGCGTGAGGCGGAGGTAGGGACGCACGGCGTTGTAACCCTTGGGGAATTTCTTGGCGATGACGTCCGGGTCCTGGAGCGAGGGGACGATGACCACCTCGTCGCCGTCCTTCCAGTTGGCAGGCGTCGCGACGGAGTGGTTGTCCGTGAGCTGCAGCGAGTCGATCAGCCGCAGGATCTCGTCGAAGTTCCGGCCGGTGCTCGCCGGATACGTGATCGTGGCGCGGACCTTCTTGTTCGGATCGATCACGAAGACCGAGCGGACCGTGAGCGTGTCGTTCGCCTGCGGATGAATCATCCCGTACAAATGCGAGACCTTGCGGTCCACGTCGGCGAGGATCGGGTAGTTCAATTTCGTGTTCTGGGTCTCCTCGATGTCGCTGATCCAGCGCCGATGCGAGTCGACGTCGTCCACGCTGAGGGCGATGGCCTTGACGCCGCGCTTGTCGAACTCGCCCTCGAGCTTGGCGACGGTGCCGAGCTCGGTGGTGCAGACGGGGGTGAAGTCCTTCGGATGGGAGAACAGGATCACCCAGGAACTGCCGGCCCACGCGTGGAACCGGAGGGTCCCCTCGGTGGACTCCTGCTCGAAATCAGGGGCGATGCTTCCAAGCTGCAGGCTCATGACGAGAACCTCCTCTTCCTGTGGGCGAGTTTGTCCACCATGGCGGACGGGTGTCCGTCATAGTGACATGGTGTCGCCGCTGTCAAGTCCCGCGGAGGCGGGACGGGCGCGTCTCCACGCGTCCTCGACGGTCGTTTCGTCCAGCGGGGCCATGAGGGAAACCAAGAACACGTGGGAAGGAGACACGACGAGCTTCCGCGTGCGCGCCACCATCATCGATTCGAGGGGCCTCCCGCGTGGATTCGAAGCATTGGTCGTACGGCGTGGCTGTGCGCTCCAGGGCTAGACTGCGCGCATCGGTCAGCGGGGCCAGGGCGCAGCGCATTCGCGCGCTGTGCGGGCGTTGGCTTCATCGGGCATCGAGCTGCCGACAGGGAAGGGGAACGATATGCGAGCCAAGTTCCGGTCTCACGTCCTCGCGCTCGGCGCAGCCCTGGGTTGGGTCGTGCTCGGGACGCCGCCGTCGATGGCGGCCCAACCCGAGGGAAGCTGCCCCCCGGGATGGGAACTCTGGACGGTTCGGAAGCTCGTCAACTTCGCGGCGCCGCGATTCGAGGACGCCATCCGAGGTACCGACAACAACGATGACAACTTCCTCTGTGTCAAGTTCGACAAACGCGACCCCCGCGTGTTCACCTACATCGACAACAGCCTTCCGGAAGAGGAAGACCCGTAGCGTTTCACGTGCCCGGGCGGCTCGTCAGCCTCCTCCACCTTTTCGACGCAGGGCGATTCCCACGCCGAGCAGGCACATGAGCGCGGCCCAGCCGACCATGTCGTCCTCCGACCCGCCCACCTCGCACCCCGCGCATCCGCCGCTGCTCGGCGGTTTGGGTGACGCCTGTGGCACGTCGACCGGCTTCGTATCGCCGGGACCGGGATCGGCGGGCGTGGGGGCCGCGCCGGCATCCTCGGGCGCTTCGGGGGCGGGGGGCGTCTGCGGCGTATCGTCGGGCGGCTCGGGGACGTCGGGCAGGGCCGGGAGGTTTTGGCCGTCCTTGAGAAGACGATATCGCGGCGGATCGCCGCCCATCGGGCTCGCCACGTACGGCGCGGGGACGGCGCTCGCGGGCACGTTTTTGGCGGCTTCGATGCGCGCGGCCTCGTGTTTCCGCGACGCCGAGTCGGTGCAGGTCAATCGTTTTTCGCACGTGGTGCCCGGAGTCCCGGCGCAATCGGCCTGGGTTCGACACGTGCCGTGGGCGACTTGTATGATGTGGCGGTGCGTTGGCCGGCGCTCGATGCAGAACGAGAGCCGCTCACATTGGCCGTTGTCGCACGTCTCGCCCACCTTTTCGCAGCTGTAGTTCAGCTGGCACGAGGCCTCGTTCGGCCCGTCCGACTCCCAGTGCAGACCCTTGGGGCAAGGCGTGGGGGGAGGCGCCTCGCAATAGGACGTCGAGTGGCGGACCTTCGGCACGTACCCGGCCGGGCAATCCGCGCGCATCGGCGGGATGCAATAAGGACCGTTGTGGCTCAGGTGCTTCTCGGTGCCTCTCGGACACGTGATCGGCATGTCGTGGACGACGTCGGCAATGGCCGCGGTCGTCCACGAAGCCACGCTGAAGCCAAGGGCAAGAGCCATCGCGAGGGGGCGGTGCATCGGTATCGTTTCCGTTCCGAAATGAAGGAGGAGCGCCATGATCCACCCGGCGCCGGGCCGCGTCAAGTTACCGGGCCGAAGGAGGCGGCGATCGCGGTAAGGACCTCCTCCGCGCAGCGTATGCCGAGCGCGTGCCCCGCGCCTTCGACGAAATGGGTGACGCAGCTCGGCAGCCGCGCGGCGAGCGCGTGGCCGACCTCGACGGGGACGTTGCCATCACGCGTGCCATGCCACAACGCGACCGGCGCAATCACGTCTTCCACGACGAACCCCCAGGGGCTCGCGAGCACGCGGAAGTCGTCCGCGCCGCCGCGCGGCCCCGGCCGCGCCGCCTCCGTCGCCCCCTCGAACCCCGCCACCTGGAGCCGTCGGTTCGTGAGGAGCTCCGCGTCCGGAGAGGTTTTCTTGATCATCCGCCGCGTGCTCTCGAGCCATTTGTCGAACCCGCGCTCCCCGAGGTAAGGCGCCATCATTCGACCCATCATCGCCCGAAGGAGGCGCGGCGAGCGGACCGCGAGCCAGAACAATGGGCGATTCAAGCCTCGGACGAGGCGCGCTCTTTGGTACCAGGGCTCGGCCATGGGGCCGGGGGAGGCGAGGAGGACCGCGAGCGTCACGCGATTGCGCAGACCGTGCGCCACGGAAAGGGCGTGTGGCCCGCCTCCGGATTCGCCGAGGACGGCGAATCGATCCACGCCGAGGTGATCCACGAGGGCCCCGACATCGGAGGCCCAGTCGACGAGGACGCGGTCGGGCTTGAAATCGCTCTTCCCGAGGCCCGGACGGTCGAGGCAGATCAGCCGGATGCCCTGCGCGCGCGCCACCTCGTCGTAGAGGAGCCCGGCGACGCCCGACACCGGGCTCCCCGGCATGTAGACGCAAGGGCGCCCGGCGGGCTCGCCGTATTCGTACCAGGCGAGGCGACGGCCATCGGGCAGCGTCATCGTCGAGACGGGCGGAATGGCGTAACGTTCGGTCATCGTCGTCCTCCAGGCCAGCGGATGCCTAAAGACATCTCATTCGTCGTGATGTCAAGCGTTCCTTCGGCATCCAAAGGGGATCATGCTCGAGCGCTTTCCGTCTCGGCTGCCTTTCTTCCGGCGCGTAAAACCGCTCGCCGCGTTGCTCCTCGGCCTTTCCTCGATCGCGTGCACGCCTCTCCTGCCTTCCCGTACGTTTCATGCGCCCGGCGCCCCTGTCGGCCGCGTCTCCGCGACGCTCGTGCCCGCGCCCGGCGTCCGCGCGGGTGGGCCCCACCTCGTCACGTTCGGCCTCCCATTGCCGCCGGAATCGCTCACGCGCTCGGGCCTCTCGACCGTGCGTATCCTCCGGGACGGCGTCGAGATTCCCGCGCACGTCGACGAGCTCACCCCTTATCGGGACATCACCGATCCCGAGCGCTCCGGACGCTGGGTCCGCGTCGCGCGGATCCAGCTCACCCATACCTTCCAGACGAGCCCCCCGGCGCCCGAGTCCGTCGTCGTCGAATGGGGCAGCTCGGAGCGCACGCGCGATGTCGCCGAGCTCGTCGAGCCGCGTCGTGGATTTCATTCCGTGACGGGAGGCAGCTTCGCGCCCGAGGACCTCGTGACCGAGCCCGAGGTTTACGTCGTTTTGCCCAAGGCGTTCCTCTCGCAAGGGGCGTTGCGCACGCCGTTCGTGCCGCTCGACGATCGCGTCGGCGAGGAAATGGATCCCCCGGCGCTCCTCCATGGCCGGCGCCTGCCGTGGCCGCTCGTGTACGACTTTGCTCAAAAAAACTATTTTTATGGTCTCCTGAACGAGCCGGTCGGCGACAATCCCTATCGGACGAACCTCGACAACAACGGCGAGGCGTGGCTTTACGATCGCGCGTCGGCGATGTTCGTCCTGTACCTCCGGGGCGGGTCGGCTCGGGTCCTACGCGAGGCCGTGCGGGCGTCGGTCTTTTACGAGCGGCTCCTCGTGCTCGCGCGGCAACATCGGGGCGATCCATCGGCGAAAGCAAGCCCTCTCGGGGCCTTCTTTTCGTGGCGCAAGCCGAGGCCCGACCCGAAGGACGCGGCCAAGGAGCCCGCCTGGGACCCGAAATACTCGTACGCCGAGTGTCTCGCCCTCACGCATTGGCTCACGGGGGATCCGCGTATCCTCGATAAACTCGACGCCGTGATCGCGGCCTTCGAGGACGTGCCCTCGCGCTGGTCGCCCGCGTATGCGCCCGTCCGCAAGAGCACGGGCGAGCGTCTGCGGGAGGCGTGGACGGAGAGGCACGTGGCGTTCAAGCTGCTCGCCGCGACAATCGCGTTCGAGCTTCGGGGGCGGGAGGAGGACCGCGCGCGGGTCGTTCGTATCGTGGAGGATTTGCTCTGGCATCAGGATCAGAGCCGCCCCGGGGGCTTTTTCGCGCGGGCTGGGGAGGTCGTGGACGGCGGGCTTTACCATTTCGGCACGCAACACGATCCGGACGAGGCCGGCGAGGAGCTGGTCGCTTCGCCGTGGATGTCCGCGCTGCTCGTCGATGCCATGGTGCGCGTTCATTCGTCCTGGGACGACCCGCGCATTGCCCGGTTCATCGTGCGCATGGGAACCATGCTCGCCGCGGCCTCGAAGGTGCGATCGCAGCCGGACGGCTCGCGGCTCGTCACGCCCGATTACCTGATTCGCGCGGACGGCTCCACGCACACCGATCACGACGGAGCCGCGCACGCGGCGGACGTGATGGGGGCGCTCGCCTGGGCGGATGCATTCGCGCGTCTTCTGGGCGAGCCGGATCCGCGGTTTCGTCGGGTGGTTCTGGGTTCGCCGGGGCTCTATGAGACGTTCGCGGGAGAGGTTTTCCAGAGGCCGGACGACTGGATGCTGCGGCCTTATCGGCGGTATGCGTGGATGTTTCGGACCTCGGCTGCGTTTTCGTTTGCGCTGGGGGCGCGGTGAGGGGAGCGGGAGCGGGAGCGCAGCGGCTCGGCGAGAAATACCGGGAGCACCTCGAGGCGCCGATGCCTTACCTGAATCTCTCGCAGGTCGAGCTGGAAAAACTCCTCCGCGAGCGTGTTTCACCTCCGCGTCGAAAATCCCCCTGCACCCTCCGACCGCATATACGCGCGCAGCGCGTCCCGCAGCGTCGCCCGCGTCGTCAGCTCCTTCAGGCCCGCGTCGAACGCCACCATCGTCTGCGCAACGGCCGCGCGAATCCCCGTGATCACCACGCTCGCCCCGAGCAGCCGCGTCGCGCCGACAATCCGCATGATGCGCTCGCCCGTCTCGGAATCGACGCTCTCCACCCCCGTCAAATCAAGGATCACCTGGCGGCACGAAGCGGAGCCAATCCGATGCAGCACCCGCTCCATGATCTCCTCGCCCCGCCGCGCGTCGAGCACCCCCACCAGCGGGACCGCGATAACCCCGTACCAGACCTCGATGATCGGCGCCGACAGCGCATGGATCACCTCCTCCTGCTGGCTGATGACCGCGCGCTGGTCGAGAGCCTCCTGCTCCCTGCGCTCCTGCTCGGCGCGACTCAAACGAACGAGCGCCTCATTCGCGTGCCGTAGCTCCGCCGTCCGCTCCTCCACCTGCCGCTCCAGCTCCCCATACAACCGCGCATTCTCGATCGCGATCGCAGCCTGCGTGCAGATGAGCCCCACCACCTCGACCCGCGCAGGCGTGAATGCTCCCCGCGCGAGGTCATTCTCCAGATAAATCACGCCCGAAAGCCGACCTTTGCCGATGATGGGCGCAGCCAGCGCCGAGCGCGGAGGCGCGTCCACGAGGTAAGGGTCGCGCCCAAAGGGGCCATCCAGCGCGCGATCCTCCAGGAGCACGCTCTCACGCGTGCGTGCCACGTACGCGAGCACGGTCGCAGGCAGATCCGAGCGTTGCCCGAGATCTCGCTCGATCGCCGTCGATGCAGGCGCGTCTTCCTCGCCAAACGCGCGCTGCTCCGCTTCGACGACGAGGCTGCCATCCCGCAAAAGGAGCAAGACCCCTCGCCGCGCGCCGGCGTTCTCCAGCGCCACGCGCAAGAGGGCGTCGATCAGTCGGGGCAGCGCAATCTCGCCCGAGATCGCTTGCGCCGCCTTGAGCACCGACCCGATGTCCAGGGCGTCCGCCGAAGGCGCAGGCGTGCTCGGCAAGGGCGCGTCGAACGTCTCGTCGCGCGCGACAAGCTCGGGATAGGCGCGGGCGAGGCGGCGCGAGGCAACGGTTGCGCCCCAGCGGGCATAGAGCCGGCGCGCCTCGCTGAGGTGAGCGCGCGCGAGCGTCGTTTTCCCGGCGTCCATCCAGTGCCTCGCGCACAGCTCGTTCGCGAGCGCCTCGTCATGGATGTAGCCGCCGCGATGCGCGAGCGAGATCGCAGTGTCGTAGAGCTCCGCCGTCACGAACCTGTCTTCGCCGCGGGCGCGGGCGAGCTCGGCGCGAACCAAGGCCGCGCGGGGGGCGAAGTTTTCCGGACAGATCTCCGCCCAAGCATCGAGCTTCTCCGCGTAGGCCGCGGCGCGCGAGAGCATGACCGCGCGCTCTTCAGGCGCGGCGCTCGTCGAGGCGCGCGTGAGCGCGAGGGCCGCGTAGGCGCGGAAAACAGGCGTGCCGTGCCAGACCGCGATGCTGACGAGCTCGGGGTTCGACTCGAGCACGACGCGCGCCGCCTCCTCGAAGGCGCCCTGGAAGACGAGCAAAAAGACGATGTAGAGCTGCGCGAAGAAGAACGCGCTTTCGTTCTTGATCCGGCGACACGCGGCCATGACCTCCTCGATGTCCACGAGGGGCCCGACAAGGCGGCAGGGGTCGTCTGTCTCGACCGAGAGGTTGTAGGCGATCTGTCCGGCCGCGCCGGCCATCCAGGTGATCGCGTCGAAGCGGTCGAGCTTGCGGATCGGCTGGTAGCTCTTCGCCTCGGCGATGATGTCCTCGATGGGCAAACCGCGCATGAAGCTGTTCGTGACGGCGTTGACCGTGTTGTAGAACGACCAGATGTACTGGCCTGTCTCCAGGCCCGCGTCCTTGCCCCTGATCAGCGTGTCCCAGCAAGCGCTGTAGCCGTCTCCCCAGTACTGGACGAAGCCACCCCACATGTTGCGGATCATCGCTTCGTTCTTCTTGTCGCCGAGCTTCTCGCCGAGCCTGACAGCGATGCGGCCAAGCTCGTAGCCAAGCTTGATATGGCCGCGGACGCACAAGAGCATGCCGAAATTGATACAGCCGTAGGTCGTGCTTCGCGACAAACCGTGGCGGTAGGACAGCTCGAGGATCTTGGCGATGCTGATGCTGAAGTTGTTTGTCGCGAGGAAGTACGTCGGCGCGAACAGCTCCTCCAGGACCTCGAGCAGCGCGGCGATCTCGGGGTCCTCGAGCGGCGGCAGGTTGAGTAGCGCTTCGGGCGAGCGCTCGACGACGAGGTCGAGTGTCACGCGCATCTGCTCCTCGAGCGTCGCTTCGTCCGGGAACGCGGGCAGGTCGAGGCCGAAGGAGTGCATCACCACGAGCCCCTCGGCGAGCGCCGCGGGCAGGTCGTTCTTGAGCACCTGCGCTTTCATCTTGAGCCGCAGGATCTCGGTTCGAGCGAGCCTCGTCGTGGCGCGCTCAAGGGCCTCTCCGAGCGCGGCGAGCGCGTCATCGTGATGGCCGAGCAAGGACAGCGTGACGCCGAGCTTCCTCGCGTAGGCGAGGCGGAGTTGATGCTTCGACGTCCAGGCATCTTCGGGGAGGCATTGCAGGCCGAGTTCGAGGAAGCTGCGCGCGGCGCCAAACGCGGCGGATTCTTCGGCTCGCGTGGCGGCGACGAG
This sequence comes from Polyangium jinanense, assembly GCF_028435365.1. The sequence continues at coordinate 18,483 of NZ_JAGTJJ010000019.1, read as the reverse complement.
GTTCATTCGGGCGAGCGTCTCGCGTTCGTGTGGATCGTCGATGAGCTCGAGCGCGCTGTTCAGGTGGCCGACCACGTCGAAGAGGTTGCGGCTCTCGGACAAGGGCGTGCTCTCGGCGAGCAGCCTGCCGATGCGCAGGTGGAACGCGGGCCGGCCTGCGACCGGGATCATCGCGTACGCGCCTTCCTGGACCTTGTCGTGAGCGAAGCGGTAGCCGCTCCTGCCCGGGATGATGAGCCCTTCAGCGGCGGCGGGCTCGAGGCGGCCGTAGGCCTGTTCGTGCGTACATTCGAGCACGGTGGCGAGCACGCCGAGGTCGAACTCGCTCCCGATGGCGGCGGCGAGGCGGAGGGCTTCCTGCGTGGTTTTCGGCAGGCGGGCGATGGTGCGCACCATCAGATCGACGACGTTTTCGCTGTAGGCGAGCTCGTCGAGTCGTTTGAGGTCCCAGTAAAAACCCGTCCCGGGCTTGAAGGTGAGCACGCCGTGGTCGCCGAGCGAGTGCAAGAAGCGGCGGACGAAGAAGGGGTTGCCGGCGGTTTTTTTGAGGATGGCGTCGGCGAGCGGGCCGGTGTCCGAGCGTCGCAGGCTGTCGCTGAGCATGTCGACGATGTGCCGACGCTCGAGCGGGCCGAGGACGATGTCGCAGACGGAGAGGCCTGCGCGTTTGTGCTCTTCGAGCGCCGCGATGAACGGGTGGGCGGGGGAGACTTCGTTGTCGCGGTAGGCGCCGCAGAAGAAGAACGACTCGAGGGAGTCGTCGGCGAGCAGGGCGCGCAGGAGGTCGAGGCTCGCGAGGTCGATCCACTGCAAGTCGTCGAGAAAAAACACGAGCGGGTGGGCCCTGCGCGCGACGACCGAGACGAACTGCACGAAGCATCGGCTCAGGCGGTTTTGCGCCTCGACGGGTCCGAGCGCGGGCACGACTGGCTGCGGGCCGAGCACGTGTGCCATCGAGGGCAGGACGTCGCAGATGACCTGGCCGTTTTGTCCGAGCGCCTCGAGCCATGCGCGCTGCCAGGCTTGGATCCGCTCGGTGCTCTCGGTGAGGATCTGCCGCACGAGGCCGTCGAAGGCCTGGATGACGGCGCTGTAGGGGGTGTCGCGGTTGAACTGATCGAATTTGCCGCTCGTGTAGTAGCCCTTCGCGCGGGCGAGTGGCTTGAGGATCTCGTGCACGAGCGCGGATTTGCCGATGCCCGAGTAACCGGAGACGAGGACGATGGAGCGTTCGCCGCCGAGCGAGCGTGTGAAGGTCGAGGTGAGCGCGTCGATGTCGCGCTCGCGACCGTAGAGCTTCTGGTGGATGCGCAGCCCGCCTTCGTGGTCGTGCTCGGCGGGCGTGAAGAGGGAGATCGTGCCGAGGGTCTTGAGCTCGTGGCTACAGCGGCGCAGGTCGACGAGCAGGCCTTCGGCGCTTTGGTAGCGGTCTTCGGCGTTTTTCTCGAGCAGCTTGAGGATGAGACGCGAGAGGGTCTCGGGCACCGAGCTGTCGATGTGCGCGGGGGGTTTGGCCTGAAGGGCGAGGTGCGCGTGGATGAGCTCCATGGGCTCGCGGGCTTCGAAGGGGCGACGACCGGTGAGGGCTTCGTAGAGGATGATGCCGAGGGCGTAGAGATCGGCGCGGTGGTCGACGCTGCGGTTCATGCGGCCGGTTTGCTCGGGCGCGGTGTAGGGCAGGACGTCGTGGAGGACCTCGTACGCGTAGAGTCGCTCGTGTGCGCGCGTGACCTCGGCGTCGACGCCGGAGCCGGTGAGCTTGAGCGCGCCTGCATCGCCGACGAGGATGTTCTGGGGGCGGACGTCGCGGTGGGTGATGCCGCGTCCGTGCAGGGCGGCGAGGGCTTCGGCGATCGCGGTGGCGATGGCGAGGGCCTCGGAGACGGGGAGCTTGTTGCCTGGGCGCGCGGCGAGGGTGTGGGCGAGGGTTTGGCCTGGGAAGTGTTCGCGTATGACGACGAGGCTGTCTTCACGCGCCTCTACGCCGAGGACGGAGACGAGGCTTTGCGAGCTGAGCTGCACGAGTTGCGCGTACTCGTGTTTGAATCGCGCGATCTCGGCGCTCCGGGCGCGTCCGATGGACAGGCTTTGGAGCACGACGGGCAGGCCGTCATGCACCCGCCGCGCGCGAAACGTCTTCGCGAACGGCGTTACTTCCACGCGTTCGAAGGCTGTATACCCTGCAATGTCGAGCATCAAGAAGACCACCGAAGAGTGACCGAGGAAACGTCTCGGGCAGGTCGGGGCGATGCCCTCCGCTCGAGCGAAACAACGAGCCTACCAAACTTTGCGGGATGATGCGTTGAAGTAGTTGAGCCATTCAAGGCGTATGCTTGGCTACGTGCCCCGCAGCGTCGGCGCGTGCGGCCGAGGAGCGCTGGTGAAGGAATGGGAGGCGGAAGCGGTAGCGGGAGCGGAAGCGGAAGCGGAGGCGGGAGCGGGAGCGGCTGCGCCGCGCGTCGCATCGAGCCTCGCGAGGATTCTGCCGTCCCGTTACGGCTTTCGTTCGGTAGACGTATGCACGACAAATCCGAGATCGTCGCTTTTCATGAACAACAGACGACCCCCGACGAAATCCGCAAGGTTTTCCAGTTGGGCTGGGATGATGACGTTCAATGCCGTAACGAGGACCTGGATGGCGTCGATACCTAGCACACGCCGCCGTATGACACGGTCCCGGCCGGGACCGATGATCTCGTATTCAACGACCCAATCAGGGCCGCGCTCGTCGCGCCGCGGGAGCCCGATTCGGACGCGCACAACGCGCCTGCGCCCTGTGCCGTTTTCGACAAATGTGAGTTTACGCTCCGCCATTATTTGCATTTGCGCATTCTCACGCAGTTTCTATCGCGGATTCGCTTTGATATTGTAGCCTCCCCACCGATTGCTTTGCATTCGGCCTTCGGTATCGTACGGGGTAGGGAGCGTTCTGTCTAGCTTCTGACTCCTACGACATACGAGGGCTGCGCTGTGAGTACGAGCGTTCTGAACGTCGAGCACGCGCCGAGGGATGCGCCGTCGAGCACGACCGCGCCGAGCGCGCAAGCCCGATCCGCTGCGCCGAGCGCGGCACGCCGTGTGATGTGTGATCGCGTGGGTGGATGCTCCGGCCTTATCGGCGGTATGCGTGGATGTTCCGGACGTCGGCTGCGTTCTCGTTGGCGCTGGGGGCGCGGTGAGGGGAGAGAGAACTTCCGGACCTCACCCACCCCAACCCTCCCTCTCCACGGTGTGGAGAGGGAGGGCGTTTCCGGCTCGATCCAGCGCCTTTCACCCCCTCTCCGCCGCGCGGAGAGGGGGTCGGGGGGTGAGGTTCTGGGGCCGACGACGTTTGTAGAGCACCCTCTCAGAGCGCCTTCAAATCGATGTACCGGGTCGAACCGTTGTCCCACTGGAATTCGTAGCCTCTCCCGCGCTCGCAGCTCTCCTCCGCCGCGTCTCGTTTTCGGCGCCGGCCCTCTGCAGATCTCCGGCGCATCGCGGAGCCCGGCGGCGGCGCGGCAGAGCGCGCCCTGGGCGAGGGGCGTGCACGCGCCCAGCGCGCGGGGGACGTTGCAGGCTCGGCAATCGTTGGCCGCGCCGCCGCCGCAGGCGGTGTTGCAGCAATAGCCGTCGACACAGAGACCGTTCGCGCAATCGGCCGCCTGGGTGCAGGTGACGATCGCGGGGCCGGTGTAGAGCTTGGCGCTGGCGATGTACGCCTGCACCGCCGACCCGCCGGCAACGAGCCCCCTCCCGTCGAGTAGCAGCGTGGCCGAATGCCCCGCGCGACCGTTGCTCATCGAGGCCGTCGGCGACCACGCGCCGAGCGCTACCCCGGGGGCCCGGCCGTGTTCCTCGCTTTCGATTGGAGGTAGCTAGCAGCGATCCGCCGGATAGACATACCCTTCCACACGGGCGAAGCTATAGCCGGCGTGAACCGCGGACCACCCGCCGTCCGCAGTCGCGGTGGTATAGTTATCCCCGCGCTCCGGGAATGGGCAGTGCGCAAGCCGTTTACTTGGCGGGCCAATGGGTCCGGTGACTGGTTCCGCACGTCACCGTGGCGACATGTCCATCAAAAGCAGTGGTGGCGGGAACTCCGGCGAGTAGATCAGTGGCAGGGTTGCGCTAACGTATGTACATAGGCCCGCGATTGGACAATTCGCTCGGGTAGTACCACTCTCCGGAGATTGTACTGCCGCACGTGCCAGACCAGTTCTGCACCGTAGAGTCCCGCGTGACGAATCGCCGGAATGATATGCTCGTTCCACTGTACGAACCACTGATGCTATCATCGTATCCTTGGAAATGGATGGATCCCGTAAAGCACGTTTCTGCCCCGCATGAAAACGTATTGTGGATGCGGAGCTGCCCATCTTCTGACCTGCCTGGTCCTCCATGCCAGACATAGCGCGTCGTCCCTGGTACCACGAAACGCGAACAATCCGCCCGAGCGACGGATGAGGCCAATGACACGACGCCGATGGTAATCACTAACAATGACTTAAACATGGGCTTCCTCCTCTTTCATTGAGGCGCGGCCGGATTGCCGGTGGTGCTCGACCCGGACACACACAGGCAAGATGCCATTGTGCGTGCATCTCTCTGTGGCGACCTCCGCGGCATGAGGCTCATGCTCTATACGGATGTGACCAGGACGTTCAGCAAGCCTTGATCCACAACAGAGTGTGCAGGGGCGGCACGCCGGGCACGGCTTGGAAGTCGATTCCTCAGCCACTTCCACCTTCAGCAGGCGGTTGTACGTCGTTAGGCGATGTGCCGGGCTTGGCATATCGACGTGCAATCAATTTGCGGTATGCATCGAGGGGGCGGAGGGCGTCGCGTTTATTTGACCTACGCACCAGACAATCCCGCGTTGAGGCTGCTCCTCCTCTGGATGCTTCTGCCCGTGATCGGGCCGCGCATCACGCTCAGCCCTGGTCGGATGGGAAGCGGCGACCGGTGAGCGAGGTGTTACGGACCCGGCGCGCGCGAAGGAGCTGCACGAAAACGTGTGCAAGGCCGGTTTTTCGCGGAGCTGCCGGCAAATTGGGGCCGAAAGACCCTGAGGTTCTACCGAATCTCCGCGTCTCCCTCCGATCGAGCACCGACCACGCGCCTGTTCTTGTCCAATCTCCTTTTCGTATCTCCTTGCCTCGCTACCCTGACCTCTCGCGCGCGGAGCCGCCTCGCGGAGGTCCCGCCATACCGTGTCGATGCATTATGTTTCAGGGGAAATGCCCGTGACCGGCGCCGCGGTGCAATGGCGGCGACGCGGAATCGCGAGCGTACCGCGGAAGTGATGTAGACGAGAGAGAGGCGGGCGGCGTCAAGCGGACGCGACCGCCCCGGGGGCTTTCCCCCGGGCGCGCCTCATTCTCCGTCCGGCGCTCGTCCGAGCACGTAGTGCCCTGGATGTACTCCAGGAATGCGAACTGTGTGATGTCAGGGGGCGGGCCCCTGCCAGCACGCGCGCGCTTGGGTGCGGCTGTTGTGGCGAGCGCGGTGAGAAGCTTCTCGACCGCTCCGTGCGCGGTGCGCGCGGCATCGGTCGAGGTCTCGCCCTCCGGTATGAGCGCAAGGAGCTTGCTGGCCGCGTTATGGGCGATGCATGCCGCCTCCACGTCCCCTGCTGTGGCGGCCGTGAACTTCCCCTGGACGAGCACCGCGAGGAGAGCGCCCGCGGGTCCGCCCCGGAGACCCCCCAAAGGGCGGCGGCAGGGTCCGAAGTGGCACCAAGATCCGACGGGAAACGCCGAGTCAGGGGTGCCGGAACCCGTAGCGGTAGCGGAAGCGGAAGCGGGGGCGGGCGAGGGGGAGGATGTCGCCGCGCGTACCGCGAAGCGGGTGGTGGCGATATTGAAGCAACAGGGCCGCTCGATCGAAGGTTTATCCGATGGCAAAGAGGGAGGCGATATCGAGCCTGCGCTTGCGGCTTGTTATGACGGAAGGGCGCCGAGTAGATGTCGAGCCCGCGCGTGGTGAGCTACGGAGATCCGGCGCGCGTGGACCAGCGGCGGAAGAATACCCGGGAGCCGCCCCCCGGGGCATCCGAAGTGACGAAGCTGCAGCCGAATCTGTTGCATTGGCCGAGCGAGCCAGGCCCCGGCGCGAACGCGGCGAGCTTCTGGAAGGTGTCGCCGCCGTCCGCCGAGCCGCGCACGTCGTCTCCCCCGTCGGTGAAGAGGAGGCGATCTCCCGAGGCGCCCACCGACGAGAGCAGGCGCGTCGGCATGCGCACCTTCACGACCTTCCACGGCTCGCGGCCTCCGCGCAGCCGGGCCAACGTCATCTCCCCTTCCTCGCGCCCCGAGACCTGGCTCCCGAGGTCGATGGTCCCGTCCTCTTCCACCGCGAATTCGCCGCGCGCCGCGCGTACTGGATTGAACACCTCGTTGTCGAATGGGATCCGGGAGAAGGCCTCGCCCTTGAGCCGATACAGGGCATAGGCCATCTCCCGCCGCGGCGCCGAGCAGATCTGGAGCACCACGAGCTCTTCACTGTTCCGGCGCGCCGCCGCGTCCCAGAAGCAATCGTGCCAGTCCTTCTCGGCGGGCGGCGGCAAATCGATCATCGTCCACGACCCGTTCCGGTGGAGCGCCGCGCGCGGCGCATTGGGGCGATCGACGAACCCTCGCCGGTCCATCTTGCCGAAGAACACCAGGGCCTGCGTCGTCGAGATCGCCGCGCCGCCGAAGAGCGGCACCTGCCCTTCCACGGGCGGTCCGACCTCTCCATTGCTCCAGACGCGCACGCGGATCTTCGGCAGCGTCCCCTCCGCGTAGAGGAAGCGTCGCGCCGAGAGGTTGCTCGCCATGAAGTGCGGCCCCCCCTTCATGTCGCCGGCGAGCGAGAAAGGGAGTTCGATCCGCTCCGGCTTCGATCCGCTCTCGACCGCGACGAACGAGGGAGGCTGTATTTTCGCCGCGTCCGACGCGTCCTTCAGGACGATGCCCCGGAAGCCCGTCGCCGTGAGCTCGGCTTGGAAGGCGTTGTGGAGCTCGTCGGGCGCGAATACCTGCGGCGGAGGCGCCTCGACGGGAGCCGCCGACGGCTGCACGGCCGCGCTCGGCGGCGCGGAGGCGCTTGCCGATGCGATCGGGGATTCTTGGCGTGTCGGCTCGCTCCGGCAAGCCACCGGCAGCATCGAGCACGCCACGAGGACGGCTGCGCGGAGTTTACGATCCATGGTACGTCCGGCGCTCAGGCTTCGATCAGCGCCACGAACTTCAGCTCGCGCACGCTCGCGGCGTCGTTATCGAGCGCGAGGTCCGAGGCCGCCTGCTCGAGCTCGTCCGCGTTCCAGTGCCATGGCCCCGGCACCGCGTCCGGAGCCGCGACGACCGCGGCGCGTTCGTCACGCCGGCACGCCTTTACGACGGCGTACAGCGGCATGTTCGGCCGCAGCCCGAACGGCTTCTGCCAGAAATGATCGGGGTACGGCGCGGCGAGGCACGCGGCGAGCTTGCGCAAGGTCGCGGTCGCCGTCGCCTCGTCGCGCTCGACCAGCGAGGCGACGAGCGAGGCGACGAACGGCTGTTCGAGGCGCGTCCACGTCAGCAGCACGTCGAGCAGCGCGATCCCCGCGTCGAGCGTGGCCGCGGCGACCGCCCCGCGCTGGAGTTCTTTCCTGAGTGCGAAGCCGAGGTCGGCGGGCGTCACGGGCTGCCGCGTACCATGGCCAAAAATTCGAGACAACCGGGAGATCGCGCCGTCGCGCACCCGGTCTCGGACGGGCGTCAGCGATTCGAGAGATACCGCCGAGGAGAGTACTGGAGCCCGTTGGCGCCGTAAAAGCGGGTGACCGAGGCAGTGTCCATCACGAACGCGGCGGGGTCGCGCGCGACGAAGGTGCCCTCTATGTCCGCGGCGCGCCTCCGTACGACGGGCAAGACGATGAAAGAGCTCAGCCATCCTGACCGCGCGGAAGAGCTTCTTCTTCGTGCGTTCGCGGAGGTCGACATGTCGAACGAGGACCCCGGTTACACCAAGGATCCGGAGGAAGATGAGGCGGACAGCTGCTACGACGAGGACGGTGAGTAGCACGCCCTGATGAGGCACTGCGACACTGGAGACTTCGGGGACTGAGTAAGATGACAGGTGGAGGGTACCCGTCATGAGCAACCGGCTGAACCTCTTTGAAAGCATGTACGACGACCAAGGTCAGCCGGCGCCGTTTACACGTGCGGAACTCGAACCCCTCGAGGATCTCTGGGAGCAGCGGGCGGCGCTGTTCTTCACGCCGACTTCCGAGATTCCGGAGCGATTCGTGGGCAGCGGCGAGCTTCAAGTAAGTCTGCCCATCGTTACGCCGTCCTACGGTGAGTTCGAGCAGATTCCAGGCTACAGAAATACGAGGATGTGGGTCGACTTGTTGCAGCGAGCTACCGGCAAGATTCGATGGCGACCGATGGATCTACCATTGCCGTCGTGCGAAAAGATGTCTGCTCTCCCGGTCGATATGCGACCACCGCGCAAAGGCCCTCACCGATGCGTATAAGGTATCGTCGACGGGACGTAGGGATGGACATCGCGTGCACTATTTCGGCGCCATTTGACCGACGCGTGGGTGCGCTGCGCGCTCTCACGCGCGGCAGAAGCCCCAGTTAGACGCCAAGGAGACATCATGACAGTCAAGCGTATGGACAACGTCGGCATCGTGGTGGAAGACATCGATGCCGCCATTGCGTTCTTCACCGAACTCGGCCTTACCCTCGAAGGCCGCATGCCCATCGAAGGCGAATGGGCCGGCCGCGTCACCGGAGTGCGCGGCCAGCGCGTCGAGGTCGCCATGATGCGCACCCCCGACGGCCACAGCCGCCTCGAGCTCTCGCGCTTCGACGCCCCCGCCATCGCGTCCGATCACCGCACAGCCCCCGTGAACTCGTTGGGATACCTGCGCGTCATGTTCACCGTCGAGGACATCGACGACACCCTTGCCCGGCTCAGCAAGCTCGGTGCGACGGTGGTCGATGAAGTCGTCAATTACGAAGACATCTACCGGCTCTGCTACATCCGGGGTCCCGAAGGAATTCTCATCGGGCTCGCCCAACAGCTCGGGCAGCAGACCTCCCGAGAGAATCCCATGGAACGTAAGCGTTGAGAACTCAGGCGTTGGCTCTAACCATCCGGAAATAGTGCCGGACGAGGTACTTCGGGATCCCCTTCTTCCAGTGCCGCGGGATGACCTCGATCCGCTGACCACACCCGCTGATCGGGCTCAACCATGCGCGCAATCACCGAAGGCTCGCGCGACGCGAGAGTGAAGTGCTCGTTGGCTGCGCGGAAGAGCTTCCTGAGCAGGAGGACCAGACCACGCCGGAAACGCATCTGCACGCGCTCCATGGCGTGTTTCGGCTCAAGCGATTCCTGGAGAATATTGGTCCACGCCTCCGGGCCGCGGTGATACCGTTCCTGGAGGGGCAATCGATCGCCCGGAAGCGTTTGGAGATGCTCGCGCCCGCGTGACATCCGCTACCGCTGCCGCCTTCGCTTCCGGCGCTTGCGCTCATCGGAACGGATGGGCCCGTCTGCGCCCGAGGCCGCCACCCGGCCAGGGCGAAGGGCAGCGCGAGCGGCGTGACGAGCGCCATCCGCGAGCAGGAGGCGGCCGCTTCACCTCGAGCGCGCCGCCCCCGTCCGCCTGCTACGGCTTCCTCGTCGCCTCGACGACCATCCCCCCCCCGTCCACGGTCATCCCTGTCGCCTTGCCGCCTGCCTCGCGCTTGAACGTCACGCGCCAGCCCAGCGTCCCCATCACGAACTCGGTCTCCGACTGCGGGATGAGCTCCTCCTTGGGGAGCCTCGGCGCGAGCATCACGAGGCGCCCGCCCTCTTGCTTCACCTCCGCCGTGCCGCCCATACCGTCCGGCAGCGCGTAGCTGCCCGCGACGCCGGCCGCCGACGCCGCGCTGAGCTCGATGGCCGTCACGCGCATCGGCGCGCGATCCGGCCAGCCGTACTCCGCGGCCAGCGCGAGCTGGATCTCGCGGAGCAGGGACGCCCCGCCTTCTTCGTTGTTCGTCATCACCACCGCGCCCACGCCGATCTCCGGGTACATCGTGAGGTTGCAGAGGAACCCCACGGTGGAGCCGCCGTGCCCGAACTCCAGCGAGCGACCGCTCCCGTCGATCGCGGGCCCGAGCCCGTAGCCGTCCTTCACCACCGGAGTGAGCATCTGCTCGGCCGTCGCCTGCGAGAGCAGCGCCTTCGGCCGCCCGGCGCGCGCGTCGGCGATCGCGATCGCCAACCGGGCGAGATCGCTCGCCGTCGTCCAGAGCCCGGCCGGGGCCATCTCCGGATACACGTGCCACCCGCCCGGGATCGTCTCGCCCTCGCCGAGGTGGGCGCGGGCCGCCTCGCCCGCGCGCGCGGCGGGCAGCGGCTGCTCGAAGGTGCTGTGGGTCATCCCGGCCGGCCCGAGCAAGAGCTCCTGCATGAGGGCAGGGAAAGGCTTGCCGGTGACGTCCGTCATGAGCAGCTGCATCACGAGCGTCCCGCCGCCGGAGTAGCGCGAGAGCGAGCCCGGGACAGCGTCGACGCGCACGGGCTCGGTGTTCGCCGGAGCTGTCCCGTTCAGGATCTGCACGAGCGTCGGGATCGGCTGGTTCCGCTCGTAGCCCGGGAAGCCGGAGACGGTGAGCCCGGCGGTGTGGCTGGCGAGCCGGCGGAGGGTGACCTTCTCCTTCTCGGTGTACTCGTTGTCGGGCACCTTCCACGTCTTGAGGTAGCGGTTGACGTCGGTGTCGAGCTCTAGCGTCCCGCGCTCGACGAGGCGGAGCATCGCCGTGGCGGTGACGAGCTTGCTGATGGACCCGGCCTGGAAGAGCGTGTCGGGCGTGACCGCGTCCTTCGGGTCGGCCGAGCCGGCCGTCTTCACGCCGAAGCCGCGGGCCCACGCGATGCGCCCGCCCTCGATGACGGCGATGCTGATGCCGGGCACGTGGTGGTGGGCCATGCGCTCTTCGAGCGTCCAGCGGACAGGCGGCCGGCCGACGATCTCGACGTGCGGGCGCAGGCCGCGGAGCACGTTGGCGACGTGCGGCTCCTGGGCGGCGCTCGTCAGGCTGGCGGCGGAGCTTGCGGTCGACGTGGTTGCGGGTGGGGGAGAGCGTGCTGCGCACATGCGCTCAGGGGGAGCGCGAGGGTGAGTTGGGCAAGTCGACGCACAGGGGGACCTTCCTGGTCAGGTGAAGGAAGGAACGAGCTTTCGCGGGGCCGAGCTCGTTGAACGCCGCGATTCTATGGAGGGTCGTGCGGAGCGCCAAGGGTGAGACGGCATCGACCGGAGGACACGGTACTTTACCGGGTCGTGCAGCGCGTATTGGGACTCGTTTCGGGAGCGCGTGGAAGCGATTGGGAGTTTGCCGCGATTCGTCGTGCGCGAGGTCGAGGCGTATCTGCGCTGCGGGATCCTCGAATACGGCTTCATCCGCGTGGAATGCGAAGCGTGCGGCTTCGAGCGACGGGTCGCGTTCTCATGCAAGCGACGTGGATTCTGTCCGTCATGCCTCGGGCCGAGGGGCGAGCCTCGCCGCCGCTCCTCGACTTGACCGCGGGCTCCGCGCCGGTGGTCGAGTGGCCCGCCGAAACGTTCGAGTAGGGCTCACAGGATCGTGCGCCGCCTGCGGTGAGCCCACGAAGTAAAAAAAATCGGACGATCTTCACGAAAGGCAGCGACGCGCGTCGTGGCCATGGGAGGTCACGAAGCCGGTCACGGGCATCGTGAGGGAAGAGCGGCGTCTCCCCGGTTGGGCGCGGATCACGGCGTCAGGCCTCCGCTCGTCTCGATCTCCTCGCGCGCAGTGCCTCGCTGCGCGCGACGCCACCGCACACGTGCCACTCGCAATCGAAGGAGCAACACACATCATGACCACGACAACGCCCGATATCTTCGGTATCGACTCTCAGGCTGCGTACATGAAGCAGCTCGGCCTCGATCTGTCTCGCAAAGCGGCCAGCTACGCCACGGACCCTACGAGCACGGCGCTGAATCCCCTCAGCGCTCTGGACACCCTGGCCACCTCGATGAAGGCCTCGGGCGTGCCCCAGGAGTACGTCGATGCGGTCCTGGCGCTGAAGAACGACGCCGACATCCTCGCCGCCGTCGACCTCTTCCAGAAGAGCCTCCAGGGCAAGGCCAACATCCACGACCTCAAAGACCTCGTGCCCCCGCTCGCAGACAGCGAGACCGCCTCTCAGGGGGATGCGGGTTTGAACGGCGCCGTGCTCACCGGCCAGGTCACCCCAGAGGGGGAGACCGATCTCATCCGCTTCAGCGACTACCTCGGTGGCAGCACCGCGGGAAAAACCTTCGCCGATATCCCGCAGCACTTCTCCGACCTGAGCAACGGGATCACCAACATGACCCTGTTCCGCTTCCAGGTCCTCCAGGATCGGCTGGACAGCCTCTCCGGCGATCTCGCCACGCTCATCGCGGAAGACAAGGTCAACATCAAGGACTTCGCCACGAACGCCGATACGAGCTTCCGCGAGGGCAGGGGCTATACGGTGGATCTCGACGGGAAGGTGAACGACGCCTCCCGGGCCAAGATCGCGGCCTCGGGCGAGAGCCCCAAATCCAAGCTCTTGCACACGACGTTCCTGGCCAACGTCGAGCTCGAGCGCCAGCGGACCAAGGTCGCCAGCAGGCTGCAGGCGCAGAAAATCCTCGGCAAGATCGGCACCGGCATCGAGGCGGCGACCGCCGGCTTCAACGTCGGGATGGGTGGCGTCAACATCGGCGCCGGTGACGAGATGATCCAGAACGCCGAGCGCCGCTACGCGCGCGGCGAGATCTCCAGGGCCGAATACGACCAGCAGATCCAAGACGGGCGGCTCCGCATCGCGCGAGGCACGTTCGGGATCGGCGACGGGCTCAACAGCATCCGCAAGCTCGTGATGGACAAGGTCGGCGACTCGGTGAAGAACCTGTCCAAGGGGGCCAAGCTGGGCCTCCGCTTCGCCTCCGTGGTCGGGGGAGCCTTCTCCATCGGGATGGGCGTCGTGTCGATCACCGAGAACTCGATCGCCGCCGACCGCGCCAGGAACAGCGGCAACATCGGCGGCGCGGCCATGTACGGCATCATGGCCGCTCTCGACACCGTGTCGCTCGTGCTCGACGGGGTCAGCATGGTGCTCGACTGCATCCCGGGCATCGGCACGGCGCTCTCCTTCGTGGTGGACCTCATCAACACCATCGTCGGGCTGGTCAACATGATCATCGGCTTCTTCGCCGATCTGGTCGATACGCGCACCCCCGAACAGAAGCTGAAGGCCGCGCTCGACGAGCACGTCAACTCACCGGCCTTCCAGAAGTACCTCGACCAGCAAGCCCAGCTGTACAAGGAGCAGGGCTACGACCTCTTCCAGTTCATCGTCGACGCCAAGGCGATGGGCCTCGAGGAGGAGGGGGCGGACGGCACCACGGTCGACAAAGAGATCGTGCGCAAGCTCAGCGCGAAGGCGCTCGCCGACGGCAACGATTCCAACCTCCGCCTCGCCCTCGTGGACGCCTCGTCCATCGGTCGCGAGCTCCGCGGTCGCCTCAACGACGATCTGATCCGCGCCGGCGTCGGCAACGACTCGGTCTACGGTGAAGCCGGGGACGATCTGCTTTTCGGCGACGCGGACGACGACGCCCTCTACGGCGGCCTCGGGAACGACTACCTTGTCGGCGGCACCGGCCGCGACTCGCTCTACGGGGAAGCGGGCAATGACTGGCTGGTCGTCGAGCCCGGCATCGACATCGTCGCCGACGGCGGCACTGGAAAGGACACGCTGGAGCTCTCCGCGGAGTTCTTCTCTCTCAACGCCGGGAGCAACCCCAAGGCCATCATCTCGGGGTACGACAGCATCAACCGTGTTTACGTGGATCTGTCCGCGCAGGCCACCACCACGAAGGGGCGCGCGGGCCTCGCGCTGGGCGCCCTGCTCAATGGCCTCCCGGCCCTCGCCAACCCACTGCACCGCCCGGCCTTTCCCGCTGGATCCGCCCACGAGACCAAGCTCATCAATACCCTGTTCTCGATGAGCACCGCGCAATCGGTCGCCGAGTCCACCCTCACCGGCAAGTACTTCTGGTATCTCGCCAATAAAGACGGCCTCAAATACCTCACCGATGGGCGCTACTTCTACGCTTACGGCACGCGGAACGGCGTCGTTGGCCTCTGGAAGTCCACCTACGATATCTCCACCATCCCCAGCAGCCTCGCCGTCTACGACAGCACCAACTGCGTCATGGCCTATACCACAGACGGCAAGGAGCTCGAGGCCGCGCTGGTCTTCGCCTTCAAGAGCACCACGCAGATCAGCGGCATCGAGGCCGTCTGCGAGTCCTCCGGCACGAGCCCGAACGTCTTCACGGACGTGAACTCCCAGGTCATCGGCGACAGCAGCGTGAGCCTCATCGACCTGCATTACGGGCACAACGAGTACGCCTATACGGGGAACGGCGACACCGTCGTCTCGTTCTCGGCAGGGCCTTCGCCCCAGTGGCAGATCTGGAAGTACATCATCGGCGGCGACGGTGACAACGTGCTGATCATCAACGGCAGCAAGTGGGCCAGCACCACCCGGCCGAACAGCATCAACGTGACGAACAAGTTCGTCCTGCTCGACCACGATATCGATCTGGCCAGGGCCAACCGGGTGCCCAACGCGGCGAACGAGTACGTCTGGCCCGCGAACGCGGCCGAGAACAAGGTGGATCGCGGCATCTTCATCAAGAACATGCAGACCATCCAGCTCTCCAACAGGACGTATGACAACACGTGGGATAGCGTGAGCTTTCACGTGGACGCCACCAACCTCCGGGAGGGCCACCGGTTCATCGTCGACAGCAAGAGGGACTTCCTCCGCCTGGTGGGCACGGCCGGCGACGACAGCTTCATGCTCCAAACCGTCACCGGCGAAGACAACCAGATCGACGGCTATGCAGGTCGTAACCTCCTGTCGCTCGAGCACTTCACCTCGAGCGGGTTCGTCGAGGTCGACATCGACGCCCCGGCTTTCAGCATGGGCGGCACTCTCAAGGGCACCGGGATCAAGGCCTACCTCAAAAACATCCACAGCGTGCGAGGCAACGCCAAGGTCTTGAGCATCAAGGGGCACAGCACGCAGGCCAACCTGCTCATTGCCAGCGGCGGCCAGTGCACGGTGGAGGCCCGCGGCGGCAGCAACACCCTCGTCGCCATGCGCGGCCGCCACAAGCTCATCGGCGGCACGGGGGCGGACACCTATACGATCTCCGGCCCGAACATCGAAGAGACCGCGGTCATCACCGTCGTCAGGGACAAGACCGCCGGCCTCATCGCCAAGGCTCCGGGCGGGACCTGGAGCGCGCCGTCGCTCACCCTCGCTCCGCTCGTGGACGACGTCGCCGAGATCCAGCTCAGCTCTCCGCTCTTCCTCGACGACAACGGCGTTCGCAGCGCGACCGGGAAAGGCACGTTCACGGTCAGCGCCGACAAGCGCAAGCTCGTCTACACGCCGGGCAGCGCCTTCAACGACCTGCCTGTGGGCGAGTCCGCGGTCGTGCGCGTCGTGTACACCACCACGGGCTCCACGGCGACCATCTACGAGGCCAGCCCCGGCAACCGGATCAAGCTCGAGAACATCGCCGCCAAGAGCGATCTCAGGTTCGCGATCTCGGCGAACGGCGACCTTCGGATCTGTAACGCGTCGTACGTGACCATCTTCACCGACCTGCGCTTCGGCGAGCTGTATCGCTCCGGGATCACCAGCCTGGAGACCCTCGTCGTCGACTTCATCACTCGCTTCACGTCGATCGAGCTCTTCAGCGCGACGCCTCCGGGCATCATCATCGAGGCGGGGGAGATCTTCGATATGTTCTTCGCGCAGCTTGGCTACTCGTACATCAGCAACCCGAGCATCTTCGACAACATGATCGACACGGCGAAGTTCGGCGGCATCAACGCCTTCGACATGCTCGGCGGTGACAACCTGATCCTGGCCAAGCGCAAGCGGGCGACGTACGCCGCGAGCGGAGGGAATGATATCTTCGACGCCTCGAGCTTCGTCGACTCTGGCACCCAGTCGGAGACCCTGATCAAGACCGGGAACGGGAACGACGTGGTCATCATCGGCAACAACGCGGAGACCGTCAAAGTCCGCTTCATCGCGGACGGGCAGACCACGAAACAAGGGATCAAGACCCTGGTCCTCAAGGAGATCAGCGTGAACGGGGTCGGCATCACGCAGAGCGGCGCTCAGCTCACGCTCACCGTCGGCGCGAACACGGTGGCCATCCTCGACACCTCCCCGGACGTCATCCTCTTCAAGTATAGCTGGGGGAGCATTCTCATCGACGACGTGGGCGCCTACGTCACCGCGCGTAAGGCCGGCGCGTCTTACATCCATCGCCGGCAGTACGACGCCAACCGCAAGCAGGCGCTGATGGCGACGGATCTCAACCGCAGCCAGGTCCTCCTCCATATCGCGTTCAAGAGCTATGGCTTGGATCTCCAGCTCAAGTCCGGGAGCCAGGTCCTCTACGGCTTCTCGATGAGCATGACATTGACCCCCGCGCTCGACGCCCTCACCGTGGCGCGCGCCTTCCAGCTCCAGTTCCAGCGCGGGATGTTCTTCAAGGACGGGACGATCGACAGTGCGGGGGTCCGCGCCTTCATCATGGAGAGGCTGCGAAACCCCAGCGGCCACTCCTTCCTCGGGAGCACCACCTTCCCCAACGTGGTCGACATGACCCAGGTGGCGAGCCCCTGCACGGTGCCCAATGGCAACGCGCTCATCTTCGCCAACAAGGCGGGGACCAGCGTCACGGCTGGCACGGGGAACAACATCATCAAGGTCACGGCGTCGAACGTGACGGTGGGAACCGGGAGCCCCCCGACCGATACCGGCGACTCCATCGTGTTGATCCAGTCCGGCCTGGAGAACGTGACCGTCAAGCTCATTGGCCAGGGCTATACCCGCCCGTTCGGCTATCGGTACGTCATCATGGATGGCATCGACTCCATGAGCGTCTCGTACTTCAACCTGAACGGCAGTGCTCTCGGGGCTGGTGTCTGGTCGGACACTCCGTTCCTCATGAAGTACGGCGCCACGACCATTGCCAAGTTCGACGCGGTCCCCACGTGGTTCCTGTTCGGCAGAGGCGACGAGTACGACATCATCGAGAATGGGGTTTCTTACCTCGACCAGCGTGCCCGTGGAACGTGGATCCAGCGCCTCGTCTTCAACCGCGACAAGCTGGTCACGATGTCGGCCCTGGACGTCGACTCCACCGCGTTCGTGCTGTCGGGCACCTGGTCGTCTTCCCAGGTCACGCTCGCGCTCAAGAACAACGCGGGCGCCACGCTGTACCAGTTCAATCTGGCCGGAGACAGCCGGACAACGGTCAAGTCCGGCGATGTCGCGCTGATGATCGCGGCCAAGCTGCCGGGCGGCATCCGCTTCCGCGATCGCTCCTACGTCGGTGATGCTTTCGTCCAGTTCCTGATGAGCAAGCTCACCAGCAACACGATTCAGGGCGTCACCATCCAGGAAGGCGCTGCGACGCAGACGCTGGCGCAGGCCATCGCGGCCGACACCACGTACAAGAAGTACATCGACGTGCTCGCCAAGGCACAGGTGTCCGTCACCATCACCAACCTCGACCCGTAGGGGGTCCGGGTCGGCTGACCGCGAGCGGAAGCGGCGGTTCTCTTGTAGCAGCCGAAAACAAGAGTCATTCACCGGGAGGTGGGGAGAGGCCACAGGGTGATCCCCCCTCCCGGTGAAGCTCCCGGTGCGCTTCGGAGCGGGCCCATTGCATATGCGTCGAGCCCGTCGTGTCCTTTTGGGTTCGCCGGGACTCTACGAGACGTTCGTAGGAGAGCTCTTCCAGAGCCCGGACGAGACAGCGGTAGAGGATCGGAAGGTGCTCCCAGGGAGCGGGTTGGAGAGCGGTAGAGGACTGGAAGGTGCTCCCGGGGTGCGGGTTGGAAAGCGGCAGAGGACTGGAAGGTGCTCCCGGGGAGCAGGTTGGGGAGCGGTGGAGGATCGGAAGGTGATCCCAGGGAGCGGGTTGGAGAGCGGTGGAGGACCTGAAGGTGATCCTGGGGAGCGGGTTGGAGAGCGGCAGAGGATCGGAAGGTGCTCCCGGGGAGCGGGTTGGAGAGCGGTAGAGGACTGGAAGGTGCTCCCGAGGATCGGATCCGAGGCGGGGAGAGGACCGGAAGGTGCTCCCCGAGGATCGGATCCGGGGTCCGCGCAGGACCTCTCCGTGGTGAAGGGGAGCGGAAGCGGGAGCGGGAGCGGGAGCGGGAGCGGGAGCGGGAGCGGGAGCGGGGTTCAGGGGATCCCGCTCGGGGACGGCGATCGTACCGTCGTGCTCGCGCTCTTCAACGCCAAGCCGTGCTAGATGGGATGAGGCAGCTCCGAGTGCACCTGGCACCGGAATGGCCAGTACGACGAAGGAGAAGAGCAAAGCGAAGGGCACGCGAAAGGTCGGCCCATCGCGACCCGAGCGTGCTGGAGTGC
>NZ_JAGTJJ010000018.1 GCF_028435365.1 Polyangium jinanense | reverse complement strand
TCTCGGTTTTCCCGCCTGGGCGCGGTGCGAACACGGAGACCCATCGACCCTCTACTCGCGTCGCGCGAGATGTGCGAAAGGGTTTCCTGTCGTCCGCGGCGTAACGTCGCATTCTGTCGAGGAGTGGCTGAACATGGCCGATGATAAGGGCAGCGATCTGGACGTCTTCGAGGGGCTAGCGAAGAAGGCTCCTCGCAGCACCACGCCAGGACTCATGCCGCCGCCCCCTTCGGGAGCTGCCCGCAAGAGCACGCTGCTCGGCGGGGTCGCACCCGTTCCCCTTCCGCCCCCGCCTGGAAGCGGCGGACCCTTGCCCCCGCCCCCGAGCGCGTTGCCCCCTCCGCCAGGGGCACCCTCGCAGCGGATCGCGACGCCCCTGCCGCCGCCGCCCGGCGCAGGCGCGTCTTCGATCCCGCTGCCGCCGCCGCCGGGAGCCGCCACGTCGGTGCCTCTTCCCATGCCCCCCGCGCCGCCGCCCGGAGCCGCCACGTCGGTGCCGCTGCCGCCGCCGCCCGGAGCCGCCACATCGGTGCCGCTCCCGCCGCCGCCAGGCGCAGGCAACTCCTCGCTGCCGCTGCCGCCGCCGCCCGGAGCCGCCGCGCCGGTACCGCTGCCGCCGCCCCCCGGCGCGCCGACCGGTGAAGCCCCCGCCGCGAAGGTGGGCCCCGGCGGCAAGGCCGTCGACATGGACTGGGACGACGAGGAAGAGTCGACCCACGTCTTCGACGCGAGCAAAGGCGACCCGCACCCGACCGGCCCGCGCCCCGCCGCCGGCATGCCTCCCATGAGCAGCGCGGCCGCGGCCCTGCTCTCCGGCTCGGGTGGCTCCGCGCGCCCCGCGCCGCTGCCCCCGCCCGTCGCGGTTCCGACGCTCGGCACGTTGCCGCCCGGCGCCGCGATGCCGCCGCCTCAGGCGCCCGGCGTGTCCACGACGCTCGCCTCCGCGGGCGTGGTGCCCGTCCCCGCGATGCCGCCCTCGCAAGCGCCGATGACGGCGCGCTCCGAGGCGACGGCGATCCGCCCGCGCCCCGATCTGGTCGGCATCCCCGGCGTGCAGCCCGCGCCGTCGTCCGGCGGCAGCAAGATCGCCATCATCCTCGGCGCCGTCGCGCTCGTCGCGGTCATCGGCCTCGGGGTCTTCATGTTCCTGCCGAAGAAGGGCTCGCTGAAGATCGACATCCAGTCGAAGGGCGCGTCGATCAGCAAGGCGGAGATCTTCGTCGACGGCCAGAAGAAGTGCGACACCACGCCCTGCGTGGTCGCCGAGCTCGGCCCCGGCGAGAAAACGGTGCGTGTCATCGTCACGGACCTCGGCAAGGACGAGAAGGTTTCGGCCGTCGTCGAGGCCGGCAAAGAGACGCCCGTCATGGTCACGCTCGAGACCAGCGGCGCTGCGCCCGGGACGTCGTCCGCGCCGGCAACGGCGAGCGCGAACGTGACGGGCCTGAAGATCCTCGCCGCGACGCCGAACACGAAGGTGTGGATCGACGGCACGGATAAGGGCGTGCTCCCGGTCGAGTTGAAGGACATCACGGCCGGCTCGCACAAGCTCAAGTTCGAGGCCGGCGACCGCTACGACAGGCTCGAGCAGACGGTCGACATCGAGGCCGGCAAGCTGAAGGAGATCGGCCCGATCAAGCTCAAGGTGCTGCGCGGGCAGATCGTGCTCGAGCTCGCGACCGAAGGCGCGGCCGTCAAGCTGGTCAACGCGAAGAAGGAAGAGAAGAAGATCCCCGAGAAGGAGTGGAAGAACCAGCCCGTCAAGATCGACCTCGATCCCACGGCCGGCTGGAAGCTCGTCGCCACGAAGAAGGGCCTCGACGACTTCTCGCAAGATCTCACCTTCGACGACGGCCTCGCCGAGAAGCCGATCCGCATCGCGCTCTACGAGCCGGGCAAGGCGCCGACGAACGACGCCGTGGCGAGCGGCTCGGCGAGCGGCTCGGCGAGCGGCTCCGCGAGCGGCTCCGCGACCGACACGGGCTCGGCGACGGGCTCGACGTCGAGCGGCTCGACGTCGAGCGGCACGTCCGCGACCGCGTCGACAGCGTCGGGCGGCGACAAGGCGCCGGCCACGGGCAACGGGACGCTCAACATCAACTCGATCCCGGTCTCGAAGGTCGTCCTCGACGGTCGTCCGCTCGGCAGCACGCCCAAGGTCGGCGTGAGCGTGCCGGCCGGTACGCACACGGTGACGTTCATCCACCCCGACAAGGGCAAGCAGACGGTGAGCGTGACCGTGAAGGCCGGCGAGACGAAGACGGCCGCCGTCAAGTTCAAGTGAACCTGCCCCTCACCTCGCTCTCCTCCCCTCTCCCTCGCAGCTGAGCATTAATCTCATCTGGGAGGCGCTGCGCTGGGGCTTTGCCCCAGGCCCCACCGGGGCTATCCGCCCCTGGACCTGGACCAGCGCAAGCGCTGGACCCGGGGTCGATGAACTGCGCAACGCGCAGTTCATCGAACAGGCCAGGTCAAGACCAACGACGACCCTGCCCATCAAGACCGCGGCGCTGACGATTCAACAGGCAACGTGCCCGTCGCCAGCGTGCAACGCACCTTCCTGGTCTTGCCACCGGCCTGTTGGAAGAACTGCGCGATGCGCAGTTCTTCCACGAACGGTCCAGGGCTTGCCCTGGTTCGGGTCGAGGGGCGAACAGCCCCCGCGGGGCCCGGGGCAGCGCCCCGGCGCGACGCCTCGCGATGAGACCAATGCTCAGCCCTCGCACGGAGAGGGGATGGGGGTGAGGGAACTCCCCTCAGCGCTGCTCTTCCGAACTCGCCTTCGCCCACGCCTGCCACGTGAGCGCGCAGCGCCGATCGTTCGCGTGCGCGCCGCCCGCGCAGTACGCCGGATCGAACGGCGGACCGAGCACGAACAGCGTCGACTTGCTGACGAACGGTACGTCCCGCAGCGTGAGCTCGAGCATCTCCGACTGCCGTCGACGATACGCTTCGAGCTTCGCCTCGCCGACGAGGGATGCGAGCTGCTGCTGGAGCCGCTCGCGCAGCTCCTCGTCGTCCGTCACCGCGAGCGTGCGCTGAATCAAACGGATCGCTGCATCACGCTCGCCTTGCCGATTCAGGATCCCCGCGCCTGCGACGGCGGCCCATCCCATGGCACCCGCATCCCCGCCGAGCTCCGCCGCGCGCGCGAGCATGCGCGCGCCGTCGGCCTTCCATGCCGCGCGCTCCTCCGGATCCGTCAGGTACGTACCGGGCGCGATGAACGCGATGAACTGACCCGCTGTCCTCCACACCTCGGGATCGAGCGGCCGATTTCGCGTCCCGCGTTCGAGGATTGCCCGCGTCCGATCGATGTCCGCGCGATCGGCCTCCGCGATCTGGAGCGTGATGAGCGCGTCCGAGAGCAAGTATGGATCTCGGAACTCCGGATCGAGCTCGTTGATCGTGTCGATGAGGTCCGCGACGTTCTCGAAGCGCCGACGTTCGAACGTGTGCAGCCCCTGCGAGACGAGCACGTGTGCCCACAGCACGTCCGCGAGCGCTGCGCGGTAGCCGAACGAGAGCGTCACGACCTCCTTCGGCGGCGGCAAGAGATGCACGTCGCTCGTCTCCTTCACGCGCGCATGTTGTTCCGCGACGCGCGCGCGAACCGATCCGATGCACAGCGCCGACACGCCCACCACGATCGCGGTCCGGACGTAGTCGGAGAGCGCGGGCATCACTCCACCTCGCGATCCACGAACATGCCGGGCAAGACGCGCGGAGGTTGTCCCGGCACGCGCTCGCCGCGCACCTGGAACGTCGACAGCTTGCCGTCGCCGTCGAGATCACCGTGTGCGGTCGCGACGAACCGCATCACGCGTGTTACCGGATCGAGCTCGCTCTCGAACTTGAACGAGAACGCGTGCGGCTCCTCGATGCGGAAGTCGAGCGATCGCCACGTGAGGTGCTCCCAGATCTCGGGAGGATCCGTGACGCGCACGCCGCGCGGGACCTCGGCCGGTGTGAGCGGCGCGGCCGGTGGGAAGCTGATGTCCTGCGGCTTGCTCTCTGCGTACGCGACGGCGTGTGTGACCAGCCGATCGAGGTTGTCGAGCGGCTCGCTCAGCTTGGAGGCGTGCAGGTTGCGGATGAACGCGGGCACCGCCACCGCGAGGACGCTGCCTCCGATCGCAAAGGCCACGCTGAGCTCGAGCGCGCTCCATCGCGACATGCCCCCCTTCTAGCGCGCCGCTGCGTCGGTTTCCACCCGAGAAGCGCGCGGCCCCGGGGCCCAGGAAAACACGCCGCTTCCGCGAGGATGCTCGATAAAAAACGAAACCCGGACCGCAATGCGCGGCCCGGGTCCCGGAGGCGAGGTCCGTTCGGCGCGCCCGAGGCGCGCTTCAGGTTTGGATCACTCGTACTCGTTCGAGATGAAGACCTGGGTCGAGCGAACGAGCTGCTTCGTGGTGCTGTCGACCTGGCCGGTCAGCGTGAAGATGCCGTACTCGCTGCTGTCGCCGTCGAGATCACCCTTCGCCGCCGCCTCGAAGCTCTCGGCGCCGCTGACCGACGGACCGGCCGGCGTGGCGAGCTGACCGACGGGCGCGCTGCCCTTCGTGTACGAGTACTGGTAGTAAATCGGGTCGCTGATCTCGAAGCGGAGGCACTTCCAGCCGTTCGTCGAGTCGCCACCGGCGAAGTCGACCGCACCGCTGTTGTTCGGCTGGTACTTCTTCGCCGCCGGGACGCCGGCCTGGGGGACGGAGTTCGTCGCCGTGCCGCAGAGCGAGTGCGTCGGGACGTTCGACTCCTGGCCGAGCTGCAGGAGCTGCGAGGTCGTGTTCTCGCGCTCGTACGACTCGGCGGCGGCGCGGGCGATGCGGCCGACCGAGTTCTTCGCCTCGCTCGTCTTGGCGCTCTTCAGGTACCGGTTCACGCCGAAGATCGCGAGCGCCGCGAGGACGCCGATGATGGCGACGACGATCATGAGCTCGACGAGGGTAAAACCACGCTTGTCGTAACGCTTGAATGCACGCATGACGGACCTCCTCCTCTGGCAGACGAAATGTTTCGGAGCGGCAAACCTCGCCGCGAATCTGTCGATCCCCCCTCGACGAGTCAAAAAATGCTCGTCGGATCCTGGGATCTCATACGAAATCGAATCGCCGACGTCCCAATCGATGCTTCGTCACTCGTCGTCGCCGTTTTTCGGATCGACGCAGAGCTCGCCCGTGAGCGAGGACGATGCGAAGAGCGAGAATTCGTTGTCGGCGTCCTGGTCTCCCGCAGCCTGCACCACGAACCACGGACCATTCACGGTCGCGTGCGCCGTAGCCCAGTTTTGGCAAAACGGCACGTTGGCGACCCCCTCAGAAGGGGCGATTCCCGCGACCACCGCATAACCGAAGCGCACCGGGCCGTCGGTCGTCACATTGAGCTGCATCCAGCAATCGTGGAGTGCATTGCCCGTCTGACCATTGTCCCAATTCCGCTTCTTGTCGTTCGGCGTGGCCGGATACCAAGGCGTGAACGATTTCGTACACCCGAGATACTGAAACGTCTCGGCTCTGTAGGCTTCCTCCGCGACACGAATCCCGGAGACGACGGCCTTCACCTCCGACGCCGCAGCGCCTCGGATGTAGCGGCGATACCCGACCATCGCGATCGCCGCGAGCACGCCAATCATCGCCACCACGATCATCAGCTCGGAGAGCGTGAACCCACGGCGCTTTGCGTAGCTCCTGGGTCGTTCACCGAACTGCATCGTGTTCTTCGTTAAAGCACGGCTCGTGCCACCCGCGATCCGCGCCCCGAGGCGCACCCGGAGAAACGAACGATCCACCTCGATCCAGCGGCTTTCTCCGGCATTTTCGTTCATCGTGGTGGATCCTTGACGCTCGGGGAATGTACCTTTCGCGTCGCACGGTGACCAAAATTGTCACCGGCGGGCTTCGCGTGGTGACGATTCTCGTCGCCCCCCCGCCGGCGCCGGCTGGGCAGGCACGATCGAGCCCTCCGTCTCGTCGTCGTCGTCGGCCGCGTCCGTGTCGAGCCCGTGCTTCGCGAGGCGGTAGCGCAGCGAGCGGAACGTGACGCCGAGCAATTTCGCCGCGGCTTTGCGCACGCCGCCGCTTCGCTCGAGGGCCTGCAGAATGAGGCGCCGTTCGACCTCGCCGAGCACGTCCTCGAGCACGCACCCCTCCGGCGGGAGCTCCGAAAGAAGAGGCGCCGGGCTCGCCGAGAGGCCGCTCACCTGCGCAGGCAAATCGCCGAGTCCGATCGCAGGCCCCGACGCGAGCGCCACCGCGCGCTCCATCATGTTCTCGAGCTCGCGCACGTTGCCGGGAAACTTGTAAGCGTCGAGCGCGCGTAATGCGTCCGTCGTCAATCCCCGGACGTCCTTGCCGAGCTCGTTCGCGAATCGACGCACGAATCGCTCGGCGAGCCGCGCCACGTCCCCCGGGCGATCCCGCAACGGCGGTAGCTCGATTCGAATGACGTTGAGTCGATAATAGAGGTCCTGCCGGAATTTGTTCTGCCGAACGTCGGCCTCGACGTCGCGATTCGTCGCCGCGAGGACACGCACGTCGACCGGAATTTCGGCCGCGGCGCCCACGGGCCGCACCTTGCGCTCCTGGAGTACGCGGAGGAGTTTGACCTGGAGCGAGGCGGGCAGCTCGCCGACCTCGTCGAGCAGGACCGTGCCGCCCTCCGCCTCGCGGAAGAGGCCAAGCGCGCGCGCGCCCGCGCCCGTGAACGCGCCTTTCTCGTGGCCGAAGAGCTCGCTCTCCATGAGCGCCTCGGGTAGCGCGCCGCAATTGACCACGAGGAAAGGTTTTCCCGAGCGATCGCTGCGATCGTGCAGCGCCCGCGCGACGCGCTCCTTGCCCGTGCCGCTCTCGCCCGTGATGAGCACCGTGGTGCGCGTGGGCGCGATCTTTCCGACGATCTCGGCGACACGTCCCATCGCGGGGCTCGCGAAGATGTCGTTCTCGGCGGGCTCGAGGCGCGAGATCTGCGCGCGGAGGCGCTGGTTCTCGAGGAGGATGCTGCTCTTTTCGAGGGCCTTCTGCGCGAGCGCGATGACCTCCGCCGGCGAGAAAGGTTTGCCCACGAAGTCGTACGCGCCCTTCTTCATCGCATCGAGCGCGTTCTCCACGCTCGAATGCGCGGTCATCACGATGACCTCCGTCGCGGCCGATCGTTGCTTCGCGGCCGTGAGAACCTCGATGCCCGATCCGTCCGGCATCACGAGGTCGGTGATCACGAGCGGGAAGGGCTGCGGGTTCTGCTGCAAGGCCTCCATCGCAGCGCGCACGCCCGGCGCGGCGACAACCTCGATCCCGTGCCGCCGAAAGGCGATCTCCAGGACCTGCCGCAGCGCAGGCTCATCATCGATGACGAGGATCTTCGTCGGGGTCGGCGGAACACTGAGCGGCATGGAGGCCATCCTGCAGAAATTATCATGCCGCTCGTCGGGCGCGCAGAATCTCGCAGGCGTTCTCCGCCGAGAAACGCGTGGCCCAGCCTCCGGCGCGCGCGCGTCGTGAGCAGACGCGCCGCGCCAGGTCAGGGCACTGTCACTTCATTTGCAGGCGGACGGATCCGCCGGGCCGGACGGGGTGAGATCCTGGACGACGAAGGTGGTGCGTGCGCTCTCGTCCTCGCCGAGGTCCTGCGCGACCCAGGCGAGGTCGCAGAGATCGGCCGCGATCTGGACCTCGTATCGGCCGTCGCGGTCGCGATCCTCGACGACCGCGCCCTCGCCCGTTCGCTCGTTGAAGACGATGACGATGGCGCCTTCGAGGCATGCGCCGGAGATGGTCCACAGGCCCGGCGCCGCCGCCTGCGGAGAGATGAAGTCGGGCGGCTCGGGCGGAGGGAGGGGGAGGGTCGGGCTCAGGCAACCCGGGAGCGCCACGAGGAAGGCGGCTGCGAAACACCGGAGCAAGGAGCGGCGACCCATCACGCGGGCGCCCGGTGCACGACGCATGCCCCGCGAAACCTAACGGATCTTCTGGAAAAACGTGGCGATGAACGCGGCCTCGCGGGAGGCCGAGACAACTACGTTGCCATGGTGCGCCCGTCGGTTTGCAACACGCGCAGGCTGATGCGTTTTTTCGGGAGATCGACGGTGAGCGTCGGCGCGTGGTCCGCTTCGCCTTCGTCGAGCAACTCGCCAACGAGGTCGTAGTCGCTCGCCTGCGTGATGCGCACGCGGCGGATCTCGCCCGGACGCGCCTCGCCGCCCGAGAGGTAGACCTGGCCGTCGATGTCGGGCGCCTGGCCGCGATGGCGGCCCATCTGGACGAACTCGTGCTCGTCGCTCGTGCCCTCGACGAGGACCTCGAGCTCGCGGCCGATGAGCGCGGTGTTCTTCTTGTGGGCGATGCGCCGCTGCAGCGACATGAGCTTGCGGTAGCGGTTCGAGGCGACGCGCGCCGGCACCTTGTCGGGCATCTCGGCGCTGCGCGACGACTCTTCGTCGGAGTAACGGAAGACGCCGACCCGATCGAACTCGGCCCACGTGACGAAGTCGACGAGGTCCTTGAACTCCTCGTCGGTCTCGCCGGGGTGGCCGATGATGAAGGCGGTGCGGAAGGTGAGGTCGGGGATGTCCTTGCGCAGGCGCGTGACGAGCTTGCGGAGGCGTTCGCCGCCGTGGCCGCGGCGCATGCGGCGCAGCATGCCGTCGGCCGCGTGCTGGAGCGGCATGTCGATGTACGGGACGACGCGCGGGTGCTGCGCGATGAGCTCGACGAGCTCGTCGGTGATCGTCTCGGGGTAGAGGTAGAAGAGGCGCGCCCAGTGAAGGCCCGGGACGTCCGCGACGCGACGCACGAGCTCGGCGAGCGTGGGGCGCGCGCCGGCAGGCAGATCGCGGCCATAGGCGATGGTGTCTTGCGAGACGAGGTTCACCTCGCGCACACCCGCGGCGACGAGCTGTTCGACCTCGGCGACGACGTCCTCGACGGGGCGCGATCGCTGGCCTCCGCGGAGCTGCGGGATGACGCAGAAGGAGCAGGTACGATTGCAGCCTTCGGCGATCTTCACGTAGGCGCTGCCGCCGGGCGTGGAGATCGTGCGGGGATCCGAGGCGCGGACGACCCAGTCGGCGGGGTTGCCGACGAGCATGCGATCGGCCTTGCCCGTGAGAACCTGCTCGAGCTTGAGCATGTCGCTCGAGCCGAGGATGTGATCGACCTCGGGCATCTCGTCGGCGATCTCGGTGGGGTGGCGCTGCGAGAGGCAGCCGGCGACGACGAGCTTCTGGAGGTGCCCGTCCTCCTTGAGCTTCGCCATCTCGAAGATCGCGTCGATCGACTCCTTCTTGGCCTCGCCGATGAAGCCGCAGGTGTTGACCACGATCACCTCCGCGTCCTCGGGGGCGGGGACGTGGTCGTAACCAGCGCGTCGCGCCACGCCGAGCATGACCTCGGAGTCGACGCGGTTCTTCGGGCAGCCGAGGGAGACGAAATGAATCTTCTTGCCGGACATGGGAACAATCCTGGGAGGTCGGAGCTTGACACGGCAGAGCCGCAGAGAGCGTCGGGGCCCGTGTTTTTCCAACGGGCACGGGGTGCCAGCACCCTCCCTCCTCCCACCCCAACAGCCCGACGCTCTCTGCTGGCTCGGAGAAGCTTGCTGCACGCCTCGAATCGTCGGTCGGGCTCCTCGGAATACTGCCTGTATTCCTGCGTCGCCCTCCCTAGCTTCGAGGCGTTCGCGGCGCTTCTTGCTGCCGGATGGGGGGAGGTCTCGGTTAGGGCTTGGCTTCCTCCATGCGGGCGACGAAGCGCTGGAAGAGGTAGAGCGCGTCGTGCGGGCCGGCGGCAGCCTCGGGGTGGTACTGGACCGAGAACGCCGAGAGGCCGGGGAGGTCGAGGCCCTCGCTCGTGCCGTCGTTGAGGTGCACGTGCGTCGTGCGCGCCTTGCCCTCGAGGGAGGCAAGATCAACCGCAAAGCCGTGGTTCTGCGTGGTGATCTCGATGCGGCCGGTGTCGAGGTCCTTCACCGGCTGGTTGATGCCGCGGTGGCCGAACTTGAGCTTGTACGTGCGGCCGCCCATGGCGAGCGCGAGGATCTGGTGGCCGAGGCAGATCCCGAAGAGCGGCTTTTTCCCGACGAGCCCGCGCACGGTGTCGATCGCGTAGGAGACGGCTGCGGGATCGCCAGGGCCGTTCGAGACGAAGACGCCGTCGGGCGCGAGGTCGAGGATCTCGGCAGCGGTCGTCTTCGCAGGCAAGACCGTGACGCGGCAGCCGACATCGACGAGCGAGCGCAGGATGTTGCGCTTGATGCCGAGGTCGACGCAGACGACGTGCTTGTTCGTCGCGTGCGCACCAGGGACCTTCGTGCCGAAGGCGCCCGAGCCCTCGGTCCAGACGTAGGGCTCTTTCGGCGTGACGCGCTGGGCGAGGTCGAGGCCTTCCATCGACGGCGCCTCGCGGGCGCGGCGGATGAGCTCTTCCGGCGAGGCCTTGCCGATCGCGCCGTTCTGCGATCCACGATCGCGGAGCGTGCGCGTGAGCAGGCGCGTGTCGATGCCCGCGAGGGCCACGATGCCGTGCCGCGCGAGGTAGGCGTCGAGCGTCTCGTTCGCGCGGAAGTTCGCGGCGACGGGGGAGAGGTCGCGCACGAGGAAACCCGCGACGTGCGGCGCGCCGGTGATGCTCTCGTCGTCCTCGCGGTTGATGCCCGTGTTGCCGATCTGCGGGGCCGTCATCGTGACGATCTGCCCGCAGTACGAGGGATCCGTGAGGACCTCCTGGTAGCCGGTCATGCCCGTCGTGAAGACGACCTCGCCCGTGGCGATGCCAGGCGCGCCCCAGGCGACGCCCTCGAACGTGGTGCCGTCCGCGAGGCAGAGATATGCGCGCTCGCCGCTCATCGTGCTTGTGCTTCTCCCTGGGCCAGTACGTCGTGCACGACGCGGCCCGCAGCCATGGTGAGCTCGACCGAGCCCGTGACGGACTTGCCGAGGAAAGGAGTGTTCTTGCTCTTCGACCGGAGGCGCGCCGGATCCACGGTCCAGCGCTTCTCGGGGTTCACGAGGCAAAGCTCGGCGAGCGCGCCCTCGCGCAGCGTCGGCGCCGAAAGGCCCACGATGCGCGAGGGCGCGGCCGTGAGCGAATCGATCAGGCGCGCGAGCGGGAGCGCGCCCTCGCGCACGCGGGCGAGGAGCAGCGGGACCACGAGCTCGAGGCCGATCATGCCGGGCGAGGCCTCGGCGAACTCGCAGTCCTTCTCCAGCGAGGAGTGCGGCGCGTGGTCGGTCGCCACGCAGTCGATCGTGCCGTCGGCGAGGGCCTCGCAGAGCGCGGCGACGTCCTCCGGCTCGCGCAGCGGCGGGTTCACTTTGCAAGCCGTGTCGTAGCCGATCACCGAGGCGTCCGTGAGCGTGAGGTGGTGCGGCGTGACCTCGGCGGTGACGCGGATGCCGCGCGCTTTGGCCTCGCGAAGGATGCGAACGGCGCCGCGGGAGGAGATGTGGGCGACGTGATATTTCGCGCCCGTAACTTCGGCGAGCAGGACGTCCCGGGCGACGATGATGTCCTCGGCGACGCGGGGCCAGCCGCGCAGGCCGAGCCGCGTGGAGACGGCGCCCTCGTGCATGAGCGCGCCCTCGGTGAGCGCGTGATCCTCGGCGTGCTGGATGACGGGGAGGTCGAAGTTCGCGGCGTACTCGAGGGCGCGGCGCATGACGGCGCTCGACGTGACGCAGCGGCCGTCGTCGGAGACGGCGACGGCGCCCGCGTCCTTGAGGTCGGCCATCTCGACGAGCTCGGCGCCCTTCTGGCCGAGGGTGATCGCGCCGATCGGGTGCAGCGCGGGGCCCTCGATCGCGCGCGCCTTCGCGACCATCGCCTCCGTGATGCTGCGCGTGTCGTTGACGGGACGCGTGTTCGGCATGGCGCAGACATGCGCGAAGCCGCCCGCGGCCGCGGCGGCGAGGCCGGACGCGATGTCTTCCTTGTACTCCTGGCCCGGCTCGCGCAGGTGGGCGTGCAGATCCACGAAGGCCGGGACGAGCAGGAGCCCTTCGCCGGAGAGCACGCGCGCTCGCTCGGAAGCGAGGATCTCCTTCGTCGCGGCGCCCGCGCCGATGCGCGTGATGGTTCCGCCCTCGACGACGATGTCCACGATCGCGTCGAGGTTCGCGCCTGGATCCACCGCGCGCACGGCGGTGATGACGAGCAGGCCGTCCTTTCTCTGGAGACCGAGCATCGCCCGCCCTCTAGCATTTTTGCGCGGAGGGGGCTCGCAAAGCAGCGAGCCTGCCCACGAGGCTTGCGCGATCGCGTCGCTGTCCGGGGAAAGGCGGCGCCGGCTTGTCCGTCGGGGAAATCGGAAAGCGTGGCGAGGACGAACCCCGCCGGCACGCCGTTACTTTGAGGTCAAATGAGCTTGAGAGCGGCGGCGACGTCGATGCGGCCGCGGAGGACGCCCTTGCCGCGCTCGCTCTGGGCCATCGAGAGGGGCGTCGCGCTCTGGAGCAGTGCGGTGCGGACGGCGCGTGCATCCACCTGCTTTCCACGGGCGATCTGCACGCTGAGGAGGAGCGCGGCGACGCCGGCGACCATCGCGGCGGCGAAGGTCGCGCCGCTCTGCGCGACGGTTCCCCCGCCGGGAGCCGCGCCGATGAGGCCTTCGCCCGGCGCGACGATGCCGCTGTCGCGGTAGGTCGGGCCCCACATGCCGAAGTCGAGCAGCTTGCCTTCCGCGTCCTCGGCCGCGACGGCGAGCACCGTGGAGGCGGCCGTGGGCACGTGGAAGTGCTCGTTGCCATCGCCCTCGGCGGCGACGACGACGAGCACGTTACGCTCGGCGGCGCGGGCGAGCGCCTTCGCGAGCGCGTCGAGCATGCCCGCGTCCGGCGAGAGCGCGCCGCCGTGCATCGTGATGACGTGAGCGCCGGCGGCGATCGCGTCGCGGATGCCCTTCGCGAGATCGGGCGGATTGCCCGCGGGCGCGGTCGTCTCGGGGCGGAAGTTGTGCACGGGCACGACGATGCCCTTCGCCTTCGGAGCGATCCCCGGCGCGGGGCCGCTCGGCTGACCGAACACGAGGCTCGTGACGTGGGTTCCGTGCGTGCGGTCGGCCGCCTCGTCGCTGGACACCGGCATCTCGAGGGCCGTGACGTTCGCGCCGCGGAAGGCCGGGTGCGCGAGATCGACCGGGCCATCGAGGACGGCGACGCAGACGTCGGGGCTTCCGAGGGTTTCAGCCTGAAGCGCGGCGAGGCCGGCCAGGTTGGATCGCGGGTCGGTGGACATGGGCTGACGGAGTCTACCTTCTTTTCTTCGCAGGGGTCCACCCTTGCGCTTCCTTGTTCGCGGGGATCCAGGCTCGCGCGGGAAGGCCGCGATTTTTTCGCGCGCCGCGGCCGGGCAGGCGTCCGAACAGTGCTCTGGACTCTCGTCGTCGGCTGCGACGCACCTCGATGGATTTCCGTCTTCTTCGGAAGATCGCGCTCTCGCGGGAGGCGTCAGCGAGCGAGATCAAGGAAGACGCGCGTCTTGGCTTGCGCGATGGCGTAGGTGGCGTCGACTCCGTCGCGGCGGGCGTAGGTGATGTTCGTCCCGCGAAACGCGTCGCCGGCGCCGAGGGAGATGCGCAGGGTGCGCTGGGGATCGACGGTCGCGGGCGCGTCGGGATCGAGGCCTCTGCGCTCGATGGTGATCACGACGGCGGGCGAGTCGAGTCCTTCTTCTTTGCGAGGCGGTCCGACGCTAACGGCGCCTTCGGGGACGAGGTCGGCGAGCGCATCGCGGATCGCGGCGGCCTTCGCGGTCGCGGCTTCGTCGCCCCGGATGCGCAGCGCGTCTCCCGCGCGATCGAGGACGAGGGGCGGCTTGCGTTTGTCCGAAGGGGTGATGGTGACCTTCTGGATCTCGGCCACGTCGAGGGTGAAGATCGATCGGTCGAGCAGCCATTTTCCGGCTGCGGACTCAATCTTCGGATCGATCACGAAGACGGCGTCGTCGCCGTCGATGCGCGCGAAGGAGCCGCCCGTCGTGGGCGCGCCGAGCAGCAAGCGCACGGTGCGCGCGCCCGCGTCTTTGCCCGCGGCGAGATCCGCTTCGATGACGATGCGCGGGTTCGCGAGGCCGAAGGATCCATCGTCGCGTTCGGCGACGAACCGCTCGACACGCAAGGGCAGGAGCGACGTGGCGAGCTCCGTGCCGAAGCCGAGGTCGGCCGCGAGGTTTTTCCCACGTGGCTCCTCGAGCGCGAAGCCTCCTTCGGGCGTGCGTTCGAGGTGCTGCACGCGATCGCCCTCGGTGATGCGCAGCGCGCGCAGGCTCGTCTCCGGGGCGTCGATCACGGTGGGGCTGCGCAGCGTGATCTTGCTCGGGAAGAGCGCGCGCGCTCGATCGGCGGGGATCGCGAGGACAGCGCCGTCGGAGGTGCGCAGCACGGGGACGACGTCGCCCTGCGGTTTGCCGACGAGGAGCTCTTCGATCCGATCGTCGTCGCCGCCGTCGGGACTCCGCGAGGGCAAGACCGAGACGATGCGGACCTTGCCTTGCGGCGGATCGAGGCCGAGCGAGGCGCGATCGTCCGCGGGGAGAAAATCCTTCGCACGGAGAGCGAGGAGGGATTCGAGGAAGAGGCGGCCGGTGGCGCCCTCGATGTCGCGATCCTCGGGAGCGCGCTCGTGGAAGCCCGTGCCCTTGCGCGCGAGCTCGATGCGGCGATCACCAGCGGTGAGCGTGACCTCGTGGATCTCGTCGATCGTCGCGAAGAACGCGTTGCGATCCACGAACGCGCTTTCGGGCTTCGAGAGCGCGTCGAGGAAGGTCGTAGACACGCAGGCCGCGGCACGCGTGGGCGCCGTCTGCAGCGCGACGACGAGGTCGGGTTTGTCGGGACAGGCTCCGCCGAGGACGAGGGTTCCCTTGGGCTTCGTCGCGTCCGTGGGGCTCATCGTGAGCGTCGCCGTGGGCGTGGACGCGCGGCGCGCGGCTTCGTCCGAGAGGAAGGCGTCGGCCCGCACGCGTGAGAGCGTATCGAACAGCTCGTCCGTGGCTGTGCGGGAGGCACGGCGACCTGCTTCCTTCGCAGGGCCGTCGAGCTTGAGCGCGTCACCGCCATCCGTGGGTCGCGCGAGCGCGTACTTGCCGTTCGGACCTTCGATCTCGAACCGCGCGACGTCGCTTGCAGGGTAGGGGAGGAGATCCCGCGATCGAAGCGAGCTCGGATCGATCGCGAGGGCCGTGACGAGTTCCTTCGTGATCACCTGGAACGAGGTCCGATCCCCTTCGTGAACCTCGATGATCGCAGCGCCTGCCGGCGTCGGCGCGGGGCCTCCGATCGCGAGCGTCGTGGTTCGTCCCGGCGTGGTCACCACGATCCGCGCGCGGGGCGCATCGAGGCCGCTTGCCGCGCGATCCACGCTGTCCGGCGCGAGCACCCGCTCGCGCGTGGCGAACTCCAGCGTGCCGAGGAGCTGATCGACGATCTGCGCCTCCGCGGGGAACCGCTCGCCCCCGATCGTCACCTCCCAGAAGCGCTGTCCGAGCGCATCGGGCGGCGTGCGCGTGAGCTTCGCGGACGACGCGCCCTGCTCGACCACGAGCTCGGTGATCTCGTCGGGCCTCCACGCGAGGACCACGTTTTTCTTTCGTTGCTCGGCTTCCTCGGTCGTCACCGAGCCGCGATCCACGACGAACACGTAGGCGCCCGCGCTGATCGAAAGAACGCAGAGGACGAGCGTCGTCGCGTGCTTCTTCGCGAACTTCGCGAAGCTCATTCGGGCGCTTGCTCCTTCTCCTTGCGGGTCCCGCGCCGCTCGGTCGCGCGCCTTCGCAGGTGCACGGCGAGCCCGGTGAGCACGGACGCGAGCGGGATGAACACCACGACGTAGCGGAAGATCGAGGCGAGCGAGTCCTCGCTCATGCGCAGGCCCGCGGTGAAGGCGGGCTTGTTCGGGATGTCGAGCGGCACGGGCGCAGAGGCGAGCCAGGCGATCGCGCTCTCGACGAAGATCGCCGTGCCGCGCAGCTCGTCGCTTTGCCAGTTCTCGCCCATCATCGGGCTCGCGGATCCGATGGCCACGAGTCGCGCGCCACGCTCGGCACCCGGACGCTTGGGCATCTCGGCGGCGAAGGAGACCGTGAGCGGTCCCTTGTGATCCGCGTCGTTCGGCGCGGGATCCGAGGGGTTTTTCGCCCATGTGAAGAAGTCGATCATGCCGAAGGCGTCCTCGCTCGTCTCCAGCAAGGGCGACACCGCCGCCGCGCCTTTGCCCGTCTTCTGGAGCGAGCTCGCCACGGTCATGACCGCGCCGAGGCCCGACTGCTCGGCGCGGATCAGGCCCTCGGTGATGGGATGCGGCTTGGCGATCGGGAGGAACGTCTCGCCGTACCCGCGCACGGCGCGCAGGCGCGTATCGGTCTCGAACACGAAGTCGCGCGCGAGCGCGATGCCGAAGCGATCGAGCAGCGGATCGAGGCCGAGATCGAGGTACTTCTGGTCCCCCTCGTCCGGCACGGGTGAGGCCGCGACGAGGACGTTGCCGCCCTGCTCGACGAACCCTTCGAGCTTTTTCGTTTCGGCCTCGGAAAAACGCAGCGACGGCCCCGCGACCACGACGACACGGCAACCGGCAAACGGCGCGCGCGCCTTGTCCTTGTCGTCGGCCTTCTCGCGAGGGTCGACGGTCACGACCTCGTGTCCGTTTTTCTCGAGCCGCTCGCGCAGCGGCGCGAGGCCACTTCCGCCCGTCTCGATCGACTTCTCGTCGTGCCCCGTCGTGAAGCAGATCTTCGGCCGATCCGTGGACACGACCGCGCGGATCGCCGCGGTGAGGGCCTGCTCCAGTCGAGGCCGCGCGCGTACGTCGTTCTCGTCCTCGACCTCGACGAGATCCCGCGGCGTGATGAACTGCACGCGGTCGCCTCGCGCGACGACGATCGCCGCGTCCGTCACCACCCGACCGTCGACGACGCGTTCGTCGTACTTGCGTTGGATCGCGACGAACTCGGCCGCGTGGCGATCAGGATCGGTGAAGTGCACTTCGAGGCGCGACGTCTCGCTGCGGTAGGCCTCGAGCAGGTGCTGGATCGATAGCGCGAGCGGATCACCCGCGGGCAAGAGCACGTCGACGCGGATCGGCTCGCCGAGCGCGTGGAGCGTCTGCACCGTCGCGGGGCTCAGCGTATAGAGCCCGCCCTTCGTGAAATCGAAGCGCTTGTAGTGCCGCGCCGCGACCACGTTCACGAGCACCGCGAGCACCATCGCCGCCACGAGCCCGACGAGCGCGCCGAGCTTCGTCCCCGCGCTCGTCCCGGCCGGCGCTTCGGGCGCGGGATCACGCGGAGGCGCGGGCGCCTTCGTGGCCGCGGGCTTCACGTCCTTCGGCTTCGTACCTTCGGGCCGAGGCGCCTTCTTGCCTTTCTTCGGCTTGCGCTCCTCGCTCATCCCCACCTCCACGCCTCGACGGCGCGCACCGTGACGAAGAGCGGCAGGAGTACGACGGTCGCGTCGAAGACGAGCCGCCGCGAATCGAGCAGCCCCCGCGACGCGTCATTCATTTGAGTCCAAACGGAGACATGTGTCGCGAGATCGTGCGCCGGCCCATCGGGCACGATGAACTCCGCGAAGCCGAAGAAGAAGAGGCCCGAGATCGCCAGCGCCGAGAGCACCGCGGCCGTGAGCTGGCTCTGCGTGAGCGCGCTCGTCATGACGCCGAGCGCGAGGTAGCCCGCGCCGATCGCGAAGACCGAAAGGTAACTCGTCCCCACGACCCGCCAGTCGACGTCCCCCGTCCGCGCGAGGATCACGATGTAGAGCGCCGTCGGCGCCCACATCACGACGTACGTCGCCACCGCGGCCGCGTACTTCGCGAGCACCACGCCCACGGTGCCCACGGGCGCCGTGAGCAACGTCTCGATCGTGCCGCTGCGCCGCTCCTCGGCGAAGAGCCGCATCGTGAGCAGCGGGCAGACGAGCAAGAGCGGCACGTAGAGCAGCATCGTCTGGCCGAAGAAGGCCTGGACCGGCCCACTGTCGCCGAGCGATTCCGCCGGCGCCGCCGCGAAGTTCACGACGATCAAGAAGAAGTGCAGGCCCTGGAGGAGCAGGAACGACGTGATCACCACCCAGGCGAGCGGCGTGACGAAGAGCGAGAAGAGCTCCCGCTTGAAGATCGGCCAGAATCCCCTCACGCCTGCACCTCGGCCGCGGTCTCGTCCCCCCGCGTGAGCTCGGAGAAGACCTGCTCGAGCGTCGCGGCCCGCGGCACGACCTCCCGCACGCCGAGCCCCGCGCCGACGAGCGCCGCGACGACCCGCTCGGCCGCCTCGGCCCCGCCTTCGGCGCGCCGGTACGTGACGAGCAACGCCGCCGCATCCGCCGCCGGCGCCTGCCCCGCGTCGATATCAGCCCCCGCGACCTCCGGAAGCGCACGAACGATCCCGAGCGCCCGCGTCGCATCCCCGCGCACGACGATGCGGAGCCCCGAAGCCCTTCGCATCTCGCGCAGCTCCTCGATGGTCCCCGACGCCACGAGCTTGCCCCGCGCGACCACGAGCGCGCGCGAGCACGTCGCCTCGACCTCCGAGAGGATGTGCGTCGAGATCAGGATCGCGTGGTCCTTGCCGCGCCGCTTCACGAGCTCGCGCACCTCGCGGATCTGGTTCGGATCGAGCCCCGCCGTGGGCTCGTCGAGGATCAGCACCGGCGGATCCCCGAGCAGCGCATCCGCGAGCCCGACGCGCTGCCGGTACCCCTTCGACAGATGCTGCACGAGCACATCCGCGACGTCGTCGACCCGCGCCTCCTCGGCGGCCCGCTCGACCGCCTTGGCCCGCGCGCTCCGGGGCACGCGCTTCACCTCGGCGCGAAAGGTGAGGTACTCACGCACCCGCATCTCCGGATACAGCGGCGAGGTCTCGGGCATGTACCCGAGCTTTTCCCGCGCGAGCAGCGGCTCCTCGGCGATGTCGTGCCCGCCGATGCGGATCCGCCCGGCGCTTGGCCCGAGGAAGCCGGCCAGCATGCGGAGCGTCGTGCTCTTCCCCGCGCCGTTCGGCCCGAGGAATCCCACGACCTCGCCGCGCTCGACGTGAAACGACACATCCGACACGGCGCGAAAGGCGCCGTACGACTTGGAGAGGCGCTCCACTTCGATCATCCCGGGGCAGGGCTTAGCGCAAGCATCCAGGAAGGGAAAGACGCGCGGGCGGGCTCACGGGAAGGCCGGGCGCCCTCGCAACGCGAAGGGCCTGGTAGCGTGCGGGCCGCCACTCTGGTAGGAGCGGTCAGACCTATCGATGGACCAAGCGCTCCTCCGTTCGTACCTCGCGACGATCTACGAGTTCCCCGGCCCGCACGGCGCGCCGCTACGCGCCTCGCTCGACGGCGAGATCGTCCAGGATCACTCGGCGTTGCCCGAGCTCCTGAACCGGCGTTTCGCCGTGCTCACGGCCTACAACCCGCGTTCGATGCTCCTGCCCCGCAAGGTGAACGAGCAGCGCCACCACGTGCTCCGCGACCTGCTCATCCTCGGCTGCTACCGCGTCGAGCCCTGCGTCGGCTCCGAGGCGGAGCCTGAAGGTGTCTGGCGCGAGCCCGCGTGGCTCGTCTACGGCATGGAGCGCGACGAGGCCATCGCGTTCGGCCGCGTCTTCCGACAAAATACCATCGTCTACGCGGAGAACGGTCGCCCCGAGATCATCGTGACCGACCCGACGGCCGACGACGTGGGACGTACCTTCCACGGCAACTGGCGGGTACGCTCGTGACTGCGAAGTTTCTGGCCTCTTCGAAGAAAGCGGCCACCGAACGCCAATCCCTCCACAGGAGACAGTCGAAGATGCGTCATCAATCCCTGTTCTCGGCCGCGATCGTGGGCGCCGCTCTGCTCGTGGGAGCCACGGCCTGCGGCCAGAAAAAGATCACCGAGTGCAACCAGCTCATCGAGGTGATCAACAAGGGCGTCGAGAGCCTGAACAAGACGCCGAAGGGCGGCGCCGACCCGACGGGAGCGAACGAGCTCAAGAGCATGGCCGACGCGATGGACAAGGTCGCCGCCGACGCCGCCAAGGTGGAGCTCACGATCCCCGACCTGAAGAAGTACTCGACCGAGTACCAGACGATGGCGAAGGACGTCGCCAAGGCCGCCCGCGACATGGCTGCCGCCGCCGAGGCGAAGGATCTCGCGAAGATCAACTCGGCCCAGGCCGCGCTCGACAAGGCGGTCAAGCAGGAAGACCCGCTCGTCGACAGCATCAACAAATTCTGTCAGGCGCCTTGAGTTCGGCGGCCCCCGCTTCCGGATGGGAGCGGGGGTGTCTCGTTCGTCTCGTCAAACCACGAACCGATACCCCACGCCTCGCACCGTCACGAGGTGCCTGGGGTTCGCCGGATTGTCCTCGAGCTTCGTTCGTAGCTGCAGGATGAAGTTGTCCACGGTGCGCGGCGTGCCGTGATGGCTCGGCCCCCACACCTTCGCCTGGAGCTGCTCCCGCGACAGCACGCGGCCGCCCGCGCTGACCAGGCAAAACAGGATGTCGAACTCCGTCGCCGTGAGCTCCACGAGCTTCCCGTCGCGCCGCACCTCCCGCGTCGACGGATGGATCTCGAGGTCCGCCGCTCGGATCGCGCTCGCGTCGTCCCCGCGCGCGATCGCGTCGCGCCGGAGCACCGCCTTCACCCGCGCCAAAAGCTCCGCCAGCCCGAACGGCTTCGTGATGTAGTCCTCGGCGCCGAGCTCGAGCCCCATCACCTTGTCCATCTCCGCGCCGCGCGCGCTCAGCATGATCACCGGCATCGTGTACCGCTCGGCGCGCAGCATCCGCAGAAGCTCGAAGCCGTTCAGCTTCGGCAGCATCACGTCCAGGATCAAGAGGTCGATCCCGCCTCCGCGCGCGAGCGCGAGACCACTCTCCCCGTCGGTCGCGAGGAGCACGCGATACCCCTCCGCCGACAGGTTCATCTCGAGGCCCATCGCGATGCTGTCGTCGTCTTCCACGACGAGGACCGTGCGCCGCGCGCCGCCCTGTCCGACCCGGTTCATCGATCCAGGCTCTCTATCACGTTCCGCGCCGCTTGCCGCTCCCACCCTTACGCCGTCCCTCCCGTGCTCGACATCGGCTCCGACACCCGCACCTTCGCCTGGATCGGAAGCACCAGCGTGAACGCGCTCCCTCGACCCGGCTCGCTGTCCACGGTCACGCGACCTCGATGCGCGCGCATCACATGTTGCACGATCGCAAGCCCGAGCCCCGACCCCTCTTGCTGTCGTGCAAGGAGATCATCGACCCGGTAAAATTTCTCGAAGATGCGCTTGTGCTCGCGCCGCGCGATCCCCTTGCCGTTGTCGCGCACCGTGATCAGCACCTCGCCGAGCTTCCGCGCGACCGCGAGCTCGATCTTCCGCGGCTGCCCCCCGTACTTGTAGGCGTTCGAGAGCAGGTTCACGAGCGAGATCACGATCGCCCCGTGGTCGCACCACACGCGCGGCAGGTCCGGCTCGAACTGCACCGAGAGCTCCACGTGCCGCTGCTCGCGCGTCGGCTCGAACGCGGCGATCGCCTCCTCCACGACCTTCACCACGTCCTGCTCGGCGAGCTCGTAGACCCGCCGCCCGCTCTCCATCCGCCCCCAGTCGAGCAGCCGATCGATGAGCTGTTGCAGCCGCGCGCTCTCCTTGTTGAGCGCCAGGATGCATCGATCCTCGCTCTCTTTGTCCCCGCGCCGCAGCACCAGCGTCTCGGTGAACATCCGGATCGACGTCAGCGGCGTCCGGAGCTCGTGCGAGACCTTCGACACGAAGTCGGCTTGCAGCTCCGAGAGATCTCGCTCCCGCCGCAAGAACACCCACACCAGGATCACCCCTGTCACGAGCGTGCTCGAGAACGTGAGCACGAGGATCCCGATGAGGATGTTGTACCGCGCCTCGCCCATCACCACGAGCGACGCGCCGACCGCCGACAGCAGCACCGACGGGACGATGACGAGCGAGACCAGCAGCTTGACGATGCGCCGGTAGCCGAGCGTCGTGAAGTCACGTGCCCTGCTCATGCGGCCGAAAGGTAGCGCGCGCCGCTCGCCCTGGGGAGACGCCACGCACGCGGCCCGCGCCGCGAGGCCGCTTTGATGTATGCTCCGCACCGTGGAGACCCTGGTTGAGCTCATCGCCAAGAAGCGCGACGGCGGCCGCCTTTCGGACGACCAGATCGCGCGCCTCATCCGCGCCCTCGGAACGGGCGAGCTCGCCGATTACCAGATGAGCGCGCTCTGCATGGCCATCTTCTTCCGCGGCATGGACGACGCGGAGACCGTGGCCCTCACCCGCGCGATGCTCCACTCCGGCGACGTCCTCGACCTCTCCTCCGTCCCCGGAATCAAGGTCGACAAACACTCGACCGGAGGCGTCGGCGACAAGGTCTCCTTGTGCCTCGCGCCCCTCGTCGCGGCCTGCGGCGTGCCCGTGCCCATGGTCAGCGGCCGCGGCCTCGGCCATACGGGCGGCACCCTCGACAAGCTCGAAGCCATCCCCGGCTTCAACGTCTCGCTCGACACGGATGCCTTCGCGCGCATCGTCCGCGACATCGGCGCTTGCATGATCGGACAGACCGGACGCATCGCCCCCGCGGACAAACGTATCTACGCGCTGCGCGACGTCACGGCCACGGTCGAGTCGATCCCCCTCATCGTCGCGAGCATCCTCTCGAAAAAACTCGCCGAGGGCATCGACGCGCTCGTGCTCGACGTGAAGGTCGGCCGCGGCGCGTTCATGAAGACCGAGCGCGACGCGCGCGCCCTCGCCGAGGCCCTCGTGCGTGTCGGCAAGGCCGCCGGCAAGCGTGTGGTCGCGCTCCTGACCGACATGAGCACCGTCCTCGGCCGCACCGTCGGCAACGCCATCGAGACGCGCGAAGCGATCGAGGTCCTCCACGGCGGCGGACCGGACGATCTCGTCGAGTGCACACTCGCCCTCGGCGCCGAGATGCTCGTGCTCGGCGACGCCGCTTCCTCCGTGGAAGAGGCGCGCGAAAAACTCCGCGACGCGATCTCGAGCGGGCGCGGCGCGCGCGTGTTCGAGCGCATGATCGAGGCCCAGGGCGGCGATCCCGCGGTCGTCGAAGATCCGCGTTGCCTGCCGCGTGCCCCTGAAACCGTCCTCGTTCCCTCCGACGCCGACGGCTTCGTCGCGGCGATCGATCCCCTCGAGATCGGCCTCGCCGCCGTCGCCATGGGCGCGGGCCGCACGCGCGCCGATCAGAAGGTCGATCACGCCGTCGGCATCGAGATCCTCGCGCCGCGTGGCGCCGGCGTGCGTCGCGGCGAGCCCCTCGCGTGCCTCCACGTGCGCTCGGCGGCCGCGGCCGAGGCCGTCGCGGATCGTGTCCAGAGCGCCTTCCGCGTCAGTTCCGCGCCCGAGGCCTCACCGCCTCTTCTGCTGGGCCGCATCGCTTGATGGCGGCGTGATCAGGGACGCCGGCAACGCCGAGCGCGCGCCGGCCGAGAGGCCGTCGTTCGTCCAGGAAAACTGGTCCACCAGGACGACCGGATCCGAGGCGGACAGAGGATCCACCTTCCCGAGCACCCACGCGTCGGCGCCGCTCCCGTCGCGGCGCACGCGCACCCGCACGAAGTGCTTGTATCCGGGGTGCGCCAGCGCCGCGAACGCCTGGTGTTGCTCGATCCCGAAGATCGTCAGCGCCATCAGGTACGCGCCGAAGACCAGCGTCGCGACGTAGACCGAGACCAGGAACACGAGCCACGGCCTCGCGCCGTAGAGATCCGCCGCGTCGAAGAGGCCGCCCGCCGCCGCGAACGTCATCCGCGCGAGCATCGGCACGAACCCCACGGTGAGCCCCGCGATCGTCGCGAGCAGGTACACCGCGATCGATCGGTTCCGGAATCCGCCGAGCAGCCGGCACACGAAGCCCGCGATCGCCGCCGTCACGAGCGATCCCACCATCGGCGGCGCGCCGCCCCATCGCACCGCGGAAAACGCCGGCAGGTAGAGCAGCGCGGCCGCGAGGTGCACCAGAAAGCCGCTCCGTCCGTGCACGATCTGCCACGGGATTTGCAGCGCCAGCGCGAGCGACGCCTTCGGCCCCGGGAACTCCGCGGCCGGCTCGGGCAGGCCCTTCCGCATGATCCGCGCCGGATGCAAGAACGCCCCGCCTCCGCCGGCGATCACGTGGCACGTCTTGCCGATCTGCTCGCGGCAGTAGTGATGTGTATCGCCCGTCAGCACGAGCACGGCGTCGTCTTCGAGCCGTAGATCCAGCGCGTCGACGATGTGTTGCCCCGCAGGGTTCGGCTCCAGGAACGCGTACGCCGGATCCGCCAGGGTCAAGAGCAGCCCGCGGTTCTCGGTCCGGAGCGACGCGAAGAACGCGCGTTGCTCGAAGTCCACCGCGCGGAGCTGCCGATCCGCGCCCCACAGATCGAGCCCCGGCGCGAGCCTGAGCGCGAAGTAACTCGCGTCCTGCACCGGCACGTATCCGTCGAGCGGCAACGTCGATCGTTTGCTCACATAACGTCCGATGCGAAACGCCTCCA
Organism: Polyangium jinanense; assembly: GCF_028435365.1. Next base: position 164,067 of record NZ_JAGTJJ010000018.1, on the reverse strand, counting down.
CCCACTGGATGAAGTGTCCGATCTGCGCGAACCGCACGACCTCGTTCGGCGTCGATCTCCCCACGAGATCCACGGTCCCGCGCCGCTCCCGGAACATGCGCCCGAAGCCGTCGAGCCCCGCGTACCAATCGTGATTTCCCGGGACTCCCAGGAGCACCCGGGGTTTGCCGTCTCGGACCTCCTCCAGCACCCGCGAGAACGGCACGATCACCCGGTTGTGGATCTCGAGCTCCGTCGCCACCGGATACGCCGTGTCCCCGCCGAACAGGAGGATGTCCCCGCGCGGGAGCACGAGCGTCTCGCCGGGTTTGTCCGGAACTTCGACCTCGTACGTCTCGAACACGAGACGCGCGACCTCCTGGCTCACGGACACGCAATCGCCCGTGTCGGCGAGGAAATCGATCCAGACGTCGCGACCGAGCGCCTCGGTGAGCGTCTCTTTGCCTTCGCTGCCGCCCAGCACGGCCGCGGCCTTGCGCGTCAGTGTGTCGGCTGTGCTCGGTCGCATCCATGCGCGACTGTCGATGTCTTCCGTCGCGATGACGCTCGCCACGAGGTGCCAGAGATGCCCCCAGAACGATCGCGCCCCGAACCACGCGATCGCCTGCGGATATCGGCCTCCGCGCGTGAAAAGCAGCTTGGGAGCGTCGGGAGGAGCGGACGCAGGGCGGAGGGGGGAGGGACGGACCGGCGAGGGAGCAGACATCGGCACTTTTTTTGTCTTGCCATCAGGCCGTGGATACGGATCAAAGTCGAATGCCGGGGCAACTTGCCCCGCGCGGCCGGATCATGAGCCGGGCGAGTAGGAATGCGAGGATCGCCGAGAAAGGTCGATCTTCGCCACCATGTAAGGAGAGCAGGATGAGACAGGGAGTGCGGTTCGCGGCGATCGTGGCGCTCGCGGGTGCCGTCGGCTGCGGCGGCGGTGAGGCGAAAAACGAAGGCGCCTCGCCCGAAGCGAAGCCCAGCGCAGCCGCGGCGGACACGCAGCCTGCGGCCTCCGCGGCCCCGGTCGCGTCAGCGGCCCCCGCGCCGAGCGCCGAGGCCCCGAAGCCCGAGAACAGCGCTGCTTCCGCCCCCGTGGAGCCCGCGGGATCCGCCGCCGTGGCTGCGGCGTCCGCGGCCCCCGCCGCCGGCTCTGCGGCGCCCGCGGCCAGCGCGGCGGCCGGCCCGAAGACGTTCGATTGCGGCGCCAAGGGGCAGAAGCCCTGCCCGATGCAGGGCTGGATGAAGACGGTCATGGCCTCGGCGACGTCGAGTGGTGATCTGACGAAGATCGCCAATGCCCTGGCCTACACCGCGGGCAAGCCGCCGCCCGGCATGGGGAGCTGGGTCGCCATCTCGAATGAGGGTGTGGCCAAGGCGAAGGCCGGCGACCTCGACGGCGCAAAGGCTTCCTGCAAGAAGTGCCACGATCTTTACAAGGAAAAGTACAAGCAGACGATGCGCGATCGCCCCTGGTGATCGCCGCGCGGGGGCCACGTCGTCGTGGCCTCGAATGAAAAAGCCCACGCGTCCCGGGTTTCGGGAGCGTGGGCTTTTTCGTTGGAGGGTCCTTCAGCCCGGGTTCGCAGCGAAGCAGCAGCGGAAGCCGGTGTCGAAGAACTGGAAGTTCTGATCGACGGTGTAGAAGGTGAAGTCCGACTGGGCGCCGGACTCGGCCTGGGTGTTGAAGGCGCCGCCGAGCAGCGGATACGTGTTCGTCGCGGACTTCGTGATCTCGCGGAGGTTACCGGTCATGTCGTAGACCTGGGGATTGGTTTGTCCGGTCCAATCGACCCAGCAGTTCTTCAGGTTGACCGTGTCGCCGGTGACGAGCAGACCGTTTTGCGTGCCGACATCCGGGGAGAAGTCGTACGAGAAGCCGAGGTTGCAGTACTTCACGTTCGCCACGAACCCGGTCTTGCACGCGGAGAGCGGCGCGTAGCCCCAGAGGCAAGCATCCGGCGCGGGGGTACGCGCGGCGGCCTGCCAATCGGCCGTGCTGCAGACGGTGCCGCCGGCCGCGGCGCAGACGTCCTCGACCTCACGCGGGGTGACGTTGAACCAGGGGATCTTCCCCTGGACCGAGCAAGCCGGGGTCTTGTCGAGCGTGGATCCCGTGGGAGCGCTGGTCCAGAAGCCATTGCCGGTGCCGGGGACGACGGCGGTGGCGTTCGGGCGGCTGGCCTCGAACGTCATGATCCACTTGTTCTGCGCTCCGAGCTTCGTGACCGCCGGCTTGACGTAATACGCGGCATTGCTGCCCTTCTTGCTGTAGGGCTCGTCGGCAGCGCCGTCGCAATCGTTGTCGAGGCCGTCGCACTTCTCTTCGCAACCGCCGGGCAAACTGGCGCAGTTCGCCGGCGTGGCGCTGCATTTGACGGCCGTGGTGCCGTCGCACTCGTACTTCCCCTGCGTGCGGCAGGCGCCGTGTCCGGGCGGGGGCAGAGCGTCGTCGGAGTTGCAGGGCTTGTTCCAGTTGGCGACGTTCTCGTTCTGGACGCCGTCGCAATCGTTGTCGTAGTTGTCGCAGAGCTCGGGGGTGCCGGTGCAGTAGTTCGGGGCGGCCCCGGTGCAGACGGTGGCGGGGAAGGTGCACTTCCAGGCGCCCATCACGCAGGCGACGTTGACTCCGGTGGTGCACTCGGCCTTGGTGGCGGAGGGGCTGACGCCGCAGACCTGGGTGGGCAAGGGGGCGATGACGTTCTCGTCGATCTGGCCGTCGCAATCGTCGTCGAGGCCGTTGCAAGTCTCCTGCGCCGAGATGAAGTCGCAGTCGTACTCGCACTTCTGATCGTTGTTGAGATCGTAATACCCCGGCTCGCAGCCCTTGAACTGGCAAGCGCCGGCGGCGCAGGACCACGTGGAGTGGACCGCGCCCGTGTAGCAGCTCTTGCCACACATGCCGCAGTTGTTGACGTCGGTCTGCTTGTCGGGCTGGTTCGTCAGCGCGCCGTCGCAGTTCGCGTCGATGTTGCAGCCGTCCTGCACGCCTGCGGCCGGCTTGACGGAGTTCTGGCACACGATGGCGCCGCCGACGCAGGCCTTCGTGCCGGCCTTGCAAGGCGTGGTCGCGCCCGCGGGCGGGTTCGGCGGGACGTCACAAGCGCCGACGGCGTCCGGGGGCGGGCTGCCGTTGGTCTTGTCGATCGTGCCGTCGCAATCGTTGTCCTCGCCGTCGCACATCTCCGGCTTGGGATCGATGTTGCCGACGCAGACGAGCGCGCCGTTCTGGCATTGCTGGGTGCCGAAGGCGCAGGGGAAGATGTTGCTGACGCCGCAGGCCTTGCCGGCGTCGGTGGGGCTGTCGTCGACGATGCCGTCGCAATCGTCGTCGAGGCTGTTGCAGAGCTCGGGGTTCTGGTTCTCGACGAGGACGTTGGGCCCGGCGCAGACGACCTTGTGGCCCTGGCAGATGGTCTTGCCGAGGTGCGCGGGCGTCGCGCATTCGCCGTTGGGATCGCCATAGCAATCCTGGCCGAGCTGCATGTCACCCGAGAGATCGTCGGCGTCGTCGATCTTGCCGTCGCAATCGTTGTCGAGGCTGTCTCCGCAGATCTCGACGCCGCCGTTCGTGATGTTGCACTGGTACTCGCAGCCCGTGGCATACGAGCCGTCGAGATCATAGAACCCAGGCTCACACGACTGGATCACGCATTGCGTGTTGCCGTCGTTGCAAGCCTGCCCGGGCTCGGCGCTGCTGGTGCAGGCCGGCGTGCCGTGGAGGACGACGCAGGTGCGCCCGCACTTGCCGCAATCGGTGGTGCTGGTGCAGAGGTCGACGTCCTCGTCCTTGATGCCGTCGCAGTCGTCGTCCTTGTTGTTGCAGAGCGAGTCGTCGGCGCCGCCGGAGACGCAGTAATACTCGCAGCCCGGCGCGCTCGGATCGAGATCGTAGTAATCGACCGCGCAATTGCCGGTGCAGGTACCGTCGGTATTGCCCGGATCCGCGCTCGGGGTGCAGGCGATCGTGTCGGGGTCCGTGTTGAGCAGGACCTGATAGCAATTGTTGGCGCAGGTGCCGCAGGCCTCGGGCGTGCTCCAGTCCGGAAGGTCGTCGACCTTGCCATTGCAGTCGTCGTCCTTGCCGTTGCACTCCTCGACGCCGCTGTCGGACGGCACGCAGCCGCCGCTGCCGCCCGCGCCGCCCTCGCCGGCCGTGCCGCCCGTGCCGCCGCAGCCGAAGAGGCATCCACCTTCACCGCCCGTACCGCCGGTGCCGGAGGAACTGGAGGTGCCGGTGGACGAGCCGCTATCGCAATCGTCGAAGCAGAATGCCTGCGTGGTGCATCCCGCGGAGCCCGCGGCGAGGGCGAGCCCCGCCGCGGCCGCGAGCCATCCGAGTTTGGAAGAGAAGCTCATCACGCAACCTCCACGTTGCGCGCCGACCGACGCCGGCGGAGGAAGGCCAAGGGCAAACCGAGGAGCGCGAGCCACCCGGCCGAAGAGCGCGTGTCGCCGGCCGCGGAGCAAGCGCAACCGCCGCCGCCCGTCGCGAGGCCCCACACGCCACTGTCGCCAGCGCCGGCCGAACCGCCCGTGCCGGGGCCAGCGCCGGCCGCGCCGCCGTCACCACCCGCGCCGCCCGAGCCGCTCGAGCTCGAGGTGGAACCCGGGCCGCCCATGGGCTCGACGCATTCACCGCGGCTGCAAGCGACGCCCGGCGGGCAATCGTTCTGACAAACCTGCCCTTCGGGGCAAACGACGCCCTCGCAGGGGCAATTGCCGCAGGCGCCCGTCACCGGATTGCAGCAGCCGCCGCTCGCGCAGGGGCCGGCGCACTGGTTCTGGACGCAGGCGGGCGGGGTCTGCGTGATGTCGCAGTATTGATCGGGTCCGCAATTCGGGCTGCAGGCGGCCACGCACGTGCCGCCCTGGCAGACCTGGCCCGACGGGCAATCCACGTTCGCGCAGGTCGAGACGCACGTGAACGTGGTGTAATCGGCGCTCGGCTTGCAGATCTGATCGGCCGGGCAGCTCTCCGGCTGGCACGGGTTGTCGATGCACGAGCCGAGGTTGCAGACCTTGTTGCAGCCGTTGCAAGGCACGTTGTAGCAGTTGTCCACCACGCACTGGCCAGCCTTCGGCCCGTACGCCGTGCAGACCTCACCCGCGCCGCAGCTCACGCCGTCGCACGGATCCTTGCAGCCCGCCTGGCCCTTGCAGACGCACACGGGCGGCTTGGCGCAATTCGCGTCGGCCGGCGTATCGGCGGGCGCGCAGAGCACGTTACCGTTCGCGTCCTTGACCGTCTTCAGCTCGCAATCGACGCAGGGCTCCGACACGCAGAAGAAGCCGAGATTCTCGCCCGTCGAGCTCTCCGTCACCTGCTGGCATTGCTGGCCGGGCGGGCACGGATACTCTTTGCCGGGGTTGCACGCGCTCGCGCACTGGCACACGCCCGCGCTCCCCTTCACGCACTCCTTGCCGGTGCTGCACAGCGGGATGCCGTTGTTGGGGTTGTCGCTCTGTCCGTCGCAGTCGTTGTCGTTGCAATCGCAGACCTCGAGGACCGGCGTGATCTCGCCCGTGCAGACGAACCCGCCGTTCACGCAGGCGAACGTGCCCTGCTTGCACTCGCCCGTCTCCACGCCGCACGCCTGGCCGATGCTGCCGACCGGCGTGGGCTGCGGGTTCATCGAGCCGTCGACGCCGTCCGGCCCGGGGCCGCTCTCGTCCACCGTGCCGTCGCAGTCGTTGTCGATGCCGTCGCAGAGCTCGGGCTGTGGCGAGACGCCGCCGAGGCACTCCACGCCGGCCGCGCCATTGCAGAGGAACTCACCCGGGGTGCACGGCGAGGCGCTGCGATCGCCCGGATAAAGCGCCGTGTCGTACGTCGGAACGCACGGGCCGCCCGAGGGGATGCCGTTGTCGTTCACGCCGTCGCAATCGTTGTCCTTGCCGTCGCAGATCTCGGACACCGGGCCGACGTCGTTCGCGCAATCGAGCACGCCGGCATTGCAGGCGAGCGTACCCGTCGCGCATTCGCCCTGATCGGTGCCGCACGTCGTGCCGACCTGCGGCAGGTTGCCGTCGTCGAGCATGCCATTGCAGTTGTTGTCGAGGCCGTCGCAGACCTCCGGGCTCGGGGCCTTCGGATTCGAGCAGACCCACTTCTGCGCGCCCTGACAGACGAGCTTGCCGGTGTTGCACGGCGCCGTGAGCGTGCCCGTTCCCGTGCAGGTCGCGCCGGCCGGCGGGCACCATTTCAGGTTGCCGAACGTGCAGCACTGGCCCGGCTCGGTCCAGCAGCCATTGTTGGCGCCGGTCGGCGCGTCCGCGAGCGGCGTCTCGTCGATCGAGCCGTCGCAATCGTTGTCCGTGCCGTCGCAGACCTCGGGTCCGGGCTGCACGCCGCCCTGGCAGACGAGCGCGCCGTTGACGCAGGCCGTGAGGCCGGTCGTGCACGGCGGCTGGTTGGCGCCGCAAGGCGTGCCGACGCCGAACGGGCTCTCGTCGACCACGCCGTCGCAATCGTTGTCGATGCCGTCGCAGATCTCCGCGCTCGGCCCGATGAAGCCCTGGCACGTGCCATTGCAGGGCTGCGTGCCCCGCTTGCATTGGCTGTTCGCGCCGTAGTTCAGGTTCGACGGCGTGCCGACGGGCACGCACTGCGCGGGCGGCACGCCGTCGTCGACCGTGCCGTCGCAATCGTTGTCCTGGCCGTCGCAGGTCTCGATCTGCGGGTTGTTCGTGCAGGCGTTGAACCCGCCGTTCGCCACGCAAGCGCCCGGCTGTGGCACGTTCTGCGCCGCCTTGCACGTCAGCGTGCCGACGCAGTTATTCGGGCTCGGGAGGCCACACGAGGCGTTCGGCGCGCCGTTGTCCGCGATGCCGTCGCAGTCGTTGTCGCAGCCGTCGCAGATCTCCGGCGAGGGAACACACGGCACGACGCAGATGCCGCCCTCGTCGGTTTGCCCGTCGCAGTCGTCGTCCTGGCTGTTGCAGGTCTCCGGCTTCGGGCAATGCGCCGGGTTGCCGCACTTCGTCACGTTCTCGTCGATGGTGTTCGCCGCATCGCCGTCGAACGCGGGCCCGGGATCGCAGTTGTTGTCGACGTTGTCGCAGCTCTCCTTGGGGTTGTAGCAGAGCCAGGTGGTCGGCTGGGTCGCCTGCGTGGGCGTCGTGCAGGGTAGCTTCGTCAGGTCGCCGCCCGGGTTCGCCGGGGTGATCGTGCTCTGGTACGTCGACATGCACGTCGCGCGCTGGGCGGCCGTCGACCACGAGCAGCACGTCTGCCCCTGGTTGCAGTAATGGGCGAAGCCCTCGTCCGTGCAGCCGTTGCAGTTGTTATCGGCGTTGTCGCAGGTCTCGGGCTTGACGGCAGCGGCGATGATGTTCGAGAGCGCCTGCGAGAGCTGCGTCTCGTTCGTCGCTGGCGTCGACGTCCCCGTGCCGCCGGCCGCCGCGAGCGCGGCGTTTGCCGCAGACGAGGTACCGAAGTCGATGACGTGTGTCTTGACCGACCAGTGGATCCCGCCACGATCGAAGCCCGCGAGCAGATCGCCAGCCGCGTCGACCGCGTCGGCCGGGTTGTCACACGTCTCGAGGCCGTCCGTGATGAGGATCGTGTTGATCGTGCGGCAGCCGCGCTCGCCGGACTGGGCGATCGGTGAGTCGAAACTCGGGTCGCCGCTGATGGGCCTGGCCCAGGAAGTCGAGAGGTACCGGTAGGCGTCGCGCAGGATGCCGTTCAGCGGCGTCTCACCTGACGGCCAGAGCTCGTAGCTGATCGGCCACGTCGGGTGCAGCGAACAGTCGTTGTCGACCCACTTGAGCAGCTCCGGGACATTCGAAGGCTCGAGCGGCGGCGCGTAGAAGTTGTCGCGCTGCATCGGGACGAGGATCTCGGCGCCGCGTCGATCCTCGGAGTTCGCCTGCGAGGTCGGCTCGAGGCCGCAGCCGCCGGAGGGGTTGCCTCCGCCGGTGTAACTCTGCCAGATGCACCCGCCGGTGCCGGTCGCCCCGCAAGCTGCGGTGCAACCGCTGGTGACAAAGCCGCGCGAGAACCCGGCGAGCCCGAAGTTCACCTGCCCGCCGAACGCGAAAAACATCTTCCGCAGGGCGCACTTCGCGTGGCTGATGCGGGTCGACCCGAAGCCGCACGAGTCGGGCAACGGATTCGCGCTGCTCGGAGCGCCTCCCGTCATCGACCCGGAGGTGTCGAAGAGGATCATGAAGTACGGCTTCGCGGACGAAGGCCAGTCCTTCGGATCCGCGCTCAGGCACGCAGGCTCCTCTGCGGAGGCGAGCGGCGCCGTGAGCGACGCGGCGGCCACGAGGGCCGCACCAGTGAGGACCGGCGCGATACCAAGCTTGCGACGGCCAATGCCACGGGAGAAGAGGGTCCTGTTCATGTTCTCGTGATCCAGCCCCGGCCCGACCACGTCATGCAGCGACGCGTGTCAGCCGAAGGAAAGTAGGAACGGGACGAACGCGAATTTTGCAAAAGGAGTTTGCCTCGACGTACGGGTTTCCATCACGCCCGGCACCGGGCGATCGGACGATGCTCCGTCTGATCCCGAGAGCCGGGAAGATGATGCTCGTTCACCCTACAAGAGTTCGTGCGAGGCGTAAACTCTCTTGATCGGGACGGAATAGAGGGCGTTTTCCGTCGTGATTTCGGCAGGATAGGCCGCGTGATGCCCCGAGGCGGGCTCCGTGTGGGGCGGAGGCGCAGCCCCGGGGGAAGCGGGTGTCGAAGGGCTGGCGGTTCGGCTCGACGATGCAGGAAGTAAGCTCGTTCTCTGCGCCGAACCGGCGTGGGGTCTTCGTCGGCGCCGTGAGCTACGGCCCCTCGGCTCGTCTACGCCCGCGGGCTGACACAATGGCGATCCGCGGCGAGACCGAGCCCCGCCGCGGCCGTGAGTGATTCGATTGGGGAATTACGCAGCCTTCGCGTCGCGTCCCGAACGACGCCGGCGAAGGAAGGCCAGGGGCAAGCCGAGGAGCGCGAGCCAGCCAGTCGAGGAGCGCGTATCGCCGGCCGCGGAGCAAGCGCATCCGCCGCCGCCCGTCGCGAGGCCCCAGACGCCCTTGTCGGGCGCACCCGCAGAGCCGCCCGCGCCGGGACCCGCGCCAGCCATGCCGCCCGCGCCGCCCCCGCCGCCCGCGCCGCCCGCGCCCGAGCCCGAGCCCGAGCCCGTGCCGCCCATGGGATCGACGCACTCGCCGCCGTGACAAACCTGCCCGCTCGGGCAAAGGACGCCCTCGCACGGGCAGTTGCCGCACGCGCCCGTGAGCGGGTCGCAGCAGCCGCCGTTCGAGCAGGCCCCGGCGCACTTGTTTTGCACGCAGACCGGCGGGGTTTGGCCCATGTCGCAGGTCTCGCCCCCGTCGCACGCCGGATCGCAGGTCGGGACGCACGCGCCGTCTTTGCAGGTCGTGCCCGCCGCGCAATCGACGTCCGCGCAGGTCGGGACGCACGAGAACGAGGTGAAATCGGCGCTCGGCTTGCAAACCTCGTCGGGCTGGCAAGCGCCGGGCACGCAGGGGTTGTCCACGCAGGAGCCGAGGTTGCACGCCTTGTTGCAGCCGAGGCAAGGCACGTTGTAGCAGGTGTCCACCACGCACTTGCCGAGGTTCGCCCCGAAATTCGCGCAGACCTGGCCACTCGGGCAGCTCACGCCATCGCAAGGATCCTTGCAGCCCGCCTGGCCTTTGCAGACGCACACGGGCGGCTTGTTGCAATTCGCGTCGGCCGGCGTGTCGGCAGGCGCGCAGATCACGTTGCCGGCCGCGTCCTTGACCGTCTTCACCGAGCAATCGCCGCAGTTGTCGGGGACGCAATAGAAATCGAGCGACTCGCCGGTCTCGCTCTTTGTGACGTTCTCGCACTTCTGGCCGGGCGGGCAGGGGAACTCGCCGCCCTTGCAAGGCGAGGCGCACGCGCACGAATTGCCGCTCTTCACGCACTCCTTGCCCGTGCTGCAGACCTTCGGCTTGCCCGGATCCTGCTCGTCGGTCGTGCCGTCGCAGTCGTTGTCGAGGCAATCGCAGGCCTCGTTCGTGGCCTCCATGCCGCCGATGCACGTGAGCTGGCCATTGACGCAGCCATACGTGCCCTCGGCGCAGACGCCGACGTTGAGGCCGCAAGGATCGCCGATGTTCACGGCCGGCGGCGGGGCGGGGTTCGCCGAGCCGTCGATGCCATCCGGCGCGGGGCCGCTCTCGTCGACCTTGCCGTCGCAATCGTTGTCGAGGCCGTCGCAGACCTCGGGCGAGGGGCCGATGCCGCCCGCGCAGCTCCCGCCGCCCTGCCCGTCGCATTGCAAGACGCCCGGCTGGCACGGCGCCGCGCTGCGATCGCCGGGGTAAAGCGTCTTGTCGTACATGACGGTGCACACTTCGCCGGCCACGATACCGTTGTCGATCGTGCCGTCGCAGTCGTTGTCCTTGCCGTCGCAGAGCTCCTTCGTGGGGCCGATGTCACCCATGCAATCGAGCACGCCGGCGCTGCACGCGAGCGCGCCGATCTGGCATTCGCCCGTGTCGCTCCCGCAGGGCTCGCCAACCTGGGCGATGTTCCCGTCGTCGACCACGCCATTGCAATCGTTGTCGAGGCCGTCGCACGCCTCGGGCTCGGGGGCCTTCGGCGTCGCGCACACCCACTTCTGCAGGCCCTGGCAGACGAGCTTGCCGGTGTTGCAGGGCGCCGTGAGCATGCCCGTGCCATTGCAGGAACCGCCCGGCGGCGGGCACCATTGCAGGTTCCCGAACGTGCAGCAGTTGCCGGGGTTCGTCCAGCATCCGTTCATGCCGGCGGCCGGCGCGTCCGCGAGCGGCGTCTCGTCGATCGTGCCGTCGCAATCGTTGTCCGCGCCGTCGCAGACCTCGGCCTGGGGCTGCGTTCCGCCCTGGCAGACGAGCGCGCCGTTGACGCAGGCCGTCAGGCCCGTCGTGCACGGCGGCTGATTCACGCCGCACGGCGTGCCGACGCCGAAGGGGCTCTCGTCGACGGTTCCGTCGCAGTCGTTGTCGATGCCGTCGCAGAGCTCGGCGCTCGGCCCCACGAAGCCCGCGCAGACGCTCGATCCACAGGGCTGCGTGCCCTTCTTGCACTGGCTGTTCGGGCCGTAGTTCAGGTTCGACGGTGTGCCCACGGGCACGCACTCGGTCGCCGCGACGCCGTCGTCGATCGTGCCGTCGCAGTCGTTGTCGACGCCGTCGCACGTCTCGGTCATCGGGTTGTTCTGGCAGGTGTTGTACCCGCCGCTCGGGGCGCACGTCCCGATGGGCACGTTCTGCGGCGGCTTGCACGAGAGCGTGCCCGCGCAGTTCAGGGGGGTCGTGAGGCCGCAGGGGATCGCGGGGATGCCGTTGTCCGCGACGCCGTCACAGTCGTTGTCGCAGCCGTCGCAGACCTCGGGCGAGGGCTTGCACGTGCAGGAGGCGCCGAGGCCCTCGTCGGTGAGGCCGTCGCAGTCGTCGTCCTGGCCGTTGCACGTCTCGGTGGTGGGGCAGTGCAAGGGGTTGCCGCACTTGAAGACGCCTTCGTCGACCGTGTTCTGCGGGTCGCCGTCGATCGTAGTCTCGGGATCGCAGTTGTTGTCGACGTTGTCGCAGGTCTCCTTCGGGTTGAAGCAGAGCCAGTTCGCCGGATCCTGCTGCTGGGCCGCCGTCGTACAGGGGAGCAGCGTGAGATCGCCGTCGGGATCGGCCGTGGAGATCGTGGCCTTGTAGTTCGTGAGGCAGGTCGCGCGCTGGGCCGGCGTGGACCAGGCGCAGCACGTCTGTCCCTTGTTGCAGTAGTGGACGAAGCCCTCGTCGGTGCAGCCGTTGCAGTTGTCGTCGGCGTTGTTGCAGCTCTCGGGCTTGATCGCGCCGGCGATGATGTTCGCGAAGGCCAGGCTGAGCGAGGCCTCGTTCGCCGCGTCCTGCGCCGCGCCCGTGCCGCCGGAGGCCGCGATCTGGTCGGCTTGCGAGCCGACCTGGCCGAAGTCGATGACGTGCGTCTTGATGCTCCAGGTAATGCCGCTCTTCGTGAAGCCTGTGAGCAGATCCGCCGCGGCGTCCTTCGCGTCGTCGACGGTGTCGCAGTTCTCGCCGCCGTCGGTCACGAGGATGACGTTGACCGAGCGACAGGGCCGCTCACCCTGCGCGAGAGTCCCGAGCGGCGAGGGGTGCACGAGGCCCGCGACCACGGGGCTCGCCCAGCCCTCGGAGAAGTACCGGTAGGCGCTGCGCAGCATGCCGTTCAGCGGCGTGTTGCCCTGCGCAAAGAGCTCCTTCTGATCCGAGCAGTCGTTGTCGACCCACTTGAGGAGCTCGCCGATGTTCGAGGGGTTCGGCGGCGGGCTGTAATAGTTGTCGATGAGCAGCGGGACGACGATGTTCGCGCCGTCGCGGCAGCCGGAGTTCGGCTGGGCCACGGGCGGGCTGCCGCACGTCCCGGGCTCCGGGCCGCAGCCCGCTTTGTCCGCGTTGCCGGGGAAGTCGCTGTGAAGGCAGAGCGCAGGCGTACACGCGGCGTCGCAGCCCTTTTGGACCTTGGCGAAGGTCGCGAGCCCGAAATTCGCCTGCCCCGCGAACGCCTGGAAGGTATTTTTTATCGCGCAGCGACCATGACCGAGGCGATCATTCACGTAGCCGCACGAATTGTTCGACCCGACCGGGTCCGTCATCGAACCCGAGGTGTCGAACATCACCATGAAGTAGGGCTTCGACGGCGCCGGCCACGCCGCAGGATCGAAGGACAAACACGCCGCCGGCTCCGCGAGCGCCGGGCGCACGGCGGCGAGCGTGGCGGCGAGGCCGACGATCGCCCCGACCTTCCCCTGTACCGAGCGCTGCCCAAGAAGTGTACGAACCCTGGTGAACATCGTGTCCTGTCCCCGCTGGCCCGGTCAGGCGGGTCCCGCATCTCCCCCGGGGTCGCGGAGGAGCTGCAGAGCACGCACGCGCGCCAACGCTCCATGGTCGCACGCATGCGCGCGATCCAGCAAGGCGCGATGTTCCCAATTTCAGAAGAAGGCCGCCGCGCACGGTCGCGCAGGCAGTCAAGCATTCGACGTGGACACGCGCGCCCCCGGGCCCGATCCCCGAGCCGCGCACCAGGACGAACCCGGAGGAGCGCCCAAAGACGCCCGAGCAGGCGAAGCCCGTCAGGCGCGGCCACGAACGCGCTTTCCCGCAGGCGCGCGTTGCGATACACGAAGATTCATACCGTGGGATCCAGCACTTCGAGCACTGGACGCGATGCCCTCTCCTCCGCGCGCCGCGCCGCGCCCGCCTCGCTCGCCAGCGCAGGCCGCGCCGCAGCGTCCGAAGCAAGAGCGCCGCAAGCGAGCCCGCAAGGCGCATCGTCCGCGTCATCCACGCGCCCGCGCGGCCGGCCCAAGGGGCCCTTCACGCAGCACCGGCGCCTCGACACGCTGCGCGCGCTTTTGCAGCGGCACCCAAAGGGCCTGACGATCTACGAGCTCGCCCGCGAGCTCGACGTGACGCCGCGATCGATGCGCCGCTACCTCGCGGAGGTGCGGCGCGATCTCGACCTCGTCTCGACCACGAGCAAGCCCGGCGGGACGCGTCTCTGGCGTCTCGCCCCCGGCGAAGCGCCCCGGCGCGTCGAGGTCCGCCGGACGCAGGCCTACGCGCTGCTCGCCGCGCGGCGCCTGTTCGAGCCGATGCGCGGCTCGACGCTCTACGAAGAGATCGACCTCGCAGCGCAGCAGCTCCTCGGCGTCGCGCGCCGCCCCGGCCGCGGTCCAAACGCAGGCGTGGCCGACGCGCGTCTCGAAGAGCGCTTCCTCTACCTGCCGTTCGCGCCGAAGGACTACGCAGCACACACGGAGGCGCTCGACGATCTCTTCCAGGCAGTCGCCGATCTGCGGCCGCTCTCGTGCCGGTATCGCCGCGCGAAGGACGGGCGCGAAGACAAGGTCGTCATCCACCCGTACGCGATGGTGCTCTACAAGGACGCGATCTACTGCGTCGGTCTGCACGCCGGGCGCGGCGAGATCCGCACGTTCTTGCTCGACCGCATGCGCGACACCGAGTGCGCGACGACGGAGCGCTTCGATTTGCCCGCAGATTTCCGGGTCGAAGACTACTTCCAGGGCACGTTCGGCATCTGGTCGGGCGGCGCGTCGACGCACGTGGTGATCGACTTCAGCGCAAAGGTCGCCGACTTCGTACGGACCCGAAAGGTGCACCCGTCGCAGGTGATCGAGGAGCTGCAAGGCGGGGGCGTGCGGCTCTCGCTCGACATCGGCGACATGACGGAGCTGACGTCGTGGGTCCTCGGCTTCGGCGAGACAGCACGCGTGCTCGAGCCAGCCGATCTCGTGACGCGCGTGAAGCGAGAGCTCGAGCAAGCAGTGGCGAACTACGAGGCCGATCCCGAGGATCGACCAAAGGTGAAGAAGAGCCGCTCGTCGTGAAGCGTGGAGCCGGGGCGCTGCCCCGGGCCCCGCGGGGGCTGTTCGCCCCTCGACCCGAACCAGGGCAAGCCCTGGACTCGAGTTGGAAGAACCGCGCGATGCGCGGTTCTTCCACGAGCCGGTGGCAAGATCAGGAACAGCGTTGCCAGTCGAAATGGCAGCGCGGCTGTCTTGGCTTTCAGGGTCGTCGCTGGTCTTGCCTCGACCTGTTCGATGAACTGCGCATCGCGCAGTTCATCGACCCTGGGTCCAGCCCCTGGCTGGTCCGGGTCCAGGGGCGGACAGCCCCTGGTCGGGCCTGGGGCGAAGCCCCAGCGACGCGGCTTCAGGAAATCGCGCGCATCGCCTCGTCGATCATCGCCTGATGCTCGCGAGGGTCGGCCCAGCGGGCGCGGCCCTCGTCCGGGAGGCGATCGATCGGATCGAAGTAGAGGTACTTCTGGCCGGGCTTGACGCTCGGGGCCTCGAAGATGCTGATGCCTGTGGTGCGATCGTAGAACTCGTACGAGTGCACGTCCCGCTTGCCGCCGCCGCCGGGGGCGTCGACGACGACGGTCGGCGTGTTGAAGCCTGCGGTCGATCCACGCACGTGCTTCTCGATGAGCTCGCCTGTGGCCACGGTCGTGCGCAGGTCCTCGGCGCCCTTCACGAGGTCGTGCACGTACACGTAATAGGGCTGCACGTTGAGGTGGCCGAGGCGCTTGACGAGGAGCTTCATCGTCTCCGGATCGTCGTTCACGCCGCGGATGAGCACGCTCTGGTTGCGCACACGGATCCCACGCTCGAAGAGCTTCTGCATCGCGTCGCGCGTGATGCCCGTGATCTCGTTCGGGTTGTTGAAGTGCGTGTGGACCGCGACCTCCTTGTGCAGCTTCCGGCCGAGGTCGGCGATGTACGTGACCGCGTCGATCCACTCGTTGTCCGTCAGGATCTTCTGCGGCATCACGGCTGGGCCCTTCGTGGCGAGACGGATGCGCCGGATGTTCGACATGCCGAGCAGCGTCTCGCCAATCGAGCGAATCTGCTCGGGGCGCAGGTTGTACGCGTCGCCGCCCGAGACCACGATGTCTTCGAGCTCGGGCCGCGAGGAGATGTACGTGTACGCGGCCCGCCAGCGATCCTCGTCGACCTTGAAGTGGGTCTTCTCGACCTCCTCGGTGTCGATGCCGACCGCATAACTGCGCGTGCAGAAGCGGCAGTAGACCGGGCAGGTATCGAGCGGGAGGAAGAGGGCCTTGTCGGCGTAGCGGTGCGTGAGCCCTGGGACCGGCGCGTCCGCGCGCTCGTGCAGCGAGTCGAGCCCGAGCTTCGGGTGATCCGGCAAAAAGCGCGATTTCAGCGGGATGAACTGGGTGCGCAGCGGATCCCGATAGGGGTCGTTCCAGTCGATGAGTGAAAGCAGGTACGGCGAGACGCGCACGCTCATCGGCGCGCGGGCAAAGCCCTCGGTCGCGTCCTTGATGAAGTCCTCGGAGACGAGATCACGCAGGGCTTCGAGCAGCTTGTCGGGCCGGGTGATCGATTTCTTCGACTGCCAGCGGTGATCGAGGAATTGCTCCTCGGTGACGTCGGCATAGGCGGGAATCCTCCGCCAGTCCGGCGCTTCCTTGAAGTTCTTGTACTCGAGCCTCGCCGGATCGACGGGGGGCTTGAGCGGGACGATTTCGTAGGTGCGTTTGCTGAGCTCGACGAGGCTTTGGGCAGTCATGGTTCGCCCCCAAGCGGGTGATTGACGGCGGCCCTCGGGCTCGCCCGGCTGACGAGCGCCATATAGAACAATCGGGCGTCCGTGCAACCCGCAGGAAGGGCCGATCTTAGCACAGGGGCGGCCCCGGGGTCTCCAGGGACGGGTGATGCCTCCCGATTGCTGCGCTGCGTTGCATCCGCTCCCCGCTTGAACAGGCGGGGGGTGTGGGGGGCAGAGGAAGGCCCGCCTAGCGGGCCGACCGGAGCCCCTCACCGTTGAGGGCCTTGAAGCTGCGGTAATGGCCGACCACGCACCCGACGTACCCTTGCGTCTCTTCGTACGGCGGGATGCCCTGGTACTTCATCACGGCATTTTCGCCCGCATTGTATCCCGCCACCGTAAGCTCGAGATCGCCGTTGAACATGTTCGCGAGCACGCGCAGATAACGCGAGCCGCCGAGGATGTTTTCGCGAGGATCGAAGGCGTCACGCACCTGCATTCGCAGCGCCGTCGCCGGCATGAGCTGCATCAGGCCCTGCGCGCCCGTGGGCGAGACCGCGCGCGGATCGAAGTCGCTCTCGCACTTGATGACCGCGCGAATCAGCTCCTCGGGGAGGCGATAAAGACGCGCGCCTTCACGGATCCACGAGTCGTACCGTCCAAAACGCTCCGGCGACCGGTCGCTCGGCATCGACACCGTGAAAAGCTGGGCGGCCTTCTTGCGCGATTTCGTGCCGTCCCCGCTCGAGATCCGATCCATCTTTCCGCCCGATTTTCCAGCTTGGACGGGCTGACTCGTGACGTGCACGTTTCCTTGCGCGTCGGTGTAGGTGTAAATATCGGCGCGCGCGTGGCCCGGAACGACGAGCAGCGCCGCCCCGAGGCCGAGGAGGCCGAGGACAGAGCGGGCGGAGGTGAACGAAGAAGCGGCCAAGCGAGGCCAGGATAGCACACGATCGGGCGGCGGCATCAGGGGCCGAACCGACGAGGTGGGCAGAAGCTTCCCGCGAACCGTGCGGGCCGGGGCTCAGGGCCCCCAGAGCGACGTGGGCAGCGCGTTTCGGTGGGAGAGCGCCAGCAAATCCATGAGCAGCGCCACCGTCACGTGCACGAGGAAGCCCGAGTAGATGCTCTTCGTGCGCATCGCCAGCGAGCCGAGCGCAATGCCCGCGACCACGGCGCCGGCCGCTTCGAGGTAAGGCTTGCCATAATGGATCATGCAATATGGCACGCACATCGCGAAGATCGCCCCGGAGCCGAGCGTCGTGCGCAGGCCCGAGAGCCAGAAGCCCCGGAAGAAGACCTCGAGCGCGAAGAACTGCGCGAAATACATCATCTCCCACATCGCGAGGTCGAACCACGAGCGGGAGCATTGCTTGTAGAACGGGTAATACGTGCCGAAATCGGGGGCCCGCGAGACGATCACGACCGCCGGGACCACGACCGCAAGGCAAAGCCCGTAGATCCACGCGTGCTTCAAGAAGCCGCGGACCCGTAAGCCCATGTCGAGCAGGCTGTCCTTCCGGAAGCAGATCTTCCAGATGATCATCGGGACCGCGACGTAACCAAACACGCGAGTAAAAGCCCACCAGCCGTAGCCGTAGAGCTCGTTCCACTTGCGGAGATCGACGCCGAATCCGCCCTGCTTTTCGAGCTCGCGCAGGAATGGCTTCAGGTGATTTTCATAGAAATCACGGCCGCCATAGTATTCCTGGAGCGTGAGCACGAGCGCGGTGGTCACGAAGAGCACCGCGGGGCGATAATCGTACGAGCCCGAAGCGAGGGTTTTTCGCTGGTGCTCGTGCGCCGCGACGTCGAGCTCGCGCCAGGTGCCGCGGAAGAAGAACCAGAGGACGGGCGCGAGCGCGAGGTACGCGGCGACGGGGAAGAGGGCCTTGGTCGCCGTCTCGAAGAGCGTCGGCGCGGCGCGCGCGCCCGTCGGGCCCGCCGCCGCGGCGAGGAGCGTCGAGGCGAGATCGAACATCGCGGCTCAGCTCGCCCCGGACGATGCAGCGATCAAGGAGAGCGCGTGATCGAGGCGCGCGAGGACGCGCGGCTTGCCGATGAGCGCGAGGACGTCGAAGAGCCCCGGCGTCGCCGTCCGGCCGCTGACCGCGACACGAACGGGCTGCGCCACGTCCTTGATCTCGAGCTTCTTCTCGGCGAGGAGCTCGCCGAACCGCGCCTCCAGGTTCTTCGCGGAGAAATCGTCGATCGACGTGAAGAGATCCCGCACGGCCCGAAGGTGCGGCGCCTTGTCCGCGACGAGGAATTTCTTCACGGCCTTCTCGTCGTAGACGGGCAGATCGCGGAAGAAGTAGTCGAGCGCGTCGGCCGCGTCGGCGTACGTCTGCGCGCGCTCGCGGATGAGCGGGAGGACCGCGCGGACGGCTTCGCGATCAAAGCCCGAAAGACCGCGTTTTTCGAGGAACGGAAGCGTGGCGTCGAGGTACGCGTCGTCGGGCGTGAGCGTGGGGGACTTGAGGTGCTCGAACGCGATCGCCGCGAGCTTCTTCGCGTCGAACTTGCCGTCGGCCTTGCTGCAGTTCTCCCAGCTGAACTTCTGGGCGAGGTCCTGCATCGTGAAGATCTCCTCGTCGCCGAAGGACCAGCCGAAACGGACGAGGTAGTTGAGCAGGCCGACCGCGGGGATGCCGCGCTCGCGGTACTCGCCGACGGAGACCGCGCCGTGCCGCTTCGAGAGCTTCTGGCCGTCGGGCGCGAGCATCATCGGCAGGTGCGCGAACTGCGGTGTCTCCGCGCCGAACGCCTGATAGAGCAAGATCTGCGGCGGCGTATTGATCATGTGATCACGGCCGCGCGCCACGAGCGTGATGCCCATGGTGATGTCGTCGACGACCGCGCCGAGGTTGTAGAGCGGGACGCCGTCCGAACGCATGAGCACGGCGTCTTGCTGCGTGTTGTTCGGCGTGACGACCTCGCCGAAGACGAGATCTCGGTAGGTGACGGAGCCCGAGCTCGGCGCGCGGAATCGAATGACGAACGGGCGATCGGGTGCCGGGCCCGTGCGGTCGCGGCAGGTGCCGGGGTAGCGGAACTGGGCCTTCGGATCGCGGGCTCGAAGCGCCTCGCGCTGGGCGTCGAGCTCTTCCTTCGTGCAATAACAACGATAGGCCGCGCCCGCCTTGATGAGCTTCTCCACGAACTCCTGGTAGATCGGGAGCCGCTCCATCTGCCGGTACGGGCCGTGCTCGCCGCCTACTTCGGGGCCCTCGTCCCAGCCGAGGCCGAGCCAGCGCAGCTCGCGCAGGATGATCGCTTCGTTCTCCGGTGTGCTCCGCTCCTGGTCGGTGTCCTCGATGCGCAGGACGAACGTGCCGCCGGTCTTGCGCGCCCAGAGCCAGTTGAAGAGCGCGGTCCGGACCCCGCCGATGTGGAGGTAGCCCGTCGGAGAGGGAGCGAATCGAACGCGAGGCTTGCCTTGTGCCATGGCGCCCGCGCTGTAGCATTTTTCGGTTCGATTGTCGGCCTCGGCGTGCTCACGCTCGGCGAGCGCGTGTATACCGTCGGCCTCTGAGCTCGCACGTGAAACGATTCCTGAAGCAAGCAGCGCTCATCGCCGGCAAGGACCTCGCCATCGAGCTGTCCACGGGCGAGATCGTGACCACGAGCGGGTTCTTCGCCGTGCTCGTCGCCGTCATCGCGTCCCTCGCGTTCTTCGCAGGACAGGAAGCAACGGAAGGCGTGGCACCCGGGGTGATCTGGGTCTCCGTCGCGTTCGCGTCGGTGCTCGCCGTCGGGCGGACGTGGCAACGCGAGCGCGAGGAGAACGCGCTCGCGGGTTTGCTCGTGTTGCCCGTGTCGCGTGGCGCGATCTTCGCGGGGAAGGCCGTGAGCGTGGCGATCTTCGTGGGGCTCGTGGAGGCGATCGTGGTCCCCGTGAGCGCGCTGCTCTTCTCCGTCGATCTGATCCGGATGGCGCCGGGGCTCGTCTTGATCGCGCTGTTCGCGACGCCGGGGATCGCCGCGGTGGGGACGCTGTTCGGCGCGATGACGGTGCGCACGCGGGCGAGGGATCTCGTGCTCGCGAGCGTGTTTTTTCCGTTGCTCGCGCCGACGTTGCTCGCCGCCGTGGCCGGCACACGTGAGCTCTTCGGCGGCGCGGAGACGAGCGAGCTCTTCGATTACTTGGCGCTGATGGGCGTGTTCGGAACGGTGTTCACCGCCGGCGGCGTGGGGCTGTTCGATACGATCATCGACGGGTGATCGCGGCGGCGCAGCGCTCGGCGGCAGCCGTGATCACGTCGGGATCGAAGTCGATGCCAGTGCACTCGCCGACGGCCCAGATGCCTTCGCCCGCCGTGCCGTCTTCCTCACACGCGACCGCGTAGCCGCGCGCCGGATCGAAACGAACCTCGGCTCCCGCCTGCGCCGCGAGCTCGAACGCAGGTGCGCCAGGCAGCGCAAGGGCGAGGATTTCCGCATCGATGCGGCGCTCCTCTTCGGCGCGCTCACGCAAGAGAACACGCTTCACCTGCCCCGTGCCCTCGACCCCCGCGATCGCCGAAGCCGCCGCGCGCACCGCACGATCGCCGAGCCGCCGCGCGAGCTCGTCTGCCCAGAATCCTTCGCCCGCGACGACGACGGGGCCGTCGGGCTCGATGCCGTACGCATGAAGGAGGCAGAGCGCGCGCGCCGAGAAGACCCCCGGAAGATCGTTGCCCGGGAACGCCGATACGCCGTCGTGCACGCCCGTCGCGAAGACCTTGGCAGGCGCGCGCACCACGACGGCGCCTTCTTCCGCAGCGACGAGGAGATCCCCAAGGTAGACGCCGGCCGCCGTGGCCCGCGAAAAGACGAGCTCGCCGGTCGCGCGGATCGATTCGAGCAGCGGCGCGTGATCAGGGAGGGCGAGGAGCGAGCCGCCGAGCGAGAGGCCATCGTCGACGACCACGACCCGCGCGCCCGCGGCGCCGAGCTTTTGCGCGACGACGAGGCCCGCGAGGCCCGCGCCGACGACCACGACGTCGGCTTCGAGCACGCGCGCGGGACGCGGCGCCTCGATCTCCGAGGGCATCCGTCCGAGGCCCGCGATCTTGCGGGCCATCGTCTGCATGATGGTTCCGAGCGCAGGGACGCCGGCCATGAAGTGGTGATGGTCGATGCCCTTCGGGAAGAACCAGTCCGTCACGCGCAGAAGGTCGGCCTGGCGTGAGCCGATGACGTTCTGGGCCTCGACCTCTTCTTCTCCCCGAGTCGCGTGAAGGCACGTCATCACGTTCGGCGTGCCGTCGACGCGCATGAGGCAGCCGTCGCACCCGCCCCGGAAGCAGCTCGCGCTGCGCGGGCGGTGGAGCTTGGGGCTCCGCGCCAGGATGAACTTGTCCTCGGCGAGGAGCGAGGCAGCGAGCGGCTCGCCCCGCTCGGCCCGCACCGGCGAGCCGTCGAGGTGGATCGTGATCGGATCTCGGAAGGCCCGCGTACGCCGGAACATGGGCCAGGGCCCTATAGCACGGCAAACTCGGGGGCGGCCCCCGCAAACAAACGTCCACGAGAACGCGCGCCTGATCTACCCTCTCGAACCGATGCGCCTAGGCATCCTCGGACCGGCCAACAGAGATCTGCCCGCGCTTGCACGGGCGGCGCAGCTCCTGCTGGACGAGGTCCAGGTCGACAAGATCATCTACCTGTCTGACGACGGCGCGCTCGATCTCGTGGCGAAGGCCTGGGCGTACCGGCTCGTCGACGCGAACCCGAGCGAGGACGTCCTCTTCGCCCGCGCCGCCGTGCGATGCGCGCGCGCGACGCCGGAGGCGATCGACGCCTACGTCGCGGCCGAGCGCGCGCGGTCGCGCCTCCGCGTGCTGACGAGCATCCCGAACCGCCAGCTCCGATCGATCGAGCTCATCGACGGGCGCGTGGCGGTGTTCGTCTACGACAAGGCGATCCTCGATCAGGACGACATCGCGGCCGCGAGCTTGCTCGTGTTCGGGCGGAGCCAGGAGCCGACGATGAAGCGGATCGGCTCGCGAATGTTCCTCTCGCCGGGGCCGATCGGGACGCCGGGCGGAGGCATGGCCCTGCTCGAAGAGGCGGAGTCGGGCGGGGTGCGCGTGGAGATCCGGAACGCGAGCGGGGCGGTCACCGCAGAGGACATGCTGGGCGGAGGGCCAAGCCTGCCCGGCATCAAGATGCGGGTGCAGGATGGCAAGAGCAGCGGATGAGCCGGAGGCGCCCGCGGCCGCGCCGCGGCATCGGGTCGCCGTGTTCGGAGGGAGCTTCAACCCGCCGCACGTCGCGCACGTGCTCGCAGCGGTGTACGTGCTGTCGACGGAGCCCGTGGACGAGGTGCTCGTGGTGCCCGTCTACAGGCACCCGTTCGCCAAGGAGCTCGCGCCGTTCGAGGATCGCCTCGCGATGTGCGAGCTCGCGTTCGCCTGGATCCCGCGCGTCCGCGTCTCCACCGTGGAGCGCGAGCTCGGCGGCGAGAGCCTCACGTTGCGGACGCTCGAGCATCTCGCGGCAGAGCACCCGGACTGGTCGATGCGCCTCTTGCTCGGCGCCGACGTGATCGCGGACCTCACGAAGTGGCACCGCTTCGATCGGATCGCGGAGATCGCGCCGCCGCTCTTCGTGGGCCGCGCGGGCGTGACGACGGAAGGCGCGCCGGAGCCGATGCTGCCGAAGATCTCGAGCACCGAGGTGCGCGACGCGATCGGCTGCGGCGAGATCGAGCGCGTGGAGACACTCGTGCCGCGCGAGGTGCTCGCGTACGCGGCCGAGCGCGGGCTCTACCGGAGGAGCTGATGGCCGAGAAGAACCACGTGTTCATCCTGGGCGCGGGCAAGGTCGGCGCGGGCCTCGCGCGGGCGCTGCGCAGCGCGGGCTACGTGGTGACGCTGCGCCCGCAACGGAGAGGGCTGCCTTCGCGGCGCATCGACGCGCCGTTCGTGATCCTCGCGGTGCGGGATCGGGAGCTCCAGCCGCTCGCGGAGAGGATCCGGGACGCGGGATTGTTGGGGCACAAAAAGACGGTGGTGGTGCACTGCGCGGGCGCGCTCGGCCCGGAGCCGCTCGCGCCGCTTCGGAGCGAGAACGTCGCGGTCGCGCAGATGCACCCGATGATCTCGTTCGCGTCGCCGGAGGTGACGCCGTCGCTCACGCGCGGGCAGCTCCACGTGGACGGAGACGCGCGCGCCGTGCGGGCCGCATCGGCGATCGGGCGGAAGCTCGGGATGACGCCGCGGACCATCCCCGGGCTCGATCGCGTGCTCTACCACGCGGCGGCCGGGCTCGTGGCAAACGGGGCCGCGGCGCTCGCCGCGGGCGGGGTGGATCTGCTCGGACGCGCAGGCGTGCCGGCGGACACGGCGGCGGCGATGCTGGGCCCGCTCCTTCGAAGCGTCGCGGACAACGTGGAAACGATGGGTTTGCCGGCGGCGCTCACGGGGCCGGTGCGGCGCGGGGACGCGGCGGGCGTGGGCCGGCATCTCGAGATGCTCTCGCGCGCGGCGCCGCACCTCGTGCCGCTCTACGTGGCGGCTTCCAAGCTGCAGGTGCCGCTCGCGCGCGCCCTGGGTGATGCGTCGGCGGAAAGCTTCGACGCCATCGTCACGGTGCTGGAAAAGGCGCCGAGCGGCACCTGAAAAACGTTGCGGTAGGCGAGCCGCCGACCGTACGCTGGTGAAGCCGTGGCGGACGCCGAACCTCGCACTTCTCCGCTCGATCGGTCTTCACCTCAAGAAGCTTCGGGTGTTCGCACCGAAGGTGTCTTCTCCGGGGAGGCGGGCGGGCTGCCTTCCGGGGCGGTGATAGCAGCGCCTTCGGTGCGCGTGACGCTTCGCGGGCTCGCGGCGGTCGACGATCTGCTCTGCGCGAAGGGCGCGAGCGGGCTCGTGGTGCTGCACGGGCCGCGCGCGACGCTGGAGGCCGTGGGCGCGCACGCGGCGCGGCGAGCGCAGGTGATCGGGCGCGCGTGCCTGCGGGTCGCCGAGGTCGCGTGGGACGAACCCTGGCGCGAGATCGCCGCGCAGATGGGGATCGTCGACGTGGTGGAGCCACGCCTCGTGGCGGCGCGGATCGCCTCTGCGGCGAACGGCGCGATGATCGTCGTGTCCGAAGGCACGCCGACGCACTGGGGACAGGCGGTCGTGGAGGAGATGGCGCGCCTCGTGAGCACCCCTCCCCGCGCAGGAGGAGCGCCGCTCGTGCTCGTGCTGCGCGAGGTGGCCTCGGCGCCGGCGGGCGCGCGCCTCGTGCAGATCGATCCGATCGCATCGCCGGAGGATCTACGTCGCTTCTGGGAGGCGATCGCGCAGGCGGCCGAGCTTCGCCTCGGCGCGGAAGAGGGAAGGCTCGAAGCGCTGGAGCGCTGGTGGTCGGCGGCGCGACGCGCACCGCTCGACGGGCGCACTGAGCCGATCGCGCTCGAACCGGCGCAGAGGCGTCTCTGCGCGCGGCTCGCGCTGGCGCAGCGGAGCTTGCCTGCCGCGGAGGTCAGTCGGCTCGGCGCGAGCGCGGACGTGGAGGCGCTCGTCGCGCGGGGCGCGGCGACGATCGACGCGGCGGGATCGATGAAGCTCACGGGGGCTGCGCCGATCGAGCTCGAAGCCGATCGCGACGATGCAGTCGCGGTGGCGAGCGCGCTCGAAGCGGTCTTCCCGCTCGATCCCTGGGCGATGCTCCGCGCGGCCGAGCTCTGGGCGCGCGCGGGCGACGCGGAACGGGCGGAGATGCTCGCGACACGCGCGCTCGCCGGCGTGGCAGAGCCGTCGGCGCGGGTGGATTTCTGGCGGCGCTGGGAGGCGGCTCTCGCGCTCTTCTCGGATGCGTCGACGACGAAGGCGCTCCTGCGTTCGGCAGAGCTCGCGCTTCGTGTCGGTGATGCGGAGCGAGCGACGGGGTTCGCGCGGGCCGCGGCGGCGCGGGATGGAAACGCCCCCGAGGTGATGATCACGCTCGGCAAAGCGCTCAGCGCCGAGGGAGATCTCACGACGGCGACGATCGTGCTCGAACGCGCGATGAGCCGCGCGGATGCCTCCGGCGCGCGCGCGCGTGCGGCCGTGGAGCTCGCCGAGGTCCGGTACACGGCCGGTGATCTCGAAGCGGCGCGAAGGTTTGCCCAGGAAGCGCAGGGCAGCGCGGCGGATCTCGCGACGCGGCTCGGGGCGCGCAACGTGCTCGGCAAGCTCCTGCTCGCGGCGGCGTCGTGGAGCGAGGCGGAGGCGCATTTCGCGGCCGACGCGTGGGAAGCTGCGTGCGGCGGCGAGGGGATCACGGAGCTTCGCGCGCGGCTCAACCGCGCGATCGCCGTGCTCTCGGCCGGCAGGCTCGACGAGGCGCGGCCGATGCTCGCCTCCGTGCTCGACGACGGTACGGCGCGCGGCGAGCATCGTGCCGTCGGGTTCGCCCTGACGAACCTCGCGACGATCGCCATCCTGAAGCGCGATTATCCGGAGGCCTTCCACCTCTCGGAGCGCGCGATCGAGGTCTTCCGCCGCATCCGCGAGCGGCTCTTCCTCGCCACCGTGATCCCGAACCTCGCGGAGCTCCGGCTCGATCTCGGGCTCGTGGCCGAGGCGGAGCAGACGCTCGCGTTCGGACGGCAGGCGTGCGGGCCGGCGATCCCGGGGACACGCGCGCCGCACTTCGCGCTCGTCGCGGCGCGGATCCACCTCGCGCGTGGCAGGACGCTCGAAGCGCGGGCCGAGCTCGCATCGGCCATCGCAGGTGCGAGCGGCTCGAGCAACGGCGCGAAGCTCTGCGAGTGCCACTGCCTCGCGGCGCGTATCGCGCTCGACGATGGCAACGTGACGCGCGCCGCGCAGGCGATCGAGCGCGCGCGGGCGCACGCGAGCTCGACGCTGGCGCGCGCGGAAGTCGCGCTCCTCGAAGCGACGCGGGCGCGCGCCGCCGGTGATCCGTGGGACGGCGCCGCCGAGGAGGCGCTCGATCTCGCGCGGGAAGCGGACGCGCCGGAGCTCGAACGCGAGGCCCGCGTGCTGCTCTGCCACGCGGAGCTTGCGCGGGGCGATGCGCGTGAGGCCGAGGTGCACCTGCAAGCGGCCCTCGCCTCGCGTGATCGCATGGCGTCGTCTCTGCCCGAGGGGATCCGCGAGCGTTTCCTCGCGCGTCCCGAGCTTCGTGGGCTCGCGGCGCTCGAAGCGCGCGCGCCGCGTGCGAGCGAGTCGGGGCTCAGGCCTTGCGAGCGATGCGGCGAGGCGTCGTGCCCCGGCTGCTCCTCGCCGTCGTTGAACGCTCCTCCGCCGTCCTTGCGCGCTTCGTCGCCGTCGCGCTCGTCGGTGACGGCGATCGAGCGGATCGTCGGGCGCGACGCGAGCATGCTCGCGCTGCTCACGGCCATCAAGAAGGTCGCGAAGGCCGACACGACGGTGCTGATCCACGGCGAGAGCGGCTCCGGCAAGGAGCTCGTCGCCGATGCGATCCACGAGATGAGCCCGCGCCGCGCGGGCCCGCTCGTCAAGGTGAACTGCTCGGCGCTCGTCGAGACGCTCCTGCTCTCCGAGCTCTTCGGCCACGAGAAGGGCGCGTTCACCGGCGCGCAGGCGCGGCGCCGCGGCCGCTTCGAGCTCGCCGAGGGCGGCACGATCTTCCTCGACGAGATCGGCGACATCTCGCAGCGCACGCAGGTCGCGCTCCTCCGCGTGCTCGAGGACAAGAGCTTCGAACGCGTCGGCGGCGCCCAGCCGATCCGCGCGAACGTGAGAATCCTCTGCGCCACGCACCGCGATCTCCGCGCGATGGTGGCGCGCGGTGAGTTCCGCGAGGACCTCTACTACCGGCTACGGCAGGTCGTGCTCGAGGTGCCCGCGCTGCGCCAGCGCATCGCGGACATGCCGCTCATCACGTCGGCCTTGCTCGCGCGCATCGCGCAAGAGCGCGGCGAGCCGCAAAAGCGGCTCTCCGATCGAGCGATCGAAGCGCTCATGCGCCACGCGTGGCACGGCAACGTGCGCGAGCTCGAAAACGCGCTGCGCGCGGCGTCGCTCTTCGCGGAGGGCGACGTCATCGAGCTCGAGGATTTCACGACGAACGTCGAGTACATGCGCGGCGTGGCTGCCGAGATCACGAGGGGCTCGTCGCCGCCCTCGTCCGCGGAGCCGCAGGACACGCGTGGGGGCTCTCAGCTCGCCGAGCGAAGGTCGCAGGGGGAGGGCGACGCGACGCCGGTCGAGGTGACGTACGCGCACGTCCGCTCGGGCGTCAGCCTGAGCGACATGAAGCGGAAGATCGAGCGTGAGTGCATCGCGCGCGCGCTCGAGGAGAGCGGCGGGAACATCACCCGCGCCGCGGTGCTTCTGGGGATGAAGCGGCCACGGCTCTCGCAGCTCGTGAAGCAGTACGGACTGGGCAGTGCGTCGGAGGACGGATCATGAACGTTGGGAGACAATCGCTCGGGCTCGGAGGTCTCTTCGCACTCGTCGCGACGGTGCTCACGGGGTGCCTGGTTGCGCCTGACGAGAGCGCCGCGATCGACGAGGCCACCGAGGAGCTCGCGGCGAGCTCTTCCGACGCGGAAGATCAGTCGGATCGCGGCACCCCCAGCGTGCCCGACGAGCCGCCTCCGCAGACCGACGACATGCCGGATCCGCTGCCGTGGAACGAGATCGTCACGGTGAAGCCCGGCGGGTGTGATCCCGAGACGCGCAGCGGCCCGGATCCGCTGCCGTGGGTCCCCGGCGCCGGCACGCAGAGCTCGCCGGGCACCGGGACGAAGCAAGACTAGAGCGCCGAACGGTTCGGCGCTCTGCGAGATCGCGAAGCGGTTTTCGCCTCGGGGGGTGAATCGGCCGGGCTCCGCCTGGCCGAGAGGGGGACGCGAGGCGTCCCCCTCGGGACGAGAGAAGCCTAGAACATCGATCGGTTGTCAAACCGATCGATGTTCTAGGCGCATAACGGGCGGACGATCGATCAGGGACGTCCCCGGGGCGGCGCGTTACGCTCTCGTCGTGCCGATAGGGATCGATCTCCGGACCCGGACCACGCTCGTCTGCGGCGCGCTCGCGCTCGTCATCGCCGTTTCGATCCTGCTCCGCGGGCGCGTGCGCACCGTGCACCTGCTCTTCGCGGCGTTCGCGGGCGACATCGGCCTCTGGTACCTGTCGCAGTCACTCTTCGGCTTCTTCCAGCAGACGATCTGGGAGCGCTTCACCGCGATCCTCGCGGTGCTCCTGCCGCAGTTCGCCCTCCACCTCTTCGAGGCGATGATCCCGCACGAGGGGGATCGGCCGAGCCGACTCCCGCGCCTCGCGGGCGTGCTCGCGATCCCCATGGTGCTGCTCGTCTTGAGCCCAAAGCAGGGCTTTTGGCTCGTGCGCGGCGCGGTGTTCTTCTACGTCTTCGCGTTCCTCACGGCGGGGCTCTGGGAGCTCGGGCAACGCGGCGCGCGGAGCGGCTCGCGCGCGACGCAGCGGCGCGTCCGTTTCCTCGTGGTCATCGGCGCCCTCGCCGGCCTCGCGAGCGTCGCCGATTTCGCGTGGTTTCTCGGCGTGAACCCCGCGCCCGTCGGCGCGGCGCTCAGCGTGGTGTTCCTGTTCATCCTGGCGCAAGCGCTCCGCCACGAGCGGCTGCTCGACGTCTACGAGATGCTCGCGCGCCTGCTCGTCGCCACGGCCGTCGCGTTCCTGATCGCGGGGATCTTCTACGTCCTCATCACGTTCATCGGCGGCTTCAACACGATGTACCTGAACGCCGTGCTCGCGGCGATCGTGATCCTCGTCCTCTTCGATCCGCTGCGCGAGCGCGTCGCCGAGCAGATCCAGAAGCTCTTCTTCCGGGATCGTTTCGACCTCGAACAATCCGTGGCCGACGCGCGGCGGCGGCTCGTGCACGTGCTCGAGCTCGACGATCTCGGGTCGATCGTGATGACGGCGCTCGAGCAGTCGCGGCGCGTGACGAAGACGGCGATTTACCTGCGCGACGCGGACGGCACGGGGTTCGACAAGCTCGCTTCGCTCGGCCAGGGCGCGCCGCCGCGGATCGAGGCGGCGACGGCGCGCGCGCTGCTCGACCGGCTCGAGGTGGGGCCGCTCTCGCTCGAAGAGCTCAAGCGCGAGGTGCGCGAGCGCAAGGCGCGGGGCGCGCGGACGGACGCGTCGGAGGCGGTGCTCAGCGCGGCGGCGGTGCTCGGGAGCATGCGGGACGGCGCGGTCGTCCTGCGGATCCGGGCCGAGGGCGACGAGATCGTGGGGCTGCTCGTGGTGGTCGACGAGCGCGTGCGAGACGCGTTCTCGCCCGAGGAGATCACGCTGCTCGACGCGATCGCGACGCAGGTCGGCGTGGTCATCGAGAACTCGCGCGTCTACCAGCAGATGAAGGAGCGGGATCGGCTCGCCGTGCTCGGGCAGATGGCGGCGGGGCTCGCGCACGAAATTCGAAACCCGCTCGGCGCGATCAAGGGCTCGGCGCAGCTCCTCGCGGAGCCCGGGCCCGATGGCCGCGATCCGGATCCGCAGTCGCGTGAGTTCATCGGCATCATCCTCGAAGAGGTCGAGCGGCTCGATCGGGTCGTCGGTTCGGTCCTCGATCTCGCGCGCGCGAACCAAGGCGCGGTGGTGCCGACAGACGTGAACGCCGTCGTGCGCCGCACGTTGCAGGTGCTCTCGACCGAACGCGCGAACCAAGATCTGACGGTGGAGATGAACCTCGGTTCGAGCCTGCCGCGCGTCGCGATCGATCCGGAGAAGCTCCGGCAGGTGCTCATGAACCTCTACCGGAACGCGGCGCAGGCCATGAAGGGGCGGGGGAAGATCACGGTGTCGACGCGCGTGCGGCTCGGCCGCGGGACCACACGTTCGGGGACGGGGATGGCCGACGAGCCCTTCGTCGAGCTCACGGTCGCGGACAACGGGCCGGGCATCTCGCAGAAGGTGCTGGAGAACATCTTCCTCCCGTTCTTCTCCACGAAGGAGAAGGGCACGGGGCTCGGGCTCGCGATCAGCCAGCGTATCGCCCAGGGCGCGGGCGGGCGCATCGAGGTGCGATCGTATGAGGGCAAAGGGTCGACGTTCGCGGTGATCCTGCCGGCGGCGATGGACGCGCTCGGGGCGCCGTCCTCGACGCCGACGCCGCTCAGTCGTTCTGCATGAGGCCGCGAATCTTGCCGGTGGGCAGGAGTTTGACCCGCAAGGCGGAGGGCTCACGTGGCAGGCCCGGCATGGTCATCATGTCGCCGGTGAGCGCGACGGCGAAGCCCGCGCCGGCGCTCAGGCGGATCTCGCGTACGGTGACCTGGAAGTTCGTTGGGCGTCCAACGAGCGCGGGATCGTCGGAGAGCGAGAGCTGGGTTTTTGCCATGCAGACGGGCACGCCGCCGTGGCCGAGCTCTTCGATGCGGCGGGCGTCGCGCTCGGCGGCCGCGGTGAAGGTGACGCCGTCCGCGCCGTAGATCGTGCGGGCGATCTTCGTGATCTTGTCCCGCAGGGGCTCGGCGAGGTCGTAGACGAAGCGGGGCGCGGGCGGCGCGGCGTCGGTCGCGTCGGCGGCGCTCGCGACGGCCTCGGCAAGCTCCAGGGCGCCCTCGCCGCCTCGCAGAAAACCTTCGCAGCGGACCGCGCGGACGCCGCGGCGCAGCATGGCCGCCTCGACGAGGGCGAGCTCTTCTTGCGTGTCGTTCGGGAAGACGTTGATCGACACGACGACGGGCAGGCCGAAGAACGCGGCCGAGTCGAGATGTTTGTCGAGGTGCGTGAGGCCGAGCTCGAGCGCCCTCGCGTCGGGCTCCGCCGCGCGCTTCACCGGCGCGCCGCCGTGCATCTTGAGGGCGCGCAGTGTGGCCACGAGGACGAGCACGCGCGGGAAGACGCCCATCGTCCGGCATTTGATGTCGAGGAACTTCTCGCCGCCGAGGTCGAAGCCGAAGCCCGCCTCCGTGATCACGTAGTCGCCCGAGAGAAGGCCGAGGCGCGTCGCGAGGACCGAGGAACATCCGTGCGCGATGTTCGCGAAGGGGCCGGCGTGCACGAGAGCTGGGCCGCCCTCGTCGGTTTGCACGAGGTTCGGCTTGATCGCGTCGCGCAGGAGCGCGGTCATCGCCGCGGCGGCGCCCACGTCGTCCGCCGTGATCGGCGCGCCGCTCGTGCTCTGGCCGATGACGATGCGACCGAGACGCCGCTCGAGATCTTCGGGCCCGTCGGCGAGCGCCACGATCGCCATGACCTCGCTCGCGGCCGTGATGTCGAAGCGATCCTGCCGCGGCACGCCATCGGCCTTGCGGCCGAGGCCGACGATCACGTTGCGCAGCGCGCGGTCGTTCATGTCGAGCGCGCGGCCCCACGTCACCTGGCGCGGATCGATCGCGCCTTTTTCACCGAAGGACGTGTTGAAGTGACACGCGTTGTCGACCATCGCGGACAGGAGGTTGTGCGCGGTGGAGATCGCGTGGATGTCGCCCGTGAAGTGCAGGTTGATGTCGTCGGCGGGCACGAGCGTCGCGCGTCCGCCGCCCGTCCCACCACCCTTCACGCCGAAGACCGGGCCGAGCGAGGGCTCGCGCAGGCAAAGCACGGCGCGTTTCGCGAGGCGCCGCATGCCCATCGCGAGTCCGATCGACGTCGTCGTCTTGCCTTCGCCCGCGGGCGTCGGGTTGATGGCGGAGACGAGCACGAGGCGGCCTGCGCCCGCAGCGGGGCGCGTGAGGGCGGCGAGATCGATCTTCGCCTTGTTGCGGCCGTACGGCTCGACGTGATCCTCGGACACGCCGAGCTCGCGCGCGACGTCGAGGATCCCCTGGGGTCCGATGGGCAAAGCGCTCTGCGTAAGGGTCACGGGCCTCCTCGGTGCCTGCAGCGCAGGCGTCAGGTGTAACGGCGTTGCATGAGGTCGTGGAGCGGGCGGCTCCCGCGCACGAGGGAGAGCGTGTGCTCGGCGTGATCGTGGGCGTAGCCGTTGCCGATGAAGAGGTCCACGTCGCGGCCGATCCCCTCGGCGCCGAGGGCGGCGGCCGTGAAGCTCGTGCTCATCGCGAAGTAGTAGACCTTGCCGCGATCGCGGGCCGCGAGGATCGCGGCGAGCTCGACGCCAGGGACGTTCACGCACGAGAGCACGAGGTCCGCGCCGCGGCCTTCGGTCAGAGGCGCGACCGCGTCTCGTACGGCGAGCGGATCGCGCGCGTCGAGCGTCGCGACGTGATCGCAGATCCCGAGCGCGCGCAGATCGTCGGCGTACGCGGGGAAGGACTCGATGCCGATCACCTTGCCCGTATCGCCGACGCGGCGGCGCGCCTCGGCCGCGCAGAGCAGGCCCGATTTGCCGCCCGCGCCGAGCACGACGACGCTGTCGCCAGGTCCGCAGAGGCGAGCGACCTGCGGCGCGGCGCCGGCCACGTCGAGCAAGGCGAGGACGAGCCGCTCGGGCATATCCGTCGGGATGCGCGCGATCGGCGCCGTGAGGAAGACGGCGGCCTTGCCGACGACGTCGAGTTGCGCGGAGGCGGGGCGCACCGCGAGCACGCGATCGAGCCAGAGGGGCGTGAGCGAGAGCGAGATGAGCGTGGCGACGCGGTCGCCCGGGACGAAGCCGCGCGCTGCCGCGAGATCGCCGACGCGCTCCACGACGCCGAGCAGCATGCCGCCGGAGCCGGTGACCGGATTGTGCTGCTTGCCGCGTCGCTTTACGGTTTCCAGGACGAGCGCGGCGACGCCGTCGGGATTTCCGCCGGAGGCCTCTTCCATCTGCCGGAAGCTCGCGGCGTCGACGTTGAGCGTCTGGACGTCGACGACGATCTCGGTCGCGTAGACCTTGGAAAGATCGTTGTCGAGCCGCTCGGCTGGCTGGGGGAGCGCACCTTTCGGCGCGAGCACGCGGTGGGTCCCGAGGGGGTCTCCGGCAAGCGTTGTCACGAGCGCTCCCTTATCACGCCTTTCGCCGGGCGGAAGGCGCGGGGGGGATCCCGCGAGGAACGCTTGACCCTCGCAGGCCTCAAACCCTAAAGTTTCAAGGACGAAGCGGGCGTATCCTGCGCCCTCCGCGAATCTTTCGGCCGAGCATGGAAAGCCAACTGCCCAAGGTGTCGCCGCCGCGGAGGCTCGCGCTGCGCTTCATCTCCGGCAAATACCAGGGCGGAGAGTTCCTCCTGGAGGACAAGAAGGAGATCATCGTCGGGCGCTCGAGCGATCTCGACATGGTCCTCGTGGAGGACATGGTCTCGCGCAAGCACGCGCGCATCGCGGTCGGCGACCCGATCACGATCGAGGACCTCGGCTCGACGAACGGCACCTTCGTCAACGGCGAGCGCATCAAGCGCGCGACACTCAAGGAAGGGGATCGTGTCCTCATCGGCACGAACATCCTGAAGGTCGTCGTCGCCGAGGTCTCGTCGCCCGGGATCCGCCTGCCCAAGCGCAGCGAGCTGCCGCCCTCGGGCCGCTCGCCGACGCGCAGCATGTCCGGCGCGATCGACGAGATCCCGCTGCCCGATCTTCTGCAGCTCCTCGGTTCGTCGAAGAAGACGGGCCTGCTCGTGATCCGCACCGACGACGAGGTCGGCAAGATCCACCTCTCGAAGGGCACGATCATCCACGCGGCGCTCGACGACAGCGCGGATTTGCCGCCGCTCAAGGCCGCGTACCGCATCCTCTCGTGGGGAAGCGGCACGTTCGACTTCGAGCCGCCCGACGAGGTCTTGCCGAAGGATCAGGTTGACGTGTCCGTGCAGGAGCTCCTGATGGAAGGGCTCCGTCAGCTCGACGAGCACAACGCCATCAAGCACAAGCTGCCCGGGAAAAACGCGCAGCTCTCGGTCGCGCTCCCGCTGAAGCCGCTCATCCGCGATCTCTCGCCGATGGAGCTCGACGTGCTGCAGGCCGTGTGGAACCACGCGGAGATGCACGTGGTCATGGACAAGAGCCCCGCGAGTGATCTCGACACGGGGCGCACGCTCCTGAAGCTGATCTCGTCCGGTTACGTGCGCGTCGAGTAACGCGGAGGAGCCACGAGCGCGGCGCGCACCGCCTCGGCCAGCGAGGAGACGTGATCGTCCTCGAAGCCGAGCGCCGTGAGCGTCTCCGCGAGGCGCAGCACGTACTCCACGTTCGTCCCGCTCGGCCCGCGCGCTTCGAGCACGTCGGCGACCATCGTCTCGAACGGTGCAGGCCCGAGGTGCCACGGGTTTCCGGGGCGCGCGATCCAGGTGATCGCCTCGATCGTCGTCATTCCCTCGTTCGCCGCAGCCTCCCCGTGAAGCTCCGCGCGGACCGCGACGCGGTCGTAACCGCCCTGCTCGCGTTCATCGAGTGCGGCGAGGATCGCGTCCGCCTCCGCGGGCGCGAGCGCGTACACGAGTCCGCCCACGTGCGCGTTGGGCGCGGGGACGAGCGTCGCCACGCGGCCGAGCCGTTCGGGCGTGCCGCGATGATCGGGCGAGCCTTGTTCGAGTCGTCGCGACAAACCTGCGACCCGCGCGGCCTTCGCCTCGACGTACGGAAATCCGGGCCGCCAGAGGAGCGAGCCGTAGCCGAAGATCCACACGCTCACGGCGCTGCTTTTTTCCGGCCGAGCCCCACGAGGAAGACCTCGGAGCTCACGCTGCGCGTGCCTTCGGGCCGGATCACGCGCACCTCGTCGTAGAGCGAGCGCAGCCTTTCGCGCGCCTTCTGGAACTCTTCGCTCATGAACAGCTTGCCGACGAAGGCGCTGCCGGGCGCGCCGAGCGCCTCGGCCACCGAGACCGCGCGATCGAAGAGCTCGTAGCTCCGCCACTGGTCCGCGGCCTTGCTGCCCGTGGTCGCGGGCGCCATGTCGCTCAGCACCACGTCGTACGGCGCGAACTGCGCGAGGGCATCGTTCGTGAGCGAGAGCGCGTCGCCTTGCACGACGGTCACGTTGGGGCCGAAGGCTTGCCGGATCTCCGAGAGATCCACGGCGAGCAGATGCCCTTTCGAGCCGATCTTCTGCGCGGCGTACATGGACCACGACCCGGGAGCGGCGCCCAAATCGAGCACCCGCTGCCCGGGTCGCAGGAGACGTACCCGGCGATCGATCTCCTCGAGCTTGAAGACACTCCGCGCCGGAAACCCTTGCGCCTTCGCCGCTTTGGTGAAGGTGTCAGGCTTCCGGTACGGGTTTTTGCCCTTCGCGCTCACGAGGAGATGGCGATCAGGCCTTCTTGCCGCCGTTCTTCTTCTTCACGGCGCCGCGGACGAGGACGATGCCGTTCCGCGCGCCCGGGACCGCGCCCTCGATGAGGACGAGGTCCTCCTCGGGGATGAGCTTCGCGATCTTCAGGTTGAGCGCGCTCACGGTCTCCGCGCCGTAGTGGCCGGGCATCTTGAGGCCGGGCAGCGTGCGGCCGGGGGTCATGTTCGTACCGATCGAGCCGCCGTGACGGCGATACTCGTGCGTACCGTGCGTCTGCACGGCGCCGGCGAAGTTCCAGCGGCGCACGACGCCGGTGAAGCCGCGGCCGCGGGACGTGCCCTGCGCGTCGACGATCTGGCCGACCTGGAAGACCTGATCGACGCCGATCTTCTGACCGATCTCGAACTTCGCGGCGTCCTCGGCCGTCACGCGGAGCTCGCGCACGATGCGCTTCGGCGTCTGCTGGCTCTTGCGGTACGCGCCGAGCAAGGGCTTCTTCGTGTGCTTCTCCTTGCGCTCGCCGAGGCCGACGATGAGGGCGCTGTAGCCGTCCTTCTCCACCGTCCGCTTGCCGATCACGACGCCGCCCGCCTGCACCACGCTGCAGCGAAGGACCTCGCCCTTCTCGTCGAAGATCTGAGTCATCCCGATCTTCTTGCCGAGGATGCCAAGGTTCGTGTTCATCTCGATGCCACCATCCGCGCTTCTTCTGGGGTTTGTCCGGCTGTGTTCGCGAGAGTCGCGAGTCCCTCGTCGCATCTTTCGCCTGCTTGGCGAAGGCCGGTTCGAAGCGCAGAAACCGGGGTGAACGAGCACCAGGCGAGTCGGGGGGCGGGGAGTCTACCCAGGAAGATCCAAAGGGAAAGGTTTTTTGTTGGCAAACCCCGCCGGGGAGAACATGGAGGGTGGGGTGAACGACGAAGCACCGGCCAAGGTGAAGGATCCGGTGTGCGGGATGATGGTGACGCCCGGGGCGGCCAAGGGCGGCCAGCACGAGCACGCCGGCACGACGTACTGGTTCTGCAACCCGCGTTGTCGGGAGAAGTTCGCGGCAGATCCGGAGAAGTTCCTCGCACCGAAGGTTGAAGAACAGGCCTCTGCGCCCGCCAAGGTGAAGGATCCGGTGTGCGGGATGATGGTGACGCCCGGGGCGGCCAAGGGCGGTCACCACGAGCACACCGGCACGACGTACTGGTTCTGCAACCCGCGTTGCCGGGAGAAATTCGCGGCAGATCCGGAGAAGTTCCTCGCGCCGAAGGTCGTGGAAAGGGTCCCGGCGCCGGCCGCCGTGCTCCCCGTGGGCACGATCTACACCTGCCCGATGGATCCCGAGGTCCGGCAGGACAAACCAGGATCCTGCCCGATCTGCGGCATGGCGCTCGAGCCGATGGCGATCCTGACCGCAGAGGAGCCGCCGAACCCCGAGCTCGAGAGCATGACGCGGCGGCTCTGGATCTCGGCCGCGCTCTCGCTGCCGCTGCTCGTCCTCGCGATGGCGCCGATGCTGATGCCCGGGTGGCGCTGGTCGCACGTGCTGCCGCATCAGCGCTGGATCGAGCTCGTGCTCGCGACGCCCGTGGTCCTCTGGGGCGGATGGCCGTTCTTCGAGCGCGGGTGGACGTCGCTCGTGACCCGCCGCTTCAACATGTTCACGCTGATCGCGATCGGCACGGGGACGGCCTACGTCTACAGCGTCGCGGCCACGATCGCGCCTTCGATGTTCCCCGCGTCGTTCCGCGGGCACGGCGGCGAGGTGCCCGTCTACTTCGAGGCCGCGGCGGTGATCGTCACGCTCGTTCTGGTCGGGCAGGTCCTCGAGCTTCGCGCGCGCAGCCGCACCTCGGGCGCGATCCGCGCGCTGCTCGGCCTCGCCCCGCGAAACGCGCGGCGGGTCGGCGACGGCGTCGAGGAGGACGTGCCGATCGAGGTCGTCGCCGTGGGCGATCGGCTGCGCGTGCGACCGGGCGAACGTGTCCCCGTCGATGGCGTCGTGCTCGAAGGCAAGAGCTCCGTCGACGAGTCGATGGTCACGGGTGAGCCGATCCCGGTGGAAAAAGACGTCGGCGATCGCGTGACGGGCGGGACGGTAAACGGCGCGGGCGGCTTCGTGATGCGCGCCGAGCGCGTGGGGCAGGGGACCTTGCTCGCGCAGATCGTGCGGATGGTGGGCGAGGCGCAGCGGACGCGCGCGCCGATCCAGCGCCTCGCCGACGTCGTGAGCGCGTGGTTCGTTCCGGCCGTCGTGCTCACGGCTGCCGTCACGTTCGTGGTGTGGGCGCTCGTCGGCCCGGAGCCGCGCCTCGCGTACGCGCTGCTCAACGCGGTCGCGGTGCTCATCATCGCTTGCCCCTGTGCGCTCGGCCTCGCGACGCCGATGTCGATCATGGTGGGCACGGGGCGCGGCGCGTCGGCGGGCGTGCTCGTCAAGAACGCGGAGGCGCTCGAAGCGCTGGAGCGCGTGGACACGCTCGTCGTGGACAAGACGGGCACGCTCACCGAGGGCAAACCCGCCGTGGCCTCGATCGTGCCGCTCGACGGCGCCGACGAAGCGACCGTGCTCCGCGTCGCGGCGAGCCTCGAGCGCGGCAGCGAGCACCCGCTTGCCTCGGCGATCCTTGGGGCTGCAAAGGAACGAGGCCTCGATCTCGCGGCCGTCACGAGCTTCCGATCGCTCACGGGCCGCGGTGTGACGGGCATCGTCGAGGGCGAGCCGGCCGCGCTCGGAAACGCGCGCCTGCTCGAGGAGCTCTCGATCGAGAGCGCCGCGGCTCTCGCGCGCGCCGAGGCACTGCGCGTGCGTGGACAAACCGTGGTGTTCGTGGCGCGCGGTGGGCGCGTCCTCGGGCTCGTGGGCGTGGCCGATCCGATCAAGAGCTCGGCGAAAGAGGCGCTCGCCGCGCTGCGCGAAGAGGGCCTCACGATCGTCATGCTCACGGGCGACAGCCGCACGACGGCCGAGGCCGTCGCGCGCGAGCTCGGCATCACGGAAGTCGAAGCCGAGGTCCTTCCCGATCAGAAGAGCGCTGTCGTCGAGCGCCTCACGAAGAACGGCAAGGTCGTGGCCATGGCCGGCGACGGCGTGAACGACGCGCCGGCCCTCGCGCGGGCCGCCGTCGGGATCGCGATGGGCACGGGCACCGACGTCGCGATGGAGAGCGCGGGCGTCACGCTCGTGCGCGGCGATCTGCGCGGCATCGTGCGGGCGCGGCGCCTCTCGCGGGCGACGATGAAGAACATCCGCCAGAACCTCTTTTTCGCTTTCGTCTACAACGGCCTCGGCGTGCCGCTCGCGGCCGGGGTCCTCTACCCCTTCTTCGGCCTCCTCCTGAGCCCTATGATCGCGAGCGCCGCCATGAGCCTGAGCAGCGTTTCGGTCATCACGAACGCGCTCCGTCTGCGCTCCACGCGCCTCTGACGCAAAGCGTCGGTCGCTCGCTTCCCAGGCCCCGAGCCGGGAAAGCCCAGGCCGTCCTGGAAAGAGCGTGCGCTTGCATCGCCGCTTGGGCTGCGCCAACCCCCTCCCGTACGGCAATCGGAGTGCTACGCTCTGCGAGGGGCGACGCGCCTGCCGCCGGGAGGTTCGATGGCAAGCGAGCGCAATCGCAACGGAGCCGCGAGCCCGAGGGATACGACGAGGACGCGCGTGTCCCCGCGGGAGGGTGCGCCGCGCACGCGCGGGATGCCCTTGTCGCACCACGCCGACGGAAGGTGGGGCGGACCTGGAAAAAGCGCGCGTTCGTTCTCGGCGATCACCCCGGGCGAAGGCGAGACGAAGGCCGCCTCCCGGGACGGAGCCTTGCCGCTCGTGCTCGTCGCGCTCGTCGTGCTCGCGGTCGCGCAGAACATCGTGCTCCGCGTGGCCGTGCCGCTCGTGCTCGTGGCGGCGGCGATCGCGCTTTACGTGCGCGGATCACGCAGGCGTTCGAGCGACAAGGCCGCGTCGCGTGGCATCTGCGTCGACGGCCACGGGCTCTTCTTCCAGCCGGAGAGCGGGCCGCCGCAGAACGTCGTGCCCCTCGGCGAACCCTTCGGCATGACGCTCGTGACCAGCGCGAAGCGGGATCGGATGGTCGCCGTGTGGAGCTCGCCGGAAGGCCTCTTCTACGTGGGATCGACGTTCGAAGGCACGGCACGCCGCGGACTCGGGGCGCTCTTCGATCGCGCGTTCACCGCGGTCGGCGACGACGCCGCGCTCGAGGCTCTCGGCCCCGACGGCGCGCCGCTCGAGCTCTTGCCCTCCGACTTCGCGGCGCTCGTGTTCGCCGTCGAGGAGCTCGATCCCTCGTGCGTCGAGCGCCTCGTCCTCTCGGATGCGCGGGGCGCGCCGCTCACGCTCGATGGCCGCGAGCTCGTGGTGGGCGAGCGCCGCTTCGACCTCACCGCGCCCCTCGAGTGGCGACCCTTCGTTTTCCAGGAGGCCTTTGGTCAGGCCGTCGCCGTGTACCAAGGAACGTCGATCCGGCAGGGCGGGAGCGAGGCTGTGCTCGTCGCGCTCTTGCCCTCCATCCTGCCTTACGAGTTCGGCGAGGAGAGCGACCTCGATCGCACCCTCCTGCGTGATCTGCGCCTGATGCAGGCGCCGCCCGAGGAGCCGCCGCCTCGCGATGCGCGGGTCGCGATCGATCGGCTCTTCGTCTTGCCCGTGCGATCGGCCCTCGACAGGGCCCCGCGCGCTTCGCAGCAGCCGTCTCGGGCGCGCGCGTAGTCGAAGCGCAATTTTGCCGCCAAACCATTGTCTTCGCCGCCGCTTGACGCGGCACGTCGCTCGCGGCTACACCCGGCCAACGCTAGAACGCGCCGGCGACATCGGCGCATCGCTGCCCGGAGGCACCCATGGCCGTCGACATTCAGAAGCTCTTCAACGAAGAAGTCCCCGCGAAGATCGCCAAGAACCCCGACGGGGCGAAGGCGATCGGCGGCAAGTACCAGTTCGTCGTCACGGGCGAGGGCGGCGGCGAGTGGTTCCTCGACCTGACGGCCACGGGCCCGAGCTCCCAGGCGGGCAACCCCGGCGGCGCCGACTTGGTCGTCACCATCGCGTCGAGCGACTTCCAGAAGCTCTACGAGAACCCGCAGGCGAACGGCATGCAGCTCTACTTCGCCGGCAAGCTCAAGATGGTCGGCAACCCGGCGCTCGGGATGAAGCTGAACAAGCTCTTCGAGCTCTGATCGATCCCGAGCCCGGGAAGAGGCCGGCGCGTGCTCGGATCCATCCGAGGGCCGCCGGCCTTCTTTTCATCTGCCGTTCATTTCTTTTGACCTCATAAGGAAAACGCATGCGCCCTCTCGTCGGCAAACGGATCCTGGATCTCTCGCGGCTCTTGCCCGGCCCCTTCGCGACGCTCGTGCTCGCCGATCTCGGCGCCACCGTGGACAAGATCGAGGACCTTGCCGGCGGCGATTACCTCCGGCACATGCCGCCCGCAGTCGCCGGCGAGTCCGCGGCCTTCCAGCTCTTGAACCGCGGCAAACGCAGCGCGTTGCTCGACCTCAAGCGGCCCGAAGGACGCGCGGCGTTCGAGCGGCTCGTCGGCTCGTACGACGTGCTCTTCGAGCAGTTCCGCCCCGGCGTCCTCGATCGCCTCGGCCTCGGGCACGACGTGCTCCGTGCGAAGTTCCCCAAGCTCGTCATCTGCGCGCTCACGGGCTACGGCCAGGACGGGCCGCTCAAGCACCGCGCCGGGCACGACATCGACTACCTCGCGCGCGGCGGCCTGCTCGGCGCCCAAGGCCCCGAGGATGGCCCGCCGCAGCCGCCCGGCTTCCAGCTCGCCGACGTGAGCGGGGGCATGTGGTCCGTCATCGCGATCCTCGCCGCGCTCGCCGAGCGGGATCGCACGGGTGAGGGGCGTGTGCTCGACATCTCGATGACCGACGGCATCCTCGGCTTCGCCACGGCCACGATCGGCGCCGCGCTTGCGGGCGAGACGCTGCCCCGCGGCACCGACGCGCTCGTCGGCGGCATCGCGCCCTATGGCACGTACGTCTCGAAGGACGGCCACCCCTTTGCGCTCGGCGCGCTGGAGCCGAAGTTCTGGATGTCGTTCTGCGCCGCGGCTGGGATCGAGCCGCGCATGGAGGCGCTTCTGCCGGGGCCGCACCAGGCCGAGATCAAGGCCACGGTGCGCAATGCCTTCGCCCAGAAGACCCGCGACGAGTGGATCGCGATCGCGGCGAGCCATGATTGCTGCCTCGAGCCGGTGGTGCGTCCGAACGAGCTCCGTGACGATCCGCTCATGAAGGCGCGCGAGCTCTTCTTCGACATCCCGAGCTCGCGTGGAGACATCCCGCAGATCCGGCTCCCGGTCACGCCGCGTGACGTCGCCTTCGCCCCGCCACCGCGCTCCGGCGAGCACACGCGCGTGGTCTTCCGCGAGGCCGGCTTCTCCGACGCGGAGATCGACGAACTCGCCCGCGCCGGCGTCCTCCGCGAAGGCGAGAGCAGCTAACCTTGCATCGACCGCACCGCGGTCGATAAAAAGTCCAGGGCTGCGCCCTGGTTCGGGTCCAGGGGCGAACAGCCCCTGGTCGGGCCCGGGGTGAAACCCCGGCGCAACGCTGCAAAATACCCCCTCAGATCTTCTTGAGCTCGTCGACGAACTCCCAGTCGGCGACGAGCCCCTTGCGCAGCAGCACCGACAGGAGCGCGGCCGCGATGGCCTCCCAGCGCAGGTTCGGCCCCAGGATCTGGTTCGCGTCCGCGCCGTGACAAACCGCGCGCAGCGCCGCCACGAGATCTCGCGCCGTGAGCCCGGCGCGCTCGTCCTCGGCCCCCAGCGTCGACGGCGGCAGCTCCTCCTCCGACGGCCCTCCGGACGGCTGCGCGAGCGTCGGCACGCGTTGCTTCTGCTTGCGCGGCGCGGGCAGCGAGATCGTCGTGCCGTCGAGCAAGGTCAGCGCGATCATGCGCGGTGCGCGGCCTCGCGGCTCGGGGATCGTGTCCACCGGCTGCGAGCTCGGCGGCAGGGAGCCCTCGTCGAGCGTCGGAGGCTGCGAATCATCCGTGAGTTCGAGCACCCGCCGCAGCCGCTCCGACGGCGGCGGCAGGGGCCGCGCCTCCACGATCGACACGCGTGTCTTCGCGGCGACCTCTTCGAGCTGCGGCGACTGCGCGCCCGGATCCGGCAGCGTCGGCGGCGGCGGCACATCGGGCGCCGAGGGCATCTTGCCGCGCGCCGGCGGGAGCGCGGCCGCCTCGGCGAGCGTGACGGCGTCCTGCGTGGTCGGCGGAGGCGGCGTCCTCGGCGCGCTGCGCGCTGCGCTCGGCTGCGGCTTTGCCGGCGAGCGATCGGGATCCGAACCTGGGACCTCCAACGAGCTCACGGTGACTTCCGCGACCTCGACCGATGGCCCTTCCGCTGGCGCTGGCGCCGCGAACGGCACGGCCGGCGTCTCCACGATGGCGAGGCTCGACTCGGCCGCGGCTTCGGGCCTCGTGCCGTCGGGGGTCGTGTCGCGCTCCACGATGGGCGCGCCCTCGGCGGGCGATAGCTGCGCGAGCGGCGCGGGCGGCGCGCTGGGCTGCACGTCGTAGTAGACGCGGATCGCGTTCCGGATGTCGCTCGGCGGCGCGATCATCGCCTTCACCGGCAGCCCCGAGTGCTCGCCACACGCGCGCAGGCCCTCCTCGTTCGAGGGATCGTCCATCGCGACGTAGAGCGTCTGCCCCTGCCCGCGCACGTGGCGCACGTAGATCGGCACCACGCAGAAGCGCTCGGCCACGTGGTGCGGCACGAGGTTCAAGAGCTGCCGCGAGAACTCGATGTGCAGCAGCGAGACCCAAGGGACGCTCAGTTGATGCGAGAGGATCTGTGTGAGCTGGGTCTCGTTGATGAACCCTCGCTCCACCAGCAATGTGCCGAGGCGTCGCCCGTCGGTTTTCTGGAGCGCGAGAACCTCGTCGAGGTCTTGCTGCGAGAGCAGCCCTGCATCGACGAGGAGCTGACCGAGACGGAGGCGCGGCGTTGGCATCGGCCCGCAGGTTAGCCGATCGCAGAGCGGACCTACCAGTTGTTGGGGGGCGGCGTCCGCTTGACAGAACCGGCCCAATCTCGGCCCCGACCGTGGTACCTTGCGGCGCGTGTCGGATGTCCTCTGCCCCCAGTGCGCCACTGCGTGCGATCCGGCACACCGGTTTTGTCATGTGTGCGGTTTTCCGATCTCGGAGCTGCAAACACGCGCCGACGATCCGCTGCTCGGCACGACGCTGCCCGGCGGCTACGTCATCCTCGAGCTCATCGGCGTGGGCGGCATGGGGCGCGTCTATCGCGCCGAGCAGAAGGCGCTCGGCCGCACGGTGGCCGTCAAGATCATCCACCCGCACCTGCTCGGCGACGAGAGCGCTTCGGTCCGTTTCATCACCGAGGCGCGCGCAGCGAGTCGGCTGAACCATCCGAACATCGTCAGCGTCTTCGACTTCGGAAAGAGCGGAAACCAGCTCTACCTCGTGATGGAGTTCCTGCGCGGCCGGGATCTCGCGCGGGTCGATTAC
The DNA here is from genome assembly GCF_028435365.1 of Polyangium jinanense. The sequence goes on along the minus strand of NZ_JAGTJJ010000018.1, from coordinate 120,470 downwards.
GAAGAGGGGCCGCTCCCGTTCCGCCGCATCGTCGACGTCATGTGCCAGGTCCTCGCGGGCCTCGCGGAAGCGCACCACCTCGGGATCATCCACCGCGATCTGAAGCCCGAGAACGTGGTGCTCGAGCCGATGCGCACGGGCGGCGACTTCGTGAAGGTCGTCGATTTCGGCCTCGCGAAGATGCGCGAGGTGCCGAGCACGCACATCACGAGCCCCGGCATCGTCTGCGGCACCCCCGACTACATGTCGCCCGAGCAGGGGCGCGGCGATCCGATCGACGGGCGCAGCGATCTCTACACGTGCGGCGTGCTGCTCTTTCAGCTCCTCACGGGGCGACTGCCGTTCGAGTCCGAGTCGCCCACGCAGGTCGTGCTGATGCACCTCACGGTGCCCCCGCCGAACCCGCTCGACGTCGCGCCGGCGCGCAACATCCCGCTTTCGCTCGTCGACGTGACCCTTCGCGCGATGGAGAAAGAAGTCTGTCGCCGCTACCAGACGGCCGACGAGTTCACGATCGCGCTGCGCGCCGCCGCGACGATGCTCGATCGTGGAGCGCCGCCCTCGGCCGACGAGCCCGGCGTTGCCTGCGGGTCGTGCGGCACGATCGCGCCGCGCAACCAGAAGTTCTGCGGCGAGTGCGGCGCGCGGATCTCGCTTCAGCCGCCCATGAGCCAGCCCCGACGCATCGCGCCGCCCGTCTCCGCGGGCCCGCCGCCGCGCGTGCGCATGTCGAGCTTGCCCGAGCTGCCGCTGCCGTTCGTTGGCCGCGAGCGTGATCTCGAGTGGCTCGACAGCTTCCGCTTCGACGTCGATCGCACGCTCGCGACCGCGCGTATCGTCGGCGAGGGCGGCTCGGGCAAGACGCGCCTGCTCCAGGAGTTCATCCACCTCGCCTCCGTGGCGGGCGATTTCGTCGTGCTCACGCGCCCCGATCCATGGGGCGCCGACGTCGGCTACCACGTGCTGCGCGAGTCGATCGTGGCGCTCGCGTCGCTGCCGCCCGGCGGTGGAGAGCCGCACGAGTGGCGCGGCGCGACGCCCGAGGCGCGCGCCGGCCTCATGGCCATCTTCGGCAAGAAGGACCGCAGCGCGCCGCAGCCGAGCGTGAACATGTGGTCGAAGCCCCCCGCGGGCATCGTGCAGCCGGACGATCGCCGCTTCACCGCGGCCGAGGCCCTGCGCTGGGCGATCATGCGCGCGCACGAGAGCAACGAAGGGCGCCTCGTCCTGCTCGCGATCGACGATCTACACGCCGTCGACGGCGCCAGCCGCAACGCCTTCGCCGACGTCGTCGCCGAGCCGCCGATCCACCCGCTGCTCGTCGTCTCGACGCACCTGCCCGGTTTCGATCCTGGCTGGGCAGGCGCCACGCGTGTGCTCGAAGGTCTCCCGCTCGACCTCGTCTCGCAGATGGTGAGTCCGCCCATGGCGGCGACCCTCGGCCAGGGCGGCGGGCGCTCGATCTCGCCGCTCTACCTCGATCAGTTTCTCCGCTTCTCCTCCGAGGGCGGCACGAACCCGCCCGCGCGCCTCGGCGATCTCGTGGCCCAGCGCATCGAGCGCCTCCCGCCGGAAGCGCGCCGCGTGCTCCAGTCCGTCTCCGTGCTCGGCGACGACGCGCAGATGGAGGACATCGAGCGGCTTTTGCCCTCGGATCGCAACACGGGCACGCTGCTCGCCGTCCTCCGTGCGTCGGGCATGATCGAGCAGGAGCTCGGTGGCTTCCGCGCGGCGCACCCGCTCCTCCGCGAGATCGCGCTCGCCACGACGCCCGTCGCCGTCCGCCGGGACCTCCACGCGCGCGCGCTCGTGGGCCGCGACGGCGAGCCGCTGCCCTTGCCGCTCGAGGTCCGCGCGCTCCACGCCTCCCACGCGCAGGACACCTTCGAGGCGCTCATGCTCCTCGAGCAGGTTGCCGATCGCGCGGGCGAGCGTGGGGACCGCGCGGGGGCCATCCTCGCGCTCCGCCGCGGCCTCGACCTCGCGCGCCGCGAGCTCTTCCGCGGCGAGCTCGACGAGCCCGAGAAGGCCGTGATCATCTTCAGCCGCAAGCTCGGCGAGGCACTCGCCCGCGCCTCCGCGCTGACCGACGCCGACGGCGTCTTGCGCGAAGCGCTCGATCTTGCCGCGGGTGGCATCGAGCGCGCGCGCCTGCTCGCGGCGCTCGCCTTCGTCGCGCACGAGCGCGGGCGCGCGAAGGAATCGCTCGCTTTTCTGAATCAGTCGCTCGACCTCGCGCGAACGCTCGGGTCGAGTGATCTCATGGGCTCCCTCGAGCGCATGCGTGCCGAATGGAACGCGGGGTGAACGAGCGACGCGTGGTCCCCGAGGGCCCCGCGCCCGGAACCTCCGCCCCGCGCGGCGCGTCTCGTCCCTTCGTCGCGCGCTGGGACCTCGACAAGACCTATCTACGTACCGACTTCGACACGGTGCGCGACCTCGTCCGCACCGCGATCGAGCGCCCCGATCAGAAGCGCACGGTCCCCGGCGCGGCGGCGCTCCTCCGCGAGCTCGGCCGCGCGGGCGTGGAGATCCACATCCTCTCCGGCAGCCCCGAGCAGCTCCGCACGCGCATCGAGCAGAAGCTCCGCCTCGACGGCGCGCGCTGGGCCTCGCTCACGCTCAAGCCGAACCTCCAGAACATCCTGCGCCTGCGCTTCCGCGCGCTGCGTGGCCAGCTCGGCTACAAGCTGCCGGCGCTCCTCCGTCGCCGTTGCGAGCTCGGCTCCGTGCGCGACGACGACGGTGATCTCGTGCGCGAGGTCCTGCTCGGCGACGACGCCGAGGCCGACGCGTTCGTCTACTCGCTCTATGCCGACGTGTGCGAGGGCCACGTCAAGCCCGACGAGCTCGTCGACATCATGCGCGCGGGCGGCGCGTACGAGGACACGATCCTCGATGCGGTCCGCTTCGCCGGCTACGTCGAGAAGGGCCCTGTCGTCGAGCGCATCCTGATTCACCTCGATCGGCAGTCGTCGCCGTCGGACTTCCGCCTCTACGGCGCGCGCGTCGTCCCGTTCTACAACTACCTGCAGGCTGCCTTCGTCCTGCACGAGGACGGCCGCATCCCGGATCGCGCCGTGCTGCGTGTCGCGCAGGACCTCGTCGCGTCTCACAACTTCGACGGCGCTGCGCTCGGCCGGAGCTACCTCGACCTCTCGCGCCGCGGCCACGTCTCCGGCCGCGGCATCCCCGCGATCGCCGAGGCCTACCGCGAGCTCACGCAGGGCCGCGCTGCGTCGGCGAGCGAGCTCGGCGCGATGGTGCAGAGCCTCGAGCACATGCTCCCCGACCTGCGCCCGCCCGTCTCGCGTTCGGAGAAGGCGCTCGACTACCGCGCGATGGTCGCCGTCCACAACCCGAGGACGCGGCGGTAGTCGAGGCGCGCTCCTGCTTCAAACCCAGGCGTTGTTCAGGATCTCGCCCACGCCGCCTGCGCCGGGGACGATGTACTGCACCTCGTTGAGCCCGCGCTCTTCCTCGCTCGTGCCGGGCTCCGTGCGCAGCACGGCCGGCGGCGAGAGCCCGCGATCGAGCCGGTACGCGTACACCGCGAGATCCGGATGCTCCGCGTGCACGCGCCGGATGTACTCGGGCGTCACGATCAGGTGCATCGCGATGAGCTTCGCCGGCTTCCCTTCCAGCGAGTTCTTGTAAAACGAGACCGCGCTGACCATCGACGAGCCCGTCGCGCCCATCGGATCGGGGAACAGCACGTAACGATCGCCCACGTCACGCCCGATCTTCGCGTCGTGCCACGTCGCGCCGATGACCTTGCCCTGGGCGTCCGTCTGCCGGCTCATGAACAGGTGGTCTTGCCGCACGAGGTTCGGGTCGAGCACCTCGTTCATCAGGTCGAAAACCACCTGCGACGGCATCGTCCCGGCCCGCGCGATGCCCACCGTCACGGCTTTGGTGGTCCTGGCGAGGGCGGTGCCTCGGTAGACGGCCTGCGGGTGCGAGACGGCCATGCGGGTGGGGACGTCCACGCGGGCGCGGGGGAACTCCGTGGCCAGGACGATGCGGGCGAGCCCTTCATAGAGCATGCGGACCAGGCGTCCCATGTCCGGCTGTCCGGTGTCCGGCGAGCAAGCTCGGGTCAAAAGGGTCCAGGCGAACGGGTCGTCGATCAGATGGACTCCCGGCCCGTAGCGGTGGGGAATCTCGGCGGCCCGGTACCGGCTCTCGGCGTAGGCGGTGTCGACCATCATTTTTCTGTTACACTACCTGGCCCCGTGCGGGGTATTCCTACGCGCGCCGGTGGTTCCGGCGTATGGGTTCGGCACGGCGGACGTAGCTCTGGTCTTCCCAGGCGTTCGGACGTGTACGAGACCCGCGAGACGGAGGATGGGTTCGGTGGACAGCGACCTGGCCGAATCGGTTGCGGCGCTCAAGGAAATCTTCGCCAAGCGGGGTATCCCGGTCAGCTTCGGCAAGGCGGAGCCGGCGGCGATCGATGAGCTACGCAAGACCTTCAGGATCCCTGCGCGGTATCGCGCCTTCCTCGCGGCCGCCGATCCGACGGACGTCGAGAGCGTGACCCCCGTCGAGCGTGTGCGGCTCTTCCCGTCGCACAAGCTCGCCGACGAGCAGACGCTCGGGGGCAAACCCGCGGCAGAGATCCCGAACTGGCGCAAGAACTGGGTGATCATCGGCCGCAGCGCGCTGCTCGGTGATCCGTACTTCCTGGACACGAGCAAGCTCGACGCCGAGGGGGACTGCCCCATCTTCACGTGCATGCTCGGGACCGACACGATCAAGCCCGTGCTCTGCGCGTCGAGCTTTCAGCAGTTCCTGCGGATCCTCGCGACGAGCATGGAAGTCGCGACCGGCTTCGGGAGCGGAGTGCTCGACGACGAGGACGAGGCGATCTTCCGCGAGGCGCTCGCGCCGAAGATCAAGACGCTCGACTCGGCTGCGCTGCGCGCGGGTCACTGGACCTAGAACATCGTTCCGAACGATGTCCTGGGTGCCTGCGAGGGGTCGTTCTTCCGGGAACGACCCTTCCGTCCGGTGAAAAAGCCGCGGGCGTAGGCCCCGATCGGGCCTATGTGCCGAAAAAAGAACGTGGTACGGCACGAGCTTCGGCTGCGATCCCCTTGATTCGCAGCGCGCTCGCTGCCGCATGATCCCCATTCACATCGACGGAACGGAAGCGTTCGCCGCGAGCCTCGGCCGACTCGTGGCGCGCGGCGCCGATGATCTCGGCGCGGTCGAGCAAGATGTTCGAGCGATCGTGTCGGCCGTCCGCGCCGAGGGAGATGAAGCGGTCCTCCGCTACGTCGAGCGGTTCGAGCGTCGTCGTCCCGAATCGCTTTTGATCCGTACGTTCGACGGCGCCGCCGCGCTCGCGCGCCTCGAGCCGGACCTCCGCGCCGCGCTCGAGCTCGCGGCCGATCGCATCCGCCGCTACCACGAGCATCAGCGCGAGACCGGCTTCCGTTACGAAGAAGACGGCGTCGAGCTCGGCATGCGCGTGCGCCCGCTCGCGCGGGTCGGCGTGTATGCGCCCGGCGGCAAGGCTCGGTATCCGTCGAGCGTGCTCATGTCGGCGATCCCCGCGCGCGTGGCTGGTGTGCGTGACATCGTCCTCGCCACGCCCGCGCCCGACGATCGCCTCCTCGCGGCCGCGCACCTCTCTGGCGTCACGAGCATCCTCGACGCGGGCGGCGCGCAGGCCATCGCCGCGCTCGCGTACGGCACGGCGAGCTTGCCGCGCGTCGACAAGATCGTCGGACCCGGCAACATCTACGTCGCTTGCGCGAAGAAGCTCGTCTACGGCGACGTCGACATCGACGGCATCGCGGGGCCGAGCGAGATCGTCGCGCTCGCCGATGACACGGCCGAGCCCGCCATCGTCGCGGCCGATCTCCTCTCGCAGGCCGAGCATGACGAGGCTGCGTGGTGTGTCCTCGTCACGACGTCTCGCGCGCTCGCCGAAGCTGTCGTCGCCGAGCTCGGACCGCAGCTCGCGGCGCTCTCGCGCGACTCCATCGCGGGTGAAGCGATGCGCACGCGTGGCGTCGCGCTCGTCGTCCCGAGCCTTGCGCGCCTCGCGGAGATCGCCTCGCTCGTCGCGGGCGAGCACGTCGCGTATCACGTCGCTGATCCCGAGGCGCTCTTCGACGCCGTCGAAGGCGGAGGTGCTGCGCTGCTCGGCGGCATGACGCCGGTCGCGGCTGGTGACTACCTCGCGGGGCCTTCGCACGTCCTGCCCACGGGCGGGGCTGCGCGCTTCGGCTCTCCGCTCGGCGTGTACGACTTCGTCGTGCGGGCGAGCATCATTCGTTACGGCGCGCCCGCGCTGCTCCGTCATGGGCCCCACATCGCGAACTTCGCGCGTGCGGAGGGCCTGGATGCGCATGCGCGCGCGGTCGAGCTACGGATGTCGCAACACACGCGCCTCGGGGGGCGGGGGGAGGGCGAGAGTTAGCGATCGTCGTGTCAGAGCTTTAACGGGGATCCGGGCGGGGCCCCGTGCTTCAACAAGCAAGTGCTTGAAAACGCCCGGAAATTCGATGTGGCATCAAACGTGCTTTCAGTCCCGCTGATCGGGTAGGGACCCGCTCGCGTGGGCTTTTGGCGGGCTTCGGATCGGCAGTGCAAGGAGGACCTTCGATGAGATGGATGAGGATACGGGTCGCCTTCGTGGCCACCCTCGGGCTCCTCGCTGGTGGGGCGCTCGGGTGCGCCGAAGAGCGAGACCCCATCAACCGCGTGCAGGCGAACGCGCTGGCGAAGTCGTTCTTCGTCGGTGAAGACCTGCACAGCGACGCGGACAACCCCGAGTTCTGGACACAGGGCACGGTGGTCGACGTTGGCTACGGCGCGGCGCAGGACGGTTTGTTCACGTCCACGTACGCGCAGCCCGTCGCGCGCTTGAAGTGGCAGATCACGGAGGACCTCCTGATCGGGCGCTTGAGCTACGAGCGCATCCAGGACACCGACGGCAAGAAGGGCGTCGGCCCGTCGACGGATCAGGGCGTGATCGTGGTCGCGTACCCCATCCAGTCGCACTTCGACATTCGTTACGAGTACAACCCGACGACGGGTGAGGAGCTGAACGTCCTCGTCGAGAACGGCTCGGACAGGCCCTGGTACGAGCGCGAGTACTTCCGCGTCGACTGGAGCAAGAACCTCAACGTGGATTCGTACGATTACGACACGTTGTCGATGCTCGGCGTCTACGGCGGCGTCGACTACGAGCCGCTCGACTACTACGTCAGCGATCCGAACGATCCCGACGCGCCGCACTTCGATCCCGAGACGGGCTACTTCGACGTCACGAACAAGGCGTTCGCGAAGCCCAAGATGATCGACCTCAGCCACCTCGGCTGGGGCATCGACAAGTTCCCGGCCTGCTACCTCGACAACGACTTCTTCGGCGGCTCGGCGCCCTCCGGTACCTGTAACCCCGTCGAGCTCACGATTCGCCAGTCCTTCCGCCGCGTGGTCGATCGCGACTACGAGCCGGTCAACTGGGACGGCAAGCGCTTCAGCGCGTACGGCGCGTTCACCGTCGATCGCTCGGGCTACGCCCGCAACTACGGCATGAGCGACGACAAGTGGTACCGCTTCGCCGCGCGTTACAACATCTGGGAGCGCAGCCACTACTACGCTGATCCCGAGAAGATGACGGGCGAGATTGCGTGCTTCGTCCCCGAAAAGACGCTCGCGGGCGACGATCCGCACCGCGACGCGGACGGCAACGGCACCGAGGACGAGTGCGAAGAGGTCACGCAGCGGACGGGCGTGGCGGGCTCGCGTTGCGACGAGTTCAAGCAGCGCTGCACGCTGCCGTATCGCCTGCGCAAGGAGGTCCCGCAGCCCTGGTACTACACCGCGGAGTCGGACCAGTCGTACTACGAGTCGACCGACTGGGCGACGCACGAGTGGGACGTCGCGATGCGCGCCGCGGTCATGTCCGCGCGCAACGCCGAGTGCAAGGCGACGGGCGGTGATCCCGGGGCGTGCGACGGCCAGTTCCCGATGTACCACGGCCAGATGGACGACAACTGGGATCTGATCCAGCTCTCCCACGAGGTCGACGCCTGCCGTGCCGGCAAGACGAACGACGGTCGCAACTGCGAGGCGATCGCGGATCAGCTCGGCGCCGAGCGCGGCATCGATCCGGGCGTGATCGCTGTCGCGAAGATGCAGCAGATGATCATGCTCTGCCACAGCCCGGTCCTCGACACCGACGATCCGGCCTGCGGCCCGGCGGGGCGCTCGGTGCGCATGGGCGACCTGCGCTACCACCAGATCAACGTCATCCCGACGCCGCAGACGCCCTCGCCGTGGGGCATCATGACGGACTCGGACGATCCGCTCACGGGCGAGAAGATCGCGGCGAGCGCGAACGTCTGGTCGCACGTCACGGACCTCTTCAGCCAGGGCCTCGTCGATCAGATGCGGTACCTGAACGGCGAGCTCTCGACCGACCAGGTTACCGAGGGCACGTACGTCAAGGACTGGGCGGTCGCCAGCGAGGCGGCGGGCGGCACGGGCGTGCTCCCGCAGATGAGCCAGGCGGACCTCTCGCGTCGCGTGCTCGGCGGCGCGGGCGTCATGCCGGACAAGATGAAGGCCGTCGAGAGCGGCGAGGGCTCGATCGTCACGAAGCCCGAGTTCGCCGAGTCGCTCGAGAACGTGAAGCAGATGGTCAAGGACGTGCGCGCCGACGCGCTCGCGCCCTCGGCCAACCGCCCGGTCTACGAGGCGCGTCGCCAGCGCGCGGCGGGCTCGCCGATGGAGGCGGAGCTCACGACGAAGGCGATGCAGCAGCTCGCCGGCACGGACAAGCTCCCGGTGAACGACGCCGTGATGAACTTCGCCTCGCCTCTGCGCGGCAATCACCCGCAGGTGCAGCGTGACATCGCGCGCCTGAAGGAGGTCGCCCTCGCCGAGCGTGGCATGTGCATCATGCAGGCGACCTTCCCCTCGCCGATCGGCCTCACCTCGCTCGACAAAGCGATCCAGTCGAAGTTCAAGGACGCCATCAATCCGCGCACGGGCGCGCCGTACGGCACGTTCGCGGATCCGATGACGAACTCGAGGCAGGACCAGCTCGACCGCGCCGAGGCGATCCGCAACTGGATCGCGCAGAAGGCGCACTACTCGGTCATCGCGCACGAGATGGGTCACTCCATCGGCCTGCGCCACAACTTCGTGAGCTCGTCGGACGCCTGGGGCTTCCGCCCGCAGTACTGGCAGCTCCGCACGAAGAACGGCAAGGTCACGGCGGCGTGCAACGACCTCAAGAGCGAGGCCGAGAGCGAGAACTGCGTCGGGCCGCGTTACTTCGACCAGGTCACGGCGAACGAGCGTGATCAGCTCCTCTCCATGTTCATGCACCAGTCGATCATGGAGTACGGCGGTGAGGTCACGCAGGACTTCATCGGCCTCTCCGCGTACGACTTCGCCGCGGCGCGCATGTTCTACGGCCAGACGGTCGCGGTGCATGCCGACCCGGACATGAACGCCGACAAACCGCTCGGCCGCGCCACCCTCGACAAGATGGACGGCTTCGGCGGCATCATCGGCTACCAGTACACGTCGAACGGCAACGCGAACATCCACTACTCCCAGCTCCAGCGGACGTGGAAGATGCTCGACGCGGCTAGCTGCACCTCGCTCACGGAGGAGCAGGTTCAGCGCCTGAAGCCGGCCGACTGGGACGAGGGGCGCCTCGGCAAGTGGGACCCGCTGCTCGACGGCCTGATCGTCAAGGTCAACGGCGAGTACTCCAAGTGCAAGACGCGCAAGGTCGACTACATGCCGTGGCAGTCGATGCGCGACAACGGCGCGGACTTCAGCCGTCGCTGGAGCTCCGTCGACGCGACGAAGCGCACGCGCGTCCCCTACGGCTTCGCCACGGACCGCTGGGCCGACCTCGGCAACGTCGCCGTCTACCGCCACGACAACGGCGCGGACGTCTACGAGCTCTTCAACTTCTTCATCACGCAGCAGGAAGTCGGGCACATCTTCGACAACTACCGCCGCAACCGGCAGAGCTTCAGCGTCCGCGCTTCGGCGATGCGCACGCTCGAGCGGTACAACACGAAGATGCGCGACGCGGCCAAGGGCCTCGGCCTGCTCGTGAACATCTACCGTGACTTCGCGCTCGAGTCCGGCTTCGACTTCAACTCGGAGTGGCCCTCGATCGCGAAGCAGTTCTACCAGGACAACATCCTGGCCTCGGGCCTCGCGTTCGATCACTTCGCGCGCCAGGTCGCTCGCCCGCAGTACGGCGAGCATCACAAGGTCGCGAACGATCTCGTCCTCCGCTCGACGGACGACATCTACTCGCAGCCGGGTCCCACGGTCCTCGTCGTGCCGAACGGCGCCACGGGGTATCGCTCGGACAACAGCCCCGCGGGTCCCGCGGCGATCGGCATCGGCGGCAGGCCGCTCGAGAACGCCCTCGCGGACGACAAGGGCAACGACTACGACTCCGAGTACACGATCAACGCCGGGTCGTATTACGACAAGGCGTGGGCCTCGATGTTGTTCACCGAGTCGGTCGACAACTTCATCAGCGCCTCGCGTCAGGACTTCCTCGACGCTCGTTACCGCGCGGTCTCGCTCGCGGACGTGTTCCCCGATGGCTATCGCCGGTGGCTGGGCAACAACCTGACCGGCGACGACATGCTCAAGGGCGCGTGGGTCAAGGCGAACAACAACACGCCCATCACCGATCCGCAGAAGTTCCCGACGACGCCGCTCGGCTGGACGAGCTGGTGGCCGGCGGAGGGCCCGCAGGTCTGCTTCCCCGGCGACGGCTCGACGGTCTGCTCGGCGGTCGGCTGGGATCCGGGCGTCTTCGAGGGCGAGTCGATCAACGTCGACACGCTCATGCCCATCGACGGTCAGATCGGCTGGGAGCAGCAGAAGTTCCTGATCGCCTGGACGATGAACTATCTGCCCGAGAACCAGCAGCAGTGGTGGATCAACATGCTCCGCCTGTGGGAGCAGGGCGTGGACGGCGATCCCGAGTTCGACGCTCGCATCGAGTTCCACGATCCGACGGGCAAGGTGTACGTCGCCAAGACCATCGGCACCGAGACCCTCTTCGCGGGCACGAAGTACGAGAAGACCGTCCAGAAGGGCATCTCGGCGCGCGTCCTCCAGTACGCGAACGATCTGCTCCAGCAGGCGTACGTGGTCGACGAGGTCGACTACAACAACGACGGCACGGTCGACTGGTACAAGGCGCGGACCAACAGTGACGCGACGTCGCCGAACTACGGCGCGCCGCTCGTCAAGTTCGACTCGACGATCCAGTCGTCGGCCGATCGTTGCACCGCTGCCGACAACACGGGCTGCACCTGCACGGCGAACCGCGCTTGCGTCAAGCTCTCGCGTTACGCCGAGGTGCCGTTCTTCATCCGTCAGGCCCTCGCGGCGTACGGCCTTGCCGACCCGACGATGAAGGGCATCTACGACTGATCGAAGACGCCTTCCCCCCACCCCTCTCCTTCGGGAGAGGGGCCGGGGGTGAGGAGATCACTCGAAACGAAAAGGCCACGGGATTCGCTCCCGTGGCCTTTTTCTTTGGGGCGACAACGGTTTGTCCGGACGCGCGTTTGTCCGGGCGCGTCAGCCCTTCCGCAGATAGCCGGCGTTGATCAGCTTGATGATGGCTTGCGTGGTGTCGAGATCCGTCGCTTGGCTCTTGTTCAGCACGAGGGCGAGGTGCCCGTGGTTGTACGCGAGCTGGAAGACCTCGATCTCCGTCGGCGAGAGCTCACGCAGCGAGGGCCCGAGCGGGTGCGGCACGGTGAGCCGCGTATCGAGATCCGGCAGCTTGTGCCGGAGCGCGTTGAGCTCGTCGATCTGCCGCAGGCCCTCCATGAGCAGCTCCTGCACGGACAGATTGATCGTCACCGGCAGCGTGCGCTCCTCGGGCGGATCGAAGTCGAACGTTCCGCGCGTCCACGCGAGGATGCGGATGGCCGCCTTGAGCGGCGGCACGTCGTCGGCGTTGATCTCGGCGTACGTGACGATGCCTCGGTGCAGGAAGATCTTTCCGACGTCGTCGTCCGAGGTGATCACGAGGACGCCGCTCTTCTTCGAGGTGCCGAGCAGCTGCAGGAGGTCGGGCAGCGGGATCTCCTCGATCGCGCCGGACATCGAGCGTGCGGGGCCGCGGGGCGCCACGGAGGGGCGGGGCGGCTCCATCTTGCGGCGCGAGCCGGCGGCGGCGACGGCGGTGTCGGCCGAGACCACCTTGAGGATGCTCGTGCCGATGAGCACGCGGTCACCTTCCTTGAGCGTGCTCTTCTGGATCTTCTCGCCGTTCACGAACGTGCCGTTCGTCGAGCCGAGATCTTCGATCGTGAGATCCGTGTTCGAGAGCAAGAAGCGCGCGTGCCTTCGCGAGACCATCTCCTCGACGAGGACGATGCCCGCGTCGCTCGCGCGTCCGACGACGAGCTCCTGCGCGTCCTGCAGCGGGATCTCGCCACCCTGGTACTTTCCCGAGATGAAGCGCAGAACGAGCCGCGACGGAGACGTCATGTGTGGAGCTTGTTCCATGTGCGTGGAAACCGAGCACGAGCTACTGCCACGCTCGGTCCGACATTGTGCATCGTGAGACTCTTGGGGTCATCCATCAAAACGACGCGGGCGTAGGGCCCTGGGCCCTGCATTTCCGCTGCGATCGTGACGCCGCGGAAGCTCGCGCGCACGACGCGAAGTCGATTTCACGTGTGGTGGGTTCGCCACGATCGCGCCCCACGCCCCCCTCCGATGGGGGAGAGGGGGACGGGGGTCGGGCTAACGGCTCCGGCGCCTTCGCAGCGCGAGCGCCGCGCCTGCGAGGCCGAGGGCCCAGGCGAGCGGATCCGTCGACGACGGCGCCTTGCCGGTCGAGCACGCGCCGCCGGTGATTATGAAGCCGCTCGGGGGCGCTTCTCCGCCGCTGCCCGCGGCTCCGCCTTGTCCGCCGCTTCCGCCTGCGCCGCCTGCGCCCGCGGAGCCGCCTGCGCCGCCTGCGCCGCCTGCGCCGCCTGCGCCACCGGCACCACCTGCGCCACCTGCGCCGCCCATGCCACCTGCGCCACCTGCGCCGCCCATGCCGCCGGTGCCCGAACTGACCGTGTCGTCGCTCGGATCGTTCGGGTCTCCTTCACCCGGATCGACGGCGCCGTCCTTGTCCTTGTCCTCCTCGCCGTCGGGGATGCCGCCGTTGTCCGTGTCGGGGTCGAGCGGATCGGTCGTCGTCGCGCCCATGTCCGCGTCGGGCACGCAGTTGCCTGCGGCGGGGTTCGTCCCGGAACCGCTGCAGTCGTGGCCCATTTCCGTGCCGTCGAAGATCCCGTCGCCGTCGCTGTCCGGATCGAGCGCGTTGATGAGCCCGTCGCCGTCGGTGTCGTCGCCGGGCAGCGGCTCTTGCCCGTCGGGCACGCCGTCGTTGTCCGTGTCGGGATCGGTCGGGTCCGTGCCGATCATCGTCTCCACGTCGTCGGGTAGCCCGTCGCCGTCGGTGTCGTTGCAGCCCTCGTCGATCGTCCCGTCGCAGTCGTTGTCGATCGTGTCGCACGTCTCCATGCCCGAGGGCACGCAGACGCATTCCTTCTGCGCCGGGTGGCAAACGGGTTTGTCGCCGGGGCACTGGCTGTCCTCGGTGCAGCCCACGCACTCGTTCGGATCGCCCGACGTGTCGCAGATCGGCGTTGCGCCGCCGCAATCGGCGTTCGTCGTGCACTCCTCGATCACCACGACCGTGGGCGGATTGCCCGGCGACACGCCGTTGCCGTCGGTCGGGAACGACGTGTACGGCGCGCCTTGTTTGCCTTCGCCGCTGAGCGTCGCCTGGTTCGAGAGGGTCGCGGGCGCGTTCGGCTCGACCTTCACGCGGAAGCGCACGAGCGCCGTCTCGCCTGGGGCCATCTCGCCGCCCGAGATCGCGTTCGCGCCTGCGCCGAGGCGCACCGTGACCGTGCGCGTCGCGGCTGTGTACTCGCCCTGATCGTCGCCCGCCTGCTCCGTCTTCAGCCCCGCGTTCGCGCCTTGCACGATCTCGAGCGAGCCCGGGACAAACGACACGCCGAGGGGCAACTGGTCGTCGAGACGCGTGTTGATCGACGTGTCGTTGCCGCTGTTCGTCACGGCGATCGCGTATTCGAGCTCGTCGCCGACGACGAGCTTGCCGGCGTTCACGTCCGACGCGGTCTTCGTCGACGTCGAGAAATCGGGCAGGAGCGTGGTGATCGACGAGACGAAGCCGCCGATCCAGAAGATATCGTTTGCGCCCGAAGCATTGCCGACCTGCACGTTCGCGGTCTTCTGGCCCGGCGTGATCTTCGTGGAGATGTCGACGACGTCGAGATCGATCCCGCTCATGCTGCCGGGCCCGCCCGTGAGCTTCGGCAGATCGCCGTCCGTCGCGACGGCCGCGCCGAGCCACGATCGCGAGGCGTTGAAGAAGTTCCCCATCGGGTTCTGCGCGTCGATGATGTCGTTGGCGGCGCTGAGCACGCCCGTTCCGAAGCGCAGGTAATCGTTCTGGCCGGCGGAGCTCGCGACGTCGCCCTCGTAGGCGATGACGGCGAGCTTGCCGTCGATGGCCGCGCCGGGGACGGTGAAGCCCGAGAGCGCGAGCGTCTGCGGCGTGACGCCGATCCGATCGAAGCCGTCGTGCAGCGCGAGGTGGCGCGGCTTCTCCGAGGGCAGCTCGTAGAACACGACGAGCCACCACCCGGCGAAGAGCCGGTCCTGCACGAGGCCGACGAAGCTGATCGAGTCGACGCCGGAGAGCCGGTATGCGCCTCCGCCCTGGGCCGCCACGAGCGAGGTCACGTCCGCGGTCGACTGGTAGAAATACTCGGTCACGCCGCCCGAGACGTTCGTGCCCACGAGGCTGTCGTCGGCGGTGATCGCCTGGGAAAACGAGCCGAGGCGCTCGAGCGTCACGCTCGTGTCGGCGGTGCCATTGTTGTCCCAGCGCGCGCCCCAGTAGAGTCGGGCGTAGGTCACGGTCGCGCCGGGCGGCAGCGTGAGCACGGCGGTCGAGCGTTGATCGGCCACGGTGACGCTCTCGGACGCGCTGGCGCTGCCGGCGGGCTCGTCCGCGCGCCAGTGGATATCGGGCGCGCCGTCGCCGCTGCCGTTGCAGATCACCTGGCCGACGAGGGGCGCGACCCCGACGTTTCCGCACTCGTACCCGAGCGTATTGCCGATCAGCTTGAAATCGCCGTGGCCGTCGAACTGCTTTCGCAGCTTGGGGACAGCGAGGGCCGTTCCGGAGGGGAGGGCGGCGAAGGCGACGGCGCCGAGCAGGGCGGCGCGGCCGGCCCGGCCGAAAAAGCTACGCCGGGGCGGGGAAGGGGAGCGCGTGGACATGGCAAGGACCTCGCATTCCATCATGCCAGAGGTCGCCCGCCGAGCGCATTCTTTTTGGGCGGGATCGCGGCCCTCGGCGCTCGCTCAGAATGCGTTATGGCCGGTCAGCGCGTTGCCCAGGATCAGCGTGTGCACCTCGTCGGTGCCTTCGTAGGTGTAGACGCTCTCCAGGTTCAGCGCGTGCCTTATGACGGGGTAGTCGAGCAGGATCCCGTTTCCGCCGAGCAGGCCGCGCGCCTTGCGGGCGGCGCGCAGTGCGAGGCCCACGTTGTTCTTCTTGCAGAAGGAGACCTGAACGGGCGTGATGGCGCCGGCGTCCTTGAGGCGACCGTAATGCAGCGCGAGGATCTGGCCTTTCGCGATGTCCATGGCCATCTCCACGATTTGCTCCTGCACGAGCTGCTTTGCCGCCACGGGTTTTCCGAACTGCACGCGCTCGCGCGTGTACGCGACCGCGGCCTCGTAACAGGCGCGCGCGGCGCCGAGCGCGCCCCAGGAGATGCCAAAGCGCGCTTGCGTGAGGCAGGAGAGCGGTCCCTTGAGCCCCACCACGCCGGGCAGCACGTTTTCCTTGGGCACGCGCGCCTCGTTCAGCACGATCTCGCCCGTCGGGCTCGCGCGCAAGCTCATCTTGCCGTGGATCGTGGGCGTCTCGAAGCCCTTCGTCCCGCGTTCGACGATGAACCCGCGGATGGACGAGGCGTCGCCGTCGTCGACCTTCGCCCATACCACGGCGAGATCGCAGATCGGCGCGCTCGTGATCCACATCTTCGTCCCCGTGAGCACGTACGAATCGCCGTCGAGCCGCGCGCGCGTCTTCATCGAGCCGGGATCGCTGCCGGCATCCGGCTCGGTGAGGCCGAAGCAGCCGATGAGCTCGGCGGCGGCCATTTTCGGCAGGTATTTGTTTTTCTGTTCCTCGGAGCCGAAGCGCCAGATCGGGTACATCGCGAGCGAGCCCTGGACGCTGACGAAGCTCCGGAGCCCGCTGTCGCCGTACTCGAGCTCGGCGAGCGCGAGCCCGTAGGAGACGGCATTCATGCCGGCACAGCCGTATCCCTGGAGGGAGGCGCCGAGCAGGCCCATCGCGGCGATCTCGGGGATGAGGTCCTCTGGGAACTGCTCCTTCGCGAAGAGCTCGGCGGCGCGCGGCAGATACCGCTCGCGCACGAACCTGCGCACGGTGTCGCGGATGATGCGCTCCTCGTCCGTGAGGAGGCCGTCGATGGCGGTGAGGGCGTCGAGCGAGAGCGGCTCTTGGGGCGTCATGGTCTCGGGCGTGTGTAGCCCGGATGGCGAGCGCGGGGAAGGGGCGTCGCGGCGCGCGCCCTCACGACCCGCGACAATCGGCATGTTATGGATGCTGCATGCGCCCCCCCGACGGCACATTTTTCCTTCCTGGCCCGGCTGGCCGCATCGAGGCCGTCCTCAAGCGCCACCCGAGCGCGAGGGCGGCGGCCGTGGTTTGCCATCCTCACCCGCAGTCCGGCGGCACCTTCTACAACAAGGTCGTTTCCCGGGCCACGCGCGCCCTCCACGCCGCGGGGGCCACGGTCCTGCGCTTCCATTTTCGGGGCGTCGAGGCGAGCGAGGGCCATTTCGACGACGGCGTGGGCGAGGTGGACGATACCCGCGCGGCGATCGATTTCCTCGCCCCCGAGCACCCCCGCCTCCTCGTCGCGGGCTACTCCTTCGGCGCCTGGGTCGGCCTGCGCGCCGGCGCGGCGGATCCGCGGGCCCGTGCGCTGATCGGCATCGGGATTCCCATCAACGTTTACGATTTTTCCTATCTCCACGAGACACGGAAGCCGCTGCTCCTGATCCAGGGCGATCGTGACGAATGGGGGGACATCGAAGCGGTCCGCACGCTCGCGCGCGAGCTTCCCGGCCCGGTCACGCTCGAGGTGATCCCGGGGGCAAACCATTCCCTCGCGGAGCACCTGGAGACGATGATGGAGAGGATCTCCGAACTCGTCGCGCGCACGTCAGGTTGATTCGAGCGAGCGTCCTTGCGAGAGCGCCTCGGCGACCGCGCGCCGCCTGAGCTTGCCGCTCGTGGTCTTCGGCAAGGTCCCGGGGGGCACGAACACCACGCGATCGACCCCGATTCCGCGCGAAAGCAGCGCGGCGCGCACCCGCTCGCCGAGCGCGTCGTGGGCGGTTGGATCGAGCTTCGTCTCCGCGATCACGTAGACGAGCTCGGTCTCGTCCGCCGCCGCGCGTACGCCGACGGCCACGACGCACCCGTTTCGCACGTCCTCGACCTCGGAGACGATCTCCTCGATCACCGAGGGGAGCAGGTTGTGCCCGCCCTTGATGATGAGGTCCTTTTTCCGCCCCGTGACGAAGAGCTCGCCCCGGTCGACATACCCGAGATCTCCCGTGCGCAGATAACCGTCCCGGAACACCGCCGCGGTCGCCGCCCGGTCGTCGAGGTATTCGTGCATCAAGGTCGGCGCGCGGACCTCGATCTCGCCCACGTGCCGCTCGGGCAAGGCCTCGCCGTTTTCGCCCGTGATACGCACGTCCGTCTGCGGAATCGGTTTCCCCACGCAGACGAGCTCGAGCGCGTGCGGGCCCGGCTCGATCGCGACGGCGCGTCCCGTCCGCTCGAGCGTTTCGCGATCCACCACCGCGAAGCGCGACGGCGCAAGGAGCTTCGGAAAGCTCACGGCGACGGTGGCCTCGGCGAGGCCATACACCGGGAAAAACGCCTCCGCGCGGAACCCCACGGGGCCGAATGCCTCGGCGAAGCGCCGCAAGAGCCCCGGTGAAATGGGCTCCGCGCCGATCATCGCGCATTCCCAGGGCCGAAGGTCGAGCCCCGCCTCCGCCGCGCGTCGCGCGAGCCGCAGGACGAGCGCATACGCCGAGGGAGGCGCCGCGCAGATCGTCGCCCGCAGCGAGGACATCGCCTCCAGCCAGGCGAGCGGCCGGGCCCGGAAATCCTGCGGTGCCAGCATGTTCGCGACAAACCCATTGTAGAACGGAAAGAGCAGCCCGCCGATGAGGCCCATGTCGTGGTGCAGCGGCAGCCACGAGACGGCCACCGATTCCGCGTGGCTCGGCAGCGCCTCGCTCATGCACGCCATGTGCAGCATCAGGCGCTCATGCCCGAGGACGACGCCGCGCGGATGTCCCGTGCTCCCGCTCGTGAGCTGGATCAACGCGGGGCCGGGCGCTGCGTCGGGATCGGGCGAAAACCCGTGCGGCGTGATCGACAGCTCCTCCGCGCAGAGGACCCGGACCGGTCCCGGCGCGCCGGCGAAGGCCGTGAGTGCGCGCGAGGTGACGAGCGCCCGCGCGGAGAGTTTTTCCGCGGTCTTGCGGAGCTGCTCCAGGAAGCTTTCGATGTGGGTCAGCCGGAACGGGAGTCCGATGGGAATGGGTACCGCCCCGAGTGACCAGATCCCGAAGAGCGTCGTGACCGCGGCCTTCACCTCGGGCACGAGCACGAGCACGCGGTCGCCGGGCCGCACGCCGGACTCGCGGAGCCCGGCCGCGACGCGCACCGCTTCCTCCCAGAATCGGAGCCAGGTCCACGCCTCGAATCCCGTATCCTCCTTGAATCGAATGGCGATCTCGTCGCTCCTCGATCCGGCGCGATGGCGCAGCAGCCCGGCGATGGTCCTCGTGTTCATCTCGCCCCCTTTTCATGCGCGGGTGGGACGATGGGGAACCACGCGGACTCGACCCGCGGCCGGCCTCGTGTCGCCAGGATCATGTATTCGAGCGCCGTCCGCCGCGCGAACGAGAGCTTGGCGACGGTCATGTACTGCTGCAGGAGCCGCGAGAAACCGGGGGAGATCGCCTCGATGCGGCGGCGGTTCTTGCGCACGTTGTCGATCCAGCGCTCCAGCGTGAGCGCGTACGAGCTCGTGAGGTCCTCGACGTGGCAGATGTCGAGCCCCGCGCGCTCGATGAAGGCGAGCTCCTCGCTCAGGTGGAGCAGGCGGCAATACCCGAGCGCCTCGACGAAGATGTAATCGGTCGCCGTGCTCTCGCGATCTCCGCGGTGCTCGGCAGGATAATAACAATCGGAGATGAGCAAGCGTCCGGAGGGGCGGAGGAGCCGTGCGACCGTGCGGTGGATCTCCTCGCGGTTGTGCATGTGGACGATGCTGCCGCTGAAGAGCACCACGTCGAACGAGGCGGGCTCGAGGGCGAGATCTTCGATGTGCTTGACGTCGATGTGCACGCGGTCCGCGACGCCGGCGAGGCGCGCGCGGCGGAGAGCCTCCTCGCGTTGCCGTTCACTCAGCGTGATCCCGAAGAATTCGCCCTGGGTATGCTCGGCGAGGTAGAGGAGATTGCTGCCCCATCCGCAGCCGACGTCGAGGACACGCTCGCCGGGCTGAATGTCGAGCTTGGCCTGGATGCGTGCGAATTTGCGCGCCTGGGCGGTCTCGAGGTCCTCGTCGGGGCTCACGAAGACGCCGGTCGCATACGCGAGGCGGCTATCGAGCACCATCGAGAAGATCTCGACGTCGTGTTGATAATGCTCGGCCACGACGCGGCGCTCGTGCTCGCGTTGCTCTGCGGGCGAACGCTCCATCGCCTCGCGCTCGGGGTGGGTATGCGCGGCGGGGATCATCGGACACCTCTGTTTGCCTGGGCGGAGACCTTTTGGGCGACGAGCGCGGCCACGTCGCCCACGGAGCGGATGTGCGGCTGCTCGGGCGTGGTGAAATCGGGCAGCGTGATGTCGAACGCCTCTTCGAGCGCGACGTTCAGCTTGATGAGCCCGAGGGAATCGATGCCGAGGCGCGCCTCGTCGAGCCGCGCGTCGAGCGCCACCTGCTCCACGGGGAGGCGGAGGGTGTCGGCGATGATACGGCGGACGTCATTGGCGATGGCGTCGGGAATGGAAAAATGGGTAGGCACGAGAAGCTCCTTGGTGCCGAAAGTTACGGGCCACGGCGCCTGGCAAAACGGAGGCCACGCGGTACGTTTCCGTATGGACGCTGGACGTAACGAGCACGTGCGCAGCCAATGCCCAATTCGCGCGGATCTTGCTCGCGCAGCATTGGCGCGGCCGTCTCGCCCAGGCGAAACATTGCCGGCACGGTGGACGTGTGTACGACGGCGACCCGAGCGTGAGCTTTCGTGGCGCGAGCGACGAGGGTATGGTGGCGCCTCCATGCGCCACCTCCTCTTTGCGGCGACCCTCGCCTCCTGCCTGCCCCTCCTCGGCTGCGCCGCCCGCTGCCCCGAGCCGAGCCATGCGCCCGTGCCGCAGGACGACGCCATCGTCATTGGTCAATCGTTCGTCATGGACTCGGCCGCGCTCGGCGAAAAGCGGCGGATCACGGTGTACTTGCCGCCGGGTTATGCGGAGAGCCGCGAGCGATATCCCGTGATGTACCTGCTCGACGGCGGCGCGGCGGAGGATTTTCATCACATCACCGGCATCGTCCAGGTCTCCGTGGCGAACGAGATCATGAGGCCGTTGATCGTCATCGGAATCGAAAATACCGAGCGAAGGCGCGACCTGACGGGCCCCACGGAGAACGAGAAGGACAAGACGATTGCGCCGCGCGTCGGCGGCTCGGCCAGGTTTCGCGCCTTCCTGAAGAACGAGCTCGTGCCGCGGATCGAGCGTGATTATCGGAGCAGCGGGGAGCGCGGGCTCATGGGGGAATCGCTGGCGGGGCTGTTCGTCCTGGAGACGTTTTTCGAGGATCCCGCGTTGTTCGGGACGTACCTCGCGGTGAGCCCGAGCCTTTGGTGGAACGATGGTTTCCTGCTCGCGCGGGCCGAGCCGCGCTTGAAGGTGCTATCGGCGCAGGGCAAGACGCTGTACCTGACGGTCGGCGGTGTCGAGGACAATACCGAGGAAACGGAGCGGATGGCGGGAATTCTACGCCAGCATGCACCTGCGGGGCTGATATGGCATTATGTGCCGTTTCCGGCGGAGGCGCACGGTACCGTGTACCATGTCGGCGCCGTGCATGCGTTGCGGCTGCTCTATGCGCGGAAGAAGACGGAAGCGGGGGGCGGAGGCTGAGCCGCGCGCCCTCGTCGCCTGCGTCCGGGCCGTGGAACCGGCACGCGTAGGTGTCTACGCGTCATCGGGTTCGTGCGCGGGCGCACGTGTAATGTACGTTGCGGGCGCGAGACGTCTCTTCCGGGCGTCGCCCCACGTCTCATCTATAGCATGCTCCGCCCAGCGCCTCGTCGTCGTGTGTGCCCGCGGTAACGGCGTGCTGCATCGCGTCGATTTCGTGCTGCTGGCGCACCGGGTGAGGGGTCGTTTGAGCGCGTATCGATTTCCAGATTGGCGCTTGACCTTTACCTTGACACTGAGGTATACACGAGCCGCCTATCGAGTGCGCATCCCATGATTTGGAAGATGCCCACTCTCGGTTGTCCATCGTTCCATTTTCCTGGCGACCAGTCGGGTCGTTCTTCCTGAGGTGTGCACATGAATAAGCTCGGTCTCTTCGGTGCCGCTGCCCTCGCGACGGCTTTCTGCTTCTCCTCTGACGCGCGCGCCGTGGGCGACGGCGACGTTTCGGGCGCGGCGTTGGACCTGGTGACCGCGTATGTGAACAATGGCACCACCACGGGCAACGGCGGCAGCTTCGTCACGAAGGCGGTCAAGGACGCACTCGGCTGGACGAGCAGCCAGTGGCTGTACTACTTCGGCACCTCGACCCTGAGCGCCGCGAAGTGGTACGAGCAAATCGTCCCGCCGGGCGGTGCTGCGCCCACGAACTTCGTCGAGGTCGACAACATCGGCGACGTCGACGCGGGCCAGATCTTCGCGATCAACGCCACCGGGTCGTACACCGGCCACGCCGCCGTGATCATCGGCGAGCCGATCGACATCACGCCGCCGAACGCGTTCTACACGCCGTACATCACGGGGACGAAGCAGTGGGCCGTGCCGATTGCCGACTCCACGGGCAGCGAGCACGGCCAGAATGCCTCGTACCCCGACAGCCGCCGGTCCGCCAGCGGCTTCACGGCCAACGTCCCCGGCACGGCCTACATTCGGCTCTACTCGGACGCCACGACGGGCGAGATCCTGTCCTACGGCTGGAGCGTGACCGCGACGAACGACCTCAACGTCTACGATCAGAGCGAGCGTCCGTTCGCCATCGGCGAGCTCACGGTCAGCCCCTGAACGAATTCCATCCACGCGCCCAGCCGCGTGGCTCAACGCTCCCAGGGCGCGCCCGGCAGGACGCGCCCTCCTGGGAGCGTTTTCATTCGATCCCATCCAGCCAAAGCTCGCCACGAGCCTGCCAAGCGCACCACGCGTGCGAGCGGGACGTGCGCGCGTCCGGCAGGCGCTTTCGCTCCGATGGCGGATGAAATAGAACGCCCCTCCCACAACCACCATAGCCTTCGCGTTGATATCGGTGTATAGACGAAGGTCTATCGAGTGCGCATATTTCGACTTCCTGATGCCCACTCGTCGGTTGACCATCGTTCGTCTTTCCTGACGACCACCACGGTCGTTCCTCCTGAGGTGTGAACATGAATAAGCTCGGTCTTTTGGGTGCTGCTGCGGTCGCGACGGCTCTCTGCTTCCCCTCGGACGCGCAGGCCGATCCCGTGCTCAACGCCTCCATCGACGCCCATGCACAGGCCCTCATCGGCACGAGCACGGGCAACGGCGGCAGCTTCGTCACCAAGGCGGTCAAGAACGCTCTCGCCTGGACGAGCAGCCAGTGGCTGTACTGCTTCGACGTCTCGACCCTGAGCGCCGCGCAGTGGTACGAGCAAATCGTCCCGGTGGATGGTAGCGCGCCCACGAACTTCGTCGAAATCACGAACATCGCGGACGTCGACGCGGGCCACATCTTCGCGATCAACGCCACCGGGTCGTACGCCGGCCATGCCGCCGTGATCATCGGCGAGCCGATTGACATCACGCCGCCGGCCGGGTTCTACACGCCGTACCGCACGGGGCAGAAGCAGTGGGCGCTGCCGATCGTCGACTCGACGAGCACCGAGCACGGCCAGAATACGGCGTACCCCGACAGCCGCCGCGTCGCCGGCGTCTTCACGCCGAGCATCGTCGGCACGGCCTACCTGCGGCTTTACTCGGACGAGGCGACGGGCGAAATCCTGTCCTACGGCTGGAGCGTGACCTCGACCACCGAAGCGAATGTCTTCGATCAAAGCGAGCGGCCGTTCGCCATCGGCGAGCTCGACATCACCGCCTGCCTCTGATCACGAGCCGCCGCGCCGGGCGCTGCCCCGGGCCCCGCGGAGGCCTGAGCATTGGTCTCATCTGGAAGCCGCTTCGCTGGGGCTTTGCCTCAGACCCCACCGGGGCTATCCGCCCCTGGACCCGGGGCCTGCGCAAGCGCTGGACTCGGGGTCGATGAACTGCGCGAGGCGCAGTTCATCGAACGAGCCGGGTCAAGACCAACGACGATCCTGCCAACCAAGACAGCAGCGCTGACGGTTCAACGGGCAACATGCCCGTCGCCAGCGTGCAACGCACCTTCCTGGTCTTGCCACCGGCCTGTGGGAAGAACTGCGCATCGCGCAGTTCTTCCCCAAATGGTCCAGGGCTTGCCCTGGTTCGGGTCGAGGGGCGAACAGCCCCCGCGGGGCCCGGGGCAGCGCCCCGGCGCGACGCCTCGCGATGAGACCAATGCTCAGTGCCTGGCCAAGCTCGCCACGAGCCCGGCCGAGCGCACCACCCGTTCGAGAGGGTCGTGATCCACGATCTCGGGTGCGGTCGCCATGCGCTCGGGACGCTCTCCGCGCACGTGCGCCGCGGCGTCACGCAGCACCGCCGCGACATAGGCGTCGACCCGCGTGAGCTCGTCCGCTTGGGGCGGCACTTCCTTCACCAACATATCGGTCGCCGTGAGCGCCGAGCCGAGCCGCCGCGCGTACGTCACGAGGAGCATTGCGTCCGCCGCGGCTTTCTTGTCGCCCAGGGGCTCCGCGAGCAGGCGCTCCAGCGAGACTTCCGCTTCGCCGAGCGCCACGCCCGCCGACCGCCGCGCCGCCGCCACGCGTTCTTCCGCGCCCGGCGCTCCTCGGTTCGTCGCTGACGTCAGCACCTCGTGCGCGTAGGTCGAGACGGCGCGGAGCATCGACGCGAGCGCGTCTGGCAGACGTTTTCGCTCGGACGAGGGCAAGAAGATCGTGCCGGCCACGACCGCGATGACGCCTCCGAGGGCCACGGCGGCCACGCGCTCCGCGGCGGTCTCCCAATCGCCGAGGTGCCGCTCCGCGAGCAGGACGAACACAGGCGTGAGGAACACCGTGAAGAGTCCGCGGCTCTGCGGCTGCGTCGCGACGGCGGCCACGAGCAGCGGAACCATGAGCGTGGTGAGGACGATCGGCGATCGAACGGTGAGCGTGATGGCGGCTGCGAGCATGCAGCCGAGCACCGTCCCCACGACACGCTCGAGGGCGCGCTCGATCGTGGCGCCGATATGAGGTTGCAGGATGACGAGGGTCGTCAGGGTGACCCAGTTGGAATGGCTTGGGAGCGCGAGGGAGCCCGCGAGGGACGCCACGGCGACGGCGCACGCGGATCGAAGGGCGTGATGCAAAAGGACCGATTGCGGCCAGAGCGCATCGCGTATCGCGCGGAGGCCCGTGCGGAGCTCCCCCAGGGGCGCGCGCTCGTCCGCGCGTGGCGGCAGCGGTGCGTATTCGAGCGCGCGCGTCCCGAGCGGCTCGTCGATGTGCTTCGTCAGCTCGAGCGCGGCGCGCGCCTCGGACGCGAGGTGCGCGGCGAGCGCGCCTGCCCTTGACGTCGTCGCGTCGGCCGCAGGCGGCCGCGGGGCGGGTCGCTCCTTCGGGCGTGATCGGAGCGCGCGTGCCCCGAGGATACGATGGATCTCGGCATAGGCGGACGTGATCTCCCCGAGACGCATGGCTGGCTCGGCGCGCGCCCCCTTCGGGAGGCCTTCGAGCTCTTCCACGAGCGTGGTGAGCCGCGGGAACTGCGCCTCCGCCGCTCCGAGCAAGAGGCTCGTATTGCGGCCGAGCCGCGTGTCTCCCTCGCGCCGCGCGCGCATCGCGAGGGCCATTTCCCGCGCGGCTTCGAGCGCGTCGCGGATGCGCCGGTGGTGTCGCCGGAGGAGCGCGCCCCAGGACGGATCGTCGCGCGGGATTTCGAGCATCGCCGCGCTCCCGGCCGCGGACGCGTAGGCGGCGAGCTCCTCGTACACACGCGCGAGCGAGCGGCGTACGGGGAGGTGCGTCCAGATGGGCCATACCACCGAGGAGATCAGGACGGCGAGCGTCGCGCCCAGACCGAAATACAGGGCGTCGCGCAGCGGCACCGGCGACAGGTGCCCGGCTGCGATGGCCGCGGCGAGCGCGACCATCAGCCCGGCGAGCGAGGCCGTGGGCCCCGCGGCGCGTACGAGCCCCGCGGCGAACGCGATTCCCGCGAGCGCGAGCGTCGACAGCACGGGGGAGCCCGCGCAGGCCTCCGTGAGCCAGACGGCTGCGGCCCCGGCGATCGCGAATGCGACGAGGGCCTTCGCGCGGGTCGCGCGCGAGCCGCCCGGGTCGGCCAGGGTGCCGAGCCAGCCGCCCAGCGCCGTCCACGTGAGCTCCGGGTGCGCGTACGTCGACGCGAGATAAAACGCGGGCAGCACCAGGAGCGCCGCGCGAAACCCGCGCGCGATGTCAGGCACCGCCAGCGTGATCGGACCCGACGAGCCGAGAAGAGCACGAAGCCGCATCGCGTGGGGTACGGAAGGGTAGCGCGGGCCGCGCGTCGCCGCGAACCGCTTTCGTCTACGAACGGGCTGTCCCGCCGCGAACGGTCACGGATGGGTATACACGACCGTCCCGCCCCGCAGTGAGAGCCCCGCGTGCCACGTCGCGGGCACCTCCGGGGTTGTCCAGCCGAACAGCCACGCGGCGTCCCTCGGCGCGAGGTTCACGCAGCCGTGGCTCCGGGGCGTCCCGAAATCGTCGTGCCAGTAGGCCGCGTGGAGCGCGTAGCCCTCGTTGAAGTACTGCACGAACGGCACGTCGCGCAGGTCGAACTCGTCGCCCACCTCGTCGCCGTCCATCGTCACGCTCACGTGCTTCGTGTGGATGCGGAAGACGCCCTGGATCGTCGAATGCGTCTTTTTCGGATCGCCGAGCCCGTCCGCGCCCGTGCTCACGAGCGTCACGTAGACTGGCTTCGTCCCCTCGTAGGCCACGAGGCTTTGCTTCAGGATCGAAACATCGATCCATTTCTGCCCCGCGAGCGCCCAGCCCGGCGGTCGCGTCATCGGATCGATCCGCACCACCTGATCCTCGCGCACCCATGATCCGTCGCGTGCTTCGAGGTAGGTCGCGCCGCCCGAGCGCATCGATTTTCCCGTGAGCGGCACGGCTTCGCGATGGCCGAGCTTCGTGGCGCCTCCGAGACCGCCGATCGCCGAGGTGTATCGCATGGCGTGCCGGCTCTTCACGAAGGCCACCGGCAGGGTCACCTCGTCGAGGGGCAAACCCTGGAACGGGGACGTCCGGACAACCCGCGTGCGATCGAGCGGAAGGACGGCGAGCTCCGTCGTCAGGCCATAACGACGGTCCTCGTGATCGAACGTCGACAGCAAGGCAAACCCCGACCGGGCCTTGGCGCGCCCCACGACGAGTGTATCGGCGCCGCGGGACACGCCGGCGAGCGGCGGCGCCGCGAGGCCGTAGAGCAGGGCGCCCGGCGTGGGATCGGGCGGCGGGGGCGGGACGAATTGCGCATCGAGCGCCGTCTGCGCGACCTTGCGCAGATGGCCCGCGAGATCCGGCTCGACGACGCGCAGCTCGGCGTCGGTCGGCAGGCGCGCGTAAAGATGCGGTGCCGGGTTTCGCGACATCACGTACGTGTAGGGCAAACCGTCGCGCGACGGCCGCACCGCGGCGGCTTCCACCACGGGGTGATGAATGTCGAGCGTCGCGTTCGTCCCGACACACACGTAGCCACGCGGTTTGATGTGGTACCAGCCGCCTTCGCAATTCGCGCGGCTCTTGGGTTTTTCGTCGCGTTCTACGATCGCGCCGGCCCGCAGATACCCGATGCGGCGGCTCCGCCAGCGGGGCTCGGCGTAGATCCAGGTTTCTTTCGCGATGCTCGCGAGCTCGAAGACTTCAGCCGCGGGCTTCTTCGGCGGCTCTTTCACCGGTTCGATCGGCTCTTCCGGCTCCTCGGGCACGGCGGGCGCTTCGGGTTCGGTGAGCGCGAGATCCGCGGGCGCGGCCGGATCCGGCGGCAGATCCGGCGTATCCACGGTCGCCTCGGTCGGCGCTGCGGGTACCGGCGCGGGCGCGGCCGGCGGCGGGGCAGGGGGCGGCGCGGGCGCGGGCGCCTGTGCGGCGAGGGCGGGCAGCGGCGCGGGTTTCGGGAGAGAATCCGGCGCGGGAGAGGCCAATTCCTGGCCCACGCTCGGCTCCAGCAACGGACAACCCGTCGCGAGGCTCGCGATGGCCACGGTGGCGAGGAACGATGAGGCCCGCATGAACGGCCCGCTAACAGGCCTCGGATGCGCGGGCCAAGTTCCTGCCGGATGGACAGGCGCGCCGCCGGAGTGGTACCGTCGTGGCATGGCTTATCGAACGATCCGATCGCTCGGCATTTCCTATGGTGTAGGCCTCGCGGCGGCCCTCGCGCTCGTCGTCGGATGCGGCGGCGGCAGCAGCGGCGGAGACGGCGACGGAGGCAGCGGCGGCAGCGGCAACGGCGGCAGCGGGAGCGGCGGCAGCGGCAGCGGCAACGGCAATGGCGGCTCGGGCGCGGGCAGCACCGGCTCCGGGTTCGGCGCCTGTGACAATGCGCCGACCTTCGAGGGCGAAGGCACCTATTACGCCGCGAACGGCTCCGGCGCGTGCAGCTTCGACGCCTCCTCGGATTCTCCGCTGCTCGTCGGGGCCATGAACGCCGAGGATTACGCCAATTCGGGCGTCTGCGGCGCGTGCGCGCAGGTGAAGGGGCCGAACGGCGAGGTCACGGTGCGTATCGTCGATCTTTGCCCCGAGTGCGTGCACGGCGACATCGACCTCTCGCCCGACGCGTTTGCGATGCTCGCGCCGCTCGAAGACGGCCGGATCGCGATCTCCTGGCAATTCGTCCCCTGCGACGCTCCCGGGCCGATCGTCTACCATTTCAAGGAAGGCTCGAACCAGTGGTGGACCGCGGTGCAGATCCGCAACCACCGGAACGCGATTGCCAAGTTCGAGTGGAAGGGCGACGACGGCGCCTGGCACGAGGTCCAGCGGCTCGACTACAACTATTTCGTCGAGGACAAGGGCATGGGCCCGGGGCCGTACACGGTCCGCGTGACCGACGTCTACGGCAGCGTGCTCGAAGACAGCGGGATCCCCTTCGTCGAGGCCGGCGATTCGCCCGGACAGGGGCAGTTCCCCGCCTGCGGGATGTAAAACGACATGCAAAGAGCCGAGCTTCCGCCCTGGTGGGCGCGGACCACCGTCTATCAGATTTATCCCCGCTCGTTCCTCGACACGAATGGCGACGGAATCGGGGATCTGCCGGGGATCGTGCGGAAGCTCGACTATCTCCGCGATCTCGGCGTCGAGACGCTCTGGATCTGTCCGTTTTATGGAAGCCCCCAGCAGGACCTCGGCTACGACGTCTCCGATTACGACGCCGTCGCCCCCGAGTACGGCACACGAGACGACGTGCGGCGTTTGCTCGACGAGGCGCACGCGCGCGGGATGCGTATCATTGCGGACATGGTCCTGAACCATACCTCGATCGAGCACCCCTGGTTCCGCGAATCCCGTTCCAGCCGAACGAACCCGAAACGAAACTGGTATCTCTGGCGGCCCGGCAAAAAGCCCGGCGGCAAGGCGCCCCCGAACAACTGGCGCTCCCTCGTCGGGCCGCGCGGCTGGCACTGGGACGAACGAACGCAGGAATGGTACTGGGCGAGCTTCTTGCCGTTCCAGCCCGACCTCGATTATCGCAACCCCGAAGTCCAGGAGGCCATGCTGGGCGTCGTGCGGCGGTGGCTCGCGTTCGGCTTCGATGGCCTGCGGCTCGATATCTTCCACGCGCTCTTCAAGGACGAAAGTTTCGAGGACAACCCCTTCTCGACGCGCCTCCTCCCGACCGAGGACGATCCGGACGGGTTCTTGCAATCCTATCGGCGCACGCTCCACCATCCGGAGACCATCGCCTTCGCGCGCACGCTCCGGCGCGTGGCCGATGAATTCCAGGATCCGCCGCGATTCCTGGTCGGCGAGGTCTTCGGGCAGCCGAGCACGCTGCGCAGCTATTGCGCCGGAGCGGACTCCCCGACCGTCGACAGCGGCGACGGCCTGCACAGCGTCTTTCTGTTCAAGGCCATGCGCGCGCCGTTCACGGCCGCCGGATTCCGTGAGCTCGTCCTCGAATTCGAGCGCGAGATGCCGGCGCCGCTCGTGCCTACGTGGGTCTTCGGCAACCACGATCGCTCCCGGCGCGGCGAGCGGCTCGGATACCACCCCGAGCGCGAAAAGCTCAGCGCCGCCGTGCAGCTCACGGCCCGCGGCATTCCTTTCGTCTATTACGGCGAGGAGATCGGCATGCGGGACCTCGATCTGCCGCTTGCCACTGCGAAGGATCCGCTCGCGCGGATGTACCGGTTCCTCCCGGACGTCGTCGCGCGCAAGCTCCACGCTGCCGGTGTCCTCTTGAACCGCGACGCCTGTCGCACGCCGATGCAATGGTCCGCCTCTCCAAACGCGGGTTTTACCGCACCCGGCGTCGTGCCGTGGCTGCCGATCCACGCCGCTTCGGAGACCACCAACGTCGAGGCGGAGGAGCGTGATCCCGCCTCGATCCTGCATTGCTACAGGCGCCTGCTCCGGCTTCGGAAAACCCGCCCGGCGCTCCAGGCCGGCGCGCTCGGTCTCTACCCCGCGCATGCGCTCCCGCCGGAGGTCCTCGCCTATCGCCGGTCGTTCGGCGACGACGTCGTCGACGTCCTCCTGCATTTCGACGATGCCACGCGTCGCGTGCGGATCCCGGGGGATTGCGGCGTCGCCCTGGCCTCCACGTACCCCGAGCCGCTCCCAATTCGTGAGGGCGAGGCCGTGCTGCGTCCTTATGAGGCGCTCGTGCTCGGCCGCTGAGTCCGCGGTCGACGGACCGTCCGATTCATGCCCCGGACACGAAATCCCTACCACATTCTCCGGTGCGTCGCTACCATCACCGACCGCAAGGAGCACTTATGCGAACCTACAGCTTATTCTCTCTCGGCACCCTCTTGGCCCTCACGGCGACGGCGGCTTGCGGCGGTGGCGGTGGCGGAAACGGCGGTAATGGCGGAAGCGGTGGCAATGGCGGAAGCGGTGGCAATGGCGGCACCGGCGGCGATGGCGTGACGGGTACCGCGGTGGACCTTTACCGGCCGACCACCGGCGACGTCACCCTGCCCAGCAAGTCCTGGACGAAAATCGAGGCCCTCGTCGATCAAGGCGGGACGCTGCAATCCTACCCGGGCACGATCGACGCCCAGGGCAACATCAGCATCCCCGGCGTCCCCATGGGGACGTATCTCCTCGCCCTCGAGGGCAAGCCTTCGTCCCAGTTCCCGAACGCGCCGCCGGTTCGGTGGTTTGTCGCGACCGACGCGCGGACGCTCGATATCGGCTATCTCTACAGCGGACGGCCCGATCCCGCGCCGATGTCGCAGCCGACGTACATCTCGATCGACGCGACCCTCGGCGTGCCCTTGCAGGTGTCCACGGTCGACGACATGGGCAACATCCAGGGGCTCGACGACGAGATCCTGATCTATTCGCAAAACGGCACGGCCCTCGCCTATGTTGCCGCCCCGGCGAGCCCCCCGGAGGACAATCCCCCCGCGAATGGAGCCACCCAGCTCTCCACCTGGAAAATCAATGCGCAGGACACGTTCGTCCAGTTCTTCACCGACCCAACGCTCATCGACGGGAGCAAAGGGGACGAGGTCACGGTCCTGCACAACGTGACGAAGC
Source organism: Polyangium jinanense (assembly GCF_028435365.1). Next base: position 89,201 of record NZ_JAGTJJ010000018.1, on the reverse strand, counting down.
AGGTCGGTACGCCGACGGAGGACGGCAATCCGTGGAACGGCTACACGTACGGTGCCACGGCGGAGAGCATGGAGGCCATGCCGTTCACCATGACGAACGGGGGCACGAGCGTTGCAAAAGGCACCTTCTCGCCGGCCCCGCAGAAGAGCTTCGATCTGGACTACAAGGGCTCGGCCTGGAACGCCCTGCTTCCGAACACCCCGCTCACCCTCCATGCCGTCGGCTTCAGCGTCGACCACGAGCCCAGCGTGCCCGAGCCCGCAATCGGCACATTCGCCACGCTGCTCGGTCTCAGCGTGATCCATGGGACGGTCTATTCGAACCCGGACCCGGCCTGCCACGGCAACCTCTGCGATCCAGCCGCATGCCCGAGCGGCTGCGACGCGGGGACCATGGTTCTCGCCGGCGACCACGCGCATACCTATTCGTATGGGGACCCGTTCACGGACGGGCAAACGTTCGGCGGTGTGACCATCACGTTCTCGAAGAGCGTCCGAACGCTCCTGCCCGAGAACACGTCGGAGTCACTCCGCGGCAATTTTACCGTTTCCGCGCCGGTGGAGGAGATCACGGGCAAGCCGCTCACGCCGACCCTCGGCCTCCCGCAGAACATCAAGGTCGCCGGCAAGGATACGCCCTACGATCAGGTGACGACGGGCGTGGGGACGACGCCGGAAATCACGTGGACCGCGCCGTCGCTCGGCACCCCCACGCGATATCGCGTCACCGTCGTCGATACGACGGATCTCACGGACGCGGACGGCGTCCTTTCAACCCGCCGCAACGTCGCGCACGTGTACGTCAAGAGCCCGAACGTTACCCTCCCGGAGGGTATCCTGCAGGCCGGGAAATTCTATTTCATCCAGGTCATGGCCACCGTGCGGGACAACGACGATTTCGCGGCCCCGTTCAAGAACGCCCAGCGAAACACGGGCGCCACGATGTTCACGGGGCTCGTGACGCCCTGATCTCCCTGCACCCCGCCGTCGGACGAACCTCGTTCAGGACGGTTTGTCCGCCGGTTTGCCCCCGGATAGCTCCTCCAGCAGCATGTTCACCAGCATGAAGCCGTCGAATCGGCGCTGACTTTCTTCCTCGTGCGCCTCGGCCCAGGCAATGGCCAGCGTGAGCGGGAAGATCGTGGGATCGCCGCCGAGCAGGCGGGCGGCCACGCGCGAGAGCGCGAGCGACATGCGAATCGAGACCGGCAGCCTTCGCACCGTGGCCTCGCCGAGCTTCGAGCAGTTCTCCGCCGGCGACGTCACGAGATACTCGCGGCACCCCGAGGGGCGCGAGGCGTACGCCGTGCACGCCCCGTTTTCGAGGAACGGACAAGCGACGCCCTGCTGATGCCACGCGATGAGGAGCTTGCGCAGCTCGTTGTCGTTCGACATCTCCGCGAACGCAGCCTCGTCGAGGCCGAATGATTCGAGCGTCGCCTCGGCGTCGACGACCCGCGTGAGCACCTCCTCCTGCCGCGCCTCGGGCATCGCCGCGACGAGGTCGTGGATCATGAACGCCTCGGGCGGCGAGATGGGCACGAGCTGGTAACAGCAGGAATCACAGCCCTTCTTGCACGAGACCGCCCCGAGGGTCGGCAGGTGTTTCTTGACGCCGAGGGCGACGATCTGCTCGTCGAGCGGCATCACCAGCCGCGAGAGGTCCGACAGTCGCATCGGTTCGGCGGGGATGGCGAGGTTTGCGCGCAGCGTGCCCTCGGGCGTGCCGAGCTCGAAGGTAAACCTGTTTTTCAAGGGTTCCGGCATGGCGAGGCACGCAGCCTATCACGGACCGGCTGGATCGCACACGCGCAGCGGGCGAGAGCGACGACGAGCCGCCTTCGCCCGCGCTGCGCCTTTCCGTTCATTCCACTTCTTCGCGCGCGCTTCTCTTCTGCGGCTCGGCGATATCGAGGTCCAGGACGGCGACCTGGCCCGTCTCGACCTGGACACCCTCGGTCTTCGCGGACGTGACCACGTTCACGGCGTAATGGCCTTCGGGGAGCCCCGCGAGCTTGTAAACGCCGTCCTTGTCCGTCACGGGATACCGGATGTCGAGCCCCTGCTCGCGACCGCGGTTCGCCGCGACGAGGACCTGGACGCCCACGAGGGGCGTGCCGCCCGCCGTGATCCGGCCGCGAATCTCGCCCTGGCCCGTCGGGTGAATCGTGATGTCGCGCTCCGTGACGCCCCCTTCCTCGACGCGCACCGAGGTCGACGTGCGCTGATTGCCATGGAGGAGCTCGAGGCGCGTATTGCCCGGCGGGATCGAATCGAACCGGAATTGCCCCTCCTCGTCGGCGATCACGTTGACGAAGCCGATCGCGCGCTGCATGAGCGTGAGGCGCGCGCCGGGGAGCGGGGTGCCGTCGCCCTTGCGCGCCACGCCGGTGATGCTGCCGCCGTCCGACATGACGAGCTCGAGCGGTTTGGCGAGCTTGCAATCGGTCATTTCGACGACGACCGTGCTCGGCGCGTGCTCGCCGTCGTAGCCGCGGATGACGACCTTGCCCGAGGGGGCGTGCTCGATGCGGAAATGGCCATTCTCGTCGCTCTCGGCGCGGCTCGCAGCCTCCATCGAGACCTCGCTCACGCCGCCGGCGAAGCGCGCCTCGGCGTCGATGAAGACGTCCACGAGCGGGCGCCCGGCGCCGTCTTTCACCGTCCCTTCGAGGACGCAGCCCTCGCCGAGGACGAGCTCGACCTCGCGCGTGTCGCCCGGCTTTTCGATGTAGATGGCGTTCGAGAAGGCCGGGGCGTGGTCGACCGCGGTCGCGCGAATGACGACGGGCCAGGCCGGGAGCTGGTCGACCTCGAACGTGCCGTCGGTCACCTCGAATCGCTTGGACCAGAGCGGCATGGGTGCGGCGAAGCTATCGGGTGCGGCGGTGAGCACGTCGACCACGAAACGTTGCATCGGCGCCCGATCGGCGTCGAGCACGCGGCCCCGGACGATACCGCTCTTCGTCATCACGAGGCTCACGCTCTCGCCGGTCTGCGCGGGCACGAACGAGGGCCCGTATCCGCTCTTGTTCGCGACGAGCTGGTAGCTGCCGTCGGGCAGGCGCATCTCGAAGCGGCCCTCGGCGTCGGTCTCGAGCGAGGCGGCGGTCGTCGGGAGGTTGCCGGCGATGGCGAAGCTCGTGGCCGAGACCTGCACGCCTGCGAGGGGCTGTCCGTCGATTGAATAGACGCGGCCGGTGATCGCCCTCGCCTCTACATCACCCGGCTCCTCGTCCCCGGAGCGGAAGAGGCCACGATTGACGTATTTCGCGCGAACGTCGGGCGACGCGTCGAGCGCGTCGGCGGCGTGGCTTTGCGAAGCGGAAGGCCAGAGAAGGAAAGCGCCGAGGGCGAGGACCGGCACGGTCCCGAGCGTGGCCCATCCGGCAGGGGAGCGAAAGAAAGGCTTTTTCTGGTTCGTGGGCAGGTGCATCGTGCTCCTCGACATCGCCTGTCGGGCAAAAGGATGATTTCAGGTCATGGCCGAGAGAAACGGGCGCCGCCGGGGTGAGCGGCGGCGCCCGTGGTTCGCCACGTCAGGCCGGAATGCCGGCCCTACCGCGATATCAGTACTCCCAGGCCTCGATCGTGTTGACGTACGGGTAACCCGCGTACTTCACGACGCCCGCGAACCCGTCGTAGTGCTCGCCGACGTGCATGTACTCGATCTGGAGCGAGAGGCCCCAGTCATTGAAGCCGCGGCAATACACGTCGCTCGCGACCGTGGTCGGGAAGTTGATGTAGCTGTTGCCGAGGCAGCTCAGGTAGCCCTTCGTCTTGCGCTCGAGCAGGTCGCACTCTTCGCTGATGAGGTAGCCCTGGTTGTACCACTCGGACACGTAGAGGCACGCCTTCCCCGCGTCCTTGTAAAGGTAGGGATAAATCGTCCCCGCGAAGTCGTCGTTGACGTAGACCTCGAACGCGGCTCCCTCCGAGAGGGCCATGGCGGCGCTGGAGGGCGCGATCATCGCGGCGGCGAACGCAAACGAAAGCAGCTTCTTCATGGTGTGTTTCTTTCCCCCGTATCGAAGCAGGTGTGTCGTTAGCTATTGCTACTTGGCTCGCCTTCGAGGAGCTGCGCAATGCATCTCCGCGGGGCGCTCCGATCCGAAGCGAACTGCGTCATTCAGGAGCGCCTTCTCGTCAGCAGCTCCTATGCATTAAGTGTTACCAAGCGACCTCGGACAAGCAAGCCGCACTGGAGATTTTTGTTACCACCTCTCCATTCGACGTCGCATTCGGGGCCACGCGCGTGGACGTACCCACGAATGCGACGACACGCGATGCCGGACGGCCGACGAACACCATCGCCGCCAGAGCGGAGACGATCTCGAACGGCAAGAGGACGGGTCCGAGCACGCAAAGGATGATGCGGTGGAGGAGCCCGACGTTGCGCTGGAACCCGGCCCCGCGCGGGTACGCCGAGAGAATCGGGTTTTGCGCGGCCGCACGCCGTCCTCGGTGGAGGCATTCGCATGCCGCGGGCGAATGGTATTGTGGTATTCGGTGCGCGGAATCGCGCAAATCGGGAATGGCAGCGGATTCGCGCCGCCGTCGTCGCCGGAGAGGCTAGACCGGGGGCTGGCCCGCGCTGCGTTCGGTCCGCGGCATGGCGCTCACGGGCCCCGACGGCGGAGGCGCGTGCACCTTCTCCGGACCCTCGATCCCGAGCGTGGCGAGCGGCGGGAGCACGAGGCCGCACAGGCGCATCGCCGAGGTGATGTCGTCGAGGAAGTCCTGCATCACCTCCGCGGGATCACGCTTTTTCAGCCCCATCGTGATGGCGTATCGCGCCCCCTCGCTGCCCGGCCGGCCAAACGAGAGGAGCCCCTGCCTGAGCCATCGCTCGAAAATCATCTGTTTGTCCGCGTCGTATCGCCCCGTGCGCGTCAATTCCACGACGAGCCGCTCGCCGAGCGCCTGGTGTCCACGCTCCTCCTCGACGATCTTGCGGACCACCTTGCGGTATGGCTCGAAGCTGCATTCCTCGTACTCGCGGAGCTGCCAGAAGCCGCCGCGGTCGTAAAGGAACTGCGCCATCGCGAGCTCGTAGAAGCTCGCGGCGAGGGGCACGGGGCGCTCGGCGAGGCGCGCATTCACGACGGGCTCGACGCTCTCGCCCGTGAAATCCTGGTACATGCGCGCCACGGCCTCGTAGTGCTCGAGCTCCTCGCGGATGTGCCAGGTGAAGAGCTTGCGCCAGCGCATCTCCGGGACGAATTGCAGGCCGTGGCCGAAAAGGTGCGCCGCGGCGAGCTCGCGGTAAGCCTGCCCCTGCATCATCTGGACGAGCGTCCGCTGCCAGCGGTCGTCGCCGCCGGACTCCTGTGCTTTCGTCATTTCCCCCCCTATTGGTACTTCATGGACTCCGCGAAGCTTCGCCCCCGAGGGCCTTCGCGGCGAGACCGTCTTCCACTTCGCCGACGACCATCGTCGCCAGGCGCTCGATCGAATCGCGCCCCTCCTCGGCCGTGGCCTCGGCAGGCGCGCCCGTATACGCGTCCGTGATCCCCATGGCGAGAAAGCTCGTCTTGCCCTGACGGATACCGTCCGAGAGGCTGATTCCGAGCGCAGGGAGCTCCGCCATGCGGGCCTCGTCGACCGTGTCCGGGGCAGCCGCGAGCAGGATGGACGTCTCGTACCGCCCCGCATGACAGGCGCCGCTCTTGAACTCCGCCGACAGCGTGCGCGCCCAGCGGCGCGAGAGCGGCGAGGCCACGGAGGCGCTTCCCGCGGGCAGCCCTTCGATCGATGCCCTCACCGCGGCGTCGTGCGCGGGCTCGAGGTGATTGGAAACCAGGCAAACATGGCAAAACCCGGCTTTCAGATATCCCTCGATCACGGCGCGCAGAAACGCACGGAGCGCCTCCTCCGTGACCGTGACGGCGCCGGCGAAACCCTCGGCGAAACGCGTGACTCCATAAGGCACACTCGGCCCGATCAGGGCGACCGTCCCTCGCGCTTCGAGCAAAGAAACGGCGCGATCGGCCACTGCGTCGCCGATCATCGTGTCCGTCCCGAGAGGCAGGTGCGGGCCGTGCGGCTCGACGGAGCCGACCGGGACGAGCACGACGGGCGGCGTGGGACCCGTGAGCAGGGATTGCAGGGTCTGGGTCGTGAGTTCCGCGATGTGAGGGCGTCGGGCGCGCATGCGGTCGTGGTTCTCGAAGGCCCTACCGGATAGCACGAACGCTGGGACATCGCGAGAGGACGCGGAATTTTACGGTCCTGGCCTCTTGCTTGCATTCTGCGTTCGCCGCGAGGGGGGCCGGGAAGCTCTGGAAATCGGGGCGAGGCGAGAAGAATTTCATGTCACACCCGCCGCGTGCCCGAGATCCGGGAAAACCTTCGCGACCTTGCCGAGGAGCCATTGCCCGTAGGTTCCTCGAAATTCGTGCACGTTTTGCCGGTCCCACCGCTCGTCCGCTCGGCCGTCCGCACGGCTCGTATCGATCGCCTGGATCTCCGCGTCCCAGCCTGGATCGAAGAAAAACGGCAAGCTGAGCCGGTTTCTCCCCGAGCGATTGTGGACCCGGTGCGGCGTGGATCGATAAAGCCCGCCCGTCATTCGATCGAGCATGTCGCCGATGTTGCATACGAAGGATCCGGGCACGGGCGGCGCCTCGATCCAGCGGCCGCCCGATTTCACCTGCAATCCCCCGGCGTCGTCCTGCCGCAGGATCGTGAGGAGCCCGTAATCGGTATGCTCCCCGACGCCCCAGCTCTCGGCGTCGCCCTCCGGAGGCGGGTAATGGAAGGCCCGGAAGAGGATCGTGGGATCCGCCGCGACACGATCCGCGAAATACGAAGCGGGCAGGCCGAGGCCGAGGGCCATTCCTTCGAGGATGACGTGCCCGAGGCGGGTCATTTCGGCCATCCACGCGAGCACAGCCTCGCGGAACCCGGGGAGGTCGGGGAAGAGGTTTGTCCCGTGCAGGGGGACGCGGGCGCGGACGCGCGGGTGGTCGCCTCCGTGCTCGGCGCCGAAATAAATGCCCTCTTTGAGGTCGGGTTTGCCCGAGGTGAGCTCGCCGCCGACAGGGAAATACCCCCGCCACGCGCGGCCCGCCTTCTCCATGCGGATCTCCATCTTGCGATCGAGATCCTGCGCGAAAAACGACCGGCAGAGCGCGTCGAGGCGCGCTGCGAGGGCCTCGTCCACGCCGTGGCCCACGACGTAAAAGAACCCCGAGCCGCGGCAAGCCTGGTCGATCGCCCGCGCCGCGATGAGTTTGTCTGGGCCACCTCGCACGAGCGGATCGAGGTCCACGATCGGGACGGCGGAGATGCCTTCGGTCATCACGCCTCCGGATGCTCGAGCCGCTGCCAGTCGAGGATCATGCGCGAGCCGAACTCCAGGCGATCCACGTCGGCCAGCACCTCGGCCTCGATCGCGCGGCCGTTCCGGCGCACGCCGTTCGTGCTGCCCGTGTCGATCGCCCAGACGTCGGCGCCGATGCGGACGAGGAGAAAATGCACGCGGGAGACGTTTCTGTCGATCTCGCCGAGCGAGAGGCCACAGCGCTCGTAGCGGCCGATGAGCAGGCCTTGTTCGAGCCGCTCCGCCGAGACGCGCCGCTTCGCCTTCGCCATGCCGGCCTGCAGGCGGATCGTGCCCCAGGCGATCTCGGGCTCCTCGTCGTCGCCGAGCAGGAGCGGCGAGGCCTGCGTGGTGACACGCGAGGGCTCCTCGAGGCCTCGATACGGGCCGCCGCGGAGGCGCGGCGGGGGCAATGCGTCGACGCCGGCGCGTTTGTCGGCCGCGGTCGGGGCGCGTCGATCGACGAACGTACGCGGCGGCATCGAGGTCCACGCGTCGCCCGCGCGCGCGGGCCACGGGACGGCCGGCGAGCATGGCAAGAACCAGAGCGCGTATGCGCCGATCGAGAGATACGTGGGGCCGTCGGAGGAGAGCGCGCCGCTTTCCTGCCCGTCTTCGGCGCGGAACGGGAGCTTCGTGTTGAGGTCCCAGACCTGCAGCTTCGGCGCGCCGCCGTCGGCGAGCACGAGCCCGGCCATGTGGCGCAGCGAGATCGCGGACGAGGGCACTTGCAAGCGGCATTTCGTGTGCCGGCCGATGGTGAGCGGCGAGCCCGCCTCGCAGAGGACGGCGCCGACGAGGCGCGCGCGAGGGTCGACGAGCGCGACGGCGAACGAGGGCTTTCGCGCCGCGGAGGCGAGCTCGGCGAGCCGGTCGTAGGCGACGAGGAACGCGGCGCGGGGCGGCGGCGCGGGGAGGTTTTCGTCGGACGCGGCGAGAACGGCCATCGTGCCGCGGTTGTCGAAAAGGGGACCAAATGTGCCCGTCTCTTCCCCGGGCTCCTCGTCGTCTTCTGCGCGCATCGCTTCAAGATCATTGGGGCACGGAAGCGGCCCGGAGGCAAGTCGGGGATCGATGGAGGTCGTTGAGTCGGAGAACTGCTTGGGGTAGCGTCGCGGGACCGTCGGGCTGGAGGGGGAAAGTGCCCCGCGCCCGCGCGAACGTTCCTGCGAGGAGCCAGTCATGAAGCGCCCGATAGCGCTCGTATTTCCCTTGATCGCCCTTTTATGGGCCGTGATTTTGCTCGCGTGTCCACGCGCCGCCCAGGCCGCGACGACGATCCCGGGCGGCAACATCGTCAACCAGACGTGGACCGTGGCCGGAAGCCCCTACCTCGTGCAGGGAGACATCATCGTCCCTGCGAGCTCGAAGCTCACGATCCAGGCCGGCGTCGAAGTGCAGTTCGCCACGACCGACGGCCTGATGACGGGCATCGACTCCACCGAAGTCGAGATGACGATCCGCGGCACGCTGGAGGTGCAGGGGACCGCGGCGAACCCGGTGAACTTTCGGTCCACGACGACGGGTACGGCGCAGTGGTACGGCGTTGTCGTCGACACGGCCGGGGCCGTCTTGACGACGACGGGGCTCGTCGTGCAGAACGCGTCGTACGGCATCCGCGTGAGCGACGGCGCGCTCACGTTGAACGGCCTCACGGCGCACACGAACTATTACGGCGTCTATTTCCTCAACAAGGGCAGCGGGAGCCTGGTCGACGCCATCATCCGCAACAACTCGTACGACGGCGTGCGGGTGGACACGTCGAACTCCTCGACCGTCACGGTGGACGTGACGAACACGACGATGAACGGGAACGGCACCGCAGCCAGCGTGTACGCGGCGACGGGGTCGAGCGCGACGTTGAACGTCAAGAACTCGATCGTGACGAACAATTCGACGGGCGTGTACCGGCAGACGGGGCAGGGCACGACGAACGCCGTGGTCACGTATTCCAACGTGTGGGGGAACTCGACGAATTATTCGAGCGTGACGGCGGGGACGGGGGCGTTCAGCAGCAACCCGCTGTATACGTCGGCGCCGTCGAACCTGCGAATCACGTCGAACTCGCCGTGCCGCTTCGCCGGTGAGATGGGCGGTGACATCGGCGCGCTGCCGTACACGAGTGACCCGACGAGCGGGCTGCTCGGAACCTTGTGGACGAATACGACGCTGAACCTGGCGGGGTCGCCGTATTCGGCGACGGGCGATCTGACGGTGGCGCCCGGGGTGACGTTGACGATCGAGCCCGGCGTCGTGGTGCGGTTCGCGACGACGGACGCGATGGGGGCGGGGGCCGACACGACGGAAGTGGAACTGCTCGTGAAGGGCACGCTGAAGGCCGGCGGGACGGTCGCGCAGCCGGTGCTGCTGGAGTCGTCGTCGACGGGCACGGCGCAATGGTGGGGCGTGCATCTGTTCGCGTCGTCGACGGGGAACGTGCTGTCGAACGCGGTGATCACGGAGGCGTTTTACGGCCTGTGGATCCCGGACGGGACGCAAGCGATCGACGGTATCACGCTGCACACGAACTATTACGGCGCCTACTTCGTCCAGAAGGGCAGCGGTTCGCTCACGAATTCGATTGTCCGGAACAACTCGTACGACGGCGTGCGAGTGGACACGTCGAACTCCTCGACCGTCACGGTGAACGTGACGAACACGACGATGAACGGGAACGGCACCGCAGCCAGCGTGTACGCGGCGACGGGGTCGAGCGCGACGTTGAACGTCAAGAACTCGATCGTGACGAACAATTCGACGGGCGTGTACCGGCAGACGGGGCAGGGCGCGACGAACGCCGTGGTCACGTATTCCAACGTGTGGGGGAACTCGACGAATTATTCGAGCGTGACGGCGGGGACGGGGGCGTTCAGCAGCAACCCGCTGTATACGTCGGCGCCGTCGAACCTGCGGATCACGTCGAACTCGCCGTGCCGCTTCGCCGGTGAGATGGGCGGTGACATCGGCGCGCTGCCGTACACGAGTGACCCGACGAGCGGGCTGCTCGGAACCTTGTGGACGAATACGACGCTGAACCTGGCGGGCTCGCCGTATTCGGCGACGGGCGATCTGACGGTGGCGCCCGGGGTGACGTTGACGATCGAGCCCGGCGTCGTGGTGCGGTTCGCGACGACGGACGCGATGGGGGCGGGGACCGACACGACGGAGGTCGAGCTGCTCGTGAAGGGCACGCTGAAGGCCGGCGGGACGACCGCGCAGCCGGTGCTGCTGGAGTCGTCGTCGACGGGCACGGCGCAATGGTGGGGCGTGCATCTGTTCGCGTCGTCGACGGGGAACGTGCTGTCGAACGCGGTGATCACGGAGGCGTTTTACGGCCTGTGGATCCCGGATGGGACGCAAGCGATCGACGGTATCACGCTGCACACGAACTATTACGGCGCCTACTTCGTCCAGAAGGGCAGCGGTTCGCTCACGAATGCGATTGTCCGGAACAACTCGTACGACGGCGTACGGGTGGACACGTCGAACTCCTCGTCCGTCACGGTGAACGTGACAAACGCGACGATGAACGGGAACGGCACCGCAGCCAGCGTGTACGCGGCGACGGGGTCGAGCGCGACGTTGAACGTCAAGAACTCGATCGTGACGAACAATTCGACGGGCGTGTACCGGCAGACGGGGCAGGGCACGACGACCGCCGGCGTCACGTATTCCAACGTGTGGGGGAACTCGACGAATTACTCGAGCGTGACGGCGGGGACGGGCTGCATCAGCACGAACCCGCTCTATGTCGGGGCGCCGACGAACCTGAAGCTCCAGCCGTCGAGCTTCTGCATCGACGTGGGCACGGCGATGGGCGCGCCGAACAAGGACATCGAGGGCACGATCCGGCCGCTCAACGGTGACGGCCTGAATGGCGCCGAGTTCGACATGGGCGCCTACGAATACGCGCCCGCCTCGGTCTGCGGCGACGGGGCGCTCGGCGCGGGCGAGATGTGCGACGACGGGGTGGCGAACGGGCAATACGGCAAGTGCAAGGCCGACTGCTCGGGCCCCGGACCGTATTGCGGCGACGGCCTGACGAACGGGCCGGAGCAATGCGACGACGGAAACGCGTCGAACAACGACGCCTGTCTCGCGACGTGCATGGCGGCGGCCTGCGGCGATGGGTTCGTCCGAACGGGCGTCGAGCAATGCGACGACGGGAACGCGTCGAACACCGACGGCTGCGTCATGGGCTGCAAGACCGCGGCCTGCGGCGACGGCTACGTGCAGGCCGGCGTCGAGCAATGCGACGACGGGAACATGTCGAACATCGACGTGTGCACGAACACCTGCAAGCCCGCGGCCTGCGGCGACGGTTACGTGCAGGCAGGCGAGCAATGCGACGACGGGAACACGTCGAACAACGACGCTTGCCTGAACGCCTGCACGAATCCGAGCTGCGGCGACGGCTACGTGCAGACCGGCGTCGAGCAGTGCGACGACGGGAACATGATGAACACCGACGCCTGCGTCATGGGCTGCAAGAACGCCGGTTGCGGTGACGGCTACGTGCAGGCCGGCGTCGAGACGTGCGACGACGGCAACCAGAACGACAATGATGCCTGCCTGAGCACGTGCCAGGCCCCGAAGTGCGGCGACGGCGTCGTGCAAATGGGCGTCGAGCAGTGCGACGACGGCAACATGAACAACGACGACGGCTGCCTGAACTCGTGCACGACCGCGAAATGCGGCGACGGGTACGTGCAGACGGGCGTCGAGCAGTGCGACGACGGCAACATGGTGAACACGGATGCCTGTCTGAACTCCTGCGTGCAAGCGAAGTGCGGCGACGGCGTCGTCCGCGCGGGCTTCGAGCAGTGCGACGACGGCAACCAGAGCAGCAACGACGCGTGCTTGAACACGTGCGTCACCGCGAAGTGCGGCGACGGGCAAACGCAGACCGGCGTCGAGCAATGCGACGACGGCAACGTTTCGAACACGGACGCATGCCTGAGCACCTGCGTGCAGGCGAGCTGCGGCGACGGCTTCTTGCAGGCCGGCGTGGAGCAATGCGACGACGGCAACGCGAGCAACACGGACGCGTGCCTGAATCAGTGCGTGCAGGCGACCTGCGGCGACGGGTTCGTCCAGATGGGCGTCGAGCCTTGCGACGATGGCAATGCGAACGATACGGACGCGTGCCTCGTCGGCTGCAAGGCGGCGAGCTGCGGGGACGGCTTCGTGCAATCGGGCGTCGAGGCCTGCGACGATGGCAACATGGTCGATGACGACGCCTGCCGGAACAATTGCTCGCTGCCGGGCTGCGGCGATGGCATCGTCGGGCCGGGCGAGGCCTGCGACGACGGCAACATGTCGAACACGGACGCGTGCCTCGGCACGTGCCTCTCGGCGAGCTGCGGCGACGGGTTCGTGCAATCGGGCGTCGAGCAATGCGACGACGCAAACACGAACGACACCGACGGTTGCGTTTCGGGTTGCAAGAAGGCGAGCTGCGGCGACGGGTTCGTCGAGGACGGCGTCGAGGCCTGCGACGACGGCAACCAGGACGACACGGACGGCTGCAAGAACGACTGCTCGTTGCCGACGTGCGGCGACGGCGTGGTGCAGGCGGGCGAGGCGTGCGATGACGGCAATGACGAGGACACGGACACGTGCCTGTCGACGTGCGAGAACGCGAGCTGCGGCGACGGGTTCGCGCAATCGGGCGTCGAGGAGTGCGACGACGGCAATCAGGCGGACGGCGACGGTTGCAGCGCGTCGTGCGCCGATGAGGGCCAGGGCGGCGCGGGCGGCGGCGGCGGCGCAGGCGGCGGCGCAGGCGGCGCAGGCGGCGCGGGTGGTGCCGGCGGCGCAGGCGGCGCGGGCGGCGACGGTGGCGCCGGCGGCGATGGCGGTTCGGCCGGCGCGGGCGGCGGCGTGACCGACGACGGCGGCTGCGGCTGCCGGACGGCGCCTGGTGCGGATGAGGGCCACGCGGGATCGCTCCTCGTGGTGCTCGGCGCGCTCGGCCTTGTGCTCGGGCGGCGGCGCAAGGTCGCGTGAAAAGGCGCGGGCCCGGAGAGGGCCCGCGTTGAAATGAAAAGGGCGGGCCCACGCGGGTCCGCCCTTTTCATTTCAGGCAGGGGATATCAGTTCGCGCTGTCGCACTCGACGCCGCCGAGCGTGGTGCCGTTGTTGTCCTCGAGGCACTCGTTCAGGCCGCTCTGCCCGCCCTCGTCCTTGTCGACCTCGACGTAGAACGACATGACGATGTCGCTCGGCATCAGCTTGTATTGCACGGTGACGAGCTCGTACTGGCCGGGCAGGAGCGCCTTCGTGGTGGTCGCCTCGCCGATGAACGTGCCGCTCGGGCCATCGCCTCGGTAAAACCTCACCTTCACGCCGGGCGGGACGCCGTTCGTGCCCTTGTTTTGCACGAACGCCCGGAGATCCACGAAGCCGTCCGTGCAGGGGGCGAGCGACGCTTCGAGGCTGACCTGCAGGTCGGGCGCATTGAAGACGCCGGCGCCCTGGTTCGACTGGCGGTAGTTGTTGAGGCCGAAGGGGCCGATCCAGCTCGCGGGCTCGGGGGAGGGCACGCTGCCGTTCGCGTTCACGTTCGTGAGGTGATAGGCGTGCTGGTTCCAGATCTTGCGCGTCCGGACCCAGTTGTCGCCCGCGTCGCCGTAGACGTAGACGCCGTGCCGCAGGCCGTTCATGCCGTAGGGGCAGCTGTTCTGGCTATTGAGGTCGTTCGCCGCGAGCACGACCTCGGTGTTGTTGTCGCCGTCGACGTCCACGACGACCGGGTACTCGTGAATGGTCGCCGACGGGTTCTTTTCCTCGTAGAGCGTATCCCCGGTCGCGCCGTCATAGACGCGGAAATAGCATTCGTCGTTGTAGACGACCTCGGCCGCGCCGTCGCCCTGGAAATCGAAGACGCTCGATCCCGTGCGGTTCGACGAGCCGTCCTGCGTCGTCTTTTGCCATTTCACGGACAGCGTAGCCGTCTCGCCGGCCTCGAACTCGAAGACGGAGTACGCCGTGCCGTTCGCCGCGGCGATCTCGGGCAAGCCGTCGGCGTCGAAATCGGCGATGGTCGGAGGGCCGCCGAGGCCGGTCCCGGGCATCGCGACGGTGGCGATGACCGCGCCGGTCGTCGGGTTCTGGACGCGCACGGTGCCTTGCGCGATGACGACGAGCTCGGGCTTGCCATCGAGGTCGAGATCCGCAATGGCGGGATAACCGTCGACGAGCGCGGCTTGCTCCCAGTACGTGGTGCCGTCGGCCCGGAGCGCTTTCTTGCCGCCCACGATTTCCTGCGGCATCACGCCGTCGAGGTCGGCGATGATGCTGACGGCGCCGTAGGTGCCGGTGTTTGCCCCGAAGAACGCGCCGCCGTTGAATCGGAGGACGCCCGCCGCATCGAAGACCGCGCCGCCGACGACGATTTCGGGTTTGCCGTCGCCCTCGAGGTCCGCGATCGCCACCGTGGCCGAGTCGAGGCCGACGTTCCAGGCCGTGGTGCCGTCCGTTTGCTTGGACGTCCACTTGACCTTGCCGTCGTGCTCGAACGCGATGAGCCCGCCGCCCGCCTTGCCGGTCACGATTTCCACGAACCCGTCGCCGTCGATGTCCGCCGCCGCCGGCGTCACGCGCGGCTGCACGCGGTTCGCGTCGGCGTACACGTCCACGTTCGCGTCCCATTTCTCGACGCCGTCCTTGCCATTCAAGGCGCGCAGGTAGGCCGTCTGGCTTGCGTTGAAGTTGTTGGACGTCACGATCACCACGTCCGGGGTGCCGTCGTTCTCCAGGTCGACGACGACGGGCATGTTGATGACCTGGCGGAACTCCGGGAAGATGGGACTCTCCGTCCAGGACCATTCGAGCACCGGCGTGAGCGGGCCGGGCGGCGGCTTGTATTCGCAGGTCGCGGAGCCCGGGGGCGGCTGCGGCAAGCACACGCCGAGCGTCGATTCGCAGAACTCGCCCTCGGCGCAATCGGCCCAGTCGAGGCAATTGCCGCCGGGTTGCTCGCATTTGTCCGCCACGCAGACCTCGCCTTGCCCGCAGCAAACGGAGAGATCGGCGCCGCAACGGACGTTCGTGGCGCAGGCCGGCAGGCAGGCGTCGATCACGCACTCCGAGCCCACGGCGCAGCAATCGCCGGCGCCGCAGACGATTCCGGACGGGCATCCCGGCACGAACACGCCGCCCGTCCCAGCGTCGCCGCCCGTTCCGCCCCCGGCACCACCCATTCCCCCCGAGCCCGCCGTGCCCGAGCTCGCGCCGGAACCCGTCGGCTCCGTGCCTCCGCCGCTGCAACCGGCCGCGCTTCCGAGGGCCAGGATCAGAATGGCTCCAAGTGCCTTCATCGTTCTCCGCATCTTCCGACCTCCTAAGAGGCGGAAGGAGAACGGGGAAGGAAGTGCGCGTCAAGACGCCGAAAGTACGTCCACTACGTTCGATCGCGGTCCGGCGGTGTGCCAGGAACCGGGGGCGTCGTACCCGAGAACGTGCTCGTGCGCGCGCGGGGTCGAATCGCCGCGAGTCGGGCGGCCGCGCCTTCGAGCGTGGTGGCGGCATCATGGAGCGCGGCGGCGGCGCCGGAGAGTGCGGCGGCGGCGTCGGAGAGGCCGGGCGCGGGTGGCGGCACGCTCGACGAGGGGCGCTTCGTGCGCGCGGGTTCGGCGCTCGGGGGCACGCTCGGCGGACGGCGGTTCGCGCCGGGCGTGGGCATCTGCGTGGAATCGGGCCGATGGGGTCTCTCGGGGGCTGGCGTGGCCCGCGGAGGCGTGACCCTTGGAGGGGATTGCGTCATGGGAAGTAAGCGCGAAGAGCGTCGTTGGGCCCGAAAAGGGTACGGGAGGAGGCGGGCCCCCAAGCTCCCCCGACGCGCCCGAGGCGCGCGTCATTGCGGAGCAACGCGTGTGCCATCCTGGAATCGTTCCTTTTTCGCGCAATCGTGGCGACGCGGAGACCGTGGATTTCGCGCCCGGCGGTCCGGAGCGTGATCGTGCCGTCCTGCACGCGCCGGCGATTGAGGCGCTTTTGGCTCAGCGTGCGCGTGGACGCCGCGTGGGATTCAGGGGTCTTCGTCGTCGGGGCGGCGGAGCCGCGCGCGCACGGGCGGCAGCGGGACGGTCGCATTCGGGACGGGGCGCTCGGGGGACTCGCGCTGGTAAGCGCCGATGGTCGCTCGGACGATCGGGGGAAGGAAGACGTGCTCGAGGTCGACGCTGGCGAGCGAGGCGGCGACGGTGGCGATGCGGTCGACGAGCGGGGCGCGTTCGTCCACGAGGATGAACCGTTTGCCGCGGATGACACAGAGCCCTCCGCGCCACTTCTTGCCGCCGTCGGAGAGCGAGGGGTCGAAGGACTCGGAGCGCACGGTGATACCCGCTTTGCGTGCGGCGTGGATGAGCTCCTGGAGGAGCCGCCCGAGCTCCATCCCCCGAGCGTACTCCCGTTCGAGGCGGACGGCGTACGTTTCCTGCGTTTCCTGATACTCTCCGGATCGGCGGCGGTGTGTGTCGTCGCCGGGGGTGTTCTCGGGAGGCTTGGGTCGTGCGCTTTTCGTTTCGCTGGGGTCTCGTTCTGGTTGCGCTCGCCGCGCCGGCCGTCTGGCTCGGGCCGGGCTGCGGCGCGCGCACCGACATCGAGGACGAAGACACCCTGGACGAGGACGAAGACGACGCCGGCCCCGACGCGCTCGACGAAGACGCGCAGCCCGACGTCTCGCCCGACGGATCCGACGCGGAGCCCGATGTGTCGCCGGATGTCGTGTTCGACGTGATCGAGGAGATCGTCGAGGACGCGCCGAACGACGTGATCGAGGACGTGCCGATCGACGTGATCGAGGATGTGCTGATCGACGTTCCCGAAGACGTTCCCGAGGACGTGCCCGAAGACGTTCCCGAGGACGTGCCCGAAGACGTGCCGGTGGATGTTCCGCTCGATGTGCCCGAGGACGTGCCGCAAGACGTCCCCGTCGATGTGACGCCCGACGGACCCTGCCCGGACGCCGACGGGGATGGCTACTCGGTCTGCGACGGCGACTGCAACGACGCTGATCCGCTGGTGAACCCGGGCGCATTCGAGTTCCCGAACGGCAAGGACGACGACTGCGACGGCGTGAGCGACAACCCGAACATCGCATGCGGCACGGGCCTTTCGTACACCTCGCAGGATCCGCTCGACTACGCGAAGTCGATCGAGCTTTGCCAGACGACGACGCTGAATGCGACCGGGGCGAACAAGCGCTGGGGCGTGATTTCTGCGGAGCTTCGGCTCGCGGACGGCACGGGCACGCCGTTTCCGCAGTCGCACGCGATCATCACTTCGATGGGCAACGTGCTCGGCCCGCGGGCGAACCAGAACTTCGTCTTCCTCTCGACGGGCCTCGCGGCCACGCCGAGCCAGCCTTACTTCCAGTTCGGCACGCCGCAGGGCGGCACGAACAACAACACGCAGTCGGCCACGCCCCCCGGCTTCCCGACCAACAAATCCGGATGCCCGGTCCCCGACGCGTCCACCGCGTTCGACCCGGTCAACCTCAAGATTCAGGTGCGTACGCCTACAAACGCGAACAGTTTCGCGTTTGATCATGCGTACTGGTCCTCGGAGTACCCGGAGTATGCCTGCTCGCCGTTCAACGACCTCTGGGTCGTGCTGTTGAAGACGAACGCGTCGGGAATCGCGAACAACCGCAACGTGGTGTTCGACGGCCAGGGCACGCCCGGCTCCGTGAACCTGAATTTCTTCGATCGTTGCGTGGCCGGCCCGACAGGTTGCTTCGGCACGCCGGGCTTCAATTTCTGCTCCGGGGGCAAATCCGAGCTCGCGGGCACGGGCTACGACGACTTCGACTCGCCCTGCAACAACACGCCGAGCTCCATCGGCGGGAGCACGGGATGGTTGACCACCGAGGCGCCGATCGTTCCCGGCGAGATCGCGACGGTGGAGTTCATCGTGTGGGACTCGTCGGACGGCATCTTCGATTCGTCCACGATCCTCGACTTTTTCCGCTGGTTGCCGGGCAAGCTCGCGACCCCGAAGACCTACCGGCCGTAGCGGTAGCAAGCGGGCGGCGCATGTTCGTCGGGAAAAAGTCCGTCCAGGGTGTTCGCACGGGTCGTATTCGTGCGGGTCGGGACGTTCGTTCGGGCTGCCGCGGTTGACTCGTCGATCGTCCCGTGTTATGCGGCTGTTCAGTAGCGTGTCCGGCCGAGTGGGAGCGAATGTGCGCTTCCCGGTCGTGGCGGGCAGAGGCCCAGCGCGTGGCGTCGAAACTAGGACGGCACGTGCGACGCGCACCAAGAGGAGCGCCCAAGTGATGGGAGCGCCCGAAGGGCTGGACAAAAGATGACGTTTACCGATGCAGCGGCCGAGGTGCTTCGCCTCGTCGGCAGGCCGCTCCACTACAAAGAGATCACCGATATCGCGATAGAGAAGAACTTGCTCAGCCACGTCGGGAAGAGCCCCGAGGTCACGATGGGCGCCCGGCTCGCCGCGATGCTCAAGAAGGACTCGTCCGACACGCCGCTCATCCGGGTCAAGCCCGGCGTCTTCGCGCTGCGGGAGTGGGACGAGAAGACGCTGCGCGCAGGTCTCGACGGCAAGAAGGGCAAGCGCGGCGGCAAGCAAGAGCCCGCCAAGGCCGCCCGGCACGAGGTCGAGGAAGAGGCCGCCCCGGAGGTCGCCGAGGAAGAAGAGGCGGAGGCCGAGACGGAGGCCGCGGAGGCCGAGACGGAAGAGGCGCCCGAGGAGATCGCGGCCGCCCCCGTCGCCCCCGCCGAGGTCGCCCCCGCCGCCGAGGAAGAGGCCGATGAGGACGACGAGACGCTCGTGTCCCCGGTCCCCGCCAAGCTGTCTCCGCCCATGCCCCGTCCCTCGGCTCCATCCTACGCACGCGCGGAGGAAGAGGACGAGATCGACGCAGGCCCCGCCGGCCCCGACGACGTGATGCGCGCGGAAGCCGCCGCCGGCGCCGCCGAGATGTTCGACGAGGAAGAAGACGACGACCAGCCGATCCTCGGCGGTGGCGACGAGCGCGCCGGTGGCGGCGCTGCCGAGCCCGGAGGAGAAGGCCGCCGTCGTCGTCGCCGCCGTCGCCGCGGTCGCAGCACGAACGGCGAGGCCCAGGCCCTGCCCACGAGCGGTGGCGGGCTGCCCTCGTACACGGCGACGCCCGCGTTCGAAGTTCGTCGCGACGGACGTGATCGCGATCGCGACCGCGACGTCGGCCGCGATCGGGACCGCGACATCGGCCGCGACCGCGACCGCGATCGGGACATCGGCCGCGATCGCGAGATCGTGCGCGAGGTGGCGCCGACCGAGGCCGTCTACCGCGGCCCGCAGGTCATCGAGCTGACCCCGGGTGAAGGTCATCCGGCGCTCGACGATCTCGCCGGGCGCGAGCTCGCCGACGCGGTGGCCGCGATCCTGTCGACGTTTGATCGCAACGCCGGCGCCGTGTCCCTGCGGCAGATCGCCGAGACGGCGCAGCGCCGCGGCCGCCTCTCGGGCGACGCGCAGCTCGTGCAGTCGCAGGTGGCCGCCGCCGTGCGCGCCGACAACGCCCGCCGGATCGCGGCCGGTCAGCGCCCGCGCTTCCGCTTCGCCGGCGGCCGCGTGGCCCTGACAGACTGGCTGCTCGGCGGCGATCTCGCGCGCCTGGAGCAGGAGGCCCTCGCCGCGGTGGAGCGCTACCGCGACGCGGCCCGCCGCGCCTTCGCCCGCAAGCTCGGCGAGCTGCCCGGCCACGCGTTCATCGAGGTTTGCGTCCTTGCGCTCGAGCGCATGGGCGTCGGCCAGCTCCGCGCGGTGCGCCGCGCCGGCGCGCCCGGCGGTGAGTCGCATTTCTCGGGCGTCCTGCGCATGGGCAACGACGAGATCCGGGTGGCGATCGTGATCCGCCGCGACGGCCGCGAGGTCGGTCGCGAGCGGGTGACGGAGCTGCGCGGCTCGCTCCACCACTACGGGCCGGCCACGGTCGGATGGATCTTCACGGCCGGGCAAACGCTGTCCGGCGCGCGGGAAGAAGCGTCCGTTCCGGGGACGGCGCCGATCGCGCTCTACGACGGCCTCGCGGTGGCGCGTCTGTGCGAGGACAACGACGTGGCGGTGATCCGGGCGCGGCTGCCGATCGCGATTCCGGACGTCGATTTGCTCGACGCGCTGCGCGCCTCCTGACCCTGGGTGGGGGGCCGGTCGCGGGGCTTTGCCCCGTACCCCAGAAGGGGGCTGTCCGCCCCCTTCACCCCGGACCAGGCACGGCCTGGACCGAGGGCCGAGAAACCGCGCGATGCGCGGTTTCTCGGACGGGCCCGCGACAAGACCCTCCACGATCTTGCCAGCCAAGACAGCAGCGCTCCTCATCGCTGGTCTTGACCTGGCCTGTTCGATGAACTGCGCATCGCGCAGTTCATCGACCCCGGGTCCAGCGCTTGCGCTGGTTCGGGTCCAGGGGTGAACAACCCCTGGTCGGGGTCCGGGGTGAAACCCCGGCGCTACGCTGTGGAACCCCGCCACGTTGACGGGCTCGGACTTTCCTGCAACGGTCCAGCCCGCATGCGCGCCCACGTCGCACGGTTTTCCCTCATCACGGCCACCCTCCTCGCCACGGCGTGCGGCACGCGTCCGCCTCCGTCCGTTTTTCCCACGGGAGACGACGCGCTCGGCCGGATGAAGGCCACCTACGCGTGCGTCAACGGCGTCCAAGGCCAGGCCAAGATCGACCGCTTCGCCCCTGAAGGCCGCGTCCGCGGCGAGGTCCACCTCTTTGCCGTGAACCCCGACCGCGTCCGTTTCGACGTGGTCAGCCCCTTCGGGGCCATGCTCTACACCCTCACGGCTGACGGCGAACGCTTCCAGATGCTCGACGTGAAGGAGAAGCAATTCCTCTTTGGCCCGGCGAGCCCCTGCAACCTCGCGCGCATGACCCGCGTCCCCATCCCCGGGCACGCGCTCGTATCGCTCCTCCGCGGCGAGGCGCCCGTCCTCCTGCACCAGCCCGGCGCCCCCACGATCAACTGGGACACTGACAAGGGGTTTTACCGTGTCCTCGTGCCGAGCACGCGTGACGCGCAGCAGGAGATTCACCTCGGCATCCGGCCCGAGGACTGGGACAAACCCTGGTCTCAGCAGCGCGTGCGTGTCCTCTCCGTCCTCGTCTCGCAGCGCGGCGTCGACCTCTACCAGGCCGAGCTCTCGAACCACGAGGCCGCCCGCACTGCGCCGCCGCGGGTTGATCCCGACGGCATCGAGGACCCGATCCAGCCCATCGGCGGCGCCTGCGACGCGGAGCTGCCGCGCTCGATCCGCATGCGCGTCCCGCACACCGAGGAAGACGTGATCTTCCAGTACAAAGAAGCGCGGTGGAACCCGCCTCTCGTGCCCGGTGCCTTTCAGCAGACCGAGCCCGGCGGCGTGCGCAAGCTCTACGTCACCTGCGACAAGTAGACCACGCGGCTACCCAAGCGCCCCGCGGACGAGCCCCGGCACGTCCGTGATGATCCCGTCGACGCCGAGCGCTGCGAGATCCATCGCCTCGCGCGTGTCGTTCACCGTCCACACGTTCACCACGAGCCCGCTCTGCAAGAGCCGCCGCACCGTGCTGCCTTGCGTGAGGATCCGCTCCACGTGCGCTGCCTGCGCGAGGCCCCGGGCGAGCTCGAGCGCGGCCCGCGACCAGCGCGTGCGATGCACCAGGAGCGCCCGCGGGATCCGCGGCGCGAGCGTGCCGAGCGCCGCGACCATGCGCGGATCGAACGACGACACGATCACCGGCACGCGTGGATCGAAGGCCCCGAGCTTGCGCGCCGTTGCTCGCACCACGGCCGCTCGATCCGGCACGTCGTGCTTCATCTCCACGTTGACGCAGAGCTTGCGCGCCTGCGCCAGCGCGAGCACCTCCGTGAGCCGTGGCGCGCGCTCCCCGCTCCCCACGTCGATCCGCCGGATCTCCTCGTATGGCAGATCCGCCGCGGCCCGCGTGTCCGCGCCGCTCGTCACGCGCTCGAATGTCGGATCGTGCAGCACGACGAGCTCGCCGTCCCGATCGACGCGCACGTCGAGCTCGATCCCGTCCGCGCCCTCCTCCGCGGCGAGCTCGAAGGCCGCGAGCGTGTTCTCCGGCCGCGCCCCGCGTACGCCGCGGTGCCCGTACACGAGCGGTGGCCGCCCGTTCGCGCGCCGGAAGGCGAGGGCGCCGCGCGACCTCACGTGTCGAGCTCCCGCGCGATCGAGAGCGCCACGGTGCGTGCACGCGTGATCTCCGACAGCGGGAACGACGCCGCCCCCACGACCGGATGCCCGCCGCCGTCGTAACGCCGGCAGATCGCTGCGATGTCGTGCCGCCGCTCCTTGCCGCACCAGGGGTTGTACCCGACCGACACCTTGCAGTGCTGCTTCTGGCGCGTGAGCGTCACGGAGTAGACGGCCTCGGGGAAGAGGGCGTACGTGACGAACTTCGCCGCCGCGTCGATCGGCGCGTCGCTGAGATCCACGAACACCACGCTTCCCATCATCGTCCCGACCTGCTTCACGCGGCGGATGAACGTCTCGCGCGCCGCTCCGAGCGGGCGGAAGAGCTCGGCGATGTCCGTTCCGCGCGCCACCTCCTCGAGCGGCCGTTCGAGCAGCCGCGGCACGATGTCCTTCAGGAACGGCCCGTCGCCGTGGTGCTCCACGACCGACGCCAGCTTGAGCACGGGTTCTTCGCGATCGACTGCCGCTTCCGCCGAGGGAAAACGGGCCGCGTCGATCACGTCGGCCCAGGCGACGAGCGGCGTGAGCGCCTCGCTCCGGATGCCGAACCGGCTGCTCGCCACGTCTGCGATGAGCTTCGTGCACGAACCGTACGTGGGCTCGTAGAACACGTGGTGCGACGCGTCCTCCGAGGCGAGCGCCTCGCGTTGCTCCTCGGCCGAGCCGAACGCGGTGATGTGGTGATCGAAGTACCACGTGAGGCGCGTGCTCTTCGTGTAGCGAAAATCCAGGATCGCGTTCTCCTCGCCGTCGAGCCACCCTTCCGGGATCGTCTGCATGCCGGGGCCGTAGCCGCACGAGCGGTACCGGAACGAGAGCGGCTGCCTGGGGGCGAGGGAGCGCGCGAGGTGGGTGAACACGGCGGCGCTCGCCATGCCGTCGAAGCAGTGGCCGTGCGTGGCGACGACGATATCGCGGGGCTTACTCACGCGGGACAGCGGTAGCACGGCCCCCACGACCGAGCACCGCGCGCCTCGGACGTTTTTTCGCGCATCGACGCATGGGGGCTTCGGAGCGGGGAACCAAGTAGCGAGCGCTTGCCGAGCAGGCCGTGCTCCCGCCGGGACAGACGCCCCGCCTGCCTCGCCGGCCGCACGGACGAGCGGGCTTTCGGATCAAGCCGTACCGCGCTCGGCGGGCGTCATCACCCAGAGCACCGCTCCTGGCCGGATCCCCGCGGCCTCCAGGGACAAACGTTCTCCGCCCTCGCATGGGTCGTCCTCGACGAACCGCTTCGTCCGCGGCTCGAACAGGATCCATTCGGTCCCGTACGTCATCGGAGGCACCTTCGCGCCTGCGCGGCGTAATGCCTTCCAGATTCGCGCGATCAGACTCGAAAGGTGCGTGTGCACGTCGAGCGAGAACGTCCAGAGCTCGCTCTGCTCCCCGAGGAATCGGCGTGGATCCACCGTCACGTGCCGCCCGGCCACCCGCGTCGGAAGTTTTGGCACCGCCGATCGCGCGGCCGACCGCGGCCCCTCCGAGGGCGCCATCTCCGTGATCGATCCCGCCCATGCCGTTGGCTCGTCCCCTCGAATCGGCCGTTCCGAGGAGGGCGGCACGACGAACCGCGGCGTTGACATCGACGAAGGCGGGCTCGGCGGCGTGCTCGAACCCACGACCCCGCGGGCTCGGTCTCCCGTCGCCAGCAAATCCTCCCGCAGCACCTCGCCGGGCGAAACGAATCTCGCGAGCTCCGAAAGCATCTCCTCGGCGCTCTGGGGCCGCGATTCCGCGGGAATCGCGAGTGCGCGCTCGACGACCGCGGCCACATCCGCGGGCACCCACGGCGCGACCTCCACGAGCGACCTCGCCGGCGTCACGCAAATGGCCACGAGGAGCTGCCCGATCGACGAAAGATGCTGATGGGGCGCCCGTCCGGCGAGCGCCGCATAAAGCACGCACCCGAGCGACCACAGATCCGTCCGATGATCCACATCGCGGCTGTTTTGCACCTGCTCGGGCGACATGTAGAGCGGCGAGCCGAGCAGGTTTCCCGTGGCCGTCAGGTCCGTCGTCTGCCCGAGGCCGAGTGGCTCGGCGCGGACCTTCGCGATGCCGAAATCGAGGATTTTTACGGTCAGCGTGCCATTCGGCTCGCGGGCGAGGAAAAGGTTTGCCGGCTTGATGTCCCGATGCACCACGCGCGCCGCGTGGGCCGCGGCGAGCCCGCGGAGGACCTGGCTCGCGATACCGAGGGCGCCGCGCAGCGAAAGCGTGCCGATCCGGTCGATGAGCCGCTGCAGGTCCTCGCCTTCGAGCAGCTCCGTCACGAAATAAAGGTTTCTGCTCGGTTCGTCGGTCCCAGTATCGAGGATACGGACGATGTGCGGACTCTGGATGCGCGAGACCGCCTGTGCTTCCCGACGAAAGCGGCGCAGCCCTTCCCCTTCGGCGAGGTGGTGATGGAGCACCTTCACGGCGACCCGCGCGCCCGTCTCGGTGTGCGCGGCTTCGTAGACGGCGCCCATCCCCCCTCGTCCGAGCAGGGAAATGAGCTTGTACTTCTGGCCCAGAGTCTCGCCGATCAAGCCGGGCCAAGGTAAACGACGGTCCTACCGTTGGCAATGAGCAAATGTTCAGTACGTCCGGCGGCCTCGCTTGCCAGGGGAAACCCTGGTAGGCAGCCCTGATGAACCTACGAACGATCCTTCCTCACGTATTTCTGTTCCTCGTCCTCGCCGTCCCGGTCGTCGCCTGCGACGAAGGCGGAAGTGGAACCGGCGCGGGCGGCGGTGGCCAGGGTGGCAGCGGCGGCCAAGGCGGTAGCGGTGGGCAGGGCGGGGCGGGCGGCATGTCCACGTCGAGCTCGAGCTCCGCGAGCGGCGGATCGGGCGGCGCGGGCGGCACCGGTGGCGCGGGCGGCGCGGGCGGCGCCGCGTTCGATTGCTCGAATCTGCCCCTTTGCGACGATTTCGAGGCCGCCACAGCAGGCGAAGCGCCGGATCCGGCACGCTGGGCGGTCGTCATGCCGAACTGCATGGGCTCCGGCACGGCCGCCGTCGACGCGACCCAGGCGCACAGCGGCAAGAACTCCGTGCTCGTGACGGGCAAGGGCGGTTATTGCAATCACGTCTTCATCGCGCATACCGCGGCGTTCGCGGAGCTCGGCGACGTGGTCTATGGCCGCTTCTACCTGCGCATGTCGGACGCGCAGGGCGACGGCCACACGACGTTCATGGCCATGCGCGACGAGAACGACGGCCCCAAGGATCTCCGCATGGGCGGCCAGAGCAAGATCCTCATGTGGAACCGCGAATCCGACGACGCGACCTTGCCCTCGCTCAGCCCCACGGGCATCGGCATGAGCGTCGCGCTCACGGCGAATCAATGGCGCTGCATCGAGTTCCAGGTCGACGGCGCCGCGGGCGCGATCCGGACCTGGGTCGACGGCGCCGAGGTCCCGGGCCTCGTGATCGACGGGACCCCGACGCCCGACGTGGACCAGCAATGGCTCACGCAGAAGCCGAACTGGAAGCCGAACGTCACGGATTTGAAGCTCGGATGGGAGAGCTACGCCGGCCAGGACATGAATCTCTGGTTCGACGACGTCGCCCTCGCCACGACCCGCATCGGTTGCCAATAGGCGGACCGGCTCAGCGACCCTGAGCCGCTTCGCCGCGCAGCACCATGCACGTGCTGGCCAGCCGGCATACGAGCGCCTTCTCCTCGTCGACGATGTCGCATTCGATGTACCCGAGCGACCGCGACCGCTTCACCATCCGCGCCTCGGCGCGCAGGCGCGATTTCCATACGGGCTTGAAATAATTCGCTTTGAGCTCCACCGTCGTGAAGCTCTCGCCCTCCGCGAGCGTGCTCGCCATGGCGAAGCCCATCGCGGCGTCGCCGAGATCGACCAGCACGCCGCCGTGCATCGTGCCCATCGGATTCGCGTGTTTGCTCGGATCGCCGACCAGCGTGAAGACCGCCGAGCCTGCGCCCACGTCGACGAGCTCGAAGCCGATCAGCTTGGCGATCGGCGGCGGCTCGGCGCCCTTCAGGATCGCCCGCATCTTCTTCATCCAGGGGGTCTCTTCGGTCGTCGTCATGATTCGTCCTTCTCCGAGGCCTTTTGCTCGGCGCGATCGAGGGCGGCGTAGGCGAGCGCGCGGCTCGCGGTGAGAATGGCGTCCGAAAGGGGCGTCCCCTCCGTGGCGCGGGCGAGGCTCAGGCCGCCGACCATCAAAGCGAAGAGCCCGAGCGCGAGCTGCTTGCCGCCGATCGGCCCGGCCACCTCGCCGAGCTCCGCGGCGAGCGACTCGACCTCCTCGGCGAACGCCTTCTGATAAGGCGCGCCGAGCACGGAGATGTCGCTGAGCGTGGCGGGCAGCGGGCAACCGGCCTCGGGGTTGTCACGGTGCGAGCGGGAGAGGTAGCGGCGCAGGATCCACGTGAGCCGTTCCTTCGCCGTCTCCCCGCGCGACTCTTGTACGAGCTCGGACCAGTTGTTCCGCAGCGCGTCGCGCAGGGCTTCCTCGAAGAGCGCCTCCTTGCTCTCCCAGTGCCCGTAAAAGCCGCCGACCGTGAGCTTCGCGCCCTTCATGACGTCGGCCACCGACGGCAGCCTGAGGCCTCGCGTGCGCAAAAGACGCGCCGCCGTGAGCCGCAACGTCTCGTGCGTGCGCTCCCAGCGATCGGCCTTGGAGAGGGGCTCCTTCTTCATGCATGATGAATGTCATATGACATTCATCATGTCAACCTCGCGGGCAGGAACCGAGCGAGCGGCCGTCAAGGGCGGCGGCGGCGGCGCACGGCGGACACGAGCGCCGCGCCGCCGAGGAGGGCGAGCGCTCCGGGCAAGCTCGACGCGCCGCTGACGGCGCATCCTCCGCCGCTGTCCCCGTTTCCGTTCCCGTTTCCGCTCCCGTTTCCGCCTGCACCCGCGGCCCCTCCTGCGCCTCCTGCGCCCTCGCACCCCGGTGGCGGCGGCGGGCAGGGCGGGGGCGTACCCGCGGTCTTCGAAACCTGAAGGTAACGTTCGACGTTCACCTGCTCCGCCGCCGCGCCCACGACGAGATCGGCCGCGAGCGCCGGACGCGAGAGCTCCGCGTACATGCGCGTCACCCACAGATTCTGGTCGTCGATCGTGCCGTACAGTTTGTCGAGGTCGGCCTGGCACTCCTCCAGCGCGGTCGGCCCTGCGGGATCGTCCCCGTATCCGCTGTTCGCCGGGTCGTTTTGGGCCGTGTTGAGGAGGCCCTCGGCGAAGTACTTCGAGAAGGGCGCGGCCGTCTCGATCAGCCACGCCTTGCCGCCGGACGCGTCGAAGTTGTTTTGCCGGAGCTCTTTGTAGTTGCTCGATTCCGTGTCCCAGTTCCACACGAGATCCGAGACGCCGATCTCGAAGCGCGGGAAGTTCTTCGGCTCGTACCGGCCTTCGCCCATCACCCAGAGGGAGATCGGGGTCGTGGCACCCGTCCCCGCGGCGACCATGCGCAGCGGCAGAGAGAGCGACGCGCCGGGCCCGGTGACACGCACGGGGCGCATCGCGTTGACGCCCTGGCCGGGCACGAGCTTGAGCGCGAGGAAGTCGAACCCCTCCTGCACGTACGCGTTGATGATCGGCGCGATGTCGGGCGGGATGTTGTAGCCGTTCATCGTGAGCCAGTTCGTCAGCGCGTTCGGGTCTTGCGACTTGAGCTGTACGGTCGCGTAAGGCCCCACGACCTCCTCGGCGATGACCACGACGCCGCCGCCGCCCGTGCTGCTGCTGCTCGCGAAGCCCACGCCCCCGTCGAAGCCGCCGAAGCAACCCGGCGGCAGCGTGCAGGTGATGGTGGGCGAGAGGATCTCCACGCGCGTCCACTGATCGAGCATCCCGAACAGGGCGTCCGACGAGAGCCCGACCTCGACCTCACCCTTGATGGGCAGCACCCACGCGAAGGACGAGGGTTCGCCTGCGTAGGTGATCTGATCCCAGAGGGTCGTCTGCTGCTGGGAGATCGAGAGGATCATCCGGTGGCTCGAGACCTGCGTGGACTCGGATTGGCTGATGATGCAGCCGCCGCAAGCCTCTGCATCACCCGCGCGAAGGACGGGCGCGGCGAGCAGCGGGAGGGACAAAACGAGAGCACGAAAGAGCTTCATCGCGACGTCTCCAAGGCAAGAGGTCCGCACGGCGTCGTCGACGCCGCCTTGACAGGACACATGATGATTATCATATGATGAACGTCATACGAAGGGAGCGACCACATGGGAACGAGCTACATCATCGACACCGCACGGACGCCGCGAGGGCGCGGCAAGGCTGGGAAGGGGGCGCTTTCGGGCGTCCACCCGCAGGAACTGCTCGCGCAGGTGCTCCGGGCGCTTCCGCAGCGTACCGGATTTGATCCTCGCGAGGTCGAAGACGTGATGGCGGGCATCGTCTCGCAGGTCGGCGAACAAGGCGCGAACCTCGCCCGCAACGCGGTGCTCGCAGCAGGGTGGCCTGAGGAGATACCAGGCGTGTCGCTCAACCGCTTCTGCGGCTCGGGCCTCCAGGCGGTGAACTTCGGCGCCATGGCGGTCGGCTCGGGCGCGATGGACCTCGTCGTCGCCGGCGGCGTGGAGAGCATGTCGCGTGTCCCCATGGGCTCCGACGGCGGCGGGCAGGACGGCGGCAACCTCGAGCTCCGCAAGCGCGTCTTCCAGGTCCCCCAGGGCATCAGCGCCGATCTGATCGCCACGCTGGAAGGTTTTACGCGTGAGGACATCGACGCCGTGGCCTTGCGTTCTCAAAAGAACGCGGCGCGCGCCATCCAGGAGAAGCGATTCGCGAAATCGCTGATCCCGGTGACGGATCCGAAGACGGGCGCGACGCTCCTCGTGCAGGACGAGTTTCCCCGGCCGAACACGACGGCCGAGGGGCTCGCCGCGCTCGAGCCCTCGTTCGTCGCGCTCGGCAGCGCGGGGGCCGGTCCGAACGGCGAGACGCTCGATCAGATCGCGCTGGCCGCATACCCGCAGGCGAAGGAGATCCGGCACTTCCATACGGCGGGCAATTCGAGCGGCATCGTCGACGGGGCCGCGGCGGTGGTGCTCGCCTCGGAGCAGTACGTGAAGGCGAAAGGCGTGAAGCCACGCGCCCGGATCCGTTCGATGGCGACCGTCGGGACCGAGCCGCTCATCATGCTCACGGCGCCCACGCCGGCGAGCCTGAAAGCGCTGCGCGCCGCGGGCATGGAGGCGCGTGACATCGACCTGTGGGAGATCAACGAGGCCTTCGCGGGCGTCGCGTTGCAAACGACGCGCGCGCTCGGGATCGACCCGGATCGCGTGAACGTCAACGGCGGCTCCATCGCGCTCGGCCACCCGCTCGGCGCGACCGGCGCGATGCTGCTCGGCACCGCCCTCGACGAGCTCGAGCGTCGCGACGCGCAAACCGCGCTCGTGACCTTGTGCATCGGCGGCGGTCAGGGCATCGCCACGATCCTCGAACGGGTCTGAGGTTCAGCCTTTCGCCCGCATTCGATCCGCGATCGCCCGCACGTGCTGCGGGCCCGTCCCGCAGCACCCGCCGACGATCGTCGCCCCTGCCTGGATCCACGCTTCCGCGAGCTCCGCATAAAGCTCCGCTCCGCGCGCAGCCTCCCCCCAACCAATGCCCTCCTGCACGGCGCCCGCATTCGCATAAACACCGAAAGGAATCCCCACCTCGGCGAGTTTTTCCACGTACGGCAAGGTCCGGGTCGCCTTCGTGCAATTGATGAGCACGGCGCTCGCCCCCCGCTCCGCGGCTTCCCGCGCGCCCGCGAGGACCTCCGCCGGCGTCAGCAAATCCGCATCCGGCCCCGCGGTGAACGCCACCCACACGGGCAAACCCGTCCGCAAAGCCTCCTCCACCGCTATGAGCGCCTCGCCGACGTGCGGGAACGTCTCGCAGAGGATCAGATCCACCCCCGCATCCGCGAGCACCTCGCAAAGCTCACGGTGCTCGGGACGAGGGTTCGTCGGGGAGAGATCCGGCCTGTAACAATCCTCGAGCGGCGCCACGCTCCCCGCGATCCGATGCCCCGGCGGCACGCTCTCCCGCGCGATCACGACCGCCCTCCGCGCGAGCTCCTCCCAGCGCTCGCCCGCGCTCCTCCGCTTGGTCCGGAACGTGTTCGCCGTGTGCACCGTCGCGCCCGCCGCCGCGTAGTCGCGATGGATCGCAGCCACGACCTCAGGCGCGCGATCGAGCGCGAGCGCGCTCCAGAGCGGCGCGGGCGTGGGCACGCCGCGCGCGGCGAGCTCCGTTCCCATCGGTCCGTCGAGGATCGTGCACATCGCGGGGCGCATCTCGGCTTAGGATGGAGCCAAAGGCGCGCCGCGGGCAGTGCCGCGGCCGGCCCGACCTCCACGATGAGCGCACCTGCCCCGAAAAACGTGCCCCGCCATGCGACCCATGGCTACCACACGATGCTCGTCGTCATGGGCGGGCTCCTCCTGCTCCTGGGCGTCTTGAGCCTCGCGCTGTTCGTCCTGTCCGGGCTGCCTTCCGCGGGGAGCATGATCCTCGTCTCGGTCTGCGCCGTGCTCGGCGGGGTGTTCGCCTTCTTCGGTCTCGTCGGTCGCCGGGTCGGCGCGGGGGTGCAGGTCGTCAACACCTCGTTCGACCTCATCAACCGCGGCCGCCTCGCCGAGGCCGAGGCGCACCTCGATCTCGTCGAGCAGGGCCGCCCCGCTCCCCTCATGACATGCGTCGCTGCCGTGCAGCGTGGCCTCATCGGCATGCGCAGGGGCGACATCCCGGCGGCGCTCGCCGCGCTCGATCGAGCCATCGCGACCCCGCACGGCGTCCTCCACCGCGCGCAGATCCGGATCCAGATCGCGGCGGCCCGCGCCATCCGCGCCTTCTTGCGCGCCGCGAGCGGCGATCGCGCGGGCGCGCGCGAGGACATCGACGTCGTCCGCGGAAGCCCCGACGCCCTGCCGCAAGCGCTCGGTCGTGCCGCCCTCGCCGAGGCGATCCTGCTCGAACGATCGGGCGATCGCGACGCCTTGCGCGAGCACCTCGTCACGCATCACGAATTGCTCTTCGACGCCACCGATCGCCGTGAGCGCACGATCGTCCGGGCCTTCCAGCGCATGCTGGAGACGACCGCGACGAGCGTGTATCGCAAGGGCGCGAAGCGTGACGCGGACAGCGAAGAGCCGCCGCTCGCCGACTGGATCGCGCAGGTCGTGCCCGAGGCCGCGCCGTTCGTCGAGGTGGGCGGTGCACGCCCGGAGAAGACCGGCGAGCTGCCCGCGGCCGAGGCCACCGAGGCCGCGAAAAAGGCCGTCGCGGAGGCGCGCAAGGCGGCCGAGAAGAACGCCGCGCCCAGGAAGGCCGTACGCAAGGTCGGCCGGGTCGTCGTGCTCTGGGCCGCGCTCGTGGCCGTGTTTGTCGCCGTTTATAACGCGCTCGCGCCCTCGGGCGCGGGGAGCGGGGGCGGCTACGAAGACGTCCCCGAAGAGCCGATGGATCCGATCCTCCCGTTCGGCCTGATCTTCCTCGTGGTCTTCGCCGTGCTGATCGGCACCCGTGTCTACTGGTTCCTCCGGGCGCGCAAGGAATCGCAGGGTCTCTTCGCCGCGCTGAACCTCGTCGCCAAGGGGAATTTTGCCGAGGGCGGCGCGGCGCTCGAACGACTCACGTCGAGCCGCCTCCCGATCCTCGCCGCGCAGGCCGAGCACGCGCTCGCGCTCCTCGCCGAGAAGCAGAGCGATCTTCGGGGCGCCCTCGATCGCTGCGATCGTGGCCTCGCGCGGCTCGTGAAGTACGCGATCCGCATCTCGGCCTCCGACATCCTCCTGCCCGATCTGATCAGCGAGCGCGCCTTCCTCCTCGCGGCCATGGATCGACACGCGGAGGCCGAAGCCGAGCTCGCCTCGTTGCCCCCGGCGTACCCGTACAAGAGCCGCGCCCTCTTCCGCGTGCGGCTGCTCTCGCGCATCCGGCAGGGAGATCTAAGGAGCGCCGCGGAGCTCGCCACGCGGGCGGGGCTCGATCTGCCGCTCTCCGCGCGCGACGAATTGCTCGTCGATGTCGTGCGTGCCGCGACGAACCCGGAGACGGCCGGCGCTGGAGAGATCCCGCGGATCAAGCGCGAGCTCCGCACGTACGCGCCGATGCGACGTTGGATGGAGACCGTCGCACCGGGCGCGCTTACCGCGCTCGAACGGACGCCTGAGGACACGCCCCTCGAAGCGACGAACGATCGAGACGCGCGTGCCGAAGAGGAGGCCCTCGCCGAAGCCGAGGCGGCGCGCGCCGCCAAGCGTGAGCTCGTGGTGCCTTCGTGAACCTGCGCGGCGCCGGCGCCCTTCTCGCGGTTGTCCTGGCCGCACATCCCGCCGCCGCCTCCGGCCCCGACCTCGGTCGTTTCGCGCCCACGGGATACGTCGAGGGGTTTTTCCAGTACAACCTCGGCGCGCCGTCGAATGGCATCACCCATTATCGAGGCTTCGACAACCGGCACGCCTCGTTCACGCTCGCCAACGTCGCGCTCGGCGGCGACTGGGAGCGTGGCGCGGCGAGCGCGCGGATCGTCTTGCAGATCGGCCACACGCCGAACACGTATTACCTCGCCGAACCCTCGCTTCCCGGCGCGCCCGGCACCTCCGCAAGTAATGCGGAGACGACCTGGAAATACCTCCAGGAGGCGCACGTCGGGTATCGCATTCCGATCGACCGCGGCCTCACCGTGAAAGCCGGGCTCTTCCTCTCGCCCATTGGCATCGAGGGCATGGCCGTCAAGGACAACGGCCATTTTTCGCGCTCGAACCTCTTCTTCGGCCTGCCGTTTTACCACACCGGCGTGCGCGCCACGTACCCGCTCTCCCCACGCTTCAAGCTCACGCTCGCCGCCTACAATGGCTGGAACAGCGTCGTCGACAACAACACCGAAAAGTCCGTCTCCGCGCAGCTCGCGTACGAAAACGAGCGTTTGTCCGGGGCTCTTCTTTATTTCGGCGGCGTCGAGCGCGGCGAGGGCGCGCCCGAGGGACGACCGTTTCGCCATCTCGTCGACGCCTGGGCCCGCGCCACGTGGTTCGATCGCCTCACGCTCGCCCTGCACGGCGACGTCGGCTTCGAGGTGAACCACTTCGGCCGGAGCGGCTGGGCCGCGGCTGCGCTTTACGCCCGTTTGCGCGCCGTGGGGCCGGTCCACCTCGGGGCGCGGGGCGACGTCTTCCGCGAATGGCGCGCGAGGAGCGCGCGCGGCGAGGCGTCCGCGATCTTCTGGCCCGTCCCTTGGATGGCCTCCGGCACCTTCACGGTCGACGTCCGCCCGCGCGACGACCTCGCCGTCATGCTGGAACTCCGCCACGACGCCGCCGCGGGCGACGTGTTTTTCCGCGGCGCCGTGCGTGGCGCGGGCACGCCGGACGATCCTTTCGTCCCGAATGCCCGCGCCCAGACCTCGATCACGCTCGGCGCGACCGCCTGGTTCTGATCACTTCACGGAGACGGTGTCGAAGTACGTGAACTTCTTGCCCTTGACCTGCACGATCACGATGGGCTTCTCGGCGTTGCGGTTCGCGTCGATGGTGATCGAGCCCGTCGCGCCCGGGAAATCCTTCGTCTCGGCGATCGCGTCGCGGATGGCCTCGGGCGTATCGCCCTTCGCGCGGCCCATCGCGTCGAAGAGCAGCATCGCCGAGTCGTAGCCTTGCGCCGCGAGTGCGCTCGGCTCGCGCTTGTACTTCTCCACGTACTTCTTCACGAACGTCTGCGAGCTCGGCGACGGCATGTCCGGGGAGAAGTGGTTCGTGAAGTACGCGCCCTCCATCTCCTCGCCCGCGTCGGTCACGAGCGAGTCCGAGTGCCAGCCGTCGCCGCCGACGAACATGTTCCCCGGGATCCCCGCGGCCTTCGCCTGCCGCGCGATCGGCACCATCGCGTTGTAGTAGACCGGCGCGTAGATCACCTCGGGCTCGGCGCTCTTGATCTCGTTCAGGTACGTCGTGAAGTTCGTCTCGCTCTTGAGGAAGCTCTTCTCGGCCACGATGGTCATGCCGAGCTTCTTCGCCTCGTTCTTGAACTCGTTCGCGAGCCCCGACGAGTAGAGGTCGTCCGAGGCGTAGAGCAGCGCGAACTTGTTCTTGTTCAGCTTGTTCTTGACGAACCGCGCGCCCATCTGGCCCTGCACGTCGTCCGTGAAGCAGACGCGGAAGACGAACGGGCCGACCTTCGTCACGTCCGGGTTCGTCGACGAGGGCGAGATCATCGGGATCTTGTTCTTGTTCGCCACGATGCCGGCGGCCTTGGAGCGCGACGACGCGACCTCGCCGAGCAGCGCGACGACCTTGTCGCGGTTGATGAGCTGCAGGACCTTGTTCGAGGCCTCCTGCGGGTTCGACTTGTCGTCCTCGAAGAGCACGCGGACCTTCTTGCCCTTCACGCCGCCCTTCGCGTTGATCTCCTCGACCGCGAGCTCGGTGCCCTCCTGCGTGTCCTTACCGAACTGCGTCTCGGCGCCGGAGAGGCTGAGGTAGGCGCCCACCTTCCACTCGTTCGAGGCAGGCTCTGGGCCCACGCCACCGTTTTCCTTCTTGCCGCATCCCACCCCGAGCGCCGACAGCAAACAAAGGCCGGCCACAGTCCCGATCCAACGACGTCGTCCGAGCATGGTCCTCGCTACTCCCTGCGGCGGAGCATGCCACAGGCTTGACGCCGCGGAAACTACGCAGCCACGCTCTCTCTACTCGCGGGGGGCGCTGACGGCAGGCGAACCCGGCATCTGATCCACGAGGTCGCCTTGTCTTCTACCGATCGCTTCGAGAAGCCCACCGGGCGCAGCTCCACGACCTTCGCGCCCCCCGCTCCCGCGGCGGGCACGCGGTTCTCCGTTTGCCAGGAGATCTCCGTGCTCTGGGGCGATCTCGACGTGATCGGGCACGTCAACAACACGCGCTACTTCGCCTGGTTCGAGGAGGCACGGCTCGCCTACCTGCGCTTGATCGGCGTCGACATGTCGAGCGACGCGACGCAGAAGGCTGTGCTCGCCTCGACCACCGCCGACTTCCTCCGCCCTGTCTTCTGGCCCGACACGGTGCGCGTCGAGGGCAGGACGACCCGCCTCGGCCGCACGAGCCTGACCATGGACTACCGCGTGACCTCGACGTCCCAGCAGGCCATCGTGGCGACCGGGAGCGCCGTCGTGGTGCTGGTTGCCTCGAGCACGAACCGGCCCGCCCCCATCCCGGACGTGATCCGCGACGCGATCCGCAGGATCGATCCCGACGCGCGCGACACGCTCTGATCGCTCGGGCATCCAAACGTTGGACGTCCAAAGGTTCGACGTCCGACGGTCACGCGCGAGCGGGGCGCGCCGAGGGGCGGCCCAACGCTCACAGGCACCTCCGGAACGGCATCCCCTCCACGTTCGGCGAGGCACCGCCAGCGTTGGTGCACGTCGTTCCATTCGGACAGACGCCGTCGGCCGTGCAATCGCGGCTGCATTTGCCGCTATTGCAATGCCCGAACACGCATTGCGTGTCGTTCGCGCAGGCTGCGCCCACCTCGCCCGCGCCCGTGGGCAGGCAGAGGCCGATGCGCCCGCCCTGGATGTTGCCCACGGCCGTACAGGAATAACCAAAGGCGCAGGCGCCCTGATACCGGCACGAATTCACGCACGCGTCGCCGGCCTGGCCCTGGAACGTGACGGACGAGGCGCAGTTCACGGCCGGCGGGGGCGGGATCGTGAACGCCTGGAAGTTCATGTGCTGGGCGTCGTTGCAGAGGTTCACGGCGTTGCCGAACGGATCACAATGCCATTCCGTGGGCACGCTCCCGCCGGGCATCGGACCGTACACGTCGGGCGGCCGCGTGCAGAGGCCGTTCGAGCAGGTCCAGGGCGCGAGCAGCGAGGCCCGCTGCGGGCAATCGGCGTTCGTCGTGCACGCGAGCGTGCAGGCCCCGACGAGCAGCGAGCTCGTATCACACGCGGCGGGCACGATACAGGCGGACGTGTTTCCGGATTCGCAATACGCCTCGGCCTTCACACAAACCTTCGTGGGCGGGTTGCCGACGGGCATGCACCCGTATCCGTTCGGGCAATCCGATCCCGTCGCGCACGCCACCGTGCAATACCCCGGGCCTTCGAGGCAGCCGAAATTGCAGGTCGAGGCGTTCGCGCACGCCTTCCCCACGTCGCTCGTCGTGCAATATTTCTCGGCGCCCACGGCGCTGCAGCGCATCCCGCTCGGGCAGCCGCCGTCCGCGATGCAGGCGCGCGTGCAGCGCTTCGGCCCGTTCTTCCACATCGGCTCGCACGTGAGCCCCGCCTCGCATTCGCCGTCGGCCGCGCAAAGATCGAGCTCGCCCTTCGTCGGCCCGCCGCCCCCGCCCCCGGAGCCGCTCGAAGCGCTGCTCGACGATGCGCTGCTGCTCGAGGACGAGCTCGCGCCGGATGAAGCGCTCGAGCTCGTCGCGCCGCCCATTCCGCCGGCGCCGCCCATGCCGCCCATGCCGCCCACGCCGCCCATACCGCCGGTGCCGGGCCCGGCGCCGCCCTGGCCCTCGTCGGGCAAACACTGCCCGGCATAACACCGGAATCCGGCCTCGCAGTCGCGCTCGGTGTCGGCGCACTCGCGCTTGCACTCGCCGGCGATGCACGCGCCCTCGATGCAGTCGCTGTTGATCTCGCAAGGCGTCGCGCTGGCGCACCCGGACTCCGTGGTCGCGACCCCGAAGATCGAAGCGGCGAGCGTGACGATGGACAGAAAGGCAAACGAGGTCGTCCGGGCGTGACGCATGATCGCCGACGCTATCACAAGCCGAGCCCGTGCTACAAAGCACGGCATGCCGGACCTCCGAGGGTTCGCCCGCGTCGCGCTCGCCGCCCTCCTCCCGCTCGTGCTCCCCGCCTCCGCGTCCGCTGGCTTCGAGGACCTCGCGGGCACGAAGCCCGGAGAGCTCGGCCAGGGCAGCCTGTTCGAGGGGGCCGACGGCTGCGCGTTATGCCATGGCGGTGGTCACGACGGAGACCGCACGTACCTCCCGCACGACGGGTGGGCCGGCACCATGATGGGAAACGCTGCGCGAGATCCCATCTTTCGCGCGGCGCTTTCGATCGCGAACCAGGACGAACCCGGCGTGGGCACGTTTTGCTTGCGTTGCCATTCTCCGATCGCGTTCGTCCGGGGACACGCGACCCCGCCGGACGGGAGCGCGTTCGATGCCGTCGACATGCAAGGCGTCGGCTGCGACACCTGCCACCGCGCCGTGCCCTCGGGCCCGCCCGAGGCGCCGTATTACCGCGGCGATGCGCAGATCGTGTACGACGACAACCTCGACAAACGGGGCCCTTATGCCGACAGCGTGGCAGAGGTGCACGGGACGGCCGAGGATGTCGCGCTTTCGAGCTCGGCGTTTTGCGGGCAATGCCACCAGGTGACGAACCCTGGGCGGCGATTGCGTGACGCGGACGGCGTGGAGACGGCCCTCGCGTTTCCGCTGGATACCACGTACGAAGAATGGACGCAGAGCGCCTATGCCCAGCCGGGCGGGCAAAGCTGCGTCGATTGCCATACCCGCCGCACGTCGGGACGATTCCCCGTCGCGACCGTCCCCATCGCGCCGCTTCGCACGGACCCGCGGGATCACGTGTTTGCCGGCGGAAACCTCTTCGGCATTCGCGCCGTCATGGCCAAGGACCCCGCGCGCGCCGCGGCGTTCCCGGACGCCTTCGCGCTGGCCCTCGCGCGTACGGAGGAGACGCTCGCCGCGGCCGCAAACATCGACATCACGAGCACGCCCGCCTCGGCTGCGCCCGGCGAGCCTTTTGGGGTCACGGTGCGCGTGGAGAACCTCAGCGGGCACAAGTTCCCGACGGGGTATGCGGAGGGCCGCCGCGCGTGGATTGCGCTCGCGCTCGTCGATTCGACGGGAGAGGAGACGTTTCTGCTGGGCGGGTACGACGCGGCGAACGGGGAGATCGAGGCGTCGCCGCCGACGCGGGTGTACCGCGCGCAGCATGGGCGCTGGAATGGATCGGCGGCCGAGCCGGGGGAGGATCTCGCGCGGCATGACATGATCCTTTCGGATACACGCATTCCGCCGAAGGGGTTCGTCCCGACGACCACGACGCGACCGACGGGCGAGATCGATTACGGAGACGGCGCGGGAGGCGTACGCTCCTGGGACGAGGCGACGTTCACGGTGACGGCGCCGGCGGGGGTGACGGGAGAGAGGAAGCTTTCCGCGCGGGTGCTGTATCAACCGATCACGCGAAAATACGTCGAGCATCTGGCGGAGGCCAACGTCACGGATTCGAGCGGGCAGGAGCTACTCGCCATCTATGAATCGGTGGGCGCATCGCCGCCGTTCGTCGTCTCGAAGGCCGAGGTCGTGATCGATTTCGGAGGCGGAAGCGGCGGCGGAGGCGGAAGCGGAGGCGGAAGCGGCGGCGGAAGCGGAAGCGGCGGCGGACGCGATCCCGGGGCAGGGGAGGGATGCTCGTGCGGCCTGGCCGGACAGTCCGATTCAAAGGGGCTTCCTGCGGCCGTCGGGCTCCTCGCGCTCGCGCTCCTGGGTTCAGGCGCTCGCGGGCGTCGACGCCGGGGGCGTGAACGCGGGGAGTGATTCCACGGTCGGGGAGCTCGGCTGGTCCGAGGTCGGCCCGAGGCTCGGTGCGCCACTTTCCGCGGCCGCGCGCCTTCCTGATCCGGGGGCAAACGGGATCACGTTCACCAAAAGCTCCTCTTCGGTCATCGTCTCTTCGGCGTGGCGGATTTGCCGCAAGAGGGCCGCGTTGCAGTAGCTTTGAACCGTCATGAGAGCGCCGAGCGTCCCGCCGAGCCCGCGGTCGGGGTGGTTGGGCAGGTCCGGGAAGCGGGAGAGAATGCTCTCTGCGCCCGCTGCGGCGTAGCGTTCGAGCTCGCTCTCCTGGTGCTCGACGGCTGCGGCGATCCGCGTGAGCGCGTCCGCGATGCGACGATGCCGGTGATCGAGATCTGCGAGGAGCTGCGCCCGGTCTTCCTCGATGGCGGCGAGCTCTGCGCGCGCCGCTGCATGCGCCTTTTGTTCGGCCAGGAAGCGAGATGCGAGCTCGCGTTCCCGGTCGAGGATGCGGGAGCGGTCGTCCGAGAGCGCGCGGATTTTTGCGTCCGCGCGTCGCTGCAAAAAGATCGGCACTGCGAGGGCCAAGCTCGCCATCACGAGCGCGAAGATCCACGTGAGAGTTGATTCCATAAATCCCCTCCGAGAACAGCGATACATGCCAAATGAAGGGCGACGAGCCCACGGAGCACCCACAGGAGGTACCCCGCCCGGGCCTCGTCGGAAGCGAAGAACGGAATCGCAGGAAAAGCGCACATCGGGATCGCGACGATCGCGACCGAATGCCATGGACGCGGCGGCTCACGAAGGCGAGCCCATGACACGAAAGCGGTTATTTCACCGCCGAGCGCGGCGAGGTGGATGGCGCCGGCGTACGGAAACCATGCGCGACCTTTGAGCGCTGGGTGAACGACGATGGGGAGGATCGATGCTGCAAGCCACGCGAGCACGATCGGCCAAGGGTTGCTACGTCGGAACGTCCAGCGAACCCACGCGAGGATCCCAGCGGGCCACGCGAGATAGATGGAGCGTTCTACGTTCAGGAGGACGAGTGTTTTGCGGCTCAAGACAGGTTCGATCTCGGGCGACGGGATCGCGCGCACGATGAAGTCGTGCAGAACGGACAGCCCGAACCACGTACACCAAACCAAAGCGAGGACGTACGCTGCTTGTCGCTCCGGGGAGGCTCGCCGGGCATACGCGTACACGAGGCAGAGCACGCAAGCCACCCCGTGCAAAACTGCGGACGCCAGAGCAAGGCTCACGTGGGGGGCTTCCCGACCGGCGGGTTCGGCGGGGTCCACATGTCCGCGGACAACCCCTCCCGGGCACGAATCGCGTCGAGGTCGACGTCATGCGGTGTCGGGAGCCCGGCGAAGCGCGCCGCGACGACGTGGAGGAGATCGAGCCCGGAGATCGGGCCCAGGCCGGCGCGCTGCCGCGCCTCGTTCTCGTGTTCCGCGAAGCGGTCATAACGTGCGAGCAGCTCGGTCGGGAGTTGGACGGTTTTTCCAGGGATCATGGGGCGACGGTACGACAAACCCTCGCGAGACGTCAAGCCCACGGGCGCCGTCGTTCACGCGCGGTCGCGCTCACGGGCCCTTGCGTTGTGCTTCGAGCTTGTCCCGGAGCTCGCCCAGGGACTTGATCCAATCGCGGTAGAAGCTCGGGGACGGCTCCTCGTGCGTGGGTGGTTCGCTTTTCGCGTGCGCTTCGCGCCGTCGCTCGAGCTCCGCATCGAGCCGCTGCTCGAGCTCCGCGAGCAGCGGTTCGACCACGGCGAGGCCCTCCTCGGGCTTCCGGTTGAGCCCGCAGGACTTTGCGTACATATCTGTCATCCTGCATTGTTCTCCGAAGTCCCTGAAGCCCAGGTGAACCAGCTCGTTCCAGGCATCCCGGCAGACCTCGAAGGGTTGTTCGAGGCCACAGGCTGCCGTGAGAATATTTTCGGCAACTACTTGCCTCACTTCGAGCACGAAGGGCTGGAAGGCCTCGGCTTCGCCTGCGCGCGCTACGATATCCGCCTCCACCCGTCGGTAGTCGGCGGCGACGTCGGCGAAGCTCCGGTCCCACGATCTTGCGTACGTATTGAAGACGGCGCGGCGTGCCTCCCAGAATGTATCGTAGAGCTCGTCGATTCTCACTTCTTCCGGGGTCGGCTGGTACGCCTCGTCCATACGCCGCGTGATTCGGCCCGGGCTGAGCTCTCCCCTTTGCTGGGCAAGGAGCTCGTCCCGGAGGTCCCCCAGGTGCTCGATCTCGTTTTCGTAGAAACCCGTAGGGCGCTGCGTCGCCCTGGCTTCTTCGCGCAGTCGTTCGATCTCGGCGAGGAGAGGCTCGAGCACGGCGAGCCCCTCCTCGGGCTGCTCGTCGTACGCGCAGCAATCCGCGTAAAACCAGGAGTGCATGCATCTCGTGTGAAAGTTCGTGAAGCCGAAGCGAACGAGATTGTTCCAGGCCTCCCGGCAGACGTCGAAGGAGGGGTGATGGCTATGCGCTGCACTCAGAATTGCTTCCGCAATGCGTCGCCTCGTTTCGAGCACGAAAGGCGCGTTGTCGTTCATTCGCGCCACGAACTCCGCCTCGACCCGTTGGTACTCGCGCACGGCGTCGGTGAAGTCACCCTTGTGCGTCTGGAGCCACGCTTGATCGATGGCTTTCGCGAGAGCCGAGAACTGCGCCCCCGTGTCTTCTTGCTGCGTCTTCATTGTCGTTCTAGCGCTTCCATTTAGGTAGCCAATATTCACATGATCTGCCATCGACTTGCTCTGGCCATTGGCCCCTCTGTGCATTGCAGACCCGACGGCAGTACTCGCACATCGAGGACCCTTCGATATCGCCGGACTGATCCGCGAGATCGGTCCCGAGACAGTCCGTCCTCCTTTTATTACAGCTCTCCTCCCACCTCGGCCTCTTCTGAATCGTCTCCGCAATATCCTTGCTGAGCTCCAGCTCGGCGGCCATCACGATGATGACAGGACCCACTTCGATGACGAGGTCGGCGAGGGCGATCGCCACCGCCACGAGCACCCCGGGGTGCCCAACGAGCCCACGCTCGCCCGCCGCCTGCCCATTCGCAGGAGCGGGCGACTCGGACAGGCGCAGCTTGCGCAGCCTGAGGAGGTCCTCCGGCACCGTCATGGCGCGCAGCGCGAGCCGCGTGCACCCCGCGAGATCCGCATGGGGCACGCCCTTCGACGCCACATCGACCACGCGGCCCTCCTCGTCGACCTTCACCGTGTAGTCGAACACGTAATATCCCCCGCGAAGATCACCACCGAACTCATCCACGCACGCTCGCAGGCGCTCGGCGGTGGCACCCGGCACACGTGGGCCCTCGCTCGCCGCCGGATAGGTGATCTTGGCCCCGCAGCCGAGCGGCACGAGCGCCAACGTCGCGCAGCCGAGGAGCCCGAAGGGGAGGAGGGGGCGCACGCGGTAGAACGCCATGAGCGAGATGCGATCAGAGCTCTGGAAATACGTCAACGTGGTTCGGGTGCACCATCACCATCCGCCACGC
The DNA here is from genome assembly GCF_028435365.1 of Polyangium jinanense. The sequence goes on along the minus strand of NZ_JAGTJJ010000018.1, from coordinate 46,629 downwards.
GGCCGACGCTCCACCCCCCTCGCCCTCCTCCTCGACCATGTCCCGAAGACCCCCAGAACCCCCCGGACGTGTCCTGTCCAATGACCCGCGTGCTCCCCAAACCCCTCGCGCGCCTCATGCCGGATGACCCGCGTGCTCCCCAAACCCCTCGCGCGCCTCATGCCAGATGACCCGCGTGCCCCCCAAACCCCTGGCGCGCCTCATGCCGGATGACACGCATGCTCCCCAAACCCATGGCGCGCCTCATGCCGGATGACCCGCGTGCCCTCCAAACCCCTGGCGCGCCTCATGCCGGATGACCCGCATGGCCTCTTCACCCGCCGTCCCCCTCCTCCCCGATGACGCCCGCGGGGCCCTCGTGGGCAAGCTGAAGGATGCCGCCGAGCGCGCGCAGAAGGCAATCGAGGCGAACGACGGCGCGCAGATGGGCTGGTCGAAGGAACGCTCCGAGGAGCTCGTCGCGAAGGGCCGATTGCGATTGGAGCTCGAGCGCGTGCACCGATCGCTCGGCGCGCTTTTCCCGGGGCAACGTGATTTCGTGGAATCGTTCTTCCTGAAAGGCGAGAAGCCGAGCGAAGGGACGAGCGAGGACGAGGCGACCGGGACGAACGAGGAGCCGTGATCCGGGCCGCACGACGCTGAACCGCGGCTTCCTTGGCTTCCCTCCACCTGACACTTCTTCACATCCGGAAGATCGTTCGCCGCTCTCGTCCGTAAGAGGTCGGGCCGCCGCGCCCGAGGAGCTGGCCACTCCCGTGAGGCGCGCGCCCAACGAGGAGCCGACGATGCTACCGAAGCTGATTGCTTTGTTCACGGCCACCCTGCTCGCCGGGTGCGCCACCGCCGCCCCGCAAGCCCCCGCCGCGAGCCCGGCGCACGAGAGCGGCGCCGCATCCGCGCCAAAGAAGTCCGAGCCGACGACGCTCGTCGTGGCCTCCGGAGGCGACGCCCCACAGGGCGCCGCGAGCGACGCGCCCCGCGAAAATGCCTCGTGGATCGGCGCCGCCCCCGCGAGTGATTTCATTCTTCGCAGCCAGCGCGAGACCTTGCTCGGCGTGTGGGTCGACGTGCCCACGGCCGCCAAGATCGCCCGCGCGAAGAGCGCGCTCGCGCTCGTCATCGATACATCCGGCTCCATGTCCGGCCCCAAGATGCAGCATGCGCGCGCCGCCGCGCATCGCATGGTCGACAGCCTGCCCGACGGCGACATCGTCTCCATCCAGGCCTTCTCGGACACCGCCGAGGACCGCATTGCGCCCTTTCCCCTCGACCCCGATGCGCGCACAACCATGCACGCCGTGATCGACCACCTCAGCGCGGCGGGCGGGACCAACCTTTTCGATGGCCTGCGCCTCGCCGAGCTGCGCGTCGCGTCCGCACCCGCGTCGCACCCCGTTCGTCGCGTCGTCCTCATCTCCGACGGCGTCGCCACCGTCGGCCCCACCTCGCCCGAATTGCTCGGCGCAATCGCGGAGACCGGCGCCGAGCGCGGCATCCAGGTCACCGCCCTCGGCGTCGGCCTCGACTACGACGAGCGCACCTTGAACACGCTCGCCGTGCGATCGAGCGGTCGCATGCATCACCTCGCCTCGCCCGAGGACATGGCGAACGTGCTCGCCGAGGAGACGCGCCTCTTCGCCGGCACGCGCGCCACCGACGCCGTCGTGGAGATCGTCCCCGCGCCGGGCGTCACGATCCTCTCCGTCGCCGGCGCCCGCGCCATGCCCGTCGCGGGCGGCGGGATGCGCGTGCCCCTCGGCGCCATGTTCGGCGGCCAGCACCGCGAAATGGCCGTGCGTGTACGCGTCGATGATCCGACCGCGAGCGGCGCACGCCCCCTCGCGAGTGTGCGCCTGCATTTCCGCGATCCGGCGGAGCAGGGTTTGCCGCGCGTGCAGGAGGTCGTGGCCCGGTTCGATCTGACCGACGATCCCGCCGTCGTCGCTCACCACGAGAATGCTCGAGCTCGCACGATCGCCGCCGTGCACGAGGCCTCGGAGATCTCGATCGCCGCCGCGCAGGACGTGAACGCGGGCCGCTTCGAGGATGCCTCGAAGGCCCTCGCCCAGGCCGAACAGCGCCTCAACGCGGTCGCCGCCTCTGTCCGCGACGAGAAAGAGAAACAGCGCGTCCTCGCCGCCGCACGCAATGTGAGCGCCGCGCGCAAGAGCGCAGGCACCGCCGCCGCCGCGCCCGCCGCCGCCGCGCCCGCCGCCCGCCGCGCCCGCGCCCTCGAGATCAACGCGGCCGCCATGCACGACGCGGGCTACTGATCCGCCCTTCGTTTGGTACGGCCCGGACGAACGTTCTGTTCATCCAGAAATAGTGGATCAATTCGGGGAGCCGCGGGATCATGCGCGATCATGGGTACCCGAATCATCGCTCCCCTCCTCGCCCTTGCCGCGCTCTCGTCCGGATGCGGAGGAGAGCCCCTCTGTCTCGGCAGCGAGGTCCTCTTCCGCGGCGCCTGTGTCGATCCCGTTCGACGTTACGAGCCCGCCGCGCAGCTCGACGCGGACAACGTCGTCGCCTACGGCGAGCCGCTCCAGGATCTCGACCTCCCGCCCCCGCCGAAAAGCGGCTTTCGTATCGTCGCCCCGCCGCGCACGCTCGCGCCCGGCGAGGAGGTCTCGTTTTGCCTGTCGTGGCCCATCCCCGACATCACGAACAAGGTGGTGCACGGCGGCCGCCTTTACACGACGCCGGGCCTGCACCACTCGAACATGGTCGCCAAGCCCCTCGAGGCCGATCTCGGCCCGAACCCGTATCCCGACTGCCATCCCGGCGCCGGGGATCCCTTCTCGAACGTGGGCGCCGGGATCCCCGACGTGCTCTTCGCCAACTCCACGCAGGTGGTCGGCGAGGAGTCCATCCAGTTTCCCGAGGGAATGGGCTATGTGCTCGACACCACGCGCGAGATCTCGACGAGCATCCATTTCCTGAACACGAAAACCGAGCCGCAGCGGATCGAGCTCGCCTACGATTTCTTCACGATGCCCGCGGACGAGCTCACCCAGGAGGTCGCGCCGTTCGTCATGCAGATCTCGGACTTCTCGATCCCGCCGCACACGACCGAGACCGTCGGCACGACGTGCACCGTGTTCGGCGGGCACGTCGTCTCGCTCATGCCCCACACGCACGACCTCGCGCAGGGTTTCACGGTGGATTTCATGACGGCGGACGGCGCCGCGCAGCGCGTCTACGATGACGGCGCCTACGATCTCGCGAGTGACATCCGGAGCTACGATCCGCCGCTCGATCTCGAAGGCGTCACCGCGATCCGCCACGCGTGCCTGTTCGACAACACGCGGGACATCGAGGTCCACTACGGCCTCGGGCTCAACGAAATGTGCATCCTCTTCGGGTACATTTATCCGCCCGTGAAGCAGTTCGCCGGCGTCGTCTCGAAGGACGGCGCGGGCTGCTCGTCGCTCCAGCTCGGCCTCTTTCGTTGACCCCCGCGCGGGGATCGGGCCATGATCCCCGGCGGGAGTGACATGAAACAAGCGACCGCGTGGTTCGTCCTCGCCTTGATCCTGGCGTATGGCTGCGTCGCGCCGCCGACCGGCACCCTCGGGCCCACGCCGCCCGGCAATGGCGGCTCGGGGGACGCAGGCGGGCCGCCGGACGATTACTTCACGGCGAAGGAGCTCTTCGACCTGAACGTCTACCCGATCCTCGCCAGCAAATGCACGCCGTGCCACACGCAAGGCGCGAACAGCGCGCCCATCTGGCTCGGCGCCGAGGAGAGCTCGTCGTACGCGAAGATCGAGGGGTACCCGAAGCCGCTCATCGCCCACCCCGACAACAGCCTGCTCCGCCTGAAAGGCGAGCATACCGGCCCGGCCCTCGCGGTCGAGGACGATACCCTCCTCACGGAATGGCTGCTGAAAGAGGTCGACGAGCGCGGGCTCTTCGGTGATCCCACGTTCGAGCCGGATCCGGGCGCGGGCGGCGCGGGCGGCGAAGGCGGGGCGGGAGGCGCGGGCGGCGGCGGGGGCGGTGGGCCGGTGAGCGACACGACGCTGCTCGAAGCGCTCGAGGAGTTCGGCGCGTGCATGCAGTGGAAGGATTGGGAGTCGACCGGAATGGTGAACCTGCCCGATCAGCCGACGGCGGCCGGCGCCTGCAAAGCGTGCCATTTCGCGGGGATGGGCGGCAATTGGCTTTCCGGCGACTCCGCCGCGACGTTCGAGAAAAACCGGCTCTTTCCGTACATTCTGAAAATCGCCGTCGGCACGGTCGACGAGACCGGCGCGTTCATGGATCTCGTGCCCGCGCGGCGCCACATCGACAAGGGCAAGGAGAGTCAGATGTGCGACCAGGAGCCCTGCCATCCGATGTTCTTGCTGTCGCCGGAGATGGAGACCGCGGTCGAAAACTTCTTTTTGCTGTCGTACGCGCGGTGGAAGCAGGGGCTTTGCGAGCCCTAGGCCGGAGGGCGTTCGTCCTCGCGTTCGCCCTCGGTGCACTCGTCGTCGCAGGCTGCAAGCGCGAGCCCGCGGAGGGCGGGGAGGTGACGGTCGCCGCGGCGACGAGCCTGCGGAAGGTGTTCCCCAAGCTGAGCGAGGGGTATGCCGCGACGCATCCAGGCGTCCGCGTGAGCGCGACGTACGGGGCCTCGGGCGAGCTCGCGCGGCAGATCGAGGGCGGCGCCGGGGTCGATCTGGTGATCGTCGCGGCCCGCGATCCGATCGACCGGCTCGCGGCCGGCGGGCACGTGGACGCCAAACGGGCGCGTGTGGTGGCGACGAACGAGCTCGTGCTCGTCGGGCCGAAGGGCGGGCCGAAGCTCACGTTCCAGACGCTCGGGACGGCGTTACCGTCGGGCGAGAAGATCGCGATCGGGGAGCCGGGCGCGGTGCCGGCAGGTCGTTACGCGCGCGAGGCGCTGGAGAAGCTCGGGGTGTGGAAGGCGCTCGAGGGGCGCGTGGTGCTCGGCGGGAACGTCGCGGCCGTGCTCGCCTACGTCGAGCGGGGCGAGGTCGCGGCGGCGATCGTTTATCGTACGGAGGTCCCCGGCGCGGCGGGGATCGAGGTGCTCGATGGCGGAAAGGGAGAATGGGCGCCGAGGCCCGAAGTCTGGGCTGCCGTCACCACGAAGGCCCGCGCGCGGGTACGGGCAGATGCCGAGGCGCTGCTCGATTTCATCGCGGGGCCCGAGGGGCAGCGGATCCTCGCCTCGTACGGGTTTGGCCCGATTCCCTAGGCCGATGCGTCCCCGGGCCGCCTTCCCGGATGCGCCGGACAAACACGCGATACCACAGAGGTGTCGGGACGCCGACGCCCCGGCCCGCGACGGAACACCGCGCGAGGTCTGCCTTGTCCCTATCCGCGAGGCTCGACCCCGTATAAGCTCGCCGTCGGTGCACGAGGCGATGGACAAGGTTCGGCGCGCGCGCAGAGGGCTCGCGATCTACTTCGGGGTTCTCCTCCTCGCGAGCGCGCCGTTCCAGGTGGACATTGCGCTGCACGGCCTCGCGCCGAGCAGGTTCCTCCCATTCGTATGGGTCCCCTGCCTCGCGTCCGTGGTCGCGCGGTTCGTCCTGCGCGAGGGGTTTGGCGACGTATCGTTCCGCTTCGACCGACGCGTGGCGTGGTCCATGGTGCCGGCGCTGATCTATCCGGTGGTGATCGCCTTGCCTGCGTATGGGCTCGCGTGGGGCACGGGCATCGCCGCGTTCGAGCCCGCGGCGGTGCACCCGCTCGGGTTCCCCATCCCCGGGGGCACACCCGGCGAGCGGTTCGTCGCGGGGTGCATCATCGCGCTCACGATCGGCCCGGCCGCGATGGCGGTGCTTGCGATCGGCGAGGAGATCGGCTGGCGTGGCTACCTCCTGCCGCGCCTCATCGACGCGGGCGTGCCGTATCCGGCGCTCGTGACCGGCGTCGTGTGGGGGTTGTGGCACGCGCCGCTCATCCTGAGCGGGCACTACAACCCGAGCCCGTCGCCGCTCCTTGCGCTTCTGCTCTTCGTCGTGTCCATGTGCGGGCAAAGCTATTTCGCGGCGAGGCTCCGGCTCGACACGGGGAGCGTCTGGCCACCCGTGGTGATGCACGCGGCGTGGAACGCAATCGTGGTCTCGTTCTTCGGCGCCTCGACCACGGGCGAACACGCGCCGCTCTGGGCGAGCGAAGGGGGCGTGCTGGTCGCGGCCTCGACCGTGCTCATCACGTTCCTCCTCTTGCGCTTTCGGCGCGGGCAGGAGAGCGCGCCGAGCAGCCGTTCGTCCGCGCTCGGGACCGTTCGTCTCTGAACGATCAGCCCGTGTCGAGCGACGTCGCGTCGATGCCCCAGAGGATCGCGTCGATGAGCCGCTGGTTCGTGGTGCGCAGGCGCTTGGCGACCTCCTTGAGGAGGGCGAGCAGGAACTTCGAATAGACGCGCGGGTTCGCCTCGAGCTCGCGGTAGAGCGTGTCGCGATCGATCGTGTAGAAGAGGCACTGCGTCTCGGTCTGCACGTTCGCCGAGGCCGACTGGTCGTCGATGACGTCGAGCTCGCCGAAGAAGTCGCCCGCGTGCAAGCGGCAGATGACGGTCTCGACGTCGCCCTTCAGGCGGCGCGACACGACGACGCTGCCCTCGGCGATGATGTAGAGCACGTCGCCGGCGTCGCCCTCCCAGAGCACGACCTCCTGCGAGGGGAAGGGCAAGAGCTGGACGTGCGCGGCAAACTCCTCGATCTCGTCGGGGGACCAGGCGGAGAACAAGGTGACGCGCCGGAGCATGCGGGCGCAGTCCTTGATTTGGTCCTTGCGGAGCGGTCGCGGGGTGAACTTCATCAGGTCTGGCCTCGGATTAGCGCGTCAGGCGGTGCGCGGCGATCACCACGATCGTGGTGGCGACGGCGGTGAGACTGACGACCGAAGCCAATCCATACAGGAAGTACGTGCGTTCGTCGCTCGTCATGGGCCGCGTTCTACGGGCGCGTACGATATCGCGAAGCTTGTCGCGCAGGACACGGCGGCTGTGCTCGCGCAGGGCGGGCATGCGGAGCCAATCGCTCAGGATGTGGTAGCCGTCGGACTCGATGAAGAGGCAAGGGTAGAGGCTGCCGAGCGAGAACGCGACGATCGTGATCCCGACGAACCAGAAGAACGACGAGGGGATGCCGGCAGGCAGGATCCACGCGAGGATCGCGCTCGCGCTGCCGAGGAGCAGGCCCGAGAGGGGGCCCGCGAAGCTCACCGCCATACGCGCCTTGCGGGTCGACATCCACATGTCCGTCACGTCCGCATACACGCTCGGCATGAGCCGGTTCATGAAGGTGAAGCCAAACGCCTTCACTTCGCGGCCGAAGTGCTTGCACGCGAGCGCGTGCGCGAGCTCGTGCACCACGACGGCCATGACGTGGAAGAGCAGGAAGACGGGCACGAGCAGCGCGTGCCCCGCGTGCAGGACCTCGGCGCCCGCTCCGCGGCCCGACTGCTTTACGAACGCCACGCCGCCGAGCACGAGCAGGAGCGCGTAACACGCGAACGCGGGGCGCGTGAAGAAGACACGCATCCGCTGGTAAAGGACCGCGAGCTTTTGATCGACGTTCGGCAAACGCAGGTCGAGCCCGCGGAGCTTCGTGAGAAAATGCGAGCGCATCGACACGGGCTCGTCCGCGAGCGAGCGCCGGACGAGATCGGTCTGCGGAATGACGATCAGCTTGTTCTCGCGGGCGCGAGAGAGGAACCGTTGGATGACGCGGAAGTCGAACGATCCGAACTTGAGGAAGTACGCCGTCGCGACGTCGCGCAGCGTGTGGAGACCGTCCATCTTCTGCCAGAGGAAATACTCTTCTTCGTTCAGGAAGAGGTATTTGTCGGCCTCGAGCTGCCGGATGACGTAAAAAAGCTTGCGATCCTTCCTCGACTGCGCCTGGATTTCGTAGCTCTCCTCCGGGATGCGGCGAGGCCTCACCGTAAGCGCGACCTGGTTCGCGACGTACCGCCGCGTGACGAAGCCGCCGCTCGAACCGCCGGATCCAGTGGCGGATCCAGAGCCGCCGGGTCGGGACCGAATGAGGAGCTCGAGCTCGGGCTTCGCTTTGTCGCTCATGAGCTCCGGCACAACGGCCCGTAAGCCCCAGACTACCATGGAGGCCCTGCTGGGCAAAGATCCGCGCCCGCCACTCCTTGACAGCAGGGTCGATCCCGCTGTATCCGATTGTACATTCGATCTCCAGCGTCCAGCATTGATTCGGGCCGCGGAGCAAACGTGAGGTGTTGTCATGTCGAAGAAGAGCGTTGAAGAGCTCATCGGTCGCGCGCTGACGGATGTGGAGTTCCGGAAGAAGTTGCTCGCGGCACCCGAAGCCACGCTGACCGCCGAGGGATACGAAGCCGTTCCCGAAGTGATCGAAGCCATCAAGAACGCCAATCCCGATGAGGTGAATGCGATGGCGCAGGGCCTCGAAAGCCAGATGGCCAACCGCAAGGCCGCGAGCTGAGCGGTTCCCAAAACGGTCGCGCGGGGACGCGCGACGTCGCGCAGCCCCGCATGCGAGGCGGTCCATCGGACCCCACGCGCCCCAACGTTCTTCTTCGGATCCTTGCTTCGTGGATGCGCTGAACCCTGTCTGGAAGGGTTTGCCTCGCGCCGAGGCCGAGCGGGCCAGGGCCTCCCTGCAGACGCTCGGCCACGAAGAAGCCGCGCTTCGCGCAGCGGCGACGCTGCTCGGCCGCATCGCCGACGAACATAGGCCCGAAGCACACGCCCCCCTCGTTCGTACCTTCCTGCTCCTCGCCGCAGCCATCCACGCCGCGGCAGGTTTTTCCGCGCCGCACGATCCCATGCCGGCCGAGGACGCGGTGGCGCCGTTTTCCCCCTCCGCATGGCTTCTGCTCGCATCACGCGAGGGGGCCCGCCGCTCGATCGATGCCTCGATGGGTGAGGTCATCGATTCCGTGATCGTCGCCGTGGGGGATGCCCTCGCGGAGGCCGGCGACGCGGCCGTGATCCTGCCGTCCTCGCCGCTCGCAGACTACGGTTTGTCCCACCTCCTGCCCGCCCTGGTCGGTCGTCCGGACGAGCCCGGCCTCTGTCGCGCAGCAGGCGCCCTCGGGAGGCTCGTTCGCCTCGCGCTCGAAGCCCGCTCGCTCACCTTCGCCGGCGCGAGCGCGCCCCGGCCGCAGCTCCTCGGCTCGATCGCGCAGGGCAGAGGGGAGCTCGGTCCCGCATTCGATCAGGCGATCGCCGAGGCGGCCAAACCCGCGCCAGACCGGACGCCGCTGCTTCGGCTCGTCGGAGACCCGAGGCTCGCGGCGCCGCTCGAAGCGACGTGCGCCGCCTGGGCAAACGAGGTGCACGAGGGGCTCGACGGAGAGGACACGCGGGCCCTCGTGGAGTTGACGACCGCGCAGATCACGCGTGCGTCGCGGGCCGCCCGCCTGTTCGGGTTCACGCCCCGAGGACCCACCCCCGCCGAGGCGCTCGACCGGGCCATCACGCTCGCCCGGGACGCCCTCGCCGCCGACCCCGAGCTGCGCGAGTCGTGGGAGATCCAGCGCTGGGGAGGGCCGTTCGACGCGACGTACGTGGCGCGGCTGTTCCCGGTGGGGCTTTGCCTGCTCGCGCTCTCGGGGGCGGGCGAGGACATCACGCCGCGTGTCGAGGCGCTCGTCGCGCAGCGCGGGGTCGACGGGTTCCGCTACTTCGAAGGTTTCGCGGGCATCCCGCCGGACGCAGACGATCTAGGGCTCGCGCTTCAGCTCATCGCACGCTCGGTGGACGGGGCCGCGCGGACACAGGCGCTCGCCTGGCCGATCGAGGTGCTCGTGCGCAACACGGCCGAGGATGGGGCGATGGCGGTGTGGCTCGAGCGGCACCTGCACGAGCCCATGTCCGAGGGAGCGCCGAAGTGGCTCGGATCGCGGTGCGTCGCGGTGGCGGCGAACGCGATGATCGGGCTCGCGGAGGCCCATGCGCCCCTGCCCGAGGGGTACTTCGATCGCACGCTCGCCTGGATCGCGCGGGTCTGGGAGGCGGAGGGGGCGAAGGCCGTGCATTTCTACCCCGCTCCGTTCGCGCGGTACTTGCTCGCGCGGCTCGCGAACGTCGCCGAGGAAACGCCGGGCGAGCCGGCGCCGCGCGCCCATCTGCGCGCGCTCGTGACCGACATCGAGCGGCAGATCGTGGCCTCGCGGCGGGCCGACGGCGGCTTCGGGGGCGTGATGGCGACCGCGTGCCAGCTCGGCGTGCTCGCGTGTGGGCGAGAAGAGCCCTTTGATCCCTGGCCCGCCGTGACGTTTCTCGCGTCCCGTCAGGACTACGATGGGCTGTTTCCGCGTGAGCCGTTTTACCGCACGCCGGGCAAGGACTTCGCGTTCGCGGCGCACGGGGCACGCTCGATCACGGCCGCGCTTTGCCTCGATGCCCTCGTCCGGACGAGGGCGCGGCTCGCGCGTGGCTGATCAGCGGGATCGCGCCCCGAGCGCGCGCTTCATCGACATCGCGAGGATCTCCCGGTCGAGCGCGCCGAGCCACGCGAGGCGATCCGCGGTGTACACGTCGAACCCGTGGAGGCCGAGCTTTCGGGCGTCCTCGGCGGCGCGCGCCTGTTCCGCGATGGCTCGCTCGATCGTACGGTGCAGGAGCATCCCCTCGTAAAGCGTCACGCGGAGCCGCTCGGCGAGGGCCTCGTGGGCCTCGGCCCTCGCGTGTTCGTCCGCGAGCGTGGCAAGGTGATCCAGGTCGGCGCGTGAAAGGTGCGCCTGGGCGAGCAGGTGGGTGCGGTGACCTGCGCGGAGATCACGGGGCCAGCCGAGCACGTCGTTCGCGAGGCCGTACGTGACGCCGAGGCGATCCACGAGGGTCGTGATCGAGGCCTCGAGGTGAAGCGCGTCCGCGAGTGCAGCGATGGCGAGCAGGGGCACGCGCGCGAAGGCGACCTTCCCGGCGTGCTCTTCGAAGAGCGCCTCGGCGTAGGGCCCTTCGCCACGAACGACACGCAGCTCGGCGAGCGTGAGGCGGGAGAAGGCGGCGATGGCTCGATCAAAGGCCTGGAAGAAGGCCGGGGCGCGCGGGCCGAGGGCTTCCGTGTAGGCGAGGGCCATGCCGGCGAAACAGGCGTTGCCGAGGAGCAGGAGCTCGGGATCGGCGCGTGCAGGATCGTCGAGCAGATCGTCCTGGATGCGCACGTAGAAGTAGCCCTGCATGGTGGCCGCGAGGATGGGCACGATCGAGGCCTGCGCGCGCGCGGGGAGCGCGCCCTCGGAGGCGAGGCGATCGGCGAGCCAGAGCGGCATGTAGAGCAGCGGCGGCGCGAGCGGGCCGGAGAAGTAGCTGCGATGGGAGGGGGTTCCTTCCGCGATGGCGTGCAGGAATCGCGTGGCGAGCGTGTCGAGCGGGGACGGGAGCCCGGCGAGGCGTTTTTCGCAGAGATCCCAGGCCGCGTCGATCTCCGCCTGCTTCGCGAGGTAACTCGGGAAGGCGGTGTCGAGGAGGTTCACGGGTAGGTGGTCGAGGGCGGGAGGAGCGAGATACGCGTCGGCTCGGGCACGACGTCGGAGGGCATGATGGCGAAGACCTCGACGGGCTCGGGTTTGCCGCGGATGCGCAGCGGCCCGAGCTGCCGCGTGCGGAAGATTTTTTCGACGGCGTGGTGCACGGTGGCGGACACGAGGATCTGCGTGCGTGTTTCTTTGTTGAGCGCTTCGAGGCGCGCGGCGAGGTTCACCGTGTCGCCGATGACGGTGTACTCGTGGCGCTGCGAGGAGCCGATGTTGCCGGCGACGACGGGGCCTGCATTGATGCCGACGCCGATGTCGAGGCGGAGCATGCCTTTGGCTTCGAGCTCGCGGTTCATGACCTGCAGGGCGTCGAGCATTTCCAGCGCGGTCCGGACGGCGCTCTCTTCCGGGTGGTCGATCGGGTAGGGGACCCCGAAGAGGGCCATCAAGCCGTCGCCGAGGAACTTGTCGAGGGTGCCGCCGTTCTTGAAGACGATGTCGACCATCGTCGAGAAGTAGCGGTTCAGGAGCTCCACGATCTCCTCGGGCTGCATCATCGTGGAGAGCTGCGTGAAATTGCGGATGTCGGCGAAGAGCACCGTGGCCGTCATCCGCTGTCCCCCGATGGCGAGGCTCTCGGGGTTGTTCAGCACGAGGTCGACGACGTCCTTCGAGAAGTACTTGGCGAGCCGGTCTTTGTCCTGCTCGACCCGCTCGCGCGCGAGCGAGTCGGTGGCCGCCTGCAGGATGAGCTTGCGCGAGTTCCAGGCGATGACGGCCGCGAAGACGCCGTTCGTCGCGCTGAACACGAGGGCCATGACACACTCGTCGATGTTCAGGCCCGGGCCGAGGTAGACGGCCTTGTCCACCCAGGGGACATCGAGCCGCATGCGCACGTAGACGAGCATCGCGGCGGCGTAGAGCACGCCGAGGAACGACGAGTAGAGGCCCGCGAAGACGCTGTAGCGCAGCCCCGCCATCACGTTGAAGGCGGCGAGGACGAGCCACGCCGTGGGGGCTCGGTAGACCTCGTAGACCCCCGAATGGTTCTGCAGGCCGCCGATCATCCCGAGGCAAACCGCCGAGATGTCGACCGTAATGCTGAGGTACGTGAGCCACTTGAAGTAGCGATCTCGCCGCCGTAGCAGCAGCCACACGATCACCGAGTAGGCGAACCAGGCGCCCAATACGAGCCGGAAGGTGCGCAGCGCCTCGGGAGCCTGCGCCTCCGACGACACGAACATCATGCCCAAGGAGAATGCGGAGAAGACGCTCCTCACGTAGTTGACGAGCCGCTCGCCACGCATCTCCTGATTCTGGAGGATGATCCGGATGTCGTCGGGGAGCCGATCACGCGAGAATATTCGCTTCTTCAGGTTGTCGACCACGGCTCTCTCGGACCGGTTACGGGGGGGCTCGATGGGACAAGGAAGTGCTGCCCGCGTCAAGGGGCGAGTGCACGCGCCGGGGCTCTTCGGGACAACCCCCGAGCTCGCGAGACCGCTCCTGTGCGCGGCGATGTGCTCGCGCCGCACGGCAGCGTGCAGTTTGTCGGGCCCTCGTCGACGCGGACGGACGCACGGTTGGGCGAGCGCCGCGGCGGATTTTCCGGGCCGTTGGGAAGGCGGACGGAGGCGAGTGTCCGGCAGGTACGTGAGGGCCGTCCCGGGTCGAGCGAGTGGGGAGCGAGCGAGCGGGGGACATCGGTGTGGGCGGAAGGCAGGGTGGGGCGCAGTCCGTGCCTACACGTGGCTCGCGCGGCGCGCGTGGGGCGCGCGCGGGATCTCCATACGGCGAAGGTCGCGGTTTTTCGGGGGATGCTCGAAATGGCCGCGCGGCGTGGGAGGCATTTGCCATGGAACTCTGCTGCACCGTCGTCTCCGATATCGCCGGGCTCGAGGCAATGCAGGGTGACTGGGAGGCGCTGCTCGATCGCAGTGATTGCAACGAGCCCACGCTTTCCCCTTTGTGGATTCTCGCCTGGTGGCGCGTGTTCGGCGGGACGGACGGGAGAAGCCTCCGTGCGCTACGGATCACGCAAGGGGAGCGGCTCGTGGGCCTCTTGCCGCTCGTCGCGCGGCGCGTGTGGCATCGAGGGTTTCCGTTCCGGCGGCTCGAATCGCTCCCGTCGGGGGAGGACGAGGCGGACGAAATCGTCTCCGAATACATCGGGCTCGTGGCCGAGCGGGGCGCGGAGGAGGCCGTCGCGGAGGCGGCCGCGCGGGCGCTCGCGGGGGGCCTTTTGGGGGGCTGGGACGAGGTCGTGCTCCCGGCGATGGATGGCAGCAAGCGCGCGCCCTTCGCGCTCGCGGACGCCCTCGGGCGCAGGGATCTGATGGTGACCCTGACGGAGCGCGGCCGGAGTCCGTACGTGACGTTGCCAGGGTCGTTCGAGGCGTATCTCGCGGCGTTGCCTTCGTCGCGGCGGTACCTCGTGCGGCGATCGATGCGGGATCTGGAGAGCTTCGGGCGGGGCGAGCTCGTCCTCTCGGTCGCGCGTACGCCGGAAGAGCTCTCCGAGGCCCGCGCGACGCTCGTCTCCTTGCACGAGGCGCGCTGGCAAAAAGACGAGCGGAGCGGGGTGTTTTCCTCGGCGAAATTCACGGCGTTTCACGACGCCGTCATGCCCGCGCTGCTCGAACGGGGCGCGCTCGAGCTTTCGGTGCTGCGGGCCGGCGGTGAGCCGGTGGCGGCTCTGTACAACCTGGTCTGGAACGACAAGGTGTATTTTTATCAGAGCGGCCGGCGCGCCGATTTGCCGCCGAAGCTCCGCCCGGGGATCGCCGCGCACGCGCTCGCCATTCGAATGGCGATCGACGCGGGCCGGCGTGAATACGATTTTCTCGGCGGGGACGTGCGTTACAAGCTGGATCTGGCGCTCGATTCGCGGCCGATCGTGGAGATCCGGGCGGCGCGGCGGACGCTGCGGGAGGCCTTGCGCGATCATGCCGAGCGCGCCGCGCGCGAGATCGCACGGCTGCGCGGGCATCCGGAGACGAAGCGGCGTCCGGTGGAAGCGTTCGCCGAAGAAGAACCTTGATTCGACAGGGGAGGGAATGATGCCCGAAGAATCGCTTGTCCCGGCCGTCCTTTGCGGGGATCTCAACATGGTCCGGTGTTTTTCCGGGAATGCGCCGGCCGAGGCGGGCCTGTCCCAACGGCAGATCCCGTTCGTCGTGGCCTCGACGCGCGCCGGGGATCCGACGTTCGGATCGCGGCACGTGGAGCAGACGGCCGTGATCTCGGATCCCGCGACGAACCCGGACCAGACGACCGAGGATCTCCGGATCGTGGCCGAGCGGACGGGCGGGCGGCCCGTGCTGTTTTACGGGACGGACTCCATGCTGCTCTGCGTCTCGCGGCACCGGGAGATGCTCGCGCAGCATTACCGATTTTTGATGCCGCCGGCCGAGCGTATCGAGGACCTCGTCGACAAGGCGCGCTTCGCCAAGCTCGCGCGGCGGCTCGGCCTGCCCGTGCCCGCGACGGTGACGTCCGAGGAGGCGAAGACGCGTGAAAAAGTGCTTTCGCGCGTTTCCCTGCCATGCGCCCTGAAGCCCGTGAACCACACGTCGTTCCGCAAGTCCGCGGCCGTTCGGGAGGAAGGCGGTTTGCCCCGCAAAGCGCTTTTCGCGCGGACGCCGGAGGAGCTCGACAAACGGCTCGAACAGATGCAGCGGTCGGGGACGGCGTTCGTCGTGCAGCGGTACGTGCGCGGCGGCGACGATCACATCACGAGTTTCCACGCGTGGATGAATGCGCGCGGCGAGCCGGTCGCGCATCACGTGGGCAAGAAGATCCGGACGTACCCTGCGGGCTCGGGGGAGAGCACGTTCATCGAGATCGTCGAAGATGACGAGGTGACGCGGGTCGGGCTCGAGGTCGTGCGGGCGCTCGGGCTCGTGGGCGTGGTGAAGCTCGATTTCAAGCGAGACGCGGAGACGGGCGAGCTCTTTTTGCTGGAGGCGAATCCGCGGTTCAACCTGTGGAACCGGCTCGGCGCGGCGTCGGGCGTGAACCTGCCGCTCTTCGCGTATGCCGAGCTCGCGGGGCTGCCCCTGCCGAGCGCGGGGCCGGTTCGTCCGGGATTGCGCTGGGCCTCGGTCGAGGAGGATCTGCGGGCGTTTTTGCTCGATTACGGGCCCTCGGGAGCCATCTCGCTCCGCGACTTCGTGGCCTCGTACCGCGGGCGGAAGGTGTTCGACGTGTTCGCCTGGGACGACCCGTGGCCGCTCGTGCTGACGCTGGCGAAGCGCGTGGGGCAGCGGGCCCTGCGCGGGGTGGGGAAGGCAGGTCGGCCGTGAGATACGCGGTCCTTTCGGACGTGCACGCGAATCTCGAGGCGCTCTCCGCGGTGCTCGCGGCGATCGACGTGGAGCGGGTCGATACGATCCTGTGCCTCGGCGACGTCGTGGGATACGGGGCGAACCCGAACGAATGCGCGCGGATGCTCGCTTCGGCCGGGGCGAAGTGCGTCGTGGGCAATCACGATCGCGCCGCGCTCGGGCTCAGGGACACGGCGCATTTCGGCCACAAGGCGCAGCAGGCGATGCGATGGACGCAGCGGATGCTCGGCGGGCCGGCGCACGATTGGCTCGCGTCGCTGCCGCTCCTCCGGAAGGCGTCGCCCGAGCTCTTGCTGTTTCACGCGGCGCTGCATCCGGTGCCGAACGACGATCTGCATCTGTCGAGTTTGTCGCGGCTGGAGAAGAGCCTGCGCGCGCTTCGGGACGGCGGGTACGGCACGCGGATCGGGCTCTTCGGGCACACGCACCACGCGGGGGCGTGGCGCGCGCGGGACGGCGCGTTCGGGCCGGCGCCGGGCGAGATGGTGAAGCTCGACGACGGGGCGCATTACCTGATCAACCCGGGGAGCGTGGGACAATCGCGGGACTCGGATCCACGCGCGGCGTTCGCGATCCTCGACATGGATCAGGGCGTCGTGTGGTTCCGGCGCGTCGCGTACGATACGACGCTGGCGATGGCGAAAGTGGCGGCGCTGGAAGCGAAAGAGCGGTGCGGGATCGCGGCGTGGTTATCCGCTCGATTGCCGCTGGGCCTCTTCGCCGGGCAACGGAGGTAACGTCGCGGGATCGAGGCCGGGCGGGACGATCAGGATCTCGAAGGTCGGCGGATAGACGTCGGTCTTCTCCTCGACGCGCGCCCGGCCGTCGTCCGATTTCACGACGCGGGTCTTCTTGATCTGGTAGCCACGAATGCCCTTTTGCTTCAGGACGACGTGCCCCTCGGTCAGATACGCGCTCTCCTCGATCTTGCGTTTGTAGGGGGAGACGCCGATCGTCGCGCTCGACCACTCGACCTCGGCGGGCGTGCCGCTGCCGCGGATCTCGATCGTGAGAATGCCTTTGTCCGCGACGGCATGCACGACGACGGGGAACGTGTAGGGGTTCTTGAGCTTGAGGTCGACGTGCGGGTAGACGACCGTGGCGTCGAGGCCCATCGGAATGTAGCCGCTCGGCCGGGAATGGTTGATCCGCTCGGTGATCTCGAACCCGCCGAGATACGCCGCGGCGTGCAGCGTGCTCGCGACCTGGCAGGTGCCGCCGCCGATGCCCTCGCGCATCTCGCCCTTGAAGATCTCGGGCGCCGTGGTGAAGCCATTCTCCTTCGTGCGGGCGCCGACCTCCGTGTTGAAGCTCTTGATCTCGCCCGGGAGGAGCACGATGCCGTCGATGCCGGCCGCGGCGCGCGCGACGTTTTGCGCGCGGTTCGCCTGTCCGCCGAGGTACCCGAAGCGGGTCTCGTATTTCGTGACGACGTGGGAGACGTCGATCGACGCGACGACCTCGCTCGACGCGTCGGGCAGGATCTCGAAGGTCGGGACGGGCACGCGCGTCTCGCCGTTCTGCGCGGCCCGCTCGATCGCCGAGGCGGCCGCATACAGGTCGAGGTATTTTCCGGCGACGTGCGGCGTGGGTTTTCCCGTGGCGAAATCGAGGCGCGCGCCACGCGGCGGCGTGTCGGCCTCGTCCTTGCGGCGCTCCAGCGCGGCGGCGAGGGGCTCGATCGGGAGCGTGACGAAGACGGGGACCGAGACGTCGCCGCGCCGCGCGGTGAGCGCGTCGGCGAGGCGCGTGAAGAGGTCTCCTTCGCGGCCCACGGACGAAAGCCGCGCCGCGAGCCGCTCCTCGTCGACGGTCGCGCCAAGCTCGGCGAGCGAGGTTTCGAGGGCGACGTCTTCGCCGAGGACGAGCGTCACGCGCCGATCGAGCAGCGCGCGTGCTTGCTTCTCGGCCACCTCGCGCGGCGACCCCGGACCGGCCTCGGCGCCGCCGATGCGCACGCCCTTCGCGACCGCGTTTTCAGCGGGCAGGAGAGATCGACAAGCGGCCGAGGCCGCGAGCGCCGCGGCGCCGGTGACGAGCACGGCGAGGGCGCCGCGGAGGAGGAAGTTCACGCGGGGGCGTCGCGTGGTGGACGAGGGGAGCGCGCTTGCGTGTGACATCGACCCGAGAACGCCTCGGGCCCGAGCTTATCGTCCGAGCGGGCTCGATTTCCAGATCCGCGTGGAAAATCAGAGTCCGATGGCGCCGCGGTAGATCCAGCCGGTCTTGCCGTTGGTCTCGATCTTGAACCAATCGTTCCGGCGGCCGACGATCTTGACCTTCGTCCCGCGCACGAGCCGCACCACGACCTCGCCGTCCTTGGGATCCTTGCGCACGAGCGCCGTATCCCAGCTCACGGTGCCTGTGCCATTGGCCTCGGCCTCGCTCGTGGTGCTGCCGGCGGCGTCTTCGCCCTCGCCGGTGGCGGGGGCCTCGGCCTCCTCGGGCGCCTTTCCGGGCGGGTAGAACGTGAGGCCGTATTGCACCGTGTAATGGCGGTACTTGTTGGGGACGTCCTCGAGCGGGAGGTTCGCGAAGGCGCGCGAGGCGCACTGCACGATGCCGGTGACGGTCGAGGTCGGGATCGTCGTCTTGTCTTTCTTGTTCTTGACGACGTGGACCTCTTTTTTCTCGAAATCGATCTCCAGGCCGAGCGTGAGCTTGCCCGCGAGGCCGACCGCCGAGGGGCACTCGGCGAGGCCCTGGAGCTTGGGGACCGCGACGGGGTCGAGCTGGAGGGCCCCGCAATCGGTGACCTTCTTGTTCTTCTTGTCCCAGCAACGGCTGATCTTGCCCGGGCCGACGACCACGGTCTGCTTGTTCGGCGGGGGCGCCGCGGCGGGCTCGGCCGTGGGGGCGGCCGTGGGCGGAGGCGCGGCGGGCGCGGCCTGGGCGGACGCGGTCGGGGGCGCGGTGACCTCGGCCTGGGCCTTGAGATCCCCCGGCACGTTGGGGCCGACCTTCACGCCCGCGAGCTTGGGCCAGGCGATGCCCAGCACGAAGCCCACCGCGGCGACGATCCCGACCCGGGACCAGGCGGGCCTTTCGTCGGCCGGCGAGGGCCTCTCGATCGTGACGGGGCGCGTTGACTTCGCCATGCGCCGTGCCGTAGCACAAGTTCCCGGGCTCTCAGCAAGTTTTGCGCGAGACACGGGGCGCGAAACGCCCTCAGTCAGGCTTCACTTCCGCGCCGTCGTTCGCCGGCGGGGCGCCGGTTTCGTAGCGCCGATTCCGGTGCCGGATGTCCTTGCCGGTGACCAGGAAAACCACCGTCTCGGCGATGTTCATCGCATGATCGCCGATACGTTCGAGGTACTTCGCGATCGATTGGATGCGCGTGGCCCGGTAAATCGTGGTCGGGTCCGAGGTCATGAGCTCGAGCAAGCGCTTCCAGATCTCGCTGTAGTGCTCGTCGATCGCCTCGTCCCGCGTGAGCAGCTCCGTCGCGCGGTCGACGTCACGCTCGACGAGCGCGTCGAGCGCCTCGTGCACGACGAGCGTCGCCTCGTCGGCGAGGGCCACGAGATCAAACGTGGCGTCGAGCGGCGGCTCTTCGTTGAGCTCGGCCACGCGGTCGCAGATGTTCACGCCGAGGTCGCCGATGCGTTCGAGGTCGGTGACGATCTTCAGCGCCTTCGTGACGAACCGCAGGTCCGAGGCGACGGGCTGACGCATGGCGAGGATGCGCATGCAGAGGTCGTCGATCTCGCACTCCAGCCGGTTGATGCGCCGGTCCATCTTCATGGTCGAGCGCGCGAGGGCCGTGTCCCGCGTGGCGAGGGCCTGCATCGCCTTGCCGATCATCTCCTCGACGAGGCTGCCCATGAGGAGCAGCCGATCGCGCAGCGTGCGCAGCTCGTTCTCGTAGACGCGGCTCGTGTGCTGACCCTGGGGCATCGACCTCGAAAAATCCTTTCAGCTCAACCGAACTTCCCTGTCACGTAGTCCTCGGTTCGTTTTTCCCGCGGGTTCGTGAAGATCCGATCCGTACGATCGAACTCTACCAGATCTCCCTCGTGGATGAAGGCCGTGTAGTCGCTGACCCGCGCGGCCTGCTGCATGTTGTGCGTCACGATGACCACGGCCACGTGCTCGCGCAATTCGTGAAGGAGGTCCTCGATGCGGCTCGTGGCGACGGGGTCGAGCGCGCTCGTCGGCTCGTCCATGAGCAGGACCTCGGGGCCAAGCGCGAGCGCGCGCGCGATGCAGAGGCGCTGCTGCTGGCCACGCGAGAGGCTCGTGCCGGGGCGAGCAAGGTCGTCCGCGACCTCGTCCCAGAGCGCGGCCTGGCGGAGCGAGCGCTCGACGAGCTCGTCGGGCCTTTCGGCGCGGAGGCCGTTCAAGCGGAGGCCGGCGAGGATGTTGTCCCGCACGGACATGTGCGGGAACGGGTTCGGCTTCTTGAAGATCATGCCGACGCGGCGGCGGACCTCCGTGGGGCTCGTGCCGGGGGCGTAGATGTCGACGCCGTCGAGCAGCACGCGGCCCTCGACGCGGCTGCCCGGCGTGATCTCGTGCATGCGGTTCAAGCACCGGAGGAGCGGTGATTTGCCGCAGCCGGAGGGGCCCATCAACGCCGTGACACGCTTGTCCGCGATGCGCAGCGTGATCCCGCGGATGACCTCCTCGCGGTCGGTCCACGCGCGAAGATCCTCGGCTGTCATCTTCACCGGAGGCTCGCTGTCGTGCGGGTGGTCGGAGGTCATAGGGGCTTCCATGGGGTTCGTCGCGGGCGCTACGCCGCGCCAAGGAGCGTCCAGGGTAACGCCGAGAGCGAAGCCGCGCCGATCCACGCGAGCGGGGCCGTCTCGATGGCGGCGCGAGCGAGCGAACCGAGGGCGCCGCGAAACATCCCGGGCGTCGCCGCCGGCAACACGACCTCGCGCAGCGTGTGCAGCCGATCGGCGCCGAGCGCGAGGCAGGCTTCCCGGAGCGACGCGGGCACCTCGCGGAGCGCCTCGCGGAAGGCCGTGGTCATCCGCGGCAAGAGGAGCAGCGCGAGCATCACCGCGCCCGCGAGCGTGCTCTCGCCTTGGCCGAGCACATGCACGAAGATCACGAGCCCGAGCAGGCCGTAGACGATCGGCGGGGCCGCGGCGAGCGTTCGGGTGATCCGCTCGACGCGCGACATGAGCCGGCCGCGAGGCGCGTACTCTTCGAGCCACGACGCGGCGCCGACCGCGGTGGGCACGGCGATCACGAGGGCCAGGGCGACGAGCAAAAGGGCGCCCTCGATCGTGGCAGAGAGCGACACGCGGGCAGGCTGGCTCGACGCTGCGAGGACCCACGCGTCCCACCCGCCTTGTGACGCGTGGCCCGTGACGATCATCAGGATCATGACCTCGCCGAGCGCACGCGCGACGGCGAGCAGCAGCGCGGCGCCGATCCCGCCGAGCGCTGCCTTGAGGACGATGCGGTTCACCGCGATCTTTCCTGCGCCGAGCGCATACGCGCCCTCGCGCAGGTTGTGCGGGACGGCGGAGATGGCGCGCTCGCTCCGCGACGCGAAGTACGGAAGCATCATCACGCCGAGGGCCACGCCCGAGAGGAGCACGTGGTGCTCGGCGAACGCAGGCCCGAGCAGGGCGATCGCGAGGTAGCCGAGGACGACCGTGGGCAGGCTGGCGAGCACGTCGAGCCCCGGCGCGAGGACGCGGCGCGCGCGTGGTCCGGCGAACTCGCTCAGGTAGATCGCGGCGACGAGGCCGATCGGGAGCGCGACGAGGACGGCGACGAACGTGGCGAGGACGGTGCCCGCGAGGAGCGACGCGAGGGCGCCTGCACCACCCGCGGACGTGCCGAGGGTCCGGACGAACGCGAGGGCTTCCGCGGCGAGCAGGCCGGCGATCACGAGCGTGGCGAGGACGCTCGAGAGCGCGCAGAGGAAGAGGAGCTTCGGGACGACGGCGTCCGCGAGCGAACGCGTGACGCGGGTGCCCACAGGGCCGTCGTACCTGCGCTGTGTGACAGGACCGTGACAGAGGGGTGGAGCGGTGAAAAAAAGGGTCTGCGGGAGCGGGAGCGGCTTTCTCGGGCTCGGACGGGAGAGGTGGTTCGCGTGGACGGGAGAGGTGATTCGCGTGGACGGGAGAGGTGGTTCGCGTCGTAGCGAACGCGGAGGGGCGAGGGCGCGAGAGGGATTCACGTCCACGCGGGAGGGATTCGCGTGCACGCAAGGGTGGTTCGCGTCCACGCGAGCAGTGTTCGTGTCGGAGCGAACGTGGAGGGGCGAGGGCGCGGGAGGGATTCGCGTGCACGCGAGGGTGGTTCGCGTCCACGCGAGCAGTGTTCGCGTCGGAGCGAACGAGGAGGCCGAGGGCGTGAGAGGGATTCGCGTGCATGCGAGCGGTGTTCGCGTCGGAGCGAACGCCGAGGGCGAGGGCGTGAGAGGTGGTTCGCGTCCACGGGTAGTGCGGTCATTTGGCCGAAACTGCGGTCATTCGACCGATTCGTGACCGCGACCGCGTAGGATGTGCGTCGTCCGAAAGACGCCGCCCCGATGGCGCTAGACACACCACCGGGGCGACTTGACGCAACCACGCTGTCACGAGGTCACGCCCATGCACGATCTGTCATGGCCCGGTAGCTACGGCCAAAAGAACGATCCGCCCTGCCCGCCCGATCCTCCCGCCACGCCTGAGAGGCGCCGCCGCTCGGACGCGCTGAAGCTCTCCGACGAGGAGGTGAAGGCGGTCCGGGTCGCGGTCCGGAAGCTTCGCCGCGCGTTCGGGAGCTTCAACGCGCTCGCCGCCATGCTCGACGTCCCGGCGAACACGCTCCGCCGCTTCGCCAACCCGAAGGGCTCGCCGCCCACCGGCACCTTCGCGATCCACCTCGCCGCAGTGGCGAAGGTCCTCGTGGAGGTCCTTCTCGGCGGCAAGATGGTCGTGACGACGCCCGTCATCGGGAGGGCCGCATGACCCGCTCGCGTATTCGGGAACGGGCTCGCCTACGGGCGCCCATCGAGACCACCGACCCGGTCGCGCTGGCGGCCTTGCCGTGACATCTCATCGCGCGCCATCTCGCTTTCCGAACGCGCCTCGGTTGCTCACGGAGGCCGCACGGATGCTCGTGGCTGCCGCGCTGCGCTTCGTTCGGCTCGGGTTTCTCATTCTCTTTGCTGCTTGCGTGCCGGCGTTGCTCCTCGGGTGCGGCGCGACGCACGTGAACACGCAGGCGTGGGCGCAAGCGACGGCGGACGGAAAGCACCTGTTTCGCGTGTGCCGGCGCCATCCCCGCGTCGAACCGCATGCGCGCGCCTGGTATGACCTCGGCGACGGGGTCCCTCGAACGACGTTCCAGCCGATCGAGCGCTCCTGGAGAGTCGCTCGGTCAAGGCCGTTTACTTTTATGACCCCCACGCGCCCTCCGAGAGCCGGAAGCTTTTGGGGATCGCGTATCAGGATCTGCCCTGCGACAAACCTCCGCCGCCACCACCTCTGCCGAAGAAGCTGATCGCGAAAGCCCCGGCTCCCGCGCCTGCCGAGAAAGCGGAGGAGCCGCGCGGCACGACACGCACGACCGTCCGCATCGCGACTCGGCGGGCAGGAAAGAGGCCTCCGGAACAGCGTTTCATCGGGCAAACGGCGCCCACGCCCGCGCCGCCGCCGGTCCACGAGGACAAACCGCCCGAGTCCGTGGCGCAAGCGGAGAACCTCTGGGGGCTCAGCCCCGAGGAGATCGCCGCGCTCCTGGAAGATCGAGGCAACCAGTGCCAAGGACCTTGCCATGCGCGGCATCCCAACTTCCGGAAGGACGCCAAGAGGAGGCTCGCCGCCGGGAAAAACGGGCAGTCGTTGTCCACGGGGAGCGGCAGCGGCGGGGGCGCGAGCCAGCCGAAACCTGCGGCCCAGCCCACGCCGAAGCCCGCGGCGCAGCCCGCGCCGAAGACGACGACCAAGACGACCACCACCACCAAGACTGACGACGCAGCCGCCGGCGAATGGAGGTGGGGGAAGTGCGAGCGTACCGGCAGCCAGCGCGAATGCAGCAAAGGCTACGCCACGGGTGCCAAGTAAAACGCTTCGCAAGCAGTGGGATGCCGAAACCGGGCAGCCCTGGCCAAAGGACCCCAAGACTGGCAGAAACCAAGACGTCGCACATAAGAAACCGCTCGCCGATGGCGGTTCAAATGGCACGGACAACGTAGAGCCCATGCCACACAGTGAGCATGTTCGTCAGCACAGCCAAGCAGGCGACTTCAAGAGATGGGGAGCCCAGGGAGCCGAAACGAAAGGAACGAAATGAACAGCCATGTCGACCGCTCGACGATTCGGCCAACAACTGAAATGCGCGGGGAGGATGATGCTGAAACGAGCGAACTGCAGGTAATGCTTGAAACCGCTCGTAGTTACGTCACGAGTTTTGGCTGGTGCGATGGTATCGAGGAGGAGTTCTTCGGTTTGGGCATTGGCGGGATTGTCGGAGTGTTCTTGTTCCGAATTCGACCCGTCGGTGCGATCGATGAATGGCTCTGGGTCATCGCCGGCGACTTGCCATCTGCGTATCTGGTTACCGATAGAGCTGCATCGCCCACGGAAGCGCTCGAAGTCTACTGCGAGCTGATGGAGGACTGGATTCGCGTGGTGCGACGCGGTGGCGACCTTCGAGACGCGTTTCCTGTGTTGGCGGAGCCCAATCCCACAAATGCAGATCTGCTGGAGAGGCGCGTTGTATTCTTGCGAAATAGGATCATTACCCCCGGCGGCCGTTGACACACGACATCCACCCTCGTTCCCGCCTGTTCTCCGCGCCGACAACCCACGTCCCCGCCGCGGGACCTCTGGCACGAAGCCGAACGAGGCTCATCGGCGTCGGGACGCGATCGTCTCGCCGCCGAGCACGGGGCGGGGCGTGTTCCCCCGGGAAGGTCGAACCTCCAAACACGAACCCTCAACGTCGGATGTTCCTTGTCGAGCTGCCGAACAAGCAGCGTCGACCTTCCACGGGCCGTGTTCCGCCCCGGGACCGACCCGCATCCGGGCGAGCGTCGCCGGGCGGGCGCCGTCCCACGCGCCCTTGCCCGGCGATATCACCTGTCCGGCGGCGGAACATGCGGCGTCGACGTCCTCTGCCGCTTGTTGCGTCTCGTGGGGAGCCGGAGCCGGGGTCGCTCGCCGGTCTTGCTCCGGCCTGCTCGATGAACTGCGCATCGCGCAGTTCATCGACCCTGAGTCCAGCGCTTGCGCTGGTCCGGGTCGAGGGGCGGACAGCCCCCGTGGGGTCTGGGGCAAAGCCCCAGCGCAGCGGCTCCCGTGACCGTCACACCCACATCAGCGTTTCCGCATCCCAGCGCTTCCACGCGCCGTCGATCTCCTTGAAGAGGTCGCTGCCTCCGGCCACCGTCTTGAAGCGCGTCTTTTGCATCTTGGCCACGAAATCGGCCGTCTTGCCCGCGTAACTCGTGGTGACCTCCTTCCCGGGAACCGAGTGCATGGTCACCACGATCTCCGCGCCGCTCACCTCGGCGACGGCATAACCGTGCGTGTTGCTTTCGGCGTGGGCGAGGTGCGGGTTCACCTTCGTCTCGGTGTCGAGCACGAGATCGTCGATCTGGAGCGCGAGCAGCGGGGCCGCGGGGACCTGGCTCAGGACGGGATCGGACTTCACCTGCGAGCTGAGCTCGTCGCGAAAGGGCGTCGAGGAGACGGCGCCCGTCATGAACTCGACGATCTTTTTCGTGGGATCCTGCTCGGCCCAGGGCGTGCCGGCCATGAACGTATGCAAATCGCCGGTCAATGCGACGACGTTGCCGAGCCCGCCGATCTTGCCGAGGAGCTCGTTCCGTTTGTCACGAAACCCGTCCCAGCCCTCGACGCCCATGTAGAAGCGGCGCTGCACGTTCGCCGGAATGCCCGGGATCTGCCGCAGATCGACCTGGACCGGGACGATGTTGAACTCGTTCGCCCACACCTTCCACGTCTTCGTGGAGCCCGTGAGCGTCTCGAGGAACCAGGTCTCCTGCGCCTCGCCCATGACGTCCTGGGTCTTGGGATCCGCGGCGTAGCGGAGCGTGCTGAAGACGTCGAACGCGTCCTTGTGGACGAAATAACGCGTGCCGATCTGCGCGTAGAAGCTGACCTTGTTGAGGTCGAAATACGAAAGGCCCCGCGGCAGGCCGGTGGGGTCGATCGTCGGGATGGCCGGATCCGGCGGATTCGCGCCGCCGTTGATCTGCGCGACGACGGCGTTGATGTAATCGACACTCACGTTGCCCGTGACCTTCGTGGCGTCATAGTCCGCGGCCGTCGCCGCTTGCGAGAGGACGCCCTTGTAAAGGCCGCCCGCGTACGTCTCGATGTCGACGTAAGGCGTGGCGATCGTGGGGCCAGGCAAGCCGCCGGGCGAGGCCGTGAGCGTGGCCTGATCGAAGATGACAGCGCCGGGGAAGGCGTCTTCGGGGATCAGGTGATCGGGCCGGTAGGTCCGGAGGTCGGTCACGACCAGGTGGACGTGCTTGCCGAACGTGAAATCACGATAGATGCGGATGTCGTTCGGGTAGTCGGCGGCGGGGTCGTACTTGAATTCGGGGTCGTCGGCATAGTCGACGGGCTGGTACTCGAACCAGGCCTGGTTCGCGGCCTTCCGGCGCGCGACGTCGAGCTCGTCCGCGCGGCCGCTCAGGTAATTGCCGTTCGCGCCCCAGCAGTCGTTCGAGAATTCGTGATCGTCCCAGGTCGGGATCATCGGGAACTTTTCGTGAATGGCCTGGAGCGCGAGGTCGGAGCGATACGTCCGGTAGAGGTCGCGGTAGTTGTCGAGCGATTTTGCCGCGTAGAACTTCTCTTCGCCATTCGCCCCGAGCTCGATCGCCGAGGCCGGGTCGTGGAAGACGACCTTGCGCGCCTCGTCCGGCGTCTGGAACGAGGGGTCGCCCGTGGTCTCGTAAATGTAATCGCCGAGGTGCACCACGAAATCGAGCTCCTCGTCCCCCAGCGCGAGGAGCGTGTTGTAATACCGCCCGATAAAGTCCTGGCAGGAGACGAAGGCGAAGCGCACCGGCACGTCCGCGTCCTCTTCGGGCGCCGTCTTCGTGCGACCGACACGGGAGACGTAATAGATCCCGCCGCGCTCGTAGACGAATCGATAGTAGTAGGTCTTGCCGGGGTCACCGACGATGCGCGCCTTGACGCAGTTGTCGTAAGCGGCGAGGGCGCGGAGCTTGATGGGCTCGGAGACGGGCTGCGTGAATGCGGCGTCGAGCGCGACCTCGAGCTCGACGTCGAGGTCCCAGCCAGCCTTTTCGCTGTCGACGACGCGCGTCCAGACGACGACGCTCTTCGGGCGCGGATCCCCCGAGGCGACGGATTGCGGGAAATAACCCTTGCCCTCCACGAGCTCGCGATTGCCCGCGGTGCTCGAGGGATCATCGCCGCATCCAGGAACGAAGGCGGCGCCCAAGGTGACGACGGTTGCGCGAAGGAAGCTTCTACGGCTCAGCATGATCGAAATGTGCCAGAGCCGGGGGGCGCAGCAAAAGCCCGAACGGATTCTTTTTGGGAAGCTAGATGCGGTCGCGCGACGCCCGTTCACCCGTGGGCGGGAGCCGCACCGTGAACGTCGAGCCTTTTCCGAGCTGGCTCTCCACGTCGATCGTGCCGTTCATGAGCTCCACGAGGTGCTTGACGATACTGAGGCCGAGGCCCGTGCCCCCGAGGTCGCGCGAGCGGCCCGCGTCGACGCGGTAGAAGCGCTCGAAAATGCGGCCAAGGTGCGCCGGCGGGATGCCGGGGCCGTCGTCCTTGACGCTGAGCTCCACGCCGCCACCGGCTTTCGGGCGCGCGGCGACGACGACGTGCGCGCCTTCGCCCGCGTACTTCGTGGCGTTGTCGCACAGGTTCATGAGGACCTGCTCCATGGCGCGGCGATCGATACGCGCCGGGAGCGGGCTCTCGGGCCGCTCGATACGAAGCTCGACCTTGCGGCGACGCGCGGCCTCGTCGAGCAGGCGCGCGACGTGCGTGACGGCGGGAATCACGTCCTGCTCGACGAGCTTCAAGCGGTAGTTCTTGCTTTCGATCTTCGAGAGGTCGAGCAGGTCGTCGACGAGCTGCCGCAGGCGCTTGGCGTGACGATCGATGACGTCGACGAACTCGGCAGCTTCTTCGGGCTCGGCGAGCGCGCCAGCCAAGAGCGTCTCGGCCGCGGTGCTGATGGCCGTGACCGGGGTGCGGAGCTCGTGCGAGACGTTGGCCACGAAGTCGGTGCGGATCGTCTCCAGGCGCCGGAGATCCGTGACGTCGTGGAAGACGGCGATGAGGCCACGATCGTTGGTGCTCTGACGATCACGATCCTTGCGGGTCGGGAGCTTGGAGACACGCACGAGGAGCTTGCGCGGGAGCAGGCCCGAGAGCTCGACCTCGCGCACGACGGCTTCGCTGCTCGCGGCGGCGCGATCGAGCGCCTCCTGGAGCGAGGCGTTGCGGATGACCTCGATGACGCTCTTGCCGATCGTGCCTTCGCCGACGAGCGTCATGCCGCGCAGCGCGCGGTTCGCGAGGACGATCCGCGCGTCGCCGTCGGTGACGAGCACACCCTCGTTCATGCCGTCGAGAATCGAGGCGAGGAGATCACGCTCGTCACGGAGCTCTTCGATCGCGGCGAGCAGCTCGCTCGAGAGGCGGTTCAACGCGCGGCCGAGCTGCGCGGTCTCGTCGGTGCCCTGCGCAGGCGCGTGGATCGCGAGGTTGCCGCCGGCCATCGCCAGCGCAGCCTCGGTCAAGCTGCGGACGGGGCGCGTGAGCAAGTACGTGCCGAACGCGCTCATCGCCACGGCCGCGGCGATCGCGACGGCGATGCCCACGAGCAAGAAGAGGCGCGCGCTGCCGATGGCGGAGTCGACGCCCGTGAGCGGCACGGCGATGCGGACGACGGAGACGCCGTGCTCGGGCTTCGGGTAGCGCCGCGCGGCGTAGATCATGCGCTGGCCGAGGGTGCCGCTGTAGCGGAACGCGCTGCCGGTGCCGGTCGCGAGCGCAGACGCGACCTCCTCACGCGAGGCGTGGTTTTCGGTCCGCGAGATCTCGCCCGGCGTGAGCTCGGAGTCGCCGAGCACGGCGCCGCCCGGGACGATGAGCGTGACGCGTCCGCCGGAGAGCGCGCCGAGCTCGTCCGCGAGCGCATCGATCGTGGCGCCCTCGGCGCACGGCGCGGCCTCGCAGCGGCGGCGGACGATGTCCTCGCAGAGGCGAAGCTCGCCCGTGAGCTGCACCATCGTGCGCTCGATCATGAGCGTTTCGAGCGAGCGGGTGCCGAACCGCTCGATCGCGAAGCCCGCGGCGAGCATGAGCACGACCGACGCGATGATGAGCTTCGCGCGGATGCCGAGGCGGCCGATCATTCGTCCGAGGGCGCGGAGAGCTCGCCGGGCTCGGCGCGGAAGCGATATCCGACGCCGCGCACGGTCTCGATGTAGTCACCGGCGAGGCCGAGTTTTTCGCGCACGCGCTTGACGTGCGTGTCGACGTTGCGGGCCGTGACGTCGACGTGCGAGCCCCAGACCTCGTCGAGCAGGACGTCGCGGGTCATGACGCGGCCACGGCGATCGAAGAGCACGACGAGCAGCTTGAACTCGAGCGCGGTGAAGGAGATCTCCTCGCCGTTCACCCAGGCGCGGTGCGCGGCGCGATCGACGCGGAGGATGCCGAAGTCGATCTTCGCGCCCTCCGTCGGCGTGCCCTCGGCGCGGCGAAGGATCGCGCGTGCGCGCAGGATGAGCTCGCGCACGGAGAAAGGTTTGACCACATAGTCATCGACGCCGAGCTCGAAGCCGACCACGCGATCTACCTCTTCGCCTTTGGCCGTGACCATGATGACCGGGATGCTCGCCGTCTCCGGGCTTTGCTTGAGGCGTTTGCACACCTCGGTGCCCGGCATGTCGGGGAGCATGAGATCGAGGATCACGAGGTCGAACGGCTCTTCTTTGACCGCGCGGAGCGCAGTCTCGCCGTTCATCGCGGAGACGACGTCGAACCCCGCCTGCTTGAAGTTGTAGGACAGGACGCGCTGAAGGTCGCGCTCGTCCTCGACGATGAGAACGTTCGTCGGCATGCGTGGGCCCCACCTCTAGCAGCCTTGTGTGACAGGCGTGTGGAGTCGGGTCCAGCACGGGGGCGAGCCGAGCCATGGGGGGACGCGTCCCTACCGCCGAGGCAATAACGACGGTCCGGCGCGAGCTTTCCTTGCGCGCACGCTCTCTTTCTTCTAGTAGGGGCGCCTCATGGCTCTGGAGCGCACTCTTTCCATCGTCAAGCCCGATGCGGTCGAGAAGAACCACACGGGCGCGATCATCGCCCGCCTCGAACAGGAGGGCTTCATCGTTCGCGCGATGAAGCGGGTCCACCTCAGCCGCGCCGAGGCCGAAGGCTTCTACGCGGAGCACCGTGGACGCGGCTTCTTCGACGAGCTCGTCACGTTCATGTCCCGCAGCCCGATCGTCATCATGGCGCTCGAGCGCGAGGACGCGATCGCGAAGTACCGCGAGGTCATCGGCGCGACGAACCCCGCGAACGCCGCCGAAGGCACGATCCGCAAGCTGTACGCCGCGAGCGTCGGCGAGAACGCTGTGCACGGCTCGGACAAGCCCGAGTCCGCGGCCCGCGAGATCGCCTACTTCTTCGCCGGCTACGAGGTTTCGCCTCGCGCGTGACCGGATCGGAGCGCGGAGAAACCCCGCTCGCCATCGCGCGCGGCGCGGTCCGTGAGGGCCTCGCCGCGCTCGAAGGCTTTTCCGATTTGCTCGGCTCGCGCCGCATCGGGCCACGCGCCCTCGCGCAAGCGAGGACCGAGATGGTCCCGGCCTGCGAGGCGCTCCGCGAGTCCTTTTCCGCGCTCGAACAAGCGTTCGTCGCATCGTTCGCCTCCGACGAAGAGGCCCAGGCGCAAGCCCGTACCCTCGGCGCGCACGCAGGCGCGTGTGTCGCTGCCCTTTCGTCCGCCCTCTCTGACGGTGGTTCGCTTTCCGATGCGCGGCGACGCCTCGCGCTGGAAGCCGCCGTTCGCAAGCATGGAGCGGAGCTAAGGGACGCGTTCGCGGTCGCGGAGCTCTTCGCCGCGGCCGTCGCGCCCACGCCCACGGAGCTCGATCTCGTGGACGTGCTGGAGCAACGGTTCGGCGCGAATCGATCCGCCGAGGAGGGGGTGGTTCGGATCGCGGTGGATGCGCCGCGGCCTTCGTGGCTCGTGGCAGATCGGCACGTGCTCGGCGGGCTCGTGGAGCTCGCAGCGCCGATCGCCTCGCGGCGCGGGACGGTGACGGCGCGGCTCGGCGTCGCGCGTTCGTCCGGGGGCGGGCTCCTCGTTCGCTTGAGCCCGGCGCCGCGAAATGCCCCGGCGACGCGGATCGTGCTGTCCGTGACGGCGCGGGGTGAAGTGCCGGGCTCGCTCGGGATCGCCCGTGTGGCTGCACGTCGCGCGAAGCTCGGGCTCACGATCGACGTGGCCGCGGGGATCGTGTCGATGGAGAGCGAGCGCGAGGCGCCCTGAAATCCGTGCTAAGTCGGCCGGGATGAACCTCGCCGATTCCCTCGCGCCGCTCGTCTCGGCCGCCTTCGCCGATCGTTCGCTCCTGAAGGATCCCGAGCACGAGCGCGCCGTCCTGCAGACGATCGACGCGCTCGATCGTGGCGTTCTCCGCGTCGCCGAGCCCGTCTCCGAGGGCAACTGGGTGACGCACGCGTGGGTGAAGCAGGCCATCCTGCTCTACTTCGCCGTGCAGAAGATGTCGGTGATGGAGGCGGGGCCGCTCGAGTTCCACGACAAGATCCCGCTCAAGCGTGGCCTCGAAGCCGCGGGCGTGCGTGTCGTGCCGCCGGGCACGGTGCGCTACGGCGCGTTCCTCGAGCCGGGCGCGATCCTCATGCCGGGCTACGTGAACATCGGCGCGCGCGTGGGCGCGGGGTCGATGGTCGATACGTGGGCGACCGTGGGATCGTGCGCGCAGATCGGCCGCGATTGCCATCTCGCGGGCGGTGTCGGGATCGGCGGCGTGCTCGAGCCGCCGAGCGCGCAGCCGGTGATCATCGAGGACGGCGTGTTCGTCGGGTCGCGCGTGATCGTGGTCGAAGGCGTGATCGTGGAGCGCGAGGCGGTCCTCGGCGCGGGTGTCGTGCTGACGGCGTCGACGGCGATCCTCGACGTCACGGGCTCCGAGGTCGTGGAGCACCGCGGCCGCGTCCCCGCGCGCAGCGTCGTCATCCCCGGCATGCGGCCGAAGCGTTTTCCGGCGGGCGAGTTCGGCGTACCGTGCGCGCTCATTATCGGAAAGCGCAGCGAGTCGACCGATCGCAAGGTGTCGCTGAACGCAGCGCTCCGGGACTTCGCGGTGGCGGTATGAGCGGGGTCGAGGCGAGGCTCGTCGAGACACTTCTTTGGCTCTGCAACATTCCCTCGCCGATCGGGGAGGAGCGCCTGATCGCCGACGCGGTGATGGAGCGTGTCTCCCGCGCGTCGCTCGCCGCGCCGCCGCGCCGTCACGGCGACTCGATCGTCGTGCCCGTCACGCGAGGCACGGGCGGGCCGCGTGTCGCGCTCGCGGGGCACCTCGACGTCGTGCGCACGTCGCACGATGGTCCGCCGCGCGTCGAGGGCGACAAGCTCTACGGTCCCGGCGCTTCGGACATGAAGTCGGGCTTGGCGCTGATGCTCGATCTCCTGGAGCACGGGGCGCGCGAGATCGCAGGCACGGATCTCACGTTGATCTTCTACGCACGTGAAGAAGGCCCATACGCGGAGAACGAGCTCGGCCGCGTGCTCGCGGACGATCCCGAGGCGACGGCCGTGGATCTCGCCGTCTGCATGGAGCCTTCGGACAACAAGCTCAGCCTCGGCGCGTCAGGCTCGATCCACGCGCGTCTCACGTTCGAGGGGCGCACCGCGCACAGCGCGCGGCCGTGGCAAGGCGAGAACGCGATCCACAAGGCCGGCCCGTTCCTCACCGAGCTCGGCGCGCGCGAGCCGCGCACGGTGATCCTCGATGGTCTCGTCTACCGCACAGTGACGTCCGCGACCCTCGCCGAGGGCGGCCGCGGCCGGAACGTCGTGCCCGACGCATTCACGCTCAACCTGAACCACCGGTTCTCGCCCGACACGTCGATCGCCGAAGCGCAACGCGAGATCGAAGCGCTCGTCGCAGGCCGCGCAAAGATCGAGTGGACCGACCTCTCCCCATCCGCGCCGCCGCACGCCTCGCACCCGCTCGTCGTCGCACTCAAGGACGCAGGCGTAGCCGGCGTGGAGGCAAAGCAGGCATGGACCGACGTCGCGCGGTTCGCCGCGCTCTCCGTGCCCGCCGTGAACTGGGGCCCAGGCGTGAACGCGCAGGCGCACCAGCGAAACGAGTGGACGTCGATCCCACTGCTCGTGGAAGGTCGCGCGATCCTCGGTCGGTTCTTCGAGGCGATCGGGCGGCGGTAGCTGGGGGCGTTTCGCTGGGGCGTTGCCCCAGGCCCCACCGGGGCTGTCCGCCCCTGGACCCGGACCAGCGCAAGCGCTGGACCCGGGGTCGATGAACTGCGCTGCGCGCAGTTCATCGAACAGGCCGAGTCAAGACCAGCGACGACCCTGCCAACCAAGACAGCCGCGCTGCCATTTCAACTGGCAACGCCGTCCCACCGGCCCGTTGGAAGAACTGCGCGCAGCGCAGTTCTTCCACCAAAGGTCCAGGGCTTGCCCTGGTCCGGGTCGAGGGGCGGATAGCCCCCGCGGGGTCCGGGGCAGCGCCCCGGCGCGGCGGCGCCTCAGGGCAGCGCCCCGGCGCGGCGGCCCTCAGCCTAGCCGTCGACGTGCACGAGTGAGTACACGGCTGGCCGCGTGTTTTCGCTGTCGAGCCGCGATCGTCCTGCGAGGAAATCGAGCTCCACGACGAATGCGAATGCCTCGACGGTCCCGCCCTGCCTGCGCGCGAGCTCGGCTGCTGCGCTCGCCGTGCCGCCTGTGGCGAGCACGTCGTCGACTACGAGCACGCGTGCGCCTTTCGGGATCGAATCCATGTGCATCTCGAGCTCGGCCTCGCCGTATTCGAGCGCGTACGTCAGCCGATCTGTCTTCCAGGGCAGCTTGCCGAGCTTGCGGACGGGAACGAAGCCTGCGTTGAGCCGCGTCGCGACGGCGCCGCCGAAGATGAACCCGCGCGACTCGATGCCCACGACGATGTCGATGCGCTCGCCGATGAATCGCTCCGCGAGCAGATCGATCGTGATGTGCAGCGCCCGTGGATCCGCGAGCAGCGGCGTGATGTCCTTGAACAGGATGCCGGGCTTCGGGAAGTCGGGCACGTCCCGCAGCTTCGATTGCAGGTACGCGAGCGCATGCGCCCCGGGCAGCTTGTCGGGATCGAACGTGGTCGTCATTGCGGAGAAGACTAGCCTTCGCGTTCTCCGAGGGAAACGGCTGCGCACGTCGCCACGCAGAGGTCGCGGTGCTCGTGCGACGTGAGATCCAGCGTGAGCGGTGTGACTCCCACCGCGCCCTCGTCGAAGGCCTCGGTGTCCGAGCCGTGCACGTGATCGTGCCGCACGCCGCCGCCGCCGATCCACAGGTACTCCTGCCCGCGCGGATCCTCCCGGAAGATCACGCTCTCCGTGTAGAGCCGCGCGCCGAGCTTCGTGGGACGAACGGACCACGCATTCCCCGGCGGCACGTTCACGTTGAAGAGCGGCGCGCGCGGAGTGGGCGTGCGCCGGAAGGTTGCGAGCGTCTCCATCGCGATCCGCGCTCCGATCGCAGCGGCCGCGGCGCGATCGGCCTTCGCGTCGGCCGACACCGCGACCGCCGGAACGCCGCGCATCGCTGCCTCGCGCGCGGCCGCGACCGTGCCCGAGTAGAACACGTCGACGCCCAGGTTGAGCCCGTGGTTCATCCCCGACACCACGAGATCGGGCTTCCGCGGCAAGACCCGGCCGTTCGAGTGCATCGCCACGTAGACGCAGTCCGCCGGCGTCCCGTCGATCGCGAACACGTCCTCCGAGACCTTACGAAGCCGTAGGATCCGGTGCAGGCTGAGCGAGTGGCTCGTGGCGCTCTGGTTCACCTCGGGCGCGCACACGATCACGCGACCGTGCCGGGCGAGCGCCTCGTGCATCGCGCGCAGGTTCTCCGCGGCGAAGCCGTCGTCGTTCGAGAGCAGGATCAGCGGGCGAGAGTCCTCCACGGGTCATCCTCCGAGCAGGCGCTTCGGCAGTGCGGCGACGAGCTCGAAGACCGCCGCGATGCGGCCGAACAAGCCCGCGCCGCCCCGGGCGCGCGCCATCGCGAAGGCAATCTTGCGCAGCACCGGCGTGTACGGGTACCACCAGAGCTCGCGCGCGGCCTTGTTGCGGTCCTCGAGGACGAACTGCGGGCGCGTCAATTCGGCCAAGGCGTGCGGGCTGTTCGTGATGCCGTACCCGCTCTCGCCCGTGCCCGTCCAGGGCGCCGCGGCCACGGCCGCCGTGAACCCGTGGTTGTTGATCGTCACCACGCCTGTCTTGAGACGCCGCGCGAGATCGTGCGCCGCGCCCACGCGCCGCGTCCACACGCTCGTCGTCAGGCCGAACGTCGACGCGTTCACCCGCGTGATCGCGTCCTCGGCGCCGTCCACGAGCACGATCGGCAGGATCGGCCCGAACGTCTCTTCCCGGAGCAGCGGCGTGTCCTCGCGATCGAGCTTCACGACGGTCGGCGCGAACGCGAGGGATCCCGCTTCGGGCGCGCCGCCTGCGAGCACCTCGGCGCCGGCGGCCTCGGCCTCGGCGAGGTGACGCCGCACGATGTCGCACTGCCGCGACGTCGTCAGCACGGCCGTATCGCGGCCCGGCTCGAGCTTCTTCGTCAGCTCCACGAGGCGCGGCACGAGCTTGTCCGCGATCTTCCGATCCACGTACACGCGCTCGATCGACGCGCAGTTTTGCCCCGCGTTCGTGAACGCGCCCCACACGATGCCGTTCGCCGTCCGCTCGATCGGCGCGTCCGCGAGCACGATGGCCGCGTCCTTCCCGCCGAGCTCGAGCGAGCACGGGATCAGCCGCTCCGCGCAGCGCACTGCCACGCGCCTGCCCGTCGCCACGCTGCCCGTGAACACCACGATGTCCGCTTCATCGACGACCGCCGCGCCCCCGTCTCCGCCGCCTTGCACGAGCGAAAGGAGCCCGTCCGGCAGGAGCCCTTCGAACAACGACGCCACGAGCGCGCCGGCCCGCGGCGTGATCTCACTCGGCTTGAACAGCACCGCGTTGCCCGCGAGCAGTGCCGGCACGATCGTCCGCAGCGGGATCGCCACGGGGTAATTCCACGGCGTGATGAGCCCGACGAGCCCGCGCGGCGCCTTGTGGATCCGGCCGAGCTTCCCGGGATACGCGAGCGGATCGAACTCGACCATCGTGCCTTCGAGCAGCTCCTCGA
This sequence comes from Polyangium jinanense, assembly GCF_028435365.1. Next base: position 10,468 of record NZ_JAGTJJ010000018.1, on the reverse strand, counting down.
TCGCGTCGGTCCAGTACTCGACGAGGTCTGCGTTCGGCAGCACCTCCGCGAGCGCCGCCTCCTCGACGGGCTTGCCGCACTCGCGATGCACGAGGTTCGCGATCTCCTCGGCGCGCGCGAGGATGCGCTGCTTCACGGGCGCGATCACGCTCGCCCGCTCGCGCGCCGTCTTCGCGGCCCACGCCTTTTGCGCCTCACGCGCCTTGCGCGCGAGCGCCGGGATCTCGCTCGGCGACGTCGCCGTCACGGCCGGCAGGGCGGATCCATCGAGCGGACTTTGCGTGGGGAAGGGGCCGCTCGCCCCGTCCGTCGCCGGCGTCGCTCGAGGCGCGCTCGTTGCGCTCGTCTCGTTCGTCTCGTTCGTCTCCGGGGCGTCCGCCTGCGCCTCGGCCGCTTGCCCATCTTGCTGCACGTCCATGCGGCGCGGAGCCTACCATTCCATCTGCGGCTCTGCCCCACCCGCGTTCGAAACGAAGAAGCCCCGAGGCGTGGGGCCTCGAGGCTTCCTCGATGGTGCGCCGCTCTCGCGGCGACCTTCACGGCACGTTGATGGTGACGGTGTTCGCCTTCTGGCAGTTGATCACGGCCGACTGACCCGGCGTGAGCCACTTGGCCTTCGTCGGGTTCGTCTCGCCCATATCGGCGAGCCGGATGAACTTCGGACCGCAGTCGACCTCGAGCGCCTCGCCGGTGTTGCCGACCAGCTTGCCGGTCAAGAACACGAGCGCCTGCTTGTTCGAGCTCACGGTGAGGATTCCGCGCGTCGCCGGCAGCGTCGCCGGATCCTTCGCCGGCGGAGCTTCCGTGGTCGGCGCGGCGCTGGCGCTCGTCGCGGGTGCGGCCGAAGCGCTGCCCGCGGGCGCGGCCGACGCGCTCCCGGGCGGAGCGGCCACAGCGCTGTCCGACGGCGCCGGCGCCGTCTCCGCGGTGGCGGGCGTCGGCGCAGCCTTCACCGTCTCCGTGGGCGTGGGCGTCGGCGTCGGCGTCACGGAGCCGCCCGTGTTTCCGGGCTGCGTCCCACCGGGCAGGCCGCCGATCCAGCCCTTCTGCATCGCGACGAACGCACCCGCGCCGATGAGCAAGAGAGCCGCGGCGACGAGCAGCCACCCGGGCAAACCCTTCTTCGGCTCCGGCTCCGGCTTCGTCTCGACCGGCTCCTTCGCCACGACGACCGGCTTCTTCTCCACCGGCGGCTTGGTCTCGGCGACGGGCTTCTTCTCGACCTCGGGCTTCTTCGTCGGCAGCGGCGGCTTCGCGACCGGCTTCTTCTCCGGCTCCGGCTTCGGCTCGAGCTCCGCGGCACCGAGCTCGATCGAAGCCTCCTCGGTCTCCACCTCGGGCTTCTTGGCCGGCGCGGGCTTCTTCTCGGACTCGGGCTTCTTCTCGGGCGCGGCAGCCTCGATCTCGACGACGGCCTCGGGCTCGGGCTTCTTCTCGGGCGCGGGCTTCCTCTCGGATTCGGGCTTCTTCTCGGGCGCGGCAGCCTCGATCTCGACGACAGCCTCCGGCTCGGGCTTCGCTTCGAGGACGGGCTCCTGTGCCTGCTCGGGCTCGGGCTTCTTCTCCGGCTCGGCCGACTTCGCGAGCGCTGCGACGAGCGCGGCGCTCGGCTTCGACGTCGAGGCGGGCTCGAACAGCTTCGTCGGCTCGGCATCTTCGCCGTCGCCGTCCTCCTCGATCGCAGAGGGCAAACCCGTGCTCGTCTCCGGCTTCTTCGCAGCCGCGGGACCGGTCCCGATGAGGGCCTCGATCTGCTCCGGCGCCAGGGCAAGCGGCGCGGTGATCGCGTCGGAGTCCTGGAGCGGCGGCGGACGCGAGTCGCCGGCCTCTTCGCCTTCGCCGACACCGGGCAGCGTCCTCTTGAGCTCGTCGACCGGCACGGCCGGCTTCGTGGCGATGGGCGTCGCGGTGGGCGTCGTGAGTTTGGGCAGCGCGGCCGGCTTCGTGGGAGCGGGCGTCGTCGCGGCCGGCTTCGCGCCCGTAGCGACGGGCGTGATCGGCTTCGGGCCAGGGATGGCCGCGGGCTTGGCGGCGGCCGGCGTGACGGCGGCCGGCTTGGCAGCCGTGGTGACAGGCGCGATCGGCTTCGGACCCGGCACGGCGGCAGGTTTGGCAGCCGTGGTGACGGGCGCGGGTTTGGCCGGAGGCGTCTTCGGCGTGCCCAGCGGAGTTGCGATGGCCACGCCCTTCGCGGGCGACGCATCCTTCGCGGGCGCCTCGTCCCAGAGGTCGTCGCCGATGTCGGGCTTCTTCGTGACGATGGGCGTCGCGGCCTCAGCGAGCGTGGGGATCGGGGCGCCGACCACGTCGTCCCCCGGCTTCACCGCGAGCGAGCCGATCCCGGCACGCTCGGGCCGGGGCAACGCGGCGTTCTTCTGGACCTTTTCAAGGAGCGCTTCCAGCGCCGCGATTCGTTGTTCGACGTTCACGCCTCGGGAGTCTACCCAATCGCGCGGCTCCTGACGAGGATCCGACGGGATGCGCAAGAAACTTGCGTTTTGGGGGCGCCGCGCCGGGGTTTCACCCCGGACCCCGACGAGGGGTTATCCACCCCTCGACCCGGACCAGGGCAAGCCCTGGACGCGGGGCGACAGTGCGCGATGCGCACTGTCGACAGGGAAAACGTCCCCAGCACGTACGGCAGCACTGCTGTCTTGGCTGGCGAGGAGGTTCGTGGTCTTGCCACGGGCCGTCGGAAAAACTGCGCATCGCGCGGTTTTTCCGCTTTCGGTCCAGGCCGTGCCTGGTCCGGGGTGCAGGGGGCGGACAGCCCCCTGCTGGGGTGCGGGGCAACGCCCCGCGCATAACCCACCCGTCAGAGACGGAGCGAATAGAACTCCACGACCCGCTGCACATCGACGGGGAACAAGGCCGAGGAGGCGTCTGGCAGCGCCGTCACGGTGGCGCTGAACGCGGCCTTGTCGACGTTGAGCCACGAGGCGCGCTCCATCGTCTCGTCTGCGACTGAGGAGAGCACGTGCGGGTTTTTCCAGACCCTGGGCACGAGGGAAATCGTGTGCCCCTGGTCGACCCGGAACGAGGCGATGTCGACGCGCCGCCCGTTCACGTGCACGAAGCCGTGGCAGACGAGCTGCCGTGCTGCGGGGATCGTGCGCGCGAAGCCAGCGCGGAACACCACGTTGTCGAGGCGTCGTTCGAGCAGCTCGACGAGCTTGTCGCCGGGGGCGCCTTGGCTTCGCCCGGCTTCGACCATGAGGCGCCGGAGCTGCACCTCGGAGACGCCATAACCGAAGCGAAGCTTCTGCTTCTCGATCAAGCGGAGCTTGTACTCGGAGAGTTTGTGCCGCGCCTGCCCGTGTTGACCTGGCGGGTACGGACGTCGATCGATTTTCTTGCGCGAAAACCCCGGAAGATCGCAGCCGAGGGCGCGCATCACGCGAACGCGGGGACCTGTGTAGCGGCTCATGGAAACCCAGGCTACCGCTCCGATATGAAAATGACAATGAAAATCGTTTTCATTTGTGGGCGAGACAAACGTGCGCCGCGATGGTCGCCGGAAAGACGTTCGTCGCGGTGTTCCGAGGGGGGGTTGGGCGAGCGGGGAGGGGGCGGGAGGTGCTCCGGATCCGGAGCTTCGTGGGCGTGAGACGTGAGGGCCGAGCCCCCACTGTTCTCAGAGCGTCTCGAGGTACGCGACGAGGTCGTCGACCTGCGCCGGCGTCAGGTGCGACGTCACGCCGTGCTTGTCGCCGCCGCCGCAGGCCGGGTTGAAGCGGTCACGCAGCGTCGCGGCGCAGCCGTCGTGCATGAAGGGCGCGCGGTCCGCGATGCCCATCAGCGTCGGCACCTGGAAGGCCTTGCCCGTGCCCACGTCGGCCCAGTCGTTGTTCGTCAGCTTCTCGCCGTTGTGGCAGGTCGCGCAGCCGACCTTCGCGTCGAGGTAGAGCTCCTTGCCGCGCTCCACCGCCGTCGTGTCGGCGACCTCGGCCTTCGGCAGCACCGGCTGCGCGTCGATCCAGCGACCGACGAGCCGCGATTGACGCGGGCCGAGCGGCTGGCCGCCCATGCGGTTCACGAACACCTCGCTCATGATGTGGCCGAGGTCTTCCATGTCGCCGTCCCAGTGCAGCGGCGCCGTCGCCAGGATGCCGCCGCGGATCGACTGCGTCCGGCGCGGACCGATCGGGTTGAAGTTCCAGGTCCGGGCGTCATCCATCGCCTCCGGGTGACAGGACGCGCACGCGAGCGAGTTGAAGCCCGTCGCGCTCTGGTGGAACACGTCGTGCCCCGTGTCGCGGCGGCTCTCGCCGGGCAGCTCGATCGTCTGTCCCGTGCCCGGCAGGTAGATCGCCGCGGGCTCGCGCAGCTGCACGGCGAGCTCTCCGCCGGCCCAGTATTGCGCCGCGATCGGCTGCCCGGGCACCGGCTCGGCGAACGAAGGATCGCAGCCCGTCGACTGGTTGGCCGCGATCGAGGCCCGCGACGTCCGCAGGATCGCGTTGTTGCCGGCGGCGACGATCGTCACGTCGCTCTCGTTCGGCGAGACGGCGATGTCGACGGGCAGGGCCGAGCCGGAGAGCGACGCGCCGCCGAGGGGCGGGATCACGATGGGCACCGTCTCGTCGCCGGGCTCCACCTCGGTCACCGTCGTTTGCACGATGCTCCCGTCGCAGCCGCCGCCGCTGCCGTAGCCGCCGGGCTGCTCGATCACCACCGCGTTCGCCGTCCCGCGCTGATGCACCATGATCGCGCCGCCGCTCGGCCGCGACACCATGCGCCACGCCACGGCCGGCTCGAAGTGCGAATCCCCGCCGGTGAACGGATCGAAGGTCTTCACCTTGGCCGGCGCCTCGCGCTGCCAGATCTTGCCGTCGATGCCCACGACGAGCACCTCGGCCGAGCGGAAGCGGCTCACGAGCAGCTTGTCGCCTTGCACCACCACGTCGCGCAGATCGCGCTCGAGCTTCAGCACGCGCGTCGCTGCGCCGCCGCCCGCGGGCAGCGTCACGAGCTCACCCGTCTGACAGGCCACGTGGAGGCGGTCGTTTTCGGCCTCGTAGGCGATGCCGCGCGGCGTCGCGCAGACCTGGCGACGCTCGATCAGCTTGCCGCCGGCCACGTCGATCGACGCCACGGCGCCGCCCGAGCGGAGGGCCACGTGGGCGCGGCCTTCGTTGTCGATGGCCACGCGCCCGGGCTCGTCGCCTTCTTCGAGCGTGACCTTGGCTTTCAGGGCACGGGCTTCGAGGTCGACGATCCAGACCACGTCGCGGTCCGGGTCGGCGGCGACGGCGGTCTTGCCGTCATCTGCGATGGCGAGGGTGCCACCGGAGATGGCAGGCGGCGAAACGGCGGCGACGGCGATGTCCTTGTTGGGGACGAAGGTGTCGTCGATGCCTGAGCATCCGGCGGCGATGCTGGCGCCGGCGAGGGAGACGAGGAGCAAGGCGAGCGGGCGTCGAAGATGGGTTCGCATGAGGCCTCCGCGCTTCGCTTGGCAAATAAGAAGCCAAGCCTTGTCGAATTCTCGCCACTTCCGGTTCGCGCGCCAACTGCGCGTGAATGAAACGGAACCTCAATCGGGATGCGGGGTTGCACTCGGGGGGGAGGCGCGTACGCCCGTGAAGGAGGGTTCGCGCTGGGCGAGAACTGGTGTGCCAGCCGGCGCCGCTATGACGCGGATGTCACACCAGCTCGAAGACCTGGTCGAAGGAGTCGCCCTCCATGTCGACGACGATTCGTTGATCGGTGGCTTCGATGCCTTCGAGGCGCACGGAGAAGAAGAACTTGCTCGCGCTCAGGGTCTCGGCGCCGCGGAAGGACAGGGCGGCGCCGCCTTCGACGAGGCGGGCATCGCCGGAGACGCGGGCGGCGATGCGGAGGTCGAATCGTTTGAGGGGGATGCGCAGCGCGGGGCCTTCGTTGAGGAAACGCGTCGCGTCGCCCTCGCGGCGGAAGACGGCGTTGCCGCGGGCTTCGAGCTGCTTGCGGACCTCGGGCTTCAATCGATCACCTGCGACGCTCTCGACGATCGAGAGGAGGGGCACCTCGCCTCCGTCCCGCACGGCGGGAACGAGGGTTTCGAGCAACTTCACGACGGACCCGCGTAGCTCCGGGCGCCGATGGGTCTGGACGGGCATCGATACCTCCAAGGCTTCGCCTTCTCGATGTCGTCGGGTGAGCGAAAACGCAAACAGAATCGCGCGATATGTCGGAGGCGGAAAAAGGGGCGCGAATGCGCCGAAGAGGGGTCGGCGCGTCCGGAGGTGTCTTTGGAGGAGCACCAAAGAGGGGTCGGCGCGTCCGGAGGTGTCTTTGGAGGAGCACCAAAGAGGGGTCGGCGCGTCCGGAGGTGTCTTTGGAGGAGCACCAAAGAGAGGTCGGCGCGTCCGGAGGTGTCTTTGGAGGAGCACCGAAGAGAGGTCGGCGCGTCCGGAGGGGTCTTTGGAGGGGCGCCAAAGAGGGGGCGGCGCGTCCGGAGGTGTCTTTGGAGGGGCACCAAAGAGAGGTCGGCGCGTCCGGAGGGGTCTTGGGGAGGGCGCCAAGCAGAACTCCGGGCGGGCGGAGGGGGCCTTGGCGCGCGTCCGGTGGGATTCCGCGCAGTTTTCGCACGGTTCCCGCGCGCGCCGGGTACGCCTGCCAGCCACGAATGCCGCGAGTGCCGGCAAACCACGTCGCTCACGTGGGGCCGCTTTCCAAAATAAAGCTGGAGGATGGTAATGCGCAGCCCCGCAGCGTCGTGCCATTCCCATTAAATATCTCGACGACGTCCCGGCTGCCTGTCATTCAATTGCCCATGACCGACACCGATTGACGCGCCGGCCTCATTCGGCCTCTTCCAGCGCGCACCGGCATCCTTCGTTTGGCCCTCGTCCTCGCGGCGACCGCGTCGGCCCGGCTCGGCCATTCGCACACCTCCTTTGAAAGGCGCACCCATGCACCGTTATCATTCCAATTCTTGCATTTCTATGCTCGCCCTCCTCCTCGCCGCCTCCACGGCCTCGTGTGTCGCCTCCGAAGACGTCGTCCTGGATGACGAGATCGAGGCCGCCGAGAGCGACGTGGACTCCACGAGCGATACGGCCGACGACGAAGCGAGCGACGAGGACGTCGCGGAAGACACCGTCGCGACCGCCGAGACCGAGGAGACCGACGAAGCCGAGAGCGCGCTTTCGTCGCCGCGCGCCGAGACGGTGCGCCTCGTCCCTGCACAGGGCCACACCGGCACCCAGCGCGTCAATTTCGCGATTCCCCTCGCCCCCGGCGAGCTCTTCGAGGAATCCATGGTTCGCGTGATGCACGAGGGCCGCGACCTGCCCCTCGCGCGCCGCGGCCTCGCCCGTCATGCCGACGGGAGCCTCCGGAGCGTGCAGATCCAGGTTGACGTGGCCGTGGCCGGCGAGACGGAGCTCCGCGTGATCGTGGGCGAGCGCTCGAAGGCCGGCGCGCTTTCGATGGTCCCCGTGCAGCAGACGCTGGTGAACGCGGACGGGACGCTGGGGCCGCGCGTGTATGCGCTCCTTTCGCCCCAGCGGCTCGCGAAGAGTGGCGTGATGGGCACGATCGCCCCGGAATCCGAGACCGCAGGCTCGCCGTACGACGGCTGGGCGAAGGTCTGCGATTACAACAAACACGACGTCGACGCGTTCCTCCCGAAGAAGGGCGACCCCGCGGTCTGGCTCTACGATCGCGGCACCACGTTTTACCGGGGTTATGCGCGGCGGGGCGACGTCGAGACGCTCCGCACGGCTTACGCCGAGACCGCGCTTTACCGCGCCGGCATCTCCGGCAGCGGGAAGAACCTGGAGATCGGCATTCCCAAAAAGGCGAACGATCCGAAGTATCATTATAGCCAGAACCTCGCGATCCATTACCTCCTGACCGGCGACGATCGCTTCCGCGAGGCCGCGGAGAGCGTGGCCGATCGAATGGCTTCCATCTGGAAGCCCCGGTACAAGGGGAAGGACACGGGCCTCTGGACCGAGCGCCATGCGGGCTTCTACCTGCTCGACATGACGTACGCGATGATGGTCTCCGACGATCAAAGCGCCCATTTCCAGGAGCTCGCCGATAACGCGGTCGACGCCTACCTCGACGTCCAGGCGACGTATCCGCAGGGCTACGGCGATTCGAATGCCCGCTGCTTCGCCCATCACGCCGGCGCGCATGGCGAGGGGTATGGGTACTTCGGCTGCAGCCCCTGGATGAGCGCCATCCTCGCCGACGGCCTCGATCTCTACGCGAGCGAGCGCGGTGGCCAGCGCGAGAACCAGGTGCACGCGTCGATCGTGAAGCTCGGCCGCGCCATCGCGCGCGAAGGGATGGACAGCTCGGGCAAGCCCTACTACTTCATGGGCGAAGGCGGAACGGGCCGGGGCGAAGAAGACCCGGACAACGAGCACTGGGGTGAAGCCGCGTACGTCATGGCCATGGCCTACCACTACTCGCACGATGCTTCGCTCGCGAACGCCGTCGGCGGGCTCGTGGCGAAGCTCAAGCAAAACGGCCGCGCGCCGCACATGCGAAGCTTCAACTGGCAGTGCCGCAGCGCCGTGGCCACGCCGGCGTACATGCGCTGAAGAAGCGTCACGACCCGGGGGTCACGAATCCACGTGGCCCCGGCGTGATGCCGCGAATGTAAAGTCGTGCATGGGCGCTTGACGGGAGAGGCGAGCGCCCATAAGTGACCGGCGGGTCAACATGACGTCCTCTGTCTCCCGCTTCGCGTCTTCGTCCTCGCCCCGGAGAGCCCACCGCGCCTTCACGGCGTGCACGCTCGCCCTGCTGCTCGGCGCCCCCGCCGCGGCCCTCGCGCAACCCCAACCTGCGCGCGAGCCCGCGCCGCCCGCGCCGGCCGCCCCCGCCCCCGCGGCCGCGCCTGCGCCGCCTCCCCCCGCGGCCGATCGCATCGCCGAGGCCCTCGCGCCCCAGCCCGGAGGCCTGACACCGGACGAGGCGGCGCGCATCGCGCTTCGCACCCGCCCGTCGCTCCGCGTCAAGCAGGCCGAGCTCCGCGCCGCCGCGGCGCGTGTCGATCAGGCGCTCCTCAACTACCTGCCGCAGGTCACCGTCGCCGCGGGCTACACGCGCCTCTCCCGGGTCCAGAACGTGCTCGGCGCGCCGTCGACCGCCTATGTCGGCACGAACCTGGACCCGGCGAACCCGCAGGTGATCCCCGTGCAGCAAGGGCCCCTCGTGTCGAGGCCGTGCCCGCCCCCGCTCTCGGGCAACTGCGTCACGGACATCGCGGGCACGCCGATCACCGCGGTGCAGACGCCGGGCTTCTCGTTCCCTGTCCTCCTGAACTCGTACTCGCTCACGGCGTCGATCGCGCTGCCGATCTCGGACTACGTGCTGCGTATCTCGCAGGGCTACGCGTCCGCCTCGCACGCCGAGAGCGCGAAGCGGATCGAGCTCGAGGCCGAGGGGTTGACGATCGCCGCGGACGCGAAGGTCGCGTTCTTCAACTGGGTCCGCGCCAAGGGCAGCGCTGTCGTCGCGACAGAGGCCGTGGCGCAGGCCGAGGCGCATCTCAAGGACGCGAACCTCACCTTCCAGGCGGGCCTCATCTCGAAGGCCGATGTGCTGCGCCTCGAAGCGCAGGTCGCGTCTGCGCAGCAGGTGCAGGCCGACGCGGATGCGCTCGCGTCGCTTGCCGAGGAGCAGATCCGCATCTCGCTCATGCTCCCGGCTGGCAAGCCGCTCACGATCGGCGTCGACGTGCTGCATGCGTCGGCGGAGCCGAGCACGGTGCAGCTCGCGGCGCTGCAGGACGAGGCGCTTGCGCGGCGGCTGGAGATCCGCGCGCTCGACGAGACGGAGTACTCGCTGAAGAAGCAGGTCTCGCTGGCGCGTGCGGGTTACTTCCCGCGCGTCGACGGGTTTGCCGAGGGGCAGTACCAGAACCCGAACCAGCGCGTCTTCCCGCAGGCCGACGAGTTCCGGTTCACATGGAATGCGGGCGTCAGGCTCTCCTGGACCATCAACGACACGCTCACGGCGATCCCTGCCGTGACCGAGGCGAAGTCGCGCGTGGAGCAGATCGCCGCGCAGAAGGAGCAATTGCTCCAGGGGCTCAAGGTCGAGGTTGCGTCGGCCTACGCGGAGCTCAAGCGCGCGGAGGCGAACATCGACGCTGCCGATCGTGGGCTCGCTGCGGCGGAGGAAGGGCTGCGTGTGCAGAACGAGCTCTTCCGTGCGGGGCGTGCGACGGGCGTGGCGCTCGTCGACGCCGAGGCCGAGCTCACGCGCGCGCGCTTGCGCCGCGTGGACGCGCGCGTCGGGATCCTCGTGGCCCGCACGCGACTCGAACACGCGACGGGACGCGACGTGGAAAAGGCCTCCACGGCACCGAAGAACCCCTAAGAGGTTGCTGCCACGGCGCGGGGCTTTGCCCCGCACCCCAGAAGGGGGCTGTCCGCCCCCTTCACCCCGGACCAGCGCAAGCGCTGGACTCGGGGTCGATGAACTGCGCGATGCGCAGTTCATCGAACAGGCCGTGGCAAGA
>NZ_JAGTJJ010000017.1 GCF_028435365.1 Polyangium jinanense | reverse complement strand
TCGTCCAGGTGCGGCGGGTCGAGCGCGCCGGTCACCTCGAAGGCCCCGACGTCATCATCGGCGAGGTGGGGCCCGGGGCCGGGGTTACGCCGGGAATTACTCACGTTTCCATCGTTCGCCCTTGTTCGTGAGCCGTGAACAGATATGTTTGACGTTCACGGCGCAACGGAGCACACTGTTTCCATGGTTCGCTTCGACGCTCCGGACGGTGCCAGGTTCGCCACGTCATGCCCCGGCGAGGGGTGGGGTTCCGTCGGCTGGACACGCCTCGACGCATGGCGCGGAGCTACAGGTTACCGGGAGCTCGCCGCGCGTCTCGGGTGCAGTCCGGGCCTGCTGACAGGCTGGAAACAAGGCCGAACGCCAGCGGCGCCGTACCTCGAAAAGCTCGAAGCCCTGGCAGACATCCCGCCGATCGCGTGGTCCTGGTGGACGCGTACCGGCGCGGGGAAGGCCGCGCCTTCCGATGCCCCGCGCACGGAAGCGGAAGCGCCGCCGCCGTCCGATCCCCCGCACGATGCGCCGCCCGTTCTGGGAACTACCGCGGAGGAACTCCGCGCAAGCGTCGCACGGCTGACGAAGATCCTACAGACGGGCAAGCTCTCCCCGGCGCAGATCGCGACGTTGGAAGGCAAGCGGATCACGGCTCTAACCGCGCTGGCGAAGCTCGAACAGGCCGCATCGATCGAGAATCACCCCGAGTGGCCCGGGGTCATGGCGGATCTCGTGGACGCAGTGTTTGACGCGATCGACGCGGCCGGGGTCGTGGTGAAGGCCGAGATCGGGATCGGGGCCCTGATCGCCGACCGTTTCGAGGCTCTACAGGCCAAGCGCCACGGGCGCGAGCCCCGACGAAATGCCGCGTAAACGGACCCGCAACGCGCGAACGAACGCACGGACGAACGCCGGAACGCGCGCGTCCGTGCGGCAAACAACGTCGAGCGCTGGACGTGCCACGTGAGGTGACCCCGCGCACGTGCGCCTCCGGGACTGAGTCATTGGTGCGTTGTTGGTCCGAGACGCCGTGGCCAAACATAGTCGAAGAGGATCAGCTTAAGGGTATTGAGGTCATTAAACGTACGCCTGCCTTGTATAACTCTTCCAGTCGGCAGGGTGATTGACCCGCGCCAGCCACCAGTCACGGGGACAATACAAAATTTGTAACCTTGCGTTTTGAGCTGCATGCCCACGACAATGGGCCTGTCGCTTATCAAGCGTTGTGGCCAGTAACGCTTAACCCACTTCGCCCGTCGAGCCGCCCGGTTTTTCAAACGGCGCTCGCGGCTCACTCCCTCGTAACCATCAGCCATCTTTTCGGCGCATACGCATCCGACACGTAGATCCGGCACATGCTCTGGATGGTGCATCCAGTGGACGTAGCGGACATTTTCGTTGCCGCACATTTCACATGTGTGGATGGTATCCTCAAGGTCTTCGACGTCGATGCACACCCACCCGCGCTGGGGGATGTTCTCCTTGTTCCAAAGGAACGCCATCGATCATGCTCCCTAACTAAGCGCCGGACAGCAGCTTCAACGCTCGCAGGCTGGAGGGTACAATGCGCATGGAGCATACCGTACCCGAGCACGTGCTGCGCCGGAAGGCTGCGCATTTGTGCAGGTGCGGGCAGGCTCCGCGGGATTTGCATTCCCGGTCCGGCAACCGCCCGTCTTGCCTGATCCGTCACGCCGTGAGCCCTCCCCGATCCGCTCGCCGGGGTAGCAGGCGAGGCGGGAAGGCCGGATAGCTGTCGGCCGAATATCTGTCATTCGGTCCGATCTGTCCCTCCGCGTATCGTGGACATTCGCGATCGAACCTCGTTTCCGGCCGCGGAGCATATCATTACCAGATGATAATGTGCCAAGAAAAACGTTCGTCCTTCGCTAAAATGGCTTGAACTCGCCACGCGAGCGCCCGTAAATCGAGCTCGGGCCGCCCGATGCGGTCCGGGAGCGATGCACAATGCAGCGCAAGGGACCCGAGCGCCCGACGGGCGCCAGCGGGGCGGGATTCGTCCGCCTTTTTGCCAGAGAACGGCCGCGAATTGTCGCGAAGCTGCGCCGGCTCGGTGTGCATGAGGTCGACGCGAACGACCTCGCGCAACGTGTGTTTTTGCAATACTCCCGGCTAAACAGGGCGCCGCGGAACCCTGCCGAATGGCTCATGCGAACGGCATGGTTTCTCGCGATGAATTGGCGACGCCTCGCCCGTCATAGGGTCGAGGTGCTCATGTCAGGGAGAGACCTGCAAAGGTGCGCCTTCGACCCGTCGCCCTCGCCAGAAGAGCGCGCCTCGCTTGGGGAATGGCTCGATCGGGCCGAACGGCTGCCGCCCGTCGAGCGCGCAGCGCTGCGGCTCCACCTCGAAGGCCATTCGATCGACGAGATAGCGCGCAGGCTCGAAACCTCGCGCGCTACCGCTTGGAAACGATTGCACGCTGGACAAGAGCGGCTGAAACGAACGGAGGGACGCCATGCAACGGCAATGGGTGGTCAACGAAGAGACAGGCGAGCATAGCGAACGGATCACGCTGGATCAATCCGATCTAGAGAAACTTCGGCCCTACGTCTGCGGCATTGCTCGCCGGGTAGGCGTTATCCCTGCCGACCGTGACGATTTGGCGCAGGACGTGCTTTTCGCATTCTGGCGATATTCCGACGAGCGACGGATCCGCGTCATCGAGGGGAAGGCCGACGTGGACGCCGCACGGACGCTCATCGCGGCGTTTGCAGTCCGGGCCGCCCGGCGCTATCGGCGGAGCGCAAGGTGGAGCGGTGGGGGCCCGGCAGACGAAACACCCTCGCGCGGGGGGGATCCCGCTCTCCGTTTCGAGGCTCGCGAAGCTCTTCGGATGGTCGAGCGATTGCCTCCGAACCTGCGCAGGGTGGTCGAGCTCGACGCGCTCGAGTACACGACAAGCGAGACTGCCGAGAGCGTCGGCGTGGTGCTCGGCACTGCCAAAAGCAGGCTTTCCCGGGCGCGTGACTTGCTGGCAATCATGAGGTGATCCGCCTCCCTGGTTCGGTCGGCCGATCGGACGGGCGTAGAAGCCCCGGGCGCCCCCTCACGAGCTCGCCCGGGGCCATCGGCGCGGCTTACGCCTTCCGGCGCTTGCGAGTGCTCTTGACGGCCGAGACGGGCGCATCGTGGCCCGACGTCGGGGGCTCACCGAGGAGGGCGTCTAGGGCTCGCATGGCGCGCCGCGCGCCTTCGATGTCACCTGCCTTGATTGACGCGTCCAGGGCTGCCCGGAGGGCCGCCGTCGCGGCGTCCAAGGGGTTCGTCGGGGGAGTCGCGGTCCCCTCGCGTTCTTGTCGGGATTCTGTCACGCTACCAGGAATCGCGGGGTTAGCTTCTCCGATCGCCATGGGTGGACCGACTGACAGATCCTCGTTTCCCGCGGGTTCTAGCTCGATCGGGTCGATCTCGTACTTTGGAAAAGGCGATGGGGCGGGAGCTCGGGCTCACGAAGAAGCAGCTTGACAAGATACCGTCGGTGATCTTGACGGAGGCCCAGCACAAGAGGATCACGACGTTGCTCAATGATGCTAGGCAGCGGCTGCCCCCCACGAGCAAGGAAAACGTCTGGAAGGTATACGAGGAGGTGTATGAGGACTTTCCGCACTGGCTCGCAGCCATCAAGCCCTATTTCGTGAAGTGAGATATCGCGAGACGAGGACATGAAAACCGAGGTCAAGGTTCTTTTCCATGCTCAACACATCCCTGGTGGACTGGAAGCCGTGTTCGGCCCGGCGGGGATACCGATGGATGCCGCGAAAGTGCAAGACTTCATGCTGCAACGCAAACGGCAGATTTGGGTAGACCTGACGCTCGACGAGACGGACGAACGCCTGTCGCTGCTCTTGAACCTCCTCAAGGACCGCGGAATCAGATGGCTCGAACGGCGTTACGACTGCTTCACCGATGAAGAGCTTGAGTCAGCACGCCTGATCGCCGCGTGGTACGACGTCAACGCCAGGGTCTTCGGGGGGCCCAGGATGGGCACGACGTACGACATGTCAGACGCCTGCAATCGGTGCGGCGCCGGGGCCCGGCAGACGTCCGCGATGATCATCGAGGGCGAAGACCTCCCCAAACTCGAAGGCCGGCGCGCGGCCACGACGTCCTACGACGACGTGCTCGTGGACGAGAAGCTCGCCGCGGCGCTCGCGCAGAGCGGCGCGACGGGGCTTTCGTTCCGGAGCGTCTTCGCGGCGTTCGAGGAGCGGGGCTTCCAGATTCCGTGGCGGCAGCTCTGCGCCACGCATACCCTGCCTCCCATGTCTCCCCGTTCGACCGGGGTCTACCCCTACAAGCCCTGCGCATGCGGGCGGAGTAGCTTCACGGGGAAGGAGGAGGTCCCTATGCGCATTGCCTACCGCGCCTCGGACGTCGCCGATATCCACGACGTGAACGTGACGTGGGAATGGTTCGGTGAGGTGAATTTCGAGGGTGACGTGAGCGACGCCCTCTTCCCATACCCCTTGTTCCTCGTCACCCCCAAGGTCCGCCGCATCTTCCAGGGCGCCGGCGTCACCGGGTTCGACTGGATCCCGATCCGCGTCGAGGATGGCTGAGCCACGGCCCCCCGTCCACGCGACACCTTGAGAGGGGTAGGTCGCCGCGGCTGTTTCGAAATTTTCCTTGACAAACGTTCTGAAAGCAGGGCTGTCCAGCCCTCTACTGCGTCGACTGTGCCGGAGGTTTCCCGCCAAGGTCGCGAACCACCTGAAGCTCCATCTTCCCCGTGCGCGGCGCCGCCGATCCGGACGAAGCCGGCGAAATCCGGACGACGATGGGCTTCCCGGATCGGGGTGGAGTCTTCGCCGACGACGCGGCGGGCGCGGAGCTCGCGCTCGCACTCGCGCTAGGCGCGACGGGCACCGGCAACGCGGTCAGCGCAGCACACGACCACGCGCCGAGGAGCACATACGCGCGACTGCAACGGACGTCGACGGTGCCTCCCGTCGTGTTGACCTCGAGCGTGTGCGCCCATGGCACACGGTCCCACTTCATCGGCACCGCCTCGCACCCGGGAGGCTGCCCCATGCAGGCGGTTTCGCTCGCCAACTGGTCGACCTCGACCGTCGACGCGAACACGTTCACGACGCCGAGGATACACGCGACGAATATCAGCGTGCCGCCGACGAACTCGACCCAGGCAGCAGGTCCGCGAGCTCGAACGCGCGCGGGTGACTGTCGCTGCTGTTCCATCGTGGCACCCTCAGCGCGAACAGGCGTCACGCCTGTCCGCCTCGAAGTAGGTCAGCGCGCAGCACAGCGTGTACTCGCCCTGCGGTACGCCATTCTCGTCGAGCTCCGCGATGGGCGGGCCGTTTGGCTCGTACAGACACGACGCGTTCCGCAGTGGCTCGACGGGATAAATCCCGCGGAGGGGCAAGTCCTTCGGACACCGATGGACGCCCAGCCGACTCTTGCAAAGACGCGCCTGGTCGGGCAGGCGCAGGTGAGGGCCGAACATCATCGCGATCTTCATCGGCTCGCGGAGGACCATCTCCTCCTCGCGACTCGGCGCGCATGCAGCGGACACGAGGAGCGGCGCGACGAAGGAGAAGGCCGTGAGGTACAGAGGAAACCGTGCGGAGGTTGATGACCGAGGCATGTTCCTGGTCAAACTCGTACCTGGAAAAACCCACCTCCGCAATCCGTTTCTGACGCGCAGTGTACGCCCCCGGATCCTCCGACAAACTCCCACACCGAGCCGCTGCGCCGGGGCGCTGCCCCGGACCCCGCGGGGGCTGTTCGCCCCTCGACCCGAACCAGGGCAAGCCCTGGACCGTTCGTGGAAGAACTGCGCGATGCGCAGTTCTTCCAACAGGCCGGTGGTACCCCGTTGCCGGTTGAAACGTCAGCGCTGCTGTCTTGGCGGGCAGGCTCGTCGTTGGTCTTGACTCTGCCCGTTCGATGAACTGCGCATCGCGCAGTTCATCGACCCCGAGTCCAGCGCTTTCGCTGGTCCGGGTGCAGGGGCGGACAGCCCCTGCTGGGGCCTGGGGCAAAGCCCCAGCGCAGCGCCGTCTTCATGCCACGCCCCACTTCCGGTATGCTCCCTCGACGTGTCCTTCCCGCTCCTCGTCCTCCACCTCTCGGACCTGCATTTCGGCCCGCATGGTCGCTTCGGGGGCCAGGATGGCGAGCGGCTCGCTGCGCGCTTCGCTGCCGCGATCGACGCCGCGCGCGAGGAGCTTGGCATTCGGCAGGGCGTGGGGCTCGTCGTGGTCACGGGTGACATCGCCGAGGCGGCGCGCAAGAACGAATACGAGGCCGCGCTCGGGTTTTTTGGGCACCTCGATGCGCTTCTTCGTGTCCCGCGGGATCGATTCGTGTTCGTCCCTGGAAACCACGATGTCTCCTGGGCCGAGACACGCAAGGTCCAGATCGAGCAGGAAGACGAGGGGTTCGACGATGCCGAGCTCGAACGCCGCCTCGCTCTCGTGCGCCTCGCGCGATTCGAAGCGTTCGTGACGGCGTTCCACGGGCGCCCGCGCGCCGAGCTGCCGACCGTGACCTCGATCGGCCATGGCGCCGTCGTCCACCATTTCGCCATGCCGGATGGCGGGATCGCCGTCGCCGCCTTGAACTCCTGCGAGCGCGAGTCCCACGCGCGGCAGGGCGGATCGTTCGGCGAGGCGCAAGCTCAGCGCTTGCTCGATCATCTGCGCGGTTTGCCCCCGTCGTGGATGTCGATCCTCGCCGTGCACCACAATCCGATCACGCCCGTGCCGGAGGCCGTGGAGAGCTGGGTGCAATGGCTGCGCGGCCACCCCGGTCCGCTCAAGCCCGAGACGATCGAGCATTTCGCCGCCGACGCTGCCGGCTTCGAGGGCAAGGAGCACCTGCGCGCCGTGACCGAGGACGCGCGGGTCTCCGTGGTCCTGCACGGACATCATCACGGCGCCGATGCCCATGCATTCCCGTTCCGGCGCGGGGAGAAGGGGCACACGCTCGTGCTCTCGTCCGGGAGCTGGGGGCTTTCGCCCGGGAAGCTGCCCGAGAGCCAGCCGGCGATGGTGCACCTGCTGGAGCTCGATCCGGCCCGGCGGCAAGCGCGGTCGATCCTGCGGATCTACGCGCCGCGCGTCCGCGCCGAGGGGCAGGTCGAGCCGGGGACCTTTGCGGTGGATCCGGCGAGCCCGCGCGGCGCCACGCTCGATCTGTACGTGCCGAAAGGGTTTGGCGAGGAAAAACAGATCGTCACGCCGTCCGAGGCCGTCGAGGTTTCGGCGTTCGTCGAGGCGTATCGCCGGCGGTTCGGCGCACGTTATGTGCGCTGGGACCTCGGTGGCGTGGGCGTGACGCAGCCGAGCGGGGGAGGGCCGCCCGTGCCTTCGCGGCTCGACGAGATGTTCGTGCCGCCGAGGCTCGGGACGAATACGGACGCGGACCGGCTCGACGATGGCGCGCCGCTCGAGCCCTTCGCGCTTGCCACGCGCGAAACGCCGCTCGTCATTCGGGGCCCGGCCGGCTGCGGAAAGACCACGATCCTGCGCCATTGTTTCCGCAAGCTGCTCGCCGAGGGCGAAAAGAACTGTGTCCCGTTTTTGATCGAGCTCCGCGAGCTCGGGCGCGCATGGGAGCGGGCGGTGCCGAGCGAGCGGACGCTCGAAGCCTATCTCGCGGGGCGCCTCGCCGAGGTGCGCGGGCGCGACGAACGAAAGACGCTCGCCGTGCTCTTCGACGATCCCACGGGGCCGCGGCCCATTCTGCTGGTTGACGGCTGGGACGAGCTCGGCGATCTCGGGGACGAGGTGCGCGAGAAATTGATGGGCCTGCTCGGCACGTCGCCGCGCGTGCTCGCGGTCGTGACGAGCCGTCCTTATGGCGAGAGCCGGCCTTCGGGCGCCGAGGGGTTCGACGTGCTCGACGTGCAGCCGCTCTCGGACGAGGAGATCCGGGCGTTCGCGACGCGCTTCCACGGGCGCGTGCACGGCGAGGACGAGGCGTCCGCCCACGCCGCGAGCGAGCGCTTCGTCTCGGCCCTCGCGTCGAGCGCCGAGGCCGAGGCACTCGCGCGGACGGCGCTCCTGCTCGTGATGATGCTTTTCGTGCACCGGTCGAGGCCGCTCCCGGACAAACGGCACGAGCTATACCGGATTTGCCTCGACAACCTGCTTTCGGCCCGGCCGCGTGCGAAGGAGGCGGAGGGGGCGCGGGCGCCGTCGGCGGTGTTCCGGCCCGAGGACGCAGCCGAGCGGATGCGTGTGCTCGCGGAGCTCGCCGATCGGGTGCAGCGCGATGGCTATCGCGAGCAGAGCCGGAGCCCGATCGTACGCACGGAGGACGAGCTTTGCGCGCTCTTGCCCTCGCGCTTCTCGTACGAGGAGCGACGCGGGTTCATCGCGTGGCTGGTCTCCTCGGCGGGCGTGCTCGTGGATCGCGCCGACGAGACCTTTTCGTTTGCGCACCTGAGCTTCCAGGAATACCTCGTGGCGCACCATTGGGCCGCGGTGGTGGAGGGGGCGGAGGCGCGGGTCGCGCTTTGCCGGCGGTATTTGCACGATCTTGCGTTCTGGGAGACGCTCAGGCTGTGGGCGGCGGTCGTGGAGGACCGGAATCCCGCGCATCTCGCGGCGGTGCTGGAGAATCTCATCGAGGGAGACGCGGACGGGTTCTGGCTCGCGGGCGTGATGTTCGCGGACGGGCTCGGCGCGGGGCATTTCGAGGCGTGGTGCGCGCGGCTCTCGGCCCATTTCCACGTGCACGAGCAGGTGCGCGGGTTCGCGGCCGCGCGGGCGTGGGCGGCGAGCCGGCAGGAGGGGCGGCGGCAGCGGCTCGCGGCGGCGTGGCCAGAGGTGGCGTCGCAGGCGCGATGGCTGCCTGGGGTCATTGCGGCGTCGTGGTGGCAGGAGGCGCGGCTCGGGCGCGAGGAGGCGGAGCCGCCGGCGATGTCGCGATTGCTTTCGGCGGCGGGCGAGGGGCAAGGCGTGGCGCGTGGTCGGGCGCTCGGCGGGTCGAGCCCGGTTTGGCCGGGCGATCCGCCGGAGCTCTCGCTGCTCCATTTGTGGCCGGGTCCGCGGGGTCCCGCGGCGGCGCGATTGCAGACGTTGATCTCGCTCGGCGGCAAACGCGAGCACCTCGGGCGCGCGGCCCGGCGGGCGCTCGTGCCGGAGCGGGAGGAGCGGGATCTGGCGCGGTACATGGCGCGGTATCTGGCGCGGTCGTGGGCGAAGGAAGCGGCGCACGACGACTGGGTGCGCACGTGGGCGCTCGACCTCGCGCGGGACTGGGCGATGGATCTGTCGCGCTCGTGGGCGCGGGAATGGGCGCGGGATTTCGCGCTCGATCTGGCGCGGTACTGGGCGCGTTATCTGGCGCGGTACTGGACGCGGGATCTGGCGCGGGACTGGGCGTTTGATCTGTCGCGCTACTGGGCGCGGGACTGGGCGCAAGATTGGGTGCTCGACATGGCCTGGGTCTGGGCGCACGAGCTCGAATTGCCCGAGGAGCCGTGGACGCTCGATTTCGCGGCCGCGGAGCTCGCGGGGATCGGCCGGGCCGGGACACGCGCGGTGCTCGCGTTCTCGGAGCCGAAGGATCCACTCCTGCGCCTGTTCCACGAGGCATGCCGCCTGTCCTTGCGTCCGCGTTCGGAATCGATGCCTTTTCGCCGTGCGCTCGCGGAGCTGCCGGAAGGAATCGACCCGCTCTGGCCGGCGCTCGCGCGGCACGTGGCGCGCATGTCGACGCCCGAGGACCGGAAGCTCTTGTGCGAGCTCGCCGAGCGCCCGGAGAGCCGCGAAAAACCGCTCTCCTGGGGGCTTCGGTATTACGTGCGCGGCGACCTCGTGCTCGACGACGGGACCGAGGTCGAGCTCGACGAGCTCTGCGACGAGGCGGGGATCGCCCGATTGCCGTGGCTCGTGGATATGCCGGACGAGCTCGACGTCGAGTTCGATTGAGGGTCAGCGCCGCGCGAAAAAGCCGGCGAGGAAGGTGGCCGCGCCGCAGGCGGCCATGACGCCCGCCATCGGGCGCATCGAGCCATCGTTGAAGAGGCCCACGAGGGACGACGCGCAGGCCGCGATGCCGAATTGAATCGACCCGAGCAGGGCGGAGGCGAGGCCCGCCCGGGCCCCTTGCTCCTCCATCGCGAGCGCGGTCGCATTCGGCCCGATGAAGCCGATGCTCGCCAGGAATCCGAACAGCATCGCGGCCACCGCGGGCAAACCCCCGACCCCGGTCACCGCAATGGCGTAGAGGACCACGCCCACCGTCGCCGCCGCGACCGTTCCGCGCGCGAGGAGCCGGCCCGGCGCGAAGCGCGCGAGGAGCTTGTGGTTCACCTGGGACGCGGCGATGAACCCGACCGCGTTCGCCCCGAAAAACCACCCGTACCGCTGCGGCGAGACGTGGAAGAGGTTGATGAGGACGAAGGGCGAGCCCGAGATGTACGCGAACATGCCCGCCTGCGAGAATGCGCCCGTGAGCGTGTACGCGACGAACGAGCGGTGCCCGAGGAGCGCGCGGACATTGCGGGCGAGGGACCGGACCTCGATGCGCGTCCGCGTGGTCGAGGTCTCGGGCAGCGCCGCGGCCATCAGCGCGAGGCAGGCGGCGCCGAGTACGGTGAGCACGACGAAGATGGTTCGCCAGCCCGCGATTTCCAGGGTGAAGCCGCCGAGGAGCGGCGCCAGGATGGGCGCCGCGCCCATGACCAGGATGAGCATGGAGAGCAGCCGGGCTGCCGCGGCGCCCACATAAAGATCCCGGACCACCGCTCGCATGACGACGGGCCCGGCGGCGCCGCCCAGCGCTTGCAGGAACCGGAGCGCGATGAGCGCTTTTGCATTCGGCGCGAGCGCGCATCCGGCCGACGCGAGCACGTACAGGGTGAGCCCGAAATAGAGCGGGCGCTTGCGGCCGAACCGATCCGTGACCGGTCCATACCCGAGCTGGCCGATGCCGAGCCCCGCGAAATACGACGCGAGCGTGAGCTGCGTCATCGAGGCGGTGGTGCCGAGATCCCGCTCGATCGAGGGCAAGCTCGGCAGGTACATGTCGATCGTGAGCGGCCCGAGCGCCGCGAGCGCGCCCAGGATGAGCGCGAGCAGGCCCGGGCGATCACGGTGGGAGAGGTGATCGTCGGAGGGGAGGGAGGTCGCCATTCAACCCCTCTCGAGCGTGACGAGCACCGTCTTCAAATGGGCTTCTGCGCCCGGCTCCGGCGGGAAATCCTCAGGATCGGGCCACTCCTTCACCTGCGCCGCGCCCCGCCCCGCGTCGCGCGCGGCGTCCTGCAGCACACGCTTGAACTTGGCGCGCGAGATTCCCTTGTGATTCGTGCACGCGAGGAGCCGTCCGCCCGGCGCGAGCACGCGGAGGACGCTCGCCGCGAGCTTTTTGTAATCGCTCTCCGCGGAGAAACGCGTCTGCTTCGTGGTCGCGAAGCTCGGCGGATCGAGGAGCACGAGGTCGAATGGTCCTTCCTTGGTGGCGCTCTTTTCGAGCCATTTGATCGCGTCCGCCTCGACGAGCGCGTGCGCCGCGGGATCCACACCGATCCGGTCGAGGTTCCGCCGCGCCCAATCGAGCGCGCCGCGCGACACGTCCACGCTCACCGTTCGCCGCGCCCCGCCCGCGGCCGCCGCCACCGTGAAGGGGCACGTATAGGCGAAGAGGTTCGCGACGGACAACCCCGAGGCCATTTCCCGCACGCGGCGACGGTTTTCCCTTTGATCCAGGAAGATACCCGTGGACAAACCATCGCCGAGCCGCACCTCGTACGGCAAGCCGAGCTCGTGCACGACCATCGGATCGGGCGCGGGCGCGCCGCGGACCGGGTCCTTCGGCGCGAACTGCGGCTCCCGCGCGTCGACGATGCGGCTTGCGTGCTTCGGGCGGATCTTGAGGTAGATACCCGTCGGGCCGAGCCGGAAGGCCGCGTCGAGGATCCGCTCCCGCGCGGCCTCCGCGTCCTCGTCGTAAAGCGAAACGACGAGGAAATCCCCGTATCGATCCACCGTGACGCCGGGCAATCCGTCGCCCGCGGCATTCGCGAGGCGGAAGGCATCCGTGCCCGGGAGGCGCGCGATCCACGCGCGGCGCTCGGCGGCCTCGCGCAAGCGACGCTCGAGGGCGTCCACGTCGGAGAGCCCTTCTTTCCCTTCGAGAAAATCCGAAAAGAAGACCGGAATGGGGGCGCGGAGCGTGAGGGGGCGGCCGCCTTCCGGGTGGTCGAGGACGAGCTCTTCGAGGTGCAAGGCGAGCCGAGGCGCCGGATCTCCGCCGCGCGCCACGTCGCCCACGATCGGAGCTTGTTCGGCGCCGAGCTGGGCCGGGAGATCCACGGGACAACCAGGCTCGGGCGTGAGCGCGAGGAGCGTGCGATCGCCGCGCCGCTCGAGGACGCGGAAGTTCACGGTGGAGACCTGGCCCGCCCGCGCCGAGGGCGGCAAGACGCGATGGCCGCCGTCGCCCGGCGCGAGCCGATGCCGCAAGACGCCCTTGTCCGGCCCCTTGCCGCGGCCGAGCATGCCCGGCGTGCCGCGGACGAGCGCGACGTAGGTGCGGCGCGCGCGGCGGCGCTCGATTTGTTCGGCAATGGATCGGTTCGCCTCGCGGCGGCGCGTGAAGACGAGCACGCCCGAGGTGTCCCGTTCGAGGCGCTGGTGGACGCCAAGGTAGACGGGCGCGCCCGGCTGCATGGCCTCGTAATAGGCCGTGAGGCGGCGATGGACGTCGTCGCTGCGCTCGGGCGCGTGTGTCGGGACGAACGGGGGCTTGTCGATGGCGACGAGGTCTCGGTCCTCGTGGATCAGACGGCCCGGCGGGGAGAGCGGCCAGAGGTCGAGCGGCACGGCTTCAATTCTGGGTCACGTTGGTGCCCGGCGGAGGGGTGAAGGTGAACTCGGCGGGGTCGATCGTGGCGGGTTGCGTCGAGCCCTCGAAATCGAAGCGGTTGCGGTTGCCCTGGGCGTCGACGAGCATGACGCGGCGGATCACGCCGGGATCCTTCTTCTCCAGGAACGCCTTGTCCACGTAGAAATACACCGAGTCGTAATGTGGCGTCGCTTGCCGAGGTTTCCCGAGCAGGACGGGGCCGCCCTCGAACTTGGATTTGTCGTGGAACGCGAAGTTGAACGAGGGGCCGAGCCCCTTGCCCATCAGGAAGGCGAGGGCGCCGGGGTACTCGGTCTTGTCCACGGGCTGCACGAACATCTGGTTGTCCTCGCCGATGTAGACCTTGAGCGTCGTGCCGTCGGAGACGATGCGATTCTTGCTCGGCGCGTCGTACCGGAAGGAGATCTTGTTCGGCCGCTCGAAATAGAAGACGCCAGTCGATTTCTTCGTCGTGCCCGCCACTTTTTGCGTGTGCTCCTGCTTGAACTTCGCGAAGAAGGTCTTCTTGTCGAGGAAGACCTGATCGATCGCCACGGCCACGGCGTCGGCCGAGCCAGGCGCAGGCGCGGCCGAGGGCGCAGGCTCCGCGGCGGAGGCGGTGGCGGGTGGCGCGGCCGCGGAGGCGGTCGCGGGCGGCGCGGCGGCGGACGCGGTCGCGGTCGGGCGCGGGGACGCGGCGGCGGAGGCGGTTGCGGTGGCGGGCGCGGGCGCGGGCGCGGCGGCGGAGGCGGTTGGTGCGGCGGCCGTGGGCTCCGCGGCGGGGGCGGCGCTCGTGGTGGCGGCCGGGGCGGCGGCGCTCGGCGGGGGCGGCGCGGGCGCGGCGGAGGAAGTCGGGAGCGCGGTCGGGGCCGGGTCGTCCTGGCAGGCGGCGAGGGCGAGGAGCAGGGCGGAGGTGGCGAGGAGCGGGCGCTTCGGCATGTCGATCGTCTCGGCTTGTAGCAAAGGACAGGAGGGGCGTCGTCGGGATCTTTCGGCGGCGCGGACCCCGGGGGAACGGCACGGGGGCCTCGGAGGTTACATGCGAGGCGAGGAGGCCATTCCGCGGGGCGAAATCGGGTAGGATCGCCCGCGATGGAGCCACTCGTCGACCTTCCGTGGTGGCTGCGCGAGCATGTGGGGGTGCTCTTCGCGGGCTTGGCCTCCGGGGCGTACTGGGTCGCGCTGGCCCACAACCGGGACGTCGACGGGGACATGTTCGTCTCCGTCATCCGGAGGATCATCGAGGCCGGCAACCTGCCACGCGCCCTCAAGATCACGAACGCCGGTCACCCCCTGCCGGTCTGCGTGGCCACGAAGGCCGCGATCCTCGCGGCCGTGCGCGTGGGCTCACCGGAGAGCGCGGCGCGTGGCGGATATCGTGGCGGACCGAATGCCGCCCTCGTGCCCGTCTTCTCCGAGATCGCCCGTGACTACGACGAGGCGTTCCGGAAAGCCGCGGCGCTGCTCTGGAGGGCCTTGTTCCTCGCGTTGCCGTCGCCGTTCCTGCTCGTCCTCGCCGCGTGGGGCTCATTCGAAAGCTGGCGGCCCGCGTCCTTTCCCTGGGGGATGCTCCTCGCCGTGAGCGGGATCCTCGCGCTCGTGTATGCGGGGAATTGCCATGTCCGGATCGTGCTTTCGCGCGAACGCGTGTTCCGAAACCTCGCGCCGCTCTTCGAGCAAATCGCCCGGGACGGTGGGAGGGCCGTGGGAGGGCCGTATGAGGCGCAGGAGCGCACGATCGCGACGTGAGCCGTTTTCCCTCGCTCGGGCGTCCTTCGGTTTGGCGCGTAAACACGCGTATCGGCCGGGCGGATGCCCCGTTTCACGAGGAGAACGGAAAATGATGGCGAAAAGGCAGCTTTCTCTGGTGCTCGTGTCCACGATGGCTCTGCTCGGTATCGCGTGCGGGGGCGGCGAAACACCGCAGCCCGAGACGGCGCCGCAGCCGCCCGCCGAGACGACGACGCCGCCGGCGCCGGCCGAAACCACGCCGCCGCCCGCGACGACGGCCGCGGAGCCCGCCCCGACGCAGGCCGCTCCGGCCCCCGCGCCCGAGCCCGCCCCCGCGCCGAAGCCCGGCAAGGAGCGAATCGTCGGTCAATGGCAGTTCGATTTCTCGGGCGAGCCGCGCGCCAACGCCGAAGCCGAAGCCAAGAAAAAAGCCGGCAAGGACGAGAAGAAATATGCCGCGCTGATGAAGGAGCTCGAAGAGGCCGCCGCCGGCGAGTGGATCGAGTTCACCGTCGATTCCGTGTACGTTTCGCACGTCACCGAGAAGGGCAAGGACAAGGTCATCCTCAAGGTGAAGTACGAGGTCGTGAAGGACGAGAATGGGACCGTGGTGATGAAGCCCGCAGGCAAGGACGAGATCTCGAAGAAGGAGATGCCGAAGGATCTCGCGATCACCATCACATTGAAGGACGACAAGACGCTCGAGCTTGTGGACCCGAAGAAAAAGATGACGCTCGTCTTCAAGCGCAAGTCCTGATCCTGCTTCGTCGCGCGTGCGGCTTGCGAAGTGCCCCGCGCCCCTGCATGATCGTTCCTCCGGAAAATGGAAAACCCCCGCCCGACGGAGGGATCGTGACGCCCGATACACACACGGCTGGTGAGCACCGCATCGAGCGCGAGGAGACGGACCTTTTCGTCTATCGTTTCACGCGCGGAACGGCGACCGGCGCGCACGTCGGCGAGCTGAGCAAGCTCGAGAAACCCTTGTGGGACGAGTGCGCGCCGATCTACAACCTCGTCGTCCTCGGCGAGGATCTCTCCATCGCCCCCGGCGCGATCACCGAGACCGCCAAGCTCTTCCGCGCGTCGCCTCCGCGCACCGCCGCCTACGTGGTGCGGAGGTTCTTCCACCGGACGTCGATGGAGTTCCTCACGCGCATGATCCGCGCGTTCGGGGTGAACATGTACGGCAAGGTGTTCGACAACGAGGCGAGCGCGCGCGCATGGCTCGCCGAGCGGCGCAGGGGGCGCAACCGCAAGAGCGTGATGTAGGCGCGATCGGCAGGGCGTTACTTCGTGTCGGGATCGTCGCCGGCCGGGTCGCGGCTCTCGATGACGATCGTGCCGCGCTTCGTGGTGGCCTTGCGCGGCGGCGGGGACGGGTTCGTGAGGGAGGCCAAGAGCTCGGGCGCAGGGGCGCCGGCGATGGGCAGCACGATCTCCTTGGTTTCGGCGCCGCGCTCGTAGGTGACGCGAAGCTCGGGCGCGGTGGCGAGCGAGGTCCACGCGTCCCAGAGTTGCTCGGGGGTCTCGACGGTCTTGCCGTTGATGCGCGTGACGACGTCGTCCGGGCGGACGTCGAGCCCGGTCCACTCCTCCGGGATGGCCACGAGGCGCCAGCCGACGAACTTGCCGTCCCGGAAGACCTCCTCGGGCCAGACGCGGCGGAGCAGCCACGGCAGGCCCATCGGCAGGACGGTCTTCAAGGTCTCCCGTTCGATCTTGTCCGGGGCCTTCGCCGGGCCCTGGTCGGCGGCCCCGGACGCGCCCTTCGCCGGGGTTTTTGGCGCGGCCGGCGGAGGGGATGCCTCGCTCCCGCCGCCACAGCCGAGCAGGGCCAAGGAGAGCAGGCCGAAGAAGTACACGTCTCGCCGCAGCATGCGGGGACTATGGGAGAGCGGCGCGCCGCTTGCCAACAATCCGGACGGGTCCTCGCGTCAGGCGGCCTCTTCCATCGGCGGGCCGCCGGTGCGGGCGATCTGCTCGGGCCGCACCCGGCCGACGTCGAAGGCGTGGGCGGCGTCGAGCATGCGATCGAGGACGTCGTCCACGGCCATCGCAGCGCCCTTGCGGAAGCGGAGCGGATTCAGCCGCGCGACGACGAAGGGCTTGAGGAAGGGGCTCTCGAAGCCACGCGCCTTGAGCTCGGCGGCGATCTCGGTGACGCGGTCGTCGAGCTCGAGGAGCCGCTCGGCCTGCGCTTCACGGCGGGCGAGGGCCTCGGGGAGCGGGAGGTCGAGGAAGGCGTCCGAGGCGCGGAGGACGCCATGGTACGAGCCTCCCGAGAAGCGCGGGCGGGCCTCGTAGCAGAGTCCGAGCGTGAGCAGCGCGGGCTCCTCGAACTCGAAGGAAAAATCCTTCTCGGCGCGGTCCGAGCCTGCGTCGGCGAGGGAGCGGGCCATGCGGATGACCTCGATCGCGCGTTCGCGGACGTTGTGCGCCTTCTCGGTGTTGAGGGCGAGGATCTGGTAGGCGACACGCTCGTCCGGCACGACGAGGGCGACGAGGGCGCGGCCGCCGAGGCGCTTCATGGCCTCGAGGCGGTGGCGGCCGTTCGGGGTCCAGTAGCGGCCATCGGGACGGCGGAAGGCGATGATCGGGTCGAGGAAGATGCCGATCTTGTCGAGCACGGTCGCGAGCTTCTGCGCGTGGGCCTCCGAGAGGTCGCGCTGGAACGGCGTGGGCTCGACGCGGTCGAGCGGTAGGCCCGCGAGGAGGGTGGGGTGGGCGCCGAGCGGGTCGCGGTAGATGGCGAGGACCGAGCCGCCGTCCTCCTGGATGGCGTGCGCGAGGCTTTCGACCTCGGGCGGGACCGGGCCGGCGAGCAGGACGCCGGCGGGCAGGCCGCGCGATCCCTCGGCCGGGGCTTTCTTGCGGCGGGTGCGTTTTGCGGGCGGCGCGGCGGCGTCGGCTGTCGCGGGCGCTTTTTTGGAGTGGGGTGCGGCGCGTTTGGTCGTGGCCATGCACCGCGTTCGTTCGGCGCGACGTTCGTCCCGGCAACTGGATCAACGGAGATCCACCTTCGGGCGGGCTCAGTCTCGCGTGTAAATCGAGGTCGAGCGGGGCGGCGCGGTCGTGGTGGAAGCATCCGCAGGCGGGCGGGAAGATGGCCGCGGGGGCGCGCGGAGCGTCACGGCGGGCGCGGGCGTCGAGACGGACGCGGAGGGGACGGCGGACGGGGCGGGGGGCGCCTCGGCGGTCGCGGGGAGGATCGGGGAAGGGGCGGGCGTCGGGGTCACGATCACGGGGGGCGGCGTGCCCTGCGTGTCCTCCGTGGCCGGCGCGGCGAGGGGTGCGGGCGGGCTCGTGGGGCGCGGCGCGCGGACGGCGTATGCGAGGACGGATCCGGCGCCGAGCAAGCCCAGGACGAGGAGTGCGGCGAGGCGGAGGCGGCGAGGTTTGTCCGGGGAGGCGCCTTCTCCGAGCGTGTTCACGGGCGTCCCTACGGCGGGCACCTCGATGGTCGAGGCCTCGCTCGTGGTTCGTGCTGGGACCGAGGGTTCCGGGAGGAAGCCTCGTGGCGTCCGGCTGGGCGTCGACGCGGGCATGGCCGGCGTTTCGATGGGGGCCGCGTGGGAGATGCCTTCCCCCTGGTCGAGGACCCCGGCGAGGGCCCGCACGGCCTCGGAGGCGCTCTGGAAACGGTCCTCGGGTGCGAATGCGGTGACCTTCGCGAACCAGGCGTCGAATGCGGGCGGCAGCGTCGTCCCCGCCCGCGCGCACCGTGAGGTGGCGGGCTCGCTCGGGCCCACGCAGACCTTCGCCGCGAACGCGAAGACATTCAGGCCCGCTTGCGACTCCTCGTCCCAGTAGGGGATGCCAGAGAGCAAGGTGTACGCGATCATGCCGAGGGCGAACACGTCGGTCGCGGGCGAGATGACGGAGTCGGCATCGAATTGCTCGGGCGCCATGTAGAGCGGCGTGCCCATCGAGCGCGTGGCGTTTTTCGTGGCGCTGGCCGCGAGGAGCTTGGCGATGCCGAAATCGAGGACCTTGATGCGAGGAGGGCTCTCGTCCCGTTCGCACAGGAAGAGGTTGTCGGGCTTGAGGTCGCGGTGGACGATGTGGGCCTTGTGCGTCTTGTCGAGCGCGAGGGCGGTCTGGCGCAGGTACTCGAGCACCTCGGCCGGGGGGAGCGGGCCGAGACGGCGCAAACGCTCGCCGAGATTCTCCCCGTGCAGGAGCTCCATCACGAGGAAGGGCATTCCGCTCGTCGTCTCGATCCCCGCGTCGAGCACGTCGACGATGTGCTCGCTCTGCACGCTCGCCGCGACGCGCGCCTCCAGGCGAAACCGCTTCCGGAGCTCGTCGCTCGGGATGCAATGCGGCAGCATCACCTTGAGGGCCGCGTGGCGCTCGGTCTCGGTATGGATGACCTCGTAGACCGCGCCCATCCCCCCGGTGGCAAGGCAGCGGACGACCTCGTAGCGGTCCGCGAATACGCTGCCTGGAGTGAGGACGCCGGCGGACATGCCGCGATCGTAGCGCGAGGCGGCGCCGAAGAAAAGCGTGGCACTACGCGAATGAGGGGCTTGTCAGTAAGGCCTCCGACATGCGATCATCCAAACGATCCCGATCGAAGGAGAGTGTTTGATGACGAAGCGGTACAGTCGAGACGCTGAAACGTGCAGGTTTCGTGGCGCACGCGCCCATCTGATTGGATCCACGCTCGCTGCGGCGGCGATCTTCGCGACGACCGGCGCTCGCGCCGAACCGGCGGAGTGCTCGCTCGATCCGTCGATGTGGCCGGCGCCGGCGAAGCCTTACTTCTTGATCGCGTTCGACACCTCGGGGTCGATGTCGCAAAACGTCATGCAAGCTGGGGCGCCGGTGATGAGCTCCTGTGGCTTCGGGTCGTCGCGCGGGGACCACGCGAAGTGTGTCGTGAAGAACTTGGTCGAGACGTATGGCGAGCAGGTGAACTTCGGCCTCGCCGCGTTCGCCCGAGGGTCGGCCATGAACTGCACGTCGACCTGCGCCAACGTAGGGTTCGGAGATGGCAACGGGACGTGCACGTGGCAAAGTTATCCCGGGGGCGGCGTGCCCGGGGGCGGCTGCGGCACGGAGCCCACGTCACAGCCGAATTCGGAGGACCGGCACGGCGGGGAGATCCTCGTGCCCGTGCGTCTAGACAACTTTTATGCGCCGCCGCTCGAGCCCTCCAATGTCTCCGAGCTTTTGCAATGGGTGGACAACGATTGCACGCAGTCCGGGACGATGCCCAAGGAGCTCTGGGCCCAAGGCGAGACGCCGATCAACGGCTTGCTCCGTGACGCGTATCGGTACCTCTCGGTCGGATGGTCCAATCCCACGGGGACCAGGTCGTTCCCTTCGCCGATCGCGGACGCGGGCGAGCGGGCCTGTCGGCCGGTGCGTGTCCTTCTGATCACCGACGGCCTCGAGAGCTGCGACGCGAGCGCGGACGCGGTGGACGCTGCCGCCGACCTTTACGCAGGTTTCACGAAGGGCGGGATCCTCTGGAGCGTCAAGACGCACGTCATCGATTTCGCGGCTGCCAGCCTCAACAACGACGCCGTCGCCGCCGCCGGCGGCACCGGCACGGCGATCAAGGCGAACAACGAGGCCGCGCTCAGCATGGCGCTCGCGACCATCATCGAAGGCACGATCGGCAAGGCGGAGGTCTGCGACGAAGCCGACAACGATTGCAATGGCTGCACGGACGAGGGGTTCGGCCTCGATGGCCCGTGCTCCGTGGGCGTCGGCGCGTGTGAGCGGACCGGGTTCCTCGTGTGTGACGGGCAGGGAGGAACCGCGTGCGGCGTGGCGCCGGGGCAGCCGGAGACGGAGATCTGTGGTGACGCCATCGACAGCGATTGTGATGGCGATCCGAGCAATGGTTGCAACGAAGACCTGGATGGCGACGGCGTGCCCGGAGCGTTCGACAATTGCGCGGACGTCGCCAATCCGGATCAAGCGGACCAGGACGGCGACGGAGAAGGAGATGCCTGCGACGCGGATCCCGACGGCGACGGCATCCCGACGGGGATGGGCGACAATTGCCCGACGACGCCCAATCCGGACCAGGCGGACAGCGACATGGACACGCTGGGCGACGCCTGCGATCGGGACAGCGTGCTCGACGATGATCAGGACACGATCCCCGATGCGCAGGATGTTTGTCCCGCCGTACCCGATCCCGATCAGGCGGACCAGGACGGCGACGGGGTGGGCAATGCCTGTGACGACGATATCGACGGGGATGGGCTCCTGAACGACGTGGACGCCTGTCCCCTCGACCCGCGGCTCTCCTGCCCGAACCCCATCTTCGACGTCGATTGCGCTTACGGGGCAGGGAGCTCTTCCGATTTCACGCCCGCGGCCATGGCCTCGATCCTCGCGGGCCTCGCGCTCTTCACTCGCCGCCGCTCCATGCGTCGATCCGCATCCAGAACGGCTCGATCCACGAGGCGGTGATAGCGTCCTCCCCCGCCAGGAGCGTTCCCTCGAAATCACCCACCAGGAACACGCGTCCTTCCCCGTCGACGGCCATGCCCGTCGCGCGCTGCGTATACATGTCCCCGAAGGCGCCCGCTCGTACGGCCCGTAAGGACGCGTCGAGCTCGAGGACGAGCACGTCCTCGGCGCCTTTGCTCTCGAAGACACGATCGCCCACCTCGACCCGGCCCGTGAAATCGAGCGCGAGGTAAGTGCCGCCCCCGGGCCGCGGGGCCATCGCCCTGCCGCGCGTGACGCCCGTCTCGCCAAAGCTTCGGATTTTGACGAGTGCGCCTTGGGGATCCACGGCCGCGACGAACGCCGCGCGCTCGGATCGCGCCGTGGCGAGCGTGGCCCCGTGCCCCACGCTGCCCCCGAAGCTCCCGAGCACGACCGTCTGACCGAGCGCATCGACGACCACGCCCGCCGCCTCCTCGTCATCGACCGCATCGCCGAGCGCGAGCGTGAAGCCCGGCCCGCCCGCGGCGTCGATCGCGGCGACGAATACATCTTTTCCGCCGGCGCTCCACACCGTCCCCGCGCCGATCGAGCCCTCGAAAGCGCCGACCACGACGGCCCCGCCGTCCGGGCGCGCCGCGATGGCGATCGCCTGCTGGACGAGCGGGCCGCCGAGCCGCGTGGACCATCGAGGCGAACCACCTGCGGTCCTCGACGCGATAAAAACGTCGTAATCGCCTTCGCTCTCGAGCGCAGGGCCGCCGAAGCCGACGACGCCCGAGAACGCGCCCGCGAGCATGATGCCGTGGCCTTCGGCGACCGCCACGCTCGTCGCGATTTGCTCGCCCGTATCTCCGAAACGCATCGCTTCCCCGCCGATCGTCTCGCCCGGCGCGAACCCGTCGAGCACGGTGAGGAACGCGTCCTCGCCGGAGGTGCTTTCGAGCCGCGTCGAGCCGAGATCCAGCGCGCCCGCGAACTCCCCGACGACAACGACGCTGCCGTCGGTCCGCGTGGCCACGTCGACCGGGTGTACGGTGCCGAGCTCGCCTGCGACGAGGGACCGGGCGATCGCGCCGGCCGGGGAGAGCTCGATCAGGAAAAAGGCTTCCTTGCCGGGACACGGCGTGGGGCTATCGCCGAGGTGGAGCTCGCCGCTGCAATGCCCCACGAGGACGGGCTCTCCCGAGGGCAGGACCGCGACGTCCGTGATCGTGCGGGGACCCATGCCTTCGATTTTAGCGACGGCCGCGGCGCGCAGCTCGCCCACCGGGCGCTCCTCGAAGGGCGGAGGCGGATCCTGGAGCGGCGGAGCGCACGCCGGCAGGAGTGGGAGCGCGACGAGGGGAGCGAGCGCGGACGGCGAGGCCCTTCGCATGAGACGCGTCCTATCAGAAATGGCCGACGACGGCGGCGCCGCCGGCGCCCTTCGTGACCCACGGGACGAAGGCCGCGGCGT
Organism: Polyangium jinanense; assembly: GCF_028435365.1. Next base: position 169,135 of record NZ_JAGTJJ010000017.1, on the reverse strand, counting down.
GGGGGACCTTCGTGGCCTCGGGCGACGCGCGAACGATCCCGGTGATGGCGGCGCCGATGCCGAGCGCGCCGAGCGCGCCGAAGCCGATGGCGAGGCCGAGGTCGCGGTTCCAGAGCCGGCGATACTCCGCCGCGAGGCCGGGCTCGACGCAGGTGCCGTCGGGGCAACGCTCCGCCACGAGGCCGCGGACGTGGAGGTGCGAGACCGTGAACACGATGCTGCCCGAGGCCGCGGCGAGGCCCCCGAGCCCGGCGACCCAGGCCCAGGTCGGGACTCCGCGGTAGGCATGCTCGGGAGGTTCGGGGTGGTGAGGGTCGGTGGGTAGGATGGGAGGGAAGCTCGTCGAACCGGCTGGACGCGTCGGGGTCGTCGCCTGCACGTCGAGCGCGACGGTCTTCGCCTCGCCTTGGGCCACGATCACGCGCTGCTCGATCGGCGGGGTGCCGGGGACCCACGTCGTGAGGAGGTGTTCGCCTGGATCCACGGGCAAGGCCGTGCCGAGCGAGGCGGCGCCGAGCTCGATCCCGTCGCGCGTCACGCGGGTTCCGGGCGGCGCGGTTTGCGGCAGGACGAGCGTGAGCGTGGGGATCGTGGGATCGATCGCGGCTTTTTCTTTGCGGGCGATCGTCGCGCGCTCCGCGTGTTTTTGCCGCAGCGGCGCGGGCATGCCGTCGAAGAGCCGCAGGTATTCGGCGTAATGGGCGGACGCCGAGGCAATCTTGCCGGAGAGCCGCTCGCATTCGGCGAGGGTGAACAGGGTTCCGGCGCGGGGATCGAGGCGCTGGCTCTCGGCGAAGGCGGGGCAAGCGACGTGGAAATGCCCGGCCTGCATCGCGACGAGGCCCCTGTTGAAGAGGGCCTCGGCCGCCGCCGGATCCTGCTGCGCGTGGGCAACGGGAGCGGCGAGGAGGGCTGCGCAGGCGATCGAGAAAGGCCACGCGGAAGCTCCGGAGGGCTTGCGTGGGCGGGCCATGAGAAACGGTATCGTCCGGCCGCGCGGGGCGTCAAGGCGACCGTGCGGCGTCGCATCGCGCGGGCACATGGCCGCTTCCCGGCGTAGAGTCGCCGCCGGTGGAGTCGTCCACGTCGTTCCCGATCCTGCTCTCGCTCCGCGTTGCCGGCCTCGCGCTCCTTTTCGTCGGGCCGATCGGGCTCGCGGTCGCGCTGCTCCAGGCGCGGTGCCGGTACAGGTTGCGTGGGCTCGTCGACGCGCTCGTGCTCTTGCCGCTCGTCTTGCCGCCTTCGGTCGTGGGGTATTGCCTCGTCGTGGTGTTCGGACGGCGGGGGCTCCTCGGGCGGATGCTGGAGGAGGGGCTCGGCCTTCGGCTTGTGTTCTCGCCGGCCGGCGCGGCGCTCGCGTCGGCGGTCGTGGCGCTGCCGATCCTCGTGAAGACGGCGCAACCGTCGATCGAGGCGGTGCCATCGCAGCTCGAAGACGTGGCGCGGACGCTCGGGCTCCGGCCGTGGGAGGTGATCTTCCGCGTGACCTTGCCGCTCGCGTGGCGCGGGGTGCTCGCGGCGCTCGTGCTCGGGTTTGCGCGGGCGATCGGCGAGTTCGGCGCGACCTTGATGCTCGCGGGCAACATCCCGGGCCGGACGAACACGATGCCGGTGGAGATCTTCTCGGCCTTCCAGGAAGGCGACGACGCGCGGGCCGGGTTCTACGTGGTGGTGCTCTCGGCGATCTCGGTCGTGGTGGTGCTCGTGGCGGGCTTGCTCGGGCCGCGGGAAGGGCGGGCGACATCGTGAGTGGTGCGCCGGCGCTCGACGTCGATCTGCACGTCACGGTGGGTCGCGGCGCGGCGGCGTTCTCCGTGGAGGCGCGGTTCTCGCTGCCTACGGGCGTGCTCGTCCTGTTCGGCTCGTCCGGCGCGGGTAAGACCGTCACGCTGCGCGCGATCGCCGGCCTGTTGCGGCCGGCGCGAGGCTCGGTGCGGCTCGCGGGCGAGGCCCTGTACGACTTTCCGCGTGGGGTCTTCGTGCCGGCCGAGAGGCGGCGGATCGGGTACGTGCCGCAGGACCAGGCGCTCTTTCCGCACCTCGACGTGCTCGGCAACGTGGTCTTCGGTCTGCCCCGCGCGGAGCGGAAAAAGCCAGGGTCCGCGACGCTCGCGCTGCTCGACGAGCTCGGGCTCACGGCGCTCTGCGAGGCGCGCGTGGACGCGCTTTCCGGTGGCGAGCGGCAGCGGGTGGCGCTCGCGCGGGCGCTCGCCGCGGAGCCGAGACTGCTCCTGCTCGACGAGCCGCTTTCCGCGCTGGATCGGCCCTCGCGGCTCGCGATCGGTCGCTCGTTACGGGAGGCGCTCGCGCGGCGATCGCTGCCGGCGGTGCTCGTGACGCACGACGCGGAGGAGGCGGCGGCGTTCGGGGATGTGTTCGTCCGGTTCGAGCGGGGAACACCGGCCCGCGAGATGCCGCGCGAGGTCGTGCTCGGGGAGGGGGCGCCGTGTCCGCACTGCGGCAAGCCGTGATCGGCGAGCACACGGCGACGCTCGAGCCGCCCGATCTGCTCGTCCTGACCTTCCGAGGCGTGATCCGCGCCCCCCATGTCGCGGCCTACGCCGCGCTGCGCACCGAGCTGCTCGCCGATCAGCGCTACCTCCTGACGCTCGCGGATCTACGCCGCGTCGAGGGCGTCGAGCCCGCGTGCCGCCGCAGCATCGCGGCCATCCGGGACGAACGAGCGCAGGCAACCGCGTTCGTCGGCGGCAGCTTTCGCTTCCGGGTCGTCGCGGAGCTCATCGCCAACGCGGCCCGCGTTTTCGCGCACAGAAAGCTCGCGTTCCGGTTCTTCCCGGACGAAGCCTCCGCCCGCTCCTGGCTCACCGAGATGCGCCGAACGCTCCGCGGCGCGTGAGCGGACCGGGGTGGACATGATGCCCGCTGGCCCCTACCTGCCCTACCTGCCGCGTCGCGGCATCTGTCCGTAGACACCGGCCGGCCTCCGCGGTACCCGTCTGCCGGCAACGACAACCCAGGGAGCCTTCTCGGATGAAGCCAATCCACCGTGCAGCCGTCATCGGCGCCGGGGTCATGGGCAGCGGAATCGCCGCCCACCTCGCGAATGCCGGGATCCACGTGGTCCTGCTCGACATGGTCCCGCCGAACCTCGGCGACGCTCAGAAGAACGACCGCACCGCCCGCTCCGCGTGGGCCCAGGGCGGGCTCGACAAGGCCTTGAAGGCCCGTCCCGCCGCGTTCTTCCACCCCTCCTTCGCCCGCCTCGTCGAGGTCGGCAACGTGGAGGACGATCTTTCGCGTGTGAAAGATTGTGACCTCGTGATCGAGGCGATCATCGAGAAGCTCGAGCCGAAGCAGAGCCTCTTCGCGCGCCTCGAAGCGCTGGTCAAGCCCGGCGCCATCGTCGCGTCGAACACCTCGGGCCTGCGCATCGCGGAGATGATGGCGGGGCGCGGCGAGGCGTTCCGGAAGAACTTCCTCGTCATGCACTTCTTCAACCCGGTCCGCTACATGAAGCTCCTCGAGCTCGTGGCCGGGCCCGACACGGATCCGGCCGTCTTCGAGCGCGTGCGTCGCTTTGGCGAGGACGTGCTCGGCAAGGGCATCGTCGTCGGCAAGGACACGCCGAACTTCGTGGGCAACCGCATCGGCGTGCACGCGATGCTGGCGACGCTCCAGGGCATGGTCGAGATGGGCCTCGAGCCCGAGGACGTCGACGCGATCACGGGCCCCGCGATGGGCCACCCGAAGAGCGCGACCTTCCGGACCGCGGATCTCGTCGGTGTCGACACGTTCGTGCACGTCGCCGACAACTGCTACGCGTCGCTCACCGAGGACGAGGACCGCGAGGTCTTCAAGGTCCCGGCGTTCGCCCGCGGCATGATCGAGAAGAAGATCCTCGGCGACAAGACGAAGGGCGGCTTCTACAAGAAGGGCAAGGACGGGCAGATCCAGACGCTCGACGTCAAGGCGCTCGAGTACCGAGCGAAGGGCGGCGACGAGGCGATCCGCAAGGCGACGAAGTCGATCGAGAAGATCGCCTCGCCCGAGGAGCGCGTGCGCAAGCTCGTCGCGGACGAGGGCAAGGCCGGCGCGTTCGCGTGGAAGGTGCTCTCGAAGTCGCTCGCGTACGCGGCGCGGCGGATCGGCGAGATCACGGACGACGTGACTGCGGTCGATGACGCGATGAAGTGGGGCTACAACTGGGAGCTCGGCCCCTTCGAGACGTGGGACGCGCTCGGCTTCGTCAAGACGGCGGAGCGCATGAAGAAGGACGGCATCACGCTGCCGGCCTCGATCGAGCAGATGATCGCGTCGGGCGCGACGAGCTTCTACCAGGGCGACGAGGTGTACGACCTCGTGAAGGGCGCCTTCGTGAAGCGCGCCATTGATCCGCGGAACGCGACGTTCTCGATCCTGAAGAAGGGCGAGGCGCCGGTGCTCAAGAACGACGGCGCCGAGGCGTGGGATCTCGGCGACGGCATCCTCGGCCTGACCTTCAAGACGAAGGCGAACAGCATCGACGCGGACGTGATCTCGATGCTCTCGCTCGCGGCCGCGAAGGCCGAGGAGGACTTCCGCGGGCTCGTCATCTCGAACGACGGCGATCACTTCTGCGTCGGCGCGAACCTTTTCCTCGTCGTGATGGCGGCCGGGCAGAAGGACTGGGAGTCGATCCGCGCGATGGTGAAGAACTACCAGTACGCGACGCAGCGGCTGAAGTACGCGCGCGTGCCGGTGGTCGCGGCGCCGTGGGGCATGACCCTCGGCGGCGGCCTCGAGCTCTGCTTCGGCGCGGGCGCGGTGCAGGCGGCGGCCGAGACCTACGCGGGCCTCGTCGAGGTCGGCGTGGGCCTGATCCCGGGCGGCGCGGGCACGCTGAACATGCTCTGGCGCGCGCTCGAGGGCATCCCCGAGGGCGCGAGCATCAACACGCAGGAGATCGTGACGCAGGTGTTCAAGAACATCGCGCTCGCGAAGGTCGCGACGAGCGCGGACGAGGCGAAGGCGCTCGGCTTCTTCCGCAAGACGGACGGTGTCTCGTTCGACAAGGCGCGCCTCGTGACCGAGGCGAAGGCGAAGGCGATCGGCCTTGCGGAGTCGGGGTATCACCCGCCGGCGCCGAAGGCGTACCGGCTGCCGGGCGAGAGCGGCATCGCGACGCTCCGGATGATGGTCGACACGCTCGTCGCGGGTGGCTACGCCACCGAGCACGACGCCAAGATCGCGAGCAAGCTCGCGGTCGTGCTCTGCGGCGGCGCGAGCGGCAACGCGCACGAGGTGACCGAGGACGAGATCCTCGAGCTCGAGCGCGAGGCCTTCGTGAGCCTGTGCGGCGAAGAGAAGAGCCAGGCGCGCATGCAGTCCATCCTGATGACCAACAAACCCCTGCGGAACTAGGTGGTAGCCATGGCAGACATCGTGATCGTGGAGGCCGTTCGTTCGGCCGTGGGCCGTGCCCACAAGGGAGCGCTCGCGCAGAAGCGCCCCGACGAGCTCGCGGGTGAGGTCATCCGAGGCCTGCTCGCGCGCGTGCCGCAGATCAAGCCGTCGGACATCGACGACCTGGTCCTCGGGTGTGCGATGCCGGAAGGCGAGCAGGGGCTCAACGTGGCGCGGCCGGTGGCCTTGCTGGGCGGCCTGCCCGAAGAGGTCTCGGCGATGACCATCAACCGGTTCTGCTCGAGCGGCCTGCAGGCGATCGCGCTCGCGGCGGGCAGCATCACGGCCGGTTACGCGGACATCGTCCTCGCGGGCGGCGTCGAGAGCATGTCGATGGTGCCCATGACGGGCAACAAGATCTCGGTCTCGCCCGAGGCGATGGATCGGTTCCCGTCGGTCTACACGCCGATGGGCATCACGGCCGAGAACGTGGCCAAGCGCTTCAACGTGGCGCGCGCCGATCAGGACGCGTTCGCGTTGTCGAGCCAGAAGAAGGCCTCGGCAGCGATCGAGGCGGGCCGCTTCAAGGACGAGATCGTCGCGGTGACGGGCGTGCGTTACAAGGGCAACGAGCGCATCGCGTTCGACTTCACGCGTGACGAGCTGCCGCGCCCGGACACGACGCTGGAGGGCCTGACGGCGCTCAAGCCCGCGTTCGCGACCGTAGGATCGGTGACGCCGGGCAACAGCTCGCCGCTCTCGGACGGCGCGGCGGCGGCGCTCGTGACGACGAAGGCGAAGGCGGACGCGCTCGGCGTGAAGCCGCTCGGCTACCTGCGCATGTTCGTCACGGCGGGCGTGGATCCGTCGATCATGGGCATCGGCCCGGTGCCGGCGGTGAAGAAGCTCCTGGCGAAGACGGGGCTCTCGATCGCCGACATCGACCTCGTCGAGATGAACGAGGCGTTCGCGAGCCAATCGGTCTACTGCCAGCGCGAGCTCGGCATCCCGGACGAGAAGCTCAACGTGAACGGCGGCGCGATCGCGCTCGGCCATCCGCTCGGCTGCACGGGCGCGAAGCTCACGGCGACGGCGCTCTACGAGCTGCGCCGCCGCGGCGGGCGGTACGCGATCGTGACGATGTGCATCGGCGGCGGGATGGGCGCGGCGGGGCTGTTCGAGCGGGCCTGAGCTCCACGTTCCTTCGTTGAAGAGGGCCCCCGTGCGGATGCGCGGGGGCCTTTTTTCTTAGGGGAGTCTCATGGACGAGGCTTCAACACGGAGGGGGACCGTAGCGAAGGGGCGTCGAGGGGAGCTCGGTACGGAGGGGGAGCGTGGCGAAGGTACGTCGAGGGGAGCTCGGTACGGAGGGGGACCGTAGCGAAGGTACGTCGAGGGGAGCTCGGTACGGAGGGGGAGCGTGGCGGAGGCTCATCGAGGACGGGTCCCCGTGCGGTATGCGGGGGGACCCTTGCATTGGCGGGAGATTTCAGTCTGCGGCGTCCGAGGCGCGCGCGATGGCCTGGATGGCCTCGCGGACGCACGGCACGCTGACGAGGGATGGAAAGTCCTGCTCGGCCAGAGCGGTCCCCGGTGTCACGCAGGTCTGCCGCGCTTCGTCCGGGTCTCCTGCGCCATCGGCATGGATGACAAGTAGCGTGAAGGCGCCCCAGTGCTCGGCGACAGCGGCGGCGATACGATCGTCTCGCTTCGGGGGATACGGCCTGGGAGCGTCGATGCCGATGGTCTCCGCGACGTCGACCCTGCTCGGAAGAAGCCTATTTCCCAGCAGATCGAGCAAGCGATTGATGAGTGGGGAGAGGAAATCGTAATCGCTTGGCCCCTCTGCATAGAGGGCAGCACAAAGGTAGATACGGCTCCGTGTCATTCGGCCGCCTCGGCGTCCGCGGCGTGGAGCAGCATGTCGACTTCGCGCAGCGAGGCGACGAAGGCGCTGTCGCTCGGCTTCTTGGGCTTGCCCACGGGGCGGGCGCGGGGCTCGCGCGGAGGCGTGTCCGCGAGTATCGTCGCGAGATTGGAGGCGTCGGGCGCGAGGATGCCGGAGCTGATTCTCTCGCTTGGCTCGCGGAGTCGGGTGGCATCGAGATGAGGGATGCGGAATGTGCCGAGTTCTTCCACGAGGGCGTTGACGAGACCCAAGAGAGGGGAAGAGAACTGGACCGAATGCGCCCCCTGGAGAACTGTGCCTGAAGACTCTCCGATGATATTGGTGACGAAAGAATCCGTCTCGTCACCGCCGTCGAGCTTTCCCCGAAGACTCTCGTGCTTGATCACGAATCTGTCGACGCCCGATTCCCGCGCTCGGCGCTCAATCGTGAGCTCGTATTGATATCCTGTTGGGAGCGTCGCGACTCCTCATCGAGAGCTGGAATGGGCGCGCGCATCGACACCTCGACCGCAAATCGAATCGTTTTGCTCGTCTCTCCCCCAAACCGGCTGAACTGATCGAGGACCCGTCCGCGTCCCTTCTTGAACGCCTCCTCCACGGGCATCGAGGCCAGCCGCCCGAGCAGCGCCATCGCCTCCAGCAGGTTCGACTTCCCCGCTCCATTCGGGCCGACGAACACGGTGAGCGGCTCCAGATCCACCGCGAAATCCCGCAGCGACTTGAACCCATCGACCTCGAACCGCGTGATCATGCCATCAGCGTACCACGTCGCTGTACGCCAGCCATCCGAACCCATGCGCTTTCGAGGGGAGACGGATTGCTCGACCCCGGTTGCTTCATGGATGACGCCGCCCCCACGCCCCGGATACCCTGTCCGATGGAGGGCTCGTGTCATGAAGATCGAGAATCTCGTGTTCGAGGGTGGGGGCATGAAGGGGATCGCGTATGCCGGCGCGATCGGGGAACTCGAGCGGCGTGGTGTGCTCGGGGGCGTCACGCAGGTCGCGGGCGCGTCGGCGGGCGCGATCACGGCGGCGCTTCTCGCGGTTGGCGTCGACGCCGCGGAGCTCGAAAAGATCCTGCGGGAGACCGACTTCACCAAATTCATGGACGGCAAGGGCTGGGTCTTCGGGGGCGCCTCGCGCCTTTTCGAGGCCTACGGCGTCCACCCGGGCAAGACCGCCGAGGACTGGCTGCGCAATCAGATCGCGCACCTCACCGAGCGCCTCACCGGTCGCGCTCAGCCCGACCTCACCTTCGCGGAGCTTTCGGCCCTCGCCACGGCATACCCTGGCCGCGCTCGCAACCTTTACGTCGTCACGACGAATCTCTCGCAGCGCATCGCCGAGGTCTTTTCAGCCGCCTCGCGCCCCGACGTCCCCGTGTACAAGGCCGTGCGCATGTCGATGAGCATTCCGCTCTTCTTCGAGGCGTACCCCTTCCATGGTGACCTCTACGTCGACGGCGGTGTCTCGTGGAATTACCCGATCGATCTTTTCGACGGCGTCCACAAGACCCCGGTCCTCGGCGCCGATCCGCACGCCCCGGCGGTGCAGCCGGCGACGCTCGGCTTTTGCCTGGGGACGAAGGCGGAGAACGATGCCTCCCTCGACGATTGGAGGCTTCCGCGCATGGACATCAAAGATTTCGAGACCTACGCCAAGGCGCTGACCTCGTTCATCATCTCCTCGTCGACGCTCTTGCACCTCGACGAAGCAGCGCTCGCGCGGACGATCTTCATCGACGACGCGGGCGTGGCCACGACCGAATTCAAGCTCTCGAAGGAGATGCAGGACAAGCTCGTGGCCAATGGCGCGGCCGCGGCGAAGGAATGGTTCGAGCGGGGGTAGGCGGGAAACCGAGGCTCGGCTTGGGGTACGCTCAGAGCTGCTCGGGCCAGAGCCTCGACGTGTGCAGGATTCGCAGGATCTGGATCTGCTCTCGTTCGGGCACGACGCGATAAGCGACGATGTAGTGCGTGCCTTCGACGACGAGCTCCCGTGTCCCGGGGCGTCGACCGCGACGCCCCATTTCCGGGTGGTCCTTGAGGAGCTCGATCTTGTCGAGAATCGAGGTGCCGATTTTCACGGCGGCTCGACGGTTGTCCGTGCCGATGTGGACGATGAGGTCGTCCAGGTCGAGCTTGGCCAGCCGCGTGAGCGTCAGCCGGAGCTTCATCGCTTCGGGGAGAGGGCGGACATCTTCTTGTGCATGTCCGCTCGGACTTCCTCGAAATCGAGGAGCTCGCCTGCGTCGGCCTCGGCGATGCCAGCGTCGATGGCGGCGAGCTGGCGGTCGTTCTCGTCGATGAAGTCGCGCAGGACGGCGCCTGCGAGCTCGGAGACGCTGCGGCCTGCGGCCTGGGCGATCCGTTCCAGACGCTCACGAAGCTCCGGATCGAGGGCCAGCGGCAAGGGCAACACGTGCGTGCTCATGGAACTGGAGGATACCAGCCTCGTCGCGCGGTTTCCAGCGCGTCGTTTGGCGCCCTACTCCGCCTCGTCCGTCGCTGCCACCGGCCTCTCGGCTCCTTCGCTCGGCACCGCCTTCCAGAACCGCGGCACGCGCGCGAAAATGCCCGGTCTTGCCCAGGCGAGCACCCCCGTCCCTGCCAGCACCACCACCAACAGCGCGAGCGGCAAAAGCACCCGCGCCCCCATTCTGCGTGAAACCGGCACCAGCGGCGCCGGCGCGAGCTCCGCCGGCTCCTTGCGTACTTGCGGCAGCCATTCCGGGCTCTTGCCTTCCGGCCGCGCCGGGATCCGGATCGCCGGCAGGACCTCCGGCGCGTAGGGCGTCGGCGCGAGCCCCGCGAGCTCCTTCAAGCTCGACGCCGTCGCCCGGAACAACGCCTCCTCGCCGCCTTCCGGCAATGCGAATCGCGTCAGCAGCTCGTCCACGCGGTCCGGCCCCACCTTCGCGGGCGCCGCCACGAAGGCCGCCTCCGCGGGTGCCTCTTCCACGACCGCCGCCGCCGGCTCCTCCGCCACCGCAGGCTCCACCGCCACCGGCTTCACGGACACCGAAGGCGCCACCCATACCGGATCCACCACCGACGCGGGCGGCTCCGTCGCTGGATGCTCGAGCGCTTCCACGATGCCCGAGAATCCCGACAGCGACAGCGCTTCCACGCCCTTTTCCACGGCCGGTGACGGTAGCGGCGTGAGCACCTCGAACTCGAAGCTCCGCAATTCCTCGGCCGAAGGCGGCACCTCCGACGGCACCGCATGCACCACGGCCGCCGCCTCCTCCACCCGCGCCTCCTCCACCCGCGAAGGCGGCGCCGCGACAGGCCGCGCCGATCCCGGCGGTGGCGCCTCTGGCCGCATCCCGAGCCCGACCGGCCAGGGCCACGTCGACTCGTGGGTCACGCGTGTCCCGGCGTCCTTCACGGACACCGGCGCCGCCGCGGGCGACGCCTCGGCCGGCGGCAAGAGCTCGACCGCCGCTTCCCGCGCGGAAAGCAACGTCGACTCCGCCACCGCGGGCACGACCGGCACCTGCGCCTGCGCCGCAACCGGCTCCGACGCTGGCAACACCGCCGCCGCGGGGCTCGACTTCTCGCTCTCGGCCGGCGCTTCCAGCAGGGCGAGATCGACGCTGCAGAGCGGCGTCGCGTCGGTCGTCTCGATCGACATCGGATCCTGGAGCGTCGGCGTCGCCTCGCGCAGCGGCCCCGAGGGCGGCGCGGTGAACAGCAGATCCGGCGGCAGGGAAGGGATGGCCGCGACCGAAACGACCTTGTCCACCACGGTCACGGACGCGGGAGCGGCCACGCGCGCGGAGACGGGAGCGGGCGCGGGCGCGGCAGCGGCCACGGGAGCGGGTGCCGGCGCCGCCACCACCACCGGAGCCTGCACCGGAGCCGCCACCACCACCGGCGCCGGCAGCGGCGCCGGCTCCACCACGAGCCCTGCCTCCACCGCGCGCGCCGTCTCCCTGGCCAACCTCGCCAGCGTCCGCTTCGCCGCACCCCGATTCAGCGGCACCAGCGCCGCCTCGATCTCCGCCGCCACCACGCCCGGACCTCGCTCGGCGGCCTGCGCCCTTGCCCTCGCCACCGCGGAAAGCCCCGGCGCTCCGCCTGCCGTCACCGCGAGGAGCCGCCCGAGCAACTCCCGCAGCCCGCGCGCGGCTTCCGCGCCGGACAGCACCTCGCCTTGCCGGTTCACGGCCACCACGCCTTCGGCCGACAGCGTCACGGCGGCGGGGTCCACCCGGATCGGCAGATTCCCGAGCGCGTCGCACAGCGAAAGCACGAGGTAGCCCGCGCTCTCCGGCACCATCGCCGCGGCCCGCGCGGATGCGGCCCCGAGGACCTCCGAAAGCGTCACGTTCGCCCGATTCACGACCCACCTCTCCTCGGTTCGCCTTGCCGCACCGCCACCCCGCGTCCCGCCAGGTACGCCTTCGCCTCCGCCACCGAGTACGTCCCGTCGTGGAAGATCGACGCGCAGAGCGCCGCGTCCGCCCCTCCCACGACGAGCCCCTCGTACAGATGCTCGAGCGTCCCCACGCCCCCCGACGCGATCACCGGCACGCTCACCGCGTCCGCCACGGCCCGCGTCAGCGCGAGGTCGTAGCCAGCCTTCGTCCCGTCCCGGTCCATGCTCGTCAGCAGGATCTCTCCCGCCCCGAGCCCCGTGATCCGCTTCGACCACTCGATCACGTCGAGCCCCGTCTCCCGCCGCCCCCCGTGCGTCACGACGGTCCACCGGGCCGGCTCCTCCGTCCCGACCCGCCTCGCATCGATCGCCACCACGATCGCCTGCGCGCCCCACCGCGCCGCCGCCCGCTCCACGAGCTCCGGTTCGCGCACCGCGGCCGTGTTGATCGCGATCTTATCGGCGCCCGCGTCGAGCAACGCCTCGATGTCGCGCTCGCTCCCCACGCCGCCGCCCACGGTGAGCGGCACGAAGATCTGATCGGCCGCCGCGCGCACCATGTCGAGCAGCGTCCCGCGTTTCTCGTGTGAGGCCGTGATGTCGAGGAAGGTGATCTCGTCGGCGCCGGCCTCGTCGTAGCGCCGGGCGGCCTCGACGGGATCGCCCGCGTCCCTGAGCCCGACGAACTGGACGCCCTTGACGACGCGTCCGTCCTTCACGTCGAGGCACGGGATGATGCGCTTGGCCAGCACACAGCGCGCTTAGCGCCAGGCGCCGCGATGGGCCAACTTCCCTTCAGCCGTCGGCCGGCAACGTATCGTCGTTCATCGGGTCCGGCGCGCTCTTCTCGCCCGCATACCGCCGCTCCGCCCGCTCGGACGCACGCAGGACCGGCCTCCGGATCGCCTCGATGTACTCGGCCGGCGCCTCCGACAGCTCCAGGTTCGATAGGACCTGCGACACCACCCGGAGCCAAAAGCTGCGCGCGGCCTGTGGCGACAGCACGCCCTCGGGCGTCGCCGCCTCCTTCGCGAGCAGCTCCGTCCGCGCGTTCTCGAGCTCGGCCAGGCGCGCGCCGGTCGCGATCCACGCGTCCACCACGTCCTTCAGCGTATGCGGGGGCGCGCCCGCCGGGATCTCCGTGAGGAAGTCGCTCATCCAGGGCTCCTCCTCCCGCACGAGCCGCGCGACCCGCGCCGTGTTGCCCGACTCCGCGAGCAGCGACGCGTTCACGATCGCCAGGCCCGTCGGGAACAACTTGCGCGAGATGTCCCGGGCCCGCGCCGCGCGCGCGAAGTCGGGCGGATGCCCCGCGAGGTAGAGCTCAGCGCGCGCGTCGAGCGAGAGCGAGATGGCGCGGGCGAGGTGATCGTGCCGCGCGTCGACGAGCGTCTCCTCTTCGAGGATCGAGGCGAGCGCAGTCGGCGTGGCCTTGGTCTGCGGGATGCTGATCACGGCCTCGTAGGCCTTCAGCACCTTGCCATGCAGCGGCGCGATCTCCGGGATGGAGAGGAACACGCTCTTGCGCTTCGACTCGTCCACCCAGGGCGCGATGATCGCCACCATCTCGTCGATGTTGAGGTGCTTCAGCAAAGTCAGCCTCCTGCCGTTAAGAACGCGCCCATGGTTTCGCGCGCCGCGAGGGGGCTGTCAACAGCGGAGATGTTGCGGAAGCGGGGGCGGAAGTGGAAGCGGGGGCGGAAGCGAAGCGGCTCGGGCTCCTGGTCTGCGTCTGCTTCAAGGCGGCGAATGGCCGCATCGTAGACCTTTCGTCCAACACACCGATTCGCTCGTTGCATAAATTTCCCCAGTGTTATTGGTGACCGGCCACCTTCGTCTCCGCAGGAGTGTCCTCGATGAACCGTGAAGACTCGCCCTTCGAGCTCGTTCGTCACCCGCTGAAGATTCGCCGTTTGGTCGTCACCCGCGTCCGCGATCTCTCGCCACGTATGCGTCGCATCACGCTCGGCGGTCCCGAACTCGAGGGCTTCATATCCCTGGCACCCGAGGACCACGTGAAGCTCTTGTTCCCCGCCGAGGGACAGTCCGAGCCTGCACTGCCCGTCATCGACGAGCGCGGCGAAATAAAGCCGCCACCGGGCGCACGTCCGATCGCGCGCGACTACACCATCAGGGCAAGGCACGCGGACACCATCGACGTCGACTTCCTGTTGCACGGGCATGGCGTCGCCTCCTCCTGGGCGGCACGCGCGACCCCAGGCGACGTGCTGGGCCTCGCCGGGCCGCGCGGCTCGCGCCTGCTCCGGCTGCAACCAGCCTGGCAGCTCTTCGTCGGCGACGAGACGGCGTTGCCGGAGATGGTACGTCGTCTCGAGGAGACACCGGCGACCGTGCACAATTTCGTGGTGGCGCTGGTCGAGGACACGAAAGACCAGGTCGCATGGCCCGAGCTTGTCCAGCCAGGCGTGGAGACCCGCTGGGTGCACCGTGCGGACGCGGGCGGAGCGGGCGACGTAGCAAAGCAGCTCGTGGACATCGTGCGCGCAGCCGAGCTTCCCGATGCGAGCAATGGATTCGCCTGGCTCGCCGGTGAGGCCTCCGAGACCGCCGCAGTGATGCGCATGCTCGTGCGCGAGCAAGGCTGGGCGCGCGCACGAATCCACGCCTCAGGGCACTGGAAGCGCGGCGTGGTCGCGCACGATCACCACGAGCCGCTGAGCTGACGTCTCTTTTTGGGGCCGCCGCCGCGCCGGGGCGCCGCCCCGGACCCCGCGGGGGCTGTTCGCCCCTCGACCCGAACCAGCGCAAGCGCTGGACTCGTGGTCGATGAACTGCGCGATGCGCAGTTCATCGAACGGGCCGGTGGCAAGACCAGAGACGGCGTTGCCAATCGCAGCGGCGAAAGGCTGCGCGCGTTCGTTTCGTGCGGTGCCCTTCATAGATATTGACTTTCATTAGCAACTTCATCTACGAGCCTCCGCATGCGCACTGTGGCTCTGGCTCTGGCGACGACGATGCTCGTGGGATGTGGACATGCAGGGAGCTCGCGAGCCGAGCGGCTCGCCCATGGAGTCCCCCGCACCGAGGCCTGGTGCGGCCCGGGCGTTGCTGCCTTCGACTGCGACCGCCGCGCGATCCTCTCGATGGCCGGCAGCTACCGCGTGTCGTTCCACTTCGACGAGACAACGCTCCTCGAGCCGGGCTACCTCCCGCGCCCCTCGAAGGACGTGACCGGCACGGAGGCCGTGGTGGTGGTGAGCGACGAGCCGCGACGCATCGAGCTCCAGCACCTCTTGGTGCTTCCCGCGGGCATGGTGGTGAAGCACTGGCGCCAGGTGTGGGTTTACGAGGCGCCTGATCACTTCCGGTTCCTCGGCGCGCAGCGGTTCGACCGGCGCACGCGCAGCGAGCAGGAACGCGCAGGCACGTGGACCCAGCTCGTCTACGAAGTCAACGATGCGCCACGTTATGCCGGCAGCGGCACCTGGGTGCATCAGAAGAGCTCGTCGACCTGGACCTCGGAGACGACGCTGCGCCCGCTCCCGCGCCGCGAGTATTCCAAGCGCAAAGACTACGATCTGATTGTCGCCGAGAACCGGCACACCATCACGCCGCTGGGCTGGACCCACGAGCAGGACAACACCAAGGTCATCCGCCGCGACGGTGTCGAGCGCCCGCTGGTTCGGGAATTCGGCTTCAACGAGTACACCCGCATCGACGATCCGCTCAGCGCGGCTCAGCGCTACTGGAAGGAGACCGCCGCGTTCTGGGCCGCGGTGCGCGCCCGCTGGGAAACGCACCTCGCGCACGGAGAGCTGTCTCTGGCCTACCCCGTCCACGAAGAGAAGCTGCTCATCGACGTGCTCAAGCGCGCCGAGGCGTTTCGCAGCACGCCCGATCTCGCGGAGGCCGAGCGCTGGCTCGATACGCACTTTGCAAAAATGGTGCGCGCCGAGCCCGCCGCGGTCAGCGACGCTCGCTAGAGGCCGAGTCAGGGCGGCCCCCCTCGTCAACGGTCTCCGCAGATGAGCGGAGGGGCGCATCATTTCCCGACGCAATGAAGCAAGCCCAGTAATACGGATGCGCGAGATCAGGGTGGCCTAGCATTTCGAGCTGGGCTCGACGCAAGGCTTCTACGCGCCCCTCCCCCGCAAGCAACTTGTCGTAATAAGCCTCCATCAATTCACACGTCGCCGCATCATCCACGCTCCATAGACTCATGACCTGCGTCTCCGCGCCGGCAATGCTGAGGGCTCGACGCAATCCATAGACACCTTCACCGCTGGCGATTTCACCCAGGCCCGTTTTGCACGCCGACAATATCACGAGCTTCGTCCCCAGCAGGTCGAGTTGCGAAACCTCGAACGCCGTCAGAATGCCGAGCGCCTGATTCTCGTGCCCGCGATTTGCACCAGCGAGCGCGATGCCCGAACGCAAGAGCGGGTTGTCCACGTTCGATTTGAAATGCGTGGGGCGATCAAAACCGAACAAACCCTCATCGAATGGCGAGGGCGCTTCCTGCGTCGATGGGCCCTGCAGAAAAAAGCCATGCGTCGCAATGTGGAGCAGCTTTGGCCCGGCTACCTTCATCAAGGCGCCTTTGGTGGCCGCCTCTCCCATCAGCAACGTGGAACCGTCGATCTTTCGTGCAATCGCGCGACCTTCTTGCGCGGCAAAGCGAAGCGGACGGAAAGACAACCCACGCAGCGCATCACGAGTAGGGTCCCGCGCGACGCTCTCCTGCGCATCCGGAGCAATGGGCGTGATATGTTCGTAATCGGGGGCGGCAATGACGACGGGACCTTGGCGCGATTGGAAGTGGTCCGCAAGGCGTAAGAGATCGCGGCCACTTGCCAAGTAATTTAATTCGTAATTTTCGATGACGTAGCGACCATCTTCATCGATGAGCGCACCAAACGGCACGATGTTCAGCAAGGCATCGGGACTCAAGAGAATCTTACGAATTGGGCCGAGCAAACGCCGGATGGGTTGCATGATGAGAGCATCGAGCGTTCGGGCCGCTGTGCGATGCTCCGCAATGGCAGTGTCGACATCACCGAATTCGCGCGTCGTCGGCGTGGGTCGTCGAAGTGCCGCGAGAAACTCCACGGTCAGCTTGTGAATGGCATCGGATTCGCCGAGGTCCACCCAGGAAATCGCGCCATCGCGAAGTAGCACATAGGCAACATAACGACCGGGTTTGAATTCGTCGGTATCATGAACGACGGGTACATAGAGGAATAGCTCCACGAGCGCTGCACCTTCGGGGATTGCAGCTTGCACTTGCTCAATCGTCACCGGTTGCAGCTCGCCCCGCAGCTCGCCGCACCGATGACTCATGGCGATTTCGAGTTGTTGCCGTTCTTGATCGAGACGCGCGCGGGCCAACAGGTCTTCGACCTTGGGCGGACGGATGGATCCGCGCCACACGAGGGCGAAATGCTCCGCGCAGACGCGCTGCAGGCGCTCGAACAGCTTGCCATCCGCCGTCGTCAAGAATCGGCGCAGCGTGGAGAAGTTGTCGGTCATCGTATCGAGCACTCGACCTTTACGATTTAAAATGGTCCGAAGAGCGAGTTCCTTCGATTGCGAGGCGTTGGGGGCGTCGTGGGCGACAAGTGAAATGGCGTCGTTCGTCGAGCGCCAGAGGAGGTTCATGTGCTTCCGCTTTTGCTCCTCCGACCCGACGGTCAAACGCATCGCAATATGCCGATCTTCTGTGTGCACCGTCCGTGCGAGGTGTTTCACGGCATGTTCCGGCTTGCCCCAGACGATATACATCGTCGCGAGATTGCGGAGAAGAACGGCCACTTGCAGATGCCCCGCCCCGAGTGCTCTTTCGCCAATGGTCAGCGCCTGGAAAAAATATTCCTCGGCCTTCGAAAATTGCTTCTTGTAACTGTAAAGCATGGCGAGGTTGTTCCACGAAATCGCAACGTCGGGGTTGTCTGCTCCAAATGTCTCCACGGTCATGGCCAGCGAGCGCTGAAAAAGTGCCTCCGCAGCATCGAAGTCTTTCTTTCGGCGGAGCAAGAGATCCGCGAGAAGGTTCATGGCGTGCGATACACCGGGATGGCACGCTTCCGTTGTCTTTTCGTTGATGTCGATGACCCGCCGACAAAGACGCTCTACCTCGTCGAAGTCTCCCTTTTGGTTTTGAATGTCAGCCAATACGAGGAGTGAGTCCGTGATGCCCGGATGGCTCATTCCGAATGCTGCTTGTCGTGTGGCAATTGCTCGTCGAGCCAACGAAATGGCATGGTCGTAATGTCCTTCGTTGGTCTTGACGATTGCCATGCGGTCGAGCATGGACGCCACCGCGGGATGATCGCGACCGACCGCTTTCTCCATCGTGGACAGCGCGAGCTCGTAGCGCAACTGGGTCCAGGTGGAATCCATCTGAAATTCGCGCAATACCCCGATCTGGAAGGATAGCTTCGCAACAAGGGCATGGTTTGGTCCCAGCGCTCGTTCGAGGATGGCGAGCGCCTCCCGGCACAGCGATTCGGCTTTGGCTTAATCGTTTTTCAGGAAGTACATTTCCGCAAATCGATCGAGCGCCATCCCAACGCGAGGGTCGTTGGGTCCACACGTCTTTTTCAAGATGTCGATGGCTCTTGCGTAATGTGCTTCGGCTTGGGCGTAGTCTTCCTTTGCGGCATACAGTCTTGCAAGATCCTGGAGCGGAGTGGCCAATGTGAGATGGTGTGGTGACAACAATTTTTCGCCACTGACAATCGCGCGTCGGAGCTCCAGTTCGGCGTTGGGGTAGTCTTTCTTTCGCGCGTACGTCGTTCCCAGGATGTAACTCGATGTCGAAGACAAGTCAGAGGGGCCTCCGAAGCCATTCTCCAGCAATGTGCGTGCGCTTTTTGCGAGAAAAATGGCTGCATCATAATGATCTCGATCACGGAGCTTGGCCGCTTCTGCGTGGAGCAGCTGACCTTCTTCGATGGCCCATCCGAAGCCGCTGCCAATGGGATCTTCCGGGTCCGCACCTCGCGCCATACATTGAATCGCGCGGGCGAGCAATGGTTCTGCGGCCCGATGATCTCCGCGTGATCTGTACCGCCTGGCCAAATGAGTCAGCCACGAGAACATCTCCGGACTGTCCGGTCCCGTTGCTTTTTCAACGAGGAGGATCGCGTGTTGATAGAGCAAATTCGCCCGGTGGTCTGCGTGCTGATTGTCGTAATGATCCGCGGCGTTCTTCAGTGCATACGCCACCTGAAGAGGCTCCGGCCCAAAGGTGTTTTCGAGAATGGATAGGCCAAGCTGGATCATGGGAATGGCGGCGCCTACGTTTCCTGCGGCGGTCAACTTGATGGCCTCATCGTGAAGCGTTTCGAATTCGTTCAGCACGTCTGCATCGAAAAGGATTTCCATGCGTGCATTCCTCGATGATTGCATGCGCCGTCGAACGTGTGCGCCCACGCGCCGCTTGCATCCTCGTAACGCGAGACGACGCGCCCCCCTCGACAATGGATAGCTCGAGGCTAGCACACATCATCCCGGACGTTCGTCGTGGCTCACGCCATGCGGACGTCGCGTGCTCGTTCTGCGACCTCCCGCAAGCGAGCGTGAAGAAGCTGATCAAAGGGCCCAAGGGCATCTTCCTCTGCGACACCTGCGTGGCGGACTGCGCCGCGTTGGTCGAGGGCAATGACCCCCACGACCTCGCGAGATCCTCCTGGGCCGCGCGCGCTGCCCGCGTGCCCGGGGATCTTTCGACAGGCACGTGAGCGCGCTCGTCACCGAGTCGGACGGACGGACGGTCGTGCCTTGGACCACGCGGCCAGCACGACGCGCCTTGCGCGCGTGCGAATCGCCCGATGGCGGCTGCTCGGTGGGTGTTCCACGCGTGCAAGGCGCTCCAAACGACCTGCGCCGCGTGCCTTGCACGCGTTCAACGGACGCCGAGCACGCGGCGCGGGAGCACTTGCGCGCGTCCCAGCGTCGCCCTGACGTGTTCCTATCCGCGCTTGCATCGACGCAGGGGCGCTGCTCACGTCGTCACGGCCCCATTGGCTCCGGCGCACCCCGCGCTGTGCACGTGTCCCGGGCGCCTTCGCGCCGATGCAAGGACGACCGCGCAGGCGTTCGCACTCGATTGACACGACCAGACAGCCGCGCTGCCACTGCGCTCAGCAACACCGTCCCACCGGCCCGTTGGAAGAACTGCGCATCGCGCAGTTCTTCCACCCCGAGTCCAGGGCTTGCCCTGGTTCGGGTCGAGGGGCGAACAGCCCCCGCGGGGCCCGGGGCAGCGCCCCGGCGCGACGGCCCAGGCCAGGGGGGGCTTCCCCTGGCGAGCTTCCACGGTAGTATCCGCCCTGATGCACTGCCCCGAGTGCGGGACCAAGGCTAGCCCCGGCGCCGCCACCTGTGGCGGGTGCGGCTTTGCGCTGGCCACGCTCGCGTCGGCGCAGAAAGGCGCCGCCACCGCGCGCACGATGGTGGGCGTGTCGCTGTCGGACCTCGCCAAGGGCCCGAACGCGTCGATGGCGGTTGATCCCGACGCGCCGACCCTCGTGAAACCCGGCTCGAATGGCCCGGCGAGGCCCGTCGTCCCGCCGTCGCCCGAGAACCGCACGATCGTCGGCATGCCTGCCCTCGCGCCGTCCGAAGGCCGGAAGCCCGCGCCGGCGCACGCCCCCGCGCAGACGTTGCTCGGCGTCGCCGTCCCGAACGCCGCTTCGCCTTCCGCTGCGCCCGCCGTCAAGGCGCCGCCGCCTGCCGAGGGCACGTTGCTCGGCGTGGCGCGGCCGGGCATCGCGCCGCTCCGCGCGAGTGCGCCGATCGTCGACGGCGAACCTGCGGGTCGCGAGCGCGAGATGCCACACGAGCTCGGCGCGACGATCATGCCCGACGAGATGGAGCGGTACCGCGGCAAGAACCCGCGGCCGAGCTCCCGCGACAAGCTCGCGCGCAAGCGCCTCGTCTTGCCGCCCATGCAGCCGCGCGGCGGCGAGGTCGTGCGCGAGCGCGCGCGCAAGAACCGAAAGCGCGCGCTGCCGGTGATCATCACGGCGGGTTTGCTCGTGGTGTTCGCCGTCGTCTTCACGTTGCTCTACAGCAGCCCGCCTCCGCTCACGGCGCGGGTGAAGGCCACGCCCGAGGGCCGCGAGGCCGTGGAGATCGAGTGCAAGAGCTGCCCCGACGGCACGAAGGTGCAGATCGGCGCGGCGAGCGCGGACATCAAGAAACACACGGCCCTCGTGACCTTGCCCGCGCCGCTCGCGCTCGGCGAGAACCGGCTCAAGGTCTCGATCGACAGGCCGGGCAGCGGGCGCGACGAGTCCGTCGGCGTGAGCGTGCACGTGAGTTACCGGCTGCGGCCGGATCTCACGGGGCTCGCGAATGAAAAACCGTCGGTGCACGTGGCGGTCGAGGCCGTGGGCGGGACGGAGATCACGATCGACGGCAAGCCCGCGGCGGTGAAGGACGGGCCCGCGGTGCACGTGATCGACGTGGCCGCGGATTGCACGGGGCCCGCGGACGAACCCGCGACGCTCAAGCGCCGCGTGCCGTACGTGGTGCAGACGGAAGGCGGCACGCGCGAGGAGGGCGCGGTCGACGTCGCGGTGGGGATCGTGCCGCTGCACATCGACGCGCCGGGGCCGCGCGTGATCGTGGACGGCGAGACGTTCGTGCTCGCAGGGCGCACGATGAAGGGCGCGGAGGTGCTCGCGGCGGGCAAGCCGATCCAGGTGTCCGCGGACGGATCGTTCGCGCAGCGGATGAGCGTGTCGTCGGTGGGATCGACGAACATCGAGGTGCGCGCGAAGGCGCCCGGGATGGCGCCGCGGATCGTGCCGATCGCGGTGCGGCGCGTGGAGAAGCTCGCGGCCGCGGCGCACGAGTTCATGACGGACAAACCGCTCGGCTACACGGCGTTCGCCTCGACGCAGGCGAGTGACGTGGGCAAGGCCGCGGTGGTGTCGGGCGAGATCGTCGAGGCGCGGACGCAGAACCACCAGACGATCTTCTTGCTCGACGTGCCGGCGAAGGAGGGGTGTCCGAAGGGACAAGGTCCTTGCCGGGTGCGGCTCGTGCACGGCTTCCCGAACCCGGCGAAGGCGGGCGACGTGATCACGGCGTACGGTCAACTCGGAAAACCGTTCAGCGCGCCGGGTAGCAGCGTGGTGCCGGAGATCCAGGTGGCGTTCACGATGCCCGGAGAGCGGAAATGAGCATGAAGACACCGTCGCGCCTCGGGGCAGCCCTCGCCGTGGTGGCAGGGTTTTGCGCGCAGCCGGCGCCGGAGATCGCGCACGCGGAAGGCATCGACACGACGCGGCCGTACACGGTGGTCGTAGGTCCGCCGCGCGGGCACGCGCCAAGCGAGCGAGTGGACGCGCGGCGCACGGGGCAGAGTCGATCGAGGCTGCCGTTTCCGCCGGTCGACAAGTGGCGGAGGCACCTCGGCGGGACGATCGAGGTGCCGCCGGTCGTGGACGAGACGGGGCGGATCTACACGGCGCTGACGGTGCCGGAGGTGGTCGCGTATTCGCCGGACGGCAAGGAGGTGTGGCGGACGCGGCTCGGCAGCGCGCCAGCCATCGCGCCGCCCGTGCTGACGAGCGACGGGACGATCCTGCTCGTGACGAGCGCGGGCGCGGCGGTAGGCCTCGGGCGGGACGGTCGGGTGCAGTTCGCGACGCCGCTCGGGCAACGAGGCCGCGATCTCGACGTGGCGCCGCTCGCGCGTTCGGACGGAAGCGTGGTCGTCGGGGGACGGGCACTCGTGGAGCTCGACGCGAACGGCGGGGTGCGGGCGCGGGCAAGCTTGCCGGAGCGTGCGGTGGGGGCGCTGATCGAGGGTCCAGAAGGGACGATCGCAACGGGCGAGGCCGGCGGTGTCTACGTGTTCCGGCCGCCGAACCCGCCAAAGAAGGTCGGGACGTTCGGCGGGCCGCTGCGGCGCGGAGCAGCGCTCGAAGGCGGGCGGACGCTGCTCGCAGTGGTGAACGGCAAGACCCTCGTGGGGCTCGACCTCAAGACGGGGCTCACGCACGTGCGGGCCGGCGACGTGGGGCTCGGGACGTACGACGAGCCGGTGACGATCCACCCGCGGGGGTTCGCGATGTTTTCGACGTCGACGGGACTGCTCTTCGGGGTGGACGCAGCAGGCAACGAGCGGCTGCGGATGGTGCTCGACAAGGGGGCGCAGCCGGCGGCCCCAGATCCGGCGGCGCCGGCCGGGACGGCAGCGGCGACAGGATTTTTCAACGCGCCAGCCGATGCACGGCCGAGCCCAGCGATGATCGTGGACGCAGAGGGGCGCGTGGCGTTCGCGCGGCAAAACGGGCGCGTCGGGGTGGCGCGGCCAGATGGGAACGTGGCGCTCGTGAGCGAGAAGCTATGCGCAGCGCCGGTGGCGATCCAGCCAGCAGGCGATGACAAGCTGGTGGCAGCTTGTCGGGATGGAACGATCTGGATGCTGGGGATCTGACGGCTGTCTCGTGTCGAAGCCGCTGCACTGGGGCTTTGCCCCAGGCCCCACCAGGGGCTGTCCGCCCCTGGACCCGGACCAGCGCAAGCGCTGGACTCGGGGTCGATGAACTGCGCGATGCGCAGTTCATCGAACAGGCCAGGTCAAGACCAACGAAGGCCCTGCCAACCAAGACCGCCGTGACTGGCAACGCTGTCTCTGGTCTTGCCACGGGCCTGTGGGAAGAACTGCGCATCGCGCAGTTCTTCCCCAAATGGTCCAGGGCTTGCCCTGGTTCGGGTCGAGGGGCGAACAGCCCCCGCGGGGCCCGGGGCAGAGCCCCGGCGCGACGGGACAGCGAGCGATCAGGCCAGCGGGATTCGACAGACGAACCGTGCGCCGCCGCTCTCGGCGCGCTCCAGGGACAGCGCGCCGCCGTGCCGCCGGGCGATGTCGCTCGAGATCGACAGGCCGAGGCCGGTGCCTTGGCCGCGAGGTTTTGTGGTGAAGAAGGGCTCGAAGATGCGGCAGGCGATGTCTTCGGGGACGCCTGGGCCGTTGTCGCTGACGGCGACGAGGGCTGCGCCGCCGTCGCGACGGGCCTCGATGACGATGCGCGGGGTCGGTTTGCCGGAGCGCCCGTCGCTCTCGACGGCTTGGATGGCGTTGACGAGCAGGTTCATGCAGACCTGGCTCATCTCGCCTGAGCGACAGAGGACCTCGGGCACGTCGCCGTAACGTTTTTCGACCTCGATGCCCGCGTCGCGCAGACGGCGGCCGAGCAGCACCAGGGTCTCCTCGATGCCGGCCACGAGGTCCGTGGGCACGACCTCGCCGGGTGACCGGGAAAAACTTTTCAGGTTGCCGACGATGCGGACGGCGCGATCGCTGGCGCGGCGGAGCAGGTGCGAGATGCCGACGAGGTCTTCGAGCGCGGCGTCGACGTCGAGCTCCTTCATCGTGCTTTCGAGCTCGTTTCGCCGCGCTGGCGAGAGTTCCGGCAGGGCGGCGCGGAAGGCGGCGAGGGTTTGCCCGAGCTCCGAGGACAGGCGTTCGAGGGGGGCTGCGGCGCCGGCGATGGCCGTGAGGGGGTTGTAGATCTCGTGCGCGACGCCGGCGAAGAGCTCGCCGATCGAGGCGAGACGCTCGCCCTGGACGAGCGCGGCTTGGGCGCGGCGGAGCTCGTCCAATGTCTTCGTGAGCTCGGCTGTGCGAGCTACGACGTTTTCTTCGAGACCGGCACGCTCGCGTTCGAGCTCGGCGATGGTGCCGGCGAGCCGCACACGCATCCGCTCGATGCTCTCGCCGAGGCCGACGACTTCCACGGGCCCGGTGACGGGCGGCGCTGCGGCGTCGAGTGCGCCACCGGCCACGAGATCGGCGGCGCCGGCGAGGACGGCGAGGGGGCGGCTGAGTTCACGCGCGGCGCGG
Source organism: Polyangium jinanense (assembly GCF_028435365.1). Next base: position 144,672 of record NZ_JAGTJJ010000017.1, on the reverse strand, counting down.
GCCACGACGCCGAATGCGGCGACGACCATGGTGGCGAAGGCGGCGATGAGGGCGGCGATGGCGTCGATGTCCTGGCGGAGATCGCTGCCGACGGAGAGGGCGCGGTAGAGACCGACGGAGGAGAAGAGGGAGAGCGTGGTGGTGAAGAGCAGCGGCAGGCCGAAATCGCGCAGCATGCGGCGGCGCAGGGTGATGGGCTCGGCGAGCATGGCCGCGCCCCGGCCGGTCCAGGCTCGCAGCCGTTCGAGCAGGGGCGCGACGGTGTCGAGGTCCCAGCCGCGCTGGTAGAAGGAGACGCCGAAGGCGAAGAGGATGCCGAGGCAGATCTCCATGACGGCGTCGGCGACGGACCAGGCGGCGCGGCCGGGTCGGGCGTAAAAGACGCCGATCGTGATGAAGGCCGACCAGACGGTGAAGTTCAGGTAGGAGAGGGTGTTCGGCAGGGCCTCGGCCTGGGCGATGGCGCGCTCGTGCATGGCGCGGTCGCCGTTCGGGCCCGCGGCGAGGGCGCGGGCGACGTGGCGCGTGGCGGGGCGGACGGCGAGCGTGAAGCCGATGGTGCCGACGAGGGCGAGGGCCGGGACGATTTCGAGCCAGGCTTTGAAGAGGACGGGGCTCTGCGTGCGGAGGAAGGCGACGCAGAAGAGCATGAGGGTGTGGCCGCCGACGATGCCGGCGACCATGGCGGACTCGGCGAGTTTGTCGCGGAGGTTGCGGGCGTCGGTGGGAGCGTCGGCGAACGGGTTCAAGCGGCGGTAGAAGGCGCGACGGATGCCGCCGGCCATGAGGCCGAAGCCGGCGGCGGCGAAGAGCACGCGGGAGCCGATGTGCGGGACGAGGGGGCTGACGGAGAGGGGCCAGGAGAGGGTGCGGACGAGGGCGGCGACGAAGAGGCCGCGGGATCCGCGGCGGACGAGCGCTGGGCCGGCGAGGGCGGAGAGGGAGAGGGAGACGACGCCGATGGTGATGGCGACGGGCAAGGCTGCGGAGAGGGCGTCGGGGACGACGGTCCAGACGAAGAGGAGCGCGGAGAAGGCTTCCCAGGCTGCGGCGAGGAGCTCGGCCTGGAGGTGGCTCGGGGCCTTCGGGGGGCGGACGGTCGAGGGCGGGGGGAGGGTCGCGCGCGGGGCCATGGGGCGTTCCGCGATGCTACGGGTTTTTCGGCGCGGCGGAGTTGCGCAGGCGAGCGAATCCGGGGCATAGCTCGGGATCAGGATGCGCGGCTTCCCGTTCGCTCCCGTCGTGCTCGCGCTCGGATGTGGTCCGGCGGAGCCCGCGCTCATGCCCGCGCCGCCGCCGAAGGCGCCCGTGGTCGTGGCTGCAACCGCTTCCGCGCCCGCTCCCGCGCCCGCCGCCGCTTCCGCCGCCGCTCCCGCTTCCGCCTCCGCGCCCGTGGCCGAACCCGCGCCGGCGGCTCCTTCCGGGCCGCGCCTTTATGCCGTCGAGGGCATTCCCTGGATTTACCCGACGCCCGAGAAGAAGGGCGAGCGATACCTCGGGTACATTCGGGTCGGCGAGTCGGTCGCGTTGAAAAAGCCCGAACCCGTGCGCGGGGCCGGGTGCGCGCGGGGGTTCTGGGCGATCGAGCCGCGCGGGTACGTCTGCAACGACCCGCTCGTCTCGCGCGAGCCGCTGCCCGAGGTCCGGCCCGCGTTCGACGCGACGTTGCCCGCGGCGGGACCCTTCCCCTACAAATACGCCATCTCCAATGGCGCGCCGATGTACAACCGCGTGCCCACGCCGCGCGAGCAGGCGCGCATCGAAAGGCTCCTCGGGCCCGCCGGCAAGTTCGAGCCGCTGTCGAAATTCCTCTCCGCGCACGAAGACCTCGCCCAGACCGAGCCGATCACGCCGACCGACCCGCTGCCCGCGTTCCTCGAAGGTGGCAAAATGGTGCGTCCCGGGCGATTCGATCTCGTGCGGCAAAACATCCCGCATGGGTCGATGCTCTCGTACACGAAGGCGTTTTCCGCCGAGGGACGCACGTTCCTGCTCTCGGTGGACCTCACGGTCGTGCCCGCCGACCGCGTGCGCTCGTTCCGACCGAGCTCGTTCCACGGCGTTCGCCTCGGGGACGACGTCGCCTTGCCCCTCGCCTGGTTCCGCAAATCACCACGCGCGAAATGGCGCAGGCTCGACGGCGGCGCGATGGAGCGCACCGGCACGTCGTTCCCGGCGCGCTCGTATGCGATGCTCACGGGCCATACGGCCGAGGTCGCGGGGGCCACGTACCTCGAAACGAAGGAGCGCGAGGGCGGGCAGCCGGTGTGGGTGGAGCAATCCGATGCGACGGTCGTCGAGCCGCGGCAAAAGCTGCCGTTTGGCGTGCGCGAAGGGACGAAGTGGGTGCACGTGCGGATCACGCAAGGCACGCTCGTCGCGTACGAGGGGCTCAAACCCGTGTTCGCCACGCTGATTTCGCCCGGATCCGGCGGTGTTCCCGTGAAGGGGATCGACAACGTGAAGGCGAGCACGACACCGACCGGGACGTTTTACGTGACGTTCAAGGACAAGGCGGCCACGATGTCGCCCGAAAAAGGCGAGGATCGCTCGTTCTGGATCGCCGACGTCCCTCACACGCAGTATTTCAACCCGCCCTTCGCGCTGCACGCCGCGTACTGGCACGAGCGTTTCGGCGAGCCGACCAGCGCCGGCTGCGTGAACCTCTCGCCGATCGACGCCGAGACCCTGTTCCATTGGAGCGACCCACCCGTGCCCGCCGGCTGGCAGGGCGCGTCGGGGGCCGGCGCCCCGGAGAACGGGCCTACGACGGCGGTCGTGATTTCGAGGTAGAATCGTCACCTGCCGCCTTGCGTCGTGTGGCGACGATGGCCATCGTGGGGCCCCATGCGAACCGAGATCCGACGCAGCACCTGGGTCAAGCCACTCCTCTCCGTATTCGGCGGAACGGCCGAGCGATCGTACGTCGACATCGAAGGCGACGAGATCCACGTTCGTTTTGGCTGGCTCTTCGACGAGCGCATCCCGCTCTCGCGGGTCACCTCGGTCGAGCGCGCGCGCTGGCCGCTGCTCGGCGGGCTCGGATGGCGAACCAATTTCGTCGATACGGTCGCGGTTGTCGGGTCGTACGACGACGTGGTGCGCATTCGCCTCGCGCCGGCCCAGCCGATGCGCGTGCTCGTCCGCGTTCCGACCGAGACGCTTTATGTCTCGGTCGAGGATCCGGACGCCTTCGTGGCCGAGGTCCGGCGCCGCATCGCCTCGCGGGTGTCCTGAGATGACCTTCCCCCCGCATCACCCGTTCCGCTCCGCCGAGGCCCGCGAACGGTTCCTTGCCCGCTACGACGAGCGCGCCGCGCGCTGGCCCGTTCCCTGCGAAGGCCGCACGATCGAAACGTCCCTCGGACGGACGTTCGTCCGGGTGAGCGGGCGCGCGGGCGCCCCGCCGCTCGTGCTTTTGCACGGGATCTCCGGCAGCTCGCTGCAATGGGGGCCGAACATTGCGAAGCTCGCCGAGCGGTTCGAGGTCTTCGCCATCGACGGGATCCACGACTGCGGCCAGAGCGTCTATTCGCGGCTCGCGAAGGAGGGGTACGATTACGCGTACTGGCTCGACGAGGTCGCGACGGGCCTCGGTATCCGATCGGAGTTCGCGCTCGCGGGGCTCTCGTACGGCGGGTGGATCGCGAGCCAGTACGGGCTGCGATATCCGCGGCGGGTGCGAGGCCTCGTGCTCGTCGCGCCGGCGAACACGGTGCTGCCCATCGTGGTGAAATGGATGGCGCGCGCCATTTTGACCGCCCTGCCCATTCCGTGGCTCACGCGGAACTTCATGCAATGGATGCTCGCGGACACGGCGGCGAAGGGCGAGGAGGGCCGGAAGCTCGTCGAGGAGGTGATCGAGGACTCCTACCTGGCCGCGCGATGTTTCGCGTGGAAGCCCACGGCGCAGCCGACGGTGCTACGTGACGAGGAGCTCCAGGCGCTGCCGCGGCCGACGTTTCTGATCCTGGGGGAAAACGAGACGATTTATTCGGCGAAGGATGCGATCGCGCGGGTGAAGCGCGTCGCGCCGCACATCCAGACGGAGCTCTTGCCGAATGCGGGGCACGATCTCACGCTCGTCCAGGCGGACCGCTTCAACGCGCTCTTGCTCTCGTGGCTGGGCGAGGGCGCGACGACGGCTACCGCGACTGGATAGCCTGCGCCTGGTACGTCTGGCAGAGGAGCGCCGGCAACCCTGTGTTGCAACGAGCCTCGGCGTAGAGCTTCGCCACGAAGGACGACTGGGCGAGGCCGTGCGCGCCCAGGATCACGCCCATCAGCGCCAGACTCGTGACCCCGCGCCGAACCGCGCGCCGGAGCGCGCCGAGGGCCTGCTCTGGATTGCCCTGGACGAGCTCGACCGCGCGATCCCGGCCTCGATACGCGGCGGCGCTCCGCGCGAGGCGCGAGGCGAGGTCGTCGCCGAGGCCGAGATCGACGCGCGGAACGGCAAGGTCCACGAGCGGCGCGGGCCCGTCGTTCTCGGCCTCTAGCCCCGGCGCGAGCGCCGTCTGCGCGCGCTTCAAAGCACGAAGGTCGGCCGCGAGGACGACGAGCGTCACGAGGGCTGTCGCGAGCAGGATGAAGAGCGCCGGGATGGGCTTTTCGGTCTCCTCCAGGTGCGCCGCCGGCCAGTCGAGGGCCGCGAGCAGCGTGGCCGCGGAGAGGGCCGCCGCGAGGATCCCCCACACGGCGCGGCGATCGCTGCCCGCGACGATCGAGCCGAGGCGGGCCCGCTGGGCGCGGCGCGCGGACGAGAGGATGAGCAGGCAAACGGGCAAGAAGAGGATCGCGGAGAAGACCCCGCTCGCGGCGCCGCCGAGCGTGCCGTCGCTGGCGTGGTCGAGGCTCGCGACCATCGCGCCGGCCGCGGCGCCGGCGAGGAGCACGACCAGGACGTGATACCCGGTCCGGTCCGACGTCGGGCGGGTCTCGGCGTTGGGGGTTTCGATTTCGTACGAATATCGCCACCCGAGGCAGAGCTTTTTCAGGAGGACGCCGGTGACGGCGGCGATGAGCATGGTGCCGAGGGCGGCGAGGGGTTTGATCTCGCCGTACGTGACGCCGAGAAGCGGGTTCGAGAGCAGCCCCGCGGAGAGCCAGCCGGCGGCGGCGCCGGTGATCGCGAACGGGGGAGCGAGCCTGGGGAAGCGGGATCCGTCGGCCATCGGGTCTTCCTTGGATGGGGGGCGTGCTTCGTGAAACGCAAAAGACGCCGCCTTCCTTGGGACAACCGTCAGGCCTTGGGGTTCCTCCTCATCCACGCGACCGCGGCACGTCCTCGAACGGGACACAACGAAACATCTCGACGGCAACGGGGCCCTCGCCAGGCCTTCGCTCGATCGCCGTCGCCACGCGATGACGACCGCCCAGCGAGGTGAGCGAGAATTGCCAGCGCGAAGGGGCGTCCGGGAGCTCGGGCTCGAAGGAGATACGAATGGGGCCGGCCTCGTCGAGGTGGTAGGAAAAATGATCGAGCGGGATGGCGAGGCCCATGCCCCGCGCCTTGATGTAGGCTTCCTTGAGGGTCCAGTAATCGAAGAATCGATCCCGCTGGCGATGCGCGGGCAGCCGGCGTAGCGAGGCGGATTCGAACGGGGAGAAGAAGCGGTCGGCGATGCTGACGGTCTCGCCGCGCCGGTGGGTGTCCTCGACGTCGAGGCCGACTTCGCGGTCCTCTGCGACGAGGATCGCGACGAGGCCACGTGTGTTCGAGAGGTTGAAGCGCACCCTCGGCGCGCCGCTCGGCCCCGCGATCTCCGGGCGGCCGTGGCTGTTTCGCACGAAGACCCAATCGCGCGGGGCGACGGGCGCATACGCGCTGAGCACGGCGCGGACGAGCGCGCGCGTGACGAGGTATTCGCGTCGGCCCTCGGCGAACCGAAAACGAGCTTGCTGCCGGGCCTCGTCGGGCGACATGACGGAATGGTAGGCCGCGAGCAGGTACCAATCGTCGATCGCGTCGGGATCGACGTACCAGAGGTGCGCGGCGCCCGAGGGCAAGGAAAGAGGGCTCAAGGCGTGATCTCCGGCGTCGGGAGGATCTGTTTCACGTAAGCGTCGATCGACCGGTCGCTCCGGCGTTCGCGCGGGTATCCGAACGAGACCTCCTCGAAGCGGACGCCGTCGACGTGCACCGTCCGCCGGACGTGCAAATGGCCCTGCACCACGACGCGCGCATCGAAGCGGACGTGCCAATCCGTGGTTTTTCGCGTCCCGCACCAGGGCGAGAAGCGCGGCACGCGCGGCAGGAAGACGAGGTCCTGGCGCAGCGGGAAATGATTGATGAGCACCTTCGGCAGCGCGGGCGCTGTGCGGAGGCGCGCTTCGGTCTCGGCGACGCGCGCGTGGCACCACGCCGGCCGGCTCGGAAAGGGCGCGGGATCGAGCAGGACCTCGTCCGCCGCGGCGATGCCTTGCTCCGCGGCCCAGGCGACGGCTTCGCTCACGGGCACGTGGTCCGGGCGGAACGTGTAATCGTAGAGCAGGAACATGGGGACGATGAGGTGCGGGCCGCCCTCGCCTTCCCAGATGGGATATGGATCCTCCGGCGTGAGCACGCCGCGCTCGCGGCAGAGCTCGATGTACCGCGCATATCGGGCGGCGCCGCGGGGCTCGCCCGGCTCGTGGGGGTTGACGTACAGCTCGTGGTTTCCCGGCACCCACACGAGCTTCCGGAACCGCGGCGCCAGCGTATCCAGCACGAATCGTACGTGCTCGAACGTTTCGCCGAGATCCCCACCGAGGATGAGCCAATCGTCGGGCCGCGCGCCGAGGGACGCGACGGCGGTTCGATTGTCCGGAAATCCGACGTGCAGATCGCTGATGGCGAGGAGTTTCATGAGGTCAGACGCGCGCATTCTACACGCGGTCGTGCCGCGCGTCAGCCGTCTCCGCGGCGCCGCTCGGCTTCGATGCCCGGAGGACGAGCGCGACCGTGACGAGCGTGCCGATCGTGCTGATCGCGCCCGTCGCCCAGGGGACGTAAAACGAGAGCAAGCCGCCCGCGAGCTGGATCGCCGCGGGCCAGAGGAGCTCGAGCGTGCTGTTGATCGCGGTGACCACGAGGCAAGAGCCGATGATGAGCTGGCCCATCGCGCCCGAGGTCCAGACGTGCTCGCCGCGAGCGTAGGAGAGCACGTCGTGCAGGGCATTCAGCGCGAACGAGGCCGTGACGGTGAAGAGCAGCCGGCGGTTGAAGAGGTTCGTGAGCAGCCGCCTGCGACCAAAAAAGAGCCCGGCGAGGAACAGCGCGAGGATCACCGCGTCGAAGACGAGGACGTCGGCCCAGGACGAGGGGCGGCGCGTGTTCGCTTCGCGGATCGAGAGGGCGCCCATTGCGATGGCGCCGGTTCCGACCACGGCGCTGATGAAGAGCGTCCGCGCGCGGCGACCCACGCTGGAATCCATCTCCTTGGCCATCTTCGCGGCCCTCCGCTCGAGCCGCCGGCGTTCCTCGATTTTTTCTTCCAGCAGGGCGACGCGCGTTTCGAGCGCGGAGCGATCTCCTTCGATTCGTTCGAGCAGGGCGCGGGCGTTCGCAGGGTTTTCCAGGGCGAGCTCGCGCTCGACGAGGAGCGAGAGGCTCCGCGCGAGCCCCTCCTTGGCGCGCGTGTTGTCGGGCCATTCGCGGAGGGCTTGCAGAAAGCCGAAGCGGCATTCGCTGAGCCCGCCCAGCATTTCCGCGCTGGTGACGAGCTCAGGTCCGCCGTTACCCATGGCCTTCTCCAAGGCCGCGAGCCGCTCGCTCGCCGCATTCGCGATTCCGAGCGAGGAGCGGTGATGCAGAAAATCGGCCACGCGCTCGCGGAATGTCGCGGCGCTCGGGGGCCGCTCGTCCCGATCGCGCGACATTGCGGCATTGCAGAGCGCGACGAGCTCGTCCGGGGCCTCGGGCGGGTAGTCCTGCGGCGTCCCCGCGCTCGCCGAAAGAAGCGCGTCGTAAAGGCTCGGCCGCGCGTGCGGCGGGTTGCCCGTGAGGATCTCGTGGAGCGTCGCGCCGAGCAGATACACGTCCGTCCGCGCGTCGACCTCGTGCGGCTTTCCGCAAGCCATCTCCGGGGCCATGTACGCAGGGGTCCCGACGAGCGGCTCCGCCTCCTTGCCCGGCGTCGTGTCGATCTTCCGCGCCACCCCCCAATCGAGCAGGTACACCTCGCCGAATTCGCCGACCATCACGTTGTCGGGCTTCATGTCCCGGTGGACGATCCCGCGGGTATGGGCGAAATGCAATGCATTGCATACCTGCATCAGGATCTCGAGGTGCGCGACGAGGCGTGATTCGCCCCCGAAGCTCGCGAGCTCCCAGAACGGATGGCTCGCATCCGCGAGGAGGTCGCTCCACGACACGCCCTCAATCCGCTTGATGACCAGGATCGGCCGCCCTGTATCGTCGAGCCCGAGCGCGTGCACCGGCACGATGTTCGGGTGTTCGAGCCCCCCGGCGACCTGGCCTTCGCGAATGATCGCCAAGGACGCGCTCCGGGGCGCGTCGTCGTGCGGTATTTTTACGGCGACATGGCGATCGAGGGATCGCTGATGCGCGAGGTAGACGGCCCCCATGCCGCCTTGCCCGAGCTGCCGCACGAGGGTGAGGTCGACGCCCGGCGAGGAGAGCACGGGTGCCTTGCCCTCGATCGCGCCGGTCGAAAGCGACAGGCGCGGCAGCACTGGCGTTTCGGCGTCCGGCGGATGGCTCCGCGGCGGCGCGCCCTCGGTCGTGGTCCCGAGGGCCTCCGCCAGGTCTTCCACGCGGATCGTGTCGGAGATGGTCCATTCCATTGCGCGCCTCGAAGGATGCACCATTCCCGCCGCCCGGAGAAGTGCGGGTTCCGACTTTTCTCGTCCGCTGCGCACGAAAAATACGCTCGCCTCCGGGGCGGCATCGGCGCACATTGAACGGACGATGGACCGCACGATCCGCCGCGCACGCGCCACCTTTTTCGTCCTCGCCGCCGCTTCCGCCGCCGGTTGCAGCGATGATCCCCGCCCCGTGGTGACGCTCCCGCCGCCAGGCACGCGCGAGGAGCTCGCGGACGAAGCCGCGCTCGCGGCGCTCGCGGATTTCCGGGCATTGCCCGTCTTCGGCGAGGAGAGGTACGTCCAGACGGGGAGCCAGGATCGCCTGAGCGGCGCGCCTGCGCCGGCCGATTTCGTGGAGCGTGGAAACCGCGACATGAACCATTTCGTCTGCCGCGGCCGCGAGGCCTCCGTCAGCGAGAACCAGCTCATCCCGCCGATTTACGACGAGGCCGCGTGCCCCGAGGCGTACGTGCGGGGCGTCGTGCTCTCGCGGTTTTCGGGTTCGGGTTACCTGTCGCGGCTCTGGCTCACGGCGAGCTCGCTGCGGAACGGGCTCGTGGCGAACGACGAGGTGCTGCGGATCTGGGTCGACGACGAGGCGAACCCCGTCGTGGAGGAGCCGCTCGCCGCGGTGATCGACGGCACGGCGGGGGAGATGTTCGCGCCGCCGTTCGGTGATGGGCCGGGGAATCACCTCGCGTGGTATTATCCGGTCGTCTTCTCCAAGAAAATCGTGATAGCCCTCGATGGGCTCGGGCCGCTGGAATATTATTATCATCAGGCAGGGGCGGTCCTTTCCCCGGAGGCCGTGCCGCGCAAGGCGGCCGAGGCGCGCCTCGCCGCGCGGGACCAGGCGATTTCCGTCCTCTCGTCCACGGCGGAGGGGGTGATCCCGGGCGAGCCGCTCCTCGCGCCCAAGACCGTGACCCTGGAGCCCGGACAAACGACCACGCTGGCCGATCTTGCAGGTCCTTCCACGATTCATGCGTTTTCCATCGAGGTCGCCGAGGCGCAGCTCGCCACGCTGCGTGACGTCACGCTTTCGGTCACCTGGGATGATGATGCCGCGCCGGCCATTCTGCTGCCGTTCTCGGATCTCTTCGCCGCGACGCTGGATGCGCCGGAGAATGCGAGCCTCGCGCTTGCGGGGTCGAAGGACGGAGGCACGGCGCGTCTCGCCTTGCGGCTCCCGATGCCATTCAAGGAAAAGGCGGTCTTCGCGGCGACGAGCGCGGCCGCGGAGCAGGTCGATTTCACGCTCTCGATTCGAGGCGAAAAGGTCGTCCCGAGCGAGCCGTTCGGCCATCTCCACGCCGTCCGCAACGAGACCGTCGCGCCCGCGCCGGGGCCCGAGCATCCACTCGCGAGCGTCACGGGCCGCGGGCGCTGGGCCGGGACGTGCCTCATGCTGGAAGGCCGCGGAATCGGTGATGGCAGCCTTTTCGACGAACCGCTCAATTTCCTCGAAGGTGACGAGCGCGCCGTGCTCGACGGCGTGACGTCGGTCGTCGGAACGGGCACCGAGGATTACCTGAATGGCGCGTTCTACTTCGAATCCGGCCCTCACGCCTCGCCGTTCGCGCAATGGTGGGGCACCGAGGTCACGCCGCCCTCGGCTCGCACGAGCGCGTGCCGGTTCCACGTGCTCACGGATCGGATCGACTTCCAGAAGAGCGCGGAGATCGCGCTGGAAATTGGTCCAGGCATCCCCGAAACGCTCGACCGGTACCGGAGCGTGACGTTCCTCTATCGCTGATCAGGGCTTCATGAACCGAGGATCTTCGAGCGCCTCGGACGTGCATTCGGCAGGCGCCGTCACGGGATTGCAGCGCGCCGGCGTGCCGCCCGTGATGTCCACGTGATAGGTGGAGCCGTCGATCGGCGCGGGATAATCCGTCGTGACGAGATGCGCGGCGCCCGCGAGCGCCGCATCGCGCAACTTCGTGTCGCCGGCGAGCGCGGCGTCGAGGTCGATCTCGGCGCGCGTGCGGACCATCATGTTCGCGGCCGCGGCCTCGTCGATGAGCACCTTCGTCACCGTGGGATCGTCATAGAGCGTCCATGCGGCATGCGGATCCGTGGGCACCGTCCGGGTGAAGAGGAGCCGGCCTGCGAGGCTCGTTCCCTCGCGGGAATACGCCTTGCCAAACCCGTCGGTCAGGTTGTACATCGTGAAGATCACGCGGCCGCGCAGCTTGCCGAGCGTGGGCCAGCCCTCGGTCTTCACGGCCTCGCCGAGCGTCGCGTAATCGCCCTGCACCTCGTCGGGCGTCACGACGCGATCTTCCGGCCAAACCCCGAGGAGCTTCTCGTGCAGGGTGCCGAAATAAGCCTCGATCGCGTTCGCGCCGGGCGCGAGGTCCTTGATGTCGAGCATGATCGTGAGCGGTAGGTGGGCCGGGTGGGCGTCCGACCAGCGCTTCACGATGCCGAGGCACGCGCCGAGCGTGGCGCACGTGCTGCCTTCGTCGAGGAAAGGCACGTGCGCGACCTTGTAATCCCCGAGCGCCTCGTCGTACCGGAGGTCGAGCTCGATGCAGCGCACGCCCTGCTCGGAGAGCTGCACGTCGAGCGGCGCGTGATCGACGGCGTACGCGGCGCCCGTGAGATCGGGGTTCGCCACGTGGAAGCTGTTGTGCGTGGCCTTGGCCTGCACGTGGTGGAGGCGCAGGACGTCGTCGAGCGGATACACGAACGAGGGTTTGGTCGTGCCAGGAGCGCTGCCTTCGTCGGTGTCACTGCACGCGCAGAAGGAGAAGGTAAGCGTTAGCAGGGAAAAACAGAGGGCAAGGCGAGAATGCATATTCACGGCATGACAGCTCTCCTCGGGAGGACCGTCAAGGCCTGGAGAATCGGACGGCGATGGGGAAATCATCGAGCACGGCGGGGACATGCCGTGCGGACGAGCAAGAGCGCGGCCGAAAGCCAGAGGGCGCTCGATCGGCGACGAGGACGGAATGCGGGGAGGTTAGCGCCGGAGCTTTTTCGCCATCTGCTCGCCGAGCTCGCCGGCGCGGTTCGTGGCCGCTTCGACGGCGTCGATGAGCGTGCGGCGCAGGCCGCCGGCTTCGAGCGTGTGCAGTCCCGCGATGGCCGTGCCGCCGGGGCTCGTGACCATGTCCTTGAGGCGCCCTGGGTGCTCGCCCGTCTCGAGCTGGAGCTTGGCCGCGCCGTACACGGTCTGCGCCGCGAGGAGGAGCGCGGTGTCGCGGCCGAGGCCGACCTTGACGCCGCCGTCCGCGAGGGCCTCGATCATGAGCATCACGTACGCCGGGCCGCTGCCCGACAGGCCCGTGACCGCGTCGATCAGCGATTCGTCGAGCACCACGCAACGGCCGACGGCCTCGAAGAGCGCGCGGGCGACCTCGAGGTCGTCTTTCGTGGCGTGCGAGCCGGGCGCGATGGCCGTGGCGCCCGCGAGCGCGATGGCCGCGGTGTTCGGCATCGATCGAATGACCCGCGTGCGCTCGGGCAGGCGCGCCTCGATGGCCTCGATCGGCACGCCGGCGGCGACGGAGATCACGACATCGCCCTCCTTCAGCCCGGCCGCGACGGCGCCGAGGATACGGTCGACGATCTGCGGCTTCACGGCGATGACGACGACGTCGGCCCAGCGGACGAGCGCCTCGTTGTCATCCGTGGTGTCGATTCCGTACGTCTGCCGGAGCTCGTCGAGCCGCTGTTCCTTCAGATCGCTCGCCCGGATTTGAGCGGGCGTGACCATGGCCGAATGCAAGAGGCCCCGGATGAGCGCGGACGCCATGCTGCCGCCGCCCACGAACCCGATTCGCCGCTCTTCCATGCGTTTGCGCAGATCGTTCATCGCTTCCCTTCCGGCGGCGAACGGTACCAGAGCGCTACGCCAGGGGACAGCGGCATCCGGGGAGACATGCGATCGTCCCAACCGCACCGCGAGGGGTTGCGCAACTCGGTATCGCGATTCATCCGTTAGGCTCGGAATGAAGTGGAGCCTCGGCTGGTTCGCTCGCCCGGAGGTTCGAGGGGAGAATTCATGATGTCCGTCCGTTCGTCCCAGCGCGCGTCTTCATTCGTGTCTCGCTCGGCGCTCGCCCTTTTGCTCGCCACGGGATTGCTCGGGTCCACCGGCTGCGGGCACGAGGCGCACGCGACGCCGCCGCCGCCCTCTACGCAAGAGGTTGCCCAGCAAGTCTCGGCCGAGGCCGCCGCGGCCGTCACGGCAGCGCCCGCGCCCGCCGGGCCCGCGCCCGTGCCCGCGACGTTCGACGTCGCCGACCTCGCCCAGCGCGTGACGCCCATGGTCGTCAACATCACGACGACGCAGAAGGTCGCCGGCGGAGGACCGGGCTTCGGCGGCATCGATCCCTTCGAGTTTTTCTTCGGCCCGCGCGGAGGCGGCGGAGGTGAACGCGCGCCGCGCACCCCGGAGCGACAGATGGCGCGCACCGCGCTCGGCACCGGGTTCATCATCGACCCCGAGGGGTTCATCGTGACGAACGCGCACGTGATCGAGGGCGCGGACGATGTGAAGGTGCGCCTCGCGGACGAGCGCGAGTTCGCCGCCGACGTCGTCGGGCGTGATACGAAGCTCGATCTCGCGCTCTTGAAGCTTCGCGGCGCGAGCGGCCTTCCGGTCGCGGCGCTCGGATCGAGCGAGGCGCTGCGCGTCGGCGAGCACGTGCTCGCGGTCGGGAACCCCTTCGGGCTCGGGCACACGGTGACGCTCGGGATCGTGAGCGCCAAGGCGCGTTCGATCGGCGCCGGCCCGTACGACGATTTCATCCAGACCGACGCGAGCATCAACCCGGGCAACAGCGGCGGTCCGCTGTTCAACTGGAAGGGCGAGGTGATCGGCATCAACACGGCCATCCGCGCCGGCGCGAACGGCATCGGCTTCGCGACGCCGGTCGACGCGCTGAGGGACATCCTGCCGCAGCTCCGCGAGAAGGGTCGCGTCGAGCGTGGCAAGCTCGGCCTGCTCTTCCAGCCGCTCACGGCCGATCTCGGCAAGGCGTTTGGCATGGACACGCCGAAGGGCGCGCTCGTCTCGGATCTCGAGCCGGGCGGCGCGGCGGCGCGCGCGGGCATCAAGCCCGGCGACATCGTGGTCGCAGTGAACGGCACGCCGATCCACCACGCCGAAGACCTGCCCCGCAAGGTCGCGCGGCACGCGCCGGGCACGACGATCAAAGTCTCGCTCCTCCGCTCCGGCAAGCCGCTCGAGGTAACCGCGAAACTCGATCAGCTCGGCGACGGCAACGGCGACGAGGTCGACACGAAGCCCACGCGCGGGCCGAAGGCGCCGGCCACGGCGAACAAGTTCGGCTTCCAGTTCTCGGATCTCGCGGGCGGCGGCGTGCGCGTCGACCGGGTCACGGAGGCCGAGAGCGAGCTCTCGCCGGGCGACGTGCTCCTCGAGGTCAACGGCGCGCCGGTGCGCGACGCCAAGGCGCTCGAAGCCGCGCTCGGCAAGATGAAGCCCGGCACCGTGGCGGCGTTCAAGGTTCGCCGCGGCAAGATCACGCGGTTCGCCGCGCTCCCCATCAAGTGATCCCGGGCCGCCGGGCTTGACAGCGTCGCTCTCGCACGGTGCTGTCGGGCCCATGAACCCCGTCTCGTCTCCGCTGCGGCGCCTTTCCGAGGCGCCGCGCCTCTACGTGCAGGAGGGTTTTGTCTTCGACGACGAGGTGCGCCACGTGCTCGCCTCGTACGGCGATCGCGACGGGCTCACCCGCCGCGGGCTCGCGTGGCAGGCGAACGAGACGGGGTTGTCGAGCGAGCTACCCGTCCGCGAGGACCCCGTGCTCGCGGCGATCGCGGCGCGGATCGAGGCGGTCCTCGGGTTTTCCTGCACGCTCGTCGAGCCGACGTTCCGGTTTCGCCGGTACGAGCGGGGCGACGCGCATCCGCCGCACCTCGACGAATACACGATCGGCGGCGCGCGGCTCATGGCGACCGCGATCGTCTATCTCACGGACGCGGAAGGCGGCGGCGAGACGTTTTTCCCGCGCGCCGAGCCGCATCCGGTGGCCGTCGGCGCGAAAAGGGGACGGCTCGCGCTCTGGTTCAACCATCGGCCCGACGGGAGCGTCGACAGGGCCGCGCTGCATCAGTCGAATCCGCTCCGCGAAGGGGAAAAGGCGACGATCGCGTATTTCGTTTATGCCCCCGTCGAGGCCGCCCGCGTGAAACTCGCGGCGGACGAGAGGCCGGCGGGGAAGGCGCCTGCTTCGCGGCGGTTCGTCTGCGTGAACGACGGCGTGCCCGAGACGACGATACGCGTGCTGCGCGAGGCGTGCGCGTCGCGCGGGGTCTCGTACGAGGAAGTGCAGGCGGCGAATTTCGATTTCACCGCGGCCGAGCCGCTCCCGCCGGGAACCTTGCTCTTCCGGCCGGCCGTCTCGTCCTCGGCGGTGCGCGTGGAGCAGGCGCTTTCGGGGCCGGGGGTGGTGACATTTCATCGGGAGCCGGACGGCATGTTCCGCGATATCGGGCCCGAGGTTTCCGTGCTCGAGCGGCGGGGAATCTCGGTGCCGCGGTGGATCTGGGGGAACACGACGAACCGCGTGCTTTTGCGGCGCTATGTCGAGGATCTCGGCGGCCTGCCGATCGTGATGAAGTTTGCCGGCGGATCGGGGGGGATCGGCGTCTTGCGCATCGACAGCCTGGCGGGGCTGTTTTCCACGATGGATCATGCGCTCGCGTCGGGCCGGATGCCCGTGCTCTCGGCCTACATCCCGGATGCGACGCATTATCGCTGCATCGTGGTGGGCGACCGCGTCGCGGGGTACTGGCGAAATCAAAAGGACGAAGACGATTTCCGGACCCACGCGACCGATGATCCGGCCGATTACCGGACGCCGCCCGCGCCCGAGATCCTGGCGAGCGCCGTGGCTGCGACGGCCGCCCTCGATGTCGAGCTCGGCGGCGTGGACGTGCTCGAACATCCGAGCGGACGCCATTACGTGCTCGAAGTGAACTTTCCGTGTTTTTTCGCGCGCGCCCGGCTCGTCGGCGGGCAAGACGTGGGGGGAGCGATGATCGATTGGCTCGTGCGAAAAGCGGAGCGAAGGGCCGGTACGTAGCGGCGACGGCGCTTCAGGAACCCTTGTCGCTCTGCTCGGCCGTGCGCTTGTCGCTCTGCTCCGCGCCGCGGGCGCCCTGTTCCTTGTCCTTGTCCTTGCCGGACTTCTTCTTGTCGCTCTGCTCCGCGTGGCGCTTTTCCTTCTCCTCTTGGTTCTTCCGCGAGCCGTCGTCGTCGTCGGAAGCCCAGAGCGGCATGCCCGGCGAAACACCGAGGGCCGGGGCGCTCTCGACCGTCGGGCCGCGGCGAACCCGAGGACCACCAGCCGGAGGGGCCACGCGCGCCTCGAGGAGGCCGAGATCCGCGAGCTCGTCGAGCGCGCGGAACACCGCGTCACGCGTCCACCCGTCGGTTCCGGTGGCGGCCGCGAGGGCAGCGATGTCCGCGATGGACCGGGTGCCGTCGGCCTGCGCGAGGGCGAACGCGGCGAGGGGCGAGAGCGCGGGCAGGGAGCCAGCGTCGATCGAGGCACTGCGGGCTTTCGGGGTCATGCAGATCTCCAGCGTGGGGTAGGTTCGTCCCAAACGTGACGATTCATATCACGGAGGGCCAGCACGCACACAGGGGAGACCAACCCTCGCGCGCAAGTGCGGGCTTCGCGGCCTTTCGCGTGGTAACGCGGCGCGGGTGAACAGCGTCGAGCCGGGGGGCCGAGAGAGGAGCGCCCCCGAGGCCACGAGCGGACCACGAAAGGCGCTCGCGTGGATGGTGGTCGCGCAGGTGCTCTTCACGATCATGGGGATCTGCACGCGCCTCGGCGCGCAAAAGCTCCCGTGGTCCGAGGTCGCCGCGGCGCGCGCGGTGCTCGGGGCCGTGGTCGCCATCGCGGTCGCCCGGATGCGCGGCGCCCCGCTCGTGATCCACGACCGGCGCACGGCGTGGGCCCGATCGATCTGCGGAACGGTCGCGATGTTCTGCACGTTCTACACGTTCGGCGCGCCGGCGATCGCGCTCGGGGACGCCGTGACGCTCGGCGCGACGTCGCCGATCTTCATCGCCATCCTGGCGCCGTGGCTGCTCGGCGAGCGGAGTTCCCGGATCGTTTGGGTTGCAACGACGATCGCATTCGCTGGCGTGGCGCTCGTCGCGGGCCCGAGCTTCCGGCTGTCCGGTTCGCTCTCGCTCGTGTCGCTGCTCGGCGCGGTCGCGAGCGCGCTCGCCATGATCTGGCTGCGTCGCCTGGGCACCGGCCGATCGGGCACGCCGCGCGAGAGCCCCGAGGCGATCGTCGCGCATTTCTCGCTTGTGGCGGGCGTTTCGCTCTCGCTCGTAGCGCTCCCGACGCTGCGCATGCCCGACCTCGAAGGCGCGCTCTTCCTCCTCGGCACGGGCGCGAGCGGCGCGTTCGCGCAGATCGCGATGACGCGGGCGTACGCGCTCGATCGTGCGGCTCGCGTGGGCGTGTGGAGTTACCTCGGGGTCGTTCTGACGCACTTCGCGGCGATCGTGATCCTCGGGGAGCCCGAGAAGCCGGTCGGGCTCGCGGGGGCGGCGCTGGTGATCGCGGCGGGTGTAGGGCTCACCTGGTCCGGCTTGCGCGAGGCGAGGGCGACCGCGGCGCTCGTTTCGCCCCCTTGCCAAACGGGCCGATGACCGCGATCCTCCCCGCAGGATGCCGCGCACGATACGGAAGATCGCCATCAACACCGGGGGCGGTGACGCGCCCGGGCTGAACGCCGTGCTTCGATCCGTCACGCTCTCCGCCATCGAGCGGGGTATCGAGGTCTGGGGCATCAAACACGGGTATCGCGGTTTGCTCGAGGACGAGCCTGGCGGCCTCGTGCGGCTCGATCGTGATGCCGTGCGCGGCATCATGCACCTCGGCGGCACGATCCTCGGCACGGCGAACCGCGGCGATCCGTTCCACTACCCGACACACGAGGGCGACAAGATCGTCCCCAAGGATCGCGCTGACGAGCTCGTCGAGCGGTTCCATCGCGAGGGCTTCGACGCGCTCGTCGCGGTGGGCGGCGACGGCTCGATGCGCATCGCGAACGCGCTGCTCGAACGCGGCCTGCCGCTCGTCGTGGGCGTGCCGAAGACGATCGACAACGACGTGTACGGCACGGAGCTCACGTTCGGCTTCGACACGGCGGTCTCGATCGCGACGGAGGCGATCGATCGGCTGCACTCGACGACGGAGGCGCACGAGCGCGTCATGGTCGTGGAGGTGATGGGGCGGAACACGGGCTGGATCGCGCTGCGGTCCGGGATCGCAGGCGGCGCGGACGCGATCCTGATTCCCGAGGTGCCGTTCTCGTACGAGCCCATCGTGGAGAAGGTGCTGCAGCGTGAGGCGCGCGGGCGGCGCTTCTCGATCATCGTGGCGGCCGAGGGCGCGTGCCCGAAGGGCGGCGACGTGACCGTGCGCGAAACGGGCGACGCGTTCCGCCGCGTGGCCGTGCTCGGTGGCGTGGCCGAGCGCGTGGCGAAGGAGATCGGCGCGCGCACGGGCAAGGAGACACGCTCGATGGTGCTCGGCCACCTGCAGCGCGGCGGCGGCCCCACGACGTTCGATCGTCTGCTCGCGTTGCGCTTCGGCGCGGGAGCCGTGCGTTTCCTCATGCAGGGCTGCGAGAGCGGCATGGTCGCGTTGCGTTGCCATCGCGTGGAGCTCATCCCGCTCTCTGAGACCGCGGGACGCACGAAGACGGTGGACCTCGACGGCGACACGGTGACGACCGCGCGCGAGATGGGCATCTGCTTCGGCGACGAGCCTCCGGGCCATTTTGCGAAGGAAGGGACCGCCGCGTCGTGAAGGCCACGTGGGGGCTCGCGCTTGGCGTCGCACTCACGCTCGGCGTGCCGGCGGCGCTCGCGAAGGAGCCGAGCAAGGCCGAGGTGCAGCTCGCCAAGGACATGGTGCGGGACGCTGTCGTCGAGGTGAAGGCCGGGCGCTGCTCCGACGCGATCCCGATGCTCGAGCAGGCGATCGCGATCCACGAGACGGCCGAGGCGTTTCTGGCGCTCGGGGAGTGTCAGGCCACGACGGGCAAGCTGCGCGCGGCCGTGGCCACGTGGAAGCACGGGGAAGAGATCGCGGCGGCGCAGAAGGACAAGGCCCGTCGCGAGGCGATCGAGAAAAAACGCAAAGAGATCGAGCCGCGTATCCCCACGATCCGGCTGAAGCTCCCCGCGGACGTCTCCGGCATCGTCGTGACGATCGACGGCGAGGCGCTCCCGGCGTCGAGCCTCGGCGCGCCCGTGCCGGTGGATCCCGGCACGCATCAGATCGAGGCGAAGGCGCCGGGCGGCGAGGCGTTTTCGACCAAGGTCGAGGCCGAGGACGAAGCGAAGCTCACGGTCGAGATCAAGCTGCCGGGGAGCACGAACGCGGGGCCCACGGAGCCAAAGGCGAGCAGCGCCGTGCCGCTCGGCACGTGGATCGCGGGGGGCGCAGCCGTCGCGCTCCTTGGCGGCGGCGTGGCGTCGTACCTCCTGGCCGGCGCGCATGCCGAGGCGGGCGAGATCGAGTGTCGCAAGCGGGTGCAGTGTGGCGCGGATCGCATCGACAGCGTGCGGACGTTCGATGGCCTCGCGCTCGGGGCCTTTATCGGCGCCGGCCTCGCGGCGGGCGCGGCGGTCGGGATCTGGGCGCTCGCGCCGAAAAAAGCGAAGGACGAGGCGTCGGCGCGCGTCTTCGTGGGCCCGGCCTCTGTCTCGATCGTGGGTCGGTTCTGAGCTGAGTTTGACAGTCCTCGAACGAGATCGATATCTTGGCGAGGAAGGCTCCGAGCCTGTCGAAACGGCCCGAAAAATGACAAAAGTCCTCGTTTTCGAGAGCGATCACGCGTTCGCCGGAGAGCTCCGTACCGAGCTCGGGCGTCTCGGCTGCACCGTGCAGGTCGTCGACGACGGCAACGCCGGGTTGCAGCTCGCCGCGAACGACAGACCGGACCTGATCCTCCTCTCCATCGAGCTGCCGCGCATGAACGGCTTCTCGGTGTGCAACAAGCTGAAGAAGGATCCGCAGCTCAAGGACGTGCCGCTCCTCATCATGTCGAGCGAGTCGACCGACGAGACCTTCGAGCAACACCGCAAGCTGCGCACGCGGGCCGAGGACTACGTGCACAAGCCGATCGCGTTCGGCGAGCTGCTCGACCACATCCGCGCGCTCGTGCCGATCGAGGCGACGATCGAGCCGGATGCGGATGCGATCGTCATCGACGATGCCGAGGTGATCGAGGCCGACGAGGTCGAGGAGGTCGAGGAGGAGACCGCGCCGCCGAACGAGGCCGCGGGCGAACGCGAGATCGACGACTTCCTCGGCGGCGCCTTCGATCGGCTGATGGCCGACGACGACGAAGAGAAGACGCGCGCGCAAGTGTTGCCGGTGGTGCCGCCCGCGCCGCGCGCGCCAGCCGTGGCGCCACCGCCTCCTGCGCCGCCGCCCGTGCCCGCCGCTGCCGTCGCGCCGCCACCTCCTGCACCGCCGCCTGTGCTTGCGGTCGCGCCGCCGCCTCCTGCACCGCCGCCCGCGCCTGCGCCTGTCGCGGCCGCGCCGCCGCCTCCGCCGCCTGCATCCGCGGCCGCTGCGCCGCCTCCGCCGCCTGCGCCCGCGGCCGCTGCGCCGCCTCCCGCCGCGCCGCCGCGTCCCGGTGGATCCACGACCGCGATGCCTCCGCGTCCGACTGCAGCAGCGCCCGCGCCTGCCACGACGCGCTCCGTGCCTCCGCCCGCGGCGCCTTTCCGCGGGAGCGAGCGCCCGCCGGCCCCGCAAGCGGCCGACACGGCGGAGCTCGATCGACTCCGCGCAGAGCTCGCGCAGAGCAAGGAAGAGCTCACGCGCAGCAAGGAAGAGATCGCGCGGAGCCGCGACGAACTCACGCAAGCGAAGGACGAGCTCACGCGTGCCAAGGGCGAGTTCGCGCGCCTCGAAGGCGACGTCCCGCGCGCCCAGCAAGAGATCGAGGCGCTCCGGGGCGAGCTCGCGCGGACGCGAGACGAGAGCACGCGCCTCGATCAGGAACTGCAAACCTCACGCGCCAGCGTGTCGAAGCTCGAAGCCGACCTCGTCAAGGCGAGCGAAGGATCGGCCGACGTGGCGCGGCTCAAGCGCGAGGCCGAGGAGCTCAAGGCGAAGCTCTCCGCGGCCATCGCGGCGACGGCCGCCGTGCAAGGCGGAGGCGGTTTGACGGGGACGGCGGCACTCACCGCCACCTCGCGCCTCGGCGGCGTGTCGAGCCGCGAGTTCCTCGATCTGCGCGAGGCCCTGAACAAGAAGGACAAGGAGATCCTCGCCCTGCGCGAGCAGGTCTCGCAGCGAGACAAGGAGCTCATCGAGCTCAGGGATCAGGCACTCGTGCTGGAGCGCGAGAAGGCCGATCAGCTCGATCGGATGATCGAGTTCGAGGGATCGCGCGAGCAGGTCGACGCCGAGCTGAGCAAGCTGCGCGACGATCGCGAGGCCCTCGAGAAGCGCGTGCAGAACTTCCAGCTCTTGCTCGAGCGTGTCGAGGAGAAGCTCGCGACGCGGGACGCGGAGCTCGCGGCGGCGCGGCTCGATCGCGAGGCCGCGATCGCGATGCGGGAGGAGCAGCTCCGGACGTCGAGCGAGACGCTCTCACAAGCCGTCGCCGACGCGGAGGCGCGGACGCGCGCGAGCGAGGCCGAGCGGCTCGGGAAGGAGCACGCGGCGGAGATCACGCGGCTCGGCGAGGAGCACGCGGCCGCGATCAAGAAGCTCGGCGAGGAGCACGCGGCGGCGATCGCGAAGCTGCGCGACGAGCACGCGGCCGAGATCGGCGAGCTCAGCGCGGAGCAGGGCGCGGAGCTCGGCAAGGCGCGCGAGGAGCACGCGGCGGAGATCACAAAGCTCCGCGAGGAGCATGCGACGGCCATCGAGGCGCTGCGATCGGCGGGCGCGAACGAGGCGGAGCGCACGCGGCAAGAGGAGATCACGAAGCTCCGCGAGGAGCACGCGGCCACGCTCGCGCGGATCGAAGCCGAGCACGCGAAGGCCCTCGAAGCGGCGAGCGCCGAGAAGGCGCAGGCGATCGAGGCAGCAACGCGCGCGGCCGACGAGCGGATCGCGGCGCGCGTGCAAGAGCTCGAGGATGAGCACGCGCACGCCGTGGGCGCGCTCGAAGCGCGTCACGTCGCGGCGATCGCGAGCGCAGAAGAGGCCACGCGGAAGGCCGTCGCGGAGCAGGAGGAGCGATCGCGCGCGAACGATGCGGCGCGAGCCGCGGAGGTCGAGGAAGAGCGCGAGGTTCGCAAGCGTGCGCTCGCCGAGCAGGAGACGACCTTGCGCGCCGCCGCGGCCGAGCTCGAAGCGCGCATCGCCGCGCTCGGGACTGAGCTCGAAGAGGCCCGCGGGGCGATCGAGTCCGCGCGCCGGGACGAGGGCACGCTGCGCGCGGATCTCGCGGCTCGCGTGGCCGACGTTGCGCGGCTCGAAGAGGAGCTGCGCAAGCGCGAGGAGGAGCGCGACGCGCTCGCCGCGGAGAAGGCGACGCTCGTGGCCGACGCCGTCAACGCTGCGGCGCGCCTCACGCGCGTCCGCTCGAGGTGGGACGAGGACAAGCTCGCGCTCGAACGCGCGCGCGAGTCGCTCCTGCAGGCCGTGCAGCGAATCCAGGAAGTCGAGTCGCGGCCGATCGACGCAGAGTGAGCCGAGCGGCCGCGCGGCCGCTCAGCCCGATTTCGCGCGGAACGCCTCCGGCAGGAGCGCTGCGAGCGACGTCCTCCGCGAGAGCCCTTCCTGCCCGGTGACCGACATCTGGATCCGCAGATCGTCCGCGAACTCGGCGAGCGTCTGCCGGCACATCCCGCACGGTGCGCCGATCGGCGGGCTCTCCACGCCCGGACCGAGCTTCAACGTCCCCGGCGTCACGACCACGAGCGCGATCGGATCACGTTCACCCGCGGCCACCATCTGCACGATCGCCGATCGCTCCGCGCAGATCGACAGCCCGTACGACGCGTTCTCCACGTTGCAACCGGTGAAGATCCGACCCGACGCGGTGAGCAGCGCGGCGCCGACCTGGTACGTCGAGTACGGCGCGTGCGCGCGCGCCTGCACGTCGAGCGCCGCGCGTTCGAGCACGGTCCAATCGATGTTCGTCTGCAAATCGGTCAAGCTGCTCCTCCTCGCCAGCTCCCGCCGCCGGTGATCGCGGCGCCGACCTTCTTCACCCAGGCCGAGAGCAGCGTCGTGAACCGCTCGCGCGACTTGCGCGCCGTCTCCTCGACCTCGGCATGATCGAGCGGCGTCGGGCTCAGGCCCGCGGCGAGGTTCGTGATGCACGACATCGCGCCGCACCGCACGCCCATGTGCCGCAGCGCGATCACCTCGTGCACCGTGCTCATCCCGACCGCGTCCGCGCCGAGCGTCCGCAGCATCGCGATCTCCGCCGGCGTCTCGTACGACGGACCGAGCAGACCCGCGTACACGCCCTCGTGGATCGACACGCCCGTATCCGCCGCCGCCTCGCGCGCGAGTGCCGCGATGCGCCGATCGTAGGCGTGCGTCATGTCCGGGAAGCGCGGCCCCATGCCGGCTTCGTTCGGCCCGACGAGCGGGTTTTGCCCCGTCAGGTTCAGGTGATCGCGGATGAGCATCAGGTCCCCGGGCTGGAACGTGGGCCTCGTACCTCCGGCGGCGTTCGTCAAGAGCGTGGCACGACACCCGAGCCGTGCGAGCAGCCGTGCGCCGAACACGGCGCGCTCGGGCGCGTGGCCCTCGTAGAGGTGCACGCGGCCTTGCAGGCAAGCGACCGGCACGCCGTTCGCGAGGCCCATCCAGAGCTTGCCCGCGTGCCCGACGACGTTGGACACGGGCATGAACGGGATTTCGCTGTAGGGGAGCACCACGTGCTCCTCGAGGCTCTCGGCCCACGCGCCGAGCCCCGAACCGAGCACCACACCGACCACGGGGGTGATCGGGCTCTTCGATCGGATGACGGAGACGGCCTCGTCGAGGTGGGAGATCAGGCTCATTTGTCGGAGGTTAGTACAGGCTGACGGGGCGGGTAAACGTTTGCCCGCGCTCGCTCCGCCGTCCGTCCTTTCCTTCGTCGGTTCGAGAAGGGTGCAGGGTTCGGGCGTCCGTGATAGGGTGCGCGCCCTCCTGCGTGTTGAGGGGTGTTCGCGCCCAACCTCGCGCGTAGCCCGCTCCTCCAGAAGCTTCCAAGGTGAATCCGATGAGCACGTTCGAAGAGTTCCTCAAGGCCAAGGCGATCGACCCGCGCAGGATCATCGCGGCGTCCCAGAAGATCGAGAAGCTGCGCCCCGAGGATCGGGCGATTCGTCTGACCAAGCGCCTCGCCCGCAAGAGCGAGGACGGCGCGAAGAAGAAGGAGGGGCTCAAGAAGCCCCGCAGCGGCCGTCCCGTGACGGACCGCGCGATCGCGTCGGCGCTCGCGGGCAAGTCCGTCAGCGGCCCGTCCAAGACGCGCATCCTCCGCGCGGTCAACCACATCCTCGAGCAGAAGAAGCAGGAGAAGGTCGACCTCAAGGCGCTCTTCCCCGGCGAGAAGAAGGCCGCGGCGGCCTGAGGGATGAGGCGGGGGCGAGGCTTCGCGAGACGCGAGCTTCGCCCCCGAATCTTTTTCGAAGGGTACGTCGCGGGCGGCGCTTGGGCCGCCCGTCACAGATCGCTGAGACGTCGGCGGGCGGGCTTGCGCGACGAGATGTCGAGCAAGTCGGCGGCGACGAGGGCGACGGTCAATCCCACGGCGATGTAGAGCATGCGCCGACGTTGGGGCCGGCCGCGGGAAATGGACAAATTTCGTGCAAAAGGGCGGCCTCGTGAATGCGGCCCCGCCGCCGCGCAACGGAGCCGTTCGTGTACCCCGTGGCGCTGCCGCGCGCGATCTCCTCGCTGGTCTCGGCGCCCGCTGTCGCTCCATCCCCGTCGTTTTTCGCATGGCCGAGCGCGAGCCTGGCCACTCGGGCCTTCGTGGACAGCGGCGACGTAGACGAGCTCGTCCGGCGCGCCCGGAGCGGCGACAGGGGCGCCTTCTCGGCCCTCTACCGGATGCACCGGGAGGCCGTGGCGCGGCTCGTCTTCCGCATGCTCGGCCGCGCGAGCGACATCGAGGACGTGGTGCAGGAGGTCTTCCTCCAGGTGCACCGGAGCCTCGGTGACTTCCGCGGGCAGTCGAAGTTCTCCACCTGGATTCATCGCATCACGGTGAACGTGGTGCTCATGATCCGCCGGGCCGAGCGCAGCCGGCCGGTGTTCGCCGACGAGCCACTCGCGACCGAGCACGAGAGGGATGCGGGCCTCTTGCCGGACGAGGAAGCGACGCTCCGGCGCCGGCTCGCCGCGTTCAAGCGGCTGCTCGATCGGATCTCCGAGAAGAAACGTACGGTGTACGTGCTGCACGACATCGAGGGCTTGGCGCCGGCCGAGATCGCGACGATCGTGGATGCTCCCGTGCTCACGGTGCGAACGAGGTTGTTTTACGCGCGGCGCGAGCTCGCCGAGCTCATGCGGGAGGAGCCTGCGCTCGCGCAGCTCGTGGATGAGATCGGGGGGCTCGGGGCGCAGCTCGGCGCGTCCGAGCGGAGCCCTCGAACGTCGAATGCTCTACCGGCGGAGGGGAAAGCCACGTGAGCGACAACGACCCCGGCACGCGCGCCCTCGAGGTGATGCGCGACGCGCTCGCCGACGAGAAGCTGCCCGAGCTGCCCTGGGATGCGATCGAGCAGAAGCTCGAGGCGCGCATCGCAGAGGACGAACAAGCGCGCGCGTCCCGAGCGCTCCCTCGCATCGGTCGCGGCGCGCGTGTGGGCCTCGCGCTTTGCGCGGCCGCTGCGGCGGTGATCGCAGTCGCGAGCTTCGGCGCGCGATCGAAGAACGACGCCCCCGCGGGCTTTGCCGTCCGATGGCGCGCGCCCGAGACGATCGCGTTCCTCGCGGGCAGCGAGTCCGAGCGAGATCTCTCGCTCCTTCGTCCCGGTGACGGCGTCGAGGCCGGCGAGGCGCCGCTCACGCTCGTGCAACGTGGCATCGTCCGCGTCACGCTCGCGCCCGGCGCGCGCGCGACCGTCGTCGCCGCGGCCTCCGAGGCCGGGGATGCGCTCGTTCTCGGCCTCGAACGAGGCTCGTTGCGCGCAGACGTCACGCCACGAAAAACCGCGGAGGGCCTCGTCGAGACCTTCGCCGTCGACGTCGGCCGCACGCGTGTCGCCGCGCATGGCACCGCGTTCACCGTCGTCCGCGGCAACGACGATGTCTTCGTCGATCTCGAGCATGGCGCGGTCGCCGTCGGCCCCGCGGGTCGCCCCGGCGTCACCACCGGCCGTCTCCTCGTCGGCCGCGCACGCGCCTCCTTCTCGCTCGACGGCGGCGAGACCGCCCGCATGCTCGCCGTAGACGACGCGCCCCCCGCGCCGCCTGCGCCGGTGGAGACCACGCCTCCGCCGAAGCCCGCGATCGCGCCGCCGCCTCCGAGCGTCGCCGAGCGCCCGCACCTGCACGCCCCCGATCGTCCGGACGCACCCCCCGTGCCGCCTGCACCTGCGCCCACGCCCTCCGTCGAGCCCGAGGCGCCGCCTGCGCCCAAGCCGGCGCCCGTGCTCACGCGCGCCTCCGTGCAGGCGGGCCTTTCGGGCTGCTTCGAAACGCACTACCGCGGCGGCGACCCTTCCGTTCGTCTCTCGGTCGCGGCCACGGTCACCGTCTCGCTCGACCCGGAAGGCGCCGTCTCGTCCGTGCGCTTCGACCCGCCGCTCGAACCGCAGTTCATGCAGTGCGTCTTCAATTCGCTGCGCCCAGGCAAGTTCCTCGGGACGACCGGCCCCCTCGCTGTGCCTTTCCAGCTCGGTCAGTAGGGGTTTGCCCGGGCAGAACCCTGCCCCGACAAACCCCGCCCGCCTCAGCGGATCGAAGGCGGCGCGCCCGTGAGGAGCTGCATCAGCGCGTGCGTCTCGCGCGCGCCCATCAGCCCGAACTGCACGCCCATCCCGTCGGGCTCGGTCCAGCGCACCGTCGACTTCACCATGACCTCTTGCTTCACGCCGGGAAGCTGCATGTAGAGGTTCACGTTCGCGTTGAAGGGCGCGGGTTTGTCGGTGACGATGAACATGCCGCCGATGCTCAGGTCGCGTGAGAAAGCATCGATGCGCGGGCCATCCCCCACCTGGAACGCGACGGACAGTCGAACGACCCTTCGCGCGTGTTTTCGCTTCTCGGCCAACACTTTCTCTCCTCGTGTCCCGACGGCGTCCTACAATAAACGGTCGGAGGTCGGAGCGCGGTGGCAAAAAACGAGGCGCGCGTCGCCAAGGGGTTCGGCCGGCACTTCGAGGGCTGGCAGCCGGGCGTCGTCGCGGTCTTCCTCGCCGGCAGCGCCGCCCTCCTCGCCGTCCCGCAGTCGGTCCCGCCCGAAGGCCTGCCCGTCCCCCTCGTCGAGCCCGGAAAGCTCGCCGAGACCGCGGCGAACGACGACGCCCGCGTCCGCGCCGTGGAGACAAAACCCCTCGACGCCGACGTCCGCGCGCTCGGATCGCTCCTCCGCGCCTTCGGACGCGCCGACGCCCGTGGCGACGACGCCATGCTCGCCGAGCTCCGCCGCCAGATCGGCCCCGCGGCCGCCCGCGCCCTCGCCCAGGGGGAAGACGCCGTCCTCGCGCTCCGCGCCTACCAGCTCCGCTCCTTCCTCCGCGAGGTGCGCCGCTTCGTTTTGACCGGCGAAACCTCGGACGAGCTCGTCGAGCTCGGCGGCCCCTTCGCCGACGTCCTCACCCGCAACGGCTGGTGCGAGGGCGCCCCGCCGTGCGTCATGCACATGGACGAACGCGCGCTCCGCGCCTCCTTCAAGCGCCGGTGGAACGAGATCAGCGGCCTCTCGGGCAGCGCGCTCGCCCTCGGCGTCGACGAACAGCGCGCGCTCTTCGGCTTCCTCCTCGTGCACCCGCCCCGCCCGAATCCGGGCCGCGACGAAGGGCGCGGCGCGCAGGACCAGGCGGCCTTCCTGCTCCGCAAGATCGACGAGCTTTCGGCCCTCGATCCCTCGTATCCGCGCGAGCTCGCGCGCGGCGTCGTGCGGTATCGCAAGGGCGAGTTCGGCCGCGCGGCCGAGCATTTCGCGACGCACCTCGAGATCTCGCCCGACGGACCGTACTCGCTGCGCGCGCAAAACCACCTCCGCGCCGCGCTCGAACGCTCGCTTGCGGACGCTCCGTAGCGCCCCGATTTCTGTCCCCGCGCCCCTTGCGGTTCGAACTGCCCGGCAACACGTCCCGCCGTGATGTTCCGCCGCACGGTTGATGCAATCTCGTCCTCCGGGACGCCACGCTCGCTCGACACGACGCGGCTCCCGCTCCCCCAACCCATGGCCGCTTGCGACCCTCCACCTCCACCAAGCGTGCCCGTGGAGCCCACGATCGCCTTGCCTCGCGACGCGGACCCGAACGCGATCCTCGCGATCGACATGACCCCCGAGGCCCGCGACTTCTTCGCGTCGGCGCTTCGCGCGCTCGCCGCGTCCGACGTTCCTTTCCTCGTCGGCGGCGCCTACGCGCTCGCGCACCACGCCGGCATGCGAAGGCGCACCCGCGACCTCGACGTCTTCGTCCGCCGCCGCGACGTCGGCGCGGCGCTCCTCGTCCTCGAAAACGCCGGCTACCCGACCTGCATCGCGTTCCCGCACTGGCTCGCTAAGGCGTACTCCGGCAGCGAACACGTCGACGTCATCTGGAGCTCGGGCAACGGCCTCGCCGAGGTCGACGATCTCTGGTTCGAGCACGCGGGCCGCGGCGAGGTCTTCGGCGTCGAGGTCGGCCTCTGCCCTGCGGAAGAGACCATCTTTGCGAAGTCCTTCATCCAGGAGCGCGAACGATACGACGGTGCCGACGTGGCGCACGTGCTGCGCGCACGCTGCGAGGATCTCGACTGGCCTCGGATCGTCGCGCGCTTCGGCGATCACTGGCGGGTGCTCTTGAGCCAGCTCATCCTCTTCGGCTTCATCTATCCGACGGAGCAGCGACGCATCCCGCCGTGGGTCATGCGTGATCTCCTCGCGCGCCTCGAAGCCGAGCATGCGTCGCCTCCCGAAGTGGGTCGCGTCTGCCGGGGCACGCTCCTCTCGCGCGCGCAGTACCTCGCCGACGTGAGCGAGGGCTGGGACGACGCGCGCCTCTGGCCCGAGGGCAGCATGACGTCCGAGGAGATCGCGCGCTGGACCGCCGCGATCGACCAGCCGCCCCCGCACCCTTGAGCCTCGCGAACGCGAGAGCACGACTTCGGTTGGCCCTGATCCGAGCGATCTGCCAACTCTGTTGCTAAATTTTTCGTGTAACTGAAAAATAACACCAAAAGTCGACAAAATAGGACGGCATCCCTTTTGCGAAGAGGGGGAGGCGCTGCTGCTGAGGCAGCCAACCCGCCAGGCACCTCGCAAATCAGGAAAGGGAGCCCCCATGAACCGCCGTCCTCTTCGTCCAGGTCTTCCGGGCGTCTTCGCTGCCACCTCCGCGATCGTCCTCCCCGGCCTCGTCGCCATCGGTTGCCTCGACCGACCCATCGACGTCGTCGACCCGCGCATCACGTCGACCATCGTCGAGGTCGTCCCGCACAGCGGCGTCGACAAGATCGACCTCGTCCTCGGCATCGATAACTCGGCCTCCATGGCCGACAAGCAGCAGATGCTCGCCCAGGCCATCCCCGATCTCGTCGAGAGCCTCGTGAACCCGCCGTGCATCAACGAAGCGGGCGCGCCCCTTCCGAGCGCCGAGCAGCCGAAGGGCCCCAGCGAGGACTGCCCCACGGGTTCGCGCCGCGAGTTCGAGCCCGTGCTCGACATCCACATCGGCATCGTCTCGTCGAGCCTCGGCGGCCACGGCGGCGGGCATTGCCCCGACCTCCAGACCGACCCGAGCTGCAGCGACGAGAAGGTCTCGAAGAACGACCGTGGTCACCTCCTCTCGCGCGCCGATCCCTGCGTCGCCAGCGAGGTCGTGCCGACGTACGCCAACAAGGGCTTCCTCGCGTGGGATCCGAAGGAGCAACTGAGCCCGCCTGGCGAGACGAACCTCGGTACGCTCGACGGCTCCGAGCCCGGCCTCGTGCCCGCGCTCGCCGACATGGTCCGCGGCACCGGCCAGGTCGGCTGCGGCTACGAGTCGCAGCTCGAGAGCATCTACCGCTTCCTCGTCGACCCCGAGCCCTACGGCACCATCGACGCCTCGTCGGGGAACGTGAAGGTCAGCGACACGGACGACGTCCTGCTCAAGCAGCGCAAGGACTTCCTCCGCCCCGACTCGCTCGTGGCGATCCTGATGCTGAGCGACGAGAACGACTGCTCGATCAAAGAGTCGGGCTTCAACTTCCGCGCCTCGCACACCGCAGCACTGCCGCGCCCGCGCGCCGAGTGCGCGATCGATCCGAACGACAAATGCTGCACCTCCTGCGGCATGACCCCGCCCGCAGGGTGCCCCGAGGATCCGGGATGCTTTGACGCCCAAGGAAACGTCATGGTGCTGACCCAATCCGAAGATCCCGTCGACCTGCGTTGCTTCGACCAGAAGCGCCGCTTCGGCGTGAACTTCCTCTACCCGACGGATCGCTACGTGAAGGCGTTCTCGAGCCCCGAGATCACGACGCGCAGCGGTGAGCTCGTGGAGAACCCGCTCTTCCCGAAGGCGAATCCCGCCGGGGGCGTGCCCGTCGTGCGCACGCCGGACCTCGTCTTCCTCGCCGGCATCGTCGGCGTGCCGTGGCAGGACATCGCCCGCGATCCGGCGGACCTGACGAAGGGCATCAAGAATGCGCGCGAGATGGGCGAGGACGGGACCTGGGACGTGATCGTCGGCGACCCCGCGAAGGGCATCCTGCCGACGGATCCGCTCATGCACGAGTCGCCCGATCCGCGCGCCGGAAAGCACCCGATCACCGGCGAGCAGACCGACATGGACCCGAGCTCGCCGCTCGGCAACTCGATCAACGGGCACGAGTACGACACGCTCGGCGAAGACCTCCAGTACGCGTGCATCTTCGAGCTGCCCGAGGCGACCGATTGTCCGAACGATCCGAAGTGCGCCGAGTGCCGCGACGGCACTGCGGCCAACCCGCTCTGCGATCCGGCCACGCCCACGATGCGCGTGCGCGCCAAGGCCTACCCCGGCCTGCGCCAGCTCGACGTGCTCCGCGGCCTCGGCGATCAGGGCATCGTCGGCTCGGTTTGTCCGAAGCAGGTCAACGATCGCACCAAGGACGACTACGGCTACCGCCCCGCCATCGGCGCGCTCGTCGATCGGCTGAAGGCCAAGATCGGCGGCCCGTGCCTGCCGCGCACGCTCGACCGCGACAAAGAGGGCGCGGTGAACTGCCTCCTCATCGAGGCGCGCCCGACCGGCGGAGCTTGCTCGTGCGATTCCGAGCATGCCCGGCTCCCCGTCGATGACACGCACGCCGCCGCGATCGACGAGGCCAAGGCGCGTTCGCCCGAGGCGGGCTGGGACTGCTTCTGCCAGATCCCGCAGCTCAAAGACGAGGAGCTCACCATTTGCCAGAACGACGTCTCGGACGACCCGGTCACGCCCGCCGGCGAACCCGTCAGTGGCTTCTGCTACGTCGACGCCTCGACCGACCCGGCCATCGGAAACCCGGCGCTGGTCGCCCGCTGCGCCGACTCCGAGCGCCGCATGATCCGCCTCGTGGGTGAGGGCGAGCCCTCCAAGGGGGCCACCCTCTTCGTCACCTGCTCGGGTGACTCCAGCCCCTGAGCGGACCCGGACGCACCATCTTGTCACTGCCCAGCGTTGACGCGCGCTCGGTCCCGGGGGAGACGGGAGGAGAGCAGCGCGAGACCGGAGTCTTCACCGCATGGGCACGATCATCCGCCACACCTTCCTGGACTCGAACGGCATCCGCATGCACGTGACCGATGCGGGCCGCGGCTATCCGATCCTCCTCTGCCACGGCTTTCCCGAGCTCTGGTACTCCTGGCGCCGCCAGATCCACGCCCTCGCCGAGGTGGGCTTCCGCGTCCTCTGCCCGGATCTTCGTGGGTACGGGGGGACGGACGCGCCCGAGGAGATCGAGAGCTACGTGATGCGCGAGCTCGTCGAAGACATCCACGGTCTCTTCGACGCGCTCGGCATCGACAAAGCGGGCGTGGTCGGACACGACTGGGGCGGCTCGCTCGCGTGGCAATTCGCGCTGCGCCATCCCGAGCGCACCGAGCGCGTGGCGAGCCTCAACACGCCGTACATCCCGCCGGGCCCCGTGGCCCCGAGCGTCATGTACCGCGACGCCTTCGGCCTCACGGACAGGACGTTCTACATGCGTCACTTCCAGGAGCCGGGCATCGCGGAGCGCGAGCTCGAGGCCGACGTGCGCGACACGTTCCAGAAGATCATGCGCCCGTCGAAGTACTCCGACTCCCTCGGCACGTTCATGACCGTCGGCGATGGCAGCTCGCTGCTCGGGAAGATCGGCCCCGGCGAGACGTTCCTCTCGAAGATCGACCTCGACACGTACGTGCGCATCTACAAGCGCACGGGCTTCCGGGGCGGCCTCAACTGGTACCGCGCGATGGATCTTTCGTGGGAGGAGGATCGCTCGCTCCCGTCCCACGAGATCGATCTCCCCGCGCTGCTCGTGGTCACGGACAAGGACCCCGTCCTGCGGCCGGAGATGGCCGAGCTCTCGAGGCCGTACGTGAAAAACCTGCGCATCGAGCGCGTCGCGGATTGCGGCCACTGGACGCAGCAGGAGAAGCCCGCCGAGGTCTCGGACATCCTCATCGACTTCTTCGGCGACCTCCGCGATCCCTCGATGGAGTGATCAGGAAGGGCGCGCGATCCGCCGGAACCTCTCGGCGATGCGCCAGGCGATGCGCGTCGCCATGGCCATGATCGGCACCTGCGAGTTCACACCGATGCTCGTCGGCAAGATCGAGCCGTCGGCCACGAAGAGCCCCGGCAGCTCGTACGTCTGGCCGTCCGGATCGACGACCCCGCGCCGGGGATCGTTCGCGGCGCGCGCGCTCCCGAGCGGGTGGAACGCCATGCATTCGAGGCGTCGCGCGTCGTAGTTCAACCGTTCGAGCGCGAGCGCGTCGTCCATCGTGCGTACTGGATCCGCGCCCGTCACCGATGTGTAGACCTCACGCGCGCCGGCCGCGAGCGCCATCTCCGACACGATCGTGATCCCCCGCCGCAGCCGCGCGAGGTCCCGCGGCGCCATCTCGTACGTCAGGATGGGCTCGCGCCCTGGCCCCGACCGCACCGTGCCGCCGCCCTCGTCGTGCACCATCGCGCCGAACACCGCGATCCTCTGGACCTCGCGCGCCATGCGCCGGAGCCGCGGGCCCACGCCCGGCATGCTCGCCGCGAGCACGTTCACGCTGCTGTACACGCCGACGAGCTTGATCCCCTCGGACGCGAAATCGTCCGAGTACACGCTCTGCATCGCGCCGTCCCAGCCGCCGATTTCCTCGTCGAACATCGCCACGCAGCGCACGCCCGGATGCAACGTCACCCGCCGTCCGAGCTTCTCGCTTGCCCGCCCCACGCCGCTCGCCCCGAGCAAGAGCGGCGTATGCAGCGTCCCGCAGGCGGCCACGACGACCGGCGCGCGCACGACGAACCGGAACGACGGCCGCCCGCCCTCGCCGCCGAGCAGCCACCCTTCGACGCCCGCGGCGCGCCCGTCCTCGACGCGCACCCGCGTCACGAGCGCGTCCGATACGATGCGCGCTCCGTGCGCGAGCGCGCTCGGCAGATACGACACGTCCACCGAGCGTTTCGCGCCTGCCGGACATGTAAAGTTGCACCGCGCGTTGCCCTCGCATGCCTCGGCGTTGCGGCGCATGGGCTTCATGGTGATCCCGAGCTTCTCCGCGCCCTCGACGAACTTCATCGTGGAGCGCGAGCGCAACGCAGCCGGCACCTCGCGCACGGAGAGCCTGCGCTCGACGTCCTCGTACGCCGGCTCGAGCGCGCGCTCGGAGAGCGCGTCGAGCCCGAGATCGGTGACCCAGTGATGGTGCACGTCGCTCGGGATCCGGAAGCAAACGCCGCCCGTCAGCAGCGACGAGCCGCCCACGGCCCGCCCCATCGTGATCGCGATGATCGGCGTCTGCCCGATCCCGAACGCCGTCGCCATTCCCGACTCACGAAACAGCCGGCGCAGCGCCTCGCTCGGCCGGAACCGCTGGTACTCCTCGGGCCGGTAATACGGCCCCTCTTCGAGCACGATCACCTGCAGGCCTGCCTCGGCAAGCAGCGTCGCGACCACCGAGCCGCCCGCCCCGGACCCGACCACGACCACGTCGCACGACGCTTCGAACGGCCCCGACAAATCCCGCCCGTGGACGACGGACTCGCCCGATGGAACGTCGCTCATGGCGCCCGCTCCGGCGCGACCGGGAGCCGCCTTCGTGCCGTCGTGCTCGGCCGATCGAAACCTGTCGACACGAGCTCCTCGCCCTCCTCGAACACGGCCACGCTCGTTGGCACCTTGAAGGCCACGAGCAGCAGCGCGAAGAACCCGAACCGGCTCTGCTCGAGCGCCTCCAGGTAGCTGACCCGCCGCGCGATGGGCAGGCGGCTCATGCGGGAGAATGCGCCGATCACGAAGAGAGGCATGAGCTCGAGCAGCCACGTGAGGACCGCGAAGCCGCGGCGCAGATCGCTGCTCGCGCGGCCCACGGAGTGGTCGAGCCACGCCGTGGCGCGCTCGCAAATGGCCGGGTTCGCCGGCACGATTGCGCCCTTTTCGTCCTCGTCTGCGTACATGGCCTCCGCGTAGGCGAAGACCACCCGACGCGCCCGGGCCGAGAGGCCCCGCACGGGCCAATCGAGCCGATCGAGCGCGACTTCGGTCCCCGACGGCTGACCCGAAGCGACGTCCGACATCGGGCGAAGCCTAGCACTTGTTTGGAAGGATACATGCTCCAGGTCCGACGAAATTGCGTTGTGGGGTGGACAAACGCAAAACGCCCCGGGGTTTCCCGGGGCGTTCGGCGGGGTGTACTCGCCGAGTGTCAGACCATCAGTAGGGGAGGACGCACTGCGTGCTGCAGCCGCTGCCACCGCCCCAGATCTGGGAAGCACCCGTCGGCGCGATGATGCCGCCGCAGGTGGTGACCGGGACGGCGTGCGGCGGGCAGGGGGGCTCGTCGTCCGGAACGCAGACGCACTCCGGCGGGGCGATGATCGACTGAACGCCGCCCGGCGCCATCACGCTGCACTCCTCATGCTCGCCAGGCGGGCAGGGGGGCTCGTCGTCCGGAACGCAGACGCACTCCGGCGGGGCGATGATCGACTGAACGCCGCCCGGCGCCATCACGCTGCACTCCTCGTGCTCGCCAGGCGGGCACGAGCTCGGCGGCTCCTCGACGGGCGGCTCCTCGACGGGCGGCTCCTCCGGCGGAGGCTCGCACTCGCAAGGCGGCGCCACGATGTTCGACGAGCTGGCGACGACCGTCGGGCACTCGCAAGGCGGCTCGGCAAGCGACTGCTTGCTCTGCCCGATCAGCTCCTCTTTCTCGCTGACGCTACACCCAGCGGCGAACGCGAAGAGAGAAGCCATCGCAAAGAGCCCGGTGATCGAACGAAGCGTATTCATGAGACGACTCCTACGCGCATTCTCTCGCGCGTCATGAGACCAGAAACGTCGGATACACGTTCCCCGAGCAACAGCGCGGCGAGCTGTGAATCCGAATACCTGCGGAGCCCAATTCGGAGTTCCGCGATGACTCTTCTACTTACCAGCCGACCTCCCGGAAGAGCAAGGACTTTCGTTTTCCAGCGCCCTCTTCCATGACCAGGGAGCAGGAATGTGGCGCCGGCCCGTTCCGTACGTTTTTTCCTTCCGGAAAGCGTTTTCGTGCGGGCATCATGGTGGGTTTCGTTCTCGCCGCGCGACCCCTTTTGCATTTCTTCACGGAAGGCCGCGCAGGCGCTTCACGAGGCGCGCGCAAGCTCGGGTGACGGCCGCTTCCGTGGCCCTGGTACTCTGCCAACGCCATGGCGCTCCGCGTGCTCCTCATCGACGACGACGTCCGACTCTTCGACCTCCTGTCGAGTTACCTCGAGCAGAACGGGTTTCACGTGACCGGAGCCCCGGACGGACCCCGCGGGCTCGCCGCGCTGGAGACCGGCATCTTCGACGTCGTGCTGCTCGACGTGATGATGCCCGGGATGGATGGGATCGAGGTCTGCCGCCGGATCCGACAGAAAAATACGATCCCGGTCCTCATGCTCACGGCGCGCGGCGACGAGACGGATCGTGTCGTCGGCCTGGAGATCGGCGCCGACGACTACATCGCCAAGCCCTTCAGCCCGCGCGAGCTGCTCGCACGGATCAAGGCCGTCCTGCGCAGGGCCCGGCCCGAGGTCGCCGGAGAGCGGATCGTCGCGGGCGACATCGTGATCGACGTCCCCGGCCGCGTGGTCACGCGCGCGGGAGAGCTCGTGGAGCTCACGGGCCTGGAGTTCGATCTGCTCTGCGCGCTCGCGAGGCGCCCGGGACGCGTGGTCGCTCGGGACGCGATGCTCTCGGAGGCAGGGCGTGGGGACGTGATCGTTGGAGAACGAACGGTCGACGTGCACATCTCGCACCTGCGGCAGAAGCTCGGCGACGACCCGCGCTCGCCGCGGCTCATCAAGACGGTGCGCGGCGTGGGGTACGTTCTCGCGAAAGAAAAGTCGTGAATCGACTGTCGTGTTACGTGCGCGACCGGCTGCAGCGCCGCCTCTTCCTGTGGTTCGGCGTGGCCATCCTCCTCTCGGGCGTGGCGTTCTCGATCGTGATGCTGCTCGTCTCGGCCCCGGGCGGCCCAGCCTGGGCGCGCGAGATGGGCCGCGCGCGCGCCTTCCTCGGCGCGCGCTTCGGCGAGGTGTGGCACGACGATCGCGCACGCGAGTCACTCGCCCGCGCGATCGCGGACGACCTCGACGTGAGCGTGACGTTGCGAGACCCGAACGGCGCCGCGTTCCAGGCGTTCGGCCACGGCTGCGGGCGGAGGGCGTGGACGCTCGACGCGCCTGCGGTGCGCGAGGGACACAGGCTCGGGGTCGTCTCGATCTGCGCCGAGCGTACGCGCACGGGAGGCCTTTTGCGCTGGTTCGCGCCGCTCGTGGCGGCGGGCATGATCCTGTGGGCGCTCTCGGGGACGGTGGCGCGCAGGCTCTCGCGCCCGCTCGAGGAGCTCGCGCGCGTCGCGGGCGAGATCGGCCGCGGCAACTACGGCGCACGGGCGCGGATGGGGCGGCACGTCCACGGCGAGGCGGTCGTGCTCTCGATGGCGATGAACGAGATGGCCGCGCGGATCGAGCGGCAGATGAGTGATCAGCGGGAGCTGCTCGCGGCGGTCTCGCACGAGCTGCGCACGCCGCTCGCGCGCATCCGCCTGCTCACGGAGCTCACGCGGGACGGGGTGAACGCGCAGAAGAACCTCGACGAGCTCGATCGCGAGGTCTTCGAGATCGACGCGCTCGTCGGGGATCTGCTCGCGCAGAGCCGGCTCGATTTCACGGCGCTCGCGAAGGAGCAGCTCGATCCGGTGGAGACGGGCCTGCGCGCGCTCGATCGCGCGGGCGTCGGCGCGGAGGCGCTCGTCGTCGAGGGCAAACCGGAACCCGTCCTCGCCGAACCCACGCTCTTCGCGCGCGCGCTCGCGAACCTGCTCGACAATGCGAAGAAGCACGGCGGCGGCGTGGTCGCGCTGCGGATCACGGCCCTTGCCGATGCGGTCGTCTTCGAGGTCGAGGACGCGGGCCGCGGCCTCGAGCCGGGCGAAGAGAGGCGGATCTTCGAGCCGTTTTACCGGCGTCCGGACGAGAAGGCGCGGGAGCAGGGCTCGCTCGGGCTCGGGCTCTCCTTGGTCTCGCGGATCGCCGAGGCGCACGGTGGCCGCGCGCGGGCGGCGAACCGGGAGGAAGGCGGCGCGCGGATCGGGCTCGAGTTGCCCGTCGCCTCGCGCCAAACGGCGTGACGGGTGTGCTAAGCGTGGCGCCGATGTTTTACGTCGAGGCCATCTCGGTTCGCCCTTTGTCGGTCCCGCTCCACGATCCGTTCGTCATCGCGACGGGCCGCGTGACCGTGACGCGCTCGGCGGAGGTGCGGGTCACGCTCGCGGCAGGCGGCGCGCGGGCCGAGGGGCTTGGCGAGGGCGCGGCGCTCTGGCCGGTGACGGTCGAGGATCAGCCGGACGTGCTCGCGGCGCTCGGGGCGGCCGCAGAGCGTTTGTCCGGGCAGACGATTGTGCTCCCGCCGGTGGACGAGGCGCACGGGGTGCTGCTCGCGGGGCTCGTGGAGCTCGGGGCGGCGCTCGACGGCGTGCTTTCCAGCAAGCCGGTGGCGCGGGCGGCGCTGGAGACGGCGATCCTCGACGCGTGGGCGCGGCTTCTCGGGATGCCGCTCCGGCGCCTGCTCGGCGGAGCGCGGGGCGAGGCGACGCGCACGCTCACGACGGACATCACGATCCCGATCGCGGAGCCCGCGCGCATGGCCGAGCTCGCGCAGGGCTGGGCCGCGCAAGGTTTTCGCCATTTCAAGGTGAAGGTCGGCAAGGACATGGATCAGGACCTCGCGGCGCTGTTCGCGATCCGGAACGCCGTGCCCGACGCGCGGTTTCGGATCGACGCGAACGCGGGGTTTTCCGCGACGCAGGCCATTGCGATGGGGCGCGCCGTCGAGGCGAAAGGGCTCGTCGTGGAATGCTGGGAGCAGCCTTGCGCCGCGGACGACCTCGAAGGCATGGCCGAGGTCGCCGCCGCACTCGCGCCGCCGGTGATCGCGGACGAGTCGGTGAAGACGCTCGCCGACCTCGGGCGGGTGCGGGCGGCGCGGGCCGCGGACGGGGTGAATTTGAAGCTCGTGAAATCGGGTGGGCCGCTCGGGGCGCTCGCGATCGGGCGGGCGGCGAAAGAGGCGGGGATGCCGATCATGATCGGCGGCATGGTGGAGACGCGGCTCGGCATGACGGCCGGCGCGCACGTTGCGGCGGCGCTCGGGGGCGTCGATTTCGTCGATCTGGATACGGCGTGGCTGCTCGCCGGGGATCCCTACCGGGGCGGATACGAAGCGGACGGCCCGCGCTACGATCTGCCGGCGGCGCCGGGGCTCGGCGTGACGGCTATCGCGTGATCAGGACGGGCAAACCGTCCCCGTCGTCGAGCACGCGGCCGAGGACCACGTCCCGATAGCCTTCGCCTGCTGTCCGTTCTTGCCCGGCCATCCCCCAGGCCTCGATGTCGTCGCCTTCTCGAAGGCAGGTTTCGCCGAGTTCCACGAATCGTGGCTCGGCCTGGATTCCGCGCGCGGTGAGAAATGCCGCGACGCGCGCGGCGGCCTCGGTATCGAGGGACCCGGCCTTCTCCTCGGGCTTCCCGAGCGCAATGGCAAAACGTTCGCCGCGGATCTCCACGGATTCGGCGCCGTTTACGACGGTCATGGGAACGGCGTCGCCGTCGTCGAGGGCGATATCGTCGATGTGGCCCACGAGCCGGAATGCGAGGCAGGGTTTGCCCGAGAGCGGGGCGACGAGCGCTGGCTTCTGGCCTTGCGACACACGACCACGCGCCGAGGCGCGCCCGGCGCGGAGGGGCTCGACCGAGGGTTCGTCCTCGAGACGCGCGCTTTTTCGTTCATCGATCCGCCGGAGGGCCGCGACGAGCCGCTTGGTGGTGCGGTTCGCGGCATAAAGCGGGAAGATCGAGGTGATCGTCGCCACGACGGCGATCGGGATCATCATGATGAGCAGGGGGCCGACGGAGTTCGCGAATGCCTTCAAGCTCGTGAGCTCGATTGCGGGTTCTTTCGCGAAAACCTCGGCGAGCACCATCGCGGCCAGGAGCACGAGCAGCGGGATGCGCTGGCTCGGCTTCTGTTTTCCGTCATGCCACGCGTCGAGCTTCTTGGAGAGGTCGTCGAGGCGCTCGGTGGCCCGACGCAGGAGGCTCGGGCGAAGGGGCGCGGGCAGGGGCAGCGGCAAAAGGCGGGGCGGGGGCGCGGGGATTCCGCGAATGTGTCGGTAGACGGCGAACGTGAGGGTGACGAGCCCTGCCCACAGGCCCCACGGCAAGGCGAGGACCAGGCACCAGATGCCGAAGAAGCAGAGGCCCGCGAGCATCATCAGCCCGACCCCGAGGGCGTTTTTCTGAAAGGACGGCGCGCCGATCACCTCTTCCCACAAGAAAAGCGCGTCGACGACCACCGCGGCGACGAGGCCGAGGGCCGCGGGCACGTAGAGCGCGAGCGTGCGCGGGACGTCGAGCCACGTGTCCTTTCCGACGCGACCACGCAAGCTCCGGAGCGCGTCCGCGACGGGCATGGTCGCGGCGCGGCAACGGGGGCAAACCGAATCCGTCGCCGGGAGGCGGAGCTCGCAGGAGGCGCAGGCCTTTTCGAGATCGTTTCGCACGCGATGCGTCAGTCTACCGCCCTGAACAGGTGAAGCGCGAGAGCGTATTGACGCGTGCCGTCTGGGCAAATTTCCGCCCTCCGCGCCGTCTTGTGAGAGCGCGCGTCCCGTGTACGCTCCTCTTGATCTCGTTCCTGGAGGCATGGATGTCCGAAGGCCCGCTCGTCTCGCCGCAGCTCGTCATCCACAGTCGCATGCTCTACACGAGCTTCATCCCCGCCGATCCGAAGGCTTGTGCGCGCCTCTTGCCGGCCACGCTCCGCCCGGCGAAGAACAATGCCATCTACATGAACCAATACGTGGTCGATACGCCCGAGCAAACGACGGGGTTCGGCGCGTATTCGCTCACGTACCTCGGCCTCGATCTCGACGGCCACGTCGCGCCCGACGGCGTGACCCCCGGCCGGTTCTTCACGCATTACCTGAACTCGTCCGAGCGCGTCCGCGCCTACGCCCGCGAGCGCGGCGTCCCGGCCTCGTCCGGCGAGACCACGCTCGAGATCGAGAACGACATCCTCACGGCCACGACAACCGTCGACGGCGTCCCCGTGATCCGCTCCCGCGCCCGCGTGGGCAAGGAGATCGGCGTGGTCGCCCGTGGCCATCTCTTTTATTTGACGCGGCTCGGTCACCGCATCCTGGGCGGCCGATATCCGTACATCGGCGATCTCGTGACCCCGTTCGAGGTGCTCTCGATCGAGATGCTCGCCCCCGATCACCCCGTGTATGCGCTGCGCCCCGCCTCGCCGCTCCAGGTCGTGCCGGGCGCCTGTTTTTATTCGCCCAGCGATTCGTTCGTCTACCCCGGCGGCGAAGTCGACCTCGGCCCCGCCGGCCATTGACCGGCGAGGCCCGAGGCTCGAACGACGTGGTGAATCAGTCCTCGTTGTGCACGAACGCGGAGCTGATCTCGTTGCCGCAGAGGAAGGCCTGGACGGTCACCACGTCGTAGGCGTTTTCCCAGTGCTCCGTGATCCGACCGTCGCGGAAGCGCCACACGCCGCAGAACGGCACCGCGAGTTTCGCCCCGTCGCGATGGGCCCTGAGGATGCCGAAGACGGCCCCGAAATGGTCGTTCGCGGTGATGTGCTCCACGTCCATCACCAGGGTGTTGCCGGTCAGAGCAATGAGCTCGCGCTCGTGGGCGACCGCGGCTTCCCTGCCGACGACGCGGCCGGCCATGGCATCACGAAAGAACGCCCGATCGGCCTTGTGCAGGATCATATCGTCGGTGACGAACTCCCCGATGCGCGCCAGATTGGCGTACAGGGTGCGCAGCATCCGGACGTTCGGGTGAATGGCGGTGGTATTCATGCGACCTCCTTCGTGGCGGAAGACGTGGGGGGCGACGGACGCCACGTCGGCACGCTCGCGGCGAGGTACGCGAGCTCGGCCATTTCCTTCTCGTCCAGCGTGAGCTCAGCGGCGCGGAGGTTTTCCTCCAGGTGGGTGATGGAGGACGTGCCGGGGATCGCGAGAATGGCCGGCGACTTGTGCAAGAGCCAGGCGAGGGCGAGCTGGGCGGGCGTGGCGCCGCGCTTCTTGGCAAACCCGGCGAGGATGCTGTTCGGCCCGGCGAGGGCGCCGTGGCCCATGGGGAACCACGGAATGAAGGCGATGCCGCGCTCCTCGCAATAACGCAGAACCGGCTCGCCGGCGCGGTCCGCGACGTTGTAAAGGTTCTCCACGGCGACGATCTCGGTAATCGCGCGCGCCTGTTCGAGCTGCTCGATGGTGACCTCGGGCTGGCCGGAGAGCGCGATATGGCGGATCTTGCCCTGCTCGCGGAGCCGGACGAGCTCGCCGAGCTGATCGGAAAGCGGGACGGCCGGATCGATGCGGTGGAGTTGATAGAGCTCGATGCGCTCGAGCCCGAGGTTGCGCAGGCTCAGCTCCACCTGCTGGCGGAGGTATGCGGGGCGTCCGCAGGGGACGATGTACGGTTTGTCCCTATTCGTCCAGTCCTCCGGTCCGGAACGCAAAAGCCCGCCTTTGGTGGTGATCACGAGCCCCGCGGGGTAGGGATGGAGCGCGCGGCGGATGATCTGCTCGTTGGCTGCCGGACCGTAGGAATCGGCGGTGTCGATGAAATTGACGCCCAGGTCGACGGCGCGGCGGAGCAGGCGGATGGCCGCGTCCGGGTCGCTCGGCGGGCCCCACATGCCGGGCCCCGTCAAATACATGGCGCCATAACCGAGTCGCCGCACGCGAAGGTCGCCGCCGAGGTTGAACGTCGACGACGGAGCTTTCAGCGATTTATTCATTATAGTCCCCCTCCTGTCCTTCTCGATCACGACAGCGGCAGCATGCGCGCCGTCCCTACTGGCCTTCCTTGGTCCTCCAGGAACCGACGTTCATTTCCGCCGTGATTCCGGGGCCGAACCCTGCGATGATTCCCTTGCCACCGTCCTTGAGCTGGTTGTCCGCGAACAGGCGGCTGATGGAGTCGAGCACCACCACGCTGGCGATGTTGCCGTATTCCGTCAACGTGGCTCTGCTGTACCGGAACGACTCGAGCGGTACGCCCAGGTACTTGCAAAGATCGTTGAGGATGCGCGGCCCGCCGGCGTGAATGATGTAGAAATCCAGATGGCCAACGTCCCAGCCGTGGCGCTCGGCGAGCTCGCGCAGCACGGGGGCGAGGGGCTTCATGGTCCCGGGGACCCGCTTGTCGAGTCTGAAATGGAATCCCGTTTCCTTCACGACGTACGAGATCCATTCCTCGGTGTCCGGGATGATGTACGCCGCGTTTCGCTCCAGCCGGATGCCGGTGCCTCCGCGTCCCCGGAGGACGACCGCGCCCACCGCGTCTCCGAAGAGCCCGTCGGACAGGAGCGACCCGACGTCGTCGTCGGGCGGCTGATAGCATAACGAGCAGAACTCGCAGGCCACGATGAGCACGTTGGTGCCGGGATGCGCCGTGCAGAAATCGTGGGCGCGATTGATGGCCGCCGCGCCGGCCGCGCAGCCGAGTTGCGCGATCGGGATCTGCCGCGTGTCGTGACGGAATCCCATGGTATTCACGAGCCAGGCCGTCATGGCCGGCATCATGAAGCCCGTGCACGAGACATAAATGATGGCGTCGATGTCCCGCGCCGAGAGCTCCGCGTGCTGGAGCGCTCGCTCGATGACCGGCGGAACCCGGCGCTTGGCTTCCATCTCGTAGATCTTGTTGCGGGTCTCGAACCCGGGGTGCGCGAGGGTCTGCTCCAGGGGCTGAATGATGTGCCGCTTCCGCACCCCGGTGCTGCTGATGAGCCGCATGGCGAGCTTGAGCTGCGGTTTGCCCGCGTGCAATCGCTCGGCCAATTTCAGCGTATCTTCCATCGTGACGATGTACTCCGGAACCGCGACTTCCGGCCTGCACAAGATGGCCATGATCCCCTCCGTGTGGTTTGACGCCCGAGAACGTCTCGCTCGAAGAAAAATGTTCGTGCGGCAGCGATGGTTTTATTTAAATGGGAGGTCGGGCACGTTCATGCGGCTCATTGGTTTTCTTCATCCGCAGCGCTTTGCGGCTGCCTCAGGGCGGCTGCATCCGGTTTCGCACACCGGAGGCTCGTGAGGACCAGCTCCAGAAGCTCGGTCGCGAACGTGATGACGTCGCGAGATCCGTACCCGGAGCTCATCAAATCACGGAACATCGTCTTCGCGAGGACCGAGACCTCCGTGCCCGTCGTCGAGACTCGTACGGAGGGCGGTTTCTGACTGTCCGCCGGCGGCATGGCATTGCTCTCCGATTTCTCCGCTCGTGGAAGAGCCGTCGATTGCACGACCGAGCAAGCTCCAGACCACGCGAGCGCTCACCGAGCATTCATGAAATTGCGGTCGCCAGACTCCAGCGTTGCCGCGCATTCATCGATGCAAACGAGCTCGGCTATGTCTGGTGCGGCAAGGTGGGATACCGCATGCGTCGGCCGGGTAAATGCTGCCCGGTTTCATTCGCGGCATATGGGTGTGCCTTGCCCGGCCCGCGTTGCCGCCATGGCCGAATCGAAACGCAATGTCGGGAACGCGCGGCGCCTCGTTTTGCAGGAGGAAGGCCCCGGCTCGTCAGGAGCGGCGTCGTAGGCACCCTACGCGCGCGCCGGGAGGCCTTCCGCGCGGCGCCCACGTCGACGGTCGGGAGCCGCCCCCTGCACTACGCCCGCCCCCTCAGCCGCGTCGAACGACGCCGTCCTCCTCCCCGCAGACGCGCTGTCGGGGTCGGCAACGTGATCACGGGGCAAACCCTCGTCCACGCCATGCACGCGTCGAAAGTCATGGACGGCCGTACGTCCGCGCGGTCCGGCCGATGCTCCAGCGCGGCGCTTTCATCCATGCGGAGGCGAAAAATGACGACAAAATTGCGAGCGCCCTTCGGGGGAAGGGCGCTCGCGGGGCAGCCGGCGGGATTCGCCGATCAGAGGTGCGACTTCAAGAACGCGAGCGTGAGCGCCCAGGCCTGGGACGCAGCGGCCGCATTGTAATTGCTGCGCGCGTCGCAGAAGAAGCCGTGGTCGTGCTCGGAGAACTCGATGTTCACGAACGGCTTTTCGTGCTT
This sequence comes from Polyangium jinanense, assembly GCF_028435365.1. The sequence goes on along the minus strand of NZ_JAGTJJ010000017.1, from coordinate 99,932 downwards.
CCGCAGCGCGTCCACCACGCTCTGCGCTTTCTCGTTCGGGATGAACGGATCCTTGCCGGCCCAGAGGAGCAGAATCTTTCCCGATTGCGTCGCGGCATACGGCAGCTTGTCGGGCGCGATGCTGCCGTAGAAGGAGACCGCGCACTTGAGCGGGGCGACGCCGTTCGTCACGAACGCGAGGCGCCCGCCCATGCAGAAACCGAGCGCGGCGACGCGGCCCGCCTCGACGGCCGGGTGCTTGGCGAGGTATTCGACGGCGGCGCGCACGTCGGCCTCGCTCTCTTCGGCCTTGTATTGGGTCGCGAGCTTCATGCTCGGGGCAAAGTCCTCGTAGCTGCCCTCGTAGCCGGGCGCCGTGCGGTGGAAGAGGTCGGGTGCGAGCGTCACGTACCCCTCGCGGGCGAAGCGCTCGGCGACGTCGCGGATGTGCGCGTTGACGCCGAAGATCTCCTGCAGGACGAGGATCGCGGCGCGCGGCGTGTCGCCCTCGGGCCGGCAGAGGTAGCCATCCATCGTGGTGCCGTCGGCGACGGGGATCTGGACATGCTCGGTGCGAATGGTCATCGGTTTCTCCTTCGAGGGTTTGGCAGGGCTAGCTCGCCGCGGGGGTTTGTCCCGGCGCCTTCGCCGGGGAGAGCTCGGCGTCCGGCTTCGTGCGGAAGACGAGCCAGAGCGCGGCGGGGAGCGCGGTGAAGTCCGCGATCATCGAGAGGACGAAGGCCACGGCGGAGAGGATGCCGAACTGCCGGATCGGCGGCAGATCCGCCATTCCGAAGGCCACGAAGCCGCCCGCGTTGATGAGCGTCGCGAAGAAGATCGCCCGGCCCGACACGAAGAGCGTGTGCCGGAGCGCCTGCTCCACGGAGCCCGTCTTTCGGCCTTCCTGGAAGTGATAGAAGAAATGGATCTGGTCGTTCTCGCTCGTCCCGAGCACGGTCGACGCGATGAGAATCGTCGCGACGTTCAGCGTCATGCCGGAGATGCGCATCACGCCGAACATGACGAGGATCGCGAAGAGCGAGGGGATCATGGCCATGAGCCGCGCCGCCCCGCTGCGGAAGACCACGAGGAACGTGACGAAGATGATCCCGACCGTGAGCTCGAAGCTCTCGACCAGCGTGGGCACGAGGCTCTGCGAGACGCGCGCCTGAAGCGGCGCCATGCCCACGGTGCGGAGCTCGAACTCCCTGAGCGCCGGGTTCGCCTCGGCCGCGGCCTTCCAGTGCTTGTCGATGCTCGCCTGGAGCTTCTGGAACGCCTCGTGCTCGGTCGCCTTCGACATGACCGTGAAATGCGTCTGCCCGAGGCCGTTTTTCTGGACGAACCGGCCGAGGAGCGGGTCCACGGGCGCGAGTGATTCCAGCGTGCCCGCGAGCTCGTCGAGCGCCTCGGCGTCCTTGGGGAACGCGTCGCCCGCGCCGCCGAGGTACTGCATCATGCGCAGGATCGTGGTCGGTCCGATCGCCGCGCCGACCTCGGGGTCGGCGACGAGCGCCTCGTGAAACGCCTGGAACCCCTTGAGCGCGTCAGGCTCGGAGACGCTGCCGACGCCGCCCTTGAGCCAGACCTCGGTGATCGAGAGGCCGGGCATCTTCGACTCGATGGCTTTCGTGTCCGCATAGAGCCGTGATCCCGAATTGATGTATTCGACGGGATCGGTGAGCAGCCGCATCGGCTTGACCACGCCGGGCAGCCCGAAGAGCGCGACGCCGCCCGCGAAGGAGAGCAGGATCGAGCCGAGGACGAGCGGCCAGCGATAACGATAACTCCAGCGAGGCAGCGCCTCCGTGAGGCGGACGAACCACGCGGCCGCGACCTTCTGCTCGATCGCGGTCGGGGTCTTCAGGATTTTCTGCAGCGCGGGGAAGAGTGTGAAACAGACGATGTAGCTGAGCGCGAGGCCAACCGCGACCCAGACGCCCATCTGCCGGATGGGCTGGATGCTCGACACGACGAGCGCCGCGAAGCCGACGGCCGTCGCGAAGACCGAGGCCGTGCAAGCGAGCCACTTGTTGGCGAAGGAGAAGACCTGGTGCTCGTCGACGCTGCGATCCGCAGGGCGCTCGACGAAGCGCGACTGCACGTAGACGAGCGTCGCCGTGGTCGTGACGAGGATCGTCATCGGCACCATCGGCGAGACGATCGTGAGGACGCCGCCCGTGAGGCCGATGTAGCCCATGGAGAGGGCGATCGAGACGCCGAGCGTGATCAAGAAGGCCGCGAGCGTGCGCGCAGAGCGATAGAGGAAGAGGCAGAGGCCGATGATGAACGCCGCGAACAGGCCGAAGTACTTCGGCCCGGTCTTCTGCATGTCCTCGTCGAGGTAGATGTTGACGTAGGGCTGGCCGACCTGGCGCAAGGTCTTCAGCGGGGCGCCGTCGCCGCCCGTCGTCTCGATGGCGCGACGCACGGCCGCGAGGGTCTCGCGGCGCTCCTGGCTCGTGTGCACGTCGAGGATGAGCGCGATCGCGAGGTAGCCGTCGCCAGCGAGGCCCTGATCCTGGAAGAGCTTCGTGCCCGATACGAACTTGCGGAGCGCCTCGGATTGCTCGGGGGTCGGATCGAAGCCGGCCTTGGCGCGGCGATAAATGGAGAGCGCGGAGTTCGGCTCGACGTGCGGGATCTCCTTCAGCGCGCGCTCGAGTTTGTCGAGACGCTCGAGCACCGCGGGCGCGAACGGATCGTCGGCCTCGGCGAGCAGGACGGCGAACTCGCCGGCGCCGAAGATCTTCTCGAACTCGCGTGTCTTGACGAAGTCGGTGTCGCTCGTCGCGATGAGGCGCTCGATCGCGTTGTCCTGCTGGACGCGCGCCGCGAACCAGGCTGCCGGCGGCAGCACGAGCGCATACAGGGCGATGATGATCCAGCGGGCCGCGATGATGCGGGAGAAGAGCCGGACGAGCCATCCGGGCGCGTCGTGGCTCGGGCTCGCGGGGCCGTTCGAAGAGCTCGAAGAAGTCGACACGGCCACGCTGCTATCACGATCCCGCGCAGGCCGCCCGTCGATCCCGCGCGGCGTTTCAAGGCGTGGGCGCGGTCGCCGCAGGCTTCGGGCATGTGGGGTTGCCCGCGTCCTTGAGGAGCTGCGCGAGGAGCGCCTGATCGTCGCGCCGGAGCTTTGCGCGGTCTGCCGAGCAGCGGCAAAGGTGGGGCTTGGCAGGATCGACGTCGCCGAGCGCGATGTAGGCCTCGGCGACGCGCAGGTGGTTCTCGATGACGTCGGGATCCTTGTTCACGAGGCCTTCGAGCAGCTCGAGCCCCGTCTCCGAGTCTCCATTTCGGAGCAACGCGGCGGGCGCGACCACGTAGAGCGTGCCGAGCATGCGCGTGGCGGCGCCGCTGCGGAAGTTCGGATCGAGCTGGCGGCTGCGGCGCGCGTAGTGCTCGACCTCGCCGATCATGTCGGCCCCGAGCAAGCCCTTGAGCTGCACGAGCCTTCCTGTGACGACGGCGCGCGCGTACGTGTACGCGGCCGTGTCGACAGCACGCGCGCGCACCTCGGCGTAGGCGAGCTGGCGATCTTCCGGCGTGTCCGCGCCCGCGGCGATGAGGTCTTCGAGCGCGTCGGCGATGACGAGCGCGTCTTTCGTGGCGACGGCGGTCTTGAGCGCAGCGTTGACGGCGGGGCCCTGCGCGCCGGTCACGCCGCCAAAGCACGCGGGCAACACGCCCAGGGCAGCGACGAGGAGGAGAAAGGACCAGCGCACGGGGGGGAGAAATAACACCGCCTGGGGGGAGAAGCGCCCCGCGTTAGGCGAGCGAAGAGGCGCTACTTGTCGTACGCAGCGATGACGCCCGCATAATCGGAGGACGTCGCGGACTTGAGGGCGAGGATGCCCACCTCGCCGCACGTCGCTTTGCCCTCGCCCTCGCAAATCTTGCCGAGGTTTGCCTGGAACGCTTTGCGTGCGTCCGCGGGCGCGGAGGGGAAGGCGACGACGACCATGGGCGGGAGCTTGTCGCTCGCCCAGACGGACTTGATGCCCGCGTCGATCTTGGTGGCCTCGGCGAGCTGGGCGTCGTCGATGAGCGCGCACGCGGCGTCGCCGCTCACGACCTTCTTGATGGTCTGGATGGGGCGGGTCGTCGTGACCAACGTGAAATCACCGAGCTTGAAGGCGCCCTTCGAGACGACCTTGTCGATGAACTTGGGATCGTCGGCGTGGTCGCTGGCGAGCGCCTTGCCCTTGCAACCAGCGAGGTCCGAGGCGGTCTTGCTGATGAGGTGATACTGCTGGCCGCCGGCGCGATTGACCGCGACCTGGCCGATGATGTCGAGGTTGTGCTTGGCCTTGAGGCCGAGGAAAGCGCCGAGCGAGAGGATCCCGTAGTGGGGTTTCTGGGCGGAGATGAAGGCCTCGGCGTTGCCGCGGCTCGTGTGATACTCGCCCTTCGCGCCGCCCCAGCCGTTCTGTTTGGCCGCGACGGACACGAACTTGTCGACATAAGGCTGGGCTTGCGCCGCGCTCCCCACCCCGTGCTCCCGGAGCACGAGGACCCCGACCGTCCCCTCCGCGGCCGCGTCCGCGCACAAGAAAGCAGAGGCGGAAGCGATCACAGAAGTGGCGAGCAGGGAGCGAATGACAGTCGTTCGCACGGGTAGACCTCCTGGCAGACTTGGACGAGGGAGCCGGGAAGGTATGCATCGAAGGCTGTACGGACATCGGAAAAAATGAAGGGAGGGAGCTTGCTCGGGTGCGTGAAGGTGGGAGGAGCGGCGCCAAGGCCGGAAAACCTCACGGATTCGAAGGGTTGGGTGGGTACGTCCCGTCCTCTTCCCAGGTGTCCACGAAAGTCACCCGTACATCTCCCCGCATCGCAGCGACGTCCACGGCAGTATGCTCTTCCACACGCTGGTACCGAAGGTCGACTTCCCCACGGCCGACCGAGAGGCGCTTGACCTCGACCCAGTGGAGCCAGCGAGGAAGGGTGGGGCGGACGATCCGAAGCTCGTTGCCCGGCGCGTTGGGAGAGAGGCCGAGGAGAGAGGCGAGGAGGGTCGCCCAAGAAGCCGCGGCCCAGGCCTGGGGGCTGCACGCGACGGGATAACGGACGGGGACGGCGAAGGCGCTGCGCGCGAAGCCGCAGAAGAGCTCGGGCATGCGGTACGCAGGGAAGTGCTGCGCAGCCTCGAAGAGCGCGGTGACGAGCTCGAGGGCGAGAGGCTCCTGGCGGTAGCGTTTGAAGCCGAGCGCGATGAGGGCGTTGTCGTGCGGCCAGACAGTGCCGAGGTGGTAGCCCGTGGGGTTGTACCGAGCCGCGCGCGTGGAGAGGGTGCGGATGCCCCAGCCAGAGAAGAGGTCCTCTTCCATGAGGCGTCGCGCCATGAGCTCGCCGCGCGCGTGCGGGACGGCGCCGGCCCAGAGCGCATGGCCCGCGTTCGAAGAGACGGTCGCGACTTGCCGTTTGTCGCGGTCGAGCGCGATGGCGTACGTGTTCTCCGCAGGCATCCAGAAGGCCGCGTCGATGGCGTCGCGGAGCGCGGCGGCGCGTAGCTCCTCGGAGGTGGCGCGCGCGGGATCGCCGAGCGCACGGTAGATGCGGGCCGCGGCGCGGCGGCTCGCGTAGGCGTAGGCCTGCACTTCGACGAGCGCGATCGGAGGTTCGGCGAGGGTGCCGTCGGGATGCGTGATCGCGTCGGTGGAGTCCTTCCAGCCCTGGTTGACGAGGCCTGCGTCGGAGCGACACGCGTACTCGAGGAAGCCGTCGCCGTCGTGATCGCCGTAGCGATCCATCCAGAGGAGCGCGGCGTCGAGGTTCGGGCGGAGCTCGCGGACGAGATCGAGATCGCCGGTCGCGCGGTAGTACTCGGCGAGGAGGATGATCCAGAGGGGCGTCGCGTCGACGGTGCCGTAGTACGGCGAGAAGGGGACGACGCCGAGGCGCGCGAGCTCGCCGCGGCGAAGCTCGTGCATGACCTTGCCAGGTTCCTCGTCACGCGCGGGGTCGTCGCGGCTGCCCTGGTGGCGGTTGAGCAAGCGGAGCGCCTGGCGCGCAGGCTCGGCGGAGATCCAAAGGTAGAGGAGCGCCGTGATGATCGTGTCGCGCCCGAAGAGGCACGCGTACCAGGGGATGCCCGCCGCGATGAAGGGCGCGTCGGGATCGCCGGAGAGCAGGACACGAAGGTCGCTGCGCGCCTTCGCGAAGACCGCGTTGAAGAGGCTGTTGCTCGTCTCGACGCCGACCTGGCCCGCGAGCCACTGCTTGTAGCCCGTGAGTGCGCGGCGCGGAGCCGAAGGGCCGTTCGTGTTCATCATCGGCGAGGCGTCGACGCTGACGCCGATCGTGATGCACGTGGAGCCGCCCGGGCGGAGTTCGATGCGGTAGCTCGCGGTGCACGACGCGAGTCTGTCGGGCGTGGGATCGAAGCGGACCTCGGTGCGACGCGCGAGGCCGTCGGCGCCGTCGTAGCGGAAGCTGAGGACGTTCGGCATGTGCTCGGGCGCGTGAGGTTTGCCCTTGCGCGCGCCCTTCACGATGCCGCGGACCTCGAACATGTCGGAGAAGTCGGCCTCGAAGTGGAGCTCGACGTCGAGCGTGACGGGGAAGCGGTTGTAGTTCTGGAACGTGAGCGACTCGCTGACCTCGGTGGGTCGAACGAGGCGGTAGCGGCGGATCTGGATGGTCTGCTCGTGGACGGCCTGGCCCTCGGGCGTGACGAGGTTCGGGTTCGTGAGGACCTGCGCGCCGAGGAAGTGCGCGTGGTCGCTGGAGAGGAGGATCGTCGGACGGAGGCCCTGGATGGCGAGCTCGTAGCTGCTCAAGAAACGCGTGTCGCCGAGGTAGAGGCCGTAACCCTCGCGGTTCTTGCGCGGGACGTTGCCCTCGGCGTCCGTGAGGAGGAAGAGGTCGCCTTCTTTGAGGAGGGTGGCGTCGCGGATGTCACGCGCAGACGGCGGTGCGTCGAGCGAGACGATGCCGGTAGGCTTGTTCGGCTGCGGCGCGGGCGAGGGAGCAGGAGCGTCGAGGTCGACGGGGAGCGCGAGGCCGCGCGCAGATCCGGCGTCGTGAGGACCGTTCATCAAACCACCTCTTCGCGGGGACGCTCGACCTCGCGCGCGACGGCGTCGAGGAGATCACTCACGTCGAACGGCTTCGAGAGGACGCGGCGGACCTGCGGCGTGAGGCGGAGCTGCGCGAGAAACGCGGAGACGACGATCACGGGCGTGGGCCGCGTCTCGGGCTCGGCCGCCAGCTCTTCGAGGACCGCGTTGCCATCCTTGCCCGGCAGCATGAGGTCGAGCAGGACGAGGTCGGCATGCTCGCGCTTGACGATCGCAGCGGCATCGATGCCATCGGCGACGCCGACGACGTCGTAGCCCTCGGCGCCGAGCAGGAAGGTCTCGAGATCCCGGAGCTCGGGGTCGTCCTCCACGACGACGATCTTCTTCCTCGGCACGAAGAGGCTCCTCCGATCGGGGGGTGAGGCAGGGACGCTCGCAACACCGAGCGGACCGCCGGTCGCAGCACGAGCGACCGCCGGAGACCCAAGGTGCTCGCGCCTCGCCATCGGGGTTTCGCGGAGCACGTACGGTGCCGCGCCCGTGTGGCGGACGCGCACGTGCAGGCGTGCTCGGCAAGGAGCGAGCGCTCTGGAGGGGCGCGCAGTGCGGTTTTTCGCGGCGCTTCGGGGCGCCCGGCGTGATGGAGACGAAAAGCGAAAATCGTCCTTGCGCACAGGGCTTCAGCCGATCTATCTATACGCCCCCGCTGGCCGAACGGCCGGCGGATCGATGTCCTTCACGGGAAGGCATCACGCGAAGATGGCGGAATTGGCAGACGCGCTGGATTCAGGTTCCAGTGCCCGCAAGGGCGTGGAGGTTCAAGTCCTCTTCTTCGCACTGTTCGTAAGCGAAAACACATTGAGGGATCGCGACTTCGCTTGATGGGATAGGCTGCCGTGGTCCCTCTTCGTGGATCAGGTGCCGGCCTTGTCGAGGTTGATCCAATGTCGCATGGCGCGCCGGGGGGCTCGGCGGGGATGAAGCAGATTCGCTCCCCAGAGATCGCGACCGGCGCGTGGCCCCTCGGGTTCGTCGGCGTCACGATGAGCCTGGTCCTCGGCCTCGCTCCCGCCGGGTGCGGGCAACGGAAGACGGAAGGCGGCGCCACGCCAGCCCCGAGCGCTTCGGTCGCGCCGAGTGCGTCGGTCGCGACGAGCGCCGCCGCGGATCCGCCCACGACCTCGGCGAGCTCGGTGCAAGCTCCGCCTCCGCCGAGCGAGCCCGTGGGCTCCGGCGTGTCCTCGTTCGTCGCAGCCGCGCAGACCGAGGCGTGCAAGGCGCAGACCGGGGAGATCGCGACGTACCTGCAGCGCGGCGAGGTGACGGCCGCAGGGCAAGAGGGGGCGATCGCCGCCGCCTGGCTCATTAAGCTCGCCGCGAACAAGCCGGGCGCGCAGCTCGCCTTCGCAGGGTTCGCCCTCGACGCGAAGCAGGTGGCGCGGGCGCGCGGCATCGGGACGGCGAACGAGACGGCGCCGCGGATGTTCGCAAACGGCGCGGGCTGGACGCTCGTGTGGTTCGACGCCGACGGCCTCGCGTACACGAAGCCGCGCTGGGAGACCTCGCCCGCGCCCGTGATCGAGCACCTCAGCACGGTGAACGCCGCGAACGCGGACGACGTGGCGCTCGCCGCGACGCCCGCAGGAGCGATCGTGGCGGTGGCGCCGTTCAACATGGAGAAGGCGCAGCTCGGACTGTTCCAGTTCGCCCCGACGGACGCTGCCGCGCCGGCCGTGCAGGCGCTCGGCGCGACGCACCACGCCCACGAGCCGCGCAGGCCCGCCGTCGCCGCGGATGGAACCGGTTACACGCTCGCCTGGCACGAGGGAGACGGGCGGATCGTCGTGTCGCGCTTCGATCTCGCGGGCAAGGAGATCGACGAGGCCTACACCCTCGCGGCAGCCCCGCCGGCCGGCGCGCCCGCGCGCGAACGCGTGAACCTCGTGGCCACGACGAAAGGCGCGATGGCCGTGTGGATCGAGGGCGACAAGATCCTCGCGCGCGCGGTCGACGCGGCGGCGCGTCCCGGCGAAAAGACGTGGCTGGTCGGGCGCGGCCGGGCCCCGGCGCTCGCGCCGATCGGCGATGGCGCGCTCGTCGTGTTCCTCGGTCAGGAGGGCGGCAAGGACGATCAGGTCCTCGCGGTGAAGCTCTCGGAGAGCGGCGAGCCGTCGGCGACGGGCATGCGGGTCAGCGACGGGACGGGCGCGGTGAAGGATCCGGCAGCGGTCACGCCGGCCGGCCCGCGCATGGGTTTCCTGTGGGCCGAGCCGATGAGTGGTGGCGTGAGCACGAAGCGCGCGGTCCTGCGCACGCTCGAGTCGAGCTGCATCCCCTGAGCGCGGCAGAACGTGTCGTTCGAGCGCACGCGCGTGGCGGGCCCTGCACACGCACGTGACGAGCGTTCGGACGCGTCGACGCGCGTGATCGATCAGGACGCGAGGAACGCCGACAGCTTGCCGCCGGCCGCGACGTGGGCCTGCGCGGCGCTGAGCTCGGTGAAGTCGAGGCTGCGCACGGAGAGGTCACGATACCGGTTTGTCTCGACGAGCCGGAGCTCTTCGGGGCGCGCCCAGTCGACCACGTGCGGCGACTTCGTCGAGACGATGATCTGCCGGTGATCGGCGCAAGCCTCGATCACCTCGAGCAGCGCGCCGATCTTGCCGGGGACCGCGGAGACCTCGGGCTCCTCGAGGAGCAGCGCCGTCGACTCCGGATCCACGAGCGCGACGAGCAGCTCGAGTCTGCGGATCACGGTGTCGGACAGACGTCCGAAATCCACGCCCTCGAACGTGATGCTGGCGCGATCCTGCGGCGCGACGTCCGTGCGCGCGGACGGGTCACGCGTGATCTGTACCGCGAGCTCGCCCGCCGCGCCGATGCGCTGGCAGAGCTCGACGACCTTGTTGTACCGCTCGCGGTAGAGCTCGAACCAGATGACGAGCGTCGACGCGAGCGAGAGCAGGCGCGCGTCGAGGCCACGCGAGGTCCAGAGGACGCCCGATCGACCCGTGAGCGTGACGACCGCGCGATCCTCGATCGGCGGGCGCGAGAGGGCGAGGCCGAGCCAGCGGATGCCTTCGAGGTAGGCGCGGATGCGGCGTGCGTCCTCGGGCACGCGATCGGCGGACTCGCCCGCGAGCGCGAGCGCGCCGACGCCCGAGGGCAGCGAGATGCGGCTGCCGTCGCCGAAGACGGCGCGTCGATCGCGCACCGTCCAGAGATCCACGTTCGCTTCGTCCGTGCGGGCTGCGTGTTCTTCCCAGCGCATCGAGGGCGGGAAGGGCTCGTCGTCGTCCTCGAGATCGTGGAAACGACGGTCGTAGGCGTAGACGAGGTGCTCGCCGGCGTCGCCCTCGAACTCGCAGCGGAAGTGGCGAGGTTTTTCCGGGTCGCTCAGGGCGTGGACGGCGATGTGCGCGCCTTCGGCGATGCCCTGCACGAGCAAGGACGCGAGGGATCCGCCCTTCGCGTGGAGCACGGTGCGGCGCGCGGCGATCGCGAGCTCGATCGTGCTGTTGCCGAGCGCCTGGTAGTCACCGATCGTCACGGACACGAGCCGGGCGGCCGGGGCTCGGGGAAAGACGGAGGAGCGGGCCGGTTCGATCATGAGAGCGCACCTTCCTCCTACCACGCTGCGTGGGGGGTTGGCGTATCCCTTCTGCACGGGCGGGACGCTTCATTCCGTCCATCCTTGGTTTGCAAGCGTAAGCGAGATTAGGCGCTAGAATTCGTGGGTGAGCGAGGCCATTTCCCCGAGGTCCGCGCTTTCGCGCGTCGCCCGAGCCGAGGGCCCGACGGAGCTCCCTCCGCTCTCGGACCCGTACCTGCGGGGGCCGAGGCCACCCCAAAAAAAGCCGCTCTCGACGCTGGCCTTGACGTCGATCCTGGCGCCGTTCGTGGGCGGACCGCTGGGCTCGGTCGCCGCCATCGTCTTCGGCTGGGCCGCGCGTCGGGAGCACGCCGGCGTGGGCGCCGAGCGCCGCGGGTATGTCCTGGCAACGCTGGGAATGGGGCTCGGGATTTGCCTGACGGTGGCCTGGGGCGCGGCCATCGCGTTTGGCGTGTGGACGATGGAGCGGAGCCACGAGGCGCAGCTCGCGTCGATCGCCAACGTCGTGACGGTCGGGGACACCGCGTCGCCGCCCGAGGGAGCGGTGGACACCACGGATCCCGCGTCGCCGCCCTCCAAGGCCGTGCCGGTTTTCCAGAAAGAGACGATGGTCCGCAAGGAGGGCACGGTCACGGTCGTGGACGTGGGCGTGTCGGTGTCGTCGCTCTCGCAGGAGCTCGCGAAGGAGCGCGCGGCCGCGGCCGCGGCGGGCGAGACGATCGTCGTGATGACGACGAAGAACGAGTGCGTCTCGTGTCGCAGCTTGTCGTCGTCGCTCGGGAATCCGCTCATGCAGACGGCGCTCGCGCATGTGCGGCTCGTCCGCGTGGACATCGACGCGTTCGACGAGGACCTGACGGGGCTCAAGATGCCGCACGAGCGTGTGCCGGGCTTTTTCCTGCTCGCGCCGGATCTCTATCCGCGCGACGCGATCGACGGCGGCGAGTGGGACGAGGACGTGCCGGCGAACATGGCACCCGTGCTCGGCGCATTCGTGCGCGGGAAGTACGAGACGCGGCGGCAGAGCTTCGAGCCGATTCAAAACGGCGGGATCAAGCTCTGAGAGAGAGGCGCGCCGAGGGCTCGGATCCCGGGCGCGGCGTGTCCATCCGCTGCTAGGATGCGCGGTCATGAAGCGCGCCGGGCAGATCACGATCTTCGTCCTCTGCGTCTTGTTCAGCGTCTCCGCCGCGGTGAACGTGATGGCGGACAACAGCGAGGTCGAGCGCGCGGCCGCGGCGGTGGCGTGCGGGGAGCAGGGGCCGAACTGCCGCGCGCAGGTGACGCGGCTCGAGCGGACGCCGTTCGGGCAGACGTTCGAGATGGTGACGCCGAAGCGGACCGTGGACGTGGTCTGCCGGCGTGCGTTCGTCTTGGTGGGCGAGTACGCCTGCAAGCTCCGCTGATGGGGAGGCCCGCGCTGCGGTCTTTGACCGGGCTCGTTTGCCCGCGCTGCCGGGAACCGAAACCCGAGGCGGCCAAAGGGACGACTCCGCTCGTGTTTTGCCCGCGCGATGGGTTCGCGCTCGTCGCCGCGTCGGTCCTCGCCGACGCGGATGGAGATCCGTTCCTCGGGATGACGATCGCGGGGCGGTACGTGGTGCTCGGTCGGATCGGCGCGGGCTCGATGGGGGCGGTGTACCGGGCGCGGGACGTGACGCGGGGGCAGGACGTCGCGGTGAAGGTGTTTCGTGGGGATCGAGGGCTCGGCACGCGGGCGCTTTCGCGGCTCGATCGAGAGGCGCGGGTCCTCTCGATGCTGCGTTCGCCGCACACGGTGCAGGTGCTCGACGTGGGCGAGATCGTGCACGGCGGCGAGGACGCGCTCGTCTCGCCGACGGTGTCGCGGTTCCTCGTGATGGAGATGCTCGAAGGCGAGCCGCTCGGCGTCCGGCTGCGTCGGGAAGGGCGGCTCTCGATCGCGGAGGCGACGCGGCTCGCGACACACGCGCTCACGTCGCTGGCCGAGGCGCACGAGAAGGGGATCGTTCACCGGGATCTGAAGCCCGACAACGTGTTCATCGCGCGCCTCGAAGGCGGCGCGGAGGCGGGAAAGCTGCTCGATTTCGGGCTCGCGGACCTGGGGCTTCCGCCGCGTGATCCGAAGGAGGCGGCGCTCGGGTGGGGGAGCGGTCCCGTCGGTACGCCGCGGTACATGTCCCCGGAGCAGGCGCGGGGCGAGCCGGTGGATGCGCGGAGCGACCTCTATGCGGTGGGCGCGCTCCTTTACCAGATGCTCGTGGGCAGGCCCCCGTTCGTCGAGCGGGATGCGGCGCGGGTGATGGCCAAACACGTGCACGAGCCGCCGATCGCGCCTTGTGATGCGGCGCCAGAAGCGGGGATCCCGCGGGCGTTGGTGGAGCTCGTGGTGCGGGCGCTCTGCAAGCGGCCGGAGGATCGGCCTTCGAGCGCGCGGGTGTTCATCGCGGCGATCGAGGAGGCGCTCGCCGGAGGGCCAGGGGGCGGCGCGGCGCGGCATGCAGCAGGCGGGCGCGAGGCGACTATACGGCGCCCGTAGAGCCGTGTACCTTCGCGCACGGACAACGATGGATCCTCGTGAAATCGAAATGCTCGTCCAGCGCCTCCTCGCGAACCCCCACGACCAGGAGGCGCTCGCGTACGCGCATCGTGCAGGCGCGCAGGACCCTCGCTCGTACGCCATGCTGCTCGAGCGCGTCGGGACGCAGACGCCGGATCCCGCCTACGGCGCCCATTGGCTGAGCGAGGCCGCGAACGTCTGGCAAGCGGCGTTCGGCGACATGAACAATACCGTGCGCACGTTGCTGCTCGCGGTCGACAGGGATCCGATGCATCGCTCGGCCGAGCGGCTCGCGCAGATCTTCCGCGAGAAGGGCGACGCGATGTCGCTCATCCAGCTTTACGAGCGGCAAGCGAAAGGGCTCGCGCCCGCGGCCGCGAAGCCGGAGGTGCGGACGATGCTCCTCAAGCTTCACGAGGAGCTTGGACGGATGTGGAGCGAGCCGCAGCTCGCGCGTCCCGATCGCGCGGTGGAGAACTGGCGCAAGGTCGCCGAGCTCGATCCCCGCAACGTGTACGCGATTTACGCGGCGCGCGAGATCCTGAAGGCGCAGCAGCAGTACGCGGAGGCGATCCCGTACTTCGCGATGGAGCAGGCCATCGCCGAGGATCCCGAGCGCAAGCTCGCGCTCTATCGAGACGAGGCCGACATCCGCAAGCGCGCGGGCGACATGGCGGGCGCGACGCAGGCGCTGCGCTCGGCGCGCGCGGTGCGTCCGACCGACGTCGCGCTCACGCAGGAGCTCGGCGTGAGCGTGCTCGAGCGCATCAACGCGGGCGAGAACGTGCCGCAGCCGGAGCGCGACGAGGCCGCCGGGATCTTCGTGCAGCTCGCGGAGACGTACGACGGGGAGTATGGGCTCTCGTACTCGTTGTCGGCGCTCGGCGCTTCGCCGGGGCACGATCGCGCGATGCAGCTCGCGGATCACTTCGCGGCGCTGCTCGGCCGCACGGGCGAGCTCGGTCCGCAGTACGCGGCGTACCTGAAGGCGAACCCGAACGGGTTCATGGCGAACGTGGCGCGGATGAAGGCGGGCAACGCGCAGCCTCCGCCGCCGCCGATGCCCGCCGCGCAAGCCGCGCCGCAGCCGGCGCAGCCCGCACAGGCGGTGCAGCCAGTGCAAGCCGCGCAGCCCGCGCCCGTCGCGCAGCCCGCGCAGCCCTCGCAACCCCCCGCGGCCCCGCAGCCGTCGCCGCCGCCGGCAGCCGCGCCCGCGGCGGCGCCCGCGTCCGAGCCGCGCGCGCCTTCGCCTTCGGTCGTCGCGATGCAGGCGCAGCCGGCGGTCCCGGCAGGCGACGTGCACGCGCTCCTGGAGGAGGCTTCGGCCGAGGCGCAGAAGGGACGGAAGCCGCAGGCGTACACGAAGTACCGTGAGGCGCTGAAGATCGATCCGGCGAACTCCGAGGCGCTCTCGTGGGTCGAGGAGTACCTGCGACAGAAGCGCATGTTCGCGGATCTGCGCGACGTGCTGCTCGCGGCGTCGCGCGTGCCGACGGTTTCGACCGAGACGCGCAAGGCCCAGCTCCGCGACGTGGCTGGCATGTGCGAGTCGCAGCTCCGCGACATCGATACGGCGATCGCGGCGTGGAAGCAGCTCTGCCAGATCGATCGCGGCGACGAGCAGGCGCGGGATCAGCTCCGCAGGCTGCTCGAGCGCGCGACGAAGTGGGACGACCTCGCGACCGTGCTCGAGCAGGACGCGATGAGCACGCCCGACACGGAGCAGAAGCTCGCGATCGAGAAGAAGCTCGCGAGCCTGCACGAGGCGAAGCGCAAGGATCCCGTGGCCGCGGCCGAGGTGTGGACGCGGATCGCGTCGCTCATGCCCGAGGACGAGCAGGCCGTGAACACGGCCGTGAAGCTCTACGAGAAGGGCGAGCGGCTCGACCTCGCGGCGCAGGCCATCGCGGACAACATGACCGGGTTCACGGACCCGAACACGCGCGCCGGGCTCCTGCAGAAGCTCGGCGAGTTGCGGCTGAAGCTGAACGATCCGGGCGCCGCGGGCGACGCGTTCGCCGAGGCCGCCGAGCTCGGCAAGCAAGCGAAGATCTGGGAGCAGGCCGAGAAGGCGTACACGGCCGCGGGTCGCATGTCCGACGCGGCGAACGCGATCGAGCAGCGCGCCGAGCTCGCGGACGGCAAGCAGCAGGCGACGCTCCTCGCGCAGGCCGCAGATCTCCTGGTCAAGGCGGGCGACGCGCCGGGCGCGATGATCCGGCTCGAGCGCGCCTCCGAGATCGATCCGACGAACGACGCGTACGTGCAGGCGCTCGAAGAGCAGTACCGCGCGGCCGGGCGGCTTTCGGATCTCGTGCACCTGCTCCTCGGGCGCGCGGAAAAACTTTCCGATCGTGGCAAGCGCGTGGCCTCGCGTCGCGCGGCGGCCGAGGTGCAGCGCTCGCTCGGCGACAACGAGGGCGCGCGCGAGAGCCTCTTGCTCGTGCTGTCCGACGGCGACGACGAGGGCGCGCTCGCGCTGCTCGTCGAGGACGCGGCGCAGCGCGGCGATCACCAGGAGTGCGTGGAGCTCCTCCGACGGCTCGGCGCGATCACGAAGGCGCCGGCCGACAAGCTGAACCACGCGCTGCGCGAGGCGAGCATCCTGGCCGAGGGGCTCGACGACGTGGACGGCGCGATCGAGCGGTACGAGGGCATCCTGAAGACGCTCGATCCGAAGAGCCGCGTTGCGCTCGCGGCGATCGCGGATCTCGAAGAGCGGCGCAACAACCCGCAAGGCGCGGCGGCGGCGCTCGAGCGCGAGGTCGCGCTGGCCGAAGGCGATCAGAAGGTCGAGCTCGCGCAGCGCCTCGCGCAGATTTATGAGGCCCGCCTCTCCGATCCGCGCGGCGCGATCCGAGCGCTCGAGATCGTGCACGCGGCCGACTCGGAGGACTTCGACGCGATCGGTCGGCTCGAGCGGCTCTGCGCCGAGGTCGAGGACTGGCCGCGCGTCGCACACTTCCTGCAGATCCTCGTCGAGGTCGAGGGTGACGAGGAGGAGCTGTCCCGCATGACCCGAAGGGTCGCGGACATCCTCTTCGACAAACTCGGCCGTGGCGACGAGGCGCTCGCGGCGCTCGACAAGATCGCCGAGACGGGCGACGAGCCGTGCCGGCGCGCGTACGTCGAGCTCGGCGACAAACTCGGGTGGAAGGGGCTCGTCGCGACGAAGCTCGTCTCGTGGAACGAGTCGGGCTCGGGCCCGGCACGGAACGAGGCGCTGCGCGGCGCGTTCGAGCGGTTCATCGAGGTCGGCCGTGACGCCGATGCTGCCCGCGTGGCGATGGAGCTCGCGCGCTCGCGCGGCGCCGATCGTGCGCTCGCCGAGCGGCTCGAGCAGCTCGCGATCAAGCTGAAGGATCTCGACGCCCTCGGCGTCGCGCACGACCTGCTCGCAAAGGACGTCTCGGGCCCCGCGCGCGCGGCCGAGATGGTGCGTCAAGCCGAGGTGCAGATCGCCGCGTCCGTGCCCGCGAACGAGGCGATCCAGCACGGCGAGGGCGCGCTCGCCAGCGTCCCGCCGGGCGAGGTCGAGCCCTTGCTCGCGCGGCTCGCGGTGCTCGCGCCGGACGTCGCGCAGGTGATCGACGTGTACGAGCGTCAGGTCGGGCGTTGCCGTCTGCCGGCGGATCGGCTCACGGCGCTCGCGCGCGCGGCGCAGGTCGCGGCCGAGCGCGGCGCGAACGATCGCGCACGTGGCTTCTTCGAGCTCGCGCTCAGCGCGGGCGTCCAGGAAGAGACGCTCGTCGCGCTCGAAGCTGCGGCCACTGCGGGCGACGAGCGCTCGGGCGGCACGGGCCTGCGCCGCATCCTGGCCGAGGCGCTCGCGGGCGGCGGTCAGGGGTCGCGTGACGGCGGGCGCACGAAGAGTGCGCTCCTCCGGCGCGCCGCGACCATCGCGCACCGCGCGCTCGCCGATGTCGAGCGTGCCTTCAAGTGGCTCGGCGACGCGCTCGTCACGCACGTCGACGACGCCTCGCTCGACGCGCTCGAAGCGCTCGGCCGCGAGCTCAACGATCTGCCGCGCGTCGAGGCCACGCTCACGCGCGCGCTCGAAGAGGTCTTCGACGGCCCGCTCGTTCGCAAGCTCCTGCAGCGCCGCGCGCGCCTGCGCCGCGACGCGCTGAACGACAAGAAGGGCGCGGGCGTCGACTTCAAGAAGCTCCACGACCTGTCGCCTGCCGATCAGGACGTGATGAACGAGCTCTCGAACCTGCTCACCGAGCTCGGTGATCACCGCGGCATGATCCAGCTCTACGAGGATCAGATCCTCCGCGGCCGTGATCCCGCGATCCGCGCCGAGCTCGCGCGCAAGGTCGCGCGTCTGTGGGAGGAAGAGCTCGGCGACGCGCGCGAGGCGGCCGACGCCTGGCGGCGCGTGCTGCGCATGAAGGCCGGCGACGCCGAGGCGACCCAGGGACTCGAACGCGCGAAGACCGGCAAACTCAAGCGTTCGCCGGCGCGCGCGTCGATGCCCTCGGTGCCGCCGACCGCGGCAGGGCCGTCCGCGCCGCCGCCTGCGTACGCGAGGGCATCCACGCCGCCGCCGCCGCCTGCGTACGCGAGGGCATCCACGCCGCCGCCGCCTGCGTACGCGGGGCCGTCCACGCCGCCGCCTGCTGCGGTCCCCACGCCGTCCGCGCCGCCGCCTGCGGCTCCGACGTGGCAGCCCCCGAACGACAACGAGCCGACGCCCATCGCGCCCGCGGCGGCCTTGGCCGCGCCTCCGCCGATGGTCGTGGCGCCTCCGGCGTACGTCCAGGCCGAGCCGGCTCCCCAGCCTGCGTACGTGGATCCGCAGGCGCAGCCGCAGCAAGCCGCGCAGACGCCGGAAGAGGCGTATGCGCAGCAGCAGGCGTACGCGGCGTACTACGCGCAGCAGCAGGCGTACGCGCAGCAGCAAGCCGCGCAGACGCCGGAGGCGTACGCGCAGCAGCAGGCGTACGCGGCGTACTACGCGCAGCAGCAGGCCTATGCGCAGCAGCAGCAGGCGTACGCGCACCAGCAAGCCGCGCAGCAGCCGGCCCAGGGCGAAGAGCTCGAAGAGGCCGAGCTTCTCGACGACGAATCCTGATGAGCCCGAGGGGGCGGTCCCGCCGCCCCCGCCTCACCAGAACACCGACCTCCGCTCCTTCAGCCCGCGGTTCAACATCGACTGGATGGTCGCCTTCACGCGGAGGACCTTCTCCTCGATGATCGCGTCGTCGTCGTCGGGATCGCCGTCGAAGCGCATGGGTTCGCCGAACGTGATCCTGTAGCGCGTGGGCAAGGGGAGGATCCCGCCCGGCACGAGGAGCTGCGGCAGGATCGGAAAGCTCGGCAAATGCAGCGTCTTCGCCACGCGACGGAAGTTGCCGAGCGAGATGTATTGCTCCTCCGCGCCGATCACGGACACGGGCACGATCGGCGTGTTCGTCTCGAGCGCAAGGCGCATGAAGCCGAGCCCGAAGTCCGTGAGCTTGTAGCGCTCGGCGAACGTCTTCGTCACGCCACGCACGCCCTCGGGGAACACGAGGATCGCCTCGCCGAGCTCGAGCAGCCGGCGCGCGTTCTCGGGCACGCCCACGACCTGCCCGACACGCGAGAAGAATGTCGAGACGAACGGGAGCGTCTGCGACCACTTCTCCACCATGCTCCGCACGATGCGCGGAGGCTCGGCGTCGAGGAACATCGAGGCCGCGATGATCACGCCGTCCATCGGGATCTGCCCCGAGTGGTTCGCCACGAAGAGGACGCGTGACGCGGGCACGCGCTCGATCCCGCTGACGATCGTGCGGAAGTAGAACCGGTGGAAGAACGCCGCGACGCCGATCGCGTACTTCGCCCACTCCGGATCGAGCCCGAAGGGGTCGACGCCGCCGCCTCCCAAGGGGATCGGCACACGACGCAGGCGCTCCTCGAAGTCGCGGCCGAGCAGCTTGATCCCGAGCTCGCCGATTCCGTCTTGGGCGACGCCGAGGGCGGAGCGCGCGATCGGGAAGGCCTCGCGCGTCGCGAAGGTCGAGAGCCTGCCGAGGGTGCGCGCTGCTGCATCCAGCATGCATGCGAACGTAGCAAATCGAGGGCAACACAGCACGGTGCGAAGTGCTTGACGTGACGTGCTTCCGAGCTTCACGGTGAGCGTCGGGGATCGGGGGGATGAACGTGACGAACGGGGGAGGCGAAGCGACGCGCGTCGCGCCGCGGCTCACGATGCGGCCGCCGCGCAGGGCGAGCGTGAGCGTGGATGGGGATTCTTCACGCGAGCCGAGCGTGGAGAGTGATCGTTCGCATTTGCCGGTGCTCATCACGGGCATCTGCGGGCGGCTCGGGCGCAGGCTCGCCCGGCAGTTGCACCGCGAGCGGCCGGTGATCGGCATCGATCGGCGATCGTTCGAGGGCAAACCGAAAGACATCGTCCATCACCAGCTCGACATCCGCCGCAAGAAGACGCAGGACGTCTTTCGCCACGAGCGCCTCGCCGCCGTCGTGCACCTCGGCGTCATGCACGATCCGCGGGTGAGCCAGGCCGAGCACCACAGCTGGAACGTCGTCGGTCTGCAGCGCCTCCTCGAGTACGTCGCGCACTACGACATCCCCAAGCTCGTCGTTCTTTCGAGCGCCAACGTGTACGGCCCTCGCCCGGACAACCCGCAGTTCCTCACGGAGGATGCGCCGCTCCTCGGCGGCGCCTCGTTCAGCGAGATCCGCGATCTCATCGAGGTCGACATGCTCGCGCAGTCGTTCTTCTGGAAGAGGCCACGCACCGAGACCGTGATCCTCCGGCCCGTGCACATCCTCGGCGCCGTGCGCAACGCGCCTTCGAACTACCTGCGCTTGCCCGTGATCCCCACGCTGCTCGGCTTCGATCCGATGGTGCAGGTCATCCACCAGGACGACGTCGTCAGCGCGATCGCCCGCGCGCTCACGCCCGGCGCGCGCGGCATCTACAACCTCGCGGGCCCGCCGCCGCTGCCCTTGTCGCGCCTCGTCGGCATGACCGGACGCTCGCGCATCGCCATCCCGCATGGGATCGCGCAGAACGTCGTCCGTAAGCTCTGGCAGTACCGGGCCACGTCGTTCCCCGCGCCCGAGATCGATCACATCCGCTACGTGTGCATGGTCGACGACGCGCGCGCGCGAAACGATCTCGGCTACGCGCCAACGCACGATCTCGCGCAGACCGTGGCCGCGATCGACGACGTCTTCTGAGGCGCTGCGGCTCTCCGCAAGCTTCCGCCGTCCGTCCGTGCGTCACGCGGTGATACGCTCGGCGTCCATCTCCCGCCATGTCTCTCCTGTCCGCGCTCCTCGCGGTGACCACCCAGGTGGCCACGCCGCACCTCACCGCGACGCGCGTCTCCACCCCGCCGGTCCTCGACGGCCGCCTCGACGAGCTCACCTGGAAGCGCGCCAAGGGCAGCGACGCCTTCACGCAGAAGCTCCCCACGCCCGGTGAAAAGCCGCGTTATCGCACGCTCGTTCGGGTCGTGTACGACGACGAGGCCGTCTACGTCGGCATCGACTGCGAGCAGACGGACGACGAGATCATCGCGCGCCTCACGCGGCGCGATCGCCAGGTCGAGGCAGACGCCGTCACGGTCACGCTCGACACACGCGGCGACGGACGGAGCGCGCTCGAGTTCGAGGTCAACGCGGCCGGCGTCCTCTCCGATGCGCTCCGCTTCAACGACACCGAGATCTCGCGTGAGTGGGACGAGATCTGGGACGCGCGCACCACGCGCACCACGCACGGCTGGTCGGCCGAGTTCAAGATCCCGCTCCGGATCCTGCGCTTCCGCGATCTACCCACGCAGAGCTTCGGCCTGCAGGTTCGTCGCCGCGTCTCCATGCTGCAGGAGGTCGACGAGTGGACGTTCATCCCGCGCGACGCCGGCGGCGAAGTGTCGCGCTACGGCAAACTCGACGGCCTCTCCGGCCTCCGGCCCAAGGCCGCGCTCGAGCTACGACCCTTCCTCGTCGGCGCCCTCCGCTACAGCGAGAGTGAGGCCGAGAGCCGCGGAGCGGGCGTGTTCCCCACGGGCTCGGCGGGCCTCGATCTCAAGTGGCATCCCTCGCAGAGCCTCACCCTCGACGCCACGATCTTCCCGGACTTCGGCCAGGTCGAGGCCGATCAGGTCATCCTCAACCTCAGCAACTTCGAACGGTTTTTCCCGGAACGCAGGCCGTTTTTCCTGGAGGGCGCGGACAACCTCGCGACGCCCTTCAAGCTCGTCTACACGCGCAGGATCGGCCGTGCGCCAGGGACGCCGGCCGTGCGCGACGACGAGGAGACCGTGGGATCTTCGACGCCGGCCACGGTGTACGCCGCGGCGAAGCTCTCGGGTGAGCTCGCGGAGGGCGTGTCGGCGTTCGAGCTGCTCGGCGTCACCGCGCCCGTCCTCGTCGATGTGAAGCGCGGCGACGGCAGCTTCGTCTCGCGCGTCGCCGAACCACTCGCCGCGTTCAAGGTCCTGCGCCTCCGCAAGGACTTCGGCCCTCGCGCCTCGCTCGGCTTCATGGCCACGGCGAAGAGCCGCTTCGAGACGCCGTCCGTGTACCCCACCGTCGAGACCGCTTCCGGCAATGGCCGCACGCGCGTGCTTTGCCCCAAGGAACAACTCGT
The DNA here is from genome assembly GCF_028435365.1 of Polyangium jinanense. Next base: position 78,168 of record NZ_JAGTJJ010000017.1, on the reverse strand, counting down.
CGCGCACGGCGCGCGGTGCTTTCACGACGCCTACGTCGCGGGCATCGACGGTCGCTGGCGTTCGCCCGGCGGCGACTACGTGATCAGCGGACAGGTCGTCGCCTCGCTCGTGCACGACGGCCCGCCGCGCACCCTGCCTGACGGCACCGTCATCTCTTCCGGCGACATCGGCCCTGCAGTGCAGGCGCGTGTCGCGAAGGAGGGCGGCAAGCACTGGACCTTCAATGCCGAGTACGCCGGGCATGGCCGCAAGGTCGACTACAACGACGTCGGCTACATGCAGCGGCAGAACCTCCACGCGTTCACTGCGTCCGTCCGCTATCGGAGGCTCGATCCGTGGTGGGTGACGCTCGAAACGGAGACGTTCGTCGACGCGGTCGAGCGCGACACGCTCGATTGGCTCACGCAGGAGCGCATGCTCGTGCTCGGCAACTACACGCGCTGGGCGAACTTCTGGGAGAGCTTCGTCGCGATCCACGCCAAACCCTCGCGCTTCGACGATCGCGAGGTCGGCGACGGCACGGCGCTCGAGCGCGCGCCCCTCTTCGGCGGCGAGCTCTGGGTCGCGACCGATGGCCGACGCCTCGTGAACGGTGAGGCGTGGGTGATGGTGCAGGGCATCGAGACGGGCCTCAACGTGGAGGCCGACGGCCGTTTGTCCGTGCGTATCCTGCCGCAGCTCGACCTCGATCTGATCCCGACCTTCCTCTACACGCGCGGCGAGCCGCGGTACGTCACGACGATCGGCGCGGGCCACGTCTTCGGCCGGCTGCGGGCGCAGAGCCTCGGGCTCACGATGCGCGCGACGTACACGTTCACGCCGCGGCTCTCGCTTCAGGCCTACGCGCAGGCCTTCCTCGAAGCGCAGAGCTTCGATGGCTTCACGTTCTCGAAGGCGCGTGGACCGGGCAAGGTCGCGCGCCTCGCGGAGCTCCTGCCGTTCGGATTGCCGCTCGACGACGATCCCGACTGGGAGGGCGGATCGATCAACGCGAACATCGTCCTGCGCTGGGAGTACCGGCTCGGCTCGACGTTGTTCCTCGTGTGCACGCACGCGCAAGGCGACGGACGAGCGCCCCTCGGCCGGCGCGCCACGGGCTTCGACTTCGGATGGCTCGGCCCGCGCGCCTCCGAAGAAACGTTGCTGGCCAAACTATCGTACTGGTGGGGCTGAGCTCCTCTTGCATCGACCGCATCGCGGTCGATGCACCTGAGGTCCAGGGCTGCGCCCTGGTTCGGGTCCAGGGGCGAACAGCCCCTGGTCGGGCCCGGGGTGAAACCCCGGCGCTACGCTCTCAAAGCCCGGTACACGCCGAGGGCGTCGGATTCGCCTTGCAGTACGCGTCGTCCTTTGGCGCGCCCACGATCAGCATCGCGTCTTGCGACACGAGCCTCGGGCGCGAGTTCGTCACGGCCTTGCACGTCTTGCCGTCGGACGTCTGCGGCTCGGCGAGTGCACAGATGCCGGCCTCGTTCGGCACGCTCCACGCCTGTCCCGTCGGATAGACGAGGTTCATCGAGTACTGCCCTTCCGGCAGACAACCGTAGACGATGTCGAATGGGCGCCCGAAGCGCGCCGCGAGGCTCTGCTTCAACGCCTCTTCATCGGCGATGATCGCTGTCCCGTCCGCGGCCGTCTTGCGGCTCAGCACGAACACGCCGTTCTTCGACGTATCGACCGGATCGATGCAGATCGCTGCCGGCCGCACCGCGACCGTCACCTCGGACTCCATCGACTGGAACGGCGGGTTCATCGGATCGGGCATTGCGGGCGGCAGCTTCGTCGCCGTGAGCAGCAGGTTCTTCAAGAGCGTCAGCCCCTGCATGATCACGCGCGGCCGCGCTTGCGTCTCGATGCGCTTGTCGTTCGCGAGCCGTGGCGCGTTGATCTTCGAGAACACGGACGTCGGGTAGAGCTGCGGCACGTTTGCCGACTCGACCACGTGATCCTCGTTGTTGAGCAGGCCGTCGCCGTTCACGTCCTCGACCGCCATGTAGAGCGTCGCGGCCGGATCCTTCACGGGTAGGAAAAACGGCGTGACTGCGGCTGCGTCGATCTCGGTTGGATCGACGCCTGCCGAGAACGTGATGCGGATGAAGGACGCGTCGTTCGGGGGGAACGTGGCGAACTCGAAGTCCGACGGCACCACGACCTTGTGCGGATCGGTGTTGCCCGCGACGCTGTCGTTCACGGCCGACGGGTAGAACACGGGTCGTTCGAGCGGCAGCACCTGCCCGAGCGTCACGCCGACGCCGAGCACGTGCACGCCGACCGGCGGGATCACGAGGTTTCCCTTGCCGTCGGGCTCGCCGATGTTGACCTCCGTGTACGCTGGCGCCGCGCCCATGAGCACCTCGGCCGCGTTGTCGATCGCGCCGCCGCCCACGTCGCCCGCTGTCGGCAGATTCGAGATCGAGAAAGCCGGGTTGAAGTCGCCGTCGCGATCGTAAAACCCGCGGAACTGGTACGTCCCGCCGCTCAGCGGCGCGATTGTCCACGTCCCGCTCGCGGTGATGTTCGGCGCCGAAGGATCGGGGCAGCGGAGCGCGCCGTCTTTGTCGAAGACGAGTTTGTCGCGGATGCTCGCGAAGAGCACGTCCCCCGGGATCGCGTCGAGGCTCGCGGCGCCCGTGCCGAGGCCCGAGGGCGGCGGCAAGAGGCGCTTGTCGAAGGCGAGCACGATGGCCGCGCCGACGATGTGGCCCTTCTCTGTGCACGGCGGCGGGCCCGTGTAGGTCAGCGTTCCTTCGACGACGCCCGCCGGACCGCTGAACCCCGGGATATCCGGGACGAAGGTGTCGAGATCGCCGCACCCGGCGAGCGCGAGGAGCAGCAGGGCAGGGAAGGGAAGCGCGAGGGAGCGGCGCATCCAGGACAGGGGACCTCATCGACGCACGGCCGTCAAGCTGCGGCCGGTTTGTCGCTCGCGGCGGTCAGCCGGCCGCGCGCTTCGACATGGCGTCGAGCACCTCCTGGATCTCCGGGAAACGGCCTGCCGACTGCTTCGAGAAGATCAGCTCGCCGTCGACGATCACGTCGAACTGACTGGGCTTGCCGATCTCGAGCTTGCTGTCGACGTCGAACGCATCCTTGATGGCGGCCGCGAAACTCACGGCCCGGGGCTTGTAGTTTCAGACGTGGCAGTACTTGATCACGACGTTCATGGAGGCCTCCTCGGAAATCCATGGATGCCGGCGTGGGCGAGCGCAAGGGGCAACGCGCTTCACGCCGAAGGACGTTCGTCCCGCGCGAGCCAGAGAGCGAGGGCGACCGTGAACAGGAGCGCCGTGGCCGCGACGAGGACGCCGCGGGTGCGCTTGCCGCGTGAACGTGCGCGCGGTTTTTCGCGTGCGGTTTCCGCCGTGGGACGAATCTCGGGCGGCTTCTGCGTGGGCGCCGAGAGCGTGCCCGGCTCGCCGTCCGCGGGTAGAGCCTCGCGATCGAAGAGCGCGTCCTCGGCGAGCGCGCGCCGCACGTCCCGGTCGAGCCAGTGCGAGATCCACAGGCGTTTGCCTTCGGGAAGCCCGAGCGCGCGGCGTAGATCAGGCGTCATGGCACGCGCGACATCCTCCGGTCTGGCCTCGAAATCGTGCAGCAGGCGCGCCGATGCGGGCGGATCTTTCCACACGTACCGCGAGGGCCCGACGAGCACGACGTGCGTGCGGCGCGCGGGCGTGCGTGGCGGCTTGAACGCGAGATCCGCGGAGAACTTCCAGCCCTCGTCCGTCCGCGGGAACTGCCGCGCGCGGAGGATCGTCACGACACACCTCGCGAGCTCGCGTGTCGTCTCATCGCCGTCACGCTCGCCCGGGGAGCGCAACGAAGCCGTGTCGCCTTTCGGCCGGATCGAAGCCTCGATCGTCACCTTCGTAGCCTCGGGGCGATGTTCGAGGAAACGCTCGTAGCAATCGAGGATCGGCCCGCTCCGCGCGCGCAGGATACGCGCGATCACCTCGCTGCTCGGCGCCACGGCCTTTGGCTCGGCCCGCACCGACTCCACCACGAGCGGGAGCACCGCGCCTTCCTGCGCTTCGTCCGGAGGTGGCTCCGCGCGCGGCGGCTCGCGACGCGCGAGGATCACGCGGGGCGTGTCGAACGAGACGTGCGCGGCCGGCGTCATGATCTCCAGCGAGCTTCCCGGCGGCGTGACCACGTCGAGCACGGCGAACGAAAAATTCCGATCGACGTAGCTCTTCGTCCACGCGGCGTCGAACGGCTGCTCGCCCGCGGAGGGGCCGACGACGAAGCCCGAGAGCGTCGATCGATCCATCACCCACGCGGCCGGAGGCGCCGGCGCGCGGCCGCGGGTGCGTCGCTCGTACGGCTCGACGAGCGCGTGCACGAGCGCGGCGGGATCGAGCAACGGGCGCGGCTCGATCGTCGGCGTGCTCGGCGTCGGCAAGCCGAGGAGCACGCGCGGCGCGGCGGGCGCGAGGCGCGCGGCGAAGAGCACGTGCTCACGACCGCTCGCCTCGTCGTGGCTCACGATCACGTAATCCTCGTGCACCACCGGCGACGGCGTCGCGCCGCCCACGGCCACCGCGCTCGCCGGGGAAGCGACGGCCACGATCGAGAGCGCGACGAGCGGCGCGAGCGTCTTCATGAGGCCGGGAACAAGCCGTGGCGGCCTTGCTGCTTCAGATCGTTCATCGTCCGCTGCATCGCGCTTCGTACGCGTTCGAAAAGATCCTCCACCGCGTCGGGATCGTCGGCCGCGGAGGGCGGTAGATCGCTGCGGATCGGAGCGAGGATCCGCGTGTGGATCTTCACGGGCGGCGGCAGATGCGGCAGCGGGATTCCCGCGATGATCCCCCACGGCAGCGCCACGCCGAGCGGCGCCACGTTCGATCGCGCGAGCATCGGCAGCTTGAGCGCCTCCGCGATGCGCCGCCCGTCGGTCCAGATGTAGAGCGAGTGATGCGCGCCCACGCTCACCACGGGCACGATCGGCACCTGGTGCCTGAGCGCCGTGCGCACGAAGCCGCGGCGCTTGCCGAACTCGATCTCGTACCGTCGCGAGAACGGCTTGCACGCGTCGATGTCGCCGCCCGGGAACACGAGCACCGCCGCGCCTCGATCGAGCGCGCGCGCCGCGTTGTCGGGGTTCGCCGCGATCGCGCCCGCGGCGTTCAGCCACGCGCCCGCGCCGGGGAAGCGGAACGGCACGTCGTGCATCAGCCCGTACGAGACACGCGCGGGCGAGTAAAGCCTCCAGAACGCGAGCATGTGACAGAACATGTCCGGCGTCCCGGTCATCGCGTTGTGGTTGCCGACCACGAGCGCGGGACCGGGAGCGAACGGCTCTTCGAGCTCGGTCTCGGCGCGGAAGTAGTGGTCGTAGAGCATCCCGAGCAGCGGCATCGCGCGCTCGATGAAGCGCGGATCGCGAGCCTCGAGATCATTCGGGCGCACCTTGTCGCGCGCCTTCTCCGCGAGCGCGGCGAGCCCGTCTTTCAGCGCGTCGACGGGAGGGACTGGCTCATGTGGAACGACGAAAGCAACCACGCATTCCTCGTATACCGAAACCAACAAAAGCGTGCCAAGACCCGCGCCTTGCGTCGGCCTCGAAAGGCGTCGCGCGCCTTGCCCCTGCGTCCTTTTTTCCTCGAATTCGTGCGACGATGGCTCGTCGATACCCCGGCGCCGCGCCCCATCGCGCGGCAGGAGGATTCATGATGTCCGCGCGTTCGATCTTCGCCGTCGCTTGCTCGTTTCTCGCGCTCAACGTGTTCGCTTGCGCCAAAGGCTCGACCGGCGGCGTCGGCGGCGGGGGCGGCGAGGGAGGCGATGACTGGGGGGGTCCAGGACCCGGATCGAGTTCGAGCAGTAGCGGTTCGGGCGGCGGCGGCAGCGGCGGCAGCGGCGGCGGCGTCGCCATGACCACCTGCGACATGACCACGGCCGACTGCTCCACGTGCTCCGAGTGTTCGCGCAACACCGCCGACGGCCTCTGCACGTCCGAGTTCGCGGCCTGCGCCGACAGCCTCGATTGTGGTGACTTCGTCACGTGCATCGACGGGTGCACGGATGGCGACACGGCCTGCTACACGAACTGCGAGTCGGCCTACCCGACCGGGGCGGACCTCTTCAACCAGTACGCCTCGTGCGTGATCTGCAACGACTGCTACGTGCGCTGTGACGGCGCGAACTCCTGCAGCTAGCCCGCGATCCCTTCGAGACGAACCTTCTGGCCGGCGCGCACCCCGTGCCGCCGGCAGTACCCCGCGTTCACCTCGATCACGTAACGCGACGGGCACGGCACCGAGAACGTCGAGTCGTTCATCGTCGGCGTGTTTTCCTCGATCCCCACGATCGTCCCGTCCGCATCCACGAACAGCATGTCGAGCGGGATGCATGTGTTGTGCATCCAGAACTGGTGCACCTCGTTCCGATCGAAGACGAAGATCATCCCGCGCTGCTCGTCCATGTGTTTGCGGTACATGAGCCCGCGGGCGCGCTCGTGATCACGCTGCGCGATCTCCACGGTGACCGTCTCGTCCTTCGCGTCGGCGAACACCACCTTGCCCTCGCGCAGCACGGGCGGCTTGGCGAGATCGTCGGGCGGACACGCCGGATCGGGGCCCGTCTGCGCGAGCGTGCGCTTGGGTTTGTCCTCGGTCGGGTGGATGCACCGCGTCTTCGAGGGGCGATTTTCCGAGGCCTGGGCTTCTTGCCCGATCGGCTCGGGGCGCGCGTCGTGCGGGGGCGGTACCGGCTCCTCCACGCGCGGCTCGCAGGCGACGACCAGGAACCCGAGCGACAGGGCGATGCTGAGCTTCGTGACGGCCATGGCTCGGGCCCCTTCGTAGCACGATGCGAGCCGGCGCTTGACCTTCGCCGCGCCTCGCCGCAAGGGAAAGACCTCCTATGAAACTTCCCGCGATCCAAAGCCCTGCTTTCACCGCCTTCGCCGCGGCTTCTGCCCTGGTCGTCACCGCCTTCGCGAGCGGCTGTGAGTCGAGCCCTCCCGAGCCCACGGCGGCCCCCGAACGCAAGACCGAGGCCCAGACCCAGAACAAGGAAGCGCCCGGCCAGCCCGAGAAGAGCGCCCGGCCGCGCATCCAGTTGCCGAAGCCCACGAAGAAGAAGGTCTCGGCCAAGCCCGTCGCCGAGGTCAAGCCGAGCGAGGACGATCCGGTCAAGGGCAAGTGGACCCTCGCCGACGCCACGAAAGGCCTGCCCGCGGGCAAGAGCCTCGTGGCCACGATCGAGACGGATCAGGGCAGTCTCGAGTGCACGCTCTTCGAGGACAAGGCGCCCATCACCGTCGCCAACTTCGTCGGCCTCGCGCGCGGCGTTCGCCCGTGGAAGACGCCCGAAGGCAAGTGGGAGAAGAAGCCCGCCTACGACGGCACGATCTTCCACCGCATCATCAAGGGCTTCATGATCCAGGGCGGCGACGCCAAGAAGAACGGCTCGGGCGAGGCCGGATACGTCATCCCGGACGAGGTCTGGGAGGACGCGAACCACGATCGTCCCGGCCTCCTGTGCATGGCGAACCGCGGGCCGAATACGAACAGCGCGCAGTTCTTCATCACGGACGAGGCGGCGTTCCACCTCGACGGCGGCTACACGATCTTCGGCGAATGCGCGCCGGTGGACGTCGTGCACAAGATCGCCTCCGTTCCCGTGGTCCGCGAGAAGCCGGAAACCCCGCCCGTCATCCAGAAGGTCACCGTCACCCGCAAGTGACCTTTTCTGCGCCGGATCCTCCTCTCCCTCGCGGCGCGCGCGAAAAAATTCGGTTACGCTTCGGGCATGCAGAAGCGGCTTATCTTGGTGGCCGCCGCGCTTGGCCTCATCGTCCCGGCCGCGGGTCTCGGCGGGTGCGGCAGCTCGATCGTGCGGGAGACGGAGGGCCAGGGCGGAGGCGGCGGCGAGGGTGGGGACTCGTCGAGCAGCACCGCAACAGGCCCCATCTGGGACGCGGGCAAGGACGCGTTCGACGAGTACATCGATCCCGGCTGCCCCTCCACGCCGCCGCCGATCGAGGACTTCCAGTGTGATCCCTTCGATCAACTGAACAGCGGCTGTTTCCCCGGCGACGGGTGCTTCATTTTCGTCTCATACCCGAGCGAACCCTGCGGCCAGGAGGTCTACGGCGCGTTCTGCGCGCCCGCGGGCTCCGGCGTGCAAGGTGATCCGTGCGGCAGCAACACGGGCCTCTGGTGCGCGGCGGGGTTTGCCTGCGTCGTGACCGGCTCCGGCACGCAGTGTGTGCAGCTCTGTCCGCTCGATGGCAACGATGGCTGCCCGTCCGGGCTCGTGTGCGAGCCGATCGACGTCGAAGGGTTCGGCGGATGCCTGTGAAGCGTTTGCGGAAGGCGCGCGGCGGACGAAGCCTGATCGGACTCTCACTCGCCGCGCTCTCGGGCATGTTCGTGGCCGCGGGGATCGTGGCGGGCGGCTGCGGCGCGCGCACGCCGCTCGATGTCGGCCCGCCTCAGCCCCCTTGTTTCGTCGACTCGGATTGTCCCGGCCACAAGAACCTCTGCGAGCCCGTCTACTGCGACCTCGCAGCAGGCGCGGAGGCAGGCGCCCCGCGAAACGGCGGCCTCTGCGTCGATCTCCCGCCCATCGTCTGCGACGACAACGATCCGTGCACCGACGACGCGTGCGTCCCGAAGACGGGGCAGTGCACGTACGAGGTCGCCACGCGTGACAACGACGGCGACGGCTTCCGCGGCCCGCGGCCCGGCACGCTGCCGGGTGATCCGAACGCGTGCGGCGACGACTGCGACGACAAGAGCGAGCTCGCGTATCCGGGCGGTACCGAGGTCTGCGACGGCGTCGACAACGACTGCAACGGCGTCGTCGACGACGGCGCCACGTACATCCCGCTCCTCAACGAGCCCATCCGCCTCTCAGGCGACATCGCGCCCGCGGGCCCCGGCGGCCTCGCGTGGAGCGGCACCTCGTACGCGGCGGCGTACACGGGCACCGTCTCCGGCTTCTCGATGCGCCTCAACATGCTCGCGCCGACCGGCGTGCCGCTCGGCCCCGAGGCGCCGATCGTCTTCCAGAACGGCGACAACGCCGGCGGCCCGATCGTGTGGGTCGGCGATCGGTACGGCATCGCGTGGCAGGATCGTCGCAGCGGCGACTACGAGGTGTACTTCACGCTGCTCGACGAGAGCGGCGCGAAGGTCCTGCCCGACACACGCCTCTCCTTCGCCGAGGGTTTTTCGATCAACGTCTCGCTCGGCTGGACCGGCGGCGAGTTCATCGTCGCGTGGCAAGACGAGCGTGAGGGCCTCTTCGACCTCTACGCGCAGCGCCTCTCCATCGACGGCGCGCCGATCGGCGGCAACGTCAAGCTCACGCAGGCCTTCAACGTGGGCAACGAAGCGCCGCAGATGGCGCCCGGCCTCTCGTCGATCGGCGTCGCGTGGGCGCCCGGCGACGCGCTCCAGCACTTCATCCAGTTCCAGGTCTTCAACCAGGATCTCACGCCGCGATCGCCGGCGGTCTCCCTCACGCAGGGCACCAGCGACTCGGTCTACCCCACGATCGCCTGGAACCAGGATCGGTACGTCGTCGCATGGTTCGACAAGACGGCGAACCCCAAGGCGATCTACGGCGCCGTCGTCGACGAGGACGGCAACATCCTCGTCGAGCCCAAGGCACTCACGAACCCCGGCTCCTTCCGCTCGCGTTACCCGAGCATCAAGGCCCTCGGCGACCGCGTGCTGCTCGTCTACGCCGACGATCGCGACCAGAACGACGGCTACGAGCTCTACGCGCTCATGCTCGACGGGAACCTAAACCCTTCCGGCACCGAGCAACGCGTCACGTTCGGCAAGAAGGACAGCATCTACCCGATCGCCACGTTCGGCCCCGACGGCAACGTCGGCATCCTCTTCCGCGACGACCGCGAAGGCCAGCAGCACGTGTTCTTCACACGGCTCGGCTGCATCGTGCCTTAGCGCGATGCTTGGGCCGCCGCGCCGGGGCGCCGCCCCGGACCCCGCGGGGGCTGTTCGCCCCTCGACCCGAACCAGGGCAAGCCCTGGACTCGGGTTGGAAGAACCGCGCGATGCGCGGTTCTTCCACGAGCCGGTGGCAAGACCAGGAACAGCGTTGCCAATCGAAATGACGCTGTCTTGGTCGGCAGCGTCGTTCGTGGTCTTTACTCGGCCTGTTCGATGAACTGCGCATCGCGCAGTTCATCGACCCCGGGTCCAGCGCTTGCGCTGGTCCAGGTCCAGGGGCGGACAGCCCCTGGTGGGGCCTGGGGCAACGCCCCAGCGAAGCGCCTCAGAGCCCGTCGGGCGCGATCGCGTCCCAGCCGGTTGCTTTGGCGAGCCGGCTCATCGCGAGATCGAGCTCCATCGTTGCGTTCATCAGGCTGAAGCGGTTCGTCGCGAATGCTTTCGCCGGGTCGAGGACGTCTTTCTCCTCGCGTGTTCCCACGTCGATCCCCTGCTGCACCGTGACCAGCCACTTCCGGGCGTACGACACGGCCTTCGCGTACGCGTCCACGCGCTTCTGCCAGTCGATCACCTCGGCGTAGGCCGTCTCCACCTCGACCCCTGCGCCGCCGAGCGCGTATTTTTCCGTCGCGCGCATTTCTTCGAGTTGCGCCTCGGCGAACTGGATGCGGGACGATTGCGGCAGGAAATCGAGCTTCCACTGGAACACGACGGCTGCGCCGTACCAGAAGAAGTTCGCTGTATCCCCGCCGAACGGGTTGATCTGGTTTGCCACCTCGGGCGCCCGCGCATAGCCCGCGTTGAGACCGAGCCCGATATCGGGAAAGAGCTGCGCCCGCGCGACCTCGACCTGCGCGCGCCGCGCTTGCACCCCGGCCCGCGCCATCGCGAGCTCCGGCCGATGCAGCCGCGCTGCCGTCAGGTACCGCGACACGTGCCCGAGCTTGTGCTTCGGCGGCTTGAGCGGCGCGTCGGGGATGTCGAGATCTGCGATCCCCGTGAAGAACCGGAGACCTGCGAGCGCCACCGTCATGTATCGCGCGGACTCGGCCTCGCGCACTTCGAGCTCGGCCGTGTACGTCTGCAGCTTGAAGAGCTCGATCGGATCGCCCTCGTCCTCCTCGATCGACTTCTTCACGTTGCCGATGGCCTTGTCGATCGCGCTGCGCACGTCCTTGAGGAGCAGCGCGCCGTCGCGCGCGAGCTGCAGGCCGAAATAGGCGCGGCGCACGTCGAGGCGCACGGCGTCGCGCTCCTTCTCGACGTTTGCCTTGTTCACCTCGACGTTCGCCTCGGCTGCGTCCCACAGGTTCGTGATCTTGCCGAAGGTCCAGAGCGGCACGACCCCGTCGACGCTGGCCCTCCAGGCGAGCCCGAGACTGCTCGTCAGCGACACGTCCGTGTTCGGGCTGAACACGTTGTTGCCGAGCACGGTCGGCGCTAGACCGACGCCGCCGCTCATGCGGAATTGACTGAACGGCGCGCGGTGGGCCTCGTCGAGCTGCGCGCGCACCTGCGCGAGACGCGCCCGGGCCGCGAGCACGTTCGGATGGTTTCGCTCGGCGATCTCCAGGATCTGCCGCAGGTCGTAGACGACCTTTTCTCTGGCCTCCGCGGGCGCCGGCAAGGCGGCGACGCCCAGGGAAAGGGCCGCCCCGAGAAGCCATCGCCGGATCGACCGCTGCGCCATGTCCGCGCTCTTTTTCACAGGGGCTCGCTCGCTGCAACCGTGTTCGCGGACATCACACGTCGTCATCCTCGCCCACGCCGTCGTCCGAGGCCGTGCGGACCTTTTTCATGAGTCGCCGGAAATTCGAGCGATCCATCCCCGCTTGCCGCGCCGCCTCGCTCACGTTGTTGCCCGTTCGCTTGAGCAGCCGCTCCACGTAGGCGCGCTCGAACGCGAACGCCGCCTTCTCCTTTGCCTGCGTGAACGGCAGCTCCGACAGCGTATCGCCCCAGAACGCCCGCGTATCCCCCGCCGCCCCGTCCTCCTCCACGTGCGCCTCGTCTCGCCCGAACGGCAGATCCGTCGGCAGGATCGAGTCCCCGCGCGCCATCACCACCGCGTGCTCGATCGCGTTCTCGAGCTGCCGCACGTTCCCCGGCCAGGGCTGCTCGCGCAGGAGCCTGAGCGCCTCGACACCGATCCGCTTGATGTCGCGCCCGCTCCGCCGCGCGTACTTGTGCAAGAAGTGGTACGCGAGCAGCGGGATGTCCTCTTTTCGCTGCCGGAGCGGCGGCAAATGCACGGGGATCACGGCGAGCCGATAATAAAGGTCCTCCCGGAAACGCCCCGACGCGATCCGCTCCTTCAGGTCCACGTTCGTCGCGGCGATCACGCGCACGTCGACCGTCTTCGGCTGCGTCGCGCCCACGCGCTTGATCTCGCCCTCGGCGAGCGCGCGGAGCAGCTTCGCCTGCGCGCTCAGCGGCAGATCGCCGATCTCGTCGAGGAACACGGTCCCCTTGTCGGCGAGCTCGAAGAGCCCCGGCCGATCCTGCGCGCCGGTGAATGCGCCGCGCACGCTGCCGAAGAGCTCGGTCTCCACGAGCGTCTCGGGGATCGCGCCGCAGTTGATCGCGCGGAGCGGCCTGTCGCTCCGCAGGCTGTGCTGGTGGATCGCGCGCGCGACGAGCTCCTTGCCCGTCCCGTTCTCCCCGAGGATCAGCACCGTCGACGTGGTCGGCGCTGCGCCGAGCGCGATCCGGTAGACCTCCTGCATCCGCGACGAGCGGCCGATCAGCTCGCCGAACCGCTCGTGCTCCACGAGGCGTTGCTCGAGCACGCGCGTTCGATCGACGAGCCGCTTGTGCTCCGCGGCCTGCATGAGCGCGAGCGCCACGGTCTCCGTGGGGCCGAACGGCTTCGTCAGGAAGTTGTAGGCGCCTTGCCGCACGGCCGCGACGGCCGTGTCGATGTCGCCGAACGCCGTCATCATGACGACCTCGACCTCGGGGTGCTGCTCCTTGATCCGCGCGAGCACCTCCATGCCGCTCGGACCGGGCATCATCACGTCGAGCAGCACCACGTCGACCGCGCGCGCCGTCGAGAGCAGCGTGAGTGCGGCGGCGCCGTCCTCGGCCGTCATCACGTCGAAGCCCTCGGCGAGGAGCACGCGCGCCAGGCTGCGACGCAGCGCCGGCTCGTCGTCGACCACCATCACGTGCGCCTTCGGCGCCTTGGTCGCCCCTTGCGTCGTCTCGCTCGGCACGTCGCTGCCATGGTCGCGCTCGAATCCTCCGCGTGCAAGTCAACGCGGCACGGGCCGCGTCGGCAGCGGGGGAACGAGGTCGACCGAAACCCAGATGTCCGTGCCTTTTCGCCCCGCGCGACGGCTCCCGCCGACCTCGACTGCCACGCACCCGTCCGGATGCCGATACGCGAGCGCGCCGCCCATGCCCACGAGGGCCCTCGTCCACACGTCGGCGTCGGCGCGGATGTTCCCGGTGACGCCGCCGAAGAGCGGCCTCGCATAACCCAGGCCCAGAAGAAGCCCGCGCTCCGCCACGATCCCGATCGTGTCGCCGAGCAGGAGCCCGCCGCCGAGCGAACGCGCGAGCGCGCCCGTTCCCGCCGCGCGCCCGTACACGTCGAGCAGGACCGTGGTCTTGTCCTCCAGGCCCACGCGTAGCTCCGCGAGCGCAGAAATTCCATCCCCCGCTTCGTCCGGGAGCTCCACGCTCCCCTTGCTCGCGATCGCCTCGACCCGCGCGCTCACGGCCCCGTACGTGCCCTCCGCGCTCGCCCACCCGACCGCGCTCGTGCCCGTGTTCGTCGCGACGAACCCGCCCTTGACCTCGGCCTCGAGCGAGCTGCCGAATGCGCTCCCGATCGAGCTCGACACGGAGAGCGCCGCGAGCCCGAGCACGGGCCCGAGATCCGGCCGTATCGCCTGGAAAAACGTTCCCGCGCCCTGCGCGACCGCGCCACGCGCTTCGAGCCGCGGCGTGATGCGGTGCACGAGCGGGGCCGCGTCCTTCGCTTCGCCGAACGACCGTTCCAGGGTGACGGACGCCTCGCCCCGCGCCTCGGCCACGGCGTCCCAGGCCATCGGCGCGCCCTCGGGCCCCGCGAGCCGCGCCCGCGTCCCGAGCCGCGCCCGCGTGAAGAGCGGCCCGAGCCGCGGCGCGACCTCGATCCCCGCCTCGGCGCGCGCATACGGCGCATTCGTTTGCCCTGAAAGCATCGCCAGCGCCGTGTTCGCCTCCCAGCTCCCGCGTCGCCCCACTGCGCCCGAGGCCCCGGCGAACGCCGTTGGACCCCAAACGATCGGCCCTTCCCCACGCCGCGCCCTCGCCGTGAGCCCGGTCCCGAGGATCGCGCCCACGCCTCGACCCGGTGAGACTTGCATCGTCACGCTGGCCGCGCCCACGTCGAACGGCTGCGCCGCCGCCGTGAGCGAGGGCGTCGCCACGAGCCCCCGCGCACCCCGGATTGCATCCAGATCCCAGGCGATCCGCACGTCCGGCCGCGCGTCCGTCCGGACGAACCCGTGTGTATCCGCGACGAACCGATCCTGCCGGAGCCGATCCCACGTGAACCGCCCCGTCATCGTGGGCCCCTCGATCCGCGCGCCGAGCTCCACGCCTCCCTGCACGTATCCCGACGCGTAGAGCTCGACCGCGCGCAACTTCCCGTCCGCGCCGCGCCAGGGAAACCGTGCGCCTGCGCCGAGGAGCGCGCCGTCGTCGCCGCGCATCGCGAACCGCGGCGGCAAGAGCCCCACGCGATCCGCGGGCCGCACGAGGAGCCACGGCAGAATGAACACCGGGATGGGCCCGAAGTAGAGCCGCGGCCATCGGAGCTCGAGGTCCCCCTGCCCCGTCGCCCGCGCCCCCGAGATCTCCAGCGAAACGGGCGGATCCTTGCAAGGGCAGTGCAAGATCTTCGCCGTCCCGCGCATCTCGACCGCGCTCGGGCCGAGCGTGATCGCGAGCTTGCGGCTCGTGAGCCGGAAGCGGTCGTACGTCACGACCACGCCGCCTTCGAGCTCGACCTCGCCACGCTCGGGATCCGCGCGCGCCTCGTCGGCGCGGAACTGCACCTCGCGCTGCACGCCGGGTTTGTCCTGCCCGCGCGAAGGCGTCCCCGAAATCCATGCGGCGAACCCGAGCGCCGCGGCGACCACGCGTCGGTTCAGCGCGTCGCCCCTTCGGCGGGAGCTTGCTTCGACGTAGCGGACGCCGGGAAATCGACCTGCAGCGTCACGCCGCCTTCCGTCTCGACGAGCTTGTAACTCGGCGTGCTCGGCTGCTTCAGCTCGACCACGAGATCCACGTCGCCGTCGTCGAGCTCGACGAGCAGCACGCGACCGACGGGCGTCTGGAAAAACATCGTCTCGAGCGGCAGGCGGTTCGTCCGCGTGGGCACCACGACGCCCTTCAAGCGGTACGCGATCCGCCCTTCGGCCTTGTGCTCGGTCACGTCGACCTTCTCGCTGACCTCGATCCACACGCGGCTCACGCCGCTCGCGAGAATTTGAAAGCTCGGCGAGCTCGCGACGGGCGCCTTCGGATCACGCTTCTTCGCCTTCTTCGCCTTCCGGGCCTTCTTCACGGGCGCCCTGGGCGCGGCGGGCGCGGACGCGCCTGCGGGGGGCGGCGTCTTCGAGGTCGACTCCTCGGCCGAGGCGAACGAGCCGATCAAAAGCCCGGCAAGCGCGAGCGGGAGCGAGCGGCGCATCCCACGATTGGAACACGGTCCTGCCGAGGGAGCTAGTTTCACGTCAGACCGGCGGAAGAACGAAACCGGGCAAAAGGCTCTGCGCCGCGCGCGCAAAATCCCCGGGATCGGTATGGATGGCGACGAGTGCGTCCGTGTTCGAGCCGTGTTTCGCCATGGCCACGTTGAACCGCACGGCGCCCGAGTCGACGAGCACGAAGACGCGCCGGAGCCGCGCGCGGGCCGCGGAAAACCATGCGCTCCAGCTGTCGCGTACGATCTCGGCCGGCGCGGAGGCGCCACGCGTGTCGACGAAGAGCGTGATCGGCGCGCCGGACGCAGGCATCCGCGCGAAGATCTCGTCGAAGGGCATGCCGCCGAGCTGACCTCGATCGACGCCGCGGATCGTCGTGTAGAGGGCGCCGTCCCCGGGGCTCGAAAGGCCGAACGTGAGGCCCAGGCTCGAAAGCGCGAGGGCGCCGTCCGCGGCGCGGGTGCGCTGGATCGGCGCCGCCGGCTCCGTGAAACGCGAAGGAGCAGGGCGCTGGGCGCCGGGGGCCGCGGACGCGAGCAGGACGTCGAAACGCGCCGGGTCGTTGTGGATGCGGATCAGGTCCCCGGCGCCGGAGTAATGGCGGCTCCAGGCGACCGTGAGCTCCAGGTAGCGGGAGCTCACAAGGATGTCGACGCGCTCGAGGACCGAGCGGCGGCGTGCGAACCAGCTCGTCCAGCGGTCGGCCACGGCGTTCGCGACGCTCGTGGCCGCGCTCGGGTCCACGAAGAGCAGGAGGGGCGCGCCGAAGCGCTGGATCTCGGCGTCAACCTCGGCCGTCGGTGCGTCCCCGAGCTCGTCGACGTCGCGGCCGGTGATGGTGACGAGCGTGGCCCTCGGCCTCGGGCGCGTGAACAGATACGCGCAGGAACTGCCGCGCAAGCGCACCGTCCCGTCGGTCAACGTCTCTCGCTGCACGGGGGTCATTTTCATTGGTGCACCAACGATGTTGGCTCGCCTTCCGAGCGCCTCGACTTTTCGCGCCGGGGCGATACCGGCTTCGGCCTCCGCGCGGGGCGCGGGCCTGGCCCCCTCGGGGCGGCGCGGACCGCGTCCGGATCGAAACTTTACGCTTGAGGGAAAGGCCTCTTGTTTGGTCCAATGCGCGCCGGAAGCAAGGAGCCGAGGGGCGATGACGATGCGACGAGGGCGATGGTGGGCAGCTGGCCTGCTCGTGACGGGCGTCTGGACCAGCACGCCGGCCGCGTGGGCGCAGGGCGCTCCGGGCAAGCCGGCGACGCCAGACAAAGGCGCCGCGGCGCCCGCGACGCCGACGCCGACGCCGGCTCCGTCGCCGGCGGACGCCGACAAGGAGTCGACGCGCCTGTTCGAGGACGCGAAGAAGGCGCACAAGGCCTTCCAGTGGGACAAGGCGCGGGACGCGGCGCTCGCCGCGTTCAAGCTGAAGCCCGATCCGGCCTACGGCCTGATCCTCGGCCAGTCGGAGCTGCAGACGGGCAAGCCGCGTGACGCGGCCGAGCACCTCGAGCTCTACGTGCGCGAGGCGAAGTCGGCGACGGCGATCGAGAAGCAGGCGGCGCAGAAGCTGCTCGACGAGGCGAAGCTCAAGCTCGGGACGCTCTACATCAAGGTGAACGTCGAGGGCGCGGACGTGGTCGTCGACGGGCGCGCCGCGGGCCGCACGCCGCTCGCGGCGCCGATCTTCGTCGATCCGGGCAGCCACGAGATCGAGGTGAAGAAGTTCGGCTTCGACCCGGGCAAGGAACTGCTCGCGGTGGCGCCGGCGACCGAGAGCGAGATGGAGTTCGCGCTGGCGCCGCTGCCCACGGAGCCCGAGAAGGCGGAGCCGGAGAAGCCCAAGGAGGAGCCGAAGCCGCCGCCGTTGCCCTCGCCGAAGTGGCGCACGTACGGGATGATCGGCGGCGCAGGGCTCACGGTGCTCGGGCTCGGGCTCGGCGTGGGCCTGACGGTGATGGCGAACGGCAAGAGCGACGAGGCGGATCAGCAGCTCGATGTCCTGCGGCGAACGACGCCGACGACCTCGGGTCTGTGCGGCGCGGGCGGGTTTGCGCCGAACGCGGGGGCGTGCGCGAAGCTCAAGGACACGTTGTCGTCGCAGGACGCGGCGGCGAACGGGGCGATGGCGGGGTACATCATTGGCGGCGTGGCGGCGATCGGCACGCTGGGCTTGTTTTTGCTGCCGCGCACGCCGTTCGGCCGGAAGCTCATGGGCGTGAACGTCGTCCCGGTTTTTGGCGCGGGCCAGACGGGCGGCATGGTGGTCGGCTCGTTCTGAGGGACTGGAGAACCGGGACATGCGGCGAACGAATCGCGCGACGTGGATCTTGCTCTTGCCGATGGCGATGATCGGCCTTTTGCAGGGCCCTGGCTGCTCGAACGAGGCGGAGGACATCGAACGCAACGGCGAGAGCACGGCGCTGAAGGGCGAATGCAAGCTCGCGGCGGACGACGGCGACCCGTGCACGGTGGAGGGCTGCGAAGGCCAGCCAAACGCGCATGTGAAGGTGGCGGGTCTGCCGTGCGGCGTGAACAACGCGCTGAAATGCAACGCGAACGGCCAATGCACCGGCTGCACGAGCCCGGAGCAATGCGGGGAACCGTCGGACTGCGCGCCGTTCGCGTGCAACAGCGGCGTCTGCACCCTGACCTTCGCGCCGTCCGGCACGCCGGTACCCGCTCAGGTCCCGGGGGATTGCAAGCAGATCCAGTGCGACGGGAACGGCGAGGAGACGACGGCGAACGACGATAGCGACGTGCCGTCGACGCAGTGTCAGCTTTCGTCGTGCGTGGGCGGGACGCCGATGAGCATGCCTGCCGCGCAGGGGACGCCTTGCAGCGTGGGGGGTGGGAAGAGCTGCGACGGCGAGGGGAATTGCGTCGAGTGTAATACGGATGCGGATTGTGGGGTCGCCGGGGTCTATTGCGATACGAAGTCCAATACATGCTTCAGTTGCATGGATGGGATCAAGAACGGGGACGAGGGTGATATCGATTGCGGGGGCGATCGATGCGCCAAATGCACGCAGGGCAAAACTTGCAATATCGCAGGAGACTGCACGACTGCCAATTGTGCAGATGGGGTATGCTGCAGTTCTCCTTGCAGTGGTCCCTGTCTTGCGTGTGATCTGCCTGACTTTATTGGCGAGTGCAACCCCATCGACAAATATGGCGAGGACCCCTCCTACGGGAACGGGATGTCCTGTTTGAACGCTGATGGTCTGGCTTGCAGCGCAGCGGCGAGTTGCTTGCAGGCACTCAATACCAGCTGCACCGGTAACGGTGATTGCGCAAGTCTCCGCTGCGCCGATCCTGACGGTAACGGCCAAAAGACCTGCGTGAAGGCCCCCGGCGATTCGTGCAATCAGCCTGGTGAATGCTTCAATAATACATGCACGAACGGCGTATGCGCTCCTTGAGAGCGTGAGCCCTTGCCCTGAAGGGTGCCCCGATGCGCTCCATCCGGATCCCGCTGGCCATTCTTCTCGCCGGCATGATCGTCGGATGCGGCCTCGCCCTTGGCATCGACGAGTACGAGAAGGTATGCGAGGACGCAAACTGCCGGGCCTGCGTCGTGCCTTCCGACTGCGGTGAATCACCGCTTTGCTTCTTCTGGACCTGTGAGGCGAACGTCTGCACGCAGCGCCCCTCTGCAGGGCACGCAGTGTGTCCCCTTGGCGTCTGCGACGGCGACGGCCAGTGTGTAGGTTGCATCAGCGTCGACGACTGTGGAACCTCCACGGCATGCGAGAAGTGGACGTGTGCCGCAAGGATATGCACGCGCACCCTCGCTGCGGCAGGAACATCGGTAACCCCTCAGCCCGAAGGGGACTGTAAGCAGGCGCAATGTGATGGGAAGGGCGGGGAAGTCTCTGTCGTCGAGGCGCAGGGCACTCCTTGCACCATGAACAGCGGTAAGCTCTGCGACGCGGAAGGGGCATGCGTCCAGTGCCTGACGCATGCCGATTGCGGTCCGAGCGGCAGCTTCTGCGATCCCGATACAAAGAGCTGCTTTCGCTGCAGCGACGGCAAGAAGAATGGCGACGAAACGGATGTCGACTGCGGCGGTAACTTTTGTCCCAGGTGTGCGCAGGGCCAATACTGCGCCGGTCCAAGCGACTGCCTAACCGGCTACTGCGCGGAGGGGGTCTGCTGCTCGAATGCGTGCGACGCCCCTTGTAAAAGCTGCAATCGGCCCGGAACGCTTGGCCTTTGTGAATGGACACCTAAATACGAAGAGGATCCCTCCTTCGGCAACGGGGAATCTTGCCTGCACGCCGACAACCTTGCGTGCAACGGAGGCGGAGGCTGCGAGAGCATGCTGGGCCTTCCGTGCTCCGTCAACGGCAACTGCGCAAGCAATCAATGTGCAGATCCGGATGGCGATGGTCAGAAAACCTGCGTCAAGGGGCCGGGCGACCCGTGTACCCAGCTCATCGAGTGTTACAACAAGAAATGCGAGAGCGGCCTCTGCGCCCCCTGATCACTCCGGATTACACGCCCCCTCGCAGAACGGCTTGATCACCCCCGTCCGGAAAAACGCATCGCTCTGCGAATAAGCCGCATCGAGCGCCCTCACCTTCCCGTGCGGATCATCCTCCCCCTTCGGCGGCGTATTCGTCTTCGGCGCCTCTGGCAAACCGAAATCGTACTCCACGATCGCCGCCCCTGACAGCGGCGCCGGCGCCTCGTCCACACCCCAGATCGTTCGATTCACCGGGGCCAGGTTCTTCGCGCCCACCGTCCGCGCCAGGATGTGCGCTCCGAGCGGCGACACCTGGTAGTCCCCGATCGCCACGTGAATCAAAAGATCATGCGCCGGCGTCCCCGGCAGCATGTTCTCCCGGATGTACGGCGCGTATCCATTCGGCTCCGTTCGATCCCACAACATCTGCATCAGCCCTTCCACGAGCTGAATGTTCCGGCCCGTCCCGTAAGCGCCCTTCAGGAACAGGAAAAACGGCGCGAAATCGGTGCTCCGATCCAGCAGCATCGTGTAGGGCATGCCCGGCACGCTCACGAGCCCACGCATCACGTCCGTCGAGAGCGCCATGTACGTCGTCCCGAAGATCCCGCCCTGGCTATCGCCGCGGTAAAATCGCTGCGCCGGGTCGATCACGCTCTCGCCGTTCACCTGCAAGAGCGGCTCGTTCACGAAGCGGCCCGACATCATTCGCATCGCCAAAAGGCTGTTCAGAATGCCCTGGTGCTGCCGGTCCACGCTCTTCCGGAACGCCCCCGCGTCCGTCACCAGCGCGTCCGTGATGCTCGGGACGTCCTCGCTGGCCATGCCCACGAGATCCACCGAGAAGGCCACGTATCCGTGCCGATTCGCGAGCTCCCCGAGGTATCCGTCGCCCCCCTCGAACTTCGAGCCGAGCAGCCCGTGGCCATTCTGGATGAGCGCGAGCTTCTGCCCCTGCTTCGCCGCGTGCGGCACGTGCACCACGAACTCGTATTCGGCGAAGCCGTTCTGCTTCGGCAAACCATCGTCCCCCCGCACGAGCGACGCCCCCGGCCCCGGCGCGTCCAGGTACAGCGGCACCTTCATCATCCCGACGAGCCGCCTCCAGATCCGCGGGTTTTCCTCCTCCGTGAACTCCTCCGTGCTCGTCAGCGTGTACTCCGGCCCCTCCGCGCCCACCTTCATGAGCGCGTCGTCCCGCATCGCCACGAGCCCCGCCGTGTTGTTTTCGCGGCTCGCCGTGGTGAAATCCCACGCAATCTGAAGATCCTTCCGCGGGATCCCCGCTTTCTCCAGCCGCGCGAAGATATCGCCGTAAAGCTCGCGCCGCCTCTCGACCGAAGGCTCACACGACCCCGTCCCGTCCCGGAGCGCCTGAAACGCCGGGGACGGCGCAATGGTTTTGCCGCCCGCGTCCACCACGTTCCGGATCGCCACGATGTACCGCCGCGCGTCCGCGAGACGCACGACCGGCCGCACGAGCAGCGCACGCTCCTCGTCCGCCTCCGTCACGAGGCTTTGATCGAGCTCCGAGAAATGAGGCACCCGCTCGCCCGTCTCCGCATCCAGAATCACGGTTGGCGACGTGTCCGACAGCGAGAGCTCGATCGAATCCTGCGTCGGCAATCCCGTGATCGTCGCACCCGGCAGGTGCGTCAACGCCGGCTGCCCCGGGGAAAACCCATCACTCGGCGCCCACCATTCCGGATCCAGCGGCCCGTGGCCCGCCGCGACCGGGAGTGTCGTCGCGCCGAACGCCACGCGTTTCCCCGTCGGCCTGCTCGTATCGTCCTCGAGCCACACGTTCGAGGGGAACGGATAGCCGCATTGCGTCGGGACCAGCGGATCACAATCGGCCCCGAGCAGCTTCGGTGCGCCTGCGGGCGGCGAGATCGTCGGACAATCAAGCGGCTCCTCGGCGTTCGAGGAACATGCGACCGAACCGAGCCCGAGGCCCACGACGATCGCGGCCCGGACGAGGAGGAAGAGCGAGCGCTTCATCAGCCCTACTCTATCAGGAAATCAGGGCGTCCCGGCATTTCCTCGCCGCCCGCCCCACGGAGGACCGTGCTTTCCGTGCGCTCTTCCTGTAGAATTGTCGTCGTATGAAGGAAAAGGAGCCGCCCGTACCCAAGGAGCGCGCCGAGACCACGCGGCAGGCGCTGCTCGAAGCATTGCGGTCCGGTCGATCCACGGCGCGCGCGCTCGCCATCTCGCTCGGGCTCCGCGAGAAGGACGTACTCGCCCACCTCGAACACGTCGCCCGCTCGCTCGCCGGGCAAGGCAGCGCCCTCGGCGTGAGCCCCGCGACCTGCCTCGGCTGTGGATACGTCTTCGAGGATCGCCGCGCCTTCGGCCGCCCGAGCCGCTGCCCGCGTTGCAAAGGCGAGCGGATCGAAGCGCCGAAATTCTTCGTCGAGCCCTGAATCAGACGATGACGCCGTCGAGCTTCGCGCCCGGGAACCGCGCGCCGGCGAGCTTTGCGCCCGTGAAATCCGCGCCGCGCAGATCGCAGTGCTCGAAATCGGCGCCCGAGAGATCCGCGTCACGGAAGCTCGCGCCCGTGAAGTCCGTGCGCGAGAAATCCGAGCCGGCGAGCTTCGCGCCGTCGAAACGCGCGCCGGCCATGAACGAGTCGGTGTAATTGCCGTGCGAGAGATCAGCGCCGGAGAAATCCACCTTCTCCGCGATCATGCTGCAGCCGCTCGCCCAGGGCAGGCGCGCTTTTTTCGCGTCGAAATCGGGCGGGAGCCGATGGCGTTGCAAGCTCGCCTGATCGTCCCGCTTCCCTCCCGACCCGCCGGCATACACGGCCATGACCAGGCCACTCGCCTCCAGCGAATGGAACACTCCGCCCGCGCCGCCGGCATCCAGGAACTTCTTGTGTTTGGCGACGAGCTTCTTCCATTGCGCTGGCGTCATCGGCACGCTCGACTCCGCGAGGCTCCGCATGAGGCCACGCTCGAGGTTTCCCGCGGGCGCGCCGGGCTGATCGGAAAGCGGGAACAACCGCGCAAGATCGGCCGCTTCCTTGCGCGGCGGCGCCTTCGCGGGCTTCGCTTCTTTTGCCTCGGCCTTCGCGGCCGGCGCCGCTTTCCCTTGTTTCAAGGCGACGAGCGCATCCTCCCCGAGCACCTTCACGCCAAGCTGCTCCGCCTTCGCCAGCTTGCTCCCGGCCTTGGCCCCTGCAATGAGGTAATCGGTCTTCTTCCCGACCGAATCCGACAGCACCGCCCCGTGCGCCACGAGCAGCTTCTCCGCCTCCGCGCGCATCATCGTCCCCAGCGTGCCCGTCAGCACGACGTTCTTGCCCTGGAAATCGACGACGTCCCCACCCGACGCCTCGTCGCTCCCCGGCTGCAGCCGAACCGGTTCGATATGCGCGAAGTGCGGCAGATCCGCATTGAGCGGCGTCGTTTGTGTTGCCGCGGCGAGATCCTCGGCCCGCGCGATCGAGAGCCCCATCGCCGTCGCGACGAACACGTCCCCCTCGTGGGAAAGACACACGTAGGGGACCCATATGTTCTCCTCGCGCAGCGCCTCGCAGGTATTCTCGAAAACGAAGCAACGCGGCGCCGCGTCCTCCTCGATGCGAAGGACGTGCGCCGTTCCCGTGACGAGGACCGAAGCGCCGTTTTTCCTGACGACCCCCTCCCAAACTCCCTCGGGGGCCAGGTTTTGCGCGATCGGGCAAGGCGTCGCGCTCGGGGCGGTCGCGGCAACGCGGACGACGGCCCCGAGGGTGGGGATGACCCAGGCAGAGCCGTCCGGGAGCGGAATCACATGCCTGATGCTACCGATGCCCTGCCGGCTGCCCATCTTGTCGAGGGTTCCATCCGGACGAACCCTCCACACGTATCGGAGGCTCGTCGCCCATATCGTGCCGTCCTCGCCGGCATGCACGGTTCGAATATCCTCGCCCTCGAGGTCCGGATGGACGAGCGACCACGACCCTCCCGCCTCCGTGCGGACGAAAAGCCCGTCCTTTCCTCCGGCGAAGACCCGTCCATCCGGCCCGATCGCCACGCCCACCGCGCTCTTGATCCCGTGCTTCGCCCCGAAACGTGTCACCTCGCCCGAGCGCTCGCGCAGGACCAATCCCTTGGCCGTGCCGATCCACACGTTCCCCGCGCTATCCACGGCGATCGATTTCGCGACGGCGCCCCCGCTCACCGCTCCGACCTCGAACACGGGCGTGACCTCGCCGTTCCGCGAAACCGCGGCGAGGAGCAGCGGGGTCAGCACATACACGCCTCCCTCGGCGCGGGGCACGATGCCTATCGCGGATTCCAGCGACGTTCCCAGGACGAACGAGCGGCGAACAGGAAACACATGCGCGAACCGCGGCCGTTTCGTCCTCGGTTCGTCTTCACATTGCCTCCACGTGGGCCCGGACCAAGCACGCGACGCGAAATGTCCTAGCTTCGAGATGTTCGGCGCGAGCCGCTTCGGCAAGAAAGCGACGAACTCCGCCGTGTCCCCCATCGGATTGCGATTGCGCCCGGAGCCGCGCTGCTTCACGAGGACGTCCGCGACGAGGACGGGGAGCTTCTTCTTTTTGTCGAACTCGAACTTCATCTTCCAAAGGGTCTGGATCTCGCGGGCGAGGGGCGTGCATTCGTAGCCGAACGTCTCGCCCGCAGGCGCCTCGCATTCCAGCACGGCCTCGTCGAAGAGCCGGACCACGAAGCCGTGATCCCACGCGATCGGCGCATCAGGGTGAATGCTCTTCACGTGGAATCGCGCCTCGACGAAGGGACCTTCCTCGTCGAAGAAGCGCACCGCCGTCTCGATATTCGGCCCGAGCGCGAGGGCGCGCCGCTCGGCCTCGTCGCGCGTCCACTCCCGGTAGGATCGAATGCTCACATCGTAGAGATCGCTGCCCACGAAATTGCATTCGCCCAGCACGCACGCGGCGTCAAGCTGTATACTCGGCTCATCGTGCGACGCTCCTTCCTCCTCGCCGCACTCACGACCGCCGCCACGGCCTGCGCCACACCCACGCCCTCCGAGCCACGCGTGGCGGCGCCGGCGGCGACCACGAACACCCCCGCCGATCCCGCCCCCGAGACCACGCCTGCAGCCGAAGCTCCCGACGCCGCCTGCCCGCCCGGCAAGGCCGAGGACGAGAACGAGCCCGCGTGCGTGTACGCCGCGATCGTGAAGAGAATCCCCCGGCGGCTCGATATCGATCGGGCGATCGAGCCCTACGCGGGCAACATCATGGAGGTCAAGAAGGCGTACGACGACGATTTCGCCGTGGTCCACAGCCTCAGCAGCGAATTCGATTGGCTCGCCGTGCGCCCCGAGCCCCGCGTCGTTTCGATCCGCGCGCGCATCCAGCAAGCCGCCCTTTACGACGTCCTGCGTCAGCGCCTCGCGGGCGCCGAGCCGCCCCGCGTAAAACTCTACACCGACAAAGAAGAAGAGTTGCTCGACAAGGCCGCGACGAGCGGCGATCCGAACCTCGCTTCCATGTCGCAGGAGCTCCGCCGGAGG
The DNA here is from genome assembly GCF_028435365.1 of Polyangium jinanense. The sequence goes on along the minus strand of NZ_JAGTJJ010000017.1, from coordinate 52,575 downwards.
CGCGAGGAGATGTTCCAGTCCGCGCGGGAAAACTGGCTCCAGGCGACCGAGGCCGCCCTGGTCCGCCATTACGCCGACGCGTTGCTCCGGGCGAGGGCGTGGAGCATCCAAACACCCGAGATCGACCGCGCCCGAGCGCGGATCCGCCACTGGTCCGAGCTCCTCGGCGACGCCAAGATCAAGGCGTACACCGAGGGGCTCGTCGATCCCGCGAACGGAAAGCCGTTCGTGTATACGCCCGGGGCCCTCGAAACCCCCTGACGCGTGTTCACATCTCGAGCGTGAGGCCCACGGTCCAGGTCGAGGTGCCGACCTTCATTTGATTCGCGCCGAGGCCGAGGTTCTGGTTCGTCCACTCGCCGAAAAGGTGCACGTGGTTGATGCCCGACTCCTGATCGAGCGCGGCCATCGAGCGGCGGCCGAGCCAGTCGAGCGCGAGCATGCCGCCGAGCGCCCAGTGCACGCCATAACTGAATCCGCGGCCCTTGACGGCGTCATCGCCGGTCCCGACCTCTGCCGTTTCATCCCCGACGTCGACCCACCAGAGGCCCGCACCGAAGCCGATCTTGCCATAAGGAATGATCGGAATCCCGGTGCGGCGGAAGAGCTCGTCGAAGCGGAGCACGGCCGAGAGGTGCATCGGGAGAATGGTGAGCGACGTCTCGCCCACGCGCCGATCGTCATAATAATACGCCCCGTCGGGCGCGTCGTACGTCCCCTCGCGGAAGGCCTTGCCCGACGCCGAGGTGTATCCCAGGCCGATGCCAGGTCCGAGCGAGCCGACCCAGGGAATGCGCAGCGCTTGCCAATCGAACTCGGCGCCGAAATGGAACCGGCCCTTGTCGCCGAAGAACTTGCTGTACGGGCCATCGCCGCCGAACTCGTCGTCGACGGCCGGATAATAAGGGCCAAAGCGGAGCTCGAGCGCGAACCGCTGAGGGCTGCCCTGCTGCACGCTCCCGCGCTCGCTCTGTCGCCAGTTCGAATCGCGGATCCGCCTCGTCGTTTGCGCCTCCGCGCCCTCGGCGGCGAGCAGCGCGGCGAGGGCGACGAGCGCCGAAGCGAAAATCTTCGTCCGCATCACGACGCCCCCTCGCTGCCGGCGCCGCGTCCGCCTCTTTGCGGTCTCCTGCGCCGTCGCAAGCCGAACGCGACCGCGGACAGGGCGACCGCGCCGCCGAAGAGCCCCGCGGCCCGGGAGCTGGGCGAAGCCGAAGCGGAGCAGAGGCCACCGCCCTTGCCGCCGAGCTGATTGTAGACCTCGAAGAAATCGTCGACCGGGATGGGCGCCACGCAGTGCACCTCGGACAGCGGTCCAACATTGCCACGGGTATCCTTGGCCGCCACGGCGACCGCGTAGGTGACGCCGTTCTCCAGATCGGAGACCTTGCTGGTGGTGCCACAAGGCGTCCACGTGGGATCGGGCCGCTGCCCCGCGGCGAAGGGGCTCGTGCACGTCGCGCTCTCGCTCCCGCCCGCGCCCCCGCTCCCCCCCGCGCCGCCCGCGCCCCCGCTCCCGCCCGCGCCCCCGCTCCCCCCCGCGCCGCCATTGATGGTCTGACCGCTCGGGAAGAGGGCGTTTCCTTTGGCGCAATACACGGCGACGCCCGCGAAATCGGTGTCCGTCGGAGGATCGAAGTCGACCTCGAAGCCACCGTCCCCCTGCGTCAGGGACACGTTCTTCGGGGCAGCGGGCCCCCAGAGGTCGAGTTTCGTCTTCGACCACGTCGCGCTGGCGACCACCGAGCCGCTCCCGAAGAGCATGAAATGCACCGCGAGCGCCTTCTCCGCCCCCGTGATGCTGTTCTCCGCGCAGGCCTGGACGTCGGGGTCCTGATCGACGGCCACCATCTCCTGCGCCGTCAGCACGACCTTCCCGATGTTGTCCTTGGGGTTCGCTTGAGGGAGCTCCGATGGATTGAGCTGAAAGCATTGAGGCGCGGCGCCGGTGCGTTGCATCGGATCCTTGCAATCGATCCCTGCCGTCGTCGTGCCCCAGACCTCGAACGAATACGAGCTCGTGAACCCCGAGAACGTGAGGTTGAAGGTGAAGGTGTCCTCGGGGTCCAGGCACTCCTCGCGGTTGATGTCCCAGGGCGTGGCCGTATGGTCCGATTGGGGCGTCCGGACGACGGGCTGCTGCGACTGGAGCGCCACCGTCTGCGCCTCCGCCGCGCCGCTCGTGAGCCCCCCCGCCGCGACCAAAAGCGCTGCCCACGCCGAGCGAAACATGCGCCGCCTCCCGTCCAAAAGACCCGACGAAGCTGTATCCATCCCGCGTGTTTGAGCACAGCTCGTGCCACGGAGCAAATCCTGCTGCGCGCGGGCGATTCCATCCGGACGGAGCCCTCCGCGTGACGAGTTGGCCGGACGGATGCGCCACGCGTGACAAGTTGACAACACGCGCGAGGGCCTGTGGCGGATGCCGCGGGGGACGTGTAGGGTCGCGGCCGCGAGGAGGCTCGATTCCATGACCGTCTCAGCGATCTTCGATCCCGCGCGCTGGCGCGAGGTGCCGGGTTTTTCGTTCACGGACATCACCTACCACCGCGCCGTGGACCAGGGCACCGTGCGTATCGCTTTCCACCGGCCCGAGGTGCGCAACGCGTTTCGGCCGAAGACGGTGGACGAGCTCTACACGGCGCTCGAGCACGCGCGGATCACGTCGGACGTGGGCTGCGTGCTCATCACGGGCAACGGCCCCTCGCCGAAGGACGGCGGCTGGGCCTTCTGCTCGGGCGGCGATCAACGAATTCGCGGCAAGGATGGGTACAAATACGAGGGGAGCGAGGCCGGCGAGGTGGACGCGGCGCGCCTCGGCCGACTGCACATCCTGGAGGTGCAGCGTCTCATTCGTTTCATGCCGAAGGTCGTGATCGCCGTCGTGCCGGGCTGGGCCGTGGGCGGCGGGCACAGCCTGCACGTCGTCTGCGACATGACGCTCGCGAGCCGGGAGCACGCGCGGTTCAAGCAGACGGATCCCGACGTGGCGAGCTTTGACAGCGGCTACGGATCGGCGCTGCTCGCGCGTCAGGTCGGGCAGAAGAAGGCGCGGGAGATCTTCTTCCTCGGCCTCGATTACACGGCGGAGCAGGCTGCGGCGATGGGGATGGTGAACGCCGCCGTGCCGCACGAGGACCTGGAGAAGGTGGCGCTCGAATGGGGCGCGCTCATCAACGGCAAGAGCCCGACCGCGATGCGAATGCTGAAATACGGCTTCAACCTCCCGGACGAGGGCCTCGTGGGCCAGCAGCTCTTCGCCGGCGAGGCGACGCGGCTCGCCTACGGCACCGAGGAGGCCGAAGAGGGCCGCGACGCGTTCCTGGAAAAGCGCAAACCCGATTACAAGAAATTCCCCTGGCATTATTGACGGCGCGTCACGGCGCGTTCGTCGCGAAAAACGTATCCCCAGTTGCCACAGTCGCGCTCGCCCGGTCGTCCTGAACACGAACAGCCGGGCTCGGGCCTGCCCCGACATCGGGAGCCGGGCGCCCACCATGGCCTACCAAGGCGACCGTCTCGTTACGGTATACTACCCTTTCACGCCACGTGGCCGAACCTCCCGTCCCGACCGCATCCCCGTCCTTGCCGCACGAAGGCCCGAGCCAGGGGACCGTCGCGACGAACCGGGACAAAGCGCGCCACGCCGCCGCGTCGTCGCTCCTCGGCATCGCCCTCAGCCGGGCCGAGGTCGAGCGCGTCGTGCTCCTGTCGACGCTGCTCTTCCTGTCCGCCCTCTTGCTCGTCGTCGGCCGCACCGCGCGCGACGCGCTCTTTTTGACGCGTTTTCCCGTCACGTGGATCGCGCCGATGTGGATGGCGTACGGCGTGGTCTCGGCCGTCGTGGCCTTCGGCTACGAGCGCGGGCTCCGGAAGCTGCCGCGCGCGCGTTTCGGCGCGGTGTTCGCGCTCGGCGCGGCCGCGAGTTACGTCCTGCTCCGCGTGCTCATCGGCGAGGACATCGGGCCCGCGTACCTGATCTTCGCGATCTGGGCCGACGTCATCGCGAACCTGACCGGCATGCTCGCCTGGAGCATCGCGCAGGACCTCTACGACGCGCGCAGCGCCCGGCGGATCTTCGGGTTGATCGGCGCGGGGCACATCGCGGGCACGGTGGTCTCGGGCCTCGGCGCGGGCGCGATCGCGCCCATCATCGGCGCGGAAAACCTCATCTTCGTGCTCGTCGCGGCCCTGCTCGGCGTGGCCCTCCTCTGCCGCATCGTCGCGCGAAGGCACGGCACGACCTCGCGGAGCCGCGCCGACGATCGGCCGAACGCGCAAAAGCAAGAGCAGACGCCGCTCTTCAACTCGCGGTACGTCGGCGCCCTCGCCGTGACGATCCTGGTCGTCTACACGATCCTCACGGTCGGCGATTACCAGTTCAAGGCGATCGCCCGCACGTCGTACCCGGACCGCGATTCGCTCGCGCGGTTCATGGGCACGTTTTACGGCGTCATCGGGATCGTCGGGCTCTTCGTCCAGCTCGTGGTCACGCCGCGGATGCTCGATCGCGCGGGCGTGCTCGGCGGCGCGGCCACGATGCCCATCGCGTTCCTCGCGAGCACGACGCTGCTCCTCGCCTTCCCCTCGATGCCGCTCGCGGCGGTGCTCAAGGCGAGCGACAACGCGCTGCAGTTCTCGATCTTCGACGTGACGCTGCAGATCCTGTTCTTCCCGTTCCCCGCGGCGCTCCGGGATCGGGTGCGAACGCTCGCGTCCGCGATCATGAAGCCTCTCGGCTGCGGCGTCGGCGCGGCGCTGCTGCTCGCGTTCAGCCCCTCGGCGAACGAAGCACAGCCGGGAGCTTCGCTCATCACGGCCGCGGCGAAACTCGGCTACGTGACGCTGCCGATCGGCCTCACGATCCTGCCGCTCCTGCTCACGGTGCGGCGCGGCTACGTGGAGGCGATGCAGGGGACGCTCCTGCGCGGCAAGCTCACGCCGGAGATGCCCCAGCGCGGCGGCAGGGCCGTGGCCGCGCTCGCGGGGGCGCTGTCGAGCCTCGATGCGCCGCAGGTGCTCTTCGCCCTCGATCGGCTGCGGCAGCTCGATCCGGCGCGCGTCCGCGAGGCGCTGCCCGCGCTCACGCGGCACGTCTCGTCGCGCGTGCGGGCCGCGGCGCTCCGCACCTCCCGCGCCGTGGGGCACCCCGACGCCGCGACGCTGGCCCGCGAACGGCTCGAAGATACCGATCCCGAGGTCCGAGGCATCGCGGTCGAGCTCCTGGCGAACGCGCTCGGCGAAGACGCACACGAGGAGCTTTGCGCGCTCGCGACGCGAGGGGGTGACGAGGCCGTGCGGGCCGCGTCGATCGCGGCGCTGCTCCGTCACGGCGGGCTCGGCGGGATGCTGGAAGGCGCGCCGAGGCTGCGAGATCTGCTCGACAGCGAGGATCCCGCCGAGCGCGTGACGGCCGCGCGGGTGCTTGGTTTGGTGGGACAACCGCAGCTCGAACGCGCGGTCGCGCGGCTGCTCGCCGACGCAGATCCGGCCGTCAGAAAGGCTGCGCTCTCGGCCTCGGCGACGGTAGCCGCGCCGAAGCTCTTGCCGCTCCTCTGCGAAGCGCTCGCCGATCACACGCTCGGGAAGGCCGCGTCGAATGCCATCGTGGCGCTCGGCGATCGCGCGATCCCGCGGCTCGTGGCGACGCTCTCCGATCCGGGTGCGGATGCGACCGTGCGCCTCGCGATCCCACGACTTTTCTCGCGGATCGGCACGAGCGCCGCACTCGCCGCGCTGCTCGATCGGGTGGACGAACCGGACGACCGGGTCAGGCAGAAGGTGCTCGCCTCTGCCTCGCGGCTGCGCCTCGCGCTTGGTGCGCCGCCTGCGCCGCTCGAGCCCATCCGCGAGCGCATCGAACGCGAAGCCCAGACGCACGAGCGCGAGCGTGACGCCTACCTCCTGGTCCGCCCTCGCCTCGCGCGCCCGCTGCTCGACGCGCACGTCGAGCGCCGCCTGCGCAAGGGCCTCATCCGCATCCTGCGCCTCTGCGAGCTCGTCTACCCGCGCGAGGTCGTGGCCGGCGTGCGGACGCACGTCTTCGGCAAGGATCGCTCGCTCCGGGCGAACGCCTTCGAGGTGCTCGAATCGCTGCTCGATCGCCGGCGCGGCGCGCGGCTCGTCGCGCTCTTCGAGCGCTACCTGGAGCTCGCCGAGGGCCTGCCGCGCGGCGGCGCGGCTCCGAGCACGGACGACGTCGTGACCTTCGTGCGATCCGAGCTCCAGTCGAACGACCCGTACCGCGCCGCGCTCGTGCTCGAAGCGGTCGCGGCGCACCGGATCGAGGCGTGCGCGAAGGACGCGCTCGTCGCGCTCGACGCGCCCGATCCGCTCGTGCGCGAGGCTGCGGCGATCGCGGTGGTCGAGACGCGTGCCGAGGGCGCGGAGGAAAAACTCCGGGCCCTTTCGGCGGATCCGGATCGGGTCGTCGCGCGGTGGGCTGCGTACTTTGCGAGGACGGGGCGGAGCGGGATCGACGCGGGAGACGGCATGTACACGACGATCGAAAAAGTCCTCTTTTTGCAGCGTGTCCCGATCCTCTCGAAGATCTCGGGCGATGAGCTCGTGGGCCTTGCGCGGACCTCGGAGGTGCTCGGCCTGCCGCGCGGCGAGGTGATCTTCCGGCAAGGCGATTCGGGCGCCGCGCTCTACTTCATCATCTCGGGCTCGGTGAGCCTGCGCGTCGAGGGCAAGGAGGTCGTGCGGCTCGGTGCGAACGAAGTCTTCGGCGAGACGTCGATCATCGATCGCGAGCCCCGCGCCGCGACGGCGGTGAGCCTCGAACCCGTGGAGCTCCTGCGCGTGTCGGGCGAGGATTTCAGCGCTGCAGTGCACGACACGGCCGAGATCGCGATGGGCGTCCTGCGCGTGGTGAGCGGCCGGCTACGCGAGGCGGATCGCCGGCTCTCGATGGCGGAAGACGAGCTCGCGCGGCTGCGCAAAAGCTCGAACCCGACGGGAGAAAAACCGCCGCCCGAGGGCGACGCGGCGGCGGCGCGTCGGAGCTGGGACGACGACGAATGAAGCGTCAGGGGCGCTGCGGGGAACGCAGATCCGCCTCGATTTGACGGAGTAGCGCGGCCTCGCGGGCGCGGTTCGGGTGACGCTCGACGAAGGGCGCGAGGTTCGCCCGCACCTCTTCGAGTCGGCCTTGCCGGGCGAGGAAAACCGAGAGGTTGAAGACGGCCTTCGTCGAGTCCGGATCGAGCTCCACGGCCTTGCGGAAGTGCTCTTCCGCCTCGCGCACGCGCCCCGTGTCGAGCATCGCCACCCCGAGCTGCGCGTGCGGCTCGGACCACGTCGGGAGGATCTCGACGGCACGCTCGAACGACGCGATCGACGCGGCGGACTTGCCCTCGTTGAGCAGCGCCGAGCCGTAGTTGTGATGCGCCCGCGCCGACCTCGGCACGACCTCCATCGCCGACGCGAACAGCGTCCGATCGTTCTCCCAGTCCGCGGCGCGGCTCCACGCGAGCGCCAGATTGGCGAGCATCACGGGGCCGAGCACGAGCACGAACGAGCGCAGGTTCGCCGGCTCCACCTTCGGCCGCTTCTGCGCCGCGCGCTTCTTCCCCTTCCCCGCGGATGCTGCGGGGAAAACGAGCCCCCCCGGCGTTCGCTCCAGCATCCACTCGCCGATCCGCGCAACCATGAGCGCGAAGCCCGCGGCCGGCAGATAAAGCAGCCGCTCGGCGAAGATCGTCGGCAGCACGAAGGGGAGCTGACTCATGACGATCCACGGCACGAGCACCATCACGGCCGCGAGCGCGAAGAGCGGCTCTCGCCGGCGCAGGCGGATCGAAAGCACGACGAGTCCCACGAGCACGAGCGCCCCGACGAGGACAGGCAGCGCGAACGGGCTGTGCTCGGGCAGGATCGCGGCGTACGAGTAGTCCGCCGACAAACCCACGGGCAGGACGATCTTGCCGAGCGCCATGGCAAACAGCCGCAGCGAGGTAAAGATCCGCGGCCCCCATCCCTCGGCGAGCAGCGGGTTTGCCTGGAGCTCGCGAGAAACCGCGGCGAGCGGCGACGCGAAGGCCACGGTGCGCAACGCGATCACGAGGACCGCCGCGGCGACGAGAGAACCGTACCGCGCCGAAAGGATCCGTGGCGCGCGCCCCGGCGGCGCGAGGAGCCGATCGGCCAGGAAAAGAAACAGCGGAAAGACGATCGCGGACTCCTTGGAGGCGAGCGCCCCCGCAAACGCGAGCGCCGCCCACAGGCTGCTCCGAGGCTCCTCTGGCTCGTCCGCGCGCCCCGCGACGAACCACGCGAGCCACCCTAGCCCTGCCGCCATCACGTCCGCGCGCCCCACGAGCCCCACCACGGCCTCCGTGTTGACGCCGAGCACGCCGAACACCATCGCCGCGACGACGGCGAACGTCGTCCGCCCCGTGTGCCGCGAAAGCGCGAGCGCGAGCACCACCGACGTCGCCGCGTGCAAGAGGAGGTTCGTCTCGTGAAACCCGCCCGTGATGTGCTTGTTCAGCCAGAACGAGAGCACGACGAGCGGCCGCCACGTCCCCGGCCCCTCGCCCGGCGGACGCCCCCAGAAATCCGAGCCGAAGAGCGCCCCGAGATCGAGGTCGCCCTGCACGACCGGGTTCTCCTGGATCGCGCCGCGATCATCGAAGACGAAGCCCGCGCCGATCGCGCGCGCATGCCCGAAGAAGGCAGCCGCCGCGACGAGCGCGAGCGCGCCGCGGGACAGAGCTGCCTTCGCTCGGGTCATGGTCCTACTTGATGATGCGCGCCTGAACGGTACCCGCACGCAGATCGTCGCGCAGGACGAGCTCGTAGCGGTTCGAGTCGAGGCTACCCGACCGCAGCACGAAGATGATCGCCTGCGCCCGCCGATCGCTGAGGTCCGCGCTCACGCCCTTCGTGCCGAGCGAGACGCTGACCTGCTCGATCTTCGGGTTCGCGCGCATCGTCGCCGCGATCTCCTCGAGCGCCGCTTGCCCCTCGGGCGTGAGCTGATCGCCCGTGCTGAACTTGATCGGCGGTTTGATCTCGAACGATTCTCCCTTGAGCCGCGCGTACTTCGGGCAGCCCTCGGGCGCCGGCCCCGGCTCCACGGGGCACTTGTCCACGGGCTCCGGGAGCTGATCGTTGTCGACGTCCGGACAACCGTTCGCCTCGGCGCTCGCGTGCTTGACGCCCGGGCTCTGCGGGCAAGCGTCCTCTTCGTCGATGATGTTGTCGCCGTCCTTGTCGCTCGACGGACAGCCGCGCTTCTTCGGATCCGCGTTCTCGGGCCCCGCCTCGGCAGGGCAGGCGTCTTCGGCGTCGGGGATCTTGTCGAGGTCGCCATCCGGCGGCCCCTTGGGCGCGACCGGCTTGGGCCGTCCCCCGCCGACGTACGCGAGGCTCAGGACCCCGCGGAAGCCCGGCGCGCCCGCGGCGCCGCCGAACCCGGGCCCGCCGCTCACACCGATCTGCATCCCGCCGAACGCCATGCGCACCGATGCGAGCGGCTCGATCTGCAGATCGATCGAGCTCGGAGGATCCTTGCCCGCGTCCACGGACGCGTGGGTCTGGTTGAACATCGCGAAGCTCGGCTCGAGCCCGACCCACAGAAACGACGCGGCGCGGAACTGCGCGGCGCACGCGAGCGCGATCCGCTCGCCGTCGGAGCCGGCGACATCGATGAAGAACAGGGGCGACACGAACGCCGTGCAACCCCACCGCAGCCGGTCCTTCTCGCTCGCAATGCCGAGATCCACCTCGGCGCGAAGCCTCTTGTCCGAGAGGAACGACGCCGTTGACCCGACAGGCGCCCAGAACCGTGCGCCCGCGACGAACGTGAAGGCCTTCGTGTCGACCGGACGGAAATGGAGACCTGCACGGAGATCTCCGACGCCGAACGTCTCGGACTGACGGATGAGGACGCCGTACTTGTCGAACGGCTCGTCGCCGTTGATGAAGAGCGCGACGGGGAGCGCGAGGTCGACGGTGAGCCAGGGCAGCGGCGTGATCGAGCCGCCGACGTGCGCGAGCAGCGCGTTTTTGACGGGCGTCGCCGCGACGTTCTCGCCGCCTTGCCCATCGACGGTGACGGCCTTGAGCAGCCCCATGCCGTAGTCGAACGACAGGCCGAACGCGAACTCGATGGTGTTCGGGCCCTTCTCGTGAGGTCCGAGCGCACGAAGGAAGGGGCTCTCCGGCGAGGCCGGCTGGAGCTGGTCGATGCGGATGCCCTCGTCGAGACGGGCCTTGTTTTCCTGGGCCGATGAAGCGCCCGCGAGGGAAAAGCCCATCGCGAACGCGAAAAGCCCTGCCCATCCTTGCCGTGCACGCACGGGGCCACCTTACATGCACTGCAGGGGCCGTTGGAACTGGGACCTGCATCGGAACGAAGATCCTGCGCAGGCAGGTTCGCGCCCCGACCTCTGAGCGCCCCGCGGGCCGAGATCACGAGGCGCAGCAACGATCCCGCCCCTCGCCCGTCCAAGGGATCACGGCGCGGAACGACGTTTGCAAGACCGTAGCGACGAGCGCTTCCGCTCTGGCAACTGCTTCGACGAGGTCCCATCATCATGAACGCCATGCGCTTTGCCGAGACGTCGCCCAGCAACGATCGCCCCGCGCCCCGGCCCGCCTTGCCAGGGCGTCGCTTCACTTCTGTCGCGCTGTCGCTCCTCGCGGCAGCACTTTCGTTCACACCTCTGGCAGTCCAAGCGGATACACCCGCGGGCCTGCCCCAGGGCTGGACGAGCGACGCGCCCGAGGAGAACACCGCCCCGAATGCCGCTGGCTTCCAGCCCACGCAAGCCGTGGACGCGCAGGTCAGCGTGTCGGTGTCGGCCGACGAATACGTCGACACGGATCCGGCCGCGCTCAACGATTTCCGCGAGCCGCTCGCGGCCTACGGCACGTGGGTCGACGATGGCACGTACGGCACGGTCTGGGTGCCGAGCGCGAGCGTCGTCGGATCGGACTTCGCGCCGTATCAGACCGCGGGCCACTGGGAGCTCGACGCCGACAGCAACTGGATGTGGGTCAGCGATTACGACTGGGGCTACATCCCGTTCCATTACGGTCGCTGGACCTGGATCGGCGGTCGCGGCTGGGGCTGGATCCCGGGCCGCGTGTATGCGCCCGCGTGGGTCACGTGGCGCATGACGGATTATGGCTACGTCGGCTGGGCTCCGATGGCGCCGACCTGGTACTGGTTCGGCGGCTCCGCGGTGAACGTGTGGGTGACGCCGTCGTCGGCGTTCGTGTTCTGCCCGTCGAGCTACGTCTTCCACCGCCACGTGCACACGTACGTCGTGCGGGATCGTGACGTCGTTCGCCGCATCGGCGCGCATTCGCGCCCGTATCGCCCGGCCCAACCCACGGCGGGCGGCGGTGGCGGCGGCGCAAACGCGCGTTCGTCGTATCGCCCGGCCTCGCCCACGCTCGCCGAGGCGAAGATCCCCTCCGGGGCTGCCCCGGAAAAACGCTCGGCGCCCGATGCGCGCGCGGTCGCTTATTCGCGCCGCAGCACGACGGCGCAGGCGAAGACGATGCCGGCCCCGTCGCGCGGGCTCGTCGCCGCGCCGTCCGTTTCCAGGGCCAACGGCGCGCATGCCGAGGGTCGTGGCGTGCAGGTCGATCGCAGCCCGCGCGGCGAGGTCAGCCCGCGTGACGTGCGTGGCAGCCGCCCCGAGGTGTCCACGCCGAGCGCCTCGCCCTCGCGCCCCGCGGTCGCGCCGTCGAGGCCGGCCGCCTCCTCGCCGAAGCCCTCGCGGCCAGCGACCGAGTCGCGCCCGTCGACCGAGTCGCGTCCCTCGGCCTCGCCGTCGCGGCCGTCGGTCTCGCCCTCGCGTCCCTCGGTCTCGCCGTCGCGGCCCTCGGCCTCGCCCTCGCGACCTTCGATCTCGCCCTCGCGTTCGTCGTCGCCGTCGCGTTCGTCGTCGTCGCCGTCGCGTTCGTTCTCGCCGTCGCCGCGGCGAGGGCGGTAACCCGCTGATCTTGGCCCGTCTCTTGCGAAACCGCCGAACAGGAGCACGCCCGATGCCTTCTTTTCTACGCAACGTGAAGCTTGGTTCACTGACGGTGTGGCCGGCCGTTCTCGGGCTCGTCGCCTGCGTCGGCCTGGGGAGCACCACGACGGGATGCATCATCGTCGACGACGACGATGACGATACGGTGATCATCGACGACGGCCCGCGGCCCTCGGAGGTGCCGATGGAGATGAGCATCGAGACCGATGTCCAGCTCGACGCGGTCCCGGGCGACGGCGTGGGGGTGTTCGTCGAGTACTACTCGAGCGGCGTGTACCGGGTCTGGACGACCTGCGACACGAGCTTCTCCGGCGCGGTTTGCCCGATGGACATCTTCATGTCGGTCGACACGAGCTCGACGATCGACGCCATCACGACGGACGATCTCGAAGGCGCCGACCACGTGAACATCAATGAAGCCGCGGGGACGGTCGATCTGCACGTCGATACGGGCGTGGACTACGACGCGCTCGAGATCAGCACGACGCCCGGCGCGATCCTCCGCCTCGAAGTCCTCATCGACGGCGTGCCGCAGCCGCGCTTCGTGTACTGGTTCGGCAACGGCGTCCTGCACAACGGCGCCCCGACAAGCCCGGTCGACTTCGTCCCGACCGTGCCGTGAACGAAAAAGGCCCGGCCGACACCACGTCGACCGGGCCTTTCCTCTCCCCACCCAGCGCCTTCTACTTGCCCTTCTTCGGTGCCGGCTTGTCCGCGGCCTTCGCGGCCGGTTTGTCCGCGGGCTTCGCCGCCGCATTCGCCGGCTTGCCCTCCGGATCCCAGAGCTCGGGTTCGCCGAGGCTGAGCGTCGCGAGTTGCGGGCCGACCGCATCGCGCGGGCCCACCACGATCACCGTCGCCGACGCCGGATCCACGTGCGTCTTCGCGAGCGCCGTGACCTCCGTGAGCGTCGCGCTCTGCCGCGCGCGGGTCGCCTCGCTGTCGTGCGACGGCGAGAGCCCGAGCCGCGCCAGTGTCGCGAGCCTGCGCGCCGTGCCGCTCACGGTCTCGTAGGTCTGCATGAGGTCGGCGCGATCCTGCGCCTTCGCCTTCTCCAGCTCCTCCGCCGTCGGCCCGGAAGCCGCCATCTTCGTCAGCTCGCTCAGCATCTCCTTCAACGCGACGCCCGTCGCGGGCGTCTCGACCGAGGCGATGGCCCAGAACCCGCCCTTGTTGCGGCTCTCCTGGAACGTCGAGCCCGCGCCGTACGCCCAGTGATGCTCCTCGCGCAGGTTCATGTTGAGCCGCGACGTGAACGAGCCGCCGAGCGCCGTGTTGATGAGCTCGAGCCGCGGCAGCGTGGGATCGTTCGCGGCCACGCCATCGCGCACGACCGCGATGACGGACTGCGGGGCGCCGGGCCGATCGACGAGCACGAGCTTCGGGCGCGCCGAAGCAGCGCGCGGGCCCGGGAAGTCCGCCTGCTTCGGCGCGGCTTTCGCGGGCGGCGCTTTCCAGGCGCCGAGCTGCGCGTCGACGATGTCCGTCACCTCCTTGCGGGAGATGTCGCCGGCCACGACGAGCACCGCGCGATCGGGGCGGAAGCTCTCCGTGTAGAAGCGCTTCACGGTGGGCAGATCGAGCTTCGCCGCCGCTTCGAGCGAGCCATCGGCGGGGTGGCCGTAGGGCGTGTCCGGGCCGAAGAGCACCGCGGCGTTGATCACGCGCGAGACGCTCATCGGCTCGTCGGACCGCTTCTTCAGGTTGTTCTGCCAGAGCTCCGAGACGCGCTTCCACTCCTTCGCGTCGAAGTGCGGCCGCGCGACGACATCGGAGAAGATGCCGAACGCCGCGTTGAAGTTGTTCTTCAGCACCGTGAGCGAAACGACGCTCGCGTCGGCGCTCGTGCCGAGCGCGAGCGTCGCGCCGAGGTCGTTGATGCCGCTCGACACCTCGACGGCGCTGCGCTTGCCGGCGCCCTCGTCGAGCATGTCGGTCGTGATGTGCATCAGGCCGGGCTGGTTCGCCGGATCGGCCGAGGACCCGCCGCGCACGACGAGCACCGCCGACACGAGCGGCAAGCCGTGTTTCTCCACGAGCCAGACCGAGAGGCCGTTCTTGGTCGTGAACGTCTCGACGGCGGGAGGTGTGAACGGACGGCTCGGCGGAAGCTCCGGCTTCGGGCCGAGCAGGTCCACCGCGGATGCCGCTGGCTTCGTCTCGGCGACGGGCGGGGTCGTTTCCTTCGTCGTCGGATCGGCCGGCTGAACCTGCGGCTCGGCGCCGCACGCGGCGAGCGCCGTCACCGCGGCGAGCGAGAGCAAGGCCGACTTCTTGGCAAACCTCACGGGGCACCTCCGGCGCCGTTCGTCTTCTTTTCGGGCTCCACGTGGATGATCACGCGGCCGTTCGGGTCGAGGTGGCTCTTCACGATTCGCTGGAGCGACTCCGGCGTGACGCCGCGGTAGCGCGCGAGATCCTTCTCGGCGAAGCCCGGATCCCCGACGTACGTCTCGTACTGGTTCAGCATGGAAGCGCGCGCGGTGACCGACTGCAGCCGCGAGACGAAGCTCGTCTCGAACTGGTTTTTTGCGCGCGCGATCTCCGCCGCGCTCACGGCCTCGTTCGTGATCTTCTTCATCTCCTCGTCGATCGCGGCTTCGAGCTGGGCGAGGGTCACGCCGGGGCGCGCGATGGCCTCGACGAGGAAGTACGAGCCGAGATCTCCGGACGCTTGGTAGGCCGAGACCTCCTGCGCGATCGCCTTGTCGTAGACGAGCGCCTTGTAGAGCCGGCTCGCCTTGCCGTCGGTGAGGATTACGCTGAGCAGGTCGAGCTCCGCGTCGCCGGGCGCGTACCGCGCGGGGCTGTGCCACGCCATCACGACCTTGCCGAGCTCCACCTTGTCCGTGAGCGTGTCGCGCACGACCTTGTCGAGCTTCACGGGCTTCGCCGGGGGCGCCGCGGGCACGGGCGAGGACGGGATCGAGCCGAACCACTTCTCGATGACCGGCTTGATCTCGGCCGGCGAGAAGTCCCCCGCGACCACGAGCGAGGCGTTGTTCGGAACGTACCAGCGCTTGAAGAAGCCCTTCACGTCGTCCACGGTCGCGGCCTGCAGGTCCTCGTGCGAGCCGATCACCGGGTGGTGGTAGGGATGATCCGCGGGGAAGAGCAGCTCGGGGAGGCGCAACTCGACCTTGCCGTAAGGCTCGTTCTCCGTGCGCTGGCGTCGCTCGTTGCGCACGACCTCGCGCTGGACGTCGAGTTTTTCCTTCGTCATCTCGTCGGCGAGCGAGGAGAAGCGATCGGCCTCGAGCCAGAGCAAGAGCTTCAGCGTGTGCGCAGGGCCGACGTCGAAGTAGTCCGTGCGGTCCTCGCTGGTCCACGCGTTGTTCCAGCCGCCCTCGGACTCCATCCACGTGTCGAACATCTTGGGCGGCGCGCGGCGCGTGCCCATGAACATGAGGTGCTCGAAGAGGTGCGCGAAGCCCGTGCGCTTCGGCTCCTCGAAGCGCGAGCCCACCTTCACCATCGTGTTCACCACGACGAGCGGCAGCGCGTGATCCTCGTGCAGGATCACCGTGAGGCCGTTCGGCAGCGTGTACTTCTCGAACGGGACCTTGATCTCGGCCTTCTGCTCGGCACGAGCAGTCGCGACGAACGAGGGCGAAGCGAGCGGCGCGGCGAACGCGAGCGCAGAGGCGAGGAGCACCGCGGCTCGCGCGCGGCGCTTTCGAAGGGGCGGACGGATCGATCGCATGGCCGGAGAGCGTGCCCCGTCGGCCCGCGATTGCAAGCGGCGAGCGCGGCCAGAGGTGCGGAGAGAAGAACCTAGCGACGGCTTCGCGAGGGGGCCTTCGCGGGCGAGGTCGCCGGCGTGCGCTCGTCCGACGACGAACCGCTCTTCTGGCCCTTCACGACGACGGCGATGCCCACGACGAGGGCGACCAGGAAGAGAACGAAGAAGAAGATCTTCCAGAACGAATACGGCGCCTTGCCGATCACCTCGCCGGTCTGTCCGTTCACGAGGAACTGGTAGGGCTTGTCCTGGTACCGATAGGCCGCGATCCACACGGGCAAGAGCACGTGCTTGAAGGTCACGTACGAGAAGTGGTTGTCGACGTGCAGGTTCCTGTGCTCGTCGCCCGGAACGTCGCTCCCGCAGCGGCTCCGCTGGGTGGAGGCCATGATGGTTTGCCCCGTTTGCCACGCGGGCATGAGATCGATCGCGTAGGACTCGGCGCGCCAGCCGGCGAGGAACTCGGGTCGGTAGGGCGTGAGCTCGCGCGTGTTGAAGGTGCGGAAGTCATCCCCGAGGTTCTCGGGAAGGCCCTTCGAGGCGCACACGATCACGTCGTCGAAGGCGTCGGTGCGACGGCCACGCGCCGGCTCCCAGCGCGTCTTCTGCACCTGCCGCGTCTGACGGTTGCCCTGCTCGTCCGTGTACGTTTCGGTCTCGTAATAATGGTAGCCGGCCTCGGCGGTCCACGAGGAGTCGACGCGCGCGTCGAACGTCCAGTAAGGGACGTACACGCCGGCAAACCCCTCGACCTTGGCCATCTTCTTGAGGTCGTTCGGGCGGAACCAGAGCGAGCCGAGCCACTCTTCGAAGCGATGGTTCGCGTTGTTCTTGTCGACCTTGAAAGGGACGACGGACTCGGGCCGGATCGCCGTGCCCGCGGACTCCTGCGCGAGGACCTGGTGGGAGCGGCAAAACGTGCACGTCGCGGTCTGCTCGCCCGGCGGGACGTTGACCGTCGCGCCGCACTCGCGGCAGCTCACCTGCGCGACCGGCGTGCCGTAGCCACGCGCGGCGAGGCGCATGCCCTCTTCGATCGGGATCTCGCGGACGAGGCCCCCGGTCGCCTGCGGGATGGCCTGCTGAAAGCCGCAATAAGGGCACTTCATGGCCTGCGCGCCGGCGTCGTAGCCGAGCTTCGCGCCGCACTGGCCGCACGGGAACGTGTCGCCCGAAGGCCCCGGATCGAATGCGCTCGTCACCTCTCGTCCTCCGGCGGCGATGTTACAGGGAAGCCCGGCGCAAAGGCCACGCGCGCGAGCTTCGCGTCACGTGGCCTCGACGTCGGCCTCAGGCGTGGGGGCGTGCGAGGGCAGATCGAGGAGGCTTGCTTCACGCTTCTTGCTGATCTCACCCGCGCGCGCGAGGGCGATGCGGAAGAGGACGGGGCCGAGCATCTCGTTGATGACGATCGTGCCGAGGATGAGCGTGGATGCGGCCTGGCCCCACGGCTTGAACGAGTTCGCGACGAGGTTCGCGAGGCCGATCGCGACGCCGGCCTGCGGGAACATGCCGAAGGGGATGCGGGCCGCGACCTCGGGATCGACCTTCGCGACGCGAGCGCCGAAGCGCGCGCCGGCGTAGATGCCCGCCGCGCGGGTGAGCGCCGCCATGGCCGCATAGGGCGCGACCGTGAAGAAGGCGTGCAGGTGTACCTCGGCGCCGACGACCGCGAAGAAGACAGCAAAGGTGGGCATCGCCGCGACCTCGGTCTCGTGGATGACTTCGTGGCCGCTGACGGGGCTGATGTTCTCCAGGAAGAGGCCCGCGGAGAGGCCAACGAGCAGCGGGTCGAGGTGCAGGGCGCCGCCGATCTCGGCGACGACGAAGAGGACGGCGAAAACGAAGAGGCCGATGCGCTGGCCCACACGGCGAATGTAGAGCGCCGAGATGAGGCCGACGGCAATGCCGGTCGCGATGGAGCCGAAGATGTGCACCGCGAGGGCGCCGAAAATCGAGTGCCCGCCCGCGCCGCTTGCCGCAGCCTCGGGCGGGAACACGGCGCGCGCCACGGACTCGGTGAACGAGAAGGCGATGACGACCGCGAGATCCGCGAGCACCACGATCGAGAGGCACATCTCGCTGAGCGGGCCGACCGCGCGCGTCTCCTTGAGGATGCCCATCACGACGGCCGGCGAAAGCGCGCAGAGGACGGTGGCGCAGATGAGCGCGACCGCGAGGCGCTGCGCCGAGGTCATGTCCGCGGTGAAGTCAATGCGCTTGAGGACGAACGCGAAGAGGCCGAAGAGAAGGACGAACTCGGTGAGGAGGCCGAAGATCGAAACGAGGCCGATGCTGCGGATCTTCGGGCGGAGGCGCGCGAAGTTGAGCTCGCATCCGGCGTTCAGTGCGATGAGCCCGACCGCGACCTTCTTCACCAGCGTGAGGTCGCCGAGCATCGACGGCGTGATGAGGCGGAGCACCTCGGGGCCGAAGATCGCGCCGCAAAGGATGAAGCCCGTGAGGTGCGGCAAACGGAGATCGTGGAAGATGTGCCCCGTCTGCATCGCCGCGATCAGCAAAAAGCCAAACGCGAGCGCCGCGCCCGAGCCCGTGATCGTGGCGTCGGCGGGCAAGAAGGAGCGCGCGGCGAAGGAGATGCCGGCGACGAGCGCGAGGACGAGCGCTGCGCGGATCACGCGCTGCCCTCCGGGGTCGTCGTGATGACCGGAGCTTCGTCAACCTGGGGCCTCGGCGCCTCCGGGGCCTGCACGCGGGTGGGCGGGATCGGGGTGAGATCCACGCCGGTGCGCCGGCGCCGCCACTCGAGCATCCGCACCACGACCTCGGTGAGCACGCCGCCGATGATCACGGCGTTGATGGCCCAGCGGACGCGCTCGGGGCCGTAGCCGTGGTACAGCGTCGCCGCGCTGACCATGAGGACGATGGCGCTCGGGCTCTGCGGCGCGAGCGCGAGCGCCAGCATGCGCGCGCTCGGCAGCTCCTTCGGGCCCACGCGCTTCGACCAGATCGCGCCGAGGCGTTTGCCCGCGACGCGCGCGAGGACGAACGCGGTCGCGAGGAGCCAGCCCTGCCACTCGAGCGGCCGCCACGTCGCGCCGACGACGAGAAGGAAGATCAGGTAGATCGGGCGCTCGACGTCGAGGAGCGTCTTCTTCAAACCTTCGAGATCGCGGATCGGGAGGTTCGCGAGCAAGGCGCCCGCGATCGCGCAGACGACGGGGACGCTGAGCGCGAGGTAGCCCGCGACGCCCGCGGAGAGCGCGACCGCGCCGAGCAGGAGCGTGAGCTCCTCGGCCGCGTTGCGCGCGCCGCGCAGGAGGACGTACGTGAGGATGCCGAGCACGCCGCCGAGGCCGAGCGTCAGGAGGAGCCACGCCGACGCCGGCAAGACCCAGCGTGTCGTGTCGTTCTCCGGGCGGAAGAGGATCGCAACGACGCCGAGGAGCGCGAGGCCCGTGACCTCGTCGAGGCTCGTGATCTCGTCGATCATGCGCGCGGCCTTGCGGCCGACGCGGCGCTCCCAGAGCTCCATGCTGATCGGCGCGCTCGGCGCGGCGCAGGCCGCGAGCACGAGGGCGTCACGCGCGAAGGCGTTTCGCTCCCACGGCACACCCATGCCGAGCAGCGCCATGGCGCAGAAGCCCGCGGTCGTGAGCATCGGGACGACGGACTCGAGCACGATGACGGGGCCGAGCGACGCAGGCAGCGCGTCGAGTTTGCGCACGTCGAAGTGCAAGCCCACGATGAACCCGACCCAGCCGAGGCCAAACTCGAACGCGGGCTTGAGGTCGATGAGGACCTGCGGCGTCAAGATGCCCACGCTGTCGAGCGAGAAGACTGCGCCCATCGCAAGGAACGGCACGCCCGCGGAGATGAGGACGGTGACGCCGAAGCGCTGCTCGAGCGCCTTCACCTTCGGCTGCGCGAGGAGCACGGCGAGCCCGAGCGCGCTCGCGAGGCCGATGACGATTCGCAGCCGATCGGGGGGCATGGGCGTTGGAGTATCAGCCAGATCGGCCGTCATGCCTCCCGGAAAGCACGGCTGCGCGCCGCGCCTCACGACCACGCACGCCTTTCCGGGCGTGCGTGATCCTCCGTCAGGAGCGCGTGGTGCGCGGCGCCGGCGTCCGTGATCGACCGCGGCTCGTCGAAGGCGCGCGCGACGGCGCCTCCTGACTCGAAGGCATCGGCGTGACGGAGCGCGCGCGCAGGAGGTTGCCGTCGCACTCGACCTCGACGCCGAGCGCGCGACAGCGTCGTACGAGGCGCTCGAGATCAACGTCGGGCGCGAGGAGCAAACCAGATGGCGGGGACGGATCGATGAAGAGCTCGGAAGCCGGGCGCCGCGTGCGCAAGAGCTCGCGGATCTCCGCGTCCTCGACCCACAAGAAGCCCGCGGCCGGGACGAAGCTCGCGCGGCCGATCACCACGCTCGCCTGGATGAGCATCTGCGAGATGCCCTCGGGGAGCTTCGCGACGGCCTCGATCCGCGCGCGCAGCGCGTCGCTCTCGAGCCCCGCGGAGAGGGCGCGCGCGATCGACGAGGGCGCGAGGAGGAGGTCGACCTTGTCGCCGATACGCGTGATCTCGGCGAACGGGACGAGCGCGAGCACGTGCGCGATCCGCGCCGAGGGGGCGATCTGGAGGATCTGCGTCTCGACGAAATGGCTCGGGGACGGATCGAAGCTCGGCGAGGTGCCCGCGAGCATGGCGCGGCCGCGCGGCGTGAGGCGCAAGGCGGGACCGTCGTCGAGATCGTCGCCGCCGAGGTCGATGATGCCGAGCGCCGGCAAGGACTCGAGCGCGATACGGCGGGTGATCTCGAGGACCTCGGGCGCCTCGTTCGAGGTGCGATCGCCCCAGCGGCGGAGGAGCCGCTCGACGCCGCCGATGCGATCGTCCGCGGCGAGGTAGCCGCGGAGCGAGGCCCACGGCACCCAGCGTCCTTCGCCGAGCTCTTGCAACGCGTCGATGACCATCTCGCGTAGCGCGCCGATCGGGCTCGACTCGCGGCCCTCGGAGGCCGCACGTAACACCTCGCGCTCGGGGCGCGCTTCGTCCCACGCGCCGCCGCGGCGCCACGTGTCGAAGAGGACACGGCCGAGCTCGTGCACGGCGAGTGATCCCGGCGGCGTGGCCGCGGAAGCGGCGGACGGCTCCCACAAACCGATGGCGCGCGAGACCGCAGCCGAGAGCGCGACCATCTCCACGTCGCGGCCGAAGCGCTGGGCGAGACGAACGAGGAGCGAGCGAGGCGTGCCCACGCCAGGACGAACGTCGCTCCCCGGCTCGCGCACGGCGTACGCCAGGCCGAGCGCGAGCATGCCCGGGTCGGGGGCGAAGCGGGCGCGGCGCGGCGCGTGATCTTCTTCGAGGACGAACGATCGGATCTGCGCGCGGCGCGCCTCGCGGGCCTTGCGGCGCTCGGCGCCGACGATGTTCGCGATCTCGGTCGGGATGACGTGGCGGTTCGGGTGGATCGGGATCAGGAAGGCGCGGCGCTCGAGCGCGAAGCCCGCGCCTCGCCGGCTGGCGGTGATGCCCGTGGCGCCGCGCAGGCGCATGGGCTCACGCTCGAGGTCGAGCAGCTCCTGCGTGTCGACCTCACCGCCGACGGCCTCGATCGCTTCGAGCAACCGACGCTCGACCGGCGCGAGCCGCTCGACCTCCGACTGCAAGCGCGCCGTGTCGCAGAGCGTCTCCCATGCGGCTTCGAGCGAGAGCGCGATCGGCGGCGTGGCCGGACGGCCGAGGTAGTGCGCGGCCACGGCGCTGACCGTTTCGAAGGACGCCTGCGAGAGGAGCGCGCGGAGGGCGCGCGGGTCCTCGCTCTCCCAGGACTTGAGCTGCACGAGGAACGCGGTTGGCAGGACGAGCTCGATGCCTTCGTCGATCTTGCGCGCGTACACCACGCCACGCGCGACGAGCGGCTCTAGCCCCGAGGGCAGCGTCGGCACGACGAGCGCGCCGCCGGCCTCGGCGATCCGGTGCAAGAGCTCCCGGCTCGACGCCTGCAGGCGCGACGGATCACGCACGTCGGGGATGCCGACGAGCGCGCGGGCGACCTGCGATGGAGCGTCGATGCGCTTCTGCGTATCGATGCGTATGCCGAGGCGCCGGATGAGCGCCGCGAGCTCGGAGTCGGGGAGCGCGCGGAGGATGTGATCGAGCCGGCGGGGCGATCCGCCTCCGGTCTCGTCGGACGCGGGCTCGGGGTCCAAAGCGCGCGAGGCGCGTTGTCCCTTCGAGGCACCGTGTGCAGGTTCCAGAGCGGCTTCGCCGTGTCGTCCGCCGATGGAGGTCATGACATCACCGACATGGGAGGAGGGTTTTCGGATGCGTCAACTCGCTTCACGTCCAACGAACGACACTACACGACGAAGTGAACACCGACACCCCCCAATCGGCGCATTTCTGCGTGTCTTCGCGCCGTTTTCGTGCGCATCTCGCGCGCCTCGCATGGGCTCCGCTGCTACCACGACTGGATTTCGACATGGGTTTTTCCGGGAATTTTTTGAGCGTGATCGAAGGCGTCAGGGAACTCCCGATGCGCGCAGGAGATGCCGGACAAGTGATGCGGGACTACGATGGATTCCTGGAGGACAAGCGTGATCCTGCGTGACCCGGTGCATGGGCTCGTCGCGTTCGAAAGTGAAGAAGACTCGATCGTGCCGCGACTCCTCGGCGCACGAGAGATGCAGCGGCTTCGGCGTATCCGCCAGCTCGGGCTCACCTCGCTCGCGTACCCGGGCGCGGAGCACACGCGCTTCTCGCACGCGATCGGCGCCGCGCACGTGATGAAACTTCTGCTCGTGCGGCTCAGGCAGATCGATCGAGAGCTGCCGTTCTGGCAACGCGTGACGAGCGAACGCGCGCGCGATGCCATCGCGGCGGCGCTGCTTCACGACGTGGGGCACGGGCCGCTCTCGCATCTGTTCGAGGCTGCGATGCCAGGCGCCGTTGAGCACGAGACATGGACCGCCCGAATCCTGCTCGACCCGGCATGCGAGCTGCACCAGATCCTCGCCGAGGACGACCCGAGCCTGCCGCGACGCGTGGCCGATCTCGTCGCAGGCAAGCACGAGCTGCCCTACCTTGCGCGCGCGGTCAGCGGCACCTTCGACGTCGATCGCTGCGACTACCTCCTGCGCGACGCGCACGCGACAGGCGTGCGCTACGGCGACTACGACCTGCCGTGGCTGCTCCGCAGCCTCCGCTTCAGCGAGCCGAGCGGCCCACCCGGCCACCACGCGCCCTCGCTCGCCATCGACGGGCAGAAGGGCATCGTCGCGATCGAGTCGTTCCTGCTCGCGCGCTACTTCATGTTCCAACAGGTCTACTTTCACAAAGCGACGCGCGCGGCCGAGTGGATGATCGGCGCGATCCTTCGTCGTGCCCTCGCGCTCGTCGTGGATGGCACGCGCCTGCCCGTCCTGCCACCCGCGATCGCCGCCGTCGCCGCCGGGGACGTACCCACGCTCGAGCAGTACCTCGACCTCGACGACCAGGTCCTGCTCGGCGCCATCCACGCGTGGGAGGACGCGAAGGACCCGACGCTGAGTGATCTCTGCCGGAGGCTCCGCGCGCGCTCGCTCTTCAAGACGATCGAGCTATCGCCCGAGGCGCAAGGGGAGGACGAGGGATCCACGAGCCACGCGTTCGGCGCGCTCGACGAGGAGGCGCGAACGAAGGCGCTCGCCGCCGCGCGCGCGATCGCCGCGGAGCAGGGGCTCGATCCGGACCTCTACGTGGGCCTCGACGTCGCGACGGACACGCCGTATGCCGAGGACGACTCGCTGCACGTGGTCTTCCCGAAGGGCAGGCCCCGTCCCCCGTCGGAGGTTTCGTTCTTGCTCGATCGTCTGCGCAACGAGACGCTCACCCGCTGCCGGCTGATCTTCGCCCCGGAGCTGCGCGACGCGATGCGGGAGGCGTTCGTCCGTTGAGCCGCGCGCGCGTCTCTTGGGCGCGCGGCGCGGGCCTCGCCGTGCTGCTCGCGCTCGCAAGCTCGGCCGCGGCCGCGCGCGCCGAGGACGACGGGCCCGACGGCGTGTACGGGCGCCTCGACGGCGACCTCGACATGCGCATCGGGGCCGGCGCCGCGTTCGCCCGCGGAGGCCCCGCGCTCGCCGCGCACGCGTCCCTCCTGTACCTCTCGTCCGCGGGCCTGTACGTGCACTACACGGACGCCCTCGGCACGGACGGCCCGGCGGTCACGCGATCGATCGCGGCCGGCGTGGTGCTCGAGCCGCTCTTCCTCGGCCGCTTCGCGACGAACCTGGAGCGTGGTCCTGCGCGCCTCGACCTCGTCCTCGACTCGTTCGCCCTCGGCATGGGCGCCTTCTGGGAAGCACCGCGTGGAGGCACGTTTGGCGCCGAGCCGGGGTTCGAGTTCTCCATGGGGATCGGCATCCCATTTTTCGCCACGGCCACGGGGCCGATTCTCGGTGTGCGGGGCGCGCTCCGCATCCGGCCGAGCGCGTTCACCGACGCGGGTCCTTTCCGCCTGATCGACCAGGGCGCGCTGCTCTCGGTCACGCTCGCCTGGCGCCACATCGTCCCCGTTCACCTCGTGGACGCGGCCGATCGGCTCGTGCGATGAGCGCCGCCGAGGAGGCCCTGCGGCGCGTCCTCGCCGAGGTCTTCCTCGAAAGCCTTTCCGCGCTCGACCCCGCGCGCCTCGTCGCCGAGGCCTTGCCCCCGCGACCTCCCGAGGGCGCGCGCGTCCGGCTCTTCGCCGCGGGCAAAGCGGCCGCCGCGATGGCACAAGGCGCCCTTTCCCGCTGGGGCGATTCCATCGAGGGCACGCTCGTCGTGACCGTCGACGGCGCGCCCACCGACTTTCGCGGACTCGATCTCCGAAGCGCGCCCGTCGTCCTCCGCGCGGCGCACCCTGTCCCCGACGAACGCAGCGTCGCAGCCGCCCATGCGGCCCTCGCGCAAGTCGATGGCCTCGGCCCCAAGGATTTCGTCCTCGCGTTGATCTCGGGCGGCAGCTCCGCGCTCCTCGTGTTGCCTCCGCCCGGACTCGAGCTCGAGGACGAACGCCGCGTCGTCCGCGCGCTCCTCGAAGGCGGCGCGCCCATCCACGACGTGAACCTCGTCCGCCGCCACCTCTCGCGCATCAAGGGCGGACGCCTCGCTGCCGCGGCAGCGCCCGCGCTCGTGCAGACGCTCGCCCTCTCCGACGTCGTCGGCGGCGCACTCCACGACATCGGCTCCGGCCCCACGGTCCCGGATCCCACGACCGCGGCCGAAGCTCGCGCCGCGCTCGCCCGATACGCGCCGGCAGAGCTCGCCGCGCGCCTCGCCCCTTACCTCGACGACACAACGGAACAACCCTTTCCCACGCGCACCGAGGCTCACCTGCTCGCCGGCCCCGAGGACTTCGCCCGCGTGGCCGCCGCACACCTTTCCGCTGGGGGTTTTTCCGTCCGGATCGACCCACCCGAAGGCGGCGACGCGCGTGATGTGGTGGAAAAACGCCTCGCGCAGGCCGCGGCCCTCGCCCCGGGGAGCGCGATCGTCGTCGCCTGCGAGCCGACGCTCGCCTTACCGCCCGTGCGTGGACGTGGCGGACGCGCGGGCTGGGTCGCGCTGGCTGCCCTGAAAAAACTCCCGCCGGGCGTCGCGCTCCTCTGCGGTGCCTCGGACGGCACCGACGGAAGCTCCTCCGCCGCGGGCGCGGTCGTGAGCTCCGGCGCGGCGGGTGACTTCGATGCAACACGAATCGACGCAGCCCTCGCCGGCTACGACGACGCTCCGATCCACCGTGCCCTCGGCACGGCGATCGACACGGGCCCGACGGGGCAGAACCTCACGGATCTGCACATCCTGGCGCGGGTTTTTCCGGAAAACTGAGGCGGCGCGTCTTACGGCGTGGGAGGGACGACACCCGCCTGGGCATCACCCATCGCGTCGCGAACGGTGTTCGCGAGCGCGCAGCTCAAGGCCTGACGCTTCTGGGCGTTCACGACGCGCTCATCGAGCTGCGCGCCGGCCATCTTGAGCTCCACCTCGGGCGAGCGGCGGATGCGGAGGACGAGCTTGTTGTCCGAAAGCCGCCAGATGCCGACGCGCGACGCATGGGGCACGGCGCGCAAGGCCTCGGACTTCGACATGCCCGCGGGGACCTGGAAGTTCGGCGGCGTCTCGTCGAGGACGACGGCGAAGTACTGCGCGCGGGTGAGCAGATCGACCGCGATCGGAATGTCGTCGCGGACCGCGTCCTCGAAAAAGCTCGTGAGCGCGCGCAGCTTCAGCTCACCCGATGCTTCCTGCGCCTCCCGCACCCAGTCCTCGGAGAGGATACGCATCGCTCGGTACGCGACGCGCAGGTTGTAGGGTTGCGCGGGCGGCGCGCAGCGATCGAGCTCGTTGCAGATCTCGCCGAAGGCGCAATCTCGGGTGAGCTTGCACTCCTTGTCGGAGAGCTGGTTCTTGTTTTCCGCCGTGAACAGGCAGGCGGTGAAACCATCCCGCAACGAATCGTTCGCGGCTTTGCGGATGGCATCCGCGCTCGTGGCCTGGTCGGCGTCGAGGCGGAGGTAGATGCCGGGTTTGTCGCGGAAGTTCCAGGCCTTGAGGATCTCCGTCTCGACGACGTCCGGGGCCGGGTCTTTCGCGAGGTCGACCGTCCAGCGCTCGATCCGGTCACGCAAGGGGAACCAGCGGGGACCGAGCTCGGCGACGACGGCGCGTTGTTTGGCGAGGACGCCGCTTCGTTCGCTCTCGAGGCGGCCTTGGGACCACTTCCACTGGATGATGACCGTAACGGCCATCACGAGGCCGATCCAGGCCCAGACCTTGGGGGCGGGCCAACGCATACGGCCTGCCCCGCGGTCCTGCTTGGACTGGATCAGCGAGGGCAGGCCGCGGGGTCGTTCATCCGCGCTGGGCGGCATGGGGGTAGCTTTCAGCCGCTCTTGGGGAGCTTGGCGACCATGAAGCTGACGTTCGGATAACCGGCGAACGCAGCGGTCTGGAAGACGCTCTTCACGACGATCGCGGGCACGTTCTGATCGACCTGGAGGATGCAGACGCCGGGGAACGGCTTGTTCGGCTGCACCTGCTTCCAGAGCTCGCGCTTGTTCTTCAGGAGGTTGAAGAGCTCGTCGATCTTCTGCATACGGCCGAGCTCCTCGATCGCGCGCGTCGAGCCGGCGAGCGTGCCGTCGACGAGGATCTGGTTGCCGTTCACGGCGACCATCGGCGCGTCGATGATGTCCTCGACGTTTTCGGCCTTCGGCAGCTTGACGTTCTTGTCGACCGTGATCTCACCGGACGCCGAGAAGGACATCAGGAGGAAGATGACGGTGGTGATCAAGAAGTCGATGAAGCTGACCAGGTTCAGCGCGGCGTTGCCGCTCCGCCTGCCGTGTCCCGCTACCTTGTTCCACACGAACTTCAGCGGGATGTGGTGCATCAACCGCCGGCCAGGCTGGTGGATGACGTGGGCGTGCGGGTTGTGATGTTTCGCCGGAGGTTTGGCGTGGCCACCCATCTCAGGTCTCCTTGCTCAGCGGACGGAGAACGTCATGTTGAAGGCCGGGAGATCCTTCTCCCCAGCCTCAAGCTTCACCTTGCGCTTCGTCGCGTAGAGCGCGTCGAGCACCGCGACGATCTCCTTGAAAGGAGTGCGGTTGTCGGTGTGCATGATCGCCTGATCGAGCTTCTTGTCGCTCGGATCGCGATGGCTGCCGTTGGTGTTCCACTCGGCCTCGATCTTCTTCGCGAGGTCCGAATACCGGATCACGGCGCTGTCACTCGGCGGCGGCTTGGGGACACGCACCTCGCTCACGACGGTCGCGCCCTGCTTCCACACGAGCGCGAAATCGCTCTCGCCGATGTGCAGATTCAGCACCTTCTCGGGCGTCTGCGGCGTGAGTTCCTTGTCGGGGTTCGGCGGCCCAGGCACCTGCGCGTCCGCGTTCATGCGCGAGTTCGTGACCCACACAGCCGTGATCAAGAGGAACGCGATCGTGCACATCAACAGGTCGATGAACGGGACCATGTTGATTTCCGCGTTCGTCGCCTTCTTTTTGCCGCCCTCGCTGCCTACGTCTACGCCACCCATGGGCTGCCTCCTGCGATGCTCGCTCTCGCGAGCGTACTGCGATGGGGACGCATGACGCGCCCCCTACACGCTACCGTTGCCCGCCCTCGTGGGCAGGGCATTGCCCTTTGTACGACAACGGATCTGGGTGAAAGTTTCTCCCGAGATCACGGCGGGGGCGGCGCGGGCGCAGGCGCCGCCCCGGAGGTGGATTTCAGGCAGCCGCCTGGCCCACGGCCGCGACGTTCACCTTCTGGCGGTTCGTCACGACGAGGTTCAGCACCATGACCGACGCCTCGTTGATGTCGTCCTCGAGGTGCTGCGTCTTGCCGTTGAGAATGGCGAAGCCGATGAGGGCGATGATCGCGACGGCGAGGCCGAACGCCGTGCAGTTCATGGCCTCCGAGATGCCTGCCGCGAGAACGCGCGCCTTCTGGCTCGGATCGATCGACTCACCGGAGACGGAGCCGAATGCCATGATGAGACCCGTCACGGTGCCGAGGAGGCCCGAGAGCATCGCGAGGTTCGCGAGGAGGCCGAGGTACGCGGTGTTCTTGCTGAGGCGCGGAAGCTCGCGGAGCGCGGCCTCGTCCATCGCAGCCTGAACTTCCTCGTCCGGACGGTTCACCTTCACGAGGCCAGCCTGCACGATGCGGGCGAGCGGCGCGTTGGCGGCGGAGCACATCTTGACGGCCTTGGCCACGTCACCCGCGAGGATGCACTTCTGCATCGTGGCGAGGAAGACGTCCTTGTTGATCGACGCGCCGAACAGATAGATGGAGCGCTCCACGATGATGCCGATCGTGAGGATCGACCAGAACAAGATGGGCCACATGCCCCATCCACCTTCTTTGAAGTGCTCGTACGCTGCGTGCATTTGTCAGGTCCTCCAGCTTGCCTCGCGTCCGCTCGGGCCGAGGTGTCGCACTCTACATGAAAGCCATTCCGGATCGAATGCGGCAGTTACTGCGACGGTCTTCGTGCGATCGCGCTGGCCGTCGCGGCCTCGCGCCCCGCGCCCCGCTCGTTGCTCTCCGCGTTGAATTCCGCTTCGTTGCATCGCTGGGGAGGGTGCGACTTCGGCCAAGGCATCCAAGCGAACCAGGACGCTAGCCGAGCCGCGCGCCCCAACGCAAGTAGGGTGTTTGGCTTCGTTCCGTCTCGGGTCTCTTCGTAAGCGGTGATCCCGGATGGATCTCGAGATCCCGTGTTCGCGCACGGTCTCGCGTGATCCGGGGCCAGTCTACCCGCCCGCATCCGAACGGGGCAAATGGCCGGTATCCAAGGATCGTCGTCTCCGTCGACCCAGCGCGAATCGGCCCACGTTGAAGCTTCATCGCCCAGGCGACCGGCATCTTCGCGATTCAGACCCTCTCTCGTCAAGCAACATTTGGTCGAGATCGCGCGAGCTACACGGGAAACACCGCACGTTCGCCACGAACTTGGAAGGATCCAGCCTCATCGGACAAAGCCCAAGCAGCCCACGTCTCGCTTCGGCGGGGGCTCCGCTCACACGCGCCGTCTGTCGCTTGCCTGGGAGATCGAGCGACGGCTATAGTCGCGCCCCAACGCGACTTTTGCGCATGGGGCATAACCACGGCTCGTGGCGCTCTGGTGACTAGGTAGGGAGAAAGGGACTGCGAGGATGCGTCACCTGTTCATGTTGGCGTCCGAAGGAGGAGAGGTCGGGATGTGGGGGGCCATCAAGGAGAACCCCACCTTCCTCGTGATGAACCTCGTCGTCTCGGCGATCGTGGTGACGGTCATCATCGAGCGCGCCTACTTCCAGCTCGATCGCTACCGCGTGAACTCCAAGGAGTTCTTCGCCCAGATCAAGAAGCTCGTGGTCGCAGGCAACATCGACCGCGCCATCAAGCTCTGCGACGCCGGCGATTACCCGATCCTGCAGCTCGTCAAGGCCGGCCTCACGCAGGCAAGCAAAGGCGCCGACGAGATCGACGCCGCCCTCAGCGAGAAGCTCTCCGAGCTCAAGCCCGCCGTCGAGAAGCGCGTCGCGCTCCTCTGGTCCCTCGCGAACATCGCCACGCTGATCGGCCTCATCGGCACCGTCAGCGGTCTCATCAAGACCTTCGCCTCGATCTCGGCCCCCGGCCTCTCCGCCGCCGTCAAGCAGCAGATGCTCTCGAACGGCATCGCGGAGGCCATGTACAACACGGCGTTCGGCCTCGGCATCGCCGTGCTCTGCATGATCGCGCACGTCCTGCTCCACACGCGGTCGAAGAACATCCAGCACGATCTGGAGTCGACCACCGAGCGCGTGTTCAACCTGCTGACGATCGCCAAGCCGAACTTCTAGAGCGTCGCCCATGGCCGAGACCCACGACGCTCCGCTCAGCGCCTCGCAGAAATCGCGCATCCGGCGGCTTTCCCAGCCGAAAGATCCGGAGCCGGGCGAGGAGGCGGGTGAGCTCAACATCGTGCCCTTCCTCGACATCATCACGAACGTGATGATGTTCGTGCTCGCCAGCGTCTCGGTCACCTTCATCGCCTCGATCGACACGACCCCGCCCGCGATCGGCGGCAAAGGTCGGAGCGACGTGGCGACGAAGGCGCTGAACCTCTCGGCGTTCATCACGACGCAGGGCATCTCGCTCAAGACCTCGAGCGGCAACGTCGCCCCGGGCTGCCAGGGCATCGGCGCCGGCATCACGATCCCGATGCGCGAGGGCGGCGTGCACGACTTCTCCGCCGTCACGAGCTGCGCGAAGCGGCTCAAGAACGCGGCCCCCGAGTTCAAGGAGGAGACCCAGGTGACCATCACCGCGAACCCGGGCGTCGAGTACGGGACGATCATCGACACGATGGACGCGCTCCGGAAGGACGGCGAAGAAGAGCTCTTCTCGGACGTGCACTTCGGGGTGGCGCGATGAACATCGACGAGACCTTCGAGCCCGAAGCCGGGCAAGACAGCGGCCCGAACGCGCCCCGTCCCGCCCCGCGCCCGCGTCCCGTGCAGGCCCAGAAGGGCAGCATCGTCAAGTACAAGGCAGCCCTTCGAAAGGCGAAGCGCAAGAACGCGCGCGAGCCCGAGATCGACTTCCTCAACATCACGGCGATGCTCGACCTGATGACCATCATCCTGGTCTTCTTGCTGAAGAGCCTCGCCTCGTCGGCCGGCGCGATCCCGCAGTCCGACGACCTGCGCCTGCCGCAATCCGTGATGGTCGGCGAGCCGAGCGACGAGGGCGTGCTCGTGGTCGTCTCGAAGACGCAGATCCTGGTCGGCGAAGAGTCCACCCCCGTCGTGACGCTGCCGAGCCGCGAGCAGCTCGCGCAGTCGGGCATCGAAGCCAAGCACAAGCGCAGCGGCCCGAACGACCTCTACATCGTGCCGCTGGCGAACTCGCTGCAGCACGCGCGCGAGATCGACAAGGCCGTCCGCGCGGCGAAGGGCCTCGACCCGTCCACGTCCGAGGCGCGCATCGTCGCCGACAAGACCACGCCCTACCGGCTGCTCATCGAGGTGCTCTACACCCTCGGCCAGAGCGAGTTCGGCAAGTACCACCTCATGATCCTGAGCGGGAAGAAGTAAGGCCCGCGGCCGCAAGACGCGGCGCGGGCCCCTTCCCTGCCCCCGGCCCTCCCCCCGAGGGCCGCGTTCAATCCACCGCGAACAGCTCTTCCACGTCGGCCTTCGTGAGCTTCTTCGCGCCGCCCTGATCCTCGCTGAGGACCGAGGCCACGAGCTCGCGCTTCTTCGCCTTGAGCTGCAGGATCTTCTCCTCGATCGTCCCCTCCGCGACGAGGCGGTACGCCGTCACGACGCGGGTTTGTCCGATGCGGTGCGCGCGATCCGTCGCCTGCTGCTCCACGGCCGGGTTCCACCACGGATCGAAGTGGATGACCGTGTCCGCCGCCGTCAGGTTGAGGCCCGTTCCGCCGGCCTTCAGGCTGATCAGGAAGACCGGCACCGTCGGATCGTTCTGGAAGCGCTCCACGCGCTCCGCGCGGTCCTTCGTCGCGCCGTCGAGGTACTCGTAGGCCACGCCGTCCTCCTTCATCGCCCGCTCGATGATCTTCAGCATCATCACGAACTGGCTGAAGACGAGCACCTTGTGGCCGCCCTCGACCGCGTTCGCGATGAGCTCGCGCAGCGCCACGAGCTTGCCCGAGTCCTCGTCCGAGAACTCGCGCGGCAGGCCGAGGAGCCGCGGATCGCAGGCCGCCTGGCGCAGCCGCGTGAGGCCCGCGAGGATCTGGAGCTGGCTCTTGGCGATGCCGACACGCTCCACCTCGCCGAGCACCTGGGCCCGCACCTCGCGCGCCACCTGCATGTAGATCGACCGCTGATCGCCCGTGAGATCGCAGATCTGATCGGTCTCGATCTTCTCGGGCAGGTCCTTGGCGACCTCCTGCTTCGTGCGGCGCAGGATGAAGGGGTGGATGATCGAACGCAGGCGCTGCGCGGCCTTGTAGTCGCCGGCCTCGATCGGGCGCGCCAGGCGCGCCTCGAACTTGTCGAGCGAGCCGAGCAGGCCCGGCGAGACGAAGTCGAAGATCGACCAGATCTCGGAGAGGCGGTTCTCGATCGGCGTGCCCGTGAGCGCGAGCCTGCGGCGCGCCTTGAGGCGCTTCGCGGCGGCCGCGGTCGCGGACAGCGGGTTCTTGATGTGCTGCGCCTCGTCGAGGATCGCGTAGGTGAGGTCGAGCTTCGCGAGGAACTCCTCGTCGCGGCGGAGCAGCGCGTAGCTCGTGATGATGACCTCGGCCTCCTGGACCTCCTCGATCTGGTCCTTGCGATCCGCGCCGTGCCAGAGCGCCACCTTGAGCGTCGGCGCGAACCGGACGAGCTCGCGCTCCCAGTTCGTCACGACGCTCGTCGGGGCCACGATCAGCGCTTTGACGTGCTTCTCCTCCTGCTTGACGCTGAGGAGCAGGGCGATCGTCTGCACCGTCTTGCCGAGGCCCATGTCGTCCGCGAGCACGCCGCCGGAGCCGATGTCGTGGATGAACTTGAGCCACGAGAGGCCGGCCTCCTGGTAGGGGCGCAGCGTCGCCTTGAGCGCGCGGGGCTTCTTCGTGCTCTCGATCTCCTCGATGCTGGAGAGCTTGTGGAAGAGCTCGCGCGCGCCCTGGCCCACGCTCGATCCGCTCACCTGCGAGAGCAGCTCCTGGATACGGCCCGCGTGCGCGAGCGGGAGCTTTCCGGTGCGACCGGCCGCCGTCATGAGCTCGATCTCGCGGTCGAGCATGGCGCGGATCGTGTCCGGATCGAGCGGCGCGAACGAGCCGTCCTCGAGGCGCACGTAGCGCTTGCCCTCGGTGAGACAGCGTCGGAGCTCGTCGCGATCGACGGCCACGCCCTCGCTCTCGAACGTGAGCTTGACGTTGAGCCAGTCCATGCCGCTCGTGACCTTCGCGAAGACGCCGAGCGGCTTGTGCCGCACCTGCGTGTCGACGAGATCCTCGGGGACGAAGAGGTCCCAGTCCTCGGGCAGCTCCGCGAGGCCATCGCTCCAGAAGCGGATGGCCGCGTCGCCATTCGCCACGAACTCCTGGCCCGTCTCGTCGGGCTTGAGGCCGAGGCCGAGCAAGCGCGCCGCCGCCTCCTGCTGCGCCGCGATGTCGACACGCACGCACCGCGCGCGCTTCATGCCCTCCTCGGGCGGCTGCACAAGCACGGGCGGCGAGATGCCGTCGGCGCGGACCTGCACTTCCTCCTCGCCATACGCGGCGTAGAGCTGCACGTGCGCCTCGACGAGCGAACCGCCGGCGCGCATGCGGAACGTCGGCGGCAGATCCACGACGTCGGCGATCTGCGCGAGGTCCGGCAGCTCCGCGCCGACCTCGAGCGCGACCTTCGGCAAGCCCTGCATGATCAGGCGCACGAGGTCACGCATCGGCTCGCCGATCGTGGGCGAGCGCAGGAGCCTGCGCATCGCGGCGGGCGAGACGCGTTTGTCGAGGCGCCGCGCGATGCCCTCCTGCGTGTCGACGTGCCAGCCGGGCCAACCCTCGAACCAGCCGCCCTGGAGCAGTGAGAAGCGGCGCCTGTCGGTCGGGCGCTCGAAGCTCGCCTTCACGATGATCGTGTCACCGCCGACGGTCTCGAGGTCGAAGCGCGGGCGCAAAGGCTCCTCGGCGAAACGGAGCTGCATGAGTGCGGGCTCGAGCAGCACACGCTGGCCTTCGAGCAAGGGCAGAAGCTCGGCCACGTCCTCGCCACGCACGTCGACCGCGGGGTGTCGCGGGTTGCCGCTTTCGAAGCGGGCGAGGAGGCGCAGGGCGTCGCGATCGGGCGTCGGGTAGAGCGCCTGCCAGGCGAGCGCCGTCGAGGGCAGGATCGGCACGCGCGCGTCGGCGTCGAGCACCGTGACCGTGAGCGCGCCCTGGCGGACGTGCAGGCGGAACTCCACGCGCCGCGAGCCGCCGAGCCCCTCGGGCGGCAGCCACGCGCCGATGCCGGTTTGTTTCGCCGTCGCGTCTTGCTGCGGCGCTGTGATCACGGACGAGCCGGGCGGTCCCATCGCGGCCATCGAGGTCCTCTCGCTTGCGCCCATGTGCCCCATCGGGGCGCCCGGGCCGGGGCTACCGAGCGGCGGCTGCGTGCCGCGCGGACGATCGCGCCTTCGCACGCGCTTCAAAGCATCGCCGCCGGCGTGCGCCGTCTGCGGCATCATCGGGGCGGGCGGGCCCGGCCTCGGCTGCGCGCCGCGGGCTTGATCCCGCAGCGTGATGAGAAGGGCGGCGACGTGCTTGCAGTGCTGGCCCCCCTTCGAGAACGTCGGGCACGAGCAGTACGACTTGATGCCGTCCGGCGTGAGCTCGACCTTTACCGGGTACGGCTCGGAGTCGCTCGCGCGGACGACGCCGCTCGAGCTCATCTCCTGGACGTCGATGTCCTCGACGACGCGCCTTCGGAAGTATTCGAGTCCGCGTAGGAACGTGCGAGCGCCGAGCAAACGGCGCAGCCCGCGGTCGCTCAAGGTGGAGAGTGCGTCGGTGATCGGAGGCGGCACGTTTGAATGGGGGGTTTGTCCCGCGGCGAGCGGGCGCGTCGATCGGGTGGTTTTCGCGCCTTCTGGCGCGGACTAGACGAAGAACGGCAAAAAGACGAGCGTGACCACGGGAAGCATTTTCACGAGCACGTGGATCGCGGGCCCGGCGGCGTCCTTCAGCGGATCGCCGACCGTGTCACCGCAGGCCGCCGCGAGGTACGTCGGGTTGTCGACCCGCGCGCCGGTCTCGTCGACGAGGTACCGCCCGCCGTGCGCCCCGGTCACGATGTACTTCTTCGCATTGTCCCAAGCGCCCCCCGCATTGCCGAGCAGGAGCGCGCCAAGGACGCCTGCGATCGTCGCGGCCAGGATCAAGGCAGCGACCGCGTCGGCAACGGCTAGAGGATTATCTTCCGTTCCGGCGAAGCGCAAGCCCAGTCCCACCGCGATCGGTACCGAGGCGGCGACCAGGGCCGGCGTGATCGCATGGCCGAGCGCAGCGCGGCTGCCGAGCTCCACGCAAGCGTCCAGGTCGGGCGCCACAAGCCCACCCCGCGTGGCAGGCGCCGCGGACTGGCTCGACCGCGACGCCCGCGGATGCGGCGGGGTCCATGCCGTGCTCGTCCCGAGCGACGAGGGCGCGTTGATCTGCCGGCGCGCCTCATCGAGCACACGCCTGGCCGCGCGTGACACGCCACCGATACACCGCGAGGCAAACCATACGACCAGGACGATGCCGACGGCCGCGCCGAGGTACACCTCCGGCCGGCCCACCGCGAGCGAATTCGCGGCCGCCGCAGCCGGTTTGCCCGCAGGCAGCCGTCGCTTGGCCTCCTCCAGCCAAACCGACACGAGCATGGAGGTCGCGAGGAGCGCCGCCGCGCCCGCGTGCGCCCTGGCAAACGCCTTCGCCGTGTTGCCAACGGCGTCGAGGACCACGGTCCGCCCGCGAACATCCGGGCGCTCGCGACCGATCGTCATCTCCACGATCCCGCCCGCGCTGTCGATGATCGGCGCGAACCCGGCCATGGCGAGCGCGTAAGCAGCCGTGCCGAGCAGCCCCATCGTGGCCACCGCGATCCCGAGCGCGCCGCCGCCTTCAAGGCCGGTGCGCGCGCCAAGCACGTGCGCCGACGCCACGGCCGCGCCGAGGATCACGAGCGGAGCGAGCGCGCCCTCGAGGCCCACCGAAGCCCCGCGGAGGAGCGCAAGCGGCGGGCCGACGCGCGCGGCCTCGGCGATCTCACGGACGGGACGGTAGCGGCTCTCCGTGTAGTACTGCGCCACGAAGAGGAGGAGGATCCCAGCAGCCATGCCCACGGCGGCCGCGCCGAAGAGCGGCAGCCAGTGCTTGCCGAGCAGCCACTTCGCCGCGCCCGCCGTGCCCGCCGCGCCGAGCAGCGCCGTCACGAACAAGCCCCGAGCGAGCGCATTCATCGGATCCTCGCGGTCATCCGTGCGCACGACCATCACGCCGAACATCGCGGCGAGCACGCCGAAAGCGCGCGTGACCACGGGAAACAGCATGATCGAGAGCACACTCGGGATGCCCTCGTTCCCGCGGAAGACAGCAGCCCCAATCAGCATCGCGCCGAGGTTCTCCGCCACGGTCGAAGCAAACGCGGACGCAGCCTTGCCCGCGCCCTCCCCCGCGCAGTCGCCCGCAAGATCCGCGATCGTGGCCGGGTTGCGAGCATCGTCCTCAGGCAAGCCGAGCTCTTTGCCAGCAAGGTCGGCGCCCATGTCCGCGCTCTTCGCAAAGGCGCCGCCGCCGAGCTCGGCGATGAGCGCAGCAAACGCGCCGCCGAGCGCATAACCAGCGATGACGAGCGGGATCGAGGGAGCAAGCTTCAGCGCAGCGCCAGGTTCAGCCGAGAAGCCGCCCTTCGTCGCAAAGACCGCAGCGAAGAGGCCGACAAGCCCAACAAGCCCGAGCGAGACAGAAAACAGCCCCGAGACAGCGCCGCCGCGGATGGCGATCTGCAGCGCATGATCGAGCGAGCGCCGAGCACCACTCGCCGCACGCACGTTCGCGCGCGCGGCAGTCCAAGAAGCAACCTGCGCAGCCGCAACAGCCGAGCCGACGCCGAGAGCGAACGAAAGCGTGAGCCAAGCCCCGAGCTCGAGCGGCGGGAACGCCTGGGCCTCAGGCTTCTGCCGAGCAAGGCCATAAGCGAGGAAGATGCCGCCCCCAGGCACAGCCGAGACAGCGAGGATGGTGCCGCGCAGCCGCTTCGTGAAGAACACCGCAGCCGCGCGGATACGAGCAGCCACGCGCGGCATGTCCCCCTCCCCCGTAGGGCAACCAAGCACCCAGCGCGCGAGGTAGCCCGCGAACCCGATGCCGAGCAGGCTGATGCCGAGGATGAGCGCGAGCTCAGTCATGAGGAGGTCATCGCGGCCGTTCGCCCGTGGATTCGTCAACACGAACCCCGTCCCGCTGGGAAGGCGGGCCGCGGGAGGTCCACTACCGCGATGCGCGTGTCAGGGCAAGCCCGTGGTGGGGGCGTGGCGCCGGGGTTTCACCCCGGACCCCGACCAGGGGTTGTCCACCCCTGGACCCGGACCAGCGCAAGCGCTGGACCCGGGGCGACAGCGCGCGATGCGCGCTGTCGACAGGGAAGACGTTCCCAGCACATACGGCAGCGCTGCTGTCTCAGCTGGCAAGGTCGTCGCGGGTCTTGCCACGGCCTGTTCGATGAACTGCGCATCGCGCAGTTCATCGACCCCGAGTCCAGCGCTTGCGCTGGTCCGGGGTGAAGGGGGCGGACAGCCCCCTTCTGGGGTGCGGGGCAAAGCCCCGCGCATCCCTGTGGAACACCCTCTCAGGCGGGCAGCACGCGCCGCGTGGCAGCGGCAGCGGCGCGCAGCCGCAGCACTTGCAGCGTGGCACCGACGAGAAACGCGACGAAGCTGACTCCGATCGGGCCCTGCAGAATGGGATCGTTCGGCCCTGAGGCCACCGGCGCGCCGACTGGCAGCCGGGTCAGGGTCTCCGTGAATGCCGGGACCAGATGGAAGAAGACCGTCGCGGAGTAGGCGACGGTCTCGACGTAGGGCGACGCCCGTCCGAACATCTTGGTCGCCTTCGCCGCCCAGGCGACGGCCAGCACCACCAGCGTGATGACGCCCAGAATGTGGGGCGGGCCGAACGTGCCATTGCGAAAGATCCCGAAGCCGGTGAGGCAGGTGAGGATCGTCGTGATCACGTACGTCTTCCCGCTCAGGGTTCGGGGCGAAATCTCCTTGTACCGAACCAATGCGATGATGGCGGCGCCCAGGGCGACCAGGCTGATCGCCGTATGAACGATGCCGAGCGTTGACAAACCGAGCATGGTTTCCTCGTTGTTCGTGTGCGGGCCAGACGCACCGTCAGAACGCCGAGGGCGCCACGTAGGGCTCGCTCCACAGCGTGATCTGCAGCGTCACGGCCTTGAACCACGCGGTGTACATGCCGTCGACGTCCGCGGCCGAATGACCCTTCTTGGACAGGAAGGGCTTGATCGTCGCCGTGATCGGGACGATGAAGGCGATCAGGTAGCGGAGATGAATGTGCGGCGCCGGCGATACGAGGCCGTCGGTCCGGTTCTTCTTCGCGCTCGTGTGACGCAGACCGATCTCGTGCTGATAATCGAGCCACGCGCGGTCGTAGTTCGCCGCGCACGTGTCGCGAATCCACTGGGCGAAGCGCTGGCGCACGGCGCCCAGATAGCGCGCGTCGGGTTTACCGTCGGCGCCGCTGAAGTAGTGCACGAGATGGGCGTTCGAGCCGACGAAGCCATACCAGACATCGAGGATGGCCTCGATCTGGTCGCTGAGCACCTCTCCTGCCATGCGCAGGTAGCGGACGTCGTCATCGCCGAGCAGGACGGTCTGCTTGAGCAGCGCAAATTCGGCGTCGGTGATGGGTGATGTGGCGACCTCCGGCGTGCCGAGGGTGTAGCCGGGGATCGAGGGTCGTGTCGTTTGCGTCATCTGCTCTTTCCGGTGGGTGATCAGGGGATACGCGCCGAGATGGATCCGCGGGAAGTCCCGCTTCAGCCGCTCGTCGGCGCGGACCCGGGTCGGCCTTCATCTGCGCGACGAAGTGAGGGGCGCGCGAAAAACCGTCATCGAGCGTGAGGAGGTGGGCAAGAACAGCTCTACGCCATCTTTCCCCTCGAACTGCTCTTGTTTCATCGGCATCCTATATGAACGGTATCGCCGATGGAGAAAACCCGACCAAGGTCGGGTGTAGCGTCATCCCCCCGACGCCCCCCGGGGGCTCGGCGAGAAGAACGAAGTAAAAGTTGGATATGAACCATGTCGGCGATCCCGGGCTTGCGCGGGGACACGTGCGACAATGGTCCCGCTCCGAGGACTCCCGAACGTCCGCGGTCCCCCGACGACCGAAGAATGGTAGGCTGCGGTATGACCTGCCGTTGTCGATGGCGCGTCGCCGTCACACTCGTCGTCGTGGCCGCTTGCGGGACGCCTCCTGTGACGAATGCCCCCCTCCCCGACGCTCCGCGCCCGACGAAAACGGCCGACGCGGCCGCCCATGACGCGCAGGCGCCCGCGCCCGACGACCCGCCCGAGCCCGCGCCACCCCCGTCCGCGCCAATCCTCACCGAA
Organism: Polyangium jinanense; assembly: GCF_028435365.1. Next base: position 13,245 of record NZ_JAGTJJ010000017.1, on the reverse strand, counting down.
GAGGGTGTGAACGCGTGCGAAAGTGAATGCTCGAAGAAAAGCGCGCAATGTTCCGCCGGATGTGCGGACGGAGAGGAAGGCCGGGGATGCCTGCGCCGATGCGGTTGCGCCAGGATCAGTTGCGAGAATGCATGCGCTTCGCGTGGCGAGGCGGATTTTCGCTGCCACTGACCCGTCGTGCCGTGCTCGCCTTCCGAGCCGCTTGCTCACGGAAGGGTCGTCGGGGCGCGGGACGGCCGGGGTTTGCAGCCGTCGAGCGCGGAGGCGGGGACCCGGAAGCTCGCGCCCTCGGCGGCGGTGGTCTCCGGCGGGGGAGCTCCGAAGCCGTGGTCGGGGCCGCGCGGGGCGGCGATCCGCGCGAAGGGGGCGGCGCGCTCCATCACGCCGAGGACCGTGCCGGCGCGCACGTGGCCTACGGCGACGCGCTCGCCCGCGACCTCCGCGACGAGGGGCACATCCTGGCTGCAGACGAGCGATTCCACAGGCTTTTCCTCCGGAGGCAGCGCGCGCATGCGGCCCTCGGCGCCCGGCCGGCGACCTTCGGGCGGCTTCTCGAGGGCGGAGGAGGAGATCCAGCCGAAGACGGTCCCTCCGTCGAGCGACCACGCGATGCGGGTCGATTTGCCTTTCGTGTCGAGCACGCGGACGGAGCTCGACGAGCTCGACGGGCGGAGGCGCGCGACGGCCGTCCCTGCGGGCTCGACGGCGAGGTCGATGGGATCGCCTTCCCGGAGGAGCATGTACGTGTCCTTCTTCGTGGCGGCAGGCAGCGCGGCGTCGACGTCGGCCGCGGCGGGGTCGAGGGAGAGCTCCGCGCAGGTCGCGCGCTGCGCGGGCAGGCTCCCGACGAGCTCGACCTTCTTGTCGATCTCGGGCGCGACCTCGACGCCGGCCGACGAGGCGCTCACGACGCGCAATCGCGTGGGGACGAGAAAGCCGGCGATGACGCTCGCGCGGGCCGGGTGGAGGTCGAGGTCCGCGACGTCGGTGAAACCACGCAGCACGAGGAGCGGGTTCTCGATGCGCACGCCGAAGCTTTTGGCAGGCCCGTCGAGGAGCACGACCTCCCCCGAGCGTCCGTCGCCCGCCGAGCCGAAGAGGCCGGCCATGCCGCCGGCGCGTTTCTGCCCGACGATCGCGAATGCGCGGCCGCCTGGCGTGAACCGGAGGGTGAGGCCCTCACCGCGGAACCCCTTGGCGGCGATGCGACAAACGCCCTCCGGGAGCTCCACGGCGCGGGGTTTTTCCGCCTGCGCAGACGAAGCCGGCGCGGCCGCCGAGGGGCTCGTGGAAGAAGACGTCGACGCGGAAGGCGCGCGCGCGCTGTCGCAGCCGATGGCGGAAAGAAGGAATGCCGCGAGGAAAGCGGCAAGGGGGCGTCGAAAGGAAAGGGCCACGGGGGGCGTCATGACGTGACTTTACACAAGACCTGGACCGAAGGACCAGCCTCGACTGGGTACCTCGCTTGCAATGAGCCGACAGGGTGCACTTCCCACCCACACATCGCGTCGGCGCGTTCCTCGTCCTCTCGACAATCGCCGGCCTCGCGGGCTGCGGCAGCCGCGACCCAGGCCGCGCGGGGCCCGATCCCGCGGACCGCCGGGAATCCCTGGCGGCGGCGGACGTGACGTCGATCCACCTCGATCGCACCGCGTATGCCGAGCGTCTGCGGGCGATGTGGATCGGCGAATGCCTCGCGAACTGGACGGGGCTCCGGACCGAAGGCGTCCGCATCACGCACCCGTTTTTCACCGACGACGACTGGGGAAAACCTCTCGGCCGGGACGGGGCGCGGATCGATTTCGTCGTCCTCGATCCCTGGCAGGCCGACGACGACACCGACATCGAATACGTCTACCTGCACCTCATGACCAAGGCGCGCAGCATCCACCTCTCGCCCAGGCAGATCCGCGACGGCTGGCGCGCGCACGTGAACGATTTCATCTGGGTGTCGAACCGGAGAGCGCGGGCTCTCATGGAGCGCGGCCTCGTCCCGCCGGAAACGAGCGATCCGTCACGGAACCCCGACGCCTTGCAGATCGACGCGCAGCTCACGACCGAGCTGTTTGGCGCCCTCGCGCCCGGCATGCCCGAGCTCGCCCTGCGAATCGCGGATCTGCCCATCCGCACCACCGCCCGCGATCACGCGGCGCATGCGGCGCAATTCCACGTCCTCTTGTTTTCCCTCGCCGCCACCGTCGATCCGGACAAGCCGCGGCGCGAGGAGATCGTCCGGATCGTCCGCGAGGCCCGGCGGTACATCCCGGACACCTCGAAGGCCGCCGATGTCATCGATTTCGTGCTCTCCGCGTACCTCGCGGCGAACGACAAGGGCGATTGGGAGAGCACGCGCGACGCCATTGCGCGGCGTTACCAGGACGAGGCGTTGCTGCATGGCTTCGTGTATCGGGGCTTCACGGAGTCCGCGATCAACCTGGCCACGGGCCTGCTCGCGCTCCTGTTCGGCGAGGGGAACTTCGCGCGCACCGTGCAGATCGGCACCCTATCCGGATGGGATTCCGACAACGGCACGGCGACCATGGGCGCCCTCGTCGCGCTGCTCGGAGGTCTACCCGAGCTCCGCGCCGCGTTCCCGGACGAACGTTTCTCCGACCGTTACCGCATCCACCGCACCCGCCCCACCCTGCCCGACCGCCTGCCCGACGATCCCGACGCCGAGGATACCTTCACGGACATCGCGCGGCGGATGGTCGCTCTGGTGGATCTGGCCGTGAAGGAAGGAGGCGGCGAGGTGACGCCGACCGGATGGAAGATTCCCTGACGCTCAGGGCGAGGCGTGCGCCGCCTGGAACGCCTCGACGCGCCGGACGGCGTTTTTCCGGAGGTTCACGTAGTAGAGCTGATACTCGATGGGATGGTAGTTCTCGGGGCCCATCGTCCAGAGCAGGAGCCCGCTCGCGAAGTCGCGCGCGGGCATGCGGTCCAGTTGGCTGATCCACATGTTCCCGTCCTCCCGGCAGGCGGCGTCGGCGAACGCCGGCAGGACCGCGGGCGGCTCCGCGTCGAAGAAAACCGCGCCCTGGTTTTGCGACGCCGGCGCGGCCGCCCCGTCGGTCTTCCAGGTGAGTGGATTGACGCAGATGCGCGTGGCTGAGGGGGCATCCTTGAACTCGAGATCGTTGCGCTCGTAGTGGGGACCACGCGCGTTCCAGCCGACGACGCAGCCCCCTTGCTCCTCGGACGCGCAGACCGGGATGTCCTCGCCGATCGTCTGCCGGCTGATCGGGCCCCCGATCAGGTACGCCACGACGAGGTGTTTTCCGATGGGTTTGCCCCAGATCTTTTCCCGGAGCAGGCGCGCAGCGAGCACGGTGCCCTGGCTGTGCGACGCGAGGATGAACGGGCGCCCTTCGCCGCGCCGTTCGAGGAACGAGGCGAAGGCGGCGGCGACGTCGCCATACGCGAGATCGATGGCGCGATCGCCGTCCGGGCTCGGATGCACGAAGGCCTTGCCGCTGGCCTGACGGTACCGCGGCGCGTACACGGCGCAGCAAGCGTTGAACGCGCTCGCCTGGATGAGCGTCGCGCCGCGGGCCGTCGCTTTCACGACCGCGGGGTCGTCGATCGGCATGTTCCACTGGGTCCCCACGATCGTCGTCGGATGGACATAAAAGACGTCGGCCTTGGCGACGCCGGGCCCGAGGGCCGGGAGCTCGGGCAAGGAGACGTCGGCGTCGTCGTCGAGGGTGGGGAGCGCGGCCCAGGCGGAGGGCTCGGCGTAGTTCGGCGCGGCAGGCGCGGCGCTCGGCTCGAACGGGCCAGGGTCGAGGGCGACGTAGAGCCACCGGTCGAGGGTGAGAAACGAGATGACGAGGGAAACGGCGCAGAGGAGCGCCACGATCAAGAGGACCCTTCGCCAGCGCATGTGCACCCTCCGGCGCGGGGAACAGGAGAACCCTCTGCCTATTCCCTCGATCTACGGCTCGCGCGAGGCGGGCTTCAGCAGCGTGTAGAAACCGAACCCCAGCGTGTCGCGGCCCCAGGTCACGTACGCGTCGTGCCAGGCGCGGATGCGGGCGGCCATCGCGGGCGCATCCGGGTCGGCCGGGTTCGCGTCGACGTACCGCTCGATCGCGGCGCAGTAGCGGCCCTCGTATGCGTCCCACTCGTCGTCGCTCGCACACGCGGTCGCGAGCACGCGGAAGCCGGCCTCGCGGGCGACGCGCGTGTTGCCGGCGTGCGTAGTCATCTCGTCCTCGGTCGCCCCGCCGAGCGCTTCGAGGTAGCCGGGATCCGGCCGGCGGCGCCAGAACCCGTCGGCGAACAAAGCCACGCCGCCCGGGACGAGGTGCGCATGGGCCCAGCGCAACGCCTCGGCGAACGTGCCGATCGCCTGGCTCGAACCCATGCAGACGATCGCGTCGAAGCGCGCCGCATCGCCCACCGCCTTGGCGAGCGGCTGATCCACGAAACGCACGCGCGCCTCGACGCCGCGCCGCGCAGCCTCCGCCCGTGCCGAGGTGATGAACGTCGTGTTGAGATCGACGCCGAGCCCCGACACGGCAGAACGCTCCACGAGATCGAGCAAAAACCCCGCACGACCGCAGCCGATGTCGAGCACCTCGGCGCCTTCGCGGAGCGCGAGCCCGTCGATCAGCCACGCGGCCTTCTCGGGCGAGAGCGGGGAGAGGTAGCGGTGCGTCGCGTGGGCGATCGTCGTGAACTTGAGTCGATCGGGGGCGGTCATGGCTTCGGCTTCTTTACCCTTGGTCGAGGTCTACCGGCTGCGCGCGCTCCGGGCCCATCGCCGAATACCCGCCGTCGACCCGCAGATCCGTGCCCGTCATGAAGCTCGCCGCGTCGGAGAGCAGGAACGCCACCGCCTCGGCGACCTCGCTCGGATCCGCGATGCGCCCGAGCAGGTGAAAATGCTTCGCCACGGCCTCGATCTTGGCGCGGTCGTCGTTCGTCATCTGCTTCATCGGGTTGCTCCACGTCCACGCGGGCGAGATCGAGTTCACGCGGATGCCGTCGGGCGCGAGGTCCATCGCCTGGCTGCGCGTGAGCTGCAGGATCGCGGCCTTCGTGGCGGGATACACCCATCGCCCGGTCTGGGCGACGCTCCCCGAAAGCGAGCTGAAGTTCACGATCGCGCCCTTCGTCCGGGCGAGGTACGGCCGCGCCGCCTCGAGCAGCATGACCGAGCCGACGAGGTTCACGTCGAACGCGCGCAGCCAGTCGGCCCGGCTCGTCGCGGCCCCGTGATCGAGGTACGTGCACGCCAGGTTGACCAGGAAATCTAGCCTTTCGTAACGTGACGCGACGCCGCTCACGAGCGCCGCGATGTCCTCGTCACGCGTGACGTCGGTCCGGACGAAGGATGCCGCCTCGCCGATCCGCGCGACCGCCGCGGCGCCGCCTTCCTCGTCGATGTCGGCGATCACCACGCGCGCGCCGTACGACACGAGCGCCTTCGCGCACGCCTCGCCGATGAGCGTCGCGCCCCCCGAGAGGATCGCAACCTTGCCGGCCAAACCCTTCATCGAAATCTCCTCCGCACGGCTGTGCCGCGCCCACGTGTGTCAAGCAGGAAGCACGTCGCCGCATCTGCCCGATGCGGCTTGCGCTCCTCGTATCCTCCGCCGACAATCGGCGCGCTCACGCCTTTCGCCTCGGAGGCACCATGACGACGAAGCCCGAAAGCAAGGACAAGGTCTATCAATCCGCCGACTTCGACAAGACGCCGCCGCGCCCGCGCGTCGTCATGCCGGACAAGCTGATCCACCGTCAGGTCGAGGGCGACGGGCAACGCGACGAGTATTCCAAGGAGCGCAAGCACCCGGTCTTCTTCGTCGATCTGCCCTCGAAGTGCATCAGCATGACGATCGGCCACCTCGACCCGGGGCAGTCCTCGAACCGGCACCGCCACACCTACGAGACGATCCTCTACGTCCTCGAAGGCGAAGGCTACTCGGTCGTCCACGACCAGAAGATCGAGTGGAAGGCGGGCGACGCCGTCTACATCCCGGTCTGGGCCTGGCACAACCACGTCAACACGAGCGCGACGGGTATCGCCCGCTACCTCGCCTGCGAGAACGCGCCGATCCTCCAGAATCTCGGCGGCGTTGCGCTCCGCGAGGAGCTGCCCGAGAAGGGCATGAAAGACCCCGCGTGAACGCCCCTCCCCACGCCGACGCGCCCGCGTAGTACGCTGGCCAGATGCCACGCGCACGCCTCCTCCTTCACCGCTGTCTTCCTGTCCTCGCGCTCGTCGCGCTCACCGCGGCCGGCTGCGCGAAGGACGAGCCGAACCCGAACGCCGCTCCCGTCTCCTCATCGCTCGCCCCCGCGAAGCCGCAGACCGACGCGGGCAAACCGTACGCGGTCGAAGCACAAGGTACGAAGGTGAACTTCACGATGGATGCGCCCATCGAGAAGATCTTCGGCGAGGCGGACGGCTCGCTCTCCGGGGAACTCTTCGTCGATCCGGAGGACGTGACGCGATCGACGGGGCTCGTGAAGATCGACCTCGAAAAACTCGTGATCTACCAGCAGAAGCGCGCCGACGAGAAGGCGGAGTTCGGCGAGCGCACGAAGAGCGATCTGCAGAACGAGCACGCGCGCAACTGGCTCGGCATCGGCAAGGACGTCCCCGAGGCGGATCGGACGAAGCACCGCTACATCGAGTTCAAGATCTCGAAGATCGAGACGGCAGGGCCGAAGGGCATCGCGGCCCTCACGGGCCCCGAGCGCAAGGTGTCGCTCGACGTGACGGGCGATTTCCGGCTGCACGAGCGCACGGTGCAGAAGAAGGCGGCGCTCGAGGTCACGTTCGTGATGGAGGGCGACAAGGTGGCAGCCGTCCGCGTGAAGTCGACGAAGCCGATCGCCGTGAACCTCGAGGAGCACGACGTGCGCCCGCGCGACACGCTCGGCGCGATCCTGCAGAAGACCGCCGACGAGCTGGCGACGCTCGGCAAGAAGGTCTCGAAGGACGCGATGGTGTCGTTCGAGCTCCAGGCGAAGCCGAAGTGACGTGATGGGCGCGCCGGGAGCGAAGCGGGGGGATCGCATCGTGGGTGTGGATACGCACGTCCTGCTCGTGCCCTCGCCCGGCGGGCCCGTGCCGACGCCGACACCGATGCCGTTCGGGGGAACGCTCGACAAGGACCTCGCGTCGAGCGTCTTCCTCGAGGATCAGCCGGCCGCGATGGTGGGCTCGGGGGCCTCGAACGCGCCTCCCCACGTGCCCGCGGCCGGCCCTTTCCAGAAGACACCTTCGAACGAGGGGGCCGTGGAGCAGGGCAGCGGCTCGGTCTTCATCGAGGACCGCCCCGCCGCCCGCGTGGGGGACCCGGCGACGACGTGTAACGATCCCGCCGATGCGCCGAATGGCATGGTGGTCGGCGGCGGCACGGTGCTGATCGGGGACTAGCGCGACGCGCGCGCGCGGGCGTTGGTTCGCGCGCGGGGCTGTGATATCCGTCTTGTGCGTCCGAGCGAAGGCTTTCCTCTCGTGCGTGCGAGAGCGCGCTCCCTCGGCGGACGAACAGGGTCGCGATGAGCTACGTCGTCAAATCGGGGGATACGCTCGGTGCGATCGCCAGCCGTAACAACACGACGGTGCAGGCGATCATGGCGCAAAACCCGCAGATCAAGAATCCGAACGCGATCTCGGTGGGCCAGAAGATCACGCTCCCGGGCAATGGAGGCGGTGGCGCCATCCCCTCCCCCGCGTCGCCGAGCACGTACACCGTGCGCTCGGGCGACACGCTGGGCGCGATCGCGAACCGGAACGGCACGACGGTCGACGAGATCATGCGGGCCAACCCGCAGATCAAGAACCCGAACCAGATCTCGCCGGGCCAAGAGATCAAGCTGCCGGGGCAATCGAACGGAGGCGGAACGCCGCAGCCGCAGCCGAAGCCGCAGCAGCCGCAGCAGCCGCAGCAACAGCAGCCGCAAACCCCGGCGGAAGGTGGGAATTCGTCGCTCGGCACGCCGCCCGCGACGGGTCCGTGGGAGCTGCCCGTGCGCGGACCCGCGCGCAGGCTCGCCGCCGGCGACTTCGACGCGGCCGCGCGCGAGCTTCAGTGCGAGGCAGCCGCGGTGCGCGCCGTGGCCGAGGTCGAGTCGGGCGGACGAACTGGCTTCGACGATCAGAAGCGCCCGAAGATCCTCTTCGAGATCCACCACTTCAAGCGGCTCACGGGAGGCCGCTACGATCGCAGCCACCCGCACCTCTCGGCGCCGTACAAGAGCCCGCTCCGGCGCGCGAGCTACAAGAAGGATCAGTGGGCCGTGATCCGCGAGGCCTTCGCGCTCGATCCGGATGCGGCGGTGAAGAGCGCCTCCTGGGGCATGTTCCAGGTGATGGGCTTCAACCACGAGCTCGTCGGCTGGAAGAGCGTCCGGCAGTTCGTCTACGACATGTACGAGTCCGAGGCGCAGCACATGCGCGCCTTCCTCGGCTTCTGCCGCGGCAACAACCTCGTGCGGTACATCCGCAGCAAGAACTGGGCTTCGTTCGCGCGCGGCTACAACGGCGAGGACTACGCGTCGAACAACTACCACACGAAGATGGCGAACGCCTACGCGCGCTACAGCCGCGGCTAGAGCGCCACTTCCTCACATGGATATCGTCTCGTATTGCCCGCTCCGGGTCGCCGCGCGGCCGTTCGTCACGGCCGATCGCAGGCACGCGTTGCTCGTCGTCTGCAAAGCGACGTACCTCCTCACCCCGGGCACATCGGTCCTCCACGAGTCCCAGGAGGACGTGAACGAGGAGGACAATTTCTGGGACGACGATCCGCGACTGAGCGTCTATTCGCCCTGCGATCTCGTTCCCCACAAGCGCGGCGCCGACGTGGTGCTCGTGGGCCACGCGTTCGCGCCGAACGACGTACCCGTGCGATCGATCCTCACGCGTCTCTGCGTGGGCGAGCTCGACAAGGCGATCGAGGTCTTCGCCGATCGGCACGTGACGCCGTCGGGAGAGCTGCGCGAAGGCCCGCGCGTGACACGTGTTCGCCTGCGCTACGAGCGCGCCGCGGGCGGGCCCGGGACGACGAACCCGGTGGGCATGCGGCACGATCAGAGAGACACGTTCGGCGCGATCAAGCTGCCGAACCTGCAGCCGCCGGGGCGGCACGTGACGGGGCCTTCGGATCTCGTGGAGCCCATCGGATACGGCCCGATCGCGGCGTCATGGCCTTCCCGCGAGGCGCGCCTCGGCCACCTCGCCGGGCGGTTTTCCCTCGCGCGCTGGCACGAGGCGCCGCTGCCCGAGGGGCTCGATCCGCTGTTCTTCAACGTCGCCCCGCACGATCAAGAGATCCCGGAGATCCGCCCGGACGAACGCATCGTGCTCGAAGGTCTGCACCACGAGCACGCGCGGCTCGTGACGAACCTGCCGGGGTTGCGGCCCGAGGTCGTGATGGAGCGAGCGCCTGGCCTCCGCGAGGAGATCACGCTGACGGCCGACACGTTGTGGTTCGACACGACGCGCGGCATCTGCACGCTGGTCTGGCGCGGGCGCGCGGCGCTCGTGCATCCGGCCGAGGCCGGGCGCGTGATGGTCACGATGGTGGGTCCGGGCTGGGCGAGCACGCGCGCGGCGCTCGTGTTCCAGGGGCTCCACGACATCGCAATCGCGCCCGACGATCCCGATGGTTCGGTCACGAGCGCGGCGTCCGTGCCCTCGCGGCCGCACCCGATCATGCCCTTCACGACGAACGCGGTGCACGCGCCGCCGCCGCGCGAGTCAGGCGTGTTCCCGATGGATCCGGATTTCGATGACGAGGTGACGTTCGTCGGTCTGGATACGCCGGCTGCCGATCCGCTGCCGTTCGCGCGTCCGCGCACGCAAGCGCCACCCGCGCCCCCGGCCGCCCCGTCGCCGCTGCCGTTCGCGCCGCCGCCTCCCGCGCCCGTGCCTTTCCAGGCGCGGGATCTGCCGTTCTTCTCGCCGCTCGCGCCTCCCCCGGTTCCGCCGTCTCCCCATGGTGGGGGGCTCCGGTCGGCCCACGAGGTGGGCCTTCCTCTGCCCCCCACGCCCCCCGCGCCCGCGCAGGTACGGCCTCCCTCGCGGCACGATCTGCCGTTCGTCGCGCCACCGCTCCCGCCCGCGCCGCCTGTCGTGCCTCCCGCGCCGCCCACGCCGCCGCCGATCGTGCCGCGCCTTGGCATCGCGCCGCTGGGAACGCCTCCGCTCGTCGCGCCTGCGCCGGTGCCGCCCGCGCCCGTCCCTCCGCCGGTCGACCTGGACGAACCCGAACCGGAGACCGTCGACGCGCCCGCGATGATCGGCCCGCTGGCGACCGCGGAGATGGCCGCGCGCGTGGCCCCGCCGCTCCCTCCGCCGCCCGAGCCGCTGCCGCCGGACTCGCCTGCGCCGGAGGCCGCGAAAGCCCCGGCCGCGCCCGCGCTCCCGCTCGACGACTACCCCATCGAGCGATGCGCGAAGATCACCGCATCGATCGCGCGCCGCCGTGACGAACGCGCCGAGATCCTGGAAGCCGAAGAGCTCGATCTCGCCCGCTACACGGACCTCGAACGGCACTGGGCCGAGGCCATCCGCGCCGAGTCCGAGCGCGGCAAGACGCGCCTGCTCCGGGCCTTCGACGCCGCCTACGTCGCGCGCCTCGAAGAAGAGCGCGGCCCCATCACCCCGGCCGAGTACGCGCGCCTGGTCGTCGCCTCCGAGCGCGGTCACGCCGAGCGCACCCTGGCCGAACTCGGCTTGCCGCGTGCGTCCATGCTTCGCATCGAGCGCGAGATGCTCGCGCGGACGGCCGCGGATCCGGCCCTCGGCGAGCGAATCCGCCACGCGATCGGAGCCGAGCGAGCCGACTGAGGTCCCGCCCGCGAGGCTCGATACGCACTCTGTTCGTCGAGGTCTCGCCCACGCAACGCGATCCGGTGTACGCTTGCCCCGCGAGCTCGTTCGTCGGCTCGTGGATCGGCCGCATGTCCGCACCTCCCAGGCCCAGCTCCCCGGCGGTAGCTCCCGCCGCTCCGGCGCCTCTGCGCGCTTCGAGCAGCGGGGCGCCCGCGCCCGCCGAGCCTGCCGCGGCAGCGCCCGAGCCCGAGTGGGAGGTCGAGCTCGGCGCGACGCTCGCAGGCGGATTCTCCGCGCCTCCCGTCCCGGAACCACCGCCCGCTGCCGCGCCTGCCGCCGCTGCTACGCCCGCGCCCGCGCCCGCTGCCGCGCCCGCTCGCGCTTCCACTCCCACTCCCGCTCCCGTTTCCGCGAACCCCCCGTCTCTGCCGCGCCCGAACCGCACGTCGGCCCCGGGGCTCCCCTTCATCGCGCCTCCGCCTCCGCCGCCGCCCGCGGCCGTCGCGAGCGGGCGGAGTTCGTCGCCGGGCATGGGTGCGCCGAGCATGAGCGGCGAGCTCCGTCGTTCGTCGTCGCCGAGTTTTCCAGGGGCTCCGCCGCAAGGCCCGGATGCGTTGCGCCGCTCCGGTTCGAGTTTGCCCGCGGTCGTCCCACCTGGTCACGATCTCCGTCGCTCCTCCTCGGGCCTCGCCGCCGTCACGCCGAACATGCTCGAACCGCAGCGTCGCTCCTCGCCGGGCCTGGGCCCGCAAGGCGACAGCGCGTTCGTCGATCCCGAGCGATCCGGCTCCACGCCCATCGCGTACGCGCCCGGCGACCTCATCGGCGGCAAGTACCAGCTCCAGCGCGTGCTCGGCCAGGGCGGCATGGGCGCCGTGTGGGTCGCGCGAAACCTGAGCCTCGACGCCGACGTCGCGCTCAAGCTCATCCGCCGCGATCGCGCCACCGAAGAGGCCGCCGCGCGCCTGCTGACGGAGGCGCGTGCCGCCGCGAAGCTCGGCCATCCCGGCATCGTGCGCGTCTTCGACTTCGGACAAACCGAGGTCGGGGATCCCTACCTCGTGATGGAGCTGCTCACGGGCGAGTCGCTCTCCGCCATCCTCGCGCGCAAGAAGCGGCTCGATCCAGGCGTCGCGCTCCAGACGCTCCTGCCCGTCGCCGCCGCGCTCGCGGCCGCGCATCTGAAGGGCATCGTTCACCGAGATCTCAAGCCCGACAACGTCATGCTGACGACGGACGAGTCGGGGAAGATCGTGCCCAAGCTCCTCGACTTCGGCATCGCGCGCGTGCTGCGCAACGACGTCGAGCGGCACGTCACGATCGCCGGTGAGGTCCTCGGAAGCCCCGACTACATGTCCCCCGAGCAGGCCCGCGGCGAGGCGAACATCGATCACCGCACCGACGTCTGGACCTACTCGGTCCTGCTCTACGAGACGATCACCGGCCGCCGTCCGTTCGACGCGCCGAACTACAACGCGCTCATCGCAGCCATCGTGGCGAACACGCCGATGCCCACGCACGCCTTCGGCACGGGCGACGCCGCGCTCTGGGCGATCATCGAGCGAGGCCTGGCCAAGGAGCGCGGGGCACGCTGGCAGTCGCTGCGCGACATGGGCGTCGCGCTCGCAGGCTGGGCCCTCGAGCGCGGAAACCAGCAGGACATCTCGGGTTTGTCTCTCCAGTCCGAGTGGCTCGCCCCGAAGATGCGCCGCCTGCTCACGGTGCAGCCGGCGGACGTCGCAGGTTTCGCCGCCGCGCGCGCCGCCGCCCTCGCGACCGCGCCGCCCGTCGCGCCGCCACCCGTCACCCCTTCCGCGCCAGCCCTCGCGCTGCCAGGCGTCGCACGCGACGCAAACGACGCCGCAGAGTGGAAGAACCAGCGCGGCGGCTCGAACCGGAAGGTGATGTTCGCCGTCGGCGTGGTCGTGGTACTCGTCGCAGCGTTCTTCCTGGTGCGCGCGCTCCTCCCGGATCCCGCCACGCCGCCAGGCGTGCCGGCCGCGCAGACCGAGGCGCAACCCGCGCCGCTCCCCGCGCCCACACCAACGCCGACGCCGTCGTCCACGTCCGTCGCGACGGACGTGCCGCAGGCGCGGCCCACCACGACCGCGACGGCGAAGACGACGCCCACGCCCGTGCGCACGACGCAGACGCAGAAGAAAGCGCCTCCCGTCCCGAAGAACATCCAGTTCTGAGGAGGGTGTTCTTCACAGCGTCGCGCCGGGGTTTCACCCCGGACCCCGACCAGGGGTTGTCCACCCCTGGACCCGGACCAGGGCAAGCCCTGGACGCGGGGCGACAGCGCGCGATGCGCGCTGTCGACAGGGAAGACGTCGCTACGAGATACGGCAGCGCTGCTGTCTTGGTTGGCAAGGTCGTGGAGGGTCTTGCCACGGGCCGTCCGATAAACCGCGCATCGCGCGGTTTATCGGCCCTCGGTCCAG
>NZ_JAGTJJ010000016.1:152706-191667 GCF_028435365.1 Polyangium jinanense | reverse complement strand
GCAGTTCTTCCCCAAATGGTCCAGGGCTTGCCCTGGTTCGGGTCGAGGGGCGAACAGCCCCCGCGGGGTCCGGGGCGGCGCCCCGGCGAGGCGCCGCCCGTGTCCCTGGGATCAGCCGGTGCTTTGGCTCGGCGGGTTCTGCTCGGCCGGACTGCTCGATTTCGCGCGGGTGGCGGCGCTCTTCTGGGCGGGGCCATATTGATAGGCGAAGAGGTCCTCGAGCGGGCCGAGGATCTCCGGGCCCTTTGGGTCGCGCTGGCCGCGCCGCCGCGCTTGCGAGGCGATTTCACCGAGGAGCATGGCGAGATCGTGACCCCGCGCGGCGCGGGTCTCGATGAGCATCTCGGCGAGCTTCTCCGCTGCGGGGACCATGGCGTCGAGTTGCCGGTGCTCGTCGGCGATATCGAGGGCGCGCTGCACGTCCCCCGCGTTGAGCCCCGCGCGGTCGATCTGCTCGGGGGTGAGGCGCTTCAGGTTGGCGATCGCCTTTGCGACGCCCTCGCGAATCTTGATGAACTTCAACATCTGCTCGGGGGTGACGTCGATGAGCGCGAGGTCGCTCGCGTCGATGTGCTTGTCGCCGGGGTCGGGGTTCTTGGGGTCGTTCATGGTCAGCCTCCAATGGGGGGCGGTTGGGGTTGTCGTGTGGCGGTAGACGGGAGAGGTCCCGTCTCGTGCGCCGCGCAGGAGACCAGTGCACGGGATATGCCAGGTGCGGGGCGAGGGCGCGCGGAGGCGTCGCGCGCGAGCGAGGCGCGAGGCGTTTGGACGCGTCTCCGAGGCGTGCGGCCGCAGGAAAATGGCGCGCGGGCGGGGAGCAAAGGTGCGCGCGCGTGAGGTCGAGACGCGCGTGCATGACGTGGAGATTGTTCGGGAATGTCATGAAGGCGCGTGCCCGCGATGCGAAGACGCGTGGGCACGCGGGGGAGGCGTGCCCGCGCGACTTGGCGACGCGTGCGCGTGACCTGGAGACGCGTGCACGCGACCTGGAGACGCGTAAGCGCGACCTTTGGGTCGAGCTCAGGTGGTGAAAAGGCTCACGTGCAAGGACCGGACATCTCGCGGATTTGTCCGAACTTGTCCGGATTTGTCCGGATTTGTCCGGACATCGTGGGCGGGCGTACCTACGGCGTCGGCGTGACGCCTGAAGGGGAAGGAGAAGGAGGCGCGGGCGCGGGCTTTCTCTCCAGAATGACGAACGTCGCGCGCCGGTTGCGTTGCCTCCCCTCCGGCGTCGTGTTCGTCGCGACCGGGGCGTTTGGGCCAAACGCTTTGAGGACGATGCGCTTCGGGTCGATGCTGCGGCGCACGAGCAGATCACGCACGGCCTGGGCCCGCTGCAGGGCGAGCGCGTCGTTGCGAGGTAGAGTGCCTCGATTGTCGGTGTGGCCCTGCACCTCGATTTTCGTGATCTCGGGGTGCTGGAGCAGCACCTCGGCGACTTCTTCGAGCATCTGCCGGGACGAGGGACGTAACGTGGCCCGGCCCGCGTCGAAGAGGAGCTCGCGCAAGAGGACGATTTCGCCCTCCGTGACGCGCACGGCCTCGGGACAGCCGTTTTTCGCGGCCACCTCACTCGGCACACCCTTCTCCTCGGGGCAGGCGTCCACCGCATCTCCGAGGCCGTCGCCGTCGGTGTCCCCTTTCGAATCCGGGCGGTTGTCCCGGTATTGTTCGAGCAGCGCCGCCTCCTCGGCGTCGTCGAGCGGGCAGCCATTTCGTGTCTCGTCGCTCTGGGGAATGCCGTAGACACGCGGACAGGCGTCCTGATCATCGATGACGTCGTCGCCGTCGGCGTCGTTCGCGCGCTTGCGGTACACGGACGGGCACCCATTCTCCACGGCGTACACACTGCGATCGCCGCGGACCTCGGGGCAGGCGTCTCGATCGTTCAAGACCCCGTCTCCGTCGCTGTCCCGCAGGCGCTCCGAGAGGAAGGGCGAGTAGGCGACCATCGCGACCACGCGAAACAGTGGCGTGCCGACGCCCTCGCTCAGACCGGCGCCGATGCCCATGCCCGCCTCGAAGTCGTCGAGGAACCTGTATCGGCCCTGGAGCGAGAGCTCGATGTTCCGATTCTGACTGCTCGCGTCGAGGAGCACCTGCGAGATGTCGAGCTCCGGGCCGATTTGCAGGGCGCGGTCCTCCCCGAGGAGGATCGCGATGCCGGCGCCGCCGGTGATTGCCGTGCCCATCACGACGCCGTCGTCCGTCGTGCGTTTGTCACGGATCTCGGGGCCCACGGCGAAGGACCAGACCCAGCGGTCCCTGAGCTGTCCGCCGAGGAGGAGCTGCGGCAGGCCACGCACGTAGCTATCGGTGACATAAGCGCCCGTGCCGGTGGGGATCCAGAAAAAGCCGCCGATCCCTACCTGGAGCGGAGCCTCGTACCCGCCGTAAAGGCGGACGCGGGCGCCGAGGCGGATGTCGCCGAAATCGGCGGTGGTCGGGGACGTGTCGGCGTCGCCCGTCTGCAGGAGCGCGACGGGCACGTCGAGGTTCACCGCGAGGCGGTTCCACATCGAATAGGTGGCATTCGCGTGGAGGAAGAGCTGCCGGCCCACGACCTCCGACGCCGTGGCGCCGTCCGCCGTCTTGAGGACGTAGGGGTTCCTGGCGTAGTCCACGAGCAGCATGCCGTGGAAGGTGAAATCGCCGGCGGCATAGGGGGACTGCACGCCGAGCATACGATCACCGGCGAACGCGGGCTGGAACCGGGGCAAAGCGATGTCGTCCGCGCGCGCGGGGGCGGCGAGCGCGAGGAGCGCGGCGAGTGAGAGCGGGAGGATCCGCAGGAGCGAACGCATTTCACGTATGCCCGAGTGATCCGCGCCCGCCCTTCTTGTACCGGTCGAAGAGCTTTCGCAGCTCCCCGAGCTCGATGCCGTATTCCTTGGCGATCTCCTTGTGCCCGCGCTCGCCCACGAGCATGTGGCCGAAGGCCTCTTCGAGGCGCTCGAGCTCCATGGGGAGCGCCACGGGCTCGACCTGCGCAATCGGCGCGGGCGTCTGTGCGGGGGCGGGTGCAGGCGCGGGGGCGGGCGCTTGTGCCTGGCCAAACCCGAGAATATTTGCCGCTGTCGGGGCGGGTGGCTCGGCGGGCGTGGTCTTTTGTGCCTTCGGAACACGCAGGCGCACCGCGGGATCGCCGAGGAGGATGTACCCCGACAGGTCTTGCCGGAGCATCCAGAGATGCCCGAGCCGCACTTCGTCGCGTCGGCCTCCGCTCGCCTCGTGATCGTAGAGGCTCGTGAGCTCCGTGTTCGCCTGCTCGAAGAATCGCACGAGCTCGCGGAACGCGAGGCCGACACGATCGCCACGCACGAGCGAACGCACGACCGACATGAAGCGGGCCGGGCGGGCGATCGGCGTGCCCGCGTCGCGCTCCTCGAAGCTGTAGGTCCAGGCGAGATCGACGTGCCCGAGGAAGGCGAGGGGGCCGTTCGGGTTCGCAAGCGCCGTGCGGGGGAGCGACGCGATGAAGGGAGGCGCATTGCGAGGCAGCGCCTTGAGGACCTCCTCGGCCTCGCCGCCGTAATGGCCGAGCTTCTGCAATCGTTCGAGCCAGTGGCGGTAGGCGCTGCGATCCGGCGTGCCGCCGCCATAACAGGCGACCATGAACCAGACGCCACCCGGCGCGAAGGGGCGCTCGCCGAGGTCGCTCGCGGCGAACGTGCCCTCGCGGCCGAATCGCATGGCCCCCTGGCGCGCGCGTTGCTCGGCGAAGCTCTTCCAGCCCTCGCGCGGCGCGCCCGCGCCGTGGCTGACGCTGAAGAGCACGCCTGGGTCGGGGCGGGACGCGGCCTCGAAGAGCTCGTCGGGGGAAGGCGCGTCGATGCGCCCGCGCTCTTCGAGGGTGCTCGCGGGGAATTGCCCGGCCTCGATGCGGCGGCGCACGAGATCGAGCCCCGGACGGACGAGCGCGCGGTACGTGGCCGCCGTCGCCGCCGTGCCGTCGTGCACCGTGTAAAACGTGGCGTGCGGGGGCGAAGGCAGCGCGGCCGCGCGCTCGGCGGCGAGGATCTTGTGGATGTAGGCCTCGTAGCCGCGTTCGTCCGGAAAAGCGATTCTGCCGACGAAGCCGTCCGATTGCTGGACCTGCTGGATCGCGAAGGGGACCTGATCGAGATCGCCGAGGATGAGCTGATAACGCGGCAGATCGACGGCGAGGTCGGCGCCCCGATCGAAGACGTCCTTGCGCCAGCGCGCGGCGCCCGCCATGTCGAGGCGCGAAGGCGCGCGGAACACCTTGATTTCGTGGCCCCCCTGGGCCGCGCGGCGCGCTTCGAGCAGGGGACGCGCGAGCTCCAGCAGGCGATCGCCCGTTGGTCCCTCCGGTACGATCACACCCCAGCGCTGGGCCACGATGTCGTCCGGATCGTCTCCTTCGTCCCAGAGGTGCGTCGGGCCCGGGCGCGCCTCGGGGCGCTCTTCGTGCTCCGCGGCCGCGTCCGCGGGCAAGCCGCCTTCGAGGAAGGCGCTGCCGTCGTCGTCGTGGCTGAGGAGGAGGTGGAGGTCTTTCGCGGGCATGGCGTCCTCGATTCACACGGACGGTATCATTTCTGGGATCCGAGCGCGCCGGTCTTCAGGTCGCGCGTGCAATTGTCGGGGTCGAGCCCTTGCTTTTCGGCGCACGCGCGGCAGCCTTTGATCGCGTCGTCCTTGTCCTCGGCCAGGTAACGTTCGCGGAGCGCCGCGGTGGCGCAGTCGTCGTTCGCGCGCTCGAGGCTCGCGACGATGGCCGCAGGCTCGGCGTCCCAGCGCTGGAGGAAGCCCCGCGCGTCCACGGTGAGGACTCCATTTCCCTTCACGTCGAAGGCTGCAATGGGGAAGGTCGCGGCGGCGTTTGCCAGGGCGAACACCTGGCCGGAGCCGTCGACCCTCCACACGTCGACGGTGTTGTCCCGGGCCCGCGTGATCACGCGCTCGCCGCGCGCGTCGAACGCGACGGAGAGGATGGGGGCCGGGTGCGGGAGCTCGACGTAGGTGCCATCGCGCTTCCAGATACGCACGGTTCTGTCTTGCGAGGCGGTGGCGACGCGCTCGCCGTCCGTGGAGATGGCGACGGCGGTGAGGGTGGCGTGGTGGCGGCCGAGCACCACGGGTTTTTCCCGGCCATCGAGGTCGACCCACCAAGCGCAGCCGTCCTCGCGGCCGAGGACGATATGGCGCGCGCCCGGTTTGCCGCTCCACGCGACGGACGTGAAGCCGCCCGCATTCGCAGGGACGAGCGCGCGTGCCGTGGAACCGCCCGGATGTTCGCATTTCTCTGCCGACGCCGTGAGGGGGTTCGGGGGGCGTTCGGGGTGGTCCGCGTCCCAGACGAGCGGCGCGTCTTCGTCGGTGACACTGATGAATCGATCCCCGTCCGCATTCCAGGCGAGCGCGACGATGGGCGCCTTGTGGTGCTTGGGGAGCATTCGCGAGGGGAGGACGGGGAGCCGCGCGAGAGGCGGCGAGGCGAGGCGATCGTCGACGGGCGTGAGCGCCACGTCGCCGGCCTCGCCCCCGCTGACGACACGTTTCCCGTCGGGGCTCCACGCGGCCGTGTGGACCCACGTTTCTCCGTGGGAAATGAGGCCGACGGGGTGAATGCCTTCGTACACCTCGGCATTCGGGGATGCGAGGTAGACGGCCATGTCGCCGTCGGGCGTGATCTGCATCAGGCGATCCTGCGTCGGGCTCTCGAGCGCCTGCGTCACGTAATGCCCGAGGATCCGCGGAAGGACGGGCCGCGGCAGGCGCGCGAGGTCCCAGATGCGCGCCGTCTCGTCCCACGAGCCGGTGACGAGGCGCTCGCCATCCGGCGAAAAAGCGACGGTGGTGACGTCGGCCTCGTGGCCATCCAAGGCCGCGAGCTCCACGTAGGAGGCGGCGCCGACCGCGTGCGAGCCGGGCTCCTCGTCGATTCTTGCCCAGATGCGCGTCGTGTTGTCGTCGCCGGCCGTGGCCACGATGTGGCTCGTCTTCGGATGAAAGACCGCGAGGTTGACGGGACCCATGTGGCCCTCGAGAACGGCGATCTCCCTGCGCGTCGCGACGTCCCAGAGGCGCGCGGTGCCGTCGTAGGAGGCCGTGACGATCGTCTTGCCGTCCGCGGAGAACGCGGCCGACGCGACGGGGGCCGTGTGGCCTTCGAGGCAGGCGTGGGTCCCTCTTCGGGCGTCCCAGAGGCACGCCGTGCGGTCCCAGGAGGCGCTGACGAGGCGTTTGCCCTCGGGATCGAATTCGACGGACGCGACCACGTGGTCATGCCCGGAAAAACTCGTTTCGAGGACGGGGCCGGTCACCGGGGAGAGGTCCCACATTTCGAGGGTGCCCAAGCTCGTCGCGGTGGCCACGCGTTTCCCGTCGGG
Source organism: Polyangium jinanense (assembly GCF_028435365.1). The sequence continues at coordinate 185,311 of NZ_JAGTJJ010000016.1, read as the reverse complement.
CGAGAAGACGGCGGCGCACAGGCCGGGCGCCTTTCCGTGGAGCTCGGAGAGCACCACGGGCTCCGGGCCGGAGACGTCCCAGATCTTCGCGATGCCATTCAAGGAAGCCGTGAGCACGCGGCGGCCCTCCCGGTCGAAGACCGCCGAGGAGAGGGGGCCGTCATGCCGGAGGGCGAGGGGTTTGCCCCGGCCATCACGCCCCCAGACGTGGGCCACCTGGTCCTCCGAGGCCGTGACGAAGCGGTCGCCTTTGGGCGACCACGTGGCGTGCCACAACTTCTCGTGGTGCCCGGAGAGCGTGACCTTCGGAATGGGCAAAGCGAGGAGGCTCTGCGCCAGCGAGAGGTGCCTGAAATCCGTGAGGAGCTCGGGGAACGGGCCGCTTCGCTCCGACATGACGGACGCGGCGGCCGCATGCTGATGGCGCGCGACGAGGTTCAAGGCGCCGCCGATGCGCAATTGTTTTTCAGCGAGGGCGCGCTCCGTGTCGGCCTGCTTGTGCGCTTTTTCGGCCTCGGCGCGACCCTGCTCCGCCTGCTTTCTCGAGGCGTCGGCCTCGGCACTGGCCCGGGTCGTGCGGAGCGCGAGGAGCGTCATGGCGACGGCCACAATCACGGCGCCCACGGCGCCGGCGTAGAGCTTGCGCCGCTCGACGCTCTGCTTTGCGCGCGCCTTCTCGGCTTCGGCTTCCTCCGCGTGCTCGCTCGCCTCGATCATGGCGCGCGTGTCGTCGTCGAGCTCGTCCTCGGCCTGCGCGCGGATCTGCTTGGCATACCCGAGCTGGGCGCCGCGGAGGAGGGCGCCGTGGGTCTTGTAATCGGCGGCCCAGCGTTCGAGCTTGCCGATTTCGGCGACGCGCGCACGATCCTCGGCGAGCCAGGCGGCGAGGCGCTTCCACCTCCGGAGCAAAGCCTCGTGCGCGACCTCGACCACGATGCGGCCGCCTTCGTCCTGACGCGAGACGAGGCGCGCGTCGATGAATCGTTCGAGCAAGGCCTCGAAGCGCGCGCGCCGCTCCGGATCAGCGGGGAGGATGCGCGCGAGAGGGACTCGACGGCGCGTGTTCGAGGCGCCGCCCTCGCCGAAATGGGTGAGGCGCGAGAAGAGCCGGCGGGCGAGCTTTTGCGAAGGCTCGTCGAGCTCGTCGACGACGGCGTCCGCCATTCGTTCGAGCGCGCCGAACACGCCGCCGAGCTCCTCGTACCGGGCCACGTCGAGGGTTTTTCCCTGGCGCTTTTGCCAGAGGAGGTCGAGGACATATTCGACGAGCGGCAAGGCCGTGGGCTCGGCGCCGACCTCGGCGATGATGCGGCTCGCGAGCCCCTGCGAAAGGGAGAGGCCGACCTTGCGCGCGGGCTCCTCGATCACGGTGCGGAGCTGCGCCGGGCCCATCTGCGCGACGAAGACGCGGTGCGCCTCGTCGTAGGCCACGCGATCGAGCCTTAGGCCCGTGCTCGCGTCGAGGACGATCTGTCCGCACTCGCCCACGAAATCGACGCGCATGCTGGTGATGCAATGGATGTTGCCCTCGCCGGAACAGCGCTTCCAGAGCTCGGCGGCGAATGCCTGCCGCTCGGCCGGATCCTGCACGTGGGTGAAGATCTCCTCGAATTGATCGACGACGAGGAGGAAAGGGATGTCCTTGTCGCGGCGCGCGGCGATCGCCGATTCGAGGGCGGCGAGCGGCGTCGCACCGGGGCGCATGACGACCGCCTCCCACGCGCCGCCCGCGGCCGTGGCGAGCGCCGTGATTTCGCGGTGGAGCACGGAGAGCGCCTGTTGCGCGGCGGCGCCCGGGCTCCTGCGCCCGAGGAGGTGCGCGAGCCGCTCGACCGCGCGTTTGAAATCCGCGGCGTCCGCGGCGCCTTCACGCGCGGCGCCGCGATCGAGCAGGCGCGGGACGACGCCGGCGAGGACCATGGACGATTTGCCCGTGCCCGAGGCGCCCGCGACCACGAGGAAACGAGGTTTTTCCGCGGCGGCGAGGGCCGCGAGGTCGGCGAGCGTCTCCTCGATTTCGGACTCGCGGCCGAAGAAAAACCGGCGATGCGCGGCGTGGAAGGCGAGGAGACCTCGATAAGGGCGAAAGGCGATCGGGCGGGTATCGTCGCCGTCCTCGGGGCGCGCGTGCAGGGTGAGGCTCGCCCAGTCGAGCCTTTCTACGCCTTCGCGGAGGAGGCGCTGCCGGGCAGCGAGGAGCGCGTCTTCGACGGACGCGGGCTCGACGAGGAGTTTGTCGTAAAAGACTTCGGTGAAGGTGATCGAGCCCGGGACGGAGAGGGGGAAGCGGGAGGCGACGACGGCCTGGATGCCGGCCTGGTGGAGGTTCTGGGCGACGCTGCCGAGGTGATTGCCGATCTGCCCGGGATTGCCGCTGTCGCAGGCCGAGAGCACGACGAGGCGAATGCGGCCCGCGTGGGGCGCGAGGAGCTGCCGCAGTTTGCCCGCGTCGAGCAGGACACGCTCGCCGCTGCCGTCGTCCGCGTCCCAGGCGAGGCCGTGCGTTTGTCCGACCTGGGTGCCGTGGCAGAGGAGGTGGAGGACGTGGATGCATTCTCCCGACGCGGCGGCCTTTTCGAGGATGCGGGAGAGGCGGCCGAGCGAGAGGTGGTCGATGACGTCGCGGGCCGGATCAAAAGGGTGATGGCCACGCTCGGCGGCGGCGCGGAGGGCATTCGATTGTTCGGCGAGGGGTACGGCGCCAGCGGCGGCGGACCAGCCGAAGAGGATTCGCCCGCCTTCGGGCAAGGGCGAGGGATCCTCGGGGCGCGTGGTGCTCTCGGGCCAGGCATAACGGACGAGGACCTCGGGCAGCTCGCCGAGGTGCTGGCCGCTCGATTTGAGCGTCAGGAGCTCCCAGGGTAAGGCATAAAGCTCCGCGGCATTCGAGCGGAACGTGATCCGCACCGGATCGCCGCGCGAGGAGGCGGCGAGGATGTTTTCCTCGTGGCGAGACCAGCCCGCGGGCGCGAGGAATCGCCGGAGGGCGCGGCCGAGGCGCTGGACGATGGCGGGATCGCAGCCGGGGCGGCGGACGGCGTCGAGGTCGGCGAAGAGCGCGGGCGTCCAGTCGATCGTGACGGTCTCGGCGCCGCCGCCCTCGGTGCGCAGGACATACGTGACCTCGCCGTCTGGTAAGACAAACGATTCGTCGGCCTGCGCGGTGCGGGTGAATTCGAGGAGCAGGTTCTCGGACGGGGGCGCGGGGGACGGGGAGCTCATCCGCCGGCCATGACCTTGAATTGGCCCGGGCTGAGGATCTGGATCACGCCGCCATACGAGCACATGAGCTGGCAGGAGTTGTGGAGGGTGGGCAGGCTTTTCAGCATCACCTTGGTGCTGCCGGGGAGCCACGTGCCCGCGGGGACGGGGACGCAGGGCATGGGCGTGAGGACGCCCATGGCGGCAGCCGTGGCCGAAGCGACCGTGGGATTCGCCATCGAGGTGCACGCGCCGAAGGGGAGGACATTGGTCGCGGTCACCATGTCGGCGATGTTCGCGGCGGACGCGGTCGCATTGACCATGTTCGCAGGCAGGACCATGATCGAGGCGGGCGCCATGCCGAAGCTGCACATTGCGGTGGCGCCGGATGCGATTTGAACGGCCATGGGGTCACCCGAGCCCACGAGGGGCGAGGCGAGCGTAGCCGGGGGCGCGGGGAGGAGGCCAGTTTGTGACGGAGCCTCAGGTGGGGATGGTCCTCACGACATGGCCGGCCAGCGAGAACCCGATGACCCACATGACGACGCCGATCAGACCGTCGAGCACGCGCCACGCGCTCGGGCGGGCGAAGACGGGGCGCAACTTCCGCGCGCCAAGGCCGAGCGAAAAGAACCACGAGGCGCTCGCCAGCGAGGCGCCCACCAGAAAGAGCACGCGCTCGCCGCTGGACAACGAGGTCGCTATCCCGCCGACCATCACCACGGTGTCCAGATAGACGTGTGGATTGAGGAGCGTCACGGCGAGCGTCGCTGCTGCGGCCCCGAGGAGCGAGACGGGAGCGGCTCGCGCCCCGTGAGCTTCGACGTCGAGCGTGCTCTCTCGTTTCCATGCAGACCGAAGCGCGCGCGCACCATAACAGAACAAGAAGACGGTGCCCCCGCAGGCGAGAAGCCATGAGAGCCAGGGCCGCGAGCCGAGGTTCGCACCCAGGCCCAGGACCCCGGCGCTCATCAGCACGAAGTCGCATACCGAGCAAATGAGGCATACGAGGACGATGTGGCGGCCGGCCAGCCCCTGTCGCAAGACGAACGCGTTCTGACTGCCGATCGCGACGATCAGAGAGAGAGAGGTCAAAAATCCCTGGGACGCGGCGCTGAACATCGTTCGATGTCTCCTAGGATTGGCTTTCGGCGTAGGTGACGTTCGACGGGGTCGAGAGGCCCCCGCATGGTCGAGGCGATTGCACGGGAGACGTCCAGGTCCTCGTGACGGGGCGCTTGCCCCAGAAATACCCGTCGCAGTGGATTGCCTCGCTGTAGCGCTTGTTTCTCATCATCAGCGCATGCGCCCTCGCCAGGCTCCGCATCGGTATGCTGGGCATGAGGTGATGGGTGAGGTGGTAATTGTCGTTGTACGGGTTCAGCAGGATGGAACAGACGTTCTTCGGCATGTTCCGCGTGTATTCAAATACCGACGAGGACGGCAGCCGCGCGTGATCGCAGAGCTCGGCGAAGCATTGAATGGCGTGGTAGGCGGTCGCCTTGGAGAGCATCCACGAGCCGAGGACGGCCGCCACGCCGCCCACGCCGACCGCGGCGCCGAGGACGACCGAGAGGGCCATCCAGAACGAGACGATCTCCCAGCGTTGCCGGCCCGTCATCCCCGGGAGGCTCTCCCCGATCGAGCTTTTCCATTGCGACCGATTGAAAAGGAGGCCGGCGTAGACACCCATGGCCGTCTTTTCGTCGTGCCCCGCGACGCCGACGTCCACGCGATCCGGGTCGTCGGCGGAGCCGAGGAGGGCGTGGTGGCGCGCGTGCTGCGTGCGATACACGGTGAAGTTCTCGAAGGAAAGCGGCGCCAGCACGTAGCGGCCGAGCAGGTCATTCGCCTGCTTGTTCCTGGAGAGGTTGCGGTGAGCAGCCTCGTGGAGGAGGTTCTTGAGCACGCGCTGTTGCCGCGCGATGATCGTGAGGCTCAGCGGCAGGAACCCATAGCTCACCTTCACCAGGAGCACCGTGGCGCCCGCGATGAGCACGGCCCCCGCCCCGAGCTGGGCGAGGGAGGCGAGGAGCTTCGGCTCGCACAACTGCTGGATCGGCGTCAGCAACCCGTCCTGCCTCAACTCATTGCGGAACTCCTGACGCTCCGTGTTGATACAAAGCCCACCCGTGGCGCGATTGTTCATTGTGACCTTTCCACCTCGCGGGACGGCCCCGGCGCATCCGCCCCCTCGTCGCAGGGGTCGGACCCTCGGCGGAGAGCACCTCGTCGGTGGTGCGGGCGCGACCCAGGGCCGAGCAATACGCGCCTCTCGTGTCACCGGCGAAATACGAGCCGGCGACCGAAGGCGACGACGTTCACGCAGGCCATGGCACTGCAACGGTCGGACCAACGTGGAGGGTGGTGGTGGTCTCCGTCGTTGAAAGGGCGATCTCGAAGCCTCCGCGCGGGGCTCGGCGCGAAAGGACGCCTTGGGTCGGTCGCTGCGCCACGCAACGCGCTGCCTTCCGTCGTTGCGTGACTGCGCAATCCCTCTTGTCGCGGCCGCTCCGCCGGCCGGTCCCTCACTCCCGCCGCAAGAGCCCGTCCATCGCCTCGGCAAACCGCTTCCCGATGGCCTCGTACCCTTCGAGTCCAAAATGCACCGCGTCCTGGAGCGGCAGGTCGTCCGTGCGAATGCGCGCGACGCCCGGAATCATGACCGCGCGTTGTTGCTCCTTCACGCGTTCCCACGCGGGGAAACGGCCGTCCGTGGGGGGCGGGCCGAGCTCGGCGAAGACGAGGGGGAGATCGGGCGCGCCGAGGTCGCGGCGGAGGTCGGCGACGAAGGATTGGAATGCGGCGGCCCAGTGGGAAGGATTGGGGTGGGCATCCGCCGCCGTGAGCGCGGGATCCATGGCGTCCGTTTCGCCCTGAAAGAAAAGCACGCCCGAGATCGTGCCCGCCGTGGACGCCGCGCGGGCGCGCTTGAGGCACGAGCCATACAGGGTGTGCTCGCCGAGGTGGCGGCGCCATTCCGCGAGCGACGAGCCACCTTTCGCGCAAGGGACGAGGCCGATCGGGTGGCCACCGCGTTTGTCGCGGAGCGCCGCCGCGAACGCCGCGGCGGGGCCGGCGCCCGCGCCGGGGTCGGCGGAGACGTCGTCGATCTGGTCCTCGGCGAAATCGACGGGTTCGCGGCCCTCGTGCCAGCGGCCATCATTGCCGAAGATGTAGACGCCGGGAATCGCCGGTGGGAGAGGGTTTGGCAGGGGCGCACGGCCCGACATGTTGGACTGGCCGGCGAGGATGAAGAGCGAGAGCGCGCCGAGATGCTCGGGCGGGAGGGGGACGCGGGCGGGGACCGTGGCCTCGGGGCGTGGAGACGAGGCGCGTTTGTCCGTGTTGCGCAAAACGAGCGCGCTGGCGAGCGCGCCGGCGGCGAAGGTGAGGGAGAGAATCGCGGCGGCGCGGAGGTTCGGGCGCATGGCGCGCGTCAGGCGGCCGGCAGCGGCGTCGCGGGTTTCGGGCGGAGCGATTTCGCGAGACGCCGCGCGAGCTTCTGCGAGGGGTCCTCGCAGACCAGGAAAAAGAGGTACGCGACGCCGAGCGAGAGAGCCATGAGGAGCGACCAGTCGACGAGGTAGCCGAGCTTCAAGCGATAGTATTTCTTGAAGACCTCCCACGCGGCGAGGTGGACGAGGTAAAGCGAATAGCTGAAGAGGCCGAGGCGCTCGGAGAAACGAGGCACGCGCACGGTCGCGAGGTGTGGGATCTCCACGAGGAGCCACGCGTAGACGAGGAGCGAGAAGGCATTCAGCGTCCAGGGATAACCGATCGGAGAATGAAACCGGAGCGCGAGGGCCACCGCGCTCGCGAGCCAGACGGCGAGGCGCCACGACCAGATGCGGGGGTTCGTCCGCGCCGGGCGTTCGTGGATCCGCTCGGCGAGCAGGCAGCCGAGCAGCCAGCAAGGCAAGCCGATGATCCATTGCAGCGCCCAGCCGTACGCCGGATACGGGAGCGCGCGGGGATCCACGAGGACGATCACCGCGGTCGCGAGGGCAAACGAGGCGGCGACGAGCGGACGAAAGCCGAATCGATCACGAAGCGCGAGGAGGACCGGATAAAGCGTGTAATAGACGAGCTCGCACTGGAGGCTCCAGAGGATCGATTCGGAGAGGCCGACGTAAGGAATGCCAACCGCGGAGGAGAGGGCAATCGAGGCGAGGAGGGGGATGCCGATCCGGACGTAGCGGCGGACGAAATACTCGGGCCAATACGGGCGCCGCGTGAGGGTGGGCCAATGGATGCAGAGGCCCGAGATGACGAAAAAGACGATGACCGCGGCCGGGCCGTTCCAGGCGACGCCATAAGAGGCAGAGAGGAGAAAGGACAGGCGGTGCGTGCGTTCGAGGCCCGCGAGCAAAGGCGGGGGGCCGAGGTGGCTGAGGACGACCATCGCCGCCGCGACGAAGCGGAGCGTGTCGAGGCCGGCAATACGGGCCGGCTCGGTCGTGCCTCGTCCCTCGCTCATCGGCCGAGCTCGAAGAGGCCACACGCGTGGTGCGCGGACTCGAAATGGGCAGGGTCCGCATGCTCGACGAGGTCGCCGGCGTCGTCGACGGCCGAGAACGAGACGAGCGAGAGGCCGGTTGAGGTGAACGTGTCGAGGACCGTGCGCGGCGAGAAGATGCGGTGCGCGTTGAAGACGAGGCGCTCTCGGCCCATGGGGACCGAGAAGTAAAGGCGGCCGCCCGGGGCGAGGATCCGCGCGAGCGAGCGCATCGCTTTTTGCCAGCCGTCGGGATCGATCGGGTCGCCATAACGGCCGAGGCCAAAATGCTCGACGGCGTGGAGGCTGGAGAGGGATTCGACGCTGCCCGAGGGGAATCGATCGAGCGTGGTGGCGTCGCTCTGCACGAAGGTGAGGCCTTCGAGCTTGCTTTCGAGGGGGCGGATGTCGACGACCTCGACGGGCATGAAGACGAGCAGGTGCGCGATGAAGCCGTCGATGCGCGAGCCGACGTCGACGTGGCGCGCGGGGCGGCGGGCGTGGAGCTTTCGCGCGGCCCAGAGGTCCTGGTGAAAGTAATGGCCACTCGCGAGGCCGGCGCTCTCCCGCCAGTCGGTGACGATCGGATAGAGCGAGGAGGGTTTCAGCGGGAAGGGGCCGCGGCCGCCGTGCGCCGCGTGATAAGCGCGGGCGTCGCGGGCAAACCGCGGGAGGCCGCGGGTGAGGTCGCGGAGCGCCGCGGGATCGAGGCCGACGAGGCGCGCGGCTTGCTGGAGGCGCGTTCGGAGGCCGCTCATGGGGTCCTCGTTTTCAAGGCGGCGAGGTTTTCACGGAGGAGCGAGGGCCAATCGGCGATGTTTTGGGGGACGGTGCCCTCGTAGAAGCGGCGATTGAGGGAGGCGGGGCGGATCGAGCGGAGGTGTTCGTGCTCCATGGGATGGAGCAGGACGGGGGCGTCGGAGAGGAAAGCGGACCACATGCTGAAGGTGCTCCACGCGGAGGGAATGATGACGCGGCTCCGCGCGAGCAAGAGGAGGTCGACGATGGCCGGGCGCTCGGGGGCGCGCGTGGTCCGCGGCAATGCGAGCAAGGGGGCGAGCTCGCGGTCGCTCGAATCGGAGAAGACGGTGACGGGGACGGGCTCGCCGACGATCGCGCGAATGCCCTCGATGAGCCGCATGAAATGGGAGAGCGGCGTGGGGCCGAGGGAGCGGGAGAGGTCGTGCCCCGGCGCGAGGGGGCCAAAATCGCCGCCGCGGACGTGGACGCCGATGAACGGAGCCTCGGCCGCGTCGAGGGCCCTCCGGCGCGCGGGCGCGAGCATCGCGAGGAGGCGCCGGCGCAGGAAATCGCGGTGCTCGGCGAAGCTCATGAAGAAGTCGGGGAGGGCGTCGTAGACGTAAACGGTGCCCTTGGGAGCGGGGCCTTCGGGGAGGCGCGCCACCCGGGGCTCGCGGACGACGTTGCCCGTGAGCGCGAGCGTGGTCGCATGCGCGAGGCGCGCCGGGTGGGGCGGGAGGAAATCGGCGACGTAAATGCGCTTCTGGCGCTCGCCGCGGAGCCACGGGCCGAGGCGCACGGCCCCGAAGCCCGTGGTGACGAGGGGCAATCCATTGAGCTCGGCGAACGCCGCGGCGCGCGCCCAGACGAGGAGCATGTTGCCGAGGCCGTTGCGCGGCAATCGCGCGTGACAAACCGGCGGCAAGGCGTGGGCGAGGCGGGAGAGGGCGGCGGGGATCATGATAGGGCTCGTGCCTCCGAGGGGGCGGCCTCCGCGCGCTTTCGCGCCGCGCGGTCGAGGAGGAGCATCGAGGGGACGAGGACGAGGGCGCGGAACACGATGTTGACGAGGGTGGTGCCCGCCTCGGCCATGTCGATCATGTTGAAGCAGAGGGCGATGTAAAGCACGAGGCGGATGGGGTCCTGTTCGGGAAACGGCGTCGTGAGCCGCCAGAGGAAGCCAAACAAGGCGCCAATCACGCCCATGCCGAAGAGGGCACCGGGGAAACCGAAGTTCCAGTAAAGCTCGCCGGCAGCGGTCTGCGCGACCGAGGTCGTGGCCTCGGCCTCGCTGCGGGCGGCGCCGATGTAATAGTAGAACCAGCCGCCGCGGGAGACGGTCGGTTTGTCGGGCCAGAAGAGGCGGGGGACGAAGGCGTAGGCGAGGTAATCGAAGGTGTCGCCCCAGCGGAGGCCATGCCGCTCGACCTCGCCATAGAGGAAGGACGCGGGGATGGGCTCGAAGGAGCGATCGAAGAAGGCGGCGGTCTGCTCCTCGATGCCGTCGCCCTCCCCATAATCGCCTTGCGTGTAGGTGCGGACGATGCGGTCGCTCTGGTTTTCCCCGGCGACCGCGTCCGCCTGGCGGGCGGCGGAGACGACGGGCGCGACGACGCCGAGGTAAAAGACGCTGAGCGCAATGCCGAGGACCGGAAGCCAGCGGCGCAAGGGGCGCTGGCGGGTGAAGAGGATGCCGGCGGGGAGGAAGCTGAACATGAGGAACGCCTTCGAGCCCGCGCGCAGGTTGACGATGAATTCGACGACCGTGCCGAGGGTGAAGAGGATCCAGAAGGAGGCGCGCCGGTGGTTTGCGCCTTGGTGCGCGACGAAGCCGGTGAGCGCCGCGAGCGAACCCCATTGCACGAGGCCGCTGAAGGCGCCGAACCCGCCGACGTCGATGATGGGGCCGATGAATCGCATGAAGACGCCGAGCGACCAGAGGGCCAAAAAGCCTGAGCCCATGGGCGGCGGGCGCTCTCCGGGTTCAGGGATCGGGCGTATGAGCTGGAGCCCCGCGTGGAGGCCGAACGCGCCGACGAGGTACATGACATACCCCGCGGCAAGCTCGTCCGGATAGATCTTCTGGACGCTGAAGCGAATCGGAAGGCCCTCGGCGAGCTTGTTCGCGTGGTGGATGGCCGCGAGGCCGAGGGACATGATGTTCCAGCCGAAATAAAAGGAGATCGGGCTCAAGCCGAGCGGCGCGCGTCGAATCTCGAGGAAAATGATCCACGGATAGGCGACGCAGACGGCGGCGCCGGTGACGTAGAGCGTGGTGGCGGGCTCTTCGGCGAGCCAGAGCGTGACGAAGCCGATGAACACGAGCAGCGCATGGGGGACGAGCGGGCCGTAACGACGGTCGAGGAGACCTCCCGCGCGGGCGCCCGTGGCGGGCGTGAAGGGCCTTTCAAGCGTCGCGTCCATGCGCCGTGCGGTTCAGCCGATCTCGGCGGCAGGGGTATGCGCGGGGCGGCGCTCCGCGGGCCGGTAATCGGGGAATCCCTCGGTGATCGTGGGCGCCTGGGGGAGGGCGCCGGAGCTCTTGCGCTCGGGTTTGTCGAGGTCCTTCACGGCGAGGAGCTGGCCGCCGGGCGGGCCGTAGGTCTGCCAGAGGGCCATCGCGAGCTGGAGCGGCGCGCGCGGGCCCGGCTCGACCTTGCGGCCGCAACGAAAGCCGAGCGAGCGGAGCTCGGCCGGGCTGAAGGCGGAGCGGTGCGTCTCGGCGAAGGTCCAGGCCTGGACGTCGGCGTCGGGGGTGTCGAGGCGCAAGAAGGCGCGCTCGTCGTGGCCCGTGTGCGGGTCGAGCGATTCGCGCGGGACGGTGATGACGATGCGCTTTCGGGCGATGCGCTCGAAATCGCGGAGGGCGCGCAGTGCCGCGGGTTTGTCGAGGTGTTCGAGGACCTCGATGCAGAGGAGGGTGTCGACGTAATCGTCGGGGTAGGGGAGGGCGTCGGCGCTGGCGAGGACGAGCTCGTCGTAGCTCCGGTGATGGGCGGTGCGGCGGAGGTTGTGGACCGTGAGGTCGCAGCCGCTGAGGAGCTCGGGTTCGTCGAGGCGCGGGTCGCGGCGGTCGTAATCGCGGACCTGGCGAAAGCCGATCGGCGTGTCCTGCCAGCGGTGCCGGAGCATGAAGCCATAGACGCCGACGCCGCAGCCGACGTCGAGGATCCGCGTGCCCTCGATCTCGTCGAGGATGCGCGGAATCATGCCGAGGGGGCTCTGGCCGACGAGGAGCGAGGTCTTCACGAGCGTTTCTCCGAAAGAAGGGATTCGAGCGGGCCCACGAGGGGCAAAAGGGCACGGGAGAGCGGGCCCGCGCTTTCGCGGAGGGGGCCGAGCGAGGCGCCGAGGCCGATGGGTTTTCCGTGACGGAGGCGCGAGCCGACCTCGTGGAGGACCTGCTTGTCGGCGCGGAGCGCGAGCGCGGCCTCCTTGACGAGGCGCAGGGGGCCCTGGAAGTGGCGCGGGACGTATTTGCGGTGAATGGCGAAGGAGAAGGCGTGGATCGGCCAGGGATTGACGTCGACGTCGTGGCCGTCCTCGCGATTGCGCACGCGGACGAGGGGGCGCGCGGCATACGCGACGTCGCCGTGTTCGCAGAGGCGCATCCACATCTCGACGTCGGCGATGAAGCCGAAGGTAGGGTCGTAGAGGCCGTACCGCTCGTGCGCCTCGCGCCGGACGAGGGTCAACGCGCAGACCGGGGAGCTGAAGCTCCGGAGCATGAAGTCGAGCCAGACGCGGCCGCGCGTGAGCTCGGGCCAGGGGCCGACGTGCACGGCGCCGAGGGGGCGGTCGTCCTGGTCGACCATTTCGAGGCCCGTGTGCGCGAAGAGCGCGCGCGGGTGGCGGTCGAGCAGGCGCACGAGCTCGGCGAGGAAGTCGGGGTGGTAGAGGTCGTGGTCGTGGCAAACCGCGATGAGCTCGGAGGCGGCGTCCTCGATGCCGGCGTTGAGGTTCGCCGGCATGCGCAGGTTTTTGGGGTTGTGGTGGTATTTGACGCGCGGATCGCCGGCCGCGGCCTCGCGCACGGCCTCCTCGGTGCCGTCGCCGCCCGGGCCGTCGTCGCGGACGAGGAGCTCGAAATCGCCGTACGTTTGGGCGAGGATCGAGCGCAACGTGGCGCCGAGGAGGCGCGCGCGCTTGTACGTCGGCATGACGACGGAGACGCGCGGGCGCACGTCTCCCTCTCGAACGGGCGGCCTCGGTGAAAGCTTCGGCGGCGAGGGCATTTCAGTCGAGGCGCCCCGCACGAATGTACTCCACGCTGTCGCGAATGACGGTGTCGAGGTCGAAACGAGGACGCCAGCCGAGCTCGCCCATGGCCTTGTCGGCGTCCGGATACTTGTCGTTCGCCTCCTCGAAGAGTGGGCCGAAGAGGGCCTTCGGGTCGACGTAATCGATGCGGCTCTCGGAGGCGGTGATGCGCACGGTGCGCTCGGCGAGGTCGCGGATGCTGATCTTGTTCTGCGGGTTGCCGATGTTGTAGGCCTCGCCGCGACGGCCGAGGCGCAAGGCCCGGACGATGCCCTCGGCGACGTCGACGACGTGCGTGAAGGCGCGGATCATGCTGCCGTCGCCGTAGACCGTGAGCGGCTCGCCCGCGAGGCATTGCTTGATGAAGCGCGGCAAGACGAACCCGCCCTTGCCCGACTGGCGCGGCCCCGCGATGTTGAAGGGGCGGATGATCACGGCGAAGAGGTCCGAGACCTTGCACGTGTTGACGAGCGCGATCTCGCACGCGAGCTTGGCCACGGCGTACTCGAGGCGGACCGAGACCTTGGGCGTGATGATCTTGTTGTCGTTCTCGGAGCAGTACCCATCGCGGCCGCCGCCGTAGATCTCGCTCGTGGAGACGTCGCAGAGGCGCGCACCAGAGCGGTTCGCGATGTCGATGACGCGGTAGGTGTCGTCCGTGATGCTCTTCGTGATCTTGCCGGCATGCCCGAGGACGCCGACAGGGCCGACGACCGAGGCGAGGTGGTAGATCTCGGCGAAAGGCGCGAACGAGCCGCGCGCGAAATAGTCCTCGATGGAGAGGATGTCGTATGTGAGGCGCGGGTCGTTCACGCGGCGCACGTAGGCCTCGTGATCGAGGGGGCTCGTGCTGAGGTTGTCGACGACGTGGACACGCGCGTCTTCGTCCGCGAGCAGGCGCTCGACGAGATGGCTGCCGAGGAAGCCGAAGCCTCCCGTCACGAGGATGTGTTTGTCTTTCATGAGGCTTTGTCCTTCGTGTCGCAGGTCAGGATCATGCGGCATCTCCCCGCGTGCCGCCGAGCTTTCGACGGATGTTCCCGGCGATCCCCCGGGCAGTTTCGCGCTCCTCGGGGGCGAGCGCGATCCAGAAGAGCGTGAGCGCGAGGGCGCCGAACACGGGCGGCACGACGATGGCCCGGACGAGGCCCTCGGGGAGGAAAAACCAAAGGCCGGCCGAGGCCGCGGCCGGGACGAGCAAGCCGAGGCCGAGCGCGCCCAGGATTTCACGGGCGTAGCCGCCGAACCGGTCGCCGAGCGCCTGGCAGGCCGCGCGCGGGACGATCCAGGCCGCGAGGGCGAGATCCGCGAGGAGCGCGGCCGCCGCGACGCCCCGAATGCCGAAGCGCGGGACGAAGAGGACGGACAGGACGAACACGAGCGCCGCGTTCGCCGTGAGCAGGACCGCGACGCGGCCCTGGCGGTTCGTCGCGAGGAGCGCGGTGGAGCCGACGCCCCAGAACCCCCAGAGGATGGCCTGCGTGACGAGCATCCCGAGCGTGGGAAGGTCGAGCGAGAGTTTTTTGAGCGTCCACGCGGAGTAAACCGGCTCGGCGAGGGGCAAGAAGCCGAGGAGCGCGAGGCCAATGACGAAGCCCGAGAGCTTGGCCGTGGTGCGATGCGCGCGGACGAGGCGCGAAGGATCGCCGAGGGCGTCGAGCGCGGTGAGCTCGGGCCAGACGACGGTCGTGAACTGGATCGAGAGCATGCGGCCCATGTTCGCGATGTTGCGGTGGGTCGCGAAACGAGAGACCTCCTCGCCGCCGATGACGGACTGGACGACGAGGAGGTTGCCCTGGTTGGCGAGGAACTCGCCGAGGCCCGCGAGCAAGAAGAGCGCGCCGGGCGCGAGCATGCGCAGGCCCGTCGCACGATCGCCGCCGAGGGGCGTGAGGCGGAACCAGGGGTTCTGGCGGTGGAGGTCGCGCAGGACGTACGCGTCGAGCACGAGGGCCCAGACGACACGGGCGAGCGCGACCGTGGGAAACCGCGCGCCCGCGAGCATGAGCGCGGCGGGCAAGGCCATCTCGACGGCGCGCTTGATGGCCGTGAGATAAGCGGCGCGGACGAGCTGGCCGGTGGCGCGGTAGGTGCCGCGGACGGCGCCGAGTGGGACGCCGATGAGGAGCTCGATGCCGAGGAGCGCGAGCGTGAGGTACGTCTCGAGGTGCGTCGCGGTGGTGATGCCGAGCCACGTTTCGAGCGGCAAGACCGCGGTGACGAGCGCGGCGAGGACCCAGATGCCGATCGCGAGCGGGCCTTGCAGGCGCAGGGCGCTGTGGAGGTCGGCGAGGAAGAGGTCGTGATCGCCGCGCGCGTGATGCGCGCACATGCGATTGACGACATGCGACTGGACGCCGAGGTCGGTCATCGTCAGGAACGCGACGAGGGCCGAGAGCGAGGTCCATTCGCCATAACGCGCAGGGCCCCAGGCGTGCATGCCGATGGGGACGACGACGAACTGGCCGACATAACCGACGATCGCGACGACGCTCATCGCGGCGACGCCACGAAGGACGCGCTCGGCCATGCCGGGCGCGCCCAATCGTTCGGTCGGTTGCTCGGCCTGCCCGGCGCTCATACGGTGCTTGCCGCGAAGGCGCGGGGGTGGAGCTCGGCGAGGGCGTCCCAGATGCGCGCGCCGAAATGGTCCTCGGTGAACGAGGCGAGGACACGCGCGCGGGCGGCGCGGCCGAGGCGGGTGCGGAAGGCGGCGTCGCTGAAGAGCTCGACGAGGGCACGCGCGAGGCCCTCGTGATCGCCGTACCGCACGGAGAGGCCGGTCTCGCCGTCGACGATGACCTCGCGCGCGGCGTCGTCGAGCGAGCCGATGCACGGGACGCCCGCGGCGTTGGCCTCGAGGTAGACGAGGCCAAAGCCCTCGCCGCGGCTCGGCATGGCGAAGACGGTGGTGCGCTGGTAGAGGGCGCGGAGCTCGTCGTCGGGGATGCGGCCCCAGAAGCGGACGGCGCCGTTCTCGAGGAGGCCGAGGCGTTTGGCTTGGGCCTCGTACGCGGGGCGCGCGGCGCCGTCGCCGACGATGTCGAGGCGCGCGCCGGGGCACTGGCGGCGGACGTGGTTCCAGATCGAGATGAGCTCGGCGTGGCCCTTGTAGCGCTCCTCGGGGTGGATGCGGCCGACGATCAGGGCGGAGAGGCCGGCGTCTTCCGGCGGAGGCGCGATGTCACGGGTGGCGCGATCATTGGAGAGACCAAGCCAGCAGACCTTGCTCGGGGTCGATCGATGTTCGGGGTTCCAGTCGAGGAAGCGGCCGAGCGTAAAGGCGCTGTTGCTGATCAAAAGATTGGTGCCCCAGATACCGACGCGCTGGTGGGCGGGCAAGGGGCGCCAGCATTCGACGCCGTGGAGGAACTGCACCACGGGGACATTTCGAGCGCGAAGGAGGCGCGCGACGGGGCCGAGGCCGATGTGGGTCGTGAAGACGAGGTCGGCATCCGAGCGCTCGCGCGCGGCGGCGGCGAGCATGCCGAGGCGAGAGCCGCCGAAGGAGAGGAAGCATTGCGGGGGTTTTTGAAGGCCGACTTCGCGGGCGACGTCGCGCGCGTCGTGGGGCGCGTCGTGCAGGGCCCAGACGTCGTATTCGAGAGGGACGCGGCGCTCCGCGGCGATACGTTCGAGCTGGCGGAGGATCTGGCGGCTCACGGTGGGGATGCCGCCGTGGGGCGCGTCGACGAGGTCGGGGCAGAGGAACGCGAGCTTCATGAGCGCGACCAGACGGCGCGGGCCGCGCGGACGAAGCCTTCGGCGGTGTGAGGGATGTCCCACGCGGCAATGCGGCGCAGGGAGGCTTTTCCACGGGAAACGCGGGCGTCGGGGTGCGCGAGGGCCTCGTCGAGGACACGCGTCAGCGCAGGGACGCTGCCCGCGGGGAAGACCCAGCCATTGTCAGGGCCGACGAGGTCGGGGACGGCGCCGACCTGATCGGAGGCGATGATGGGGAGGCCGAGGTTCATGGCCTCGTTGACGGCGAGGCCCCAGGGCTCGAAGCGCGAGGGCAAGGCAAAGACGTCGCCGAGGGCATACGCGGCCGGCATGCGCTTCTGGTTGACGAAGCCGACGAAATGCACGCGGGCGGAGAGAGAGCGGGCGAGGGATTCGAGCTCGCCCCGGAGCGGGCCGTCGCCGATGAGGACGAGGTGGGCATTCGGGCGCGGGCGCGCGGCGAAGGCGCGGATCAGATCGGCGCAGCCCTTCACGGGGATGAGCTTGGCGGCGTAATTGACGACGAGGTCGTCCTCGGGAATGCCGAGCTCTTTGCGGAAGGCGCGGGCCTCTTCGCGGACGGAGCCCGTCTGGGATTGGAAGAACGAATTGTCGACGGTGTAGGGCGCGATGAAGACGCGCTCTTTCGGGACGCCGTAATGCTCGAAGTAGTGCGCGGAGAGGGTGCCGATCGCGAGGGCGCCGCCGAGGCGGCGGAAGATCGGGGGCAAGGCGAGGCGCTTGGCAAGGCTGATGTGCGCGGGGCGCTCGGCGAGAAGGTTCGATTCGCCGCGGAGCAGGACGGGGATGCCCTTCTGGCGGGCCCGCAGCATGACGTCGTGCTCGGTGGCATGGGCATACCCGTGGACGATGATGACGTCGGGGCGGAATGCCGACATGCGCGAAAATGCGCCGGGGTTGACGAGGCCGAAGAAATGGTCCGTGCCGGGGCGTTTCGAGACGTTCGGCACGAATTCGTGATCGTAGCCTTCGAGGAGGGGGACGTCCCAGCGGATGGTCTTGCCGAAGCCGGGGTCGCGGGTCTCTTTGACGCCAAAATCCCAGCAGAAAAAGAGCTTGATCGCGACGTCCTCGCGGGCGGCGAGGGCGCGGTAGAGCGGCGCCTGGTACTGGATCGGGTGCGTCGCGAGGATCGCGATCCGGACCATGGCGGGCCTATCGTCCTTTCGGGCCGCGCTCGGCGAGCCGGGCCTGGAAGTCGGTGACGGTGGCGCGGAGGCCGTCGCGGAGGGCGACGCGCGGGGAGAAGCCGAGGAGCTCGCGGGCGCGGGTGATGTCGGGCTTGCGCTGGCGCGGGTCGTCGGCGGGCAAAGGCGCGTGGATGATTTCGAGGTCGGAGCCGAGGAGGCGGAGGACTTCTTCGGCGAGCTCACGAATGGTGAATTCCTCGGGGTTGCCGAGGTTCACGGGGCTTTCGAGCGGCCCGGAGCGGGCGAGGGCGAGGATGCCTTCGATGAGGTCCTTCACGAAGCAGAAGGAGCGGGTTTGCTTGCCGTCGCCGAAGAGGGTGAGGGGTTTTCCCCGGAGCGCCTGGACGATGAAATTGGAGACGACGCGGCCGTCGTCGAAGGCCATGCGCGGGCCATAGGTGTTGAAGATACGCGCGATGCGGACGTCGACACCCCAGGCGCGGCGGGCGTCGTTGAGGAGGGTTTCGGCGCAACGTTTTCCTTCGTCGTAGCAGGAGCGTTCGCCGATGGGATTGACGTTGCCCCAGTAGCTCTCGGGCTGGGGGTGGACCGTGGGGTCGCCGTAGACCTCGGAGGTCGAGGCGTGGACGATGGTGCAGCGGCGGCCGCGGGCCATTTCGACGAGGCGGAGGGCGCCCATGACGCTCGTGGTGAGCGTGGCGTACGGGTCGCTCTGGTAATGGACGGGCGAGGCGGGGCAGGCGAAGTTGAAGACGAGCTCGGCGTAGACGTGAATGGGCTCGCGGACGTCGCCCATCTGGAAGTGGAAATGCGAGTCGCGGCCGGCACGCTCGAGGTTGCCGAGGTCGCCGGTCATGAGGTTGTCGATGCCGACGACCTCGTAGCCCTCGTCGAGCAAGCGATCGACGAGGTGCGAGCCGAGGAAACCCGCAGCGCCCGTGACGAGCGCGGTCTTGCGTGCTGCGCCGAGTCCCATGTCAGCAGAGTCCTCCGTCAGATCGTTGCATCATGGCTTTGCAGATAGGCGATGAGCGTGGTCAATGCGAAGAAGTGCGGCGCGGCATAGGTGCTTTTGTCGTCTGCGAGGAAATAACGCCACAACCCGGCGACGGCGCCTGCGTCGAGGAAGGGCGCGTGGCGCCGGGCCTCGTCGAGGAGCTTTCGTTCGGTCCAGGCGCGGAGCGGGCCCTTGAGCCACGCGGCGAGCGGAGGCGCGGGCGCCGGGCGTGCGGGGGTGTGCAGGAGCGTGGACCTCCGCGGGAGGAACAGCGCGCGCTCGACGACGGAGCGATCGAGGAGTGGGGCGCGGAGCGAGAGGCCGCGGCGGCGGCACGCGACGTCGGCGTCACGCAGGGCCCGGTCGCGGAGGTCGTTCGTGAGGTCGAGCAGGGCGAGGGCACGATCGAGGCGGAGCCCGCGCCGCGCGAGCGCGGGCTCGAGCTGCGACGGGATTGTGATCGGCAGGAGCGCGGTGTCCTTGAAGGAGAGCGAGCTCGGGTGTGCGAAGGCGTCGCGGCCGGGAAAGGTGGCGACGGTGAGCACGTCGGATTCGACCGTGCCGCGGAGCGCGGCGTACGCATGCTCGACGGATCGGTATCGGGCGAAGAGCGCTCCGAAGTGGAGGATGCGGCTCGCCGCGGGGAAAAGCGCGCTCCGGCCGAGGCCAGAAAAGGCCGCCACGCCCGCGGATTTCGCGGCGCGGAACGCGCGGAGGAACGACGTGGAAGGTTGATCGAGCGCCTCGACGGCCTCCGTGATCTCGCGTTCGTCAGGGGCGACGTGGGAGGCCGTTCGAGGGAAAGCGGCCTCGGCGAGCATGGCCTCGACGTCGCGCGGATCGGTCGTCGTTCGGGGCTCGATCGGCAGCTCCCAGTACGTGGCGCTGCGCGCGTGGCCGTCGCGGTAGGTGAGGATCGTCGCGGGTGGGAGGGGCGAGACACCTTCGAGGATGGTGTCAGGCTCGGCGACGGTGCCCGTGGCGAGGAAGCTCGCGACCGCGCGGCGAGACAACCGTTTTTCGGCAAAACCCTGCGCGGCGAGCGTCCAGACCTCGAAGGCGAAGGCGAGCTTTCCGGGGGACGTCGCGAAGTAGAGGGATTTGATGCCGATCGGATCCCGCGCGAGGAGGAGCGTCCGCTCGTTCGCGTCCCAAAGACCCAGCGCAAAACCGCCCCGAAGCTCTTCGAGCGCGCACTTGCCGCGGGCGGCATACGCGGCGAGGACGCCTTCCGGGGTTTCGACGTCACCTTCGAAGACGACCGTGAAACGGCCGTCGGGGGACGTCACGGCATTCGGGGAGAACCGGGCCTCGTCAATCGCCGAGCCAGGCCTGCCGCTGACGTACCCGAACGCCGCGTTCATCCCCGCGCCCGCTTTTCCCGCGCCGCGAGCTCGAGGTCCGAATCCACCATGCGACGCACGAGCTCCGGGAACGAGACCTTGGGCGTCCACCCGAGCTTCTCCCGCGCCTTCGTGGGATCCGCGAGGAGGACGTCGACCTCGGCCGGCCGGAAATACTTGGGATCGATGCGCACGTACTCCTGCCAGTCGAGGCCCGCATGGCGGAACGCGAGCTCCAGGAACTCGCGCACGGAGTGGGTTTCGCCCGTGCCGACGACGTAATCGTCGGCCTGGTCCTGCTGGAGCATGCGCCACATGGCCTCGACGTAGTCCTCGGCGTGGCCCCAGTCGCGGCGGGCATCGAGGTTGCCGAGCCAGAGATCACGCTGGAGGCCATGCTTGATGCGGCCGACGCCGCGCGTGATCTTGCGGGTGACGAAGGTCTCGCCGCGGCGCTCGCTCTCGTGGTTGAAGAGGATGCCGTTCGAGATGTGCATGCCGTACGCCTCGCGGTAGTTCTGCGCGACGTAGAAGGCATACGCCTTGGCCGCGGCGTAAGGGCTGCGGGGGTGGAAGGGGGTGGTCTCGCGCTGGGGGATCTCGGCGACCTTGCCGTAGAGCTCGCTCGAGCTCGCCTGGTAGAAGCGCGCGGTGACGCGCATCTTGCGCATGGCCTCGAGGAGGCGAATGGCGCCGAGCGCGGTGACCTCGCCGGTGTACTCGGGGATGTCGAAGGAGACACGGACGTGGCTCTGCGCGCCAAGGTTGTAGATCTCGTCCGGCTGGACCTCGGCGATGATCGACTGGAGCGAGGAGGCGTCGTTGAGGTCGCCGTGATGCAAGAAGAGGCGGACGCCACGCTCGTGCGGGTCGCGGTAGAGGTGGTCGATGCGCTCGGTGTTGAAGGAGGAGGAGCGCCGGATGATGCCGTGGACCTCGTACCCCTTCGCAAGGAGGAGTTCCGCGAGGTACGAGCCGTCTTGGCCGGTGATGCCGGTGATGAGCGCGCGTTTCATGCGGTTCTGAAGTGCGTCCGGCGACCCCTGCCCGGGGGCGGACCGTAGCATCCGGGGGGTGGGGCGCCAAGATAGGCGGGTTCGCGGAAGGCTTGGTTGCGGGGGAGGTGGGAGACGTTCAGGGGGCGGGATCCGGGGGATCCAGGGTCGCCGGGGTCGGCTGCCGCTGCCGCTGCTGCTGCTGCTGCTGCTGCTGCTGCTGCTGCTGCGGGCGGCATTGCAAACGTTCTTCGGTTGGCTACCCTCCCGAGCCCGTGCTGTCCTTCGCCTCCATCCAGTTCGCTCGCTCCTGTACGGCCGTCGCCTTCGTTCTCATGGCGTCCGCCGGATGCGGGGGTGCGTCCGAGCATCCGGCAGCTCCTGCGCCCTCGTTGCCGCCGCCTCCGGCGCTCGCCGGCGTGCCGCCGCTTGGCTGCGCGGCGCCGCTCGCCGATCGGTCGGCGAAGGCCACGGCTCTCGTCGCGAGCGAGCTCCACACGTGCGCGCTCCTCGACGGCGGTCGCGTGGCGTGTTGGGGGCGTGACGAGAAGCGCGGTCGGATGAATCTTTGCGAGAGCAAGCACGCGGCTCTGGCCGTTGAGCTACCATTCGAACGCGGCGACCAGGTCGCGACTTCGATGGAAGGTACGTGCACGCTCTCGCGAGGCACCGTCCGCTGCACGGAAGGAATCTTCACCGCGCTGTGCGACGATCACGCCTGCGGGAGCGGAGAGGTTCGGGCGCTCGCGGGCGCCTCACGAATTGCGGTCGGCGACTACCACGTCTGCGCCATCGTTCGTGGTGAGGTCGTTTGCGTGGCACCCGTATTTTCGGTCGGCGTGCCGCCGGTGCTCGCGAATCTTGGCGGTCGCGAGGCAAAGCGGGCGCCGACGGGTGCGGGCGGCGAATACGCGCGGAGCAAGGTGCCGATTCGCGGAGCAACGCTCTTGACGGCCGGTATCGGGTTCTCGTGCGCGACCGATGCAGCAGGTGCGGTGTGGTGTTGGGGCGCAAATCATTTTGGCGTGCTCGGCGTGGCACCCGGCAAAGAGCAGGACGACGGCGTTCTGCACCGCGTGGCGGCCTTCGATGGCGTCGTCCACCTCGAGTCGAACCGCGTGACGACGTGCGCGATCACGCGCGCGGGCGACACGTATTGCTGGGGCGCCGGTTTCGAGGACGGTGCTGTCAAGATGCCGTTCGAGCGCGCGCGCGACGTCGCGATCGGAGACGGATTCGTCTGCGCGATCGACGGCGCGGACCGCGTGACGTGCGCGGGAAAGTTCAATGATGTGCTCGGTGGCGAGCCGCTGTCCTTCGCCGGCAAGCCGATCGAGATCGCGAGCGGCGGCGGGCGCCTGTGCGCGCGGCTCGAGAGCGGCGCGATCGCGTGTGCCGGAATCTCCGGGTACCTCGGCGACGGCGGCGGTTTGCCGACTCCCGTCAACGACGGCTCCGGCGCGATGGACGTCAGGCTCGTACACGAGCCGCGCTACGTCCTCGGCCCGCACGCCGAATAACGAGCGCCGTCGCGCGCGCCGCGTCGCCGCGAACGGTAGCTTCTCCCATCGCTGGAAGTCGGCTAGGGTTCGCCCGTGAACGCAGCGGACCTCGCCACCGAGCGCCAGCTGATTGCCGATCGGCTGCCGTCCTTCGTCGAAGTCTTCGCGCGTGCGGAGGACGGGTCGATGCCGCGCTTGGCGCCGGCTCTCGAAAGAGCCTTTCCGATCCTCGGGCCCGCAGGCGAGCGGATCACCGTCGGCAACTACGGCATCGTCGAGGACGACGAGAGCGTCGACTTCGTCCTCGGCTGCTACCTCGAGACGCCTTCCGCACCCCGGAGCGCGATGTGGCTCTGGGTGTACACGTTCCCAGACGACCTCGGCGACAGCGTCCTCCAGTTCGACGGCGTTCGTATGGTGGTGCCGGTCGAGAACGTCGTTCGCCGGCTCTCCCACCGCATCGAAGCGTATGGCGTGCGTGGTCGCTTTCGCTTCGCGACGCTCCCTCCCGAAAAGCGCGCGACGCTCGAGGACCTCCTGATCGGCAAATACCATGGGTTATGACCTCTATCGCGCGGACCATCCCATCCTGCGGAGGGAGGGCGCGGTCGCGACGGAAGCACCGGACGACGCGCGATACCTTCGCCTCGACGCTAACGCCATGGAGCGGGTGCGCGAGGCGCTCGCGAACGTCGGCGTACTCAACGAGTCGTACCTACGCCCCTTGGTCCCGGCAGAAGGAGCCGAGCGGGACAGGGCCTTGCGCATCCAGGCTCCGGAGGGCGAAGGGGTTCCGCTCTTCAAGCTCTGTTTCAACGACGGCGCGTGGCTGAGCGAGCGAGAGTGTCCGCTCGCTGCCGCCGGACTTCGGGCGATGCTCGAAGCTACGCGCGCGAAGCTCGAACCGCTCGAGCACGAACGCGAGCTCTTCGCGCTCCTGGAGTCGTTCGCGGTGTTCTGCGAAGGCTGCGCCGCCGCTGGCGGCTTCTTCGTTCACTGAGCAACGGAGTTCTCTACCGAGCTCCAGCGCATCCGCCGCCAGGTCTGCTCCGTTTTGGAGCGGGTGCTGCTCCGTTTTGGAGCGGTGCACCGCTCCGTTCTGGAGCGTTCATGCGCCGCTCGGTGGCGCACAAGTGATGGATCTCACTTCACGAGTGCTTCCGCGCTCTTCACGGGTGCCTCCGCGCTTTTCACGAGTGCTTCCGCGCTCTTCCCGAGTGTCTCTGCGCTCTTCACGGGTGTCTCCGCGCTCTTCACGGGTGCCTCTGCGCTCTTCACGGGTGTCTCCGCGCCTTTCACGAGTACCTCCGCGCTCTTCACGGGTGTCTCCGCGCTCTTCACGGGTGTCTCTGCGCTCTTCACGAACGGCTCCGCGCTCTTCACGAACGGCTCCGCGCTCTTCACGACCGCCATTGGCATGAGCCGTGCAACATTCGCGACCGATACGACGCCGTACCTCCACCACGCGTCGAGGGAGGAACGTCATGACTGCAGCACTGATTGTGAAGAGCACGCTTCCAGCCAAGGATTTCACCACCATCACGCAGCTCGGCCTGAAAGCATTGAACCTCGCCGTCACCCACGCCGCTGTCCTCGGCCCGCGGCTCTCGGAAGGGCTGGTTCAGGGGCTTTCGGGGGACATCGAAAAGCTCGGTGAAGCCGTCCCTGGCGCCAAACAGGCCCGGAGCGAGGCCGTCGCAGCGACGAGCGCGCAAAACGTGGCGCTCGAACAGGGGCACGCGCAAATGCAGCAAATCCGCGTCGCCGTTCGCCGCGCCAAAGCGCCCGCCGACGTGAAGCGCGCCTACGGGATCGGGCAGAAGGTGAACAAGACGAACGTGCGCGACGTGAAGGCGGTGATCCAGCAGATCCTGGGCCGCGCCAACGAGCACCCGGCCGAGGCCGCGTCCCTCGGGATCGTGCAGAAGGACCTCGACGGGCTCGCGCAAGCGCTCGTGGCGATCACGAATGCAGATGCGGTGCAGGAGCAGAAGCGCGCGAGCGCGCCGGTGACGACGCAGGAGCGGAATCGGATGGGGAATCGGATTCTTGCGGCCGTGGCGCGGATCGAGGGGGCGGGGCGGATGGAGTTTGCGAACGATGAGGCGAAGCGGGCGAGCTTCGAGGCGCTGGGGGCGGGGGCGAGGAAGAGGAAGCGGGCGGGGGAGGAAGCGGCGCCGCCCGTGCGGTGACAGACGACGCGTCTACGATTTCGGTGGTGTGGGTGAGGTCAGAGCGAAAGCCGCCGACGTGCCAGGCCGAGCCGGGCATACGCGGTGTCGAGGGGAATCCGCAACGTGCGAGCGATCTCCGGCATCGACCGGCCGTCGATCAGATACGCGCGGGCCACCGCCCACACCTTCCGGCTGAGCCTCCGGACGACCGTCTCCATCCGGCGCGCAGCATCCATCGCCTCCACGACCCGCGGCTCGAACGCCGGCGCCGGTAGCTCGCCGTCGGCCAGATGCTCCACGCGATATCGCAAGAGCTTTTGGTGATTCGAGGCGACATAGAACGCAATCGTAGAAATCCACGACCGCGCGCCCTCGGGCGTCACGAGGCTGTCCCAGCGGCGCCAGGCGATGACAAAGACCTCCTGCACGAGGTCGTCTGCCTCCCGCTCCGGGACGCCGCGTTGCAGAACGATGGAGCGGACGAAGGGGCGGCATTCGCGGTAAAACCGCTCGAAAGACGCCTCCGGGGAGGGAATGCGTGTAGGTTTTTTGGCGGATTCGGGGGGGACGTTTACCTTAGGCATAGCCTGGAACTCCGTTCCTGCGGGTTTCGGGTCAGACGCCGGTCGGTGTGTCAGCGCCGGCTGGCGTCGCCTTTTTTGTGTCTCATGGTTTGTCGGGGAAGGCAATGGGAAAGTGCGGGATATGGTTCGTCTAGGAAGAACCAGGATCCATCGGGACTGCGTGGCGCGGCCGCTTGAATGAGAGGAAGATCCAAGTTGGCAGAAGGCGTGCCGTCCTACGACGGACGGCACGCCCGGCCCCTCATCGCCGCGTGAGCTTGTGCAGGGTGCCGATGAGGTGGTCCAGCTTGATGCGGAGCTCGTCGTCCACCCTGTCCACGGAGCCCGCACCTTGGACCCCCAAACCGCCTCACGGGCGCCCGGAAGCAGCCCGTCGACAAACGCCAGTGTCGAGCTGGTTGCTCGCTCCTGGGGTGTGGGGCAAGATGGCCGGGTCATGTACATCCAGGAGGAGCCTCCTCGTCCGGCCGATCCCCTTGCGACGTTCGACGACGATTATGCAACGGCCGTCCTTCACATTGCCTGGGATCTGCACACGCAAACAAAGGAGCGAACGCTGCTCTTTGGGCTCGTGGAGCTGTTGCCGACCGAGGTGCCACCTCCGTTCGAGAACGATGATGAGGAGAAGGAACCTTGTCTCCTCCGGAAGACGAACCACAGGATCTTCCTGCGTCGGGTGGTGATGCCTGCGCGGGAGGCGCTGCGGTGGTATCTGGATTGCCGGCGCGGGGTTGGGGGGCTGCCGGACAAGCCAGGGGAGGACCCTGCACGAAAGCTTTTATTGTCGGATCTCGGCGAAGATCCGCCCTGGCCGAACCTCCTGTGTGTATCAGGGGACAACGCGACTCCGCCATTTTGCCCGCCATGGCAGGAGAATCCGCGGGTGCATCATTTGATACCGCTTTCGGAGCCTGGGATCATGAAGGTTTGGCGCGACGCGGAGCGAGAGAAAGCGACGGACTGGCTCTCGGATCGGCTGCATTTTCGTTTCGATGAGTATCCGGAATACTGGGGCTCGGTGCACCTCGTGGCGCCGAACCCGGTGTATCGGGACCTCGAGATGCGGTCTCGTCCTGGTATGCCACTGCGGGGCTCTCTGTTTTTGCGGTTTCAGCCGCGCGCCGGGCAGACGGTGGAAGGGCTTTCTATGATATGCCGACCCAATTCATGGATGGGGCCTGTGGATATTCGTCATATCATCGTGAAGGCCCGGATTTTGCGGATTGAGTCCGAGGCACGTGTGACCGATGTCCAGGATGAAGTTATTGATCTGAAACGCGGGCTGCTTGCACAGGGGAGCTACGCATTTCCGACGGGTTTCAATCTCCAGGTGAACATGGTCACTTCTCGGGTCCGCGTGGCAGGAAAAACACCGGAGGAGTCCTTCGAGGTCGATCGTGTGGACAAGGGGGACAAGATCGTCACGAACGAGACAGAAAGGACGCCGTCCGCCCGTGAGCGCATGGCCGAGGCGCAAAGGCAGCGAATGCGGAAGAGACACGTTGACTCGCGGTCGCAGCGCTGGTTTTCCGGGGCCAAGGTCGAAGCGACGAGCGTCGTGCGGGAGCTCATCCATCCGGCAAAGCGGGAGGTTTTGCTCGTCGATCCGTATTTCGGTCCCAACGAGCTGACATTTGCCCTCGCGGTTCGGCAGGAGGGGATCCCGATTCAAATTCTGAGCTCCGTAGAGATGCTGAAAAACCGCTGCGAGGAAGAAGGGCAGGAGAAGGAACAGGGGGAGGCTCTACTCGCGAACCTCGATCGGCTCGGCGCGGAGGATCGCCTCAATCCGATGGCGATTCGCGTCATGACGGGCGATCGCCCCGCCATTCACGATCGGTTTCTGCTCGTTGATGACCGTGTTTGGCTCCTTGGTTCCTCGCTCAATGAGTTCGGCTCCCGCGGAACGATGCTCGTTTCGCTTCCCGATCCGGAGGCCGTTCGAGGCCACCTCCGCAAGGCGTGGGATGACGCGAAAGATCTCCGGGTTTGGGTGGATGAGCGGAAGAAGGCGCAGGTGGGGACATGAGCGTTCAACACGCTTCGCCGGCCGAGGCGATTGAAAGGGCGCGTGAGCTTGCGCGGGAGGTGGCGCTGGGAGCTGCCCAGCCCGAGGCCTTGGAGCGAGCCCATGAGGGGCTGCCGTCACGTCAGGTCGAATGTTGGAGAGCTTTCAAGGAAACATTTGCAACGCTGGTGCGCGAAGACGAGCAACGGTGTAGCACCTGGAACACGGTTTTGCGTGAGAAAATCAAGACTGCGATCGCGGATCCGAAGAAGCTGTTTCTTTCATCCAGCAAACACGAGATTCGGCAATTCGATGCGCAGGTCGACGGGTGGAAATATGAGCTTGATCCGCTCGCCGCCTGGGATCGTCGGTGCCGAGGATATGTCGCCTTCCGTGGAGAATATCCCTTTTTTCACCTCCACCTGCTCCTTTGCATCGACCCCGCTGCCTGGTGCGTGGAAGTCGACACGTTGCCCGCGCTGGATCTCATGGACGGGGCGCTCTTCCATTACACCCACCTGAAAGAAAATCCGGAACAAATTGAGGCTCTGCTCCGCCTCGCGCCGCGGGTGTTCGAGGAAGACGGTCGATGGGCTTCCTCCCGCAGCGTGGTCGCCTTGCTCCTGACCCATCATCTTCTACACATCGATTCCTCCGAGGTTTGGCTTCGTGATGCATTTCGGGTTCTCCTCGAGAGGCCCGACGGGAAATATATCGCTTTCGCTTTTCTCGGACACCTCGCCCACAAGGAGCTTATCGCCGACCAGCGGTTTGGTGGCCATAAGGACGAGCCCGAGAGGAAGGCGTTCAAGGTCCTCGCCGAGCTACTCGCGACGAGGTTTTCTGTGAAAGACGCGCGTGACGCGTGGACCGCTGCCGAGGCCGTGGCGAAGGAGAAGCACAAGCGCGAGAAAGCAAGGCGCGTCCTGAAGGAAAACGACGGGGTTCCGCGCATGGCGGACGATCGCGGCGAAGGCGCGCGCACGCTGCGCGGCCAGGGATTGCCCCTGCTCTTCGGGACAGCCGTCATGCTGGGAGAGAACCCGGCACAGGCGGAGGCACAGGCGTTTTGGTCATGGTTCGAGGAACTCCTCGTAGGACGGGACAAGGGCCTCTCGATGGCCCGGCGCGACAACGGGAGCACAGAGCAGCTGATACGCCGTTTCGGCGCTTTACTCGCATGCCTTCCGGACCCGGAGAAGGCTTTTCGATCTATCTATCGAAACCTCGAACCCCAGCGCCGCCGAACAACGTTTTCGCATCGTTACGAAGGTCATGACGATGACATTGGCAGCATGCTGCTTCTCGACATCGGCCCCTATGCCGCCTTGTATTGGTGCAAGCGGGACGCGAATGCGGGGGGCGAACCACTCTTCTGGTGCGGCTATGAGGCGGCTCGACGGTTATGGCTCACCTCGCTCCAGCGTTTCAGCAAGGAGAAACGAAAGCTTGTTTGCTCTTTCTTCGCCTTCCTGCCGCACATCTTCGGAGAAAATCTCGAGGAAGCGCTGCAAAGGGCTCTCCCCCCGATCGCGAATGATGCCTCGATGGTCTGCTCGGCTGGGTCGTTGCTCTTCCGGAATGGCGTCGCGCCCGAGCGATTGCGCCCCCTCATTCGTCAAGCAGGCGTCGATCTCGAGGTGGCGCTGCGGGATGCTTACCAGTGGGCGACGCTGACCGAGAACAATTCGATTCCCCGCTCGATCGATACCCAGAATGAGGATTTTCCTCGCACGTTCGAGGATCTCGTCCGTGCGCTCGGGATGGCGCTCTCCATCGAGGAGATCGGGGAGCAAAGCGAAGGGAAGTCCTCGAAAGAGCCTGCTCTCACACGACAAAGGCGCGCGTTTGCCCTCGGGATCGCCTGGGGCTCGAGACTGCTGCAGCGCCTCGACGAAGAGCGCTGCACGCCTCGGCGGCTCCTTTCCCTCGACGCGACAGGCTCGATGTGGCTGCTTCAAGTCGCCCTGCCCCCGAATGTCTCGAAGCAATTGGGCATCTCTCAGGAAATTCGAATCCTGGCCGTGCATGGGGACGTCCGTGGGCGCGATCTTCGGATGGTTATGCGAGACCCCGAAGGGGACGCGAATGTCGATCCGGATCTCCTGGTCGTCGCAAGTGATCAACCCGAGCTTGCCAAAAAGCTCCCCTGGCTTGCCGGTTCCTGGGGACAGCGCGTTCCCTGGTCGCTTGCCGAAGATGAATACTCGTACCTCACCAGCGCTTTGCGCGAGCACCTGCCAACATTCGCTCGTGGGCCGAAAGGCTGAGATCGCAGGACCTCACGCCGTGAGCCGCCAGGATCGCAGCGAGGCTTCGACACATTGGCACGCAGATCGCGCCGCTTCTCGTCACCGCAGGCCCAGTCTCGCACTGCGTACAGCCCGCGAATTAGCCCGAGCACGGCCTTTATTGTCGGTCGGCATCGGGTCTCAAACCCTATACGTCGTCAGACCCCTCGAATGTACCGATGGCCCGCCAAAAAACTCTCTCATCCGTCCTCCTCTAACTCTTGGTGACCAGTGTCATCCTCGGACATGAAGCGAGGGGCAGATGCGATGGGATCCACGGAGCCCATCACCCTGGACCCCCAAACTCGGATCGAGGGGACGGTGACGGTCCCGCCGCGGATGACGGTGGCGAAGTGGGTGGAGTCCGAGAACCGGAAGGTGCGCCTGTGTGAGGCGGGTGCGGGGGGCGGATCAGGTGCTGCCGTACCATCACTACGCGGGAATTCCGCGGTTCATCAGGTTCCATCACTACGATGAGGTGAAGCGGCGGCATGCCGGGGCAAAGATGCCGACTGGGCCCCATGCCAAAGCTCGCAAGAAGTAAAGGCTCGAGCGACGCGAGCGCGGTGGGATTCATTCGCCGCGCATCGTCGGGTCGTGGCTCGCTTGCCGCCTGACGTCCACATCACAACATGATCCTCAGGACGCTCTCGAGAGCGACCGGGAGGGAGAACTCCATGAAAAAGTCATCCCTGGCTTATTTCGCAGGCCTCACCGCGCTATTGGTGGCGACCAGCGCGTTCGCGAGGATCGACTTTTCCTTGAACCCACGCGAGGGCGAGACCACGCTTCGGGCTGGTTTCTCGGGTGACCCATTTTTCGTGATTGTCACGGCGGGTGGGTACAACAACGCGAGCTCGGTCCGCTCCGGCTGCGAAGGCTTCGTTGCGGATGCGCCAGACTACCGCGTCCGTCGCGAGGGCGTCACGACCTTGCTGCGCTTCTACGTGACGTCGGGCGAAGATACCACGCTGCTCATCTCCGACCCGTCCGGCCAATGGTACTGCTCCGACGATTCGTATGGCACGCGGAATCCGACGATCGATCTCTCGAACGCTCCGGAAGGCCGATACGATATCTGGGTCGGCACCCGCTGGCAAGACCGCTCCGCGCAGGCCATCCTGAGCGTCACCGAAGCGGAATCGAATCATCCATAGCGCAGACCCTCCTCGCCGCCCGGCACGCCGGCGCTGACGCTGGTGGGCGGCACCGCGCGGCTCGGCTTTGGCCTCACGTTTCATGCGAGCCCGAAGTTCAGCTTGTTCGCGAGGCCCGAGACGGTCCTCTATTTCGGGAAGGTGGGCGAAGGCGCCACCAGCCGATCGCTCCTCAACCTCGACGGCGGCTTCAACGTCGGGATCACGTACGTCTTTTGATCCCCAGCGCGGTCGCTTACGGACGACTGGCCGTTCTGGGTTTCATCCGCCGGCATGCGCGGTCCTCTGGAACCGAATTGACTGCTGACGAGGAGGAGAGCCGAGCAGCATGATCCATCGAAACAGTGCTAGCGTGGTGCCGGGGACCGCCTGCGGCGGTGCGCAGCAGCGGCGGCGACGAGGACGAGGGCGGCCCAGCGGGCGGGGCTCTCGGAGGGCGTTGGAGTGGTGCGGCAAGCGCAACCGCCGTCCTGGGTGGGATCGCTGCCGCCGGAGGACGTAGAGCCGCCGGTGCCGGTGCCCGTGGAATCACCGCCGGAGCCGCCACCACCCCCGGAGCCACCGCTGCCGCTACCGCCAGCGCCGCCGGAGCCACCGCTGCCGCCGGAGCCACCGCTGCCGCCGGAGCCACCGCTGCCGCCGGAGCCACCGTTGCCGCCGGAGCCACCGTTGCCGCCGGAGCCACCGCTGCCGCTACCGCCAGCGCCGCCGCTACCACCGCCGCCGCCAGCGCCATCCGGGACGCAGGTTCCGGTCATGCACGCACCACCGGGGCATGGCGCGCCGTTGGGCTTTTCGGGGTTCGAGCAGGCGCCCGTGGAAGGATCACACGTACCGGGCTCGTGGCATGGGTCCTGCGCGGCGCAGGTGACGGGTTCGGCGCCGGTGCAGGTGCCTGCATTGCAGGTGTCGGCCTGGGTGCAGGCATTGCCGTCGTTGCAGACAGAGCCGTCGGGCTTTTCGGGGTTCGAGCAGGCGCCCGTGGCAGGATCACACGTGCCGGGCTCGTGGCATGGGTCCTGCGCGGCGCAGGTGACGGGGTTGCTCCCCTCGCATACGCCATTGGTACACGTGTCGACTTGCGTGCAGGCGTCGCCGTCGTTGCATACGGGGCCCGTGAGCAGCGCGCAGGTGCCGTCCGCCTCCGCGCCGGCCGCCATCGAGCACGCGTCGCAGTCGCCTGCGTCGCAGGCCGTGTTGCAGCAGACGCCGTCGACGCAGAAGCCACTCTCGCAGTCGCTCGCGACCGCGCAGCTCACGCCGTTGGCCTCGGCCGGATCGTAGAGCCGCGTGCTCGCGGTGGGGGTGCCGTTGAAGCCGCCCGTGACGAGGACCTTGCCATTCGGCAGCATCGTGCCCGTGGCCCGGATGCGCGTCCCCGACATCGACGCGGTGTTCGTCCAGGTGTTCGTCTGCGGGTCGTAGACCTCCGCGCTCGCCAGGTAGGTGCCGCTGTACCCGCCGGCCGCGACGAGGACCTTGCCGTTCAGCAAGCGCGCGGCGATGTGGTGGCCACGCAACACGCCAAGCGAAGCGGCCGGCAGCCACGCGTTCGTCGCGGGATCGAAGAGCTGCACCGACGTCGTCGCCGTCGAGCCGTTCGTCAGGCCGCCGGCGACGAGGACCAGGCCATTCTGGAGCAGCGTAGCCGTGTGCATCCCGCGGACGGTGTTCATCGGCGCGAGCGTCGTACACGTGCCCTGCATCGGGCTGCAAACGTCGGCGTTGTAGACGTAGGCCGTGCCCCCCGCCGTCGCCGAAAAGCCGCCCGTCACGAGCACGCGGTCGTCCGGGAGCGCCGTCACGCGCAAATCCGCCCGAGCCAGCGAGAGACTCCCCGCGAACGCCCACGTGTTCGCCGCGGGATCGTACCGCTCGACCGCCGAAGTGGCGTGGGGGGGGGGGGGGGACCGCCCCCCCCCCCACCAACCAAAACACCAGGGATAAAAAGCCGACGGC
>NZ_JAGTJJ010000016.1:0-152696 GCF_028435365.1 Polyangium jinanense | reverse complement strand
TTCGCGGGGGTATCTTCCCGCTCGACCGCCTCTGTGGGGTCGTGGGGGGCTTACCCGCCGACAACGACGACCTGACCATTCGAGAGGATATCCGCGGCGTGCCGGCGATGCCGGACATTCATGGCCGCGGCGGACGACCAGGTGTTCATGGTCGGGTCGTAGATCTCGCAGCTCTGCAGCGAGACACCGTTCGTGGTCAAGCCGCCGGCCACGAGGACGCGGCCGTCCGAAAGGACCGTCGCCGTGTGGTAATTGCGGGGGACGGTCATCGGCGCGGCGGCGGTGATGGTGTTCGTCGCGACGTCGTAGATATCGACGACAGCCGTCGGTAAATCCCAGTTGCCCGTGGTCGCGCCGCCCGTGATGAGGACTCTGCCGTCTTGCAGGAGCGCCGCCGCGTGGTTCCAGCGCGGCGTGGTCATGGCCGGCGGCGAGGTCCACAACGGGTCGACGAGGAGCGACTCGCCCTCGATGTCGGCGAAGAGCTCGATCGTGGCCTCACGCGCGACGAGCTTCACGTCCACAGGACGCCCGTCCTCGGCCCAGGCTGCCGGCGCCGTGACGCGTACACGCGTCCCGCCCGCCGCGTCGAGCACCTCCACCGCGTCCCCGTCCTGCCGGAGCGCGGCGCCTTCGACGTCCCACGTTGCGACGGGCCCGTCCCCCGCCGTCGCGTGCTCGTCGAGCAGGAGCCACTCCTCATACCCTGCCTCGACGGCGGTCCAGAAGGACGAACCCCCCTCGCGAGGATACACGACCGCGAGGTTTTCGGGCGCGCCCGGGCCGACGATGCCTCGCTCTCGCACGCGGATCTCGAATCCGTCGGGCGTATGCAAAACGACTGCGCGGGTCGCCGCCGCGGGCAGGCTCATCATGAGCCCCCTGCGGCCGGAGGTGCGCGAGAGCGGGGACGGAGAGGCGAAGCCGTTCTCCACAGGGAGGAAGCTCTCTCCTACGTCGAGGATCGCCGGCGCTTTCTGAGGAAAACGCGCGCGGAGCTCCGTAGCGCCGGCGCCGGCTCTCCCACCGCGCCCGCCCGTATCATTGCTGATGCTCTCGCTCGGCGTGGACGTGTCGGGACGACAAGCGGCGCCGCCCGCGATACCGGCGATGGCGCAAAGGAAGACAGCGATTCGATTCTGCATGAATTCTCCTTGGCAGCTTGCACTGTGCTCGTCGCGCCCCCCGTAGCCACGGGACCGCATGCTGAAGCGCTTCGTGTCAAAGGGCCATGACACGGCCATCGTGCCATTTGCCTCGTGACAGAGCGAGAGCCGGGAGCGCCAGAAACGAGATCAGGACGCGTCAGAGCGAGGCACCCGGTTCGCCGCCGCACGCGCTGGTAACAGGACGGTGCAAAGGCCGGAGCGCCGGCGGCAGAGCGCCTGTATGGGCGCGAGCAGGCGTGCGGGAAGTCGTTCTTCCACTGGCGTTCGTTTGCGTGGTCGCCTCACAGGGTTCCGCGATTCGTAGGTTCCAGAACAGACAAAGGCTGGACGGTGGAAAGCGGGATCCGACCCGCAGGTCGACGCCGGCCCTTGCGCTTGTCCTGACGACGGCAACCCCTGCACGGACGACGTTTGCGACGCGAGCGGTGCCTGCGCGCATCCTCCGAGCTGCGCGTCGGAAGCCTTGAAAGGAGAAGCGTTCCGGCAGCAGCAGCAGCAGCAGCAGCGGCAGCAGCAGCAGCAGCAGCAGCGGCAGCAGCAGCGGCAGCGGCAGCGGCAGCTTGTCCCGAGGGTTGTCCTTTGACAGGGAAGCGCTGTCGGAAGAACATGTGCCTCGCACCGTCATGGCCCCTTCCGCCGATTCATCCTCCGCCGCTCGAAAAGGCGTCTCCACACCTCATGAGCCCGCGGATGCGCTGATGGACACGCTCGCCGCGCCTTCGAGCGCCACGCCTGCCTTCGCTCCAGGCAATCGGGCGATGCCCGCGGGAGCCTCCAGCGCCCATCTCCACTTGCAGCCCGGCACGGTCCTCAAACATTACGAGCTCATTCGCAAGCTCGGCGCGGGCGGAATGGGGATGGTGTTTCTGGCCCGTGACGTTCGCCTGGGCCGGCTCGTCGCCATCAAGTTCCTGCTCGAGCATACGGGGCAAGCGGCAACGCGTTTCCTCGCCGAGGCGCGCGCGACGGCGCAATGCAAGCACGAGAATATCGTCGTCATCTACGATGTCGACGACGCGCAGGGCTCTCCGTACATGGTCCTCGAGTATATCGAGGGCCGCACGCTGCGCGAGGCCATGACGGAGAGGGCGCATGACACCACGTCCGTGGTCGTGGAGCGGATGCTCCCCGTCGCGCGCGCCCTCGCCTGCGCGCACGCCATGGGCATCGTCCATCGGGATCTGAAGCCCGAAAATATCCTGCTGGCCGACGGCGGCCAGGTGAAGGTGGTCGATTTCGGCATCGCCAAGCAGGTCGCCCTCGATCTCATGCAAACGTTGCCCGCCACGCTCGCCTCGAAGTCCCCAATGCTCGATCTGACGCAGGATGGCGCGCTCGTGGGCACGATGCCGTACATGTCGCCGGAGCAATGGCTCGGCGAGCCGCTCGACGGGCGCAGCGATGTCTGGGCCGCGGGGCTCATCCTGTTCGAGCTCGCGACCGGCGCGCATCCGCTCGCGCCGCTCACGCTACCGGATCTCGTGGGGGTCTCGGATCTCGATATGCCGATGCCGAGCGCCCGTGACAAGCTTGGCGCGGGCCATCCGCTCGCGGAGGTGATCGATCGGTGCTTGAAGAAGCGCAAGAGCGAGCGAATCGGCTCGGCCAAGGAGCTCGTGGGGCTGCTCGAGCGACTCGGCGCAGAGACGACGAAGCCCGCGGCGCTCGCCGAGGACGAGAGCCCGTTCGCGGGCCTTTCCGCATTTCAAGAATCGGACGCCGCGCGTTTCTTCGGGCGTGACGACGATATCGCCGCGGTGCTCGGCAAGCTCCGCCATCAGCAGCTCGTCGCGATCGCGGGCGCTTCGGGCGCGGGGAAATCCTCGTTCGTGCGAGCGGGCGTCATCCCGGCGCTCCGGCGCGCGGGCCGCGAGATGGAGGCGTTCGTCCTTCGCCCGGGGCGGCGTCCTCTCGCCGCGCTCGCCGACGTGCTCGCGTTTTTCGTGGACAGCTCGGGCAACGCGGCCGAAGGCGGAGCCGATCCGGCGGCGATCGCCGAGCTCTTGCGGGCCCAGCCGGGAGCGCTCGGCGAGAGGCTGCGCGCGCGATGCAGAAAGCGCGGCGGCGAGCACCGCATTCTGCTCGTCGTGGATCAGCTCGAGGAGCTGTATACGCTGGGGAGCGATGCGTCGGAGCGGGCCGCGTTTTGCGCGTGCCTCGAGGGCGTGGCGGACGACGCGTCGTCGCCGCTGCGGGTGATCGTGACCATCCGTGCGGATTTTCTCGATCGCGTGTCGGAGGACCGGCGGTTTCTGTCGGCGATGACGCGGGGGCTCATGTTCTTGCCGCCCATGACGGCCGATGGGATGCGGAGCGCGCTCCAAAGGCCGCTCACGGCGGCGCGTTATCGGTTCGAGGACGAGGGGCTCTGCGACGAGATGCTCGGCGATCTCGGGGGGATGAAGAGCCCACTGCCGCTCTTGCAGTTCACGGCGACGAAGTTATGGGAGGCGCGCGACCGCGAAGAGCGGCTCTTGACGCGGAAGGCGTATCGCGCGCTCGGCGGCGCCTCGGGCGCGCTCTCGACGCACGCGGATGCGGTGCTCGCGGGGATGAGCGTGTCCGAGCAGTGCCTCGCGCGGGCGATCTTCTTGCGCCTGGTGACGCCGGAGCGGACGCGCGCGGTGGTGCGCTTGGAGGAGCTCTGCGCGCTCTCGGAGGAGCCCGCCCTTGCCGAGCAGGTGGTGCACCATCTGGCGGACGCGCGGTTGCTCTCCATCGAGGCGGGCGGCGAGCGCGAGGGCAAGACCGTCGAGCTGACGCATGAATCGCTCATCGAGCGGTGGGCGAAGCTCGAGCAATGGCTCGACGAGAACGAAAAGGACGCGGAGTTTCTGGTCGAGCTGCGGAGCGCGGCTTCGCAATGGGAGAAGAACGGCAAGGCAAAGGGGTTTTTGTGGCGCGACGAGGCGGCCAGCAAGGCGGAGCAATGGCTCGCGCGGAAGAAGGCCGAAGGCGACGCGGAGGGGACGCTCGGGCTCGGGAAGCGGGATCGGGGATATCTCGAAGCGGTCGTCAGGCTCGCGGAGCGGTCGCGGCGGAGGCGCCGCCAGGTGACCGGCGGGGTCATTGCGTTTCTCGCGTTCTTTGCATTCGTGGTCTCGCTCCTCGGCGTGCAGGCCAAACGCCAGGCGAGGCGGGCCGATGACAAGGCCGTAGAGGCCCAAGAGAGCGCCGCGGAGGCGCAGAAGAGCGCCGATGACGCCCGGAAGAGCGCTGCCCAGGCGGACAAGCGTGCGGCCGAGGCGCGTAATGCCAGCCGTATGGCGAGCGCCCGCGAGCATCAGTCCGACCCGACCCTGGTCCTCGCCCTCCTACGCGAGATGGAGCCTGCGGGCGAGCTTCCGCCGCGGTGGCGCGAGCTGGCCCTCTGGGCCAAGCATCAGGGAATCGCGAGCGTGGTTCTCTCCCACCAGGATGTCGTCTATTCGGCGGCGTGGAGCCCCGACGGCACGCGCATCGTCACCGTTTCAGGGGACAAGACCGCCTGGGTCTGGAACGCCGATGGCACGGGCAAGCCCCTGCGGCTCGACGGGCACCAGGATGTCGTCTATTCGGCGGCATTCAGCCCCGACGGCACGCGCATCGTCACGGCTTCGTTGGACAAGACCGCCCGGGTGTGGAACGCCGATGGCACGGGCAAGCCCCTGCGGCTCGACGGGCACCAGGATCGCGTCTATTCGGCGGCGTGGAGCCCCGACGGCACGCGCATCGTCACCGCTTCCGGGGACAAGACCGCCCGGGTGTGGAACGCCGATGGCACGGGCAAGCCCCTGCTTCTCGAAGGGCACCAGGCTAGCGTCCATGCGGCGGCGTTTGGCCCCGACGGCACGCGCATCGTCACCGCTTCCTGGGACAAGACCGCCCGGGTGTGGAACGCCGATGGCACGGGCGAGCCCCTGCGGCTCGAGGGGCACCAGGATCGCGTCTATTCGGCGGTGTTCAGCCCCGACGGCACGCGCATCGTCACCGCTTCCTGGGACAAGACCGCCCGGGTGTGGAACGCCGACGGCACGGGCAAGCCCCTGCGGCTCGAGGGGCATCAGGCTCGCGTCTATTCGGCGGTGTTTAGCCCCGACGGCAGGCGCATCGTCACCGCTTCCGGGGACAAGACCGCCCGGGTGTGGAACGCCGATGGCACGGGCAAGCCCTTGCTGCTCGAGGGGCACCAGGAGCGCGTCTATTCGGCGGCGTTTGGCCCCGACGGCAGGCGCATCGTCACCGCTTCCGGGGACAAGACCGCCCGGGTGTGGAACGCCGACGACACGAGCAAGCCCCTGCGGCTCGAGGGGCACCAGGATGGCGTCTCTTCGGCGGTGTTTGGCCCCGACGGCACGCGCATCGTCACCGCTTCCTTGGACAAGACCGCCCGGGTGTGGAACGCCGATGGCACGGGCAAGCCCCTGCGGCTCGAGGGGCACCAGGATCGCGTCGCTTCGGCGGCGTGGAGCCCCGACGGCAGGCGCATCGTCACCGCTTCCTGGGACAAGACCGCCCGGGTGTGGAACGCCGATGGCACGGGCAAGCCCCTGCGGCTCGAGGGACACCAGGATCGCGTCGCTTCGGCGGCGTTTAGCCCCGATGGCACGCGCATCGTCACCGCTTCCTGGGACAAGACCGCCCGGGTGTGGAACGCCGATGGGACGGGCGAGCCCCTGCGGCTCGAGGGGCACCAGGATCGCGTCTATTCGGCGGCGTTTAGTCCCGACGGCACGCGCATCGTCACCGCTTCGGCAGACAAGACCGCCCGGGTGTGGAACGCCGATGGGACGGGCGAGCCCCTGCGGCTCGAGGGGCACCAGGATGGCGTTTCTTCGGCGGCGTTTGGCCCCGACGGCACACGCGTCGTCACCGCTTCCTGGGACAAGACCGCCTGGGTGTGGAACGCCGATGGCACGGGCAAGCCCCTGCGGCTCGAGGGACACGGCGCACCCGTTGGCACCGGAGCAAGGGGAGGGGGGGCGTTTAGCCCAGATGGCGCCCAGATCGTCACCTTCTCGGATGACAAGACCGTGCGCGTGTGGAACGCAGATGGTACGGGCGAGCCGGCGATCCTCCGCATCCCCGAGTTCGAGGCCCATTCGGCGGCGTGGAGCCCGGACGGCACGCGTATCGTCACCGCCTCGCATAGCGGGATCGACCCAGCCACCGGCAAGATGAAGTCCTGGGCCACCGTATGGCCCCGCCTCCAGCGCTTCACCAGCCTGGAGGACCCGGCGCTCTGGACGGCCACCCGTTACTGCCCGCCCATCGAGCTACGAAAGGAGCTGCTCGGCGTATCCGAGGACGTCGCCGCCGAGCAGCTCGCGAGCTGCCAGCGCCGCGTCGCCGAGGCGAACGACCGCCGAGCGGCGCACCCTTGATACCTCGACGCCGAGGCGTCCCGCGAGCGCCATGGCCGGAGGTATGGCGACGCCTGTAGCGGAAAACCGGACCACGTGCTCAGGCGCCGAGCAAGAGGTCGCGGTCGGCCCGCAGAGTGGCCACCAGAAAATCGACCAGCACGCGCACCCGGGGGGTTTGCCGCAAGTCCCGGTGCACGGTTAGCCATAGCGGTTGCCCAGGCTCGCGCGGCATGGGCACGTGCGTCAGGCCCGGCGTCCGGTCCCCGAGGAACCTCGGCAGCACCGCCACCCCGGCGTCGGCCTGCGCGGCCTCGGCGAGGGCCAGCGATACATCGCTCACGAAGGCGGGCCGCACGCCCGGCGATAGATGTTGCAGCCAGGCCAATTCGACGCCGCTCGCAGGCAGCAGCAGCGGGTGCTCGTGCAGATCGTCCGGCGTCCGAACCGGGTGCCGAGCCAAATACGCGGCGGACGCATAGAAGCCGTGCCGCACCTCCCCGACGCGGCGGACCCGCAGCGATTCGTGCGACGTACGCACGAATCGCACCGCCAGCTCGGCCTCGCTGCGGCTGAGGTCGAGCACCGCGCCAGCCGGCAAAAGCTCGACGCACAGCGCCGGGTACTGGCGGCCAAAGCGCGCGAGGCGCGGGGCCAGGTACGCGATGCCGAAGGTCTCGGGCGAGGTCACCCGCACTGTGCCCTCCAGCGCGCCGCGCTGCGCATGGACCCCGCGCTCCAGCGCAAGCACCGCGTCCTCGACCTGGCGCAGGGGGGAAAGCAGCCGCTCGCCGTCGCGCGTCAGGACGTAACCTGCGGCCGTGCGCGTGAACAGCGGCAGGCCGAGAGCGCGCTCGGCCGCCTCGATACGCCGGCCGACCGTGGTGTGATCGACGCCGAGCACCGCGGCCGTCTTGGCCAGCGAACCGGCGCGCGAAAGCGCGGCGACGAAGCGCAGATCGTCCCAATTCATAGGCTGTGGATTCTTGCACGGCCGTCGGGTGCCGACGTGCATTCTCACCCGGCCTCTCGGGCGCTACGCCTGTCGAGTCCCCCCACCCCCACAGAGGTTTTCATGCGCGCCCTTCTTTCGCTCGTGTTCGGCCTCGCCCTCGTCGCCTGCGCCGATAGCCCCGCCCCTGATTCTGCCGATCCGTCGCCCGGCCCCGGAGCGCCCGTTCACACGCTGACGCTGCCAGCGAGGTATGCGTCGTCGTCCGACGTCGACGCCTACGCCGAGCTCGCGAATGGGCAGGCGAACGAGGAGACCGAGTTGATCTACGGGCTCGGCGATGGCTACCCGCGCGAAGTGACGCTCGTGCCGCAGGACGGCTACGTCCTTTCGTCCGATTGCCAGATGCACCCCGGCCCGGTGGTCTGGAAGTCGATCACCGACGTGCAGGGGACGGCCGCGACGGTCGAGCTCGTCGGCGGCGCGCTCGCTGTCGAGCTCCGGGAGGAGGGCACCGTGACCGTGCTCCTCGAGGGCGAGATCACCGGGCAGCACTGCCCCTCCGGGGACGGATCGATTGCGACCGCGCTGCCGCTCCAGCACCGGCTCGTGCTGCACGTCAAGCGCGTCGTCGGCTTCGTGGTCGAGCAGTTTCACCAGCAACTGGCCGGCTGCTGGGACACGATGGTGCTGCCGTCGGGGGCGCCGCTATGGGCGCCGACGGCACGCCCGCTCGATGCGACAGGAAAGCCCTTTTCGGCGATCAATGCGCCCGTGCCCGTTGCCCTCACGCTGCAATCGAATGGAGACCTGGCGCCTGGGCCCGGCGCCACCTACCTGACCGCAGGCCCAGGCTCGGTGACGGTATCGGTCGACACGACGCTGCCGGTGC
Source organism: Polyangium jinanense (assembly GCF_028435365.1). The sequence goes on along the minus strand of NZ_JAGTJJ010000016.1, from coordinate 144,341 downwards.
AGGGGATGCACGCCTTCCAGGTGGTGGGCCCAGACGCGCTGACGTCCGTCGATGCCTCGTTCTACCTTCGCAAGGCCGCCCTCAAGGGCAACGTCTCCGAGCCCATCGAGGAAGGTGCGTCGTATGAGCTCTTCCTCCCCGAGCAGAGCAATGGTGTCGACCTCCACGTCGATGCGGCGATGACGACGCACGGAAAGCTCTGCGAGCACGTGCCGGGGGCCTGGTTCGCGTCGGCGTCGTCGACGCCCACGCAATGCGAGGCGAACGTGGGCGTCGTCGAGCCATACGCTTCCAGCACCATTCCGGTGGCCGCAATCGGCGACGCCGGCGAGTGCCGGCTTTCGGTGACGATTCCGGGCACGACGCATCGCTGGACGACGCGGTTCAGCATCGCGCCGTGAGCGCGGAGGCGGTTGCCGAGGGCTCGGACGCCTGTCAGTGCTCGAAGTCGAATACCACGGCGGCGTCCATGATGGGCTCGATGAACCTCGTCTTCACGTCGACGTGCACCGGATGGGTCAGATAGACATCGCGGGACTCGATGTCGCGGAACGTCATGCGAAACCCGAAATCCCAACCCCGGCCCGGAGCTTCGGGGCTGTTCTGCCGGCCCCCGACGTAGGCGTCGATTCCGGGGATCTGCTTCGGGAGGCTGGCGATCGCCTCCTCGGCGTCCTTCTTCGCCGACTCGGATGCGGTGGACTTCCAGCGAAGAATCACGAGGTGCTCGACGGGTTTCTTTTCCGTGGTGGACATGATAGGCATCGTAGTTCTCCTTCGTGAGCGTTGACCTCTCGAGGTCGCCATTCTATCGCGAGTGACCGGAGGGCGCGCTGTTCAGCGTGGAGCGCGTGAACGGACGCCACCAGGTTCGCTCGGAGGCAGAGCGATGGATTAGCAGCGTTCGTGCCAGGGTCGTGCTGAGGCGAGAGGAGCGCCGGCCGGGCAATACCCGGGCCCGCACGACGGATCATCATGTGCCGCCCGCGTCCGTGACAGTAACAGTGACAGTCACTGTTACTGTCACTCAGACTGTGTGGAAAGGGAGGGTTGGGGTGGGTGAGGTCAGAGCGAAAGCCGCCGACGTGCCAGGCCGAGCCGGGCATACGCGGTGTCGAGGGGAATCCGCAACGTCCGAGCGATCTCCGGCATCGACCGGCCGTCGGTCAGATACGCGCGGGCCACCACCCACACCTTCCGGCTGAGCCTCCGGACGGCCCTCTCCACCCGTCGCGCGGCATCCATCGCCTCCACGACCCGCGGCTCGAACGTCGGCTCCGGCGGATCGCGGTCGGCGAGATGCTCCACGCGATATCGCAAGAGCTTTTGGTGATTCGAGGCGACATAGAACGCAATCGTAGAAATCCACGACCGCGCGCCCTCGGGCGTCACGAGGCTGTCCCAGCGGCGCCAGGCGATGACGAAGACCTCCTGCACGAGGTCGTCTGCCTCCCGCTCCGGGACGCCGCGCTGCAGAACGATGGAGCGGACGAAGGGGCGGCATTCGCGGTAAAACCGCTCGAAAGACGCCTCCGGGGAGGGAATGTGTGTAGGTTTTTTGGCGGATTCAGGATGGACGTCTACATTAGGCATAGCCTGGAACTCCGTTCGTGCGGGTTTCGGGTCAGACGCCGGTCGGTGATGTGAGCGCCGGCCGGCGTCGCTTTTTTGTGTCTCATGGTTTGTCGGGGAAGGCAATGGGAAAGTGGGGGATATGGTTCGTCTAGGAAGAACCAGGATCCATCGGGACTGCGTGGCGCGGCCGCTTGAATGAGAGGAAGATCCAAGCTGGCAGAAGGCGTGCGCCTCCGCTTCCGTTACGGTTCATTCGCCGCGCATCGTCGGGTCGTGGCTCGCTTGCCGCCTGACGTCCCCATCACAACATGATGGTCAGGACGCTCTCGAGAGCGACCGGGAGGGAGAACTCCATGAAAAAGTCATCCCTGGCTTGTTTCGCAGGCCTCACCGCGCTACTGGTGGCGACCAGCGCGTTCGCGAGGATCGACTTTACCTTGAACCCACGCGAGGGCGAGACCACGCTTCGGGCTGGTTTCTCGGGTGACCCATTTCTCGTGATTGTCACGGCGGGTGGGTCCAACAACGTGAGCTCGGTCCGCTCCGGCTGCGAAGGCTTCGTTGCGGATGCGCCAGACTACCGCGTCCGTCGCGAGGGCGTCTCGACCTTGCTGCGCTTCTACGTGACGTCGGGCGAAGATACCACGCTGCTCATCTCCGACCCGTCCGGCCAATGGTACTGCTCCGACGACTCGTATGGCACGCGGAATCCGACGATCGATTTGTCGAACGCTCCGGAAGGCCGATACGATATCTGGGTCGGCACCCGCTGGCCAGACCGCTCCGCGCAGGCCGTCCTGAGCGTTACAGAAGCGGAATCGAATCATCCATAGCGCAGCCCCTCATCTTCGCCCCCGCTATCGCGAAAGCAGGCTGCCACGTCCCGAGGCACGTCTACCGGCGCCCCCTACCGTCGCGTGAGGCGGTGCAGGGGGCCGATGATGTGACGCAGCGTGTTGCGCAGCTGCGCAGCGGCAGCAGCGGCAGCAGCAGCACGCCGCCCTCACGACCGATACGGAGCCTGGGGATGTCGCCCCACCGACGCTCGAGAAAGAAATCGTCGCCGGAGAGATCACTTCAGCTCCAGCCGGCCACCTATCGCGTCTCGGTGCTCGCCACCGCGCTCTTCGGCGTCGCGTTCCATGCCTCCCGCGCAGTCCACGTGACCACGCTGCTCGGGCTCGACGCCGACGTGCTCGACACGCGCTACGTGACGCAGGTCGGCGGGGAGACCCACCACGTGCTCGTGCCGTGGCGGGTGCGTGGGGTGCTGACGATGGGCGTGGACTGGGTGCTTTGAGAGAAGGTGGGTGCGGGTTCGACATTCACGCGGGCGCGGTGATCGATGGCCGCGATCGCCGCCGTGTGGAGAGACTGTGCCGGTATCTGGCCCGGCCGCCGATTGCATAGGAATGCGGCGCTGCGCAGGCACGTCGTGGCCTCTCGGCGCCCCTCGGCCCTGGCGATGGAGCCAGCCCCTACGACGTTGAAGACACCAGGCACACGGTTGACCGCCGCGCGAGATGCGTGCTACGCGCCCGAGGAGGCGGAAATCCTGGTTTATTTGTCCTAGGTGCTCCCGTTCACGTCGTATGGCTGCATTCCCTTGCACGCCACGCCAAATTCGACGACGGTCGAGCGCGCCGCCCTCCCCGGGCGCGCCTCGAACTGGAGGTCCCGCAGGATGGCTGGAAACGTGCTCGGTGCAACGCGCTTCAACGCGCCCGGAATCTTCCAGGGCGTCGCCTTTTCGCCGGACGCGCGTGTGCTCGTCGGGCTCGTCGCCGGCAAGAAGCGCGCGCGACTCCATCGCTTCCGTGTTCCGGATGGACAACCCCTCGATCCCATCACCGTCCCCGGCACCTTCACGGAGCTCGCCGTCCTGCCGGGGGGCGACTTCCTCCTCTGGTCCCGCGAAGGCGTGGCCCGGTTCACCGCCGATGGCGAGCGCATCTGGCACGTCGGCACCGCGAAGACCGGCGCCTTCGACTCCGTCGCGCTGAGCACCGATGGAACGTCGTTCGCGACGCACGGGCGCGATTCGATCGCGAGCATCTTCGACGCGCGCACGGGCAAGCGCGAGGGCGTCATCAAGGAAGACGGCGAGATCTACGCCTTTGCGTTCGCGCCGGAGGGTCGGACGTTCGCGACCGGTGGCGAGAAGGGCGTCGTGCGCGTCTTCGACCAGAAGACCCGGAAGGAGCGCGCGAAGCGGAAGAGCACGAAGGTCCTCGCGCTCGCGTTCTCGCCCGACGGGGAGCGGCTCGCGGGTGGGCATGGCCAGGGGAGAATCCTCTTCTGGGACGCCGGGACCCTCACCCCGATCGCCACGAGGCACCTCCCGACCCACCGCTTCTTCGCCGAGGAAGCCGGCGGCGACGTGGATCGAGGTCCGGCGGCCTGCCGGTGGCTCGCCTTCTTGCCGGGGGGCGGGCTGGTCTCGTACGGGAACGAGCACGCGCTCCGCTGGTGGACGGCGGACGGCGCCGAGGTCCGCCGCGTGACGGTCTCTCGCCAGCACGCGCAAGGCTCCGCCATGGCCATCGCGCCGGGAGGCGCCTGGATCGCGACGGGCGCCACCGCCTCCGGCCTCGGCGTGTGGAGTGGCACGGGCGAGCGTGTGACGGGCGAGCCGGCGCTCGCCGAGCCCCGCGCGATCGCGCTGACCCGCGATCGCCTCGTCGTCGCCACGCCGTGGACGCTCGTCTCGCTCCGCCGCGGCGACGGCACGCTCATCGAACGCCCTTCCCACGGACCGAACACCGCGATCGGGGCCCTGCCGGACGGCGAGCTTCTCGTCGTCGGCGAAGACCACGCGCGGGTCGTCCGCGAGCTTTCGGACGCCGAGCGGCGCCTCTTCGACAACGCCGCGAGCTCGCCCCGCCCACGGGTGAGCATCTCGCGCGACGGGAAGACCGCCCTCTACGCGGCCGACCTCGTGCTCGAGGTCTGGGATCTCACGCGCTCCGTGCGCACCGCCGCGCTCTCGCACGAACAGCGCGTCACGGCATTCGCCTACGGTCCGGGCGACGGCTGGGTGGTCAGCGTGTCCGAGGACGTCCGGATCTGGCGCCCGACCACCCCGGACGAGCCCGTTCGCACGATCGCGCTCCCGGACGGAGCACCCGCGTACTGCGGAGGCGTCGCGGTCTCCAGCATCGGCTGGATCGCGGTGAGCGTCGACCGGTCGAGTGGCAACCACGATTCGAACAGCCTGCTGGTCTTCATCGATCCGCGCTCCGGCGCCGTGACGGCGTCGCTCCCTCACCCCGTCATGCGCCTTGGTCAGCTCGCGTTCGTCGACCATCGGCGGGTCGTCGTCGTCGATTCCGCCGGGCGGCTTCGCACGGCCGATGCCGAGACCGGCACGTGGCTCGACGAGCCCGCCGCGGAGGACATCGACGTTCACGGGTTCGCGATCCGCGCGCTCGCGGCGTCGGACGACGGCACCGAGATCGCGCACGTGGACGGATGGGGGAACGTCGTCGTGCGCGCGTTCCCGCGCACCGGCGAGGAAGCTACCACGCCCTTTGATCTCGGACTCGACGCCGCGGCGGAGAAGCCCGCCGAGGATCCGACGAAGCTGTTCGAGAAACGCCTCGCCGGCACCCGCTTCCTCTATGCGGGGAAGTTCCAGAGCTCGGCGCTGGAGGTTCGGACGAGCAAGGAGTTCCGGGAAGAGACGCTCCGCGAGCTCGGCGGCGAGGTCACGAAGAAGAGCAAGGACGCCACGCACTTCGTCCCCGCGCTCATCCCGTACACGAAGCACGTCCCCTCGAAGGTGGAGCTCGAGATCGACGCACGCATCGCGAAGGGCGAGCGCGTCGTGAAGATGAGCGAGAAGAAGCTGAACGAGCTCCTCTTGCCCACGTTCGCCGAGGCCCGCGCGATGCTGCGCGGCGAGATCCCGGACGGCATCGCTCGCTGGAACCGCTGGCGCTCCCGCTGGCAGACGGAGTACGGCGAGTTCATCTCCCTCGCGGGGATGGATCTCGAGGGGATCGACCTCCGCGGCGCGAACCTGGGCGCCGCGCCCCTCCAGGAGGCGAAGCTCGCGCGCGCCAATCTCGCGGGGGCCGAGCTCTACGACGCCGTCTTCCGCGGCGCCGACCTCCGCGGCGCGAACCTCGACGGCGCGCGCTGCGGTCGGGTCGACTTCACCCAGGCCGACCTACGCGAGGCCCGGCTCGGCGCGCAGCTCGGCGGGGCGCGGTTCGACGGCGCCGATCTGCGTGGCGCCGACCTCTCCGGCGCGGATCTGTCGTACACGAGCTTGGCCGGCGCACGCCTCGAGGGCGCGCGCTTTCCGGACGGGTACACTCCAAGCTGACCGGATCAGCCTCCCCGCCGCACGGCGCGGGGTCGTTGAGGCGCGTCATCGCGGATCGCTCGACACCTCCGCCGCGCGATCGTCCTCGAAGCGCAGACCGAGCACCTCACCGCCGGCGACATGGTGTGGCCCGAAGGATCGGAGGGCCGCGAATGCGTCGCGCTGGAGGTCGATCTCGGCCCCGGCCGTGAAGATGCCCGCGAGCCACAGGAAAGGGAAGTTCCACCAACGCCATTTCGAGAGATCGGCCGAAAAGCTCACGTAAAGCACGTCGGATGCGCGATCGCGACGGATCGTGAGCGCAAGGCTGACGTATCCGCGCCGGCAGAGGTATTCGCTGCGATCTTCGTCACTGTGCTCGAGGTCGGAAGTGACCGCGATGCCGCGCTGGCGGAGCGCCGCGACGACATCCCTCGCTCGGCAGGCGCGGGCCGGGATTTCGAGGATCAGTGGGCAGGACACGCGAGGAGGGGTAGGCGGCGCGAAGGGCTTTGTCCAGGTCCGGCGGCGGGCACACTTGTTGTGCACCGCTCGACCTTCGGCGCGACACCGCCGGCGCCGGGGCGGCTGCGTCATTCGGTGGGTGCGTCATCCCTAGGGAGCAGCTGCCACTGCCGGCGCGACGCCCCAGAAGTTCGTCTCGAAGAGGTCACCGAGGCGCTGCGCTACGAAGTGGCGGCGCTCTCGTCGCGCCCCCGCGCATCGACGCGTACCGCCCCCTCCGCGACAGCGCGTTCCGGGCGATCGATGCTGCGCTCGCCGCCGCTCCCGACCCTGCACCCGTCGCCGAGCGCATCGTACAGATCGCGGGGAGCGACGCGCCCGCGCTGCATCATCGCGTCGGGATGTGGGCGCACCTCTTGCCGCGCATGATGCCTGAAACCATGTTCGAGCGCGGCCTCCGTCGGAGGTTCCTGCGCGGAGTCGAGCAGGCGTAAAGGCGGGAGCTCGGACGCGATTGCCAAGCTCGACGAGATGCTCCTCCCCGATCGCCGCAAGTTCGACCTCATCCAGGTCGTCCGCTGGCACCCGGACAATACGAAAGAGGTTTGCCCGAGCGGAGCGATCCGGATGACGTGGGGCTGACGCTCGACCCCGCGCGCATCGATGATTCTCCGAGCCGCATCCAGGTGAAGGGGATGCGCTTCAGCCACTTTCCCGTGGGAAACGAGACGCTCGTCGGGGCGCGCTTCGAAGACTGTCGTTTCTTGAAAATGAAGTTCAGCGCCGCGAACATGAACAACGTCGAGCTCCTCGGCTGCACGATCGTCGAGACCGCGATGAATTTCGTGGCGCTCGGGCTCGCGACGATCCGGCGCTCGACCTTCACGCGGTGTAACCTCGTGGAGGTGGGGTTTCACCGCGCGACCGTGGAAGACACGCGCTTCGAGAGCACGCAGATGACGCTGGGAAGGTTCGTGAATTCGACGTTCCGCGAGGTGGACGGGCGCGGGTGTTGGATGAACAGGGCCCTCTTCCGTGAGGCTACGTTCGAGGATTGTGATTTCCGCGGCGTGGACCTGCGTGATGGCAGGTTCGAAGGAGCGACGTTCGTGCGCTGCGATCTGCGCGGCGCGAAGATCTCGCCGAAACCCGGGAGCCAGCCGCGATGGCGCTTCGAAGAATGCCAATCGGACGGCCCGTTGCCGCCGGCCGTAGGGGATCCCTAAGGCCCCGTGACGTCCTCGAACATCGGCGGCTCGCCGCGCGTGCCGTCGAGCGTGGCGCCGAGGAGGTTCGCCTCGCGAAACCTGACGGCGCGCATCGTGGCTCCGGTGAAGCGCGCGGAGCAGCCGCACACGCTCGAGCGGGCCGGGATCCGCCTCGATCCGCACCCCGAGCCCGAGCGCATTTTTCTGATCGTTGAACGCTTTTGGGTCGCGGAGCAGGAGCTCGAGCCATCCATCGCGGTCGTTCGGAGAGAGCATGATCGCTCCGCCGGCGACGGGCGCCCAGAAGTGCGATGAGTTTGGGGCGAAGTTCCAGCTCAGGGGCGCATGCAAAGCATCCGCTCTGGCGGTGATACGATGGGGGCGATGCTTTCTCCGCAGGACAAGGACGCTTGGCTCGAGCTGCTCCGGCGCGACGTTGGTGCCTTCAACGCGCAGAGGAACGCGCTGCCGCACCCTACGCGCATCGATCTTCGTGGCGCCGATCTCGCGGGGCTCGATCTCGGCCTGGCCATGCTCGGGTGGTGCGATTTGACGGGGGCTCGGCTCGCGGGCGCTCGTGTCAGAGCTCTCGCGCTCGTGAAATCGCGCCTCCAGGGAGCCGACCTCACGGACATCGAGGTGATCGATCCCGAGCAGCGAGAGCGGCTCGAGCTCATCCGTTGCCTGTGGAACGACGTCAGCCTCTTCAACGCGCGGCGGCGGGGCCCCTGCCCGAACCTCATCTCCGCCGATTTGTCGGGCGCCGACCTCGGCGGCGCCAATCTCGGCAGCGTCGTGCTCGATCGGGCCAACCTCGAGGGCGCGGATCTCTCGCGCGCGGATCTCGCGGAGACGGCGCTCGCCGACGCGAACCTCGAGCGCGCGCGTTTCGCGGGCAATGCCCTCAAGGCCACCGACATGCGCCGGTCGCGGCTCGCGGGCGCCGACTTCACGGGCGTGAAGCTCAAGTTCGTCAGGCTCGATTGCGCCCACCTCGACGGCGCGAATTTCGAGCGCGCGGTCCTCGATACCTGCCCCATGCAAGACGCAGAAGGGCGGGGCGTCTCGTTTCGCGCGGCGACCTGGCGCAGCATTTTTCCCATTTGCGCTTCGCTGCCCGAGGCCGATTTCAGCGGTGCCTCGTTCGAGCGCGTGCGGTTCACCGAGACCCGCCTCCGCGGCGCTCGGTTTGCCGGCGCCTCTGCGCGTGGCCTCATATTCCGCCGCGCCGATCTCGAGGGCGCGGATCTCGAGGGTATGACGGGCGAGCCTCCCACGTTCGAGGACGTCGTGGGGTATTGAGGCGAAAGGCTCGCGGGCCGCAAAACCATCGAATGTCCTCTCACTCGTCGGGTTCGTCATCCTCGTCATCCTCGTCGGTCGACCATTTCGGCGCGAATGGCTCGAGGACGGCCACGACGTCCGCGAGCGGGGGGCGCCGGCCGGGCGTGGGGTCGAGCCCCTGCGCCACGATGGCCGCGAGCTCGTCCGGGCCCGTCCATGCGCGCCGCTCGCCGCGCCGCATCGCCGCGGCTTGCTCGTCGAAATCGCCGGCGAACGGAGGCTCGCCCGTCGCCCAGCGCGTCAGGATGGCGCACAACGAAAAGACGTCGGCTCGATCCGTCGGCTTCGCTTGGTCGAGGAGGATCTCCGGCGCCATGTAAATGGCGGGCCAAGGAGCCATCGGCGCCGGGGGGTTCACCGTTTGGAGGAATCGATCGTGCCGCGGTAAAACGCCCGTGATCAGCGTGCGCTTCGCGCGTACGTCGAGGTACACGAGCTCGGGGCGCAGGCCGAGCAAAAAGAGCCCCGCCTCGTGCGCGCCCTTCACGATTGCCGCGAGCGCGATCCCCAACCCGGCTGTCGTCGCGAGATCGAAGGGCCTTGATGTCGCCGACGATCCGACGCTTGGCCGTCCGAGCGGCTCTTCCTCGGCGAGCGCGTCGAGCTCCACGCCTGCGGGGGCGTCGTCGAGGGGGCCGACATACCGCAGATTCCCCACGCCCGGGACCGCGAGCTCGAGCTCGCGCGCGAGTTCGTCGAGCGAGCGCGCCTGCTTGCCGCCCAGGGTGACGAGGATCGTTGGGCCGTTCGGGTTCGTCACGTCGAACCCGCGATGAAAACGCCCCTCGGGCAGACCCCGCGCCCGCTCGGCGATCCCGTACCTCCTTGCGGCCATCGTAGCGCCGAGGGGGAACGCCTGCGCCGTCCTGCCGCTTCGTATCGCGGCATAATGCTTCTTCGCGTCTTCGAGGAGCCCGCGCAGCTCGCCGCCCTCGATGAGCTCGTAAATGGATCCGCCGCGCCACGTGTCGCGGGCGATGGCCCATACCTCGTCGCGGCTCGTGTCGAACGGCGGATCGGCCCAATATTTCGACGGCAGATCGTCCGGCTCCTCTGCCCGCCAAATCGTGAAGACGTTTTCGAGGTGAAACCCTTTGCCGCCGGGGGCAAGGCGGGCGTCGATCTCGGGGGCCAGCACGTCCGAGAGGCCGTACTCGAGCGTGTCCAGCACGAGCCCGAGCGGGTCCTCCGTGACCTGGATCCGATTCTTCGTCGCGTACACGATGCGCATCGTCGCTTTACCTGGTGCTGCCTCCGCCGCCGCCCGCCGGGGGGGCTGCACCTTCATCTTGATGTTATTTAGGCTCGTCTCGGAAATCCACCACGATTCGATCGGACCGGGCACGCCGTTTTCGACCTCGCGTGCGACCGTGACGTGAACGAGCACGGGGGCCTTGCTCCCGGCGGTGTACCCACGGTTTCACATGATCCGATTTCATGGAGTACTCGCCCCGAATGCGGCGCTGCGCAGGCACGTCGTGGCCTCTGCACGTCCGTCGGCTCTGGCGGTGGAGCCAGCTCCTGCGACGTTGAAGACACCAGGCATGGAACAGCTATCGCTGTTCGGGCAGATGGAGGCTCCGTCGGGACTCGAGCGACGTGACGTTCCTGTTGACCGCGAGCGGGTGGACGGTCGAGCAGGTCGCGCACGGCCGGTGCATCCGCGCGTTCATCACCACCCGCGACGAAGGCGACTACAACGTGGGTCACACGGTGTTGCTCTACGAGCCCATCACCCCCTGAGCGCTCCGGCCAAGCGCTCCACGCGCACGCCCTGCCCCAGCGACGTACCGCCGAGGGACGCGGCAGGAAATTGCCTTCAAGACGGAGCGCGGGGAGCCCCAGGGCAGGAAGCGGGTCCGAATGGTGTATAGGGATACGGTTGGCCGCCGCATGGGACGCATGCCACGCGCCGAGGAGGCAGAAATCCTGGTTGATTCGTCCTAAGCGCCGAGGCAGCGGCCGGTCATCGAGGCTTGACGGCCGCGAACATCCCGACGGTGAAGACGCCGGCGCTGCGCGCGTCGTCGAGGGCCTTCTTTCCTTTCTGGAACATCTCTCCCTCGGGGCCCTCGTAATGTAGCCATTGCGCCTGCTCCGCCGGCGTGGCGCTGCCTCGCGACTTGACGCCCTCGTACATGTCGCGAGCCATGGTCACCTCGAGCCCTGCGGCCTCCATCATTTTCTTGTAGCTCTCGACGGTGCCGTGCCCCGGGATCGCCGTAGAGTCGTTGAGGGGCCGCATGAACTGCATGATTTGCTCCTCGGTCTGGTGATCACCGAAGGGCCGCTGCAACCAGTCCATGCCGCCCAGGCGGCCTCCCGGCTTCAGGATCCGGCAAAGCTCGCGGAAGAGTGCCGGTTTGTCCGGGATGTGGCACACCGATTCGTAGAAGGTGGCGGCGTCGAAGGTGTTGTCCGGGAAGGGGAGATTCTTGTAATCGGTGTCTCCCACGGTGATGAATCGCGCCTTCGCGGCGAGGCCGAGCTCCGCGGCTTTGTCCCGGGCTCTCTGGTTGAGGCGCTCGTTGTTGGTGATCCCGACAAAAGATGCAGACGACACCTTGGCCATGTGGAGCGTGGGTCCGCCGATCCCGGAACCGAAGTCGAGGGCCCAGCGGCCCTCCTCGAGCCCGACCAGCGACACGATCTGCTCCTCGAGTATCTCGCACGCCCGCCGGGGCGAGACGCCGCTCGCCTCTGCCTCCGGGTCTCCGTGGTGCCAGCGGTCTCCCATGAATTGCTCGTAACAATGGAGCGCGGTGTCGTAAAACTCTCGAACCTTGGCCTCGTAAGTCATTCGTAATCCTTTCCTTCGTCGTAGCTCGTGAGCAGCCGCTCGCCCGTCAGTTTCGGGCGCGCCCGATGGCGTCGATGACGCGATCGCATTCCTCTTCCGTGTTGCACGCGTGGGGCCCCACGCGCAGGACGCCACCCGGGCGCGTGTCGATGTCGATGCCGTCACGCGCGAGCTCGGCGACGATACGCTCGCCCTCTTCCACCGCGAGACATATCGATCCTCCGCGCGCATGAGGCGGGCGGGGCGTCCGGATCGAGAGCCCGCGCTCGTCGGCGCGCGCCATGAGGCGCTCGGTGAGCGAGAGATTGCGTGCGCGGATGGCCTCGACGCCTGCGTCGAGCACGAATTGAAGCCCGGCCCGGGCCGTGTACACTGGCTCGATGGCCGGCGAGCCCTGCATGAAGCGGCGCGCGCCACGAGCGGGCTCGTAGGAGGGCGCAAAGCCGACCATCTCGCGATGGCCAATCCAGCCCGGGTAGACCGGCTCGAGCGATTCCGCGAGCGCCGGACGCACGTACAGGAACGAGAGGCCGGTGCTGCCACCGCACAGCCATTTGTGCGTTCCGCCGACCAGAACGTCGACATCGAGCGCCGCGACGTCGATCGGGACGACGCCGACCGCCTGATAGGCGTCGACCACCACGAGCGCGCCCCTCGCGCGCGCGACCTCGACGATGGCGCGCAGGTCCGCGAGCGCGCCCGTCCGTGGTGATACGAGCGACAAGGCCACGACGGCCACGCGCTCGTCGATCCGCTCGACGAGGCCGTTCGTCGGCGTGGCCCCGTCGGTCGAGGGCACCTCGATGACCTGGAACCCCCTGCGCTTCTGGGCTTCCCACAGGTATTGCGACGAATGAAAGTCGAGCGCGGTATAGAGGATTCGATCGCGTCGTCCTCGAGGCACCTGCGTCGCGGCGATGGCGGCCTGCGCTGCGGTCGCGCTCGGCATCAATGCCACAGCGTCGCGCGGCGCCGCGAGGAGCCGCTCGAGCAGGCCGATGAGCTCCTCCATGCGCTCGATCCAGAGCGCCATACCGCGGTTGCGCAGGAAGAGCGTGCGGCGGTACTCGTCGAGGTCGATGAGCATCTGCTCCGGAAACGGGCCCACGCTCTGCGTATCGAAATAGGTGCGCTCTCGGAGCACCGGGAACCGCGCGCGGAGAGCGGCGAAGTCCGGCGCAGGCGGCGCGCCGCTCATCAGAAGCACCTCCGGTACATCCCGTCGAAGAACCTCCACGAGCCATTGGCCACGGCCCGCGCGCCGCGCCAAGCGGCCTCGAGGGGGGACCCGCTCGAGGGCAAGAGCCTCGCGAGCTCCATCGATTCGTCGGCGTGGTCGACCTCCAGCTGCTCGTGCAGATGCAGCCATTCGAGCGTCTGGGGCGCGACAGAGCGCTGGCGGCGGAACTCGTCGGCGACGAAGGCGTCCACGTGTTTGCCGTAGATCTCCACGACGAGGCTCGCGCCGAGGCCCTCGTAGGGGTCGGCCGTGACATAAAGCCGCTCGAGCTCGAGGCCCAGATCGCGCCCGGGTCGCACGAGCTCGTCGGTGATCTCAGCCGACGAAAGCGTGGCCGCGATGCCCGCGAACATGTGCTCGAAGAGGTTGCGGTGGGCGCGCGAGAAATCGCCATTGCCGAGCTCGTCGTTGAGCTGCTTCGCGAGGATGCAGCGGATGCGGTCGTCCTCTACGCGCGCCGTGAGCGCCGCGAGGCGCTGGGGAAAATCGAGCGTGATGGCCGCGCGGAAGTTGGCGAGCAGCTTCCATAGCCGCTCGAGGTCCACGGGCTCGCGCCGGAGGCGTTCGAAGAAGGGGTGCGCCGTCGCCGGTGTCGCCTCGTAGTGGCGCACGACCTCGGTGGCGGGCTCGAGGGCGGGGGCGGGCTTTGCCTTCACGGTCGTCCGAGGCGGCTCGACGCGGTAGGCCTCCGGCCCGAGGTAAACTGTCACGCGCGGTTCGTCGACCCAGCGCAGCGACGCGTAGCTCTGCATTCCGGTCCCAGCATCGAGCGGCCGCTCGGCAAATGCCTCGAGGGGGCCTGCGAGCGCGTTGACGGAGAGCCCGTGGCGGCTCGCGTATGTCGCGATCCGATTGCGAGCCTCTCGATCATCCGGCGCATAAGCGCCCACGGGGAAGTAGATCGTGCTCGCCGACGGGCGCTCGACGTCACCCTCGACGAACGCCAGGCACGAGACCGGCCCTTTCGCCATGAACGGCCCGTCGCCGGCGAGCGTCGCGCAGAACTCGGCGACGTGCCCGGGCGAAGAGCTCCGCGCCGCGCCGCATGCGCGCTCGAGGTCGTCCAGCGAGGCCTGCAAGTGCCGGAAGTAAAGCTTCACGCGCGCGTCGCCGCGCGTCGACAGATCGAGGGAGCAATACAGCGGCACATCGAGCGCGGGCCCTCGCCCCATTGCGTGCTCGGCGACGACGGGCCATGCACCGGCGAAACCAAGCCGATTCAGCGTGGCCTCGGCGAGCGCTGCGCCGCGCGCGACGCCTTGCGCCTGGAGGTTCAGGTAAATCTTGAATGCAGGCGCGCGACCGGGCCAGAACGAGGCGGCATGCCAGGAGGCGAAGGCGCCCTGCGCGTCGGGATGGAAGAAAAGATCCTCGATCTGGCGCAGCCGGTCGAGGCGAATGTTGAAATCGCGCGCAAGCTCTTTGTGGAGAGCCGCGGCCGCCTCCAGGTTCGAGCGGAGCGTCGGCGGATCCGCGCGCCTCTCGACGAGGATCCGGAGCTCGGGGGAAGGCCCCCCGACGGCAACGGAAAACTCGTAGGGCGTATGATCGTCCGATGCATCCGATGGCCACGGCGGCGCCTCGCCGATGGGCGCGTCGGCCCAGGTCCCGAGCATGCGACGGAAGATGCCGCGCATCGCGTCGATCTGATCGTCGATCCCGACGGCCCGCGCGAGCGCCGTGAGGCGCCGCGAACCGAACTCAAAATGGCTCTGTGTCGAATGCATATCGCTTCCAAGCTCCATTACGACGCTACGTCCCATCGCGCCGACCGTATAAACGCGGCGCTCGTCCGCGGTCAAGAAGTGGACGTTCCGCGCGGTAGCACGTCGGAAGCGTGCCCAGTGGGTCGATTTTCTTGCGCCGTGGTCACCCCGAATGCGGCGCTGCGCAGGCACGTCGTGGCCTCTGCACGTCCAGCTCCTGCGACGTTGAAGACACCAGGCATGGAACAGCTATCGCTGTTCGGGCAGATGGAGGCTCCGTCGGGTTTTGACGTGGGCAAGAGACGGCGTGCTTGCGGTCCGGGACCGTGACGAACACGTCAATGGCTGTCACCCTTCGCGTGCTTGCTGGCACGCGAAGGGGCGATCGCGCCGTCCGGCGCGATCATGCGTAGCCTTGACGGGACCGGGTCGCACTGCGCGCGCTCGGCTGGTGTTGCGTCCTCTGGGCAGCCATGATCGGCCAAAACGCGTTCGAGGCCGGGGAGGTCTGCGAATACGAACGTGTCCTGTTCCCCGGGCGATGGGGTATCACGGTCGCAAAGGCAGGGTCGCGGTCGGTGGCGGGCACGCGGAGGCGCCAAGCCTGACGCAGCCGCCGGGAGAGGTTCGTACGGGGCCGGATGGAAGACCCGTGCGCGTGATGAGGCCGGAGTCGCGGCGCAGGGAGGGTCGGTCCGGCGGAGGCGGGGGTCGAGGGTGGGCGCGGGTACAGGTGGTCCGGCTTCGCTGGGGGTCGAGGGTAGGCGCGGGTACAGGTGGTTTGACTTCGCTGGGGGTCGAGGTAGGCGCGGGTACAGGTGGTCCGGCTTCGCTGGGGGTCGAGGGGGGGCGCGGGCGGGGGTGGTCCGACTTCGCGGAGGGTTGCCTTTCGAGCCTACGCTCGGGCGGGCTCGTTGGCGCTCGGCGAGCGCCGTCGCGCCCGCGGCGCCCTGAAGGAGCCACGCGTGCGCGTCTGGTGCCGGATGACTTCTGGTCTTTTATACTGAAGGAACCAAGGAGATCCCTGATGCTTCGCGACGAGTCCGATCCGTACTCCGCCGCCGTTTTCCTCGAATCATGGGCGCTCGAGATCCGGGCCGGATATACCCCCGCGGAGCACCTCGACCTCAGCGAACGCCTGAATGAGTACCTGGACATCGATGTCCCTCCGCATCTCGAGGCCCGCCTGGTTTCCGAGCTCACGCAGCAGACAGAGCGGCTGCTCCGCGAGGCGCGCGAGGTCGAGGCGACCTGGGCCGGGCCGACCATGAATGACCGCATCACTGCCGCGTTCGCCGATCTGCGCACACGAGGCATCCTCGCCAAGGAGCGCGCCGGGCTCACGATTCAAGACGGCTGGGGGTACGTGGGTCTCGAGGCCCGGCCGGACCATGAAGGCGCCGTGTTTTTCCACCAAGAGGACGTGTTCGACGCGCTCCGGGGGATGAGCCTGCCGCTTTCGTACGGGAGCGCGGGCGAGCAAGTCGAGGACCCCTCGCAGGCGCACGCGATCGCCGTCTCGGTACTGGACTCGCTCGCCAGCCACGGTGTGCCGGCGGTTTGGACCGGCCGCGTCGAGGATTGCATCGAGATCCTGCCATTCAAGTGGCAACGCCGGCGATGGACTGCGGCTCCCCGAGAGATCAGCGGCGCGACGCCGTGGCAGCGAGACATGAGGCAACTCGGGCTCTTTTCGGTATCTGCACGAGACCTGGAGCCGTTCATGCAGCCTGTCCGCGCCTACCGCACCACGTTCGGCTTCGACGCGCGGCTCTCCTTCATCATGCGTGGCGTGTGGAAGTTGCTCGGCGGCGAGCGCGGGCAGGTCGGGCACGGGGGCGATCCACACGTATTCGTGCCCGCCGGCGAGATGACCGTGATGATGCCCCGGGACGCGCTCTGCAACCTCGACCCCAGCGAGGCCGCAGCGATTCGACGGCGAGCCATGGCTGCCAGGCGCCCCGGCCCAGAAACGATGAGGGTCGTGCCAGAGCACAAGAAGACGATGGGTGAAACCGCGGCAGCCGAGACGCGCCGGCGGCCATGGTGGAAGATCTGGTGACGGTGTCGCCGTCTTCCGAATGCAGCGCTGCGCAGTCAGGTCGTGGCCTTTCGCGCGCTGGCAGCAGCGCGCGGAGAATCAGGGCAGCGGACCCAGGTAGGTCGCCGTCATCCCTTTCAGCAGAAACAGATGCTTGTCGCTCAGGTCGGCGAAGGTGCCTTGATTGACGACGATGTCGATCTCCGTGTCGGTCCAGCGTGTCGGTACCTGGATGACGGACTGCGTGCGGTTCTCCCACACGGGCGCGTCCGCAAGCTCGATGCGCTCGAAGCTGAAGTCCAGGTAGGGCATGGCGTGACCGAGGAACTCGCCCGCGTCCCCGTCCATGTCCACCGTGTTGGAGAGCAGGAAGTAGTCGATCTTGCCGCCGGTGCCGAGCCAGCCGGAGATCTCGCCGGTATAGCCGCGCGAGGCGTCCTTGAGCATCTGCCCGTTGGCGTAGAACGAGATCACGTCGTTCTCGAAGTCGGCAAGGATCTCGTAACGGATCCAGGTGTTGTCCTGGTAGGAGGCCGGAGGATCGGCGTAGATGCCGGGCATGCCGTCGTTGCTGCCCTCGGCCCGCGCCGTCAAGGTGCTCCCCTGCAGGGCGGTCCACACGTTGTGGTTGATGACGCTCGAATCGGTCCAATAAAAGCGGAAGTACTTCCCCGGCTCCTCCGTCGTCGAGAGGTTGACGTAGCAGGAGAGGTACATCTGCGGGTGATACTCGTTCGTGTCCCACAGGTTCCAGTTGCGCAGGCGGTAGTTCTGCGGATAGGCGTCGCGGATTTCTTGTGTGATCCGGCGCTGGAGCCACCGCCCCGACCGCGTCGGTCCGCCGGAGAGCTCGAGCGTGGCGCCGGACGCGGTGGCGGCGGCGTTGAAGTCCGTTGACGTCAGGATCGGGTAGATGCCGTCCAGGTGGGCGCGCCAGCCCTCCTTGGTGTTCTCCGCGGGCTCGGCCGAAGTCGCGTTGTCGAAGTCGGAGAAGCGCGCCACGAGGTGGCGCTTGCCGAGGAAGCGGTGGTCGCCGGCATTGGAATCGACCTTCGCGCCGAATCCGGTGCCATGGATGGTGAAATCGTCGCCGTGGCGGGAATGTGTGGTCGTGCCGGAGTTCGAGTTGCTCGACGCCGACGAGGCGGTGGCGTCGTCGCGGCCCGCGCAACCGCTGACCCAAGTGGTCGTGGCGAGCGCCGCGAACGCGAAGGCGCCCAGCACCTGGGGGAAACGCTGCGATTCAACTGGTCGCATGTGCATTCTCATGGTCGAGCCTCTCCTTGTGGGGCCGTATCGCGCCGCCCCCGCAGATGTTGCCTCGCGCATGCCCGCTTGTGCGCTCGCAATTCTGCAAAGGGTCGTTGCAAATTGGCGACCCAAGGGGGCCTGCGCGGCACGGTTTCGCCAAGAGCGCTCGTGCGTGGGCTGGATCCGGCCACTACCCTTGAACGCGAGAGGAGGTTCGCGTGGACGCGAACGCCGAGCGAGGCGGACGCTCAGGCGATGCGGAGCGCCAATTCGGCGAAGGCCGCTCGCACATCCCGGGGATTCTCGATCCACGGGAAATGCCCAGCTCCCTCGATGACGCGCTCGATGACGTTGGGCGTTTGGAATCTCGGCTCGCGAAAGCCGCCTTGCCAGACGATCCGATCGTCCGAGCCAGCCAGTCGAAGGACCGGCATTCGCGTCGGCCACCACCGGGCCTTGTAGACGTGGTCGAAATTCGCCTCCGACCACGCGACCGCCGCGCTGTTGTAAGGCATCCTCGCGAGGAGCTCGCGTCCCGCCGAAAGCCCGGCCGGGGTGAAGTTCCATTCCGCGGACGCCACCGCAACCGCGGCGATGTTCTCGTCGCGCGGATCCGCTTCATAGATCGCTGTCGCCGCCTCGACATCGGGCAACGGATTCGCCCGGGTCATCTCCACGAAACGAGGATACCAGAGGGCGTCCGGAGCGGTGTCCAGAAGCGCCAGGGCCTCGAGGTGCGGTTCCAGTTCGGGCGTCGAAAGCAGATACATGCCCCCGGTCGAATGTCCGGCGAAGACGACGCGCGGGAGCGCCCTGGCAGCTTCGGCCACGACCTGGGGCCAGGCATCAAAAGGACTTCCCAGGCTCCCTGGAGGGGCGCGATTGGAGCCATCTCCAGGCAGATCGACGAGCCAGATGGCCCCCGGCACATCCAGGATGTCGGCCAGCCCTTCGAGGCTTTCCGACCCGATGCCAGGTCCTCCCGGCAGGAGCAGCCAGTTGAGGTCTCCGGAGCGGTTGGAGTGACGACGCAACCGGACGCCCGACGGCGTAAAGAGGAGGTCGGTCATGCCGGCAATAGGTAGCGCAAAAGATGCCTCCGGCCAGGCCGTGGAGAGGGGATGGGACCCGTCGGGACTGCCGGTCCGCACGCAGCTCCTGTTCAGCCGCGATCCCGCCACCGGAGCGGAATGCCGAATCGCGGCGCGAGCGCCTCGACGCGGCCGCGCACCTCCTCGATGGGGACTTGCATTCGTGACGCGGCCTGGGATAACCACGCATCGTCGAGCGGCGCGCGTGGATCGATGAATGGAGCCGCGCCGTCGTAGTCCTCGCTGAGGAGCCGGCGTTCCCATCGCTCGACGCGACCCGACAGCGCCCGGAGGGCTTGCCGCCGGATCGAGGGATCCGGGTCGTCGAGGCGCTCCATCAGCAATGCCTCGATCGCCTCGCCTCCGATTCGCTCCAGCACTTCGACGGCGGCGCTGCGGACGGCCGTATCCGTATGCCGGAGGGGAGCCACGAGGGCGCGGAGGACGGCGCCTGCGCCCAGGCCAGCGAGTAGCCTCACCGTCGCATCGAGCGGGATTTCATTCGGGCGCTCGAGGTTTTCGATGAGCGGCACAATGGCCTCATCCGCTTTCAGCTTGACGAGCGCCATGATGGCTGCGCGCCGCACCCCTGTGTGCGCGTCATGCAGGAGCGCGACGAGCTGCGGAATGGAATCCTGGCCCCGAAGATAGGACAGATCGGTCGCGGCCTCGATGCGCGTGTCGGGGTCGGGGGCCCGAAGCTGCTCCAGCGCGCGCAGGATCGCCACGCGTTCGCCGCCCGGCAGCGGCGCGCGGCGTTGATAGGAAACGCCGCAGCCGCCGCAAAAGCCCTGGACGAAGGACTCGATACCCGTCTCGTCCTCGCGATAGACCTTGTGCTTTTTCTTGATTTGCAAGGCGAGGCCGCAGCTCGCGCAGAGGTCCTCCTCGTACGCCCGTTCCCAGGAGAGGCCGGACGTGCGCAGGACCGCGGCGATGAAGGCGTCCGGCGGCCGGTAGCCATGCTCCGCGACGTAGTGGTGAATCATCACCGGCGCGGCGAACCTCGTTCTGTCGTCTCCGACCACGCGGATCTCGCCGGTTCCGATGATCGGCTTTTTGTGGACGAACGCGCAGGTATGATTGCGGCGCGAGAGCACCGTTCGAGCACGCGTCACCAGGACCGCGAGCCGCACGAGGAATGCGGTGGACACGGACCCTACGGGAAACGAATGCCCAGGCTCGAGCCAGCCGATGTTGAGGATGGGCGGCGCCGGCGCGCTCGTGTCGTCCTCCGCTTCCCTTTTCGGATTCTCGTACGGGCTCAGATCCGCGAACCAGGCCATACAATCTCCAATGCAGTTTTCATGTCTGCGAGGTGAGGTAAACAAGGGAGCTCGAGCTCCGGCGGTGTGTGCGTCATGCTGGTGGCGTGGTACCTGGTCTGGGGATCACGACGAGCCCGCCAAACGCGACGAAATCGTGCTCCCCGCGGGTCGACCGAGCTCGACGTGGTTGCCTGCGTTTGCGGTCCGCAGGTCGCGAAGGAAAGCTTGGGGGTTTGCCATGGGCCTTTCCGCGCTCCGACGAGCCGAGGCTACACGGCTGGTCCCATTGGCTCAAGGCTCGATGCGCCGGAGCAGCTCCGGGACGTCAGGGTGGGGTGCTCGCCCAGGCAGAAAAATCCGCCGATCGGATCGAAAGCCCCGCCCTGTCGTGCCCGCGCGGAGAGCACTACGTTCTCGCTTGCAGGCGGTCCGATGACCGTCGGTCGAAGGAGAGCGGTCATGAAAACGGACGAGCACGGAAAACATGCGGTGATCTTCGGGCGCGAGCGTGCATTGAAATACGACAGCCAGGTGCGCCTCTCGATGGAGGGCTACGATGCCATGCACCAGGTCGCCGCGGAGGTGCTCGTCGCGGCGCTCTCGGGCCAGAAGGCCGCGTCGCTCTTGATGGTCGGCATCGGAACCGGGAGCGAGGTGAAGCCGTTCGCGCGCCACGCAGGAGCCGACTTTCATTTCACGGGCGTCGATCCCTCGCCGGAGATGATCGCCATTGCCAGAGAAAAGCTCGCGGCGGCAGGTCTTCTGGAACGGACGAGCTTGCATGCCTGCGAGCTCCGCGATCTCCCGCGCGGGCCTTCGTTCGACGGCGCGCAGATGATCGGCGTCCTGCACCATCTTCCGGACGATGAGGCGCGTATCGAACTGCTGCGGGAGATCGCCGGGAGGCTCGTGCCGGGGGCGCACTTCGTGATCGGTTGTCGGGTTGGAAACGAGCCGCTGCTCAGGGCCGTCGAGGAGCAGCGGCTCGTCGCGAATGGCTGGCCGCCCGAGGCGGCGGAGCACCGACGGAAGGCAATGGCATCGATGCGGATCCCGGCCTCGGATGCCGAGGTCTTCGCGCTCCTGGCCCAGGCAGGCTTCGCGGCG
Organism: Polyangium jinanense; assembly: GCF_028435365.1. The sequence continues at coordinate 122,936 of NZ_JAGTJJ010000016.1, read as the reverse complement.
CCCCGTTTCATCTTCGGCGAGCTGCAGTTCCGCGTGTGGGTGGCGCGCTACGAGCCATCCTCGAGCGGTGCGTGACGTGCAGGTCATGTCCTCCACGACCGCAGCAGCAACGTTCCGGTAAAACCGATTCGTTCCCCGACGAACCTATCCCTTGTCCTCGCCGCGCTCTCGCAGTAGAGCGCCCTCGTGCCTTCCCTCTTGCACGAGGCGATCATCGAGCTCTTCCGCAACCGTCCCGTCCTGGCGGCGGAGCTCCTCCACGAGGCCCTGCACATCCCGCTGCCACCGTTCACGGAGGCCCGGATTGCCTCGGCGGATCTGACGAACATCATTCCGCGGGAGCTTCGCGCCGATCTCCTTGTCTTGCTCCTCGATGATCAACCTGTCCTGGTCATCATCGTCGAAGCCCAGCTCCAGTGGGATCCGGACAAGCCCTTCGCCTGGCCTGCGTACGTCGCCGGGGCGCGAGCGCGTTACCGTTGCCCCGCGTGCTTGCTGATCGTCACGCCCGACGCGGCGCTCGCGGCGCGTCTTTCCCAGCCGATCGTGCTCGGCCCTGGACAGGCTTCCCTCACGCCTCTGGTCCTGGGACCCGAGGGGGTGCCGGTCGTGAAGGACATCGACGAAGCCAAGGAAAGGCCGGAGCTCTCGGTCCTCTCGGCCCTCGCGCACGGACGAACGGAGGGAGGGATTCCCATCGCCGTCGCGGCGCTCGCCGCGGGCGCGGGGCTCGATGCGGAGCGCGCGAAGCTTTACGCGGATCTCGTGCTATTTTCCCTGGGCGAAGCTGCCCGGATGGCCCTGGAGAAGCTCATGAGCATCCCGAACTATGAGTATCAAAGCGAGTTCGCCCGCAAGTACGTGCAGCAAGGGCGAGAGGAAGGGCGCGCGGAAGGAAGCCTCGAACCCGTTGTGCGCCTGTTCGAGCGACGGCTCGCCCGGCCGTTGACCAGCGACGAGCGTGAGAACCTCGCCACGCAGCTCCGCAAGGAGGGCGCCACCCGACTCACGGACATGGCTCTTGATCTCTCCGCGGCAGACCTCGCTGCCCTGCTCGTTGCGAACAAAGGGCGCTGAGCGTTCCCAGCAGCTCCCCCCTCGCTAGTGCGCGCCCAGCGCCCGCGCCCGCTCCTCCGCAATCCGCTTCCGCAGCTCCTCCGTCATTCCTCGTTTTTGCGCCACCCGTTCGAGCGCATCCGCCGCCTGCGCATGCGCGCCCGCGCGGCTCGCGGCGTCCGCGAGCGCGAGCCAGCGGGCTTCGGTCGGTTCCTCGCGGGCTGCGCGGGCGTAGAGCGTGAGCGCGGAGCCGCTGTCGCCGCGGTTCTCGCGGATGCGCGCGAGGAAGGACGCGGTCTCGGCGCAGGCGGATGCAGAGAGGCACGTCGCGGCGAGGAGGTCTTTGCTGGCCGCGTCGATGCGCGCGATGCCGGGGACGCGGGAGGCGATCTCGATGCGGGCGCGCAGGCATCCGACGCGATCCATGACCCGCGCACAACGCGCCGCGAGACGGGCCTCGGCGTCCTCGCTCTTGCCCTCGGTGACGAGCAACTCTGCGCGGATCCGGTCGGCCACGAAGTCCCCGGGGAACGCGGATTCGAGCGCGGCCGCATGGGCTTCGATCTCGCGCGCGCAGCGGGCGCGGTCGTCACACGTGCCCTTCGCGAGCGCGTCGAGCTGGGCGTTCGCGGCGCGCACGCGGGGGCCGTGGGCGCCGGGGTTTCGCGCGATTGCCTCGGCGTCGAGGCGCGCGCTCAGCGCGGCATGGCCGGCGTTGCGTGCTTGCACCGCGAGCTCGTCGAGCATGGGCGCGCCGGCTTTGCCTTCGGGAACGGCGCCGGAAAGCTCGTCGTAATCTTTCGAGATCCGCGCCGCGAACACGCCCGCGGGGCCGACGAGCGAGCCGTCTTGCGTGACGGCGATCCGCAGCTCGAGCAAGGCCTGGCGGCGCGCGCCGCGGCTCGTGAGGACCTGCGCGAGCAAAAGGTGCGCGCGGCCGTTGACGTGGCCTCGTTCGAGCGTGCGTTGCAGCCACGGGAGCGCGCTCTCGCGTTTGCCCTGGTAGGCCGCGAGCGCGCCGATGAGCGGGAAATAAGGCTCGGCCGGGTGGCGGCGCATCGCCGCGCGGAGCGCGCCTTTCAGCGCGTCGTGCGCGGCGGGATCCGCAGGGTTCGTCGCGTCGTAGGTCTTGCGGATCGCGTCGCGCTCGGCACCGACGTCGGGATGGCCGAACCGGAACGATGCGGCGGCGAGCGCGAGGCCAACGAGGAGCGTGAGGGCCGGCGCGAGGCGCGCGAGCTTGCCCGGGGCCTTCGCAGCAAGGCCGCCGGACGGGCGCGAGCGCGCGCGATCGCCCCACAAGGAGCCGAGTACCGTCGCGAGCGCGAAGCAGACGGCGGGGATCTCCAGCGAGAGGTCGGCGAGGTTCTGGAGGAGGACCACGACGACGCCCGTGAACGCAGACGCCGCGAGTCGGCTGCGCAAGGCGCCGAGGCGCGAGGGAGCGAGCGCCCAAGCGAACAGGACGAGCGCCGCGAGCGCGACGGGCGCGCCCCACTCGACGAGCCACTGCGCCGGGAAGTTCTCGACGTACGCGAAGACGACGTGGCCCGAGCTCTCGCGGTACGCGGGGAAGACGCTCTCGAAGGCGCCGCGACCGATGCCGAAGATCGGGTGCTCGCGCAAGACGGGCAGCGCCCAGAGCACCATCTGGAGTTTGTCGAGGTTCTTGTCGTAGAGCTCGAACCACGTGTCGCGCGTGCCGCCGAGCAGCGCGAGCGCAGCGCCGCCGAGGAGCGCGCCGCCGAGGAGAAAGCGGAGCGAGGGGTCGGTGGTGCGGGCGCTCGCGCCGCGGCGCGCGGCGCGGAGCCGGAGCAGGAGCGCGAGCAGGAGGACGCCGAGGATCAAGGCGATCACGCCGCCACGCGAGGCAGAGGTGACGTCGACGGCGACGAGGAACGCGATGCCCGAAGCGACGAGCCAGCGCGGCGCGATCGGATCGTGCATGAGCACGAGGCCCATGCCCGCGAGCGCGCCGAGGTTCAGGTACCCAGCGAGGGTGTTCGGGTTGATGAGCGGTCCGACGTGCCACGGCGGCAGCGAGACCGACGGCGTATAAAAGCCGTAGACCTTGGTCATGCCCGCGAGGCCGTGCACGACCGTGACGAGCGCGACGGCGAGGGCCGAGGCGAAGACGGTGGTGATGCCCGTGGCCGCGCCGCGACGCGCGGAGACGGCCGCCGAGGCGGTGAAGATCGCGGCGTAGGAGGACCACTTCAGGGCCTCGACGAGCGTGCTGCCCGGATCGAGCGACAGGCTCGCGAAGCGCGGGCCCGCTTCGCCGAAGGGCAGGAGCGCGCGCGACCAGACGTCGGCGTTGCCCGGCGCGATGCGCTCGAGCACGGCCATGGGCAAGGGCACGGCTTGCAGGAGCGTGTACGCGGCGAGGGCGATCGCGAGGATCGCGGGCAAGGCGAGGGAGATCGATCCCTTGCGCTCTTGCTCGCGGCGAAGCGCGAGCGCGGCGGCGACGAAGGCGAAGGGCGCGAGGAGGGCGACGACACGGACGTGGACGCCGCCGAGCGCGAGCGCGGAGCTCGCGACGGTGAAGGCGACGAGGGCGGCGAGGGCGCGCACCGAGCCAGGCCTTCCGCGATCTCGGCTGGGGCTCGGTCGGGAAGTGGGAGGCATCCGAAGCTCGTGATCCGGGCGTGCGGGCGTGGCGCCAGTGTATCGCAGAACGATCGACCGCCGGGGCGCGAGATGTCGCCGCGCGTTCGTTGACGCCGGGCCGTGTTCCGCCGAGGATCGCTGGTCATGGAACGTGCGTCTTGCCGCGGGCGTCGCGGCCTTGCTTCCCTTGGAATCTCCGGCATCGCTGCGCTCGTGACGGGCGTCTGGCTCGGCGGGTGTGGCCTCGATGAGCTAGGGTCGGCGCCGCCGGGACAAGCGTCGTCGTCGTCCGCAGGCGGGAGCGGCGGTGACGGCGCGTCCGTGGGACCGGGCGGGACGGGCGGCGTCGGTGGGACGGGCGGCGCGGGCGGGGTCGCGGTGGGTGGAATGGGCGGCACGGGTGGAATGGGCGCCGGTGGAATGGGCGCCGGCGGAACGGGCGGCGCGGGCGGCGGGCCGGTGGTCATCCGGGAATGGGCGGCGACGCAGCCGGACCTCGGGGCCTCGACGCCTCCGACGTATTCGTTCCCGGACGGGTGGCTGGAGATCAAATGCGACACGATCAATCGGACGTCGCAGTTTGGCCCGCACTCCATTCGACGGCCTTACGGCGCGAATGCCGCGCGTCCGCGCAACGTGGGCAAGGGCTGGGGGCTCAGCGTGGAGAGCGTGCGGACGAACAAGCTCAGGAACAGCGATTCATGGAAGGGGACGGGCTGGGACAAGAACACGACGTACGGCATGGGCGAAGTCTCCGGCCAGTCGGATCCGGCAAACGAAATGCAGGCGGTCCTGTTCGACTCCCCCCCATCGCTCAGCGGGAAACAATCCTCGTACACGACGACGGGCGGGACCGGCTATTCCACGGCCTGGCTCAAGGGCAACGGGATGTTCGGGCCGTTCTCGCGGTTGGTCGTGGATCCCGACCCCGACAAGAACTGGCCGACCTCGGCGGTGATCGATGTGAACGATGGAATGGCGTGGCGACGCTACGAGCTCTCGAATGTCAGCGGCTACTTTCGACTGGAGACGCGGGGCGATAGCGACGGCGATCCGTTCCCGATTCTCGCGGACAAGTCCGTTTTCGCGTACGGGGCGCAGCACGAGCTCAACGTGAAATACCCGTCGAGCTACATCCCCACGCTGGAAGCCGAGCGGACGCGCGAGGCCGACATCCTGCGCACGAGCTTCGCCGCGTCCCTCCTGCCGGGAGGCTCTTTCCACGTGATCTTGAAGATCGCGCCGAACTACGCGTCGACGGAGAACGTATCCGACGAGCACCACCTCCTCTACATGTCGAACAGATTCGGTCTTTGGCTCGACCTCAAGAACTCGAAGGTGGTCCTCGAATCGGACGACAATCAGCTCGCGGGCCCGACGGGCGTCACGTGGAGCCGGGACCAGGAGCTCGTGGTGGAGGCCAAGGTCACGAGCGCAGGGCGATTCCTCTCCCTGAAGAACGCGTCCGGGGGGAACTTCGAGGTGAGCGACGTGGTGGCGACCCCCTGGCCCACGAACCTGCCCATCTACATCCTCAGCCGCGATACGGGCGCCCAGGAATGCGCGGATCTTCGTTCGGTCGCCTTCTACCAGCCAAACTAATCGTCGCGCGGCGACGTAAATGTATCGCGTTGCTGAAGCAGGATTCGGCTGAAAATCGGTCCCCGTGCGCTTGACGCGACCTCGCGCCGTGCGCAAAGAGACCTGGCTCTCCCGGAGAACCAAATGAGCAAAACTCTCGCGGTTGTTCTCGCACTCGGTGTTTGCGGCGGCGCCGGCGTGGCAGCGTTCGCCTACATGAAGAAGCCCGAGCGCGCTGCCTGCGTGCGTATCGCCGATCTCTGCGGTGAAAAAAACGGGACGAAGGACGACCTCGACAAGTGCGTCGAGGAGGTCGAGCAGTGGCGCAAGGTCGCCGGCGACGAGCCGGTCGACAAGGGCATCCAGTGCGTCGACGACGCCAAGACCTGCGGCGAAGCCATGGGCTGCGTCGCAGGTGCCGGCATGAAGGGCTTCCAGAACGTCGTCGACGACTTCTTCAAGGGCCTCGGCAAGGGCCTCGGCGGCAGCAAATAGCCCCGAACCGCCCTCACTCCGTCAAGATCGCACGTACGGCTTCCCGAGGTCGCGCCCGCCCGACGGCAAGGGCGCATCCTCGGGAAGATCCAGGCAACGGACGAGCCCCTCCTCGATCCGGTATCGATATCCACTCTCCGGACAAATCATGATCCCATCGGGCCCAGGCCTGCCGAGCTTCTGCCCGTGCCGGCTCATGAACCCCGTGCGCCGCGCAGGGACGCCCGTCATGAGCGCATAATCGGGGACGTCGCGCGTGACGAGCGCGCCCGCGCCGACGAAGGCATGCCGGCCGATGGTCGTGCCGCACAGGATCGTCGCATTCGCGCCGATGGTCGCGCCGCGGCGGATCAAGGTCTTTTCATAGAGGCCGCGGCGATCGATTTCCGCGCGCGGGTTCGTGACATTCGTCAGGACGCACGAAGGGCCGAGAAAGACCGAATCCTCGACGATCGTGCCCTCGTAAAGGGAGACGTTGTTCTGGATCCGGACGTCGTCCCCGACGATGACGCCGCTCGCGACGAAGACACCCTGGCCGAGCACGCAGCGCTTGCCAATGCGAGCGCCCGGCATGACGTGGCAGAAATGCCAGATGCGCGTGCCTTCGCCAATGGAGGAAGGCTCGTCGACATAGGAGGAAGGGTGCACGAAAGGAGCTTGCATCAATCAGCGGCTCCCTTGCTCCCAGAGCCCGAACGGGCCATGCACGGCGCGCGGCGGGCCGAGGACGGCCGCCGCAGGGCTCGCCGTGCGCCCGAGGAGGAAGCGCGCGCGGGCTTCGGCGAGGCGGCGCGGGAGGCCGTCGGGGGCGTCGAAGGTCGAGGCGGAGGCGGGTTTGCGAGGATCGAGGTCGCGATCGAGGACGACGTCCTCGGGGCGGCCGAGGGCGGCCGTGATGGCGAAATGGCCGTAATCGCGGACTTCGACGAGGATACGCTCGCCCGGGGGGACGAGCTCGCGCGCGGCGGCGCCGATGGCGACTTCGTCCGTGCGCGGGACGAAGTCCTCACCGCGGAACCAGCGGCGGACGATGACGAGGCTGAAGACGAGGAGAGCAATGGCCGCCGCGCCAGCGCCGAGGCGGGCATTGCGGCCGGCGCGCGGGAGCAACGTGGCCGCGAGGTCCCCGACGAGGAGCGCGCAAAGGAGGAGGCCAACGAGGAGGGCACGCTCGGGGTGATGGGTCGGGGCACCGTCCTTGACGAGCGCCGCCGAGAGGGTGACGAGCTGGAAGAGGGCGAGAGCGAGCGGGCGCGCATAAGGGCGGAGGGTTTCGCGGGCCCATGCGCGGAGCGAAGGGAGCGCGGCGAGGGCGAGGAGGATGGCGAGCGCGCTGAAGAGCTCGGGCTCGTGGCGGGCCATCGCGACCGGGTAGGCGAAGAGGCGCGCGAGAAGCGCGTCGGCATCACCGCCGAGGGCGCGGCGATAGGCGGCGACGCGATCGAGGGAGTCGAAGGCGCTGCCGCGGGCAAAGTGGTTCCAGAGAACCCAGAGCAGAGGGCCGAGGAGCGCGAGGGCCGCCGCGAGGATGAAGAGGACGCGGTGTTTGCCGGAGCGTTCGCGATCGCGGAGGGCGTCGAGGCCGGTGAGCGCAGCAAACGCGGCCGCGATGGGCCAGACGTCGTACCGAGAAAGGGTGGCGCCGAGGAGCGCGAGGCCGCCGAAGAGGCGCGCGCGAGGTTCGCGTGGGCCGACGAGGGAGGCCATCGCGAAGAGGGCGAGCGCGGCGGTGGGGAGCTCGGGGACGGTGGCGACGCCGAGGCGCGCGCTCCAGGGGAAGACGGCCGCCAGGACGGCGCCGAGGAGGGCGGCCGTTCTGTTCTTCGTGAGGCGCTCGGCCGCGAGCGCGACGAGCACGGCCGAGAGGACGCCGAGGACGAACGCCGTGACGCGCGCGACGAGGAGCGTACGTCCCGCGCCGATCATGGCGGCGCCCGTGATCCAGAACGGGAAGGGGAGCCAGCTCGTGCCGGTCGGATCGAGCTTCGGTGTGTGGGCGAAGTCCTGCGCGATGACGACCCGCGCGAAGTCGTCGTCGCTGACGGCGCGGAAGCCCGTGGCGATCACGATCGCCACCGCGGTCACCTTGACGAGCGCAACGAGGCCGAGATCGCGCCTCTCTAGCAACGCGGGCAAGTGGATCCGCCTCGGGCGCGGAATTACTTCGGCTGCGAGGTCTCGAACTGCTTGAGCTCGCGATCACCCGCCGAGGACAGGTACGCGAGGGACATGCTGGTGAGCATGAAGATCGCGGCGCAGATCGCGGTGAGGCGCGTCATGAAGTTGCCCGCGCCGCGGCCGCCGAAGACCTGCGCGCCGCCGCCGAACGACGAGCCGAGGCCTCCGCCGCGGCCCTGCTGCAGGAGCACCACGAGGATCAGGAAGATACAAACGATGACGTGGATGACGTTGAGCAGAGTGGTCAGCATCGGCGCACGGCGACGTTCTACCCTCGTTCAGCGGCTTCCGCCAGCCGCTCGGCGCTGTCGATGATCTTGCCGAAGCCAGACGCGTCGAGGGAGGCGCCGCCGACGAGGGCACCGTCGACGTCCGCCTGCCCGAGGAGGCCCTCGGCATTGTCAGCCTTCACGCTGCCGCCGTAGAGGATGCGCGTGGAGGCGGCGAGCTCCTCCGAGACGCTCGCGCAGAGTTCGCGGATCTTCGCGTGGACCTCCTGCGCGTCCTCGGGCCTTGCGACCTTGCCCGTCCCGATCGCCCAGACCGGCTCGTACGCGATGACCCCGAAGCCAGGGCGCTTGCCGAGCTCGTCCAGGAAAGCGCGCGTCTGGCGCTCGACGACCTCGAGCGTCTTTCCAGCTTCGCGCTCCTCCAGGGTTTCGCCGACGCAGGCGATCGGGTGGAGCTCGGCGCGGATCGCGGCGGCGATTTTTCGCGCGATGAACTCGTCCGTCTCGCCGAAGAGCTGCCGGCGCTCGCTGTGACCGAGGATGACCCAGGTCGCGCCGGAGTCCTTGAGCATCGGCGCGCTGATCTCGCCGGTGAAGGCGCCGGCGGGCTCGGGGTGCATGTTCTGCGCGCCGAGCATGACCGCGCTCTTCGACTCCCAGAGCTCGTGTGCGGCCGCGGCGAGCGCCGTGAACGGCGGGCAGATCACGACGTCGACGCGGGCCGAGCGGCGCGCCGCCTCGACCACGCTGACGGCCAGGCTGCATGCATCCTGGCCGCCGGCGTTCATCTTCCAGTTGCCCGCGATGAGAGGGCGGCGCGCGACGTTCACGACGCTTCCTCCGCCACGGCCGAACGAAGCGCCTCGACGCCCGGCAGCTTGCGGCCCTCGATGAGCTCGAGCGCAGCGCCGCCGCCCGTCGAGATGTGACCCATGCCCTTCGCGATCTCCTCACCCGCCGCGCGCACGGCCGCCGCGCTGTCGCCGCCGCCGACGACGGTGAAGCCATCGGCGCGGCTCATGATGCGCGCGATCTCGAAGGTGCCGTTCGAGAACGGCTTCGATTCGAAGAGGCCCATCGGACCGTTCCAGAAGACGGTCTTCGCGCGCTGGATCGCGTTCCCGAAGAGCTCGACCGTCTTCGGGCCGATGTCGAGCGCCATGGTCCCGTCGGGGATCGCGTCGACACTCACGGCCGTGCCGTTCTGCGCGTCGAGGCTCTTGGCCACGACGACGTCGACGGGCAGGAGGACCGACGCGCCGCGATCACGCGCCTTCTGCAGGATCGTGCGGGCGAGCGGGAGCTTGTCGTCCTCGATCTTGCTCGACGCGACCTTCTTGCCTTGCGCCGCGAGGAACGTGTTCGCCATGGCGCCGCCGATGCAGAGCGTGTCGACGACGTTGAGCAGCGACTCGACGACGGCGATCTTGTCCGAGACCTTCGCGCCGCCGAGCACCGCGACGTACGGCTTCTCGGGACGATCGAGCAGCCGAGCGAGCGAGCGCAGCTCCTTCAGCATGAGCAGGCCCGCGGCGCGATCGCGGATCATGCGAGGCAGGGCGTGCACCGAGGCGTGCGCACGATGCGCCGCGCCGAACGCGTCGTCGACGTAGATGTCCGTGAGCTCGGCGAGCTGACGCGCGAAGTTCTCGTCGTCCTTCTCTTCCTCTTCGTGGAAGCGGAGGTTCTCGAGGAGGCAAACCTGGCCCGCGCGCAGGTCGTGCGTGACCTTCTTCGGGCCGTCGCCGACGCAGTCGTCGGTCAGGTGCACCTCGTAGCCCGTGAGCTCCGCGAGGCGCGCGCCGGCGGGCTCGAGGGAACAGCCCTCGTGCTTGCCCGGCTTCGGTCGTCCGAGGTGCGAGGCGAGGATGACCTTCGCGCCCGCCTCGACGGCGAGCTTGATCGTCGGGATCGACTCGCGGATGCGCGCGTCGTCGGTGATCGCGCCCGTCTTCTTGTCGAGCGGGACGTTGAAGTCGACGCGGATGAAGACGCGCTTGTTGGCGAGTCCGGAGTCCTTGGCGAGGTCCTCGATCGAGCGAATGCCGGTGAGCTTCATGGTCTCACACGCCCTTCGCGGCCATGAGCTTGGCCAGGTCGATCATGCGGTTCGAGAAGCCCCACTCGTTGTCGTACCAGGAGAAGATCTTCGCGAACCTGTCGCCGATGTGCTGCGTGAGCGTGGCGTCGAAGATGCTCGAGTGCGGGTTGCCGATGTAGTCGCCCGAGACGAGCTGGAGCTCGGTGTACTCGAGGATGCCCTTCATCGGGCCCTCGGCCGCGCGCTTCATCGCGTCGTGGATCGCGTCCTTTGAGAGCGGCTTCTCCGTCTCGACCGTGAGATCCACGAGCGAGACGTCGACCGTCGGGACGCGGATCGCCTGGCCGTCGAACTTGCCCTTGAGCTCCGGGATGACTTCGCTCAGCGCCTTCGCCGCGCCCGTCGACGAGGGCACCATGTTCACCGCCGCCGCACGCGCGCGTCGCAGATCACCCTTGCGGTGCGGGAGATCGAGGATGTGCTGGTCGTTCGTGTACGAGTGGATCGTCGTCATGAGGCCACGCACGATCCCGAAGTTGTCGAGGATGACCTTCGCGACCGGCGCGAGGCAGTTCGTCGTGCACGAGCCGCACGAGATGACGCTGTGCTTGGCCGGATCGTACTGGCCCTCGTTGACGCCCATGACGACGGTGAGGTCGTGGCCCTTGGCAGGCGCGCTGATGATGACGCGCTTGGCGCCCGCGTTCTGGTGCGCGATGGCCTTCGACTTGTCGGTGAAGAGGCCCGTGCACTCGAGGACGACGTCCACGCCGAGGTCCTTCCACGGCAGCTCCGCGGGATCCTTCTTCGCGAGGACCTGGATGCGCTTGTCGTCGAGCGCGATGTAGCCGTCGCCGTGGCTCACCTTCGCCGCGCGGAACTCGCGATGAATGGAGTCGAAGCGCAAGAGGTGCGCGAGCGTGCCGGCGTCCGTGAGATCGTTGATCGCCACGATCTCGAGATCCTTCTCGCCGCGCTCGACGAGCGCGCGCACGATGCAGCGACCGATCCGGCCGAACCCGTTGATTGCAATCCTCGTCGCCATCGGAGACTCCTGGAAAAAGTGTTGAACGGCGCGATACGTAGTCAGGGGGCTTCGCAGGGTCAAGCGACAGTAGTGTGGCGAACGTCACGGTCGGACGTTGAGGGGGCGGAAAGGGAGTTCAGGAGGGCAAGGGGGCTCGGTGAGCGAGTGGCAGCCGAGGTGGGCGGGGCGAGGGGGTGTTGGGCGCGAGAGGGAAGGGAGGGGGCGCGGGCGGGGGGTGGGATCCTGTGAGGTGGAAGGGTGTTTCCCGCGGCGAGGGGGGAGCTTCTCGGGGAGGAGAGGGGCTTCTCCGACGTCAAGGCGGAAACGACTCGTCGAGGGAAAAGCGAAAGAGAGCGCCCCGTTGCGTGTAAACGAGAAGCTCGCGAGCTGGATCGGCGAACGCGATCATCTCCGCTTGATCGAAACGCGGGCCGAAGTCCATTTCGGCGAGCAACGCACCTGTCCGCGTATCGTAAATGAGCAACCTCTGGCTCTCTTCCCAGGGCAACAACGTGGGCACGACAGCTATGAGATTGCCGCTGGGCGAAAACTGCGTCTTCCAGAACCATCCGAAACGAGGCCAGTGCCCGGAGAGTTTCACCGCATGCCCATCGGACTGATTCAATACCCAGAACGGGTCGGATGATCCCCTTATCAGGGCGAGGGTACCCCTCCGCGTCTTGGTCACGGAGCTCGTCAACGCTTCCATCGGCACGGGAGGGCCTGCATCCTCGAGCTTCACGCTTACCTTGGTCGTGTGTTCGGCGGCGTAATTTTTCTCCTCGGCATGGCGAAAGGGACCTACGCCTCCGGTGATGGGATCAATCGGGAAGTAGCCCCCCGGCTTTGGGGGTGAACGGTACTCCAATTCTGGGGGAATATCATTTGAATGGTCATAGAAGAATCTGCCTCCGCCTGCGGTTCTCAGCAGGGTCGTCAAGACACCATCGTTTGCCCGCCAGACCGCGAGGGAGCTGGGTTTCCTCCCCCACGAGTTCATCGTAAATTCTCCGATTTTAATCTCGGCCGAGAGTGATTCGTTGCCCGTCCAATGTTTCACGAAAGTTATTTGGGCGTTCTCTGGAACCCTCAGCTTTACGCATTTCCCATCGCCGAGCATTCTTGTGCCGTTGCCCATGCTGTGTGTCGCGACGAAGTGCGTGGCCCCTGGAAGCAGGGCAAAAACCGCGCCCCCGGGAGCGCTCGTCAAGTAGGACTGCGTGTCGATGGACAACAAGCCAAGGCGTTCTCTGGCGTCGGCCCTCGTCACGAGAATATCCGAGCCCGGAAGAACACTATGGATGAGGACATCCGGCTTGAATTTTTCGCGACCTGTGCTCGCGTCGATGATGGTAATGTCCTGTTTGATCGTCTGGAAGAGATAACGCCCGGAGCCCGTGAATTCCATGTCACGAAAGAAGCCCTGGTTCTTCCGCCAGCGCTGCTTTCCGGAGCGCACATCCCAGACGGTCACGAAACCGGCGGACGCCTTGTATTTGAGGTCGCTCGGCAGCCCACGGGACAAAGCTTCTTCGAAATGCCGGGAAAACCATGTCACGGCGGCGCTTCCGTCCGGGGAGAGCGCGACCTTGTCGGCTCCTCCCACGTCGGCGACTTCGCCCAAAAGCTCGCCCGTGTCCGTGGACCACACGCGGAGGCCCGTGGTCAGCGCCGCGAGAGCGCGACCATTCGCACTTGGCGCCACGTCGACCAGCGCCGATCTCCCGTTCACGACCAGCCGGATGGGTCCGGTGGAAGCCTCGGTTGAGAGAGGATTCACGGAGAGCTCCCAGCGATCGGCAACCCAGGTCGTCTTCACCCAAACGCGACCGACCTCGACCTCGGGGGAATTGTTGAATCCTTGCAGGCTGAGCCACCGCTCCCCATCGGGGAAAAGCCACGCTCGCGGCGCCGGAGGTTTTTGAGAGTTCAGGACCTTGGTCAGCGCCTTGGGGTGCACCTCGGCGAACCGGAAGACGCTCGTGAAGTTCCACTCGGAACTCACATATCCATCGAGCGCGGGGCGAGGAAATTTGGTGATCGGTGGCTGCGGATAATTGGAAAGCTTATCATTAATGAGCGGCATGGTCCACACCGCGTCTTTGTCTTCGTCGGTTCCTTCTCCGCTCATGAGGTCGACGCGGCGAAACCCTGTCTTTGTTTTGAAGATCCCTGTGCGCCCGTCCGGCGTGATCATGAGGGGCCACAGTTCGGCACCCGGCGGGAGATCAATCACGCGACGGAGCGTCAAGTCGGCCACATCCCACACAAATAGCCCGTGGCCTATGGTGAACATGCGCTTGCCGTCACGCGTCGCAAAGTAGCCGATGCCAGGCGTGACGCGGTCGTCACCGCCCACGGCGAGGAGTTTGACGTGGTCCCCGCCGAGGGTGACGCGTGGCATCACCCACGTATCCATACCCGGGCCGTCGACAGGGCGGAGCGTAAAGGCGTTCTCCGTGTTGTCCTTGCACGGTTCCGGCGGCGTTCCAGGGTGCGTGACACTCAATAGGAAGACAGGTCCGGGAGAAGAGGCGCACGAGGCAGGCGCCATCAGGAGCATCCCCGCGAGAAGCGCGCACGCATGGGGTCGTTCGGAGCAGACCATAACCGCACTCTCGCATGTCGGAGGGCGTGTTCCCAGGGCAGAAGGAGGCGTTTCGCCGGGGCGCCGCCCCGGACCCCGCGGGGGCTATCCGCCCCTCGACCCGGACCAGGGCAAGCCCTGGACTCGGGGTGGAAGAACTGCGCTCCGCGCAGTTCTTCCAACGGGCCCGTTGGCAATCGAAAGGGCAGCGTGGCTGTCTTGATTGGCAGGGTCGTAGCCTGTTCGATGAACTGCGCATCGCGCAGTTCATCGACCCTGGGTCCAGCCCCTGGCTGGTCCGGGTCCAGGGGCGGATAGCCCCTGGTGGGGCCTGGGGCAACGCCCCAGCGCGGCGGCTTCGCTCTTGACAGTGCGCTCTTTCCCGTGCGGACTGGCCGTATGGCAAAGCAGGTTACGGATCGACAAGGCGCTGTTGCGCTCGTCGCGTCGGCGGCGGACACGCACGCGGTGCGGTTGCAGCAGAAGTTTCAAGCCATCTTTGCGGAGCATTTGAGGCCGGGCGAGGTGATGCCCGACGTCGGGCTCGTCGCGAACCTCATTGGAAGGCGGCTCGGCGCGGTGAATACGGCGCTCGTCGAGAAGAGCGACGCGTACGACAGGGAGCTTTCGGATGACGCGGGCCCGCGTGAACGGCGCGACGAGGCGGCGGCGAGGTTGACGAGCGAAATCGTGGAGATTCGCGGCACCCTCGAAGCGGCTTACGGCCCGGCCGTGCTGCGCGAGCTTGGGCTCGACGGCAAGACCGAGGTCGAGCCGAAGGCGATTCTGGCGAAGGCGAAGCGGCTCGTCGACGAGCTTGGACGGCCCGTGAGTGCCTGGCCCAAGCCGCGACGAAAGGGGGTGATGCTCGACCCGGCTGCGTGGGTATCCGACCTCTTGGGGCCAATTGCGACGCTGGAGCAAGCTTTGGCCGACGTGGCGCGCGAGGCGCGCGAGGCGCAGGCGGCGAGCGATGCGAAGGCCACGGCGATGGCCCACAACGACGACGTATTTGCGCGCTCTGCGGGTTGTCTCTCGGGGCTCTTGCGCCTCGTCGAGGAGGACACGCTGGCGCGGCAGGTGCGTCCGTCGGGGCGGCGTCCGGGTCGGGTGGCGGAGCCGGAGGAGTCGGCGGGCGGGGAGGAAACGAGTCCGGAAGGGCAAGAGGCCTGAAGCATGATCGGACGCACGATCCTTCTCTTCGGCCCCGCGATGGTCCTCGCCGCCGCGTGTGGATCCGACGTCCCCGATTCCCCGCCGAGGCCGCTGCCCGACGATTGTTCGAACCCCGCGGTGCGTGATGCCCTCGGGGATCAGTCCGCAGGGCACAAGACGTTACGCGTCCGCGCGCGGATCGCCACGAATGCCGCGGGGGAGCTGGCCGTCCCGACGTCCCGGCCCATGTTCGACATGGTCACCCTCAATGCGCATTTCGCAGCGGCCAACATTCAGTTCCTGCTGGTGGACGTCGAGAAGCTCCCCCCGGACGACGCGCTCTACGACATCCCGTACGGCGCGAGCCCCCTCTGCGGGGGCGATCTGAGCTCGCTCTCCGACGACGCGATCCCGATCCTCTATGTGAACACGATCGACTTCGGGAACGGCAACATGTATGGCGGCAAAGGGAATCATTGCGGCGCCATGATGACCGTATACACCTCGTATGCGATGTTCGGTGATCTCCACGGCGACTTCTCGGACCCGGAGACGCTCACGCACGAGATCGGCCACGTCCTCGGCCTGAGCCACACGCATGAGTGCTATGAGAATGCCGATTATCCCGAGGATCCGAAGCTCAACGGGGACCTCGTCGCGGACACGCCGTACGATCCGGGGCCCGTCGGCGACTCGCTCCTCTCGTGCGCGGGCGGCGCGCTTCCAGGTCAGTGTACGATGGACGCGAATTCGTGTGCCGTGGATTGCGCCGACGGATCGACGCCCGACGTCCGCAACTTCATGTCCTATTTTCAGGGATGCCGGAGCCACTTCTCCGCCGGACAGGCGGTCCTCATGCGGTGCGACGTCGAGAAGGTGCACCCGGGCGCGCGGTGCGAAAATCGGTGGGCCGAGGGCTTCGGAGAGGAGTGGGAGGGGTCCCCAGCCTTCGATGATGGCTACAAGAGCTGGCACATCGCCGACGTGGACGGCGACAAGAAGGCCGATGCCATCCTCCATTACGTCGACTCGGCGCCCGTCGCCTGGGAGGTCGCGCTCTCGAACGGCACGTCGTTCGATCAAGGCTCGGTATGGAGCGCGGACCATGGCGTCTCCGCAGACGGCGCGGTCGGGGACGTGGATGGAGACGGGAAAGCGGACGCCATCGCCGTCAGCGAGGAGGGCACCTGGTCCGTGGCGCGCTCGACGGGGACGTCATTCGCCGAGCCTTCGATCTGGGTCGAGCAATTGCCGGGCGGGTACCCCTACAGACGGCCGCTCGCCGCTGATGTGAACGGCGATGGCAAGGCCGACGCCGTGTCGTTCGATGACGAGGCGGGGAGATGGTCCGTGGCGCTGTCGACAGGGACCTCCTTTTCGACGCCCGCGCCCTGGATCGAAGGATTCGGCGCAGGTTCGGCGGGCCAATTCCTCGCCGATGTGGACGGCGATGGCAAGGCCGACGCCATCAGCTTCTCGGGCGACGATATGTTCACTCCGAGGTATTTCTTGCACGTGGCGCGCTCGACCGGGAGCTCGTTCGAGCCGCCCACGTTGTGGTTCGAACGGCAAGGCAGGACCGAAGACGTCGATATGCTCTTCGCGGACATCGACAAGGACGGGAAGGCCGACGCGATTCGGTATCTTCAGTGGATCGCAGCCTGGTACGTCAACCTCTCGACCGGGACGAGCTTCGCGGAAGGTTACGGAGCCGCCGGCGGCCTCGGCCAGGGGATCTGGTTTCCCGGCTTCGAGGACCAGGCCTTCGGCGCCGCGGGCGACGTGGACGGCGACGGCAAGGCGGACCTCGTCGCGTTCGACTGGCGCAAGGCGGTCTGGACGACGAACCTCTGCCGATAGCGAGAAGCCCCTTGACAAGAGGCTCGCCTTTCCGGCGACCGCCTCCGCTCAGCCCCCCGCGTAGCAGCAGAACGCCGATCCATCCTCGGCGACCACGAGGATCCGCGGCGCGCGGGGCCAGACCAGCAAAAGCCCGCTCGTGACCGACGGATCGAGCGGGACGCGGATCCACCCGCCCTCCTGCCGTTGGAGCAGGCGCGCGTCCGCGCCCACGGCCCACGCGCCGCCCGTCAAAGGATCGACCGCGACACCCACGAGATCCCGCGTCGTCTGCACGCTCTCGAGCGTCGCCACCGCGCCGCCGTGCCCAGGCTCGACGCGGAGCGCATGTCCCCCGCTGCCCACCGCGTACGCGACGCCGCCCGGTCCCGCCGAGACCGCGTAGAGGTGCCCCGTGCGCCCCCACGGCACGTCACGCGCGCCGCGCTCGCTGATCTCCACGAGCGTGCCTTGCATGCCGACCGCGATCACGTGTCCGCTGCTCGTGCGCGTCACGCCCGCGAAGCGCGCGTTGTCCGGCGCGGCGAGCGTCGCCTTCGCGCCTTCGTTCGGCAAGAAGAGCACCACGCCGCCCGGTCGCGAGGCGCGCTCGCCGACGAGCACGATCCCCCGATCGTCCGCGTGCGCCGCGAGCAGCGTGAGATCGTGCTCCGGGAGCGGGATCCGCCGCAGCCCGCTGCGCGGCGAGAGGGCCGCGCAGAGCCCGGTATCCCCGAAGAGAAGAAGCTCGCCCGAGGGAAGCCGCGACAGACCTCGCACGGCCCGCACGTCGAGCCCCGCGGGCAGCGGCGCCAAAGACCACGCGCCGTGCGCGAGCCGATAGAGGCCCCGCGTGCCGAGCGCCACGATCGCGCGGCCGTCCTCGACGACCATCGCCGCGCGCAGCCGCTCGCCCGCGATCGCGGGGCCGAGCATCTCCCACGCGGGCATCGGCGCGGCGACGGGCGCGGCCGAGGGCGGCGGCACGGGCATCGCGGCGGCGAGGCGCGCGCCCTCGGTGGATCGCGGGAAGACCGAGTCGAAGCTCACGGGCTCGTCCGGCGCGCTCCCGCCGCTCGCGGTCGGCCGTACCGCTTCGCGCAGGAGCGGCTCGAGCGCGAGCCAGAGCTCCCGGATCGATCCATGCCGTTGGTTCGGATTCGTGCTCGTCGCGCGGCCGATCTCGCGGTCGAGCGCGACCACGAGATCCGGCCGATCCCGCAGCTCCGCCGGGAGCGTCGCGCGCACGCGGCCGAGCTGCGGCCGGTCGCCCGTCACGAGGCGCAGGATCGCCTTCGGCTTCGGCTCGCCCGACTTCGGCGCGAACGCCGCGGTCCCGCAGAGAAGTTCGTACAACACGGCCGCGAACGAGTACACGTCCGCTTCGGGCCCGAACGGCCCCTGCACCTGGCCGAAGCTCTCGGGCGCGCCGTAGAGAAAGTTCGGCGGATCCATCGGATCCTGGGGACCGAGATGCGTGACGAACCCGTCCGTGATGCGGGCCGTCTCCTGGCCGCGCTCCTGCGCGATGAGCACGTGCGAGGGCTTCAGATCCCGATGCACACAGCCCGCCTCGTGCGAGGCGAAGAGCCCCCGGGCCACGTGCCCCATGATGCGCCGCGCGCGTGCCGCGGGCAGCCCGAAGCCGCCGTGCGCGGCGATCACCCGCGCGAGGTTTTGCCCCGGCAGGTACTCGCGGATGAGGCACGGCAGCGCGCCGCGTGGGCTTTCGATCGTGCCGTGATCGAGCACGTGCGCGAGCCCGCGACGATCCGTGAGCGACGCGAGAGCGCGGTGGAGGAAGGTCGCCTCGCGGGCGAACCGCGTGAGCGACGCCGCTCCATCCACGAGCTCGGGCCGAAACACCTTCACGGCGACGGGCGCGCCGAGGTGCTCGCTCGTGGTCTTGAAGACCCAGCCGGATCGACCTTCGCCGACGAGCTCGCCGATCTCGTAACGGACGCCCTGGGCGCCATGAAGCACCCGGCCGATCAGGCTTTGTCGGAGTTCGGCGTCCACGAGAGCCAAGCTCTACGAGGAAAATGGAGCCGCGAAAAGACGCGAGCGCGAACCCCTCGTGCTCCGAGGGGCCGCGCTCGTACGTTCGTCAGGTTTCGGTGGCTCGTCTTACACGCCGAGGAGCGCGACGAGCTTCTCCTTGCTCGTCAGCCCCGCGTGCGAGCCCGCCTTCGCGCCGCCTTTGAAGACGATCACCGTGGGCACGCTGCGGACGCCGTAGTTCGCCGTGACCTTCGGGTTCTCGTCGATGTCGAGCTTCCCGACCTTCACCTTGCCCTGGTACTCGTCGGCGAGCTTGTCGACGATGGGGGCGAGCGCCTTGCAGGGGCCGCACCAGGTGGCGGTGAAATCCACGAGCACCGGGACGTCGGACTTCAGGACCTCGGACTCGAAATTCGCTTCAGTGAAGGTGTGGACGTTCTTGCTAGCCATGGTGCCTCGTTACTCCGCCGGGCCGTTGGCGCCTGTCGCCGGTACCCGCACGATCCGGTAGGGCAACGAAACGTAACTTCGAGATTTGGAGCCGACAAGGCTTCCTGCTGACGCTCCCTTTCTGCTACATGACCCCACGCCTCTCCGTGCGTCGGGGAGCACACGAGCTCGAATGGCCCCGCGGATTCTCGTCGTCACGCCGACCTACAACGAGCGTGACAACCTCCCGCGCTTCGTGCGCTCCGTGCTCGAGGTCGTCCCCGAAGCGCACGTTCTCGTCGTGGACGACGCCTCGCCCGATGGTACGGGCGCCGTCGCCGACACGCTCGCCGCCGAGGACCCGCGCACGACCGTGCTGCATCGTCCGGGCAAGCTCGGGCTCGGGACGGCCTACGTGGACGGCTTTCGGCGCGCGCTCGAGCTCGGCTACGACGTCGTCGTCGAGATGGACGCGGACCTCTCGCACGATCCGAAGTACCTGCCCGCGTTTCTCCGGGCGATCGAGGAGGGCGCGGACGTCGTGCTCGGCTCGCGCAACGTGCCCGGCGGCGGCGTCGTCGGCTGGGGGCCAGGGCGGCACGTGCTCTCGAAGGGTGGCTCGCTCTACGCGCGGAGCATCCTCGGCGTGCCGATCCGCGACCTGACCACGGGCTTCAAGGCGTTTACACGTCGCGCATTGCTCGCGATCGACATCGAGACGCTGCGCTCGAACGGCTACTCGTTTCAGATCGAAACGACGTACCGCGCGCTGCGGAAAAACCTGCGCGTGACCGAAGTGCCGATCGTGTTCGTCGATCGGCGCGCGGGTCACTCCAAGATGAGCCGCAGCATCTTCGCCGAGGCCGTCGTGGAGGTCTGGCGGCTGCGCTTCGACGCGATGACCGGCAAGCTCTGACGTCAGCGCATGAAGCCGCGTCGTTGCAAGCTGACGACGCGGCCCAAGGCGACGACCTTGAGCGCGGCCGGATGGTTCTCGTACTCGTCCTGCTGCATGTGCGCCTCGGCCACGATGCGCGCCTTGAAGCGCTGGAACATCGGTAGCTTCTTCGTGAGGCTCTCGGGCAGGTACGCGGGCATCGCCGACGGCGAGCCCGGGGGCACGAGGACGCTGCGGATCCAGGGCTCGCCGAAGACCGTGCGTTTCTGATAGTGCCGCTGCTCGAGCAGCATCCGCTCGGTGTGCGAGTCGAGGTAGCTCGGCGGCAGCATGCGGTTGCCTTGCGCGAAGGCGTCCTTCACCTGCTGCGTGAGCCGCTCGGCGACGCCGCTCGAGGAGGACAGCCACGGCGTCTTCAAGAGCTCGTTCACCGTGTCGACGGTCTCCTTGAGCTTCTTGTCGCCCGCGATGAGCGGCGAGACGGCGGTGACCGTGGCCTTGAGCGTCTCGAGCTCGTCGAAGGGGAAGGTGAGCTCGGCCGAGACGAGCACGAGCGGCGGCGTGAAGGTGCCGTCGTCGGCGACGGCGTCGGCGATGGCCTCCTGGATGCCCTCGGCGTCGGTCGTCACGCCCCGCGTGAGCACGGCGAAGACGTCCTTGCGATCACGGACGTCGGGCGGCTCTTCGGGCGGCGGCTCGTCGTCGAAGTCGAGGTCGCGCGGCTCGGGTTTCTTGTCGAGCAGGAGCTTCCAGTTCGGGTGCTCGCGCATCTTCGGCGCGGCCTTCGGGTCGTACCAGATGAGGTCGACGACGTCGCGCACGGGGCCGCGATGCGTGTACGGGCGCGGTGAGACGGCCGGCGAGGGCGAGGGAGAGCTGTCGCTCGGCGTGGACCACTGGCCCGCGGCGGCGGCCGCATTCGAGGCCGCGGCGGCGCCGACAGTCGCGGCGTTCGCGACGGCGACGGGCGGCGGGGGTGTGGCCTGCGAGGCGCTGGAGAACGCGGCGACGGCGGCCGCACCGGCGAGGCCCGCGGCGGCCATCGCGGTCGCCGTCGGGGTGATCGGGCTCGGCGGGGACAAACTCGCGGCCATGCTGCCGACGGTCGGCGTCGAGATGTTCTCGCCTCCGCCTGGGCGCGCGGACGGGTTTGCCCAGGGGCTGTCGAGCGGCGAGGGGTTCGGCGAGGGAGCGGCCTGCGGGACACGCGCGGGCGGAGGCGGCGGCGGCACGGACGGCTGCGCGGCGGGCGGCGTGAACGGCGTCGCGGGCGGCGGCTGGGACGGCGTGGCGGCGGGCGCGAACGGCGTCGCGTTCGGCACGGCCGGCGAGGGGACGCTCGCAGGCGACTTGCGCGCGGCCGAGAGCCACGGCGGCGCGGCGTCTCCGGGCTGCGGACGATCGGCCGGCGGATGCTGCGGCGTGCTCGCGGCGGGCGCCACGTTCTTCGGCGTGATGAACGGCAGGCCGCCCGCGGGCGCGACGCGGGGCTGCGGCAACGCGTTGTCCGCGCGCGGCGCGCTCATCTGGCTGAGCGCGGAGACCGCAGGCGACGGCGACGGTGGTTTGGCCGGGATGTCGCCCGCCACGTCGGGCCGCAGGAACGGCACGGTCGCCGGTCGATGCGGTTTGCCCGGGGGCGGCGTCGGGCGCGCGGGCGCTTCCGACGGCGTCTCCGGGAGCTGCTCGCTCGCCTGCCCGCTCGCCACGAGCAGACGCTCAACATCGGCCCACGTGAGCCGCTGCCCCGGCTCCTCCATCGCGACCACCACGCGCCCGAGCCCGTGTGGTCTGTCGAGACCGATCTGCCCGCGCCACGTCAGCGTGCATTGCGCCCGGTCCGTGTCGATCCAGAGCGTGTCGCACTTCATCGTGAGGTCCTGCGGGTTTCCGCCCGGCCGGACCACGAAGGCGCGTGGATGCAGCCCCGGCAAGCTCGTCACCATCCGCGGGTGCTGCGGGTGCAGGTTCTCGAGCACGATGCGCTCGTTGTCGCGCAGCTCGTCGAGCTGCTGATCGCGCGGGGCGCAGTCGAAGTACGCGGGATCGATGTCGTCGGGCACCGGCTGCTCGCGGACGATCTGCTGCGAGAACGACGACGCGTGCGCGCCGAGCGCCTCCATCCGGCCCGGCCACGTCGGCGCGATCGGGCCGTACCCGATCGGGGGGATCACGTCCGCGCGGCTCTGCACGAGCAGCCCCGGCGGCTGCAAGTTCGGCACGGGGGAGACGCCGTACGCGTCCGGCTGTGCGTCGGGCCGGATGCCCACCGGGTTCAGCGTGTCTGGACCCCCCGTCGCGCGTTCGTAGCGCAGCGGCACCTTCGTCACGCGGTTCGTCTCGCGCACCGCGCCGTCCGGGCCGAACACGCGCTCGCCGAAGGCCTCGATCGATTTGTCGATCCCGCCGACGACGAGGCGCGTGAGGATCGACCGGGACGCTTCGCCGCGCGGGGCGAACGCGTTGCCCACGAGCACGACGTCGGCGCGCACCTTGAACGGAACGAGATCACTCGGCGAGTACACGCTGCGCGCGGGATCGTCGTTCCAGTGGTTGTCGTCCTCGTTCGGATCGTCCTGGTTCGCGGCGAGGCGCGACTGAACGGGCGCGAGGTCGTACGTGGCCTTGCAGACGACCGTGAGGACCCACCCGCCGCGTCGTGGCTGCCAGAGCAGCGACGCGACCCGGAAGGGACAAACCGTGACGACCTCCATGGCGGAGTGATACTAATCGACCGTCGCGAAAGCGGATACGGGGGTTCTGGCATGACGGCGATGATCTCGACGCGGCCGTGGTTTTTGGCGTGTCTCCTGTCGCTTTTTACGGTCGCGTGTGGGCCGCCGTGGACCGTGGTGGCGAAGGCCGTGCCGAATCCGTTCGTGAACCAGCGAAGCTTCGCCGTGGAGCCCGTGCACTTCGAGGGGGTCCGGATCGGCGAAAAGAGCGAGGCGGAGTACCAGGCGTCGAAGGACGCGGAGCAGCAGTCGAGCTGGGACGAGGACAAGCGGGCGTTCGCCAGCGAATTCGGCCGGGAGCTCACCGAGGAGCTGCCCGAGGTCCAGTTCGTGTCCGTGCCCGCGCCGAGCCCGTTCGTGGTGCGGCCCGTGGTCACCTTCATCGAGCCGGGTTTTTACGCCTACGTCGCGGCGCGGCCCTCGGAGGTGCGGATGACGCTGGAGATCTGGGGCCCAGGGCCGCAACGGCTCGACGTGCTCGAGTTCCGCGCCGTCGTGCCCGCCACGATGACGAACCCTTCGAGCGGTGGGCGTCTACGCAGCGCCGGCGAGGTGCTGGGCGCGCAGGTGGCGGAATACCTGCGGACGCGCGTCTTCCCCTAGTCCCGAGGGGGACGCCTCGCGTCCCCCTCTCGACCGGGCAAAGCCCGGCCGATTCACCCCCCGAGGCGATCTCGCTTCGCGATCTCGCAGAGCGCCGATCGGCGCTCTCCCTAATGCAGCGTGTACCAGTCGCCGTCGTGCTCCACCTTGGGCACCTCGGCCTCCGGCGGGAACGCCTTGCCGATGTCCTCGCGCTCGCGCTCCGCGTCGATGTTGTCGATGCGCTCGATGAGGAGCGGCGCGGGTGCGGGCCGCGGGCGTGGGCGCGGGGGCGAAAGGGGCGCGGGCTCGATCGCGAGGGGCCGCGGCTCGTTGCGGGGCGCGGGCGTCGCTGCCGCGCGGCGACGCTCGACCACGCGCCGCGCGAAGAGGACCAGCACGCCGAGCGTCCAGACGCCGATCCCCGCGAGGAACACGGGCAAAAAGCCGTACCGCCGCGCGAGATCCTGCCGCCACGCGAGCTCGATCTGCGCGAGGGGCGCTTCCTGCGCGGCCGCGAGCGCCTGCTCGAACGGCTCGCCGCTCCGGGCCCGTTCGAGCGCGCCCACGAACGCCGCCCGGTGAGGTTTGTCCGTCAGGAACCGCGCCAGATCCGCGGCCTGCGCATACGCGAGCGACGTCTCCGGCGCGTCGGCCGGCAGGCCTCCTTCGAGCGCCGCGATCCCGTGCAGGCGCCGTTGCAGCGTGGCGAGGAGGAGCGACTGCGCGCGGATCGCCGAGGCCTCGCCGGCCACGTGCGCGGCGAAGCCCTCGTGCAGCCAGAGCGGCGCGGGCTTGTGGTCGAGCGCCTCGTCGAGCGCCACGTGCGCGAGCGCGTGCGGCAGGGCCACGCCGAGATCCGTTGGCTCGAGGGATCGATGCGAGCCGAGGCTCGTCACCACGAGCCCCTGCTTCGAGAAGGCGAGCGCCGGCGCATACCCGGGCACGTCCTCCATCGGGCCGAGCGAGCGCACTTCTTCGGGCACCGCGGCCACGCGAATCTCCACCGCGCCGAGGACCTCGCGGCCGAGCAGCTCGCTCATGGTTTTTCGCGCCCGAAGCACCGCAGGAATCGCGGCGCGCACGCGCTCGTGCGCGGACGGGTGGTAGGCGAACGTGAGGCCTGCTTCCTGGAGCTCCAGGTATCCCGTGGGGCGCGCGGGAACGGCCGCGCGTGGATCGGTCACGACCGGCGCGTCCTGCGGGCGCGGCGCGGCGAACGCGTTCGGGGCGACGAGCCACGACGCGACCGGCACGAGCGCGAGCGCCGAGGACCACACCCTCACGGTGCGACCTGCCCTCTCAGCCGGACCATGCCCGTCGAGTCTTCCGTCACCTTCGACGTGATCAGCACCGCGGCGCCCGCGGCCACGATCGCGCCGACCGGCCCCCAGAACCAGGCCGACTTGTAGAACGGCTTCGGCGTCGGCTCCTCCGGCTTCGCCGGGGCCTTCGTGCTGGTTTGCTTCGGCGCGAGCGGCGCCGGAGCCGCGGCTTGCGGCACGATCACGAGCTTGCGCAACGTCGCCGCGGCGCCCGGCCACGTGTAGCGAATCTCCCCGGCCTCGCTTCGTTCGATCGTCGGCCCGAGCTCGATCGACTCGTAACGCGCCGTTCCCACGCGGAGCACCCGCGCGACCGGGCGATCTCCGGCCATCGACACGGCGACCACGATCTCGGCCTTTTGCTCCGCTCCGAGCGAGGCGAGCAGCCTCCGGCTCGGAGCGTCGTCGTTCGTCGTGAGCGCGCTCCGCACCTCGGCGAGCTCGCGCTCCTTGGCGGGCGCATCCGCCGCGACGGCCTCGCCGGCGAGCACGCGCGCCGCCCGATCATCGAGGCTCGGCCGGAGCGCCTCGTCCCGGTAGATCTCGCGCGCGAGCGGCTTTGCCGCCGCCTCCACGCCGCTCCCGATCGCCACGACGACCGCCCCGCGGCCTGCGGGCGCCGTCGCCGTCGTCGCCCCCGACCCTCGCGCCTCGGGCTCGGCCGCCATGCTGACGCCCGCGGAGCCGAGCCACGTCCCGCACCCGGCGAGGGTAAGGGCGAGCACACGAGAACGCATGTGCGGATTTTACGGAGTACCTATCGCCCCGTCAAAGTGTTTTTCGGTGAGCACGGGGCCCATTCTGCTCACAGCTCGCGCTCGTAGACGCGATATTTCTTGTAAATGCGCCCGCCCATCAGCCGGATACCGGCATTGATGGCCGCGTTGTCTTCCAGCGTCCACGAGAGCTCGCCGCGCTCGAGGCCGAGCAGGTGCGCTGCGCGGTTCATGGCGACGTAGAGGAACGCGGAGAGCCCCGCGTACTTGCGCACGTGCCGGTACTTCTTCTTGATGCCGAGGATGATGAGCCGCGCGCTCTTCGGCCCCTTCACGCGCAGCCGATAAAGGAGCTTCGCCACGTTGAACGGGAAGAGTTTTCCGTCGAAATCGTGGATCACCTCGTTGAGGTTCGGTAGCGCGAGCGCCACCGCGGCCGGCTCGCCGTCGATCGAGACGAGGTAGGTGATCTCGGGGAACAGGATGAGCTTCATGTCGGCCGCCATCTTGGCGAGCTCGCGCTCCGAGAGCGGCACGAAGCCCCAGTTGTCGCTCCACGCATCATTGAAGATGTCCATGAGGACGCGGACCTCTTCGCCGAAACGCTTCGGGTCCAAGTGGCGGGCCGTCACCTCGGGCATCTTGAGGATCTCGTCGTACGCCTTCTGCGCACGCGTCGGCACCGAGCCGACGTCGTACGACCACGCATAGAAATCCTTGAGCTTCTTCAGGCCTGCCTGCTCGATGAGCCCGCCCTGGTAGGGCCGGTGATGGGGCATCATGATCATCGGCGGCGTATCGAAGCCCTCGACGAGGCAGCCGAGCTCCTCGTTGATGTTGAGCGAGATCGGCCCGCGGAGGAGCTTCATCCCCCGCGCGCGGTTCCAGTCCGCGGCCTTTTCGAGCAGGGCCCGCGCGACCTCCGGGTCGTCCATCGTATCGAGGAACCCGAAGAACCCGGCCGCGTCCTTGTGCCGCTCGAGGTGCGTGTGGTCGATCTGGGCCGTGATACGCCCGACACGGCGCCCGTCCCGGTAGGCGACGAACGCTTGCGCGTCGCCGTGATCGAAGAACGGGTTTTTCTTCCGGTCGAGCCGGTCCTCGACCTCCATGTCGAGGGGACGCACCCAGACGGGATCGTCCGCGTAGATGTCCCGCGCGACGTCCAAGAAATCCCGCCGCCGCTTCTTGTCCTTCTCGCCGAGCTCGACGATCTCGATGGCCATTGCCCGCCGTCCGTACCGTTCAGAGGCCGGCGACGCAAGAGGAAACGAGAGCGTACCAACGAAATGGGGCGGACCGCGTACGGACCGCCCCATTTCGTTGCCTCACGCGAGGCGCGTGGCTTCAGTTGATCTGGATGTTCAGGCCCGACGTGCCGTTCTGGCCCTTGCCGCCCACGCCGCCCTCGGGGTTCGTCCCGCCGTTCGCGCCGAGGCCGACCGCGCCCGTCGAGCAGCTATTGCCTTCGTACGTGAACGTGACGCCGCTGGCGCGGGCGAGGCACGCGCTCGGGCCGCCGCCGCCGCCGCCGCCCGGGCCGCCCGCGCTGCCCTTGCCGCCGTTGCCGCCCTTGCCGCCGGCGCCGCTGTCGTCGCTGTTGCCGCCGCCGTTCCCTCCGATGCCGCCCGTCTGTCCGAGCGCGCCATTGCCGCCGAGCCCGCCATTGCCGCCGGCGCCCGTCTGGATCTCGTTCTTGGACACCACGACCTTGCCGGAGGCGGCGAACACGCCGAAGCTGCCGCCGCCGCCCTTGCCGCCCTTGCCGCCGTTGCCGCCCTTGCCGCCGCAGCCGCCGCTCCCGCCGCCGCCGCCCTTGTCCCATTCGCCGAAGCAGAGCCCGTCGCCCTTGCCGCCGCCGCCGCCGCCGCCGCCGCCGCCGCCCTTGGCCGTCTGGGCGTTTGCTCCGTCGGTGCCGTGGGCCGGCACATAGAGACTGGCCATCACGCTGCCGAGTGAATTGCCACCCAGGCCGGCCGCGCCTTGCGAGGAGGGGTCGCCATTCTGACCGGTCCCACCGGTGGGCCCTGCGCCGCCGATGCCGGGCGTGCAGCTGTTCGCCGACGAACCTTGCCCGCCCGGCGCGCCGCCGTTCCCGGGCGAGCCATTCTGCCCCGCGGACGAATTCGCGCCGCCGTCGCCGCCCTTTCCGCCGGGCGCGTCGCAGACCTGCGCCGCGCCGCCGAAGCCGGAGTTGTTGTTCTCCGCTGCCCCGTTCGTCCCATTGATTCCGTTCGGCGCCTGCGACTGCGCGTGCGCCGTTCCGTTCGCCCCGACGTCGCCGCTGTTGGCGTTGCCGATCACCATCTTGTTGTACCGCACATAAAGCTGCCCGACGCCGCCGCCGAGCCGCACGCCGTACGTGCTCTCGCTCGCGCCCTGCGGCGTCGCGGCCTCGATCGAGATTCCCTCGATGTGCGTATCCTTGTCGATTTGCGGCGCGTAAAACACCGTGCCCACGGCCTTCACCGTGGTCGTCACCGCGGACGTCCTCCGGAAACGGAAATCGGCGTTGTTATGATCGAATCCGCCGTAAATGCTGATTCCCGAGACCACGGTCACGGCCTCGTTGTAAATCTCGCCCGAGAGGCAGACCGACGGCACTCCCTTGGCCTGCGCCTGCTGGATCGCCGCGGCGATCGTCTGCATCGGCTCTTGCCGCGTGCCCGCATTCGCGTCGCTGCCCGCGCCCACCGAAACGTAGATGCATTGCTCCGCGACGCCGTCCGTACCGTCGCAGTTGTCGTCCTTGTATTGGTCGTCGATCGGGTCGCTGTCGGCGCTCACCAGCGTGCACTGGTATTCGCAGCCGCACTGCTCGCCGGTGAGCGGGTTTCCGTCGATGTCCCAGGTGCCTGTGGGGCAGCCCATGGAGCATGGATCGACCATCCCCCCGCCCGTCCCGCCGCCGCCGGTCCCGCCGCCTTCGCCGCCTGCGCCGCCCATCCCCCCGGAGCCGCCTGCGCCGGCCTCGCCACCCGCGCCGCCCGAGCCGCTCGACGCGCTCGCGCTCGAGCTCGATCCCGAGCCGCCGCCCGCGCCGCCCGCGCCGGCCTCGCCGCCCGAGCCGCCGGAGCCGCCCGAGTTGCCGGAGCCGCCGGTGCCGCCGGTGATGGTGCCTCCGGACGTCACGGACCCGCCTTCGGCGCAGCCCGTGATTGAAACCGCCCCTACCAACCCGATCAAACCCAGTGTCGTACCAAGATGAAGACGCGCGCGCATGCGTGGATCTTTCGCTCCCGCGCCATCGGTTGGCAAGGAATTTCTTTTCTTTTGACGAACACCGTACAGCCCGAATGTGATCGTCCGACCCGGGTCGTCCGGGCGTGTCGGAATGCGAGCGCGGGCGACGCCCGGCCAGGTTGACGCCTCTCCCCCCGATCGTGCACCATCGAGGCATGAACCGTATCCACGCCGCTTTGCTTCTTCTATCGGCATGCGCCCTCGGCGTAGCCTGTGCGCCCGACTCGAACCTGCCTCCTGGGAGCAATCCCAGCGGCGCCGGCGCTGGCAACGCTGGCGGCGCGGGTGGCATGGGCGGCATGGGCTCGGGCGGGGATATCTTCGTCGGGGGCAACGGCAGCAGTAGCTCGAGCGGCGTCGTGGATCCCGGATGCGGCCTCATCACCGAACAAGGAAAGTCCGTGCCGCTCTCGCTCTACATCGCGTTCGACAAGTCGAGCTCGATGGTGGGAACGAAGTGGAACAGCGGCGAGGCGGGGCTCGCGGCGTTCGTCAACGATCCGACGTCGGCCGGCACCTCGGTCGCGCTCAATTTTTTCCCCCTGCCGGCCGAGTCCACATGTGATCAGATGCTCTACAAGCCGCCCGTCGTGCCCTTCGGCGAGCTGCCGGCGAACGCCGAGCCGATCATTCAGGCCATCGCCGCCGAGGACCCGAACGGCTTCAAGACCCCGATCTACCCCGCGCTCGGCGGCGCCATCCTCGCCTGCGCCGACGCATTGCAGCAAAAGCCGGGCACGGGTTGCGCCGTGCTCCTCGTCACGGACGGCGCGCCCGTCGGGCCCGCGCCCGTGTGCAGCGGCGTCAATCCGGAGGACCCGCAGGTCATCGCGAACCTCGCGGCGACGGGCCTCTCGCAATTCAAGGTCCGCACGTTCGTGATTGGCCTCCAGGGCGTCCCGCAGGACACGGCGAACCTGATCGCGGCCGCGGGCGGCACCGATTCGGCCATCCTCGTCGGCAGCGTGAACGTCCAGGTCGAGTTCCAGAATGCGCTCGCGAAGGCCCGCGGAAAGGCGCTACCTTGCGATTACGAGATTCCGACGAAGGTCTCCGGCGGCGAAGTCGATCCTGGCTTCGTGAACGTGCTCTTCACGCCGTCGAGCGGCGGCGAGCCGGAGACGATCCTCCAGGACAAGGATTGCACGAACGGCCTCGGCTGGTATTACGACAATCCCGTCGTCCCCTCGAAGATCTCGTTTTGCCCGACTACCTGCGACGCCGTCCGCAAGGATTTCGGCGCGAAGGTGCAGATCGCCCTCGGCTGCAAGACCGAGGTGGCCAAGTAAAACCCGAAGCGCGCGCGGCCTCGAAAAACGCTAGCGCTGCGCGCGCTTCGACGCCCAGCGGATTCCCGATTGCAAATCCGCCTTCGTCACGAACGTGCTCATGTCCACGCCGAGCTCCACGAGCGCCTGCGCCACGGCCGGCTGCATGCCCGTGAGCGCCACCTCCGCGCCGAGCAGCCGCACGGCTTGGGCCACGCGCAATAGCCCGTCAGCGACCTCGTTGTCGACCGACGGCACGCCCGTCACGTCGAGAATCACGTGCTCCGCGGCGCGCTCCGTCACGGCCTGGAGCAAGGTCTCGGTGACGAGCGTCGCCCGTTCGGCCGTCAGCGTCCCGACGAGCGGCATGGCGAGCGCGTTTCTCGTGAGCGGGATGATCGGCGCCCCGAGCTGACGTAGTGACTCGCGTTGCGCGTCGATAACCTGCTGCTGCATCGCACAGCGCTCGTCCTGCTCGCGGATCCGTTCCGTGATGTCCTCGGTCACGCCTGCGAGGCGGTAGGGCTTGCCGTTCGCGTCGTGATAGGCGTACCCGGTGCCCCGCACCCAGCGCAGCTCCCCGTCGGGACGGACGACGCGGTGCTCGACGCGATACGAAGGCTCCCTCTCCGTGAACACGCGCGCCACGGCCGCCTGGACGACATGCTGGTCGTCCGGATGCACGCGCGCCATGAAATCGGTCATGTTGCTCCCGAACGTCTCGCGCGTCAGGCCGTAGATCGCGAGGACGGTGTCGGTCCACGTGATGACGTCGCGCGGGATGTCCCAGGTCCACACGCCGATCCCCGCGCTCGACAGCGCGTCGTAAATCCAGGGGGATTGCTTCGCGCGCTCCGCTTCCTCGGCCGCGAGCTGGGCTTCGAGCTCCGCGATGCGTTGTTTGGCTCGGGCGAGCTCGCTCGCGAGCTCGCTCGGGGAGTCGTTTTTCTGGGTCATGTCCCGGACACTGTCCCGCCAAGGGACGAACCGGTCAAGGCCCTGGATTCGGGCTCGGCGCTTCTCCGGAGGGATCGTGCGGCAGGCTTCCGCGGCGGGAACGGAAGTACGAATACGGGGTGTAGCGTAGGAAATTCGACACGCGCGACGTGTAGATATCCGCCGAACGCTCGATCTGCCGCGCCAGGTGGCTCTTGTCGTTGCCCGTGCGCAGGAGCAGGCCCCAGCGCGGGTTTGACACTTCAGCGGCGGCCTTGGCGAGTGGGGCGATTCGATCGTCGAGCCCGGCCAGCGCTACTTTGATGGCGCCAAGCCGCGCGAGGACCTCGTCGCACGACGGCGCGTCCTCGGGCAAACCATACCCTTCCTTGTGCCGCTGTGCAAGGAGCCGGAGCTGGCAGGAGGCGAGTTCGAGCGCCTCTTTTTCCTCCATCAGGGCGCCGAGCCGCGCCTCGTCCACGCGCGACGCGTACGCCGCCCGCACCTCTTCTTCGAGCTCCCACAGGATGAGCGCCGTTCGCCAGCGCAGGACGCTCTTCGACACCCGGACGTCGCCCCAGATGTGGTCGCCCACGTAAAGGATCTCGTCGCCCGAGATCCCGAGAGAACGCTCCACCTGCGTCGCGTCACCGCCGAGGTACGATCCGCCCTCTTTGAGCGGCCCGATCCAGGGCCGGAGCAGCCCGTCCTCGCTCACGACCTCGAAGAGCGGCGATTTCTGCATGAAGAAATCGGGCTTCCGCGCCTGCACGATCACCACGTCGAAGAGATCACGCCACCGCATTCCGTTCGGCAGGAAACGCTCGAATGCATAACGCATCATCGCGTCCGTGTATCCCCACTCCGAGTTCGTGATGAGCAAAAGCTTCTTGCCCGCCCGCTGCTGGTCGAGCAGCGCGAGCGGCGCCTCCGGGTCGAGCACAACGAATCGATCCGGATCCGCGATGATCTCGGCCTTCAGGCGGCCCTCCATGTGCGCCTCGTCGAGGCCGCTCTTCACGAGCCGGTACAGCTGCTCGTAGCCCGTCCCCGGCATCCTTCCGGCGTCCGCGAGGTCGACGAGCTGCGCGTACATGCACGCCTCGGAGAGCGAGAAGAGCGTGTTCAGAAAGACGAACCGTGGCTCGGCGAGGTCGATGATCGTCCGCGCGTATGCCGCGCGCATCGGCTCGAAATCGAGCATCGACGTCCCGTGCATCGCACGTTTTACGTACCCGAAGCGGTTCACCTTGAGCAGGTTGCCGAGCTCGGTGTCGATGATGAGCCCGCGGATCACGAGCTCCGGGTCGAAGCGCAGATCCTCGACCGGATAGCCGCGCGCGAGCAATCGCGTCCGGAGGTGCTCGTACGCCAGGCGCTCCCACTCGCTCACCTGGTAATGGATGAGCGTGTAGTCCATGTCGTAGCCGATCGCCTTGATCGACCGCATGTTCATGGTCCGGTTGCAAAAGATGCCCCGCTCGCGCAGCGGCTTGCCCGGCAGACCGTCGAAATGCGACATTCCTCGAACTCTCCTCGGCCCTGCAATTCGTGTTCAATAGGGCGGTTTCGCCGTCGCGTACGGCTCGGCGAGCCCCGTCTGGAAAAACTCCACGTACTGCGCCTGTCCCTCCGGCGAGAAGATGAGCTCGCCGTGCACGGCGAGCTTCGTCCCCTCGATCCGGTCGAACTGCGACATCACCAGCGTCGAGCCCGTTTCGCCGTTGCCCGAAAGCGGCCCCTCCGCGGCTTCGATTCCGCTCACCGGGCGGATGGCATTCATGAGCGTCATGCCCGACGCGCGTGCGAGCGCTTCGCTGGTCGAGTTCGGGACGATGGTGTCGTTCATGACCACCTGCAAGAGCACGTCGCGCGGCTTTGATTCGGGTGCGCCGGGCAGACGTTCGCCCGACGCGAACCGAGCGTAGTTGATCGGATCGCCCGGGTCTACGATCGCCTGCGTCACGGCGAAGAACCGGGCGAGCGCGCCGTCCGGCGTCTTGGGTGGACGCATCGCGTCGACGAGCAGGCCGAACGTGCCGGAGTCGCGGAGCAGCATCATGAGTCCGTCGCCGCCCACGTTCCAGACGGCTTGCCGGATCTCGGGCGCGAGCGCGAGGATCGTCGGCCCCTGCACGGACCCGAACGAATGGCCGATGTAGAGGATACGCGAGGTATCGAGGTCGGGCTCGCCGTCCGGGGCGCCTGCGGGCAAGAGGTCGAGGGATCCGAGCGTATCGATGAGCCGCACGAGCTCGAGCTGATCCGAGGCCATTTGCCGGAAGTTGTCTCGCGCCTTGCCGATGTCGAAGTCGCCCGTCGCGCTGTCGACGCCGAAGAATCCGAACGCGGCGAGCAGGGCATTCTGGTCCGGCTTTTTCGCGCGCGAGCCGTGCTCGGGCGCGTCGATCCCGAAGACGGCCGCGCCGTTCGGGTGAATCGCCGCGAGCCTCTGGGCCGTGCCCCACGTGCCGTCCTTGTCGCCGCCGAGCCCGTGCCCGTAAATCACCACCGGCCTTTTCCCGCTCACCTCGGCCTTCGAGAACGCCAGGAACACGTCGAGCCCGACCTTTTTGTTGGCGACCGGCGTCCCTCCCTCGAACGACCATTTCCCCGTCTCGCCGCGGTACTCGGGCGCCTCGTACACGCCGCGGAATCGCACGCGCCCACCCGGCTCGGCCGGCGTCTCGACCTCGAACGGCGTGAGCAGCGCGGGCGGCGGCGCTTTTCGCGCGGCGACGCCCATCGCCTCGATTCCAGCGCGCACCGTGGCCGTGGTGAAGGCCGTGGCGAGCACGATGTCGTCGGCGCGGAAAATGCCGCTCGGCTCGACGTCGGCGATCGCCTTGCGCACCTCGTCGCCGTATTCGCCCTCGGCGCCGCCTTCGAGAAGTGCCTGCATGTCCGGCGATCGCCGCACGGGGGCGCCGTCGTCCCCGCGAAGCACGTTCGTCGCGACGAACAGGTACCGCGTCCCGGGCCGGAGCGGCACGGCGGGCTCTGCGACCAAGGTGAAATCGTCCGGGTAAAACCCGTCGTCGGGCTGCGGGAACCAGCGGGGAATCAGCCCCACGGGTGTTCCGTGCTCGGGCGAGTCCGGGTCCACGTCGACGAGGTAGAGCGGCGCGCCGGGTTTTTTGTATTCTTCCGCGTCGAGGATGGGCCCGACGAGCGGCGGCTCCGCGTACGGCGCGAGCACGAGCGAACGCGCGTCGATGGGGCCGCTGAAATTCACCACGACGCCGCCCATCGTGGAGAAGCCGTCCATTTCGTTCAGCAGATCGATCGTGCCCTGGTAGCTCGTGATCAGCGGATCGGCCGCTGTCTCGGGCCCGATGTGCACGCGCCGGCCCGTGGCCGCGGCCGTGTCGGCCGTCGTGTATCGATCGGACGGATAGGGCGAGAGGGCGGTCTCGGCGGCCTTGCCGTAGAGCGCGACGACGCCGGTTTCCGGCGGCACGGGCAGCTCCGCGGGGTCGCTGCAGGCGGCGAGGAGCAGGGCGGCGAGGGGAAGGGGGAAGGCAAGAGCGCGGCGCACGCAGGCAGCATACCGAGAGATGCGCCGCGCCTCTAGATCCTTGATCGCTTCAGGGCATCTTGCAGGCCATGAAGTAATTCGTGATGCCGAACGAGAGCAGGCCCTCGCCGCCCCAGGTGGGGTAAGCCGCCTCGAGCTGCGCCACGGCCTCGTCGGCGGTCGCCGCGGCTTCGAGGATGGGCTTTGCGTCGTTCAGGTACTTCTTGTCCTCGTCGATCACCGTGGCCGTGGCCTTCTCGCCGTGGCCCGGATAGAACGTCGTGAAGCCCTTCGTGGCGAGGGCGTCGAGGTTCTTGATCCAGCCGTCGAAGTTGCACTCGGCGAGCCAGAGGTGCTCCTTGTTGTAGATGAGATCGCCCGCGAAAAAGGCCTTCTGCTCGTTCAGCGCGAGCCCCGCGGCTTCCACGCTCTCGCCCGCGTCGCCGATCTCGACGACGTCGAGCGTATGCCCGTCGACGGTGATCGTGGTCTCCGCGAGCGCGGTGAACGTCACGACCTTGTCGGGCACCTGGCCGGGGAAGTTCTGCTGGGCGAACGCGAGCGTGCCGTCCTTTTTCGCGTCGTAATCGGCGAGGACCGCGGCCGTCGTCACGAACTTCGCGTCCGGGAACGCGGAGCGAATGACCTCCATCCCGAGGTAATGGTCGGGGTGGGCGTGCGTGAGGAAGACGGCCTTGAGCTTCTTGTTCGTGCCCTTGACGAGCTCGACGACCTTCTCTGCCTCCGCGGTGAAGAACTGACCATCGACGAGGACGACCTCGGTCGGGCCCACGATGAGGTGCGAATCGACGCCGAATCCATCGGGCGAGATGTGCGTCTGCACCTCGATCTCCGAGCCGCCGCCGGCGCCGCCGCTGCCGCCGGCGCCGCCGCTGCCGCCCGAGCCCGACGAAGAGGAAGACGTCGAATTGTTGTTATTGTTCGTATCGTCGCCGCAAGCCACGACCGCGAGCGCCGCGCCGAGGCCGAGCGCGAGCCAAAGACCCTGCTTCATGGTGAATTCGCTCCTTGCGAAGGATGAAAGCAACGCGAAGCTAAGGGGTGGGCGCACGACTGTCAAACGCGGAATGTATTGGCGTGAGCGATGTCACCCATGCAGGAGGTGAATATGGAAAGCCGGGCTCGCCACCGCCGCCGCACAGGGGGCCAAGACCGATCGCTCGAAGCGCGCCGGAGCTGCTTTGCGCGGTTGCAGGCCTGTCCAGGCGCTGCGATTGCTTTTTCGATACTTCCCCGAGGGGAGCCGCCGCTGGCAGTTGACGTGTGCGCTGGTTCGAATGACGCTTCCATCGGCGCAGGGTCTCTGCCCTGTCGTTGTGCGCTCGACAGCGGCCCGCGCCAGGTTGGAGGTGGGCCATGAGATGGTGCTCGTCTGTTTCCCGCTCGTCGCGACTCCTGTTGACGCTCCTTCCGCTGAGCGTGCTGCTCGTATCTGGCTATTGCCTTGCGGCGCGGCCGGAGGATTACACTCCTTCGATCGTCTTCGCGCTGCGGCATTCGGTAACGCAAGTGAATATTTTCGGCGGACCCAAAGAGAACGTGTCGTCCCTCTTTGGGGGCGATCGAGGTGCGCGCTCGGGAGAAGGATATTCCTGGTATTCTTTCAGGGACAGGCCGAGCGACCAGCCTAGCGGTTTCAAACTGCCTCCGGGTGTCGTCTTCGGACTCACGCACTCGGCGCACATGAATCCCAGCGCAGTCACTGTGTTCGGCAAAAATCCGTACAGGGACCGCGAGGCGCCTGCAGGGTTCACCAGGGAGTTCGGCGGCGATCTGGAGGCGCCGGCAGGTCAGGGGTACTACTGGTACGAGTCGACCGGGAAGGACTTCTCCGACTGGAGCAATCTCCAAAAGCTCCTGCCTCGGTGGACCGTCGTGGGGCTCAAGCATACTCAAAATCAACCATGGAAGAAGCTCACCTGGGACAACAAGACGTACGACCCCGCGATGCTGAGCGAGGCGCCACCTCTTGGGTTCTCACGTCAATGCGGCGGAGATCTCGGCGCGTCCGGCGGCCATGGGTTCTGCTGGTACGAAAAGATGACCGGAGTGGATTTCGTCTCCGAGCGCTCCTGTGGTAGCCTCGGACAAGGGCCGTGCTTGGAGGCAGGTCCCGTCACGTGCAGATGGGGCCATTGCCGTCAGGATCATACCCTGACCTGCAAACCCGGGCTGGACCTGTACAACAAGAGCACGTGTGTCCCCAGGTGGATCGACGTCCTGGACGTCTGGGGAGAGGGGCGCATTGTTACGAGTGGCCTCGTGACGGGCTTCGACGAGGCTTACAACATCAACTGGTTCAACAAGACAATTTCCAATGGCCCCGCCCGGGGCGAGAACATCCCGCGGCTGCTGCCCATCGAGGACTATGACCGGCCGCGCTTTCTAGTGTTCAATGACAGCGTGAAATACATCACTGTGATGGGGGCCCCCATTACGGCCGCTACTGCCGAGGAAATGTATCGCGTCATCGACAAGTCGCGAGGGATGGTCATCCTGTATGATCCCTGTCCCGTAGCCAGGAAGAACTTCGAGGACCATATGGGCCGCATGCGCCGGAAGAACGTGGATATCAGCGAGTTGTCTCCGTTCAACCAGATCAGGATCGACGGCGATGTCTACGTCTATGACTTTTCCGGGCATGAAGACCTGTGAGCCCGGAGTCGCACTCGTCAACCACGCCGAATCCGTCGGGCGGGATGTGCGCCTGAGCGATGCGAGATGGATGTTTCGGGGCCGGGTTGCTCTTCGGCGAATGCGTCAGCCGTTCGTGGGGTCGCCACCGCCCGGCGGCGGCTCCTCGGCTGCGCCCTCGCTCCTCGCCTTTCGGGCCGCACGCCCGGCCGTGACGAGCGACGGATACGGCGCCGCGCCGCCTTCCTTCCGTCGGATCCACGCGGCCGTGGTCGTCACCTCTCCATAAAGGCCGAGGAGCAGCGCAAAGGCGCGCTGGACCCGCTCGGCCCAGAGCGCTTGCTCCGTGCTGCGGGAGGCCGAAAGCTCCTCCAGGATCCGGTGGGACAGCTCGTCCGCGCGCGCGGCGTCGTCGGCGGTGTAGTGGACCTTGTCGTTTTCGAGCTGCTTCTTTTCGGCGCGGTAGATCCTGGCGAGCCGGGCGAGG
The DNA here is from genome assembly GCF_028435365.1 of Polyangium jinanense. The sequence continues at coordinate 85,342 of NZ_JAGTJJ010000016.1, read as the reverse complement.
TCCTGGGCGAGGTCGCGGTATCCCGTGCCGACGCGAATATCGGCGATCTCGCGGCCGGTGGGCGTGGCAGGGTCGAAATGGTAATCGCCGACCTTGAGCATACGCGTCTTGAGCGTGGTGGCGTCGTCCACGAGCGCGACGGGGAGCTTGGCCTCGGTGCCCTGGGCATGGGCGGAGAGGAGCGAGGTGGCCGCATACCAGGCCGCGAGGGCAGCGGCTTCGAGGTCGTCCAAGGCGGCGATGTCGAAGAGCTCCTTGGGCAGGAGCTCGAATCGGGCGCGCGCCTCCGGCGCGGTGAGCTCGCGGGCAATGCCGAGCGCGACGATGGCCGCGGCGTCGACGCTGGTATTCGGTGATTGGAGGCTGTCTCTGGGGATCTGTTCGAAGCGTGGGAGGAGTTTTTCGAATGCGGCCTTGGCGGCGTCGTGGTCGACCGGGGGTTTCTTCTTTTGGGGAGGGCTCATGGGCGGGACGCTACCATGAGGACGGGCGGATGGTAAACGGGGCAAGAAAGCGACCCCACGTGGCGAGCCCACGCCCCTCTTGTGGGCTGGTGACAAGTCTGTACACTGCCAAACATGAGCTCGACGGCAACGGGGCTTACGGCATCCTTGGGGCTCGCCCTCGGCTTGGGCTTTGTCTTCACGCCGCTCGGCTGTGGGAGCAGCCCCATGGGAAACCCGCGGCCCAGCTTTCACGGTTCGCACGATGGCCCGTCGGTCCCTGCTGCGACTGTCGCACAGCTCGAGGACTGCGCCGAGCATGGCGCAGCTCGCCTGAGGGACACGCACTACGCCATTATGTTCGACGTCGACGTGACGGCGGACGGTCAGGTCGACAAGGCCACGGTCCGGGAGTCGATGATCGGCGATCGGGAGATCGTGTCGTGCATGGAGGATGCGCTCCACGGCATGTCGTTGCCTGGGGTCGTCGCCTCCCTGCGTTCCTCGGGGCCGGTCTACGGCGACAGCGTCTCCCCGGAGGGACGGGCTCCCATGGGCCACCCCGCGGCCGCGGCCGCGGCGGCCGGCGCCGCCGTGAACCTGATCCCGATCGTGCTCATCGCCGGGGGGGTGACCATCCTCGTGGCCGTCACGGCGCATGTCGCGGAGGAGGTGGTCGAGGAGGTGGGCGAGGCGATCGAGGCGGCCCGTCGGCGGCGTGCGGTGGAGCAGATGTGTGCAACCGAACTTGAGAGGTGCCTGTCATACCGGCCGCAACCGGACTGGAATCAGGAGGATTTTGCTAGTCATAAGCACTGCAATTTTTGTTATTCGGAGTGCAAGAAGAAGGGGGAGTGGCCCGACTACAAGTGTCCGCGTCCTGGGTATCGCCCGAATTGAGTCCCATGCAGTATTCGGAGTGAGGCGTCATGCAATCTTCCCACGAAAATTGTCAGCTTTGCTGGTCCTGCCGAAAGCGGGAGGCGACACATTCGTACGCGGATGCAGGACGCATGCTCCGCGTGTGTGCTACCTGCTTCGACCGGCTGGAGGTGCAAGAGGCATTTGAATACAAATGCCTCGACATCAATAAATTCATGAACGACGAGCGATACGACGAAGCGCTCGCATGCCTGGATGCGTTCGAGCAAGAAAACCGTCATCGTGATCACGATGGTTGGCTGGCCCGAAGCGTCGCGTCGGAGCGCGAGTTCATCCTCTACGAAGCGGGCAGGTACGAGGAAGCGCTGCAAGCCTGCGAAGCCGTGGCGCGATTGGGGTTCGAGAACGTCACGGATCGATGGTCCAACGGCAGCGCAAAGGCGCTCAACTTGCAAGCGCTCGGAAGGCATCGGGAAGCCCTGGAGACCTTCGAGGAGGCATTCAGCCATCAGGATCCGAGATACGCATCGGCCATTCCATATTACTTGCCCACGCTGGTCGAGCTTTCGGAGAACGTGGGGCAGCCGGTCGATGAGAAATGGCGGCGCGTCGCAGAGGCGGGGGCGGAGGACTTTGCCGTCGAGATGCCCGTCCGGGACTCGCTCGGAGAAAGCATGCGCGCGCTCGCGGAAATGACCCGAGGGATGCCGTCGAAGAGGGAGAGGGAGTGGAAAGCAACCCACGGCGGCGGAGCTGGCACGGACGCAACGTGAGTCGACCGCCCGGAGGCTCCCGCGAGCCCGCGGCGGTCGTCGTGCGACCTCCGGACGGCTCGGCCGAGCCGCGGAGCGGTCGGTAGGCGACCCCCATTGAGATGAAGCCAACCTTCGGAGGTCGGGAGGTGACCGCCGAGAGGCTCGCGGGAGCCGGGAGGAGGTCGGTGGGTGACCCCATTTGAGATGAAGCCAACCTTCGGAGGTCGGTAGGTGACCGACGGGAGGCTCGCGGGAGCCCGCGCCGCTCTGGTCGCATGGGTGCAAGGCGCGTATGCTGTCAAACGGGGGACTTGATGACAACGAAGCTTGCGGCATCCTTGGCGCTCGCTCTCGGCCTGGGCCTCGTCTTCACGCAAGTCGGCTGTGGGAGCGGCCCCATGGGGAACCCGCGGCCCAGCCTTCACGCCTCGGCCGACGGCCCGTCGGTCCCTGCGGCGACCGTCGCGCAGCTCAGGGACTGCGCTGAGCATGGCGCCGCTCGCCTGACGGATACGCACTACGCCATCGTGTTCGATGTCGACGTGACGGCGGACGGTCAGGTGGACAAGGCCAAGATCCGGGAGTCGTTGATCAACGACCGGGAGATCATCTCGTGCATGGTGGATGCGCTCCATGGCATGTCGTTGCCCGGGGTCATCGCGACGCTGCGACCCTCGGGGCCGATCTCCGGCGGGAGGGTATCCCCGGAGGGACGCGATCCCATGGGGCACCCTGCGGCCGTGGTGGCCGGCGCCGTCGTGAACCTGGTCCCGATCGTGCTTGTCGCCGGCGGGGTCACCATCCCCGTGGCCGTCACCGTGCACGTCGTGAGCGAGATTCCCACGTCTACACGGGATACAACCGACGAGGAGCGCGAGAAGAAGCGCTGCAAGAAGGTAAAGCAAGAATGCATCGAATATTGCAGCGACACCACGCTGCCCACACCCGACTTTGGATGGAAGTTCCAGAAGTGCAAAAATGATTGTCTCGAAAGGCAAGGTTGCCCTCGGGATTCTTGATCTCAGACAGGAGCCAAAGGCATGGACCGAGATACGGCCAAGCAGATCATTGCCCGAATGGAGACCTGTATCGCCTTGCTAAGCGAAGTGGTTCAGATCGCGCATACGAATTGCGGCAAACAAGAAGACAGGGTCGTGCGCCGCGGCGTCGGGCATGTACTTTCGGAGATACAGGACAGGCTCACGGACCCGATCTATCGGGAGTACCCGGATCTCCTTCCTCGAGGCGTAGACTATGCGCCCCTCGCGGGACCAACGTTGAGCGAACTCGCTGCCAAGCTCGGGGCGACGGGCGCTACAGATTGAGAGGGAGCCAGCCAAATCCGCCGTGGGCCTTCGTAGGCCTTTCGTCGGGCCGGTCGAGACAGGACCAACCGACGAGGTGCTCGCTTCGAGAGCGAGGCGGCATCATCCCCAAAATGGTGCTGCGTCGTCCCAGGCCAAGGATTTTGCCGTCGAGATGCCCGTCCGGGACTCGCTCGGAGAAAGCATGCGCGCACTCGCGGAGATGACCCAAGAGATGCCTTTGAAGGCGGAGAGGGAGTGGAATGCAACCAACGGCGGAGACGCACCGTGAGTCGACCGCCCGGAGGCTCCCGCGAGCCCGCGGTGGCCGGCGAGCGACCGCCGGGCGGCTCGGCGGAGCTGGGGAGCAAGAAATGAGACGTTTGTCACCGTTTCGAGATAACAGACGTCCCGACGTATTTCGGTTAACGAAGAAGATCATGGCGAAGCTCGTCTTGGGGCTCGGGGCGCTTTTTCTGTACGGGAAGATTCCCTATGCGGATTGAGGACAACATGGCCGTTCTCGCCACACGCGTGCTCCAGTACCGCAGCGATAGCGGCGCCGTGAAGGACGTCACCCTCACGGTCTTTGCCCCACGCAAGACGGACCAGGCCGACTGGGAATGCGGATTCCAGTTCAGCCCGCCGCCCAACCAGAGGAACATCCACGTGAGGGGCGTCGACGCCATCCAGGCGCTCCTGAGTTGCCTCACGGTCGCCCGCAGCTACATCGAACATCCCACGGAGGAACGGTCGAGCTGGCGAGGGATGGTCCACGCGGGTCTGCCACGATTCGCCGAGAAGCCTGCGGCCTACCAGCCCCCCAGCATCCCCCCGCCCGAGGAGAATCCCGGGGGGCTCGAACCTCTCGCCGTCAGCACCCTCGGTTGCCCCGATGAGACGGGTCGCGCGCGAGAGCTCGGCCTCACGGTTTACAAGCCCTTTCGAGCCGACGACGGAACGTGGAAATGCGCGTTCGTCCTTGGTTCGCCCCTCGACGAGCCTGTTCGTCATGGCACGGGCGAGGACTTCATCGAGGCACTTCTGGACGGCTTCGCCCTGGCGCGCGCGACCTACGAAGCCATGGTCCCGGAAGGCTGGGAAGCGCCGCTGTCGGATGCGTTCTTGGGGCCCACGTTCTTGCCCTACAAGGTGGGCCGATCCTACGGGATGGAGCCGAGCAAGGACCTCGACATGCCCGATTTTTCAATGGCGTGAGTCGAGAATCCGCCGAAACGTCAAATTCATCCTCGCCCCGCGCCCCGCCTGCTTCGGCACCCCGTGCCGATCATGGTGCTGCGTCGTCCCGGGCCGAGGACTTTGCCGTCGAGATGCCCGTCCGGGACTCGCCCATCGAGCACTCAGGGCAGCGTGCCGGTGAACTGGACGCCGCCCGCGCCCTTGGCGAACTGCGGCGTGATGATGACGTTCGGGGGAGGCGGCTCGGGCCGGTTGGCGAGCCCGATGATTAAGCCCGTCAGGGAGAGCCCCACAAGTCCGCATCCCACAGCGCCTACGGCATACCAGGTATTCGCGGATGCGTCCCCTTTCGAGGCAAGACCAAAACCAATCCCAGCGGCACCGACACCGAACCCCATCCCAATGCCGCTCGCAACCATGAGGCCCTTGGGCCACGTGGGCGGGTCGGCCTTCGACGCTGTCGATATGTTTGCGTGGATCGATACGTTCATGGGGGTCGCTGGGAACGCGACGTAGTGACTTTGGATCCGCCGCTGCATCGCGATACTGAGTGTCTTCTCCTCTCCCGCCTTGACCTCCACGCTCGTTTCATAAAAATAGTAATCGTCCGCAATCGCTTTGATGTGGTGCTTTCCGGGTTCGACGTAAATGACCTCGGAGTAGGGCCAATCCCTCACTTGCTCGCCATCCACGGTGATGCGAGCGCCGGGGATGTTGACGCGCGGGAAAATCGTCCCGACCCGAGCCTTTACGGCCCTAAAGGCGGCGCGCACCTCCTCGTCAGTATGCACGGTCCTGTCTTGCACGTGGGCGAACATCAGGACCTCGCCCAGGTTCCGAGCTGCCGGCAAGAAGAGCCCCATTCGAGCCTGTGCAAACCCCAGCTCCGCTTGAACGTCCGAGAGGGGCTGATAGTCGTAGGCGGTCTGGTACTCATCGAGCGCCTCCTGCATCTTCCCTTCCTTTTCGAGCCTCTGAGCTTCCCGCAGGTGCTTCTGCGACGTTGGCGGGAACATCGCGAGAGATCGAGCGGACGTGTACGACGTGTACGGGATCTTGATGGACTCGGCCTCGTGACCGGGAGGCTTCGAAGAAGGATCCGCCAGAGCCGCCGACGAGACCGATACCGCGAGGAGAACCGTGCTTGCGAGGTGTAGGTACTTCATGGGAGTGAGCCTACACCCTGAAGCATTGGCCGGTCAAGACGAACCCTCTCCGCGGACGAACCCTACGTGTTCGCGGGCAAACCACTGGTTCGTCCCGGACCAACCGAGAAGGAGGAGCGCTTTCAGATCCTCGCGGGCAGGATCCGCCGAAACGTGAGGTTCATCCGCGCCCCGCGCCCCGCCTGCTTCGGCACCCCGTGCCGGTAATGGTGCTGCGTCGTCCCGGCCATCACCAGCAAATTCCCCTCGCCGAGCTCCAGCGTCACCTTCTCCCCGCCCTTCTTCTTCGGCTCCAGGACGAACCTCCTCTTCGCCCCGAGCGACAGCGACGCGATCACCGGGTTTTCGCCGAGCTCGGGCTCGTCGTCGGCGTGTTTGCCCATCGAATCGTCGCCGTCTCGGTAATGGTTCACGAGCACGCTGTTGAACGTGCAGCCGGCCGCCGCCTCGACCCGCGCGCGGAGCGAGGCGAGCGCGGGCGTCCAGGGGTTCGGCGTGAGCGACAGACCCGAATACGTGTACGACGCGCCCGGATCGCCGTGCCAGGCCGAAAGGCGGGGCTGCAGGATCGACTTGCCGAAGAGCCGGATCGTCTCCTGCCGGAACGGGACCTCCGCAAGCAGCGCGCTGAACGAGCCGCGGGCCTCGTCCGGCGTGAGAAACGGGTCGTGGAAGAGAAGGAATCCTCCGTGCTGGAGCTCAATCCTTGTCACGGGGGTACGCCCCTCCGCGTGGACCCTTGCGCGCCGCGAGCGCGATCGTCCCGGCGCTGCCCGCGAGCAAGAGCGCGCCCGGGCGCGACGAGCCCGCGAGCGCGAGGCCCGAGATGACGCAGAACAAACCAAACGCGAGCGTCGGACCGGAGAGCCGCCCATCCTCAGGCGAGCCGTCAGGGGGCACCGTGGGCCTCGTGCGGTACGGATGCGCCATGCGCTCATCGTATCAGGGCGGAGGGCAAAATGGTACGGGATCGAATCAATCCCAAGCGCCGTCCGCGCAGGCCCAGCCGTCCTCGCCGACGAGCGGGACGAACCGCACCGCGCCGAGCCTATGCTCCGAGAACCGACCGTCTTCCGGGCTCCGCGTGACGAGGACGAGCTCTTGCTGGTGTTCGTCCGGCCCGATCGGAATCACCATGCGGCCGCCTGGCGCGAGCTGGTCCAAAAGCGCCTTCGGCACGCGCGGCCCGCTCGCCGTCACCGCGATGGCGTCATAAGGTGCGCGCTCGGGATAACCGCGGGTGCCATCTCCAGTGACCACCCGGATGTTTCCGTAACGTAGCGATGTGAGCCGCGCGGCGGCCTCGGCGGCGAGGAGCGGGTGGCGCTCGACGGTGACGACCTCACGCGCGAGCTCGGCGAGCACCGCCGCCGCGTACCCCGAGCCCGCGCCGATCTCGAGGACCCGCGTGTCCGGCCCGATCCGCAGAGCTTGCGCGGTGAGCGCGACGATGTACGGCTGCGAGATCGTCTGCTGAGCGGCTATCGGCAGCGGTCTGTCGAGATACGCCTCGTGCTCGCGCCCGGCGGGCACGAAGGCGTGCCGTGGGACGCGACGCATCGCATCGAGCACCCGCGCATCCTGGATGTCGCGGCGTGCGAGTTGTTCGTCCACCATGCGGTGGCGCGCTTGCTCCATCGGGTCCATGGCGCGGACGTGCTCGACGCAATCGTCGTGCCGAGCCCCTTTCGTGTCGAGCGTCAAGAAGAGCACGCCGGAACCAGCCCTGCCACCCCCTTGCCCCGGGGCGGTCTCGCTCACGCAGGAGGGATGTTCGTCGCGCTAGGGTTTTTTGGCGCTCCGCCATAGAATGCGGCGGCGATGGTGACCAGGAGCAGCGCGAAGGGCGGCACGATGAAGACCAAGGGGAAGACGCAGGGCGGGGTCAAGGGCGCGGCAAAGAAGGCGACGAAGAGCGCGGCAAAGGCGCCTGTGAAGGGCGCGGGAAAGGCGGCGAAGGCCTCGGCGAGGGCGACGAAGGGCAGCGCGACGGCGAAGGTCGAGGCGAGGGCGAAGGCGGCGGTGAGGGCCGCGGCCGTGGCGCCGGTGGACTTCATCGACGAGCCGCCGCCGAGCCTGACGGGGCGACCGTTCCGGCGCCTGGCGTGGGGCTACGCGCTCCTCAGCGAGATGCGTGACGAGGCCATGAACGAGTTCGACGTCGAGGCGGGCACGAAGGTGGCCATCGAGGGGGAGCTCGATCGGCTCGCGTACGTGTACGTCGTGCAGATCGCCGCGGAGGATCGGTCCGTGGAGATCCTTTATCCGCCGAAGGGCGGGGCGCGCCGCATGCGTCCGGGCACGAAGATGCGCATCCCCGGCGGCTCGGGCTGGATCGTGACCACGAAGAAAGGCAAGATCCGCACGATCGCTTCGTCCGCGCCGATCACGGACGTGACCATCCTCGGCATCGACTGAGCCGGTTGTCAGGGGACAACTTCCACTTTTCCGGAAGAAGCTCCTTGCGGGCCTACTTCGAGGATGTTAGAAGTAGGCCCGTGACCTCGAAGCTGGATCGTCACGCCCAGCAGCTCAGCGCGCTCGGCCATCCCGTTCGCCTTCAGATCCTGCGCTTCGTCGTGCAGGGGGGGGACGAGGGGGTGTCTGCTGGGGAGATCCAGGCGCATGTCGATCTGCCCCCGTCGACCCTGAGCCACCACCTGAAGCGGCTCGTCGAGGCGGGCCTGTTCACGACCCGCCTCGAAGGCACGTTCCACTACTACGCGGCCGATTACGCGGCGCTGCGCGTCCTCACCGAATACCTCTGGGAGGACTGCTGCAAGCGTGGCAAAGGCGGACAGGGCGGCTGCTGCTGAAAGGCAGCCCCTTTTTTGCGCCTTGGTTCGAGTTTTTTGGAAGAAAGGAGACTCCGCATGAACGTCCTCAAGCCTCACGTGTCCCTGAACGTCGCGAACATCGAGCAATCCGTCGCGTTCTACGAAAAGGCGTTCGGCGTCGCGGCGACGAAGCGGCGCCCCGGATATGCGAAATTCGACCTCGAGGTTCCCTCGCTCAACCTGACGATGCAGGAGGCGCCTCGCACGGGCGTCAATGCCAGTCATTTCGGGGTCCAGGTCGCGACGACGGACGACGTCCTCGAGGCGAAAGCCCGCTTCGAGGCCGCGGGGCTCACGACGATGACGGAGGAAGATACGTCCTGCTGTTATGCGGTGCAGGACAAGGTATGGGTCGAGGATCCGGACGGGAACTCCTGGGAGGTGTTCGTCGTGAAGGCGGACGCGGCCGTCATGGGGGATTCTCCGGCGCTGAAAAAGGACGAGAGCGCGTGCTGCACGCCCGTCGGCCTCTCACGAAAGCCGGAGGTCAAGCCACAGGCCTCGTCGTGCTGCGGTCCGAAGACGGCGGAGTGATCGAAAAAACACCACGGCGGCGACCGATCACACGCCGCCGCCGTGCCCCCTCTCCAGCGCTGGAAACCCATGGACGGCATCGCCCGCAAGTTATCGTTCCTCGATCGTTACCTGACGTTGTGGATCTTCCTCGCCATGGGGCTCGGCGTGGCCCTCGGCTTCGCGGCGCCCGGTTTCACGGCGCTTTTGAATCGCCTGAGCGTGGGCACGACCTCGATCCCGATCGCCATCGGGCTCGTCGTGATGATGTACCCCCCGCTCGCGAAGGTCCGCTACGAGGAGCTCGGGAAGGTCTTTCGCAACAAGCGTGTGCTCGCGCTGTCGCTCGTGCAGAACTGGATCATCGGCCCGGCGCTGATGTTTGGCCTCGCCGTGCTGTTCCTGCGTGACAAACCCGAGTACATGCTCGGGCTCATCCTCATCGGGCTCGCGCGGTGCATCGCGATGGTCATCGTCTGGAACGACCTCGCGAAGGGGGATACCGAGTATTGCGCGGGGCTCGTTGCCTTCAACTCGATCTTCCAGGTGCTGTTCTTCTCGGTGTACGCGTATTTCTTCGCGACGCTCCTGCCCTCCTGGCTCGGGCTCGAGGGCGCGGTCGTGAACATCACGATCATCGAGATCGCGAAGAGCGTCGCCATCTACCTGGGAATCCCGTTCGCGGCCGGGTTTCTCACGCGCCGATGGCTCGTGTCCTCCAGGGGAGCGAACTGGTATCAAGAGCGCTTCGTCCCGCGCATCGGGCCGATCACGCTCGTCGCGCTGCTCTTTACCATCGTGGTGATGTTCTCCCTGAAGGGCGAGACCATCGTAGAGCTCCCGCTCGACGTGCTCCGGATTGCGGTGCCGCTCCTGGTCTACTTCGTCGTGATGTTCTTCGTCTCGTTCTTCCTGAGCAAGCGCGTCGGCGCGGACTACAAGCAGGCCACCACGCTCTCTTTCACGGCGTCGTCGAACAACTTCGAGCTCGCCATCGCCGTCGCCATCGCGACGTTCGGCATCCATAGCGGATCCGCGTTCGCGGCCGTCATTGGACCGCTCGTCGAGGTGCCCGTCCTGATCGGGCTCGTCAACGTCGCGCTCCGGCTCGGCAAGCGGTTCTTCCCCGGCGGCGTCGATGTCGCACCGGCGCCCTGCAGAGCGCCCGCCGCGGAATCGGAGGTCCACGCATGATGCCCAAGAGCATTCTCTTTCTCTGCGTCGCGAACTCGGCCCGCAGCCAGATGGCGGAAGGTCTTTCGCGGAAGCTGTTCGGAGAGCACGTGCGGGTCGAGAGCGCTGGCAGCAGCCCGTCCCGCGTCCATCCCTTCGCCATCGAGGTGATGCGGGAAATCGGGATCGATCTGACGACGCACGTGTCGAAGTCGGTGGACACGATCGACCCTGCGTCGGTCGACCTCGTCGTCACGCTCTGCGCCGAGGAAGTTTGCCCTGTGATCCTGGGCAAGATCGAGCGGCTCCACTGGCCGATCCCCGATCCCGCGAGCACCGACCCGACGCTGTCACGCGAGCAGATGCTCGCGCGCTTTCGCGCGGCCCGCGGGGAGATCCAGGCGCGTCTGGAGGGGCTCGCGGAGCGTCAGGGCAAAGGCCCCCGCCGATCCTCCACGTAGCGCCGCAAAAGCTCCGGCGTCTGCAAGGCGTACGAGCGGATCTTCTCCTCGAAGAGGAGCTTGATCACGCCGAATTCGAGGTGGAGCAACGCGCCGTAGGTGAGCAGGGTTTTTCCGTCGTCGGCGGGGTCGACCCGGAAAAAACCCCAGCAATCCCCGATGTCGTGGGGCCGCGTCGGGTCCATCCAGAACCGGACGAGCGAAGGGGTTTCCCGACGCGCGCGGACGGTGTATTCGCCCGAGACCTTGGCGCCGCCTTGACGGAACGTCAGGAAAAAATCGTCGCCCTTCCGGCTGACGAGGCGCGCTTCCTGCGTGAGCGGGAAAATATACCGGTACGAGCCCGGGTCGAGCAGCACGGCCATGACGTCGGCGGGCGGCGCCGCGATGAGCACGTACCCGAGGCCGCCGATGAAATCACCCTCGGGCAGCTCGACGTCGAAGGTCCGCTTGACGACCTCTCCCCGCGCGAGGCGGGTTTTCTCGTCCGCGGTGAGGGCGCCGGCGTGCGCTTGGCCCGGCCACGCGAGGACGAGGGCGCCGAGGACCGCGAAGAGGGCGAGGAAGCGGCGCGCCATGCCCACACGGTGGTGTCGCGTCGGTCCGGACGCAAGCCCCGACGACGAGCGCCCCTTCGGCCCAGCGCGCGCGTATACTCCCCCCCGCCATGTACGCCGGTCACCTCGATTTGACGCAGCCCCTCGTCTGGACCGTGGACGACGCGCTCTCGCCCGCCGACTGCGACGCGTACATCGAGCGCATCCGCGCGGGCCAGCAGGAGATCGCGCCGATCGTGGGCGAGGACGGCGAGCCGGAGGTCGATCTCGCGGTCCGGAACAACACGCGCGTGATGTGGGACGACGCGGCCGAGGCAGACGGTCTCGTCGCGCGGGTCGGGTCGCACGTGCCGAAGCTGCTCATGGGCATGAAGCTCGCGGGCGGCAACCCGCGCATCCGTCTGTATCGATACGGGTCCGGCGAGCAACACGGGGCGCACTGGGACACGGTGGTGCACCTCGACGGCGGCGTGCGCAGCCTGGTCACGCTGGTCTTTTACCTGAACGACGACTTCGAGGGCGGCGAGACCGATTTTCCGGAGCTCGAGCGGCGCATCAGCCCGCGGCGAGGGCGCGCATTGATGTTCCAGCACCGGATTCTGCATATCGCGACCGAGGTCGCGCGGGGCGAGAAGTTCGTCCTGCGCACGGACATCCTTTACAGTCCGGTCTGAGGCGCGCATGCGGAGCGGCGAGATCGTGGACGGGCGGTTCGAGCTGGAGTCGAAGGCGAGCTCCGGCGGCATGGGGACCATCTGGCGCGCGAAAGATCTCGCGACGAGCGAGATCGTGGCGCTCAAGCTTCTGCGCGATCCCGAGCACGGCGCCGAGCGATTCCTGTCCGAGGCGCGGATCCTCGCGCGGCTCGAACACCCGTGCATCGTGCGGCACGTCGGGCACGGGCTCACGGCCATCGGCGAGCCCTACCTCGTCATGGAGTGGCTCTCCGGCGAGGACCTCGCCACGCGCCTCGCGCGCGCGCCGCTCGAAATCGACGCGGGCCTCGCGCTCGTGCGGAACGCCGCGGAAGGGCTCACCGCGGCGCACGCGCGGGGCATCGTGCATCGCGACATCAAGCCGAGCAACATCTTCCTCGTCGGAAGGCGCGTCGATCGCATCAAGCTGCTCGATTTCGGGATCGCACGCGCCTCGACGGGCTCGACCGTGCTCACGCGGTCGAGCTCCGTGCTCGGCACGCCCGGGTACATGGCGCCGGAGCAAGCGCGCGGCGACGAGGTCGTGGGCCCACGCGCCGACGTCTTTTCGCTCGGCTGCGTGCTCTTCGAGTGTTTGGCAGGACGACCGGCCTTTCAGGGCTCGCACCCGATGGCGCTGCTCGCGAAGCTCCTGCTCGAAGAGCCGCCCGAGCTCGCGGTCGTGCGGCCGGAGGTGTCCGCCTCCGTGTCGAGCCTCTGCGCGCGTATGCTCTCGAAGGACCCGAGCCAGCGGCCGGCCGATGGCGCGGCGCTCGTGGCCGAGCTCTCCGCCATCAGCGGGACCTCGTCGAGCTCGCCGTCGGTCCGCAGCATGACGCCGTCGCGGCTCAGCGAGCGGGAGCGGCGGCTGCTTTCGATCGTGGCCATTGCGGGCACGGCGCGCGGCGCGCTCGACGAGGTCCGTCGTATCGCGGAGCCGCTCGGCGCGTTCGTGGATACGCTCGCCGGGGGCACGATCTTGATGGTGCTGCCCGGCGTCGGGAGCCCGGCCGATCAGGCGGTGCGGGCGGCGCGCGCGGCGCTGGCGATCCGGGCCGCGTCGTCGGATCGGACCATTGCGCTCGTGACGGGCCGCAGTGACCTCGCGGATCGGCTTCCCGTCGGGGACCTCGTCGAGCTCGTGGCGCTCCTCGTCGATCGCGCTCGCGAGGACGGCCGCCCCGGGGTGATCCTCGACGAGGTCACGCGCGCGCTGCTCGATCCACGATTCGAGGTGCAGGAGCACGCGGGCCATGCGTGGCTGCTCGACGAGCACGCGCGTGGCGAGGAGACGCGCACGCTGCTCGGCAATCCGAGCCCGTTCGTCGGGCGCGAGCGCGAGCTCAACACGATGCTCGATCTCCTGCAGCAGGAGTTCGACGAGCAGCGCGCGCAGTCCGTGCTCGTCACGGCGCCGGCGGGGATGGGGAAATCACGATTGCGGCAGGAGCTCATCACGAAGCTGCAAGACAAGCTCCCCAATCTTTGCCTCGCGGTCGGTCGCGCCGACGCGATGCGTTCGGGCGCGGCGTTTTCGGTGATCGCGTCGGCGCTGCGGATGCTGATGGAGATCGAGGTCGGTGAGCGGCGCGAGGTGCAGCAGGAAAAGGTGTCGTCGGCGGTGCGCGCGCTCCTGTCGGGAGAGGCGGCGGAGCGGACGGCGCCGTTTCTGGGCGAGCTCGTGGGCGCGTCGTTCCCGGACGAACGCAATCCGCTGCTCCGGTCGGCCCGCGAGAATGCGCCGCTCATGGCGGGTCGGATCGAATCGGCCTGGGTCGAGTTCATGCGCGCCGCGGCCCGAAAAGGGCCGACGCTGCTCGTGCTGGAGGATTTGCACTGGGGCGATGGTTCGTCCGTGAAGCTCGTGGACACGACGTTGCGCGAGCTCCGGGACGAGCCGTTCGCGGTGGTCGCGTTTGCCCGGCCCGAGGTTCACGATCTGTTCCCGCGCATCTGGGCGGAGCGGACGCACGAGGTCCGGCTCGGCCCGCTGCCGCGCCGGGCTGCATCCGCGCTGGTGCGCGCCGCGCTCGGGGACGACGTCGACGACGCGCTCGTCGCGGGACTCGTGGCGCGGTCGGAGGGAAATGCGTTTTACCTGGAAGAACTCGTCCGGGCCTTCACCGAGGGGCGCAGCAGCGGCGGATTGCCGGAGACGGTGCTCGGGATGGTGGAGGCCCGGCTCGCGGCGCTCCCGCCGGACGTTCGCCATTTCTTGCGCGCGGCCAGCGTGTACGGGGAGGTGTTCTGGCCGAATGGGGTGAGGCGGCTGCTCGGCGGTCGCAGGCCGGTGAACGTGGACGCGGCCCTCGATTATGCCGTCGCGCGGGAATTCGTGACGCGCCGGAATTCGCGGCGGTTCGTCGGCGAGGAAGAGTATGCATTTCGGCACGCGCTCCTGCGGGAAGGGGCGTATGCGATGCTGACGGAGCGGGACCGCGCGCTCGGGCATGGGCTCGCGGGGACGTGGCTCGAGCGCGTGGGCGAGCCGGATCCGTCGGTGCTGGCGATGCATTTCGAGCGCGGCGGGCAGGGCCCGCGGGCCGCGTACTGGCACGCGCGGGCGGCGCAGACGGCGATGCGCGGCAATGACCTCCAGGCGGGCGTGCGGGCGGTCGAGCGGGGGCTCGCGGCCGGGCCGACGGACGAGGTCGCGACGGACCTCTGGGCGCTCAGGGCGCGCATCGCTTCGGCCTCGGGCGATTACGAGGCCTCGCTCGCCGCGGCGGAAGAGGCATTGCGCCGCACGACGCCCGGGTCCGTGGCCCATTGCATCGCGCTGGAGGGCGCGATCGGGGGCGCGATGCTGCTCGGCCGGCACGAAACGTTGCAGGATCTGAGCCGCCGCGTGTTGCAGACCGAGCCTGCCCCGAATGCGCTCTCCGCGCTGGCGCGGGCGCTCGCCCCGCTCATCGCGGCGCTTGCGGCCACCGGGAATGGGGACGCGTTCCTGTTCCTCGAAAAAATGCGCGCGAACATGGGGGCTGGCATCGAGATGGAGCCGTCGCGGGCCGGGGCGCTCGCGTATGCGTCGGCGATGGTGGAGAAGAACCTCGCCCGCAATCCGTGGCTCGCGCGGCAGCACGCGCTCGACGCCGTGCGACTCCTGGAGCAGGGCGGGGAGCGGCACGTGGTGCCGATCGTCACGGCGGTGCTCGTCGGCATTTGCACGGACCTCGGCGCGTTCGAGGAGGCCGAAGTTTGGCTCGATCGCACCGAGGCGCGCCCGCCGAGCATGGCGGCGAACGTGGTCGCGGCGTATCTCGCGCAGCTCCGGCTCGCGCAAGGCCGCTTCGAGGAGGCCATCACGATGTCACGCTCCGTGGCGGAGCGGGTGCACGGCAGGGACGGCAACGTCGTCAGCGTGCTCGGTTCTCTCACGCTGATCGAGGCCCATATCGAGCGCGGCGACGTGGAGGCGGCCGAGTCGCTGATCGACGCCACGAGCAGCCGCGGAAATCTGATCGTCGCCGCCTCGTGCGCGTGGTTCCGGTCGAGGGCGCTGCTCGCGCGGGGGCGCCCTGCCGAGGCGGTGAAGGTTTGTCGCGAGGCGCTCGGGCTGCACCGGCAAATCGGGCCGCGCGGGGTGGAGCGCGTGCTGCTCACGCTCGCCGAGGCGCTCATGGCGGCCGGGGACGTGGAGGCGGCGCAGGTGACGCTGCGCGAGGCGCAGGACGAGCTCGGCGCGCGCGAGGCGGCCATCGGCGATCCCAGCTACCGGCGGCACTTCGTTGAGCGTGTCCCCGGGAACGTGCGGATTCGAAGGCTTTCGGGGACGTGGCTCGGGGGAAGCTCGGCGCAATGATGCTCGGTGACGGGTCGATGTCAGCCACGTAGACAACGTGGCAGCGGCGTGACGCAAGGGTGTCGCATGCGCCGCGCGATTGCCTCGACGTTTCCGCTCGATTAGGCATCGCCCGCGTGAACGGGCCTCCGCCTTCGGAATGTCGTCGTCTTTGCCTCGCGCTCGCGCTCGGGCTCGTGGCGTGTGGCGGCAGGACCGAGGAGCAGGCGCGCAAGGCCGAGATCACGAGCGTCATGGCCCGGGCCGACGAACCGCTCCTCCGCGCGAGGCCGCGCCTCTGCGAGGGCAAATACGCGCGGATGGCCGCGAGCGCGTACGATTTTTATCGCGGAACCGTGCCGCTCTCGCTCCACGATTATCGAGGGAACAATTTCGGCTTCGGCGCCTCCGCGTTCGCGCTCGCCGGGCCACTCGTACCCGCGCTCGGCGATCCGCACCCGGAGAACTTCGGCGCCTTGCTCGCGGCCGACGGCACGCTCGCGCTGGAGCCGAACGATTTCGACAGCGCGGATTTTGCTCCGTATCTCTGGGACGTCCGCCGCCTCGTCGCGGGAATGGCGCTCGCCGCGCGCCTCGCGAACGCGGAGGATCCGGCTGTCCAAGCGGCGACGGCCGCGGCGTCGCGTGAGATCGCGCGCGCCGCGGCGGAAGGGTATGCGGAGGCCATCGCCGCCCTCGCGAAAGGCGCGCCGCGCGAGCGGATCACGGAGGGCGGGGGAGATCCGAACCTCGACGATCTGTTCGAGCGTTCGATCGAGGATCGGGATGCCCGCGCGGAGCTCGACGAGCTTTCGCTGCTCGAAGGCCCGGAGCGTCGTCTTCGTCGTGGTGTGCTCGATCCGGAGGAGCCGACGGGGGTTTATCTCGACGTACCCCCGACGGCGTATGCGGAGCTTCCCGCGGCGATCGAGCAATACCGCAAAACGCTCGTCGATCCGCCGCCGCCTGCCTTCTTCACGCTGCTCGACGCCGCGCGCGAGCTCGGCTCGGGGGTCGCGAGCTTTACCCGGGTGCGCGTCATCTTGCTCGTTCGCGGGCCGACGGACGATCCGGGCGACGACGTCGTACTCGAATTGAAGGAACTCGCCGACAGCGGGCTCGCGGGGCTCTATCCGCCGGGCGTGTTTTACGACGGCGTCGCCGAGCGCGTGCGCCGCGCGTCGCGCGCGGCCTGGGCCCGGCCCGACGCGGAGCCGCTCTGGGGTACGACGGAATGGATGGGGTTCGTCTGTCAGATCAAGCGCGAGAGCGAGGGGCAAAAGACGCTGCGGACGAGCCGCATGGTCGAAGAGCGAGGCAGCCCGGCGGCGCTCGCGAGCCTCGGGCGCCGGCTCGGCGGCGTGGTGGCCCGCGCGCATGCGGCGGATCCCCTGGGGACGTCGTGGGCCGTGGGGGATGTGGCCGAGGTGATCGGGCGTGATCCGGCGGGGTTCGTCGCGGAGCAGGTCGAGGTCGGGGATCGATATGCGGCGCAGGTGCTCGTCGATTGGGGGCTGTTCCGCGAGGCGCTCATGGAGCGCGGGCCTCGGCTCGGGATTCCGATGGATCCGGCGGATACCCCGCCACCCGATTTGCGAGCGCTTTACGGCGACGCCCATGTGCCCTGATTGGAGCGACGAACTCGCATGCGCATATATGCCCTGACGACGATTTTCGCGGCGATGATTGCCTCCGCGGCACCTTCCGCGGCCCAGGAAACGCCCGCCCCCGCAACCGCTTCCGCTCCCGCGCGCGCTCCCGCTCCCGCTTCCGCGCGCGCTCCCGATTTCGACGGCACCGCGGCGCCTCCGACCGCAGCGGGGACCACGGGGCTGAAGGTGACGCCGGGGCTCGAGATGTTCGCGCAATACGCGGTTCGTTGGACCGCGACCGAGCCGGGGCAGCGCTCGTGGTTTCACCTGTTCGAGGTGCCGCGCGTGCACGGCGCGATCACGGGGGAGTTTGGCCCGGCCGTGGGGCGTGTGGTGCTCGAAGGCGTGCGCTCGGCGAGCGAGGGCGCGCTGATCGGCGTGGCCGGCGATAGCATCGTGCTGCGACTCCGCGAGGCGTGGGCCGGGGTCAAGTATTCGTCGTGGTTCGTGTTCGCGGCCGGCGTCGTTCCGACGCTCACCGTGCCCGAGCTCGAAGGGACGTGGCGGCTCAGGGTCGTCGGGCCCGCGCCGATCGAGCAAACCGGGATGCTCTCGCCCGCGGACCTCGGCGCGACGGCTCGCGTGAATCTGCCGCGGAAATATGGGTTCGTCGCCGTTGGCGCGTACAACGGCGAGGGATACACGAATCGGGAGCTGAATCGCGGGAAAAACATTGAAATCGCGGCCTCGGTGCATCCCGCGCCCGGTGGGGCTGCGCGGCCGCTCGCGATCTTCGGGTCGTACGTCGTTGGTTCGTCGGGTACGGGGCTTTCCCGCGCGGACCGGCTGACCGGATCGGTGCTGTGGCAAGGCACGCGGGTGCGCGCGGGCGCGTCCGTGACGCACGCGTGGGGGCTCGCGGACGACGGCGCGCGAAGGTCGCTCCTCGTGGATGGATTCGTGCGGATCGAACCCGTGGATCGGCTGATGTTCGGCCTGCGCGGCGCTTACTGGGATCGGGATCTCGGCGGGGTGGGGGACACGGTCGCGACGCTGACGGGTTCGGTCGGGTATCGCGTGGCGCAGCCGCTCGAAGGGCACGTCGCGGTGACGCGGCAGGCGCCGGGGGACGTCGCGCGGGCGGCGCTGCCCGGCTCGGATTTCTGGGAGCTCCGGCTCGCGAGCCGGGTCGTTTTCTGAGGAGAGGAGACCACAAGATGGCGAGAATGGAGTTTTTCCTGGCAAGTATGTTCGTCGCGGCAACCGCCGTGCTCGGTTGCTCGGAGGCAACGGAGAATCCGCCTCCCACGGGGAGCGCGAGCAGCTCCTCGGGGCAGGGCGGCGGCGGCGGGAGCGGCGGCGGCGGGCAGGGCGGCGCGGGCGCGGGCGGCTCCGGCGCGGCGAAAATCGTGATCAATGAGATCGCGGCGACGGGCGCGGAGGAGTGGATCGAGATCGTCAACGTGGGCGACGCGGTGATGGATCTCGACGGGTACGGGATCGCCGATCAGGACGGCGACGTGCCGAAGGTCGCGGAAGCCGTGCGTTTCGAGGCCGGGACGAAGCTCTCGCCGGGCGCGTACCTCGTCATCGTCGCGGGTCTCGACGCGCCCGGATCCGGACCGCAATCGGAGTGCCTCGCGGAGGGCGGGCCGGCGACCTGTTATCACGCTGGATTCGGAATCAGCGCGTCGAACGGTGACAAGATCTTTTTCCTGTCGCCGAGCGACGCGATCGTCGCGGAGGCGGAGTATCCGCCGGCCGCCGTGGCGGATGGGCAGACGTATGGCCGGGTGCCGAACGGCATCGGCGATTTCGAGGCCTGTGAGCCGACACCCGGCGAGGCGAATACGAAGGCGCCTTGAGGGTCAGTTCGGGACGATGGCGAACGCGACGCCCGGGATGTTGATGCCCGGGCCGCCGAGCCGGAGCGTGCCCTCGACGAGGGAGATGCTCTTATCGGCCTGGTTCACGGTCTTCACCGTGCCCACGATCATCGCGGCGTCGGCCACGCCGGTCGGGTTGATCGGCATGGCGACCGGCTGCATGTAGAGTTTGTCGCCGTCGAGCCGCGCCCACACCTCCTGCCGCTGCTGGTTGCCGAAGAGCTGGGGTTTTACCATGAGGGTCATGCCGCCCGGGCGCGGAGTGTCGCTCGCTTCGAGCACGTAATCGAGCGGGGTCATCACGCCGCCCGGGCCGGGGACCGTGACGGTCATCTTCATGGTCTTGGGCCACGTGCCGATCGCGGGGTTCGCCACGACGAACTCCGTGCTCCGCTCGCCCGAGGTCGCGCCGCCCGAGAGGAACGGGAGGCCCGGCAAGACGCGGAATCGATACTTGGCGCCCGCCGTGAGCGGCGCCGTCGGGACAAACTCGGCGCGGCCGCCGGTCACCACGATCGAGCCTGAAACCTTCTCGCCTGCCTCGGTTTCGAGGATGACGTAGTCCGCGGCGACGTCGGCCGCGGTTTTCCCGGGCTGCGAGTCGTCGATCGGATCGGCGAACGCGATGCTCGGGCGGATGTCGGGGTAGACCGCTTCATCGCTGTCGATGTCGGGCCAGATCGCGAGCGGGTGCGCGCCCTTCGGCGTGAGCTCGCGCAAGAACTGGAGCAGATCGGCTTTCTCGTCGGCCGTGAGGTCGGCCTGTACGTAATTGACGGCGACGTCGAGCGCCGCTTCGAGGCTTCGCCCCTGTCCCTTCACGAAATACACGCCGTGGCGGTAGACGCCGAGTAGCGAGGGGATGTCGGCCGGTTCGCCCGATTTGCCGACGGGGATGTATTCGCGCGACGTGTAGAGCGGCGGCGCGTGGCAGCCATAACAAGCGGCTTTGCCCTCGAAGATGTCTTTGCCGCGGAGGGCCGCCTCCGTGAAGCTGCCGTCGACACGGGTATGGCCCGTCTCGCGCGGGGCGCCGAGCAGCGAGCCGAGGAACGCCTGCAGGCCGAGCGCTTCCTCGGGCGTCGCCGGGCGGCCGACGATCGAGCTCGGGCCCTGATAACCAAAATTGTCCGCGTTCGATACGTACGCGCCCCATTCGAGCGGCGTCGTCGCGTCGAGGAGCTGGAGCGGCCGGACGTTGTGCCAGATCTGCGGGCCGAAGCGCCAGACCATGCCGTCGTTCTGGGTTTCGACGTGGCAACTCGAGCAGGCATGGTTTGCCGCGAACGTGCCGCCGGGGCGCGTGAAGACGCGCTCGCCGAGGGCGACGTTCGTGGGGCGCGGATCCTCGGCGAGCGCAACGGTCTGCACGACGGCGCCGGCCGCGTCGAGGAAGCTCGCCTCGAAGCTCTGGTAGCTGTGGACCGC
The DNA here is from genome assembly GCF_028435365.1 of Polyangium jinanense. Next base: position 64,666 of record NZ_JAGTJJ010000016.1, on the reverse strand, counting down.
GACTTCATTTCCAATCTTGACGAGCGCGCGCGCGCCGGGGCCGACGGCGGTGCGGGCTTTTTCGGCGAGCGTGGCGCGGTCGAGGGCCACGACGACGTCCGAGGATTCGGACGAGACCCAGATCGTGTCTCCCACGCCGAGCACGCCCGAGGGATTGACGACCGCGCCGCCGGAGCCCGATTGCCGCGTGAGATCGGCGCGGCGAAGGACGGTGCCGTAGTCGGGTTTGGCCGGGTCGGCCCCGAGCACGACGACCTCGTGGAAAAACGGCATGGCGTTCGGCGCCGATTGCGAGGGCTCAGGGTCGCCGTCGGTCGCGGCGACGTAGAGCTCGCTGCCATCCTCCGAGAGCGAGATCGACCGGAGATCCGCGGCGACGCCGGAGATCGCGAGCGAGACCTTCTGCGTCTCGGTGTCGACGATCCAGATGTCCTCGTCGTCGCCGGGGCCGTAGGTGCCGCGCGTGTCCTTGATCTTGTTGCCTGAGCGATACGAGGCGACGAAGAGGCGTTTTCCGTCGGCCGAGAGCGTGAGCGCGCGCGGGTCGAAGCCGACGGGGATCGTGCCCTTGACCTCGCGTTTGTCGAGGTCGACCACGGCGACCTTGCGCATCGTGGCGAGCGAGACGTAGAGCGTCGTTCCGTCGGGTGAAATGGCGAGGCCGCTCGGCTCGTCGCCGACCCAGAGCGCGTCTTCGAGGACGTTGCGGTCGCGATCGACGATGCCGACCGTGTCGCTGCCGCGCTGCGCGACGTAGACCTTCTTGCCGCCGGCATGATGCGCGATTGCCGCGGGCCAGGCGCCGACCGTGATTTCGCCGTCCTTCTTCCACTGGCCATTGTCGGCGACGAGGCGCGTGACGGTGTAGGAGGCGCCATTCGCCGTCCAGAGCTCGCCGTCGACCGCGGCCGCGCCATAGAGCGGCGTGAGGTGGTGGTTGCGGAAGCGCGCCTGCGAGGTGCGCGCGACGGCACGGAGCGTGAGCTCGGTTTGCGCGGGGTCGTTCAGGCGGAAGGTGTAATCGCCGGGGACGTCGGGCGTGAAGCGCGGCTCCGGGGCGCCGGTGTTGTAGACGGCGTTTTTGCTGTCCGCCGGGGCCGAGACGACCTGCCACGCGAGCTCGGCGGGGCAGCCGGGGTCGGTGAGGAAGCGCGGCAGGTAAAACGTCTCGCCGAGGGTGTGGGCGCGCGGGTTCTGGAGCGGGAGGAGCGCGTCGGCGCAGGCGAGCCCGGGGGTGCCGGTGCTCGAGCTTCCGCCGCCAACGCCGCCCGCCCCGCCGGCGCCGCCGGCGCCGCCGCTGCCCCCGCTGCCGGAGGCGCTGCTCGAGCTCGTGCTCGTGCCGGGGTTCGACGGGTCGTCACTGCAGGCAACCGCGGCAAACGGCGCGCAGCCAACGAGGATCACGAGGAGCTGAGATAGGCGCAAGGATCTCATGTTTGTACACCCTTTGTGAAAGGTGCGTACACGGTCGCAGACGCAAGAGTCCCTTGCAAGATCTATTTTAGACCTTTTGTGATACGAAACTACCGGGAAGGTGATCAGGCCCGCTGGAAATCCGAGGGACGGCGGCGGGCGAGGTAGTCGGCGATCGGGGGCAGGGCGCGGACGTCGTCGAGGAAGCGCTGGAGCGAGCCGTGGCCGTCGAGGCAGGTGGCGACGACCTCGCGGTGCGATTCGAGGGTGTCGAAGGCGAGGAAGTCGGCGTGCGTGGGCGTGGGGCCGGCGAAGTAGAGGGCGCCGCGCTCTTCGGATTGTTCGAGCAAACCTTCGAGGATCGCGCGGAAGCGAGGGAAAACGTCGCGGAAATGCGCGTCGGTGGCGGCTTGATCTTTGAGCCAGCCCGGGTTGTAGGCGACGCGGTTCCACGCGGTGCGGAGCTCGACGACGGTCTCGGCGACGATGTCGGCGCGGACGCGTTCGTCCTCGTTCATCCCGTCGAGACCGAAGACGCGGGCGAGGTGGCGGAGGATGGCCTGGCTCTGGGGGATGACGCGTTCGCCCCCAGATGAGCGCTCGATGAGGACGGGGACCTGGCCGAGGGGGACGGTCTTCTTGAGGGTTGGCCAATCGGCGCGCGGGATGCCCCGGTCGACGTGAGGGGCGCGCGCGTAGGCGAGGAGGAGGCGGATCGACTCGGCTCGGCCGCGGATGTCGAAGTAGATGAGCTCGCGCTCGGGATCTTGGCTCATGCTCGCGAGGAGACCCGAGCCGGCGAGGGGCGTCAATCGGACCTCGGGTCCGTTTGCCCAGGAACGCGATCCCGCGCGAAAGAGGCTCGACGCGGCGCGGGATCCCTTGCTAGAAACGCGGGGAGCATGGCGACCATCGAGCTCCTGCGTCACGGCCGAGAGATGGGGGCCCGGCTCGCCGCGGACCTCGGCGAGGCGACGCGGGTCTGCATCGCGGTGAGCCGCGCGGAGGCGAGCGCGCTCGCGGTGGTCGATCTCGTGGGGTTCGTCGAGCGCGGCGGCGAGCTTTTGCTGCTCGCGGGGCTCGGCGGATATGGGACGGAGACGGCGATGCTGCGCCGCTTCGAGCGGATGCCGGGCGCGCGATGCCGCCTCTACCACGCCTGGGGCGGGACGGCGTTCTTGCCGCGGCTCTACGTGCTCGACAGCGGCGCGCGGCGCGTCGTCTACGTGGGCTCGTCGGACCTCGCGGCGTCGGGGCTCGCGCGGGACCTCGCGGTGAACGTGCGGATCGAGGGGAGCGCGTCGGAGCCGGAGCTCGAACGGCCGATGCGGCTGTTCGAAGAACTCTTCTGGTCGGAGCTCTCGTGGCCCTTGTCGGAGGCGTTCGAGGCCGAGTACGAGGCGCTGCGCGTGGTGCGCCGGGCGGCGATGGAGCGCGCGCCGGATCCTTCCGCCGAGGCGCGGCTCGACTTCTCGGTGGCGCAGAAGCTCGGCGAGCAGCGAGCCAAGGCCGCGGCGCGGCGGCACTTGCTCGTGGTGACGGCGAAGAACTACACGCTTTGTATGCAAACGAAGAGCTTCGGCCGGCGCAGGCAAGCGGAGCTCGAGCGGTACGCGAAGGGCGACCCGTTTTTTTTCCACGTGACCGGGCGCGGTCGGGGGCTGCGGGCGATGGGGATGTTCGTGGGCGAGACGTATCGGGACGACGCAGCGACGTTCCGGGGGATGGACGGCGGAGCGCAGCCATTTCGAAAAAAATTCGTGGTGCTGGGAGAGCTCGGCAAGGAGATCCGGACGCGGCCGATCCTGGAATCCTTGCGGCCGGGCGCGCCGAAGCACTGGTTCAATGGGTTCGTCCAGGATAGCCACACGCTCTCGGTCGAGGATTTCGAGGCGCTGCGCGGGGCGTTCGTCACGGCGCTCTCTGCGGAGCAGGCGAAGGCGAAGGGCTAGACGCCGTCCGGACCGGACCCCGCGGGGCCCGGACGGTCACGGGACAAACCGGATCACGGACAAACCGTGGTCCCCGGTAAAACCATGCTTGACGTTCGGGGAAAAACCGAGCATGGAAAGAGCCTTGGTCAGGTGCGCAGCCGGCGTCTTCCGATGAGGACGCGTACATGCGCAAGGAATCGATCCGACCGCGGACAACGAAAACGAGCATCAGCAGGAACGCTACGGCGGTGGCGACGAATCGAAGAACGAGAAACGTACGCGCGGACGAGGACGAGGCTCCGGAGGAACTCCCGACGGAGCTCGCACTCGGCAGCGATGGGCTGATCTACGTGAATGCCGAGGGCATCGATCCGGCGAGGTATGCCGGGCGCAAGATGTTCACGGGATTCGCGATGACACCGGAAGAGGCGGAGCGCGCCGTGGAGGAAATCCATCGGCTCGCCTTCAACGTGACCGTCAGCGTGCAGGCTGGGAAACCGAGGTCGAAAACCAAGAAAGGAGGGGCCTGAGCGCGATTAAGGATCCGCCACGCGGACGTCGAGGAACCAGGGGCCGCTATCCTGGCCGAGCCCATCGATCTGGATGAAGTACGTGCCCGGATCGAGGGTGAGGTCGAGGAAGCTCTTGTTTTGGCCGTAACCGACGGCGCAAGCCTTGGGGACCTCGACGCCGGGGCAATCGGGCCCTTTGCGGACGTCGAGTAGTGTCGTGTAGCCCGATCCGCCCATGTCGAGCACGACGCGTTTTTTATCAGAAAGCGAGAGCCCGAGGAGCTGGTCGCGTGCCCCGCCCTCGGGCCCTCCACCTTGATCACACCCAGCATTGAAGCTCGGCGCGGCATTCGCGGTGTTGCCCTGGAAAAAACCGCCCGTCTCGGGGATCATGAGCACGTCGGCGCAAGCGTCGGCGAACGGTACGATCAAAGGCGGGATGGTCTTGCGGACGAACGCCGTGACCTGCACGGGCTGGCCGAGGAGAGATTCGGCGACGACCCGGTAATCGCCGGCCGGGACGTTGCGCTTGCCGACGCGGAGCGGCGATTGCGAGCCCATGTCGCAGACGAGCTGGTCGGACGGGCCTCCGCAAAGCGGAAGGGCGAGCGCGACGGCGCCCGTGTCGCCCTGGGAGATTCGCTGGACGAGGAGGACGTCGGAGGCGACGGGCAAGGCGAGCGTGTAGGCGGCGTCGACGGCGCCCGGTAGGCAGTCGAGCTTCACGTCGTCCTGTCGTTCGAGGAGGTCGACGTCACGTGTGACGTTCGGCGTGATCGCGGGAGCGCCTTCGCAGGTCTCGTCGGGAAGAGGCTCGGTGGGCGGCTCGATCACGACGGTCGTGGAGACGACCGTGGGCGCGGAAGCCCCGACGGCGACGTGATACGTGCCCGCCGGGAGCGCGTGGCGAAAGACGTCGACGATCGGCGCGTTCTGGCAGGTGATCTCGTTTTCGGGCAGCGCGCAGGCCGCGTCGCGGAGGGAGATCACGGGGAAGCCATCGCCGTCGACGGAGCTCGCGTAGACGTGGACGTTCGCGGGGGAAGCGAGCTCGAAGCTGTAGAGGAGCTCGCCGGTGAGCGGGGTGCAGGCGATGCCGACGTCCGTGGCGGCGTCGATCAAGGTGGAGAAGAAGGGGACGCCGAAGGGGATGGGCTCGGCGAGGGCGCAGGTCTCGTTCGTGGGAACGGGCTCGGGCGGGAGGAAGGCGACGTCGAGGAGGACGGGCGTGTCCGCGTCGGCGAAGACGTAAAGCGGGAGGGCAACGGCCTTCGCCGGATCGCCGAGGCCGCGGCCACGAATTTGGGCGAAGCGGCCACCCTGGAGGTGGAAGAACGACTTGCCGCAGGTGATTTCGGTGGAGGGATCGCCGCACTGGCCGAGGAGCGCGATGGCGACGTCAGGGCCGTTCGTCCGCGCGGTGATCTCGACGTCGAGGGGCGAGCCGGCAGGGAGGACGATCGCCGCGACGACGTCACGCGCGGCGGGCTGGTTGTCGACGTTGCAGGAGGCGGCGAAGTTCGAGGCGGCGGCGGTGGTGTCGATCGTGTAGGCGCCGGGCGCGTCGATGACGAGCGGATCGCCGCAGGCGTCGTGCTCGGGCGAGGCGCAGCCGCTCTCGTCGACGGCGCCGTCGCAATCGTCGTCCGTGCCGTTCGCGCAGACCTCGGGCAGCGCAGGGGAGACCTTGGGATCGGCGTCGTCGCAGTCGCCCTTCGCGACGCAGTGGCCGTCGGGCGCGCCGTCGCCGTCGGCGTCGCGCAGGACGTGGGTGCAGGCGCCCGTGGACTCGACGCAGGTGTCGATGGTGCAGACGTCGCCGTCGGAGCAAGCGACGGGGGCGCCGGGGAGGCAGCCGAGCTTGGGTTCGCAGCGCTCGACGCCGTCGCAGTAGGCGCCGTTCTGGCAAGCCGCGTCGTCGGGGCTGTGGCGGCATCGCGCGATCGAGACGTCGCAGGTGTCGACGGTGCAGGCGAGGGCGTCGTCACACTGGGCGTCGTCGTTGCAAGGGCCACCGAGGGTGTCGTCGGGCGTGCCTCCGTCGTCGGGATTACCGCCGCCGGCGCCGCCACCGTCGGGCTCGTCCGCCGCGTCGGGGCCGGCGTCGACGGTGAAGGGGTTCGGCGCGGTGGATGGCCCACAGGCGCTCGTGAGGGCGGCCGCGGGGAGGAGGGGCACGATCCAGCGGAGATGTCGCGAGAGCCGCGGCCGCGGGTCCTTCGTCTCGGCGCTCGTCATGGCAAAGGAAGGAGGGGCGAGGTCCGCCTTCAGCGTAGCAGGGCAGGACGGGTTCTGGCATCATGCGTCGGCGCGATTTCTCGAAGAAAGCGCAGAGGACGGAGATCGGGTGACGAGCGATCGATTGACGCGCAACGAGCTGACGTGGCTGCTCGCGCAGGAAGCCCGCACTGCAGCGCAGAAGCTCCGCCAGGGAGTGATCATCCAGGACGGGCCCCCGGGCTCCGTTCGCGTGCCCGACGGCGAGAGCACGGTCGCAGTGGAGACGACGCTGAACCAGCTCGACGAGGCCGTCGGCATGCTGGCGTCGCTCCACGGGCATCCTGCGAGCAGAGGGCGGCGAGGCAAGATCGATCTCGCGCAGCTCATGTGGGAGGTCGCGCCCGAGGCGCGGGTGCAGATCGAGATGGGCGAGGGCACGACGGTGTTCGGCGACGAGGCCGAGCTGCGTCGCATGCTGCTCTTGCTCGTCGGTCAAGCAGGCGATCCGGCGAACGCGAAGGGCACCTCCGAGGTGAGCGTGCGCCGCGAAGGCGAAGAGGTGAAGGTCAGCGTGGTGCTCGGTCCGGACCAGCCCGCGACGTTCGAGTCGGAGCGTGCGTGGCTGTCGCGCATGGCGATCCGGCACGGAGGACGTCTCGAGCTCGACGGCTCGATGCAAACGCTGGTGCTGCCGGCCGACGTGGACATGCAGCGGCAGGAGCTCGAGAACCTGAAGCGCGAGCTGAAGGCCGCGCAAGAGCAAGGCGAGGCCTACGCGCGCGAGCTCGCCGCGGTGTTCGCGAGCGGCGGCGCGAAGGTGTCGAGCACGCCGCCGGCGAGCGCGTCGATCGAGCCGGTGAGCAGCGAAGGGCTCGCGGTGCTCGTGGCCGGGGTGCGAGGGCTCGTATCGGAGCTGCGCGGCATCTTCTCGGCGATCACGCGTGACCTCTTGCCGCTGCGTGATCGGCAGGGCGAGGTCGGCGACATCGTGGCGAGCGCGATGCGGCACGTGACGGCGGCGTCGGAGACGATGGCGGACCTCGCGCGGCTCGGCGCGTGCCCGATCGGCGAGCTGCCGCGGCACGTGGACATCGCGGAGGCGCTGCGGGACGTGGTGCGCGACGACATGGGGCGCGCGGCGCGGCACGACGTGCGCGTGAAGCTGAACGCGCCGCAGAGCGCGTACGAGGTGGCGCAGATCGGAGCGCTGACGGTGCTGATGCATGCGCTGCTCGATCATGCGATCAGCGCGTCGCCGCCGGGCACGGAGGTGGTGCTGACGCTGTCGGAGCATGCGAGTGGCGGGTATGCGCTGACGGTCGACGACGCCGGGCACCCGCTGCCCGAGGCGGCGAGGACCGGCGTGCTGAGCCGTGATTTCGAGGTGCTCGCGGCAGGTCGTCCGGCGGGGATCTCGCTCATCGCCGCGACGGCGATCGCGGCGCACGTGCGCATGCAGCTCGAGATCGAAGATGCCCCGACCAGCGGCGCGCGCGTGCGCCTGATCATTCCGAAGATGAGCGCCTAGAGCAGCGACTCGTTCGCTGCTCTGCGAGGTCGCGAAGCGAGCTCGCCTCGGGGGGTGAATCGGCCGGGCTTCGCCTGGCCGAGAGGGGGACGCGAGGCGTCCCCCTCGGGACTAACGACCCCGTCCGCCGGCCGCACCGAGCAGCGCGAGCGCGCGCTGGAGGTCGGCCGGCGTCACGAGGCCGACGACGTGCTCGCCCTCGTCGAGCACGAGCACCGCTTCCGCGTCCCCATTCACCAGCGCGTCGAGCGTGGCCGCGGCGTCGTCGCGCGTGTGCACGCGTGGCACGTCCGTCCGCATGGCCTTGCCCACGGTCGCGTCGGGCGCGCGGTGAAGCTCGGGTCGCGCGAGGTCCCACGCCGTCACCACGCCGAGCACGTGATCCGGATCGAGCTCGGCATGCTCGTGCTCGCCGTCGACCACGAGCGCGCCCGCGAGGTTCTGCCGGAAGAGCCGCCGCGCGACCTCGCCCGCGCGTTCGTCCGCGTGCGCCTCGCCGAGCCGGTGGTTCATCACCTCGGCCACGGGCAAACCTTCGAGGACCTGCCTCCACTGGCTACGCCCTTGCTCGCCCGCCGCGCCCATGTACACGAACACCGCGATGAGCACGAGCAGCACGTTGAACGAGAGCAAGCCGAAGAGGCCGAAGAGAACGGCCATGCCCTTGCCGATCGTCGCGGCCACGCTCGTCGCGCGCCGGGGGCCGAGCCGCGTGGACAAGAGGCCGCGGAGCACGCGGCCGCCGTCCATGGGGAAGGCCGGCAGGAGGTTGAACGCGCCGAGCACCAGGTTTGCGAGCGCAAGCGCGAGGAAGGCGACGCGCACTTCGGCGAGGAGCGGCAAGAGCGAGACGAGCCAGCAGACGACTGCGATGCCGAAGCTCGACAGCGGGCCGGCGAAGGCCATCCACGCCTCGCGCTCCGGCCGCACGTCGCGCTCCATCCGCGAGACGCCGCCGAGCATCATGAGCGTGATGGATCGGACGCGGACGCCGTTCGAAAGCGCGACGAGGCAGTGCGCGAGCTCGTGCAGCAGGATGGAGACGAAGAGCCCGATCGCGAGGATCACGCCCCACACGAGCGGCGGCAGGTGGAGCTCGCTTCGCGGGAGGCCCACGGCCTCGGCGATCGCCCTGAACTGGGAAGACGTGACGAACGCGACGTACGGGAGAAACAGGACGAGCGTGATGTGCAGCTTCACCGGGATGCCGCGAATGCGGAAGATCGTCCAGCCTCGGTCCAACATGGTGCTTCCTCCGGTGGCAGCGCGCGCGCCGGGCCGAGCTGCTCGCCCCGACAGGGGCAACACGCGTGCCCCGAGGTCGCTCGACGCGCGGCAAGCTTCGGGGCGGGTTACGCGGCCTCGTCGACCACGTCGCTGTCGATGTGGAAGCCTTCGCCATCGGGCGTGCTGATGAAGCGCAGCGCGCCCGATGCTTCGAGCGCGTCACAGAGCTCCTCGGCTTCGAGCTGCGAGATGCCGAATCGCTCGCAGAGCGCGTCGCGCATCGCCGTCTTGCCGGGAAGGTAGTCGGCGCCGACGAACGTGCCGAAGCGCGCGCGCAGCGCTCGCCCCGCGCTCGCAGGCCCGAGCACGAAGGTCTCCTCGGGCTCTTCCTGGTGTTGCATCGAAAGGCTCCCCCCGGGGTTCATGGAGACGCGCTGCCGAGGCACAAGGCCCCCTCCCGCGCGAGCGATCAACGGGGGTTCGTCGGAGCGGATCGGACGAGCGGGTGTTCGAGCTGCAGGGCGAGGTCCAGGCCGAGCCAGAGTCCACGGACGGCGCCGCTGAGGCCGTCCGCGGTCTCGAAGCGCGTGGGCCGGAGGATGGCGCCCGGGCTCAGGTGAAGGCCGAGCCAAGCCGGGCCGAACGCGCGCACGTCGACGCCGAGGAGGCCGCCCGCGCGGCCGGACCACGCGTCACGCGCGCTCGGGATGCCGTCCGTCGCACGCACGTCGCTGAGGTGCAAGAAGCCGAGCGCGGCGTCGGCGCCGAGCATCAGGCGGACCGACGAGGCGAGGTAGACGCGGTAGTCGACCGCGAGCCCGACCTCGAACCAGCGCGTCGAGCCAGCGCTCGTGGGGCCCGTGAGCCAGCGGGCGGTGGCGCGTTCGCTCACGCCGGCGCCGCGGAAGCCGAGCGAGGCGCCTGCGCCCCACAAGGTGCCGGACGAACCGGGCAGGAAGGCGAAGCTCGGCGCGGCCGACCAGACAATCGCAGGCGCGCGCCGCGCGGCGAGCTCGAGCTCCTTCGGCGTGGGCGTGCGCGGGGCCGGGGCCTTGCGCGGGCGGATGGGGCGCGCCTGCGCGCGGACGAGCTCGTTCGCGGCGATGGCCACGAGGCGCGCGGCGACGTCGGGGTTGAGGCCGCCGATCAGGATGAACCGTCGCCCGGCGGCGCGCTCGGCGAGCCTCGCTTCGATGAGGACCTCGGACGGACTCGGGAGATCGATCCAGACGTGGGCCACGTCGTCGCCGAGCGGGCCGCTCGGACCGGGCGCGAGCGTGCCCGTGTCGTCGAGCTCGATCTCCAGCAAGCGCCGCACGCGAGCTTCGCCGCCGAGCGCCTCGGCTGCGGCGCGCGCGAGCGAGAGGCGCACCTCGACGCGGCGCGGGGCCGTCGCGGCCGGAGCGGCGGCGGGCGTGGTCGTGGCGGGCGCAGGCCCTTCGGCGCGCGCGGCGCTCGGGCCGAGGGCGAACGTCACGAGGGCGGCGAGGGCCGCGCGCGGGGTAAGCGAGCGCCACGCGCGACGTGCTTCAGGGCGCGCTTGCGTCGCCGGCTCCCGCGTCCGGTGCAGCTTGGGGCTCCTCCTGCGCGGGCTCCTCGCCCGAGAGAATTCGCTCCACGTCCTCCTTGCACCGGCCATCGGGGTACTTGTTCAAATACTCCGTGCCCATGCGCTGCGCCTCATCCTTCCGACCGGCGCGGTGCTCGGCGCGCATCTGCTTGCAGAGGGCATCCTCTGCGAGGACACCTTTGAGGCTCCGCGCACGCTCGAAGTACTTTTGTGCTTGATCGGCCTGTCCCATCTTCTCGTACATGCCGCCGAGCGTGTAGGCCGCGATCTCCGCGTAAGGATCGTTCGGGAAGTGCTCGACGACGCGCTGGAGCGCGAGCAGCGCGGCGGAAGGATCTCCGCCTTTGGCGCGGGCGATGTCGCCGATCACCACGAGTTCCGCGGCGCTCCTCGACGATGCGATGGCGCCTTCGATGCCGCCGGGCTGCTGGCGCAGGAGCTCGAGGGCCTGGGCGAGCTCGCCTGCGTTGTACTTGGCGCGCCAATCGGGCGCGGCGATCGCGACCGCCTCCGTCTCGGCGCGCAGCGGCAGCGGCAGCGCGAGCGGACGCGAAGAGATGTCGATGTCGCGCGGCATCGGCGCGGTCGCGCGGCGCGGGCGCGGGACGGGGTTCGTCGGATCGTCGTGCGGGGCCTCGGCGAGCGCGATCATCGGCACGGCTTCGAGGCCGTCGCCACCCGAGAGCTCGCGCGAGCCGGCGGGCCAGGAGACGCGTGCCGATCCGCTCGCCACGCGCACGTCGATGTCCGCCTCGTTTCGCCGGACGAACACCACGCTGCCCGCGCGGGCGAAGAGGGTCGCGCTCTCGGCGACGAGCGCGATCTCCGAGGCCTTGGGCGCGCCGGCCGTGTCCATCGACGCCTCGCCGCGCAGGAGGCGCAGCGTGACGGCCTCGCCCTCGCCGCGCTCGACCTCCACGGTGGCGCCGGGCGAGAGGGTCAACGTGCCGCCGCCGGGCAGCGGATAACTCGCCTGCCGGGTGCCTGCGGCGAGCACGCTCGGCGACGTGTTGTTCTCGGCCGCGATCGCGCGGACCTCCGTCGGACCAAAGTCCTTGCTCGTGCTCGTCCCGACATAGAGACCCGTGCAGAAGGCGGCGACCGCTGCGGCAGCGACGGCGATCAGCGTGCCCGTCATGCGGGAGCGATCGGGCTCGCGGCGCCCGGGCAGATCGTGCTCGAGCCGCTCCCAGACGCGATCGATCCGCGCCGGATCAGCGTGGTCCCGCAGGTCTTGCGGGCGCAGGGGAGGCACCACGCGGCGGGTCATTGGTCAACCTCTTTGCTCACCGGTTCTTCCTTGCCGGTCGGGTCGACGAAGTGTTCGTCGAGGAAACGCTGCGCGCGCGTGATACGACGTTTCACGGTGGCAAGCGAGCACCGCGTGAGCCCCGCGACCGCTTCGAGCTCGTGCCCCTCGATGCAGCGGAGCGTCCAGGCGATGCGCTCGTCCGAGGGGAGCGTCCGCAGGAGCGCGTAGATCTGGGCGAGCTGCGCGCGCACGTGCGGCGAGGCCTCGGGGCTCGCGAGGGCGTCGAGGTCCACGGGCTCGCTCGCGCGACCGAGCCCGAGGAGGTTCAGGAGCTTGCCGCGGCGCATGCGCGAGCGCACCGCGTGCACGACGATCGATCCGAGCCAGCCGCGGAACGCCGAGCGATCCGTGAGATCCCGCAGGCGCTCGAAGGCGCGGAGGAATGCGTCGTGGACGATGTCCTCCACGTCGCGCGGCGAGCCCTCGATCCGCGTGGCGAGGTTGATCGCGAAGGCCGCGTGACGCCGGTAGAGGATCTCGAGGGCCTGCACGTCGCCCTCCGCGCCGAGGCCGACGAGCTGCGCGTCGGGCAGGTCGGCGAGCGCGGAGCGGCTGCCTTTGGGGACACGCGAGGTCTCGGGCGGACGCTTGGCCTCGGCGCGATCGTCGGGGGCCGGCGTCGCGGCCACCCCGTCGCCCTCGTTTGTGGGGCGGGGGGATGGCTCGACGAGCCGCAACCGACCGCGCTGAAGCCTGGGCGCCATTTTCGATAATCCTACGTGTCTAAGGACGCTCAGGGTGTGGCAGGTGGCTCACGGCGGCCACAAAGATTTTTTTGGGAGCTCGCGTGAGCCGTTCCGGTGACCTCAGGCGTCGAGGGAAGTGCCGCAGGTCGGACGTCTGCGGGAGCTCTTTAGCTAGTACGGAGGATCACAACATGATCAAGCACATCATCCTCGCCCTCTCGGTCTCCCTCCTCGCGGTCGCTTGCGGCGGCGGCACGCCGGAGCCGGCGGCGCCCGAGGGGGCCCCCGCGGACAAGCCGGCCGAGGGTGCTCCGGCGGACAAGCCGGCCGAGGGTGCCGCTCCGGCCGCTCCGGCGGACCAGGCTGCTCCGGCGCCCGCCGGTGGCGACCAGGCCGCCCCGAAGTGAAACGACTTACACCCCGGCGATCCGCTTTTTGCGGGTCGCCGGGGTGTCCTTTTTTGTGTGCCTGAAAGACGGCCGCGTGGACGCAGCGCGGGAAAGCCTCGTCGGGTAGGATCGAAGCTCGCTCGCTTCGATTTTCTTCGACAGGTGGATCCATGCAGAGCTCGCGGCGCTTCGTGCAGAGGTCGTTCGTCGGGGTGATGTTGCTCGGCGCGCTCGGCGCGCTCTTCCCCTTCGCCGGATGCGGCCGCACGAGCATCACGCCTGCGGAAGGGCAGAGCACCGGCGGCGACGGCGCGTGCGGCGACGGGACGTGTGATCCCGAGGAGACGTGCGCGAGCTGCGCCGAGGACTGCGGGTTCTGTGCGGGGTGCGGCGACGGCGCGTGCACCGGGATCGAGGCCTGCGAGAACTGCCCCGTCGACTGCGGCGTCTGCGCGAGCTGCGGCAACGGGACGTGCGGCGACGGGGAAAGCTGCGCGACGTGCGTGCTCGACTGCGGCGCGTGCCAGAGCTGCGGCAACAAGACGTGTGATCCGAGCGAGAGCTGCGCGACGTGCCCCCTCGATTGCGGCCTCTGCCAGACGTGCGGCAACGGCGCGTGTGATCCGAGCGAGACGTGCGCGTCGTGCCCCGGCGACTGCGGCGCGTGTTCGAGCTGCGGCGACGGGTTTTGCACGGCGCCCGAGGACTGCCTTTCCTGCGCCCCCGACTGCGACGCGTGCCCGAGCTGCGGCGACGGCGACTGCGACGCGGGCACCGAGAGCTGCTTCACGTGCCCCGGCGACTGCGGAAAGTGCCCGGGCTGCGGCGACGGGATCTGCACCGGGACCGAGACGTGCGCTTCGTGCCAGACGGACTGCGGCGTGTGCTCGGTGTGCCCGAACGGCAAGTGCGAGGCGTTCGAGACGTGCTCGATCTGCCCCCAGGACTGCGGGACGTGCCAGGCGAAGGGATGCCTCGAGGTGGTCAGTTGCGCCCTCGGGTGCATCGATCTCGGCGCAAATCCCCCGAAATTCAGCGTGACGTGCGTGGCGAACTGCGTGGCCCAGGGCTGCGCCGACGTGCAGTTCTTCGTGGATCAAGTGCTCACGTGCGCCGTCGACGTGCTTCCCGTCTGTGGCGGAGACTTCGGGTGCATCCAGACCGAATGTGGTGAGGAATTCGCGGCCTGCATCGGCGCGAAGTGCAACTGACGCCCGTCCCCGGGTGAACGACGGTCCTCCGCTGCCCAGGGCTTGCTCGATCGACGGGCAAGCCGTGTAGCATCGAAGCGTGGCCGAGAACGACGAGCGCCCCGACGAGCCGAAGGCCGAGGACAAACCCGCCCCGCAGGCAAGGCCCGCCATGATGTCCGTGGACGCGGGTTGGGACGTGGCAGACAAGGGCAAGCCCGCTGCGCCCCCGAAGCCCGCCCCGCCCGCGCAAGCCGCGCAGCCGCCGCAAGGCGTGTCCGCGCCGAAGCCCGCGCCGCCCGGCAAGATCGTGCCCGCGGGGGGGCCGCTGCCGCCGAAGCCCACGACAACCGTGGTGCGCGCAGCATCGGAGCCTGCCGTCGCGCCCGCGCCGCTGCCGCCGATGTCGCCGCCGCCGCTACCGCCGATGGCGCCGCCGCCGGTCCCCGGACGTCCCGCGCCGCCACGTCGCGCGACCACGGTGGCGACGGGAGCCGCGCCCGCCGCCGCGCCTGCGGCTGCGCCCGCCGCGCCCGCCGCGCCTGCTGCGTCACCCGCTGCAGCGCCCGCCGAGGCGGCTCCCAACGAGCCGATCACGCTGGGCGTCGAGCTCACGCGGCGCGCCGAGCGCATCACGAGCGCCGATCCGGTGGCCGCAGCGCGCGCCCTCGTCGAGCGGGGTCTCGTCGAGCAGCGCGTCGAGCACGATCGAATCGCGGCGCGGCGCTCGTTCGCGGCAGCACGCGCGATCACGCGTTCGCTTGGTCCGGTGCTGTCGCGGCTCCGGCACCTGTTTGAGCCCGAGGATCGGCTGGAGCGGATCTCGGTGGTCGACGACGAACTCGTGGTCGCCGAGAGCGACGCCGAGCGCGCGGATCTGCTCTTCGAGCGCGCGCGGGCCACGGCCGAGCTCGGGCGCTGGCCCGAGGCGCGCGCGGCCTACGGGAAGGCGCTCGAGCTCGTGCCCGCGCATCCGCACGCGCTGCGTGGCCTCGAGGCCGTGCTCCGTCGCGAGCTCGAGCGCGGCAAGGGGCGTGATCTCGCCGAGTCGCTCGCGAAGCACCTCGAACGCATGGCCGACGCATATGCCCCCGAGGCCGGTAAGCCCGATGGGGACGCGAGGCTCGCCGCGTGGCTCCACGTCGAGCGCGCGGCGGTGCTCGACGACATGCTCCAGCAACCGGCGCTCGCGACCGCGGCCCTCGAACGGGCCGTGAGCTTCGAGCCCGCGCCCGGGCCGGTTCGCGCGGCGCTCGCGCGGCATCACGTGCGCCACGACGATCCGCGCGCGTTCTGCGAATCGCTCTCCGCCGAGGCCGAGCACGAGCTCGACGACGATCGCGCCTCGCGGCTGCTCTACACGGCGGCGCGAATCCAGTATGAGCGGCTCAAGGATCCGCACGAGGCAATCGCGCTGCTCGGGCGCGCCACGGCGCGTGCGCCCGCGGGGACGCCGACCTCGCGGCGGATCCTCGCCGAGCTGAGCCGGCTGCAGGAGCAAGAAGGGGCGCTCGATCAGGCGTCGATCACGCGCAAGCGCGAGCTCGCGATGCTGACGGGGCAGGAGGCGATCGCGCACGCGCACGTGCGGCTGTCGGAGATTTACGACGCGCTCGGGCAAGCAGAGAACGCGGCCGTGCATGCCGAGCAGGCGCTCCTGCATGATCCCGTGGACGAGTCGACGCGGGAGCGGCTCGACCGCGCGCTGCAGCGCCTCGGCCGTCACGAGCGCCGCGTCGAGGTCTGGGCCGCCGAGGGCAACGCCGAGCGGCCCGCGCACCATCGCGTCGCCTCGCTCATGCGCGCGGCCGACATCTGCGAGCGGCACCTGCGCAAGCGCGAGGACGCCATCGTCTACCTGAAGGCCGCGTGGACCGTGAACCCCGGCGACGCCGCGGTCTTCGACGGGCTCACCGCGCTCCTCGAGAAGCCCGCGCGCGAGCCGGACGCGGGCGTGCGCGCGCGCATCGATCTCTACGCGCAGTCCGCGCAGGCCCAGGTCGAGGCGCCGCGCAAGATCGCGCTGCTCGAAAAACTCGTGAGCATCTGGGAGGACGAGCTCGGACAGCCCGAGCGCGCGATGGAGGTGCTCGACCAGATCCTCGCGCTCGATCCCGTGCGGCGTACCGCGTTCCTCGCGATGCAACGGAACGCGCAGCGCGCCAGCGATTACCGCAGGCTCTGGCAGGCGCTCGTGGCCGAGTCCGAGCTGACCGAGGATTCGGCGCTCAAGCGCAGGCTCCTGCTCCGCGCCGCGGACGTGGTCGGCGAGCGCGTGGGCGATCGGGATCGAGCGCTCGAGCTCGTGGATCGAGCGCTCGCCGTGAAGGCGACGGATCCGGACGCGCTGCGCGCGCGCTTCCGCCTGCTCACCCGCGCGGGCCGGAACGAGGAGGCGAAACAAGCGCTCCTCGGGCTCATTCGGAACGATCCCGCGGCGGCGTTCGGCCTCTGGATCGAGGTCGCGCGCTTCGACGAGCTTCGCCTGAAGCGCCCGCAGGACGCGGTGAAGGCGTACGAGGAAGCCGCGCGCCTACGCCCGGATCACCCGATGCCGGGGCTCGAAATCATGCGCCTGCTCCGCGCCACGGGGGATCATCGCCGCCTCGTCGCCTCGCTGAAGAAGCTCGCCGAGGGCGCCTCCGGGCCCATCGCACGCGCGAGCTTTCTGTTCCTCGCCGCCGAGGTCGAGGAGCTCTTGCTCGGCGATGATCAAGCCGCGCTCGCGACCCTCTCCGCCGCCGACGCGCTCTCCGCCTCTCCGGAGGGCGCCTTCGATCCAGCCGTCGTCGAGGCGATGGAGCGCATCCTCGTGCGGCGTCGCGCGACCGACGAGCTCGCCTCCCTCTACGCGGGTTGGCTCGCGCGCCACCCGCCTCCGTCCGTCGATTACGCGCTCCGCATCGCCTTCGCCGACGTGCTCTGCCGCAAGGATCGGCGCGAGGCCGTCGGGCTGCTCGAAGGGCTCATCGCCGTCGTGCCCGATCACGTCCCGGCGCTGCGCATGCTCGAACATCTGCACCGGAGCGCGCAGGCCGTCGCGCTCGCCGACGTGCTCCGCGGGCAGGCCGCCGCCGCGCGATCGGTCGTCGCGCGCACGGGCGCGCTCGCGCACCTCGTCACGCTGGAGGAGCGCATCCCGAGCGAAACGCTCCTCGACGCGCTCGGCCGTGTCGTCGCCGAGCGCCCGGCCGACAGCAGCGTGCACGACGCGATCATCCGCATCGCCGGTCGCCTCGTCGAAGGCGCCGTCTCGCCCGCCTCCACGGGCCCCGCGGGCGCGCTCCTCCTCGCGTCGATCACGGCCCGCAAATCCCTCGCGCGCGAGCCCGTCGCCCGCGGCTTCTTCCAGCTCGAAGAGGCGATCCTCATCGAGGGCAAGGCCCGCGGCGACGCCTCGCTCGCCCGCGCCTCGCTCGCTGGCTACCGCGACACGCTCACGCTCTTCCCCGACAGCTTGCTTGCCGCGCGGGGCCTCGATCGACTCGCCGGCGAGCTCGGCGATCGCTCGGCGCTCATCACGGCGAACCGCTCGCTCGCCCGCATCGTCGAGGGCGCTGCTCGCCGCGCTGGACACCTCGTCCGCGCCGCGCAGCTCACCGCCGAGGAGCCCGGCCTCATGGGCGAGGCGCTCGAGCTCTACGAGAACGCGCTTCGCGAGGATCCCGACTGCGACGCGGCTGCCCGCGCGCTCGCCCGCGGCCTCGCGCCCGATCCTGCGCGCCTCGCAGATCGCCTCGGCGCCGCCC
The DNA here is from genome assembly GCF_028435365.1 of Polyangium jinanense. Next base: position 46,936 of record NZ_JAGTJJ010000016.1, on the reverse strand, counting down.
TCGAACGCGCTGCCTCCTCCGCGCAGATCGTCCTCCTCGGCACCGAGATCGGCCGCGCCGTCCTTCGCCATCACGAGACCGGCGGCGCCTCGCCTGATCCGAGCATCGGCGTCGCGGCCATGCGCCGCGTCCTCGTCGAGACGCCCGACGACGTCCCCGCGCTCATGCTCACCGCGCGCCTCTACACCGCGCAGCGCCTCCCGGCCGAGGCTCGCGACGCCTGGCAACGCATCGTCTCGATCGCGGCCGTCCCCGAGGCGCGCACGGCTGCGTACTTCGAGCTCGCGGCCCTCTACGAAGGCCCGCTCGCCGACCTCCCGCGCGCCGAGCAGTGCGTGCAGGCCGTCCTCGCGATGGAACCCTCGCACGCCTTCGCGCTCGATCGCCTCTACCAGATCGCCGCCAAGCGCGGGGATCACGCGCTCGCCGTGCATGCGCTCACGCGCCTCGCCGACGCATCGCCCGACGCGCGCACCCGTGTCGACGTTTGCCTTCGCCTCGCCGAAGCGCAACGCGAGGCCGGCGATCGTGCCGGCATCGTGCGCGCGCTCTGCGACGCCGTCGCGCATGGCCCGACCGACATGCGCCCCTGGACCGCCCTCGCGCGCCTCTACCGCGTCGAGACGCCCGACGGCGCCGCCCAGTATGTCGCGGCGATCGGCCAGGTCCTCGAGATCGCCTCGGCGCGCCGCCTGCCCATCGATCCTCGATGGCTCACCACGATCGGCCTCCTCGAGGTCACCGTCCTCGTGCGCCCGCGCGACGGCGTCGCGCACCTCCAGCAGGCCGTCGGGCTCCCGAGCGCCGGCCCCGAGGCTCGCGCCGCGCTCGGCCGTGGCCTCGACGCGGCCAACCGCAACGGCGAGGCCGTCCAGGTCTTGCGTGACGTCCTCGCGACCGACATCGACGCCCTCGCGAAAACCGGCGAGCTCTCCGCGGCCCTCGCCGCGCTCGAATCTGCGCTTGCCAAGGATGGCCGCGCCGAAGAGCGCCTCACCGTCGAGGAGGCGCGCGCTTGCCTCGGCGACGTCAAACCCGAGCGCATCACGCGCCTCCGCGCGCGCCGCATGCCCCCGGACGCGCTCCACCCCGGCGTCTTCGCGGGCCCCGAGCTCCACCGCCTCCTCCTCGCCGAGGCGCAGAGCCCCATGCTCCTCGCTTCTGCGGCCATCGCCCCCATCGCGCACAAGGCCCTGCGCTTCGAGCTCTCGAGCCTCGGTGTCTCCTCGCGCGACCGCATCGGCTCGCGTGACAACAGCTTCACGTACCGCCTCGCCGATCGCATCGCCAAGAGCCTCGGCGTCGAGGGCTTCGAGCTCTACCTCTCGCAGACCTGGCAGGGCATGCCGCGCGTGTATCCCGGCGATCCTCCGGCCATCGTCGGCCCTGTCGCGTTCGCCGAGCTCCCCGAGCCCGAGCAAGCCTTTGCCCTCGGCCGCCTCTTCGTGCGCATCGCGCTCGGCCCCACCTGGCTCGACGAGCTCGCCCTCGAATCGTGCGACGCTCTCCTCATCGCGGCCCTGCGCACCGTTGATCCCGCCTTCGGCGCGCGTGAGATCGGCCCCGTGCGCGAGCAAGCCGCCCAGGCCTTCGGCGTGCACGTGCAGCGCGCCATCGGCCGCAGGCAACGCAAGCTCCTCGAAGAGATCCTTCCCTCGGCGGCGCCCGGCTACGACATCCGCCTCCTCGCGGCCGGCGTTCGTCGCAGCGAAAACCGCCTCGGTTATCTGCTCTCCGGCGACCTCGTCGCCGCGATCGATCACCTCTGCCGCATCGATCGGGACGTTGCGCGCGCGGCCGAGGATCCTCGCATCGTCGTGCTGCACCCGGTCACGGGCGACCTCCTCCGCTACGCGCTCAGCTCGCCCTCGTATGCCGAGCGCCGCCGCGCGGGCACGGTCTGGACGAACGCGTAACGTTCTCGATCAGCGCCGACGCCAGAGCTCCGACGCGTCGCCGTCCGAGCTCGGCGGCGGCGTGCTCGGCATGCTCGGCGTGCGCGGCTCGGCGGGCAGCGTCGAGATGCGCGCGGGCGTCACGCCGCTTGCCGGCGGGTTCGTCTTCGTCTCGGTCCTCCATGCCGACAGCAATTCTTGCTTCGACGAGGACGCGGGCGGCGGCGGCACCGACGACATGTCCCCGCGATCCCCGAACAGCGCGTTCTTCAGCGCCGATCGACCCATCGCGGGCGGCGTGAGCCTCCGCGCGAGCCCTTGCGCGCGCTCCGTGAGCTGCGTCGTTCGTTCGAGCTTGACGGCCATCTCGCACGTCGGCGCGCCTGCGAGCATGCACCGGTTCTCGTCGACGAGCACCGGCTGCTCCAGGTTCGCGCCGAGCCCGCGCACGACGCCTTTGATCAGCGCGCAGCCCTTCAGGTGCGACTGGTACACCAGGACCACCTCGCCATCGCGACCCCAGCGCGCGGTCACCGGTGAATGTGGCGCGAGGTCGCCGCTTCGTTGCGCCATCCGCTCGATGAGTTCTTCGCTGTGCACGAGCACGTCGAGCACCCGCCAGCGCGGATCGACGAGGTTGCCGTAGACCCTCAAGAGCTCCGACGCGAGCTTGTCGCCGAAGCTCTCGAGCACGAGGGCGGGCGACATCCCTGTCAGCCGCGACATGCTCGTCGCGAGCGCGTGCAGTTCTTCGCCCGGGTACGTCTGGGAGGGCAGGTACACCCGTTCGGCGACGCCGGCTTCGTTCCGGATCGTTCGCCAGAGCTCCTCGCCGAGCCGCTCGCGTACGTAATTTTGGAACCCGAGGAGAATGACGCCCAGCACCACGTCCCCCTGCCTCGCGCGTTACGGTCGCGCGAGGCCTGAATAGGTCAAGTATGCAAGATCAGCGCCGTAACCGTCTCGAACGTTCCTTGCAGTGTTCTTCCCGATCCCGGCTTCTTCGTCAGCTGCCCGTGGGGCGAAGGCCCACGTTTTTGCGCCCATTTCTGCAACCGATGGATTGCGACTTTGCAATGCAAGGGCGCGCTACTTGTCCCAGTTGACCTTGTCCCAGTTGCGCTTTTTGCTCTTTTTTGATGACTCGGTGCCCGTCGTCGGCGCGCCCGATCCGGCGTTCGCCTTCGTCGAGCTCGTGCTCGCGCCGGCCCCGGATTCGGTCGAGGGCTCGTCGTGCCCGCGGAACACCGCGATGCCGACGAACAGGAGGATCAAACACACGAGCGCCCCGATGAGCGCCGGGATCAGCGGGATTTTTCGCGGCTCCGAGGGCGCCGCGGGGGCCATCCCGATCAGGCTCTTCGCCATCGGCGGCGGCGTGTGCGCGGGCGATGCGGGCGCGGGCGTCGGCTCCGAGGCGCGCTGCGGCGGGGCCGCTGGCGCGCCCGTCGGCGTCGACGGGAGCGATGCGCGTGACGGGTTTGTCGCCGGCGGCGGCGTCGGCTCCGACAAACCCAGGCTCGCCACGCTCGCCATCACCGTCGGCCCGTACAGGATCGACGCGTTTGCCTGCGCGGCCGTCGCCGATCGTGGCCCCGTCCCAGTCGGGTTGCTCGGCGGCGACACCGACGTCACTGCACTCACTGCGGTCGGCGCCGAGATCGCGCCGGGCATCACGATACCGATCCCGGCCGCGGTCGGCGCGTCTGCACCCATCGGCGGCGGCGGCACCGTCGGTGCTTCGCCGAGATCGACGTTCGTCGGCGCGGCGGCGGGCGTCGTGATCAGCGCCGTCGGCAGCTCCCCTGCGGCGAGCTTTTCTAGCGCGTACGGCGGCGGCTCTCCGCGCAGAAGCGCGCGCACGTCGCGTTGCATCGTCGCGGCGTCCGGGTATCGCCGATCGGTCCGGAACGCGAGCGCGCGATCGACCACCATGCACACCTGCGGCGACACGTCCTTCACGAGCGTCGCGAGCGGCGGCGCTGGCTCCGTCGACATCTTCACGAGGATCTCGGCCTCGGTCGTTCCCTCGTGGATGCGCCGCTTCGCGAGCAGCCGGAACATCGTCGAGCCGAGCGCGAACAGGTCCGCGCGCCCGTCGATCTCGACGCCGCGGATCTGCTCGGGCGGCATGTACGGCAAGGTCCCGAGCATCGAGCCGATCTTCGTCTGCACCGCGTGCTGGGAGTTTCGGAGCCTCGCGATGCCGAAGTCGAGCACCTTCACGTGCCCGGTGTTCAGCACGAACACGTTGTCGAGCTTGATGTCGCGGTGAACGATGTTCTGCGCGTGCGCGGCGCCGAGCACCGACAGCACCTCGTCGACGTACTTGAGCATCTCGTCGACGGGAATCGAGCCGAGCCGCTTGAAGCGCGCGGCGAGCGACTCGCCTTCGAGCAGCTCCATCACGATGAAGGGCAGCCCGTCCTCGGTCGTGCCCATGTACAGCACCTCGACCGCGCCCGGGTGACGGAAGCTCGAAAGCACGCGCGCTTCCTGCTCGAAGCGGGCCCGCAAGTCCTTCTGCCGCGCCACCTCCGGGTGGAGGATCTTCACCGCGTCGCGCCGGCCGATCTGCTGCGCGCCGACGTACACGGCGGCCATCCCGCCGACGCCGATGAGGCTCTCGAGCCGCCACGTGTCGCGCAGCGTCGTCCCGATTCGCCGCTCCCAGAGCTCTCGATCCTCCATGCCAGCGCCTCCGATATGACCGTTTCCCGGCGACCTGGTCAAGCGGGGCTTTCGCGTGGGGGTGGTCTCCGCGCTTCCCGCTCGCGCCGAGCGCAGGGAGGCCCGCAAAGCTCCAGCCGCAACCGAAAAACCACGATCCTACGGCAGACGCCGCGAGAATCCAACCATTCGTGAACGGAACCGGGTAGGATACGTCCCAACCGGCTTGCTTGACGCTGGCTGAAATGCTTGGAGGTGTGGACGTGCGGATGCAATCGAATTCGCGGGGGCTCGTGGCGCTGGTGGCGCTCGCTGGGCTCGCCTTGATGGCACCTGTTGCAGGGTGTGGTGGGGACGAAAGTCCGATCACGCCGACCGGCTCGGGTGGGGCGGGCGGCACGGGCGGAGAGGGCGGAGGCGGCGGCGCCACGTGCGGCAACGGCGTCCTCGAGGGCAACGAGGCGTGCGACGACGGCAATAAGGCCGCCGGCGACGGCTGTGAACTCGATTGTTCCTTTACCTGCGACAACACGAACCCCGACACGGGCGACGCGAAATGCGACGACGGCAACCCCTGCAACGGCGCCGAGACCTGTAGCGACAAGCACACCTGCGATCCCGGGCCGAACGCGGCCGACGGCACGACCTGCGGCGCGAGCAAGATCTGCAATGCGGGCGTCTGCGTCGACGACATCTGCGGCGACGGCTTCGTCAGCCCGAGCGAGGAGTGCGACGACGGCAACACCGCGGACGGCGACGGCTGCGACACCTGCAAATTCAGTTGCGTATCGGACGACCCGACGCGCGACTGCTCGGGCCTCGACCCGTGCGTTGCCACCGCGTGCGACGAGGCCACGCATACCTGCGGCAATCCCGTCGGCGACGGCCAGGTCTGCGCGATGGCCTCCGTTTGCGTGAATGGCGCCTGCGCCCCCATCGTGTGCGGCGACGGCATCGTCCATCCCGGTGAAGAGTGCGACGACGGCAACGTCGTCGACGGTGACGGCTGCCAGGCCGATTGCACGCTTCCTTCGGCGTCGGTCTGCGGCAATGGCGTCCGCGAGACCGGCGAGCAATGCGACGACAGCAACACGAAAAACCTCGACGGCTGCGATTCCGCGTGCAAATTCGAGCAGGTCCAGCGCGCGACCTGGCTCAAGATGCAGTTCGCCGTCGACGCGGCCTTCTGCCCCGCGAACCACCTCGGCGGCGCCATCGCTGCCGCTGCGCAGGGGCAGCTCCAGACCTCGCTCGACCAGGGCGTCCAGAACGGCTCGATCAACATCCTGCTCAAGACGCTCGGCCTCGGCGACCTCAGCGGCACCGAAGACCCGGCGATCGAGATCGGCGTCATCAAGGGCAATCCCGTCATCCCGATGGGCGCCATGTACAATGGCACGGCTGATCTCGATTGGTGGTACACGATCGACCCGACCTCGATCAACGCGAATCGCGAACCGCTCGACAAGCTCACGGGTTTCATCAGCGCGAGCACACTCACTGCGGGCCCGGGCAACCTCACGATCGGCATCAATTTCGCGGGCGCGCCTGCGGCGCTCAAGATGAGCAGCGCGCGGCTCACGATGTCCGTCGGCGCTGTGAGCACACCCCTCGCGTCGACCGGCAATACGCCGGGCCACCTCGCCTCGGAAAACCTCGACCCGGCGCTCCAGACGTTTGCGAGCACGGGGCAACCGGACGACAGCGGCGCTGGCAAGCTCTGCGGCAACGTCAGCGCCACCTCGCTCGACCAGGTCCCGGTCCCGGCCGACCTCGCCGCGGGCGGATCCATCGCGTGCGGCCAGGGATATACGACGCAGAACTCCTTGCTCGACGTCATCGTCGGCGGATGCACCGTCTTCAACATCGTCACGGTCATCACCCCGAGCCAGCCTGATCAGACCGACCCGAACGCGCCGGTCGCGGGCGCTGGCGGACCCTACACGCTCACGACGAACGCCATGACGAAGCAGGTCAACGGCTGCCGCGACAAGGACAACCAGACCGTCGACTTCAATACCTGCCTCAACGCCGCGGCGTACTCGTCGTTCTTCAAGTTCGCGACCGGCCGCGTGATCGCGAAATAAGGAAGCTCCCCTCTTCCCCCCTTCCGCGGTTTCGACTAACCGACCTCCCATGGAGCTCGGGACCGCGGTTCGTCACGACGTCACTCGCCTCACGGAAGAGGATTTTTACCTCTTCGCCGAGGGCACGCACACCCGCCTCTACGACAAGCTCGGCGCCCATCCGATGGTCGTGGACGGCGCCGCGGGCACCTGCTTCGGCGTCTGGGCCCCGGACGCCGAGCGTGTCTCCGTCGTCGGCGATTTCAATGGCTGGGATCGTGATTCCCACCCCCTCGCGCGCCGTGGCGGCTCTGGCATCTGGGAAGGGTTCGTCCCGGGCGTCGGCAAGGGCACGGTCTACAAGTACTTCATCGCCTCCCGCTTCCACGGCTACGTCGTCGAGAAGGCCGATCCCTTCGGCTTTTTGCACGAGATCCCGCCGAAGACCGCGTCCATCGTCTGGGACCTCGCCTCGCTCGACAAGGAGCCCAAAAAGCCCCGCCAGAAGCGCACGAGCCCCGACAAACCCGTTTCGATCTACGAGGTCCACCTCGGCTCCTTCCGCCGCGCCGTCGAGGACGGGAACCGCCCGCTCACCTACCGCGAGCTCGCCGCCGAGCTGCCCGAGTATGCCGCGCGCATGGGCTTCACCCATGTCGAGCTCCTCCCCGTCATGGAGCACCCGTTCGGCGGCTCGTGGGGATATCAGATCACCGGCTATTACGCGCCCACCTCGCGTTTCGGCGTCCCCGATGATTTCCGGTACCTCGTCGATGCGCTCCACGACGCCGGCCTCGGCGTCATCCTCGACTGGGTCCCCTCGCATTTCCCCTCCGACGAGCACGGCCTCGGCTATTTCGACGGCACCTACCTTTTCGAGCACGCCGACCCGCGCAAGGGCTATCACCCCGACTGGAAGAGCCTCATCTTCAACTATGGCCGCAACGAGGTGATGAGCTTCCTCCTCTCGAACGCCCATTTCTGGCTCGATCGGTACCGCGCCGACAGCCTGCGCGTCGACGCCGTCGCCTCGATGCTCTACCTCGATTACTCCCGCAAGCACGGCGAGTGGATCCCGAATCGCTATGGCGGCCGCGAGAACCTCGAGGCGATCGATTTCCTTCGCCGCCTCAACGAATCGATATCCCGCGCCTTCCCGGACGTCCAGACCATCGCCGAGGAGTCTACCTCCTGGCCCATGGTCTCCCGCCCCGCGTACGTCGGCGGCCTCGGGTTCGGCTACAAATGGGACATGGGGTGGATGAACGACACGCTCAAGTACATGCAGAGCGACCCCGTCTATCGCAAGTTCGTCCACAACCAGCTCACGTTCCGCATGATGTATGCGTTCAGCGAGAGCTTCGTCCTGCCGCTCTCGCACGACGAGGTCGTCCACGGCAAGGGCTCGCTGCTCGGCAAGATGCCTGGTGACGAGTGGCAGAAATTCGCGAACCTGCGCATTCTCTTCGCGTACATGTGGGCCCAGCCGGGGAAAAAGTTGCTCTTCATGGGCGGCGAGATCGCCCAGCGGCGCGAGTGGAACCACGAATCGAGCCTCGACTGGCACCTGCTCGACGAGGGGCCCTACCATGCCGGCATGAAGCGGTTCGTCCAGGCGATGAACCGCCTCTACCGCGACTATCCCGCCCTGCACGAGCTCGACACGAGCCCCGAGGGCTTCCAGTGGATCGATTGCAACGACGCCGACAACAGCGTCGTCGTCTTCTACCGCCGTGCCCGCTCCACCGACGCCCTCGTCCTCGTCGCCCTGAACTTCACGCCCATGCCGCGCCAGCGTTATCGTGTCGGCCTGCCGCGCGGCGGCCGCTGGAAGGAGCTCGTCTCCAGCGACGCCCTGGAGTTCGGCGGCAGCGGCATGGGCGGCGGCGGCGACGTCGTCGCGGAAAACATCGAATGGCATAGCCGGAAAACCTCCGTCGAGATCACGCTCCCGCCGCTCGGCGCCGTCTTTTTCGTGCACGAGGGCCTCGCTGTCTCCGAGCGCCCGCTCGGCGCCGTCCACCTCGGCGAGGACCGCGCCCGCTTCCGCGTGTGGGCTCCGAACGCGGACAAGGTCGAGCTCGTCCTCCAGGGCAAACTCGAGCGCAGGATCCCCCTCGAACCCGAGGCGAGCGGCTATCACCAGGCCCTCGTCGACGGCGTCGCTCCCGGCGCGCGTTACCATTACGACCTTGGCGGCGGCAAGCTCCGCCCCGATCCAGCTTCACGCCTCCAGCCCGAAGGCGTCCACGGCCCGAGCGAGGTCGTGCGGAGTTTTTCCGACCACACCCCTGGCTGGACCGGCCGCCCGCTCGACGAATACGTCATTTACGAGCTCCACGTCGGCACCTTCACCCCCGAGGGCACGTTCGACGCCGCCATCTCGCGCCTCTCGCACCTCCGCGAGCTCGGCATCACGGCCGTCGAGCTCATGCCCGTCGCCGCGTTCCCCGGCGAGCGCAACTGGGGCTACGACGGCGCGTATCCCTTCGCCGTCCAGGCCTCCTACGGCGGCCCCGAGGGCCTGCGCCGCTTCGTCGACGCTTGCCATGCCGAGGGCATCGCCGTCATCCTCGACGTCGTCTACAACCACCTCGGCCCCGAGGGCACCTACCTCGCCGATTTCGGCCCCTACTTCGCCTCGTATTACCGAACGCGCTGGGGCGACGCCCTCAATTTCGACGGCCCGCATTCGGACGAGGTCCGCAAGTTCTTCATCGAGAGCGCGCTCCATTTCGTCACGCAGATGGGCATCGACGCCCTCCGCCTCGACGCCGTCAATGCGATCGTCGACAACTCGCCCCTCTCGTTCTTCGAGGAGCTCGGCGAGGCCGTCCATCGCCGCGCCTCCGAGCTCGGCCGCCTCGTCCACCTCATTGCCGAGAGCGACGACAACGACCCGCGCCTCGTCACGCCCTCGTCCCAGGGTGGCCACGGCCTCGATGGCCTCTGGAACGACGACGTCCATTACGCGCTCCTTGCCCTCCTCACGAACGAACGCATCGGCTACCTCCAGGACTTCGGCCTCGTCGAGCAGCTCGCCAAGACGTTTCGCGAGAACTTTGCGTTCGCCGGAGAATACTCCAAATACCGCCAGCGCCGCCGCGGCCGCCCGGCGGCGAGCGTCGACCCGCGGCGCCTCGTCACGTTTGTCCAGAACCACGACCAGGTCGGCAATCGCCCGCGTGGCGAGCGCCTCTCCGCGCGGGTCTCCTTCGACAAGCAGAAGCTCGCGGCCGCCGTCGTCCTGCTCTCGCCGTTCCTGCCCCTGCTCTTCATGGGCGAGGAATACGGCGAGATCGCGCCGTTCCCGTATTTCACGAGCCACGGCGATCCCACGCTCGTCGAGAATGTCCGCAAGGGCCGGGCTGCGGAGATGGCCAAGCTCGGATATTCCGAAAAACCGTTCGATCCGCAGGACGAGGCCACGTTCCGCCGCGCCAAGCTCGATTTCAAGCTTCGCACCACGGGGGATCACGGAAGGCTCCTCGCGTGGTACAAAGAGCTCATCCGGGCGCGGCGTGAGCTTTTCGCCTTCGCCGCGGAGGGCGGACGGCAGGCCGTCGCCTTCGAGGACGAGCGCCTCCTTTACGTGCGGCGCTGGAACCGTGACTCCGAGGTATTCGTGATTTACCATTTCGGCGACCACCCCGTCACCGTCACCTTGCCCGTGCCTTCGGGCACCTTCCGCCGCTCGCTCGCCTCGTCCGAGGCCCGCTTCGGCGGCAAGGGAGACGTCTCTGCGCCGGAGGAGATCACGTCGACCGGCCTCGTCCGCGTCACCCTCGGCCCGTCCGAGGCCGCGCTTTACGTGAGGGCTCGATGAAGGCTCCCGAGCGGTACGTCTGCGTCCACGGCCATTTTTATCAACCCCCGCGGGAAAACCCCTGGCTCGAAGCGATCGAGCAGCAGGACTCGGCCGCGCCCTGGCACGACTGGAACGCGCGCATCACGGCCGAGTGTTACGCGCCAAACGCCGCCGCGCGTGTCCTCGACGGCGAGGACCGCATCACGCGCATCGTCAACAACTACTCGCGCATCAGCTTCAATTTCGGCCCCACGCTCCTCGGCTGGATGGAGCACCACGCGAAGGAGACCTACCGGGCCATTCTCGCAGCGGACGAGGCGAGCGCGCGCCGCTTCGGTGGTCACGGCTCGGCCATGGCCCAGGCCTACAACCACCTCATCATGCCGCTCGCGAACCAGCGGGACAAACTCACGCAGGTTCGCTGGGGCATCGCCGATTTCGCAGCGCGGTTCCGCCGCAAACCCGAGGGCATGTGGCTCCCCGAGACGGCCGTCGACACCGAGACGCTCGAGGTCCTCGCGGCCGAAGGCATCGCCTTCACCGTCCTCGCGCCTCGCCAGGCCGCGCGTGTCCGCCGCATCGGCGGCAAGGAATGGATCGACGTCCGCGGCGGCCGCGTCGACCCCTCGATGGTCTATCGCGTCGAGCTCCCTTCCGGCCGCTCCATGGCCGTCTTCTTTTACGACGGCCCCGTCTCCCAGGCCGTCGCCTTCGAGCGCCTCCTCGCGAATGGCGAGCATTTCGCTGGACGGCTCGCCTCCGCCTTCGACAGCAAGCGCACCTTCCCGCAGATGGTCCACATCGCCACGGACGGCGAGACCTACGGCCACCACCACCGCTATGGCGAAATGGCCCTCGCCTGGGCCCTCGGCCACATCGAGGCGCATGGTTTGGCCAAATTGACCAATTACGGCGAGTTCCTGGAACGCCACCCGCCGACGCACGAGGCCGAGATCCTGGAGCGCACCTCCTGGAGCTGCGCCCACGGCGTCGAGCGCTGGCGCGCCGATTGCGGCTGCCGTTCCGGCTCCCCGCACGGATGGAACCAGTCCTGGCGCAAGCCCCTCCGTGATGCCCTCGACGCCCTCCGCGACGAGGTCGCGGGCCCCTTCGAGCGCGCGGCCGAGCGCCTCTTCCACGACCCCTGGGCCGCCCGTGACGCTTACATCGAGATCGTCCTCGAGCGCTCCCCGGCCACCCTCGCGCGCTTCTTCTCCGCGCACGCGACGCACGCGCTCTCGGCCGAAGAGCAAAGCGAGGCCCTCGCGCTCCTCGAGCTCCAGCGCAACGCGATGCTCATGTACACGAGCTGCGGCTGGTTCTTCGACGACCTCTCGGGCATCGAGACCGTGCAATGCCTCCAGTATGCCGGCCGTGTCGTCGAGCTCGGCGAGGCACTCTTCGGCAAGAGCCTCGAAGGCCCGTTTCTGGAAAAACTCGAAAAGGCCCGCTCGAACCTCCCCGAAATGGGCGACGGCCGCCGCGTCTGGGATCGCTTCGTCACCCGGGCGCGCGTCGATCTCCCGGCCGTCACCGCCCATTTCGCAACGAGCCTCGTCCAGGACGCCCCCCCGAGCACCTATTGTTACGACGTCCACGTCGAGGACCTCGAGACCCACGAGCGTAATGGCGCCAAGCTCCTCCTTGGCCGCACCCGCGTCACGAGCCGCCTCACGCTCGCCTCCGAATGCCACGACTTCAGCGTCCTCCACCTCGGCGATCACCGCGTCGCCGGAGGCGTCTTGCGTGATCCCGAGGGCGACGAGCACGTCGAGCGCCGCGCCGAGCTCGTCCGCACCTTCGAATCGGGCGACATGGAGGGCACGATGCGCCTTTTCTATCGCCGCTGCGACCGCACGATCGACTCGCTCGACTCCGTCTTCCGCGACGATCAGCGCCGCATCGTCGAGCGCCTCCTCGCCTCCACGCTCGCCGAGGTCGAGGCGGCCCAGCGCGCCCTTTTCGAGCGATATGCGCCGCTCCTCCGCCGCCTCGCCCCCTTACGCAGTCCCACGCCGCGCTCCTTGCTCGTCGCGGGCGAGCTCGTCCTCGGCGCCGACCTTTTGCGCGCCGCCGAGCGCACCCCGCCCGACGTCCTCTCCATGCGTCGCCTCCTCGCGCAGGCCAAGGAGCAAGACCTCCACGTCGACCGAGCCGCCGTGACCTTCACCCTCGGCCAGAGCCTCTCCGCGCTCGCCGAGCGCCTGCGCGAACGCGTTGTCGACGATCGGGGGCTCCGCTCCGGCGAGCGGAGCTCCGCCCCCGAACCCCCGCTGGATCCGCTCCTCCTCGCGGATCTCGACATGGCCGTCGAATTCGCGCATCGCGCCGGGTTTTCCGTCGACCTCTGGAAAACACAAAACGTGTTTTACCGACTCGCACATACCATCTACCCCGAGATGCGCACCCGCGCCGACGAGGGCGACGCCGCGGCGCATTCGATGTGCCTCGCGTTCCAGAGCCTCGCCGAGCGGCTCCGCGTCCGCTTGCCCGAGGGCGCCGCGCTGCCGCGCCTCCGCTCCCTGCGCGGGGAAGAAATCGAGGAGATCCCGTGAGCGCCCGCGGCGCGACGTCGAAATCGAAAAAAAAGCCGGCGAAAAAGGCCACGAGAACGCCCCTGAAGACGCGGGCTCGGATCTCGCGCGCCGAGCCCGACGACGCCGTCGAGCCGGTTTCCTGGTGGCAAGACTTCTACCGCGTCGTCCGCCGCATCCCCCGCGGCCGCGTCACCACCTATGGCGTGATCGCCGCCCTCGCCGGGCACCCGCGTTCCGCACGCCACGTCGGATTCGCCCTCGCCGCGCTGAAGGACCCCGACGGCGGCAGCACCGTCCCGTGGCAGCGGGTCCTCGGCAGCCGTCCTCGCAATCGCGCGGCCGTCACGATCAAGGACCCTGTCGGCGGCGCCCTCCAGCGCGCGCTCCTCGAATCCGAGGGCGTCACGTTCGATGCGCGCGGAAATGTCTCCCTCGATCGTTTCGGCTGGGCCGGCCCCGGCGCAAAAAAGCCCGCTGCCGCGCCTCGCAAACGCACGCGCGCCTGAGCCGCTCGTCCCCGGCCCGAATCTTGCGATCCTGCGTCGCCTGGATGCAGCCATTGCGTCCCCATCCCGCGTGGCCTCTGCGCCACCGCGACCTTCGATGCATCGAGGCAGGCACAACATGACCCACGCGAAACATCCTTCTCCTCTCTCCGTTGCGCTTTTCACGCGAATCCTGCGGGCCGCGGGGCTCACCGCGGGCGCGACCCTCGCCGTCGCGGCGGCTGCGTGTGGCGGCAACGTGGTCATCGATGCGGGCACAGGCGAAACGGGCGGCACGGGCGGCACGGGCGCTACGGGCGGCTCGGGCGGCGGCACCGGCGGCGTCCTCGGCAGCGCCGTCAGCGTCGTCAGCACCAGCGTCGGCGTCGGCGGGACGGGCGCGGGCGGCTCGCTCCCGTGTGAGAACCCGCCGCCCCCGGATGCCGAATATCGTCTCCTGTGCCTCGAAGGCTCCGTCGGCGGCAATTGCCCTCCACTCGCCGACGTCCAGGCCGAGCTCATGAAGCAGGTCCACGGCACCGACGAATGCGTCGGCTCGGGGACCTGCTGCTACGACCTCCCCGGCCTCGGCTGCCAAGAACTCGCGATCAGCGCCCAGTGCTGCTACTACGTGCCCATCGTCTTCGAGTCCTGCGAAGGCCGGCCCTTCGTCGTGGATGGCGAAGCGCGCACCGCCGACCCCGAAGCCCGCGCCGATTGGCTCCTGCAATCCGGGCAAGGTTTGGCCGAGCCACCCAATCTCTCGAACCTCGACCCCGCTACGCGCCGCGCCCTCGCCGACCATTTTACGCGCTCGGGCCTCTACGAGCACGCCTCCATCGCCTCCTTCGCGCGGTTCGTCCTGGAGCTGCTCGGCGCCGGCGCCCCGGCCTCGCTCGTCTCCGCCGCGCAAGAGGCCTTGTCCGACGAGGTGCGGCACGCCAAACTCTGTTTCGGCCTCGCCAGCGCCTACGCAGGCGCGCCGGTGGGTCCGGGCACGCTCCCCATGCCCGAGCTCTCGATCCGGCGGACCCTCGCCGACATCGCGCTCGCCACGGCCCTCGAAGGCGCCGTCAACGAGACGCTCTCCGCGCTCGTCGCGGGCGAAGAGGCCCTGCGCGCGACCGATCCCGCGGTGAAGGCCACGCTGGTCTGGATCGCCGAGGACGAGGCCACGCACGCCGAGCTCGCGTGGCGCACGCTCGCGTGGGCGCTCGAAGCGGGCGGCCCCGAGGTCGCGCGCGCCCTCGAAAAGGCATTTTCCGTCGCCGTTTGCCCCGAGCCCGAGGACCTCGCCGCCCCCGGCGCGGACCCCGACAAACTCGCCGACCATGGCTGCCTCTCGGCCGCGGAAAAACGCGACGTCATGCGCCGCGCCATGGCCGACGTCATCCTTCCCGCCGCGCGCACGCTCCTCCGCGCGCCGCGCGCCCGCCGATCAGTGCGAGATGACGCGCACGAGCTGGACAATCTCGCGTAACGCCTCCGCGACGCCCTCCGTCTCCGGGTGGCGGACCAGCACATACCCTTCGCCCTCGTAACTCGCCGACCGCGGCTCGCCGACCTTGGGCCATTTCACGTCCGTGATCATCCCGCCGAGCTTGCGCTCCGCCTCCTCGATTCCCCACACCTCGCGCACCACGCCCGGCGCCTGCCCGCGCAGGAACGCCGCGCCCGTCGCGTACTTCCGCTCGCGCGGCGCCTCGAACGTATCGAACGTGATGAGCCGCGCGACCTGCTGATACATGTCGAAATCGTGGGCGCGCGCGTTCAGGTTCATGAGCTGCGCGCCGCCCGGTCGCGCGGCGACCTCGGAGAGCACGATCCGCCCGTCCTTTTGCCGGAACCACTCCATGTGGCAAATGCCCGTTTCCAGCCCGAGCACCGAAAGCGCCCGGAACCCGAGCTCCCTGATCGGAGCGAACTCAGGCCCGCTGATGTCGCGCGGCAGAAGCACGCACCACTGGATCCACGGGTTTTCCACGACCTCGATCGGATTCGGCAGGTACCGCGAGATCGAGTACCAGACGGGCTTGCCGCCGATCACCACCGCGTCGAACGTGTGCTCGGCCCCGCGCACGAACTCCTCGAGCAGCACGGGCGACGCCGGGGTCGGGGAGCTCTGCGCGAGCACGCGATCGAGCTCGGCCGCGTCCTTCACGACGAACGTGCTCGCCGAGCCCACGCCGGCCGGCGGCTTCGCGACCAGCGGAAAACCCACCTCGTTTGCGAAGCGCCGCGCCTCGGCCTCGTCCGGGGCGAGGTGGTGACGCGCGCAGGGCAATCCCGCCGCGCGGAGCACGTCTTTCATGCGCGGTTTGTCGCGGAAGTTCCGGATCACCTCCGCGCCCGGCCCCGGCAGCCTCAGCACGTCCCGCGCCTCGGCGACCGCGACCTGTACGAACTCGCTCACGGCGAGCAGCCGGTCGACGGGCGCGACGTTCGCGTCGATCCAGCGCGTCGCCGCCACGAGCTCCGCCGCGTCCTGCACGTTGCTCACGCGAAAATGCTTCACGACCCGTTCGAGGAGCACCGCCGGCAGGTTCTCCTCGACGTCCTGGCTCACGACCGCGAGCCCGAGCTCCGGCACGTCGAGCAGGGCGGCGATGAATCGGATGGCGCTCTCGTTGAAAAAAGGCGTGACGAAGACGGCGAATCGCATGGCGGGCGCCACCATACTCCGTTCGTCCCGGTCTTCAAGGCGTCGTGCGTGACGTCTGCGTGGCAGCGTCCGCCTCGCTCGCCGAGGTCGCCCCTCCGACCACGATAACCTCCGTGTCCCCCGCCTCCGGGGGCGCCTGCAATCGCGCGAGCAGCTCCTCGTAACGACGCCGGAAGGCTGGGCGATCCGGCGCGTTTCGTGCGGCTCGATACCGCGCATCGAGCGCCCGCTGGAAATCCCCGCGTGTGATCCACGACTCCGCGATCCGATCGAGCGCCGTCGCGTCCTCGGGGTCGAGCGCGAGCGCCGCCTCGTACGCCGCGTGCGCCGCGTCCTTCTCCCCGCGCGCCTCGCGGAGCCGCCCGATCGCCACGTGAATCCGCGGTCCATCCCGCCCGAGAAGCGCGAGCCTCCGCGCCGCGGCCTCGACCCGCGCGAGGTCCCCGGCCGCCGCCGCGCGCCGGATCCCCATTTCCTTTTCCGAGGCCGCGACCGCCCAGGCGCCCGCCGCCACGAGCCCCACCCCGACGAACGCCGCGCGCAACACCCACGCGCCAAGGCCCCGCGCTGCCGGGGCCGCTTGCGGCGCCGCGCTCGTTTGCCCCACGAGTACATTCCCGACCGTGCCGTCCCGAAGCTTCCAGATCGCGCCGTCGAGGATGAAGTGGTGCAAATTCACCGCTGCCGCCACGAGCAGCCCGAGCCCCGATTCGAACGGCAAGATCCCGAGCGCGCCTGGCGCGCAGACGATCGCGGGCAGCACCCAGATCGCCGAACCCGCCAGCACGGTTTTTCCGAGATACGAGAGCCCCGCCGGCGCCGCCTTCGCCACGCTGCCGGAGGCCCGCGCATAATGGAACGAGATCCACAAATATTGCACGCTGTGCGCGATCGCGACCCAGATGAACGCGAGCGCCGTCGCCCCGCCCGAAGCATACAGCGCCGGCCGCATGAGGCCGAGCAGCACGGGCAAAACGAACCACGCGGCCTGGCTCGCGACGAGCGCGAGCGCGGGCACGAGCCGCGCAATCCCGGCGATCTGCACGAGCCTCCGGATCACGAGCCCCGTCACCACCACGTACGAAGCCCCCACGACCGCGAGCGCGCCCAGGGCAAACCCTGCGGGAATCCCGAGCGGCGCGAATCGATAGGCGGCGCTCGCCGCTTGCAGAGGATCGGCTCCGCCGGCCGACGCGGAGCCGTGGATGTTCGCGAAGACGAGCACGAACGACAGGACAAACGAGATCCAGACGAGCCGCCGGAGCGCGGGCGCCACCGTGATCCCCGCGCGGCGCAGGAACATCATCACGAGCCCGAAGTTCTGGGCCGTGTAATGCCAGGGGCTCCACGTGAGATAGAGCGTGATGAGCCACGTCCCGAGCCGCGGCGCGGCGAGCGACGCCGCGAAGGCCCCCCAAACCAGGAAACCGAGGGGGAAAGCATAAAGAAAATACCGCCGCCGCCCGGATTCTGTCCCATAGACCCGGAGCAGCGTCGCCCCGTAATGCGGGATCCCGGTCACGAGCACGACGAGCGGCAGCCACCCTTCGAGCGAGCCCATCGGCGCGCCGATCGCGGCGAGCGCGACGACGACGAGCCCGTACCCGATCCCGCATCCGAGCAGGAGATCGGGCCAGGGACCGAAGAGCCAGGGCCGGGGCGCCGCGACGGCGGTGGACATCGCGGCGCATGCTACCGCGACCGAACCGCTCGGGCCATCCTGCGAACGCTCTTCAGCTCCCCTCGACCGCGGCCTTCAGCGTGTCGACGAGTCGCTTCTGGTCCGCGCCCGCGGGCACGCCCTCCTTGGCGAACATCACCTTGCCGTCCTTGCCCACCATCACCACGCTCGTGATCTCGTTCTTCAGCTTGTAGGCCGAGCGCATCCCGCCGGTCCAATCGCAATAGACCGTCGTTCCCTGCTTCTTCGTCTCCTCGCGGACGGCGTCCTTCACGCTGCCGCGCGCGGGCCAGAAATCGTAAGGGCTCACGTCCGCGACGAGCAGGAGCGACACCTTCGACGCGTACGGCCCCGATTTCAGGAGCTTGACGAGGTCACGCCGGAATGCCTCGCTCTTCGGCGCCGACGTCCGATCGTCGTAGACGATGACGATCGGCTTTCCCTTCAGCGACTTGATCTCGACCGCCTTCCCGTCGGCGTCCTCGACACGCGCGTTCGGGGCGGCGCTTTGCTCCGAAAGCACGGCCAGGGCGGTTGCGCTCGGCAGCGTCGTCGCCGCAAGGAGGGTGATTCCGAAGGTGAGAAGGGTTCGTCGGGCAATAATCATTACCCATCAAACAAACCGCTTTTTTCGGATGCTGTCAAGCGCTCCACGATCGGCGGGGATCGGGAGAGTGCGCGCCGGCCGCCCCGGACATCAATTTTCCGTCAGGTAAAAAAACGCGATGCACATCTCGTCGTTCGTGCCCTGGCCCCAGGTCGTCGTCGTGTCGCGCCCGAACGTGTCGTACGTGCACGTGATGCGCATCATGTCGCCCCACGAGAGGTCGATGGGCTTCGTGTAATGGGCGAACCCCTGCCAGTGGAAATCCCAGTTGTTCACGCGGGCCAGGCATTTCTCCTCGCCATCCTGCAAAGCCGAGACGTGCATCCCCTTGCCGAGCTTGTGCATGTGCGGCCAGAGCCCCCACAAAGTGACGTTCATGGGCACGGGCATGCTCGCGCTCTGGTCGACGCTCGCCTGCTTCGGCGGCAAGAGCAGGTTCGTGGCCGCGATGCGCTGCACGGTAGCTTCCTTCGGGACGCTCTTTTCGAGCATGAGGTCGATCTGGGTGCGATCGGCGTGGCGCCCATTTTCGTTGTTGTAATGGATCTGCAAGATCGTCTTCCGCCCCGCGCGCATGCGGAGCCCCGTGCCCTCGGGAAAGCGGAGCGCCCCGCTTCCCGGGCCCGCGCCGACGAGCCACCGCGCGTCCGTCACGTGGATGTCGTCGATGCACGAATACCCGAACCCGGGCTCGCTCGCGTCGCGCGCCTCGGCCTCGGCCTCGGATTCCTTCGTGTCGATGGCGTAGAGCGTGAGGTGGTGCAGCATCGACGTGACGCCCGGACGAACGTGGAAGCCGGTGACGAACATGTCCTCCGTGAGCCCGGGATCGAGCACGAAGCACCGGTAATCATCGAGTTTCGCGGCATCTGGGGTATACGTGTCCTTCATGTCGATGGTCAGGTCGACCCGATCGAGCTCTGCGAGGGCCTTCGGCGCGGGGGGCGCGCCCACCGGCTTCTCGCCCTCGGGCGCGCCGGCGCGGGCCCAGGCCTCGATCGTGTCGATCTGCGCGTCCGTGAGCCAGCGGCCCTCGACGTACGTGTTGCATTCGCCGCTGTTGTCGAGGACGAACGGGGGCATGCTGCGCGACGCCGTGGCGATGCGGATCGCCTCGGCGGTGCGGCGCGCGTCCTCGTAATCGACGAGGGGAAACGGGGCAATGCCGTCCTTCTCGTGGCAACTCCGACAATGCTCGGCGAGGATGGGCGCCACGTCCTCGTGATACGTGGGTATCCGGAGCGGGGCGCTCGCGTCCCCCTCCTTGCTGCCGCACGCGACGAGCGAAAACATCAAAATCGTACCCAGGATCCACTGTGTCCGCATCATCGAGCCCTCCTTCGTGGGTCGGGGGCGACCTGTCGTGGTCGGGAGCGGCCGCTGCACGACGCGTTCCACGGCCCGGCGCGTCGCCTTCGTGTTCGGCGTCTCCCCCGGCGCGCCGATCTTCTGGTATTGTCCCCCTCGTGGACCGCTACCGAAGTTTACGTCTCTCCCTCCTCGTCGCGATCGGCGGAGCCGCGTGCTCGGCCTCGCCTCCGGCCTCGTCCGGCGCCGGTGAGGGCGCCGTCGTCGCCATCCCCACGTCGCCCGCGAGCGCGACGGCCGAGCCCCCGCCCGACGGCGAGCCCGAGCCGGAAAAGCCGAAGGGCATCGGCTGGGTGACCGAGAAAAACGGGAACATCCACCGCGCGACCCGCGTGACGTGCGACGCGACGATCGACATCCCCGCCTGCACGGGCACGGAGAAACACCAGTCCTGCAAGACGGACGCCGATTGCACGGAGCACCCGCACGGCAAGTGTACGAGCGGGGTCGGGCAGGTCGGGACGTATTGCGGCTGCACCTATTCGTGCGAGACCGACGACGACTGCGGCTCCGGAAAGGCCTGCATCTGCAAGGGCACGGGAGCCCTGCGCGCGCGCCACGCCGTCTGCGGGGACGCGTCCTGCGGCACCGACGCCGATTGCAAAGGGAGCACCTGCGGTTTGTCGACGTATTTCAATGGATGTTACGAGCAGGTCACGCTCGCTTGCCGCACCAAGGAGGACAAGTGCAAGAGCGACGCGGATTGCGGGATCTCCCCGCTCGGCTCGTCCTGCGTGGCGACCGGGCCGAGGGGCGCGAAGCCGACCTGGCAATGCGCGTCGATGTCCTGCGTGATCGGCCGTCCCCTCGTCGTGGAAGGCGAGGTCCGCGCAGCACGTCCCCGCGCCCGCGCAGACTGGCGAGCGCCGCTCGTCTTCGACGTGGAACACCTCGCCG
This sequence comes from Polyangium jinanense, assembly GCF_028435365.1. The sequence goes on along the minus strand of NZ_JAGTJJ010000016.1, from coordinate 26,260 downwards.
CCCCGGCGCGCGAGGCGATCGCGGCGCACCACGCGGCCATCGCGGCCATGGAGCACGCCTCGATCGCGAGCTTCGCGCGGTTCTCGCTCCAGCTCCTCGCGCTCGGCGCGCCGGCGGAATTGCTCGCCGAGGCGCAAACCGCCGCCCGTGACGAGGTGGAGCACGCGCGGGTCGAATATGCCATCGCCTCCCGGATCGGCGGGCGAATCATCGGGCCGGACAAACTTCCGGACGCGACGGCGCGGCTCGCGACGGACGTCGTTTCGTTCGTGGAGTCGCTGGTCGTCGAGGGTTGCGTGGGCGAGACGCTCGGCGCGGCCGAGGGGCAGGAGGTGGCGCGCGCGGTGAAGGACGAAGGCCTCGGGGCCGCGCTCGCGCAGATCGCGGAGGAAGAGGCGCGGCACGCGGCGCTCGCGTGGAAAACGTTGCAATGGGCGCTCGACGCGTTCGGCGACGAGGCGCGTGAGGCCGCGGCGCGGGCGTTCGAGCGGGCCCGAGCGATGCATGAAAAGGATCCGCCGAAGATGCCGGTGGAAAACGAGGAATTCGGCGTACTCGGGGCGCGGACGCTGGGCGCGCTCCGGCGGCAGGCGCTCTGCGAGGTCGTCGCGCCGTGTGTTCAGAAGCTCGGGCTCGTCGCCTGGTCTTGAGGTTCGGCCCTTCGCAAGGCAGACTCCGCGCGTGGGAAGCAAAGGACGACCGTACCGCACCGTGACCGTGGAGGGCTTCGAGATCCTCATCGGCCGCGGCGCCGAGGACAACGACTACCTGACGTTCGACGTCGCGGCGCCGCACGACGTATGGCTGCACGTCGCAGGCGGGACGCCGGGGAGCCACGTCATCGTGCGCAACCCCGATCGCGTCGAGGTCCCCCGCTCGGTCGTCGAGGTCGCCGCCGCCGCGGCCGCCTGGTATTCGAAAGCGCGGGGTGCCCCGAAGGTCGAGGTGCATTTCTGCCGCGCGTCCGAGGTCTCGAAGCCCCGTGGCGCCCCCGCGGGGCTCGTCGAGATTTCGCGATACAAGAGCGTGAAGGTCAAGCCCACGGCGCCGGCCGGCGCGACGGATTGACAGGTCACGCTGACGTTCCGGCCGCGTGAACGCGAATCTTTTGCGTGATGTGGCCTCTGCCAGGTAGGACGTGCTACGCCTCGGGCGCCACGCGGCCGACCTCGATGGCCCGGCTCTCCCCGATCGACCGAAGGAATGGAAAGACTTCTCATGACGCCCCCCACGCTTCCGATTCTCGAGTTCATCCTGAAGAACTACAAGAACTTCAATGCGCGCGCGACGCGTGACGCGTTGATTGCCTACGTTCGACACATCGAGAGCGGCGGGAAGATGTTCTGGGCCCTCGCGGGAGCCATGTCGTCGGCGCAGCTCGGCATCACGCTCGCGCCTGCCATCCGCGCGGGGCTCATTCATGGCTTGTCCGTGACGGGGGCGAACCTCGAAGAGTCGCTCTTCCGGCTCGTCGCGCACGCGAGCTACAAGGATTTCCCCGACTATCGTTACTTCACGAAAGAGGACGACACGAAGATCCTCGAGGACCGCATGCGACGTGTCACCGACACGAGCATCCCCGAGGACGAGGCGTTCCGCGCCGTCGAGAAGTACCTCGTGCCCATGTGGAAAAACGCGAGCACGGCCGGCGAGCGGCGCTTCTGGCACGAATACTTCTACGACCTCATCCAGCGCCTCGAGCCTTCGCTTCACGAAGGCGACCCGGACGCGTGCTGGCTGCTCGCCGCCGCGCGCAAGAATCTCCCGATCGTGGTTCCCGGCTACGAGGATTCGACGTTCGGCAACATCTTCGCCTCCCACGTCAAGTTCGGCGAGTGCAGCGCGAGCATCGTCAAGTCCGGCATCGAGTACATGGCCGCGTTTTATGACCAGTATCGTGAGCTCTCGTCAGGATCGGGCGTGGGCTTCTTCCAGATCGGCGGCGGCATCGCCGGGGACTTCCCCATCTGCGTCGTGCCGTCGATCAAGTACGACCTCGAGCAGCCCGTGAAACCCTGGGCGTATTTCTGCCAGATCTCGGATTCGACGACGTCGTACGGCTCGTACTCGGGGGCGACGCCGAACGAGAAGATCACCTGGGACAAGCTCACGAAGGAGACGCCCATGTTCGTGATCGAATCCGACGCGACCATCGTGGCGCCCCTCCTCCTCAGCGCGTTGCTCGAATACAAGCAACACCCGGAGGCGGCGAACGTGCTCTTGTCGAAGCTCTCGTAGGAGGGAGCCATGGCCGAAGCGATCCTTTCGGCATGGGGGCGACTCGCCTTGCCGGGCGTCGAGCTCCTCGGGGAGAACCTCGAATCGCTCTCGCGCGGCACCACGCTGTCCAGGGGCATGGGTCGCTCGTACGGCGACTCGTCGCTGCCCGCCCGTGGTACCGACAGGGTCGTGTCCACGCGGCTCGCGAACCGGATCCTCGCGTTCGACGCGCGGACGGGCGTCGTGCGCGCCGAGGCGGGCATGAGCCTCGTCGAGCTCAATCGATTGTTCGTTCCGCGCGGCTTTTTCCCGCCCGTCACGCCTGGTACCAAGTTCGTCACGCTCGGCGGGATGGTCGCGAGCGACGTGCATGGAAAGAATCATCATCGCGAAGGCTGCTTCGGCGCGCACGTACGCTCCCTGCGCATGCGCCTCGCCGACGACAGCATCGTCACGTGTTCGCCCACGGAGCACGCTGATCTCTTCCACGCGACCATCGGCGGAATGGGCCTGCTCGGGCATATCCTCGAGGTCGAGTTCACGCTGCACCGCATTCCGAGTCCGTGGATTTTCATGGAAAGCGAGCGCGTGCGCGACATCGACGAGTTCCTCGCCGCCCTCGGACGCGCCGCGCCCCGGTGGCCCATGACCATGGGCTGGATCGATTGCCTCCATCGGGGGCGATCGATGGGCCGTGGGATCCTCATGGCAGGCCGATGGGCCGAGCCGCACGAGGCCCCCAAGGCGCCGCCGCGCGCGGCCGCCGAGTTGACGTTCCCGGTCGAGCTCCCCAACTGGGCGCTCAACCCGGCGACGGCGAGCCTCTTCAACATGGCTTATTATTGGCGACACACGCAGCAACGAGTGGAGACGATCGTCGCGCCGGAGCCGTTCTTCTATCCGCTCGACGCAATTCTGGATTGGAACCGCGTGTATGGTCCGCGGGGTTTTACCCAGTACCAGTGCGTCCTGCCGCGCGCGGCCGGGCCGGCTGCCGTGCGTGAATTCATGGAGCTCTTGACGCGGCTCGGCGGTGCGTCGCCGCTTTGCGTGATCAAGGACTGCGGGCCCGAAGGCGAGGGGCTGCTCTCGTTCCCGCTCGAAGGGACGTCGATCGCCGTGGACATGGCGATCTCGCCGGACATCCAGCGAATCGTCGATCGCCTGAACGAGTTCGTCATCGCGGCGGGCGGGCGGATCTACCTGACGAAGGATCGTTTCACACGGCCAGAGCATTTTCGCGCGATGGAGCCGCGGCTCGAACGTTTCCTCGCGGCGCGAGAGAAATGGGACCCTCACAGGCGGCTGCGGAGCGCGCAGTCCGTGCGGCTTTTTGGAGATCGGGCATGAAGGCGGTCGTTCTCGGTGGCACGGCAGGCATGGGACGCGCGGTCGCGCGAAGGCTCGCGGAGCGGGGAGACGAGGTCTTCCTGATGGGACGCGACGCGGGCGACCTCGCCCGGAGCGCGGCCGATCTCGAAGCGCGGCAAGCAAAAAACGCCCGCGTGGGGTACGCCCTATGCGACCTCGAAAAACCCGAGGGCTTCGCCGCTGCGCTCGACGAAGCCGACCGAGCGCTCGGCGGGTTCGATACGGTCGTCGTCACGGCGGGGATGTTCGCGACCCAGGAGGCGCTGGAGGCGGACGTCGAGCTCACGCGCCGTGTCCTCACGGTGAACTACACGAATACCGTCGTCTTCTGCGAGCACGCGCGCAAACGACTCCTCGAACGCGGGGGCGGGCGGCTCACCGTCTTTTCGTCGGTGGCGGGCGATCGGGGACGCAAGCCGGTCGCGCTTTATGGATCGAGCAAGGCCGGCCTCTCGCATTATCTCGAGGCGCTCGACCACAAGTTTCACGCGAAGGGGCTCTCCGTCCTTTGCGTCAAGCCCGGATTCGTCAAGACCGGCATGACGGCGGGGCTCAAGCCGCCGCCGTTCGCCGGTGAGCCGGACGAGGTCGCGAAGGATGTCGTGCGAGCGATGGTCGCGCGCAAGCCGCTCCTCTACACGCCCGCGATCTGGGCGCTCGTCATGCTCGTGATTCGATGTCTGCCGCGCTTCGTGATGCGCCGGATCGGCTTCTGAATCGCGCCCTCAGCGCCCGGAGAGGAACGGGAGCTTCTGGAAAAGGGCCTCGGGCATCCGCCGCACCACGGGCATGATCAGGCCCCACCTCGCGGGCACGTAGGCCTCGGGCGTTCCGTCGTCCATCGCGCGCACGATGTCCTTCGCCACCGCGGCGGGCTTGCCGAAAAGAGCGGTCTTTTCGTGATCCCGCGTCATCGGCGTATCGACCGGGCCGAGCTTGAGCGTCGTCACCGTCACGCCCGAACCATAGAGGCGCGTGCGCAGCCCTTGCAGATAAACGTTGAGCGCACCTTTGGCCGCGCCGTAGGTGTAGTTCCGGGGGCGCCCGCGATCTCCGGCGACCGAGGTGATGACGCCGAGTCGACCTTTCCGGGCGGCCTCCATGTGATTCGCGAGCGGGATGAGCAGGGAGACGACGCTGGTGAAGTTCGTACGGACAATCGCCTCCGCTTCGTCGAAGGAACGCTCGCTGGCGAGCTGATCGCCGAGGTCTCCGTGCGCGATGAGCGCAGCGTCGATGTTGCCGAGCGCCGTGATCGCGTCCGTGATGACGCGCTCGTTCGCGCCGAGCTCACCGAAGTCGCTGGTCGCCACGGAGACCGTCGCGCCCGTGCATCGCGCGGCCACCGCGGCGAGCTTTTCGGGGTTGCGACCAACCAGGTGGAGGCGATCGCCGCGAACCGCGTGAATTTGCGCGACCTCCGCTGCAATTGCGGACGTGGCACCGAGGATCAAGACACGTTGCATGGAAAATCCGGGCGTATGCGCGAGCCGCGCTTGCTTTGGGCGGCGATGCTAGCCTCCCCGTCTCCCTCGTTCAAGGCCTCGCCGGGTGAAGGCAAGGCCGGTGATGCCGCGATGCAGCACGATCTGCCTGCGACTTGAGGTGCGGCACGACACAACTTCATCGTGCTACTCTCCCGCCCGCTCGTCCCGTAAGCGGACCACTCCCCTCTGGATTTCCTCTCGCCCACCCCTATCGAACATCATGGCGCACGAAAAGCGTGACAATGCACCCGGCTCGGCACACCTCCCTCCGCGCGGCGCGCGGGAGCCGAGCACACGTATCATCCCCCGCTCCGCCCCGCAGGCCACGGACGCCGAGAGCCTGGATGGCTGGGGTTTTGCCGATACTCGTTTCGTCGTGAAGCCGAACGGCAACGTCGTTCTCACCGGCGGCCGTTACAACATCAGCAACGTCGATCTCCCCTCGCTGCTGCCGTGGATCTCGGCCACGCTCGCCGCGCCTCTCTCCTATGGCAACCGGAACGAGCCGCATTACCCTCCGCCGGTCCCCGACGCCAGGGAGGCGACCGATCTCGTCGCCGCGCTGCGCGTCTTCCTCAAAGAAGATCAGATATCGAGCGATCCGCTCGTCCGCCTGCGCCGAGGCCACGGGCACACGGGCGCCGAGATCTGGGCCATCCGTTACGAGCGTCTGGAGCGCGTGCCGGATCTCGTCGTGTTTCCCACGTCGCATGACGAAGTCGTGAAAATCACCGAGGCAGCCAAGCAACACGGCGCGTGCCTCATTCCTTTCGGCGGCGGCACGAACGTCACGGATGCCTTGCGCCTCTCGGTCCACGAAGAGCGGTTCGTCATCGCGGTCGATATGCGGCGCATGAACAAGATCCTCTGGATCGATCCCGTCAACCGCATGGCCTGCATCGAGGCCGGCGCGACGGGCCGGCATATCGTCGCCGAGCTCGAGAAGTACGGGCTCACCATGGGACACGAGCCCGACAGCCTCGAGTTCTCGACGCTGGGCGGATGGATCGCGACCAACGCGAGCGGCATGAAGAAAAACCGCTATGGCAACATCGAAGATCTCGTCCTCGACATGCAGATCGTCACCGCGCGCGGCGTCGTCGAGCGGCCGCAGGTGGCGCCACGCGAGAGCATCGGCGCCAATCCGAAGAACTTCATGTTCGGGAGTGAAGGCAACTACGGCATCGTCACCACCGCCGTCGTGAAGCTCTTCGCCATGCCCGAGGTGCAGCGCTACGGGAGCGTCATCTTCCCCAACCTCGAGCGTGGGCTCGCGTTCCTCTATGACTTGCAGCGCGCCGGCGCCGTGCCCGCGAGCGTGCGCGTGATGGACAATACGCAATTTCATTTCGGCCAGGCGCTCAAGCCGAAGAAATCCGGATTGCTCGCGCATGCCAAGAGCCATGCGGAGAAGATCCTGGTGACACGGCTCAAGGGCTTCGATCCGAACCAGCTCGCCGTGGCCACCATCGTGTTCGAAGGGACGAAAGAAGAGGTCGAGTTCCAGGAGAAGACGCTCTACCGCATCGCTCGACAGCACGGCGGCCTGAAGGCCGGCGCGGCGAACGGCGAGCGTGGGTATCAGCTCACGTTCGGCATCGCGTACATCCGGGATCTCACATTCGAGCATTGGGCCATCGCCGAGAGCTTCGAGACGAGCGTCCCGTGGAGCCGCGCGCTGGAGCTGTACGACCGCGTCCACAAGCGCATCCTGCGCGAGCACGAGCAGCGGCGCTTGCCGGGCAAACCCTTCTTCACCGGCCGGATCACGCAGGTTTATCCGACGGGCGTCTGCATCTACTTCTACCTCGGCTTTTATGCCAAAGGGGTCGAAGATCCCGTACGTCAATATGCCGAGCTGGAGCACGCCGCGCGCGAGGAGATCCTGGCCGCTGGGGGCTCTCTGTCCCACCACCACGGCATCGGCAAGATCCGGCAGGATTTCGTGAAGGACATCTACTCGGAGGGCGCGCGCACGTTCATGCGGGACGTGAAGCAGGCCGTCGACCCGGACAACCTCTTCGGCGCGGCGAACCACGGCGTGCTCGGCCAGGTACGGCTCGAGCGCGACGAAGGGTAATCGAGGAGGTGCCGCGATGAACGAAACGGGCCGAGGAGTTCTCGCCAACCGCCACCGCTGGATCGACGGCGCTCGTGGCTCTCAGCTTCCGCCCTCGTCCGCCCCACGGAAGCCGTATTTCCGCAAGAGCGTCCTGAGGTGGCTGCGGTCCATCTTCACCCGGCGCGACGCCTCGGAGATGTTGTCGTTCGTCGCGCGGAGCAGCGCCCGCACATAACGCCGCTCCCATTGATCCGAGGCCTTTTGTTTGCACACGCGGAAAGGCACTTCGAGGTCGATGTCGTCGTCCCGCTCCTTCATCCCGGGGCCCGACTCGACCTCGTTTCCGAGCGCCAGGACGGCCGGATCATTGAGGAGCACGGCGCGCTCGATCGCGGCGCGTAGCTCGCGCACGTTGCCGGGCCACGATTGCCGGCGGAGCGACTCCAGAAGCTCGTCCGGGATGGGTTGGTCGGGGACGAGCTCGGCGTGGAAATGGCGCGCGAGGCGCTCGATGTCGCCGGTGCGCTCGCGCAGCGGCGGGACGTGGATACGAACCACGTTGAGCCGGTAGAAGAGGTCGGCGCGAAACGTGTTGCGGTTGACCTCGGTGCGCAGGTCGCGGTTCGTCGCGGCGATCACGCGGACGTCGAGCTTGACGCGCTGGTTACTGCCGACGCGCTTCACGCTGCGCTCCTCCAGGGCGCGGAGCAGTTTGGGCTGCATGTCGAGCGGCAATTCGCCGATCTCGTCGATGAAAATGGTGCCGCCCTTCGCCTGCTCGAACGCGCCCGCGCGGTCGTTCTGCGCGCCCGTGAACGAGCCTTTGACATGCCCGAAGAGCTCACTCTCGATGAGCGTGGGCGCGATGGCCGCGCAATCGAGGACGACGAACGGGCCCGACGCGCGCGGGCTCGCCTCGTGAATGGCCGCCGCGAGGACGCCCTTTCCCGTGCCGGTCTCGCCTTCGAGGAGGACGGTGCTTTCCGATTGCGCGACGCGTGGCAAGGCCGCGAAAATGCGGCGCATGGCGGCGCTCGCCCCGAGGAGCGGGCCGAAGCCGTCCTCGGGGCTCAGCGCTTCGCAGATGTCCTCGTTCACCTGATCGACGAGCAGCGTCGTGCGGCCGACGCGCACGCGGGCGCCGGGCTCGACGTAGCCCGAGAGGACACGCATGCCGGAGACCCAGGTGCCGTTCGAGGAGCCGAGGTCCTTCAAGAGATACCCCTCGGACGTCGCCGAGAGGCTGAAATGGTGGCGGGAGACGGTGGGATCGGGGAGCACGAGGTCGTTTCCCTGGGCCGTGCCGACGGAGACCTCGCTCATCTGGGCGCGCAGCGAGGTGCCGGCGCCGGGGCCCTCGATCACGGTGAGCGAGAATCCGTCGAGGCGCAGCTCCTTGGGCCGGGAATGAAGGGGCAACGTGCTTTTCGCCGACATGGCCGCACAGCCTACCACGGCGAAGGCCCTGCGTGCGCATCCCGTGGTATCCTCGGCCCGAGGGTGCAATCATGCAAACAGGGAAGGCGGCGCGGATCGCCCTGCTGGTGTGGGCCTCGGGCCTCGTGGCCTTCGGTTGCCAGTTCGTCGCGGGGATCGCGGGGCTTTCGGCGACGGACGAACCCGGCGAGACCTGCGACGAGGAGGCGTGCGGCTTTTATGCCTGCAATGCGGAGGGGACGGATTGCAACACGAATTGCAACCGGATGATGGGGGGGTGCAAGGACGACGCCGTTTGCATCGCGCCGATGAACCAGCCCGGGACTTGCGAGGGATGCGGATGGGCGGCCCTGCCCGGAGTTTGTCCGAGCGCCGAATGCGATTCGTGCGCCGGGAACGTGTGCTTGCGCGTGTGCGATCAGCCGAACGAGTGCATGCAGGCCGACATGGACGCCGGGACCTTGACCTTGCCCCTCGATACGAAGCCGTCACCCATCCGGCTCGAATGCAAGGACCAATGCAACGACGTCCTCGTGAACTGCATGGGTGGCTCTCCCTGCGAGGTCGTCTGCGAGGAGGGAGGTTGTCACAACTTGACCGTGAAATGCGGCCCCGACGGCCAATGCAGCCTCGTCTGCAAGGGCCAGAGCTGCGTGGGCGCGACCGTGATCTGCGGCGACAACCGCTGCACGGCCACGTGTGATACCGCCGTGGAGATCGATCAGGTCTGCGGCGGCTCGTGTGATTGCAAGTCGGAGACGTGCCTCTGACCGTCAGAAGGTGCCGCGGAGCCCGAGCACGCCGGGCCCGACGAGGGGCGTGACGGAGACGGCGTGCGGGGGCGCGTTCTCACGTTTCGGCGCGAGCGCGACGCCCGCGATGCCCACGCCGAGGCCGAGGACGGCCACGCCAAACCCGATGTTCGAAACGTTCGCCAGGGTGTTCGCGGTGGCGAGTGCATCGGCTTGTCCGGGGCATGACGAGCCATTGCAATTCGGCAAGATCTCGCTCGCCTTGGCCAATGTGACGATCCCCGTCACCGCCCCCACGAGGAGCGCCGCGCCGCCGCCGCCGAATCCGGTGACCATGAGGATGGCGGAGGCGCTCGGGCTAGTCGGCGCGGGTATGGAACGCTCCGCGGGCGGCGGCTTCGGCTGCGAAATGGGGGGCAAGGGTTCGGGCGGCGGGGGCTTCGGCGCCTCGGGCGGCGGCTCCGGCGCGTCCTCGAGGGCGGGGATCACGACGGGAATCTCGCCCGGCTGCGAGGGGACGACGACCTCGCCGGTCCAGGCCCGTTTGCCCGGAGCAACCACCGTGACAGTGTGTTTGCCCGGGTCGATTGGCAAGGGGACGTTCAGCGCGGCGACGTCGATGGGTTTGTCGTCGAGCTTCATGCCGAGTCCGGCGGGCGGAGCTTCCATGCGCAGGACCACGTAGGCGAGCTTCTTCTTGAGCTCGACGACGTGGTCGCGCGCGAATTGCTCGCGGTCCTTTTGCCCTTTGCCGCGGGCGAGCGAGACGGCCGACGTGAATTCGGCCCAGGCCGTCGCGATTTTTCCTTCCTTCTCGTGGCAGACGGCGAGGTTCAGCAGCGTGCCGAGCTTCGGGTCGAGGCGCTGGCTCTCGGCGAGCTTCATGCAAGCCTCGGCATAACGCTGCTCGTCGAGGAGCTTGCGGCCCTGCTGGAAGAGCGCCTCGGCGACGGCGATGGATGGGCCTTCTGGCGATTGTGCACGCGCGGCGGAGGCGGTCACGGCAAGCGCGAGCGAAAAGGCAATCGCAGAGCGCCTCATTCGCGCTCCCCGAGGATCGGATCGAGGTTCGGCGTCTTCGACGGCGGTTTGGTCTTTGCAGGTTTGGCCGGGCGTGGTTGCGGGGCCACTGAGGCCGAGGTCGTCGTCGTGGGCGCGGGCGCGGGGCTGATTTCGGGCGGCGCGGGGGAAGGCGCGGCGGTCGGGATTCGCTCGGGCTCGGGCGATTCGACCTGCATGCCGGAGCTCGCGCCGGGCCCGAAAGGTTCGTCGCTCGGGGCAGGGCTCCGCGCCATGAGCGAGGCCGTCCCGCCGATTGCCGCAATGCCGAGCGCGGCGAAGAGCCACCGCGCGGACGGACCATTTTTTCGGTTTACGCTCGACGAATCGAGGGCGGACATGCGCTCGGTGGACGAAGGCTCGGAGCGCGCGTGCGGCGTCTCCGCAGGAGCCGATCGACCCGCCTGCGCCGTGGCGCGGAGGCCCTCGCTTTCGAGCGGGGCGCGGGCGCTCTCGACACTCGACGGCAAGGGGGGACGGGGCACGAGCTCGAGCAGAGCGGCCTGCGCGACGAGGGCCGCGACCGCCTCGCCCGCCGACGCGGGGCGATTGCGCGGCCGCTTTTCGAGCATGGCGAGGACGGGCGCGTCGAGCGCGGGCGGGAGGTCCGGACAAACGCTCGCCATGGCCGGCGGCGGCTCGGTGTCGTGCTTGAGGACGACGTCCATCGCGGAGTCGCCCGCGAACGGCACCACGCCCGTGAGCATTTCGTGGATCATGACGCCGAGCGAATAGATGTCGGACCGAGCGTCGACCTTTTTGCCGCGCGCTTGCTCGGGGGACATGTAGAGCGGGGTGCCGAGCAGGACGCCCGAGCCGGTCTTGTGGGCGACGTCGTCGTCCATGAGCTTCGCGATGCCGAAATCGAGCAATTTGGGGAAATGGGAGCCGTCGCGCTCGGCGGCGAGGAAGACGTTCTCCGGCTTGAGGTCGCGGTGCGTGATGCCCGCCTCGTGCGCGGCGTCGAGTGCGGAGGCGACGCCCTGGGCGATCTGGAGGGCTGTCGGGATCGGCAGGCGGCGCTTCTGCTGGATGAGCGCGGCGAGGGTCTGGCCCTCGACATACTCCATCACGAAGTAATGCCGTCCGCCGGGGAGCGTGTTGAAAGAAAAGATGTCGATGATGTTGCGGTGGCGGATCTTGTTCACCGCGCGCGCCTCGGCAATGAATCGGGAGACGGCCTCCGGGTCCGAGGCGAAGCGCCGGTTCAGGACCTTGACGGCGACCTTCTTGCCGATGAGCGGGTGCTCGCCGGCATAGACGTCGCCGAACGTGCCGCCGCCGATCTTGCGGTCGATGCGGTACTCGCCGACCATCGTGCCGGGCTCGAGCGTGTCGTCCGTCGGAAAAAAATCGGGCGATACGAGCGCCGCGCCATGCGCCGGGCATACGGGCACGTCGTCCTCGTAGCCCTCGCGGCACTCCGGACACATTCGCATACGAGGCCGGAGCTTACCGTTCCCAGGCGTTCCTTGGCTACACCTTCGACGAGGCGATCAGGCCCACGAAGGGACGCTTGCCGAGCCCGGCGAACGCGCCATGATGCGCGAACTTTCCAGGCAGGGATGCTTGGAGGACCAACGGCAGGGGAGGGGTACGTGACGAAGAAAGGCCATCCTTTCGCGGTCTTGGGCGCGTGTGTTCTGGCGGTGCTCTGCGGGTGCAGTGACGACGTCGCCGAAAACCCGGAGGGCGTAAAGGACGGGGCCCGGGCGACGGCGGAAATCACGCCCTCGACGGGCCAGACCGTCACGGGGACGGCCGTGTTCACCGAGGAGAATGGGCTCGTGCGGCTCAACCTCCACTTGAATGGCCTCGTCCCCGGCGTCCACGCGGTGCACATCCACGAAATGCCCGACTGCGGGATGGACGGAAACAATGCCATGGGGCACTGGAACCCGACGAACGAGGCGCACGGGGAGTGGGGAAGGCCGCCGTTTCATCGGGGCGATATCGGCAACGTGAAGGCGGACATGATGGGACAGGCGTCGTTCGCCCTCCGAACGGATCTCTGGACCCTCGGGGACGAGTCCACGACGGACGTCGTGAATCACGCATTCATGGTGCACGCAGATCCGGACGATTTCATCTCGCAGCCGTCGGGCAATGCGGGCGCCCGGATCGGCTGCGGCGTGATCAAGCTGAATCCGTAGCAGCGGCCGGCTCGCGCTCGGACGTGGGCTCGGGCTCGCTCGCGAGCAGCTCCAGCACGGGGGGCTCGGGGACGAGGACGAGCGCAGGGGCCGGCGCGGCGAGCTCCGGGGGCGCGGGGGCCTGGGCGGCGGCCTCGGGCTTGGGTTTGTGCGTGAAGTAAAGCGCCATTCCCGTGAAGAGGCAGCCGCCCACGAAATTGCCGGCCGTGACCGGGAGCTGGTTCTTGAGCCACCAGTCCGCGAACGTCACCTTCGCGCCGAGCATCATGCCGGCCGGAATGACGAACATGTTCACGACCGAATGCTCATAGCCATGCGCGAAAAACACGAAAACCGGTAGCCAAGCGGCGGCGATCTTGCCGACGGTCGACGTGGACGTCATGGCCATGACGACGCCTAGACAAACCATCCAGTTGCAGAGGATGCTCCGGACGAACACGCCGAGGAGGCCGGCGAGGCCGTACTGGGGGAACTGGGTTTTCGCCTGGGCGATGGCGACGATCTTGTTCGCGACGGCGTCGGGCGGGACGCTGCCCGCCATCGTGAGCGAGATCGAGAGCAGCCACGCATAAAAGAGGCTGCCCACGAGGTTCGCGGAGAATACGACGCCGAAGTTGCGGAGGACCTGCCAGAGGGTCACGCGCTTGTCGAGCATCGCCATGGGCAGAAGCGCGAAGTTGCCCGTGACGAGCTCGAACCCGAGCAGGACGATCATCACGAAGCCGACGGGAAAGACGAGCGCGCCGGCGACCGGGAGGGTGGTCTGGACGGTCGTGGTGACGGCCAGGCTCGTGGCGAAGCCGAGGAGCGCGCCCGAGAGGAAGCCGCGGATCACGAGGTCCCGGAGCGACGCCGCGGCCTTGGCCGCGCCCGCGTCGAGCATGGTGGAGACGACCTTCGACGGAGCGACGTAGTCCATGAACGGAGCCATCATCACCCGCGCGCGCCGCCCTTGGGAAGCCCCTCGCCGGAGGATCGCAGGAACCCACCAAGAAACGGCGTGTCGCTCCGTCTATCTGCGGTCCGCGATCCCGGCCATCCGTCCGGGGGCGCGGGTGTGATACAACAAACCAGGCATCGAGGTGCACATGAACCCGAAGCGGTGGAGCTCGCGTGTGATTCTGGGGGTGTCGTTACTCGTCACGGGGGCCGCGGGCGCCGAGGACACGCCGGCGCCGGCGCCGGCACCGAAGGCGGAAGGGGCGGCGGCGGCCGATCCGGCGGCGGATGCGGAGGCGTTCCTGAAGACGTGGAACGAGAGCGGCAAGCCGCTTTGCGAGAAGAACGAGCCGGGTTGCGCGGCGGCCGGGCAGGCGCTGGTGAAGGCGGCGGCAGCGTTCGAGGCGGCGCACAAGCGAGACAAGGCGATCGCCGTGCGGAAGATGATCCTCGACCCGAAGAACCGGCTCGATTACACGGATTACGGCAAGGAGGCGGCGTTCCTCGTCGCCACGAACCTGCAGTCGATCGGTGAATTCGCCGAGGCCGCGAATTACCACGAGGCGGCCGCCCGCAAGTTCCCGCAAATGGCGCAGGCGCCGGCCGCGCTGGCCGAGGCCGTGATGCTGCGGAGCGGGCTGAAGGACCAGAAGGCGGCCGCCCTGGACGTCGAGCTTTTCGCGAAGAATTACGGGGCGAAGCAGCCGGAGGAGTCGGCGCGGCTCGCGGTCGTGATGGCGGATTTCCTGGTCGGCGAGGAGAAATGGCTCGACGCGCGCGGGTGGCTCCAGAAATGGATGGCGGCGGTGGACAAGGGGGGTGGACTGCAGGATCGGATCCACGCGCACACGCTGCTCGGGCGCTCGATGGCGAAGCTCGACGACAAGAAGGGCGCGGCGAAGGAGTTCGAGGTCGTGCGCGCGGCGTGGAAGAATCCCGAGGCCAGCTTGAAGGAGCTCGCGGCGCAGGGGGGCAGCGACCAGGACCAGGCGCGGCGGGTCGGGCGGGCGGTGACGGACGTGGGCGAGGCGTTGTTCTTCTTCGCCGAGGAAAAACGGGTCGAGGCCGATGCGATCCGGTATCCCGAATACAAGGGGCCCGCGGACCGTGAATCGGTGATGAAGCACATCAACACGAAGGTCGTGGATTGGGTGAAGAAGAAGCGGCCGGCGATCGAGGAGGTGGAGAAGGCCTACGGGCAGGTGGTGACGCTGAATCCCGCGCCGCCGCCGAAGTGGGTGATTGCCTCGGCGTCGCGCGTGGGGATGTTGTGGGGCAAGTTCGTCGCGGAGTTCCGCGCGGCGCCGATCCCCAAGGAATGGCGGGGGAACGGCACGATCCCCGGGACGACCCTCACGTACGAGGAGCTGCGGAAAGCTTATTACGAGAAGCTCGACGAGGCGAGCGAGCCGCAGAAGCTGCAGGCGAAGAAGGCCTTCGAGGTTTGCGTGAATTACTCGGCGAAGTATCAATACTTCGATCAGTACGCGCGGAATTGCAGCGTGTGGCTCGCGAAGAACTACCCGAAGGAGCACGTGCTCGTGGAGGAGCTCGTTCCGCGCCACGCAGGCGCGAGCTCCGTGCTCCAGCCGTCGCCGGTCGCGAAGGCCGCGCCTTCTCGTTAGAAGAGCCGAAGAGCGACGAGGGCGCGCGCCGGGCCATCCCGACGCGCGCCCGGCCGTGCTAGGGAGAGCGCATGACCCCCGACGAACCCTACCTCATGCCCTCCCACGTGAGGCTGCTCGTCTCGGACCCGGCGCGCTCGACGGCGTTTTACGAGTCGCTCGGTTTCCACTGCGTGAATCGCGACGGCGTGTTCGTGCACCTGCGCTGGGCCCGGTACGCCGACGTGTTCCTGGTCGGGATGCCGAGCGGCGTCGAGCTGCCGGGGCAACGCGGGCTCGGGGTGATCCTGTGTTTCTACGCGAGCGACGAGGTGTCGCTCGACGATCTGCGCGCCCGGGCCGAGGCCTCCGGCGCTGCGGTGGACGGGCCGCGCAACCAGCCGTGGTTCACGCGTGAGCTCGTGGTGACGGATCCGGAAGGGTACAAGCTCGCATTCGTGACGCCGAGCGAGCGCGTGGAGGCGTAGCGCTCACTGGCACGCGAGCCGGCAGCGCGACGCGGCCGAGAGGCACTGCGCCTGGCAGGATTGCCAGCGGCCGTACTCGCTGCTCAGCGTCGGCTCGCTGCCGCAGCCGCGATTGCATTGTTTCTGCGTGGCGGAGCAACGGTCGACGCAGGCCGTGCCATTGTCCGGGAGCGCGGGTTTGTCCGAGGTGGCAGGCGCTTTGCGGGGCTGGGTCGCGGGCGCGGCGCGGGCCTTTGCGGGCGCGGGGGTGTCGGCAGGATTGGCGTCGTCGGAGGTAGGGGGCGAGCCGCCGGGGGCGTCCGCGGGGCGCGAGGAGCGGCCGATCGAGGGCGGACGGCCGATCATGGGGCGCATGCCGCATTGCTCGTAGGCGCTCTTGAAGAGGTCGGTGCTCGGCTCTTCGTTGGGTCCGAGAGGCAAGTCGCAGCCACGCGCGAGGTTGCCGAGGCTGCGACGTACGGCGTCGGCCGCGAGGCGCGAAGGGCCACTTTCGCGGAGAGGTCGTTCGCCCTTGGCCTGCGCGTCGGTGCCAGCGAGGAGCGGGGCCGGGCCAGACGAGTTCGCACCAGCGCGGCCGACGAGGAAAGCGCCAACGGAGGCGACGACGATGACGATGCCGGCGATGGCGAAGAGCAAGGTGAAGCGGCGGCCGTCGACGGGGCGGGCAGGCTCGCGCGAAGCCGTGCCGGGCCAGACGGGCGCGTACGGATCCCGAAGGAGCGGGGCGTCAGGGCCGCGGGGAGGCTCGACGACGGTGGGAGTGGGCGCGGGAGCGGGAGCGGCAGCGGGCGCGGAGGCGGCTTCGGGCGCGGGCGCGGGAGCGGTCTCGGGTGCGGGAGCGGCAGCGGGCGCGGCAGCGGGCTCGGCAGCGGGCGCGGCAGCGGCCTCGGGTGTGAGCGGCGCGAGCGGAGGTGGCGGCGGGAAGGCGGGCGCTACGCCGGCGCGCTGGAGCGGCGCGGGCCACTCCATGAGCGGTCGCGCTTGCTTCAGCGCTTCGACGAGACGATCGAGCGAGCCTTGTCGCTCGAAGTGCCGGATGACCTCACGCGCAACGTCCTGGATGCCGCGACCCTCGCCGGGCAGGCCGGTCGCGCCGAGGCCCTCGGCGAGCTCGCGTAGATCCTTGGCGCTGAAACAAAGCGTGATGCATCGGCGCACCTCGGCCGGGTCGTAGCTCGGCCGTTCCCCTTGGTCGCTCACGCCGGGAGCTTACCCCGGCCCGCGGCCCATGGGCACCGGAAGCGCTCCCCCGCCCGTTCGAAACGAAACGATCGGGGTTCGGGGCGCAGCTCGGCTCGTCCGAGCGTAGCCCCGAGCGTTGAAAGGACTCGGCACGCGCCGTGAAGGGGTCGGGGAAGGACATGAAGCAAGTTGTGCCCGCGCCCGCCCGGACCGAGCAGAAAGCGTACTACGCGGAGCCCACCGAGGCCGTACTCGTAGCCCTTGGGAGCTCCGAAAACGGGCTGCTCTCCACGGAGGCCACACGAAGGCTCACGGAGCATGGACCCAACGTGCTGCCGAGGGCCGCCCGGGAAGGCCCGCTCGCGCTTTTGTTCCGGCAGATCAAGAGCCCGCTCATCTACGTGCTCATCGCGGCCGCGGCGCTCGCCTTCGCGCTCGGGAAGTACACGGACGGCGCGGTGGTGCTCGGCGTGGTCGTGCTGAACACGCTGATCGGCTTCATCCAGGAGTACCGCGCAGGTCAGGAGATCGAGGCGCTCTCGGCCCTCGTGCCCGAGCTCGCGACGGTGCTGCGCGACGGCGGAAAGATCACCGTGCCCGCGGAAGAGCTCGTGCCCGGCGACGTCGTGCTGCTCGCGGCCGGTGACAAGGCAGCCGCAGACATGCGGCTCCTGCACGTGAAGAACCTCGCGGCCGACGAGGCGCCGCTGACGGGGGAGTCGGTGCCGGTGCGCAAGCACGTCGAGCCAGCGCCGAAGGACGCCGCCGTGGCCGATCGGAAGAGCATGGTCCACGGCGGCACGTTGATCACGACGGGCACGGGGCAAGCCGTGGTGGTGGCGACGGGCGCGCAGACGGAGATCGGGAAGATCTCATCACTGCTGCGCGAAGCCACGGAGCTCGAGACGCCCCTCACGCGCTCGCTCGCGCGCGTGGCGCAGGTGCTGACGGTGGCGATCGCGATCGTGGCGGCGCTCTTGGTGGCCGTCGCGCTCGTGCGCGGCTACCCCTTCCTCGAAGCGATCCTCGCGGGGATCACGCTGGCGGTGGCGGCGATCCCGGAGGGCCTGCCGGCGATCATCACGATCTCGCTGGCGATCGGCGTGCGACGGATGGCAGCGCGGCGCGCGGTGGTGCGGAAGCTGCCGGCCGTCGAGACGCTGGGACAAGCGGGCGTCGTGTGTACGGACAAGACGGGCACGCTGACGCGGAGCGAGATGACGGTGTCCGCGATCTGGACGCCGTCGGACGCGTACGAGCTGTCGGGCGTGGGGTACGAGCCGAAAGGCGAGCTCAGGCGCGACGGGAAGCCTTTGGGCGCGACGCCGGACGACGTGCGCGCGCTGCTCCGCGCCGCCGCGCTGTGCAACGACGCGCGGCTCGTGCAGCGTGAGGGCGGGGGCTTCGGGATCACGGGGGATCCGACGGAAGCGGCGCTCGTCGTGGCCGCGCAGAAGCTCGGGATGACGGGCGACGCGTTGCACGAGGAGGCGCCGCGACGCGACGCGATCCCGTTCGAGTCGGAGCACAAGTACATGGCGACGCTGCACGCGTCGGCCGCGGGCGAGCAAGAGATCTTGATGAAGGGCGCGCCGGAGGTGGTGCTCGGCCGCGCGAGTCGGCTCGCCGGCGGAGCAGAGCTCGATCGACAGGTCGTGCTCACGCACGTGGAGGCGATGGCGTCGCGCGGGATGCGCGTGCTCGCGGTGGCGTCACGCAAGCCGGAGCAGCCGCTCGTGGGGCTCGGCGAGGCGGAGGTGGCGTGTGGGCTCGAGCTGCTCGGGCTCGTGGGGATGATCGATCCGCCGAGGCCGGAGGCGATCGAGGCGGTGAAGGCGTGTCAACACGCGGGGATCACGGTCAAGATGATCACGGGCGATCACCCCGTGACGGCGAAGGCAATCGCGATCGAGCTCGGGCTCATCGGACCTGCGGACGAGGTCGTCACGGGCCGCGAGCTCTCCGCGATGTCGCACGCGGATCTCGCGAAGGCGGCGCGGACGCAGAACGTGTTCGCGCGCGTGGCGCCGGAGCACAAGCTCAGGCTCGTGGAGGCGCTGCAAGCCGCGCGGCAAGTCGTGGCGATGACGGGCGACGGCGTGAACGACGCGCCGGCGTTGAAGCAGGCGAACATCGGCGTCGCGATGGGGATCACGGGGACGGCCGTGGCCAAGCAAGCGGCCGACATCGTGCTCACGGACGACAACTTCGCGAGCATTCGCGCGGCCGTGGAGGAGGGCCGGCGTGTCTACGACAACCTGATCAAGGCGCTCGCGTTCGTGCTGCCGACGAACATCGGCGAGGCGCTCGTGCTGCTCATCGCGGTGCTGTTTTTCCCGCTCGAAGGCGGGCGGCCGCTCCTGCCGATGGCGCCCGTGCAGATCCTCTGGATCAACCTCGTCGCCACGGTGACCTTGTCGCTCCCGCTCGCGTTCGAGGCCAAGGAGCCGAACCTGATGGAGCGGCCGCCGCGCCGCACCGACGAGCCCATCCTCGGGCGGTTCGTGCTCGCGCGGACGGTGGTCGTGGCGCTCCTCATGACGGCCGGTGCGGTGGGGCTCTTCTTGATGGAGTACCGAGACAAGCTCGACGCCGGACTGCCGCCGGACTTCGCGCTGCGCGAGGCGCAGACGATGGCCGTGACCACGATGGTCCTGTTCCAGGTGTTCTACCTCCTGAACTGCCGCTCGCTCCACGGATCGTCCCTGGAGATCGGGCTGTTCTCGAACCCGCTCGTGTACGTCGGGATCGGAGCGCTCCTCTTGCTCCAGCTCGGGTTCGTGTACCTGCCGTTCATGCACACGCTCTTCGATTCGGCCCCGCTCGGCGCTTCGGAGTGGGCGAAATCCACGGCCGCCGCCCTCGTGGTCCTGCCGGTCATCGGCCTGGAGAAGTGGTGGCAACGGAGGAGGTCGCTGCGCCGTACCGGGCGCACCCCGGGCGGCCCGAGCTTCCGGGTCTTCCGCCCACGGCTCCGGCCGTCTTAGTCCCGAGGGGGACGCCTCGCGTCCCCCTCTCGTCCGGGCAGAGCCCGGCCGATTCACCCCCCGAGGCGAGCTCGCTACGCGATCTCGCGGAGCAGCGACTTGTCGCTGCTCCAGGCTTCCCGAAAGGCATCGGGGCTCGAAATGCACCCGGCGCCGCTTTCCTCGGAGCGGGCAAGGCTATACCCTCGCCGCGTCGGAGAAAAACCTCCCTCGCCAGACCTCCGCGGAGCTCGATGGAGACCGAGAGACCAAACGTCAGTGCGCCACGCGCGCCCGCGTGTCCGCTCGTGGGCCGGGACGAAGAGCTTTCCCTGCTCGCCGAGAGCCTCGCCGCCGTCGAAGAGCGGCGCGACACGCGCATCGTGAC
This sequence comes from Polyangium jinanense, assembly GCF_028435365.1. The sequence continues at coordinate 6,152 of NZ_JAGTJJ010000016.1, read as the reverse complement.
GATCGTCGGACCCGCAGGCATCGGCAAGACGCGGCTCGTCGCGGAGTTCGTCGCGTCGCGCAAGAACGAGGTCCGCGCGTTCGAAGGCAGCGCGCGCGACGGTTCGGTGTCGTTCTCGCCCTTCGCGCGGCTCATCCGCTCGCGCTTCGGCCTCGTGCGCGGCATGGACCCGGACGAGGCGCGCAGGGCGATCCGGCAGCAACTCGAAGGCGTGCTCGAGCCGCGGCGCGTGAGCGACGCCGTGACGTTCCTCGGGCAGCTCCTCGGTCTGACCGAAGAGGAGAGCCCGCTGACGCGCGCCGTGAGCGACGACCCGCACGAAGCCGAGCTCGTGCGCCGCGCCGTGGTGAAGGCGTTCCTCGAAGCGGACGCGCAGAAGGGTCCGCTCATCCTGGTGCTCGAAGATCTGCACGAGGCGCACGAGGACGCGCTCTCGCTGCTTCGCTACCTGCTCGAATACCTGACGGGCCCGATCCTCGTGATCTGCACGGGCCGCGATGATCTCGTCTACCGGCAGGAGGACTGGGCGCGCGTGGGCGAGCGAAGGCACACGCTGCTCTCGCTCGGTCCGCTCGGCGACGCGGACAGCGCGCGTGTGTCGAGCGCGATGCTCGCGGTCTTTGCGTTCGGCGGTGAGGTGCCCGCGCCGCTCATCGAGACGGCGTGTGCGTTCGCGCGAGGGAACCCGGGGCTCCTCGCGCAGATGGTGGAGATTTACGCGGCCGAGGGCGTGATCGCCGAGGCCACGACGGAAGAGGGCGAGACCCGGCTCGTGCTCCACCCGGAGCGGCTCAGGGCGGCGCGGCTGCCGGCGACGGTCGAGGACGCGGTCGAGGCGCGCGTGGCCTCACTCGACGAGGAAGAGCGCACCGTGCTCGAGCAGGCGGCGGCGATGGGCGCCGTGTTCTGGAGCGGCGCGTTCGTGGCGCTCGCGCGCACGGGGCTCGAAGCGCCGGACCTCTGGGTCGAGGAGGAGACGGGCGACGTCGCGCGGATCGGGCGCATGCTCGACGGCCTCTGCAAGAACGGGTGGATCGTGCGCCGCGCCGGGACGATTTTTCCGGGCTCGGTGGAGTACGCCTGGGCGCGGAGCGAGGAGCGCGAGGCGATCGCGTCGGAGACGAGCACCGACGCGAAGAGCCTCTCCAACCGCGTCATCGCCGACTGGATGGAGCATCAGCCCGGCGTGCGCACGAGCGAGGAGCGGATCGCGTCGCTCGCGCGGCACCGCGAGCAAGCCGGCGAGTCGATCCAGGCGGGCCTCGCGTACCTGGAGGCGGCGGCCGTGGCGCGGCGCAGGTACGCGAACGGCAAATCGTGCGAGTACTACCAGCGAGGCCTGGAGTTGCTCGGCGACTCGCACGACGGCGCGCGGATCGACGCGCTGCACGCGTACGGCGACGTGCTCCAGTCGATGGGCTACATCGACGACGCGATGGCGGCGTTCCGCGGGATGCTGACGCTCGCGTACCGGCTCGACATGAAGAAGAAGGGCGGCGCCGCGCACAACCGCATCGGCCGGCTCTTCCGCGACATGGGCTCGCTCGACGAGGGCGAGCGGCACCTGACGACGGCGATGTCGCTCTTCGAAGCCTCGGGCGACGAGCGCGGCGTGGCCTCGACGATCGACGACCTCGGCAAGATCGCCTGGCTCAAAGGTGAGTACGAGTCGGCGCTCACGAGCTTCCGCGACGGCCTCACGCGTCGGCAGAAGCTCGGCGACAGGCGATCGATCGCGCTGTCGCTCAACAACGTGGGCCTCGCGCTGCAGGACTCGGGGCAGTTCAAGGAGGCGCTCGAGGCGTTCGAGCAGTCGCTCGCGATCCGGCGCGAGGTCGGCGACCTCGTCGGCGTGGTGACGACGCTGAACAACCTCGGGACGATCGCCGAGGAGCGCAGGAATTTTCAGAAGGCGCTCGTGATGTTCGAGGAGGCCCTCGAGGTGGCGCAGCAGATCGGCGATCGGAACAAGATCGCGCTCGTGCTGACGAACATCGGGACGACGTACTACCGCAGCGGCGAGCCCGAGAAGGCGATCGGCGTGCTCGTGCGCGCCGAGGGCCTGTGCGACGAGCTCGGCGATCGGCTGAAGCTCGCCGAGACGCTCCGCGCGCTCGGCAAGGCGTACCTGATGCAAGGCGACCTCGGCAAGGCGCGCGACTGCATCGGCCGCGCGGTCGACCTCTTCGCCTCCGTGCGCAGCAAGGTGCACCTCGCGGCGGCGCTCCGGACGCTCGGCGAGATCACGGCGGCCGGCGGCTGGGGCCACGCGCATACGACGAGCGCGCGTGAGTACTTCGACCGCGCCGTGGCGATCTTCGAGCAGAGCGGCAACGAGGTGGAGCTCGCGCGGACGTTCAAGACCTACGCGCGTTTCCTGCGGAAGAACCCGGAGCTCGCGGGCAACGAAGAGGTGCAGAAGGAGGCGAGCACGATGGATGCGCGCGCCGAGGCGATCTTCGGGCGGCTGCAAATGACGAGCGCGAGCAAGTCGGAGCTGCCGCCCTCGCCGGAGGCCGAGATCGAGGTGGGGTGACGGGAGCCACGCCTCCGTGGTACCCGGCATCCATGTCGACCCTCGCCGCCTCGCTTCCTCCCCGCAACGTCAGCGACTCGATCACGACGATGACCGAGTACGTGCTCCCGACGCACGCGAACGCGCTCGGGAACGTGTTCGGCGGGCAGATCCTCGCGTGGATCGATCTCTGCGCCGCGATCTGCGCGCAGCGTCACGCCGGCCGGCTCGCGGTGACCGCGGAGTTCGACGACGTCTCGTTCGAGGCGCCCATCAAGGTCGGGCAAGTCGTGCTGCTCCGCGCCCGCGTGACGGCGGCGTTTCGGACCTCCGTCGAGATCCTCGTCGACGTCGAAGGCGAGGATGCGCCCTCGGGCAAGCGCTGGCGGTGCGCGCACGCGTTCGTGACCTTCGTGGCGATGCAGGAGGTCGACGGCACGCTCAAGCCCGCGCTCGTCCCGGCGCTCGTCTGCGAGACCGAGGAGGATCGGGCGCTCGCGCTGGAGGCGAACGATCGGAGGAATGAGCGTCTGGCGCGGCGGAAGCGCGCGCGCTGAGGATCAGCTCGACGACTTGGGGTGAGTAACGGGGCTCGAACCCGCGACAGCTGGTACCACAAACCAGCGCTCTACCAACTGAGCTATACCCACCGTGGTACGACCCCTGAGGGGCAACACCGGGCGCGCACTGTACACGGTTCGCCCTAGCGTGCAACGATTTTGTTTCAGATCCCTCGCCAGCGCTCGGCGGCCGTCGTCCGGGCTTGCGTGACCTCACCCGTGTGCCGGAAGGAGGCGGGCGGCGCGTTGCTCGACCTCGGCTCGGCCGAGACGGCGGACGCCGCGCTGATCAGCGTCTCTGCGAGCGAGCTCGACAGCGCCGAGAGGTCGTAGCCGCCTTCCAGGAAAAACGCGAGCCGGCCCTCGGCGTTCCGCTGCGCCGCGCGCGCGATCAGCGTCGCCATCGTCGCGTAGCCCTGATCCGACACGCACATGTCCGCGAGCGGATCGCGCTGGTGCGCGTCGAAGCCCGCCGACACGAGGATGAGCTCCGGCTCGAACGCCTCGAGCACCGGATCGACGATCTGCCGGAACGCTTCGGCGTACACCCGATCCCCCGCGCCCTGCGAGAGCGGCACGTTCACCGTGTAGCCCTCCGCGTCGCCGCCGCCCTTCTCGTGCACCGCGCCCGTGCCCGGATAGTACGGGAACTGGTGCAGCGAGATGTAGAGCACGCGCGGATCGGTCCAGAAGATGTCCTGCGTGCCGTTGCCGTGATGCACGTCCCAGTCGAGGATCGCCACGCGCTCGAGCCCCTTCGCGAGCGCGCTCGCGGCCGCGACCGCGACGTTGTTCAAGAGGCAGAAGCCCATGCCGCGGCTACGCGTCGCGTGATGACCCGGCGGGCGCAAAAGCGCGAGGCCGGGAGAACGCGCCTCGCCTGGCTTCTGGCTCGACGGATCGAGCAGCGCGTCGACGAGCGTGATGCCGGCGCCTGCCGCGCGCCGCGCTGCGGCGACGGACGAGGGCGCGAGGTACGTGTCCGGATCGAGCGAGGCGTGATGGCCGGCGAGCTTCGCGAGGCTCGCGAGGTAGGCCTCGTCGTGCACGCGCGCGAGCTCCTCTTCCGTTGCGTCACGTGTCTCGACGGGCGTGATGCCGAGGCCTTCACGAGCACAACGATCGAGTGCCGCGCGCGCCGCGTGCAGGCGCTCGGGGCGCTCGGGGTGGTAGCCGCGCGAGCGGTGGTCGTCGAAGAGCGCGTCACCGACGACGAGGATCTGCGAGGCGGGGTTCGTTGCGATCATGGGACTCCGGCAGGGACGGTTGAGGACTCGCCCGGGCGGATGGTAACGTCCTTACCCCGTCGCCCGCAAAGGAGGGCGGCCTTTCATGCGCGCAAAAATCATTACCGTTTTCACGGTGGTCGTGCTGGTGGTGGGGGTGCTCGCGTTTGCCTTGACCCGGGCCTCCTTGAACCCTGGGTCGCCCCGGGCCGACGCGGCCCGAGCGCTGGTCGCCGCCGAGGCGGTTCTTCGGGTCCAGGCCGGGGAGGTCGAGCGGTGGCTCGCGTCCCAGGCTGCGGATCCGAAGGTGCGTGAGCCCTTCAGCGCAGGCACGGGCCAGGCCAGGAGCGACGGAGCCACCAGTGTGGCGAACGGTATCAAGACCGCCACCAGCAAAGCGCCTGCGATCGCTGGGCTCGGGCCCTCGCTCGTGGCGATCGTGGATGCGAAGGGCACGGCGCTCGGCCGGGACGGCTCGCCCTTCCTGCGTGGGGATGATCTGGGCGGGATTTACCCAGCGCTCCGGGCCGGGCTCGCCGAGGGGCGGGCGGGCTCGGATGTGTGGGTGACGCCGGCGCGGAACGAGCAATTGCTCGTGTCGTGGGCCCCCATCCGGGGCGAGAACGGGCAGGTGCTCGGCGGGCTCGTGCTCGGGACGGCGCTCGGCGACGCTCGCTTGACGGACGTGGCGAATCAAACGAGCGGGGCCACGCTCTGGTTCGAGGTGAAGGACAAGGACGGCTATCGAATCGTCGCGCAATCGAAGGGCGGCGCGCCGGACCTCGCCTCGGCGATCGACACGAAGCAGCTCGAAGCGGGCGCGGCGTCGGCGCTCGCGACGGGGCAGGCGGTCGACGTCACGGCCTTGCCGCCCGATTTCGGCGTGAAGGTGGGCCCGCTCGGCGGGTATGGCGACGGCAAGCGGGCGCTGCTCGTGGCGGTGGCGCGGGCGAATGCGCCGGCGGCGACGACGTTACTGTTTCCGTTTCTCGGGGCCATTGCGCTCGGCATCGTGCTCGTGGCCATGGCGGGGCATGTCCTCGGGCAATCGATCATGCGGCCCATCGAGGAGATCGAGGAGGGGCTGCTCGCGATCATGAATGGTCGGACGGACCTGCGTTTCCAGATCGAGCATCCGGAGCTCGGTGGTCTCGCCTCGCGGCTGAACAGCCTTCTGAGCCAGCTCCTCGGCATGCCGGAGGACGAAACCGGCGCGCCGCCGCCGGCCATGGCGGTGCGGGGGAAGGAGCCCGAAGAGGCGCTCGCGGTGGACGAGTCGCTCGCGAAACAGCAGGCGTCGGGCGGCGAGGCGACGGCGCTCGGCGCGGAGGACGAGGCCGCGTATCACGCGCGCATCTTCGACGATTACATCCGCGCGAAGAAGAGCGTGGGGGATCCGGTCGATCACATCACGCGGGACGCGTTCGTCGCGCGGATCGTGGCGAGCGAGAAGCAGATGGCGCAGAAGCACGGGAAACCCGTGCGGTACAAGGTCGAGGTGCGCGGCAAGGAGGTCGTCTTGCTCGCGGTGCCGCTCGGGTAAAGCGACCTTGCTGCGTGACGTTCGGGCGGAGCTATCCGAGGGCGCCTTGCGAGTCTGCCGTGCGAGGCTGCGCCGAGCGCCCTGAGGGCTGCGGAGCCTTGCACGGCCTCCCTGCTTGTATCAACCCCACCCTGTAGTAGGCAGCAAGCTGGGAGAGGGTCGCCGTACACTGCTTGAGGCTTTGTCCTCGTACCTGAGATCGGCGCCCTCGACCGGTGTTCTTGGCTCGGACGGTATCATGGGGTCCCCCTCCAGGGGGCATCCCCGCATCTACAAGCGCGAGCATGGACACCGGCTCCGAGGCTCCC
>NZ_JAGTJJ010000015.1 GCF_028435365.1 Polyangium jinanense | reverse complement strand
GAAACCGCGCGTTGCGCGGTTTCTCGGCCCTCGGTCCAGGCCGTGCCTGGTCCGGGGTGCAGGGGGCGGACAGCCCCCTGCTGGGGTGCGGGGCAACGCCCCGCTCCGCTCCGCGCATCTGTCAGGGCTGCGCTTCGGCCCCGGTGCCGAGCGCGCCATTGGCGTCGCGGCCGCCCCACACGAGGATCCGCGAACCTGTCCATACGGCCGTCGCGTCGCGGCGTGAGCTCAGCGTGGGCACCTCGGGGATCGGCTCCCACGTCCCGCCGTTCATCCCGGGCGTGTACCTCCCGCCGTCGCCGAGGCTCCCCGTGCAGACGAGATCGCCGCAGCCTCCCCAGACGACCATGGACGACCCGGTCCAGACCGCGACGTGCGACCGCCGCGCGCTTGGCGCGCCTGTCGTGCTCATGGGCGCCCACGTGCCTTGCGCGCCGTCCTTGGGGTTGAAGATCCCGCCGGTATCGAGGTAGGGCCCGCCGTTCCAGCCGCCCCAGATGAAGATTTCCGAGCCCGTCCACACCGCCGTGTGGGACTCGCGGAATGACGCCGCGTTCGTGTTCGAGGTCTTTGCTGTCCACTGGTCGTCGAGCGGCGAGTACATCGCGCCGTCGCCGAGCCAATCGAAGAAGTCCATCCCGCCCCACACGATCATGTGCTCGCCGGTCCATGTCGCGGAGTGCTGCGTGCGTGGGCTCGGGGCGCCCACCGTGCTCGTCGGGGTCCAGGTCTTCGTTGGGATGTAGTAACGGCCGCCGGAGAGCAGCGCCTGGTCGGTCCCCGCGGTCCCTCCCCAGACGATCATGTACAGGCCCGCCGCGACGGCCGAGTGCCGGATGCGCGCTGTCGGCTCGTTCGCCGTCGGCAGCGGCGTCCAGGTATCGGTCTTCGGGTTGTAGCTCGCGCCCGCGCCGACCAGCCCGTTCGTCGAATACCCGCCCCACACGATCATGACCTGGCCCGTCCAGACGGCCGTGTGCCCGAAGCGCGGGGAGGGGGCGTCGACGGTGCTCATGGCTTTCCACGTCTTCGCCATCGGATCGTAGATCGCGCCGTCGCCGAGCAGCGGATCCGAGCCGCCGCGCTCGCCGCCCCAGATGATCATGTGCGTGCCGGTCCAGATCGCGGTGTGGTTGAAGCGCGGCGAAGGCGCGTTCTCCGCGGGCAGCGGGACCCACGAGAGGCAGGCACCACCGACTGCTGCGTGCGAGATCATCCCCGTCTGCGGATCGCAGGAATCGGTCGTGCACGGATCGCCGTCGTCCGTGGCGACCGGCTGGGGCACGCACGCGCCTGCCGCGTCGCAGGTGAAGCTTTCGACGCAGGGCTCCGGGGTGCCGCACGACGTGCCTATCGCGAGGGGCGTCGACGCGCACGCGCCCGCTGTGCACGTGTCTGCGGTGCAGGGGTTCTTGTCGTCGCAGCTCGTGTCCGAGGTGCAGCCCGCGTCGCCGCTGCTGTCGGGCGCGCCTGCGTCCGGGGCGTCCGTGTCTTTGGGGATGAGATCGTAATCAATCTCGGCGATGAGCACGCAGCTCGTGACCGACGACGCGGCGAGCGCGGCGAGGAGCGCGCTCGCGAGGGCGAGCGACGCGCGGCGGGGAGACATCCCTTTTCGGTACCAAGGATGTCGTCGAGCTTCAAGAACTCCTTCCCATGGCGGGAATAGGGGCGCATAATCCGGATCTGATCTCTCCTCGTCCTCGATCCTCGAGACGAGGCGAATCGAAACGAGGACCGCGCGGATCGATGCCGGACAAGGCGCGCGCCCTCGGGTTCCCGGGCCTCCCCGGGTGGACATGCATCGATCCACCTGGATCACCCTCGATCCTTTATGGCAGTGAAAACTTCTCGTGAAACCGGATCCCGGGGCCGCTCCATTCTGGGGCTGCTTCTGTCGCTCGGCGTTGTGGTCACGATCGCGGGGATGAGCGCCTGTTCGAGCAATAACTCGGAGGGCTCCTCGGAGGGGACCGGCGCGAGCGGGGGCGCGGGCGGGGCCGGTGGGGGCGAGCCTGCGGGGCCGACGCCGTACGAGCTTTTCCTGAAAATCGAGCCCGACCTCGTGGCGAATTGCAATATCTGCCACAAGAAGGGCGGCTCGGCGCCGGCGCCGTTCCTCGCGGGGGAGACGCCCGAGGAGCGGTACCAGACGATAACGTTCTGGCCGGGCATCGTGACCAAGGCGCCCGAGCAGAGCATTCTGCTCACGCACCCGGAGTCGCCGAACCACGGCGGCGGCGAGGCGCCGAAGATTCCGGAGAACGTCAAGCCCGGCGTCCTCGAGTGGCTCACGGCGGAGGCCGACGGCCTGCCGGATGGCAACGGCGATATCGGGCCGAGCGTGCGTCCGTTCCGGCCTTTGCCCGGCGGCGCGCTGAACACGGTCTACCTCGACGCGCTCGGCGAGGATTTCCAGTACATGTCGATCGCGTTCTTCGCGGAGGCGATCGGCGGCACGAGCGACGCGCCCACGATGCTCCGGCTGACGAACATCACGGTGCACCCCGTGGTGGACAAACCGCTCCACATCGTGCACCCGGTCTTCACGGTGTACGTGCCCGGACAACCGGGTGATCCGGATCCGGTCGACAGCTTCTCGAACCTCGACCAGACGTTCACGCTCGGCGGAGACAACACGCTCGGCACCGGCGAGGTCGTCCTGACGAACTGGCAGAAGGGGGCCTATCTCGGGATCGCGTTCGAGCTCATCGAGGTTTACGGCGGCAATGCGGGCCCGGGGACGGGGTGTAACGATCTCGTGAACTTCCAGCAGAACGTCGTGCCGGCCATGCAGACGTGCATGATGAAATGCCACGGCGGGGCAAACCCGCAGGCGAAAGGCACGATGGATCTGTCGGAGCTCAATGTGATGATGCCCTCGGCGGCATGCCAGGAGGTGCGGGCGCGCATCAAGCCGGGTGATCCGGCGGCGAGCCAGATCCTGCAGGTGACGGATCCGGTGCAGCCGATCGTGCACATGTACAAATTCGACGGTGATCTGAACGCATACAACGCTTTCAAGACCAAGGTGGAGCCTTGGATCATGGCGGAGCAGCAATGACAATGAAATGGGGCAAGAGAGCGTGGACCGGGACCGCGCTGATGGGACTTTCTTTGGTCCTTTCTGCGTGTAACCCGGACGATCCCAACAAGCTCCTCGGCGGGCCGCCTGCCAATGGGGGCAAGCCCTGCCCGCCCTCTCTGGGCGGCGAGGGCGGATCCACGGCGTCGACCACCGTCGGCAATGGCGGATCGGGCGGCGATCCGACGACGACGAGCGGCGGGACGACGGGCGGCGGCGAGGTGAAGACCGTGCTCGACGAACGCATCGTCTCGTACAGCGAGGCGCTGCGCACCGCGAGCCTGAAGCTCGTCGGCAAGCTGCCGAAGAACGACGAAATCGAGGGCATCCGGAGCGCGGCGGATCCGAAGCAGGTCTACGAGACGTTCGTCGACCAGTACATGGCGTCGCCGCGGTTCGCCGCCGTGATGATCGATTACTGGAAGAACACGTTCCGCTCGGGCGCAATGGCGGCGAACGAGGCGCCGAACCGCAACAACGCGCCGCTCTTCGCGGCGAAGGTGACCGTCGAGGGCAGCGATTATCGCCAGCTCTTCACGGCCACGAGCGGCACCTGCCCCACGTTCGACCCGGCCGCCGGCACGTTCACGCCCGTCGATTGCGCGAACGGCCCCGCCGCCGCGCCCGCGGCCGGCGTGCTCACGGACGCGGGCCTCATGGCCCAGTACGCGAGCGCGCTCGCGTTCCGGCGCGTGCGCTTCATCCAGGAGACGTTCTCCTGTCGCAAGATGCCGGCCGAATACCGGGCCACGCCGGAGCCGAAGGGCGGCGGTTTCTATACGTCGCCCTGGCCGTTCGAATCGATCGGCGGCGCGGCGAACGGCGGTCGTGTCGACTTCCTGGATTACTCGTCGACGATCTGCGCGAACTGCCACGGTTCGATGAACCATCGCGCCCCGCTTTTCGCGGCCTACGACGACGCCGGCAAATACGTCGAGCCCGTCGCCGGAATGGACGGCATCCTCGAGTTCTCGGCCACGGTGCCCATCGACGGCAATCCGAAGGTCAAGCAGAGCGATTACCTGCCCCCCGGCGAGACGACGGCCTTCAAGTTCGGCGAGCCCGCGGCGAACCTCCTCGAGTTCGGCCAGCGCATGGCGGCCGACGACGAGGTTGCCCGTTGCGCGGTGGTCCGCGTCTGGAACTACGCCCTGTCGAAGGGCGACGCGGTCTACGATCTGGCGGACGTGCCCGATTCGGTCATCGCCCCGCTCGTCACGCAATTCAAGACAAACTACAACCTGCGCGAGATCATCCGCGCCGCGTTCGTCCACGACGACTTCGTGAGGTATTGATCATGGCGCGGAGCTTCCTCGGCTGGGCGCTGCCCGGCCTGTTCTTCACGATCGGCTTCGGATTCGCGGCGTGCCTCGGCAGCTCGGATCCGATGGGCGAGGACTGCGAGCCGACGACGTCGGGCCCCGGCGTGGGCGGCAATGGCGGCACGGGCGGCGCGGGCGGCGCGGGCGGCGGCACGGCCGGCGCGGGCGCGCAATCGAACGGCGATCCCGAGACGAGCGAGAATGGCAGCAACAACTTCCACCACCCGATGGACCCGACGCAGGCGGGCCAGGACGATCCGTTCGAGATCCTGAAGAAGCGCGCGGCCGAAGGACCGCCGGAGATCCGCACGCGGCTGCATTCCTGCAGCAAGCTCACGTATGCGGCGCTCGGCGATCTGCTCACGACGCGCGGCGTGGATCTCAACAAGGTGGCCGCGGCGGGCCAGCCTCCGACGGCGGGCCAGCTCTTCAAATCGGCGGCGACGAAGGATTCGCTCGGCGTGGCGAACTTCGACGCGCGCATGGGCGAGTCGTATTTCTATACGATCTCGGCGGCCGCGAAGGTGCTCGACATCTTCATCCAGGCCGCGCCCGAGATCATCCAGAACATCGAGAACGCCGAGGAGTGCAAGATCAACGGCGCGGGCAATCCCATGTTCGACGCTGCCACGGGCAGGTGCGTCTACAACTCGCTGAGCTGCATCATGGGCCGGCCGGCGACCGAGGACGACATGGACCTCTGCAACCTGATGATCGAGCAGGCGAACAAGGCGGATCCCAAGGATCTCGCGAACAAGCGCGCGCTCACCGTCGCTGCGTTCCTGAGCGCGGCGCATACCTGCGAGTAGGAGAACGGGCCATGGCAAACTACAAACTCAAGGATTTGCGCGGCCCCCAGCGCCGGAACTTTCTCCGGCTGATGGCTGCGGCGGGCGCGGGCTTCGCGCTCGAGCGCTCGCGGCTTCTCAATTTCATCGCCGACGAGGGCGGCACCGCGCTCGCCGCCGAGGCGTGCGGCGAGACGAACCGCCACGTCGGTATCGTCTCCGGCGGCGGCAATTTCTGCCTCTGGCAGCTCATCTGGCCGCTTCCCGACGTTGCCGCGTCCATGAACCCGGCCTTCGCGTACGACGCGGTCGGCCAGGGCTTCATGACGAACTACGTCGACGATTCGTCGTATTTCAAGTCGGGCGCCGCCGACCGGCCGATGTATTACGGCCCGGATTCGCCGTTCGTCGATCAGGCGACGCAGACCGTTATCCGCCCGATGACCGCGTACCTCGTCGCCGACACGGCCGTGCACCACCGCAAGCCGCTCCGCCAGATCACGATCGACGGCGCGCTCCCGGGCAACACGAACAACAGCGGCGACGGCGTCGTCGGGAACAGCGTCACGCTTTTTGCCGCGATTGGCGCATTGCAACGCACGACGACCTCGATCCTGCCCTCGATTGGCGTCGCGCCCGCCTCGATTGGCTCCGCCCCGGGCGCGCCCACGCTCTCGGTCGTTCCGAGCGCGGACTCGATGGTCGATCTGTTCAACAGCGCCGCGTCGAAGGCGATCCTGCTCGCGCAGGAGGACAAGTCGATGTTCGAGACCTATTACAAGGCGATCCTCGGCCTGCGCGAGGCCGCGGGGCGCCCGACCTGGGCCCGCGAGCTCGACATCGCCAAGAAGGCCTCGAACCTGATTGGCCGAAACCTCGCCGCGCAGCTCATGCCGTCGACCGAGGACCTCGCGTTTTACGGGGCCACCGCGGTCCAGGGCATGGATGCGAGCATGTTCTTCGGTGGTCAGAACGGCAAGGACAGGCTCCTCAACCTGGCCAAGGCCCTCATCATCACGAAGAAGGCGTTCACGCTCGGTTTGACGAACCAGGTCATCATCGGCGTCATTGCCGAGACGGGCGGCGGCATCTTCACCGATCCGCACGAGACCTTCGCGCAGCTCCCCGGCGCGCGGAACGTCATCAAGTATTACGGCATGTTCCTCGACCGGTTCTACCAGGACCTCGCGAATTCGCCGGATCCGGCCTGCACCGCGAAGAACCTGGACAAGACCGTCATCACCACGGTCCACGGCGATCACCCGCACGATCCGCTCACGCGAAACGCGTGGCCAGACTCGACCCCGGGCGGCGCGAACTGGATCTACGTGATGGGCAATGGGTACCTCCCGGCCGGTTGGCACGGTCATCCGAAGACCAACAACACGGCATTCGGCATCGACCCGACGACGGGCCTGAGCACCGATTACAACGGGACGAAGTCCGTGCACGCCGCGAGCGCCGCGATCCTCTACGCGATCGCGAACGGCGACATGAAGAAGGTGACGGAATTCTACAAGGGAGACGCCATCACCGCGCTCGTGAACAAGGTGTGACCGAGGCACCCATTCGATGACGTCGGCCGCGGAGCGATCCGCGGCCGAAGTCTTTTGTGGGGTACGAACGTCGAAGAGCGCGGGCGGCGAAGAGGTGTAAGGTCGAATCCGGCCCGAACGTTGTCGAGACTGAGGTGGAGCGAATGAAGCGGAGCATGGTGGGTTTTGCGGCGTTCTTCGCCGCGGGTGTCGGGCTCGCGATCGGGTGCGGGGGTGGGCCCGCGGTCGTGCAAAGCAGTGATCAGGCCGCCGAGCCGCTCCCCTCGCAAGGGAAGACCGAGCCCACGGCGAAGCCCGCGGCAACGCCCGTCACGACCGGCACGGCGCCCGAGGTGGCGACAGGGCCGACCGAATGGGGGATCGTGGGGCCGGAGCCGGCAAAGGCTGTGGATTACCCGAGCGTCGTCGCGAGGGTCGAGTCGATGATCCGCGACCGCAACGTCATGGCGGGGGCGCAACGGCGCGGTTTGTCGGTCATGAACGTGATGTGGGAGGACACGGGCCGCGCCCAGGGGTCTTCGGTCGGGCCGAACATCTCGGACCTGACGCTGCAGGTGCGCTTCCACGACGAGAGCGGGAGTTATTTCAAGACGGCGCTGATGCCGGTGATCCGATTTCCGAATTTCACGGACCGCACGGGCGACATCCCGGCCGATCGGTTTTTCGTGCGCGTCGGCAATCAGAAGGCGGGCAGCCAATCCATCGAATCGGTGCCGCTCAAGGACGTGCTGAAGGACATTCGCGCGTTCGCCAGCGTGCCGAGCTCGATCCTCGGCAATGGCAACCTGCTCGCGCCACGGGACACCCATTTCCTGGTGAGCGCGCAGGCCGTGTTCCTGCCGATCCCGAAGACGGGCAAGGCCGAGTTCAACCCGGTCATTTTCAATTACCAATCGGCCCCGAAATCACCCGCCGTGCTCACGCTTTTGGTGACGCGCGAGGGGACAAGCATCAGCGTGATCGAGAATCGCCGCGAGGACATGGGCATGCGCGGGGGCGGGCAGGAGCTCTACTTCAACAACAAGGGTCAGCGCGCCTCATTCACGGCCGAGCGCCGGAGCGACGTGAAGGCGCGCATCGAAGCGCAAGGCGGGCCGAAGACGGAGGCCGAGAAGAGCGCCCTCGCAAAGGGAGCAGACGTGCTCTTCCTGGTGCAGGTGCCGCTCGTGCACGCGCAGCGCGGGGTACTCGGCGGTTCGGTGCCGACCATGCCGGCCATAGAGCCGAAAAGCGGCGGGGCGCCGATGCCCATGGCCACGGCCACGACCAAGCCGTCGAAGACGGCCGATCTCCTGCCCAGCGAAGAGAGCGACGTGGAGCAAGCGGTGCTCGGCCACGGCCCGAACCTCGGGCCCTACAACGAGGGGCGGAACCTGCGGCTCGTGCGCGATCCCAAGTTCCCGATCCGAGTGACGGTGCAGTTCTACAAGGCGACGAGCAACGGCGTCGTGAACGAGTCGGACCTCGACGCCATCGCGCAGTCGATCGGGAGCGTGTACGAGCACGCCGAGTTCGTCGGCTCGCTCGTGGTGCCAGAGGGAGATCCGCGGAGGCCGACAGCGTGGCAGACGATCCCAGGGGAGTGGTTCCCCTGGTGATACTCAGGCCCTGAAGCCGCTGCGCTGGGGCGTTGCCCCAGGCCCCACCGGGGCTATCCGCCCCTGGACCCGGACCAGCGCAAGCGCTGGACCCAGGGTCGATGAACTGCGCGATGCGCAGTTCATCGAACAGGCCGAGGCCCTGCCAACCAAGACAGCCGCACTGCCCTCTCGACTGGCAACGCGGTCCAACGGGCCCGTTGGAAGAACTGCGCGGAGCGCAGTTCTTCCACCCTCGGTCCAGGCCGTGCCTGGTCCGGGGTGCAGGGGGCGGACAGCCCCCTGCTGGGGTGCGGGGCAACGCCCCGCGCATCCACCCTCTCAGGCCGGGAGCGACAGCGCTTCCTCCACCCACGCGCGCGCCTTCGCGGCGAGCGCGGACAGGCGCTCGGCATCCCACGTCGCGCGCGGCAGCGGGATCTCGCGACGCGTGACGGTGTTCCGCGTGTCGAAGAGATCGCAGAAGGATTGGAGCGCGAAGGCCTTGCGGAATCGATCCACGAGCGCGTGCTCCTCCGCCTCACATAGGTACGTCTCCGCGAGCCGAGCGAAGCCCTGGACCTCGTTCGCCTCCCACACGAGTGGGACGTCGAGGACGCGCTGCGCGGCTCGCGCGTCTCCTCGCGCGAGTGCCTCGTCTGCGGCGGCGAGGGTGCGCACGTAGTCCCGCACCAAGACTTGCTTGGGCGCCCATGGCCTCTCCTCCGAGAGCGGCACGCAGAGCGGAATGAGCTGCTCGGGTTCGCACGTGCCTTCCTTGTACGTGGCCGAGCGATCGAGCTCGACGAGTGCTGCCTCCGGTTCGCCGAGCATCAGGAGCGTGATCCCACGCAAGTGATGGAAGTGCTTCACGTCTGCCTCCTCGGAGAGCTGCGAAGGATCGATGCCGTCGAGCTGCTCGAGCGCATTTCGCCACTCGGCCACACAGGCGAGCGAGCGCGCGAACGACAGGCGGACCCGCGGGTGATGGGGGAACTTCGCGCATACGAGCTCGTCGACGTGTCCTGCGGTCGCGTGCTCGCCGATCGCGTAGAGCCCTCCCTCGAACGCCAGAAGCTCGTCGGGACCGGCCTTGCTCTTTGCCCACGCGAGGCGGCGCTTCAACCCTTCCTTTCCCTCCTTCCGCAGAGCGCGCTCCTCTGCGATCGCCGCCGCGAGGTGCCTTCCTGTCGGCTGGTGGCAGAGCAAGCGCCTCGCGTACAGAGACCTCACGGGCAGGCTCGGGAAGAAGAACGCCCCGGTGGTGTGGCCCTCGGGAACCTTGGGGGGCTCGGCGTCGAGCGGCACGATCGTCGGGCGTCCCTCGTGCACCACGAGGAGCGCCGCGTGGTGGTTGCCAGGCGTCGCGAGGAGGATCGAGGACCGCGGCACGCGGACGCGGTACACGATGGAAGGGCCTGCCTGTCCGTGGCGGAGGCCGAAGAGCAAGGGGCCATCCCCTTGCATGTCGAACAGCACGAACCACATCCCTGCCGAGGCGCTCCCGACCCCGGTTCCTTCGTAGATGCCCGTCACGCCATCGAAGAGCTGGAAGGGCCCCACCCCTCCCGCGCCCCCCTGGACGAACCCCCACAGCGCGCCTTGGGGGTCCTTCGGCCCGTACTCGGCGCAGGCGACGCCGACGACGCTCTCGCCGTCGGGGCAAGGGACCACCGTGAGGGATAGGAGTGCGGTGGGGATCGGCGCACCGGATGGCGCGCCGCGGGGCGAGTAGAACGTCGTTCGCCCGGTGTCCTTCTCGTTGTCGGCTTCCACGACGACGACGCGCGGCGCCGAGAGTCCCTCGACGCTGTGGATGTTGACGCGCGGGAAGCGGTGCTCGCGGATCTCGCGGACGAGCCGCGAATCCTGGAGGTCGAACACGCGGATCACGTTCGACATGTCGCGCGAGCTGCGTGTCCGGAGCCAGAGGTACCGCCCATCCGGGCTGACGGTGCCCTCTTCGATGCGCAGCTCCGGCAGCGTGTCCTCGAAAATGCCCTCTTCGATCGTCGGCACGACGGCGCCGTCGTTGCGGAGGATGTTCGGCCACCATGCGAGCACGGTCCAGTCGTCCGTGTCGATCTCGAGCACGCCTCCGCACCGTCCGGCGAGGATCAAGCGATGGCCTCGGAGCGCGAATGTCAAGAGCTCGAGGGACCTCGGCGTCCGCAGGAGTACGCGCGTCCGGAGCGCGCCTGTCGCGACATCGATCACGCGGACGAAGACCCACGGGCCCCTCGTCGAGGGGACGATGAGCACGGCCTCCTCGCGCTCGTTGCGCGTCCGCACGAGCATCGTTTCCCACTTCCACCGCGGGAATACCCGCGCGTCGTGGAAGATCGCCAGAGGCCCCGCCGTGACGCCCTCTCCCTCGAACACCTCGACCTGCACGGAAAACGCGCGCCGCACCTCCGCGCGGATCTCCCCGCGCAGGGCTGCGATCCGCGCTGCTTCCTCGCCCTCCACACGCGCCGCGAGCTCCTCGCACACGGCGAGCGCGCGCAGGGCATCCCCCTCGCGCCGGAGCTGCTCGATCGACGCCGCGAGCGTGTGACGCTCGACGATCCTCTGCACCTCCGCGTGAAACCGATCGAACGCCGCGACCTCCTCCTCCGGCAGATCCTTGCGTTGCACCTCGCCGAGCAGCTTGCTCGCGTGCGCCGCATCGCCTGCCTCCATCACCCGCCGCGCGGCCTCGACCCGCCCGGTCGCGACGCGCCGACGTTCCTCCG
The DNA here is from genome assembly GCF_028435365.1 of Polyangium jinanense. The sequence continues at coordinate 183,370 of NZ_JAGTJJ010000015.1, read as the reverse complement.
CGATCGCGGCCTGCGCGCGCTTTCGTACGTCCTCCGCGGGACCGAACCCTTGCAGCACTCTTCCGTGTGCGTCGACGAGCTCCATCGCCGTCTCCGGGGCTCGCTCGGCGAGCTCCGCGGCGCGGTGGAGCGCGACGATCGCGGCCACGGCTGGCTTTACCTTCGCGCCTTCGCCGGGCGGCGCGACGGCATCCATCCACGCGAGGACCTTCGCGCTCGCGTGCTCCTTCACCCGGATGCGCCCCGCGGCGGGCAGCGCGGCGTACGCGGCGAGCCCCTCGGCGAGCGCGCTTGCGGCGATCAGCTCGGCGATCGCCGCGACGCGCGCTTCGTCTTCCCGCGCGCGGGCCTCGGCGAGCTTCGCGGCGATCCGTCGTTCCGCGGGCGCCGCCTCGTGCTCTGGCAGCCCGAGGCCTTTGGCCGCTTCGAGCAGCGCGACGGCTTGCACGGTCTCGCCGCGCTCGAGCGCCTCGTGTGCGTCGTCGAGCTTTCGCCGCGCCTCGTCCCGCTTCTTTTGCTCCTCGACACCACGGAGAATCCTCCGGGCGACGTCGCTCTCCGGGTGAGCCGCGAGGATCTCGCGGGCTCGTTCTTCCGCGCCGGGGAGATCACCCTCCGCGAAGAGCCGTGAAGCTTCCGCTTCCGCGGGACCTCGCGTCGCGGCCCGTGCCTTCGCGAGCGTGGCGGCGAGGCCGGCGAGCTCTGGGTGTGTGGCGTCCATGGCTCGCGCCCGCGCGAGATCGTCCGCGGCCACGGCGAGGTTTTCCGTCGCGAGCGCGCTTTTCGCCAACGCCACGAAGATCTCGGCGATGCGCGCCGGTGGGGCCTTTGCGCTCGTGGCCGGAAGCAGGTGAAGGGCGCGGGCGCGGTCTTCGCGCCTCGCGGCGGCGAGCGCGAGGAGGAGACGCACGTGGACATCGGCGAGCGTCTCCGCGGGGAGCGTCTCCTCGATGTCGAGCGCCTCCTTGTCCGCGCCGAGCGTGCCTACGAGGAGCGCGAGGAGCGCGCGCGCGGCGTCCACGTCACCGCCGCTCCGGGCGAGCGCTTCTTCGAGGTGGGTCCGCGCGAGCTCGTAGTCGTACTCCGCGAGCGCATCTTCGGCCGCGCGGAGCAGATCCGGGACGGCCTCGCCCGCGCGGCTGCCTTCGTGCGGCCGTGGCGTGGGCTTTCGCGGCGCTTCGGGGGCCGGGATCGCGGGGGAGGCGGCCGTATCGATCACGCGCTGGACGAAGGAGCGCGCATCGTCGTCGAGCTCCGCGACGACGGCGTGGCAGGCGTCGAGGCCCGAGGGACGATGGTGCAGGAGGACGACGCCGGGCTCGCCGGGCTCGGGTCGGATCTCGATGCCATCGCGAAAGTGCGTGACGAGCACGCTCTGGAGGCGGCTCTTCAGGGCGTACCGTCGCGCCGTCTCACGCCGATCGAGGCCGAGGCCGGTGGGGTTGACGTCGCGGATCAGGGCGACGAGCTCCCGCGCCTCGGGGCGCACCCGGCCGGCGATGACGTCTTCGGGGTCGAGCGAGGCGCCTCGCTTCTTCTTGTCCTTGGCCATGGGCGTGCCTTTCGGACGATCGGAGGTCCGGACGGGGCGTCGTGTCAAGGGAAGGGAAGGGGGCGCACGTTGGAATGCCCTCCTCAGCGCGTGGACCGCTCTTCAGGGCGCAGGGGATGGTCCCGAAGCCCCGGAAAGCCTGCACGTCGCTCTTCGGGCTACGTGGGAGAAAAAAGCAATCGCGTGGGAAGGTCGCGCGGGCCTGCATGAGGCAACGGCACACGCTCGGCGAGCGAAACGCTTTTCCGTGGGAGCAAAACGCACTTCCGTGGAAGCGAACCGCACTTCCGTGGGAAGAGAGGCGTGTGATGTAGCTTTCTTTACTCGGGCGTGTCGGAGGCTCCCCCCATCGTGTGGGAACGAGGGGCACGTCCGTGGGAGCTCTTCGCTCGTCGGTTTGTTGCGCGGCTGGTTCCGTGGCGGCTTCACCGGCCGAGGCGAGCGCGGAGGGCGAGGCGGAGATCGACGACTTCCTGGGGCACCGTTCGAGCGTTGCGTTGGGCCTGTGCGATGGCCTTCACAAAATCCAACCGTCCCTGGGGATCTGCCGGCCTTTTTTTCGTCCAGATGCGGGTGAGCATCTCGGCGAGGACCTCTTTCCCGGAGACGTGGGTCTTCCACGCGCTGCTGGCGAGCGTCGCGACGTACGTCTTCTGATGGCTCAGCAGGCGTGCTTCCAGGTGGGTGCTCGTCGCTGCGGCCGTGAGGGCCTTCGGCGCGCGCGTCCACCACGCGCTCGTCGTGATCGTGTCGAGCGCCTCCTGCTTCGAGCGCACCTTCGAGCGACCTGGGTGCTCGATGAAGTCCTTCGCGACGACGTCGCGTAGCTCCACGATCGTCGCCCGGCAGGCCATCCACCAGTCGAGCTGCGCCGCGAGCGCCTGCATCTCTTTCTCGATCGTGGCGGCGTCCTTCGGGGAGGTGTTGACCTCGCAGTCGGCCATCGCGCGGGCATCGAGGAGCAGGTTCTCCACCTCGAACGCCTCGCCCACGAACACCTCGACGCCCGGGTCGTTCCAGCGCGTCCGGTTCGACGCGCCGAAGTCCCGATCCCGATACCCGAAGACGTGGTGGAGCTTGTCCTTCCGCGCCGCCTGCACGACGGCCCCGAGGTTCTCGCAGCCCCCGGCGATGTAGATGCCGATCTCCGCGTCGGCCCAGGCGGTATCCAGGTAGGTCCGCGTCTCTTCGTCTTCGACCCAGAGGTAGACGAGCTTGTTCTTGTAGAGCCCCGACAGATGCGAAGGGACGATCGTCATGCATCGCTCTCGGTCGCCGCCGCGGAGCGCGGATCTCCCTCGGGGACGAGGAGAAAGCGCTCGAAGCTATAGGCCTGCTCCCACACGGCATCGGAGTGCGAGGCGACGATGAACTGGGCTTCGGGCGCGAGATCACGCAGCGCGGGGAGGATCGTGGCCTGCCATTGCGGGTGGAGGTGGAGCTCCGGCTCGTCGATGATGAGCAGGCCACCGCGGAAGTCGTTGAGGATGATCCAGCCAGCGAAGGAGAGGAGCTCGATCTCGCCGGAGCTCACCTCGTCGATGGAGCAGATGCGCTGACCGTCGCGAATCACGTAGAGATCGGCGAACAGCTCCTCGGCGTCGGGATCCACGATTTGCGCGTCGATGCTGGTCCCGTCGTTGCCGTGGAAGCGTGCCCAGGCTTCGTTGATACGCTTCAGCCAGGCGTCCGCCTTGCTCGTGCCAGGCGACGCGGCAGCGAACCCACCCCGCGCGCGCTCGTCATTGATTCTCTGCTTGAGGCGCCACAGGCGGTTGGTCTCCGTGTCCGCGGGACGCGCACCGGGGCCGACGAGGGGCTTGATCGGTCCGACGAGATCCGGCGTGCGCCAGGAAGAGAAGTACTCGACCGCGAGGTGTGCACCCCGGGCGAATAGCAGCTGCATCACCTGCCCGGCGGCGTCACGTTGCGAAAGTGCATTCGCCGCGCGGACCCATGTTTTCACGGGGCCATCGTCGAAGGAGACGTCAATTTCGATCCGCGCGCCCTCGGGGAGCACCGTGCGCCAGTGCTGCTCGCGTCGAGCTTTCTCCAGGTCCCGGACGATCAGGTGCTCCTGGCCGAGGCCGAGGAGCACCGCCTCGAGCACGCTCGTCTTTCCGCAACCATTCGGTCCGGCGAGGACGATGTTCCGCGACGGCGCCCCCTTGGGGGAGGTGAGGTCGAGCTCCAGGGGCTCCTGGATCCGTCGGAACTTCTCGATGCGGATGCGGTGGATTTGCGGGACCGGCATGTCTTGCCCTCCGGATCGGCGTTCCGGCGCGAGACCCTACCACGGGAGCCTGCCCCGCCGGCCAGCCTCAGCCGACGAGCCGCTCCGCGATCTGCACCGCGTTCAGCGCCGCGCCCTTCCGCAGATTGTCCGCGACGATCCACAAGTTCAGCGCCCCCGGCACCGCGAGGTCGTCGCGCACGCGGCCGACGAAGACGTCGTCCGTGCCGGCCGCCTCGCGCGGCTGCGGGTGCTTGCCGGGCGCGTAGGGCTCGTCGAAGAGGCGGACGCCCGGGGCACGGCGGAGCAGCTCGCGCGCCTCGGCCGCCGTCATCGGGCGGTGGAACTGCGCGTGCACGGCCTCGCTGTGGCCCGTGACGACCGGGACGCGCACCGTCGTCGGCGTCACGCCGATCTCCGGATCGCCCAGGATCTTGCGCGTCTCGTTCACCATCTTGAGCTCCTCCTCCGACCAGTCGGGCAGGCTCCCCGCCTTCCAGTCCATGAGGAGGTTGCCCGCGAGCGCGCCCGGAAAGACGTTTCCGACTGGCTCGCCGCCGGCCGCGAGCTCGCGCGTCTGCGAGATGAGCTCGTCCATCGCCGCGTGGCCCTTGCCGCTCGCGGCCTGATACGTCGAGACCACGACGTGCTTGAGCCGCGCCGCGGCGTGGAGCGGCCCGAGCGCGACGACCATCTGGATCGTGCTGCAGTTCGGGTTCGCGATGATGCCCTTCGGGCGGTTCTTCGCGGCGTCCATGTTCACCTCGGGCACGACGAGGGGGCAGTCCGGATCGCCGCGCCACGCGCTCGAGTTGTCGATGACCACCGCGCCGCGCGCGGCCGCGAGCGGCGCGAGCTCGCGCGCGGCGGCGGCGCCGGCGCTGAAGAGCGCGATGTCCACGCCGTCGAAGGCTTCCGCGCACGCGAGCTTCACTTCGAGCTCGCCGCCGCGGAAGGGGACGCGGCTACCCGCGGAGCGCGCCGAGGCGAGGGCGCGCACTTCGGTCGCCGGAAAGCGCCGAAGCTCCAGGGTCCGCAACATCTCCCGCCCCACGACGCCCGTGGCGCCCACGACAGCAACGACGCACGACATGTGCCCGCTATAGCGCCCGGCGCGCGGTCCGCGCAAGAACGCTGCGCCTCGGCGGGCCGCGCGCTAGCAGGCTGTCGAGAAACGCCGCGAGCGCCCTGGAGCTAGGGAGGAGGACGCAGGAATACGAGAGTATTCCGAGGACGACGACCGACGATCCAGGGCGCGCAGCAAGTTTCTCGACAGCCTGCTAGCATGCTTGCGTGATGCGAGGCCCCTCCCGCGTTTCGACGTGCCTCCTCGCGCTCCTCGCGCTCGCGCCGCTCACGTCGCTCACCGCGACAGGCTGCAAATCGGGCGCCTCGGGACGCGCAGCGCAGGGGGCTCCTGCACCCACCACGAACACGGCGGCCGTCCCGGAAAAGCTCGTCCCGATGGTCTCGCCGTCGCGGCTCTTGCCCGACGTGCGCGGCGATCGCGGGTTCGTCACGTACGACGCGGGCGCGCGGCGCGTGCTCGTCGATCGCATGCGGCTCATCGTGTACGAGGACGGAACGACGGAGCGGGCGAACGAGCTCTTGCCGCTCGGTCACGTGAACTCCGTGGCGCTGCCGAGTCGGCTCGGCGGCGGCTTCGTCTTCCACGCGACCTCGGGCGGCGGCACGCAGCTCTGGCGGGCGTCGTCCTGGCTCGGAAAGCTGCGGCCGCTCGTGCAGTTCTCGTCGACCACGAGCGACGTCGTGCCGGGGTTCGACAGGCTCTATCTGCGGCTCACCTCGAACGGAAAGCTCGTCGCGGTCGATCCCGAGTCCGGCGAGGTGCGCTCGCTCGCGCCGCTTCCGCCGGCCGCGGCGTATGGCGGGCTCGCGTTTGCCGACGGGTTTACGGGGGTCGTCGACGCCGATCTGCGCGGCGTGCTCGCCACCTTCGACGCGGGCGCGACATGGAGGCCGCTGCATCTCCCCGAACGTCCCGCGGCGATCTCGGTCGTGGGCGGCGAGCCGACGATGTTCGTGGTAGGCGGGAAGTACGTGCTCGATGCGCGCGGCAACCTGACCTACCGCGCAAACCAGATCGCGACGGACGACGAAGGCGATGTGACCACGCCGGCCGCGCCAAAAGGTCCGTTCGGGAAGAAGGTGCTGCGCGCGGCCGTGGAAGACGGTTTTCCCGACACGCCGCGCACGGCCGTCGTCGCGCGGGCCGGGGCGCTCGCGCGCGTGTCGCTCGACAAGGGCACGATCGTCGATCTGAACCTCACGGCGTTCCCCGAGCGCGAGGCGAACTGCCACGCGGTGCGCCTCGGCGCCTCGTACGGGTTCGTCTGCGGCGAGCGCGAAGGGCCGACGAACGTGTACGCGTTCGTTCCGCCGCTCGCGATGCAGAAGGTGCTTTCGTTCAAGGGCCCGCGGTTCGTTTCGGCGAACGGCGCAGGCGCGCTCGTGGTGCGCGGGACGTGCGGGGACAGCGCGGACGAGGCGCGCGCGCCGGGCGCGAAGGCTGTAAGCGCGGCGAGCGACGCGGGCACGCGCGTGTACTGCGTGCGCGCGGCGAGCGGGGCGACGCGCGAGGTGCGGGTGAAGGGGGATCTCGGGGTCGAGCGGGTCGTGGCGCTCTCGGACGAGCGGGTCGCGATCCTGGTGCCGCCGCGCGCAGGCAGCACGGGGCAGCTCACGATCCTGAAGGGCGCGGAGATGACGAACGTGCCGCTCGTGTTGCCGCAGAAGCCACGCAGCGTGGCGCGCGAGCTCCGGCGCGGGATGTGGCTCGAAGGGTTCGAGGAGCGCGAGCCCGGTGTGCTCGGCGGCTGGGTCGAGGCAGGCGGGCCCGTCATTGGCGTGCGCGTAAAACTCGACGGCACGGTGACCGCGGGCGAGGCGCGCGACAACGAGAACGGCGTGGTGATCTCGGGTCGGTTCGCACTGTCGCCGGGCGACGGCGGGCGCGCAGCGGAGTCGATCGACGGGGGCATGACGTGGAAGGTCTTCGACCTGCCCGAGCACGACGTGGAGCCGGGCGACGCGCCGACGCGCGCCTGCGGGCCCGTGGGATGTGTGCTCGCGGGCTGGATCCGCGTGGGCTGGGGCAAACCCGCGATCTCCGGGGATCTCGGCTCGGCCGAGGCGCCGCCGTCGCTCTACGTGCCGGTGAAGACGACGCCGACGGTGCGCGTCTCGTGCGCGCCCGCGGGCAAACCCGTCACCGAGCCGCTCCCGGACAAACCCGCGAAGAAGGAAGTTGCAGCCGCGTCTCCGCCGCCGGGTACGTTCGGCATGGGCGGCTTCGGCGGCTTCGGGCGCATGCCGCCGCAGCCGCAGAAGACGCCCTGGAGCACGTTCCGCAACCTGCCCGCGCCGGCACTGGAGAAGGACGAGCTCGGGATCGACAACGGCGCGCCTTACGATCTCGTGAGCCTGCGCGCGTACGCGTGGGGCAAGAAGGGCTCGGACTGGTCGCGCACGGGGCATTTCCTGGTGCGGTTCGACGATCGCTTCGATCCCGCGGGCGGTGTTCGATCCACGGCGACGAGCGCGCCGCCGTGGCCCGACGAGACGTCGACGGCCGAGGGCATGGGCGTCGGCTCGTACCCGCTCGCGTCGTGGGGATCATTCCTCGATCCGACCGGCCGGCACGCGCTCGCGCACGTCTGTCGAGGCACGAGCTGCTCGCTGCTCGCGGCGAGCGAGGGGCAACCGGTGCTGCTGTTGCGGGACGCGGCGGGGCGCACGACGGGGTTCGCGAGGCCGCTGCCGCAGGGCGCGGTGCGGCTCGGCGAGAGCTGGTTCCTCCTCGTGCAGGGCACGTCCTACGACACGGTGACGCTGCATCGCGTGGATCTCGGCGTCATGCGTCTCGTGACGTCGTTCTACCGGCCGAGCCCCTCGCGGTACGCGCTGCCGGAGCCGCCGCGGCTCGTGCGTCGCGCGCTGGGGACGGGCCTCGGGCTCCTCGTCACGAGCATCCCGGATCCGGGAGATCGCTTCGGCGGGATGTACGTGCACCCGCTCGATCCAGAGACAGGCGCAGTGGGCGAGCCAATCGCGCTCGGCAAGCGGGATCTCGGCGGCATGCTGCCGCCGCGCTGCGCAGAAGGTCAGGACGGCTGGATCATGGACACGTCGCTCGACGCGTCACCCGCGGTGGAAATCCCGGGCGGGCGAGCTTCGCTCGACTCGCTCGAGATGCGGCTGCGTGTCGATCCGGGATCGGTGTGCGTGGAGGGCATCGCGGCGCGTCTCGACGGGACATTCGTGCCAGACAAGGAGACGAAGGCGCCGCCCGCGGACAAAGCGCCGCCGGTCGGGACAGTGCCGCTCGCAGCGACGGAGCGATCGACGGGGCGGCGGTGGAACTTCGCCTGCAGTCGGCGCTGAGGGGAGCGTAGCGCCGGGGTTTCACCCCGGGCCCGACCAGGGGCTGTCCGCCCCTGGACCCGGACCAGGGCACAGCCCTGGACCTCGGGTGCATCGACCGCGATGCGGTCGATGCAGAGGCGATTCAGGGCTTTTTCGCGATCACGATGTACTGGTCGGGCAGGGTCTCCTGGATGACCTCGCCCTTCAGGCCCGCGGCCTCGAGCTCGGCGAGCATCGCCGCCGGCGTGATGCGGTGCTCCTTCGGCGGGCCCTTCGTGGCCTCCATCGTGAAGTCGACGATGACGAGTAGTCCGCCCGGCTTGAGGCCGTCTTTGATCTTCGCGGCGTAGTCCTTCCGCCCGTCGATGTGGTGCCACGTGTCGACGATGAGCACGCGATCGACCGTGCCCTGTCCAAGCCCCGGATCCGAAAGCCCGACCTGACGCGCCTCGACGTTGTCGAGCTTCTCTTTCACCACGCGCTCGCGCAGGTAACGCACCATGTCGGCCTCGACGTCGAGGGCGAGCACCTTGCCGCTCGGCCCGACAGCACGCGAGAGGTGCGGCTCGAAGTACCCCGTGCCCGCGCCGATGTCCGCGACGACGAGGCCCGGCGTGATGCGCATCGCGGCGACGACCTCGGCCGGCTTCTGCCACGCGTCGCGCGCCGGATCATCGAACTCCTTGGCCCAGTCCTCGGCCTTCTCGAAGCGATGCACGAGCGGACCGCCATGCCCATGATGGCCGCCGCCATGCGCGGTATGCCTCGCGACGAGCTCGTCATGCGGCATCGTCTCCGCCGTGCTGTACACAGGCTTCGGGGGAGGTTCGCTCGCACAGGCGACGACGGGAAGCAGGAGGAGACAAAGGTAGGGCCGCATCGGACGATGCGTTAGCACGCCGCTGGTTCCCCGCCTGGGGGAAAGCGGGCGTTGAAGGCGCGATGGATGGCGACCGCAGGATCGTCGGAGAGCGCGAGATCCCGCTCGCGGTAGCCAGTCCCGATCGAGAGGACCGTGACGTCACGGCGCTCGACCCGGAACCGGATGCGGAAGTCCTTGTGCGCGAGTTGCAAAGTTCCATCCGGCAAGGCGCGGATGCGGCGGTACGGGTGCGGCTGCGGACCGAGGCGGAGCGTGTGCGTGACAGGCGCGACGAGATCAATGCCGTGTTCGTCCTTCAGATACGCGGCCTGCTCCGCGGCGTGCGGACTCCACGTGACGGAAAAACCCGGCTCGGGATCCGCCGGTGCCTCGCCCGTGCTCTCGTTCTCCCCGGCGAGCGGTTCGAGCCAGCCCGTGCGCGCGCCGGGGCGCGCCTCCGCGTAGGGGATGTACGGCTTGATGTCGAGCACGGGGCTCTCGTCGATCATGTCCACGTCGCGCACGTGGATCACGAGGCCCTCGACGGAGACGAGCCGCACGAGCGAGAGGCCGATGGGGTTCGGCCGGTGCGGCGATCGTGTGGCGAGCACGCCGCGGCGCTGGCCAGCGCTCCGCGGGGGCAAAACCTTGGGCCTCCAACCTTTGTTCAGATGGAAGCAGAAGATGACCCAGAGGTACTCCCAGCCTTCGAGGTCGCTCACGGCGTGCTCGAGCCCGCGGCCGGCGGCGAGCTCGATGCGGCCCTCCGCGCCCTCCGAGGCGTGCGGCTGGCGTGGCGTGCTCACACGATCGGGGAAGGGCGTGCGCAGGATCCCGATCGGCGTGAACGAGAGCGGCTGGAGGCGGGGATCGTCGGGGGACAAGCGCTCCGCATTTGGGATGCGGAGCGCCGGATGTCAATTCACTCGGTCCACATCGACTCGGACTCGCCCATCGTGCGGTAGTTCGAGTCGATGTGGTTCATGAGCTCGAGCCACCACGACTCGAGCTTCGCGCCGCTCTGGAGCGGGCTCTCGCCGAAGAACGTGCCGCGGATGCACTCGGCCTTGCCGTCCGGACCGACGCGGCAGCGGCCGTCGACGAAGACGAGGATCATCTTCGGCAAGCGGCTCTCCATGCTGTTCGTCGGCGCGTTCATGAACGTCTTGATCAAGGTCGCCGCCGCGACGAGATCCTTCGGCTCCTGGCCGTAGCCGTGCAGCGCGTAGACGACCGGGTAGCGCCGATCCTTCTGATCCTTGTGCGCATACCCGGGCGGCAGCGCCACGCTGACCGGGCCGACGCGGCCGAGCGTCGATTTGAACTCGAACGAACAGGCGCCCTGGACCTCGCACGGCTCGGCCTCCGGATCCGCGTCGTCGTTGCTCTCGAGGACGAGCGTGCGCAGCTCCGGATCGGGCCAGCGCGCGCCGATGAAGTAGAGCGCGCTCTGCAAGCGGGCGACGAGCTCGTTCGCCGTGCCCACGTGCTGGCCGCTGCCGCTCTCGACGTCCTCGGCCGTCGGATCGAGCTTGCCGTACCGCTGGAGCACGATGCCCGGCAGATCCTCGTAGGGCACGCGCGAGGGTGCGTAGCTGTTCAGGTTGCCCGGCGTGAGCTCGGGGTGCTGCGTGAAGTCCGAGAAGTACGTGACGTTGCGCCTGCGCGCGCCGAACGCGCCCGCGAGGTGCTGCGCGCTGACCGCGAAGTTGAAGAGGTCACGCGTGCCGCCGTCGGTCCACACGTCGATGCGACGCAAGGCCGCGTCGTCGAGCTCGCCGCCGGGCGGCGCGTCGCGCGTGATGCGATGCACGATCGAGTGCGCGTCGCGCTCCCAGAAGCGATCGAGCCCGCTCGCGACCGTGAACTTCCCGTCGCCCTCGCCGACGTCGTAGCCGTCGCCTTCCTTTTGCCAGCCGCCCGGCGGCTGCTGCTTCGTGCTGGGCACGCCGTCGAGGCCCACGTCCTGGAAGGGCTCGCCGTCGTCGAAGCGCATGTTGCGCTCGGTGCCGCCCGGGTTGTACTGCGCGTCGTAGTCGTCGCCGGCCGGATCCTCGTTCACGCCGGCCATGTAGCCGGGCTCCTGGGTGCTCGGGATCCCGTCCTTGCCGACGTCGTCCCAGGGCTCGTGGCCGGCGCGGATGATCGGCTCGAGCTCGTCGCGCTTGCCGTTGCCGTTGTAGTCGACCGCGAGCGCGAGCTCGAGCGGGTAGCTGTTGCCCTCGGGGGTCCACCAGTTCGAATACGGCGTGCGCTCCTCTTTCTGCGGCGAGCCGTCGCAGACCGTGATCACCGGGAAGGTGCCGTCGGGGTTGAACTCGTCGTCGAAGTAGTTCGTGAGCGTGAGCGTGTTCGCGCAGCGCTCCGTCGGGCAGTTCTGCGCGAGCTCTTCCTGCTTGTCCTTGTCCGGCCCGTCGAGCGGATCGACCCACATCGCACACTCGTCCGTCGGCCGACCACCGGTCTGGCTCGCGTCGTTCGGACGAACGCCCGCGGGCAGGTTCTCCGCGCCGGGCGTGAGGTTCTCGCCGTTCGGGTTGCCGAACATCGCGGCGAGGTCGCGGAAGATCTGCACGTAGGCCTCGCGGCTGAAGCTGCCGCCCGTGCCGTTCCGCGGGTACTCGAACCACCACTGGTTGAAGACCTGCGTGTGCTCGTACGGGTCGCGCGGCGGCAGCATCCACGCGCACTTGCCGGGCGATCCGTCGATCACGCCGATGCACGTCTCGTCCTGTGCGCACTCGGCGTTCGTCTGGCAGAGCGTGGGCTCGAGGTTGATGTCGCCGAGGACCGTGCCCTTCTGGATCGGCCGGAATCCGCCGACGTAGTGGCGTTTGACCGCGTCGAGCATCCACGTCCAGTCGACCGGGCCGCCGAGCGGGGCGAGGGCGTCGAAGAGGTTGTGGTGGCGCATGCCGAACATGGCCGTGCCGCCGCCGCCCATGGAAACGCCGAGGATCGCGCGGTGCGTGAGCCTGCGCGGGAAGGCGTTCGTGCCCGCGTCCTCCGTCACGACGGCCTGGTAGGTGCCGAGCCGCGGCGCCTTGAACGAGAGCGCCCATCCGTCGCCCATCTTCACGATGCGAGCATCCGTGACGGGGACGACGCGCGGCTCCTTGAAGGCCGGGCCGGAGTACGAGACGGCGAGGTGCCGGAGGCGCGCTTTGTCGGGCAAACGCGCGGGGTTCACGGGGATGGTCATCGGCACGTCACGCTGGAACTTGGAGGTGACGGGGCCGAACGTGACCGCGGGGCCGAGGGCCGTGTAGCCCGCGGGCGGCTTCGTGTCGCCGCAGGCGATCGTCGCGTCGAACTTGGGGACGCTCCAGAGGTAGCTGCCGCTGTTCGGGTTGCTCGCGCGCTCGGGCAGGCCAAGGCTCGCCGCGGCAAGGCTGCCCTTCGCGGTGATCGTCGTGCCGCCCTCGACGGAGCCCGCCGCGCCGTCGCCGGCCGCGCAGGTGAGATCCGCGGTGCCAGACGTGTCGAGGACCTCGACTTCGAGCGTGGCCTCAGCCTCGGTGCCGTCGCCGCGGGGGAGGAAGGCCTTCACCGTGGCACTGCCGCCCGCCTTGCCAGCGACGACCGCGACGTCGACGCCGGCCTTGTACAGGTCGAGCGTGTCGTCCTTCGGCGCGGGCGTGATGTCCGCGCTCGAGGTCTCGAAGCGGATGGCGGTCTTCGTGCAGAAATCGGGCTCGGCGACGACGCGGACCGACCGCGACGCGCACGTCGCGCCGTCCGCGCACTTCGCGAGGAACACCCGGCTCGGCTCGAAGCGCAGCTTGACCACGTCGGGCGACGGCGCCGAGCAGAAATCACCCGGCCGGAGCGTCGGGTCCGTGCCGCCGGAGGTCGTGCCCGGCGTGGTTTCGGTGGTGCAGCTCGGCGCGGCGACGGCGCCGATCGCGCCGAGCAGCGCGAGGACAAACGCCGCGCGTGTGCGCGTGGAAGAAAAGCCCCGTAGGCGAGCGGTCGTCATGGGGACGGGAGGATACCGAAGCCGCGCGCCGCTCGCGATGGCCGTGAATCAGGGCTCGGGCGCTCCCGGCTCGGGCGCCGGCTCGGGCGCCGGCTCGGGAGGCATCTCTTCGCCGAGGTCGGGAAGCACGCCCGTGACCGGAGCCTTATCGATCGGCGCGACGATCACGCCGTCGGTCACGCTGCCGAGCCACGAGCCCTGGAGCGAGACGGGCACCGCGATGTCGTCGACCTTCGCGCCCGCCGCCGCGAAGATCTGGATGAGGCCGATTTTTCCCTCGATGGCAGAACCATCCTGGGCCGCGTCCCAGCGCGCGGTGAGCGCCTCCTGACAGAGGCCCGCGAGGCACGTGGCGTCGCAGGTCCCGAAGCCGCCGAGGGCTTGGCCGAGCGCGTCACAGGCCGCGATCGTCGCGAGCGCGTCACCCATCGTGCTGCCTTCGGGCGCGCCTTCGAGCGCCGCGCTCTTGCAAGCGCCGCCCACGTAACGCGTGGGCAGCCAGAAGATCTCGCCGCTCGTGGAGATGGTGTCGCCCGGCTCGGACGCGATCTTCACGAGGTGTGTGCCCGGCATGCCGGCTTCGTCGGCCGGAACGACGCCGAAGCGGCTCGGCGAAAAACTCCCGTACCCGGGCACGGCCGTGATCGCGGTGAGGCGCCCCGCGAGCTCGGTCGGCGGCGCGGCGGTGCCCTTCTGCAGGAAGCCTTCGAGCGCCGCGCGCAGCGACATCGGCTGCGCGGCGAGGTGATCCTTCGTGATCGTGTCCCAGCCGCTCGCCGCGCGAGCGTCGGCGAAGAGCACGGCATCTTGCGCGGACACGCGCGCGGCCATGTCGTCGAGCAGCACGCTGGCCATCTCGATCTCCGCGGGCGAGAACCTGTCCAGCAAGCTCTTGCCCGCCGCCGTCATCATCGAGAGGAACTGCGCCTGTGCGGGCACGAAGGTGAGCGTCACGTCGAGGTCGGTCTTGCCGACGACGATGGGTTTGTCGATGACGTTGACCTTGATCGTCTGCGTCGTGCCGGCGAGGAGGCCACTCGCCGTCGCGCAGCCCCAGGCGAAGTGGCCGGCGCGCACCGAGACCGCGATCGTCGGGCCGACGGGCGCTTTCTCCACGAGCAGCTGCGCGTCGACGGGCGCGCTGCCCACGAAGTCAGCCGGGGCGTTTTCCGGCAGGAGCGGCGCGACCGCCTCGCACGTCGAACGCGGCAGCACGCTGACCGTCCACTCCGTGACCTCGCGTTTGCCCTTGTACTGCGGCAAGACCTCGAGCGTCGCGAAGCCGTCGCCGCTCACCGTGACCGGGAGATCGGCCGCGGGTCCGTCCTTGATCCACGCGCGAAGCCGGTACGCCGTCGCCTTGTTCGGCGCGCGCATCGTCACCGTCGCGGCGCCCTCCGCGTCCATCGGCGCGGCCACGCGATCGAGCGTCGCGTCGAGCGAATCGCCGAGCAGGACGAACCTGACCTCGTCCGACGACGGCGGCTCCGTGCGCACCGTGATCGTGGCCATTTCACGCATGCCGAGCGTGAGAGGACCCTCGTTCGTGAAGATGAGCTGCGTCTTGGGGGCTGGCTCGACGGGCGGCGACCAGGGCGTCTCCGCGCTCTTCGCTTCCTCCGCAGAGCAGCCGAAAAGGGCCGGCCCCGCCGTGGCGAAGAGGACAAACCAGGTAAGTCGAGAAAGAAAGCGCATCGGGGGGGAGTTTACCCCGGAACGATGCCGGCGGCGACCTCTCTCTCGTACGATCGCCAGGTTTTTCAGGGCGGGAGGGGCACCCGGTCTGTCCGGACGTGCGCGAGAGCGCCCGCGGCGGGCAAACCCGGAGGCGCCGAGGTCTTCCCAGGTAGCCCGGGCGAAACCAGGAGGCGCGCCGCGTTCCCGCACAGGATCAAGGCCTCGCCGAACGCGAGGCCCGCCGCGACGAGCGGGCTCAAAACGCCCGCCGCGCAGAGCGGGATGACGGCCGCATTGTAGACGACGGAGACGAGGAGGCTCTGCCTCAGGGTCGCACGCAACGCGCGCGCGAGGTCGACGAGCCACGCGATGGTCTCCAGGCGGTCGTCCGAGAGCACGAGGGGCGCCGGTACCGCCACGGGCAAGGCGCCCGGGGCGACGGCGAGCGAGACGTCCGCCGGGCACTTTTTCGTGCGGTCTTCCTGGCCGTCGCTGATGTGGAGGACTCGCGCGCCGGCCTGCTGGAGGTCACGGACGTGTAGGGCTTTCTCCGTAGGGCCGAGGCCGCCGAGCGCGGGCACGCCGAGCCGGTGCGCGAGCGCGAGCGTCGCGTCGGGGCCGTCGCCGCTCACGAGCCGGCAGCCGAGGCCGCGCTGAAAGAGCGCGCGGAACGCCTTCTCCGCCCCCACCCGCGGCGGATCCCAGAGCTCGAACCAGGCCTCGACGGTGCCGTTTCGACGGACGCACACGACGCTCGCACCCTCGCGCGCGTCCGGGGGCAGGGGATCGCCGGGGCGCGCGGCCGAGACTTCCACGAGCGCGCCACGCGCCCGGCCGACCACGCCGTCGGGGCGCACGTCCGGGGTCTCGTCGAGCGGGCCCGGACGCACGCCGGCCACGGCGAGGTGATGCGCGATGGCGCGTCCTGCCCGGTGCGACGCGCAGGCTTCTAGCGCGGCCACGTCTTCGAGGAGCGAGATCTCCGGGAACTCGCGCCACGCGAGGCGCGTGACCCGCGGCGTGCCCAGCGTCACGGTGCCCGTCTTGTCGAAGCAGGCGACCGTGGCGGTGGCGAGGCCTTCGAGCGCCGCCGGATCCTTGACGACCACGCCAGCCGCGCGCGCCCGCAGGACGGCGATGGTCCGCGCGGCCGGCAGCGCGATCAGGAAGGCCGCAGGCGAGGCGCCGATGAGCACCGCGATCGCCGTGAGGTAGCCGTCGGGGTGGAACGGGCCGCGGCCGAGCAGCGCGTGCACGACGAACGCGAAGCCGGCGAACGAGACGGACGCGACCGACAGCGCGAGCGAGGCGATGTGCGCGAACGATTTCCCGCTGCGTTGCCGCGCGTCGCGCTCGATCCGCAGGGCGGCGCGATGCACCTCGGCGTCGGCCGCGGCGGCGACCTCCGACGAGGGCGCGCGCGCCACGCGGCCCGTGACCTCGCTCGAGAGGAGCCGCGCGCCGGTCTCGACGATCTCTCCGCCGGCCCGATCCTCGGCGCGGCCCTCCGGCAGGGCCACGCGCGCCGCGCTCTCGAGGACGATCTCCACGGGCGCGATGTCGCCTTCGCCAAGGCGCACGCGGTCCCCGGGCGCGAGCAGGGCGCACGCGACGCGCTCGTCCACGCCGTTCGCGCCCACGCGGCGCACGCGGGCCTCGCGGGCCGACGCCGCGTGCGAAAGGCTCCGGAAGGCCCGCGTGAGGAGCGCCGTGTGCGCGTAGAGGCCGAGGATCGAAAAACCGAGGATCGCGCCGGACGCCTCGAACGCCGCGAGCGAGAGGCCGTCGAGCTCGAGCCCGAACCGCGCGAGCTTCTCCAGGATGGAGGCGGCGCGGTTCGGATCGAACAACATCGCGATGACGCCCAGGGCGAGCGCGAGCGTGGCGCAGGCCAGCGTGACGATCTCGGTACCGAGGACGCCGCGGCGAACGAGGGCGCGGGCGCGATGGTAGAGGGGCGGTCCGGCCACGGCGAACAGGAGCAACGTGAAGCCGAGCTCGACCCAGGCGATTTCCCGCTCGGGGGCGCGTGTGGGCCGCCACGAGGCGAGGGCGATGAGGTTCGCGAGGAGCGCGACGACGAGGCCGAACCGTCCGGCGTCGAGCCGCGCTCGTTCGCTCGGTGGTGCGCCCGTGGCGGCCGTGAGCGTGAAGCCGCGCTGGGTCATGGCCTGGGTGATCTCGCGCTCGCTCGTGACCCGCACGTCGTAGATGGCCTGGGCGATCTCGCCGAAGAAGCCGACGGACGCCGCGCGGACGCCGGGCAGCGCGCGCAAGGCTTGCTCGGCGTGCCGGGCGCAACTCCGGCAGGAGAGGCCTTCGACGTGGAAGGTCGCTTCGTGCTCGAACGCGGGCCGCCCGCGGCCGCCCTCGCGTCCGGGACGAGCGTCTCCATCGACCAGCGCAGTGGGGAAGGATTTATGCATCGTCGCCGCGAACCGGAGTCGCCCGGTGCGCTAGCGAACTTCGGGCCGACCGGCTCGGGCAAGTCGTGCACGGGCCGACGGCGGTAACACCGCGTAATTGCGGAAAATGGCGACGGGAAGGGAGAACGTGGAGGGCCGCCGGGACGATGGGCGGCGAGGCGGGGGGATCCGACCCTGGCGGATCGTTACTTCTTGTAGATCTGGGCGGCGGCGAGGCCGGCGCCGCGGGTGGCCTTCACGATGACCTTGCCGGGGCCGCCGATCGGCAGCGGGTTCTTGAAGCAACCGTTCGCCTTGCCGCCGAGGATGGCCGTGGCGCCCTGGCCGTTGCTCTGGGCGAGGACCTGGGGGGGCAGGGGGGCGGCGTGGAGGACGAGCTGCACGTCGAGCTGCTGGATGCCGACGCCGGAGGCGATGACCGAGTAGCACTTGCCGGCCTCGATGTTGATCGCCTGCTCGAGGACCTGGCCCTCCTGGAACTGGGCGGCGAAGGGCTGGCCGTCGGCCTGCATGCCGGGGGCCTCCGAGGCGGCGAGGCCCTGGAGCGCGAGCGTGGCGACCTGCGCGGCCGCGGGGGCGATCGGCGTGGCCGGAGCGCCAGCCGAGGCGCCCGTCGTCCCCGTCGGGGCGGGGGTCGTCGCGGCGGGGGCGGGCGTCGTCACGGCGGGGGCGGGCTGCTGGTACTGGTTCGGATTGTACGCGCCGGGCTGCTGGCCCTGGGCGTACTGGTTCTGCTGCGAGGGGTCGTTCGGGTCCGGGGTGTCGCTGCCGCCGCAGCCGACGGCGAACAGGCCCAGCAGGGCCACGGGGAGGATCATCGAGAGGCGCATGGGTTGGCTCCTTGGAAATCTATGCTGCCGTGGTTCGGGAGCGCGGCGGCGTCGCCGCACCTCGGAAGACGCTCGGGGCCGACGCTGCGGCTCACCGATGCTTGGGCTTTAAGACGGCCCAGGCGTCCGCTACTTACACCGAATTCGTGCTGTGAGGGGAGGGGTTTGGAGGCCGAGTTCGTCGCAGAACTGTGCTCGGGGCCGAGAGGTCTCGGCCCCGGCCGGTTTCACTTGGGCACCTTGATGCAGCAACCCGTGGTGCAGTAGTAGCCGATGGCGCAGGGCTCCTGGCCGGCCAGGCCGCAGGGCTGCTCGCCACCGGGGCACTGCTCGGAGGGCGGGTTGCCCGCGTCCGTGCCGCCCATGCCGCCCATGCCGCCGCCGCCGTCGACGCCCGCGTCCGGGGGCGGCGGGAAGCACTCGGGCGGCAGGGTGTCCTTGCCGATGCAGAGCTCGCACTTCCCGCATTCGTTGTAGCAGGCGCCCTTCACCTGGGTGCACGGGGCGCAGCTCTTCGGATCGTCGAGCTTATCGAGCGTGCAGGCGAAGTTGCCGAGGCCATCCTCGGTGCCGAGCCAAACGGGACCGTGCGGCTGTCCATCTTTGTAAAGGACGCAGCAGCCGAAGCAATCGCAGCCGTTCGGGGTGAGCGCCGGGCAGATCTGCTTGCAGGTCTCGGGCTGGTTGTTGAGCAGCTCGTCACAGCTCAGGTTCGTGCCAGGCGTGTTCGCGTTCGCGTTGTACTGGCACTTGTTGCCGTTCCACCACTCCGGGTTGTAGTCGGGCGCGACGGAGAGCGGGTCGCACTGGTGGTTCCAGTAGCACTCGTCGTTGCCCGTGCCGGAGTTCGAATCCCAGAAGCAGTCCGAAACGCACGCCGCGCCGGAGCCGCCGGGGATGCTCACGCCGAGGCCATCCTCGCTGTTGTCGCAGGGGCCGAGGCACGACGGGTCCTGCCAGTCGATGAGGCCGTCGCCGTCGTTGTCGAGCGTGTCGCCGCACTGGTAGACCTGGTTGACGCACGAGGCCATGACGAACCCGCCGTCGAGGCCCCCCCAACCATCCGGGCCGGCGTCCGGGATGTTGCCCGTGCCACCCGACCCGCCCGTATTGCCGCCCGTGCCGCCCGTGCCGCCTACGCCGCCCGCGCCGCCCGTGCTGCCGCCCGCGCCGCCCATGCCGCCGCTGGCGCCCGAACCGCTGGCGCCCGAGCCGCTGGGAGTCTGCGTCTGGGGATCATCGCTACAGCCTACGGCAATGAGGGATGCGACGAGGGGGCTCGCGAGGAGCAAGCCAATTACGCTCTTGGAAAAGGACGGCATGTAAAGTCTCCTTGCCTGAAGCTCTGGCTCCGGGGGGGGCTCGGATTCCCCGGGCCGCGTCCACGGACGAACGAAGCGAAAGCAGAATGCACGAGACGCGCCAGGCAGGCAAGGCATGGAAGAACGCCGAAAGCCCGCATTTCAACGCGGGCGGCCGGCGTGGGTGGTTGCACGAGTGACCAGGTGTTGTCGTCAGTCGGGATTCGCGCGAGGACGGCGCGGGCAGGATTCAGACGAGGTACGAGAGGATGGCCCAGGTGATGTGGAGCATCGCATGGGCGAGCATTGCGGCTTCCAGGCTGCGGCGGAAATAGAGCCAGCCGAAGACGATGCCGGCGATTGCATTCAATACGACGGTCCGCACGACCACGGGCGTCGTGAGCGCAACGATGCTCTGCCCGACGAAGACGGGCAGGTGGGCTGCCCCGAAAACGAGGGCGGCGAGCACGATCGCGGCCCACATCGTCCCCGCGGGAGGGCTGCCCGAGGCCTTCCCGCGGACACTTCCAATGAGCCAGGCGAGAAATGACGCCAGGCCCCAACGATAGATGAGCTCTTCGTTGATTCCCCCGTGAAGGACGTTCATGACCTTCTGATTCAGGGGGAGGTCCTGGAGGATGTAGAGTTTCTGCGCCGTCGCTTCGCCCATGGAGGGGGCGAAGAAGTGGTCGAGGACGAGGAGCACGAGCGCGGTGAGGGCCCCGAGGCCGAGGGCGAGCGGCGCTTCTTTCCAGAATCCCGGAGAAAGCTTCGGTTCACGCGCTGCCCATGCGGCGATGTGGGATCGCAGGTGCAATCGGGGCGCGAAGGCCATCCCGAGCGCGACGCCCAATGCCATGAGGAAGAGGAACTGGAACACCGACGCGACCACGAGCGCGGGCAGCGACCAGCCGTGCGCACCGCCCGTCGTCGCCAATTGCCGGAGCTGTGGGATGTACACGGGGAGCAGGCTGAGGACGCCGACGACCCCCATGCCGAAGAGTACGCCGAACTTCCTTCGTGAATGCTGCCCAGTTGCCATATCGGCTTTCTGGGGCGAGCGGGCGTTCAGCGCAAGACTTCGACCCCACGCGCCGCGAGGCGATCGAGGACCGCGGGGTCGTCGACGGAGCCGAGCCGAACGTCGAGATTCGCGAGCTTGGGGAGCGTTTCCAGGCTCGCCGCGTGCGTCCAATCGCCGGTCAGGGTGAGATCCGTGAGCTTGGCCAGTCCTTCGAGGGGGCGGAGATCGCGGAGCTCGTCGAAAAAGCCGTGGCCGTCGAGGTCGAGTGTCTCGAGGGCCTCGAGCGCGCCGATTCCTGCAAGCGAGCGGAGCGAATAGGCGTCGTCCTCGCCGCCGGTATAGATGCCGGCGCCGTGTTCCATCATCATGTAGATCTCGTTTCCGCCGTCGAAATCGAGCCGCTCGAGCCGCGCGACCTTCTTGCGATCGAGCTTGATCGACTGCAGCCGGGCCATGGCCGCCTGGAGCCGAACCGTATCGTCGTCGCCCTCGATCCCTTCGAGCTTGGCCTCGACCCGCTCCTGATTCACGGCCTCGGCCTCCATCAACGCGCCGAGCACGGCAATGTGCAGGCCGGGATCCGGGAAAACGATGCGGCTCTCGTCCTTGTCCGCGGCCTTCTTCGGCGCGGCTTTTTTCGTGGTCATTCCGGTGTGTCTCCTCAGAAATCGTACGCCCGGCGCGCGTGGGAGGCCTCCAGCGGCGTCGGGAACCAGCGCAAATGGCGGAAAGCTTCCGGGATGTCAAGCTCGCCGTGCGGATCCGACGGACCCTCGACGGGGGCGCTCGCGAATATCGACCGCGCTTCGTCGAGGTACGCGGCGAGCGCGCTTTCCGGCTCACTCGTGCGCATCGATCGATATTCGAGCTCGCCCCCGCGGTAGGCCAGATCGTTCAGGCGGAGCGCGGGCCGGGGACGGCCGGCGACGTGCGTCCACAGGCCCGTTTCGGCGTCGCACCGGTACATCGGGAGGAGCTTCCAGCCGTCGTTCGCGATCATGTGGATCGCGGCGACGATGTAGAGGAAGACCGTCTCCGTGAGGAAGGAATTGAAATGAATCCGGACCCAGCCCGGCCGGAACACGCCGCCGCCGGCCTCGAGCGCGCCCGCGAAGGCCGCGGAATGCGCGTGGTCGATGTCGAGGATGCGGTGGCCATACGGGCCCGTGGAGGCGCATTGGCCGTGCGCCTGGATGCCGAAAAGATCGTTCAGCAGGGCGACGACGAAGTTCCAGTGGAGGAACTGGTCGCGGCCGTGGCGGATCAGGAGCGACACGAAGGACAATCGTTCGAGGTCCGGATCGCCGAGCAGCCAGATCTTTCCATTCGTTCGGAACGAGGCCATGGCGCGCTTGACGAAATCGTTCTCGCGGGCGCGAATCGTGTCCGTGCCGATGGCCGCCTTGAGCTGAAAGGCAAGGCCCGCGCGAATGGATTCGAGGACGGCCTCCGTGCCCGTCTCCTTGCGTCGAGCGACGAGCGAGCGTTTGGCGACGAGGACGAAAGGAGCGCCGGGACCACCGATGAATTCGTGCGGCGAGAGGAAGACGGCGTCCTTGGACGCGAGGGCGCCTTGGCCCGCGGGGTTCATCCGAATGTCGAGGGAAGGCCCTGCGGCGGTGCAATCCCAGAAGGATAGCGCGCCGTGCCGGTGCAGGAGGGTCGCGATCGCGACGTCGTCCGAGAGGATGCCCGTCACGTGGGACGCCGCCGAAAAACTCCCGATCTTGAGCGGGCGGTCCGCATGTCGGAGGAGCTCCGCTTCGAGCGCATGGAGATCGATGCGGCCCTCGGCGTCCACGTCGATCGTCACGACGTCGGCGATGGATTCGCGCCAAGGAAGCTCATTCGAAGGGTGCTCGTAGGGCCCGATGAAAACGACGGGGCGCTCGTGTTCCGGAATCCGATCCCGCAGGCGATACCGTTCGTCGAGCGCGGGCGGTACCTCGAGCCCGAGTGCCCGGACAACCTCGTCGATCGCGGACGTCGCGCCCGATCCGCAGAAGATGACGATGTCGTCGCTGCCACCCCCCACGCTCTGGTGGATGAGTTCACGCGCGTCCTCGCGGAGGAGCGAATTGGGGTGGAGCGGCATCACCTCGCTCCGGAGAAACTCCTCGAGGAAGCTCAGCGAGCGGCCCGATGCAGCTTCATTCGCATGAACCAGGCGCCGCGATCCGAAGGGCCCGGGAACGACCATATCGTCCCCGATGACCGAGGCGCGCACCTTCGCGAGGAGCGCCTCCTTGTCGGAACGCGCATCGCGCGGCCACGCTTGCGGGCGGGTCGCGTCCGCATCGTCATGCGGGGCGTGGGGGACGTCGAGCAAGGTCCGGAGGCCCTCGACGAACCCGCTCAAGCTCTGCCCGACGAGTGTTTCCGTACCAGCCGCGGCGGCCCGCGCCGTGCTCGCCAGGGTCATTCGCATCAGCGTCTTCGTGCCCATCGTGCGATCGCTGTGCGTGCCCACGAGGAGCGCCTGTGTCGCGCGCCGGGCAATGCCGGCGTCCGCCAGCTGGAGGGCGTCGATGAGGTCACGATTGATGGCCTCGGCGAGCGTGAAGGCCATGGCGGGGCTCCCTGCGAAGAGGCGCGCGAGCGGCTCGGGCGAAAGCTCGAGGAGCACCACGTTTTCCCGCGCAATGCACGTGACCCGCTGCGGGCCGCGATCGAGCAGCGCGTCCAGGCCCATGGTCTTTCCAGGCCCGAAGACGGCGAGGTGCGTTTGCCTCGGGCCCGAGCGGACGGTGATTTCGACGGCGCCACGCGCGAGGACGAAGGCCGAGCCGCTGCTCGCGCCTTCGGCGAAGATCGTGCGGCCGCGCGGCACCACGCGCTCGACGAGGACGCTCGCGACCTGCGCGATCTGTTCGACGCTGAAGGATTCGAAGAAGGAAAGGGCGAGGAGAGAGGACGCGATGTGCGGCGAGATCGGCTGGCCCTCGCCGAGATCCTCGACCGGCGCAAGGACGGCGGAGGGCGCGGGGCCCGCCATTTCACGGGTGACGGCACGCAGCTCGTTGCAAAGAAAAAGGGAGAGGCGGCGCAGGACCTTCAGCGCGGCGGGGTGGCGCGCGCGGCGCAGGTGCTCGAAATCGGCGATCTCCAGCGCGACACCCGAGGTGCGCCGGACCGCGGTGACGGTGGCCGCGCGCAGCATGGGCTGGTTCAAGGCGAGCTCGCCGAGCACGCCGCCCGGGCCACTCTCGCCGACGAAGATGCGGTCGTCCCCGGGCGTCCGGCTCGAGACCGCGAGGAGCCCGTCCTCGACGAGATAAAGCCTGTCCGCCGGCGAGCCCTGCATGCAGAGGACATCACCGACCTCGGCGCGGAAGGGTCGCATCAACGAGGCCATCTCGCGAAGCTCGTCGCCGTCGAGGTCCGAGAAAAGCGCCGTGGCCTGGAGCAACGCGGCAATCGCCTCGGGGCCGTTCGTCGTCCGCGTGGTGACGCCGGAGTCCGCTTTCGCCTCCGCCTCCGCACCCGCGGCGCGCCGAATGCCGCGAAGGACGGCGCCCGAGAGCTGCTCCCAGGCGTGGCTCCACGCCTCGGCGAGCTCGTCGGCCATCTGGCCGCCCTCGGAGAGATCGAGCTCCGCGCGGAGCGCCTCGCCAAAGGAATCGACGTGCACCTCGCGGACGCCGTAAAGCACGTGCCGCGCGCCGAGCTCTTCGAGCATCGCGTGGAGCCCGTGCGCATCCCGCAGGCAAGCGACGCTCGCGGTCAACGCGGTGACGAGCTTGCGTCCCTGGCCGGAGAGATCGTCCGGGAAAAGATGCCGCATCTCGGGGTGGCGCGCGAACAAGCGATCATAAAATCGCTGGGGGAAGCTCGAGCGCGAGAGCGCCCGCTTGAACATCATGCGCACGAGCTCGGCCTGTCGTTCCGACGGCGAGGCCGCGATCTCGGGGAGCAAGCCGAGCGCGCGGCTCGTCGCGACCACGCCTTCGAGGGCATCCGCGAGCGCGTCCGCCGAGGCGAAGCGCTTAGCGGGATCCTTTTGCACCGCGCGATCGACGGTCGCGGCGAGCTCGAAGGGGACGTCGGGGCGGAGCGCGGCGATGCTCGGCAGGGGCTCTTTGAGGATTGCCTCGACGAGCTGCATCAAAGGCCGTTTGGGGCCGTACGGTGGCACGCCGGAGAGCAGCTCCCAGAGGATGAGGCCGAGGGAATAGATGTCGCTCGCGATGGTCGCGGGCGCGCCCTTCCACAGCTCGGGCGCGAGGTAGCGAGGCGTGCCGAGGATATCCCCTTTCCGGGTCACATCGGCCGAGGGCAGGACCGCATTCGCCACGAAGCGCGCGATGCTCTCGGGGCCCGCCTCCTCGGGCGCGGGCCGCGCCGGGACCTTGGCGACGCCGAAATCGATGAGCTTGCCAGCGCCCGCGCGGGTGCGCATGACATTGGCCGGCTTGAGGTCGCGATGCAGGACGGAGGCGCGATGGGCCGCCGCGAGCCCACGCGCGACGTCGACGCCGAGCGCGAGGATCTCCTGCCAGTCGAGCGTGCCCGCGAGTGTATCGAGGCTCTGCCCGGCGACGAGCTCGTACACGATGTAAGGCTGCCCGAGCGCCTCGCCGCTGCGGTAGACCGCGACCACGTTCGGATGCTCGATCCGGCCGAGCGCGAGGGCTTCGAGGCGGAAGCGCTCGCGATCACGTTCGGCCGGAGAAGCGCCGCGGATCATTTTGATCGCGACGTGGCGTTCGAGCGTGAGATCGAGGGCGCGCCAAACCTCGCCCATCGCACCCTCGCCAAGCCGCTCGAGGAGGCGATACCCGTCGAACTCCGTGAGGGTCCGCGGGGCGGGGGCGGAGGATGCAGGCGGGGGTGCAGAGCGGCCCGATTCGAACACGCCGCGATGGTAGGCCAGCGCGTGGGGTCGGCAAGACGAATCGGCGCGGGAAATCTGCGGGGTCAGGCCAAGGCTTGCGCCTCGCCGTGCGCGGGCGGTGTCTGCTCGATTCCACCGGTCTCCGGGTTCACATCCTCAATGGGCTTGCGTTCGCGCAAGTAACGACGGATGGCCTCGTTTTGCACGAGGATCGGCCCGAGCAGCGCGCCGCGGGCCTTTCGATCGGCGTCGCTGTCGGAGGGATACTCGCCGAGGATCATGGCCACGGCCTGGAGCATGAGGGATTGCCCCTTGGCGCGCGCGTCCTTCACCTGGGCGTAGGTCACCTGCCCGCCGAGCCCCTCGATGGCGGCGCGGTACTTCCCTTCGAGGTCCCTGAGCCGCAAAACGTGCCGCGTGAGGCCGAGCTCGATCACGAGCGCCTTATAATCGGGCTCGTCGACGCGCGACAGGATGCGCTGGACCTCCCCGAGCTCCTCCACGAACGGGAGGGACGTGACGGCGCCCGCGCTCTTTTTGGGGGACCTGCCGGGCAACGTGCGCGAGATCGCGCGCACCCTCGGGAGCGCGTGCCTGCTCCGGCGGGTGAGGCGATGTCCCGCGAGGGCGGGATCGTTTTCGGGAAGGCCGGGGCGATGTCCCACGAGGGCGGGGAGACGTCCCGCGAGGGCGGGGCGATGTTCCGCAAGGGCGGGCCGGCGTCCCGCGAGGGCGGGGCGATGTTCCACGACGGCGGGGTGGCGTTCCACGACGGCGGGGTGGCGTTCCACGACGGCGGGGTGGCGTTCCACGACGGCGGGGTGATGTTCCACGACGGCGGGGTGATGTTCCGCAAGGGCGGGCACGCGTCCCGCAAGGGCGGGGCGGTGTTCCGCGAGGGCGCCCAATGTGTGCAACCGGAATCTTGGGCAACTCTGGGCAGATGCGCTGAATCTGCTGGGGATTCGGACGTAGGGAGGGAGCGGAAGCAGAAGCGGGAGAGGGGGAGCGACCGCCTCAGTTCCCTGCGTCGAGGAGCGGCAGCGTGCCGATGGTCTCGGGGAGAGGGCCGTCGAACACCGTGCCCTCACTGGGCTTGAGCCTCAGCGTACCGCCGGCCTGATCCTCGCCGAAGAGCACCTCGACGCTCGTCCCGTCGAATGTCACGATCGCGCCGATCATGCCTGGGGCCGTCGACAGATAGGCGTTCGAAAGGGATCCCGCCGGCGCGAGCAGCGTCAGGAAACGCGCCTGTCCGCCTGCGGCCGGGTCGCGGACGTCGAGCCGGTAGCCGCCATTCATTTCTGCTTCGAGCGACGGCCAGGCGAGCACCTCTGCGCTGGGGAGCGCGGGGAAGAGCGGCCTTACCTCGAGCGAGCCTTGCGCGCCGCTCACCTCCCACCCCTCGCCGAGGGGTTTGGGCGCGATGGGCGCATTGAATTGCCACACGGCCTGTGCGCCCTCGTTCGTGTCGACGCGATCCATCACCACGAAGGCGCCTGGTCCCTTCAAGAAGAGCACCTCGCGATCCACGCGGCCCACGGCCGCTTTCCCGCCGTAGACGGGCGTGATGTCCGCGCGCAGGTAGAGGAATTGCGGCGTATCGTGCAGCGCTACCAGGTTCGACGCGCCATTTTGCATCGTGACCGTGGCGCCGTTCTGCTCGATACGCACGAGGTTGTGCGCCTCTTCGTTCTGGTAGATCCCCGATTGGGACTGGATGTTCTGATCGTAGGCCAGCCATTCGCCCTGGTAGATCAAAAGCGAGCCCTGGTCGCGGTGCGCGTGGCTCTCCGTGAAGGGGCCGGCGATGAATGCGCCCCACGAAGCTTTCGTGTCCCAGCCGTTCCGGAAGTAGACGTTCCCCGTGCCCGGCGCGTGGTATGTCGGGTGCAGATCCGAGAGCGGGCGTTTGGCGTGCGCCTTCGTGTAATAGAGAAAGTCGTCGATGTACATGAACCGCTGATCCATCTGCGGCACCGAGCAATCGTCGAGCCAGGTCTGCGCCACGTCCGTGAGCGGATCGTCCGGGCCGAGCAGGTGGGACAGGGTCAGCACGTAGGAACGATGGTAATCGAAGAGGGCCGCCGTGCTGTCGCGCGCGTGGTCGCCGATCGGCGCGATGCGATCGAGGGTGGGCACGGTGGAATGGATGAGGCTCGGCAGCGACGCGCGCGTGTGGCTCGTGAGATCCCAGATCCGCTCGCCGGTGCTCGATTCCCACAGGTCGTAGAGCCGGAACAGGTTCTTCATGGCCACGCCATAACCGGTTCCCTCGCGCGAACCGCCGCCCTGGAGATCACTCGTGAACGTGGGCACGAGCTCGTCCTGGATCTTCGTCTCGCGGAACATGTCGATCCACGTCTGCGCGTTTTCGTGCTCTCCGACAGACGTCAGGCCGAGGAGCATCGTCGCGCGCAGAAAGGAGTAATAGTAGTTGTTCGAGGGGTTCTCGATCGACCAGCCGCTCCACGGATAGGAGACGCCTCCCCAGCTCGCCTCCTCCGGGTGCCACACGTTCCAGACCGCCTGGTTGGCATACGCGAGCCAGCGGGCGCGCTGCTCGGGCGTGGTGGAGGCGAAGCACCAATCGTGGACCAGCGCGAGGTCGCCGATGGTCTCGCCGACGTAGAGGTAGCTGTCGTGGGCTACTTCGGCGCGCTCTCCGGCGGCGGCCAACGCCTCTTCCGCGGCGACGCGCGCTTCGACGCTGTCGACGGCGTATTTGCAATAATCCGCCTCGCCGGTAAGGACGCCGAGGAGCGCCGCGAAGTGCGCCTCGAATGCATAGACATTGCCATTTTGCAGGTGGCCGTCGACCATGTCCCGGAAGCGTACGGCGGCCGGTTCGGCGTTTGCGAGCGCGGAGGAGAGTCGCGTGCGGTTCGCCTCGTTCAGGTAGATTCGCGGGTGTTCCGTGGGGATGACGGGGCCGCCCCCGCCGGCGGCGCCGCCCCCTCCCGCACCGCCGGATCCGCCCATCGACGTTGTCCCGCCGCCGCCCTGCCCGCCGGTGCCGGTGTCCTCGGGCGCGTCCGAGCAGGCCGCCATGAACAGAGCCGCGAGCGCCGCGGCAGAGCTGAGAAATAGTCTGGAAGAAATCATGGCTCATCATGCCCGATACCCCGCGCGGCAGGGACGAAAATCAACGCCCTGCCATGCGGGGTACCGTGCCGTGGCCACCGTTTCGTCTCAGTGTTGCGACAGGCAAGAAAGGATTGCGCCCCGCGAGAGTTTCACGGCGCTCTCGGGCGGGCTTTCTCCCGATTTCACGAGGGCCTCGTCGAGCCTCGCGTAACAATCAGCGCCCACGCGCTCCGGACCCAAGGACGCCACGTATGCGATTCCCGTCTCGAGGATCTCGGCCTCCTGCGCCGGGAGCGCCACGGTCCGATACCCCGAGGTGTCGCTCCAGTACCCTTCCACCCAGACGAGCTCGCCGGGGACCCACGCCCCCTCGACCCAGTGCCCCTCGATCCAGATATCCACCCATTGCCCCGGGTCGCAGACCGTTTCGTAGAGGTCGGTACACTCCTCGTACGAATACGCGGGATCACATTGGGTCTCGTAGTACCCCGTGTCCACCCACTCGTCGGTCCATTCGACGCAGTTGCCCTCGTCGTCGTATCCGGAGCAGTAGCTCTCCCAGTATCCATCTTCGACATACACGTCGTAGCAGGTCTCCTCGACCGTATACGTGTCGCACTCCGTGCTGACGTATTCGTCGTAGCAGGCGCCGTCCTGCCAGACGGATTCGTAATACCCGTCGACCCATAACTGCTCGTAGTACCCGTCCGTGCGGACCCAGGCTCCCTCGACCCAGGTGCCGCTTTCGACCCAGACATCTTGATAAGCGTGCTCCGATTCGGTGAGCACGAGGTAGAGCGACTCCCAGACGAGCTCCCCCGTGGGCTCGATCCGCGCGTCGGCAAAACCCATGTCGCGGACGGTGCGGTTCCAGGTAGCGATGGCCTCGGTGTCGCTCCGGAGCACCCGGTCCGCGGCGTGCCCCAGAATGTCCACCCGGCTCTGCTCGGAGCCGTCGATCGGCGCCATGATCTCGGCCGAAAGCAGCCCGATCGAGAGAAATGTCTCCACCTTGTCCCAGGTCGGTCCGACAGCCACGACCTCGTTCGGCCCGGGTCCCTCGTCCACGCGACGCGCAAACTCGGCGTCGAGCGTGCGCGCCTTTTCGTCGAGCGAGCCCCGGGACATCGTGTCGTCGACCATCTGGTCGAACGCGGCGAAGAAACCCGGACTGTACTCGACCGGCGGGAGCTCCCGATCCCCCGATCCGAAGAAGCAGCCGCCGAGGAAGGGGACCATCAGTAGCGAGAGCGATCGAAGCAAACCCATGGTGGCTCCTTGCGAAGTATCCCGAAGCTTGACGTACGCCGCCGAGGTCTTGCAAGCAATCGTTGCAAGCCTGCGCGGGCCCACTATCTTCGCGGCCCCGTGAACCGCGAAAGAATCGTCATCCTGGGCGGAGGAATGGCCGCCCTGACCACGGCATTCGAGTTGACCAGCACGCCAGGCTGGGAGGAACATTACGAGGTCACCGTCTATCAGCAGGGACACCGCCTCGGCGGGAAGGGCGCGAGTGGCCGGAACCACGAGCGATTCGATCGCATCGAGGAGCATGGCCTCCACCTCTTCTACGGCTTCTACGACAACGCATTTTCCGTGATGCGCCGCTGCTACGAGGAGCTCGGGCGCCCCGCGGGCGCGCCCCTCGCGACCCTCGAGGAGGCGTTCGAGCCGCACTCGCTCATCGTCTTCGAGGAGCAATCCGAGGGCGTCTGGCAGCACCAGCCCTTGCTTTTTCCCCGGAACAGCGATCCTCCGGGCCTCGGCCGAAAGGTCCCCACCCCGGCCGAGCTGATCCCGATCATGCTGCAATTCCTCCTCGACCTCTTCGACGAGCAGCCCGCGCTGCGCAACGGCTCGGACGCGAGATCACGGTCGCTCGGCGTCGGAATCCGTGTCCTCCGCCGCGGCGTCGCGCGCCTGCTCGCGTCCCTGCGCGAGCTTCTTGCTGCGCCCGCGGAAAACCTCGTCGCCGTGCGCCGCGAGGAGCTGCTCCGCCGGCTGCTCGCCTGGTCCGCCGCCGTGTTTCGCCGCTGCGAGCCGCTCCTCGCGCAGCAGCCGGAGATCCGGAGCGCCTGGGCGGCCGTGGACATCACGCTGGCAATGATCCGCGGGATGATCGCCGATGGCCTGACCGATCAGGACGACGTCGATTGGTTGCGCCTCGACCACGAAGACTTCCGGGCGTGGCTGCGGCGGCACGGCGCCTCCGAGGCCTCCGTGAGGGCATCGACGGTTTCGGGCGTCTATGCTGGGGCCTACAGCGCCGGTCGCGAGATGGGCGCGGGGACGGCCCTGCACTGGACGTTGCGGATGCTCTATACCTACCGCGGCGCAATTTTCTACAAGATGCAGGCGGGGATGGGCGACGTGATCTTCGCCCCGCTCTATCAGGTCCTCCGCCGGCGCGGCGTGCACTTCCGTTTCTTTCATCGTATCGACAGGCTCCGCCTCTCGGCCGATCGCCGGCGCATTGCTGCGATCGAGATGGGCCGGCAGATCGCGGTGAAGGGCGGCGCCGATTACGAGCCGCTCTTCGACGTGAAGGGCCTGCCCTGCTGGCCGAGCGAGCCCCTCTACGATCAGCTCATCGGCGGCGAGGCCCTCCGCGCGAGCGGGGAGAGCCTGGAGGACTGGGGATCGCGTTATCCTGATCAGGAGCCGCCTCTCGTTCTCGAGGACGGCCGCGATTTCGATCGGGTCGTCCTCGGCGTGGGGCTCGGCGTTTTGCCTGCCCTCTGCGAGGAGATCGTCGCCGACGCAAACAATCCGCGCTTCGCCGCAATGATCCGGGAGATCACGACCACGCCGACCGTGTCGTCGCAGCTCTGGATCCGCGACGATCTCCGCGCGACCGGCTGGCACCTGCCGCCGCCGGTCATGATCCCCTACGCCGCGCCCCTCGATACCTGGGCGGACATGAGCCACCTCCTTTCGCGTGAGAGTTTTCCCGAGCCCGGGGGCCCCCAAAGCATTGCGTACCTCACCGCGGCCATGGACGACGACGAACCGCCGCCGATCGAGCGTTCCGCCTACGTCGGTTACGCCGCAAGGCAGCTCGAACACGTGCGTGCATTCACGGCAGCCCACCTCGACGCGTCCGCGGCCCACCTCTGGCCTGCCATTGTGCGGCCCGACGGCGCCCTCGATCGCAGCCGCCTCCACGCGCCGGCGTCGAAGGGCGATCCTCTCGCTTTTCAGCATTTCAGCCCGGTCCAGCACCCGTCGGATCGGTACGTCCTCTCGCCGCGGGGGACCACGCGCCACCGCCTCGCCGCGGACGAGTCCGGCTACGAAAACCTCGTCCTCGCCGGGGATTGGACCCTCACGCCCATGAATCTCGGCTGCGTCGAGGCCGCGACGATGTCCGGCATTCGCGCGGCCCAGGTGCTCACGGGCCTGCCGATCCCGATGCACGACGATTGGCTCCGCGGCCGCCCGCGTGCGCCGGCGAGCTCCCCCGGGCCGCTTTACATCGAGCGAGGCGTCAACGAGTCGACCTCGCCGCCCTACGACGCGCGGTCGAGCGTGATGGTCGCCGCCCTTCTCCGCGCCGAGCCGCGCCGCCTGCGTGACCTCTGCGCCCGTCACCTCGGCCTCCACGAGGACCGCGTCTACATCCCGCTCGGCCCCTCGGTGGTGTTCTATGCGCAGGACAATCGTCTCCTTTCGGCCATCGACGCGCCGGGCGTGGTCGCGGAGCGTGATTTCGGCTTTCTCGTCCCGGTGGCAATCTGCGAGCGCCGCGGCGGACGACTCGAACCACTCGCCGTCGGCGCGTATACCCCTTACCTCTGGGTCGATCTCGGTGCGGCGCTCGTCGGCGGCCGCGAGGTCCTCGGTTTTCCCAAAGGACACGCCGATCTCGGCTTCGAGGCCACGGCCTCCGGGCATCTCGCCCTCCACGTCGACGCATGGTTACCGCCCGAGGGCGGCGGCGCTGCCACCCCGTGGCGCCACGAGCGGATCGTCGAGGCACGCGACGCCGGCGAGGGCGCCCGCGAGACCTCGCTCCTCGACGCCTTGCGCGCGAGCCACGACGCGGCCTGGCTCGGCGCCGCGGGCCTCGACACGCGCGCGCAGGTCCGGCTCCTCGGCCTCGCGGCCGATAGCCTGCGGACCGGCGCATTCACCATGGTCTTCCTCAAGCAATTCCGCGACGCCGCCCGGCGCGAGATCGCCTGCTATCAGGCCATCGTCGAGGCCCCGTGCCGACGCATCGGCGCCCCCCGAACGAGCGCGAGGCTCCCTCGCCCGATCGAGCTTTCCGTCTCGCGGCGCGTCGGCCTCGCAAGCACGCTCGGGCTCGTCGGCGAAGGCGGCGACGAGCGGGTGCGCCTGCGGGCCCTCGCCAGCTTTTACATGGAGCTCGACTTCACGATCGGCGTCGGCGAGGTCGTGACCCCGCGTTCGTCGGGAGCAAGTCGATGGGTCTCATGAGGAACCGCCGCGCCGGGGTTTCACCCCGGGCCCGACCAGGGGTTGTCCACCCCTGGACCCGGACCAGCGCAAGCGCTGGACCCGGGGTCGATGAACTGCGCGATGCGCAGTTCATCGAACAGGCCAGGTCAAGACCAGGAGCGATCCTGCCAATCAAGACCGCCGCGCTGCCATTTCAACCGGCAAGGTCGTCCTTGGTCTTGCCACCGGCCTGTTGGAAGAACTGCGCGATGCGCAGTTCTTCCACGAAAGGTCCAGGGCTTGCCCTGGTTCGGGTCGAGGGGCGAACAGCCCCCGCGGGGCCCGGGGCAGCGCCCCGGCGCGACGGTTGCCCCGGGCGCGGGCGCTACTTACCGATCAGCGTCGCATACAGGATGTTCGTGCACATCTCGTCGTTCGTCCCTTCGCCCCACGTCGTGGGCGTCGTGCGCCCCCGCGTGTCGAAGTCACACGAGATACCAAAGGTGCTCCCGGGGGCCACGTCGAGGGGCGTCTCGTACCACCACAGGTCTTGCCAGTGGAAATTCCATCGGTCGACGTCGGTGAGGCATTCCTGCCCGTCCTCTCGTTTCAGGATGGTGCGCTGCGTCCGGCCGATCACGTGCATGTGCGGCATTGCGCCGTAGACGCGGATGCCGCCGGACGCATCGACGCCGCCGTAGGACCCCAGCAGCGAAAGCGACAGGTCGACGCTGACATTGGCTTGCGCATCCTTGGGGGGCAGCGAGAACTGAAAGCTCCCGACCGGCAGCAAGTACGCTCGCGTCAACGAGGTGTCCTTTTCGAGCTGGTACGTGACCTTGGAGCGGTCCGTGAAAGGTCCTCCCGTGAGCGGTACGTTGTAATGCACCTGGAGGGCGATCTTGCGGCCCGCGCCGTGGAAGATCCCCGTGCCCGCGGGCAGGATCGTCGCTCCGCTGCCCGGGACCCAGACACCGTAAAGGACGGAGTTTTGCACACCGGCGGCGCCGAAGCACCGATACCCAGGCCCCGGATCCGCGGCGTCCAGGGCCTCCGCGTCGGCGTCGGCCTGGTCGTCGGCCAGGTAAAAGAGCGATACATGGTGCACGACGCGCGCATCCCCGGGCTGGATGTCGTACCCCGTGATGAACGTGTCCTCGGTGATGCCGGGATCGACGACGAAGCAACGGTATTCGTCGAGCTCGCCCGGAGGAGGCTCGGGCGTGTAATCGAGGCCGATGTCGAAGGTCGCGAGCTCGCCCGCGAGCTTCGGGGTATCGAAGGCCGGCGGCGGGGGCGCGTCCTTCGGATCCCCGAGCGGCGCGCCGGCCTCGGACCAGCGCTGGAAGAGCGCGATCTGCTCGTCGCTCAGCCACCGGGCATTCTTGTAGGTCTGGCACGATCCGTCGTTGTTGACCGGCATCGGCGGCATCG
Source organism: Polyangium jinanense (assembly GCF_028435365.1). The sequence continues at coordinate 149,344 of NZ_JAGTJJ010000015.1, read as the reverse complement.
TGCGGGCCTCGGTCGCGGCCGCCATGGCCCCGGCCATGTTCGCCGCGGTCTGGGCGTCGGTCAGGGAGAACGGCGCGATACCGCCGGCCTCGTGGCAGCTCGCGCACGCCTCGTTCACGAGCGGCGCGATGTCCTTGTAATACGTGGGACCGGTCGAGCCGCCGGGGTTCTCGGCGCCGCCGCAGCCGGCGACGCAGCCAAGAGCCAGGAGCGAGGACACGGCGATGGGACGTCTCATGGTTCCTCCATGCGCAGAGGGCGACAAGCAAAGACGAGCGGCCCGCCCGCTCGCACGCACGCACGCATGGAGAGTATCTGTAGAGATGTATCTGTCAAGATACATCCGCGGATGGATGTATCTTGGCAGATTCATCTATCCACGTCGTGGCGTTTTCTTTTCGGGCGCCTCGGAGCCATCCTCGCGCTCGCCTGCGCGCAGGACGAGGTCGTGGATCAACTCCAGCGCCGCGAGCACGCGGGCCTTTTCGCGCGCGGTGGCGTGGATGAGGAGGGGCTCGAGCGCCTCTTCGACGTTGCGCGTCATGCGCTGTTCGACGGCTTCCTTGTAATGCACGGTGGCCTCGATGCGTTGCTTGCGCCGGTCGTCCGCATCGGGGTAGCGGCGCACGAACCCGTTGCGTTCGAGCTCGGCCAGGACCTGGGAAATGCGGCTTTGCGCGATCGAGAGCTGCGTGACGAGGTCGCTCGCGGTGAGCCCCGGGCGCTCGATCACGGCCCGCAGCACGAGCCGCTCGGCCACAGCGCGCAGCACGAGGTGCTCGACCGAGGGCTCGTCGGGCACCCCCTCCGGAGCGGCCATCGCGCGCTCGGCAAGCATGGCCAGCCTTCGGCCGACGAGATAGAGGGAGGCAGCATCCATCCGCCCTTGCTCACGAAGATCACGCGTGCTGTCAAGACGGAAGCCCCCACCTCCACGCCTCGCCCCGCCGCTTCCCTTACGCTACGTTGTCGCCGCCATGAGCGACGTGCGTCAACGGATCCAGGAGATCATCGATCAGAACCGCGTGGTCCTCTTCATGAAGGGGACGAAGAGCTTTCCGCAGTGCGGCTTTTCCCAGCGCGCCGTGCAGATCCTCAAAGCAGCGGGGGCCGAGTTCGCGGACGTGAACGTCCTGAAGGACCCCGACATCCGCCAGGGCATCAAGGAGTTCTCGAACTGGCCGACCATCCCGCAGGTCTACATCGACGGGAAGTTCGTCGGCGGGAGCGACATCCTTCTCGAGATGCAGGCGTCGGGCGAGCTCGCGCAGCTCCTCACGCCGAAGAACTGACTTCTCGGGGCCGCCGCGCTGGGGCGTTGCCCCAGGCCCCACCAGGGGCTGTCCGCCCCTGGACCCGGACCAGCGCAAGCGCTGGACTCGGGGTCGATGAACTGCGCGATGCGCAGTTCATCGAACAGGTCGAGTCAAGACCAGCGAAGGCCCTGCCAACCGAGACCGCCGCGACCGGCAACGTTGTCCGTGGTCTTGCCACCGGCCCGTTGGAAGAACTGCGCACCGCGCAGTTCTTCCACCAAAGGTCCAGGGCTTGCCCTGGTTCGGGTCGAGGGGCGAACAGCCCCCGCGGGGCCCGGGGCAGCGCCCCGGCGAGACGGCCCCAAGAACAGACCCTAAACGCGCGCTCGCTTCAGCGCTGCCTCCAGCACCTCGTCGAACATCGCCGCGGTGAGCCGGCCTGTCTGCGTGTTCTGCTGGCTCACGTGGTAGCTCCCGAACAGCCACGCGAGGCCCCCGCCGCCGCGTGGATCCGGGATCTCCGCGCGTGCTCCGTGGGCGAAGGGAGGCGCAGCCGAGACATTGCCGTGCTTCTTGGCGAGCGTGAGGACCGCGTCGTAGCCGGTTTTTCCGAGCGCGAGGTAGGTGTGTGCCCGGTCGAGCAGCGCGAGCTCCGCTTCGAGCCAGGGGCGGCAGGAGGCGAGCTCGGCCGGCGTGGGCTTGTTCTCGGGCGGCGCGCAGCGGCACGGGGCCACGATGAAGGCGCCCGTGAGCGTCAGGCCGTCGCCGCGGCGCACGCTCGTCGGCTGTGAGGCGACGCCGGCCCGGTGGAGCGCGGCGTAGAGGAAATCGCCCGAGCGATCCCCCGTGAACATGCGGCCCGTGCGGTTGCCGCCGTGCGCGGCCGGCGCGAGGCCCATGATGATCAGCGTGGCGTCAGGGTCGCCGAAGCCGGGGATCGGACGGCCCCAGTAGGTCTCGTCCCGGTAGGCGCGGCGTTTTACGCGCGCGACCTCTTCACGCCATGCGACCAGACGATCACAACGGCGGCACTCGACGAGCGCTTCGTGCAAGAGCTCGAGCGACCGCCGCTTGCTCGTCATGACACCCCACGCACGCTCGCCGGGGCGCTCTTCGGCGCGCGCTCGGACAGGGGCGTGCGCGCGTCGCGTAGCTCCTCGCCCACGATCATGCCGGCGACGATTCGATCCATCACCACGTCGAATCGCACGCGCTGGAACCGCGCGCCACTCGCGAGCCAGTCCGTGTGACCTCCCGCGCCGGGGAAGTGGCCGACGATGTCGAGGTGGTCCGCTTTGCCCACCCAGACGAGGTCGCCCCAGATCTGGGAGGTCAAAGGAACGACGCCGTCGTTTGCCGTCGGCGGCAAGGCCTCGCCGAGCATCGCCTTGAGCTTCGCTTGCGCCGATCCGTCCGCCGCCGCGCACGGGTAGCGCTCGTCGAGGCGGCTCGTCAGGTTGTAGAGCGCCGTGAAGATCGTCGCGCTCATCGCGCTCCACGGCGAGCGCAGCGCCGTGATCCAGTCGCGCACCGCGTTCGAGGGCGCATACGTCGCGACGCACTGGTACCGCACGCCGGGGCGATCTTCGACGCCGGCCTGGAAGAGGTCCATCGCCTCGGGCATGAGCTGCACGACCGCGCCCTGATCGCCGCGGAGCAGATCGAGCCAGGTGCGCAGCTCGCGGCTCGACGCCTCGTCGAGGACCTTGGCCACCGCGTCGACGGCGCGGTTGATGATCTCGAGCTCGAAGTTGCCGATCGAGAGGCGGCCAAACGCGGCGACGAGCGCGGAGGTCGCGGCGAGCGGGGGCGCGCCGAGCTTGAGCGCGGTCACGGTGAGCGCGGAGATCGCGTAGAGCATGCGCTGGCCGCTGACGGTCGCGAAAAAGGCCGCGAGCGGCGTGCCGTAGTGCGGCGTGTTCATCGTGGTGATCGACGAGAGCCGCGGCAGCCACGCGAGGTCCTTGCGGGCGACGCCGGGCAGGCGCGCGGTCGGGGAGGCGACGAGGCGCGCGTCGAGGCCGCCCGTCGAGTGGCCGATCACGTGGATGGGGCCGTCGTCGTCGCCGGCCGTGGCGGCGATCATGTGCGCGAGCTTGGCCGCGCGGCGGCAGACGCTGGCCGTGGGGTGGACGTCGCAGACGAGGACCTTGGCGATGCGGCCGCGCTGGCGGAAACGCTCTTCGAGCGCGACGACGAGGTGCTCGAAGTACTCGAACGAGGCGAGCCGCGCGAAGCCGAACATGCCGGGAGAGAGGTAGATACGAACGGGAGGCGACACGAAGGAGAGGGTAGCTTAGCTACGCGCAGGTCGCCGCCTCGCCAGCACGAGTGCGAGGCCCGCGAAGAAGAGTCCCGCCGCGCGCCCGCCTTCGCGGCCATGGCCGGCAGCCCGACAATCGCAGCCGCCGGAGGCCTCGAGCGGTCGGGGGAGGCGGGCTTCCTCGCAGGCCAGGGCCGTGAGCGGGGCCTTGGCCTTGAGGAGCGTGCCCTGCGCGAGGCGGGTCTCGAGGTTGCCTGTGTTGCGGTTGTCGTGGTGGTAGCTCTCCCAGGCGATGACGCCGTCGGTGCGGCCGCGCGTGTGCCAGACGTGCAAGAAGCCGCTGCGCGTGCCGGCCGCGACCTCGAGCGTGCCGTCGCCGTCGAGGTCGCCGACGGCGGCCGTGGAGGCGATCCACTGGCCCGTGAACTTGGGAAAACCCGCGGGCTCGCGGCCGCAGGCGTCGTAGGCGTGGAGGAAGTAGCCGCCCGAGCCGGTGATGACCTCGGGGTAGTCGTCGCCGTCGAGATCGGCGATCGCGTGGTTGTTGAAGAACGTGAAGTCTTCGAGCAGGAAGGGCGAGCCGGGGAGCATCGCGCCGGTCTTGCCGCTCCAGACCGCGAGCAGGTGTTCGCCCGCGCCCGTGCCACCGCCCTGGAGCGCCTGCGTGAGCGAGAGCGAGCCGCCCGAGGCGACGACGTCGGGCACGCCGTCCTGATCGAGGTCGCCGACGGAGGGGCTCGAAAAGAGCGGGAGCATCGTGTTCGGCTGAGAGGCGCGCGTGAGCGGGCCGAAGATGCTGGAGGGCTCGAGGCCGCGGATCGTTTTGTCCGGATCGCTCGGGTCGGGACGAGCGGGAAGCGCGTTCGCGGGCGGCGCGCCGAGCGAGGTTTGTCCGCCGGGCTCGGTGGGCACGACGAACGGTAAGCTCACGTTGCCGTGCGCGACGGCGGCGAGCTTGCCCTCGAAGCGCGCGATCGCCGGGGAGTTCGGGATGCCCTCGGCGACGAGCGGGAAGAGCTCGAAGGAGCTGAGCGAGACGGGCCAGCCGGCGAGGATCGGGCCCTCGGGGGCCTTCGTGCCGCGGCCGTCGACGACCGTGATCCCGCCGAACTGACCACTCGTGCCGAGTCGCTCGTTCGAGCCGAGGACGAGGTCCATCACGCCGTCGCCGTTGAAGTCCGCGACCGCGGGCGTCGTGAGGATGCGGCTGCGCTTCGTGGGGTTGTTCTCGGGGTCGATGCGGATCTCGACGGGGAAGCCGGGCAGGGGTGCGGCATCGGCGTCGAAGACGTGGACCTTGCCGTCGAACGCGGCCTGCACGATGTCGAGCCGGCCGTCGCGATCGAGATCGACGAGCACGGGCGAGGCGAAGGCGCCGCGCGTGATGCGCTGGTCCTCGTCCATGCAAGGGCCCGTGGGCGGAGGAAGGTCGACGCCACGCGGGCACGAGGGGATATGCGGCAAGCGGCGCGGAAAACCTTGGCGAACGGAGCCGTCGGCTTCGAGGACGTAGATCGTGCCGGCGAACGTGGTGGCGACGATCTCGATCCTGCCATCGTCGTCGAGGTCGGCGATGGCGGGCGCGTTCATGAACCCCTCACGCGCGAGGTTCGGATCGACCTTGCCCGACGCGTAACCGGGCGCGGTGATGTGGCTCGGCGTCTCGCTGGCGGGCGGAGCGGTGAGGCCGTCGATGGGGGTCGTCTGGAAGGGGAAGCCGGGGAAGGGGACGGGGCCGGCCTTCGTGAGCGTGAGGACGTGGATCGCGCCGCCGCCCGTCGGGACCACGAGCTCGCGTACGCCGTCGCCGTCGAGATCGGCCATCTTGGGGCTCGCTTCGAGGCTGTCGCCGAGCCAGACGGGAAAACCCCGCGCGAGGTCGGGATCGCTGTGCACGTAGTAGGTGCGGCGCATCTCGCCTTGCACGTCGCCGACGGCGCCACCGTAGTGCGCGGTCGCGCGGACACGCACGGTGATCGTGTGATCGTTTTCCCCGAAGGGGCTGTCGACGTCGCGCGGATGGCTCACCGTGACGTTACGCACGTCGAGGAGCGCGAGGGGCTCGGCACTGCCGGCGATGAAGGTGGGATCGAGGTTCTCGCGATGATCGAGGACGTGCTTCTGGAAGTCTTCTTCGAGCGGCTGCACGCCGCTCGCCCACTCGACGACGTAGTCGTAGGCGTTTGCCCGCGGCGCGGAGATGGTGCCGCGGATCTGGATCGGGCCAGAGGCACGATCCTTGTAGAGGACCTCGAACCAGCGCGGCGAGACGATGTCGACCGAGGGCGGGATGCGGCCGTCGCGGATCGCCTCGAGCGCGCGGCTCGCGTTGACGCGGCCGTAGCCGAAGCGTTGATCGAAGCCGGCCTGCGAGAAGCGGTAGATCGAGCCGGGCTCGCGCGACTCGGGGACGTCGATGTCGTCGGTCGTGAAGAAGAAGATCGACTGCGCCTCGCCCGGCGAGAGCTGCGGCACGGTGTTGTACTGGAGCGCCGCCGAATAAAGCAGGCCCGCGATGCCGCTGAGCTGGCCCGTGGCCTCGCTGGAGCACGAGGTGCCCGAGGCCGAGAGCAGGTTCTGGCCGCCGTAGTTCGAGCAGGGGTGGAAGTCGACGAAGCTGCGTGAGGTGCGGGCGCTCGCGCCGTCGTACTGGATCGCGTGCACCGGCAGCGTGTGGTTGTTCGCGGCCGGCATGTTGTGGTGACGCGAGTTCTCGTCGGCCATCGAGGTGATGACGAGGACCTTGTTCTCGTACGCGTAGTCGAGCGCGGCCTGCGCGAAGCGCGTCATGTTCAGGGTGCCGAGCGCGCACTGCACGACCTTCGCGCCACTGTCGGTCGCGTACACGACGGCCTCGCCGAAGGCCTGCACGTCGCCGATGAAGCTGTCGCCGACGCGCAGCGGGAGGAACATGCACCGCGGGCAGGCGCCCGCGAGGCCGATGCCGTTGTGGGCCTGGGACGACGAGTCTTCGGCCTCGCCCGTGCCGTGCCCGTACCGCGTGTCGTCGTACGGGTCGTTGTCGTTCTTCATGAAGTCCCAGCCCGAGATGTCGTCGATGTACCCGTTGCCGTCGTCATCGATGCCATCGGAGAAAGCGAGGATCAGATCGCCGGCGTCGAGCACGCCGTTCGCGTTGCGATCGGACGCGGGCAGCGGCATCGAGGTCGCGTAGTCCGAGACCGAGAAGACGCCGTCGCCGTTGCAGTCGAAGCCGGCGAGATCCCCGTCGCCGCCGCAGGGGCTGCCGCCCGTCTGGAAAGGCTTGTGCGTGAGGAGCTCGCGGCGGTTCAGGTAAGCCTTGTCGAGGAGATCGGGCTTCTCCCAGAAGATGCCGCTGTCGGTCACGGCGATGACGACGCGCGGATCGCCGATCGAGACGCGCCACGCGCGGTCGATGCTCATACCCGAGGCGACCTCGTCGGCGCGGCGGACGACGCCCGGCGCGGCGGGCGGCAGGAACGAGTAGTAGTTCCACTGGCCGTCGTGATCGTCCGTGAAGGCGTAGCCCGGATCGTTCGGCCAGTTCGCGGGATCGGCCATGTCCGCGTCGGGCGACGGGGGCCAACTGGCGGACGCGGGGTGGGGCGACAGGGCGCTCGCGAGGGCCAGGGCGGCGAGCAAGCCGCCGCGCCACGAGGGGCGGTACGTTCGCATCGTCTCCTCATCGGCCCCGCGCGGCGCGGTTTCTGGCGAGGCCGCGTAAGTGTGTGTGCGCAAAAAGTACGGGAGAAGGAGCGGAGAGCAGGTAGATGTAGCAGCCGATGGGCGAGGAGGAAACGCGAGGGACAGGGAGCGTGGATCTGCGGGGCATCCCACGGGTGGACCGTGTCCTCGCGAATCCGTCCCTCGCAGAGGCCAAGCGCAAGCTCGGCACCGCCACGTTGACGCGTCTCGTGCGGCGATTTCTCGACGAAGCACGTGAAGCCGTGCGCGGCGGCGCGCCGTGTCCCTCCGTGGAGGACGTGGCGCTCTGCGTTGCGGCGCACGCCGAACGAACGCTCCGGACGCGCGCGCGGCGGGTGATCAACGCGACGGGCGTCGTGTTGCACACGAACCTCGGACGCGCCCCGCTCGGCGGGCGCGTGGCCGAGGCGCTCGCGAACTCGGCCGCGGGGTACACGTCGATCGAGATCGATCTCGCGACGGGCCGGCGCGGGCGTCGCGGCGCGTTCGCCGAGGACGCGCTCTCTGAGCTCTCGGGCGCGGAGGCGGCGCTCGTCGTGAACAACAACGCCGCGGCCGTGCTCTTGATGCTGGGCGCGCTCGCGGCGGGTCGGCCCGTCGTGGTGTCGCGCGGCGAGCTCGTGGAGATCGGCGGAGGGTTCCGTGTGCCCGAGGTGATGGCGCGATCGGGCGCGCGGCTCGTCGAGGTGGGGACGACGAACAAAACGCGCATCGCGGACTATGCGCGCGCGCTGGATGCGGCGCCCGACGCGGCGGCGATCCTGCGCGTGCATCAAGGAAATTTCCGGCAGGTGGGCTTCGTCGAGCGGCCGGAGCATCGGGCGCTCGCAGCGCTCGCGCGCGAGCGGAAGGTGCTCTTGCTGGAGGATCTCGGCGGCGGCGCGATCGTGGATCTCGAGCCGATCGGGCTTTCGGGTGAGCCAAGCGTACGGAGCTCGGTCGAGGCGGGATCCGACGTGGTTTGTTTCAGCACCGACAAAGTGCTCGGCGGGCCGCAGGGGGGGGCGATCGTAGGGCGCGCCGATCTCGTCGCGGCATGCCGGAAAGATCCGCTGGCGCGCGCATTGCGCCTCGGCCGGCTGCCGCTGGTCGCGCTCGAAGCGACGCTCGCCGCGTACCTCGAAGATGACCTCGACGCGATCCCGACCCTGGCCGCGTTGCGCGCGCCGCTCTCCGCCGTGCGCGCGCGGGCCGAGCGGATTCAGGTCGAGCTCGCGCAAAAGGGCGTGACGTCGTCCGTCGTGGAGCTCGGGGGCGCCGTGGGGGGAGGCGCGTGCGCCGAGGAGCCGCTGCCTTCGTTTGGCGTGGCGCTCGAAGCGACGGGCGGCGCGCTCGCAGCGATCGCGGAGCGCCTGCGCGCGGGAGATCCGCCGGTCCTGCCGCGCGTGCAGGAAGGCCGGATCCTCTTCGACGTGCGCACCTTGCTCGACGGCGAGGACGCGCCACTCACCGCGGCGATCGTGCACGCCGTGAAAGGTTGACCCTCAAACGATCTCGAGCCTGTCGTTCGGCGCCGGGATCACGATCGAGCCGTGTCCCCGGTCGCGCATCTTGTCGGCGAGCACGCGTTGCGGCTGCGGCTCGCCGTGCACGAGCGCGATCGTCCCGGCCGGCCCCCGCGCGCGGCACGCGTCCGCGTAGGCCACGAGATCCCGCTGATCGGCGTGCGCGCTGAAGCCGTTCAGGACCACGACGTCCGCGCGCCGCTCGCGCTCGACGCCGAAGATCCGGACGCGCGCGCGTCTCTCCACGAGCCTCCGGCCGAGCGTGTGTTGCGCCTGGTAGCCCACGATCAGCACGGTGTTCCGCGGATCCTCCACGCCGTTCTTCAGGTGATGGAGGATCCGGCCGGCCTCGCACATGCCGCTCGCCGAGATGACGATCGCGCTGCCTTCGCCGCCAAGTTCCTTGCTGCGCTCCTTGTCCTCGATGTACTCGAGGTCCTCGAAGTCGAAGGGCGTGTCCGTGCCGCGGAGGAGCTCCCGCGCTTCGGCGTCGTAACACTCGGGGTGGAGCTTGAAGACGTCCGTGATGCGGACCGTGAGCGGCGAGTCGACGTAGACCGGCACGCGCGGGATCTGCCCGGCCTTGCGCAGCTTCTTCAGCGCGAAGATCACCTCCTGCGCGCGCTCGAGCGCGAACGAGGGGATGAAAACCTGGCCGCCCCGCGCGACCGTTCGCGTGACCACGCGTGCGAGATCGTCCTCCATCTTGTCGACGCCGTCGTGCAGCCGATCGCCGTACGTGCTCTCGGTGACGAGGACGTCGGTGCCCTCGGGGACCTCGGGATCCCGCAGGATGGGCCGCCCGGCGCGGCCGAGATCCCCAGTGAACACGAGACGCCGCTTCTTCCCGCGCTCTTCGAGGTCGAGCACCGTGATCGCGCTGCCGAGCACGTGCCCGGCGTCGAAGAAGGTCAGGCGCACGCCGTCCGCGATCGATATCGAGCGGTGGTAGGGGACGGAGACGAACCGCGAGATCGCGTCGAGCACGTCCTCCTCGCCGTAGATGGGTTCGACGAGCTCGTCCTCGCGGCCCTCCCGCACGGATTGCTTGTTCAGGTAGCGCGCATCGGCCTGCTGGATCGCCGCCGCGTCGCGGAGCATGAGCGCCGCGAGATCCCGCGTCGCCGGCGTCGCATACACGAGCCCGTCGAAGCCGTTTTTCGCGAGCATCGGCAGCGCGCCCGAATGATCGATGTGCGCGTGGGAGAGCACCACCGCCGAGATCTCGCGCGCGGGCACGCGCAGGCGGCGGTTGTACTCGAACGACTCGCGCCGCCGCCCCTGGAACAAGCCGCAATCGAGCAGCACGGTGGCGTGCTCCGTGCGGACGACGTGCATCGAGCCGGTGACGGTCTGCGCCGCGCCGACGAACTGGATGTCCACGCGAAACCTCTACAGCGTGTGCTGGAAGAAGCCCATGATGCGGCGACCGACGCGGTTGCCGAAGGGATGCATCTGCGGCGCTTCGTCGGCGAGGCCCGCGAGCGCGTTGTACACGACGAGCGAGACCTCGCCGGTCGTGCTCGCGATCGGGAAGCGCCACCCGATGCGCCCGTTCAGGAGGGCATAACCGGGGACGTCGAAGGTCTGCACCTGGATGCCGGAGAGCGTGGCGACCTGCTCGGCCCAGCTCTGCGCCGACTGGTAGTGGAAGGTGATCTCGCCGTCGATGCCGGGCTTCGTGCGGAGCTGGACGCCGGCGTTGATCTTGTGCCGGCTCGTGCGCTGGTCCGTCGGCGCCGAGCAGCCGTCCGGTAGCTCCTGCGAGGACATGTTCAGCGCGTAGTTCGCGAAGATGTCGAGGCCCTCGATCGGGTAGACGCGTGTGCCGATCTCGCCGCCGAACACGTTCTGGATGTCGCAGCGGTTCAGCCACCCGCCGAAGCCCACCGTGTAGCGGCCCGTCTCCGGGTTGAGCCCGCCGAGCCCATCGGCGCGGTTCGCCAGCGTGAGCGGCCGTTCGCCGGCGAGCGCGATCAGATCCGTGATGCGGTTGTAATAGGCGGTTGCTTCGAACTCGAAGCGATCGCTCATCTGGTTCAGGTAGCTCGCCTCGGCCGTGATGATGCTCTCGGGCCGGAGCCGGAAGGCCTTGTCCTCGTAGCGCTGTGACGCCGAGATCAGCTCGACGCCCGGGAGCTGAAGCTGGATCGGCAGGTCGAGGTACGACTCGAGGAAGGTCGTGTTGCGGAACGCGGTCGAGGCGCTCACGCGGATCGACTGGAGGTCGGTCGGCTTGAAGATGAGCGAGCCGCGCGGCGAGACCTTCACGGTCTCGAGATAGGGCACGTAGTCGGCGCGGCCCGAGACGACGAGCTGCACGCGCTTGCCGAAGCGCAGCGTGTCCTGGAGGAAGAGCGAGCCCCAGTTCTCGATCGGCGTGTCGTCCTGCAGGTACGTCCAGGTGATCGACTTCAAGCGGTACGCGGCGCCGGCGCGGAGGCTGTGCTCGACCGACTTCGGCCACGTGACGTCCTTGAAGAAGTTGAGCTCGGCGTCGACGACGTTCTGGTTCGCCTGGCTCGGGAAGAGCGTGTGGCCGTAGTAGTCGTGGTTCGACGAGGTCTGCGCAGCGACCCGAGCGTAAAAGACGCGCGCGGAAAAGTTTTCGGTCTTGAAGAGCGCAGTGATGTCGGAGTTGTCGAAGCGGGCGCGGTAGTCGTTGAACGGGCCGATGCCGTAGACGTCGATGTCGCTGCGCGCGAAGCCACCGCCGATCTGGAGCTCGCGGTTGTTCTTGAAACGCTGCGCCAGGCGGATGTCGACACGCAGGTTCTCCGCGCCGAGGTTCTGGTTCGGATCGAAGACAACGATGTCCTTTCGGCCGTCCTGCACCTCGCGGGTCCACCGCGAATAACGCGTGTACCCGACCGACGCGCGATACCCGAGGTCGCCGTCGCGCCCGGTGGCCCACGCCGAACCGTAGCCCTGGCCGCTGTCGCCGTAGCCCACGCGGAAGCCCGTGCGTCCCTCGCCCGGCGCGATCGTGATGATGTTGACGACACCGGCGAACGCGTTCGCGCCGTAAAGCGCGGAGCCCGGGCCACGCACGACCTCGATGCGCTCGATCTGATCGACGTCGATCGAGAGCGTCTCCCAGAACGTCGCGCCGAGGATGTCGAGGTATGCGGGCCGCTGGCCGTTGATGAGCACGAGCAGCTTGTTCGCGAGGCGGCTGTTGAAGCCGCGTATCGAGGCGTTTGTATCGCCGCCCGTGATTTGCATGACGTCCATGCCGGGCACGCGACGCAAAAGCTCGGGGATACGCGTGATGCCCGAGAGGCGGATGTCCTGCCGCGTGATGATCGTGGTCGAGTTCGGCGAGTCGAGCGGGCTCTGGGCGCCACGCGAGGCCGTGATGACCGTCTCGCGGTAGACGTCTTCGTCGCGCGCCTTGCCGACGAGCTTGTTGACGTCGTCCTGCGCCGCCGCGTCGCCAGGCTTCGTATCGCCGGGTTTGGTGTCGCCGGGTTTGGTGTCGCCGGGCGTGGTGTCGCCGGGCTTCGCGTCGCTCGGCTTGGTGTCGCCAGGCTTCGTATCGCCGGGCTTGGTGTCGCCGGGCTTGGTATCGCCCTCGTTCGTCTTCGGCGGCTCGGTGGGCTTCGTTTGCTCGGCGCGCTGCAGCGCGAGCTTCTCTTCGAGCTGCTTCAGGACCTGCGCAGCCTCGGCGCGGTCGGACGGATCGGACGCGACGTACTGCTTGTACGCGTTGATGGCCTGTTCGAGGTTGCCGGCCTCGGCGTGCGCGCGGGCGATGTTGAAGAGGACGTTCGGGTGCGGAAGGATCTCCTGCGCGCGCTCGAGCTCCTTGATGCCCTCGGGATAGTTGCCCTTGCTGATGAGCTCCATGCCGGCGCGGAAGTGCCGCCTCGCCTCGGTGCGCGCGTCGGCCATCGCGGGGCCCGCGGAGAGGGCGGTGGCGAAGGCGAGGGCGAGCGCGACGAGCACGCGCGTCGGGCGCGAGCGTCGTGGCTCCGTGGAGGAAGAGGGCGCGTCACGGTGGGCGGATGAGGGCTCGGACGACATGGCGGTTTCTCGGGGGCAAACCGCACTCTACACGAGCCGGCACCACGCCTCACCGCCATTTCAGCGAAGCGCGCGCGTCAGTAGGGATCACTTTTGTAGGGATCCGGCTTGTAGTTCGGATCCTTGTTCCCGCCGGTCTTCGTCGTCGTGACGGGCGCGGTGCGCACGGCGCCCGCGGTGGCGTCGAGCGTGACCTTCACCTTCTCCTCGACGACCGTGACCTTGATGGTCTTCGACTGGTAGCCCTTCTTCGACAGCGTGAGACTGTGCACGACGTCGGCCGCAGCGCCGGCGCCGCGGAACGTCACGTCGCAGGGCGTGCCGCCGCAGAGCGTCTCGCTGCCCTCCATGACGCTCGCGCCGGAAGGATCACTCTCGATGTGCACGACGCGATCGCCCGGACGCGCGGGCGCCTGCGGCGTGGTCTGCGTGGGCGTGGGCGGCGGCGTCGTCGCGGGCGAGGCGCTGCTCGCCGTCGTGTCGCCGGAGCCGCGCGTCTGCGTGAGCGTGATGATGATGCCCACGAAGCCGAGCACGAGGACGCCCGTGATCAACATGAACCGACGCTTGCCGCTCTGGCCGGAGAGCGCGTCGGGGTCGGGCAGGGACATCGGCTGCGAGGCCGTGAGCGGATCGCTGAGCGTGTTCGGGCCGCTGAACCCGAGCGCCGCGGGACGCGCGCCGGAGAGCGAGAGCGACGTCGAAGGGCCGCTGTCGCCGGGCGGACTTGAAAGCCTGCGCAGCGGGCCCGAGAGGCCGGTCGTGTCGCCGGGCGGGAAGCTGTCGAGGCTTCGCGGCCGGTGGAACGCGCCGGACTGCCCGTAGGCCTGGTACGGCCCCGTCATCATCTCCTCGACGCCGCCGCCGCAACGCTTCAGCGCGCTGAGCAGCTCGTCCATGGTCCCGAAGCGACGCTGCGGATCCTTCTCGAGACAGCGGAGGACAATCGCCTCCATCTCCTCGGAGATCGCGAGGTTCGGGTTGTAGTGGATCATCGGCGGCGGCAGGTCGTTCACGTGCGCCATGAGCGTGCCGACGCCGGGGCCCTTGTCGAAGGGCACCTTGCCGCAGAGCATCTCGTAGAGCATCACGCCGAGCGAGTAGATGTCGGTGCGTCCCGAGACCTCCGCGCCCACGATCTGCTCGGGCGCCATGTACTTCGGCGAACCCATGAACAGGCCTTGCTGCGTGAGGTCCTCCGCCTCGCCGGTCACGTCCTTGACGAGGCCGAAGTCGAGGACCTTGACGTTGTCCCGTTCGTCGCCGTGTTGCGTCAGGAGCACGTTGCCCGGCTTGAGATCGCGGTGCACGACGCCGATCTGGTGCGCCTCGCGCAGCGAGCGACAGATCTGCCGGGCGATGTGGCAGGTGCGGCCCTCGGGGAACGGGCCTTCCTCGCGCAGCACGCGGTGGAGCGTCTTGCCGTCGACGAACTCCATCGCGATGTAATAGATGTCGTCGCTCTGCCCGTAATCGAACACGGTGACGGTGTTCGGGTGCGTGAGCTTCGCGGCGATCGACGCTTCGAGGAAGAAGCGCTTGTGGAACTCCGGATCGCGGTCGCCCTCGTACTTCGGGGAGAGGACCTTGAGGGCGCAGATGCGTCCGAGCGGCGCTTGCTCGGCCCGGTACACCTTGCCCATGCCACCGCGGGCGATGACGCCGACGATCTTGAAGCGACCGTCGATGGTCATCCCGATGAGGGGATCCGGCGCGGCCCCCCTCGGGTCATCGACGCCCTCCGCCTGCTGGTCTTGTCGGGACGCGCCCATATGTGGAACCTGGGCCATCGGGTTTTGGATCCTCGGCGAGCGGCGGCCCCCTAAGGCACGCTCCGGTTGCGCGAAAAGTCTGCCGGTCGCGCGCTCTTGTGTCAATTGTGCTGACCACTCGCCCCGGTGAGGGGGCCCAGGTGATCAGCCGAGGGAGGTTCGTCCAGGGGGCGTCGGCGTCGACGGAACGACCTGCCCCGATGCAGGACCCGGGCCCGGCGGCGGCGTCGAAGGGTTGATGGGCGCGCGCGGCGCGGAAGCCGGCGCGTCGGCCGCGGTGAGATCCGGGAGCGGGATCGCCATCCCGACGCCGCTCGGCATGGCCGCGGCCTTGGGGATCATCGGGACCTGCGCGGAAGGCGGAGTCACGGCGAGCATCGCAGGCGTGCTCACCTTGCCCGGGGACAGCGGGCGCGTGTCGGAGCCCTCCACGAGCACACCGTCGACCTCCATCATGAGCGTCGCCGAGGTGACCACGATGTGCCGGCCGAGCCGCTTGACGAGCAGGACCGCGCGCGCGCCGGGCGACCAGCGCGGCAAGACACGCGCCTTGTCGGACTCCTCGTCGACGAGCCACCCGACGAGCTCCGAGCCCACGAGTTGCGACGACGTCGCGGCCACGAGCTTGCCGGCCTTCAGGCGATACCGGCTGTTCTTCGTCTCGAAGACCCGATCGCCGGACACGTCGGGGCGCAGCCTTCCCTCGAGGAAGGCGTCGATGCTCACGCGGACGACGCGATCGGTGTCGGGCTCGAGGAAGTTCATGGCGCCTCCCATGGGGGAACCCCGTCATGCCTCGATTATCACGCCCTGTCGCGGAGATACATCCCCCCGACGTGCAGATGCCGAGAGACCACGCCGGCCGCGTTCGGTCGCATGGTCTCCCGGGCTACCACCTGGAACGGGATCCGCAGGGGATCAGGGGACGCGGGCCACGACCGCGAGGACCGTGGTGTCGCTTCCGCGTTGACCGACCACCCAGATCCGATCCTCGTCGTCCGTGAAGAAGGGGAGCGACGTGCCGGCCGTGGCCGCCGAGAGGAACACGCCGGGCGTGCCCTCGGCCACGACGGCCCCGTTTTCCACGCGGTAGCGCTGCGCGACGACGTCGAGCGAGTCGAACGTCGTTCCATCGACGGGCTGGAACGCGAGCACGCCGGCGTCGTCGGCCCCGGGGCTGATCGCGGCGAGGCTGCCCGCATAACCCGGCAGCTTGAAGAGCGACGCGCCAGCGGTCGGCCCCGTGCCCCGCGCGACCTTCTCTGCCGCGTAGCCGCGCGCTTCTTGATCACCGCTCGCCTCCGACATCACCACGAACACGTTGCCCGCGTGATCCGCGGCGAGCGGTCCGGACGCGACGCCGAATGTATCGACTGCGATCGGCGCGCCGCACGTCGCGTCGCCATCGGGCACGAGCCTCGGCATCGACGCTACGGTGCCGCAGGCGTCCGCCGCGTAGAGCGCGTTCGTCTTCGTCGCGGCGTCGTTCACGGGCGAGATCCCCGTGTAGATCAGCCGCCCGAGCGTCCCGTCGCCCACGCCGACGCCCGCGTAGAACCCGTTCACCGGGTAACGCGTCGCGACGGTCGTGTCGTCGAGCAGGATGATCTCGCCCGTGAGATCGGAGGCCGTGTACGAGACGACCGTCCAGCCGAAGAAGGGCAGGTCGATCGCTTGAGCCCCAAGGAACGTCATCGCCGGGATCTTCGTGTCGACGTCGGCCTTCGTGATCGTGAGCTTGCCCGTGGCGCCCTCGGGCGGCGTGAGGCGCTCGATCGTCACGGAGCCGGGCGCGGGCGCGGCGCTCACCGCGACCGGGCCGCCGTGCCTGCCCCACGTCGAGGGCGAGCCAATGACCACGTCGGATTCGTACAGCCCGACGACGCAGAACCCCGTGTCCTTCACGGTGAAAAGATCCGCGTACGTCGCAGGGTCGAGGCACGCGCTGCTGCCGCCACCGCCCGCGCCGCCGCTGCCGCCGCTGCCGCCGCTGCCACCGCTTCCACCGGTGCCGCCGTTGCCGCCGCTCCCGTTCGAGTCGTCGCTGCACGCGACCATCATCAAGCTCGCGCCGATCGCGAGGGCGAGCGCGAGCCGCGCGCTCTTCCAGCGTTTTGATTCGTCGTTCATGTTCGTCTCCGCATGGGCGACACACCCGCGCCCTCGGGTCTCGTGGGCGGGATCGAGCGATCCCGCCGAAGAGCGGCGCCGGTGTGGGCATGGACGGAGAGACGCGGACGCGAGGGCCCCCGCGCCGCATGCTTCACCCCGGAGGCCGCGGTCGGGCCTCGACGCAGCAGGTTTCCTGGCTCCCGGATCGTCCTCGGGCGGACCTTCCCGCGCGTTCGCGCCTCCCCGGCTCGCACCAGGGAAGAGCTCTCCGCGCAGTGGATCTTCCGCCTTCGTCCCCGGCTACAGTGGCGGGGGCCGCGCCGGCGTTGGACCGGCTTCCCTGTTGTCCGGCGCGTGCGCCCGGCGAGCCTCGACTCGCCGCACGAACGCGCCCACTGCTCGAGATCGACGGGCCCCAGAATTTCCATCCCGGGGCCAGCACGGGGCGGCGTAGGCGATGAACGAGCGTGCAGTCAAGAAGAGGTTCATCGACCGGAGCGCTCGCTCACTCGCGGGCCTTTCGGGCGTGGGGAGGCGACCACGGGGGGGCCACAAACGGCGGCGGGAGGGGGGATGTAGGGGAGGGGCCACGGGCCGCCCGGGCCGCGCGGTGGGCCCGGACCGACCCCGAAACCCCGGAAAACGCTTGTCCGCGCGGGAAGGTACTCGTTCTTGAAAAGGACTCGTTGCGCTCTTGCCCGAGATGGACGACGCTTGTGGGAAACCAGCACCGTCCCGACCCACTGGGCAACGAGGCGGCTGACCCTCTTCTCGTCGTGACCAACAGAACTCCTCCCCCCCCGATCACTCCCGGAACGGTCATCAACGACCGATACGAAATCCGACAAAGCCTCGGCAAGGGTGGCATGGGCGAGGTCTTCCTCGCATTCGACCGATCGACGCAGCAAGAGGTCGCGCTGAAGGTCGTGCGCGAGGAATCGCGCATGCCTGGCGACGACGAGGCGCTGCGGCAAGAGCTTTTGCTCGCGCGATCGGTCGCCCATCCCAACGTTTGCAAGGTCTTCGATCTCGCCCCGAGCCTCTGGGGACCCATCCTCGTGATGGAGAAGATCGCCGGACAAACCCTCCACACGCACATCCGGAAGAAGAAAGCGCAAGGCGGCTACACCGCCGACGAGTTCCGGAAGATCGCGTCGGAGGTGTGCAGCGGCCTCGCGGCGATCCACGCGCAGGGGCTCGTGCACGGCGATCTCAAGCCGGGCAACGTGATGGTGAGCGAAGGCCGCACCGTCATCCTCGACTTCGGCTTCGCGCAGGAGCGCGCCCGCGCCTCGGCGCGCAGGCCCGGGGCGCCTCCGGACGGCGGCACGCCGAACTACATGTCGCCCGAGCGCCTGCGCAACGGCGGCGCCAGCGTCGACGACGACGTCTACGCCATGGTGCTCACGCTCTGGGAGATGTGGACCTGTCGCGTCCCCGAGCCGGGCTACAAGCCGCGCGCGCGGCCGATGCGCCAGCAGATCATGTTCGACGTGCCCGCGGGTCTCGCGACCGACGAGGTCAAGCAGATCTTCCGCGGCATGAACGAAGACCCGACGATGCGCCCCCAGGCGCGTCACCTTCGGTTCTTCAACCCGACGCAGCTCACGACGAGCCCGATCCAGCTCCCGCGCGAGCGCCTCGAGCCAGGGCCGCCGCCGGGCCGCGCCCAGACCGCCGCGTTCACGCCCGGCGCGCAGTCGCTGCTCATCACGTACGCGACGAACGCGCCGGAGATCGTCGGGCAGATCCTGCCCCTCGACAAACCGATCATGACCCTCGGGCGTCGCGCTGATCAGGATCTCGTGATCCCCGAGGCGACGGTGAGCGGCCAGCACGCGTTGCTCCGCTGCCAGTCGGGCTCGTGGACGATCGAGGACCTCGGCAGCACGAACGGCAGCTACGCGGAGTTCGGCTTCGAGCGCAAGAGCCAGATCACCTTCATGCACAACGGCGAGGTCCAGGTCGGCGAGTGCCGCCTGAAGCTCGTGAGCTTCGGCCCCGAGTCGCCCTCGCACAAGCGCGCGCGCCAGTACCTCGCGAAGCGCGACGGCCTCACGGGTCTGCTCGTGCGCGAGCACCTCATGAAGGCCATCGACGAGGACGGGCTCTTCGCCGAGTGGGCCGAGGTGAACGTGCAGGTCGCGCGTTACGAGCTGCGCGGCCCGAACCGGCAGGTGAGCGAGAGGCCGACGATCCTCGAGATGCTCGCGCTGCGCAAGGCTGCCCAGCGCGTCGTCGACCTGACGGAGATGCTCATGTTGAGCCTCACGCCCGTCGTCGCCGGCCGCACCGGGCCGCTCAAGTTCGTGGTGTCGATGGTCGGCCACTCCCTCGAAGAGGCCCGCCACGTCGTCGAGCAAGTCCTCTCCCAGGTGCAGGGCACGCTGCCGGATTCGCTCGAGCTCACCGCCACCATCGTCAAGGGCGAGCCGGGTCGACCGGCCCGGACCCTCCTCGACTAACCCCGTGTTCTCCCGGTGAAGAGCATCGGCCGACGATGATCAGGCCCCCGCTGTCGTCGAGCCCGCCGTCGCAGCCGTCCCCCTACCGCTACCTCGGTCGCGGCGGGGGCGAGCGACCCGTGCGCATGCAGATCATTTTCGCGCTCGTCGCGGGGATGATCCTCGTCGCCGTGCCCCTGTACCTCTGGCGCGGGCCGCGGCCCGACTCGATCCCCTCGGCGGATGCCGCCGTTGCGGACGCAGGCACGCCGGTCGACGCGAGCGCCCCGGTGTTCGTCGTCGACGCGGGCCCGCCGCCAGTCACCCTTTCCCCGTTCACCACGATTCGTTGCGAGAACCCGGGGCCCGGGAAGACCCCACCGGAGCGGTGCGATCACGTTACCTTCTTCGAGGACGGCCTCGCCCGCGCCATCCGCGAGAACACAGCGTGCGCGCCCACCGGAAAGTCGCAGACCACCGTGAGCTTCGTGCTGGAGATGGACTTCCGCACGAAGAAGACGAACCTCTTCGTCGGCAAGTCGTCGAGCATCAAGCGCGACAAAGCGAAGGAGCTGCTTCGCTGCGTCAAGCGCGCCATGCCGAAGCCCGACTGGCCCACGATCCCGCACCAGTACGTCCGCTACAAGGTGAACGTCGTCGCGACGTACCCGCCCGCGGACAAGCTCGGGCTCTAGCCCTCGCGGCGCTCCTCGTTTCGTCGCTCTCCTCGCCCCTCGCGGGGGCGGCCGAGGAGAGCGACGAAGCGCTGCCGCCGCCTTCGTATTCGCCGTACGAGCGCGAGACGATCAAGGCGGTCGTCGCGGCGCAGGGCAAGACGCTCGACGAGTCGCCCGAAGGCAAGACCATCGAGGCCGTCGACATCGTCACGCTCGACGTCATCGAGCAGCGCGATCCGGTCCCGAACTTCGTCAACATCTTCCACGCCACGACGCGCAAGTACGTCGTGCGCCGCGAGGTCCTCCTCGAACCGGGCCAGCCGTACAGGCAGGAGCTCGCCGACGAGACGGGGCGCAACCTCCGCAACATCCCGCAGTTCTCGCTCGTGCTCGTGTTCGCGGTGCGCGGCAGCAAGCCCGACCGCGTGCGGCTCGTCGTCGTCACGAAGGACGTCTGGAGCCTGCGCGTCGGCATGGGCTTTCGTATCGCCCGGGGTGGCTTCGAGTACCTGCTCGTCCAGCCGAGCGAAGAGAACCTCTTCGGCACGCACCACTCCGCGCTCGTGCAGGCGTACATCCAGCCCGAGACGTACGCCCTCGGCGCGCGCTACTCGATCCCGCGTGTCGGCGGCAGCCGCATTCTTCTCAAGGCCGAGGGCAACGTCGTGTGGAACCGCGAGAGCGGCAAACCCGAGGGCTCCTTCGGCGCGTTTCAGTACGGCCAGCCTCTCTACTCCACCCACGCCGAGTGGTCGTACATCGCGCAGATCAAGTGGCGCTACGAGATCGATCGCCGTTACGTCGGCGGCCGCCTCGCCACCTTCGACGCGAAGTCCACCGAGCAGGACGACGCGATCCCGTTCCGCTACCGCGCCGACGTGCTCGCGGGCTCGTACACACTCACGCGATCCTTCGGTCGTCGCACGAAGCACGACATCAGCGTGGGCGTCGAGGCGACCCGCCGCGTCTACCGGCAGGACGATCTCGCTCGGTATGCGCCCGACGCCGCGCGCGAGTTCGTCGACTTCGCCGTGCCGCGCAGCGACACGCGCATCGGCCCCTTCGCTCAGATCCGCGCCTACTCCACGCGCTTCATGCGCGTGCTCGACTTCAACACGCTCGGCTTGCAGGAGGACATCCGGCTCGGCCACGACCTCCTCCTGCGCGTCTATCCCGTCTTTGCCGGGATCGGATCGAGCCGCGATTTCTTCGGCGCCACGGCATCGGCGAGCTACACGGCGCCGATGGGGGACGGCATCGCGCGTATCTTCGCCGAGGGCATCGTCGAGGCGCAGCCCGACCGCATCGCCGACGCCTCGCTCGAAGCCGGCGCGCGCATCCAGACTCCGCGCACGGGCATCGGCCGGCTCGTCCTCGACGCGCGTATCCTTCGTCGCTTCCGCAACTACATGAACCGGCGCTCCGTGCTCGGCGGCGACACGCGGCTGCGTGGCTACACGACGCTCGCGTACATCGGCTCGGACGTGCTCACGTACAACCTCGAGTACCGCGCGCGCCCCTTCCAGCTCTTCTCGTTCCAGCTCGGCCCCGTCGCGTTCTTCGATGCCGGCGACGCGTTCGACGGGTTTGACGAGATGCGCATCAAGCACTCGGTCGGCGTGGGCGTGCGCGCCGTCTTCCCGCAGCTCGATCGCTCCGTCATGCGTGTCGACTGGGGGTTTCCCCTGACGCGCGCGTTCGCCCCCGAGGGCCCGTGGCCGGGTCAGTTCGTCGTCACGTTCCAGCAGGCGTTCCAGATGCCGCAGATCCCGCTGCGCACGACCGACTTCGACTTCTAGCGCTGCGCGGAAAGGGCCGATCGGATCCGCGCGACGTGCGCGTCGAACGACGCCCGAAGGGATGCCGGGACCGGCTCCTTCTCGAGCGCCTCCATGATGGCCCCGCGCGCGCGACCTGCGTGGATCGCGTGCCACGCTTGCTCCAGCGCGCGGCGGACGCGCGTCACGTCATCGACCGGCGCGTCCTTCTCCTTCGGCGTCCGCAGCGGCGCGTCGGCGCGTCGCGTGTGAAAGGCGATCGCGGCCTCCGAGCGCGCGCGATATCGCCCGGCCTCGAACGTCGCGACCTCGACGAACGCGGGCCGGATCGGATCGTCTTGCGGCATGGACACGCGTCCCACGAGATCGAGGTGTCCGTCCTCGTCGACGTCGGCGACCTCCGTCGGCGCGAGCGTCATCTCGACGTCGTATTGCGCCGATCCTGTCGGGAAGATCCGGTGCACCTCGAGCGTGCCGCCGCTGCCTCGCAGCACCACGTCGAGCGTTCCATCCCCGTTGAGATCCGTGAGCGCGCGAAACGCGCCGTCCTCGTAGCCGCCGCTCGCGCCGGGGACGAGTGCGGCAACGAGCTCCGTCGCGTGATCGGCTGCATCGCGCGGGCCCACGGCGAGCACCACGCCGTGCACCGTGGCAGCGCGCACGGCGAAGATCTTTCTTCCGAGGATGTCCACGCTTTCGTAGCCCCGGACGACCACGTCGCCGCCCCCGCGCGGCAGCTTGGCGCGGATCTCCGACGTTTTCTGCAGGCCGAGGGCCCTCGTCTCCTCGTCGATCGCGGAGAGTTTGACCTCGATGTCGGGCGGCGCAGCGAACGCCGTGAGGGGGGGCATTTCTCCGCCTCCCCAGGGTGAGACCCGGTGGTCCGAGGTGCACCCAGCGAAACCGATCGACGCCACGAGGACGAACAACCGCGCTGCCTTTTCTGCTACCGTTCGCCCTCGCATGCGCCTCTTGATCGCCGACAAGATGGACACCCAAGCGCTCGAGGAGCTCCGCATCCTGGGTGTCGAGATCATTTCCCGCCCGGAGCTTACCAAGGAGACGTTACCCGCGGCCCTCGAGGGCATCGGGATCCTCGTCGTTCGTTCGACCGAGGTGACGGCGCGCGCCATCGAGGCGGGTCGCCAGCTCAACCTCATCGTACGCGCGGGCGCCGGTGTGAACACGATCGACGTCGCCGCAGCGAGCGCGCGTGGCGTGTACGTCGCAAACTGTCCCGGCAAGAACGCGATCGCCGTCGCCGAGCTGACGATGGGCCTCGTGGTTGCGCTCGATCGACGCATCGTCGACGCCACGACGGATCTGCGCGCGGGCAAATGGGAGAAGACCCGCTACGCGCAAGCGGAAGGGCTCTACGGTCGACGCATCGGCGTCGCGGGGCTCGGCGCGGTCGGTCGCGAGGTCCTGCATCGCGCGCGTGGCTTTGGCCTCGAGCCGCATGCCTGGTCGCGCTCGCTCTCGCAGAACAAGGCGCAGCGACTCGATGTCGGGTTCGCCCGCAGCCTCGAAGAGCTCGCGGCGCGCTCGCACGTGCTCACGATTCACCTGCCGCTCGACAGCCGGACGCGCGGCATCGTTGGTCGCAACGTGCTCGAGGCGCTGCCGGACGGGGCCATCGTGGTGAACACCGCGCGCAGCGAGGTGATGGACTACGAGGCGCTCGAAGACGCGATCGCGAAGAAGGGATTGCGCGTTGGCCTCGACGTGTTCCCGAACGAGCCCGATCGCGGCACGGGCACGATCGAGCCTCGCATCTTCGGCCGGGGCCTCGTGTACGGGACGCCGCACATCGGCGCGTCGACCGAGCAGGCGCAGCGGGCGATCGCCATGGAGACCGCGCGCATCATTCGCGCCTTCATGACCGAGGAGACCGTGCCGAACGTGGTGAACATCTGCGCCACCTCGCCCGCTCGTTACGTGGTCGTGATTCGCATGCTCGACAAAGTGGGCGTCTTGGCGAACACGCTGAGCGTGCTCAAGCGTCACGGCATCAACATCGAGGAGATCTCGAACACCGTCTTCGACGGCGCGCTCGCGACGTGTACGAAGATGCGCGTCTCTGGACGGCCGAGTGATGCCTGCATGAAAGAAATCGCCGCGTTCGACGAGGTCCTGCACGTGGACGTGGTATCGTTGCCGAACCTCGCCTAGCGAGGTCACGCCTGCCCGACCGGAAGGCCGCTTTCCAGCGGATTTTCCTGGGCTTTTTGCTCCTGCGCGGTGGGCGTCCATGCCCCCTTGCGTATCCGCCCAGGTTCGTTTAGAGTCACCCCGACAAAACTAGGCGGATCCGCGGAGCCGGATTCCCAAGTTTGGGAATCGGCTCTTTTTTTTTCGCGTGGGCCTTCGCACGGCGATCGCCCGGGGCGAAGACGGTCCTCCGCCGCGCGGGGCCTCGCGCCCGTCCTCTCAGGCATGCAGCAAGCGTCGAACGAGCAAACCAGCAACAAGACCATCGATTTCGAACGCATCCGTGCGGCCGTTGGCCCCGTGCTTTCGAGCCACGGCGTGGTGCTCGTGGATGTCGAGTGGTTCACCGACCAGGGGACGTGGACCTTGCGCCTGACGATCGAGCGCGAGGGCCTGCAGGACTCGTCGGATCCGGCCGGCGGCGTATCACTCGACGACTGCGCCGACGTTTCGCGGGACGCCTCGACGGCGCTCGACGCGGAGGACGACGTGATCCCGCATCACTACAGCCTCGAGGTGTCCTCCCCAGGGCTCGAGCGGCGCTTGAAGAGCCTTTCGGATTTCCGGCGATTCCGCAGCAAATTGGTGCGTGTGAAGCTCGCCCGGCCGGCGCCCGACGGCCAGAGCCTCCTGCGCGGCGAGCTCGCGGAGGCGCCGGACGACAAGATCGCCGTCATCGTCGACGGCAAGCGGATCGAAGCGCCTTTCGCGGATGTCGTGGAGGCGCGTCTCGTGTTCGAGCTCGTGACGCAGCCGAAGAAGCAGAAGAAGAGCACGCGTGCGGGCAAGTCGAAGCAAAGCGGTAACCGGTAGTTGAGATCAGGAGAGCGAGCAGCCATGGCAACGATGGGAGCGACGCCCACCGTGGATACGAGCCTCGGGGCGATCCTCGAGCAGGTCGCGAAGGAGAAGGGCATCGACCGGAAGATCCTCGTCGAGACGATCGAGGCGGCGATCTTGAAGGCGGCCCAGAGCGTCTTCGGACCGACCCGTGAGCTCGAGGCGCGGTTCAACGAGGACAACGGCCAGGTCGATCTCTTCCAGTACATGACCGTCGTCGAGGACGTGGCCGAGCCCGAACGCGAGATTTCGCTCGCCGACGTGGAGAAGCACAAGCTCGACGCGACGCTCGGCGAGGAGCTCGGTTTTCAGGTCTTCTGGCGTCCCGAGGACGCGGAGAAGGCGCGCGAGCAGGACAAGGAGTTCGGGGACATCCTGAAGCTCAAGGCCGGGCGCACGACGTTCGGTCGCATCGCCGCGCAGACGGCGAAGCAGGTGCTCTTGCAGCGCGTCCGCGACGCTGAGCGCGACCTCATCTTCAACGAGTACAAGGACCGGAAGGGCGAGCTCATCCGGGGCATCGTTCGCCGCTTCGAGAAGGGCAACAACATCATCGTCGACATCGGCAAGACCGAAGGGATCTTGCCGTTCCGCGAGCAGACGCCGCGCGAGACGTACCGGCCGGGTGATCGCATCGTCGCCTACGTGAAGGACATCGATCGCGAGGCGCGCGGGCCGCAGGTGATCTTGTCTCGGTCCGATCCGCGCCTCGTGGAAAAACTCTTCGAGGCCGAAGTGCCCGAGATCTACGAGGGCATCGTGCGCATCGTCTCGGTCGCCCGCGAGCCGGGCGCGCGATCGAAGATCGCGGTGACCTCGCGCGACGCGGACGTCGATCCGGTGGGCGCGTGTGTCGGCATGAAGGGCTCGCGCGTACAGGCGGTCGTGCAGGAGCTGCGTGGCGAAAAGATCGACATCGTGCCGTTCGATCGGGATCCGGCGCGGTACGTCATCGCCGCGATCCAGCCGGCCGAGGTGCACAAGGTCATCGTCGACGAGGCGGACGGGCGCATGGAGCTCGTCGTGCCGGACGAGAAGCTCTCGCTCGCGATCGGCAGGAAGGGCCAGAACGTCCGGCTCGCCGCGCAGCTCACGAACTGGAAGCTCGACATCATCAGCGAGTCCAAGTTCAAGCAGATGGAGGAGGAGGCGATCCACGCGCTCCAGCAGATCGACGGCGTGTCCGAGTCGATCGCGAAGTCGATGTACCGGCTCGGCTTCCGAGCGCTCGAGGAGGTCAGCGAGGCGGCCGCGGAGGAGCTCGCGGCGATCCCCGGGCTCGGCGGCGCCGAGGTGGCCGAGCGGATCAAGGCGCAGGCCGACACGACGATGGAGCGGCTGCGTCAGGAGCGTATCCGGGCTGCGAGCCAGCGGACGGAGCCGCTTACGGATCGCGAGCGTTTGATGTTCATCCGCGGCGTCGGCGATCGGACCGTGGGCCTCCTCGAAGAGGCGGGCTACAAGACGGTGGAGGACATTCTCCGCGAGGACGAGGACCGGCTGGCGATCCGGACCGGCCTCGGCATCAAGAAGGCCCGGGCCATCCGGCAGGGGGCGCGGGACTTCGTGGAGAGCGAGCAGAAGGTGCTCGAGGCAGGCCGCGCAGACGCAAGGCGCGCCGCAGTGGCGGCTTCGACAAAGCAGGCGTAAGAGGGGCGCGGCCGTCCCTTCGTGGACGAGCCGCACCCAGAGAACGAAACGGACGATGGTGGAAGCACGGACAGACGCAGAGCGAGCGACGCCGCAGGCGGACCGAGAAGGTTCGTCGCGGGTGCGCACGTGTGTCGGCTGTGGAGAGCGGGTCGAAATCCCGCGCTCCGGGTCGGCTCCGTCCGTGCTCGTCCGTCTCGTGCTTGGTCCGGGCGGCGAGGTCGCGGTGGACGCGGCGGGCGGTGGCTTCGGCCGCGGCGCGCACGTGCACCCGAGGCCGTCCTGCGTGGAGAAGGCCGCGCAGCGGGGCCTCTCGCGCGCGGCGAAGGGCAAGGTGAGCCTGCTCTGGGACGAGGGGCCCGAGCAGCAGGGCGAGGAGACGGCGGCGTCGGAGGCGACGTCGTCGGGCAAGCTCGTCCCGCTCGACGCGAGCTCGCTCTCGCGGGCGATCGTGCGCGCGCTGGATCGGCGGGTGCAGGGGCTCGTGGTTGCGGCGGCCCGGGCGCGGAAGGTCGCGCTCGGGGCCGACGCGGTGACGGGCGCCGAGGAACGGGGGGAAGCGGATCTCCTCGTGGTCGCGACGGACGCGGCGGCGGGCTCGGAGCTCTCGGCCGTGCGCCGGGCGGTCTCCGAGGGGCGCGCGGTCGCCTGGGGGACGAAGAAGGTCTTGGCTACGTTGTGCTCTGCCGCTGCTTCGTCGAAGCGCGCGGAAGGGCTCGCCGTCATGGCGATCAAGGATGATCGGATCGCGGCGGCGCTCCGGGAGGCCGTGCAAGCGGCCTCCGCGCTCGTCGCGGCGCCGCTCGAGGGTGCGGCGGCGGGCCGCAAGCGCCATGATGCGAGGCGCCCCGGTGGTACCGGGCAGCAGTCCTCGGGAAGGTCCACGCCGAAGAATGCGGGCGGCGGGATCGATGAAGATGGGGCGCGGTCCGGTCAGGATCGTCGTGCGGACGGGTGAGTCGGGTTTGTCGTTACTGGAGCGAGGTGCATGAGCAAAGTTCGGGTGTACGAGGTCGCTAAACAGCTCAACATGGATCAGAAGACGCTGGTCGCGCTCTTCCAGTCCATGGGTATCGGCGACGTGCGCAACCACATGAGCGCGGTTGAGAGCGATGTGGTGGAGCGCGTGAAGCGCCATCTGGAGCGGCAAAAGGCGCCCGAGGTGGTCGAGGAACGGATCCGTCCGACGGTCGTGAAGCGCCGTGCGCGGGGCGCCGAAGGTGAGACCTCCGGCCCCGAGCCGACGACGACCCCCGCACGTGCCGCCGCTCCCAACGTCCCGCCCGCGCGCGCCTCCGCTCCATCCGCCGCTCCCGCCCCGACGAGCCCGACATCGACAGCGGCCGCGCCCGCGCCGAGGACCGCGCAAGCTCCGGCGCCGGTCGTCGAGGCGGCGAAGCCTGCTCCCGCGCCCGCTCCCGAGAAGCCCGCAGCGACGCAGATGGCGCCCGCCCAGCCGGTGGAACGTGAAGCGAAGGAGGCGCGCGAGGTTGCTCCGCCTGCGCCGCCCCCTGCTCCGGCCCCGGTCGCGGCAGCGGAGCCCCCGAAGCCCGTCGCCGTGGAGAAGGCCCCGGAGGCGCCCGCGCCGAAGCCCGTGGAGGCGGCACCCCCGCCGCCGGTCGAGGCTCCGAAGCCCGCGCCCGCGGTCGCGGCCGAGGCCCCGAAGGCCGCGGCAGCCCCGGCCGAGCCCGCGCCCGCCCCGAAGGCGGCCGAGCCCGAGCCGGCGCCGAAGGTCGCAGCGGAGCCGCCCAAGAAGGCCGAGGAGCCTGCCAAGCAGGTCGCCGCGCCTGCCGAGACGCCGAAGGCGCCGCCCGCGCCGCCGGCCGCTCCGGCAACGACGCCTGCGCCGAAGGCCGCGGAGCCTGCGCCGAAGGCGGCTGCCGAGCCGCCCAAGAAGGCCGAGGAGCCGGCAAAGCCCGCGCCCGAGGCGCCCAAACCGGCGGCGGCTCCGCAGGCGCAGCAGCCGCAGCGGGCCGGTGGGTCGTCGCAGCAGGGCCCGTCGAAGCCCACGACGCCGCCTCCGGCCACGACGCGCTCGCCCGCGCCGCAGCAGGGCCCGGGTCGCACGCCGCCGCCGAGCGCGCCGCCTCCGGCTCGCACGGCGCCTGCGTCGTCCGTGCCGCCGCCGCGCAAGCCGTCGGACACGCCGTCCTCGGTCCCGCCGCGTCCGTCGTCCCCGCCGAAGACGGGCATCGACGTGTGGCAGGGCCGCCCCGGCGTCCCGATGCCGGCCGCGCAGCGCACGAGCACGCCGCGCCGCACGACCTACGATCCGCGCGCCCAGGCGCCGCAGCCGGGCCGTCCCGGCACGGGCTTCGGCCCGCAGGCGGGTCGTCCGGGTCAGCCGGGCGGACCGCGCAGCGGCCCGCAGCGTCCTGGCATGGGCGGCTTCCGTCGTCCGGGCGGGCCTCCGATCCAGCAGCGGCGCGGCCCGGCGCAGGTCTCCACGCAGGAGATGGCCTCCCACAAGAAGGTCGTCAAAATCGAGGAGCAGGTCAGCCTGCAGGCGCTCGCCGGGAAGATGAGCGTGAAGTCGACCGATGTTCTCCTGAAGCTCCTCAGCATGGGGATGACGGGCGTGAACATCAACTCGACGCTTGACGCCGACACCGCGAAGATCATCGCGAGCGAGTTCGGCTGGAGCGTCGAGGACGTCGCGGTCAGCGAGACGCAGACGCTCGAGGACGCGACGCGCGTCGAGTCCGAGGCCGACCTCGACTTCGAGCTGCGTCCGCCGATCGTCACGGTCATGGGTCACGTCGACCACGGCAAGACGTCGTTGCTCGACCGGATCCGCAAGGCCAGCGTGGCCGAGGGCGAGGCGGGCGGCATCACGCAGCACATCGGCGCGTACCGCGTCGAGACGCCGCGTGGGACGATCGCGTTCCTCGACACGCCGGGTCACGAGGCGTTCACGGCGATGCGCGCCCGCGGCGCCTCGCTGACGGACATCGTCGTGCTCGTGGTCGCAGCGGACGACGGCGTCATGCCGCAGACCAAGGAGGCGATCTCGCACGCGCAGGCCGCGAAGGTGCCGATCATCGTCGCGGTGAACAAGATCGACAAGCCGGGCGCGGATCCCGACAAGATCAAGCGCGACCTCGCGAATCTCGGGCTTCAGCCGGAGGAGTGGGGCGGCCAGACGATGTTCATGCACGTGTCGGCGAAGACCGGGCAGAACATCGATCAGCTCCTCGAGTCGATCATCCTGCAGGCCGAGATCCTCGAGCTCAAGGCCTACGCGAAGCGTCGCGCGAGCGCGACGGTCATCGAGGCGCTGCTCGATCGCGGCCGCGGTCCGGTCGCGCGCGTCATGATCCAGGACGGCACCCTGCGCACGGGCGACATCATCATCGCCGGCAGCGTGTGGGGGAAGGTCCGGGCGATGACGGACGAGCTCGGCCGATCGGTCGGGAGCGCGGGTCCGGCGACGCCAGTCGAGGTGCTCGGTTTGAACGAGGTGCCGAGCGCGGGTGATCCGGTGCATGCGGTCAAGGACGCCAAGACGGCGGAGGAGATCGCGGAGACGCGTCGCAAGAAGGCGTCGAAGTCGCTCATCCCGCAGAGCTCGGCGGTGTCGCTCGAGACCCTCACCTCGCGCCTCGCGGAGAGCGATCAGCTCGAGCTGAAGCTCATCGTGAAGGGCGACGTGCAGGGCTCGGTCGAGGCCATCACCCACGCGCTCTCGAAGCTCTCGACGCAGAAGGTCAAGGTCACGATCGTGCACGCGGGCGTCGGTGGCATCACCGAGGGCGACGTGAACCTGGCGGTCGCCTCGAAGGCGATCATCGTCGGGTTCAACGTCCGGCCTGCGGGCAAGGCCGCGAGCCATGCCGAGACCGAGGGCGTCGAGATCCGGCTCTACAACATCATCTACAACGCGGTCGACGACATCCGGTCCGCGATGGAAGGCCTCTTGCCTGCCACCAAGGTCGAGAAGCAGCTCGGCCGGGCGGAGGTTCGTCAGGTCTTCCGCGTCGCGAAGATTGGCACCGTCGCCGGCTGCATGGTGACGAGCGGGCTCGTGAAGCGGACGGCGGAGGCGCGGCTCATCCGCGACAGCGTCGTCGTCTGGACGGGCAAGCTCTCGGGCCTGCGCCGCTTCAAGGACGACGCGAAAGAGGTGACCGAGGGGTTCGAGTGCGGCATCTCGCTCGAGAACTACCAGGACCTCAAGGAAAACGACGTCATCGAGTGCTTCGAGATCGAAGAGGTCAAGACGAAGCTCACCTGAGCTTCGGGGTGACCGCGGACCCGGGTAGCGCCGGCGAACGACGATGTTTGTTGGTGTGTTGAGGCTGAGGTTGGATGTGCCCGGGGCGCGGTCGCTCAAGGACAAGCGGAGCGTCGTCCGCTCGTTCAAGGAGCGGGTGCAAGCACGGCTGAAGGTGGCGGTCGCGGAGGTCGGGGTTCTCGACGATCCGCGGCACGCCACCCTCGGGGTCGCGGTCGTGTCGAACTCGCACACGGTCTGTGATCAGATGATCTCGAGCGTGGTGAGCATGGCCTCCACGCTGCCCGACGCGCTCCTCGCCGATCGGGCGAGCGAGATCGTGAGCTTCGGCGAAGGTGGTCGGGGCGTCGTGGGCGGGATCGAGCAGATGCTCGGGGATCTCGGCGACGACGACCACGACGACGACGAAGGGGAATCCGCGTGAGTGGACAAGGATTGCGGTCGGCTCGGGTGGCGGCGCGGGTTCGTGAGGAGCTCGCGGCGCTCTTGCGGGACATGGCGGATCCGCGCCTCTTCGGGGTGCTCATCTCGCGCGTGGAGATGACCGACGACCTGCAGACGGCGCGGGTCTTCGTGCGGAACGAGCTCGGCACGGCGCAGGGCGAAGCGGAGCGCCGGTCGATGCTGAAGGGGCTCGAGGCGGCCGGGGGACGGCTCCGGCGCGATGTCGGCAAGGCGGTCCAGCTTCGCCGGGCCCCGGACCTCAAGTTCATCTACGACACGGGCCAGGACAGCGCGTATCGCGTCGAGGAGATCTTGCACGAGATCCGGATGGACGACGCGAAGCGTGACAAGGGCTAACGAGGCGTTTTCGCGCGTCGAATGAATCTCACCGCAGCGGATGCCGTGGTATTCTCCGCGCCGTGAGCCTTTCGGCCGGCGCGATCGTCGGTACCAACGTGCGTCTGCTTCGTCCGCTCAAGCGCGGCGGAATGGGCAGCGTGTGGCTCGCAGAGCACCTGACGCTGCGCACGCAGGTCGCCGTGAAGTTCATGTCCGAGCGCCTCGCGCAGGACCCGGAGTACGTGGCTCGCTTCACGCGCGAGGCCATGGCGAGCGCGCAGATCAAGAGCCCGAACGTCGTTCAGGTCTTCGATCACGGCATCACGCCCGACGGCACGCCGTACATCGTGATGGAGCTGCTCGAAGGCGAAGACCTGCGCATGCGGCTCTCGAAGATCGGCACGATCGGCCTCGACGAGGCGGCGACGATCGTCGTGCACGTGGCGCGCGCTCTCTCGAAGGCGCACGCGCTCGGCATCGTTCATCGGGACATGAAGCCCGACAACGTCTTCCTGTGTGATCAGGACGGCGAGCTCTTCGTGAAACTGCTCGACTTCGGGATCGCGAAGCACGCGACGCCCGAGGGCGAAGGGCTCGACGGCATGACGGGCACGGGCGCGATGGTGGGCACACCGCACTACATGAGCCCCGAGCAGATCCTGAGCGCGCGGCGCGTGGATCATCGGGCGGATCTGTGGTCGGTCGGCGTCGTCCTGTATCGCGCGCTCACGGGGCACGTGCCGTTCCAGGGCGAGACGCTCGGCGCGGTGTGTATCGCGATCGAGCGCGGGAGCTTCGTGCCGCCGAGCCAGAGGCGACCCGGGCTCCTGCCCACGCTCGACGCGTGGTTCCTGCGGGCGCTCGCGCGGGATCCGGCGCAGCGGTTCCAGTCGGCCAAGGAGCTCGCGGATGCGTTCCTCGCGGCGCTCGTCGCGGGCGGGTATGCCGCGCCGGCGTCGCCGTTCCGGCTGGACACGAGCGCGGCTTCGCGAGCGGCCCCGACGGCGCAGCCGCCGGGCAGCTTGACACCGCTGCCGGGGAGCGGCGCGTCGACCTCGGGCGCAGCGTGGGTCTCGGGCGCGACGCCGCCGCCGATGATGAACACCGGACCTTCGGTCGCCACGCCTCCGCCGGGGCTGCCGGAGACGGCGCTGCCGACGGGCTCGGGGCGGTATGCGTCGTCCGGCGAGCCGCCGTGGGCCGCGAGCGGCGCGGCCGCAGCGCCGCCGCCGCTGCAGACGTTTCATGGCTCGTCGGTCACGCATGCCGAGTGGAAGAGCTCTTCGCGACGACGCGCGCTGGTCACGGTCGTGTCGGGCGCGCTCGGGGTCGTCGTGCTCATCCTGATCGTGATCGTCGTGCTCACGAAGGGCGATGGGACCGAAGGTGAAAACGCGGCGGCCGCGCTCCCGACCGACGTGACGACGACGAAGGCGGCTGCGCAAGCCGCGCCTCCGGCACCCACGCCGGAGCCCGTCGCGACACCTGCTGCGACGCCGGCCGCGACCCCGGCCGCGACGCCGACCGAGACCGCGGAGGCGCCGCCGGCGACCTCGGCGAAGGCGTCCGTGGCGCCCGTCAAGCCGACCTCGACTTCGACCTCCACCTCCACGGGGAAAACGAAACGTGATCGTGGGTTCTGAAAGGGCACGCGGGCGAGCGCGGAGGACGCTCGTCGCGTGGCTCCTCGGCTTCACGACGATCGTGGCGGCAAACGCCGTCGCGCTCGCGCAATCGAAGACGGAGCGCGACATGGCGCGCGCGCTCATGGACGAGGGCGACGCGAAGGTCGAGAAGAAGGATTTCGCCGGCGCGCTGCGCGCTTATCGCGCGGCGCACGCGATCATGGGCGTGCCGTCGACGGGCATCGAGGTCGCGCGCACCGAGGAGAAGCTCGGGCACCTCGTCGAGGCGCACAAGGCCGCGCTCGAGGTCACGCGTTTGCCCGAGAAGCCCGGCGAGCCGAAGCCGTTCACCGAGGCGCGCGAGGCCGCGAAGAAACTCGCGGCGGAGATCGAGCCGCGCATCCCGATGCTCACGGTCGTCGTGCGAGGCGTGCCCGAGAGCGCGCCGGTCGAGGTGAAGATCGACGGCGTGCTCGTGCCGAGCGAGGCCGCGCGCGCGGCGCAGCCGGTGAACCCGGGCAAGCATGAGGTCTCGGCGGCGGCGACGGGGCTCCCGCCCGTGTCGAAGGAGATCGAGATCGCGGAGGCGCAGCGGCAAAAGGTCACGCTCGCGCTCGGCGACGCGGCGGCGTCGGATGACGTCCACGAGCCCGGCCGGCGTGTCTCGCCGCTCGTCTACGTGGGCTTTGGCGTGGGCGGCGCAGGGCTCATCGCGGGCGCGGTGACCGGGGCTCTCTCGCTCTCGCGCGCGGGCACCGTGGGAGAGCTCTGCCCCGCGGGGACGTGCCCGACGCAGGCTGCGCTCGACGAAGCTACGCCGGTGAACGACTCCGCGAAGACGCTCGCCAACGTCTCCAACGTCGCGTTCGCACTCGCGGTCGTCGGCATCGGCGTCGGCGTCGCGGGGATCTTCCTTTCGGGCGGCGAGCCCAAGAAGAGCCCCGAAACGACCTCGATCCGGCTGAACATCGGGCCGACTGGGATCGGACTCGTCGGCCGCTTCTGAGCGTCGCCTTCAGCGCAGGAAACGAAGCGCGAGCAGCACGCCGGCCGCGACGAGAGCGAGGGCCGCGACGATCACGAGGATCGCCATCTGCTGCTTGCCCTGCTCGATCTCGACGGGCTTGGTCTGCGTCGCGGCAGCTGCGCCACGCATCGCGCCGCTCGTCGATGCTGCCGCGGGGCGCCTTCGCCAGGGCACGGGCGCGCGCAGCGGGCGCACGCCGCCGGGGACGCCGCCAGGGACGGCGCCGGGGCCCGGCGGAGGAACCGAGATGCGCTCCTCGGGCAGCGGCGCGGGCGGGTGCAGCGGCGCGGCGGCGGGGAGGTTACCGCGTCGCTCGGGCACGGCGGCGGGCTCGGCCGCGCGCGGCGGGATGTTCGACGTGCGCTCCGGGCGAGCGGGCAGGGCGGAGATGCGATCGGGGCGCGTAGGCAGGGCCGAGGTGCGATCCGTGCGACCGGGCAGGACGGAGACGCGACCCTCGCGGCCCGGGACGATCGAAGGTCGATCGGGGTTCCGGCCGGGCAGGGCGGAGATCCGATCCGCGCGGCCCGTTCCGCCGGACGAGGTGGGCCGCTCGGAGCCCGTGCGCGTGGGGGCTGCGGGGTGCTCCGAGGGGACGCGGTTCGCGGCGGGGTGCTCGGACGGGCTGCGGGCTTGCGTGGGCTCCTCGGCGCGCGGGCCCGAGGGGAACGTCGCGTCGAGGATGGGATCCGGCGGCAGCGCGGACGTGTCGCTCGGCGGCTTCGGCGCGCGCATCGCCGAGGTGAGCGTCGCGTCGAGGACGGGATCCGGCGGGAACGAGGAAACCTCTTGGGACGTCGCGGGCTGCGAGGTGACCGCCTCCGGCCGTGCGAGCGTCGGCGGTTCGGAGGACCGATGCGGGATGTTCTCCAGCGTCTTCGGCGGCTCGCTGATGGTCGCAGACGGCTTGGCTTCCCACGCGGGCGCAGGTGCAGCCTCGGGCAGCGGCAGCGGCGGCACCGCGCTCTTCCGCTGCCCGCGCATGAACGGCATCGGCCGCACCAGGCGACGTGTCGGCGTGTCGGGCGCGTCGTCATCGTCGTCCGGCATCGCCTTGGGCAGCGCGTCTTTCGGCAGCGTGTCCACGCGCATCGTCGCCGGCTCGTCGTCCACGACCGGCTCCGGCTCCTTCTTCACGACCGGCACCGTCGGCATCACGTCCGTCGTGTCCCAGCGCGGGCGGATGTTGCTCGAGGAGAGACCGTCCGCGACACGCTCGAGTTCCGCGGCGAACGTTCGCGCCGTGGCGAAGCGATCCGCGGGCTCCTTCGCGAGTGCCTTCAGCACGATCGCATCGAGCCCGGCCGGCAGCGCTTGCGTCGCGTACCGCGAGGGTGACTCCGGCACCTGGAACGCGTGCGCGCGCGTCAGCTCCAGCAGCGTCGTGATGTGATCGAACGGCCCGCGCCCTGCGAGCAGCGTGTAGAGCACCATGCCCACGGCGTAGAGATCCGCGCGACCGTCGACGGGACGACCGCGCGCTTGTTCCGGCGAGAAGAAGCGCGGCGTGCCCATCGCCACGCCTTCGGCCGTGGGGAACGCGAGTGGCAGGGGCGTGCTGTCCCCCGCCACGCCGATCACCTTGGCGACGCCGAAATCGAGCACCTTCACCAGGCGGCGTTCACCGTTCGGCGCGTCGCACAGGAACAGGTTGTCGAGCTTCACGTCGCGATGCACGACGCCCGCGTCGTGCGCGGCGGCGAGGCCTGCGAGCGCCTGACGCACGACGTCGATCGCCTCGGCCACCGGGAAGAACGTCCGCTGCTCGAGCTCCTCGCGCAGGTTCCGCCCGTGGAGACGCTCCATCACGAGGAACGTCCGTCCTTCGGCCGTCTGCCCGAAGTCGGTCACCTGCACCAGGTTCGGGTGCGTGAGCTTCGCCAGCGCTTGCGCCTCGATCCGCATCCGGTCGACGTAGTCGGGACGGTTCGCGTGCCGCTCTTGCAGGAGCTTCACGACCACGCGTTTGCCGAGCGCCACGTGCTCGGCCTCCACCACGTCGCCCATGCCTCCGCGGCCGAGCGGCGCGATGAAGCGGTACGGCGTTCCGTCGAGCAGCGTGGGTTTGTAGCCCTGGGGAGCGGCCGGAGGATCCGACGGGCCGATGGGGTTGTGGGCCGAAGTCACGGTCTCCGGCGATACTACTTCGTTCTGGCCCGAGCGGGTGGGGAGAGTCCGTGCTCGTTTTGTGACACGGACGGCTAGGTCACGAGCGCCTGGACGGCCGCGGCGACACCGAGCAGCGCGGCGAACGCGATCCACACGAGCCCCGGGCCCCAGATCTGCGCCGACGCGTTTCGCCGCGCGCGTTCGGGATCCCGCGGATCGTAGAGCACGGGCACCTCCGCGCCGATCCGCGCCTCGTCACCGGCCTTGCGCGTCCGCTCGATCACCTCGACGTCGAGCCCGTCCTCCGTTCGGAAACGAAGCCGCGGCGGTGGATCGTCGTCGTCTGGCTCGGCGGATGTGTTTACGACGACGCGCGCCGTCGCGATCTTGCCCACGCGCACGAGCCGAGCGGCGCGCACGATCTCGACGAGACCCGCGAGCGCCGAGATCCCTGCTGCGAGGGAGATGCCGACGGGCGAGAACACGGGCGAGAGCTTACCCGAGGTCCTTGATCACGGCCTCTGCTGCGTTGTGGCCCGCGGCGCCGATCACCGCGCCGGCCGGGTGCGCGCCGGCGCTCGCGAGGTAGAGGCCGGGGACGCCGAAGCGATACGGCATGCGCTCGGAAAAACCGTAGCTGTTGTCCACGTGGTGGATGTGTCCGTACGTGATGCCGAAATGTCGCTCGATTCCCTTCGGCGACAGCGCGAACGTGTCCTCCACGAGATCACTCGTGCCGGGCGCGAAGCGATCGCAGATCGAGAGCAGATGCTTCACGTAGCCCGGCAGCGCGTCGTCCCAGGCGCGGCCGCCTTCGAGCTCGTAAGGCACCCATTGCACGAAGAGCGCGGCGTTGTGTCGTCCCTCCGCGTCGCGCAGCGAGCCGTCGACGGCCGTGTGGATGTACCACTCCATCGACGGGAACTCCGGCAGACGCCCGGCCATCGCGTCGGCGTGGGTTTTTCGGAGCGACGCGAGCACCTCGTCCTCGTCGGGCAGGAGATGGATCGTCGAGCCGTACTGCCCACGATCCTCGGGCAAACACGTGAACGTCGGCAGCTCTCGCAGCGCCATGTTCACCTTCATGGTCGTGCCCGGCCGCTGCACTTCGTCGAGGCGCTGCGACAGCGCCGCCGACAGATGCTCTTTCCCCACGAGCCCGCGCGTCCGGTAGGGATCCGCGTTCGACACCACGACCTTCGTCGCGATCCGCGAACCGTCCTCCAGGATCACGCCGCTCACCGCGCCGTCCGTCACCTCGATCGACGCGACCTTCGCGCCTTCGCGAATCACCGCGCCCTCGTCGCGCGCCTTCGCCGCGAGTGTCTGCGACACCGTGCCCATGCCCCCTTCGACGACCATCCACGTCCCATCGGCGCCGGGCAGGCGGCACATGTTGTGGACGAGGAAGTTCATGCCCGTACCGGGCGAGTCGTAGCCGCCCGAGAGCCCGGAAAAGCCGTCGGTCACGGCGTACATCGCCTTGATGAGATCGCTCTGGAACCCGAACCGATCGAGGTAGTCGCTCACGGGCCCGCGACAGAGATCGACGAACGCCTTGCGCAGCGCGGGCCGCACGTACCGCTCGGCCGTCTCCTCCAGCGAGAGCGGCTCTTCGAGCCACGTCTTTGCGATGTCGTCACGGATCGCCGCGAGCTCCTCGTTCAGCGCGACGTTCGCGTTCCAGTCCGCCTCCGAGAAAAACTCCGAGATTTGCCGGCGCATCGACGCCGTGTCGGATCCGAAGAGCAGGTATCGGTTGCCCCGCGTGGGAAGGAAGTAATGCGGATCGCGCCGCTTCATGGGCAGATCAACGCCGAGCTTCGCGAGCAGCTCCGGCGGGATCAGGCCGAGCAGATACGCGCCGGTCGAAACGCCGAGCTTCGGAGCGCGGGAAAACGGGAATTCGGTTTTCGTGGCGCCGCCGAGGGTGGGTTTTTCTTCCAGGACCAGAACCCGGAGCTTCTTCCGAGCGAGCAGGATGGCCGCCGCGAGTCCGTTGTGCCCGGCCCCCACGATCACGACGTCGGCGCGCTGTTCCATGCGGGTTTCGTTAGCCCGCGTGCTCCCGTTTGTCCACGCATCACGGGGCGCGGAGCCCTGGATCCAGCCAGGGAAAACCTTTCTGACGATGGGGCCACGCTCGGACAAGCCGAGCTACGCCCCCAAACCCCCGTTACGCACAGCGTCGAAGCGTTCGCCGCCGTTTACCGGGGCTTCCTGAAACCGTTAATGTCGCGCCATGGCAGGCGAACGCGACGACGAAGGCCAGGGCGACGACGAAACGAAAGACCCGGCCGAGGCCGAAGCGCCCAGCGAATCCGACGCTTCCACGAGCACGGAGAAGGGCGAAGCGGAGGACGTGCCTTCGCGTGAGGAGGACGCGCAAACGCACGCGGAGCCGAAACCTGCAGGCGCCGCGTGGGGCCTGCCGTTCGTGCGAATCGAGCGAGCGCTCACGTGGTTCGAATCGCGCCTGCTCTTCGTGGTGCTGCTCGCGCTCGTGTTCTCGCTGGTCGCGTGGATCTCGCTGCGCGGCCTGGCCGCGCCGGTGCAAGCGGACAACGCCGCCGGGACCGTGTTTCGCGGGCTGCTCGGCGCAGCGATCCTCGGCGCGCTGGCGCGGTTCGGGACGGCGCGCGCGAAGGTCGATAGCGAGAGGAAGCGCGCGATCGTGACGATCGCGGCGATGGCGATCGGCGCGGGCATCGCGCCGGCGTGGCGCAAGATCGGCGTGGATCACTTCGACGCGATCCTGAACTGGCTCCAGGAGGGCTCGGCGCTCACGCTCGTCGGCGGCCTGCGCGGCGTGGCCACGCGCCTCACGCTGCTCGTCGCGCTCATCGGCGGGTCGCTCGCGGCGGCGCGCTCGAAGCACATCAACATCGACGTCGTGCTGCGCTTCATGCAGCCGAAGCTCCGCCCCTTCGTGCACATCGCGGGCGCTCTCGCGACGGCCGCCGTCTGCTTCACCGCGGGCTTCGGCTTTCTCGACTACATCTCGATCGAGGGCTTCGGCCAGCCCAAGGACGCGCCGATCGCGGAGAAGGTCTCGGGCATCGCGCGCACCTCGTCGCTGCACGTCTTCGTCCTGCGCAAGCAGCTCGCGCTCGATCTGCGGGCCATGCCCGCCGTCGTCTTCAAGGGCGCCCGCTGGGACGATCCTTCGCGCATGAACGGTCGCGCGTGGAACACCTGGCTCGACGAGGCGGGCTTCGCCGATCGCTTCACCGCGGAGGAGCTCGCGAGCATGAAGGCTCCGCCGGGCGCCGAAGAAGAGCCGCGTGTGGCCATCGTGAACCTGCCCGGCGAGAGCGCGCGTGGCGTGCTCGTGCACGACATGAACCTCATGTGGGTCGTGGGGCTCTGGATGATCGGCCTGCGCGTGCTGCTCCGCGCGCTGTTCGTCGCGTCCGGCCACGCCTCCGTCGAGTCCGACGCCGACGAGCGGGACGAGGACGACGCGCCAGATGCATCCGCGGCGGCAGGGGAGGGGGCGCGATGAAACTCTGGGCGATCGTCATCTTCCTCCTCACGCTCGTGGGGATGCCGCTCTTCGCCGTGATGGGCGGCATCTCCATCCTGTCGTGGCTCGGCTCGGATCTGCCCGATCAACGCTTCGTCCGGTTCATCGCGGCGAACGTGCTCGAAGACAGGTTCTCGAACACGCCCATCCTCGCCACGATCCCGCTCTTCACGTTCGTCGGCTACTTGATGGCCGAGTCGAAGACGCCCGATCGCATCGTCCGCGCCGCCTCGGCGGTGCTCGGTTGGATGCCTGGGGGGCTCGCGATCGTGTGCACCGTGGCGAGCGCGTTCTTCGCGACGCTCACGGGCGGCAGCGGCGTCACCATCGTCGCGATCGGCGGCCTGCTCTATCCGGCGCTTCGCCGGCAGGGTTATTCGGAGAAGTTCACGCTCGGCCTCGTCACGACGGCAGGGGCGATGGGCCTGCTGTTCTTCCCGAGCCCGCTCGTCATGATCTACGCCTTCGTCGCGGGCGTGGACGTCACGCGCGCCTACAAGGCGACGCTGCCTCCGGGCCTCCTCTTGATGGTGCTGCTCTGCGGCTACGCGTTCTACGAGGGCAAGCGGTCGGGCATCCCGCGATCGAAGTTTGACCTCAAAGAAGCCGGCTCCGCGGTATGGGCCGTGAAGTGGGAGCTCGCGACCCCGCTGCTCGTCGGCCTCGGCCTGGCGACGGGGCTCATGGAGCTCGACGAGAGCGCCGGCGCGGCCGTGATCTACACGCTGATCGTCGAGGTCTTCGTCTACAAGGATCTGACCCTGCGCAAGGTCGTGAAGGTCGCGCGCGACGCGATGACGCTCTCCGGCGCGATCATCCTCATCCTCGCGATGGCCACGGCCATGACGAACTACATCATCCAGGAGCGCATCCCGCAGGCGATCCTCGAATGGTTCACCGCGCGCGGCATGACCGAGGCCTGGCAGTTCATCCTGGTCTTGAACCTCTTCGTCTTCGTGCTCGCCATGCTGATGGAGCCGTTTGGCGCGCTGCTCGTGGCGATACCGCTGCTCATCCCGCTCGCCGCGACGTTCCACATCAACCCATTCCACCTCGCGGTCATGTTCCTGCTCAACCTCGAGATCGCGTACGTGACGCCGCCGATGGGGTTGAACCTCTTCATCGCGAGCTTCCGCTTCTCGCGTCCGATCGTCGATGTCTACCGCGTCGTCCTACCCTTCGTCGCAGTGCTGACGATCGGCCTCGGCGTCGTGATCGTCATGCCATCCATGTCGAGCTTCACGATCGCGGGCGACGTCGCGCATGCGCGGGCGCAGGCCGCGAAAGACGGAGTCGCGCCGCGCGAGGCATGGCTGCTCGAATGCGTGCAGGAGGACACGAACAACCTCAAGCCGTGCAGCAAGGAAGACATCGCGAAGTGGGGCGCGGACGGGCAGGGGATCGCAGCAGCGAAGCAACCCGAGACGCCGAAGCCCAAGGGCGACGTCATTCCCGCAGTGGACAGCGGCGCGGACGCAGGCGCAGACGCAGGCGCGGACGAGATGGATGCGCTGCTGAAGGAGATGCTCGGCGGCGGCGCAGACGCAGGAGCGCCCGACGCGGAGGCGCCGAAAGCCGCGGACGAGATGGACGATCTGCTGAAGGAGATGCTCGAAGCGGGGAAGGACGGAGGCTAGCGTCTCATCGCAAGCCGTTGCGCCGGGGCGCTGCCCCGGACCCCGCGGGGGCTGTCCGCCCCTCGACCCGGACCAGGCACGGCCTGGACCGAGGGTGGAAGAACTGCGCATCGCGCAGTTCTTCCAACGGGCCCGGTGCGGCCAGCAGGGTCGTCGTTGGTCTTGACCTGGCCTGTTCGATGAACTGCGCATCGCGCAGTTCATCGACCCCGGGTCCAGCGCTTGCGCTGGTCCGGGTCCGGGGTGGACAACCCCTGGTCGGGTCCGGGGTGAAACCCCGGCGCTACGCTGCCGAGCGCCCTCTTAGAACCCGCACTCGCGCATGCGCACCTTGCCGAGGTAACGCACGGCGCGGCGCTTCGCGACCACGTTTGCCAGGCGCTGCTCGGGGAAGACGTCGCCGGCTTCGACGACCTCGGTCAGGGCTTTCACGTAGCTCTCCTTGTCGCCTTTGAAGCAATGGTATTTCGCGGCGTACTGCACCTGCGTCAGGAGCATCTTGCCGCCGTGGATCGCGAGTGACTGATCGAAGTGCTTCTTTGCCTCGTCGAGCTCGGCCATCGCGGTGCGGGCGTGATAGGCGCCGAGGATCGTGTGACCGCTGCCGGCCATGTACTTCGGATCCAGCGCCACGGATCGCTCCATGAGTGCGACGCCGATGAACAGATCTCCGACGGCCGCGGGGTCGTCCTTCAGGATGTTCGTCTTGCTGATCCACGCGTAGCCGGCCCAGAAGAGGGCAGGGGCGTCGCGCTCGGGATCCGTGAACTGCGCGGTGTAGGCGCGCATCGTGTCGTCGTTCTTGCGCGCACCCTCGAAGCCCGGGTGATACATCTCGAGGAGCTCGAGGCCGTACCGTAGGCCGCGATCGTAGGCCGCAGACGCGCGGTTTCTCAGGTGCAGATAGCGCGGACCTTCGAGCCCCTCCTCGTCCTCGGCTTGCTCGAGCTCGTCCTCGATGAAGGCGAATGTGGCGCTCGTATAGGTCTTGACGAGTGCGAAGAGTGCGTCCTCGTTGTCGGGGGCGAGATAGTGCATGCCCTCGAACTGGCCGATGCCGTTGAACGCGACGACCTTTGCGACCTCGTAGTCGGTCAACGTATCGATCGCGGCCGAGGCTGTGGCTGTGGCTTCGATCTGGCCTTCGAGGAACATCTTCTTGATGCACCCCGTGCTGGTGAGCGAGAGGGCGGAGAGCGCGAGGACGGAGAGGGTTTGGAGGGGACGCACGACGCGGATGGTACGTCGTGTTCCCGACGCAATTCAATCGACCTACCGCGGGAACGCCGCTGCGTTTCCTCCGTCGACCGTGATGACGCAGCCTGTCGTTGCCTCGGCCGTGGCGAGATAAACGAAGGCCTGCGCCACGTCGGCTGCGGTGGTTTCGCGGCGGAGCAGGTTTGCCCGGAAATATTCATCCACGCCGACACCGCGGGCGCGGGCGCGGGCTTCGAGCATGCCGCCGCCAAAGATGCCTGTGCGGATGCGATCGGCGTTCACCGCGTTCGAGCGGATCCCGTAGGGCGCGAGATCCACGGCGTACTGCCGCGTGAGCGCGACGAGTGCGGCCTTGGGGATCGCGTATGGGCCGAAATCGGGGCCCTGGTTGAATGCGCTCTTCGATGCGTTGAAGAGGAGCACGCCGCCCGAGCCTTGCTGGATCAGGACGTCAGAGGCGAACCGCGCGACGTTCTGGTGCCCGAGTAAGTTCACCTCCAGCGAGGCGCGTAGCGCGCTGTCGCCCTGTTCCCCGTGGATCGGCCCCTCGAACGCTGCGCCTGCGTTCGACACGACCACGTCGAGCCCGCCGAAGCGCAGCGTCGCCTTGCGGATCGCCACGCGCACGTCGTCCTTCGAGGTCACGTCGCAGGGGAGCAGGAACACCCGATCGCTGTGCGCTTCGACGAGTGACTGCGCGGCGCGCTCGAGGGCCTCCTCGTCTCGATCCGTGAGCGCCACGTGCGCGCCCGCGGCGAGCAGCGCGCGTGCTGTGGCGAAGCCGATGCCCGAGGCCGCGCCTGTCACGAACGCGACGTGCCGATCGAGGGGTTTGCCCGCGCCCGCGCTCTTCTTCAGCTTCGCCTGTTCGAGGCTCCAGTACTCCACGTCGAAGATGTCGAGCTCGCTCGCGGGCTCGTAGCCGGCGTTCGCCGTGGCCTGCTCGATCACGCCCGTCGTGTGCTCGTAGATGTCGGCCGTGATCTCGGCGTCCTTGCGCGTCTTGCCCGCGGTGAACGCGCCGAGGCCCTCGATGAGCAGCACGCGTGGCCATGGGTCGAGCTCGCGCCTCTCGCCGGGGCGCGCAGCCGAGCAGCGGCGGAAGTAGGCCCTGTACTGCTCGGCGTACTCGGAGATCGCCGCGTCGAGTGTGGCCTTCGTCTTGTGCCGATCGTCGGGCGAGAGCGGCGGCAAGAGCAGCGGCTTCGGCTTCGTGCGCAGCACGTGATCGGGCGTGGCTGGGCCGAGCTGCGTGATCTCGTCGAGGTCGTTGCGGTCGCAGAACGAGACCATCTGCGGCGTCATGCGGAACGAGCAGATCCAGCGCT
The DNA here is from genome assembly GCF_028435365.1 of Polyangium jinanense. The sequence goes on along the minus strand of NZ_JAGTJJ010000015.1, from coordinate 105,636 downwards.
CACCGGAGGCGCGAGCGAGGGCGCCGCGAATCATCGGCGCGAGGCGCGCGCAGGCGTCGGGCGAGGGGCTCGAGATCGTGCGCCGCGAGAGGGCCGTAGCCTCTTCGATCCAGTGCTCGGCGCGCGTCACGTTCGCGATCATGCGCTCGTAGCTCTCCATCGCGGTCTCGCCCCAGGTGAAGATCCCGTGCTTGTCGAGGATCATCACGTTCGGCTCGCGGCCCGCGCGGGTGAGCGCGCGCCACAGATCCGCGACCTTCTTCGCGAGCGCGAAGCCGGGCATCACGTACGGGATGAAGAGCACGCGATCGCCGAAGACCTCGCGCACGAGCTGGTTCGATCCCGGCTGATCGACGATGTCGAGCACGGCGTCGGCGTGCGTGTGATCGATGTACTTGAAGGGCAGGTAGGCGTGGAGGAGGGCCTCGACGGAGGGCGTCGGCGCGCTCGGCTCGAGCATGTGCGAGCGGAGGAGCGAGACCATCTGCTCGTCGGTCATGCTCGGCAGCTCGCAGAGCCGCCGGAGCTGCGCGAGCCGGCAGGCGGGGAAGCCGTCGGGCTCGATCGCGCCGAGATCCCAGCCGCTGCCTTTCACGTAGAGCACCTCGGTCGTGTCGCCGACGAGCTCGGTCACCCGCGTCTTGACGGAGGTGTTGCCGCCGCCGTGCAGGACGAGATCGGGGTCCTGGCCGAGCAGGCGCGACGTGTAGACGCGCAGGGCCAGATCCTCGCCCCAGCGAGGGCCGTACGTCTCGACGAACTGGGCGGCTTCTGCGGCGCGGTACCGTGATTCCACGCCGCGTTCATACCACGGGAGGCAGGCGGCGCCGGGCCCGATCGAAAGGACAAACCGCGGCGCGCCGTGGAGGAAACGCCGCGGCCGTCTGCCGTCAGTACCGGTAGTTCTCGGGCTTGAAGGGGCCCTCGACGGGCACGCCGATGTAGTCGGCTTGATCCTTCGTGAGCCGCGTGAGCTCGACGCCGAGCTTGGCGAGGTGCAGCGCGGCGACCTTCTCGTCGAGCTTCTTCGGGAGCAGGTGCACGCCGAGCGGATACTTCTCGGTCCAGAGCGCGATCTGGGCGAGGACCTGGTTCGAGAACGAGGTCGACATCACGAACGACGGGTGGCCCGTGGCGCAGCCGAGGTTCACCAGCCGGCCGCGCGCGAGCACGATGAGCCGCTTGCCGTCGGGGAAGATGAAGTGGTCGACCTGCGGCTTGATGTTCTCCTCTTTGATCTCGGGGTTCGACTCGAGCCACGCGATCTGGATCTCGGAGTCGAAGTGGCCGATGTTGCAGAGGATCGCCTCGTCCTTCATCCGCAGCATGTGCTCGCCGCGGACGACGTCCTTGCAGCCCGTCGCCGTGACGAAGATGTCACCGACGTGCGCGACCGCCTCGAGCGTGCGCACCTCGTAGCCCTCCATCGCGGCCTGGAGCGCGCAGATCGGGTCGATCTCCGTCACGATGACGCGCGCGCCGAGCCCACGCAGCGACTGCGCGCAGCCCTTGCCGACGTCGCCGTAGCCGCAGACGACCGCGACCTTGCCCGCGAACATCACGTCCGTCGCGCGCTTGATGCCGTCGCCGAGCGACTCGCGGCAGCCGTAGAGGTTGTCGAACTTCGACTTCGTGACCGAGTTGTTCACGTTGAACGACGGCACGCGGAGCAGGCCCTTGCGGTGCATGTCGTAGAGCCGGTTCACGCCCGTCGTGGTCTCCTCGCTGATGCCGCGGACCGGATCGGGGCCTTCGAAGAGCTGCGGGTACTTCTCGTGGACCATCGTGGTCAGGTCCCCGCCGTCGTCGAGGATCATGTTCGGGCCTTTGCCGCCCTCGAACGCGTAGAGCTGCTGCTCGATGCACCAGTCGTACTCTTCGAGCGTCTCGCCCTTCCAGGCGAAGACGGGCACGCCCGTCGCCGCGATCGCGGCGGCCGCGTGATCCTGCGTCGAGTAGATGTTGCAGCTCGTCCAGGTCACCTCGGCGCCGAGCTCGCGCAGCGTCTCGATCAGGACCGCGGTCTGGATGGTCATGTGCAGGCAGCCTGCGATGCGGGCGCCGGCGAGGGGCTTCTGCTTGCCGTACTCGGCGCGCAGCGCCATGAGGCCGGGCATCTCCTTCTCGGCGATGCGGATCTCCTTGCGGCCCCAGTCGGCGAGGCTGAGATCGGCGACCTTGAAGCGGGGTTTTTCGCTCATCGTGTCCTCTTGCTGTTCTCGGCGGTCCCTTGCATTTCCTCGCTGTGCCGACCGACCAGTAGCTGCCAGACGAGGTGCCTGTCCGGGCCGTCTCCCTGCCAAGCGCGCGGGAGACGGCGAATCGTCACGTCCGCGAGACCCGCGTCCACGGCCATCCGCCGTAGGGTCTCGGGATCGAAGCCTTGCCAGAGATCGGCCTCCTGCTCGCAGAGGGCCTGATCGTCGTGCGCCTCGTAGTCGAGGACGCACACCGCGCCGCCGCTCGGGCGCGCGAGGTTCTTGAGCGCGGCCATCGCGCGCGCGGGCTTCGGCGCGTGATGCAAGACGCGCGCTGCGAAGACCACGTCCGCGCCGCCGGTGTCGCCGGCCTTCGACATGACGCGGTTGCGCAGCTCGGGCGCGTCGTATTCGCCCTGTACGAGATCCACGTTCGCGAGCTCGCGCCGCCGGATGCGCTCCTCTGCGAGCGCGAGCTGCGCCTCGGCGCGGTCCACCGCGATGACACGTTCGAAGAGCGGCGAGAGCACTTCGAGCAGCGCGCCGTCGCCTGTGCCCACGTCAACCGCGAGGGCTCGATGCGGGAGGAGCGGCGCGATCGCGGCGAGATACGCGCCCAATTCGAGCGGCGGCCCGGATCGCACGGGTCTACCGCCGCGCGCGAAAAACTCGCGGGTCGCGGCGTCGCGGCCGGCGATCACCTCGCCGATCCGTTCCAACGTCCCGTCGGCCTCGCAGGCCGCGGTCCCGGCCCGCACCGCGTCGGCCACGACCGGATCCGTCGCGGCTCCCGGCGAGAGCCGAAGCAGCGTCCACGTGCCTTGCTTGCGCGCGAGGAGCAGGCCCGCGTCCCTGAGCGCCGCCGCGTGCCGCGAAATCTTCGGCTGACCTTCCCGGAGCAGCTCCGACAGCTCCCCGACGCCGAGCTCCTCGGCTGCGGCCAGCGCGAGCAACCGCGGGCGCACCGGATCGGCGAGGAGCCGGTAGAGCTCCCACCGACTCGCGGCGTCCGAGGGCAGACGCCCGCTCGGGCCCGTCGGGTCGTGCATCACGTTTCTTGCTATATGCGTTCATGCGCATGCATGCAAGAATGATCCGTCCCGACCTCCCGCTTCAATAATCACTTCAATAACGACGCCCGCTTCCGACCCTGTCACGCCTCCGTTTTGGTGCGTTATCCCCCGAATCCCTTGACCGCCCGCTCCATCCGCCCCTCTTCCGCGCGGCTGAGCAGGCCCACCGCGACCGTGCTCATTCGCTCGGGACGGAATATCCGCTGGGCGGCATCTCGTACATCGGTGACCGTGACGCTCGCGAGCTCCTCGTGCCTCGCCATCGGCGTCCGCGCGATGCCCGCGAACGCGGCGAGGCCGTAGAAGCTCGCCACGGCCTCGGCGTCGTCGAGCATCGCCTCGACGGACCAGAGGTGACGGTTCTTCGCTTTGTCGAGCTCCTCGGGCGTGGGCCCGTGCGACGCGAGCTCGTGGACGAGGGCAAAAATCTCCTTCAGCACCACGGTCGCGCGCTCGTGCGCCGCGCCCGCGGCGATGTCGACGACGCCGTCGTCCTCGTACGCCTCGAACATGCCCGAGACGTCGTAACAGAGGCCGAGCCGATCGCAGATGCGCTCGTAGAGGCGCGTCGACATGCCGTCGTCGAGCACGCGCAGGAGCATCTCCACGCTCGGCTCGAGTTTGTCCTTCTCGCTCACCGCGCGGAACGCGACGCGCAGCTCCGTCTGGCTCGACTGGTTCTCGATGAACGAAAAGCGCGGCTTCTTCTGGCCGTTCGGCGGAGGCGCCGCTTGGATGCGGCTGCCCTTGGGCATCGCCGTGAAGGCGCGCTCCGCGGCCTTGAGCACGCGATCCGGATCGAGGTTGCCCGCGAGGCAGAGGACCGCGTTCGACGCCGTGTAATGCCGCACGTGGTGGGCGCGCAGCATCGACGCGTCGAAGAGCGCGAGCGTGTCGAGCCCGCCCGTGATCGTGTAGCCGAGCGGGTGATCCTGGTACATCAGGGCCCGCGCGAGGTTGTCCGCGTCGATGATCCGGCCGTCGTCGTCGAGATCCTCGAGGATCTCCTCCCGCACGATCCCACGCTCGATCTCGAGGTCCGAGAAGCGCGGATCCGTCGTCACCTCACCGAGCAGCGAGATCACCTGCTCGAAGTTCCGCGGCGGCACGGAGATGCTCATCACGCCGTGATCCACGTAGGTCGCGGCGTAGAGCGTGCCGCCGAGCCGCTCGAACGCGAGGGCCTGCGCGTGGGCCGAAGGAAGGTCCTTCGTCCCCCGGAAAACCATGTGCTCTAGGAAGTGCGAGATCCCGTTCGTCTTGGAAGTCTCGAAGCGGGATCCCGTGCGCAGGAAGAGAGCTGCGACCGCCCGGTGCACGCTCGGTTGCGGCACGATGACGAGAGGCAGCCCGTTCGGGAGGACGAGGTCTTGGTGGATCAGCATCCGCCCTCACGAATGATGCATCCGGACCGGTTCCGCTACTCTCCGAGGTCCTCAGTGGCTTCCTTGGAGGGCTTCGCTTCCGTCGTGAACTCCGCGCCGCCGAACTTGATCTCCGTCCCGAGCGTGTTGCGAAGGCGCGAGATGTAAGCGACGAGCGCGTCCTCCTGCTTCTCCTCGAGGAGCCGGGCCATGAACATCGGGCGATCCTTCTCCCAGTCTTCCTTCGCGGCGGGCTTCTTCTCCTTCAGGACCATCACGGCGTAGCCGTTGAAGAGCTGGACGATCTCGTCCGCGGCGTCGCCCGGCTTCTCCAGCTTGAAGGCCGTCGTCGCGGCGGTGGAGCCCGGCATCATGCCCGGGATGGGGCTACCCGAAGAGTTGAACGGGAGGCTCGACTCGACGACGGGGCGCTGCGGATGCTTGCGCACGGGCGAATCGTCCGCGGCCTCATCCTTCTTCGCCTCGTCCTTCTTGTCGTCCTTCTTCTTGTCGTCCTTCTTGGCCTTGTCGTCCTTCTTGGCGAGCTTCGCTTCGAGCTCAGAGACGTAGGTATCGACGGCCTGGTCGAGCGTCTTGCCGCCCTTCACCGCGGCGAGGATCGCCTTCGCGGCCTCGGCCGTCAGGCGCTCGGTCTCGAACTTGAGATAGAGGTCCTCATCGACCTCGGCGCGGCCCACGGCCTCGGCTTCGAGGTCCTTCGCAACCTTGTCGACGAGCACGAGGTGATACCCGAACTCGCTCTCGACGACGTCCGTCACCTTGCCCGGCTCGGCCTTGAGCATCGCGTCCTCGAAGGGTTTCACCATTTTGCCCTTCGTCACACAGCCGAGCAGGCCGCCGCGCTCCGCGCTGCCATCCTCGCTCATCGCGCGCGCCACATCGGCAAAACTCTCGCCCTTGTCGAGCCGCGCCTTCGCCTCGTCGATCTTCGTCTTGGCCTTCGCCTTCGCGTCAGCGGGATCGGCGTTGTCCTGATCGATCTTGGCGAGGATGTGGCGCGTCACGCGACACTCGGGCAGGTACGAGGACTTGCGCGAGTTCCACTGGCGCTCCTCCTCCTCCTTGTTCAGCGCGACCCACGCGTCGATCGCCTTCTGCGACTTGTCGGCCACGAGATCCGCGAAGAAGCGTTTGTCGAGGCGGACGTAGGAGACGGTGGCCGTCGACTTGTCCTGGTTGTACCGCGCGAACGCCTCGGCCTCGCCCACGACCGCGCGCGAACGGACGAGATCGCGCATGCGCGCCGCGATGATCTCTTCCTTCTGGTACTCGCGGAAGTCCTGCGGGCTCATCTTGGCGACCATGCGGACCTCACGCTCGTATGCTTTGAGGTCGAACTTTCCGGTCTGCCTATTTTTGACGTTCAGGTAGCGCGTCATGCCGAGGCCCCTGTACGAGGGGCCGCGGGGATCGATGACGCGGCCGTCGGGCATGGTGATGGGCGCGAGCGGCATCGAGACGTGCATCCGACCCGAGGTGAGCGCCTCGTTGAGCTCGTCGTCCGAGACGGTGATCCCGAGCCGCTTCGCGTCCTCGTTCAAGAGCTGCCGCTCGACCAGGCCCTCGGCCGTGATCTTGCGGAAGTTCAACTGGCGCAACACCTCGGCGTCGGCACGCGGGGCGAGCATGCGGTACGAGGCCCAGTAATGGCCCGACGAGACGCAGGCCCCGCGGATCTCCACGGCGCACCTCGCAGACTCGACCATCTGTTGCCCTGCATTCGGCCGGAACTGGACGATGAAGACGAGGGCGATGGCGATGACGGCGAAGCCGCCCAGGATGCTTGTCAACTTGTTCACGTGCTCGAGCTCCGCATCCGGCGTGGCGAGGTCAGAAGCCTCGCAGGGATCAACCGAGGCCCCGGCATAGCACGACTTCACGAGAGAGGCGCTGCGGGAAAGGGCTCCTTTGGCCACGTCGAACGGCTCGACCGCCCGGCGCGTGATGAGTAAGCTCCCGGTCCCATGGCCACACCGAAAAACATGCTGCCGGATTGCGGGCTCTACCTGACGTCGCAGCCGCTTCCGGGCAACGAGCAGAAGGTCCCTGCCAACACGATCGTGTATTTCCACAATCACTCGGACAGCGGCCTTCCTCAGATCATCACGCCCGACCACAACATCCACAACCGCTGGCATTTCCACGGCCCCGGCATCGAGTTCCGCGGCCTCAACTGGGCGGGCACGTTGAAGAAGCTCACGCCCGAAGGCTTTTACACGCTGCGCCGCGAGCTCACCTTCGACGGCGGATCCTGGCCGAAGGGCGCGATCGTCCAGCTCGGCTACACCCGCGAGGGCGACCCGATCCTGTTCATCGGCCGCGTCCGCTCCCGCCTCGACGAGAACGACCTCTTCTTCTCGGACAAGGGCCTCAAGCTGAAGCGCGATCAGCTCAACGTCCTCGAGCCCGCCCCGGTCTACCAGGAGCCCGACGACGGCTCGAGCGGCCACGCCCCGAACGCCACGCATTGAGCCCTGGGCGAACCGAAACGTAAGTACCGTACGTAGGCTGACAACACGAGGCTCGCTGCTACGCTTCCGAGCCTCGTGAAACGCCGCTCTTTGACGCCGACCTCGTGCGCTCCTCCCTCCATGGCCGGGTTTTACCGGCGTGCCTCGGCGCGGAGGCCGTTCTCTGAGCGGGTGGTGTTCCGCCGCGGGGAGAGGGAGGTGCACGGCTTCGCGCTCAACATCAGCCTGGGCGGGTTGCGCGCGATCCTCGACGAATCCGTGGGGCTCGGCGAGTGCTTCGAGGTGGGCCTCGGCGACGAGGGGTCGCGATCCGGCCGGGTCGTCTGGATCCAGGAGGAGCTCGGCGGCGCGATCGTCGGCCTCGCGTTCCTCGACGCGAAGGCGGCGACGCGCGAGGCCGAGGCGCCTCTTGACGTTTCTTCACGAAGTTGCGAGCCTTGGGCCCGGTCCAAATAATCTGGGGGGCCCGGAACGATCGGACGATGCCGACGCCGGCCGAAGTCAAAAAAGCTTTGATTGCCGCAGGGTTCGAGGTGTACCGCACGCGCGGTGACGTCGTGCACGTCGCCGAGCGCGCGCGGGAGAACCTCATCATGGACTCGGGCGTACGCGTGCATTCCAGCGAGGTCGCGGTGGGCCTCGTGCTGCGCGCGCAACGCAGCGATTTCCCACACGACCCGGACGACGCGATGTTCGAGCGCGCGCGTGGGCTCGGCGTCGCTGCGCGGGAGCGCGGATTCAGCGAGGTCGGGACGCAGATCACGCGCCTGCCGGATCCGAGCGACGAGGAGCGCACGCTCGATAGCTGGTTCGAGGTCTCCTTCGAGAAGCGCGTCGCGGGGCTCGACGAGGCGATGGCCGAGGTCGGCTTCGCGCTCTCGCTCGAGAAGGCGGCGTCGCGGTCGTAGTGCGCTACGACGACGGCGTGAGCGACGACGAGGACGACGACGTCGAGCTCGAGGCCCAGCCCGAGCGCTCAGGGAGGCGTGGGCGCGCGCGGAAACTGCTCGGACCGGACGGGCCGCTCGCGCGGGCGTTCGAGGGCTACGAGGATCGCGAAGGGCAGCTCGCGATGGCCGACGCGGTCGAGCGATCGCTCGAAGAAGATCGCGTGCTGCTCTGCGAGGCGGGCACGGGCACGGGCAAGACGCTCGCGTACCTGGTCCCGGCGATCCTGAGCGGCCGCAAGGTCGTGATCTCCACGGCGACGAAGGCGCTCGAAGAGCAGATTTTTGCCAAGGATCTGCCACTCGTTGCCGAGTACCTCGGGCTTCGCGTGTCGGCGGCGCTCGTGAAGGGGCTCGGCAATTACCTCTGCTTGCGGCGCTTCGACGAGCTGCGAACGAGCCCCGAGTCGCACCACGACGCGGGCGTCTCGCGCTCGCTGCCCGTCGTGGAGGCGTGGGCGCGGGAGACCGAGGTCGGCGATCTCGCGGAGCTCGTCACGCTCGCGGAGTCGGATCCGATCCGGCGCGAGGTGTGCTCGTCGAGCGAGACGCGCATCGGCTCGGCGTGTCCGTTCTTCGAAAAATGCTTCGTCACGCGCATGAAACGCGAGGCCGAGGAGGCGCGCGTGCTCGTGGTGAATCACCACCTCTTCTTCGCGGATCTCTCGCTCAAGCTCGGCCGCGGCAATGTCCCCGGTGCGGGCGCGCTGCCGCCTTACGACGCGGTGATCTTCGACGAAGCGCACGAGCTCGAGGACATCGCGACCGAGTTTTTCGGCACCCGCATTTCCGGGTCGCGCGTCGACTCGATGCTGCGCGACGCCGATCGCGCCTTCATCGCGAGCGGGCTCGCCGATCGAATCCTCGGGCGAGGGGAGGGGACCGCGATCGTGGCGCTCGTGCGCGAGGCGGCGGATCGGTTCTTCGCGGCGGTCGCGAAGGTCGGGGGCGAAGCCGCGCGCGAGGGGCGCGTGGAGCTCAAGCGCGAGGTGTGGGCAGGCGAGCTCGTCGATGCGTATCACCACTTCGACGAGGCGCTCGAAGCGCTCGGAGGCTACGCGTCGGCGCACGCGATCACGGAGGCGGTCGGGCTCGTGGGCACGCGCGCGGAGACGCTCCGCGCGGACGCAGCGAAGATCGTGGACGGCAAATCGGGCCAGGTGACGTGGGTCGAGGTGCGCGCGCGATCCGTGTCCGTGGGCGTGTCGGCCGTGGACGTCGGCTGGCTCTTCCGCGAAGGCGTTTTCGAGCGCATCGGCGGCGTGGTGCTGACGAGCGCGACGATGACCGCAAAAGCGGGAGATTTTCGCTTCCTGCGCACGCGCCTCGGCCTCGACGAGCGCGTCACGGTGCCGGTCGACGAGCTCGTCGTGCCTTCGCCGTTCGACTACGCGTCGCGCGCACTGCTCTACACGCCGCGGGATCTGCCGGAGGTCTCGGATCCGGCGTTCCTCACGGCGTCGGCGGATCGGATCGTGGAGCTCGTGAACATCGTGGGGGGCGGCGCCTTCGTTCTTTGCACCTCAAACCGTTCCATGGTCGCGCTCGGTCGCACGCTCGCGGGAAGGGTGCCAGGGCCGCTCATGGTGCAGGGGCAGGCGCCGAAGCGGATGTTGCTCTCGAAGTTCCGCGCCGCGCATCACGCGGTGCTCGTGGCCACGATGAGCTTCTGGGAAGGCGTGGACGTGCCGGGCGACGCGCTCCGGCTCGTGGTGATCGACAAGATCCCGTTCGCCGTGCCGACGGATCCCGTGGTGGTCGCGCGATCACAGGCGATCGAACAGGCGGGGCACTCGCCGTTCGCGACGTACACCGTGCCGCAAGCGGCGATCACGCTGAAGCAAGGGTTCGGCCGGCTGATCCGGACGCGGCAGGATCGCGGGATCGTGGCGATCCTCGATCGACGGGTGCGGACGCGCGGCTATGGCGCGCTCCTGCTCGACGGGCTGCCGCCAGCCGCGCGCACCGAGCGCATCGACGAGGTGAAAGCTTTCTGGTCGAGGCTGCTCGCGGAAGACGACGCGGCTGGCCACTGAGGTCCGGCTCATCGGGGAGCCGCTGCGCTGGGGCGTTGCCCCAGGCCCCACCAGGGGCTGTCCGCCCCTGGACCCGGACCAGCCAGGGGCTGGACCCGGGGTCGATGAACTGCGCAACGCGCAGTTCATCGAACAGGCCGAGGCAAGACCGGCGACGGGCCTGCCAGTCAAAACCGCAGCATTGACGTGTCTGCTCGACGAGGGGGACAGCGCTGCCGTCTTGGTTGGCAACGTGGTTCGTGGTCTTGCCACGGGCCCGTCCGAGAAACCGCGCATCGCGCGGTTTCTCGGCCTTCGGTCCAGGCCGTGCCTGGTCCGGGGTGCAGGGGGCGGACAGCCCCCTGCCGGGGTCCGGGGCAGCGCCCCGGCGCGGCGGCTTTCGATTAGAGCGCGCTGAAGGTGCGGTGCCCGAGCGTGATGCCGAGCGAGGAGACGCCTGAGGCGACGTTCGTGAAGCGCACGTGGCTCCAGTTGTTCGGCGCGGGGATCTCGAAGCCGTTCAAGGCGTAGATCGAGCTCTTCTCCCAGCGGATGAGGCTGAAGTCGTCGATGAAGATGCGCGCCTCGCCCATCGCCGGCGGCGACGTCCGGAAGTAGAAGCGCGCGCTCGTCGCGTTCGAGGCGGCCGTGACGTTCACGACGAACTGCGTCCAGCCGTATGTGCTTGCGGCCTTCGTGTACGAATCGGTCGTGCTCACGATCGCGCCGCTGTCGCTGTACATGCGCGTCGTGAGCGTGAAGGGGCCTGCGTTATCGCCGCGGATGAAGCCCGTGATCGTCAGCTTCGAGCCGCCGGGAAAGGAGACGCGGTTGTTGTTGTAGACCGTGATCTCCGACGAGTTCGATGAGTTCCGGAGCATCACGAGCGCGCCCATCCCGCTGCGCACGACGCTGTTTTCCACGTAGCGGACCGTGCTCTGGTCCCACGCTTGCCCCTCGCTGAAATCGCCGTCCACGTCGAGGTCCTCGAAATCCCCGTTGATGAGCAGCTCGCGGCCCCATTCGACCGTCGCGCTTGCACTCGACTTCACGTACGAGAGCGAGTCTGAAGGCGCACTTCGCGTGAACGCGATGGGCCCGGTCGCCTGGCTCGTCACGGCCGCGTTCAGCGCCTGGTTCGTCGTCGTCGTCGTGTACTGCGAGGCCGATCGAAGCGCGACGATGCGGTGCCCTGCGGGGAACACGACCGCGCCCGAGAGCCCGTCCGCGATGTTCTGGCCGGCCGGACTCTTCGGCAGGTACGTCGACAGGTGCCCGAAATGCCGACCCATCCGCGCGAGCCCATCGCCCGCGACGAGCTTCGGCACGTAGCCCTCGATGCTGATCGGGATGAGATCCAGCCGCGCGACGTCGAAGCCGCCGCCCGCGAGCACGTCGACGTCCGCGACTGCGAGCAAGGACTGGAACGTCTCGTGGACGTCCTGATCGAAGACGAAGTTGCCGAGGGACATCAGCACGAACTTCGGCGTCCCGCCCACGTTCACGAGGCCGATGCCCTGCGCCGTGTGCGTGTGGTGGGCGACGACGATCCCTGCGCCCCGGTTCGCGAGCGAGATGAACTTCGAGCGCATCGAGTTCGACGGGAACTCGCTGTACTCCACGCCGCCGTGGATCATGGGGATCGCGAAGCGCTCCGGCGTCTCGTCGTCGATGAACGTGTTCATGTTCGTGGACGACGCTTCGAGCGCGCCGGCCTTTTCCGGATCGCGCGCGACGAGCAGGTAGTCGAGCTCCGCCGATCCGTCGGAGACGAGCTCGCTGAAGCCGAGCAGCGAGAGCGGCACGCTGTTGAACGTGCGGAAGATCGTGGTGCCCTCGGCGTTCGTCTCGTTCGAGCCCACGCCGCACCAGTCGAGCCCCGCGTTCGAGACGTGGAGCATTGAGTCGGTCACGCCGGTCGTGAGGTAGTCGAAGATGTGGTTGTTCGCGAGGCTGACGCCGTCGATGCCCGCGTACGTGAGGCCCGCGAGCGTCTCGGGGTACGAGAAGAACGTGTAGTCCTTGTACGGATGCGGGGTGGTGGTGTCCGAGGTGACCGGGGACTCGAGGTTGACGACCGTGTAGTCCGCGGAGGCGAGGGCGTCGCGCACGTACGTGTAGAGGGCCTGCGCGTCGGCGGCGCGGCTCGCGGGCCGGATGAGGTCACCTGCCTCGCCTTCGACGCCGTCGGCGTCGAGGTCCGTGAAGCGGCGGCCCATCATGGTGTCGCCGCCGAAGATCAGGCGCACACGGCCCGTCTTCGTCGGGTTCATGGAGATCGTGCCGGTGCTCGTGATCGTCTCGCTCGTCGGCCGGTGCAGGTCGACGGGGACGATCTCGCTGTAATGGCCGGAGGCGGTGATCTTGAGCAGAACGTTCCGGCGCTTGAGGCCCGTGATCGTGAAGCCGCCGGACGCGTTCGTGGTCGCCGTCTTGTTCGCGTTCGCCACGCCGTCGCCCCAGGCGAGGACGGTTACGGTGGCGCCCGAGATGGCCTGGCCCGAGCGGTTTTTGATCGTGCCGCTCAGGCTGATGAGGGTCTGCTCGTACGTCGTGTCGAACGTGGTCTCGTTTGTGTCGAACACGTAAGGCTGCGCGTGCGCCACCGCCGGCGCGAAGGCGCTCGCGACGCCGAGCCATACGAGCCCTGCCCGAAGGTGTTTACCGGTGATGCGGGTCTCAGCCATGGTCCGCTCCGTGCCGTCCTAGAGGGGTCGAACAGGGACCGGAGAGCGCTCGCGAGGATGGAAGGGCCGGGTTCGACGCGAGCGCTCGCGGGCCCCGATAGGAAATTTCAGTCTTTTCCGGCTGGACCGAGCCCGTCAATCGTTCGCGCCGCGAACCCTCGTGGAGAGGGCGCGCACGCTACGACCGCACGCGAACGGGTGTCCGTCTCCGCAGCGGGGGAGGAATTTTGTGGACATTCTGCACGGCGAAGGGACGGAGCTCAGGCGCGGAGCGTGGCGCCGAAGCGGGCGTGGACGGTCTCGACGACGGACTTGTGCCGCCGGTCGACTTCCTCGTCGGTGAGCGTGCGGGCCTTCTCGGGGTCGGTGGCGGCGCGCGGGTCGCGGTAGATGACGTGGAAGGCGAGGGAGCGATGGCCCGCGGGGATGCTGCCGCCGCGGAAGAGGTCGAAGACCTCCACCGACTCGCAAAGGTCGCCGCCGGCCTCGCGGATGGCCGCGCCGACCGCGCCGGCCTCGACCTCGTCGGAGACGACGAGCGCGATGTCGCGCGTCGCCGCGGGCAGGGTCGGGATCGGGCGGTACTGCGGGCGCGCAGCGCCGACCTCGGCGAGGGCGCGGAGATCGAGCTCGACGACGACCGCGGAGCCGCCGAGGTCGAGCTTGTCGACGACGTCGGGGTGCAGGACACCGAACGCGCCCACGACGCGGCCCTTCACGAGGACGTGCCCCGCGGCGCGCGGGTGCAGGTACGGCGCGCGGGTCGCCTCGGGCTGGTGCGCGACCTCGGCCTTCTCGTGGGTGACGCGCTCGACGATCTCGAGGGCCACGCCCTTTGCGTCGTACACGTCGACCTCGACCGGCTTTTGCAGCGGCGAGCGACGGTACCCGGCGAGCACTGCGGCGAACGAGGGAGCCTCGTCGGCGAGCGGCGCGCGCGCGGGATCGGCGAGGAACCGCGCGCCGACCGTGAAGAGCCGGGCGTCGGGCACGCCGTGCCTGCGGGCGCGTCGCACCGCTTCGAGCAGGCCCGGGAGCAGCGACGTGCGCATCACGGCGCGGTCCTGCGTGAGCGGGTTCAAGAGGCGGAACGGCGCGGGCGGCAGGCCGAGCGCCTCGATCTCCTCGGGAGAAACGAAGCCGTACGTGATCGCCTCCGACAAACCGACGGAGACGGCCGCGCCGCGCACGCGGAGCGAGAGGTCGAAGGCGTGGCGCGGAGGCTGCGGGCGCAGGGCCGGGAGCACCGTCGGCACGGTGCCGAGGCCACGCACGCGCACGACCTCCTCGACGAGATCCGCCTCGCCGGCGATGTCGGGCCGGTGCGAGGGCGGGATGACGTCGGCGTACGCTTGTTCGCCTTCGCCGTGCGTGCCGCGGACCTCGAAGCCGAGACGCGTGAGGATGTCCGTCGCCTCGGGGAGCGGGACGTCCGTGCCGAGCAGCGCGTTCATGCGCGCGGCGCGCAGGCGCACGGGCTCGCGCGCCGGGATCTTCGCGCCTGCGAGGATCGGCTCGCGTGCCGCCGCGCCGCCCGCGAGCTCTGTGAGCAGCGTCGTCGCGTAGGCGAGGGCGTCTTCGAGCGATCCGTGATCGACGCCGCGCTCGAAGCGATGGCTCGACTCGGTGTGCATGCCGTGTCGGCGCGCGGTGCGCCGCACGCCGCGTGGCGCGAAGTAGGCGCATTCGAGGAGCACACGCGTGGTGTTCGCGTGGATCTCGCTGTTCGCGCCGCCCATGATGCCCGCGAGCGCGGTCGGCCCCTCGGCGTCCGCGATGACGAGGTCGTCCACGTCGAGCTTGCGCGCCTCACCATCGAGCGTCTTGAGCGGCTCGCCCGGCGTGGCTCGGCGCACGATGATCTGGCCGCCGCGCACGTCGTTCAGATCGAACGCGTGCATCGGCTGCCCGTACTCGAGCAGCACGAGGTTCGTCACGTCGACGACGTTCGAGATCGAACGAACGCCCAGGCTCTCCAGCCGGTAGCGCAGCCACGTGGGCGAGGGACCGATCGTCACGCCGAGCACGAGGCCCGCGCCGTACCGCGGGCAACGCTCGGTGTCGTCGATCCGCACGGACACGTGGCGCGACACCGTCTCGCCTTCGGCGAACCGCGCGGGCGCCTTCGGTGTCGGCCGCTTCCACGGCAGGTTGAACAGCGCCGCGACCTCGCGGGCGATGCCGATGTGGCCGAGCGCGTCCGGACGGTTGGGGGTCAAACCAAGGTGGAGGATGTAATCGTGCACCTCGGGCATCGCCTCGCGCAGCGGCGTGCCGGGTGCGGCGAGGCCTTTCGGCAGGATCAGGATCCCCGCGTCCTCTTCCTTGCTCGCGACCGCCGAGAGCCCGAGCTCGCGCTCGGAGCAGAGCATGCCCTCGCTCACGATGCCGCCGATCTCGCGCGGCGTGAGCGTCATGTTCACGGCCGGCAGGTGCGCGCCGAGGGGCGCGAAGGCCACGAGGCCGCCCGGCTCGGGCACGTTCGGCGCGCCGCAGACGATGCGCTGCTCGGCGCCGCCGCGGTTGATCGTGACGAGCTTGAGCTTCGCCCGCGACGGGTGCGGCTCGGCGGCGAGCACCTCGGCCACGACGAGCGTCTTCGTGCCCTCGCCGAACTCGGTGATCGCCTCGACCTCGATCCCGGCGTGCGTCAGACGCCGCCCGATCTCCTCGGGCGAAGCATCGAGACCGGGGATGAGCTCGCGAATCCAGCGGTAAGAGGCTTTCATGACCCCTGCGGCCTAAAACGCATGCCCCCAAGATTCAAGCGTTCTCGGTCGACAAAAGCCGAAGGCCCCCTTGGGGGAGGGGGCCTTCGTGCGTTTCGTGTGTCCTGGGCCTACAGGCGCCGGGTCACTCGAGCTCGGGGGGCGCGTCGTGGCCGTGGCCGTCGTCCCCCGCGTGCTCGTCCTTCTTTTCGTCCTTCTTGTCGGACTTCTCGAACTTGGCGCGATCCGCCGCGGCCCAGTCACCGGACCACGACGAGATCACATAGACCGTGCCGTCCCCGCCCTCTTTCTGGGCGAAGCGGCTCGATCCCTTGCTCGTCTTGCCGACCTTGACCGTGATGTCGCCGGCGTTGTCCTTGAGCTTGATCTGGACCACGCCGCCGTTCGTCTCGGCCGCGTCGAGGCCGGCGTCCGATTTCTCGTCACCGAAATCCTCGGCCGTCAGGGACTTGTATGCGCGCAGCATGTCCTTGACCTTGGCCTCGTCGAATTTTTCCCATTTCTTGATGGGCTTCTCGAGCTTCTTGTCTTTGTCGCGTGGCGCGAAGGACCCGGACCACTTCTCGTCGTTCTTCGAGAAGCTGAACTGGCCGTTCGCGTTGGTCACGGACACCTGGATCACGTTCGCGTCCTCGAACTTGAGGATCGACGTCTCGCGCCAGTTCTTGACCTCACGCGTGTAGAGGAAGTTCGAGTAGCCGCCGACCACCCACACGCCGTCCTTGCCGCCGACGCGCGCGAGCTGGCCGCGAGAGCCGCTCTTGCCGAAGTAGGCGTCGAAGATCTTGCCGTCGCCCTTGTAGGCGAGGACGTGGACGCCCTTCTCGTCGTCGAGCTCGTACTGCTTGTAGGTGCCCGTGCCGCGGTCGATGCTCTCCTTGACCTTGATCTCCTTCAAGTTGTCGAGGAGCGACCGCACGTTCGATGCGTTCGCCTTGGCGGACACGGGGGCCACGAGCTCCCATGCGTCGCCCTTCTTCTCCAGCGTGACGCTGGATTTGTCGGCGTTCTTGATCTCGATCTTGGTGATCGCTTCGACGTCGTCCTTCGAGGGGGCAAGCGTCGGGAAGTCGGCCGTCGCCGCGGTCGCGGAGTGGGCCGACATCTCCTTCTGCTTCGTCTGCCTCGTGGCGTAGAGGCCGCCGCCGAGGGCCGCGAGGACGCCGATCGCCACGTAGATCTTGTGCTCGGTCTTCATGGGTCTCCTTCGTCTTCGTCGTCAGTCGAGTCGGATGGAACCCCGCGCGTTCTCACGCCGCCACCAGCGGAAGAGGCCGAACGCCGCGAAGAGCAAGGGTCCGAAGAGCGTGAGCGACCACTGCACCCGCGTCTGCGTCTTCTTGCGCTCGAGGCGATAGTCCTCGGCCTTCTTCGTCGCCGTCGCCTCGTCGTCCGTCGCGTCGATCTTCGGCGCCTCGATGTTCGCGTACGTGAGCTTCGGCTCCTGGAGGAGCTTCGCGCTCGTCGCGATGAGATCGGAGTCGCCGCTCATCCAGTCGAGGACGTTCTTGAACGCGAGGATCGTCGCCGTCAGGTAGTTCTGGGCGTACGGCATCGAGAGCATCTGCAGATCCTCGTCGCCGCCCATGCCGCCCATCATCATCATCTGCGGAGGCATCGGGGGCGCGTTGCCCGAGCGCGCGTAGGGGTTCGCGAGGAACTGCGAGGCGCTGATCACGAGCAGGCGGCTCTTGTCTTTCGACTCGGCCGGCGTCTCGATGCCCTCACCCGCGCCGCCGAACGCGCTCTTGATCTTGCCCTCGAGCGCGACGGCCATCGCGCGCTGGCCGTACTCGCCCTTGGGCTTGGCCTGCGCGGAGAACTTGAGGTCGATCGCGTCGGAGGTGTCGATCGTGGTGCGCGGCGTGGAGCGAGCGACCACCTTCATCTGCGCGCCCGGCTGCTTCTCCGGGTGCGGGACGAGCGTCGAGGGGAAGGGGAACGCGAGCTCCTCGATGCGGAAGAAGCCGGCGAACGACGAGTCGAGCGTCTGCTCGGCCTCGCTGAGGCCGTCGACGTGCTGCGCGTGCGCCATGCCGTAGCCAATGATGCCGATGACCTGGCCGGTCTGCGTCGGGACCGCGATACGGACGGGACGACCCCAGTCCATGATCGCTTCCTTCTTCATCTCGACGCCGTAGCCGTCGAGCAGTTTGTCCAGGCCATGGAGGTTCAGCTCGGCCTTCATCGCCGCGTCGGAAGCCTTGAGGTTCACGGCGCCCGCGATCACCACGACCGACTTGTTCCCCTCCATGAGGAACTGATCGATGCGGCGGAGCTCCTTCTCCGTGTAGTCCTTGGCGGGCTGCGTGATGATGATGCCCGCGAGCTCCTTGTTGATCTCGGCGTCGCCGTTCTGCAGGTCGACTTCCTCGATCTTGTAGAAGGGCAGCGCCTGGTCGAGGATCCCCTTCATCGAGGGGCCGCCGCCGCGGCCGGGCTGCGCCGCCACGAGGTTCGTGTCGGTCAGCTTGATCTCGTCCTTGCCCGTGATGACGCCGTACTTCTGGTAGACGTTGTCGGCGCGGTCGCGGAGCTCCCGGATCTTGTTGGTGATCCAGAATTCGAGGCCCTGCGACTGATCCGCGGACAGTATCGGGATCGCCTCTTTTTCGCTGCCGTACTTGAAGGCGATGCCCATGAAGCCGCGCGTGATCGTGGCCTGATCCTGGCCCGTCTCGCTGCCCTCACCGAAGGCCGCTTCCTGCAGGCCCGCTTCCTTCGCGGCCGTGCGCTGCTCCTCGGTCTTCGGCTCGATGAGCGTGTACTTGAACTTGCCGTTCGAGCCGCGCTCGTACTCGTTCATCAGGTCGACGAGATCCTGGATGAAGGCCTCCTGCTTGGGGCCGCCGCGCGTCACGTAGACGTCGACCTGCAGGTCTTGCTTGAGGCCCTCGGAGACGAGGCGCGCCGAGCCCTTCGACAGGGTGAACCGCTCGTTCTTCGTCACGTCGACGCGCTTGTTCTGGATGAACGCGATGACGTTCACGACGACGAGGATCGCCGCGACGAGGACGAGATAAACGCCGGTAGCCGCTCTGGCCTTGGTCTTGCGTTCCATGGCCTTCCTCCTATGCCCACTTCCGGCGCTCGAGCGCGCGGAACGCCGCCATCAGGCAGCCGACCGCGATCGAGGCGAAATAGACGATGTCACGGGTGTTGATCATGCCCTTCGCGAAGGGCACGAGGCGGGTGTCGAAGCTGATGAACGAGATGGCTTCGCGCAGCCAGGGCGTCGGCATCTTGTCCGCCACGCTGCCGACCATGTGAAGCGCGAAGAGCACCACGAAGGTGATGAAGAACGCGACCGTCTGGCTCTCCGCGAGCGCCGAGATCAGAAGGCCGATCGAGACGGCCGCCGCGCTGTAGAGCAGAAGGCCGAGGTAACCCGAGTAGACCGGGCCCATGTCGAGCGGGCCGAGATCCCAGGGCTTCCAGAACATGAGCAGCGGGTAGAGCAGCGTCGAGGCGACGAGCAGGAGCACGAGCCCCCACGCCCCGAGGAACTTGCCCAGGATCACCTCGTGATCCTTCACGGGCAGGGTGATCAGCATCTCGAGCGTACCCGAGCGCTTCTCCTCCGCGAGGAGGCGCATCGTCACGACGGGGATGATCAGGAACGACAAACCCCGCGGCGCCTGCGCGAAGATCTGCACGAGCGAGGCCCGGTCCTGCTGCCAGAAGCCGCCCCCGAACTCGAAGAACACGAAGCCCAGAAGGATCAGCCCGAGGCAGATCACGACGTAGGCCAGCGTCGAGTCGAAGTTCGAGCGGAACTCGCGCTTCGCGATGATGAATGTGGTGCCCATCGGCGTTCAGCCCTTCTTCTTCTTGTCGTCCTCGTCGGACTCGTCTTCGTCCTCGTCCTCGTCGGACGCGTCCTCGTCGGACTCGTCTTCGGCGGACTCGTCCTCGTCCTCGTCCTCGTCCTCTTCGGCGCCAGCCGCTTCGGCCTCGTCCTCGTCGTCCTCGACGATGGGACGGCCGCGATCGCGACGCTCGTCGTTCTTCGTGAGCGCCTTGAACACGTCCTCGAGCTTCTGCGCCTCACGACGCATCTCGAGGAGCAGCCAGCCCTTCGAGACCATGAGCTGGAAGATCTCCGCGCGGATGTCGCCGTCCTGCGCGCCCGCGAGCTGGAAGCTGTGCGCGCGATCGTCCGTCGGCAGCTCCACCACGCTCGTCACGCCGGGCAGCTTCTCGAGAGCCGCCTGCACTTCCTCGGCGCTCGGCGCCTTCTTCGCGGGGCTTCCCTCGAAGATGCGCTTCTCGTGCACCTGGACCACGTAACGAACGCGGCCGCTCTTCGCGCGGATCTCCTCGAGCGGGCCGTCGGCGACGATGCGCCCCTTCGAGACGATGATCGCGCGGGCACAGGCCTGCTCGACCTCGGAGAGGTTGTGGGTCGACAGGAGGATCGTGCGCTCCTTACCGATCTCCTGGATGTACTTGATGACCTCGGCCTTCTCGTTCGGGTCGAGGTCGCTCGTCGGCTCGTCGAGGATGAGAATCGGCGGGTCGTGCACGAGCGCCTGGGCGAGGCCGACGCGCTGCCGATAGCCGTGCGACAGGTCGCGGATGTCCTTGCCGAGGCTCGTCGCGAGGCCGCAGACCTCGACGATGTTCTTCATGCGCTTCTTGAACGTGGACGTCTCGAGCCCACGCATGTCCGCGACGAAGCTCAGGTACTCCCAGACGTTCATTTCCCCGTAGAGGGGCGCGCGCTGGGGCAGGTAGCCGATCTTCTTCCGGACCTCGAGGGGATCGTCGAATACGTCGTAGCCATGCACCCGCGCCGTCCCGCCGGTGGCGGAAATGAAGCAGGTGAGGATGCGCATCGTCGTGGACTTGCCGGCGCCGTTCGGGCCGAGAAAGCCCACCACCTCCCCGCGGTGGACCTCGAAGCTCACCTTGTCGAGCGCGCGAAACGCCCCGTATCGCTTGGTGAGCCCATTGGCCTCGATCATCACGTCGGTAGACAATCCGACCTCCTTCGGTAGAGCGCGCACCTAAGCGCCCTTTGTCGCTGCACGGTAAAACCAGGTGAGGGTCCGCCAGAGCCGCACGGCGGCGCCCCTCGGCTCGGGAACACGCGATCTTTCGATCTAGCCCGAGCGAACGGCGCGCATCCTAGCGGTGGGCGGATCCGTGTCAACGCCATGGTGACGTCGATCGCGCGGCCCAAACCCCCATCGAACGGCTTTATTCCCGGTCGCATGTCCAGATGTATGTAGTTCTGCATACTTGATCCGGGCAGCGGACGCGGAAGGGACGAGGTGAGGGAAAGGGGCGGCGGGGCTGGAAGACGCGGGCGGCGCGGAAGCGGCGAGGAGGGCGGAGGGAGCCGGGACGGCGGGACGCACGGGCGAGGGGAAGGGGGCGGTGGTAGGGTCGGGACATCTTTCTTCGGCGCAGGGAGCGGCGAGCAGGAGGTTCCTTCATGTCCCTTCGAAAGCAGTGGTCTTTTCTGGGTACGAGCGCGGCGTGCGCGCTCGGGCTTTGTGTCGTCCTCTCCGCGGCGTGTCGCGCGGAGGAGAACAACAACCCCTCGGGCGGCGACGGCGGCAGCGGCGCGCAGGGCCCGGCGGGGCCGGGGCCCGGCGGCGCGGGCGGCACCGGCGGCGCGGGCGGCGCAGGCGGCGCGGGTGGCTCCGGCGGCGGCGCGACCTGCGACGGCAAGGAGGTCACGATCGAGCAGATCACGAACTCCAAGGCGAGCGGCGCGGTCGGGAAGGGGACGCCCGTGAAGGTGAAGGGCGCCGTCGCCATGAGCCACAAGTTCCTCGTCTCGCAGAGCAACGCCGGAAACTGCCTCTGGGGCGTGTTCGTGTCGGCGCCGGGCCTCGCGGAGACGAAGGAGTACTCCGGGGTGATGGTGCTGAGCTACGGCGTGCCCGCGTCGATCCCGCCCGGCGGAAACAAGGCGTACTGCCCGAAGCTCTCGAACTATTTCGAAGGAGAGCCGCTGCCGGGTGACGCGATCCCGGACGACGTGAAGCCGGGCGACGTGCTCGACATCACAGGCGTGGCCGATTCGTTCCTCCTGGCGGCCTGCGCGAACGAGATGAACGGGAGCAAGGTGCCGCAGACGCAGATCGCCTTCACGTGCGCGGTGGAGCGGACGGGGACGGCGCCCGTGCCGGCGCCGCATGCGTTCACGGATGCGGCGGAGGTGGCGAAGCTTGGCTCGCCGACGGACGCGGACTTCCACGTCAGGTGGGGTGGCGTGAAGGTGCGGGTTTCGAACGTGAAACCGGTACCCCAGCCAAACCCGGCGCCGATGGGGATGGGCGAGGTCGTGGTCGGCGACTTCGGCGTGATCAAGCTGCAGGACTCGAACGTCGAGGTCGGCGACAAGATCTATTACCGCGGCTACGAGCAAAACGATTGCTACGCGGCGCCGGTGTTCGCGGACGTCAATATGACGTTCAATGCGATCGATGGCTTCAGCTACCTCAGCTATTGCACCTGGGGCCTGCAGCCGAACGCCAAATGCACCGATTTCGATCCGAAGAGCGAGGACTGCGGTAGCTTGACCTGCCAGTAGCCCGACGTGGTCCGAGCCGCCCTCGGCGCGCGCATCGCCGCCGAGGAGCGGCGCGGATCTCTTCCGCCTGTGACCCGATTCCGAGTACGCTCGGGGCATCATGGCCGCCCGCCGTACGATCGCCGCGACAAGGCCGAGCCCCTCGCTCCAGGCGCTCCTCGGCCTGTCCGGACTGCTCGCGCGCGGGAAGGCCGGCGGGCTGCTCTCCGAGGCGCTCGCGCTCGTCCTCGAAGGCGTGGGCGCCCAGCGCGGCGCCGCGTACGAGGCCACCGAGGACGGTCTCGAGCTCGTGGCCGACGTCGGGCTGCCCGCGACGCTGCGCGCCTACATCAGCACATTCCCGAGCTCCGAGGTGGCCTGGTTTCCAGCACAGACGGCCGTCAAGAAAAGGCGCGTGGCCACGGAGACGGACGCCGCCCCGGCGCTCGCCGGGCGGATCGATCCCGAGCTCGTGAACGTCTCCGGCTGGGGGACGATCCTCGCCGCGCCGATCATGATTGGCCGGGACGTGCTCGGCGCGCTGGTCGTCGCCGCGCCGTCGCCGGAGATGCTCTCGCCCGAGGCGACGTTCGTGCTGGAGACGGCGGCCAACATGCTCGCGTTGTCTTTGGCGCACGAGAAGGCGCGCGATCGCGCGGCGATCCTCGCCGAGGAGGCGAAGCCCCGCGCGGGCACGCACGAGCGGCGCGGCGCGGACGCGAAGCTCGCGCGGCTGGCGATCCTGGGCTCGCTCGCGGCAGGGTTCGCCGACGAGATGCGCTGGCCGCTGTCGTCGCTGGGCACGCAGCTCGAGGAGCAAGAAAAGCTCATCGGCCACCTGCGCGTGAGGTTCCCCGGCGTGGCCTCGGCGCTCGACGATCTGGCGCGGATTCAAGACGAAGCGACGACGGCGCTCAAGTTCGCGCGGACGGCGGGGACACGGCTGCTCTCGGCGCTGGAGGAGTCGAACGCGGAGCCCGTGGACCTCGAGGATCTGGCGCACGAAGCGGCGGCGCTCGTCGAGCCCACGGCGCGCGGGCGCCACGTGGATTTGCTGGTGACGGCCGTGCACGGGTCGTCGCCGGTCGTGGTGGGGAAGCGGAGTGATCTCGGTCAGCTCCTGCTCGCGCTCCTGACGAACGGCGTGGAGGCCTGCGCGGTCGCCGCCGATGCGAACACGAAGGCCGGCGAGGAGCGGCAAAAGCCGCTCGTGTGCGTGACCATCACGCGCGACAAGGAGCTGGTCGTGATGCGCGTCGAGGACTCGGGGCCGGGCATCCCGCCCGATGTGCGGGCCCAGATTTTTGATCCACTCTTCTCGACGAAAAAGGAGTCGATCGGGCTCGGGCTGACGCTGGCGCGGCAGGTCGCAGTAGCGCACGGCGGGACGGTGGAGCTCGATCGGTCGGATCTCGGCGGCGCGCTCGTCAAGGTCGTGCTGCCGGCCGCGCCGGCGGGCGTCTCGGTGACGCGGGACCACCCGCCGCCGCCCTCGCGACGGAAACCCTTGATGCCTTCGTCGCCCCCGGACAACCCCTCCACGGCCCGCGACGGCTGGACGTCTGCCCCCAAGGCCGTCGAGCAAAGGACGTCCCGGAGGCCCGTCCGCGCGCCGCTCCCGGTCGGAAACGCGCTCATGGTCGCCGCGGATACGGACGTGTGCGCGCCCACGCAACGGGTGCCGCGGACGCCTTCCGGAACGCAGGCGGCGCAGACGCCGAAGGTCCCGGCGGCGGTGACGTCGCACGGGTCGAGGACGACGCCGCGCGTGACCATCGTTTCGTCGCCGAGACCACGCGACTCGTCGCAGATCACGACGCAGAAGCTGCCGCCGAAGGTCGCGCGCGCGAGCACGACGCCGGGCGGGACCGTGGTGCCGACCGCGCGGGTGCCCGAAGCGCCACGAAAGGCGCCGCGATCGCGCCGGTCGAAAGAATCGCCTCAATAACCCCAGACGTATTCGGCGCGGAGGAAGGCGCCGATCATCTGGTCGACGCCGCCCTTCGGGCCGAGGAGGAGCACACCGTAACGGCCCGACGCGCCAATCGTAAAACTGCGGTTGACCTGGTAGTCGAGGCCAAACGGAAGGGAGAGGCCGAGGCGGCCGCTCGTGCAGCCCGTCTCGCCGGCCGCGCCGCAAGGGTCGAAGGCCGAGACGGCATACCCGCCGACCATGACGCCCACCCACGGGACCCAGCGCAGGACATCGACGACGTATCCAACGCCAACGCCGCCGCCGGCGAGGAGGACGGGCGGAGAGCCGGGGGCGAAGCTGCCGTCGACCTGGACCATGAGGTTGAAGGCGTCCGTGAGGCCGTACGTGCCGTGCAGGGCGACGCCGACGCCGTGGAGCGAGGTCGCCGTGGTGGGAATGCTCCCGCCGGGCAGGACGAGGGAATACCCGAGCCCGCCGCCGACGTGCCACTGCCGCTCGTAGGCCTCGGCCGCGGGCGCGAAGGCCACAATCGAGAGGATCGAAGCAAGGAGCAAGGGCGCGCGGGTCCGTCGCATCGGACAGAGCGATAGCACCTTTTACAGGTCGAGGTGCCGCGCGAGCTCGATCCGTGTCGGATCCGAGGCGACGCCGCGCAGGAATCGATAACGCGCCTCCCAGCGCGCCGCGGCCTCGGCGTCGCCACGCATGCGCGCGGCGTCGGCCCGGGCGAAGGCATAAGAGCGGAGCGAGAAGCGGCGCGTGTCGAAGGCGGAGACCGCGTCGAGCCAGACCTCGATGTCCCCCTCGGAAGGCTGGAGCAAGCGTCCTGCGAGCGCGAGGTGCACGCCGAGCCAGGGCGGGGCGTCGCCGCGATCCCGGAGCGCCGCCCAGCGTCCCGCGCGGCGGAGCAGGGGATCCGCGGCCGCGAGGCCGACCCAGCCGTCGAGCGCGCGCGCGACCCGCGCCGATTGCGCGACCGCGTTGCCGGCCCGATACGGTTCGAGCGGGTTGCCGAAGCCGATCCACGTGAGCGCCGCACCCGCCTCGACGTCCGCCCACGATGGCGGCGGCGCGGTCCTCGCGCCGAGCGCCGCGAGCTGCCAGCGCGCCCGCGCCGCGAGGAGCACGTCGCGGCAAGCCTCGGCCCGCGCCTCCGCGCGTTCGGCCGACGTCCGTGCCTCCTCGCGCTTGCCGAGCGCCATCGCAAGCTCGGCCCGCTGGAGCGCGACCGCGGCGGGGATCCTCGGATCCGAGGCGATTTTCCCCTTGAGCTCGTCCTTCGCCGGTGCGTCGTCCACGGCGAGCTCCGCGAATGCCTTCTCGCGATCACCGGCCAGCCGGAACACGTTCGACCGCACGAGCGCGCGCCCGTGCGACCCGAGGCCGAGCGCGGTCGCGGCCTCGTCGGCGGCGTTCGCTCCACCCACGGCGTCACCTTCCCGCGCGAGGGCCATCGCCGCTTCGAGCCAGAGCGCGCCCCGCGTCGCGACGAGCGCCTCCGCGGTCGCGCCGCGCGAGCCTTCCTTGGGCGCGCGGAGCTTCGCTTCGAGGCCGAGCACGCCGCGCGCCGCCGCGACAAACGCCGCCCCCGGGACCACCGGCGGCGGCTCCGCGTCGCCGAACTCGGGACGCCGCTCGGCGAGCCACTCGGTCGCGGTCCACGCGATCGGCGCTGCGAGCGGATCCTCGTCGTCACGCGCCCGCGAGAGCCGAGCGATCTCGTCCGCGTTGAGATCCGCGCCCGCCGCGATCACCGCCGCGAGCAGCGCGATCCGCGCGCCCGGCCCGCGTGGACCACTTGAAAGGAGCGACCTCGCGGCCGCGATGGCCGATTGCACGGGCTCGGTCGCCTCGCCGTTCGCGTGCGACGTCGCGAGGCGGAGCCGCAGGAGCGCGCGTTGCTCCACCGCGTCCGCGCCGCCCGCCTGCGGCTTGTCCGGCATCGGCGGCGGCGACGCTCCGGCGCGCGCGGCGCACGCGACGAGGAGCGCGCGGACCTCGCCGAAATCCCGCGTCATTCCCTCGTACCGTCGCGATGCACGATCATCCTGCACGAACGGCAGCATCTCGAACCCGCGCTTCGGATCGTCGCCGAGGCCCATGCAGAGCACCGTGGCGATCGCCGTGCGGTGATCGTGATCGCGCGGATCGTAGTCGGCGTATCTCCTCGCGAGCGCCTCGGCGCGCTTCGGATCGGCTTCGAGCAGCGCCGCGCGCATCGCCGCGATCCGCACGCGGAAGTCGAGCCACATCTCGCCGCGCCCGAGCAGCGTGCGGCGATCGCCCACGGCGTCCGCTTCCCGCCCGACATCCGGCGCGCCGGCCGAGCGGCCGAGCTCGTCGAACGCGACGCGCTGCGAGCCGTCCTTCACGACCGCCGCTTCGAGATCGAGCGCCTCCGCGGCCTTCGCGAGGCCCTCGGCCGACGGCGACCCGACGGCCGCGTCCACGTAATTGGCCAGCGCGATCCGCGCGTTGAGCTCCTCGGCCCGGTAACGCGCGCGGTTTGCCGTCAGCGGCAACCGCGCCGGGAGCAGCATCCATTCGATCGACTTCCGGCACGCCGGCAGCTCGGGCCCGCGCGGCGCCTCGTACGACGCGAGGCACGCCTTCGCCTCGCGCGTCCCGTGCGCGAGCATGATCTCCGGCACGGTCACGAACGCAGCTGCGCCCGTGCCGAGGACGGCGACGCTGGCGAGCGCGATCGTCTGCGCCTTGCTCAGCTGCTTTTGCCGCGTCGCGCCCATGTGGCGCCCTTCTTAGCTGATTTTCGGTCGGCGCTGCACGGGCGAGCGATCGATCCGAGGCTTCTTTTGCGCCGTTCGCCCGTCAAATCACCGTCGACGCCACGGCGATCCCGGCCGCGATCGAGCCGAGGCCGGCGAGGGCCTGCAGACGCGGGCCGAGCGACGGGGCGACGCGGGTGAGCGAGCGCATCGGCCAGGCCACGAGCGCCGCGATGAGCGCCATGCCGATCACCGACGCGAGCCCGAAGACACCCACGAAGACCAGCGCCGCCGTGCGCGCCTGCATCGTGCTCGCGACGAGCAGCGTGAGCGCCGCCGTCCCGGAGGCGCCGTGCACGAGCCCGACCAGAAGCGGCCGCTTGACCGTCTTCGGAGGCGCGCTGTCCTCCGCGACCTTTTGCCGGCGCGACACGAGTGCGCCGATCCCGAGCCCGACCAGCATCACGGCCACGGCGATGTCGAGGGCGAGGGCGATCGAGGGGGGCACGGTCGCGCCCGAGGCCACGAGCGCGCCGCCGACGAGGACCATCACGGCCCCGTGCCCGAGCCCCCAGAGCGCCCCGGACCAGGCCGCACGCGCGACCGTCCCGCCGCGCGCCACGAAGGTGCACACGGCTGCGACATGATCTGCCTCGAACGCATGCTTGAGCCCGAGACCAAGGCCGAGGACGCTCGCTGCCACGACGGACATGGCGCGCACCGTAGCACAGCGTGATCCATCTGTGTTACGTGGGGTTTGGGGCGAAGGGCGCCGTGAGGCGACCCGAAGCCCCAAGCGTAGACCCGATTTGGGGCGAAGGGCGCCGTGAGGCGACCCGAAGCCCCAAGCGTAGACCCGATTTGGGGCGAAGGGCGCCGTGAGGCGACCCGAAGCCCCAAGCGTAGACCCGATTTTGGGGCGAAGGGCGCCGTGAGGCGACCCGAAGCCCCAAGCGTAGACCCGATTTGGGGCGAAGGGCGCCGTGAGGCGACCCGAAGCCCCAAGCGTAGACCCGATTTGGGGCGAAGGGCGCCGTGAGGCGACCCGAAGCCCCAAGCGTAGACCCGATTTTGGGGCGCTTCACCAGGGAGGCCGACCCGAGGGCGGGGGCGGGGGTGGCTTGGCCGGGAACGAGAGGCCGCAGTCCTCGCAGACGACGGCGATGTCGAGCCCGTCGAGGAAGGGGTTTTTCCGTCGCCGCAGCGGCGTCGCCCGGCCGCCGCACCGCGGGCAGCGATCCGATGAGGGATCGGCCGACGTCGGAGAGACGGAGACCTGGGGAGGCGGAGGCGAAGAAGCAGACCCCACGGGCTACGAGGATCGCACGAAGCGACCTCGTGCGGAATCAGCCGGCGGCGGGTTTTTCTTGCTCTGCGGGGCCAAAAGATGCTCGGGCCTGCCCCGAGAGCGCGGCCTCGAGATCGGATACGTCCGAGATGTCCTCTACCCGCGCGACGGAAAGTTCGAGCCCGCGCGAAAGGAGCGCGTGGCACCCGAGCGCGACGTCACGCACGGCAGGCGCGCGGCCGACGAGCTCCTCGATCGACGTGACGCCGTGGTCGCGGATTCCGCACGGGACGATCATGCCGAAGCCGTTGAGATCCACGGACAGGTTGAGCGCGAAGCCGTGCATCGTGACCCATCGCGAGAGGCGCACGCCGATCGCGCCGAGCTTCGCGATCTCGCTGGCCCAGGGCGCGCCGGCCCACTCGCCGGGCTTTTCGCGATCGACCCACACGCCGATGAGCCCATCGACGACGCCCGACTCCACGCCGAGCTCGCGCGCGAGGAGGATCATCACCTCCGCGAGGGATCGGACGTAGCGGCGGACGTCGCATCGATCCGGCTTGAGATCGAGGATCGGATAACACACGAGCTGTCCGGGCCCGTGATACGTCACGTCGCCGCCGCGGCCGGTCTGCACGAGATCGACGCCACGCTCGGTGAGTCGCTCCTCGCCGAGCAGCACGTTGCCCCCGTCGGCGGAGCGGCCGAGCGTCACGACGGGCTCGTGCTCGACGAGCAGGATGAGGTCTTCGATGTGCCCGTCCGCGCGGAGCGAGACGAGGTGCTGCTGCAGCGCGTGGATGGGCTCGTAGCGCCGTCGACCGAGGAAATACGCCTTCGCCTGTCTCTCGCTCACTACTCCGGCACCTTGTCTCCGGCGCTCCGCCGCTCGTCGCGGTAGCCCTCGATGTTCTCGGTGAAGTTCGCGGCGACCTCGGGATCGAACTGCGAGCCGGAGCAGCGCTCGATCTCGGCCACGGCGACCTCGTGCGGCAGCGCGCGGCGATAGGATCTGTCACTCGTCATGGCGTCGTACGTGTCGGCCACGGCGATGATGCGCGCGATGATGGGGATCTCGTTGCCCTTCAACTTGAGCGGATATCCGCGCCCGTCCCAGCGCTCGTGATGCAGGTGTACGCCCGGGATGAGCGGGTGCAAGAACTTGATGGGATCGAGGATGTCGCGGCCGAAGACCGGGTGCTTCTTGAAGACCTCGTACTCGTCCTGCGTGAGCTTGCCGGGCTTGTTGAGGTTGAGCACGCAGCCGATCTTGCCGATGTCGTGCATGAGCGCGCTCTGCCGGACGATCTCCACCTCGTAGGCGGAGAGGCCGAGCTGCCTGGCGAGGAAGACGGCGTAGAGCGCGACGCGATCCGAGTGGCCCGAGGTGTACCGATCCATCTTGTCGATGGCCTTCGCGAGGCCCTGGATCGTCTGCTGGAACGTCGCCTGCAGATCCTGGTAGAGGCGCGCGTTCTCGATCGCAGCGGCAGCGCGCGAGGC
This sequence comes from Polyangium jinanense, assembly GCF_028435365.1. The sequence continues at coordinate 76,152 of NZ_JAGTJJ010000015.1, read as the reverse complement.
GATGATGCTGAGGAGCTTGCGTTGCCCCTCGTCGAAGCGCCGTCCCTTCGAGAACGAGCCGAGCGCGATGAACCCCATGAACCGCTGGCCGATGCGCAGCGGCACCGCGACGATCGAGTAGAGCGGCACCTCGGGCGGCGCCGAGAAGAACTTGAGCCCGCGCGGCCCTTGCTCGAGGAGCGTCGCCTCGGTGCGCAGGTGCTCGGCGATCTTGTCGTGATCGAGCACGCCGATCGCCGCGTCCTCGGGCAGCAGAGGTCCGCGGATGTGCTGCCTTTCGAAGAGCCCGCCCTCGCCGTTGTCGAGCCACGTCGAGACGAGATCGCTGCGCACCTCCGAGAGGCAACTGTCGGCCACGGTCTCGAGCACCTGATCGAGCGAGAGGCTCGCCTGGATGGCCTCGCTGACCTTGTACAGCCCGAGCGCCTCGCGCAGCCGCAGGTTCTCCGCGGCCATGCGTTGCTTCTCGAGGCCGCGCTGCACGACGTGGATCACCTCGTCGAGCTTGAAGGGCTTGAGCACGTAGTCGTATGCGCCGCGCTTCATCGCGTCGATCGCGGTCTCGACCGTGCCGAACCCCGTCATGATCACGGTCAGCGCGTCGGGCGCGGTCTTGCCGATCTCGTCGAGCAGCGCGATGCCGCCCATCTTCGGCATCTTGAGGTCGCTGATGATGAGGTCGTAGTGCGACTTCGTGAGCTCCCCGAGCGCGGCGGAGCCGTCCTCGGCGGTGCGGACGATGTAGCCCTCCATGCCCAGGAAATCCGCCAGCATGTCGCGGATGACCTTCTCGTCGTCGACGACGAGGATACGCGGGCGCTCTTCCGTGAGTTGGGACGGCACGGCGCGAGCCTACCAGATCGTGGACTTTTGCGGGCGGTATGTAGTTTGGTCAGGTCCGCTCAGTCGTCGTCGGAGACGATGGCGTGACGGATCGTGCGGGGAGACTCGTCGAGCTCGGGTACGTGCTCGGTCGGCGCCTCCGTGATGGTCGGCGAGGGGAGGCCGCCCGGCGGGGCGTACGACGGCGGCTGCGCGTAGGCGGTCTGCGTGGCGTACGACGGCGGCGCCGCGAATGAGTCGGGCGACGCGTACGACATCGGCTCGGCGAGCGAGTCCGGCGGGTACGAGGGCGGCGGCGGGGCGAGATCGTTCGGCATCGGACCGATCGCGGGCTGCGAGTTCCGATCGAGCGGACGCGGCGGCGGCATGGGCGCGGTCGACGGCTCTCCGGGCAGCATCGACGAAGCCCGGTTCTCGCCGAGCGCGTGCTTCTGCTCGAGGAACTTGATCACGGACGAACCCGTCGCGCGCTCGAGCGACGCGCGCAGATCGCCCGGCAGCGTCGACTCGATGAGTAGCTTCGCGCCCGTGCGCGGATGCACGATCTCGATGCGGATGAGGTGCACGAACGAGCGATCGAGGCCGTGCTTCTCCTCGAAGTAGCGGTTCGTGGGCACGTGGCCGTAGCGCTCGTCGCCGAGCACGGGATGCCCGATCGCCGCGAGGTGGCGGCGGATCTGATGCGGCCTGTGCCCGTCGGGGATCACGCGCAGGATCGAGTGGCCCGAAGCGACGGCGAGGCGGCGGTACCGCGTCCTCGCCATGTAGCTGCGGCCGCCCTCGCGAAGATCACGCGCGATGGCGCCCTTCGTCGGCGTGACGCCCTTCGCGGCGACGAGGTAGATGAGCCGGCCGCTCGTGGCGAGCGCCGTCGTCCAGAGCTGCCGCGCCACCTCGTTGCGCGCGAAGATGCAGAGGCCGCTCGTGCCCGTGTCGAGCTTGTTCACCACCTTGAGGTTCGACACGCCGGGCAGCCGCAGACAGCGCTGCATGAGCGAGCCAAGGTACTCCGGTTGGTTCTCGACCGGCTCATGCGGGCCCTTCTCGACGACGATGACGTCGTCGTCCTCGTAGATCACGCGCGGCTGCGCGGGCGGGGCGCGCTTGAGCACGGCGACCGTCTCGACCTCTTCCGTCAGAGGGATCATGTCGATCGGAATGAGTTCGCTCGACGTGTAGCCGAGGCGGCTGAAGTGATCGAGGTCGCGTGCGAGCGTGTCGGGGTCGCACGAGACGTAGATGCAGAGCGGCGCGCCGAGGCGGGCGATGGCCTCGCGCGCCGCGGGTGAGACCCCGCGACGCGGCGGGTTCATCACCACGGCGTCGAACTTCTCGTTGTTCGCGAGCAGCGAGTTCACCACGTCGGCCGCGTCGCCGACGCGCGCGTCGAGCTTGCCGAGCCCCTGCGCTTCGGCCGCCGCGCGCGCGTTTTGCACCGCGGGCGCGAACGACTCCACCATCGTCACGATGTTCTTCGCGTGCGACAGCGCGATCGAGATCGCGCCCGAGCCGCCGTAGAGATCGAGGACGCGCGGCTGCCTGCGGTTCGTGCCCGTCTCGTCGATCAGGAGCTGCATGTCGAGCGAGGCGATCTCGCGCGTGATGAGCGCGTGCACGCGCGACGCCTGGCCGCGGTGCACCTGCACGAACGAGCCGAACGAGGCCACGTGGTACGTCGGCCCGATGCGATCCTCGGCGTGCGGCACGCCGTCGAGCACCATCGTCTCCGGCCCGAGGATCTGCGGCGCGTCCGCCTCGTGCAGGTTCGCCGCGATGCCCACGACGCGCGGCAAGAGCGACCGGAGCGCGCGCCCCGCCTCCTTGAGCTCGTCGCGCGAGGGCACACGATCTCGCTGCAGCACGAACGTGAGCAGCACACCGACGCGGTTGCCTTGTGCGGTCGTCGTCGTCTCCGGCAGCGCCGTCGTGCTCGGCATGTGCACCTCGCGCAGATCGATCGCGCGGAGCACGCCGCCGCCGTGCGGATCGTACGGCAAGAGCAGCCCGCGGGCCTCCGGCGGCGGCGACGCGATGAGCCCACGCAGCATCGTCGTCACCTCCGCGAGCGCGGGCGCGAGCACGCGACAGTTCGGGATGTCGATCACGTCGTGGTTGCCGGAGCGGCCGTAGAGGCCGATCCCGCCCGTCGACGACACGATGAGCTTCGCGCGGCCGCGGTAGCCCACGATCTGATCGCCGGGCACGACCTGGCGCGTATACAGAAGCTCGAGCGCCGGGTAGTGCACGATCGCGCTCACCACACGTGCGCGCTTCGTCGTGAGCTGCTGGGCGTAGTCCATCCCGATGAGCGGGCAGCCGCCGCATTGCTCGGCGTGCACGCACTCGATCATCGTCGACGGGATTTCGCCGGCTCGCAGGGTCCGACGCGTGGGATTCGAAAGAATACCCCGCCCGGTACCTGCGGCCCCGGGGGTGTTATCGGGACCGTTCGGCCCGTTTTTCCCTGCGCCTGGGTCCATCAGCGGTAGATTACAAGCGTCACTCGGGGACGTCGAAGCAGGAAAACTCGCGGCCCATCGTTTTCTTACTCGGGCGGGGAATCTCACCACCGGACGGTCGGGGCCGGACCCGGGGTCACCCTCGGAGGCCGCCGGATGAGGCCGGTGGTAACTTTGTCGGCACGGCTGCTCGGGGCCGCGTAGGATGCGGACCGGCGAGGGCGATGGCAGCCCGCGCGATCGACCGAGCCATGCCGAAGAGGCGTCCCAGCGCCGCAGGTCGCGACCGACGAACAGGCCCGGATCGTCCCGGGCCGACGTGGATCCGCCGCCTGCTCGGTGTCGGTCTCGCCGCCGCTGCCGGGTTTTCCTCCGCATCCGCGCGCGCCGCGCCCGGGGATGCGCAGGCCCAGAAGGGGATCGCGCTTGCCCGGAAGGGCGAATGCGGCGACGCCGTCCCGCTGCTCGAAGAGGCCGAGGGCATCCGGCATCGGCCCGAGACCGCGGTCGCGCTCGCGGGCTGTTACGAGATGGCGGCCGAGCTCCTCCAGGCGAGCGCCCTCTACGGTGTTGTCGCCGAGGAGCCGCCGGATCGGAGCCACACCCGCGGCGATCGCGCGGCCATCCAGACCGCCAAACGCAAGCTGCGCGACGTCGAGGCCCGCATTCCCACGCTCTCCTTCGTGATCCCGAAGGGCTACGAGGACGTCGTCATCACGATCGACGGCGAGCCCGTCGAGCAGCCGAACGAGCCGCAGAAGGTCGATCCCGGCGACGAGCTCGCCGTCGTGATGAAGGCCAAGGGCCGCAAGGAGCGCAAGGAAACGATCACCCTCGACGAGCGCGAGCGCCGTGTCGTCAAGCTCGATCTCGCGTCGCTCGGATCTTCGGCCGCGCCCGCGCCCGCGGTCCCATCGAAGGAGCCGCGCCTCTGGCTCGGCGCTGCGTACCGCGGCTACGTCATCCCGCAGTTCGCCATGAACATCTTCGGCGACGGCGGGCGGACCGTGATCGCGCCGGGCGGAGCGCTCTCGCTCGTGCGCCCCTCGGGCAACCTCGACATCACGTTCACGCTCGGATACGCGGCCTTCTTCCTCCAGCCCACGCCCTTCAAGCCGCGCGGCACGCCCGACACGGAGTACGAGATCGTCTGGGCCGATCTCTCCTCCCTGCAGGCATCGTTCGAGCTCGTATGGAACATCCCGCTCGATCGCGCGCAGCGCTTCCGCTTCCGCATCGGCGGCGGCCTCGGTGTCGGCTACACCTTCCTCGGCGGCCTCTATCGCACGCAGGCTTATCCGCCCGGCTTTGCGCCTGCGGATCCGTACACGTACCGGCCTTGCACCGCGCCGAACGATCCACCGGGCAGCTTCCGCTACTGCAACCAGCTCGACAAGGACGTCGACCATTACGGGGCCTACGAAGAGCCGAGCTGGTTCTCCGGGGGCGTGCGGCCGCTCGTCTACCCGTGGGTCGTCCTGCCGAGGCTCGGCGTCTCGTTCCGGCCCACGCCACGCGTCGCGATCGATCTCGACGTCGCGCCGACCCTCTCGGGCATCCTCACCGGCCTCGGCGTGCGCTTCGGGCTCTGATCCTTCGAGCTCCAACGAACCCGAGTGCCACGAGCGCGAGCGCCGATGCGGCGTGCCCCGCCTCGCCGCCGCCGGTTCCACCGCGCACGCTGCAATCGCCCTCCGTCTGCTTCGCCGCGCATTCCGGCGAGAAGCCGTGGCGGGGAAGGGGATTGCAGCGCGCCGTGTCGACGGGCTCCCCCGTGGGCGGATACGCCTCGCAGATCGCCGCGATGTCGTCCGCCGCGAGCGTGCGCGGCAACAGGCTCCCCGACGTGTAGTTCGGCCACATCGTCGCGTTCGCGTCCTCCGCGTGCGCGAGCCCGAGGAAGTGCCCGGCTTCGTGCGTCATCACGGAGAGCAGATCGGTCTGCACCTCTTCGGGGTTGTCCGACGTCGTGAAGGGGAAGCCGTGCGTGTTGACTTCCATGTCCGCGTCGTAGATCTCGCCCGTCTTCGTGTCGAACGTCACCGTCGTCAGCGCGATGTTGTGCGGCCCATCCGGGTGCGTCCACGTCGCGTCGCGGAACACGACCACGTTCGCGTTCCCCGCCTTCGAGTTGTACTCGACCCGATCACACGCGACGGCCCCGAGGTTCTGCACGTGGATGTTCGGCGGCCCCGGCAGCGCCGTCTCGCAGACCGGCTCCTCCCACGCCCGGAACGACTCCTCGACGACCGCCAGGGCCAGCGGGTACGGCACCTCCTCCGAGCCTTCCACCTGCACGCTCACGCCCACGCAAGGCCGCTTCCAGAGCAGCGGCTTGCAGGCCGGATCGTCCCAGGGCGGGGGCCCGCAGAGCTGGCCCTCGGCGCACGTCGAGGCGCGACAGTAGGCGTGGGCCTCGGACGCCGCGCTCGTCACGAGCGCGAGCCCGAGTGCGAGGGCGAGGCGAGGCGTCGAGCGCATGCCAGGGCCTCCGCGCTCAGGGGGTGAGCTCGATCGTCCTGCCGAGCTTGCGCGAGAGCACGGCTTGTACGGTCGCCCAGAGCTCTGCGCCGTCCTTCGAGGCGTTCCAGCTCGCGCCGCCCGTGCGCGGGTCGAAGTGCCAGGCGTTGCGTTCGGCGGCCATCCAGATTTGCCGCGCCGCGCGGTGGCTGTTGATGACGTACCGGGTTCCGTCCTGGAACTCGACCGTGAGGACCCCCATCTGCAGATCCACCTCGATCCCGTCCAGGTCGCCGAGCGCCCGCTCGAGCTTGCGCAGCGTGTCGTCCGCGGCGCGTTCGAAGTCCCGTTCCGAGATCCCCTCGGTGCTCATGGGTCGAACCTACCTCGGCCGAAGGCGACCGCCAAGCGGCCGCGCCCCGCTTTCGTTTGGCCTCGGAATTGACTAGGATGGTGAGTCACCCGAGGACGCCTAGCGCATGCCGGAGACGAAGAAGATCACCCCCGGCCTGGTCATCGCCGGTCGGTATCGCGTGATCCGGGAACTCGGGCGCGGCGCGGTCGGCTCCGTGCACCTCGTGCAGCACGTCCACACGGACGAACAGTTTGCGCTCAAACTGCTGCACGATCCGGCCGCGGCGAGCCCCGAGAAGATCGCCCGCTTCCGTGTGGAGGCGCGCGCGCCGGCGCGGATCGACAGCGATCACGTCGTGCGCATCACGGACGCCGACGTCGCGCCCGAGCTCAACGGCGCGCCCTTCTTCGTGATGGAGTACCTCCGCGGCCGCGACCTCGGCGCCGAGCTCGACCTGCGCGGCGCGCTGCCCGCCCCCGAGGTCGTGCTCTACATGCGACAGGCCGCTCGCGCGCTCGACAAGGCGCACGCCCTCGGCATCGTCCATCGCGACCTCAAGCCGGAAAACCTCTTCCTGATCGAGCGCGAGGACGGCGTCCCTTGCATCAAGCTCGTCGACTTCGGCATCGCCAAGCTCACGGGCGACGCGGCCACGATCGCGCAGATCGTCTCGCGCACGCAGACGGGCCGCATCTTCGGCACGCCGCTCTTCATGTCGCCCGAGCAGGCCACGGGACGCGTCTCGCTCGTCGGGGCCGCGACGGACGTGTGGGCCCTCGGCCTCGTCACGAACCGCCTCCTCACGGGCCGTGATCACTTCGAGTCCGACACGGTTGCCGAGCTCATCGGCAAGATCGCGTACGACCCGATCCGCCCGCCGAGCGCGCTCGGCACCTCGCTCGGTCCTGCCTACGACGCCTGGTTCCTCCGCTGCTGCCATCGCGAGATCGGCAAGCGCTTCCGCTCTGCGGGCGAGGCCGTCACCGCGCTCGCGGCGGCGCTCGGGATCGAGGAGGGTGACGCGCTCATCGACGCCGTCATCTCCTCGCGGCGCGCGCTCGGCGGCATGGCCTACAGCGAGACGATGCGCGCGCCGCCCTCGTCGGGGCGTGACTCCATCGACATCCTCCTCGACGCCCTCGAATCGAAGGCTCCGCCGCCTGCGTCGGCCTTGCCCGCGAGCACCCCGGCGCTCCCTCCGAGCGCCCCGGCGTTCCCCGCGATCAAGCCTCCGCCCGTCCCTCGGCTCCCGGCCACGCTCTCGGATCCGCATCTCCCCGCGCACGTGCACACGCCTCCGCCTCCGCCTCCGTCGAGCACGGTCACGAGCTCGGCCGACGCCGTGGTTCGGCCTGCACTCGACATCCCGCCTGCACCTCGCGCCTCGCGTGGCTCCGTGTACGTCGGCCTCGCCGTCGCTGCTGCGCTCGCGGTGGGCCTCGCGCTCGGCGTCGTCTTCATCCAGTCGAGCGGCCCCGACGCGCCTCTCGCCACGACGAGCGCCTCTCCTGCGGCGTCCGCCCTCCCGTCCTCTGCCCGCGCGAGCCTCCCCCCGCGGCCTTCGCCATCTGGATCGTCCCTCCTTCCGGCCTCCTCGGTCGCGCCGGCCCCCTCGGCTTCGGCTGCGCCCAGCGTCCTTCCTCGCGGCACCTTTCCCCGCAAGGATCCGCTCTCCGGCCGCCACTAGGATCTTCTTCGTTGAGCCCCGATCGCCTCGTCACCCTCTTTGTCGTCGCTGGCTACCTCCTCGCGCTCATCCTCGCCGGCGCCTACGTCACCCGGCGATCCAAGGGCTTTTCCGACTACGTCACGGGCGGCGGCAAGATCCCCGCGTGGATGCTCGCCCTCTCCTTCATGGCGAACTTCGTCAGCTCGAACTCCTTCGTCGGGCATGCGGGCAAGAGCCACGAGGTCGGGCTCGGCTGGTGTGTCGTCGCCGGCTTCCTCGTCGTCGCCTGCGCGCTCTCCTTCCACCTCTTCGCCCCTCGTTTCGCCGAGTTTGCCCGGACGAACGGCGCCCTCACCCTGCCCGATTTCTTCGAACGCCGCTTCGGATCTCGCCCCCTCGCGGTCTTCGTCCAGTGGATCGTCGTCGTCACGACGCTCCTCTACGTCCTCGCCGTCTTGCGAGGCACGGCCCTCGTCGTCGCATCGGGCCTTGGCCTCTCGTATTCCGCGGCGCTGCTCGTCGTGTATCTCGTCACGATCGTCTATTGCCTGCTCGGCGGCCTCTGGGCGGACGTGCTCACGGACGTCGTGCAATCGGTCGTCCTCCTCGCCGGCGCGGTCCTGCTCTTCGTCGCGGTCGTCTCCGCCACGCCCGATCCTGCCGCGCCCGCGCCTCCGCCGCTCCGCCCCCTTTCGATCGCGCAGCTCGTCGCGGTGGGTTTGTCGGGCGCGGTCAAACTCGTCGCCGACCCCAAGCAGGTCATGGTCTTTTATGCCTTCGGCGACGCCGCGCAGGCCCGCCGCTTCCGGCATTTCGCGCCGCTCCTGCTCGCCCTCGTACTCGCCTGCCTTTTCCCCGTCGGTTACCTCGCGCGCTCGCTCGTGCCTCTTGTCCGTGACGTCGACGAGGTCGTCCCGCGGCTCGTCTTCGAGCGTGGCCTCCTCGGCGCCGCCTTTGGCCCCGTCTTTCTCGTCGCGCTCCTCGCGGCCTCGATGTCGTCGCTCGACTCCGCCTTGCTCATCGTCGCCTCGTGCCTCGAAAAGCACGTCGTCGCCCCGCTCGCCCGACGGGAGCCGAGCGAGCGCCGCACCCGCGTGATTCTCTTTCTCGTTGCGACCCTCGTCTTCGCGCTCTCCTTCCGCCCTCTCGGCGACATCGTCTCGCTCTCGACCCTCGCGGGCGCCCTCCTTGGCGCCTCGCTCTTGCCGATCCTTTGCGTGGGCCTCTTCGTCGACGCGCCCATTCCTCCGCGTGTCGCCCTCGTCTCCCTCACGTTTGGCCTCCTCGGCGCCCTCGCCGGCAAGCTTGGCCCGAAGGCGCTCGGCCTCCGTTCGCCCTGGCTCCAGGACATTTTCGTCGGCCTTCTTCTCGCGACCTTGCCCCTCGTCGTGCACTGGGTCCGGCGCCCCCGCGCCCCTGTTTCCGTTCCCGGCTGATCCCGCCTCCGGCCGCGACGCACGGAGACGTGGTCCGGACGAAGATACGTTTTTCGGGGACGTACAAAACGCCGGAAAATCCGAGAAATCGCCCGGATCCTGCGTGGAGTTTCCATTTTTTACGGGTCAGACTCATCCCCGGAACACCTGGCTTGTTTTCCGGGGGGGGCCTTAAATGAACACGAATCGAGCATTCGTGGCGGGTGCCGTGCTCGTGGCATGGGGAGCGCTCGCCGCGTGTAGTAGCTCGGATACGATCGAGCAACGGATCGGCTCGGAGGGCGCCACGAGTCCCCAAGGGAGCATCGGCGCCGCGACCGTGGGGGCCGGCGGCCCAGGTGGAATGGGCGGCGCCGGAGGCGCGACGATCGGGAGCGGCGCAGACAGCACCGGCGGGGAAGGTGGAAGCGGAAGCGGCGGCGAAGGCGGCAGCGTAAACGCCGGCGGAGGCGGCAGCGGAAGCAGCGGCGGAGGCGGAAGCGGCGGCGCCGGCGGAATCGATCCCACGGGGGGCGGCGGCTTCGGCAGCGCCGCAGCCGGCTGCATGATCGATCTCGACTGCGACGACGACATCGACTGCACGACCGACGAATGCGACGTCGGCCAATGCAAGCATACGCCGGACAGCGGGAAGTGCGACAACGGCAAATATTGCGACGGCGCCGAGGTCTGCAACCCCTCGGCTGGCTGCGTCGGCAACTCCAAACCCTGCGACGACGGTGTCGATTGCACCCTGGATACCTGCGACGAAGCGACCGACGCTTGCGGCCACACGCCCGTCGACTCCCTCTGCGACAACAAGATCCACTGCGACGGCGTGGAGACTTGCAACGCCATCCTCGGCTGCCTGTCCTCCGCCCCGATCGACTGCAACGACGGGATCTCCTGCACGAACGACGCCTGTTCCGAGTCGTTCGATGCCTGCATCTTCACCCCCATCGATGCCGCGTGTGCCTCCGGTGAGCTCTGCATCGCCGCGGTCGGCGGCTGCACCGCGGCCCTGCCTTGCGCCGCGAATGCCGATTGCGACGACGGCATCGCCTGCACCTACGACCTCTGCTACGACCCGGGCGGCGTCTGCGTCCATTACGCGCAGGACTACGTCTGCGACGACGACGTGTTTTGCAACGGCGCCGAGATCTGCGACCCATTCCAGGGCTGCACGGCAGGCTCGCCGGTCATCTGCAACGACGGCATCGACTGCACCGAGGACATCTGCGACGCCACGACCGACGCCTGCAAGGCCATCCCGCACGAGTCGTCCTGCCCCTGACGACGGCAAGCCCTGCGGGGCTGCTTGCGCAACCTGATCGAATTGGCTTGCGCGATTTGTGCAAGCGCCCCTTGCGCAGATCGCGCGCCGTGAAACCGGCCCCGCTCCGGACCTCCTTATATACCTCGCGAGGATCGCCCCCGCGCCCTCGTGGCACGGTCGCTGCTCTTCGGACCCTCGAGCCCGCGGGGCGGGCTCGAGGGAGGTCCACGTGAGACGGCCGAATCGAGTTTATCTCCTCTGCGCGCCGGCCCTCGCCACGGCGATCGTCTGCTTCGGCAGCGAGGCGCTCGCGCAGGGCGGTGCCACCATTCAGGGCAAGGTCATCAACGCCGAGACGAACAAGCCGGTGCCGGACGTCCTCGTCACGGCCACCTCGCCCGCGCTCCAGGGCGACGAGGTCGCCGTGACCGACAAGGCGGGCAATTACCGCCTCCCGAGCCTGCCGCCCGGCGACGGATACGTCATTCGCGCCGATGGCGGGACGAACTTCCGGCCTTATGCCTCCAAGCCCTTCACGCTCCGCGCGGGCGGCACGGCCCTCGTCCAGATCCAGATCCTCCCCGAGGTCCTCGAAACAGGCATCGACATCCGCGTGGAAGCCACCGTGCCCGTCATCGATTACACGACCGGCGTCAAGACCAGCGTCGGCCCCGAGTTCACCCGGCGCGTCCCGACGAACCCTCCGACCGGCAAGGGCGGCGCGACCCGCTCCTTCGAGGGCCTCGCCACCATCGCCCCCGGCACCTTCACCGACACCTACGGCGTCTCCGTCAATGGCACGACCTCCCCGGAAAACGCCTTCGTGATCGACGGCGTCTCCGCCAACGACGCCGCCTTCGGCATCCTCGGCACCCCTCTCTCCAGCGAGTTCGTCCGCGAGGTCAACGTCATCACGGCCGGCTATTTGCCCGAATATGGCCGTTCGATCGGCGGCGTCATGGATGTCGTCACGAAGAGCGGCTCGAACGAATTCCACGGCTCCTTCTTCAGCGCCATCACGCCCGGCGCCCTCGAGGGCCGGCGCACCCGCATTCCTCGCGAGGGCAGCACCATCCAGACGAGCCCGAGCCTCGCGACCATCCAGGACATCGGCTTCGAGTTCGGCGGCCCCATTCTGCGCGACAAACTCTGGTTCTTCACGGGCGCGAGCCTCGCGATCCAGAAGACGCGCCTCGATCGCACGCTGAACAAGCTCCTCTACGTCGAGAATCCCGACGGCACGCCGGCCGAGGATTCCATGGGAAACCCCATTCCGATCCGTGATCCCGAAACCGGGTTCCAGCAGACCTCGGTCCTGCCCGGGACGGAGAAAACCTACTATGCCACGAGCCGGACGTACCAGTACATCGGAAAGCTCACGTGGAAGGCCCATCAGGACCACAACGTCTCGCTCTCGGTCTTCGGCGCCCCGCAGACCTCGGGCGGCAACGGCGATTATCCGTTCAACCTCCAGACCGGCGGATCTGCGCCGAACCTGCAGGGGCCTTACGCGGCGTTCGGCGGGATCAACGAGTCTTTCTCGAACAACGTCGTCCTGAAGACCTCCTCGTCCTTCGCCGAGAAGAAGTATCTGCTCGACACCACGATTGGCTGGGTCTACGGCTCGCTCACCCAGGCCGCCGCCGACGGCAGCGGTGTCTCCGACATCGGCTCGCCGGGTACGATGGCCGGGATCCCGAACGTCGCGTGGCGCAGGTCCACGGGTGGGCGGTATCCGATCACCGAATTCGAAACCCTCCCGGCGGCCGCGCGCGAAGCATGCGCGCCGGGCGGCAGCCAGGAGATCGCGGCGCTTTATTGCCCCGTCGTCAACTACTTCACCGGCGGCCCCGGCATCATGCGTCAGGCCACGCAGAACCGCATCCAGGGCCGCGCCATCTTCACGGCCATCGGCAGCCTCCTCGGCCAGCACATCGTCAAGGCCGGCATCGATTTCGAGGCCCTCGATTACACGAGCGCCCGCGGCGTCAGCGGCGGCAATGCGTTCCGCGAGAGCTCGGACGGCGCAACGTTCCTCGACGCGCGTCGCTTCGGCTTCCTCGAGGGCCCCGACCGCGCCGTCTTCCTGAACTCGTTCTCCACCACCTCGCGCTCCTATACCATCGGCGGGTTCGTCCAGGATAGCTGGAGCATCCTCGAGCGCGTCACCCTGAACCTCGGCGTCCGTTATGACGCGCAGGTCGTCACGGGCAATGACGGTCGCATTGGCATGACGCTCCCGAACCAGTGGTCGCCCCGCGTCGGCGTCATCTGGGATCCGACCAAGCAGGGCCGCGCCAAGATCTTTGGCAACTTCGCGCGGTTTTACCAGGCCATCACCCTGAACCTCGTCGACCGCTCCTTCCCGGGCGAGCTCAACATCTACTCCCTCCGCGGCTCCAACGCCTGCAATCCGCGGGATCCCGCGCAGGTCCACGGGGCTTGCGACGACCCGAACAATCTCATCACGATCACCGGAAACAGCGATCCGACCCGGAAATTCGGCGCCACCGGCTCCGACCGTGTCCCGGTGGATCCGGACATCAAGCCTCAATCCTCCGACCAGCTCGTCGTCGGCGGCGAATATGAGCTCTTCGATAACGCGAAGATCGGCGGCGCGTACACGCACCAATCGCTCAACTATGCCGTCGAGGACATGAGCCGGGACGAGGCGAACACGTACTTCATCGGCAATCCCGGCCACGGCATCGCCAAGGACTTCCCCGAGGCCGTCCGCGATTACGACTCGTTCATGATCTTCTTCGAGAAGGCGTTCGCGAACCGCTGGCTCGCGCAGGCGAGCTACACCGCGTCCTACCTTCGCGGCAACCTCGCCGGCCTCTTCCGGCCCGAGACCCAGCAGCTCGATCCGAACATCAACTCGGACTTCGACCTCATCTCGCTCCTGCCGAACCGCGAGGGCCCGCTCCCCGGCGACCGCACCCATTCCATCAAGGTCTTCGGCGCCAAGGAGTTCATTTTGCCCGGCAACATCTCGATCAGCGTCGGCGGCAGCTACACCGCCCGCTCGGGCACGCCCATCAACGTCCTCGGCGCGCACCCGCAATACCTCACGGGCGAGGTCTTCATCTTGCCGCGCGGCGAGGGCGGCAGAACGCCCTGGGTCCATTCGATCGACACGAACGTCACGGCCGGCTTCCAGCTCGGCAAGGACCAGACCATCACCTTCGGCGTCGACATCTTCAACATCTTCAACTTCCAGGCCGTGACCGGCGTCGATTCCAATTACACGTTCGCCGACGTCCGCCCCATCGAGGGGGGCTCCATGGACGACCTCCCGGCCGCGAAGGGCAAGCTCGTGTACTGGGACGGCCAGCCCTTCAGCGACGTCGACAAGAACCCCAATTTCGGGAACCCCAACGGATTCCAGCTTCCGCGGCAGTTCCGCTTCAATGCGCGGGTGACCTTCTGAACGTGCGGACGAGGAGACAAACCATGAAGAAACGTCATTCCTTCCTCGTTGCCGCGGCCCTCGGCCTCGGCCTGGCCTCGTTCGGCGGCGCGTCGTGCTCGCAGCCCCCGATCCAGTGCGTCGTCGGGCACGGGTCGTTCATCGCGAAATATTCGCTCGTGGAGGGCACCGGCTCCTGCGCCGACCTCGTCGGCGAGGAGATCGGCCTCGCCACGTTCCTCGCGCCGAACGACGATCGGACCCTCGCCGATTACGACAAACGCAGCATTGCCGTTCAGTCCGACACGTTCGGCGGCCTCATCCGCGAGCGCGAGGGGCTCGGGGCAGGGGAGGAGGACGTGCCCTATGCGTTCGGCGCGTACACGACGAACCCCGACGAGCGTGATCTCTGTTATGCTGGCGGCGCATCCGGCACCGCCGCGCTCGCGCCCGCCGAGCTCGACCTCCCCGAGGCCGAGACGATGGACGCCATGGGAAACCCCGTCACGCTCCCGGCGAAGAGGCTCCGACAATCGTGGGAAAACCTCTCCATTTACGTCACCGCCGCCGCGCCGGGCACGCAGGTGGTCGGCACGATGAAGTACGAGGACCTCATGGAGGGCTGCTCGGCGACGTACACGTTCGTCGCGCTCTTCCCGGCGGTCCAGTGCGCGAAATCGGACGCCGACGGCAACCCCACGAACGAGCCGGACGACGCGCTCTGCGATCCGACGGGCAATGCTGCCGAGGGCCGCACGCCCTCCGGCATCAACCCCGATTACCGCGTGAAATGTGATCCCACGCTGCTCTATTGCGTCCTCGACGAGACCCCGCGCGCCGCGCCCTGATCCTCAGGCGCCCATGTCGACCCCAAAAGGCCCGACCGTCCGCGACGCGGGCGCCCGCTCCCGCGCCACCCGCGCCGCCGGCTCCTCGAGATCGCGGCTCTCCGCGAGTGCATAAAGCGCCACGATCTCCGACAGAGCGAACACCCGATCCCGCGGCGGATTGAGCAGCACCTCGAGCCGCTCCCGCGCGTGTTCGTCCACCGCCCGCCGCTCGATCGCGATCGGAATCACCTGCCGCGACGCGAGCGCCTCCCTGAGCTCGTCGAACCGCACTGTGCCCTTCGCGCCCGCGGCGTGCTCCCCCGGCTCGAGCCGCACGATCTCCTGCCCGTACTCGCCGAGAATCTCGTCGTAGAGCGCGGTCACGCCCGGCACGAACGCGCTGTGCACCATGAAGTAGTTCTTGATCCGGTCGGTGCTCACGAGCGAAAGCCGGAGCCTGCCCGAGGCGAACCCGCATCGCTCCGCGTCCACGAGCCTCCGCGCGTGCTCGCCCTTCTGCACCGACGCGAACTCCGCGAGCACGTGCAGCCGTTCGCCCCGCGCGAGCTCGCCGCGCTCGAGCGCGCCCACGAACCGGAGTAGCCGCATCGTCGTGCGCGCGTCCCGATCCACCGCGTCGGGCTCGCTCAGGAAGATCACCGCGCCGATCGGCCCGCCCTTCTTCGCGCACTCCACCGCGAAGGACGCGAGATCATGCCCGCGTTGCGTGTACACCGTCACCCGCCCCCCGTGCTCGAGCGACATCGTCACGCCCTCGCGCCCTGGCGGCGGCACATCCCGCTCGATGCCGATTCCGAGCGACGCGAGACGCATCGCGAGTGGCATCCGCTCGTCGCCACGCTCGCCGAGCACGAGCGTCGCGTCCACGCCCGGCATGAACCGCGCGAGCTCACGCACCATCGACGGCAGCGCCGGGCTGTACCCCACGACGAGCACACGCGAGAGTAGCCCTCGCGCCATGTGCGTGTCCTCGGCCCACGTGCAGATCTCGGCCCGCGGCGGCGTGGTTTGCTGACTGACGGGCGTGATCCCACGCCCCATCACGAGATCCCGCCCGTACCTGCGCAGCGGCGCGTACGTCGCGGTCACGCCGATGATCCCGCGCAGAAGCTTCGTCGGGATCTTCCCTGCGCGCGCGCCGAGCTTCCACGCGCCCGATCCCTCCTCCGGATCACGCAGCGGATTCAGCCATTGCTCGAGGTCCGCCACGGGCACGAGCCCGCGCGTCCGCCGCGGCGTCGCCTTCCCCAGGAACACCCCCGTGAGCAGCACGCCGCGCTCTTCGTACGCCGCACGCGCGAGCCTCTCGAACGACACGAACCCGTCCTCGCCGCCGAGCGCCTCGATCGCCTCCGCCTCGCCGGGCTCCACGAACATGTGCGTGTAGAACTCGGATCCGTCGGCCGTCATGAGGTCCGTGTACAGCGCCTCGACCCCCGGCGTGACCAAGTGCTGACAGAGGAAAAGCCCTAGAAAACGCGGCATATCGAGCGGGAACGTATGAGGTCCACCGATCGCCATCACGAGCGCGCGGTTCTCGCTCTCCACCACCTCGACGAACACCTGCGCGTCTTGGTTCTGCGCGCGGAACGACGCGAGCGTCATCGTCGTCACCGCGTCCGCGTCGGGCCCCGCGTCCGCGCGGGAGAGCAAGATCGCGCGTTTCGCCGTCGCCGCCGACACCCGCGCGAGCGCGTCCGGATCCCATCCGTCGCCCTCGCGGTACATCACCCACCGCATCATCGGCTCGTACAGATATCCGGGCGGAGCCTCGGTCGTCCCGAGCAGCGCCATCCGCGGCAGGGCATGCCGGCGCGGCATCGCTCCGCGCCCCCGCAGCCATTGCAGGATCTCCGCTGGCCGGAAGAAGCTCCGCAGGATCCGGTTCCGCTCGTAGAGCCGCGCGAACTCCCGCACGAGCATCTCCGCCTCGTGCACGGGACCAATCACCAGCGAGTGCTCGTCGTAGTCGACCGTGCGCCGACGCTCGGCCCGCACCACCTGATCGACCACGTTCGAGCCGATGCCGATGATGAACGACACCACGAACACGCCCACGATCGTGAGGCCCAGCGACAGCACCGCGATCGGCGCCGGCACCTTGATCGTCCCGACCAGGTTGTCCGCGCTCTCGAGCTGCCGGAACGCCCACCACACCCGATCGATGAAATCGGCGTCGGCCGCGAGCCCGCTGCCGGTGTAATCGTAGCGGATCGCCAGGTGATCCAGCACCACGGCCGCGCCGAACGCGAGCGACCAGACCGCCACCGTCACGAGCCCGAACTGCTGGAGCTGCTCGCGCCGCGTCACGATCGAGTAGAGGTCCGCCGCGAGCTCGCGGGCGAACCGGAGCAAGAGCAAAAGCCGGGCGAGACGGAGCGAGAGCAGCGGCGCCACGTACCTGGGATCGCCGATCTGCTCGAAGGGCAAGAAGCTCAGGAGCGCGAGCAGATCGACGACCAGGAAAAACCATTCGAAGCGCCGGATCTCCTCGCGGGGCCGCCGGAGCGCGAGGAAGCGCAGCGCGAGCTCGATCGTGAAGATCGCGAGGAAGACGGGCCGGAGCGCGCTCTCCAGCCGGGGCATCGGCAGGAGCGAAACGAGGATGCAGATCGCGAGCCCGATCTTGACCGGACGTTTGTCGAGTAGCGCGGCGACGCGGCGGGGGAGGCTCGGTGCCCGAGGGGCCATCGCGCCGCAGCATAGACGCGCCGAGGGCCGCGTTTCCAGCGGCCTCCGCGCGCATCCATCACGACGAGATCAGCGCTTCGCTCGTTGCTTCGAGCTTCTCCCCCGTCGCCTCCACGACCTCGAGCGCCCGCACGTCCTCGCTCGCCTCTGCCGCGTGCGCCGTGTCCGCGAGGAGGTACGCGCGCCGGAGCGCCTCCACATGCGCGCCGATGCGTTGATCCACGCGCCGCGCGACGGCCGTGGGCGCGTCCGCGCGGGCGCCCTTTCCTCCGACCCGCGCTCGTTCGAGCCGCGCCCGCGCCTCGCCGAGCCGCACGAGCGCCTTCCAGCTCGCGCGCACCTCGCGCGCCGCGGCCGCGTCGAGCAGCCGTTCGTCCACGTGCCTCCGCAACGCGGCTCCCTCGCGCAAGGCCGCGCCCGCCTCCTCGCCGGCGTCCTCCGCGAGCCCGTCGAGCGCGTACGCTACTGGATCGTCCGCCTCCACGAAGAGCGGTAGCGCCGCGAGCACGGCCGCGACCAGCGCTGCGACCACGCGGATCGAAGGCGATCCGCTCCCGTACGCCGCCGTGATCGTCCCCGCGAGCGCACCTGCCACGAGCGCGCCGCCCACGTGCACGAGCCGCGCCGTCCCGGCCTTCACCCGCGTCGTCCGCTCCGCGTACGCGAGCGCCACGAGCGCCGCGCCCGCCGCGGCCGGCGACGTATTTCCCACGATCGCCGCCGACAGCGCGCCGAGCGCCCCGCCCGCCGCGGCGAGGCCATCGATCGTCGCGCTCGCCGCGAGCGCGAGCAAGACCCCGAGCCCGAGCAGCGCGATCGATCCCGTCACGAGCCCGAACCGGCCCGCGAAGGGCCACAAACCAAACGCCGCCGCCGCGGCCACGAGGAGGGCAAGCTTCCGCATGATTCCTTTGATCTCCAACGGGTTCGTCGTTCAGTACGCCGCCGCCCGACCGAGGTTCGAGAACTCTTTGTCGGCCATGCTCCGGGCCGCCGCCTTCGCGCCCGCGCTCTTCGGCGGCGCCGCGTGGATCTCCTTCTTCGCCTGCTCGTAGGCGTCGACCTGCGCCTGGATCGCCGTCGCAGCCGGCGCCGGTGCTGCCGCCGCCGCGGCCTTGAGCGCGCCGATGTTCTCGTCGACGATCCGCTGCGCCGCGTGGATGTCGCCTTGCTCGAGCGCTGTGGCCGCCTCGAGCTGCCGGCTCGACGCGAGCGCGCTCGTCGCCTCCGCGAACGCCGCTCGATCCACGCTGAGCTCCGCCTCCCGCGCGTCCGCCGTGCCTTGCAGATCGAGCGGCGACAGCGCCACGCGCGTCCGCTCTCCGCCCACGAGCGACCACCCGACCTCGCCCCCGATCGCGAGTTTTTCCCCTGCCTCCGCGTTCGCCGCGAGCTCCACGACCACACGCCGCTCGTCGCCCGCGAAGAGCGACCCGATGCGCAACGTCACCTCGCGCCCGTCGCCTTCCGTCCGTGCCTCCGCGCCGATCGCCCGGACGAACCTCACCCCCTCGGGGAGCACGAACCGCGCCTCCGTCGCTTCGACCGTCGTCGCGGCCGTCTCTTCGAGCTCGCGGCGTAGGAACGTCCGGAGCGCCGCTCCATCCTTCACGAACGCAAAGTTCCCGCGCCCCGCCTCCGCGACCCCGCCCATGTACCTCGGATCAAAATCGAGTCCGATTCCGAGCGACGACACCGTCACCCGATCCTCCGTCGCGTTCCGCGCGATCCGCTCTGCATCGAAACGCCCGTTGTCGAGCCCGTCGCTCACCAGCACCACCCGCTTCACGCGCCCCGACGAGGCGTTCGCGAGCGACTCCATCCCCAGCGACAGCGCCGGCGGGATGTTCGTCCCGCCGCTCGCCGAGAGCTCGTGCACCCGCGCGGCGAGCCGCTCCCGCACGTCCCCCACGCGCGCGAGAGGCTGCAGAACGTCGCTGTCCGACGCGTACCGCACCAGCGTGATCTGATCGTCGTCACGCAGCTCGCGGATCAGCTCCACCACCGCGTCCTTGGCCTGCTTCATCTTGCTCTCGGTCATCATCGAGCCCGACGTGTCGAGCACGATCGCGAGCGCGAGCGGCGCCCGCTCCCGCGCGTCCGCTTGATCGGCCTTGATCCGCAGCACCGCCGAGATCCGCGCCTCGCTCCCGCCGAACACGCGCGACTGCGTCAGCGTGATCGACCCATGCGCGCCCCGCCCCGAGAACGTCGCGCCCGCGCCACCCTCGCTCGGGCTCGCGAACGCCACGTTTGTCCGCGCGCTGAGCGGCGCCCTGTGCAGGATGAGCCCTCCCGCGCACAGCGCGATGAGGCTCGCCGCGAGCGCGCGGCGGGTGCGGGGGACACGGAGCCATCGGTTCGTCATGACACACTCCTCCGGGCACGCGCCGAACGCCCGGCGCGCGTGGAAACATCGCCCCTCGAGCGCTCGCGAAGGGGAGCGCCCGGGGCGACGAACATCCGCGGCGCACGTCTACGGACGAGCGGGCCGTTCGGTCTAAATGACGTAGCGTCACGTTTCGAGACGTGCGAGAGTCCCGACCGATCGAGGGAAACAGATGAATCTCAGTGAACCGCTCAAGCAGCGTATCGAGGCGCTCGTTCGGTCCGACCGGGTCGTGCTCTTCATGAAGGGCTCACGCCGGTTTCCCCAATGTGGGTTCTCCAGCTCCGTCGTGCAGATCCTGGACGAGGTGCTTCCCAGCTACACGACGGTGAACGTCCTCGAAGATCCCGAGATTCGCGAGGGCATCAAGGCCTACGCGAGTTGGCCCACGATCCCGCAGCTCTACATCGACGGCGAGTTCGTCGGCGGGGCCGACATCGTGCGGGAGATGCGCGAGAGCGGCGAGCTCGCGCAGAAGCTCGGCGCCGCCGGGGCGGGTGGCGAGGCGAAGGCGCTGAAGATCACGCTCAGCGCGTCGGCCAAGCGCGCATTCGACGAGGCGGCGAAGGAGGCGCCGGGCGAGCTCCTCCGCTTCGAGGTGAGCCCGCGCTTCGAGTATGGGCTTTATTTCGGGCCGCGCGCCGAGGGCGACATCGAGGTCGACGCGGGCGGCATCACGGTGCTCGTCGACAAGGGGAGCGCGCGCCGGGCGGACGGTGTCTCCATCGATTTCGTGGACGGCCCCGAGGGCGCCGGCTTCAAGATCGAGAACCCGAACGAGCCCCCGCGCGTCCGGCAGCTCTCCGTGAAGAAGCTGAAGGAGATGCTCGACGCGGGCGAGACGTTCGAGCTCATCGACGTGCGCACCGACAAGGAGCGCGCCATTGCGCGGATCGCGCAGGCGAAGCTCCTCGATCAGGCCGAGCTCGAGCGGCTCGAAGCGCTGCCCAAGGACACGCCGATCGTCTTCCATTGCCACCACGGCGGTCGCAGCCGCTCGGCGGCCGAGGCGTTCGTGGGGCGAGGTTTTTCCAAGGTGTACAATCTCGAGGGGGGCATCGACGCCTGGTCGGTCGTTGTCGACACCTCGGTTCCGCGGTATTGACGAATTTCGGGAGGAATCGCGCGTGTCGTACCACATGACCACGTTCCAGGGCTCGATCCCTGCGGCGATCGAGCAAGCCATCAAGGAAAAGATCAGCGACGCCGTGGTGGAGGTGCAGGGTGGGGGAGGGCATTTCGAGATCTCCGTCACGAGCAAGGTCTTCGCGGGCAAGGGCACGCTGGAGAAGCACCGCCTCGTTCTCGGCGCGATCGCACACCTCATGGCGGGAAATGACGCCCCCGTGCACGCCGTCGACAAGCTGAATACCAAAGTCCCCACGTGACGCCCCCGCGCCCTCGCTGCTGCTAGAATGGGCGCGATGTTCCGAAGCGCCCTCCTCGCGGCGACCCTCGCGCCCCTGGCCCTCGGCTGTGGCGCAGCTCCTACGCCATCCCCGCAATCACAAAACCCCGCGGATTTCGTCCTTCTGGGCGGCGCCGTCCGCACGCTGGATCCGGCCCGCCCCCAGGCGACCGCCATCGCCGTGCGCGGCGATCGCATCGTCGCGGTCGGCACGGACGCCGAGGTCGGCGCGTTCGTCGGCCCGGAGACCCGCGTGGAGCGGCTCTCCGGGCGCGCCGTGATCCCCGGCCTCGTCGACGGCCATTGCCATCTCCACGGCCTCGGCGTCGCCCTCGAGAGCCTCGACGTCCGCGGCAAGAAGAGCCCCGAGG
This sequence comes from Polyangium jinanense, assembly GCF_028435365.1. The sequence goes on along the minus strand of NZ_JAGTJJ010000015.1, from coordinate 54,553 downwards.
ACGTCGCGCAGCTCGTCGCCGCCGAGGCGAAAGGGCGCGCGCCGGGCGAATGGATCACCGGCCGCGGCTGGGATCAAAACCTCTTCACCCCCGCCACGTTCCCCACACACGCGCCCCTCGACGTGGCCGCGCCCGATCACCCGGTCGCCCTCGAACGCATCGACGGGCACGCGCTCTGGGCGAACGCGGCCGCCCTCCGTCTCGCCGGCGTCGACGCGAAGACCGCCGATCCCGCGGGCGGCCGTATCCTCCGGGATGCCACGGGCGCGCCCACCGGCGTCTTCATCGACAATGCAATGGACCTCGTCACGGCGAAGATCCCCGGCGAGCCGCCCGAGGTGATCGAGCGCCGCATCCTGCGCGCGTCCGAGCGCGCTCTCTCGCTCGGGCTCACGGGCGTGCACGAGATGGGCATCAATGACGCGACCGTCGCCGTGTATCGCAAGCTCGCGGCCGAGGGCCGGCTCCCGATCCGCGTGTACGCCTATCTCGCCGGCGGCTCGAACCTCCCCGCATTGTCGCAACGAAAGCCCGACGTCGACCCGCAGGGCACCGCCATGTTCGTCCTGCGCGGGGTAAAACTCTTCGCCGACGGCGCGCTCGGCTCCCGCGGCGCCGCTTTGCTCGCGCCCTACGCCGACGAGCCGAAGAGCACGGGGCTCTCGATTGCAGACCGAAAAAAACTCACCGACGCGGCGCGCCTCATCGCCGACGCGGGATTCCAGCTCGCCGTGCACGCCATCGGCGACCGCGCCAACCGCGACGTGCTCGACGCCTTCGCCGCGCTCGGCGAAGGCCGGGCGCGCGCGCTTCGTTTTCGTGTCGAGCATGCCCAGGTCCTCGCGCCCGAGGACATTCCCCGGTTCGCCGCGCTCGGCGTCCTCGCCTCCATGCAGCCGACCCACGCAACGAGCGACATGCCCTGGGCCCCCGCGCGCCTCGGCCCTGAGCGCCTGCGCGGCGCGTATGCCTGGCGTTCGCTCCTCGACGCCGGCGCGCGCCTCGTCTTCGGCTCGGATTTCCCCGTCGAGGAGCCCTCGCCCCTCCTCGGCCTCTGGGCCGCCGTGAGCCGCCAGGATCCCTCGGGCGCCCCGCCGGGTGGCTTCATGCCCGAGCAGCGCATTACCCTCGACGAGGCGCTCGCCGCCTTCACCACGGGCCCGGCGTATGCCTCCTTCACCGAGGCCAGCCACGGCCGCATCGCGCCCGGCTACATCGCTGATCTGACCCTCTTTTCCGGCGCCCTCGCCGCGGATCGATCGCTCCTCGCCGCGAAGATCGACCGCGTCATCGTGGGCGGCAAGGTCGCGTTCGGCGCCGCGATGTCGAAAACGGAGGCCCCGTGACGAACCTCGTCCTTCGCGTGCTCCTCTTCCTCGCCCTCGGATTCGCGCTCGGCTGGGCGCATGCGAAGGCCATCGCCGAGGGCGAGCGCATTCACCGCGAGACGGGGGAGCGCGCGCGCCCCACGGTCATCTTCGTCCTCCGCCTCGTCCTGCTTTGCGTCGCATTCGGCCTGATTGGAAAATCGGGCTCGATGCCGCTCCTCGCCTCCCTCCTTGGGTTCGTCATGGCGCGATTGGTTCGCCGTCGAACGACCAAAGCGCCATTGAATTGACGCCGCTTTTGCCATTCGGCTCTCTGTACGGACACCGCGCAGCGTTATAAGTAAGGGAAGGTCCTGCGGCGACTCGTATCCTCGGTGCGACGTGGCCTGCCCGTCCTGGGTGGCCCCTCGTGCCTGGAGATACGGGCGCCACGTTGGGGGGTGGACATGAACGTGCAAGAATTCCAGGGATTGCAGGCAGAGTCCGACCGGCTCCGCGCGCGCGTGGCCGAGCTCGAAGAGGCCCTCGCGGCCGCGAACCACCGCGCGGACCTTTATCAGGCCGTGTTCGAATGCATCCCCGTCCCGGCCGTCGTGCACGACGTCGAGGGCTTGGTCTTCGATATCAATCGCAAAAACCGAGAGTTCTGCGCCATCCCCGACCGCGAGCTCGTCATCGGCAAACACAACCTGCTCAAAGATCCCGATGCCGTGGCCCGGGGATATGCCGCGCACCTCGAAAGGGCCACGCGCGGGGAGGCCTCGGTCATGCCGCCCACTTCGTTCAACACGGCGGAGGTGGGATTCGATAACGCCGAGGATCGGGAGCTCTGGTCGGAGACCTCGTACGCGCCCGTCGACGTCGCCGGCAAGCGGTACGTGGTGTCCGTGAACCTCGACGTGACCGAGCGGATCCGGGCGCAACGCGCGCTGGAGGCGAGCCAGCAGTTCCTGCTCGGCATCATCGAGAACGCGCCGTCGCTCGTGTACGTGAAGGATCTCGCGGGCCGCTACATGCTCGTCAACAGTCAGGTCGAGCAGTTCGTCCAGATGAACCGTGAAGGCCTGCTCGGCAAGACCGACGCCGAGCTTTTCCCGTCCGAGATCGCGGAGAGCTACAGCGCCTCCGACGCCCTCGTGCTCCGGACCGGGGAGCCCCTCACGCGCGAGGATGTGATGCCCCTCGAAGGCGGCATCGTCGCCTACGTGACCACGAAATTCCCCCTCCGGGACGCCGAGGGCAAACCCGTCGCCGTGTGCAGCATCTCGGTCGACGTGACGACACAAAAAGAGGCCGAGGCCCGCGCGCGAAAGCTCCAGGAGGAAATGCTCGGCCTGCAGGAGGCCACGCTCCGCGCCCTCTCGACGCCGCTCCTGCCGATCGCCGAGGGCGTCGTGGTGATGCCGCTCATCGGCCACATCGACGCCCGTCGCGCCGAGCAGGTGCTCGAGACGTTGCTCCACGGCATCGTGCAGAATCAGGCGTCGATCGTCATCCTCGACGTCACCGGCGTGCCCGTCGTCGACGAGCAGGTCGCGAGCACCCTCGTGCAAGCCGCGCGCGCCGTCGAGCTGCTCGGGGCCGAGGTCGTCTTGACCGGCATTCAGCCGGCGATGGCCCGCACCCTCGTCGAGATCGGCGCCGAACTCGGACGCATGCGCACCCGGAGCACCCTCCGGGGCGGCATCGCCCTCGCGCTCGGCCGCGGCGCGACCCGCGGAAAGCGCTAGTTCTCCTTCGCGGAGAGAGCCTCCTTCGCCATCTCCTCGTACGACATGCGCCGGGCCCGCGTGAGCTCGGAGTCGTCGTATTGCCGGGCCATGAACTCCTTGCCCACGCCTCCGACGCGGCCGAGCAGATCGCCGAGCAGCCGGCCCGTGATCGGGTGATCGACCCCGTCCTGCAGGAGCCGCAAGAACCGCGTGAACGGCCGCCGCGACGTCTCCTCCTTCCGCCCGAGGAGCTGCATCCGCTTGAACGCGTCCCGCAGCCGTTTGCCCTCGGGATCGACGAAGTTCATCGGGTCGAGGAAGACGTCGCGGATGAACGGATGCCCGTAATGCAGCATGTACACGAACGCCTTCGCGCCCCGCGCCCGCTCCGCGACCGAGAGCTTCGTCTGCCGCTCGGCCATCCGCCGCTCGTAGGCCTCGGAGCCGTAATACTCGGCCATGTGATAGTCGATCGCGATGTGGCGCGACTCGTCCCGGTTGATGAGCGTCATCGCCTCCTGGCTCATCTCGTCGTGCACGTAGTCGTTGATCGACCGGAGCAGCGCGATGTCCAGGATGAGCTCCCCGCACACGATGTACGCGTTCGCCACGTCGTCGCTCAGGTAATGGATCGCGTCCACGAAATGCGGGGCGAACGCCGTCAGGCTCGGGCTCTGCCGATACATCTTGTAATGATGGACGTCATAAAAATCGGCGAGCATCTGCGCCGCGTGCGCGTGCCGGACCTCGTCGACGACGAAGCTCCGGAAGATCGCCTTCAGCGTCGGATCCTCCACGCGCCGCTCCTGCTCGCGGAAGAGCGCGCCCGCGAGCCGCTCGATCCCCGACATGTCCGTGAAGAGCTGCACGATCGCGATCTCGTCCTCCCGCGACATGCTCCGCGGCTTCCGACTCCAGTCGAGGTCGCCGACATGCCACTGGTCACGCCGGCAGTTCTCCAGCATCCGTTCGAGGTCCATGCCTGCCAGGATACCCGTCGTTATCATCCCGGTAAAGCGCCCAACGGAGGACGCACACGCGCCCCGGGCACCACGCTTGCGTTCGTCGGAGCATGACCATCCCGCGACCCATCGAGACGACCCGAACGGAGGAAAAATCCCCTCCCACGCAACCGGAGCGGCCCGAAGCACCCCCCGTCGAGGATCCCCGCATCCGCAAGGGACCGATCGAGGATCCGCCGCCTCCGAGCCCCGTCCCCGGCGAGCCGCCGCCCGAGCCGCCCGTCATCCGGGATCCGCCCGCGCCGACCCAGAAGCCGGGCGAGGTGATCCGGGTCGCCTGAACAAGCGCACGAGCACCTTGATGCCGCGGATGTCCTTCGGGCATCATCCGGTCCCATGCGCACGGGAGACGTCGTTGACGGACGCTTCGCCATTCTGGAGCGCGCCGGCGTCGGCGGCATGGGGTCCGTGTATCGAGCACTCGATCGACAGACGACGAAGCTCGTCGCGATCAAGGTTCTCCACGCGCCCGACATGACCTCGCAGGCCCGCTTCCTCAAGGAGGCCAAGGCTCTCGCAGGGCTCGAGCACCCGCACGTCGTCCGCTACGTGACGCACGGCATCTCGCCCGACGGCGAACCTTACCTCGTGATGGAGTGGCTCGAAGGCGAGAGCCTCGATCGGCGCCTCACCCGCGAGCCTTTGCGCCTCGAAGAGTGCATCGATCTCGCGCGACGCATCGCCGTGGCCCTCGGCGCCGCCCACACGCGCGGCATCGTCCACCGCGATGTCAAGCCGAGCAACGTCTTCCTCGTCGACAGCACAATCGAAAAGGTCCGCCTCCTCGATTTCGGCATCGCCCGCCTCGACGACGCGTCGAGCGGACTCACCCGCACCGGCAACGTCCTCGGCACCCCAGGCTACATGGCGCCCGAGCAGGCGCGCGGCGACAAACGGTACGTCGACGCCCGCGCCGACGTCTTCTCGCTCGGCTGCCTGCTCTACGAATGTTTGGCAGGCCAACCTCCTTTCCACGGCCCGCACCCGATGGCGATCATCACGAAGCTGCTCGCGGAGGAGGCTCCGCGTCTGCGCACGATGCGCCACGACGTCCCCGAGGCCCTCGACGCGCTCGTCGGCCGCATGCTCGCCAAGGAGCCAGGCGCGCGCCCCTCGGACGGCGCCGCGGTCGCCACCGCGCTCGACGCCGTCTCCAGCATGAAGAGCGTCGAGCCCCCGCCGCCCTCGATTCGCTCGCGCGCGTTTGCCGAGATCTTCCCCTCGATCCCGCCCTCGTCGCCACCCTCGTCGGATCCGACGCTCGGCATGGCGGCCACGATGCCGGGCCTCTCGTCGTTCCGCGAGCTCTCCGAATCCTCGAGCCAGCGCCCCTCGTCGCCGCCGCCCGAGCCTCGATCGAGCCGCATGGTCGATCTCCCGCCGGCGAGTGTCTCCCCGGCGAGTGATCGCCGCTGGTTCGAACGTCTGCCGCGCCCAGCAGGCCGGAGCCAGTTCCGGGTGAAGGGCATCGCCTACAAGGGCATGCTCCATTATGTCTCGACGCGTCTCGACGGCGGGATGCAGTCGCTCACGAATACGTTCCGCGATCCGGTGCTGCGCGAATACCTCGGGCAGCCATTCCTCGCGTCGAGCTTCTACGATTTCTTCCCGCTCGTCGCGGCGAGCGCCGGGTGCGCGTCGCTCGCGAACGTCCAGCTCGACATCTTCGCGCAGGGCCAGGGTCGGGCGCAGGCCAAGTACGACGCCGAGCACGCATATCGCTCGTTCATCCAGGGCCGTTCGATCGACGATTTCCCCTCGCGCTTCCGGCTCATCGCCCAGCGATATTACGATTTCGGCGAATGGGAGGCGAACTCGTTCTCGCCGGGCACGATCACGTTCGTGCAGCGAGGCATCCCAGCGTGGGCCATTCCCTGGTACTCCCCGCTGCAATCAGGCTACATCTCGACGCTCGTCGACCTCGTGTCGAACAAGCGCGCATCCGTGACCGTCTACCCGACCCGCCGCGACGGCGTGATCGAGGGCATCCAGACGGTCATCCTCGAGATGGACGTGTCGTACTGAAGGCGGCGTCGCGCCGGGGCGCTGCCCCGGACCCCGCGGGGGCTATCCGCCCCTCGACCCGGACCAGGGCAAGCCCTGGACCTTCAGGGGAAGAACTGCGCGATGCGCAGTTCTTCCCACAGGCACGGGCGTTGCCAGTCGAAATGGCAGCGCGGCTGTCTTGATTGGCAGGGTCGTCGCCGGTCTTGCCTCGGCCTGTTCGATGAACTGCGCATCGCGCAGTTCATCGACCCCGAGTCCAGCGCTTGCGCTGGTCCGGGTCCAGGGGCGGACAGCCCCTGGTGGGGCCTGGGGCAACGCCCCAGCGAAAACGCTTCAGCCGAGAACCCGTCCCACGAAGAACGGCCCCATCTGGCTGATGAACTCGCTCGTTTGTCGCGTCTTGCGCATCGCTTGCACGATGTGCGACAGCGGGTGCAGCTCCTTGCCCACGAGACCGATCACGAATTCGTTGTCTCGCGCGTCGAGCCCGTGACATGCGAGCCGGATGTCGTGCGCCAGGTCCTTTGCTCCGTAGGCCTTCCCGATCGTCCCGTGCTCGCGCAGGATCGAGCCCTGCTCTCGCGGCTCGAGCTTCGCGAATGCCCCGCTCCGGCGCAGCGGGTACCACACTGCCCACGGCCATGCCGGGTTTGCCACCGTCTCCGCTGGCCGCCGGAGCAGCCAGAATTCGAGATCTTGCTCGTAGCCCGTCGAATAGGTACGCCCGAGCATGGTCATGTCGGGCCGAAGGTGCAGACGCGGCGCGGAGCCCTCGTCGAGGATCGCCGGGCGGACCACCTCCACGAAGACCGCGGGATCTTCGCCCCACGTGAGCAGACCGATGCTCGAGGGATCGTTCACGTCCTCGTAGACCACGACCCCGACACCCTTGCTCGCGATGGCCGAGCGGATCGAGCGCGCCTTGCGCGTCACGCCCTCTGCGTTCGAGGCTTCGGCCTGGAATACCAAGAGCTGCATGAACAGCCGCCGATCCTGCGTCTGCGGCTTCCCGTCACGCGGGGCTCCGCGCTCGCTCACATCGATGACCGGGAGTTCCTCGCTGCCCTGTCCGTGGCTGTGTCCGGCCGCTCGGCCGCTCGGGTTCGCTTCGCTCATGTTGCAAGGGCTACCTGCCTCGGCAGCCGGCTGCAAGGCCGGATCGCCCGGCGCGGCGGCAGCATGCTAAAGCCGAAGTCATGGATACGAGTGCGCTCAAGGCGGCGCTTCTCCCCGAGCGGGAGAACCTCATCGAGACCTTGATCGTCGAGATCCTCGAGGTGGCCCCGTTTTACCGCGAGTTCCCGCGAAGCGCGCAGGTCGCCATGTCCGCCCGCTTGATCGACCTTTACCTCGATGCCCTCGACGAGGTGAACCCCGAGGCGCTGCGCACCTTCGGGATCGAGATCTTCACGCGCAGGCAAGAGCAAGGCGCGTCGCTCCTCGAGGTCCTCCACGGGATCTCCATCGGCCGCCGCGCCATGGCCCGCGGCGCCCTGCGCATCCTGTCCACGGCTGAGCTCGCAGGGCAGGTCATCGAGCGTGCCGAACAGGTCGCCGACGAGCTCGTGCGCACGGCCGTCGCTGTCTACGAGAAGCGCCGCGACACCGAGCGCCGCGCCTTCGAGGCCCTCGAAGAGCGATACCAGCGCCTCTACCAGCGCACCCCTGCGATCATGCACTCCATCGACCGCGAGGGCCGCATCACGGCCGTGAGTGATCACTGGCTCGACGTGCTCGGCTACACCCGCGACGAGGTACTCGGCCGCCACTCCATCGATTTCCTCACCGAGGCGTCGCGCAAGACCGCCGTCGAGGTGAACATCCCGAAGCTGCGCGCAGCGGGGCACGTCGAGAACGTCCGCTACCAGTTCATCCGAAAGAACGGCGATCCCTTGGACGTCCGCCTCTCCAGCGTGGCCCTGCGCGACGAGCGCGGCGAGAACCTGCAGTTCCTCGCGGTCGCGCAGGACATCTCGGCCGAGATGGATGCGACGCGCGCCTTGCGCGAGAGCGAGGAGCGCTGGCGCGGCCTCACCGAGCTCGCCCCGCTCCCGCTCGCCGTGCACAAGGGCGGCGTGTTCCTCTGGGTCAACGAGGCCCTGTCGCGGCTCCTCGGCGTACCGCGCGACGAGCTCGTCGGGATGAACGTCATGCGCATCGTGCACCCCGAGGATCACGAGCTCCTCCGCGCGCGCCTGCAACAGAGCCGCGAGGGCCGCGTCTCGCTCCCGCCGATCGAAGAGCGGTACCTCCACGCGGACGGCACCATCATCTACACGGACGTCGCCGCGCGGCCTGTCGTCTTCGAGGGGGAGAACGCCACGCAGATCGCGGTCGTCGACGTCACGGCGCGCAGGCACGCGGACGAAGTACAGCGGCAGAACGAGGCTCAGGCGCGCCTCATCGAGGCCCAGGAAGCGACCCTCCGCGCGCTCTCCACGCCTCTCATCCCCATCGGCGAGGGCATCCTCGTCGCGCCGCTCATCGGCCGCATCACGGGTGACCGCGCCGCGGGCATCGTGGAGACCATCGCCGCGGGTGTGGTCGCCCAGGGCGCGCGCGTCGCCATCGTGGACGTCACGGGCGTTCCCGAGGCGGACGCGTCGGTCGTCGAGGCGCTCGTCCGGGTCGCGCAGGCCATCCGCCTCCTTGGCGCCGAGGTCGTCATCACGGGAATCCAGCCCTCGATCGCCCGCACGCTCGTCGATCTCGGTGCCGATCTCGGCAGCCTGACCACGCGCGGCACCCTCCGTGATGGTATCACCCATGCGCTCCGGGCCCGCCCGAAGAGACGCGCATGAACACGACCGACCTCTTCCTCTCGCTCACCCCGCACAAGGTCCTCGAAGCCGTCGAGGACGCGGGGTTTCCCGTCAATCCCCTCTGCTACCCGCTGAACTCGTTCGAGAACCGCGTCTACGAGGTCGAGCTCGAAGATCGCTCCCGACTCGTCGCCAAGTTCTACCGCCCGGGTCGCTGGAGCCCCGAGCAGATCCTCGAAGAGCACCTCTTCCTCGCCGACCTCGCCGAGGCCGAGGTCCCGGTTTGTCTCCCTCGAACGCTCCGCGGCGGCGGCACCCTCGGCACGATCGACGGCATCTCGTATTGCCTCTTCCCGCGTGTGGGCGGCCGCGCGCCGGACGAGCCCGATGCAGACCTCCTCGAGCGCCTCGGCATGCTCGCCGCGCGTATCCACAACGTCGGCGCCGGGCGCCCCGCCGCGCACCGCGTCCGCCTCGATGCGGACGCGTTCGTTCGGCAAAACGTCGCGTTCCTCCGCGACAAGGGAAGCATTCCTGCGCGCCTCCTCCCGCGCTACGAGCGCGCCGCGCGCGCGATTGCGGACTTCGTCGACGAGGGCCTCGAAGGCACGCCCGTCCACCGCATTCACGGCGATCTGCACCTCGGCAACCTGCTCCTGCGGGACGGCGTGCTCTCGGTCGTCGATTTCGACGACATGGTCGTGGGCCCGGCCGTGCAGGATCTATGGCTCCTCCTGCCGGGCGAGGGCGTCGAGGCGCGGATCGCGCTGGAGAGCTTCCTCGAAGGGTACGAGGCCCTTCGCGCCTTCGATCGAAAGAGCCTTCGCCTCGCGACGCCCCTGCGTGGCCTGCGCCGCGTCCATTATGCGGCCTGGATCGCGCGCCGCTTTCACGATCCCATCTTCCCGCGCACGTTCCCTCATTTCGGCACCGAGGCGTACTGGGAGGAGGAGACGCGGGATCTCGAGCAGATCGTCCGGATGATCACCGAGGAGCGCGGGGGCTTCCAGGCATGACCGCGTATGTCGTGTTCGATTTCGAGGCGATCCTCGACAAGGACAACCCCCTCCCCGAGGGCGCGGATCCGGACCGCGTCCCGGCCGTGCCGCACCTCGCCATCGTCTCGGGCGCGCTCCTCGCGCTCGTCGTGGAGAGCGGCCACGTCCGCGTGCAGCCCCCGCGGCTCCTCGGCGGCCCCGAGGGCGGCGACGAGGCGGCCATCCTGCGTGATTTCGTCGGCATGGTGGGTGAGCGCCGCCCGGTGCTCGTCTCGTGGAATGGCCGCGGCTTCGATCTGCCGCTCGTCATTGCGCGCTCGGTGCGCCACGGCATCGTGGCTCCGTGGCTCTGGGATCGCGATTTCGAGGATCGCTACCGCGGGAACAAGCACGTCGACCTGCAAGACGCCGTGAGCTTTCGTGGCGCCGGCCGCGCCGCGCGCATGGCCTCGTTCGCGTGCCTCTGCGGCTGGCCGGGCAAAGTCGGCGTCGACGGCTCCGACGTCGAGGGCCTCTGGGCGAAGGGCCCCGAGGGCCGCGACGCCGTGCGCCGCTACAACCTCGCCGACGTCGCCTCCGAGGCCGCCATTCTGCTGCGACTTCTCGTCTGTCGGGGTGATCTCACGCTCGACGAATACCGCGACGCCGCTCGCGCGCTGCTCGCGCACGTCGACGGGGACCCGCGCCTCGCCGTGTTACGTCCCGCGATCGATCGCCGGATCTTTTTGCTTGCGGATGTCGAGCGCACGGAGGGCGAGGGGGAACCGGCGGTGGTGGCAGCGGGGTAGCGCGGGGGGGGCCGGCGCCGTGCCGTGCCCTGGTGCGACGCATCGGTCGGAAATTGGCGGCGCGCCCTGCGGCGTGGGTAGCATTCATTGCCATGGCTCCCCCCAAGTTGGCCCGAGGCATCGCCTCGCCGTCGCGGCCTCCGCACGCGGCGACGGTCTCTCCCAGCCGTTCCGTGCAGCCGAAGGCGCCGTCGCGGCCTCCGCACGCGGCGACGGTCTCTCCCAGCCGTTCCGTGCAGCCCTCCTCGGCCCGGCCCTCCTCGGCCCGTCCCCCGCATCCGGCCACGGTCGGAGCGCCGCGGGCACGCGAGGCCGGGCCCGTGCAGCCCATGATGGCGCTGCCGACCCAGGACGAGCTCATGGAGGGGTACCTGGACGCGTACGACGCGCGGATGGCGTGGCGCGAGAACACGCACGGGAAGCTCGATCAGGACTGGTTGAACGCGTTCTTCACGCTCGAGAACAGGGTCTATGGGATGCGCAACGGCACCGTGACCCATCAGGCCGCGGCTCATGCGTGGCAGCAGTTTCAGGCGCAGGGCGTCAGGCCCAGGCGATACGTGTCACCGGCGGAGCGCCTGGCGCGGCAGGTCTATGCCGACATGAACACGCAGTTCGCGACCTGGGACGGTACCTCGAAGAACCGCGGGGCCTGGTGGGGGTCGCCCGCGCCCGGGGACACGACGGGGGCCACGGCCGTCCCCCATGAGGTGATCGAGTATTTGAAGTTCTGGGCGCCCAGCAAGGGGTGGCAGTTCAGCTCCAGCGACAGCGGCGGCGTGTCCTTCAAGCGATGGAGAGACGGGAACAGCACCGCATTCATCTATCACATGCTGCCGCCGTGAAGCCTCACGCCTTCCGATAATGCTCCACGCTCTTGTACCGCGTCGCGTACGCGCCGAACGCAAGCGCGAAGAGGAACGCGAAGCCCGCGAAGAAGAACATCTGGAACGCGGTCGTCGATAGGCCCGTCTGCGCCGTGATGGCGCTCGTCAGACGCTCGTTTTTCATACCCGCGTTCACGATCAGCACCCAGAGCCCGCCGACCGTGACCGACAGCGACCAGAAGCTCATCAGCGTGCCCTTCATCTTCGCCGGCGCCTGGCTGTAGGCGAATTCGAGGCCCGTCGTCGAGACCAGAACCTCGCCGAGCGTCAGAATCGTGTACGGCAGGAGCTGCCAGAGGATCGAGACCTGCTCGCCCGCGTCGATCCAGCGCTGGATCACGCCGATCACGATCCACGACACGCCCGCGATCGCGATGCCCGCCGTCATGCGCCGGAGCGGCGTCGGGTCGAGGCCGATCTTCCGGAGCAGCGGATACGTGACGGCATTGTTGAAGGGAATGAGCAGCATCACGAGCAGCGGATTGATCGCCTGCATCTGCGAGGCCGTCTCCAGGATGCTCCACCCGGGCAGCACCATGGCCTTGCCCTGGATGATCCACGTCGAGGCTTTCTGATCGAAGAGCGACCAGAACGGCGTGACGAGGGCGAACACCACGAGCACCTTCAGCACCGATCGCACGCCCTCGACGTCCTCGTCCGGGTGCACGCCGCGCGCCGCTTCGAGCGAGAGCAGCACGCCCGGGCCCGCGAACACGAGGAAGGCCACGATCGCGAGGCAAAACGACGCGACGAACCCGAGCGTCGGGATCAGGAAAAAAGAACCAACGAACCCGAGCAAGCCGAGGCCCGCGAGCACGCGCCCCGCCCCGCGGCCCTTTTGCAGCGCCGTCCACGCGATGCTGCCGAAGGAATGGGGATCGGCGGGGGAGGGGGGGACCACCACGTACGTCTTGCGCCCCATCCAGAAGATGAGCGTCGCGATGAACATCAAGATGCCCGGGATCCCGAACGCGATGCTCGGCCCCCAGTGCTTGAGCGCCCGCGGCATGAGCTGCGACGCGAAAAACGAGCCGAAGTTGATCACCCAGTAGAACGCCTCGAACACCCCACGCGCGAGGTGCTTGTTCGTCTGGTCGAACTGGTCGCCGACGAACGACGACACGCACGGCTTGATGCCGCCCGAGCCGAGCGCGATCAGGAAGAGGCCCGCGTAAAACCCGGTCTTGTTCGCCTCGAAGACGGCGAGGCAGCCGTGCCCCACGCAGTAGAGCAGGGAGAGCCAGAATATCGTGCGATACTTGCCGAGGAAGCGATCCGAGATCCACCCGCCGAGCAGCGGGAAGAAATAAACGCCCATCACGAAGACGTGGAAGACCTCCTTCGCGGCCCCGGCCCGGTCCTTCTCGACGAGGCCGAGCAGGAGATACCCGATCAGGAAATCCGTGAGGATGTTCCGCATCCCGTAGAAGCTGAAGCGCTCGCACGCCTCATTCCCGATGATGGACGGGATCGACTTCGGGTACCTGGCGGCTGCCTGGGCAGGGGCAGCCTTGGGGATCGCGGGCCCATCCTCGACTTCGGTCGTCATCGTGCGCGGGGCTCATCCTTCCGGGGATCGCCCTCCGAGACAAGCACATTCGATTGCAGCGCGCGGTAGCGCTCCCAGAACACCTCGTTCGGCTCGACGCCCCGTTCGTCCTGGCTGAGCGCCGGCAAGATGCGCTCCAGGAAATACATGTCGAGCTCGCCCTTGCCCTTCACCGACACCGCCCCGCGCGCCGAGAGCTCGAAGAAGTCCTTCACCCGCTCGTACGTCGTGCGCGAGACGTTGATGCGCCAAAGCTCCCCCGACGACTCCATGCGGCTCGCCGTGTTCACCGTGTCGCCCCAGACGTCATAGGCGAACTTCTTCGCACCGACCATGCCCGCCATGAGCGGCCCCGAGTGCACGCCGATGCGCACGCCCTGGAAGTGCGCCTCATGCCCCTCCACGTCGCGCCGGATCCGAAGCGCAAAGAGGCAAGCATCCACGGCATGCGTCCGCGTCGGCGAAGGCAGCCCCGCCGCCACCATGTACGCATCGCCGATGGTCTTCAACTTCTCCACCCCCGAGCGATCCGCGATCGCATCGAAGCGGCAAAAGTAGGCATCGAGCATGGCGACGAGCGCCTCGGGCGGCATGGTCGCAGCCTTCGCCGTGAAGCCCACGAAATCAGCGAATACGATGGTCGCCTCCTCGTGGAACACAGGCTTGACCGAGCCCTCGCGCGTGAGCTCGGAAGCGATCGGCGAAGGCAGGATGTTGCAGAGGAGCGAGTCAATCTTCGCCTTGTCCCGCGCGATCTCCTCGGACTGGCGCTGGACCGTGCTCCCCTTGGCCCAGCCCTGCTGCCGCAGCCGGTCACTCAGGTGCACGAAGACGCCGGAGACGAGCGCCGCAGCGCTGAGGTCCTGGAGCGCATAGTTGCGCTCGGGCCCCTCGAAGCCCATGCCCGCGAGCATGCCCGTCACCCAGAAGACGAGGATCGCCGCGCCGAGCATGCCCCACGCGTACCGCCGCCGGACGGGCGCGAGCGGCGCGAGCATGAGCACGAACATGAACCCGCCGAGATAAGGGCCTTTGCCGCTGGTGAGCCCCGTGATGAGCCCCGTCGCGCACTCGAGGCACACGCAGAGCGCGAAGAGAGCGCGACTCGCGTGGCGCGGCGCCGAAGGGAAGAACGAGAAGGCGATCGTCAACGCACCCGCAAAGGTGAGGCTCAAGCGAAGGAGCAAGAGCGACGGGAGCTCAGGATGGAGCGCCGCGTCGAGCCGCAGATACGGCAGCCAAGCAAGCGCGCAGATGAGCCCCGAGACGCGCAAGATCTTCCACGACTGAAAAGCGAGCTCGTCGTCGAACGTCTCCGGGTACCCACCCTGGCGCTCCCCCGCGCCGAAGAGCCACGTGAAGGCTTTCTCCGCGCCCGCCATGTCTCGACCCTACCAAGCCAAGCCCCGCCTCCGCAACGCCCTTCGCGCGAAGAAAATTACACCCGCCTTAATCGTTTGGCGGGGCAATCTTGACGGGGGGCGTTGCGCTGGGGCGTTGCCCCAGGCCCCAGCAGGGGCTATCCGCCCCTGCACCCGGACCAGCGCAAGCGCTGGACCCAGGGTCGATGAACTGCGCGATGCGCAGTTCATCGAACAGGTCAGGTCAAGACCAACGACGACCCTGCCAGCCAAGACCGCCGTGACTGGCAACACTGTCCCCGGTCTTGCCACCGGCCTGTGGGAAGAACTGCGCATCGCGCAGTTCTTCCCCGATCGGTCCAGGGCTTGCCCTGCAAAGGGGGGCGGACAGCTACAAAAATTTCCCCCGCATCGACTGCGCGAAGCGCAGTCGATGCCCAGAGGTCCAGGGCTTGCCCTGGTCCGGGTCGAGGGGCGGATAGCCCCCGCGGGGCCCGGGGCGGCGCCCCGGCGAGGCGCCTTCCACATGAGACCCGTTGACACGCGCCGCCTGTCCGTCTTTTTTGGCACGCATGTCGCGAACCTCGATCGCCGTCCTCCTCGCCGCTGTTGTTGTCTCTGCTGGGTGCGGTGCGGGCACGCCGGTGTATCCGCCTCGGCCGCCGGCTACGCCTGGCGAGCCTGTCTCTGATCCGGTTCCTTCGCGTGTCGTCGTGCATGCGACGATCACGGGGGCTGCGCTCCAGCGTGAGCTCGAGACGGCTGTCCCGCGCACGGGGGATGGCACGTTCCCGATGCTTGGCAACGAGCGCAAGTACACCTGGACGCGTGGGGCCATCGCGGTCCGCTTCAACCAGGGCCGCATCGCGCTCGACCTGCATGTCGATGCGAACGCCGACATGCCCATTGGCAGCCTCGACGTCCCGCTCGAGTTCTCGATCCTTGCCGAGCCTGTCGTCACGAGTGAGTACAAGGCGAAGCTGCAATCGCTCGAGGTCAACGTGAAGAGCGATGACCGCGTCATCAAGGCTGCGGATGCGGCGGCGGACATCCTTGGCAAGGTCAAGTCGGCGGTGAAGGAAAAGCTCGAGGCGTTCGAGTACGACCTTTATCCGACGCTTGCCGAGGCTCATGGCCGCCTTGCGCGACCCATCGAGCTCCCGCTTGGGAATGCGAACGGCTGCGCGGCGCTCCAGGTCGTCTCCGTCGAGGCGGGGCCGACGGTCCTTGCGGGTGGGTTCGAGAAGGACCTTGCGCTCGTCGTTGCGCCTTCGGTCACGATCCCCTGCCAGCCACCGAATCCTGACGCCAAGCTCCCGCCGCTTGCCAACGTGGCCACGCTCCAGCCGGGCCCGTTCTCCGTCACCGTGCCGATCGTTGCCAAGTATGACGAGCTTGCGAAGGCGATGGGCCTCGTCTTCACCGACGGCAAGTTCTTCTTCTCGAAGGAGCACCCGAAGCTCTACATGGAGAAGCCCGAGATCTACGCCGCGAAGGATCAGCTCGTCTTGAAGCTCCACATCGCGGGGCATGTCGACAACCCCGTCAGCTTGGACCTCGACGGTGACCTCTTCATGACGGGCCACCCGACGGTCGTGGACAACGAGCTCCGCATCCCGGACCTCGAGCCGACGATCGAGACGAAGAGCTTCCTCTTCAAGCTCAAGGCCTCCATGGATGCCGACAAGATCCGCGATCAGGCGCGGGATGCGCTCCGGCTCGACATCGGCGAGCGGCTCAAGTCGGTGCGCGACAAGCTCTCGAACGACATCTCGTTCGCGAGCGGCCAGGGCTGCATGAAGGCCCAGGTCCACAAGATCGAGGTCAGCAGCGTCCACGTGCACGGCACGTACATGCGCGTCTACGTCACCTCGAACGCGAGCGCGTCCGTGTACATGCCCTGTCCGTGACCCACCTCGCGTGCTAGGGAGGTGCATGCGCGCCTTCCTTGTTGCGACCCTCTTCCTCGCTGGTTTCTCCCTCTCCTGCGCGTCGGCGGACGACGGCTCCATTCGCCCCGAGCCGCCCGCCGAGACGCCGAACGCCCTTGCGCCTCTGCCTCAGGAGTTCGCGCAGCTCGGAAAGCCTTGCCCTCCGCCGGACCAGAAGACGGACTACGCGGCCCCGTATGCTGGATGCGGGAAGGATGGTCACGTCGGCATCGTGACCGTGGGTCGACACACGGGCTTGCCGGAGGGCGCGCAGAAGCTCGAAGGCTCGATGGGCAAGGTGCAGGTGCTCATCGAGTCCGAGCGCGTGTGGGTGCAGGGGACGTGTGTCTGGTGCCGGAACCTCACCGAGCAGACGAGCGTCGTGCACCTCGCGTACGCGACGGACGAGCAGCTCATGCAGATCCAGATGCAGGCGGAGCTCACGAACAAATCGCCGCTGCGCGACGCGGAGGCGTGGCGCGCGGCGGTCGCGGCGTGGGAGCCGAGGAAATAACGCGCGCGGGGACCATCGTGCCCCTAAGAAGGCGCCTCGCTGGGGCTTTGCCCCAGACCCCACCGGGGCTATCCGCCCCTGGACCCGGACCAGCGCAAGCGCTGGACCCGGGGTCGATGAACTGCGCGATGCGCAGTTCATCGAACAGGCCGAGGCAAGACTGCCAACCACCTTGCCAACCAAGACAGCCGCGCTGCCCTTTCGACTGGCGACGCGGTTCAACCGGCCCGTTGGAAGAACTGCGCGGAGCGCAGTTCTTCCACCACCGGTCCAGGGCTTGCCCTGGTTCGGGTCGAGGGGCGAACAGCCCCCGCGGGGCCCGGGGCAGCGCCCCGGCGCAGCGGCCTCAAGGCTCAGTTCAACGGACGCGCGAGCTTGTTCGTCCGGTCGAACAGGCCCTTCTCCTTCGCATCGGCCAGCACCCTGAGTGCCTGCCGATATCCCCGCAGCACGAGTGAGCGCACTGCGAAGCGGTTCAGGTAGCTGAATGGACCGAGCTCTGGTGCGATGTCGAGAAATGTGACGTGCGGGTGGAGTTTTCCGTAAAGCTCCACGCCCTGCCGCTCCTTCTCCGTGAGCAGCACGCTGAGTGATTGGCGCAGGACGGGGAAGGGGCCGCGCCGCGCCAGGCTGCGCCGCCCTTCGCGCACGCGCTCCGGCTTGTACACGTTCGAGATGATCACGACGTCCGCCCCCGCCGCGATCGCGATGTCCGCCGAGAGCGTGCGTGCGACCTCGCCGTTCACGAAGTACCGGTTGCCGATGCGGAACGGGCGGAAGATCCCGGGCACGCAGCAGCTTGCCGCGACCGCTCGGCTGATCGGCGTCGTCTCGTCGTAGCCCGGTCCGAACACCACGCGTTCGCCCGAGTCGATGTCCACGGCGGTCACGAACACGGCGTTCGGGAGCTTGCGGAAATCGTTGATGGGCAAAAAGCTCGAGAGGTAGTTTTCCAGCCGGTCCGCCGAGAAGATCCCCGAGACGAGGTGGCCCGGATCGAGGAGCTCCCGCGGCCTCGGTAGGCCGATGAACGTCGACGGGAAGAGCCGAGGGCCCCGGTGACGGCGGCGCCACGGGAGGCGGTACGCGTCGAGCAGGACATCGAGCGGGATGTCCTGGCCATATGTCGCGGAGACGAGCGCGCCGGAGCTCGTGCCGACGAAGATCTCCGGCAAGACCCCGAGCTCCTCGCAGGCCTTGAGGACCCCGAGGTGGGCGAGACCTCGTACGGCCCCGCCCGACGCCACGAACGCGACCTTGAGGCGACTCATGGTAGGCATTGTGGCCACCCGAGCGAGGTCGGGCAAACCAGGCGCCAGGTTCTCAAGGCATCTGGAAATCTTCGACGATCCGGTAGATCCGGTAGCGCTCGCCCTCGCGGCGCAGCCAGAGCACGACCTCGTCGCCGAGCAGCCGATCCGATCCCGCGCGGGATGCTGCGATCGGCACGCGCACCACGACGTCCCCTGCCGAGAGCGCCTCGACGCGGATCGCCGGGTGTGGCGAGGACGTGAGCGCATCCTCGGCGCGGTACACCTCGAGCTCGGCCTCGCGGAAGACGACCTCGCCCGCGAGCTTCGTGTAGTCGAGCCGGCGCATGCGCTGCGTCCAGAAGAGCGGCGCCGAGGGCGCGCTGCTGTTCGGGCCGTACGTCGTGCTGATCGACAGAGCGTCCCGCGTGAAGAGCGCTTCGAGCGCCTCCATGTCCTCGTTCACGATCGCCCGGAAAAAACCGTTCACCGTCGTAAGAACGGCCTCCGTTCCGAGCGGCGTGCGCAGTGTGACGAGCCCCGCCCCCGCGTTCGCGACGTCCCTGGCTCGTGGCGGCGCGCTCGCCGGATCCACCGCGACGCCGTCCGGTCTGCGGGATTGTTCGGGCAGCTCCGAGGTCGTGGCGAACAGAGGCGTCCCCGCGCCTCCACAGCCGAGGAGGCCCACGAACAGGAGCGCGCATGCCGCCGCGGTGGCGCGCGTGCTTTTTGGCAAGTCAGATCGGCTCGACGAGAGGCTCATCCGTGCGGGTGAGCGTGACGATCGCACGGTCCTGGACGGCCGTCCATCCGGGCGGCGTCCGGTCGTCGTCGAAGTCGGAGGCGAGGATCGAGAGGCGGCACGAAGCGAAGTCGGGCAGGCGCATGCGTCCGAGGCCGCCGTCGCCGAGGATCCGCTCGAGGTCCGAGGCGCCCTGGAAAACGCGGCGAACCATGCGGCCGCCCCCGTGCATGGCGATGACGTAATCGGGGGCCGCGACGAGCAGGTTCATGCGGCTCGGGCCCTTGCCCTCCTCGGCCGAGAGCCCGTCGACGAGCGCGATGCTCGAACGAAGCGCGCTGCGCGCCGCCTCCGGCGGTACGTCCTGACGCTCGAGGACGCCGGCGTCGTGGAGGAAGGAGAGGAACAGGTGAAAGAGTAGCTCGCTGTCCGTCTCGCCCCGAACGTCGCGCTGGAGGAACTGCGGGAGCGAGTCCGAGAGGCGGCCGCGCAGCGTGGAGAACGCCTCGATCGTGCCGGTGTGCGCGAAGAGCCACTGCCGGTAGCGGAACGGATGCGTGTTCTCCGTGCGCGAGCCGCCGACGGTCCCGAGCCGCACGTGCGCGATCAACGTGTCGGCGCGCAGGCCATGGGTCATCTCGGCGACGTTGATCTGGGGACGATCGTCGATGGGGCGGCGTTTCAAGAGGATCTCGCCACCCTGGTAGAAGCCGACACCCCAGCCCGGGATGCGATCGGGCTGCTTGTGCACCACGAGGTGGCGCGCTTCGAGCTCGAGGACTCGTGCCCCGAGGTCCGGACGGTTGCCGACGAAGCCGACGAGACGAGCCATGGTGTTCCCTTCCCTCTCCGCGGCGCGGTGAGAACGTGGGGATGGACGGAGCCTGCTCCCTTTTTGTGATGAAACGGAGGCGTCCGGGCAAGTCACAGCTTCGCTTGCCGGCCGGCATTCGGGCTGCAAGCCCGAACGCCATGGGGAGAGGCAGGGCGCCGCCATCGGGCGGCTCCCGCAGCGCCCTTCGATCTCTGATAGACAGGAGCTTCGTCCTTGGCCAGGGTGCCCGGGACGCTTCCGTGACGCCGGCTCGAATTTCCCCTCCGCGATGAACACGAAAAGACTCGCCTCCGCGCTCGTGCTCGCGAGCGCCCTCGCCGCCGCGACGCTCCAGGCCGGATGCGTCGCGCTGTATCCCGAGATCGGGACCAACATCCGCAAGATCACCGCAGAGCAGGCGCTCGATCCGCCGCCGCCCGACGATCTGCGCTGGATCCGCCTCGTCTCCGGGACGATCAAGGACTCGATGCGCGACGGCAGGACCTGGAAGCAAGCCATCGGCAAGCTGCCGGATCCCTACGCCAAGCTCTACATCAACGATCAAGAGGTTCTGCGGACGAACCCGAAGAACGAGACACTCGAGCCGAGCTGGGACGATTCGCCGCGCGGCAACTTCCAGGTCTCGTCCGCAGACAAGATGCGCGTGGAGATCTGGGACGCGAACACCGTCACGGACAAGCCGATCGGGGTGAAGGATTTCCGCCCGACCGAGGACCTCGTGCTCGGCGATCGCATCCGGCTCGACGTGCCGGGCGCCGGCGAGGTCGTCCTCGCCTACGAGCGCGCGCACGCGATGTACGGGCTCGGGCTCTGGTTCGAGCTGCGCACGGATACGTGCTTTCTCACGCGCATGATCGGCGGCAGCCCAGCCGAGCGCGCGGGCGCGCAGCCAGGCGACGAGGTCGTGCAGATCAACGGCAAGGACGTGAAGACGATGAGCAGCAACGCGGTGCGGAGCGCGTTCAACTCGATCCCCTCGGACGGCCTGCCCGTGGTGCTGCGGCACGCAGACGGGGCGACGGCGAGCGTGACCTTGCGCGAGGGGCCCATCTACCCGACATTCGCCGAGTTCGGGCAAGTCGACTGAGCCGTGAAGGTCCCTGCGTTCCACCTGTCGACCGAGGAGATCCGCGACGAGCTCGCGCCCATCCGTCACCCGTTCTCGATCGCCGTCTGCCGCGCGAAAAACCCGTTCAACATCGGGGCGATCATCCGCACAGCGCACTCGTTTCTGGTCCGCGAGATCTTTCTCGTGGGCACGGAGCCCTGGTACGAGCGCGCCGCGATGGGGATGGCGAAGTACGAGACGATCGTCGAGTGCCCCGACGAGCAGGCCTTTCTCGAAGCCGTGCGTGGTCGCCCGCTGATCGGCGTCGAGCGGGATCACGCGCGCACGACGCTCTGGGAAGCGGAGATGCCGGACGGTCTCGTGTTCCTGTTCGGCAGCGAGAACGACGGGCTCTCGGACACGCTGCTCAGCGCGTGCAGCCAAATCCTCGCGATTCCAATGTACGGGATCAACCACTCCTACCCGGTGGCGATCGCCGCGGGCATGGTGATGTGCGAGTGGGCGCGGCGGAAAGATCCGCGCGGGAAACTCACACCCTAGCTTGGGCCGCCGCGCCGGGGCGCGGCCCCGGCCCCCGCGGGGGCTGTTCGCCCCTCGCCCCGACCCCGGGCAAGCCCTGGACTCGTGTTGGAAGAACTGCGCGGTGCGCTGTTCTTCCACGGGCCGGTGGCAAGACCAGCGACAGCGTTGCCGGTCGCGGCGTTCTTGGTTGGCAGGGTCGCTCGTGGTCTTGCCTCGGCCTGTTCGATGAACTGCGCATTGCGCAGTTCATCGACCCCGGGTCCAGCGCTTGCGCTGGTCCAGGTCCAGGGGCGGAGAGCCCCTGGTGGGGCCTGGGGCAACGCCCCAGCGCAGCGGCTTATGATGAGGAGGTCCTACTTGGCCGCCTCGGCGTGGGCCCGGCGCTTCTCCAGCCGCTCGAGCACCGCGCGTACGATGAGCGGCCATGCGACGGTCGCGTCCGCGTATACCTCGGCGTAGCGGCCGCCCTCGTTCGGCGGGACGAACTTGCCCCAGCTCACGCCCTCCGAGTAGGTGCAGCCCGACAGCCCGCCCCAGTGCACGGGCTCGGGGCAGATGCGCACGCCGTACTGGAAGCGCGGGTGCTCTACTTCCACGCCGAGCCGGTGGCCTACGATGTCGTAGAATGGCCCGACCTGCTGCGCCCAGTTGCGCGGCACGCCGCCGCCGATCGTGAAGATGCCGAGCTTCTTCTTCGTTCCGATGAGCTTCGCGTAGCTCAGCAGATCGAGGAACGGGTTGTATGCTGGCGGGGCCGCGTGCTTGAACGGATCGAAGTTCGGGTCGTTCCCGTGCTGGGCGTGGATCTGCCGGAGCTTCCATACCGCCACGTCGAGGCCCATCTCGCTGTCCGTGAAGGCCGGAACGTACACGGGCACGTTGTGCAGATAGGCGCTGCGCAGGATGCCCGGTGAGTCGCCCATCTCTGCGAGCGCCTTGCCGAGCTGGCGACAGATCATCTCGCTCGACCACGGCACGTTCGGGTCGAGCTTGTCGAGCTCTGCCCGGACGAACTCGTCGATCGTGTTGAGGTTCTTCTCCATCTCGAGCGTGTCGTAGACGCGGTTGTAGCCCTTCTGGAAGAGCACCTCGTCTGGCACGTTCGGGTTCGCCTTGTAGTGCGTGAGCCCCACGGCCTCGCTGAGCCCGTGCGCCATGAGCGCGCCTGTGGAGATGATCGCGTGGATCATCCCGGCTTCGATCATGCGGACGATGACGAGACCCATCTTCGCGACCGTCATTGCGCCGGAGAACGTCGCGACGATCAGGCACTCTGGATCGAGCGTCATCTCCGTCAGCACGTCACATGCCTCGCCGAGCGAGCGGCCGCTGAAGGCTGTGCGGCCCATGGCCGTGACGAGATCGTCGAAGCTCTTGATCTGCAGCGGATCCAGCGCCGTGATCGGTACGAGCTGGTCCTCGACGCCGTCGCTCAGGTCCCGGACGGCGCGCGGCGGCTCGTGGGGATGGTGGGGATGTCGATCAGACATGACGAACACCTTCGTTGGAGGACGGGCCTTCCGTACCACGGAGACCCAAAACCGGCCGGCCTTTCCTCATTTCCGATCTTCGAGCGTGCAGGAGAGCTTGAAGACCTGGTCCTTTGCGGGCAGACCGCGATCGCCGCCTTCGGCCTTCTTGCCCAGGAAATCCGCCCGCACGAACGTGATCGGGCCCTTCTTCGCGGGCACCGCGCCCTTGCCGGTCGTCGGCGGCGGAGGAGGCCGCACCGAGGCTCGATCCGGCGCGTAGAGCGTGGACACCTGCGCGATGCAGGCGTCGTTGCCCGCGAGGCGCACGTCGTAGAGCGCCGAGGCGAGCGAGCCGTTTGCCCCGTCCACCAGAGCCCGGGCATACCCGCGCGTCACGAAGAACCGCACGCCTGCCTTGGGCTTCGCCGCGCACGGCGCGAGCTTGCCGATCTGGTTGCGGATGTTCGGCACGGTCGCCCAGCCCTCGAGCGTCGGCGCGAGCGGCAGCGGCGCGGGGGCGCCCTTCTTCTCGGGCGGCGGGATCGGGAAGACCCGCATCGCGCTCCAGTCGTACGAGCTCAAAAGGACCGGGACGCCGTCCTTCGTCGGCTCGCCGAGCGTGCGCGAGCTCCGCGCCGCCACGTGACCGATGATCCGCGGCGCCTCGCCCGAGATCCACACGACGAGCGCCGTGTCGCGCATCCACGCGATCGGCTCGCCCTTGTCCGCGCCGAACACGACCTCGTTCGACGGCAAAAGGTCGAAGCCGACCTCGGCCGTCTCCACGCCGCCGCCGGCCTTCGTGCGGACGAGCACGTTCTTCGAGCTGCCCACGCGCAGCGTGAAGAGCGCCCGCGCGCCCGAGCCCGCCGCCGCGCGGAGCTCCGTGCCCCAGCCCGTACCCTTGGGCGGCGGGCCGCTCCATGAGCGCACCTTGCCGCCGAGCTCGGCTGCGTCGTGCCACGAGAGCGTCCACTTCGCCGGCTCCGAGCCGGGTTTGTCCGGTCCCTCTTCCTCCAGGAGCGCGATCACGTCCATGAGCCCGTTGCGCGCCGTGGGGGCCGCCCTCTGCGCCCTGCGCGTACCCTTGGGCGGCGCGCCCTTCTTGCCGAGGAGCTGCACGATGAAGCTCGAGCTCGTGAGCGGCGCCGTGGCCTGGACCGGGCCCTCGGTATTGCACGCGAGCACGCGCTCCGCGCCCGCGCCGTAGCTCGTCTCGGCGCGCGGGATCGTCACGTCGAACGGAGCCTCGGCGCGATCCTCGCGCGGCTCCTCGGTGCCCCAGCCGATCCGCACGTGCCGGTCGAGCATCATGCCGACCTCGGACGTGCTGAACACGGTGGGATCGTCGAGCAGGCCCGTCACGTCGGAGAGCGATGCGCGCACGCTCTCGGGCAGCGGCACGCTCTGCCACGTCCTGCCGCCGTCGCTCGACGCGCTGATCGCGTCGTCGCCGACCGCGATGCCGCGCCCGCCGCGGATACGCGCGCTCGACGCGCCCTGGATCCGGTGCGGCTTGCGCGCCTCCTTGCCCGAGCCCGTCGGCTGCGAGACCGCGTAGACGCCGTCGTCGTCGGCCATCACGAAGGAGAGCGTGTGCTCGTCGTCCTCCTCGATCGCGCTGATCACGCGGAGCTCGCCGATCGGCCGGAAATCGAGCGTGGCGATGCGCTCCTCCTTGCCGCCCTCGCCGAGCGCGGCGACGTAGACGCGCTTGTGCTCGGGGACGGGTTTGTCTTCGTGATCGCCCTCGCCCTCGCCCTCACGCGACCCCTCGCTCTCTTCCTCCTCCTCCTCGCGCGCCGCTTCCTCGTCGTCGCGGCGCTCGGACTCGGGCACGTCGCCCTCCCAGAGGTTGCGCACGAACGCGATGCGGCCGTCGGAGAGCGGGCCGGCGCCGCGCGGGAAGAGGTCGATCTCGCCGCGCATCGTCAGCCAGCGGCCGTCGGGCTGGCGCGCGCAGACTTCGCCGTCGTCGTCGGAGCTGCAGGGGCCGAGCAAAAGCACGCCGCCGCTCGGCGAGGTACGGAGCTCGGCCTCGCCGCTGCGGATGAGCGCGGGGCGCTCCGGCTTCAAGCTGCTGCCTTCGAGCGAGACGCGCATCACGCCGAACGGATCGTACCGATCGCCGCCCATGTCCTCGCTGAGCGAGCAGGCCATCCACGCGTTCTTGCCGGCGCGGCTCATGCCACAGGCGCCGAGCCCGTCGCCACGCGCGAACTCCGCGGCGGCCGTGACCATGCCGGTCTTCGTGTCGACGCGCGCGACCATGCCGTGGCTCGCCACGATCGCGCTGCCGTCGGGCAAGAACACGCCCGACGCGGCCGCGGCGGCCAGGGGATCGCGGTGCGTCGCGCGGATCCACTTCACGAGCGCCGGATCGTCGTCCTTGGGCGTGTGATCCGCGAGCCGCCCGAGACGCGCCTGCGCCACGTCGATCGGCGCGTCGCGACCCTCGTCGTACACGAACGCGCGGATCATGCCGTCCCGCACCGCGAGCTCGAACACGCGGAGCGCGTCGCCCTTCACGTCCTCGGTCACGCGCTTCCACGTCGCGCCCCCGTCGGCCGTGACCGCGAGCCCCACGCCGTCGAAGAGGCCCGCGCCTTCCTTGGCGTCGCGGAACGCGACCGAGCGCAGCGGCAGGGGCGGCAGCGTGGTCACGGGCTTGAGGCGCCCCGTCTCCACGTCGACGAAACGAGGCATGTCGGCGCCGAAGGTCCACACCGCGACGAGGCCCATGTACGCGCCGATCCCGCGGATGTCCTGCTCCGACTGGGCGAGGGGCTTCGGGGCGCCGAGCGGGTCGTCGAGCCGGTAGATCCCGCGATGACCCCGCGCCACGAGGCGCCGGCCGCCGTTCGGCATCGGGACCTCGACCACCTCTTCGAGCGGCTCGGGCGAGGGCGCGGTCTCGGCCTTCACGGAGCCGTCCTTGCCCACGATCGCGCGGCGCCCGCCGACGAGGACGAGCATGCCCGCGTCGAGCTTCGGACCCACCTCGGTCGCGCCGCCCGCGGACGCCCAGCGCGACGGCGGCAGGGGCGCCGGCGCGGCCACCATCAGGGGCGGCGTCGGCTTGGCGATGGGCTTGGGCGGGGGCGGCGGCGTGGACGAGCAGGCGGCGGCCGCGAGCGCGGCGAGCGCGACGAGCGAGGAACCGGCGCTCGTCCGGCGGAGCAGGGACCTCTTCATGAGGCGCGCACTCTATCGACTCGTGATCTTGAAATGAAGCGCTCTTTCGTTCGGCTCAAGCCCGCGCGATCCAGAGGACGAGCGCCCCGAGGACGATGCGGTAGAGGCCGAACGGCGCGAGGCCGAAGCGCGTGAGGTACCGCAGGAATGCAGCGATCACGAGCCACGCGACGACGAACGAGGCGGCGAGGCCCACGGCGAGCGAGAGCGGGCCGGAGGGGGACGCGAGGAGCGCCGCGCCGCCCTTGGCGAGGTCGTACACGGTCGCCGCGCCGAGCGTGGGGATGGCGAGCAGGAACGAGAAGTCGGCCGCGGCCTTGGTGCGGAGCCCGGCGAGCTGGCCGCCGACAATCGTGGTCATGGAGCGCGACGCCCCGGGCCAGAGCGCGAAGCACTGAAAGAGGCCGATCACCGCGGCGCGGCCGAGCGTGATGGAGCCGAGCTCCGCGTCGTCGTCCGCGCCCGCGTCCGCGGTTCTCCTGCGCCGCCAGGCGTCGACGCCGGTCATCACGATGCCGCCGACGATGAGCGCGAGCCCCACGGGCCCGGGGCCGAAGAGGCGCTCCTTGATGAAGCCGTGCAGCAGAAAGCCCACGAGCGCGGCCGGGAGGAAGGCCACGGCGAGCGCCGCGAGCAGGCGCAGGCTCGCGGGGTCTTTGCGCAGGCAGCCGCGGACGAGCGCGGCGAGGCGGGCGCGGTAATACACGACGACCGCGACCACGGCGCCGAGCTGGATCACCACGTCCAGTGTCTTTGCGACCTCGTCGTGTTTGCCGAGGAGGGCGCCGAGCAGGATGAGGTGTCCGGTCGACGAGACGGGCAGGAACTCGGTGAGGCCCTCGAGCGCGCCGAGGAGCAGGGCGTCGAGCCAGGTCATCCGGGGGTCAAGCCGCGGCGCCGCGTCGGGCTTCGAGGCTGGCCTGATCGGCGGCTGCCTGGGTGGTCGCGTAGCGGGCGAAGCGCTTCGTGCCGCCCATGAAGATGCGTCCCTGATCCTTCAGCGTCTTCAGCGCGGAGCCGACGGCTCCGCGGGTGAAGCCGGATTGCCGCTCGATCTCGCCGACGCTGAGGCCGTTGCCGTTGCCCACGATGCGGACGATGCGCTCGAGGGCCGCGGCGCGCTCCTCGGTCGTCGGGCGGGATGCGTGCCTGCGCTCGGAGACGGGGGCGCGGACCGTGGCGGGGGCGCGGCTCGGCGCGCGCTTCGTGCGGGAGGAGGCGGGCGCGGCGGGCGCCGAGGCCGGCGCGGACCTCACCGCC
Source organism: Polyangium jinanense (assembly GCF_028435365.1). The sequence continues at coordinate 27,349 of NZ_JAGTJJ010000015.1, read as the reverse complement.
GTTGCCCGGGGAGCGGGGCGCGTCTGGGGCGCGCGCTCGATCCCCAGTCGACGGAGGATGAGCGCGCGGATCTGGTCGGCCAAATCGCGGGAGAACTTGCTGACGAGCTCTTCGAGCTCCGCGTCGAAGGGTTGCGCCATGGGACCCGACCGTAGCATGTTCGTGGTGATTTTCCGCGGGTTCCCGCGCGGGCGAAGCGTGCCTGGGTCGGTCAGGGCCGCGCGCGCTCCCGTCCGAGCCACGCGTACACGACGGGCAGCACGAGGAGCGTGAGCAACGTCGCCGTCAAGAGCCCGCCGATCACCACGGTCGCGAGGGGCCGCTGCACCTCGCTGCCGGGCGCCGTCGAGATCGCCATCGGCACGAACCCGAGTGACGCGACGAGGGCCGTCATGAGCACGGGACGCAGGCGCATCTCCGCGGCTTTCTCGATGGCCTCCGCGTGGCCCGCGCCTCTCTCCTCGAGGTGCCGCGCGAATGACACGAGGACGAGGCCGTTCAGCACGGCCACGCCGAACAGCGCGATGAACCCCACGCCGGCCGAGATCGAGAATGGGATCCCGCGGAGCCACAGGGCGAAGATGCCGCCGACGGTGGCGAACGGCACGCCGAGGAAAATCAACAACGCGGTCCGCGTGGAGCGGAACGCGAACCAGAGCAGGAACAGAATGAGCGCGAGCGCGAGTGGCACGACGATCAAAAGCCGCGCCTTCGCCTCCTCGTAATGCTCGAACTGTCCGCCCCAAACGGCGCGATAACCTGTCGGCAGCCGCGCGCCTCGCTCCACAGCTGCCTGCGCCTCCGCGACGACGGAGAGCAGGTCTCGACCTCGCACGTTGAACTCCACGGTCAGGCGCCGCGATTGATTCTCGCGGCTCACTTGCGCCGGCCCCGTGAGGAATTTCAGCTCGGCGACGTCTCCGAGCGGCACGATCTGCCCGCTGACCGATCGCAGGGGCAGCGCGCGCAGCGCGTCGAGCTCGCCCGTGAAGCCGTGACCGGTCTTCACCACGATTCCGAAGCGACGCTCTCCCTCCATCACTTCGCCCGTCGAGTGGCCGACGGCCATCGTCTCGACGATCTGGTTCACGTCGGCCACCGTCAGGCCATACCGCGCGAGTTTTCCGCGATCGGGAATGACCCGCAGGTACGAGAGGCCTGCAACCTGCTCCACCCGCACGTCCTCCGCGCCCGGGATTGCGCGGACGATCTCGGCGACGCGGTCTCCGTGGTCGCGGAGTTTGTCGAGGTCCGGCCCGTACAAAAGGACGGCCACGTCCGATCGCACGCCCGCCACGAGCTCGTTCGTGCGCATTTGAATGGGCTGCGAGACGCCGCCCGCCACCTCGGGCACCTTGTGCTCGACGGCTTCCGCGATCTCCTTGGCGATGTCCTCCTTGGCAATGCCAGGCCTCCACGTACCGCGTGGCTTGAGGCCCACATACACGTCGGATTGCTCGACACCCATCGGATCGGTCGCGAGTTCCGGCGCCCCGGTTCGGCTCACGACATATTCGACCTCCGGGACCTCTTTGATGGCTTTCTGCAACCGAAGATCCGTCGAGACCGACTCGCTGAGCGCGATCCCGGGCAAACGCCGCGCTTCCACGAGGAGATCTCCCTCGTCGAGCTGCGGCACGAACTCGGCGCCGACCCGCGTGAACACCGCGGCCGCCGCCGAAAGCGCGAGCACGCCGGCCGTCAAGGGGATCCATCGACGCCGCATCGCGCGCCGCAAAAGCGGAACGTAGAGCGCGTGTGCTTTCCGCAAGAGCCACGTCTCGTGCTCGACCTTCGCAGGGCGAATGAAATAACTCGCGAGCACGGGCACGAACGTGAGCGAGAGGAGAAATGCCCCGAGCAAGGCGCAGAGGACGGTGATCGCCATCGGATGGAACAGCTTTCCCTCGATCCCCGTGAGCGCCAGGATCGGCAGGTACACGATGGCGATGATCGCCTCGCCGAACACGCTGGCCGAGCGCACTTCGAGCGTGGCCTCGCGGACCGTATCCACCCGCTCCTCGACGGAAAGCACACGTCCGAGCTCCGATTGCCGATTCGCCAGACGCCGGACGGCGTTCTCCACGATGATCACGGCTCCGTCGACGATGAGCCCGAGATCGATCGCGCCGAGGCTCATCAGATTCCCCGACAAACCCGCCGCGTTCATGACGGTGATCGCGAAGAGCATCGACAGGGGGATGACCAGGGCCACGACGAGGCCCGCCCGGAGATCCCCGAGCAGGAAAAACAGGATGCCGATGACCAGGAGCGCGCCCTCGACGAGGTTCGTCGCCACGGTCCGGATCGTGCGATTCACGAGCACGGATCGGTCGTAGAATGGCTCGATCCGCGTGCCCTCGGGGAGCGACGGCCCGATCTCCGCGAGCCGCTGCTTGACGGCCTGCGTGACCGTGCGGGAGTTCTCGCCCATCAGCATCATGGCGACGCCGACGACCACCTCGCCCTCGCCATTCTTTGACGCCGCGCCCCTGCGCAGGCGCGGACCGAATTGCACGTCGGCCACGGTGTCCATCGTGACGGGCACGCCGTCCGACGTCGCGCCGATGACGACGCGGCGCAGATCATCGAGGTTTTTCACGAGCCCATCCGAGCCGATGACGAACTGCTCGCGGTTGTGCTCGATGTACCCGCCGCCCGCGTTGGCGTTCGACTTTTCGAGCGCCTCGATCACCTGCGCGACCGAGATCCCGGCCGCCTGGAGCCGCTTCGGGTCGAGGACGATCTGGTATTGTTTGTCCTCGCCGCCGAAGCTGTTCACCTCGACGATCCCCGGCACCGTGCGGAGCGCGGGCGCGATCTGCCAGTCGAGCAGCTCTTCGAGCTGCATCAACGTGAGTTTGTCGTTACGAACGGCGAACTGGTAGATCTCGCCGAGGCCGCTGCTGATGGGCCCCATCTCGGGCATGCCGTATTGTGCGGGGACGGCCTCCTGCGCCTCGCGCATGCGCTCGTTCACGAGCTGCCGCGCGAAGTAGATGTCCGTGCCGTCGCGGAAGACGACCGTCACCACGGACAAACCATACTTGGAGATCGAACGGATCTCGGTCGTGTTCGGGATGCCCGCCATGGCCCGCTCGACCGGGACCGAGACGTATTGCTCGACCTCGACCGGCGAGAGCGCGGGGGCCGTCGTGATCACCTGCACCTGCACGTTGGTGACGTCGGGAACGGCGTCGATCGGCAATTGGGTGGCGGAGCGAATGCCGAACAAGGCAAACAGGATCGTGGCGGCGACGACGACCGCGCGGTTCTTGAGCGACCACGCGACGATCGCAGAGAGGAAGGCCATCAATGGTGCCCCTCCTCGTCGATCGTGCCCTTCAGGACCGCGCTCTTCAGCGTGAATACGCCCTCGACGACGACCTCTTCGCCTTCGCCGAGGCCGGAGAGCACTTCGACCGTCCCGAGCGCGGAGTCCCCGAGCACGACGTCGTGCATCTCGAACGCCCCTTCCTCGGGGAGTTTTACGAAGACCACGGCTTTCTGGCCGATCTCGGTGACGGCCGATCGCGGCACGAGCAGGCGCGGCTCGCGGGCCTGGTCGCCCCCGGTCGCGACATAGGCCGTGCCGAAGAGTCCGATCCGCAGCATGTCGTCGCGGTTCTGGAGATGGATTCGCGCCGTCACGGTCCGCGCGACGGGATCGATTTGCTGGCCGATGTATTCGAGTGAGCCCGAGAAACGCGTGGTCGGGTAGGCATTGAGCTCTACCTCGGCCCCGGCCCCGACGCGCAGCCGCCCGAGGTCTTTTTCGAAGACGCGGCCCAGAAACCATACTTCGCGTAGATCCGCGATACTCCCGAGGACGTGCTCGGCGGTCACCGGCTGGCCGACGACGGCGTCGCGCGTGAGGATCGTGCCGTCGATCGGCGCCCGAAGCGTGAGCAAAAACGGTGCGCCTCGTTGGGCTCCCGCGCCCATGGCCATAAGCTGTTCGCCGAGCGCCGCGGCTTCGACCGAGAGCGCGCGGGCCTCGGCTTCCGCGTCGAGGACCGCTTGCTCCGAGGTGAGCCGTTTGTCCAGGAGCGCCTTCAACCGCGCCGCGTTCTCGCGCGCCGCTTTGGCCTTGGCCAGGGCCGCCGCTTGCGCGCCGCGCACCTTGCCGAGCTCGGGGACCCGCACCACCGCGAGGACGTCGCCTTTTTTGACGGTCGCGCCCTCCTTGAAATGCACTTCCTCGAGTTTTCCCTCCGCCGGCGAAGAAATGCGCGCCGAGCGATCCGGATCCGCGGCAATCGCGCCGGGCAGCGCGATCGTGATCGCCAACGTTCCCGTGCGGACGGGCGCCGTGCGAATGCGGGCGTCCGTGATCACCGCGGGCGACAACGTCACGCGTCGCGGGAGCTCCTCGTGCTCGCCGTGCTCGTCGTGCTCGCCTGCTTTCGCCGTGGGCGCCTCCTTCGCGTGCCCGTGCTTTTCGTGGTCCTCGTTCGCCGCGCGTTTTTCGCAGCCCGAAGCGCCAAACAGCAGCGAGAGTCCAAGAAAGAAGAAAAGTCCCTTTTTCATGGCGTCCCTCGTTCGAGCGGATAGCCGGAGGCCAGCGCGAGATCGACGGAGCCGAGCGCGAGGTTTTTCCGGGTCTCGAAGCCCGCGCGCAGCATCTCCAGGAGGGCTTGTTGCGACGTCATCGCCTCGCGGGTCCCGAGGCGACCGGCCTCGATCTCCTGCGCGATCGCGCGGAGGCTCTGCTCGGCGCGGCCCAGCCGCTCGGCGGTGTAGAGCTCGTTTTGCGCGCGCAGGGCAGCGTACGCCGAGAGCGCATGCGCGAGGTCGAGCCGGAGCGCGCGACGTGTTCGCTCGGCTTCGGTTTGAGCGCGCCGGGACAGCGCCTCGGATTCGGCAATCTCGCCGGCGTAGGTGCGGCCCACGGGCTGCGGCAGCGGGATCGGCATCGACAAACCCACGCCGAAGACGCGCTCGTTGAAGCCGTCGTTCTGCGCGAACACCGAGAGCGTCGGGTTCGGGATCCGGGCGCGCCGGTACATCGACGCCCGCGCCTCGTGGGCGCGCCCCGAGGCTTCGAGGGCCTGGACCTCGGGCCGCTCGTCGATGGCGTGCCCGTCTTGTTTCGCCGCGAACGCCTCGACCCCCGCGATAGGCACGAGCTCGCCCTCGATGGCCACCTCGCCGCGCGGATCGTGGCCCATCGCGTGGAGGAGCGTCGCTTTGGCCTGCTCTACGCGCCGCGCCGCGCCGATTCGATCCTGAACGACGCGTGCATGCGCCATCTCGGCCACGTCCGCGTCGATCCCGGAGACGAGGCCCTTGTCCGCCGCGGCGCGCGTCGCCGTCGCGACCTTCGTCGTGAGGGATTCGAGGAGCGAAAAGAGGCGCACCTCTTCGCGGGCCGCGAGTGCCTCGAAATAAGCTCGCCACGCCGCGGCGGCGACCTCGCGATCCGTCACGGCGACGGCCTTCTCCTGGGCTTCCCTCTCGGCATCGGCCGCGCGTTTTCTCGCCCCGCGTTGCCCTGCAATCTCGATCTCCTGCGAGATCGTGGCGTACCAGTTGAGGACGGGCCCCTGGCCGGCGGCTTCCCGCCGTGCGCCCGACAAGGCCAGCACGGGATTCGAGGGCAAGACGGGACTCGCGGCCTCTTGCCGGCCCTTCACGGCTTCGAGGCCCTGGCGCTCCGCCTTCGCGGTGAGGCTTCCTTCGAGCGCGCACGGAATCAGGTTGGTGCGGTTGATCGTCGTCGCACACACAGGCGCCCCCGCGTGTGCTTCCAAGGCATGACACAAATGGGCGGCCGCCACGGCGGCGACCGCGATGAAGCGTATCCGTTTCACGAGCCAAACTCCTCCGTCTCGCGCGCAAAACGGCGCGCGCGACGGTTCCCGGGAGAGGGCGGGCAGGCGGCGCGCCTCGAAAGGCAAACGCACGCCTCCGCCTCCGCGTTTACGGGTTCACGGAATCAGGCGCGGGGCTGTCTGGGAGGCCGGTAGACGGCCGCGGGGTCGGGCCTTGGGGGCGCGAACGCTTCGTACGGCGCGAGTGCGATCTCCGCGCCGCTCGGGAGCTCGAGCAGGAAGGGTGACGGGAGCAGCGGAAGCGCGCCCATCGGGTGCGTGCAGTGGCAGTCGGGGCAGCCCGGCGGGCACTCGCGCCCGTCTTTCTCGTTCGGGCAGTCGTCGTCCCGGTGGTCGCTCGCCTCGACGCCCTGGATGGCGGCCACGGCGTCCACGGCGAAATGTGGCAGCCCCGTCATCTGGAAGGCGGTGAGGGCCACGAACAGACGGACGACCACGAACAGGATCCGCAAGGCGCGGGATCCTCGGGGGGACCGTCGACGTCGGAGGGTGGCCGTTTTCACTCGCCTGCCCGACATTACTCCCTTGCGGGACCGGCTGCAACCGGGAGCTCGCTCGGTCGCGCTTTCACTTCGGCCCGTCGGACGCGCAGAAGCCGCCAATGCATTTCGCGTCCGGGTCGCAGCAATTCGCGACCGTCATGCAGGCCTCGCCGAGCTTCGAGCAGCCCTGCGCCTGGTCGGAACAAACGAGCGCGCCGGTCTGCGCGTCGGGCTTGCAGAAGCCGTCGCAGCAATCGAATCCGGCGTTGCAGCCCTCGCCGAGCTGCTTGCAGGGCGACTTCGCCCATTCGCCGCGCATGTTCTGGTTGTCGAGGCCCTGGCCGGGCAGCCAGAACGCCGGGTGGCTCGGATCCTGGCCGGCCACCGGGTTCGCGTCGATCGCCGTCACCCAGAGCTGCTTGCGCCGCGTGTTCGGGTTCGTGTCGGTGAGGGTGTTGCCGTACTTGCGCTCGGACACGATGACGAGCCAGAAATAGCCCCCCAGCGAGAACGGATTGAACGTCGGCTCGTAGTTCGCCGTCGTCTGCTCGGCCTCGATGTGGCCCACGCCGTTCGTGCTGTCGAGCGGGATGACCACCGAGCCGTCCGTGTTCGTCAGCCAGATCTCGGCCAGTGCGCCGCGCGAGCGTGCCATCGTCGAGCGCTCGAACGCGATCCATTTCGAGTCGGGGCTGAAGGTCGGGAACGTGACGGTGGGCCTGCCGGCGTCGTTCGTCACGATCTGCTTCGTATTCGAGAAGGACGGGACCGCGAGGTTCACGTCCGTCACCCAGAGTGTCGACTGGGTGAAATCGAGCCCATTGCCATCCGTGCGCATGCTGAAGGCGATCTTCTGCCCGTCGCCCGACCAGGCCGGGTGCGAGGGGAAACCGCCGCCCGGATTGAGCTGGGCGAGCTCGACGTCGCTGTTGTACGTGCTGAGCGAGAGGAAGCCCGTCGAATTGAAGGCAGCGTCGTTCCAGTGCCGCCAGAGCACGTGCGAGCCGTTCGGCGAGATGGCCTGGAAGCCGGACGAGGCATTCGTGTTGAAGAGCGACGTGCCCGTGGCCGTATCGAACGTGCCCCAGGGGCTGTAGCCGCCGTGGAACGAGGCCACGAGCCGCGTGCCGTCCTTCGAGACGCTGTGGCAGGCCACGCAGCCGATGCCCGGAGGCGGCGTGAGGAACGCTTCGGGCCCGAGATCGCCCGGCTTGATGCGCACGACGCTGCCCGTGTTGACCTCCCAGTAATAAATGGTGCCGGCGAGGTTTGCCGGGGCGATCTTCCAGCTCTGCGTCTTCGCGAGGTAGGCCTTCGTCCCGTCGAAGCGCGCGATGTCGACCTGCACGTCGCCGCTCGTGGAGTCGGTGAGCTTGCGCCAGATGTCGTCGGGCAGCTTGGGGAAATCGAAGCGCGAGGGCGGCGGCACCGCGCGCCAGGTCTCGTATTCGAAGGCGGGGCTCTTGACGTGAATGTGATAGATGTCGCTCGCGTTTCCGCCATTCCACTGGATCGTGGGCCCGAGCAGGCCGCGGGGGAAAACCGTCTTGTCGTACGGATACAGGAGCGTGAGGGCCGGATCCGGCTCGACGGCCGTGGGGAACTGGGCCTTGACGTTCGGATCGATCATCTGCGAATCGTCGAGGTAGCGGAGTTTTACGGTGGCCGTGGTCGAGCCTTTCACGCCGTCGGCCTCGAACGTCACGTTGCCCGTGCCGCCGAGCAGGCCGCTCGCGGTGAACGCGCCGTTCGCCGGGACGATGCTGCCGATGTCGCCGCGATCGTACGTCCACGAACCGATCACGTCGACCACGCTGCCCGTGCTCGTGATGCCGGTCGCCTTGTAGGTGATGGGCGGCGGGATTTGCCCATTGACGACCTCGATCACGAGGTCCTTCGGCGTGATGTCGATCGACACGAGCTGGCCCACGCCGCCGTCGCCGAATATGTCGCCGCCGAGGCCCTCGCCGCCGCTGCCCGCGCCGCCGGTGCCGCCCGATCCGCTGCTGCTCGCGGCGCCGGCGCCCTGGGTGGTTTCATTGCCCGATCCGCCGCAGGCAGCGAAGAAGGCGGCGGCGAGGGGGATCGCGATGGCGGCGAGGGTGAGGGGACGACGCATGCGGCAAGCTCCAGGCTCGGGGTAGAGGGGGAGATCCTACCCGAGGCGTGGGGCTCGCCGCATCTGGAAAGGTGAAGGAGTCGGGATTAGCCCTTCGCGCGGTTCCGGCGCCGGCCCGCGGCGAACAGCGCGCCCATCGCGAGGACCACGAGGGAGCCGGCATTTTCGGTGGAAGAGCCGGGCGTGTGGCAGCCGCAGCCGGGGTCACCACCGTCGCTGCCGCCCGCGCCGCCTGCGCCACCATTGCCGCCGGCTCCACCATTGCCGCCAGCGCCGCCATTGCCGCCCGCGCCACCATTGCTGCCAGCGCCACCATTGCCGCCCGCGCCGCCGGCTCCACCGCTGCCGCCGACCCCGCCTGCGCCCGCGCTGCCGCCTTCGCCGCCGGCCCCGCCGACGCCGGAGCCCGGCGTCACGCAGACGCCCGCGTCGCATGCGCCCGAGTCACAGTCCTCGTTCACGTCGCACGCCTCGCCCAGTGCCTGCGGCACCCGCAAGAGCCGCGCCTGCACCCGGCTCGCCGCGTAAGGCATTTCCCCGACGAACCGCGCGTACGTGACCAGCGTCTTGCCATTCCCTCGCGAGACGAGCGAGGGCGGGCCCTCCCCCGTGGGCTCGGACGAGACCGGGAACGTCTCGAGGATGGTGCCGTCCGTCGCCACCCGCGCCCCGACGAGATTCACGGGGTTCTCGGCCGACGCGTCCGACGGCGGTGACCGCCAGACGACCACGAAGTTCTTGCCGTCGTACGCGACGGCAGGGCAGGGGCCGTAATAATCGGTCACGAAGAAGGACGCGCAGGGCGAGTCGTATGGCAGGCCCGGCACGACGGCGAGCTCGAAGCCGCCGGGATCCAGTACCATTCCATTCGCGTCCACGCGCGCCGCGCGCAGGGTGGAGCCGGGGGGGCCCTGGAGGGTCGGCTCGGGCCAGACGAGGAGGTGCATCGTGTCGTTCGACGCGATCGCCGGCCGTCCGACGAGGATGCTCGGATCCGAGATCTGCAGGAAGCTCGGATCGAGGAGATTACCCATCGCGTCGAGCCGCGATGCCATGAGGTCATTGCCGTTCGACTTGTCCCGGAACGCCAGGAGGTAGCCGGCGCCGCCGTGCGAGACCGCGGTCTGGAGGCCGAACCAGTTATCGAAGATCTCGACGGCCATCGTCGGCGGCGCGGCGAGCGTCCCCGCCGTGTTCACGCGCGCGATCTGGACGCCGTCGAAATGGTCGTTCACGAGGAGCGTCTCCGCGCCGTTCGAAGCGATCGCGATGGGCTCGTTGCTTGACGTCCCGATCTCCCCCGGAAAGGCGGTGACGCCCAGCACCGTGCCCGCGGGGCTCACCCGCACGATCTCCGCGTCATAGCCCGGATCGCCTTCGAGCGGCAGGCTGCCGGTCCTCCACGCGGCGATCACGTGGTTCGTCCCGTCGAAGACGACCCGCGGGGCGAAATCCCAGCGCCCCCCGGCACGGATCGGGATCCCGCTCGGGTCGAGGAGGACGCCGGCGGGGCTCACGCGCGCGCCCCAGATGTCCAGGAAGGCGTTCGACGCATCGTAACTGCGGTGATCGGCCCAGACCACGAGGAAGTTCGTCCCGTCGAACGAGGCGGCGGGGGAGAATTGCGCATTGGCGCTTTTCGATAGCAAGATCCCCGGCGTATCGAGGGCGGCGCCGCCCGGCGCGAGGCGCGTGCCGGCCAGGAACGTATCCTGCGCGGCCTCGTCCGAGGTGCTGTCGTCCGAATACACCGCGAGCGACGGCGCGGGGGCCACGGTGATCGCGTGGCCCTGGCTGTTCGGGGCGAGCGCCACGGGCGTCGCGTCGAGCACCGCGGCCTGCGAATCGAGGCGCACGCGATACGTGCCCCAGCTCTGCTCGTGAATGCCCCGCGTGAAGAGCACCACCGCGTCCTGCCCGTCGGAGCCCACGTCGACATCGGTGAAATACGTATCCGGATCGGCCGTCTGCGTGACGACGACCCCTGCGGGATCGAGCACCGTGCCATTCGGGTCCACGCGGGCTGCGACCACCGATTGGGGATAGCCGACGCCGCGCCCCCAAACCACCATGTAGGCCCCGTCGAGGAAAGCGATCGCCGCGCCGTCGTCGCGGTCATCGCCCACGAGCTCTGGGCTCACGTGGAAGGGCGTGGTGTCGAGCTGGTTGCCCTGCGGATCGATGCGCTTGCCGAAGACCCTGCCGTCGTGCCAGACGATGAGCGAGCCCTGGCCATTCGAAGCGATGGCGGGCTTGTGCCCGCCCGCCGAGTAATTCACGACCTCGGTGGCCGTGAGCACGCCGTTCGGGTCGAGCAGCACGCCCGCCGGGGTCAAGCGGGCGCGGTATACGTCGGTGAAGACGTTGTTCGGGTGGTTGCGCGTGTCGTCCCAGACGAGCACGTAGTTCGTCCCGTCGAAGGCGACGTCCGGGTTCGACTCCGATCGGAGTCCCGCGCTGATCGTGATTTCGCCCCCGTCCACCTGGCCGGCGCTGGTCACGCGCGTGGCGTAGATGTTGTTCGAGGATTTGTACGTGACCAGGAAGTCCTGGCCGTCGGAGGCCACGGCCGGGGTGATGCCCTCCGCGATATGGATGCCGTACGCGTCGAGCGCCGTGCCGTCCGGCTGCACGCGCGTGGCATAGATGTTGTCGATGTACGAGCGTCGATCCCGCCAGGCCACGAGGTATTGCCCGCCGCCATACGCGATCGCCGGCTCCTCCTGCAGGCTGGCCGGCTGGACGACGAGCGGCGCATCCATTCCCACCTCGGGCGAAATGATCGGGTCGAGCACCGCGGGATACGCCGACGCATCGATTGCGCCCGCAGGCACGGTGAGCTCGATGGATCCGCTCGCGACCCGCGCGGGCACGTCGGTCTTCACTCCCCGCGCGTCGATCCAGGTGGCCTTGCCAAACCTCACGCCGAGGTTCGTCCCCGGATCCACGAAATGGTGGCCCGAGGAGGTCTCGCCGGAGGGCGCCATGCCCGAGACCTCGATCCGGACGACGAGATCCCCCGCGCCAGTCGGCCGCTCGCCGAAGGAGTACGAGAGCTCGACGCCGCCTTCCGCATTGCGCAGGTGCTCCTCCACCGCGCCCCGGGCGATGGAGAGGTGGCCGTCCGCGGCGACGCGCGGGCTCGGCGCGCCATCGAGGTGCGCCCCGCCACGCGTGATGTCCACCGTGCGGAATCGTGCTGCGGACGCCGAGCTGCGATCGTCGGGCCGGGGCGTGACGTCGAACGCGCCCGCGTGATACACGACCTCATAAGCCTGGCCGCCCCCCACGAAGTGGTCGCCGGAGGCCCGATAAGCGAGGCGCACGGCGCGGACGATGGAGTCGAGGTCCACGGGGGCGGAGGCGCGCGCGGGCGCGGTGGGCGGTGACGCGGAGGCGGGCGGGCCCGAGCTACAAGCCGGGAGCGCGCCGAGGAGTCCACCGAGCGCGAGGGCGCCGAGGATGCGGGCGACGCCAGATTTCATATCGATGGCAGATCGTGTCGGGAATGCGGCAAGATACGGTTGCATACGTTCCTCCGATGTGCCTCGCCGATACGGCGGGGCGGAAAGAGCGAGCACCCCAGCATCGCCGTTGATCGTTTGGAGGCCAATCTTTTGGCGAACTGCGGCACGAAAACGACCGACCGCCCCTGACGCGTGGTGTCGGAGCGTGTGCGGAGGTGGATGTGTGCGCGGAGGTGGGGGGCGCGCGGAAGCGGGGCAGGGAGGCCGCGCCGCCGGATACCGCGCGAAATGCATTCGCTCGTCTTTTATTGCACGCTCACTTCATTCGTGCCTCGACCGCGCGCCCCGGCGTCCAGGACAAACGGTCCCAGGCAGGGAGGAGACCTGGACCGGCATGAACCGAGCATCGGTGTCAAAACGAGAGCCGAAAGGATCCCTTCTCTGTGTGGCTCAAGTTACATTTTTTCGGAAGAGCAAATTTGCTGTAAACGGATACATAAGAAACTTTTTTCACGCTTGGATGGAACCGCGGGGACCGTCATGCCGACTCATCTGCGATGAACCGATCCCCCACCCTCTTCATCTTGCTAGCCGCCTTTTCGGTGGTGGGGTGCCACCACGAACATCAAGAACCCCTGGAGCAAGGTAAGTTTCTCGTGACGAGTCCTCTTCGGAAGGACACCGAGCTCACCAGGGACTACGTCGCACAAATCCGCGCGATCCAGCACATCGAGCTGCGTGCCCTCGAAAAGGGCTACCTGCAAGGGACCTTCATTGACGAAGGCCATCAGGTCGCGAAGGGCGCGAAGATGTTTCAAATCATGCCCATGATTTACCAGGCCGAGGTGCAGAAGGCCAACGCGGAAGCGCAACTCTCGGAGATCGAGCTCAAAAATACGAAACTCCTCGCCGACAAGAACGTCGTGTCCCCCAACGAACTCGCCCTGGCCAAGGCGAAATTCAGCAAGGCGAAGGCCGAAGTGGCACTCGCGGCGACGCACAAATCGATGACCGAGATACGGGCGCCGTTCGACGGCCTCGTGGGGCGCTTTCAGGTGCGGATGGGCAGCCTGGTCGACGAGGGGGACCTGCTCACGACGCTCTCCGACAACAGCAAGGTCTGGGTGTACTTCAACGTCAGCGAGGTGGAGTACCTCAAATACGAATCTCAGCCGGGAGATCAGAAGACCACCACGGTGAAACTCCAGATGGCGGATGGCGAACTCTTCGATCAACCCGGCACGGTGGAAACGATCGAGGCCGATTTCAACAACGAGACCGGCAATCTCGCGTTCAGGGCCACGTTTCCCAATCCCAAGGGGCTGCTGAGGCACGGCGAGACGGGGAAGATCTTGATGGAGGTGCCGCTCAAGAACGCCTTGCTCATTCCGCAGAAGGCGACCTTCGACGTGCTGGACAAGAAGTTCGTCTTCGTCATCGACGAAAAGAACGTCGTCCACTCGCGCCCCATCACCATCGCCGCGGAGATGCCGCATGTCTTCGCGGTCGCGAGCGGCCTCGAAGAACACGACAAGATCCTCGTGGAAGGCCTGCGCAAGGTCAGGGACGGCGCCAAGATCGAGGTCGATTACAAGGAACCTTCCGACGTGTTCGCGCATTTGGAGGTGCCTGCGGAATGAGCATGACTTCCAAGTTCATCCATCGCCCGGTCATGGCGATGGTCCTGTCGATCGTGCTCGTGTTCCTGGGCATACTCGCCATGCGATCGCGCCCGGTCTCGCAGTTTCCCGAGATCTCGCCGCCTCGTGTCATGGTCTCGCTCACGTTCCCGGGAGCGAGCGCGGACGTCCTGGTCCAGTCCTCGATCATCACCCTGGAGCGCGCCATCAATGGCGTTCCGGGCATGATGTACATGATCTCCGACTCCACGAGCGCCGGCGAGGCGACGATCCAGGTCGTATTCAAGCTGGACGCCGACCCGAACGAGGCCGTCGTCAACGTCAAAAACCGGATCGATCAGGTCATCAGCCGACTTCCGACGCTCGTTCAGCTGGAAGGCGTCGTCATGAATCGCGTGCAGCCCAGCATGCTCATGTACGTGAACCTCTATAGCGAGGAGAAGACGGCCGATGAAAAGTTTCTCTACAACTTTGCCAATGCGAACCTCCTCCCCGAGCTGAGCCGGGTCGACGGGATCGCGCAGACCCGAATCCTCGGCTCACGGCAGTATGCCATGCGCGTCTGGCTCAATCCGGACAAGATGCGGGCGTACAACGTCTCGACCGAGGACGTGATGAAGGCGATCAGCGAGCAAAGCGTGATCGGGTCGCCAGGACGTCTCGGGCAGGCCACCGGCGTGAAGGCGCAGTCGCTCGAATACGTTCTCGTCTACGAGGGCAGGTTCAACAAGCCCGAGCAATACGAGAAGATCATCATCCGGGCGAATGAAAACGGCGAACAGCTCCGCCTCAAAGACATTGCGAGGGTCGAGCTCGGGAGCGAGTTTTTCGATATCTATTCCAATCTCGACGGTCACCCTTCCGCAGCGATCGTGCTGAAGCAGACCTACGGGAGCAATGCGAGCGAGGTCATCGAAAACGTCAAGGAGAAGCTTGCGGAGCTCAAGAAGACCTCGTTCCCTGCCGGGATGAACTACGAGATCAACTATGACGTCTCGAGCTTCCTCGATGCGTCGATGGAGAAGGTCCTCCACACGCTCGCCGAGGCTTTCATCCTCGTATCGCTCGTCGTGTTCGTCTTCCTCGGTGATTGGCGCTCGACGCTGATCCCGACCTTGGCCGTTCCCGTCTCGCTCATCGGCGCCTTCGTCTTCATGCAGATGTTCGGGATCAGCATCAACCTGATCACGCTCTTCGCGCTCGTCCTCGCGATCGGCGTCGTCGTCGACGACGCGATCGTCGTTGTCGAGGCGGTCCACGTGAAGATGGCAGAGGAGGGTTTGTCGCCGTACAGCGCCGTCAAGAAGGTCCTCGGCGAGATCAGTGGCGCCGTCATCGCGATCACCCTGATGATGACCGCGGTCTTCGTGCCCGTGGCCTTCATGACCGGACCGGTGGGCATCTTCTACCGTCAATTCGCGATCACGATGGCCTCATCCATCGTGCTCTCCGGCATCGTCGCGCTGACCCTGACGCCCGTCCTCTGCGCGATGATCCTGAAAAATACGCACGGTCATCCGAAGAAGCGGACGTCGATTGGCATCTTCCTCGATGCGTTCAATCGCACCTTCGATGCCGGGACCAACGTCTACGTCCGCTTCCTCCGGAAGGTGGTCCATCGAAGGGTCGTCACCTTTGGCATCCTGTTCGCTTTCGGCTTTGGTGTCCTGCAGCTCAGCCGGGTCCTTCCTGCCGGATTCGTGCCCAACGAGGACCAGGGGCAGATCTACGCGATCATCCAGACGCCCCCGGGCACGACCCTCGAGCGAACGAATGACGTCTCGCGAGAGCTGCAGGTCATTGCAAAGAGCGTGGACGGCGTCGCCTCGGTCTCCTCCCTCGCCGGCTACGAGATCCTGACCGAGGGACGCGGCTCGAACGCGGGCACCTGCCTCATCAACCTCAAGCCGTGGTCCGAGCGCACGCGCACCGTCACCCAGATCATCGAAGAGCTGGAGCAGAAGGCGAAGGACATCGGCGCGATCGTCGAATTCTTCGAGCCGCCGGCCGTCCCGGGCTACGGCGCCGCGAGCGGCTTCTCGCTCCGCCTCTTGGACAAGAACAACGAGACGGATTACCAGGATTTCGATCGTGTCCAGAAAGAATTCATGGATAACCTCGGAAAGCGGAAGGAGCTGACCGGGCTATTCAGCTTCTTCGCAGCGAACTATCCGCAGTACGAGCTGGAGATCGACAACGAGCTGGCGATGCAAAAGGGCGTCTCGATCAAGAACGCCATGGATAACCTCAACATCCTCATCGGCAGCACCTACGAGCAGGGCTTCATCCGCTTCGGCAACTTCTTCAAGGTGTACACCCAGGCGGCGCCGGAATACCGGCGATTCCCCTCGGACGTCATGAGCTTGTACGTCAAGAACGACAAGGGAGAGATGGTGCCGTACTCGGCGTTCATGAAGCTGAAGAAGACGCAGGGACCAAACGAGATCACGCGGTTCAACATGTACAACTCCGCGGCGATCCGCGGCGGCCCGGCAAAGGGGTACACGAGCGGAGATGCGATTGCGGCCGTCCGTGAGGTCGCCGCGAAGACGTTGCCACGCGGCTACGACATCGCGTGGGAAGGCCTCTCCTACGACGAGGCGAAGCGTGGGAACGAGGCCGTCTACATCTTCCTGGTCGTTCTCGCATTCCTGTACCTGGTGCTCGCTGCCCAATACGAGAGCTTCCTCCTCCCGCTCGCGGTCATCTGCTCGTTACCCGTCGGCGTGTTTGGCTCCTTCCTGATGCTGAAGCTCCTCGGCCTGGCGAACGATATTTACGCTCAAGTTGGGCTCGTCATGCTGGTGGGCCTCCTCGGCAAGAACGCAGTCCTCATCGTCGAGTTTGCCGTCCAGGCACACCACAAGGGAGCGTCGGTGATGGAGGCGGCCATTCAGGGAGCGAAGGCACGCTTCCGCCCCATCTTGATGACATCCTTTGCCTTCATCGCGGGCCTGATTCCCCTCGTCATCGCGACGGGGCCGGGCGCCATCGGCAACCGCACCATCGGCGCGTCGGCGCTCGGTGGAATGCTCTTCGGCACCGTATTCGGCGTGGTCATCGTGCCGGGTCTCTACTTCATCTTCGGGACACTCGCGGAACGTAGGAGTCTGATCCAGGCCGAAGAAGACGAACCCTTGACCGAGAATGTGAGCCACTATGTCTAGGAAAGGGTTGTCACCGTCGGTCGCCACGCTGGCGTGCATCTGCTTCTTCGCGACGGGCTGCATCCCTTCTCTGGAAGGAAACGAGCCCAGGGAGCCGAGCAAGGCGATTCCGCAGAGCTTCGGGCGTTCGAGCAACACCTCGAACGCATCGCCTCCGCCCGCGAGAGCGACGCAGACGGTGTGGCGTGAATTCTTCGACGACGCCGAGCTCCGGGCGCTCATCGAAACGGCGCTCAAGAAAAACCAGGAGCTGAACATCCAGCTGCAAGAGATCATCATCGCCCGCAATGAAGTGTCGGCGAGGCAAGGCGATTACCTCCCGAAGGTCGGCGTCGGGGCTGGTGTCGGCGTCGAAAGAGTGGGAAAAAACACGAGCCAGGGCGTCAGCGACGAAAGCCACGGATTGCCGCAGAATCTGGGGGACTTCACGTTCGGACTATGGGGCTCGTGGGAGGTCGACGTCTGGGGGAAACTGCGGAACGCCACGAAATCGGCCGACCTCCGCTACCTCGCGACCATCGAAGGCCGGAATTTCATGGTGACGCAGATCGTCGCCGAAATCGCCAGATCTTATTTCGAGCTGGTCGCCATCGACAGCCAACTCGACGTCATGAAACGGAACGTCGAAATCCTGGGGGACGCGCTGGAGATCATCAAGCTCGAGAAGCAGGCTGCCCGGGTAACGGAGCTCGCGGTTCAGAGGTTCGAAGCAGAGGTGTTGAAGAACAAGAGCCGCCTCTACGGCCTCGAGCAGGAGAAAATTCAGACCGAGAACAGGATCAACTTCCTGGTCGGTCGCTACCCGCAGACCGTGAGCCGAAACGTTCAGAAGCTCAAGGATCCTCTGCCGAAGGTGACGTCGGGACTTCCTTCCGATCTGCTGAAGAACCGCCCGGACATCAGGCAAGCCGAGCTGGAGCTTTCGGCCACGAAGCTGGACGTGAAGGTGGCGAAGGTGGAGTTCTACCCTTCGCTCAGTATCGATGCCGCGGTCGGTTACAGGTCCTTCAACGCCAAGCACCTCGTCGTGACGCCGGACTCGATCATCTACAACCTGGCGGGGAATCTTGCGGCGCCGCTCCTGAACCGACAAGCGATCGAGGCCCAGTATCGCTCGGCGAACGCCCGGCAGCTTCAGGCGGTGTTCAACTACGAGAGGACGCTCCTGCAAGCGTTCACCGACGTCGTGAATCAACTGGCGCGGATCGAAAACCTTGAAAAAGTTTATGAGCTCCAGTCGCAGCAGGTGGAGGCACTCACCCGGTCGAGTGAAGTTTCCACGGTTCTTTTTCAATCTGCTCGAGCTGACTATATGGAAGTCCTGCTGACCCGGCGGGATTCTCTGGACGCGCAAATGGAGCTGATCGAGACGAGGAAGCGGCAATGGCTGGCCGTGGTCAATCTCTACCAAGCACTCGGAGGTGGGTGGCGCTCCGGTTCCTAGAGCGCCGATCCCTTCAACGGCCCCGGTCCTTCGGCGACGACGTGATTGCGCAGCGTACCGACTCGCTCGACCTGGACTTCGAACACGTCTCCCGGCTTCATGAAAACCGGAGGGTTGCGCACGAAGCCGACGCCCCCGGGCGTGCCAGTCGCAATCATGTCGCCGACCTCGAGCGTCATCACTTCGGACAGGATCGCGATTGCGTCGGCGACGCCGAAGATCATGTCCGAGGTGTTCGCCTCCTGCATGATCGTTCCGTTGAGAATGCCGCGAAGCACGAGGCCCTTTGCGCCCGCAGGCAGCTCGTCGGCGGTGACGAGCTCGGGACCGAGCGCGCCGGTAGCATCGACGTTTTTTCCGATCGTCCACTGGTGCGTGCGCATTTGATAGTCGCGAATCGAGCCGTCGTTCAGCAAGGTATACCCGGCGACGTGCTCGAGCGCCTGCTCGCGAGAAACCTTGCGGCAGGTCTTTCCGATCACGACGCCGAGCTCGGCCTCGTAATCGAAGTGCGTCGAGACCGACGGCAGCACGAGCGGCTCCCCATGACCGACGAGGCTCGTCGGATAACGCCCGAAGACGACCGGGTACTCCGGCGCACGGTGAGCGCTCTCCGCCGCGTGATCGACATAGTTGAGCCCGAGGCAGAGCAGCTTGCCCGGCGCCGGGATGACCGGACGAAACCGGACCTCGTCGTCGCGGAGGAGCGAGCTCACCGCCGTTCGCTCGACGACGTCCGCAAGCTGCTGCGCGTCGTAGGCGGGCGACTGGAGGAGCGCGCCCACGTCGGTCGGCAGTCCCGGGATGGCAGCATTCACGTTTACGATCCCGTCCGCGCGGCGTACACCGATGAAGGGTTTTTCGTTTGCGGAGAGCGACGACAGCTTCAAGGTCTACCTCCAGGAGCATCGAACCGTTCGCTGCTCGATGCTCTAAGCCATCGCCTGCTGCGGTCAATTCATTTTGCGACGATGGCGTCGAGATCGCCGACGATCTTGCCGTCGAGGATCGGCGTGACGGAGAGCGGAAGGTCGGTGACGAGCTCGATCCCCTCGCGCTCCGCAGCGTCGAGGAAGCCTTCGAGCCCCGCGAGACATGCATCCGGGATGTCGTGCAGGACGACGACCGCGTGCGGCTGGGCAAGGCAATCCGCGAGCGCGCGCGCCACCCAGCCATTCGGGTCGACCCAGTCGCGCGGGACGGAGGTCCAGAGGACGCAGGAGTATCCCTGCTCGACGAGGTGAGTGACGGCCGCGCGGCTGAGCAGATGCGGCCCGAGGATGCCCCCGCCGCCAAACGGCCGAAAGCGCTTGGGGCCAGGGACGAGCGACTTGAGGCGCGCGTCGGTCGCGGCGATCTCCGCGGCGACGGCGTCGGGCCGCGGATCGTCGCCGAGCGGAATCTCGTGGGTGAACGAGTGATTGCCGACGCAATGTGCTTCGGCGACCGCGCGGGCGACGAGCGCGCGGCCTTCGGGCTCCGCGAGATGCTTGCCGAGGACGAAGAAGTGCGCCGGGACGTTCCTTCGCCGCAAGATGTCGAGCACCGCCGGTGTGATTGCACGGTCGGGCCCGTTGTCGAACGTGAGCGTCGCGCGCCTCAACCCGACATCACCGGTAGCTGTTGTTCGAGGTGTGGTCGCCGGAAAGCCAGCGGGCAAGCTCGCGATGCGCTTCCTTGCGCCGCGCCTCCTCGACGTCCGGCGTCACCGCCTTCGGGGCGTCGCACGTGAGCTCGACGATCATGTCATTCGGGTCTTTCACGTAGACCGACCGGCAGTACCCGTGCTCGAGCACGTACGTGTCTGGCGCGCGATAGCCTGCCTTCTCGATGCGCGACTCGATCGCGCGCTGCGTCTCGGCGTCGACCGTCAGCGCGATGTGGTGGAACGGCGACGCTGGCATCGGCGGACCAAAGAGATTCTGATCGCGGTCACTGGCGAACTGGAAGAACGCGAGCGCGCTCCCGTCCTCGAGGCCGAAGAAACAGTGGCAATAGGTCCGCACCTCGCCGAAGAGCTCGTCGGCTTCGCACCATGTGGCGACCAGAGGTAGCCCGATGATCTCCTCGTAGAATGCTCGCGTCTTCTCGAGATCCTTCGAGACGTATGCCGTGTGGTGCAGCCGGCTCGGCCGTCGTGCGCTCATGCGATCTCCTTCCTGTCGAGAGGCTACTTTCGGCGCTCCAGCGGTCAAGCCGTTTGGTCGGCAAAAACGCGAATCGGGACGCGGCGCGTCGAAGAACGTTCGCAGCCCTTTCCCGCCAGGGGTGGCGGCCGCCATTGCGAAAAAGTGGCGGCCGCCACGGAGGAGCGATGACGTGCTCAGCCATCATCGCTGGTTTGGCACGACGCGCGATGGCGCTCGTGCACGATTAGTAGATGGCGGCGTTCCCGCCGGGGCCGACGAAGCCGACGTTTCCGCGGGGGCCGACGCCGATCGCGCCGCCCGGGCCGGCGATGCCGTACCCGCCGCCGGGGCCGACGAAGCCGACGTTTCCGCGGGGGCCGACGACGCCGTACCCGCCGCCAGGGCCGCGGTACACGTCGAAGTCGTCCGCGAAGCCGCGGGAGCAAGCGCCCCGGTACCCGTACGCGCCGCACGGTGCTCCACAAGAGCCGCCGCCGTAATATCTGCCGGGCCCCCACCCGGTCGAGAGGGCCGCGGCATCTTCCGTCGTGGACAATTCGTCTGCGTCCGCGACGGTTGCGTCCTCGGCGCTTTCGATATCGTCGTCGGTGTTGGCTTCGGAAGCCCCCGCAGCGCAGCCCGTGCCCATGGCCATCAAGGCAGACAGCGCGAGCAGCAGCGTTCCGAGCTTCGAGATGGTATTCATATCGGCAGCCTCCCGGTTTTCTTCGCATGCTGGACGTCTCCTGTGAGGCCGAGCCACGATGCGCGGCCTCGTCCGCAGAGCGCCCAGTGCCCATCTCCTTCGAGCCGCTGGGTCGATTGTCGAGTCGTTCACGACGTGTTCATTCGAGCAAGAAAAACGGACGTCGGCAACGCGCTGTCGGGCGTGGAAACAATGGAGCAGAAGCGGGGACGGTGGCGGGAGCGGGTATTCGATGCGATCCGGGAGATTGTGCCGTCGAAGGCCTGGAGCATTCCACTGTTCCATGGGGTGAGCCGCGCCAAGTGGCTGAATCGGCCCGCGCTCTACCCCTGCGGCCGAGACAACCTGGCGCATTTGGGGGTGATAAATGCCACGTTGTCACCTGTTCGTGGTTCTGCGCGTGTTCTCCCTCCTGGGATCGCGCAGTACATCGGCTGGCATCCGCCGTGCATACGCGCTGGCCATGCGCTTTGCAAAGTGGCTTTGGGTTGGTTTGGCGGTGTTGACCTTCGGTTGCGAGAGCGAGGAGCTCGATGCTTGCCCTGGTCCGGACGGGCTGGACCCGTCGCTCGTCCAGTCGACGTTCCTGCTGCCCGATGAAGCGACACCCAACAACAATGATTCGATCGGTCCATTTTGTTGCACGGGCGTCACGGCGACGATCGAGTCCATCGACGGCCATCCTGTTGGATATGCCTACTTCTTCGGCTGGACAGGGCAGGCATACAATGGGGCGGAGGGTCATTCGTATGCGCCGGGCGTGCAGATCTTGATCGCGGGGCTCGAGGACGTGCACGACCCTCACTCGGCGCTCGTGGAGAGCGTGATCGAGCTCGACGCGAGCGAAATGGATAGATGCGCCGAGCGTTCGGTGAAGGCGGGGCAGCTTCGGTTCACGGCGACGATCCTTTCCGTCACGATGAAACCGAACAATCCAGCTTACTTCGATATGCAATCGCTCGAAGCGAGGCTCGACGTCTCCGTGGAGCCTTGAGCGGAGACGCTGACGGATCCGTCGAATCAACCGCGCATCGCGCGGTTGATCCGCCTTCGGTCCAGGCCGTGCCTGGCCCGGGGTGAAGGGGGCGGGGAGCCCCCTTCTGGGGTGCGGGGCGACGCCCCGCCTCCGCCCTTGCCTCAGACCTTCTTGAGCTGCACGCCGAGCTCGTCGAGCTGCTCGGGGGCGACGCCGGTGGGGGCGTCCGTCATGAGATCCGTCCCTTTTTGCGTCTTCGGGAAGGCGATGACGTCGCGCAGGCTCCCTGCGTTGCAGAGGAGCATCGTCAGACGGTCGAGACCGAAGGCGATGCCGCCGTGCGGGGGCGGGCCGTAGCGGAATGCGTCGAGGAGGAAGCCGAACTTTGCGCGGAAATCGTCCTCGGAGAGGCCGAGTGCGGCGAAGACCTTGGCTTGCACCTCGCGCTGGTGGATACGGATCGAGCCGCCTGCGATTTCGTTGCCGTTCAGCACGAGGTCGTAGGCGCGCGCCTCCACGCGACCGTTGTCGGTGCCGAGGTATTGCACGTGCTCCGGCTTCGGCGACGTGAACGGGTGATGTGCGGCGACCCATTGCCCGCTTTCGGCCTGCTCGAACATCGGGAAATCGGTGACCCAGAGGAAACGCCACTGGCCTTCGGGCACGAGCCCGAGCTTGTGCCCGAGGTGCAGGCGCAGGCCGCCGAGCACTGCGTTCACGAGCTTGAACGAGCCGAACTGGAAGAACAGCAGATCGCCGGGGCCGGCGCCGAGCGCTGCGTTCACTGCGGCCCGCGCCTCGGGCGTCACGGTCTTGCTGAGCGGCGACTGCGTCCACTCGCCGCCTTCGCCGACCCGCGCCCGCGCGAGGCCGCGCGCGCCGAATCCCTTCACGAACTCTTCCAGCTTGTCGGCCTCCGTGCGCGACAGCGACGCGGCTTCCTTTGCCGGGATCCGGAGTCCCTTGATGATTCCCTTCTGCTCGAGCGCGCCCTTGAAGAGCGGCACGCCGCCTCCTTCGAGCGGACGGAGCACCTCCGTCAGATCGGCGAGCTCGAGCCCGAAGCGCAGGTCGGGCTTGTCGGAGCCATATTTGAGCATCGCCTCGCGGTAGCTCATCCGCAGGAACGGGCGCGGCAGGTCCACGTCGAGCACGTCCTTCCAGGCGCGGGCGATGAGGCCCTCCATCGTTGCGTAAATGTCCTCCTCGGTGATGAAGGACATCTCCACGTCGACCTGCGTGAACTCGGGCTGGCGATCGAGCCGGAGGTCCTCGTCGCGGAAGCAACGCACGATCTGGAAATATCGCTCGAAGCCGGCGACCATGAAGAGCTGCTTGAAGATCTGCGGCGACTCGGCGAGCGCATAGAAGTTCCCCGGATTGAGGCGCGAGGGGACGAGGAAGTTTCGCGCGCCGCCGGGGGTGTACTTCACCATGAACGGCGTCTCGAGCTCGGTGAAGCCCTCGCCGTGGAAGTAATCACGCGCGGCGCGGTAGAGCTTCGAGCGCACCAGGAAGTTTCGCTGCAGCGCGGGCCTGCGCAGATCCAGGTAGCGGTGCTTCAGCCGGATTTCTTCGCGCGTGTCGATCTCGTCCTCGATGAGGAACGGCGGCGTCTCCGACCGCGAGAAGATGTGGAGCGTCTCGGCATTCACCTCGACCTCGCCGGTCGCGAGCTTCGGATTGGGCTGCCCACCCGACGAGACGCGCGTCACCACCTTGCCGGCGATGCCGATGCAGTACTCCGAGCGCAGCTCGCTGGCGAGCTCGTGCGCTTCCTTCCCGATCTCCGGCCCGAAGACCACCTGCGTCAGGCCCTCGCGATCCCGCAGATCGATGAACACCCGGCCGCCGTGGTCCCGGCGATGCGCCACCCAGCCCATCAGCACGACGTCCTTGCCGACGTCGCTCGCACGCAGCGCGTTGCAAGAGTGCGTGCGCTTCTTGTCCGCCAAAAATTCCGACATGGCGGCGCAGCATAGTCGCTCACGCCGCTACATCAACGGGCCAGGCAGCTCGCATGGTCGCTTTTTCGTGACCCTCCCAACGCGGTCCCGGCACACACGCGGAGGCGAAGCGGACGTGCTTCCGCCGTAAGGCGTCGCTCTGCACGTACGGCTTTGGTAACATGGCCGCTCGTCCAGAGTGTAGCTTTTTCCCTTCACGATACGGGGTGAAGAATGTTGGCAGCGAAGCGATGGTGGTTTGCTCTTCCGGTCTCGCTCGCGGCAGCGTGCGGGGCGGACGACAGGGGTCCGCAATCGGGGGACGCTTCCCTTTCGGCGCAGGCGAAAACGCCCCCGGTAGGGGAAGCGGTGGATCACGCGGGGCTGCGCGCGGCCTACGTGGCGGCGGTGCAAAAGGATGCCTCGCCCGCGTATCGCCTGGAGCGCGGCGACAAAGGCACGATTTCCGCCAGGAACCCGGCGCAGGGCCTCTCCGCGGAGCTCTCCCCGGCGGGCGTGCGGGTCGCCGTCGACGTGCGCGCCGATCGCCCGTTCGAGCTTTCGCTCGACGCCGTGGGCTGCGACGGCGACCTCGAGCCGGCTGCCGAGGCTTCGCCCGAGGCGCGTGGCAATCGCGCCGAATATCGCCGCGGCGACGTCGTGGAGTGGTATTTGAATGGCCCGCTCGGCCTGGAGCAGGGCTTCGATCTCGCGAAGCGGCCCGCGTGCCGCGAGGCGGGCGGCGGAACGGTCACGCTTTCGATGCGCGCCGAGGGGCTCCTGCCTGAGCTCACGGCCGAGGCGGACGCGGCGCTCCTGCGTGACGAGGCCGGCGAGGTGATCCTCCGCTACACCGACCTTTACGTCACGGACGCGAACGGCCGCGTGCTCCCGTCGTTCCTTTCGGCCGAAGAGGGCCGGCTCGCCATTCACGTCGACGACACGGGCGCGGTCTATCCGATCGTGGTCGATCCCATCGTATGGGCCGAGTCGCAGAAGCTCCTGGCGAACGACGGCGCGGCGGACGACGCGTTCGGTTATGCCGCGGCGATCGACGGGGACACGGCCGTCGTGGGCGCGCCGGACGACGACGACGCCGCCAAGGGCGCGGACGCGGGCTCGGCATACGTGTTCCTCCGGAACGCCGGGAACAACACCTGGACGCAGACGCAAAGGCTCCTCTCGGGCGACGCCACGCTCACGGCAGGCGATCGGTTCGGCCGCACGGTGGCCATCTCCGGCAACATCATCGCGGTTGGCGCCCCGATCGACAACGCCAGCCGCGGCGCGGTTTTCGTCTTCCAGCGAACGGCCTTCGGCTCGAATTTCACGCAGCTCCAGAAGATCACCGCGAACGACGCGGCCGCAAGCGATCGGTTCGGCTCGTCCGTCGCCATCTCGGGCACGACGCTCGTGGTCGGCGCGCCGTTCGACGACAACGGCGCCAACGTCGACGCCGGATCCGCCTACGTCTACGTGAAGGGCGCGACCACGTTCGCGCTGCAAGGCGCCAAGCTCACGGCAGGCGCGGCGGCCGCGGGGCAGGACGAGTTCGGCACGGCCGTCGCGGTCTCGGGCGATACCATCGTCGTCGGCGCGTACGGCGATGACGACAATGGCTCGGTGTCGGGTTCGGCGTTCGTGTTTTTCCGGACCGCGGGCGTGTGGGCGCAACAAGCGAAGCTCGCCCCGCCCGACGGCAAGCCGAACGATTGGTTCGGCTACTCCGTCGCGGTCTCGGGCGACACCGCGCTCATCGCCGCGCCGCTCGCCGTCGCCTCGCAAGGCAAGGTGTACGCGTACACGCGGAACGCAGGCGTCTGGGCGCAGCAGGCGCAGATCCTCGCGGCGGATGGCGACGGCGGGGATCAGTTCGGCCATTCCGTGTCGATCGTCGGGGACACGGCAGTCATCGGCGCGCGTTACGACGAACCGCAATCGACCGGCTCGGCGTACGTGTTCCTGCGGAACGCGGGCACGTGGGCCCAGGAGAAGAAGCTCACGGGCGCGGACTCCGGGCTCGGCGATCAGTTCGGTCACTCCGTCGGCGTGAGCGGCTCGTGGGCGATCGTCGGCGCCGTGGCGCACACCGGCGCGGCCGCGAGCAGCGGCGCCGCGTACCTGTTCACGCCGCAGAACAAGCTCGACAACGGGCAGGCATGCCAGGCCGGAAAGGACTGCGCGAGCGGTTTCTGCGCCGACGGCGTCTGCTGCAACACGGCCTGCGGCGGCAGCGCGGCGGGCGATTGCCAGGCCTGCAACCTCGCGGGCGCGGTGGGCACCTGCACGCCGACCCCGGCCGGCACCGAGTGCCGCATGGCAGGCGGCGCGTGCGACGTGGCCGAGGCGTGCGACGGGACGAGCACCGCTTGCCCCGCGGACGCGAAGGTCGCGGCGGGCGCCGAGTGCCGCGCCTCGATCGGCGGCTGCGATCCGGCCGAGACCTGTGACGGCGCAGGCAACGCTTGCCCTGCGGACGCGGTCGCCGCGGGCGGTTTCGTTTGCCGCGCGGCCGTGGGCGCGTGCGACGTCGACGAGATCTGCGACGGGTTCACGCCGCTCTGCCCCGGCGACAACCTCGTCCCGGCGGGCACCGCGTGCCGTGCCGCGGCGGGCGCTTGCGACGCGGCGGAGAGCTGCGACGGCGTGAACGGCGCTTGCCCTGCGGATGCGAAGGTCGCGGCGGGCACCGAGTGCCGAGCCGCGGCGGGCGGTTGCGACGCGGTGGAGACGTGCGACGGCGCGGCGAACGATTGCCCGGCGGACGTGGTGTCGAGCGCCGGCACCGTGTGCCGCGCGGCAATCGGCCTTTGCGACGTGGCGGAGAGCTGCGACGGACAGGCTGTGGATTGTCCGGCCGACGCGCTCGCCGTGGCGGGCACGGAATGCCGGCCGGCGGCGGGGGAATGCGACCTTTCGGAGCTCTGCGACGGCGCGACGAACGATTGCCCAGACGACGGCACGGTGCCTGACGGCACGGCTTGCACCGACGGCAGGTGCGAGGCGGGCGTCTGCGAGACGGGCGAGGGCGGCGCAGGCGGCGGCGGTGGCGCCGGTGGTGACGGCGGCGCGGGTGGTGCCGGCGGCGCGGGCGGCGCGGGCGCGGGTGGCTCGGCCGGCGCGGGCGGCGGCCTTCCCCCGGACGACAGCGGCTGCGATTGCCGTGCGGCAGGCAGCAGCACGCGTGGCGACGCGGGCTCGGCAGGCGTGCTCGGCCTTGCGCTTGGCCTTGCGGCCTTTGCGCGGCGCCTGCGCTCGCGGCGCGCCGGGTTCTAGATCGCGATCCCGGGCCCCTCTCCCGCGCGGGGAGGGGCCTCTGGGCCACGGCGTAGCGCCGGGGTTTCACCCCGGACCCGACCAGGGGTTGTCCACCCCTGGACCCGGACCAGCGCAAGCGCTGGACCCGGGGTCGATGAACTGCGCATCGCGCAGTTCATCG
>NZ_JAGTJJ010000014.1 GCF_028435365.1 Polyangium jinanense | reverse complement strand
TGGTCTTGCCACCGGCCTGTGGGAAGAACTGCGCATCGCGCAGTTCTTCCCCAAATGGTCCAGGGCTTGCCCTGGTTCGGGTCGAGGGGCGAACAGCCCCCGCGGGGCCCGGGGCAGCGCCCCGGCGCGACGCCTCGCGATGAGACCAATGCTCAGGCTTCCGGGGGCGGCGCACCCGGATTCTCAAGGCGCCGGGATCATCTTCTCGCATTCCACGTTCAAGCGGTGCCATTCATAAGGCACGTCGATGATGTCCACCTTCGACACGTCGTCCACCGGCAGTGCGTACGAGGTTGGGTTCAGCGGCGGTGACGGCATCCCGCACCCGAAGCCGCACGGGCCGCATTGAGAGACCGGGTCGCGGTGAATCTGGGGGCTCAGGCGGACGATCACCACCCGGCCGCCGGGGGCCGAGGCGAAGTGGTACTCCGGGCGGAGCTCGCAACCACAGGAGCTCCCGGCCGAGCATTCGGTCGTGGCAAACACGATTTTCGAGGGGGCATTCTCGGCCGCCGCCGTGGCCACGATGGACTCCTGCGCGTGCAGGCCACGCTCGGGGGCCTTGGCGAGTACCGTCGGCGGAGGACGGTCGGACCTGGGATTCTCTGGGGACAATCCGGGGATGAACTCAATGACGACGGTGGGCGTGATCCGCTCGTACCCGGGCGTGGCCAGGGCGCCCGCGATCGCCGATGCAAGGCTCTTGCGGTTTTTCGCGTCGAGTTCCTCCTGGAGCGCTCGAACCTCCGTGGGCTCCACGCAAGATGCGGCCGGCGACGCAGCGCCGCGGCATCCAGCAAGGGCGATCGACAGCAACAGGATCGAAGGGCGGAAGCGCATGTCACACGCTGTACACGGGTCCACGCCGGGATGCAATCGGGCGGCATACCCGTCAGCCCGGATGCTGTTGGGTCGTATCCATCAATGTTGTGGCCTGGTTCCAGAGGTCGCGCGAGCGCTCCTCGTCTCCGTGCTCGCTGACCCTGAAGGACATGTAGATGAGCGCGTCGATCTTGCCCCAATCGTTGCCGATTTGTTCATGGATCGCGATGGCTTGATTCAAGAGGTCGAGCGCGCGCTCCACGTCACCCTGCTCCGCGGTAAGCTTCGCTATTGGGCTGAGCGTTTCCGCTTTGCCCCGCGCGTCGTCCATTTGCTCATGGAGCGGGATGCATTGGTTCCAGAGGTCGAGCGCGTACCCCAGGTCCTCCCGCTCCATGAACGCCGCAAAGTCGTACAGGATCGCCGCGCGCTCCCGCAGGGCCGAATCTGACTCCGCCCCGCGGGTCGCTGCGAGGGCCTGCTCGTAGCGCGCACGCGTCGGCGTCGTGTCCGGCGCGTCGCCGTTCGATTCCAGGGTCGGCTGTTCGTCACCCATGGTCGTCCTCCCTCTCCGTGGATGGGCTCATCGCCGTCGACGCAGCCCGGCAAAGCTCAGTCGCGCGGGCGTTCGCACTCGAAGACGTGCCCCCAGCGTGGATCGAGCGAGAGCCAGATCGGAGACGTGTCGGGGTGGAAGTTCCCTCCGCCCAGCGGGAGCGCGCCCTCCCAGACACGCTCCGTGATGCATCCTTCGAGGCCCAGGTCCGCAGGGCCCGCGCGGAAGGTCGATCCGTCGGGGCACACGAGCGTGAGGGGCATGCCCGACGTGAACGAAATCGTCGCGCCGGTCGGCCCCTCGAGGACGTGTACCCGGGGCGTGTCCGTCCTCGTCCCTGTCTCCGGGCCCGTGTCGCGATAGCGGAAGCAGGTCTTGTTCGCGACGCGCACCTCGATGTCGAGGGCCCAGGTGGGCGCGTTCGGCGCCTCGGGTCGAAAGAGCACCTCTGCATTCGAGGATGTGCAGGTTTTTTGGTCACGCGCGAGCGTGCCCTCGATCGGGAGAGGGCCGAGGCAGGCGCGGATCTCGCGCTTCATCGTCTGCCAGCAGTTGTCCTTTTGGCGGACCCATTCGCAATCGAGCCGCTTCGAGGCGTCGTTCGACGCCGAAGGCGCGGGCGCTTCGTCGGAGAGCGGGTTCGACGCGCTCGCTGATCCCTGCGGAACGGCGTCTCTCGTGCAGCCGGGGAGGGAAGCGGCGAGCCAGAGGATGGGGACGAGGAGGGCTCTGGGGCGCGGATGCATGGCGATGCCACGGCGTGGGCCAGGCGAGGGCACTCTACGGGAGGGAAGGCGAGGGGTTCAAGGGCGTCCGGCCGTAGCCGCCTCCGCAGCCGCCTCCGCAGCCGCTGCCGCCTCCGCCGCCGCTTCCGCTTCCGCTACCGCTACCGCTTCCGTTTCCGCCGCCGTGGGCACGAATCCGCTGGAAACGAGGTCGGAACGTTCCTGGCGCCGTCCTCGTCGGGCTAGAAGGATGGGGGGAATGTTCTGCGGTGCGTCATCGCCAAGCTAGAAGGCAGCGGGGAACGTTCCCGGGTGCGTCATAGCGCGACGATGAAGAAGGGGAGGACGTTCCCGGATGCTTCGTAGGCAAGCTGCGACGATGGAGCGAGTGTTCCACGGCGCGTCATCGCCAAGCGAGAAGGAAGCGAGGAACGTTTCCGGCTGCGTTTTAGCGAAGCGATGAGGACGGGGGGCGCGTTCCGCGGGGCTTCCTCTCGTGGCGAGGAGGCCGCGGGGGCCGTTCTGTGCCGACTCGTCGCTCAGCGAGGAGGATGAGGGAAACGTTTCGAGCTCCTTTGGAGCGAGGCGGTCCCGCATGGCTGTCGCTTCCGCCTCCGTTCACCTGTCGGATTTTTGACGCTCACGCAGGGTGTTCGCGTATCGTGATCGCGTGTCCCGGGAAACGATGCGTGTTCCACCGAGCGAGCGATGGGAGCCCTTTGGCACGCACCTGCACAGGATCGAGTCTCCCGACCTGTACTACGTTCGCATGCGAGGGGATGTGCTGGGCGAGGACATGCGCTCGCAGATCAACGTGCTCCGAGCGCTCGCCAAGCGCACCGGGGACGGCGTCTTCTGGATGGCGGACGTCACGGCGATGGGCACCGTCACGACGGAGGCGCGGCGCGCGGTGGCGGCGAATGAATTCCTAGGTGTGCGCGAAAGCCTCCGTGGCTCGGCGATCATCGGCGCCTCGTTCACGGCGCGCGTCGTGTCGACCCTCATGATGCGCGCCGTACGCGCCCTGGAGCCGACCAGGATCCGGCCCGTGGCGTTCGTCGAAACGGAAGCCGAGGCGCGCGCCTTTCTCGAACAGTTCCGAATGCACGGAGCCGGCGTCGCAGGCGCGCTGTAGGCCCTAGCCCCGCGCCCCCGGAATCCGCGCCGCGATCCACCCGACGATATCGCGCAGCACGTCCTCCTTGCCGACGTCGGCCAGCAGATCGTGGAAATGCCCCTCGTACAGCTTGAGGGTCTTGTCCTTCGATCCAGCCTTCTCGTGGAAAAGCTGGCTGCCATGCGGCAACGTCACCTTGTCCAGGGTGCCGTGCATGATCAGCACCGGCAGCGTGATGAGCGGGAACTCCCGCTTCAGCCGCTCGTCCGCGCGCACCATTTCGGCCACGGTCTGCGTCGGATACCCCATCCGCTCGATCAGCGGGTCGTTCTTCATCCGCTCGACGAAGCTCTTGTCTCGCGAAAAATCGTCATCCTCGAGCTTGAGCACGTGCGCATGCGGCGCGATGTGGCTCAGGCCCTTCAAAATCGCCAGCGCGAAGTCCGGCGCGGGCACCTCGTGCGCGAAGCTCTCGCAGATGAACCCCGCGAGCTCCTCGCCGTGCTCGAGCGTGTACACGCTCGAAATGACGCCGCCCGCGCTGTGCCCGAGCAGGAAGACCGGAAGACCGGGCTCCCGCGATTTCGCCAGGCGCACGAGCGTGTGCACGTCGTCCACGTACTCGGAAAACTTCTCGACGTAGAGCCGCTCGCCCTCCGAGCGCCCATGCCCGCGGTGGTCGAGCGCGTACACCGCAAACCCATGCTCGACGAACTGCTCCGCGGTCCACTCGTACAGGCCGCTGTGGGCCTTGAAGCCGTGGACCACCACGACCACGGCGCGCGGCGTCCCCGGGCGCCACGAGCGCATGAAAATCTTCAGCCCACCTGTGCCCTCGAACGTCTCTTCCTTCATCTCGAGCGTCCCTTCCGGTTCTCGCGTGGCGTACGCGCTCACGGGCGCGGGTATGGCCGAGATCCTCGGCGGAGGAAATCCGACCAAAGGTGGGTGTTGTCCCCCTCCATCCGGACGATCCCGTACAGCTCGGGAAGAAAAACAGGTAGGGTAGGGGGCGTAGATGCACCGCGGCTCGCCAGCAAAAGAAGCCCACTTGCAGGCCGGAGGCGAGCTGCGCGGCATCCTCGACGAGCTGCCCGGTCTCGTCTGGAGCGCCCGCCAGGACGGATCACTCGAGCTCTTGAGCCGCCGGTGGGGTGAGTACACCGGCAAGGCCGACGCGGAGCTCCTCGGGTGGGCGTGGGCGGAGACGGACCTGTTCCACCCCGACGATCACGCGAGGGTCCTCGAGACGTGGGCCGCGTTCCGCGCCTCCGGCAAGGAGGGGCGCATGGAAGCGCGTCTCCGGCGCGCCGACGGGGTCTACCGGTGGTTCCAGATCCAGGCCGGGCCCGTGCTCGACGACCACGGCGGCGTCGTGGCGTGGTGGGGCCTGAACACCGACATCGACGACCAAAAGCAGGCCCAGGCCCAGGCCGCAGGCGAGCAACGCCTCCTCGAGATGATCACCCGCGGCGAGCCGACCTCCGCCATCCTCGCAGGCGTCGTGTACCTCGTGGAGCGTGGTTCGAGTGGCCTCCGCGCCTCGATCCTCCTGCTCGACGAGGATGGGCTGACGTTGCGGCACGCCGCGGTGGTGAGCCTGCCGCGGAGCTACACGGTCGCCATCGACGGCACCCCGATCGGCCCGAGCGCATTCTCGTGCGGGACGGCGGTGTGGCGGCGGGAGCTCGTGGTCATCGCCGACATCGAGAACGATCCGCTCGGGGCTCTCTTTCGAGCAAACGCGCTGGCCCACGGCCTGCGCGCCTGCTGGTCGCTACCGATGCTCTCGTCCGACGGCCGCGTGCTCGGCGCGTTCGGCATCTACGCCACGGAGCCACGAACGCCGACGAAATCCGACCTCGATCTGCTCGAGCGATGCTCCCGCGTCACGAGCATCGCGATCGAGCGCAGCCAGTCGGAAGAGGCGTTGCGGCGCAGCGAGGCCTACCGCGCCGAGGCGGAGCGCTTGAGCCGCACCGGGACCTTCGGCTTCGACCTCCTGCGCCGCGACTTCACCATGTCCGACGGCATCTGCGAGATCGTCGGCTTCCCGAGCAAATCCAGGCCCACGTTCGCGGAGATCGCGAGCCGCATCCACGACGACGATCGCGAGCGCGTGGCGGATGTCGTGCGGCAGGCGCTGCGCGACGGCGGGACCTTCGATTACGAGCACCGCCTCGTGATGGAGGACGGATCCGTGAAGCTCGTCCGCGTCGTCGGCCGATCCCGCGTCAACGCCGCGGGGCAGCACGAGATCGTCGGCGCCGCGACGGACATCACGGCGAGCCGGCGCGCGGCCGACGAGCTGCAACGCGCGCAAGCGGCCCTCACGCACGTCTCGCGCGTCACGACGCTCGGCGAGCTCGCGGCGTCGATCGCCCACGAGGTCAATCAGCCGCTCGCGGCGATCATCGCCGACGCGAACGCCGCGCTGAACTGGCTCGCCACCGATCCGCCCAACCTCGAGCGGGTGCGCGAGTCGCTCACCGCGGTCATCGGCGACGGCGAGCGCGCAGGCATGGTGCTCCTGCGGATCCGCTCGCTGCTGTCGCGCTCGCCGCCCCGCCATCGCGCGTGCTGCCTCAACGACGTCGTGCGCGACGTCGTCCCGCTCGTGGCGCCCGAGCTCGCGCGGCAGGGGCTCGTCGTGCAGCGGGTGTTGTCGCCCGATCTGCCGCAGGTGTCGGGGGATCCGGTGCAACTGCAGCAGGTGGTGCTGAACCTGATGCTCAACGCGGCCGAGGCCTCGAAGGACATGCCGCCGGCGCGGCGCCGCGTGGTGATACGGACGTTCGTCGAGCGGCGCGCGAGCGGGGACTTCGTACACGTCGCGGTCGAGGACGCGGGCGTCGGGCTCGACCCCGCGATCGACAAGGCACGCCTGTTCCACGCGTTCTACACGACGAAGGAGAACGGACTCGGCATGGGTCTTTCCATCAGCCGCTCGATCATCGAGCGGCACGGCGGCAAGTTGTGGGCTCGCCCGAACGAGGGCTTCGGCGCGACGTTCGCGTTCGCGATCGGGGCATTGCCATGAGCTCGAAAGATCCGGTGGTCTTCATCGTCGACGACGACGAGTCCGTACGTGACGGGATCGGGCGGCTCCTCGGCTCGATCGGGCTCGCGGTCGAGACCTTCCCGACCGCGGAGGCATTTCTCGATGCGCGGCGAGACGACATCCCCGGTTGCCTCGTGCTCGACGTGCGGCTGCCGGAGCTCGGCGGGCTCGAATTGCAGCAGCGGCTGCTCGAGGCCGAGGTTCCACGGCCGATCGTGTTCATCACCGGGCACGGCGACATCCCGATGTCCGTCCGCGCGATGAAGGCCGGCGCGATCGAGTTCCTGACGAAGCCGTTCCGCGCCGAGGAGCTCATCCGCGCCATTCGCGAGGCGCTCGCGCAAGATCGGGTCGCGCGGGAGGAGGCGGAGCGGCTCGCGGAGCTTCGGCGCCGGTACGAGAGCCTCTCGGCGCGCGAGCGCGAGGTGATGGCGGGCGTCGTGGCGGGGCGCTTGAACAAGCAGATCGCCGCGGATTTCGGGACGCGCGAGACGACGGTGAAGGAGCAGCGGGCGCAGGTCATGCAGAAGATGCAGGCCTCGTCGGTCGCCGAGCTCGTGCGATTCGCCGCGCAGCTTTCGGACGACGCGCGGCGATCCCCGTCGTCACGGCGCGGGTAGCCTTACATGGACACCCGACTTTGGTCGGGTTTCTGGGCCGGTTCGGTTGCGATACACGCTTCTGGCGCTGATTGCTTCAGGAAGGAGCTCAACCATGACTACGGCCACTGCCATCACCACGCCCAACCAGTTCGTCGAGTCCAATGGCCGGCGGATCGCTTACCGCTCGATCGGGACGGGTAAGCCGATCGTGCTGTGCACGCGCTTCCGCGGCAACATGGACGTCTGGGATCCGGCCTTCCTCGACGCCCTGGCGGCGCGTGGCTTCCAGGTCATCACATTCGATTACAGCGGCCTCGGGCTCTCGACGGGCGAAAAAGATTATTCGCCCGTCGCACTCGCCAAGGACGCGCGGGATCTGATCGAGGCGCTCGATTTGAAGAGCGTGGTGATCAGCGGCTGGTCGCTCGGCGGGCTCGCCGCCCAGGTGGTGGTGGCCATGTTTCCCGAGCGCCTGAGCCACGTCGTCCTGATCGGCACCTCGCCGCCCGGCCCGAACGTCAAGCCCGCGGAGCAGCTCTTCTACGACACGGCGGGGAAGCCCGTGAACAGCTTCGAGGACGAGATCATTCTGTTCTTCGAGCCGCGGTCCCAGGCGAGCCGGGAGGCCGCGCGGCGCTCGGCGGATCGGATCGCGCAGCGCACCGAGAATCGCAGCGTCCCCGTCCCCGCCGACTGGGCCGCGTCCGTTCTCGGCGATAAGCCGAAGAGCCCGCTGTTCCCCGCCGATCCCATCCTTCAGGCCTTGAAGGCCACGACGTTGCCGATCCTGCACGTCGCCGGGGATCACGACATCATCTTCCCGGTCGAGAACTGGTACGCGCTGAACCAGGAGCTCCCGACGGTCCAGCTCTTGACCTACCCGCGCGCCGGCCACGGGCCGCACCACGAGCACCCCGAAGCCACGGCCGAGCACATCGCGACCTTCGTGCGCAGCACGTCCTGACGGAGCGGATACCATGACCACGAAGGTGTATCCCGCCGACGCGACCGGGATCCTGTTCATCGACCCGTACAACGACTTCCTCAGCGAAGGCGGGAAGCTCTTTCCGCGCCTGAAAGAGACAATCGAGGCGAACAACGTCCTCGAGCACCTCCGTCAGATCGTCGCGGCCGCGCGGGGCGCCGGCATTCGCATTTTCGTCGTGCCCCACCACAAGGCCGAGCCGACGGACTTCGCGACCTGGAAGCATCCGACCCCTTATCAGCTCGCGTCCGCGAAGATGCAGGTCTTCCAGAAGGGCTCGTGGGGAGGTGAGTGGCACCCGGATTTCGCGCCGAAGGAAGGTGACGTCGTCATCAAGGAGCACTGGGCGCAAAACGGGTTCGCGAATACCGACCTCGACCAGCAGCTCAAGCAGCACGGGGTTTCGCGGGTCATCGTCATCGGCATGGTGGCGAATACGTGCGTCGAGGCCACCGGGCGATTCGCGATGGAGCTCGGCTATCACGTGACGCTGGTGACAGACGCGACGGGGGCCTTCGGGCCCGAAATGATGCACGCCGCCCACGTGCTCAACGCGCCGACGTTCGCGCACGCGATCGTCAACACGTCGGAGCTTCTGGCCTCGCTTTAGTACGCCTTTTCGGAGAGCTCCGACTCCGGATACCCCACGCCGGCCCGGTGATACAGGGCCGGCCCGGTATTCTCCAGCAAGCACTCCCGCGTCCAGCCGACTTCGAGGAGGAAGCTCCCCCAGAGCTTTCGGCTCTTCTCGTCCGCGAGCAGATCCGACCGCTGGAAATGCCACCACTCCATGCCGATCGGCTGCCCCGGCGCGGGCACGGTGATCGCGTCGCCGGGCATGATCAGCACGCTCGCCGGCACGCTCGTCGAATCCGCCGGCGCCGCGTAACCGATCTCGAAGATCGGGTTCAGCGTCACCGTCCAGCTACTCGCCTTCGGTTTGGCCGAAGGCACCGTCGCCCCGGTGTTTTGCTTGACGTTCTGATTCGCGGGCGCCTGCTGTTCCAGCGCTTGCGGCCGCTCCTCGATGTATTTCGCCCACGCCTCGCCCGATTGCACCGGCGGCTGCGACTCGTCGGAGACGACCACGTAAAACGGCTTGTCTCCGTATTCGCGTAGCTTCGCCGCGACCTTCTTCGCGTCCTCGATCTTCGCCGCCGACCAGGAGAGCGTCACCGTGAGCTGCGGCGTGTTCGTTTTGACGCTCTTGGCGATCTCCTTCTTCGCGTCCTTGAGCGTCCCGGCCCATCGGCGCATGAAATCGGCGTCCAGCGCGGGCACCGTCGACTTGAGCTTCGTCGATTTCCCGCGGGACACCGTCACCACGTCGTCGTCCGTCTTGCTCGTCTTCGCCTTGTCGAGCGCGTCGGCGAGCGTGACGAGCTCGGTCGCCTTCACCGTCTTTGTGGCCTGTCCCCAGCCCGATTTGAACGAGCTGATGCGGCCGAGGTGGAGGAGCTCGCCGACGGCCGTGATGTCGAGATACGCGCCATGGTCGCCCGCCTCTGCCGCCTTCCCCGGCTCGTGCTCGGCGAAGAACTCGGACGCGGTCATCGTGGCGCCCTTGATTCCGCCTTCCGGGTGCCAGGCGTCGTACATCCACCGCTCGATCGAGGCCCGGTAGTATTTTGCAAAGAAGCCCGCGGGATTCGCCTGGATCTCCGCGAGGAGTTTTTCGATGGCCGGCAAGAGCATCGCCGCCGCGATGGGGGTCTTCGATTGCTCGTCCCGCAGCGCCACGAGCCGCTCCACAAGGGGCGCCGCGTGCGCCGCCGCGTCCGCCACGCCGGGGAGGGATTGCTTGGCCGAGCCGTGAAGCCGCCATTTCACGCGGCCATCCACGACCTCACGCGTGTACGCCACCGGCCAGCCCGAAACCGTGTCCACGAAGCCGCTCGCAATGCCGAGATCCATGGCGAGGCCCGTCTTGTGAATGGACCGCGCGCTCCGCCCATACCCGGCCTTGCCGATGTCGACCTGCGCGCTGCGGAACGTGTGGTTCACGCAGATCCCGTGCTCGAATCCGAGCGCCTTCACGAGCTCGCTCCAGCCGTGCAGCGATTGCGCCGCCTCGGGCCGCATCCAGTTCAGCCAGCCCCGCGGATCCATCATCGAGACCAGGATCGCCCCCGGCTTGCGCAGGCCCTGCAAAAGCCACGTCTTCAGCGCTTTGCCCGTCGCCGCCGTCACCACGCCGTCGGCCGCGTCCGGTTTGTCCGCCGGCGCCGCGATCTCGCTGCCGTCGAGGTAGGCCCACGCATTCGCGATGTTCGTCGCGGTCTTCACGTCGGCCTGCTCGGCCTTGATCTTCCCGTCGAGCGTGATCTTTTGTTTCTTCTGATCCTCGGTCAGCGCCTTCTGCTTCTTCAGCGCCTTGAGCTCCGCCTGCATCGCGGAAAGCGCGCCGCGATCGACCTTCGGCGCGAAGTTCGCCCCGTAATCGACGTACGCCGCATGCGGGCCCGACGCGCCGCCGCCATTCACCTGGAACGCCCGCGACCGCGCATCCTGCTGGTATCGATAGACCGCGTTCATCGTGCGGACGTCGAAGATCCCGTCGTTCACGCCGCCGGATTTGTCGGCATCCGTGCCCGCGTCCGGCAGGTAAGGGAAGTTCGACGTGCCCACCATGTACCGGAGCGCGCCGAGGTGCGCTTGCAATCGCTGCACCTGCTTTTTCACCGGCTCGCACGCCGCGAAAGGCATGTCCCGGAAGAGCACCCAGCCTTCATAGAGATCCGCGCCGGCCGGCAGGAGGCCCTTCGATTCCTCGGGCACCTCGAGCGTGGGCGCGTCCGCGCGTACCGTGAGCGCCCTGGGCTCGCCGAAGGCCTTCGATCCCGCGTTGAGCTCCGCTTCGATCCGCAACGCGAGGTCGAGGCTCGGGTGCTGGATCAAATACACGTCGTACGATTGCCCCTGCTGGAGCTTGTACGCGTCGGGGACCTGATCGAAGCACGTGGGCGAGGCGTGATCGATGGGTGGGCCGAGGTACCCGGTCGCGTCCGTCATGCCGAGCACGTACGGCGGCACGGGCCCCGCGGGCGTCTCCTCGCTCGTCCACATCGCAGCGATTTTGCTACCAATCGTGGGATCCCCGGGTTTGGGTGGAGTTTTTCGGAAGAGGACGAAGAGGTTCGGCAGCACGTGGCCAGCGGTGCACGCGACCTTCGTGATCTTCAGCGTCGGGACGCAATACGTCGTCACGGCGCTCGACGCGCCGCCGCCGGGGGTTCCGCCGTCGCCGCTCATCGCTCACCCTCTTCGAAAAAGCCGTCGTTCACGTCCACGAACTCGCCGAGCTCTTCCTCGTCCGGCGCCTCCTCGGGCGGATCCTCGGCGGGCGCCTCGGCCTTCTCCTCGGCCACGCTCTCGGGCTCGGTCCCGAGCTTCTTGTCGCCAATGAAAGCCCCCTCCTTCGACACCACGAGCCCCGTCACCACGTCGAGCCATTTCTCGGCCCCGATCCGTACCGAAATGCGATACGCGCCTGGCGGCACGAGGCGGAACGTGTAAAGGACGATCCGCCTGGAAGGGTCGGGCTTCGCGTCCGCGTCGCTCGCGAGGAGGATTTTTTCGTAATGGCCGTCCTCGCTCCGGAGGCGGACCTCGTCGTCCTGGAGCGGATC
This sequence comes from Polyangium jinanense, assembly GCF_028435365.1. The sequence continues at coordinate 185,824 of NZ_JAGTJJ010000014.1, read as the reverse complement.
GTCGTCGAGGTCCATCTCCAGGGGGACCGTGAGATCCACCCCGGAGAGGACGATCGTATTGAAATCCTTGCCCCGCGGGTTGCCGAACGCGACGTCGTGGGTTCGCTCCATGGTGCGTGCCTTTGGGTTCCCTCAGGAGCCGTGTTTTTCCTCGAGCGTTTTTTTCGTCGCATCGTCGAGCTGGCCCGTGATCTCGAGCTTCTCGTCGTGCTGGAAGAGCGCGAGCGCCGTGCGTGTGCGTTTGCCAAGCACGCCGTCCGCAGGGCCCGGATTGTATCCGAGGTTCGCGAGCCGCCCCTGCGCCCCGGAGACGCCGCCGTCCTTCGCGTCGAGTGGGTTCAGGTGCCCGAGCCGGAGGTGAATCACGCGCCCCGCGATCGTGAGTTTTCCGGTGGTCTCGGAGACGGGGACCTTCTGTTCGAGTTTCCCGTCGCCGTCAGTCTTGCCTTCGTGCTTCTCGCCCCCGACCTCGAGCACGTACGCCTCGCCCGCGAGGGGTTTCCCGTTGTGGCCTTCGAGCTTCAAGCGAAGCTCTTTTTTCGGCTGGCGCAGGCGGAATCGATGGAGCTTGCCGGTCGCGAGGCCCTCCTCGACCTTGAGCTCCTTGTCGGGGATCACAATCCTGTCGCCGGGCTCGAGCACGTTCGGGTTCGCGCGCTTCTTTTTCAGCTCGGCGTTGTCGGGGTGATCGTAGAGGACCCGATAATCACCGAAGCCATATCGCTCGGCGATCTTCGAGAAGCATTCGCCTTGCTGAACGACGTGAATCGGCATGGTTTTTCCGCTCGCGAGCCGGGGGGCGAGGCTGTTCACGGTATCATGCCCACGTCTCGGTCGTAAACGATCGGGGTGTGATCCGCCCCGCGTGGACGAGCCCCGGCGTCAGGTGCGTCGGAAGGAATGTGTCAGGAAGCCCCCGGTGCGAACGGTCCGTCGCACCGCTTGTACAACACGGGGGAAACATTGTAAGGGATGACGAGGGCATGCAGACCTTGCCGGTGATGCACGACGCGCCGACCGAGCTTGACGACGCTGTGTCGCGTCGTGCGCAGGCGCGTATCGGCACGGTGCTGCGATCCAAGTGGCGCATCGATCGTGTGCTCGGCATCGGCGGCATGGCCGCGGTCTACGAGGGCACGCACAGGAACGGCAAGCGCGGCGCCATCAAGATGCTCCATCTCGAGCTCTCGGTGGACCCCGAGGCGCGCGCGCGCTTTCTCCGCGAAGGGTACGTCGCGAACAACGTCGGCCACCCCGGCGCCGTGAGCGTGCTCGACGACGACGTGGCCGAAGACGGCTCGGTCTTCGTCGTGATGGAGCTGCTCGAAGGCAAGACCGTCGAGGCGCTCGCCGGGCAGAGGCCCTCGGGTCGCCTCGGGATCACCGAGTCGTTCCGCCTCGCCGATCAGCTGCTCGACACGCTCGCCGCCGCGCACGACAAGGGGATCGTGCACCGCGATCTGAAGCCCGAGAACATGTTCCTCACGAAGGACGGCGTGCTCAAGGTGCTCGACTTCGGGATCGCCCGCATGCGCGAGGTGCAGTCGTCCGCGAAGATGACGAAGACGGGCAACGCCATGGGGACGCCCGCATTCATGCCGCCGGAGCAGGCCCTCGGCGAGTGGAACCGCGTCGACGCGCGCTCGGATCTGTGGGCCGTGGGCGCGTCGCTGTTCACGCTGATCACGGGCCGTCACGTGCACGACGCGCCGACGCTGAACCAGCTCCTGCTCAAGGCGATGACGCAGCCGCCCCCGCCGATCCGCGTGGTCATGCCAGGTGTGCCCGCGGAGGTGGCCGAGGTGGTCGACAAGTCGCTCGCCTTCGACATGAACGCGCGTTACCAGGACGCGCGCAGCATGCAAGCCGCCGTGCGCAAGGCGATCGCGTGGCTCGACAAGCACGGCGAGCCGCAAAACCTCGCGCCCGTCGCCGCGGTCGGCACGACGAACCCCGGCGCGGTCGACAGCCACATGGTCACGCTGAGGCGCGATCCCTCGGCGCCGATGCTGACGCCGACGTCCGCGACGCCGGCGCGGGGGGTGATGATCGGCGGCGCGGTCGGCACGCTCGTGCTCGGCGGCGTGATCGCGTTCATGGTCTTCGGGCGTGGATCCGCGGAGGAACCAGTGCCCACGCCGGTGCCGTCTTCGACGACGACCGCGAGCAGCGCGCGTGTGGAGGCAGCGGCGCCGAGCGCGCCGCCCTCGGTGTTGCCGGTCGGTCCGGCGCGCGTGGTGAACGAGGACGCGGGCGCCCCGCCGCCCGTTCCTTCGGCCACGGCCAGCGCGACGAAGAAGGGGCCGGCCGTCAAGAGCGGGGCGGACTTCGGCGAATGGGGAAAATGAACACACCCGTGCGGAGCCTCTTCCGGGGCGCGTGTTTCGTCGCGGCGCCGCTCGCGCTGGCGATCGTGATCGGCGGCGCCGCGCACGCGGACGAGAAGGCCGACAAGGCGCGCGCGCAGCAGCTCTTCGTCGAGGGGCGCAAGGCGATCGAGGCCGGCGACAAGGCCACGGGCTGCGCGAAGATGCGCGAGAGCATGGGGCTCTTCGCCGTGGCGAACACGCTCTTCAACGTGGCGCAATGCGACGAGGGCGAGGGGAAAATCGCCGGGGCGCTCGAGCACTGGGAGCGCGGGCTCGCGCTGATCGACGCCAAGGATCCACGCGCGAAGGTGGCGAAGGAGCGCATCAACGCGCTCTCGCCGCGCGTGCCGCGGCTGCGCATCGTGGTGCCGCCGGGGCAGCCGGTGTCTGCCGTCGTGCTCGACGGAACGGAGCTCTCGCCGACGACGCTTTCCGCGCCGCTCTACGTCGAGCCCGGGAGTCACACGATCGTGGTGCGCGCCGAGGGGCGCCCGGACCGCAAGCACGAGCTCACGCTGGCCGAGAAGGAGCGCACGGAGTTCGTGGCGACGCCGGCGGCGCCGGGGCCTTCGGGGTCATCGTCGGCGAACGTGGTGCCCACGGCGACGGCGTCGGCGACGGGGGGCGGGACGCCGCCGCCGCCTTCGAGCTTCCGGCGCACGGCGGGGTTCATCGTGGGCGGCGTGGGCGTGGCGGGGCTCATCGCGGCGGGGGTGACGGGCGGGGTCATCATGTCGAAGGCCAGCGGCTTCGACGCGTGCAAGAAGACGCGCGATGATGGCGGGTCGTGCACGATCGAGCAGGCGGACGTCGACACGTACAACAACCTGCTCGTGCCGAACGCGGTCGCGTGGGGCGTGGGGATTGCCGGCGTGGGCGTGGGCCTCGTGCTCGTCTTGACCGCGCCGTCCTCGAAGGAAGGGGAAGCGGGCAAGGCGTCGTTCGTGCCCGTGCCGATCGTGGTCCCGGGCGGGGGAGGAATGGGTTTGTCCGGGAGGTTCTGATGCGGAATGTTCTTTTTATCGCGGCCACTTGGAGCATCGTGGCGCTTGGTGGTTGCCTTCTTTCTTATAAGAGCGGGGAGTACGACGGGCTCGTCGGCGATGGGCGGGACGGCGGCGCGGCGAGCGGTGGAATGGGCGGGACCGGTGGCACGGGCGGCTTGGGCGGCTTGGGCGGCTCGGGCGGCGCGGACGCCTGCCATCCGGCGTTGTGTGACGCGACGTCGACCTGTTCTTCCAACCCGGGGTGTCCATCGCTCGCGTGGTCGGCGCGATGGGGGGCGGGCAATCAGCAACGGGTGCACGCGATCGCAAGCAACGGGACGCAGATCGCGCTGGCCGGGGAGTACAACGGGGAGAGCTTCCAGATCGGCGAGGGGTCTCCGAGGACGTTGGGGCTCGAGTCACCCAACACCGGCTACGAAGCCTACGTCACGCTTCTCGATGGCAATGGAGTCGCGACGTGGGCGGCGCCGGTCGCGCTCGGCATCGGGTATCAACCGCGAACCGCGCGTGCGGTGGCGTTCGCGGGCAGCGACATCGTGGTCGCCGGGTCGCGCGCTTCGGCCGAGGGCGGGGACCCGGATATCGACGTGTTCGTCCGGAAGTTCACGCCCGGCGATAACAACGGCATCCTCGAACAAGCCACGTTTCAGTTCGGGGGCGATGGTCGGGACGAGGCCGTCGCCGTCGTCACCGACTCGACGGGCGCGTTCTACGTCGCGGGCACGATGACCGCATCCTCGTCGAAGCCCGTCATTTGCGGCATGTTGACCCACACGCCCAAGAACGGCATGTTCGTGGCGGGATATGATCCGACGGGCTCTTGCATGTGGTTTTTCCAGGCGGGGGTGGAGGGCAACGTCCAGCCGACGGCCCTGGCCCTCGACGAGAAGCTCGGGCTCCGTGTCGTGGGTCATTTCGAGGGCACGCTGACGCTCGCGAACGACAACGTTCTCACGGCCGAGTCGGGCAGAACGGATTCGTTCGTCGCCGGGATCGATATGTTCAACGGCAGCCTCACGACGGCGACGCAGATCAAGGCGGAGCCGGGAGGGGCCGTGCGGGTAACGGCCGCGGCCATGGGCAGCCTTGACGGTACGGTGTACATCGCCGGGCAGCTCGAAGGAAAAACCTCGGTCGAGCCCGCCCTCTTGGGCGACAAGGAAACCGCGGCGTTCGTCATGGCCCTCCGGACGGGGAGCTCCTGGAGGCAGGTGTTCACCGGTGGGAATCCGCTGGTGTTCGAAAAAGCCGCTGGGACGAGCCTCACGCTCGTTTCGGACAGTCTGCTCTTCGGTGGCCTGTTCAGTGGCGTCATCGATATCGATCCGTTGTCGTCGTCGGGCACATTCGAACGCGCAGGGGCGAACCCGTTCCTCGCGAAGCTCGCCACGATCGATGGCTCGCTCTCGTGGTTCGACATCTACGACGGGAAAGAGCAGACGCACCTCCCGGCGTCCTTCCACGTGACGGCCCTCCAGAATGAGGTCGTGCTGGCCGGGAACTGGATCACCTGGTTCGATTTCTCCAAAGACGGGAGCAAAACGCTGCTTCCCAAGGGCGACGGCGTCAGCGACGACGACATCATCGCCGCGAAGATCACCCCCGAACCCTGACGCACGCCACGCGCGCGGGCGGCCGCGTCGTGGTGGACGACGGCAATCGGCGCGGGACGAGAGGAGATTCCCATGAGAACGGTTTTCTCGGTCCTGGCTGGTTGTGGCCTCGTGGCGCTCGGCGGCTGCATCCTCGTCTACGATTCCGGTGCGTACGACAATTCCGTCGGGATCACCGGCGGAGGTGGTTCTGGCGGTGGCGACGAGGCGGGCGGCGCGGGCGGCGCGGGCGGCGCGGGCGCTGCGGGCGGCACCGATGCGTGCCGGATTGAGCTCTGTCACACGCAGGAGACGGAGGCGAATTGCACCCCGGTCACCTGTCCGACTCTGACGAGCCGCAGAATCGAGGCTCCCAACGAGCAGGATACGCGGGCGCTCGCGGTGAGTCAGGTGACGGGGGACGAGCGGATCTACCTCGCCGGGCGATTCCGAGGCTCCATGACCGTCGGCAGCTCGACCATCACGAGCGAGGGCGGGATGGGCATCGACGACGCATTCGTGGTGGCGTTTGATCCCCAGTTCGTCGGCAACTGGGCGCGGTCGGTCGGCAAGGCGCTCGATCCCGCGCCAGCGATCGGGTACCACCCGCGCGTGGCGAATGGGGTGGCGTTCGGCGCTGGGAACGCCGTGGTCGTCGGCGGGACGTACCGGCAAAACGATCCGCTCGACGTGGACGAGGACCTCAACGCCTTCGTGCGGGCGTTCGACCCGCATCTCGACACCGTGAAATGGTCGAGGACGTTCGGCGGCGCAGGGCTCGACAAGGTCGTCGGGGTGGCTGCGTCTCCGCAAATGGCTTATGTCCTCGGGTCGCTCGCGCCGTCGACGGTGGGCCCGACCGACGTCACGATCATGTGCGGGGTGACGAGCAGCGGTATCATCCCGACCAATGAGCAGAATACCGTGCTCATTCAGTTCGATCCGATGGGCAATTGTCCCTGGATCCTCCGCTTCCACGGCGGGTTCCACAGGCCCACGGCCATCGCGGCGAGCTCGACGAATGACATCTACATCGCCGGCACGTATTCGGGGAAGCTCGACGGGACCGGGAAGGCGCCGCCGGAGATCACCGAGGGGACCGCGATGTTCGTCATGAAGGTGGGATCCAACCAGAATGTCGCGTGGGTGAAGACCTTCCACAACCTGAGCGGCACGGCGATGCCCAGGGCCATTGCGGTCTCCGGCAGCGACGAGGTCTTCGTGACGGGATCCCTCCAGGGCGACATGGATTTCGGGGACGGTCTCCACCAGGTCAAACAAGATTCGCCGTTTGTCCTCGTGCTCGATGCCGGCGGAAACGCCCCGCGGACCCTCGTATTGCCAGGGGCCATGGCGACCGGACTCGGCATCTCCGTGACCTCGCCGGGCGATCAAGCCTTCGTGACGGGGACGTTTTTCCCCACCCTCGACATCGATGCGAGCTCGCCCGGGTTCGAAATGGATGAATCCACCGGAATGAGCGCGTTTCTCGCGAAGATCGACCCGCAGGCCGCGCTCCTCGGCTTCGATTTGCTCGGGACCGGCGAGGCGCCCATCCCCCGCTGGCTTCCGCTCGCGTCGTTTGGATCGAGCGTCTATCTCGCGGGCGGTTGGACGAAGAGGCTGCGATTCGAGGGCGAGAGCGTCATGCCCACGGACCTCGACCTCCTCCTCGCGCGTATTCAGCCCTGACCGACGTTCCGTCCGGCACGCCGCTGGGGATGCACCCATGGTAGCCTGCCTCTCCGTCAAGGAGGTGGCAGATGCGCGTGGATGCGGCTCGTGTGGCGTTTGGTCTGGGATTGTCGATTTGGCTGTTCGGAGGGTGCCTCGGGCCGCTACAGACCACGGGCGGTCAAGGCGGGGCGGGCGGGGCGGGGGGCAGCGGGAGTGGCGGGAGCGGTGGGGAGCCCGGCGGAGTGGCTTGCCATCCGGCGTTCTGTGACGCGACGTCGGCGTGCTCGCCCAACGCGTCGTGCGCGCCGCTCGCGTGGTCGGCGCGGTGGGGGACGATCGATCAGCAACGAGTGTTAGCGATGGCCAGCAACGGGACGTCGATTGCGCTCGCCGGGACGTACAACGGGCAGAGCTTCGAGATTGGCGAGGTTCCTTCGAGGACGTTGCCGCTCGAAGGCCCCAACTTCGGCTTCGAGGCGTTCGTCGCGTTGCTCGATGGCAACGGCGTCGCCACGTGGGCGGCGCCGGTTGCGCTCGGGATCGGGTATCAGCCCCGAACCGCGTATGCCGTCGCGTTCGCGGGGAATGACGTCGTGGTCGCCGGGTCGCACGCTTCGAGCGACGGCGGGGACGCGGATCGCGACGTCTTCATCCGGAAGTTCACGCCCGAACCGAACAATGGCATCGCTGAAAAAGCCTCGTTTCAGTTCGGGGGCGATGGGTCGGACGAGGCCGTCGCCGTCGCCGCTGCCGCGACGGGCGAGTTCTACGTGACAGGCACAATCACCGCGTCAGCCGGTAAAACCGTGACCTGTGGCATGACGACCCATACCCCGAAGAACGGCATGTTCGTGGCGGGGTACGATTCGCTGGGCAAATGCCAATGGTTCGTTCAGGCAGAGGGCCACGTCCAGCCGACGGCCTTGAACTATGATGAGAACACCAGGCTCCGTGTCGTTGGTCATTTCGATGGCACGCTCATGCTTCCGGATGGCAGCACATTCTCGGCCGACGCGGGCGCGACGGATTCGTTCATCCTCACGCTCGAGATGAGCACCGGCCTTCTCATGACCAAGACGCAACTCGAGGCGGGGCCGGGGGGGGCCGTGCGGGCAGTGGCCGCGACCATAGGCAGCGACGGGACGCTGTACATTGCCGGGCAGCTCGAAGGAAAAACTTCGGTCGAGCCCAATCACGTGGAGGATGGCCAGCTCGCGGCGTTCGTCATGCCTGTAGGGTTGGAGGCCGCCTGGAAGCAGGTGTTTCCCGGCGGGCAGGCAAAAGAGCTCGGACAGGCGACCGGCACGAGCCTCGCGCTCGCGGCGGACGGTTCGCTTTATGTCGGCGGCACGTTCAGGGACCTCATCGATATCGATCCGGCCTCGCCGTCGGGCACATTCGAACGTGCCGGGGTGAACCCGTTCCTCGCGAGGCTCGACCCCACCACCGGCACGGTTCGGTGGTTCGACGTCTACAACGGGAAGGGCCAGGTGCAGTCCACGGAATCCTTCTACGTGACGGCGCTCAAGACGGATGTCGTGCTGGCCGGGAACTGGATCCCCGATTTCAACTTCTCCGAGGACGAGAGCAAGACGCTGGTTGCCAAGGGCAGCGGAATCGTCGACGAAGACATCATCGCCGCCAAGCTCACGCTCGAGCCCTGAGGCCGCGCATCACCCAATCCGCGTTCCTCGCCCTCAGCGCGCGGCGAACGTCATGTTGAAGACGGGCAATTCCTTGTCGCCGCCTTCGTGCTTCACCGTGCGCTTCGTCGCGTAGAGCGCATCGAGCACCGCGACGATCTCCCGGAACGGCGTGCGGTTGTCCGTGTGCAAGATCGCCTGATCGAGCTTCTTGTCGCTCGGATCGCGGTGATTCGCGTTCGCCTGCCACTCCGCCGCGAGCTTCTTCTCGAGGTCGGGGTATTGCACGAGCTCGCCCACCTGCTGCGAACTCTTCGGAATGCGGACCTCGCTCACCACGGTCGCGCCCTGCTTCCACACGAGCGCGAAATCACTCTCGCCGATGTGCACGTTCAGCACTTTTTCCGGCGGGATGACGGTGAGCGGGTCCGGGCTCGGAGGCCCGGGGACCTGCGCGTCCGCATTGATGCGCGAATTCGTCACCCAGACGGCCGTGATGAGCAGGAACGCGATCGTGCACATCAAGAGGTCGATGAACGGGACCATGTTGATCTCCGCATTCGTCGCCTTCTTCTTGCCGCCCTCGCTGCCAACGTCGACGCCGCCCATGGTGAATCTCCTTCTCCTCCGTCGTGCGCGACGTTCGGGGTCGCGCTCGGGGAACGGCGAGAAGACATCGACCTCGGCGCGAGGTTCCGAGTTTTTTCGACATCGGCGGGCCGGGAGGTGTTTCCGGTGCGGCTACGATTTTCCGCTCGGTCAGGATCGATGCATGTTGGCCATGATGCGGGCGCCATCCATGTCGAAGCGGAAACGCAGCGGGCGCAGGCCCCGGGCGATCATGGTCTCGAGCACGCGGCGTCGATCCTGGGGGCGGACGTAAAACATGAAGAAGCCGCCGCCGCCCGCGCCCATCAGCTTGCCGCCGATCGCCCCGGCGTTCCGCGCCGCCTCGTAATGCTCGTCGATGACCGAGTCCGTCATCTTCGAGGCGAGCTTGCGCTTGTGCGACCAGTGCACGTGCAAGAGCTCGCCGTACTGATCGATGTCGCCGCTCGTGAGGATCCGGTAGGTCTCGTGGCCCATCTCCTTGATGCGGTGCATCGACTCGATCACGGGCGGCTCGAGCTCGCGGAGCCTCTGGCCCTGCTCGCTGAGGACGATACGCGCCGGGCGCTCGATGCCGGACCAGATGATGACGAGGTTCGATTCGAGCTCGTCGAGCACCTCGTCCCGGACGGGCACGGGCTCGACGTGCACGGTGCCGTCGGGGTTGAAGCGGAAGGCCGTGACGTTGCCGAAGGCCGAGATGTACTGGTCCTGCTTGCCGATGGGCTCGCCGAGCCGCTCGATCTCCAGGGTGCACGCCTCCTCGGCGAGTTTTTCCGAGGAGACGAACTCACGCTTGTACGTGTGGAGCGCGTTCAAGAGCGCGACCGTGAACGCGCTCGACGAGCCGAGGCCCGAGTTCGCCGGAAGATCGGCCACGCTCGTGAGCTCGATCGAATGGTCGATGCCCGTCATTCGCAAGGCTTCGCGAAAGATCGGGTGCTCGACGCGATCGACGCTGGAGACGATCTCGGTCTTCGAATACGCGAGGCGGATGTCGCGGTGGAACCGCTTGTTCGCCGTGACGTAGATGTATTTGTCGATGGCCGCGGAGACCAGGTATCCCCCGAAGCGCGTCGAATACGCCGGGAGATCGGTACCTCCGCCGCCGAGCGAGAAGCGCACGGGCGCGCGAGAAACGATCACGTGGAGACCTCCGCCCGGGCGCCGAGATGCGCTTCGAGCTCCTGATAACCGGATTCCGATCCGATTTCGTAAAACCTTTGCGTCACGACGAGCGCCCGGAGCGCGCCCTCGGCGGCGAGCCGGGTGAGCACGGGGGCGAGGTCGCTCGGACCTTCGGGCAGCGCCGCGATGACCTCGCGGCGGAGCGCGATCGCGCCGTAGTCGATGTGATCCAGGGCGGGATCTCGCGCCTCGCCGGGCTTGCGTTTCTGGTAGCGGAGGACGCGGCCGCCTCCGATCTCGCAGTTCGAATCGTCCCAGCGATCCGCATTGCGGTAGACGGACATCGTGCCGCGCGCCTCGGGGTGCGCCTCGAGATCGGCGAGCGGCGCGGCGTAGTCGAAGGGCAGGTACGAGTCGCCGTACGTCACGAGGAACGCCTCGCCGAGATGCGAAAGCGCGCGCCGGATCGCGCCCGCCGTGCCGAGCCGAGTTTCGCCCTCGTCGGCGTAGACGACGCCGAGGCCGAACGTCGCGCCGTCCCCGATGGCCGTGCGGATCACGTCGCCGAGGTGTCCGATGCAGAGCACGACCTCCTCGTAGCCTGCCTCGGCGAGCCGCGCGAGCAGGTGATGTCCGAACGGACGGCCCGCGATCGGGAGGAGGAACTTGGGCATCTCGAGCGTGCGCGGGTACATGCGCGTGGCGAGGCCTCCGCAGAGGACCACGGCTTGTCGGCGCGCGGGCGGCGCGAGGGGAGCGTTCGAAGGGACGTTCGGCACGGCGCGGGCGGGAGCTTAGTCGGGTTTGGCCGCCGAGGAAAAAACACGCGGACGCCCGGAGCGGTGAAACCCCGTCCGGGCCACATTCCCGTAGATTTTTCGCTTCGGGGGTCGATACGCGGTGCGGCAAACCGGGAGGGTCGGGCATCGAACGAGAGCGCATAGGCTAGAGAGAGCCCCGGGGGACGGGAGCGCGGTTCGGCTTTCCGAGCAAAGCCCCCGAGGGTCGAGAGGGGGGACGTGTACGATGAACGAGCCGTCGTTCGCGCGTGTATCGGTGGGAGACGTGCTCTTTGGGAAGTACCGGGTCGAGCGCGTCCTCGGCGTCGGCGGCATGGGGATCGTGGTCGCGGCGAGGCACACCCAGCTCGACGCGCTCTACGCCGTGAAGCTGATGCATCCCGCCGAGATCGGGAACCGGCAAGCGCTCGCGCGCTTCTTCCGGGAAGCCAGGGCCGCCGCGAAGTTACGTAGCGAGCACGTGGCGCGTGTCTTCGACGCAGGGAGGACGCCGAGGGGCATCCCGTACATCTTGCTCGAGTACCTCGAAGGCAGCGATCTGCAGCAGATCGGCAAGAAGCGCGAGTGTTTGCCCGTGGCAGAAGCCGTGCTCTACGTGATGCACGCGTGCAACGCGCTCGTCGAGGCCCACGCGGCCGGCATCATTCACCGCGATCTGAAGCCGGCAAACCTCTTCCTCACCCACAGACCCGACGGATCGCCCTGCGTCAAGGTGCTCGATTTCGGCATCTCGAAGCGCTGCGACGCCCGCGCGCCCTCGGGGATGACCCGGACGACCGACATCCTCGGCTCGCCGCTTTACATGTCGCCGGAGCAGATGCGCTCGACGCGGGACGTCGACGCGCGGACGGACATCTGGGCCCTCGGCGCCATCCTGTACAGGCTGCTCGCAGGAGAAGCGCCTTTCGCGGCGCGCAGTCTCTCGGACGTGTACGAGGGGATCCTGGAGCGAGAGCCACGGCCGCTCTCGGTGCGTCGGCCCGACGTGCCGCCGGCCCTCGACGCGGTGGTGCGCCGCTGTCTGCGGAAAAACCCCGACGATCGTTTTCCCTCGGCGCTCGAGCTCGCCGCCGCGCTCGCGCCGTTCGTGCCCGAGGAGGAGGCGCCGCGCAGCCTGCGCAAGCTGAGCCGGGCGTCCTTGCCCTCGTCGCCGGCCGTGACCGTCCTGCCCGCGACGCTCCCCACGGATCCAGCGCCGGACGACGTGCCGACGTCGCCCGACTGCCGCGCCGCGATGAAGAGCGTGCCGACGCTCCGCTCCATGCAGGAGCCGCCTCCGCCGAGCTCGACATCCGAGCCGACGGGAGCCGCGTGGGGCGGGACGTGGACGGTTTCCGCGAGGGCGCGGGAGCACGGGTCGCGCGTGGTGGTCGCGGCGCTGCTCGTCGCGGCCCTGGTGGGCGGCGGGACGGGCATCTGGGTGTCGCGAGAGGACCGGATCCTCGTGGCGCGTGCACACCCCGCGAGCGCCGCGGTCGATGATGGGGCGCAGGCGACCCCGCCGAACCTCGCGCCCGTCGCCAAGGCGCTCGCCGCGCCCGCGGTCCCGTCCGAGAGCCCGAAGGTGCCCGCGCCGCAGGCCATCGCCGGCCTCGAAGGATGCGCAGACGAGGCGGAAGCCCCGCAACGCGACGACGCGCAAGCCCGCAAGAAAGAGCCGCCCAAGCGAGCGGCCGATCCTTTTGGTCGTTCACGCAAATGAAACTTCATCTTCGGAAGAGTTCGATCCTCCTGGTCTCGGTCGTCTCGATGATCGCATCGTTCGCGGGGCCCGTGGCGGCCGAGGGAACACGCGAGCCGCTCGCGGAGGAGCGGGCGGAGGCCTTGTTCCGACGCGCGCTCGAGCTCATGGACGAGGGCAAATTCGCGCGGGCCTGTCCGATGCTGGAGGAGAGCCGGCGGCTCGATCCAGCGATGGGGACGATGTTCCGTCTGGCCGAGTGTTACGAGCACACGGAGCGGCTCGGCGAGGCGTTCATGCTCTACCAGGACGTGGCGAACCAGGCGCGGCAGCGTCACGCCGAGGATCGCGCCGAGGTCGCGCGGGCGCGGCTCTCCGCGCTGAGCCCGCGGGTCGCCGTGGTGAACATGAGCGTGCCCGAAGAGGCCCTGCGCGATCTAGGGTTCGCCATCACCTGGGATGAACGCTTGATCGATCGGACCCTGTGGAACGCGGGCATCGTCGTCACCACAGGAACCCACGTGCTCGAAGCAACCGCGCCGGGGAAGCGGCCGTTCCGGCGCGAGATCGCGGTGGCAGAGGCGGGGACGCTGGTCGACGTGGAGGTGCCTCCGCTCGTGGACGAGGTCACGCGGCAGCTCATCGTGCTGCACCCCGAGCCGCTGCCGCGGCCGATGACCTTCGAGGATCGGCGGTTTCTCTCGCTCGGGGCGCTCGTCGTGGGCCTCGGCGGGCTCACCATGGCCTCAATCGCGGGGCTCTCGACGTGGTTCGAGACGAACGGAACGGCCGGCGAGCCAGAGGCAGCGGGGGCGCCCGTGTCGAACACGGCAGCGATCGTGGGGATGAGCCTCGCAGGGGCGGGGCTGTTCGCGGCGGGGACGCTCTGGCGCCCGGCGCCGGCCGGGGACGTGCGGTTCGCGATCGCGCCCGGGCCGGGCGGCGGGGCAGGGGTGGTTCAGCTTTCCTTCTGAAGCGTAGCGCCGGGGTTTCACCCCGGGCCCGACCAGGGGCTATCCGCCCCTGGACCTGGACCAGGGCGCAGCCCTGGACCTTTGGTGCATCGGCCGCGATGCGGCCGATGCAAAGGCGTCTGCGTCAGGGGGCGGGGAACCTCGCGAGATAAATGTCGCAGTCGCCCGCGGTTTCGAGCGGTCCCTGGCCGAAGTCGATCGTCCCGTAAAACGAGCCAGTGATGGCCGCGGCGCCGGTCCGATCCACGGCGACGCCGCCGGCGAGCTGGTAGCTCGCATCGCCGATCGCGCGGCTCTGGACGTGTTTGCCCGTGGCGTCGTACCGCGCGAAGTAGACGTCGGTCTGTCCGGCCGCTTCGAGCGCCAGGCCGCCGAGGTTCACCGCCTCGGTGAACGTCCCCGTCATGACGAGCCCGCCCTTCGGATCGGCCGCGATCCGGGGCGCCGAGTCGTCCCACTCGGCCGAGGTGAGCCGGAACGTGCGCGTCCAGAGCTCGGCGCCGGTAGGATCGAGTTTTCCGAGGAAGAGATCACGTCCCTGGCTGGCGAGCTCGCCGCTGCCGAAGTCGAGCCGACCCTCGAAGAGCCCGCCGAAGAAGATGTTTCCCTGCGCGTCGGTGGCCACGGCCTGGATGACCTGGTCCGCGACGTCGCCGAAGGTCTTCGTGAAGACGTGGTTGCCGTTCGCGTCGAGCTTCACGAGCACCGCGTCCACGCCGCCCGCGATCGTGGTCGGCCCGCCGCCGAAATCGACCGGCGCGAGCATGCCGCCGCCGAGGAGGACGTTTCCGCTCGCATCCACGGCCACATCCATGCCGGACTCGAGGCCCGCGCTGCCGAACGCTCGGGCCCAGACGACCGCGCCTTTCCCGTCGAGCTTCGCGACGAACACGTCCGTCGCGCCCACGCTCGTGAGCGTTTCGCTGCCAAGGACGAGCGTGCCGCTGAAACTGCCCGTGACGACCAGCGTGTCGCCTCCGCCGGCGGCCATCCCGGACACGGTCGCGCCGAGCATCGTGCTGTAGACGTGCTTCCCGTCCGCGTCGAGCTTGCCGATCGCCGCGCCCGCCGCACCCGCGGGCGTGAGCAGCCCGCCGCCGAGATCGATCTCGGATTGCGTGTTCACCGCGACGACCCACGCACTCTCGCCGGCCGCGACGATCCGCGGGACGCCGTCTTGCGAGGCCGATCCGAAGCGCACGCTCGTGCCGGGTTTGCCTTCGGCGTCCCACGTGGCGAACGCGATGTCGGTGCTGCCGGCGGAGACGAGCGGGCCACCGCCGAAATCGACCGTACCCTCGAACGTCCCGACGAGGGCGACGTCGCCGCTCGCGCTCGTGGCCACCTCGATGCCGCGGTCGCAGCTCGCGCCGCCCGCGCGGAGGCTGAAGGCGTTTCCTGCGGGCGGAGCCTCTTCGGTGGGGGTGCAGCCGACGGCGAGGGCCGCGCAGGCGAGAAGCAAGGTCGGTATCTTCATCATGCGTATCCTTTCGGAAGAAGTGGGGGCGTGTTCGGCCCCGCGACCGAAGGATACGCGTTTCTCGATGCCCCTCAGGGCGCGGGGAAGCCCTGGGCGAGGTCCGCCGGGGTGACCGGCGTTCCCCAGATGTCACTCACGATCGTGCTCACGAGATCCGGCCCGGCTTTCACCTGCGTCGTTCCGAAGTCGTAGGCGGCGACGCGTGGATCGAGCAGGTCCGCGAGCGCGGGCGAGGCGTACGTGATGTCCTTGCCGTCGACCTGGGCGTCGTGGACCGTCTGGAAGAAGACACGCAGCGCGGCGTCGTCGTAGTAGGCGAGCACCACGTCGGATTCGTTCGCGAGGGAGAGGTGCAGGTGCAGAAACCCGAGCGTTCGTGACGACGGGAAACCAGGCTCCTGCTCCAGCGCGCCGTGGGCCAGGTGAATCGCCGCGTAATCCACGGGCGTCCTGCGACGCCAGAAGAGCCCTCGCGCCTTGTCGCTGCACGTGGCCAGGAACGACTCCGTCTGCCCGACGGGCACCAGCGTGTCCCAGTCGTCCTGCGGGATCATCACGTCGCCGTCGAGCCCCTCGCAGAGCGCATCGCGCCGCCATTTTTCGAATGCCGCCTCGTTGTCCGCAGGTGGGCCGCCCGTGGTCGCCTCGATGCGCCGACGATATCCCTCGAAGAAGCCGAGTTCGTCCTTGTACGGATACACCGCGGGGAGCGTAGTTTTCCAGTAATCGTAGAAATCGACGAAATCGGTTGGGGGATTGGCCGCGGTCACGGCGCGGATCGACTGCCCTGCGGGGCGCCTGCCGATGCCCGCGAGCGCCATGAACCCGCCCCAGGAGTTGCCATGCACGCCGATGCGCTCGGCGTCGAAGTCGGCCGCGTGCGCCGCGATGTAATGGAACGGCGCGGCCGCGTCGGCGGCGTCGTCCGTGAGGTCACCGCCCGCATAAAAACGGCCGAACGCGACGATCACGGCGTGGCCGTTCAGCAAGTGAAAGGCTTCGCCCTGGATCTGCGTCTCCGCGGGCACGAAGCCGTACGCGCAATTCTCCGTCGACGGTGGATCGAGCGGCGCGTCCGTGTCCGGATAGAAGCTGAAGGGCCCGGCGTTCTCGGTCGCGTGGCGGGTATCGACCTCCTCGCCGGTCCAATCGATCCCCGTGTACGGCGCCATGTCGACGATGACCGGGGCCTTCGTCTTCGCGGCCGGGATCACCATCAGATACGACGTCCCGCCGTCGGATCGATGTGCGGCGACGAGCGTGGCCTCGTAGGTCGTCATGTCGAAGGTCGCGCTGCGCGTGCCGAGCGTCTCGAATTCGTAGGTGATCGCGCCTGAACCGCCGCCGCCGCCCGCGCCGCCGGCGCCGGATCCGCCCGATCCCGCGGAACCACCCGCGCCCGAAGGCTCATTCCCCCCGCACGCCGCGAGCAGCCCGAACAAACCGACCAAGGAAAAAAATCGCATGACACGAGCATACCCCGGGCAGGGAATTCGAGGTGCGCCCGGTTGCAATGCCTATTGACTTCCCAGCCTGATCTCTGGTACCCAGGATCTTAACGAACGATCGTTCAGTAACCCGGATCGCGGTCGAGGTGAACGATGTCGCACATCTACGTCGACGGGTGTGAGATTCAGTACGAGGTGAAGGGGCGAGGGGAGGTCGTGCTCCTCTTGCACGGCCTCGGTTCGAGCCTGCTCGATTGGGAGATGCAGGTCCCGGCGCTCGCGGAGCGGTACACGGTCGTCACCGTCGATCTGCGTGGCCACGGTCGGTCGGGGAAGCCCGCGGGTCCCTATCGGATCGCGACGTTCGCCGCCGACGTGGCCGAGCTCCTGCGACGGCTCGCGCTCGGCCCGGCGCACGTCGTCGGTTTCTCGATGGGCGGCATGATCGGCTTTCAGCTCGCCGTCGACGCGCCCTCGCTCGTCCGGTCGCTCGTCGTGGTAAACAGCGCCCCGGCCTTCGTGCCGCGCACGTGGCGCGAGCACCTCGCGGTCGTGCAGCGCCTCGTCGCTTTGCGCGTGCTCGGCGTGCGAGGGTTTGCCCGGAAGATCGCCTCCATGAACTTCCCGC
This sequence comes from Polyangium jinanense, assembly GCF_028435365.1. The sequence goes on along the minus strand of NZ_JAGTJJ010000014.1, from coordinate 168,788 downwards.
GCTCGGACCAGGCGGCGCTGCGCCAAAAGCTCGCTGCGCGGCTCGGGCAGAACGACGAGGCCGCATATCTCGCCTCGACCAAGGCGATCCTCGGCTGGAGCGTGGCCGAGCGGATCGGCACGATCCGGTGCCCGGTCCTCGTCGTCACGGGAGATCAAGATTATACCCCGGTCGCGGCAAAGGAAGCCTACGCCGCCCGGATTCCGCGGGCCCGCGTGGCCGTCGTCGAAGGCTCGCGGCATTGCACGCCGATCGATCAACCAGAAGCATTCAACCGGCTCTTGCTCGAATTTCTGGAGGAGCAGGCGACGGCGCCGGCAGAACACGCGGAGGTTTGTCATGGTACGTGATGCTTGGCGATTCCTGGTGCCTCTCGTCGTCCTCGCGGGCGGGTGTAACATCAACATCGAGCCGCCCGGCGAAGGCCCTGAGGCCGCCTCGGGCTCCAGCAGCGGCGTCGGCGGAAGCAGCGGCGTCGGCGGAAGCGGCGGCGTCGGCGGAAGCGGCGGCGCTGGCGGAGGCGGCGACGTTGGCGGAAGCGGCGGCGTCGGCGGAGACGGTGGTTCCGCGGGCGCGGGCGGCGGCGCCGGGTCGCGCTGTACCGTCTCGCCCCAAGAGGTCGCGTGTCCTTACGAGACGCAGAGCATCCCGGCGCAATCGGGGATCCTGCGGGACGTCGCCTGGCAGGTGCCGCTCGGGACGCCGCCCGCGAAGGGTTTTCCCGTCGTGCTCCTGTTCCAGGGCTCGTTTTACGGTCCCTCGATGATGTTCAAGGGCGCCGTGGATGGCCCCCACGGGGTCTATCACCTGGCGCTCACCATCAAGGGGCTCCTCGACGCCGGGTACGCCGTGCTCGCCCCGGAGGCGCATGCGGAGGGCTCGACGTTCTGGGACACGAACGTCCCCCCGTATTCGATCGCCTGGTCGACCGCGCCGGACCACGACTTCATGCTCTCGATCTTCGACTCGATCGCCGCGGGCTCGTTCGGTCCGCTCGACGCGTCGCGCATGTACGCGACGGGGATCTCGAGCGGCGGCTACATGACGAGCCGGATGGCCGTCAGCTACCAGGGGAAGTTCCGCGCGCTCGCGATCCACTCCGGGTCCTACGCGACGTGCAGCGGCCCGATTTGCATCCTGCCCGACGCGCTGCCGGCCGATCACCCGCCGACGCTTTTCCTCCACGGAGAGGCCGATCTCGTCGTCCCCATGAGCACGATGGAGAAGTACAACGCGCGCCTCGTCACCGAGGGCAAGGAGACGCGCGTCGTCACCGAGCCGGGCGTGGGGCACGATTGGCTCGCGGCCGGCCCCGAGGAGGTCGTCGGCTGGTTCGATGCGCATCCCTGAGACGATCTCGTTGACAGAAACGAACGCTCGTTCAGACAATCGGCCCATGAGTTCCCTCAGGGCCTCTCGTTTGCGGGCTGCCAAGGCGACCCTCCCTCCGTCCTCCGTGCCCGACGGCACGCGACGGCGCATCCTGGAGGTCGCCTTGCAGCTCTTCGCGAACGAGGGCTTTCACGGCACCTCGGTCCGCGACGTGGCGAAGGCGCTGGAGCTGCAGCCGAGCGCGCTCTACGCGCACTTTCCCTCGAAGGACCACGTCCTCGCGGAGCTCGTCCGCGTGGGCCACGAGGTGCACGCATCCGGCCTGCGGGCGGCGCTGGCCGGTGCGTGCGACGATCCGATCGAGCAAATCTGCGAGCTCGTCCGGGCCCACACCCTCGTGCACGCGAATTATCCGCACCTGGCCGTGGTGGTCAATGAAGAAATCTACGCCCTGACCGCCGATCTCGCCGCGCCGGCGCTCGCGATTCGCGCGCAATCGATGGCGCTCCTCCACGGGGTCCTCGAGCGAGGCGTCGCGATGGGTCGGTTTTCCGTGCCCGACAAGGCGGCGACCGCCGCGGCGCTCTCCGCGATCGGCGTGCGGATTCCGTACTGGTACGAGCCGTCCGGGGCGCTCTCGCTCGACGCGCTCGCCGACGTACATGTCGAACTCTCGCTTCGAATGCTACGCGCCTACCGGAGCCCTGACGGACGGAGGGCTTGACCGGCGCTCGCGTAGAATTCGAGGGGAACGACGGCGAAAGCCAGCAAAGAGGAAAACGGTTTCCATGAACGGCGAACGATTGCATATCGGGCCGTGGCCGCGCCACGCCCTCTTCCTTATCCATGAGCTTGATGATCGCGGGTTGCGGCGGTGAAACCGCGCCCGCGCCTTTCATCGCCCCGGCGCAGGCCGCGCAGGAGGCGGATCTTCCGGTGGGGATCGATTCGCTCGTCGCCACCCAGCAGGCGAAGCTCCTGGCGAGCGACGGGGCCATGAACAACCGCATGGGCGGGGTGGTCGCGATCGAAGGGGACACGGCGCTCGTAGGGGGCTACGGCGGCGCCAACGCAGCCTACGTGTTCGTGCGGAACGCCGGCGTCTGGACCGAGCAGGCGAAGCTCGTGGCGAACGACAGCACGGCGATCGATCAATTCGGCAGCGCGGTCGCGCTGTCGGGGGACATGGCGCTCGTGGGCGCCCTCGGCAAGGGCCCGGGCGCAGCGTACGTGTTCGTGCGGAATGCGGGCGTCTGGACCCAGCAGGCGAAGCTCGTCGCGAGCGACGGGACGACGGGCGATTGTTTTGGCAACTACGTCGCATTGTCGGGGGACACGGTGCTCGTGGGGGCGTATGGGGACGACCCCAAGGGCGAAAGCAGCGGCGCGGCCTACGTGTTCGTTCAGAATGGAGGCGTCTGGACCCAGCAGGCGAAGCTCGTCGCGAGCGACGGGGCCATGCAGGACTATTTCGGCGATTCGGTCGCGCTGTCGGGGGACACGGCGCTCGTGGGCGCGCTCGGCGACGACGACAAGGGATCTTACTCCGGTTCGGCGTACGTGTTCACGCGGAGCGGCGGCGTCTGGACCGAGCAAGCGAAGCTCCTGGCGAACGACGGGGCGGCGACCGATGCATTCGGCGATTCGGTCGCGCTGTCGGGGGACACGGCGCTCGTGGGCGCGTATGGGGACGATGACAAGGGCATGGATTCCGGCGCGGCGTACGTGTTCGTGCGGAATGGGGCGACGTGGGCACAGCAGGGGAAGCTCCTGGCCCAGGACGGGGCGGCCGGCGATCAGTTCGGCGCGGCTGTCGCGATCGCAGGGGAAACGGCGCTCGTGGGGGCGTACCTGGACAGCGACCAGGGCGCGGAGGCCGGCTCGGCCTACGTATTCGTGCGGAGCGGCGGGGCGTGGGTCGAGGAGGCGAAGCTCGTCGTGCAGGGCGGGGCGGGGGACCAGCTTGCTTCGTCGGTCGCGCTTTCGGGAAATACGGCGCTCCTCGGAGCGCCCAGTGACGCAGACAAGGGCGAAAAGGCCGGCGCTGCGTACACGTTCGTCCTCGCGTCGAGCCTGGGGGATGCGTGTGCGACCTCCGCAGAATGCGCGAGCGGCTTCTGCGTGGACGGCGTGTGCTGCGACACGGCTTGCGGCGGAGGCGCGACCGGCGATTGCCAGGCGTGCAGCGTCGCGGCGGGAGCGGCGGAGAACGGGACGTGCGCGCCGCTCTCGGCCGGTGTCGAATGTCGTGCGTCCGCAGGCGTGTGCGATGTGGCCGAGGCGTGCGACGGGCAAACCGTGGCGTGTCCCGCGGACGGTTTTGTGGTGGATGGAACTCCCTGCACGGACGGCGTCTGTGAAGCCGGCGCGTGCATGACGGGAATGGGCGGTATGGGCGGCGCCGGTGGTATGGGCGGCGCCGGTGGTATGGGCGGCGCAGGCGGCGCCGGTGGTGTCGGTGGCGCAGGCGGCGCAGGCGGTATGGGCGGCGCAGGCGGCGCCGGTGGCGCCGGCGGCGCAGGCGGCGCAGGCGGCGCAGGCGGTATGGGCGGCGCAGGCGGCGCAGGCGGCGGCGGTACGACCGGCGGCCAAACCTCCGAGGAGAGCGGCTGTGGATGCCGGACGTCCTCGCAGACCGGAAGCGCGCCCGCGCTCTCCATGCTCGCGCTTGGACTCCTCCTCGCATCGCGAAGGCGCGTCCGGCGCGCGTGACGCCTAGCCCCTCTGCTCGCTAGCCCCCGTCCTCACCGCGCGCGAATCGCTCGATCGCCCGCACCTCGTCCACCGGCAAAAACGGCAGCACTTCCTCCACCGCGCCCGGCTGCATCGGCGCCGCGCCGAGCCGGAGCGCCGCCGCCTTGCCCACGGCCGCGACGAACGGGCTCGGGCTCATGCAAAGCGTGAGTACCTCCGAAAGCAGCTCCCGCGTCCTCAGCATGGCCGCGAGCATCGCGGCGAGTGGACCCTCGTCCACGGCGCGCCGATGCCCAACGAGCGCGCCCCGCAGGATCGACGCCGTCTCGTGCCCCGGCGTCCGCGACGCCACCCCTCGATACCCCGCCGCCGGCATTCCGAGCTGCGCCGCTCCTTCCGGCGACTCCAGCATTCGCCGCGCCCGGCCCAAAAGCTCCGCGAACGTCGCCTGCGTCCCTTCGATCGACACCGCGCCGTCGAGATCGAGCGCCACCGGCTTTTTCGCCGCCGCGACGTACCCCGCGAAAGCCACCGGCAGTACCGTGATCGGCGCCGAAGCGGGACAAACCGCGCGATACGTCCGGCCGTCGACCTCCACGAAAAACATCTCCACGGAGCTGTCCTCGCTCACCGCGACCGTGCGGTGCCGGATCTGCGAGATCCGCGGCCACGGGAGGACCTCCGGTTTGCCCTCGGGATCCAGCACGAACCCCCACGGCTCGATCCGCATGGCCACGCGGCGGCCGAACGGGCTCAGATCTTTGGCGATGACGATGCCTCGAAGGGCCCCGACGAGCGGGAGGCCGAACGCGTACCAGGCACCACCTTTGCTGACGGCGTAAATCCCTGCGCTCACGCCCGCGAGGACCACCGTATTCACGGCGGCCTGGATCCACGGCCCCGCCCCGGGACCCGGCTCGAGCTCCACGTGGCGCAGCTCGTCGATGACGACCACGCGAGGCTCGGGGCGGGCAAGCAGCTTGGTCATTGGCAATCGTATTTCTGGTAGCTCACGCCCTGCTCGGTCCGCACCGAATACACGACGCCGCCCTCGTCGAGCACTGCCATGTCGCGGAACGTCTCCTCGGGCATCGTATTCACGGGCAGGACCGCCGTGCCCGTCGGAATGCCCTTGAGCGGCTCGTGGCAAGACAGGACCACGGACTCCTGGTCGTTCTGCACGAGCAACGTCGCCAGGTAAATGGTCCCCGTCTTGTCCGTATCGAGCAGCAAGATCCCGCGGATCTCGCTCCCTTGCCGGATCTCGCGCGTGTACCGGTGCTGCATCGTCGCCCGATCCACCGACGAGATGTACATCCGCCCGGCCTCGGGCTCGATGATCCCGGCTTTGATGTAGCTCAACCCGTCGCGCGTCGGCCGGCCCGGGACCTCGGTTCGATCTACCGGCTGCCCGTCGGTCGTCCCGATTCGAAGGAGCGGGCCGTGTTCCTTTTCGACGTACACGTCCTTGCCGTCGACGAACACCCCCGTGACGAATCCGAGCTCGTCGAGTCCCTCGCCCTCGAGCGGCACCTCGCCGAGCACGCCGCCCTTCTCGTCGTACATCACGATCGATTTGCTGTTGAATCGATCCAGCACCGCGACCTTGCCGTCATCGGTCACGGCCATGTCTTGCGCCGCTTCTTGTTCCTTCAGCGGGATCACGGATTCGGGCTTGCCGTCCGGCCCGACACGCACGACCCGGCCATTGACCTGATCGAGCACGAACATGTTGCCCTTGGCGTCCATCGCCAGGCTCATCGGCGCCTCGGGGTTCGCCTCGTCCGGGCGCGACCGGCCGAGCTCGTTCATCCGGCTCCCGCCCCACGTCGCCGAAAACAGGACCTCCGGCCCCTTCTCCGACGGCGGCGCCGACGCATCCACCACGATGGTCACGGCCGAACCCATGGGCCGCGGCGCGTCCTCCGGCGAGGTCCCCGATGCGGGCTTTTCGCCGTTCGGGTTCGCCGGCCGCGCCTCCTTCGACGTCCCGTCGCCCGAGCACCCGCGCGCCACCACCACACCCGCGGCAGCCGCGGCGAGAACGGCCACGAGCGCCACCACCTTCTTGCGCATGGGCCCGTTCTACCAGAGCCGCACACGCAAGGAAAAGCCCGCGCCAAACACCAGGCTGGATCAACAAAGATCCACCCGGTGGGGAAAGATGGATCCAACCCTGGAATGGGAGGGTCGCCGCGCAGAATCCCAAGTCGCCTTACGCCGTCCCGATCGGTTCCATCATCGCCGAAGTTTTCGCTCGTGGTTGCGGCATTGGTCGTGGAAAACCCCTGCGCGAGGCCATGGACGCGTCTGGCACGAGGCTTGTACGATGGCCTTTCCACGTCCAGGAGCCAAAGCCCAATGAAGACCAACGCTCGCCGCCTGTCGCTGTCGATTGCAGCCGCCGCCATCGCCCTTGGAATGGGTATGCTCCCCGCATGCTCCGGGGACGACTCGTCCGAGGAGCTCATCGGCGCCAACGAGGATCTCGGCTCCACCAGCGAAGGCGTGGCCGGCACGATCGCCGTCGGCACGACCCTCAAATCGACGACGGACGTCAACCTCCGCACCGGCCCCGGGACGAGCTACTCGGTCCTCCACGTCGTGCCCACGGGCGCGAAGGTCACGGTCGAGGCCGCCGACCCGAAGAACGGGTTTTACAAGATCAAGCACGACGGCACGGTCGGCTGGAGCTCCGGCAAGTATTACACGACGGTCTCCTCGGGCGGCGGCAGCACGGGCGACCTGAGCGCCGCACAGCAGGGCGCGATCAACCGCGGCAAGTCCATGAAGGGCTTTTCGTACTGGTGGGGCCACGGCCGCTGGAAGGCGGACGGGCCGACCTCGTCGACGAAGGGCTCCTGCTCCGGGAGCTGCCCGAACTGCTCGCACAGCGGCTCGTACGGCGCGGACTGCTCGGGCTTCGTCGCCAAGGCCTGGAAGGTCCCCTCGTCGAACGACGACATCACGGTGGACTCGCACCCCTATGGCACGATCCACTTCGTGAAGGACTCATCGAACTGGAAGACGGTCTCGCGCTCGAACGTGAAGCCCGCCGACGCCCTGGTGTACAACTCGGGCGGCGCCGGCCACATCATCCTCTTCGAGAAGGGCGACGGCTGGGGCTCGATGTACGCCTACGAGTGCAAGGGCTGCTCCGCCGGCTGCGTCTACGGCCTGCGCACGGCCTCCTCGTCGTACAAGGCGATCCGCCGCGCCGGCTGGTGAAACGGCCGGGGTCCGGGGCTGAGCATTGGTCTCATCCTGGGAGGCGCTGCGCTGGGGCTTTGCCCCAGGCCCCACCAGGGGCTATCCGCCCCTGGACCTGGACCAGCGCAAGCGCTGGACCCGGGGTCGATGAACTGCGCAACGCGCAGTTCATCGAACAGGCCAGGTCAAGACCAACGACAACCCTGCCCCCCAAGACGCGGCGCTGACGATTCAACAGGCAACGTGCCCGTCGCCAGCGGGCAACGCACCTTCCTGGTCTTGCCACCGGCCTGTTGGAAGAACTGCGCATCGCGCAGTTCTTCCACGAACGGTCCAGGGCTTGCCCTGGTTCGGGTCGAGGGGCGAACAGCCCCCGCGGGGCCCGGGGCAGCGCCCCGGCGTGGCGGCCCCAAAAAGAGACCAATGCTCAGGGCTCAGCGCCCCCCGGACCTCGTTTTTCGTGACACACCATTGCGGGATCGCATCGCGTGTGCGATCCCGGCTTTGAGCGTCCCTTTCGTCACGATTGATCCAAGCTCGGCGCCGAGCTCGACCAAGGTCCGCGCCACCTCGGGCCGGATCCCCGTCAGCACGACCTCCGCCCCGAGTAGCGACACCGCTTTCGCGGCCTTCACGACGAGGTCCGCCGTCTGCGCCTCGACCTCCGGCACGCCCGTCACGTCGAGGATCACTGCGCGCGCCCCCGTCTGCGTCACGCCTTCGAGCAGCGTCGTGAGCACCCGATCCGCGCGCCGCTCGTCGAGCCCGCCTACCAGCGTCATGGCCAGGATCTCGTCGTCGATTGGCACGAGCGGCGTCGAGAGCGCGAGCAGGCTCTCCTCCTGCGCCTCGAGCACCCGCTCCCGGAGCTGGGCGTCGGTTCGCTCTGCCTCGGCGCGCTTCAGGTCCGTGATGTCCATCGTCACGCCGCGCAGGCCAATCGACGCCCCTGACTCGTCCCGGATCGCCGTCATCCGGCAGTTCACCCAGAGCGTCCGGCCATCCTTGGTGATCCAACGATAGGCGGACGAACCGCTCCCCTCCACCGAGGCGCGCTCCGCGTCGGCCTGGGCGTGCGCGTGATCCTCGGGGTGAACGAGCACGCGCCAGAAATCCGGACGCCCCCAGTCCTCGGGCGTGTACCCCGTGATCGGCAGGACCGCGTCGCTCACGTAGTTCGTCCGGTTCCCGCTGGGATCAACGACGAAATAACTCTCCCACGCGACGCCGGGTACGTTCGCGACGAACCCGTCGAGCCGCTGCCGGAGCGCGCGTTCTTTGAGCAGGACCTCCTGCGCGTTTTGCTCGGCGCAGGCGCGCCGGTTCACGTCGAAGACCACGCTGTGGAGCTTGGCCGGGCGCTCTTCTTCGGCCGGCTCGTACAGAAAGTGTGTATCGACCCAGGTATGACCGCCGCCCTTGCGCAGCATTCGATGCGGCGAGAGGTGCGACTCGCCGTCCTCGAGAAAACGCATCGCCTCCGCGTTCGCCTGGGCCCGATCGTCGGGGTGAATGATCGACGTGAAGAAGTCGGGCGAGCCCATGCAGTCCTCGACCGAATAACCGAGCAACGTTTGAAGCCCGATTCCGCCGATGAACGTGGGTCGAAAGACGCCGGAGGGCACCTGTTCGAACTCCAGGACCACCCCGGGCACGAGCGCGATGAGGTCCTCGAGGACGGCGGCGCGCTCCTCCGCGAGCCGCGCCCGCTCCTCTGCCGCCGCGAGTTCGGCGCGCAAGGACTCGATCGTATCGTTCGACTGCCCCATGGTCTGGATGCTCCTCCGGAAGAATTTGACCATACCAGAACTGAATCCAGGGCTCGGGCTTTTTCGGGGGGCGAGGGGCGCGGGCGGGGGAGGCGACGGGCGTGACGGATCACGGCCGAGCGTGCGCCCCTTTTGCGTCGCTCGTCCGCTCGCTGCACACGTGGCGAGCGGCATCGCGCGTGCATTGACGGCAAGCCGAGCAGAAGGTCCTCCGGACCCGCGCCCGAGGGGGCGTCCCCGCGCGCCGGATCTCGCGTCGAAAGTCGCGTCCTCCGAAGGGGACGCCCCCCTTTTTTCCGCGAGATTCCTCTAGCCGAAGACCTCGCGCGTGAGCGCCTCGATGGCCATGCGTACGGCGTCGTCGCTGGAATGGCGCACCCGGAAGCCTTTGGCCGCGAGCTTGTCCGGGCTCATCGAGGAGCGGGGCACGTCGCCGGGCCAGCCGCGATCGCCGCCGGTGAAGCGGATCGTGGCGTCGGGGTAGGGGGAGGTCTTCACGCAGAGCTCGGCGATGCGGGCGACGGAGGTCTGGTCGGGCGGGGCGAGGTTGTAGAGGCCGAGCCGCTCCTCGGCATGATCGAGCCCGAAGAGCATGCCGTCCGCGCAGTCCGAGACGTGGAGGTAAGGCTTGGATTGCCGGCCATCACCGAGCACTTCGAGCTCGGTCTTCCGGTCGCGTAGTTTTTTCAGGAAATCGAGCGCGGCGCCGTGGGTGCCGCGGGGGCCGACGACGTTGCCGAAGCGGAAGATGGTCGCGTGCAGGCCGAAGCACTCGACGAACGCGCTGATGAGCGCCTCGCCCGCGAGCTTGCTCGCCCCGTAGAGCGAGATCGGCAGGTGGCCGATGTGGTCCTCTTTGCACGTCTCCGGCGTGTCCCCGTAGACCGTGCCCGACGACGAGAAGACGAGCCGGGGGACGCCGGCGCGGCGCATCGCTTCGAGCACGTTGTATGTGACGATCGTGCCTTGTTCGAGGTCGAGCCGGGTCCGCTCGAGGCCCCAGCGCGCCTCGGGGTTCGCCGAGAGGTGGAAGACGACGTCGTGGCCGGCGGCGGCCGCCGTGAGCCGCTCGAGGTCGAGCGCGTCCGCCTCGACGAGCGTCACGCGCCCCGCATCCAGATGTTCCTTTACGAAGGCACGTTTCCCGACGGAAAGGTTGTCGTACACGGTCACGGGCCCGCGCCTGACGAGCCGGTCCACGAGGTGGCTGCCGATGAACCCGGCACCACCGACGACGAGCGTCTTCATGTGTTCTCCATCCCTGAGACGTGCTCGATCCGTGCCGCGAACTGAAGCTCGTCGCGTGTGACGAGCCGCATCGGCGTGTCGTGGATGCGCAGCGGCCAGCGGAGCTCGGTGATGCGCCCGCGCGCTTCTCGCACCATGTCGATCCACTGGGCCGGCGAGAAGTACGTCCCCCGCACGAGCACGCCCGCCTCCGCGTTGCCCACGACGTCCATCGCCAGGAGCAGCGCCTCCGAGACCGCGCCGAAGCGGAAATGATCCTTCACCAGCACCGCGCGCGAGGCCACGCGCAGGCACTCGGCGAGCACCTCGGAGGGCGCCTCGCAATGATGCAGGACGTCGGAGATCGTGACGATCTCGAACGCGCCGTCCGGGAACGGCAGGCGCCGGCCGTCGTAGGGCACGACCTCGATCACCGTGCGGGGACGAACCAGCACGTCGACGCCCGCGACGCGGCGCGCGCCCACGCGCTGCGCCACGGCCGCGGCGATGGCCCCGTCACCCGCGCCCACGTCGAGCAGCGATACCGCCTGTCCTGCGAGCTCGGCGAGCGCGTCCGTGATGCGTCGAGCCCGCGGCATCGTCACGGCGCGCCGGTGCAGCGCGAAGAGGGCCTTGTCGATCCCCAGCACGGACGGCGGCTTAGCCGAGGCGGCCCGGCGTGGCAACGTGCTAACGTCCGCGACGCTCGTGGACAAGGCCGCCCTCTCCCTTCCGCGCCGTTTGCTTGCCGCCGCGCGGCGTGATCCGCCCCGCGCCATCGCCGCGCTTCTCGCGGGCCTATCGATGCTCGCGGCCGTCGTCGTGGTGCTCTTGCCGTGGCTGCTGAAGACGCACACGTTCGGCTTCCACGACTGGGACGTGCAGACCTCGCACCGCTACCTGGTCAAGAAGAGCCTGCTCGATCACCACGAGATGCCCTTCTGGAATCCGTACGCGTGCGGAGGATTTCCCGCGTGGGGGTACGTCGAGGCGGGAACGATCGTCGTGTCGCCGTGGCTCCTCGCGTACCTGTTTTTGCCGATGAACCTCGCGATCCGGATCGAGGTCGTGGGCATGGCGCTCCTCGGCGCGGCGGGCGCGTACGCGGCCGGATCGCGGTTCACGAAGAGCCATGGGGCGCGGGCGCTCGTGGCCGCGCTCTGGGCGGTGAACGGGCGCTGGGCGCTGCAAACGGCCTCGGGCCACACCTGGCACCTCGCCTACGCGTTCCTCCCGTGGGCGCTCTTCTTCTTCGAGCGCGCGCGACAGAAGCCGCACCGCGCCCTCGACGTCGTCTTGCTCGGGGCCACGTTCGCCGCGCTCGTCTACACGGGTGGCATCTATCCGCTCCCGCACACGGTGCTCGCGCTGGGGCTTTATGCGATCGTGCTCGGCGCGCTGGAGAAGAGCGCGCGACCGCTCGTCGTGCTCGGCGCTTCGGGCCTCTTCGGCGTCGCGCTCGCCGCGCCGAAGCTCCTGCCGATGCTCGATGTCTTCGGCAAGGCGCCGCGGCTCGTGCCTTCGACGGAAGCGATCGACATGGGCGCGCTCTTCGCGATGCTCACGGCGCCCGATCAGGGCTTTCATTCGCGGCCCGTGCGCGTGCCGGCGTACGGGTGGCACGAGTGGGGGATGTACATCGGGCTGCCCGGCGTGCTGATCCTCGCGCTTGGGCTGCTTCTCGTGCAGGGCAAGCGGGAGGCGGCGCTCAAGGTGGTGGGCGCGATCTTCGGCCTGCTCGGGCTCGGGGCGTTTCACCCGAACGCGCCGTGGACGCTCCTGCACGAGCACGTGCCGGTGTTCCGATCGCAGCACGTTCCTTCGCGGTTCCTCTATCCGGCGGTGCTGATCCTCTCGATCGTGGCCGCGAGCGGGATCGGTCGGCTCGTGGAGCGGGCGGGCCGGCGGCGGCCCTTGCTCGACGCGGCGCTCGCGGCGGTCGTGTTTCTCCTCGGGATCGACGTGGCGCGGGGGGCGCAGAAGCCCATGACGCAGTCGATGTGGATGGTGCCGCCCGATCACATCCCCGCGAACCGGCCCTTCCATTTCGAGAAAAACCCGCCTTTCCAGTACAAGCAGCGCGACTGGGCGGGGCCGATGTACCTCGCGATGCTGGGCAACACGGGCGTGCTCGATTGTTACGGTGCGCCGCCGTTCGAGCGGAAAGGCGCGCTCGCGTCGGACGACGGGCGCCACAAGGGCGAGGTCTTCGTCGCGGAGGGGGCGGGGACGGCGAAGCTTTCCGATTGGAGCCCGAATGCCGCGACGATCGAGCTTTCCGGCGCGGAGGCGGGGGCGCTCGTCGTGTACAACATGAATTACGACGAGGGCTGGCGGGCGTCGGCGGGCAAGGTGGAGAACGTGGACAACCGCGTGGCCGTGCGATTGCCCCAGGGCGTGACGACGCTCTCCTTGTGGTATCGGCCGCCGGGGTTCGTCCCGGGGCTCTTCGTGGGGATCGCGGCGCTCGCTGCCGCGATCGCGCTCGTGCGCGCGGAAAAACGCGAGGACGAGGGGAAGGTGCAGGGATGAGGTGGCCGCGTGTGGCGCTCGGGGCCTTCGTGGCCCTCGGGATCGTCGAGCTCGTCGGGTTTTTCGTGTCCTCGCGGCGAAAGCCCGATTTCGCGGATTGGGCCGCCCTCATCGGACCCGTCGCCGAGGAGCGAAAGCAAGGCGAGCTCGTGGTGGTCGCGCCGTCCTGGGGCGAGCCGCTGGCACGGCAAGCACTCGGCGACGAGATCTTTCCATTGCGCGACGTGGCGCGGCCAGACGTGTCGCGTTATCGCACGGCGCTGGAGATCTCCGCGCTCGGGGAGACCTCGCCCGAGCTTTCGGGCTTTCGCGAGATCGGCCGGCGCGAGGTCGGGCCCTTCGTGATCCGGCGGCTCGAAAACCCGAGCCCCGCCGCGGTCGTCTTCGATTTCGTCGACGGCCTCGGCCCCACGCAGGCGAGCGTGCACACGACGAGCCCCGAGGCCCTGTGCCCGTGGACCACGAACGCCCGCGTCCTCGCCGGCGGCCTCGGCGGCCATCCCACGTTCCCCGCGGCGCGCTTCGAATGCCCTGGCGGGCCGTTTTTCAGCATCGGCCCGACCGTCATCGCGGACCAGGATTTCCGCCCGCGCCGCTGCCTCTTCGCGCACCCGCCGGCGCGCGGGGAGGTCGTGACACGTTTTTCGGGCGTGCCGCTCGGCACTGTGATCCGCGGGCATGGCGGGATGTACTGGATCATCGAGCGGGAGCGGAAAGGCGCGCCGGTCGCGCTCGCCGTGCGCGTCGACGGCGAGGAGATCGGGCGCTGGGAGCATCGCGACGGTGATGGATGGGCGGCGTTCGAGATGCCGCTCGGCGCCCACGCGGGCAAGAAGAGCGCGACGGTGGAGTTTTTCGTGTCGAGCAAGAACCACGCGCACCGGCACTTCTGCTTCGAGGCGGACACGCGATGAGCGGGACGAAGCTCACCTGGAAGGACGATCTCGTCGCGGCGCTGCTCGCGGGCCTCGTGATGGTCGTGCTCGTCGCGACCGTGGGAAACCTCGGCTATGCGCGTGACGAGGGGTTTTACTTTCACGCGGCCGATAGTTATCGCCGGTGGTTCGAGCTCCTCTTCGAGAACCCGCGGGCCGCGTTCGAGCCGAAGGCGATCGACAATGCGTGGCGGGTGAACAGCGAGCATCCGGGGCTCATCAAATCGCTGTTCGCGCTCTCGAACCTGTTCTTGCAGAAGAAGTGGCATCTCTTCGCGATGGAGGGGACGAGTTATCGTTTCCCGGGGATCTTCCTCGCGGGCGCGGGCGTCGCGCTCGTCTATCGGTGGGGGACGGAGGCACGCGGGCGGATCGCGGGGCTCTTCGCGGCGATCGCGCTCTTCTGCATGCCGAACTTCTTTTATCACGCGCACCTCGCCTGCTTCGACGTGCCGGTCGTGACCATGTTCCTTCTCGCCACGTATTGCTTCTGGAAGGCGATGCGGGAGGGCGGGTCCCGCTGGCCGATCGCGGCGGGCCTCGCGTTTGGCCTCGCGCTCGATACCAAGCACAATGCGTGGTTCTTGCCGATCCTCGCCGTGACGTACGTCGCGCTTTGCCTCGTGCGCGACCGGCTGACGGGCGGCGACATGAAGGAGACGGGGCGGAGAGCGCTCGCGGCGCTCGGGGCGATGGCCGTGCTCGGGCCGCTCGTGATGTACGCGCTCTGGCCGTGGATCTGGCGGGACACGTTCGCGCGGCTCGCGGCGTATGCGTCGTTCCACCTGAATCACGAGTATTACAACATGGAGTTCCTCGGGCGGACGTACTGGACGCCGCCCATGCCGCGCCTGTATGCGCCGCTGATGACGGCGGCGACGGTGCCGACCGTGACGCTCGCGCTCTTCGCCTTGGGCCTCGTCGTGCGGTCGCGGGCGCGGATCCAGGCGTTTCTGCGGGCGCGGGCGGGCAAGATCGCGCGGCGCGAGGGCGGGGAGACGGACCTGCTCTGGCTGATGGCGATCGGCATTTCGTACGGCGCCTGGCTCCTGCCGAAGACGCCCATCTTCGGCGGCACGAAGCACTGGATGCAGGCGTATCCGTTCCTCGCGCTCTTCGCTGGGGCAGGGGTGTCGTGGCTCGTCTCCGTGCTCCGCGTTGAGCTTCGGAAGCTGAAAGCGGGAAGCGTCCGCAAATTCGCGCATGGGCCGGCGGCGGCGATGGCGCTGCTCCCGGTGCTCTTGGCGGCGCCGATCGCGGAGACGGCAGCGTCGCATCCGTGGGGGCTCTCGAATTACGTGCCGCTCGTGGGCGGGGCGAAGGGCGCGGCGACGCTCGGGCTCAATCGGACGTTCTGGGGGTATACGACAGGCGCGGTGGTGGATTACCTGAACCGCGAGGTGCCGCGGGGCGGGACGGTGTACATCCACGATACGGCCTGGCCGTCGTGGGACATGCTGCAAAAGGATGGCCGGCTGCGGAAGGACATCCGCGGGGTCGGCACGGTGCACGAGGCGGAGTTTGCCCTCTACCACCACGAGCAGCACATGCAGGGGCAGGAGTATCAGGCCTGGGTGGCCTACGGGACGGTGCAGCCGGCGCACGTGGCCGGGCTGCAGGGGACGCCGGTCATCTGGATTTATCGGCGGAAGGGGCGGTAGGACGGGAGCCGCCGCCGTCATTCCCATCCACCCGCTTGATCGGCCGGGCCGGATTCCCCGCCACGACCCACCCCGCCGCGACATCCTTCGTGACCACGCTTCCCGCGCCGATCACCGCTCCGTCCCCGATCGTCACCCCCGGCAGCACGATCGCGCCGCCCCCGATCCAGACGTCGTCGCCGATCCGGACCGGCTTCGCGAACTCGCGCCCCGACGCCCGCAGCGCCGCGTCGAGCGGGTGCGTCGCGGTATAGATGTGCACGCCCGGGGCGAGCAGCGCGCGGTGGCCGATGTCGATCCGATTGCAATCGAGCAAGACGCAGCCGAAGTTCATGTAAAGGTTGTCGCCGGCGTGGATGTTCACGCCGTAATCACACCGGAATGGCGGCTCGATGAACGCCCCGCTGCCGAGCGTGCCGAAGAGCGCATCGAGGATCTCGCGCCTCAGGGCGGGCTCGTCCTCCGGGACCTCGTCGTAGGCCCGGCTGAGGCGGCGCGCATGGGCGCGGGCGGCCACGAGCTCCGGGTCGTCCGGTCGATAGAGTTCCCCGGCCAGCATGCGTTCGCGCTCGGACATGCGTGTGTCCTAGCGCCATGCCCGGTCCCCGTCCATACCCGTGCTCGTGTAACGAGCCCTGCGACGCCATTCTTGCAGCGAACCATGGGCACGTGTAAGCCTCGGCGGTGCATGGAAGCGACATTGATCTGAACCTCGTCCGCGCGTTCGTCGCCGTCCACGTCGAAGGCAGTTTCTCTGCGGCCGCCGCGCGGCTCGGCGTTCCGCGCTCCACCGTCAGCCGCGCGGTCGCCGTGCTCGAAGAAACGCTCGGCGTGGCGCTCTTCCATCGAACGACGCGGCGGGTCTCCATCAGCACGGCGGGCGCTGCATTGTTCGACCGTGTCGCGCCGCTTCTTCAGGCGCTCCAAGCGTCGCTCGCCGATCTGCCGGAGCGCGAGGCGGCCCCTTCGGGCACGCTGCGGCTCACCTCGACCGTCGACCTTGGTGCGATGGTCCTCGCCGAGGCGATCGCGCGGTTTTCGGTGCGTTATCCGAACGTACGCGTCGAGGCGCACCTCACGAATACGGTGGTCGATCTCGTGAAAGAGAGCATCGATCTCGCGATCCGCGTCTGGAGCAAGCCGCTCCGCGATTCGACGCTCGTGGCGCGAAAGGTCGGAACGCTCGCCATCCGCCTGTACGCCTCGCCGTCGTACCTTGCGAGGAGGGGTGTGCCGCGCGCGCCGGCCGACCTCGATGGCCACGACTGGATTGCGTTTCGAGGCGTTCCCCCGCTCTTGCTCTCGGGACCTACCTCGAAGGCGACCGTGTCCGTGACTCCACGTGTCACGGGCGACGACATGTGGTTTCTCCGGGAGGTCATCAAAGCAGGTGCGGGGATCGGTTCGTTGCCGTCCTTCATGGCCGACGCGGACGTCGCTGCGGGCACCCTGGTGCGCGTCCTGCCGCGCTGGCTCGCGTACAGCGGCACGGTCTACCTCGTGCATTCGGGCCGCAAGCACCTGCCCCCGAAGGTCACCGCGTTCCGCGAGCTCGTGGCCGAGATGCTTCGGCAGCGCCCGCTCTCGGGTCCTGACGAAGCCGAGCGCTGATTGTTGCAGAGGTGCACCAAAGATTCCCGTACGCAATCATTGTTATGAGAAGCGCGCGATCGTAGCTTCCGTCCCCAGGAGGCCAGCATGTCCAACTCCGCCGTTCTCGTCACGGGTGCCTCGGGGCACCTCGGTCGTCGCGTCCTCGAACTCTTGCTGGAGCAAAAGGTCGGCCCGATCGTCGCGACCACCCGCACGCCCGATTCGCTGAAAGACTTCGCCGCGAAGGGGGTCGAGGTCCGCCGCGCCGACTTCGACGACGAAAAAAGCCTCGCGGAGGCCTTCCGCGGGGTCGGCCGCGCGCTTTTGATCAGCACCGATTCCCTCGATCGTCCGGGCCGGCGGCTCGCGCAGCAAAAGGCCGCGGTGCGCGCGTTCGAGGCCGCGGGCGTCGAGCACGTGGTCTATACGTCGCTGCCGAACCCGGTTGGATCGCCGATCCTCATTGCGGACGATCACGCCGGGACGGAGGCTGCCCTCGTCAGCAGCCGTCTCGATTTCACGATCCTGCGCAACAACCTCTACACCGACATGCTGTTCGTGTGGCTGCCGCCGGCGCTCGCATCGGGCAAGCTGGTCGACGCGCGTGGAGACGGCGCGATTGCCTGGGTCACGCGCGACGATTGCGCGCGTGCGGCGGCAGCGGCGCTTGGGGACGGCGCGAAGGGGCGACGCACGCTCGACGTCACCGGCCCCGCGGCGCTGACGAGCAAAGAGCTCGCGGCGCTCGCGAGCGACATCTTCGGCCGGCCGATCGAGCACGTCTCGGTCCCGATCGAGGCGCTCGTGCAGGGCATGGTCGACCACGGAATGCCCGAGCCGATGGCGAAGACGTTGGCTTCGTTCGACAAGGGCATCACGAAAGGTGATCTTGCCACGGTGACGGACACGGTGCAGCGCCTCACGGGCCGCGCCCCGCAGTCGGTCCGCGAGTTCCTCGTAACAAACCGAGCCGCGCTCGCGAGCCCTCCGAAGGCCTGAACGCCACACGGCGCCGCGCGGCATGCTCGCGAAACGGAATCAGAGGGCCGCCGCGACGTCGTCGCAGCTCCAGTCTGCGACGTCCATGCAATTCTCGAGCTTCCCCGGGCCCCACGGCGACCACCGGCACGTCATGTCGTCCATGGCCGCGCAGCCGGCCTCGACGCCGCTACCGAGGACGACGTCGCAGATTTGATGCGCCGAGGAAGGCTCCCACGGAACCGGATTGGGACAGCTCCCGATTTCGCACTCCCGATGGCGCGATTGCACCAGCGCCTTGCCGTCGCCCTGCAGGATGATGAGCCGCTCGGTCTCGAAGAACTTGCCACCAGGCACCTCGATGGCGCTCAGCGCGCCCGGGGCGTTCGAAACGATGAGTTTCGCGGCGCAGATGAGGGCGTCCTCCGGCTCCGGGTAGAGGTGAATGCTCATCTGCGGGCAGTCGGTCGGCACGCCGCACGCGAACAGGTCGGTATGCACTTGGCCGCCTCCGGACGAAGACGACGACGAGGACGAAGACGACGACGAGGACGACGAGGACGACGAGGCGGAGGACGAGGACACGGCAGAGGAGGAGCCGCCGCTGCCGGTCGTGTCATCGCCGCCGTTCCCGGACGAACAAGCGGCGAAGGGGAGGGCCAGGGCGAGGGCCAAGGCCAGGGCGGTGTAAGAAAGCGCGTTCGAGTTCATGCGGATGGTACGAACGTAAACCATCTCGCACCCGTTGGGAAAGAGTCGTGCCGCCGAGAGCAAATCCTCAGCGCGGGAGACCTCCTACCGCGTGAAACGCACGCGGATCGGCGGCGTCGCGGCGACCCTCGGCGTGCCCGCTCGATCGAGCGCGGGCGTGTACCTGCGCGAAAGCGCGCAGAGGCGTGCTGCGCGACCGAAGCCATACCCCGGATCGCTCATGACATTCACGGATTGCGGCGTGCCGTCGGCCCGCACCGTGATGACGATCGACACGACGGCCTGATCGATCTGCTCCGCGTCGGCCTCGGGCGGGAAGGGACAATCCCACGCGGAGCTGCCGGCGAGCCCGGGAGGCTTCGACAGATCGGGCCCCTCGGGGGCCGGCGGCGTCACGGGCCCTGGCCCCGTTCCTTTGCCGCCTTCCTTGCCGTCGAGCGAAGCGCCCTTGTTGTACGTCGGCGCCGACCCCGTCCCCGCGGCCGACACCATTCCGTACCCGGGCCCCGCGCCATCACCCGTGACGAACCCTTGCCCCGTCATGTCAACGGGTTCTTCCGGATCGGGCTCCTGCGTGAGCACCTTCGCCGCTTGCGTGGGTGGGGGCGGCGGCTCGGGTTCGGGCCCCTTCGTCGGGGCATTCTCCTTGACCACTGGCGCTGGCGACGGCGGGGCTTCGGGCTCGGGCTCGGGCTCCGGGGGTTTTTCCTCGGGCCTGGGCTTTTCCACCTCTTCGGGCGGCAGAGCGATGTCGTATTCGACAGGGCTCGTCTCGCCGAGGGCGCCTCGCGTGTCGAAGAGCGACATCATCCCCAGCACCGACGCGTGGGACATCAGGGCAAACACGAGGCCGAGCCCCATGCCCATCTGCCCTGCGCGATGGCCGAGGCGAACGACATACGCGAGGGGATCACGACGCTGCTCGGCCGCCCCTCCGTACGGGGTGAACGCTGGGAGCTTTGGATCCTCCCCCTCGAACTTACCTGCCACCGAGCTCATGGTTTTTTCACCTCATGGAGTCGCGGGGACGGGCGGCGTTTTGCCGTCGTCGGCTGCGACGGGCGTCACGCCGAACGCGATTTTCGTAATGCCCGCCCGTTTGAGCACATCGAGCGCGTGAATCACGCGGCCATGCTGGACCGTTTGCTCCGCGCGGATGACGGCGCGCAGATCGGGCGTCTTCGCCTGCGCCTCCTTCGCGAGCGGGAGCGCGGCGTCGTCGTTCGGCAGCTTCTTGCCGTCGATGACCATGTCCCCGTTCGCGCGGAGCTCGACGCTGAAGACCATCTGCACGTCTTGCCCCGGCGAGGCCTTCGGCAGGTCGAGCGGCACGGCCTGCGACACGATGATCTTCGCCGTCACCATGAAGATGATGAGGAGCACGAGGGTGATGTCGACGAGGGGGGTGACGTTGATCCCCTCGACCATGTTGTCCTCGTTGCTCGAGCTCGACGCGGCCATCAGCGATCCTCCTCGCTGGACTCTACCTCGTCCTCGCCCTTCTTCGCCGCCTTCTTGACCGCACCTTCGAGCGCGCTCTCCTTCTCGCCGTGCAGGTGCGCGAGCAGAACACGCGTCAGCGCATCGGTGTTCGCGATCGTCGAGCGGATGAGCCGCTGGAAGTAGTTGTTCGCGGCGACGGCCGGAATGGCCACCGCGAGGCCGACGGCCGTGGCGACGAGCGCTTCGGCGATGCTCGACATGACCTGCTGCGGGGCCATCGCCGCGGAGGCAGCCTCCGCGAGCGGTTTGTCCGCGGCTTTGCCGAGCGCGTCGAACGCGCCGACGACGCCGATGACGGTGCCGAAGAGGCCGATGAACGGAGCGTTGTTGCCGAGCGTGCCGAGGTAGGCGAGGCGTTTTTCGAGCTTCATGCGTTGCAGCGCGAGCGCGCCCGCCATGGCTTCTTCCGCGGCTTTCGGGCCGCGTTGCGCCTCGACGAGCCCCGCGCTCACGACGGCGGCTTCGGCGGAGGGCGACCGGGCCATGCGCTCGTGCGCCGCCTCGATCGAGTCGAGGAGGGCGCCGCGCAGATCACGCGCGAGCACCACGACATCGTCGCGCAGGGACCAGAAAAACCACGCGCGTTCGACGATGATCGCGACGCTGATCACGCTCAGGCCGATCATGAGCCACATGACCCAGGCCGCGCCGAAGCCGACCATGATGCGCTGCAGCCACTCGATGAGATTCATCTTCCATTAAGCCTTTCAAAGCGAGTGCCTTTTCGCCCCGGCTCTTTCCTATGCCGGCTCGCCGGCGGAGCGCGACGCTCATCCGACGAGCCGCGGGATACCTCCGACGAGGGGCCTCCCTCGGAGGACGAACCCCTTTCGCTCGCCGCGCTCTCGCCCCGTGGGGGCGCGCGACGAGCGCTCTCGTGGCTCGTGGCCCAAGGCAAGGTTTTCGTCGGAGGGATCCGACGGCTCGTCGGATCGAAGCTCCACGTGGCGGCCACGCGTGCATCCTTGCACCGAGAACCTTGGCTACTCTTTCTGACCATCCACTCCGTCGCGGCGCTGCCGTGGCTTTCCTCCTGACGTCCTTGGCATCACGGGACGCGCTCGCAGGCGCGCCCGACGAGCCGCCTGGCGCGACCGAGGCCGCGCCGCAAGCGGTCGTCGTCCCGCCGCAGCTGAAGAGCGATCCCGGCGTGAAGTATCCGGAGCAAGCGCTGAAAGAGCGGTTTTTCGAGGAAGTCACGGTCGTCCTGATCCTCGATATCAATGCATCCGGGGCGGTTCGGAAGGCGACCGTCGAAGCACCCCAGGGCCACGGATTCGACGAGGCCGCCGTCGCCTCAGCCGAGAAGCTCGTATTCGAACCGGCCCGGCGGGGCGACAAGAACATCCCGGCCCGGATCAAGTTCCGTTACGTCTTCGTGCCCCCGCCGCCCAAGCTCACAGGACGTGTCGAGCGCCAGACGAAAGGCTCGCCGATCGCCTCCGCGAGCGTCACGGTGCGGACCGCCGACGGCGCCGAGCATACGACGCAGACGGCCGCAGATGGATCGTGGACCCTCGAGAACGTGATGGGCGGCCCGACGCACATCACCGTCGCGGCTCAAGGTTATGAACCTCAATCCGCGGACGAAGAGCTCACGCCCGGGGAAGAGACCAACGTCGTCTTGAGGCTCATGCCCCAGAAGGCCCCCGAGGAGAAAGGCGCCGAAAGCGAAGACGAGCCACAGGTCCAGGAGATCGTCGTCCGCGGGGAGCGCCCGCCCCGCGAGGTGACGAAACGCACGCTCAAGAAGGAAGAAATCGCGCTCATTCCGGGGACGAACGGGGATGCGCTGCGGTCACTGCAAAACCTCCCGGGTGTCGCGCGGCCGCCTCCGTTCGGCGGCCAGCTCATCGTTCGTGGGTCCGCGCCGCAGGACACGATTACCTATGTCGACGGCACGCCCGTGCCCATCGTGTATCATTTCGGCGGCCTGAGCTCCGTGGTGCCGACGGAGGCGCTCGACAAGATCAACTTTTATCCCGCGAACTACAGCGCGGTGTACGGCCGCGGGATGGGCGGCATGGTCGATGTCGGGATACGTGATCCCAAGAAAGACGGGCAGCTTCACGGCATGGCGCAGCTCGATCTCATCGACGCCCGCCTCCTCGTCGAGGGGACGATTCCGAAGACGGGCGTGAGATTTCTGATCGCCGGCCGCCGCTCGTGGTTCGACGGCTGGCTCGGCCCCGTCCTCACGGCCGCCGGCGCGGGCGTGTCGACGGCGCCGCGATATTACGACTACCAGGTCATGCTCCAGAAGGACTTCGGCCAGAGGGCGTCGCTGCGCCTTCTGTTTTTCGGGTCCGATGACGGTCTCGAGATCTTCAACGAGAACCCGAACGCCGGGGCCACGAGCTTCAGCGGCATCGGCACCCATACGAGCTTCTGGCGCCTCCAGGCCCGCTACGAGCACAAGCTCACGGACAGCACGGAGCTCAAGGTCACGGCCGCCGTCGGGCAGGACTCGATGGATATCGGCTTCGGCGCCCTGGGCTTCACGACGACCGAGCTCCCGATCAGCGGACGCGCAGAGATCTCGCAGAAGGTCATGCGGTCCGTCCGCGCGAACGTCGGGATGGACATGATCTACAGCCCCTATGACCTGCATATCCGCTTTCCGCGTCCCCGCCCGCCGGGGGTCCCCGCGGGTGGACCCGAGGACGTGCCGCTGGAGACGACACAATCCGGAAATCGCCTCTTCGGCGGCATGTACACGGAATGGGAGATCATGCCGTGGCGGGGGATGCGCATCGTGCCGGGGCTCCGCCTGGATTACACGAGCTCGACCCAGAGCTGGGACCTCTCTCCACGCTTGAATTTGAGGCAGGAGCTCACGAGCGGCTCCCCCCGCACGGCGCTCAAGGCGGGCGCCGGCATCTTTTATCAGCCGCCGGGGCCGCTGGAGACGGATCCCGTCTTCGGCCAGGAGGGCCTCAAATCGAACCGGTCCGTTCATTACGACGTCGGGTTCGAGCAGGAGTTCGGCCCCCGGGTAGAACTCTCGGTGAACGCGTTCTACAAGCAGCTCGACAGGCTGGTTTCCGATGGGGCAGGGAACGTCGGGGCGGGGGCCGTCTACGGTACCGAGTGGCTCCTGCGCTACAAGTCCGACGAGCGCTTCTTCGGATGGATTGCCTACACCCTGTCGAGAAGCGAGCGCCGCCCCGAACCCTCGGAACCGTCTGCGCTTTCCCAATATGATCAGACGCATGTCCTCACGACGATCGGGAGCTACAACTTCGGGCGCGGGTATCGGCTCGGCGCGCGTTTCCGCCTCGTCTCGGGGAACCCCTATACACCCACGGTCCGCGGCGCCTATGACGCGACGACCGGCAGTTTTCAGGCGGCGACCGCGTATCCGCCGTATGGCGCGCGGCTTCCGTTCTTCCACCAGCTCGATGTGCGCTTCGACAAGACGTGGACCTTCAAGTCGTGGAAGCTCTCGGCCTACATCGATATCCAGAACATCTACAACCACCAGAACCCCGAGGGGATTGCCTACAACTACGACTACACCCAGTCGTCCTACGTGAGCGGTTTGCCCATTCTACCGAGCCTGGGGCTGCGCGGGGAGTTATGACGAAAAATGCTTGGATCATGGGGGCTGTCTGGATGCTCGGAGCGACGGGGTGCAACTTTCCCGATTTCGCTCCGGAGAACGAGGTGGCGAGCGTGCGTATCCTCGCGACGCGCGCCGACAAGCCCTACGCGACGCCCGGGGATACGGTGAACCTCGATGTGCTCGCCTTCGACGGGCGAAAGGAGAAGGCGCAGCCCATGCGGGTGTTCTGGATTCCGACGGTCTGCACCGATCCGCCGGAGGGCGCGCCTTATGAATGTTATCCGGCCTTTGCGGGTGCGTTTCCGCGAGGCCAAGACCTCACGCCGCTCTTGAAGGAAGGTACTTCGTTCTCGCTCGACGTGCCCGAAGACGTGCTTGGAATGCCGGGGCCGTCCGGACCGCCCGAACCCGGGAGCGTGCCCTTCTACAAAACCCTCGTCGTCTTCAACATGGCGTGCGCCGGGCACGTCGAATACATCGGCGCACGCGGGATGGGCCCGCAGGCCGTCCCTTTCGGCTGTTTTGATGCGGATCGCAAGGAGCTCGGTCCCGAAGACTTCATGTTCGCGTTCTCGCGCGTCTTCGTCTTCCCCCTGCTTCCGAATTCCAATCCCGTGATCGATCACCTCAGCTTCGACTTCGCGACCATCGATCCGAACGACGGCATCACGGTGGATCACTGCACGATGCCGG
Organism: Polyangium jinanense; assembly: GCF_028435365.1. Next base: position 144,385 of record NZ_JAGTJJ010000014.1, on the reverse strand, counting down.
AGATCGAGCAATGCCCTGTGAAGCCCCTCGACATCTCGGTCCCCGAATCGAGTCAAGAGCCTGATCCCAGCTATCGCACCGCGGACGGTGAGATGGGCAAGGAGAGGATCCTGGTCGATTACTACATCACGGGAGGGCAGGTGAACTCCACGCGCCTGCTCTACGATCCGGAGAGCGGCAAAGTCGGGACGACGGCCGCCGACCTCCGGGCCCCCCTCGCCGCGGGCGAGGAGATGCTTTTTGCGGTGGTCCGCGACAACCGCGGAGGGCTCGCCTGGCTCGAGATCCCCCTGCACGTCCGGTGAGCTCTCCTCGAGACGTCGTTTCCCCGCGGCCGCATCCGTGGGCTACCATCACGACCATGCGCGAGCAGCTCCGGCCCGAGACCCACGTCGAGGTGGTCCGATGACCGATGTCTCCGGGACCGTCGATACGTTTCGATTCCGCGTGCTCGTGGTCGAGGACGAGTGGCCCGCGCGCAACTATCTCGTCGAGCTGCTCGAAGGCTCGCACCTCGCCGAGGTCGTCGGCGCGGTCGCGAGCGTCGGCGAGGCGCGCCAGGCCTTGCAGCCGGCTGCCGCCGGGCTCGAAGTGGACGTCGTCTTCGTCGACATCGTGCTCGAGGGCGACGACGAGACCGGGCTCGATCTCGTGCGGACTTCGGCGCGAAACCCGCGGCGGCCGATGTTCGTGCTGGCGACGGCATTCAAGGAGCACGCGATCGAGGCCTTTGATCTCGGCGTCGACGATTACCTCTTGAAGCCATTCACCGAGGAGCGCGTCGAGCAATGCCTGCGGCGCCTCGCCGCCCGGCGTCGCGTCGTCATGCCCCAGAGCCAGAGCCCGCTCCGGATCGTGGCGCGCCGCGGACGAAGTCTCGTGTTCCTCGAGCAAAACGAGGTCTGGGCATTCGAGGCGGCCGACCGGCTCACCTCGGTGCACACGCCACACGGCACGTTCGACCTCGACCTGTCTTTATCGGCGATCGAGGCCTCGTTTGGCCGGGCGCTCACGCGTGTCCACCGCAACTGGCTCGTGAATGCGGCCCATATCAAGGAGCTCGAACGGGACGGGGGCGAGACGCGGATCTTCGTGGGCGTGGGCATCGGACCCGAGCGGCGCGGCGTGTGCGTGCCCGTCGCGCGCGAGCGCGCACAGGCCGTGCGCGAGATGTTGCTCGCCAGCGCGACGGGGCTGCGCCGGATCTGATCAGGCGAATTGTCGGCGGGGGCAGGGGTCGACCTCGGCAGCCATGCACGTCCCGCCATTCTCGCAGGGCGTGCCCTCGACCGGCAGCGTGTCCGGGCCGTGTCACCCGAGGTCCGCTTTGGGGCCTGCCCAAACCCCCGGCGGGCCGCCGCCCCATCCTCTGGGGCTTCCCCAAAGGCCACGCCGACCGCCGGGACCTTCCTTCGGGGCCTCCCCATGACCCATCCTGATCGCCGGGACCTCCCGTTGGGGCGTCCCCATGACCCATCCTGATCGCCGGGACCTCCCGTTGGGGCGTCCCCATGACGCACCCCGACCGCGGGAACCTCTCTTTGGGGCGTCCCCATGACGCACCCCGACCGTGGGAACCTCCCTTTGGGGCGTCCCCATGACCCATCCTGATCGCCGGGACCTCCCGTTGGGGCCTCCCCATGGCGCACGCCGACCGCCGGGACCTTCCTTCGGGGCCTCCCCATGACCCACCCCGACTGCCCGGCCCTCGCTTCGGGTCCTCGACACTCCGTTTTGGAGCACCAACAGGGCGTCGCCAGCGTGAAACGGACCTCCACCGCCTTGCCACCGGCCCGCTGGAAGAACTGCGCATCGCGCAGTTCTTCCACCCTCGGTCCAGGCCGTGCCTGGTCCGGGTCCAGGGGCGGACAGCCCCTGGTCGGGCCCGGGGTGAAACCCCGGCGCTACGCCCCCGAACCGCCTCTCCCTCAGCGCTTCTTCGTCGTGCGCGTCTTCGTCGTGCGTGCCTTCGTCGTCGTCGCTGGTAGCGCGCGTTTCTTCGTCGAGGCCTTCGTCGCCTTCTTGCGCGTGCCCTCTTCCGTCGTGCCGGGCTTTGTCGCTCGCTTCGCCGGCGCGCGCTTCTTCGTCGTGGTCCGTGCTGCTGCTGCGCGCGTGGCTGCGGGCGTGCGTGAGCTCGAGCGGGGCGAGCGCTTCGTCGTGGCGCGCGCCCGTGCGGGCTTCGGTGCCGGCTCCGAGGGCGGGGCCTCCTCCTCGACAGGCTCCTCGACGGGGAGCACTGCGCCGTTGCCGTTTGCGTGATGCAGCGGCTCGGGCGCCTCCGGTGTTGGCGCGGGCTTCGCGCGCCGCTGCGCGCGGGCAGGCTCGGCAGGGGGGGGCGGGGGAGACACGGCGGCCGTCGCCGAGACGAGCGGCGCGCCTGCGTCGGCGAGCAAGGTGTCGACCTCTGCCGCGAAGGCCGCGACGTGCATGTCGACGTCGCGCGCGTCCTGCTCCGAGAGCGGCGTGTAGACGACACGTACGCTGCGACCGTCCGGGATCTCCCACTGCGCTGCGTTGCCCGTGCGGCGGAGCGTGCGCGTGGCTGCGCGATCGATGAGGCGCGTCAGCCGCGCCCGCTCCGAGGGGCTGACCTCGTGCGTGAGCTGTGCTGTGCGTTCGAGCGTCGGCAGCTCCACCACCCCTCGCTCGACGAGCGCGCAGAGCTCGTCCGCGACGGCTTCTTCCAGCTCGAGGTGCAAGTCTGGGTTTGCCGGCGGCTCGGGCACGAAGACGGCTTCGCGCGCGGCTGGATCGTAACTCTCGAGACGCGCGCCTGCGACGAGCCCGGCGCGCTCGAGCGCGATCACGAGCGACTGTGGCCGCGCGCGTTTGCCCGCGGTGGCGGCGACGTACCCGAGCAGATCGAGCTCGACACGCACGACCGCTTCGTCCTGCGAGGCGCTCGCTTCACGCAGCGCGATGCGGGCTGCGTCGAGCACTTCGCGCTCGACGACGCTGCGATCGGCGAAGACGTCTTCGAGATGCTCGGAGGCGAGCAGCGCTTGCGCCACGCGGCCCGTGAGCCGCGAGAGCGCCTCGCGCGTGGTCGGATCGTCGGCTGCGTCGGCGCGCAGTGCGCGCTCGGCGAGCGGCTCGACGTAACCGGACATCGCGTCGTCCACGGCGCGGACGAGCGCAGCTGTCCCGCCCTTGACGACGAGGATCCGGCCTCGACCTTTGAGACCCTCGACGATGCGGGAAGCGAGCTTGCGCGAGAGGTTCAGCGCGTTCACGAAGCCTGAAGGTTACACGCTTTGGTGCGCGTGGGCCGCCGATTCGGCCGCGCACCGTGCGCGCAAAAAGATGGCAGCGATACGAGGGGAGGGGACAAGACGAACGTCCGCGCAGAGCGGCGGACGTCCGAGGCGCTAGTCGGTCTCGACGAGCTTGACGACGACGTCGCCGACGCGAGCAGGCACGCGGGCCTTTGCTTCGGCGAGCGTTCCGGGGCGAACGCTCACGCGCACGACGAACCCGATGCCGTCTTCGCGCTCGACGCCGACGCCGGCGCAGAAAGGCTCTGCGCCGATGTCGTTCTTCAGTTGTTCCTTCGCGCGGCGCGCGGAGCCGACGTCGCTCATTGGATCACTCGCTGTAGCCGACGGCGAGGACGCGGAAGGTGTCGGGCGGAGCGGCGACGTTGTAGATCTTCGCCGTGAAGATGCCGCCCGAGTTGGAGTCGAGATCGTTGCCGGCGACGAGGGCCTGATCTGCGCCGCAGATCTTGCCTTCCTTGTCGTAGAGCGAGACGAGCGCCCACACGCTCTTCGCCTTGAACGCGCTCTCGTTCGTGATCTTGCCCTCGACCTGGTGGGGGTTGAAGCCCTTCTTGGCCGTGAACTTGGTGTCCGAGATCTTGAGCTTCGCGGCCTTGCCCGTGAAGAACGGCTTCATCGGGTTCGACTCGGTCTTGTACGAGGCCCACTTCGTCGTCTTGTAGAGCGAGAACGTGCAGGGGACCTTCTCGCCCGGCGCGAGCTCGCGGATGAGGCTCGAGCAGGTGCCGCTGTCGATCGCGGTGTTCGCGTCGTCGTAGAACGTCACCTTGATGTTCGGGAAGCCGAGCGGATCCTTGCCCGTGTTGTGGATCTCGCCGACGAAGTGGATCGTGCTGCCGTACTCGGCCTTGTAGTTGCGGAGATCCTTCAGCTCGGCCTTGAGATCACCGGGCTTCGCGGGCTTGGTGAGGTCGCCGAGATCGCCGAGCTTCGGGCCGTCCGGGTTCGCCGAGTCGAGCGGGATCGCCGCGATCGCCTCGGACGTCTTCTTGGCCGCGTACCAGAAGAAGCCGACGACGCCGATGATGGTGACCAGGAGGAGGCCGCCGCAGCCGAGGCCGATGATGAGGCCCATGTTCGGGCCCTTCTTCTGCTGCGGGATGATCGGGGCGCCCATGGGAGGTCCACCCATCGGAGGCCCGCCCATCGGAGGCCCGCCGAAGTTGCCGCCGGGAGGAGGGCCGTAGCCGCCGCCGGGAGGAGGACCGTAACCGCCGCCGGGAGGCCCGCCGGGAGGACCACCAAAGCCGCCGCCGCCGGGAGGACCGCCGGGGGGACCACCGAAGCCGCCGCCGCCGGGAGGCGCGCCGGGAGGACCGCCGTAGCCGCCGCCGCCGGGAGGACCGCCGCCGGGAGGACCACCGTAGCCGCCGGGAGGCGCGCCGGGAGGAGGACCGTAGCCGCCGGGCGGGCCACCGCCGAAGCCGCCGGGCGGGCCACCACCGCCGAAGTTGTCACCACCGGAAGGCGGCGCCCCCGGGGGAGGTGCCGGAGGCGGCAATCCGCCACCACCGGGTCCAAATCCATTTGCCATGCGCGGCTCTCCCGTCGTGTTCTCGATCATGGCGACGGAGTATGCCGCAAAATGGGGAAGGACGGGCAAACGGATCCAGACGAGACGAACAGGATCCGCCGGTCGGGGCTGCGCGGCTGCTGCTAGGATCGACCCTCATGACGAGCCTGTCGCGGAAGGCGACCCGCACTATCCTTGCGATTTCCATGGTCTTCGTGTTCGCCGGGGGAGGCACGCTCGGTTGCGGAGGGGCCTCCGAGAGCGGGGCCGGGCCTGAGACGGCGGCGAGCCAAACCGCCCCGAAGGCCGAGGAGCCGCTGCCGGGCGAGGAAGTCGTGGAGGATTCGGGGACCCTCGATATCCTCTCGGATCCCCCGCAAGACGTGCTGCTCGACGGCAAGCCGATCGGGAAGACGCCGCTCACGAATTACCGGGTGAAGATGGGGAGTCACGACGTGACGTTCCTCGATCCGGCCGAGGGCGATCGGACGATGAGCGTCAATGTTTCGCCGGGCGATCACCAGACAGTGAAGCTCGATCACCCGCCGAAGATTCGCGAGCAGAAGTAACGCGGCGAGCAGCGACGAGAGGGGGACGCGAGACGTCCCCCTCGGGACTATAGATGCCGGCGCGCGATCTCGGCCCACGTGCCCGTGGGTTCGATCTCGAGGTACTTGCGCCAGCACGGCCGCGCCTTCGCGCTCTCGCCGACCTGCTCGTACGCCATCGCGAGGTTGAAGTAGGCGTCGGCGAAGCGCGGATCACTCTCGATCGCGCCGCGGAAAAACTCGACGGCCTGCGCCGCGTGACCACGTTCGAGCATGACGTAGCCGAGGTTGTACTGCGCCTCGGGTTGCTTGCGATCGATCTCGAGCGCGCGTCGATAGAGCGACTCGGCCTGCGCTTCGTCGCCGCGACGGAAGCAGATGTTGCCGAGGTTCGTGTACGCGATCGCGAGCCACGGATCGACCTCGAGCGCGCGACGGTAAAGCTCCTCGGCCTCGGTCATCGTGGACGGGTTCTCGTCGAGCTGGCTGGCGCGCACGTAGATCTCGTACGCGGTCTTCGCGCGATCACGACCGACCATCGGACGCAGGACGCGCACGACGTCGTCGCGCAGCGACTTCACGTCGAAGTCGAGCACCATCTGCCCGGTGAGCGGTTCGAACGTGCCCGCCGCGCTCTTCACGACGACGCGCTGTCCATCGGAGACGATGCGCAGCTCGGCGAGCGGGCGCGTGACCTTGGGCAGCGCGCCGCGGATGTTCTCGACCGCGCGCGCGACGTCGCGGAGACGCACCTTGCGCGCGAGCAGATCTCGCGCGGCGCGCAGCGCGATCACGTCCGAGAACGTGTACGCGCGGCGGCCCTTGCGACGACCGCTCGGCGAGACGATGCCCGCGCGATCGAGGGAGCGCAGGCGGCCCGCGGAGATGCCGAGCAAGCGACAAACCTCGGCGCCGGTGAACATGTCGCTCACGGGCTCGCGCGTCTGCGGTACGGGCAGCTCCGCGGGCAAACCCGACGGGGCGGGATCGGGCAGGCGCTTCGGAGGCTCGGCGACACGTCCACCGCCCGGCCCGAAGATCACGTGGATGACCTTGTTTTGCTCGGGGTCGCGGCGTTCTTTGTTGTTCATAACGCTAGAGAGGTCGCGAGGAGCGAAGAGCGAGCTTAGCGCGACGCGCCGCTCGCGGCGGAGGCATGTACGACGGCGACGACGTCGACCACCACGGCGACACCCGCGGAAGATGTGCGCACCTCGATCTCGGCGCGCACCGGTCCGAGCTCCCCCTGCACACGTGTACACGCCTCCCTTCGCGCAATGCGGAGCGCGCGGAGCTTGAGGTGTGGGTCACACGCGAGGAGCGCGGCCATGGACGCGAGGTCGGGATCGGGCAGCGTGCCACCGCGGGAGCGCGCGAGCAAAAGCACGCTCGTCGAGCCGTAGTAGACGACGCCGTCTCCTTCGGTGATGGGCATGCCCTCGCTGACGATGTCCGCGCCTTCGACCATGGCGCGGACGAGGCCGTCCTCGGCGGCGACGAGCTCGAGCTGCCTGCGCCGGACGAGGGGCCCCGGGCCTGCCTTGGCGATGCCCGGACGCGGGAAAGGAGGGCGATTTGCCATCGGCGGCGGATCGTAGAGATCTCGCGCGCCGGGATCGAAAAAACGGCCACGATCGCGTGGGAACTTGCGCTCGGGGGTGGTTCCGTGCCTCGGCGGTTTCGTGCGCGGGACCGCATGAACTTGGCCCTCGGGCGTGTCGTCTGCGAGGGTCGCGGACGAGGAGCGAAACCGAGATGGGATACCCTGGCGTCGAGCGTCGAAGGCACTGCGTCTACGTCACGCGAAACACGGAGTACCACATGCGCGACGGGGTCTGCGTCGCGGTGCGGGACAGGCGGACGGGGAAGTTCGTCCCCGCGCACATCGCGGTCTCGTTGAAGCTCGAAGGGGGCGTGCGACTGTTCCCGAACGGCGCGGTGATCCCGCGCATCGAGACGCCCGGCGTGGGAGACGCGATCTGGTTCGCGACGGCCGTCGACGCGAGCCGGCAGATCGTGACGAGCCGGATCGAGGCGATCGAGCGTCCGTCGAAGGACGTCGTCGCCTCGTACGCGTGAGCGTGATCAGCCGATGTTGCAGAAGTGTTCGTAGTCGATGTAGCTCGTGATCGTCGGATCCGAGCCGCAGACGGGGCAGGTCTTGTCCTTGCGGAGCTTGAGCTCGCCGAACTTCATGCGCAGCGAGTCGTAGGTGAGCAGGCGGCCGATGAGCGGGCTTCCCTGGCCGAGCACGAGCTTGATCGCCTCGGTCGCCTGGATCGTGCCCACGACGCCCGGGAGGATGCCGAGCACGCCGGCCTCCTGGCAGCTCGGCGCGAGGTGCGGCGGCGGCGGCTCGGGGTAGAGGCAGCGATAACAAGGTCCGCCGGCCGCGGGGTGGAAGGTCGTGACCTGACCCTCGAAGCGGAAGATCGAGCCGTGCACGACGGGCTTCTTCATCCACACGGAGGCGTCGTTCACGAGGTAACGCGTGGGGAAGTTGTCGCAGCCGTCCACGATGATGTCGAAGTCGCGGAAGATGCGCTCGACGTTGTGGCTCGTGAGCCGCTCCTCGAACTTCACGACCTTCACGTCGGGGTTGAGATCGCGGATCGTCTTCTCGCCGCTTTCCACCTTGGGCAGGCCGACGCGCGACGTGGCGTGCATGATCTGGCGCTGGAGGTTCGAGGCGTCGACGACGTCGGCGTCGACGAGGCCGAGCGTGCCGACGCCGGCCGCGGCGAGGTAGAGCGCAGCGGGGCTGCCGAGGCCACCCGCGCCGAGCAGCAGGATTTTCGACGCGAGGAGTTTGGCTTGCCCCACTTCGCCGACCTCGGGCAGGAGCAGGTGGCGCGAGTATCGATCGCGCTGCGCGTCCGTGAGCTGGGGCGGGGTCTCCATCGGATACCCGAGATCCTTCCAGCGCACGAAGCCGGGGTTCGCGCTCTCGACGTGCGTGTAGCCGAGATCGATCAGCGTCTTCGCGGCGAGCGCCGAGCGCGTGCCGCCCGCGCAGTAGAGGACCACGGGCGCGTTCTTGTCCGGGACCTTCTGCTCGATCTGCATCTCGAGGAAGCCACGCGGGACGCTGATCGCGCCCGGGATGTAGCCGGCGCGGTTCTCCTCTTTCTCGCGCACGTCGACGAGCACCATCGGCTCGCGGGCCTCGAGGCGGCGCTTGATCTCCTCCAGAGTCACGGTCGAGACGGTCTTGCGGACCTCGGCGATCAGATCGGTGTAGGTCGTCGGCATGCGGCTCCTCGGTGGGCGGAGACGGGTTCGTCGTTCGGACGTGGGATGCCGTCAAGGGTGGCCCGGACGGCCGACCCGCGCACGTGGCGGGTCCTTGCTCACTTGGGCGCGGGCAGGTCCTCGGGGCGCGCGCGCAGGCCGGGCAGGACCTCGTCCTTGCGGAGGCCACCCTCGCACACGAGCTTCACCGTGCGCTGATCGGGCAGGATCTCCTCCAGCGTGACGATCTGCGTCTTCGCCTGGCAGAACGCGACGAGCTTCGCGCCCGGCAGGAGGCGGCCGAGGCGCAACGTGCCGCGCTTGACCTGGATCTCCTTGTCGTCGGCGAGGCGCTTGACCGTGACGTCTTGCCCCTTCACGGCCGAGACGATGCCGAGCTCGAGGTTCGCCTCGCCCTGGCGGAGCGGCGCCCAGACGCGCGTGCCGACGAGCTGATCGTCCGGCGGGATCCACTCGGTCGTGTTCTTCGGGGCGAGCCGCGCGAGCGGCGCCCAGCCGACGGCGCGCTCGAGCTGCACGTCGAGCGAGGCGCCCGCCGGATCGACGTCCGTGACGAGCGCGAGGTCCTTGGTTTGTCCGAGGATCCACACCTCGGTCGCGGGCGCGAGATCCCGCTTCGACGGGGCGTCGCTCTTCGCCGCGGGCAGGACCGCGACCTTGCCGTGCGCCCAGCGCTTCTCGGCCTTTTTGCCGGGCTTCATCTTCACGCGCTGGGCCTCGACCCAGACCGCGAGCGCCTGGCGCTTCTTCGCCACGACCTCGGGCGCCGTCTTGTCCTTGGCGACGGGCGCCATGTCCGGGCCCACGATTTCCCAGCGCGCGAGCTTGATGAGCTTGTCGACGTCTTCGAGCGCCTTCAGCGCCTCGCGGCCTTGCCCCACGGCCCGCGCCGCCATGCCCGCGATCTCGGGCGTGATCGCCGCGCGCACCACGCCGAGCAGGCCCTTCGCGCCTTCGTCGCCGATGTCGCCGTTCTTCTGCGCCTCGTCGATCTTCGCGATCGCGTCGGCCCAGCGCTTGGCCTTGAGCGGCTCGTCGAGCTCGGCCTTCTTCGCCTCGAAGATCGTGGTGTCGACCTCGGTCACGAGCTTCTTCTGCGCGGCGCCGCCGAGCACCGTCTTCGTGTCCTCCGAAGCGACGAGCGTGCGCGCCGCGGCGTACTTGCCCGCCGTCGTGGCCTCGTCGATCCGCGACTGCACGCACGCGAGGGCCTGCGCGCCGATGAGGCGACGGAGCTCGCGGACGAAGACATCACTCTCGAGATCGCGCATCGGGCCCGCGATCTCGCCGAACGCGCCCTTGCAGTCGCCGTCCTTCAGCGACGGCTCGACCTCGTTCGCCCAGAGCTTGGCGTGGCGCTTGTCGACCTTCTCGAGCTGCTCGGTGATCTGGAAGCTCAGCGACTCGACGTTCAGGTCCTTCGCCTGGCCGAGGAGCTTGCGCGCCTCGTCGAAGTCCTTGGCGTTGTAGGCCTCGTCGGCCTTCTCGATGAGCTTCTTGGCGTTTTCGATCTTGGACTTCTCGGCGCGCTCTTCCGCGCTCTCCGGCGGCTTCGCGGGCTCCGGCGGCGGGCCGCACGCGACGAAGGTCGCGGCGAGGCAGGCCGCGGCCGCGAAGCGCGCGAGGATCGTCGCGGCGCGCTGCGAGGTGCTCGGGAGGTGACGGAGGCTCGTTCGCATGGCGCGGGACTCTCCCATCCCACAACCTCGATCGTCAACTCGCGCGAGCGCCGAAACCTCTCGGCTTGACCGAGGTCCCCCGGCGTCCTAGGACGGCCGGACCATGGCGGACGAGTCGAAGCAGGGGGAGCAGGGCCCGACCGAGGGGACCCGCACGTTCAACAAGCCGCGGGTCACCATCAACCGGGTCTACACGAAGAAAGGCGACACCGGCGACACGGGCCTCGTGGGCGGCCAGCGCGTCCCCAAGGATGACGACCGGATCGAGGCTTACGGGACGGTGGACGAGCTGAACTCGTTCGTCGGCGCGGCCCGGCAGTCGATCCTGGAGGGGGTCGCCGTTGCGACGACGCGCCCGGAGAGCGCGGCGCCGCTCCGGGAGCTCGCCGATTCGCTCTGCCGGGTCCAGCACGAGCTCTTCAACCTGGGCTCGCTCCTCGCGACGCTGCCCGAGGACGTGCATCCGCGCCAGCCCCGGGTCACGGCCGCCGACGTCGAGCGGCTCGAAGAAGAGATGGATCGCTGCCAGGAGGAGCTGCCCGTGCTGCGCTCGTTCGTGCTGCCGGGCGGCTCGCGCGCGAACACGGACCTTCACGTTTGTCGGACGGTGTGCCGGCGCGCCGAGCGGCTCTGCGTGTCGCTCGCGCGGGAGACGGAGGTCGATCCGCTCGCCGTGACCTACCTGAACCGCCTGAGCGACGCGCTCTTCGTGTGGAGTCGCTTCGTCGCGCTCCACCTCGGCACGGGCGAGGTGCTCTGGGAGCCGGACAAGTCGGCGACGGGCCAGTCGAAGGCCCGCTGACGAACCGAGGCCTCGCCCACCACGAGCAAGAGGCCGTAAACGATCCCCACGTACACGAGCCCGAGCACCACGTCGATCACGTAGTGGTGCCCGAGGTAGACCGCGGCGAACGGCATCACGAGCGCGTAGGCGATTTGCAGGGCGCGCGAGGGCGCGCTCGCGGTGCGGAACGTCGCGATCAATCCATAAAGCGGATACGTGACGTGCAGCGAGGGGAGCGCGCCGAAGACCACGGCGCCGTGACCGTAGAGCGACGCGAAGTAGCCGTAGCCGAGCCACGCGTCGACCCGCGTGAGCGCGGCCGGTGAGCCGTGCGCCGCAAGATCGATCCCGCAGCCGTGCGTCGCGACGTACCAGGGCGGCGCCGCGGGCAGCAGCAGGTACGTGGCGAAACCGAGGACGTGCGTGCCGAGCGCGAGCCTCGTGAAGGTCCGCGCCGCGTCGGGCTTCTTCACGCAGAGGTAGGTGTACTGCGCCGCCATGATGCCGAGGTACGAGCCGTACGGCACGGCGCAGAGCAGATCGAGCGCGGGATGCGCGAGGCCCGCGAGCCACTCGTTCGGCGTGACGATCGCGCCGTGCACGCTCACGCCGAAGAACGCGAGCTCCACATCGCGCAGCTCGCAGCCGAGGACACGCGAGGCCGAGACGCTCGCAGGCCACAGGTACCGGAGCGCGTCGTACAGAACGAAGAGCGTGAGCGCCGGGATCGCGCCGACGTAGAAGCGACGCACGCGCTCACCGCAGCAGGCCGCCGTCGTGGCGAGGGCCGCGGCGAGGAGGATGTCCCAGCGCAGCCTGTCGACGGCCGCGACGAGCGCCGCGTATCCGATCCAGGGGAGGGCAGGCAGGAAGAACCAGCGCTCCCGGAGAGCGCGCGCTCGCGCCGCCATGGCTCGCCTCAGTGCTCGACGGGGAGCGGACCACGCGCGCCGGCGCCCTTTCGGGCAAACGACTTCTTCGCGTCTTTCGCCGCCGCGGGACGCGGATCGCGCAGCGCCGCGCGGGTCCTCGCGACGAGCAGGATCGACGCGACCGTGCCCACGACCGCCACGAGGCCCACGCCCAGGAGCGTGAGCGGCCGAGGCATGCCGCCGAGCACGTTCGTGTACGGAACGAGCGGCCCGAGGAGCAGCGACGCCGAGAGGTACACGACGCGCTCGTGCCTGCGCATGAGGCCGTTCGGGAGCACGAGGTTGTGCTGATCGGCCTTCGCACGCGCGTAACTCACGAGCGACGAGGCGACCATCGCCGCGAGCGGGATGACGAGCGAGAGGACGTTGTGCCGGTAGTAGATCGCGAGCCCGATGAAGGGCGCAGCGTCCGCGATGCGATCGACGAACGAGTCGAGCACCGCGCCCGACGGCGACGCGACGCCGCGCGCGCGTGCCACCATGCCGTCCAGGGCATCGAGCACCGATCCCACGATGACCACGGCCGCGGCCTCGGCGAAGCGCCCCGTCGCGGCGAGCGGCAGGCTCGCGCAGCAGAACACGAGCGAGGCATACGTGCAGGCGTCCGGCGAGACGTGCAGCGCGATGAGCGCTCGTCCCGGCGCGTGCATCGCCCAGTAGAAGGCCTCGACGAGCCAGCCGGGCAGGAGCGCGCTGCCGGGCGAGGGCCCGAGCCGCGGGTGCGACGCCCGTCCAGAGCGGGCCACACGAGTCGCGTAAGCCGCGACCACCATCGTGCACAGAAGAAGCGCCACGAGCGTGATGACCATGGTCACGACGTCCCCTGGTGCACGAGGCGCGCCCGCCCCCGCTGCGCGGTTTTCAGGCGGGTGCGCTGCATGGTTTGCTCGCTCGTTCGCTGGGGCCCCTCGCCGTGCTGCGTCAGTCGCAGCCGACCCGGCGCATCCGGATGCCGGCGTCTTTCTCGGCCCACGCCACGCCGAGCTCGCTCCCCGAGAACGCGACCGCCGGGTAGCGCGCGTTTTTGCCCGAGACGCGCAGCGTGGCTCCGTCACGCGCGAGATCCGGGCCGAAAACCGAGAGGAAGATCGAGGGCGGACCGCCCTGGAACTGGTAGTAGGTGACGGCCGTGCGCTCGCCCAAGACGGTCACGATGGGCCAGTTCGCGCTGCCCTCCGCGTCCTCGACGCGCACCTCGCCCTGCTTCGCGCCGCTTGCTGCCGCGCGCACAAGATAGATGCGCTCCGCTCCCTCGCGCGTGTCCTCCCACGCGACGAGCGACGCGCCGCTCGCATCGATTGCCACGCTCGGCAGCCGCGCCTCGCCGGCGCCCGTCCGCACCACCGTCCCTGTCACCGAGCTTCCGGGCATCCCTGTTGTCCGCGCGATCGAGAGCTCGGCGCCCGTGCTCCACGCCACGGCAAGCTCGTTGCCTCGGCTCGCGAGCGCCGGGAAACGCGCTCCGGGCAGCGCCGTTGTCGAGCTCATGCCCCCGCTGCTCACGAGCCCGAGCCGCACGCCCGGCGTCTCCATCCACGCCACGGCGAGTCCGCCCGACATCGGCGCCGTCGCGGCACGTGCTTCCGTTGCGTCGCTCGTGCCGAGCTGAATGGGCTGCCCGGTCGGCGTCCCGTCCGCGCCGAGCGCGAGCGCCTGGATGACGAGCCCGGACGGACCCACGTCCTCCCACGCGATCATCGGCCCGCTGCTCGTCGCCTGCAGCGAAGGGACAGCGTGCGAGCCTGCGAGCGTGGCCACGACGTGCGCGGGCGACACACTGCCGTCCGTGCCGATCCGCGCCACCCGCACCTCATCCGTCCCACCCGTGAGCGTCTGCCACGCGACGAGGTAGCTCCCGTTCGCCCACAGGATCGAGGGTGTCGTCCCGTCCTCCTGGCTCACGACCACCGTTTCGCCGAGCGGCGCGCACGCCGCCTCTTCGCCGCCCGGTCCTGCATCGGTCGTCGCCGGCGGCTCGGGCGGCTTCGCCCCGGACGGCTCCGGCACCTCGTCGCTCCCGCAGCCAAGGGCCCCGAGCGCCGCTCCGAGCCCCAACAAAAACATCAAGGACATCCGAACCATAACTATCCCCCCTGATCACGCGCCGGCTGTCCAGGGCGCCGCGAGGCGCGTGCGTCGTCAAACGCCCGCATCCCTCGCTCGGACCTCCGGCCAAGATTCGTTCGAGTATGCGGTGTTACTCATTCTCGGCCACGCCGTACGCTGGCAACGAACTCGTCCGTTTACACACCACAAATGTGCGTGAATGTGTTTGTTGGACCACAATCGATCGCATGCAGCATCAAGTGCGCGGCGGGGAGCGCTTGCGGTGGATCGGGGCGCTTTGGCTCGTGGGGGTCCTCGGGGTTGGGGAGGCGCGCGCGGAGTCTGCGCGGGGAGCGGCGCCTGCGGCGGCAAACCCGACGACGGTGGCGGTCCCGATCCCGGGATCCAATCTCGTGCGAGGGCGCGCGAAGGTGATCGTCGCCGCGCCGATCGACGCCGTGCGCGCGCGGGTGCTCGCGTTCGGCGACTACGCGCGGTTCATGCCGCATTACAGCCGCTCCAAGATCCTCGGTCGCACGAAGAGCGGCGATCGCGAGATCTACATGGAGGTCACAGCGCTGCACGGAGCCGTGCGCTTCTGGGCGCGGATGGCCGTTCGCAAATTCGTGGCCACGGCGGGGGGCGTCGAGACCTACGACGTCTCGATGCTCGAGGGCAACGTGAAGGACTTCCACGCGGTGTGGCGTCTGCGCGCGATCGACGAAGCGCACACCGAGCTCGAGCTCGAGGTCTTCCTCTTGCCGCGTCTGCCGCTGCCCACAAGCTTGCTCAACACGGAGAACCTAAAGGGCGCGAGCCAGGGCGTCCACGCGATGCGATCGTTCGTGGAGGGAAAACGCTGAACGCTTGGAGGCGCTGCGCTGGGGCGTTGCCCCAGGCCCCACCAGGGGTTGTCCACCCCTGGACCCGGACCAGCGCAAGCGCTGGACTCGGGGTCGATGAACTGCGCGATGCGCAGTTCATCGAACGGGCCCCTGCCAGCCAAGACAGCAGCGCTGACATCTCAACCGGCAACGGGCCTGTGGGAAGAACTGCGCATCGCGCAGTTCTTCCCCAAATGGTCCAGGGCTTGCCCTGGTTCGGGTCGAGGGGCGAACAGCCCCCGCGGGGCCCGGGGCAGCGCCCCGGCGCGGCGGTTGTGATGGGGGTGAGGGACTCGTCCTGCTACGGACAACCGGCCGGCGTCGTGCCCTCGTAGGCTGTGATCACGCAGCCCTCGAGCGCTGAGACGAGGTCCTGGCAGGTCGTCTTCGACGCGTAGAACTCCAGGCATCCGTCGACGCTGCCCTTGTCGTACTGCAGGCACTCGGCGCTGAACTCCGCGCGCAAAAAGCCCGGGCACGTGCGTGATGAGCCCACGCATCCGAGCGTGCCCATCCGCTTGCTGTGGGCGTCGACGAGCGTGTTGCATGCGTCGGCCTCGGTCGTGCGTTCGCCGCTCGCCGGCGGGCGGAACTTCCCGTCGTTGGGCAGGGGCGTCAGATCCAGATCGTCCCCGCCGCACGCGGCGAGCAGCATCGAGAGGACGATCGCGACGCGGAGCTCTCGCATGCGGCCTACTCTTTCTCTTCGAGGAGAGCGAGCGCGAGCGAGCCGAGCACGTCGCGCGCCGAGGAGACCTTTCGCGGCGGGAGCTTCGCCAGCGAGCGCCGCACGATGGCCTCCACCGTACCGATCTTCAGACCGTCGAGCTCGCGCCCGCGCGCCGTCAATTCGAAGAGCGCGCGACGCGCGTCGTCCGGATCGGGCTTGCGGCCGATGATGCTGCGCGACTCGAGACGCTTCAGGATCCCCGTGAGCGTGCTCGGGTGGATGTGCAGCACGCTCGCGAGCTCGCCTGCGGAGATCCCCGGGAAGCGCCCCACGATCCGGATCACGAGGCGTTGCGGCCCCGTGACGCCGAGCGACGCCTCCATGCGCTTCGACATCGACTGCAGGGCGTGATCAACGGCCCAGAGCAGGCGCATGAAATCCAGGACCTCGCCGAGCTTCTCGGACTTGTCCGCCTTCTGCTTCTTCTTTTCGCTCTTTTCGCTGGGTGCTGCGCTCATGACCGAGCCGATTCCCTTTCCGCCGAGCGAGCCACGCTAGCCCACCTCGCCCCGTCGATCGAGATCGTCGAAGGGTGCACCGCGCTGAGACCGCGCGGCGGCGCCAGACGACCCGTCGGAACGAAACGCGTCGAGGTTCCCCACGGACGATCGTTTTTTGCTCCGACGGTTTTTCTTTTGAGCGGCAACGACAGCTAGGCCATCCTCCCCTGGTGCGACTCGAGGACCTTGCCGTCATCGGAAATTGCCAATATTCCGCGCTGATAGACCGCATGGGGTCGATCGTGTGGTGTTGCCTGCCGCGCTTCGACGCCGAACCGGTTTTCTCCTCGCTGCTCGACGAGCAGGGCGGGGGGGTCTTCACGGTGGGCCCGGCGGGTGGTGAGCCGGGGGTACAGCGATACCTTCCGAACACAAACATCCTCGAGACGACCTTCCGGTCGTCCTCTGGCGCCTTCCGGGTGCTCGACTTCGCGCCGCGTTACTTCCAGAACGATCGGTTCTTCCGGCCGACCATGATCGTGCGGATCGTCGAGCCGATCTCGGGCATGCCGCGCGTGCGCGTCCGCTGCGAGCCGCGGCTTGGCTGGGGCAAGGGCGCCCCCGGTCGCCTCGTCGGTTCGAACCACATTCGCTACGAGGGCTTCGCCGCCCCGCTGCGCCTCACGACGGACATCCCGCTCTCGTACGTGACCGACATCCCGTTCGCGCTCACGGGCAGGAAGCACCTCGTGCTCGCGTGGGGGCCGCCGCTCGAGGAGTCGCTCCCCACGGCCTGCGAGCATTTCCTCGGGCAGACGCAGCGCTACTGGGAGCGCTGGGTCATGCACTGCGACATCCCGCCGCTCTTCCAGCAGGAGGTCATCCGCTCGGCGCTCGCGCTCAAGC
Organism: Polyangium jinanense; assembly: GCF_028435365.1. Next base: position 127,393 of record NZ_JAGTJJ010000014.1, on the reverse strand, counting down.
TGCATTGTTTCGAGGACACGGGCGCGATCGTCGCGGCCATGACGACGAGCATCCCCGAGGCACCGGGCAGCGGCCGCAACTGGGACTATCGTTACTGCTGGCTGCGCGACGCGTACTACGCGCTCGCGGCGTTCCGGCTCCTCGGCCACTTCGAGGAGCGCGAGCAGTTCATCCAGTACCTCTTCAACATCGCCGCCTCCGCCGCGCCTTCGCTCTCGCTCGGCCCGCTCTATCGTGTCGACGGCACGCCCGACCTCGAAGAGTCGAGCCTCGACGCGTGGCCCGGCTACGAGGGGCACGGTCCGGTGCGCGTCGGCAACGCGGCGTCCACGCAGCTCCAGCACGACGTGTTCGGGGAGATGGTCCTCGCGCTCGCGCCCGTCTTCCTCGACGATCGTTTCGTGGCCGAACGATCGACGCACGGGCTCGATCTGCTGGAGCGGCTCGCGCAGAAGGCGATCGAGGTGGCGGGCACGCCGGACGCGGGGATCTGGGAGTTCCGCTCGGACGCGCGCCCGCAGACCTTCTCGAGCCTCATGTGTTTTTGCGCCGCCGATCGCATGGCGCGCGTCGCGGAGCGACACCGGCCCGCGCGGGCGAACCATTACCGCGCCGCGGCCGAGCGCATCCGCGCCGAGATCGTGGAGAGGGCTTGGCGCCCGGATCTGAACTCGTTCGTATCGAGCTACGGCGGCGAGGAGCTCGACGCGGCGCTCCTCCAGATGGCGCCCTTGCGCTTCTTGCCGCCGAACGATCCTCGCCTGCACGGCACGATCGACGCGATCCGTGATCGCCTCTCGCAGGGCGGCTGGCTCATGCGTTATCGCGGCGACGAGTTCGGCGAGACGAGCGTCGCGTTCATCATCTGCACCTTCTGGCTCTGCGAGGCGCTCGCGGCCGTGGGCCGCAAGGCCGAGGCGCGCGAGGTGCTCGATCGCGCGCGATCCGCGCTCTCGCCGGTCGGCTTGCTCTCGGAGGATTACGAGACCCGCAATCTGCGGATGTGGGGTAATTTCCCCCAAGCCTACTCCCACGTGGGCCTCATCCACGCGGCGTTCGCGTCCTCCCCGCCGTGGTCCGACATCCTCTAAGAAGAAGTCTCCTCCTCGCCCTCCTGTTCGGCGCGTTCCTGCCTTCGATCGCCTTCGGCGCGGAGGGGAGCGCGCATGCCGATCCGATCGGCGCCGTCGTCCTCTACCTCGCGGTGATCCTCGCCGCGGCCAAGCTCGGAGGGGATCTCGCGGTTCGGATCGGGCAGCCGGCCGTGCTCGGCGAGCTCGTCTTCGGCGTCTTGCTCGGCAACCTCGGGCTGCTCGGGTTTTCGGGGTTCGAGCCGATCAAGACGGACGCGAGCATCGACATGCTCTCGCGGCTCGGCGTGCTCGTGCTCCTCTTCGAGGTCGGGCTCGAATCGACGGTCGCGCAGATGCTCGAGGTGGGCGTCACGAGCTTCTTCGTGGCCACGCTCGGCGTCGTTGCGCCCTTCGCGCTCGGCTGGCTTTTCGGCGCGTGGATCCTGCCCGGCGCGAGTCCGTACGTGCACGCCTTCCTCGGCGCCACGCTCACCGCGACGAGCGTCGGCATCACCGCGCGCGTGCTGCAGGATCTGAAAGAATCGCAGAGCCCGGAGGCGCGCATCATCCTCGGCGCGGCCGTCATCGACGACGTGCTCGGGCTCGTGATCCTCGCGGTCGTCACGGGCATCCTCGGCGCGGCCGATCGCGGCGGCTCGATGAGCTACGGCGAGATCGGGATCGTCTTCGGCAAGGCCCTCGTGTTCCTCGTCGGCTCGCTCGTGATCGGCGCGAAGCTCTCGCGGCGCCTCTTCCCCATCGCCTCACGCCTGCGCGCCCGCGGCGTCTTGCTCGCCCTCGGGCTCGCGTTCTGCTTCCTCTTCGCGTGGATCGCGGGCCTCCTCGGCCTCGCCCCGATCGTGGGCGCGTTCGCCGCGGGCCTCGTGCTCGAGGACATGCACTTCCGCGATTTCACCACGCGCGGAGAGTCGACCCTCGAACACCTCCTTCAGCCGATCTCGTCGTTCCTCGTGCCGATCTTCTTCGTGCTCATGGGCATGCGCACGAACCTCGGCGCCTTCGCGCAGCCGGGCGTGCCGCTGCTCGCGGCGGCGCTCACGGTCGCGGCGATCGTCGGCAAGCAGGCGTGCTCGCTCGGTGTGGGCAAGGGGGTCGATCGGCTGAGCATCGGGATCGGCATGATCCCGCGTGGCGAGGTCGGGCTCATCTTCGCGAGCATCGGCCAGTCGCTCACCGTGGGCGGCAAGCCCGTGATCGACGGCGCGGTCTTCTCGGCCGTCGTGGCGATGGTCATCGTCACCACGATGGTCACGCCGCCCGCGCTCAAGTGGAGCCTCTCCCGGCGGGCCGCGAAGGCGCCGAAGCCACCGATCCCCGACGCGCATTGACCTAGCGGTGCGGTGCTCGTAACAACGATCTGTGGACGCGCTGCGCACCGACCTCTACCAGTTGACGATGGCCGCGGGGTACTTCCACCGCGGCATGCAAGACAGGCGTGCGACGTGCGAGATGTTCGTGCGCCGCTTGCCGCGCAGGCGTCGATACCTCCTCGCCATGGGGATCGAGCGGCTGCTCGGTTACCTCGAGAACCTCTCCTTCACCGAGGACGAGATCCGCTACCTGCGGGATCTCCCGGCGCTGCGCGATGCGATGACGGAGCCGTTCGTCGAGTACCTCCGGCGCTTCCGGTTCCGCGGCGACGTCTCGGCCGTCCGTGAGGGCACGGTGGTGTTCGCGAACGAGCCGCTCGTGCGGATCTCGGCGCCGATCATCGAGGCGCAGATCGTCGAGACGTTCCTGCTCTCGGTGGTGAACCACGCGACGATGATCGGGTCCAAGGCGGCGCGCGTGGTGCGCGCGGCGGGCAGCGCGGGTGTGATCGAGTTCGGCACGCGGCGCACGCACCCGGAGGCGGCCATCGACGCGGCACTCAGCGCGTACGCCGCGGGGTTCGTGGGCACGTCGAACGTGGAGGCGGGCAAGCGCTTCGGCATCCCCGTCATGGGCACGGCCGCGCACATCTGGACGATGGCGCACGCGACGGAGGAGGAGGCGTTCGAGAACTACGTCGCGACGTTCCCGAACGCGTCGATCCTGCTCATCGACACGTACGACACGCTTCGCGGAGCCGAGCGCGCGGCGCGCATCGCCAAGGACAAGCTGAAGGGCGTGCGGCTCGACTCGGGCGATCTGCTCGCGCTCTCGCGCGCGGTGCGTCCCATCCTCGACGCGGCCGGGTGTACGTCGGCGAAGATCGTCGCGTCGGGGGATCTCAACGAATACAAGATCGAAGCGCTGCGCCGCGCGGGCGCGCCGATCGATCTGTACGGCGTGGGCACGGATCTCGTGGCGAGCATCGACTCGCCCGCGCTCGGCGGCGTCTACAAGCTCGTCGAGATCGAACAGGACGGGAAGGTCATCCCGATCTGCAAGTTCTCCGAGGGCAAGGCCACGTTCCCCGGGCCGCACCAGGTCTACCGCTTCGTCGACGGCGCGGGCGTGCTCGCGCGTGACGTGATCGCGCTCGCGGACGAGGATCCGCGCAGGCTTGGTGAAGGCCAGCCCGAGGCGCTGCTCGTGCCGCGCATGAAGAACGGAGCGCGCACCGAGCCGGCCGAGGGGCTCGACGTGGTGCGTGCGCGGGTCGCGCGGGAGCTAGCGCGTTTGCCGGAGGCGCTCCACGTGCTCGACGAGGCGCCGCCGCCCACGGAGCGCACGGACGAGCCGTATCGTGCCGTGCCTTCCACGCGTCTGCTCGAGCTCGTGGAAGATGTACGCGCCCGGGTCGTGGGGGCCGCGACGTAGGAGGGAAGGATCATGCGGACGATCTTCGTCGACGTGGATGTGCAGAACGATTTCTGCGAGCCGAGCGGCTCACTTTACGTGAAGGGATCGCCGACCGACGCGATGCGCAAGCTCGTCGCGTACGCGGTCGCCCATCACATCCCGATCCTCGGATCGGTCGACTCGCACGCCTGGGATGCGTGGGAGTTCGCCTCCACCAGCGGCACGGGTCCGAACGGGGAGAAGCCGAACTTCCCGGATCATTGCGTGAAGGGCACGCCGGGCTGGCTGAAGGTCGACGGCACGCTGCCGCCGCACTTCCGGTTCGTGCCGAACGTCGCAGACGCGCCGATCGCGCCGATCGTGGACGAGGTCGTCCGCGGCGACACGCAGGGCGTGTACTTCGAGAAGGAGGTCTACAGCCTCTTCGTGAATCCGCTCGCGGATCCATTCGTGAAGGCGCTCGCCGCTCGGTACGACGAGCCGCTCTCGTTCGTCGTCTTCGGCGTGGCCACGGACTACTGCGTGCGCGCCGCGGCGCTCGGGCTCGCGGAGCGTGGATATGCGACGACGCTGGTGACCGATGCGAGCGCGGGCATCACGCCGGATGGCGTCGCGCGAGCACTCGACGAAATGACGAACGCCGGCGTGAAACTCGCCACGTCGTCCCAGGTGATGCGGTGAGCGACAAGGAGTACCCGAAGCCGAGCTTGACGGCGGACGTCGTCACGTTCTCGCTCGATGACGAAGGTCGCGTCTCCGTGCTGCTCATCCAGCGCGGCAAGGATCCATTCGCAGGGCGATGGGCCATCCCCGGCGGATTCTGCGAGCCCTCGGAGACGGTGCGCGAGAGCGCAGCGCGCGAGCTTTTGGAGGAGACGGGCATTCAAGATTTGCCTATGGTCGAACTCGGCGTGTTCTCGCGGCCGGGCCGTGATCCACGCGGCTGGGTCGTGAGCGTCGCGCACGTCGCGATTCTCCCCGCCGACCGGCGCGGCGAGGCGAAGGGCGGCGACGACGCGCGCGCGGCGAAGTTCTTCTCGATCGGTCTGGACGAGCGAGGTCGTGTGAAGCTCACGGCCGACGGCGAGGAGGCAGGCCCGCTCGCATTCGATCACGACGAGATGCTGGCGCGGGCAATCGCGCGGCTCGAGGCAAGCTCGGACATGCTGGGGCCGATGCTCTTTGGTCAACCCATGTCGGGAGAAGAGGCGCAGCGAGCGGTCGAGACCGCGCTCTCGCGAGGATGAAATGCCCTTCGTATTTTTCGGCCTGACGGGCGGAATCGCGTGCGGCAAGAGCACGGTCGCAGCACGCTTCCGCGAGCAAGGCGTGCAGGTGATCGACGCGGACGTGGTGGCGCGTCAGGCCGTCGCACCGGGGACGAGCGGGCTCACAGAAATCGTAAAGCTCTTCGGCGAAGGCGTGCTTCGGGCCGATGGCACGCTCGATCGAGGCAAGCTCGGAGTGATCGTGTTCGGCGACGAGGAGAAGCGCCGCGCGCTGAACCGGATCCTGCACCCGCGCATCGGGGCGCGGACGATGATGCTCGCGCAAGAGCTCGCGGAGCGCGGCGAGCCCCTCGCATGTTACGAAGCGACGCTGCTCGTGGAAAACGGCATGCAAGACGCATTTCGCCCACTCGTCGTGGTGACCGCACCCGAAGAGCTGCAAGTCAAGCGCACGATGGAGCGCGACGGAGTCGACGAGAAGGCCGCCCGCGCGCGAATCCGCGCGCAAATGCCAGTCGCAGAGAAGGTGAAGGTCGCCGACTACGTCATCGACACGAGCGGCACGATGGAGGAAACACTCCAGCGCGCCGACGAGGTGCTCACCGCGATCCGCGCAAAGGCAGCCGAGAGCTGAGAGGAGCGTCGCGCCGCGCCGCGCCGGGGTTTCACCCCGGACCCCGACCAGGGGTTGTCCACCCCTGGACCCGGACCAGCGCAAGCGCTGGACTCGGGGTCGATGAACTGCGCGATGCGCAGTTCATCGAACAGCCAGTGGCAAGACAGGCGACGACCTTGCCAGCCAAGGCAGCGACGCTGACGGCTCGATGGGCAACGCCCGTCGCCGCGTGAGACGACCCTCGTGGTCTTGCCACCGGCCTGCTGGAAAAACTGCGCGGAGCGCAGTTTTTCCACCTGAGGTCCAGGGCTTGCCCTGGTCCGGGTCGAGGGGCGGACAGCCCCCGCGGGGTCCGGGGCAGCGCCCCGGCGCGGCGCTCGCCTATGCGCGCTTTGCGCGGAGCGTGGCTTCGTCGCGGGCCCAGGTGACGCGGATGAAGGCGGTTGCGTTGCCGCCTCGATCGGGGTGCGTTTCGAGTGCGAGGCGCCGGAAGGCGCGACGGATGTCGTCGGGGGAGGCGGACTTTGGCAGGCCGAGGACTTCGAATGGACAGACGTTGGGATCGGCGACGGAGGGGATGAATTTGCGACGTTTCTGTCGTGAATCTTCGGGCGGTGGTTCTTCGCGGCGGGTGCGTTCTTTGGTCTCCACCCAGGGCGGCTGACCTGCTTGCACGCGGATCCAGGCGCGCGCCCAGACTGCTTCGATCTCGCGGAGGGGACGGCCGGCGGCGCGCTCGGCTTGCTTGTGCGCTTCTTCGAGGGTCTTGGCGCCGCCGGAGGAGGCGTCGGGCTTGCGGAAGGGCGTGCGCGTGGGCTCGCCTGTCCACCATGCGCACCAGAGGTAGCGGCGACGCTTGGTGGTGGTGATGGAGACGACGCCGGACATGAGGACTTCGGCGCGAAGGATGGCTGCGAAGCGGCGGGCTGTCACGCGGGAGTGGGGGCCCAGGCGAGCTCGTTGACGCCGCGTCTTCGCGAAGCCCACGCTTTCCCTCGTGCCGTCTTCGATCTACCGACCTGGACCTCCGCTCGGCGCGTTCGTCGACTGCTTGTGGCATTACGACGGCGATCCTGCGCCTGCGGACCGCGAACGCGCTCTTCCCTCTGGCAGTCTTGATCTCATCATCAACCTCGATGCCGACTGCCTCGAGTTCTTCGCGGTGGATGCCGTGACTCCGCTCGGGCCGTTTCCGGGCATCGTGCTCAGCGGCGCTGCCGCCGGCTTCGTCACCATCGGCCCGAAACCACGAACTACCGTCATGGGCGTGCACTTCAGGCCTGGCGGCGCGTTTCCTTTTCTTGGCGTTCCGGCTGGCGATCTCGAAGGCACGCAGGTTCCGCTCGAGGCGCTCTGGGGCCCGAGCGCGCGTGATCTGCGCGAACGACTCGCCGAGGCGGCCACGCCAACACGACGGTTCGCGATCCTCGAGGCTTGCTTGCGCGAGCGCGCGCGGAGACCGCTCCAGCGTCATCCCGCCGTCGCTGAAGCGCTGCGCGCCTTCGAGGACCCGTGGCTCGAGAGCGTGGCGCAAGTCAATGCGCGCACTGGCCTATCGCCGCGTCAGCTCATCGCGCGCTTTCGCGACCAGGTTGGGCTCGCGCCGAAGGCTTACTGGCGCGTGCGACGCTTCCAGGCGGCCCTGCGGCGTCTGGAAAGCGCGCGCGACACGCGCGGAGCCGAGATTGCCGCCGAGCACGGCTACTTCGACCAGGCGCACTACAACCGCGACTTCCGCGCGTTCACCGGCATGAGCCCGCGCGCGTATCTCGCTCGCGAATGCGCACGCCCGAACCACGTGCCCCTGCGCGGCAAAAATATCCAAGATCCCACGGCCTGAGCGCGGCACGGTCCGCGCCATGGACCATCCCGTCGAGACCACCGCTCTGCTCGTCGCCGCCATGCGCGCCGAGGAATCCATCCGCAGCGATCGCCTCTTCGAAGACCCGTTCGCGCACGACCTCGCAGGCGAGGCCGGACGCGCCGCGCTGCGCGACTACCGCGCCGCCAGCGGCGCTTCCATCCCGATCATCGAAGTGCGCACGCGCTACTACGATGAGGCTCTCTTGCGGGCGCAAGATGCAGGCATCACGCAGTTCGTGATCCTCGCTGCCGGCATGGACGCGCGCGCGTATCGTTTGCCCTTCCGCAGTCACGCGCGGCTGTTCGAGCTCGATCAACGCGCGATGATCGAGGCCAAGGCGCGTGGGCTCTCCGCGGCGGAGCCTCGTTGTGAGCGGCATGCGCTCGCCGTGAATCTCGCCGACGACTGGCCCGCCGTGCTCCTCGCTGCGGGCTTCGATCCGAACGCGCCCACGGCCTGGCTCGCCGAAGGGCTCTTGCAGTATCTCGAGGCGAGCGTCGTGCATGGCCTCTTCGAGCGGATCGGTCGCCTCTCGGCCCGAGGCTCGGTCTTGCTCTACGACGTCGTCGGCGAAGCGCTCCTCTCGGTCATGCGCGAGTCCGTGCTCCGCTACATGCGCGAGCTCGGTGCGCCATGGATCTTCGCGACCGACGACCCCGCTTCGCTCGCTGCCGCGCATGGCTTCCAGACCGAGATCACAGACGCGAGCGTGATCGGCAACGCGTGGGGTCGCTGGCCCTTTCCCGCCACGCCGCCGCACGTGCAGGGCGTCCCGCGCGGCTACCTCGTCGAAGCTCGCAAAGGCTGAGGGCTACGGCGGCTTCTTTGGGTGCGCAAAACCGACCGGCCCGAGGCGGCAGTCGCGACCATGGCGATGGGGTAACGACCGGCCCGAGGCGGCAGTCGCGACCATGGCGATGGGGTAACGACCGGCCCGAGGCGGAAGTCGCGACCATGGCGATGGGGTAGCCCTCACCCCGAGGCGGAAGTCGCGACCATGGCGATGGGGTAGCCCTCACCCCGAGGCGGAAGTCGCGACCATGGCGATGGGGGAACGACTGGCCCGAGGCGGAAGTCGCGACCATGGCGATGGGGGAACGACTGGCCCGAGGCGGAAGTCGCGACCATGGCGATGGGGGAATGACCTGCACGCGACGGAGGTCGTCTCTCGCGAGCGCCCCCGAACCCTGTCTTGATGTTCAGTGTTGGTCGTGGCAGCCTGCCCCCGGGAGCGCATGGCCTCATTCGCATCCAAGCTCGCCCGCTTGCCGCCGATGCCCGGCGCCGCGCCTGCGTCAGCAGCCGCGCCCGCGCCCGCCGCCGCTTCCGCTCCCGCTTCCGCCGCCGCTCCCGCCCCCGAGCCCGTTCCCGTCCCCGAGAACGCCGCGGCCGCGCTGAAGTCAAAACCGTCGCTCGACGAGCTCCGCGATCGGATCGCCCGCATCATCGGCAAAGCCGCGCCCACCGCGCCGCGGCCCGATCCCACACGTACCGAGCTTCCATTTTTCGTCGAGCACACGACACGTGGTCCACTCTACGTGCGTCGCGACCGCACCCCGCCCGCCGCGCGTGTCGGTCGGGCCCCGCTCGTCGCCGCGCGGGACGCCGAGCCAGGCTTGCTCTCACTGCTCGCGCTCGATCCCGCGCTCGCGACCTGCAACGCGCGGCGCGCGCTCTTCATCGACACCGAGACCACGGGGCTCCAGGGCGGCACGGGCACAGTCGCCTTTCTGCTCGGGATGTCGTTTTACGACGAAGCCCAAGGCGCATTCATCCTGGAGCAAGCGCTACTCCGGCGGCTCGGCGAGGAAGGGCCAATCCTGGAGCTCCTCGCGCGCAGGCTCGACGAGGCCTCGATGATCGTCACGTTCAACGGCAAAGCATTCGACATGCCGCTGCTCCGCGCGCGCTTCGTGATGAACCGCATGCCGCCGCCCCGAGAGCTGCCCCACCTCGACCTCGTACACGTCGCGCGTCGCATCCACGGGCACCGGCTGAAGAGCCGCACACTCGCCGCCATCGAGAGCGAGGTGCTCGGGCGCGAACGCGTAGGCGACGTCGGCGGCGCAGACGTGGTCGCCTGTTACATGCACTATCTACGCACGTCGGACGAAGGCGCGCTCTCCGGCGTGGTGACGCACAACGAGCACGACGTGCTGTCGATGGTGGCCCTCGTAGGTCTCTACGGCGAGCCCATGCACGGCGGGCTGCCCGGCGCAGATCTCGCCGGCGTGGCCAAGACGCTGCGTCGCGCAGGCGAGCTCGATCGCGCAGCCGAGACGGCAGAAGCCGCCGTCAAGCGAGGCGGCGGCGCACTCGCAAAACGGACACGCGGCGACATCGCAAAAGCACGCGGAGACAAGGCACGCGCGCTGCTCGATTACGAAGCGCTCGCCGAGGAAGTCGACGATCCCTCGGTACGGCTCGAGCTCGCAAAGCTCTACGAGCACCACGTAAAATCCTTCGCCGCAGCCCTCGCGCTCGTCGACCGTGGAACCGGCGAAGCAGAAGCAGCCACAGAGAAGCGGCGCGCACGGCTCCGGCGAAAGATCGAGAAGCAGCCGTGAAGAGGCTCCTCGTAGCGCTCGCAGCGCTCCTCGTAGCGCCAAGCTGTGGCTATCGGGTCGTGGGCGCCGAAGCAGATCCCGCAGGGCCACTCGCCGTCGTACCCGCACCCGGAGTTGTCGCATCCGCCGTCGCCGAGGAGGGCGTCCTCGCCGGCGCGCGCGCCGAGCTCGCCGCCACAGGCCTCCTCGCATCCTGTGCCCCACACACCGACGCACGATGCCCAGCCCTCGTCGTCGAACTCGTACGCGTTGAAGAAGGCGGCGCCGCACCAGGCGTCGCCACCCGCGACGGCCCCCCCCTCGCACGCTCCGTGACACTCACACTCCGCGGCCGCGCCTTCATGCGTCGCACAAAGGACGCCCCCCCCGAACGCCTCGGCCCCGACATCACCGTGCGCGAATTCGCCGCCCGAGACGACGACCCCACAGCATTCCACGCAACCCGCGAGGAAGCCCTCCGCCGCGCAGCCGAGCGTCTCGGCGCGCTGCTCGTGCGCCGGGCGCTGGAGTAGTGCTGCCACAGCGTGGCGCCGGGGTTTCACCCCGGACCCGACCAGGGGTTGTCCACCCCTGGACCCGGACCAGCGCAAGCGCTGGACTCGGGGTCGATGAACTGCGCGATGCGCAGTTCATCGAACGGGCCAGGGTCAAGACCGGCGATGGTCTTGCCAGTCAAGACCGCAGCGCTGCGTGTCTGCTTGAGCCGAGTCGCGCCGCCGCCTCGGCTGGCAACGCCGCTCGTGGTCTTGCCACAGGCCCGTCGGAGAAACTGCGCATCGCGCAGTTTCTCCGCCCTCGGTCCAGGCCGTGCCTGGTCCGGGGTGCAGGGGGTGGACAACCCCCTGCTGGGGTGCGGGGCAACGCCCCGCTTCCGCCTCCGCGTGGAGGTTTGCCCACTGCTCCAGACCCGTGTGCGCCCTCTTCGGGGCGGGGCCTTTCTCCAGCAATGACAAACAGCGACGCGTACGCTACCGTGGGGGGTGATGATTACCGTCGGCTGCGCCGGCTTTCCCGTCCCAGCGACGCGGTACTTCCGCGAATTCATGTTCGTGGAGGTTCAGGAGACCCACATGTCCATGCCTGGCCCTGGGACCATCCGGCGGTGGCGGCGTGAGGCACCGGAGGGGTTTCGGTTCGCGTTGCTTGGTCCGCGCGAGGTCGGGCAGGAGGGGTTCCGGGACGGCAAGGTCATCGAGACGGCGCTGAAGGGTCTCGAGGGCGTCGCGGAGGAGCTCGAGGCGAAGACGGCGGTCTTCGTGGCGCCGCCTGAGTTTGCGCCTAGCAAGACGAACAAGAGCATGCTTCGCGAGTTCCTCCAGGCCGTGCGCTCGCGCTTCGACCGCGTCGTCTATGAGCCTGCGCCTGGGTGGGACCCGGACGAGTGTGACGAGCTCACGCAGGAGGTTGGCGCGCTCGCGGCGCGGGATCCGTTGGTCTCGGGCCTCTCGAAGCTGCCGACGGGTTACTACCGGCTGCATGGGCCCGCGGGGCACAAGTCGCGGTACGAGGACCCGGCGATCGAAAAACTCGCCGACATTGCCCGTGGCGGCAGGCATCACAAGGATGCGACGTACGTGTTCACGAACGTCGACATGTTTGCGGATGCGAAGCGCTTCAAGAAGGCTTTGAAGCTGTAAAGTTCGCGCCTAGAGCATCGACCGGTTCGATGCTCGGAAGATCGCGAAGCGATCTTCCCTCGGGGGGTGAATCGTCCGGGCTTTGCCCGGACGAGAGGGGGACGCGAGGCGTCCCCCTCGGGACAAGAGAGCTAGAACATCGAGCGGTTGCAAACCGATCGATGTTCTAGCGGGGGGGCCGCTTCTCGCGGGCGGGGGCTTGCGTTAGGCTGTCATCGTGCGCGCCTGGCTGGCTTGCTTGTTCATGCTCGCGCCGACCGTGGTGCTGGCGTCGAGTTGTGCTCTCGAAGGCTTCGAGAAGTTCACGCCTCCGCCTGAACCCGCGGAGCTCTGCGGCCATGCCTCGGTGCCGGGACCTCCCGCGCCGACGCCGCCGAATGATGCGGAGCCTGAGGAAGAGTTCGTCGTGGCGCTCCGCGTCCTCCGGCTGAAGACCGACAAGGACGGCGGTGATCTCGGGCTCGATCTCGACCGGTTTTGTAGCTGCCAGGGCGAGGAGCGGTCGTGCATCCCGCCCGCGGGACAGCCGGAGAAGCTGAGCTGCGACAAGGCGATGGGGCGGGACAACCAGATGCCTGCGCTGTTCAACCTCGTCGAGCTTGCCTTGCAGGTGCAGGACCTGTCCGAGCGGTACAGCCAGTTCGCCGAGCTCGGCAACTGGGGCATCGTCTTCCACGTCAGCAACTACAACGGCCAGCTCGACGACTCGAAGGTGCGCGTCGCCTGGTACGGGAGCGAGGGGACCGCGGCGACGCCGGTGTGGGATGGCAACGACGCCTGGCCGATCTCGACGAGCACGCTCGAGAACGGGCTGCCGAAGTACTTCGACAACGACGCCTACGTCACCGACGGCACGCTCGTGATCTCGGCGCCGACGGGCGGGATCGCGGTCGCTGGCGGCAACACGCGGCTGCACATCAACCTGTCCTCCGGCACGATCACCGCGAAGATCCAGAAGGACGACTTCGGCCGCTGGGTGCTCCGCGACGGGCTCATCGCCGGCCGTATCCCGCAGCTCGAGCTCTTCCGCATGGTGCAGAGCTTCCGCGACGATACGGGGGCGCCGTTCTGCACCGACAACATCTTCTGGGGCGCGACGCAGGACGCGTTCTGCCGCGGCCTCGATGTGCAGACCGGCCCGCCCGAGCCGAACAAGCCTTGCAATGCGGTCTCGTTCGCGGCCGGCTTCGATGCCGATCCCGCGCTGCTCGGCATGCCGAAAGATCCGAACCCCGACACGATGGGCTGCCCGCCCGAGACCGATCCGATCGCGTCGTTCCAGATGTTCGGCTGTCCGCCGCCGCCGAATCCCTGACTCAATCGGTCGCGGCGTCGCCCGCGTCGCCCGCGTCGGTCGTGGCGGGCGTCGTCGTGCCCGCGTCCGCGGGCTTCACGACGAACGCGCAGTCGGCGAGTTGCTCGGGCTTGCGCGTGATCACGAGGCACGGCGCGATCGCGGCGGGATCCGCGGAGGCGACGAGCGGCTCGGCGGGGCAGTCGGCCATGGTCGCGGCGCCTGCGCGCGCGCAGCCGGCCACGGCGCGCACGGCCTCGACGCAGAGGGCCGTGGCGTCCGCGCTGGGCTCGACGTCGTTCTGGATGCCGTGCAGGCATTGATCGCGGTAGAGGTCGATGCAGAACGTCGCCTCGGCCTCGGTGGCGCCGCAGGCCTGCGTGGCTTCGCACCGGGCCGTCTCGATCTCCCGGCACGCGTCGATCCCCACGGCGTTCGAGCCGCACGCGCTGGCGACGCTGCCGGCGAGCAGGCCGAGGGCGGCGGCGAGGAGGTGGCGGGGTCCGAGGCGCAGGCGCACGGCGGTCGGGTAGCATGGCTCTTGGCCATGCGTCGAGCTTTCGGCAAAGCTACGCGCCGAAGCGCCGTCCCGACGGAAACGTCTGGCCGTCCAGGGCGCTGATCGAGCCGTTTGACCATGACGACCGCGATGATCCTCTGCGCCGGCCTCGGCACGCGTTTGCGGCCGATCACCGACGAGCTCCCCAAGCCGCTCGTGTGGGTCGGCGATCGACCGCTGCTCGCGCACATCGCCGAGCGGCTCGCGCGTGGCGGCGTGCGTCGCGCCGTGCTGAACACGCATCACCTCGCCGATCGTTTCGACGCGCGGATCCTCGGCGCGCTGCCGCTCGACGCGGGCGTCGTGCACGAGCCGAAGATCCTTGGCACCGCGGGCGGCGTGGCCGGCGCCGCGGCCGCGCTCGGGCCAGGGGACGTGCTCGTGTGGAACGGGGACATCCTCGCGGAGGTGGATGTCGCGGCGCTCGGAGCGGCGCACGCGAAGGCCGTGGCGGCGGGCGCGCTGGCGACGCTGGCCGTGGCATGGCGGCATCCGACGGAGGCGCGGATCGGGGAGGGGACGGCCGGGATCGGCGCGGATGGATCGGTCGTGCGGCTGCGCGGGGAGCGGTTTGGGGAAGAGGTGCGCGGCGCGGATTTCGTGGGCGTGCAGATCGTCGGCGAGCGGGCGCGCGCGCGGTTGCCCGCGGAGGGCTGTCTCGTCGGCGACGTGTATCTGCCGGCGATGCGGGAAGGCGCTCGGGTCGCGTCCTTTCCGATCGGCGGGGGTTTTTCAGATCTCGGAACCGCGACGACCTACCTCGAAGAGAACCTCCGCTGGATCGCGACACACGGCTCCTTCGTGGGTCGTGACGTGCACGTCGATCCCGCGGTCTCCGTCGTGACGAGTGTCCTCGGCGACGGCGTCACCGTGCGAGGGCAGGGCGAGGTCCGCGAGGTCGTGGCCTGGCCCGGCGCGACGTTCGAGGCGCCGCTCGCGCGCGCGATCGTGCTCGGGAGCGGCACGATCGTCCGCGTCTGAGGCGTCCTTCAGTCCGGGAAAAACGTCTCCACGTGCAGCGCGGGCGAGCCGTCCTCGAGCACGCCGCCCAGGATCGAAAGCGTCCCGTTCGGCGCGGCCACCACCGTCGCGCCCGATCGTGGCTCCCGCAGCGGCCGCTCTTCCACCGTCGGCACGCTCCGATCGATCACGAACACCCGCACGCGTTTTTCCGTCGAGGCCTCGTGCCCGATCACGATCATCCGCGATCCGCCCAGCGAAAACGCCTGCGACCGCGTGAGCCCCACGGGCAGCGTCGCGCCCGAAACCTCCTCGGTTGCGCATCCGGACGTGCAGCTCGGGCTCCACGTCCGCACCTTCGCCGCCGCTCCGGCCGCATCGATCCCGCCGACGAGCGCCATCTTCCCGTCGCCCGCCACCACCGCCGCCGCGCCCTCCGTCGCGTCCGCCGGCATGTCCCTTTGCACGAACGCCGTCCCGCCCTCCGGCAGCACCTCGAACCCCGCCGCGCTCGCGCTTCCGGAGGCCACCACGAGCCCCACGCCCGGCGCCCACGCCGCGGCCGCGCCCTTCCGCGCCGCCGACAGACGCAGCACCGACAGCGCGCCCGCCGAGCTCACCACGAGCACCTCGTCCGTCGCCGTCTCCGCCCGCGTCGCCCCCACCACGTAACTCGTGCCGGACGGCGACTCCACCACGAGCCCTCCGGCCACGTCGGCGAACGAGCCCGCGCTCTCCGGCCACGCCACCGCGTACGTTCCGCTCCCGCCCACCGCGCTCGCGCCCGTCTCCCCGACGAGCATCATCCCGCCCGGCCGTCCCACGATCGTCCGCGCCGTGAGCGGAAACGCGTCCATCACGGCCGGCCCCCAGCCGAGCAGATCGTAAAAATCCCCGAGCCGCACGTCGGCCGCGCCGTCCACACCCGCCGCCGCGCTCCCGCCCGTCGTCACCAGGAACTGCTCGCCGAGCACGGCCCCCGGCGCGTCCACGTGCGCCCGCAGGAGCTCCCCCGGCGGCCGCGCCCACTTGCCCACGCGTTGCACGAACACCGGCACGTCATTCACGAACGCGCCGGGCACGAGCCCCGTCAGCGACCGACCTCGCACGACCGTCGCCCCTTCGGCCGTGGTCCCCGTCACTTCGACCCCGAGCGGCTCGTCTTCGGGCACCTCGCCGAGATCAAACGTCCCGCCGGGCGTCGTCTCCGCGGCGAACGTCGTCCCGGTCGCGGTCTTCGCCTCGATCCGGATCTTCGTCACGGCGGGCGCGGCCGAGAACGTGTCCGTCTCGTGGCCCGTCACGATCTGCAACGTCCGCTCGAGCGGCTCCTCGCTGCATCCGCTCCCGAGGAGCGCCGCGGCCACGAGCCACCCAGCGCGCTGGTCCATTCGAGCGCTCACGCGGCGCGAGCGTAGCCCGAGCGCGGCTGCTTTTCATCTCGCCGCCGCGAAAGGCGCGCCCCGTGCTAGCAGGATCTCGCCGTGCTCGTCGGTCGACAGCTCCCCCTCGCGCCCGATCCGATCGCCCTCGCCGATCGACTGCGCGCCGCCGGCGCGGACCGCCTCGCCCTGCTCCACGCCGCCGACCGCACCCCCGGCCCCTACGCGCGGTTCTCGTACATCGCGTGTGATCCCGACCGCCAGTCGAGCGCCCTCGATCCGCTCGCCGACGACTCCGATTTTCCGCTCGGCGGCGCGACGGGCACCTTTCGGTCCGTGCCCCGCTGGATCGGCGTCTTGCCCTACGAGGGACACCGGCACCTCGAACGTCCCAGATGGACACCCCGGGAGGGCGATCGCCGACCGCGGGCGATGCTCGAACGACCGCTCTGGCTCCGGTATCCGGCCGTCGTCGTCGTGGACCATGCCGAGGGGCGGGTGTTTGCGGTGGGCGTCACGCACGACCACGTCGAGGCGCTCGCGCGGCGCCTGCTCTCGACGCCTGCACCAGCGGGGCGGGGGCCGTTCGCCGTCGAGGTCGCGGACGCGGAGCCGACGCGGCTTCATCTGGAACGGATCCTCGCCGCCAAGGAGCTGATTGCCCGGGGGGAGCTCTACCAGGTCAACCTGGCGCGACGGCTCCTCGTGTCGCTCGTGCGTGGCGAGCCGCTCGATCTGCACCGCCGCCTGAGCGCCGCCGCGCCGTCTCCGTTCGCCGCGTGCCTGCACCTCGACCGTGAATTAGCTGTGGTGTCCACCTCACCGGAGCTTCTGCTCGACGCCCAAACGAGGCATTCTCCCGGAGGCATGGAGTTTCCAGCAGATGGAATGCAACCCTTCATGTCGAACCTGCGAAAGGGTCGAAATCGGCCGGATCGGGGAGGGGATCCCCGGCAGAGGGCCATCCTGAATTCGGTCTCTTTCGGCCGATTGTTCACGTGTCCCATCAAGGGTACGCGACCGCGCGGAAAAGACGCCCGCGAGGACGCCGCGCTCGTCCAGGAACTCGACCAAGATCCCAAGGAAAACGCCGAACTAACGATGATCGTGGATGTGGAACGTAACGATCTCGGTCGCATCGCAGCCGTCGGATCGGTCCAGGTCCTCCACGGGCCCGGTGTGGTGACGCACAGAACCATCCACCACCGCGAGGCCCTGCTCGGGGCGTGGACCCGACCCGGCGCGACCCGGCACGACGTGCTCTCCGCCATGGTCCCGAGCGGCAGCGTCACCGGCGCGCCCAAAGTCCGCGCCATGGAGGTCATCGCGCGCCTCGAAAGCGCCCGCCGCGGCCTTTACACCGGCGGTTTCGGCCACGTCGCCCACGACGGCAGCGTCATCCTCGCCATGGCCATCCGCACCGTCGTGCTCCAGGGCCGTGAGGGTGAATACTTCACCGGCGGCGGCATCGTCGCCGACTCCGACCCCGTCCGCGAGCTCGAAGAGACCCGCTGGAAGGCCCTGCAACTCGAAAAAGCGGCAAATCGGGCCTTCGTGGCATCCTGATGTACGCCGATGTAAGACTATGTGTTGACAGAAAGTTGGTGGTCCGAGCGGCCTCGGGGTACTAATCCGCCCGTACGATGGGCGTCGAAGAGCAAGTTCGGAATCTGGTGGTGGGTGCACTCACCGATCTGGCGGGGAGTGGGGTCCTGCCGTCGGAAGTTACGTCGGCAGCGTTTTCGGTGGAGCGCCCGAAGCGCCCTGAGCACGGCGACCTGGCGACGAACGCGGCCCTCGCGATCCAGAAGGCAGCCAAGAAGCCGCCTCGGGAAATCGCGACGCTGCTCGCCGAGCGTCTCGGCAAAGAGCCCGACATCCGCGCGGTGGAGATCGCCGGTCCGGGCTTTTTGAACCTGCGCCTCGCGCCCGCGATCTACCAGCGCGCGCTCGGCGACGTGCTCGCCGCAGGGCCTTCGTTCGGGCGAGGGCCCGCAGGGCTCGGCGAGCGGGTGCTCGTGGAGTTCGTCAGCGCAAACCCGACGGGCCCGCTGCTCATCTCGCACGGTCGAGGCGCGATCCTCGGCGACGCGGTGTCGACGCTGCTCGAGGCCGTGGGGCACCGCGTCACGCGCGAGTACTACATCAACGACTTCGGCAACCAGATCCGTCTGCTCGCCGCGAGCGTGCTCGCCGTGGCGCTCGGCCGCGAGCCGCCCGAGGGCGGCTACGGCAAGAACGACTACCTCGAGGATCTCGTCGCCTGGCTGCAGAAGACGCACCCCGAGCTCATCGCCGACGACAAGGTCGACGAGCTCGCGCGCGTCTGCGTGACGCGCATGCTCGACGGCGTGCCGGGCTCGAAAGCGCTGCCGGGCATCAAGAAGACGCTCGCGTCGCTCAGGATCCAGTTCGACGGCTGGTACTCCGAGGAGAGCCTGCACCGGTGGGGCCGCGTAGGCGCAGCGCTCGCCGAGCTCAACACGCGCGGTTACCTCGAGGAGCGCGAAGGAGCACTCTTCTTCAAGAGCACCGACGAGGGCGACGACAAGGATCGCGTCGTGAAGAAGCGCGACGGGTACTACACGTACTTCGCGAGCGACATCGCGTACCACGCGGACAAGATCAACCGCGGCTACGACCGGCTCGTGAACGTGCTCGGTGCCGATCACCACGGCTACACGGCGCGGGTGCGCGGCGCGCTCGCGGCGCTCGGTTTGCCGAAGGAGCGCTTCGAGGTGGTGCTCTACCAGCTCGTGAACCTGCTCCGCGACGGCAAGCCCTACAAGATGGGCAAGCGGCTCGGCAACCTCGTCACGATCGAGGAGGTCGTCGACGAGATCGACGAGGCCGCGCGGCGAAAGGGCGCAGGCGCCGACGCGCTCCGCTACTTCTACCTCGCGCGGCGGAGCGACACGACGATCGACCTCGACATCGAGCTCGCCAAGAAGGCCTCGATGGACAACCCCGTCTTCTACCTGCAGTACGGCTACGCGCGCCTCTGCTCGATCCTGCGCCGCGCCCAGGAGAAGTTTGGGCTCCAAGTACCCCGGCACTCGTCCGCGCTCGCGGCGCGCCTCGAGCACCCGGACGAGCTCGCGATCCTCGGCCGGCTCGGGCGCTTCCCCGGCGTGGTGGCGGAGGCCGCGGCGCTGCGCGAGCCGCACCGGATCCTGTTCTACCTGCAGGAGCTCTCGCAGGACTTCCAGAGCTACTTCACGCGGCTGAAGAAGGACGGCGACACGATCCTGCCCCTCGACGCGCAGATGGCGGAGGCGGGCTGGCAGGAGAAGTGGGATCGGCCGAAGAGCGAGGCGCGGCTGCTCTGGATCGAGGCGATCCGCACGGTGTACGCCGCGGGGCTCAAGCTCGCCGGCATCACCGCGCTCGAGCGGATGCACAAGCTCGAAGGCGAGGCCGCCGCGGCGGAGAGCGGGGAAGAGGAGGCCGAAGCGTCATGACCGTACGTTCGGACATCGGGGACGGCGGGGCCATCAAGAACCTGGAGGACATCCAGGAGGCCGATCCCGCCTCGCGCCCGTCGCGCGCCTCGGCGCTCGTGCTCGCCTCGCTCGGCGGCGCGTGCATCGTGTTCGCGGCCGTCGCGCTGCTCCGCGCGCCCGTGAAGGAGAAGCCGACGAACGTGGATCCGCTCGGCGATCTCGTGGCGAAGGCGCACCCCGCGGGCGTGAAGGTGGACAAGAAGCCGGATCTCGCCGGCCACGAGATCACCTTCCCGGGGATGCTCTCCGACACGAAGAACACGACGGCGCTCGAAGCCGTGCGCTCGCCGCAGTCCACAAAGCAGCCGCCGCCGGAGGCGGCCGATGCGCCGCTCCCGCTGCCGCCGCCGGAGACGGTCGCGGACAGGCTCCCGCCGTCGCCGTTGCCGGCGCAGCACATCTTGCAGGCGCCGCCGGACTCGGCCGCGGGTCGCGACACGCTCACGCAGATGGCGAAACACGTGGCGCGGGAAGACGGCGCCGAGGCCGCGGAGGCCGGCGGGCCGGGGCAGTACCAGCTCCAGGTGAGCTCGTTCAAGACGCAGCAGGAGGCCGACAAGTTCGCCGCCGCGCTGCGTCGACGTGGCCACCGCGCCTACGTCGAGCCCGCGATGGTGAAGGGCCGCGGCCTCTGGTACCGCGTGCGCATCGGCCCCTTCAAGTACAAGCACTCCGCCACGATCTACCGGCAGGACTTCGAGGCGAAGGAGCGCTTGGTGACCTTCATCGTCGAGCCGCCCAAGAAGGACGCCGCCGGCAAGCTCGCGGACGAGAGCGCCGCGCAGTAAACGGCTACCGCCCGATTCCCCAGATCTCGCCCGTCGCCCAGGTCGCGTCGAGCAACGACAGCGCGCCGTGCACGACCTCCGCGGGCGTGCCGAAGCGGCCGAGGGGAGAGCGCGCGGCGAGTCGGTGCAGGCGTGTCGGATCGGCGTCGGCCTCGGGGTCGGCGACGATGCCGATCGCGAGCAGGTTGACGCGCACCTGCGGCGCGAGCTCGACGGCGAGCGCGCGCAGGCCCGTTTGCAGCGCGCCCTTCGCGGTCAGGTACGCGACGTGGTTCGGGAAGGGCCGCGTGACGCCCGCGTCGACGAGCGCGACGACCGCGCCCTCGGTGCGCGTGAGCTCCTCGGAGAGCGCGTTCACGAGCAGGAGCGGCGCGACCGCGTGCACGGCGAGCGTGTTCTCGAGATCCTCGCGCGAGAGCTTTTCGAGCGGTGTGTGCGGGAAGGGGCCGCAGGCGAGGATGATGCCGTCGAGCCGACCGCCTTCGAGCACGCGGCTCGCGATGCGCTCGGGCGCCTCGGGATCCCGCAGGTCCGCGCAGACGATGGTGGGTCGGCTGCCCGGCGCGCGTGTGAGCTCGTCGGCGAGGGCGTCGAGCCGCTCCTGGCTACGGGCCGTGATCGCGACGTGATCGCCGCGGTGCACGAGCGCCTTGGCGATGGCGACGCCGAGCCTACCGGTGGCGCCGACGACGAGGATACGCTTCGGATCGTGGGGGATCGTCATCCCTGCTCCTGCTCTCGGTCTCTGTCTCTGGAAGGGGAAGCTTGGACGTCGTTCGGGCGCGTCTCGTCGGCCACGGAGGCGGCGACGTGGAGCTCGCAGGAGAGCACGCCTTTCGTCCCGGCGATCTTGCCGGCGAGCGCGGAGAGGCTCTCTGCATGGCCGCGCAGCACCATCGTGTCGAGGTAGCGATCACGATCGATGCGCACGTGCTGGCTCGCGACGACGAGCTCGGCGCTGCCGGGTTCGGGCTCGGAGAGGCGCAGGACCTCGGCGCGCACGTGGGGCTTGTAGACGACCGAGAGCGTGGCGACGACGGGGGCGCCGCGGTCCCAGGCGGCGCGCGTGAGATCGGCGCGGACGAGATCGCGGATGGCTTCGGAGCGGTTCTCGTAGCCGAGCGCCGCGATGCGCCGATCGAACTCGGTGAGCAGCGCGCGGTCCATGGCCACGCCGAAGCGGACGAGATCGCTCATCGTTCGAACACCGTATCAGCTCACTGCTTCTTCCGGTCGAGGTGCCTGCGCGCGGCTTCCTGAATCGCCTGGGTGACATTCTTGCTCTTGGCGAGCTGGCGGACGTCCGCGTCGCGGAGGAGCGGGATCAGGCGCGTCGACATGGTGAGGGGCGTCTTCGGGTTCTCCACGAGGTTGCGCTTGATGGTGTAACTCTTCAGCCACTCGGCATTCGAGCCGAGGATCCGCAGCACCTCCTCGGAGACGTTGCGGTTCTTCGTGATGAGGTTGACGTCGTCCTCCTGGAGCATGGGGCTCCGGGCGACGGCGCTCGCGACGAGGCGGTTTCGGTCGCGCACGAGCAGGAGGCGCTCCTCCTTCGAGCCGAGCTGCGCGCGCCGCACCTTCTGGCTGATGCTCATGTCCGCGATGAGCTTGTAGAGCGGCTTGAACTTCGGCTTCACGGCCTCTGCGCCCTCGTCGCTCACCTCGTGGGTGTCCTCGGGGGCGGGCGAGGCGAGCGTGTCGGCGAGGGCGGCTGTCTCGGCGAAGAGGACGTCGTCGGGCGTGGGCTCGTCCGAGGCCTCGGGGATGAGCTCGCCTTCGAGCGCGGCCGCGGCCTCGCGGAAGGCGGGGATGCCGGAGAGCTCGAGGCCGTTTCGGCGCGCGAGGTCGACGATGCGATCGGCCGTGGACATGCGCGTCGCGCGGTTCATGTAGAGCAGCTCGATGAGCCGGGGGTGGGCGAGCAGGCGCGCCTCGTTCGTGGCCACGAGCTCGGTGACGAGCTCGGTCCCCGTCCGCGCGAGATGTTCGATCGTCGCCAGATCGACGCGCCGCATCGTGACGAGCTTCTCGAGGACGTCGAGCTTGTCCACCGAGGCCCGCGCGAGGGCGTCGATCACGGCCGGTTGGAGGTCACTCGCGAGGGCGGCGGCGAGCAGCGGCGCGGGCAGGGCGGCGAGTGTCGCGCGGGCCGTCGTGGCGACCTCGGCGCGCTCGCTTTGCGCGAGGTGCACGACCACGGCGAGGACGTCGGCCGGCTTCAGGCCCGGCGCCACGCCACGCGCGGCGAGCTCTTGCAGCTTTGGTGGCGCGCTCGGGTCGACGAGCTTCTGGGCGGGGCCTGGCAGGGAGCCGATGTCGATCGGGGCGCTCATGGTGGACCTGTGCTCTTCCGGCCGGCTTGCCATTGCTGGAGACCGTGCTCGGCACTATTCTCACCGACGTCGCGGTCCGTCGCGGCGAAAAGTTCGAGCCATGGGAAGCGGGCCTGCCGAAAGCGGGTTTCGCGTGACGTGGCAAGGCGTCCGTCCCGCCGGCTCGCGGGCGGAGAGCAGGGAGCTCGACATGGGGATCATGGATTTCGTCAAGGGTGGCGTGCGCGAGATGATGATTGCGCGCCCCGATAGGTTCAAAAACCTCATCGTCTACAAGCACCCGGATCAGAACATCCCGTTCTGGTCGCAGCTCACCGTCGACAGCGACGAGTGCGCGCTCTTCTTCAAGGACGGCAAGTACATGGGTTACTTGCCGCCGGGGCGTCACACGCTGCAGACGCAGAACATCCCGTTCCTGAACAACCTCATCAACAGCTTCACGGGCGGCGACGTCTTCATCGCGGAGATCTACTTCGTGAAGATGCAGCCGATCCGGAGCGTCCCGTTCGGCGGCCCGCTCGAGTCGATGGAGGATCCGATCCTCTACGAGTTCGTCACGCCCCGCATCTTCGGCGAGTTCTCGCTCGTCGTGACGGACCCGGTGCGGTTCGTCATCGGCTACCACGGCCAGGCGGCCGGCGCGCAGGACAACGACGTGATCCTGAACTGGATCAAGGGCCTGTTCTTCATGAGCGTGAAGACGGTCATCGGCCAGATGTGTGCGCAGCAGGGCAAGAGCCTGCTCAACCTCGGCGGCATGAGCATGGAGATCTCGGGGCGCATCCAGCAGAGCGCGCCGAACCTCGACGAGATCGGGGTGAAGATCCTGCAGATCGGCAACTTCAACATCAACTTCGCGGCCGACGATCAGAAGCGCCTGACGGAGGCGAACAAGGCGCGGGCCGAGGCGCGGCGTGGCGTCGGGATCGCGGCGGACACGGCGCGGGCGCAGCAGTTCCAGCTCGATCAGAAGTTCCAGCAGGATGCGCGGTACGTGCAGCACCTCGCGGGCTCGCCGGCGTGGAACAACTACGCGGCCGGGCAGGCGATGATGGGCGCGGGCGAGGGCATGGCCAAGGGCGGCGGGAACACGGGCGTCGCGCAGCTCGGCGCGCAGGCCGCGATCGGCGTGGGCATGGCGCAGATGATGCACCCGCAGAACTTCCAGCAGCCGCAATACGCTCAGCAGCCGCAGCAGCAGCCGCAGCAGCAGGCGCCGGGCGGGGGGCAGAGCGTGGAGGCGCGGCTCCAGAAGCTCGCGTCGCTGAAGCAGCAGGGCCTCATCAGCGATGAGGACTTCAACGCGCGCAAGGCGAAGATCCTCGAAGAGATCTGAGCCGCCGAGCGGCCTCGACCCAAGGGCACGGGCGCCTCGCGAGAACCGCGGGCGCTCGTGCTTCGTACGTTCGAGAAGGTTGCCCAACCCTCAGGCGCATTGATACCGTGGGGACTCGGGGGCAGGGCGGTGGAAGCCGACGGTTTGTCCCCGCGCGGGACACCCATTTTGAGGACGCGGCCTGCCGGTTCCTCGGTTAGAGTTGTTCAGTGGCGCGAACCATCCGCATAGGGAACGACGCTCCGGCGCCTTCGCCCGCCCCTCCTCGCGAGCCGAACGGAGCCGCCGTGGACGCATCGCTCGTGACCGACGGGAAGCAAAAGCGGGCGCGCGCCCGGCGCTGCCCCGCCTGCGACAAGTGCTTCTCCGGCGAGGTGCGCTTCTGCCCGTACGACGGCGACGCGCTCATCGACGCGCCGGACTGGAACCCGAACGCCGATCCGCTCATCGGCCAGATCATCGACAGCCGTTACGAGGTCGTGTCGGTGCTCGGCGAGGGCGGGACGGGCTCGGTGTACGAGGTTCGGCACACCACGCTCGGGCGCAGGTTCGCCCTCAAGGTGCTGCGCGCCGACATCGCGCGCGACGCGCAGATCGTCACGCGGTTCATCCAGGAAGCGAAGGCGGCCGCGGCGATCGGGCATCCGAACATCGTCGCCGTGAGCGACTTCGGCGAGGTCGTTCCGGACAAGAGCGCGCCGCTCAGCTCGAAGGTCCCGTACTTCGTGATGGAGCTGCTCACGGGGAGCTCCCTCGCGAGCGTGCTGCGCAGCGAGCGGATCCTGCCGGCGGATCGCACGGCGGCGATCGGGCTTCAGTGCGCGCTCGGCCTCGCGTCGGCGCACGAGGCGGGCGTCATCCACCGCGATCTCAAGCCGGACAACGTCTTCCTCGTCCGCAGCGGCGATCGCGAGTTCGTAAAACTACTCGATTTCGGCCTCGCGAAGATCGCGGGCACGAGCCGCGTCACGCGCCAGGGCATCATCTTCGGCACGCCACACTACATGAGCCCCGAGCAAGCGATGGGGCAGCCCGTGGATCATCGCACTGACATCTACGCGCTCGGCGTGATCATGTACGAGTGCCTGACCGGCCGCGTGCCCTTCGAGGCCGACAGCTTCAAGGGCGTGCTCGATCAGCACATCCACGGCGCGGCTGTGCCCGTCGAGCAACGTGTCCCCGATCCCTCGCAGATCGGGCCGCTCGGCGAGATCATCAACCGTTGCCTCGCGAAAAACCCGGCCGAGCGGTTCGCCACGATGGCGGAGCTCGCAGCGGCGCTCGAAGAGGCGATGGGCCTCATTCCGCAGAGCGGCGATCTCATGTTCGGCGAGGAAGGCCAGGCGATTGGCCCGCCGCGCGCGGAAAAACGCGAGGCGCCTGCCGCGTCGGCCGCGCGGGGGCCGCTCGTCGTGGTGCTCGCCGCGGCCACGGTGATCGCGCTCGGCGTGGTCGCGTATCTCGCGATCCAGCCGCCGCTCACGCCGCAGACGACAGGGGCGACGGCGACGGCTCCCACGACGCCGACCGCGCCGACGGCGACGGTTCCCGCGACGCCGACGACGCCGGCCGCAGTCGCGACGCCTGCGCCGACGCCCACGGTGACGACGCCGCCCGCGGTCACGACGGAGGAGCCGACGCCGCCGACGCCGACCGCGCAGGTCCCGCCGACGCCGACGGGCGCGCAGACGGCCGTGGTGCGTCCGTTTGGCACGACGACCGGCGGCACGTGGAAGAGCACGGGCTCGCCGCCCACCGCGACCGCGCCTGCGACCACGCCGACGCCGCCGCCGACCACGACGACGAAGAAGAAGTCGGGCGGCGGTGGGGACGTCGTCGATCCGTGGGGCTAGCGAGGACCGCCGGCGTTCTCGATCACTTGCGAATGACGGGCCCTTGCTGCCGGGATCACCCGACTTGACACCCGACGCGCGCCCTCGCCATCCTTCCTGGGCGGAAAACCCTCGTGGCAAAACAACAGCTCCTCCTGGTCGACGCTGACGCCCGCAGCCTGCGGGTGCTCGAAGTAAGCCTCAAAAAGGCCGGTTTCAGCGTCACGACGGCGCAAGACGGAGCGGATGCCCTCTCGAAGATCGAGCTCTCGTCGCCCGACCTGATCCTCACCGACACGCGCCTGCCGAACATGGACGGCTACGCGCTCGTGCGGCGGCTCAAGGAAAACCGCGATTGGGCCTCGATCCCGGTCGTCTTCCTCACGAGCCAGAAGTCGATCGAGGACAAGATCCGGGGCCTCGAACTCGGCGTCGAGGACTACCTCACGAAGCCGATCTTCGTCCGCGAGCTCATCGCGCGCGTGAATCTGCTGATCGCGCGGCGCACGCGCGAGGGCATCGCCACGAAGCAGCAGAACCAGACCGGCGGCCGCACGCGCTTCAGCGGGCTCGTCTCGGACATGGGCGTGGTCGACTTGCTGCAGACCTTCGAGGTCAGCCGCAAGAGCGGCATCGTGCACATTCGCTACGAGCGGCACGACGCGCACATTTACTTCCGCGAAGGCAAGGTCGTCGACGCGACGCTCGGGCGTCTCATGGGAGAGGAGGCGGTGTATCGCGCGCTCCTGTGGAACGAGGGGTCGTTCGAGGTCGAGTTCTGCAAGGTCGACAATGTCGACGTGATCGGCGCCTCGACGCAGGGCCTCCTGATGGAAGGCATGCGGCGCGTCG
Source organism: Polyangium jinanense (assembly GCF_028435365.1). Next base: position 100,817 of record NZ_JAGTJJ010000014.1, on the reverse strand, counting down.
ACGAGTGGGGGCGGCTGCTCGAAGCGCTTCCGTCGCTGACGACGGTGTTCGAGGTGAACGCCGAGGAGCTCGTCGATCGGTTGAACGAGATCCCCGACGAGCTGAACGGGATTCTTCGGTTGTTCGATGGCCGTCGTGATCTGATGGGCGTCGTCGATGCGTCGCCGTTCGAGGATCTCTCGACGCTGTCGACGATATCGAAGCTCTATTTCGAGGGGCTGCTCGTGCCCCGCATGGAACCCTCGGAGCCGCCGGCGCCGCCGGAGGACGCGATGGTAGGCGAAGGCGCGCACGACGAGGCGGCGCCGCAGACCGCGATGGCGCGTTCGCTGCTCGGCGCGACGTCGTCGCAACGCGCGGTCATCCCCGGCGAGCCGATCGCGCCGATGCCGGGGGATCTGCTCTTCGAGGATCCGGTCGTGCCAGCCGCGTCGTCGATGATGCTGTCGGCGACGGCGCCGGTGAGCACGCGCGGGCGAGGCGCATGGGGCGGCGTGACGAGCCCGATTCGATCGATCGGGATCTCTCCCGCGCCGGAGAGTCGGCTGAATCCGCCGCGCGGGCCGGAGACGATCCGGCAAGGGACGCCCGGCGCGAGCGCGGTGGCAGCGACGCGCGCGGTCGAGGAGGAGCGGCCGCCGCAGACGCGTCGCGCAGGGGGGAAGGGTGCGCTCGGCGCGCCGGGGCGGCTCGCTGCAGACGAGGGCGAAGAGACCGCGCCGCCGACGACGGCGTCAGGTCGAGCGCCGGGCGCAGCACCGCCGCCCGTGTCGGCGCCGGAGCCAGCGGCCCATGCAGCCGCGGACGCCGCGCCGGAAGAAGCACCGCCCGAGCCGCTGAAGGCCGCCGAGACGACGCAACCCACCGAGCGTGAAGCCGTGCGGCTGCCGGAACCCGAGGCTGCACCGGAGGAGGCCGCGTCGGAGGCGGCCGAGGCGCCAGCCGAGGAGGCGACGCAGGAAGAGGCGCCTGCCGAGGCCGCGGAGGCGACGCAAGAAGAGGCGCCTGCCGCGGAGGAAACAGCGGCCGCAGAGGCATCGGCGGAAGCGGCTCCGGCCGAGGAGAGCGCGAGCGACGAGGGCGCGGCGCCTCCCGCGGAGGAGGCGTACGCGGAGGGATCGGGCGAGCCGCTGGAGGATGCGGCCAGCGCGGAGATGGCGCGCATCAGCGAGCCGCCTCCGTCGAGCGACGTGCTCCCGATCGGCCCGTCGCCCGAGCAACGCGCGCGTCAGGCGCGGATGATGAAGATCGTCGGCGGGGTGCTCGCCGTGCTCGCAGTGCTCGTGCTCATCGGCATCGCGAAGCAGCAATTGTCCGGACGAACCGACACGAAAGGCACGAGCACGACGCTGCCGACGCCGCCCGCGCCGACGCCGACGACCACGCAGAACACGGTCGCGCCCGCGGTCACGACGCAAGCGCCTGCGCCCGCGCCGACACCGACGACCACGCCGACGGCAGAGCCCACGGCCGCGCCGACGGTGGAGCCCACGGCGGCCCCGTCGTCCGCGCCGACCTCGCAGCCGGCGTCGACGGGCAAACCTTCGGGCGGTGAGGCACCCGCGTCGGAGCCTACGCCTCCGCCCACGCCCGCCGATGACTCGGGCCCGCTGCCGGTGCGGATCCAGAAGGCGATGGAGTCCGGCAACATGGGCAAGGCGCGGCAGCTTGCGAAGCAGTACACGCAGCAATCGCCGGGCAGCGCCGAGGCCTGGTACCTGCTCGGCGCGGCGGGCGGAGGCGCGTCCGCGTTCCGCAAGTGTGCCGAGATCGCGGGGCCCGAGTCGGCGCGCGGCGCCGAGTGCCGCGCGCTCGCCGGGATGTGATCACGCGTCGTTCTTCGGTGCGCGGTCGATTCGCGGATCGAGGAGCGGCGCGAGCAGATCGACGAGCAAGGTCGAAAGCACGACGGCCGTCGAGGCCACGAGCACCGTCGCGACGATGACGGGCCCGTCACGGTTGAGGAGCGACTCGACGGCCATCTGCCCCATGCCGGGCCACCGGAAGAGCCGCTCGGTCACGACGGCGCCGCCGACGAGCGCGCCGAGATCGAGCGCGGCGAGCGTGGTAATCGGGACGAGCGTCGGGCGCAGGCCATGCACGATGAGGGCTCGCACGCGTGAGGCGCCCTTGGCGAGCGCGGTGCGCACGTGGTCTTCGGCGAGCGCGGCGCCGAGCTCGGCGCGGACGAGGCGCGAGTAGAGGGCGCTGCCGTAGATGCCAAGCGTGAGGGCCGGTAGCACGAGCGAAAGAAGATGCTCGCCGGGGGTTTTTCCGAGCCCGTCGTACGGGAGCACGCCGAGGCGATGCGCGAGCACGTACTGGAGCACGAGCCCGGTGAGGAACGTGGGCGCGCTGATGCCGAGGAGCGAGAGGCCCGCGCCGAGCTCGTCCCATCGGCTGCCGCGGCGCGCGGCCGTGGTGATGCCGAGGCCGAGGCCGAGCGAGAGCTGCACGAGCAGCGCGGCGAGCGCGAGCTCGAGCGAGCGCGGGAGCTTCGCAGCCACGAGGTCCACGACGGGCCTTCGATAATGAAAGCTCTGCCCGAGATCGATGTGCACCGGCCCGATCGCCGCGCAGCTCCGGTGCTCGCGCTCCTTGCGGGCTTCCGCCGTGGGGCCCGCGCCGGTGTGCACGAGCCTTCGCATGAAGCGCAGGTACTGCACGCGGAGCGGGCCGCCATGTCCGTAGAGCTCGCGCGCGCGCGCGACGTCGGCGGCCGAGGCCTGCGGCCCGACGAGCATGCGCACCGGATCACCGGGCAGCACGTGCACCAGGACGAACGACACCATCGTCACGCCGTAGATGACGACGAGCGCCCAGCCGACGCGGCGCGCCAAACGCGCGAGGCTCATCGCCATGGCGAACCTCGTCGGGAAGCGAAGGGGAGCAAGAGCGACGCGGGCCCGAGCTTCGATTGTGTGTGTGCCTCGGCGAGGGCGACCGTGTCGATCCAGGTGTCGCGGAAGCGCTGCGGGACGATCGGGTGCGGCGTGTAGCCGCGCACGTAGGGTTGCCAGATCTCGAAGGCGCGCGGGGAATACACCGGCACCCACGGGGCCTCGTCGCGGACGATCTCCTCGGCGCGCACGAAGAGGCGGCGTCGCGCTTCGGGATCACGCTCGCTCGACGCGGCTTCGAGGACGCGGTCGAACTCCTCGTGCGCGAAGAAGGCGTAGTTCTGCGAGTGGTCGTCGTCGATCGCGCGGGACGAGAGCGTGGGCTCGAAGAAGTTTCCGGGGTCGGGGAAGTCGGCCTCCCAGCCGGCCCAGCCCATGGGGGTCGTGCGCCTGCGTGAAGCTTCCGCCAGGTACGTCGCGAAACTCGTGAGCCGCAGCCGCACGCGAAGTCCGATACGCGCGAGCTGCTCCGCGAAGACTTCGGCCGCTTGCTGCTCGAACGTGTCCGCGGGCGCGAGGTAGTCGATGGGATGCGGGTAGCCGCCGCGGCCCGTGGCCGGGTCGAAGGCGTATCCCGCGCGCCGCATTTCTTCGAGCGCCGCGGCGAGGTCGTGACGGCGCATGGGCGGGATGCCCTCGGCCCCCGGGATGCCTTCGGGGAGCACACGCGACGTGGCGCGCACTTCGCTGCGCACCTTTTCGAGCACGCTCGGATCGACCGCGAGCGCGACGGCGCGACGCACGGCGCGCACGTCGAAGGGCGAGAGCTCGGTGTTCATGAAGATCGCGTTCGTCGCGCGGGAACGTGAGAACGCGTGCTGCCCCGACCACGCGGAGCTCGCGCGGTAGAGGGCGGCATCCTGGCTGCCGAGATCACGCGTGTAGTCGAGCGCGCCGCGTTCGAACTTGTAACGTTGCGACGTGGAGCGCTCGCTCGTGTGCCACTCGATCGCGTCGAGGTAGGGTTTGCCCGGCTCGAAGTAGGCCACGTGCCGCGCGAGCCGGATCGGAGCCTCGGGCTCCCACGACGCGACGCGAAAAGGACCGGCGCCGCAGGGCAAGGGCGGGTGGGCAGCGTCGACGGTTGCGCCGGAAGACGGGCACACGGGCGCGGCGAACGCGAGCGTGAGGAGCGGGAGGAACGTCGGGTCGGGGCGCTCGAGCGTGATCTCCACGGTGAGGTCGCCCGTGGCGCGCACGCCTTCGAGGTGAGGCGTTTTGCCCGCATGAAAGGCGGAAAAACCGAGGATGGACGCGTAGTGGCTCGCGGCCGGGCAGGGCGTGCGCGGGTGGAGCGTGCGTTCGAGGGAGCGCGCGACGTCGGCGGCGCGGAGAAGCGCGCCGTCGTGGAAGACGACGCCGTCGCGAAGGAAGAAGGTGTACGTGCGGCCGTCGGCTGCGATCTGGATGTCGCGCGCGAGCTCGGGGACGATGCGGCCGTCTTCGGCGAAGGTGACGAGGCGCGCGAAGACGAGGTCGGAGAGCGCGGTGGCGGCCTCGTCGTAGGCGAGCGCGGGATCGAGCGTACGCACGTTGACGATGGTGGCGACGCGGAGCGTGCCGCCACGCATGGGTGCGCGATCGGGCGGATGCGAGGTGAGCGGCGGCGCGACGGGCGCCGGGCGGATGACGGCGAGGAGAAGGAGCGCGGCCGCGACGAGCAGGAGATCGGCGTGCACGCGTGCCTTCGGCGGGGTTTGTCCCGACGGAGCTTCCAACGCGTCGCGCAAACCTTCGCCGACGCGACCGAACGCGAGCACGGAGATGAGGATGGCGATCGCGGGCGCGGCGACGAGGCCGAGGCGCGTGCCGACGAAGGGCTCGGCCTCGTACAGCATGCGTCCCCACGTGGCCTCGGGCGGCGGCACGCCGAGCGAGAGGTACCCGAGGACGGCCTCGGCGAGCATCATCTGTCCGACGCTCGTGGTCGCGAGCACCACGATGGAGCTCGCGGCGTTGGGAAGGACATGGCGTAAGACGATACGCACGTGCCCCGCGCCGAGCGCGCGCGCAGCCGTGACGAACGAGAGCGAGCGGATCTGCATCGTCTTCGCGCGGAGCACACGCGCGAAGCCGCCCCAACCCGAGAGGCCGAGCACGCAGAGCACGGTGAGCGTGTCGGATCGACCGACGAACGCGCCGATTGCCGTGACGACGAGCAGGAACGGGAGCGCGAGCAGGATGTCGACGATCCGCATGAGCGTGACGTCGATCGCCGCGGCGCGCGTCTGTGCGGCATACCCCGCCGTCACGCCGACGGCGGTGCCGACGAGCGTGGCGATCAGCGTGGCGAGGGTTGCGATGCCGAGCGAGAGCCGTCCGCCGTGCGCGAGGCGCGCGAGCACGTCGCGGTAGAGCGCGTCGGTGCCGAGGAGGTGTGTCCGCGAGGGACCGGGGGGCGCGCCGAGCGCGTCACGCACGAGGGTGAAGTCGCTCGTGTTGGGATCGTGCGGGACGAGGAGGGGACCGAGGAGGGAAAAACCGACGAGCCCGAGCACGAGGAAAAACCCCGTACGTTGCGCGGGGTTCTTGGCGAAGGTCCGCGCGGCCTCGCGGAGGTTCACCGTTTGCCCTCCAAGAATTGCGCGGCGAGGTCGGCGAACTCGCGCGGGCGCTCCTCGTGCGGGGCGTGCGCGGCGTCGAGGATCGCGAGCTTGGCCTGGGGCAGCTCGCGCGCGAGGCGCTGCGCGGAGGCCGCCGGAAAGATGCGATCGTCGCGGCCCCACACGACGAGCGTGGGCGTCGTGATGCGCGTGATGCGCGCGACGATCGGTCGCGTGTCGAGGATGGCGCGCAGCACTGCGTACGCGCTTTCGCGCGCGGAGGGGCCGTTGAAGAAGTCGTAGTGCTGATCGATGCGCTCGTGCGGCAGCGCCGCGCCGGGGCGGAAGAACTCGTCGCGGAAGTAGGAGCGGAACGTCCTGCGTCCGTAGAGCTGCTTGAAGATCGCGCCGCCGAGCACGGGCAAGAGCGGCAAGCGGCCGCGGAGGCTCAGCGGGAACGGGTAACAGAGCGCGTCCTCCACGACGAGGCGCGTCACGAGCTCAGGGTGTTCGGCCGCGAGCGTGAGCGCGACGGCCGCGCCCATCCCGTGGCCGATGACGGACGCGCGGCCGACGCCAAAGGCCGCGATGAGATCGGCCATCGACTCGGCGAAGGCCTCGATCCCGTACGGATAACGTGTCGGGCTCGGCTTCTCGCTCTCGCCGAACCCGGGCAGATCGGGCGCGATGACGTGAAAGCGCGGCGCAAGCGCGTCGATGATGTCGTCGAACGAGCGGTGGCTCACGAGGAAGCCGTGCACGAGCAAGAGCGCGGGCCCCGAGCCTGCTTCGAGGACACGCATGCGGACGCCGCGGGCATTCACATCCCGCAGGACCCGCGCAGGGGGGTCGGGGTTCTTGTCGGCCATGGGAGGGAGCAAGCCTATCAGTCGTGCGGAAAGCGGCAGTCAGTGTAGGGAGATGCACTCATTGACGGGGGAGGGGGGGATCCTCAGATGCACAAAACGGTCAAGAAAAAACGATCCTAGGGCGGACCGAAAATGTCCTAGTGCGTTTCGGAAAATGCGGGAGGCGCAGGCTCTTCGCGCATCCGGAAATAATCACAGTCCGTTAGATTGACTGTATTCTACTGAGTGGAATACATTCACGAGCGTCGTTAAGGGAGCTGCCCCGAACGGGGCGGAGGCGGAACCTTGCAGCGGATCTCGGACGACGCGCTCGATCGTCTCGAACGCGAACACGAACAAGGCATCACGTCGGCCGAGATCCTCGACATCTTCGCCGCCCACGGGATCAAATTCAGTGAGGCCACGCTTCGAAAATACGTACAGCTCGGCCTCCTGCCCCGGAGCGTCCGGGTCGGCAAAAAGGGAAAGCACCAGGGCTCGCAAGGGCTCTACCCGGCGACGGTGGTCAGGCAGATCCAGCGCATCAAGGAAATGATGGCGCAGGACTACACGATCGAGGAGATCCAGCGGGAGTTCCTCTTCGTGAGGGGTGACATCGAGGAGCTCGAGCGGACAATCGGTAAAGTGTTCGATGCGCTTCGTGACGCAGCCAAGGATCGGCGAAGCGACACGAGCGATCGAGCCATCCATCAGGAGCTCTCCATGGCGGAGAGGCTCGCCAAGGACCTCGTGGCCAAGCTCTCGGCGATCGAAGAGCGATTGATGGCCCAGGCCCGGCTCTCGCGAAGAGCAGCGGCAACAGGCTCCTGAAGGACCGAAAAAAAAGATTTTTCCGCGGCGTCGCGGTTGACGCCTCGGGGCTGATTTCAAGTCGATGAAGGACGGCTGGACCGTCCTCCATCGATGAAGACGAAAACGTAATCGACAGGGAGCAGGACCCCTGCACTCGTCCGGACCGGTCTCCGAACGGGCAGGGGGACGTGCGCGCGCAGTACGGAAGGACCAGCGGGAGGCAGCGCATGGCAACGATGGGTGATGGCGAGCTCGGCGGTTTCGGAGAGCTCGAGGACGATATGGACAGCGGCATGAACGACGCGCAGACGAGGGAGACCGGCGACGAGAACCTCGTCGAGGGCGCGCTCGCCCGAAAGGCAGCCCCCGCAACATCCGCAACCGCGATCACGCGCGAGCAGAGGCGCTCGCGTCGCAAGCGTGAGGTCCGCGCCCGGACGATCAGCGTCAAGCGCATGACCAAGCGCGAGCTCGAGATCGGGCGGATGCTCTATCCCGAGGTGGACTACTGGAAGCCGCGCACGCGCGCCGAGTGCGCCGACGGTCCGCGGCCGTGCCCGTACGTGTCGTGCAAGCACCACCTGTTCCTCGACGTGTCGGCAAGGACGGGCGCAATCAAGCTGAACTTCCCGGATCTCGAAGCCTGGGAGATGAGCGAGAGCTGCGCGCTCGACGTGGCCGATCGTGGTGGCACGACGCTCGAAGACGTGGGCGCCATCATGAACCTGACGCGCGAGCGCATCCGTCAGGTCGAGGTGAAGGCACTCGCAAAGCTGCAAGCGCTGCGCGACATGATGGGGCTGCGCGACTACGTGGACGAGGGTCCCGTCGGCAAGCGTCGTCTGCCCGTGCTCGCGCAGAGCGACGACGAGGACATCGACGAGGAAGAGCGCGACGAGGACGAGGACGACGACGATTTCGATGATGACGACGCCGCCGAGGCCAAGGCAGATTCGGATTCGGATTCGAAGGAGCCGCAGCTTCTCGAAGAGTCGGACGATCTGTTCTGAGGGGAGCCCCGCAGCGGCGTAGCGCCGGGGTTTCACCCCGGTCCCGACCAGGGGCTGTTCGCCCCTGGACCCGAACCAGGGCAAGCCCTGGACCTCAGGTGCATCGACCGCGATGCGGTCGATGCATGGGATCAGGGATCCGGGTGCGTCTCGACCACGAGGAGCGCGTTTTCGGCGAGGGACGTCGCAAGGAAGGCGGCGATCGCTTGGGCCGTGGGCGTTTCGCGGGGCGTTTGGCTGCGGCCAGACCAGAGCTGGATGAGGCGGCGGCGCGGGTCGGCGCGTGATTCGGTGTCACGTCGCGACGCGAGCGCCGCAGCGCGGCTGAACTCCGGCGCGCCAAGGCCCGAGCGCGAGAGCCGGCCAAGGAGCGCGCGGACGTCGTTCACCGCAGACGCAAGCAAATCCGAAGGCGCGCGGACGTCGATGACGAGCGCAGCAGCTTGATTCGTGCCGACGATGCGCGCCGTCGCGCGGACGCCGTTCGAAGGCGGGAGCGCAGCCTCGAGGAGGCCACCGTCGCCGCCGAGCGCGAGCGCGACGAAGAGCGCGAGGTCGTGGCCAGACGCAGAGACGGCCGGCATGGGCGCCGCGACGAGCGCCTGCGCGAGGCCTGCATCACGCGCGAGGCGCGCCGTGAGCGGGCCCGTGCGAGGCGCGCCGCGTGTCGAGGTCGGACAAGCGCGCGCAGGCGGTCGCGGGACGAGCCATCGATCCACGGCCTGCGCGACCTCCGCAGCTTGCGCGGCGTCCGCATTCGCGAGCACCGCGAGGCGGAGCGGTCCTTCGAGGAGCGTGCGCAGCCGGAGGCGCGTGCCTTCGAGGCCCGCACCAGAGACACGCGTGTAGACGCCGAGCGGATCGAGCCACGAGGGATGTTCGGGCACGAGCGCGGACGCGAGCGTTTCGAAGGCGACGCCGCCGCGGCCGGTCGTGCGCTCGATGTGCGCGAGCGCCGAGGTGCGCGCTTCGGTGAGCGCGAGCGACGTGAGCGCAGTCGGCGACAAGGCACGCGCAGCCGCATCGCCGACACGCCGCGCGAGTTCGACGGGCGTTTCGTGTTCGTCACGCGGCGCGGCATGCGCGACGAGGCCGACGCCATCCGGTCCGACCCAAGGTTCGAGGGCGACACCCGCGTTCGGATCACGCGAGGCCGCGGCCGCGAGCATCGCGAGCGCCGTCAAGCCCGCGTCGGTCGCGCCTTCGTCGACGACGCCACAAGGGCTCGCGACGAGGGCCCAGAGCTCACCCTGGCCACGCTCGACAGCGGCGCGACGCTCGACGACAGGCTCGTTCGCCTTCGCCCACGCGCTGTCGAGCTCGGCGGCGAAGGTGCGTCCGGACGATCCAGGCGCGGTCGTTGCGCGTGGCGGCAAGGCGAGCGCGACGGCGAGACGCGGAGGCGCAGAAGGAACGGGCGTCGTGAGATCCCACCAGGCAGCGCGGGATGCGGCGTCGCGCGGGTCGGCCGCGGAGAGGATCTGGCGCATCGCGACAGAGGCGTTCGCAGGGGCCGCGCTTTCGAGGCGGATTTCGTGACGCGTGATGGCAGCCGCGCGGGCAGCTGCGCGCTCGAGCGCAGCGGGATCGATGCGCACGTCGGGCTCGATGGTGACGCTCACGCAGCCGCCGCGGGCGCGCGCGACGCCGACGACCTCCACGGCGTGGAACGCTTCCGGCAAGCTGCCGAGCCGCGCATGGAGCGGTGAGCCCGGAGCCGCGAGGCGCTCAGCGGTCGCGACCGCGCCGAGGGCATCGCCGAGCCGAACGGCGAGCGTGACCTGACCGCGCGGCGCGCTCTGCGGCGGCGCGACGTAACTCGCAACGGTGTCGGCGGTCGGGAAGGGATCGGCGGCGGGCTCGCCGATGGGCCAGCCTTCGCTCGCTTCGAGCGCCTTCGCGACGAGCGCGCCGAACGACGCGGGGCCGACGGCGGCGATGGAGGCGCGTCCTGCGTGCAGACCTTCGCGGCGTTGTCCTTCGAGCTCGCCGGCGAACGTGGGCGCAGCGGGATCGGGCACGGGCTCGCTCGGCGAGAGGCCGAGGCGCCCCGTGCACGCGGAGGCGGCCGCGAGCTCAGGCGCGTCGAGCGGCGTCTTGCGCAAGGCCAAAAGGCGGCGCGTGACGAGCGGCGTCTCGGGCCCGTTCGCGACGACGGGATCGCGCATCGCGCGGACGAGCGCACCGAAGAAGGGCGTGATGCGCGTGGTGTTGTCGACGAGCCACTCGACGCGGAAGCCGGTGCGATCGGCGCGCACGCGCGTCTCGAACCCCGCGGTCGTGAGGCGCGCCTCGACGAGCGCCGAGAGCACAGCGGCCGTGGCCGGGCCCGGATCCGTGGCGAACGCGACGGCGATGGCGGGCGCGGGATCACCGTCGCGGTTCACGAGCGTGAGGCGCGGGCGTTCGTCGAGGGCATGGACCTCGATCCCCGCGATCGGCGCGCCCCCGGGCGCGGTGAGCACCGAAGGACCACCCCGCGTGGACGTTGCATTCGCGCCGCTGCAAGAGGTGAGCACGAGGGGCGCGGCGAGCGCGGCGAAGCGCACGAACGTTCGCGACGGAGGCCGCCGCGGGTGGGTGTCGGGCGGGGTCTCGGGCGTCGTCTTCATGGCCGGTGCGAGGCGCGAGCTCGGGGGATCAGAGCTCGAAGTCGGCCGCGGAGCGAGGCGCGATCTTGAAGCCGTAGAAGTAGGTGACGACGCCGGTGACGGCCTTGAACTTCACGCCCTCGGCGAGGAGCGGGCCCTTGTTCTTCAGGTCGAAGAGCTCGTTCGAGATGCTCGGCACGTCGATCTGGCTGATGCCGCCGCCGACGTCGATCGGCGCGGAGTAACGGCCGCTGCTCTCGTACGCCTTGTCGGCGATCTCGACATTTTCGATGCGCACGAGCATGCCGAGCCACTGGCGCGCGCCTTCGTACGTCTTGAGGTCGGTGGTCGGGATCGTCCTCGCGGGAAGGTCCGGGCCGAGCTCGAAGCGGAACGTCATGGTGCCGCCGATCTCCGGCAAGGTGCGGCACTGCGGGAACGGGCCGCTCGTGGGACCGGGGAACTCCATGAGGTTGCCGAGCACGTCGACGACGTCGCCCTCGGCGAGGCGTAGATCCGGCGGGCTGAACGAGGGCGCGTACACCGTCATGCCGGAGTAGGGGCCGATCGGATCAGCGCAGCCGTCTTGCACGTAGTAGTTGCCCGACGCGCCGTTCCCGGTCTCGTCGAAGCGATCGATGGCCACGATGCGCAGGCCCGAGAGGTTGACCGGCCGATCGGGCGGGTAGCTGCACAAATTGCTCATCGCCTGGTCGGGATCGACCCAGGTCGGCTCCGAGACGACGTCGGACAGTCGGTCGCCTCCGCCACAAGGATCGGCGGCGGGCTTGCTGGGCGGATCTCCCGTGCCGCCGTCACCCGTGCCGCTGCAGGCCGAGGTGGCCAGGGCGACGAGGAGCGCAAACAAGGAAGTCCGCGCGGCAACGCGGGTCGGGGCGCACGGGGCGAAGCGGTCGCGAAACAAGCGCATCTCCTGCCCGGGTCTTACCACGTCTCGGGCGATGCTTGGATCCAAAGGCCCGGGCAGCTCGTTCGTGTCGCCCGCGAAACCATGCCTGCCCCGAGGCGCGCACGTTGCTATAGGGAGAACGTGCTCTCCGGTCGCGCGCTCGCTCTCGTGGTGCTTGCCTGGTCGCTGTTCAAGGTCCTCGTCGGGAGGCTGTTCGGGCGGAAGACGGGCCTCCCGCTGTTCCACGAGAACTACGACGCCGACGGCCTGCCGGCGCTCGACCCGTCGGAGCGCGAGCGCGTCGCGAGTTTTTCGCGGTGTATCGCGTGCGGGCGTTGCGACGTGGGCGAGGCGGATCGCATCGCGGCCTCGAACGGGGAGTACCCCGGGCTCATGACGATCGTGCTCTCGTCGTCGCGCAGCATGCCGGACTACGACGCCGCGGCACGCTCGCTCGCGCACGTGCCGATGGAGGTGCTCGCGCAGAAGGAAGAGATCTGCCCGACACGCGTGCCCTTCGTCGAACTCGCTCGGTTCGTGCGATCGAAGGCCGGCGCAAAGCAGCTCCCGGCGCCGAGCGTCATGGCCCGGGCGGCCACGGAAGACGCGGAGGCAGCACCGGCAGAGCGCGAGCATCCTCCGGCGACGGCTCCGACGTAGGATTTGCTTTTCGCCCCCAGCATGTCGGGATAGACGGGAGATACGGCCGCGCCTCGGGCGCGCCTCCCGATCATGCTGGTTCGACGTCTCTTTCCTGGGCTCGCGCTCGCAGCGCTCCTCGGCCTGTCCACGGGTTGCGGCGGCGGCGCGGAAACGGCGGGGCGAGGCGCGGTGACGCCGGATGCGGCGTCCGCGGGCGGAGCCGGGGCGGGGCGTGAAGAGCGCGGCAAGGCGAGTTATTACGCGGACAAGTTGAAGGGGCGGCCAACCGCGAGCGGCGAGCCATACGAGCCGACCGAGCTCACGGCCGCGCACAAGACGCTGCCGTTCGGCGCGATCGTGCGGGTCGAGCGCGAGGGACGTTCGGTCGAGGTGCGGATCAACGATCGGGGTCCTCACGTGCGAGGGCGGATCATCGATCTGTCGCGGCGCGCGGCCGAGGCGCTAGGGATCGTGCGGATGGGCGTCGCCGACGTGGTGCTGCGCGTGGTGTCGATGCCGCCGCCGAAGACAGCGGCGAAGAAGAAGAAGCGTCGCTGATACAGGCATCGCCTGCCGTTGCGCCGGGGTTTCACCCCGGACCCGACCAGGGGTTGTCCACCCCTGGACCCGGACCAGCGCAAGCGCTGGACTCGGGGTCGATGAACTGCGCGATGCGCAGTTCATCGAACGGTCGCCGTCAAGAGGCCCGTCATCCTGCCGAACACGTGCCCTCTGCCGTCGACGGCGCGTGTTCGGCGGCGCAACGGATGCCTCCGGCCGGCGACCGCCGGAGGGACGTTGCCCGCCCTCCTGACGTTGGCCTCGGCGCTGGCTGATCGTCCCCTGCGACAAGGCACATCAACGGCCGACGGTCCGTGTTCGGCTGCTCGACAAGGCTCGTCGGCCGCCTCCGACCCGTGTCTTCGGGCTCGACCTTCCCCGGGGAACACGCCTCGCCACTTGTCCGGCGGCGAGATACTTGCCCTGTCGCGCCGACGAGCCTTGTTCGGCTTCGCGACCGAGGTCCGGCGACGGTGACGTGGCATGTCGCGGAGCAGAACAGACGAGGACGAGGGCCGATGTCGCCTGTCAGCGCTGCGACTTTGGTCTTGGTCGGCAGAATCGCCCTTGGTCTTGCCACGGCCTGTTCGATGAACTGCGCGTTGCGCAGTTCATCGACCCCGGGTCCAGCCCCTGGCTGGTCCGGGTCCAGGGGCGGACAGCCCCTGGTGGGGCCTGGGGCAACGCCCCAGCGCTACGCCGCCCCGAGAGCCCCTCTCACACGAGCCGGAGCCGCGGGCCGGTGGAGAACGCGGCGATGTGGCCGCTCTCTTCGACGACGTAGACGTCGCAACGCTCGTCCACGCGGAAGAGATCGGGCACGAGATCGGCCGGGACGCGGCCGAGGAGTTTTCCATCGCGAGGACGCACGACGAAGAGCTCGCTCTGCGGGACGAAGAGCGCGCCCGAGCGGAGCATCGGCTCGAGCCTTCGCGGCCTGTCGCCCTCGGCGCCGCCGAAGACGTGACGGTAACGCGTCGCGCCGTCCTTCGCGTCGATGGCCACGAGCTCGCCGCCCTCGCTGTTGAGGATGACGGTGCCGTCGACGACGAGGCACGAGGCCGCTGAGGCGCAGGCGACGATGTCGAAGCGCGGGGCGCCTGTGGCGCGATCGAAGCCGACGAGACCCGTGCCGCGGCGGCCGTGCGTCTGGATGACGACCGTGTCCGGCGCGAGCAGGGGCGCGCCGAGTGGGCGCGTCTCGGCGGGAAGATCGATGCTCCAGCGCGCGGCGCCGGACCAGGGATCGATGTGGTGCAGGCGCGCGCTGCCGCGATCGACGAACGCGCCGTCGCCGCTCACCGCGAAGAGCGCGTCGTGATCGACGGTGACGTGCGAGGCGAAGCGGCGGCGATCGCAGAACCGCCAGACGACCTCACCCGTGAGCACGTCGAGCGCGACGAGCGCGGACTCGCCCGAGGCCACGACGAGCAACTTGCCCGCGCGACGCACCCGGAACATGCCGCTCCTCCGCGACGCGTAGCGCCACCGCACCTCGCCGCCGTGCAGATCGATCGCGGCGAGGTGGCGCGCGCCTTCGTTGACGACGAGCATGCGCGGGAGGCCCTGCGTGCTCACGACGACGCCCGACGCGCTCGCGCCGGTGCGCGGCGTGAGGTTCGTGGTCCAGAGGACGTCGCCCGTCTGCAGGTCGTGCAGGTGGAGCGCGCCTTCCGCCTCCATGCGCGCGAGGCCGAGGGGCGTCATCACGCTCGCGGCGCGAGGCACGGGCCGCGTCCACGCGAGCTCGCCGGTGCGACGATCGATGCAGGAAAGCTCGCGCGTGGCGCCGACGACGAGCGCGTCGCCGCAGAGGAAGGTGGCGCGCAGGTCGATCGAGGGGATCGCGGCGAACCAGCGCGGGGTGTAACGCAGGCGGCTCGAGGCGAGGGTCTCGTCCTCGGGCGGAGCCGGCGGCTGGCGGAGGGACGCGGCGAAGGCGCGGTAGCCCTCGGGCGCGTCGTTGATCTTGGAGTCGTCGCGCGTGAGGTCGCGCATGCGCTCGCCGAGCTCGCGCACCTTCGTGCGGAACGCGGAGAGGCGGAGGTTCTGCGCCTGCGCGCGGTCGCGGCGCACGACGCTCCGCGCGAGGGCGCGGCCGAAGGCGACGACGCTCTGCACGAGCGCGCCCACGTCGACGGCGGGGAACGTCCACACGTGTCCACGCTCGTCGGCGCCGCGGCGCGGCATGCCGATCGTGAGCGAGGCGTGGCCCTCGCCCTGGATACGCACGGCGCAGATGGCGCCGCCGATGGTGAGGCGCCGGTAGTAGGGCCGGCCGAGCGCCCACGCCGAGAGCGCCTCGAGCGTGATCTCGACGAGCTGCTCCGCGAAGAGGAACACGAACACGTCGGGCAGCTCGCGCGCATGCTCGGCGACGATGACGCGCAGCTTGCCGCGGAAGAGGAGCGCGAAGAGATCGGCGCGTTGCACGGCCGTCTCCGCCGTGGCCGAAGGCACGGGCGTGCGCATGAGGATGTCGGCCGCGATGGTGATCGGCACGTCACCCGTCGGCTCGACCGCGACGACGGCGGGCTCGGGGAGGTCTTCCCCCGAACCGAAGGGCGCGCTCGCGGCGAGGTGCTCGCGGGCCGCGGCGATACGCGCGGCTTCGCCGTAGAGCTGCGACCGCGGCCCTTCGCCGTCGAGGGCGGCGAGCGAGGCGATGGCGCTCTGCTCCGAGCGGCCCGCGAGCGCGTCGAGCGCGCCGAGGATCCGCGTGGAGAGCGCGTCGCCGTCGACACGTCGCTCGTGGATCGCCACCTCGGGCTTCGAGCTCGTCTGCGCGAGGGAGACGAGCACGTCTCGTCCGGCGCGTTCGAGGCCGAGCTCCCAGGGCTCGCCGCAGAGGCTCACGCGGAGGGCGGCGCGGCGCCTGCGCGAAGCGCAGAGGTCCGCGACGGAATAAGCGAGGTCGATCACGAGCGAGGTCGCGTCTCGCTCGGGAAGGACGGTGGCGTCAGGGGCGCGATCGAGCACGAGGTCGAAGAGCGCGCGCAGCGCCGGGCTGTCGACCGAGGTGGTCGAGGCAGGCTGGATCTCGGGGCGTCGGGCAACGAGAGTGAGGCCGGTCATCCGTGGGCCGAATGCTAGAGAGGCTTCTGTCGCTTCCTAAGTTTTGTGCATCGATCGTCGCGGAGTGGACAAACCGATGGAGTGTCGCTAGGAGCCCGTCCGTGCCGGTTTTTTGGCCGCGCGCCCTTGGATTCGCCGCGCTCGGCGCGGTGCTCGCGCTCCTGCCGGCGCTCGTCCTGTACGGCTTCACGGTCGACGACGCGCTCATCCCCGCGCGCTACGCGACGCACATCGCACGTGGCCTCGGCTACCGCTGGAACATGCACGGGCCGATCACCGACGCCGTGACGCCGCTCGGGTTTCCTTACTTGCTCGCGCCGTTCGCCGCGCGTGGACCCCTCGACGCGCTCGCAGCCGCGAAGTTTCTTGGGCTGCTCGCATGGACAGCGGCGGCGGCGCTGCTCGCGGTCACGATCGATCGTGCCTCTTCGTCTCGCGCGCGCTGGTCCGCGCTCGTGATGTTGCCCGCGTCGGCGCCGCTCGCGGCCTGGAGCGTCGCAGGGCTCGAAACGGGCCTCGCGACGGCGCTCGTGTCGATCGCGGTGTGCCTCGTCGCGCTCGGGCGCCCCGGGGCGGGCGTGTTTCCGCTCGGGCTCGCAGCCGCGCTTCGGCCGGAGCTCTTGCCGTTCGTGCTCGTCGTCGCGATGACCCCGCCGCCGGGGGAGCCGATGCGCCTCGGACGCGCCGAGGTGGTTCGTGGGGCTCTCGCAGCGGCTCCTTTTTTTCTCGTCGTTGCGATCCGCCTCGCCGTGTTTGGTCGTCCCACGCCGCTCGCCGTGCTCGCCAAGCCCTCGGATCCCTCGCTCGGCGCGAAGTACGCCCTCGCGTGCTTCTTGCTCACGGGCCCGCTCGCGCTCGTCGCGCCGCGCGCGCTCCTGCGATCGACGGCATTCGTGCGCGGGCTCGTGCTCGCCGTCGCCGTGCACTTCGCCGCGGTCGCCGTCGCGGGCGGCGACTGGATGCCACTCTCGCGCCTCGTCGTCCCCGTGCTCCCCGCGGTGATCCTCGCCGCTGCGCATCTTGCCTCCGTCGCGGACGCGCGCGTGACGGCGGCGCGCGTCGCGCTCGCGCTCGCGGGCGAGCTCTTCGTCATGATCAAGATCGGCCCCGTGGCCGCGCGTGTCGGGGCGGCTCGGACCGCGCTCGTGCGTGAGCTCGGTCCCGCGCTCGAAGGCGCTCGTGTCGTGGCTTCGCTCGACGCCGGCTGGGTCGGCGCGGCGACCGAGGCGAGCATCGTGGATCTCGCGGGGCTCACGGATCCGGCGATCGCAGCCTTGCCCGGCGGGCACACGACGAAGCGCATCGCGCCGGCGATGCTCGACGCGCGTGGCGTGGATACGCTCGTCCTCCTGCTCGCGCCGGGCGCGCGGGTCGAGACGCCGTGGACGGCTTCGATCTTCGATCGCGGCGTCGAGGCGCGGATCGCGAGTTTCCCGGAAATGGCCGCGAACTTCGTGGTGACCGCGGAGAGCCGCGTGCCCGGCTTGCCGTACGTGGTGCTGCGCCTTCGGGCCGACGCGGCGAGGGACGTCAGGGGCGAAGCCCCTTGATCCGAGGCCACGGCCGGCCTTTGATGCGGCCATGGCGCGGCTCGTCGAAAGCCTCTCGAACTTCTTCGGACGGGTCGAAATCCTGGCCCGCGGCCTCGAAAACGAGCGCCGCGCCGCAGAGCTCTCGCTCGCGCGGGGCCGTCCGCTCGAAGCGCGTGACCTCGCGCGGACGATCCTCGCGAGCGTGCCCGGCTCGCCGCTCGGGCTCGCGCTTTGGGCGGACGCTGCCGAGGATGCGGGCCTCGATCACGAGGCTGCCGAGGCGCTCGCGGAACTCGCCACGCTCGTCCCCTGGCGCGCCGACGTGTGGCTCCGGCTCGGTCAGGCGCGAGCGCGCATGGGCGACGTGCGTGCCTCCGAGGCGCTCGAGCGCGCCGCCGACGCG
Source organism: Polyangium jinanense (assembly GCF_028435365.1). Next base: position 82,989 of record NZ_JAGTJJ010000014.1, on the reverse strand, counting down.
CCCGAGGAACGCGAGGCCGCGCGGCTCGCGCTGCTCGACCTGTGTGATCGTGACCTCTGGGCCAGCGATCCGGCGCGGGCCGGCCGCTGGCTCGATCGTATCGGCACGTCGCTCGCGGTGGCCGCGACGACCGGGACCGAGCTGCCTGCAGCGCCCGATCGCGAGGTTGCGCTGCGACGCGCCGAGTGCGCGCTCGCGCTCGGTGACGTGAACGCGGCTGCGCGGTATGCGCCCGTCATCGACCCCGAGCGAATCGACGGCCGCGGCGCGCTCGTCCGCGCGCGGCTCGCGTTCGCCGCAGGGCAGTGGTCGACCGCGCTCGAGCTCGGCCTGCGCGCCTGCATCCTCGACGCGTCAGGCTCCGCGGAGCTGCTCTCTGCGCTCATCGCAGGCTGCCGCGACGTCGTACTCGTCGATCGTGCGCGACGCGTGGTGACGGCGGCGGGCCTCATCGAGGAGCCCGCGTGGGCCGCGGCGTTCGCGTTCGCCGAGGGCCGGCGGGCCGACGCGCGCGCCGCGCTTTCACGAGGCCTCTCCGCCGGGCACGCGGGCGCCGCCGCCGCGCTGCTCCGGCTCGCCACCGAGACGCGGGATCTCGACGCGCTGCATGCGCTCGCCGCGCGTGATCCGGGCCGCCTGCCCGAGGACCTGGGCACGCTTCGCGAGGGCGCCGTGCTCGCGGCCGAGGGACGTCATCGCGCGGCCCTCGCCAAGCTCGAGCGCGTATCAGGCGAGGCAGCGGCGTGGGCGGCCGAGATCGCGAGCGGCATCATCCGGAGCTGGGTCCCGGGCGATGGCATCGCCTCCTGGCCCGACTTGCTCGACGAGCTCGGCCGCTCCGCGCGCGCGCTCGAGCGGCTCGACGTCGTCACGGGCGTCGAGGCGATCGCCGTCGAGCGCGAGCGTCCGCTGCGTGTCGCCGTGGTGGGCGAGTTCAACGCCGGCAAGAGCACCTTCCTGAACGCGCTCCTCGGCGAGGACGTCGCGCCGACGGGCGTCTTGCCCACGACCGCGACGCTGCACTGGGTCGCGTGGGCGCCGGATCCTTTCGCGCGGATCGTGGTGCGCGGCGCGCCCGATCGCGTCGTACCGCACGCCGGCTTGAAGGCTGCATTGAAGAGCCTCGCGGGCAGCGGCGAGCGGGTCGAGCGGGTCTTCATCTACGCGCCGATCGAGCGACTCAAGCGCGTGGAGATCCTCGACACGCCGGGCTTCAACGCGCCCGATCCCGATCACATCGCGGCGGCGCGGCAGGCCTTCGACGAGGCGCACGTCGCCGTCTGGCTGCTCGACGCGAGCGGACCGATGAAGGAGAGCGAGCGGCGCGTGCTCTCCGAGATCAAAGGCCTCGGCGTGCCCGTGCAGATCCTCGTCAACAAGGCCGATCGCCTCTCGCCCGACGAGCTCGCACATGTCCTCGTGCATGTGCAGAAGAGCCTCGAAGAGACGGGGATCGGCTCCTACGCGGCTCCGCTCGCGTTCTCCGCGCGGCTCTCCTTGAAGGGCAAGCTCGGCGACGCGGCCGCGCTCGAAGCTTCGGGATGGGCGGGCGTCGAGGCGCTCTTCGCCGAGCGGATCGTCGATCGCTCGGCGGAACTGCGCGAGCGCGCCCTCCGCCGCAGGGCGCTTCGTATCGCGCGCGAGCTCGCGTCGGTCGCGGCCGCGCGCGCCGCGGAGGATCGGGCGAAGATCCAGGAGGCGCGCGCGATGCACGAGGTGCTCCTCGCGTCCGCGGCCAAGCTTCGCCACGATCGACGCACGATCGCGGCCTCGATCGAAAAAGGGCTCGAGCATGCGCGGCGCGTGCTCGCCGCGGATCTGCGCCCCCTCGGCGATCTCGCGGACGAGCGAAAGCGCACCGATCCGGGGCTCGAGGCCTATGTCGAAGAGCGCTTCGTTTCCAGGCTCACGGACCCCTTGGTACACGAGATCGCGCAGCACGCCGGCGTCGCGGTACCGCCCGCGGCCGCGGCCTCCGTGCGCGCCGCGCTCATGGGCGCGGTGGCTGCGCTGGAGAGGCCTGCCGAGCGTGTCGATCAGCCGCTCGGGCGCGTGATCGAAGCTGCGATCGTGGCCTTCGCGGCGGCGCTCGTGGCCGCGACGGAGGTGGGCCTGCCTGCGGCGCCGTTCGCGCTTATCGAGCAGCGTGCGGCGATGGTGGAGCGCGCACTCTCCGCAAAGACGTGAGCGGCCCGGCCCGGAAAAACACTTTGGAGGCTCGCGGGCCGCGTATTTCGTACCCCGCTCGTCTGCACGCGGGTATCATCGCGCCCAAGAATTTTGCGGGATCGAGGCAAGATCATGGATTTGTCGTTTGGCGGAAGCAGTGACACGCAGAAGCGAAATTCGTATCGGCGCGGCCTCCTCGGCGGGCTCGCGCTCGCGCTCGGTATCGTCGCGATCACGCCCTCCTGCTCCGTCATCGTCGACACGGGCACGAAGCAGTGCGAGGTGAACACCGACTGCCCGAACGGCATGAAGTGCGAGGCAGGTGTCTGCGTCGGCGGCGGCGACGTTCTCTGCGCGAAGACGAGCGACTGCGGCTCGCTCGGCCAGGATCAGTTCTGCCGCAAGGGGCCTGGTGATGCGTCCGGCGTTTGCAGGTCGCTGCTGTCCCCCGAGTGTCAGGTCGTCGAAGGGGATCCGACGGCCGACAACGTCTTCCTGATCGGCTCGATTCACCCGACCACGGCGACGGGCTTCGACGGCGAGATCGGCGTGTCGATGGAGAACAGCATCCGGCTCGCGGTCCGGGACATGAAGCAGAACGTCGGCGGTCTGCCGCCGGTCGGGGAAGGGGCCACGCGCCCCGTCGCGATGATCGGCTGCACCGATGCGGGCGAGGGCAGCGTGAGCGTCAAGGCGGCCAAGCACCTCATCGACAACCTCGGCGTCCAGGCCATCATCGGCGGCGCCTTCAGCGGCGTCGCGATCCAGACGGCCAACGAGGCGACGGTCCCAGGGGGCGCGCTGTTCATCAGCGCGTCCGCCACGGGCATCGCGTTGACGGACCTCTCCGACAAGCCCGCGGGCGCGACGGCCGGGCTCGTGTGGCGCACCGTCCCTTCGGACATCTTCCAGGCGAACGCGATCGTGCAGTACGTGCCGAAGCTCGAGGAGCGGATCCGCATGGAACTCGGGCTGATGGATGAGCAGATCAAGCTCGCGCTCGTCCACAAGGGGGACGCATACGGCCAGGGCCTCCGAACCGCCCTCCAGACGACGCTGACCTTCAACGACAAGCCCGCGCTCGACAACGGCGAGAACTTCCTCATCGTCGACTACGGCGATCCTGACGGCACGACCAAGTACCCCGAGACGCTCGAAGCGGTGAAGAACCACGGCTCGCACATCGTCCTGCTCATCGGGACGGGCGAGGCGGTGTCGTCGCTGTATGGCCCCATCGAGATCGGGTGGAACAGCGCGCTCGGGTACAAGCCGCGGTACGTTTTCTCCGACTCGAACTACAACACCGGCGCGCTCGCGGGTGCCATCGACGTCGGGGCGGATGCCGCGGCCAAGGCCGACTGGCGCAGGCGCACCACGGGCGTCGTGCCCGGTCCGCAGAACACCGACCAGAACTACCAGCTCTTCGTGAACCTGTACGGGACGACGTTCGGGACCGAGAACGGCGACCCCTCGATCCTCGGCGCAGCGAGCGCGTATGACGCCGCCTACTTGCTGTTCTACAGCGCGTCGACGATCGCCGACGGCGTCATCACGGGCCGGAAACTCGCCGCGGGGATGACGAAGATGTCGAAAGCGGATCCTCCCGGGGACGAGATCAACTCCGGCCCGACCAAGCTCAGCGATACGATGAAGAAGCTCATGTTGGGCGAATACAAGTCCATCGATTACAACGGCGCCTTCGGCCCGCTCGACTTCGACCCCGAGACGAATGATCCCGTGGCGAACATCCAGGTGTTCTGCCTGTCCGACGATGGAACCGGCAAGACCAAGGAGCAGCTCTCAGGCCTGTACTACGAAGCTGACTCGCATTCGCTCAAGGGCTTGTTCACCGACGCCTGCAAGTAAAGCGGCTCGCTGAAACGAACGAAACGCCGTCCTCCGGGGCGGCGTTTTCGTTTCGAATGCGCTTGCAATGTGCGGACACGAAAAAGGCCGCGGTGCTCTCGGGCGCCGCGGCCTTCGTTTTGGGGCGGGGAAGGGGGCTAGAAGCTGCCCTTGAGCGTAAAACCCGTCGGCGAAACACCGACGTCGACGCGCTTGATCAAGCCCGTCTTCGGTTGCTCCTTCGCGGGCGCGGGATCACGCACGGTGAAGTAGAGCGTCACGGCGCCCGCCACGACGGCGGCACCCGTGAAAATGTCGCTGACGAGCGCGAGGGTTGCCGTGGAGCTCGAGGCCTCGTCGAGCTGCGTCTTCGTCGCGCCCGAGTCGGGCTTGCGCAGATCCGCGAGCTCGCCGTTCTTCGAGAGCGCGAGCACGCCTGTGGCGACCGCGCCGATCGCGAGCGCGCCCGTCACGCCCCAGCCGGCCCACGGGACCGACTTCGGCGGCGGGGGAGGCGGGGTCACGGGCGCGCTGTTCGTCGCCGGCGCTGTTGGCGTCGCCGAGGCCGTGGGGAGCGCCGTGGGCGTGGTTCCCGTCTCGGACGGCCTTGCGATCTCTTGCAGATCGAGCGTCACCTTCTCCGAGTCGAAGCTCGCCACCTCGATGGTCCGCGACGCGCTCGTCCGGCCTTCTTTCGTCGCCACGATCCGGTGGCGACCCGGGTTCACGAGCAGCGGCTTCGCGAAGGGCGACTTGCCGACGGGCACGTCGTCGATCGTCACGTCCGCGTCCGGGACGCTCGTCACGATCTCCACGCGCGCCACGCGGGTGCGCAGCTTCTCGATGTCCTTGTCCACGTCGGCGCGGCGCTTCGCGTCGATGTTCGCGCCGCCCTCGGCCAGGTATTTCTCGAACGAGACGAGCGCGTTCGCGTAGTCCTGGAGCTGGAAGTAGACGTTCCCGATGTTGTAGAGGACGTTGTAATTCGGGGCGAGCTCGTTCGCGCGCCGGAACTCGATGAGCGCGGCGCGGTAGTCACCTTCGCCGAACAGCTCGATGCCGCGCTTGAAGCGCCGCGACGCTTCCTCCTTGGCTTCTTTCGAGGGTTCGGCTTTCGCCGGGGCCGGCGCCGCGGCCGGGCCCGCGGGCTGCTGGGCCGAGACGGCGAGGGGAATGACGGGGAGCGAGAGGGCGACCGCGAGGGCGATACGTCGGGATGTCTTCATCACTGATACGGGTTGTTCGGGTCGACGGTGCGGTTCGTCTTCTTGGTGCCGCCGGTCTTCATCGGATCCTCGGCGGTCGTGGTCGGCTGCGGGACGAAGATGACCTTGGTCTTTTCCTTCGAGGTGTCCGTGGGTTGCGGCGTCGCCAGCGGCGCCGCGGCCTGCTGCTCGAGGACCATCTCGATCGTGCGGTCCTTGTCGAACGTCACGTCGCGGCTGCGCGTGGTGAAACCCGAAGCCTCGGCCTTGATGATATGCGTCTTGTCCTCGCGGGGGAACTTGCCGACGAAGGGGTTCGTCGCGAGCTCCTTGCCGTCGAGGAAGATCTTCGCGTTCGGCGGCGTGACCGTGATCGTCACCTCGATGTCACCCGCGACCGGCGCGGCCGTCGCCTGCGTCGGCGGTGCAGGCGGGGGCTTTTGCGTCATGAACCAGACGCCCGCGCCGATCGCGGCGACCGCGATGAGTGCGACCGCGCCGAGCACCCCACGCTTCGGGCCTGCGGCCGTCTGCGCGCCCGTGTTCGTCGCGGACGCCGTCGAGGCCGTGAGCGAGGTCGGCGACGACACGCCGTTCGTGCGGCGCGTGCCGGGCGACGAGAGATCCTGGCTCGACATCGCCTCGCGCGCGCCCGTCCGATCGACGGACATCGGGCCCGACGCCGACGTGCCGTCGAGGTGCGGGAGGTTGATCGACTGGAACTCCGTCGTCGCCAGCGACTTCGCGGCCTTGAGCTGGGCCTCGACGATCTGCTTGATCTTCGAGCGGTTCTCCTCGAAGTGCTTCGCGACGAGCTTGCCGACCTCGCGTAGCGAGGTCTTGTCGCCCATCTGATCCAGGAGCTCTTCGAGCGCGGCCGCGAGATCCGTCGAGGTCGCATAACGATCCTCGCGACGCAGCGCGAGCGCCTTCATCACGATCTTCTCGAGGCCCTCGGGCACGTCGGGATCGACCGAGCGAGGCGAGGGGATGTCGCCGTTGATCAGGCGATGCAGGACCGTCAGATCCGGGATGCCTTTCCAGAGGCGCCGGCCCGTCGCGGCTTCCCAGAGCATCACGCCCGCGGAGAAGATGTCCGCGCGCCGATCCACACGCTCGCCGCGCGCTTGCTCGGGCGCCATGTACGCGACTTTGCCCTTCACCACGCCGAGGCGCGTCTCGGCCGACGAGTTCATCGCCTTCGCGATGCCGAAGTCGACGACCTTGACCTGACCTTCGTACGTGACGAACACGTTGTGCGGCGTGACGTCGCGGTGCACGACGTTGAGCGGCGTGCCATCGAAATCCGTGAGCTCGTGCGCGTGATTCAGGCCCGAGAGCATGTCGACGATGATGCGCAGGTGCATCGCGAGCGTGAGCCCGCCGTCCCGGCCGATCCGGTGCAGGACGCGGTTCAGCGGCTGCCCTTCGAGGTACTCCATCGCGATGAAGTACCGATCGCCCTCCTGACCGACCTCGTTCGTCTGCACGACGTTCGGGTGCGACAGACGCGCCGCGAGCCGTGCTTCATCGAGGAACATGCCGAGGAACTCGGGATCCGTCGCGAGTTGCGGGCGGATCTGCTTGATCACGCAGAGCTTGTTGAACCCTGCAGGTCCCTGCACGACGGCCAGATAGACCTCGGCCATACCGCCATGGCCGAGCTCGGCGATGAGCCTGTATTTGCCGAGGGTATTGGCCTCGGGCCCCTTCGTGACGCTGGACCCCTCCATGGTCGACATTCACCTCGCTGGAGAGCCGGATCGGATCTGGGCGTGCGTGCTCCAGTACGCACCCCCACGTCAAAGCATGGTACCGAAGAGTGCCCCTAGAGCGCAATCGATGCGAGTTTTCGGTGCGCAAAAAAAAACGGGCTCACGGTTCGCACCGGAAGCGTGGATCCAGGCTCGCGCGTCACGTGGTGGCGCAGGGTACATCGAGCTCCGCAAAGGACCGAAAGGGAGGTCCTCGCGCGGCGTGGCTCGCCGTCCGAGGCTGTCCGGGGGGCGGTTGACGGAGGGCCCCGAGGTCGGGCACCGTGGCTCTCGTCGCATCGACGGGAGGCGCGCATGACGACCAGGGCCGGTGTCGGTTTCTCGAACGAATCGTCCTCGACCGACGCAGGGACGGCGGCCGCGCAAGAGGCGCTGCGCACGCTCGGCGGAGGGGAAGCCGACATCGTCTTCGTCTTCGCGTCGACGAACCACGACTACGGCAAGCTCCTGCCCGCCATCCGCAAGATCACCGGCCCCGTGCCGCTCGTCGGGTGTTCCACCGCGGGCGAGTTCACGCACGCCCACGTCGGACACGGCTCAGTGGCCGTGATGGCCGTCAAGAGCGACGTGATCCGGTTCCGCGTGGGCTTCGGCCGCGGGCTCAAGAGCGCGCGCCAGAGCGCGACGACCGAGGCGCTCCGATCGTTCGCCGCCGAGCACCGCGCCGCGCGTACGGCCGGCTTTGGGCACGCGACGTGTATCGTGCTGAGCGACGGGCTCGCGGGGCAAGGCGAGGACATCGTCGAGTCCGTCCACGCGGGCGCAGGGATGCTCGCGCAGGTCGTCGGCGGCGCCGCGGCGGACGACGCGGCGTTCGCCCGGACCGACGTGTTCCTCGACGATCGGCACTACACGGACGCGATCGTCGTGGTGTCCGCGTTCTCGAGAACGCCGATCGGCATCGGCGTGCGGCACGGCCTGTCGCCCGCGTGTCCGAGCATGATCGTGACGCGCGCCGTGAACAACGTGATCCACGAGATCGACGGCCGCCCGGCTCTCCTCGCCTACGAACGTTTCGCGGCGGATAGCCGCGAGCCGTTCACGGAGGCGAACCGCGACGCGTTCATGATCACGCACGAGCTCGGCATGCTGACGTCGAGCGGCGAGTACAAGATCCGGGCGCCGCTCAAGGCGACCGAGGAAGGCGCGATCGTGATGGCCTCCGAGGTGCCGGTGGGCGCGAGCGTCACGATCATGCGCGGCAGCGAGGAGAAGCTCGTCTCGGCGGCGGAGCACGCCGCCCGCAGCGCCCTCGCGAACCTCGCGGGGGGTCGGCCGGGCGCGGTGCTGGTCTTCGACTGCATTTGCCGCCGGATCTTCCTCGGCGAGCAGTACAAGCGTCAGGTCGCCGCGTTCCGCTCGGTCGTGGGTCAGGACGTGCCGTTGATCGGCTGGGAGACGTACGGCGAAATCGCGCTCACGCCCGGCCAGCAGTCCGGCTGGCACAACTCGACCTCGGTCGTCGCGATCTTGCCCGACTGAGGCAGACGATCCCGGTTGAAAAACGGTCCGACCGAGCCGAAGCTGAGAAGCGGAGACCAAGTGGCTGACAAGACGGATTCGAACGAGCAGAAAGAACGCGATCCCGCGGCCCGCCGCGCGGTCACGCGGCGCAAGATCGACGTCTACCTCGATCGCATCGTCAACGACGTCGAGGCCATCGCGCGAGGCGATGACGGGCGCGAGCTCTCGGCCCCGCCCGCGGACGAGCCTCGCGCGGCCCGCCTGCACGCGGCGCTCTCTTCGCTCGTCGAGTCGAACCGGAAGGCCGGCCGCGGGATCGTCGCGGCGACGCGCTTTCGCACGCTGGGCCAGCAGGTCGCGGGCACGCTGGCGGAGCTGCTCGCGAGCACGCGTCAGCAGGCCGCGAGCGGCAGCCAGCAGGCCGGGATGGTCAACGACATCACGACGACCATCGAGGAGCTCAACGAGGTCGGGATCCAGAACGTCGAGAAGGCCGAAGGGATCATCCAGATCGCCGAGCAATCGGAGCAGATCTCGCAGGACGGCCAGCGCGACGTCGTCGCCGCCATCGAGGGCATCGACCGGCTGCGCCAGCAGGTCGAGCTCATCGCGGCCAAGATCCTCGACCTGACCGAGCGCACGCAGCAGATCGGCGAGATCATCAGCAGCGTCAACGAGATCGCCGAGCAGAGCAAGCTGCTCGCCCTGAACGCCTCGATCGAAGCGGCGAAGGCCGGCGAGCACGGGCGCGGCTTCGCGGTCGTCGCGCTTGAGATCCGCACGCTCGCCGAGCAGTCGAAGCAAGCGACGCAGCAGGTGCGCTCGATCCTCGGCGAGATCCAGAAGGCGAGCCACAGCGCCGCGATGGTCACCGAGGAGGGCTCGAAGGCCGCGACGGAGGGTAGCTCGAAGGTGCGCCGCATCGGCGAGCGCCTCGGGCAGCTTGTCTACGTCATCAACCAAACGACGCGCGCGGCTCGGCAGATCACGGGCGCGATGCGGCAGCAGAGCCTCGGGCTCGAGCAGATCGCCCAGGGCATGAAGCAGATCAACATGGCCACGCAGGAGACGAAGATCAGCGTGGAGCAAGCCGAGATCGCGCTCGATCGGCTGGCCCGATTGACGGAGCCGATCCGGTCCCACGACCACGGCACGGAGGCTTGAGCTTGGACGGCGGGGTGACGAACCTCGTCCTCACGCGGATGGGCGGCCGCCCGTGCGCGATCCCGTGCGAGCACGTGGTCGAGATCATTCCGCGTGTGCAGCTCGATCACGTGCCCGACGCGCCGCCCGAGGTGCTCGGCGTGATCAACCTCCGCGGCCGCGTGGTGCCCGTGATCGATCTGCGCGGGCGGCTCTCGCAAGTGAAGCCGCTGCCGTTCTATCAGCACCTCGTGATCGTACGGGCCGCGAAGGGAAAACTCCTCGGGCTCGCGGTCGACGAGGTCCGGGACGTGGTGACCGTGCAGGAGGACGCGATCGAGAAGCCGGGCGATATCGCCGGCGTACGTTCGCCGGGCGTCGTGCGTATCGAGGACGACCTCGTGCTCGTGCTCGGTCCGGAGGACGCCTACCATGGCTCGAGCTGAGGCCCGGCGCGCCCCGGATCCGGGGGTTGTGCGGCGCCTCGGCGAGCTCTTGCGCGCGCGGACGCGGCTGCAGATGCGCCCGCGCAACATGGAGATCATCGAGCGCGTGGCCGAGCGTCGTGCGGCCGAGCGTGGCGCCCCCGTGGGCGCGTACCTCGAGCACGTGATCCTTTCGCACGACACGGCCGAGCTCGAGTCGTTCATCGCGGAGATCACGGTCGGCGAGACCCACTTCTTCCGCGGCCCTCCGCAATTCGAAGCGCTTCGCAACGAGATCGTCCCGTCGCTCCTCCACAAGCGGCGCAAGGAGCGCGTGCTGACGGCGCTCTCGGCTGGCTGCGCCACGGGCGAAGAGGCCTACTCGCTCGCGATCGTGCTTCGCGAGGCCGCGATGAACGACGGCTTCCGCGTCGAGGTCACGGGCATCGACCTCAACCCGCGCGCCTTGCAGAAGGCCGAATCCGCGCGGTACTCGGCGTGGTCGCTGCGCGACGTGCCCGAGGTCGTGCGCCGCATGTATTTCCGCACCGAAGGCGAGACCTGGCACCTCTCCGAGGACGTGCGCCGCCTCGTGCGTTTCCGCCGCTTCGGGCTCACCGAAGGCCCGCTCGTGAACGTCTTTCCGAAGGGCTTCGATCTCATCCTCTGCCAGAACGTTCTTTACTACCTGGAGCCCGAAGCGCGGCCCGAGGTGATCGCCTCGCTCGCGGCCGCGCTCGCACCGGGCGGCATCTTGATGTTCGGCCCCGTGGACCACGCCGGTGACGTGCCCGGGTGTCGAGCGGTGCACGTCGGCGAGGTCGTGGTGCACGAGCGGTTCGGGCCCGTGAGCGTGCCGCCTTCCTCGCCGCGCGGCCGCAGGTACGCGCGCCTCTCGATCCCTCCTGTGCCCTTGCCCGAGCTGCGCATGGAGGCCGCGGCCGCGCCTCCGGTCGCCCCCGCGGCGCCGCCGCCCCCGTCGCCCGAGCCTGCGCCTGAGGTTCCGGCCCCGGCCGCGGCGCCTTCGCTCGCGAGCGCCTTCGCACACGCCGACGCGGGGAACCTCGAAAACGCCCTCGCCGAGCTCGAAGCGCTCCTCGAAGAGGAACCCGAGGAGCCGCGGGCGCACTTGCTGGAAGGGCTCCTCTTGGTCGAGCTCGGCGGCTTCGAAGCAGCGCTCGACGCCTTCCGCCGCTGCGTGTACCTCGATCCGTCGATGATGCTCGCGCACGCGGGCGCGGCCGTCGCGGGCCTCCGCCTCGGCCGCCCCGATCTCGTCGAACGCCATGCTGCACGCCTGCGCGCCCTCACGGTCGCGCGTGGGAAGGGCGTCGACGCGCCGATCGAAGGATGGGACGGCATGACCGTGGGCCGGCTGCTCCGGCTGTTTCGAGACACCGAGATTCAATGAGCGCCCGGGAAGAGAGCGTCTACGAGAAGCTGCGCACCTCGCTCGCCGAGCTCGAGGAGAAGTTGCGCGAAGGCAAGAGTGGCGAACGCGAGGTCCATCCGCGCATCCTCGCCGAACGTACGCGCCGCATCGCGCGCGAGCCGACGCGCCTCGATCGCGCGCCCGACTCCATCAGCTGCATCGTCTTCGAGCGAAGCGGCCGGCGCTACGCGGTGCAGCTCGAGTCCGTCGACGAGGTCGGCCCGATGAGCCGGATCACGCGTGTCCCCGGCGTGCCTGATTATTTCCTCGGCGTCGCGGCACGTCGCGGCCGCATCGTCGCCGTCGTCGATCTGCCGCTGCTCTTCACGCCCGATGCGCGCGCCGAGACGTCCGCCGAGCACCTCGTCATGGCGTCGAATGCGGAGGTCGTCTGCGCGGTGGCGGCGGACGCGCTCCACAATATCATCGAGGTCAACCGCCGCACGATCGCCAAGGCCATGCCTACGTTTCCCCCGCTGGTCCAGCGTCACACGCTGGGCGTGCTCGAGGATCGCACCGTCGTCCTCGATCTCGGATCGCTCCTCTCCGACCGCTCCTTGCGCGTCGAGGAGCGCGGCTGATGGCCCTCGACGACGCGGCGTTCGAGGCCCTCTGCGAGACCCTTCGCAACGAGGCCGTCGAGCAGGTCGAGCGTATCGGGACGGCCCTGCTCCTCGTGGAACGAGGCGCCGAGGGCAGCGCGCGCGAGCAGCTCATCGATGAGGCGTTCCGGCAGGCGCACAACATGAAAGGCGCCGCGAGCTCGCTCGGGTTCGCGCACACGGCGCGCCTCGCGCACGCGATCGAGTCGGTCCTCGCCTCGCTCCGCGCGATGGACTACGAGCGCACGCCCGAGGTCTTCGACACGCTGAACGCGGGCCTCTCGACCGTGCATCACGCGCTCCGCGTGGATCCGAACCCGGATCCGGATCCCGTCATCATGGAGGCGATCGAGGGGCTCGAAGCCGTGCTCCTCGCGTCGAAACCCTCGCCGGGCCTGCCTCTGCCGGCGCCGCCGCCTCCGCCCGTCGTGCGACCGGTCGATGGGATCACCGTCGCGACGCGATCCAGAAGCCCCCAGTCGATCCTGCGGCAGCACCGAGCCGCCGCCGAGCCCGCGGCGCCGTCGCGCAACGTGAGCGCGGGCTACAACGAGCCGAAGACGAAGCACAGCGAGCCGCCGCCGAACCCGCACGCGGGCGCGCCTCTCGGGTCCTCGCATTACGATGCCGCCCCGCTCCCTGCGGGTTTCGGTCCTCCGCCCGTCGCGTTCAGTCCCCCCGCGATCGGCCCCTACGGACCACCGACGGGATACGTCGCGCGCGCGGAGATCGGGATCCCGGGCGGCGTCACGCCGCCGCCGGCGCCCGTCGTCACGCCTGGCACCTCGGGCGGCGGCAACGCACCCGGCACCTCCGCGGGCTCACCCGGCACCTCGGCCGGCGTTGCGGTGGCCGCGGGCCGCGCGAACGCTGCGGGCAGCGATCGCGGCCCGAACCCGACGGGGCAACTCCCGAAGATCCAGAACGCCCCTGCGCCGCTCCGCTCGAGCACCGAAGAGACGCTTCGCGTCTCCATGAAAAAACTCTCGGCGCTCATGGCGCAGGTCGGCGAGCTCCTCGCCGCGCGCGTACGCACCGATCAGCGCCTCGCCGAGCTTCGTGCCGTCCTCTCCGCGGAAGAAGAGCGCCTCAAGGCGCAGACCGCGATCCGCGCGATGGTGCGCGACGAGGCGCCGGCGAAGCTCGAAGGCTGGTCCGAGCGTCTCGTCGAGGTCCAGAACGAGGACCTCGAGCACGAGCGGCTCCTCGTGCGCAGGCTGCGCGAGATCGTCCGCGCCTTCGAGGCCGACGCGCTCCAGTCGACGATCCTCTCGGGCCAGCTCCAGGAGGACATCCGCCGCATCCAGACCTTCCCGCTCGCGAGCGTGCTCGAACCGCTCCCGCGCGCGGTTCGCAACATGGCGCGCGAGGCCGGCAAGATGGTCGACCTCGTCATCACCGGCGCCGAGCTCGAGCTCGACAAGAAGGTCCTCGAAGAGCTCCGCGATCCGCTCTACCACCTCCTCCGCAACGCCATCGATCACGGCTGCGAGCACCCGGGCGCGCGCGCCGCCGCGGGCAAACCCTCGCGCGGCACGATCCGCATTCGTGCCGAGCATCGCGGCGACGTCGTCACCATCACGGTGAGCGACGACGGCCCCGGCGTGGACATTGCCGGTGTGCGCCGCGCGGCCATTGCGTCGGGCCTCTCGACCGCGCTCGAAGCGGCGGAGTTGCCCGAGCACCGCGTCCTCGAAATGCTCTTCGCGCCGGGCCTCACGACGCGCTCCGAGGTCGGCGAGCTCTCGGGTCGCGGCGTCGGACTCGACGCGGTTCGCACCAACATCGAGCGGCTCCATGGCACCGTCACGGTCGAGTCACGACAGGGCGTCGGGACTTCGTTCGTCATCGTCCTGCCGCTCACGATCTACGTCGTCCACTCGCTGCTCCTGCGTGTCGGTGAGGAGCAGTTCGCGATGCCGATCTCCTCGATCCAGCGCATTCTGCGCATCAGCGCCTCGGATGTGCTGGAGGTCGAGCGCACGCACGCGATCGTCGTCGATGGCCGCCCGATCGCGCTCGTCCCGCTGGCCACGCTCCTCGGTTTGCCTGTGGAGCTGCCCCCGCCGCCCGAGCGCATCCCGGTTTTGGTCATCGGCATCGGCGAGACCCGGTGCGCGCTTGCGGTCCGGGAGATCGTCAGTGATCAGACGGTCCTGGCGAAAAACCTCGAACCGCCGCTTGTTCGTGTACGGAACATCGCAGGTGCGACCATCCTTGGGGACGGCCGCGTCGTGTTGATGTTAAATCCCATCGATCTCCTCCGCTCGGCCTCCGGACGCGATGCCGACCGCTTCCGGGCGCTTTTGCCGAGGGTCGAAAACCGCCCCAAGCCGAGGCTCCTTTTGGTCGACGATTCTTTCACCACCCGTGCGCTGGAGCGATCGGTGCTCGAGGTCGCCGGCTTCGACGTCGTCGCGGTCGCAGACGGCAACGAAGCGCTCGCGGCGCTGGAGCTCGAGACGTTCGACATCGTCGTCAGCGACGTCTCGATGCCCGAGATGTCCGGACTCGAGCTTTGCTCGCAGATCCGGCAAAACGAACGGCTTCGGAGGCTCCCGGTCGTCCTGGTCACGTCGCTCGGGTCCGACGATGATCGCCGCGCTGGCCTCGCGGTCGGCGCAGACGCCTACATCGTCAAGAGCGAGTTCGATCACGAGGTCTTCGTGAAGACCGTGAACGAGCTCGTGGGGAGGGCTTGATGGCACGCGTTCTCATCGTCGACGACTCGGTCGTGATGCGCGACATCGTGCGCGCCCACCTCGCCGGACTCGCCCTCGAACTCGAGGTCGCGAGCAACGGGGAGGACGCGCTCACGCGCATGGGCACGTCGAGCCAGCCCTTCGACCTCGTCATCACCGACTACGCGATGCCCAACATGAACGGGCTCGAGCTCGCGCGTCGCGTGAAGGAGAGGGGAGGCACGCTCGCGCCGAAGGTCATCCTCATCAGCGCGAACAAGGAGCTCCGCGAGCGAGATCTTCTCGCCACGGGCTACATCGACGCCTTCTTCCCGAAGCCCGTCGACGGCTCGCAGCTCGCAGCGCGTGTCTCCACGATCCTCGCGCTCACCATCCCGAGCGCGCCGGTCGTTCCTTCGAGTCGCAGGGTGCGCCCCGTGATCCGCGTGGTCATCGCCGACGACACCGAGGTCGGCCGCACGCTGCTCGCGCGTGTCCTCAAGGCCGATCCCGAGATCGACGTCGTCGGCATGGCGCGCGATGGTCAGGGCGCCGTTGATCTCGCCGTGCGCGAGAACCCGCAGATCATCCTGCTCGACGCGATGATGCCCGGCCTCGACGGCGTCGCCGCCACCCGCCGCATCATGGCGCTCGCGCCGACACGCGTCGTCATCGTTTCCGATCAGCAAGGAAGCCGCCCCGCCGCGCAGATCTTCTCCGCGACCGAGGCTGGCGCGCTCGACGTGATCGCGCGGCCGAGCTGGGGTGATCCGATGGGCCCGCAGGCCGTCGCCTTGCGCGACAAGATCAAGATGCTCGCCGAGATCCCCGTGGTTCGTCGCTGGGCCGACGGACCACGCTCGGTGCGATCACGCCGCAGCAGCAGCCACCGCGCGCAGAACCGTGCCACCGTCGTCGGCATCTGCGCTTCGACCGGCGGCCCTGCGGCCATCGCCGCGATGTTGCCGGGCCTCGCCGCTGCCACCTCGTCCGTCCCGGTCCTGATCGTGCAGCACGTCCTCGCGGGCTTCGACGAGGCGCTCGCCGAGTGGCTCGCCGAGGTCACGCAGCTCCCCGTTCGCCTTGCCACGCACGGCATGCCTTTGCGTGCCGGCGTCATCGCGCTCGCGCCCGAAGGCAAGCATCTTGTCGCGCAATCGCCGCTCACGATCGGCGTCATCGAGGGCCCGCCCGTCGGCAACCATCGGCCCTCGGGCACGCCGCTCTTCGAGTCGCTCGCCCGGCATTTTGGTGACGGTGCTCTTGGCGTGATGCTCACCGGGATGGGCAACGATGGAGTCGAGGGACTGCGCGCAATCAAAGCGGCCGGCGGAAGTGTGCTCGTCCAGTCGCCGGATTCCTGCGTGGTGAGCGGCATGCCCGGAGCAGCGATTTCCCGTGGTTACGCGGATGCCGTTCTGTCCCTCGACGAACTCGGCCCCGAAATCGTCGAGCGCGTCCGTGCACCGGCGCGCTCGCGTCATTGAAGGAGCAAAGGAGCTGATATGGTTCCTCCGATGCAGGAGCCGGAGCTCCCGGAGCGGCTGGGGAAGTATCAAATCATTCGCAGGCTCGCCTATGGCGGCATGGCCGAGGTGCTCCTCGGCCGCCTCACGGGGACCGACGGCTTCATGAAAGAGGTCGTCGTCAAGCGGGTGCTTCCTCAGTACGCGTCGAACAACGAGTTCATCGCGATGTTCCGCGACGAGGCGCGCATCACGTCGCGCCTTCATCACGGCAACATCGTGCAGGTCGTCGAGTTCGCGGAGGAGGGCGGCCAGTACTACCTCGTGCTCGAGTACGTCGACGGCCCGAGCCTCGGCGCCACGCTCTACGAGCTCCGCAAGCGCGGCGAACGCCTCAGCATCCCCGAGGTCGCGCACATCGCGGTCGAGACCGCGCGCGGACTCGACTACGCGCACCACAAGCTCGGCGAGGACGGCCGCCCGCTCCTCATCGTCCATCGCGACGTGAGCCCCTCGAACATCCTCCTCTCGCGCGAGGGCGTCGTGAAGCTCGCGGACTTCGGCATCGCGCGCGCCCGCGAGCGCCTCTCGCCCACGCAGGGCGGCGCCGGCACGCTCAAGGGCAAATTCGCGTACATGGCGCCCGAGACCATCCTGCGCGGCCGCCTCGACGCGCGCTCGGATCTCTTCTCGTTCGGCGTGGTCCTCTTCGAGATGCTCACGGGTCGGAGTGCGTTCACCGGCGAGACCGAGGCGCACACGATCCAGCGCGTCACGACCGAGGACTTGCCCCCCGCGTCGAGCCAGAACCGCGCCGTCCCGCCCGAGTTCGACGAGATCGTCCATCGCCTGCTCGATCGCGACCCGGACAACCGGCCTTCACGCGGCCTCGAGATCGTCGACGCGATCGGCACGCTCCGCCTCCACACCTCGCCGCCGCCGAGCGAGCTGCTCATGGAGACGATCACACGCCTCTTCCCGATCCACCGCCACGAGGCGCGTGATCGGGCCACGGTTCGTCCGGCGAAACCGCGTGTCATCGTCGTCGACGAGTCGCGCACGCTCCGCGCGCTCGTGCGTGCGAGCCTCGGCCAGCGGTACAACGTCATCGAGGCCTCCACGGGCGACGAGGCGCGCTCCGCGATGCGTGGCGCCGTCCCCGACGCGGTGGTTTGTCAGCGGACGCTGCAGGGCATGTCGGGACTCGAGCTCTGCCTTGTCATGCGCGAGAATCCGCGCCTCGCCGACGTCCCGTTCATCTTGCTCGCGTCCGACATCACGCCCGAGCTCGAAGCGGAGGCGCGGGTGATCGGCGTGCAAGCCGTCCTGCCGAAGCGCTTCGATCCACGTCAGCTCGAAGCTACGTTGCAGAAGATTCTCGAATCGTGACGGGAGCCGATCGTTCGGCCGCTCGTCATTTCGTGGGGGAGGGGAGCGCGGCATGAACGACACGGAGCGCCTGTTCCGACAGCGACCTCGCTCCGATGAGGAGCTCTACGAGCGGCTCGCCGAGATCACGAAGGATGAGCTCCGCAGGGACCTCGTCGCGCGCCTCGCCGCGCAGGGTGCGCTCCCGCGCGAGGTCCCGCTGTACGTGCGCGCCTTCTCGTTCCTCGGCCTCACCACGTCGGACCTGCCCGCGCTCACGAGCGTGCTGCTCGACACACGGGCGCCGATCGAGGGGCGCGCCGTCGCGCTCGCGCTCGTGCGATCGGTCGATCCGACGCGCGCGCAGGAGCTCGCGCGGCAGGTCACGCAGGCCGAGCTCCTCGCGATGAACGACGCGCAGCTCCTCGTGGTGATCGCGGGCCTCGCGGCGACACCCGCGCGCTTGCCCGAGATCACCGAAAAGATCGTCCGCCAGCCGCTCGAGTCCCGCCTCGCGCGCTTCGAGCAGATCGATCGCCTGCGCAAGCGCGCTCGGGTCCCCGCGGCATTTCTTTACGAGGACCTCGTTCGTCGTGACGACCTCGGCATCGGCGACGTCGCCGTCGATCGCATCGTCGAGGAGGGCGGAGCGGCGGCCGTGTGGCTCTGCGAATCGCTCTGGCACGAGGCGCCGAGCAAGGCGCCGCGCGCGCGCTGGGCCGACGTCCTCGCGCGTGTCTTTCGTTCGTCGGCACGTACGAACGTAGAGGGCCTGCGCGCCCTCGTGTTCGCCTCCGAGCAGAGCGAGGACGGCGCGCGCACGGCCGTGCTCTCCGTCGAGAGCCCGCTCGATGGTTCTCTCACGCTCGCGCGCGTGCGCGTGGACGCGGGCGGCGCCCTCGCGGGCGGCATGCTCACGACGCTCGCGGACGAACGTGATCTCGAAGATTGGCTCTCCGAAGGCCCGGAGCTCTTGCCTCGTGTCCCCGCGCCGATGGCCTCGATCGCGCCCTGGGTCGAGGACGCCACGCGCCGCACGAGCACGCCGCCACGCGCTGCCCTGCACCTCTTCGCGGCGGCGTGCTGGTTCTCGCTCGCGGCCCGCAGCTAACCCACGATTGCGTCGTCCAGCTCGACGCCCACAGGGCAGTGATCACTGCCCGTCACGTGCGGCGAGAGGAACGCGCCCTTGAGGTGCTTCGCCGCGCCTTCCGACGCGAGCACGTAGTCGATGCGCCACCCCACGTTCTTCGCGCGCACGCCGAACCGCTGGCTCCACCACGAGTAGTGCCCGGGCCCCGGCTCGAAGACGCGGAACGTGTCCACGTAGCCCGCGCGGATCCACCGATCGAGCTCCTCGCGCTCCTCCGGCGTGAAGCCACTCGTCTTCACGTTCTCCTTGGGCCGCGCGAGATCGATCTCGCGATGCGCCGTGTTGAAATCGCCCATCACGAGGATCGGCTCACCACGGCGCCGCCGCACCTCCAGCACGTCGAAGAGACGCCGGTAGAACGCGAGCTTGAACGGGATGCGGCTGTTGTCGCGGTTCGGCCCGCTGCCGTTCGGGAAGTACACGTTCGCCAGCGTGAGCCGCCCGTAACGCGCGATCTGCACGCGCCCCTCGGCGTCGAACGTCGCGTCCTTCAGCGACGTCGAGATCTTGTCCGCGGGCAAACGCGACAGCAGCCCCACGCCGCTGTAGCCCGGCCGCTCGGCCGCCGAGAACGCGCGCAGCCACGCGCCGCCGATCGACTCCAGGCACGGCCCGAGCTGCGCCTCCTGCGCGCGCACCTCCTGGATGCCCACGATGTCGGCCCGCTCGTTTGCGAGCCACGTGGAAAAACCTTTCCCCAGGACCGACCGCAGCCCGTTCACGTTCCAGCTCACGATCTTCATGCGTCGAAGACAGCTCTCTAGGGTTTGGCCGGGCCATGTCAAGCGAATCCGCTCTCCCGCCGTCGCCGCCGAACGCTCGCTCGTTTTTTACCCGCGCGACGGCTCGCGTGTCCCAAGCACCCGGACATCTCATCGAGGAGGGACTTGCATGCACACGCGCGCTTTCGTCATCGCCCTGTTGATCCCCGCCACGCTCGCCACCACGTCCTGCCGCAAGCAAGAAGAGATGACGACGGCCGAGGCGCTACAGGCCGTGCAAGAGGCCAGCATCTCGGGCGACGCCGAGAACGTCACCGCGGGCAGCATCGAGATCACCACCGACTTCACCATCGGTCAGGCCGCCGAGGCCGCGGCGCAGGAGATCCGCGACTTCGTCACCTCACAGCTCCCGTGCGCCGCCGTCACGCTCACGGGGCCGACGCTCAAGGTCGAGTACGGCAAGAACCCCGGGAGCTGTACCTACAAGGGCAACACGTACAGCGGCACGCACGAGATCACGGTGACGAAGAACGACATGAGCGACGTCGTCGTGAATCATACGTGGACAAAGCTTTCGAACGGCCGCGTCGAGGTGAGTGGCACGGCCGAGGTCACGTGGAGCGCGGCCAACGAGACGCGCCACGTCGTGCACGAGCTCGACTGGACGCGCATCGAAGACGGCAAGACCGGCAAGGGCACGGGCGACCGCACGCAACGCCCGCTCGAAGGCGGGCTCGCCGAGGGTTTTCAGGTCGACGGCTCACGCGCGTGGACGGGGCAGGGCGGGACGTGGGACCTCTCGATCGAGGGCGTCGAGTTCCGCTGGGTCGACCCCGTGCCGCAGGCGGGGACCTACAGGCTCGCGGATCCGAAGGAGCGCTCGATCGCGATGAGCTTCGAGCGCGTCGACGAGGACACGATCAAGGTCACCGTGACGAGCGGCGCGAAGTCGTTCTCGTTCAACGTCTCGAAGGCGGGCGCCGTCTCCGAGTCCTGATTCCCCGGGGCGACGTGGCGAGCGTAGACTCCGTGCAGCGGGCGTGATCGATCCCTCGCGACCCGCATCGCGCCCGTGCCCGGAGCCTTCGAATGATCGTCGTCGACATCAAGCGGCTGATTCGGAAGTTGTCTCGCGCCTGCATGACGGCGCTCGAGGGTGCGGTCCTGCGGACCGTGAACGCGAAGAACCCCGAGGTAACGCTGGTGCACATGCTCCTCGCGCTTCTCGACGACGTGACGTGTGATCTCTCGAGGGTCGTCGAGCAGCAGGGCATCGACCGCGCGGCGCTCCGGCATGCGCTCCTTGCTGCCGAAGCGGCCTTGCCGGGAGGGCACACGGGTCGGCCGGTCTTCTCGCCGGTGCTCATCGAGCTCCTGCAGGACGCGTGGACCTTCGGCTCGATCCGCCACGAGTACACGACGGTCCGCAGCGGTATGATCCTCGCGCTGATCCGTCGGATGCCCGGGCGATACGACCTCGCCACGATCGAGCGACACGTGCGCCCCGGCGCCGACGCGGCACCGGACTCCACGGAGCTACCGCGTATCGGCGCGACCTCGGGCGAGGCGCAAGAAGCGGCGCGGCAGCCCGCTCCGCGGAGCAACCTGCCGGGGCCGCGCGAGGAGGTGCTTTACCGTGTTCGCGCGGGCGACACCTTGCTCGGCATCGCGCGGGAGTTCGCGCTCGACGTCGAGCAGGTGGCCGAGGAGAACCGGCTGCACATCCACGACGAGCTCCTGCCCGGGACCCTCGTGCGGCTGCGCGTGCTGCCCGACGTCATCGAGCAGAACGAGGCCGAGGCCGCAGCGCGGCGTCTGCACTAGCGCCCCGACGCTCTCCTCGCCGCGCCGGGCGAACCGGGTGGGGAGGGAGCGCGAAGCGGGCGGACAAAAGCAAAACAGCCGAACCCTTTCGGGATCGGCTGTTTTGGTACTGCATACAAGAGAGCGGGGTGGACGGGACTCGAACCCGCGGCCTCCGGCGTGACAGGCCGGCGTTATAACCGACTTAACTACCACCCCATGGTGTCGAACTGCGCGTCGCTGTTTCGTTCTCGCTGACGGGGCCGGTGTCTACCAGCCTTGTTCTCCGTTTGCAAGCCCCTGTTTTCTTTTTTTTTTCCGCCTCCGACTCTCATCAAACTTCGATGGGGAGCCGGGTGGGCGGGACAGGGTTCGAACCTGCGACCATCGGCTTGTAAGGCCAATGCTCTACCGCTGAGCTACCCGCCCCGACGGAGAGGCCGCGGAGTCTACTCGGGGGACCTTTTCCGTCAAGAGGTTTTTTTCTGGGGCGGATCACGCCACGCCAAACTTCCGCCTGCACGAACAATCGGGCTAGAGTCGATGCGCGGGCGCACGATCGACGGCGCGCGCCTTGGCCGCGACGGGCGGCCCAAGGAGGAACGGAGAGTCGCATGACGGAGCGGATCGGCATTCTCGCGGGCTGGGAGCAGTCCTTCCCCCAGGCGTTCATCGAGCGCTGCAACCGAGTCCCGGGCATCCAGGCGGAGTTCGCGAAGATCGGAGGGACGCCGGAGCGCTTCGTCTCCCCGTACCGCGTGCTCGTCGACCGCATCAGCCAGGAGGTCAAGCACTACCGCTTCTACCTCAAGGCCGCGGCCCTCGGCGGCGCGTACGTGATCAACGACCCCTTGTGGTGGAGCGCCGACGACAAGTTCTTCGGCTACTCGCTCGCCTCGCGCCTCGGCGTCGCCACGCCGCGCACGGTGATGCTTCCGCAGAAGGACTACATCCCCGCGATCGACAAGAACCGGTCGCTCCGCAACCTCGAGTTCCCGCTGAACTGGGACGCCATCGTCGAGTACGTGGGGTTCCCGGCGATCCTGAAGCCCGCCGACGGCGGCGGCTGGAAGGACGTGACCGTCGTGCGCACCCCGATGGATCTGCTGCGCGCCTACGACGCCTCGAACCTCAACGTGATGACGCTGCAGGAGTTCATCGACTTCGACGACTACGCGCGCTGCATCTGTATCGGCCGCGAGCGTGTCCTCACGATCCAGTACGACCCGAAGCAGATCGGCCCGACGGGCCTCCGCGGTCGCTACATCTTCCGCGACCAGGAGCGCTGGCTCCCGCAAGACCTGCACGACCGTATCGTCAACGACGCGCTGCGCCTGAACCACGCGCTCGGCTACGACATGAACTCGGTCGAGTTCGCCATCAAGGACGGCGTCCCCTACGCCATCGACTTCACGAACCCCGCGCCCGACATGCACATCGAGCACCTCGGCGAGCGTTTCTTCGACACGGTCACCGACTGGATGGTCGAGTTCTGCGTCAAAGCCGCCAAGGAGGGCCGCACGATCCGCGACCGCTACGCCTGGAGCAAGATGGCCGCCGAGGTCGAACCCATCCGGTGGGATAGAGGCACGTGACCACCCACGAGCGGCCGTCGAAGCACCCCTTCACCGCCGCGCTCGACGCAGCCGTCGACCGCTACCACGACGCGCTCACGGCCTACGTGGATCGAGGGGGCGAGGATCACCTCGCCCTGCTCGAACGCATGGTGGCGCGAGGCGCGGTTTTCGCCGGTCGGCCTCTCTGCACGTTCCTCCGTCCGAACTTCGTCCTCCGCGCCCAGTACAACCTGCTCCTCGGGGCGCTCCGGCACTTCCGCAGCGCCGTCATCAAGGCGAAGGACCTCGTCCTCGCAGACCCCACGCTCCTCGAGCTCATGGGCCTGACGGACGGCGAACGACGGCTCCTTTCCTACAACCCCGCGTTCGAGTCCGTCGGCGTCGTCACGCGTCTCGACGCGGTCCTCGCGGGGTCCGAGCTCTCGTTCGTCGAGCTCAACGCCGAGGGCGCCTTCGGCCCGAGCTACGCCGACAGGCTCACCGAGCTCTTCGAGGCCTTCCAGCCGATGCGCGAGTTCGCCCGCGTCTCGCCGATCACGCCCGTCTACGCGGGCAACTCCCTCGTCGGCTCGATCCTCGACGCGTGGCACGAGTTCGGCGGAACGCACGTCCCCAAAGTCGCCGTCGTCGACTGGCAGGAGGTCGCGACGCGGACCGAGTTCGACATGATCTGCGAGCGCTTCCGGCTGCACGGCATCCCGGCGCGCTTCGTCGATCCGCGCGAGCTCGAGTACCGCGACGGCAAGCTCTCGGCGAAGGGCGAGGAGATCGACCTCGTCTACCGCCGCGTGCTCACGAGCGAGCTGCTCGGCCGCGAGGACGAGGTGCGCCCGCTCATCGAGGCGTACAAGGCGCGCGTCGTGTGCGTCGTGAACAGCTTCCGCGCGAAGCTGCTCGACAAGAAGGTCCTCTTCGCCCTGCTCTTCGATCCGCGCGTGACGGCGCTCTACACGAAGGACGAGGGCGCGGCCGTGCGCCAGTTCATCCCGTGGACGAGGCGCGTCGAGGAGATGAAGACCGAAGGGCCGGACGGCGTGGAGATCGACCTCGTCCCGTGGGCCCGTGACAACCGCGCGCGCCTCGTGCTCAAGCCGAACGACGAGGTCGGCGGTCGTGGCGTGGTGATCGGCGCGAACGTGGAGAGCAGCGTGTGGGAGCGAGCGCTGAAGCTCGCGCTCGTCGATCCGTCCGTTTTGCAGCTCCGCGTTTCGTTACCGACGTCGATGTTTCCGGAAGTTGGCGCGGCGGGCGAGCTCTACTTCTCGCGGCGTCACATCGAGCTCGATCCGATCCTGTTTCGCGGCGAGCTCGGCGGTATGCTGGGCAGGTTATCCGCGACGAACATGTGCAACGTTCATGCGGGGGCGGGAACGGTCCCCACGTTCATCATCGAGGGAGATTCATGAGCACCACGGTCCAGGGTCTGCTCGACGGTCAATTCACGCTCGGCATCGAGGAAGAGTTTCAGATCGTCCACCCCGAGACGCGCGAGCTCCGCTCCTACGTGAGTCAGCTCCTCGAGGGCGGGAAGCACTCGATCCTGCGCGAGCGCGTGCGGCCCGAGATGCACCAGTCCGTCGTCGAGACGGGCACGGGCATCTGCCGGGACATCCGGCAGGCGCGTCAGGAGATCTGCGAGCTGCGTGGTGAGCTCAGCGCGCTCGCGGGCAAACACGGCCTGCGCATCGTCGCGGCCGGCACGCACCCTTTCAGCGACTGGAAGAAGCAGGAGATCACCGACGGCGAGCGCTACAAGGTGATCGTCGAGGACCTGCAGGACGTCGCGCGCGCGAACCTGATCTTCGGCCTGCATGTCCACGTCGGCATCAAGGACAAGGAGGTCGCGATGGCGCTCGCGAACCAGGTCCGTTACTTCCTGCCGCACCTCCTCGCGCTCTCGACGAGCTCGCCGTTCTGGCTCGGACGCGCGACGGGCCTGAAGAGCATCCGCAGCGAGATCTTCAAGCGCTTCCCGCGCACGGGCATCCCGGGTCACTTCGACTCGTACGCGCAGTTCCAGTCGTACGTCGATCTGCTCGTGAAGACGGGCTGTATCGACAACGCGAAGAAGATCTGGTGGGACGTCCGCGCCCATCCGTTCTTCGACACGGTCGAGGTGCGCATCTGCGACATGACGACGCGCATCGACGACACCGTCGCGCTGACGGCGCTCATCCAGGCGCTCATGGGCAAGCTCTACCTGCTCTACCGGAAGAACATGGGCTTCCGCGAGTACGCGCGCGAGCTCATCGAGGAGAACAAGTGGCGCGCGCTGCGCTACGGCATCGACGGCCAGCTCATCGACTTCGGCAAGCAGGAGCAACTGCCCGTGCGCGTGCTCATCGGCGAGCTACTCGACTTCGTCGAGGAGGCGGCGGCGATCTTCAAGTCCGAGGCCGATCTCGACCGCATCCGCGGCATCCTCAGGGAGGGCACGAGCGCCGACAAACAGCTCGCCGTCTTCCAGAAGACGCAGAGCGTGCAGGCCATCGTCGATCACCTGATCGAGCAGACCGCCATGGGCGCCTGAGCCCCGCGCGTCCCCGCATTCCCGCCCAAAAACCAAAAAGATCCGGCTACTTGGCCTTCGGTCAGGCGCCTTTCGTCACCGAGGATTTCTGTCCGGGCCCTCCGCGGTGATACCGTGCGTTCGTGGGTACGAAGAGCGCGTTGCATCGGATCGCCGCCCTCGCCGTGACGGGGCTCGTGGTGACTGTGGGAGCGGTGAGCTGCACGTCCACGGAGTTCATCCAGGAGCCGCCCGGTCAGCCGACCGATCGCGCCTCGGGCGCGGTGCCCGCGGGCGCGATCGGCGTGTGCAAGCGCGAGGGGACGAAGCGTCCGCCCGTCGTGAGCGAGAAGCTCTGGGAGCACGCCAAGCCGTGCACGACGAAGACGCCCGAGAAGTACATCCGGCTCGGCTACTCCGACAAAGAAGACCCCGGCGTCGAGCAGCAGAACGAGCAGATCCTCGCGGCGCTGCGCGAGGGGCCGAAGGAAGACGGCGGCAACAACCAGTTCGTCGCGATGCTGCGGGGCGTGCGTCAACGCTCGCTCGACGTCCCCACGCTGCGCTACCGAGTCGCGCGCGACTCGACCTCGGCGGGCGCCTGCGACTTCACGTACATGCTCAACACGATGGGGAAGTCGCGCGAGAAGATCGAGCGCGACGCCTGCACGGCCGAGGTCTTCGATCCGGAGGAGCGCAAGGAGGTCTGCCTGTTCGACAAACCCGAGGGCCTGTGGCTCACGGGGGGCTGGGCTTGCCTCATGAACGTGCGCGCGCTCGGGTCGGATCAGTCCTGCCATCGTTTGTGTGCATACGATGACTACTGCGCGCGGCAGGTGAGCTGCGCGGGCGCGGACATCGATCTGCTGCTCTGCTCGATGGGCGTCTGCTTGCCTGAGCAGACGGGCCTGTACTGAGCGGGGGTTCCACAGGGATGTGCGTGCGCGGGGCTTTGCCCCGCACCCCAGAAGGGGGCTGTCCGCCCCCTTCACCCCGGACCAGGCACGGCCTGGACCGAGGGCGGATAAACCGCGCGATGCGCGGTTTATCCGACGGGCCCGTGGCAAGACCACGAGCGGCGTTGCCGACCAAGACAGCAGCGCTGCCCTACGTGCTGGGAACGTCTTCCCTGTCGACAGCGCGCATCGCGCGCTGTCGCCCCGCGTCCAGGGCTTGCCCTGGTCCGGGTGCAGGGGCGGATAGCCCCTGCTCGGGTCCGGGGTGAAACCCCGGCGCTACGCGCTAGTCGCCGTACGGATCGTTCGGGTCGACCTTGGGCGCCGGGGCCGTCGGGGCTCCGCCCGGCAGGCGTGACGGCGGCCTCCACCACGGGGGCGGATACCAGAGGCCGTCGATGCGCTTCCAGCCGCCACCGGGGTTCGGCGGGAGAAACCTGTAGCCGCCGCCGTCGGGCAAGCCGCCGTCGAGAGCGTCGGAGCCTGCGTCGCCTGCGTCGGAGCCTGCATCACCCGCGTCGCTCCCGGCGTCGCCTGCGTCGGATCCCGCGTCGCTCGGCGCGCCTGCATCGAGGGCCAGCGCTTCGTCGCTCGGCGCGCTCGCGGAAGGTGCGGCGCTCGCGCTCGTCATGGCGGTCGGCGCGGGCACGACACTCGCAGGCGGCGGAGGTGGCGCGGGCGCGGGCGCGGTCTTCGGCGGAGGCAAAAGCCAGCGAAGCGCCGGTGGGACGAGCGGCTCGGCCCAGGGCAAGTGGCCGAGGCGCAGCGCAGCGCCCGCGCCGCCGAGCGCTGCGACGAGGGTGAGGCCGAGCCATGGCCAGACCGATCGCTTGCGCTTCGACGTGACGAGCGCTGGCGCCGCAGACGGCGGGGGAGGGGGCACGCTCGGGACGACGATCGCGGGCGGTGGAGGCGGCACGGACTCGCCGTCGTCGAGCGAGATCGGGATGATGCCTTCGAGCGAAGCGCCACGCGACGACGGCGTGCCGCCGCGCGACGACGGCGTGCCGCTGCGCTTTCGCGACACAGGCCCTTCGGCCCGCCGCGACGCAGGCGCCTCTGCGGCTTCGAGCCCGCGCGCATCCGCGGCCTGGATCGCGGCGGCGAGCTCGGCGCGGCGCTGCGACGACCGCTCGCCCATCAGTTTGCTCACGAACGAAGACACGTCGCCGTCGGTCACGGCCGCGCCGATGGCGTTCGTGATCTGATCGAGCGCGCGTTGCATCTCGGCGCAGTCGGTCCAGCGATCCTCGACGCGCTTCGCGAGGGCGCGCATGACCACGGCTTCGAGATCGGGGCGCACCGAGGGCACGAGCTCGTGGACCGGGACGGGCTCGGTGCCGACGATGTTGTCCATCGTCTGCTTGTCCGTGGTCGCCTTGAACGGGTGACGCCCGGTGATCATCACGTACATGAGGATCCCGAGCGAGAAGATGTCCGAGCGACGATCGAGCCGCTCGCCGCGGATCTGCTCGGGCGACATGTAGTGCGCTTTGCCCTTCATCATGCCGGGCACGCGCGTGATGGTGACGCTCGCCGTGGCCTTCGCGACGCCGAAGTCGACGATCTTCACGATCCCGTCGTACGAGACCATGACGTTCGCGGGGTTCACGTCGCGGTGCACGAGGCCGAGAGGGCGGCCGTCGTCGTCGCGCATCTCGTGTGCGGCGTGCAGGCCCGCGCAGGCGCTCGAGAGCATGCGCAGGAGCAAGGGGAGGGGGAAGCCGCCTTGGTCCTTGGCGTTGCGGTTGATCACGAAGAGCGACTCTCCGTTGATCCACTCCATCACGATGTAGAGCACGCCGTTCTCGTCGCCGAGGTCGAGGATCTCGGCGACGTGCGGGTGCCGGATGCGCGCCGCGAGCCGCGCCTCGTCGAGGAACATCGCCTCGAACTCGGGATCTTCCGAGAGGCCCGGCAGCATCGTCTTGATGGCGACGATCTTCTGGAAGCCGCGCGAGCCGACCATGCGAGCGGCCCACACGGCGGCCATCCCGCCCTGCGCCACGGGCATGAGGATCTCGTAGCGTCCTAGCGTGACGCCGGGCTTGAGATCTCGGTTATGAAGCAACAACGAGGATCCTCTGGGATGCGTCGTCCTCGGCAGCGGGACCGCGAAGGACAAGGGGAGCGAAGGCTACCGCGCATGGGAGGGTGTCACGATCGCCGCTCACGGCTCAAGAGGAAGCAGCGGAATCGCCATGCGAAGGCAATTGCGCGCACGGCGAGGAGGGCGAGCGAGGAAAATGCGAGCGGTTTCCGGCAGGGCCGCAGTGCGTCAGGGCGGGCCCGTGCGCGGCGGGAGACGGCGCGAGGAGAGTCGTGGTATTGGGCAAACTGCGAGGCAAACGAGCGCGACGACCATGGTTGATAGCCCGATCCCGCCCCCGAAAGACGACGACGACGAGGATGTCCACTGGGCGCTGTCGACGGCCTCCGCGCTGTGGGGCCGCGGGGAGCGAGCCGAAGCGCTGCGCTGGCTGAAGCGCGCCGCCGAGCAGGCCTCGGACGCGGACAAGGACATGCGTTCGCTCGAGCTCTTCAAAGCGGCCGCGGACATCGCGCCCATGCTTGCCGCGGCGCCCGCGCCCGCCCCGCAAGCTGCGCCCGCGCCTGCGCCGCAAGCTGCGCCTGCGCCGGAGCCGGCCCCCGCGCCGCCACCCGCGCCTGCGCCGCAATCGGCGCCTGCGCCGCAGGCTGCGCCCGCGCCGGAGCCGGCTCCGCAGGCCGCGCCCGCGCCGCTCCGCTCGACGCCACCGCCGCCGCCGGGGCGTCCGGGTCCGCCGCCGCTCCCGCCTGGGCGTGGGGTCCCTGGGTCTGCGCCCGCGCCGCGCGCGCCGCTCGTGACCCAGCCACCGGTCGCGCAAGCGCCGGCCCCGCATGCGCCCGTGACACGGAGCGCGCCGCCTCCTCCCTTGCCGCGCGGGGCGCGTCCTCCTGCCGTGCCGACGGCGGCGACGCCCGCGCCTCCCTCGGTCGGGCCGCAGAGCCACGTGCGGCCGAATACGGGTGGTCCCGTGCTTCCCGCGGGGGTCGCGCCGCGCGTGCCCGCTCCCGCGCCGGTCGCCGCCGCGCCTCCGCCCGCGCCTGCCGAGGCGCCCGCCGCGCCGCAGCCTGGCAAGGCGCCTGGCGCGCCGGGACCCCGCAAGCGGCTCCCGTCACGCACCGGCGCACGCAAGAGCGCCACCAACATGGCCGCGGTCGCGGATCCCACGCGTGCAAGCGCCCGCCCGCCGGCCCCGGCCGTGCCCGCGGCGCCGCCGGTCATCGCGGTAGCTCCCGCGCCTGCCACGGCCGCGCCGAAACGCGCCACCCCGAAGACGACCGTCATCGATCAGGCGTGGGGCGACTTCGGGCCCTCGGCGCCGCCGGTCGCGCCGCCGCCGCCGCCCCTCGAGGAAGAGATCACCGCCTCGCAGGCCCGCGGCGAGTTCGACATTCCGGTCGATGACCTCGACGGCGAGACGGCCGTGCTTTCGGGCAAGGACCTCGGCCGCATCCCGGTGGCGCAGGAGCCCGCCGCCGCACCTGCGCCTGCTCCGGTGGCCGCGCCTGCGCCCGCGCCCGTGGCTGCTCCGGTCGCTCCTGCCGCGCCCGCTCCGGCGCCCGTCGCGGCGGTCACGCCAACGCCGGCCCGGGTCGCTCCTGTCGGGCCCGCTCCGGTGCGCCCCGTGGCTCCCGCCATCGCAGCGGTTCCGGCCGCCGCGCCTGCGGCTGCACCCGCGCCTGCCCCCGCCGCTCCGATGGCCCCTCGCGTGGCGCTGGTCGTCGCGGTTCGGGTCGCGGTCGTCGGTCGGGAAGGGGAAATCCGGGTCGTCCCGCTCGCGCCGGGTCAGGCCCCGCCGCCTGGCACGGCCACGGCCCTGCTCGTTCCCACGGCAGACGAGGATGCCGCCGTGATCGGCCGCCTCGTGGGTCTCTAGACGCTCGAAAGGGGATCGCCCATGACGGACGCATCGGAACGAGTGAGGCCGCAACGCATCCGCATCACGAAGCTGCAGGAGACGCAGGTCAGCGACCTCGTCGAGCTCGAGAAGGCCTGCACGGCGATGTACCACGACCTCGGCTTCGACGCGGCCGAGGTGCCGCCGCGAACCTGGAACGACATCGCGCACCTGCCGCGGCACCACAACGTCTTCGTCGCCGAGGCTGATCACGAGGTCGCCGGTTACCTGGCCTGGCGCGACGAGTCGCCGGGCGTCGCGTACCTCGAAGAGCTCTCGGTCCATCCGCGGTTCCAGCGCTTCGGCGTGGGGACGCGGCTGCTCCAGCGGTTCGAGGAGGACGCTCTGAATTGTGAGCGATATGACGTGATCGCGCGGATGTTCGAGAAGGCCACGTGGGCGCAGGCGTTTTACGCGCACCATGGCTTCGCGCAGCTCGGCGACCAGGCGTCGCGGAAGGTGCTCGGGTGGCGGGAGGAGCGCTCGGGTGGGCGTCCGCTGACGAGGCCGGGCGAGGTCCTGATCTGGAAGTCGTTCCGGGCGCAGTGACGTCCGGTCGGTAGGTCGGGACGGCGCCGCGCGAGGGGCGGGGTGCGCGAGGAGGACGCGCCGAGGGAGACGTGTGTCTTCCGGGCGAGGTCGGCGGGTCGGAGTCTGGGGCTGCTGCGTGGAGCTCGGCCGGGGCTCGGGTTGGTCCGCGGCCGGGTCCGGGAGGCGTCCGTCGCCAGGTCCGGCTCCGCGTCCACACCTGTCCTGAGGCGGATCGCGCAAGTTGACATAATGTATCTTATGCGAAATTTAGATGAGCCCGGAGGAGGGGGATCCGAGCCGAAAACCGGCCTGAAACCAGGCGTTCATCGGGTTCGTCTGGACACACGGCGGCCCCGCGACGCGCGCGTGCACCTCGGCCGCGTGGCGCGATCGTCAACTGCGCCCGTTCCGTCCCCGCCGTTCAGGCTTCGGGCGTCGACATCCCCCCGGACGCCCCTCCGCCCCCCGCGAGCTCGTCAGCCGCCCTTCACGCCGAGCCAGCTCATCGTCGTCTGCGCCGGTGCCGGCGTCGGCGGCATGACCTGGACGCCGAGGAACGATCCCCCGTTGCCCACCACGAACGCCCGCACGCCGTACGCGGCCGGCGTCATCGCGAAGCTGCCGCCCGGCAGGAGCCCGTCGATGAGCCCACCCGTCACGGGCGAAAACAGGAACAAGCCGTACCGCGTCGTCCCCACGAGCAGCGCGCCGGCCACCGGAACCGGCGCCGTGATCCCGCCCTCCGGCAGGTTCCGCCGCCAGAGCGTCCGCCCGTCGTTCGGATCGAGCGCCCAGAGACCTGTGAGCCCGCTCGCAGCGAACAGGATCCGCTGCCCAGGCACGGACGGGGGTTTGGGGGCGTAGCTCGGCTCGTCCGAGCGCAGCCCCCGAGCGTTGACGAGCGGCCCGGTCCGCGGCGCATGCTCCGGCTGCTCCCACAAAACGAGCTCCGTCACCCCGACGGCCTTCTCGTTCACCCACGCCCGCGTGCCGTTCTCCGCGTCGAGCGCGTACAGGCCGCCCGCGTAGCTGCCCACGAACACGACCTCACCCGAGGTGATCCGTGCCACCAACGGCGTCGTGTCGACGTCCAGATAACGCGGCGCATCACCGCCGGTCTGCTGCTCCGCCTCGGCCGCGAGATCCACGGCCGGCCACTGCTCCGAGCCGTCCTCGAGGTCGTACGCGAGCACCACGCCGTCCGAGAACGCCGTGTAGACCTTGTCCCGCCCGAGCGCCGGACCCGCGTACCCGGCGACCTCCATGCCGAACGCCGGCGTCCGGTGCTGGTGCCACTTGAGCGCCCCGGTCGCCGCGTTCATCGCGATCAGCGTGTCGTTGGCGTTGGTGACGTAAATCACGCCGTTTCGGAGAACCGGCTTCCGGCTCACCTCGGCGTTCGTCGAGAACCGCCAGAGCATGCGGCCGTCGCTCGCGTTCACCTTGTAAACCGCGCCGTCGTTCGAGCCGAAGTAGACGACGTTCTCGTCGGCGTCGAAGAGCGGCTCGCTCTGGACCGGCCCCATCGTCTCGAAGCGCCAGATCGTCGAGCCGTCCTCGACCCGAAGCGCGTAGAGGCCGTTGTCGCTCGACGGGACGAAGACGCGCCGGCCCGCGACGTCGATCGCGGGCTTGCCGCGCTCGTAGACCTCGGCTTGCTGGCGCGACTCGGCCGTCAGCGGCCGTCGATACGTGATCGACAGCGTGCCGCCCGGGTGGTGCAGCCACGTCGGGACCTGCGGCGTCGCCGGGATGCTCAGGCTCTCGCAGCCGAAGAGCGGGAGCGCGAGGGCCGCGGCGGCCGCGAGAACGCCACGGGAGATCGCGACGGGAGCCCTCACGCGTCCTTCGATCACGGCGTCCCGCCCTGCTGCTGGGCCGCCTTCTTCTGGGCTTCCTCGACCAAGCGCCGCGCCTTTTCCTGGATGTCGGCCGGCATCGGCGCAGGCGCGCCGCCCCCGCCGAACGCAGGCATCTGCGCGGCCGCGGCGGTCGGATCGATCTGGACCATCAGATCATGCACCGCGCTCTTGAGGTACTCGAGCGGCTCGGGCTCCTTGCTGGGCAGCGCGAGTTTGTCCTCGAGTGGCTTCAGGATCTCCTTCGCCTTGTCCTTGTTGCCCTTGGCGAAGAGGAGGCGCGCCTCGTGGTAGGTCGCGAGGTCCTTGTATCCCTTGACGTCGATGCTCGCGAGCTCCTTGAAGCTCGCCATCGCGCCGTCGAGATCACCCTTGCCCTCCTTGGCGTACCCGATGCCCTCGGTGGCGCGGCCCTTCACGTCGGGATCCGCGGCCGCGAGCGGCGACGAAAGCACGGACGCGTAGGCTTCGATCGCCTTGTCCCACTCACGTTTTTCGAGGTACGTGCCGCCCTGGCCGAGCCGCGCGAGCAGCGCCGCGCCCGTGCCCGCGTACTTGTCGATGACCTTGCCGTACGCGTCGAGCGCGGCCTGCGACTTCTCGGCCTCGTTCTTGAAGACGCGCGTCGGATCGAGCTCTTTCTGATCGTCGGGGCGCTTGTCCTCTTCCATCACGAGCCCGCGATTCGCAGCCACGCCCGAGAAGAGATCCGCCGAGGCGTCGCCGAGCTTCTTGTCGACGCGCGACGACCAGAACGCATACCCGCCCGCGCCGACGAGCGCCGCGAGGACCACCCACTGGAGGACCCCGACGTTCGCCTTGAGCCACTTCGTGAGGGCCGAGGCACTCCGCGCCAGCGCGTCGTCGACCATCTCGCCCGCGTCGAGCGAGCTCGCGACGGGGCGGCGCTCGGCCGCGTCCGCTTGCTCGCGGCGTCGCTTCAGGAGCTCCTTGGCGCGCGCGTTCTTGTCGCGAGGCAGCGCCGCGTCGTCCTCCGCAGCCGCCGCGCCACCCACGCGCTTCTTGCGCCGCGCGAGTGCATCCTCGCGCCTGCGCGCCGCGCGGTTCGGCTTCGCAGCCTCTTGCTTCTCGTCCTCGTCGGGCTCCGCAGCCGCGTCTCCGCCCTCGATCGAGGCGTCTTCTTCGCCCGCGACGCCGAGCGCGGCGGCGACGCGCTGCGCGGCCTCGTCCGGCGCTTCCTCTTCGGACCCCGACGCGCGCGCCTTCGAAGGCTCGTCGTCCCCCGCGCCCTCCGCCTCGCGCGCGTCCTCGTCCTCGCGCTTCGCGCGGCCCTCTTCCGACTGCTTGTCCTCTCGCGACACGCCCGGGACTCTAGCCGCGCCGCCCCCGGCGTCAATCGGCCTCATCGCGGTTTCCGCGGGACTTCGCGTGCCGTTCCAGGGCCGCGCGGAGCGCCTCCGTCCCCTGCCCGTTCGTGACAAAAGTCACGGATTTTGCGGAGGATCTCCGTCGGTCGAGCCCTCGCCGCCCTTCTCGGGCGTCCACGGCTCGGGCGGCGGCGGAGGTAGCTCGGCGACGAGCGGGACGACCGCGCAGGCCGAGAGCTCCACGTTCTGCGTCGCGTAAACGACGAACTCGCCGTGTTGACCGGGGCGCACCTTCACCGCCGCGGGTAGCGGCGCGAAGACCTCCTGGGGCTTGTCGCCCGGCGGGACGTAGAGCGTCGCCGCGGTGCGCGCATCGAGCTCGGGCGCGCGCTTGGGAACGAGGCCGCCCGTCTCGCGATCGCCGCTGCTCACGAGGCGCCGCGTCCCCACGCCGAAGCGGATCTCGCCGGGCCGGTCGTCGTTCGAGCGCGCGCGGCAGAGGACCCGCAGCGCGTCGCCGCTGCCGTCGGACTTCGGCACGACCATGCCGACCGAGACGCCGCTCCGCCCGAATCGCCTGAGCTTCTCCAGGTCGCGATCGCGCGGGCCGCCGACGAGCTCGAGCACGTCCGCCTGGAGCGCGATCCGGAGACCGTTCGGGAGCGGATCGGGCACGCCGAGCAGGCGGATGAGCGGGGCGCGGAGCTCGGGGCCGGCGCCGAGCGCGACGAGCGCCTCGGAGAGCGCCACGCGCGCGTGCTGGTAGCGCTCGGTCGCGAGGTGCTCGGCGAGCGCGGGGCGGGCCGCGTCCTGGCCGATCGCGGCGAGCGCTTCGGCCACATGCGGGCGCAGGCGTACGTCGTCGAGGGCCGCGATGAGCACGGGCAGCGCGGATTTGGCGCGGATCTTCGCGAGCGCCGCGACGATCTCCTTCGCCCGCTCGAACGAGAGGACCTCGCGCTTGTCCGCGCGCTTGCCGTACGCCTCGCGGAACCACGCCACGAGATCGTCCTCGCCGCGGCCGTCGCCGCCCTCGGCGAGCGCGAGCGCCGCGAGGCGCCGCCACTTGGGATCACGATCCTCGAGCAGCTCGCGCGTGCGCGGCGCGCCCTCGCCGAGCCTCGTCAGCGTGAGCGCCGACCAGCGCCGCACCTCGTCGTCCTCGTCCCGCACGAGCGCGAGCCGCATCGTCGGCGAGACCTCGGGCCGTTGGAGGTCAAACAACACCTCGGCGGCCTTGCGCCGGATGAGCACGTCCGCGTCGTCGAGCAGCGCGGCGACGTCGAGCGCCGCGTCCGCATCCCCCGCGATCCCGCGCCGCAGCGCCTCGGGCCAACCCTTGCCCTCGCTGCGCAGACCGGCGATCTCGTACCGCCCGTGCGAGGCCTCCACGCCGCGGAGCTCGTTCCGCATGTCGGCCATGTCCGCCGCGCGCGCGCCCGAAAGATCCCGCGTCTCGGCCGGATCCCGCTCCACGTCGTAGAGCGCGCAGGCGCCGATCCTTCGAGCACAAACGAGCCGGAGCGAACCACGCGCCAGCATGGTCATCGTCTCGGTTTCGGCGAACGCGAAGCCTCGCGCGTCCTCCGGGCTCGTGGCGGTGCCCGCGAGCGCGCGCCCGAGATCCGCGCCGCGCACGCGCGCCGGCCGCGGGATGTCGAGCCCCGAGAGCACGGTCGGCAAGAGATCGACGAGCTGCACGGGAGCCGTCACGCGCCGCGGCGCGAAGAGCCCCGGCGCGTGCACCACGAGCGGGACGCGGACCTGCTCCTCGTACACCGTGGTGCCGTGGTAGCGGCCGCCGTGATCCTGGAACTCCTCACCGTGATCGGCGCTCACGATCACCACCGCGTTCGGCCGGCGCGCGCGCACCGTGGCGAGGATCGAGCCGAGCCCCGCGTCCGCCGCGGCGATCTCGGCGTCGTAGCGATCGATGTCACGATCGCCGAACGGGTGCTCGGGGTGCGTCTCGTAGGGCTCGTGCGGCTCGAAGAGGTGCACCCACAAGAAGACGCGGGCGTTCTTGTCGACGCCGTCGAGGTACGTCTCGACCTGCTTGGCGCGGCGATCGGCGCTCGCGAACTCGACCTTGCGGTACTCGAAGTCGAGGCCGCGCTCGCGGATCGGGCCGAAGCGCTCGGCATCGATGAAGAAGACCGCCGGCGGGAAGAAGGCCGCGGTCTTGTAGCCGTAGCGGCGGAGTTGACCGGCCCACGTCTCGGAGTCGGCGCCAAGGCCCTGGAGCACGAGCGGGCGGATGTACTTGCCCGTCATGAGCGAGGTGACGGCGTACGAGGTGTGCGGCGTCGGCGTGTACGCCCGCTCGAAGACCACGCCCTCGGCCGCGAGCGCGTCGATCGTCGGCGTGGTCTTGCGGCCGTAGCCGTACGCGCCGACGTGATCGGCGCGCAGCGCGTCGATCGTGACGAGCACGATGTCGCGGCCCGCGAGATCCACCGCGCGCCCCGCCTGCCCTTGGTTCACGACGAGCGGCGTGTCGTCGAGCGGCGGCGGCGGCGAGAGCGCGGCCGCGATCTCCACGGCGTTCGCGAGCACCGGCGCGCGCGTCAGGTACACGAGCCGCACGTTGTCCGCAGGCGCGAGCCGCTCGGCCGCCGAGGGCGCGACCGCCGCCGACAGCGCGAACAAACCGAGCGCGAGCGCCGCACGCGCGAGCTTCATGCCGAAGGGCGCGATCGCTCCTTCCGCATCGTCCGTGGCCCCAGGCCGTACGCGTCGCGGCGCATCCCAGGCGACCGGGACGAAGGGCGCGAGCAAGAGCACGAGCAGCGCGAGGCCACGATGAAACGCCGGATAGAGGCGCGGCAGGACGAGCAGGTTGACGAGCTCGACCGCGAACATCAGCGCGATCACGCCGAGGAAGACGCCCAGGCTGAACGTGCGTCGCGGCTTCGGCGCGAGCGCCCGCGCGACGAGCGGCCCGAGCACGAACGCGCCCGCGAACGCGACCCCCGCGACGATGCCCACGAACGGCGCGCGGAGAGGCCCTGACAGAAGGCGCCCCGTGGACACGCCAAACGCCACGGCGCCGGCAAATCCCGCCGCGGAGAGCGCGAGACCGATCCGACCCCATCGCCCTTCCGCGTGGCGTGCGCACTCGACGATCACCCCGCCGATCGCCGCGGCCGGCGCCGCCGCCGCGAACGCGATCGGCCAGAGCTTCCAGAACGCGAGCGTGAGTTCGTGGAGCCCGACGAGCTCACGCCGGAAGACGAGCCCGACGACGACCAGCTCGACCAGCAGGAACACGCCGATCGCGAGGTAGCCGTCGGCGATGCGCCATCCGAGCGGAAGATCTCCCGTCCGCGCGCGCGGCCGCACCACGCTCGCGCCGTCCCGGTCCGGCTTGGGTGCCGAGACCGCGAGCCGACCCTTTGCGCGGCTCGGTCGGGGCGCGGCGGGCGGGACGTGTGCGCCCTCCCCGCCGCGGTTCGTCATGCGTAGGTGATCTCGAGGATCTCGTAGGTACGCGGCCCGGCCGGCATGACGACGCGGACCTCCTCGCCGACCTCGCGGCCGATGAGCGCGCGCGCGAGCGGCGAGGACACCGAGATGCGGTTCTGCTTGATGTCGGCCTCTTCGGGCCCGACGATCTGGTAGACGACTTCCTCGTCCGTATCGACGTTCACGAGCTTCACGCGCGCGCCGAACTGGATCTTGTTGCCGCTCAGCTTGCTCGGGTCGATGACCTCGGCGCGGCTCAACGTCTGCTCGATGAACGAGATGCGCGCGACGATGAGGCCCTGACGCTCCTTCGCGGCGTGGTACTCGGCGTTCTCCGACAGGTCGCCGTGATCGCGGGCCACGCTGATGTCCTTGACCACCTGCGGGAGCTCGATCTTCTTGAGCCGCTCGAGCTCCTCGCGCAGCCGAGCTTGCCCTTCGGGCGTCATGGGCACCTTTTCAGACATCGCAACACCTCGACAAAGACGCTCGGACATGCCGAGCCGAACCTTGGATCCCCTTTAGCATGTTCACGCCGAAGCCGCGCCCACCGTCAGGTGGGGCCACGCCAGCGCACGATCCGCCGCGGCATCGCCCGCCCGGCGTCACGCGCCGCGCGCAGAGCCGCCTTGACCAACGCGGCGCCTGCTTTCTCCAGACCCGCGACGTCCACCCCAACGGCTGCGCCCTCGATCCGCGCCGTCACGTTCGCCCGCCCCTCGGCGCCGCCCTCGCTCGTTTGCTCGACACGAACTTCGAGCGGCAGGTCCGCATCGGGCAGGTGCGCAAACCCCCGGTACGTCGCGCCTGATTCTTCCTCGGCCGCGCGTTCCAGCGCGTACCGCACGCCCGCCGTGGGGCGCCTCTGCGACGCGTCCATCCGCTCTAGGTTCCCTGCTTGTTCGCCGCTTTTTGCGCGTCGAGCTCCGAGAGGAACCGCTTCGCCGTCACGGCGAAGGGCCCGCCATACTCGTCGAGCACCTTCTTGAAGACGACGCGCGCCTCGTCGGGCTTGTTCATCCGCATGAGCGTCTCGCCCTTGAGCACGAGCGCCTCGGGCTCGAGCGCCGATCCGGGGAAGAGCTTCAGCGCGTGATCGATCCGCGCGATCGTCGCCGGGTAGACGTCCTGCCGCAGGTAGAAGCGCGCCACGTAGAGCTCGTGCCGCATGAGCCGACCTTGCACGGCGTCGTGCATCTTGCGCACGTCCTCCGCGTAGCGGCTCCGCGGGTTGTCGCGCAGGAACGCGCCGAGCTCGCGGTAGGCTTCGAGCGCCGTGCCTTGATCACGCTCCTCCTGCGGCGGCAGGAGGAACGTGTCGTCGATGTCGCGGAAGAGCGACTTCGCGATGCGGTAACGCGCGTACTCGACGTCGCGATCCGTGCGGTGGTTCTGGATGAACTCGCGGTACGCCGAGACCGCGTCCGCGTACTTCTCCTGCTCGAACTCGACGTCCGCGATGCGCAGCTCCGCGAGCGTCGCGTACCGGCTGTACGGAAAGAGCTTGCGCACCTCGGCGAACAGGGCGCGCGCGTCTTCCCAGGCCTTGCTGCGGTAGGAGCGCATCGCCTCTTCGTAGGCGGAGCGCGCGTCGTCCGTGTAGGTCAGGGTCGCCTTGCGTCCGTCGCCGACCTGGAGATCACACCCCGCGGCCGCGAGGAGAAGCAGAGGCGCGACGAGGCCGAGGGCCCGGGCGAGCCTCGCCGAGGGCCTCGAAGACGTCGAACCGCAGACCTTGCCCATCCCGCGCTCCGTAGCCCTTTCGCGGCCGGCGCGCCAGTGCTTCCTGCCCCGCCGAGAGGCAGGTATGGATAGGTGCGGCATGGAAAGCTCGTTCGTTACGCCCCAGGCGCCCCCCGGCGAGGCCCTGGGAGCCGCGGTCGCCCCCACCGTCCTCGTCGTCGACGACGAGCGGAACATCCGTCGCACCCTGGATCTCGTCCTGCGCGGCGAAGGCTACGAGGTCATCGAAGCCGAGAGCGGCGAGCAAGCCCTGGAGATCCTCGCGAACGGCGGAAGGCCCGTCGACCTCGCGATCATCGATCTGCTCCTGCCCGGCATGGGCGGCCTCGAGCTGCTCGAGCGCATCCGGCGCGACGAAGCCACGAAGAGCCTGCCAGTCGTCGCGATCAGCGGCCACGCGACGGTCCACGACGCGGTGAAGGCCATCAAGCTCGGCGCGGGCGACTTCTTCGAAAAACCCGTGAGCCGCGAGCGCGTGCTCGTCAGCGTCAAGAACGCGCTCTACTCGTCGGAGCTCGCGCGCAAGGTGCGAGATCTCGAGGCGGAGCTGCTCGCGCGTTACGAGATGATCGGTCGCGCGCCGGTGATGCAGAAGCTCTACAAGGAGATCGATCGCGTCGCGCCAACGAAGGCGAGCGTGCTGATCACGGGCGAGAGCGGCACGGGCAAGGAACTCGTGAGCCGCGCGATCCACCGTCTCTCGCCGCGCATCGCGGGCCCCTTCGTCAAGGTGAACTGCGCGGCAATCCCGCGCGAGCTCATCGAGAGCGAGCTCTTCGGTCACGAGCGCGGCGCCTTCACAGGCGCGCAGTCGCGCAAGCGCGGCTTTTTCGAACAAGCGCACGGCGGCACGTTGTTCCTCGACGAGATCGGCGACATGGAGCCCTCGGCCCAGGCGAAGGTGTTACGCGCGCTGCAATCCGGCGAGATCAGCCGCCTCGGCAGCGAGCGGACGCTGCAAGTCGACGTGCGCGTGCTCGCAGCAACGAACAAAGATCTCAGCCGCGAGGTTTCGGCCGGCCGTTTCCGCGAGGACCTCTTCTTCCGTCTCGCAGTCTTCCCCATCCGCGTGCCCTCGCTACGCGAGCGCAACGAGGACATCCGTCCCCTCGCCGAAGCCTTCATGGCCTCGTTCTGCAAGGAGAACGGGCTCAAGACGAAGCGCATGGATCCAGCCGTCCACGCCGCGCTCGAACGTCGCAGTTTCCCCGGCAACGTGCGCGAGCTGAAGAACGCCATCGAGCGCGCAGCCATCCTCTCGGGCGACACAGTCACGATCGCCGACCTGCCCGAAGATCCGCACGCAAGCCCATTCGACGACGATCTCCAAACCCCCGAAGCGCAGGATCCAAGCGAGCCCATACGCACGCCCCCAGGCCCGCTCCCGTCTTCGATCGAGAACATCCCGCGCACAGAAGGCGGTCGCCGGCTGACGCTACGCGAGTTCCGCGATCAGGCCGAGCGTCGCTACATCATCGAGGTGCTGCAGAGTCTCGAATGGAACATCTCACGCGCCGCGATCGTCCTCGGCGTCGAGCGCACAAACCTCCACAAGAAGATCCGCGCCTACGACATCCGGCGGGGATGACCGGAGCGTAGCGCCGGGGTTTCACCCCGGGCCCGACCAGGGGCTATCCGCCCCTGGACCTGGACCAGGGCAAGCCCTGGACCTCAGGGGGAAGAACTGCGCGATGCGCAGTTCTTCCCACAGGCCGGTGGCAAGACCAGAAACAGCGTTGCCAGTCGCGGCGGTTTTGACTGGCAAGGTCGTTGCCAGTCTTGCCTCGGCCTGTTCGATGAACTGCGCATCGCGCAGTTCATCGACGAAAGGTCCAGCGCTTGCGCTGGTCCGGGTCGAGGGGCGGACAGCCCCCGCGGGGTCCGGGGCAGCGCCCCGGCGCGGCGGCCTCAGGGCCGACCGGCGCCCCCCACCACGAGCGGCGCGATGATGTCGGCCACGCTCTTCGCGAGCAGCGGCGCACCTGCCCCGCTTCGCGTCGATGCCTCGCGCAGGACGGGCTCCGCGATGAAGATCGCGAACGAGACGTAGTCGTAGAGCCACTGCGCGAGCATTGCTTCCGCTTGATCGGGGCCCACGAGCATCGCCACGTTCTCGATGATCTGTCCGTCGTCGAGCGTCCCGTCCGGCTTCGGTCCTGCACGCATGAAGAGCGCGTCGTAGATGCCCGCACCCGTCGCGAACGAGGTGAGGTGCTGCCGGACCTCGTCGCCGCGCTTCACGGCGTCGACCTCGCGCATCACCATCGACATCGCCTCGTTGAAGAGCGCGACGATCGCGGCCGGCCCGGTGGGCCGTGGCGCGCGCACCGTCACGCAGCCTCCTTGCACGAGCTGGAAGATCTGCCGCGTGACCTCGAACTCCCCCTGCCCCACCGCGCGGCAGATGTCCGCCACCGATCGCACGCCGTCGATCGCTCGGTAGACCTGCGCGAAATCGCCGTCGTTCGGCGGAGGCCGATCCGGCACGCGATCCGGCACGTGCTCGGCCGACGGGATGCGCTCGCGGAAGTAGCGCATCTCGTCCATGCGCCGCACCGCTTCCATCAGGAGGCCACTCACGGGCACGTTCTGTCGCGACGTCAGCCGCGCCTCGTCGAAACGATCGAGGAAGTAGAACATCCCGCTCTCGGCGCGGATCACCGCGTAGACGATCTCCTCGACCTGCCGGCCCATGAGCTGGAACAACGTCTCGCGCGAGATGTGCCCCATGCGCACGGCCATCTCGCCGAAGCGCACGTCGCCCGTCACGGCCTTCGCCACCTCCTGGAGCTGCTCCAGCGAGAGCGCGCCGTACCGATAGAGCACCTCGCCGAGCCGCTCTCCTTCAGCGCTCGAGTACGCGCCCACCACCGCGCCGTGCTCGAAGAAGATGCTCCGGTTCGTCGCGCCGTCGTAGATCGCGAGCTCGCCGGTCCACGCGCTCTGGCCGATCATCGACACGATGTCGCAGAGCGCGCTCGCGCTCGTGATCTCGCCGCAGAGCCGGAGGCTCCCTGCTTCGGGCGCGTCCGCGCGACGCATGACGACCACGTGCGCGGGTGCCGGCATCAGTCGGAACGCGCCTTGTCGCGCGCGCATCCGCTGGCTTGCCAGCTTGCCGACTGGGTGCGCCGTACCCGTGCCGTCCACGCGCACGAGATCGTGGCCGTCCTCGCCCATCTGCTCGGTTTATAGCAGGACACGAGCGGAACATGCCTCGGCTTTCCGCGGGGATGGCCATGCTACCGTGCTCCCCGTGACCGCCTCCCCCGATCCGATCGCCTCTCCCCAGGCGCTCTCGG
This sequence comes from Polyangium jinanense, assembly GCF_028435365.1. The sequence continues at coordinate 40,522 of NZ_JAGTJJ010000014.1, read as the reverse complement.
CTGCCCTTGGCGGGGCGCGCTACCTCTGCGACCCGGCCACGGCCCTCTCCCTGTGGCTCGCCCTCCGCATGGAGCGCCCGCTCATGCTCGAAGGACCCGCGGGAGTCGGCAAGACCGACCTCGCCCGCGCCGCCGCCCAGGCCCTCGGCCGACCGCTCGTCCGGCTCCAGTGTTACGAGGGCCTCGACGAGGCCAAGGCCCTCTACGAGTGGGACTACGCCAAGCAAATGCTCTACACGCAGCTCTTGCGTGACGCGATCGCCGCGGAGACACACGGCGCAACCATCGCTGGGGCCGCGCAGATCGTGGCCAAGAGCGAAGCCTCCTTCTTCACCGAGCACTTCCTCCTCTCCCGCCCGCTGCTCGCCGCGATCCGCAACGATGCGCCCGTCGTCCTGCTCATCGACGAGGTCGATCGCGCCGATCCCGAGTTCGAGGCCTTCCTCCTCGAAATCCTCTCCGAGCTGCAGGTCACCATCCCCGAGCTCGGCACCTTCCGCGCCAAGCACCCACCACTCGTGCTGCTCACGACGAACGCCACGCGCGAGATGACCGAGGCGCTCCGCAGGCGTTGCCTGCACGCCTTCCTCGACTACCCATCCTCGTCACGCGAGCTCGCGATCCTCGAGCTCGTCGTCCCCGGCATCGATCGCACGCTCGCCTCGCACCTCGTCGCGTTCATCGGCGAGCTGCGCAAGATGGACCTCCGCAAAGCGCCCGCCGTGAGCGAGACCCTCGACTGGGCGCGCGCGCTCGTCCTGCTCGGCAAGAGCAAGCTCGATCCGGACCTCGTCCAGGGCACGCTCGGCCTCTTGCTCAAGCACCAGGAAGACAAGGTCTCCGTCGAGCCGCGCCTCGAATCGCTGCTGACGCGCGCGTCGGAAGGGTGACGTCTCGCCGGGGCGCTGCCCCGGGCCCCGCGGGGGCTACGCGCCCCTCGACCCGCGCCAGGGCAAGCCCTGGACCATTTGGGGAAGAACTGCGCGATGCGCAGTTCTTCCCACAGGCCGGTGCAAGACCAGGGACGGCGTTGCCAGTCGCGGCGGTCTTGCTTGGCAGCGTTGCTCGCCGGTCTTGCCTCGACCTGTTCGATGAACTGCGCATCGCGCAGTTCATCGACCACGGGTCCAGCGCTTGCGCTGGTCCGGGTCCAGGGGCGGATAGCCCCTGGTCGGGTCCGGGGTGAAACCCCGGCGCGACGCCCCTTACGATCCACTGCGCCCCTCGGGTACCTTCGGGCCCATGACATCCGCGCCGGCGACCTACACCTGGTCCTACCTTCTCCAGGTGGTCCCCTTGCCTACCCCGGAACAGGCTGCCCTCTACGCGATCGATGTTCCGCCGGGCGAGCTCATCGAGCGCGGCACGCGTATTCGGAGCGAGAAGATTCTCACGGATCTCGTGCGTATTGGCGGCATCGCGGCGGAGTTCTGGCCCAAGACCACGCTGGCGCAGAGAAAGCTCCTCCTCGGGTTCTCCGATGCGCTCCTGCGTGTCTTCGTGCATGCGGGCAAGAAGCTCGCGGATCTCGTGGAGCAACGGAACCTCTCCGTCGAGGGACGCGAGCGGAACCGCGCTGCTGCTGTTGCGATTGCCGAGACGACTTATGCCGAGGGGATGGCTGAGCGGGAGCGCCTTGCGACCACGCTCGAGGGCGTCGCGGACCATGCGCCTGGCCTCGCCGAGCGGGTGGACAAGGCGCGGAGCCGCGTCGTCGATGCGCAGACCCTTGCTACCTCGCTCGCTGCGCTCGTCGCGCTCGCGCGTGATCTCGTTGCCGAGGGAGGGTCCAAGGTGGCGCTTCAACTCTTTGATGGGGGGCTCACGGCTGAGGACCTCGATGAGAGCGAGGCGCTTGCTGGCCGCGTGAAGTCGACCAGCGAGAAGGCTGCCGGCGCGCGCACGCAGGGCGGCGTCACGCAGGCGGAGCTCGATCTGCAGGATGGGATTTGCCTGGCGTACATGGAGCGGGTGATGAAGGTGTGGAATCGCGCGCACGAACAGGATCCTTCGATCCCGCAGCTCTTGCCGATCACCACGCGGCGGCTGCTTGGCACGACGCGGCGGCGGGCTGCTCCGACAGAGCCGGCCTGACGCACGGTCACACTGTCGCGGGTCATGGCGGACCTGTCGCGAGCCATGGCGGACGCGTCGCAGGTCATGGCGCATACGTCGCGAGCCATGGCGGACCCGTCGCGAGCCATGGCGGACGCGTCGCAGGTCATGGCGCATACGTCGCGAGCCATGGCGGACGCGTCGTGAGCCATGGCGGAACTGTCGCGAGCCATGGCGGACGCGTCCCGAGCCATGGCGGACGCGTCCCGAGCCATGGTGGACGTGTCCCGAGCCATGGCGGATCCATCGCCAGGCCATGGCGGATCTGTCCCGAGCCATGGCGGATCTGCCGGCGACCTAACGCAGCTCCGCGACCTTCTCCCCGAACAGCTTCTCCAGGCGCGCGAGCATCTCGTCGCTCGGCGTCACCGTGAGATCACGCCCGAGCGCGAGCACTGCCTCGGCTCCGTCGTCGAGCTGGATCAAGAGGTGCACCGGGCAAACGCCGCGGCTCGACGCCAGCACGTCCCGCAGTTTGCCGATGTGATCCCGCGTCGCCTTCCGCGCCTGCACGCGGATGCGCACGCTCTTCGTCTCCGCGCGGATCGCGTCCGCGAGCAGCACGACCTCGTCGAGCATCAGCGTCGGCTCCCGCGGCGCCGCCTGCTCGTCCTCGGCGCCCTCCTCCACTTGCGGAAAGCTCACCTTGCCCGACACGAGCACTGGCTCGTTGCCTTGCAGGAGCGTGCCATACGCCTCGATCTGCTTGTCGCGCACCTTCACCTCGACGCGACCGCTCGTGTCTTCGAGGTGGAAGAACGCGACCTTGCCGCCGCCGCCCTTGAAGATGCGCTCGCGATAGCCCTCGACCATTCCGGCCACGCGCACCTTCGACCACGGATCTTTGTGCGGGAGTGCGCTCGCCGCGATCACCTCGAAGCGACTGAGCTCCGTGCCGTATCGATCGAGCGGATGCCCCGAGACGTAGAAGCCGAGCGACTGCTTCTCGCGCACCAGCATCTCGCGCAGATCCCACGGCTCGCATTGCGGGTACTCGTCGAGCTTCTGCTCCGTCGTGGGCGCCGCCTTCGCGAAGAGACTGAAGAGCGACCCTTGCCCGCGCTCACGATCCTTGCTCGCGCTCCGCGCGCGCTCGAGCGCCTGGTCCAGCGCGGCGAACGCGCGCGCCCTCGTGATCCCGCGCGGCACGAGCGTCGCGTCGAACGCCCCCGACTGCGTGAGCGCTTCGAGCACGCCCTTGTTCACGCGCCGCGCGTCGACGCGCTGGGCGAAGTCGAACAGATCGGCGAACGCGCCGCCCGAGGTGCGCACTTCGAGCACCGCCTCCAGCGCCGACTCGCCCACGCCGCGGATCGCGCCGAGGCCGAAGCGGATCTTCGGATCGTACGGATCGGCGTCCTTGATCTTGCTCGGCGCCTTCCGGCCGACCTTCTTCGTGGCCTTGCCCGGCTCGCTGTAGACGACCGAGAAGTCGATGTTCGACTCGTTGATGTCGGGCGGGAGGATGTCGACGCCCCAGGCGCGGCCCTCCGCGATGATCCGCACGACCTTCTCGATCTTGTCGCGATCCGCGGTCATCAGCGCGCAGAGGAACTCCACGGGGTAATGACGCTTGAGGTACGCGGTCTGGTACGTGATCAACGCGTACGCGGCCGAGTGGCTCTTGTTGAAGCCGTAGCCCGCGAAGAACTCGAGCAGACCGAAGATGCGATCGGCGTCCTCGGCGGACACGCCCTTCTTCAAGGAGCCCTCGACGAAGATGGACTTCTGCTTGGCCATCTCCTCGGGCTTCTTCTTGCCCATCGCGCGGCGGAGCAGGTCGGCGCCGCCGAGCGTGTAGCCGGCGAGCTGCTGCGCGATCTGCATGACCTGCTCCTGGTAGACGATGACGCCGTAGGTCGGCTTGAGCAGATCGTCGACGAGGTCGTGCATCTTCGCGATGGGCTTTCGCCCGTGCTTGCAGTCGACGAAGTCCTTCACCATGCCCGTGCCGAGCGGGCCGGGGCGGTAGAGCGCGACGGCGGCGACGATGTCTTCGAAGTTCGTCGGGCGCAGGTCCTTGAAGAGCTGCTGCATGCCGCTCGATTCGAGCTGGAACACGCCCGTCGTCTCGCCCGATTGCAGGAGGTGGAACGTCTCCTCGTCATCGAGCGAGATCGCGTTGATGTCGAACACCTCCGCGCCTGCCTTGCCCTTCTGATCCGGTCGCGCGTGGATCAGCCGCACCGCGATGTCGATCACGGTGAGCGTCTTCAGGCCGAGGAAGTCGAACTTGACGAGGCCCGCCTGCTCGACGTCGTCCTTGTAGTACTGCGTGACGAGCGCTTCGCCGTTCCGGAAGCACGGCACGTGGTCCCAGAGCGGACCCTCGCTGATCACGATGCCGGCCGCGTGCATGCCGGCGTGCCGCGTGAGCCCCTCGAGCTTCTGCGCCTGCGTGAGCAGCTCGCGCACCGAGGGATCACTCTCCATGTGCGCCTTGAGCTTCGGCTCGATCTCGATCGACTCGGGGATCGTGTACGTCTGCCCCGGCCCCTTCTGCGGGATCAGGTTCGCGATCTTCTGCGCCTCGGCCGGCGGGAAGCTCATCGCGCGGGCCACGTCCTTGATGACGCTCTTCGCCTTGAGCTCGTGGAACGTCGCGATCTGCCCGACGCTATCCTTGCCGTACTTCTCGGCGACGTACCGGATCACCTCGTCGCGCCGATCCATGCAGAAGTCGACGTCGAAGTCCGGCATGCTCACGCGCTCCGGGTTCAGGAAGCGCTCGAAGAGCAGGTTGTACGGGATCGGATCGAGATCCGTGATGCGCAGCGCGTACGCCACGAGCGAGCCCGCGCCCGAGCCGCGGCCCGGGCCCACCGGGATCCCCATCTCCTTCGCCTGCCGGATGAAGTCCCAGACGATCAGGAAGTAGCCGGGGAACTTCATCCCGATGATGACGTCGAGCTCCATGTCGAGGCGCTTGCGGTACGCCTCCTGGTCGACCGTCTTGCCCCCGCGGCCGAACTCCTCGAAGCGCTTCGTCAGCCCCTCGTGCGAGACGTGCCGGAAGTACGAGTTCGTATCGAACCCCTCCGGCAGCGCGAACGTCGGCAGCATCGGCTGGCCGAGCTTCAGCTTGAGCCCCGCGCACCGCTCGGCGATCTCCAGCGTGCTCTTGATGGCCTCCGGGTGGTCGCGGAAGACGTGCGCCATCTCGTCCGGCGACTTGAGGAACATCTCGAAGCTCTGGTGATGCGCCGCGAACGCGTCCGCATACGAGCGGTTCGCCGCGATGCACGAGAGGTAGAGGTGCCCTTCGCCGTCGTCGCGGCTGCCGAAGTGCGCGTCGTTCGTCGCGACGATCGGCAGGCCCCGATCCTTCGCGAGGCGCGTGAGGATCCCGTTCAGCACCGGCTGCTCGACAAGCCCGTGATCCTGCAGCTCCACGTACAGGCTGCCCGGCTCGAACGCCTCGACGAGCCGACCCATCGCCGCGCGCCCTTCGTCCTCGCCCTCCTCGAGCACGCGCTGCGCGAGCACGCCGCCCATGCAGCCGGAAAGGCCGATCAGGCCCTTGTTGTTCTGCGCGATGAAGTCGAGCGACACGCTCGGCGCGGCGCCGCTCATGGGCGTCACGTGGCCCTCGGACACGATCCGAACGAGGCTCTTGTAGCCCTCGAGGTTCGACGCGAGCAGCACCAGGTGATCGACCGGCGTGTCGTCCGTCTTGCCGCTCGGCACATCGTTTCGCGCAGTGCGCGGCCGCGCGACGTTCACCTCGCAGCCGAGGATGGCGCCTACCTGTGCGTCCTTGCACGCCTTGTAGAGCTGGATCGCGCCGAACATGTTGCCGTGGTCGGTCAGCGCCACGGCGCGCATTCCGAGCGCCTTCGTCTTGCCGACGAGGTCCTTGATCTTGAGGGCCCCGTCGAGCAGCGAGTACTGCGAGTGGACGTGGAGATGAACGAACTCGGCTGCCACGATCGATCTTGCCTCGGCGTTGCTTTCGGCTCGGGCGAGCTCGCTTCAGGATAGGCGCGCGTCACCCAAACGAGGCGCCTGTTCGTGATGCTTCGCGTCGCTGGTGAAGCTGCATCGTACGGCTTCACTCTGGCCGTGTGCGGTGCGTCGCGCCCCGGGATCGCCCTTGCTGAAAAGGCAACGGCATGGCTAGCATGCGCCCCGTCCACGGGCACTCGACTGGCTGCCGTGCGCTTTGCGAACGACCCGGGTTCGGGTTCGGGAAAGTGAGTCAGGTTTCTATGCTTCGCACTCGTCTTCTCACTGCGGTTTTCACGGCGACTTCGCTCGCGGTTCTCGGGGGCTGTGGCTCCGACACGGTCTCGGAAAAACCCCCGGCGCCGCCGCCCGAGGATCCCGTGGGGCTCGCGCCTCCGGAGGAGCCCGCTGGTCTGTCCGCGTGCGAGGGGCCGGGCAAGGTCATGGCGATGAGCCAGATCTTCCTCGGCGACACGAAGCGTGACGGCACGCCGGATCCCACGGGTGGCTGGAAGGCGTTCGGCTACGACCTCGACGGTCGCGCCTCGACGAAGGCGTCGGTCGGCCTCTGCAAGCCGCGCGCAGGCGGCTCGCCGGCGGTCGTGTATCCGGATGGCGACGAGGGCCGGGACAACTCGTTCGGCAAGAACATCCTGCCGGTCATCCTCGGCCTCGCGTCGGACATCAGCGCGCAGGCGAACGAGGCGATCGCGAACGGCGAGTTCACGATCATGCTCGACATGGCGACGCTCGGCACGTCGTCGGACTGCAACAGCCTGACGTCGAAGCTCTACGGCGGCGCGGACCTCGGCGCTCCGCCGAAGTGGGACGGCACCGACCAGTGGCCGCTCATCCCCGAGCTGCTGAGCAACGAAATGGATCCGACCTCGGCGAAGATCGTCTTCCCGAAGAGCTACGTCGTGAAGGACACGTGGGTCTCGGGCACGAAGGGCACGGTCAAGCTCTCGCTCTCGATCAGCGGGTTCACGATCGCGCTCGACATCAACAGCGCGGTCATCACGGTGGACCTCAACGCGGAGCGCAACGGCGGCACGAACGGCACGATCGCCGGCGTCATCGAGACCGAGGCGCTGATCACGGAGATCTCGAAGGTCGCGGCGGCGTTCGACGAGTCGTTCTGCGATAAGGACTCGCCCACGCTGCAGAGCATCCTGAACCAGATCCGCCAGGCGTCCGACATCATGAAGAACGGCACGCAGGATCCGGCCGTGGAGTGTGACGGCATCTCGATCGGCCTCGGCTTCGACGCGAAGGCCGTGCAGCTCGGACCGGTGGCGCCGAAGGGCGAGCCCCCGCCGGATCCCTGCGCGATGCCGATGCCGTGAAGGCTCACGTCGGACACGAGGGGCCGGCCCACGGGGTCTGCCCCTCGTGGCCCGACGTTGCAGGACGGAGGGCGCATTCGGCGCACGCCAGCGGGGGGGAATGCGTGTGCTTCGGCGGCGCGCGCCCTACAGTTTGTCATGGGGGGATCGTGTTGAAGGGGGACCGGGCGTGTGGACGGCGGGAACGTGCCCGGGTGAGCCGTTTGGCCCGCGAGAAACGTCGAGGGGCAAGAAGCGGGGGCGCGTAAGGCGTCCGCATGCTGCGACGTTGGGTGGGGGATCGAGCGGTGGAAAGAAAAACTCCAAACCGCCTGAAGAAACCTGATAGAAGCGCGTCCAAGACCCGTTCGGCTCGACGGCTGCCTGCACGCCGGTGAACCATGGCTTGGCCGCGGCCCGTGCTTCTCGGAGGAGATCAATCTCTATGCAAAAGTTCCTGGCTCCCGTTCTGTGCACCGTGCTGATGGTCGGCGCCCTCGGCGCGATGACTGGCTGCACGGCCTCTGCGTCCGTGGGTAGTGGTGCGGAGACGCCGCCGCCCCCGCCGCCGCCCCCGCCGCCCCCGCCGCCCCCGCCGCCCCCGCCGGCCGCGCCGCCCGCGGCGGAGCTCAAGACGGAGGGCAACAAGCTCGTTCTCCCCGGCGCCATCGTCTACAAGACGGGCAGCGCGGAGCTCGAGCCGGTCAGCTTCCCGATCCTCGATCAGGTCAAGACGTACCTCGACTCGAAGCCGAACGTGACGCTGCTCCGCATCGAGGGCCATACGGACGCGGACGGCGACGCGGCGAAGAACCTCGACCTCTCCGCGCGGCGCGCGCAGTCGGCGGCGAAGTACCTCGTGGGCAAGGGCGTCGATTGCAAGCGCCTCATCGCGGTCGGGTTCGGCGTGACGAAGCCCGTCGCCGACAACAAGACGGCCGAGGGCAAGGCCCAGAACCGCCGCACCGACTTCATCAACGCGGCGCTCAACGGCAAGCCCATCATGAAGATGCCGGTCGACGGCGGCGCGCCCAAGGTCCTCGACGCCTGCGCGCCCTGACGATCCCGCGTCTCCCCTCCTCTCCCACCGTCCTTCCCCTCCCCTCCCGAACCCCGGGGTGAGGCGAGACCAGCCGCCGAAAAACGCTGGCCAATCCGCCCCGGGCCCATCATCCCTTCATGGCCATGCGCCCGCTCGTCCTCACGTCGCTGCTCCTCGGCTCGTCGCTCGTCTTCGCGGCGGGGTGTGACTCCTCCTCGCGCGACGTGCGCGAGTGGAAGCCGACGGATCACGATCAGCCCCTCGGTCAACAGCCCGGGCAGGTCGCCGCGCGTCCTCGCAACTCCGCGGAGCAGGGGCCCGATCAGAGCCTCGTGGAGATCGCCTGGCAGCGCAACTGCGCGAGCTGTCACGGTCAGCGCGGCAAGGGCGACGGGCCGCAAGGTCCGATGGTGCGCGCGCCCGATCTCACACGATCGGACTGGCAGGCGCAGGTGACGGACGATCAGGTCGCCGAGGTCATCCGCAAAGGTCGCAACCGGATGCCGCCGTTCAGCAACCTGCCCGATCAAGTCATCATGGGCCTCGTCGGCCGCATCCGCGCGAACCGCTCGCCTTGATCCGCGCCTCACGTTGACTTCCCCTCTCCTGCTCGTCACGTTGCGGCCGATGCAGCGGGAGACGACGACGGACGAGGAAACGCAGCCGCAGGCCGAAGGACCGGCGAAGCCCTTGTTCACGCCTTCGCCGCGGCGGCGACGGCTCCTGTCGTTGCTCCTGCTCGCGGGCGGCGGCGCGGCGTTCCTGTCGCTTTCGCCGCACTGGCCCAAGGAGCGCTCGGTCGATTTTCGTCTCGACGGCGAGACCGGCACGGTCGTCGGCTTCGATGTGACATGGTCGCGGGCCGGCGGGGAGGCGGAGGCCGTCAGCGGCAGCTCGTTCCACTTCGAGCCCGGGCGCGCGCCGAAAATCGTCCACACGTCCGTGCACTTGCCGGATGGTTCGTATGCACTGGACATCCGCATCGACCGCGCGGATCGCAGCGACTCGATGCAGCGCACGCTGACACTCGGAGACGCCGAGCAGATCACCGTGCCGCTTCGCTGAGGCAGAGAGCGTCCTTCAAGCATCGCCTGCGTCTCGCGGGACACGGTTCGCGGGTCGAGAAACGACCTGCAAATCAGCCATCAAGCGTACGAATTCGCTCGGTATTTCTCCGTTCGTGCCGGTGAGGCTTCGTGCGGGAACGGAACGTGTGACGAATTCGCTTGATGCGGCGCCCCAGACACCGCTACTTCTTGGCCCGTTGGCTTGGGGTGTGGCAGCTTATCCTACATGCTCTTATCTGTCGCCGATGAGCGCACCCTGTCGTTCCTGGACAGGGGCCGCGTCGCGGCGCCGGAGGGCGACCCGAGGGACGGGTCGCCTGCACTGATGGAGGACCGATGAAGATCACGCCCTGGTACCTGGCCGCTCTCGCTCCCTTCGCCGCGATTGGGTGCAGTGGTGCATATCTCGGGCACGCGGCCGTCGTCGTTCTGACGATCGGTATCTTCTTTGGCACGCTCTCGCTCGGCCGGACGCCGAACGCTCCCCCGCCCTCGCCGCCGAACGCGCGTGCGTGAACGCGCGTCGGTTCGGCACTGTTAACCTCGGGTCATGACGTACGACACCGTCGGCTCTCTCAAGGGCCTGGACGAGTTCTCCTTGATGGACCTCGAGGCGGTGCGTCTCATCCTGCGAGGCGACTCCGTCGTCGACTGGCACAGGCTCCACGTTCGCGACGAGGAAGAGGCGCGCACGCTCCTGCGAGCGCAGGAGTTCCGGCCCGAAGAGCCCGCAGATCGCGCGCGGCTCGAGGCGATCAAGAACGAAGCGATCGCCTATCTACGTCGGCACTTCGAGTTCCCGATCCCCAAGCCCGTCGCTCGCTGCTCCGTGGAGGAGCTCTTGGTGCTCGCCTCGGGCAAGGGTCACAGGCAGCTCTGCGCCTGCACGATCCTGAAGGCGATGCACATCATCCATCACCTCGAAGGGCGCGAGCTGCTCTTCTCGATCCCGATGTCCGACCAGGATGTTTTTCACCTGGTGGAGGAGAAGGTCTATCGGATCGTGGGCGGGATGCTCGCGGCCGGCTTCCCCATCACGGAGTTCATCGGGGGGCGGAAGAACAAGGACTCGCTCTACACGAAGCTGCTCTCGAAGACCGACACGACCGCAGCGGCAATCTACGACAAGCTGCGGTTCCGGATCGTGACGCGGGAGGCAGACGACATCCTGCCGATCCTGCTGTACCTGTCGGAGCGGCTGTTCCCGTTCAACTACGTCGTGCCCGGGCAGAGCACGAACACAATCTTTCACTTCCGTAGTTACTGCGAGCGTCACCCGTTCCTGCGCATGCTGCTTCGCGAGCTGCAAGCAGGCGTGGATGACGGTCTGACGCTCAGCAACAACACGTTCAGTGATCAGAGCTATCGCGTGATCCACTTCGTGGTGGATCTGCCGGTGCGGCTGCCGCCCGAGATCATGGAGCTGGCGCCGCCGGCAGCGTGGGCACTCGGTCCAATCGTGTTCGTGTTGTGCGAGTTCCAGCTCATCGACCGCGAGACGGAAGCGGCGAACGAGCTCGGAGACGCGAGCCACGCGAAGTACAAGGAGCGGCAAAAGGTGGCCGTGATGCGTCGGTTGAAGCTCGGCGGGCGAGCGCCGACGCGCGTGCCGACGACGAAGCGGAATCGCTAGGGAACGTTTGCGCCGGGGTTTCACCCCGGACCCGACCAGGGGTTGTCCACCCCTGGACCCGGACCAGGCACGGCCTGGACCGAGGGCGACAGCGCGCGATGCGCGCTGTCGACAAGGACAACGTCGCCAAGCGACACGTCCGCGTCGCTGTCTTGGTTGGCGAGGTGGTGGGTGGTCTTGTTTGGGCCCGTCCGAGAAACCGCGCATCGCGCGGTTTCTCGGCCCTCGGTCCAGGCCGTGCCTGGTCCGGGGTGCCGGGGGCGGACAGCCCCCGGCTGGGGTTTGGGGCAACGCCCCAACCTCCCGCCAGGGGCAAGAACGGCCGATCAGGTACGGGTCTTGAGGCCTTCGCGGTCGAGCACCACGATGCGGCGGCGGTCGACCTCGATGATGCCCTTGCGGCGGAGTTCGCCCAGGGTGAGCGTGACGGTCTCGCGGGTGGAGCCGATCATGCTGGCCATCTCCTGGTGCGTGAAGGGGGCCGAGATCAGGACGCCGCGCGGGTCGGGGATGCCCCAGCGCTGGGCGGCCTTGAGCAGGAACTCGGCCAGACGCGCTTCCACGTTGCGGAAGAGCATCGAGGCGAGACGCTCTTCCGTCTCGGCGTTGCGCTCCACGAGCGCGCCGACCAGCGCGTTCGCGAAGGCCTGATCCGAGGACATGAGCCCGCGGATCGTGGCGATCGGAACGACGAGCGCTTCCACGTCTTCCGTGGCGATCGCGCTCTCGCGGTGGTTCGGGACGCCGCCGAGCGCGGCCTCGCCGAGGAGGTCGCCCGCGCCGCGGTAGCCGAGCGAGAGCGTGTGCCCTTCGTTCAGCGCCCGGACCAGGCGGACGCGTCCGCTGCCGAGCATCACCACCGAGTTTGCGGGGTCGCCCTGGGTCACCAGTGGCCGGCCGCGCGTCACTCGCTGGATCGTTCCAGCGTCGGCCAAGAGGGTCTGCGACGCGGGCGAAGCCGCGCTACCGACCGCTCCACGCCGTAGAATCCGCCGCTTGCGTGCGTCCGGATCGAGCCCCCCGTCGTTGCCGACCGCGCCGGAACGAGCCGGGACGTTCGGTGCCATCGCATCCTTACCCATCATATCGAGACTGCTCCTCTAGGTGCGTTTTCGCCGTGCGGGCCCTGAAAAAGAACGCGGCTTGCGTTGACATCTCCGAAGTACGGCCCGTACCTTTCGGGGGCCGAAGCCCCAGCCGAAGAACCCAAGTTGGCGGGGATCCGGTGCCCCGCTCCCCTGAAGCTACGGATCGTTGGATGCGCCTCTTTAGCGGTAAAATTGCCCCTCTCAGCGAAGAAATCGTCAAAACCCTGGCGGACAACGGGGAGATCGAGTGTGAGGACCGAAAAGAGGTGGTCCGCGACCTGGAGTCCGTCTTTTCTCAGTACCTCGCGACGGAAAAGGAAGTGATGGACAAGTCGAAGGCCACGCTGGAGTCGCGTGGCCTTCCGCCGTCCGAGCTCGGGCGGATCCGGAAGATCATCGCCGAACAAAAAGGCATCAAGATCGGCGAAGACATCCTCGACTACTTGCTAGACCAGTGCATCGAGATGCTCATGCACTCGGGCAACGTCGACGAGGTCTACGGTCAGGATCACGACCTCAGGCGTCGCATGCGGCCGGTGCTGAAGAAGTACCTCGCGGCCGACGACGAGCTCGACGCCGAGGTCCGGAACAAGATGAAGAACCTGCAGGAAGGGACTCGGACCTGGGAGGTCGAGTACCAGAAGATCAAGAACGAGATCCAGCGCCGCAAGGGCCTCGTTTGAGGGGAGAGTAGAGACCGATGGGCTGGATTCCGAAGGTCGAGCAGAAGCGCCACTTCTGCCACAAGTGCAAGAACGAGCTCGTCTTCGAGGTGAAGCTCCAGCGCGCCGACACGTGTCCGCACTGCGGCGTCGACATGCACTGCTGCAAGAACTGCGAGTACTGGGATCCGTCCGCGCACAACCAGTGCAAGGAGCGGATCGCCGAGTACATCCCCGACCGGGAAAAAGCGAACTTCTGCACGTTCTTCACGTTCAAGAACGGCGTCCCCGAAGATACGTCCGCGCAGATCGCCAAGTCGAAGGCCCGCCTCGACGATCTGTTCAAGAAGAAGTAAGTCGCGAGCGCCTGCGCGTTCGAGCATCGAAACGGGCATGTCCACGCCTCGTTACCTGGTCACCGGCGGTGCCGGTTTCATCGGCAGCAACATCGTCGCGGCGCTCGTCGCCGCGGGCGAGCGCGTCCGCGTGCTCGACAACCTCGCCACGGGGATGTGGGAGAACCTCGACGGGATCTCCCCTTCCTCCGCGGTCGAGCGCATCGAGGGCGACATCCGCGACCCCGAGGCCGTCGCCAAGGCCGCCGCGGGGGTCGAGGTCGTCTTTCACGAGGCCGCGCTCGGGTCGGTGCCGCGCAGCGTCGAAGACCCGGTCACGAGCGACGCCGTCAACGTCGGCGGCACCGTCACCGTGCTCGACGTGTCGCGCCGCGTCGGCGTGCGTCGTGTCGTGTTCGCCGCGTCGTCCTCGGCGTATGGCGAGACGCCCGTCCTGCCGAAGCGCGAGGACATGCAGCCGATGCCGCTCTCGCCGTACGCCGTGACGAAGCTCGCGTGCGAGAGTTATTGCCGCGTCTTCTCCTCGATCTACGGCCTGGAGACGATGTGCCTGCGGTACTTCAACGTCTTCGGCCCGCATCAGACGCCCGAGGGGCCGTACGCCGCGGCGATCCCGCGCTTCGTCGACGCCGCGCTCGCGGGAAGGCCGATCCGGATCTTCGGCGACGGCGAGCAGACGCGTGACTTCTGCTTCGTCGACAACGCGGTGCGGGCGAACTTGCTCGCCGCTGCGTCGCCGCGGAAGCTCGCGGGCGAGGTCGTCAACATCGCGGGCGGACGGCGCGTGTCCTTGAACGCGCTTTGCGTCGAGATCGGCCGCGTCCTCGGGAGTGCGCTCGCCGTCGAGCACGGCCCGGCCCGACCGGGCGACGTGCGACATTCGCTCGCGGACGTGAGCCTCGCGCGGGAAATCCTGGGGTACGAGCCTTCCGTGCGGTGGGAGGACGGCATCGCCCCGACGATCGCGTACCTGGAGGCGCTCCGGGCGCAGGGACCCGCCGAGGCCGCTCGGCGGTCGGCCGAGCGACGCGCACAAAGTCCGCGGGAGAGCGCAAATCTTGCGGGTGCGACAACCAACGTTGTTGCACTCTTTCGGTGAGCGACGTATCCGGCAGAGCCATGCGGAGCATGACGGGGTTCGGGATCGGCGAGGTGACCCTCGGAGAGGGCCGCGTGCTCGCCGAGATCCGCTCCGTCAACCAGCGGTTCCTCGACGTTCGAACGCGACTGCCGCGCGAGCTCGCCGAGATCGCGCTTTTCGCCGAGCAAGTCGTGCGCGAGCGGCTGCGTCGCGGACGGGTCGAGCTCGTCGTGCGTACGGAGGGGCCGGTGCTGACGGCGGCGACGCTCGACGTGGCGCGTGCGCGCTCGGCGTTCCGTCAGCTCCTCTCGCTGCGGGACGAGCTCGCGCCGGGCGCGGAGCTGCCGCTCGCGTTGCTCTCGGCCGTGCCGGATCTGTTCATCCCGCCGGCGGGGCCGGAGCTCGCGGCGGTGCGCGACGCGGTCAGGCGCGCGATCGAGGCCGCGATCTCGGCGATGGACGCGATGTGCCGCGCGGAGGGCGAAGCGCTGCACGCGGATCTCTCGGGCCGGTGCCAGGCGCTCCGGCGCCTCATCGAAGCGATTGCTTCACAGGCGGACGGTTTGCGCGAGGCGGCGCAGCGGCGGCTGCACGAGCGGCTCGAACGTCTGCTCGCGAGCGCGGAGCTCACGGTGGATCGGGGCAGGCTCGAGCTCGAGCTTGCGATCCTCGTGGACAAGAGTGATTTCACCGAGGAGCTCACGCGCCTGCGGAGCCACCTCGATCAGCTCGAAGGCGTGCTCGCGTCGAGTGGGGGCGAGCCCGTGGGGAGGCGGCTCGACTTCCTTCTGCAGGAAATGGTACGCGAGGCCAACACGCTCGGCGCGAAGGCCCAGGACGCCTCGGTCAGCCAGCTCGTCGTCGGCATCAAGGTCGAGCTCGAGCGGCTTCGCGAGCAGGTGCAGAACGTCGAGTGACGCGGACACGCCCGAAGGCCCAGAACCCCAGCACGAGACCGACACGAATGGTGAGCGACTTCCTCCTCCTCATCGTCTCCTCCCCTTCCGGGGCGGGCAAGACGACGCTCTGCAACCGGCTTCGCGCGGAGTTCCCGGACCTGCGCTTCTCGGTCTCGCACACGACGCGCAAGCCTCGCCCGAACGAGCTCGACGGGCGCGAGTACCACTTCATCGACAAGGACGCGTTCGATCGGATGATCGGCGAGCACGCGTTCGCGGAGTGGGCGCCGGTGCACGGCAACTACTACGGCACGAGCGTCGCCGAGATCGAGATCGCGAAGCGCGAGGCGCGCGGCGTGCTGTTCGACATCGACTACCAGGGCGCGCGGCAGATCAAGGCGCGCATGCCCGAGGCCGCCTCCGTGTTCATCCTGCCGCCCTCGCTCACCGAGCTCGAGCGCAGGCTGCGCGGCCGCGGGACCGAGGACGAGCCGACCACGCTGCGTCGCCTCCAGGCGGCGAAGAGCGAGATCGAGCATTACGGATTCTTCGACTACGTGATCGTGAACGACGATCTCGAGCGGGCGTACGATCAGCTTCGTGCGGTGGTGTTCGCCGAGCGTTGCCGTCGTGGCCGGCACGCGCTGCTCTGCGAGCAGATGCTCGCCGAGGGGAAGGTCGGAGCCTCCACATGAGCCACGTCCTCGGGGTGATCGGCGGCAGCGGTGTGTACGCGCTCGAGGATCTCGAGGACGTCGAGGAGGTCGACGTCGAGACGCCGTACGGTCCGCCGAGCGACCTCGTGTTCCGCGGCCGCGATCGCGACTCGGGGACGACGCTGCTGTTCTTGCCGCGCCACGGACGAGGCCATCGACTCTCGCCGACGGAGATCAACTACCGCGCGAACGTGTGCGCGCTGAAGAAGCTCGGCGCCACGCACCTCGTCAGCGTGAGCGCGGTGGGATCCATGCGCGAGGAAATCCCGCCTGGGGATCTCGTGATCGTCGATCAGTTCATCGATCTCACGAAGCGCCGCACGAGCACGTTTTTCGAGGGCGGCGTCGTGGGGCATGTGGCCTTCGCCGATCCGGTTTGTCCGCATCTCTCGTCCGCGCTCGCGGACGCCGCTTCGCAGGCGCTCTCGGATACGCAGAAGAAGCTCCACCGCGGCGGCACGTACGTGTGCATCGAAGGCCCGCAGTTCTCGACACGCGCGGAAAGCCTCCTCTATCGGAGCTGGGGCGTGCACGTGATCGGCATGACGGCGATGCCCGAGGCGAAGCTCGCGCGCGAGGCGGAGCTGCCTTACGCGCTGCTCGCGATGTCGACCGACTACGACTGCTGGCACGCGACCGAGGAGGCGGTGACGGTGGAGGCGGTGATCGCGGTGCTCCGGGAGAACGTGGCGTATGCGCGGCGCGCGCTGCGGGGTCTCTCGCGTACGCTGCCCGATCCCAAGACGAGCCCGGCGCACGGCGCGCTCACGAACGCGGTCATGACCCGACGTGATCTCGTACCCGAACAGACGCGGGCGCGGCTGTCGTGGCTTTTGCCGGATCTCTCGTGCTAGAAGGGGCCGCCGTGAGCACGTCCTCTCCGATTCTCATCGTTGGATCCATGGCCTTCGACGATCTCGACCTGCCCTCGGGCAAGGCGCGCGACGTCGTGGGCGGCTCGGCCACGTACGCGGCCATGACCGCGTCGGTCTTCGCGCCGGTGCGTGTCGTTGCCGTCGTCGGGGACGATTTTCCGGAGCACGTGCTCATCGCCATGCAGGCCCGCGGCATCGACACGCGCGGCATCGAGCGGGCGAATGGAAAAACGTTCCGCTGGGCGGGCCGGTACGATCAGGATCTCGTCCACCGCACCACGCTCGACACGCAGCTCAACGTCTTCGCCGACTTCCGCCCGCGCCTGCCCGAGTCCTACCGCGACACGCCGTTCCTCCTGCTCGGCAACATCCATCCGGGGCTGCAGCTCGACGTGCTCGAGCAGGTGCGCTCGCCTCGCCTCGTCGTGGCCGACACGATGAACTTCTGGATCACGGGTGAGCCCACGCTGCTCGCGTCGATGCTGAAGCGCATCGACGTGCTCATCGTGAACGACGAGGAGGCGCGACAGCTCTCGGGCATCCACAACATCCGGCGCGCGGCGCGCGACATCCTCGCGCGTGGCCCGAAGCGCCTCGTCATCAAGCGCGGTGAGCACGGCGCGCTCCTCTTCGACGAGGAGGGCGTGTTCGCGGCCCACGGATTCCCGCTCGAGGACGAAGTGGATCCGACGGGCGCGGGCGACTCGTTCGCGGGCGGCTTCCTTGGCTACCTCGCGACGCAGTCCGACGTCACGCCGCTCGCGCTGCGGCGCGCGATGGTGCACGCGACGGCCACGGCGTCGTTTTGCGTCGAGGCGGTAGGCACGGGCAAGGTCGGCGTGCTCGCGCGCGACGAGGTCTCCGCGCGCGTCGCCGACATCCAGAAGCTCTACGAGTTCGGCGCCAGCACGATGTGATCCACCCGCTCCGCCCCGCGCGGAGTGGGCGCCGTCCGTGATAGTCTCCGCGCTCCTTTTTGCGTGGAGGAAACACGGATGCGCTTTTCGAATGTGGCCGCGTCGCTCGCGGCTTTCGGGCTTTTGTCTCTCGGGGTCCTCGGCAGCGGCTGCGGCGGTGAGGATACCCCGCCCTCCCAGCCGCCTCCTTCGAACGCGAACTGCGCGCTCACGGCCGAGTGCGTCTCGGCCGATCCCACGTGTATCGCGCTCGTCGACAACGCGAGCCAGACGGAGTTCGGCCTGCGCATGTCGCAGATCATCATCAGCAAGCCTGCGACGCTCGCGGCCGCGAGCTTCATCGGCAAGACCGTCGCAGGCGGCGTCGCGCTGAACGACACGAAGTGCAACCTGTCCGGCCAGGGCACGTTCTCGTGGTTGCTCCACTTCGACACGATGACGAACACCGTGTGCACGGGCGGCGCGAAGCCCGTCGCGAACCCCGCGGACGGCTACACCTTCGTGAACGAGATGATCGGCGGCTTCAACATCACGCCGATCAAGTTCTCGAGTGATCTCTCGCAGGGCAACTTCGAGGTCGATCAGGGTCAGGACATCATCGTCCCCGTGTACACGGCCGAGGGCGGCGAGCCCATCCTCCTGCCGCTCAAGAAGGCGCGGATCCTGGGCGGAAAGCTCTCGTCCAACAACAACTGCGTCGGCAGCTACAACGCCGAGGGCCTCGATCCGCTGAACCTCTGCAAGCCGTACCCCGAAGAGAATCAGTTCACGTTCAACAACGCGGGCAAGATCGAGGGGTACATCACGCTCGAAGATGCGGATGCCGTCGAGGTCGATCTCGCGAAGAAGTCGCTCTGCGCGCTCCTGACGGGCAAGGACGACGCCGCCACGCCGATCGCGAAGTGCGTGCGCGATGCGAACGGAAAAATCGATTACAAGGGCGATTGGTGCGACGCCACGAACGCGGCTGCGGACGGGACGTGCGCCGACGCGGTGCAGCTCGGCGCGGAGTTCGCGGCGAGCGCGGTGAAGATCAACGGCGGCTGTCCGCTCTGACGCGGAGACGTCCCGTCCGTCACGCTTGCGGCGTGCGCCGTAGGACGCGTACGATCGCGCAAATCCGGTGAAAAACGGCCTCTGGCGTGTGCGAGAGGCCGCATCGGTGGCGCTTCGGAGGTCTTCGCCATGCCTCGCTTTCTCAGACATCTCATCGGGATCATGGTCGTGATCCTCATCGCCGGTTGTGCCGGCGGTGGTTGCTCGAGCGGATGCTCGGGCTGTGGCATGACACCCTTGCCCGGCGGCTTCGATCCAAACGCCCGGATCGAGAACGCCGGCTCGGTGCGGCTCACGCAATCCGGGCTCACGTTCCTCGAGCAGAACCTCGGGCCTCTGGCCAAGAGCCTCCTTGGGGGCAGCGGGAGCGGCGGCGTCGTCACGTTCCCCATCCCCTCGACGAGCGGTTCGACCGCGGGCATCGGTTACGACGTTTGCCCCGACGGCCCCAACGAGGGCTCGAACCCGCCGAAATGCGTCGCGGAGATCGACGTCGGTAACGCCCAGCTCAACATCGACACGTCGACGCCGCACAACATCAAGATCACGGGCCCGCTGCCGCTCCGGCTCCAGGACCTGCCGATCGACATCTCGTACTTCGGCATCCCCGACAGCGCCACGGCGCGCCTGACGGGCAACGGCTGCACCACGCCGTCGACGTTTGCAAACATCGATCTGAACGTCGACATCTCGATCGAGGTCGACACGAACGCGGCGCACTCGCGGTACGGCTACTCGCGGGTCAAGGTCGGCACGCTCTCGGTCAACGAGACCCAGCTCCAGGACTCGCTCGAGTTCTGCGGTGGCGGGTTCTCGAACTTCGTGCTCAACGCGATGAAGGGCATCGTCTTCGATCTGCTCGTCGGCGAGCTCATCGGCACGCTCTCCGAGACGATCGAGGAGCAGCTCTGCCAGCAGGCGAACCCGGATCTGAACCCCTCCTGCCCGCTCGGCACGAACGACGTGGGCGGCGTTTGTCGTTATGGAACGGCCGAGAGCGACGAGTGTGCCTCGATCATCCTCGGCACCGACGGCAACGTGAACCTCGGCAGCCTGCTCGCGAGCGTCTCGCCGGGCACGAAGGGCGGCCTCGACATCCTCTTCGCGGTCGGCGGCGCGAGCCAGCGGACCGACAACAGCGGCTACGCGTGGGGTGATCTCAACCCGATCGATGGCGGCGCGACGCTCGGCATGTACGGCGGCGCGGAGCCCACGCCCATCTCGCAGTGCGTGAAGTTCTCGCCGATGGATCTGCCCACGGGCATCCCGATCCCGGACGAGATCCAGTCCAACACGGTCTCGAACTGGCCCGCGGGGCTCGACGGACCGCACGTCGGGGTCGCGGTCTCCGAGCGGTTCGCGAACTACGCGCTGAACGGCATGTACAACAGCGGCTTCCTCTGCCTCGGCATCTCCACCGAGACGGTGCCGCAGCTCGCCTCGGGCACGCTCTCGCTGCTCGCGGCCTCGCTCAAGGACCTCGGCCTCCAGCGCGAGCCGCAGCAGGTCGCGCTCGTCATCCGGCCGGGCCGCCCGCCGACGGCGACGTTCGGCAACGGCACGGACATCAACGCCGATCCGCTGATCCGCGTGAAGCTCGATCAGGCATCGTTCGACTTCTACATCTGGTCGACGGACCGCTTCATCCGCTTCATGACGGCGACTTTCGACCTCGACGTCCCCGTGAACCTCACGGTCACGCCGGACGGCCTGCTCCCGGTGCTCGACAAGATCGGCGTGACGAACGGCGTGGTCACGAACTCCGAGCTCCTCAAGGAGGATCCGGCGGTCATCGCGAGCGCGCTCCAGGGCCTCATCGGCGGCCTCGGCTCGCAGTTCCTCGGCGGGATCAGCGCGATCGACCTCGCGGACGCGCTGAGCTCGGTGGGCCTCACGCTCACGATCCCCGAGACGGTCGAAGGCCAGGGCTCTGCCGGCCTGCGCAAGCTCTCGAAGGGCAGCGACAACTACCTCGGCATCTTCGCGACGCTCGGCGTCGGCCAGGCGTCGCCCGTCGCGCCGAACCCGGGTTCGGCGGCGAAGGCCGAGCCGATCGAGACGACGGCGCGCGTGATCGAGAAGAAGCTCGATCGCACGGGCTTCCGCCTCGGCACGGTGGACGAGGAGAACGCGCCGGTCGTGACGCTGCAGATGTCGTCGCCGAGCGACCTGGGCGCGGTGCCCGTCGAGTACTCGTACCGTGTCGATCGCGGCATGTGGAAGCCGTTCACGCGTGAGCGCACCGTCGACGTGCGCGACGAGTGGCTGCGTCTGCAAGGCAAGCACACGGTGAGCGTGCGTTCGCGCGTCGTGGGCAAGCCCGAGACGCTCGACGAGACCCCGGCCGAGATCGATGTCGTGATCGACGCCGAGCCGCCCGTGATCGCGGTCGGCGAGGTGCAGGAAGGCAACCGCGTGTCCATCGACGTGCGCGACCTCGTGGGCGGCGGCGGCGAGTCCCGCGTGCGCTACCGGCTCGACGGCGGCGCGTGGTCCGCGTGGAAGCCCGTCACCGAGCTCGGGATGATCGACGTGGGCGAGTCGGCCGAGATCGACGTCGAGGCCGAGGACGCCGAGGGCAACGTGGCCGAGGCTTCGCAGGCGCTCATCCGTGGTCGCGCGCTCATCACGGGCGAAGGCTGCGGCTGCGCCGTCGTCGGCGACGATCGCACGCAGGGCAAGCCCATGTGGATCGTTGGCCTCGCGCTGCTCGGCGCGGTGATCCGGTTCGGCCGTCGCCGCTCGCCGAAGGCCGTGGCTGCGAAGCCTGTGGCGGCTCCCGCTCCCGCGCGTCGCGCTTCGTCGCGCCGCACGATCCGCGCGCTCTCCGGGCTCGCGATCATCGGCGCGGCGGGCTCGTTCGCCGGCTGCAACTGCGGCGGTGACGACAGTGCGATCGCGGCGGGTTATAGCTGCGTCGCGCCTGGCTGCACGACGCTCGAACCCGGTCTCATCGGCGCGTACACGTCGGTCGCGGTCTCCGGCAAGGGG
Organism: Polyangium jinanense; assembly: GCF_028435365.1. Next base: position 18,754 of record NZ_JAGTJJ010000014.1, on the reverse strand, counting down.
ATCTGGGTCGCCGGGTACGTCGAGGCGGACTGGGCGAACGAAAATAGCTGGGGTGATCTCGTCGTCGGCACGTGGAACGGCACGAGCGTCGGCTGGTCCGCGATCGACGGCGTCCCGGCCGAGCCCGCGGTCGATCCGACGAAGTTCAACAAGAACGGCTTCCGCGGCGGCCAGCTCGATTCGGGTGACGACGTCGGCACGTGGACGAGCATCGCCGTGAGCAGCGACGGTAACCCCGCCGTTGCCTACTACGACCGTACGAACAAGGCCCTCAAGTTCGCCCAGCGCGTGGGCGGCACGTGGAACATCGTCACGGTCGAGCAGAAGGCGCAGGCCGACATCGGGCGGTACGCGAAGCTCCTCATGGCGGGTGGCGACAAACCCACCATCGCGTACCTCTCGATCGAGCCTGGCAAGGACGGTGCGATCACCTCGAAGGTCCGCATCGCGGCGGCGACGACTGCGACGCCGGGGGCTGCGGAGTGGACGTTCGAGGACGTGGCCGTCGACGAAGCCACGCCGTGCCGCGCGTACAACTGCGCGCTCGGCGACGTGTGCGTGCAGGAGACCGGCCGCTGCCAGGAGAAGCTCACGGCGTGCGATCCCAAGTGCGGATCGGGCTCGGCGTGCGTGGACATCGGCGGCGCGACGCAGTGCGCGGACACGTTCGACGCTGCGAAGATCGACACCTACCCCGAGGCCATCGGCGACTACATCTCGCTCGCGCAGGATCCCGCGGGCGCGCTTGGCCTCGCGTTCTACGATCGCATCCGGGGTAACCTCGTGATCGCCTCGAAGAACGCGGGCATGTGGCAGACGACGATCGTCGACGGGCAGGCAGCCGATGGCACGGACACCGGCGACATGGGCATCGGCTCTTCGCTCTTCATCGACGAGAAGGGCGACTGGCACCTCTCCTACGTCGACGGTTTGTCCGAAGGCCTCCGCTACGCGCAGGTCACGAAGGGCACGACCGTGAAGTTCACGGGCATCGTGGACGACGGCCTCACGATCGACGGGATGACGAAGTTCGACGACGGCCAGCACCTGGTCGGCGACGACTCGGCGATCTACGTCGGCGCGAGCGGCGCCGTCCACATCACCTACCAGGACGCGACGGCCGGCAAGCTGCGGTATGCCGTGGGCACGCCGACCGGTGATCAGGTCGACTGGAAGGTGCGTGCCGTCGAGCAGGACGGCTTCGCCGGCGCGTTCTCGCGTCCGATCGAAGTCGAGGGCCAGTTGATGCTCGTCAACTGGTGGCGCCGCCTCGACGAGGCGGGGCCGCGCGGCGACGTCTCGATCGTCTCGCCCTGATCCACGACGAGGGCGCGCTCTTCGGGGCGCGCCCTTCCCTTCCCTCTCCGCGTTACGCCGCGGCGATCTCCGCGGCCGTCTCCAGCAGCATCTCGCGCGTCGCCGGGCCGTTCACCCGCGCGCGCTCCGCGGCGACGATCTCGAGCAGCTCCTGCTTCGTGGCGACACCGGAGTCGAGCAGCGCCCGCATGTACCCGTCGACCGCGCCCTGCGCTTTGGCGAGCTTCGTGTAGCTCGCGCCCGCGCTCTGCGCGCGGAGGGCCTCGTTCAACATCTGCTTGAGCTCCGCCAGCATCTCGCTCTTGCGTCGCATGAGACACCTCTCCCGATCCGGCAGGCTGCCGCCTCGGCCGCGCACCACGCGCGTACGCCTCTGGGGTCGGTCCTCGCCCACCCGGCTGCGCCACGCGCGCCGGATCGCCGGTACACGACGTCCCCTATCCGAGGCGCGCGCGTCGGGCCAAATTGTCGATCGTTTTTCCGAGAGGCGTCGCCGTCAGGACGAGCTGCCCTGGAGCAAGCGGCCGAGCGCGCTGTCCGCGAGCGTTGGATCGAGGCGACCGAGCGCGACCGTCGGGCCCTTCTGCGGCACGAGCACCACGCGGCAGCGACCCCGCGAGGCGGGCATCAGGTTCGTCAGGGCGAAGTCGATCGCGATGGAGACGGCCACGAGCAGCGCGCCCATGCCGAGCAGATCCGGCGAGCCCGCGCGCGCACCGTCGACGAAGAGCGAGATGCCCACGTAGCTGCCGATCGCCAGCGCGAAGAGCCCCGCGTACATCGCGAGCCGCGGATAGCGCACCTCGCGGGCCACGCGCGTCAGACCCTCGACCGGGAAGACCATCTCCCGCTCGCGTACCGTCCGTCCGAGCAGCTCCGTCTTCGCGAGCACCGTGATCGAGCGCGGCGAGACCCGCATCTCCGCGGGGCAACGGTAGCGGAGCACGAAACGCCCGAGCAGGCGGGCGATCGGCATCAGGAAGAGCAGGCCTGTCACGGCGAGCAGCACGAGCGCCACCGGACCACGCGGCGGCGGGACGAGCTCACCGGCGGCCGCGGCCGCGCCGGGGCTCCGCGCGTCCTGGAGGAGCGCGCGCACCACGGGATCACGCGCCTCGGCGGCGAGCGTCCGCGCGTCGTCCCGCGCAGCCGGCGACGAGCTCGCGCCGAGCGCTGCGGCCACCACGAGCGCCCCGGCGCGACCCACGAGCGGCGCGGCTCCTTCGTCTGCCCTGCGCACGAGCGCCGCGGCTTCTCGCCAGAGCCCGTCAGCCTTCGGCCCGAGCGCAGCATCGATCGCGGACAGCGCATCCAATGGCGTGTGCGCGGCGACCCACGCGAGCGCCTCGACCACGCGCCGCTCGGCTTCCACGCCTTCCGGCGGGGCGAGCGCGATGCCGCGGGCGAGCAGCGCCGACAGGAGTGCGCGTGTCGCCGGCCCTGTGGGCTCGTTCGGGCTCCGTTCGAGCGCGGCGAGCACGTTGCCGAAGGGGGTCTCGGCGTCTTCGGCCGAGAGGCCGAGCCTGGAAGCGGCGTCGCGGGCCCCGTCGGGCAGCGAGGTCCTTCGCTCGTCGGCGCAGGCGAACGCGATGGCGTGGACGAGGCGGGCCAGATCGTCGCCGCGCGGATGACCGGCGAGCTCGGCGAGGACTTCGTGAGGCGTTTGGTCGGCGGGCATGGCAGGGCGTGCTCTGTCGCGCGTCGCGCGCGGGTCGACTTAACCGAACGCGCGCGCCCTGGCTAGTCTTCCGGGCTCTTTCGAAGGCCCGGCCGTGGGCCGACCGTGCGTCAGGGCGCTTTTTTCCCGCCCTCTTCCGCGGCTTTCGCTTGTTTCGCGAGCTGCTGCTCGACCGCGCTCATGATGTATTTGAGCTGCTTGTTCGTCACGTGCGTGGTCGCGCGGACCAGGTCCCCCTCCGCGACGAACGGCGTCGGCCCGAGGACCTCGAACCGGCCGATGAAAGGAATCTCGACCTTCCGGAACCCCTCGACGATCGGCCCGAGCTCTCCGGCGTGCTTCTGGGCCAGGTCCGCGTCCTTGTCCTGCGCCTCGAGCAGCACGTCCGCGCCGCCGTCGTCCGTGGGCGTCACGGAGAGCCGCATCCACTTGAACGTATCGGGGATCTGGAACGGCAGGCCCTTGAATGCCCGGTGCGGCGTGACCATCGAAAGCGCGATCCCCACGCCGCTCGACTTGTTGAAGCCCTTCGTCGACTTCACCTTGGCGAGCTCGCCCTTCGCGTCGGCGGGCAGGACCACGAGGATCCGTTTGCCCGGGACGAGCGCGAAGATGCGCTCGCCCTTGTCGGCCTTGGCGATCGCGGCGGGCACGGGCGTGTCTTCGAGCCAATGGCCCGGCGGATCGCTGCGCTTCACGATCGCCTCGATCGAGGCGCGGATCTTTGCCTCGGGCACGTTGAAGTCCATCACCGCGACGACCTTGCGCGAGTCGCGGAACTGCGGGCCCGCGATGAGCAGGTGGTCGAGGTCGCGGATGGGATCGATGGGCGTGTCCTTGAAGAAGGACTGCCACTGCGGGATGCCCACGAGGATTCGGCTGAACCAGGTCCCGAGCTCGTGCTTGCGGATCCGGTCGCCGGCGATGAGCACCTGCACGTTTGGGTTTTTCGAAGCGATCTCCGCGGCCGAACCCGCGGTCGCGAGCGGATCCTTGAGCTTCGGGCCTCCGGCGTCCGCGCCTGCGTCGGGCAACTCCGCGACCGGCGCCGGTGCGCCCGCATCCGGGCCCGCATCCGGCTCCGCTTTCGCGACCACCTCCGCGTCGGCGCCTGCGTCGGGCAGCTCCGCGATCGGCGCGCCTGCGTCAGGCGCCTGCGTGCCGCCATCCGTATCGAGAGGCGCTGCATCGGGGACCCCTGCGTCCTCCGGCCCTGCGTCGCTTGTGCCTGCGTCCTCGGCTTCTGCGTCGGGACCTGCGTCTGGCGCCTCGGCATCCGGGCCTGCGTCGGCCGGCTCTGTTTTCTTCTTGGGCTTTGGCTCGGCTTGTTTCGTGGGTTCGGCGGCGGGATCGGGCTCCGCGGCGGTCGGCTCGGATTCCGGTGCGGGCGCCGGCGCTGCGGTTTCTCCGGGCACGAGATCGAGATCGATGGGGATCACGACCTCGCCCTCCATGTCGACCATCGACATCTCCTCGCCGAAGAGGAGCGACAGCCAAGCGAACAGACGCGTCGGCAGCAGCGGCAGGTGCAGGAGGAGCGCGATCGTCAGGGCAACCACGAAGGCGCGTGGAGCGGCCGCGCGGATTCGCCCGAGAGGCGTGACCGGCTCGTTCGTGTCTTTCCGGCCACGGGGCCGCGTCCGCTGCTCCACGGACCCTACGGTAGCAGCGCATGGCCGGGCGTCATCGGGGCCGAGCGCTCCGTGGCACGTTCCTTTCAAGCGGCTTTCTCATCCCTTTTGCAGAGAACTGGATCGACGATGCAGGAACGGGTACGAAGACCCCCGAGCCCGTCTGGTCGAGAAGACGAGGCGCTTTTTTCGGCGATGGGAAGCTCTCCAGTGGATCGGCCTCGGCGTGAACAAGATCGACCCCGCGTGGCGATGAACTCCCGCGTGCCGGCGGGTCGCGAGCCCGCGCCTCCTCCTCCCGAGGGGAAGGCGCCTTCCACGCTCGCGGCGAGTGCGCTCGGCTTCGCGGTGGCCGCGGGCCTCGCGGGCGCGGTCGCGTGGGCGAGTGGTTGCCACGGGGATGCGCCGCCTGGCGCCTCCGTCGACAAGCCCACGCGGACGAGCCAGCTCCCCGCCCCTCCCCCCACGACGCCCCCGGCCCCGAAGGGTTCTGCGCGGGTCGCGACGGCGACGCCGGCCGACTCCCGAGATGCGGGCGCCGACGCGGCCGCCGACGCGAGCGCCGAGGTCGCCGAGGCCGAAAAGCCCTACACCGGCCCGCTGCTCGGTGGGCTGGCGGTGCAGACGCCGGTCTATCCGACGATGGAGTCGAGCAAGAAGCGGCTCGGCTACATCCGGCTCGGCGGCAAGGTCCCGGTGGATCCGAACCCGACGAAAAACGCCTCGTGCCAGCAGGGCTGGTATCGCCTGCTCGACGGCGGCTACGTCTGCGGCAAGTACGCCACGACGGATCTCACGAACCCTCAGGTTCGCATGGGCATCACCGCGCCGAACCTCGAGGAGGTGCTGCCTTACCGCTACGCCTACAACACGGCGCACGGCACGCCGCTCTACCGATCGGTCCCCTCGAAGGAGGACATGATCAAGTACGAGCCGTACCTCGAGATGGCGAAGAAGGCGCGCAAGAAGAAGAAGGCCGAAGAGGAGGCCGAGAGCGCGAAGGACGAGGCGGCGAAGGATCAGACGGCATCGGCTGCGGCGACGCCCTCGGCGAGCGCGTCAGCGGCGGGCGACACGGCGGCCCCGGCGGCGAGCCAGGAAGGCGCCCCGAGCGCGCCGTCGCCGATGCCTTCGGCCGAGGTCGCGGCGATGCTCGACGCGGGGCCTGCGGTCGAGGAGCCGCCGAAGCCCTGGTGGCAACAGATCGAGCCGGGCAAGCCCGTCAACGTCACGCTGAAGGAGCTCGAGTCGGACGCCGACGGCACCGTCGCGAAGCGCATGGTGAAGGGCTTCTTCGTCGCGGTGGACAAGACGTTCGGGTGGAACGGGCGGCTCTGGTACAAGACCACGGCGGGCCTCGTCGCGCCGAGCGACCGCATGTACATCGTCAAGCCCCCGACCTCGCAGGGCATCGACGTGCCCGAGGGCGTCAAGCAGGTCGGCTTCATCCTCGCGACGAAGTCGTCGAAGTTCGAGATCGACGACGAGCACAAGAACGTGAAGGTGAAGGGCCCGGCGCCTCGGTTCACTGCGGTCGGGCTCACGGGCGTGACGGCGACGGTGAAGTCGGTCGTGTACCGGCAGACCACCGAAGGCTGGTGGATGAAGGGCGTCGACGCCACCTACACCGAGCCTGGCCCTCCGCCGGCGGATCTCGCGCCGGGCGAGAAGTGGATCGACGTCAACATCACGCGGAAGACGATCCTCGCGATCGAGGGCGACAAGCCCGTGTACGCGGCGCTCGTGTCGCCGGGGCGGAAGTCGACGAACAAGGCGAAGGATCACTCGACGATCAAGGGCACGTTCCGGATCCGCGAGAAGCACATCGCCGTGACCATGGACGGCGACGGCACGGTTGCGGGCGACCTGCCCTACAGCATCGAGGACGTCCCGTACGTCGCGTACTTCGAGGGCTCGTATGCGCTGCACGGCGCGTTCTGGCACTCGAACTTCGGCCGCGAGATGAGCCACGGATGCGTGAACCTGTCGCCGCTCGACGCGAAGAAGATCTTCTTCTGGGCCGAGCCTCGCCTCCCTCGAGGCTGGCATGCCGTCTGGTCCACGCCCGAGAACCGCGGCACGCTCGTGGTCGTCCACGAGTAATCCCTCAGAAAAAACCAGCACCTACGGCCTTTCTGGTAATCTGGACATATCCAGCGAGCCAGCAGCCCCGAACGCCGGGTAGGCCCGAACGAAGCGAAGCGGAGTTGAGGGCCGTAGGGTGTGGGCCATCGAGCCCACACCCTCCCCAAGAGACTTGACTTGGGGCGGAGTGTCGAACAGTTGTTGAGGCCGTCATGGACCAGTTCTCGGCCCACCTCGATCGCGGGTGGGATCTCGTTCAGCGTGGGGATACCCGCGGCGCCGAGGCTTCGGCGCGCCGAGCGCTGGAGCTCGATCCCAACTCCCCCGAGGCCCACAACCTCCTCGGTTACGTCGCGGCCCTCGAAGGGGACGGCGAGGAGGCGATCGAGAATTACCGGCAGGCCATCGCACTCGACGACACGTACCTGGAGGCGATGCTCAACGCCGCCGAGGTCTACATCCACCCGCTCGGCGAGTACGACCAGGCGATCGAGATGTGCGACCAGGCGCTCGATCTCGCCGAGGTCGACGAAGAGATCATCGATGCGCTCCTCCTCAAGTTCGATGCCCTGCTCGCGAAGGGGGACACGGAAGAGGCGGCGCGGGTGGTCGAGCGGATTCCGAGCGGGCCTTACGACAACCCGAACCACACGTTCCTCGTCGGGCGCGCGTTATACGAGATCGGGCAGACGGAGCGGGCCGCGCGGCTCGTGGAAGAGGCGGCGATGAAAGATCCGCGGCACGTCGAGGCGTACTACTACCTCGGGCTCGTTCGCGACGAACGCGGCGACATGCGCGGCGCAACGCAGGCCTTCTTGCATGCGCGCGAGCTCGACATCGAGATGGGGCTGCCTCCGTGGGCGCCGGGTCGCGAGGCGTTTGCCGGCCTCGCGCAGAAGGCGATCGCCGGGCTGAATCCCGTCTTGCGTCGGTATGTCGACGGAGCCGATGTGTACGTCTCCGATGTCCCGGGCATGGAGCTCGTCGCCGAGGGCGTCGATCCGCGGGCGCTCGTCCTGCTCGATGGGCTCGTCTCCGACGAGCTCTCGCGTGGCGGACGGAACGATGCGCCTTGTGCGCGGATCTTCGTGTATGCCATCAACGTCGCCCGGCTCGCGGGCAGCGTCGAGGGCATCGAGCGGGAGATCAGCTTGGCGCTCGAACGCGAGATCACCGCGACGTTCCTCGAGGCCGAGCAGGCCGAACGCCCGGAGAGCGAGCTCAACTGACGGGCGGGGACCGTTCGCCATGGAACCCGACCCCGAGAGGCCCGCGAGGCCCGTATCCGCCCGAAGACGCGGCCGCACGGTCGCCGGGGCGATTTATTACGGCATCATCGGCGCCGTTTGCCTCGCGGGCACCATCCAGATCTCCGTCCAGGTGTTCTTCACTGCGCACCCCCCTTCCCCGTATGGCGGCTGCCACGAGGGGCTCCGGGCCCTCGTCGGGGCCGTCGATCGGGCGCGGGCGGCCGCCCCCGGTACGGACGGCGAAGACGGGGCGATCGCGCGCTTCCGGGCGGCGCTCGAGCCCGAGTGGAAGTACTTCGAGGGTGTCGCGACCACGTGCAAGGGGTCGGCGAAGGACGAGGGCGCTCTCGACGCCATCGAGCGGCTCCGCTATGCGGAGGAACATGCAGCGCGGCGGGAGGCTTCGGACCTGGCCCCGCTGCGGCGCCAGGTGCAGGAGATCGTGAACACCGATCTCGCGAAAGCCAGCGAACCCCCCAAAGGCCCCTGAACTCCAGAGCGGCGACGAATGACAGACCAGAATCCCACCTCCCAGGGCGCGAACGCCTCCGAGGCTCGCACGAGTGATCCCGCAGCGGCCGGCCAGGCAGCCGCGACCGCGCCCACCTTCGACGTCCTGCCCCTCTCGGCCGAGCTGCGCGAGACGCTGGCCGAGATCGGTTACGTGAACCCCACGCCGGTGCAGGTCGCCGTGTGGGAGCCCGCGACACGCGGGCGCGACGCCGTGGTGCAAGCGCGCACCGGCACCGGCAAGACGGCGGCCTTCGGGCTGCCGATCGTCGATCACATCGTCAAGCGCTCGGCTGCGAACGTGCAGGTCTTGGCGCTCTGCCCGACGCGCGAGCTCGCGCTGCAGGTGACGGCCGAGATCGAGCGGCTTGGCAAGCGCAAGGGCGTGCGCGTCGTGCCCGTGTATGGCGGCGCGCCGATGCCGCGGCAGATCGATGCGATCGCCGCGGGCGCGCAGGTCATCGTGGGCACGCCTGGCCGCGTGCTCGATCATCTGCGCCGCGGCACGCTCGAGCCGAAGACCATCCGCCTGCTCGTCCTGGACGAGTGCGACGAGATGCTCTCGATGGGCTTCGAGCGTGAGCTCAGCGCGATCCTCGAGCGTTTGCCCGAGAACCGCCAGACGCTCCTCTTCTCGGCCACCTTGCCGCCCGACATCGAGCGGATGGCGAAGAGCAAGCTCAAGAACCCCGAGTTCGTCACGCTCTCGGGCGACCACATCGGCGCGCTCTCCATCGATCACTTCGTGTACATGGTCGCGGGCGACAAGCTCGGCGCGCTCATCCGCGTGATCGAGGTCGAGAACCCGGAGAGCGCGGTCATCTTCTGCAACACGCGCGACGAGACCGAGCGCGTGGCGAACGCGCTGCAGCGCCAGGGCTTCGATGCGGACTGGCTCAACGGCGACCTGCCGCAGTCCGATCGCGAGAAGGTCATGAGCGCGACGCGCGAGGGCCGGCTCCGGTTCCTCGTCGCGACGGACGTGGCGGCGCGCGGGATCGACATCTCGCTCCTCACGCACGTCATCAACTACGACTTCCCGCAGGACGCCGAGGCGTACGTCCACCGCACGGGCCGCACCGGACGCGCGGGCCGCACGGGCACCGCGATCTCGCTCATCGCGCCGCAGGACATCGGCGGGCTCTACCTCGTCCGGCTCACGTACAAGATCCGTCCGATCGAGCGGCAGATCCCGACCGAGGGCGAGCTCAAGACGCGCGCCGAGGCGGACCTCGTGAACATGCTCGCCGAGGCGTTCGCTCCGAAAGGTACGCACCCGGACGATCTCTCCCTCGCGCGTCGCATTCTTTCGCATGACGCGAACGAGCGGATTCTCGCGGGGCTCTTGCGTGATCATCTGGGCGCGCGGCCGACGGTGAAGGACGAAGCGGCGGCTGCGCGCCGCGCCGGTCCTCTGCCGAAGCGCGTCGAGGCGGCCCCTGCCCCGGCGAAGGCCGAGGCCAAGCCCGCGCGCGAGCCGCGCGAAGAGAAGCCGCGCCGCGAGGAGCGCGAGGCGCGTGAGGAGAAGCCGCGCCGCGAGGAGCGCGAGCCACGCGCGGCCGGTGAGGAGCGTGCTCGTCGCGAGGAGCGCGAGGAACGGCCGCGTCGGGAGGAGCGCGAGGAGCGCGCCTCGGGCGAGGAGCGCGAGCCGCGGGAGTCGGGGCGCCGTACGCGCAGTCGCCGCGAGGCTCGGCCCGAGATGCCGCGGCCGGCCCGCGCGCGTGGCGGGGACGAGGTTCCGCCGACGCCCGTCAGCGCGGCCGATCCGTTGCCGCCGCCGAAGGCGCGCGCCGCAGCGCCGGTTCGTCACGCCGACTTCACGAGCTGGCAGCCGCCGGAGGAGGAGGGCGACGACGAGCCGATTCTCGGCGACGCGGCGCTCTCGGGTCCGCGGGAGGTCGCGCGTGAGGTGGGGCCGGACGACACGGATCCGGGGCGCCCGCAGGAGGGTTCGTCCGGGGACTACGCCGAGGTCTTCGTCAGCGTGGGTCGCCGCGACGGCGTCCGCGCGGCCGACCTTCAGTCGCTCCTGCTCGACCAGATCGGCCTCGACAAGGCGGATGTCAAGCGGATCCGCGTCCGCGAGCGCAACGCGTTCGTCAGCGTCCGGCGCACCGAGCTCACGCGTGCCGTGGCTGGGTTGTCGGGGGCGACGCTTGCCGGTCGCACCGTAATGGCCGAGCCGGCACGGGAGCGCGGCGCCGCGGGCAGCGAAATCGACGCGGACGCTGCGGGCGTCGTCGAGCCCTGAGCCAATTCCCGGCGATCTCCGCCCTTGGTCGACACTCGGGACGCCGGATCACTTCCGGCGTCCTGCTCTCCAATTACCCCGCTGGCGGAGAATGCACGAAGGTCGTATCCCCTTGGATATGGCGCGGCGCGGATGGGAGGACGAGGTCGGGAGGCTCCGGCAAGAGGTCGACGGCGCGATCGCGGCGGGCCTCGGCGTCGAGGACATCCTGCCCCTGCTCGCGCGCATCACCCGCATCGCCGAGCCGGGCAGCGTGCCCTGGGTCGCGGCGCATCGGCAGCTCGCCGAGCTCGGCGTCGAGCACGACCCTTGGCGCGCGGCGCTCTTCGCGCGCAAGGTCCTCGCGCATGACGGCCGGGATGATGGGGCGTGGGCCGTCATGGGCCTCGCGCAGTCGCTCCTGCGAAACTTCCGTTATGCGGCGCGCGCCTACGAGCGGGCCCTCGCGCTCTCGCCGGACAACCCCTGGTACGCGCATAACCTCGGCCACCTCTACGACGTGGCTTTGGGTCGCCCGCACGACGCGCTCCCCTTGCTCGCGAAGGCCAGCGAGGCGCAGCCCGAGGAGGCGGACATCGCTGCGAGTTACGCGCATGCCCTCGCGCGCTCCGGCAAGCTCGTTCTCGCCAAGCGCGTGCTCAAGCGCGCCATCCGGCGCGGGGCCACGGCCGATCAGATGGCGCTCTGGCGCTGGCTCGATGCCGGCGCGCCGGAGAGCGTGGAAGCCTCGGGCCGTGAGCGGCGCGCCAAACCGAAGAAGCAGCGGGCGCGCCAGCGTCCTTCCGCGCGCGACTAACTGCTGCTTTCGATCCGCTTCCCGCTTGTCGTCGCCCGCGCGGTGCTACATCGAAGCGCCATGCGCCGTTCTCGCTGGGTCCGAGCCTCGCTCGTTACGCCGCTCCTCTCCTTCGCGTTGCTCGTCTCCGCGCCGCTCGCCGCGCAGCCGGCCGCGCCGCGCGTGCCAGAGCCCCCCGCGCCGCAAGCGCCCGCGGCGACGCCGCCGACGATCGCCGTGGACGATCCGCTCCTCGCGCCGGTCCCCGCCGCGCCGAAGACGCTCGCGACCTGGCGCGAGGCGGTCACGATCGTCGAGACGCGCGCGCCCGATTTGCGTATCGCGGAGGCGGAGGTCGCGCGCGCGGAGGGGCTCAGCACGCAGGCCCTCGGGCGCGCGCTGCCCACGGTCACGGCCACGGGATCGGTCAACCACAACATGATCCTGTCGGACGGCAGGTTCCTCTTCTGCCCCGTGGGCCCGGCGGTCCCTACCAACGACGAGAGGACGCAGGGCACGTGCCTCATCGACAACACGCCGGCGCAGTACATCCCGCTGCCGTACACGCCCGTCCTTCGCGGCGACGTCACGGCGCGCGTGCCGATTCTGTCGCTGCGCAACTGGTACGCGATCGGAACGGCGCAAAAGAACGTCGACGCGGCGCGCGCCAGCGTCTCGGATCGGCGGCGGCAGCTCCTCGCGAACCTGGCGGTGGCGATCGTCAATGTCGTCACGACGGAGCGCACGAGCGAAATCAATCGCAGCGGCCTGCGCACCTCGCTGGAGCGCCTCGAGCTCACGAAACGAAAGGCGCGGCTCGGCACGGGCACGCAGCTCGACGTCGTCCGCGCCGAGCAGGACACGAACCTCGCACGCACGCAGATCGTGCAGAGCGACGAGTCGCTGCGCCGCGCGCGGGAGTCGCTTGGCCTCGCGCTCGGCGAGAACGTGGCGTACGGCGTGCCGCCCACGATCTCGCTCGACGACATGAAGCACAGCATCGAGAGCACGTGCTCCGCGGGTAAACCCGAGGATCGGCCCGACGTTGTGGCGGCGCGCCAGCAGCTCGAGGTGGCCAAGCGCCAGGCCCGGGAGACGCGGCTCGGCTTCCTGCCCACGGCGGAGGCGACCACGACGCTCACGGCCATGAACCTCGGCCAGGGCAACCTCAAGAACTACACGTGGACCATCGGCGCGGTCCTCACGATCCCCATCTACGAGGGCAGCCGCTACGGCGAGGTCCGGACGACGCGCGCGGCCGTCCAGCAGCAGGAGGCGCGGCTCGAGGCGGCCGAGCGGCAAGCGCGGCTCGACACGCAGCAGACCATGCGCGCCGTCGAGGTCGCGGAGCAGGCGCTCGTCATCTCGGAAAAGGCGCGGGATCTGGCGCGCGAGACGGCGCGGCTCACGCAGCTCGCGTACGACGCCGGCACGGCCACGAGCTTCGAGCTCGTCACGTCCGCGCAGAGCCTCCGCCAGGCTGAGCTCGATCTCGCGGTGCGGGAGCTCGAGCTCGTCCGCGCGAGGATCGGCGCGCTGCTTGCTGCGGCCGTCTGTGACGGCTGAGAGAGCTCGCCGCGGTTTTCCCTCTTTGCCCGAGACAGCCGCTTCGGATCCCTCCTATCATCGCCGCGCACGCTCGTTTTCGTGGGGGTGCGCGCTCGCGTGACGCGGCGCGACGACGTCTCGTATCGAAGGAGAATCCGCCATGGCCAACATGCCGCCCCCGGGTGGGGGGTATCCCCCGGGAGGTCCGCCCGGCTATCCGCCGCAAGGCTATCCGCAGCAGGGAGGCGCCTACGGCCCTCCGCAGCACGGAAATGACCCGCAGGCTGGCATGGGGCAGCCGTCGCCGTACGGAAATGCTCCGCACGCTGGCATGGGGCCGCCGCCGTATCCCGGGTATGGTCCGCAGGCTGGCATGGGGCAGCCGTCGCCGTACGGAGATGCTCCGCAGGCTGGCGTGGGGCAGCCGCCGCCGTACGGAAATGCTCCGCACGCTGGCATGGGGTACGGCCCGCAGCCCGGAGCGCCGATGGGTGCGCCGCCAATGGGCGCTCCGATGGGCGCTCCGCCGATGGGCGCTCCCATGGGTGCTCCCCCGATGGGCGTTCCGATGGGCGCGCCCATGCCGCAGCAGGCGCAGGGCGGCGGCTTCAACATGCTCAAGGTCGTGGGCATCGGTGTCGCCGTGGTCCTGGGCGCCACCGGGATCGGCGCGTTCGTGTGGTACGGCTACACGCACCCGTCGGTCCGCATCGTCAACGTCACGGGCAAGGACGGCGTGAGCGTCACGCTCGACGGCCAAGAGCTCGCCAAGGACCTGAAGAACGCGGCCACGGAGAACGCGGCGGTCGTCGTCACGAAAAACGTCGCGAGCGGCGCGCACAAGCTCGAAGCGAAGGACGCGAGCGGCAAGGTGCTCGAGAGCTTCACCTTCGAGTTCAAGTCGGGCACGAACGGCTACGTCTACGCCCCTGGCCGCGCGGCCGACTCGAAGACCTGCTTCATCGTCCAGACGGACGAGTACAAGACCATCAGTGTCGGGCTCGGCAACCAGGACCGCTTCAAGACCCTCGACCCGACGAAGAACATCTGGGAGCTGCCCACCACGATCGAGTTCTGGTTCCAGGACACGCCCGAGAGCGTCGAGATCAAGACCAAGAAGGGCGACTCCTCGAACAAGACCGTCACGAAGCGCGCGCTGCGTCAGGCTCCCTGCGACGATCCCGACTTCATGGATTGATCAGGAGGGGGCCGGGTTCGCTCGGCCTCTCGCGCTCCCGGGTTCCGCGAGGCGCGTGTCCGCGGTATAGAGCGCGGACCGATGGAACGACTCGCAAGCTACGTATCAGGTGCCTGGGTTCACGGCTCTGGCAAGGCGGCCGTGCTCGTCAATCCGACGACGGAAGAGCCCATCGCGGAGGCCAGCACGGAGGGCATCGACTTCGCGGGCGCCCTCGCCCACGCTCGCGACGTCGGCGGCCCTGCGCTCCGCGCCCTCTCCTTCGCGCAGCGCGGCGAGCTGCTCCTCGCCTTGTCGCGCGCTATCCACGCGAACCGCGACGCCCTGATCGAGGTCGCCATCCAGAACGGCGGCAACACCCGCAGCGACGCGAAGTTCGACATCGACGGCGCCTCCGGCACGCTCGCGTATTACGCCGAGCTCGGCAAGCAGCTCGGCGACGCGCGCTTCCTCGTCGACGGCGAGGGCGAAAAGCTCGGCCGCAGCCCGCGCTTCTTCGGCTTCCACGTCCTCGTCCCCCGCGCGGGCGTCGCCGTGCACATCAACGCCTTCAACTTCCCCGCTTGGGGCCTCGCCGAGAAGGCTGCTTGTGCCCTCCTCGCCGGCATGCCCGTCGTCTCCAAGCCCGCGACGAGCACGGCCCTGCTCGCGTATCGGATCGCGCGCCTGTTCGTCGAGGCGAACATCCTCCCCGCGGGCGCCTTCTCCTTCATCGCGGGCGCGCCCGGCGACATGCTCGATCACCTCGGTGGCCAGGACGTCCTCGCCTTCACCGGATCCGCCGACACCGGCGCGCGCCTTCGCGCCTTGCCGGCCGTCGTGCACGGCTCGGTGCGCCTCAACATCGAGGCCGACAGCCTCAACACGGCCGTCCTCGGGCCCGACGTCACCTCCGGCTCCGACACGTACCGCATGTTCCTGCGCGAGGTCTCCCGCGACATCACGCAGAAGGCCGGACAGAAGTGCACCGCCATCCGCCGCATCCTCGTCCCCGCGGCGATCGAGGGCGAGATCAAGGACGAGCTCACGAGCCTCCTGCGCGACGTCAAGGTTGGCGACCCTGCGCTCGAAGGCGTCACTGTCGGCCCGCTCGCGACGGCTGCGCAGCTCCGTGACATCCGCGCCGGCATCCAGAAGCTCGCCGCGGAGGCCTCGATCGTCCTCGGTGACGGCTCCTTCGAGCGCGTCGGCGCGCAGGACGGCAAGGGTTACTTCGTCCCGCCCACGCTCCTCCACTGCAAGGATCCCGATGCGGCGCGTGACGTCCACCAGCACGAGGTCTTCGGTCCCTGCGCCACCATCGTCCCTTACGACGGGTCCTCTGCCCGCGCGACGGACCTCGTCCGCCGCGGCGGCGGCATGCTCGTCGGCTCGGTGTACAGCGACGATCGCGCGTTCGTCACCGACATGATCTTCGGTTTGTCGCCGTACCACGGCCGCCTCTACTTCGGCAGCGAGAAGATTGCCGATCAGACGCCTGGCCCGGGCACGGTCCTCCCGCAGAGCGTGCACGGCGGCCCTGGCCGCGCGGGTGGTGGCGAGGAGCTCGGCGGACGCCGCGGCCTTGCGTTCTACTCGCACCGCGCGGCGATCCAGGGCGCGCGGCCCATCCTCGAAGCCGCGCTCGATCTGAAGAGCTGAGTCGTGGGGGCGCGCCCCACGGCGCGCTTCCTCCTAAAGATCGCCGCAGCTCGGATCCTGTGCGGCTGCGAGATCGAGCGTCCAGATCGGCGCTTCCCCGCCCATCGACCGACCCACGCCGAGCGTCGAGAAATCCCCGTTCACGAGCACCGGCTGCGTCGTTGTGTCCGTGGCCCACTGCTCCAGCGTCTGCGCGGCGCCGGCGTAACCCTTCGCCAGAAGTTCGGCCATTCCCACGGTCCCGTCGCACGCCACGGAAAATCCCGCCTCGCAAGCGCGCGTCACCGACGTGGATCCGTCCAGCCCTACGTCCTTCAGGTACCCCTTGTCCCGCATGTCGTCGCTGTGCGCCGATGCCGACTCGTTCAGCGTCGCGCAAACCTTCAGCACGGGCACGCCGGCCGTCGTGCGCATCTCGTTCAGCTTGACGACGAGCTCACTCTCGACGGCGTCGAGCGGATTTGCCTGGCTCACACTATCTGCGTACTCGACCGTCGAGCAGCCCACGCATGGGGCGAGACCGAGCGCACCGAGGACGGGGAGCATGGGCCAAACGGACCCGCGGGACGAAGCCGAGCGGCACATTTTCACCATACGGGGCATCTTATCGCGTTAGGCTGCCGGATGTTCCCGTTCGTATGAGCACCGCCGCGGCCCTCATCGGAAGCACCCTGGCAGGTCGGTTCCGGATCACTTCGTTCCTTGGGGAGGGAGCGATGGCGACCGTGTACCGCGGCGTGCAGGATGCCGACCCGCGCGAGGTCGCGGTCAAGGTCATGCACCCGGAGCTCGCGCGCGACACCACCTTCGCCAAGCGCTTCCGCCGCGAGGCCAAGGCCGCCTCGCGCCTCAACCACAGGAACACCGTCCAGATCATCGACTACGGCGTCGACGGGAACGTCGCGTACATCGCGATGGAGCTGCTCCAGGGCCGCGATCTCTTCGAGATCCTCTCGGTCGAGCGGCGCCTGTCCGAGGCGCGGGCCGCGCGCATCTTGATCGACGTCTGCGACGTGCTCACGGTCGCGCACGACCAGGGCGTCGTGCACCGCGACCTCAAGCCCGAGAACATCATGATCCTCGGCCAGCCCGATGCCGCCGGCCGCGAGCGCATCAAGGTCCTCGACTTCGGCATCGCGAAGATCCTCGACAAGGAGCAGCCGCAGAAGGAAGGGGGCGAAGGCGGGGATGCGCCGCCGATCAGCGCGGCGCCGAGCTCCGCGATCACCACGGTCGGCGTCATCGTCGGCACGCCCGAGTACATGTCCCCCGAGCAATGCCGCGGCGAGGGCGTCGATCAGCGCAGCGACATCTACGCGTGCGGCGTGCTCCTCTACCAGCTCGTCACCGGCCAGATCCCCTTCAGCGGCGACTCCATCATCGATATCGCCCTCAAGCACATCCGCCAGCCGCCGCCGCGTCCGAGCCACGCCACGCCCTTCATGCACAAAGGGCTCGAGGCCATCATCCTGACCGCGCTCGAAAAATGGCCCGCGCAGCGGCAGCAGAGCGCCACCGAGCTCAAGGCCGCGCTGGAAAAAGTCCTGCCGGAGCTCCGCACCACGCCGCATCGGCTCGGCGGCACCTCGCGCGAGGACGCGCCGACATCCGCTGCGCGCCGCAACATCGCCGAGGTCCCGGTCGAGTCGGTCCGCTTTGCGCACGCCACGATCCCCGAGCAGTCGACGCTCCCGTCCGAGGAGCTCACGATCAAGCGCAAGGGGATCAAGCCCGCTGCGTCTCCGGACGATGCCGAGCGCGACACCGATCCCGAGGGCGGAAAAATCTCGAAGGACGGCGTCATCATCCGCGTCCCGGCCGACGCCGAGCCTGTCCTCGGCTCCTCGCCGACCATCCCCGCGGCGCCGTCGGTCACGGACACGCTCGCCACGGGCCGCGAGCCTCCGCCGGGCCTGAAGAAGCCCGCGTCGCCGAAGCCGCCGATCGTCGTGAGCGTGCCTTCCGACACGCGCAAGGCCGCGGCCCCGCTCGCCACGGACAAACCGCGCGCGGTGGCGCGCAAAAAGAAGGGCGGCACGAGCTTCTGGCTCCTCGTCCCGATCGCGGTCCTCGTGGGGATCACGGTGGGCGCCGTCGTGTTTTTTCTGACGCAATGAACGGGTCTCCAGAGAGGTGACGGATCGCATGGCGAATCGGCTCGACGACGACGCGCTCGATCAACTCTTCCGCAAGGCGCGCACCCACAACGGGTGGCTCGAGCGCCCGGTCGAGGACGACGTGCTGCGCGAGATCTACGATCTCGCGAAGATGCCCCCCACGAGCGCGAACTGCGCGCCGATGCGGGTCGTCTTCGTGAAGAGCCCCGAGGCGAAGGCGCGCCTGCTCGCCGTGGTCTCCGCGGGCAACCAGGAGAAGACCCGCACCGCGCCGGTCACGGCGATCCTCGCGAACGACCGCCGCTTCTACGACGAGCTGCCCAAGCTCTTCCCGCACGCCGACGCGCGCTCCTGGTTCGTGGGCAACGAGGCCCTCGCCGAGAAGACCATGTTCCGCAACGGCACGCTCCAGGGCGCCTACCTCATGCTCGCTGCGCGGGCGCTCGGCCTCGACTGCGGCCCCATGTCCGGCTTCGACAACGACAAACTCGACCGCGAGTTCTTCCCCGACGGCCGCTACGCCTCGAACTTCCTCGTGAACCTCGGCTACGGCGACGCCACGAAACTCTTCCCGCGCAGCCCTCGCTTCAGCTTCGACGAGGCCTGCACGATTCTCTGAGAGGGGCTCCTCCACAGCGTAGCGCCGGGGTTTCACCCCGGACCCCAGCAGGGGCTATCCGCCCCTGCACCCGGACCAGCGCAAGCGCTGGACCCGGGGCGACAGCGCGCGATGCGCGCGGTCGGCCGGGCGAA
>NZ_JAGTJJ010000013.1 GCF_028435365.1 Polyangium jinanense | reverse complement strand
TGACGGGATTGCCCTTGTTGTCAATGACCACGCGCCCCGTGCCCACCCATCGCGGCGAGGCGGTGGCCAACACTACCGCGCCGTTCTCGTCCTTGACAAGCCCCCCGTTCTCGTCGCGCACCGGCGCAAGACCGGGCTCGGCCTGCACCTTCTTCAGGATCTCACGCCCGAGCCCGTCGAGGTACGTGTAGCTGTGTTGCCAGGGCGTCAGCGCATCCCCGTGCCGCTCGCGCGCGGCAGCATGCACGACGTTGGGTTTGCCCGTCGTGCGCCATACGTCGAGGTCGTACGCGAACGTCGTGGTTGGATCCGTGAGCGTGTCCCCGTCGTTCGAGCCGACCTTGCCCATCACGGCCGTCGCCACGACCATCCCGAGCTCGTCGAGCTTCACAGCGCTGCGATTGCCGTTCGGGTCGGTGACGAGCGTGGGCCCGAGGACGCGGTAGTCGTTTGTCGCGGTGACCGTATTACCGAGCGGATCCTCGGCGGACGTCACGAGCAAGTCGTGGACGTCGTACGTGATGGTCGTAGGATTGCCGAGCGGATCCCGGATCTCGACCGGCAAGTAGAACTTGTTCGGGTCGAACACCTGACGGCCAGTTCGCACCCAGTACTCGCTGTTCTCCTCGATGTACCCGCCCTCGGCGAGCATGGTCGAGGTCACGCGCGAGCCATAGGCCGCGGTCAAGAGCCCGGGCGTGAAGGCAAGCGCGTACGTCTCGTAAGGCAGCGCGAGTGCGTCGATGGTGCCGAAGGGCAGCGCCGCGGGGGAAGAGCCGGACAGCGTCGTGCTGTCGTAGTAGACCTGTCGTACCCGCTCGACCAGGCGCTTTTGCATCGTGCTGCTGTTGGGCGTCGCCTCGTAGTCGATCGCGACGGCCGCGTCCGCGGCGCCAAGCACCTCGCTGAACGAGAACAGCGTGCTTCGTGTCGTGGAGAGCCCCGTGAGCTCGTACGTTCGCGTCTCCTTGGGCACTCCGAGGCGGTACCAGCTCGGCTGCTTGTCCTCGTTGACCACGTCGCTCTCGGTCAGGGTGGCTAAGAGTCCCTGCTCGGGCATGTCCTGCGGGATGCTCCGCCGGGCGTATGCAATGCTCACTGAGCGCTCCACGTGCCCGAACGGATCCACCTCGAGCACCAGCGTGTGCACGACGCGCGGGTCATCGGGATCGCGCTCGTAATGCACCTCCACGCTCTCGCGAACCCACGCGTGGAAAGACCCGAACGCCTTCGCCGTCGCCGATTGCAGGCGCCGGATCTCCGCGCAGCTCTCCGTCACCACGTACGGGTGCGACTCCGCCTCGGAACCATCGAGCGCGTAGACCTCCGTGCGGAGGATTTGCCCCTTGAGCGCCCGGCAGGCCTCACGCAGGTCCCTCGGCGACAACCCCGTCTGCAGCACGGCATCGGGCAATTCCGGTCTCTGCCCGTCACCGGCATAATACTCTTTCTCGAACTGCTTCGCGATCCGGCTCCTGTCGATGAACGCGCCCGTATGGAACCACGTCTTCGTGAGCACCGGCGGCAGGTGGAATTCCTCCTCCACCGGTGGAGCCTCCGCGAAGAGCCCCTTTCCGCGCTCGGCCGAGAACGACTCCGCGTCGTATTGCTCGACGAGGCCAAACCCCCGGAACTCTCGCTCCGCGCCGTCGTAGTACCCGTGATGATACTTGTACGTACTGACGAACCGCGCCTTGCTGACTGCGTCGAACGTCTCCACACGCGTGAGCACGTGCACGGGGAACGACAGCCGCGTCACCCACGGCTTTCCAGCCTTCAGATCCTCCAGGTAAAACTTCGTCGAGGGCGCATACTCGAGCTTCGTCTCGGCCCCGAGGTTGTTCTTGACCGACGTGAGTAGATACGGCTTCTTGCTGCCCAAAAGATCGATGTACCGCATCGGCGGCTTCGCCACGCCCCGCCACGGCGATGACCACACGAGACACGCCGTACCGGACCCGAGCAGATCGACCACGCCCACGGTGGACATGGAATCGGCCGTCGGGAACCCCGGCATTCGCACCGGCTCACTCCAGCCGTTCCCCGCCTGGTTGAACACGATGACTGCACCTTCGCCGGCTACGTACACGATATCCGTGGTCCCGGTCCCATCGATATCGCCGAGGCGAATCCGGCGCGGATCGAACGTGTGCGAATCATCGAACAGCGGCGCCTTGCTCATCTGCACCTTGGCGCCGAACCGCCCATGCCCGAGGTTCGGCCAGTAGCAGATGCTCCCATTACGGACGCGCACGATGTCGGGCAAACCGTCCCCGCTCATGTCCGCCACGAAGATCGCCTGCGTCATGTCCGCGAACACGAGCGTCGGGCTCTTGTCCTCGTCGTAGACCTTCGGCAACACCCGCGGCGGGCCCCATCCGCCCTTGCCGAGCGACGGGTACCAGAGCTGTACGTGATCGGTCGTGACCAGAATGTCGTCGAGTCCATCGCCGGAAAGGTCGATGAAACGGACCCGCGGGTCATTCCAGTTGACGTTCGGCTGCGAGGGGAACGGCACGAAGGGCCCCCAGCCGCCCTCTGGCGTCCGCTCGTGATAACCCGAGGTCCCCTCTGGTGTGAGCTCCACGAGGCATTGCCGCCCCTCGCTCCCGACGTCGAGGAGCTGCGCTCCGCCGCCCGACGCCATGGCCGGCCGGCTCGCGAGCAAGCGCGCCGGCGCGAGGTGCCCATCACCGAGGTTTTGCTTGTAGTAAAATGCCCCCTGCTGCTCGCAGAGCACGCCGGGAATGCCCTCGCCATTGAGATCGACCCATCGTGCGGTTTGTCCGTCCACACCGCCAGGTAGGTCTTCGAGGCTTCGTGGATCGAGGAGTTTGACGGCGGTCTGGAGCTCGGGCAACGAATACCCGAGATCGAGCGGCGGCAGGGACTTTTTCGAGTAGCCGCTCTGCGTCTTGATGTACCCCGACTGCGTGACCGAAACGAGCCGGGTGAGCGCCGGCCCCTCGGCATACGTGAAGTCGGTGGAGCGCACGAGCACCGGATCCTCACCGAGCTCGGGGAAGTGGTGGAACATCAGCACCCGCCGGCAAAGGCGGTACGTGCGGATCTCGAAGGTCGAGCGATAGCTCGAGAACGGATCCTGCCGGCAGGGCCATGGATTCTCCTCCGCGGGCGTCGGCGCCACGGCACCGTGCTCGCCGTAATCGAAGACGACCTCGAAGAGGAAGTCCTGTGCCTGGAAGGGCACTGTATTCCCGTACCGGATCCGCTTCAGGTAGCGGTTTACGACCGGCGCGTCCCCCGAGAGCCGTTGCCTCTCGTAGACGGCATTCGGCACATTCGCGAAGTCCTCAGCCTTGTAGTCATATACGATGACGTTCCCGAGCGCGTCCTCGGTGCGCTCGAGCAGCCACGAGAAGACCTTGGTCGGGGCCGCAGGGCTCGTGATACGAGCCCCCTCGGACTGGCCATAGACGCTCGTGACGTTGTCCTTCGTCGTGGCTCGCCAGTAAACGTTGCCGTCCCCCTTCTCCGTGACGCGCTCGATGCGCGCGAAGAGGCCTTCCACCCGGGGGCGATACCGCTCGATGCGCTCGACAGCGTCGTCCTTCGGGACGTCGCGCACCCAGTTGCCTTGCCCCTCCTCATCGAGCTTGGGCACGAGGTCTTCCGCGCCCGACATGATGAACACGTCGGATTCGCGGAAGTCCTCGTACTCGGGCAAACCACGCTCGGTCTTACGAGAGATCGAGGGCACGGAGAGCCGAAAGCCCACACCAAAGGGCCCATTGCCACCGCCGGAATCGTACGCGACGGCGAGCTCGGGCCCGAACCCGCCGCGGCCAGGCGACACCGCAATCGGGACCGTGAGGGATCCCGTGCCGCTCACCAGGCTCGCGGCGAACTTCTCGCCGAGTCCACGAACCGCGCCGCCCCCCTTCGGAAGCGACGGGCTCGGGGCCTTGACCGCCTCGGGCGCGGTCGTCTTGGGCTTCGGTGCAAAACCTTTCTGCTCCATGGCGTGCCCTCTCTCCTGTTTCAGCGTCGCTTCCGAGCCTATTGCTGCTGGTACTCGCAGACGATCCAGATGTCTTCGAGCTTCGTATCCGCCAGCGTGACTACCTTCAATTTCCAGGGCGCGCTCTCCGCGAGGATTGGCTCTGCGGCCGGCATGTCATCCACCAGCAGAAGGTCGCCATACTCGCTCTGAGAAGTCTTCAGCGTCAGGTTCGGCGTACCCGAGAACGGTGCGCCTGGCGATTGGAGCTCGGCCGATAGCTGGGTGGCCGCGCCGCCCGATCGCTTGGCGAAGACACGCACCCTCGTGATCTCGAGGTTGCGCTCCCCGAGCAGCGGTTGGAAGAGCCGCGAGCCGAGTGGCAACGAAAGGACATACTCGACCGGAGCTCCCTGGCCCGTGATGAACACGTGCCATGCGTCGGGGAAATCCGTCTTTGCGCTGAAGAGCCGGAAGCCGGTCGGGCCGTCAGCGGTACCCAGCGCGTTCAGCGCCGCCGTCTTGAGATTCTCGCCGCCCTCCCGCGCCGTGTAACGCACGTGCAGAACCACGTCGTGCACAGCCGTCGGGTCGAAGCGGTTCGTCCCCTTGTCGAGCTCCATTCGCCACGTGCTGTCCGAGCCCGCGCCCTCGAAGGGCAGATACCGTTCGTCGCGGAAGACCAGCTCGAAGAGCCCGGCGTCGCTCTGGCCACTGCTCGTCACGATGGATGGGATGGATCCATAATGGTCGAGGAATCGAGCATCGGGCCCGGATGCGCCGGTCTTCCGAGGATAGTTGGCGGCCAGGCTCGGGGTCGAAGCGACCTCGCTGTTCATCCTCACGCTGCTCTTCAGCAACGTGAGCTTGCTGTTCACCCCGGCATAGGGTCCGTTCACGACCGGCACCGTCATGCTGACGGACTTGATGCGCCTCAAGTAATGCCCCGGCCAATCCTGATCGAAGAGCGCCTCGGGCAGCTCGACCTCGCATTGGCCCGTCTCGCGCAGCTTCAGGAGCGCCAGCGGGGCAACCTCCGCGAGCGAGACGTGCTTCGTGATCTCGTACTCGCGCCTGTTCTGCTCCAGGTACGCGACCTCCATGCGCCGAAGGTCGTGCTGGAGCTTCTCGCCCATCATCAGGCCCTTCTTCATGCTGTCCCAGGGGACGAACTGGACGTAGCTCGCCTCAGGCTGCGCAAGCTCGAACTGGAACGCCCGTTCGGCCCGCTTCGCGAGCTCGTACGCCAACTTGTAGCCCTGGAAGTACACGGCTGAGGCCTGCGATACCATCCAGTCGTAAAGCTCCTCGTTCGTGTGCTTGGTGCGCAGGTACTCCTCGACCTCTTTCGCGTTCTTGACGGAGAGCTCGTGGTTCTGGAGCTCCTTCTTTGCGATATCGAGGCGGATCTCCCCGGCGACGATCTGCCGATCGATTTGCTCGAGCTCCTTCTGCGCAAGCCGCTCCTGGAGCTTCCACTCCTCCCAGCGACGCTTGTAGCTGGCCGCCGTCGCACTCCGCGACGCATCCGCGTGGTGCATGCTTGCAAGCAGGGAGTGGAACTGCGCGCCGGCGTCCAGAACGCCGCCAAGTTGGACGCCGCCGAACTCGCTCTTCACCTCCGGAGGGAACGGTCCCCCAATCGTAATTTGAGGAACCAGCTTCAGCACGGAAGCGAAGGTTTGTGCGATCCCCGCATTCATGGTCTCGAAATTGGCCCAACCCGTGAGATTCGCCTGCATCTCCTCTTCCGGAATCATGTACTCGATCCGGTTATAGAACGTCAGGCGCTCCTCGATGACCGCCCGCGAGCGTCGAATCGCCGCCAGCGACTCCATGGCCTCGTCGACCTGGCGCTTCCTCGTCTCGCGCACGGCCGTGAGCACGTCGAGCTCGTGCCTCGATCGCAAGATCGAGAGCGTCTCGCCGTCCCGTTTTTCGAGCGCCGCGAGGAGCGCGCCACCCATGGCAATCACGCTGCTCGTGAACTCCAGCGCCTTGGGCTGGAGCACCGAGAAGCGGTAGAGGGGCAGCGGGACGTTGACATCCGACAGCAGGGCGCCAATGTCCACCCCGGCCGCCGTCGCCTGCACGAGCAACGCCGGATCGATCGGCGGCTCGAACAGCGGGAGCTGCCGCACCGTGCCGTCGATGTTCATGCAATGGCGGATCTTGAACAGCCTATCCGCCACCGTGTCCCAGAGCCCGAGCAGCTTCTCGTTTTGCGGCACGCAGAAATAGAGCGTCAGGAGGGCCGGCGGTGGCTCGCGTCGCGTGCATAGGGCGTTCGGCGCCGGCGGCGGCAAGATGCTCTCGACGACGAGCGCATTCGAGAACTCGTCGATGCCTGGCTCGAGGTCCGCATACGTGCGGTCCGATGCGGCCTTCTCCTTCACGAGACGCGGGCGCTCACCGAGAATCTGCGCGGCCAGGATGTAGAGCTGCGTTGCCTCGTTGATCGACTCGAGCGTATCGCGCTGGAACAAGCTATCGCCCCAGGAAAGGAGGTTCTCGACGTACTTCATCACGACCGCCTTCTGGTAGGCGAGCGGTCGCATACGTGCGATCAGGTGCGGATTGAACGGCGTCTCCCGCCAGCGTGCGATTTGCGCCACCATGTCCTGCGTGGCTCCCGATTCGGAAGAGAGCCCGAAGAGCTCTGCGATGAGCTGGGCATTCGGGTTCTCGACGCTCGTTTGATTGCCCGAGAGTTCTTCGAGCTGTGCCTGGATCGAGGCGAGGTCGACGTTCTCGCGGAAGGGACGCACGTACCAGTAGCGCTCCGGCCCGTCCCCAGGCGCCCCGCCCGTCGGGTCGAAGATGTAACGGAACCAGCGGTCCGCCTCCTCGAAGCGGCTGTTCTTCGACAGGCGCGTGGCGATGAGGAAGGGCGCGTGGAAAAACAGCTCCCAGTTGTATTGCGAGTATGCGCCTCCGTAGGAGAAGTCGACCGTCTCCTTGGGGAAGGGCTGGCCTGCATGAGCCTGCGGCGCGTAGGACCCCTCGATGGGTGCCCAACGGCCTTGGATCGGCGACTCCTGCTCGGACCAGCGCAGCAGCCCGTCCACCCCTCCCTTCGCGACGAGCCGCGTGAAGTCGCAGGTGTAGGGATGGTAGAACAGGTGGAATCGGTAGAATCGCTCGATCTCGTAGTCGACATCGAGATCGAGCTTGGGCTCGTTGGCCCACTCGAGGACCACTTCATCGAGGTCGTTTGCTGCATCGCCGACGATTGGCGCCTTCCCATTGGGGATGACCTTCGCGAGATCCTTCCACGCAGTCGCCGTGCGGCGCTGAAGATCCATGAAGAACACTCGCCCGAAATCGCTGAGGAACAGAGACTCCTGCGAGCGGTGCGGGCTCAACTGGACGAATTCGCGATTTCTGTCCTGGAGCATCCAGTACCGGTCCCCCGTCCTCCTGAGCACCGGGGCGCTGATCGACCACTTGTCCCCCGATGCCGAGCCCGATGTGTGCATCGGAAGCCTCACGGCCTGCGAAATCCCCTGCTGCTCGACCTCCTCCTCCTCGTTGTAGAAAGTAAGGAGCGCCTTGTCCGAGTCATAGATCTCTCTCAAGCCCATGAACAGCGGCGTTGCATACTCTGGAGCCCAGCCATGGAACCACATACCCTCGTCCCAGGCGTCGTCCTTGGTGAAGGTTCGTGATTCCGAGGCGGCCTCGATCACCCCCGAACACGGCCCGATTTTGAACCTCCCTGCGACCGCGTACGTAGCCAGGTAGCTGATCTTGATCCCGTACCAGTTCACGAGGCAGGTCACCGTCAAGTCCGTGCCGGTGCTCTCGACCATGAAGGAAATCCACTTGCGCTCGATCGTGGGGCGCACGGTGATGCCCAGATTCGCGGTGGTCTTGATCGGCCCCCAAGCGCCATCTCGGAGCTCGCTCCACGCGAGCGTGATCCTCCAGTACTTGCGCGTAGACGAGTCGTCTTTTTGGGTGCCGTCAGCTCGCTCCTCGAAGATGGGCCAAAGCAGATGCAGCCTGCGGTTCCAGATCGTGGCGAGCAAGTGGTCCCCCGGGATATCGAGGTCGATCTTCTCCCACGCCGTCCAGTACTCCGAATCGATCCGCTTGCGATAATAGTAGCGGTGCGGCGGCGCGGCCGTCCTCGCGATCACGTGAAGGACATCGACGTCGTCTTCGAGCTCGTGGCACATCGCTGCCACGTCGAGCCGCCCCACCTCGTGCAGGCTCTCGAGGTACTCGAGGTAGGCAGATTCGGCCGTCTCCGCGTTGATCTCGCCCTGGAGCAGCCGGCTCTCCAGCGTCTTGAAGAACGGCGTCTTGTCGTCTCGGAGCTCCGGCTCGATCCAGTTCTCCGGATAAAGGAAGACCTTGCGGTTGGCCTCCCAAACGCGATAGCTCTTCAACCATTGCCATTCACGGGCCGCCTCCTCGTCGAGCTCGACCTTGTCTTTCTCGAGCAGGAGGAATGCGCGCTGGACGAAGGTCTGGACGGAGCTGATGGCCTGCTTGATGCGGGAGGTGAGCTGGCACGGGCTCATCTCCACGTCGATGAGCAGGTCCTGGAAAAGCT
Organism: Polyangium jinanense; assembly: GCF_028435365.1. The sequence continues at coordinate 193,796 of NZ_JAGTJJ010000013.1, read as the reverse complement.
CGTTCGGACTCGCGTAGTCCCGCTTCGCGACGAGATATCCGACGAGCGCGTTGCGCTGCTTCTCGCGCAGCACGTCGCGCAGCGGGCGGGCAACCTCGCTCCAGCGCGCGTCGTCGTGCTTGGCACGCGCCACGCGCTTGATGTCGAGCGCGACATCGGCATGGGTAGCGTCCTCGACATCGGCCCAGAGCGTGCCTTGCGCGGCGGACGCGCCGAGGCGGCCGAGGAGCTGGAAGGCGCGGTGGAGGCAGAGGAGCCCCTTCTCGTCGCGGAGATCCGATAGCGTGAAAGCAAAAGTCACCGTGATGAGGTGCTCGACGCCGTCACGCGGCCAGCCGGTGCGCGCCGAGAGTTCGTCATAGAAGGCCGCGGCTTGCCCCGCATTGCTTTTCGCGAAGATGGCCAGCAGATCCTCACGGCCATTCCGCAGCGTGTCGCGGAAGGAGGCCAGGTCGACGAGACGCAAGAGCTTTGCGAAACGCTCCTGCCGGTCCGAGTCTGCGTCTTGCTCCCCGAGCAGCAGGGTATTCAGATCGAGCGTTGCGTCCGTCGGGTACGGCGAGGCCAGCTCCGACGCGTGGAGCTTCAGCCGCTGGATGACCAGCGCGGCCTTGTGAAGGAGCCGGACGGCGTTTTGGCGTTGCGCCTCCGTCGCGACAGCGGGCGGGACGTATTCGACTGCCGCATTCATTTCCGGCAGGAAATCGGATATCGCGGAGGCCGCCTCGATGGCAAAGGACCCGAGCGCCTCCGTGAGCAGGTGCTCGACCATCTCGGCGTCGAGCTTCATCTCGGTCGCGAGCTTCTGCTTGACGACGCTCTCCGCCCGCACCCTGCGCTGATGGTTGAGCAGGTACGCAAGGGCATACGCGAACCGCTGGTCTACGTCCGCAAGGAGCGGCCCGCCCACCTCGCTCGACAGACCGACGAGTTTGTCCTTGGCCTTTGCGACATCACTGCCGAAGAAGGGGGTCAGATGCAGATCGATGAGTGTGCGCTGCTCCGTCCGCGTAAGCGCCGAACGTCCGTTGATCACCGCAACGATCGCTTCTGCCTTCGCGGCGCGCTCGGCTCGGGTTTCCCCGGCGAGGAGCTCCTCCAGACGCCCGCGGGTAGAATCGCCCTCGGGATCCGGGACGACAACCGTTTCGGCCACGACCTTGTCGAGGGCCGCCTTGATGTCCTCCACGATCCGCTGGAGGACAGCATCGGAGAGCGCCGCTTGCGTCCCCGGCGGCGGGGCGTGCCGGACCAGGAAATGCAGCTCGGCAATGCTGAACCTGGACCGCCGCACCTTCGCCACGAGTTCGACGAACGCCCGCGTGGTGGCCGGCACGGCTAGCGTTTCGGAGTCCACCGTGAGCGCTCTGAGGCCAGAGAGCGAAAGCAGCACGAGGAGGTCGGGAATACTGAGGCGCAGACCCCTCGCCAGCGCGACGATACGATGAAGCCGCGAGAGGTTTTCCACGGTCAGGAGCGCGTCTGCGGTGAGCGGGCTCGTGACGCCAATGTGCTTCTCGGCAACTTCGGGCATGACGAGCAGCGCCAGTTCCACGGCGCTGATGCGCAACCCCGCGAGAATGCCCGCGGCATGATTGAGGAGGAGCAGGGGATTCTGCGGATCCGGCTCACCAAGAGCCGCCTCGAAAGCTGGATCGGCCGTGAGGGCCTTGTTCAGGAAAAGCTCCTCGTAGAGCGACTTGCCCCACTCCTCGCTCGAACGCGTCCCGATGTTCCCCCAGAACGAGAGGAGCACGGGCAGCGGCAGATCGAGCTCCTTCCGCAATGCCACGATACCAGCCACGTCGCGCACGACCTTCGCGTCGATGTCCGTCGCGCCGAGGGAGGTGAGCGTCCAGTCGAGCTCGGTGATGCGGAAGCCGAGCCGCTTGCGCAGGCGAAGGAAACGGTGGATCCGCCCGAGGAGCGCTGCGTCGAGCCCGTCCAGCAATTTCGTATCGATATCGCAGCCCGTCTCGGGGTTCAACTTCACCGTTGGCGAGGCGGCCGGATTCACGTATTTCGTGGCGAGCAGCTCCCGAAGTTCATTGAAGGAAAGCCCTGCCTGCTCGAGGAACCGCGGGACGGGCGCGAGCTTCTGGACCCAGTTGACCTCCGGCATTCCCCAGCACGCATACGCCGTGGGGGCCCCCGAGGTTTGTTGCGTGACGATCTCCCACTCCCGCTTCGACATGCGCAGGCGCTCGCGCGCGATCTGGTCGCTGACATCGCCAGAGGGCAGCTTCATTGCTTCGACGAGCTCGTGCCGGGGAACGCCGAGATGTTCGAGGTAGACTCGTGCCTCTTCATCCCACAGGTGGAACGGCAAATCGAAGGGATGGACCGCAGCGGCGAGCCCGGCGTAGGCCGCATTGCGCGCCGCGAGGTATTTCACCTCGGGCTCGGCCAGAAGCTCCTGCGGCGTCCCCGCGCTCGTGATGTCCTGCGTCCCGAGATAGTCCAGCCCATCCAGCTCGTTGGCAACGACGGCCTCGAGGATCTCGTTGACGAGATCGATATAAGGCAGGGTCGTGTCCGTGTTCTTGCAAGAAAGGAGGAGCCGCGCGATGTCCGGCCTTCGTGCAGGAGGCGCATCCGTGTCCCCCGGAAGAGCACCGATGAGGACGTCCCGGGCCGACCAGTAGGCTGGGTTTTGCTCGGTGCTCTCCGGCGTCTCGATTTTCGAATCGTGGCGGTCGAGGAACTCGAGCAGATCCACGAGGTAGGCCGCGGGGCCATACACGGACCTGCAATGCTCGCACACGCAGCCATCCAGAGAGCCGAAGAGGGAGGTCCAGTCCGCGATGTTCTGTTCCTCGTTGGGGGTGGCGAGCGTCACGAGGTCCGGGAGGGTCGCGATTTTCGGCCCATGGAAGCTGCTGCCGTACTTGGCGAAGAGCGCGGTGGAAGCGGACGCGATCCAGCAAGCCCTGCCGAAGATCGCCTCGGCTCGTTCGATTCCAAATTCGGAGCCGAACTTGGCGACGAAGCGGCGTTTGCCCATGCGGTGGATGCGCTGCGCCGAGTGGAGATCGGCCTCGAGGAGCGGCTTCATCTCACGGTGCCGCGGCGTGATGTGGAAGATCCGCTCCATCTTCTTCAGCCGCTCGGTCGTGGCGGCGACATCGCTCACGCCCGTCATCGCGCCGCTCGTTTCCGCGAGGTACTTCGATACGCGCATCGAGCCGAACTCGAAATTCGGGTTGTGCTCGAAGAACACGCGAATACCAGACCCGGCCACCTCGTCCCGGATGACCCGGTCCGCGATGACCGCGGTGGGGAAGGCCGCCTCCATCGTGCTCAGGAGGACGTTCGCGTAATTCTCCCGTCGATGTTCTGGCTCTGTGCCCGGCGTATCCTGTGCGGGCCCAATCGGCGCTTCGCCGCCAATATCGAAAATCGTGAACCAGTCAGTTTTGTCGTATTTGGCGATGTCACGAATACTCGTCAGGGTACCCGCGCTGAAACGCGAAGCGAGCTCACGGATGAGCCCCGCGTGGTAGCGCGTGAGCGCGCCGAGCTGCATCACGAGCTTGAGCTTGTCGATGGTCGCGGGATCCTCGAAACCCTCACGCGCGGAGAGCTTCGTCCAAAAGTCATCGACGGTCCCTTTCCCTTGGTGTTCGATGACCGCGCGCGCGAAATCCTCCTCCAGTCCCCCGAGCTCGACCCCGTTGAAGATATGGGCAAGCGAGCTGGGGCCACCCACCCGCGATCCGGCAGCGAGTGGTGCCATTCTGACGACGAATTTCTCGATGATGTCGTCGATGTTCGCGGTCGGTAGAGAAGGAATGATATTCTCTCCCATGGCCTGCTCGAGTGCGCGCCGGAGGGTGCTTCGGCGCTGCGAAAGGAGCTCGCGACGTGTCTGGGGCAGACCTTGCCGCAGGAGCGCGTAGACAAGCGCCACATTGACGTCGGGATGGTAGTCGACATCGATCTCGTCCTCGAGACGAACCGCCTTTACGAACAGGTCGACGAGATCGCGCTCTTCGCCGGTCCTGCAAGCCACCAGATCGATCAGGGTCGAGATTTCTTGCAGCTCCAGTACCCGTTCGGGATCGATCAGCACAGCCCGGCTGAAGACAGACTCGACGTGTTTGGCCACCCTGTGGACCTCGGAACGTCCGCGCGATCTCGCGTTATTTGCCACGAGGTCCACGTGCGCCGTGGCGGGAGCACGACAGACTTTTACGGCGACCGTCGAATCTGTCGTCACAGTCGCCCGTACCAGGAGATTGGCATGGGTACCGTTCGCCGGCGTGTAGGAGATGCAGAACTGCCCCGACGAATCCGTGGTATCGTTACCCAGGGGCAACTCATTCAGGAGCGGCGGCTCGGGCGGCTCGGGCGTCGGAGGTGTCGTATTATACACGACGTCATAGGCGGCGACCGGCTTTCCAACGAGAGGTGAGCCATCCGAGTCCGTAAGCCTTCCTCGCACGACCAGCTCGGAGGGTTGCCCCTCCCTGGTCGCACCGAGGTCGACAGCGATGCGGATGCGCTGCGCTGCGGCAGACGGCTGCCAGGTGACGGTCAGCGGCTCGAGCTGCTGCCAGGTGACGGTAGGCGGCTCGAGCTGCGGCGTGGCCGTGAAGAGATGAAACTTGAGAGCAGGCCTGCGCGCGAAAAACAGCGAGTCGAGGTACGTGTCGGTCACGGTGATGGCAAAGTCGCCAACCTCGTCGGTCTTCGCGACGGCTACGAGGTCCCGGCAGATGCCTTCCCGATCCCACAGCTCGACGCGCACGGCGTCGACACCTTTGCCCGTTGCCGCATCGACGATCCGGCCGTGGAGCCGGTAAGCGATATCCGTGACGTTCTCCAGTTCGAGCTCCTCATTCATATGCTCACCGCGCTCCTTTGATCGAGTGACGCCGCCTTCACAGAGGCGAGCAAAGCCATGCCAGCCCGAGGCATAGACCATCGGGCAAGGCGCCCCACGAGCACACCACGGCCCCTGTCGTCGCATGAATTGCGGCGAGCACGAGCTTCGACATGCGCACCACAATCCGCGAGATAGACGCGACCCATGCCCTGCGTCCACCTCGTGGTGGCGATGCACACGCCTCTTGTAGACCTATCGATACATACCCCGGGGCGAAATGTCGCCCCGCGTATTCATGTTCTCACCTTTTGCAAAATGGACCACTCCCGCCCTCGAAGAGCGCCGAGAAAAACTCTGCGCATCACGAGGTAGGCACCGACCGCGCGGCGACGCGATGCACGACGACCCACGGTCGAACCTCACGAATCGGCAGGAATAAAATTCCCTGTCCTACCGAGGTGCGAACGCGGGGCGGCGGCAACGTTTATAAGCCACACGTCGGCCAGGCTCCCGAGCATCGGGCGCCCGCATTTTCCTACAGATGTAATTGGCAGACGGCTGGGGTTCCGTCCAGGGGATTGATCTGGGTCCGTACGGTTCTGGAGGACATGTGGGTACGGTGTGGTCCCCTGTCACCCAGGCCGGAATGCCAATCGATGCTGGAACGGCCATTTTCGAGCACGCTTCCGACTGCGGGGGGCGATGCTCGGATGGCGTAGGACACGGAATGTCCTATGCGTTGGGTCGTTCAACGATCATTTTAAAAGTCAAGGTCTTCAACACGTCGAGGAGGGCGTGAGGGGCGGTGATGACCTTGCCGTGGCGCTCATTGCGGGTCGCCGGACGCCAGGGGGTCGGAAGTGGCACCTGGTCGCGCGAAAGGGCGTGCGCCGGCGTCTGCGAGACGCGGATCCAGCAGGTTACGCCGGGTCAGGGGTGACGGAATCCGAAGCGGAGGCGGGAGCAGGGGCGGGAGCGGAAGCGGAGGCGGGGTAGGGCCAGGGCTCACGGCTCCACGCGGCAGATGAGCGCAATCCGGTTGGGCGAGTGCGCCACCGGCCCCTTTCCATAGTACCGCACCATGGCCTGGTCCTCCGACAGGCAAGACATGGTCGGCGTATTCGGCTTTTCGACGTAGCAAAACCCGTTCGCCACGGCCTCGTCCATGTTGTCGCTGTGCTGACAAGCGACGAGCGCCTCCCCGGTGAGCCTCGGGATTTCGCACAGGCAGCTATCCTCGAAAAGCGGGGCGACGAGGGCCCGAAGGTGCGCGTTCTCCGGGGACGGTGGCACCTCCCACGGGCCATTGCAGTCGCAAATGCCGTCGCGATGCTCCACGACGACGGTGCACTCGGGCTGCCCGTCGCCGTCGAGAGGCAATGTCTCGTCGAGGCAGCGACCGGCGATCCACGTGTCTGCGGTGCCGCCAAGATCGATGCCGAGGATGGAAAAGGGCGACGACTCCGTATCCACATCCACATTCGCTCCGCAGCCGGCGAGGGCCAGGATCAGCGGAACGACGGAAGCTCTGTTCATCAAGATCATGGCGTACGCCATAGCATGCCGCCGCACGCCAGGCTATTTCGTTGCCCCCTCGACGAGCGCGCGCCAACGGTGGTGGCATACATGCCACCCTGTTGCCGTTGAGAAGCGACGCCTGCCGGTGAACGTTCCTCGCTTTCGGGAGCAGGTTCCTCATCCTGCTTGGCGTGGCGAGCCGGTTGTAGTGGACATCGTTCTCCCTGGGCTGGCGAAGGATCGGCCACCGCGTGGCGAAGGATCGGGCCTCCCTCACCGTGCGAAATTCATAGAGATCGACCCTCGGGCAGCGGTATGTTGCTCTCATCTCCGTGCCTACCCTGCTCCGCGTCGGATCTCTCGGCTCACGCTTCGCCCTCGCCTGCATAGCGCTCGGCGGGGCCCTCGGCCTCGGCAGCGGCTGCACCTGCTCGGGCTCGGACCAGGCCGCCGTCGATGCGGGCGCTGCGTTGCCGTCGGCCTCGGTCGCATCCGCTCCTTCCGCGACGACGCCGCCTCCCGCCGCGAACGTCGCGTCGATCGGCCCGCGTCAAGGCGCCGTGCTCGCGCGTGGCGTGGGCGAGGACGCGCTCTACGTCGCGGACGAGGATCACAACGTGCTCCGGCGCGTGGCCTTGCCCTTGTCGCCGGCGGGGACCGGCACGGCGCTTCCCATGCCGGGGCCGCCCGCGCAGGTCGTGACCTTGCCCGGGCGTGTGCTCGTGACCATTCGCGATCCGGGGCTGCTCGTGGAGTTCCGCGCCGAGCCCGGCGGGTCGCTCGCCGAGACATCGCGCGTAAAACTCCCGGCCGATGCGTGGGGGCTCGCGGTGACGGCGGATCAATCACTCGCGATCGTGACGAGCGCCTGGACGCACAAGATCAGCGCTGTCGATCTGCGTAGCCACGAGGTTCGCTGGACGGTCGACGTCGCTCGGGAGCCGCGGGGCATCGCGCTTCGGAAGGACGGGCAATCCGCGTACATCTCGCATCTCACCGGCGGGCCGCTCACCCGGATCGACGAGCTCGGGAGCAGCACGCCCACGGTCCGGCGCGTCGATCTGCCTCCTTCGCCGTTGCGCACGCCCGTGGGGAAGACGCTCAATGCGTCGCTCGGGTATGCGCTCGCGTTTTCTCCCGACGAGAGCCTGCTTTTCGCGCCGCGGCACGCGCTCGGCGCACTGGGGGAGATTGCGTGGTTCGGGGCGGCCACGGTCGATGTGCTCGTCACGGGCTCGGACAAACCCCTCGCGCCGCTCCATCGCGAGCACACCACGCTGATTCGGGCCGTGGGGGAGGGGCCGGCGCCCGAGCTGCAAATCCCCGGCACGAGCCTCGCTCCCCTCACGCAGCCGCGCGCCATCGTGTATCGGAGCCGCACCGACACGCTGCTCGTCGCGGGCGAAGGCGACGATCGGCTGGTGGAGCTCGACGCGCTCGCGGTCGATCCGACCCTCTCCGTCGTCGCCACCTACGAGGTGGGGAGCGAACGGGATCCCGCGCTGGGAATCGCGAATCGGGGCGGGGCGCCCGCAGGGATCGTGCTTTCGGAGGACGAGGCGACGGCGTTCGTCTTTTGCGGCGCGACGTACGATCTCGTCGCCATTCCGCTCGCGCCGCACCCGTCGCGCGGCGCGTTGCATAGCGATAAGCCGCCCGCGCCGACGCTCGTTCGTCTCGCGGAGGATCCGCTCGGCGGCGACGCGGCCCTTGGCCGCCGGCTCTTTTACAATGCCACGGACCGTTTGATGAGCGGAGGCCTCGGTTGCGCCGGCTGCCATCCGGAGGGGCGCGACGATGGGCACGTGTGGCACGAGGCGAAATTCAATACCGAGGACGGGACGAACGTGAATTTCGTCGGTTCGGCCGAGAACGTGCCCGAGACCGATCGGGTGCGCGGCATACCGCGCCGGACGCCGATGCTCGCGGGTCGCGTAAAATCGCCCGGTCCGTACGGCTGGGTCGGCGAGAGCCCCGATCTCATGGCGCGGCTGCGCGCGGGCTTCGGCCTGCATCGGTGGGGAGGCGTGCCGAAGCACGAGCCGCAGAACCTCGACGCGCGCGCCATGCGCATCGCCGCGTTCGTGCGGGCGGGCCTCCGGCCGCCGCCGCGCGAACAGCGCGCGCTCGATGCGGTCGAGCAGCGCGGAAAAGAGGTTTTCATGAAGGACGCGGTGCAATGCGCTCGTTGCCACGTCCCCGAGACGGAGTACACGGATCGGCAGGTCTATCCGCTGCCGAGGCTCACGCGCCGGTCCAATTTCGATGAATTGAAGACCGGTGAGCTCCGCGTCCCCTCGCTCCTGTACCTCGAAGGTCGGGCGCCGTACCTGCACGACGGGAGCGCGGCGACGCTGGACGAGCTCATCGCGAAGAACAACGATCGCATGGGAAAGACGAATCAACTCTCGAGGGAAGAGCGAGACGCGCTTGCCGCGTTCTTGCGCACGTTATGAGAGCCATCCCCCTCCCCATTCTCGCGCTCGTGGCGGCGGCGACCGCGTCCTCGCCGGCCCCGGCACAAGCCCCGCCCGCCGCGTCCGCTTCGGCGGCGGCGCCGGGGGATGCGGTTTCGCTCGAAGTGGATCCGCCGGGTACGGAAAAGACGAAAGCGCCCACGTTCGATGAATGGGCCAAAGCGACGAAGGTCCGGCTGACGCGCACGGGCCCCGCCGCGGCGCCTTGCACGGCGTATCGCGTGCGGGAATGGCTCAAGGTGCGATGCCTCGGGACGAAGCCGCATGCGATGGTGGTGCTCGGCGGGGACGCGGCCGAGGTCTCGTTCTGGATCGATCGCGACGAGCGGCAGGGCGGCGAGGTGCAATTTCCGATGCGGCGTGGTGATCGCCGCGTGGTGCAAATCTGGACGGGCGGGGTCGACGCGGCGGGGGTGTTCAAGGCGAAACCCTCGCTGGTCATTCAAGAGCATTGGCTGGAAGATCGCGCGGCACCCACCGTGACGGCGATGTGAACGACGGAGACGCGGAGGCGAAACGATGTCGGTGAAACGATGGACGAACGCATTACACGGGGCGCACGCGGGGGCGGTCGCCATGGCCCCGTTCGCGTGGGTGACCGCGTGTCTCTTGGCCTCCGTGAGCGCCTGCGGCGGCGCGGGTGAGCCGCCGCCCGCGGGGCCCTCGAATGTCGCGGCAAACGCCGACCAACCCGCGGCGCCGGCCGCGACGCCCTCGGCAAAGGCCGAGCCGGCGCCGAGTGCTGCCGCCACCACAGCCGCGCCGGACAACACGGCGGGCCCCGTGGCCAGCGCGGCGCCGGCAACGACCGCGGCGCCGGCGGCAACGACGCCCGCTCCCGCGAGCGTGCCGGACACGGGCGGCTGTCCGGCCGGGATGGTCCGCATCAAGGGCGGCAGCTTCAAGCTCGCCGCGATCAAGGCCCAGGTGACCGTGAAGGATTATTGCCTTGACGTGAACCTGGCCACGACGGATCAATATGCGGCGTGCGTGCAATCGAAGAAGTGCAACGACGGCGCCGTCAAGGTTTGTGATCCCTCGACGTACGGCGTGGAAGGGAAAGGGAACCTGCCGATGATCTGCATCGATTTCGTGCAGGCCACCGACTATTGCAAAGCGCAAAACAAGCGCCTTCCCAGCGGCGAAGAATGGGAGTGGGCGGCGCGCGGCGGTCCGGAAGGTTTTACGTATCCGTGGGGGAACGAGCCGCCCGCCGAGCAGCTCTGCTGGTCCGGAAAAACGAAGCGCGACGGCCCCTGTCCGATCGGGAGCTTCCCCGCCGGCGCGAGCCCGCAAGGGGTGCTCGATCTCGCGGGCAACGTCTTCCAGTGGACCACCACGGGCAACGATGTCGTGAGCTCGGCCCGCTTCGGCCGCGGCGGGAGCTGGCGCGACAGTGGGGACGAGGTCAAGGCGGGGAAGACGGCCGTGTTCAAGACGACGTACCGCTGCGGCTTCCTCGGGGTCCGCTGCGCCATCAGCGCGCCCAGTACGCCCTGACGCCAATCAAAATCCCGCGTCTTTCTCTTCACGCGCAAAACGTTCGAGCTCGCCGAGGACCCATCGCGCGGTCTCCTCGGCGCCCGCACCGTCGAAATGCAGGCCGTCGGGCCGGATGGGCTTGCCCTCGCTCTCGACACGGCAAGCGGGCGTCGGGCAGACGTGCCCCATCAAATCGAGGACGGGCCATCCACGCTTTCGGGCGGCGCGCTCGAGCATACCGTTGAGGCAATCGACGCGGGCCGGGACATTTCCGTAACGCCAGTCCTTGATCGGATACGGGACCCGCGTCAGCACGATGCGACCCGCGTTCGTGCCCATTCCGTCGGCCAGTGTGAAGATGCGCTTTTCGTACGCGTCCTGCCAGGCCGGTTCGCAGGCCTTTTCATTGAAGAAGGCGCCACCCATGACGAGGAGCGTCATGTCGGGGTGGAGCTCGGCGGCGTCCTCGATCCAGTGCTCCGAGCAGCTCGTTCCCCGCACGGGTTTTCCGTTCTCGATGCGTATCTTGGCCTCGAAAATGGAGCAACTGCCGACCCCACGAACGGCGACGAACGCGCCGGCCTCGTCCTGCCGATACCGCAATGCCATGCCGAGGAAGCTCGCCACCGAGTCGCCGACGACGAGAAGGCGGAGTGTGTCCGGCGGGAGTGCCTCGCGGGGCGGGAGAGCGGCGGTCGGTACGGAGAATGGCGTGGGGTAAACAATGGGCGGAGGCGGCGGCAGAGGGGACGACGCGGCGGTGGAGGCTTCTGGGGGGGGCAGCGGTGGGGTGGGCGCGGGGGGGCGGCGAAGGAGGAGCCATGCAGCCGCGGAGAGCCCGAGCAAGCAAGAGAATGCGAGGACGAGGTGGAGGGACGTACGCACGCGAGAGGCGAGCCGCCGGGGGCCCAGGGGAATGGGCCGCGGCGCCACGGTCGCACTTCCTTCACGGGAGCGCAAGGTCGGCGGGGGCCCCGCGTCGGATCACGACTTTCTTGTTGCGGCGCTCACCCCTTTTGAGGTATTCGTGAGCATTGGCCTTCACCACACGAGCCGGAGAATTCTGCCCATGTCTGTCACCATCGAACGCGTCATGCAATCGTACGACCCCCGCAACCCCCTGACCCGTGGCGAGGTGCGGACCCTGCTCCGGGACTCGTACTTCGTGGCTGGCAACGCGGGGCCAGCCGGCCACGCGGAGGAGCACATCGACGGCGGCGACGAAGGGCGGTTCGACCGCGAAGCCGGCTACGTCGCTCGTGAAGCGCACTCCGTGTTCATCGACGAGGACGACGCGGTGACGGGCCTCTACCTCGCCATCGGCTCCGCGGCCGGCCGGTATGCGATGCGCAGGCTCCAGAACGGGCAATGGCAAGGTGCGGCGATCCACGTCGCGGCCTTGCACGCCACGCGGATGCGTGTCTACGAACAAAACCCGCTCTTTGGTCTCCTGCACGTCGAGGCGGATTGCCGGAGCATCACGGCCGTCATCCGCCTGCACGGGCATCTCATCCGCCGTCTGCACGTGCAGACGGTTTTCCCCCGCGATGACGCGAGCGTCCTTTCCCGCCAGGGGGCCAACGTCGACAGCGTCGCTTCGCAGACGCCCAACGGAGAGACGGTCTCCTTCGCCGGCAACGCGCGGGTGGGCGGCGCGGGGGGCGGCGGGGGCGATTATGGGCTCGCCCGGCTTTTCCGCTGAGCTCGCCCTCAGGGCACGTACGACAGCGGCCCCTCTCGTTCGAGCAGGAAATAACTCGGCGTGCCCACCCGGGCGAGGCCGAGATCGAGGTACGTCCAGCCGAGCAGGCGATCCACGCGCCCCTCGTCGAGAGAGACCAGCGGATCCCGCCCGAGGCGAATCGGATCGAGGCGAGGATTCTCGCTGCTGTGGTTGTAATCGATCACCAGGCCGTGCCGCGCGGCGACGGGCATGTCGTACGCGCGCCCGTCGCGTACCTCGTAAAAGCCAAAACATCGAGGTTTGCCCTCGGCGTCGCGCATGGGCTCGCGCGGGCCGTCGAGCCCTGCCTGCTGCATGCGGACGTTCCATCCGCGCAGCGCGCCCGTCCTTGGATCGCGGTGGAAGGTTTTCCGGAACGTGAGCCACGTGATCGCGACGATCGGCGCGGGGAGCCCGAGCGAGACGCCGCGGTATTCGCTGTCGTCGAGCGCGCTCGGATCGATCGCGTGACCCTGCTCCAGCAGGGATCGGAGATCGGCGTGCGAGAGCGTGAGGAAGTCTTGCGTGTTCATGCCATCACCGCTTCGTATCGGTACGCGCCCAGATCGATGTCGCCGCAGAGGAGCGCCGGGATCGCCTCGCGCCAGGTCGCGGGCAAACGCGCGCACCAGCGCATGTATCCAGTGAACGAGATGTCGGGATCGTCGGCCTCGTGCGGCGCGAGGCGCACGCCGTGCGCGCGCGCGTGCTCCGCCGCGGCGAGGAGATTCTCGTGGTACCCCTCGAACACCACGAGATCCCGCAGCCATTCGGCGCGCGGATCCTCGCCCTCGACCACGCGCCGCGCGCGCTCGTGAAGCTCTTCGAGCCCGCCCGGGTGAAGGGCGAGGATCTCGAGATCGTAGGCGAACTGGTTCACGTCGTGGTGCGCGCCGAGCAGGTGGCGGAGGATGCGCTCGCGTGAGCTCGCCAGGCCGGAGAAATCGAGCGGGGCGATCGCGCGCTCTCGCAAAAGGAAGGGGAAGCGGAGCGGGCGATACGCGAGGAGGCGCGCGCGGAACGTGGGGCGCACGTGGTGTGCGGTGCAGGTGCCGATGGTCTCGGGCCGCTTTACGAGGCGCACCCACATACGAATCACGCCGAGCGAGACCTGCACGAGGTTCGGCGCGCGCGGGACGAGGCCGGCTTGCTCGACGCGCGCGAGGTTCTCGGCGATGCGTCGGGGAAAGAGCAACAGCGCGCCGGTCCAGAGCGGGTCGTCTCTCACGATGACCTCCTCCTTTGCGTCCTTAACACCTTGACGATGCAAAGGACACCGGTATCGTCGCGCCGTGCAATCGTCCTCTGGGCCAGCGTGTCTCTGATCATGCAGCCGCGTTTCCTCTTCCTCACCGGTGAGCCCGCCGCCACGCTGCCGCTCCTGAAAGAGCGGCCGACCTGGGCCCCCGTGCTCTCCGCGATCACCTTCGACGTGATCGCCGGCCGCCTGCACCGCCGGAGGAGCCCGACCGACGATTTCCGTGGCGTCGTGTATTTCGCCGACGTCCGCGACAAGGACGTCGAGCAGCACAACCTGCGTGTCCTCGCGGAAAACGAGATTCCCTGCTGGCCCGATCCCGCGGCCCTTTCCGCCGCGTCCCTGCGTCATGCGGCGCTCGGCCGGTGCGTCGCCGCGGGGCTCGTCGATCATCCCGTCGTGCAATCCCCATTCACCCGCGAGCCGCTCCTACCATTTCCTTACGTGCTCAAGATCGGCGAGGAGCATCGAGGGGAGGGGAAGTACCTCATCCGGTCGGCGCGGGACATCCCGCGATGGGACGGGATCGCGAGCGCGGAGCCGTTTTTCGAGGGAGAATCCGTGCGCGTGCTGATCCTCGGCGAGCGCGCGTTCGGCGTGCGGATCCAGAATGAGGGCACCTGGATCAAGAACGCGCCCGGCGCTTCGTTCGAAGCGTGGGAGCCAGACGAGGCCATCGCCACGCACGCGCGGCGGGCGGCCCGGCTCTTCGGGCTCGAGGTCGCCGGGATCGATTACGTGATCGATCGAGCCGGCCCCCATTTCATCGAGCTGAACCCATTTCCGCGCGTCGGCCTCTCGAACGAGAGCGCCGCCCTCGCGCGAGACATCTTCCGCCGCGCGATGGACGCCGTCGAGGCCTCCGCGAACACGTCCGGCCGGACCGACTGAGCCAAGCAATCGCCCGCCGTCCGCTTGTCGAACCCGCACGACGGACCGATGCTCCGGCTGAGGAGGATGCCATGCGACACGTGCTCTTTGCCTTGTTCGACGACGATACGGACGCCGAGCGGTGCCTGCACGCCGTTCGCGCGTTGCCCGGGCTTTCCGAGGCGTGCACCGTGCTCCTGCATCACGACAAGGTGAACCGGCACGACGTGCCGCTCGCCGAGACGAGCGCACGCGAGGGCGTCGCCACCGGCGCACTCGTCGGCTCCGCCGCCGGCGGCCTCCTCGGCGGGCTCGTGCTCGGTCCGCTCGGCTTCATCGCGGCCGGTCCGCTCACCGCCGCGCTCTTCGGCATGCTCGGCGGCGGCGCAGCCGGCGCGCTCGGTGGCGGGCTCACCGGCGCCGGCAAGCCCGATCCCGTGATCGAGGACGTCGAGCGCGAGGTGAAGGCCGGCAAGGTGCTCCTCACGGTCGAGGTCGAGAACATGGACCAAGCCGATGAGGCGGAGCAAATCTGCCTCGCCCACAACGGGCGCATCGCGCGCAAGCCCCTCTTCGGCTTCTGGAGCCACCGGCTCCACCGGCGCGACGTGGCCTGAAAGGTCCTCCGATCGTCTGCGAGAGCGCCGAAAGGATCGGCGCTCTGCGAGATCGCACAGCGAGCTCGCCTCGGGGGGTGAATCGTCCGGGCTTTGCCTGGACGAGAGGGGGACGCGAGGCGTCCCCCTCGGGAATGAGGGCTGGTGCGTGTGCCCCGGACGTGCTAGGTCGCGCGGCCCTCTTTCCCCCGAACTGCGCCATGGCCCTCAAAGTCGCGATCGTTGGTCTGC
Source organism: Polyangium jinanense (assembly GCF_028435365.1). Next base: position 178,792 of record NZ_JAGTJJ010000013.1, on the reverse strand, counting down.
CGAACGTCGGCAAATCCACTCTGTTCAACGCCCTCACCCAGACGGCGGCCGCGCAGGCCGCGAACTACCCGTTCTGCACCATCGAGCCGAACGTCGGCGACGTGGCCGTGCCCGAGCCGCGGCTCGACAAACTCGCGGCGCTGGCGAACTCGAAGGAGATCATCCCGGCCCGGATCAACTTCGTCGACGTGGCAGGCCTCGTGCGCGGCGCGTCCAAGGGCGAGGGCCTGGGCAACCAGTTCCTGGCCAACATCCGCGACTGCGACGCCGTCGCGTTCGTCGCCCGGTGCTTCCAGAACGACGACGTCACGCACGTCGAGGGGCGTGTCGACCCGCTCGCCGATCTGGACATCATCGAGACCGAGCTGATGCTGGCGGACATCGACAGCCTGGAGAAACGCATTCCGAACCTGGAGAAGCGGATCCGGGGCGGGGACAAGGAGGGCGCGAATACCTTGCGTCTGCTCAAGCTCGCGCTGGAGCAGCTCCACGCGGGCCGGCCGGCGTTCACGGCGAAGGTGGACCCCGACGATCAGAAGGCCTGGCGCATGCTGCAGCTCTTGACCGCGAAGCCCGCGCTTTACGTGTGCAACGTCGACGAGGCCGCCGCCGCGACGGGCAATGCCCTGTCGGCGAAGGTGGTCGAGCGCGCGGCGAAGGACGGCGCGAAGTCCGTGGTGATCTCGGCGCAGATCGAGGCGGAGGTCGCCCAGCTCGGCGCCGCCGAGCGCGCAGAGTTCCTGGAGACCCTGGGGCTCGCGGAGCCCGGCCTGAATCGACTCATCCGCGAGGCGTACGCGCTTCTCGGGCTCCAGACGTACTTCACGGTCGGCCCGAAGGAGGCGCGCGCCTGGACGATCCCGATCGGCGCAACCGCACCCCAATCCGCGGGCGAGATTCACACGGATTTCGAGAAGGGCTTCATCTGCGCCGAGACCATCGCGTTCGACGATTTCGTCAAATTCGGCGGCGAGAGCGGCGCAGCGCAGGCCGGCAAGATGCGCAAAGAAGGGAAGGCATACGTCGTCAAGGACGGCGACGTGATGCATTTCCACTTCAACGTCTGACTTCCTTCTTGGTGCCGCCGCGCCGGGGCGCCGCCCCGGGCCCCGCGGGGGCTGTTCGCCCCTCGACCCGAACCAGGGCAAGCCCTGGACCGTTCGTGGAAGAACTGCGCGATGCGCAGTTCTTCCCACAGGCCGGTGGCAAGACCCGGGACAGCGTTGCCAGTCACGGCGGTCTTGGTTGGCAGGGTCGTACCTGGCCTTGACTCGGCCTGTTCGATGAACTGCGCATTGCGCAGTTCATCGACCCCGGGTCCAGCGCTTGCGCTGGTCCGGGTCCAGGGGCGGATAGCCCCTGGTGGGGCCTGGGGCAACGCCCCAGCGAAGCGCCTCAGGACCAGGGGACGCCGAGGACGTGCGCTTTATGCTTCCACCGGGCGGGCTCGCCGGTGTGGCTCCCGCTCGAAGGGGGAGGTGCGCCATGACGAAGGGTCTACCGTTTGTATTTGCGGCGATTTCGTTCTTGTTCGTGCTGCCGGCGTCGGCGGCGGAGGACGCGTCGGAAAACGCGGAGCTCGCGGAGGACGTGCAGGATCTCGTCGTGCCACCGGCGCGTAGGATCTGCCTCCAGCCGATCGCGAGCGGCCCGTGTCGCGCGGCCTTCCGTCGGTATGCCTTCAACAGCGCCGTTGGTCGCTGCGTGCCTTTCATGTACGGCGGCTGTCAGGGGAACATGAACAACTTCGAGTCCATGCACGCCTGCCAGCGCACCTGCAACCGCCCCCCATTCCGGTGGTGAGATGAGCAAGACGCGGGGGCCCGCCAAACCCCCGCACCTTCGCGCGGATGTTTACTTCGGCCCGTCCAGCGTGCAGAACCCGTTCAGGCAGATGTTGTCCGGGCTGCAGCAATCGGCTGCCGTCGTGCACTTGTCGCCCTCGTTCGAGCACATGCCGTTCGGGGGCGTGTCGCCGCAGACGAGTGCGCCGCTGCCCATCGGATCGGGCGAGCAGTAGCCATTGCAGCATTGATCGCCGGACTCGCAACCGGCGCCGTCGGCGCGGCAGGGCTCTTGCACCCAGAAGCCGCGCGCATTGCCGGCGAGCAGCTCCTGCGCGGGCAGGTAAAATGCCGGGTGGCTCCCGTCCACGCCTGCCGGCGAGTTCAGATCCACGGCTGCGACCCAGAGCTTCTTCGGCGTGATGTTCGTGAAGAGGTTGACGCCGCGCGGATCGCTGCAGAACGGCGGGATCGTCGCGACGTTGCCGTACATGCGGCGGCTCGTGAAGACCACCCAGGCATAACCGCCCGAGGCAATCGGGTTCACCGTCGGCTCGTAGTTCAGGTTCACGTCATCGCCGTGATCGGCGTTGATGCCTCCGACCTGCGTGCCGTCGCCCGTGCAGGTCATTGCAACGGGCTGGGCGAGCTTCGGCAGGTACACATTGCCAGCGTCCTTGCCATTGAGCTGATCGAGCGGCACGGGCGCGCCGCCGTCGTCGCGGACCATCGCGATGTAGGCCTTGGCGCCCTTGCGCGTGCGCAGATCCCCGAGGGTATTGCCGTCGACGCCCGCCGCGGTCTGCTGATGATACACGACGGTCTTGCCGTCCGGGAAAAACGCCGCCCAGCCGGGCCGCGTCTCCGCCGGTTGTCCCGTGTTGTCCACGACGACGAGCGGATTCGCGAAGGCGTTCGTCGCCGCGTCGAAATCCATCAAGACGAGCTTTTGCCGCGGGTTCGTGATGGACGCGCTCGCCATCGGGTTGAACACGACGCGCTTGCCGTCCGGCGAGAACGACGGCGTGCCGACGTTGGTCGAGACCCCGTTCAGCCCCGAAACCGGCTGGACGGTGCCATTGGCCAGCGAGACGAGCTGCCCCACCGTCGTGAGTGCCAGCGCGCCGTCCGGCGTGATGCCCGGGAACGAGCTTCCATTCGGGAGCGACTTCTCGGTCACCATGTCCGGCGCGATATCGTAGGCCCACGGGATGGAGCCGCCATTCGACGTCGCGACGAGGCGCGAGCCGTCCGCCGCGACCGAATGGCAGACGCGGCACTCCGCCTCCGATCCGCTCTTGCCCGCCGTGAGCTTGGGCGCCGTGTCACCGACCTTGATCGAGAGCACCGCGCCGCCGAACATGCCGTCGCCGCCCACGGCGCCGGTCAGGTTTTTCGCGAGCTTCGTGCCATACGAAATGTAATAAATGGCGCCCGAGAGCCGCCCCGGCGCGACGGTCCACGTCTCCTGGATCGGCCCGTACGCGACCTCGCCTTTCGCCACTGTCAGCCGCACGACGAGCTGATCGGGCGAGCCGTCGAGCGTCTTTCCGCCGGCCGTATTCGTCGCCATGGCCCAGATGTCCTGCGGGATCGGGTGGCGAATGAACGAGCCTCCCGTTTGCACGAGGATCTGCGGTTTTGCGAAGGTGCCCTTCCACGAGAACGAGCCGCTCGTGGTCGAGAGCTCGATCTTGATGGCGTCGACGCTGCCGAGCGTCGAATCCCATTGGAGCAGCGGCGCCGTCATGCCGCGCGGCCAGACCGTGCGGTCGTACGGATAGATGAATTTCAGCCCCTCGGCCTGCCCATTGCTGCTTGGCGCGTCGAGCGCGGCGACCACGACGGGATTGTCGACGCCGACGCCGAGGCCCTCGCCGCCGACGCCGCCGACGCCGCCGCCCTCCGTGAGCTGGGGGATCGTCGTGGCGATCTGACCCTGCTGGGCGGGGTTGTTCGGGTCCGCCCCATTCTGTTGCGATGTGAGCTTGACCAGGAGATTACGCTCGAGGACCTGCCCGTTGAGGCCGGCCCGGACGCGCACGACGCCGCCGGCCGTGCCCTTCGGCGTGAACGTCGCCGTGCTCGTCGGTCCCGCCGTGATGCTTCCAATCTCGCCGCGATCGACGCTCCAGCCCGCGCTGATGGGGTTTCCGTCGAGGTACGAGGTGTACGTGACCGTCGGGGTATTTTGACCCGCAACGACTGTGATCTCCTGCGGCGCGCTCGGCAGGACATCGAAGCCCTGCGTTTGGCTGCCGCCGCTTCCGCCCACGCCCGACGAGGAGCCGACGAAAATATCGCCGCCGTCCCCGCCGATGCCGCCGTTCCCCCCGCTGTTCGAGCCGCCCGCGCCGCCGCTGCCGTTCGAGGAGGTGCCCCCTGCGAGCCCGGTGGAGCCGCCGCCCCCGCACGCAGCCGTGAGGACCGCCGTGCCGAGGGCTGATACGAGTACAATTCCAAGGCGAGATCGTTGCAACATAAAGGCAATGCTACAAGGGAGGAGAACAAGGTCGCAAGGGTGAAGGTTGCCCGCGTGCGCGGCACGGGCTTTGCCAAAGTGCCGCCGTATGAGCTGGAGAGCGCGCCCTCTCCAATGAGCAGTGCTTCACGCCGCCTTGCGAGACGGTCTGTCCGTCGGGCGAGACGTGCTCCTCCGATACACCGAATGGCCTGTTCTTCCGGGGCACCTCGCTCTTCGACGACATGTTCGGCGGCGTCCTGCACGCGACCGCGGAAGGCGGGACGCAGGCTTCGTCGCAGGCGGGATGTCGCTCCTCGATCCGGAGGCGGAAAACCTCGGCCTAGCGCTGTTCAAGGACGCGGGCGTGTTCCTCGGCCTCGCGCTGCGCGATGCCGACGGCATGCGCCTCGTCGACGAGAGCACGAGCATCACCATCACGGGGGACGCGAAGGAGGATGGGGATTTGTCGACGTGGGATCGGCGCTTCGTGACGGTGGGTGCGAGCGGGACCGTGAGCGCGAGCGTGGTGACGGGCGACGGAACACCGTTCGAAGTGACGATGCCCATCGTGGACAAACTCGACGATATCGTCGCCGTGAAGAATTTGGTCAGCCCGGACCTCGCGCAGCCGTTGCCCGTGGGCTTGGAGCGCAACGTGTGTTTCCGGGGCATCTCGAACGGGCGCGCGGTGGCGGGCCTCTCCGGGTGGATGATGTCGGGCGAAGGCTCGATCGAGGTGGAATACGTCACCGAGACGTGCGGGTTGGTCAAGGCGCTCGCGGCGGGAAAGGCGACGATTTTCGTGGAGGTCGGGGGCGTGAAGAAGAGCTTCCCCGTGACGATGGCGAAGGCTGCCAAGGCGGACACAGCGCCCGCGGAAAAGACGTCGGGCGAGGAACTCGTCGGCCTCACGCCCGGCGAGCGCGCGCGTCACTGAGCGGATTCGAAAAGGTGCGTCGCGGCCAGGGCCTCAAGGCATGGCCGGGACGACCGCGCAATGGCCGGTCACGCAATCGGCCTTCCATTCCGACGGATAAAGAGGGGCGCAGGGCGGGCAGCCAAACTCGGGCGGGCAGACAAGATCGTAAATCGCCTGAAGGGAGCTCGACGCGACCGCGACGAGGTCGGGCACGCCCCCCGCGCAAGGCTCGCAGCAACTCAAGCCGAGCCGGAGCGTGCAATCGGCGGCGGTCGTGCATTCGCTGAAGGCGTGCTCCGCGACGTCGGCCTCCGCGCAGCTACCGGCCTCGCAATACGCGAAGAGGCCGGGGTTCGGCGCGCCCGCGCAGGCGGGGCAGGCCGAGGGCTCGGGACAAACGAAGGTGTTGTATTCGTCGACCTGATCGACGTGCACGGGCTCGACGTCGGCGAGCGTGGGTTCGCTGCACGTGCCGCAGCAGGTATTCTTGACGAGGGTACACTGACCCGGTCCGCTGCAGGCCCCGAAATTCGGAGCGCCGCCGCCGCCGCCCGCGCCGCCGCTGCCACCGCTGCCGCCGTTTCCGCCGTCGACCTCGCTCCCGCAGGCCGCGGGGAGCGTGGTCACGAGGAAGGCAGAAACCAGAAGGATTCCCCAATTCGATCGAGGTCGAAGCATGAAGGCCAGCCTACGAACCCGCGCTTTCCCGGGGCAAGGGAGAAGTGCGCGAGGGATGTCCTTCCTGGATCCGTCTCGAGGTCCCGTCGTGGTAAGATGCCGGATCCCGGCGCGCGGGCTCGACCGGCGGCCGAGGAGAGGGTAGTCCTCGTCTGGCATGAAGCAGGGGCATCAGCAGCAGCGGTACCGCGTCCTCGATCGCCTCGCGTCCGGCGGCATGGCCGAGGTGTTTCTCGCGGAGAGCGCGGGGATCGAGGGATTCAAGAAGCGGGTGGCGATCAAGAAGGTCTTGCCCCACCTCTCGGAGAAGAAGCGCTTCATCGCGATGTTCCTCGACGAGGCGCGCCTCTCGGCGAACCTCACGCATTCGAATGTCGCCCAGGTATTCGACATCGGCGTCGGCGATAACGCGTACTTCATCGTGATGGAGTACGTCGATGGCTCGGACCTGAAAGCCGTCATCGAATACCTCCGCAAGATGAAGCGGCCCTTCCCGGTGGAGGTCGCCGTCTACATGGCCGAGAAGATCTGCGACGGCCTCGCCTACGCGCACGAGGCGAAAAACCCCGAGGGGCAGCCGCTTCGCATCGTGCACCGCGACGTCTCGCCAGCGAACGTGCTCATCACGAAATACGGCGAGATCAAGATCGTCGATTTCGGGCTCGCAAAAGCGACGAGCCAGCTCGAGAAGAGCGAGCCCGGCATCGTGAAAGGAAAGTTCGGCTACCTCTCGCCCGAGGCGACACAAGGGCTCGAGGTCGACGTGCGCACGGACGTGTTCGCCGTGGGGATCATCCTGTGGGAGATCCTCGCGCAAAAGCGGCTCTTCCACGGCGACAACGATCTGCAGACGGTGATGCGGGTGCGCGAAGCCGTCGTGCCGCCGCTCGCGCAGCTCAACAAGGACGTGCCGCCGGAGCTCGAGAAGATCATCCACCGCGCGCTCGCCCGCGATCCGGAGAAGCGCTACCCGAGCGCGCGCGAGCTCGGCCGAGCCCTGAACGGCTTCTTGTTCAAGTTCGGAAGGCCCGTCGGCGCGCACGACGTCGCCGAGCTCGTGAGCGGGACCGTGGCGCTGCGTAAAACCACGGACCAGGAAAAAGACACGACGCTGCACAAGCTGATCGAAGCAGCGCTGCTCGAGTTCAACTCGCTGCAAGACGACCCACGGCCCGGCGCACCGAGGGAGAAGTCGAAGCCGGAGATCAGCGCAGCGGCGCCGCCCCCCGAAGAGCGGCCGCGCGGGCGCGTGTCGCACTTCGAGGACATCGGCAAATGGGCCGAGGAAATGGATCTCGCGCCGCTCAGCGGCGAGGGGCGCGCGTCGCGGGTCGGTCCAGTGTCCGCGCGGAGCGAGCGCGAGCCGGAGAGCAAGCCCGTCCCGAGCAAGCCTGCCGAGAGCACGGCAGCCGAGAGCACGGAGGCCGAGAACAAAGCGGCCGAGAGCACGGAGGCCGAGAACAAAGCGGTCGAGAGCACGGCAGCCGAGAAGAAAGGCGCCGAGAGCTTGCCGACCGAGAGTCTGCCGGCCGCGACGGTCAAGGCGACGCCACAAGCCAAGGCCGAGGAGAGCGCGCCGGTCGAGAGCCTGAAGGCCGAGAGTCTGCCGGCCGAGACGGTCAAGGCGACGCCGCAAGCAAAGGCGGACGAAGGCGCGGTCATCAGCGAGCCAGCCGAGACGGTCAAGGAGACGCCGCAGGCCAAGGCCGAGGAGAGCTCCATCGAGAGCGCGCCAGTCGCGACGAGGACGCCGTCGCCCAAGCAGGAGAAGGACGTCGCGGGCAAATCCGGCAAGGCAGCGAAGGCGGGCGCGAAGGGGAAGAAGGGCGCGGCCGCGAAGCTCAGCAAGGAGAGCACGGCCGCTGTCGCGAAGAAGGCGCCCCTCGCGAAGCCCGCCCCCGCCGCGAACAGCAACGTGATGTGGCTCTACGTCGCCGCGGCGGTTCTTCTGCTCGCAGCGAGCGCGTACTACGGCGGGCTGTTCGGGCCCTGAGCGCGTTTGGCCGGAGCACGGGGCTTCGGCATCGCGCGACCTGGGACGCCTTGCCGACCGATCGGCGGGACCTCGACGGCCACCGTGAGCCGCTGATCGCCGCGCCACACCTCGCCCGTGATCACCTTCGCGTTGTGCTTGAGCGCGCCCGCGACCGCGCCGATGACCACGCCGACCGAGGTCGCCGGCGCGCCGCCGATCCGCGTGAGCACGTCGCCATCGCGGAGACCCGCGCCGAAGCCACCCACGCCCTGGAGCGCGATGCCCGCGGGCCTCGGTCCGCTTGCGGGCACGGGCACGCCTGACGGGACGACGCCGCTCTGCACCGCGCGCGCCACGACGTCGGCGCGGACATGAATTCCGCCGCGCGGCGCGGGGGTTCGTACGGACGAACCTTTCCTCGCGGGGGCAAGCGTTTCGCTCGGCGGCTCGGCGGGCGCCGGAAGCACGTCGAGCCCGGGCACGTGGGGCAGGTCGAGGCCGAGATCGAGGGAGTCGGGGCCGTGCAGAGGTGCGTCCGTCTCCTCGGCGTTTCGCCAGACGAACGCGCGATCGAGCGCGTCGGCGAGCCGCGCGCCGAGGGAAGCGGCGCCGCGGTCGACGAGCGCACGTGTCGCGAAAGGAAGGGTGACGAGCGGAAGGGCGATCAGGAGCGCGGCGAGCAAGCGAACGAGGCCCGTTCGCCGCTCACCGCGGACGTTCAAGGCAGGAAGCGGATCAGCTTCCTTCCTCGTCGTCATCCTCGTCATCATCCTCTTCTTCGTCGAGCTGCTCCTCGAGCTTGCGAAGCGCCTCGTCTTGCTCGTTGACGGCCGGCGCAGCGCGGCCTTCCTGGAGCGCCTTCTGCCGTGCCTTCTCGGCGGCGGCGCGGGCTTGCGCGACCTTCTGCATGACGGCCGGCTTCGGCGCCATGAGCAGCGTCATCGTGCGCTGCTCCATGACGGGACGCACCTCGACGTTCGCGACTTCGTCGCACTGCTGCACGATCCAGTCGAGCTGCTCCTGCGCCTTCTCGGGGTGCGTGATCTCGCGACCGCGGAAGCGCACGGTGAACTTGACCTTGTGGCCGGCCTCGATGAAGCGCAGCGCGGCGCGCGTCTTGAACTGGAGATCGTGATCGTCCGTCTTCGGGCGGAGCTTGATTTCCTTGATCTCGACCACGCTCTGCTTGCGCTTCGCCTCGCGCGCCTTCTTCTTCTCGTCGTACTTGTACTTGCCGAAGTCGAGGATCTTGCAGACGGGCGGATCGGCCTTGGGATTGACCTCCACCAGATCGAGGCCTCGCTCCTGGGCACGCCGCAGGGCCTCGTGGGTCGGCATGATGCCGAGCATCTCGCCCTCTTCCCCGATGACCCGGATCTCCGGAACCCGGATTCGCTGATTGATTCGGATCTGCGGTCCTCGCTGGGCCTGTCGAGGGTCGAAGCGTCGCATGCTCATGTGTGGTCTCGCTGTCTCCTTGCTTGTGATCTACTGGCAATCCACGGTCAGCCGCGCTTGCCCGTCGGGATGACGGGTGCAGGGCCTACACAATCTCGCCCGGATGGTCCGCGTTATCAACGGGCGGAAGCTGCCTCCGGGCCCGAAGTCACGCCCGGCGCTCGTTCTCCACCGGGGAAGGCCGGTGGGGAGGGCAGCCGTGCGGGCAGGGCGACGAGGACGGCGCAGAGGCGCGGCGGCACGGGACTTCGTGCCGCGCTCGGCGCTCTCCGCTTGGTTCGGGGGGGCGACGCGTCCTGCGTGCGGGGGCGGCCTTTGCACGCCCGACGTCATGTGCACGACGTGAGCCGCTCGCTCGGCGTGCGCCGCGGTTCCGTTCTGACTGACCCCAAAGGTCCTCACGAGGACGGGCAGGCGGCATCCGCCATGAGGCGGGAACCTGCAGAAAGGTCCTCGTATCGAAACTTTGTAGGCGCGGCCGGGTTCGAACCGGCGACCCCTACCGTGTCAAGGTAGTGCTCTACCACTGAGCTACGCGCCTGTACCGCTTCCTCCGCCGCCCCGCCGATGTGCGGTGCGTCGAGGGAGGCGCATCGGTACCAAGCCTTTTCGGTCTGGTCAAGAAAAAAAACGAAAGGCAGGGTTCGGGAAGGGGGGCCGGGAGGTGGGGGCCGGGGAGGGGACGACCATTTGTTCCAGGGTCTCCGGCCGTTCCTTGCGTGGAACCTCGATCGTGGGTATGGACGGCCGCTTTCCGAATGATCGGGGGCTCGCATTCGGGGAGCCAAGCTTCGTCCCCGTGGAGGTTACCGCCTCGTGACCACGCTGTTTTTGTCTCAGCCGACCACCGTCTCCCCGGGCCAGGGCGCACCGCCCGCGCCCGCCCCTGCCCAGCCTTCCCAGGGCGCTCCCACGCAGACGCCCGAGGGCGGAGGCGGCGGCGGGCAGCCGTTCGGCGGGATGACGATCCTCTTCTTCTTGCTGCCGCTTCTCTTCGTGTTCCTGATGACGCGGAACCAGTCGAAGAAGCAGAAGGAGCTCGAGGCGGCCCTGAAGCCGGGCGACAAGGTCGTCACGCAGTCGGGGCTCATCGGCAAGCTCATCGAGGTCGGGGACAGGACGGTCAAGCTGGAGATCGCGCCCGGCGTGAACGTGCAGGTCCTGAAGGCGGCCATCCAGGGCGTGGACGGCGAGCCGAAGCCCGCCGCCGAGGCGAAGGACAAGGCGCAGGAAAAGAAAGCGTAGCGCGCGCGCTTCGGCTAAGAAGGGCTCGCGACCGCCCCCCCGAGTCGACCCTCCCATGATCTACAACATCCTCCAGTACGCATTCGCTGGCCTCGGCGCGCTGTCCATCGCGCTCGGCGCGTGGCAGAGGTCGAAGCGCGGCGTCTTCGTCATGTCGGCGATCGCCTCGTTCTGCGCCGCGATCGCCGCGCACTACCACGTGTTCTGGGCGACCGCGACCTTCGGGCTCAGCGTCCCGTGGGCGTTCTTCTGCGCGCTGCCCACCATCGATCTCTCCTGGCGCATCAAGAGCGGGTTCGTCCTGTTCCTCGCGCTCGGATCGTGGCTCAGCATCTACCCGACGTACGCGGACGAGCGATACGGCCGCATCGATCGATCGGGCCTCGGGCCCGAGGAGCGCGCGAAGGTCGAAGAGGACGCGCGCGTGGGCAACCGTGGCGTGCGCGAGTGGCTGCTTTCGAACATCGAGTTCCGCCTCGTGCGCGGCCTCGATCTGAAGGGCGGCCTCAGGCTCGTCTACACGGTCGACGTCGACGAGGCGATCAAGGACAAGCGCGACCGGTACTACGACGAGGTTCGCCAGGCGCTCGCGCGCTCCTACGGGATCGTCGGGGCGGAGCAGCAGGCGTCGGTCGACGATCTGAAGAAGCTCATCGGCAAGGTTCGCGTCGAGAAGTCGCGCGAGCACGCGGGCACGCTCTTCATCAACTTCGAGAACGCGGCGGACGCGGACAAGGTGAACGACGAGTTCATGCGTCCGTTCCAGGAGATGCAGCGTCAGTTCTCGTCGGATCGGAAGCGGGTCACGCTGCGGATCAAGGGCGAGATCGAGAGCCAGATCCGCGAAAAGGCCGTGGCGCAGGCGAAGGAGACGGTGCTCCGCCGCGTCGACAGCATGGGCCTCAAGGAGGCCGGCGTCACCACGCGCGACGAGGACATCATCATCGAGATCCCGGGCGACAACGACCAGACGTTCGCCGAGATCCGCGAGATCGTCAGCCAGACGGCGCGCCTCGAGTTCAAGCTGCTCGACGACGAGGTGAACTTCTTCGAGACCGAGGTTCGCAACCCGAAGAACAAGGAAGTGAAGGGCCTGCGCTTCCAGCAGGAGCAGGTCTCGGTCGGCCCTGGCAAGCAGAAGGTCAACACCTACGCGGTCCTCGAGCACATGGAGGGCGAGGACATGCGGCAGGCGCTCGCGCGGCTGCGCGAGTGGACCTCGACGTTGTCGGTGCCGGACGATCACGAGATCGGGTTCGGCAAGTACCAGTCCTACGACGAGGAGAAGGGCACGGTCGAGGACGTCGGCTGGCGGACCTACTACCTCTTCAGCAAGGCCGAGATCACCGGCGACATGGTGAGCGACGCGCAAGCGATGCCGGACCCGAGTGATCGAGGTCTTGGCGGCTGGCTCGTGCAGATGAAGATGACGAGCGTCGGCGGCGATCGCTTCGAGGACATCACCGCGAAGAACATCAAGCGCCGCTTCGCGATCATCCTCGACGAGAAGGTCGAGAGCGCGCCCGTCATCCAGACGAAGATCCCGGGCGGGGTCGCAACGATCACGATGGGCTCGGCGAACGTGGATCAGCAGATCACGGACGCGCGCAAGCTCGAACTCGTGCTGCGCTCGGGCGCGCTGCCCGCGCCGATCTCGCCCTCGAACGAGCAGCGCATCGGTCCGTCGCTCGGTCAGGACGCGATCGTGCAGGGCGCGAAGGGCGGCCTCGCCGGCGTCATCCTCGTGCTCCTGTTCATGCAGGTCTATTACAGCCGCGCAGGCGCGATCGCGAACATCGCCGTGCTCTTCAACATGGTGCTCCAGGTGGCGATCCTCGCGATGTTCGGCGCGTCGATGACGCTGCCCGGAATCGCGGGCCTCGTGCTCACCGTCGGCATCGCGGTCGACGCGAACGTGCTCATCAACGAACGCATCCGCGAGGAGCTGCGGCAAGGCAAGAGCCCGCGGGCGGCGGTGGACGTGGGCTACGACAAGGCCTTCAGCGCCATCCTCGACGGGCACGTGACCACGCTGATCTCGGGCCTCATCCTCGCGCAGTACGGTTCGGGTCCCATCAAGGGCTTCGCCGTGACGCTCATCGTGGGCATCGCGGTCAGCCTGTTCACCGGCGTCGTCTGCACGCGGCTCATGTTCGATTGGGCCGTGCGGGCTCGCAAGGTCAAGAAGCTCCACCTCGGCTGAAGGCGCAGCACATGGAATTCATCAAGCCTGGGAGACAGTTCGACTTCATGGGCAAGCGCTGGCTGTTCATCGGCCTCAGCGCGCTGCTCCTGCTCGGCTCGATCGTCTCGTTCTTCAAGCCGGGACCCCACCTCGGCACCGACTTCAAGGGCGGCACGGAGCTCGAGGTCGCCTTCCTCAAGTCGACGGAGGCGGGCGACATCCGCGCGGCCGTCGAGTCGCTCGGCTTCGAGGCGCCGGACGTCATCCGCGTGAAGGACAGCGGCGCCGAGGATACGCACCGCTACCTGATCCGCGTGCAAGAGGTCAGCGCCCTCGGCGAGGAGCAAAAAGAGGCGATCCGCCAGAAGCTCTGCGTGCTGCCCGAGGGCACGGCGCCGAGCGCGGACTACGAGGCGCGCTGCCCCGCGAACGCGCGCGCCAGCGAGATCAAGTTCAGCCCCGGCGGCGACAAGGTCACGATGCGGTACGAGGTCGAGCCCGACCTCGCGGCCGTACGGGCACAGCTCACGGGCATCCCCGGCGTGGAGCTCCGCGCGGGCGAGAACAACCCCGTCGTCGTGAGCACGCGTGACCACAAGGTCGAGGCGCAGCTCAAGTCGCGCGGCGATCAGCTCCTCGACGGCCTGCGCAGCAAGCTCGGCGCCGACCGCGTGCCCGAGCGCGCGCTGCGCGTCGAGTGGATCGGCCCGAAGGCGGGCGCGCAGCTCCGCGACGCGGCCATCCGCAGCATCGCGATCGCGATCGTGTTCATCATGGCCTACATCGCGTTCCGGTTCGATCTCCGGTTCGCGCCCGGCGGCATCCTCGCCCTCGTCCACGACGTCGGCATCGCGCTCGGGGCCATGATCATCACGCACCGCGAGATCACGCTCTCCACGGTCGCCGCGATGCTCACGATCGTCGGTTACTCGATCACGGACACGGTCGTCGTGTACGACCGTATCCGCGAGAACCTGACGAAGCACCGGAACATGTCGTTCTCGTCGATCATCAACCTGTCGATCTCCGAGATGCTCGGACGCACGATCATCACGTCCGGCGTGACGGCGCTCTCGATGGTGTGCTTCCTCGTGTGGGGCACGGGCGTCATCAAGGACTTCGCCTTCGCCCTGCTCGTCGGCATCCTCGTCGGCACGTACTCGTCGATCTACGTGGCCGCGCCGTTCACCGAGTGGATCGACAGCAAGTTCTTCGGCGGCCAGGCGACGACGCAGAAGAAGATCACCCGCACGAAGGCCGTCAAGCGCGCCGACGCGGTGGTCTAAACCTCGCTCCTCCCCAGAGCCCACGACGCCCCGCGGTGCGCACCACCGCGGGGCGTTTCGTTTTTCCAGGAACCAACGCGCCAAAAAGGAAGGTTTTCCGACCGGCATGGACTCCGGACGAGGGCTGCGCTACGCGTGGGCCCCACGGATGTTGAGCGAGGCCGCGTGGGTACAGGCGACGGATCCCGAGGCTCGGAGCCTTCTCCTTCCGTCCACCACAGCGAACCCGGGGCGCGAGGGCGCGATCCGTGATCCGGGCGCGGCGTCCGTCGAGGCGCTGGAGCTTTCGCGGGCGCTCGGGCTCTCGATCACGGTCGCCGACGCCTTGTTCCGCGCCGGTCGCCGCGCCGACGCCGAGACGCGCCTCTTCCTCGATCCGCGCCTCGCCCACCTCACGCCGCCCGACGCGATGGCCGATCGCGAGCTCAGCGCCGACCGCCTCGCGCGGGCGATCCGCGCGCGCGAAAAGGTCGCGGTGTTCGGTGATTACGACTGCGATGGGATCACGTCGTGCGCGATCGTGACCGAGGTGCTGCGCGCGCTCGGCGGCGATGTCGTGCCGCTGCTCGCGACGCGCAAGGACGGCAGCTACGGCTTCAACGCGAAAGCGCTCGAGCGCGTGCGGAAGACGGGCGCGACGCTGCTCGTCACGTGCGACTGCGGATCGAGTGATCACGAGCGGCTCGCGACGGCGCAACGCCACGGCATCGAGACGCTCGTGATCGATCATCACCTCGTGCCCGCGGAGCCCTTGCCCGCGATTGCGTTCTTGAATCCGCATCGGCCCGAGTGCGGCTTTCCGTTCAAGGGGCTCGCGTCGTGCGGGCTCGCGCTCTCGCTCGGCGCGGCGGTGCGTCGGGCGCTCGGCGCGAACCTCGACATGCGGCAGTGGCTCGATCTCGTGGCGATCGGGACCGTGGCCGATGTCGCGCCGCTCGTCGGCGACAACCGCGCGCTCGTGCGGGCGGGACTCGCGGTGCTCAGCCAAGGCACGCGTCCGGGCCTCCGGGCTCTGGCCGAGCTCGCGCGGCTGGATCTCGGGCATGGCGTGAGCGCTGACGACATCGCGTTCCGCATCGCGCCGCGCCTCAACGCGCCGGGCCGGCTCCAAGATCCGGACCTCTCGCTCGCGCTTCTGCTCGAACGGGACAGCATGCGCGCGGCTGGGATCGCGGCGACGATCGAGCAGCTCACGGCGCAGCGGCGCGCGATCCAGGAGGAGATGATCGGGCAGGCCCTGCGCGAGATCGAGGCGAACGGGTGGGCGAAGGAGCCGGCCATCGTGCTCGCGCGCGAGGGGTGGCATCCAGGGATCGTGGGGATCGTGGCGGGCCGTGTGGCGTCGAAGTACGGCAAGCCCACGATTGTCGTGGCGCTCGACGGTGGATCGGGCCGCGGATCGGTGCGCGGGCCGATGGGGTTTCCGCTGCACGACGCGCTCGTGCTCTCGCGCGCTGGGCTCGTCGGGTTCGGCGGGCATCAGGCCGCGGCGGGCGTCGAAGTGCGGGCGGATCGGGTCGAGGCGCTGCGCGCGCTCTGGTGCGACGCGGCGATCGCGCTTGGCGCGGTGAACTTCGGGTCGCTCGAAGGCGAGGCGGACGTTCGCCTCGACGATCGGGACGAGCCGGCCGTGGTGGCGCGTGATCTCGAGCGGCTCGAGCCTTGCGGGCAGGGCAACCGCGCGCCGCGTGTGCTCGTGCGTGGGGCGCCGGTGCGCGTCTCGCGCATCATCAAGGGCCACTTGAAGCTCGAGATCGCGCTCAAGCGGCACGTGATCGGCGCCTTCGGGTACGAGCTCGGGAGCCTTTCGCAGGGCCTCGCGGGCGGGCGTGTGGACATCGTGGGCCGGCTCCGGCGCGACACGTTCCGGGGCGGCAGCGCGGTCGAGATTCGCATCGATCGCGTGGAGCGAGCGAGCTAGGAGGGATGACCGTGAGCGAGCCGATCATCCGGTTCCGCGACGTACGCAAGGCGTTCGGCCCGAAGGTCATCTATCGTGGCCTGAACCTCGAGGTTTTCCCGGGCGAGACGCTCACCGTCATCGGCGGATCGGGCGTGGGCAAGAGCGTGATGCTGAAGCTCTTGATCCGCCTGCTCGAAGCCGACGGCGGGTCGATCACGTTCCACGGCGAGGACATCACGCAGATGAAAGAGGCGAAGGCGCGCCTCATTCGTCGTCGGATCGCGATGCTCTTCCAGGGCGCGGCGCTCTTCGACTCGATCTCCGTGGGCGAAAACGTCGCGTACGGGCTGCACGAGCACTATCGCGACGAGATGACCGAGTCGCAGATCGCCGAGCGTGTCGACTGGGCGCTCTCGCTCGTGGGTTTGCCGGGTATCGAGGCGATGCGGCCCTCGGATCTCTCGGGCGGCATGAAGAAGCGCGTCGGGCTCGCGCGGGCGATCGCGGTCCAGCCCGAGGTTTTGCTCTACGACGAACCGACGACCGGCCTCGACCCGATCAACACCGAGCGCATCAACCACCTGATTCGTGGGCTCAAGAAGGCGCTGGACGTGACGAGCATCGTGGTGACGCACGACATGAAGAGCGCGTTCACGATTTCCGACCGCATGGCCATGGTGCAGGCGGGCGAGATCATCCTGTCCGGCCGGGTTGAGGACTTCCAGCGGTCGACGGATCCGCGGGTGAAGAACTTCATCAACGGCATCGCCCCGGTCAACGAGGACGTCGAGACGCTCCTCCGTGCGTGACGACGGGCGCGTCTTCGCGCAATATGGGGGAGCAGATGAACAGGTCGCGCGACGTCAAGGTCGGGCTCTTCGTGCTGGCGGGGCTGCTCTTCTCCGCGCTCGTGATCTTCTTGATCGGCGATGAGCGGCGCTTCTTCAGCTCGTCGGTGAAGTTCACGACGACGTTTTCCGATGTGCAGGGCCTCAAGCCCGGCGCGCCGGTGCGCATGGGCGGCATCGACATCGGCAACGTGAAAAAGGTCGGCTACCGGCCAGGTCAGGCCGAGGCCGTCGTTTACGTCGAGCTCGACGTCGTGAAGGCCGAAGCGGAGCGCATCCGCAAGGACAGCATCGCGCGCGTCGCGGCGAAGGGCCTGCTCGGCGACAAAATGATCGAGATCTCGAAGGGCAAGTCGCCGGAGGCCGTGCCGCCGGGCGGAGAGATCTCGAGCGAGGAGCCCACGGATCTGATGGGCATCGCGCAGGGCATGACGTCGAAGGCCGACGCGGCGCTCGGCAACATCTCGAAGATGAGCGAGAGCCTCGCTGACGAACGGCTGCACCAGGATCTGCGCGGCAGCGTGTCGTCGATGAACAAGCTGCTCAAGGACGTGGCCGAGGGCGAGGGGTACCCGAAGAAGCTGCTGACGGACAAAGAGGAAGCCGAGCGGATCTCGCGCACGCTGCAGAACCTCGACCGAGCGGCCTCGGAGCTCGCGCTCACGCTGGCCGAGGTGCGCGGTGTGGTGACGCGCGTGAAGTCGGGGCCCGGCTTCGCGCACGAGGTGATCTACGGCGACGGCCCGCAGAAGGAGATCGCGCAGTTCGGCGCGGCGGCGGGCGAGGTCGCGAGCACGCTGAAGGGCATCCGCGAGAGCGACAGTTTTGCCCATGACGTCCTTTACGGTGGCAAGGGCAACGGCGCCGAGGCCCTGGCCAACGTCACGGCGATGACAGCGGATCTGCGGGCCATCGTTGCCGACGTGCGCAAGGGCAAGGGCACTGTGGGCGCGCTGCTCGTCGATCCCTCGATTTACGAGGACGTCAAAGCGATCGTCGGCAACGTGAGCCGCAACGACATTCTTCGCGCGCTCGTGCGGTACTCGATCAAGCACGACGAGAAGAAGCCGGGTGTCGAGGTGACGCCGGGCAAAGAAGAGTCGGCGGCGCAGAACAAGTAAATAAGCGCTTCATGAAGCGGCCCGCGTGGCGCCCTTCGTGGGCAAGGCCGCGCGGAGGCGCGTGGCGCCTTCGTGGATCTCACGTTCGTCGAGCGCAGCGAAGCCGGCCCGGAAGAAGGGGCGCGAGCGGCCGTCGAAGGCGAACCTTCGCGCCGGGTGAATCACGACGCCACGATCGAGGGCGCGCGCGGCCCAGGTGTCGACGTCGAGCCCCGGCGCGACGCGGACCCACATGGCCATGCCGCCAGGCGGCGGGGCGAGCTCGACGGCATCGCCGAGGTGTTTCCGTAGCGCCTCCGTGAGGACGTCGCGCCGCGCCTGGTAGATGCGGCGCATGCGACGCGCGTGGCGCTGCACCTCGCCGTCTTCGAGCAGCTCCGCCACGGCGCGTTCGAGCGCGAGATCGCCCTGTCGATCGACGAATGTGCGGATCGCGGCGAGGCGCCCCACGAGCGGCGCGGGGGCGACGACGAAGCCGATGCGCAGGCCCGGCGCGAGGATTTTGGACAGCGTGCCGATGTAGACGACCACGCCCGCTCGATCGGCGCTCGCGAGCGGCAAGACCGGGCGGCCGTCGTAGTGGAACTCGTGATCGTAGTCGTCTTCGAGGATCGCGATGCGGTGCGCGCGCGCGAGGTCGAGGAGGCGGATGCGGCGCGCAGGCGAGAGCAAAGCCGTCGACGGGTACTGGTGGTGCGGCGTGACGTAGACGGCGCGCACGGGCTCGCGGGCGACGAGCGCGGCGAGTGCGTCGACCGAGAGGCCATCGGTGTCGACGGGGAGCGGCACGAGGCGCGCGCCCGTCTGCGCGAGCGCTTCCCATGCGGGGCGGTATCCGAGCGCCTCCACCGCGACGACGTCACCGGGCCGGAGTAGCGCGCGCGCGCAGAGATCGAGCGCCATCTGGCTGCCACGCGTGACCAGCACGTCCTCCGCCGATGCGCCGAGGCCTCGCACGGCCGCGAGCATGTCCGCGAGCGCTGCGCGAAGACGCTCGTCCCCGCGCGCATCGCCGTACTCGAAGAGCCGCCGCGCTGAGCTGCGCAGCACGCGCCGGTACGCGCGCGCGAGAATCTCCGTGGGCAAGAGCCGCAGATCCGGCATGCCCCCGGAGAAGACGATCGCGCCCGGCGGTACCTCGTGTGCCCAGCCGGCCGCGGAGACACGCGCCGGCAGATCGAAGCCCGCGCGCGCCGCGATCGTGCCGGGCGTGGTGGGTGAGGCGCGGCGCCGCGGGACGTCGGGCATCGTGGTGGAGACGTAGGTCATCGTCGCGTTGCGGGTCTCGACCCAGCCTTGCGCGGCGAGATCGCGGTACGCCGCGACGACGGTGTTGCGATGGACGCCAAGCGATCGCGCGAGCGCGCGGCTGCCGGGGAGCGCAGCGCCGGGCCGGAGCCTGCCGCGGCGGATGTCCTCGATCAGGGCGCGCGTGATCCGCACGAAGAGCGGGACGTCGGGGGAGGGATCCAGGGCTAGCTCGAAGGGATATTCGCGCACCCAACTGGTCTACCCGATTTTTGGACACTGGTCCTTTTGAGGGTACCAGCTCCGGCTCACCTTCCGGCCATGCGTAGGGAGATCTTCCGGATGGATCGTGCGAGCGCGGTCGCGCTCCTCGCGCGCGCGCCCGTGGTGCACCTAGGCTCGACGACGCACGACAGCGAGCCCGTGCTGCGCGTCGTGCACGGCGTCGTCGTGGGGGACCACGTGCTCTTTCACGGCGCGCCCGTGGGCGAGAAGATGGACGTCATCGGCCGGCGCGCCGTGGTCTCGGCGGAAGAGATCGTCGCCTCGATCCCGAGCTACTTCGTCGATCCGGAGCGCGCATGTCCGGCCACCACGCTCTACCGGAGCGTGCAGGTGCACGGGACGGTCGAGCGCATCGAGGCGCCGTACCTGAAGGCCGCCATGCTCACGGCGCTCATGAAGAAGCACCAGCCCGAAGGCGGGTACGTGCCGATCGACGCCGAGCATCCGCTCTACAAGAAGGCCGTCGCGGGCGTGCTCGTGCTCGGCGTCTCGCTCGAACGACTCGATGGCAAAGCGAAGCTCGGGCAAAACCGCACGCCCGCGGAGGTCGGTCGTATCCTCGATCTGCTCTGGGCGCGCGGCGCGCCGGGTGATGTGGCAGCGATCGATCTCGTGCGCGCGGCGAACCCGTCCGCGGCGGTGCCGTCCTTCCTCGAAGCGCCCGCGGACACGACGCTCGTGTGTGCGATGGGGGAAGCGGACGCCGACGAGGCGACGGCGCTGCTCGTCGGCACGTACTGGTGCGAAGGCACGCCGCCCGATCGCATTCGAAAAAGCCTGCTTGGTTCGTCTGCCTGGGTCGGCGCGCGGGATCGATCGGGCACGCTCGTAGGGACGGCGCGCGCCATCGCGGACGGCGCGCGGCGCGCCTGGATCTACGACGTGATCGTCGCGAACGCGTGGCGAGGCCGCGGGCTCGGCCGCGCGCTCATGCGACTCTTGCTCGACCATCCAGCGGTGCGCGGCGCGGAGACGGTGCTCTTGCGCACGCGGGATGCCATGAAGCTCTACGAGCCGTTTGGCTTCCGGACGCGGCACGTGCACCGGACGGATGGGCGGGAGGTCCACGAGATGATCCTCGGGCGAACGGCAGCGAACGGAGAGGCCGTCTGTCCGCTTGCGTCGGCGGAGAAAGGCACGTAGTGCAGTGAGAAGGATCTCTAGAGATGCCTCGTAAGCTCGCTGATCGTCTCTCCGCCGTGGCCCCGAGCGCCACGCTCGCGATGGCCGCTCAGGCCGCTCGCCTGCGCAGCCAGGGCCACAAGGTCTACCCCTTCAGCGTCGGTGAGCCGGACTTCGAGCCGCCTCGCCACGTGCTCGACGCCGCGAAGGCCGCCATCGACAAGGGCGTCTCGCATTACACGGCCGTCACCGGCACGCCCGAGCTCAAGGCCGCCATCTGCGCCGCGACCGAGCGCGACCGCGGCTACCGCCCCGCGCCGAACGAGATCACGGTGTCATGCGGCGCGAAGCACGCGCTCTTCAACGTGGCCCTCGGCCTCTACGAGCCCGGCGACGAAGTCGTGATCCCCGCGCCGTACTGGGTGAGTTACCCCGAGCAGGTGCGCATCGTCGGCGCGACGCCCGTGATCGTCGAGACGCGCGAGGATCAGGGCTTCCGCATGGATGCGGCGTCGCTCGAGCGCGCGATCACCGAGCGCACGAAGGCCATCATCCTCTGCACGCCATCGAACCCCACGGGCTCGGCTTACGCCGAGTCGGATCTGCGCGCGCTGCTCGACGTCGTGCGCCGCCACGACCTCTGGCTCGTCGTCGACGAGATCTACGCCGACCTCACCTACGACGGCTTCCGACACGTGTCGGTGCCCGCGATGGCAGAGGATCTACGGAGCCGTACGATCATCATCTCCGGCGTGAGCAAGACGTACGCGATGACCGGATGGCGCATCGGCTGGAGCATCACGCCGCCCGAGCTCTCGAAGGTGCTCGACGTCGTGCAGAGCCAGAGCACGACGAACGCGACGGCCGTGGCGCAGGTCGCGGCCGCCGCCGCGCTCTCGGGCCCGCAGGACGCCGTGCGCGAGATGCGGGATGCCTTCGCGAAGCGCCGTGATCGTATGGTCGAGGGCCTCCGCAGCCTCCCCGGCGTGCGCTGTAGGATGCCCGAAGGGGCCTTCTACGCGTTCGCCGACGTTCGGGGCCTCTACGGCATCCCGTACAAGAACGGCACGATCCAGACCGACCTCGACGTCGCGATGTGGCTGCTCGAAGAGGCGCACGTCGCGAGCGTGGCGGGCACGCCGTTCGGCGCGCCGGGCTATGTGCGGTTCTCGTACGCCTGCTCGGAGGGCGACATCGAGGGAGGAATCGAGGCCATCCGCGCGGCCGCCACGGCCGCCCGTGGCGGGGGCTGAACTTTCCGAGCGTCCCCATCATCAAAACACTTGTCGGACGACATGGCTTGAGCTAGTCATGTCGCCGTCGTCGAGCCGCGGCGGGAAGTGACCCACGCCCCGCCAAACTCTCGAACGGGCGCATAACTCAGCGGTAGAGTGCATCCTTCACACGGATGAAGTCACAGGTTCAAATCCTGTTGCGCCCACCCCGTACCCAACCTCGTTGACCTTGCTCCCCCCCGGAGCCCTCGCGAGGTTACTGCTTGGATGAGCCGGCCTGATCGAGGCGCTTCGTGATGGCGTCGATCGTCGCGCGAAGGTCCTTGCGATCACCGAGGCACGCGAAGCAGTCGGCTTGGCGGTGCCAGCTGCAGCCCTTTGTCGCGAGCAACGGCTTGAGGTGCCCGAGCGCGCGCTCGTCGCCTTCCTTGGCCGCGCGCGCGAAGAGCTTCTTGCGATCGCATCCCGCCGCCGCGCGAAGATCGTTCGCGACGAGCAGCCCAGGCCCGGCAAGCTCCTTGACCTTGGGATCCGTGAACAACCGGGTCGCGCGGTCCTTCGGAAACTTGCCGAGGCCCGACGCGCTGAGGAGCTCGTAGAGCAGCTCGGGCCCACGCGGACCCATCTCCTTGCCCATGATGTCGAGCGCCGTCGCCGCGACGTCCACCGGACCGTTCGCCACGATCAAGAGCGCCTGCTTGACGTCCGGATCCTTCGTCATCTCCGGCGAGACCACGAGGAGCTTGCGCACGGTCGTCATCGCCTTGGCGTAGTTTGTCTTGTCGCGCGTGTACGCGCTGACGAGCGCGCGAAGCACATCCGGATCGTCGGGGTACCGCTCCACGAGCGTCGCGAGCGCAGTCGCGCCCTTCGACCGCGCCGCATCGAGCTCCTCCGCCGTCGCGCGATTCGTCTTCGTCGGCGGAGGATCTTTCGTCACGACCGGCGTCGACGCCACGATCACCACCGGCGCTGCATCCTGCGCCGAACCCGCGTCGTTCACCTCCGCCGCGGACGAACTCTGCTCGAGCGCGTCGATCGGCGCCGTGCCACGCAGCATGATCGCGAGCGCGACGATGCCCACGACGCCAACGAGCCCCACGCCCGCGAGCGCCACGGCCAGCGCGCCTCGACTACGCGTCGGTGCAGGTCGCGCGCGCGGCGCCTGCCCCGGCAACGCCGGCGCATACACGGTGGCTGCCTCGGCGATCACGCCGCGCTCTGCGCCCTGCCTGGAACCCGACGACCCAGCGCCGCTCATTCAGGTCCGCATGATACGCGGCGACACGCGGCGCGCACCATGCCGCTCGACGGGTTTAATAGATGGACACGATGCATCCGCCCGCGCTGCGAAGTGCGGGGCAGGCACGAGGTGGCGAGGAGGAAGCGGGAGCGGAAGGGGAGGGGAGGGCGTCGAGCGAAGCGCGGGCGGCCGGATCGCAGCCGCCCGCGGCGGATCACTCGTAGTCGTCGCCGCCCGAGGGGGGCTTGGGCGCGGCCGGCGCCGGCTTCGGCTTCTCTTCGGCCGGCGGCGCGGCGGGCTTCGGCTCGGCCGGCGTCGCGGCGGGCTTCGGCTCCGTCTTCTTCTCGGTCTTCGGCTCCGCGGTGGGCGCCGCCGTCGCGGGGGGCGCCGCTGCGCTCGCCGTCGTGGTGGGCGCCGCGTTCGCCGAGGACGCAGGCTCCGCCGCGTTCGCCGAGGCCGCAGGCACGACCTCCGGGGTCGGGGCGGGCGTGGGCGCCGCCTTGACCTCGGGCTTGACCGTCGGCTGGACCTGCGGGGTGGGCGCGGGGGGCGTCTCGTTCTTGCTCTGGCCGAGCGCGAGGAAGAGACCGCCGCCGATCGCCGCCGCGATGAGCAGGATCGCGAGGATCCGACCGCTGCCGCCGCTGCTCTCCTCGACGGGCTCGGGGGGCGGAGGCGCCGCCTTTGCCGCGGCCGCCTTGGGCTTCGCGCCGCCGCTCTTGCCTTCGCCGGCCTTCGCCTTCGTGCCGCGCACGTCGACGGTCTTCGCCTCGCGGCGGTCTTCGCCGTCGCTCTTCTTCGTCGTCGAGCCCGCCTTGCTCTCGGGCTTCTTCGAGACCGGCTTCTCGGAGTCGGCCTTCTTCTCCTCGGCCTCGGGCTCCTCGGCCTTCGCTTCGGCCTTGGGCTCCTCGGCCTTCTCCTCGGCCTTGGGCTCCTCGACCTTCTCCTCGGCCTTGGGCTCTTCGGCCTTGGGCTCCTCGGCCTTCGCTTCGGCCTTGGGCTCCTCGGCCTTCGCTTCGGCCTTGGGCTCGGCCTTCTTCTCCTCGGCCTTCTTTTCCTCGGCCTTCTTTTCCTCGGCCTTCGGCGCTTCCTTGGCGAGCTCGATCTTGCCGCCGCTCACGTCGTCGAGCGAGCTGCCCGTGCCCGCGAGCGCTTGCTTCAGGAGCTCCGCGGCCTGGCGCATCACGGTGCGCTCCTCCGGCGGCGGCATGTCCTGCTCGGGCGTCGTGGACGGGAAGAACCCGCCGCCGCCGCTCGACTCGCTCTTCTTGTCGTCGGCGCCCGTCGTCGGCCTGCCCGCGGCCTTCGCCGCAGCGCCGACCGCGCCGAGCCCGAGCATCGTCGATGCGCGCGGACCGGTCTTCGCCGCGGCCGCCGTGGGCGCCGGCGTCGCCGCGCCGTCACCGTCGTCGCTCGAGCCTTCGGGTTTGCCCGCGTCGTACGCGTTCGGGCCACCCTTCTGGTTGTCGACGAGGCGCTGGATCATCGCCTTCGATTCGTCGTCGATCTTGATGAACTTGACGCCCATGCCGGCGGGCGACTCGTCGGTCGCCTGATCCGAATCACGCTTCCAGACGACGCGTCCGACGCCGGTCAGCACGGACTTCTCCTCCTGGATGCGGATCTCGAATTTGAGCAGCGTTCCGGGGGGGAAGGGCGACGTCGACGTCGTCTTGATGAAGATGCCGCCTTTGCTGACGTCGTGTGAATGGTTCTCGATGAACTCGTCGACGGTGGCGCTCTTGTAGCGCACGGTCATCGAGAGCACCTTCGTCCGGGCGTCCTTACGAGTGTCCTCAGCCATCAGGGTAGAGCTCCCATCTCGATCAACGAAGGGTCGCTCCGGGTCGCCCCGGCGCGAGCAGCGGCGCGGATGTTACCTTGAGGTCGCGCACAAACCCAACTACGTTGTAACGGCCTCCGGCCGGAAACTTTCCGTGCCCTCGTTTGCCCAGAGACGCCCGCACGCTCGGGCTCGCTCGCCGATCCCGCGGATCGAGCGCGCCGCGCATGTGTCGCCTCTACGATAGAGATATCATTTCCGCATGTCCGTTCGGGACCACTTCCGCGCGCACGGACGAAAGCGCATGGAGCTCGAGGCAACCCTCCTCGACCAGGAGGGCCGCGCCCGCGGCGTCACCATCCGAGATCTCGGCCTCGGCGGCGCCGGCATCGAGCTCCTCGAGCGCGACAATTCGGCCAGCGCGGGAAACGAGCTCACTCCCGATACGTCCGTCACCCTCGAAGTGACGACGCCGTCGCTCTGGGACCCGCTCCGCTTGAACGGCACCGTCGCCTGGATCCGCCGCGGCACGCCCGGCGGTCGTCGCACGCGGGTCGGCATCCGCTTCGAGCACCACGACGCAGGCACGCTGCTGTCGTTGTTCCAGATCCTCTCGTAGCTACGCACGAACGACACGAGCGTCGCGTGGAGCGCCGCGCGATCGTTTCGACGTTCAGGAGAGCAGCCGCGCGCGGTGCCCTTCCTGGTTGTAGCGGACGGCGTAGAGCCCGCCGAAGAGTGCAGACACGCAGATGGCGAACACCCAGAACAGAGGCGCGAAGATCAAGCTCGCGCCGAGCACGCGTCCGAACACCATCACGAGGAGCGACGCGGCGAGCACCACGCGCAGCGGCGCGGCATACGCGAGCCCGATCCCTGGGACGAGCGCGCCGAGCACGACCGCGAGCGTCACGCTCTTCCGCCTCACCGTGAGCAGGCTCGGCGGCTCGTACGTCATGGGCATGGCGCGATCGGCCTGCATCGGCCTTGCCTCGCGCCTGCGTGGGCGCGGCGCGGTCGTGGAGAGGCCGCGGACGCGGTAGACGACAAAACCCTCGTTCTCGTCGACCTCGAGATCGAGCAGGCCCTCGCGAGCCATCCTGTCGAGCCCGCCTTGCACGCGCGCGGGTGGCGTCCGCAGGTGCGCGACCACGTTGGCCACGGTGAGCGGAACACCGCGGCTGCCGAGCTCGATCACCTCGACCTGGAACCTCTCGTAGTTCACCGACGATCTTCTAGCGCTCGTCGGCGAAGACCACAGCGCCTCGAAGATCGTTGGTGTACGGACGAATTTTCGTGGAAGAGTCGGGTCGCACGTCGGGGGACGTGGACAGAATCAGAAGGCGAAGACGGGGCCGAGGGAGGGCGCGATGACCACGGAGAACGTGGTCAACATGAACATCGCCTTGATCTCGGCAGTCACGCCGAAGTTCGGCGTGATGGCGTAGGTCGCGCCGCCGCCGACCGAGATGAAGTTGAGGCCCGAGATCTGGTACGCGTCGAGCTCGCGCTGGACGGAGGACCGGGTGCCCGTGCCCGGGCACTCCGCGTCATCGTCCTCCGGCGCGATCGCGTCCTCGCCGTTCTTCTGGAGTCGGTCGCAAACGGTGACGGGCACGGACGCCGAGACCTTCGCGAGGCCGACGCCGATGAAGCCGAACGGACGGATCTGGCCCTGCTCGAACTGGCTGCCCCCGAACGAGTACCAGGCGCGCAGCTCGCCGTGGATGGGCGGGAAAGCGACCATCTGCGGGTGGAGCGCGTTCGGCGGCTGCTCATCGGACGAGGGATGCCCGCCGAACGCGATGCCGAAGCGGACGCCCGCGCCGAACGCGCCCGGGCCGGCCTTGGCGAACTCGCGATCGTACGAGGCGAAGGCGCGGCCGCCGGCGAGACCGAAGCCACCCTGGATGCCGTTCGTTCCCGTCGCCGAGATCGGATCGCCGAAGAAGCGATCGGTCGTGCCGGCGTGGAAGCAGTAGTACGTGTCGTTCTCGCCGGAGCAGACGTTCTCGGCGCTGCTGATCAGCATCAGGTCGAGCTGACCGCCGAGCCCGATGATGTTCTTCTTGCCCTTGCCGGCGGGCTCGGGGCCTTCGTCGCCGCCCTCGCGCTTGCCCTCTTCGCACTGGCCGTTCTGGCAGATGAGCCCGGCCTGGCACTCTTGATCAGCCTCGCAGGTCGCGCCCCAGCCCTTCTCGCCGCGCTTCTCCTCTTTGGAGGTCTTCTCGCAGCCTGGCAGGCCCGGCGGACAGTCTTCCTTCGCCTTGCACTGCCGCGGGGGCTTCTTGCCCGGGAGCGAGGGCTCGTCGCCCTCGAGCTCGCGCTTGATCGGGACGCGGTACGGATCCTTCTGCGAGCCCGCCTTGAGCTGCTCGCCGCCGTCGTCCGTGACGACGATGTAGTACTTGATGTCGCCCGTCGTGGTGACGTCCGAGCACGGGATCTCCGCGCCCCAGCCCTTGCCGACGCGCTGCATCTCGAGCGAGATCCACTTCGAGGCGCCGAAGGGCTTGTACCGGAGCGTCGCCTTCTCGACCGTGACGTCGTCGCCGACCTCGATGAACACGGGCACGGGCGTGTTGACCGCCTGCTCCGCGATGGGCGTGTGCTCGAGATCCCCGCCGGGCTTGTCGCCGCCGTCCTCGCCGCCGTCCTCGCTGCTCGGCGGGGGCTTCGACGGGCCGGTGGGCTTGCTCGGCTTCGCCTGCTTCTTGGCCTCTTCGAAGGCCTTCGTCAGCTCGGGCGTGGTGAGCGACTCGATCAGCGTGGCGGAAGGATCGGCCTTGAGGGCCTCGATGAACTCTTCCTTGGCCTTGTCGAGCTTGTTCGAGCCGCCGTAGACCGTGCCGAGCGCGACGTGCAGCTTGCCCACAACCTTGGGGCTGCAACCATCGTCTCCGCACTTCTTGAGCGCATCCTTGAGCTTCTTCTCGGCCTTGTCGAACTCGACGGCGAGGTAATCCTCGTCCATCGCCTGGTCGTGGAGCTTGAGGGCCTCTTTGTCCTTCTCGCCTGCCGCGAAGGCTGTGCTCGGGTAACCACAAAGGCCACCCACGAGGACGGCGGAGAGCGCAAAGGCAGCGAACGACCCAAACGGACGAAGATACACGGCGGTCTGTCCTCCGGGAGGAGCGAGGGGGGAGGGCTGGTCGGTACCGAGGTTTTACTTCTGACCTTCGGTCCGGACAAATTGAACGCGTCGATTGAGCGCGCGATTCTGATCGGTCGTGTTCGGAACGATGGGCACTTCCATACCGTAGCCGTGCGACGTGAGCCGGCTCGGGTCGATGCCCTTCGCGACGAGATACTTCAAGACGGCCGCGGCGCGGCGATCCGAGAGCTTCTTGTTATACACGGCCGAACCCTTGTTGTCCGTGTGGCCCTGGATTTCGATCTTGATCTTCGGGTTGTCCTGAAGAACCTGCGCGACAGCGTCGAGGATCGCGAAGCTGTCTGGCTTGATCTTGTCCTTGTCGAACTCGAAGTGGATCTGCTGGGTGATCTTGATCTCCTTCTCCGTCACGATGACGAGAGAAGGCTTCTTCGGGCACCCAGGCTTGTCGCCGCCGACCACGCCCGGCTCGTTCGGGCACTGGTCCTCGAGATCGACGACCGTGTCCTTGTCGTTGTCCGGTTCGGGGCAGCCGTCGACGTCTTCGTACCCGTCCGGATCCTCGGGCTCGTTCGCGCAGCTCTTGCCCGTCGAGGGATCCTTGTCCGCGTCGTCGAGGATCGTGTCGAGATCGTTGTCGAGCTCGGGGCAGCCGTCGTCGTCGAGGTAGCCGTCCTTGTCCTCCGGCACGAGGACGCAGCTGTCCTTCGAGTTCGGAAGGCCGTCGCCGTCCGTGTCCGGATCGTCGGGGCAACCGTCCTCGTCCTGAACGCCGTTCCACGTCTCGGCCTCGCACGGGCACTTCGTGTCCTGCGGATCGAGGTAGCCGTCGCCGTCGCAATCTCCAGGAGGCGGCGGCGGGGGCGGCGGCGGCGGCGGCTCTTCCTCGACGAAGCCACGCTCCGCGCACTTCTGCGGCGGCGAGAGATCATAGGCCGCGTGCGCGTTCGCGCGCGCGATGTCGAGGTGCGCCTTCGCCTTGAACAAGAAGCCCTGATCGAGCTCCGTCTCCGCGAAGGTGAGGTGGCTCTTCGCCGTCGCGAGCTCGCGCGGCGCGCAGCGGATCGCGCCGTTGCGCTCGGCCTGCCCCGCGACCTTCGTGAGGCCCTCGATGTCGCCGCGCATGACGGAGACCTGCGAGCACGAGGCCTGCCCGATCGCCATGACGACGAGCGCCGGCAGCGCCCAGCGCCCGTGCGAACGATCCACCGGCCGACGAGCCGGCTTCTGCATCTTGGTAGCGCCGCGCGTGCTCTTCATCGGCCCGATCCTTCGTGCGCCTGCTTCGCGAGAACGATGGCCTTTTCGGCGTACTCTTCCGCCGTGCTCGCGAACTTGATCGCGTCGCCGTAATCAGCGGTCGAGGCCTCTTCCATCGCCTTGTGGAGGTGCTCCTTCGCGTACCAGAACTCGTAGGGCGCGTAGCGCTCGGCGCCGAGCGCCTCGGCCGTCTCGAGCTTCGAGGAAGCGCTGCTCGAGGTGATCGCGTAGATCGATCCACCACAGCCGGTCGCGCCGACGAGGGAGAAGATCCCCACCGCTGCCAGGAGCCCAGTTCGGAACCGCCGCACGTGCGCCTTCACGATCGCGTTCTTTCTGGAGCGACGACGGAACCGATCCGTCGCTCCCATCCGTGTCCGGGACGCTATCAAGCGTGCGCGTCGCGCGTCAACGGTGCTGTGACACGCGGGATACGGTCAAAGTCGGCGGAATACCGAGACCACGACGCCGAGCAGCATCGTCGGCTTGAAGTCCGAGGCCCGCACGAGGATCGGGGCCATCTTCGAGTTCGCCGGCTGGAACCGGACGTAGTCCTTCTCGGGGAAGTAGTACTTGACCGTCGCCTCGTCCCCGATGAGCGCCACTACGATCTCGCCGCGCTGCGCCGTGGCCTGGCGCCGCACGAAGATGTAGTCGCCGTTCAGGATGCCGGCCTCGATCATCGAGTCGCCCGTGACCTTCAAGCCGAAGATCTCGCGGCCGCCCCGCACGAGCATCCGATCGATGCGGACCGTGTCGATGAGGTGCTCCTCGGCGAGGAGGGGCAGACCCGCGGCAATCCGGCCGACAACCGGGACCTCGAGGAGGTCGTCCTCGGGCGCCTCGGGCATCGAGATCGGCTCGTCCGCTCGGGCGTTCGCGGCCGACATGTCCTTCGGCCGCAAGGCGCGGCTCTTCATGTCCTCCCGCGTCAAGTATCCCTTCCGCTCGAGCGCGCGCAGATGGTCGTTCACCCCGTTCGTGGAGCGAATGCCCATGTGCGCGCCGATCTCTCGCAGCGTGGGCGGATACCCCCGCTCGTTGATGGACTGGCGGATGTAATGCAGAACCTGCTGTTGGCGCTCGGTGAGCCCTTGCATCGCAGCGCCTACCCTACTGAACGGGCGGTGGGGTGTCAAAACTCCTGCTTTGTTTCTTACGGGAGGGATTCGGGGACTTGCGCGGGAGGCTGGATCCACCGGGCTCGCTAGGTCGCGGGGCCGCGGCGGGCGTTGCGCCCTTCGATCATGGCGCGCAGCTCCTCGATGTCACCGGCGTGCGCGAGCGCGTCCTCGAGCGAGATCAAGCGGCGCTGGTAGAGGCCGTGGAGGCACTGGTTCATCGTCTGCATGCCGCTGCCCGCCTGGCCCACCTGCATCTGCGAGTAGATCTGGTGGAGCTTGTCCTCGCGGATGAGGTTCCGGATGGCCGCGTTCGGCACCATGGCCTCGATCGCGAGCGCGCGACCTCCGCCGATCTTGGGCACGAGTTGCTGCGTCATGACCGCGGCGAGCGTGAAGCTGAGCTGCGCACGGACCTGCGACTGCTGGTGCGCGGGGAAGACGTCGATGATGCGATTGATCGAGGAGACCGCGCTGTTCGTGTGCAGCGTGGCGAAGACGAGGTGGCCCGTCTCGGCGATCGTCAACGCCGCCTCGATGGTCTCGAGATCACGCATCTCGCCGACGAGCACGACGTCCGGATCCTGGCGGAGGATGTACTTGAGCGCGTCCTTGAACGACGCCGTGTCGGCGCCGACCTCGCGCTGGTTCACGACCGAGAGCTTGTGGTTGTGGATGTACTCGATCGGGTCCTCGACCGTGATGATGTGCAGGCGCTGCTCGGAGTTGATCTTGTCGATGATGCTCGCGAGCGTGGTGCTCTTGCCGGAGCCGGTAGGTCCCGTGACCAGGACGAGGCCGCGTGGCTTGTTGGCGATCTCGGCGGCGACGGGCGGCAAGCCGAGATCGTCGAAGCTCAGGATCTTGAAGGGGATCTGGCGGAACGCGCCCGCGACGGCGCCGCGCTGCATGAAGATGTTGGCGCGGAAGCGGGAGATGCTCGAGAGGCCGAACGAGAGGTCGAGCTCGTTCTTCTTCTCGAAGACGATCTTCTGATCCTCGGTGAGGACCGAGTAGCAGAGCTCCTTCGTGTCCTCGTCGGAGAGCGGCGGGAGCTTGAGCGGGACGACCGAGCCGTCGATGCGCAGCAGCGGAGGCGAGCTCCGCGTGATGTGCATGTCGCTCGCCCCCTTGTCGACCATGACCTTGAGGAGCTGCTGGATCGTGTAACGGAGGGGCTCGCGCCCCGGCGTCTCCGCGGTCATGGCTAGTCTCCCATCGTGACGCGACCGACCTCCTCGGTCGTCGTCATGCCCTGCATCACCTTCTCGATGCCCGCCATGCGCAGGGTCATCATCCCGTTCTTGATCGCGGCCGTCTTGAGCTCCGCCGTCGAGGCGCCCTGAAGGACGAGCTCCTTCAGGTTGTCCGTGAAGCGCATGACCTCGTAGAGCGCGACGCGGCCCTTGTAGCCCGAGCCGTTGCACGTCTTGCAGCCCGCGCCCTTCATGAGCTTGGCGGTCTTGATCTGCTCGGGCGTGAAGCCGAAGTCGGCGAGGTTTCGCGGATCGGCCTTGTACGGCTGTTTGCAGTCGGCGCAGTTCTTCCGCGCGAGGCGCTGCGCGAGGACGAGGTTCACGCTCGCCGTGATGAGGAAGGGCTCGATGCCCATGTTGAGCAGGCGCGAGATCGTCGACGGCGCGTCGTTCGTGTGCAGCGTCGAGAGCACCATGTGGCCCGTGAGCGCGGCCTTGACCGCGATCTCGGCGGTCTCGAAGTCGCGGATCTCGCCGACCATGATGATGTCCGGGTCCTGGCGCAGGAAGGAGCGCAAGGAGGCCGCGAAGTTCAGGCCGATGGAGTCCTGCATCTGCACCTGGTTGATGCCGTGGAGGTTGTACTCGACGGGATCTTCGGCGGTGCTGATGTTCGTCTCGATCTGGTTGAGCTCGCTCAGCGCGGAGTAGAGCGTCGTGGTCTTGCCGGAGCCCGTGGGGCCCGTGACGAGGACCATGCCCCAGGGCTGGTTGATCGCCCACTGGAAGTCCTCGAGCGGCCTCTTGTCGAACCCGAGCTTCGTCATGTCGAGCTGGAGGTTCGACTTGTCGAGGAGGCGCATGACGATCTTCTCGCCCCAGATCGTCGGGCAGACGGAGACGCGGAAGTCCATCTCCTTGCCCTTGCCGAGCTTGAGCTTGATGCGGCCGTCCTGCGGCAAGCGGCGCTCCGCGATGTCGAGCGAGCTCATGATCTTGAGCCGGCTCGCGATCGCGTTCTTGAGCTTCATCGGAGGCTGCATCTCCTCCACGAGCACGCCGTCGATGCGGTACCGGACGCGGAGCTTCTTCTCGTACGGCTCGATGTGGATGTCGCTCGCGCCCTTCTTGATGGCGTTGAGGAGGATCGCGTTCACGAGCCGGACGACCGGCGCGCCCTCGGCCGCCTTCTCGAGCTCGAGGACGTTGACGTCCTCGGTGTCGACCGTGAAGTCGACCTGCTCGTCACCGAACTCGGCGAGCATCTCGTCGTACGAGGGGCCGGCAGAGTAGGCGCGCTCGATGGCCTGGGTGATCGCGCCCTCGGAGGCGACGCGCGGTTCGACGATGGAGCCGGTGAGGAACTTGATGTCGTCGATCGCGTGGAGGTTCGTGGGATCCGCCATCGCCACGACGAGCGAGGTGCCCGAGCGGAACAGCGGGATGATCTTCTGCTTCTCGCAGACTTCGCGCGGGACGAGCTTCAGGACTTCAGGATCGAACTCCGTGCCGTCGAGGTCGGCGACGGGGACGCCGTACTGCGTGGCGAGGAAGCTCGCGATGTCGTCGTCGGACAGATAGCCGAGCTTCGTCAGCACCTGACCCAGGTTGGTTCCGCTCTTGCGTTGCTCTTCCTGCGCCTGGCGGAGCTGCTGCAAGCTGATGAGCTTCTCGCGGACGAGCAGCTCGCCCAGGCGGGTCTGACCGGTCGTGAAGTTGGACATCGAGCCTCCGATGGTCCGCGGAGGGAAGGGGAGAGTCAACAGGTCTCGCCCAGCGCTTCCGAGCCGCGCTACGATGCCGGCAGTGGGTCTCTTCGATCGCTTCCTGGGCTGGGGCGAGGGCCGACGAGCAAAAGAGGCGCGCGCCCGGGAGCTCGCCGGTGACCTCGCTTCCGCGGCCACGCTGTACGTCGAAGCCGAGATGCCGGACGACGCGGCGCGCGTGCTGCTCTTGCGCGCCGATGCCGAAGGATCGGTCGAGCAACGGATCGCGTTCTGCGACGTCGCCGCGCGGACCGCGAAGAACGAGGAGATCCAGAAGCGCGCGCTCGGCCGCAAGGCGCAGCTCACGCTCGACGTGATCCGCGCCCGCGGCGGGGCCTCGCTGAAGAGCGAGCTCGCGCGTGTCGCCCGTGATCTCGAAGGCGCCGGGCAGCTCGAACGCGCGGCCGAGGTCTACGCGGAGCTCGGGGACGCCGAGTCGGAGATCCGGGTGCTCACGGAGATGGGTGCGATCGAGAAGCTCGAAGAGCGCCTCAAGGTCTCGCATGCCGAGTCGCGCAAGGTCCGCGAGGTGACGGACGTGCGCAGGCGCGTGGCCGATCTCGACAGGACCGCCGAGCGCCGCGCCGCGCTCGAGGTCGCGCGGGCCGCGCTCGTCGAGCGAGACGACGACGTGGTCGCCGACGCCGCTCGCGCGATCCGCGCGCGCCTCGCGACGGGGCCGCTCGTCGATCTGGAGATCGGCGGAAAACTCTTCCACGTGGCGCTCGGCGAGGAGGCAACGATCGGCCGCGGCGAAGCGACGATCCTCGTCGGCGCGCGGGCCGTGAGCCGCACGCACCTGCGCATCCGCCGCGAGGGGAGCGAGATCTTCGTGGAGGATCTCGACACGCGGAACGGGACGATGCTCGCCGGCGCGCGGATCCAGGGAGCGATCCCGGTGGGCCAGGGGATCCGCCTGGAGCTCGGCGGAGAGGTGCCGTGTGGGATCGACCGGCCGACGGCGTCGCCCGAGCGAGACCTCGTGCCCAACGGCGTGATCGTGACGGTCGCTGGAACACGTTTCCTTGCGCCGCTCGGTCCGCTCGTCGTGGGCGCGCTGCACGTCGATCGGGTGGTGCACGGTGACAGTGGGTTCGTGGTGCTGCGGACGCCGAGCGGAGCGCCGCGGCCGATCCTGGGCGAGTTCGAGCTCGCCGCCGAGGTCGAGCTCTGCATGGGCGACGAGATCCGCGCGAGCCGCGGCGGGCCCGTGGTGCTGCGCGTGGCCGCGGGGAGCCGCGAAGGGAGTGGGGGCGGCGTGTGAGCTTGTGGCGGAGGATCAAGGGGAGGCTCTTCGGCGAGAGAGACGAGGCCGCGGGCGAGGAGGCCGCACGCGGCGCGGACGCGCGCGCGAAGCCCGCCGTCGAAGAGACGCGCGGCGAGCGTGCTCGCCCCGTGGTCGACGAAGCGTCCGCCGAGCTCGCGCTGCTCGCGCGCGTGGGCGCGCCGGATGGCCCGAGCGAGGAACAGGCGATCCTGCTCCTGCGCAAGGCGCGCGGGACGGTGCGCGAGGCCGAGGCTGCAGCGCGCGTGCTCGAAGCCGCAGAAGATCATGCGGTGCCCGAGGCCGTGCGGCTCGCGTGCGCGGACATCCTCGCGGCGCGCGGCGACGAGAAGGGCGCGCTCGAAGCGCTGGCGAACGCGTCGAGCACGCCGGCGCTCTTGCTCGCGGCGGATCTGCACGCCTCGCTCGGCCAGCTCCCGCGGGCGCTCGGCACGATCGAGCGCGTGCTCGCGCGGAGCATCGACACGCCGGGCGCGCGGGAGCGGCACACGCGTTGGCGCGCGGCGCTCGGCGCGGCGCCCGGTCCAGCGCGTCGGCTCGACGAGGCCACGGTGGTGACGGACGCCGGCGCGCGCGCGCCGTTTCGGCTCTTGCGCGAGGTCGCGCGTGGCGGCGCCGGGACCGTCTACGAAGCCGAAGACGAGCTCCTCGGCAGGCGCCTCGCGTTCAAGGTCTACCATCGGCGTGGTCGCGACCGAGAGCACCTCGAGCGCGAGGCGCGGCTCGCCGATCGGATGCGCGGACCCGGCGTGATCCGCGTGCTCGACGCGGATCCAGAGGAAGGCTGGCTCGCCCTCGAGTGGATCCCGCGGGGCTCGGTGCGCGACGTGCTCGCCCGGGGGGATCTCGCGGCGCTCCTCCCGATCGATCGCTGGGCGCTCCCGCTCGCTCGGGCGCTTGCGCGGCTCCACGCCGGGGGGTTCGTCCACGCGGACGTCAAGCCGGCGAACGTGCTCCTCCGGGACACGGGCGAACCCTTGCTCGGCGACTTCGGCATCGCGCGCCCGCTCGGCGCCCGCGGGGACGGAGGCAGCGCCGGCTACGTCTCGCCCGAACGTATCGCCGGCCGAGCGAGCGACCCCCGCGACGACGTGTACGGCTACGGCCGCGTGCTCGAAGACGTGCTCCACAGGCTCGGGGAGCGGGGGCTCGCCACGGAAGAGGCCGCGCGGTGGCGCGCCGTCGCCGACACATGCATCGGCGCGGACGACCGCCGCCCGGCGAACGGTACGGATCTGGTCGGGCGTCTGCCCATGGCGCGGGCGAACGGCACGTGAGCCTCTCCGTCGCCGGTGCGGCCCAGGATACCGGAAGCGCCTGGTCCACGAGGGCTTGTCGTTCGCCGCGCTCTCCGCGCCCGAGGCCTGATAGATTGCCTGCTTCGATGAAGGCCCGCGGCCCGGGAGCAGCCTGATGCGTTTGGCGATCGTCGCGACGCCTTCGCTCCTCTCCGACATGCGCGCCCCGCCGGGCGCGCTCGACGGCGACATCCTCCGCTCGCGTCTCCCCCTGGAAGACACGGCGTTCGAGGTGGTGGACATCGATCCACACGTGGATCTCGCCGAGCAGCTCGACACGCTCTTCGAGGAGCGCAAGCCGGGCCCGGAGGACGAGATCCTCTTCTATGTCTCGAGCCCCGTCGCGGTCTCGGTCGATGGCGAGTTCTTCCTCTGCCTCGATCCCGAGAACCCGCAGACGGGCGACGCGCTCGCGGACGTGGTCGCCGTCTTTCAAGATCACGCGTCGGGGCCTGTGCTCTTCGTGCTCGAGTGCCGCCACGCGCCCGCGCCCGCCGATCCGTTCCGCAGCGCGACCGTGGTCGCTGCGGCGAAGGACGCCGTGAACCCGCAGCGCAGCGGGATCGAGCTGCTCATCGCGGCGCGTCCCTCGTCGCCCGCCATCGAGGAGCGGCCGTCGCCGTTCACGCGCGCGCTCATCAACGCGTTCGACGACGCGGATGCGGAGACCGGTCTGCTCGCGCGGATGCTCTACGAGCGCATCAAGGAAGGGCTCGTCGGCGTGGTGCCGTGCTTCGCGCACGCGCGTGGCTGGACGCCGTTCGCGCTCATCCAGGTGCCCGTCGGAGCGGCGATCTGGAAGGACGCGGGCGTGCCGGCGATGGCGGACGCGCCCGCGACGCTCGACGCGGACGCGCTTTCGCTCGGCGAGCGCCTCGAAGAGGTGACGCTCGAATCGGAGGCAGCCGAGACGCTGCTCGGAGCCCTCGGCAAGCCGCTCGCGCGCTCCGTGCGCGTGGAGGCCGTCGATGCGCCGCCGCTCCGGGAGATCTCGCCGGAGAACATGCCGTCGAGCGTGGACGTCGTGGTCGACGATGCCGCGTTCGGTGAACGCGGGCCTGCGACCACGTTGCGCTCGCGCATCATGCCGAGCTCGACCTCGCCCGAGGCCAAAGCGCCCGAGCCCGCGCCGGAGATGACGCCGGAGATCACGCCGGAGATCACGCCGGAGATCACGCCGGAGTCCGCGTCCGAGATCGCGCCCGAGCCTGCACCGGAGATCGCGCCCGAGCCTGCACCGATCCTTCAGGCGAGCGACCCCTCTGCGGCGTACGTGGCGACGACGTTGCCCGAGGATCGATCGTTCACGCGTCCCGAAGCGTCGGTCCCTCGCGTCATCATCCAGGAGCCTTCGCCTCCGTCGGTCGCGCCGGCGACGACGCCGAGCCCGCAGGCCGAAGAGATCACGCCTGCGCCCGCGCCGCGCATCACTGTGGTCCCGGCGATCCCCGAGCCCTCGGCGACCACAGTCCCATCGCCCCGCGCGTCCTCGCCGCCGGCCGCGCCGAGCACGACGCCGAACGCGTCGCCTGCGCCCGAAACGCCGCCGGCGGTGGAAACGTCGCCTGCGGTGCGCCATCGCGATGCGGGCGACGCAATGCTCGCCTCGAAGGAGCACGAGGGCGCGCTCGCCGAGTACCGAAAGGCGCTCGGCCACCTCGCGCCCGGCGACACCGAGGAGCGCGCCGAGCTCTACGTTCGCCTCGCGACCGCGAAGTGGAGCCAGGAGAAGCGCAAGGAGGCGATCTCGAACCTCGACAAGGCGCTCACGCTCCGCCCCGAGTACCGCCCCGCGCTCGAAGCGCTCGTCGTGCTCAACGTGGCCGAGCGTGATTTCCGCGCTGTCCACGCCGCCGAGGAGCGCTTGCTCGCGACCCTCACGAGCCAGACCGAGCGCTTCGAGCACCTGATGGAGTTCGGTGAGCGCTGGGAGAGCATCGGCTCCGATTCCGCGCGCGCCCGCTCGTCGTTCGAGCGCGCGCGCGACATCCGTCCCGAGGATCTCGTGGTGCTCGGCAAGCTCCGTCGGCTGTACGAGCACGCGAGCGAGATCGACAAGGCGATCGAGACCCGCCGCCGCATCGCGGAGCTCACGCCGGTCCCGCGGGACCGCGCCGCGACGTACCTCGAGCTCGCGACCTATTGCCAGGGCATCGGCCGCGACGAGCTCGCGATCGAGATGCTCGAGCTCGCGATCGACAGCGACTCCAGCATGCTCGAGCCGCTCGACACCCTCGCGCGTATCCTCTCGGAGCGACAGGAGTGGAGTCAGCTCGAAGCGATCTATCGGCGCGCGCTCTCCCGCCTCGATCGGCTGCCGCAGGGCGAAGCGCGTCGCCGCGCGGCGTGGGAGATCGGGCGGCGCCTCGGGCTCCTCTTCCGTGATCACCTGGAGGATCCGCTCGTCGCGCTCGCCTACTTCGAGCGCTCGGTCGACGAGCGACCCGACGATCTCGGCGGCCACCTCGTCGTCGCGGACCTCGCCCGCACGATCGGCCGGCACGAGCGCGCGCTCGTACACCTGCGCGACGCGGCGAAGCTCGATCCGCAGCGCGCGCAGTCCTACCACGACATCTTCGACGTCGCGCAGAAGCTCCGGCAACCGGACGTCGCGTACACGGCCTCGGTGGTCACCGCGCACCTCGGCATCGCCGAGTCGCGCGAGCGCTTCCTCTACGACGAGCACAAGCCGAACGGCGTGCCGCGTTTCCTGAGCGCGATGCCTGCCGAGGGCTGGGATCTTTTGCGGGACGAGCGAAGGGACACGCTCACCGAAGGCGTGCTCGAAGCGATCGCGGGCGCCGCGATCGCCGCGCGGCTCGAACAGCTCGGAAGCGAAGGAAGGCTCCCGGCGCTGGATCCGTCGCAGAAGCAGGACCTCCAGCGCAGCACGATCTCGATCGTCCGCTCGTTCGCCTGGGGCAGCCATTTCCTCGGCGTGACGCCCCCCGACGTGTACGTGCGCGAGGACGCCGCCGTGAGTCTCGTGGCCATCCCCGCAGCGGACGCCACGGTCCTCGCGGGCCAGCACGCGCTGCGAGGTCGTACGCTCGCGGAGCTCGCGTTCCTCGTGGGCCGGCACCTCACGTACCACGTGGGCCATCACCGGCTCCTGCTCTTCTATCCGTCGCTCGAAGAGCTCAGCGCGTGTTTCGTCACCGCCATCGCGATCGCGCTCCCGAACGAGCCGATCCCCGCGAAGGTCCGTGACGTCGTGCTCGCGTTCAAGCCGCACTTCGAAGCGCACCTCGACGAGGAGCAACGCAAGGCGCTGGAAGATGCGGTCTCCGCGTTCGCCGCCGCGAGCGTTCGTCCCGACCTACCGCGCTGGGCCGCGGCCGTGGAGCGATGCGCGACGCGTGCGGGTTACCTGCTCTGCGGCAGCCTCGACGTGGTCGCGACGTTGCTCCGCGCCGAGCCGCGCGGCGCGCTCGATGCCGAGACGAAGATCACCGATCTGATCGGATTTACGGTCTCCGAGGCGCACGCCACGCTGCGCGAGGCGATGGGGATCTCGGTCCAGCCTTGAGGGACGCGGGGGCGCGAGGCGCGCCCCCTGTTCGCGTCACTCCTTGCCCTTGAGGTACGCGAAGTACGCGTCGTGGCTCGGGGCGCGGCCGAGGAAGCGCGAGATCATCGTCCGCTCGTCCTCGCCGCCGCCCTTCGACAGCACCTCGGTCCTCCACGCTTCGGCCGTGGCCGTGTTGAGCAGGCCCTCCTTGCGGAAGCGCGTCAGCACGTCACGCGACAGGCTCAGCGCCCACTGGTAGCCGTAGTAGCCGGCGTCGTAGCCGATGAGGTGCCCGAAGCTCGACTGGAAGTGCGTCCCCTTCACGTACGGGAACACGTCGACCTTGCCTTGCACCTCCTCCACGACCTTCGTCGTATCGAACGGTGTCGCGCGGGCGTGGAGCTCCTGATCCAGCGACGCGAGGAAGAGCTGGCGTTGCGTGGCGAGCGCGAGCCCGAACGTGCGCGCCTTCGTCATCGACGTGAAGAGCGCATCCGGGATCTTCTCGCCCGTCTTGTAGTGCCGCGCGAACGTGTCGAGCACCTCGCGCGACCACGCCCACTCCTCGAACATCTGCGACGGCGCCTCCACGAAGTCGCGCACCGCGTTCGAGCCCGAGTACGTCGCGAGCTCCGAGCGCGTGAGCAGCTGGTGCAGCACGTGGCCGAACTCGTGGAAGAACGTCGTCACCTCCTCGTGCGACATCAGGCCCGGCTGGCTGCCTTCCGTCTTCGGGAAGTTGCACACGAGCGCGGCCATCGGCTGCTGCCACGTCCCATCGGACAGGCGCTTCGCCGTGCGCACGCCGAACATCGCCGCGTGCTTGTACTTGTCGGCGCGCGCGTAGAGATCGAGATAGAACTTCCCGATCTTCTCGCCCTTCGACCACACCTCGTACGCCGTCACGTCCGGGTGCCACGCCGCGGCCGGCACCTCGCGGTACTCGAGCCCGTACATCCGCGCGGTGATGTCGAGCAGGCCCTTCTTCACCGCGCCGATCTCGAAGTACTCGGCGAGCGCCTGCGAGTCGAAGTTGTACTTGGCCTTCCGGACCTTGTCCTCGAGGTAGTACCGATCCCCCGGATAGAGGACGTCCGTCTTCTTCCCACCGAGCCGCACGTGCTCCTTGCGCAGCTCCTCGAACTCGCCCTTCACCGGGTCCTTCAGCGCGGCCGAGAGGTTGTCGAGGAACTCGCGCACGTTCTTCCGGCTCTTCGCCATGCGCGGCTCGATCGCGTAGTCCGCCCAGGTCTCGTAGCCGAGCAGCTTCGCCTTCTCGGTCCTCCGCGCGAGCAGCTCCTCGAGCAGCCGCACGTTCTGCTTTCCGCCGCGGTTCGTGAACTTCACGTAGAGCTCGAGCGCGAGCTTGCGGTTCTTCGCGTACGTGATGAACGGGAAGTAGTCCGGGTAGTCCGTCGAGATGCGGACCTTCTGCTTGTCGTTCGGCTTGTGGCTCGCGACGTACTCCTTCGGTAGGCCTTCGAGCTCCTTCGCGTCGACCTCGATCCACTCCGTCGAGGCGCCGATGTTCGACATGAACTCCTGGCCCTTCTTCGTGATCTCGGCGTTCAGCTCGCGCAGCCGCGCCTGCTTCTCCGGGGAGAGCTCGAGCCCGTTGCGCCGGAAATCACGCAGCACGTCGGCGACGAGCCGCGCGCGTTCGCCTTCGAGCTTCTCGCCCTTCTTCGCGTAGGCCTGGATCACCGCGGCCACATCCGCGTCGAGCCAGAGCGACGTCTGGAACGCGTCCGTCTTCGGCTCGC
Organism: Polyangium jinanense; assembly: GCF_028435365.1. The sequence goes on along the minus strand of NZ_JAGTJJ010000013.1, from coordinate 137,695 downwards.
AACCCTTCGCCGCCTCGCGCACCGCTGCCTCCGGGTGCGCCACGCCCATCAGGTACGGGAACTCTCCGGCGCTCGCGAGCTCGAGGATCACGTCGTCGAAGCGACCCACCGTCGACGCGAACGTGAGCTTGTCCGCAGGCGCGCCTTTCAACGCCTTGATGTCGTCGACGAGGCCCTTCGCCTTCGCGAGGTGCTCATCGCAGAGCTTGCGCGCGCCATCCGGCGTCATGGCGATCGCCACCGGATCGAACGCAGGCTTGGCAGCGGGCGCGGGCGGCGGATCCGCAGGTTTCTCTGTCGTCGCTGCGGCGCTCGTCTTCGCCGTGTCCGCATCCGTGTTCGGAGGCGTCACGGGCTCGGGTGTCGAGCCACCGCAGGCGAGGAGGGCGAGAGCGAGCGAGACCAGGGCGAAGCTCGGGGTACGCATCGAGCGCCCGTATACCATTCGGAGCGCTTTGCCAAAACCCGCCTGCGTTATCCTCGACGCATGCGCCTTTCGACTCTCTTCGCCCTTCTCCTGACCTTCGTGATCTCCGGCTGCGGCGACCGTTCACCCGAGGAAAGTTGCGCCGTCATTTGCCAGAAAAACGCGCTCTGCCAGCCCGGCTCGAGCGAGTCGCTCTGCACGTCGACGTGCGTCGAGCTCGCGGCCGAAGACTCCGCCTACGCCGCGTCCCTCTCCACCCAGGCCGACTGTTACGAGGAGCAAGCCTCGTACTACGAGGACGAGAAGGGCGTGTGTGTCGCCATCGAGGGCGGCGCTTGCCAGGCCACGCCGCAGTGATGCGGCGCAACGCGTTTCACGGCTCGGACTGGAACGGATAGGGCACGGCGCGCGGGGGCTCGAAGTTCTCTTTGATCACGCGCGGCGACGTCCAGCGCAGCAGGTTCAGCACGCTGCCTGCCTTGTCATTCGTCCCCGAGGCGCGCCCGCCGCCGAACGGCTGCTGCCCGACCACGGCGCCCGTGGGCTTGTCGTTCACGTAGAAGTTGCCGGCCGCGCGCCGCAGCGCCTTGCTCGCCTTCTCGATGAACACCCGATCGCGGGCGAACACCGCGCCCGTCAGCGCGTACGGGCTCGTCTCGTCGCAGAGCGCGAGCGCTTCGTCCACCTTGGCGTCCTCGTACGGCCACACCGTCAGCACCGGGCCGAAGAGCTCCGTCTCCATCAGCGTGTGCTTCGGATCGTCCGTCTCCATCACCGTCGGCTCGATGAAGAAGCCCTCCGTGTCACTCCACTCGCCGCCGCAGATGAGCCGCGCGCGCCCGCCCTTCCGTGCCTCCTCCACCGCGCTCGTGATCCGCGCGTAGGCGCGACCATCGATCACAGCGCCCATGAAGTTCCGGAAGTCCGCGACGTCGCCGACGCGGATCATCCGCGTGAGCTCCACGATCCGCTCCTTCAGCGCCGGCCACATCGACTTCGGCACGTACGCGCGCGACGCCGCCGAGCACTTTTGTCCTTGGTACTCGAACGCGCCGCGCACGAGCGCGACCGCGAGCGCCGTCGGATCCGCGCTCGCGTGGGCAAACACAAAATCCTTGCCGCCCGTCTCGCCCACGAGCCGCGGGTACGTCCGGTACCGATCGATGTTCTCGCCGATCTTGCGCCACATCCACCGGAACACCGGCGTCGAGCCCGTGAAGTGCACGCCCGCGAGACTCGGGTGCTCGAGGGCCGCCGTCGTCAGCTCCGCCGGATCTCCCATCACGAGGTTGATCACGCCGTCGGGCAGCCCCGCTTCGCGGAAGAGCGCCATGATCCAGTGCGCCGAGAGCAGCGCGTTCTGCGACGGCTTCCACACGACCGTGTTGCCCATGATCGCCGGCGCCGCGGGCAGGTTCGCCGCGATGGCCGTGAAGTTGAACGGCGTCGCCGCGAAGACGAACCCTTCGAGCGGACGCGGCTCCATCACGTTCCACGTCCCGGGCAAGCTCTCGGGCTGCTCCGTCGCGATCTGCCGCGCGTAGGCCACGTTGAAGCGCAGGAAATCGATGAGCTCGCAGGCCGCATCGATCTCGGCCTGATGCGCCGTCTTGCTCTGCCCGAGCATCGTCGCCGCGTTGAGCAGCGGCCGGTACCGCGTCGCGAGCAGCTCCGCCGCGCGCAAGAACACCGCCGCGCGCGCCGTCCACGGCAGTTCGCTCCACATCTTCGACGCGCCGAGCGCGGCTTCGATCGCCTCCTCCATGTCGCCGCGATTTCCGTCGTGCGCGCGTGCGAGGAGCAGGCTCCGCTTGTGCGGCGCGCGCACTTCGGTGAGGCGGCCCGAGAAGACGTTGTTTGCCCCGATCACCATCGGGATCTCGATCGTCTCGCCGGACATGCGCGCGAGTGCGGCCTTGAGCTCCGCGCGTTCGGCCGTACCGGGCGCATAAGAACGCGTCGGCTCGTTGACGGGATGGGGCGTGTTCACGATCGCGGCCTGCATGGCGCGCGAGTCTACCACTGCGATCCGCGGTGGCGCTCCCGTGCCGTGCCGAGGTCCGTGCCGTCTTCCCAGGGCTCGCTATTCTCCCGTGGATGCAGATCCACCGGACTCCGCCCGAAGCGATCCTCGACCCGACCACCCAGAGGCCCCGGTTCGGCACGTACGTCGGGGGGCTGCCGCCCGTCGTCTTCGGGGCTGCCGCGAAAAACCCGCTCACCCGCGTGCGCCGCGAAAAGCGTTGGTTTTACGTGGCCCTCGCGTCCGACGAGCTCATCTGCGCGGCCGCGATCATCCGCCTCGGCTACGCCGCCAACGCCTTCGCCTTCGTCGTGGATCGCCGCGAGGGCCGCACCCTCTGCGACGAGACCAGCAAGGGCCCGCCGTTCAGCGCCTTCGTCGGCGACAGCGGCGGCGAGGGCTGCCTCGCCTCCTACCACCTCGGTGGAAACCACCTCTCCGTCTCGAGGCCCGTCGGCCAGAGCGATTACGTCATTGACGTACGCATGCAGGGCCTCGAACTCCAGGCGCGGCTCGGCACCACACAGGCGCCGCCTGCGCTCGGGGTCGTCGCTGCGCTCCGTGAGGGCCTCTTCTCGACCACGGAGAAACGCGCGCTCCTCACGGCTTCTGGCTCGCTCGTCGCCAGGGGCCGGAAGTTTTCGCTCGACGGCGCGCTCGCCGGGTACGACTTCACGGCGGGCCTGCTCGAACGGCACACCGCGTGGCGATGGGGCTTCGGCCTCGGCCGCACCTCGGATGGCAAATCCATCGCGTTGAACCTCACCGATGGGTTCGTCGGTGATCGCGAGTGTGTCGCGTGGATCGACGGCGAAGTCGTGCCCCTCTCGGCCGTCCGATTTTCGTTTGACCGCGAACGACCTCTGTCGAGCTGGCAGGTCCGCGCGCCTGACGACAGCATCGATCTCCACTTCACCCCGAGCGCCCTCCACGCTGAGCGGCACGACCTCGGGATCGTTCGGTCGCGGTTCCTTCAGCTCGCCGGCGAGTTCTCGGGGCGCATCCTCGTCCCGGGGCGCGAGCCGATCCGCGTCGATCGGCTCGCCGGGGTCACCGAGGATCAGGACACGTACTGGTGAGGGGGTTTGGGGCGTAGCTCGGCTTGTCCGAGCGTAGCCCCAAGCGTTGAGGGGTTTGGGAAGGGGCGTGGTCGAGGTCAGGAGACCTTCACGCCCTTGTCCTGGATGAGCTTGAAGAAGCCGGCTTCGTCGAGGAGCTGCGTCCCGTACTTCTTCGCCTTCTGCGCCTTGCTCGACGTCGAGTCGGCTTCGGCGCTGACGAGGTAGTTGAGCTCCTTCGTCACACCCGAGAGCACGCGCCCTCCGTTCGCCTCCACGAGGTTCGTCAACTCGCCGCGCGGCCGGGTCAGCGCGCCCGTGAAGCAGAACGACATCCCCGCGAGCGGCCCCTCCTGCTCCTGCGTCACGGGCACGATGCCTTGCGCGATCAGCCGCTCGATCTCGGCTTTGCGGCCCTGGAGCCCGCGCACGATCATGCCGGCCTTGATCGGACCGAGCCCCGAGATCCCCGCGAGATCCTGCTCCGTCGCCGCGAGCAATTTTTCGATCGTCGTGTAGCCCGACGACACGAGGAGCCGCGCCGTTTGGATCGCAAACCCCTCGATGCCGAGCGCCGCCAGGAACACGGGGAGCGTCAGCGGCAGCCGGCTCGTGAGCTCGTCGAGCACCTTCTTCGCAATCTTGTCGCCGCGTCGCTCGAGGTCCGCGATCTGCTTCGGCTTCAGCTTGTAGAGATCGCCCGGCTCCTTCACGAGCTTCGCCTCGACGAGCTGCTCGATCAGCTTGTCGCCCCACTCGAGCGCGCCGATCGCGTCGATCCAGTTGTGGATCCGGCCCTCGACGAGCGCGGGGCACTCCTGGTTGCGGCAGAGCAGGTACTCGCCGCTCGTCACGAGCTCGGCCGAGCAACGACGGCAGCGCGTCGGCGGCTGCTCCGTCTTGCCGCCCTTCTCCACCACTTCCTCGACGTACGGGATCACGTCGTTCCGGCGTGACACCAGGACCTCGTCGCCCACGCCGATCCCGAGCGCGCGCACGTTGCCCACGTTGTGCAGGCTCGCGCGCTGCACCGTCGCGCCCGCGAGCTCCACCGGCTCCACGATCGCGACGGGCGTCACGCGCCCGCTCGGTCCCGTGTCCCAGAGGATCTCCACCACCTTCGACACCTTCGCCTGCGACGCGAACTTGAACGCGACCGCGCCGCGCGGCCTGCGGTTCACGTCGCCGAGCAAGGTCTGCGCGGCCGTCGAGTTCGCGCGCACGACGAGCCCGTCGATCTCGTAGTCGAGCCCCGCGCGGATCTCCGACGAGTACTTCCGGTAGATCCCGAGCACGTCCTTCAGCGTGCCCTTCGCGGTCCACGGCGTGCCGAAGCCCTGCTTGCGCAAGAACGCGATCTTCTGCTCCTCGGTCGCGACGTCGAGGTGATCGGCGAGGTCGTAGAACAGCACCGTGAGGTGCTCGCAGCCCTGGCCGTCGAAGCGCTTCGACGTGCCCGCGGCGGCGTTCCGCGGATTCGCCACGCCCGGGAACGACTTCTTCATGTCCGACAGCTTGAGGATGATCTCGCCGCGCACGCTGAGCGTGAGTTTCTCCTTCAGCTTTTGCGGCACGCCGCGCATGCGCGCGACGTTCGGCGAGATCCGCTCGCCCATGATCCCGTCGCCACGTGTGATCGCGTCGGCATACTTGCCGTCGCGGTAGATCACCTCGATCGAGATCCCGTCGAGCTTCTCCGCGACGAAGAGATCATCGGAGATCGCCTTGCCGCCTTCCTTCACGACGAGCTCGTCGCAGCGCGCGGCCCAGGCTTCGAGCTCGCCCTCGTTCACGACCTTGTTCAGCGAGCCCATGGGGATTTCGTGCCGGGCTTTTTCCCACTCGGTCACGGCCACGGGGGAGCCGACGCGCGCCAGCACCGGGTGCGTCGGGTCGAGATCACGCAGCTCGTCTTCGAGCGCGTCGTAGGCGGCGTCCGAGATGTCGGGTTTGCCGGCGTAGTAGCTCGCGCGGTAGCGCTCGATGCGCTCGGCGAGCTCGTCGATCCGCGCTCGCACGGCCGGATCCGGCTGTTTGTCCCAGCCGTGGTGCAGGTGCGTCATCCTCGTGTCCTCCCTAAGTCGCTTCGAACGTCACTCGAACACCACCTCGCCGCGCCGCGCGGCGGCGAGCATGTCGTCCATCCCCATCGCCAGCGGCGCGGGCAGCTCTTCGTCGCGGAAGAGCCGCGCCTCGCGGATCTCCAGCCGGTTCTTCGGCGGCCGGTTCGGCGCGCCCACGCGCGCGGACACCACGATCGTCACCGCGTGAAACCGGATGTCCCGATCCGGCCGCGAGAACACGCCGACCATCGGGCCGATCGTCACGTCATCGACCCCGGCCTCCTCGTCGAGCTCCCGCACGACCGTCGTCCGCAGGGTCTCGCCCCACTCGACCGTCCCGCCGGGCAGCGCCCAGGTCCCCGTGTCGGCGCGGCGCACGAGCAGCCACCTCCCGTCCGCCGTCCGAGCGGCCACGGCCACGCCGACGACGGGCCGCTTGAGGAGGTGGCGCACGATCTCTTGCGCCACGCCGAGCACCGACCGCGGCAGGTACGAGAGGGGCCCCATGGGGCGCGCAGAATAGCGACCCATCCGGGGCCGGGAAGGGGCATGCGTGAGCTCGGGTCGATTTCAGTGGACGGTCCTCGCACTCGACACACGCGACCCCGTGCGAGGTAGGCTTCCCCGCATGCGTGAGCCTCTCGTCGCCGCGGCGGTGCAGATGAACAGCCAGGCGGACCTCTCCGAGAACCTCGGCCGGGCCGGGCGCCTCGTGGCCGAGGCTGCTTCCCGCGGCGCGAAGGTCGTGGTGTTGCCCGAGAATTTCGCGTTCATGGGCGGCGATGACGACGAGCGGCTGCGCGTCGCCGAGGACCTCGACGCGAAGGACGGCGGCCGGATCCGCACATTCCTCGCAGAGAACGCCACGAAACACGGCCTCTGGATCCTCGCGGGCGGGCTCCCCGAGCGCTCATCCGATCCGAAGCGCGTGCACAACACCTGCGCCGCGGTCGCGCCTTCGGGCGAGGTCGTCGCGCGGTACCGCAAGATCCACATGTTCGACGTCGAGGTCGGCGACGGCCAGCGGTACCGCGAGTCGGCCTCGTGCATGCCGGGCGACGAGGCCGTCGTCGTCGACGTCGCAGGCACGCAGATCGGCCTCTCGATTTGCTACGACCTGCGTTTCCCCGAGCTCTATCGCGAGCTCGTCTCCCGCGGCGCCGAAGTGCTCATCGTGCCGGCCGCATTCACGCTCGCGACGGGCAAGGATCACTGGCACGTGCTCCTCCGCGCGCGGGCAATCGAGGCGCAGTGCTACGTGATCGCGGCGGCGCAGTGGGGGAGCCATCCGAAGGGGCGCAGGACGTACGGCAAGTCATGCATCGTGGACCCGTGGGGCGAGGTCGTCGCGCAAGCTTCGGAGGGGGAAGGAATCGTCGTGGCGACGCTCGATCCAGCGTATCTCGCGCAGGTGCGGGCGAGCCTGCCTTCGCTCCAGCACCGACGGATCGGGGTTGTTTCGCGGCAGACTTGAGAAGACTCCCAAAGTCAGCGTACCTTCCAGGATCGTGGGACGTTTTCACCTTGGGGTCATGTTCGTGCCGCTCCTCGTGGGCTGCGCCGGCGGCAATGGTGGGCAACCCGCGGAGGGAGCCGCGAACGGCGCGGCAGTCGAGGCGGACAAACCCGCCGAGCCCGAGCTCGTGGGCGTGAAGAAGAAGCTTCAGGGGACGTGGGAGATCGTGCGGTACACGTCGGAGCACCCCATCCCGAACGAGGCGATGCCACTGATGGCAGACCTCTTCGAGTCGCTGCGGATCGGGTTCGAGAAGGACGCGCAGAGCGTGCGGACCTCGAAGACGCCCGACGAGAGCGCGCCCTATCAAATCGAAGGCGAGTCCGGAGACGCCTTCACGCTCCGAGGAAGCGGAGGCATGTTCGACGGCGCAAAGTGTCGGTTCCTCGGCCCAGACGAGTGGGAAGTCACCGATCGCGGCAAGACCTGGCCCGGCGTGAGCGTCCTTCGTCGCACTCGACGCTAAACCTGCGACACCCGCTCCGCATCGCGGAGTCAGAGCCGCGCCACATCGTCCGCGCTGAGCGGGGCTTTGCCCCGCACCCCAGCAGGGGGCTGTCCGCCCCCTGCACCCCGGACCAGGCACGGCCTGGACCGAGGGCCGAGAAACCGCGCGATGCGCGGCTTCTCGGACGGGCCCGTGGCAAGACCACGAACGACGTTGCCAGTCGAGACAGCAGCGCTGCCGTATGTGCTTGAGGACGTCTTCCCTGTCGACAGCGCGCATCGCGCGCTGTCGCCCCGCGTCCAGGGCTTGCCCTGGTCCGGGTCCAGGGGTGGACAACCCCTGGTCGGGGTCCGGGGTGAAACCCCGGGCGCTACGGTGTGGGGGAGGGGCGGGGGCGTTGGCCGAGCAAACGCGGCTCAGCGCTTCGACAGCAGGGCGCGCAGCTCGGCGGGCCTGCGGAAGCCGATGCGACGGGCGACATCGCCTTCGCTCATGCCATCGGCGAGCAGCTCGCGGGCCTTCTGGGCGCGCACCTCATCGTAGAAGACGTGAGGAGAGCGACCGAAGGCGGCGCGGAATTGCCGGGCGAAGTGGAACTCCGACAGGTCGAGATCGAGGGCGACCTCGTACGAGCGGATTCGTTGACCGGCTTCGGCGGCGGCCCGAATGCGCTCGCGCGCGACGCGCATGCGCTCGGGCGTGCTCTTCGGGATGATTTGCGACGGCTGCGGAGCGGGGATCTTCGGCAGCGTCTGCGTGATGGGGGCCTGACGGACCGCAAATGGCGGCATGGACGAGGCCGAGGGGATACGGGCGACGGAGGGTGCGTTCAGCATCGTCAAAGGAAGCGCATCGCTCACGGGAACCTCTCCTTGCCACGGGGAATCTCGCCGCTGCATGCGGCGCCGTGACGGCATCTCGACGTTCTGCCTTTGCAACCCTCGGGCCGAACCTCGTCAGGGGGGGTGACTGGTATCTAATTTTACCATACAGGCATACCAATCTCGAATGCGCATAATCAGGCCTGTTGGCTGGGGACCAGGTTCGGGCAATAACTCGGAGCGCAAATGTGCCGGGATTTTGCGCGGATCTGGTGATCCTTTGGGCGCGTAGAGGGGCTGCACGAGCATCGTTTCGACCCTTGCGCCGTCTCACGCTCAGGCCTAACCCTGCGTATGAGCGGCAGGATCTCGTGTTGCGCCGAGTCTGCTCAACTCGCGCAGGTTCGGCTCCGGATGGCCGGGTGCGGCGCGATGGCGCGGCGCCACGGTTGCGCAAGCGCTGGGCGCGCGTGATCCCGGACGCACGGGCGGTGCGTGGGGACGAACGGCGGAAGTGAGGGGTAGGGGCGGGGGGAGGCTCGGGATCAGACGTCGATTTCGGCGGTCTGGGCTCGGTCCATGATGAACCGGAACCGGGCCGAGGCGTCTTTGCCCATGAGCTCGTTCAGGATGCGATCGGTCTCGAGCTCGCCCTCGATGACCACGCGCAGGGCGCGGCGGCGGCGGGGGTCGAGCGTCGTGGCCTTGAGGTCCTCGGCGGGCATCTCGCCGAGGCCCTTGAAGCGGGAGATCTCGGGCTTCTGGCCCTTGGGCAGCTTGACGAGGATGCGGTCGCGTTCCTTCTCGTCGAGGGCCCAGTGCGTCTCTTTGCCGGCGTCGATCCGGTAGAGCGGGGGTTGCGCGAGGTAGACGTGGCCGCCGCGGATGAGGCCCGGCAGGTGGCGGTAGAAGAACGTGAGGAGCAGCGTGGCGATGTGCTGCCCGTCGCTGTCGGCGTCCATCAGGAGGAAGATCCGGCCGTAACGGAGCTTCGAGGCGTCGAAGTCCTTGCCGAAGCCGCAGCCGAGCGCGCTGACGATGTCCTGGAGCTCCTTGTTCGAGAGCACCTTCGAGGTCGAGGCTTGCTCGGCGTTCAGCACCTTGCCGCGCAGGGGCAGGATCGCCTGCGTGCGCCGGTCGCGGCCCTGTTTGGCGGAGCCACCTGCGCTGTCGCCCTCGACGATGAAGAGCTCGCTTTCGTTCGGGTCGGTCGAGCTGCAGTCGGCGAGCTTGCCGGGCAGGTTCAGGCGGTGCGAGACGGCCGTCTTGCGGACGACCTGCTGCGTCGCCTCGCGGCGGGCTTCGCGGGCGCGGGCGGCCAGGATCGCGCGCATCACGATCGCCTCGCCGGCCGTGCCGTTCTCGAGCAACCATTGCTCGAGCGCGGGGCGCACGATGCCTTCGACAGCGGGGCCGGCCTCGGGGTTGTTCAGCCGGTCCTTCGTTTGCCCCTGGAATTGCGGCTCCTGGATGTAGATCGACAGGAGGCCGACGATGCCCTCGCGGATGTCCTCGGCGGTGAGCGTCACGCCCTTCGGCTGGATCTTCTTGGCCTCGATGAAGGCGCGCACGGCCTTCACGATCGCGGTGTTGAAGCCGCTCTCGTGCGAGCCGCCGGTGTGCGTCGGGATGCCGTTCACGTACGAGCGCATCGACTCGTCGGGCGACTCGGTCCAGAGCAGCGCCGCTTCGAGCCGGATCTCGCCGTCCTTCACGACGTGGAACATCGACGCGTGCACCGCGGGCTTGCCTCGCTGTGTGACGAGCTTCGGCAGGTAGTCGGCGATTCCGTTCGGGTGCACGAGCTCGACGGTCTCGCCCGTCGCCTGGTCCTTGAAGACGATGATCAGGCCGCCGTGCAGGTAGGCCTTCGCTTCGAGACGCTCCCTGACGGTGTCCGCGTCGAACGATGCTTTGTCCCCAAAGATTTCCGGATCGGGGCGGAAGTGCAGGATCGTCCCGTGCTTGCGGGTCGCGGCGCCGCGCTTCAGCTTGCCCGTCGGCGTGCCTCGGCTGAAGGCCTGCACGTGCTCGAAGCCGTCGCGCAGGACTCTCACCTCGAGCTCGACGGAGAGCGCGTTCACGACGCTCGAACCGACGCCGTGCAGGCCGCCGGAGACCTTGTAGTTCGAGCTCGCGAACTTGCCGCCGGCGTGCAGCGTGCAGAGGATGAGCTCGAGCGCGGGGCGGTTGTACTTCGGGTGGACGTCGACCGGGAAGCCACGGCCGTCGTCGGCGATCGTGGCGCCGCGCCGATCGGCGTCGAGCGTCACCTCGATGCGCTTGGCGTGGCCGTTGATCGCCTCGTCGACCGCGTTGTCGACGATCTCCCAGAGCAGGTGATGATAGCCGCGCGTGTCGGTCCCGCCGATGTACATCGCGGGGCGCTTGCGCACCGGCTCGAGGCCCTCGAGGACCTCGATGTCCTTCGCGGTGTAGCTCGATCTGGAGGTGGGCTGCGGAGTAGCGGTCGTTGCCATGGTCTAGCTCTCCTCCTCGGACGGTTTGCCGAGGACGGGCGTCGCGACGGGGGGCGGGACGAGCCGGACGACGCGGTCCTTCTTGGCGAAGACCTGCCGGCCGAACTCGCCGCGCGCGCCGATGACGCTGTCGGGGACCAGGTTCGCGACCTTGCCCTTCTCGGTTTCGGCCTGGATGACGTCGCGATCGTCGAGCATCGCGCCGACGACGCGCTCGCCGTCGTCGAGCTTCATCACGATCGCGCCCTTGCCGGCGCCCGAGAGCACGCCGATCTCTTCGACGGGCACGCCGAGCGCGTAGCCGTTGCTCGCGACGCACACGACGGCGCGGCCGGCGCTCGGGAGCAGCACGGCGAGAATGTCGTCGCCCTCGTTGAGCTTCGCGAACTTGCGGCCCGCGCGGGTGCTCGGCTCGCGGTGCTGGCGGAGCGAGAAGCGGAAGCCCAACCCTCCACGCGTGAGCGCGAGCGCGAACGGCGGCTCGGGCTCGGCCGCGCCCTCGGTCGGCGCGGAGAGCTCCTCGCCGAGCGCGCGCGGATCGAGCGACATCATCGCGACCATCCGCTCGCCGTCGGCCAGCTTGAAGAGCTTCTGGACCGGATCGCCGTAGCCCGTCGAGGGCGGGATGTCGTGGATGCGGCAGACGTAGCAGGCGCCGAGGTTCGAGAAGAACGCGACGGCCGAGCGCGTCGAGCCGGCGACGGCCGCGAGCACGCTGTCGCCCTCGCGCAGGCGCGTCGCGGACGGGTCCTTGAGCTCGCGCACGCGCTTCACCCAACCCTGGGAGCTCAAAACGATGTTCGCGTCCTCCGCGACGATGAAGTCCTCGGCCTGGAACTCCGGCTCGTCGACCGCGCCCATGATCTTCGTGCGGCGGCGATCGCCGTACTTCTCCTTCAACTGCGCGAGCTCGTCGCGCACGAGGTCCCAGCGCCTCGTGTCGCTCTTGAGCAGCGCCTCGAGGCGCTTGGCCTCCGCGCGTTTGTCCGCGAGCTCCTTGCGCACGACCTGGATCTCGAGCCGCGCGAGGCGGTAGAGGCGCAGCTCCAGGATCGCGTCCGTCTGCTCCTCCGAGAGCTCGAAGCGCTTCATCAGCTTGCTCGCGGCGTCCGCCTTGCCTTCGCTCTTGCGGATGATCGCGATCACCTCGTCGAGCGCGTCGAAGACGATCTCGAGGCCCTCGAGGACGTGGATGCGCGCCTTGAGCTCGCCGAGGTCGAACTCCAGCCGCCGCGTCACCGTCGAGTACCGGAACGTGAGGAACTGGTTCAGGATCTCGTCGAGCCCGAGGCGCTTCGGCGCGGACACGTCGGGGTTGTCCGTGGGCACGAGGCAGGTGAGGTTCACCGGCACGTGCACCGCGAGCGGCGTGTGCTTGTAGAGGTACGCCATCACGAGCTGCGGATCCGTCCCGCGCTTCGTCTCCAGAACGATCCGCACGACGTCCGTCGACTCGTCGCGCACGTCGAGCAGCGGCGGCAGCTTCTTCGAGATGATCACCTCCGCGATCTTCTCGACGATCGCCTTGCGCTCGACGCCGTACGGGATCGACGTGACCACGAGGAACGAGGGCCCGCGCTTCGAGTCGTCGTCCTCGATCTTCCACTCGCCGCGCAGCTTCAGCGAGCCCTGGCCCGTCGTGTAGACGGCCTCGAGCTCCTCCTTCGTCGCGTGGAGCTGGCCGCCCGTCGGGAAGTCCGGACCCTTGATCTTCTTCAAGAGCCGGCTCACCGGTAGATCCCGCTGGTTCGAGAGCTCGATGCAAGCGTCGAGCACCTCCGCGAGGTTGTGCGGCGGGATGCTCGTCGCCATGCCGACGGCGATGCCCTGCGAGCCGTTCACGAGCAGGTTCGGGAAGCGCGACGGCAGGATGACGGGCTCGCTCTTCGTGCCGTCGTAGTTCGGTCGCCACTCGACCGTGCGCTTGCCGAGCTCGCCGAGCAGCTCCAGCGCGAGCGGGCGGAGCTTCGCCTCGGTGTAACGCATCGCGGCGGGTGCATCGCCGTCGATCGAGCCGAAGTTGCCGTGGCCCGCGACGAGCGGCGCGCGCATCACGAAGTCCTGCGCGAGCCGGACCATCGCGTCGTAGATCGCCGTGTCGCCGTGCGGGTGGTACTTACCCATCACGTCGCCGACCACGGCCGCGCTCTTGCGGAAGCGCCCGTCGGGGGCGAGGTGCAGGTCGTGCAGCATCGCGTAGAGGATGCGGCGCTGCACCGGCTTCAGGCCGTCGCGCACATCGGGCAGCGCGCGCGACGTGATGACGCTGAGCGCGTAGTTCAGGTACTTGCGCTGCGCCTCTTCCGCGAGCGACGTGTCGGGCACCGGGGGAGGCGGAGGCGGCTCGCTGCCGCCCGGGGTCTTGGGGGCGCGCCGAGGCCTCTTCTGACCACCCTCGCCATCGAGGGGAAACGGGACCTGCTGAGCAGGGGGCACGGGCGTTATCTCCAGGGGTGGGGAGGCAAGGCGCGGCCGCCTCGGCTCGCGCGCGCCCCCCAGGGATCGACGGTGTACCCGCGTTCAGTGGGCCGCAGGCAGGGGATGCCATTACCCACGGAGCGCCGCTCGGTCAAGCCACGGCGGCACGGACAGGGCGGGCACGCCGGCCCCGAAAAGCGTTCGTCCAGAGGGATTCTGCGGGCGAATATGCGCCCCGTCCCCATCGATCCGGCCTCCCCCCGACGGACGCCCCTCGTCCCGGGCGCCCTACCGTCCACACATGGACATGGAAAACCAGTGGGTCCCACCTTGAGACCTCTGGCCCGCTGGGCTACGGGGAGGCGCCTCTTGTTTACGACGCCCACCCCACCCAACCGCCTGACGAGCCGGCTCCGGCTCCTGTGGACGAGCGCCTTTCTGGTCGTTTTCACGATCACCGGGCTCTCGCCTCGGGTGGCCTTCGCGCAAGGAGGCCCGCCGCAAGGCGCAGCGCAGCCTCCCGCGGCGAAGGATGCGGCAGGACAAGGCGACGAAGAAGGCGCGGACGAAGGCGACGACAAACCTACGGCGCCGAACGGAAACGGCACTGCAGCGCCCGGCGCGCGCCCGGAAGAGGCCGCTCAGCCGGCGCCGACGCTCGCGCCTACAGAGGCCGAGCTCGCGCGTGGTCAGTCCGTCGCGCGCGTGGTCATCGCGGGCAACCGTCGCATCTCCGCGGACGACATCCGCGCTTATCTCGGCACGGCGCGCGTGGGCAAACCCTTCACGCCCGAAGGCCTTTCCCGTGACGTGCGCGAGCTCTGGGACTCGGGCTTCTTCGAGGACATCGAGGTCGACCTGACCCGACGCGACGACGGAGTCCACCTGCGGATCCTCGTGCGCGAACGTCCGAACATCAAGACGATCGAGTTCGACGGCAACCAGAACATCAACGCGGAAGACCTCACGGAGGCGCTCAGCGTCGAGGTCAAGAGCGGCACGATCCTCAGCTACAACGCGATCCGTCGCGGCATCCAGAAGCTGCGCGACAAGTACGCGGAGGAGGGCTACTTCCTCGCCGAGGTCTCGTACGAGACGGTCCCGCAGCGCGACAACGAGGTGCTGCTCCGCTTCAAGATCAAGGAGCACGAGCGGGTCACGGTCCGGCGCGTCACGTTCATCGGGAACAACAACATTCCCGACTCCGAGCTGCGCGAGGTGATGATCACCGGACAGGGCAGCTTCTTCGACTTCGGCACGGGCGGCGCGTTCCGGCAGGACGCGTTCGAGCGCGACGTGCTCGTGCTCTCGGCGCTCTACTACGACCGCGGCTTCCTCTCGGTGCAGATCGCGACGCCACGCGTGATGCTCACGCCGGATCGCACGGGCATCGAGGTGACGCTCACCATCAACGAGGGCCCGCGCTACAAGATCCGTCAGCTCCGCGTCTACGAGCGCGACGCCGAGGGCAAGGAGATCGAGCCCATCGGCGGCCGCAGGCGCCTGCGTGAGATGATTCGCGCGAAGAGCGGCGACTGGTTCAACCGCGCCGAGCTCGCCGCGGACCTCGGCCTGATCCAGACGATGTACCGCGATCAGGGCTACGCGAACGTGGAGGCCCCGCCCGCGACCGACCTCGATCCGGAGCGCCAAGAGGTCGACATCATCGTCGCGATCCGACGCAACCAGCCGATCAAGATCGGGCGCATCGAGATCCGCGGCAACACGAAGACCCGCGACAAGGTCATCCGGCGCGAGATGGAGCTGCTCGAGGAGCAGCTCTTCAGCGAGTCGAAGCTCGAGCGCAGCAAGCGCCGCATCACGATGCTCGGCTACTTCGAGCGCGTCGACATCTCGACCGAGCAGGGCGACGACGCCGAGCACATCAACATCAACGTCGAGGTCGTCGAGAAGCCGACGGGCACCTTCCAGGTCGGCGCGGGCTTCTCCAGCATCGAGAACTTCATCGCAACGGCGCAGGTCCAGCAGCAGAATCTCTTCGGTCGCGGCCAGTCGCTCTCGCTGCAGGCGCAGATCTCGGGTCTCCGTCAGCTCATCGACGTCCGGTTCTTCGAGCCGTACCTCTTCGACACGCAGTTCTCCGCGGCGATCAGCGCGTACGATCAGCTCCGCGTCTACGGCGACTTCTCGCAGACCTCGCTCGGCGGCGCGCTCACGCTCGGCTACCCGATCATCCAGCCCGAGCTCCGCGTGTCGCTCACGTACACGCTCGAGTTGAACGAGACCTCGACGCAGACGACGTCGACACTCTTCGGCACGGCCGGCACGTTGAGCAGCTACTGGCAGAGCGTGCCGCTCGCGAACGTCTACAACAACGGCATCACGTCGAGCATCCGGCCGACGATCACCTACGACACCCGCAACAATCAGCTCTTCCCGTCGTCGGGTATCTTCCTCCAGGGCTCGGTGGAGCTCGCCTCGAAGTACCTCGGCAGCGAGCAGCAGTTCGTCCGGTTCCGGAACACCGCGCGCTTCTACTACCCGATCCGCGACTGGCTCGTCTTCAAGGTGAACAGCGAGGCGGGCGTGGTGACGAGCCCCTCGGCCGAGGGCGTGCCCTTCTTCGCGCGCTTCCTCCTCGGCGGCATCCTCGACCTCCGCGGCTTCCTCATCCGCAGCGTCGGCCCGCGCCTGTCGCTGACCGAGACGCTCGATCCGAACGGGCGCCCCCGCGCCAACGGGACGAACATCGGCGGCAACCTGATGTACTACCAGAACGCCGAGCTCGAGTTCACGATCCTGGAGCAGGTGGGCATCCGCGGCGTCATCTTCACCGACCTCGGCAACGCCTGGAACCTCGAGCGCAACTACTGCGAGGCGAACCCGGCGTCGCCGTACGCCGTGACGAACCCCTGCTTCACGCCGGACCAGCTCCTCAACGTCCGCACGTCCTGGGGCTTCGGCTTGCGCTGGTTCTCGCCGCTCGGCCCGCTGCGCTTCGAGTACGGCTTCCCGTTCAAGCCGCTCCCGTACGAGCAGGCGAGCCGCTTCGAGTTCACCATCGGCAACTTCTTCTGAGAGGCTGCGCTGCATCGACCGCATCGCGGTCGATGTACCAACAGTCCAGGGCTTGCCCTGGTTCGGGTCCAGGGGCGAACAGCCCCTGGTCGGGCCCGGGGTGAAACCCCGGCGCTACGCTCAGGACGGCTGCAGGGGCCCTTTCCCGCGCCCTCCGGTTGCCCGTCCGCGTTCCTGTTGGTAGCTCCATGGACGATGCGCCCTAGCCCCGTCCAATTCGTCCTGCCTCGCCCTGGCAAGGCCATCAGCGGGATGATGATCGCCATCACCGTCCTGTGGGTCGGCCTCGCGCTGAGCATCAACTGGGTGGAGGTCGGCGTGGGCGTCGCCCAGTTCATGGCCGGCACGACTGCGGGCGTGCTCCGCGGCCAGGTCTGGCGCCTCTTCACGGCGCCGCTCTTCCACGACACGTCGAGCCCCGGGCACTTCCTGATGACCCTGCTCGGGCTCTACTTCCTCGCGCCCACGCTCGAATCGCGATGGGGCGCGCGGCGCATGCTGATCTTCCTCTTCGGCTCGGGCGCCTTCGCGTTCGCCACCCAGGTCGCCGTGGGCGCGCTCGTGCCCAAGCTGAGCCAGGCCATGTGGTTCGGCGGACTCGGCATGATCGAGGCCGTCGCCGTCGCGTGGGCGCTGCAGAACCGCGACGCGCAGGTCCGCATGTTCTTCGTGCTGCCGGTGTCGGCCGGCGCGATGGTCGCGATCATCTTCGTGCTCTCCGTGCTGAACGTGATCGCGCTCAACCACCACACGCCCGAGGGCCTCGTGACCCCGTTCGGCGGCATGCTGGCCGGCTGGCTCTTCGGCGACCGTTCGCCGCTCCGTCGGTTCTACCTGAAGCTGCGCCTGCGCCAGATCCAGGCGCAGACGGCGGCGCTCCGTGCCGAGGCCGCCGTGAAGGCCGAAGCTGCCCGCGCGCGCCGCGCTGCAGGGCCCCCGCTGCGCGTGATCGAGGGCGGCTCGAAGGCGCCCCCGAAGGACAAGCGGTACCTCAACTAAGGGCGACGCGGAGCGACCCAGCGTGTGGGCCTAATGCGCCGGGATCGTCGCGCACGTTCGCACGTCGGCGAGCGTCTTCGCGTGGCTGAGACAGGAGAACTCACCTGACGCGCGAGGCTTGCCGACGAGGTCGCGCTTGCAGTCGGTGACGAACGACTCTTCCAGTCGTTGCCCTTCGCTCTTCACGACGGCGACGGCCTTCTCCGCCGAGGGACTCGCCGCCTCGGGGTACTTCGCCTCGGCGGTCCAGAGCACGCGCAGGTGCTCGCCCACGGCCTTGCAGTCGTTCTCGGTCACGTTCCGCGCGCAGCCTGTCGCGAGGCACGCCAGCACGAAAAAAACGAGGGGCGCTCCCCCTGCGAACGATCGCTTCGGAGCACCCCTCGTATTCATGGCGGGAGTTTAAGCCCGCCGGCTCGGGCCGGACAAGCTCAGCTATCGATGAAGCTCTTGAGCTGCTTCGAGCGGCTCGGATGGCGGAGCTTGCGCAGCGCCTTGGCCTCGATCTGCCGGATGCGCTCGCGCGTGACCTCGAAGTCCTGGCCGACCTCTTCGAGCGTGTGATCGCTCTTCTCGCCGATGCCGAAGCGCATGCGGAGGACTTTTTCCTCGCGAGGGGTGAGCGTCTTGAGAACCTTCCGGGTCTGCTCCGCGAGGTTCATGTTGATCACCGCCTCGGCGGGCGAGATCACGCTCTTGTCCTCGATGAAGTCGCCGAGATGCGAATCTTCCTCCTCGCCGATCGGGGTCTCGAGCGAGATGGGCTCCTTCGCGATCTTCAGGACCTTGCGGACCTTGTCGAGCGGCAGCTCCATCTTCTCGGCGATCTCCTCGGGGGTCGGCTCGCGGCCGTATTCCTGCACGAGGTAACGCGAGGTGCGGATGAGCTTGTTGATCGTCTCGATCATGTGGACCGGGATGCGGATGGTCCGGGCCTGATCGGCGATCGCGCGCGTGATGGCCTGCCGGATCCACCACGTTGCGTACGTCGAGAACTTGTAGCCGCGCTTGTACTCGAACTTGTCGACGGCCTTCATGAGGCCGATGTTCCCCTCCTGGATCAGGTCGAGGAACTGCAGGCCGCGGTTCGTGTACTTCTTCGCGATCGAGACGACGAGCCGGAGGTTTGCCTCGACGAGCTCGGCCTTCGCGCGCTCGGCCATGCGCTCGCCTTCGCGGATGCTCTCGTAGGTGCCCCGGATGGCCTCGACGTCGATGTTGAGCTCTTCCTCGACCCTCTTGAGCCCCTTCTGCGCGTTCTTCAGGGTGGACTCGAGGTCGAGCAGATCCTCGCGCGAGACGTTCAGCTTCTTCGCGAGCCGCGCCTCGGCGAGCTTGTTGCCCTTCACCTTCGCGAGCTCGCGTCGGAGCTCGGCCTTGCTCATGCCCGTGCGCTTCTCGATCTCGGTCGCGCCGGCCTCGGCCTTCTCCACCTTCGAGATGAGGCCCTTCAACTTCTGCACGATCTTGTCGATCGTCTTCTTGTTGAGGCGCATCTCCTCAAGCGTCGTCACGAGCTCGCCCGTGGTCAGCACGACCTCGGCGTCGAGCTGCTTGCGACGGCCGTCGGTCTTGACCTCCTTGCGCTCCTCGAGCAGGTCGGCCTTCTTCTTGTCGAGGCGCTTGACCTTGTCGATGAGGCGGATGATGCGGCGATCGGCCTCCTCCTCGTCGAACTCCTGATCGTCGCTCTCCGCGTCCTTGATGAGCTCCTTTACGCGGATCTTGTGCTTCCGGAGCTTCTCGCCGAGGTCGATGATCTCGCGCACGGCGATCGGTGAGTCGAGGATCGCGGCGTTGACCGACTGCTCGCCCTGCTCGATGCGCTTGGCGATCTCGACCTCGCCCTCGCGCGTGAGGAGCGAGACGCTCCCCATCTTGCGCAGGTACATCCGGACGGGATCGTTCGACTTCGAGTAGTAGTCGACGTCCTCTTCCTCGCGATCCTGCGTGACGACGAGCTTCTTGTCGCTCGCCTCTTCGTCCGCGATGCGCTTCGGCGCGATCTTCACCTGCGTCGCGCCGTCGACGATCTCGATGTCCTCGTCGCCGAGCGCGCCGACGACGTCGTCGAGCTGATCGGGAGAGACGTCCGCGGGCAGCGCGTCGTTCACCTCGTCATACGTGAGAAAGCCCTTCGTCTTGCCCGCATCGACGAGCTTCTCGAGCGCCTTGCGCGGATCCGACTTCCCCGCCCCATCCGGTGCCTGCGGCCTCGTCCCGCGGTCCCCCCGAGCGCCTTGTGCGACTCCGCCGCCACTTTTCCCCGCGCCCGATCCGCTTGCCCGACCCGCAGACTGCTTGGCCTTGCTCGCCATCCCATTCGCTCCACCGGGCCCACGCCGGGCCACGTGCTTCAAGGAACCACACCGAGAAAAAAACGTTCGTCACGCTCGCGCGGACTCATGCGCGCGCAAAAAACACGTCAGCCGAGCCCCAACTTGGCCTTGGCCTTGCGCACCGCTTCACGAAGCAGCGCCGCTTCGCGCTCCACATCCCCCAGTGGCGCGACTCGTTGAAGCTCGTCCACCGTCGCGGCTTTCTCGCGTGACAAGCTCAAGCGTCTCAACTTCCCTGCGTTCTTTAAGAGCTCTTCCCTCGCCACATCGGCCGTCTCGAAGACGGGCGACGCGAGCCGTCCAGCCGCGAATGCTTGGATCGACGCCGGGATATGCGCAAGAAATTCGTCGGGAATAAGTTGCGTTTCCGCCCCGAGGGACTGACGCACCGCGCCAGCGGCCAATGCGAGATCGCCATCCAGCACGTCGAGTGCCTCCATCACTTCAGGGTCGTCGAGCAGAACGGGATGGTCGAGAAGTGCACCCAGGATGTACTCCCCCACGTCGTGGATCTGGGAACGCGAACGCGCCCGGTGACCCGGCACCGTGGTCTCGGCCGCGCGGAGCTCCATGGGCTGTTCTGTGTCGTACCTCGTTGCCTGTTCGAGGAGCTGTTCGACTTGACGCAGATCGGCCGGCGCCGTGCCGCCCACGATGAGTTTCGACGACAGCCGATCGGCGTACGTCTTCAGCATGAGGCGCTTCACGGGGTCCTTTTGTTCCCCGAGTAAGTTTGCCACCGCACGCATGCGCGCGAGTTTGCCGTCGGTCGTGGCGTCGTTGAACGAGTCGTTCTGGAGCGCGTCTTCGATGAGGTGCTCGTAGAGCTCCTTCGCGCTCTTGAGGACGCTTTTCAGAGCCTCGGGGCCCTTGGTTCGTACGAGCTCGTCGGGGTCGAGCTTCGCGGGCAGCGTCGCGGCGCGTCCTTCGAGGCCGCCCTCGTGGACCGGGATGCGCGCGGCCCACGTAGCCTTGCGCCCGGCGGCGTCGCCGTCGAAGAGGATCGTCACGGTGGGCGCGAAGCGCTTGAGGAGCTTCGCCTGCGTGGTCGTGAACGCGGTGCCGAGCGGCGCGATGACGTTGCAGATGCCGCGCGCGTGCAAAGAAAGGACGTCGAAATTGCCCTCCACGAGGATCGCCAGGCCGTCCTGGCGGATCGCGTGGCGCGCCTGATGCAGCCCGAAGAGGTGCTCGCCCTTCGTGTAGATCGGCGACTCGGGGCTGTTCATGTACTTCGCCGGCGACTCGCCCCCGTTCGATGGTTGGAGCCCCAAGCGTCGCATCTCGTCGGGCGTGGGCTCGGGGAGGGCCCGGCCGCTGAACGCGATGACGCGGCCTTGCACGTCGGTCACGGCGAACATGAGGCGGTGCCGGAACCGATCGTAAAACCCCGTGCCCGTGCCACGCGCGACGAGCAGGCCCACCTTCTCGGCGAGGACCGGCGAGACACCTTGCCGCTTGAGGAAGTTCGCGAGCCCGTCCCAGCCCGGCGGCGCGTAGCCCACGCGAAACGCCTGCAGCGCGTCGGCCACGGGGCCCGTCGCCTCGCGCGTGTCGAGCGCGCGCCGCGCGAGCTCGCCGAGCGCGTAGGAGGCGAGGGGATGCGCGCTCGGACCACGCATGCTCTGCTCGAAGAACGTCGCCGCGAGGTGGCTCACGGCGTACAGATCGTCGCGCGCGCGCCGCGCCGCGTTCGCCTCGCGCCGCTCCGCTTCGGTCGCGGTCTCGATGATCTCCACGCCGCTTCGCTCGGCCAGCGCGCGCACCGCCTCGACGAAGTTCATGCCCTCGACCTTCATGACGAAGTCGATGGCCGTTCCGCTCTCCTTGCAGCCGAAGCAGTGGAAGATGCCGCGCTCCGGGTTCACGTGGAAGCTCGGCGATTTTTCCTTGTGGAAGGGGCAGAGCCCGACGAACGAGCGACCGCGCCGGGTGAGACGAACGGTCTCGCCGACGAGCGACACGAGATCCGTGCGCTCTTTGACCCGCGCGATCGTATCGGCGTGAATCATCGTCCTAAGCGATCAGGATAACGACGAACGCGCCGATCGTCCCGAGCCCTCGTCTCGAGATCGACCGGCGCGCTTGGTGTTCGTGACGCGCGATGCGCCTCCGGACGTGGAGGCTCTTTCAGGCGTCGGGGAAGGCGGAGCCCGGCTTCTTGTGATCCGTGAGGCTCTCGTCAGGGGTCTGGCCCTCGACCATCTCCTCGACGGGCGGCGCTTCGGCGTGATCCACGAGGAAGCGCGTGTCTTCACGCACGAGCGGCAGCGGCGGATCCCCGATGAGCTCGAGCTGCGTGGCGAGCCACTGCTCCTCCTCGATGAGCGAGCGACGCTTCGGATCCGTGAGGTCGCCCTGCCAGTGGTCGAGCTCCGCGTCGACCTCCTTCAGGCGCAGGCGAACCCGGACGACGTCGACGTCGTCCTTCTGGACGTACTTCTCCGTGAGGAGAAGCGCCTTGTCGCCCACGACCTCGACGAACCCGTGCGCGACGGCGAGGCGATGCTCCTTGCCGGCTTCGTGGTACGTGACGAGGCCGGTGCGGAGCGCCGCGAGCAGCGGCAGATGGCCCGGCATCACGCCGAACTCACCCGCCACGCTCGGCGCGGTCACGTCCGTGACCTCCTTGCGGAGCGCGACGCCCGTGGGCGTCACGATCTCGAGCACGATGGTCTCGGCCATGATCAGGCCCGCTTGCCCTCGGCCCGCGCCTTCACCTCATCGATGCCGCCGGCCATGTAGAAGTCCTGCTCGGCCACGTGATCGAGCTTGCCGTCGATGATCTCCTCGAAGCCCGCGATCGTGTCCTTCAGGCTCACGAGCTTGCCGTCACGGCCGGTGAACTGCGCGGCGACGAAGAACGGCTGCGAGAGGAACTGCTGGATCTTGCGGGCGCGCTGCACGACGAGCTTGTCGTCCTCGCTGAGCTCGTCCATGCCGAGAATCGCGATGATGTCCTGCAGATCCTTGTAGCGCTGCAGGGTCTGCTGCACGCGGCGCGCGACCGAGTAGTGCTTCTGGCCGACGATCTGCGGGTCGAGCATCGTCGAGTTCGAGTCGAGCGGATCGACGGCCGGGTAGATGCCGAGCTCGCTGATCGCGCGCGAGAGAACGGTCGTCGCGTCGAGGTGGGCGAAGGCCGTCGCGGGCGCGGGGTCGGTGAGGTCGTCGGCGGGGACGTAGATCGCCTGCACGCTGGTGACCGAGCCCTTCGTCGTCGACGTGATGCGCTCCTGGAGCGCGCCCATTTCCGTCGCGAGCGTGGGCTGGTAACCGACGGCGCTCGGGATACGGCCGAGGAGCGCGGACACCTCGGAGCCGGCCTGCGTGAACCGGAAGATGTTGTCGACGAAGAGGAGCACGTCCTGGCCCTCCTCGTCGCGGAAGTACTCGGCGACCGTGAGCGCCGAGAGCGCGACGCGGGAGCGCGCGCCGGGCGGCTCGTTCATCTGGCCGTAGATCAGCGCGGCCTTCGAGATGACGGGCGCGCCGGACTCGAGCTTCGACTCGCTCATCTCGAGCAGGAGGTCGTTGCCCTCGCGCGTCCGCTCACCGACGCCCGCGAAGACCGACACGCCGCCGTGCGCCTTCGCGACGTTGTTGATGAGCTCCATGATGAGCACGGTCTTGCCGACGCCGGCGCCGCCGAACAGGCCGATCTTGCCGCCCTTGCGGTAGGGCGCGAGCAGGTCGATGACCTTGATGCCCGTCTCGAAGATCTCGACCTTCGTCGACTGATCGACGAACTTCGGCGGATCCTTGTGGATGGGCGCGAACTTCTCCGCGTTCACGGGGCCCGCCTCGTCCACGGGCGCGCCGACGACGTTCAGGATGCGTCCGAGGCAAGCCGGGCCGACCGGCATCATGATCGGCTTGCCCGTGTCGCGGACGTCCATGCCCCGCACGAGGCCGTCCGTCGTGTCCATCGCGATCGTGCGAACCGTCGACTCGCCGAGGTGCTGCGCCACTTCGAGCGTGAGGTTGTCGGCCTCGCCCGAGATGCTCGGGTTCGAGACCTTCAGCGCATTCAAAATCTTCGGAAGCTGGCCCGCCGGAAAGTCGACGTCGACGACGGGGCCGATGACCTGGGTAATCTTTCCAACCGACATGGGGCGGGGCTCCTCCAGCGAATCGCCATGACGACGAACGCGCGCGGCCACTACCACGGCCATCGTGGACTGTCGAGGGGTCCGGAGCGGATGAACAGGGGTTTCTAACCCTTCATCGCCGCAATTCGGGCGAAATCCTCGACCGCCAGCGTTTCACCACGCACGTCGAGCGAGATCCCGGCTTCCCGGGCGCGCGCTTCGAGCTCGTCCTTGGACCAACCGTAGAGCGAGCGCCAGGCATTTCGCAGCGTCTTTCGCCGCGCGCCGAACGCCGCACGGACGGCATCGCGAAACGCCTCGGTCTCCGCAGCACGCGGCGGCCTGTGCGGCGCGAGGACGACCACCGCGGAGTCGACGTCGGGGCGCGGGTAAAACGCGCCGCCGCGCACCGTGAGCAGGCGCTTCACGTCGAAGGCCGCCTGCACGAAGACCGTGAGCGCGCCGTAGGTCTTCGAGCCTGGCGCCGCGATGAGCCGATCGGCGACCTCGGCCTGCACCATGAACACCGCGCGATCGACACGATCGGCAAGCCCCGTCGCCCGTTCGAGGAGCGCACCGGTGATCTGATAAGGCAGGTTGCCCGCGATCACGTGCGGGCGCGGGCCGACGAGCTCGGCCGCCCAGTCGACGGCGAGCGCGTCGGCTTCGATGATGGAGACGCGACCTTCGGCGATCGGCGCTTCGAGCTCGGTCGAGAGGAGCGGGACGAGATCACGGTCGCGCTCGATCGCCACGATCTTCGCGGCACGTTCGAGCAAGGGGCGCGTGAGCGCGCCGAGGCCGGGGCCGATCTCGAGCACGGTGCCGCCCGGCGGCGTGGTCGCGGCTTCGGCGATCGCGCGGGACGCGGAGACGTCGACCAGGAAGTTCTGGCCGAACCTCTTCTTGGGCGAGAGGCCGCGCGAGCGGAGGCGTTCGGCGATCGACATGGCAGGTTCGTGCTCTCGGAGAAGGTTCGTTGGTGTTCCAACCGATGCGCGGACGGCGACCTTTCGTTCAGGTCGCCTTGGGGTCCGCGGCGTCGGGGCGCTTCGTCGTCGTGGCGCGGATCTTCGTGACGCGCACGCCGAGGCGGCGGAGCACGGCCTCGCTGCGGCTGACGGCGACACGCGTGCGGACGAGCACGGCCTCGGCGGCGACCCCGGCGGCCTCTTCCCACGCGACCCTTCGCGGTCCTTCGGCGACCTCCTCCGAGGCCGAACCGTCCGCGCGCGTCGGCGGATCCCAGGGCGGGAGCAGGCCCGGATCGAACTGCGGCATCGACCAGGTGACGGACGCCGAGTGGCGCGAGAGGCGGCGCAGGGCGTCCATGACGGGTTTTTCCTGCGCGATCTCGGAGGGCGCGGGCGCGACGACGTGCACGACGCTCGGTTTGGGCTTGCTCTTGACGATCTGCGAGAGGACCTCCGCGAGCATGAAGCCGGATTCGTGGCGCTCGGCCTCCGCGCGGGCAGGCGACTCGATGCCGTAGGCCGCGAGGTAGCGGCGGAGCGTTCGCTCGCGCGGGCTCCGGCCCTCGGGCGGAGGCGGCGCGAACGGCGCGCGGGGACGAACCGCGTCGGCGCGCGACGCGAGTCGGTCGAGATCGCCGCGGCGCAGATCCGAAAGCCCTCGCGCGTCGAGCGGACGGAGGTGCTCGAGGACGCGCACGGCCACGTCGGCCTCGTCGAGATCGCTGCGCGAGGCATCGTGCGTCCCTGTCGCCGTGACGAGCAGGTGCGCGAGCTTTTGCCCATGCGCCGGTCCCTGGTCAGGCAGGACGAACGCGCGCACGGTGGATGCGTAGACCGCGAGCCCGACGCGATCACCACGCGAGAGGTACCGCGCGCAGATCGACGCGGCCTCGTCGATCGCGAGATCGAGCGGCGCGCGGCCGAGCGGGCCAGCCCAGAGCTCGACCGAGGCGTCGAGCACGACCCACACGACGTCCCGCTCCTCGCGTTCGAAGTCGCGCACGAGCAGGATCCCGCGCCGCGCGCTCGCCTTCCACGCGATGCGCCGGAACGGATCTCCCGGCTGGTGTTCGCGCAGCTCGCGCATATCGCTGCCTTCGCCGCGGGCGCGGCCGGGCCTCCCGCTCGACGCGAGCAGCTTGCTTCGGCCGCCGCGCGGGGAGGGGAGCCACGCCGCGAAGGGGCGCGGCAGGACCTCGACGCCGAAGGGATTCGCGAAGGTGAGAGGAACCTCGAAGAGCCCGGGCGCGCCGTGCACTTCGAGTGCGAGCCCGTGCACGCCGTGTTGTCCCACGCGCGGTGCGTGCACCGAGACTTTCACCTTGAGCCGCCCGGAGGCCATGACCTCACCCGCCGAGGGCTCGATCGTGATCTGGAGCTGCGACGAGGCGATGGGCCGGAGGCGCACGTACCGCGCGGCGAGCGTGTCGCGGTTTCGCACCTCGGCTTCGATCTCGATCGTGCTGCCGCGGCCCGTGCGCACGACGCGGCGTGGCCCGCTCCAGAGCATCTCGAAGCCGGCGGCGCGGATGCGCGAGACGGAGACGAGCGTGACTGCGCGGGCGAGCGCCATCGCGAGAAGCATCGCTCCTCCCCACCCGACGATGGCGGGCTCGCGCGCGACGAGGCCGACGCCCGCGACCGAGATCGCGGCGATGCTGAGGTGCGCCGCCGTGCGCGTGGGAAAGAGCTGCATCGCTAGACCGGCCGCACTGCGCGACGGTAGGCCACGCGCTGCACGGCGTCCTCCACGACCGCGTCCCGAGCGCGCGAATCGCCCTCGGCCTCGGGCACGAGCACGAGCCTGTGCGAGAGCACCGCCGTCGCGACGCCACGTACGTCGTCCGGCGTGACGAACGGGCGGCCCGCGATCACGGCCGCGCTCTTCGCGGCCTGCACGAGCCCGAGCGTCGCGCGCGGTGAGGCGCCGAGCAGCACGCGCGCGTGCGAGCGGGTGAACGTCGTCAGGCCGACGGCGTACTCGTAGAGATCGTCCTCCACGTGGATCCGCCGCGCGATGCTCTGGAGCGAGAGGAGCTCCTCCACGCTGAGCACCGAGCGGGCGCGCGGCGGCTCGGCGTTGTGCGCGCGGAGCATCGCGACCTCGTCCTTCGCGTTCGGGTAGCCGATGGCGACGCGCACGAGGAAACGATCGATCTGCGCCTCGGGCAGCGGGTACGTGCCTTCGAGATCGATCGGGTTCTGCGTCGCGAGCACCATGAACGGCGCGGGCAACTCGAACCGGTCGCCTTCGATCGTCACCTGCCGCTCCTGCATCGCCTCGAGCAGCGCGGATTGTGTCTTCGCGGGCGCGCGGTTGATCTCGTCGGCGAGCACCACGTTCGCGAAGATCGGCCCCGGCCGCAGCGAGAACGTGCCCTCCTTCGGCGAGAGCACGTACGTGCCGGTGATGTCTGCAGGCAGGAGATCCGGCGTGAACTGGATGCGGCGCACCGAGGCGCCGAGCGCCGATGCATACGCCTTCACGAGCGTCGTCTTCGCGACGCCGGGCACGCCCTCGAGGAGCACGTGGCCCTGCGCGAGCAGCGCGGTGAGCATGAGATCCACGGTGCGCGAGGGACCGATGTAGACGCGCGTGATCTCCCGGCGGAGCGCGTCCAGCCGCTCTTTGGCGGCGGCGATCTCCTCGATGGCGACGGCCTGGGTCAAGTGGCGCTCTCCTCTGCGGGTGCGGGCGGGCTCGGGGTTCGTGAGGGGTCGCTCGTCGGGCTCGTTCCCGCCGGGCGATCAGAAGTCTTCTCGCCGTTCGCGGCGCCGTGGCCGAGCGGCTCGGGGGTGATCGCGCCCGCCTTTTCGAGCACGTCCCTCACGACGGCGGCCGCGTGCCGAAGCGCCGCGCGGGGCACGCGGACCGGCTTGCCTGCGACGACGGAGGCTTCGGCTCTTTGCATCACGGCGAGGACCTCTTTCAAGGCCGAGCGGCCACGCTCGTCAAGGCCTCCTGCGCGCTCGGCCGCAGAAATCACCGCGTCCGCCGACGGATCGAGGGGCGCGTTGAGCTTGTGCGAGAGCGCCTCGACGAGCGCGCTCTTGAGCTCGAGCAGGAGCAGCCCCGGCGGCGAGGACGGGGCCGAGAGCAACGCGAAGCGCCCGGCCACGCCTCCCTGCGCGACGAGCGGCACGGGCCGCGCGAAGCGAGGTTGCGGGCTCTTGTACGGGCGCCCTGCGGCACGCGCCACCCACGCGGCCACGCCGAGCACCGCAAGGAGCGCGAGGAGCCAGTGCGCCCAGGTCGGCAGTCCGCTTTGACGTGCCTCCGCCAGCGCGTCTCCGATCGAGCGGAGCTGGCCCTCGATGTCCTTGCGCAGCGTCGACTTGCCGCCGAACGAGCCCTCCTCGGAGAAGCGGTTGGCGACGATGAAGAGCCGGCCGCCTTGCCGTTCGCCGCCGTCTTCGTCGACGAGGTAGTGCGAGAGCCCCACGGCGAACGAGCGGTTGCCGGGGTAGCGCAGCATCTGGTTCATGAGGCCCGAGGGATCGCTCAGCGCGAAGAGGCGGCCCTTGCCGACCTGGCCTGCGACCGCGACGATCGTCGGGGGCTCGCCGACGGCGCGCACCTCGAGCACGGGCGAAAGGTTCGGGTGGCGGAGCCCCGTCGCGTGGTTCGTGACGAACTGCTGCACGCTCGCCACCACCGGATGTGGGCCCGTGAGTTGCCCCTTGTCACCGGTGAGCACGGGCTCGGCGATCGCGAGCTGGGGGTTGTTGCGCAGCGCCGCCACGGGGCGCGAGGGCAGCGAGGTCCGCTCGATGTGGAAGCGCCGCAGCGTCTCCTCGCCTCTGCCGTAGTCGTCCACGATCGCCAGGCGCCCGCCGGCCTTCATGAAGGCCGCTGTTTCTTCGGGATCCATGCTCTGGAGCGGGTGCAAGACGAGCACACCGTCGTTCGGCGTGACCTCGTTCCAGTCGAGCACGGCGACGGCCTTGACGCGTCCGTCGCCGAGCTCGTTCACCGCGAGCCCGTAGAGCTCCGAGCAGCCTTCCCACGTCGTGTCCGCGACGTCGAAGGCGGCGGCGTGTGCGTCCACGGAGGCGAGGCCGATGCCGAGCGCTGCGCAGATCACAAGGGAACGGCGCGCCTGCTTCGCCGAGCCCCACACGCGCGCTTGGAGCTTCGGCGACGAGGACGAAGCTCGAGAGGCGTGCGCTGCATGGCGCTCTAGCTCCGGCGATCTCACGCCATCCTGCGTCATAGAGGCGGCGAGCATATCACCGTCGTCCCGGGCGATAAGCTTGACCCCGTTACTCTCATTGCTAGATTCGACTCGTGAACGGGCCCATTCTTGCTAGGCACGTTCATCCGAGCGACGCTACACGCGGTGCGGAGGAGTCCGGATGCTACCTCCTTTCATCATCGAACAAATCCGACAACGGGAAGAGAGGGAGCGCCGGCAGCGTGAGGAGAACCGACCGCGCCTGGAGCTTCCGCTCGAGCGGTTCCCGGCTCCGCGTCGACCCGGAGGCGGGTCGAAGGAGCCTCACGAGGATGAAGACGACCCGAATCGCGGCGTGATCATCCTCGAGATCGGCTGATCTCCCGTCTGTCCTCTCGAAAACGCCGCGCGTGCCCGCGTGGCGCTTCTTCCCTCGTTTTCACCCGAACCCCATGTTTTTCGCGGCCGCGGGGTGCGTCCGGGCCGCAAGTTGGCAAGAACCTCCATGCTGAGGACCGGACGGGACGAATTTGCGTCTTGTCGGCCTTGACCGGTGGGGGGGTTCTGCCTACCCTTCGCCCCCCGTTCCCCTGGCGTGGTGCGTCGGGGGACGCGAATGCGCGCGGGTCATGCCCGCACCCGGCAAGCGCCGGATCTCCAAGAAGACCGAGGTTCACCGATGGCCGTTCATATCCGCCTCGCCCGGGCGGGCACGAAGAAGACCCCGTTCTACCGTATTGTCGTCGCCGACCAGCGTTCTCCGCGCGGAGGCCGGTTCATCGAACGTTTGGGCACGTACGACCCGCGTCGCAACGAGATCCGCCTGGACACGGCTCGCGTGAAGCACTGGCGCGACGTGGGGGCGCAGCCCTCGCACACGGTCGAGCTTCTGCTGAAGCGCCCGGACGTCGTCGCGGCGACGGTGGCGAAGTAACGAGGCATGGCGCCGTCTCCTGCGTCCTCCACCATGCTGCTGGATCTCGTCGCGCTCATTGCGCGGTCGCTCGTGGATCATCCCGAGAAGGTGACCGTCCGCGAGGTGACGGGAGACAGGTTCCCGCGCATCGAGCTCAGCGTGGCGCGTGAGGACATCGGCAAAGTGATCGGCAAGGATGGCCGCACCGCGCAATCGATCCGTGCGCTCCTCAACGCGGCCGCCAGCAAGGCGGGCCTCCGGGCCCACCTCGACATCCTGGATTGATCCCGCGTAAGCGCGCCACGAACGAGGCCGAAGCCCCGCGACGGTTCGTCGCCGTCGCGGAGATCGCGCGTGCCCACGGGATCCAGGGCGAGGTCCGCCTCAAGCTCTATCACGAGGGCTCCGAACTGCTCGGGCAGCGGCCGACACTCAAGCTGCGTCTCCCCGACGGCGCGGAGCGCGCGGCCGACATCACGTCGATCCGGAGCGCGAACAAGGCCGTGCTCGTGCGGCTCGCGGGTGTCGCGGATCGGGATGCCGCCGAGGCGCTGCGCGGGGCGATCCTGCTCGTCCCGCGCGACGAGTTCCCGCCGCTCGAAGAGGGCGAGTTTTACGCGTGCGATGTCGAAGGCGCGCGCGCCGAGCTCGGCTCCGGCGAAGTCATCGGTCGCGTTCTCACGCTGGCCTCGTACCCGAGTTGCGAGGTGCTCGTCGTCGAGCGCGCGGACGGCAGCAAGATCGAGGTCCCGCTGCTCGACGACTTCGTCGAATCCGTGGACACCGACGCCGGGGTCGTCCGGCTCGTCACGCTCGACGGCCTGACCTGACGAGGCGCGCGCATGCGTGTCGACATCGTCACCCTCTTCCCCGAGATGTTCGAGCCATTCCTGTCGACAGGGATGGTCGGCCGCGCAGCGCGCGCAGGCGCGCTCGACGTGCGTTGTGCGAACTTGCGCGAGCACGGGCTCGGTCGCCATCGCAGCGTCGACGACACGCCGTACGGCGGCGGCTCGGGCATGGTGATCCGCGTCGACGTCGTGGTGGAGTGCATCGAGGCCCTCGAGCAGAAGGCGCGCGAGGGACGCGAGGGCGCGGACGCCACGCGCTCGCATCGTGTGTTGCTCTCGCCGCAAGGGAGCGTGCTCGATCAGCGCAAGGTCGAGGCGCTCGCTGCGCTTCCGTGGATCACGCTCGTATGTGGCCGTTACGAGGGCTTCGACGATCGGGTGCACGCGTTCGTCGACGAGGAGATCTCGCTCGGCGACTTCGTGCTCGCGGGCGGCGAGGTGGCGGCGATGGCGATCGTCGACGCTTGCTCGCGGCTCTTGCCCGGCGTGCTCGGCAGCGCGGACTCGGCGATGCACGAGTCACACAGCACCACGATGGACGGGCTGCTCGAGTATCCCCACTACACGCGACCCGAGGAGTTTCGCGGGATGAAGGTGCCCGAGGTGTTGAAAGGCGGTAACCACGCGGCGATCGCGGCCTTCCGGCGCGAGCAGGCCGAGGCGCGCACAGCGGCGCGCAGGCCCGATCTCCTGGAGCGGGCGAAGCGCCTGCGCGCCGAGCGGAGTTCGTCGTGACGAAGGTCGCGCTCGCTCTGGTTCATCACCCCGTGCTCGATCGCGGCGGGGAGATCGTGACGACCGCGATCACGAATTTGGACCTGCACGACATGGCCCGGAGCGCGCGCACGTTCGGCGTGCTTGAGCTGTACGTCGTGCACCCGGTCGCGGCGCAGCGGCTTCTCGCCGAGCGCATCCGCGATCACTGGGTGAACGGCTCGGGGAAGAAGCGCATCCCCGATCGCGCGGATGCGCTCGACGTGCTGCGGATCGTGCCGAGCTTGGAAGACGTGTACACCTCGCTCGCGCCGGGCGTGGGGCGCGCGGGGATCGAGCTCTGGACGACGGCGGCCTCGGCGAAACGTGGGCCCGTGACGAACTATCCCGACGGGCGTGCGCGTCTCTCGCAAGCGGACAAACCCGTGCTGATCACGTTCGGGACGGGGTGGGGCCTCGCGGGTGAGCTCGTCGCGTCGGCTGACGTTCGCCTCGCGCCGATCCACGCGGCGAAGGACACGGGCTACAATCACCTGAGCGTGCGCGCGGCGTGCGCGATCGTGCTCGATCGGCTGTTCGGGTAGCTCGATCGCGGCGCGGGCGGCGCGCGGGGAGGCAGGGCGGATGTCCGCGAGCGACGTCGATCAGCGGATCCGGGAGCGAGCCTTCGAGCTCGGCTTCGACGTGGTCGGCGTGGCGCGCGCCGATGAGCCGCTCGACGTCGAGCACGATCGCTACCGCGCGTTCATCGAGGCCGGGATGCACGGCACGATGCGCTACCTCGAAGAGCACGTCGAGGCGCGGCGAAGGCTCGACACGGAAGCGATCCTCCCGGGCGCGCGGAGCGTCGTCTGTGTCGGTCGCCGTTACGCCCGCTCGGCCGAAGCCGAGGCGCATGATCCAGAGGTCGCGCGCGGGATCGCCCGCTACGCGCGTGGGCAGGACTATCACCTGTTTCTTCGCAAGAAGCTGCGCCGGCTCGCCGAGTTCATCCGCGAGCTCGGGCCTGGCATCGACGCGCGTCCGCTTTGCGACATCGAGCCGGTGATGGAGCGCGCGTGGGCCGCGCGCGCAGGGATCGGGTTCGTCGGAAAAAACGGGCTCGTGATCGTCCCGGGGCAGGGGAGCTTCGTCATGCTCGGCGAGGTCGTCACGACGCTCGTGCTCACGCCGGGCGTGCCGATGCACGAGCGTTGCGGAGCGTGCACGCGTTGCCTGGATGCATGCCCGACGGGCGCGTTTCCCAAGCCGTTCGTGCTCGATGCGCGTCGGTGCATCTCGTACCTCACGATCGAGCAATACGAGGCGCCGCCCGAGGAGCTCCGCGCGAGGATCGGGGAGCACCTCTTCGGTTGCGACGTTTGCCAGGAGGTTTGTCCCTACAACCGCACGGCGCCGCCGCCCGACACGCGCACGCAGCAGTTTCATCCGCTGCCGCGCTGGTCCGAGACGCGGCTCTCGGATCTCGCATCGATCGAGGAGGAAGCGTTCCCCGAGACGATCCAGGGGACGCCGCTTCGGCGGGCGCGTCGCGGAGGGCTCGCGCGGAACGCGGCGATCGTCGCGGCGAACAGGCTCGCGCGGGATCCCGAGGGGCCGAGCGCAGAGGACGACCGGAGGACCTTGGAGCGGGCCGCAGCGCATGACGACGCGGCGGCGCGCGAGGTCGGTGTGTGGGGGCTTTTGCGGATCGGGAAGGTTCTCCCGGAGCCTGGATCCAGCGGCCACGACGAGGGCGTCGTCGATCCCGACGCGCCGCCCTTTGCGCCGCGCCGCTGAGCCGCTAGGTGGGCCCCGTGGGGATCGGTGACGACCTCGGCAAGCTAATCGACGATCTGCGCCGGCACGACTCGGTGCTCTGGCGTCGCGCGCTCGACGCAGGCGTGACGCACGGCCCGCGTCCCTTCGTGCGGTACGCGCCGCCGCTGATCGGGCTCGCCTTCGGGATCGCGCTCGGGCGTCAGCGGCGTGCGGTCCGGAAAAACCTCCGGCGCGCGCTCGGGAAGCGGAACGTGCTCGTCGAGAACGTCGACGTCGCCCGCGTCTTCGCGAGCTTCGCGAGCTGTTTGACGGAGGCGTTTCTCGTGGGGCGCGAGCGTCCCGAGCGCCTCGTGGGGCTCTGCGCGTCGGACGAGAACTACGTGCGCGCCACGTCCGAGGGGCGCGGCGTGATCATCGCGACGGCGCACACGGGCGGCTGGCAAGCCGCGGGCCCGATCCTGCGCAGCGTGCACACGGCCGACGTCGTCGTGGTGATGGCGCACGAGCGCGACGAGCGCGCGGAGGCGCTCACGGACGACGCGCGCGACAAGGCCGGTGTGAGGATCGTGCACGTGGGGACGAGCCCGCTCGACGCGCTGCCGCTGCTCTCGCACCTGCGGCGCGGCGGCGTCGTGGCGGTCCAGATCGACAGGCTCCCGAAGGGTATGCGCGGGCGCGAAGTCACGCTCTTCGGCGAGCCGTTCGTCGTTCCCGAGGGCCCGCTCTCGCTCGCCGCCTTGAGCGGGGCGCCGATCGTGCCCGTCTTCACGCGGCGGCTGGGTTACATGCGCTACGAGGTGCGGAGCTGTCCGCCGATCTCGCTGCCGCGCCGGCCCAGCGAGGACGAGCTCTCCCTCGCCGCGCGGCGCGTCGCCGCCGCGATGGAAAGCTTTTTGCGCGAGAACCCCACGCAGTGGTTCCACTTCGAGTAAAGAGACCCCGCCATGGCAAGACTCCACGTGGGCGTGCACGCGCTCCAGGGCGACATTAAGAAGTACAAGGATCAGCTCGATCTGGTGGAGATCCGCCCGATCGACACGTCGCTGCCCGGCGCGTCCGGCTTGCGAAAGTGGCGCAAAACGGCGCCGCCCGCGTTCGTGTTCAGCGTGGTCTTGCCGCGCGTCGTGGCCGAGCTCGTCCCCGGCAAGGAGCTCGACGACGCGCTCGCTACCTCGCTCGAGGTCGCGACGACGCTCGAAGCGCGCTGCATCGTGCTCTCGACGTCGACCGAGATCCGACCGACCGCCGCGAACAGGAAGCGCATCGCCGCGCTCTTCGAGCGCATCCCGGCTGAAGGCGCGCTCCGCTTCTGGGAGCCGCGTGGCATGTGGGAGCGTGAAGACGTGATCGACACGGCACGCGCCGCCGGCGTGCTGCCCGTTTTCGATGCTGCGCGTGACGATCTGCCGCGCGGCTCCGTGGTCTACACGCGCCTCCGATCGCTCGGCGCGCAAGCCATGCTCTCGGCCGCCGCGCTCGATCGCGTGGCGAAGAGGCTCGGCGAGCGTCGGGACATTTTCTTGGTGGTCGAAGGAACGCGCGCGGCGGCCATCCGCGCGAAGACGACGCTCGTCGCCGCGCTCGCGCGAGCAGGCCGCGCGCCGGAAGCGGGATCGATCGCGGCGCCGGTCGCGCCGATCGTGCGTCCGCTCATCGCGGAGGACGAGGAGCAGTGATCCGCGGCGCTCTCGCACTCGCACGCTCGGCGACCACGCAGGGCCCGGCCCAGGCCGTGCTCGACGCAGGTGGCAGCGCCGCCGACGCGGTCATCGCAGGGTTTTTCGCAGCAGCAGGTCAGGATGCCTCCGTGCTCCTCTCGCCCGTCGTGGCGATCGTGGCGGGCGGAGGCGCCGGGGCGCGCGTGATCGACGGACGCTCGCTTCAGCCGGGAAAAGGCGCCGCTCGCCCGCGCGGGTGGAAGACCGAAAAAGAGATCCCGACGGGCGCGTACGTGGCCGTGCCGCGATCGCTCGGGCTCGTCGCGATCCTGCATGCGGCGCGAGGTCGATCGGGGCTCGGGGGGCTCGCGCGGGCCGGCGTCACGGCGGCGGAGGCCGCAGGCGCGACGAAACGCGCAGCGCTGCTCAAGCGCGTGGGAGCAGCAGGGCCCCTCGCGCTCGCCTCCGAGGAGGCAGTGAGCGCGCTTCTCGCGGCGGGAGGGCCCGTGGCGGGCGGCATCCTGACGGCCGAAGATCTGGAGAGCGCGATGCCGGAAGACGTGCCGGCCCGGTCGACGTCGCTCGGATCGGACGTGACAGCGCTCAGCGTGCCCTGGGATGCGCCGCTCGGTCGGCTACCCGTGGCCGACGCGATCCTCGCGTGCGACGGTCGAGGCCTCGTCGCAGCGCTAGTTTTCGTGCCGACGCGGCGCGAGCAGGGCGTGCTCGTGCCAGAGCTCGAGCTCGTGCTCGGCCGGCATGCGCAGCCAGTGCGGCGCGGCGTTCCACGGACATCGCCAGGCGCGCCGCTCGACATGCCAGCGCCGCTCGGGATCGTGAGCAAGGCCGGGTTTTACGCGGCGGTCGCGCTGCTCGGGAAGGCGGGCGTCGACGTCGCAGCGCTGCGGCCGCTCGCAGAAGGCTGGCCAGCGGAGACGGCCGTCGCAGATCTGCGCGAGCAAGCGGGCGCATTCACAGCGATGGCGCTCCTGCGGGATGCGCGCGACGCGCGGTTCCTGGTCTCGACCGGAGACGGGGCCGCGCGATCCGACGAACCCTGAGCAGGTAAGCGTAGCGCCGGGGTTTCACCCCGGGCCCGTCTGGTCAACGATGGGGCTACGCTCGGCAAGCCGAGCTACGCCCCAAACCCCGGGCCTGTCCGCCCCTCGACCCGCACCAGGGCAAGCCCTGGACCTCATCCATCGACCGCGGTGCGGTCGATGGATGAGCAGACAAAAAGCAGGCGCGCCCCCGAATGGAGGCGCGCTGTTCCGCGAGGCGCGGCGACGAGCCCAGGCCAGCGGCCTAGAGCGTGATGCCGTACCGCTTCGCGTACGCGACGACGCCGAGCTTGTCGATGCTGCGGATGTCGCGCGTGGTGAGGCTCAGCGTGACGTAGCGCTTGAGCTCCGGAACCCAGAGCCTGCGGGTCTGGATGTTCACGTTCTGCCAGCGCTTGGTCTTGATGTTCGAGTGGGAGACGTTCTGCGCCAGAAGCTTCCGTTTCCCAGTGATGTCGCTCTTCGCCATGACGTCCTCAGCAGGCATTTCGCGCGCGTCTCGCGCGGGACCCGTCGCTCGGGGCTGCGGAAAGTGGCGGAAGAGGCCGGGCATGTCAAGCACGAGTGCAGTGTTTCCATCTCGAACGTGCGGGCCGGCCACGGCGAACGCTTCAGGAAGGGCGCATTCCCTTGGGGAGCGGCGGCGTCGCATGGCGGGGATCGTCCGGCCAGGCGTGTTTCGGGTAGCGGCGCCTGAGCTCGCGCGCGATGGCCGGGTAGTGCCGCTCCCAGAAGCCGGCGAGGTCGGTCGTCACCTGGACCGGGCGCTGGTTCGGCGCGCAGAGGTGGAGCACGACCGGCACCCGTCCCCGCGCCACGCGAGGGCCCTCCGCCAAACCGAAAAAGTCCTGCAGGCGCGAGGCCGCCGAGACCGTGCCGTCGGGGCCATATTCGAGCCGCAGCCTTCGTCCGCCCGGTAGCTGCATCGTCTCGGGCGCCCACTCGGCCACGCGCCGCGCTTGCTCCGCGGTGAGGCGCTCGCCGAGCGCCGCGCCGAGATCGGCCTCTCGCAGCTCCGCAAAGCTCTGCCGGCCCATGCAGAGCGCGCGGAGCGTCCCCACGATCGCGGGCTCGTCGAGCACGGGCAGGCCGGCTTCGGGGCAGTGCGTCCGGACGAACGCGACACGCGCGAGCCATGTATCGAGGCCATCGCCGCGGACGAACGTGCGGTATCCGCGAGCGCAGGCCGCCTCCGCGAGGGCCTGGCCGATGCGCTCGATCGAGGCGGGATCCGTGGCCGCGACGCGCGACTCCTCCAGCACGAGGCCCTCGTACGCGAGACGTCGCGTGACCTCCACGCGCTCCTGCGCCGCGTTCCATCGCACGTCGGTCGTGTCCGTGATCGCGTCGGTGAACAGGTCGAGGAGCCAGTCGGCCTCCACCGCGCTCGCAGCGCGCACGACGACGCGGCCCTTCGTGCCCTCCGTTCGTTCCTCGACGTCGACGGCGACCACGTACTCCTCCGCGCCGAGCACGCTCGACTCGGCGAGCACCGCCGAGCCTCCCGTGGCGAACACGATCTCGCGGCCACTCCGTCCCGTCGCGGTTTCCGGTCTGCGCATGCGGCCCACGCGATCGGGGTAACCCGCGAGTGTCGCGAGCAGGAGAGCGCGTTCGCGATCGAGCGCGCTCGCAGGGCGCAGAGCCTTGCGATGATCGACGAGGCGCGCGAGCTGCTTCACGGCGCGATCGACGGCGAAGACACGCGTCGGATCCAGGCCGAGCGCGCGAAGTCGATCCGGCGCGTGCCCTTCGAGCTCGGCCATCTCCAGTTGATCGAGCGCATGGAGCAGATCCGATCGGTGCTCCTCGACGCGCCCGCCACCGCGACGCGAAGACGCGCCCGAGACGCTCACCTCGCGCTCGCCGAGCAGCGCCGCGAGCACGCACCCTTCCTCGGCGACGCCACGCGCCTCGGCCTCCACGATGAGCCGCGCCTGCCGCGGATGCGCAGGGAACCGAAGCATGCGCCGGCCGAGGGGCGTCACGCGGCGCGCCTCGTCGATCGCGCCGATTCGTCGCAAGAGCTCTTCGGCGGCGGTGACGGCGGCGCGTGGCGGTGGATCCAGGAAGGGCAGCTCTTCGAGCGGACCCACGCCCGAGGCGCAGAGCTCGAGCACGGTCTCGGCGAGATCCACGCGCAGGATCTCGGGCGCGTCGTGCTCGGGGCGCGCGAGCAGATCGCCGCGCGTGAAGAGACGCAAAGCTCGGCCCGGTCGTGTGCGTCCCGCGCGACCCGCGCGTTGTGCCGCCGAGGCTCGCGCGATCTTCGCGACCTTGAGCGTCGGCAGGCCCGACCACGGCGCATACGACGCGACCCGCGCAAGTCCACTGTCGATCACCGCGACGACACCGTCGATCGTCACGCTCGACTCGGCCACGTTCGTCGAGAGGATGATCTTGCGGCGATCGGCCGGACGCACCGCGCGATCCTGCTCGGCCGGCGTGAGCATCCCGTGCAGCGGCAAGACGAGCAGTTGCTCCGCGTCCGCGATTGGCCGCAGCGCCTCGCCGGCGCGACGGATCTCCGCGGCGCCCGGCAAGAACACGAGCACGTCGCCGTCGAGCCCCTCGCGCACGAGACGCCGCACCGCGGAGGCGACCTGCGCTTCGAGCGGACGATCGTCCGAACGTTCGAGGTGCTCGATCGCGACGTCGTACATCCGGCCCATCGACCGTACGATCGGCGCGTCGAGCCACGCCGCGATCGGATCCGCTTCGAGCGTCGCCGACATGACGACGAGGCCGAGATCCTTGCGGCGCTCGCGCGTGAGGCGCGCGAGGAGCGCGAGCGCGACGTCCGCGTGCACGTGCCGCTCGTGGAACTCGTCGAGGACGACGACCGAGACGCCTTCGAGCGCCGGATCTCGCACGAGCCTGCGCGTGAGCACGCCCTCGGTGACGAAGCGGATGCGCGTCGCGGAGCTCGACACATCCTCGAAGCGCATCGTGCAGCCGACGGTCTCGCCGAGCTTCTGGCCCATCTCCTCGGCCACACGCCTCGCTGCCATCCGCGCGGCGAGGCGCCTCGGTTCGAGCACCAAGATCTCCCCCGCACCCGCGAGCCCGGCTTCGAACAGCGCGCGTGGCACGCGGGTCGTCTTGCCCGCGCCCGGAGGCGCCTCCAGCACCAGCCGGCGACGTTCGGCGATCGCTGTACAGATCTCGGGGAGCGACGGCTCGATCGGTAAGGTCATCACGCAGCCTGCGATCGCCCGGTACGCTCACGCAGCAGGGCGAGAACGGTCTCGTGATCGTCCGGCGTGAGCGCGATCTTCACGAATCCGCCCCGGTCAATCACGATGCATCGATCCTTGCCGGGCCGAGCCATGTCGAGGTGGAACCAGATGGGCGTGAGGCCCATGCCCCAGATGCGCAGCTCGCCCGTGAGCAGGCCCATCCGCTTCTCGTCCACGCGCCGGATGTCGGCATACGGGATCCGCTTCTTGCCGAGCGGGAAGTAGTATCGCTTGATGGTGAGGGCATCCTCGTCGCAAACGACGTGCTTGTCTTCGTACAGGACAGCCATGAGCGGGACCTGGGGGCAGGTGACCCTGGAGACAATACCCCCCGCCCCTCGCGCGGGGGAGGTGGTGCGGCGATCGGAGCGGCTCGATCTGGCCCGCACCCGGGTCTCGATGTAGAAGGGACGAACGGACCCTTCGGGGCCGGAGCGAGTGAAATCATGCGAGTGCTCGTCTGCGAAGATCAGGACGCCATCCGCCGGATGATCGAGACGCTGGTCGGTTCGAGCGGTCACGAGGTGGTGGGCGTCGCCACGGGAGCGAAAGCCGTGGAGCTCGCCTCGACCGAGCGGTTCGACATCCTGCTGCTCGACCTCATGCTCCCCGGCGCGCTCGACGGCTTCGAAGTCTGCGCGCGCCTACGCGCTCACGAGGCGACGAAGGATCTGCCGATCTTCGTGATCAGCGCGATGGACGACCCGGAGTCCCGCGCGCGCGTGCGCGACGCCGGCGCAACCGCGTTCTACGCCAAGCCCTTCCGGCCGCTCGAGCTCCTGAAGGACATCCAGGCCATCGCGGCCAGCCGCAAGTGACGCGAACGAGCCGCTGATCAGGCGGTTTTTTCGTACGTGCCCACGAGCTCCGCGTGCTCGAGCACGTGCCCTTCCATCGCACGCTCGAGCTCGGCCTTCGTCGGCGTCCCGAGGTCCGGCAAGATCATGTCGAGCGCGTAGAGCTTGTGGAAATACCGGTGCCGCCCGATCGGCGGACACGGGCCGCCGTACGCGTCGCGGCCCCAGTCGTTTTTCCCCATGTGCGCGCCCGTAGGCAGCGAAGCGCCCGCGGATAGGCCCGTCGTGGTCGGCGGGAGGTTGTAGACGACCCAGTGCACCCACGTCCGCTTCGGCGCGCGTGGATCCGGCGCGTCCGGATCGTCCACGATGAGCGCCAGGCTCTGCGTGCCCGGCGGGACCGACGAAAACGCGAGCGGCGGGGATCGATCGTCGCCCTCGCAGGTGTGCTCCTTCGGGATGTGGCCGTTCGGCCCGAACGCGGCAGACGTGATCGTCAGCATGCTCCCTCCTCGGCGCGCCTGTCTTCGTTTCACCCGCGGCGCAAGGAGCATCTGCGGCCCACAGCGTCGCCCTTCCATCCCCCGGTGGACGCTTGGGGGCGCCGCCCGGATCCCCCCACCGGTTCGGCCCGGTCGGACCTGACACCCTCGCGAAAACGAGATACATCGTGCGCCATGGCTCTACGCGCGAACGTAGCCCGATGCGCGAGCATGATCGCGCTCGGCCTCGTGGTCTCCACGATCGGCTGTCAGGAAGAGAAGAAGCCCGCGGCGCCCATCGCCGACGCGGGCGCGGATGCCCAGACCGGGCCCGTCGTCGGCGGCAAGCTCGGCGAGGCCCTCGCCGCCGCAGCCCAGGCGCCGCCCGCGCAGTCCGCTGGCCCGAAGGACGGCGCCGCAGGAGGCCCGCCCGAGACCGGCATCTTCGAGCCCGCCGCGGCCGACGCCGCCCACGCGCCCACGGCCGCGCCCAAGATCGAGCTCTTCGGCGACGGCAGTGATCCGAAGGTCCCGCTCTCGTACGCGTTCGCAGGCGGCGACGAGCGCAAGACGACGCTCCTGCTCCAGGTGCGCGCGGCGCAACAAGGGCTGCCGCCGCTCGTCGTCGAGATCGCGTTCAAGGCCGACAAGGCGAAGGACGACAAGAAGAAGACCGACAAAGCAGCCGAAGCGGCCCCGGCGGGACAACCCGTGGTCGTGAAGCTCGCGTCGGTCCGCGCGATCCGCGGTGACGTGCCGGCCGAGCTGAAGAATCTGAAGGACAGCGTGATCCGCTATCGCCTGCAGCCTTCCGGGATCGCCACGGATCTCGTGGTCGAGTACCCGAAGGACTCGAACCCGGGCATCGAGCTCATGACGGGTTCGCTGATCGACGCCGTGCTCGCGTCGACGGTGCCCTTGCCGGACAAACCGGTCGGTGTCGGCGCGTACTGGATGGTGACCGACCGGGCGCGCTCGTCGGGCGTGGATGTCCTGCGGTACCGCGTGGCGAAGGTGGAGAAGCTCGACGGCAAGCGGGCGACGCTGTCGCTCGAGGTCCGGCAATACGCGACGAACACGACGCTCGGCCTGCCCGGCTTGCCGAAGGACGTGCCCGTCTCGCTCGAGCGCTACGAGTCGCGGGGCAAGGGCGAACTCGAGGTGGGCGACAGCCGGTTCATGCCCGAGCGGGGGCAGATCGCGCTCGTGATGCAGTCGCTCCTGAAATCGCCGAATCAGCCGGCGGGTCAGCAGCTCGTGATCCAAACGGAGACGAAGGCCGCGCTCGGGGCCGCACCCTGACGGGCAAGACGGGAGCACGTGGAGCGGGCGATCCCGACCGCTCTGCGACGTTCCCGCCCTGCACGTTCCTTTTTGGCGGAAGGGGGCGTTGGCGACGCTCGTGCATAAAACCCCTGTGAGGAGGCGCGGCGGGCCCGTCCGAAGGCGGGGTCCTCGCGGTACAGCATGGGGGACGCCAAGAACAAGGACACCGCGGGATCGGAGATCCCGGCGAGCCTGTCGAATTTCCTCGCCGAAGCCTCGCTGACGGAGGGGCAACGCCGTCGCATCGCCCTTTTTCGGAGCGTGGAAAACGCGGTCTGCTCGCGGATCGAGCAGATCTGCGTGACGAGCGGGATCGACGTCGTGGACGTGGCCGTGCTCGTGGTCGACGTCTCCGCGCACGAGCTGTTTTTCCAGGACGACGAGCCCGTGGGCACGTGCGTGCTCATCGGGCACCGCGACAAAGTCCACGCTTTCCTGCGATCGGCGCTCCCTCCCGCGGAGGACGCTCCGTTCGATCCGTACGAGGATCTCCGCACCGCCGCGCCCGCGCGTTGCGTGCGCGTGATGATCGTCGACCACGAGTCGCTGACGGTGATGAGCTACGGGACGTTCGTCACGGTACGGCTCGACGCCTCCGAGATGCCGGAGGCGTGAGCGTCACGAATTGCCCGGCTGGATCCAGGGCGGGGGGAACGCAAAGGTGCTCCCGCCCGGCGGCCGAATGCCCGCCTTGTGTGCCACGACAATCTGGACGCGCGGCCCCACGCGCATCTCGAGCGGCCCGTGCTGCTCGTGCAGGTCGCCGTCGAGCACGTACCGCACCACGCCCGAGCGAGCTTCCAGGATCGCGTGCTCGGCGAGGTGGTCGTACGTGTGCTCCTCGCCCATCGGGCGTGCTTGCCAGATGTCCGGGAGCTTCTTGACGAACCCGAGCGCGGTCGTGTGGATGCCGAGAATGTGGAAGCGGCCGGGGACGTGGCCCGAGCGATAGAAAGGCCGGAAACCGAGGCCAATCTGGTCGACCGTGCCCGCGGCGATGCAGAGGTAGTCCCGCATGGGCAAACGCACGCCGCCGGAGAGCTCGACCGAGCCTTCCCAGCGCTCGGCGACCGGCGTCTTGAGCCCGAGCAGGACGTTCTTGCTGGCCTCGTAGAGCGTGCTCGCTGCGTGGACGGGGTTCGGCTCGGGGTGCCGGTAGTACTCGGCCATGTATCCGTGGATCGCGCCCGTGCCGAAAATGAACCCGTAATGGTCATTGATTCGCATCGTGCTGCGCTCGACCACCTGGAGCGAGCCTTTTCCGCGCTCGTTGTAGCGGGCGATCAGCGCGGCGAGCAGGCCGTCGGGCTTGCCGCGGGGCACGCCCACGGCGTTCGCGACCGTGTTCATCGTGCCGCCGCGCAGGAACGCGATCGGCGGGAGCGGCTCGTCGCTGTAGACCTCGAGGAATCCGGTCAGGGTGATGTGATTCGTGCCGTCTCCGCCGGAGATGCCGAGCACGTCGATCTTGAGTTTTCGGAAATCCTCCGCGATTCGAGCGAGGTCCTCTCGCGTCCGCGCGGTGCGAACGACGCCTCGGTCGCCGAGGGTCCGTGCCAGCCGCGAGGCCGCGGCCGGGTCGCGACGGTTCTGTCGGGAGCGAGGATTGAGAACGACGCCAATGCCACCCATGTGATCATCCGTTACGGGATTGCGTCGAAACGTCAAGAACTTCGCGACAGCGAAACGCAATGAAACACCTGCGAAATGGCCTTCGCGGAGGTGGCGACTCGATTACGCGCGTCGTTCGAAGCGTTCGATCACGACTTCCCGCGGGGCGTTTTCCAGCGGGCCTCCAAATGGACACGCACGATATCGGCCATGAGTCCGATGTGCGCGCAGTGATCGGGCTTGTCGTCGCCGGTGTAACCGCGGACGTGGAAATCGCCCTTGTCGTAGCGGCGGATGAGGTCGAGCCCGAGCACGTCCGCGCGCTTGGCCTTCTTGGGCTTGCCCTTGAGCTCGCCGATGACGTAACTCGCAACCTCCGTCGTCGACGCGTAGCCGGGCGGGATGATCGACGAGTGGCTCAGGAACATGAACGCCTGCTTCTTGGCCGCGCGCTTGGCGTAATCCACGAAGACGTCGAT
Source organism: Polyangium jinanense (assembly GCF_028435365.1). The sequence goes on along the minus strand of NZ_JAGTJJ010000013.1, from coordinate 93,929 downwards.
CTGCCCCGCCTTCAGGGCCTTCGAGCGCTCGTCGATGTAGCCCGTGTGCAAGGAGTCGAGCAGGATGACGGCGTCGACGCGCTTGCCCGACGGCTGGCGGAGGATCTGTTCGATGGCCCCGTAGCCCGCGCTCCAGGACGAGAGCGCGAGCTTGCGGACGTGCGCCTTGGCGTTGCCCGTCTTCTTCGCCATCGCCGCCTCGACGCTGGCGAGGAGCTGCGTGAAGGTGTTCGGCGCGGCAAACCCCTGCGCGTACGCGCCCGAGCCAATGCCGAGGTCGATGCCGACGAGGACCGAGCCCTTGGCCGTCTTGACGAACTCCTTGCGGATGGGCTCGTGGCCGTGGAAGTGGACGATGAGGTCGAAGCCGCCGCTCTTCGTGATGCCGCCCTTCTTCGGGGCGATCATCTGGCCGATCGTGGGCTCGTTCGACCAGCGGTCGTAGATCCCGAAGCCCGGGTCGGGGGTCATGCAGGGGTGGATGCCGCCCCGGCGCTTCTTCGCGGGCGCGCTCGCCTGCTTTCCTTCGCTCTTCGGGGCCGCCGCACCGGCCGGCTCGGCCTTGGGCGCGACGAGGACCGCGGGCTTGTTGTCGGCCTCTTTCTTGGCTTCCTGGGCCTCAGGCTTGGGCGCGGCGTCCTCCGCCGACGCAGGCAGGGACGCGAGGAGGGAGCTCGCTGCGACGAACGAGACGAGCGCGCCGATGCGGTAGAGGCTCTTCGAGGAAAGGGAAAAGAAGCGCATCCGGGTCTTTGCCTCCTCGCATGAATACGGCGGAGAGGCCACTTTATTGACGCGGACGGCCAGGCGCGTGAAGAAAGTTCTGCGGATTCAGCGGCCGGGGTAGCCGCCGCCGGGCGGATAACCGCCACCAGGAGGCATGCCGCCCGGGGGAAAACCGCCGCCGGGGTAGCCCTGGGGCATGGCCTGCTGCGGGTAGGGCTGGGCGGCGCCGGCGTCGGCGGCGGCGAGGATCTGCTCCTCGGCCTGCGAGGCGAGCTGCGCGACCGTGGCGGCCTGCTCCTGCGCGGAAAGCTTGCTGAAGAAGGCCCAGAACTCGGGCTCGCGGCCGACGTGCACCGTCGAGAGGACGAGCACGATGGGGACCGCGGGCTTCTCGATGTCCGCGAGCTCGGTGGCGCGCGTGCGCCAGTTCGCGAGGCCCTCGAACATGCGCACGGTCCACTGGAAGCCGAGGCCGAGGAGGAGGCCGACCATGACGCCCGCGACGAAGATGTCGGCGTCGAGCGGGAACACGATCGCGGCGATGAGGCCGCCCACGCCGGCGCCGATGACGAGGCCGGGTTCGCCGCCGTTGTGCTGCGAGGCGAGCGTGAGCAGGGCCGCGGCCTGCATGCCGGAGTTCCCCGTCTTCGCGGCCTCGCGCAGGGGCAGGAGCGTCGAGAGGCGCCGTGTGGCGGCCGCGCGCACGCTGAGGAAGCTCGCGAGGAGCGCGACGACGCCGATGAGCACGCCGAGGCCAACCGCGAGCTCGCGCGGGAGCAGGCCCTTCGGCAAGGGCTCGCGCACCTGCGCGGTTTTCGCCTTCTCCTGCTCGGCGTCGGCGGCCTTCTGGAGCGTCGCCTCGGCCTCCTTCGTCGCCTCGAGCACCTTGTCGACCGGCGCTTCGCTGAGCGCCGCGAGCAGCTTGCGCGCGGCCTCGACCTGCGATTTGTAGTCCTCGCCGACGGTCACGGCGGCCGCCGTCGCGACCGCTTCCCAGCCCTTCGCCGCCTCGGGTTTGGCGCCGGTCACGCCCTCGACGAGCGGACGACACGGCGCGAGCAGTTTTACCTGTTTGTAGGCGGGGAGCGCGGAAGGCCACGCGAGATCGACGTCGGGCTCTTTTTCCTTCGGCGGCGGCGGCTTCTTGCCTTTCGTGGGCGGCGGCGTGGCGCTCGGCGTGGCCGTCGCGGCGAGGCGCGCGGCCTTCGCGGAAGCCTTGAACACGGGGATCTCCGTGTTCAGCCGATCGGCGGCGGTCTGGCAGGCCTTCGCCTGCTGCGCCTTGGTCTCTGCGGCCTTCGCGGCGGCGATCGCCGCGGGGTCGGGGATGAGCCGTCCTTCGGCCGTGACGAGCCGCACGACCGCGCCTCCGAACGAGAGCACGAGCACGGTCAGCGCGATGATCGTCCAGCGCATCTCCTCGCGTCGGGTGTAGACGTTCACCGCGATTCCCCCATCACGGAATCCGTGGCCCCAGAGCGGCGCCGGCAGAGCCTCGACATGTCGTCTCCACGTCTAACCGAGACGGCCGAAAACCGCTACCTTCTGGACGAGGCCCTCTGTATTTCCGCGGTGCGTCGGCCGGAAGGTGGGCCCGTCGGAACTTTCTGGTGTAGGGGACTCGGCAACGTGTCAGTCGTCGAACGAGCGTCCGCCGGAGCGGAGGCGGCCCCGCAGGGCCCTTCACTCGAAGAGGTCTATGCACCTCCGAAAAACGCGGCACCGGACGCACCGCGGCGCGAGGCCGAGGAGAAGGTCGCGGAGAGCCCGCTTCGCGCGGCACCGTGGGTCGCCACGACGTACTTCGGCGAGGGGCTCCCGTACTCGATCGTGCATCAGGTGAGCGCGGAGCTCTTCACGGCGTTCGGCGCGAGCCTGCAGGCGATCGGATACACGGCGTTTTTCGGCTTCGCGTGGAACGCGAAGTTCCTCTGGAGCCCGCTCGTCGACATGTACGGCAAGAAGCGCGGCTGGGTCGTCGCGACCCAGATCGCGCTCGGGCTCGCGGTGCTCGCGCTCGCGATGCCGGCCGATCGCGGGGATCTGCTCGTGGTGACGTGGGGGCTCATCGCCGTGTCGGTGCTCGCCGCGACGCAGGACATCTCGGTGGACGGGTTCTACCTCGACGCGCTGCCCGAGAAGCGGCAAGCGGCGTTCTCGGGGCTGCGCGTGGCGGCGTTCCGGGTCGCGATGCTGGTCGCGAAGGGCGGGCTCGTGGTGCTCGCGGGGATCGCGGGGGGGTGGCGCTACGCGTTCTTCGCGGCGGGCGCGATGATGCTTCTCCTCGGCGTGGGGCATGCGTTGTTCTTGCCGCGTCCCTCGGCGCCCGCGCGTGCCGAGGTCGAGGCGCGCGTGGTTCGAAACGCCGACGCTTCGTACCTGCAGGCGTTCGTCACGTTCCTGCGTCAGCCCAGGGTCGGGCTCGTGCTCGCGTTCATCCTGACGTTCCGCGCGGGCGACGCGCTCATGTTCGCGATGCACACGCCCTTCCTGAAGGATCTCGGCCTGAACCTCGCGCAGCGCGGGTTCGTGAGCGGCACGTGGGGCACGGTGTCCTCGATCGCGGGCTCGATCCTCGGCGGGATGGTGGTCTCGCGGCTCGGCCTCGAGCGGACGCTGAAGCCGATCTCGATCCTCCAGAGCGCGGCGATCCCGCTCTACGCGTGGCTCGCCTGGACGCGGCCGGGGATCGCGGCAATCACCGCCGTGGTGCTCGTCGAGCAGTTCGTGGCCTACGCGGGATCGGCCGCGTTCATGGTCTTCATCATGCGGCGCTGCCAGGGCGCCTACCGGGCCTCGCACTTCGCGATCGGCACCGCGCTCATGTCGCTGGCCACGACGCTCGCAGGCTCGGTGAGCGGGCACCTCGCGCAGAGAGTCGGGTTCACGACGTTCTTCCTGCTCGCGTTCGTGGCCTCGATCCCGGGTGTGATCCTGTCGATGTTCGTCCCGACGAACCGCGCCGACGAGGAGCCGGCGAAGGCCGCGGCGGCTTAGACCGCGCGCGCGTCGTCGCGGGGGAGCTCGGGAGCCTCGGCGCTGCGCAGAAGGGCCTCGCTGTGCGGAGGCGCTTCGGTCTGTGGATCGCGGACGACACGCGGGACGATCGCGCTGTCTTTCCAGGCGTAGAGCCCGCCTGTGATCGCGCCCTGTTCGTCGCTCGTGAGCCAGACGAAGGGGTGTTCGCCGAAGCGCGGGGTGCCGTCAGGGCCATCCATGGCCGCGGACCACGAGCCGCTGTTGCCGATGAACACGTCACCTTCCCACGAGCCCTCGGGGTTGTGCGTGTGGCCGAAGACGACCGCGCGGGCGCCGTGGATCTTCGCGACGTTCCGCATCACGCGGCCGACGCGCAGCCACGTCTCGGCGAGCGGAGGCTTGGGGACGAGGCGATCGTAGAGCATGAAGACGAGGAGCGGCACGATCCCGCCGAGGAGCCCGAGCGGCATGCCCACGGCGCTGATGAAGAGAGCGCCGAGCGCCGCGCCGACGAGGATCACGAACACGTGATCGACCCAGAGCTCGCGCACGACACGGAGGAAACGCGACTCGGCCGGCGGCTCGAAGAGGCGGGCATGACGCGCGACGGCCGCGACGCGCTCGCCCGTCTCGCGGGCGCAGGCGAGCACGTTGCCGCGGTAGCGCGCGCGGCAGAAGGGCCGCCGTGATCGCCAGAGGCGGGCGAGGATCCGCGCGGTGCCGAACGCCCAGATGAGCGCGAGCCAGCGGCGCGAGAAGAGGTAGTAGCGCGCCCAGTGCAGGAGGTAGCCGAGCTTCGTCATCATGACGGAGCTGTCGTCGTGCGGGTTGAAGTAGCCGAGCCGCGAGACGAGCAGCCGCGTCCCCATCGAGCCCATCGTCGCCACGATCTCGCGCCCGCCGTCGTCGTACGGGGCCATCGGGTAGCGGTAGCTGCAGTAGGGATCGTAGAGGTGGCCGTGCTCGATGACGACACGATCGGGCGTGACGTGCATCCACGCGCGGAAGTGGATCCGCGCCGCGATTGCGGCCCGCGCGCTCGGGCTGCGATCGCGCGCCCGCAAAGCGCACGCGGCGTCGCAGAGGCGCGCCGCGAGGTGCGCGCGGACCTCGGGCAGCGTGAGCAGGACGTCGTGGTTGCCCGACACGATCACGATGTCGTGTCCCTCGTCGAGGACACGCCCGAGCGCTTCCAGGACGATCGGGTGATCGTTCAGGATCGCCGCGATCGCCGGCACGCCGTGCTCGGCGTCGCGCGGGAGATCGTGGCAGGCGCTGCGACCGTCGATCACCCGCGGAGCGTCGAAGTCGAAGACGTCCCCGTTCAGCACGAGCGTCATCCGCTGCCCGCGGACGGCGTGGAGGACCGCTTCCAGCATCCCTGCGATCTCGCCGTCCGGCAGGAAAGCTCGCTGCCGATGACGCATCCACGGACCCGTCCCCGGCTCCACTTCGCAGAGGTGGATGTCGGAAATTACGAGCGTGTGATGCATTACGTTAAGGATGGCACGGCGGCGGGGTGGGCGCCTGCCAGGGGATCTCCTAACGGCGCGAAATCATTGAGAACGGACGGGGAACGTCAGCGGCGGTTGGGCAGGGGAAAAGGCGGAGGAGCCGGGAGTTTGGGGGCGTAGCTCGGCTTGTTCCGAGCGGGCCCCCAAACGTCGAAGGGCCTTGCGGAGGGGGGGCGCGGACGCCCAGGTTCTACCGAGTACGGAGGGGGAGTGATGCGGGCGACCGAGGCGTTGGGGCGGGCGATTGGCGGCGTTTTGTCTCCGATCACGGGGGAGGGGAGTCTTCTCCGGCGTGCGCGGCTCTTCCATCCGGACGGCGTCCTGTTCCGGGCAGACGTGCGACCGCTCATGCGCGAGGGCGCCGTGGGTGAGCTCGCGAAGAGGCTCGCGGGGCCCGCGATCGTGCGGCTGTCGAGCGCGTGGTGGCGTCACGAGAAGGAGCTGCCGGACGCGCTCGGGATCGCGGTGCGGTTCTGCGGGCGCGCGCCGACGGCGACGTCGGTGGAGGTCTCCGCGAGGGATCAGGACCTGCTTTTCGCGACGTTCCAGCACATCTGGTCGCTGCCGTTCGCGCCGCTCACCACGAACGTGCACGACTACCTGGCGAACGAGTACCACGCGATCTTGCCGTTCTACGTGCTCGGGCTCGGTCGCGTGAAGTTCAGGCTCGTGCCGTCGCGGCAGAGGGAGACGTACGGCAGTCGGCGCGAGCGGCTGGAGCGAGCCGTGGCCGCGGGGAACGCGGTGCTGCGGCTCGAGGTCAAGCAGACGGGAGCGCTCGGCGCGCGGCTGCGTTCGCCGGAGCAGATCCTGCGGATGTCGCGATGGCAAGCGGTGGCGTTGATCGATCTGGAGGAGCGATCGCTCGTGGATCAGGAGGCGCTGTCGTTCACGCCGTTCCACGCAGGTCGCGGGATCATGCCGGTCGGGCCGTTCCAGATGATCCGCGCGGCGACGTACGCCGCGAGCCGCACGGGCAGGAAGGTCGCGTCGATCGCGGGCTAGTCAGTCCACCGGAGGCGGGATCGTCCAGCTCGTGTTTTCAGCGTGGCGCGGCTCGTCGTCCTCGGCCGCGCTGCCGAAGAAGTCGGCGATGTCGTGCCTGCGGGCCTCGGCGTCGGCGCGGCCGAGGTCGATGAGCCTGCGCGCGAAGGCGCCGTCGAAGAGCAGGTAACTCGCGAGGTCCGCCTCGGTCGCCTCGCCGACGTCGACGAGCGTGAGCATGCGCCGCGCGAACGCCGGGCCGCCGTGGATGTTGCCGCGACGCACGTACTCGGCCGCGAGACGGCCGATGTCCTCGCTCGGGCGCACCACGAGCGAGTGGATGCGGTTGTACGGCATCGTGCCACGTCGCTCGGCGCTCCCGTTGACCTTGTCCAGGAACTCGTTGCCGAACGTGTTTTCCGCGTCCTCGATGATGTGGTTCAGGCGCGTCATCACCTCGAGGTCCGTCTGGATGTGGTCGAGGAGGAACGCGTTCAGGATCTTGCCGAGCAGGAAGGCCGCGCCCGGCGGTTTCTCGTCCTCGGGCATGGTGCTCGGGCCCGTGATCTCGCGCGAGAGTCCAATCGCGAAGACGTGCGTCGCGCCGAGCCGGAGCGCCGGCGCGATGGGCGTGTTCTGCCGGACGCCGCCATCCATGAAGAGCTCGCGGCCGATGCGGACGGGCGGAAACAAGATGGGGATCGACGCGGAGGCGAGCGCGTGCAGCGGGCCGATGTGCGCGCCGCGGATGAGCGTGCGCGGCGGCGCCGTCGTGGGCAGCGCGCCGTCGGGGCCGGTCTGCATGAAGATGACCGTGCGGCCCGACGCGACCTCGGTGGCCGAGACGCTGAGCGCGCCCAGGTGGCCGCGGCGCAGCGTGCGCGCGATGGCCCGCCACGGGATCTCGCGCTCGACGAGCTTGGCCATCGGCGTGACGTCGAAGACGCCGGCCGCCGCCTTGCCGCCGCCGAGGAGCACACGCGGGAGGCTCACGGCCTGACGAAAGCCGAAGCCGAGCACGTCCGGCAGATCGAGCTCGGTCCAGAGGTTCGCGAGGCGGCGGATGCCCGTCGTGGCGTCGCCGAGGTGCGCGGCGAGGAAACACGCGTTGATCGCGCCGACCGAGGTGCCGCAGAGGATGTCGATGCGCGGGACCGCGCCGCGCACGCGGGCGAAATTGTCGAGCACGTACGACAAGACGCCGACCTCGTACGCGCCGCGCGCGCCGCCGCCCGATAGGATCAACGCGACCTTTCGTCGGCCCGCCCCCGCTCGCTTCGTGGTCTTCAAACTCATGCCATTCCGCCGCGACTGAGCGGATCCGACCGAGAAGAGAGGTCGGAGCCGTCTGCCTCGGACAGAATGCGCTCGACGACGGGTCTTCGCAAGAAGAGCGCGCGGAGGCGCGCATCTCGGACATACCCGGCGACCTTGCGTACGTGCGTCGCGGCGCGGAGCAGTGCGTCACGAGCGCCGCTGGAGCTGCCTTTGCGCAGCGCTTCGATGCAGAGCGCGCGGACCTCGATGCCGTACTCGGAAAAGCTCGTGGCCTCGATCGCGCCGAGCGCCGTGCGAGCGAGCAGGACACCGGTGTGATGCTCGCCCGCATCGACGCGCGCGGCGGCTTCGATGGCGGTCGCGTGAATGTGGTAGCTCAAAAGACCTTGCGGCTCGGCGAGCTTGCGCGCGGCCTGCGCGTGGACGACGGCCTCTTGCGGGCGGTTCTCGGCGCGCGCGAGGAGGGCGCGGACGATGCGCTCGTGCACGGTGTCGTACGCGCTTCCGGTGACGGCCACGAGCGCGCCCGCGTCGCCGCACATCGTGGCGGCCTCGGCGATGCTGCCGAGCTCGATGAGGATCTCCGCGGAGCAAAGGAGCGTGTCGGCGCGCGAGTCCTGATCGGTGTAGCGCTCGTGCGCCTCGCGCGCGCGCTTGAGGTAGCTGAGGCCGCGCTCGGTGTCGCCGAGGCGCGCGTAGGCCTGGCCGACGTTGCTGAGCGTCTTGGCGATCTGGAAGCGGCCGCCGATGGCGAGGTCGATGCCGATGGAGGAGAGACCAAGCGCGATCGCGTCCTCGAAGCGCTCCATGACGAACATGGCGTAGGCGAGGGCGTTTTTCGCGCGCGCTTCACTGCGGCGCGCGCCGACGGCGCGGAAGACCGCGATGGCCTCGGCGTGCGCCGCGGCGGCTTCCTCGACGCGGCCGATGCGTCGGAGCAGGACGCCCTTCGAGCGGAGCACCTCGGCGCGCAGGCGCGGCTGGAGCTTGGCGGTATGTGTGACTTCGAGCGCGCGCTCGCAGGCGTCGATGGCGCCCTGCACGTCGCCGAGGTCGCCGAGGATCTCGGCGAGGATCGTGTACGCCTCGACCTCGAGCGCGGGCTGGCGCGCGAGGCGCGCGATCTCGGTGGCGCGCTGCGCGACGGGTAAGCCTCGCGCGAGGTGGCCGTCGTCGGAGTCGAGGCGCGCGGTGCGGACGAGAGCGAGCGCGACGCCGCGCGCCTTGCCGCTCTGCCGCGCGAGCTTGCGTAACGCTTCGAGGTGTTTGCGGCGCTCGCTGCGGCGGCCGAGGTGCCGGTAGATCGCTTCGAGCGCGGCGTGCGCGTTCATGCGGCGCGAATCCTCGGGCGGGAGCAGGGAGAGCGCGCGGAGGTAGTAGCGGAGCGCGAGCTGCTCCTGGTGCGTCGCGCGCGCGGCGCCGGCGGCTTCGAGGTACATCTCCGCGGCGGGCACGGCGGCCTCGCCACGTGCGAGATGGCGCGCAACGATCGCCGCGGAGAGGCCACGCGCGAGCGGCGTGCGCGAGAGGTGCTCGCCGAGCGAGAGGTGCATGCGCGAGCGCTTCGCCGTGTCGAGCGCGAGGTAGGCGACGTCGCGCGCGAGCGGGTGGCGGAAATCGACCGATCCGGCGCGCCGATCGCAGAGCCCGCGCGCGCAGAGGCGCGTGATCGCCTCATCGTCGGGGAGGCGCGCGAGCGCGAGGATGTCGGTCTCGGTCAGCGGGCCTCCGGCGACGGCGAGCCAGTCGACGACGTCGTGCTCGGCGAGCGGCAGCTCGCGCAGGCGATCGCCGATGAGCTGCTCGAGCGTGGAGGGCAGGGTCTCGCTGCGCTCGCCGGGGCGCTCGTGTCGCACGAGCTCGTGGAGGCCTTCGCCGCGCTCGACGATCTCCAGCGTGCCGCGTTCGAGCAGCGCGTCGACCATCTCCAGCAGGAAGAAGGGGTTGCCCGCGACGCGCGGGACGAGCTCGCTGCACACGGCCGCGACGCCTTCCCGGACGCCGAGCCGCGCCTCGACGAGGCGCACCTGTTCTTCGGCTTCGAGCCCGCGCAGCTCGATCCGCACGAGGCCCTCGACGTACGGCAGCACGCGCTCGTCGGCGCGGGTCATGAGCACGACGAGGATCGGGAGCGGATCCGGTCTGCGGAGCAGCTCCTTCAAGAGCTCGAGGCTCGCGCGATCGGCCCACTGCAGGCCGTCGACCACGACGACGATCGGCTGCCTGCGCGCGAGCCCGGCGAGCAGGTGGCGTATACCCTGGACGACGAGGTCGTGGCGGTAGTTGCTCGCGTCCTCTTCCTGGTGATCGCCGTGCTTGCCGGTCACGAGCTCGGCGAGGCGCTGGATCTCGCGCGGCGCGCTCGGCGTGCGGGCGAAGGGGCCGAAGACGTCGCGCAGCGCGTCTTGCGCCTCGTCGAGCGAGTTGTCGAGGTCCATGCCCGTCACGTCGCGCACGACGTCGGCGACGGTGGCGAGGGGCAGCTCCATCTTCACGGGCGAGCACTCGACCTGCACCACGCGTGCGCCGCTCGGGAGCTCCGAGAGGAACGTCGAGACGAGCGCGGTCTTGCCGATGCCCATCTCGCCGACGACCACGCGCGCGACGAGCTCGCCGAAGGATCTGCGCGAGAGCGGCGCCGCATCGAACGTCTGCGTCTTCGGGCCACTCGGGGACTCCTGCGAGGGATAGGCCTCCGAGGAAGGCGGCGATCCCGGCACGCCGCCGAGCGGCGGTGAGACGGCGCGGTGATACGCGGCGTAGAGGTCCGCCTTCTCGGCGTCGCGTCCGACGAGATCACTCTGACCGAGCGCGTGCTCCGCCGTGCGCTCCTCGCGCGTGAGCAATCGATCGAGCGCGTAGAGGCGCATCTGCGCGGGGACGCGGTGGCCGCCCGTGTCGCCGAGCGTGAGGCTCGGCGCCTCGCCCCAACGGAAGTCGCGCCGCACGAGGCGGTAGACACCTCCCGCGACCCACGTCTTGCCAAACGGCGTCGCGGCGCCCACGCGATCCGCGAGCAGATCCGCGGGCTCCTGCAACGTGTGCCGCACGAGGTGGCCCTGCGGATCACGCTCCCCGGAGGCGATGCCCCGCACGATGCCGATCGACGCGCGCAGCGGTGCAGGCAGATCCTCGCTCGCACCGGCGAGCGCCTCGTGCACGTCGATCGCGAGCGTTGCGGCGTCGGCCGCCGCGCGTGAAGGGTTCGCCATGAGGCCAACGACGGCCCGCGCCGACCACAGCGACTCCCACGACCACACCGCACTGCGCTTGAACGCGATGTCGTCGAGCGTCTGCCGGATCGACGCGCCCATCCGCCGCGCCGCTTGTTTGCCGTGCGCGCTCTCGAGATCGACCGTGCCGTCGATGCGCAGCGTGACGACCGCGACGTGCCGGACCTCGCGGGCGACACGCGTGAACTTCTCGCCGTTCGTCCCGTCGGACGGCGTGCGCGCGAGCGGCACCGCGGCGAGCGTCGCGGCCTCCGGCGCCTCGCGCGGGCTCGCGAGCGGCAGCTCGAGCTCGCGGCCGAAGAGCTCGAGCAGCATCGCCTCGATCGACGCCGAGTCGACGAGCTCCTGCTTCGCGAGCAGCGTGCGCATGATCGCGGCGCTCATGTCGCGCGCGGTCTGAAAGCGGTGCTCCCGCGGGCCCCGCATCGCTTTGAGGACGATGGATTCGAGCTCGGGCGGCACGTCGTTCACGTACGTCGACGGAGGCTGGAACGCGCCCGTCTTCACGGCTTCGAGCAGCGCATCGTCGTCGAGCTTCCCGTACGGCGATCGGAGCGCGAGCATCTCGTACAGCACGACGCCGAGCGCGTAGACGTCGCCTCTTCGATCCACGCGCTCGCCGCGGGCCTGCTCGGGCGACATGTACCCGAACTTGCCCTTCAGGACGCCGGCCTCCTCACGGAAGAGGTTCGCGGTCGCGATGCCGAAGTCGGCGATCTTCACCGCGCCTTCGTACGAGAGCAAAATGTTCTGCGGTGAGATGTCGCGGTGGACGATGGCGAGCGGCACGCCGCCCTCGTCCTTGCGCTCGTGGGCGTAGTGCAGGCCCTTGGCCGCCTCGGAGACGATGTATGCCGCGACGAACGGCGGAATCCGCGCTCCGATGCGCTTCGCCGTCGACATGATCTTTCCGAGGTCGAAGCCCTCGACGTACTCCATCGAGAGCAGCAGCCCGTCGTCGCCGTGGTCGTTGAACTCGTAGACCTGGACGATGTTCGGGTGGTTCAGGCGCGTCGCGAGGTGCGCCTCCTCGACGAACATCGAGCGGAACCGCCGCGACGAGCCGTGCGCCGGGAGCACGCGTTTGACGACGAGCAGCTTGTACGTGCCCTCGGCGCCGCGCTTTTTGGCGAGGAACACCTCGGCCATGCCGCCTGCGCCGAGGCGGCGCAGGATCTCGAAGTCGGCGAGCTGGTCGGGGTGCATGGCCATCGTTGCGCGCGCCGGGAGACGGACGCCTCGGCTGCATGGTAGCGTCGCGGCCCACTCCCGTGACACCGAGCATGCTACGCCCCACGCCCTTCTCCAGCACCAAACGGAAGCTCGCCGTCGGCTTCTCCACCTTCGCCCTCGCGCTCGTCGCCGTCCCCGCGCTCGCCTTCGCCCAGGCGCCGCCCAGCAAGGGGACCGACATGGAGATCGACCCTGACGCGCCTCCTCCGCCGCCGGCCGAGCCCCCGCCGCTCCCGCCCGCGCAGGAGGGCGACTGGGGCGTCGGCGGCTCGGAGGAAGAGGGGAAGTTCGCGCCGTCCGGCAAGACGGGCGCGAAGAAGAGGGAAGAGGATGAGAAGGCGGAGGAGGCGAAGGCAGAGAACTACCGCGCGCTCCCGCCGCGCGAGGTCGGCGTCGACATGGTGATCGGCTTCGGTGAGATCCGCGATGTCCTCAGCGATACGGATCCCACCGACGTCACCGTCGCCTCGTTCGTTCCGTACTTCTTCTGGCGTCTGAACGAGACGTGGGCGATCGGCGCCCGCGTGCCCTTCGCGACGGGCAGCGTCGACGGTCCGATCGAGAACCCCGTCGACTCGTTCGTGCTCGGCAACATCGAGGTGAGCGTGCATGCGCGCTTCAAGTTGAAGCGACGCATGACGCTACCCGTGAGCCTCGCGATCGCCCTGCCTACCGCGCAGGGCGACATGTTCCCGGAGCAGGATGCGGCAGGCGCGAGGCCGCAGGCGATCTTGAACCAGGCCGTCGCTGGCGCGCGTGGCTGGGAGGAGCAAGCGCCCTACACGCCGAACCGTCTCGGCGCGACGCCGAGCGTCGGTTTCGCTTACGACACGCGCCTCTTGCACTTCGCGGCGAGCACGAAGTTCGAGCTCATGATCAAGACGGGCGGCGGCGCGCCCGAGAGCGAGGCCGCCGGCACGTTGCACTCGCCCGCGTACAACTGGGTGACGAGCGCGTCGTTCTTCTACGACTTCCTCGACGGCATGATCTCGCCGGGCCTGCGCGCGTGGCTCGCGGTCTCCCAGCAGCCGGTCACCAAGGGCACGAGCGACTACTCCGGCGCGCAGTTCGTGATCGAGCCCGACGTGAACAGCACGATCCCCGTCGGCAAATCGCTCGCCGTGCGCGCGGGGCTCGGATTCCTCGTCCCGCTCGGCGGCCCGCTCGGCGGCTCGAATGGCGCGACCATCAACGGTTTCCGTCTTCGCGCCGGTCTCGCGTTCTGACTTCCGGACAAACCCGGAACAACGTCTGCTGGAGGCCGCTCGCCGAGTCTGTAAGTCTCGGAAATCAGGCCATAAAACGTCATCGTCCACGCTGGCGGACAACCTCCTCGCAGCTATCGTGCTTCGCCCCGGCTGCAAACCGCCGGCCGTTGCGACCGTTTTGGTCGACTGCGCGCCGGATCGGATGGGCCGGGCGACGAGGTGCGACGCGATGGGATGGCTCTCGAGATTCGAAAAGCGGCTGGGGCGTGTGGTCGGTCCGGTGGTCGTTCTGATCATCGCGGTGACGATCGGTGCCCTCGTCTACTCGCTGCGAGGACCGCGCGAGGGGACGATCTCTTACACCGAGCTCACGCAGATCACGGGATCGCAGGCGGTCACCGAGGTGCGCGTGGAGGGTGAACGCTTCTCGATCCGGGGTGCCGACGGTTCTCTTCGCGTGGGCATCGTCGGTGACGAGGAGGCGCGGCACGCGCTCGTCGACAAGTTCGCCGCAGCGGGCATCGCGGTCGAGTACGGCTCGCGCGAGGGATCGGCGGGCGCGCGCGCGGCGACGGCGCTCGCGCCGATCGCAGTGATGCTCGCGCTCGGCGCCGTGGGCCTCGGCATGCACCGCAGGAAGAGCCGCGCGCACTTCTCGGAGGGCCAGTCGCCCGGCGTTGGCAAGGTCCGCTTCACGGACGTCGCCGGCATGGACGAGGTCAAAGAGGCGCTCGCCGAGACGGTGGAGTTCCTCAAGAACCCCGAGCGCTTCGGCCGCCTCGGCGGACGCGCGCCGCGCGGCGTGCTGCTCACGGGTGAGCCTGGCACGGGCAAGACGCTCCTCGCGCGCGCGGTCGCGACCGAGGCTGGCGTCCCGTTCCTCTCCGCGTCCGGTTCGAGCTTCCAGGAAATGTTCGTCGGCGTCGGCGCCTCCCGCGTACGCAACCTCTTCGCCGAGGCGCGCCGCGTCTCGCCCTGCATCGTGTTCATCGACGAGATCGACGCCGTCGGCCGCTCGCGCGGGCGCGGCGGGGACTCGGCCTCCGCCGATCACGATCAGACCTTGAACCAGCTCCTCGTCGAGATGGACGGCTTCGATCACACGACGGGCATCGTCGTCATGGCCTCGACGAACCGCGTGGACGTGCTCGATCCGGCGCTCCTCCGCCCCGGCCGCTTCGACCGTCAGATCGTGGTGCCGCTGCCGGATCTGCGTGGTCGTCGGGAGATCCTCGAGGTGCACGCGCGGCCGATCGCGCTGAAGGAGGACATCGACCTCGCGCACGTGGCGAAGGTGACGCCGGGTTTCTCCGGCGCGGAGCTCGCGAACCTCTTGAACGAGGCGGCGATCCTCGCGGCGCGCAGCGGCGCGGACAAGGTCGACCTCGAGCACATCGACAAGGCGCGTGATCGCGTGCTCATGGGCGAGGAGCGCAAGAGCCTCGTGATGGACGCGGAGGAGCGGCGCGCGACGGCGGTCCACGAGGCCGGGCACGTGACGGTGGCGCTCGCGTCGAAGCACGCGGACCCCGTGCACAAGGTGTCGATCCTCCCGCGCGGTCGAGCACTCGGCGTGACGCAGGCGCTGCCCGAGCGGGATCGGTTGCTCTACACGAAGGAGTACCTCGAGGATCAGATCTGCATGCTCATGGGCGGTCGCGCGGCGGAGATGGTCGTGCTCGGCACGATGACCGCGGGGGCGGCGGACGACATCCAGCGCGCCGCGTCGCTCGCGCGGAAGATGGTGGCCGAGCTCGGCATGAGTGAGCTCGGGCCGATCAACGTGACGGATCATCCGGGCCACGTGACGCACAGCGAGCACCTGCACGCGCGTGTCGACGAGGTCGCGCGCAAGCTCGTCGAGCAGCAGCTCGAGCGCGCCTGCCGCATCGTCCGCGAGACGCGCGACGGCGTCCTCCTCCTCGCAGAGCGCCTGCTCGAAGCGGACACGCTCGTCGGCGCCGCGATCGTCGCGTGCTTCGAGAAGGGCGCCGATCACGCCGAGGCAGCGCCCGCGGAGCTCGCGGCTTCCGCCTGAAACGTACGTCCCTCCTCGGGCATGCGGATCTGCTCGGCGCTTGCCGGGTCCTCCGCGCGGCGTGATCCTTCTCCGCATGCCCCAACCCCCTCAGCGCTACACCGTTCGACGCGGCGATACCCTCGGGCGTATCGCCGCGCGTTTCGATGTCTCCGTCGGGGCGCTCGTCGACGCGAATGCGGCGACGTACCCGAGCCTCCGCACGAATCCGGGTTTCGTGCGGATCGGATGGGGGCTCGAGATCCCCACGGAGGGCGGGCCGAACGACCGCATCCTGTTCGTTGGGATGAACCCGGGCGCGGTCGTCGAGCACCGCGCGCTCGCGAGCACCGGGGTGGATGTGGTGCCCGTGCTCGACTCGCCCGAGGGCGACGATCGGCTGCGTGTGGCGGGCGTGGTGCACGATCTCTCGACCGAGGAGGGCGCGCTCGGCTTCGCGCGGACGCTCTCGATGTCACCGGATCAGACCGCGGCGATCGCGCGCGTTCTCATCGATGCGCCGCCGGACGCGCGGGACGAGCTCGGCCGGATGGCCGAGGTCTGGGCCGAGGCGGAGAAGGGGCGCTCGATCCCCGCGCGGCTCGTGCTCTCCGGGCACAGCGTGGGCGCGGGCGTGTGGGGCGACGAGAACGGCACGCTCACGCTCGACGCGATCGGTGAACTCGCGACGGCCATGCCTCGCGCGGCGCGTGCGATCGAGGACGTGCACGTCTCGGGCTGTTACTCGGGTGGTCGGTACGCGCTCCTCCGCCTGCAGGCGATCTTCCCGCACGTGGCAACGATCTGGGCCTACGCAGGATCAGCACCCGGCGCGGAGAGCGGCGCGACGACACACGAGGCGCTCTGGGAGCGCGCCACGCGGGGGCGCGCGGAGACGATCGATCGTTCGATCGCGGAAGATACGCGCAAGGGCGAGAACGTCGTCGTCTGGAGCCGCGTCACGGGTCTCGATGACGGCAACTCCGCGCGACCGCTCGAATCGCTGCGCATCGACCTCGCATACTTCGAGCCGCTCCAGGCGCTCTACGACAGCGGCGATCTCGTCGTGGACGACCCACAATCGGGGCAGCTCCGCGACTACTACGACGCGCTGCATGCGCTCCTCGCGCACCCCGACGTTCCCGCGGACGAACGCGCCGCGCTCTCGGCGCGGCGTGATCACACGGTTCGCCTGCTCTACTACCGCAGGACCGTCGCGCCTCGGTTCGCGGCACACCACGCGGAGGTGATCCGCGACGGATACCGGAGCCTCGGCCTGCCTGCCGTCGACTACAGCGTGCTCTCGCGCCGTGACGCGCTCGCGCAGATCGAAGCGTTCTCGAGCCGCGCCCGCGCAGCCGGCGCGCCCGAGGCCGCGGTCGTGCTCGCGAACCTGCTCGAACGCGGCCTGCGCGACCTCGATCCTGCGGTGATCCCCGACGGCTGGGTCTAGCTGCTGGGCTTCGCGGAGGGCGGCGCTGCGGCGGCTTGCTCCGCGGGCGGCGGCGTCGAGAGCGGGCTCCGCGTGGAGAGCGCGCGCATCCATGCCGCGATCGTCTCGCTCGCGGGCGCGGGCCAGCCCATGCGGCTGAACCTGCGCAGGAGCTCGGGCGTGTGATCGCCGGTGCGGCTCGGATCCTGGAACGCCTTGCGCGCTTGATCGAGCTCGTGCGCGGCGTCCTGGAACCGGCCCTCGTGGTACGCGAGCCACGCCCGCGTGAGCGCGAGGTGTTGCTTCGGCTCGGCCTCGGCGAGCCCCGTGGCCTCGCACTCGGCAAGTGCCGCGCGCGCGACCTCCGCTTGCCCACGTTCGAGCGCGATCTGCGCGACGATGATCTTGATCTCGACCTGCCCCCACGGATCGGCGAGCCGATCGAAGAGCGCCGTCGCGGCGCGCGCGTGCGCGTCCGCCATGTCGAGCTGACCCGCGTCGAACGCGGTCATCGCGAGCAGACGCTCGCACGCGCCCTCGCCGCGCGGGTTGCCGAGGTCGCGGAAGCTCCGGCGCGACAGGAGCGCCACCCGCCGCGCTTCTTCGAGCCGACCTTCGCGGTGATCCGAGTGCGCGAGCGTGACGTCGCACTGGGCCATGCCGAGGCGATAGCCGATCGCGTCGAACTCGGCGCGCGCCGTGCGGAGGAGCGCGCGCGCCTTCTCGGGCGATCCGCCGGACTGCTCGACGAAGCTGTGCAGCACGAGGCACTGCGCGTGGCCGAGGCGATCACCGACGGCCTGGAACTTGGGCCCTGCGCTCTCGAGGATACGGGCCGCTTCGAGGTGATCGCCGAGCAGGAAATCGATCTCCCCGATGATCACTTCGCAGAGCGCTTGCCCGTGCGTGTCGCCGAGCGACCGGAACATCTCGAGCGCCTTCGCCACGAGCTTGCGCCCTTCGGCGGGCGCGGCGAGATCACTCGCGGCGTGACCGAGGAGCCGGAGACACGCGGCCTCGCTCTCGGGATCCCCTGCTTCGTGGAAGAGCCTGCGCGCCTCTTCGGCCTCACGGCGGCAGTCTTCGAGCCTGCCCGCGTGCCGCAGCGCCTCGGCGCGCCACCTGCGATGCCGCGCGAGCAGCAAACCTTCGAGCCGACCGTCGAGGAGCGACAGATCGCGCAGCGTCGCCTGCACGTCGCGCTTGCGCCCCCACGACTCCGCGATCGATCGGTGCAAGAGCTCCGCGGCGACGTTCACGTCGCCCGCGCGGACGAGGTTCATCACGCGGTGACGCACGATGCGCCGGCTGCCTGCGTCGGGGTGATGCGCGAGCGCGTTCGCGGCGGCGCGCAGCACCGCGGCCGCGTCGGGCTGTGCGAAGAGCTGCCCGAGCAGGTGCTCTTGCAAGAGCGCGTGTGGCCATCGCAGGCGCTCTTCGCCGGACGCGAGCAGGATCTGCGCGCGCTTCATCGCGGCCACGGCGCGCTCCGCGTCCACGCCGAGCGCCCCGAGCTCGAGCCGCAGCACGTCCTCGCGGATGTCGCCGCCGAGAGCCGCCGCCGCGCGCGCGCCGCGCCGGAGATCCTCGGGGATCGCGCGCAGCCGCTCCTCCCAGAGCTCGGCCGTCGTGGCCGCGCGCATCGCGAGCTTCGCTTCGGGCACCACGTACCGCCCGTCGCGCAGCTCGATGTGCCCGCCCGTCGCCCACGCATGAACGATCTGCAGCGCGAACAGCGGGTTGCCTTTGCTGCGTTGCGCGGCCTCGACCACGGCCGCCTCGTCGAGCGGCAACGTCTCGCGCAGGAGCGCGTGCGTCTGCGTCGGGTCGAGCGGCTCGAGCGTCAGGCGATCGCCGCCGAGTTCGCGCAAGAGCCACTCGACCCACTCGCGCGCGACCGGGTCCGTCATGATCGCCTCGTCGCGCACGGTGCCCACGATGAGCAGCCGGAGGCCCGGCGTCTCGCGGTGGAGCCGCGCCATCCCTTCGAACGTCGTCGGCGATCCGTGATGCAGATCGTCGAGCATCAAAAGAAGCGGACGGTTCTTGGCGATCTTTTGCAGCGCGTACTGCATCACGCGCCACCGCGTCTCCGACGAGAGCGCGAAGCGTTTGCCCGTCGGGCCGATCGCGTCGCCTTGCGACGAGGGCCGGATCCACTCGGCCGTCGCGGCGACCCACATCTTGCCTTCGTCGTCCTCGGGCGCGACCTCCCACTGGTTCAGGAGGACTTTTTCGACGACATCACGCACTTCGCGCTCGAGCCGATAGTGCTGCACGATCGCGCCGACCACGCCGTCGAGCGGCGCCGCGATCTTCCGGTACCGCGCGCGCAGCGGCACCACCAGGCCACGCTCGTGCACCTCCTCGCAGAGCCACTCGGCGAGGCGCGATTTGCCCACGCCGGCTTCGCCCGAAAGCAACAAGAAGCGGTGTTCTGGGCTCTCCGACGTGGCGATCTGGTTCGCCACGTCGAGCAAGCGCGAGCGCTCCGCCGCGCGCGCAACGAAAGGGCTCGGCCGCAGCCCGAGCAGGCCCGTCGTGGTCACCTGCGAGTCGAGGTAGTTGCTCTCGACGACGAGCGGCGAGTCGCGCAGCGGCATGGACATCGGCGGCGCCGCCGAGGGCCTCGGCGTCGCCGTCGGGTCTCCGCTGCGCGGCCGCATGCGCCAGAGGAGCGCGCGCGCGTCGGCCGCGAACTCGAAGCGCTGCCACGGCCGCTTGTTCATCAAGCGCCGCACGAGCGGAACGATGTCCGGCGGGATGCCTGGACGGAGCGGCACCTCGGGCAGCGGCGAGCTCTTGTGTTTCGCGAGCAGTTCCTCGTCCGTGCCCTCGTACGGCTCGCGGTTCGCGAGCATCGTGAACAGGACGCAGCCGAGCGAGTAGAGGTCCGTCGACGGACCCACGTGTGGCGCGGCGTAACGGATCTGCTCCGGCGCCATCCACCCCGGCGTGCCTGCGCCCCAGCGGATCGTCGGCTTCGAGACGGGCGAGCCGTCGAGCCTGTGATCGACGCGATCCTGCATGAGCCACGCGAGCCCGAGATCGAGCACGTGCACCGTCGGCGGTTCCGAGTCGTCGTGCGGGATGTCGACGAGGATGTTCGAGGGCTTGAGATCCCCGTGGATGACGCCGCGCGCGTGCGCATGCGCGAGCGCGGCGAGCACGTCGTCGGTGATCTTCCAGATGAGCGGCCACGGCAGGCCGCCTTCCTCTTGTGCGAGGTAGAGCCACTCGTGCAGCGAGCGACCCGGCACGGCATCCATCACGAGGAACGGCGTGCCGTCGGCGAGCGCGCCGAAGTCACGCGCGCGCACGATGCACGGGTGCGAGAGCGCCGCGAGCGCGCGGGCCTCCTCGTGGAACCACCACGCTTCCTCGGCGCGTGGTCGCGCCCCCGGTCGGCTCAGGACCTTCACGGCCACACGGTCGTCAGCCACGAGGTCGCGGCAGAGGTAGACGACCCCCATGCCGCCACGCCCGAGCTCCCTCCGAACCTGGTACCGTCCGGCCAAAATCTTGCCGATCGTGCCGGTTTGCTCGCTCATCGGACGGGCGACTATATCGCGCCCCTGGCCGCTCGGCACAGCGACGAGACGGCTTGTTTTCGCGCCCGATCTGTCAACCTCGATCCAACAATGCTACGTTACGGAACATGTCGAACACGGTGAGGCTGCTCGCGTTCGCGGGGGCGCGAGACGTGCTCGGTGCGTCGGAGCTCGTCTTTCCGCTCGACGCGCCGTGCACCGCGGAGGAGCTTCTTCACCACGTTTGCAGCCGTTTTCCCGCGCTCGTGCCGTATCGGCGATCGATCCGCGTCGCGGTGAACGGCGCGTATGCGCGGCCCGACGAGGAGGTCCGGTCGGGGGACGAGGTCGCGTTGATCCCGCCCGTTGCGGGAGGATGAGGCGATGGCGGTGGTGAACGATCCAACGGTCGAGAAGCGGCGCTCCTTGCCGATGCTCGGCGTGCGCTCGCTCGTGCCGACGCGCGTTTCGGCCGGCCCGCCGCCGCGCAGCGTGCGTGTCTCCGTGACCGATCGGTGCGACTTCGCCTGCACGTACTGCCGGCCCTCGCGAAACGACGGCTACGCGGACGGCCGCCTCATGACGCCGGCGTGGAAGACGATGTTCGAGGCGCTACGCCGCGCGGGCGTGCGCCGCGTGCGGCTCACGGGCGGCGAGCCCCTCGTGCATCCCGAGATCGTCGCGATCGTCGCGCACCTCTCCTCGCTCGGCTTCGAGGATCTCGCGCTCACCACGAACGCCTCGCAGCTCGCACGCCTCGCGCGGCCGCTGCGCGACGCGGGACTGCATCGCGTGAACGTCTCGATCGACACGCTCGATCCCGTCCGCTTTCGCGAGGTCACGCGCGGCGGAGATCTCGACGCTGTTCTCGCGGGCATCGACGCCGCGATCGAAGCGGGGTTCTCCCCGATCAAGCTGAACACCGTCGTCCTGCGCGGCGTGAACGAGAACGAGCTCGAGCGCATCTTGCTCTGGGCCTGGGAAAAACGGCTCTTGCCGCGGTTCCTCGAGGTCATGCCGATCGCCGAGGGCGCCAAACTCGTAGCCGATCATCTCGTCACGGCGGCCGAGATGCGCCGCGCGCTCGACGCGCACCTCCTCCCCGAGGAGGCCGTCACCGATCCGGGCCTCGGCCCCGCGAAGTACGTGCACGCGCGCCACGATCCGGCGCTGCGCGTCGGGTTCATCACGGGCACGAGCGACACGTTCTGCGAGACCTGTGATCGCCTGCGCGTCTCGTCGACGGGCGTCTTGCGTCCTTGCCTCGCCACGGACGACGGCGTCGACGCAGGGGCTCCTGCGCGCGCGGGCGACGCGGAGGCGATCGTCGAGCAGATCGGGCTCGCCTGGTCGATGAAGCCCGACGGCACGATCTGGAAGGGCTGCACCGAGGAGACCGCCGCGGGTGTGTCCATGCGCGCGATCGGCGGGTAGGATCCGGCCGCCGTGAACGAAGTGTTTTCATTCGAAGCCGAAGAGATCGGCCCCGCGCTGGATCTCGTCCCTCTGGCCGCGCGACGCGCGCTCGATCACGCCGGGCTCCGGCTGCCACTCGAAGGATGGCGCTCCCTCGCGTTCGAGGATCGACGGCGGATCACACGCGCCGGCGCCGAGGCCGTCGTCGACGTCGCGACCGTCAACGAGGTCGTGCAGCAAGCCCACCCGCCTGCGCTCCCGATGCCACTCGCCGTGGATCCGAGCTCGGATCACCTGCCCGAAGGCCTGCGCGAAGCTTTGCCGACGGGTCGATCGATCGACGCACGCACGTGGGCCTCACTCTCGGGGCTCGTTCGTTTTTCTCTCGTGCATTGCGTCCGCCGCGCGGCGAAGCGTGGCGATCCGACGATCCTCTCCGCCGCGCTCGACGTCCTCGTCCCGCGCGCTGCGGTGCACGCGACCGATGCGACGAGCCTCTCCTCGCACCTCGGTCCTCGCGGGGATGTTCGGATGGTCGACGTCGCCGAAAAGCAGCCGACGCAGAGGCGCGCGGTCGCCGTCGCGCGCGTGCGCATGCGGCCCGAGACCGCGGCTCGCCTCGCGCGTGGCGACACGCCGAAGGGTGAGGTGCTCGCGACGGCGCGAATCGCCGGCATCATGGCCGCCAAGCGCACGCCGGAGCTCATCCCGATGTGCCACGCGATCGCCCTGACGCACGTGGCCATCGCGCTCGACGTCGACGAGGCTGCCGCGCGCGTGACGATCACGGCGAGCGCCGAGGCCACGGACAGGACCGGCGTGGAGATGGAAGCGATGGTGGCCGCATCGGTCGCCGCGCTCACGCTCTACGACATGCTCAAGGGCATCGATCGCGAGATGGTCGTCGAGGACGTGATGCTGGTGGAGAAGAGTGGTGGCCGATCGGGCCACTTCCGGAGGTCGCCGTGAGCACGACGCGTATCCGTCGCGAGGCGCTTTCGCTCGACGAGGTCATCCAGATCGTGGCGCGTCCCGAGGCCGGCGCGATCGCCACCTTCCTCGGCGTCGTTCGCAACATGAACGACGGCCGCGCCGTGAGCCTGCTCGAATACGAGGCCTACGGCACCATGGCCGAGGCCGAGCTCCAGCGGATCCTCGAAGAGCTCGAGCGCGAGATCCCGGGCGTTCGTGTCGCAGCCACGCACCGCATCGGCGCTCTCCACGTCGGCGACGTCGCCGTCGCATGCGCCACGAGCGCCCCCCATCGCGGCGAGGCGTTCCGCGCGTGTCGCGAGCTCATCGATCGCATCAAGGCCAGGCTTCCGATCTGGAAACGCGAGCACGGCCCCGACGGGCCTTACTGGGTCGGCTGGGAAGACGCGCGCTGCGCACCCGATCACGGCGAACACGAGCATCACGCGCACGCGCACCACGAGAAGCGCTGACCTCAGAACGCGTCGATCCGGATCGCTTCGAGCTCGCTCCCGTCCTCGACGCTCCCCTGGCTCGCGGGCACCACCACGAGCACCTCTGCCTCGGCAAAACTCGTCACCGCGCCCGACGCCTGATTCGGCAGGATCCGCGCGCGCACCGGGCCCGTGCCCGGCTCGATCCGCGCGCGGACGAACTCTTCGCGGCCCGGCGTGCGCTCGTACGAGCCCACCACGACCACGCGCTCGCGACGCGGGAGTGGCGCCGGATCGCCTTGCAACGCGCGCACGAGCGGCGCGCCGAAGAGCAGCCAGGTGAGCGATGCGCTCGCGGGATTGCCGGGCAAACCGAGCACGTGCGTGTCGCCGGCACGACCCACGGCGATCGGCTTTCCCGGCTTGATGGCCACGCGCCAGAAATCGAGCGTCACGCCGGCCGCTTCGAACGCGGGCCGCATCACGTCACGATCCCCGACGCTCACGCCGCCGATCGTCACCACGAGATCACTTCCGCGCAGCGCCTCCACGACTGCCGCGCGCGCGACATCGAGGTCGTCCGGCACGTACGCACCCACGCGCGCGATCGCCCCGATCTGCCGCGCTGCAGCCGCCACGAACACACCGTTCGACTCGGCGATCGATCCGGGCTTCCCCGGCTCACCTGGCGATCGCAGCTCGTCGCCCGAGCACAGGATCGTCACCACGGGCCGCTGCGCGACGAGCACGAAAGGACGATCGAGCGCCGCCGCGAGAGCCGCGTGACCCGGCGTCATCCGCGTGCCCCGCGCGATCGCCACCGCGCCTTCCGCGAGATCGGATCCACGCCGCCGGATCCACGCGCCCGCGCGCGGCGCCTCGCGGATCACGATCACGTCGCCGCGCCGCTCGACGTTCTCCTGCATGATCACGGTATCCGCGCCCTCGGGAAGCCGAGCGCCGGTGAAGATCCGGCACGCGGTCTTCGGAGCAAGCGCGGGCCTCTCGCCGCCTGCCGAGCTCTCGCCGACCACGGGCAACTCGAACGGCCCGCCTCCCTCGAGGTCCGCGGCGCGCACCGCGTAGCCATCCATCGAGCTGTGATCAAACGCAGGCATCGGCGCGCGCGCGACGAGGTCCTCCGCGAGCACGCGTCCGGCGGCCTGATCCACGCTCACGCGCTCCTTGCCCACGGGCTTCGCCGCGGCGAGCAGGCGCGCGAGAGCGTCGCGATACGAGAGCATCAGTGTTTCCTCCCGTGCTTGCCGTGAGGATGGCCGTGCGCGGCGTGTTTCCCGCCTCGCCCCGACGCCAGCGCGATCGCGTGCGCCAACGTCGGCGCGAGCAGCGCATCGACCGCGAGCTCGACGGCGCTCGGGCTGCCCGGCAGCGCCGCGATCACCTTGCCTCGCACCACGCCGGCGATCGCGCGCGAGAGGATCGCGCGGGGCCCGATCTGATCCCACGAGAGCCTGCGGAACGCCTCGCCGAAGCCGTCGATCGTCTTGTCGAGCATGGGCTCGATCACCTCGATCGTTCGGTCCCGCGGCGCGATCCCCGTCCCGCCTGTCAGCACGATCGCGTCGGCCGTGTCCGCGTCGCAGACGTAGTGGATCGCCTCGCGAAGCTCGTCCCGCTCCTCGCGCAGGATCGCGTGCGACACGACGGTAAAACCCGCCGCCCGCAGGCGATCGACGAGCACGCGGCCGCCCACGTCGTCGCTCGGCGTGCGCGTGTCGCTGAGGGTGAAGGTGGCGACCTTGAAGACCTCGGGACTTTCGTTGGTTCTCATAAATTCAACGACTTTTCGGCTCGATGACGACCGAGCGGTGCGGCATCGTGAGCGCCTCTTCCATCGGATCCGGATCGAAGTCGAAGTGCCGCTGCCGGAGCGGCCGCTCGGGAAACAGTAGGCGCAGGCGCACGTGTGGCGGCGCTGTCGGGGGCTCCTCGGGCGAAAAGAGCGTGCGCGCGATCTTCCCGCCTGGAAACGGCGAGATCACCGTGATGTCCGTCGCCCCGCGCGCCACGAGCGTGTCGATGAGCGTGTTGTCCGCGGCGCCTCCGTCGAGGTGCACGTCTCCGTCGAGCCGCGGCACGCGCGCGTACACGACCGGGATGAAACACGAGGCCACGAGCACGTCGTGCATGTCGCGACGCTCGTGGTTCGAGTGCACCACGAGCGCGTCCTTCCTCCCCGCGAAGAAGCGCCGCGCGTGCGTGGTCGCCACGAGCAGCTCGGTCTTCGTCCCGTAGAGCTTGTCCTCGGGCAAGAAGCGTTCGAGCGCGCCGCGCAGCACCGCGCTCATCCCGAACGGGCTCCGCTCGCTTTGCAGGTAGCGCCGCGACACGACGGGCGTCTTCGCCATCGAGCGCCAGAGGTCCGGGCCCACGGCCGCGAGACCCGCGACGAGCGCCGCGCCGGAGATGGATCCCGACGAGGCCCCCGCCACGAGATCGAAGCGCTCGCCCGCGGCCACGAGGCGCGAGAGCACGCCGAACTGGAACGCCGCCCGGCAGGCGCAGCCGGGCAAGGACAGCGCTCGCACGCCGAGGTCTTATCAGAGCCCGTGTTCGACGTCACCCTTCGCCGGGGCAGGGGCCTTCGGCGCGGAAGCGTGAGGCTCGCTGCGCGCGTCCATGGCGTCGGCGCGCGCGCTGCGCTACGCACGTCCGCGTGGCAGAGCCGCTGATCCCCTACATCTCGCTCCCCGAGATCCCGCTCGGTTTCCTGCTCGACGTCCCCGTCCTGGGCAAGCTCTTCGACCCGGCTCACCCGCCGTCGATCAAGCCGTTCGGCACGCTCGTCGCGCTCGGCGTCTACATCGGCTCGGTCATCACGATGCACCGTGCGAAGGAGCGCAACCTCGACACGAAGAAGATGAACGAGTTCATCTTCTGGGTCGTCGCCGCGGGGTTCGTCGGCGGACACGTCCTCGACGCGATCTTCTACCACCCGCAGCGCGTCGCTCGTGATCCGCTCTACCTGCTGATGCTCTGGGACGGCCTGTCGAGCTACGGCGGCTTCATCGGCGCGATCATCGGCTGCTTCGCGTACAAGTTCATCAAGCGCGAGAAGGTCCTCCCGTACGCGGACGTCGTCGTCGCGACCTTCCCGATCGCCTGGATCTTCGGCCGCGCCGGTTGCTCCGTCGTGCACGATCACCCGGGCCGCCTCTCCGACGCATGGTTCGCGGTTCGTTACCCGATGGGCAGCGGATGGGTCGGCCGCTACGACCTCGGCCTCTACGAGTTTTTCCTGACGATCCCGCTCGCGATCATCGTCACGATGCTCTGGCGTCGTGGCCCGCGGCCGCCGGGCTACTTCACCGGCGTTATCTGCATGGCGTATGCGCCCGTGCGCTTCGTGCTCGACTTCTTCCGCGAGGAAGAGGGCGCGAGCATGCTCGGCGGCGATCCGCGGTACGGCGGCCTGACGCCCGCGCAATGGGCCTGCTTCGGCCTCTTCGCAGTCGGCGCCTACTTCACGTTCGTGATCGCCAAGAACAAGGCGGTGCCCACGGATGGCGCGCCGCCCGCGGCGGGCAAGAAGAAGCGCAAGAAGAAGGCTCGCCCCGTGGAGAACACGGCTGCGGAAGAGGGCGGCGAGGGCAGCGAGAGCAGCGGCGCGGCGGGGCAGGAGAGCTAGAGGGCGGACAGCAGGTCGCTCGACGCGATCCACGCCGTCGTGGCTCGCGTCGAGCGTGGCTGTCGAGCGTCACTCCGCGTCGAAGAGCGCGGGCTCGGCTTCGACCTTCGGCTGGCTCTTGGCGCGGAAGTTACGCGGGAACCACGCGTCGGGCGCGCGTCGGATGTTGTGGCGATCGGCGAACTTCGTGAACAGGTCGAACCACTCGAGCCCGGGCAACTCGCTGATCTTCTGATCGACGCGTGCGATCGCCTTGCCGTCGAGGCCGTCGAAGAGGAAGCGGATCGTGTGAAGGACGTCTTCCTTGGAGCACATACCGTCGCCGACGGGGGTCCAGGCGAGCTTCAGCGCCGCGGAGACGATCTTCGCCGTCATCGGATCGCGCTGCAGGCGGCGCTTCGCGTGCTCGCGATAAAACGCGTAGTGGCGGAGCTCCTGCTTCATGATCCGCTGGCAGATCTTGTTCAGGATCGGGTGATCGATCCGCTCGATGAGCGCCTGGTAGGCGCTGTACGTCGTGAACTCCTGGATCGTGCCCCAGACCATGTGCACGCCGGGCCAGTGCGTCGGGAAGAGCTTGCCGAGCATGTTCTGCCCGAACTCGTCGATCCGCTCGCCGGGGCTGCGCGAGAGGAACATGTCACGCCGGTACGTCGGAGAAAGCGGCTCGCCCAGCGCTTCCATGAACCTGCGGAAGGCACGTCCGTGGAACTCCTCCTCGTACATCCACACGCAGAGGAAGGGCGCGATCTCCGGCTCCTCGTACACGGCGTTCGTGGACATGAGGGCCTTGGTGTAGAAGAACGTCGAGTTCTCCGTCAGCAGGAAATACCGCAGGCAACGGATCGCCTCGGGGGTCATCGGGTGCTTCGGGACCTCGGACCAGTCGATGTCCGAAAGGTCGACCCTGCCAGACGAATCCATCAAGCGCTCGATGTTGAAGTGCTCCGCCATCGCGTTTTGAACCTCGGGGAACGGGTCGTAACACGATTTACGTCCGACGACGCAAGCGGATCCTCCGTCCCGGTCGCCCGGGCGCCGAACGTCTCCCTACGCCTGTTTTTTTCGCTGCGTAAAGCCTTTCGCCGCCCTGATTTCAGCGACCGAACGGCGATGCGGGAAGGGCGAGACGGGAGGGGTCGGCGAGGCTGCGGAGGCGGGGGCTCGGGGGCTGCCGCGGAGGAATCGACGCGCTCGGGGACGAACGGGCCGAGAGAGGCTCCCTTGACGCGGGAAGTGGGCCATATATCGTGGGCTGTAGCTCGTCCCAGGAGGTACGGTCCTCGCCATCGTGATGCGAGACGCGCCTCTCAGGGAGAGTGTTCGAGGCAAGCAAGAGGGCGCGAGCCTCGAAGGCGAGGCGCTAGGATCGATGGTGCGCAGGTTTTTCGATGGCTGAAGATTCTCGTAAGTTGTTCGTAGCAGGACTGCCCGACTCCATTACCGAAGATGTTCTCCGCGGGCTCTTCGAGGCGACAGGAGGCAACGTCGTCGAGGTGAGCCTGCCGAAGGATCGCGCGACGGGTCGGCCGCGCGGTTTCGGGTTCGTGACGCTCGCGACGAGCGAAGAGGCGAACGCCGCTCGCGAGTCGCTGGACGGCTCGTTCCAGGGCGGCAAGTCGATCTCCGTGCGGCCCTTCCAGGCCGAGCCTCCGCGCCGTGAAGGCGGCGTGGGCGGCGGGCGCCCGATGGGCGGCGGCATGGGTGGTGGAGGTGGTGGCATGGGCGGTGGTGGGCCTGCTGCGGCAGCGCCCGACCGCACTCTCTACGTCGGCAACCTCCCGTACGACGCAAGCATCGAGGAGGTCGAGTCGATGATCACCTCGACCGGCGCAGGCCCCGTTGTGCGCGTGCACTTGCCGATGGACGCGGACGGACGCAAGCGCGGCTTCGGGTTCGTCACGATGGCGAGCGCCGAGGCGGCGAAGGGCGCGATCGAAGCGCTGCGCGGCGTGGACGTGCGTGGCCGTCGGCTCGTCGTCAACCTCGCGCATCCCAAGGGCGAACGTCCGGCTGGCGCGGAGCGTTCCGGCGGCGGCGGCGGTTACGCCGGCGGCGGCGGCGGCGGTTATGGCGGCGGCGGCGGTTATGGCGGCGGCGGTTATGGCGGCGGCGGTGGTGGTGGGTCGAGCGGTTACGCCCCCGCGCCTCCTCCGCCTCCACAACGCAAGACGTTTGACGATCGTCGTCGTCGTGGCGGCGGCGGCGGTGGCCACGACGGGGACGGCCCTGGGGGTGGCGGCGGACGTCGCAACAACAAGAACTGGGGCCGCGACGACGACTGGAGGGACGGCGGAAAAGACGACGAGTGATCGGGCTCGGCGAGCGCCCGAGCGTCGGCTCGGGCTCGCCCGTCACGGCTCGTTTGCGATCTTTGCCCAAGGTCGTGCTCGCCGACGTTGACAGCGGCGGGAAATTCCGTAGGTTACCGCCCTCCTTTGCGCCCCCCGTCGTGGTGGGGTCGTGGAGGGCGGGTTTCGCGGCGCCTCACGCGAGCGTGCCCGTGACCGAGCCGGCGCGAAACCGGTGAGTTTCAGGAGACAGCCATGCGCGACATCATCAAGCTGACGTGCGGCAATTGCAGCCGGGCGAACTACCACACGACGAAGAACAAGCGGACGATGTCGGACAAGTTCGTCATCAAGAAGTTCTGTCCGGTGTGCCGCAAGCACTACGAGCACAAGGAAGGCAAGATCTCGAAGGGCTGATCGGCCTTTCTCGGGATCTGCCTGTGCACGTGGGAATGTGATTGACGGGTGGATCCATGGCATGGCCATGGGTTCGCCCGTGCTTGCTGCTGAACGGGTGTGCCCGACCTGAGCAGGCGCTCTCGTTGCGACCACCTACCATGGATGATAGGACCGCCGTCTGCCCGTGCGGCATGGATGCACGTCTCGGGCGGACCGGACCCCAAGCTTCGAAGGCGATGCGATGATCTTCGACTGGCTCTACGGCCTGTTCTCGAACGATCTCGCGATCGATCTCGGCACCGCCACGACGCTCATCTACGTGAAGGGCAAGGGCATCGTCTCTTGCGAGCCTTCCGTGGTGGCCGTGCAGCGCGACAACCGCGGCGGCAAGAAGGTGCTCGCGGTCGGCCGTGAGGCGAAGGAAATGCTCGGGCGCACACCCGGGAACATCCAAGCCGTGAGGCCGCTGCGCGACGGCGTCATCGCCGATTTCGAGATCACCGAGGCGATGCTGCGTTACTTCATCGCCCGCGCGCACAACCGCCGCACGCTCGTCAAGCCGCGCATCATCATCTGCGTGCCCTTCGGCATCACCGAGGTCGAGAAACGCGCGGTGAAAGAGAGCGCGGAGGGCGCGGGCGCGCGCGAGGTGTACCTCATCGAGGAGCCCATGGCGGCGGCCATCGGCGCCGGCCTTCCGATCACCGAGCCCTCGGGCAACATGGTGGTCGACATCGGCGGCGGCACGACGGAGGTCGCGGTCATCTCCCTGGCCGGCATCGTCTACTCGCAGAGCGTGCGCGTCGGCGGCGACAAGATGGACGAGTCCATCATGGCGTACATGAAGCGCAAGTACAACATGGCCATCGGCGAGCAGACGGCTGAGCGGATCAAGATCACGATCGGCAACGCGTATCCGCTCGAGCAGCAGCTCACGATGGAGGTCAAAGGGCGCGACATGGTCGCGGGCATCCCGAAGACCGTGGTCGTGAACTCGGACGAGATCCGCGAATCGCTTGCAGAACCAACGAATGCGATCGTCGACGCCGTGCTCGTCGCGCTGGAGCGCACGCCCCCCGAGCTCGCAGCGGACATCGTGGACAAGGGGATTGTCCTCACCGGCGGCGGTTCCCTCCTGAAAAATCTCGACGTGCTGCTTCGCGAAGAGACGGGTCTGCCGGTGATGGTCTGTGACGATCCGATCAGCGCCGTCGTTCTCGGCAGCGGAAAAGCGCTCGATCACCTCGAGCTCCTGAAAGAAGTCACGATCAGCTGACCGGAGCGCGTGTGCAGGTAGCGTCCGCGCGTCTCTCGTGGCATCGAGGGAAGAGCGGGGACCTCCCGCGCGTTGCCTGATGCCGCCTTCCCGGCGGCAGCGCCGCCCGAAGCATGAACTTCAAGCGTTACCGCGACCTGGCCATCGTCCTGCTCGCCCTGGCGGTGCCGTTCTGGTTCCTCCGGGCCAGCATGCGTGATCCGGGCAAGGTCACGGGCGCCGACAAGGTGATCGTCCGGATCGCGACGCCCCTCCAGTACGCTGCGGCGACGCTGGCGCGCGGGCTCTCGAACATTTGGGGCGACTACATCTACCTGGTCGACGTCAAGGAGGACAACGCGCGGATCGCCTCGCAGAACGCGCGTCTCCGCGAGCGCGTGAGCAAGCTCGAAGCGCTCGAGGAGGAGAACCGAAGGCTCCGGCGTCTGCTCGATCTGCGCACGAGCGTCCGCACCGACGTCGTGAGCGCGCAGGTTGTCGGGAAAAACACGAACGAGTTTTTCCGCGTCGCGCGCGTGGCCCTCGATCGCGAGTCGCGCGACGTGCAGCCGAACCTGCCCGTGATCTCGCCCGACGGCGTCGTGGGCACGACGCTCAAGGTCTCGGGCGACACGATCGACGTGCGGCTCGTCGTCGACGCAGGCAGCGGCGTCGACGTGGTCGTGCAGCGGACCGGCGCGCGTGGGTTCGTCCGCGGGACGGGCGACGAGACGAAGTACCTCTGCAGCGTGGAGTACGTGCAGCGCACCGACGAGGTGGAGGTCGGCGATCTGCTCGTCACGAGCGGCGTCGGGAAGCGGTATCCGAAGGGCATCCCGGTCGGCAAGGTGACGCAGGTCGTGAAGCGGGACTTCGGCATCTACCAGCAGGTTTACGCGACACCTGCCGTGGATTTCTCGCGGCTCGAGGAGGTGCTGATCGTCACCTCCGCGCCCCCGGAGGAGGCCCAGCCGGCACCCTCGGCGTCTGGCTCGTCCACGCCGCGGCGGTAAGGTCGGGAGGAGGAGAGAGGACGATGCGAAACACCGCATTTCTCGCTGTCGGCGTCGCCCTTCTCATCATCCAGTCGAACCTCTACCGGCTGATCGGGCGGCTGCAGATCGCGGGGATCACGCCGAGCCTGCTCCTGCCGCTCGTGGTGTTCATGGGCGTGCACGAGTACTCGATCGCGCGCGGCGCGGCGCTCGCGTTCTTGCTCGGCTACCTGCTCGATCTGTTCTCGGCCGCGCCCATCGGCCTGTTCACCTTCATCACGGTCGCCACGTTCGTCGTCGCGCGCGCCGCGGGCGTGCGGCTCGCCGCGCAGACGCTCCTCACGAAGGTCGCGCTCGCCTTCGCCTTCGCGCTGCTCGAAGGCGTGCTCATCGTGGTGCTCACGGCGATCTTCGGGACCGACACGGCGAGGCCGCGCGCACTCGCGACGCTCGTCGCGCCGCACGCGATCGGGACGGCGATCTTCGCGCCGCTCGTCTTCAGCCTCGCCGAGCGCGTGCATCAGGCGACCATCAACGTGCCGAGGCCCGGAGAAGGAGGGCAGCGATGAGCCTCGTCGTTCAGCGCTCCGACGTCAGCGAGTTCAGGCGCCGCTTCCGCTGGATCGCGCTCGCGATGGCGGTGCTCCAGCTCATCCTGATCGGGCGCCTGTTCCAGCTCCAGATCATCGAGGGCGACGACAACAAAGCGATCGCCCGCGAGAACATCGTCCGTCGCATCACGCTCGCGACGACGCGCGGGCTCATCCGCGATCGGGGCGGCAAGATCCTCGCGGCGAGCCGGCCCTCGTACAACCTGTACGTCGTCCCCGAGAAGATGGACATGCAGGGGGTATGGCCGAAGCTCGTCGAGTACCTCGGCGTCGGCGTGGACGAGCGCGCGCGGCTCGAAGCGCTGCTTACCACGATCCGCGCGAACGACGGCCCTCGGAAGAGCCAGCAGATCCTCCTCAAGGAGGACATCTCGCGTGACGCCGTGGCCACGCTGCGCACGCACGACGCCGAGCTGCCCTTCGTGGACGTCGTGCCTGTGCCGGTCCGCTACTACCCGTACGAAGAGGTCGGCGCGCACGCGCTCGGTTACATGGTCGAGGTCGACGCGGAGAAGCTGAACCAGCTCCGCAGCGCGGGCTACGTCGAGGGTGATCGCGTCGGCGCGACGGGCATCGAGCGCGCGTGGGAGAGCTACCTGCGCGGTTCGCGTGGCTGGGAGAAGGTGCTCGTCGACGCGAAGGGCCGGCGCAGGCCCGGCGGCGAAGGGATCATCGAGGAGCCGCGGCGCGTCGATCCGATCCCGGGCCGCGATCTCCGACTCACGCTCGACGCCGATATCCAGCGCGCGATCGACAAGGCGATGCGCGGCGAGCTCGCGGGCGGCGTCGCGCTGATCGACGTGCGCACGGGCCGCATCATCGGCCTCTACTCGAAGCCGAGCTACGACCCGAACGCGCTCTCGGGCGGATCGGGCAAGCAGGTCATCCGCGACGCGTTCCGCAGGCTCTACTCGGATCCGCTCAAGCCCGCGCTCGACAAGACGATCTCGGGCGCGTATCCGCCGGGCTCGACGTTCAAGCCGTTCACGGCGCTCGCGGCGCTGGAGAAGGGGCTCATCGATCCGCGCCAGGCGACGAACTGCCGCGGCGCGCTCACCTTCGGCAAGCGCACGTTCCGCTGCACGCACGTCCACGGGCCGGTGGATCTCCACCAGGGGATCGCGGAGTCGTGCAACGTCTACTTCTACCGCCTCGCGGCCGAGCTCGGCGTGGGCATGGACGTCATCGCCGAGATGGGCCAGCGCTTCGGCCTCGGCGCGAGGACGGGTCTCGGCGTGAACGCGGAGGCAGCCGGGCGCATGCCGACGCGCGCCTGGATGACCTTGCGCAACAAGGGCCAGTTCCGACTCGGCTTTGGCCTGAACGCCGCCATCGGCCAGGGCGCGACGACCGTGACCGTCCTGCAGCTCGCGCTCGCGTACGCGGCGCTCGCGAACGGCGGCACGCTCTACCAGCCGCAGATCGTGCGCGCAGTAGAGACGAGCGCGGGCACGGTGGTGCAGGAGTTCGCGCCGCGCGTGCGGCGGCAGATCGACGTGAGCCCCGAGAACCTCTCGCTCGTGCAGAAGGCGCTCTACGCGGGCGTGAACTCCGAGGAGGGCACCGCCTTCAAGGCGCGCGTGCTCGGCGTGGACATGGCAGGCAAGACGGGCACCGCGCAGGTCTCGCACAAGCTCGCGCGTGGCGCCGAGGCCGAACGCGTCTGGTACTTCAACCGCGAGCACGCGTGGTTCGCGGGCTACTCGCCGTCACGCGCGCCCGAGGTCGCAGTCGTGGTCCTCGTCGAGCACGGCGGCGCCGGCGGCAAGCACGCCGCGCCCGTCGCCTTCGAGGTCGTCCGCGCCTACAACGAGCTCGCACGCGAGCGCGGCCCGCGCGCCGGCGTGAACAACGCGGGCAACGCGCGAACGCAGCCGAAACCCGATCGAGGAGGCTCCCCGTGATCCGCGGCGACGTTTCGCCCCGCGCGAGGGATCACTTCGACTGGCCGCTCTTCATCGCGGCGGCCCTCATCGCCGTGCTCGGCGTGGTCAACCTCTACAGCGCGACCAGCGTCTACCAGGGTGTGCGCGCCGAGCTCTACATCAGCCAGATCTACTGGCTCGTGCTCGGCGGCATCCTCGGCGGGATCCTCGTCGCCATCGACTATCGCCACCTCGAGCGCCTCGGCTACGCCATCTACACCTTCGGCGTCTTCTCGCTCGTCCTGGTCTTCATCTTCGCGAAGGACTTGCGAGGCTCCAAGCGCTGGATCGAATTCGGCTCCTTCCGCTTCCAGCCGAGCGAGTTCATGAAGGTCTTCCTCGTCATCGCACTGGCGAAATTCCTTCACGACGATCCACGCAGCGAAGGACGCACGCTGAAGGATCTCCTCGTTCCCGCGCTGCTCACGGGCGTGCCCGCGCTGCTGATCCTGAAGCAGCCCGATCTCGGCACCGCCTCGATCCACGTCCTCGTCTTCCTGATGATCGCCGCGCTCACGCGGGTCCGGTGGAAGAGCGTGCTCACGTTCATCGTGACCGTCGCCTGCGCTCTCCCCATCATCTGGAACTACGTTCTGCTCGACTACCAGAAGGCGCGCGTCACCGTCTTCTTGAAGCCCGAGGACGACATCCTCAAGACCGGCTGGCACGCGCATCACTCGCGCGTGGCCATCGGCAACGGCGGGCTTTTCGGCAACGGGTACATGAAGGGCACGCAGAACCAGTTCAACTTCCTGCCCGATCAGTTCTCGGACTTCCCGTTCCCAGTCTTCGCAGAGGAGTGGGGCTTCGCCGGTAGCGTGCTGCTTGTGCTGCTCTACGGCTTCCTCTGCCTGTGGTCGATTCGCATCGCCTCGCTCGCCAAGGATCGCTTCGGCGCCGTGCTCGGCGTCGGCTGCGGCGCAATCCTCTTCTGGCACGCGTTCATCAACGCAGGGATGGTCTGCGGCATCCTCCCCGTCGTCGGCGTGACGTTGCCGCTCTTCTCCTACGGTGGCTCCAGCGTGACCACGATGCTCATGTGCGTCGCGCTGCTCATGAACGTGTCGATGCGTCGCTACTCGGTCGTTCCCGCGCCTGATCGCCTTTGAGAGGGCGATTGGCAGCGTAGCGCCGGGGTTTCACCCCGGACCCGACGAGGGGCTGTCCGCCCCTCGACCCGGACCAGGGCAAGCCCTGGACGTTTGGTGCATCGACCGCGATGCGGTCGATGCACGCGATGCACCGCTGATGGTCGAACGCCGTCTGCGCAGAGCACTCAGCGGATCGAGCTGCGCGCGAGCCGCGCGTCGATCGCGAAGGCGTAGACCGCGAGCGCGTCGCGCGCGGTCATCTTCACGCCCCCGCGCGCCGCACGCACGGTCGAGCGGAAGGACAGGTAGCGGCGTCCATCGAGCCCGAGCATGAGCGGCACCGTGGAGGGATCCCGCGGCGCATCCGAGGCGCCGAACAAGCTCGCAGCGCTCGCGAGCTGGCGCGCCACGAGTCCATCACACTGCTCAATCGCCTCGGCGTAGCGGCCGTTCGCGATCGACGCTTCGACGTTGTGGATGAGCGCGTGATCGCCATCGGACCAGAGCTCCGCGAACGAAAGCCCCGCGCCTCGCAGCCCCTCGGCGTGCACGCCTGCTTCGGTCTTCGATCCGATGTTCAAGCCCGCGTGGTTCGAACCCGGCGCCGAAGCCGGTGCCTGCGGGACGAGCGGCGCGAACGGTTTCGGTGGCGGGAAGACCGAGCCACGCGTCCGACTGCGCACCGACTCGGGCGCGCGCGGCCGGCCCGCCGTCGGCGGCGGATGCACGGACGGCGGCGGCGGTGGCCGCACGGACTCGGTCTTCGGCAGGATCGGCGCCTCGGCGGGCGGCGCGATCGCGAGCTGCGCGCTCGACGGCGTCGGCTCTTCCTGCGCCTCGGGGAAGCTCGTGACGGGCAGGGGAGGCGGGCGAATCGCAGCGCTCTTCAGCTCCTCCGGTTCCTCGATGCCCGTGTCGGGCGGCACGCTGCCCCAGGCGCGGCTCGGGGCGACGCGGTTGACCATCGCGGCGCTCACGGGCGGACGATCGCTGCGCGAAGCATCACGCAGCGCTGCGGCGAGCCCTTCCTCGGCCGGATCGTAGGCCTCTGCGGCCGCGGCACGCACCGACTCGGGGATCTGCGACTCGAACGACGCGAGCACGACCTGCGTGATTCGCTCCAGCGTCTCGTACACGCCCATGCCCGTCTTCGCCGACGCGGGCAGGGACGGCGCGCGGAAGCGGTTCAGCATCCGATCGAGCTCCTCCATCGGGAGCACGTCGGGCAGGTCGCGCTTGTTGTGCTGGAAGACGATGGGCATGTCCGCGACGTTCCGGCCCTGATCGGCGAGGTTGTCGCGCAGGTTGTCGAAGCTCTCGAGGTTCGCGTCGGCGCGCGCGATCTGCGAGTCGCTCACGAACACGATGCCGTCGGAGCCCGTGAGCACGAGCTTGCGGGTCGCGTTGAAGTAGACCTGGCCCGGGACGGTGAAGAGTTGCAGCCGCACGTTCATGCCGCGGATCGGCGGCAAGCGCATCGGCAGGAAGTCGAAGTAGAGCGTACGGTCGACGGGCGTCGCGAGCGAGACGAGCTTGCCGCGGTGCTCGGGCTTGGCCGTCGCGTGGATGTACTCGAGCGTGGTCGTCTTCCCGCCGAGCCCCGGGCCGTAATAGACGATCTTGAAGACGAGCTCCCGCGAGAGCGGGTTCACCGACGCCATACGCGAGGCGACGATAGCATCATGGCCACCCGCCGCGTCGAATAAGCCGCAGGATCGAGGCGCTTGCGAGGGGTCGGGACGAACGAAGGGCGGAGAGAGTCGGGATGATCGCGGGGTGAGGCGCGCGAGCTAGCGAACGCCCACGAGGGGACGCGGCACGGCGTCGCCGATGGCCTCGGCCACCGAGAGGGAGAGGGCGACCGTGCCCTTCTTGCCCTGGAAGTAATCGAGGCGGAGCTGGTGGCGGCCGGCCTTGAGGGCCGTCTGCGCCGTGGCTTCCTGAGGCATGTGCACGCCGTCGTTGTCGATGACCTTCGCGCCGTCGATGTAGAGGATCGCGCCGTCGTCGGAGACGAGCTTGAAGAGGTAGGTAGCGTCCTTGGAGATGTCGAACGGGCCTTCGTAGCGGATCCCGAACCACTCTTCCTGGGCGAGGGCGCCGGGGAAGCCGCCCGAGAACTCCTGGCGCTGGACGATGAAGCTGTCGGTGAGCAGCGTTGCGAAGGGGACCATCTTGGAGAAGTCCGGCATCTTCGTCGTCGTGTTGGGGATCACGTACGCGTAGCCCTTGAAGGCGCCGATCGAGCCGTTGCCGAAGGCGATGCGGCCGTTGATGCGCGGCGGCTCGACGGCGGGCTTGGTGGTCCCGGTCTGGGTCGGCGTCGTGGTGGTGGGCCGCTGCGCGTTCGTCGGGCGGGGCATGCCGCGGGACGGCTGCCGCGCCGGCTGCGCTTGCTGCTGCTGGTTCGACGGGGGACGGTTGTTGACGTAGACCGTGCAGCCGCCAAGGGCGACCGCGGAGGCGAGAAGGGCGAGCCGAAGCGAGCTGTGCGACATGGCGTCTCCTGGGGAAGAAATCGATACGAGGCGGTAGACGGTCGGAGACGATTTTGCAATCACCGCTTCGTCTGGAAATCGACTTGCCCGGTCTCCGCCCCACGCCAGGACGAACGCTGCCGGCTCTGATCGAGCTCGCGCCACGTCGGAGAGAGCTGCGCCAGGACGAGCGAAGCCACACACGTGAGCAGGCCGAGCACCGCGGCGACGTTCATCCCGAGGTCCGATTTCCCGTCCCGGCTGGAAACACGCACGGGCTTGGCAAAAATCACGCCGAGGAGGATGCCGGCGGCGAGGCCGCCCAGGTGGGCGATGTTGTTGATGACCACACCAACGTTGGCCTGGTTGACGGCGAAGCCGAACACCACGTTGAGGAGCACGGCCTGCAGGGCGAAACGCTTCCACTGCGGGTTTCGCTGTCGGTACAGCATCCCGAGCACGAGCCCCATGATTCCGAAGACGGCGCCGCTCGCGCCCGCCGTGAGCCCCCCGCCCGAGGGATCGAAGAACAACGTGTAGGCCATCGAGGCGACGAACCCGAAGACGCCCGTCACGACGTAGGTGAGGAGCAAGCGCGCCGGCCCCACGGCAGGCTCGGCGATCCGGCCGAGCCACGAGAGCACGAACATGTTGCCGAGCAGGTGCAGGGCGCCGAAATGCACGAATATCGCCGAGACGAGGCGCCACGGCTCCGCGAAGACGAGCAGCACGTGGAGCGCCCCGAACCGGAGGGTGTCGATCGGCGCCGGGCGAAGCAACGCCGAGAGCCCGTCCTCGGAGCCCCCAGCGCGGAGCGCGACGTAGATTTGCGCCGCGAAGACCAGGATCGTGAGTCCAAGCACGAGCTTCGAGGCGAGCAAGGCTTCCGGGTCGAGGCGCGCGCCGAAGCGATCGAGCGAGCGAGCGACGGTGGAGAGCGCCTGCCCGCAGCGCACGCAGCGATCGAAGCCCGCACCGTTCAGCGCGCCGCAGCGCGCACAGGGCACCGCCTTCGTCCGCGAGGAGTGAGCTTCTTCTGCCAAGTCGACGCTCCCTTGGTGGAAATTCCGGCCTTTCCCGCGAGAAAATCCGTTCGAGGCCGGACGATGGGCCGCGTGACCGCGCGCCGGGGCTCAATGTGGTGGCGATCGCCCGTAAGGTCGAGCGGCAAAGGCCGTTCTCCAGGCGTGCAAGCGTTAGCTCTCGCGTTCCGTCCGCTCGCGCCGCCCGCCCAGGATCCGATGGCGGCGCTCTTGCTCGCGGTCGGGCTCGGTCGTGCGAAGCCGTCGCCGGTCCAGGCTGTGCGGCCGAGGCCGAGTCCAGGTATGGTGGCGTCCGTGGCCGTTGCGCGTACGGATCTCGAAGCAGAGCGCGAGCTCTGCGAGCGCGCGAAGGCCGGCGATCGCGCGGCGCTCGGGCAGATCCTGCGTCGCTACGGTCCGATCCTCTACCGCTCGGTGCTCCTGCCGCGTCTCGGGCGCGAGGCGCTCGCGCAGGACGCGCTCGCCGAGACGTACGCGCGCGTCGTCGAGCGGTTTCATCAGTTCCAGTGGCAAGACGCGGGCGTCTACCCGTGGCTGCGCGTCGTGGGCTTGCGGATCGCGTACGACATCCTGCGATCACGCAAGCGCGAGACGCTGTACGAGCCCGACGATCTGCAGCGCGAGATCGACGCGGCGGAGGCCGATCCTTCGACGAACGGGGAGGCGGAGCTCTGCGAGAAGCGCGACCTCGCCGAGGCGCGTGCGCGGGTCGAGGCGGCGCTGCGATCGATCCATCCGCGGTACGCCGAGGCGATCCGGCTGCGCGTGCTCGAGGAGCGATCCCGCGAAGAGGTGGCGAGCGCGCTCGGCGTGACGGTCTCGACGTTCGACGTGGTGCT
The DNA here is from genome assembly GCF_028435365.1 of Polyangium jinanense. The sequence goes on along the minus strand of NZ_JAGTJJ010000013.1, from coordinate 54,398 downwards.
GCACCGCGCGCTCGCAGCGCTGAAGAAGGCGATCGACGTGCCTCGCGTGGCCGAGGGCAAGCTCGCGTCGAGGGAGGCTCCGCGATGAAAAGGGAGCACAAGCTCAGGCTGGTGCGTCCGGACGAGCGCGTCTCGTTCGAGGACGAGCCGCCGCCGTCGCCCGAGGAGCTCGCGGAGGCCGAGGCGCTCCGCGCGTCGCTCGAGAAGGGAGAGCACCCGCTCGCCGTGGTGCTGCGATCGGCGAGCGCGCCGGCATCGCTCGACGATGCGCTGAACGATGCGTTGATCGAGCGAGCGCTCGGCAAGAGCGAGACGCGCGCCGAGAGCGAGGACGAGCCACCGACGGCCTCCGAGCGCGCGGGGGCCGCGAAGCTGCGTGACGCGCTCGACGCGCCTCGCGGCGAGGAGCGGACGGTGCCGCTCGCGGAGCTCGCCGAGGCACTCGTCGCGGCGCACAGGCCGCGCTCGATCGAGCCGCTCCGCAACGAGGCGCTCATCGCGCGTGCGCTCGGACGAACGTCCGCGCAGCCGCGCAAGGGGCGCGTGCTGTCGGTCGTCACGGCGGCGGTCGTCATGGCGGCCGCGGCGGCTGCGGGCTTCGTGCTCACGCTGCGTCCTTCGGCAGAGAGCACAGTCGCAGAGGCGCCGGAGCTTCAGCGATCGCGCTCAGCAGGCGAGCTCTTCGACACGCCGTTCCCGCGTGTGGGCGGTGCGTCGGCGCGTGTCGATCGCATCGCGAGCGCGCGCGCCACGGAGCTCCGTCAGAACCGCTTCGCCTTGTGGGGTGTGCGATGACGCGCCGCTCGGTGAAGATGGCGATCGTGGCGATCGGGCTCGCGGTGATGGGCACGCTCGGCGTGAGCTGCGCGCGTTCGGAGCGCGCGGCGACGCAGCCTTCGGCATGCGAGCCCGGTGCCGCGCCGGTCGTCGACTCGGTGCTGCTCGCGTTCCTGTCCAAGGCGCGCGCCGCGCATCACAAGGCCGATCTCGCGGAGGCCTCGGGCGACGTGGCGGGCGCGATCGCCTCGCTCGAATCGCTCACGAGCGGCGCGCGTCCCGGCGGCTCGACGCCGCTGTCCGAGGCGAGCGAGGTTCTCTCCGACACGTACGCGCGCCTCGCCGATCTGCGCAGCGCGCAGAGCGAGTTCGACGTGGCGCTGCGCGACGTCGATGCGGGGCTCGCGCTGGCGAAGGAGACGACGTACTTCCGCGGTCATCTCTTCGAGGTGCGTGGGCTCGTCGAGGAGCGGCGCGCGAAGTCGATGCCCGAGGGCGAAAGTCGAGAGCGCGCGCGCAAGGCCGCGATGGATGCGTTCGACGAGGCCGTGCGGATCCAGGACCAGGTGATCTCCTCGGCGCTCGGCGACGCGGGCCCGCGCTGAGCACGCGCGTGGCGAGCGAGGACCCCGTCGCCGACGTCCGTGAGGGGGGGACGTGGACCCCGCGGCAACGCCTGAAGAACGACGTCGTGTACGTGCTCGTGCGGGCGCTCCTCGCTTTCGCGTTGCTCCTGCCGCGGCGTGTCCTCCGCGCCGCTTGTCGCGCCCTCGGGGGCGTCGCGTACGCCGTCCTGCCGCGCACGCGGCGCATCGTCGCGGCGAGGCTCGAAGCCGGACTCGGGAGATCGAAGGTTCGTGCTCAAAGCGTCTTCACGACCGTCGCGGGGATGCTCGCGGACACGCTCGATCTCCTGCGACCGGGCGAGCGCGCGGGGGCGCGGCTCTCGCTCGATCCGACGTCGCGCCGCGTGTTCGCGGACGCGCTCGCCGAGGGACGCGGTGTGGTGTTCGTCGCGGCGCACCTCGGGCCCTGGGAGCGCATGGCCGCGCTCCTCGTCGAGGAGGGTTTTCCCGTGGCCACCGTCGCGCGCGAGAGCTACGACCCGCGCTTCACCGAGCTCTACGAGCGACTGCGTCGTCCGCGCGGCGTTCGTTCGCTCTACCGAGGCCGGCGCGGCGTCGCGCTCTCCATCGCGCGCGAGCTCGCGGAAGGCCGCGCCGTGGGATTTCTCGTCGACATCCCCGCGCGTGTGCCCTCCACCACCCGACGCCTCTTCGGCGCCGATGTCCTCGTCCCGATCGGGCCCGCGCGCATCGCGCTCGCGCGTCGATCTGCGGTGGTGGTGGGCACGTGTGCGCCTCCCGCGCCCGCGCCGACCACCTCGGGTTCGTCGCACCCGATCGTCTTGATCTCCCGGGTTTCCCTGGACGATCTTGGGCCGGAATCTTGCGCCGAGGACGTTCTCGTGACGAGAATCACGGCCGAGCTCGAACGACGCATCGCGGCATGGCCGGAGGCGTGGCTCGGGAGCTTCGTGCCTCCCGGGCGTCCGGCTGCGTTGCGGGGCGCGCTCGATCCTCACTAGACTGCATGCTCGGTTCCGCGTCCGCTACGTCCGGTTTCCCCATGGTGCGTGTTCCTAGGCCGGTGCCCGGGTGCGACATCAAGTCGCTGCCGCTCAGGCCCGACGAGGCTTACCTGCTCTCGCGCATCGACGGCGTGGTGAGCGAGCGTGAGCTCTCGCTCATCACCGGTCTCTCGCAAGCCGAGGTGACGACCGCGCTGGATCGGCTCTTCGTGCTCGGCGCCGTCGACTTCAACGAGCCGACGGCGCCCGTGTCCCGCCGCGCGCACCCGAGCGTGGCGCCGTCCTCGGGAGCCACGTCCACCCGAGGAACCGAGGGCCCGTCGAGCCGCACGTTCGAAGGAGGCTTCCGCGCGGGTCCGTCGTCGCGGAGGTTCGAAGGGACCGTCGACGCTCCGCCCGCGAGCCGCCGGAGCTTCGAGCCGCTCGCGGATCTACCGCCGCCGACCCGGCGCAGCATCGAGCTCTCGGCCGAGCGACGCAGCGGCGCCGACACGGGCGTCGAGCCGCCGCCCGCGACGCGTCGCGCGATCGACCTCACGGTCGAGCAGCCGCGGATCGTCGATCCGGAGCTCGAAGAGCCCGTCGATCTCGATCACGCGAAGAAGAAGCGGGTCCTCGAGCTCTACGACGCGCTCGACGAGCGCAACCACTACGAGCTGCTCGGGGTGAGCATCGACGCGGACAAGAAGCAGATCAAGAGCGCGTACTGGGTGCTCGCGCCGGAGTTTCACCCCGACAAGTACTTCCGGAAAAAGCTCGGCACGTACAAGCAACGGATCGAAGCGATCTTCGACAGGCTCACGCTCGCGCACGACGTGCTCACGTCGAAGCAGCGCCGCGCGGAGTACGACACGTACCTCGAGCAGACGCGGCGAAACCGGACGATGGCCGCGCTCCTCGAGCACGATCCGGCCGACATCCCCGCGGTCGTCGCGGCGGCCGAGGATGCGCCGGGGAACGGGCCGCCGACGTTGCCCGGACGCCTCGTGGGCACGAAGCTCGCGTCGACCCCGATACGGCGCACGGTGGCCGACGCTGGCGGCACGTCCCCCGCGCCCGCGACGCCCCCTACGCCGACGAATGATCCCTTCCGCCGATACGACTCGACGCGGAACGAGGCGCGGCGTCTGCAGCTCGATCGGTACGTGCTGGCGGCGAAGGTGGCGCTCGAGCGGAAGGATCTCGCCGCCGCCGCGAACGCGTATCGGCTCGCGGTGGCCCTTGCGCCCGAGGACGACGCTCTCGCGCGCAAAGCGGTCGAGATCCAGCAGCAGGCGGCGGCGGAGCTCGCGGAGGGCTTCTTGCGTCAGGCCGAGTACGAGGCCAGCCAGGGGCGCTGGTCGGAGGCGGCCATGAGCTTCGCGAATGTCTGCAAAGCGAGGGGAGACGACCCCCGGCCGCACGAGCGTGTCGCGTTTTGCACGCTCAAGACCGGCCAGAACAACCGGCGCGCCATCGATTTCGCCCGCCGCGCGGTGAAGCTTTCACCTGGTGTCGGCGAGTACAGGCTCACCCTGGCGCGGGCTTACATGGCCGCCGGGCTGGAGACGAGCGCGCGGGTCGAGATGGAGCGCGCCGCCGAGCTTTCGCCGAACGATGCTAGGATACGCGAGGCGATCGCGCAGCTTCGCGCACAGATGAAGAAACCAGACGGCGCCGATCCCGAGAAATGATCCCCGGCGGCAGCGGTCTCGCCGTACTTTGGCACGTCTCTCCCCGGCACCCCCCTCCACGGAGCACCTGAATCGATGGAGCGCGTCATCGGAATCGATCTCGGCACCACGAACTCGTGCGTGGCCATCGTCGAGGACGGCGTACCGACCGTCATCCCGAACCGCGGCGGTTACAAGACGACCCCTTCGATGGTGGCGATCACCGAGGCCGGCAAGCGCCTCGTCGGTCACATCGCGAAGCGGCAGGCAATCACGAACGCGGAGAACACGGTCTACGCCGCCAAGCGCCTCATCGGGCGCAAGTTCTCCTCGTCGCAGGTCAAGCACGCGACGCTCTCGGCGTCGTACCGGATCGTCGAGGGGCCGCACGGCGACGTGCGGATCCAGCTTCGGGACAAGACGTACTCGGTCCCCGAGATCAGCGCGATGGTGCTGCAGGAGATGAAGCTCTTCGCGGAGGACTACCTCTCGGAGCCCGTCACGAAGGCCGTCATCACCGTGCCCGCGTACTTCAACGACGGCCAGCGCCAGGCCACGAAGGACGCGGGGCAGATCGCGGGGCTCGACGTCATCCGCATCGTCAACGAGCCCACGGCCGCCGCGCTCGCGTACGGCTTCGAGCGCAACGTCGAGAAGACGATCGCGGTCTTTGATCTCGGCGGCGGCACGTTCGACATCTCCATCCTGGAGATCGGCGCGGGCGGCGTGTTCAAGGTCATCGCCACCGCGGGCGACACGTTCCTCGGCGGCGAGGATTTCGACGCGCGGATCATCGACTGGCTCGTGCAGGGCTTCCGCGATCAGACGGGCGTCGATCTCAGGCAGGATCGCATGGCGCTGCAGCGGCTCAAGGACGCCGCCGAGAAAGCCAAGTGCGAGCTCTCGGGCGTGCGCGAGACCGAGATCAACCTGCCGTTCATCATCTCGAGCGGGCGCAACGAGGCCCTGCACCTCCAGCGCACGCTCACGCGCGACGCGATGGAGTCGCTCTCGGGCGATCTCGTCGAGCGCTGCATCGAGATCTGCCGCCAGACGCTGGACGACGCGCGCATCGAGCGCGAGGAGATCGAGGACGTGATCCTCGTCGGCGGCATGACGCGCATGCCGCGCGTGCAGGACGCGGTGCGCCAGTTCTTCGGCCGCGAGCCTTGCAAGGGCGTGCATCCCGACGAGGTCGTCGCGCTCGGCGCGGCCGTGCAGGGTGCCGCGCTCGTCGACGAGTCGAAGCAGATGGTGCTGCTCGACGTCACGCCGCACGCGCTCGGCATCATGACGCACGGGTCGAACTTCGACGAGCTCATCCCGATGAACACGACCGTGCCCACGAGCCGGTCGAAGATCTTCACGACGAGCCGCGACAACCAGACGGCCGTGAAGATCCTGGTCATGCAGGGCGAGAGCGCGCAGGCCGAGGGCAACGAGCTGCTCGGCGAGTTCGTCCTGACGGGGCTCCGGCGCGCGCCGAAGGGTCAGGTCGAGATCGAGGTGACGTTCGCCATCGACAGCGACGGCATCGTCTCCGTTGGCGCGAAGGACCTCGAGACCGGCCAGCAGCAGTCGATCCAGGTCACGGCTTCCAGCGGCCTCACGAAGGAGGAGGTCGGCGCGATGATGGAGGCCGCCAAGGAGTACCTCGTCGAGCGTCGCTCGAACGACGAATTTGAAGGGGTCAAGCAGGAAGCCGAGAAGGTCATCGTGGACATCGAAAAGATGTTCCCGAAGGTACAGGCCATCGTTCAGTCCAGCGATTTCGGGCGTGACGCCATCGAGAAGGCGCGCGCCATCCTCGAGCGTTGCCGCGATGCGATCGCCCGCAAGGATTTGACCGCGCTTCGTGGTCAGATGGACTCGCTCGCCCGCACGCACCGCATGTTCAAGGGCGTCATCGCCAGGCCGCAGGGGTGAGCACGGCGCGACGCTTTTTCGGGGTGTGATGTCGCAAAAGCCTCCCGAACGATCGAACGAAGAGACCGGAGACGAGGGACCGGGCCCGGAAGGCAAGGGCCCCGCGGATCGCGGCGCGCGCAAGCCCGTCGTGCCGCGTGGCCTCGGCCTCGCCGGCGACACCGTGCGTCCGCCGCAGCCCGTGGTCTCGTTCGGCGACGCCGAGCCGCTGCCGGACTTCATCCAGGATCGCGAGACGTTGCCGCCGCCCATCCCGATGGAGCAGCTCGTCGAGCAGATGATGAAGCCCGACGTGGAGGAGGAGCCACGCGGGTTCTCCGCGGCCTCCGAGACGATCCCGCCGCCGGCGAGCGACGTGGACACGGTGCGGCCGCGCGGTGACGACGCGAAGACGATCCCGCCGCGCGGCGACGACACGATCCCGCCGCGACCGCTCCACGAGGCGAAGACGGTCCCGCCGAGCGGCGACGATACCGAGCCGCCGCAGCGGGACGACGCGAAGACGATGCCGCCGCGCGCCGACGACACGGTCGACATGCGGCAGGACGATCTCGCCACGATGCCGCCGCCGCTGCTCGATCAAGACACGCTCCCGGGCGTGGCGCCGAACCTGCTCGAGGAGCACGAGCCGCTCTACCGCGGCATCGCCGCGCGCGAGTCGTCGTCGTCGCTCACGGCGCGGGCCCTCGACACGGCGGAGGCCGTGTTCGAAGAGCTCGGCGTGGAGCTCTTCCGCGCGAGAGACACGCTCGAGACCGAGCCGCCGCCGCGCAAGCTCGAGACCGAGCCGCCGCGCAAGCTCGAGACCGAGCCGCCACGTTCGCGCCCGGTGGAAGAGCCTCCGCGCTCGCGCCCCGCGGAAGAACCTCCGCGCTCGCGGCCCGTGGAAGAGCCTCCGCGCTCGCGCCCCGCGGACGAGCCCGTGCGCGCGCGTGTGCCCGCGCCTCCGCCGACGCCCGAGGAGACGCCGCGTCCTCGCGCGATGGTCGACGATCGTCCGCGTCTCTCGCCGCGCCTCACGCCTACGCGCACCGTAAAACCCACGTTGGACGCACCGCCGCCTCCGCCGGCGCCGAGCAGCGCGGCGGGTCGTCCGGGCTCGCATCGTCGGCGCGGATCGGAGACGGGAACACGCAGCAGCGAGTCGGTCATTTCGAGCGAGCGCTCCTCGCCCGTGCAGCACGTGCCCGCGAGCGAGCGGCTCAACGAGGTGCGGTCGCGGTACGAGGCCGGGGATCATCGCGGCGCGCTCGCGCTCGCGGAGGCGATCCTCGCGGACGCGCCGGACAACATCGGCGCGCTCAGCTACGCCGAGAGCTCGCGGCAGATCTTGAAGCAGAAGTACATGGCGCGCATCGGCGACATGAGCCTCGTCCCGCGCCTTCGGGCCTCCATCGAGGAGCTCGCGCGTGGCCTCGACGAGCGCGGGCGCCTCGTCGTCGCGTCGATCGACGGTGTGGCCTCGATCGAGGACATCATCGGCGGCGCGGGCCTGCCGACGATCGAGGTGCTGCGGGTCGTCCACGATCTGCTCGTGGCGCAGAAGCTCGAGCTCGTGACGTTCTCGAGAGGAAGACGATGAGCAAGCGGCAGGGGGGGCGGGGCGCGTGGGGTCGGACGCTCCTCGCCATCTTGGTGGGCCTCGGCGCGACGTACGGAGCCGCGCTCGCAGCGACCTCCGGCGTCTCGGCGGAGCCTGCGGGCGCGACGGGCGTCGAGCTCGCCGAAGCCGTCGTTCCGCCGAGCACCGCAGGCTCCGGCGCGCTGCCGGCGTTCGCCGCCGAGCCCATGGCCGCGCACGCTGATCCTGTCGCGAGTTACACGCTGCGCGCCTCGTTCGATCCGAAGCTCCACCAGGTGCGTGGCGAGGGCACGATCGTCTGGCGCAACGCCTCGCGCATCCCGCAGCGCGAGCTCTGGCTGCACCTCTACCTGAACGCCTTCAAGAACGAGAAGACGAACTACATGCGACAGCGCGCGCGCGGCTTCCGTGGTGGCGGCGCGCTCGCCGACTACGGCTGGATCCGCGTCTCGAAGCTGTTCGCACGCGAGCTCGACACGGAGCTCTGGGACAAGGCCGATCGGCACACGCCCGGCGATCCCGACGATGAGACTGACATCCGCGTCCCTTTGCCGCGCGCGATCGAGCCCGGCGAGACGCTCACGCTCGACGTCGCGTTCGTCTCCGATCTGCCGAGCGTCACGCTGCGGACCGGGTTCGACGAGAGCTTCCACATGGTCGCGCAGTGGTTCCCCAAGCTCGCGAAGATCGAGCCCGACGGGCGCTGGGCGCACTTCCCGTTCTATCGCTTCTCGGAGTTTTACGCCGACTACGGCAACTACGACGTCACCATCGACGCGCCCGAGGGCTACGTCGTCGGCGCGACCGGCAGGCTCGACAAGGAGAGCGCGAAGGACGGCCGTGTCGAGCGCCGTTTCCTGCAAGAGGACGTGCACGACTTCGCGTTCACCGCGTGGGATCACTTCCGCGAGGTCACGGCGACGACAGCGGACGGCGTCGCGCTCCGTTGCCTCTATCCGCCGGGCTTCGATCGCGTCGCGACGATCGAGCTCGACGCGGTGCGGTTCGGTCTCGAGCACTTCGGCGCGGCGTACGGAAAGTATCCGTACGGCACGGTCACGATCGTGCATCCGCCGCCCGGCGCCGGCGAGGCCGGGGGCATGGAGTACCCCACGCTGATCACCACGGGCGGCGCGTGGTGGACGCCCGAGACGGGCGCGCGCGCCATCGAGGGCGTGACGATCCACGAGCTCGGGCATCAGTGGTTCTACGGGCTCGTCGCGACGAACGAGCATGCCTTCCCGTTCCTCGACGAGGGCCTCAACTCGTACGCCGAAGGCGAGTCCATGGAGGCGCGCTGGCCCTCGAACTCGGCGCTCCGCTTGCCCGGCGGCTTCAGCGTCGCGCTCCCCGCGGCCTACCGCGTCGCCGCCGCCGAGGTCGAGCACAACGAGGCCGTCGCGCAGTCTGCCGCGCGTTTCGCGAGCGGCAGCGACTACGGCTCGCTCGTCTACTCGCGCACGGCGACGATCTTGAACACGCTCGCCGGCGTCTACGGCCCCGATCGCGTCCGCGAGGCGATCGGCCGGTACACGCGCCGCTACCGCTTCCGCCACCCCGGGCCCGAGGAGCTCCTCGGCATCATTCGCGACACGATGGGTCCCGACGCCGAGCTCGCCACGCGTCAGGCAGTCTTCGAGCGCGGCTGGGTCGACTACTCGGTCGCCGAGATCAGCTCGAGCCGCATGGATCCGCTCGGCGGCATCTTCGGCGATCCGGACAAACCTTCGGCCGCGCCCGTGCTCGACACGTACGGCTACCGCGGCCGTGTCCTCGTCCGGCGCCGCGGCACGCTCGTCTTCCCCGTCGACATCGATCTCGTGATGGCCGATGGCTCGACGAAGCGCGTGCGCTGGGACGGCAAGGGCGTCACGCACGAGGTCGACTACGAGGGCGAGCGCGAGCTCGTCGCGGCCGTCATCGATCCCGAGCATCGCGTGCTGCTCGACGACGACCTCTTGAACAACGCGCAGAGCCAGCGAGGCGGCGGGCCCGGTTCGCGGGTGCTCGAGCGCGGCGTGTTCGGCGCCGAGCTCCTCCTCTGGCTCCTCGCTCCGTGAGCACCATGAACCACGCGCAAGGCACGATCGAAGAGAGACCTCTCGCGCGCAAGCGCCCCGGGGTGGTGCTGCTCGCCTACGCCTTCCGCCTCGTCGCGGCCTTCGTGCTCGCGTGGCCCTTCGCCGTCACGCTCGGTGGCGCCGTCTCCGGTTATCCGCGCGGAGATGCCGTCCTCTTCGATCAAGGCGGCATGCTCCTCCTCGAAGCGCTGCGCCGTTCGGCCGGCGCCCTCAGGCCGGCGACGTCGAGCTCGCTCTTGCTCTTCGTCCTCGTCTGCTTCCTGAGCCTCTTGCCGCTCGCCGCGCTCCTCGGCGCGCTCGGCGCGAAGGGTCGCATCACCGCGCGTGATCTCGGCGCGTGGGCCCTCCGCCCGATCGGCACCTTCTCGCTCTTGCTCGGCGCGGCGGCGATCGTGGAGGCGATCCTCGGCGGCATCGCGATCGGCATCGGCAACGCCGTCGCGCGCAGGGAGACGATCGACCTGCGCGCCGCCGATCAGATCCGCGTCGGCTTCGTCGCGGGCGCGCTCCTCCTCGTCCTCTTCGTCTCCGTCTTCCACGACCTCGCGCGTGTCGCGACCGTGCGCGGCGAGCTTGGCTTTCGCGCCTCCATCAAGCGCGCCTTTGCCGCCTTTCGCAGCGCGCCGCTCTCGCTCCTCGCAGGCTGGTCCTGGCGCGCCGCGCTCGGTGCCGTGCTCCTCGGCGCCGCGCTCGTCGTCGCTTCCCGCCTCGGTGTCGAGCGCAAGTCGCAGGTCGTCGCCGGATTCTTGGTGCACCAAGCATCCGTGCTGGCGGTCTTCTTCCTCCGCGCGTCCTGGCTCGCGGCGGCCATCCGCCACGTCGATCGCGTCTTGCCGAAGACCACGACCGGGCCTGTCGTCCCGGCCTTGCTCCCCGAGTCCCCCGCCGAAGACGACGCCGAGCCCCCCGCGCCGCTCGGGCTCCTCGCTCCAAACCCCGAGGAAAACCCTTCGGCCGAGGCTCTGGACCCGGTGCCCGTTCGCCCCGAAGAAAAAGTTGTCGCGGAAGAACGATTGGACGCTTGACTTGGGAGACGATCCGCGTAACGTACGCGGTCCGCGGAGCTCGCGAGAGCCAACGCGGAGAACGCCCAGGTAGCTCAGTTGGTAGAGCAGCGGATTGAAAATCCGCGTGTGGTTGGTTCGATTCCGACCCTGGGCACTACGTTTCGATTCTAGACGCTGCCTCCCCATCGAGGCGGCGTCCGTCGAGAGCATCACGTCATCCGTGTGACGGCGATGCAGCCTTTCCCCGGCTGATGCAGAATGCAGACGGCCGGGAGGGCTCAAGTTGTTGCCCTCTCCGGCGCTGGCTCGGGTTCTTTGCTTGGCGCGCGGCGCCGGGAGAGAGGCAGCAACATGAGAGGCAAACACGCGGTTTGCGTGGGGATCGGCGCGACCTTCGCCATCCTCGTCGGGCTTTCTGCGGGCGCTTGTGGCGGGGGCGGCAGCTCCACGCCCACAGGCTCGGCCGGCTCCGCCGGCACGGCGCAAGGCGGCATGGGTGGCCAGGGCGGCACGGGTGGCGATGGCGTCGGCGGCAGCATCTTCACGGGTGGCGGACCGCCTTGCTCGAACCTCGAGTGCCAGCAGGTGAACTGCGCCGGCGGCGCCAAGACCACGGTGAGCGGCAAGGTCTTCGATCCGGCCGGCAAAACGCCGCTCTACAACGTCACCGTCTACATCCCGAACGAGCCCCTCAAGCCCCTCCCCGAGGGCGCGAGCTGCGATCAATGCGGCTCCGTGCTTTCCGGTGACCCGGTGGTCACCGCGCTCACGGACACCGAGGGCAAGTTCGTCCTGGAAAACGTTCCGGTCGGCAAGGACATCCCGCTCGTGATCCAGGTCGGCAAGTGGCGCCGGGAAATCGTGCTGCCCGAGGTCACCGAGTGCGTCGACAACGCGCTCACCGATCCCCAGATCACGCGCCTGCCGCGCAACCAGTCCGAGGGGCATCTCCCGCGGATCGCGCTCACCACGGGCGGCGCCGATCCGCTCGAGTGCCTCCTGCGCAAGATCGGCATCGACGACGCCGAGTTCACGCCTGCCGACGGCCCTGGCCGCGTCCAGCTCTTCGCGGGCCCGGGCGGCTCGAGCAAGTACGCCTCGTCGCTCAACAACGGCGCCAACTTCGCCGCCGCGACCACGCTCTGGGGCACGCTCGAGAGCCTCCAGAAGTACGACATCGTCCTCATGGCCTGCGAGGCCAACCAGAACCCAGGGCAGAAGCCCGAGTCCGCGCGGCAGGCTCTGTTCGACTACGCCTCGCAGGGCGGACGCATCTTCGCCTCGCACTGGCACAACTACTGGCTCGAAGAGGGCCCCGATCCCTTCCCGCAGACGGCGGTCTTCAACCACCAGTCCGACCTCGCGAACCCCTTCACCGCGAAGATCGACGACACCTTCCCCAAGGGCGCCGCGCTCCGCGACTGGCTCGTCAACGTGAACGCCTCGACCACCGCCGGCGAGCTCGTCATCAAGGAAGGACAACACACGGTCGACGAGGTCAACCCGGCCATCTCGCGCCGCTGGATCTACGGAGAAAACCCGGGCTCGGTCCAGTACCTCACGTTCAACACGCCGATCGGCGTCGCCGAGGAGAACCAGTGCGGGCGTGTCGTCTTCAGCGACATCCACGTCTCGTCGGGCGACGAGATCGGCGTCGCGTTCCCGAGCGGGTGCAAGACGACGGATCTCTCGCCGCAGGAGAAGGCGCTGCTCTTCATGCTCTTCGACCTCTCGGCTTGCGTGCAGCCCGACGACGAGCCGCCCATCCCGCCGAAATGAGGCTGGCGCCGGATCCCTGCTCGACTAAGGGAGGGCGGGTATGCGGATCGTCTCGTCCCTCCCGTCGATCGTCGCGGCTCTCGTGTTTTTCGCCGCGTGTTCCGCCGCCACACCCGAGCCCGTGACGGCCGGCCCGCCGCCGGCGCCGCCGCCCCCCGCGCCGCCCCCCGCGGCCGCTGTCCCCACCGACAAGCCCGCCGACGCGGCGCCCGCAGACACGACCGCGAAGCCCGCCGAACCTCCGCCGGCCACGAGCGCCATGGCCACGCCCGCGCCCACGCCCGTGCCTTCTGCCGAGCCCTCCGCGTGTCCTCCCGACATGAAGCTCGTCGAGGGCGAGTACTGCACGGAGGTCGAGCACAAGTGCAAGAAGAGCTGGTTCGACAAATCGAACAAGAAGACGGTCTGCGAGGAGTTCGAGCCCACGAGCAAGTGCGTCGGCAAGAAGGTGAAGAAGCGCTACTGCGTCGACACCTATGAATGGCCGAACCAGAAGGGCGTGCGGCCCGAGGTGATGAACCGCTTCCACCAGGCGCAGATCAAGTGCGCCTCCGTGGGCAAGCGCATGTGCACCGAGTCCGAGTGGAACTTCGCCTGCGAGGGCCCCGAGATGAAGCCCTTCCCGCACGGCTACGTCCGCGATGCAGCCAAGTGCAACGGCGACCACCTCTGGGACGATCCCAACATGAAGAAGGTCGCCGCGCGTGACGGAGACGAGCTCGCGCGCCTCTGGAAGGGCGTGCCGAGTGGCTCCCAGCCGAACTGCATCAGCGACTTCGGCGTTGCCGACATGCCGGCCAACACCGACGAGGTCGTCGCGAGCGAGCAACCCAAGGGCTCACGCCACGCGCTTTACGACAGCGTCCACACCGGCGGCCCTTGGTACAAGGGCGTCCGCAATCAGTGCCGCCCCAAGGTCTACACGCACGACGAAGACTTTTATTACTACTTCTTGAGCTTCCGCTGCTGCGCCGAGGCGGACGGCAAACCCACCGATCCGCGCACGCCGTGGCAGGCCCGGGACAAGTGGACGATCCAGAAGGTCGAGAAGCGGGCCGGGTTCACCATCGCCGAGATGCAGAAGAAGCTCGAGGCGAAGAAGCAGGGCCAGTGCACCTGCGCCGCGCAAGACATCCTCTGCAAGACCATGTGCGGCACGTTGCTCGGCCCCGGCGCCGTCGACGCGAAGCACTGACCGCCCAGTCAGTCGTGTCGCCGTTTCACCCACCCGAGGCGCGGATCGCCGGGGGTTTGTGGCGCGCGCGCCAAAGGTGTACCTTGGCGATCCCATGTCGGAGTCCCAGGACGTCCCCGAGCGCCTCGGTCGCTACGAGATCGTAGAGCGACTCGCGTCCGGCGGCATGGGTGAGGTCTTCATCGCGCGTTTCGTCGCGCCCGGCGGCTTCGTCAAACCGGTGGCGGTCAAGCGCATCCATCCGCATCTCGCGGAGGACGAGACCTTCATCCACATGCTGCACGACGAGGCCAACGTCGCTGCGGCGATCCGGCACCCGAACATCATTTCGACGATCGACGTCGGCTTCGAGGCCGGAAACCACTTCGTCGTCCTCGACTACGCGAACGGCGACCCGCTGCAGCGCATGCTGCGCGACATCCGGAAGAACCACAGCGCGGCGTTTCCCGACTGGATGGTCGCCTGGATCGGCGCCGAGGTCGCCTCCGCGCTGCACGCCGCGCACGAGGCCAAGAACCTCGAAGGCGAGTCGCTGGAGATCATCCACCGCGACGTTTCGACCTCGAACGTGATCCTCTCGGACGCGGGTCACCCCATGCTCTTCGACTTCGGCGTGGCGAAGGCGAAACAGCGCATGGTGCAGACGTCGCACGGCGAGCTGAAGGGCAAGCTCCCGTATATGGCCCCCGAGACGTTCCGCGGTGAGGCCGTGGATCGGACCGTCGACGTTTTCAGCCTCGGCGTGATGCTCTACGAACTCTGCACGGGCAACTCGCCCTTCGCGCGGAACTCGGATCTCGAAACGATCATGGCCCTGCAGAGCGCGGTCGTGGAGCCGCCGAGCCGCGTGCGCGACGCGATCCACGACTCGCTCGATCCCATCGTGATGCGCACGATGGCGCGTGATCGCGCCGAGCGATATCCGACGGCCCTCGCCGTGGAGAACGATCTCCGCGCCTGGGCGCGCGCCCGTGGCGCCCCGCACGACGCCGCCTCGGCCGCGGCGTGGATCGCCGAGACCTTTCCCGAGCGGTGCGCGTTCCGGAAGGCCTTGCTCGCGCGCGTGGCGAGCAACGCGCCGCGATCGCAGATGATCTCGTCGCCGCGCATCAACACACTGACGCCGGGCGCGTTCACGCCGCCCTCGCGTCCCCCCGGGCAGCTTCAGACGCCGACGCCCGGGCTGGTCTCGCACACCCCCGCGCCCCTCTCCGGAATGACGCCGGCGCCGAGCAGCTACGTGCCGTTCGGCCCGGAGCCGAGCGTCACGTCGAGCTCGTCGATCCCGGGGGTCGCGCCGAGCGACCCGCATGCGCTCGGGCAGGAGTTTCCTCCGCCGCGGAGCTCCGCGTCGAGGATGCCCGTCTTTCTCGGCGTGCTCGTCACGCTGGTCCTCGGCTGCGTCGCGTTCTTCGTTCTCGGCGCGCGAGGTGGCGACGACACGACTGCGGCCGCGGCGCCCCCGTCGGCCGTCTCGCCCGTGCCCGAGCCCTCTGCGATTCCGGCGGCTCTCACCGCGCCCTCGTCCTCGGCCGCGCAAGAGCCGCTGGCCGCGTCCGCCAAGCCCTCCGCGAAGCCTGGCGCGACGGCCCCGAAGGCGGGCGGGGCGCCTCCGCCTCTGAAGAAGGGCGGACCTCTCGTTCGGAGTTACGACTGATGCGTCGTTCGCCGTTGCGATGGCTCTCCATCGCCCCTGTCGTCGCTTGCTTGCTCGTCGCGCCTGCCGTGCTCGGCGCGGGCCCTGCCAAACCCACGCCCGAACAGCGCGAGGCGCGCGCCCTCTTCGACCAGGGCCTCGCGCTCAGCGACGAGGGCAAATGGTCCGAGGCCCTCGAGGCCTTCCGCAAGTCGGACGACATCAGCCCTTCGACGAACGTCCGCTTCAACATTGCCGCCTCGCTGCGCGCCCTCGGCCGTTACGTCGAGGCCCGTGACACCCTCGACGGCGCGGTCGCCGACGCCGAGGCGCGCAAGGTGCCCATCAAGCCCGCGCTGAAGACCGAGATAGACAAGCTCCGCGAGGACGTCACCACGAAGATCGTCCGCATCGAGCTCCAGAAGAGCCCCACTGACGCGGAGGTCACCGTCGACGGCGTGCCCTTGAAGCTTGCGTCGGACGGCCGCGCCGAGCTCGATCCCGGCAAGCACGTGTTCGTGATCAGCGCCAAGGGCCACGACACGACCACGGTCACGAAGACGCTCTCGCAGGGCGACCCGACGCTCCTGCTCACCGCGCCGCGCCGCGCGACCGTGGAGGCGCCCAAGCCCCAGGAACCGCCCTTCTACAAGCGCGGCTGGTTCTGGGGCACGGTGGGCGGCGTCGTGGGCGCCGCCGCTCTGGTGACCGTGATCGTCGTGGTCACGCGTCCCGATGCGCCCGTGGTGGCCGGCCCTCCGACGAGCACGGTCGATCGCGTCTTCCCCGCGATCGTGAGGTTCTGATGCAGGGCGCTGCTCGCGAAACGCCCCGTCCTCGCCGACGCGCGGCCCTCGCGCTCGTGGTGGGCTCGCTCCTCTCCGTGACGGCCGGCATGCTCGTCTCGGCGTGCGGATCGGACGTCACCGGAGATCCGAGTTACCTCCTCGTCGAGCTCGCCCCCGTCGAGTCGCCTGCGAAGCCCGGCGCTGCGCGCGTCGTGGTCACCAAAGGTACCGCCGAGATCGCCGCGCTCTGCGTGAACCTCGCGGGGGATAACCCGGCGAGCTTCGTCCTCAAGCGTGATGCGGGCAAACCTGCGACGGATCGCATCAACATCGAGGTCCTCTCGTTCGCGACCTTGAAGGGCCAGGAGAACGCGGGGCCGGGCAAGGAGTTCGCTTGTCCGCCCACCCTCCCGCCCACCCTCGGGGACGTGCAGACGATCGACGTCGACTTTTGCGAAGGGCAGACGCGCAAGCTCGTCTTCCAGGTCGGCTCCGTGTGCGGATGCGAGGACGCGGATGCAGGGCCCGGCGACGACGCGGGCGACGCGGGCGAGAGCGACGCGGGCGAGAGCGACGGCGGTGACGTCGACGCGGGGCCGTCCTGTGGATGCGCGCCCGGCTTCTCGTGCGGCGTGGGCCTCACGACCACGGGCGCGACGTGCGCGCCTTCGACATGTTGCGGCGCGAAGCTCTCCTCGGCGTGCGCGCTCGGTAGCTGAGCCCGTTCGGATTGCGCGCGCGCCGCGATCGGCGCGACCATGAGGCATGTCCCGGCCGCCCGCTTCTCTCGCGCTCCGCGGCGTCCTCGCCTCGGCTCTCGCCCTCGTCCTCGTCGTGTTCGGCTTGCATTGCGGCAGCGACGTCGAACCCGTGACAGTCACCGACGTCACGCTCGTGATGGGTGTCGGCACCGAATGCGCGGCGCGCCTTCGCGCCATCACGATGAAGGTCGAGACCGGGACGCGCCTCGACGCCACCGAGACCATGCTCGTCGCGAGCGCGGCCGAGCTGCCCCTCGCGCGCCGCATCTCGCTCTCGGATCCCGAGGGCACGAAGCACCGCGCCTCGGCCGCGTTCGACCTCGCGCGGGACGACGGTTTTACCGTCACGGAGACGATCTTCACCGAGTTCCCCGCGGGCACGACGGGCGTGATTCCGCTCAGCCTGCCGTGTGTTTGCCTCGAGCATCCGTGCCCGACGGGGTACGTCTGCAAAGAGGAGCCTCCGGGCAGCGGCGAGCCTTCCTGCGTCGCGCAGCCGAACTGCGGCGACGGCGCGTGCGTGCCCGGCGAGTCGTGCGGCACCTGCCTCGTCGATTGCCCGTGCAACTGCGGCGACATGAACTGCGAAGGCACCGAGACGTGCGCGAGCTGCCCGGGCGATTGCGGCGAGTGCTGCGGCAACGGCATGTGCGACACGGGCTTCGGCGAGAACTGCTCGAACTGCGACAGCGACTGCGGCGCTTGCTGCCCGAACGGCACGTGTGACACGAGCTTCGGCGAGAACTGCTCGACCTGCGCGGAGGACTGCGGCGACTGCTGCGGCGACGGCGCCTGCAACTTCGGCGAGAAGTGCTCGACCTGTTACGACGACTGCGACTGCTGCGGCAACGCCGTCTGCGAGCCGGACGAGGTCCTCTGCGGCGCGTGCGCCTCCGACTGCGGCACGTGCCCCGACTGCGGCGACGGCGTCTGCCAGAACCACGAGAACCACGACAAGTGCCCGACCGACTGCCCCGGCGGCTGCGGCAACGGCACCTGCGGCGCCGGCGAGACGAAGCTCACTTGCCCCAAGGACTGCGGCGAGGTCTGCGGCAACAAGTCCTGCGGCGGCACCGAGAACTGTTCGACCTGCGCGGCCGACTGCGGCGCGTGCTGCGGCAACGACAAGTGCGACTTCGGCGAGACATGCCTGACCTGCCCGGAAGACTGCACCGGCGCGTGCTGCGGCAACGGCACCTGCGAGAGCGGCGAGACGTGCACGAGCTGCGTCTCGGACTGCGGGCCCAAGTGCGGCGATGGCGTGTGCCACTGCAGCGAGGCCGTCTCCTGCGCGGCCGACTGCCCCGGCACGTGCGGCGACGGCACCTGCCAGGCGTTCGAGACCTGCCTGAGCTGCGCCGCGGACTGCGGCGCGTGCACCGGCACGTGCGGCGACGGCACCTGCACGAAGGGCAACGAGAACCAGTGCACGTGCCCCGCGGACTGCGGCGGCAAGTGCCCGCCGTGATGCGTCTGTGAGGCTCCTCCACGTCGCGGCCGAGCTCGCGCCCATCGTCCGTTTCGGCGGCATCGCGGACGGCGTCGCCGGGCTCGCCCGCGCCCTCGCGCGCCTCGGGCACGACGTCACCGTCGTGATCCCCGCGCCTCCGGGCATCTCTCTCGATCCGGAGATCCCGATCACGCCCGGCGTCCGCGCGCGCGTCGTCACGATCCCCGACGTCCCGGCGCACCTCGGCATCTACGGTCGCGAAGGCGACGGCGAGCACGACAACGCGCGTCGCTTCGCCCTCTTCGCGCGCGCCGTCTCTGCGATGGCCAGAGACTTCGACATCGTCCACGTGCACGACTGGCCCGGCGCGGCCGTACCCTACCTCCTCCGCGCAGCCGGCGGCCCAGGCCCGCCCACGGTGCTCACGATCCACAACCTCGCGTTCCAGGGCATCTTCCCGCCGGAGACGCTCGCGCTCCTCGGCCTCGGCCCCTCGCACTTCCACCCCGGCGCACTCGAGTTCCACGGCCGCGTGAACCTGCTCAAGGCCGGCCTCCTCGCCGCCGACGCCGTCACGACGGTGTCGCCCACCTACGCGCGCGAGATCCTCGATCCTGCCTACGGCGAGCTGCTCGACGGCGTGCTCCGCGCGCGCGCCCTGCAGGGCGGCGGCAGCGTGCTCGGCATCGTCAACGGCATCGACCTCGAGGCCTGGGACCCCACGCGGGACAAGGCCCTCGCCGCGCCGTTCAGCTCCGACGATCTCGCCGGCAAGGCCCTCTGCAAGCGCGCCTTCCTCGCAGAAACCGGTCTCGATCCAGACGCGTCCCGCCCCCTCGTTGCCTCCCTCGGCCGCATCGTGCCGCAGAAAGGCGCAGACCTCGTGGCCGCAGCGATCCCCGCTCTCTGCCGCACCGGCGCGACCATCGTCGTGGCCGGCGCCGGCGACGAACCCCTCGAACACGCCCTCACCACCGCAGCCGCCGCGCACCCGACGCACGCGCGTTTCCTCGGCCCCATCCCCGACACGAGCGCGCGCCGTCTCCTCGCCGCCGCGGACATCCTGATCATGCCCTCCCGCTTCGAGCCTTGCGGCGTCGTGCAACTCGAAGCCCAACGCTACGGCGCGATCCCCGTCGCACGGCGCACCGGCGGCCTCACAGACACCCTCGTCGACGAAGCCGAGCACCCGAGCCGCGGGACCGCCTTTCTCTTCGACGCACCCACAGTCGACGCACTCGTGCGCGCAGTCCGCCGCGCCCTCGAGCACCTCAGCGGTCCCGAGGCCGCATCCTTGCGTCGTCGCGTGCTCGAGACCTCACCGGGTTGGGATCGCCCAGCAAGCCTGTACGCGCACCTCTACGGCCGGCTCAGTGCGTCGGGAACGGTGCCGTGTAGCGCATGAAGCGTCGCAGGTAAGGCGTGTCGAACTGGACCTTCGTGATCCGCTCGACAGGGATCAACGTCGGCGATTCGTCCCAGCGCCCAAGCGCATCCACGTAGTGGAGGATGATCGTCTCCCCACCAATCTCGAGCAGTCGGCCAAGGTAGAAGTCGCCATCATCGTCGCCCTCATCCTCACACTCGATGATGACGTCAGCATGGTGCGCCTGGATGGAGCGCAGCGCCGCAGGAAACCCGCGAAGATCAACCTCGAACGGCAAGCGCAGCCCGCCAAGCAGCCCCTCGCCGACAAGCATGCGGTCCCAGTGCTCTTCATGGGCGCCGCGCTCATGGGCAAGCACATCCTCCAAGCGGAAGAGGGTGTAGCCGTCCGGCTCGAAGTCATCGAAGCAGTGGATGAGCCCAAGCTCAGGCCCAAGGCCAAGGAGGTACCCGTGCAACGAGGGCTCGCCCGACAAGCGTCGCTCGAGCCGAATCATCTTCCCCGTCCCAACATGCTCGACCAACGACGCGTACATGGCTCTCCGCACAAACCCCAGCAGAACAGCGCCAGCATAGAAGCAGGGGCAGAAGGCCGGCAAGATACGCGCGGGGACGCGCGGGGCGTTGCCCCGCACCCCAGCGGGGGCTGTCCGCCCCCTGCACCCCGGACCAGGCACGGCCTGGACCGAGGGCGGAGAAACCGCGCGATGCGCGGTTTCTCCGACGGGCCTGTGGCAAGACCACGAGCGGTGTTGCCTGCCGAGGCGGTAGCGCTGTGGCACGGTCGAGCAGACACGTCCGCGCGGCGGTTTTGACTGGCAGGATCGCCGCCGGTCTTGACTCGGCCTGTTCGATGAACTGCGCATCGCGCAGTTCATCGACCCCGGGTCCAGCGCTTGCGCTGGTCCGGGTCCAGGGGTGGACAACCCCTGGTCGGGGTCCGGGGTGAAACCCCGGTCCGGCGCTGCGCTACGCCTTGACGAGCCCCCGCTGCGCGAGCTCGTCGCGTAGCTTTGCGGCGCTGTTGAATACGAGTGCTTGCATGCCGATGGCGCGGGCGCCTTCGCAGTTTTTTTCGCGGTCGTCGATGAAGAGTGCCTGCTTGGGCTGCTCGCCGAGTTTCTGGCAGGGGACGAGGTAGGCGTTGGGATCGGGCTTGCGTGCGCCGGTCTCGTACGAGACGAATGCGCCGTCGAGGAGTGTGTCGAGTTCGCAGCGGTCGGCGATCCAGCGGTACCAGGGTGGGTAGTTCGAGAGGGCGTAGAGGCGCACGTCGGGTGCGTTTTGGCGCAGGTCGACGAGCAGCTCGCGGATGCCGGGGAGGAGGGCGTAGCTCTCGCGGACCACGTTGCAGAAGCCTTCGGCGTTGAAGGAGCGACCGGGCAGGAACAGGGCGAGGAAGGTGCGCTCGTCGATGCGCCCGAGTTCGAAGTCGATCCAGGCTGTGGGGTGCTTGTACTGGAGCATCTCGGGCAGGGTCATCCCGAGGAATGAGGGCATGACTTCGTGGAAGGGGTCGCGGACGAGGGTGTCCATCACGTCGAAGAAGAGGAGCCGCGGCCTTGGAGACACGGCGGGAGGATGGCAGGGGGCGGCGGGGTGGGGAAGGGGAGGGGGCGAAGAGGGGTCTGGGCGTCCGGAGACGTGCTTGGGGCGAGCCCAAAGGTGACTGCCGGCGATCGGAGACGTGGTTGGGGCGAGCCCACAGGTGACTGCGGGCGCCCGGAGGAGGGCTTGGGGCGAGCCCATAGGCGACTGCGGGCGCCCGGAGGTGTGCTTGGGGCGAGCCCAAAGGTGACTCCGGGCAGTCGGAGGTGTGCTTGGGGCGCGCCCAACGATGACTCCGGGCGTCCGGAGGAGGGCTTGGGGCGCGCCCAAGGATGACCCCAGGCGTCCGGGGGTGTGCTTGGGGCGAGCCCAAAGGTGACTGCGGGCGTCCGGAGACGTGTTTGGGTCGCCCCCAAAGGTGACTGCGGGCGTCCGGAACCTTCTTGCAGGGGGGTGGGGTGATAAAGTGACGCGATCGAGCCCCCCGTGACCGACACCGACGACCTCCACCCCTACGACGACATCGTGCGTCGGTTTCACCACGACGACACGGACGAGCTTCTACGCGCCCGGGGCCTCGCGCTCGTGGCGCGCCTGCTCCGCCTGCCCTCGCTGCCGCCCCTGGGGCTGCGGTACGACATGTACTTCTACAGCGGCGGCATTGGCATTTCCGATCAAATCCACATCAGCCTTCCTTGTACGCCGACGGAAGCGAATGCGATCATCGCGCGCCTTGGATTCGCTACGCCCGAGGAGGCGATCGCTGACGAGGCCTGGCGCGACGATTTCGAGTTTCTCGTACTCGACGGGAACGACACCGAACCCCTGCACATAGCCGTGGCTGCTTTCGTGGAGGAACACCGCGCTGAGTTCCAGCCGCCCCCTGACGAGCCAATGCGCACCTGGTTCTCCCGGGAGAGCGGCCCCAATGCCTGGTCGCTCGTCTATGAACGGGAGGGCGTCCTCAGCTTCCTTGCGCTCGAACAGGCGTAACCGAATCTGACCTCCTGGAAGAACTGCGCATCGCGCAGTTCTTCCACCCCGAGTCCAGGGCTTGCCCTGGTTCGGGTCGAGGGGCGAATAGCCCCCGCGGGGTCCGGGGCGGCGCCCCGGCGCGGCGGCTCACACCCACGCAATCCCTCCTCTGCCTCTGCGGGCGGTTGCCCGCGAGCCCGTCCGGCTCTACCCTGTGATCGAAAGCATGGGATCCCATGAATCGGAACCGGAGGCCGCCCGCGACACCGAGGTGACTGCGGCGCTCGATGCCCTCCGGCACGTGGTGCGGGCGCTCCGACTCTCGTCTACGGCTGTGGAGAAGGCGCACGGGGTGAGCGGGGCGCAGCTCTTTGTCCTCGGCGAGCTCGCGAGTGGCAAGAGTTTTTCCATCGCCGAGCTTGCGACCCGCACGGCCACGGATCCGAGCTCCGTCTCTGTCGTGGTCGGGCGCCTGGTCGAGCGCGGCCTTGCTGCTCGCCGCGCCTCCCCGGATGACGCGCGCCGCGCCGAGATCGCCATCACTCCTGCTGGGAGTGACCTCCTGCGTGAGGCGCCGGCGCCGATCCAGCGCAAGCTCATCGCGGCGGTCGCCGAGATGCCTGAGGACGAGCGCGCGGCCCTGACGAGGGGCCTTGGGCGGGTGGCTGCGGCTCTTGGCGCGTCTGACGGCCCCGCGCCGATGTTTTTTGAAGGGGAGCCTGCCTCCCGGCGCTCGCGAAAGGCATGATCCTCGCAACGGATCTCCCGGCGCCGCCGCTCCCGCGCGCCGTTGCGCCGGGAACGCTCGCCGAGGCTGTGCATCGGTTCGGGCGCGATACGGTGGCGTTTCAATCGCTCGCGCCCGGAATGCGCGCGTGGAGCGACGGCGCGGGGGCCTGGGTTGCGTTTGCGGACACGGGCCGGGCGTGGCTCGCGGTTGGATCGCCGCTCTGCGCGCCTGAGGAGACGGGGCGCGTGGCGCGCGCGTTCGTGCTGGCTGCGCGTGCGGCGGGGCGACGCGCTGGGTTTTGTGCGGTCGAGGAATTTCCGCGCGACACCTTTTTCGAGCGTGTGCCCCTTGGCCGGCAGCCGGTCTGGGATCCGCTGCAATGGGAACGCGTCCTTGCCGGGCGCAGGAGCCTCCGCGAGCAGATCCGCCGCGCGCGTGCCAAAGGCGTACGGGCGCGCGTGGCCTCTGCGCATGAGCTCGGGGGCGAGCTCGGCGCTTCGATTGCGGCGCTCGCGACGAAATGGCTCGCGGGGCGGCGCGGCGGGGCCTTGGGCTTTTTGCTCGCGGTGGACCTTTTTTATCGGCCCTCCGAGCGGCTTTATGTCGTCGCCGAACGGGGCGATCGATTGGCTGGCGTGCTCGTGGCGGTGCCGGTGCCTGGCCGAGGCGGCTGGTTCTTCGAGGACATTCTCCGCGCGGACGACGCGCCGAATGGCACGGTGGAGTTCCTCGTGGATGCGGCGATGCGGCGGCTCGCGGGCGTCGCGTGTGGGCGGGTGACGATGGGCCTCGTCCCGCTCGCGGGGCCTTTGCCGCACCGCCTGCGCATCCTGCGACGCCTCGGGCACAACGTTTACGATTTCGAGGGCCTGCGTGCATTTCGGGCTCGCTTCGCGCCGGAGGCGTGGGAGCCGGTCTGGTTCGTCCATCCGCGCGGCACGAGTGAAATCGTCTCCTTGTGGGACGTGGCTTCGGCGCTCACCGGCGGGCATCCCCTTCGTTTTGCGCTTCGCGCGTGGACAGAAGGCAAACGCCGTCGGCTCCGCCGCGCGTCGGCCGGCTGACGCTGTGTTTGGTTACGACGAACGTTTCCATTCTTGACGCGTCCGCTCTCCGGCCGTAGCAAGGTTTGTCCCTACACCTGGAGGACTCCTTGAAGAAAGTCGCCATTCGCGTGGGCGCTGGCCTCGCGGTCGTGATCGCCGTGCTCTTGATCGTGATCGCGACGCGCCCGTCCGCGTATCGGGTCGAGCGTCACACCACCATCGCGGCGCCTTTGGACCTCGTGTTTACCAAGGTCAAGGATTTTCGGACCTGGGAGGCGTGGTCCCCCTGGGCCAAGCTCGATCCGAACATGAAGACGACGTTTACCGGCAACCAGGGCGAGGTCGGCGCCGGTTACGCATGGGAGGGCAACGACGAGGTCGGCGCGGGACGGATGACCATCGCCGCAATCAAGCCGAACGAGCGCGTGGACATCAAGCTGGAGTTCCTGAAGCCTTTCGAATCCAAGACCGAAAATGGATTCGCGGTCGAGGCGGCCGGCAAAGAAACGAAGATCACCTGGTTCATGAGCGGCGAAAACGACTTCGTCGGGAAGGCGTTTTGCCTGTTCATGGACATGGACGCGATGATCGGGAAGGACTTCGAGAATGGCCTCGCCAACCTCAAAAAGGTCGCCGAAGAGGCCGCGAAGACGGAAGCCCCGCCCGCCGCGGCCGAGACGGTGAACGCCGCCGCGCCGAAGTGACACGCCTTCCGCCGACGAACGGCCTCGGCTGTTCGTATCCTCCTCCCCCCCTCGTGTAAGTTCACCATCCACTGGCTTTCGACGGCGCCGGACCGCCAGCGCGGGCGCGTGGCCCCATGCGGCGTTTCCAGGCTTGACAATTTTGTTATGCCTAAGTACAGGCACGTTGCCGCAAAGCGCGTACGACAATCGCCCCGTCCCTTCCGCTCCTGGCATCGACAGCCCACGCCGACCTTTCCACTCCTTCTCCCCACCGACCCCTGAAGGCGGTTTCTTCGAGGCTAGGGCAGCGGAGCTCGACCTCTCCTGCGCCTTCATGAGGAGTCAGCCATGAACAATTCTGTCGGAACGAACGACCTCTCGGTGCAAATGCGCTCCTTGAGCGTCTTCAACATGTGGATCTCGCGGATGATTTACGCCGCGGCCAAGCTGGGCATCGCCGACTTGATCCATGAAGGCCCGCGGAGCAGTGATGATCTCGCGGCCTCCCTGGGGGTCGACGCGGGCGCGCTCTATCGGATGCTCCGGGCTCTCTCCGGGGCAGGGGTTTTCACCGAGCTACCCGAGCGGCGGTTTGCCCTGGCCCCCCTCGGCGCGACCCTGCGCACCGGCGCCCCCGGCTCCATGCGCGACTTCGTGCTGCTGTTCGGCGGCGACGTTTACGCGCGCGCCTGGCTCGATCTGCTCTCCAGCGTGCAGTCCGGGAAGACGGCCGTCGAGCACGTCTTCGGCGCGCCGCTCTATCCTTATCTCGCGGGCCACCCCGAGGACGCGCAGCTCTTCGACAAGGCGATGACCAGCTTCACCTACGTCGATACCGTCGCGGCCGCCGCCCGCTACGATTTCTCCTCGTTCCGCACGGTGGTCGACGTCGGGGGCGGTCACGGCAGCCTCCTCGTCGCCGTCCTCGAGAGGAACCCGGAGCTCCAGGGGATCCTCTTCGATCAGCCGCACATCATCGAGGGGGCGCGAACGCGGGTGGCCGCGAGCGCGGTCGCGGCGCGGTGCGAGGTGATCGCCGGTGACTTCTTCGAGGCTGTCCCCAGCGCCGACGTCCACGTGCTCAAGCACATCGTCTGCAACTGGGACGACGACGCGGCGATCCGGATCCTGAAGAATTGTCACCGCGCGCTCCCACCGGGCGGGCGGATCCTGGTGATCGAGTCCGTGATCGGCTTCTCTGCGCCCGCCGAGCTGCTCGACGTCCACCTCCTCGCGGTGGTCGGAGGGCGCATGCGCACCGAGCAAGAGCACCGGGATCTGCTGGCCGCGGCGGGCTTCCGCCTGACGCGTCTGCTCCCCACCGACGTCGGCCTCGAGCACGTCGTCGTCGAAGGTGTGCGCGAGCCATAACGCGGCCGGCGCGGCAAAGGGGAGGACATCGCGAGAAATAGAATACGTCGCCAAGCATTCGCGCATGGACCACTTCACCGTGCACGCGCGAGGAGGGACCATGGACCTATCCTTCGACCCGCGTCATCCGGACTTCATCGAGGATCCTTTCCCGGCGCTCCTTCACCTGATGGAGCACGAGCCCGTCTTCTGGAGTGAGAAGCTCCATGGATGGGTGCTCACGCGTCATGACCACGTGCGCGCGTCGCTGCGTGATCCGCGGCTGTCGGCCGATCGCGTGCGCCCGTTCCTCACCCATTTCAAGGGTCCGGAGCGCGGAACGGTGCAGAGCCTCGTCGAGAGCCTCTCGATGTGGGCGTCGTTCAACGAGCCTCCGGTGCACACCAGGCTCCGCGGCCTCATGAACAAAGCCATGACGTTGCAATCGGTCCTGGCGCTCGAGCCGCGCGTACGCGCGCTCGCCGACGAGCTGATCGATGCTGCGCTCGAGCGCGGCGAAATGGATGTGATCGCCGACTTCGCCTATCCCCTCTCCGCGACGATGATCGCCGAGCTCTTTGGCGTGCCGCGCGCCGACGTCCCCTTGCTGAAGAAGTGGTCCGACGAGCTGGGCGCGTTCATCGTCCAATCGCGCACGCTCGCCAACAAGTACGCGATCGCCGTCGGCGGGCTCCGCGCCATGACATCCTATTTCGAGAACGTCGTCGCGGAGCGGCGCCGGCGCCCACGGGAGGACATGCTCTCGCGCCTCATCGCGGCCGAGGAAAAGGGCGACTTCCTGAGCGCGGAGGAGCTTTTCGCCTGCTGCGCGCTTCTCTTTTTCGCAGGGCACGAGACCACGACGCACCTGATCGGCAACGGCATGATCGCGCTCCTCCGCCACCCCGAGGCGCTTGCCGAGCTCCAAGAGCGGCGCACCGACGCCGCGCTGATGAGCTCTGCCGTCGAGGAGATGCTGCGCTGGGACGGGCCGCTGCTCATGATGGCACGTGTCGCCTCGGAGGACGTCGAGCTTTCAGGCAAGCGCATCCTCGCCGGCTCGCGCGTCTTCCTCATGATCGCCGCGGCGAACCGCGATCCGCGGGTGTTCCCGGAGCCGGATCGTTTCGACATCCACCGGCAAGACAACCGGCACATCGCCTTCGGCAACGGTATCCATTACTGCATTGGAGCACCGCTCGCCCGACTCGAGGCGCGTGTCGCCTTCCCACGCCTTCTCGAGCGCCTGCTTACGCCCGAGTTGATCACATCGAAGCTCGTGTGGCGGGACGCTTTCGTGGTACGTGGGGTCGAAAAGCTCCCCATGCGTTTCGCGCGGCGTTCCCCTGCTCCCGAACCTTGCCCGCCATCCATGCTCTCCGGAGGCAAAGCGGCACCGACCTTGGGTTGAAGATCAGGAAATCATCGTACCTGGGCACAGGGAAGGACATTCATGGTGCACGCTGGGTTGGAAGAGGAGTGCGCGGCGCTGCGCGCGCGGGTGGTCGAGCTGGAGGCGCGCCTCGCGGCGTCGGAGTCTGCCGGGAAGGGCCAGCATCGTGCGGGGAGCGCCCCCGACCCCGAGAGCGAGCTGTCGCTCCTCCGGGCGGCGCTTCATACCCTTGCCGATGGCGTCATCCTTTGCGACCAAGAGGGCCGGCTCGTCCACTTCAATGCCGCGGCGGAGGCGATGCTGGGGCAAGCTACAACCGACGCCAACCCCTCGGACTTGTCGCGCTATCGCCTCTACCTCCCGGACGGCGTGACCCCGTTCCCGCCGAGCGAGTCACCCCTGGCCCGCGCCAGGCGCGGAGAGGTCACGGACAGTGTGGAGATGTTCGCGCGGAGCGAGCAGCAGCCCCAGGGTGTGTCCATGGCGGTCTCCGGCCGGCCCATTCGCGACAAGGACGGCGAGCTTCTCGGCGCCGTGGTCGTGTTATGCGATATCGGCGAGCGGAAGCGGTTCGCCGCCGAGCGAGAGCGCCGGCAACGCGCCGATGCGCAACGCATAGCCGCCGAAAAGGAGAGGCTTCGGATGGCGCGGCTCCTCCAGGGGCTTCTCGACAACCTTGACGTGGTCGTCTGGGCGGTCGACCCGAAAGGCGTATGCACCTTCCACGACGGTCGCGGCTCGGAATCGGCAAGCCTGACCCGTGGACAGCTCATCGGGCAGAATTTCCTCGAAATCTATCCCACCGACCACGTGGGCCGCGCACTCGCAGGCAACCACATTCACGTGATCGACGAGGGGGAGGGGGTCATCTGGGAGCACTGGATGGTCCCGGTGCTCGAGGACGACAAGCGCGTCTCGGAGGTCATCGGCCTGAGCTTGAACATCACCGAGGCGCACCATGCCAAAAAGGAGATCGAGGCAAAGCTTGCCCTGATCGAACGGCAGCAGGAGGTCATTTTCAATCTGGAGACGCCGGTCATCCAGGTCTGGGATCACGTCCTGACGCTGCCAATGGTGGGCGTCGTCGATAGCCGCCGCGCCGCGCGGGTGACGGACGACCTCCTCGCCGCAGTCTCGCGCACGCAGGCGCGCTTCGCGATCCTCGACCTGACGGGCGTCGAAGTGGTCGACACGGCAACGGCGGGGCACATGCTGAACATCCTGAGCGCCGTCCGCCTGCTCGGGGCCGAAGGGATCATCACCGGAATCCGGCCCACCGTCGCCCAGACGATGGTTTCTCTCGGTCTCGATCTTTCACGCGTGCGCACGCTGGCCACGTTGCGCGACGGCCTTTCGTTCGCGATTCGGCGGCTCCCGTCGCGCTGACCGCCGCGCCGGGGCGCTGCCCCGGGCCCCGCGGGGGCTGTTCGCCCCTCGACCCGAACCAGGGCAAGCCCTGGACCTCAGGTGGAAGAACTGCGCGATGCGCAGTTCTTCCAGCAGGCCGGTGGCAAGACCAGGGACAACGTCCCCGATCGAAATGGCAGCGCGGCTGTCTCGATGGGCAAGGTCGTCACCAGTCTGGCCTGTTCGATGAACTGCGCATTGCGCAGTTCATCGACCCCGGGTCCAGCGCTTGCGCTGGTCCAGGTCCAGGGGCGGACAGCCCCTGGTGGGGCCTGGGGCAACGCCCCAGCGCAGCGGCTTCGCATGCTCAGCGGCTCATTCCGAGGGTTCGTCCGCGAGGTATTTCGCGAGCGTCTTGACGTCGATCCCCAGGCGATCGGCCGTGCGCGACTTGTTCCCGCCGAGCTCGGCGAGGGCCCAGCGGGCATACCGTTGCTGCACCTCGCGCAGGGGCAGCACGGGCCCGGCGAATTGGGGGCCCTGTGCGCCCTCCGCGGGCGCGTGGGGCAGCGCCGCGTCGGCGAACAGCGCCTCGGGCGAGCGGCCGAGCAGCACGAGGCGCTCCACGGCGTGGGCGAGCTCCCGCACGTTGCCGGGCCAGGGATACTCCAGCATGGCCAGCATGCATTCGCGCGAGAGGCGCTCGACGCGGGAGGTCGGGTGGCGCGCGCGCGCCTTTTCGAGCAGATCGGCGGCGAGCTCGGGGAGATCCTCGCGACGCTCGCGCAAGGGTGGCACGTTCACGGGCACGACGTCGAGCCGGTAGAGCAGATCCTCGCGGAAGAGGCCCTCGGCGACGCGGCGGCGCAGGTCGCGGTGCGTGGCCGTGACGATCCGCACGTCGATGGGCGTCTCCTTCGTCGAGCCGACGGGGCGGACGACGCGCCGTTCGAGCACGTCGAGCAATTTCGCTTGCAATGCTGGCGCCATTTCGCCGATCTCGTCGAGGAAGATGGTGCCCCTTTCGGCCTCGGCGAAGAGGCCGCTGCGGCGCGTGGTCGCGCCCGTGAAGGCGCCCTTGGCGTGGCCGAAGAGCTCGCTTTCGAGCAGCGGCTCGGGGAGCGCGGCGCAGTTCACCGTGACGAACGGGCCTCGCGCGCGGCCGCTCTCGGCGTGCAGATACCGGGCGAGCAAGCCTTTCCCCGCACCCGTGGGCCCCATGAGCAGCACGGGCGCGTCGCTCGGCGCCACGCGGGCGAGCACGTCGAGCGCCGCGCGCATGGCCGGGCTCTTGGCCACGATGCCCGCCTTCGTGGCCTCGTCGCGCAGCGATTTGCGGAGCGTGCGGGCCTCGCGCCGGATGCGCGACTCGTCGAGGGCGCGGCCGAGATACACGACGAGCTCGTCGAGCTTGAAAGGTTTCGTCAGGTAATGGTACGCCCCGCGCCGGATGGATTCGATCGCGGTCTCCAGCGCGCCGTAAGCGGTCATCACGAGGACCGGCAGATCCGGCACGGCGCGGCGCGCGGCGGTCAGGAGCTCGATGCCGTCCATGCCGGGCATGCGCAGGTCCGTGACGAGCGCGTCGACCGGCTCGGCCTCGATCCGCGCGAGCGCCTGCTTGCCCGTGGCCACCGCGGACGCCGAAAAACCGTGGTCGGCCAGGCCGTCGGCGAGCATGTCGGCCATTTCGAGCTTGTCGTCCACGATGACGATATGCGGGGCGTGGGATCGATCAGGCATCGGAGCACTCCTCACCTTGGGCAGGCACGTGGATGCGCGCGCGGGTGCCGCCGCCCTCGTGGGGTTCGAGCACGAGCGTGCCGCGGTGGATGTTCACGATCTCGTGGACAATCGCGAGGCCGAGGCCCGAGCCGGCGGGCTTCGTCGTGAAAAACGGCTCGGTCGCGCGGGCGATGTCCTCGGGCCTTATGCCGGCGCCGCGATCCTCGACGATGAAATCGACGCCCGCGTCCGCGGCGCGCACCGAGAGCGCGACGAGCGTCCCGGGGCTGCTCGCCTCGCAGGCGTTGAGCAGGAGGTTCACGACCGCGTGCTCGAGCAGGCGAAGATCACCCGCCAGCGTGGGCAACCCCTCGTCCACGACCGTCACGAGCGTGATGTGCGCGGCGACGAACCGGTGCTCGACGAGCCGGAGCGCCCCGCGCGCGACGTCGCCCGGATCGACGGGGCGCAGCGAGGGGGAGCCGCCGCGGGCGAGGTCGAGGAAGCCACGCACGACCTGGGTGATGCGTTCGGCCTGCTCGCTGATGGTCCGCACCGCGCGCGCTGCTTTCGAATCCTCGCCCACGCGGGCCGCGAGCTGCTCGGCGCGGCCGAGGATGACCCCGAGCGGCGTGGAGATCTCGTGCGCGATCCCCATCGCCAGCGTGCCCGTCGTGGCCGCGCGGCTCGCCCGCGAGAGCCGCTCGTCGCTTTCGCGGACCAGCGCGGCGAGGGCGAGCTGCTTTTCGAGCTCGAGCTCGCGACGCTGCCGGCGCAAGGCCGTCGCGCCGAACGCCACGATGAGCGCGCACGGCACGAGCACGCCGATGAGCAATCGGCCGCGGGCTCGATCCCATCGATCCCGCTCCTGCGACGCGCTCGCCACCACCGCGGTCGTCCACCGGCCGAGGGACCCGGCATCGGTCGCGGCCACGGCGGCCACGGCCCGGCGATGGGGCAGCCCGAGGGCGACCGCGTCGTCGCGTTCGAGCCGGGTGGTGTCGCGACCTTCGGACACCGCGCGCGTGAGCGGCGTGCTCTCGATTTGCCGGCCATCGGCCGCTTGCCACAGCGCCTCGTCGGGCGGCCGGACCAGGACCACGAGCTCGTCCGGGCGCTCGATCCGCGCCGAAGGACCCATGAGCCACGCGACGGGCACCGTCAATTCGACCGTTCTCCCTTCGGTCGAGGGCACACGCACCGACATCGTCCGCGGCGGGCGTACGCTCGGCGCGCTCTCCGACGAACGGACCTCGATGCTCGGATAGGCCTTTCGCATCCCCGCCGAGGGCCCGTGGCCCGCGGACACGTCGTCCGCGACGAGCAAGGCGTCCCGCCGCACCGCGGAGAGCCGCGCGGAGAGCTCGTCCGACAGGAGCAGCGCGAGCATCTGCTGCTGCCGCGCGAGGGCCACGAGCGCGCCTTCGAACTCGCGCTGCTCGTCGAGCAGCGCGAGCGTCGTGATGGCGAGCACCCCGAGCGCCGCCGTCCAGACGAGCCAGCCGCGCCGGATGGCCCGCGCGATCCGCGAGGGGAGCGTCCGGAAGGGGAGGGGAGGCGAGGCTGATCGCATGGCGAGGGCGTTTCCCGCGGCGGATCCGCCGATTGCAGCGCGCATGCCACGGCGGAGCGAGGCTCTATCCTGCGCGGGACCGGGCGCGCATGCAGGGAAATTTTCCCATCAAGGTCGGGAATTTTTCCCGTTCTCGCGCCTCGGTCGACGCCCGGATCCCGGGCGATTCGGCTTGCTGTGCCCTTGGCATCGTTGGTGCTCATACAGCATGCATGCTTCACGAGGATCGCGCCGTACGGCGGTGGATGGCGCTGCTTTCGCTTGGCCTCTTGCTCGTGCCAGGTTTTTCGTCGGCGGAGCAGGCCGCGGCCACCGCGCAATCGCCGGGCCTGAAGGCTTTTTCGTTGCGCGAGGCGATCACGTACGCCGAGAAGCGGAACCCGGATCTCGTCGCGGCCCGCGCGCGGGTGCAGGCCGCGCAGGCCGCCGCGCGGGTGCCCCGGGCGCAGTGGCTCCCCTCCGTCGGCGCGACGGCCCAGATCCTCGGCTCGACGGTCAACAACTCCACGGCGACCGTCCTCTCGAACCCGCGCGTCGACCTGCCGCGGATCGGCGCGACCCGCATCTCGGCCGAGCCGGATTTCACGCCTTACGCCTCGACGCTCGTCGCGGTCGGCCTGCGGCAGGAGATCTTCGATTTCGGCCGGATCGCCGCGCAGACGGCGGCCCTCGATGCGCAGGCCGAGCTCGAACGGCAGCGGACCGAAGGCGCGAAGCTCGACGTCACACTCGAGGTCACCGAGGCGTACTGGGCCGTGCGCGCGGCGAAGTCGGTGGCGCAAGCAGCCGACGAAGCCGCGGCGAGGGCCTCGACGCATCGCGATGCGGCGCGCGCGGGCGTCTTCGCAGGCCTTCGGACGCCCGTCGATCTCGCCCGCGCCGAGGCGGAGGTCGCGCGGTTCGAGGTCGCGAAGGTGCGGGCCCAGGGCTCGCTTGCCGCCGCGCAGGCCGTCTTCGCGGCCGTCGTGGGCGTGCCCGATGCGGCGCTCGACGCGGGCGGCGAGGCAGGCGAAGACGAGGCGCTCGGCTCGTTGGATGCGCTCCTCGAACGCGCCCGGGAAGGCAGCGCGGAGGTCCAGCAAGCGCACGCGCGGGTCGACCTCGCGAAGGCCGAGACGCGCGCGGCGGCGGCGCAGATGCGGCCCGACATCTTTCTCACCGCGGCGATCTCCGGGCGCGCGGGCGGCGCGCCGCCCTCGAATGGATCGACCGTGGGCGGGCACGGCTTCGCGCCGCTCGTGCCGAACTGGGACGTCGGCGTGGTGCTGAGCGTCCCGCTCTACGATCCGGTCCTCGCGGCCCGGCGTGACGCGCTCCGCGAGGTCGAGGACGTGCGGGAGGCGGAGCTCGAGGCGACCCGCACGACGCAGGCGGCGACCGTGCGACAGGCCTACCTCGGCCTCGTCGCCGCGCGCCAGGCGCTCGGGGCGCTGGAGCGCTCCGCGGCTGCGGCGCGGGCGAACCACGAGCAGGCCGAGGCGCGGTTCAAGGCCGGCCTCGGCACGATGCTCGAGCTCGTCGACGCCGAGGCGCTGCGGGTGGAGGCCGAGGTCGAGCGCGCGGTGGGCGGGTTCGAGGTGGCGAGGGCGCGGGCCGCGCTCCAGCGGGCCGTGGCGGAGGTGCGCTGATGAAACGAATGGATCGGCGGGTGATGATCGCGCTCGGCGCAACGCTCTTCGTGGCGCTCGGCGGCGGCGCGGCGCTGCTTCTTCGGGCGAATTCGTCGGACGTGACACCGCTCTCGGCGCAGCCGAAGGCCGCGACGGTCGTGCCCGCGCGCGAGGCGACATATCGGCCCACGCGGCGCTTCGTGGGCACACTCGCGCCGTGGCAAGAGGCGAACGTCGGCCCGCAGCTCGTCTCGGCCTACGTCGAGACGGTGCTCGTACGGCCCGGGGATGTCGTGAAGCGCGGGCAGGTCCTCGCGACACTCGACTGCCGCAACGCGTCTGCGGGCAGCCAGAGCGTCGCCATGCAGGCCCGCGCCCTCGACCAGCGGCAGCGAGCCATCGCGAGCGAGGCGGCGCGCGTGCAGGGCCTCGTCGACGATGGGTTCGTCTCGAAGAACGAAGCCGAGCAAAAGGCCGCGCAGAGCGCCGCGGCCGATGCGCAATTGAAGGCGCTGCGCGCGGAGCTCGCGGGCAAAGCGCTCGAGGTGAACGATTGCGTGCTCAAGGCGCCGTTCGACGGGGAAATCACCCGCAGGAGCCTCGATCCAGGCACGTTCGTGCGGCCCGGGACGGCGCTCGTGTCGATGGTCGATCGCGCCATCATCCGCGTCACGGCGGACGTCCCCGAGGTCGATTTCCAGGCGGTCACGCCGGGCGCCGAGGTCAAGCTGCGCCTGCTCGCGACGGGCAAGGAGATGACCGCCCGCGTCGCGCGACGCTCTCCAGCGGCCGATCCCGTGACGCGCACGCTGCACGTCGAGATCGACGTGCCCGACCCGGAACGAACGCTCCCCGTGGGGACCACCGCCGAGGTCTTCACCGAGGTCGGCGCGCCCCAGCCCGCCATCGAGGTGCCGCTGCGCGCAGCGACGGTGCGTGGCGCGAAGGCGACCGTGGTCATCGTCGAGGGCGACGTCGCGCGAAAGGCCACGGCGCGTGTCCTCGGCGAAACCGGAAAGAGCCTGTTCCTCGAGCCCTCGATCCTGCCTGGCTCCCTCCTCGTGCTCGAAGGCCGGGCGCAGCTCCGGAATGGCGACGTGGTGCGCGCGAAGGTCGAAGGCGCGGCCGCGCCCGTGCCGTCCCTCGTGCCCGTGTCCACGCCTGCGCCCTCGGGAGGTGCGGTCCGATGACCCGCCTCGCGCTGCGAAACCCGCTCGCGGTGCTCGTGGTGAGCATCGCGCTGATGGTCTTCTCCGCGGTCGTCACGCCGCGTTTGGCCGTCGATACCTTCCCCGAGCTCACGCCGCCCGTGCTCATCGTCGGCACGCTCGCCTCTGGGCTCGGACCCAAGGACGTCGAGAAGACGATCACGTGGCGGCTCGAAAAGTTCATCGCCGCCACGCCCGGCGTCGACCACATCAAGAGCGAATCTCGAAACAGCCTCAGCATCATCTATGTGTGGCTGAAATGGGGGACCGACCTCAACGCCGCGCAATCGCTCGTGCAGCAGCAGGTCGCGTTTGCGATGTCGTCCGTGCCGAAGACGCTCGGTGTCCTACCGCCGTTCGTCTTGCAATACGATCCCTCGAACGCGCCCCTCATCCAGATCGCGGTTCATGGCGGCGGGCTGAGCGGACCGCAGCTTTATGATTTCGCGGTCAACACCGTGGAGCCCATCATCGAGGGGATCCCGGGCGTCGCCAGCGCTTCGCCGAACGGCGGCCGCGAGCGCCAGATCAACGTCGTCGTCGATCCGGTGCGCGCCCAGGCGCGCGGCGTGACCTCGAGCGAGATCGCCGCCGCGGTAGACAAAGCGAACGCGCTCCTGCCGTCGGGCCGCTTCATGGCCGCGGGCTTCGAGGCGAACGTCTACACGAATGCGGTCGCGCCGCGCGTCTCGGACATCGGCGAGTCCGTGGTGAAGGTCGTGAATGGGCACCCGGTGCTGGTGCGCGACGTGGCCACGGTCGAGGACGGCGGAACGCTCCCCACGCAGTTCGTCTCCGTCGACGGGAAACCCGCCGTGTACCTCAACGTGCTCCGGATTCCCGGCGGAAACACCGTGCAGATCGTGGAATCGATCCGCGAGGCGCTCGCGCACCTGCCCGAGCTCCCCCCCGGGATGGTCGTGCAGCCCATCTTCGATCAATCGACGTTCGTCGAGGGCGCGATGAAGGGGCTCGGGCGCGAGATCGTGCAGGCGCTCTTCCTCATCGCGGGGGTCATCCTGATCTTCCTGCAGAGCGGGCGCTCGGTGCTCATCGCGGCCATTTCCGTGCCGCTGAGCTTCGCGGTCATCCTGCTCGTCCTTTACGCGACGGGCCAATCGCTCAATGCATTCACGCTGGGCGGGCTGACGCTGGCCATGGGGCCGCTCGTCGACATCTCGGTCGTCGTGCTCGAATCGATCCATCGCAGGCGCATCGCCGGCGAGGACGACGCGACGGCGGCGCTCCGGGGCGCGAACCTCGTCGCCGGGCCCGCGCTCGCCGCTTCGCTCTGTACCATTGCGGTGCTCCTGCCGGTCGTCCTCCTGACGGGACTTGCGAAGAAGCTCTTCTCGCCCCTCGCGCTCACCGTCGCATCCGCGATGGTCGCCGGATATTTCGTGAGCATGCTGGTGACGCCCGTCGCCTGCCGTTACCTGCTCGGCCACGACGAACCGGGAAAACTCGCGCGTACGCTCGAACGAGCCGTCGAAAGGCTCGCGGGGGCGTACGCGGCGGCGCTCCGCGTGGCGCTCTTCCACCGGGGCGCCGTCGTCCTCGCGACCGTCGTGCTCGTCGCGGGCAGCGTTTATGGCGCGTCGCGGCTCCCGAGCGCGTTTTTCCCCGAGATCGACGAATCGATGGAGCGCGTCTACGTCCGCCTCGCGCCCGGGACCTCGCTCGAAGAGTCGACGCGCGTGTTCCAGGAGATCGGGCAGGCGCTCCGGGAGGAATTGCCCAGGGACGAGGTCGAGCTCGTGCTCATGAACGTTGGAGCTCCCAGCAAGGCCCGCGCGAAGATGAACAGCCCGAACGCCGGCCCGCACATGGGTTTTTTGCGTGTCGCGCTCGTGCCGCCCGAGAAACGCAAGCACTCGCAGCGCGAAATCGCCGACATGATGCGCGCAATCCTCGCGCGGCGTTTCCCCGGTGTGGATTTCTTGCAGGCCCCCGGCGGGCTCGTGGCCAGCGTCTTCTCGAATGGATACATGGCCCCGCTCGTCGTCGAGGTGCGCGGGGACAACCTCGAAGAGCTCGACGCCCAGGCCCGCGCCGCCGCCGAGGTCGCGCGGACCGTGCCGGGCGTCCGTGACATCTATACGACCTTGCAGCTCGATTACCCCGAGCTCCGCGTGGCCACCGACAGGCAGGAGGCGGGCCTCGTCGGCGTGACGGCGCGCGCCGCGGCGCAAACGACGCTCGAAGCGACGCTCGGGAACATCAATGCACCCTCGGTCTGGGTCGACGGCTCGAATGGCCAGTCGTATTACGTGGTCACCGCCTACGATCGCGGGGTCGTGAGCGAGGCCGACCGGCTGCGCGAAATCCCGATCCGCGCGCTCTCCTCGGGCGCCGTCACCCTCGGCAGTTATGGCGCGATCGAGCGATCGGCAGGCCCAATCTCCATCGAGCGCAACCACCTCCAGCGCGTCGCGCACGTCCTCATGCAGACCGAGGGGCGGGATCTCGGCAGCGCCGCCGCCGATCTCGAAGCGCGGCTCGAGCAGGATCCACGCACCCACGACGTGCGATTCGCCATGGCCGGGCAGGTCGAGTTGATGCGCACGACCTTCGGCGGCCTCGGGATCGCGCTCGGCCTCGCCGTCATGGTCGTCTTCATGATCATGACCATTCAGTTCAAGTCGCTCCGGCTGCCGCTCGTCATGTTGTTCACGATCCCTGCATGCCTCGTCGGTATCGTCGCGGCGCTCCTCGGCGCGCGCGAAGGCTTTTCCATTCCCGCGTTGATGGGGGTCCTCATGGTCATCGGCATCGCCGTGTCGAACGGCATTCTGCTCGTCGACCATGCGAATCGGTCGTTCCAGTCGGGCAAGGACCTCCTCGAAGCGGCCGTCGAGGCAGGACGCGCTCGATTCAGCCCCATCGCCATGACGAGCCTCGCCACCATCATCAGCTTGCTCCCGACCGCGCTCGGCCTCGAGCACGGGACGGAGTCGAACCGCCCGCTTGCGCTTGCCGTCACCGGCGGCCTTGCTTCGTCCACCTTCCTGTCGCTTTTCCTCGTGCCTTCGATGTTCGTTTTCCTGGCCAAACGAAGTCCCGAGGACGTGCTTTCCGTCGAATGAACCGTAGGTGAATGGGGGACTCATGCCTCGCCTGTTGCGATTCTTGCTGCTCCTTTTGTGCGGGCTCGCCCTGATCACCGCGGTCGGGTACGTCGCCTTGACGCGCACGACGCACCGCTGGTTCGAGTCGGATTTGCGCGCACGTTCTCTGTTCGTCGTGACCGCCACCAAGCAGCTCCTCGCGCGGAACTGGGAGCTCGGCCATGAGGGCCTCGTGGACGCCCTGGAGGACATCACCCGGGACGAGCGCGTCATGGGCGCCGCCGCGTGCACGCTCGACGGCCAGCGCCTCGCCGCGACGGCCGCGTATCCGCTCGATTACGGCTGCCGCTGGGTCCTCGCGCGCATCGAGAAGGAGGGCGCGGAGGCGAACCCCTGGACGACGACCGAAGCGCTGCCTGGCGGCCGCGTGCACCTCAGCGCGGTCACGGTCGGGCCCGAGGGCCAACCCCTCGGGCGCGTGCTCCTCGTGCACGATCTCAGCTATCTGGAGCGGCGTGAGGCGACCACGCGAAACCTTCTCCTCGTGGCGTTTTTCGTGCTCTCGCTCGGCGCGGCCACCATCACGATGATCGCGAGCGGTTGGCCTTTCGTGTATGGACCTCGGAGCTGCGGCGCGCCTTGTCGGGCGAGGTGACGCGTGATTTCAAGCCGCTCGTCGGGGACGTGCGGGAGCTCGCCCGGCGCCTCGCCAGCGAGCGCGATCGCGAGGCGCGGGGCGGCCCCTGGAATCCTTCGCGATTGCGATCCACGCTCACGACGCACCTCGAAGGCGAGCGCGTCATCATCCTCGCGAACCGCGAGCCCTACATTCACGACAAAACGCCCACTGGCGTGCGGGTCCTGCACCCCGCGAGTGGCCTCGTGACCGCGCTCGAGCCCGTCATGCGCGCCTGCTCCGGGGTATGGGTCGCGCACGGGAGCGGGAGCGCCGACAAGGAGACCTCGGATGCTCGCGGCCACGTAAAAGTCCCGCCCGGGGAGGAGTCCTACAGCATTCGACGCGTCTGGCTCAGCGACGCTGAGGAGAACGGGTATTATTACGGCTTCTCGAACGAGGGGCTCTGGCCGCTTTGCCACGTGGCGCATGCGCGCCCGGTGTTCCGGGCCGAGGACTGGGAGCATTACGTCCGCGTGAACCGTAAGTTCGCGGACGCGGTCTGCGAGGAGGTCGACACCGAGGACCCGATCATCCTGGTGCAGGACTACCATTTCGCGCTCGCCCCCCGCATGATCCGCGAGCGCCTCCCGCGTGCGACGATCCTGACCTTCTGGCACATCCCCTGGCCGAGCGCCGAGCGGATCGGCATTTGCCCCTGGCGCGAGGAGATCATCTCGGGGCTCCTCGGATCGAGCATCGTCGGGTTTCACACCCGAGAGCATTGCAACAACTTCATCGACGCGGTCGACACGTTCATGGAGAGCCGCATCGACCGGGAGGCGAACGCGGTCGTCCAGGGGGCGCGGCGGAGCCTGGTCCGGCCGTACCCGATCTCCATCGAATGGCCCGTGCACTGGCTCGAGGAGCTGCCGTCCGTGGCGGAGTGCCGCGCCTCCGTGCGCAAGGAGCTCGGTTTGCCCGCGGACGCGCTCCTCGGCGTTGGCATCGATCGGCTCGATTACACGAAAGGCATCGAGGAGCGCCTCCAGGCAGTCGACGAGCTCCTTTCACGATACCCGGAGTTCCGCGGCCGTTTCACCTTCGTCCAGCTTGCCGCGCCGAGCCGCACCAAGATCGCCCGTTACCGCGAGCTGAACGATCGCGTCGAGGCCCTGGCCGACGAGATCAACGCGCGGTGGGGGAAGGGCGACTACCGCCCCA
Organism: Polyangium jinanense; assembly: GCF_028435365.1. The sequence goes on along the minus strand of NZ_JAGTJJ010000013.1, from coordinate 14,688 downwards.
TCATTCTCCTGCGCTCGCACCACGAGCCTCCCACGGTCTTCCGTTATTACCGCGCGGCCGAGCTTTGTTACGTGTCGAGCCTCCACGACGGCATGAACCTCGTGGCCAAGGAGTTTGTCGCGGCGCGTGACGACGAGCTCGGCGTGCTCGTTCTGAGCCAGTTCACCGGGGCGGCGCGCGATCTGACCGAGGCGCTCATCGTCAATCCGTACGACCTCGGCCAGGCCGGCGACGCGATGGCCGCGGCGCTTCGCATGCCCGAGGACGAGCAACGCGAGCGGATGTCGTCCATGCGCCGCATGGTCTCCGAATTCAACGTCTATCGCTGGGCCGGACGGATGCTCGTGGACGCGGCGGAGGTGCGCCGCCGCGAGCGCGTCTCGGGAAGGCTCTCGGCGCCGGCGGTGCTCGCGCGGGCCATGGGTTCGTGAAGGACGGGAGGATGCTCAGAGACGTGTGCAGCGGGTGCTCGTGCAGGCGTAGCCGTCGAGGCAATCACGACCGTCCCTGCAGGAGCGCTCGCAGACGCCGTCGACACAGGCATTGCCCACACCGCAGCTCGCGTCGCTCACGCATTCGACGCAGCGGCTTTCGAGGCAGTACTGGAACGCGGCGTTTTTGCCCTCGCAGTCGCCCTGGTTCGAGCACGGCACCGATTTCGGCTCGGGCACACAGGCGGCCCATGCGACGAGCATTCCGACGGAAACAACGAACCAGCGTGTGAAGGAAGGTTTCACGTGGTGGACCTCCAAACGCTCGTTCGCAAGAGCAGAGAGCATGCCACGGCGGGAAGCGCGGGGATCCCGCACGCGCGGGTGACGTCCCGTGTGGGAATTTTTCCCCGGGCGCAGGGAAATTTTCCGGTCCCGGACGCGTCACGCCCCCGCGTCGCCCCCTCGATCCCGCAGCCGATATCCGACGCCCGGCTCCGTCACGAGCAATTTGGGCCGCGCCGGGTTCGCTTCGATCTTCTTGCGCAGCTCGGCCATGTGGACCCGGACGTAATGGGGCTGGTTCGCGTATGCCGGCCCCCAGACCTCCTTCAAAATGTGCTGGTGCGTCAGCACCTTGCCGGCGTTCTGCGCCAGCAGCACGAGGAGCTTGTATTCGATCGGCGTGAGGTGCACTTCCTGGCCCCCCTTTTTTACCTCGCGCCGCACGAGATCGATTTCGACATCCCCGATCTCGATCGTCTGCGCCGCGCTCTGTGCCCCGCCCGCGTGCGCGTGCCGCAGCGCGACCCGCATCCGCGCGAGTAGCTCGTTCACGCCGAAGGGTTTTGTCAGGTAATCGTCCGCTCCCGCGTCGAGTGCGGCCACCTTGTCGTCCTCGCGCCCGCGCGCCGAGATGACGATCACGGGCATCCGGCCCCATTCGCGGATCCTTCGCGTCAGGTCGATTCCGTCGCCGTCCGGCAGGCCCAGATCGAGCAGCAAGAGCTCGGGATTGTGCGTGCTCGCGAGCATGAGCGCCTCTGCGGCGCTGCCCGCTTCGAGGAGCCGATACCCGTGCGACGTGAGCGTCGCGCGCATGAACCTTCGCATTTGGGGCTCGTCCTCGACGAGGAGCACCAGCGGGCGGAAGTCGGTCATGGCTGGGCCTCCAGGGCGTGCGCGGCGACGGTGGGGGCCACGCCGGGGATCGGGACGCGGATGCGAAAGTTCGCGCCGCCGGAGGCGCGATTCTCGGCGGTGATCGTGCCGCCGTGCGCCTCGACGATCGCCTTGCAGATTGCGAGCCCGAGCCCTGCGCCGCCCGCGCCCGTGTTTCCTCCGCGGAAAAACTTCTCGAAGATCCGCGACTCGCTCCCCGGCGGCAGCCCTGGGCCCGCGTCGGCCACCTCGACGATCACCATGCCGGGCTCGCCGCGGGCGAGCACCTCGATCGGAGACCCGGGGCTCGTGTACCGCGATGCATTCTCGAAGAGGTTGATGAACACCTGCTCGAAGAGTACGGGATCCACCGACAGGAGCGGTAATCCTTCGGCGAACGCGACGTTCACGGGCCGGTCCCCGAGCTTTCGTTCGAGCCGCGTCAGCGCGGAGCCGACGAGCTCTTCGAGCGGCACCCATTCGCGCTTCAGCGCCACCGGGCCCGCCTCGAGGCGGGTCATGTCGAGCAGGTTCGCGACCAGCCTTTCGAGCCGCTCGGCTTCCTCGCAGATCGACTCGAGCAGCTCGGCGCGGGTGTGCGCGCCGAGCCCCCCGTCGTCGCGCATCGCCGTGGCCGCGCCCGTGATCGCCGACAGCGGCGTGCGCAGGTCGTGCGAGACCGCCGAGAGCAGCGAGCTGCGCATTTCCTCCGTCTTCGCGCGCAGGGCGGCGGTGTTCGCCTCGCTCGTGAGCCGCACGCGCTCGAAGGCGAATGCCGCCTGCCTGCGAAACGCGTCGAGAAACGCGCGCTGCTCGGCCCCGAGCGGCGTCGCTCCTTTGGGCGCGAGCACGAGCACGCCGAGCGGCGCTCCCCGGACGGAGAGGGGCGCACAGACGACCTTCGAGCCCGGGAGTGTATCCGTGCCGAGCCCCGAAGGACGGGCGTGTTCGAAGGCCCAGCGGGCGACCGCGAGATCGGCGGAATCGAGGGTTGCCGTGGCCGGGGCGACCGCGACGGTCCCGAGCGCGCCGTCGTCCGCGGCTTGCAGCACGTGCGCGGCCGCTTCGAAGACCTGCTCGGCGTGGCGCGCGACGGCCGAAGCGACGGCCCCGGTATCGTCCGCCGCCGCGAGATCCCGGCTGAGATCGTAGAGCGCGGCCGTCCGCGCCTCGCGATGCCGCGCGTCTTGCTCCTGGCGCCGGATGCGGGCCGTCAGCTGGCTGAGGAGCAGGCCGACGCCGAACATCATGGCGAACGTCAGGAGATACCGCGCGTCGGCCACGTCGAACGTGTGGAACGGCGGGACGAAGAAGAAATCGTAACCAGCCACCGCCAGCGCCGCCGCGAGGATGGACGGGCCGCGCCCGAAGCGCACCGCCGCGAGCATGACGGCCAGCATGTAAAGCACTTCGAGATCGGGCACCGGGTAGATTGCGCGCACGGCCTCCGCGAGCACGGTGGTGGCCGCGACGAGCAAAACGGCCCACCCGTACATCACGGGCCGCGTCGGCTCCTTCGGCAATTCCGGCGGGACGGGCGCCGTCTCCGCGCTCTCGCTGCCGCTGATGACGTGCACGTCCACGTCCCCGCTGCCCCGCACGACCTCGTCGAGCAGCGAGCCGCGCAGCCGGTCGCGCAGGCGCGAATGGGTCGGCTTGCCGATGATGATGCGCGTGACGTTGTGCTTGCGCGCGTAACGCAGGAGCGCCTCCGAGATGCTCGCGCCGGAGAGCCTCGTCACCGCGGCCCCGAGCGTCTCTGCGAGGCGCAAATGGGCTTCGAGCCGCGCCCGATCGGCCTCGCTCGGCGTCTTCGTCGCGGGCGACTCGACGTACGCGGCGACCCACGGCGCGCGCAGGCCCGCGGCCATGCGGCTCGCTGCGCGCAGGAGCCGTCCCGAGCTCGGCGCGGGGCTGATGCACACGAGGATGCGCTCGCCGGCTGGCCACGGCGTGATCACGCCGTGCTGCTCGCGATACGCCCGCATGTCCACGTCGACACGCTCGGCCGTGCGCCGCAGCGCGAGCTCGCGCAGCGCGAGCAGGTTGCCGCGCTGGAAGAAATGCGCGGCAGCGCGCTTCGCCTGCTCCGGCAGATAGACCTTTCCTTCGCGCAGGCGCGCGAGCAGCTCTTCGGGCGCGATGTCCACGAGCTCGATCTCGTCGGCGCGATCGAGGATCGAATCGGGGATCGTCTCGCGGACCTGGATGCCCGTGATCTGCGCGACGACGTCGTTCAGGCTCTCCACGTGCTGCACGTTGACGGTCGTGAACACGTCGATGCCCGCGTCGAGCAGCTCGAGCGCGTCTTGCCAGCGCTTCGCGTGCCGCGAGCCGGGGACGTTCGTGTGGGCGAGCTCGTCGAGCAGGAGGAGCCCGGGCCGGCGCGCGAGCGCGGCGTCGAGATCGAGCTCGGAAAGCGTGCGTCCGCGATAGTCGACCTTGCGCCGCGGCAAGACGTCGAGCCCTTCGAGCAAGGCCTCGGTCTCCGCGCGCCCGTGTGTCTCGACGATCCCGGCGACGACGTCGACCTTTTGCTCGAGCGCCCGCTCGCGTGCGACCTGCAGCATGCGGTACGTCTTCCCGACGCCGGGGGCGAACCCGAAGAAAACACGCAGCCGCGCGCGTTTTTCGCGCCCCTCTTCTTCGTTCGCACGGCGAACGAGCGCGTCGGGATCGGGTCGACTGTCGGGATCGGTCATGGACGAGCTTCCGCGTGATCGAGAGCGAGGTTCAGGCGTAACACGTTCACGCGTGGCTCGCCGAGGACGCCGAGGGCGCGGCCTTCCACGTGCGCGTCGACGAGGGCACGGACGCGCGCCACGTCGAGCCCGCGAGCGCGCGCGACGCGGGCGACCTGGAAATGGGCGGCGGCCGGCGAGATGTGCGGGTCGAGGCCGCTGCCCGAGGCCGTGACGAGGTCGACGGGGATCGGCGTGGTGTTCCCCGGATCCGCCTCGCGGAGCGCCGTGATCCGCGCCGCGACGGCGTCTCGCAGCGCCGGGTTCGTCGGCCCGAGGTTCGACCCGCTCGATGCCGCTGCATTGTAGGGATGGCTCGGCGTCGCGGACGGGCGCCCCCAGAAATACCGCGGATCGTCGAACGGCTGCCCGATGAGCTCGGAGCCGACCACGCGTTCTCCCTCGCGGATCAGGCTGCCATTCGCCTGCGCCGGGAAAGCCGCGCGAGCGACCGTGGTGACGAGCAGCGGATACACGACGCCCGTGAGCAGCGTGAACAGGGCGAGCAGCGTGAACGCGGGGCGGAGGAGCGATTTCATCTTCGATTCCTTTTAACCGACGCCGAGGGCCGCGAGCACGAGGTCGATGAGCTTGATGCACGGGAACGGCAGCACCACGCCGCCGAGGCCATACACGAGCAAATTCCGCCGGAGGAGCACGGGCGCGGGCGCCGGCCGGTAACGAATGCCGCGGAGCGCGATGGGGACGAGCGCGATGATGACGAGCGCATTGAAGATCACGGCCGACAGGATCGCCGTGGCCGGCGAATGCAGCCGCATCACGTTCAGCGCGCCGAGCGCGGGGTACGTCGCGGCGAACGCGGCCGGGATGATGGCGAAATACTTCGAGACGTCGTTCGCGATGCTGAACGTCGTCAGCGCGCCGCGCGTCATCAGCATCTGCTTTCCGATCTCCACGATGGCGAGCAGCTTCGTCGGGTTGGAGTCGAGATCCACCATGTTCCCGGCCTCCTTCGCGGCTTGTGTGCCCGTGTTCATGGCCACGGCCACGTCCGCCTGCGCGAGCGCCGGGGCGTCGTTCGTCCCGTCGCCCGTCATTGCGACGAGGTGCCCGTCCCGCTGATACGAGCGGATCATGGCGAGCTTTTGTTCGGGCGTCGCCTCGGCGAGGAAATCGTCGACGCCCGCCTCCGCCGCGATCGCCGCGGCGGTGAGGGGGTTGTCGCCGGTGATCATCACCGTGCGGATACCGATGCGGCGCAGCTCCGCGAATCGCTCCTGGATCCCGCCCTTCACGATGTCCTTGAGCTGCACGACGCCGAGCACCTGCGCTCCCTCGGCGACGACGAGCGGCGTGGATCCCTGCTTCGCGACCTCGTCCACGATCTGCCGCACCTCGGCCGGGACCACGCCGTTCTGCTCCTCGACGAAGCGCGTGATCGCATCCGTCGCGCCTTTTCGGATGCTACGCCCGTCGAGGTTGACCCCGCTCATGCGCGTCTGCGCGGTGAAGGGCACGAACGTCGCGCCGAGCGCGTGCACGTCCCGACCGCGCAGCGAAAAGCGCTCCTTCGCCAGCACCACGATGCTGCGACCCTCCGGCGTCTCGTCCGCGAGCGACGAGAGCTGCGCCGCGTCCGCGAGCGCGCCCTCCTTGATGCCGGGCGCGGGCAAAAACGCCGTCGCCTGACGATTGCCGAGCGTGATCGTGCCCGTCTTGTCGAGCAGCAGCACGGTCACGTCCCCGGCCGCCTCGACGGCGCGCCCCGACGTGGCGATCACGTTCGCCTGGACCATTCGATCCATGCCCGCGATGCCGATCGCGGAGAGCAATCCGCCGATCGTCGTAGGAATGAGGCAAACGAGCAATGCGCAGAGCACGGTGAGGCTCACGGGCGCGCCTTGCCCGGAGCTCTGCACGGCATATTTCGAGAACGGCAGGAGCGTCACGGTCGCGAGCAGAAAAACGATGGTCAAGGCCGCGAGCAGGATGTCGAGCGCGATCTCGTTCGGCGTCTTCTTCCGCTTGGCGCCCTCGACCATGGCGATCATGCGGTCGAGGAAGGTCTCGCCTGCGTTCTCGGTGATACGCACGATGAGCCAGTCCGAGAGCACGCGGGTCCCGCCGGTGACGGCGCTGCGGTCCCCGCCGCTCTCGCGAATGACGGGGGCGCTTTCGCCCGTGATGGCGCTCTCGTCGACCGACGCGACGCCCTCGAGCACCTCGCCGTCGCTGGGAATGGTATCTCCCGCTTCGACGAGCACGATGTCCCCGCGGCGAAGCGTCGACGAGTCCACCTCGGCGCGCGGCGCGTCGAGTCGAGGCGTATCCAGGCGTTTGGCGCTCACGTTTTTGCGCGTTTTTCGGAGCGCATCGGCCTGCGCCTTGCCGCGTCCTTCGGCCATCGCCTCGGCGAAATTCGCAAAGAGGACGGTGAACCAGAGCCACAGCGAAACGGCGAGGATGAACCCCGCGGGCGCTTCGCCAGGTCCGGTGATCGCCGCGTGGAGGAACAGCACCGTGGTGAAGGCGCTGCCGACCTCCACGACGAACATGACCGGGTTTTTGATCATCCGCCGTGGATCGAGCTTCCGGAAGGCGTCGACGGCGGCGCGGCCGACGATGGCGCGCTCGAAAAGCGGACGAGCCTGGGTTCGGGTCGTCATGAGGGGGCTCCAATCACCTTGCAAACAGGGAGAGATGCTCGACGATGGGACCAAGCGCGAGCGCCGGGACGAACGTCAGCGCACCGACGAGCAGAATGGTCCCGACGAGCAAAAGCACGAAGAGCGGCGTGTGCGTCGGCAGCGTCCCCGCGCTCGCAGGGACCAGCTTTTTGCGGGCGAGAGAGCCGGCAATCGCGAGCACGGGGACGATGATCCCGTAACGACCGATCAGCATGCAGAGGCCGATGGCCGTCGCGTAAAACGTCCCGCTCACGGTCAGCCCGCCGAACGCGGATCCGTTGTTGTTCGCGCCGGACGAGAATGCATAGAGGATCTCGCTGAATCCATGGGCGCCGGGATTCCCGAGGGACGCCGTCCCCGCGGGCGTGGCGCTCGCGAGGGCCGTGCCGACGAGCACCGCCGCCGCCGGGAGCAGGATGACGAGCGAGGCCATTTTCATCTCGAATGCCTCGATCTTCTTGCCGAGGTACTCCGGCGTGCGCCCGACCATCAGCCCCGCGATGAACACGGCGATGACCGCGTACATGAGCATGCCGTAGAGCCCCGAGCCCACGCCGCCGAACACGATCTCGCCGAGCTGCATGAGCCACATCGGCACGAGCCCGCCGAGCGGCGTGAAGCTGTCGTGCATGGCATTGACGGATCCATTCGAGGCCGCGGTCGTCGCCGTCGTCCAAAGCGTGCTGTCGACGATGCCGAACCGCGCTTCCTTGCCCTCCATGTTGCCGCCGGGCTGGAGCAAGCTCGCGCCCTGATCGACGCCGAGGCTCGAAAGGACGGGATTGCCATGCTGCTCCGCGGCCGTGGCGATGACGAGCAGGGGCACGAAGATCGCGAGCATCGCCGCGAAGACGGCATACCCTTGCCGTTTGTCCTTCACCATCGCACCGAACGTGAAGCAGAGCGCGGCGGGGACGAGCAGGAGCGAGAGCATCTCCACGAAATTCGAGAGGGCGTTCGGGTTCTCGAACGGATGGGCGGAGTTCGCATTAAAAAAACCGCCGCCGTTTGTCCCGAGCTGCTTGATGGCGATCTGCGAAGCGGCGGGCCCGAGCGCGAGGATTTGCCGGGTGACGCCCGCTCCGTCGCTCGAGGTCGTCGGATCGAGCAATTCCGCCACGTGGCTCCCGGCGAACGTCTGCACGACGCCTTGCGAGACGAGCACGAGCGCCACGATGACAGAGAGCGGCAAGAGCACGTACAGCGTGCTTCGCGTGAGATCGACCCAGAAGTTCCCGATGCCATCGGCCGTGCGTCGGGTAAAACCTCGTACCAATGCGACGAGCACGGCCATGCCCGTGCCCGCGGAGACGAAGTTCTGCACGGTGAGCCCGAGCATCTGCGTCAGGTGCGACAGCGTCGTTTCCCCTGCGTAGGCTTGCCAGTTCGTGTTGCTCGCGAAGCTCACGGCCGTGTTCCAGGAGACCTCCGGGGACACCGCGCCGAGCCCGGCCGGGTTCAAGGGAAGGAGGGCCTGCAATCGCTGGAGCACGTACACCACGACCAGGCCGAAGAGGTTGAACAGGAGGACGGCCGCGGCATACCGAGGAAAAGGCATGTCCTCGCCTTCGCGGATGCCCGCGGCGCGATAAAAGAGGCGCTCGACCGGCCCGAAGACTCGCGCGGCGAGCTTGGCTTCCCCTGCGTAGACCCGCGCCATGTAGGCCCCGAGCGGGACGGCGAGCGCGACGAGCGCGATCAGGTACAGGACGCATCGAAGAAGGGCGTTTTCGATCACGACAACTTCTCCGGATAGAGGAGCGCGAACAGGAGGTAAGCGAAGAGAAGGGCGGCGAGGACGCCGCCGAGGTTCGTCAGGATCGCCATGGCGTCAGACTTTCTCGCAGAGCCGCACGAAGCCCCACGACATCAGGAAAAACGCGGCCGTGATGGCCAGGAACACGGCGTCCATTGGGTCAACTCCTCTCGCGTCGTCCGCCGTGGCGGAGGCGCGTGACGTACGAGCCCACGAGGCCTCTTATGGCCAGGATCGAGATCAACATGCCGAGCGTGCCCACGGAGCCGAAGGGCGCCGGCTGGCCGGCCTCGTACACGACGAGCAGGAGCCCGAGCCCGAGCCATATCCAGAGGAGGCTCCTCTGCTCGGCGCTCTCGTCGGGATCCCGATCGATTCCAGGTCGTTTGTCTCTTCGGTACGGATTCATGTTCAAAACCACGTCGTCGCGCCGAGCGTGACGGTGTCCTGGGCAGGGCGGTTCGGGACGAACGGCGCATCCACGCCATTGCCCGGGACCGCGCCGCCGAAATACATGTTCCCCGCCGCGTGATCGTGGCGGTATTCGAGCCGGAAGGAGGCTCGCTCGTGCGGCCGGAAGTCCGCCGTCGCCGTGCCGGACGCGACCCAGGAGACCGGCCAGAAGATGGCCGCGGCCGCGCCCTCGCCATTGCCATTGCTCGGCACACGCTCGTGGAATGCGTCTCCTCGCGCCGCGAGGTAGAGTTTGTCCGAGACGCGGACACGCGCATAGAGCGCGCCCGCGATCCACGCGCTCGTCCCGAAACGATTGGGCTCCGTCCCGCCATTGAGGTGGGCGATGAACGAGAGCCGGTCCGTCGGGTGGACGGTCGCGTGCGCGTCCACGAGGTGCCGCCACGCGCGGCCCTCGGGGGCGCCGCGGGGCCGCTCCACGCCCGTGAAATAGAGGAGCGAAAGCGCGAGTTTGTCCGGCCGCGTGTACGTGACCTGCGCGCCCAGCGATTTCTCCTCGTTGTTGTCGACGACACTGTTCCAGCCGTTGTAACAAGCGAGCGTCAAGGCCCAGGCGTCACTCAGCGGATACGTGACGCGCGCGCCCGTGTGGTAGAACGGAAGCCCGAAAAACAGGTTCGAGCGGGAAAAGTTCCAGTTGTCCCGGACCGCCATTCCCTCGGGGCCGATCGGCGAGAGAAAGAGACCGGCCTGGACGAGGAGCCCGCGCCCGATGTCGAACCGATACCCGGCGTAAGCTTGCTGGACGTACTTCCAGAGCTCCGCGCTCGTGGCATTCGTCCCGCTCGCGCCTGCGAGCGCTGGCTCGGCGAGGTAATAGGTGCTCGGCGTGTGGCCGACCTGGAGCGCGACGAGCCCCACGATCCGCTCCATGTCCCAGGACGCGGAGAGCGCGACGTTCGAGAGCGTGAACGTGTTGTGCCTGTTATCGAACCCTCGATAATGCGTGATGCCGTTCGAGGGCCGCCCAAAATTCCACTGATAAAAGCCTTCCGCATACCCGCCGAGCTGGAACGTGGCGGGGGGTTGTGCCTCGTCCGCGCGAGCCTCGTGGACGGAGCCGAGCAGGGCTGTCGCGGCCAGGAGAGCAGAACCATGACGGGTCATGCCGACGATCTGCATGCCCGGTGTATAGAGCTTCCCGTGTAAGGGCGGCGTCAAGGTCCGGCGCCCGGGTATCAAGAAAGTATCAAGATTGGGCGCGCGACGTTGGGGCCGTTCCGGATGGGATTACTCTTTGCGCCCCATGTCGGTCACTCCTTCCCAGGTGCCACCTACCAGTACGCATGCGCCCTCGGCGGCGCATGCAGCGCACGCCGCCCGCTTACCGCTCCTCCTCGGCGCGCTCGGCGTCGTCTTCGGCGACATAGGCACGAGCCCGCTTTACGCCATCAAGGAATGCTTCAGCCCCGCCAGCACGCACCGGGTCGATCCGACGCCCGCGAACGTCCTCGGCGTCCTCTCGCTCGTCTTCTGGTCCTTGCTGATGGTCGTGACGGTCAAGTACCTGACGTTCATCCTGAAAGCGGACAACCAGGGCTCCGGCGGCATCCTCGCGCTGCTCGCGCTCGTCCCTGCCCGCAAGGACGGTCGATCCATAGCGGGCCCGCTCGTGCTCCTCGTGCTTTTCGGCGCGGCGCTTCTTTATGGGGACGGCGTCATCACGCCCGCCATTTCGGTGCTCTCCGCGATGGAGGGCCTCGAAGTCGCCACGACGTCCCTCAAGCCCGCGGTCGTCCCGCTGACCGTCGTGGTTCTCTTGACGCTCTTTTTCGTGCAGAAGCGCGGCACGGCGGGCATCGGCAACGTCTTCGGCCCGATCACGCTGATCTGGTTCGTCACGATCGCGGCGCTCGGCGTCCGCTGGATCTGGCAGGAGCCCTCAGTGCTCGCGGCGATCGACCCGCGCCACGCGGTCGGGTTTTTCCTGGAACACAAGACCCACGGCTTTTTGTTGCTCGGCGCCGTCGTCCTCTGCATCACCGGCGGTGAGGCGTTGTATGCGGACATGGGGCACTTCGGCCGCGGTCCGATTCGCACGGTCTGGTATGCGGTCGTCTGGCCAGCCTTGCTCCTCAACTACTTCGGCCAGGGCGCTTGCCTCCTCCGGAACCCGTCCGCGGCGGCGAACCCCTTTTATGCCCTCGTCCCCTCCTGGGCCCTCTATCCGATCGTCGCCATCGCGACCGCGGCCACGATCGTCGCCTCGCAGGCGCTCATCTCCGGGGCCTTCTCGCTCACGCAGCAGGCCGTGCAGCTCGGCTATTTCCCGCGCGTGACCATCGTCCACACCTCGAAGGAGACCGAGGGCCAGATCTTCATCCCCGAGATCAACCGCGCGCTCTGCGCCGCCTGTGTCTTCCTGGTGCTCTGGTTCCAGAACTCGAGCGCGCTCGCCGCCGCGTACGGCATTGCGGTCACGGGGACGATGGGCATCACCACGGTCGTCTATTTCGTCGTCGTGACGCAGCGCTGGAAATGGCCGCTCTGGAAGGCGCTCCCGCCCGTCGTCCTTTTCCTCAGCATCGACCTCGCGTTCTTCGGCGCGAACGCCGCGAAGTTTTTCCACGGCGGATGGTTCCCAATCGTCATGGGCGCCGGCATCTACGCCGTGATGACGACCTGGAAGACGGGCCGCCGGATCCTCGGCGAAGCCTTCCAGGCGAACCTCCTTCCGCTCGAATCGTTTCTGCGCGACGTGGAGGAGCGGAAGCCGCACCGCGTGCCGGGGACGGCCGTGTTCATGGCCTCAAACCCGCAGGGCACGCCGCCCGTGCTGCGGCACCATCTCAATCACAACAAGGTGCTGCACGAGCAGGTCGTGCTGCTCTCCGTGGTGAACGAGCGTGTCCCCGAGATCGCGCCCGAGGAGCGGGTCGCGGTGGTCGACATGGGCCACGGGTTTTACCGGGTGACGGCGCGGTATGGCTTCATGCAGACGCCGAACGTGCCGAGCGTGCTCGCCCAGTGCAAGGACCACGGTCTCGTCGTGGAGCTCCGCAACACGAGTTATTACCTCGGCCGCGAGACGCTCCTGCCGACGGGGCGATCGAGAATGATGAAGTGGCGGAAGGATCTCTTCGCGTTCATCTCGCGGAATGCCAGGCCGGCGACGGCCTACTTCGGGCTTCCCCCAGGCAGGGTCGTCGAGCTGGGAATGCAGATCGATCTCTGAGCTGAGCATGGGTGTCATCGGGGAGGCGTTGAGCTGGGGCGTTGCCCCAGGCCCCACCAGGGGTTGTCCACCCCTGGACCCGGACCAGCGCAAGCGCTGGACCCGGGGTCGATGAACTGCGCAATGCGCAGTTCATCGAACAGGCCGAGGAACGACCCCCGAAAACCAAGACAACCGCGCTGCCATTTCGATGGGCAACGTTGTCCCTGGTCTTGCCACCGGCCGTTGGAAGAACTGCGCATCGCGCAGTTCTTCCACCACGAGTCCAGCGCTTGCGCTGGTTCGGGTCGAGGGGCGAACAGCCCCCGCGGGGTCCGGGGCAGCGCCCCGGCGCGGCGGCCCCTAGCCGCGGACCTCGCCGAAGTCCTCGGTCGTCCACTCCAGCGCGCCGCGCTCGTTCCGCGCGCGGCGCGCTGCCTCGAGCTTGCGTAGCTCGACGCGGCGGATTTTGCCCGAGATGGTCTTCGGCAGCTCGGTGAACTCGATCCGCCGCACGCGCTTGTACGGGGCGAGCCGCTCGCGTGCGAACTGCAAGATTGCCTGCGCGGTGTCGCGCGTGGGCGCCACGCCGGGCGCCAGCACCACGAACGCCTTGGGCACGCTCGTGCGCACCGGGTCGGGGCTCGGCACCACCGCAGCTTCGGCCACGGCCGGGTGCTCCAAGAGCGCGCTCTCGAGCTCGAATGGGCTGATCCGGTAATCCGAGCTCTTGAATACGTCGTCGCCGCGGCCGACGAAGGTGTAAAGCCCCGCCGCGTCACGCACGGCTTCGTCGCCCGTACGGTAGTATCCGCCCGCGGTGACCTCTGCGGTGCGCGCCTCGTCGTCGAGGTAACCCGCCATGAGCCCCATCGGCCGCGGGTCGAGCGCGAGCGCGATTTCGCCCTCGGAGCCGGCGCGGCCCTCGGCGTCGAGCAGCGCGACGGTATAACCGGGCAGCGGCCGGCCCATCGTACCGGGCACCACGGTCATCCCGGGCGTATTGCCAATCTGCGCCGTGGTCTCCGTCTGCCCGTAACCGTCGCGCACCGTGAGGTTCCACGCGCGGCGTACCGCATCGATGATCTCGGGATTGAGCGGTTCGCCGGCGCTCACGGCCTCCCGCAATGAAACCGGGTGCGCCGCGAGGTTTTCGAGGATGAGCATCCGCCAGACGGTCGGCGGCGCGCATAACGTGTCCACTTTGCACCGCGCGAGCAGGTCGAGCGTGGCGGTGGGCACGAAGCGCTTGTAGGCGTGGACGAGCACCGTGGCGCCGGCGTTCCACGGTGCGAACACGCTCGACCAGGCGTGCTTGGCCCAGCCGGGCGAGCTGATGTTGAGGTGCGTGTCCCCCTCGCGCAGCCCCACCCAGTACATCGTGGACAGGTGCCCCACGGGATAACTCTGGTGCGTGTGCAACACGAGCTTCGGTTTGGCCGTGGTGCCCGAGGTGAAGTAAAGCAGCAGCGGGTCGGTCGCGCGCGTGGGCGTGGCACTCGTGGGCAAAGCGGCAGGCGCGGCGTATGCGTCGTCGTAGCGCGTCCAGCCCTCGATCGGCTCGCCCACGGCGATGCGCACCACGTCCGGGCCGGCGGCGCCAAAGCGGTCTGCGACCGCGGACTCGGCGATCACGCAGCGCACCTCGCCGCGCGTGAGCCGGTCGGCCACGTCCTCGGCGGTGAGCTGCGTCGTGGCCGGGATGAGCACCGCGCCGATCTTCGCGGCGCCGAGCAGCACCTCCCACAGCGGCAGCACGTTGGGGAGCATGACCAGGATACGCGCGCCGCGTTCGACGCCGAGCCCGTGGAGAAACCGCGCCACGCGCGTGGAGCGCTCGGACAGCTCGGCAAACGTGGCGGTCGTTTCGGCACCCGACTCGTCGACGATCCAGAGCGCGCGGCGCGTGTTGCCGCGGGCGTACACGTCGAACCAGTCGGTGGCCCAATTGAAGTGCTCGAGCACGGGCCAGGAAAAGCCAGCGCACGCGCGATCATGGTCGTCGCGTGTTGCGAGCAGGTGGTCGCGGGCGCGTAGGAAGAGGTCCGTGGCGTTCATGGCAGGCTGCTCGTGAGAAGTATACGACCCGCAATGCGCGCGCAAGAGCGGCCCCTGGGAGGCGCTGAGCTGGGGCGTTGCCCCAGGCCCCACCAGGGGTTGTCCACCCCTGGACCCGGACCAGCGCAAGCGCTGGACCCGGGGTCGATGAACTGCGCGATGCGCAGTTCATCGAACAGGCCGAGTCAAGACTGGCGAGCGACCGCGCCAAACCAAGACCGCCACGCTGACGTCGCGATTGGCAACGCCGTCCCTGGTCTTGCCA
>NZ_JAGTJJ010000127.1 GCF_028435365.1 Polyangium jinanense | reverse complement strand
GTGGGAAGAACTGCGCATCGCGCAGTTCTTCCCCCTGAGGTCCAGGGCTTGCCCTGGTTCGGGTCGAGGGGCGAACAGCCCCCGCGGGGCCCGGGGCAGCGCCCCGGCGCGGCGGCCCCAAGAAGAGGAGTATCGAACGTTATGGTTTGCCCGCGCAGCGGTCGCGCGCGTCGGGGTCGGGTCGAGCCGCCGTGGTCTGGCACGCCAAGCCGCGCACGAACACGGCTCGGATTTTTCGCACCTTGCGCTTGCTCTCGGATACGTTGGGATCGGAGAGGAGAGAGTAGGGTCGTGAAAAACGGAATTGGGGTTCGTCGTGGGCTGTCACGTTTGGTTGCGGTAGGGCTCGCGTTCGGCGGCCTCTCGTCCGCCCTTCCAGCGCGCGCGCAACAAAACCCCCCGGCGGAGACCCCGCCTGCCGCGCCGGAGCCCGCGGCGAAAAAGACCCCGGCGCCGTACTCGTTGCCCTTCATGCTCCGGCCGGTGACCGCGGGGAACGTGGTTCGTCTCGACACGACGTTCGCGTTCTCGAAGACGAAGACCACGGTCCCGGTGCTTCTGCTCGGGAGCTACAAGATCCTGCCGAACCTCGCCGCCATCGTGCGGCTCGGCATGATCCACAGCGAGACGTCGGGGCCCGAGGGCACGAAGGCCACGTCGTTCATCAACCCCGCGATCGGCGCGCTCTACTCGATTCCGCTCGGCGAGTCGTGGAAGGTGGGCCTGTTCGCCGCCACCACGATCCCCGTGGGCACGGGCGGCGGCGACACGCCCGACATGGCGACCCGCACGGCGAACCTCGACGGCATCTATGCGCGCGCCTCGATGGACAACGCGCTCTTCCAGATCAACTACATGACCCCGATCGTCGGTGCGGGCATCGGGTACATCGCGAACGGGATCACGCTCCAGGCCGAGGTGACGCTCTTGCAGCTCCTCCGCGTGCGCGGCGCCACGCTCGACAAGGATGCGGCCCGGACGAACCTCACCGCGGGCCTGCATTTCGGGTGGTTCGTGATTCCGCAGCTCTCGATCGGCACCGAGCTCCGCTACCAGCTCTGGGTCTCGAACGGGACCATCGAGAAGGGCACCGATCCCACGCGGATCGACAACTGGACGCTCGGCTTCGGGCCCCGCGGGCACTTCAAGCTGAGCGACAAGATGTGGCTACGCCCCGCGGTCTCCTTGACGATGGGGCTCGATCTGCCGACGGGATTCTCGGGCGGCGGCCTCGAGTACAAGATCGTGCAGGTCGACGTGCCGTTCGTCTTTTAGCCCAGGGTCGCGTGCAGCACCTCGCGCGCCACGCCGAGCAAGCGCTGGTAATGCTCGGCCACGGGGCGCAGGCCCGCCATGAAGATCACGAGGCCGCCAGGGCGCATCTCGAGGTGCCCCTGAAAACCCCAGCTCGCGAGCATCGAGCGCAGGCGCGGGGGGAACGCGGCGGCGGCCTCGACAGGCGAGGCGGCGAACGTCGTGACGTGCTGATCCCAGAGTTTGTCGCCGATCTGGACCTTCGGCGGCGGCGCGCTTTCGAGGTAAGCGACGCGCGTCACGAAGTGCTCGCCGACCCGCATGGCCGCGCGGCGCACGAGGTTCGGGTGCGCGGCGTAGGCGAAGATGGTTCGTTCGAGCGGCTCGGTCTCGAGGTCCGGCGCGTACCAGGGTTCGACGAGCACGTACGGGCCGTGAGGTGTCTGTCGCGTGACCGAGTGGAGAAAGTGGCCCGGAGGGGCGATGTTGTCGTGCGGCTCCCACGGGCGGAACCAGCTCTCCCCGGGGAACGGGTTCCACGCGAAGCCATTCGCATACGCCCATGCGCCGATGCGATCCGCGCCCAAGGATCTCAGGTGGCCCGACACGCGGAGAGAGCGTAATCCGGGAGGCTCGGCGACGTAAAGGCCGAAAACGTTGGGCTCGCGGGCCGCGGCCGGAGAGGATATCCTCGACGCGGGACGGCATGACACGGATCGCGCCACGGGCGACGTCACACGCGGGGGATCGCCTGGCCGACGGGATGCGGGTGTTCGCCCTGCCTCCGCCGGAGATCGGGGACGTTCGTTCGGTCGGAAGCACCATGCAGGCCGGGGAGAAGCCGGTGACGCTTTCTCTGCGGGCCCTGCGGACGTCCGTGCTCGTGGCGTTCAGCGCGGTCGCGGTGGGCGTGGTCTCGCTCGTGCCCATCGGGATGCTCGTGTGGCTGCTCCGGCAGCTCGGCGTCGGCGCGCCGCTCACGGAGGCGATCGCCGCGGCGCTGACGGTCGTCGCGGCCGCGGTGGGGGCGTGGTTCGCGGCGCCGATCGCGTGGGAGGTGAATGGCCCGGTCGCGTCGTGCACGTATGTGGGCAAGGACGGGCTCGCGCGCCACACGTGGGGCGATCCGCTGCCGCGCGTGGTGCTCCGTTTCGAGGACGCACGCGCGCTGGTAAAGGTTGTGCGCACCCGCCAAAAAGGCGATTCGAACCGCGTTGAATTCGATCTGCGCTGGATGGGGCGCCGGGGCGCCTTCGTGGCGTTCCGGATCCACGGTGTTTACGAGGGCGAGAGGCCCACGGCCGGGGCGCGGCCGGAGCATCAGGAATATCTGTTCGCCGTGGCGGCCGAGCGCGCCTGGAACGAGTGGCTGCTCCGGAAGGCGCGCGAGGACGTGGAATCCCACGGCGCCCTCGAGATCGGGCGGGACGCGCGGGATCTTTCACGGCGGGCGCGGATTGGGCGCGAATTCATTGAGCTTTTCGATGGCGAGCGCGTGGAGCGATGGAGCGCGATCGAGGTGGATGAGATCCACGTGAAAGGCGGGACGGTCGTGATCCGCCGGATCGATCCGATGCGTGGAAAGCGCTCGATCGAGCGCCGCTACCCGGGGAGCGCACCGGGGGCGATGGATAACGAGAGCTTCTTTCCGCTCGCGCTGCGCGAGATTGCGGGTTTGCCCGTGGAACAGCACGAGTCGGGCCTGGGGGAGGGGCCTCGGGCGTGGTAGACACCGCGTTGGTTCCGTCCTAAACGAGGTCCCCTGCGACGTGCTGCGTCGCCCGTCGACGCCCGACCCATGAAGCTTCACGAACGGCTCGCCGCCCTGGAATCCTCCCCTGTCCCGACCTGGGTGTTCGACCTCGACTTCTTCCGCCAGCGCTGGGCGAACAAGCCCGCCCTCGAGCTCTGGCGCGCGAGCACCCCGGAAGAGCTCTACGCGCGTGATTACTCCGATATGTCGGAGTCGACGCGGACGCGGATGCGCGGGTACATCGACGGTTTCCGCGTGGGCCGGACGGCCGAGGAGGAATGGACGCTGTATCCAAAGGGCGAGCCCGTCACGATGAAGCTCTTCATGACGGGCGTGCCGCTCGACGATGGCCGGACGGGTGTGCTCATCCAGGCGGTCGTGAAGGAGAAGGCGCCGAGCCCGGATCTCGTGCGAAGCATCGAGGCGCTGCGGCACACGTCGGTGATGGTGACGCTGCTCGACATGGAAGGGGAGATTGTCCTGCAAAACCCGGCGGCGCAAAGCGCATTCGGGACCGCCGCGCCATTCCGCGCGCGTTTTCCGGACGATGTGATTCCGGAGGCGCTGCTGTCGGCGACGCGGGCGGGCGAGGTGTTTTCGCTGGAGACGGCCGTGCACACGGCCGTGGGCGAGCGCTGGCACGCGGTCGAGGCGCGCACGCTGCCGGATCCGGCGACGGGCAAGACGGTGATCCTCGTGCACCACACCGACGAGACGGCGCGGCGCGGGGCGGAGCGGCGCGCGGCCGAGGAAGGGCAGCTCGCGGAGCAGCTTCGGGGGACGCTCGCCATCGTGGAGCGGCAGAAGCAGGAGATCCTGGCCCTCTCGGCGCCCGTGCTCGAGGTCTCGTCGCGCACGATCGCGCTGCCGATCATCGGGGTGCTCGATTCCGCGCGCGCACTGGAGATGGAAGGTCGAATCCTGAACGCCGTCTCCGCGCGGGGCGCGGAGACCGTAATCCTGGATTTGACCGGAGCGGACGCGCTCACGGCGGAGACGGCCGAGCAGGTGGCGCGCCTCGGACGTGCGATTCGCCTGCTCGGGGCGCGCCCCATCGCCACGGGCATCACGTCGAAGCTTGCGCGGACGTTGGTCCACGCGAACGTGGATCTCGAGGGGATTCTCTTGCTCCGGAGCTTGCGCGACGGAATCGAGGCGGCGCGGTGCGAGCGGACGTAAAAATGCCCTCCGGGCACGGGGTGCGGGAGGGGGGCTTCTCGACTCACCATGAGCGCATGATATTGGTGGCTGTTCCGTAGGGAGCAGGTTTTCGGTGCGAAGCTCGGAGGCCCGAGCGCGCCGGATGGCCATAGAACCCCGCGGGGGCGCGTCCGGGACATTCTGTCCTGCGAGACGGCCGGGCGTTACTCCGCGAGGGGCGGGGGCAGTCATGAAACGTAACATGCATGGTTTGTTCACGGTTGCGCTGACGCTCGTGCTTGGGGTGGGCTGCGGTGAAGTGCCGGTCTCCGACCCAGGAGAGGCGGAGCCCATCGGGGAAAACGAGGAGGCGCTCACCGATTGCGTCGTCGATGCCGCGAAGGAGCTTTTCATCACGGATCTGTCGGTAATCCAGGACGCGCGGGCGACCGGACTCGGGAAATGGTCGTTCGGCTATGTCGTCCAGGAAATGGCGAAAGGCCACGACCAGCAGGAGTTCATCAAGGGATTCATGGAAACGTGGCTCACGGACCAGGTCGTCGACGGGCTGACGATCAAGGCGCGCGCCCGGATGGAAGAGCTCGTGCTCGGGCCCTGGCGGGCGAAGAGCGCGGACGGCAAGACGTACGATCTCGCCAAGGCGCCGATGTCCCTGCTCGCCATCGTGTACCGGCTCGATTTACGCAAGAAGTTGAACGTCGGCGAGGGCGTGGGCGAGGGGCGCATGGTGTACAACGTGCACGGGCCCGACGGGCGCGCCCTGCCGTTCACCATGATCTTCGAATACAGGCTGCCGTCGAACCGGGGACAGACGCCGGAGAGCTGGGCACGCGAATTCCACGCGCTCGGCGCGCTGCCGTTCGGGCCGGAGTACAACACGAAGCTCGAGGTGCTGACGGAGAAATTCGTGAGCGCGAAGTCGTGGCAAGGGATGCAGCCGGGGAGCGTGCTCAATCAACTGCGCACGAACGAGATTGCCCTGACCTTCGGCGACGCGACGCCCCTGTGGGAGCTGCGGCAATTCCAGATCAACTCCAAAGGGAAACTGCTGCCGGCGAGCGTGGGTCTGACGCCGGACCTGGTCCACAACAATACGACGCTGCTCGCCGATTTCGTTCGTCAGAACGAGCGCAAGATCCTGGACGGAACGCACAAGGTAGGCTCCCGGTTCAAGGGCGAGCCGTTCAACGGCGGATCGTCGCGCGTGCCGACGAACACTTTCACCTGGGAGGTCCCCGGCGCGGCCGAAAACCTCCGCAAGGCGTTCTCGATCGCGACGTGCAATGGTTGCCACGCGGGCGATACGGGGACGAACTTCCTGCACGTGGGCAGGAGCCGCAACGGCCCGGAGACGCGGATCTCGAATTTCATCCTGGAAACCGAGTTCCCGAAACGCGTGGCGGATATGAAGTCGCTCGCCTGCGAATGAGGCTAGAGGCGCGGACGGCGGCGGCGCGCGCCGAGGCTCGCCAGGACGGCGAGTGAGCCGAGGCCGAGCCACCCGGGAATCCGATCATTCGTGCCCGCGGCGCGGCACTGACACGTGACGACGCCGTGGACGGTGCCATTGCCGTCGTCCGTGGTGCCGGGGCCGCCGCCGGGGCCGCTTCCGCCGTCGTTTCCGCTGCCGCCTGTGCCGCCGTTTCCGCCTGCGCCGCCGCTTCCGCCTGCGCCTCCGCTTCCACCGCCGCCGCCCGCGCCGCCGCTTCCGCCTCCGCCTGCGCCGCCACTTCCGCCGACGGCTCCCGCGCACGCCGTGACGTGGGTCGGGCGTTTGTTCTCGCAATCCGTGGGGGAAGCGCAATCGGGCTCGGGCAGATCGGGCGGGCTCGTGCCTCCGCCGATGTCGCCGGGGTTCGGATAGGCCGGCTCGATCGTCTCCCACTGGCTATTGAATTCCATGAACCCGTAGACCTTCTCCTGGTACGGCGCGGCGCCGCCCACGGACGGCTTCCAGACACCGCGGTTCGGGTCGTAGTTCGGGTTGTTCGGATTGTTCACGTACGCCAAACCATTGTAGGCCCACGTGGCCGTGTACCAGTGTTCGACGATCTTGGGCTGGTTGTCGCCGACGCAGTTCGTCGCCTTCCATTTCGCCGCGAGGATGCGGGTGCTCGTGGCGAGGTTGTAGAACGGATCCGAGGCGACACGCTCACGGTCGAAGTCCGGGTTTTCCCCGACGTGCATGCCGCTCGTGACCTGCCCGATTCCATAACCGCAATCGAAGGAGATGATGGTCCGCGATTCGCCGCCGACCTGATCCGCGGGCAGGGTGGGGACGCAGAACTGGCGCCAGCCGGACTCGACCTTCGTGAGGGCCTTGAGCAATTCGCAAGGGAAACGCGCAGAGACGGATTGGTACGGCTCGGGTTTGCCGCAGCCCTGGCCGATGTCGGTGACGGAGGGGCCCTGGTCACCCCAGGCCGCGGGGCCCTGGGAGACGAGGTCGAAGATGACGTTCCATTCGTCGTTCGTCGGGTTCGTCCCGGCCACGGCCTCGATGGCGCAGCCGTGATCGTTCGCGGGGCTCGACGCGGTATACGAAGGGCAATAAGCGGCGGCGCCGCCGCTCGCGGCGAGGAGGGCGAGCGAGGCGGCGGCGGCGAGGGGGTGCTTGGGGCTCAAAGAGCACCTCCGTTCGCGGGGTAAAACCCGGCAATGGCCACGCGGCTCCCGCGAGGCGCGGGGAGGACGGAGGCGACGCCGGCCTCTGTATCGACGAGGAAAGGTACGGCGAGCGAGCTCGGCTGCGTGTGCAAGGCGGCGATCCAGCGGGAATCGGCAGTCGTGGCCGCGACGAGGTCGACGCCGGGGCCGAGGGGGCCGGCGACGCGCGCCTCGGCGTCGAGCGTGGAGAGTCCGCGGCCCGGGGGATTGTAAAGGACACCGCCGCTCGGGAGGACGGCCGGGGCGAGGGTCATGCTCGGGCTCGAAAAGAGGCGGCGCGCATGGCCGGAGGCGAGATCGATCTCGTCGATGACCCAGGTGCGGCTGTCGGTTTCGTGGCGGCCCTGGAAGACGAGCTTTTTACCGCTCGCGTCGATGGAAAAATCGCGGGCGAAGGGCGGTAGGTTTTTCACGATGGGACGCACGGCACCCGTATCGGGATCGACGGCGACGACGTCGGCGTGATCGGGCAGGACACGATAAAGGACGATCTCCTTGCCCGCCGCGCCCGCGAGGAAAAGGAGGTGTCCGTGCTCGGCATGGACGGCGCGGGTTTTTCCGGTGGAAAGGTCGACCTCGTCGACGGTGAGCGGATCGACGCGCAATCCGCCCTCGATTTCGGTGCCGGCGCGGCCGCGGGAGACGAAGATTCGGCCCGCGGAGGTGACGAGGGGGCGGCTCGCGTGGACGACCCGATCGACGAGCGCCTCGGGCGGCGCGTGGGGTCGCAGGCGGAAGAGGGAGGCATGAAAGGAGGCGTCGCGCGAGGGCGTGGTATCGGCCGTCGCGAGCACGTACGGCGTGCCCGGGACGACGGCGGCGCGCACGGCGGCGTCGGGCAGGTGCGCGAACGTGGCGACGGGGGCGGGATCCGCGCCTCCGCCGGCCTGGACGAGATAAAGCGAGGTGTGTTCGGCGCCCGGGAACGTGGCCAGGACGGCCACGCGAGGTCCGCGGACTTCGGGCGGCGCGGCGGCGTGGGCGGCCTTTGTGCCCTGAGGTTCGACGGCAGCGAATGCGAGTGCGACCGCGACGCACGAGGCGCCGAGGCCGAGGAGGAGCTTTCGCGTGAACATGTAGGAAGGGTAATGCCCGGCCGGCACTACGGAAAGTTCGATGCAGGAGAATCCGCGGATCTCGGCTTTTCGGTGCTGGAAGGCAGTGCGACGGGCGCGCATCCGTCCTCACCGGCGGGGCCGAGGCTCGCGCTTCCGACGCGGCGCGACAAGGCCTGGAATCGACCGAAAAAGTGAGATTCGTAGGCCTTGCGTCGAGGATCCTTGGCGAGGGGGATCGGCTCGATGCCGTGAATGCGAAACGGACACACGAAGAGGCGGGGAGGGGCGCCTTTTTCGAGCTCGAGTTTGACGGCGAGGCCCATCTCGGTCCACGGGTGGCCGCTGTGCATGCGCATGAGCAGGTTGCCGAGGCTGTAGACGATGGGCTTTCCGGCGTGGAACGAGACGCCCTGCACGACGTGCGGGTGGTGGCCGAGGAAAGCGTCGGCGCCCGCGTCGATCACGGCCTCGGCGAGGGCGCGTGTGCCGGGAAGTGGGTCTTCGCGGTATTCCTCGCCGCCGTGATAACTGACGAGGATCGCGTCGATGTCGCTCCGTTCGCGGAGGGCCCGCACGGCGCGCACGAGGGCTTCGCGATCGGCTCCGGCGACGTGGGCGCGGCCTGGGTGTCTGGAGAGGACGCCCTGGTTCCAGACGTCGGTGACCGCGAGGAAAGCGAGCCGGAACCCGCGGCGCGTGAGGATCGCGGGCTCGAAGGCCTTTTCGAGGGTCGCGCCCGTGCCCGCGTGGAGGACGGAGACGCGGTCGAGGTGATCGAGGGTCTCCAGCATGGCCGATTTGCCGTAATCCCAGGCGTGGTTGTTCGCCGTGGAGACGACGTCAATCCCGGCGCGCGCGAGGACGTCGGCCGAGGCGGGGGGACCATTGAAGACGAGGTTGTTCTCGGGAGAGACGGTCTCGTTTCCCTGATCGCTGATGGGCCCCTCCAGGTTGACGAACCGGACGTCGGCCGCGCGGAGGAGGTGTTCCATCGGGGCAAACAGGGCGCGATCCGGCTCGCGCAGGAGGATCTGGCCGACGAGGCGCCCGAAGCTCACGTCCCCCGCGGCGAAAACGGTGACGAATGCGGGGGTTTTCGGCGCATCCGGCGCAGCGTCGCCCGCGTCCTCGGCTCGAGGATCCGGGAGCGCGGGCGCGGTCGCCGAGGGCATCGGGGCGGGCGCGAGGTTCGGGGTGCCTTCGCGATCATTCCCACACGCGGCCGCGGCCACGACGAGCGCGAGGGCGAGGGGAGCGGTGATACGGGGCGGAGCCATGCGGAGGATTCCTCCGGGTAGCGCGTCGCCGACCCTAGCGCCACAGGCGCGAGGCGACGAGCCCGAGCTCCGCGAACACGACGAGGGTGGCGCATTGCAAGACGAACCGGCTCGTCGAGGAGTTCGGTTTTCCGCGCACGATTCGATGGAGGAAAGCGATAACTGGCAGGCTCAGAAGGAGGCCCACGAAAAAACCCGTCCAGAGGGGCTCGCAACATTGCGGGCCCGCGCTGCACACGAGGCTCGATCCTTCGCCGTCCGATTCGACGCAGCCGCTCGGCGCGAGGCCGTACACGGCCATGGGGGTGCCGATGAGGCCGAGGAAGGCGAAGACGCAGCCAGCCGTGGCCGCCGCGGACTGGTTGTCGACCGGAGGCGTCTCGCCGCTCGCCCGGATGGGAGGCAAGGACGCGGCGAGGCGGGCGAGGGCGTCGACAATACGCGCGCCGCGCTGCTGATCGGGCGCGGGCTGGGTGAACTCGACGAGGTCGAGCGAGATGTTGCCCGCGGTCGAGTCGTCGATGCGGATCACCGCGCAATTGTCGCCGAGGAGCGAGAGGATCGCGGCGCGGGCGTCGGGGGAGGCGAGGACGGCGCGGACGAGATCATCGTTGAGCAATGTATCAATGAAGACCGCGTCGTCGAACGCGGGATCACCGGTCTGAATTTCGCGATCGACGCCGTCGGCCTTGCCCTGGCGATTCGCCGCAGTCTCCTTGCGGAGCACGAGGTTCATGGGCCGCGGGACGAGGAGCGGCCCCTCGCGGCGGCCATTGCGGTACCCCGCCTGGACGAAGCGCGGCGAGGAGCCCTGCTCCGAGATGGGTGTCTTGACGTCGAGCGAGTCGGTCGATCCCGGGCTGAAGCGGACGTGAATGGTCCGGCCCTCTTGCTTGACGATGACGAACTCGTTCGTGTCGGCAGAGACGCCGGCGAGGGCGCGGAGCTGCTCGACGAGCGTCTTCTGGGAGGGGTCGATCCGGCTCACGAGGTCCGTTGTACAGGCGTCGGGCGAGGGATTTCAACGATGAGCGCCCAGGCGGGCACGTCGAGCCGGCGGCATCGCTCGTGCAAACCGTCGCGCCGGTGTGCAAGACGGTCCCCCCGGGGCCGATGCATTCGTCAGGAAGGGAGAATGACCATGGCCGTGCTCTCGACGTCCGCCTGGGTGCTGCATGATCTCGGCCTCGCGGCCGGCTTCGGTGGTCCGCTGTTCGGCAAGCTCGCGCTGCACCGCGCGGTCCAGGACATCGACTCCGAGCAGGAGCGAGGGCAGGTCCTGCACGACGCATGGAACAGCTACAACATGGTGACCGCGGCGAGCCTGGGCATCGCGGCGCTGACGTGGTTCATCGGTCGCGCGGCGATCTCGGGGCGGTCGATCGACAAGGAGACGCACGGGCTCGTCCTGGCGAAGGACATCCTGCTCGGCGCCGCCGTCCTCACGGGCGCGGCGAACATCCTGAGCGGTCAGGAGCTCGGCAAGCAGGCCCCAGAAGGCGCCGTGCCCGTGCAATCGGGCAACGAGCCGTCAGCCCGGACGCCCGAGAAGGCGAGAGGCCTCATGCGCTTTCTGAGCGTGATGGGTCCGATCAACCTGGCGTGCACAGCGGGCGTCATCGGCATCACGGCGGTTCTAGCAATGAAGTCCGGGCAGTCGACGAAGTGGAGCTTCCTCTCGCGGCTTCTGCCCTGATTTCACCCTTGGGGCCGCCGCGCCGGGGCGCTGCCCCGGGCCCCGCGGGGGCTGTTCGCCCCTCGACCCGAACCAGGGCAAGCCCTGGACTCGAGTTGGAAGAACTGCGCATCGCGCAGTTCTTCCACGGGCCGGTGGCAAGACTACAGACAGCGTTGCCAATCGACACGTCAGCGCGGCGTCTTGGTTTGGCAGGGCCTTCGCTGGTCTTGAATCGGCCTGTTCGATGAACTGCGCATCGCGCAGTTCATCGACCCCGGGTCCAGCCCCTGGCCTGAGCATTGGTCTCATCTCGCGAGCCCATTCTCCCTGAGCACCCGTAGCATCTCTGCTGCGGGTGCCAGTCGTTCGAGCCCGCGGCTGATG
>NZ_JAGTJJ010000126.1 GCF_028435365.1 Polyangium jinanense | reverse complement strand
TGCGCATCGCGCAGTTCTTCCCCAAATGGTCCAGCGCTTGCGCTGGTTCGGGTCGAGGGGCGAACAGCCCCCGCGGGGCCCGGGGCGGCGCCCCGGCGCGGCGGCCCCAAGAAGAGACCAATCCTCAGCGTCAACGCTCCCGCCGGGCGACGGCCTCGGGGGCTGGTACGAAGGGCAGGGTGATGGTGAATGTGCTGCCCTTGCCGACTTCGCTCTCGACCCAAATGCGGCCGCCGTGCGCTTCGACGAGTTGGCGGACGATGAAGAGCCCGAGCCCGAGCCCCTCGGTCCGCTGGCCCGACCTTGCGCGGTAATAACGCTCGAAGAGATGGGGGAGGTCGTCGGGCTGCACGCCGCAGCCTCGGTCTCGCACTGCGGCGACGATTTCTGCGTCGCGTGCTTCGATGCCGATCGTCACGAGCTCCTCGGGTGGGGAGTATTTGAGCGCATTGCCGACGAGGTTGACGAAGATTCGCTCGAAGCGCGCAGGGTCGAGGAGCACCGGGCGCACGTCCTCTGGCGGCGGCTCGATTCGCAGGCGCGCCTGATCCTGCGTTGTCCATGCGCGAGAGACGATGTCTCGAAGCAGGGGTAGGAAATCGCAAGGCTCGGCGCGCAACCGCAGCTGACCCGAATCGAGCCTGGCCGCGTCGACGAGGTCGTCGATCAGCGTGGCCAAGCGTTTTGCGCTACCGATGATGCGGTCGACGACGGACACCTCGCGGTCCATTTGGCTCCGCGTGAGGTTACGTCGAAGCATCTGGGCAGCCGGCATCATGACGGTGATGGGCTGGCGCAGATCGTGCGAGATGGCGTGTAGAACGTCCTCCCGAGCCTCCTCGAGCCTTCGGATCTCCGTGATGTCGCGCGAAACGATGACGCCGAGCGAGATGGGGCTCGAGCCGTGCTGGACCGCGCTCGTGCTCACCAGCAAATGCCTTCGCGACCCATCCCGCATGTCGAGCGAGTATTCGACTTCCCTGATGGATTCGCCACGCAGGAGCCGCTGGGCGGGGAACTCGCCCGGAGGTACGGGCTCCCCGCTCGGTATCCGCAAGCGTGCGTGGCGCGGGACATCGTCGACATGAAAGAACCAATGGCCCGCGAGCGCGTAGTTCGCCCGATTCTGCAGGATGACGTTGCCATCACCGTCGATGACCATGACGGACTCGGCCATGCTCCCGAGCAGCGCGCGCAGCTCGGCCGCCTTGCGCTCCGCCTCCGCGCGCGCGCGGCCGAGCGCGTCCTCCATTCGTTTTCGCTCGGTGATGTCGGAAAACACCGTCACAGCGGCGACGATGCGCCCTTCGCGATCCACGACTGGCGCCGCGCTGATGTTGACGTGCACCGCTCCGCTCTCGCGCGGGTGAACGTACTCCTCGTCCCGCACGGTCTCGCCCCGGAGCGCGCGCGAGAGTGGAAAGTGGTTGGCGGTGCACCGCTGCCCATCGCGATGCAAATCGAACCCGTCGTAGTCGTAGAAACTCGCGCATTTCGGCTGCGGACCGAACATGAGCTCGGCTCGCTCGTTGGTGAGGACGAACGTGCCGCTCGCGTCCACGATGCTCACGCCGGAAGGCATCTGGTGCAGCACCGCCTCGAGCAGCGAGCGGTTGGCTTCGATGCGCTCGATCAGCTGCGCGCGCTCTTCCGCTCCGCGCCTCCGCGCCTCCTCGGCGCGCAAGCGGCCTGTGACGTCGCGAAGGAGGGCATAGGCGCCGGATAGCCCGCCCGCGTCGTCCCGGATGGGGCTCGCCGTCACCGCGATCAGGCGATCGGTGCTGCCCGGAACGTTCAACGAGAGAACCTCCTCGACGACGGCCGCGCCGCCGAGCGCCCGCGCGAGTGGTGTCTCGCCCCAGGGAATGGGTCGACCATCCTGGTACTGGTAGCGCACGGTCGTCCCTGCGAACTCGTCTCGAATGTCCTCGCCAGGCGAGCGCGGGGGCAGCGCGAGCTCTTCCAAGGATTCGTTCGCGAAGACGACGCGCGCGTCCGTGTCGACCACGAGGACGGCATCGGCGATGGGAGCGAGCGCGGCCCCCAGGAAATGCAGGCGTTCGAGCTTTACCAAAAAACCCTCAGCGCCCCCGGCGCCTCGGGCACGCCTGCGGGAGCGACGTGTCGGGTCCGAGAGTCGCAAAAGAATGATGTGCGAGGGGCGGAAGTGCAAGCAAGCCAGCCCAGCGGGTTCGCCCGTGGCAGTGCGTGCGGCTGCGGGCCTCGATCACCGCCTGGATACCGGTGGCCTCTGAAAGCGAACGTAGTCGAACCGGCTGATGAGGTCCGGCACTCCGTCGGTGATGACGCGGTGGTGATAAGTGTCGACACGATTGAAGATCAGGTCCCACTTCAGCGAGTCGTAGTCCGTGTACGCGATGAGCCCCACCTGAAGCGTTTGCGGCAGGTCGGGACGCTCTTCTCGGCGCATGACGCGCCAGTCTTCCTTCTCCGCACGACGAAGAAGCGTGATGCGTGTGCCGACACGCGCAATGCGAAGCTCCACCCAGCCGGGGGTTCGCGGGCTGAGCTCGAGCCGACTCGAGCTGTCTTTGGTATTCTTCGTCTCGAACTGAGGGACGCCGTCACCGTCGCCGCTCCCCGCCGTGATGAAGATCCAGTTCTCCGTGCCTTCCTTCCAATTCTTGCGCCCTTCGTCGTGTGGTGCGCGAGCGAGCAGACCAGCAAGCGAATACCCCCGCGCTGGTACGTCCGCGGTCGCACCCGTTACGAGCACGCGTGTCGTGACGATGAAATCACCCGTCACCTTCTTGAAGAGGAACGGCGCGTGAAAGTCGCCGAACCAGAAGCTCGCATAGGGTTCCAAGGTGAGATTTCCTGGGTTCGCCGTGTTGGCGTCCAGCTTCTTGATCTCATCCGGCCATCCCTCCACGTCGCTGAGCTTTGCCCACTGCGGAAGCGTTGAAGCGTCATCGAATTCGTCGCTCAGTGGCGCGAGGTCATCGTTGCCTTGGGGGGATGCGTCGACGGCAAGCGTTTTCTCGTCAGCATGAACATTCCACTCTGGCCCCTCACGTGTCACATGGCTAATGACGCAGCCACTGGCAAACGTCGCAACACCAAGCGCGAGTGCGATGGAGGCAAGAACTTCTTTCTTGAACTTGGTAAGCATGTAAATTCTCTTCGCGATTGTCGTGTGCGATCATGAAGCGAGGAGAGACACGACGCTGCTCGCGGTCGCCTTCGCTGATTGAGGGTTCTGGCCAGTCACCAATCTCCCGTCGACAACGACCTTCGAGACGAACGGGAGGATGCTCTTCTCGTATTGCGCGCCGCGCGCGCGCATCTCCGACTCGGCGTTGTACGGCACCTTCGTCGCAACGCCGGCGAGTACTTCCTCACACCACGAATAGCCAGTGACGCGCCGTCCTGCGACCAGGAGGCGTCCGTCCGACAGCTTCGTGTTGAGGAGGCCGCAGTAGCCGTGGCACACCGAAGAGACGACCCCACCATGCTCGTAGATGTCGCGTGTGAGAGCTTGGAGCGCCTCGTCGTCGGGGAAGTCCCACATGACGGCGTGGCCACCGGTAAAGTAAATCGCGTCGTAGTCTGCGGCGTCGATCTCGTCAGGCCGAGCGGTGGACGAAAGCAGCGCTGACCAAGTTGGATCTGCCCAGCGCGCTTTGGCGGACGCGTCGAGAAGCGGCCACTTGAGCGAACGGGGCTCAAGAGGTGTCCGCCCTCCCTTCGGGCTGACCAAGCGCTGCTCGTAGCCCCGCGCGGCGAAGACGTCATAAGCATGCGTCAACTCCGAGAGCCACAAGCCGGTCGGCGTCGACCGGCCTTCATAGTGGTCCACGTTGCTGACGACGTGGAGAATGCGCTTGGTCCTGCTCATCCGCCAGATCCTCGGAACAGCCGCATGAACAGTCCGCTGACTGCCATCTGGCTGCGTAGATAGCCGGTGTACTTGGGCAAGTCGTCGGCGGCGTCGCCGAGCCTCCGATGGTAGAAAATGTGTATCGCCGGCGGCGGGAGGAGCTCCTTCCGTTTGAAGTTGATGCTCGGAAGGAGGGCGAGCTTCGCCGGGCCGAAGCCAAAGAATTCGATCGCGGGCTTGCCGCACGTCTTGCAGAGCCCGCGGTTGATGTTCGGGGGCGGGCGATACTTCTTGAACGCAATCTGGCTCGTGTCGTTCACTTCGACGTACTTGGCGCGAAGCACCGTCACGTCGGCAAACGGCTTGTCGTTGTAGGCTTGGCAGATCGTGCAGTGGCAAAAGAAACGTACGGCCGGCGCTGCGCCGACCTCGAATTGGGCAGCGCCGCATTCGCAGGTCGCTTGCTGTTGCTGAAGAGTCTCTGTCATGGCCGATGTCCGCTGTTTGGGGGCGCCCACCACGGCGGGAGCACGGGGACCGGAGGCGCGGGGCGGCTGCGAACGCCCGCTTCATGGAAGAACTGTGCGCTGAAACTTCCCGATGAAGGAAGTGATATGATTTCATGCACCTCGATGAGTCGCGTGCATGATCGCTTCGACACGATGGACCTCAACCTGCTCCGCGTCTTCGAGGCCGTCTTCCGGGAACGCCACCTGACGCGGGCGGCGCGTGTCCTCGCGCTGAGCCCCTCGGCGGTGAGTCATGCGCTGGGAAGGCTCCGCGAGCACCTCGACGATCCGCTCTTCGCGCGTGAGGGGACCGAGATGGTGCCCACGGCGGCATGCCTGCGCATGGCGCCCGCGCTCGTCGAACAGTTGGCTCAGTTGCGCGGACTCCTCCATCGGTGGGGTGCGTTCGAGCCCTCCACGACGACGCTGATGTTTCGCGTCGGAATGCCCGACTCCATCGAGCCGATGCTCCTCCCTCAGCTCCGGAGCGCGCTCGCGAAAGCGGCTCCGCTTGCCACGGTGGCGAGCGTCGCGTACCAGCGCTCCGCCATTGCGCGTGAGCTTGCGTCGAGACACATCGATCTCGCCTTCGATGTCTCCATTCCGGTCCACGAGCCGGTACGACACCGTCGCATTCTGGAGGACGACTTCTGCCTCGTCGTGCGAGATGGGCATCCCCTTCGGCGGAAGCTTTCGATCGCGCAGTACGTCGGAGCGTCTCACGTCCTCGTGTCGAGTCGAGCGACGGGGCTCGTGCTCGAGGATCGCGCGCTGCTGAAGCTCGGCGTCGAGCGGCGCGTGGTGGTGCGCTGTCAGAGCTACGACTCGGCGTTCCGCGTGGTCGCTCACTCGGACGACGTGCTCACCGCGCCACGACGCTTGACGGGCGAGGTTGGGAAGGTCCACGCGCTCGCGCGACGCGCGTTGCCATTCAAGTTGCCACCCGTGCAGCTTCACCTCTACTGGCACGCGCACGCGGAGTCGGACCCGGCAAACATGTGGCTCCGCAGGCTCGTGGAGGAGGTCGCCACGGCCTGACGTTGCGAGCCCAGCGCGATGCGCACGCCGAGGGCGACCAGACGAGGCCATCCGCCCTCCATTCGTGTTATGTGCCGTGCATGGGATCCAACACCACGGCGGTCGCCGTCGACATCGATCGGGTGAAGGCGGCATGGGGCTCGAACGACGCGAGCCTCCGCGCGCGCGTCCTCTCGGCGCGATACAGCAAGTATCTCGCGACGATCGACGATCCGAGCACGGGCGCGCTCGATGAAATCCTCGCCGGCGCCCTCGGCGATTGCCGTCCGTCGCAGTACGGCTACGCGGTGGTGGCGCTGATGCACACGCTCGGGACCCTGCTCCAGCACGAGGTACGCAGCATGGAGGCGATCTTTGGCATCGACGACGTCGACAGCCCGGACCTCAACTACCCCGACGAAACCTGGCCCGTTCCCATCCCCAACACCCCGGAGTACCCGCTCGTGACCATCATCCCCCGGGACCGGCTCGCGGCGCTCGCCGCCAAGATCCCCGCTGCGCACGACGGCAAGGGCGGCGAGTTCATCGAGGCGCTCACGGGCTGGGTGGCGAAGACCATCGAGCTCGGCGTGGATCTCGTCATCTTCGATTACTGATACCCGGATCGCGATCCGAGCCTCGGCGTGCTCGTCCTGCTCACGGCATCGCCGCCCGGACCCCTTCCTCTCCCGCTGGCTCTTTACAGCCTCGCCCCGCCCGCGGATACTCCTCGGGCCATGCGGCCGGAGGATGTGTTTCAGGCGGCGAACCGCGCGGCGGGCGCGCCTCGCCCGCGGCTTTCGCCGTGCTGCCCACGAGCACGGACCTGGAGCACGCCGAGGGCGCACGGCTCCCGCTGGGTGAGCGGGGCGGAAGCGAGAGCGGCCGCCGGGATGGAGGGGTCGGGGAGGAGCGCGTAAGGAGAACCATGAGCACATCGACGCAGGAGGATCTGCAAGCCGAGAACGACGCTCTACGGCGGGAGAACCAGGAGCTTCGCCGCCGCATGGAGGAGATGTCACGCGAGAACGAGGTGCAGAAGCAGCGCATTGCGGACCTTCAGTCCAGCGAGCTGATGCTGCAGGCCTTCCTCGACAACACACCGGCCGTCATGTACGTCAAGGACGCCGAGGGACGGTTAGCTCTGACAAACAAGGAGCACGATGTTTTCTTCGGGCAGATCCCCGGGAGCATGCGAGGGAAGACCGATTACGACAATTTCCCTGCGGAGGTCGCCGAGGGCATTCTCGCCTTTGACCGGCAGGTGATGGCCGCCGGGCATGTCTTGCGCAAAGAGGACGAGCTCCCCCACCCAGAGGGCACGCGCACGTATCTCACCATCAAGTTTCCGATCGCCGGCATGCAGGGCATGGATGGCGCGCTCGGCGGCGTCTCGATCGATATCACCCCGATAAAGCTTGCCGATGCGGCGCGGGCAGCGGCCCAGGCGGACATCATCGCCGCGCAGCAGGCCACGATCCGCGAGCTCGCCACCCCGCTCCTGCCCATCGCGGAGCAGGCGCTCCTCCTGCCGATCGTCGGCCTCATCGACGAGGAGCGTGCGCAGCGGATCATCGAGCATCTCCTGCGCGCGATCACCGAGCATGGCGCGGAGGTGGCGATCCTCGACATCACGGGCGTGCGCGCGGTCGACACGCAGGTCGCCGACGCGCTCGTGCGGGCGGCCCAGGGGGTGCGTCTGCTCGGGGCGACCGCGGTGCTCACGGGGATCCAGCCGTCGATCGCGCGTACGTTCATCGAAATGGGCGTAGACCTCAGCGGGCTCGCCACGCTCGGCACCCTCCAGGAAGGCATCGCCTTCGCCCTGAAACGTCGCGCCTTCCGCTCGGCGGGCAGATCCCAATAAGGACACCGCAGCGGCTATTTCGGGCAACGGATTCTCGTGCTGCCGATGCACCGCCAAAGCGGCATCCCGATGTACGCGCCGGAGCACCGCCTATCGCACGCCTACAATTGCACCTCGACCTCGCATTCGATCCCGCTGATCGACAGCCCCCAGTCGTCACCGATGTTCCAGCGGCGGAGCTCGGCGTCGATGACGCGGAGCGCCTCGTCGGCGTGGCGGAAGTCGTGGATGCGGCTCGACATGTTCCACTGGTCGAGCGGCGCGTTCGAGTCGACGCAGGCCCCGAGCCCCAGGGTATCGGCGTTCATCTTCCCGAGCGTCTTCTTCATCGCCCCGAGCACCGACATGCCAATCGCCATGAAGTGCACCTTCGGGCACGCCACGGGGTCGGCGCCGGGGGCGTCGCATTCATTCAGATCGCGCTTGCTGTAATCGATCCGGCGCGTCCCGTGGCCGTGCACGCGGATGTAATACTCTGGGGCGTCCGGATACGAGCCCGTACAGGTCTTCGGCGGCTCGAACGAGACCCCTTCGGCGCTCGAGACGAGCGTAATCTGCGAGGGCTGCCCCTTCACCATTGCGCTCGGGCAGTCCTCCGCGGCCAAGGGCGGCGGGGGAGGCCCGCAGCCGACGAACGCGACGCAAGCCACGAGGACGAGAACGTGAAACCGCATTGTCACGAGTGCTTCGCGCCCGAGGGCTCGTTGTCTGAGCATGCCATGTATTCTCCGGCAGACGTTTCGATGGAACCGTGCACGCGCCGTCCAGGCAGCCATCGTGCCAGCCTGAAGCTCCCCGATGCACCGCCCGCCGCCGCCGGCTCCGACTCCACCGCCGATACATAGCTGTCGACTGGGAGTTCACGCCCCGATTCGGTTGTAGACTCTCAGTCCACAACCGAATCGAGGCTAGCTCGCGACCGGGCGCGCGCGAACGCGCTGGCACCCGACCGGGATCGAGGTCGCCGCCCACGATAAGGAACGCCACTTCGGGGACCTGGGCCCGGTCCCTCCCCGGCGCGCTGGGCACCTCGGTTGGCGAAGGCGGCGACCGGATGGGAACCGAGCCGGTAGGGTTGACGGCGCCGGCGTGTCGGAGCCGCGGACCCTGACCCGTTCCCATCCCCAACACCCCGGAGTACCCGCTCGTGACCATCGTCCCCCGGGACCGGCTCGCGGCGCTCGCCGTGGATCTCGTCATCTTCGATGACTTGATACCCGGATCGCGATCCGATCCCTGCCCGCCGAGGGAACGAAGGCCCGGCCCTTCGAAGATGGCCGTCCCGAGCGCACGGGTGCAGCAATTCTGCTCCCCGGGAGTTCCCCTACGACAGACGCAAAGCTGCTGAACATGTGCTCCAAGGCGAGCTGCTCGCCCGGCGTTTAGGATAAGCAAACCAGGATTTCCGATTTCTCAGCGGTGGGGGCCAGGTCGCCGCGCGCAGCAGCCGGGCGATGACGTTTGCCGCGATGGGGCGACTCGACGAGGCGATCGAGGAGCAGAAGGCCTCCGAAGGGCTTGACCGAGCGGCGCACCTCGACATGTTTGCCTTCGCGTAGACACGGGTCCCAAATACCAGGGAAGGAGGGAATCGTGGTGCAATTGTGTGATTTCGTCGTAGCGGGGTTTGCCGTTCAATGTGCGCTCATCGCTGGCTGCGGGGCTTCCGCGTCCCAGGTCGAGGAGGACGTGGGGGAGAGCGAGGCGACAATCGAGACTGGCGATTTCGTTTCGATCGAATCCTACAACCTGCGCGGCTATTATCTGCGCCACAGAAACTATCTCGGCGAGCTCACGACGATAAGCTCGGGGCTCGACAGGGCCGACGCGACGTTCCGCCTCGTCCCGGGGCTCGCGAACACGGCGTGCTACTCGTTCGAATCGAGCAATTTCCCAGGTTACTACCTTCGGCATCAAGACTTCCGCATCAAACTCCACCCGTATGCCGGCGATTCCCTTTACCGGAACGACGCGACGTTCTGCATGAGGCCCTCGATTCAGCCCGGTGTCGGGACCCCGTGGGTGTCGTTTGAATCGTATAACTTACCCGGGTATTACCTCCGCCACGCCAACTACCACTTTTTTATCGGAAACCAGGGCGGACCGTTCAGGGAGGATGCGACGTTCCAGTTGGTCGATCCGCTGTAGGCGTGGCGGAGCGGGGTGTAGGGCAGGGGGCCGTCCTGACCACCTGGGCTCGGTTGGAGATTGGGAATCGAAGTGCTCTCGCTCTCGCCGCTGCCGACGCAGCCCATGGCCAGGGCGAACGCCCGCGCGCACGGGGCCGCCCGCGTTCGGAGCGACTGGCAGGATTTAATGGCACGCGCCGCACGGGGGATCGGACGGAGTGTCACCACCCGTCCCAAGTGAAATGCTGCCATCGAGCAGGGTGTCCTCGAAGAGCGTGACGGGCGAGGTCGCCGTATCGCCGCTCCGCAGGTTGACTCTGTTCAGGGCGGTGATCGGGCTCGTGGAGGTGATCTCGACCCAGCCGACCGAGCGTCCGTTCGCGGGATCCGAGTTCGGGATCGATAGCCACTCGGGATCCTCGGCCGAGCGCCACACGCCGCGGCGGGGGATCTGACGCTCGAAGGAGGTCAGATAGCCGGAGCCATCCACCTTGCGGATCCGTACGGTGATGGTGGCCGGGTTCTTGGCGTCCGGGTTGTTGACGACGAGGTCGGTCCATTGCGTATAGCCCGCCGTGCTCGGCCATCTCTTGAGGTAAAACGACGCGAATTGCATCGACGAGGACTTCTGTGCGAGCGGCTCGTCGTCGAGCCATGTCAAGGGCGAGGTCGCCGTGCTTCCATTGCGGAACATCACCCGGTTGATCCCGAAGACCTCCTGCGTCGAAGTTATCTCGGTCCAGCCCTGGCTGCCCGTGGCGCTCGCCCAGCTCGCATCGCCGAAGGCATTCCAAAAGCCCATCGCCGGGATCGTCCTCGAGAACTGGGCGAGATCCTGGCAGGCTCCGTCGCTCCGACGCACGAAGACCGTGATGGTCGCGGGCGTCGGGTTGGGGTTGACGATGATGGGGTGCGACCATTGCGTGATCGTACCGCCCGCCGGCGCGCCCTTGAGGAAGAGCGGCGCGCGCAGGTCCCCGGAGAGCGTGGCGTCGAAGCCGGCGTCGTCGAGGAGGAGGGGCGAGGCATTGTAGGTGTTGCCGCTACGCAGAGCGGTCCGGCTGGAGGCGACGACCGGGGCGTCCGATAGCACCTCCAGCCAGCCAATCGCGCCGCCATTGCCGGGGTCGGTAGGCGCGATGCCGAGCCACCCCGGATCGCCGTAGGACGACCACGCGCCCTTCGCGGGTAGGGTGCGGTTCAGGATCGCGTGTACTCCGCTGCCGTCGCTCTTGTGCACCCGCACCGCGATGTTCGCCGGCGCGGTGCTGGGGTTGTTCACGGTGATGTCCGTCCACTGGGTGACGCCGCTGGTCCCGGTGGGCCAGTTTCGCAGAAAGAACGTGGAGAAGAGCCGCGTCGAAGGCGATTTCAGGAACCGAGTGTCATTGAAGAGCGAAACCGGGGAGTCGAACGTCGTACCCGTCCGCACGTCGATCCGGTTGTTCGCGGCCACCTCCGCGTCGGATTCGAGCTCGACCCAGCCGACCGTACGGTGATTGACGGGGTCAGTCTCGGTCACGCCGAGCCAAGCCGGGTCGCCGTAGGAGTTGTACCACCCGCCCGCGGGGATCGTCTTCGAGATCGTCCCGAGCGTCCCGAGCCCGTCATTGCGGTGAACGGTGAACGTGACATGGGCCGGCACGGAGTTCGGATTGTTGATGACGACGCTGGACCATTGCGTGCGCCCGTCGACCGTCGGGACATTCTTCAGGTAGTAGCTGGCGAACTGGTGCGTGGGTACCGTGAGGCCCTGCTCGTCGGCGTCGATCGGCTCGTCGATCGGGCCCTCGTCGTCGCCGCCGACGCAACCCATGGCCAGGACGAACGCAGCGGAGGCGAATGCTATAAGGAGGGTGAATATGCGGGACATGAGATCCTTTCGTGCGTGGGTCTCTTGGAGACGCCGCGCCGGGGCGCTGCCCCGGACCCCGCGGGGGCTGTTCGCCCCTCGACCCGAACCAGGGCAAGCCCTGGACCGTTCGTGGAAGAACTGCGCGATGCGCAGTTCTTCCAACAGGCCCGTTGCCGATTGAGATGTCAGCGCTGGTTGGCA
>NZ_JAGTJJ010000125.1 GCF_028435365.1 Polyangium jinanense | reverse complement strand
GTCTTGACCTGGCCTGTTCGATGAACTGCGCATCGCGCAGTTCATCGACCCCGGGTCCAGCGCTTGCGCTGGTCCGGGTCCAGGGGTGGACAACCCCTGGTCGGGGTCCGGGGTGAAACCCCGGCGCTACGCCGTGGAACGCGCACGCGCGGGGCGCGGCGGCTCTTTCGCCAGCCAGAACAGCAGCACCCCCGCTGCGACCAGCACCACGTCGCGTAGCACCGTCAACATCGTCACGGGCCCTGATCCCTCGCCGAAGCAGCCGCACGTGATGTTCACGCCGCGTGCGACCACGGAGGCCACGGCCACCGTGAAGACCCCGAGCACCAGCGTGGAGGCGAACGCGCTGGCGCGCATCCATGGCCTTGGGGCTGCGAGCAGGGCGAGGCCGAGGACGATCTCCACGGTTGGCAGCGTGGCCGCGAGTAGCGGAGCGAGATCCGGCAGGAGCTGGTAGTTGTGGATCTCCAGCGCGAACGAGGTCGGGTCGTAAAACTTGAGCGCGCCGGCTGCGAGGAACATCCCGCCGAGACCGAGGCGCAAGAGCCAAAGAAGTGCGGTCTTCACGGGCTCGGCTCCTGCTTGTGGGTGAGGGCGCAGCCGGGACACGGACCCGAGGCGCACGCGAGGCCCTCCTGCTCCCAGGCGGAAAAGCCGCCGCGCAGGACACGCACGTCCATCTTCAGCCCGCGACGGCGCAGCGTCTCGGCCACCTCGTAGGCCTCCTCCGTCGACTCGCCGTACACCACGATCGTCTGCGCGTGGCCGAGCTCCTTCATCGCTACCTCGGCGCCGCTCGCGGTTGCGTCGCATGGCAGGTGGATCGCGTCGGCCACGTGCCCGGCTGCGAAACGCTCGGCCGTGCGCGTGTCGGCGAAGAGCGTGCCCGGCTGGCCGCACAGGGTCGAGGCCTCGCGTGGCGTCATCTCGATCACGGGCGCCTCTTCGGCTGCGGTGGTGGTGCATGCCGTGGGCGGCTCGAAGCCGACGAGGGCGACGCCTGCGGGCCGTGCTGCGTTGATGCCGAGGCCGAGCACGGCGCCTCCGAGGAGCAGCGCTGCCGAGCGCAGGACGAGGGGTCGATCGAGCCCGGACGACATCCTCCTGCGAAGCTAGCGCGGAAGCGGCGAGGAGGCGAGGTATGCCGCAGCGCGTGGGTGCGGGTTGCCTCCATTTCGCGCTTCCCATCTCCTCGCTTCCCGGGTGATCATGGCCGCGCTCGATCGACCCCGAGGACCCGGATGAGCGATCCCATCGCAGCGCGCAAAGGCGATCATCACCTCTGTTTGCAGCATGTCGGCAAGGACATCTTGCCTGCTTGCGCACCGACCATCCTCGTCGGCGGCGAGCCTGCGGCTCGTGTGACCGACCAGCTCGAGTGCACGGGCTCGCCGCCCGACATCATCGGCATCGGCGAGCCCACGGTGCTGCTCGAAGGCAAGATGGCGGCGCGCTTCGGCGATGGCACGCTCCACGGCGGGCTCATCGACGAGGGTTGTCCCACGGTCATCATCGGCAAGATGACCGCGGCGGACAAACGCATGCGCCTCATGGAGCGCTTGCGCCTCATCGACCAGGCCCGGCAGCGCGCGGCTTCGATGCCGAACGGCCCCGAGAAGGATCGCCTCTCGAACGCGGCCGAGCGGCTCGCGCGGAACAACCGCTCGGTCGAGGACGCGCGCCTCGTGAACGACGTCTACAGGACGAGCGGCGCGCCCGAGGGCTGGACGCGCCTCGGCCCGAACGATCTCCCGCCGGAGCTGCGCAACGCCGTCTTCCACGATGACAGCACCGGGTTCTACTCCGACCTCTACCGCTCCGACATCGACGGCAGCTACAGGCTGGTCATGCGCGGCACGGAGTTCGAGACCTGGAAGCAGTGGAACGGCAACGACTGGCTCTGGGGCAACCTCTCGCAGGGCACGGGCTTCGAAGGGGCGCAGTACACGCAGGCCGTCGAGCTCTCGCGGCAGGTCGCCGCGGTCTACGGCAACAACGCGAGCATCGCCGGACACTCGCTCGGCGGCGGCCTCGCGTCGGCTGGCTCCCTCGCCTCGGGCCTGCCGGCGAACACCTTCAACGCGTCGGGCATCCACGACAAGACGTACGAGCGTTACGGGCTCGATCCTTCACGGACGAACGATCTCATCGACGCGTACCAGGTCGACGGCGACATCCTCACCTGGGCGCAGGAGCACTCGCCCATCTCCGGGCTGATGCCGGACGCGATCGGCAATCGGTACGGCCTGAACGCGGTGAACCAGAATCCGGACGGCAGCTTCACGGCCCGGCAGTGGCCGCCGGAGCCGACGTTTGATCACCCGGACAGCGGCTGGGGGTATCTGAACCCGTTCGGCATGGCCCGGCGCACGAAGGACTGGGCGGCGGCGGAGATCGACCAGGAGAAGAAGCGGTTCGGCGAGATGATCGAGCGGCACAGCACGCACGAGGCCGGCATCGAGCAGCAAAAGAGCCAGGACATCGCGACCATTCAGGGGATGATGTGAAGGACGTTGAGCAATTTGCCGCAGGTCTCGAGGGGATTCTGGGCCCGAGGCCGCCCGTCCCGCCCGCGAACGAGGTGTTTCCGAGCGAGCGGCTGCGCGAGGCCGCGGCCGCCGCCGAGCGTGGCGACGTGGCCACGCTGCGCGCGCTCGTCGCGCGAGGCGCGGATCTCGACGAGGTCGTGCCTTCGGACGTGAACCTGCTCATGTACGAGCTCGTCGCGAAGAACGAGATCGCCGTGCGGGCCTTGCTCGCGGCGGGCGCGAATCCGAACGTGCTCACGAAGATCGGCACGTCGCCGATGCTCGTGGCCGCGACGAGCCCCGATCCGCGCTTCCTCGTCCTTCTGCTCGACAACGGCGGAAACCCGAACCTCGAAAACCAGAAGGCCGTTCCCCTCGCCCACCAGGCCCTGAACTTCGGGCAATGGCAAAACCTGGGGATCTTGTTCGATCGTGGCGTCCCCGTGGACGTGAAAAACAAGATGGAGCAGACGCCCGCGCTGCGGCTCGCGTATCTCAATCGATACGACGAGGTGCACAAGCTGCTCGATCGCGGCGCGGATCCGGACGCGAAGGATCAGGTCGGGTTGTCCGTGCGAAAGCTCGCGGAGAAGCCGATCCCGGCGGCGGATTCGCCGCTCGAGGGGTGGCGGCGCAAGGTCGCCGAGCGGCTCGGGATTCCGGTCGATCAGCCGAGGTAGAGCTCGACGAGGGCGCGCGCTTCGCTGTCGAGGTGGGCGGCGAGCGCGCGGGTTTCGGCTGGCGAGAGGGCGCGCAGGGCTTCGCCGTGGCGCGCGCGCAGCTCGGTTTCGAGATCCTCGCGGACGAGCGCGAGCACCTCGCCGAGCCGCGCCGTGTCCCCGGGTCGCGTCGGTCCGACCTTGGAGACGGCGGCGTTCAGGCGATTCTCGTTCACCAGGGACGAGGCCTCGTGCACGAGCCAATCGAGGGGCGAGGCCGAAGGCGCGCGCGGGCCGGACCATTTTTCCGCTTCGTGAAAACGCTCGTCCTCGGAAAACTCGGGGATCTTGCGTTTCACGACGGGACGCACCACGCCGGCGCGCCTTGGCACGACGAGCGCGCGGGCGGGCTTCAGGACCACGCCTTCGGCCTTGTTCGAGGGTCCGAGCGAAGGCAGGCCGAGGCGCGCGGGGATGGTGGTCTCGAAGCCCAGCGGATAAGCGAGCGCGTCCTCGTAGCGGCCACGAAAGAGCGGCCGCGCGAAGGGAATGCCGGCGTCCTCGCACGCCTCGCGGGCCTCGTCCTGATCGAGGTACACGCGCTCGGAGACACCTTCCCGGACGAACCCCACGTCGAACGCGCAGAACTCGATCCCCGGGGCATACCAGCAGCCGGTCTGCACCGGCTGCACGCCGGTCGCGGGCGGGACGTCGGGGTGCGGGTATCCGCCGCCGAAGAGCTCGCCATACACGAAGACGAGCGTGGCCTTCGGCTCGCGCGCCGCCGCCCGCCCGAGCACGTCACGCACGCCACCCGCGAATCGGCTCAGCACGCCGCGATGACCAAAAAAGTCTTCGTCCTCCGCGAGCCATCCCTTTCGCTTGGCGCACCGCACTTCCCTGCCCTCCGTGACGAAGCAGAAGTTCGCGCCGTGGATCTTCTCGGTGACGATCCACTCGGCGCGACTCGCCGCGCGGTGGGCTGCTTCGTCGTCGCCGAGTGCGGCCGCGAGGCTCTCGGCGATCTTTTCGTACGGGGAGAACGTCATAACTTCGGGTTCCCCGAGCAGAGCCATTCACAGCCGCAGACCTCGAGCTTGTGCCCCTTCTCGGCGCAGGCGTCCTGGAAGGCGGCGCTCGCCGGCTCGGGCGTGCAATCATCCTTCGCGGGGGCGCAGGCCTTGCCGTGGCCCTCGGCGTCGTAGTGTTGCTTCGCGCCGCCGCTGCCCGGATCGCCGGCGCAAAGCATCTCGCAGCCACACTGGATCATGCGGAAGCCGCCGAGCGAGCAGCGATCGGCGAGGTCGCGGTCGGGCGAGACGGTAGGGCAATCGGCGGGCGGAGGCTCGCAGGCCTTGGACTGCCCGCGGGCGTCGTACCCCTTGGCAGGCGCGATCGCGGCGCGGGGCGCCTCGGCCGGATTCGGCGGAGGCGTCTGGCCCGCGCAGGCGAAGAGGGAGGCGGCGAGGACGAGGAGGAGCGGGCGCGAAGGAATGGGCATGGCGGCGGGCGAGGAGACCACTCGCGGGACGAGGCGTCAATGGGCGGGAGCGGGAGCGGGAATCAAAAAATCCCGCTCGGGGACGGCGAAAGTGGCCGGGCGACGGCTCCTCTGCGAGGGTGAAATCGGCGGGTTCATTCTGCGCAAGCGCCCCTCCGGCGCATCGGGGAGATCAGGCCTCATGCCGTTCACCCCGGCGGTGTTCTCGCCGGTACGCGCCTGGTGCCACCCCGCCCCAGCGCTTGAAGGCCCGGTTGAACGACGCCTCGCTCTGGTAACCGATGCTCTCCGCGACTTCGATGAGCGGAAGCTCGCCCTCCCGAAGGAACTGGGCGGCCTTCGTCATTCGCCACCGCGCGAGGTACTCGAGTGGGGGCTCTCCGACGAGCGAGTTGAAGCGCGCGGCGAAGCTGGACCTCGAGAGGGCAACGGCCGTCGCGAGACTCTCGACGGTCCAGGGCTCGGCGGGTCTCTCGTGGATGAGGGAGAGGGCCTTGCGGATCTGTGGATCCGCGAGCGCACACAGCCCGTGCTGGTGGCACTGCCTCGCCGCAATGTGCGTCCGGAGTGCCTGCACGAACAGGATGTCCGCGAGCCGGCTCATGATGACGGTCGCGCCCGGGCTTACCGAGGCACTCTCCGCGATGAGCAGTTGCACGAGGGGCGAAAGCGAGGGGGACGTCGCGGGATCGTCCGCGGTGACGTGGATGACGCGTGGAAGCCCCTCGAACAACGGCGTGCGAGGCGCGGCACCGAGCCGGAAGGTCCCCGCGACCAGGGTGGTGCGGGCCCCATCACCGCCGAGCCGGATCGGCCCTACCCCGCGGGCCCGCTGACATTCGCCGTGTCCGAGCATGTGGAGCGGGCTGCCTTCCGCATCGCGCAGCGTGTGCCCTCCGCCGTGCGGAAACAGCGCCAGATCGCCGGCGGACAGGACGAT
The DNA here is from genome assembly GCF_028435365.1 of Polyangium jinanense. The sequence goes on along the minus strand of NZ_JAGTJJ010000125.1, from coordinate 5,897 downwards.
GGCTCCCTCGACGCCCTCGACCTCCAGGCGAGCGCTCCCACGCGCGACGATGACGATGTGCGCGCCGGGGCTCTCCGGGAACCGGATTCCCCAGGGAGCACCCAGCTCGAAGCGACCATGCATGAGGGTCGTCAGACGCATCGCGTCCAGCACATCCGCGAGGACGTCGGTTACCGGCTCGTCCACCGGGCCTGGACGATCGGTCAATTTATTTGGACTGGATGCCATGGCACGTCCATAGCGGCCTGCGCATTTTCTGTCCACCCGACCTCAACAAGGAAAGAACCATGGCAACCGCTTCGAAGCTCCTGTCCCCCTTCCGCCTGGGCCGCCTCGAACTGAAGAACCGGATGGTGATGGCGCCGATGACGCGCAGCCGGGCGCTCGTGGATGGCAACGTGCCGAGCCCCCTGGCACCGACGTACTACGAGCAGCGCGCCTCGGCGGGGCTCCTCATCACCGAGGCCACCCAGGTCAGCCCCCAGGGCGTGGGGTACATCCGCACCCCCGGCATGCACTCACCCGAGCAGGTGGCGGGCTGGAGGAAGGTGACGGACGCCGTCCATGCATTGGGTGGAGTCATCTTCGCCCAGCTCTGGCATGTCGGGCGCGTCTCGCACCCGGACTTCCATGACGGCCAGTTGCCTGTAGCGCCCTCGGCGATCGGCTACGAAGGAGAGGCCTTCACGTGGAAGGGCAAGACGCGCATCGTGACGCCGCGAGCGCTCGAGACCGAGGAGATTCCCGGCATCGTCGAGCAATTCCGGCGCGCGGCCGAGAACGCCCGGGAGGCGGGCTTTGATGGCGTCGAGCTGCACGGCAGCAACGGCTACCTGCTGGACCAGTTCCTGCGGGATGGCTCCAACCAGCGCACGGACGCCTACGGCGGCAGCATCGAGAACCGGGCGCGCTTCCCGCTGGAGGTGGCCCGGGCGGTGGTGGGTGTCTGGGGCGCGGAGCGGGTGGGCTACCGGCTCTTGCCGCAGCCGTTCCCCTACGCGGGCATGAAGGACTCCACCCCGGTCGAGACGTTCACCTACATGGCCCGGGAGCTCGGCCGGTTGGGACTCGGCTACCTGCATGTGACCGAGGCCGTGTCGGGCAACGCGGTGCCGAGCGCGGAGCAGCGCATCACCCCGCTGCTGCGCAAGGCCTTCCAGGGCGCCGTCATCGTCAACGGCGGCTACGACGCGCGAGCTGGAGAGGAGGCACTGGCCCGCGGCGAAGCCGATCTCGTCGCCTACGGCGTGCCGTTCCTCGCCAATCCGGACCTCCCGGAGCGTTTCCGGCGCGAGGCCCCGCTCAACCCGCCGGACGCCGCCACCTTCTTCACGGGCGAGGAGAAGGGCTATACGGATTATCCGGCGCTGCCCTGACTCGAAACCGGGGCTTCAGGAAGATAAGGGAGCGGTATTGAGAAAAGAGGGTGGCAGGTCCTCGTTGTGTGCGTCGAGGTACTCGCAGATCGCCTTCTCCAGCTCGCGCACGCTGCAATGAACGCCGCGCCGTAGCGCACGTTCGGTGAGCGGCGCGAACCACCTCTCGACCAGGTTGAGCCATGATCCGTCGGTCGGCGTGAAGTGCAGGTGGAACCTCGGATGCGATGCACCGAGAATTTTTACGAACGTCAGTCCCAGGACACTAGAATGGTCCAACCACCATGCTCTTCGCTAGCACCAACCTGGTCGCCCGCATCGAGGAGGCCGAGTGCGGCCTCCTCGCCGACAGCATCGACGTGGTGCTGCGCCGGGACCCCGGCACGGGCCCCTTCGTGATCCCGCTGGCCGGGGGCATCGCCACCTTCAGCGCCCCGGGCTCTCCGCTCAACAAGGTCGCGGGCCTCGGCTTCGCGGGCCCCCTCGACGAGGGCGCCCTCGCAGCGGTCGAGGAGGCCTTTGCAGAGCGAGGGTCGCCGGTGCAGGTGGAGATCGCGACCCTCGCGGACCCCTCGATTGGCCAGAAGCTCACCGCGCGTGGGTACGTGCTCCAGGGATTCGAGAACGTGCTCGGCCGGAGCCTGCCGGTCGAGCACGAAGCGCCGCGGGCGCCTTCGGTCGAAATCCTGCCGAGCCCCCTCTCGGAGCTTTCCGCGTGGATCGATGTCGTGGTAACCGGCTTCGCGAGCCCCGACGCGCAGGGCGTCCCCTCCCACGAGTCCTTCCCGCGCGAGCTCATCGAGGGCATCATGCGCGACATGGCCTCGACCGGCGGGTTCTCCCGCTACCTGGCGCGGCGCGACGGCGTGATCGCGGGCGGCGCCAGCATGCGGCTCGCAAAGGGCGTCGCCCAGCTCTGCGGCGCGGCGACCCTGCCCGAGCATCGGCGGCGCGGGGTGCAAAGCGCGCTCCTCTCCGCGCGGCTCGAGATCGCCACCAAGGCCGGCTGCGACGTGGCCGTGGTCACGACGCAGCCAGGGTCCAAATCGCAGGAAAACGTGCAGCGGCAGGGGTTCGAGCTCCTCTATACGCGCGCCGTCCTCGTGCGGAGCCCGAGCTGAGCTGGGAGGCGCTGAGCTGGGGCGTTGCCCCAGGCCCCACCAGGGGTTGTCCACCCCTGGACCCGGACCAGCGCAAGCGCTGGACTCGGGGTCGATGAACTGCGCGATGCGCAGTTCATCGAACAGGCCGAGTCAAGACCAGCGAAGGCCTGCCCATCAAGACAGCCGCGCTGCCATTTCGACTAGCAACGCCGTCCTTGGTCTTGCCACTGGCCCGTGGAAGAACCGCGCATCGCGCGGTTCTTCCCCAAAGGTCCAGGGCTTGCCCTGGTTCGGGTCGAGGGGCGAACAGCCCCCGCGGGGTCCGGGGCGGCGCCCCGGCGCTACGGCCCCCAAAGGTGCTGCCGTCGCCGGGGATGCCAGATCGGCGTCGGACGAGCCGCATGCGGCGAGGAGGAGGCACGTAAGACTTCTTCAACCCGGGCTAGGACAGGATTTCGACGTACCCTTCCGTTCCATGCACGCGGATGCGTTGCCCATCCTTGATCAGCCTGGTGGCATGCTCCACGCCGACGACGGCCGGCAAGCCGTATTCACGGGCGATCACCGCGCCGTGGGTCATCAGTCCCCCCACTTCGGTCACCAGGCCCTTGATGGACACGAACAACGGGGTCCAGCTAGGGTCCGTGAAGGAGGTGACCAGGATATCGCCCTCGGCCAGATTGGCATCGGCCATGTCCAAGAGGACGCGGGCGCGTCCCTCGACAACACCCGAAGAAACCGGGAGACCGACAATGGCTTCGGCGGGGAGAGCTGCGCGCTTGTAAGCACCCGCGACGATTTCACCATCGGACGTGATGACCCGCGGTGGCGTCAGCTTCCGATAGAGCTCGTGCTCGTCCTTGCGCTGGCGAACGAGCTCGGCATCCAGCTCGTTCGTGCGCACGACCTCGCGAAGCTCCTGGAACGTGAGATAGTAGATGTCTGCTTTCTCATGGATCACGTTGGCCCGCACGAGCTCTTCGGCTTCTTTCAGCAAGGCCTGCTTGTAGACGAAATAGCGGTTCACGATGCCGTACTTCGGGTATTCGCGATACCCGATGAGGCTCCGGAGCCGGCGGATCATCCGTTGCGCTTCTGCGGCCTTTTGATCTCCATCCGGCAATCGCTTCAATCGATCCAGGAGCGCTCGTTCCTTCTTCGAGGCCTCCTGTCGCCCTTGCTCGAACTTCCGGCCGCCGGCGCCAGGCTCGAAGTTCTTGACGTTGCCGAGGATCAAGGGGACGAGGGTCGTGGGGCTCTCGCTCCAGCGCGTCCTCGTCACATCGATCTCCCCGACGCAGCGCATGCCGTACTTGTCGAGGTAAGCGGAGATGGCTTCGCGGGCCTCCGGTCCACCCGGGAGCCGGGTCAAGCCCTCCAAAAAGCCTTCATCCTTCGCCGTTTGTAAATAAGCAACCACCTCCGGATGAGGACGGATCACATCCGCGACGTCCAAGAGCGAAAGCCCCATTTCCGAGGTGATGTTGTTCGGTACGGACTGAGAAAGCGCGTCCGCTGCGTTCTTTTCATCCAGCCATTCCATCATCTTTTCGTTGAGCCACGACGAAGCATTCACGGCGGCCATGATCATGCCGAGGCTTCGTGGATCCATCGTGCTCTTCGTCAGATGCTGGACGTCCTCCAGGATGAAATCGAACAGCTCCGTCCCGGATTTCGTCTGGATGTCCCGCTTCAGCGCTTCGATCAACGCCTGGCTGCGCGCGATCAGATCAGCCACGATCGCCGCATCGTCTTCGACCGGCGCCTGGTGACCCGCTGGCGGCGTCCCCGGCTTGCCTCGACCCGGCCCCAATGCGTGCGGATCGGCGGGCGCCGATTCGATGAAATCCCCCCGCTCGATGACGGTCGTCAGAGCGTCCCTGATGAGCGGATCGGATCGGCCCAGGCCATTCAACACGACGTCCCTGCTGGCCGGTGAAGCCAGCTCCTTCGTGAGATCGACGAACAACCTCCCACCCGCTTCGTACATGGGGCGACCGGCGGTCAACTGGAACAGGGACAGCCCCAGGGGCTTCATGGGGTCGGTCATCATCTGTTGATGGCCGACGGATACATAGACGTGATTGCCTTGGTCGAACGCCTTGGGGATGGGGAACAAGGTCGTGATCGGCCGGCTCTGGACGATGTAGAAATCATCCTCGACCAGGCACCATTCGATGTCCTGGGGGCGACCGAAATGCCCTTCGATCCGCCTACCCAGGCGCTCGAGTCGCCCGATCTGCTCCTCCGTCAGCACGGGCTGGTTCTGCCGCCCGGGCTCGATCGAAAGCTCCTTCGTACCGCCCTCCTTCAAGGCCCAAGTCGAAAGCTTCTTGGTGGCGATCGCCTTCTCGATGACCTGGCCATTCCGTACCTTGTAGCCATCGGCGTTCACCAGGCCGGAAACCAGGGCCTCCCCCAAGCCGAAGCCAGCCTCGATGGACGACACCTTCCGGTTCGAAGTGACGGGATCGGCCGTGAACAGGATTCCGGCCGCCTGCGGGACGATCAGCTTCTGCACCACCACCGCCATGTGGACCTTGCGGTGGTCGAAGCCGTTTCGAAGGCGGTAAATCACCGCCCGCTCGGTGAAGAGCGACGCCCAGCACCGGCTGATGTGCTTCAGGATCGCCGGCTTCCCGATGACGTTCAGATACGTATCCTGCTGGCCTGCAAAGGAAGCCGTCGGCAAATCCTCCGCCGTCGCGCTGGACCGTACGGCATAGGCCCCTTCCTCGCCAAGTCTGGCGAGATAGCGGGAGATCGCATCGTGCAAGTCAAAAGGGATGGCGATCCCTTCGATGATGCCGCGGATCTCCGCGCTGAGCTCCCGGACTCCCTCGCGGTCTTCCGCCTTCAGACGCGACAACCGATCGAGCCATTCGCCAAGCGACGGCGCCTCTCCCAGGATCCGCTTGAAGGCTCCGGTCGAAACACAGAAGCCATCCGGCACGCGGACCCCTTCCAGCCTGGAAAGCTCCCCCAGGCTCGCACCTTTCCCCCCGACATCCATGATCCGGGTCCGGTCGACCTCCTGGAAACCAAGCACAGAAGCACGCATCGGTTCACCTCCCTTCTCGAAGGGCGCCACTATAACGCGAATGAGAGGGTGTTCCACAGGCGTCGCGAGGCGTCGCGCCGGGGCGCTGCCCCGGGCCCCGCGGGGGCTGTTCGCCCCTCGACCCGAACCAGGGCAAGCCCTGGACCATTTGGGGAAGAACTGCGCGATGCGCAGTTCTTCCCACAGGCCGGTGGCAAGACCATGGAGGTGCGTTCCACGCTGGCGACGTCATGGGTCGAGACGTCAGCGCTGCTGTCTTGGCTGGCAGGGTCGTCGTTGGTCTTGACTCGGCCTGTTCGATGAACTGCGCATCGCGCAGTTCATCGACCCCGGGTCCAGCGCTTGCGCTGGTCCGGG
>NZ_JAGTJJ010000124.1 GCF_028435365.1 Polyangium jinanense | reverse complement strand
CGCATCGCGCAGTTCATCGACCCCGGGTCCAGCGCTTGCGCTGGTCCGGGTCCAGGGGCGGACAGCCCCTGGTGGGGCCTGGGGCAACGCCCCAGCGCAGCGCCTCGATGAGAGCCGTCCGCCGGGGCGGGCTATGACGTTCGATCCGCAGTCGGCGTGACACGCTGCCGTGAGCATGTTGTATTGGGAGCGATCTCCACGCGCTCCTCCGAGCGGCGGGGCGCAACAGGCAAAAGATATGTTGGAGGCCGACGAGGTCATTCATTCCGACAAGGGCATTTCCACCGGTCATGTAGACGTTTTCGCGAAGCTTGCGACGGGTCTCCTCCGCAGCACGAGCGAGCCCCGGGACGCGCACCGGCTCGCCGTGGAGCTCGTGGCCACGGCGCTCGGCGGGGACGTGACGCTCGTCTACGGCCTCAGCGGGGACGCGCGAACGCTCGCGCTTTCGGCGCATCGCGGCGCGCCCGAGGCGCTCCTCGACCGCGTCGGCTCGCTCCCGCTCGAATCGGCGAGCCTGGCCGCTCACGTGGCGCGCACGCGGAGGGCCGCGGACGTCGATGTCGCAGCCAAGGACGTCCCCTCGGACATCCACGCGGCCGCGGAGCTCGGCTGCGGCCAGCGAGCCCTGGCGGTGCCGCTCGTCTCCGAGGAGCACCTGTTCGGCGTGCTGGTTTGCTTCACGCCGCGCGCCGAGAACAGCCGGGATCGGTCGTTACCCATGCTCTCGGCACTCACGAGCCTCATCGCAGCCTCGCTGGCGTCCGCAACCCGGGCGACCGCGGAGACCGATTGGAAATACCGGCGGCTGTTCGAGCACGCGCTCGATTGCATCGTCATCTGCGACGACGCAGGGCGCCTGGTCGACGTCAACCCGCGCGCCTGTGAGCTCCTCGGCGCGTCTCGGGACGAGCTCTTGCGGGGGAACGTGTTCGATCTCCGGCCCCCCGAATGCAGGGCCGAGGCCCGGGCGAACTGGTCCGAATTCCTCAGGGTGGGGCACTGGGCAGCCGAGGGCACGTTTTTGCGCGCCGACGGCAGCACGTTCGTCTGCGAATTCAACGCGCAGGCGCATTTCGTTCCGGGCAGGCACATGGGCATCCTCCGGGACGTCACCGCGCGCAAGCAATCCGAGGAGGCGCTTCGTCAGAGCGAGGAGCGCCTCGCCCGCGCCCAGCGGATCGCCCACGTCGGGAGCTGGCAATGGGAGATCGACCCGGACGAGGCCTCGTGGTCGGATGAATGCTGCCGCCTCTTCGGCCTGCCTCCCGGGACCGAGACGAGAAGCTACAAAAAGTTTCTCTCGATCGTGCACCCGGATGATCGCGCGAACGTGGACGAGGCGGTTCGGCGAGCCCTCGACGGGACGCGCATGTATTCGCTCGATCTCCGCGTCGTGGTCGAGGACGGTCGGGAGCGGATCGTGCACGTGGAAGGCGACGTGTTCCGCGACGAAAAGGGGTGCCCGATCCGGATGTGCGGGACGGTCCTGGACGTGACGGAGCAGCGCCGCGCAGAGACGGCGCTCCAGAAGAGCGAGCTCCTCTTCCGGCAGGTGCTCGAGGCCTTGCCGGTCGGCGTATGGGTCTCCGACGAACGGGGCCAGCTCGTGCTGGTCAACCCCGCCGGACGACGCATCTGGGGCGGGGCACGGCTCGTCGGCCCGGAGCGGTTCGGCGAATACAAGGCATGGTGGGGCGATTCGGGCAAGAAGGTCGAGGCCGACGAGTGGGCGATCCTCCGCGCGCTACGGAACGGCGAGAGCGTGCAGAACGAGCTCGTCGCAATCGAGGCGTTCGATGGCACCCACAGGCTTATCCTGAACTCGGCCGCGCCGGTGCGTGATGCGGAGGGGCGAATCCTCGGGGCCTTCGTCATCAACGACGACGTGACCGAGCAGCGGCGGCTCGAAGCGGAGCGCGAACGGCTCGTCGAGGCCCTCTCGACCGAGCGACGCTGGCTGCGGGCCGTGATCGACGGGTCGCCCATCGGCATCGTGCTCTGCGAGCTGGAGAACGGGGCGCGGTACGTGATGAACCGGAGGGCCGAGGAGCTGCTCGGCGTGGCCAACTCGGATCCGGACGCGCTCGGAAAGATACGGAAAAGGCTCCGCCTGCCAGATGGCACGCCCGTGCCCCGAGGGGACCTATCGATCGAGCGGGGCATGCGCGGCGAGGTGGTGACCGGGCGGGAGATGCTCATCCGTGCCCCAGACAAGCCCGACGTGCCGGTCCTGACGAATGCGTCGCCCATTCACAGCGATGCGGGCCAACACCTCGGAACCGTCGTGACCTACGAGGACATCACGCCGCTGAAGGAGCTCGAGCGAATGCGGCAGGAATGGACGAGCGTGGTGGCCCACGACCTGCGCCAGCCAGTCACGACCATCACGACCCTCGCGTCGATGCTCGCACGCTCGTCCGCCGACCCCACGGCACGCCGCCGCGCCGAGCGGATCGTCGAGAGCGCAGAGCGGCTCGGGCGCATGATCGGCGATCTGCTCGATCTGTCGCGAATCGAGGCGCACCGGCTGGAGCTCGTGCGCGCGCCGACCGACATCCCGGAGCTGCTCGCGCACGTCATCGAGGCAAGCGGCGACCGCGAGCGTGTCACGCTCTCAATCTGCGGCGATCTTCCCGTGGTCTCCGTGGATGCGCAGCGGCTCGAGCAGGTCGCGGAGAACCTGCTCTCGAACGCGCTCAAATACGGGACGCCCGGGACGCCCATCGAGGTCGTCGCGGAGAGGCGCGGCGCCGAGATCATGGTGGCGGTGCGCAATCAGGGGCCAGGAATCGTGGCCGAGGACATGGGCACCCTGTTCGAGCGATTCAAGCGGGGGCGCGCGCAAGGCGGGTCGATCAAGGGTCTCGGGCTCGGGCTTTACATCGTGCGGGGCCTCGTGGAGGCGCACGGCGGGCGGGTCGAGGCCGAGAGCGTCCCCGGAGAGTCCACCACGTTCACGTTTTCACTGCCCATCACCGAGGGCGGCTGAGCAAACCGTCGCGCTGGGGCGTTGCCCAGGCCCCACCAGGGGTTGTCCACCCCTGGACCCGGACCAGCGCAAGCGCTGGACCCGGGGTCGATGAACTGCGCGATGCGCAGTTCATCGAGCAGGCCGAGGCAAGACCAGCGAAGGCCCTGCCAACCGAGACCGCCATGACGGGCAACGCTGTCTCTGGTCTTGCCGCCGGCCTGTGGGAAGAACTGCGCATCGCGCAGTTCTTCCCCAAATGGTCCAGGGCTTGCCCTGGTCCGGGTCCAGGGGCGGATAGCCCCTGGTGGGGCCTGGGGCAAAGCCCCAGCGCAGCGCCTCTGAAAGCGCAGCTCAAAGCCGGCTCGCCATACGCTCCACGAGGGCCTGGATTGCCGGGCGGTACGCGTAATCTGGAGCGCTCGTGTCCGTCAGTTGGGACGGGCAGATCGAGGTGAGCACGCCCTGGTTGCCCACGCCCTCGATCACGCTCATCGTCCGGGGGCTTGGGTAGGCCTTGGCTGCGACTTGCAGCGTGCGCGCGCCGCCGTCGTTCGGGTTTGGCGCGCAGAGTGGGCTGTCGTTGTCGTCATTGAAGCAATCGCACGGGATCGAGCTCGCCTCGTCGCTGCAATCGCGCGGCTCGACCAGGGGGAAGGTGCAGGCGTATTGTAGATCCTCGTTGTGCGTGGTGCGGTCGCCTCCGTTTTTGGCATTGCCGGCCGGGACGCCCGTGCGTTGCGCGACGGACTCGATCATGTACGGGTTCGACGGCGGCGTGCTCGTCGCGGGATTTCCGAGCAGGGCGCTCCAGCCCCCGTTCTGCGCGAGCTCCTCCGCGTTCTTGTAGCCGGCTGCGAGGTTTGACGGGTCCCGCGCGATGTCTTGCCAGGGAACGCCGACGATGCCGGCCACGAAGACGAGCCCTGGATCGCGGATCGTCTCGTTTGTATCGCTCAGATCGAGGTCGGAGAAGATGGGGTTTGGGACGACGTCCCCCGCGCGCGTCGTGACTGTGGGCTGGGTCAAGGCGTTGATGTATCGATCCACGGGGTGGAGGAAGTCGATCCCGAAGCGGCGCTTCTGGTCGAAGCAACGCAGATTGACCGGGTCCTCGTCCGTGCTCAGCCTGGCGATCCCTCCGGATTCATTGAAGCAGGTCGGATCGACGGGGCAATCGCCGGGATCCTGACCGCATGACTTGCAGCACGGGTCGTTCGGGTTCGTCGCGCATTCGCTGCGCGGCCGCGGCAGCGTCTCGGGCTCCGCGACGAGGTAATGAAGGCCCGTCTCCTTGATGGAGCAGTCGTTCTCGTCGGTGAGCGTCAGGATCACGAGCATCGAGTCGGGCCGGAGGAAATCGCGGCGCTGCGCGAGCAGCTCGACGTCGACCCCCTGGGGCGTGGCCTCGAAATTGACGACACTGATTGACTCGTAAGGCTCGGGGTCGGCGAGGAAACGATACCAGCTCTCGAGCTGCGACTCGTATCCGCAGCCGATCTGCCCGACGCCGCGGATGATGTCGGAAAGGTCTTGTGCGAGCTCGCCCGCGTTGCTCGGGGGCGAGAGCACGCCGATGGGATCCCAGAGAAGAAACCCCTTGTTCTCGTAGGTCGGCACCTCCGGCGTGACGCCGCACGCGTCGGCGCGCGTGAGCAGGTGGCCCTTGTCGTTGTTCGTCAGGTTGGGGTTCGGCGCGCAGGTCAGGTTGTTGCTGTCGACGTCGGGGCAAAGCTTGCCGCCGCGGCTTCCGAGGCTCGAGCTGATCACGCCGATGTGGATGTCGGTCACCGGCACGTGCCTTCGCACCTGGCCCGCCGGGCAGGGTTCGACGGCCGTCGACGGCGTCGACACCACGACGCCGTTCGCGTCCACGCACGGCGGGTTCGCGATTGCTTGCACGAGATCCTCGGTCGCTTTCGCGAGGACCTCCTGCTTGTCGGCCATGGACCGTGAATTGTCCACGACGAGCAGAAGATCGATTTTGTCCGCTTTGGGGAGCGGCGGCTCATTGCTGCCGCCGCCCACGTTGACCACGCCCTGGCATGCGATGCCCGTCACGCCGAGGCCGAGGATACACGAAAACAACGCCATTGCAGATCGCTGGCCCATGACATTCTCCTTTGCACGCGGCGCCGCCGGACATCGGCCGGCACCAGGTTCGTGCGAGGTGGGTGGAGCGAGGCGCCGGGCGCCATTTCAAAAAAAGATGCGCTCGGTGGTTTTATCGGACGAAGCTGCGGAGCTTCTTGGCGTGGGCGCTCGTCGGATGGGCGCGCAGGAAGGCGGCGGCGCGCTCGGAGGCGGCGGCGGTTTGGCCGGCACGGGCGAGGGCCTCGATCGCGAGGGCCTCGCGCTCCTGCGCGAGGGTGCCGTTCGGGAAACGATCCCCCATGGCTTCGAGCTTTTGCAGGGCGCCCGCCGTGTCGCCGGCCCGGAGCGCCGCGCGCGCGTCCCCGAGGGCCGTGCGCTCTTCGCGCAGACGGCTCGCCCGCTCGGCGTGCGCGGCGGCCGCTGGATCGACAGCGGGCGAGGGGGCAGGGGGATCGACGCTCGCCGAGGGGACGGCGGCCGAGGCCCTTCGTGGTGGCGCGCTCTTCGGCGGCTCGTCCTCCGTGGCCGGAGGGGGCGCGGGCGCGGCTTCGGGCGGCGGCGGGACGTCCGGCTCCGGCGCGCGGGGCGGCTCGATCACCGCTTCGGCCGTGGGCTCGATCCTCGGCGCAGCCGGCGGCGGCTCCTTCGCGGGTACGAATGCCGCGACGGCGCCTGCGACGATCGCCGTGCCGAGGAGCCCCACCAAAAGTCCTTTCGCGGCGCCGATTGCCCCCGAGGCGCTGGCCGTCGACGAGCTCGCGGCCGCCTGGGCCGGCGCTCCCGCAGGCGCGCCCGTGCTGCCGGAGGCGCCTCCGCTTCCGCCATCACCTCCGCCTCCACCGGGGCCGATCTTCGCGCTCAGCGCGGCCCAGATCGCATCCTCGGCGCCGGCCGGCGGGTCCATGTCGAGCCCCGCTCGAAGGAGCGCACGCTCGTGCGGCGCGGCGTCCGCGCCTTCCTCCATCCATCGCTTCGGGTCGCTCATCGCTTCCCTCCTGCCTGATTCGTGAGGGCGTTCCCCGGGACCTTCGGGGACGGGGGCACGTAAAATCGGTCGCGCGCCTGCGAGCGCGCCGCGCCTCGCCGGAAGGCCTCGCGGGCGAGCCGCAGGCGCGAGTAGACCGTGCCCAGGGGTAGCTCCAGCGTCTGGGCGATGTCCTCGCCCGTCATGCCTTCGAGCTCGAACAGCGTGAAGACCGCGCGTTGATCGAGCGGCAGCTCGTCGAGCAGCGCTTCGAGCTGCGCGAGCTCGCGCCGGCGCTCGGCCTCTGCGGCGACGTCGGCGCGCTCGTCGGGCGTGTGGAGCAAGGGTTCGTCGCCCCCGTCGCGGCGGTCGGCGGCGCGGGCGGCCTTGCGCCGATCGCCAGCGACCCGGAAGCAGATGCCGAAGATCCAGGTGCTCATCTTCGATCGTCCCTCGAACTCGGGCAGCCGCCGGTGAACGACGAGAAACACGTCCTGCACGGCGTCGGGCAGGTCGCTCTCGCGGATCCCGAGGCGGCGGAGGGAGCGCCAGACGAACGGGAAGTGCTCGTCGTAGAGCTGCCGGAAGTTCATGGAGTGACAGCGTCCGCGGTCATGGCCCTGGCTGGGTGGAGGCAGGGGCGGTTCGCCATCACGGAATCGTCCAGCGGAGGCCAGCGCCGAGATATCCGCTCAGGGGTGTGGGCTGGAAGGCCGTGACGGGGATGGTCGGGGCATCGGGGTCTGGGGCCGTGGGCACGTCGACGGTGAAGGCGTAGGAAAGGAGCGGGACGGCGACGCCGAGGCGGACGGACCAGCCGAGGCGGCCGGCGAGGGGGCCTTCGAGCATCCCGGTGCCGCCGAGGGCGATCCAGGGGCGGGTGCCCGCGCGGTTGGCCTCGAAGCCGCGGCCCTCGCCGTGGACGGCGCCGAGGAAGGGCTCGGCGCACAAGGAGACGCGGACGCCGCGGGGCGGGTCGACGACGGCGCCGCAGGCCCGCGCGGTGGCCGCGACGAGCCAGAGGCGGACCTGGCCAGGGGCGACGTCGAGGGTGGTGCCGGGGAGGCCGAAGACGCCGACGCCGAAGGAAGCTCTGCCGAGGCGGAGAGCGACCTCGCCGCTGACGGCCGGGGAGAAAGGCGTGAGGAATCCAGCGGTCGCGGCGGCGCCGAGGTGGAAGGAGAGGTCCCAGGCGGCCGGGCGCGGAGGCGGAGGCGGCGGCGGCGGCGGCGGCGGTGGCGGTGGCGGTGGCGGCGGTGGCGGTGCCGTGGGCTCGCTGTCGAGCAGGATGGCCAGGGTCAAGGCGAGCGCATCGGCGAGCTCGGCGCAGGTGGATCCCGGGTCGGAGAGGTTCCGGGTGAGGTCACCCGCCTCGAGCGTCGCGGCGTACCCGTCCTCCGAGCGGACGACGTGCACCTCGTACACGGGGGCCGCCGGATCCGCGCCTTCCGGGTCGAGTGCGGGGCGCTGCATCTGGCGCTCGACGGCGGCGGCGAGGGCTCCGGCGTCGGGACAATCGGCCGCCTCGGGCGCGCGCTCGACCACGAGGCGGGGCAGGGAGGCCGCAGAGGCCCCGGGGACGACTGCGAGCGTGGCGAAAAGGGCGAGCGCCGAGGGCAGGGAAGGTGAGCAGCGGCGCAGGCAGGACATGGGGGAGCCCAAGGCGGGCGCCATGGTAGACGAAAACCGCGACGGGGCAGCCGAGCGCGCTGAAATCTGTGGAAACGCGCCCCGAAACGAGGAAACGCGCGTTTCTCCTCTTCTCAACGCGTCCGGATCCGGTCGCGGGGTACGTTGCCACGTCTCGCAACGCGCCCGCTCGTCCTCCCAGGAGCGTTTCCCGTCCGCGCAACGCTCCTGGACACGCGGACGGGCGCATTTCCCGTCCGGGAAAACGCCTCGGCTCCGGGGTCCGGGCCGGTTTCCCCATCTCGCAATGCTCCCGGAGCCGCCGCGGGGGCCGTTGCCCACGCGCGCACCCGCACCGCGACGGCGGCGGGGATGTTTCCCCTTTCCGGGAACGACCGTTGCGGCGCTTCGCGGTCCATTCCCACCCGGATCAGCCCGAATCGGGCCGTCGATTCGGTGCTTTGTCGTACGCGAAGGCGAGCGTTCCTACTACGCTGTACGCATGACCGTGAAGAACCCACCGAAAGTCGCCATCCTCGATGACTACCTACGCGTGGCGGAGAGCCTCGCGGACTTTCGCCGTCTGCCGCCAGGCAGCGAACTCGTGGTGTTCGATCGCCACATCACGGATCGGGACGAGCTCATCTCCGCGCTCCGCCCGTTCGACGCGATCGTGCTCATGCGGGAGCGGACCCCATTCCCGGCGTCGCTCCTCGAACACCTCCCGAACCTGCAGCTCCTCGTGACGACGGGCGCGCGAAACGCGTCGATCGACCTCGCAGCCTGCCGCGCGCGCGGGATCACGGTCTCAGGTACACGCTCGGTCGGCACGCCGACAGCGGAGCTCACCTGGGGTCTGATCCTGGCGCTCGTGAAGCGCATCCCGGCGGAAGACCAGGCGCTCCGCGCAGGAATCTGGCAGACAGGGCTGACCGAGGGGCTCGCCGGCAAGTGCCTCGGCCTGGTCGGGCTCGGGAAGCTCGGAACGCAGGTCGCGCGCGTGGGGCAAGCGTTCGGGATGGAGGTGGTGGCCTGGAGCCCGAACCTGAACGACACGCGGGCCAAGGCGGCGGGGGTAAAACGCGTGGAAAAGGCCGCGCTCTTCGGGACGGCGGACATCGTGAGCCTGCACCTCGTGCTCGGCGAGCGGACGCGCAGGATCGTCGGCGTGGAGGAGCTTTCCTCCATGAAACCCTCGGCATATCTCGTCAACACGTCGCGCGCGGGCCTCGTGGACATGGAGGCACTCCTCGGCGTGCTGGACGCGAAACGTATCGCCGGCGCCGGGCTCGACGTGTTCCCGGAGGAACCCTTGTCACCGAAGCACCCGCTACTCGGCCTGCCCAACGTCGTCCTGACGCCGCACCTCGGCTACGTGACGCGGGAAAACTTCGCCGTGTATTACCGGGACGCTCTCGAGGACATCCTCGCATGGCACGCAGGAGCGCCCCTCCGGCTCCTGACCTGACATTCCCGCTGGGAGGCGCTGCGCTGGGGCTTTGCCCCAGGCCCCAGCAGGGGCTATCCGCCCCTGCACCCGGACCAGCGCAAGCGCTGGACCCGGGGTCGATGAACTGCGCGATGCGCAGTTCATCGAACAGGCCAGTTCAAGGCCAACGACGACCCTGCCCATCAAGACCGCGGCGCTGAGGATTCAACTGGCAACGTGCCCGTCGCCAGCGGGCAATGCACCTTCCTGGTCTTGCCACCGGCCTGTTGGAAGAACTGCGCATCGCGCAGTTCTTCCACGAACGGTCCAGGGCTTGCCCTGGTCCGGGTCGAGGGGCGGATAGCCCCCGCGGGGCCCGGGGCAGCGCCCCGGCGCGGCGGCCCCAAGAAGAGACCAATGCTCAGTCCAGAGGGAGATCGCATTCGTGAGAACGACGTTCCTACTTCTGTAGGCGGCACTGCGCTACGATGGCCCCATGACGAAACTTCGATTCTTCCTTGTCGCCCCCCTCTTCGTCCTCGGCTGCACGGAAACGGCCCAAGAAATTCCCCCGCCCGCTCCCACGCCGACCTCCGTGTGCGGCGAGATGCTCGACCTCACGTTCGGCACGGCGGAATCACGAACCAACCTCGCAGGCCTCTCGGTCGCGGTCGACGGCGCGTGCAACACGATTCTCGTCGGCATGACGCAAGGCTTGATCGATTTCGGCGGGGGCTACCTCGGCAGCGAGGACGCGCCCGTGGCCTTCGTGGCGAAATTCGACGCCAGCGGCAAACACGTCTGGAGCCGCGGGCTCCCGAACGGCGCGGCGTTCGAAGGAAAGGACGTCCTCGCCCTGGACCCCCAGGGCGGAATCCTCCTCGCCGGGAGCTTGCGCGCCGACGTCGACCTCGGGGGAGGTCTGCTCGGCGGCGAATACGTGCGCGCGAATCATCCGTTTTTGCTTCGGCTCGACGCGGACGGCAACCACGTCTGGAGCCGTCGCCTCCCCGGGAACTTGCCGGACGATGTCAATTACAGCGGAGGCTTTGCCCGCGTCGTGGAGGGCGTCACGTTCGATTCCGAGGGCAACTTCGTCATCAGCGGCAGGTTCGTCGGCACGCTCGATCTGGGCGGCGTCACGGTGACGAGCGTGCCCGAGGCGTGGGACGAAAACTTCGTGAACTACAAGCCCGACGTGTTCGTCGCGAGATACGACACGAAAGGCGAGCTCCTCTGGGCCAAGAAGTACGGCGGCGACACCTCGGACTACCCGGCCGGGCTCGACGTGACCCCGGCCGGCGAAGTGATCTTCGTGTATAACCAATTCAGCCTCCCGGAGGCCGCTGGGGAGCCGATAGGCTTGCACGTGAAAAAGTATTCTCCCGACGGCGAGATGCTCTGGAGCAAGGTCTTCGAGGATTCGGTCCTGGCCGGCTTCCGCGGCAACGTGGCCGTGACGGACGACGGCGGCCTCGTCCTGGGCGGGGAGGGGCAGCTCGTCTTCGGCGGCATCGGCACGTTCGGCCCGGCTTTCGTGGGCCGGCTCGATTCGAAGGGCGATCCCGTGCTCGGCGTCTCGGTCACAGGCAATACGGCCGCCGTGGTCACCGCCGTGGCCCCCGAGGGGAGCGGCGGCGTCCGCGCCGTCGGCTGGTTCGAGGACACGCTGCTCGTGCACGGAAAAACCATGGCCGGCTCGAACGGCGGGCTCGACGGGTTCGACGTGCACGTGGAATGGGACGACACCGCGAACACCGTCTCGACCTTCGGCGCCGAAGCGGACGAGCTCGCCCTCGCGATGGCGCAGAGCAAAGACGGCGATCGGGTGATCGTGGGCGTCGAGGGGCCGCTCGTGCACCTGGACGAATCCCTCTCGCCGTATTCGCAGGGGACGCGCATCTTCCTGCGCCGCCGCAGGTAAAGCGCATCAAGCGGCCACGCGGCGCGGGCCCCAGAGCTCCCAGATCTCCGACGGGAGCTGGCCGCGGATGTGCTCGATTTCCCCCTGAGGGAGCAAGGCGCGCACGCCTTGCAGCACGGCCCGCGCGACGAGCTCGGCCTCGCCGACCTCGATTCGAAGGTGATCGGCGAGCAATCGCAAAAACTCCCCCCGATCGAACACATCACTCTCGAGCCCGCGGTGTGCCGCGCACGGCTGCACGAGGGTCTGGAGCGCCTCGGGCAGGCTGTTCGCGAGATCCTGCGCCTCACCTTTGCTCAGCCTTCGCGAGAGCACACAAAGCACAGCCGCGGCAGCCTCGGGCGTGCGTACCTTTTGCGGCAACCCGCCAACCTGCTCGATGTGCTCGACGATGCGCCGCGACACGGGATCGATCCGCGCGCCGCCCTGAGGTCCCTGGTTTGCCATGTGGCTCCTCCCTTCTCGCTGAACGAAACGCTGCCACTGCAAAGGGGCAAGCGTGGTGCCTGGAGCCGATGGTGTCCCGCACGCCCGCGGACCAGCGTGCCTGTCCGGCATTCGGGTCGCCCCTTCGCGAAATGTTTGCGCCGCGCAGTGTCTTGCGAGGCGCGTGCGCGTCGCATATCGTCGCGACGGCTGAAAGACGGTGGGGAGGATGGCTGACCTCATCGAAAGGTAGAAGATGACCGGTGCTCTCGATGGGTTGGTGCTCGTCGTCGACGACAATCACGTCGACCTCGACGTCCTCACGATGGTTCTCCAAAACGAAGGGACCGAAATCGCCGTGGCGACCGACGGTCGATCCGCCTGGCAGATGCTCGGCGAGGAACGGCCAGACCTCGTATTCCTCGACGTGAACCTGCCAGACGTGAATGGCTTCGAGCTCTGCCAACGAATGCAAGCAAACCCCGAGACCAAGGACGTGCCCGTCATCTTCATGACCGCACTCTCCGATCGGGAAAGCAAGCTGAAGGGTCTACGCATGGGCGCCGTGGACTACATCGGCAAGCCCTTCGACGTGGAGGAGCTGCTCGCACGGTTCCGGCTGCATCTGTCGCTCTGCAAGACCACAAAAGCCCTGCGCGAGAAGAACGCCGAGCTCGACGACGCGCGGACCCGTCTCGAGGCCGAGCTCGCCGAGCGCCGAAGCGCCGAAGAAGAACGCACGCGGCTCCACCAACAAATCATGGAAGCCCAGCGCGCACGGCTCCTCGAGCTCTCAACGCCACTCGTGCCCATCTCCGAGGGCATCCTCGTGATGCCGATCGTCGGCGTGATGGACGAGGACCGAACCACACAGATGCTCGACGCCGCCCTCCAAGGCGCCGCCGAAGCAAAAGCCACGTTCGTGATCGTCGACCTCACAGGCCTGCGCAGCTTCGACGCACGCGTCGCCCCCATACTCCCGCGTCTCCGCGACGGCCTCGCACTCCTCGGAACCCAGATCGTACTCACAGGCATCTCAGCCGAAGCCGCCCGCGCAATCATCCACCAAGGCATCGATCTGAACCGCATCCCCACACGCGCCACGCTAAAGGAAGGCATCCGCCTCGCCACACGCGAGCGCAACGCCTCCGTCCGCTGACGGGGCGGGGCGGGCGGGGCGTTGCCCCGCACCCCAGCAGGGGGCTGTCCGCCCCCTGCACCCCGGACCAGGCACGGCCTGGACCGAGGGCGGATAAACTGCGCGATGCGCAGTTTATCCGACGGGCCCGGGGCAAGACCACGAGCGGCGTTGCCAGCTGAGACAGCAGCGCTGCCCCCCTCGTCGAGCAGACACGTCAACGCTGCGGTTTGACTGGCCAGCCCGTCGCCGGTCTTGACCTGGCCTGTTCGATGAACTGCGCATCGCGCAGTTCATCGACCCCGGGTCCAGCGCTTGCGCTGGTCCGGGTCCAGGGGTGGACA
>NZ_JAGTJJ010000123.1 GCF_028435365.1 Polyangium jinanense | reverse complement strand
TCATCGACCCCGGGTCCAGCGCTTGCGCTGGTCCAGGTCCAGGGGCGGATAGCCCCGGTGGGGCCTGGGGCAAAGCCCCAGCGCAGCGCCTCCCACATGAGACCCATTCCCGGATGACCGCGTTCGTCAGAGCATCCCTTCGCCCTTCAGGATGTCGTAGGTGATCTTCGCGGCCTCGGGGCCGATCTTCGTCTCGTCGTTTGATCGAATGCGGCACGCGAACACCCAGGTGCGACCTTCCTTCTCCAGCGCGCCGACGAACCACCCGACCATGGAGAGCGGCCCTCGCTGGCCCTCGGGCACTGCGCTGCCCGTCTTCCCGCTGAACACCACGCTCGCAGGAATCTGATCGATGAACGGAAGCCGGTCGCGCACGTGCTCCACGGCGTCGCCGCGCAATTCGAGGGTCTTCTTCACGACGGTCGTGGCGCGTGGCGAGACGGGCAGCTTGTTTTCGTAGAGAGCGGCGAGGAAACGGCGTTCTTCGCGGGGCGAGATCGTGAGCGTGTCGTTGAGCCAGAACATGGTCACGTCGCCCGAGGGATCGGCATTGCCGTATCGAAACGCCGAAAGATAGGCGCGATATCGCGGCTCGCCGACCTGCTCGGCGATGCGCTGGAAATACCAGACCGTCGAGTGCCACATCGCGGTGGCGAGCGAATGATCGCGGTTCCACGTGGCGCGCCATCGTTCCTTGCCGTCCCAGCGAAACACCGTGGTCTCGTCCTGCACCACGCCCGTGTCGACCGCGATGAGCGCGTTCGGGATCTTGAACGTCGAGGCGGGCGTCGTGCGCACGTCGCACTCGTCGCCGCCGTACTCGACCGTCGCGCCCGTGCCGAGCTCGACCATGGTGAAGCAGCCGACGAGCCCGGAAAACCGGGACGCGGCCGCCTTGGGGGTCCGGGGCACGCCGGGGTCCGGGATCGTGGCCGCCGCGCCCTGCGTGCAGCCCGCGGCGAGGAGGAGCAAAGGCGCGGCGAGGAGGCGCGCGGCGGCGGCGAGGGGACGCATGCGTAGGGTCATGACGCGCGAACGCCGCTTCCGACCGACGCATTTCCGGCCGGGGCACTTTTCGCGGCGCGCATCGATGGTTGACACGAAGCGACCGTCGCGGCTAGGAGAAGCCCGATGGTCGATTCCGGACGGCTCGACGTCGCCGTGCTGGGCGCCGGCGTGATGGGGCTCGTCGCCGCCGTCACGCTCGTGCGTGCAGGGCTCCGGGTCGTGGTCCATGAGCGCGCCGCCGATATCACGGCGAGCGCCGCGTGGCGCTCCGGCGGCATGCTCGCGCCCGACTGCGAGGCAGAGATCGCCGAGCCGCTCGTGGTCGCCCTCGGCCGGCGGTCGCTCGCGCTCTGGCCGTCGCTCGTCCCGGGCGTCGAGACGAACGGAACCCTGGTCGTTGCCCCCCCTCGCGAACCGGGCGTGCTCACCCGATTCGAGCGGCTGACCCACAATCACCGGAGCCTCGGCGAAGAGGCTCTCGGCGCGCTCGAGCCCGCCCTCGCCGGCCGCTACCGGCGCGGGCTCTTTTTCCCGCACGAAGGGCACCTCGACCCGCGGCGCACGCTTCGAGCGCTGCAGACGTGGCTCCGCGAGGCCGGCGTGCCGATCGAATTCGGTTTCTCCGGAGATCCCGATTCCTTGAACGCCGACCGTATCGTCGACGCGCGGGGCCTCGGCGCCCGCGACAGGTTTCCCACGTTGCGCGGCGTCAAAGGGGAAATGGCCCTCGTCCGGAGCCGGGACGTTTCGCTCTCGCGGCCCGTGCGCCTGCTCCACCACCGCCATCCGCTGTACGTGGTGCCGCGTGAGGGCGGCGTCTTCATGATCGGGGCGACGACGATCGAATCGGAATCGCCCGATCCGAGCGCGGAGACACGCGTCACGTTGCGCTCGGCCGGCGAGCTCCTCACGCAGGCGTATGCGCTCCACCCCGCGTTCGCCGAGGCGGAGATCCTGGAGCTCAACGCGGGGCAAAGGCCCGCCTTCCCCGACAACGCGCCGCGGATCGAGATCTCCGGGCGCACGATCGCCGTGAATGGATTGTATCGCCACGGCTGGCTCCTCGCGCCGGCGCTCGCCGCGCGGATCGTCGACGTTCTCCTCGGAAAGGTCCCCACGAACGAGGTCATGCATGCGGATCCGGCTGAATGGTGAACAGATCGATACGACGACGAAGGATCTCGCTGCGCTGATCGAGGACCGAGGGTTCGACGTCTCGGTGGTCGCGACCGCGCTCAATGGCGAGTTCGTGCCGCGCGCCCTCCGGGCCGAGACGAAGCTCGCCGAGGGCGACGCCGTCGAGGTGCTCCGGCCCATGCAGGGAGGATGAGCATGGTCGATTTTTATGGGCGCACGTTCGAAAGCAGGCTCCTCCTCGGGACGGCGCGATATCCCTCGCCCGAGGCGCTCGGCCAGGCGGTGGCGCGCTCGGGCACGCAGATCGTGACCGTGTCTTTGCGGCGTGAATCCGCGGCCGGCGCGAAGGCGGGTCAGGCCTTCTGGGAGCTCGTGAAGGCGCTCTCCGTGACGGTCTTACCGAACACGGCCGGCTGCCATTCCGTGCGGGAAGCCGTGACCACGGCGCGGATGGCGCGCGAGGTCTTCGGGACGCCGTGGATCAAGCTCGAGGTCATCGGCGACGACGTGACGCTCCAGCCCGATCCCTTCGCGCTCGTGGAGGCGACACGCGCGCTCGTCGCGGAGGGCTTCGAGGTTTTTCCTTACATGACGGATGATCTCGTGCTCGCCGAGAAACTCGTCGAGGCGGGCTGCCGCGTGCTCATGCCGTGGGGCGCGCCGATCGGGACGGGCCGGGGGCTCAACAATCCCTACGCGCTCCGGCTGCTCCGAAAACATTTCCCGGGGATCACGCTGGTCGTGGACGCGGGCATCGGCGCGCCGAGCCACGCGGCGGCGGCGATGGAAATGGGATACGACGCCATTCTGATCAACACGGCCGTCGCGACCGCGGGAGATCCGTCGGCCATGGCGGAGGCGTTCGCCGAGGCCATTCGCGCGGGGCGAAGGGCGCACGAGGCGGGGCTCATGGAGCCCACGGACCTCGCCACCGCGTCGACGCCGACGTTCGGCGCGCCGTTTTCACCTTTCGCAGGCTGATTCGAGGAGCGGACGATGCTCGTGCTGGATCGATTTTACCTGATCGTCGACAGCGCCCGGTGGCTCGATCGCCTGCTCCCGCTGGGTTTGCAATTCGTACAGCTCCGCATGAAGGGGCTCGAACCAGCAGCGCGGCGGGCGGAGATCGCGGCGTCCATCGAAAAGTGCCGGACGCGCGGGGCGACGCTCGTGGTGAACGATTTCTGGCAGGACGCGATCGATCTCGGCGCGGAATGGGTGCACCTCGGGCAGGAGGATCTCGCGGAGGCCGACGTCGCGGCGATCCGGCGGGCGGGCCTCAAGCTCGGCGTCTCGACGCACAGCCACGAGGAACTCGATACAGCGCTCGCGCCCGATCCCGATTACGTGGCGCTCGGCCCGGTGTATCCGACGACGCTCAAGGTGATGCCCTGGGCCCCGCAAGGGCTCGATCGGATCGGCGAATGGAAGCGCATCGCGCGGCGGCCGCTCGTCGCGATCGGAGGAATCACGCTGGAGCGCGCCGAGGGCGTGGCGCGGGCGGGCGCGGATTCGATCGCGGTCATCTCGGACGTCCTTTCGAATCCGGATCCCGAGGCCCGCTGCAAGGCCTGGCTCGACGCGCGGGCGACGTGGCCACGCGCCCCGGAATGACGGACGTTCTCCACGACGCGGCTCCGCGCTACGCTGGCGGCAAGAGGAGCCGATCATGAAGAAGCTGGGTTACGAGGTCACGGTGAACGAGCCGGGCGCGCTTCCGCTTTCGCGGGCCGAGGTGTGGCGGGGGCTCGAAATGAAGGCGGAGAACGCGCTGCCGTTCGTGCCGGGAATGACGCGATGCGACGTCCTGGAGAAGGGCGACGGCTGGCTTCTGCGCGAGATCGAATTCGGCGGTCAGCCCATCCGAGAGCGCGTGACGTTCGAGCCCGAGACGCGCGTGCATTTCGAGCGGGTCGCCGGGGCGCCGGGGTGGGTCGACAACGTGATCGACGAGCAGCCCGACGGCTCGCTCGTGCTCCGCTTCGTGTTCGGCGTGCCCGACGAGGACGAGGCCAAAGCGCGGGAGCTCGAGCCCGTGTATCGGAAAGCCGTGGCGGCGACGCTCGCGACGGTGCGGCGGATGGTCTCCGAAGGGACGATTCCGCGGCGCTGAGGTTCACCCGCGCCGCTTCGACGCGACGTACGCGAGCCCCTGCGCGTTGAGCGCCAGATCCAGCTCCAGATGCGCGCGGTCCTCGGCGTCGAGCGAGAGCCCCGCCTCCTCGGCCGCGCGCTCCATTTCCTTGTCGAGCGCCCCACGAATCATGGCCTCGGCCTCGGTCGGCGCGAGCGACACGGCCGCATCGACGAGCGAAGCGGAGAGGTCAATCCACCGATGAAGCTGCGCGGCCACCACGTCGAGGTCCTCGATCTCGCCAAAATGCGTGAGCGCCACGCGCCGCGCCCCCGACGTCCGGACCACCTCGATGCTCGCGTGCGCCGTCTCCGCGTCGAAATCGGTCGGGCTCGTGGACGGGAAAGCGAGGCGGCGGCCGCGCTGGAGCCGCGGATAAACGAGGCCAAACGTATCCCCGGTGAACACGGTCTCCCGGGCCGGATCGAGCACGACGAAATGGTGGTTCGCATGCCCGCGCGTATGCACGAACGTGAGCGTCGCACCGCCAAGCGGGGCGGTCTCGCGGTCCTCGAGCGACCGCACGCGCGCCGCATCGATCGGCAAGATCGTCCCGTAAAGCTCGGCAAACCGCGCAGCGCCGTAAACAGCCTCGGCGCTCTTGACGAGCTTCGACGGATCGACGAGGTGGCGCGCCGCCCGCGGATGCGCGAGCACAGTCGCATTCGGCAGCGCAGCGAGCAACGCCGAAGCGCCCCCAGCATGGTCGAGGTGGACGTGCGTGACGATGACCCACCGCACAGCCTCCCGCGCAATCCCCTCACGATCGAGCGCCGCAAGCAGCCGGGGAACCGCATGCGTGGTGTTCGTCTCCACGAACGCCGCTTCGTCGCCCTCCACACGGAGATACGCGGCGGCGATGTCGGGCCCTAGGTAATCGCAGTCGATCGTGACGAGGCGCGAGGAGCTCATGTGTCGAGCTTAGCAGACCTGGGCCGCTGCGCTGGGGCGTTGCCCCAGACCCCACCAGGGGCTATCCGCCCCTGGACCCGGACCAGCGCAAGCGCTGGACCCGGGGTCGATGAACTGCGCGATGCGCAGTTCATCGAACAGGTCGAGGCAAGACCAGGTACGACCCTGCCAACCAAGACCGCCGTGACTGGCAACGCTGTCTCTGGTCTTGCCACCGGCCCGTTGGAAGAACTGCGCATCGCGCAGTTCTTCCACCACGAGTCCAGGGCTTGCCCTGGTTCGGGTCGAGGGGCGAACAGCCCCCGCGGGGCCCGGGGCGGCGCCCCGGCGCGGCGGCCCCACGATGCTGCTAGGAGGCGCCTCGGCGGTGTGCCGCCCGGAAGGCTGCGGGCGTCATGCCGCGTGCCCGGCGGAAGATGCGGATGAAATGGGTCGGGTCTGCATAACCGACCCGCTCGGCGACGATGTCGATCCGCTCGTCTGATGAGACGAGCAGCCGCTCTGCTTCGGCGACGCGACCTGCCACGATCCACTCGCCTGCCGTTTTTCCTGTCGCGCGCCGGAGCGCTGTCGTCACGTGCGCGGGCGAGCGCCGCACGGCTGCGGCCACGTCGGCGAGCGAGATTGGCTGCATGCAATGCTTCTCGATGTAATCGAGCGCCTCCGCCACGAGCGGCGGGCCTGCGGATGCGGCCCCGGGCGCGGGAAATGGCTGCGCGCGTAACACTTCGGCCAGGATGAGCGCGACGAGGCTCTGCACGACGAGCTTGCTTGCGGGGCTTGGGGGGGCGATTGTTTCTCGGCCGAGCTCGCGGAAGAGGCCGACGAGGTGCTCGTGCCGGCCCGAAGGGACGGTCACGACGGCGGATCCGCCGCTGCGCACGCGCTCGAACGGGGCGAGCAGCGGTTTGAGCTCTTGCGAAGGCAGGCACGGGATGCAGAGGCCGAGGCCCCAGAGCTCTGCGCTCTGGGTGGTGAGCACGCGATGTGGCTCGCCCGCGGGGATGACGAGCACGTCGCCTGCGCCGAGCGTGTGGCGCCCGCGTTGCTCGACGATCGCTGAGCCGCCCACGTAAAAGCAGAGAACGGCATGCTCGTGCGTGGCGGGCCGTGACGGGGCCTTCTCGGTGCAAGCCACGGCCCGATGGGCGACGACTGCGGCGCCGTGGCCTGTGACCTCCCAGCTCGTGCGGTTCATGTGGGCAGAGCCTAGCCGAACCTGAGCCCCGGCGCTGCTCTTCGAGGTGGAGCGCCGGCTCTTGCGAATCGAACGTTCCCTCGAATGGCGAGAGCGTGATCACCTCCGGACCGAGCCGGGCAGATCGACATGGGGACGTCGGAACCTCGCGCCACTCCTTGTTGCCATTTCCGTCCCTGCTTCTCGCGCTCCTGCCCCTTGCCGTGGTAGCATCGCCACCATGCGTTCCTTCCTCGTATTTTCCCTCCTGGGTTCTCTCCTCGCGCTCTTCCCTGCCTGTTCCTCGGATCCGGCGGACACCTCCGGCGCTGGCGCCTCTGGCGGCGACGGCGGGGCCGGCGGAGCCGGCGGTGGTGGTGGCGGGGGCAGCGGCGGTGGTGGTGGCGGCGTGACGACGGGTTGCACCGAGCCGACCGCGATTCCTTGTGAAGATCAGGTCCTTCAGGGGATGAACCTCCAAAGCGACATCGCCCCTGGCCTCATCACGAACGAGCCGGACGGCGAGGGCTTCCGCACCGGGGTCGACGCCACGGCGGGCGGCGCGTTCGTCTCGGATCCGGACTCGTACGTCTACGGCAAGTTCACTGAGACCGGGCTCCAGAAGGTCGAGATCTCCGACGAGGACTCGCTCGCCTCGATGGATTGGGACATCGCCTTCCGGCGCTACGTCGTCCGTATCAACAGCGGCAACTCCGGCCCCTCCTGCGTCGCGGCCACGCGCGTGCCCGGAGCCGACGTGAAATACGAGGAGGTCACGGCCGCGCCCGAGAACGTCCCGTTCCGCAAGGATGAATACTTCTCCGAGGCCTGCGAGTTGATTCCGGATGGCTCGGGATTGCCGGGCTCGCCGGCGACCGCGCTCTCGGGGTTCTGGACGTATACGGCGTGCGTGAAGATGACCGGGAACGTCTTTGCCGTCCGCCTCGCCGACGGTCGGACCGTGAAGCTCATCGTGGACACGTGGTACGAGCCGTCCGTGCAAGAGCAATGCAACACGACGGATTCGATTCCGATGATGAACACGGGCTCCGCGAACTTCAGCATTCGCTGGGCGTTCCTGCCGTGAGGGCGGCTCGCCTCCTCGCGATGGCCGCGCTCTCCACGCTCGCCGCGTGCCGGCCGGAGGGCGCGGCGCCCGGGGCGCTCGCATGGGACGCGCCTTCCTATGCGCCGCTCGACCGGCCGGATACGCCGGGCAATGGGCTGCAGTTCAACTTCGAGCCGGGCGACGTCGTGGAAACGTTCGCCTCGCCGGGGGGGAAGTTCCTCGTCCATTTCACGCTCGCGGGCCCGAATGCGGTGCCGACGGAGGACGCGGACGGCTCGGGCGCGCCCGATTTCGTGGAGCAGGTGGCGTCGGTCTACGACGAGGTCCTCGGCCATTACGAGGCGATGGGATTCCGGCCGCCGCGCAGCGACGAGGGGCTGCCGGACAACGGGGGGGACGGCCGGTTCGACGTCTACCTCGTCGATTTCGCGGGCATCGGCGACGGCGTCTACCAGACGGACACCTGCGGGCCGGACAAGCCGAGTCAATGCACCGGCTACATGGTCCAGGAGAACGATTACAAGGGATACGGCTACCCGTCCACGCTCGTCGCGAACCGCATCCTTGGCAGCCACGAGTTCTTCCACGCCGTCCAGGCCGCCTACGATCACGACCAGGGGAGCATTTTCAACGAGGGGACCGCGGTCTGGGCCACGGAGGCGTTTGATGCCACGCTCCCGGACTTCGAAGCGTTCATCGACGGCTATCTCGACAACGTCGACCGCTCGCTCGATGTGCCCCTGCCTGGGCCCGTGGATCCATTCAGCTACGGCAGCGCGATCTTCTTTCAGTTCCTGGAGGAGCGTTATGGCGACGGCACGGTACGCACGCTCGTCGAAAAGACCGAGGACGGCGTGGACGGCGTGACCGATCCGGACTGGTTCGACGTGCTCGATCCGACGCTCGCCGCGGCGGCCGGCGCGTCGTTTCCCGAGGCGTTCGTCGAGTTCGCCACGTGGAACCTCTTCACGGCCCAGAGCGCCGACCCGACGCGCGGATATGCGAGCGGCGCGAAGTATGCGCCCGTCGAAATGGAGAACGTCGCCGCGCCGTATACCGACGTGCTGCGGGTGTTTTACGCATCCTCACAATACTACCGAGTCGGCGCGGGCGGACGCGCGCAAATGATGGCCGCGCTCGCCACGCCGGAGGACGCCGCGGATCAGGTCGACGATCTCGCGCTGCTCGTCACAACCCGGACGGGCACCACGGTCGGCCCCGTCGTTCGCGCGCTCGACGTGCGCGCGGGCGTCGATCCGATCGACACGTCGAGCGCCGATGATCTCGTGGTCGTCGTGGTGAACGGCGCCTCCGCGGGCAACTCCCGCAAGCCCACCCTTTGCATCGGAGCCCCGGACGAAGTCGAGGCCTGCAAAACCGCCGTCCAGAACGCCGGAAGCGGCAGCGGAGGCGGCGGCGGAGGCGGCAGCGGAAGCGGAAGCGGAGGCGGCAGCGAACCCAGCGATCCCGGCGGCTGCGGATGCTCTCTCTCTCCCGCCCCCGCGGGCCCCGGCCTCGTGGCGCTCGGAGCCCTCGGGCTCCTCGGTCACCGCCGCGCGCGCCGTCGCAAAGCCAGGCCTGCGAGCACCACCCCGTAAAACGCCCCCGCCATCCATACATCCCCGCCTGCCTGGCCTGCACGGCACGCACAGCCCGCGTCCTCCTCGACGGGCGGATCCGGCAGGTGCGGCAGCACCTCCACGTCTCCGAGCGCCTCCGTCAGCGCGGCGAGCGGGTCCACGATGCCGTGCCCGAACACCACGTCGTGCCCCGCCGCGTCCGGCGTCGCGTACGGCGCGGGCCGCGCCGTCTCGATGAGCAATTTAACGATTTCGTCCGACGTCATCTCCGGCGCGGCGCTCGCGACGAGCGCGGCCACGCCCGCCGCCACCGGGCACGCGGAGGACGTCCCACCGAAATTGAGCGTGTAATCGGTCGGATCGAGCCCGCCCGGCCCCACGATGTCGGTCGTGAGCGTGCCGATGGGCGCCACGAGGTCGAGCGAAGCGCCGTAGTTCGTGAAGAACGTCTTGTCGTCGAACTGGTTGATCGCTCCGATCGTGAGCACGCCCCGCACGGCATTCAGCTCGTCATCACCGAGCTCGCGGTCGTCGTTGCCGGCCGCGAAGACAACGACCGCGCCCTTGCCGCCGCGGCCGTTGTCGAAGACGTTGTCGATCGCGTCGCGCAGCGTCGCCGGGACGGGCATGGCCTCGACGTACCCCCAGCTATTCGACACGACCGCGGCGCCCGTTTGCAGCGCGAAATCGAAGGCCTTGATCGGCGCGGAGAGCGGCGTGGCCTCGTCGGCGAGCATGCGGACGCAGCGCAGGCGGCATTCGGGGCAGGCGCCCGCGATCCCGACGCCGTTGTTCGTGGCCGCGCCGATGATCCCGGCGCACGCCGTGCCGTGCTCGGCGCCCGAGAACGCCGGGTCGTAACTCGCGTCGTCGTCGCCGTCGACCACGTCGACGCCTGGATCGAACTTGCCCTGGAGATCGGGGTGCGTGAAATCGCAACCGCTGTCGATGACGACGACCGTCGTGCTCGGATCGCCCTGCGTGATGCCCCAGGCCTCAGACATGCGCATGCGGGCGTCGTCGAAATACCATTGTCCGGAGAAACGCGGATCGTTGGGGGTGAAAGGTTCGCCGCGGCGCTCCATGCGAACGTAGAGGTTCGGCACGGCGTCACGCACGCCCTCGGTGCGCGCTTCGGCGTTCGCGAGTGCGGCGGCGATGGAGAGGCCGTCCTCGCCGGCCGTGTCCTCCACGAGCCAGAGGCCGATCGAGGGCATGAGCGGCTCGACGAGGCGATATCCGCGGCGTGCGAGGGCCTCTTCGCCGCCCGAATCGAGGCGGACGACGGCAGAGTGATCGATCGAGGCCAGGAAGGATCGCGACCCGTAGCGGAGGCGGACGGGCGTAAGGCTCCTGCCGCGCGGATCGAGGGCCGCCGCGCCGAGGCGTTCGGCCGTGACGGCGCGGTCTCCATCGAGGAAGGTCGTCGCCGCGGGCGCGGGCGCGGCGTGGGCGAGCGGCGCGGCGAGGAGCGTCGCGAGGAGCGGGAGCATCGTGCAAGCGTGCGGGATTCGGGGCGACATGCGGGGCCTCCGGGGGCGAGGGGTCCTTCGCGTAGTGTACGCCGAGCCTTGACGGGGCGCGCGGGCTGTTGTTTTTTGAGCCCGCGATGCTCTCGATTCGTGCTTCGATTCCCCTCGCCGCCCTCGCCTCCCTCGTCGCTTGCCAGGACGGGGGCGTCACCCCACAGCCCGCGCCTTCGGCCGCGCCCCCGGCCCCGACGCCCACCACGACGGCGTCCGCGGCCCCGACTGCCTCGGCCCTCGGCGAGGGCCTGCCGCGGCCGAAGCGGCCAAAGACCCGCGAGGCGCCGAGCCCCGAGAAGATGCGCGAATACCGGAAGCACCTCACGGAAGGCCGGCTCCTCGCGGGGAAGTCGCAATGGCCGGAGGCGATCAAGGCGTTTGAAAAAGCCCTCGGCGTGGTGCCGGGCGACGCGCCCGCGCTGACGGAGCTCGGCTGGGCGGCCTTCAAGGCCGGCGAGCTCGAACGGGCGAAAAAATCGAGCGAAGAGGCGATCAACCGCACGACGAGCCCGAAGCTTCAGGCCATGGCGCATTACAACCTCGGCCGCATCGCCGAGGAGCGCAAGGAGACGAAGACCGCGCTCGACCATTATCGGAAATCGGTCGCGCTCCGGCCGAACGAGACGGTGGAGAAGCGGCTCGCGGAGCTTTCGAAGAAAGAGAAAGCGCCCGCGCCCCCTGCGGTCGAGCCCCTGCCCTGCCAGACCGCGGCGGTCAAGATCGCCGACGTCTGCGCCTGCCTGACGAAGCCCGAGCCGGGCGAGCCGGAGTCGCCGCGGTCCTGCGAGCCGGTGAAAGAGCCGAAGCTTCCGCGGACCGAGCTCACCTTGCTGGAGGCGCAGACGGCCGTGTTTCAGACGGACTGGATCCTCGTCGCCAAAGGGGAAAAGGGCTTCTTGCCGGTCGGGAAGATCGGATCGACGCACAACCCGGGCGCGTTCGGCATTTACGAGGAGCTCACGATTCCCACCGTGACCGAAAAGACGGCCGGCAAGACGACAGTGCTCTGGTTCGAGGCGCGGCGCGATCGGCACGACTCGGACATGGGGATCGACGAATACGAGGAGGAGACCGTCCGGACCGTGACCCTGTGCGTGCCGCCCCAGGGAAAAACCACGGAATGGAGATGTCCACTCACGGTGCCCGTCGAGCGTACGTACATCCGCGACCGCATGCAGCTCGAAGGATTCACGCCCGACGCCGAGACGCGCAAGCTCATGACGAAAGGATTGCCGATCAAGGAAGGATGGGCGCTCGACGTGAAGCTCGGCGACGGCAAGGCCGAGGTGAGCGTGACCGGCGGGAAGCCGCCGCCCAACGTGGCAGCGCTCGTGGGCTCACACCCGCTGTAATCGAATTCATTTTCGCCGTCGCGGTCGCAATGCCACGACGGCCCCCTTGCCGCCGTGCGTCGGCGCATCGTCCGGCGGCAAGGCCACGACGAGCCGCTCGATGGCCGGGAGCGTCCGCGTGACAGCGCGCTCGGCGCCAAGCTCGTCGAACGGGCCCGGGTAGACGAGCACGAGCACATAAATCGTCGCGAACGACCGCGCCAGGTAGCCAAGCCCCTCCTCCAGCACGGCCTCGTGCAGGTGCTCGCCCCGGTGCAGCTCCGCCATCGTGGGGTTTTTCCGGACGCGCGTGATGGCCGCGCGGGCAAGCTGGACGCGGCGGCCGATCGCCTCGCGATCCTCGGCCGAGAGCGGCGCGAGCTCGTCCACCGGCGGGACCAAGCGGAAGCGGCGGGCAGACGGCTCCTCAGGCTCCTTGCGCTCGCCCGGCGGGGGGATCGTGAGGCTGCCCGGTCTGCGCACGAGCTCGACCCAGGAGATGCCGGCCGCGTGGGCGCGAGCGAAGGTCTCAGCGACGCGGGCCTCGGCCTCGGGATCGTCCGTGCCCGTGGGCGCCTCGGAGGCGCCCCAGACGACGGGCGAGGTGGCGTCGATGACCAGGGCCCCAAGCGCACCCGCGCGGCCCGCGAGCGCAGACAGCTCGACCCGCAGCGCCTCCGCAGGCTCGGGGCGCGGCCGTGGCACCTCGGCAGCAACCTCGCCGAAGAGGTCGGCAAACGACTCGATGAGGGTCGCGAGGCGCGCTTCTTTCTCCGCGCGGTCCACGATCGGCGCAGCAAACGTGACGACGAGCTGGCATCCGCGGCCGAGATCCCAGCGCAAGGTCTTGCCGTCCCCATCCGGACCGGGGTCGGCGCCGTTCGGGACAATCTGGACCGCAACCGCGTCGAGCTCACGCTCGAGGATGGTCGCAAGGCGCTGTCGCGTGGCAGGGGTCATCCGCGACGCACTCTACCCGAGCGTGTGACGCCGTCCAATTCATCGCACCCCCTTCTTCCGGCTGAGCATTGGTCTCTTCTTGAGGCCGCCGCGCCGGGGCGCTGTCCCGGACCCCGCGGGGGCTGTTCGCCCCTCGACCCGAACCAGGGCAAGCCCTGGACCATTCGTGGAAGAACTGCGCGATGCGCAGTTCTTCCAAAGGCCCGCTGCCGGTTGAGATGTCAGC
>NZ_JAGTJJ010000122.1 GCF_028435365.1 Polyangium jinanense | reverse complement strand
CACCGGCCCGTTGGAAGAACTGCGCATCGCGCAGTTCTTCCACCCCGAGTCCAGGGCTTGCCCTGGGTCGGGTCGAGGGGCGAACAGCCCCCGCGGGGTCCGGGGCAGCGCCCCGGCGCGGCGGCCCCTTTCAGGTCGCCAGCAGCCCGCCGTCGACCAAAAGCTCCGTACCCGTCACGAATTTCGCATCGTCCGACGCCAGATATGCGATCGCTGCCGCCACGTCCTCGGGCTCGCCGAGCTTCCCCAGCGGAATGGACTTCGCCAGGCCCACCTTCGCCCGCGCTGGATCCTCGGACCTCGCCACCATCGCGTCGACCATCGGCGTATCGATGAACGCCGGGTGCACCGAGTTCACCCGGATCCCATAACCTTTTCGCGCGCAATGCATCGCCACCGATTTCGTGAACGTGCGCACGCTGCCCTTGCTCGACGAATACGCCACGAGGTTCGGCGCGCCGATGATGCCCGCCACGCTCGACAGGTTCACGATCGACCCGCCCCCGCGCTCCTTCATCAGCCGGATCGCGTGCTTGCAGCCGAGGAACATGCCGTCCGTGTTCACCGTGTGCACGAACCGCCATTGCTCGAGCGTCGTCGACTCCACGTCGCCCACGATGCCCACCCCTGCGTTGTTCACGAGCACGTCGAGCCGACCGTGCTTCGCGACCACCGCGTCGAGCACGGCGATCCACTGCGCCTCCTGCGTCACGTCGAGCGCGGTGAACTCCGCCCGCGCCCCGAGCTCCGCGGCGAGCGCCTCCCCTCGATCCACCGCCACGTCCGTGATCACCACGACCGCGCCTTCTGCGTGCAGCCGACGCACGGCCGCCGCCCCCAGCCCCGATGCGGCCCCCGTGACGAGCGCTACCTTCCTCTCGAATCGCTGCATGGCGCGGAGGAGAGCGGATCCGCCGGCTCCGTGTCAAGCTCGCTGCAAGAAAGGCGGGACCCGGCCGGGACGAACGAGCGGTTTTCCCATCGCGTCCGGCGCGGGTACTCTTCGCGGTACTCCCCATGACCCTGCTCGAAACCATGAATGCGCAGACTCTTTTCGCGCCTGGGGACGATGGCTTCGCCCAGGCCAAGACCGCGGTGGCGCCCATGCGCGCCGTCTCCTCGCTGCCGCCGCCCTCGTCGGCCCTGCGAACCACCGTGCTCCCGCGCGTCGAGGGTGATGGCGCCGAGGTGCGCCTCGTGGCCGAGTCCAAATCGCGGTACGAGCCGATCAAGACCCTCGGCGCCGGCGGCATGGGGGAGATCGTGCTCGTGCACGATCAGGACATCGCCCGTAAGGTCGCGGTCAAACGCCTGCTGCCCGAGGCGAGTGATCCCGTGATGCTCGCCCGCTTCGTGGACGAGATCCGCACCGTCGGCCGCCTCGAGCACCCGAACATCGTGCCCATCCACGACGTCGGCGTCGACGAGCTCGGCCGGTACTTCTTCGTGATGAAGTACGTCGAGGGCGAGACGCTCGAGACCATCATCCGCAAGCTCGCCGATGGCGACGCCGACTACCACCGCAAGTACACCTTCGAGCGCCGCGTCGAGATCTTCATCGACGTCCTCTCGGCGCTCGCCTACGCCCACGCGAACGGCGTCGTGCATCGGGACGTCAAGCCGGCGAACGTGATGGTGGGACGGTACGGCGAGGTCGTGCTGATGGATTGGGGCATCGCCAAGCCCGTCGCGGCCGAGCGGGATCTTGCCCGGGGCGCGGACGCGACGCTGGGAGAGGAGAACGACCGGGGGCGGATGTTCGTGACGCACGTCGGCGCGCTCGTCGGCACCCCCGCGTACATGTCGCCCGAGCAGGCGCGCGGCGAGGTGGACAAGCTCGATACGCGGAGCGACCTCTACAGCGCGTGCGTCCTCTTCCACGAGCTCGTCACGTTGCGCCACTACCTGGCAGACCGGCGGACGCTCGGCGACATCTTGTCAGGCGTCATGGACTACGAGCCCACCGTTCGGGACATGAAGCGGAGCTGCCACCACACGCAGGAAGGGCTGCCGCCCGAGCTCGTGCACATCGCCGTTGATGGGCTCGCGAAGGACCCGGCGAAGCGATACGACTCCGCGGGGCAGATGATCGAGCTCTTGCGGCAGAGCCTCGAAGGTCGGATGCACGTGGCCTGCTCCGGCACCTTGGCGAAGCGCTTCCTGCGCGAGGCGGCGCGGGGCGTGGACCGGCACCCGCGCCTCATGTTCTGGAGCCTCGTGGGGACGTTCCTGGCCGTGATCTTCACAGCCGTGACGCTCGTCCGAATGATCGTGGCCTAGCGCACGGCGATGGCACGTGTGCCGGGCACGTGCTGGCACACGTGCCAGGCGGACGGCACGCTGACGTGTCAGGCGGCGATGAGCCGCGAGCGAAGCGCCCGCGCGAGCTTGCGGCCGTCTTCGGGTACAGGCACGAACCGCAGGGTGCGCTCGCTCGTGTGTTCGTTTGGACGCACGGAGAGCTTGTGCCCGCGCGCCAGGCCTACGTGGAGGCCGGGGAACCGTGCGTGGAGCTCCTTGGCGAGCTCCAGTCGGTCGCCGGTTGGGAGCGCCAGCACGACGAGCGCGCAGTCGAAGTGGCCGGGGCCGTCGAGCGCGACAAAGGCCTCGCGACGGGTGCCGACGTGCACCACCTCGAGCCCCTCTGCTCGCAAGCCGCGGGCGATGATCTCCGTCCGGTCGTGATCGTCGTCGATGAGCAGGACACGCGCCATGAGTCCGCACCTCTCGTGGTAGCGCCGACCTGATTGCAATCGTCATGCCGCCCCGCGGCCCTCGCCCGAACGCGACCCGGCGCACGCCTCCGCGACGACATCGTGAGCTAGCTGAGGAGTCCAAACCTCGGCATGCGGCGTACACACCGCATCCCACCGAGATGTGGGCGGCGGGGGCGGATGGCGCGGGCGCGGGCTCCGGCGCGGCGAGGCCCGTCTCGACGAACGATCGAAATGTCCTTGAAGATCATATGGATCTGCGAAGGACCTCAGGCTGATTCGCGGAATGGCTGGCAGGGCTGTTCCTTGCAAGGTTTGCATGAAAGGTTGGCGTGCACGTGCCGGGACCCCGAGGCGCAAGGGATGCGCGTGGCTCGGCTAGTAGTGCAGCACGACGTCGACCCCCTGCCCTGCTTCCAGGGCGGGCAAGACGAGCAGCCTCCCTCCGTCTTTCGGGGGCGACAGCACGGCGCCTGCCGGCTCCGAGACAGACGTGAGCACCTCGTCCACGCGCAGCGTGAGCCCCTCGATCGCCTCCTCGGGGCGGAGCGAGATCGTCAGCGTACCTTCGAGGACGTTGTAATCGATGAGCGTGAAGGTGACCGCGTCGCGCGCTCTCCAGAACCGAGCGAAGGCATCGACGCTCATGGCCGCCACGCCTTCGGGTAGCTTCGCGAGGATCATCTCCTCGGCGGCCAGCTTGTAGTCCGTCACGTTCGGGTGGATGAGGAGCGACGTCGGCGCGCCGTTCCGCGCGTTCTGGGTGATGACGCCCAGCGCCTGCTCGACACGCAAGTCGAGGCGCGGGGGCAGCTCGTCTTCCAGCGTGACGGGAAGCTCGAAGACATCCGTATCCTGGATTTCAGGCAAGGAGGTCATGAGCCGATAAGGAAAGTTCGTGAGCACCACGCCCACCGCCTGCGTCGAATCGGTGCGGTAACCCACGCGTTCGAGGGCCAAGGGGGACTCGGGATGGTACGAGAGCTCGCCGGCTCGGAAGCTCTGGGTTTCGTGCGAGACCCGGGCGGCGTCGAGCGACCCGTCGATGAGGGACTTCGAGACCCGAAGCTCGCCGTACAGGGTCCCCCATTGGGTCTCGTAGGGCGACACGTTGTACGGGGCATAGCTCGGGTACGCCTCCGCGCCGTCGCCCACCTCGAACAGGTGGAGCATCTTGGAGTGCGCGACCGAATGCGAGCCGACCGCGTGCCCGAGGCGGAGGAAGCTCGCGAGCTGGCAGCCGCGATCGCGCGAGAAGAACGCGTGATCCTGCACGTCGTCCACGTACTTCGTGTGGGCGAAATACGTCGTGGATGCGCCGAGCGCCGCCTCGCGCTCCGCGTAGACGGCCGATCGATCGTAACTTGGTCCCCAGTCGAGGTCGTGTGATATGAGCAGGGCCCCGGACAGCCCGTTCGGGGCCGTATGCAGTCGTACGCCAAAGCGCGCGTGCGCGTCGTAGATGTCGCGCATCATGAGAAGCCATGCGTCCGTGGCAGGCTCGAAGACATTGATGTAGCCACGGGCGGCGCCGTCGAGCGGGTAACCGAGCTGGTTGCGAATCACGACGTCCCGAAAATCCACGCCCATCGTGTAGATCACCGCCGGGCCCGCATTCCGGCGCACGATCGCCGGGGAGCCGTCCTCGAACGTCGCGAGCACCACGACGCCCTCCGCGGTCGGGTCGACCTCGAGCGTCCATGTATTGAGGAACTCCTCCGGCCCGCCCCCCAGCGGGATCTCCCGTTCCTCGGGCTGATCCAGCGAGGGAAAGGCAGCCTCTCCCTCCTTCGTGAGGCGCACGACATGATGGGGCAGCCCGAACGTCGACGCCGGCACCCCCGCGAGATCGCGCAGGAACGTGACATCGGAGTCGCGCCAGACGAGGACGCCCCCCTTGCCGATGAAATTCCCCATCGCCTCGATGTCGGTCGCGTGGAAGGACTCCTCGTACGCGTCGGGGAAGAACATCGCGATGTCGTGCTGGAGCGCGAGCTTCGGCGCCGTGGTCTGCGCGTACGGGATGCCCATCGGCGCGAGCACGTGCTCGATCGCGAGCATGTCTTGCCAATCGGGCGAGAGCGCGAGGACGCCGACCTGCATCTGCCAATGGTTCGGAGGCGGGGTCATTTTCACCCGCCTCGGCTCGCGGGTCGCGTCGACGGGGACATCCCGTGTAGGGAGGCCCCATAACTTCCCCTCGACCTTCTCCGTGGCCGGCACCTCCACGCAGATGGCTGCCTCGTCGTCGGATACGGCCGGGTCGAACGTGAGGGGGTCTCCCGGTCCACACGCCATGATTCCCAATGGGAGGGCGACACCAGCCATTGGTAGAAGCCGGCAAATCGCTCCGCGGAGCGAATACGATGTGATCATGAAAGCCGTAGCCTAAGCAAAAAATACAGAATTGCTACCCGTCACCTCTTTTTTCATGCGAACGTTTGGGCACGAGGAATACCAGGGCAAAGCGATCCTGGCGCCGCATTCTTTTCTTGATTCGGCGAGGACATGCCCGCCCCGGCCGTGGTAACGTCCGCCCATGGCACGCGTCACGGTGGAGCGTCTCGGTCATGTCGTCCGCATCGGCCTGAACAGACCGGAGAAGCGCAACGCATTCGATCTCGCCATGCTCGACGAGCTCGCGCAGGCGTACACGGCCTACGAGGAAGACGAGGGGCTCCGGTGTGGCCTCCTGTTCGCCCACGGCGGCCATTTCACAGGCGGGCTCGATCTCGCGGAGGTCGGTCCCGCGGTCGCGTCGGGGCGCGCGCTCTACCCGAAGGGGAGCGTCGATCCGCTCGCGATCGGGCCGCGGCGCCTCACGAAGCCGATGGTCGTCGCGATAGAGGGGTATTGTTTCACGATCGGGATCGAGCTCGCGCTCGCCGCCGACATCCGCATCGCGGCCGAGGACACGCGCTTCTCGCAGCTCGAAGTGCAGCGCGGCATCTTCCCGTTCGGCGGCGCCACGCTGAGGTTCCCGGCGCTCGCGGGCCACGGCAATGCCATGCGCTGGCTGCTCACGGGCGACGTGTTCGACGCAAAAGAGGCGTATCGGATCGGGCTCGTGCAGGAGGTCGTCCCCGCGGCCGATCTCCTCGATCGCGCCACGTGGATCTGCGAGCGTGTCGCGGCGCAGGCGCCGATCGCCGTCCGCACCACGCTCGCGTCAGCGCGCGCGGCGATGACGGAAGGGCCCGAGGTGGAAGCGGCGCGCCTCGAAGAGCGAGCCCGCGCCATCATGGGCACGGAAGACGCCGCCGAGGGCATGCGCTCGTTCGTCGAGAGGCGCGCCGGCCGTTTTCAAGGGCGCTAGGCGTCAATCGTAGCGGGCAATGATGAAGTAACGCGCATGCTCGACGCCGAGCTCGCGCACGCGTTCGTCGTGCGCGGCGTCGCCGAGATCGACCTCTTCGCTCTCGGGGCTCTCGTACTGCACGTACGTGACCTTCAGGCCCCACACGCCCTCCTCGTGCGCCTCCTGCTCCATGTTCACGCCGCGCATGTACTTGCCGGGCCCTTCGCCGTCCTCGGTCCCGAGCACGCCGAACGCGAGCGTCGCGGCCGTGAGAGGTCCTACGCACGTGAAGTACATCGACACGGACGCCTCATCCCACGCCTCGCGCTCGCGCCCTTCGAGCTTCTCGCCGATCGCGGCCCACACCTCGTCCGGCACCGCCTTCGCCTTCTCGAGCACGTGCAGCGCCACATCACGCGAGATCGTCTCCGGCCCGTCCGTCCCTCCGCGCCCGCCTTCGAGGCCGATGTGCACCTCCGTGTAGACGGTGTCGTCCGGCGCCGGCCCCGTATCCGTGAGGTCGCCCGAGGCCACGATCGTCACCGCGTGCCCCGACTTCGCGGCGACCGCCTCGACATGCTTCGCGAACTCGCCAAGCTGCTTGCGCGTCATGCCGCTCGCCGAGAAGCGCTTGCCCGCGACGAGGACGCCTTCCGTCTCCTCGTCGAACGAAACCTCGTGGGGGCTCGGCTCCTCGTCGCCCCCGTCCTCGTCGCTGTACTCCTCGTCCTCGAAATCGTCCTCGTCGCTCATGCGCGTCCTCCGAGCGGCGCACGGTAGACAAGTTCGTGGGGATTCGCACGGGGAAATCGAGGGGCGGCGCACGCATCCAGGCGCCTCTTCGCCCTCGCAACGTGCCGGGCTTCTCGGGCTCATGCCTTCCTGATAGAAGGTCGGCCCATGTCCACTTCCTACGAACTGCTCTACTTCCCGCTCCGTGGTCGCGCGGAGCCCATCCGGCTCATGTTCGCCACGGCGAACGTCGCTTTCACCAACACGCCCATCACGAACTGGCCCGAGTTCAAGCCGAACACGCCCCTCGGCCAGCTCCCCGTGCTCGTCGAGCGGAGCGAATCCGGCGAGCGCCAGATCCCGCAGAGCATGGCCATCGTGCGTCACCTCGCGCGCGTGTTCGACCTCTTTGGCAAGGACGAGGTCGAGAAGACGAACGCGGACGTCGCGGCCGAGACCATCAACGACTGGCGGACGAAGTTCGCGCCCGTGCAGTTCGCCGCGTTCATGAACACCGCGCAGACCGTGATCGACAAGTACTGGACCGACCTGCCGGCGACGCTGCGCACGCTCGAAGGCTTGCTCGGAAGCTGTACCTGGTTCGGCGGCGGAGAGTCGCCGACGTACGCGGACGTGCTCGCGTTCGACACGCTCGACAACCACATGGCCACAAAGCCCGAGAGCCTCGCAGACTTCCCCAAGCTCCGCGCCCTCCACGACCGCTTCCGCGCACTCCCCAACGTCGCGGCCTACCTCGAAAAACGCGCCTGATTCTTCGTGAGGCCGCCGCGCCGGGGCGCCGCCCCGGGCCCCGCGGGGGCTGTTCGCCCCTCGACCCGAACCAGGGCAAGCCCTGGACTATTTGGGAAGAACTGCGCGGTGCGCAGTTCTTCCACGGGCCGGTGGCCTGTTCGATGAACTGCGCATCGCGCAGTTCATCGACCCCGGGTCCAGCGCTTGCGCTGGTCCGGGTCCAGGGGCGGATAGCCCCTGGTGGGGCCTGGGGCAACGCCCCAGCTCAGCGCCTCAGCCTTGCAGGTGTAAAAGGACGCGGCATGTTCAAGGTACCGATCTGGGCGTGGATCCTCGTCAGTGCGCTTGCTACTGCGTGCACGCATTCCTCCCCGCCCGCCGAGACGCCTGCGCTGGAGACCTCGCCCTCCTCGACGCCGGTCATCCAGCTCCAGAAGCTCGTCATCCGCGAGGACGGTGCGACGCTCGCGCGCCTGCTCCCGGATGGCCGCACACAATACTGGCTCGGCGGCGAGGGCAACGAGGAGATCTGGATTCCTGGGCCGACCCTGCGGGCCGACGGGACGCTCATCTTCAAAGATGGCGTCACGGGCAGGGTCGAGCCTGACGGTCGCATCTTCGTGGTGAATCGGCCTGGCCGGATGCCCGCGGAGCGCCTGTTCGGTCGCATCTCGGGGGACACGTGCGTGCTCGGCAACGCGGAGCATGTGATCCGTGTCGAGGGCCATACGCTCCTCTTGCCGAACCGCCCCACCCCCAACGAGATTGAGGGCCTGACCGACGCGCGATCCCGGCACACCGCGCTCGTCATGGCCGCGGCGTTCTACATCAACCTCGCCATCGTCCGGGAGTGAGCGACGGCCCTGCGTCCTTGGAGCTGAGGCGCGGGACCCTCGGGGAGGGTGGGCGAACGCAAGGCATTGCGTCGCTCGAGCCCTCCCCAGGCTCGAAGGCCCCTCCGCGTTGCGCTTGGCGACCCACCGACAGGCTTGAAGGCCGCTTCGCGTTGCGTCTCCCCACCCATCGACAGGCTCGAAGGCCTCTCCGCGTTGCGTCTCCCTACCCACGGACAGGCCCGAAGGCCCTCTCTGCGTTGCGTTTCCCCACCCATGGACAGGCTCGAAGGCCTCTCCGCGTTGCGCTTGACGACCCAAGGATAGGCTCGAAGGCCTCTCCGCGTTGCGTCTGCCCACCCACGGACAGGCTCGAAGGCCTCTCCGCGTTGCGTTTCCATACCCACGGACAGGCTCGAAGGCCTCTCCGTGTTGCGTTTCCCCACCCACCGACAGGCTCGAAGGCCGCTTCGCGTTGCGTCTGCCCACCCATCCACAGGCTCGGAGGCCTCTCCGCGTTGCGTTTCCATATCCACCGACAGGCTCGAAGGCCTCTCCGCGTTGCCCTGCCCATCCCCTGACAGGCTCGAAGGCCCCTCCGCGTTGCGTCCCGACACCCCATGAGAGGTTCTTCGACGCAGTGCCGAGCGATGCGCAACCCCTTCGAAGGCCCCGAGGACGTTCGATCCAGCAAGGAGCCCAGCCTCACGTACGTTATCCTGCGCCGGCATGAATCCGTTCCAAGGTCCGGAGACGGCGGCGCTCACCGGGGCCCTCGGCGGGGCGGCAGCCTTCGTCGTGGGAATGGGCGCGCGGGCGCTCGGGACGGCGTTTTCGGCGCGGCGCGAGGCGCGGGCGGCGCGGCACGCGCTCGGCGAGCCGCGGACCGCGCTCGCGGGGCTAGATCCGGCGGCGAACGTCACGCTCGAAGGGGTGCTCGAGGTCGTCGGCGAGCCGGGGGCGCGGTTCGAGGACGGCGCTCCGGCGGCGGCGGCCACGGCCGCGGGGCGGTTTTGCGAGGCGAACACGCGCGCGGCGCGCCTGCGGCTCGTGATGCGGGACGGGACCGTCGATCTGCGCGGGAAAACCCTGGTCGTCGCGGGATCACGCGAGACGCGGGACGACTCGATCGACGCGCTGCCCGCGGAGGTGGCGGCGCGGATTCACGCGGCTTGCGGGGATCGGGATCCCCTTCCAGCAGGGCCGCTCCGCATGCGATCGATCGCGCACGGCGATCGCGTCGTCGTGGCGGGCAAGCTCGTGCGCGCCGAGGAGGCCTCGGCGGCCGCGGGGTATCGCGAGGGCGGCGCGCCGTGGACGCTGGTGCCCGCGGGCGCGACGGATCGATCTTTGGAGGTCCTACCCATCGCGTTCGCGGGTTTGCCCGCGGTGTCGGGCGTGCTCGGGGCGGCGTTTTCGCGGCGGCGCTTGCGGAAGATGGGACCGTTCGCCGCGCAGGCGGCCGTGTTCGGGGCGGCGATCTGCATGGGGAAGGCCTCGTACGACGCGCGCGCGTTCGCCGCTCGCGTCGAGGCGGAGGCCGAGGCGAACGCGCAGAAGAAGGCCGAGGCGCAGCTCGGGGATCCGGCCTCCTGCAAAGAGCTCGCGGGGCAGTACACGAGCGCGATGGATCGCGTCTCCACCTGCACGCACGACAACGACTGCCGCGCCACGCTTCGCGGCGACCAATGGTACGACCTCGACGGCTGCTTCCGGTTCGAGAACCGGCAGACCTCGACCGAAGAGGCGGATCGCCTCGCGCGCGCGTGGCTCGAAGCGCGGTGCGTGACGAACTACGAGGTCTGCAGCGCCCAGCCGACCGCGATGTGTCGTCAAGGCCGCTGCGTGGAGCGCCCGCCGCACCCGGTGCCCGAGACCTGGACCCGGCGCGAATTCGCGCGCCTCTTCACGTTCTTCGCGCCGCCCGACGTCGATACCACGCGCCGGAACGGCTTTGAATGTGGCCCCGGCGCGCGGATCACGCTCCATCGGCACGATTTCGAGGCGTCCTTCACCCTCGGTCAATACGGCCTCGAGCTCGGCGGCTCCACGACGCCCGTTCGAATCGGGAGCTACCACGCGGTCACGAAGAGGATGGACGCGACCGAGCTCGCGATGCCCCAGGGGTATACCCAAGGCTTCTTCGTGGCTTTCGACGAGAAGGAGGCCGTCTGCCCTCCCTTCTGCCTCCCGGTGTTGGGGGGCGGCGACAGCGTCGGTCATCTGTACTTCCAGGCTCGCTGCCACACGGCCGAGGCTTGCGAGGAGGCCTATTGGATCCTGGAGACGCTCGCGCCCTTCTGAAAGGGTGTTCCACAAGCACCAGCTCGCAGTGTTGGGCCGCCGCGCCGGGGCGCTGCCCCGGACCCCGCGGGGGCTGTTCGCCCCTCGACCCGAACCAGCGCAAGCGCTGGACTCGTGATGGAAGAACTGCGCAACGCGCAGTTCTTCCAACGGGCCCGTTGGCAGGGTCGCCCTTGGTCTTGCCTCGACCTGTTCGATGAACTGCGCATCGCGCAGTTCATCGACCCTGGGTCCAGCCCCTGGCTGGTCCGGGTGCAGGGGCGGATAGCCCCTGCTGGGGCCTGGGGCAACGCCCCAGCGAAACGCTCCCGGATGAGACGCTGCTCGGATCTTGCCGCCCCGCGCCAGTTGAGGCAAAGCGGCGACGTGGAAGAGCTCGGAATTTCAACCGGAAAAGTCCTCCTCACGGGCGCGAGTGGCTTCATCGGCGGCCGCCTGCAAAGCACGCTCGTCGAACGCGGCGTGGACGTCGTGTCGCTAAGGCGGCGCGGCTCGCCTCCGGCGAAGCGGGGGCGCTCGGTCGAGGTCGAGTACGACGATCGCGCGGGCCTCGAGCGCTTGATCGCCGAGGAAAAGCCGGACTACGTGCTGCACGTCGCGGGCGCGACGAAGGG
This sequence comes from Polyangium jinanense, assembly GCF_028435365.1. The sequence continues at coordinate 2,217 of NZ_JAGTJJ010000122.1, read as the reverse complement.
CGTCGAGTACACCGATTTCCAGCGGGCGAACGTGATGCCCACGGAAAACCTGCTCGAAGCGCTGCGCAAGAAGCACCCCGAGGTGCGAAGGTTCGTCCTCGTCAGCTCCCTCGCGAGCTTCGGCCCTTCGAGCGCCACGCGCCCCCACGTCGAGACGGACACGCCGCGCCCCATCGAGTTCTACGGCCAGAGCAAGCTCGAAGCCGAGCGCGTCGTCGAGCGCGCGGGCGACGTGATCCCCTGGACCGTCCTGCGTCCCGGCGGCGTGTATGGCCCGGGCGACGTCGACTACTTCAACCTCTTCCGCGAGGTCGAGCGCGGCCGCAATGTCTTCTTCGGCAACAAGAAGCGCTGGTTCTCGGGCATCTACGTCGACGACCTCGTCACGGCGACGCTCGCCTCCGCGACGCACGACGGCGCGAAGGGCCGCGCGTTTTTCGTGTGCGACAACGATCCCGTGACCTGGGAGCGGTTCCAGGGCGCGATCGTCGAAGCGAGCGGCCGGCGCGTGCTCACCGTGGATCTGCCGGAGATGCTCGTCGACGTGGCGGCGTTCGGCGGCGAGATCGCGACGCGCTTCGACAAGAAACCGCGCCTCTTCAACCGGCAGAAGGCGAAGATGGGCGCGCAGGAGGCGTGGACGTGCAAGAGCGACGCGCTCCGCGAGGCGACGGGCTGGCGCTCCAAGGTTCGCCTCCAGGAAGGCGTGCGCCAGGCCCTCGAATGGTATCGTCGCGAGAAGTGGGTCTAGGGCGATGGGATATTGCCTCGGGTATGCGCTGATCGAGGGCGGCGACGCGGCGTTCTCGATGGACGCGTCAGCCGTCACGTTCGGCCCGGGCGCGCTCGCGGAGGTCGGCGAGGAGGCCGCGGCGCTCGGGCTCAGGCGGGTCGCGCTCTTCACGGATGCGCGGCTCGCGCGGCTTCTGCCGGTCGAGGAGGCGCGGCGCTCGCTCGGGCGCGCGGGCATCGATGTCGTGGTGTACGACGAGGTGCACATCGAGCCGACGGATCGTTCGTTCGCGGAGGCTTCGCGGTTTGCCTCGGACGGCCGGTTCGATGGCTACGTATCGGTCGGCGGCGGCTCGGTCATCGACACGTGCAAGGCCGCGCTGCTTTACGCGACGTACCCGGCCGATTTTTATGCCTACGTGAACCGCCCGATCGGCGAGGGCCGCGAGGTCCCGGGCCCCCTGCCCCCGCACATCGCTTGCCCGACGACGACGGGCACGGGCGCCGAATGCACGGGCATCGCGGTCTTCGACGACACGGGCCGCAAAGCGAAGACGGGCATCGCCTCCCGAAGACTGCGCCCGACCCGGGCCATCGTCGATCCCACGGCCACGCGGACGATGCCGAAGAGCGTGGTCGCGGCAAGCGGGTTCGACGTGGTGACGCACGCGCTCGAATCGTTCACGGCGCGGCCCTATTCGACGCGGCCGCGGGCGCCGGAGGCGAGCAAGCGCCCGATGAGCCAGGGAGCAAACCCGTGGAGCGACATGGGCTGCAAGAACGCGCTCGAGCTCGCGGGCCGTTATCTCTTGCGCGCGGTCGCGGACGCGGAGGACGAGGAGGCGCGCGAGGGAATGGCGTGGGCGGCGACGCTCGCGGGCATCGCGTTCGGCAATGCGGGCGTGCATTTGCCGCATGCGATGTCGTACGCGGTCTCGGGCCTGTGCCGCTCGTTCACGATGCCGGGGTATCCCGAGGGCGAGCCCCTCGTGCCGCACGGGGTGTCGGTCGTGGTGAACGCGCCCTCGGTCTTCCGCGCGCTCGCGAAGACAAGCCCGGCGCGGCACCTCGAAGCCGCGGCGCGGCTCGGCGCGGACGTGCGCGGCGCGACGCCGGAGGACGCGGGCGAGGTGCTGGCGACGCACCTCAGCACAATGATGCGCAAGGCAGGTGTGCCGAATGGGCTCTCCGAAGTCGGATACGGCGAAGCCGACGTGGAGGCGCTCGCGGCGGGGACGATCGTGCAGGCGCGGCTCGTGTCGAATGCGCCGTGTGCGATCGACGAGGAGGGTCTGCGGGGGCTCTTCCGCGGGGCTTTTGCTTATTGGTGAGGGACGGCGCGGGTGTTTGGCAGCGTTGCGCCGGGGTTTCACCCCGGACCCCGACCAGGGGTTGTCCACCCCTGGACCCGGACCAGCGCAAGCGCTGGACCCGGGGTCGATGAACTGCGCGATGCGCAGTTCATCGAACAGGCCGAGGCAAGAC
>NZ_JAGTJJ010000121.1 GCF_028435365.1 Polyangium jinanense | reverse complement strand
CCATGCGCAAGCTGCTCGGTGCGGTCTACAGCGTCGCGAAAAACCGTCGACCCTTCACGCCGCAGCTCGCCGCTGCGTCGGTTACGGACTGACGATTTTTCTTGCGTGGGGGTCCCGGTATCTCAGGGCACGGCCTGGACCGAGGGTGGAAGAACTGCGCGAGGGTCGCCGCTGGCTCGTTGGCGCGGGTCGTCAGAGGGGGCGCTCGAGCGCCTTCAGCGATATCGACTGCAAGAGGACTTTTCCGATCGGCCGTTTGTCCTCCCAGAAGACGCGCGCCTCGAAAAAGGCCCGCGCTTCCTCGCTCTGCAAGGCCCGGAGCGCCGCCTCGGCCTCCTCACGGGCCTCGAACGGGAGGAAATAACACGTGTCGTCGAGCACCACCGGGCGCCCCTCGTACGGCTCCACCAGCGAGAAAGAAAATTTCTTGTACAGCCCGCAAATCGCCACTTTGTAGGGCGCGAACGTGTACGGGCCGATGCCGAAGACGGAGAAGGGAGGTTTGTCCCGGTATATGGAGCTCTTCCGGACGTCGAGCTTGCCCTCGTGCCGGACGAGGTAGGCCCACGCCCGCGGCGCATCGGCCTGCAACGTCCGCGTCTCCTCGCCGAGGGAGCGTTGCGTCACGAGCACGAAGCGCCTGCCCGGGCGCCGGCCATTCGCCACGTCCGAGCCCTTGAGCAGCGGGAAGACCACCGAATCCTCGATGTCGACCCGCTCGCCGAGGCCATTCACGAGCGCGCCGTCCCGCGCCTCGAGCTCCATCACCGGCGCACAGTCGTGCTTGAGCCCCGAGCGCCACGCCGGCGTGCATTGGCCTTCGAGGTCCTTCGTCCGCTCGAATCGATCGATGTCGCTGTAGAGCCGGCCGCCGTGCACGCCCATCGTCCGCCGGGGCGTTTCGGCGTCGAGCGAATCGAAGACCGCCCAGCCGCGCGCAGGCGAAGCGCCGGGCGGATCCGCCGCGAGCGTCATCACCACGGCCGCCGTCGCCACGTCGAAGGCGCCGCGCGCGTCGATCCGATAAGTCGCACCCGAGAGCGAGATGCTCTCGCGGGTCACGTGCTCCATCACCCGCCGCGCCACGCTGCTCTTGCAGAGCACGACCATGCGGAAATCACGGCCCCGGAGCGCCGTGAGCAGGCGCAGGAGGATCCACTCCGAGACGTCGAAATTGCTCTTGCCCGTCTGGGCGTCGAGGCCCCTGAATCGCTTGAAGTTCGATTTCTTCGGCAAGTTCCGCGAGCCGAGCGCGCCGAGGTCCGCGCTCGTGACCCAGGGCGGATTGCCGAGCACGAGGACCGGATCCGGCATCGCCGCGAGCACGTCCTCCCACGCGACCTCGAAGCAATCGCCGAGCGCAATCTCGACCGGGCGGCCCGCGAGCGCGCAGCGCGCCGTCTCCACGTGCTCGGGGTCGATGTCGAATCCGCGGGCGAGGGTGTCCGGAAAAACCTCGGCGGCGGCCGTGAGGAAGGCCCCACGTCCGCACGTGGGCTCGAGGATCGAGGCCGGGCGCGCGCCGAGACGCGCGGCGAGGCGGGTGACGTGCCGCGCGAGATCGAGGGGCGTTTGCCAGTCCCCACGCTCGACGCGCGAGGGCCGCGAAAGCGCCGTCACCGCGAGGCGTCCGCGACCTGCGCGAGCATCTCCGCCTCGGCGCAGAGGTTGCCGTCGACGCGCGCCTCGCCCCGGAGCTTCCACACCGGGCCCCGCCGCTGGAGCGCCGTGGCCGAGAGATCGAGCCGGTCGCCCGGTACGACGGGCCGGCGGAAGCGCGCCTTGTCGATGCCCAGGAAAAGCACGACCTTGGGCTGCTCGGTCCGCGCAGGGTCGGACGCGTGCGCGAGCAGGCCGCCGAGCTGCACCATCGATTCGACGATCAGGACGCCGGGCATGATCGGGTGCGCGGGGAAATGGCCCTGGAACCAGGGCTCGTTGTACGCGACGCACTTGTGCCCCGCGATGCGCTCGCCCGGGACGAGCTCCGTCACGCGATCGACCATCACCATCGGATACCGGTGCGGCAAGATCGTGAGGATCTCGCGCACCTCGATCGGGAGTTTTACGTTCGCCCCTTCGGTCACCCTGACCGTCCCTTTCGTTTGCGCGCCGGATCTTCGGTCGACGCTCGGGGCTTCGGGTCGCCTTCGGCGCCCTTCGCCCCGAACCCCAGATGACGCGCCGTCGCGCGCAGCCACCGCGCCTTTTCGACCGCGGGATACCCGCCGAAGACCGCGCCCGCGGGCACGTCGCCGATGACGCCCGCCTTCGCCGCGAGCCGCGCCCCCGCGCCGACCTCGCAATGATCCGCGACGCCGACCTGTCCGCCCACGAGCACGCCCGCGCCGATGCGCGACGAGCCCGCGAAACCCGATTGCGCCGCGACGAGCGCGCCCGCGCCGATCGAGGCGTTGTGGCCGACGTGCACGTGCGCGTCGAGCTTGGCGCCGCGGCCGATCACGGTCGGCGCGAGCGTGCCGGCATCGACGGTGCAGAGCGGGCCGATCTCGACGTCGTCCTCGATGACGACGCCGCCGAGCTGCGGCATCCGCACGACGCTGCCCGCAGGAGATGTGGCCCAGCCAAACCCGGGGCGTCCGAGGACCGACGAGGCGCCGACCGTGACGCGCGCGCCGAGCGAGACGCCGCCGTACACGACGACGTGCGGCTCGATGCGGCAGTGCGGGCCGATCTCGGCGCCGGCATACACGACGGCGAAGGCGCCGATGATCGCGGTTGGATCGACGATCGCGAAGGGATCGATCTGCGCGAGCGCGCGCGCATCCACGGGCTCGGGCTGGGGCACCTGTTCGAGCACGCAGGCGAGCGCGTACGCGGCGCGCGGGTGGATCCAGCGTTTGCCCGCGGGAACGAGCGAGGCGAGCGGACCGTCGACGAGCAAAAAGGCCGCGCTCGCGCGCGCGGCTTCGAGGTAGCGGCGCGAGAGCAGCGGCGCGAGCGTCGCCCCGGCTTCGGAGGTCTCGGCATCGCCCACCGGCGCGACGCGGGACACGACGGCGTCCTCGAGACCCGGATCGAGCATGCCGCCGTGCTTCGCCGCGAGCTCGCGGAGGGGCACGGGCGCGGGGAGCACGGCGCCGCCGCTACTTCTTTTCGTCGCCGCCTCCCGACGGCTTGTCGCCGCCGCCCTCGGCCGGGGCGTCGCCGCCGCCGTCGCCGCCGGAGTTGTACATCTGCACGACCTGCTCGGTGAGGTCGAGATCCGGCCGCGCGTAGGGCGTCGCGGAGCGGTCGAGGATGAGCTCGTAGCCGCTCTTCTTCGCGAGGCGGGTGATGATGCCCATCATCTTGCGAAGGATCGGGCCCGTCAGGTCGCCCTGCTTCTTCTGGAGCTCCTTGTTGTAGTCGACGAAGCTCGTCTGGAGCTCGACCATGCGGCGCTGCCAGTCCTCCATGCGGCGCGCGAGGGCCTCGCGCGAGAGCACGCGGGCCTGGCGCTCGATGTCCTCGCGCGCGCGCTGGAGCTCCTCTTGTTTCGCGTCGAGCTCCTTCTGGCGCTTGTCGAAGAGCTTCTTCAACGTGCCCTGCGCGCGGATGCCGTCCTCGGTCTGCATGACGGCCTGCTGGACGTCGACGACCGCGATCTTGCTGTCGGCCGAGGCCTCGGCCGGGGCGAGCGAGACGAGCGCGGAGAGCACGGAGGCGGCGAGTGCCGCGTGGAGGCGGGGAAGGCGACGCGGTAGCATGAAGACGATGAAGCTCGCTTACCTGCGCACGGAGATGCGGTCAAGCACGCCGCACGTCGTGAAGGTGGGAAGCGGAGCCGAGCCTCTGCGTGGCGCGACGGAGAAAAGCGGGAAGGGTGCGCGGCATCGCCCTTGCGTCGTGTTTGTCACCGCGGTTATGTCGGAGAACCATACGAGGACCTCATGGGATTGTTCGACTCTCGCAGACGCCGAGGGCGCAGCATCGCGCTGCTGTTCGGGCTCGCTGCGACCACGCTCTCCGCGGCCGCGACCGCGCAAACCTTCCCCGCCGTCGCGACGTGGGCGCCGCTCACGCGCTTCGACGCCGGCTCGGGCACGCACCTGCCGATCGGTGACGTCTCCGGCGACGCGACGGGCGCGCGCGACATCGTGGGCAACACGGCGAACCCCGTGGCGTACGTGCACGCGGACGGGACGCACTTCTACTTCCGCCTGCGCGTCAACGCGACGGCCCTCGCCGGGGCGACGAACTTCGACAACGGCTCGAGCTTCGGGTGCGTGATCGACGCGGACGCCGACGCCTCGGATTTCGAGTTCAGCGCGCTCGTCGACGGCATCTCGGCGCCGGACGCCGTGCGCTTCTGGGTGAACTCGACCCAGCAGGTGTCGGGCTCCCCGGCCGACACGCCCGAGGTGATGGTGAAGGCCTACCTCGGCCCGCTGCAGACCGGGCAGCCGGGCTTCGGGTATGCGCGGCAGGTCGCGGCGGGCTCGGTGTTCCCGATCGGCGCGCCGGACGCCGACTTCTTCGTCGACTGGGCGGTCGAAAAATTCCTCCTCCAGGCCGCGGGGGTCGGCGACGGGACGCCGCTCCGTTTCGCGTGCGGCACCGGCGTCAGCACCTCGACGCTGTCGACCGATTTCACGAGCACCCCGAGCCTCGCGCTCGTCCTGAGTGATCCGTATCTCTGCGGCGGATCGGGCTGCATTCCGCAGACCTGCGCCGGATACGGGCAGCTCTGCTCCGCCGGGATCGGCGCGTGCGCGGTGTCGGGCTCGCTCTCCTGCAACGAGGCGGGCCAGGCCGTGTGCGACGCGTTCCCAGGCGAACCCTCGCAGGAGACGTGCAACGCGGTCGACGACAACTGCGACGGCGTGGTCGACGATGGAAACCCGGAGGGCGGCAGCGCTTGCGTGACGGGCCTCGCCGGCGTGTGCAGCGCGGGCACGGAGAACTGCCTCACCGGCGTGGTCCAGTGCACGCCGAACGTGGCGCCCGGATCGAACGCCGAGACGTGTAACACGCTCGACGACGATTGCGACGGCCAGACGGACGAAGGGTTTGCCCTCGGCGCGAGCTGCACCGTGGGGCTCGGCGTCTGCGCGGCTTCAGGCGTGATCATCTGCGACGGGCAAGGCGGCGCGACCTGCAGCGCGACGCCGGGCACGCCGCAAACCGAGACGTGCAACACGCTCGACGACGATTGCAATGGCTTCGTCGACGACGGCGATCCGGGTGGTGGGCAGGCCTGCGTGACCGGCCTCGATGGCGCCTGTAGCGTGGGGATCACGGCCTGTTCGTCGGGCAACGTGGCGTGCGTGCCGGCGGTTCTTCCGGGCGAGCTCCCCGAGACGTGCAACTTCACGGACGACGATTGTGATGGCCTCGAGGACGAGGATCTCGGGCTCGGCGCGGCATGCGTCGAGGGCGTCGGCGCGTGCGCGGTCCTGGGCTCGGTCGTGTGTACCCCGCAGGGCGGGACGGCGTGCAACGCCGTCGCGGGGACGCCGGGCACCGAGGTTTGCGGCAATGCGGTCGACGAGGATTGCGACGGCGCGCTCGACAACGGCTGCCCGGACACGGACGGCGACGGGCTGATCGACGCGATCGAGGAGCAGATCGGGACCGACCCCGCGGACGCCGACAGCGACGACGACGGCGTGGCCGACGGCAACGAGACAGACGTCGCGCTCGATACGGACGGCGACGGGCTCGTCAACGGGCTCGACCCCGACAGCGACGACGACGGGCTCTACGACGGCACGGAGACCGGCAAGGATTGCAGCGGACCGGGCACGGACGCGGCCGCCGGCCATTGCAGGCCCGACGGGGACGCGGGCCTCACGACGACGAACCCGCTCGATCCGGATTCGGACGGCGGCGGCGTCATCGATGGGTCGGAGGACGCGGATCTCGACGGCGTGGTCGACGCAGGCGAGACCAATCCCACGGCAGGGAGCGGCGCGGACGACGCCCAGACGAAGGACGCGGACGGCGACGGGCTGAGCGACGGGCTGGAGGAGACGATCGGCACGGATCCGAACGACGCCGACAGCGACGACGACGGCCTGCTCGACGGCGACGAGGCGAACCCCGCCGACGACACCGACGGCGACGGGCTCGTGAATACGCTCGATCCGGACAGCGACGACGACGCGCTCTTCGACGGCACGGAGACCGGCAAGAACTGCACGCACCCCGCGACGGACCCGGCCGCGCAGAACTGCCGGCCCGACATGGACGGCGGCAACCTCCAGACCTCGCCGGTCGATCGGGACACCGACGGCGGCGGCGTGAGGGACGGGGCCGAGGATCGCAACCTGAACGGCCGGGTCGACATCAACGAGACGGATCCGACCGAGGGCAACGCGCCCGACGATCAGCAGCTCTCGAACCTGGACAACGACGGCGACGGGCTGACGAACCAGCTCGAGGCCTTCCTCGGTTCGAACCCGAACGACGCCGACAGCGACGACGACGGCGTGCTCGACGGCGAAGAGTCGAACCCGTCCGACGACACCGACGGCGACGGCAAGATCAACGTCCGCGATTCGGACAGCGACGGCGACGGGCTCTTCGACGGGACCGAGGTCGGTAACGATTGCTCGCATCCATCGACGAACCCCGCGGCGAACGCCTGCCGGGCCGACGCCGACATGGGCGCGACGCACACGTCGATGGTCGATCCGGACTCGGACGACGGCGGCGTGTCCGACGGCGCCGAGGACAAGGACAAGGACGGCGCGCTCGATCCGGGCGAGACGAACCCGACGAAGGGCAACGGCGAAGACGATCCGCTCGACAGCGACGGCGACGGGCTGCTCGACAAGCTGGAGACGATGCTCGGCACCGATCCCTTCGATTGGGACTCGGACGACGACGGCGTCTCCGACGCGGAGGAGCCGAACCTCGGCGAGGACACGGACGGCGACGGGTTCATCAACGCGCTCGACCCCGACAGCGACAACGACGGGCTGCCGGACGGGCTCGAGATGGGCAAGGGCTGCACGAATCCGGACACGGACCCGTCCGCGGGCCAGTGCATCCCCGACGGCGATAACGGCGCGACGAAGACCGATCCGCTCGACTGGGACACGGACGACGGCGGCGCGAGCGACGGGGCCGAGGACAAGGACAAGGACGGCGTCATCGACCCAGGCGAGACGGACCCGACCACGGGCCACGGCGCCGACGATCCGCCGGATACGGACGGCGACGGGATCTTCGACGACGACGAGGAGGTGATCGGGACCGATCCGAACGACGCCGACACGGACGACGACGGCGTGCGCGACGGCGACGAACCGAGCTTCGGCGTGGACACGGACGGCGACGGGCTCATCAACGCGCTCGATCCGGACAGCGACAACGACGGGCTCTTCGACGGCACCGAGCTCGGCCTCGATTGCACGGATCCGGCGACGGACATCACGGCGGGCCATTGCGTGGGCGACGCGGACGGCGGGCTCACGACGACCGATCCGCTCGATTGGGATACCGACGACGGGACGGTGAGCGACGGGTCGGAGGACTGGAACCTCGACGGCAAGATCGACCCGGGCGAGACGAACCCGACGGCCGGGAACGGCGCCGACGACGTGGCCGTGACGGATACGGACGGCGACGGGCTGAGCGACCAGGTCGAGGAGACGATCGGCACCGATCCGAACGATCCCGACACCGACGACGACGGCGTGATCGACGGGCAGGAGCCGAACCCGACCGACGACACGGACGGCGACGGCACGATCAACGCGCTCGATCCGGACAGCGACGACGACGGGCTCTTCGACGGCACCGAGATGGGCAAGGATTGCAGCTCGCCGGCCACGGATCCGGCCGCGGGCACGTGCGTCGCGGACGCGGACATGGGCGCGACGACGACCTCGCCGCTCGATCCGGACACGGACGACGGCGGCGTGTCCGACGGCGACGAAGACACGAACGGCAATGGCGTGATCGATCCGGGCGAGATCGATCCGAACGACGGGAGCGACGACGCGACGAAGCTCGACAGCGATGGCGACGGGCTGACGGACGCCGAGGAGGCGCAGATCGGCACGGATCCGTTCGACGCCGACAGCGACGACGACGGCGCGTCGGACGGCGCGGAGCTGGACGTCGGGGTCGACACGGACGGCGACGGGCTCATCAATGGGCTCGATCCGGACAGCGACGACGACGGGCTCTTCGACGGGACCGAGCTCGGCTTCGATTGCTCGGGACCGGGGACGAACCCGATGGCCGGCAATTGCATCCCCGACGGCGACAAGGGCGGGACGAAGACCGATCCGCTCGACGCCGACACGGACGACGGCGGCGTGCGCGACGGCCTCGAGGACAAGGACAAGGACGGCGTGGTGGACGCGGGCGAGACGAACCCGCTCGATCCAGCCGACGACCGCCCGGGGCTCTGCGAGACGGACGAGGATTGCGGCGGCCCGAACAGCGGTCAGATCTGCGTGGAAGGGTCGTGCACGGAGGGCTGCCGCGGCGAAGGTGGCAATGGCTGCCCGACGGGCGAGGAGTGCACCTCGACGAACACCGCACCGGGGCTCTGCGTGTCCCCGGAGGAAGCGGTTCGCCTGGCGGGCGGCGGTTGCGCCTGCGCCACGGGGCAAACGGAAGGCGCGCCGGGCGGCGTGGCCCTCGCGATCGTGGCGCTCGGCGCGCTCGTCCTGCGCCGCAAGCGGCGCGCGTAATCAAACCACCTCCCTCACACCCTCTACGCCCGCGTGGGCACCTCCTCCGCCGGCCCTGGCGGACCGGGGCGTGCCTTGCGCAGCACCTGATCCGGCTCGAGCGCGCGCGCCGTGAGACCCGCGAGCGCGGCGCCGAGCAGCGGCGCGACCCAGAACATCCAGAGCTGCACGAGCGCCCAGCCACCCACGAAGAGTGCTGGTCCCGTGGAGCGCGCCGGGTTGACCGAGGTGTTGGTGATCGGGATGGCGACGAGGTGAACCAGCGTCAGGCAGAAGCCGATCGCGAGCCCGCCGAACGTGTTCATCGCGCGTTTCGACGTGGCCCCGAGGATCACCACGACGAAGAAGAAGGTCATCACGACCTCGACGAAAAACGCGGACGCCGCGGAGTAGCCGCCCGGCGAGTGCGCGCCATAGCCGTTCGCGCCGAGGCCGCCCACGGCGGGGTCGTAACCGCCGGGCATGCCTCGCGCGATGATCAGCAAGAGGCCTGCGCCGATGATGCCGCCGACGAGCTGGGCCATGACGTATGGCAGCACCTCCGCGCGTGGAAAGCGCCCGGCCGCCGCGAGGCCGACGGTCACGGCCGGATTGAGGTGCGCGCCCGAGATGTGGCCGAACGTGTAGGCCATGGTGAGCACCGTGAGGCCGAACGCGAACGCGACGCCGTGGTTTCCGATCCTGTCTCCCGCGATGACGGCGCTGCCGACGCCGCCGAGCACGAGCCAGCACGTACCGACGGCCTCTGCGATGGCCTTTCGTCCGATGGACATGAGACGTCCCCCCTTTCCCCACAGGTGAACGTGGGGTGGGACGCGCTCGCGTCCAGGCGCCGCCCTGCTTCTCCGCGATCAGCCGGGCGCGAGCTCCAGAAGCGAGTGGTAGATCCCCAGCCGCTCGTGCGTCGTCTGGAGCACGAGCCCTTCCTCGCGGGCGAGCGCGAGGATGTCCTCGGCGCGGTACATGCGGCTGTTGCCGTTCGCGATCGTCGTGAAATACGGCGACGTGTTGATCAGGCAATAGGCCGCCGCGTCGAAGCGCTGCCGATCCCAGAACGTATCGAGGATCCAGAGCCGCCCCCCGGGGCGCAGCGCGCGGCCGGCGCGGCGCAGGATCGTCCTCACCTCATCCTCGGAGAAACACACGAGGAACTGGCTCATCCAGACCGCATCGAAACCCGAGGGCAGCTCGGCGTGTGGATCGAGCACGTTGACGGGGCAGGGCACGGCGCGGCCGTCGACGCCTTTTTCGCGCAGGTTCTGCATCGCCATTTCGAGCTGGCCGGGGAGATCGACCAGGGAGACGCGGAGCTCGGGCGATCGGGAGAGGCAAAGCGAGGCCCATTTGCCGGTATTGCAGCCGATGTCGAGCAGGTTCCGCGGCTCGCGTTCGAGCACGATCCGGCTCGCCGCGGGGAACGCGGCGTCCGAATAGAAATGGTCGAAGCGCAGCCACGCGCTCTTCGCGTCCTCGGGCAAGTGCGCGAGCGCCTCGTAGACCGTCTTCCATTCGCCGAAGACCTTGAGCCCCGCGGGCTCGCCGAGCCGGAGCGCGTCTTCCAGCTTGTGCATGCCGAGGTAACAGACCTCGTGAACGAACTCCATGTTCACGGCCGTCATCTCGTCGCGGCGGATGAAGGCGCCGAGCGTGGTGATGACGAATCGACCGTTGTCGTAGGCCACGAGATCCGCAGAAAGCCCGCATTCGAGCAGGACCGTCGCGGCGTAGATGGAAAGCCCCGTCTTCGCGGCCGCCTCGGCGGCCGTCATCCCCTCGACGCCGCGGTCCTCGACGGCCTCGAGCAGACCTGTCGATCGCAGAAGGCGCGTGGCCTGGAACACGATCGGCGCGAAAGCGATCCGTTGGGCGTCAAAGCGTGTTTCCAGGCCAGTCTTGTCGGTTCCGAAGCGTTTGTGTAGCACCATCACCTCCGCGGGGGGGTCGCATCATGCCCGGGACGGAGAAAAAGTCCCACGATAACTTTACGCTGATGCGCGCGTCGTGGCGTCGTGGGTGAGGACTCTCGCCCTCAATTGCGGGGTCTTGTCCTCATTTCGAGGCTGGTAAGCGGGTAGTGCAGCGCAAGATGCCAACACATTCATGATCTCGTCCAGCACGTTTTGTGTGATATGTGTCCCTGACGATAGCCATGAACCCCGGTCCGAGGGAGAACATGAAACGACGAAGTATATTGGGGCACAAAACGATCGTGAGCGGCGTCGCTCTCGTCGTGGGCTTTCTGGGGCTCGCCGTGCCCGTCACGGCGCGCGCGCAGACATTCCCGGCCGACGACGCATCGTGGGTCGCGCTGACGCGCACGGATCCGGCGACGGGTATGACGACGCCACTCAGCGATCCCGAAGGCGATACCGCGGGGCCGCGTGACATCGTCGGCAATGAGCAATTCCCGCTCGCCTACGTGTACAGCGACGCGACCCATTATTACTTCCGGATGCGGATCGACGAGACCGTCCTGCAGAACGCGACGAGCTTCGCGCCGTTCGGCTGGGGTTGCGTGATCGATACGGATGGCGATCTGACCAATTACGAGTACAGCACGCTCGTCAACGGCACCTCGAACCCGGACGAGGTGCGGCTGTGGGCCAATACGACGCAGCAGACGCCGAACGATCCCGGCGATGCGCCGGAAACGTTGCTCAAAGCGTACTCCGACCCGCTCGACTCGGCCTCGCCGGACTTCGGGTACGCGCGCGAGGCCCCGGCGGGCTCGAATTTCCCGCTCGCCACGCCGACGCCGGACTTCTTCATCGACTGGGCCGTCGAGCGGAACGCGCTCATCGCCGCAGGTATCAGCCTCGATCAGCCGCTGCGTGTCGCCTGCGGCACGGCCGCGAACGGCACGTTCCTCTCGCAGGACTACACCGGCCCGGCGAGCCTGCCCGATCTGCTCAGCGATCCGGTGAGCTGCGGCGCCGAGGGCTGCATTCCGCAGGACTGCATGGGCGCCGGCGAAGCTTGCTCCGCGGGCGTGGGCGAGTGCCTCGTGACGGGCGTGCTCGTGTGCAACGCGGAGGGGCAGGCGGTCTGTAACGCGTTCCAGAACGAGCCGGGGACCGAGGTCTGCGACGGCCTCGACAACGATTGCGACGGCGCAATCGACAACGGCTGCCCCGACACCGACGGCGACGGCATCCCCGATTTCGCAGAGGGCACGCTCGGCACCGATCCAAACGACGCCGACACCGATGACGACGGCATCCCCGACGGAGAGGAGCCGAGCGCCAACGTGGACACGGACGGCGACGGGCTCATCAACGCGCTCGATCCGGACAGCGACGACGACGGCCTCTTCGACGGGACCGAGGTCGGAAATGGTTGCAATGCGCCCGCGATCGATCCCGCGGCAGGCCATTGCATCCCCGACGGCGACATGGGCACGACGAAGACAAACCCGCTCGACCCCGACACGGACGCGGGCGGCGTGTCCGACGGCGCGGAAGACAAGGACCGCGACGGCGTCGTCGACGCGAACGAGACGAATCCGACGGACGGCAACGGCGCGGACGATTCGACGAACACGGATGCCGACGGCGACGGGCTGAGCGACGATTTCGAGACGGGAATCGGGACCAACCCGAACGACGCCGACAGCGACGACGACGGCGTGCCCGACGGCGAGGAGCCGAACCCGACGATCGATTCGGACGGCGACGGGCTCATCAATCCGCTCGATCCGGACAGCGACAACGACGGGCTCGCCGACGGCACGGAGCTCGGCAAGGATTGCTCGAACCCGGCGACGGACCCAGCCGCGGGCAATTGCGTGCCCGACGGCGACATGGGCGCGACGACGACGTCGCCGATCGACGCCGATACGGACGACGGCGGCGTGAGCGACGGCTCGGAGGACAAGGACCTCGACGGCGCGATCGATATGGGCGAGACGGACCCGACGGCGGGCCACGGCGACGACGATTCGATGAACCCGGACGCCGACGGCGACGGGCTGAGCGACGACGTGGAGGGGAGCCTCGGCAGCGATCCAAACGACGCCGACAGCGACGACGACGGCGTGCCCGACGGCGAGGAGCCGAACCCGGCGGACGATACCGACGGCGACGGCATCAAGAACGTGCTCGATCCGGACAGCGACGGCGACGGGCTGAAAGACGGCACGGAAATGGGCAAAGGTTGCTCGGGCGACGGGACCGACCCGGCAGCCGGCAACTGCGTGGCCGACGGCGACAGCGGCGCGACGACGACCGCGCCCCTGAATCCCGATACCGACGGCGGCGGGCTCGCCGACGGTGACGAGGATACGGACAAGGACGGCGTGGTCGACCCCGGCGAGACCGATCCGACGAAGGGTCACGGCGGCGACGACGACGGCGATCCCGACGACGACGACGACGGGCTGACCGACGACGAAGAGACGGTGATCGGGACCGACCCGAAGGACGGCGACAGCGACGACGACGGCGTGCCCGACGGCGAGGAGCCGAGCCCCGGCGTGGATACCGACGGCGACGGGCTCGTCAATGCCCTCGACCCGGACAGCGATGACGATGGCCTCAAGGACGGCACCGAGCTCGGCAAGGATTGCGGGGCGGCGGGGACGAATGCCAATGCCGGCCATTGCACGCCCGATGGCGACATGGGCGCGACGACCACGGATCCGCTGAAGGCGGACACCGATGGCGGCGGCGCAAGCGACGGCGACGAGGACACGGACAAGGACGGCGTCGTCGACGAGGGCGAGAAGGATCCGAACAACAAGGCCGACGACGTGCCCAGCGAGGAGCCGTCGGACGACGGCATCCTCCTCACGGGCCACGGCCTGATTTGCGCGGCCGGTCGCGGCAGCGAGAGCGGCAACGCGGCGCTCGTCGCGCTCGCGGCCCTCGGCGCCCTCGTGATCCGCAGGAAGCGTCGTTAAGTCGGCGTGAAGCGGTGAAATGCACGCGGGGAGCGGTCGGCGAAAGCCGGCGCGCTCCCCGCGGTTTTTTGGCTGAGCATTGGGAGGCGCTGCGCTGGGGCTTTGCCCCAGACCCCACCGGGGCTGTCCGCCCCTGGACCCGGACCAGCGCAAGCGCTGGACTCGGGGTCGATGAACTGCGCGATGCGCAGTTCATCGAACAGGCCAGGTCAAGACCAACGACGATCCTGCCAATCAAGACAGCCGCGCTGACGGTTCAACGGGCCACGCGCCCGTCGCCAGCGTGCAACGCTCCTCGCGGTCTTGCCACCGACTGTGGGAAGAACTGCGCATCGCGCAGTTCTTCCCCAAATGGTCCAGGGCTTGCCCTGGTTCTGAGCATTGGTCTCATCTCGCGAGCCCATTCTCCCTGAGCACCCGTAGCATCTCTGCTGCGGGTGCCAGTCGT
>NZ_JAGTJJ010000120.1 GCF_028435365.1 Polyangium jinanense | reverse complement strand
TCGCGCGGTTTCTCGGCCCTCGGTCCAGGCCGTGCCTGGTCCGGGGTGAAGGGGGCGGACAGCCCCCTTCTGGGGTGCGGGGCAAAGCCCCGCGCATCAGGCGCTCGGCGGGGGCACGGTTTCCTGCTGGCCCGAAAGCTCGGCCCGCGCCACGCGGTCGAGCGAGAGCGCGACGGCGGCCTGCGCCATTGCGCGCTCCTCGGGTCGCAGCGCCGCTCCGCGCGCGGCGAGCCACGGCTTCACGTGGCGGCGCAGGACGTCGGGCAGGACCACGCGTTGCTGCCGGATGTGCGCCTCGGCGTCCGTGGTCGCGCTCGTGTAGCTGTAGCCGTGGAGCTCGCCGTCGTGCTCGCCCTCCGGCGCCGCCGAAGGCAGGAGGGCGAAGCTCGTCGCGAGCCGCAACACGGTGACGGTCGCGCTGTATCGTTTCGGCTTCGGAAGGTCTGTCTCGACGTACGTGTTTTGCGTGCACGTCGCCACGAAGAGACGCTCGCCGCGCCGTGCCCGCTCGGCGAGCGCGCGCCACGGGGCGAGTTGCCAGTCGGCTGGCGGCAAATCTCCGTGCGTGCCGTCGATCGCGAGCACGCCTGAGGGATCACGGCCTGCGATGAGCTCGCGGCGCACGGCCTGGCAGCCCGCGGAAAACCCCGCGAGGATGACGTCCCCGACGGGAATGCCCGTCGTGGCTGCGACGCGCGCCACCGTCTGCGGCAATGGCTCGCCCGTGGCTTCGTCGTAGGCCACGATGCTCGGCTCGGGCCCCAGCGCGGCGCGCAGATCGGCATCGACGTGCGAGCCCACCAGATAAAGAACGACGAGCGGTCGCTGCTCTCCCTCTCCACGCTGCACGAGGCGATAAGCCATTCCGATTCCTCCGCGCTGACCGGCGAACGCCGGGCGTCTCGATCCCCCAGCATAGCATGAATATCGTCCGATGCGCCATTTCAGGTTCTTCCCGATCCTGGAATCATGGCATGCTCGTCATCGATGCTCGGCTTTTTCAAGGAACGAAGGCGTAGCGCTGTCCGCGGCCGCCCCTTTCCGCCCGCGTGGGAGGCCATCCTCGCGGAGAACGTGCCTTACTTCGGTAAGCTCGCGCCCGAGGACCAGGACGAGCTCCGCGGCCTCGTGCAGATTTTCCTCGACGAGAAGCGCTTCGAAGGCTGCGGCGGGCTCGACGTCGACGACGAGATCCGCGTCACGATCGCGGCCCAGGCATGCATCCTGCTGCTCAACCGCGAGAACGACGTGTACCCGGATCTCGAGGTTGTCCTCGTTTATTCGAGCACGTACGTCGACAAGCGTCCGCGCACCGTCGAAGGTGGCATCGTCGTTGAGGACGGAGAGACGCGGCTCGGCGAGTCGTGGGGGAGGGGGATGGTCGTGCTGGCCTGGGACGCGGTCTTGCGCGGCGCGGCCGACGTCCGCGACGGGCACAACGTGGTGCTGCACGAGTTCGCGCATCAGCTCGACACCGAGGATGGTGCGGCCGACGGCGCGCCCGTGCTCGAGCGGCGCGCAGCGTACGGGCCGTGGGCGCGGGTGCTCGGCGCGGCCTACGAGGGGCTCTTGCGGGACGTCGCGTCGGGGGACCGCACGGTCATCGATACGTACGGCGCGAAGAACCCGGCCGAGTTCTTCGCCGTCGTGACGGAGGCTTTTTTCGAGCGGCCGCGCGCCCTCCGCGCCAAGCATCCCGCGCTCTACGAGCAGATGCGCGCCTTCTACCAGCAGGATCCCGCCGAGCTCGGCCATCCTTCGCGCTGAATCGTCCCCGGCAAAGCTGCCCGCGCCTGCCCTCGCCGTGCTAGGAGGGCGCGGGAGCTTGCTCCCTCGATCGAAATCGCACCCTCTATGTCCAAGACCGGAACCGATCGCCCCGCCGCCGTGCTCGTCGCGGTCCAGCTCGCAACCGTCGCCGACGTCGACCACGCGGCCGACATGGCCGAGCTCGGGCGGCTCGTGAATACGCTCGGCTACGACGTCGTCGCGACGGTGTCGCAGCGACGCTCGAACGTCTCGAAGGGCGCCGTGCTCGGGGAAGGGAAGCTCCGCGTGCTCGCCGAGATCACGGGCGGGCCAGGCCCCGCCGGCATGCGCTTCAAGAAGCCCGGGCAGAAGCGTGACGATGACGACGAGGAGTTCGAGGAGGCGCCGGAGAGTGCCCCGGGGGACGACGACGCAGACGACGTGGACGCGGGCGTCGTGCGCGCGGCGAAGACGCCGACGCTCGTCGTCGTCGATCACGACCTCAGCCCGAGCCAGCTCCGCAACCTGGAGAAGTGCACGGGCGCCGAGGTGCTCGATCGGAGCGGCGTGATCATCGAGATCTTCCACCGCCACGCGCGGAGCCGCGAGGCGCGGCTCGAAGTGGAGATCGCGCGGCTCAACTACGTGGCGCCGCGACTGCGCGAGTCGAGCGGCGGCGGCGATCGGCAACGCGGCCGCGGCGCGGGCGAGAGCCAGCTCGAGCTCGATCGGCGCAAGATCCGTGATCGGATCGCCGAGCTGCGCAGGGAGATCGATGGCATCCAGCGCGAGCAGGCCACGCGCCGCGCGCTCCGCCAGAACGCCCGCCGCGTCGCGCTCGTGGGCTACACGAACGCGGGCAAGTCGTCGCTCATGCGCGCGCTCACGGGCAGCGACGTGTACGTGATGGACAAGCTCTTCGCGACGCTCGACACCACGGTGCGCGCGCTGCATCCCGAGGTCAAACCACGCATCCTCGTGTCGGACACGGTTGGCTTCATCAAGAAGCTGCCGCACGACCTCGTGGCCTCGTTCCGATCGACGCTCGACGAGGCGCTCGAAGCCTCGCTCCTGCTCTACTTGGCCGACGCCTCGGACCCGACGTTCCGCAGCCAGCTCGAGGTGACGCGCTCGACGCTCGAGGAGATCGGCGCGGAAGGCGTGCCCTACAAGCTCGTGCTGAACAAGATCGATCGGATCGCCGAGGAGGATCGGACGATCCTCCAGCGCGAGTTCCCCGAGGCGATCCTGATGTCGGCCAAGGATCCGGCGGACATCACGCGCCTGCGGCAGATCCTCATCGACTTCTTCGACGCGCTCATGGTGCCGGGCGAGCTCGTCGTGCCGTACACGAAGCAGGCCCTCGTGAGCGAGGTCTACGAGCACGCGAAGGTCCTGTCCGAGACGTACGACGAAGCCGGGGCGCACCTCGTGCTCCGCGCCGAGCCTGCGGCGCTCGCGCGGCTCCAGAGCCTCGTTCAGAAGTAGGCCACGTCAGGCGCCGCTCGAATCGCGGGAGGCGCCTCTGCGGCGGAGGGCGAGGGCTCCCACGGCGGCGACGAGCTCCATCGGCTCGATCGGCTTCTCGATGTGCGCCTGGTAGCCCGAGGCGAGCGCGCGGCGCCGATCCTCGGGGCGCACGAACGCGGTGAGCGCGACCGCGGGCAAACGTGAAGGATCGAGCGTACGGGCGCTCCGGATCTCGCGGATCAACGCGAACCCGTCCATTCCCGGCATGCCGAGGTCGCTCACGAGCACGTCGATGGTTCGCGCCTCGACAAGCCCGAGCGCTTCCTCCGCGCTCGCCGCGGCGACGACCTCGGCCCCGTGCTCTTCAAGGAGACGTTGCACGACGTCGCGCGTGTCGGGCTCGTCGTCGACCACGAGCACACGCGCGCCCGAGAGATCGTGCCCGTTCGCGAAGGAGGTCCGCGTGCTCTCGGGGCTCCCGGGCTGGACGAACGGCGCGTTCGCGAGGGGCTCGTCCCGGACGGGCGCGACGGGCAACTCCACCACGAAGCGCGCCCCTTTGCCCGGCCCTTCGCTCTCGGCGCGCACGCGCCCGCCGTGCAGCTCCGCGAGGTGCCGGACGATGGCGAGCCCGAGACCGAGGCCCCCGTGCTGGCGCGCCGCCGAGGCGTCGGCCTGGCGGAAGCGCTCGAAGACGTGCGGCAAGAACTCCGGGGTGATCCCTTGCCCCGTGTCCTTCACCGCGATCTCCACGCGCGTGTCGTGGCTCGTGCACGAGACCTCGACGACCCCACCGCGTGAGGTGAACTTGATCGCGTTCGACAGGAGGTTCCACGCGATCTGCTGGATGCGCCCCGGATCGCCGAGGATCGTCCGCCCGCGCGCGCCTTCGCAACGCGTGAGCTCGATGCTCTTCGCGTCCGCCGCGTGGCGCACCGATTCGAGCGCGGCGTCGATCACGGCCTCGACGTCCACGGCCGACACGTCGAGCTTGAGCTTGCCGCTCACGATGCGGCCGACGTCGAGCAGATCCGAGATGAGCTGCGTCAGCAGGCGCGCGTTGCGGTCGATCACCTCGAGGCCCCGCGCGACCGTCGCGGGCGCAGGGCCGGGCTTCTGCAGCATCTGCGACCAGCCCGCGATCGCCGTGAGCGGCGTGCGGAGCTCGTGCGAGACCGTCGCCAGGAACTCGTCCTTGAGCCGGCTCGCGCGCTGGGCCTCTTCGCGGGCGGCGCGCTCGCTCGCGAGCAGCGCTTCACGCTCCTCCGCGGCGCGCAGCTCGCGGGTCACGTCGCGCATCGTCACGACGCCGAACTCGACCTTGCCGTCCGGGTCGCGCACGGCCCGACCTGCGTAGCGGAGGACGACCACCTCGCCCGTCGGGCGGCGCATGCGCAGGTCGAGATCGCTGAACACCTCGCCTCGGATCGCCCTGGAGATGGGCCACTCTTCGAGGGGCAGCTCGCGCCCGTCGAGCGTCGAGAGCACGAGCCTGCCGAAGAAGTCGCGCAGGTGCATGCCGATGATCGGGGACACGGGCCGACCGTTCTCGCGGATCCCGTCGCCGGCGGTTTCTCCTGCCGAGGGGTTGAGCGAGACGAAGTTGCCCTCCGCGTCGCTCACGAGGACCGCTTCGGCCATGCTCCCGAGGATCGCCTCGAGCTTCGATAGGCTCTGCTCGGCGCGCGCGCGCGCGTCGCGGACCGCGAGCTCCATCCGATCGGCGCGCTTGCGCTCGGTGATGTCCACGATGAGGGCGCCGACCGAGGTGATGGCGCCGCCCGGCGTGAACACGGGGAACACGTGGAGACGCCAATCGCGCAGCTCCTCGGGGCGATCCTTGCCCGCGGCCGTGACCTCGAAGCCCGCAAGGACCTCGCCCGTCTCGAAGACCTTGCGGAGCAGCGGCTCGATCAGGGGGACGAACTCCGGGACGACCTCGTGGATCGTGCGGCCGTGGTGTTCGTTCGTGGACAAACCATTCATCCGCGCGAGCGCCGCGTTGACGAGGAGGTAACGGTATGCGCGGTCGAAGAAAGCGAACGCGAACGGCACGTGGGCGAGCAGCGACTCGATCTCGGCCATGCGCGCGCCGGCGATCCGTTCGAGCTCGCGTGTCCGCTCCTCGACGCGACGCTCGAGCTCGGCGCTGCGGCTCTCGGCGCGAGCGAGGGCGCGCCGGAATGCCTCGTGGATCGCGAGGATGAACGCGAAGGCCGCGACGAGCTCGACGAACCGCGCGCGGCTTCCGAGGCGCTCTTCGAAGCCGAGACGGATGCCGAGGAGGAGGGCCACGCAGGCGAGTCCCACGCCGAGCCCGGCAAGCTTTCGTCCGTGGCTCCGGACCGGCTGCCGTGCCTCGCTCGAACCCATTCGTCCCCGCCCCCCGCTGCGATCTACGCACGAGCTCGAGGGCCAAGGAAAGGACGATGCGCAGACAGAAGGGGATCAAAGTGGCGCTGCGGAATGCACGTATCCGGGATTCAGGGCGCGCCCGACGGAGCCAACGCGCCCGACCTTCCCAGGCCACGTTCGGCGCCGTAGGATACGCGCCCTTTCGGCCTCCACCTCTCCCGCATTCCCGATTTCCGACATGCGAAACGCTGATCCCGCCCGCCCGCGCCTGCACCTCGTGGACGCGACCTACGAGCTCTTCCGCGCCTACTTCGCGCAGCCGTCACGCAAAGCGCCCGACGGCCGCGAGGTCGGCGCCGTCCGCGGGCTGCTCTCGACGCTCATGGTCCTCACGCGCGACGCGACGCATATCGCCTGCGCCACGGACCACGTCGTCCGTTCGTTCCGGAACGACCTTTACGCCGGATACAAGACCGGCGACGGCCTGCCCGAGGAGCTCGCCTCGCAGTTCTTCCTGGCCGAGGACGCCATGCGCGCGCTCGGGCTCGTCGTCTGGCCCATGGTCGAATTCGAGGCCGACGACGCGATCGCCGCGGGTGCGGCCCGTTTTTCGGAGGAGGCGGGGCAGGTCCTGATTGCCTCGGTCGACAAGGATCTCGCGCAGTGCGTCGACGGCACCCGCGTCGTCATGCTCGACCGGAAAAACGACAACGCCATCCTCGACGAGGACGGAGTCACCCGGAAATTCGGCGTCAAACCCGCCTCCATCCCGGATTTCCTCGCCCTCGTGGGGGATTCGGCGGATGGATATCCCGGACTCCCGGGGTGGGGGGAGAAGTCGGCCGCCGCGGTGCTCGCCGCGTTCGGCACGATCGAGCGCATCCCGCGCGAGGCCTCGGCGTGGGGCATCAAGGTACGGGGCGCCGAGAAGCTCGCCGCGACCCTCGCCGCGCGGGGCGACGAGGCGCGCCTCTTCAAGCAGCTCGCCACGCTCCGGACCGACGTCCCTCTGGCCGAGGGGTTCGCGGACCTCGCGTACCAGGGGGCGAGGCCGGAGCTCCGGGCGTTCTGCGAGGAGCTCGGGATGCCCGACCTCGTCAAGCGCGTGACGCGCTGGCGCTCCTGAGCGCGTGGGGCAGGCGCGAAGCGGCGGTGGCAGTTCGTCGGACCCGTGGGGCGCGTGACGCAGACCGCTTGAATTTTGCGGGCCGTCCCGGCCGAGCCGTCGAGAAGGTGCCCGTCGCCCCGCTGCTGGTGTAGAACCGAGGCCGGTGACGTCCGGATTGGGGGGCACATACGACGGCAAGGCAGGGGGATTCCCCGATGCCGACGAGCCTCTTGCGGACGACGACCGGCAAACGCTGGTCATCGTCGGCAACGGGATGGTGAGCTATCGGCTCTGCCAGAAGCTCGTCGAGAACGGGGTCAACCAATCGATCCGCATCGTGGTCTTCGGCGAGGAGCGCTTCCCCGCCTACGACCGCGTGCACCTCACGGACATCTTCGGTGGACGTGACGGCGAGAGCCTGATCCTCGCGGAAGAGGACTGGTACGAGTCGCACGGCATCGACCTCTACCTCGACGATCCGATCATCCGCATCGATCGCGACCACAGCTTCGTCGAGGCCTACTCGGGCCGCCGCGTCCCCTACAACCGCCTCGTCTTCGCCACGGGCTCCGAGCCGTTCGTGCCGCCCATCGAGGGCGTGCACCTCAAGGCCGAGGACGGCTCGAAGCGGCTCCGCAGGGGCATCTTCGTCTACCGGACCTTCGACGACGTCTACAGCATCGAGGCGCACATCGAGGGCTCGCTCCGCGTCGCCGTGATCGGCGGCGGCTTGCTCGGCCTCGAAGCGGCGAAGGCGATCTACGACCTCGGCCGGAGGCTGCATCCGATCGAGGTCCAGGTCATCGAGGTCGCGGCGGGCCTCATGCCGCGGCAGCTCGACGCGCAGGGCGCCGGGGTGCTCAAGGAGAAGATCGAGGAGCTCGGCGTCAAGGTCCAGGTCGGCAAGAAGATCAAGAGCGTGGTCTCCACGAAGGAGCACCTCGCCGCGAAGAAGAAAGCCGAGAAAGAAGCCGAGCGGCTCGCGAGGGAAGCGGAGAAGCTCTCGAAGAGGCAGGCGCGGCAGACCCTCATGTCGGTCACGCCCGGCGAGCTCGCCCCCGGCAGCGCTGGCCCGTACCGCTTCGCCCCGCCGCGCGGCGACGTCGAAGACGACCTGCCGGAGGCCGAGGAGCCGAAGGAAGAGGTGGTCGAGGACGAGGAGCCCGAAGAGACGCTCGAGGACGAGACCGAGCGGCTCGTGATGGAGTTCGACGACGGGAAGATCCTCGCCGTCGACATGATCATCGTGTCCACGGGCATCCGTCCGCGCGGCGAGATCGCGAAGGCCGCGGGCATCACGTGCGCGCCGAACGGCGGGATCCTCGTCGACGATCGGCTGCAGACCTCGGACGAGCAGGTCTTCGCGATCGGCGAGTGCGCGAGTCACAGCGGCATCACGTACGGCCTCGTCGCGCCCGGCTACCAGATGGTCGACGTGCTGGTGGCGAACCTGCTCGGCGAGAACGCGGAGTTCAAGGGCGCCGATCAGTCCGCGAAGTTGAAGCTCCTCGGCGTCACCGTCGCCGCGCTCGGCGAGTACGACGGCGACACCAAGCCGCTCTCGTCGGCGCTGCGCTACACGACCGGCGGCGTCTACCGCAAGCTCGTGACGCGCCAGGGAAAGCTCATCGGCGCGGTCACCGTGGGCGACTGGGAGAACCTCGATCGCATCCGCGACGCGCTCACCTCGCCCGTGCCGATGTCGTTCTTCGACATGCGGCGCTTCCGCTCGACGGGCAACCTCTTCGCGAAGGAAGAATCGAAGAAGGTCACCGAGTGGGCCGACGAGGCCGTCGTCTGCGGCTGCATGCGCGTCACGCGCGGTACGCTCAGCCTGGCGATCGTCGAGGGCTGCGGGACGGTCGACGCGCTCTGCAGCAAGACGGGTGCAGGCACGGTCTGCGGCTCGTGCAAGCCGCTCATCGCGGAGCTGCTCGGCGTGGACGAGAACGGCGCGGTCCCCGTCGCCGTGCCCCCGCCTTCTGTGCGGATGGGCGAGCGGCCGGCGCTGCGCAAGGATCGGCCGCCCACGTCGCGCCGCACGATGACGCCTGCGCCGGTCTCGCAGCGCAGGCCGACGTACCCGGGCGCGATGCCGCGCTCGTCGACCGTCATGAACATCGTCATGCCGGGCAGCCCGCCGCCTTCGAGCAGCGGACGCGCGCGTCGCAAGACGTTGTCGCTCATGGATATCCCGCCCGGGCTCTCCGACTTCGGCGCCGAGGCGGCGGCCGCGTTCGCGCCCGAGCCCGTGATGCGCGAGGCCCCCGACAGCGGCGTACCGAGTAGCCGGCGCATGCCGTCCTCGCGCCCGCCGAGCCTCAAGCCGCGGGTATCCTCGCGCCCGCCCACGCCCTCGGTCACCGAGGGCCTCGAAGCGGCGATCCGCGCGCTCGCGCCGCCCGCGTTGCCCGAGGACGAGGCCGAGGTCGGCCTCTCGTCCGATCGCTCGCCTGCGCTGCTCGAAGAGCCGGCGCGCGCGGTCGAGGATCTGCAGATCACGCCGCTGCCGCCGCTCCCGTCGTTCTTCGAGGAGCCCGCGATCAACGACGAGGTCGAGGACGACGCGGAGGACGAGTACGCCGAGGAGGCGGAGGCCGCGTTCAAGGCGCTCGACGAGGGCGTGTACGACTACGGCTACGTGCAGGGGCGGCGGAGCTGGGTGCCGCCGAAGCGCGTCGGCATGCTGCCGCCCGAGCAGCAGAAGGGCGCGGCCACCAAGTCGGTCGCGCCGCGCAAGGAGGCGGTGCCGCCCGAGTCGGGGCTGCGTCCGCTGCTCGTGGCGTCGATCGGCGCGTTCCTTCTGTCGGCCGTGGCGGTCGCGTCGCGACCGATGCCGGTGCCGACGACGATCGCGGGCCGGCTCGGTCCTGCGCGCCTCTTCACGGACGACACGCTGAAGCAAATCTCCGGCTACGTGCTGCTCGGCCTCTGCGTGGTGAGCCTCGTGCTCTCGCTGCGCAAGCGCTGGAAGCGATTCACGTGGCTCGACGTGCCCATGTTCCGGGCGATCCACGGCATCATCGGCGCCTCGACGATCTTCGCGCTCGTGCTCCACACGGGCCTCAGGCTCGGCCATCACCTGAATTTCTGGCTATCGATTGATTTCCTCGCCGTGTGCGTGCTCGGCGCGATTGCGGGCGTGGTGACGGCGATTTCGAATCGATGGGGCGCGATGAAGGCGCGTGATCGGCGTCTCTTCACGTCGCGCGCGCACCTCGTGGTGTTCTGGCCGCTGCCCGTGCTCGTCGCGCTGCACGTGGTGCAAGTGTATTATTACTGAGCCATTTCCGGTAATCTCTCCCTTCCACGGAACGCCCGAGGAGGGAAAGAATGAGAAGGAGATTGGTTCAAGGTCGCTGGCTCGCTGCGGCGGGCACTTTTGCGCTCGCCCTGGCCGCGCTGGCCGAAGGGTGCGGCGGCGGCACGGGCACGGGCGCGGGGGGCTCGGGGGCGGGCGCGGGGGGCTCGGGCGGGCAGGGCGGCGATGGCGGCACGTTCACCGTTGGCGCGTCGCAGGGCGGCGGGTTTCCGGGCACGTGTGATCCGACCTGCGACCCCGCGACGCAGGTTTGCTCGCACGGCGTCTGCGTGCCGGTGGCGGGCTGCACGAACGACGCGGATTGCAAGAACGACACGTATTGCGAGCCGATGCTCAAGCAATGCGTGCCTTGGGAGAGCGCGACGCCGCCGAACGATCCGACGTGCATCAACGTCATTGCCGCCGGGCAATTCTCGCCGCGCGTCAAATGCGAGTTCAGCACGGCCCCGGACGGCGATCCGTTCCCCGGCCACGTCGACGTGCAGGGCACGCCGATCGTGACGAACTTCAACAAGCCCGCGGCCGCGGGCCCGCCGAGCATCGTCGCGGCGTTCACGCCGACCGTGGTCGCCAATTACACCGAGGATCAGGGCGTCATCCGCGTGCTCAGCGGCAAGGATTGCTCGCTCGAGGCGAACCTCGGCGGCACCGACGTCGATGGCGACGGCGCGGTGGATTGGGTCGTCTCCTCGTCCACGCTCGCGTCCGGGGATCTCGACGGCGACGGCGTGGCCGAGATCGTCGCGTACGGCGCGGACGGCTCGACGCTCGCGTTCACGAAAAAGGCCGGCATCTGGGGATTGCTCTGGAAAGCGCCTTATCAGGCCGGCATCCCGGGCGGCCCCTGCGATTTCAACCTGCACCGCTGCCCCGTGGGCTGGGCCGGACCTTCCATTCACGACATCGACGACGATGGCAAGCCCGAGATCCTGCGCGAGGGCGCCGTCTTGCGCTCCGATGGCTCGCTCGCGTCGGGCGCTCCGGCGGGCTACGCGAGTTACTCCGCGGGCCTCTTCTCCGTGGTCGCGAACCTCGATCAGGATCCGAACATTGAGTTCACGAACGGGCAATTCGTCTGGGAGTGGGCGGGCGGCGCGTGGGTACAGGAGCCGGGTTTCCCCGGCGCGTCGGCTTCGGCGCCGGGGCACGTGGCCATTGCCGATTTCGGCGCGTTCGGCGCCGGCGTACCCGCGCAAAACCCCGAGATTGTGGTCGTGCGGTCGAGCCTCGTCATGATCTACGCGATCGACGGCACGCTCGTGCAGCCGCCCGTGGCCGTGCCCGGGGCGGGGGGCGGTGGTCCGCCCACGGTCAGCGATTTCGACGGGGATGGTTTGCCCGAGGTCGCGGTCGCCGGGCAGGCGTTCTACACCATCTATGACATCGATTGCGGTGCGTCCCCGCGGCCGGGCGGGCAATGCAACCTCGCGGCGTGTGATTTCGCAGGCGGGGCGTGCCCCGCGGGCGGCTACATCCTCTGGTCGAAATCGACGCAGGACCTCTCGTCGAACGTCACGGGCTCCAGCGTCTTCGATTTCGAGGCCGACGGGTCGAGCGAGGTCGTCTACGGCGACGAGTGCTTCGTCCGTGTGTACGACGGGGACACGGGCGACGTGCTCTTCAGCCAGTATCGCTCGTCGTGCACCTGGTACGAAAACCCCATCATCGCCGACGTCGACGGCAATTTCCGCGCGGATCTCGTCACGCCGTCGAACAAGGCTTGTTCGCCCGACGGGACGGGCATCCCGTGCCAGACGCTCGACGCGAACGGCGTCGATCCGCAATTCCCGGGCGTCCGCTGCCAGAAGGCGGCCGATTGCGTCTCGGGAGTGTGCGACGCCGGGTTCTGTCGTTGCTCGGAGACGAAGCAATGCTGCGCGGCCCAGGACGACGCGGCCTGCATCGAGGAGGGGCTCCGCTGCGCGCAGCCGCCCGCGGGCACGCCCGGCAATGGCAATACCTGCCGCGCCGGCCACCCGCACGGCGTGTCCGGCATTCGCGTGTACTCGGACGCGAACGACAAATGGGTCCGCTCGCGGACGATCTGGAACCAGCATCCCTATGCGGTGACGCACGTCAACGAGGACGGGACCATTCCCAAGACGAGCGCCTGGACGAACAACTGGGACGATCCCAAGCTGAACAACTTCCGCCAGAACGTGCCGGGCAACGCGAACGGCGCAGCCACGGGGGATCCCACGGCGGGCGCGAGCGCGCAATTCGCGTGCGGCGGGCAGGGCGCGGAGATCGGCGCTCCGATTTGCAACCGCGGGGCCGATCCCGTCGGCGCGGGGCTTTCCGTGGGCTTCTACGTCGGGCAGACGAAGGTCTGCGAGGCGAAGACGGTCGAGGTGCTGCCGCCCGGCGAATGCCGGCTCGTCTCCTGCAACTGGAGCATGCCGCCCACGATCGAGGCCGACAAAGTGGACGTGACCGTCATTCCGAACGACGACGGCGCGTACGCCGAATGCAAACCCGGGAACAATCTCGGGACGATCGTCGGCGTATTCTGCAAGCCGCCGGCTTGAGGCTCGGCCTGGCGGTCCCGTGGGCCAGTGTTTACGAACAGTAGCCTGGCCCATGTGCCTCATTGAAACGCCTCGCCCCGCTCTGCCGAATCATCGCGGGAAAACCCACGACCCGCCACCGAAGGGGGCGAGGGTGTTGGAGATGCGGCCTTCGAGAGCGTGAAGATGGGTCGGCGTGAAGGGGCGAAGGTCGCGGGCGGATCGGTGAGGATGGCAGAGTCGTGCTAGCAGCCTGTGGACTTATCTGCTGCGCACCACGAATCGTCGGTCGACATCGCTCGAAATCCTTCAGGATTCCTCGCTCCGTCGCCCTAGCTTCGGGGCGCTCGCGACGATCATTCCACAGACTGCTAGGGGCAACTCTTGCCGAAGAACCAAACCTCGCCCAGCCCGACATTCGTCACGGCGCCGACGCTATGGCCATCCTCGATATTGAACTGGATGGCGCGTCCCTTTTGGGGGGGGTCGACGTCGAAGATCGCCGAGCCGGATGGGCAAACCGCTCGGATTCCCAGCATGGTGGGAGATCCATTGAGCGGAACGAAGGTGCTTTCATCCTCGGAGACGGTCATCGTCAAATGACGTACGCCCCGCTGACCGTTGAGCTGTGCGCTATTCCAGACCACCACCTGATGGATCTCGTACACCTTTCCGAGGTCGAAGTTCAAGGTTCCCGTGTGGACTTGCGGTTGCGACGCCCACATGGTCGCTTCTTCGCAATCGTGCAACCCCATGGGGTCGAGACTGGTCAGGCCACTGCCGTCCGACAGCGCCGCAAACGCAGTATCACAACAACTGCCCAGGACGGGCGAGCTCGCTATCACATTCGAAATCCGAAGCAACTCACCGTTGCACATCCCAGCGCCGCCCCCGCCGTCGCCGCCCCCGCCGTCGCCGCCCTGTCCTCCGCCGCCTGTGCTTCCACTGCCTCCGTCGGGCTCGTCGAACTGCCGCGACTCCGAGGTGCAGGCGGCCAAGATCAGGATCGGCACGAACAGCATAAATGTTCTCATATCGCACCATCCTACGACAATTCTGCATCGCCGTGAAGCTCGCCGCTCGAGGAGGCAGGAACTCGAAGCTGCTGCCCCAAACCCCACGAGGGTATCGCCGCCCCTCGACACCGGGCCTGAGGTCCGTGAGGGCCAGACCCGGGCTCGATTGTATTGCGAACTGTCTGGTACGGTGAACGCACGAGGCCGATGGAGCGGATTGACTTGCTTGCGGCTGAACCGCGAAAGGATCTTCGGCTTCCGCTTCCGCTCCCGTGCGGCGGGGGAGGGGCTACCCGGACGCCGGGCGCCTAATCGCAGCGGCAGTAGAGACACCCGGGGTGATGCCGGCCCGTGCCGCAATATCCGGCCCATCCGGTATTGCTGCACGTGCAGGCGTCATGCCGATGGCTGCAGCCGTCGAGGCGGCAAGACTGCGCTTCGAGCGATTGCCCAGCCGATTCCGTATTCTCTTCCTGTGCCGAGGAAGCCGCGTCCTGCGCGGTGGGCTCCTCGGAGGGGAACGTCAGTTCCGCAGGGGGCCCGGCAAAGGCGGAAAACGAGATCAAGGAAGCCGCAAACGACACGACCATGGCCACGAGAGTCTTCTTCTTCATGATTGGCGCCTCCTGCGCACGCCCTCACGAGATTGCAAGCGACGTGCCCAGGACGTACCTCTCGAGCCAAAGGGATAGATTTTCAGGAATCGCGATGGCCAAGCTTGACGGGCCTCGGGAGAGCCTCCTCGGGCGTGCCGTCACGACCGCTGGAATGGGGCTGCCTCCTTCTTGCACCGGGAAGTGCGAGTGGGAGGTTGTTCATGCGAGACACACGTTGTGTTCCTCTGTTTCTTGCTCGCCGCATGTCACGCGGGCGCATCGTCTCCCCCTGCCGGCAAGGCTCCACCCGGAACGTCGGTCGAGGCCGCGCCGCGCTCTCCGCACGCATGTATTGAAGCGAGCCTGTCGGCCCTTCGGTCCCGGGACATGGGGCGCCTCGCGGAGCTTTCGCATCCGAGCCTCGGCGTGAGGTTCACGGCCTTCGGGTTCGTCAAACCGGATACGTATGCCGAATGCAAACCCGGGAACAATCTCGGGACGATCGTCGGCGTGTTCTGCAAGCCGCCGGCTTGAGCACTGGGACCGTGGAGCCGGGGCGCTGCCCCGGGCCCCGCGGGGGCTGTTCGCCCCTCGACCCGAACCAGGGCAAGCCCTGGACCATTTGGGGAAGAACTGCGCGATGCGCAGTTCTTCCCACAGGCCGGTGGCAAGACCATGGAGGTGCGTT
>NZ_JAGTJJ010000012.1:159762-211491 GCF_028435365.1 Polyangium jinanense | reverse complement strand
CAGGTTCACGTTCGTCAGCGTCGCGCCCTTCGACGTCGACGGGACCACGACGCCGTACCAGTTGCCCGTGCCCACCGTCGTCGCGCGCAGCGTGATCGGCGAAGCACTCGTGCCGAGCGCGTCCAGCGTGCCGTTCACCCGGATCTCGCCGCGCGCCGTGTCGTCGCCCGACCCCATGAGGTCGCCGTTCGAGAAGTTCACCACCACGCCAGGCTCGATCGTGAGCTTCGCGCTCGGTCCCACCGTCATGTCGCCCGCGATCGTGTAGGGCGAACCCGCCAGCGTGAGCGTCGTGTTGACCCACAACGTCCCGTGGTAGCCGGGCGTCGCGTCGTTCGTGTAGTCGAGCGGCCCGAGATCACCGCCCGCGTCACCCGCGAAGCGCGACGGCGAGTTCGACGTCAGCCGCATGTTCGTCGGGACCGACACGTACAGCGGGTTTGCCGAAAAACACCCCGTACCCGCCGCCGCGCTGCTGTAGTCGGCGCTCGAACTGCCCC
This sequence comes from Polyangium jinanense, assembly GCF_028435365.1. The sequence goes on along the minus strand of NZ_JAGTJJ010000012.1, from coordinate 210,991 downwards.
ACACGTTCGAGTACGTCGTCGTCACCGCCGTCGTGCCGTTGGCCGTCACACGGTAGATGCCGTACTGCTGCGGGCTCGACGCCAGGCCCGTCACGTTGGAACTCTTCACGTTCACCGTCGTCGAGCCGCCCGTCGCCGCGAACACGTACACGCCGTACGTGCCGTTGCCGTGGAGCGTGCTGTCCGTGATGTTCACCGTCGACGTCGCACCGGAGCTCGCGCCCGTGCGCACGCCGTACGTGCCGCTCCCCTGCACCAGGCAGCCCGTGAAGCTGTTCGTCGTGATCCCGCTCGACGGCACCACGTAGATGCCCGCGCTCGTGTTGTTCTTCGACGTGCAACCCGAGACGGTCGCGGACGTCGCGCCCGTGACGTAGAAGCCGTACGAGCCGTTGTTCGCGGTGACGTTGGTGAGCGTCGGCGTGCCGGCTTCGAGGTAGACGCCGTACGTCGACGAGTCGCTCGCCACGTTCGTGAGCGAAAGAAGCGAGCCGTTGGCCGCGGAGCGCACCGCGTACGAGCCGTACTGCAGGTTCACGTTCGTCAGCGTCGCGCCCTTCGACGTCGACGGGACCACGACGCCGTACCAGTTGCCCGCGCCCACCGTGGTCGCGCGCAGCGTGATCGGCGAAGCACTCGTGCCGAGCGCGTCCAGCGTGCCGTTCACCCGGATCTCGCCGCGCGCCGTGTCGTCGCCCGACCCCATGAGGTCGCCGTTCGAGAAGTTCACCACCACGCCAGGCTCGATCGTGAGCTTCGCGCTCGGTCCCACCGTCATGTCGCCCGCGAGCGTGTACGGCGACCCCGCGAGGGTCAGCGTCGTGTTGACCCACAACGTCCCGTGGTAGCCGGGCGTCGCGTCGTTCGTGTAGTCGAGCGGCCCGAGATCACCGCCCGCGTCACCCGCGAAGCGTGACGGCGAGTTCGACGTCAGCCGCATGTTCGTCGGGACCGACACGTACAGCGGGTTTGCCGAAAAACACCCCGTACCCGCCGCCGCGCTGCTGTAGTCGGCGCTCGAGCTGCCCCACACGTTCGAGTACGTCGTCGTCACTGCCGTCGTGCCGTTGGCCGTCACACGGTAGATGCCGTACTGCTGCGGGCTCGACGCCAGGCCCGTCACGTTGGAGCTCTTCACGTTCACCGTCGTCGAGCCGCCCGTCGCCGCGAACACGTACACGCCGTACGTGCCGTTGCCGTGGAGCGTGCTGTCCGTGACGTTCACCGTCGACGTCGCACCGGAGCTCGCGCCCGTGCGCACACCGTACGTGCCGCTCCCCTGCACCAGGCAGCCCGCGAAGCTGTTCGTCGTCGTCCCGCTCGACGGCACCACGTAGATGCCCGCGCTCGAGTTGTTCTTCGCCGCGCAACCCGAGACGGTCGCGGACGTCGCGCCCGTGACGTAGAAGCCGTACGAGCCGCCGTTCGCCTCGACATTCGTGAGCGTCGGCGTCCCGGCTTCGAGGTAGGCGCCGTACGTCGAGCTGTTGATGACCGTGTTCGAGACCGCGAGGCCCATGGCCGTCGCGCTCGATCGAATCGCGTAACTCGCGTTCGTCATCGTCGCGTTGGCGATCGTCGCGACGCCCGTCGACTCGACGACGATGCCGTACCAGATGCCCGCGCCCGAGCCGCTCTGCGCCGCGAAGGTCACGGGGCTCGCCGCCGTGCCGTTCACGTTGAGCTGGCCCTTGGCGGTGATCTCGGTGCGCGCCGAGTCGAGGCCCGCGGCCTGGGCGTCGCCGTTCGCGAACTGCACGACGGTGCCGGCCTGGATGGTCAAGAACGCGCCTTCAGGCACGGTGACGTCGCCCGAGACGATGTACGGGCTGCCTGCAGGGGTCCACGTCTGGTTGATGACGTTGCCGCCCGTGACATTCGTCGCCGCGCGCGCGGCGCGTGGCACGAGGGCCACGAGGGCGAGCGCGAGCGCGAGCACCACGAGGTGCGCGGCACGCGCGATCGATCGATTCGACATACGAGAAGCCTCCGGGGACGAACCCCGCCTTCGAGACTGTTGGGGCACAAATCATCCGGCGTACGCCGCCGCCCCGGCGCCACGGAGGCCCCGGCCGGGCAGGGTGAATTCACCGAAATGATTTGGGTTTTTGAGGAGATACGTTCGCTTCGGAACGTCCAGGTGGAAAAGTACAACCGATCCGAGGCAGCGACGTCAAGCGGCGGACCCCAGGATCCGCCGCCGTTCGACGCATCGATCAGCCAGACGTGAACGCGCTGCCCGTCCAGCGGAGTGTCACGGGCTTGCCGGTCGGCGGGAGCTCGACGTCGATTGAAACGAGCTTCGGCGGCTTGCCGTCGCCGTCGGGCACGAGCGCATCGACGCGAACCTTCGTGGCGCGCGCGGGCGCGAGCTCTTCGGGGCGCGCGAGCTGCAAGGAGATCGGCGATTTCTCCGCGAGGCCAAAACGGAGCGCGTAGAGGCCCACGCCCGCCGCGACGACGTCGGGGCCGAGGGGGTCGGCGGCCTTGTCGCGCAGGAGCTTCACGTCGAGGGCGAGGGCGCCCGCAGGCGCGCGGACGAGCGCGACCACGGCCGCGTTCGGATACGGGAGCTCGAGCGAGGCCCGCGCGAGGCGATCCGTGTCCGACTCCGCGAGCCCTTGGCGACCACGGCCCTCGGCGAGCAGGACGTGCGCGAGGTAGCCCGCGAGCCTGCCGAGCGTCTCGTCACCCGCGCGACCGCCCGTCTGCGTGACACGCGCGAGCATGCGGTGCGCGATGTCGAGCCGGCCCGCGCCCGCATGCGCGAGCGCAAAACGAATGACGGCCGCGGGCTCCTCGGGGACGAGCTCTTCGAGCACGGCGTAGGCGAGCGACGCGTCGTCGAAAAAACCCTCGTTGCGCAGGCGATCGCCGAGGAAGGCGCGTGCCCACGGGTCCCGCGGGGCGCGCTCGGAGAGCTCGCCGAACGTCCGGCGCGCCTCCGCCTCGTCGCCGATGCGCAGGAGCGCGGACGCCGCGTCCGCGAGCAGGCCCGCATCCGCGAAGGGATCGCGGCGGGCGCGGCGGATCTCCTCGGAGAGCTCGGCCTTCATGTCGAGCGCTTCGAGCAGCGCGAAGAGCCGGCGCCGAAGCCGCGCATCGTGCGGCGCGATCCCGAGGAAACGGCGCACGACCGCGAGCCGCCCCTTGTCATCGTTCGCCGCGCGGTACTGCTTGCGGAACGTGCCCACGGGGTAGCGCTCACTGCCCACGAGCTCGCGCTTGATGGCAAAGAGCTCCTCGGGGCTCTGCGCGCGACGGATCGCTTCGCGCCGCAGCAGCGCGGCCGCGTCACTCTCGCCGAGCAGCTCGAGCTTCCCGGCGACGCCCACGCGCGCAAGGCCGTTCGGCTCATTCACGAGGATGAGCTCGAGCAGCGCACGACGATCGGTCCACGTGGGCAGCTCGCACGACTGCTTCGCTTCGACGTACACCACGTCGGCCTGGCCGCGGTCGAGCCGCTCGCGCCACACGCCGCGGCGGAGCGGCAGCGGCAGGAACGAGGTCGGCGAGCACTTGCGGCCCCGCAGCGTCGCGCGCGGCGGCGGCAAGCCGAGCGTGCGCGTCACGTCGATCGACACGGTGAGCCCGCTCGCAGGGAAGATCATCCCACGCACCACGACCTCGACGCAGCGGTCGAGCGCGTCGTCGTCCGCGCCTGACACGCCCTTCACGCGGACCTTCTCGGCGCGGCCGTCGCCGTCGATCGAGAAGTTCACTTCGAGCTTGCCCGAGAGCTCGGGCCGGAGCGCCGCGCGCGAGTCGCGGCACGCCCGCACCGAGGGGCCGGCCTCGTCGAGCAGCCTCGCTGCGGCCTCGGCCACCGCGGCCTTGTAGGCGGCCTCGTCGTCCTTGTCCTCGGCCGACTCGGTCTCCTGCGGGACGTTCATCAGCGTCCCGGCCGCCGCGCGCGGCGTGGCGAACGCCGCGGAGAAGCCGGACTCGGGCCCGGCCGAGAGATCGAGGATGCGCGTCTGCAAGAGCGTCGGCGTGTAGACGCGCGGGCCGCCGATCACGAAGCCGGTCCACGGCGTGAGCAGGCCGGCGCGCAAGGCCACGTCGGTCGCGGCCTCCCGCCCCTTGCCCTTCAGCGCGATCTCCTCGACACGCGCCGCGGCCCAGCGCCGGGCCACGTCCTGCTCGCGGAACGCGCGCTCCACGACGACGGGCCGCTTCTCCTCGTGCACGCCGCGCGCGTCGCGGTAGCGCAGCGTGATCGAGCGAGGCGGATCGCCCCGCACGCGGCCCACCGCGAAGACCGTCTCGCCGGCCGTGATCGCCCGCGCCGAGCGCGGGTAGATGCGATCGACCTCGGTCCCGAACACGATCTCGACGCCCGCCACCGCGGGCTGCAGCGCCTCGGCGATGAGCTCGGTCGCGACACGCGCGGCGTCCGTCGTGTCCGCGATCTCGAGCAGCGGCCCCGAGCCGCGCACCAGGCTCGCGAGGGCGAAACGGTTCACGAGCGGCCCGACGCCCACAGCGCCGAGGCGCGGCGCCCCACCCTGTCGGCGCGCGAGCCGCGCCTGGATTCGATCGACCGTTGGATCTCCAACGGTCGGCCAGCCGTCGCCCACGTAGATCACCATGCCGGCGGGCGCGTCGACCGGCAGCGCGTCCGCGCCGACTTCGAGGGCACGGCCGAGATCCGTCGCACCGCCCGTCGAGATCTGCCCGAGCGCCTCGCGGATCGCCTTGCGGCGCGCCTCGTCCACCGGCCCGATCGTGGGCGGTCCGATCGGACGCACCGTTTGATCGGCGGCCAGCACGACCACCTTGTCCCGCGCTCCCAGGCCCGAGAGCACCGCGTCGACGAGCGCGCGCTCCGCGTCGAGCAGCGCCGGCTCCACGCTCGACGAGACGTCGAGCACGAGCGCGAGCGTCACCCCGTCCTCGGCGCGCGCCTCGGGCACCTCGGTGCGCACGAGGATCGTCGAAGCCGGATCATCGTCGTCGCCCTCGAACGGCGGCGCCACGAAGAGCCGCGCGGGCGACGACGAAGGCTCGATCGCCACGTCCACCACGAGGTCCGCGGTCGGCCGATAATCGGGCCGCCGCAGCTCGACGGTGCTGCCCGTCACGCGCGCGCCGAGTCCCGCGCCGATCGACTTCGGGCTCGACTGCGTCGCGTCGATCTTCGCGGAGAACTCGCCGATGAGCGGGGGCGCGGCATCCGAGACCATCGGATAGCGGTACTGCACGACCCAGGTCCCATCGCCCTTCGGCCGCGGCGAGAGCCACTCGACGTACCGGACGATCACCTGCACCGTCGCGCCGGGCGAGATGCTCGGAATCGTCGCGCGGACCCAGCCTTCGCCGGCCCACTCGAGCACCTCGCCGCTCGAGCTTCCGCTCCCGGGGCCGCGTAGATCACGCGTGGCGAGCGCGATGTGTCCCTCGTTCGGGTTGCCAATGCGGACCGAGGCGAACCGCGCCACGATCGCGCCCGGCGGGATCGCCAGGCGATAGTCGCCGGTCACGTACGTGCTGCCGGCGTTGAAGAACGTCGTCCGCACCTCGGTCTCGGCGAGCTCGCGCGCGACCGTCGCCTCGACGTCGTGCGCGCGGATCGTGAGCGGCGAGCCGGCGTCGCCGGGGTTGTCCTGCCGACCCTCCGGCCGACCCCAGAGCTCACCGACGGCCCTGCGCGGCGCGCCCTTCGCGCCCCACGGCGCGGCCATGCCGCCCGTCCAGTCGTCGTAGCCGCGCTCGGGCGCGACCTCGACCTTGCTGCCGTCCACCGTGGCCGTCTCGCCCGCGCGCACCGTCTTCTCGGCGCCGCCCGCGCGCACCGTGATCTCCTCGGTCGCCGCGTAGAGCTTCGCGCTCGAGGGGCGCTCGCGCGAGCGCTCGATGCCGGTGTTCGCGCCGCTCACGATGCCCGTGGCCTCGCCGAGCTCGATCTCGGTCCGCGCGCCGAGCGCACCCTGCACGAAGATGCGCCCGTGCTCGAGCGCCACGCCCTTCTGCGTGATGCGCAGGCTCGTCGATCGATCCAGCACGAGGCCCGTGCCGTCGTCGAGGCGCAGGCGCGCCCGACCGTCGGCGTCGGTCTTGACGACATCCCCCTCGGAAAGCCGCCGCGTCTTGTGCACGGGCACGCCCGCGGCGGTTACCGACGCGTGCACCGCCTGCAGATCGGCCACGGTCGGCACGAGCGGCTGGCTCGGCTTCCGTTCGCCTTGCCCGCGCAGGAGCATGACGGTCACGAGGATGACCACGATCGAGCTCACGATCGCGAAGAGCGCGGGCGGGATGGTCCCGCCTTCGGGCGGCAGGGGCGTCGATGGCGTCCGCCGGATCTGCTCCTGCGCGCGCGGATCACTCACGGGTAGCCATTCGGCCGTGTCGAGTTTGTCGCCACGCGTGACCACGACGATACGGCGCTCGTTCACGCGCGGAGGCTCGGGCACGGCGGCCGCCGGCTCGTCGTCGCCATCGTCGTCATCATCGTCGTCGTCGCTTCCGCCGTCGCTCCCGCCTCCGCCACCGCTGTCGCTACCGCCTCCGCTTCCGCTGCCGCCTGCGCTCGCGCTTTCGTCTCCGCTTTCGCTCGCGCTCGCGTTTTCCTCCGCGCTGGTCGTGGGTTCTTCGGGACGAACGGATGCCTCTCCGGCCGCCAGGGTCGCTTCCTCGGAGGGCGTGCCCTTCACGTCTTGCTCTTCTCGTCGCTCGTCGCTCACGGCTCGACCTCCCGGGCCTCACCCTTCGAGATGGCGAACGCCCGCACCGGCTTGCCGCCGCGCGCGAAGCGGATCGTTTGCTTCACGATGGTCTCGCCGTCCTCCCCCTCGTCGAACACGATCGTCAGGATCGCTTCCGCGCCGAGGCGCGCGGCATGCTCCACGTCCTCGCCTTCGAGCCGCACCTCCACGCGTGCGTCCGGACGCATCGGGAGGAGCGCCTGCGCGATCCCCAGCGTCACGTCGCCCTCGGGTGCCGGCATCTGCGTGCCGAGCCCGTTCGTCCAGAGCGACGGATGGAACTCGGGGTGCGACCACGTCAGCAACACGCGCGCCCCGCGCGGCGCCTTGCCGGCCGCGCGTTCGGTCGAGATCACCCGCAGGAGCCGCGCGCGCAGCGTCTGTTCCTCGTCCTTCTTGCCGTTCTTCTGCGCGAGGAGACGGCCCCACGCGAGGTACGTCGCGGCGAACGCGCGCGCCGTCACGGCCGGGCTCTGCTCCGCGTCGGGCGCGCCCGCTGCGCCGCCCTTCTCGGTCCACTTGATGGCCTCTTCGAGCTTGCCCATGCCCTCGGCGGCCGCCGCGAGCAGCAGCGAGACGCTCGTGTCGTCGGGCGCGAGCCGCGCCAGCGTCTCGTACTGCCGCGCCGCGTCCGCGTACCAACCGTGGGCCCTCAAAAGATCGCCGAGCCTGCGCCGCGCGACCGGATCGTCGGGGGCAAACTCCACGATCTCGCCGAACGACCTTCGCGCCTCGGCCTCGTACGCGGCCTTCTTGCCCGCGTCGGTCTCCTTCGCTGCGCGGCGCAAGTACAGCTCGCCGACCGCGGTCCGCACCCGCGCGTCCGCGTCGGGCCTCGACCTGAGCGTCCGGCCGAGCTCACGCGCGCCCGCGTCGTCCGACGCGTCCTCCAGCATGTCGAGCAGCCGCAGCGCGAGCGCGAAATCGTCCGGCCACTGCGCCACGAGCTCCCGCAGCTTCTTCACCCGCTCGTCGGGCGACTTCGTGTCCTTGATGAGCTTCTCGAGCAGGCCCGGATCCATCGACTTCAGGCCGAGCGCGGCGTGAAGCTCGCGCATCTCCTGCGCGGTGCGCACGCGCGCGAGGATCCCGCGGTAGAGCGCGTCGGCCACGCCGAGGTCCGTGAACATCACGCGCCAGAGCGTCACCTTCGCGGCGATCGACGGCATCGCGTCGAGCATGAGCGACACGAGCTTCGACCTCTCGCGCCACGTCGGCGCCTCGCACGCGGAGAGCGCGGCGCGATAAACCGAGCGCACGCCCTGCGCGTTCCCCGCGACGCGACCGAACCGCTCGCGCCACAGGCCCACGCGCTCCTCGAACGGCACGAGCGCGGCGCCGCTGCACGGCGACGCCTGATGCGGCACGTCGCCCACGTGCACCACGATCGTCGTGCCCGTCGATCCGGCGACGCGCTTGGCTTTGTCCGTGGGCTTCTGGGCCTCGTCGGGCTTGTCCTCGCCTGCGGACGCCTTGCCACTCAGGTCCCCGCCCGCGAGCGGATCCCCCGGAGCGTTCGACTGCTTCGTGAACCCCTGCGGCAGCGACGGCGCGGCCTGCGGTGGACGCGGAGGCGCCGCCGGCGAGGCCGTCGCCGCGGCGCTCGGCATCGCGATCGGGGCCTCCATGATCTTCGGCGGCGCGCTCTTGTGCGTGCCGCCGAGCCGCCCGTGCCCCGAGCCGAACCCTTGCCCCGTGCCCGTGCCCGCGCCTTGCCCGATCGTCCCGATGGAACCGAGCCCGATGCCTTCGCCTCGTCCGCCGCCGCCTTCAGCAAGGCCCGAGAGCCCGAGGCCGCCGGCGCCGTACGCGTCGCCGATCGTGCTGCCCCACTGGTTGCCATTCGCGGCGAGACCATCACTCCCGAGCGAATCGTCGCGGCCCCACGGCGCCGTGGGCGCGTTCGGATCGCCGCCCGCGCCCGTATTCAGCATGCCGATCATCCCGAACTCGGCCGCGTCGCGCAGCGCTTGTTGCCGCGCGATGTGCGGATCGGCGTTGTCCGCGGGCCCTTGCACGCCGTAGCGGTTGCCCGACGAGCGAACCGGGCCGCTGCCCATGGAGCCTTCTTCGCCCTTCGCCCGCGTGCCCGTACCACCTTCCTTGTTGTCGCCGTTCGGCGCGGCAGCGACCTCCGCGGCCGCGACTCCGTTCGCCTCTTCTTCTTCGTCGTCGACGTCCGCCTTGATGATCGGCGTCCACATCATCCGGCGCTTCGTCTCCACGAGGCTCCGCGCCATGCCCTTCTTGCGCTCGAGCTCGGCGCGCTCCTCCGGCGTCATCTCGTTCTTCGTCGGCACGTAGAGCGACGTGACCGGCGTGATGATCGCGTGACGCGATCCGAGATCGACCATCGCCGCGCGCCCCGTCGCCTCGACCATCATCTGCAGGAGGCGCCCTTCCGCCCAGCGACGCCGCAGATCCCCCTCGTCCTCGATCCGCGTCACCTGAAGGTTTGTCCGGACCGTACCTGCAGGCCCCGTCAGCGCCACCGACGTCGGCAAACCCGCAGCCGTCACGCGGCCGATCACCGCGATGCTCTCGTCCGCCACGAGCGCGCCGAGATCTCGCGGGAAAATCCGCTCCACCGTGGGCCCGAGATCCACCTGCGCGCCCAGCCAAACCGGCCGCTCGGCATGCTCGAGCAAGCGAAGCGCCACGCGCGCCGCGGCGTTCGCGTCGGCCACGCGCTCGGCGAAACCGCCCCGCGCGAGACCTTCGAGAAGCGCCATGTCCGCGTCGTCGCCCACGCCCACGCCGAACATCCGCACCGGCCGCGGCAGCTTCGCCATCCGATCCCGCAGTTCCTGCAGCCGGAGCTCGCCGACCGTGGGCGCGCCGTCGCCGACGTACACCACCGCGCCACGCCGCGAAGGATCGAGCAGCGCCGCGGCCTGGCTCAACATCGCCCCGAGATCCGTCGCGCCGCCTCGCTCGATCCGCGACATCCGCGCGAGCACCTCGCGCCGCCCCGCCTCGTCGATCGGCGCGAGCCCGTCCTTGCCCGGCACGACCGGCACGAGCGACGTATCCCCGCCGAATACGCCCACCCGATCGTCCTTGCCGAGGTGCGCGAGCAAGGCCGCCGTCGTCGCCCGCGCGATCGCGAGCGAGGGCGCGTCCGTCGCGGCCGACGTGTCGATCACGATCGCCAGATCGAGCCCGCCCTTCGCGATCGGAACGTCGGCGGATCGCACCGGCACGATCACGTAGTCGGCCTCCGTCTTCGCGCGTTCCATCGCGTGCGCGCGCTCCGAAGGCTGCACTGTCTCGAGATCCATCGTGTGCGGCGCCGTGTAGCCGCGCGGCGCGACGAGGCCGTCGTCGAAGAGCTCGATCGCGAGATCGGCCCTCGGCACGAAGTCCTGCGCGCGCACCCTGATCGTCCCGCCCTCGCGCACGCCGCTCATGCCCGTGCGCACCTCGCGCGCGCCGGCCCGCGCGAGATCGATCGTCGCCGTCAGCTCCTCGATGTGCGGCAAGGACCCCTCGGCGCCCTCGGCCGCCATCGGGTACACGTAGAGCCGTCGCTCTCCGCGCGCCCCCGTGCGCCCGAGCCACTCGGCGTACCGCACCACGACGCGCCGCGATTGTCCGGGCAAAATCGGGTAGAGCCGCGCCTTGTACACGCCCGGCGCCTCCCACTCGAGCAGCGCCGGATCTTCCTTGCTGCCCTCGTAGACGTTCGCCTGGTACTGCGCCGCGGCGGCCTGCTTCTCCTTGACGTACCCCCAGAACACCACGCCGTCGCGATCCACGCCGAACTTGTGCAGCGTCGCGCCCGCGGGCGTGCGGAAGCGGTACACACCTTCGACCGTCGCCGAGCTCGGGTTGAAGAAAAGCTCGTCGACCTCGGTGATCGCGAAGTCGTCCTGGATCGACACGCGCACGTCGAGCCTCTGGATCGCGAGCGGGAAGCGCGGCGCGCCTTGCTCACCCGGCCGACGCGCGCCCACCGTGCCCACGCCGTACGGCGAAGGTTCGGCCGAACGATCCGTTGTCGCGAGGCCGCCCGTCCAGTCCTCCCACGTCAGCACCGGCGACGTCTTCGCCGTGGGCTCACCCTTGTGCGGCTCGAGCGTGAGCCGCTCGCCGGCCGTCGCGCGCGCCGAACCGTCCGTGCGCACCTCGCCGGCGAGCACATACACGTCCGACGCGCCGTCCTTCTGGGCCACATCGATGCTCGCGCGCACGTGCGCGAGGTGCAGCGGCCCGGTCGGCGTCTTGAGCTCGGTCGTGATCGTCGCAGGCGTATCCACGAAGACGCGCCCGTGCTTGATGTCGATCACATCGGCGTGGACGACGAGCTCAGCGGGCCCGCGGACGAGCAGCGTCGCGCCTCCGTCCCGCCGGAGCCACGCGAGCCCGTTTTGCTGCACCCGCACCACCTCGCCGTCCACGAGCCGTTCTCGTGGGTACGGTGGGCGTTCCGGCTCACCGGGCGGCGCGACGAGCACGTCGCGACGGACCGTCCTGAGCTCGGCCCAGGTCTGGGATCGTGGCAGGAGCGGGCGCTCCGGTTCACGACATGCGGTGAGCAGCCCCGGACAAACCAGGGCGAAAAACGCCAGCACCACGAGGGCGAGGCGCGGACGAACGCGGTTCGAGGACATCCTGGGGTGCCTCCACATCGAAAAGGAATGCGGAGACACAGGCGCGCCCCCGATCCTGTCGAGAAGACTCTACCAGGACACCCGACCCGGGATTTGGTTCCTTTTGGAGATTGGATCGCGAGGGAGGAGGGAGGGGCGAGGAGCGAGGCGAAGACGTCGTCGCCCCGCTCCTCCATCGAGCCGGCTCAGGGCGGGGGGGCCGCCTGTGCCTTCTTCGCCGACTTCAGGATGTTGAACTCGACGCGGCGGTTCTTCTGGCGGCCAGCGGCCTGCTTGTTGTCGGCGATCGGCTTATCCGGGCCGTAGCCCTTCGCCTGGAGCCGCGCCTTGTCGACGCCCTTGTCGATCAGGTACTTGACCACGGCCTCCGCGCGCTTCTGCGACAGCGCCCGGTTCTCCTCCGTCTTGCCGACGTTGTCCGTGTGACCCGCGACCTCCACGAGGAAGATCTCCTTGTGGATCTCGAGCACGCTCGAGACCGCGTTGAGCACGGCGAAGCTCGTCGCGCCCTGGATCTTGTCGCTGTTCGTCGCGAACTCGACGCGCTGGAGGATCTTGATGTCGTCCTCCGTGATCGTGACGAGCGCCGGGCCCTTGTCCGGGCAGCCGTCCGTGTCCTCGAAGCCGTTCAGGTTCTCGGGCTGCTTCGGGCACTTGTCCTTGTCGTCCGGGATGCCGTCCTTGTCCGAGTCCGGCGACTCGTCGGGGCAGCCGTCCTCGTCCTTGAAGCCGTTGTAGACCTCGGGCGTGTCGATGCACTCGTCGAGATCGTCGTTGATCTTGTCGCCGTCGTTGTCCGGATCCGGGCAGCCGTCGGTGTCGGAGAAGCCGTCCGTGTCTTCCGGCTGATCGGGGCAACCGTCGGCCTTGTCGGCGACGCCGTCCTGATCCTTGTCCGGGCAGCCGTAGAACTCCTTCACGCGCATCTTGCCGAAGTCGTCCGGGCACTTGTCGTCCGCGTCCCCGATGCCGTCCTTGTCCTTGTCGGGCAGCTCGTCGGGGCAGCCGTCGTCGTCCTTCAGGCCGTTGATCGTCTCCGGCTTGAGCGGGCACTTGTCGTTGACGTCGATGACCTTGTCCTGGTCGTTGTCGTCTTCCAGGCAGCCGTCGTCGTCCTCGAATTCGTCCTTGTCCTCGGCGATCGACGGACACTTGTCGTCCTTGTCGTTGATGCCGTCGCCATCCTCGTCGCCGACCTCGGCGACGAACGCGATGCCGCCGAGCGCGCGGAAGAGCGGCACGCCCACGCCTTGCAGCACGCCGCCGCCGCCGCCGAGCGTGAAGGCGAGCGGGACGCTGAGCGGCGTGATCTGGAGGGCGCCGTCGACCTCGAGCGAGTTCGTCCCGTTCTGCGAGCTGAACTTCGTGCCGCCGAAGCCCTCGGCGAACACGCGGACCGTCGGGCTCACGCGATAGCCGAGCGCGGCGCCGTAGCGGAACTCGAAGGGACCCACCGTCGTCGAGCCGAGGCGCGCCTCGGGGCGGTAGACGCCGCGCAGGTTCAGGCCGAACGAGACCCCGCCGAACGAGCCGTCGAAGATCAGCCGGCCGCCCGCGGTGATCGGCGTGCTGTTGCCGATGTACTTGTCCTTCGCGGTGATCGTGCCGAGTGGCGCCGACACGTCGACGGCGCCGCCGAGCACCACGGCGCTCGTCTTCGGATCACCGAAGAAGCGGAACTTGCCTTCGAGCGTCGCGTCACCCACGCCAAACGCCTTGAGGCCGTTCGGATCGGGCCCGCCCGTGTCGAGGTTGATGCCCGAGCCGCTCACGTACATCACGGGCAGGCGCAGGCCGATCTGCACGACCGGCACCGGCGTCAGCGACGCGAGCACATCGGCGGTGAACATGTCGCTGATGACCGCGACATCCTGCGTCGCGGCGTTCGGCGCGCTGCAGTCGGCCTGCGCCCTACAGCTCTTCACCACGAACGGCTTGTTCGCGTAGTTCACCATCAGGCCCGCGGTGAAGCCCATCGCGGCGTCCATGCGAGCCCCCGCGACCGTGAGGTAGTTCTTCGACCCCGGCACGGGTTCGAACCGCTGGACGGAGAACTCTCCCTCCTTCGCGCCGCTCGCGGCGCTCTCCTGGGACAGCGCAGCAGTCGGGACGAGCGAGACGGAGAGAAGTCCCAGAAGAGTCAGCAGCCTTGGCGATAGTCGCGTTCTCATCAACCCTCTTGGCGCGGACGGCAAACCGGCACGTTGGGAACGGCGGTACACGAGAATTGCAGGAATAGAAGACCGTCCCGAGCGCCGCAACGGGGATCCTGGATTCGGGTGAAATTTCGGGCCGTTCTGGCCGTACTGGACGCGATTCGCCGGCCGGCTGACGCTCGGCCGGCCGCTCCGGCCCCGCGAAAAGCACGTTCGCGGCGGGGCCGTCCGCGGCCCGAGGGGCCGGGCCGGGTTTTCCCCGAGGGACCTCGGAACCTGTCCCTTGGCCACGCGGCCAACATCGATCCACGTTGACCACACCCGCTCGGCGTGAGACATCGCCCCTGCCCGAGCGCCCGGACGAGCCGTGCGCGGGCACGGCGAGACGAACCTCGTTACGACACCCAAAGCGCGCGGCACGCGGATTCCAAGGCGGGGCCCCGTCCGGCGCGACACACGCAGCAAACGCGCCATGCGAATTTCGTCGCGGTACCTAGGCTCCTCGTACGGATCGGGAACGAGAACGGCAGCATCCCTCGCGGCGCTCGCCTTCGGCCTCACGGCGGCAGGGTCCGCCCTCGCCCAGCCCGCGGCGCCGCCTCCGCCAAAGCCCGCAGAAACCACGCCTGCGCCTGCGCCTGCGCCCGCGCCCGCGCCCGCGCCCGCAGACGAGCCGCTCGTGCCTCCGAACGGCACGGGCGCAGGCACGTCGACGCAAGCCGCGCCGGAAGCCGCGTCGCAGACCTCCACCCCGCCTGCGCCGAAGCCTGCCGCGCCCGTCGCTGCCACGCCGGATCCGGATCGCGACGCGCGCGCGCTCACGCGCCAGGGCGCCGATCGTCCTCCGCCGACGGGCGATGTCGGCGTGCGACCGAGCGACGTCTTCGCCGAGGACTGGTGGTCACAGGCGCGACCAAGCCTGGAGATTCACGGCCTCTTCCGCGTGCGCGCCGAGCTCTTCCATCACTTCGCGCTCGGCCGTCGCGAGCTGCCCGATCGCGCGCTCTGGCCGCAGCCGCCCGACAACGCCTACTACCCCACGTCGGGCGCGGTCCAGACCGTCCCCCTCTGCGGCGACGATCCCACGGCGACCTCGGCTTGCGAGAACAACACGCAGGCCGGCGCGAACATGCGCTTCCGCCTCACGCCGGAGCTGCACATCAGCGACAACCTCCGGGTCCTCTCGCAGATCGACATCCTCGACAACTTCGTCCTCGGCTCCACCCCCGAGGGCTACTGGAACACGCCCGCGGTCGGCGGCAACTACACCGTGGGCGAGCGCGGCGGCTACGCGCCGCTCGGCGTGCTCGCGACCACCTCGTGGGCGCCCGTCGCGGGACAAACCAGCACCGTCGACAGCATCATCGTCAAGCGCGCCTGGGGCGAGTACGTCACGCCCGTCGGCCTCCTCCGCTTCGGCCGCATGCCGAACCAGTGGGGCCTCGGCATCCTCAACAACGAGGGCAACGGCTACGACTCGGACTACCAGAGCACGGTCGACCGGATCATGTTCGTGACCGGCATCAAGAAGTACGACCTCTACTTCGCCGGCGCGTGGGACTTCATCAGCGAGGGGCCGACAAGCGCGGCGCTCCGCGAGCAGCAGGGCCAGCCCTACGATCTCGGCCAGCTCGACGACGTGAGCCAGTACGTGTTCATGGCCGCGCGCAAGCGTGATCCCGAGCTCGCGCGGCTCGACCTCGCCAAGGGGCTGCCGGTCATCAACGGCGGCATCTACTTCGCGTACCGCAACCAGGTCCTCGCGAACGACACCACCGATGCCGCGACGAGCGCCACGTTCGGCCAGTCGGCAACCGGCATCCGCGCCGGCTATGCACGCCGCGGCGCGCAGTTCTTCACGCCAGACCTCTGGTTCCAGTTCCTCTACAAGAAGTTCCGCTTCGAGGCCGAGGCCTCGATGACCTACGGCACGATCGACAACCTCCAGCCCGCGGGCAGCACCACCGTCGAGCGCAACCCGCTCGACGCCGAGGACACCGGCTGGACCGTGCGGAGCTTCATCGTCGCGTCGCAGAGCGAGATCCGCCTCCTCGACGACAAGCTCCGCATCGACCTCGGCTTCGGCTGGGCTTCGGGTGATCCCGACGTCGAGGGTCTCGCGCCGCCATCGGGCCGGATCGATCGGCAGCTCACGGCCGATCGGACGTTCTCGACGGGCCGGTTCCACCCGGACTACCGCGTCGATCTCATCCTCTGGCGCAACATCATGAGCCGCGTGCAGGGCGCGTATTACTTCCGCCCCTCCGTGCAGTACGACTTCGCGCGCGACCCGAACGGACAGCGCCTCGGCGGCAGCGCGGCGCTCATCTGGAGCCGCGCGAGCGAGTTCATTCAGACGCCGGGCAACAAGCGCGACCTCGGCGTCGAGCTCGACTTCTCGCTGTATTTCCAGGCGAAGGACGGCACGCTGAACGACAAGCCCGATCAGATGGGCGGCTTCTACACGATGCTCCAGTACGGCGTGCTCTTCCCGCTCGGCGGCTTCGACTACCTGCCCGGCGAGATCGGCCGCTACGAGAGCGCGCCGGAGAACCGCAATGCGCCCACGCTCGAGACCGAGACGGCGCAGACGCTCCGCTGGTACCTCGGGATCATGTTCTGAGGCGCGAAACATGGTAGATGGGCGGGCGCCATGTCCGCCTCGAGCCATCAGATTCGCCGCACCTTCCTCGATTTCTTCGCCTCCCGCGGCCACGAGGTCGTCCCGAGCGCGCCGATCGTCCCGCAGAACGATCCCACGTTGATGTTCGTCAACGCCGGGATGGTGCCGTTCAAGGACGTCTTCACGGGCAAGGATCGCCGCCCGTACACGCGCGCCGCGAGCAGCCAAAAGTGCATCCGCATCAGCGGCAAGCACAACGACCTCGAGAACGTCGGCGTCACCGCGCGCCACCACACGTTCTTCGAGATGCTCGGCAACTTCAGCTTCGGCGACTACTTCAAGGAAGAGGCCATCACGAGCGCCTGGGAGCTGCTCACGAAGGTCTACGGCGTCCCGAAGGAGCGGCTCGTCGTCACCGTGTTCAAGGGCGAAAACAACTTCCCCGCGGACGAGGAGGCGGCCGAGATCTGGCGCAAGGTCACGGGCTTCGGCGACGATCGCATCCTCCGGCTCGGCATGGCGGACAACTTCTGGACCATGGGCGACACCGGCCCGTGTGGCCCCTGCTCGGAGATCCACTTCTTCACGGGCGACGAGGTCGACCTCTCGCGGTTCGGCGAGGAGCCCCGGCTCGACGGCTCGGGCTGGACCGAGATCTGGAACCTCGTCTTCATGCAGTACGACCGCGCGGAGAAGGACGCGCCGGTCACGCCGCTGCCTGCGCCGAGCATCGACACGGGCATGGGCCTCGAGCGCATCTCGTTCGTGCTCCAAGGGGTCACGTCGAACTACGACACCGACCTGCTCCGCCCGCTCGTCGAGCGCGCGGCCGAGATCGCGGGCAAGACGTACGGGGCGAGCCTCGCGCCGGACGACATCTCGCTGCGCGTCATCGCCGACCACGCCCGCACCACGGCCTTCCTCATGGCCGAGGGCGTGATGCCCGAGAAGCAGCGGCGCGAGTACGTGCTCCGTCGCGTCATGCGCCGCGCGATCCGGCACGGCTACCGGCTCGGGATCGAAAAGCCGTTCCTCCACGAGGTCGCGCTGCTCGTCGTGGATCGCATGGGCGACGTCTACCCCGAGCTCCGCGACCGGCGTGAGCTCATCGCGCGTGTCACCGAGGACGAGGAGGTCCGCTTCCGCGCCACGTTGAAGCGCGGCATGAAGATCCTCGACGAGCACTTCGATACGATGCGCGAGAAGGGCGACAAGACCCTCGCGGCGCCCGCGGCCGCGGATCTTTTCACCACGTACGGCTTCCCCCTGGATCTCACGCAGGTCATCTGCGGCGAGCAGGGCTACGGCGTGGATGTCGAGGGCGCCAACAAGATCATCAAGGGCGCGGACGAGGCCGACGGACCGATCGATCCGACGGCCGCCCTCGACCCCGCGTACCGGCAGGCGCGGGAAAAACTCGGTTCGCCCGTGGCCTTCACCGGCTACGAGCGCGAGGCGGGCGAGAGCGAGGTCGTCGCGATCCTCGCGGTCGAAAAGAAAGACGGCCAAGGCAAACCCACCCGCGCGCTCGTCGACCGGGCGAACGCGGGCGCGCACGTCGAGGTCGTGGTGAAGGAGACGCCGTTCTACGCCGAGAGCGGCGGCCAGGTCGGCGACATCGGCGTGATCACGGCCGGCGACCTCCGCATCCGCGTCACGGACACGCAGCGCCCGCTCACGGGGCTCGTGGTGCACGAGGGCGTGATCGAGACGGGCGAGGTCAGCGTGGGCCAGAAGGTCACGCTCACCGTCGATCCCGCGGCGCGCTCGGCCACGCGGCGCAACCACTCCGCGACGCACCTGCTCCACTGGGCCCTGCGCACGGTGCTCGGCGAGCACGCGCAGCAGAAGGGCTCGCGTGTCGCGCCGGACATGCTCCGGTTCGACTTCGCGCACAACAAGCCCCTCACGCGCGACGAGATCGAGCGCATCGAGGACCTCGTGAACGGCAAGGTCCTGGAGAACGCGCCGGTGCTCACGGAGGTCCTGCCCGTCGACGAGGCCCGCAAGCGCGGCGCCGTCGCCATCTTCGAGGAGAAGTACGGCGACGTCGTCCGCATGCTGACGATGACCCAGGACTCGATCGAGCTCTGCGGCGGCACGCACGCGCGGGCGCTCGGCGACATCGGCCTGTTCAAGATCACGGGCGAGGGCGGCGTCGCGGCCGGCGTGCGGCGCGTCTTCGCGGCGACGGGCAAGAACGCGCTCGGCTACGTGCGGAGCCTCGAAGACGACATCCAGAAGGCGCGCCAGGTCGCGAAGGCGCAGGGCGGCGATCTCTCGGACAAGATCGGCAAGATCGTGGCGCACGAGCGCGAGCTCGAGAAGAAGGTCGCCGAGCTCGAGCGCAGGCTCATCGAGGGCGGCGGTCCCGGCGGCGGCGGGGGCGGCGGGATCGACGCGATGCTCGCGGAGGCCCGCGATATCTCGGGCATCAAGGTCCTCGCGCGTCGCATGCCCGATGGCACGCAGGCGGCGGCGCTGCGCGAGATCGCGGAAAAGCTCCGGGACAAACTCGGCGAGTCGAGCCTCGTGCTCGTGGGCGCGGTGGACGCGGGCAAGGCGCAGCTCGCGGTGATGGTCTCGAAGGCCGC
Source organism: Polyangium jinanense (assembly GCF_028435365.1). Next base: position 192,298 of record NZ_JAGTJJ010000012.1, on the reverse strand, counting down.
GACGAGCCGCGTGAAGGCCGGCGACGTGATCAAGAACGTGGCCGCGATCGTGGGCGGGCGCGGCGGCGGCCGGCCCGACATGGCGCAGGCCGGCGGCCCCGAGGCCGGCAAGATCGACGAGGCCATCGCGGCGACGTATGGCGAGGTCGAGCGTCTCGTGACGGCGTAATTCGGGCGTCCCCCTACACGTCTCCCCTACCTCTTTCAGGATCTTCCTCACGCCGCGCTTGCCTCGGCGCGGCGTATTGCCCTACCGTCGACCGGTTCCACGGGTCGATGGGGATGAGCCAGGACACGGATTCGCTCGAAGCGCAGGTGGCGGAGCTCCAGCGCCGCAACGCGGAGCTCCAGCGGGAGCTGTGGTTGAAGACGCAGATGTACGCGACGCTGGTGGAGGACCAGCGTGAGCTCATCTGCAGGTTCAGCATGGATGGCACGCTCTCCTTCGTGAACGACGCGTATTGCCGCTACTTCAGCAAGACGCGCGAAGAGCTCATCGGCCACCGTTTCGCGCCCCTCGTCCCGGAGGAGGATCAGGTCCTCATCGCCGACGTGCTCGCCCGACTCGGGCCGAACGAGCCAGTCATCGAACTCGAGCACCGGGTGCTGCCGCCTGGGGGCGAGGTGCGATGGCTCAACTGGATCGATCGCGCGATCCTCGACGAAGCGGGCAACGTCGCGGCGTTTCAGGCCGTCGGGATCGACGTCACGGATCGGCGGCGCGCGGAGGAGCACGCAACGCGGAACGAGCAACTGCGCGCGGAGCTCATCGACGCGCAGGAGCAGGCGCTCCGGGAGCTCTCGGCGCCGCTCATTCCCATTGCCGACGACGTGCTCGCAATGCCGCTCGTCGGGCGTATCGACGAGAAGCGCGCGCAGGTCGTGCTGGAGACGCTGCTCGAAGGTGTGGTGAACATGGCGGCCGAGACGGTGCTGCTCGACGTGACGGGCATCACGACGATCGACACCCAGGTCGCCGAGGCGCTCGTGCGCACGGCGCACGCCGTGAAGCTCATCGGCGCCAAGGCCGTCTTCACCGGGATCCAGCCCCACGTGGCGCAGACGCTGATCACCATGGGCGTCGAGGTGCACGGCGTGATCACGGTGCGCAGCCTGAAAGACGGGATCGCGTGGGCGATCCAGGAGCGCGGCAAGGCCCGCAAGGCAGCGCGGCCCCGGCCCCGCCAAGCCTGAACCGCTAGGTCAGGAGGCCGGACGATTCCGGTCCAGCACCAGGATGCTGTACGCGGGGGACGTGGTCCCCTGCTCCGGTTCGTCGCGGCGCGTGATCTCCCGCCATTCTGCCCGGTCGAATGCGGGAAAAAAGGCGTCGCCCGCGGGCCGGGCGTGGACCTCCGTCAGATACAGCCGATCCGCCTGCGCGAGCGCCTCCGCAAACAAGGCCTCCCCGCCAATGACCACGATCTCGCCGGCGCCGACCTCCGCCGCAAAGAGGCGCGCCCGTCCGATGGCCTCGGCAAAGGAGTGGCAGACCACCGCTCCCGGCGCGCGATAATCGTCCTTCCGCGTGACGACCAGGTTCTTGCGGCCAGGCAGGGGTTTTGCCCCGATGCTCTCCCAGGTCTTGCGGCCCATGACAATGGGCTTGCCCATGGTCGTGGCCTTGAAGTGGGCGAGGTCGCCCGGAAGCCGCCAGGGCAGGCGGTTGTCGACGCCGATGACGCCATTCTCCGCGACGGCGGCGATCAGGGCGAGGCGGGGCTCGGTCGTCATTTCCCGTCCTTCACCTCGAGCCTATCGAGCAGCCACGCGTACTTGAACGCCATCTCCTGCATTCGCTCGTAACGCCCTGATTTGCCCCCGTGCCCGGCCGGATCGAGGTGAATGCGCAGGAGGAGCTGGTTCTGGTCCGTTTTCATTTCACGGAGCTTCGCCACCCATTTCGCGGGCTCCCAGTACATCACCTGGCTGTCGTTGTACGACGTGTTCACGAGGATCGACGGATACGCCTTCTTCCCGACGTTCTCGTAGGGGCTGTAGCGGGCGATGTATTCGAATTCGTCCTTCTTCTTGGGATTGCCCCACTCCTCGAATTCCTCGACGGTGAGCGGGAGGGATTCGTCGAGCATCGTGTTGATCACGTCGACGAAAGGCACGTCGGCGATCGCCGCGCGATACAGATCCGGGCGCATGTTCAGGACCGCGCCCATGAGCAGACCGCCCGCGCTCGCGCCCTGGATCGCGATGCGATCCTTCGCGGCCCAGCCCATTTGCACGAGGCCCTCGGTCGCGTCCACGAAATCGGTGAACGTGTTCATCTTCGTCTTCATGCGCCCGGCGTCGTGCCAGATCTCGCCGAGCTCGCCGCCGCCGCGAATATGGGCGATCGCGCAGACCACGCCGCGATCCACGAGCGAGAACGCCTGCGCCGAGAACATCGGGAAGATGGGGAAGCCGTACGAGCCGTATGCATATAGGAAGAGCGGGTTCTTCCCGTCCGGGTTCGTCCCTTTTTTGTAGAGCAGCGAAACCGGGATCTTCGTGCCGTCCTTGGCCGTCGCGTGCACCCGCTTCGACTCGTACCGGCCGGGATCGTAGTTCGGGACCTCCACGCGCTTCTTCTGCACGAGCGCGCGCTTCTTCGGTTCGTAATCGTACACCGTGGGAGGCGTCGTCGGTGATTCGAACCGGAATCGATAGAACGTCGCGTCGAACTCGCGGTTGTCCCCCTGCCGCAGCGTGAAGATCGGCTCGGGCAGCGTGACCCGGTGCGAGCCGTCGAGGGAGAGCTTTTTCGGGTCGAGCACCCGGATCTGGCGCAGGCCGTCCTCGCGCTCGAAGGCCACGGCAAACGTCGAGAAGAGCTCGACGAATTCGATCATCACGTTCTTGCGGTGCGCAATCGTCTCCTTCCACGACGCACGCCCCGGGGATGAGACCTTGGCCACGACGAGCCGGTAGTTCGTCGATTTCGGATCGCCCGGCTTCGCGGGGCTGTTCGTGCGGATCACGAGTTCGTCGCCGCGATGATCCACGTCGTACTCGTGGTCCTGCTCCCGCGGCTCGACGAGCGTGAGCGACGCGCTGGGTTTGTCCGCGGGCAGGAAACGGACCTCGCTCGTCGTGTGGCTGTTCGACTGGACGAAGATGAGCTTCTTGCTGCTCGAACGAGCCGAATGCAGGCGGAACCGCTCGTCCTTCTCCTCGTAGAGCAGCGCATCCTTGGCCGCGTCGTCGCCGAGGTTGTGCCGGAAAAACTTGTGCGAGCGCTTCGTGACGGGATCCTCGACCGTATAAAAGAGCGTCTTGCCATCCTTGGCGAACACGACCGACGTGACGCGCTCGGCCCGATCCGCGAGATCCTTGCCCGTCTTGAGGTCCCGCACGTGAAGCACGAATTGCCGGAAGCCGGTGGTGTCGAGGCCATACGCGAGGAGATTGCCGTCCTCGGAGAACGCGAGCGGGCCGAGGCCCACGTATTTCTCGGTCTTCGCGATCTCGTTCGGATCGATCACGATCTCCTCGGGCGCCTTGTCCCCGCCCTTCACGGCCTTGCGGCAGTAAATGGGGTATTGTTTCCCTTTTTCGGTGCGCGTGTAATAGAGATACGCGCCCTCCCGGGAGGGGACCTCCACGTCGGTCTCCTGCAGGCGGCCGAGGATTTCGCCATAGATGCGGTCCTTCACCGGCGTGAGCGCGGCGGTCATGGCCTCGCTGTACGCGTTCTCCGCGCGCAGGTGCTCGAGCACCTCGGGCGCGTCCTTCTTGCTCAGCCACGCATAGTCGTCGACGAGCTTCACGCCGTGGAGCTCGGTGACGCGCGGCTCCTTCTTGGCAATCGGCGCGACCGGGCCCTTCGGTGCCGGTTTTTCCGCGGCGGCGGCGCTCGTCGCGGCGGACGGCGACGCGGCCGGCAGGCTCGTGGTCGGCGCGGGCGCCGGAGGCAGGCCCTCGCCCGAACAGCCGAGGACGAGGAGGAGCGGAAGGACGAACGGGGTGCGTCGGATCATCGCGGCGAAGGATAGCCCAGGTTCGCCCTCGGGCATGGCCTACGGAACGCGCCTCCAGGAGCGGAACCGCCGAGCCGGCGCGTTCCGCGCCGCGCCCTGGCCCGGACATCGCATCGCCCCTACCGTCGCCGACGAGGACAGGCAACCCGAAACGTTTTTCAAATCTGCAACGTGCGGCGCGCGCGGGTGCTTCTCTCGCGTTCCGCCACGAGGTCCGGCTGCCCGTTGCGGCCCTCGGGGCGCCTTCGGTATCGTACGAGCCTGCCGCGGCGGAAAGACGCGGCCAGACGAGGAGCGCCATGTCGTATCGAGCGGGTGATGTCATCGACGGTCGGTACAAGCTCCTCGATCTCATCGGCAGCGGCGGCCACGGCTACGTGTTCCGCGCCGAGGACATGGACCTCAGCGCGCCCGTCGCCGTGAAGTGCCTCCTGCCGAACATCACGAGCGAGCCCGTGTTCACGACGCGCATCGCCCGCGAGGCGCGCGCCATGGGCCTGCTCAGCGGCACGGCGGCGACGCAGATCCTCGCCTTCAACCGCTCGGACAACGGCACGCTCTACATCGTGATGGAGCTGCTCGAGGGCAAGGATCTCGAGGCCTACGTGCGCGGCGTCGAGGCGAAAGGTGGGCCCATGCCCATCGATCGCGCGCTCGAGATCATGCGCCCCGTCGCCGAGACGCTCTCCGCCGCGCACGCGCGCGGCATCGTGCACCGCGACGTCAAACCCGCGAACATCTTCGTCCTGCGCACGCGCGCGCGGGGCCGCGTGCGGCTGCTCGACTTCGGCCTCGCCAAGGAGGTCGGAGGTTTCACGGTCACGCGCGACGGCACCATCGCCGGATCCCCGACGTACATGGCGCCCGAGATCTGGGCGGGCAAACCCAAGGACCTCGATCACCGCGCCGACGTCTACTCGTTCGGCGCCGTCGTCTTCCGCATGATCGGCAGCAGGCTCCCGTTCCCCGCACGCAAGATGGTGGAACTTTTGCGCGCTGTCTCGACCGACCCGCGCCCGAGCCTGCGCGCGCTCCGGCCCGATCTGCCGGAGGCCGTGGATCCGTGGGTCGCGCGGGTGCTCGCGAGCCAGCCTTCGCACCGCTTCACGTCGATGCAGGAGGCGTGGACCGAGCTCTGCAAGGCGCTCGGTCGCACCACGGAGCTCGAGGACGACGATCTCGGCTTGCCTTGAATCGGCGTTTGTCTGCCCGTACGCTCGGCACATGTCGGACCCCGGCGCGGACACGGTGCCGATCTTTCTGCTCGCCCCCGCGCAGCTCTTTCATGAGCGATACCGCATCGTGCGCACGATCCGCACGGGCGGGATGGGCGCCGTCTACGAGGCCACGGACGAACGCACCGCCGGCCGCCGCGCCCTGAAGATCATCCACCCGAACCTGCTCGCCGAGCACGCAGACTTCAAGGCGCGCTTCGAACGCGAGGCGCGGATCCTCGGGGAGCTCGAGAGTGATCACATCGTCCGCGTGATCGACGCCGGCGTGGACGTGCCCTCGGGTTTGCCCTTCCTCGCGATGGAGCTCCTGCGCGGGCGCGACCTCGGCATGGTCGTCACCGAGCGCGGCGCCCTGCCCCCCGGCGAGGTGCGCACCTACCTCGCGCAGGCCGCGTTCGCGCTCGACAAGACCCACGCGGCAGGCGTCGTGCATCGCGACATCAAGCCCGACAACCTCTTTCTGACGTACCGCGACGACGGCTCGCCGTGCCTCAAGCTGCTCGACTTCGGCATCGCCAAGGCCGACGGCCACCTCGGCATCGGGATGCAGACGAAGACCATCCTCGGCAGCCCCTACTTCATGGCGCCCGAGCAGATCTTCATGGACCAGCCCATCGGCCCCGCCGTCGACGTCTACGCGCTCGGGCACACGGCGTTCATGCTGCTCGTCGGCGCGCCGTACTGGGCCGAGGAGTTCGAGAAGGCACCCTCGATCATCACGCTCGCGCGTTGCCTCGACAACCCGCTGCCCGAGCCCCCCGCGACGCGGGCGCGGCGGCGCCACGCCGTGGAGCTGCCCGCGGCAGTCGACGCCTGGTTTTCACGGTGTGTCGCGCGAAACCCGGGCGATCGATTCCCGAGCGCCTCCGCCGCACTCGTCGCGCTCTCCGAGGCCCTCTTCCCCGCGGACCATGTGGACCCGAGCCACTCGACGCCGCCTCCGCCGCGGGAGCCCTACATTTCGGTCACGTACGAATCGACGCCGCCCCCTCCGGCGCGCGGCTCCCGCCCCTCGATCCCGCCGCCGAGCGAGGAAACGAAGCACCCGACGCCGTCACGGACGAGCCGGCACTCGACGCCGCCGTCCTCGCTGGAGCGGGTGAAGTCGTCCGTGTCGCGGGCCCGGAGCGGATACACGATCCGCGTGGAGCGGGAGCGTAGGCTCGTGCGGCTTTCGGTATGGGGCTTCTGGACGGTCGATCAGGCGCGGGCCTACTACGAGGAGTTCGCGCGCGTGACGCAGCCGCTCTGGGGCAAGCGCTGGCGCGTCCTCGCGGACACCGCGGACTTCGCAGCCCAGAAGCCCGACGTGAGCGCGTTCGTGGAGCGGACGATGGAGGTCGCCCAGAAAAACGGCTGCGTGCGAGCCGCAAATATCGTGTCGAGTACGCTGACGAAGATGCAGCTCGCGCGCATGTCCATCGAGCAAGGCTTGCCCTCGTTCGCGTTCTTCCAGGACGAGGCCGAGGCCATGATCTGGCTGCTCGATGGCACGTAAGAGGGGTTTTCACAGCGTAGCGCCGGGGTTTCACCCCGGACCCGACGAGGGGTTGTCCACCCCTCGACCCGGACCAGGGCAAGCCCTGGACGTTGGATGCAAAGGCCGCGATGCGGCCTTTGCACGCGATTCAACCGAGCAAGAACTTCCGGATCCGACCCGCGAGCCCGTCCGGGCTCGCTTGCCGCATGCGGCCCTCCCGATCGAGCTGCCGCGCGGCGATCAGCAGGCCGAGCTCGACCACGAGCTGCGGGCGTGACTCGATGATCGGCGCGAGCGCCTGCTTGCTGATCTCGTAGAGCGTCGACTCGCAGGTCGTGCGCACGGTAGCAGTGCGCTCGCAGCCCGTGAGCAACGCGACCTCCCCGAAGACCGCGCCGCGCTCCAGCGTGGCCACGGCGACGTCCTGGCCGCCCTGCTGGCGCACGAGGACCTCGACCGTGCCCGCGGCGAGGATGAAGAGTGAGGAGCCCCGGTCGCCCTCGCGCACCACACGATCGTGCGGGCCGTAGACGACGGGGCGTGTCTTCTGCGCGAGCCTTTCGACCTCGCGATCCGTGAGCGGCTTGAAGACCGGCACGCGGCGAAGGAGCGCCGCGATGTCGGCATGCGTGGGCTCGGGCCCGAGGGAGAGCGGCTCGGCCGCGTCGAGCCCGCCGCCGTAGCCGTCACGCCGCTGCAGGGCGTCGACGAGGGAGCTGTCGCCGCGCATGTACGCCTCGAAGAGGCTCGCGGTGCGCGGGATGCACTCGTCGCCCGTGTGATCCATGAGTCCACGCTCACGGGCGAAACGCGCGACCTCGTTCATCGACTGGCGGTACTGCCGACACGCCGAGGGGAAGAGGCCGTCCTGATCGCCGAAGGCCCCGGTCAACGACTCGGGAAGCGCGTAGCTGCCGAAGACGCCGCGCTGGTGCCACATGGCGAAGTCACGCGTGCGTTGGTCGAGCCAACCGAGCTCGGGGAACGCGGCGAGGCCGTTCTTGAGGACCGCGCGCTCGGCGTCGCGGAAGACGCGGTGCCAGGTCTCCTGCGCGTTCTCGACGTTCGGGCCGGCGAGCGCGATGGCGTGCTTCAGGTCCTCGTGATGCGCGTGCAGGAACGCGAGCGTCGCCTTCTGCTTGCGCAGGAGGTTCGCGAAGCTCACGGGCCCGGCCGCGAGCAGATCCGACGAGCGCGGGACGATCTCGCGCATGGCCCAGACCCGCCTCCACGCCGCGACGTCGATCCGCTCGCGGATCCGCGCGAAGACCGGGCTTTTCTCGAACACCTGGCGCTCGGCCGGCGAGAGCAGATCGGGGTGCTCGGCCCGCACGGCCCCGAAGATGCCGAGGCACGTGAGCAGCTCCAGGTAGAGGCCGACGCGCAGGAGCCACGCGGGATCGGGGAGGTTTCGCCGCTGCTCGCCGAGGTCCTGCCGGATGGCGTGCAGGTAGAGCATCGCCTTGTCGGTGCCAATCGTGAGGACCGGGAACCACGGGTGGTATCCGACGTGCAGATCCGGGATGTCCAGCACGTCGGCCTGCAGCTTCGTGTCGGCCGGGATGAGCCGCTCGCAGAGCCGCGCGTAGAGCGATCCGAAGCGGCCCGTGTCGTAGATCTCGGCCTCGATCGTGTCTTCGGCCATGTACTTGCTGCCCTCCGTGTGAAGGGCGAGCGTGATGCGCAGCTTCTGGTGGAAGAGGTGCGCGAACGTGAACGGATCGGCACCGTCGGGCGTGCGCGCGCGCAGGGAGGGTGCGACCTCGGACCAGTCGTACCCGCGCCCCTCGGGGCTGCCTTTGCGGCGCGGCAGGAGGCCCTCTGGATTCAACGTCGCCGCGTAGACGGTCTTGTAGAACTCGTTCCACGACGCCTCCTCGATCGCGGGGAACGGGTACGCGGCGGCCGAGACGACCTGTGGCTTGAGCACGATGCCCGAAAGCCCCGGGACGGGGCAAGGCTCGCCGTCGCCCTCGACGTGCGGCAGGAACTCGACCGACATGCGGACCTCGAACGAGCGCTGGAACGGCGCGACGTACGCGTAGAGGTCCTTCACCTGGTAGAGCAGGCAGAGGTCGTCTGTGTGCGCGTCCTTTGCCGCGGTCGACACGAGGCCCGCGTGCTCGCTCGCGCCGAGCCCGGGGCCGAGCGCCTCGTCCATGGGCCTTCGGCCGGCCTCGAACGGGACGATCTCGATCGCCGGCTCGAGCTCGGCGGACTCCTCCATCGGGTCCTTGCGCGACTCGAGCTCGCGCATGTACGCGCGCACGAACGCGAGCTTGTCCTCCCAGGACATGCCCGCGACGGGGCTCAGGAGAAGGCGTTTGAAGAGCTTCTTGAAGTCTCGGGGGTTCTGCATGCTTCGTCGCGATCACGCGCCTCGCGGGCGCGCGCATCGAGCTCCTCCTCGAGGTCCGCGTAGAGCGAAGGATCCACCGGAAGGAGGAACTCGCGGAAGGGATTTTGCGGCAGCCTGCGCACCCGCGCCCCCATGTCCCGGCAAAGGTCGTCGATGTAGTGGAAGTTCCACGGGACGATGCAAGCTCCGCCCGTGAACGCGTCCGGCCGCTCGCGCTTGCGGAAGGCGAGGTGCTCGTCGATGCGGGCGATCACCTCCTCGCGCGGCGGCAGCTTCATCCGGCCCCGGAAGAGCTCGCAGAGCCACCGCGCGCCGACCTCCGAGGTGAGCTGGCTGTAGAGGCTGTTGATGAAGCCGCAGAAACCGAGGCCCGGGACGTCGGGGTGGTAGAGGCCGCGATAGAGCCGGAATGTGCCCTCCTCGTCCTGCACGATGCGCTGGAGCGAGGGTTCGAGGAACGGGAACTCCTGGCGAAAACCCGTCCCGAAGATCACAACGTCGGCCGGGATGCGCTTGCCGTCCGAGGTCTCGACGGCGCCTTCGTGGAACCGCGCGATCTCGCCCCGGTGGAGCTTCAGCGCCCCGCGCTGCGCGGCCTCGTAGAAGCCCACGGGCGCCATGTTGAGCGAGCAACCGACGTCGCTCAGAGGCGCCTCGGGCCGGAGGCCGGTCTTGGTGAGCCCGAGGTCCATGTCGAGGGCGCCCATGACCTGGTTCCAGTACCAGGCGACAAACCCGAAAGCCTTTTCGTGCATCGCGCGCTCGAAGCCCTCCGCGCGCGGGTGCAGGAAAAACATCTCGGAGAAGCGGTTCAGGAGCAGGTACTTCGTGGGCACGACCCCGAACAGGAACCGCGGCGCCTTCCACGCAGTGCTCCGGTGGACGAGCGTCACCTCGCGCGCGGGCTCCACCGCGACGGACGCCACGTCGCACGCCGACTTCGAGAAGCCCACGACGACCACGCGTTTGCCCCGCACGACGCTCGTGTCGTGGAACGCCGTCGTGTGCAGCACGCGGCCCCCGTTCGCCTCGAACGCCTCGCGGCCGGGGATCGCGGGGATGTGCGGCAGGCTGAAGAGGCCGCTGGAGATGATCACCTGGTCGAAGGTGTGGGTGTTCCGCTCGGATGCGGGGGCGCCCACGGGGCGCGTGTCCACGACAAACCCGCCTCCGTCGCGGCGGCGGATCTCGCCCACCTGGGTGCGGAGACGGACGCGTGGCGTGACGCCGAAATGGTCGGCGTAGCTCGCGAGATAGGCCTGGACCTGGGCGCCCTCGGGCCACTCGGGGTAGTGGCTGGGCATGGGGAAATCGGAGAATGCGTAGGTGTCGCGGGCGTTTTGCGTCTGGAGGCCGGGGTAGCGGCGCGAGCGTGCCCAGACGCCGCCGACCTCGTCTTCCTTCTCGAACACCGTGACCTCGAAGCCGCCCCGCAGGAACGTCTTCGCGGCCACGAGCCCACTCAATCCACCCCCGATGATGCCCACCGATGCCATGCGCCCTCCGTGGTTCAAGAAAGAACCCGGATGCTACGGCAAAGGCCGGCCGAGGACCAGAGAGGCCGCCCGCAGCCCGGTTCACCAGGTGACGGGGAACTCGTTCATGCCGTAGACGGTGGAGCTGTCCTTGAACGAGAGCTCCTCGAAAGGCACGGCCGGCCTGAGCTCGGGGATGCGGCGGAACAGCGTGTCGATGACGATCTGGAGCTCCAGCCGGGCGAGGTTCTGCCCGAGGCATTGGTGCGGGCCGAAGCCGAACGCGAGGTGGTTGCGCGAGCCTCGCTCGAGGTCGAGCTCGTCGGCGTTCTCGAAGACCTCCGGATCGCGGTTCGCCGTGTTGGCCAGGGCGAACACGCCTTCGCCGGCCTTGATGACCACGCCGCCGATTTCCACGTCCGCCGTGGCGACCCGACCGAGCGCGGACTCCGCAATGGTGAAGTACCGCAAAAGCTCCTCGACGGCCCCGATGGTCTTCGACGGGTCCTGCTTGATGGCGGCGAGCTTCTCCGGGTGCTGCAGCAGCACCAGCGTGCTCAGCGAGATCATGTTCGCGGTGGTCTCGTGCCCGGCGATGAGGAGCAGGAACGCCATGCTGACCATGCCCTCGAAATCGACGGCGCCGGTCTCGGCCAGCTGCTTCCGGATCTGGCGGCTCAGCAGATCCTCGGTGGGGTTCTGCGCCTTCGCGCCCACGAGTTTTCCGAGATACGTCATGAGCTCGACGACCGATCCCATGATCACGTCGGCCGGCAGCTTCTGGCTCACGATGACCGAAGAGTGCTTCTGGAAGAACTCGTGATCGGCGTAGGGCACGCCGAGCAGCTCGCAAATGACGAGCGAGGGCACCGGCAGGGAGAGCGCCTGCACCAGGTCGACCGGGCGCGGCCCGGCGAGCATCGCGTCGATGTGCTCGTCCACGATCTGCTGGATGCGCGGCCCGAGCGCGTTGATCCGCTGCAACGTGAACTCACCGAGCACGGCGCGGCGCGCGGGCCCGTGCTCGGGCGGGTCGAGCTCGAGCAGCATCGGCTTGAGGTTGCTCGAGGCCGGGCGCTCGTACGCCAGCGAGGGGAAATTGGGATCGCGCCGGTTGCTGCTGAACCGCGGATCGGACAGGATCGCCCGAATGTCCTTGTGGCTCGTGGCGACCCACACGATCCTCCCATTGGGCAGTTTTACCTTGGCGATCGGCGTCTCCACGCGGAGCTTGCGATGCTCCGCGGGCGGCGCATACGGGCAGGTTCGGCTGATATGAAGCGTCGGAACGGCATCGGCTGACATGGTTCCACCTCGATTCGGGCGAGCAGCCTAGCCGATCGGCAAGCACAGCTCAAGCCGAGCGGCAAGTACGTGACCTGTGTCCAGCAGCCGGGGTACTGTCTGGCGTTCCGCGAGGAGAGCGCATGACCGCCGGCACCGCCGCCACCGACACCCGATCCAGACTGCTCGACACCGCGCTGAAGCTGTTCAGCGAACACGGGGTGGAGGGCACGTCCCTGCAGATGATCGCCGACGAGCTCGGCGTCACGAAGGCCGCCGTCTACTACCACTTCAAGACGAAGGACGAGATCACGGAGGCCGTCGCCGCGCCCGGGGTCCAGGAGCTCGACCAGATCATCGAAGAAGCGCGCGCGCTACGGAGCCGGGGCGCGCAGATCGATCACGCGCTCTCGGGATTCGTCGAGCTCATCGTCCGCCAGCGCTCGCTGCTCAGCCTGTACAACAGCGACCCCGGCATCCAGCGGGTCATCAACCGGGCGTTCCGGACGCCGCGCGGCGAGGACGTCAAAACCAGAATGAAAGCGGTGCTCGCCGGGGAAAACCCGAGCCTCGCCGACGCGATCGCGGTGCACGTCGTGTTCACGGGGCTCGCGATGGTCGGCGGCGCACCCGAATACGCGGGCATCGACGACGACACCCTGCGCGAGCACCTGCTCGAAGCGGGGCGGCGCCTGCTCGGCCGCCCCCGCCGCAAGCGCCCGGACAACCACCTGCCCGGGCGCTGAGGCCCCGCGTCAAACCTTCCGGTAGATCTCGCTCCCGCCCTCGACGAACTCGGCGCTCTTCTCCTTCATGCCACGCACGAGCGCCTTCTCCGGCAGGACCTCGCCCTTCTCGGCGGCGTATTTGCGCACGTCCTCGGTGATCTTCATCGAGCAGAAATGGGGGCCGCACATCGAGCAGAAATGGGCGACCTTGGCATTCTCGCTCGGGAGCGTCTCGTCGTGGAACGCGCGGGCCCGCTCGGGATCGAGGCCCAGGTTGAACTGGTCCTCCCAGCGGAACTCGAAGCGCGCCTTGCTCATCGCGTCGTCGCGCGCCTGCGCGCCCGGGTGACCCTTCGCGAGATCGGCCGCGTGCGCCGCGATCTTGTAGGTGATCACGCCCTCCTTCACGTCGTCGCGATTCGGCAGCCCGAGGTGCTCCTTCGGCGTGACGTAACAGAGCATCGCCGTGCCGAACCAGCCGATCATGGCGGCGCCGATGCCGCTCGTGAAATGGTCGTAGCCGGGGGCGATGTCGGTCGTGAGCGGCCCGAGCGTATAAAACGGCGCCTCGTGACAGATGCGGAGCTGCTCGGTCATGTTGTGCTCGATCATGTGCATCGGCACGTGGCCGGGGCCTTCGATCATGACCTGCACGTCGTGCTTCCAGGCGATCTGCGTGAGCTCGCCGAGCGTCGCGAGCTCGCCCATCTGCGCGTCGTCGTTCGCGTCCGCGATGCTGCCGGGCCGGAGGCCATCGCCGAGCGAGAAGCTCACGTCGTAGGCCCGCATGATCTCGCAGATCTCCTCGAAATGCGTGTAGAGGAAGTTCTCCTCGTGGTGCGCGAGACACCATTTCGCGAGAATGGATCCGCCGCGCGAGACGATACCCGTCAATCGATTCGCCGTGAGCGGGACGTACCGGAGCAAAACGCCCGCGTGAATCGTGAAGTAATCGACGCCCTGCTCGGCCTGCTCGATCAGCGTGTCGCGATAGATCTCCCAGGTGAGGTCCTCGGCCTTGCCGCCGACCTTTTCGAGCGCCTGGTAAATCGGCACCGTGCCGATCGGGACGGGGGCATTGCGGAGAATCCACTCGCGCGTCTCGTGGATGTTCCGGCCCGTGGAAAGATCCATCACGGTATCGGCGCCCCAGCGGATGGACCAGACCATCTTCTCGACCTCCTCCTCGATCGAGGAGGTGACCGCGCTGTTGCCGATGTTCGCGTTGATCTTCACGAGGAAGTTGCGGCCGATGATCATCGGCTCGAGCTCGGGGTGATTGACGTTCGCCGGGATGATGGCCCTGCCGCGGGCGACCTCGTCGCGGACGAACTCCGGCGTGATCTTCTCGGGGATCGCCGCGCCGAACGAGCGCCCCGGGTGCTGCTTGCGGATGCGCTCCGCGGCCCGCTGCTGCTCGCGAATCGCGACGAACTCCATCTCGGGCGTGATGATCCCGCGCCGCGCATAATGCATCTGCGTGACGTTTTTCCCGGCCGCGGCGCGCAGCGGCCGGCGGGGCGCATGAAACCGCAATGCGTCGAGCGAGCGATCGTCGAGGCGCTTCTGCCCATACTCCGAGCTCACGCGCGGGAGTTCGACGACGTCCTCGCGCGAGCGAATCCACGCGGCGCGCAGCGGCGCGAGGCCCTTCCTGACGTCGATCTCGGCCTCGGGATCGGTGTACGGGCCGCTCGTGTCGTAGACGCAGACGGGCGGGTTCGGCACGAGACGCACCGCGTCGCCGTAGCCTTCCCGCGTCGGTGTTTGCGAGATTTCGCGCAGCGGGACGCGCAGGTCCGGGTGGAGGACGCCCGTCTGGTACGACTTCTTCGATCCGGGCAGCGGCCCGCGCGTGATGGTCTGGAGGCGGGCCTCGTCGACCCGCTGCTGTTTCACGGTGCTCATGACACTTCCCTCCGCCGGTACGAACCGGTTCAGGTTCCAAGGGTTCGACCCGCCACAAAAAGCGGCAGACCGTCTCAGCCAGAGGCTCCCCTAGGTCGAGCCGTGGGTCTGGTCGAAGCTCGGCCCGGCGTCAACGCCCGAACGACACACATGGGTTCTCCGCGGCCCTTCGGCTTGACGTCCTCACCGGCCCGTGGTCCGCTCGCTCGCCTGCCATGCACCCCAATCAAGCCTTGATCGAGCAATTTTATCGGGCGTTTCAGAAGCGCGACGCCGAGGGAATGATCGCCTGTTATCACCGAGACGTCACGTTCTCGGACTCGGTTTTCGTGGGCCTCGACGCGGCCGGAGCGCGCGGGATGTGGCGCATGCTCTGCGAGCGAGGGAAAGACCTCACGCTCGAATTCAGCGACGTGCGCGCCGATGATTCCACGGGAAGCGCGCACTGGGAGGCCCACTATTCGTTTTCGGCCACAGGGAGACACGTGCACAACGTGGTCGACGCCTCGTTCGAGTTCCGCGACGGAAAGATCGCCCGCCACACGGACCGATTCGACCTCTGGCGCTGGACACGGATGGCGCTCGGGCCCGCGGGGATCCTGCTCGGATGGACGCCCTTCTTGCAGGGCAAGGTCCGCGCAATGGCGACGAAGGGGCTCGCCGAGTACATGGCAAAGAACCCCGAACGCGCGGGCGCCTGAAGCCGCGGCGCTCGTCGCCGGGGACGGCCCGGCTGCCCCCACATTTCGCGCGTGGATCGCGCCGCGAGTCCGCTTATCATGCGAGATCCGAGGGCCGCGCTCCCGGCCCCTTCCGCACTCCAAAGGCGAGGCTTCGCATGCGATATCGACGGCTCATCCCGCTCTGCTTCCTCCCGGCCCTCCACGTGCTCGTTCCCGGCTGCTCGGACGACGTCTCCGAGTTCGCGATCGCAGACGCGGTCGTCACGATCGACGCGCGCGCCAAGCCCGGCGGCACGGTCAACGTCAAGGTCGACGCACGAAACAGCGGGCAAGCGACGTGGGTGCCCGGCGAGGTCACGCTCACGCTCCCGGAGGGGCAGGGCTTCGCGAGCGCATCGCTCGCGCTCTCCGGCGAGGTGGATCCGGACGGCCGCGGCACGTTTACGGGCACGCTGACGGCGCCCGTGCGCACGGGCCTCTTCAAGCTGAACTTCAACGCGCAATACGAGGGCGCGAGATTCGGCGAGCCGATCACCTCGCCCGCGACGGAGCTCACGTGCAGCGACGGCGTCTACTGCAACGGCGCGGAGCGGCTCGTCGCGGGCCAGTGTGTAAACGGGAAAGACCCGTGTGACGACGGCGCCGAATGCACGGCGGACTCTTGCGACGAGGCCACGGACACCTGCAAGCACGAGCTCGGGCCGGGGTGTGCGTCGTGCACGTCGGATTGCACGCCCGACTGTACGGGCAAGGTCTGCGGCGACGACGGCTGCGGCGGGAGCTGCGGGAGCTGTCCCGCGGGTGAGGCGTGCGCGAACGCGACGAACGAGTGCAAACCCGCGAACCAGCCGGGCTCCTGCGCGGCGCCGCTCGAGCTGCTCCCGGCGGGCACGGAATTCCTCGGGGTCCACCAGATCACGGGGGACACGACGAACGGCCTGCACGAGGTCGTGCCGACGTGCAACTCGACGAGCACGGCGGTGGAGACGGTCTACACGTTCACGCTGACGGAGAAGATGGGCATCGAGGCGCGCGTCTCCGGCTACGATACGGTGCTTCACATCCGGACGAATTGCCTCGACAACAAACCCGCGGCGACCGTGGGCTGCAGCGACGACGCCTCGCCGCCCGGCGATTACGGCTCGCGCGTGGATGCGGCGCTCGATCCGGGGACGTATTACCTCATCGTCGACGGGTTCGACGCGTCCCAGTACGGCGCGTTCGACCTGCAGGTGAAGTTCACGGCGAACGGCTGCGTGCCGCATTGCGACGGTCTCTATTGCGGCACGGACGACGGCTGCGGCGGCGACTGCGGGACGTGCGATACGGGCTTCGCCTGCTCGGCCGAGGGCAAATGCCGTCCCGACCCGTGCACGCCGGATTGCCAGGACAAACAATGCGGCGACGACGGCTGCGGCGGGACGTGCGGGACGTGCGCCGAGGGCTCGCTCTGCGTGCCGGCGACGTCGAAATGCCAGGTGTTCGCGGACTGCAACAACGAGGCGCCCGTGTGTGATCCGCCCTGCGGCGCGGGCGAGTTCTGCGGGACGGACTGCGGCTGCCACGCGGCGAACGAGCCGATGGCGGACCTCGTAATCGACGAGAAGCGGCTCGCCGAGGAGATCCTCTTCGACAAGCTCGACGTGAGCCCGAACTCGTGCGCGTTCATCGAGGAGTGCGTGGGCGGGACGGGCGAACGAAAGCTCCTGCGCTTCAGCGTGGAGGCGAAGAACCAGGGCATGGCGACGCTGACGGTGCCACCGCCGTCGGAGCGGCCGGACCTGTTCCTGTTCTCGCCCTGCCACGGCCATTACCACTTCAACGGGTTCGCGACGTACGCGCTGCTCGACAAGAACGGCAAGGAGGTCGTGACCGGGCGCAAGCAGGCGTATTGCATGGAGGACACGCAGCAGATCGCCTTCGGCCCGAACGTGGGCTGCAACAAGATCTACACGTGCGAGGATCAGGGCATCCAGCGCGGCTGGTCGGATCTTTACGGCAACACGCTCGATTGCCAGTGGCTCGACATCACGGACGTGCCGGCGGGTGAGTACTTCATCCAGGTGAAGCTCAACCCGAGCCGGGAGTTCGAGGAGGTGAGCCTCGACAACAACACGGCCACGGTGCCCGTGACGATCCCCTGATCACCATGCATTACAAGGACGGCCCCCGCCCCCGCCTGTTCGCGCACCGCGGCGCCTCCGGTACGGCGCCCGAGAACACGTTGCCCGCCTTCGCCGCCGCGCTCGCGGCGGGGGCGGACCGCCTCGAGCTCGACGTGCACCTCACGGCCGACGAGGAAGTGATCGTGCTGCACGACGAGGACGTGGCGCGCACGACGGACGGCGCGGGGCCGGCCTCGAAAAAACGTTTTTCCGAGACTCGTGAGCTCGACGCGGGATACGGGTTCCAGGATCCGGACGGCGCCTACCCATTCCGGGGCCGCGGCATCCGGATCCCGACGCTCGCCGAGGTGCTGACGTCCTTCCCTGGCGTGCCGCTCAACATCGAGCTCAAGGACGACGCGGAGTCGCTGGTCTCCGCGGTGCAATGGGTGCTCCATCGGCACGAAGGGCGAGAGCGGGTGCTCTTGACGGCGGAGCCCGGGTCCTTGATGGAGAAGATCCGGCGGCGGATCCCGGGGGTCTTGACCGGGATGTGCCTGCCCGAGTCGCTGGAATTCCTCTGCAATGGGGGAAACCCGGGCTACGTGGCGCGGGGGTTTGCCTTGCAGGTGCCGACGAGCCTCGCGGGGATCCCGATCGTGACGCCGTATTTCGTGGAGGTCGCGCACGCGTGTGGGCTCGAGGTGCACGCGTGGGTGATCAACGAGGAAGCCGAGATGCGCGCGCTCGTCGCGATGGGCGTGGACGGGATCATGACGGACTTTCCGGAGCTCGGCGCGCGGGTGCTCGGGCGACAGCCGGGCGATTGACGCCGGACGGACGGGCTCCATGTCCCGCATGAGACGGTCTGCCTGCTCGGCCAGGGGGGTCGGGCGGCATTCCCTCGGGGGGAGTCACCATGAAGAGCTACTGGGCCGGCGCCGCATTGCTGATCGCGGGCCTCTTCACGAGCGCGGCCGCCGATGCGGCTTGCACCCGGAATCCTTTTCAAATGGGCTGGGACGCCGCGAATCAGGCGTGTCAGGACATCGCGCAAGGGTATACGCCCATGCCCTGGGGCCACAGGCGGCTCGCGAGCGGGGACTTCGTCCCGCTGCCGGAGCCGGAGCGGACGTGCACGTGGCAGGACGTCGTCGAATGCAAAAACGCGGCGGCCCAGTATCTCCGGCGATTCCACAACCAAGGCTGCGCCCGGCTCATCCGGCGCAACGTCCGGCTGACGAGCGCGATCGGCAGGCCCATCGGATCAGCCCAGCAGGTCTGGCGGACCTACGTCAACACGACCTGCAACCTGCCGTAACGTAGCGATTTCAGAATTTCCCGCGCACCCAGCCCGTGGACGACGTGATCGTCCGCTGCGAGTGGGGCGCCGCGTCGGGCGAGCGTTGCGAGAGAGGCGCCGCGTCGAAGCTGCGCTGCGACAAAGGCGCGGCGTCCGCGTTGCGCGACGAGAGCGCGGCGGCGGACAAGGGCGGGAGCGATTGGGACGTGGAGCCGGAGAGGGGCGGGACCTCCGAGGGGCGCGTCATGCGCGGCGGGACGTCGGTGCGCGGGCCCGGCGGCGCCGTGCTCGGCCGGATGCTCTCCGGGGCGCGGTCCCGCTTCTGCCACGTGCCATTCAGATACTCTTCGATGCGCGAGGCGAGCTCGTCACCGTCGTTCGTCTTCGAGATGAAGCCCGAGGCGCCCGTGCTCAAAACGAGGCTCTGGAGCTCCCGCGCCGGCCGGTCGGAGTGAAAAACGATGGGGCACGAGAGGATGCCCTTCTGGAGCGCCACCTCGACCAGCTTGCCCCCGTGCAACGCCGGCATGTTGACGTCCACGAGCACGAGATCCGGCTGCTCACGCGCCACAGCCGCGCCGAAGCCGAACGGCGAGTCGAGCGTGATCACCTCGAAGCCGCGAGATTGCAGGAGCAGCTTGACCAGCTCACGGCAAATCTCGCTGTCGTCGACCACGAGAATCCGTCGCTTCGTCGCGCTCATGGCTGCCTCTCGCCGGACGAGGGGGGTTCTGCCCGAGCGTCATGCTGGGGCCATTGACGGCATGGTATCGAGGAGCCGTTGCTACGGCAAGAAGGACGTAAACGTAGGGCACGATTCACGCGCGTGGCGGAAAAACCGGGTATGGACGGAGTCAGAATACCTCGGGCCGCACGAGCAGGACCTCGGCCCCATCGACGGTCACGATCTCGGCTGGGCAATCGTCGGCCGTCGGACAAAGGCGCGTGGCCACGGCCGCGTAAGGCGCTCCGCCGGCCCGCAACGTGAAGCGAGCTTCCCCGCGCCGGACCTCGATCCGAACCCCCTCGCCGCTCCGCGCACCACCCGGTGGCGCCATATCAAAGTATTCCACCGGATCGAGGGCCGGCATGCCCCCTTCGGCGGGCACGACGCGGACGCCGGGGCCGGCCGCCACGGCGAGGACGAGATCGGCGCCCCGCGCAGGAAAACACACGACGGGGAGCAGGTGGCTCGCCTGGGGGACGCGGAGCACGAGGAGCGTGCCCTGGCCGCGGCGCGTGGTGATGGAGATACAGCCGCCGACGCGCTGGATGGCCGCGCGCGCCGCATCGAGGCCGATGCCGCGGCCCGAGACGTCCGTGACCTTGGTGCGCGTGGACAGGCCCGGGCGAAAGAGCAGCTCCGTGAGCTCGTCGTCCTGCGCGCGCAGGGCGAGCTCCGGCGTGGAGAGGCCGAGGTCGATCGCGCGCCTCCGCACCGCCTCGAGGTTCACGCCCGCGCCGTCGTCCTCGACCGTGATCTCGATCTCGCCGCCCTTCTGCCGCGCCGAGACGCGGATCGAGGCCATGGACGCCTTGCCCGCGGCGCGGCGCGCCTCGGGCCGCTCGATGCCGTGATCCACCGCGTTGCGGAGGGCGTGGAGCAGGACGACCTCGACGGACTCGGCGACCTCGGCGCGGACGCGCACGTCACCCACGTCGAAGGCCACGCGGACCTCCTTGCCGAGGCTCTCCGCGAGGCCACGCGCTCCCGCTTCGTGGGGCGCGAGCCGCGGCGCGAGGGAGACGGCCGAGAGCGAGGTGACCTCCTCGGAGAGCGCGTGGACCACGTCGCCGAGCCGCCCGCGCGCGCGCCCGGCCGCGACATGCTCCAGAAAGACCCGCACCGCGAGGGCGGCGAGGCGCTGCTGCGTGGCCATCGACACGCGATCGCGCAGGTCGACCGGGGCGCTGCGGGACCCGGGGACGGGCGCCGGGGTTTCGGGCTCGTCGGCCGCGACCTCGGCGACGATCTCCTCGATCTGCTGCACGAACCCGTCGACGTCCATCCCCGCGCTCGAGGCTGCGTCCTTCTTGCGAAGCATCACGACCATGAACCGGATGGCCATGGTCACGACGAGATCGACCTCTTCGGGCACGCGCCGACTGCGCCTCGCCACGGCCGCGACGAGACCTTCGAGCGCGTGGCAGAGGGTGGCGAGCCCGCCGAAGTGCATCATCCGGGCTTCGCCCTTCAGCGTGTGCAGCTCTTGCTGCATCACGGCGGCGACCTCGGGCCGGCCCCCGCCGTGCATGAAGTTGCCCCAATCGCTCTCGACGCGGTCGAGCCGTTCGAGCGCCACGCCGCGGAAACGCGCGAGGAGCTCGCTGGGAAGCGCGGTCGGGCTCAAGTCGCCCCTTTCCGCACGGCAGGATCGCTCACGGGTTCGGACAACAATGGCGCCCCCTGGACGGCAGGCATCATACCGAAGCAAAGAGAGAAGCGGGAGCGCAATCAACGCTCGACGGGGCCGTTCGGTCCCTGTAGGGTCGCATCGGGACATGAGGAAGCGGCTTGCGATCGTGCTCTTCCTGTCCGTCGTCGGAATCGTGCCTCGTGTTGCGCGGGCCACGGACGGGGATGGGAACGCCGCGACGAACGGGCGTGAACCTTCGGCCTCGGAGCGGGTCGAAGCGCGGCTTCGGGCGCTCGAAGAGGAGAACCGCCGCATGCGCGAGCGCGTGGCGGAGCTCGAGCGCGCGGCAAAACAGAACGAGGCCGTACGCGAGAAAGTCGCGAAGCTCGAGGACGACGCGAGCTACGTCGACCAGCAGATCACGAGGCTTCTGCCGATCGTGAGCAAGCTCGGCGGCTACCTCGACTTCGGGTTTTTCCGGGCCACGGGCAACGGTTCGGGGATACGGAGTGACCGCGGGTACCGGTATTTCCCGGAGTACGAGGGCGACATCCCCGCGTCGTGGGTCTTTTATGGGGACCCGCTCTCGACGATGGTGAACGCGCGCGGCGAGCCGGCCGACACCGGCGAATCACGGGCGCTCACGTTCGACGCGATCGATAGCGGCGGAAAATCGTCGTTCGCCGTGAACGCGCTCAACATGCAGCTCTTCGCGGCACCGCGGGAGGACCTCACGCTGACGGCGTCGATCGACTTCGCGCCGCGGACGCGGGACGTCTCGGCGCCCGGGGATCGGGCGCTCGGCGATTTCATCGACGTCAAGCTTGCGTACGCCGAGTACCTCGTCCCGATCGAGCGCTTCGAGCTCAGCCTCTATGCCGGGAAGTTCGATTCGGTGCTCGGCTGGGAGTACCGGAGCCGCGAGGCGCCCGACAGGCTCACGGTGACGCCGTCTTTGCTCTGTCGATACACCTGCGGATCTCCGCTCGGGCTGAAGGCGCGCGGGAAATTCTGGGACGGCGCGATGATCTTGAACGTGGCCGTGACGAACGGCAGCCACGGGAGCGAGTCGTTCCCATTTCACGGCGAGATCGATCGAAACGACTGGAAGACCGTGGCGGGCCGGATCGCCTCGCGCGCGCCGCTCGGGGCCGGGCTCGAGGTGGGGCTCTCGGGCTCGATCGGCGCGCAGGACCTGCAAAGCGCCGAGGACGCGCTGCACACGCACGTCGGCGTGGACCTACACCTCGATTGGCGCGATCTGGAGGTGACGGCCGAGGTCATGCAGGGCGTCATCGATGGGAAGAGCGCCGCGGGGGACACGAAATGTGGCCTCGCCCCCTGCCTCCGGTACCGCGGTGGTTATGCGCTCGTGGGATATCGGGTGCTGAACTGGCTCACGCCGTATGCTCGGGTCGACGCGCGTGATGCAGTACATCGGAGCGGCGTGAGCTTCGTCTACCAGTCCCAGGTCCTGCGCGCGACGGCCGGGGTGCGGATGGAGCTCGGGACCCATCTCATCCTCAAGGCCGAGTACAATCTGAACCGCGAGCTGGGCCGCGCCCCCCAGTTTCCCAACGACGTGTTCACGAGCTCGATGCTCCTGAAATACTGACGCTCCCGAGGAGAATGGCGCATGCGTCTCTGGTCTCGCCTCCTAGGCCTCCTGATCCCCCTCGGCGTGGTGACGATCCCGCTCACCGTCTCCTTCTCCCCGCGCGTAAGCCGCGCCGAGGCGCCAGCCGCGGGCAACGTCTCGGGCGTGGTGACGGTCCTCGTGGACGACGCGCCGAAGGCCGATCGATCGGGCATCGTGGTCTACCTCGAGAACGCGCCCGGCTCGCCGGCGCCGGCCGGCAAGCGCGAGATTCGACAGAAGAACCTCACGTTCACGCCGGGGCTGATGGTCATCGTGAAGGGGACGACCGTGGAGTTCCCGAACGACGACAAGGTCTTCCACAACGTGTTTTCGGTCTCGAAGGCCGCGCGCTTCGATCTCGGGCTCTACAAGAGCGGCGAGAGCAAGTCTGTCACGTTCCGCGAGGCCGGCGTGGTGGACGTCTACTGCAACATCCACCCGCACATGGTCACGAAGATCAAGGTGCTCGACAACGGCTTCTACGCCGTGACGGGCGCGGATGGATCGTTCCAGATCAAGAACGTGCCCGCAGGGACCTACCCGGTCGTGGCGTGGCAAGTGCACGGGCCCGAGGTGCGAGGCGAGGTGACGGTGGCCGCGGGCGGGACGGCGTCGTTCAAGCCGACGCTCGCGGAAGGCGCGTCGCCGAAGCGGCACCTGAGAAAGGACGGGACGCCATACGGCCGCTACAAGTAACGGCGCTCCTCGCGTTCACGTTCGGCTGCGATCCCAGAACGCCGCCGGAAGGATCGCCGCGCGCGGCGGCGATGCAAGAAGCGTCCGCGTCCCCGTCCGCATCCCCGCCCCCGGACAAACCCTCGCTCGAAAAGCCGCGCGCCCGCGCGTTCCCCGCCGATCGATGCGGCGACTGCCACAGCATGCTCCACGCGGAGTGGAAGACGTCGGCGCATGCGCGCGCGCGGCACGCGCCGCTCTACGTCGCGATGCGGGATCAGTCGAAGAATCCCGTGTGCGAGGTGTGTCACGCGCCGCTTGCGGGGCTCACGGCTCCGGCGGAGCGGGCGGTCGACGAGGGCGTGACGTGCGAGGCGTGCCACGCGATCCGCGACGTCGGAGAGGACGCGGCCGAGCCGCGGTATACGTTTGATCTCGAAGGAAATCGGAAGTTCGGGCCGTACTGCGACGCGAAGGACAACTACTTCCACAAGGTGGGCTGCGCGCCCGCGTTCCGCGACGCGCGCGTCTGCGGAGGCTGTCACGCATTCTCGATGCCGCTCGCGGACGGCAAGAGCTTGCCGATCATCACCGAGTTCACCGAGTGGCGCGCGTCGAGCTTCGCGGTCTCGGGCACGGCCTGCCAGGAGTGCCACATGCCGGCGGAGATGACCTACGCGGCGACGGGCACGGAGCGAAAGGTGCGCGTGGCGCATCACGGGTTCATGGGCGAGAAGGGCGAGCTCGTGCGCAAGGCGCTCGGGATCGTCGCGTCGGCGACCGACCACGCAGGTAAGATCGCGCTGTCCGTGGTGCTGAAGAACGAAGGCGCAGGGCACGCGGTGCCGTCGGGGGTGGCCGGGCGGCAGGTCGTCGTGCGCGTGCAGGCGCTCGACGAGAAGGGGCAAATGCAGGCGCGCGAGGAGCGCATGCTCGGGCGGGTGCTCGTGGACGAGGCGGGGCGTGAAGTGCCGTTTTACCTCGCGCGGGCAGAGAAGAGCGACAACCGGATCGCGCCGGGCGAGGCGCGCACGCTCGCGTTCGAGCTCGACGCGCCGCAACCGGGATCGCTCGTGATCGAGGTGGCCTGGCGCTCGGCGTCGCCGGCGATTTCGGAGGCGCTCGGCGTGCCCGCGGAGGAGCGTTCGATGGGGAAGATCGAGATCCCGTTCGGCGGAAAGCGAAGCGGCAAGGGGCGCGAGCACCTGCCGAAGACGGTGGTGGTGCGGCCATGAAGTTTCGCAGCACGTTGCTCCTCTGGATCGTGCTGCTCATCGCGGCGATCACGGTGGCCACGGCGGGAAGCGCGGCGATCGTGCTGGAGCGGCGCGCGCGGGTGGAGCTCGGCGAGGCGCTCGAACGGAGCGCGCGGGTCTTCGAGGCGCACCGCACCGAGCGGCTGCGCGCGCATGCAGCGAAGGCGCACGTGGTGGCGGAAGAGCCGCGGGTCAAAGCCGTGGTGGCGACGGAAGACGTGTCGCCGGAGACGGTCCACGGCGTGGCCGACGAGCTGCACAAAGCTGTGAAGAGCGAGCTGTTCCTGATGACGGACGGAACGGGGCTCTTGCTCGCGGACGTGGCCGATCCGAAGGCGTCGGGCTTCGACATGTCGAAGGATCCGATCATCGCGGGCGCGCTGCGCGGCGGCGAGAAGTCCGGGCTCTGGACGAACGAGGGGAAGCTCTACGAGGTGGTCGCGCGGCGGCTCGCGTTCGGCACCGAGACGGTCGGCGTGCTGGTGCTCGGCTTCAAACTCGACCATGCGCTCGTCGAGGAGGTGCGTCTCCAGACGGGGAGCCTCGTGGTGGTGACGGATGGAGCCACGGTGGTGGCGCATTCGAAGCTCGAAGATGGGACGGAGGCGCCGAGCGAGGTGCTCCGGATGGTCACGGCGTCGTCCGCGTCCGAGGGTGGGCCGTATCTATCGACGTCGCGGACGCTGGATACGGCCGCGGGCGGGGCGCGCACCGTTCACCTCGCGCGCTCGCTCGATCGCGCGCTCGCGCCGTCCCGCGAGCTCGAGGCGCGCGTGGCGCTCATCGCGCTCGTCGCGCTCGCGGCGGCGGCGGCGCTCGCGATCGTGCTCTCGCGCAGGCTCTCGCGTCCGCTCGACGGGCTCATGGCGTTCGTGGGTGACGTGTCGCGCGGGAAGCTCGACGCGCAGGCGACCGTGACAGGCCCGATGGAGCTCCGCGCGCTCGGCGACGCGATGAACCGGATGGCGCGCGAGCTCGCGGAATCACGCGAGCAGATGGCGGCGAAGGAGCGACTCGAAAAAGAGCTCGAGATCAGCGCGCGGATCCAGACGTCGATCCTGCCGCGGCGCCTCGACGTGCCGGGGCTCGAAGTGGCGGCGCGGATGATCCCGGCGAGCGAGGTCGGCGGCGACTACTACGACGTCTTCCCCGTGGAGGGCGGCGGGATCCTCGCGATCGGCGACGTGGCGGGGCACGGGCTGCAATCGGGGCTCGTGATGCTGATGGTGCAGAGCGCGATCGCGGCGCTCGGCCGGGAGGATCCGTCAGCGCGACCGAAGGACCTCGTGCGCGTGCTGAACCTCGTGCTCTACGACAACATCCGCAACCGCCTGCGCAACGATGAGCACGTGACGCTCACAGTGATGCGCTACCACCGGAGCGGACGCGTGGTGTTCGCCGGCGCGCACGAGGACATCCTCGTCCTGCGCGCGAGCACCGGGAAGATTGAAGCGATCCCCACGCTCGGCCCGTGGGTCGGCGCGATGCGCGACGTCGCGCGCACGGTGCAGGACGACGAGCTCGTCCTCGAAGACGGCGACGTGATGGTGCTCTACACGGACGGGGTGACGGAGGCGCGAACCGCGTCGGGCGAAATGTACGGAATGGCGCGACTCACGGCGCAGATCGAGGCGCTCGCGGGCGAGCCCGTGGAGCGGATTCGCGATGTTATCCTCGACGACGTGGCCCGCTTCTCCCACGGCAAGGGGCAAGAGGATGACGTGACGCTCGTCGTCGTGCGGTTCCGCGCGAGCGAGACGCGCGCCGAAGGCTGAGATAGATTGGACCTCCGATCCGCAGAGGAATGATGACCGAGACCCCGACCGCTTTCGAGCTGACGTTCCGGCCCAACGTCGAGCTCATCTCCGTCGTTCGGAGGTTCCTGACCGATTTTTACGAGCGGATGATCGAGGACCACGACACCGTGTCGCGGATCGCGCTCGCGACCCACGAGCTTCTGGAGAACGCCGTCAAGTACGGGAGCGACGGCGTGACGTTTCTGTCCATCACGTTCGAGCCCGGAGACACGTCGAGCACGGTCTCCATCCGGCTCGCGAACCGGGCGAACGCCGAGCACATCGCCGCGCTCGCCACTATCTTCGAGGAGATGAGCCGACACGACGATCCCTTCGACCACTACCAGATCGCGATGGCGCGCAGCGCCAAGCGAAAGGTTGGTTCTGGGCTCGGCATCGTGCGCGTGCGGGCCGAAGGAGAGATGACGATGAGCCACACCATCGAGGACGACAGGGTCACGATCCTGGCGCAAACGACCGTTGCCGCGCGGAGGAACGCGTGAGCGCGACCTCGGATCTCTCGGTCTCGCTCCGCGACTTCTCGGCAAGCGTGCGCGCGGAAGGTCGCTCGCTCGTCGTCTGCCTCTCGGGCAACGCGGACATGGCGGCGAAGGACAGCTTGGATTCGCTCCTGCCACGCGTGCACGCCGAGGCTCTGCGGATGAGTGCCACCGAGGTGCAGGTGGATTTCCGCCAGCTCGAGTTCATGAACTCGTCCTGCTTCAAGAGCTTCGTGTCCTGGATCAGCGAGCTCGGCGAACTCGAAAGGAGTCAGGAGTACAAGATCCGGCTCCTGTCGAACCCCGAGATGCACTGGCAGCGCCGCAGCCTGCACGCGCTCCGGTGCTTTGCCGTGGATCTGATCACCGTCGAGTCATGACGCCGCCCGGCGCGCTCGCTCCCCGGTGAGATCCTTGGTCCCCAAATGAAAAGAGGCCCGGCGAGGTTGGTCAGCACGCCGGGCCGAGCCCAAGCCTTCCAAGGAGACCGGGCTTTTTCCAACGTACGTCGGGTGCGCGACGCGTTGCAAGCCCATCACGAGTGGTGACGTATCGTCATCGGGATGCGTGCGGCTCGTCCGTGGAAGGCCCGAACGAACCGTACGTTTCGTCCCGTCGCTTTCGCGCGGCTCGCGGATCCATCGCGTCGCGCAGCGCATCCGCGACGAGGTACGAGCCGCCCACGGTCACGAGGAGCAAGAAGACCGGCAAGACGAGCAAGCGCAGCGCCGCGGGGTTTCGCGCGCCCTGCGCGAGCGTCTCGCCCCAGGACGCCGCCGACGTCGGCGCGCCCATCTCGAGGAACGAGATCGCCGTTTCGAGGAGCACGACGGACGCGACACCGAACACCGAGCTCACAGTGACGGGGCCAAGCGCGTTCGGGAGCACGTGGCGCATGAAGATGCGCGCACGCGAGGCGCCGAGGGCACGCGCGGCGAGAGCATAATCTTCCGAGGCGCCGCGCAAGGTCTCGGCATGTACGAGGCGCGCGACCTCGGCCCAGCGCACGAAGGCCACCGCGAGCACGAGCGAGAGCGCGGAGGGCTCGTGCTCGATGGCACGCACGAGCGCGACGACGAGGATGGCGGGGAAGGTGTCGACGGTCTCGACGAGGCGCACGAGAGCGTCACGCGAGGTGCCGCCGCGGATGCCCGAGAGGCCGCCGAGGAGGACGCCGAGGAGCGCGCTCAGGAGGACGGCAACGAGCGAGAGACCGAGCGCGGTGCGCGCGCCGTAGACGAGGCGCGCGAAGAGGTCGCGGCCCTTCTCGTCGGTGCCGAGCGGGTGCACGCGGGACGAGGGCGCGAAGGGGCCCGCGGCACTCGACGCCTTGGGGCCGGATCGCACGAGGGGCCAGACGGCGAAGCTGTCCGCGTACGAGCGCGCGATTTCGTCCTGGGAGAGGTGCTCGTACCGCTCGGCGTGCACGATCGCCGGAAGGAGCTCGACGCCGCGCGGTCCTACGGCGAGGAGCGGCGCGGGCGCGGCGAGGATCTCGGCGAAGACGCCGACGAGCACGAGCAAGCCAAGCAGCGCAGCGCCGAGGCCCGCGCGGCGGCTGTGCGCGACGCGCCGGAGCACGATCCCGCGATGGCTCATGTGCGTGGCCTCTGGCGCAGGATGCTCTGCGCGAGCCGAGGATCGAGCGCGGTGTACACGAGGTCCGTCATGATGACCCCGAGCGTCGCGGTCGCGGCCGTGAAGATCGAGACGGCCATGAGCCAGCTCGTGTCGCGCGACTGCACGGCGACGATCGTGGCAGCGCCGAGGCCTTCGAGGCCGAAGACACGCTCGACGACGAACGCGCCGCCGAGGGCCATCGGGGCTTCGAGCGTGGCGAGCGTGACGACCGGGAGCAGCGCGCCCGGGAGCGCGTGGACCATGAGCGCACGCGCGCGGCTCGCCCCCCGCGCGAGCGAAGCCCGCACGTGATCTTGCGCGAACGCCGACGCGAGCCCCGCGCGCGCTTGACGTGCCGGCGCGGCCACGAGGCCGAGCGCGAGCACGACCGTGGGCAACAAGAGCCCGTGCCCGTCATAACCGCGCGCCGCGAGGATCGCGAAGAACGCCGTGGGGATCGCGTACAGCACGAGCACGATGGCCGCCGTGATCCCGTCGCGACGCCGCCCGCGCGACGCCGCCCCGACGAGACCGATCGGTACGGCCGCCGCGTATGCGAGCAGGATCGAGCCGAAAACAAGGGTCAGCGTGACGGGTGCGCGTCGGAAAATGCCGTCGAGCACGGGCACGCCGTCGATGCCCACGCCGAGCCGCCGCGTGATGGCGCCGAGCGCCCACTTGCCGTAGCGTGTTTCCAGCACGATGGCCGCGATCCGCGAGGGACCGTCGAGCGTGACGAAGTCGTTCTTGTAGACCATCCAGAACGAGCCCCACCGCTCGACGCAGGCGCGGGCCGTTTCGTGGTCGTCGCCGGGCGAGATGCGATCGTCGCGGCCCGTGACGTGCGCGGCGATGTCGACGAGGGCCCGGGCCCGCTCGAACGAGGCCGCGTCGGTCGGATGTTCGAGCGCGCCGAGCACGTCCTCCAGCACGAACGTGTCGAGCTCGCGCAACTCGGCCGCGCGCGAGGTGCTGCCGTAACGCGAGAGCCTGCGGACCGCGCTGCGCACGGAGGCGCGGCGGAACTCGATGCCGCGGTCGTCCCAGAACCGCGTCCAGAACGCGACCGCGCGCGCCGGATCCGCGAGCCGCTCCCCCGAAAAACCCATCCGCTCGCCCACGGGCGCGAGCGCGAGCGCGACCTCGGCGCGTGGCCCGGGCGCGAGCGAGTCGAGCGCGGGCAGCACATGCGGTAGTGCCGCGCCGCCGAGCCGCGCGAGCTCTTCCTGCCCACGCGCTTTCTTCGCGGCGTCGCCGTCGACGATCGCGCGCATCGCCTCGGCGGACTGCGTGCGGACGTCACGCGTTCCGAGGTTCACGAAGCGCGGCAGGTCGAGGAACCGCTCCCGGCGCAGGCGCGCCCGCTCGGAGGGCGACACGGCGAGCGCCGGATCGTCCGTCGGATCGGGGACGTACGAGAGAAACAGGAACGTGACGACCGAGACCGCGATCAGCGTCGGAAGAATGAACAGCAGCCTGCGGATCGCCAGCCTGAGCATCGTGACTACTTGAGGAGCGCCTCGACGAGATCGATCCGCATGCCGAACTTGTACGGTGAGGCCTTCACGACCTCCGTCTTCCGACCTGCGATCTTCTCCTCGCCCTCTTCGAGGTAGCCGCCCGAGTTCACCGCGATCACCTTGCCCTGGCCGCTCCAGATGGGGCTGCCGTTCGAGCCGCGTGTCGTCGCGGCGTCGTGCTGCACGAGCCAGGCGTCCTGGTATGCCGCGGGCCGGCCGGATGCGCCCGTGACGCGGCCGATGTGCGCGGCGAGGAAGGTCGCGGCGGGGTTCGTCGCGTCCATCAAGCGGCCGGGAAAGCCGATGAGGTACACGTCGTCGCCCGCGCCCGTCGCCGAAAGCTCTTGCTTCGTCGCGATCTCCAGCACGACGGCCGAGCGGCCGCGGATGGTCACGACACCGACGTCGGGTGTGATGCTCTCCTGATCGGTCGGGCGATAGCCGGGATGCGTGCGCATCTCGATCACGTCGAAGCGCGCCTGCCCGCGCCCCTCGTTCTCCAGCGCGACCACCGAGCCCTTCGCCTTCGCCTCCTGGATGCAGTGCGCGCTCGTCGCAAGCATCGAGGGCCTCACGGCGAACGCCGTGCAGAAGCCCTCGCCCTTCGAAGCGAGCATGAAGATGCCCTTCTTCGAGCGGTCGTAGAGGTTTCGGCCGAAGCTTGCGTTCGACGGGTGCAGGTTGCCGAGCCGCCCCTCGATCTCCTTGCGGCGCGGATCCTCGGGCGGCATCTGCGCGAGCTCCTCGCGCAGGCGCTGGATCTCGTCCTGCGAGCGCGTGCTCCAGAAGATGAGCCCGCCGAGCGCGAGCAGCGCGACGACGAGGAGCCCGCCGAGCGCGTACGCCGTTCTCCGCTGCGACGCCGTCGCCGCCGTGACCTTCTCCTCGACGATCGCGTTGAGCTCCGCCGTCCGCCCGAACTTCTGGCGCCCGCTCGCCGCGGCGACGGCCTGCGAGATCATCATCGCGATCGTCCGTTGCCCGACGCGCGCGCCCGCGGGCGGCGCCGGCTGCACGGCCTGCGCGATCTGCACGCGCGGCGCCGCGGCGACGTGCGCCATCTCCGGCATCGGCTGCGGCATCGGCTGCGGCATCGGCTGCGGCATCGGCATGGCCGGCATCGGCGGCATCGGCGGCGGCGCAGCGGCGGGCACGAGCTCGATCCGGATCCGCGGCCCCTTCGCGCCGAAGCTCACCTCCGTCCCCGGCGCGAGCGGGTACCGCTGCTGGATCCGCTGCCCGTTGGCGTACGTTCCGTTGCGGCTGCCGAGATCCACGACGTACCAGGCGCCGCCCTCGCGACGCAGCTCCGCGTGATGCCCGCTCGCCTCGCGGTCGTGGTTCGCGTCGAAGACGACGTCGTTGTCCGGCGAGCGACCGAGCCGCACGACGTCGCGTTCGAAGATCTGGAACGTCCCGGCTCTTTGCCCTGCGGTGTGCACGATCCGGAGGTTCACGGCGTGGGTACCCCGCGGACGAGATCGATCCGCATGCCGATGCGGTACGGAGAGGCTTGCACGATCGTCGTCTTCTGCCCGTCGATGGAGATGTTTTCCTCGTCGTCCACATGGGCCGCGTGAACGCCGATGACGTGGCCGTACTGGTTGAAGATGGGGCTACCGCTGTTGCCGCCGCGCGTGACCGCGTCGTGCAGGATCACCGTGGCCTTGTCACCCGATGTGGCCTGCTCGTCGAAGCCCATCAGCCGGCCGAGGTGCCCACTCAGGAACGTCGCCGACGGGCTCACCGGATCCATCACGCGCCCCGGAAATCCGAGCACGTACACGTCGTCGCCGGGCCCGAGCGCGCGGAGCTCCGTGTCGCTCGCCAGCGTGACGGCCACGGGCAGCGTCCCCTTCACGCGGAGCAGCGCCACGTCGGGCGTGTCCGCGCGCTTCGAGTTTGCGTTGTAGGTCGGGTGCGCGCGCTGCGCGACGACCTCGAGCTCGACCTTCCCGGCCGATTCGTTCTGCACGACGACGGGCTTTCCGCCGCGCGCTCCGCACGACGTGACGCAGTGGGCGTTCGTCACGAGCTGGGTCTTGTTGATCGCGAACGCGCTGCAGCACCCGCTGATGCGGCGGTTCTGCGTGTACGCGAGCACGTAGAGCGCGCCCTTGTTCTGCTCGTAGATCTCTCGCCCCGTGAGCACCTTCGTCGGCAACGTGCCCACGGGCGCGGTCGCTGGACGCGCGTCGAGCCCCGCCTCGGCCGTCAGGATCGCCGCCGCGCGCTGCGATCGGTACACGACGAAGGCCGCCACCACGAGGGCGACCAGCGTCACGGCCACGCCGAATGCGAGCAGCGCGTTCAGCCGCGCGCCTCGCCGCGTCGCCTCGGCGACCTTCGCCTCGATGATGCTTGTGCTCTTGTCGGGCCCGCTCGTGGCGCGCGCGACAGCGTTCTCGACGATGCGCTGCGCGGTCGCGACGTCCACACGACCGTCCGCGTCCATCGCCTCGCGCGGCACCTCGCTCGGCATCCCGCGAGTATATTTTTGGTGGCCGGGCTTCGCCAGCCGAACGCTAGAACATCGAGCGGTTGTAAACCGCTCGATGTTCTAGCTCTTTTGTCCCGGGGGGGGGGGGGGGGGGGGGGGCGGCGGGGGGGGGGGGGGGGGGGGCGCCGGCGCCCCCCCCCCC
>NZ_JAGTJJ010000012.1:0-159752 GCF_028435365.1 Polyangium jinanense | reverse complement strand
CTAGAACATCGCGCGGTTGTAAACCGCTCGCTGTTCTAGCTCTTTTGTCCCGAGGGGGACGCCTCGCGTCCCCCTCTCGTCCGGGCAAAGCCCGGACGATTCACCCCCCGAGGGAAGCTCGCTTCGCGCGCTTCCGAGCACGTCGATGCTCTAGGGCTTGAGCAGGTAGTACCCGGCGATCGTGATACACGCGAGCGCACTCGCGATCATCATCACGATGAGCCACTGCGGCGCGCCGTCGGTCGGGATGTGGATGGGATCGTCCGAGCCGTGGGAACGCGGCCCGTACGAAGATGGACCCTCTCCGTCCTTCGAGGGCTCTTCCCGCCGCTCCGAGTCGCTCTCCCGGCGGTGCCCCTCGGACGAGGACGACGAGGGCAGCGGCGTGAGCGGCACCGAGATCTTCGGCTGATCGAGCTCCTTGACACGGCGGCTCGGATCGGGGGCGTTGAGCGAGCTCGGCGGCATCGGCTCGGGGAGCTGGTACTTGCGGTAGCGCAGCCCCGAGATGTCCTCCTCCGTCGGCTCGGGCAGCGCCTCGCCCTCGAACTTCGACACGACGACGGTGATGTTGTCGTGACCGCCCGCTTGATTCGCGCGATCGGTCAGGGTCTTACAGACCTCGAGCGGATCATCGATCGTGCGCAGGACCTCGCGGATCTCCTCGTTGCGCACCATGCCCGAGAGACCGTCGGAGCAGAGCAGCAGCGTGTCGCCGCGCTTGAGCTCGACGAACGTGAGGTCCACCTGCACGCTGTCCGAGGTGCCGAGCGCCTGCAGGATGATGTTGTTGTGCTCGAAGGTTTCGGCCTCCTCCTCGGTGAGCTGACCGGCCTCGATGAGCTGGTTGACGAGCGACTGATCCCGCGTGACCTGCACGAGCCTGTCGCCGCGAAGGATGTACGCGCGGCTGTCGCCGACCTGGCCGATGAAGAGGTGATCGTCGACGAGCGCCGCCACGGTGGACGTCGTGCCCATGCCGCGCCGGGTGCGATCGAGCTTCGCCTCGCTGAAGATGCGCAGGCCCGCGGACTCGATCGAGTGCACGAGCCTCGCCGCGATCTCGTCGTGATCCTTCGGCGGCTCGCCCGAGATCATCTTTTGGAAGATGATGTCGACCGCGAGCTGACTCGCGACCTCGCCGGCGGCCGCGCCGCCCATGCCGTCGCAGACGCCGAGGAGCACGCCGCGCTCGCCGACGATCTGGTTCCGGTCGGTCTCCATCAAGCCGCGGCTCGCCTTCGTCAGGTCCGCGACGATGAAGTTGTCCTCGTTGTGCTCGCGTACCTGGCCCACGTCCGTGCGGCCGAACAAGCGAAGCTTGATCGGAGCGGACTTCTTCAGCTTCCGCTCGCCGGGTAGACCTTCGGCGCTGTCCGCGGGGCGGTTCGAGTCGGGCTGCGTCTCTCGGGAGGCTTGTTCGCTCATGGGCTCACTACGAGAGGTCCACCCGGAACAGGTGCTGGCCGATGCGTAGGTAGTCGCCGTTGTCGAGGGTGACGTCCGAGCGGATCGCGACGTAGGTGCCGTTCGAAGAGTCCAGATCCGTGATCGTGAACTCGCCGCTCATCGAGCTCCTACGAAGGACGGCGTGCCGTCTCGACAGGAACGGATCTGCCGTAAAAACGATGTCTCCCACCTCTCGCCCGATCACCGTTTCGTCCCGGAACAGATGGTACACGTCGCGGGTCACCCCCTCGACCGTCCGCTGACAGAGCCGTGCGCGTCGCGGGGTCGAGGGAGACCCGAACAACAGGGTCCCATGCTGGGTTGCATGCCCGAGCCCTCGCTCCGCGTCGTTCACGGTTTCGAACTGTAACACTTCGAGGCCCAGGAGGAGCAAGTCGCCGTCTTTCAGCGCGTGCGGTTCCCGGATGCGCCGGTAGACCCCGTTCGTGGAATGAAGATTCCGGAGGATCCAGTGACCACCCTGGGGCAGGAGGCGCGCATGCCGCGGGGAGACGTACAGATCGTCCGGCAGAAGGATGTCTCCCTCGGTCCGGCCCACGTCGACCTGGCGGTCCACGAGCGGAAACGACTTGCCTTCGCTGCCATCCTCCACGATCACGACGAGCCGGCCGGTCTGGACGCGACCACTCGGCGTCACCGAAGGCGAGGCCGGCGCGGGCGCCACGAAGGTGGACACGAGCCGCTCGTCCCTGCGGCCCGCGGTCACGGGCTCGGTGAACGTGGGCTCGGCCTCCGCACGGGCGGCCTTCTCCCCCTCGTCGAGCGGCGCGCCGCAATACTTGCAGAAGCGCATGCCCTCCGCGGAATGACCGTGGCAGCGAGCACAACGGACGAGCCGCGGAGGGCCGGTCCGGGTCGTCGCAATGCCCACGACGGGCGCGCCGATGATCTTGTCGCCCGCATCGTCGGGGCTCGTGGCCGGCGCGCTCTCCGCGCTCGGCGCGACGACCGAACGGGGAAGCGTAGGCCGGGCCGCGGGGGCCTCCGTGATCGGCGTGGGCGCGGGAGGCTGCGTGGGAGCAGCCGCGGGCAGCGACGGAGACGGCTCCGGCGGCGCGGCCACGGGCGCGGCGAAAAACTCGGGCTCGGGCTCGGACTCCGGCGCGCGACGTACGACGGCTGCTTCGCTCGAAGCGGTCGAGGCGGGACGCCCGAGCGACGCGCCGCACGTCACGCAGAAGCGATAGCCGGGCGGATTCGACGAGCGACAGCTCGGGCACGTCGTGATCGCCTCGGCGCCGAACGAGACGGTGAACTGAAGCGCGGGCGCTTCGGGCCTGGAGCGCGGCGCCGAGGGCTTCGGAGACGAAGCCGAGCCGCCGGACGTCGGGCTACCGGACGTCGGGCTGCCGGACGTCGGGCTGCCGGACGTCGGACTGCCGGATGTCGGACTGCCGGATGTCGGGTTCGCTGAGGGAGCGGGGTTCGAGGCGATCGCGGGGGCGGAGTTCGGCGTGTCGTCCGTGCTGCGGACCTCGGCGACGGCAGCGCGCTCGACGCGCTCGATGCCGTGGGGCGGCGTGGGCGGGACGCCGCGCCCCTGGGTCCGGAGGCGCCTGCCGCAATCCAGGCAAAACGTCAGGTTGCCCTCGTTATCACGACCGCAGACGTCGCAGATCACAGCCGCGAGAGGACCGCGGAGGCGCTTTCGAGTCAAGTGCCCGAGCGCAAGCTCGACACGAAAACCGCGCCCCGCGGCCCGCTCGAGCTACCTGCGCCCGATCTCGCTGCGGAGCTCGAACTGGAATTCGGCCCCCAGAAAGTGCGCCACGCCCGTGGCACGGACTGCTCCCGCCGTATCGGTCCATCCAGCGATGAGCATCGGTCGATAGACCAGACCGAAGCCGAGGATCGCCACCCGGGAAAGCTCGATTTCGACG
The DNA here is from genome assembly GCF_028435365.1 of Polyangium jinanense. Next base: position 156,402 of record NZ_JAGTJJ010000012.1, on the reverse strand, counting down.
CCGAGGCCCCCGAAGAGCAGCCCGCCGCCCGTCTCGACGCCCCACTCGTTCCCGTATGCGAGCGCCCCGATCCCCCAGGAAGCGTAGGGCGCGGCGCGCGTCCCCAAGTCCGGCAGGTAGCGCATCTCGAAGCGGAGCTGCTGGAAGATCCCGAGCCGATAGAGATTGCTCGAGTCCATCTTCGCGAACTGGTAGGCGCCGCCGATGTACCAGGGCCCGGCGGATCGATATCCGCCGCGGATCGCGAGCCCCCCGGCTCCGCCCAGGATACACGGCGCGGCCTTTCCACCTTCGGGTGCGCAGACCGCGCCGGCGTCGAGGTTCGTCTCGGCCACGATCGCCACGCCGTACTGGAAGTACTCGACGTGGAGCGGCGGTGGACGGACGCCCCCGAGGACGCGCAAAGGCTCGTTTGCCGGAGGCAGCGAGGCGCTCGGCTCACCACGCGCCGTTCCGGAGGCGGCGAGCAGAGAGGCGCAGAGGAGCAGACCGAAGGGCCGTTGCGCGCTCACCGGCGCTCACGCTACGCGCGTGCGCGGGAGCCCGCAACCCGCCGCGCGCGCCGGGGCGCCCGGCGGGGGCGGGACCTCTCGACCCCTACCCTTTCCGCTCCGGGCAAGGCCGAGGAAGGCGCGACCCGACGCGACGGGCGGGGGGCACCTGGTCATGCCGGACTCCGGGACTCTCGCCTTGACGCGGCGCGCGCCTGCGCCAACGTCTCGGAAACCTTTTCGCCGATCATCGGCGCGCTTGACGTCGCCATGGTTGGTCGCCTAAACGGAGCCACGCTCATGGAGATCCACCTCGACAAGCGTGCGGTTAAGCAGATCCGCCTCTCCGCTGCGGACGCGATCGACGAAGGCGATACGGAGGCCCTGCGCGAGGACGTCCTCGAGGCGTTCAGCGAGGAGCAGGTCGAAGAGATCGAGCGTCGGCTCGACAGCGGTGATTTCTTCGAATTCTTGACCGACGTCCTCGACGAGTGGAGCGGCGACGACGTCGACGAGCTCTTCGAGCTCCTCGAAACGCAGCTCGGCGAGATGGGCATCGATCTCAAGTACGAGCAGCGTGAAGAAGAGGACGAGGAGGAGGTCGAGGACGACGACGTCGACGACGACGACGACGACCTCGACGACGACGAAGACGAGGAGCTCGAGGAAGAGGACGACGAGGAGGACTGACGCTCGCCGTCAGTTTTCCCCGGGATCCGCCGGCGCCTCGTCCTTCTGTCCGCTCGCCTCTCGCTCGATGTAGCCCGCGCACGGCTTTTCGTTCGGCGCGGGCCTGATCTCGTCGCAGACGAGGTGCGCGCAGCGCGCGTATCGCGAGTCGGAAAAGTCCTTGCGCAAGCGTTCGGCGAGGTCGCAAGCCTCGCCTGCGTCGCCGTCCTCGCGCGCGAGGCGTGCCTCGGCCCAGAGCGCGTCGTCGCGCAGGACGGACGTCGGATGATCGGCGTAGACCTTGTGCAGCTCGCGGCGCGCGGCGCGATGATCGTGCAGTCGATCGCGGTAGAGCTCCGCCACGCGCATCTGCGCCGGTGAATACCGCGGACGTTCGTAGCTGCCCGTGAGGTGCGAGGACTCGCGCACCGCGAGCAGCGTGCGCAGATGATCGATCGCCGCCTCGTAGCGCCCGAGCTTCTCTTCGATCAGCGACGCGTGCCAGAGCGCGTCGTCCGTCAGCGTCCCGAACGGGTACGGATGCGCTTGCGAGAGCGCGACGAGCGTATCGCGGGCCTCCGCGAGGCGCCCGAGCCGTTCGAGCGCGAGCGCCGTTTCGTAGTCGACGTTCTCTTCGAGGTCCGTGTTCCGGAGGATCCGCGCCGGGCCTTTTGCCCACGCGAGCACCGCCTCGTCGCCGCCGCGCTCGCGCTCGTGCTCCACGAGTCGCTTCACCGCTCTCCGTGCGAGGCCGTTCTTCGTGTGCTTCGCCGTCGCGTCGAAGAGCATCGCGTATCCGCGCTCCGCGTCGCCGTGCTCGATCTCGAGATCGGCGAGCTCGAAGGCGGCGCGGCCTGCGCGTGGCCCATCCGGTGAAGTCTCGGCGAGCTTCTGGAGCGCGACCTTCGCCTCGGCGTGCGCGCCGCGCCGCTCGTGCATGCGCGCCACGAGGAAGAGAGCCTCGTCGCGATCCTTCACGCGCTCGGCGACACGCGCGGCTTCCTCGTAGCTCTTCGCGGCGTCCTCGTAGCGCCCCGCGTGATGCGCCCTCTGCCCTGCGGCGAACGAGCGCTCGTACGCGTCGCCGAGGCTCGGCCCGCACCCCACGAGCCACCACGCGAGGACAAACCCGAAGGCGCGCCGCGCGCTCACGTCGGCGTCGCCTTTCGCGTGACGACCTCGCGCGTTGCATCCGCGAGCGCAGCGGCGGCCTCGGAGACACGCGCGGCCGGCAGATCGAGGTGCGTCACCACGCGCACGCGCCGCGCGCCCGATGCGCCGACGAGCACACCACGCGCGCGCGCAGCCGCCACGAGCTCGTCGGCCGCCACGGGCAGATCGATCTGCACGATGTTCGTCTCCACCTCGCGCACGGACGCCCCGGACACCTCGCGGATCGCAGCGCCGATCACGCGTGCAGCGGCATGATCCTCCGCGAGCCGCGCGCGGTGATGTTCGAGCGCGTAAAGCGCGCCCGCGGCGAGCACACCGGCCTGCCGCATGCCGCCGCCGAGCATCTTCCGGAACCTACGCGCGCGTACGATCGTCTGCGCGTCGCCGCAGAGCGCCGATCCCACCGGCGCGCCGAGACCTTTTGAGAAGCAAACACTCACCGTGTCGAACGGTGCACACAGCTCCGCGACCGAGAGCCCCGACGTGACCGACGCGTTCCACACGCGCGCCCCGTCGAGGTGCATCGCGAGCCCGTGTGCCCGCGCGACCTCCGCGATCGCGAGCACGTCGTGTTGCGGAAACACCCGACCGCCTGCTCGGTTGTGCGTGTTCTCCAGCGCGACCACGCGCGGCCGCGGGTGGTAGTCGTACGGCGGCTTGATGACCTCTTTCAGCTCGTCCGGCTTGAACAGACCGCCGCGCCCGGCGATCTCGAACTGCACACCGGACCAAGCCGCGCCTGCACCCGACTCGTAGAACGCGCAGTGCGCGCCTTCGCCGATGATCACCTCGTCGCCGCGCTGCGTGTGGCAGAGCAGGGCGATCTGATTGCTCATCGTCCCGCTCGGCACGAACAGCGCCGCCGCCTTGCCGGTGATCTCGGCCGTGTACGTCTCGAGGCGCGCGATCGTCGGGTCTTCCCCGTACACGTCGTCGCCCACCTCGGCCCGGGCCATGGCCTCCCGCATCGCGGCCGTGGGCCGCGTCACGGTATCCGAGCGCAGATCGATCATGCCCCTACTTCACCCGGAATAGCGCGCATGGCAACGCCTTGTTCGTGGGCGGCAGCGCGTTACGGGCAGACGCCGCGCAAGCGAACTAGCAGAAGAAGCACTTGTCGCGCTGAGGCGGCTCGGGGTCGAAACGCACGCGGCCGCAGGTGTCGCAAATGCACAGGTTTTGCGCGTAAAACTCCCGCTGGCCCAGAATGTCGGAGACGAACAGGCTCATCACGATGTCGCTCAGGATGTCGTGGCTGCGCGGGCGCGGCACCCATTGCATCGAATCGCCCACGACGACCCGACGGACCCGACCCGCGAAGATCGCGGCCGAAAGGAAGCGGTCGTCGACCGGCGACTGGAGCAGCCCGCGCAGGTACCCGACCACGCGCGCGCGCGTGCGGACCAGGATCGCGGCCGTCTCGTCCGTCGGCGGGATCTCGGGCAGGAACGCGCTGCAGTGCTTGTCGGCGGGCAAGGCGCCGAAAAGCGGCTCCTGGATGCGCCAGGGACGGGCCATGTAACCCGTGTGCACGAGGTTCCGGTCGATCCACGAGCGCAGCTCTTCCCGGCACATCCGTCGCGAGGCGACGCCCTCGAGGAACGACAGCGCCGCGGCGAGCCCTTCGCTCGGCGGCGGCAACGGCTCGGGGAGGACCACGCGACGGATGCCGCTGCCCCGGTTCGACGAGACGGGCGCCGCGTCGTTCGTGCCTTCGCTCTTCGTGGCGAGAACGTTCCTGCTGGGCGAGGACCGCGTCGACATGTTCAGGATTCGGAGCAATCGCCGGACCAGACGCCGGGGCTCCGCCATGTACGCCTGACGCTCGACCCGGACGAATGACGACAGTCTGGACGGTCGGGAATCGGCACCGGGCGAGCAGCTCTTGCCATGCGACCGTCGCCGATTGCATTTCCCGGATCGCGCAGGTCGGATCGGTGTGCGGCGCGGATACGGTAGAGCCAGTGAGCAGTCGCAGTTCCCGTCGCGGAAAGAGCCACCCTCTGGCCGACTCCATTCTTTTCAGATTCTACCGGCTGCACCTGATTCGCATTACGATACCGCAGAGAATCGACGCGCCTCCGGTGTCAACCTTATGCCGCTGCGATGAGCAGGAAATCGGGGCCCCCGGAGACCGTGAGCAAAATCACTGCCACTCGAAATTCGCGCGCGGATCGCGGACATCGAGACATGGAACCGCCGCGTCCCGCTGCGCGTATGCGAGGGACTCCGACCTCCTTTCGCCATGGACGTGCTCCGCTTGCGAGCGAATTTCGCACGGAGGACGCCCCAGGCTCGACGTTCTGGTCGGAACGGAGAGAGTGCTTTACATGACCAAACATGGCCTTGTTTTCCTGGGTGCTTTGCTGGCCTCCACCTCGCTCATCGCGGCCACGGGTTGCGGCGATGAGAACAGCGGCGGCTCCGGCGGTACGGGCGGCTCCGGTGCGGCCGGCGGTACGGGCGGCGCGGGCGGTACGGGCGGCGCGGGCGGCGCGGGTGGCGGCGCGAGCGCGGTCGACTGCGACAAATATTGCACGGACATCGCGACGAACTGCGCGGGCGAATACCAGCAGTATGCCGACAAGGCGAGCTGCATGGGCAGCTGCGCGGGCTTCCCGGCCGACGGCAAGGACAACGACGCGGCCGGCAACACGATGCAGTGTCGCGTTTATCACACGAGCGCGGCGACGGGTGATCCGGCGAAGCACTGCCCGCACGGCGGCCCGAGCGGCGGCGCGATGTGCGGCTCGCTTTGCGAGGCGTTCTGCTCGCTCGCCGTGAAGACCTGCCCGACCGAGTGGCCGCAGGAGGGCGAATGCATGACGTCGTGCATGGCGTGGACGGCCGCGGGCATGCCGTACAACGCGGCGAACTTCACGGGCGGCAATACGACCGAGTGCCGCCTCTATCACCTCTCGGTGGCGGCGACCGACGCGGATGCGGCGGATGAGCATTGCAAGCACACGATCGCGATGTCCGAGCCCTGCAAGTGAGCAAGTGAGATAGACGGCCCTCGCACCCGGGCGAGCGGGGTGCGTGGCGTGTTTCCCCCGAGAAAGCCACCCCCCGACGCCCGCCCGGTTGCGCTATTCTCCCGCAATGCCTCTTCTTTCTCGTCGACTCGCGCCGCTCGCCTTGCTCTCGTTCCTCGCCGCCCTCGGCCCCGCGTGCACCGCGGAGCTCGAAGAAGGCTGTCTCGGCGGGCAATGTGTCCCGCCTGGCAGCCCTCCGATCCCTCCCCTCCCGACGAGCGACGGGGGCGGCGGCGCGGGCGGCGGCGGGGGCGGCGACGCCGGCCCGACCTGCGAGGACACGCCGGCCACCGGCGATTTCCCCTGCGACGTCTTCACTGTCCTCCAAACGCACTGCCACGGCTGCCACCAATCGCCGCCGCTCAACAACGCGCCTTACTCGCTGCTCACGTACGAGGACACCCGCCTGCCCCATGGCATGACCACGAAGCCCCGCTTCGTGCGTATGGCCGAGGTCGTTGAGAGCGGCTTCATGCCCCTCATGGCCACGCTCCCCGAAGCGGACAAACAAATCCTGCTCGACTGGCTCTCCACCTGCGGCCTGCCCGCCGAGGGAATGGGCTGCGAATGACGGCGGCCGCCGTCCGTCCGCTCGGCACTGCTTGACGCAGCTCGCGCGCCTTTGACGCGGCGAGCCGATGCATTTCCCCGACTTCTGTCCGGGCCTCCTCGTGCCACAATCCGCCGCATGCAAGCGCCCGCGGCACCGGATACGGCCACGTCCCCGCGCACCGTCACGCTCACGATCGACGGACAGAGCGTCACCGTCCCCGAGGGCACCACGATCTGGGAAGCGGCGAAGGCCCTCGGCATCGACATCCCGGTCCTCTGCCACGACGAGCGCCTCCGCCCCGTCGGCGTCTGTCGTCTTTGCGTCGTCGACGTCGGCGGCCGGACGCTCGCGGCTTCGTGCGTACGGCCTTGCGAGCCGAACATGAAAGTCGCGACGGCGTCACCGCGCGTCGAACGCCAGCGCAAGGTCCTCGTCGAGCTGCTCATGAGCGACCAGCCCGAGGTTTGCCCCAAGGAGAGCACCACCGGGGGAAATGAGCTTTACGCGCTCGCCCGCCGCTACGGCGTGGATGGCAGCCGCTTGCCCCACGGCCATGCCCGCGGCGAGGACAAATCCTCGAAGGTCATTTCCGTCCACCACGACGCCTGCATCCTCTGCGATCGATGCGTCCGCGGCTGCGACGAGATCCAGCACAACGACGTCATCGGCCGGACGGGCAAGGGGTATGGTGCGCGGATCGGTTTCGACCTCGATCGCCCGATGGGCGAGAGCACGTGCGTCTCGTGCGGGGAATGTATGGCGGTGTGTCCCACGGGCGCGCTCGTCAACAAGCCCGTGAGCGCCCCGCTCGCGCCGCGCGTGCATTTGAAGCAGGTCGACAGCGTTTGTCCCTATTGCGGCGTGGGCTGCGCGCTCACGTACAACGTCGACGAGGAGGCGAACCGCATCGTGTACGTCGACGGCCGCGACGGCGAGGCGAACCACGAGCGGCTCTGCGTGAAGGGTCGGTATGGCTACGATTACGCCATGCACCCGCAGCGGCTCCAGAAGCCGCTCATCCGCGTGCGGTATCCGAAAGGCTCGCTCTCGGATGCGTCGCCCAACGCACAGGAAGCGCGCGGCGGGCGCCGAAAAGGGCACCTCGTGCGGTACGAGGACGTCCTGCCTGCCTTCCGCGAGGCGAGCTGGGACGAAGCGCTCGACCTCGTGGCGACCCGCCTCCGCGAGGCGCGGGATACGCATGGCCCCGCGGCGATGGCCGGCTTCGGCTCGGCGAAATGCTCGATCGAGGAGGCGTACGTCTTCCAGAAGCTCGTGCGCGCCGTCTTCGGCACGAACAACGTCGACCATTGCACCCGCCTCTGCCATGCGTCGAGCGTGGCCGCGTTGCTCGAGACGATCGGCTCGGGCGCCGTCACGAACACGTTCGCCGGCATCGCCGAGGCCGACGTCGCGCTGCTCGCGGGCACGAACACCACGGCGAACCACCCGGTCGCCTCGTCCTTCTTCAAGCAGGCCGCGGCCCGCGGCACGAAGCTCATCGTCGTCGACCCGCGCCGCCCCGACGTCGCGCAATACGCCTGGCGTTACGCCCGCATTCGCAACGGCACCGACGTCGCATTCTACAATGGCCTCCTCCACGTCCTCCTCGCCGAAGGCCTGTACCGCGCCGATTACGTCGAAAACCACACGACCGGCTTCGAGGCCCTGAAGGAAACCGTGGCGCGTTACAGCCCCGAGGTCGCGAGCGAGATCTGCGGCGTCGCGCCGGATCTCATCCGCGAGATCGCGCGGGCGTACGGCTCTGCGCGGGCGGCGATTACGTTCTGGGGCATGGGCATCTCGCAGCACACGCACGGCACGGACAACGCGCGTTGCCTCATCTCGCTTTGCCTCGTCACGGGCAACGTCGGCCGGCCCGGCACGGGCCTGCACCCCTTGCGCGGGCAAAACAACGTCCAGGGCGCGAGCGACGCCGGCCTCATCCCCATGATGTACCCCGATTACCAGCGCGTCGCCGACCCGGCCATCCGCGCCAAATTCGAAAGCGCCTGGGGCGTCCCGCTCGATCCGAAACCGGGCCTCACGGTCACCGAAATCACGACCGCCGCGCTCGAAGACAAGCTCAAGGCCCTCTATTGCATGGGCGAAAACCCGTTCCTCTCGGATCCCAACGTCAACAAGGTCAAAAAAGCCCTCGCGAAGCTCGATTTCCTCGTCGTGCAGGACATCTTCCTCACCGAGACGGCCGAGTTCGCCGACGTGATCCTCCCGGCCACGAGTTACCTCGAAAAACTCGGGACGTACACGAACACCGATCGCCGCGTCCAGATCGGCCGCCCCGCCCTGAAACCGCCGGGCGACGCGCGGCTCGATTGGCAGATCGTCTGCGAGATCTCGAACCGCATGGGTTATCCCATGCCCTATACGAAGGCCTCCGACATCTTCGACGAGTTCACCTCGCTCACGGACGCCTACCAGAACCTCGATTACGACATCCTCGGCAAGGCCGGCCGCCTCTGGCCCGCACCGGATCGTGCGGCCAAGGACGGCGTCCAGATCCTCTTCGACGACGGCTTCCCAACCCCCGACGGCCGCGGAAAGCTCGTGCCCTGCGAATACACGCCGGCCCGCGAGACGCCCGACGCCGAGTATCCGTTCGTCCTCAACACGGGCCGCCTGCTCGAACACTGGCACACGGGCACCATGACCCGGCGCTCCTACGCCCTCGACGCCATCGCCCCCGAAGCCTTCGTCGAGGTGCACCCCGAGGACCTCGCCCGCCTCGGGGTTCGTCCGGGCGAACGCGTCCGTGTCACCTCGCGCCGCGGCTCGATCGAACTCGTCGCGCGATCGAGCACGAAGGTCGGCGTCGGCAGCGTCTTCATCGCGTTCCATTTCCGCGAGGCCGCCGCCAACGTGCTCACGATCGACGCGATCGATCCGTTCGGAAAGATCCCCGAATTCAAGTTCTGCGCGGTCCGCCTCTCGCGCCCCTCCGGCGACGCGGCGGAGGCCTTGCCACCCACGGGGCTGCCTGCCTGAGCATTGGTCTCTTCTTGGGCTGGGGCCGCCGCGCCGGGGCGCTGCCCCGGACCCCGCGGGGGCTGTTCGCCCCTCGACCCGAACCAGGGCAAGCCCTGGACTCGGGTTGGAAGAACCGCGCGATGCGCGGTTCTTCCACAGGCCGGTGGCAAGACTGTCGAGGTGCGTCTCACGCACGGACCGTGATGCCAGCGTCGCTGTCTTGGTCTTGCCTTGGCCTGTTCGATGAACTGCGCATCGCGCAGTTCATCGACCCCGGGTCCAGCGCTTGCGCAGGCCCCGGGTCCAGGGGCGGATAGCCCCTGGTGGGGCCTGGGGCAACGCCCCAGCGAAGCGGCTTTGAGATGAGACCACATGAGCTGACGCGTCAGCGGTCCCGTTGACGTCACCCGCGCGGGATTGACGCGTCAGCCGCCCTCCACGGCCAAACCCGCTCGAGCTTTTACCCCCTATTTCCGCTTCCCGAGCGTTGGCCCGGTTCCTGCCAATGCTGCCTCCGACAACGGGAGGCACACGATGAATCCTGCGCATACCTTGGGCAAAGCGATGATGACGACGGGCCGATGGACGGCTGCGGGGCTCTGTTTGGCCTGCCTCGCGCCGGCGATGGGTTGCGCGCCCGTGGACGAGATGGTCGTCGAAGAGTGGGAGGAGGTCGAGGTGAGCGGCGGCTCCGACGTGGTGGGCGAAGAGGAGAACGTCGCCGAGGCGACGGAGGCGCTCACCTCGCTGGGTTTCTCGACGTTCGTCGGAGGAACGGGAGAAGACTGGCGCACCAAGCCGGCGGTTGACCCGGCGGGGAACGTGTACGTGGCGGGTCAGAATAACCAGGATATCTTCGTAGCCAAATACAGCGCCAGCGGCGTGCCCTTGTGGACGGCGACCTTCGGCGGCGAGGGCTGGGAGGATGTCCGGGATGTCGCGGTGGACAAAGCGGGATGCGTGTACGTGCTCGCGAAGACCGATTCGTACGGCCCGACGCAGACGATCCTCGTCGCGAAGCTCAATGCCGCGGGCAATGCGCTCGCCTACTACAGCCGGTTCGGCGGTAGCGGTGATGACCAGCCGAACGGAATCGCCGTGGATTCCGCGGGAAATGCTTACGTGACGGGCGAGACGCGTTCGGTCGATTTCCCCGTGACGCCAGGGGCAATGCAGCAAGCACACCACGGGGACTCGGATGCATTCGTCACGAAGCTGAATGCGTCGGGCTCGAGCCTCGTGTACTCGACGTACCTCGGAGGGAGCGGCTCCGACGCCGCCATGGACATCGCCGTCGATGCGGCCGGTTATGCCTACGTCGTCGGGAGCACGACCCCTCTACCGAACGTCGCCGGCCTCCCCTTCCCGACGACGCCCGGCGCATATCAGAGGAACCCCGGTGACCCCTGGTGGGGTTATGATGTTTTCGTCACCGAGCTGATCCCGAACGGGTCGGCGCCTTATTATTCGACCCTGATCGGAGGCAGCTACGGCGACTCCGGGGTCGGAATCGCGGTGGACAGCGCTTACAATGCGTACGTGGTTGGAACGTCGTGGTCCACCAACTTCCCCACGACGCCGGGCGCGTTCCGCAGCGCCAAGAGCGGACCTGCCCATGAAATAGACGTATTCGTGACGAAGGTCAACGAGCCTGGCAGCGCCCTTTTGTACTCCACCTGGGTGGGGAGCGGCGAGACCGGGTACGACTTCCCCAGCATCGCCGTGAGCAGCAGCGGAAAGGCGTACGTCACGGGGGTGGCGGAATCGACCAGCTTCCCAGTGACGGCGAATGCGCTTCAGACGTCTCACCACGGCACCTTCGACGGATTCTTGATGGAGCTGAATACTTCGGGATCGGCGGCGGCGTACGCGACGTATCTGGGCGGGAGCGGCATCGATTATCTGTTCGGCATCGCCGTCGATGGTCATGGAAACGCCTTCGTGGCTGGTCACACGACCTCCACGGATTTCCCCGTCTATAACGCCGCGCAGCCGAGCTACTCCGGCTACGGGTACGGCGTTCTCACGAAGTTCCTGGGCCCCTGACGCTCCAACGATGTAGCAGACGCGCCTGGAGCATCGAACCGGTCGATGCTCTACGCCGCGGAGACACGCTCGGGGGGCCGGGCGGGACCACAGAGCTCCGCGAGGAGCCGATCCAGCGTTTTGAGGTCCAGCGGCTTCGCGAGATGCCGATCGAAGCCCGCCGCGCGCGAGCGCTTCCGATCCTCGGGCGAGGCGTACCCCGTGAGCGCGATGAGGATCCTGTCCCGGTGCGCAGAATCCGCCCGGAGCGCCCGCGCGACCTCGTAGCCATTCATCCCGGGCAAACCGAGATCACACAAAATCACCTCGGGATCGAAAATCCGCGCCTTCGCGATTCCCTCGGAGCCGGAGTGGGCGACCTCCACCCGCACGTTGCGCTGCCCGAGCGCGAGCGCCTCGGCCAGGCTCGCGGCGGCGTCGTGGTTGTCCTCGATGACCAGGATGCGGCTGCAGCGGTGCGGCTCGCGGCTCACGCTCGCCGCGCCGTTCGAGGCCACAGGCTCCCCCACGGGCAGCTCGATCGTGAACGTGGCGCCCCGGCCCGGGCCGTCGCTCTCGGCGCGCACGTCACCGCCGTGCAGCTCCACCAGGCCCTTGACCAGCGAGAGGCCGAGGCCGAGCCCCCCGCGGCTCCGCGTGATCGTCCGGTCGGCCTGCGTGAACGCATCGAACAGCTTCGGCAACATCTCCGCCGCAATGCCGGCGCCGTTGTCGCTCACGGAAATGCACGCCCGCGCCGGCTCCGCGCGCGAGACCGTGACGTGCACCCGCCCGCCGCGATCCGTGAACTTGGCCGCATTGTGCAGCAAATTGCCGACGACCTGCGCGAGCCGCGTCCCGTCGCCGTTCACCCAGACGGGCCGGACCGGCACTTCCACGCCGAGCGTCACCCCGCCCTGTTCGAAGACCGAGCGGTGATCCTCGGCGGCGCGATAGACGAGCTCGCAGAGCTCGATCGGCCCGTGCTGGAGGAGGATTTTACCGCGTGAGATCCGCGTCACGTCGAGCAGATCGTCGATGAGCCGCGTCATGTGGACGATCTGCCGCTCGATCACGCGCTCGGCGCGCTTCGCCTGCTCGCTCCCCGGCGCCGCGCGGCCGAGCACGTAGAGGCTGTTGCGGACCGGAGCCAATGGGTTTCTGAGCTCGTGGGAAAGCATGGCCAGAAACTCGTCTTTGCGACGATCGGCCTCCCGCAGCGCCTCGGCGAGAGCGCGATGGCGCTCCTCGCTCTCGTGGAGCGCCGCGAGCGACGCCCGAGCCGCCGCGGCGGCCCGCTCGGCCTCCAGCCTGGAGCGCTCGGCGAGCAGACGCTCGGCCTGCGCACGTTGCCGCAACCTGCGCTCCGAGCCCATGACGAGAATCACGACCACGCCGGTCACGAAAAACACGACGAGCCTGGATAGGTATGTGAATACGAAATCCGAATGGGCGTTCCCCGACGCCATCGCGAACGAGAGGAATCCGAAGCCGACCGCGGAGACGGCGAGCGAAACGAGGCTCGGAAGAAACCCCACGACGAGCGCGAGCAGCGCGAGGATCCCGATCGGCCCGAAGAGGAACAGGCCGCCGAGCGGCCGGATCAGCATTGCGCTGATCGCGACCGAGACCATGGCTGTGGAGACCGCGAGCAACCACGGCCAGATCACGGCGAACGTGGATCGCGCGGGGGGCGCTTCGGGGGTGATGATTTCCTGCATTGAGCGAATGGATAACGATTGGGGTGCTGCAACGTAACATACGAGCGAGGCCACGCCAGGCGAGGACGTCCCTGTCATGCCCTGAAAAACCATGGACGGATGAGCCCGCTCGCGGCGGCTGATATCGCTCGCTTCGTGCGGGGCGACAAAAAGCAAGAGGCCCCGATCGTTCGATCGGAGCCCCTCGGTCGCAGCGGCTCATAAGCCGAGTTCTGTCTCGCTCCGGGGTCACCCCCGAGAGCGTCGGCGATCATTCCTCTAGGGCACGCATTGCTACGTGCCTCCAGCAGCCAACCCGGAGGCATCGGACGGGCCGTCCTCTCGGGACCTTGCGGTCCCATCGCCTCCCTACACGGCCTTGCACCGGGTGGGGTTTGCCTAGCCACCTCCGTTACCGGAGGTGCGGTGGGCTCTTACCCCACCGTTTCACCCTTACCGACTGGACGAGCACCACGAGGGCACCTTCGAGCCGGCGGTTTCTCTCTGTTGCACTCTCCTCGAGGTCACCCTCACCGGGCGTTACCCGGCACCCTGCCCTGCGGAGCTCGGACTTTCCTCCCGCGGAAACCCGCCGGCGATCACCTGCTCCGCTGCGACACGGCGAAGATAACGCCCCCCGATCCGGAAGTCGAGATGTCGTCAGAGCGTCACGTACGGCCGCAGCGCGTCGCACGTCGCCGTGGCGGGCGGCGCAGGCCAGCGCTCCCGCAGCGCTTTACAGAAGCGGGACGCGAGCTCGGTCTCCTGCACGGCGCCCGCGTGCAGGTTGTCCCAGAACTCTTGAAACTCGGAGGTCGCGCCCTCGTCGGGGCTCTGCAGCAGCGTCGCGATCCACCGCAGCTCGCTCACACTCTCGTCCGCGATGCGCTCGCCCAGGGCGCGCTCCTCGGCGCTCGGCTCCTTGTGACGGCTGAAGGGGCTGCGCACGCCCTCCACGTAGAGCTCCCTCCACGGGATCGAGCGCGACAGCGCGAGCAGCGCCTCCGCCAGCTCGGCCCGCGCGCTCGTCGCGGCCAGCGCGTCCACCATGGGCGTCGGGCACCTGCACCGCGACCACAGGTAGCGCCGCTCGGCCTCGGTCACCGCGGGGATCTCCGGGATGCTCGGCGCGAGCAGCACGATCGTCGGCCCGTCCCAGTCCCCGTGCAACCACACATCGCCGAGCGCGTACCCGCGCGCCGCGAGCTCTTCCGCCGGGTCGAGCGGGCACGCCGGGAGCTTCACGCTGCTCGCGGCCTGCATATTCCTCCGCAAGACGCCCGCGAGCTCCCGGTGCTGCGCGCGCAGCGCCTCGAACGTCGCGGGGCGCGGCGGCGGCGCGTTGTCCCGCGCGGGCGCGTCGGGCGCGTGAAGGAACAGCGCCCTGGCGAGCGCCTCGAACCAGCCCCCCTCGATCTCGCCGGCGTCCTCGAGCGACCCCTCGGGCGCCACCTGCCACACCAGCGTCCACGGCTCGCGCACGCCCTCCTCCACCCAGCGCGGCCAGCGCACGGCGACCTCCTGCGCGAGCGCCTCGGCCGTGGCGAACCCCTGCGACGAGGCCGCGAGCGACAGGCACGCGTGCAGGGTCTGAGGCACCTCGTCGAGCGCAGGCGACTCGCAGTACTCGCTGATCGTGCGCCGCCACGCGGGCGTAAACATCCGCCGCGCGACCCACGCGGGCTTCGGGCCCAAAAGCCCCGCCTCCGTGAGGCGCGACCACGCCTCGCGCGGCGAGCCCACGCCCTCCACCACCTCCAGCGCGCGCAGCAATGTCGAACGGTCCGGCTCGGTCATCACGTCCCGCGCAGTTTGCCACCCGCGAGCCCCTCCTGTACACGAAAACGCCCCATGCTCACCGCTGCAGAAATCGCCGCGATCCGTGCCGACGACACCAGCGACACCACGCGCCTCGCGCACGCCGCGCGGCTTCGGTCGGAAGGAGATCCGCGAGGAGAGTTCATCGAAGTGCAATGCGCGCTCGCGCGCCTCGATCCCTGGTCGTCGCATCCCGAACGCGCGCGCTGGGAGCGGCGTGAGCGCGAGCTACTCGCGGCGCACGGCGGCACCTTTCGTGCGCCGCTCGGACTGCGCAGGTCCGAGTGCGTATTTCGACGGGGCTTCGTCGATCTGGTGGCGCTGACTGCGGAGCGGGTGCTCGAGGTGGCGGACGCGTGGGAGCGCGGCGCGCCGATCCAAGACCTGATGCTGCTGGGTCAGGACCCCGCGAGCCTCGCCGACGCGCTGTCGCATCCCGCGATGCGACATCTTCGCTCGCTCACGATCCACGGCGGCGGCCACGACTTGTCGCGCGACGTCAGCGAGATGCTGCTAGAGCACGCGAGCTCGCTGGTCCGACTCCGGAGCCTCTCGCTGACGCAGATGGACCTGCGCAGCGACTGGGTGAAGCGCCTGGCAGCAGGCGGCCCCTTCACGGCGCTCGAGCGCCTGACCCTCGATCGATGCGATCTCGCCGCGGAGGACGTGCAGGCGCTGGTGTCGTCTCCGATGGGCGCGCGGCTTCGGTCCCTCACGCTCGACAACAATCCCTTCGGCGACGACGGCGTGCGCGCCATCGCAGCCGCAGACGGTCTGACGCAGCTCGAAGCGCTGTCTCTGACCGACGTGAAGATGACGAGCGAGGGCGTGCGTGCGCTCGCGGCGTCCCCGGGTCTCGCGTCGCTGCGGCATCTGGATCTATCGCTGAACAAGTTCGGACCGGAAGGCGCGCAGGCGCTCGCGCAGGCCACGCCGCGGAGCCGCCTCGAAGAACTGAAGCTCTGGTACTGCGGCATCCGCTCGGAAGGGCTGCGCGCGCTGGCGAGCGCACCGCAGTTCGCGTCGCTTCGACGCCTCGACCTCGGCAACAACGCCATCGACGCCGAGGGCGTTCGCGCAGTCGCCGCGGAGCGGTCCTTTGCGCAGCTCCGTCACCTCGGGCTCAACGGCAATTCGCTGGGGAGCGCTGGCGGCAAGGCGCTCGCGGAAGCCACGCAGCTCGAACACCTGCGGGTGCTCGAGCTCGGCGGCACGCAGCTGGGCTCCGAGGGTACGCGCGCGATCGTCTCCGCGCCGACCTTTGCCGCGCTGACCCGACTCAATCTCGCGTGCAACGCGGTGGGACCCGATGGTGTGCGTGCCCTCGCGCGCGCGAGCCACCTGGCGCGATTGGAGCAGCTCATCCTGCGCCTCAACGCCCTTGGGCCCGAAGGCGCGCAGGCCCTCGCCGGGGCGCGACACCTCGCGCGGCTCACGGAGCTCGATCTCACAGACAACGAGCTCCACGACGAGGGCGCGCGAGCGCTCCTCGCTGCGACGCAGCTCGCTTCGCTACAGAAGCTCGGTCTGCAGCACAACCAGCTCAGCGAGGAGAGCGCGCAGGCGCTCGCGTCGGCGACGCACCTGACCGAGCTCTCGACGCTCGAGCTCGCGCAGAACGACTTGGGCGACGAGGGGGTCCGTCTCCTCGCCGAGGCGCCACATCTCGCGGGCCTCGTGGTTCTCGACCTGTCGCGCACCCGGTTCGGGGACGACGGCGTCCGCGCCCTCGCGGCGGCCTCCCACCTCACCCACCTCGCGTTGTTGTCGCTCGCGGAGAACGGGCTGGACCGCGCGCAATACGACGCGCTCGCGTCCGCGTCGCAGTTCGCCGACACGACGATCCTCGAATAGGGCTGGTGTCCTGGGACCGAAGTTCGTCGAAGAACGATTCCCTCACCCCCATCGCCTCTCCCTCCGGGAGAGGGGAGAAACGCCGTCTGTCACCCCTCTCCCGGAGGGAGAGGGGCCGGGGGTGAGGCGCGTCCGCCTTTTGCAGCGGACTTCCGCTCCAGGACACTAGCTGCCCTGCGGTCCACCACCGTTCGGCTCGTCCGCCTTCTTCTTGCCGCGCCGTTTGTACAACGCCGAGAGCTCGAACGCCGTGGCGATGGCGGGCTCGCCGAGCTCCCGCGCCGCCGCCTCGGCCGCCTCGCGCGCCGTCCGCGCGAGGCTCACGATGAGCCCGTCGATGAGATCCAGCGTCTCGGTCTCGACAGGGGTCCCCTTCGGCTCTGCCTTGGCCTTGGCCGCGACACGGAGCGCCGTCGCCTTCACTTCGAGATCGAGGGCCGCTTGCGCGCCGCCGCGCTTCTGGGCGGCCTCCGCGACCGCAGGCTCCTTCAGGACGGCGCACAGGGCATCGAGCTGCTTGGCCAGCCCTTCGGCGTCCTCGGCGGCCGCGGACTCGCGTTCGAGCAGAACCTCGATTCTCTGGACGGCTTCGGTATGACCGGCGACCAAGAGCACGCGTTTCGCCCCGGCGAGCACCGACCGTGCGCGCAATCGCACGCCCTGCCCGTCCCGCATGGCCGTCGCGTGCGCGGCGGTGTCGAGCATCTTGTTCGTCCGCTTGACCTCGCGCCCCACGCCCGCCTGGATGAGCAAGTCCCGCGCGTCCGAGAGCTCGGCGGCGTCATCCGGCGCGAAGCCGGACGCGGCGAGCTTCGGCCCGTGGGTCTTGTAGGCATTCAACGTCTGATTGGCCTGTTCGAGCGTGTCCTCGGAGCTCCACCGCTCGCCGTCCTTGATGAATACCGCGCGCGCTTCGGGAGAAATCGTCGTCAAGTCGAGCGCCATGGGATGTTCTCCTGTTGGATGGGGCACGCTACAGGAGCGTTCGCGTGCGTGTCCAGCGTCACAGCGCGTGGAGTTGGCCACGGAGCGCGTGCGGTTGACCTGGGGACGCCATGGAGGTCACGCGGCGGCGCGTGAGGTTCGCGAGGGAGCGTGTGGGGTTCGGTCGGGATTGGCTGAGGTTCACGACCCGGTCACGTGGACCTCGGGTCCGACCGGCTTTCGCCCCACGCTGGCACGCCTGAGGTTCACGAGGGAGCGCCTGCGGCTCTCGAAGGGACGCGTGTGTTTCGTGAACCGGTCGCCTGAATCCGAAGAACACCCGCGTGAAGTCGACGAGCCGGCGCGTGGACCTGGGAGACGGCATGGCTCGACCGCGCGCGGCATTGCGCGCGGTTCGCAGAGGCAGCTCTGGACCTGCGTGGGTATGCCACAGGGGACGTGGAATACCCGCTGAGGCGCTGCGGCGCCTGACGGCGCAACCTGCTGGGCGCCCGTGGCTGGCCGTGCTCGTCGTGCCCCTGTTGGCCAACCATACTCCCTGACAGGGTATGTCCCACCTACCTGCGAATCTCGTTGCGCAGGTCAGCACTCGCCGTGCACAAGGATCGTCAGGAACAACGCGGGCCCGCGCATAAAGCCACGGGGGTGGATTGGTGTGGCCTGCGGGAACGGAAGGGTCCTTCCATGGCCTGGCTTCCCTCGGCTCGTCCGATCGGCCGGACGTGTAATGCGTCACGTCGTCATCGCCATTCTTTGGCCGTTGGGTTCATCGCCGCGCTCGTTGCGCTGTCGCTCGTTCTGTCCGGGTGCGCCTCTGCGCGCGATCCCACGATGGCCCGGATCTTCGAGGCGCCGAACGTCGTCCACGTCTGCGTACGTCCGCCGAACGTACCGAAAGACAAGCGAATCTGGGGGCTCACCCCCGACGGCACGCCCTTCTTCGGGGTCCGGGAGGTGGACCGCGCGAGAGGCAATGGCAGCCCCACCTATGTTTTCGACCTGGACGCGCCTGCCGCGAGCGCGAGGCTTTTACCGATTCCGTACAACACGCTCGAATGCCCGGCGAGGACCCCGCCAAAGCCTCGCGTCGCCGCGGCGACGGAGAAGGCCAAAGAAGCCGAAGAGAAGAAGGACGAGGGCAAGAAGGCGGAGCGGCCGAAGCCGCTGTCGCGACCGATCGCGAGGACGCCAGGGCAAGAGCGGTGCACGGCGTATCGGGAGCCGGGTCAGACGCGGAGACGGAGCGGGACGGGCGCAGGTGCTTGCACGAGGGTGCTCGTCAAGTGGCGCTGCGCGGAGCAGGCTGTCGCGGACAAACGGCCGCCCGCGGCCGAGCCTTGCCCCGGCCAGGGGCCCGAGCCGGCCAAGCCGAGGGAGTTGCCGGCGAGCGCGGCGCAGGCGTATGAGGACTGGGGACTCAGCCGGGTGGAGGCCTCCGCGCTCGCGGAAGACCGAGCCAGGGAGTGCCTCCAGGGGCTTTGCCATGCCCGCCATCCGAACTTCGTTCCGAAGTCCAAAAAGAAGCCCGCCGAGACGAACAACGGGCAGTCGTTGTCAACGGGGAGTGGCAGCGGTGGGGGAGCGAGTTCGCCGCAGCCGGCGCCGAAGACGACGACGGTCAAGACGACGACGAAGCCGGTCTCGAAGCCGAACGGCGCGGCGGCGGGGCAGGCGGGGTCGAGCGGAGGGAAGACGGCGGGAAGTGGAGGCGGTACGGTTGTTCCGGAGGGCAGGAGAATTCCTAACGATGAGCTCAAAACGCCGCCGGCAAAACGTGGAAAGGCACCAACAGGAAGCGATGGGCATCCGGTTGAGTTGCATCACCGCGGGCAGAAACCGGATAGCCCTCTGGACGAAATGACTCGCACCGAGCACCGTGGCAAAGGGAACTTCTCGGAAAATCACTCGAATACCGGGCAAGAGCCCAGCAAAATTGATAGAAAGGCCTGGAAAGAGCAGCAGCGGCGGTACTGGACGAAGGAGCACGACCGTGGGCGATTCGACGGCAAAAAGCAATGAGGTTCTCTTGCGGTTCGATCATCCGGATGGAAGCCTTGCAGTCGTCTTGGATGATGACAATCGAGTGGCGTACGCATACCTCCTTGAAGACGAGGAGGTCGTGGGCGATGTATGGCTTTACAATGTCATGGATCCACCTGACACGGTGAATTGGGAGGACCCCAGTCCGATGCCCTTCCTCAATCCGAGGGACTACTGCAAATCCGAGAAGGTGCGTCGGTTGACCCCGCAGTCTGCTGTCCAGTGTGCATGGTTCGACGCGGGGGTTGAAGTAAGTATCGATGGCATACTATGGGCTCGAATCGAGCGCGGTTCGAAGCCGGGTTGGTCGCGTCTCGCAGCGCAACCCGGGCCGCTCGCCATCCCGTTGGAAGAACGTATGCCTAGCCGATAAGCCGCCACGGCATCGTTTCCCGCCGGAGGACGAAAATCGACGCGAGCCGGTCGATTCCTTCGATCCAAACATCTCGCCCGATCATGCTGAAGACGCTTTCGCCGGAGCAGCTCGCCGTGCTCGTCCTCGTCGACCTCGCCGAGTGCTCGTGCTCGGAGGCGGCCGAGTTGCTCGGGATCCCGCTCGGCACCGTAAAATCGAGGCTCCTCGCGGCGCGCACGAACATGCAGCGCGCCCGTCGAGTACCACCAAGTCGGGAAACAAAGGAAGGACGGGCAGCCCGTGGCGCGTGAACGGAAGGCGCTCGACGACGTGGAGCGCGCGAAGGGTGAGCGGCCGACGTTCCATCCCTACAACAAGGAGAAGTGAGGAGATCCATGGGACATCAGTCATCCTTCTACCTCACGCCAAAGGACAAGGCGGACCTCGAGCGGCGGCTTCGGGAGAAGACGGACTTCATCATCCTTCTCGATGACTCACCCACGGCGTCGCCACGCGTCGTGGACTCGCTGAACTTCTCCGAGGACGACAACCCGTGGTACGGCAAGTACCTCGCGCGGCCCGAGGACCTCGACAAGATCGTAATGCGCCACGTGAAAACGCAGGGGTATTGGACTGTGGAGGATCTTTTTTCGCCCGTGCTCGAGTTCACCGGCTGCTTCTTCGACGGGAAGATCCTGCGGCGGGGGCGCGTGTACTACGTCGAGGGGTTTTATGGTCCGGATGGCGGGTGGGAGGAGAAGAGCGAGGCGTTCCGGAAGTGGGCCAAGATGGTGCATACGACCATCAAGAAGTCGTTGAAGCGGCGTGACTCGAAGTATGTCGAGTACATCGGCGCGGATGCCCAGGCGTGGGTCGACGCCGGAGGACAGCTCGTCGACTGAAGTGGGCAGCCCGTGACCTGGTAGCGGACCGTCTGTCGACGGAGCCCAGGCCCTCCTCGTGTCGAGCGTCGTGCCGGTCGTCCGCCGCGCCAAACGCAGGGGCGACCGGCACGACCACGACCGTCAGAGGCGCGTAGGCGGGCGGGTCAGGCGAGCGCGAGCCTTTTCAGGTGCTCCCGGGCGAGGTGCAGGCGGGCGAAGGCGGTCTTCGTCTTGATGCCGAGCGCTTCGGCGATCTCCCGGATGGAACGACCCTCCAGGTAAGGCACCACCACGGCCCGGATGCGCGGCCCGATTCTCAAGAGGAACCGCTTGAGCCGGAACATCCCGTACGTCGCCTGCAAAAGCATTTCCATCGGCGCAGCGACTTCCTGCTCGGGAAGGTCATCCGCGAGCCCTGCCAGGACCTCCCGCTCGCAACGCGCCAGATTTCGATGATTGCGGGCATGGTTCAGCCCGATCACCAGGAGCCACGGGCGAGCCTGCTCGGGCGTGACAAGACATTCGAGGCGTCGCCAGGCCGTGAGGAAGACCTCTTGCACCACATCCTCGACGTCGCTGGAAGGGATGGCCTGGACCAGAAGAAGGCGGCGCAGGAAATCGCGATGTTCGAGGTAAAGCCGCCCAAGGAGGGCGTGTGCCGCCGTAAAGTTTGCCGGCGGCGGATGGAACGGTATCGTTGCCATACTCATGACTCCGGGTATCGCGGGGTTGTGGGGAGACGCCGGTCGGTGATGTCAGCACCGGCTGGCGTCGCTTGCTTTGTCTCACGAGTTATCGGAGAAGGCAACGAAAAAACGGCAATGGTTCGTCTTGAAAGAACCGCTGCCGCTGCTGCTGCTGCTGGAAGGCGTGCCGCCCAACGGAGGGCGGCACGCCGGGGCCATTAACGCCGGGTCAGGCGATGCAGGGTGCCGATGACATGGTCCAGCTTGCTGCGTAGTTCTTCGTTCAGAGTGTTCACGTATCCGAGTGCTTCCGCCACGTCCAGGCACGCGCGGACCTCCGCCGCCGAACCCATGGCCGTATGCCACCGGGCCCGTTCGTTCCTTCCCTGTGAATACGCGCCCTCGCTCAGGTTCAGCGGCACACTCGCCGCCGCCCGCCGCAACTGGTCCCCGAGATTCGGATCCTTCGTCCCGATCCTCTGAATCACCGGCCGCAACAGCCTGAGCATTTCAATCGCCACGCCATAAATCCTGAGCGCCATCGTTTCCTCCGTATCCCCGACCGGGGACCCCGAACCCCGGCCCGCGCGCGGAGGAAGGCGAAAGGCTGCGAGGCGAAGCCTCGCACCGCGCGCAGCCGCGCGGAGCCGCGCGCAGCGAAGCGAGCACGGCGAGCACGGCGAGCACGGCTCGGCCTTTCGCCTTCCGAGCACGCGGGCACAATCGACCTCCCCGGACGAGAAGAAAGGACGAGCGTTCCGGAGGCAGCAGCAGCAGCGGCAGCAGCAGCAGCAGCAGCGGCAGCGGCAGCGGCAGCGGCAGCGGCAGCAGCAGCAGCAGCAGCAGCAGCAGCAGCAGCAGCAGCAGCAGCACGCCAGGGGGACGCTGTGCGTCCCCCTCGGCCAAAGAGAATCAAGCCGCCAGCGGGTGCAGCCGGTCGCGCAGCTTCCGCTTGGCGCGGGCCTCGAGCTGGCGCGCGCGCTCGCGCGACACGCCGAGGCGCCTGCCAATCTCGGCGAGCGACAGCTCCTCCTCCGGATCGGCCATCATGCGCGTCTCTACGATGTATCGCTCCCGCGGATCGAGATTCTGCACCGCCTGCTCGAGCCGCTCGCGCAGGAGCGCTCCCTCCTCGGCGCGTGAGAATCGCTCCTCTTGATCCTGGTCCTCGGCGACGAGCGTATCGACGAGCGAGCGCGCGCCGTCCTCGAACACCTTCGTATCGAGCGAGACGTCTCGGGCTTCGAGCCGCCGGGCCATCTCGACGACCTTCTCCGCGGGGGCGCCGAACTTCTCGGCGAGGAGCTTGTCCCCCGCTTCGCCCTCGCCCACGAGCCCTGCGATACGCGCGCGCTCGCGGCGGAGACGGAAAAACATCTTCGACCGGAGCGGGCCGGATCCGACGCCGACGAGGCTCCACGAATGAATCACGTGGTTCAGGATGTACGCACGGATCCAGTATGCCGCATACGTGACGAACCGATTGCCGCGATCCGGGTCGTACTTGCGGATCGCGTGTACGATCCCGAAGTTCCCCTCGGCGATGAGATCGGCGAGAGGAATGCCATAACGCCGGTAGCTGATCGCGATGGACACGACATGCCGCAGGTTGGCGAGCGCCAGCCGTGCGGCCGCGCGCTCGTCTCCCCGATCCCGGAAAGCACGGGCGAGCTCGACCTCCTCCTCGCGCGAGAGCTCCGGAATTTGCCGAACGTGCGCGATATACCGAGAAACCGCGCTGCTTTGGTCTCGAGAGGTCTGCACGTCTTCCCTCATTCTCATGAAAGGTGCGATTTCCAGTGAGGCGCACCGTCGTCGCTCGGGCCTACCCGCCGTGGACGCCGTTTGAGGGGCCTTCGAGGACGTCGGCCCCGACGGACCGACTCCCTGCATGACTCACGCCGCCCGCGATTCGTTTGAAGGTGGCCAACGTGTGGCACGCCCCTGGCTCACGGGGTGACATGGCCCCAGAGAGAAAGGACCATGGGTGCGGCGTGGCTGCACGCTGTGCGACCGGAACGGGCGCAACGGGGGCGATCTCCGAGGGACCGGAGAACGCAGAAAACCGGAAATCGAAGGGATTTTCGTGTCTTTTGCCGTCCGCGGGAGAGCGGACGGCGAGGCGCGTGGGAGCGCCTCGGGCGGGCTCAGGGAGCGTGCTAGGCGTTGAACGAAGAGCCGCAGCCGCAGGTGCTCTTCACGTTCGGGTTCGAGAATTTGAAACCCGAGCCGTGGAGGCCTTCCACGTAATCGATCTCCGTACCGTCGAGGTACTGATAGCTCAGGGGGTCGACGTAGAGCTTGATGCCCTTGTCCTCGAAGGTCTCGTCGAGGTCGGTCGGCTTGTCCTCGAAGTAGAGATCGTAGGAGAAGCCGGCGCAACCACCGCCGATGACACGCAGACGCAGGCCCTGCCCGATGAGGTCCTCGGCCGTCGCAATCTCGACGACCTTCTCGGCCGCTTTAGGCGTGATGCTGATAGACATAGTCCTCCTCGTAGCCTCGTCCGGAGGAGCCATGGACGCCGGTTGTTGCGTCACAGAGGCCGCGCAGAGGCCGGCGGCTCCCAGACGCTCCCTAAGATAGGCAACCTCCCGCGCACTTGCCAGTGGTAGATGACGCTACGGAACAAAACGCCATGCGGCTGCTACGTCACGGCGTGATCACGATGCGGAGCGGGCTCGAGGCGCCGGACGAGCGCGAGGTGCTGCGCGCCCTCCGCGTGCCGCACGCGACGCGGATCACCGACATCGAGGAGCGCGGGGTGCAGGAGGCAATTCGGCTCGCGTACGGCCGCGCGCTCGCGATGGCCTCGTTCGAAGGGGTGTTTCGAACGGCGGAAGTCGAGGAGATCCGCGAGGACGAGGTCGTGACGTGCGGGGCGCCGCCGGGGCTTCTGCGTTCGTCCGTGCTCGCGAGGCGGTTTGCGGGCGCGCGTGAGGTCGGGTTCCTGGCGGTCACGCTCGGGGAGCGATGGGACGAGGCGCTGGATGAGCTCGCACGGCGCGGCGAGCCGGCCGAGGCGTGGTTCCTCGACGCGCTGGGGACGTTCCTCGTGGACCGTGCGTCGCGGGCCGTGGAGGCGCGGATCGCATCGGATCTCGCGCGGGCCGGGCTCGCGCGGCTTTCGCGGTATCGGCCGGGGTATGAAGGCTATCCGATCGAGGCACAAGGCGCGCTTTGCCAGTTCGTGGAGGCTTCGCGGATCGGCGTGACGGCAAACGAGGCGATGAGCCTCTGGCCCCGGAAATCCGTGACGACGGTGGTGGCGTTCGTACCGCGGGAGGACGGGGGAGCGCTGGAAAACGAGGGGGATCCGGTCGTCACCGGCTCGAAATCGAGCTAAGGAGACCGCGTGAATCGTCAGGAATTCGCGAGGCGGCTGCGCAGCGAGGTGCTGATCCTCGATGGCTCGATGGGCGCGTTCTTGCAGGCGCGCGGGCTTCCCGACGGATACGCGCCGGACCTCTGGAACGTGGAGGAGCCCGACGCGATCGTCGCCGTGCACCGCGAGTACGTGAACGCCGGCGCGGACATCCTCCTGACGAACACGTTCGGGGCCTCGCGGCTCCGGCTCGGCGAGTACGGCGCGTCGGACCGCGTGCGCGAGATCAACGCGGCGGCCGTGCAGAACGCGCGGCGCGCGATCGGGGATAAGCGCGCGCTCGTCGCGGGCGACATCGGCCCGAGCGGGACGACGCTGCAACCGGGCGGAGAGCTGCCGTTCGAAGAGGCCGTCGAGATCTTCGCGGAGCAAGCACGCGCGCTCGTGGACGCGGGCGTCGACGTGATCGCGATCGAGACGATGTTCGACCTCGTCGAGATGAAGGCGGCGCTCATCGGCGTGCGCGACGTCTCGCGGACGGTCCCCGTGATCGCGCACATGACGTACACGGTGCGCGGATTGACGGACACGGGCACGGATCCAGAGACGGCGGCGATCGTGCTCGAAGCCTGCGGCGCCGACGTGATCGGCGTGAACTGCTCGGTCGGGCCGGAGGACATGCTGGAGGTCGTGGGGCGCATGGCGCGCGCGACGTCACTGCCGCTTTCGGTGCAGCCGAACGCGGGCCTGCCGGTGATGCGGCACGGCCGCACGGTCTTCCCGCAGACGGCCGATCAGATGGCGCCGTTCGCGAAGCAGTTCGTGGATCGCGGCGCGGCGATCGTGGGCGGCTGCTGCGGCACGACGCCCGAGTACATCCGCATGATCGCCTCGGAGGTCGGGCACAAGCCGCACGCGGCGACAAGCCGCTTGCCGGGGACGTGGATCACGTCGCGGAGCCGGAGCCTCCGGATCGGGAAGGGCGCGCCGTTCGTGACGATCGGCGAGCGGATCAACCCGACGGGGCGGAAGGTGTTCTCGCAGGCGATCCGCGAGGGCCGGACGGACCTCATCGTGCAAGACGCGCGGGCGCAGGCCGAGGGCGGAGCGATGGCGCTCGACGTGAACGTCGGCGTGCCGCTCGTGGACGAGGCGGCGATGCTGGAGAAGGCCGTGCTCGCCGTGCAGAACGTGACGGATCTGCCGCTCGTCGTGGACTCGGCGAACGTGCACGCGCTCGAGCGTGGTATCCGGGCGTTCCCGGGCCGGCCGCTCGTGAACAGCGTCGATCCGGTGCGCGAGAAGGCGGACTTCTTACTTCCGATCATCAAGCGTTATGGCTGCGCCGTGATCGGTATGTGCGCCGAGAGCGAGATCCCCGAGCGCGCGATCGATCGCGTGCGCAACGCCGAGAAGATCCTGCGGATGTGCGAGGAGCACGGGATCCCCAAGGAGTGGGTGGTCTTCGACTGCATCTCGATCCCGGTGAGCGCGGCACCCGCGTCCGCGGCGCAGACGATCGAGACGATCCGCATCATCACGACCGAGCTCGGATGCGCGACGACGCTGGGGTTGTCCAACGTCTCGTTCGGCATCCCGCTGCGGAAGACCGTGCACAACACGTTCCTCGCGCAGGCGATCGCGGCGGGGCTCGACAGCGCGATCTGCAACGCGGTCGATCCTCTGCTCAAGGAGACCGTGGCCGCGGCGAGCCTGTTCGCAGGAAGGGACGCGGGCTGCCGGCGCTACATCGACATGGCCGTGCCGCTCGAAGCGCAGAGGAAGCGTGATCAGGCGATGCTCGACGCGGCGAAGGCGGGTCAGCTCCTCAACGTGGCGACGCCGGGCGGCGACGAGCCGAAGGGCGAAGCGGGCGCGGGCAAGGCGAAGGGGACACGCGACCTTCTCTGGGACGCGGTCGTCGAGGGCGACAAGGACGGCGTGCCCGGGCTCGTGAAGCGCGGGCTCGCGGAGGGCCTGGATCCCTTCGACATCTTCCTGAACGTGCTCACGCCGGCGATCCGGCACCTCGGTGATCTGTTCGGCACGGGCAAGAAGTTCATCCCGCACCTCATCGCCAGCGCCGACGCGATGAAGGCCGGCGTCGCCGTGCTGATGCCGCTGCTCGAAGCGTCGGGCAACGTCGAGAAGAAGGGCACGGTCATCCTCGCCACGGTGAAGGGCGACATCCACGACATCGGCAAGAACATCGTGGGGCTGATGCTCCGGAACTTCGGCTTCGACGTGCACGATCTCGGCCGCAACGTGCCGCTCGAGGACATCCTCGCCGCCGCGCGCGAGCACAAGGCGCAGATCATCGGCCTGTCCGCGCTGATGACGACGACGATGATGCGCATGAAGGACGTCATCGACGCCGTGCGAGGCCAGGGGCTGCCGCACGTGGTGATGATCGGCGGCGCCGTGACGACGCCCTCGTTCGCCGAGGAGATCCGCGCCGATGGATACGGCAAGGACGTAGGCGACGTGGTCGCGATCGCCGAACGGATGCTCGCGACGCACAAGGAGCGGTTCCCGCGGGATGCGTCGGACAAGCCCGCCACGCAGGAGCCGCGCTCGCCCGCGCCGTAACGCATTGCGCTCGGCAGACGAGCACGTCTCCTCCCTTTCCCGCGCCCCCTTCCCCCTCCCCCTCACGGGCAGAGTCAGAATACGCTCGTCTCGATGGCGCACCTCGAGACGACCACGCTCTGGGAAAGCACGCTCGCGCCCCGCGAGGCCGACGACGCCGCGAGTCCACGCGGGACCTTGCGCGACGCGCTGATGCGCATCCGCGGGCGCGCCACGGCCATCGCGAACGAGATGGTCGCGGCGCGCACCGACGAGCCGAGCCTCGCGGACCTTTTGCACACCGACGATCTGTGGATCAGCGCGGACACGGTGGCGGGGCCGAATTTCCCGCTCACGCCACCCGAGGCGTTCGTGCTCGCATCGTCGCTCGTGGTGCACGATCTCGCGCTCGCGCTGGCGACGATGCACGAAGGCACGGACGCGCTGAAGGGCGAGCGCACATGGCTCGACGCGGTCGTGGGCATGCTGGTGCGCAAGCTCGGGCGCGCGCCGACGACAGCGGAGCTCGAGCAGCCGCCGGCCGACATCGAGCAAGAGGCGATCGCGGAGACGTTGCGCACGCTCTACGCGCGGCACGCCGAGCGGCTCGCGCTCGCGCCGTACGGGGACGCGCGCGGGCAGGAGCACCACCTGGTCGAGCCGGCAGAGCTCAGGCACGCGTACGGGTCGACGATCGGGCGTATCGCGCGGAGCCACCTGTGGCTCGCGACGGAGCTGCCGGAGCACTTCCACGAAACGATCGCGCCGCTGCCCGGGATGCCCTCGAGCTGGACGGTGGACGCGTTCAAGCTCGCGTGCCTTCTGCGCATCGCGGACGTGTCGCGGATCGATTTTTCACGCGCGCCGCACTTCTGGCGCGCGGCGCGCAGGCCCGCGGGGGCGCGGCGGGAGCACTGGGTTCTGCAGGAGAAACTGCGCGAGCCGTACGTCGCGAACAGCCGGTTGATCTTCCTCGCGGATAGTCCCTTCACCGTGGAGGAAGCGCCCGCGTTCTGGCTCGGGATGGACACGCTGGTCGCGGTGGATCGCGAGCTCCGGATCGTGGACACGCTGCTCGCGGAGGCAGGTCGTCCGAGGCTCGTGGCGCGGGGCGTGGCGGGCGTGGAGGATCCGAGCCGGCTCGCGGATTTCCTTCCCGTCGAAGGATGGACGCCGGTGGACACGCGGGTGCACGTGACGGACATCCCGTCGCTCGTGGAGCGGCTCGGCGCGACGCGGCTCGACGAGAGCGACGCGTCGATACCGCTGCGCGAGCTCGTGCAAAACGCGGCGAGCGCGGTGCGCGCGCGGCGCATGCTGGAGGAGTGGCCGAGCGACTGGGGCACGATCACGGTACGGCTCGGCGAGGACGAGGAAGGGCACTGGCTCGAGATCGAGGACACGGGTACGGGGATGTCCGCGGCGGCGCTCTCGGCGCCGCTGCGCGACACGGCGAGCGAGTACTGGTCGTCGCTGCTCCTGCGCCGTGATCCGCCGGGGCTTCTGGCGAAGGGTTTCCGCCGCGGAGGCGGCGGGCTCGGGCCGTTCGCCGTGTTCCTTTGGGGTCAAAGGGCCCGGATCACGACACGCACGTCGGAGCGGGGGCGCAAGGAGACGAGCGTGCTCGAGCTCTACGCGGGCGGGACGACGCGCCCGATCTTGCGCGCAGCCGGCGAAGGCGAGGTGATGAGCGACGCGGGGACGCGCGTGCGGGTGTGGCTGCGCGCGCCGCCGGACGCGCCGGACGGGATCTTCTATCGGCGCGGGCACGACCGCTGCTGGACGCTGGAGGAGCTCTGCGCGTGGCTGTGCCCGGCGCTCGACGTGCACCTCGACATGGAGGACGCGCACGGCAAGCGCACGCGCGTGGTGCCCGCGTCGGACTGGATGACGATCGACGGCTACGAGCTGCTCGGTCGGACATGGAGCCCGGAGCCCGAGCCGTTCGAGAGGCTCTGGCCACGCGAGATCCCGGAGATGGCGCAGAACCTGCGACCGCTCGCGACCTCGTCGGGCGACATGGTGGGCCGCGCGTGCATCCACCCGACCTACGCGGGCGTGGTGGCCGTGGGCGGGCTGCGCGCGTGTTCGATGCGCGGGATCTCGGGCGTGCTCGTGGGTCGGCCCGGGGCGACACGGCAGGCGACGGTGGTGCCGGTGGTGGAGCGGCAGGAGCTCGCGCGGTGGGCGTCGGAGCAAGCCGCGCTCTTGCCGGCGCTCGTGAAGGAGCCGGCGGAGCAGATGGCGTGCGCGCAGGTCGTGCGTGCATGCGGCGGTCGGCTCGGGGCGCTGCCGATCGCGGAGGGCGCCACGGGATGGCTGTCGGAGCAAGCGATCGCAGCGTGGGACGCGGTGCCGGACGAGGTGCTGCTCGTGCGGGATCACCAGAGCGGGCGCGGTCCGTGGTGGCGCTCGAAGATCAAGCTCGCGCCGAACGTGCTCGTGGTGCGGATGCACCTGCCGGCGATCCTCGAAGACACGCGTGATCCGACGCTGTGGCCAAGCGAGGAAGCGCCGAGGAGCGAGCCATGGCGCGCGGTGTTGCAGACGCTGGCAGGCGCGGTGCTAGAGGCGCTGGCGCGCGCGTGGGGCGTGCCGCTCGACGAGGTGGTGCGAGCGACGGGGCCGTCGCGGGAGACACGGGTGATCGGGGTGGCGGATGGGCGGACGGTGGAGAGTTTTGTGGATGTGGTGAAGCGGCCGGGTTGAGAGGGGGTTCCACAGGCATCCGACCTCACCCACCCCAACCCTCCCTCTCCACTGTGTGGAGAGGGAGGGTTGGGGGGTGAGGTCAAAGCTCCTGCATGGGAGCAAAGAGTCTCCTCGCGTTGCGGGGCGTGTGTTGCACGCGCGCAAATGGATCCATCACCCGTCGCCGAATGCGCTTGCACACGCGCAAGCAGGTCCGCGCCATCTGCTCGGAGTGGCTTGCACCCGCGCAAGGCGCATCGCGCACATGGCGCGGGGGCGCTCGCACCGGCGCGAGCGAGGAGATTGGGTGTGCGGGCTCGCGCTTGCGTCGGTGCAAGCGGAGGGATCCACGGTCGTTGGTTGCGCTCGCCCGGGTGCAAGGAGCTCCGTGCACGTGGATCGAGGCGAGTTGCACGCGCGCAAGGACAGTCACGGCACGCGGTGGGGAGCTTTTGCGTCGATCGAGGTGCGGCCGGGATGCCGCCTAGTCGGCAGCGTGCTTGCCGAGCCCCTCCGGCGCGCCCGCGCGGCGCGGGGCGAGCGCGAGCACGAGCAGCGTCGCGACGTAGGGCAAGGTCTGGATCAGGTCGCCGATGGCCGTCTTGCGCACGTCACCCTGAAGCATGATCTGCAAGGCTTCGAGCACGCCGAACGCGAGGCACGCGAGCGCTGCACGGCCCGCGCGCCATCCCGAGACGACGACGGCCGCGAGCGCGATGAAGCCACGCCCCGCGGACATGCCGGACTCGAAACGTTGCTGGTCGTACGCGAGGTGCGCGCCGCCGAGCGCGCAGATCGCGCCGGAGACGGCGAGCGCGGCCAGGCGGACGCGCGTGACGGAGATGCCGACGCTCGCGACCGCGACAGGGTTTTCCCCCGCAGCGCGAACACGCAGGCCGAAGCGGGTGCGTTGCAGGACGAAGGGGGTCGCGGCGACGGCCGCGAGCGCGCAGAAGAAGACGGGATCGGCGAGGACGCGCAGGAGCATCGCGCCGCCCGTGGCGCCCGTGGGGCCGAAGCGGAACGCCTCGATGCCGGGGGAGTTCGAGGCGCTGTCGTAAAGAGCGCGCAGGCCCATGCGCGTCGCGGCGAGCGCGAGCAGGTTCAAGGCGATGCCGCTGATGACGGCGTGCACGCGGGCGCGCTCGGTGAGCTGGCCGTGGCCGAGCGAAAGCGCGACGCCCGCGCCGATCGCCGCGACGAGGCCGAGCGTGGGGCTGTTCGTCGCGTGCGTGACGGCGACCGCGGTGAACGCGCCCGTGAGCAGGATGCCTTCGAGGCCGATCTGGATGACGCCCGCGCGCTCGGCCCACACGCCGCCGATCGCCGCGCACGCGTAAGGCACGGCGATGCGGATCGACTCGGCGAGCATGGTGAGGGAGAAGATCGAGCTCACGAGCGGACCTCCTCGGAGGCAGGCGTGGCGGCGGGTTTGTCGCGGGGAGGTTCAGGCTCGGGATCGGCGGTCTGCACGACGCCCGTGCGCTTGGTCGCGACACGGCTCGCCACGGCGACGAGGACGATGAGCGTGGCTTCGAGGACGTCCATCGCCTCCTTCGGGACACGCGCGTTCACCGCGAGGCCGGCTTGCTCCAGCGTGCCGAGGAAAATCGCGGCGAGCACGATGCCGATCGCCTTGCCGCGTCCGAGCATCGCAACCGCGATGCCGCTCCACCCCGCGCCCGCGCCGAGGCCAAGCTCGTAGTAGCCCTTGTACCCGAGCGCGGTGGAGGAGACGGCGAGCGCGGCGAGCGCGCCGGAGAGGAGCATCGCGAAGAGCATGCGCCGCTCGACGTCGATGCCCTCGGCGCGGCAAGCCTCGGGGCGAAGGCCGACCCAGCGGATCTCGCGGCCAGGCCGGGTGCGGTCGAGCAGCGACATCGCGACGAAGACGGTCACGACGGCGAACGGGAACGCAAAACTCGCGGCGCTGCCCGCGAACGAGGGAACGACACGATCGAGGCGCGGGAGCGCAGCGCCGGGCGCGATGTCCGCGGTGCGGAGCGACGTGGAGCCAAGCACCGTGGAGAACGTCCACGGGAGGATCGCGTCCACGATGCGGTTCACCATGATCGCCGTGATGATCTCGTGCACGCCGCGACGCGCGCGCAGGATCGCCGGGACGAACGCGACGAGGGCGCCAACCGCGGCGGCCGAGGCGAGCACGATCGGCAGGGCGATCGGCATGGGCAGCGAGGCGGGCAGCTTCGCGGCGACGAGCGCGCCCACGAGGCTCGCGAGCGCGAGTTGTCCCTCGGCGCCGATGTTGAAGAGGCCTGCGCGGAGCGCGACCTCGAACGCGAGGCCCGTGAAGAGCAGCGGCGTGGCCTTGAAGAGGACCTGCCCGAAACCGTAGGGCGTTCCCCACGTGCCCTCGAACGCGAGGCGCAGCGCCGAGGCCGGCGCCTCTCCGAACGCGAACGCGATCAGGTTGAAGAGCAGGATGCCGCCCGCGATCGCGAGGACGATCGGGAGCAGGGCGCGGGCGCGTTTGTCGTTCACGCGTCCTCCATGCCGAGCATGGCCCGGCCGATGACGTCGTCCGAGGTCGTGGGCGGGAGCTCGGCCACGATGCGGCCGCGGTGGAGGACGAGGATGCGATGCGAGAGGCGCCGGAGCTCGCCGAGGTCCGCGCTCACGACGAGCACGGCGAGGCCTTTTTCCGCGGCCTTGACGATCGCGCCGTGGATCGTCGACGCCGCGCCGACGTCGACGCCGCGGGTCGGTTGTCCGAGGACGACGAGCGCGCGCTCGGGGCTCGCCTCGATGCGATCGAGCGCGCGCCCCACCACGACCTTCTGCTGGTTGCCGCCGGAGAGCTCCCCCGCGCGCCGCGCCGGTTCGGGCGGATTCACGCCGAACCGCTCGATCCGCCGCGAGATCAACGCAGCTTCCGCGCCCGGTCCGTCGATCTCGCCGAGCTCGCCGAGCACGAGGTTGTCGCCCACGGACGCGTCGAGCATGAGCCCGTCCGCGTGGCGATCCTCGTGGACCACGGCGATCGCGCGGCGCCGTTTGCGAAGATCCTCCGTGGATCGAACGGCGGGCAGGCGCGCCCCGCCGAGGACGATCGAGCCGGCCACGCCGGGTTCGAGCCCCGCCACGGCGCGCACGAGCTCGCGCTGCCCGTTGCCCTCGATGCCCGCGATCCCCACGATCTCGCCCTTCTTCACGGTGAGGCTGAGGCCGTCGAGCACACGTTTGCCCCCGGCGTCGACGAGCACGAGGTCTTCGATCGAGAGCGCGATCTTCGCATCGTCCGCGAGCGCGGGCGGGCTCGCCTCGGGCGGCGGCTCTCCGCCCATGATCGCTCGCGTGAGCTGGTCCTCCAGCCGCTTCGGATCGCTGCGCTCCTCCGCGGCGATCGGCCGCGAGAGCACGGTCCTGCCGCGCCGCATGATCGTCACGTGGCCGGCGAAGCGGATGACCTCGTCCATGCGGTGCGTGACCACGGCGATCGTCGCGCCGCCTTCTGCGAGCGCGCCGAGTGTCGTGTAGAGCTCCTCCGCTTCGAGCGGCGAGAGCACCGCGGTCGGCTCGTCGAGCAGGATCGCGCGGGCGCCGCGGTAGAGCACGCGCAGGATCTCCAGCCGCTGCCGCTCGCCTACCGCGAGATCCGAGGTGCGCGCGTCGAGGTTCACCCGGAGCCCCGTCTTTTCCATGAGCGCCTCGGCCTCACGCCGCGCCTTCGCGAGATCGAGTCGGCCAAACGAGCGCGTGGGCTCGTTCCCGAGGACGAGGTTCTCCAGCGCCGTGAACGCGGAGACGAGCATGAAGTGCTGGTGCACCATTCCAATGGCGCCCGCACCGCCCTCGATCCGCACCGTGCCGGCCACGCGCGGGGCGACCCCCACCGCCGCCTTGAGCAGCGTCGACTTGCCCGCCCCGTTTTCCCCGAGGATCGCGTGGATCACGCCGGGTTCGAGGGTGATCGTGGCCGATCGGATGGACCAGCAATCACCGTAACGAACGGCGATGTCCTCGATCTTCATCACAGGGCCACGCATCGCGCCCCGAGGATACCGCGGGCCACGCGCGCCGGGATCAACGCGATGGCCTTTTTCGCGCCGTGCGATCTCGGCCCCTTCGACTATCGTCCGCGGCGTGCGACCTCGGTTTTCCCTCGTCGTGACGCTCTTCCTCGTCTCCGGTTCGACCGGGCTCCTCTACGAGGTCGCGTTCGGCAAGCTGCTCGGCTACGTCTTCGGCGCGACCGCGTACGCCGTGAGCACGGTGCTCGCCGCGTTCATGGGAGGCATGGCGCTCGGCGCGCACCTCGGCGGCAAGCGCGCCGCGCGCATCGCCCGCCCGCTCGTGGCCTACGGGGTGCTGGAGATCATCGTCGGCCTCGTCGTCGCCGCCTCGCCCGCCGCGCTCGAAGCCCTGACCGCGGCGTACGTCCACGTCGCGCAAAAGGCCCCGGGTTCGCTCGCGATCCTCACGGCGGCGCGCGGCGCGCTGACGGCGCTCGTGGTCATCGTTCCGACGGTGGCGATGGGCGCGACGCTGCCGATCCTGTCGCGCGTGGTCGCCGGCGAGGTCGGCGAGCACAGCCGGCGCAGGCTGTCGCTGCTGTACGCCATCAACACGGCCGGTGGCGCGATCGGCGCGCTGACGAGCGCGTACCTCGTCCTGCCCGCGCTCGGCGTGCGCGGGACGATCTGGGCCGCGGCCCTGGCGAACGTGACGATCGGCGTGACCGCGATCGTCGCGGGCAGACGCGCGCCCGCGGAGACCCCGGCGCGTTCCATCTTGAATGCGAAGGAGACGAACGAGCCGGACGATGCGGGCCGGAAAGCCACGGCGCCCGCCGCGCAGGATCACGGTCCTTACCGCGAGGAAATGGCGCTCGCGTTCGCGTTCGCCTCGGGGTTCATCGTGTTCGCGGCCGAGGTCGTCGAGACGCACCTGCTCGCGCTGCTCATCGGCAACAGCGCGTACGCGTTCGGCCTGATGCTCGCCGTCTTCCTCGTGTGCCTGGCCATCGGCGCGGCGCGCTCCCCTGCCCTCGCCGAGAAACGCGGCGATCGCGCGCTCGCGCTCGGCCTCGGCGCCGCCGCGATCTCGCTCGCGGTCACGATGCCGCTCTGGGCCGAGCTCCCGCGCCTCTTCCTCTTCGCGGGCAAGCACGTGCACTCCTGGGCCGGCCGCGAGCTCGTGCGTGCTCTCGCCGCGCTCCTGATCCTTGCGGTCCCAACGGTCTTCCTGGGCACGACGTTTCCGCTCCTCCTCCACCGCGTCGCCTCGATGCCCGACGTCGGCGCGCGGGTCGGACGGCTGACCGTGGTGAACACGGTCGGCACGATCTTCGGCTCGATCATCACGGGTTACTTCATCCTCCCGGCGCTCGGGTCGCAGGGCACGCTCCTCGGCGTGGTCGCGGCGCTCGCGATCGCCTCGGTGCTCGCGTCACGCGTGGCGGCCGGGGACAAGGGCTCGGCGGTGTCGCGTTTCGCGCTGCCCGCGGCCGCGATCGTCGTCGCGCTCGTACTCCCGCGCTGGGACATGGCGCGCATGACGAACGGCGCGAACGTCTACTTCTCCGCGGGCCCGCCGCCCGATCGTATCGAGATGGTGCGCGAGGACGTGCACGGCGGCGTGACCACGGTGGCGCGGCGCGCCGAGGTGCTCACGCTCTACACGAACGGCAAATTCCAGGGCGACAACGGCCCCGAGATGGCCGCGCAGCGCAGGTTCGCGCACTTCCCCTCGATGTTCCTCCGCGGAAGCGAAAAGCGCGTGCTCGTCATCGGCCTCGGCACGGGCACGACGCTCGGCACGATCGCCACCTATCCGTGGGAGCGCATCGAGGTCGCCGAGATCTCGCCCGCGATCGTGGACGCGTCGCGGAAATATTTCTCGGGCCCGGCGCGAAACTCGCTCGACGATCCGCGCACGGTGCTCTCGCTCGAGGACGGTCGAAACCACCTGCTCGTCTCGCCGGGCGGATACGACCTCGTCACGATGGAGCTCACGAGCGTGTGGTTCGCGGGCGCCGCGAGCCTCTACAGCCGCGAATTCTACGAGCTCGTACGAGCGCGCCTCGCCGAGGGCGGCATCCTCCAGCAGTGGGTGCAGCTCCACCACATCCGCAGGCGCGAGCTCGCCGCCATCGTGCGCACGCTGCGCGTCGTCTTCCCGCACGTCGCGCTCTTCGTCGGCGGATCGCAGGGCATCCTTGTGGCGAGCGCGCGGCCCCTCGTCGCCTCGCGCGCCGAGCTCGATCGCCTCGCCACCGTGCCCGCAATCCGCGAGACGCTCGGCGCCGGCACGCTCCCGGGCCTGCTCGACGAGCTCGTGGCGTCGGGCGAGGAGCTCGATCGGTTCGTCGCGGAGACGCCCGGGGAGCCGATCGTCTCCACCGACGACAACCTCTTCCTCGAATACGCGACGCCCAAGGGCAACGTGCTCGATTACTGGCAGTCGCTCCGCGAGACGCTCGCGATGCTCGATCGGTACCGCACGCCGAACCCCGCCGCGCGGCACCTCGGACCGTAGCCGCTACTTCTTCTGCTCGGGCTTCTTCTGCGTCGGGTCGAGCGAGATCTGCTTGTCCTGGACCTTCTTCACTTCGTTGCCCGTGGGCTTGAAGTTCAAGGTCGGCACGACCGCGATCACCGGCTTCTTGCGCGCTTCTTCCTCGGCCTTGCGCTCTTCGAGGCTCGGCACGTCGAGCACCATGCCGCCGGCGGTCGGGTCCTTGCCGAGGAACGCCTTGCCGTCGACCTCGGCGACGTGGAACTCGGTACGGCGGTTCTCGGCGCGGCCCATTTCGAGCTCGTTCGGCGCGAGCGGCTTCGTCTCGCCGAAGCCCACGGCGAGCAGGCGCAGGTGGCTCACGCCGTTGTCGACGAGCCAGTTGCACACGCTGAGCGCGCGCCTCGCGCTGAGGTCCTGGTTCTTGTCCTCGGCTCCGGCGTCGTCCGTATGCCCCTCGATGCGCAGGCGCGTGACCTCGGGGTGCTCGTTGATGAACGCGAGCAGCGTCTTCAGGACCTTCTCGGTCTCGCCGAACTTGTGGATCGTGGCGCTGCCGGTCTGGAAGACGATCTTGCCCTCGATGTAGATCTGGCTCTGGCCTTCCTTCGCGGTCCAGGCCTTCTCGGGGTACCAGCGCGGCAGTTGGCTCTTCTGCTCCGCCTTCGGCACGGGCACGGGCGGGAGGCGGTTGTCCGAGCAGCCGACGAGCGCGGCGAAAGCCCCCAGCGTGGCGGCGAGCGCGACGGACCTTCCAAGCGAGGTGCGGTTCATGAGAGGCCCCAAGCGTCACCCATTCCGGCCTTCTCCCGCAAGTAACTCGGTGCGAGGCGGGCTCGACTTGTGTTCCGGCTCCGATTTAGGCACCGTCCCGAGGACGTGGAGGCCCGCATGGCGCTCGTCGGCAAGCTCGAAGTCACCATCAAAATCAACCGACTCCCCACCGAGGTCACCACGGACAAGAACGGCTGGAAGGAATTCCACGTCGACTTCGGCAAGCGAGGCGCGCGCGTGAGCCTGCGCCCGCGCATGTGGAACCGTCTCGAACAGGCCGCGAACACGCACCCGCACTGGATCGCCGTGATCACCGGCCAGATGGGCGACGACGTGCAAAAGGGCATCTTCAAGCTGCTCGAACCGAACCTGCAGGTGTTCGAGTACACACCGAAGGCGCCCTCGACCGAAGCCAAACCCGAGGATACGAAGGCGCCCGATGGAAAGGCCGCGCCCGTGGCCGCTCCGGAGAACGCCGACGAAAAGCGGGCCGCCTCCCCTCCCGGGGACTGACCGCGTGTTACATCCTCAGCCCATGGCCGAAGCACCTGCCATCGAGGACAAGCTCGCTCGGCTTCGCGAGAGGCTCGTCGAGCTCGGCTCGGTCCTCGTCTGTTACTCCGGCGGCGTCGACAGCGCGTTCGTGCTCGCGGCCGCCCACGCGGCCCTCGGTCCTCGCGCCATCGGCATGACGGCCGTTTCGCCGAGCCTCGCGCCGGGCGAACACGAGGATGCCATCGAGGTCGCCCGCTCGATCGGCGCCGATCATCGGCTGGTCGCGTCGAACGAGATCGAGGATCCCGGCTACGTCGCGAACAACCCCGACCGCTGCTTCCACTGCAAGAGCGAGCTCTACCGGATCGCCGCGCAGAAGCGGGCCGAGTGGGGGCTTTCGGCGATCCTGAACGGGACGAACATCGACGATCTCGGCGATTACCGGCCGGGGCTCGAAGCGGCGCGGCTCGCCGGCGTGCTGAGCCCGCTCGTCGAGCTCGGCTTCACGAAGGCCGACGTCCGAGCGGGCGCGTCGGCGATGGGACTGCCCATCTGGGACAAACCCGCGGCCGCCTGCCTGTCGAGCCGCATCCCGTACGGTACGAGCGTCACGCGGGAACGGCTTTCGCAGATCGGCGGCTTCGAGGCCGCGCTGAAGCGGCTCGGCTTCCGGCAGGTGCGCGTGCGTTACCACGGCGAGCTCGCTCGGATCGAGCTCGCGCTCGCCGAGCTCACGCGCGCGGCCGAGCCGGAGATCCGCGACGCGATCGTCGCGGCGGGCAAGCAGAACGGATTCAAGTACGTCACGCTCGACCTCGCCGGCTACCGCGTGGGCAGCCACAACGAGGTCCTCGTCGGCAAGAGCCTGCGTATCGTGAGCTAGCGCGTTCCGAAAAGGAGGAGGTCTCGTGGGTCGATTCGATCACCTCGCCACCCAGCCTCGCCGCGGCCCGGCCGACCTCTTCCGCTGGCGGGTCCTCGATCCGCTGAAAGGCAAGAAGATCAAGGATCCGGGCGGGTTCATCACGCCGAGCCGCCCGCACGACGCGGACCTCGTGAAGAGCCCCGAGCCGAGCCTTTCCTGGATCGGGCACGCGAGTTTTCTGCTCACGCTCGGCAAGAAGAACATTCTCTTCGATCCGGTCCTCGGCGAGCGGATCGGCCCGATCAAGCGGCTCGTCGCGCCGGGGATCACGTGGCAGGACTTGCCGCCGATCGACATCGTCGTGATCACGCACAACCACCGGGATCACCTCGACGCGTGGAGCATCGAGCGGCTCGGCGATCGGCCGACGTACGTGGCGCCGCTCGGCAATGCGCGGTTTTTGAAGGCGGCCGGGGCGTCGGCGAAGATCGTGGAGCTCGACTGGTGGGAGACGACGGGCATCGATTCGCTGGAAATCACGCTCGTGCCGGCGCGGCACTGGTCGATGTATCTTCCTTGGGATCGCAATGACGCGCTCTGGGGCGGATACGTGATCCGCGGGCCCGAGGGCACGGCGTATCACTCCGGGGATACCGCGTACTGGGATACGTTCGAAGAGATTGGCCGCCGGGCGGGGCCGATCGACTGGGCGATGCTGCCCATTGGCGCGTACGAGCCGCGCTGGTTCATGGAGCCGCAACACATGGGGCCCGAGGAGGCGGCGTCGGCCGCGAAGATGCTACGCGCGAAGCATTTCGTGGCCATGCATTGGGGGACGTTCAAGCTGACGGACGAGCCGATCGGCGAGCCGCCCGAGCGGGCGCGCGCGGCGTGGCAGGCCGAGGGCGGCGCCGAGGACAACCTCTGGATCCTCGACGTGGGCGAGACGCGATATCTCGGGCGTTAGCCGCGTACCCGGAAAGCTTTACCGGGAAACGATCTGGCGCTCAGCGCTCATGGGCACGGGGAACTCGGCCCCGTACCGGAGCCGTCGGTGCTGTTCGTCACGCAGGGCGGATTGGCGGACGTATACCATACGTTGCCGGGGAGGTTCCGGATCGAGGCGGCAACACTGTTCACGCGCACCTCGAAATGGACGTGGGTGCCGCTGCAGTTGCCCGTGCAGCCAGCGTACGCGACCGTGCAGCCGGTGCTCCTCGCTTGACCATTCCACATCGTGCCGGCCCAGCCATTGAGATGCGCGTAGAAGGACTCCTCGCTGTTCTGATGGTTGATCTTGAGCAGGTTACCAAAACCTTCATTGTTCCACCCAAAGAATGAGACCCATCCGCTGTAAGCCGCACGGACCGGGAAGTTGTCGCTCAGCATGTAGTCGATGGCCTCGTAATGGCTTCCCTGGTGCGTCGCGCTGCACCCCGGGCCCGTGCTGATGGCCGAGGTTCCGACGAACGGGAGCCGGTACGTCCCCACGAGGTTGGTCGCCGAGGTCGGCGCCTTGATGGCGAGAACGCCGGACGAATCGTATGCGTCGAGATCGAGCGCGCGGAAGTCCGGGCCATAGACCTCGGCGAGCGTCCGAGGGCTCGTCTCGTCGAAGGTGAATGACGCAACGGCGCGGTCGAAGAGGGCCGCGTCGCTTTCGGGGAGGTTCGACCAGACGAACCATATGGCGTCACCACGACGGATGTTCACCATTCGGTACGAGATCTCGGGCGTCGTGCCCGTCATGAGCAACGCATCCTCGCCGGACACCCGAAAGCCCGTCTCGAGGGTCGTGGACGTTTCCCCGGGCCCGTAGACGGCAGAAGCCTTCTCGTACTTCCGAGTCCAGCTCGCCAGCGTATCGTTTGGCTTGAACGATGCCGTGTGGACGCCGATCTCGATTTTCGCGGTGGAGTTCGGATCGCGGAAGGAGACCGTCGTGCCGATGCCCATGGGCTGCTCGTCGGGGAGCTTCCAGCCCGCGGGGACCTGAAGCGAGAAGCCGAGCTCGCTGTCGTGGTAGGAGTGGACGTCCTCAGCGGGTACGCTCTCGTCGATCTGGCTGCATGCGCCGCTGCCAGCGACGGCGAGGGTGGCAAACAGGACGGCGAAAAGGCGGTTGATGATTCGGAAATCGTCGCGGGGCATAACTCTCCAACACCGCGTCTCGAGACACACGAAAACTCTGGTGTTGGAGCGGCAAGGTAGTCGCCCTACAATGGGTGGCCAACTTTACAGGCGCGCCCGCCGCAATGATCGACGAGGCAGGCGAGAGCGGACTCCCGAAACGTGCGCGGGGGGGGCTGAGCATTGGTCTCATCTGGGAGCCGCTTCGCTGGGGCGTTGCCCCAGGCCCCACCGGGGCTATCCGCCCCTGGACCCGGACCAGCGCAAGCGCTGGACCCGGGGTCGATGAACTGCGCGATGCGCAGTTCATCGAACAGGCCGAGGAACGACCCCTGCCAACCAAGACAGCCGCGCTGCCATTTCTATTGGCAACGCTGTCCCTGGTCTTGCCACCGGCCCGTGGAAGAACTGCGCATCGCGCAGTTCTTCCCTGAAGGTCCAGGGCTTGCCCTGGTTCGGGTCGAGGGGCGAACAGCCCCCGCGGGGTCCGGGGCAGCGCCCCGGCGCGACGCCTCGCGATGAGACCAATGCTCAGCCGTTGGGGAAGATCAGATGGCGAGCGCGCCCGTTCGCAGGAGATACGCGAGCTTCTTTCGCTGCTCGGCCGACAGAATCGCGTGAATGCGCCCGATCGAGCGCACCACCGATGCTTGCAGCCGTTCGGCGCTCTTCACCCGATCCGCGCGGATCTGATCGAGCCGCGTATCGTCGATCTTTTCGCCGAGCACCGCGTCGGCGAACGCGCTCGTCGAGCGCCGATGATCCACCGCGGCTTGCGCCCGCTCGATTTTCAGCTCGTCCAGGATCGTCGCGAGCTCCGCGATTTGCCCGTCGTCGAGCTCCAGCCGATGGGCCAAGAATCGCAGCGGCCGGCGCACGCCGAAGTTGCCGCCGCCCGCTCCGTCGAAGTCGGAGCCGCCGGGCAGATCGTCGCCGCCCCCGTGCCCATGGCCGCCGCCTCTCCCGGGGCCGCAACCGCCTCCGAACCACGCACGACGACCGCCGGACCAACCCTCGGGGCCACACGAGCCGCCTCGGCCCGCGTGCCACCACGCCACGAATGCAGGATGCATTTTCACTCCTCCTCGCCGGGGCTCGTCGCGCCCGGCGGGTGTTTCGAGCGCGGGCCTCATGCCTCGCGCCGTGGGAGGAGCTTGCGGCTCGCCGCGCCAGCTGTCAACACGCGCCTCCCGGGTACGCATTTCTTTACAATCGTCCCGGCCGAGCTCGACGGAGCCGATCAGAAGAAGTCGACCCTCTCGATGATGACCTCGAGCTGGGTCTGTATCCCGGAGGGCCGCCGACCGTCGCGCAACCAGAAGTTGATGCGGGGGAACGTCGTGTTCGCCGGCGTCGGCACCCCCGTGGTGAAGACCGTGGTCACCCTGCTCCCGCCGAATCCGAGGGGAACACTCGAAAAGTCCACGCGACCGGGCGACCAGACGAACGTGTGTTCGCTCCGGGCCCAGGCGCCGCCACCCACGCTGTACCCCCGGGAGCTCGGCTGCAACGAGTGAAACAGGTTCTGGCCCGTGTTTCCGAATCGCGCGATCTCGACATCCATCTCGTTGTTGGCCGGCACGTCCGTGTTGTCCCACGTGAAAAAGCCGAGCACCGATTGCTGGTGAAAGTTATCGATCGGTGTCGCGAGGACCATCCTGTACGTGCCGTATCCAATGGACTCCCGCATGATCAGCTCGGAGGACGTCCAGATGCCATTGATACGGCGAATCAGCATGTGAAGGCGCCCTTGCGGGTCGACGAACACGTTGCTCGCGCTGAACACGTTGGGGCCGGGCCCGACCAGCGCGCCTCCGCTGTCCTTGAGATCCCACTCGAAACCGGAGAACGTGAGGGCGCGCGCGTCGGGCGAGATCGTGAGCGCGCAAAGCAGGAGAGCCGAGGAAAAACCAGTCGACACCGCTTTCTCGATGACCAGCATGCCCTCGCTCGGTGCCATCGCCGTGCCACGCGGCGGCAAAGGCCGACGCGGGAGTGTCGTGGAATGGGCGGGGAAAGATTGTCCCCGCCTCCCTCTCGACTCTCGCTGTTCCACGAATTCGGATGGGAAGCGCCTGCGCAGCGGCGGGGCGCACGGACGCGCGGATGGGCCCGCTACCTGCGCTTGGTCGAGGCGCGCCGCGCGCGACGGAACAGACCGCCGAGGCCGAGCCCGAGCGCCACCACGAGGGCGGACGCGCCGGGCGTTCGGCCCGAAGCGCCGCAGCCGCCGAACGTGGTGGGCTCGGGCGTCGGG
The DNA here is from genome assembly GCF_028435365.1 of Polyangium jinanense. Next base: position 113,604 of record NZ_JAGTJJ010000012.1, on the reverse strand, counting down.
GTCTCGATCGGCTGATCCGGATCGAGGATCACGGGCGGATCGACTTGCGTGAAGTGGCCTTTGTCATCAACGGAAGCGTTGATTGCGGTCAGCGCCTCGTTGCCCCCGGAGTCGAGCACGGAGACGAACACCGTGACCTTCTTGCCGAAAAGCGTGGACGGCGGCGTGATCGCGAGCTCGGCCTTGCCCGCGCGACCCTCGAAAAGCCCTTCCCCGGCGAAGATCTCCTCCGCGGAGTCGACCGCGGGCTCGATCATCTTGACGAGCCAGTGGTCGAGGGCGAGGTCGTCCGAGGCATCGAGGGCGACGTGCAGGGTCGTGCCGTCGGCCGTCGCCGCGACCTCGAGCGTGGGGTCATTCCCGTCCTCGACGACGACGGGCCTCGAAAAGACGTCCGGGCTCGCGCCGTTCGGGCCGATCGCGCGCACGGCCACGCGGTACGGGCGATCGGCGAGCACGCCCTCGAGGTCGAGCGGAATCTCGGTCCCCGCGGCGGTCTTGTAGGCCGGGGACCAGAGGGCCTGGTCGTCCGGGCCGACGAGCGCGTATTCGTAGCTCTTCGCCTCGGCGACCGGCGCGAACGCGACCGTGACCGCCTCGCCAGGCTTGACGACGTGCGGCGCATCATCCGGCGGGCCGTCGTCTGTCGCGCCAAACGAGATGAAGCCCGGCGTGAGGCAGCCGGGGACGTCGATGTGGTGAATGTAGCCGTCCGCAACGCCCACCATGATCTCGTCCGCGCCGTCGCCGTCGGTGTCACCCACGACGGGCTCGGCGACCGAGCCGCCGAGGAACTTCGACCAGCGGAGATCGAGCGTGCAGGCGTCGAGGGCATACAGGTGTCCGTCCGTCGAGCCCGTGAGAATGGCGGGGCCGCCCGGGCCGAGCGAGGCCACGGAGGTCACGTTCGAGAGCACGCCGGGGCGCTTGCCCGCGGCGATTGCCGCGTCCACGGTGGGGAACGCGCTGCCGCCGGCGAGCGTGCGGGCGCCGAGGAGCGCGCCGGTCGCGCCGTCGAAGGCGCGCAGCGTGGGGGAGAGAACGGCCGGCGTGACGAACCGCGGGGCATTGTCGCAGACGACGCGCGCGCCGGCCATTCCATTGACCTGCTCGGGGCTCTCCGCTTGCCACGCAGTGCCGAGGTCCGCGTGGAGGAGCCGCGGCGAGGAGGCGCCCGCCTGGAGCAGGAGCTCGGGCCCGGGCCCGCCCTGGAACGAGGCGAGCATGGGGAGCGAATACCACATGTAATTGCCCGGCGTCGTGGTGACGACGCCCGTCGCGGCGTCGCGCGCGTTCAGGCCGTCGTTCATCGAATACCACGCATCCGTGCCGTCGCCGTCGAGGTCGCCGACGCCCGAGCCGAAGAAGCCGCCGAAGGGCAAGGGTGCGCCCTGCCAAACGAGGCTCTTGGAGGTGAAATCGACCGCGGACTGGACGATCTGCACGCCCTCGATGCGCCAGTCGAGGCCGACACGCGGGACGCTTTGGCCCTGCACGCGGAGCGGCAAGGGCGTGCCGTGGGGCGCACCGGGGCCGAGGTCGACGGCGCCGAGGGAGGTGCCGTCCTGCGAGCGCCGCGCCACGAGGGCGCTGCCTTCCACGCCGACGACGGCCATCCCGAGCGAATCGAGGTCCACGATGCTCGCCGCCTGCATGCCGGGCTGAATGAAGCGCGGCAGCGGGGGGACGATGAGCGAGGCGAAGCGCGCGTCGCCGACGTAGAGGCCGAGCGGCGAGCCTGGCAGGACCACGAAGGGCCCGAGGTCATCGCTCCCGACGAGCGGCCCGCCCACGGCGCCCCCGCTCGGTTGCATCCCGCCGCCGACGAGCGAGCCCGTCGCCTTGCCGCCCCAGAAGACGATGCCGTTCGTCCCTTGCAGCGCTTGTCCGAGCACGACGATCGTGCCCGCAGTCGTGCCGACGGCGACCTGCGGATACGGCCGGGTAGAGAAATCGGCCCCGAAGACGCCGGTCACGTCGCCGACGAGCGGGACGTGCTCGCCGATCTTCGTCGCGCCCGAGGCGCCGAGCGCGAACCCCTGGATGTCCCGGAAGGTCTGCGGTTTCTCCTGTGCAGCGTAGGGCAGATCGGATTTGGGCCTGCCGACGAGGAGCACCGGGGGTTGTCCGGGCCGCGGGAGCACGGCGAGGCGGTGGTCGAGCGGGCCTCTTTGCCAGCGCTCGAGGTCGGGCATCGAATGGGCGCGCACCCCGGGGATCGGGCCGGCCAGGGACGTGAGGGCATTGCCGTCGAAATGGTGGACCGAGAGGCCCGCCGCGGTCGCGGTGACGAGCTCCGCGCCAGCCGTCGTGTCGAGGTCGGCCGCGCCTTCGAAGCGCGCGCCGGGGAGGACGGCGACGGTCGTGCCTGCCGCGCCCTTCAGGATCTCGGTGGTGAACGGCGACGCAGCGGTCGCGCGGTGCGAGAAGACGAGCTCGTCGATTCCGTCGCCGTCGAGGTCCTTGGCGACGTCGGCGAGCGCGACCATTTCGGCCTCGTATCCAGCGCTCTTTCGCTGGAAGAGTAGCGTCCCGGCCTTCGTCTGCGGATCGAGCTTGAACACCGTGATCCCCGGCGGGCCGACCTTCGCCGCGACCTGGCCGTGCGGCTGCACAACGATGAGCTCCTTGCCCGGCAAACCGTCGATCTCGGCCGCGAGCGCATACGCCTGCGAGAAAGGTTTGTCCTCGATGCCGGGCAGCCCGACCGTGGTCACGGTCTGGCCGTCCTTGCCGCTCACGATCACGATCTCGGACGGCGAGGTGAGCACGATCTCGGGCAAACCGTCGTCATCGAGGTCGAGGATCGTATCCGTGCCGGTGTGCGAGGGCGGCGGCGACGCATTCGCCGGTCGCATCCAGAGCGCGCTGCCCGCGCCAAACCCGGCGGCGAACGAGAAGGCGCCCGCCGTCATGGTGCCGGGCGTCGCGCAAGCCGTGCATTCATCGATGTAGACGTCGGACAAACCATCGCCGTCGAGATCGGTCACGCGGACGGACGCGGGCGCGCGGAACTCGCCGAGCGGCGAGCTCCAGAGGAGTTTCCCCGTCAGGCCGTCGAGGACGTGCGTGCGCGTCTCGGTGCGGACCACGACCTCGTTTCTGCCATCGCCGTCGAGATCGGCGAACGCCTCGACCGCGCCCACGCCGAGGATGTCGCTCTTCCAGAGCGTCGCCCCCGAGACGCCGTGCTTGGCGACGAAACGACCGCCGACGGCCACGACGAACCGCGAGACATGGTCGAGGCCGAAGCGCGCGACGCGGCCCGTGGGGCGGCCGCCCATGTACGCGCGCCAGGTGACGATGGGCTCGACCACCGGCACGTTCCCCGCCGATGCGCCCGTGCGCGCGGCGTCATGGCGCGAGACGGGCCAGGTGTCGGCTTCGGCGCGGCCAGGCGAAATTCCTCCCGCGAGAACGACGAGCGCGCCGAGCAAGGCAGCACGAGACGAGCAGCGCATGACTCCTCCCTTCAAATGGGTGGATCTTGGTTGTTTGGTGGACCTTCCACATTCAAGCGCACCGCGCAGGGTTCGGGGGGTGCGGAGCGCACTTCAACGCGGCAGGGCGCCGTGCTAGGCACTCGCGCGTGCCGTTTTCGCGCATCCTCGGCCAGGACGAGGCCATCCGGACCCTCGTACGGGCCCTCGAGAGCGGGCGCGTCCACCACGCCTACCGCTTCGAAGGGCCCGACGGCGTGGGCAAGGAGATGGCCGCCTTCGCGCTGGCGCAAGCGCTCGTGTGCACCGGCGGCGACAAGCTCGGCTGCGGGCGATGCGACGCGTGCAAGCGCGCCGTGACGCTCGGGGCCGACCGCCCCGAGGTGCCAAAGCACCCGGATGTGATCCTCGTCGAACGCGGGCTCTACCCGCCGGCGACGCTCGGCAAGAGCTCCGAGGAGGTGCAAGGGATCTCGGTGGAGCAGGTGCGCCGCATCGTGCTCCCCCACGCCTCCTACCCGCCGCACGAGGGCCGCGCGCGGATCTTCATCATCCGCAGGGCCGAGGAGATCACGGTGCAAGCCGCGAACGCGCTCCTCAAGACGCTGGAAGAGCCGCGGCAAGGGACACACTTCGTGCTGCTCACGTCGCGGCCGGATCGCATGCTCGACACGATCCGATCCCGCACGCTGAAGATCCGCTTCGGGCCGCTCTCGGATGCGGTGCTGCACAAGATCCTGGAGGCGGGAGGGATGCCCGCGGGCCAGCAGGACCTCGCGATCGAGCTCGCCGCAGGCAGCGCGGCAGCGGCGCTCGATCTCGCCGACGCAGAGCGCACGGCGGCGCGCGACGAGTTCGTCACGTCGATGCTCTCGGCCGTGGCGGCGCCGGATCTCGGGCCGGCGGTGGCGCTCGCGGAGGCGCTCGACACGAAGGACAAGGAGCGGCTGCGCGATGACCTGCGCGCCCTCGGGGCGGCGCTTGCCCGTTCGGCGCGTGGTCGCGCGGCGAGTGATCCGCGCGCGTCCGTGATCGACGCCCGGCGCTACGAGTTCGTGCTCCGCACGATCGGGTACCTCGAGCGCAACGCTTCGCCGAACCTGTCGATCATCCAGCTCGTGTCGGAGCTGCGCGACGCGATGCCCTGATCAGCCCTCGTCGTCGCCGCGGCCCATGCGGTCGTACTCGCCTTCGTCGAGGCGGCGACCGGCCCACGCGAGCGCCTTGCCTTCACTCGTGACGACGATCGCGACCTCGCGGCCGCCGGCCTCGTACATGGCGAGGATGCCCGACGGGCCGACCGTCGGCGCGCCCTGGCCAAGCCGCTCGAACGTCACGGGCAAGCGGCTCCGGCGTTGCATCGCCATGCCTCGAATTTCGAGCGTCCCCGGCGGCTCGGGCGGCGTGTCCACGGCCTCTGGGCTGAGCCAGAGGGCCGCGCGCGCATCCGCCGGGAAGAGCGCCACGGCGTGGTGCGCGAGGCCCTCCGGCGCCACGAAGATCACCGCGGCGAGCGCCTGCTCCCGCGCCACGATCGCGCCCGCGAGCCAGCGCTCGTCGCCCTCCGCGGAGACGACGTCGCCGAGCGCAAACGCGAGCCCCGCGAGCGGATCGGCGGGCGCGGGCGCCTTCAGCGCGCGAGGCTTCTTCTTGTCATCGAGCGCCTTGGTCTCGTCCGGCCCCGGGGCCTCACGCGTGCTCTCGCGGCGCCGGCTCGCGAGGTAGCCGAGGGACGCGGCCACGGCGGCCGTGACGGCGATGGCGACGAGGCTCATGTGTTCTCCGTTCGGGGCATCGTGCCGAGGATCGCCTCGTGCAGCGTCCGCGCGCGCCCCGTCGCCTCGGCGAGACCCGCGTCCCCGCTCGCGATCGGCAAGAGCGCGCCGATGACCGCCGCGGCGTCGACGACCTCGCCGACCGCGGCCGCGTTCTCCATCGTGATCCCGCCGATCGCCACGAGCGGACGCGTATACCCGAGCGAGCGCGCGTGCCGCGCGAGCGCCGCGAGGCGCGGAAGGCCGATCGGAGGCTCGGCGTCGTCTTTGTTTTGTGTCCCAAAGACGGGACCGATCCCGAGGTAGTCCGCGCCCTCGGCGACGGCGGCGTCGATTTGAGCCTCGTCGTACGTCGACAGTCCCACGGTGAACGACGCGCCCGTCCGCGCCGCGAGCGCGCGCACGAGCGGTACGGGCAGATCCGTTTGACCTACATGGATCCCCGGGCAGCCCGTGAGCAGCGCGAGGTCGGGCCGATCGTTCGCGTAGAGCGGGACGGAGGCGCGCGCAGCGAGCTTCGTGAGCTCGGCGAGGAGCGCGAGCGTGCGCCGCACGCCCGAAGTTTTGTCGCGGAGTTGGATCGCGGCGGGGCGGGCGGCGAGCACCGCCTCGGCGAAGGCGACGACGTCGATTCCGCGCCGGTCGAGCGCGGCGGTGTCCACGATGGCGTACAGACCTCGCATGCGGGCGCTCATTTGTACGCTAAGGTTGACGCCCTCGGAAGGAAAGCGGAAAGCCGCCTCTCGACCGACGCCGGAGCTCCCGTTGATGCGACCCTCGCGCGCTTCCCTCCTCGCCTCGCTGTTCTGCCTCTCGAGCCTCGTCTTGCCGAGCGCCCACGCGGCGCCGCCCGCGAAGCCCGCGAAGGCCCAGAAAGCGCCCGAGCCGCCGCCGCTCCCGCCCGCGCAAGCGCGCCTCTGGATCGTCGCGCCGACGATGACGGGGCCGTGGACGATGCGGATCGACAACGAGGGCACGGTCCCCTTGCGCGTGCCCGCCGACCCGCGGCTGCTCCGGTTCGAGATCGAGATCGAAGGCGAGAAGAAGCCCACGACGTGCGAGCTGCCGAAGGCGCTCAAGCCGTCGAGCTTCCCCGAGAGCCGCGCGCTCCTGCTCGGCCCGGGGCAGTCGTACGTCGAGCCCTTCGATCCGCGGCTCTTCTGCTTCGGCAAGGCCGCGGACGCGCTCCGGCCGGGCGTCACGTTGCACGCGCGCCTCGGCTGGGATCCGCCGAAGAAGACCTCGAAGAAGCCGCCCGAGCCGCCCTTCGCCGCCGAGAGCACCGAGCGCGAGCCGACGGTCGCCCCGCAGCCGCAGATCCTCGCGCCCGCGATCGTGCTCGGCGAGAGCCCGCCTCCTCCGCCTCCACCGCCGCAAGCCGCGAACGGCAGCACGAACGGAACGAAGCCTGCGGACGGCAAGCCGCCCGCGCCCGCGCCGATCGTCGACGAGCGCGCCGGGAGGCTCGAAATCACGGCCGATGCGTGGAAGGACGTGGCCGCGCCGAACGGGGTCTCGTTGACGGTGACCGCGAAAAACGCGGGGCTCCGGCCGATCTTCGTGGCGCTCCGGCCGTGGATGTTCTCGTTCCGCGTCGACGGGCCTTACGGGCACACGAAGAGTTGTCTCGGCGATCCGCCGCGCGGGCTGCCGCGCGACGCGTTCCGGACCTTGAAGCCCGGCGCCTCCACCTCGTTCACCATCCTGCTCCACGAGGTCTGCCCGCGCGGCACGTTCCCGCGCCCGGGCCTCTACCGCGTGACCACCACGCTGAACGCCGGCGAGACCGTCGAGGGCGCCGAGGCCTACACGGCCGAGCTCTTCACGAAGACGCCCACGCTCCTCCGGCTCGCGTCCGCGCCCGAGCCCTTCTTCGCCGAGCCGCCCAAGGCCCTGCCCCCGCCTCCGCCGCCGCCCGCGGATACCTCCGCGTCCCCCGACGCGCCGCAATCGCCCGAGGCGACGCCTGCCGCGCCTTCGGCTCCGGCTCCGACCGACAAGTAAAACCCCCCGCTCGGCCCCCCCGGCCGAGGCGTTACTTGTTCACGGGAATGCGGATCACGAGGCCACCCATCATATCGCCTTCCTTGAAGTCCTTGCGCGGGCTGTCGGCGTGCTCGTTGTGGCAATTCGCGCACGCGGCGGCGACGGCCTTGTCCGGATAAACCGCGGTGAAATAGGTCTTGTCCGCGATTTTCTCCTCCGTGTAGTAGTTCTTGCCCGGGTTCTCCGCGACGAACTTGAGGCCCGCCTTCTCGGCGTCCGTCTTGGCCTTGTTCTGCTGGTTGATCGGCCACTGCGAGAGGAGCGCGTACGAGAAGCTCGAGTTCGTCTTCTGCGCGTGCTCGGCTCCCATGCGCAGCATCTGCGCCGGCAGCGGGAGCGTCTTCTCTTCCTTGAACCGCTCGGTCGCCTTGATCGCGTTCTCCTTCACGAGGCGATCGACGACCTGGCCCGCGTAGGTCGCGCGATCGGCCGCAATGACGGCGTAGAGCGCGTCCGCCATCTGCTGCGGCTGGATGCCCCCGCCCGCGCCTCCACCCTGGCTGCCGCAGCCGAACGCCGTCACGCCGGCGAGGGCCACGGCGCTACACAGCATCGCGCCCGCCTTCGAGTGTCCCATCTTCACGTCGTCTTCTCCTTGCTCAGCGCTTCCCCTGCGCTGCGCGCTTCTCGACCATGTCCACGCTCGCCACGTGTTTCTTCGGGCGACCGGCGAAGTTGTGCCGGACGAGCTCCGGGTCCGCGACCGCGTCGAGCGAAAAGCCCACGCCGTGGCAGCTCGCGCAGACGTTGCGGACCATGTTCTCGCTCGGCCTCAAGTTGTCGTTCTGGTTGTGCTGCACCACGACAGCTCCACTCGACGACTTCTCGCGGGGCATGTGGCACGTTGCACACGATACACCCGTCCCGGGCGGAGCCGTGCGGTTTATCTCGGCCTCCCACAACTTGAAGTGCGGCGACCGCTGGTAGGACCGGCTGTGTTCGTCGTCGTGGCATCCGAGGCACGAGTCCACGGCTGCTTTGCGGGCATTCACGGAGTGCCCGCCGTGACAACTGTCGCAGCCGACCTCGAGCTCCTTGGCCTCGGCCCGCATGGGCAAACGCGCGCGTCCCGGGCTCATCGGGCCGAGGCCCGCGGCGACGCTCATCCCGTGCTTCCCCAGGCCAAACCCCTTGTTTTGTTCGCCATGGCAGCCCGCGCAGATCGTCAGCGGGGGTTTGTTCACCCAGGCGAGCCCCTGCGTTCCGCCGTGACAACCGGAGCAGTTGATCCCCGAGCGCGCGTGCGCCGACTCCTCCCACTCGGAGACGAGCGCCGCCGAGAACGCCACCGTGCGCGGCGCGTCCTGATCCTTCGCGGCGAGCGACTTCGGCCCCTTCGCGACCATCGCGACCCCGCGCGGCAAGACCTTCGCCGACGCGAGCACGAACGGCTCGCCGATGTGCTTCTTCAGGTAATCTTCCCAGAGCGCGCGGTTGTCGTGGTAGTTGTGGCAGCCCGCGTCGCTGCAGGTGGTAAACGACATCCCCGCGTGGCTCGGCCGCTCGGTGCCGACGTCGGCGTGGCACGTGACGCAGAAATCCACGGGGAGCGTGTAGCCCTCGCGGTGCGTCCCCTCGGGCCAGTGCTCGACGTGGCACGTGACGCAGCGACGCGCGTCGATCTTTTCGAGGTTGCCGGCGTTGCGCGGGTCGTTGAACTTCGAGGCCGGGTGCGAGTCGGCCGCGGTGCGCTGTTCGCCGTGGCAATTCGTGCAAGCGTCGTCCTTCACGCCGCCGAACGGGGTATGGCAGGACGCGCACGCCATTTCGATTTGATGATGCCCGTGGGACGTCTGGTCGGGCAAATAGAGCGTCTGGTCCCGCGAGGTGAACCGGAAGGCCCCGAAGCCGCCCACGAGCCCCGTGAGCAGGAGCCAGGCCAAGATCGAGGTACGCGTGCTCATCAAAAGGCCCGCCTCTCAGTAGTAGTACACGGCAAGCACATGGAGGGCGATCAGGATCGGCAGCGGCCAGGTCAGGAGGAGGTGAACGTAGGAAGCCCGCAAACGACGGTCCCGCGCAGCGAGGGGGCTCCACCGGGAGCTCACCGCGAACACGCCCCCCGCGAGCGCCCCGAGGATCACCACGGCGAGGAAGTCGATCGTCAGGACGAGGTTGATCCGGGTCCCCGCAGAGAGGCCCGTGTGCAGGAAAAACAAGAGCAAGGTCGCCGCGCCGAGGACGGCGTGGACCGTGCGCCAGACGGGCACGTCCGCGGACCGGAAGCGCTTCCAGCGCTTGCGCAGCGAGACCCCGAGGCTCGCCATCGCGAGCCCGACGAGGGCGTAGCCGCTCACCTGCCTCCCGATCCCCGGGCGCAGGAGCGCGTCCAGGAAGACGCCCGTCTGGATGGAGCGCGAAGGGGTGAGCGAGGGGGCGAGGACCAGCACCAGGACCCAGGATAAAGCGACCACCGACGCAACGAGGAGAATCTTGCGACCGCGCTCCGGCGGAGCCTGGATCGAAGGCGCGATCGAGGGGCGCGCCGGCGGCACCGAGGGGGTCTGGAGCGCGCCCGGCGGTATGCTGAGGCGCTTCGGAGGCACCCAGCTCCGCCGGGACATCGGGGCCCGGTCCACGACGGCGAGGCCCGGTGTGGCGCTCGGCGTGAGCCCGTCGCGCGAGGCCGCGAGGACGTCGGCGATCTCGCCCTCGTCGACGCTCGCGAGGAGGGAGATGCGCGAGTAGCGGGTCGAGGAGCTCTCCTTGCGCTCGTCCGTGTCGATGAGGCCCTCCATCGCGGAGAGCCGGCGCGCCGAGGAGGGCGGCACGTCCGAGGAGGCCGCGAAGAGGGGCAACTCGATGACGGGCAAGGGGGCGAGCCTGGGCAGGGGCTCGTCGACCGAGATGATGGCCACGTCCGAGGGCGGGAGGATGATGCCGCTGGAGATCGGGCGCGAGGACGTCGGCGGCGCGGACGAAGGCGGGATCGCGTGGGAAGAGGGCGGCGGCAAGATGGACGCGACGCGCACCGAGCCGGCCGGCGGGGTCGACCTGCGGATCGGGCCCTCGGCGGTGGCGCGCGCGGCGAGGCCGAGGACGAGGCCGGTCGCGGGCGTCTGGGGGAGCGAAGACGGGGGCGCCTCGCCGCCGAGCCCGATGAGCGCGATTCCGGCCGGCGGGGTCGAGGTGCGACGCGGGGTGCGCGGCGTGATCGCGATGCCCGAGGGCGGCGTGAGCGAAGACGCGCGGACCGAGGGAGGCGCTTGGACCTCCAAGGAACGCGGCGAGCGCGGCACGACGGCAATGCCCGTCGGCGGCGTCGGGGCGGCGTCGTCCCGGGGGACCGGATCGAGCGAGAGGCGCGGCGAGCGCAGCGCGATCTCGGTGCCGGCCGGCGGCGTTTCCGACGCGAGCGCGACGCCACGGCGCGCGACGGGCGCTTCCTCCGGCGCTTCGGGCGCCTCGAATGAAGCGGCGACGAAGTTTGCCGCTTGGATCAGCTCGTCCGACGAAGGCGGCGGGAGGGACGAGCGGAGCGTGCTCGGCGGCGGTAGGTCCACGGCGACCCCCGCGGAGAGCGTCGCGCTGCGCATCGACACGGGGCCCGCGTCGCCTTCGTCCTCGGCCGGCGCGTGGATCATGCGGCCCCGAACGGACATCGGCGCCGGCTCGATGTCCTCGTCGTCCTCGACCACCACGGGCGCGAGGGGCGTCAAGCTCGGAAGGCCGAGGCCCTGCGCGCTCGTGAGCGCCGGCGGCCGATCCGTGATGGTGATCGAGAAGCGGCGCGAGGTCGGCGCGATGTCGAGGACCGCGGGCGGCCCGAGCTCGAGCCCCGCGAGGGCCTCGAGCGACGACGGAATGCCGTCGCGGCGCGAGCGCGGCGCGTCGCTGTCGAGGGACGACGACGACACGGTGGCGAGGGACGAGGGCGGCAGGACGCTCGTGCGTCTCGACGATTCGAGCCGCGACGAGGGCGAGAGCTCGCCGCCGCGACGGCTCCGCGGCCCCTCCCCGCGCCGCGACCGGGGCCCGCCGTCGCCGCGACGGCTCCGCGGAGCCTCGCGCCACGACGCGGGCATCGGTTCGAAGACGCTCACGGGTCCGTCCTGGCCGAGGAGCTCCGCGAGCAGCGGCTTGCACGAGCCGCAGAGCGTGCCCGCGCCCGTCTTCGTCCCGAGCGCCTCGACGGACTGACACCCGCCCTCGATCGCCAGCGCGAGCGCGCCGCGCGTCACCCGCACGCAGCCGCAGACGATCGCCTCGGCCGGCCACTCCGTGACGGGCGAGGACTCGGACTTCGGCCACAGGTTGCCCGTGCCGCGGAACCTGCGCATGTCCCAGAACGAGAGCGGCAGCGGCGCCTTGAGCAGCTCTCGGATGCGGTCGAGGTTCTCCCACTCGCCCACGGTCACCGCGCCGATGAGCCGTCCGTCGCGGATCACGAGCTTGCGGTAGACGCCGCCGCCGCTGAACACGAGCGCGTTGCCGCCGAGCCGCTGATCGCCGTCGTGCTCGCCGAGCGCCGCGACGGTCACGCCCATCAGCTTGAGCTTCGCCGAGGTGTCGGCGCCCTCGAACTTGCGCTCGGCGCCGAGCAGGTTCGCCGCGAGCACGTCGACCATCTGGTAGCCCGGCAAGACGAGGCCGTACGTCGTGCCCTGGTGCGACGCGCACTCGCCGACGGCGAAGATTTGCTCGTCGGGCTCGCGCGTCTTCCGGTCGATGGCCTGCAGCCGATCGTCGACCACGATCCCGCCGTTGCCGGCCATCTGCAGGCCCGCTGCTTTCGCGAGCTCGCCGCGTGGGCGCACGCCGGCCGCGAAGATCACCATGCCGACGATGAGCGTCTCGCCGTCGTCGAAATGCAGGCGCAGCGCCATCGCAGGCTCGACGGCGTCGTCCTCGCCCTCGGCCTCGTCCGGCTCGCGCGGGGCAAGGGTCCGGTAGGCGCCGCCGTTGCCGTACGCTCCGCCGGGCGGATCGAGCGAGACTTGCTCGATCCGGAGGAGCTTCTTCCCGCACCGGACCTTCACGCCCATCCGCTCGACGTGGTCGCGCAGCGCCGCGCCGCCGTCGGCGTCGAGCTGCCGCGGCATCAGGTACGGCGAGACCTCGACGACGTGCACGTCGAGCTCGAGGTCGTAGACCGCCTTCGCCGCCTCCAGCCCGAGCAAGCCTCCGCCGATCACGGCGGCGCTCTTCGTCGGCGCGAAATCGCAGGCGTACTCCTCGATGTCGGCGACGTCGTCGAGCGTGCGGTAGACGAAGACGCCCGGCAGATCGGCGCCTTCGATCGGCGGGACGAACGGGCGCGACCCGGTGGCGAAGACGAGGCGGTTGTACTCGACGCGCAGGCCCGAGCGCGAGCGCACCACGCTCTGCTCGCGATCGATCTCGACGATCGGATCGCCGAGGAAGAGCTCGATCCCGTGTTGCTGGTACCAGCTCTCGGGCGAGAGCGAGAACGTCGAGAGCGGGCGCCCGGCGAAGTACTCCGTGAGGTGCACGCGGTCGTAGGCCGGATGTGCTTCCTCGCCGAACACGAGGATGCGGATCTCGTCGTTCGCGCCGTACTCCACCATTCGCTGGCAGAGCTTCCAGCCGACCATCCCGTTGCCGATGATCACCAGGGTCTGGGACTGGTCGCTCAGGTCCACCGTCGGTCTCCGCTCACCCGTCTTACCCTCGGTCATCGCGGCGGCGCTCGGCCCTTATACTCCATCCCCGTATTTCCCGGACGGAAGCAAAGGCTCGAAAAGACCACGCAAGCCGAATGACCAAGCAACGCGGCCCACGAAAATGGCCCGCATTCCGCGCTCCCCTCCCTTGCCCGCGCCGCGAGGCATCGAGCCAGGCTGGGCTCGCCGCGCCGGTCATGCAAGCCGAACCGCAAGCGCCCCGACGTGGAGCAAGTTCCGGCGTCAAAGCGTCAATCAATCAACGGACGGAACCGTGGCGTTCACCCAGGTGGCGACACCTCGCGCGGCCGCGGGCGCCCGGAACGCCGCGGCCGAGAGCTCGCGTTGCATGCAGTTTGCCGCGGCCTCGTAGCGCGCCTCGGTGCCGCTCGCGCTGATCGACGAGGGCACGATGTACCCGTCCACGTCGATTTTGAAGCGAAGCACGATCGTGTCGGGCGGTAGGATCTTGCCATCATCGCCGCGGCAACGCGTGACGAGCGGGTAATAGAGCTGCGCGCGTGCTGCGCGTTCGACGGCCGGCGACGGGATCCCCTCGTGCACGTCGGGGCTCCCCTCCTGGATCTGGATTCGTTTGGCCATGCGCGGCGCGGAGGCTTCGAGGCCGACGCGTGGGCCTTCGGGCGCACCTTCCGTCTCGTCGCGGACACCCGTCTCCGTACCGACGCGTGTCCCTCCGTCCGGCCCCGTCGGCGTAGCGGACGACTTCGGCGCGGCGGCGAGGATCTCCTCGAGCACGCCCCGCACGGGCGCCTTCGCGACGGGCGCGCCGCCCTCCTCGGGCTCGGCAAGCGGCAGACGCGCGGCGACCTCGGGCGAGAACACGGACGAGGCTGCACGTGGCGGAGGCGCGGGCGCGGGCGCCGGCTCGCTCGTGCACGCGACGAGCGAGGCGCACAGCAGGGCCGTGAGCACGAAGCCTCCGTTCTGCTCTCTTCGCACCACGCGTAGGGTCTACCGAAAGCGCGCGGCTTGCAACGGCGCCCTTGCTCGCTCGTCTTCGGGTAGCATCCGCGGCCCGTGCGCGATCTCTGGAGGATCCTCCGCGTCGTTCGTCGCTCCTTGCGCGGCGGCCCGCTCTTCGGCTTCGTCCTCGCGGCGGGCCTCGCGTCGCTCGCGGGCGTGATGGCCGGCGTCCTGCCGGGCCTCATCGGCGTCGCGATCGGCGCGATCCAGGGGCGTCCCGCGTCGCCGAGCCCTGGCCTCGCGGGCCTGTTCGCGCGCCTCGTGTCGGGACAGAGCCCGTGGCTCGTGATCGTCGCGACGCTCGTGGCCGTGACGATCAGCGTGGGCGTCACGATGGCGCAGAGCCGCAAAGGCTCCGAGCTCTCGGCCGAGCTCACGGCGGCGCTCCGCGTGGAGCTCGTGCGCGCGGCGCTCTGGGCCTCTCCGCGCGAGGTCGACGCGGCCGGCGCGCGCGCCCTCGCGCCGAAGGGCGGTCCTCCCGCGCCGCCCGGCGTGAAGGCGCCGGCCGTGCGTGGCTTCGAGGCCGTGAAGCTCGTCATCGCGCGCGACGCGGCGGCCGTCTCGGATTTTGCCGTCGCGGTCATCACGGGCTTGCCGCAGGCGATCGTCACGCTCCTCGTCCTCGCGTTCGAGCTCGCGACGGGCGGCGCGTGGCCCGTGCTCGTGGGCACGGCGCTGCTCTTCGTGCTCTCGCGCGTGCTCTCCGATCGCGCCTCGCGCCGCGTGGGCGAGCGCATGCAGGCGATGCAGCGATCGGACACGGCGGTCTTCGGCGCGCTCGGCGAGATGCTCGCGGGCACCGAGGAGCTGCGCTTGCTCGGCGCGCGGCAAACGGCGCTCACCGAGGTTCAGGACGCGGCACATCGTGCGGCCGACGCGCGCCGGAGTTTTGCCGCTGCGCTCGCAGCGTCGGGGCAGATCAAGAGCGTGCTCACGGCGATGTCGCCGCTCGTCATCCTCGTTGCGCTCCGCCTCTCGGGCCGCGTGTACGAGGCCGGCGACGTCGCGAAACTCCTGCTCGTCACGCCGCTCTTGCTCGCGCGCTTCGAGGCGCTCGACGGACTCCGCTCGGGCCTGCTCGAACGCGCGCCGCTGCTCACCTCGCTCCGCGATCTGCTCTCCTTGCCCCCGCACCCGCCCGAGCCCGAGAGCCCGCTCTCGCTCGCGGCGATCGCGAGTGACGAGGTCGTCCTCGATCACGTCGGCTACCGGCCCGAGGGCGCGAAGGACGACGTGCTCTGCGACCTCTCGCTCCGCATCCCCGCGGGCGCGGTGGTCGCGATCTGCGGCGCGTCGGGCTCGGGCAAGTCCACGCTCGTGCGCCTGCTCTTGCGGCTCGACGATCCGACGCGTGGCAGGATCGAGGTCGGCGGCGTCGATCTCACGCGCCTCTCCCCGCGCGACCTCGCGCGCCTCTTTGCGGTGCTCGGCCAGGCGTCGGTGCTCTTCGAGCGCAGCGTCGCGCAGAACCTCGCGCTTGGCCTTGCCGATCCACCGGACGAGGCGGCGATGCGGCGCATCCTCGCGCGCGTGCGGCTCGACGATCTGGCCGAGGACAAGGGCGGCCGGGGGCTCGAGGCGGTCGTGCGCAAGGTGCCGCCGAACTTCTCGGGTGGCGAGCAGCGACGGATCATGCTGGCGCGAATGCTCCTCCGCGACGCGCGGCTGCTCGTGCTCGACGAACCGGAAGCGGGGCTGCCGGCGGCCACGGCGGAGGAGCTGCTCGGCAGCGTGGTCGAGCTCTCGGCCGGGCGGACGACAATCATTGTCACGCATGCGCCGCACCTCGTGAAATCAACGTTCAATGTGGTGCTCGATAAAGGCCGCATTGCGGCGATGGGCACGCACGAGGAGCTCGTTCGGACCTCGGAGACCTATCGGGCGCTGCTTTCGGAGGGACAACGAAAACAAGCGGCGCCGCCGGGCCCCGGCCCGGGGCCGATGCCGGCCGCGCCTCCTCGCCCGCCGCATTGACGTAAGCCTTTGCGGCGTGGTCCGCTTGAGTATGAGCTTTTCGCGGGTACGACCCCTCCTCTCCCTCGGGCTCCTCGGTTGCGCGACGACTGCGCTCGTGCCGCTCGGCTGCGGGGCCAAGATCAGATACCCGGAAGCGAGCGAGGGCCCGCGCGTGCCGGACGCCACCGCGGAGCGCCTGCGAGAGTGCGTCGATGAGTTCGGTGGCGACCTTCCCCGGGGGTACTACGTGTTCGACGTCGCGGTGAAGGTCGACGAAGAGGGCCGCGTGGTCGATGTGGAGTCGAAGGGCGTGCCCCACGCGGATCTCGCGGGGTGCATGCGGATCGCGCTGCGCGCCATGACGGTCCCGGAGGATCTGCTCCGGCTGCGCAAGCTGCGCCTGTCCGAGTCGCACGCGCCTGCGAATGGGCAGACGGCGGCCGAGCGCGGGCTCGTCGGGCACCCCGGGGTGCTCGTGGTCGTGGCGGTCGCGCTCGCCGACCTCGTCATCGAAGTAGGCCCCGCCGTCATCATCGTGTGTGCCGCTTCGCTGGAGCTCAGCAAGGCGGATATTGTGGAGACGGTTCGGAAGAAGAAGGACCCGTGTCAAGAGCCCCTAAACGACTGCCTCGACTCGGCGCGACAGAGCAAAGAGGGGAGTGTATGGAGACATTCGATATGCATGGCTTGCCATCAACGGTGTCGTGGGGAGGGCCAATGGCCCGACAAGATCAAGCTGTCCAGATGGGAGACGTGTAAATGAGCGACGAGCTCGAATCGGGCCGAGAGATGGAGGGGGAGGAGCTGGCTTTCTGCAACGCCAGCGGCCGCCTCATGGTCAAGTCTCTGGACATGGAGCGCAGCTTCGCCGAGGCCGTGGATGACTTCCGCCGGCTCGAGGCGGAGTTCGTGGTGCGTGGATGCGACACTGACTTCCACGTGCTCGAGACGAGGCGACGCATCGCCGAGATGATCCTCACGCTCGCGGAAGTAAAGCACCCCCCCCTCGAAGTCTGCCGCGAAGCCTGGAAGGACATGGTTCGCCTCGGCTTCTCGAACAGGGAACGAGAATACACGATGACCTGGTTCTATGCGGAGTGCTGTCGGTACGACGAGACCCCCGAGGAGGGGCTCGCCTTGCTAGAGCCGCTCGTCGCCGAGCTCGAGCGGGGGCTCGAAGAAGCAAGGGCGACGCAGAGCGACACGGATTTTTTCGAATACCACCTCGAACCTCTGCGGAAGCTGCGTGACGAGCTCCTGGCCCAACAAAGGGGCGAACAAATCCCGGGGAAGACGACGCGGCGGATCGACGAGGCGCGCCGCAGCACCCCGGACGATGACTGAACCCGTGAGCTCCGCGGCGAGCTCGAAGCCCAGCAAAAGGGCCCGTGACCACGCCCCGCGCGGGCCCTCCCTCCACGGTTCACCGTCAGCCTCTTGACACCCTGCCCCATGCCCCCGTAGCCTCCGCCACGACTCGATAACGAAAAGGAGCCCTCATCCCCATGCGCCCCCCCGACGAAGACGCCGCTTTCAGCCACAACGTCCATTACGGCCGTTACGTCACGAGGCGCCTCCGCCGGGCCCAGCGCGCCTCACTCGCGGCCGACGTCGAGGCGGCGACGCTCCTCGTCCTCCAGCGCGGCCGAGAATGGGAAGACGCGAAGGGCCCCGTTCAAGACGCGCGCGCCGATCGCGACGCGGCCGACGACGAGCTCGATTCCGTCGCGCAAGACGCGCGCGCGAACCTCGCCGGGCGGAGCGCCGACGCCGTCAAAAAGGCGCCCTATACGCTCATCTTCCCCGATGGAATCGGATATTATACCGCCGCCCCCATCGACGAGGAAAAGAAGCGGTACGACGAGCTCCAGAAACGATTGACCGAGCACCTCCCCGCGAATGACGAGGTCCGAAAGGACGCCGTCCCGAAGATCGCCGCCGGCCTCGACGCCTTCGACGACGCCGAGAGAGCCCTCGCCGCGTCCCTGACCGCGGAGTCGCTCGCCTCGACCCGGCTCGACGCCGCCGAGGAAGCTTTTCGGCGGCTCATGACCAAGGTGTATGGTCTGCTCGTCAGCGAGCTCGGAAAACCCGCCGCGGAGAAGTTCTTCCCCAAGCCGAGCGGCGCGAGGCGGAAGAAGGGCGGCGGCTCGGAGGACTGAAAAACGAGCGTCCGGACGCGTCGGGATGGCGCGCAAGAGCTCCAGAGGACGATCCCGACGCGTCGGGATGGCGCGCAAGAGCTCCGGAGGACGATTCGGACGCGTCAGGATGGCGCGTAAGAGCTCCGGAGGACGATCTGGAAGCGTCGGAATCGGGCGGGGGACCTCGGGAGATGCGTCCCCCCGATTCCGAAAGGTACCGCCCTGCCTCGGCATGCCTCCCGTACCCCTTGGTGCTACGCCCCGCGTCCCCCAGAGATCGAGGCGAGGAGGCCAGTTCATGCAACAGACGTTGGTCCGCAAGCTCCGGTTCTTCCTGATGATTTTCTCCCTGGTCCTCCTGCTCCCCGCGGGCGCGGCGCTGGCGCTGCCGAGCGTGGGGCAATCGGCGCGGCGGGTCGTGGTCGAGGATCCGGACGGGCGCGTCATGGATCTCGGGTTTCCCCGGGAAAAGCCGACGCTCATTCTTTACGAGGATCGCAAGTCAGCGGCGCAAAACCGGGCACTCAAGGACGAGCTCACCAAGCTCGCGGACACGAAATCCGAGGCGAAGCAGATCCAGTTCGTGGCCATTGCCGACACGAGCGATTACCGCTCCTGGCCGCTGCGCGGCTTCGCCGAGCGCTCGGTGCGCAAGAAGTCCGCCGAGGTCGGGCAGACGATCTATTGCGACTGGGAGGGCCAATTCCGCAAGGCATACGGCCTGCGGCGCGGCGTGAGCAGCGTGCTGCTCGTCGGCAAAAACGGGCGGGTCGAATACGCGGCGGAAGGCAAGCTCGACGCCCCGGCGCGGAGCAAGCTGTTCGCGCTCCTCTGGGCGCAGGTGCGCTAGCAGCGCTCGCGTAAAAAAACCTCTCCCCTCCCGGCTCGAGCACGATGCCTTGACGCACGGCTTGGCCAGACCCAGACGAAGCCGCTCGAACCGGGAGGGGGAGGCGGGGGCGCTGCCCAGACTCGACGCCCCCAGCGAACCCACGTGCACGAGGTGCGCGTGTAGGGGTTTCCTTCGCGCACGTGGGTTCGCTGCGAGCGTCGCGCTGGCAGTTGGCCATCCAGCGGAGCCGCGTTGCGCAGCTCGATCGGTACTGCACCCGAGACGCGCGAATCCGTCGCGCATCGTGACGAGGGACGTCGTTTTTTCTGACGGACGCCCGCGGTGCGTGCGGGCTCTACGGGTGGAGGCTCTGGAGCTCTCGGCAGAAGACGTTGCCCGGGCCCGCCAAGCGGCACGCCTCCGCGGCGCTCTTCGTATCGCCCCGGTCGAGAGCCGTCGCGGCGGCGCGGCCAAGCGAGCGTGGCCCTGCGTTCTTGTGCGTGTCGTCCGCCGGGCAAGGGAGCGTGCGCGGCGGCGGCTGGGATGGCGGGCAGATAGGCGGCGGCTCGACGGTCGGGTGTGGCTGCAGAGGGTCGGTCACGAGCGGCACCACGCCTGCACCGGGCCGGAGGTCGGGCACCACGAGCGCGAGGTGATTCGCCCAGGGGGCGTCTTTCTGCGCGAGCAGATAGAGGACAGGGAGCACGACACCGGCCGCGACCGCAAAGCGGCGGGCCCATGGCTCCCATGCTGCCATGGTGGGCCCCACGGACGGGAGGGCGGGAGGGATGGACGTCGAAACAGGCGTCGGCCGCGCGCCTTGTGCATCGTCCTCGGTCTCCGCGCCGCCGAGTCCCTCGACGAGGAATGGCAGCACCGCGCCCCGCCGCGCGTCCTCGACGCCGACGCGCTGGAGCGCTTCGCGCATCTTCTTATTGACGCGCCGCAAGGCCGCGTCGACGGCGTCTTCCGTGCGGCCGAACGAGGCTGCGACCTCGCGAATCGAGAGCTCGTCGAAGAACCGCGCCGCGACCATCTCGCGCTCCTGCACGGGAAGGGAATCGAGGATGCGGAGGAGGAGCGAATCCGTTTCGTGCATCGAGACGTCGCGCTCCGGGGTGGACGGGGCGACATCGTCCTCGTGGAGCAGCGGCGCGGCCCGCTCGCGCACGCGGGCACGCTTGTGAGAAGCGTAAGCGACGGTGCGCATCCGGTAATGCACCCAGCCGCCGATCTCCTGGGTCGGGTCGTACTCCTCGCGGTTTTTCCAGCACTGGAGGAGCGTCTCTTGTACGAGGTCCGGCACGTCGCTCGCCAGGAACCGGCGGGAGAGCCAGGCTTGCAGCTTGGCTCTTTGCGACTCCAGGGCTCTTGCGAAATCGCGGTCGTCCATGGGGGCCTCCGTCAAGCCACGCAGCAAAGGGTGCGGGGACCTGCGAGCGCGACGTCGCCTTCGACTTCACCACCCGCGGGAGCGCAGGATCCGCGCTGATACACGGGCGGAGCGGCCGTCTTCGCGCCGAGCGCGCGGCCCTTGGAGGCGACGTCGTGGCAGGTCGTGCCTTCGGACCACGCGCTTACGATCAGCGGGGACACCGTGCAGGCGGCGTCGGCGAAAATGGAGATGTCCGCATGACAGGAGGTGCCCTCGGGGGCGCCGCAGGTGCACGCCGTGCAGGTGCGTTTGTCCGCGAAACCTTCGTAGACGACGAATGCCTCCGTGTATTTGTCGGGTGGGCACGCGTGCACCCCGCTCAGGTACACGCACTGCCGAAAGTCGGCGGGCGGCTTGGGAGCGCAATGCTCGTCTGGCTCGCACTTCCCGAAGGCGCTGCCTTCGCAGACGCGCGCCACACGGCCCCACGAAGGAGAAGGCGGCGCGGCCGTGGTCGCGCCCGTCGCGTCGATCACGGTGCAGCCGATGTCCTGTTTTGCGAGCGGTCCGACGGTGACGGATTGCACGCAGGGAGTTTCCGGGCCGCACGACAGTCCCGCCGCGATTGTATTGTCCGCGGCGCAGGTGCCGTCCCAGGCGTCCGGTGGATTGGTTGCTGTCGCGGCCGTGTCCTCGGGTGGTGTGCAAGGTGCGGCGTGGGCGGTTATCGTCTCCGGAAGAGAGCAGGTACCGTCCGAGGGGCCGCAGGAGCACGGGCCGCATTTCTTCGGGGGGATGACGAGATCCGTGAACCAGACGAATTGCTCGACGGGCGCGTTGTTCGGGCAAGGCGGCCCGCTGCCGTCGTTGGGGCCGATCCAGACGAGGACCGGGTACGAGCTGTCGCCGGGGTGGAGCGGTACGCATTCGCCGTCGCAGCTGAAGTCGCAGTTGCTGCTACTTGGGCCTGCGTCCTCTTCCTCGCCGCCGTCGGTGCCGGCGTCACCGCCGCCTTCACCGCCCCCGCCTTCGGGGGGAACGATGACCTCGATCACCCCTTCCCCTTGCCCACAAGCACTCGCCACCATGCCGGCGGCAAGAACGAGGAACGCCATCAGCTTGCCCAGCACACGCCAATTCTTGTGCATCTCCGATACTCCTCATTCCATAAGAGAAACAGCAACGCCGAGCCCCAGCGCGACGCGCAGGTATGGCGATCGCCAGTGGGTCACGATGTTCGTGGAGTCGCCGTCGAGCGGGCCCCTGATCGTGATGGCTCTAAGCTGCCCGCTGACGTCCCCGTAGCCGAACAGAATGAAACGCGACGAGAGCGGGTACCTGCCCACGAGCCGCCCGCCAAACCCCATCGAGAAACCGTCCGATGCGCTGACCACGATGGGCGGCGGCGCATCGAGGCCGATGATCGTGGCGTTGATTGCGCCGCAGATGTCGACGAAGCGGACGCCCACGCAAGGGAGAAAGCCTACCGTGAAGAGCGACGCACGGGCGTCCTTCAGCTCCGGCTCCCCGACACCGGCGACGGGGGTGATCACACCCCGAATGTCCATGCCAAACGCGAAGCTTTTCCACCGAACGCCCAGCATTCCCCCCCCTCCGACGGCGACCCGCGGCATCCCGTAGGGCATGACCGTGGCGCCCAGGGCCACCTCGGCTTGGAATGGCGGCTTTTCAGGCTCCTGGGCCGGCGCCGGCTGCGCCCACAGCGGCGCCGTGCCCTCCCACGGCGACAGCGGCGCCGACGACGGCTCCCCCCCCGCCATCGACTCCATGAACGCCGCCGGCACCACCATCCGCAGCTCGGGGCTTTCCACCTCGAACCTCGGCGGCGCGAGCAGCCACGGCGGCGGCTCCTCCCCCTGCCACCCGCCCGGGCCAAACCGGATCCGAATCAGCGTCGCCGCATCATAAAGGAGCTCCCGACAGTCCCCGCTCGTGATCACCCGCCGCCACTCCCCCTCCCCGGTCGGGTTTGGCGCGGAAAGCTCGGCCTCGATCCCCTTGCCGTTCGTCCGCGTCTCGATGCGCAGCGTCGCCGCCGCGTCATCACGAACGAGCAGATATCCAAACTCACCCGCGAGGATCAGGCCAAACTCGTCCGCGTTCGGACATCCGCGCCCGGGGAGGTGGAGGTTGGCCTGGTAATTCAGGCGGAACGCAATCTGCGGGGGGACTTCGGCGGCGGCACTTCCGGAGAGTGCCAAGGCGACGCATCCAGCGGCGGCGGCAACGACATGTTTCAACATGACGAACCCTAGGTTGCCGGAGTTTGGCCGGGACCGCAAGGGGGGTTCGTCCAGGAACCCGACGCGGAGCCGTGCCGCCCGTCTGGGCTCGAACGACAACGGCCCCGCGCCGGCTTCCGAGCATCCTCTCACCGTGGACAAACGTGTCCGTCAAGCACCGGGACAAACATTTGTGCAGGTCCGGAAGGAAAACCGGCGCGGGGCCCTGCCGCCTGGCCAACCACGAACACGACCCCGCGCCGGCCGTTGGGCTTTACCGCGGACAAACGGGACGGTCAAGCCCGGGGACAAACATTTCGTCCCGTCCGCGCGACGGGCGGGGTAGGGTTCGGCTGATGAGCAGAGGAGGGGACGTCGTCTGCCGGCCGAGTCCACGCCACCCGGGGGCGCCCTCGTGCGCTTCCTGTTCCAGCCTCTCGCGCCGCGGATCACGACCCCCCGAGGGACCCAAGGCGCGCTTCCCCCTGCGTTCACCGACCCTCTCGGCCTCCAAGCGGGCAGATCTTGCAGCGCATTCGCCGCCGTGGGATCAATGCCAAGCATGAAAACGGCGTCCCTCTCCCGCTTTCCCCGCCGCGCCTGGCTCTTCCTCTCACTCGGGCTCCTCGCGACCGCCGCGGGGTGCAAGGGGTCCGCGGAGGGCGGGGGTGCGGCGGCGGGCAACAAGGTCAAGCTCACGCTCAACTGGGTAGCCGAGCCCGAATTCGGAGGGTTTTACGCGGCCCGTGAGGGAGGCGCGTACAAGCGCGCCGGGCTCGACGTGGACATCATGCCCGGCGGCGCGGGCGTGCCCGTCATGCAGATGGTCGCGAACGGCCAGAGCGATTTCGGCGTCGTCGGCGCAGACGACGTCATCATCGCCCGCGCCCGCGGCGCCGACGTGATCCCGGTCTTCGCCACGTACCAGACGTTTCCGCAAGGAATCATGGTCCACGCGTCGCGCGGCGCGAAGACCATGGCCGACGTCTTCCAATCCGGCACCCTCGCCATCGAGCCCGGCACCGCGTACGCCGCGTATCTCAAGAAGAAATACGGATTCGACAAGGTGAAGATCGTCCCTTATGACGGCGGCGTCGCCCGGTTCGTCGTGGACAAGGAATACGCCCAGCAATGCTTCATCACGTCGGAGCCGATCGCGGCGCGGAAAAAGGGCGCGGAGCCGAAGGTTTTTCTCGTCGCCGACGAGGGCTTCGACCCGTACGGCGCGGTCATCATCACGCGCAAGGCGCTCTGGAAGGAGAATCCGGACAGGGTCCGCGCGTTCGTGCGCGCCTCGCGGGAAGGCTGGCGCTCCTACCTCGACGACCCGGCCCCCGCGAATGCGGTGATGCAAAAGCTCAATCCGACCATGGACGCCGAGACGTTCACCGCGGCGGCCGCGGCGCAAAAGCCGCTCGTCGAGAACCCGCAGACGAAAAAACTCGGGATGATGACGCGCGAGCGCTGGGACACGCTCGGCAAGCAGCTCAAAGACCTCGGCATCATCGACAACGTGCCGCCGCTCGACGAATACCTCGTCGCGATCGACGAGTGATCCAAAGGACGCCGGTCCCTGGGGAAGGACGTTGCTCCCCCCAGGCAGAGCGCATTCCGTCCGAAACGAACGTTCCGCCGACCGGTGCTCCATGACGCATTCGCGTGGACCCATCCGCGACCACGTGCGCTGGATTGGTTGTGCGGCGCGACAACGGGGATCACATACCCCAAATCCGCGAAAATCGACCGTGGAAATGACGCACTGTCCAGGCTTGGTCGCTCGCTAAACCTCTGGTAGTGTCGGCGCCGGTATAGGGGGTGGAGCAGGAGCGGGGGGCGATGCCCGAATTATCTGCGCAAGATTTCTTCCGAGCGGCCGAGATTCCCGAAGGCGCTGTCCTCTCCGGCAAGGAGCTGGAGTCAGCGTTCTGGCAGATCAAAAAAATCCAGCGAGAGTCACAGCAGCAGCAAGCGTTCTGGAAATCGGTGAACGACTCGCTCTCGGACGCATACAAGAAGCTCGCGTCATTCCAGAAGGAGCTCGAGTCGTCCCGGGAAGCGCTGCGTCAGGCCAACGAGCGGCTCGAAGAAAAGGTGCGGGAGCGGACGCTGGAGCTCACCGACAAGCTCGCCAAGATCGAGGAGCAACAAGCGACCATCCGCGCGCTCTTCACGCCCGTCATCCAGGTCTGGGACCACATCCTCGTATTGCCCATCGTGGGCGGGCTCGACGCACGTCGGGCCTCCGACATGATGGGCAGCTTGCTCGAAGCGGTCGTCGACACGCAAAGCACGTTCGTCGTTCTCGACCTCACCGGCGTCGACGATGTGGATGCCGAGACCGCCGATCACCTCGTCAAAATGAGCCGCGCCGCCAGCCTGCTCGGCACCTCGTGCCTGCTCTCGGGGCTCTCGCCGCGCGTCGCGAGCGCCCTCGTCGGGCTCGACGTCGGGCTCGGCGAGCTCCTCTCGTTCGGCAAACTCCAGGCCGCGCTGCAATTCGCACTTCGACGCCTTTCCAAACCCACCGGCCAGAGCGTCTAGCGCTCCGAAGGGAGGCCAAGGCCATGCCCGACATCGTGCTCGTCGAGGACAACGAAATGAATCGCGACATGCTCGCGCGCCGCCTCGTGCGCCGGGGGTTTTTCGTGCGGATCGCCGCGGATGGGGGAACCGGCATCCGCATGGTCGAGGAGGCGCTCCCGGACCTCGTCCTGATGGATATGACCTTGCCGGACATCGACGGCCTGGAGGTCACGCGCAAGCTCAAGGCGAACGCAAGGACACGCGATGTGCCGATCCTCGTGCTCACCGCGCGCGCAATGGCCGAGGACCGCGAGCGCGCCTTCGCGGCCGGCGCGGACGATTACGATGTAAAACCCGTGGACATCGATCGTCTGCTCGGAAAAATGCGGGCGCTCCTCGAAAGGAAGGCGTCATGAGCCTGCCCGATCGCCCCGACGCATGGCCCCCGAGCCGCCCCGCGCCGGGCGAGGAGGAGCTGCGGCGCCTCGTCGCGCATTTGCGTCACGAATTGCGCACCTCGCTCACGGCCGTGATCGGATACAGCGAGGACCTCCTGGAGACGCTGGAGGGCCCCGAGGAGATCCGGGCCGAGCTCAAAGCCTTGCGCAGCGCGGGCGCGGCTGTCCTTTCGCTCGTGAACGAGCGCCTTGGCGCGGAGTCATTGCGAGATCTGTCGGCCTCCACGTTGCCGCGCCTCGTGCGCGACCTCGGCGACGCCTGCGCCGAGCCCGCCTCGGCCATCGCGCCCCTCTGCGCGCGCCTCGTCGCCGCGGCCGAGGGCGCCGGGCATTACGCCCTCATCCCCACGCTCTGCCGCATTCAGGCAGCGGGGGTCATGCTGAACGACCTCCTCGCCGGATACGCGCTCGATCTTTTGCCCCATGCGCCCAAGCTCGGCGGAATGCCGAAGGCCGCGGACCCGGCGAGCGAGGCGCGCCTCGCCGAGGCGCCGTCCGCCGAGCGGGGCCATCTCTTGCTCGTCGACGACAACTCCGTCACGCGGGACGTCCTGCGCCAATGGCTCGTCCGCCAGGGGCACGACGTCGAGGAGGCGAACGGCGGCGATCCGGCGCTCGAGCTCCTCCGGATGCGCGAATTCGATCTCGTTTTGCTCGACCTCGTCATGCCGGATCGCAGCGGCCTCGAGGTGCTCGACGTCCTCCGGGCGGAGGGCCGCCTCGGGAGCGCGTCGATCATCGTGATCTCCGCGCTCGACGAGTTCGACGGCGTGGTCTCGGCGCTCGAGCGCGGCGCAGACGATTACGTGACGAAGCCTTTCCACATGGTGCTGCTCCGAGCGCGAATCCGCATGGCCCTCGAGCTCCGGCGGCACCGCGAGCGCGAGCGCGCCTACCAAGGAATGCTGGCGGAAATCCGCGTCGTGCGCTGAGGCCACCCTGTCGGAAACACCATGCAGCTCGTCAGGCAAATCGTCCGGGAGCGACGCGAATACAACGGCTGGGTCGCGAACGAGACGATGGAGGATTACTCGCTGCGGTACGCGCCGAGGTCCTTCCGCAAATGGTCGCCGCTCCAGCTGGCCAACACCGCGCTCGGGGGCATCTCGTTCCTCGCGCTGGAGGCGATTGGCGGCTCGCTCGTCGTCCATTACGGCTTCCAGAACTCCTTCTGGGCGATCCTCGCCTGCAGCGCGATCATCTTCCTGACCGGCGTTCCGATCACGTATTACGCCGCGAAATACAACCTCGACATGGACCTCCTGACCCGCGGCGCCGGGTTCGGGTACATCGGCTCGACGGTCACCTCGCTCATCTACGCCTCGTTCACGTTCATCTTTTTCGCGCTGGAGGCCTCGATCATGGCCCAGGCGCTGGAGCTCTGGCTGGGGATGCCGCTCGTGGCCGGCTACCTCGTGAGTTCGCTCTGCATCATTCCGCTCGTCCTCTTCGGCGTCACGCTGATCAACCGCTTCCAGCTCTGGACCCAGCCGTTATGGCTGGTCCTCATGATCCTGCCGTTCGTCTACGTCTTCAAAAAAGACCCTTCCGCGCTCGCCGGCTGGACGAGCTTCGCCGGCGACTCCCCGAGCGGCCGCCATTTCGATCCGATCCTGTTCGGGCTCGCCGCGAACGTGTCGTTCTCGCTCATCGTCCAGATCGGCGAGCAGGTTGATTACCTCCGGTTCATGCCGGACCAAACGAAATCGAACCGCAAGGTCTGGTGGTTCGCCCTGCTCGCCGCCGGCCCGGGCTGGATCGTGCTCGGGGGCGCCAAGCAGCTCGCGGGCGCGTTTCTCGCCACGCTCGCGATCCGGCACGGCACGAGCGTGGAAAAGGCGCTCCAGCCGATCTGGATGTACGTGGCCGGCTACGAATACGTCTTTTCGAGCCGGAACATGATGATCGGAGCGGGCATCGTGCTCGTGCTCGTCTCGCAGCTCAAGATCAACGTGACGAACGCCTACGCGGGCTCGCTCGCGTGGTCGAACTTCTTCTCGCGCCTCTCGCACAGCCACCCCGGCCGCGTGGTCTGGCTCGTGTTCAACGTGGCGATCGCGCTGCTCCTCATGATGTTCGGGGTCTTCCACACCCTCGACAAGGTGCTCGCGCTGTATTCGAACGTGGCCATCGCTTGGATCGGGGCCATCGTCGCCGATCTCGTGGTGAACAAGCCGATCGGTTTGTCGCCAAAGTACATCGAGTTCAAGCGGGCGCACCTGTACAACATCAACCCGGTCGGCTTCGGGTCGATGGCCGCGGCCTCGGTCGTGTCGATGCTCTGCTACGCCGGCTTCTTCGGCCCGGCGCTCAAGGCGTATTCGTCGTTCCTCGCCCTCGGCCTCGCGTTCGTGCTCTCGCCGCTCATCGCCGTGGCGACGAAGGGCAAATATTACATCGCCCGCACGAACGACCATTTCCCGAACGACAAGGCCCACGGCAGCGAGCCATGCTGCATCTGCGAGCACTCGTACGAGCCGCAGGACATGGCCCATTGCCCCGTCTACCAGGGCTCGATCTGCTCGCTCTGCTGCACGCTCGACGGGCGCTGCCACGACGCCTGCAAATCGAAGACGGATAGCCGCCGGCGCATCTCGACGTTCCTCGAAGGAAAACTCGCGCCGCGCCTCGCCTCGCGCCTTTTGCGATTCGCCGCCGTTTATGCGGGCATGGCCTTCGCGGTGGCGCTCGTGTTTTTCCTGTTCCACCAGGCCTCGGCCGTGACCGGCGAGAGCCGCGCCGCGCTCGGACGGACGTTCACCGAGCTGTATGCGACGGTCGTCGTACTCGTCGGCGTGGGCGCGTGGTGGCTCGTGCTCTCGTGGGAGAGCCGCGAGCTCGTCGAGGAGGAGCTCGATCGGCAAAACGTCGAACTCGAACAGGAAATCAAGGAGCACGAAAAGACGGAAAGCGCGCTCCGGCAAGCACGCGCCGAGGCCGAAACCCTCGCGAGCGCGGCGGAGGCGGCAAACCAGGCGAAGAGCCAGTTCCTCGCGAACATGAGCCACGAGCTGCGCACGCCGCTAAATGCGATCATCGGCTACAGCGAGATGCTCGAAGAGGAGGCCGACGAGGGCGGTTACAAGGCGATCGTCCCGGATCTCGGCAAGATCCGGCAGGCGGGCAAACAGCTCTTGATGCTCGTCGACGACGTGCTCGATCTGTCGAAGATCGAGGCAAACCGGATGGTCCTCGATCCCACGCGGTTCGACCTCGCCGCGCTCCTCGAAGAGGTGCGCGGGACGGTGCAGCCGATGGTCGATCGCAATGGCAGCGAGCTTTTCGTCGAGGGCGCCGCCGCGCCGATCGAAATGGTCGCGGACAGGAAGCGCGTGATGCAGACGCTGAACAACCTGCTCAGCAACGCGGCCAAGTTCACGAAGGGCGGGCGTATCGTGCTCTCTGCGTCGCTCCACGAGGCGGAGGGCCGGCCCTGCGTGCGGCTCGTCGTGAAGGACGAGGGGATCGGGATGTCGCCCGAGCAGCAACGCCGGCTCTTCCAGCCTTTCACGCAGGCCGACCTCTCGACGAGCCGCAAATACGGGGGAACCGGGCTTGGTCTCTCCATTACGAAGCGGCTCGTGGAGATGATGGACGGGACGATCGAAATGAAGAGCGCGCTCGGCAAGGGGACGACGTTCACGGTGACCCTGCCGCGCACACCGGCGCCGCGCGAGGCGGAGGATATTTAGGCGGACGCAGATGGCGCTCGGGCGTCGACCCGAAAGCAGGCAGCCGTATAGCGGACTTCGGCTCCGTGCACGTAGGGCTCAAAGGCGGCGCGGACCGTTTCGATGACCTGCGTGCGCGTCCGGTCGTCCGCCTGTTGAAGGAGCAGGCCGACGGGACCAAGTTGGCTCAGGTAACGGACGAGATCCTTTTCGGGCAGGGTGCAGGTGACATCGATCGGCCGGATATCGATCTCGGCCCAGCCGCTCTCTTCGAGAAGGGTGTGCACCCGGCGCTGGTCCGCAAATGCGAACTGCCCCGGCGCATCCGGTCGGCGGGCGGGGAGGTTCGGCAGGAGCGGCGCCGCGGCGCGCTCGGCTGTCGTCATGAATGGGTTTTCCATGGCGCTCCGCCAAGCGACGAACCGGAGCTCGGCGCCGTCCCTCGCGGCACGCCGCAGGTTCGCAAAGGCCCGGACAGAATCGTCGAAAAACATGACGCCGAAACGCGAGATGATCGTATCGAAGCTCGCAGGCTCGAATGCGTGGCGCTGCGCGTCGGCGCAGAGGAAACTCGGCGGCGCGCTTTCCCGTTCGGCGCGGCCCCGGGCGGCGGTGATCATCGGCTCCGAGATGTCGAT
Source organism: Polyangium jinanense (assembly GCF_028435365.1). The sequence continues at coordinate 83,892 of NZ_JAGTJJ010000012.1, read as the reverse complement.
GCCGACGCAGCGGCCCTTCGCTCCGAGCTTCCGCGCGACGGCGAGCGTCGTGCTGCCCGTGCCGCAGCCGACGTCGAGCACACGGCCTCCGGATTCGGCGGAAACCGCTTCGACGAGCAGGTCCTCGAACGGTTTGAACATCGGGTCGAGGAGCTCCTGCGCCTCGACCCAGGCGCGTCCGGCGAGGCCGTTCCAAAGCTTCGCCTGCTCGTTGTCTGTACGTTGCGTCGCATCCATGGTCATCTCCTTTTCCTTGCCTTCAGGAAGCGGGAGCTACACGATGCCAGTTCAAGTCGACTTGAGGTCAAGGGGTGAGAAACCTGGACATCGCCGAGGTAGCGCAGCGGTCCGGCGTTCCCGCCTCGGCGCTGCGGTTCTATGAGGAAAAGGGGCTCATCGCCTCGATCGGCAGGCGGGGCCTGCGCCGTCTGTTCGATCCCGGCGTGCTGGAGCGGCTGGCGCTGATCGCGCTGGGGCGCGCCGCCGGTTTTTCGCTCGACGAGATCGCGCTCATGTTCGCGCCGGATGGGCGGCCGCGCATCGACCGGCAGATGCTCGTGGCCAAAGCGGAGGAGCTCGACAAGACGATCCGTGAACTGAGTGCCATGCGCGACGGCCTCCGGCACGCCGCTGCCTGCCGCGCGCCGAGCCACATGGAATGCCCCACCTTCCGCCGCCTGCTTGGGGCCACCGCATCTGGAACTCTCGGAGCGCGAAAGAAGAGGGCTCCGCAGCCACCACGAAACAAGACTAATCGCGGGTGAAGACCTCGGTGTGCTCGAGCTTCAGGTCACATCCATTCGAGTGCATGGGCGCCCTCGTGTCGTTGAAGATCTGGCTGCGCCGCACGACGAGCCGCGTCCCCGGGCCCTCGCAGCGCAGGCCGGTGCGATACGAATAGCGGCCGATCTCGAGCCCATCGAGCACGACGTTCGCACCGCCCCGCACGCTCAATCCGCCCACGTCCTCCTCGGTGACCTGCGCGATCCCGCCCTCGCCAGCCGGGCCGTAGACGGTGAGCGCCTCGCCCGCGCTGACGTGGAATGGCAAATAGAACCCCGGCGCGACGCGGATCACCTTTTTCCCGCTGCCCAGCGTCGGAATGGCGTCCCGGATCTGGCAGAAGGGATCGTTCCTCACGCCCGTGGCGCGTTCGCATTCTTCGTAGTCGACGACGACCTTGCGGCCCACGTAAAGGACCTCGTTTTCGGGGATGCACCGGCCGCCTTGGTAAAGGTCGCACACGTCGCTCGCGCAGTGTGCGTGACGATTGCACGGCGAGCAGACACCCTGGACGCAGCCGAGCCCCGCGGCGCAATCGGAGCCGACTTCGCAGCGTCGCGCGATCGCGGACACGTCCTCGGCGAGGGATTCGGATTCTTCGGCGAGGAATTCGGGATCTTCGGTGAAGGATTCGGGCTCTTCGCCCGAGCAGGCGGGGAAAAACAGGATGACGAGGAGGTATTTCAGTACGTTTCGAGGAGACATCGGGGGGGCGGCTGGCAAGGTCCGCGCCGCGCCCCCCGGCCCTTCCGCAGGCTGCTAGCCCTCGTTCTTGCCGACGGCCGACTTCCCCCGAACGGCGGCCCAGTAAAGCGCAGCCGCGATGGCGCCGAACGCGAGCACGCCCGAGAGGTTCGACGTCGAAAACCGCGTGAACACGGTGGAGAGGTCGAACTTGTGCTCCATGCCGAGCCCCGCGACGAGCGCCGCGACAAGGCCCGCGATGGCGCCGCCCGCAATGTATCCCGAGCTGAGCAGCGTGCCCGGGCTGAACTCCTCGTCGCCGCCCGCCTGCCCGCGCTTCCTGTCGACCAGCCACCGCACGAGGCCACCGACGAAAATGGGCACGCTCGTCGAGATCGGCAGGTACACGCCGACCGCAAACGGCAGCGCCGAAACGCCGCAGAGCTCCATCACGATCGCCAGCATCACGCCGATGAGCACGAGGCTCCAGGGCAGCTTGCGCGTGAGAATGCCGTCGATGATCAGCGCGAACAGGCTCGCCTTCGGAGCGTCAAGCTTCTTCACCTCGCGCAGCTCGTAAACGAGCTTCCCGTCCTCGCCGAGGTACCGCCCGGCGTGCATGGCCCCGTCCTCGGCCACCTCGAAGACCGTGTACGATTTGCGATCCGGGCCGAGCATCGTGCCCTTGCTCGTCGCGTTCTTGGGCACCACGACGTCGCCTTCGAGCTTTTTCGGCTCGTGCGGCACGCGGCCGCCGATGCCGGGGTCGATCACGAACGCCACCTTCCCCGACTCCTCGACCAGGTATTTTCCTTGCGGAATGGCCGCGCCCGAGTTCGGCTGGTAAGCGATTCGATAGTCCTTCCCGTCCGGGCCCTTCTCCACCTGCGCGGTGATCGACTCGACCGGAATGGGCACGTCGTACGTCTCCGCGGCCCGCGTCGTGTAGGACGCATTGAGGAAGAGCAGCGTGTAGCCAATGACGAGCGCGCTCGTCACGACCCCGACGAGCAGGCCAATCTGCTGCCTTCGCGGCGTCGCGCCCACGAGATAGCCCGTCTTCAGGTCCTGGCTCGTCGCCCCGCCGTTCGAGGCCGCGATGCACACAATCGCCGCCGTCGAGAGCGCCATCGCCCGGTGCTCCACGCCGACCCAGCCCATCGCCAGGAAGAGCAGGCACGTGATGAGCAGCGTCGCCACCGTCATGCCCGAGATCGGATTCGACGACGAGCCGATCTCCCCGCAGATCCGCGAGGAGACGGTCACGAACACGAAGCCGAAGAGCATGATCAGAAGGGCCGTGGGCAGCGTGATCCCGAGCATGGGCGCGAGCCATATCGCGAGCAGGAGCGCGATGAGGCCATACACGACCACCGAAAACGGCAGATCCTTCTCCGTGCGCGGCACCTCCTTCGCCGCCTTGCCCGCGCGGAAGCTCTTGATGCCGCTCCGGAACGCCTTGACGATCGTGGGCAGCGCGCGGCCGAGGCTGATGAAGCCGCCCGTCGCCACCGCGCCCGCGCCGATGTAAAGCACGTACCGGCTGCGGATGTCGTTCGGCGACATGTCGCGAATGAGCGTCGTCGCCGGGAAAATCGGGCTATCGATCTTGTCGCCGAAGAACGCGATGAGCGGGATGAGCACGAGATACGCGAGGACGCCGCCCGCCATCGTGGTGCTCGCCGTTTTCGGGCCGATGATATAGCCGACACCGAGCATCTCCGGCGTGAGCTCCCCCGCGATGCTCGCGCCCTTCCAGCTCGTGAACCGATAGGCGGGGTTCATGTTGAAGAGCTTCAGCGGGTCGCCGAGGAGCTTGTACAAAAACCCGAGCCCGAAGCCCGCGAACACGGTCTTCGCGTTCGTGCCGCCCGTCTCGCCCACGACGAGCACGTCGGCGCAGGCCGTGCCCTCGGGGTATGTCAGTTTTCCGTGCTCCTCCACGATGAGCCCGTGCCGGAGCGGGATCATCATCAGCACGCCGAGCAAGCCGCCGAGCACGGAGAGCAGGAGCACCCGGCCCGCCGCAAGGTCGTACCCCATGAGCAGGAGCGAGGGCAGCGTGAATGCCACGCCCGCCGCGATCGACTCGCCCGCGGAGCCCGTCGTCTGGACGATGTTGTTCTCCAGGATCGTCGCGCGTCCGAAGAAGCGGAAGATCGTGATCGACATGACGGCGATCGGAATGGACGCCGAGACGGTCAAGCCGACCTTGAGGGCGAGGTAGACCGAGGAGGCGGCAAAGACGATACCGAGCAGCGCGCCGAGCGCCACGGCGCGCACGGTGAGCTCGCGTGGGCTCTCGCGCGCGGAAACGTAAGGCTCGTGGGACGCGTGCGGGGCCGATGCGTCGGGGGCAGCGGCCTCGGCTTCGGGGACGGGGGAGGACGCGGACATTGGCGCACCCTATCAAATGGACAGGGGGATGTCTTCCACTCTCACACGCTCAACGCGATGCGAGGTCCTCGTCCTGCAAGATCGCATTGATGCGGACGGCGGCGGCCGCCCCTTCGGCCTGCGCCACGCTGACGAGCTGGACCCGAGGCGAAGCGTCACCCACCACGAAGACGCCCTCGGATTCCGTGCTCCCGTGGAACTCCGCCTCCGTCGTCCCGTCGCCGTTGATCTTGCAGCCGAGCTTCGTGGGCAGATCCGATCGAGGCACCTCGCCCGTCTTCAGGAAGATTGCCCGCCGCGGCACGACCTCGCAGTCCTCGAGCACGACATGCGAAAGCTCCTCGCCGTCGCCTTCGAGCCGCGTGATGGGCGCCTCCCGCAATCCGATTCGATGTTTTTCGAGCAGGCGCCTGTCGTCGTCCGTGAGCGCGGCAGGACCGTGCGTGAAGATGACGACGTCGTCGCTCCAGCGGAGGAGCTGCAACGCAGCGCGGATCGCGCGGTGCGCGGGGCCGATGACGCCAATCGGCTGGTCGCGGCATTCCCAGCCGTCACAGATCGGGCAATGGTACACGCCGCGCCCGTAATACTTGATCATGCCCTCGATCGAGGGAATGACGTCGAGCATTCCCGTCGCGAGCACGACCTTGCGCGCCTCGACCCGGCCGCCATCCGCGAGATCGGCCTCGAATCCTTGCCCGCTCCGGCGGACGTCGCAGACCTCGACGTCACGAATCGTGACGCCGTATCGCCGGACCTCCTCGCGCCCACGGCGCAAGAGCTCCGCCGGGGGCAAACCATCGTGCCCGAGGAGCCCGTGAATGCCTCGCGCAGGCGCATTGCGAGGGGCCCCGGCGTCGCAGACCAGCACCTTGCGACGGCAGCGCCCCAGAATCAGCGCCGCACCGAGCCCGGCCGGACCTCCGCCGACGATGAGCACGTCGAAGCGTTCCACCCCCTCGCCTCCCCTCGTTCAGCCGCCCCGAGGGAAACCTGGCACCAGGAGCGGCCCGCGGGAAGCCCAGCCAGGCCACCAGACGCAGGAATCAGGATCCGGGATCCTGGTGCATCCGTGATCCAGGCGGATAAGTGGAGATCCAGGTTTGTCGTACGTACCTGAGGCGCCGGAGCCTCACCCCCCGGGCTCGGTTTAGAGCCGGCGGGCAGCGCGGAAGCGCTGCGGGTACGAGCCCGTACCGTCGACGCCGGCATTGAAGATCGACCAGCCGCCCGTATTGCCCACCGTCGGGCCGTTGGCGGTCGTGCGGCTCGAAATGAAGCGGTAGTTCCCGCCGCTGTCGCGTCCCACGAACATGCCGACGTGGCTGATCGCGCTCGGATTCTTGCTGCAGAGGATGGCCGTGGCGATCGCGTAGCTGCACGTCGTGTCGAAGAAGACGAGGTCGCCCGGCTCGAGCGAGGCGAGCTCGGTCGTGGTGGGCGCGCCCTGGAAGGAGGGCGCGCCGGCGGGCTGCGTGCGGAAGGGGATGAGGATCTTGCCCGTGCCGGCCCGGTACATGTCCTCGCTCGTGCGCGGCAGGTGACCGGTGAGCGACTTCAGGGAGAGCGGGATGCTCGCGTCCTTGCCGTCGAACGTGAAGTTCGTGCGGCTGCCCCAGACGAGGCGCATGTAGCCCGAACAGTCGAGCGCGCCTTCGAGCCCGAGGTCCGGGAGGATCTTCAACGCGTCGATGGGATCCCAGTCGAGGCCGAGGAAGTCGTGGAAATCGGCGCCGAGCGCGTACCGCGCGTCCTCGGAACCCCCCTCCACGTAATCATAGGAGATGGCGAGCACATCCTGCGTGCCGGCGTCGCAGTTGACCCCGCGGGCCGCATTGAGCCACGCCGAGAGCATCGTCTCCGAGGTCTTCTCGATGTCGAACGGCTCGCTCAGCGTCCGCACCCACGACGTCGTCGTGACCGTGGCGACCGATTTATCCGCCGCGCCGAACGTGCGCGATGCCCCGATCATCCGCACGGAATACCCGCCGTGCGTGAACCACGCGACCGGCTCACCGTCGATCGACGCAATCTTCGTATCGCCCGACTTCGTGAAGGTGAACGTCTCGACCTTCGCGCACGGCCCCGCGGCTTGCTCCTCTTCCCCGACCTCCACGACCGGCTCGTCGCCGGGCGGCGGCGTCATCGGCTCGTCACCGCCCGTCTCGTCGGGCTCGTTACCGTCCGTGATTTCCACGTCCTGGCCCGCAGGGGGGGCCGCATCTTTTCCACCCCCGCCGAAGCAACCGGTGAGGGTCGCGGCGAGCGTGATTCCGGGGACGAGGACGCTGGCAAAAGACCGAAGTGCAGCGAGCATCGTGGCCATGGGGGGAACCTCCGAGGGTCGGGGTTACGCGGCGCCGGGGCTTCCGGGCCTGCCGCCGGGGGGAGGCGGCGTGGTTCGGCTACGATAAGCTGCAAGCGGTGTGCCGGACGAATTTGCGGATCAGAACCGGCGCGCGGCTCGGAACCAGGCGGGGTACGCGTGGGGCACGCCGGGCGTCGCGTTGAAGATCGAAAAGCCGCCCGTGTTCGCGATCGTCGGACCATCCGCCACGATGCGGCTCGAGATGAACCTGCGATCGCCGTCGGCGTCCTCTCCGACATAAAGCCCGACGTGGCTGATCGTGGTCCAGTCCGTGCCGCAGGAGGGGGTCTCGACGTCGTATTGGCAATCGGTGTCGAAAAAGACGAGGTCGCCAATCTCGATGGCGGCGAGCTCCTCCGCCGTGGGTTCGCCGTGAAAAGGCGCGGCGCCCGGAGGCTCGGTGCGGAAGGGGACGAGGATCTTGCCCGGACCCGATCGATATTGCTCCCTGCTCGTCCGGGGAATCGCGCCGCCGGTTTCGTGGAGCGAAAGGGGTATTCTCGCGCGCACCCCGTCGTGGACGAAGTTCGTGCGCTCGCCGAAGACGAGGCGCATGTAGCCCGAGCAATCGAGCTTGCCGAGCTGCGCGGGATTGGCGGCGCGGGGGTCCGCGTCCGGCGGATCCCAGTCGATGCCGAGGTAATCGTGGAAGTCCGCGCCGAACTCGTAGCCCGCGTCCTTCGTGGTGCCCTCGGTGTATTCGAAGGCGATGGCCAGGATGTCGGGCGTCCCGGTCGCGCAGTTCGCGGCGCGCGCGGCGTTGAGCCACGCGCGGAGGTCCTGGCTCGACGTCGCGGCGGCGTCGAACGGCGTGTCCAGGGTGCGAATCCACGTCGTCGTCGTGATGCGTGGAACGGCCTCGCCCGCGTCGAATGTCCGCGGAGGCCCGGTCATCCGGACCGTATAGGCGCCTTGCGTGAACCACGCGACGTCGTCGCCCCCGATGTGGGCGGTCGTGATGTCGCCGGACGTCGAGAACTTGAATGTCGAGGACGCCCCGCACGCCGACATGGCCTGCGATATCGAGTCGATAGCCTCGTCCTCGGGCGGCTCGGGCGCGCCCTTCGCGTCGAGGATGCAGCCGGGGAGCGCAAAAGAAAAAAGGATCGCGGCGACCGATCGAAGGTCGGTAACACGATTTGCCATCTGGAGTTACCTCCAATGCAAGTATGTTCACGCGCGCCGATCGGCCTTTACGAAAGCGACGACGCGCCAAGAAGTGCGCAGCATAGCGTGTCTGCTCCGTGTCGCTTTCTCTTTCTTTTCGGGCGGAAGCAATGTAACTCGGCCCACGCACCATTCAGAACCGGCGCGCGGCCCGGAAGCGCTTCGGGTAGGTCCCGGAGATGCCGGCGGCGTCGTTGAAGACCGACCAGCCGCCCGTGTTCGCCACCGTGGGCCCGTCCGCCGTCGAGCGAGACGAGAGGAAGCGGGCGTTGTTCGAGGAATCCCGGCCGACGTAAATCCCGGTGTGGCCGATCGTGGTCCAGTCCGTGCCGCAGGAGGGGGAGGACACCGAGTAATCACAGCCCGAGTCGAAAAATACGATATCGCCGACCTGGATGGCCGAGAGCTCCGCCGCCGTGGGCGTTCCGTTGAAAGCGACGGCGCCCGTCGGCTGGGTGCGGAAGGGCACGATGATCTTGCCCGGACCCGATTGATATTGATCCTTGCTCGCGCGGGTGAGCGTGCCCGTCACGTACCACGACATCGGGATCTTCGCCTCCACGCCACCATAAAGAAAATTCGCGCGGAAGCCGAAGATGAGCCGCAAGAAGCCCGAGCAATCGACCTTGCCGATCTGGGTGGAGTCCGGCGCGACGATGTTTCCGTCGGCGGGATCCCACGAAAGGCCGAGATAATCGTGGAAGTCCGCGCCGCTCGCGTAGCCGGCGTGATTCGAGCCGCCCTCGATGTATTCATAAGCGACAGCGAGGATGTCCGAGGTCCCCGTCACGCAATTGACGGCGCGCGCGGCGTTGAGCCAGGCGCTACGAACCGTAGTCCCCATCGTGACGGGGTCGAAGGGCGTGGCGAGCGTGCGAATCCACATCGTCGTGGTGACGGAGGGCACGCCGGTCACCCCGGCGGAGAAGGTTCGCGAGGGGCCGGTCATTCGGACCGTATAGGCGCCCTTCGTGAACCAGGCGACGACGGTGCTGTTGATCGAGGCGGTCGTGACGTCCCCCGACGTCGCATATTTGAACGTGGCCACCGTGGTACACGCCGCGCCCGCCTGGGGACTCGGGTTACCATGGCTCTTCTTTTTTTCGGCATCGACGTCGTCTGGCGCGACGTCCTCTTCCTCGAACGCGGCCTGCTTGGATTCGTCGTCGCCCTCGTCCTGGCGATCGAGGCCGAACTGCGCGATATCGTGCAGCTCTTCCGCATCGAACATGCAGCCGGAAAGGCTCGCGAAGGCCGTCACACAGGGGAGAAGGGCGGCAGAAGAACGGAACAGGGACAGGCTTTTGGCCATGACACACCTCACCTCCGACACGGCGGGGACGTGCACGCCGAGCGGGGGGCGGCGCCGAACGTCGTTACGCAGTGACCATCTCCAGCGTAACCCGTCCGCCGTCGCGTTCCTTCATTTTTCGCGTCGAATCAGGCGCAGGCGCACAATCCGTGATCTTGATCTCACTTCATGACCGAATTCGTAGGGCAGCGCAGATTTCCATGGTCGCCCGTCCGCCGGCGATGGTAACCTGGCGGGTTTTCCATTCGCCCATTTCGGAGCCCGCGGCGGCGCGGGAGGGAAAACGGCGCGCCGCGGCCCCGAGCCATGGTACCGTGGTCGGTTTTGTTATCACTCGTCGAAGAGCGAGAGCTGCCGCTTCGGTCGCTGGAACGTGGTCTTTGCCTCGCGGGTGATCCGCTCCCGGTTCAGGCCGAGCCGCGCGCAATGGGCCTCGAACATCCGCTCGATCATGGCCCACCGGGGCCCGAGCCCCGAGAAGCGCGCCCCGAACGCACTCTCGTTCATCTTCCCGCCGCGCATCTCCTGGATCGCATTGCGGACTTTCTGCACCCGGAGCGGGTACGCCTCGGCGAGTCGCTCCTCGAAGACGGGCAGGACCTCGGCCGAGAGCCGGAGCGGTTGCAGGAACGCCGCTTCCGCCCCCGCCTCCCGCGCGCGCTCGAGGAGCTCGGCGATGTCGGAATCGTTGAGCCCCGGGATGACCGGCGCAATGGCGATCCCGACCGGGACGCCCGCGTCGGCGAGGGCGCGCATGGCGCCGAAGCGCAGGCTCGTCTTGCTCGCCCAGGGCTCGATCTTGCGCCCATCCTCGTCCTCTGCGAACGGAATGCTGAGGAACACGTGCGCCCGCGCCCGCCGCGCGAGCTCCGCCAAGAGGCCCGCGTCCCGCGCCACGAGGCGGCTCTTCGTGATGATCGAAACCGGATTCGTGAACGCGAGGCAAACCTCCAGGCATTGCCGTGTGAGCTCGTAGCTCGCCTCGAGCGGCTGATAACAATCCGTATTTCCGGACAGGACGATCCCGTCGCCGCGCCAGCTCGGCTTCTCGAAGGCCTCGCGGAGGAGGCGCGGCGCGTTCGTCTTGACCACGATCTTGCGATCGAAATCGGTGCCCGCGCCGAAGCCGAGGTACTGGTGGCTCGGGCGGGCATAACAGTAGGCGCAGGCGTGGATGCAGCCGCGGTAGGGGTTCAGGCTGAAGCGGAAGGGCAGATCCGGGCTCTCGTTCTCGGAGAGGATCGAGCGCGCCTCCTCCTCGAAGACCTGGAGCGTCGCGTTCGGCGGCTCGTCGAGCCACTCGACCTCGGTCTTCGCCCAGGGGTTCGGCGGGTTCTGCACGGGGCGCGGCATGCCGCGCATCCTAGCGCGAGGGCCCCGGTTTGTCTGCTCGGATGTTCAGCCCGTCCGGCTCACGCGTGCGCGCGGAGGAACGCGAGGAGCGGCGGGTTCACCTGATCGGCATGGGTGAGGTTTGACGCGTGTGCGGCGCCCTTCACCGGGACGAAAGCCTTGCAACCCGGGAGTTTGTCCGCGAGGAGGCGGCCACGCTCGAGCGAAATCGCGGCGTCCGCGTCGCCGTGGAAGACGATCGCGGGCTGCTTGATCTCGCCGAGGCGATCGGTGATGTCCTCGCGCTCGATGAGGGCGAGCGTGGGCGCCACGAGGGTCTCGACCGGGGTCTTCCGCCACGTCGAGATCCAGGGCTCCCAGTGCTCGGGCGCGCCGAGGATGAGGCCGGCGATCGTGTGGATGATCGGATCGATCGGGCCTTGTTGCCGCCAGGTCTCCAGCATGCCCCGGTTCCCGGCGAGGGTCTCGGCGTCGTCGACGCCGCCCTGCGAGCTGATGAGGACGAGGGCCTTCACGCGATCGGGCCACTTCAGGGCGGCGCGCAGCGCGAGGAAGCCGCCCTGGGACATGCCGCCGACGACGGCGCGCTCGATGCCGAGGTGATCGAGGAGCCGCATGCAGTCCTCGGCCGAGTCCCAGTAGGTGAAGCGATTGCCGTCGCTCTGCGTGCGGCCGAAGCCGCGGGCGTCGAAGCGGATCACGCGGAACTCGGGCGCGAGGACCGAGACCTGCGGATCGAACATCGAGAGATCCATCAAGAAGCCATGCGCAAGGACGACGGGCGGTCCGTCGCCGCCCGTGTCCTCGTAGAAAATCTTTTGGCCATTCAGATCGACGTGGGGCATGGCGTGAAAGGAAACCGAAAGGGGCCTTGTGGTCAAGGTGCGCCTTTCGGAGAGGAGGAGCGGGGAGACGCATGAGCGGATCGGTCGTGGCCATCACGGGCGCGTCGGGCTTCCTCGGCCGGGCGCTCGCCACGCGCGCGCTCGCGGCCGGCAGGGGTGTGCGAGGGCTGGATCTCGCGCCGGATCGGGAGGGCGGCCCTTCGATCGAGCTCGTCCGCGGCGACGTCTCGGATCCGGCGGCGTGCGCGGCGCTCTGCGCGGGCGCGGAGATCGTCTACCACACGGCCGCGGTCGTGCGGGAATCGGGCCCGATGGCGCTTTTCGAGCGGGTGAACGTGGGCGGCACGGGCGCGATGCTGGTCGCGGCGCGGCGCGCGGGGGTGCGCCATTTCGTGATGATCTCGTCGGTCATGGTGCACGGCTTCGATTTCCCCGACGGCGTGCCCGAGGACGGACCCGTGGGCGGCCTCGACAATCCCTATTGCGCGACGAAGATTCGGAGCGAGGCGCTCGCGCTCGCGGCGCACGAGCCGGGCGTGTTCGACGTCTACGTGGTGCGGCCCGGCGACGTCTATGGCCCGGGCTCGATCCCCTGGACGGAGCGGCCCACACGCATGATGGCGGCGCGGTCCTGGATCTACGTCGATAGCAAGGTTTGTCACGTGAACCACGTCTACGTGGACAACCTCCTCGACGCGATCGACCTCGTCCTCGACGCGAAAAAGAGCGGCCTGCCTTTCACGGTCACCGACGAAAGGCGCACGACGGCGCGCGAGTTTTTCAGCCACTACCAGCGATTCCTGGGTCTGCGCGGGATCCCCGATCTCCCCGCGCCGCTCGTGCTCCGCGCGGCCTCGACGCTCGATCGCGCGGCCTCGGCGCTCGGGCGGGAGCTCGAGATGAACCGCGAGGCCGTGCGATACGTGCTTCGCCGCGGGCAATACGGGATCGAACGGATCAAATCGATCGGCTACCGGCCGCGGATCGGGCTCGACGAGGGAATGGCGAGGAGCTTCGCCTGGCTGCGCGCCAAGGGCCACGGCTGACGCTCTGCGTCATCCCTGGGAAATCCCCGGTTCCTCCGCCGGTCTCGGCGCCGCGCGCGGCTCGGAAAGCTCCGCGGCCATGATCTTCTCGCGGCGGGCAAGGAACAGCGCCACGCCGAGCCAGAGGCCCGCGAGCGGGACCGCGACGAGCGAGATACCCGAGGAGGACAAACCGAGCGAAAGCAGGCCCGCGTGGGCCCACGCGCTCGAGGCGTCGCCGCCGCGGAACACCACGGTATCGATGAAGCTCTTCGCCTTGTATTTCGCTTCCCGGGGCAGGACGGTATAAAGCACCTCGCGCGCCGGGCGCTCGATCGCGTATTGCGACGCGCGGCGGAGGCCCTCGACGACGGCGACGACGGCGAGCGACGGATAGACGGCGAGCGCCGAGAATCCGAGGCCGGAGAGGACGGGAAGCACCACGAGCGCCGCGGCGAGGCCGAGCCGGGTCATCAATCGGCCCGTGAGGAAGAGCGAGAGCGCGGCGGACAGGACGTTCACGGCCGTATCGTTCCAGGCGAAGAGGGCCGTATGCGCGGCCGCTCCCTGCGCCGCGCGGCGGACGAGGTCCGTCTTCTGGAGGTAGAGGAACGTGTTCATCGTCGTCAGGAGGAGCATCGCGAGCGCGATGCCCGCGAGGTACGGCGACGCGACGATGAGGCGAACGCCGGCGAAGAGCGACCCGCCGACGGGTTTGTCCGATGAGGCGCGCGCCTCCGATTCGTTCCGGGCGCCCGCGTGGTGCTCGGCGCGCCGCGCGCAGTAAACGCAGGCTTCCAAGGTCACGGCCGAGAGGACGAGGAGCCAGAAGAGGTGGGTTTGTCCGAGCCGCTCACTCACGGCGGCGGTCACGAGCGGGCCCACGATCGCGCCCGCGCTGCCGCCCGCGGCGATGACGCCGAAGAGGCGCTTGCCTTGCTCGCTCGTGAAGACGTCGACGAGGAAGCTCCAGAGGACGGAGACGACGAACAGGTTGTAGACGCTGGTCCAGACGAAGAAGACGCGACCGATCATCGGGCGCGGGACGCCGAGGGAGGCGAGCGCGAAGAAGAGGAGGAGGTTTGCCGCGAAGAACCGGTGGACGACGGGGACGAGGCGGCGGCGCGAGAGGCGCGTGACGAGGGCGCCGTAGAGCGGGACCGCGCAGAGCATCACCACGAACGTCGCGGAGAAGAGCCACGGCAGGGCCTTCTCGCCGCCGGCGATGCCCATGGCGTCCCGGAGCGGGCGAATGAGGTAATACCCCGAGAGGAGCAGGAAGAAGTAGACGAACGCCCACACGACGGCGCCGATCTCCTCGGGGCGCACGGCGACGACGCGTTGAACCAAGCGCAAGACGAACCCTCGCTGCATCGCGGGCATCATGCCCGAACGGCGCGCGGCGGGTACGGGGAATGCCGGTTTTTTTTTGCTTCACGCCTTCGCGAGCGCCGCGGCCGCGACCTCCGCGTCCACGAGCCTGCGTTTTCCCGAGGCGAAGATCTGCTCGGTCTCGGGGCCGCGGCCCGCGATCACGACGACGTCCGAAGGGCCCGCGTCCGCGATCGCCCCGCGGATGGCCTCGGCGCGGTCGACGACGACGCGGACGCCCGGATGATCGCCGAGCCCCGCGCGGATTTGTTCGGCGATCGCCGCGGGATCCTCGCTCCGGGGGTTGTCGCTCGTGAGCACGACCCGATCGGCGCGGCGCGCGGCTTCGCCCATGAAAGCGCGTTTGCCGCGGTCGCGATCGCCGCCGGCGCCGAAGACCACGACGAGGCGGCCCGCGGTGAGGCTACGCGCGGTGACGAGCGTGCGGACGAGCGCGTCGGGGGAATGCGCGTAATCGACGACGGCGCGTGGCCCCTCGCCGAGGACCTGGAATCGGCCGGGCGGCGCGGGCACGCGAGCGATGGCGTCCGCCGCGTCGGCCGGAGGGACGCCCGCCTCGATCGCGGCCGCGAGCGCGGCGAGCGCATTCTCCAGGAACGGCTCGCCGATCGCGCAAATGCGTATTTCCTGCGGCATGTCGCGATACCGTGACGAGGGCGCGAGCCTGCCGCGCGTGCCGTCCCAGCCGACGGAGATGGCTTCGGCCACGAGATCGGGCCGGAGCGCCGGCCTTCCCGGCGTGCGGGACGGGAGGCCGTACGTGACGGTCCGCGCGCCTTTCGCGACGACCTCCGCGAGGAGCTCCGAGGCGGGATCCCAGGCATTGAGGATCGCCGCGCCGCCCGCGGGCAGGTGCACGAAGAGCTGCGCTTTGCTCGCGAGGTAATGCTCGGGCGAGCCGTGCGCGTCGAGGTGATCCCGCGTGAGGTTCGTGAAGACGGCGAGAGAAATGGGCCAGGCCTTGGCAAACCCGAGCGCGAGCGCCTCGCTCGTGGCCTCGACGGCGGCATATCGCGCGCCCTTTTCGTAGCCGTGGCGCATCGCTTCGAGGAAGTCGTCGTGCGTCGCCGGGAACGGGAGCTTCGCGTCGTCGAGGAAGGCGCCGAGCGTGGTGACGCGCAGGACGGGCCGCGCGAGGCAGGCGAGCGCGGCCGCGAGGAAGGTCGTGGTCGTGGTTTTTCCGTTCGTGCCGGTGACGCCCGCGGTGGTCATGCGGCGCGAAAAACGGGGCGGCGGCGGGAACATGGGCGCCGAGCCTAGTACATCCAGCCGAAGGAATCGACGAAGAGGTCGAGCAAGGGCTCCCGTGCGTGGCCTGCGCGATGCGCAAGTGGCTCGATAGCTCTATGAACCGGAGGCACGCCGATCGCCTCCAAAGGCTCACATGACCCGTGATTCGCGTTATGTCGGACTCGAAATCCTCCACGAAGGGGCAGACACCCTCGTCTTCCGAGCGCGCCGCAAAGAAGACGACCGGCCGGTGGTGCTCAAGGTCCTGCGAGCCGACCACGCCGGCCCCCGCGCCCTCGGGCGGCTGTATCACGAGTACGAAATCGCCGGGGCGATGGACGCTTCGGCCGTCGTCAAGCCGTACGCAATCGATGCGCTCGACGGCCAGCCGGCCCTGGTCCTGGAGGACTTCGGGGGCCATTCGCTCGATCAGCTGCTCGACGGTCCCATGCCGCTCGAGCGCTTCTTCCCGCTCGCCCTCCGAATGACCTCAGCGCTCGCCGAGCTGCATCGGCATCACGTCATCCACAAGGACATCAAGCCTCAAAACCTGCTCTACAACCCCGATACCGGCGAGGTCAAAATCACGGATCTCGGGATCGCCTCCCGGGCGCCACGCGAATCCCAGAACCTCACCCACGCCGTTCTCATCGAGGGGACGCTCGCTTATATGGCCCCGGAACAGACGGGCCGGATGAACCGCTGGATCGACGAGCGGACCGACCTGTATTCCCTCGGCGTCACGTTCTACGTGATGCTGACGGGCACCCTGCCCTTCCAGGCCAGCGACCCCGTGGAATGGGTGTATTGCCACATCGCCCAGACACCCCTCCCGCCCCACGCGATCGTCCCGTCCGTTCCCCCGCTTTTGTCCGCAGTCGTGCTCAAGCTTTTGGCCAAGGCCGCCGAGGATCGTTATCAGAGCGCGCTCGGGCTGCGGCACGACCTGACCGAGTGCTTCGCCCGGTGGCGGACGAGCGGCATCATTCAACCGTTTGCGCTCGGGCAGCGTGACCTCTCCGACCGCTTCCAGATCCCGCAGCGACTCTATGGGCGCGAGCGCGAAGTCGAGGCGCTGCGCGCCGCATTCGAGCGGGTGGTCGCAGAGGGCCGGCCGGAGCTCGTGCTCGTGTCGGGCTACTCGGGCATCGGCAAATCGTCACTCGTGGCCGAGCTTCACAACCCCGTGGTGCGGGAACGGGGGTTTTTCGTCTCTGGCAAGTGCGACCCCTACAATCGAGACATCCCCTACCTTCCTTTCCTCCAGGCGTTCCGCGGCCTTTTGCAGGAGATCCTGAGCGCGAGCGAGGCCGAGGTCGAACGCTTCCGGGAGCGCCTGCGAGAGGCCCTCGGCCCGAACGGTCGGCTGCTCGCCGACGTGCTCCCCGACATCGAGCAGGTCGTGGGCCCGCAAGCGCCCATGCCCGAGCTCCCCGCGGTCGAGGCCCAGAGCCGGCTGCACGCGACGCTCCAGCGCTTCGTCGCCGTGATTGCCAGGAAAGAGCATCCGTTGGTGCTGTTTCTCGACGATCTGCAATGGGCCGACGCGGCCAGCTTGAAGCTCCTCGAGCAGCTCGTGACGTATACCGAGGCGGCGCACTTGCTCGTGCTCGGCGCCTACCGCGACAACGAGGTCGGCCCCGCGCACCTGCTCTCGCTCACGCTGGCGGACGTGAAAAAGCGCGGCGCCGCGGTCGCCGACATCGTCCTCGCCCCGCTCTCGGCCGCGCATGTCGGAGCGCTCGTGGCCGAGGCGGTCCACGAAAGCGCGGAGCGGGCCGAGCCGCTCGCACGCCTGGTGTATGAGAAGACCGGCGGCAATCCGTTTTTCGTGCTCCAGTTTTTGATCGCGCTGCATCAAGAGGGGCTCATTGCCCTCGATGCGGAGGCGGGCGCGTGGAGATGGGACATCACCGCGATCCACGAAAAAGGCTTCACCGACAACGTCGTCGAGCTGATGGCAGGAAAACTTTCGCGGCTCTCGGTCCCGGCGCAGGACGCGCTCAAGCTCGCCGCGTGCATCGGCAATCGCATCGACGTCGATACCCTCGCGGTGGTCGCCAAGCGTCCGGCCGCAGAGCTCCGCGAGGCGCTCGAAGAGGCCGCGCGGGAGGGGCTGATCCTTTCCCAGGGCGGGACCTATCGATTCCTCCACGACCGGGTGCAGCAAGCCGCCTACGCGCTGATTCCGACAGGGCAGCTCCCTGAGGTGCACCTCGGGATTGGCCGGGTGCTCCTCCAGCGTCAACGCGCCGAAAAGCGTGAGGAGACCATCTTCGACATCGTCGGTCACCTGAACCGCGGCGCGGCGCTCCTCCATTCGCAGGCGGAGAGGGACGAGCTGGCCGCGTTGAACCTGCGCGCCGGCAGAAAGGCCAAGGCCGCGGCGGCCTTCCACTCGGCGGCTGCGCTCTTCGCCGCCGGCGTGGCATTGCTCGCGCCTGACCGCTGGGAGGCGCAGTACGAGCTGACGTACAGCCTGACCTTCGAGCGCGCGCACGCAGCGTATGCCACGAGCAGCTTCGCTGACATCGAACAGCTCTTCCAAGAGCTGATGGCGCGAGCGCGGACCACGATCGAGAGGGCCGCGGTCGTCGAGCTCGTGGTGGCCTTCCATGCGACCCGCGGGCAAAGCGCCCGCGCGGTGGAGATCGGGCTTCCGTGCCTCCGCGCCTTCGGTATCGAGATATCACCGCACCCCACCGACACCGAGATCGAAAAAGAAACCGAACGTATCTGGCGATTGCTGGGCGACCGGCCTATCGAGGATCTCCTGCATCTGCCCCCCATGACGCACCCGGAGATCAAGGTGGTGATGGGCGTCTTGCGAGGCATGGGGGTCGCCGCTTATCTGGTAGACCCGAACCTGGTGTATCTCCTTGCCACGCGCAGAATCGAGCTCAGCCTGCGTCACGGCAACGCCGAGAGCTCCGCCCACGCGTACATCGATTTCGCAATGGAGATCAGCTGGAGGTTCGAAAGATACAAGGAGGCTTACCGGTTCGGCAAAGTCGCCTGCGACCTGGCGGACAGGAGCAGCTTCATCACCACGAAGTCCTTCGCATTCACGATATTCGGACACCACATTGCTTTCTGGATGCGTGGCTATCGAGAGAGTGGTCTCGCCGGGCGCATTGGCTTCAATGCCGCGATCGAGTCGGGTGATCTGATCATCGCATGTCTCAATAGTGGTCATGCCCCGTTGTTCCCGCTCGCCTGCGGAGAGCGCCTGGAGGACGTCATTCATGCAGTCGAAGATCGACTCGCCTTCGTGCGCAGGGCCGGTTACCCGTTCGCTCATGATACCCTCCTCAGCGCCCATGGCCTGATCCAGACGCTGCGAGGGAGAGCCGTCCACTTCCCGATGCTGGATGGATCGGTGCTGGATCAAGAGGCCTTCGAGGCGCGGCTGGATCCGAAGGACATGGAGGGAGCCCATGGCTATTACTACATCCTGAGAGCACAGGCGCTCTTCGTGCTTGGCTGTCCCCGAGAGGCTGCCGCGGCGACGACCCTGGCGAGCGCCGAGAACCCTGCAAAGATCAGGACGAGTCCGTTGTTCGTCGATCACGTCTTCTATCGCGCGCTCGCGCTCGCCGCCCTCTGCGACGAGGCGTCGCCCTCGGAGCCGCGGGACCTCCCCGAGGGCCTCCTTTCGGGCGAGAGGCAGCTCGGCGTGTGGGCCTCGAACTGCCCCGAAAACTTCCTCCACAAGCACGCCCTCCTCCGCGCCGAAATCGCCCGGCTCCGGGGGCAAGAGGCGGAGGCCATCCGGCTCTACGAGCAGGCCATTTCGTCGGCGCGGGAGCACGGCTTCGTCCAGTACGAGGCCATCGCCTGCGAGCTCGCGGCGGGGTTTTACCGCGCGCGCGGCCTTTCCATCGCCGCCGACGCCTACCTGCAAAAGGCCCGCGCCGGCTACTTCCGCTGGGGCGCCCATGCCAAGGTGGAGCAGCTCGACCAGCGCTACCCCCACCTCGTGGAGCGCAAGCCCATCGCCCCCACCGTCACCTTCGCCGTGCGGGCCGAGCAATTCGACGTCTTATCGGTGGTCAAGGCCTCGCAAAGCATCTCCGGGGAGCTCAAGCTGCCGCGATTGCTCGAGACATTGCTGCGCGTCGTGATCGAGCACGCGGGCGCGGACGGAGGGCACGTGCTCCTCGTCCGGGACGAGCGCCTGTCTATTGCGGCCGCGATCGAGGCGCGCGGAGGGACGGTGCAATTGCTCGATACGACCGAGAGGTCGACGGCGACGCTTCCGCAATCCATTCTGAACTACGTTCGCCGGACCCGCGAGCGCGTGCTGCTCGACGACGCCACCGCCCGGCACCCGTTCCTCGAGGACGACTACTTCACGCGCAAGCGGCCGAGGTCATTGCTCTGCCTGCCGATCGTGCGCCAGACGCGTCTGCTCGGGATGCTCTACCTGGAGAACAACCTCGTCACCGGGGCGTTCACCGCCGGGCGGCTCAGCGTGCTCGAACTGCTCGCCTCGCAATCGGCCATCTCGGTGGAAAATGCCGTGCTCTATTCTGACCTCGAAGAGGAGAACACCGAGCGGAGGCGGGCGGAGCAGGCCCTCAAGGCCATCATCGACAATTCGGCGGCGGCCATCTACCTCAAGGACCGCGAAGGCCGCTTCCTGCTCACCAATCGGCACGTGGGCCACCTGCTCCGCGTGCCGAACGAGCATCTCCTCGGAAAAACCGACGCGGACCTCTTCCCCGCTCCGGTCGCAGAGATGATTCGTGACCACGATCGGAAGGTGCTCGAGGCAGGCGCGCCGATGGAGTGGGAGGAGGAGGTTCCGCTCGCCGATGGATTGCATACCTTCCTGTCGGTCAAGTTCCCGCTCGGCGAAGGCACCGCATCGCGCACGCTCTGCGGGATGTCGACCGACATCACCGAGCGCAAGCAGGCCGAGCGAGCCCAGCGCTTTCTGGCCGAGGCGAGCCGTACCCTGATGGTGCTCGGGTATGAAGCGACGCTCGATAGCGTGGCCGCGCTCGCGGTGCCCGAGCTCTCCGACCAGTGCGTCGTCACCGTCCCCTCCGAGAACGACACGCGTTTCCATACCGCTGCCCGAGGCGTGCCCCCCGGAGAGCTCGATATGCTGCGCGAGGCGCTGA
Organism: Polyangium jinanense; assembly: GCF_028435365.1. The sequence continues at coordinate 64,207 of NZ_JAGTJJ010000012.1, read as the reverse complement.
GCGGGCTCGTGGTATCGATGCCGACCGAGCCCGAAATCGGAGACGCCCGCGCCGCGCCCCTTTTGCAAGACCGGAACGTCCACGCCTACCTCCGGGTCCCGCTCCTCGCGCGTGATCGATGCCTCGGGGTCATGTTCCTCTTGGCAACCGCGCCTCATCGTCGTTATGGCGCGGCCGACCTGGCACTCGCCGAAGAGCTGGGGCGCCGCGCAGCGCTCGCGCTCGACAATGCCCGGCTGTACGCCAAAGCCCAGGAGGCGATCGGACTCCGGGACGAATTCCTCATGGTCGCCTCCCACGAGCTCAAGACCCCGCTCGCGTCGCTGCAATTGCAGATTCAGCTGGTCGAGCGGCTCATGCGCCGCGACCCGTCCGTGCCTCTCACCCCGGCACGGATCGAGACGATGCTCCAGGTCCTCCATCGGCAGGTCGCGCGGCTCGGGCACCTGGTGGACGAGCTGCTCGATGTTGCGAGGCTGCACAGCGGACGGCTGACGCTCACCTTCGAGCCGGTCGAGCTCTCCGCCCTGACCCGCGAGGTCGCCCGGCGAATGGCCCCGCAGCTCGCATCGGCGGGCTGCCGGATGGAGCTCGAGATGGACGCGCCCGTGGTGGGGTCCTGGGACAAGTCCCGCCTGGAGCAGGTCGTGGTGAACCTCCTGTCGAACGCGATGAAATACGGCAAGCATCAGCCCATTCACGTGACCGTGCGCAGGCAGGCCGCCTCGGCGTTGCTCGTCGTCCGGGACCATGGAATCGGAATTGCGGAGAAAGATCAGGCCAAGATCTTCAATCGCTTCGAGCGCGCGGTGCCGGCGCAGAATTTCGGGGGCCTCGGCCTCGGGCTGTACCTGGTGCACTGGATCGTGACCTCGCATGGCGGGTCCGTCCGCGTGGAAAGCCAGCCAAACGCCGGAGCGACGTTCCTCGTGGAGCTCCCCTTCCTTCCCCCGGGGGTGGGAAACCAAGGCGAAATACCTCCGCCCCGGGACTGAGCGACAGGTCGGAGGGCGAAAGCCCGATCGACGGGGGCGATTTGCTCTACGATGGCCCCGCGCCGCGCCTCATTCCCGGCGCGATGGGAGACCTTCATGAAGACATCCTTGCTTGCGACCCTCCTCGTCTCCGCCCCTCTCGCCGCGTTGCTCGCGCCGAGCGACGCCCACGCGTGCGGCGGCTGCGTGGTCCCGCCCATGGTGAACACCATCGTGAACGCGCACCGGATGGCGCTCTCGGTCTCACCGAAGCAGACGGTGCTCTGGGATCAGATCCGATACGACGGCGACCCCGAGAGCTGGGGCTGGCTTTTGCCGGTGAAGCCGGGCGCGGTCATCGAGATCTCCACCGACGCCTGGTTCGAGACGCTGGACGCGGCGACGTCGACCACGGTGTTCGCGCCGCCGATCAGCTGCAACAATGGCCCCGATTTCGATTGCGGGTGCGCGCAGGCCGATTTCGCGGGGGTCGGAGGCGAGTTCGCGCCGAACGGCGGAGGCGTGACCGTGGTGCACCGCGGCACGGTGGGGCCGTTCGAGACCGTGACGCTGAGCACCGAGACGCCGGGCGTGCTCGACGATTGGCTGACGACCGCCGGATACACGATTCCCCCGGAGACGGCGCCGGTGATCGACGCGTACATCGACGAGGGGTTCGATTTCATCGCGCTCCGGCTGCAGCCGGGCAAAGGCGTGAACGAAATGAAGCCGGTCCGCGTATGGCAACCCGGCATCAGCCCGACCTTGCCGCTGCGCATGGTCGCGGTCGGCACGGGGGCGAACGTGGACATCACGCTGTTTTTGATCACCGAGGGGCGATGGGGCGCGAAGAATTTCGCGAATGCGCTCGTCCCGGCGGATCTCGTGTCGTGGGATTTCTCGACGAACGCCTCGAACTACGCCACGCTGCGGGAAAAGATGCTCGCGGCGAACGACGGCGCCACGTGGGTCACGACGTTCGCGAAACCGCAGGCGCTGCTCGCGCCGATCGAAGGCGCGGTGCGGGGGAATGTGCAGCTCACGCTGGAGGTCGACGAATTCGGCTTCCCCTCGCGCACCGCGCGCACGATCGCGGAGGGGTACGTCGGCCAGGGCGTGATCAACAAGGAGACGACCGACGAGTCGTGCGTGTCGACCTTCAACACGTTCGCGAAGGACAACCGGATGGTCGTGGATCCGTGTCCGGCAGGCGTTCCGTCGAATGATCCGTCCTGCGGCGAGGTGGCCGCGGGGGAGATCGACGCGCGGCTCTTCGAATGCGGCGAGAACGACCAGCTCGTGGATTCGACGCTGGACGACGTGGCGACGGCGCTGAATGGCCTGCACCCGAGTGACGTGTGGCTGACGCGGCTCGAAGCGAGGCTGCCGCGCGCGGCGCTGGTGAAGGATCTGGAGGTCGAGCCTGCGGAGAACCAGGTCGAGGTGGAGCACGAAATCCGGGCGCGGTCGTCGACGAACGTGGAGACGATCTGCCCGTCCGGCGTGGCGCTCCTGCCCGAGAACGGCAATGGCTCGAACAAGGATCGCGGGACGTTCGTCGTGATCCTCTCGACACTCGGCGCGGGCATGCTCGCCCTCGCGCGGCGGCGCCTGCGTGGCGCGCGTTCTCCCCTGCCCGCTTGATCCCCCGCTATTCCACCGAATACATACAATAATCGATCGAGCAACCCTCGGTCACGCAGGCGAGCATGTTCTCGCGGTTCTTGCGGTTCACGGACGAGAGGAGCGCCTGGCAATCCTTCATCGCGAGCCGGCCGCCGCAGCTCTTCACGGCGGGGGCGCACGCCGATTGCGTGGAGGGCTCGATGCACGACGCCTTGCGCACGGCCGACATCCCGCACTGGTTCGCGATGTCGAAGGTGCAGAGCGACTGCTTGCCGCTCTTCGCGAGCAGGCAATCGACGACCTTCTCCGCCACGCGGGGCTTGAGCCCGTGCGCGAGCTTGCCGCACATGTCGCGGGTATCGATGAAGCTCTCGCATTGAGGCCCCGGCGCGCGCAGGGTGTCACACCCCTTCGGCGCCGGACCGCCGTCGTCGCACACGGAAGGCTCGTCGCCGGACGAGGAGCCGGCCCCTTCGAGCGTCGCGCGGACCTCCTCGCTCGGCTCGCCCACGCCCGGCTGGCCCGGCGAGCCTGCGGTCGTGCGGGATTCGGCGGGTTTGTCCTCCTCGGGCAACGTGACGACCGGCGCCGCGACGACGGGATCACCGGCCCCGGGTTGCGCGGCGCCGCCGCACGCGCCGGAGGCCATGGTCGCGGTGAGGAGGAGAAATCGGGAGCGGTCGATCTGCATGGCAGCGAGAGAACATCGGAGCGAGGCGCGTCCGTCAAGGGGGGAGGCGCGCGGGGAGCGTCAGAAGACGCTGCGGCCGAAGATCTGCGAGCGGCGGGGGCGCGGGGCGAACGGGACGACGTACGGGTGTGGATCGCCGTCGGGCGGGCGCTCGGCATGACGCGCGGCGTGCTCGCGGAAGATCGCGACGTCGCGCTCGATGTCCTTTCCGAGGCGTGGATCGCCGCCGAGGTAATCGCGGAAGAGGCCGAGGCGGAACGTGGCGGCGAAGGCCGGATCGACGATGGCCACGTTGCACTCGCCCTCGTATTCGAAGCCGCGGTCGTTCACGTTGCAGCTCCCCACCATGACGAACACGTCGTCGACGAGGAGCAACTTGCCGTGATGGTCGACCTCCTGGACGCGGCGCTTGCCGCGCCCATCGCGGCCGGCGCAGCGCAGCGAGTAGAGCTCGAAATCGGGGATGGCCTCGCGGATGCGCTCGAAGCAGGCGTGGCTCCACGCGCCGGTGAGCGGGTGGTTCGCTTGCGCCTCGCTCGTGATGACGAGGACCGCGAGGCGCGGGTTTTTCCGGGCTGCTTCGACGATCGCCTCGCTGACGTAGGTGGACCGGAAATACTGGTCCTCGACGTAAATGAGGCGGCGGGCGGCGGCGACGGCGCGGAGGTAGACGTCGAGAATGCCGCGCTCGGTGTGGGGCGCGGGCATGGTGCGGACGACCTGCACGACAGCACGCCCGGGCGCCTCGGGGAGCACGGCGGGCTCGGGCGGGGGGACGGGCGTGGAGCGCTCGGCGTTCGGTGCGCCGCGCTCGAGGAGGCGATTCCACCGCTCCCGGAAGTTCTCTTCGAGGTGGGCGACGCTCGGGCCCTCGATACGGGCCACGAAATCGTGGCGGGGCGGGTGGTCTGCGGCGCAGAGGCCTTCCTTGACGCGGGCGCGGAACGAGCCCGGCCGCGAGAAGCGGCACCGGCCCGGCTCGAAGAGACGGTGATGCCGGGTGTCCCAGTCGTTCTGGCGCATGTTCATGCCGCCGCAAAACCCGATGCGACCGTCGACGACCACGGTTTTCTGGTGAAACGAGCCGATCTGGACGTCGCCGAAAAGGAAGTTTCCCAGCGAATGACGTTCGTCGAAGATCGGGCGCTCGGTCGGGTTTTTCTCGGTGAGGACCTCGAATCCGTCTCCCTCGGTGAGCGCGACGCGCCGCGCCTCGCCGGGAATGGGCAAGAGGGGCGGATCCCAGAGAAGGAGTTGCACGGTGACGGACGCCTGGGCCCGGGATTCGAGGATGCGCTGGATGGTATAGGCCTCGCGATCGGCAGGCTCGGCGAGTGGATCGGGGCGCAAGAGCTCGAGCTCCGGCTCGTAGACCCACGTGGTGACGCGAATCGTGCGGCGCGCCTCCAGGAGCGCCTCGGCCACCGCGCGCCAGCCGTCCTCTCCGTCGACGAGGATGTCCACCCGATTGCCGAGCGTCGGCGGATACCCCATGTGGGAAAACCATACGTAATCGAGGACGACGTGGACCGTGATGCGACCTTCCGCGCATTCGATACGTTCGACGCGGGAGCGCACGCCATCGAGGCCGCTCATCGCGGCGAGGGAGCTCCCGCATTTGCCGGGTGTCAGGAAAAGCGTGGTGCGGAGCGGCTTGAGCTCGAACGGCGAGGCCCCGGGCTCCACGATGAGCTCGTAATCGCCGCGCCGCGGCAAGACGACGCGGCTCCGGCCGGGCGTGAACTCCTCCGCTACCAGGGCCCCCCGCGGGCCGAGGAGACGCACGGATGCACCCTGGACAGGCGCGCCGTGAGGCGTCGTGACCAGGACATCGAACGTGGCCCGTTCCCTCGGCATACGTCCTCCTCTAAGGAAAGCCCTAGAGCCGAGCGGGCAGACTCGAAAGCGTGCATACGCGAGCAAAACCACGAACGGCTGCGTACGTACGTTCGCAAGAAACGGGAATGCTACCGTCCCGAAAAAAACCGGTAGTATGAGGAGACCGGAGGATTGACCTACCGATGAAGGCCGGTGAGCAGCGCGCAGAAGCGGCGGCGAGGGAGGATACCCTCGGGACGATCCCGCCAGGATCGGGCGCGGTGTCGACCGCCGCGACCTGGCTCGACGATCTGCTCGTGAGTGAACACCTGCACGTGGCTTTCCAGCCGATCGTGGATCTCGGCACGGGCGAGGTGATGGGGCGCGAGGTGCTCGGACGCCTCGGTCCTGGTGCGTCCGAGGCGCACGCGCGTGGTGTGTCGGGGCCGCAGGCGCTGCTCGAGATGGCGCACTCGCACGGAAGACTCGTGGCCGTCGACCGGCGCTTCCGCGAGATCGGGATCGAGACGCTCGCGCGCGGCGGATCCGAGGGCGTGTTTTTCCTGAACGTCGATCCACGGGTGATCGACGACCCGGCGTTCAGCGCGGGGTTCACGCGACGGCTGCTGGAGGAGCATGGGGTCGCGCCGACGCGCATCGTCCTCGAGTTGACGGAGTCGGGCGCGGTGCTCGACAGCGATCGTCTGGAACGGATCGTCCGGCACTACGCGAGCCAAGGGTTTCGGATCGCGCTCGACGACGTGGGTGCGGGGTACGCGTCGCTGACGGCGCTCGTGCGCGTGCGGCCGCATTTTTTGAAGCTCGACAAGGCGATCGTGCGGCACCTTTCGGGGGATCCGCTGCGCGCGCACCTCGTGCGGTCGCTGGCGGATTTTGGTCGGCGCGCGGGGATTCAGGTGATCGCGGAGGGCATCGAGGACGAACACGATCTGCACGCGCTGCTCGCGTGCGGCGTGGAGCTTGGTCAGGGCTACCTGCTCGCGAGGCCTGCGCCGGAGCTTTCGCCTTTGACGACGAGCGTGAAGGATCTCGTGCGGCGCGCGGCGCGGCAAACGGAGCGGGATGGGCGGTCGATCCCACCGCCGCGCACGATCAGCGCGCTGCGCGGATCCCATGCGTCCGTGCTGCCAGGAACGCCCGCGGGAGAGGTCGCGGAGGCGCTGCGGCGATCGACCACGTACGCGGCGCTGCCGGTGGTGGACTGTGAGGGACACGTGCTGGGGCTCGCGACGCGGGAGCGGCTTCTGGACGAGCTCTCGCATACGCGCCGCGGTGGTTCTCCGATCGCTACGCTGATGGATCCGCATCCGTTGCGGGTGGACGAGGCGACGCCGCTGCCGGTCGCGCTGCGGCTCGCGACGTCGCGGGACGAGCCACGCACGTACGATCCGGTGATCGTGGAGCACCACGGTCGGTACCTGGGGATCGTGACGATGCAGGTGCTGATGCGAGCGATCGCGGACGGGGAGTTCTAGCTTCCCCCCCGCCCGAAAGGGCTAGCAGCGCACCGGACCCCGCGTGCACGCGTTGCAAACGCTGATCACAGCGTACCAGACCCCGCGTGCACGCGTTGCAAACGGGTTTCGAACGTACGTTGCGCCGTCTGCACGCGTTGCAAACGGGTTTCCGACGTACGTTGTGCCCTCTGCACGCGTTGCAAACGGCTTTTCGAACGTACGTTGTGCCCTCTGCACGCGTTGCAACCGGGTTTCCGACGTACGTTGTGCCCTCTGCACGCGTTGCAAACACCACTCGGAGCGCGCCGATCTCGGTTTGCACGCGAACCTCACCCCCCTACCCCCTCTCTGCGCGGCGGAGAGGGGGTGAAAGGCGTAAAAACAGCCGCCTGGAGTTGACGAGGCAGCGCGTGGACCTGGGAGACGGCATGGCGGGACCGCTCGCGGCATCCCCCGTGGTTCGCGGAGGCGGCCCTGGGGCTGATCTCGGAGGGGATGTCAACGGTTTTGTCGGTAATGGAGCGCACGCCTGCATCCTTGTGGGCTTGAACGCCATCTTCTAGCCTGGGGTCGCCACTGGACTCTTGCTGCCTGCCAGGGAGGGGTCTCCATGACTTCGCGCCGCGCGCTCGCATCGTCGTTGCATCCGCGTCTGTGGATCATCGGTGCTCTGCGCTTCTTTCGATTCGGGCTGCCGGTGCTCTTCGCTTTTGGCGTCGCGGCATGGCTCCTCGGGTGCGGCGCGGCGGGCGTGCATACCGAGGGGTGGGCGCAGGAGCTGCACGGAAAGAGCGTGTTTCGCGTCTGCCGGCGGCATCCCCGCGTCGGCCCGAATGCGCGTTACTGGTACGAACTCGGGGACGGCGTACATCGACCGGCGTTCGAACCGCTCGAAAAGCTCCTGGAAAACCCTTCGGTCAAGGCCGTCTTCGTTCATGACCCCCTCGCGCCGTCCGAGAGCCGGAGGCTCCTGGGGCTCGCGTATCAGGATCTGCCCTGCGATAAACCGCCGCCGCCGCCGGAGAAGATTGCGGCGAAAGAGCCGGAAGCCGGGCCGGCCAAGGGCACGACCGTCCGAACCGTGACGCGGACGTCGGCGATAAAGCCCTGCGACAGGCCGCGAAACAGGCCACCCGATCAGCGTTTCATCGGGCAAATGGCTCCCACGCCCGCCCCCACGCCTGGGACGAACGTGCCGTGTCCGCCGCCTCCTCCCGGGAAAACGTATGAAGAGCAGAAAGCCAACCTGGCGCGGAGGGACGCCGAGGAGGAGGCGAGGCGTACCGGTGAGCGGATCGGGCGTCTATGGGGCGAGACGCTCGGCAGGGCGGAGGAAACGAGGGACACCATCCAGAGAGGACAGGCGCGGATCTTCGATCTAGGGGTTTGGAGGGGGGCCAGATTCGTGGAGGACATCCAGACCGGTCTGGCCAAACAGCTGAATGCAATCCCGGACCTGCCGACGTACGACGACGAGGGGCTCGCCAAGATCGCCTGGGAGGCATTTCTCAAGGGGTATGGCAAAGGCTGGGCGGATGCCGAGCTGAAATTCGCGATCCTGAACGCCCTGGCGGACGCCTTGTTGATGGTCGGCACCGGGGGAGCGTCGGCCCTGGAGACCGCGGGGGCGAGGGCGCTGCGAGCGGCCCAGCAGAGGCTGCGAAGCATGCCGGTCTTCCTGCCGAGCGCGGCGGGCGGGCCGGGTGGGTTCTTGCGGCAGCCGAAGCTGCCGAGTGCTCCGGTCGCGAGCACGCCGAAGGCAGTGGCGCCGCCCAACGAGACGACCGTCACGACGACGACGCGGCCCGTGTCGGGGAGTAGCCGCAGCGGCGAAACAGGATCATATACGAACACGCACGCCAGTGGAAAAACGTACGATGGGAAAGGTAGTCGAGAGCGCTCCCAGGTATCCGGTCGTCGCATCGAGCGGAAAACCGGAGACCAGCATGTAGCAACGGACTGGAGGCCCGCGCCGAACGGGGAAGAAGCCTTCAAGGAAGAAGCGCGTCGACTACAGGAACACGGTGGCCCGGCTCGCCCTGATAACTATAACAAGATCGAATCTCCCGGGAAAAAGCTACTCGAATAGGAGAAATGATGGATTACCCCGACGATGCCGATGGCGCTGCCCTGCGTCGCATAGCGACACGATGCGACATGTCGAAGCCGATGGATATCGACTTCGTTGTATCTGTCCCGGATCAAGCTGCGGGTGCGGAATTGGCGCGTTTGGCGGCGAAGCGAGGCTATACTCCGTCGCTCGAATTCGACGATGAAGCTGAGGAATGGATCTGCTACTGCGCCAAACGGATGGTTCCCACATACGAGGCGGTCGTTGCTGCGCAGCGGGAGCTCGATGAACTGGGCGCAGAGGTGGGGGGGTACTCCGATGGATGGGGGACATTCGGAGGCTGAGTGCGGACGAGAATGGGCAAGCACTCTCCTCCGACAACTGCGCCCGCTGACGCCCAAGGAGCTTGCCATGATCGAGGCGGGAGCGGCGAACGCGGAGGTTGTTGACCCCGACAAACCCATCGAGTAGGGTGCGGGGCTGAGACATGGACGACAAACTCGACCTCGGTCAGGCGTACGCGCCGCCTGTCGCGTCGCCGCCCGCCACGGCGCTCCCCGACGTGGTCTCGCCTTACGACAAGGTGGTGAGGCTCTCTTTCCCAATCGGCGCCGTGGTCGGGCTGGTTGGAGGCTGTCTGGTGAGTTTCGAGTACGCCTACGCGCTGAGCTACTTTCATGCAGAGAAAATTGCCCCGTCGATCACGTGTTTTATCGTGCTCCGCTCCGTGGGCCCCTCCTGCGCCGTGCTCGCCGCAGCACTCACGGCGGTCGTCCTCCTCCATCGCGCGGGGCGCAGGGCGAGCGGACCCGTGACGATCGATCACACGCGCGCGTACCTCGTCATGGCGAGTTTCCCACTCCTCTTCGTCGTCACGGCGCCGTTCTGCCTCCTTGGCGCCCTGCTGATGTGGCTGGCAGCATTCTCGGGAACGACGAGCCAATTCGTTACATCCCTGCCCCAAAGCGTGAAAGGGATCGATTTCGTGTGCGGCCTGGCCGTAGCCGCAGGCTGCGGGCTTTGGCTCACGGGCCTGCTCCGCATTGGGGCAAACTGGCTCACCACGAAGAAGCACGGCCTCGCCCTGAAGCTCTTCGTCGCGTACGCCGCGCTCGCCATACCCAATGCTGGTCTACGGGCTGTCCTTTCGCTCGTGGATCCGGATTGAGTCGGCTCCTTCGATGGAAAGACGCGGCGGGAGGGAGCAGCGGAGCGGGGAGAGCGGGCCGGCGAACTCGCCGGCGCGTCAAGCGAGCGCGAGCGTCTTCAGGTGCTCCCGAGCGAGATGCAGGCGGCCATGGACGGTCTTCGTCGGGAGCCCGAGCGATCCGGCGATCTCCCGGATCGAACGGCCCTCCAGATACGGCAGCACCACGGCCCCGGATGCGTGGCCGGAGCTTCCCAAGGAATCGCTTGAGCCGAAACATCCCATACATCGCCTGCAGGAGCATCCCGCTGCCGCTGCCGCTGCCGCTGCCGCTGCCGCTGCCGCTGCCGCTGCTGCTGCCGCTGCCGCTTCCGCCTCCGCTTCCGCTTCCGCTTCCGCTTCCGCCTCCGCTTCCGCTTCCGCTTCCGCTTCCGCTTCCGCTGCCGTTGGAAGGCGTGCCGCCCTGCGGGGAGCGTCACGCCCGGGTCATTACCGACGTGTGAGGCGATGCAGGGTGGCTACGATACGGTCGAGCGTGTCGAGCAGGTTCTCGTCCGCTTTCTCGATGTACCCGAGCGCTTCTGCTACCTCCAGGCACGCGCGAACCTCCGCCGCCGAACCCATTGCCGTATACCACCGGGCCCGTTCGTTCCTTCCCTGCGAATACGCGCCCTCGCTCAGGTTCAGCGCAATACTCGTTGCCGCCCGCCGTAGCTGATCCCCGAGATTCGGATCCTTGGTCCCGACTCGTTCGATCACCGGTCGCAATGTCCTGAGCATCTCGATCGCCACGCTATAAATCCTGAGCGCCATTGTTTCCTCCGTATCCCCGACCGGGGACCCCGGACCCCGGCCCGCGCGCGGAGGAAGGCGAAAGGCTGCGAGGCGAAGCCTCGCACCGCGCGCAGCCGCGCGCAGCGAAGCGAGCACGGCGAGCCCGGCGAGCACGGCTCGGCCTTTCGCCTTCCGAGCACGCGGGCACAATCGACCTCCCCGGACGAAAACAAAGAACAACCGTCCCGAAAGCCCCGGAAGCGGAAGCGGAAGCGGAAGCGGAAGCGGAAGCGGAAGCGGCAGCGGAAGCGGAAGCGGCAGCGGAAGCGGCAGCGGAAGCGGAAGCGGCAGCGGCAGCGGCAGCGGCAGCTACAACGTACTCTCGGGCCCGTAACAGGCCCCGACGAAGCCGCAGTGCAGCTTGCGACATCGATCCAGAGGAACGGGGTCGAAACGGTCGGCCCAGCGTGCCTCGGCGAAACGCTCGCCGAGCGTCCTCAGCTCGTTTGCGAAATGGTCGTGCTCTGCGTTCGTGATGGTGCCGTCTTCGCCCTCCGCAGCGAGGAAGATCGGCTCGGGCGACGAGCCTGCGAGGAAAACGACGCCTGCGCGGATGCGCCGCTCCGGCTCGCGACGGTGCATGCTGAGCGCGTATGCGTGCAACTGGAACGCGTAGACCGAGAGGTCCGAGCGCGGACGCGAGAGCTTGTAGTCGATGACGTCGACGGTCCCGTCCGGACGAAAGACCACGAAGTCGACGGCGCCGCGTAGACCGAGGGCGCGTGGTGAACCGTCGGGGGCTGCGGAGAGACCGATCGTCAGCACGAACGGTTCTTCGCGCAGCATACGCAGGCCTTGATCACGGATGGCGCGGGTGTAGGGGCCGTCGAGGAAACGCGCGATGCCTTCGGCGATGCGTGAGGCCTCGGGCATCTCGGGGCGCAGGCCGGCGAGGGCGAGACGGCGCCGGACGTCGGCGACGTCGACGGGGCGACCGAAGGCCTCGCGGGGCCAGCGTTCGAGGACGCCGTGGGCTGCGAGGCCGCGGATGCGCGGATCGAGGTCGGCTTCGGTGTCGACCTCGAGCGGCTCGGCGGCGGGATCGCCGGGGAGCTCCACGTAGCCGGTGCTGATGGGCTCGTCGAAGCCCATGAGCTGACGCAGACGGAAGCGGCGCGGGCAGCCCTGGAAGAGCGAGAGCGGGGTCGTGGCGATGGAGATCGTGCGGGTGGGCGGGCGCTCGGGCCACGGCGGCGCAGGGCCGGTCGGGGAGACGGCGCCGTGCCGTGCTTCGCGAGGCTGCGCGTGGGGATCGGCGAGCAGGGCCGAGGCTTGCTCGCGGCGGGTGATTGCGTCCTTCAGGGCGGGCTTCGTGAGGCCGTCTTTGAGGGACTCGAATGCGGAGCCGCCCTTCGCGCGCTTGCGGGCGCCTTCGGGCGGATCGGGGACGCCGATCATGACGAGGGCGCGCTTTGGCCGCGTGATGGCGACGTACGTGAGGCGTTGCCGTTCGGCGAGCTCGCGCGCGCGGGCGAGCTCGTCTGCTTTCGCCTGCGCTTCGGTGCGGAGCGAATCGAGCACGGGCCGCTCGCCTCGTTCGAGCCGCGCGAGCATCGTGTCGGAGAGCGGATCGGGCCTCGATGCGTGATGCCGCAGGATCAGCGTGGGCTTGGGGCCGCCGAGGGAGGCGATCTGGAGGCCCGAGGGCCGCGGTGAGACGCCCGCGTCGAGGTCGAGGACGATCACCACGGGGAAGTCGAGGCCCTTGCTCGCGTGGATCGTCATGAGGCGGATGGCGTCTTCCTCCTCGGCGAAGGTGGCCTCGTCGCGCTCGTCGGAGTCGTCGCGCATGCGGCGATCGAGCCAGCGAACGAAGCCTGGGAGCGAGCCGCCGCGACGCCGCGCGACGCCGAGGAGGCGATCGACGTGGCCGATGCGCATCTCGGGACGAGGCATCGAGGCGAAGACGCGATCGAGATCGAAGGCCGCGACGGCCGCGCGGATCGCTTCGCCTGGATGAAGGCGGAGGGCCGCGCGGCGCAGCTCGACGAAGCGGCGGACGAAGTCTTCGAGGCGCGTGCGATCCGCGGGACCGAGCTTTTCCCAGGCGGGCAAGGTCGGGAGCAGTCGCGGGGCGTCCGATCGTTCGAGTGGCAATGACAACCCCGTTTTGGGCGCGCCGAGCCACGCGAGCGCGGCGTCGGACAAACCGACGGCGGGGCCGCGGAGGACGGTCGCGAGCGCGAGGCGGTCGCGGCGATCGACGAGGAGGCGAAGGACCGCGGCGACGTCGCGGACCTCGGAGGTGTCGAAGAGCGCGCGGCCCGCGACGACATGCGGGACGTCGATGCGGGCGAGCGCGAGCTCCAGGAGCGGGAGGGTCTTCCGGCGACGTGCGAGGATGGCGATGTCGCGGAAGGAGCCCTCACCGCTCCGGACGAAGCGCGCGGCGAAGGCCGCGGCGACGAAGGCTTCACGCATGGAGCGCGTGGCGCCGCGGACGACGGGCTCGGCGTCGGGTGGTGAGGCGCCGTCGTCGTCGACGAGCACGACTTCGCCTGCGCCCTGCGCTTCCGTGACCGGGACGAGGTGATCGGCGGGGCCGTAGACGACCTCGAAGTCGCGCGGATGCGCATCCCCCGGCGCGTGGAAATCGTGGGCGGAGAAGGCGTTGACGAAGTCGAGGATCTTGCCGCCGCTGCGGCGGCTCTCGCGGAGGGCGACGAGGTCGGCGCGGGCCTCGGGGGCGCAGATCTCGGGCGCGAGGGCGAGGGCTTCGCGAGCGAGCGGGCCGCAGAGCTCGCCCGTGATGCGCGAGAAGACGGCGACGTCGGCGCCGCGGAAGCCGTAGATGGATTGCTTGCGGTCGCCGACGAGGAAGAGGCCGTGCGCGACGAGGTTTTCCGCGATGGGCGCGCGGCCGGGTGGGCGAGCGCTGTCCTCGCGCTCGCGGAGGAGATAAACGATGTCGCGTTGCGCGCGGCTCGTGTCCTGGAACTCGTCGACGAGGAGCGCGTCGATGGAAGCGCGGACCTGCGCGGCGATCTCGGGGCGATCACGGAGGCCGTCGCGAGCCATGCGGAGCATGTCGCCGAAGCTCAGGAGGCCTTCCTGCCGGCGGAGGGCGCCGAGGCGGGTGCGCGCGTCTTCGAGGAGGGCGACGATGCCACGCTCGCGAACCGAGAGATGCGGCGCTTCGCGGAGGATGGCGATGAGGCCCGCGGCGCGCTCGGCGTTGCTGTCGCCGGGGAGCTCTTCGCGGAAGGCGGCGAACTCCTTGTCGGCGTCGCTCGTCTTGCCGCGCATGGCGATGGTGAAGAGCTCGCGGAGCGGCTCTTCGGCCACGGCCGGGAAGAGCTCGCCGGGGCCGCCCTGCGCGAGGGCACGCGCGAGGACGGCGGCCGCGTCTTTGGTGCGTTGTCCGCCCGCGACGCAGGTGGCGACGATGGAGTCGAGCGAGGCGCGGAGGGAGCGCGCGCCGCCTTCGTGTTCGGCGAGCAGGAGCTCCGAGGGCAAGAGGCCCTCTTCGTCGAGGCGGTCGCAGAGGCTCGCGACCTGCTTGCGCGCGCCCCACACGCCGTTCGCGGCGGCGACGAGCGCGCGCGCCGCTTCGGCTCGATCGCCGCCCGCCGAGAGTGCGGCCGAGAGCGCTTCATCCACCGCGAGATCCGCGAGCGCCTGCGCCTCGTCTTCCTCGACCACGCGCGCCTGCGGATCGACGCCGAGCGCGAGCGCATGCGTGCGGACGATCTGCTGCGCGAGGCCGTGCAGCGTGTCGATGCGCGCGCCCGCGGAACGGCCGAGCGCGTCGGCCGCGCGGCGCTTGAGCTCGTGGATCGACGGCGGATCCGCGATGGCTGCGCGTCGCGCCTCGATGATCGCCGCGAGCTTCGGCTGCGCTCCTTCCTCGTCCCACGCCGCGATCTCGGACAACGCCGCCTGCACGCGGGCTGCGATTTCTTGCGCCGCGGCGCGCGAAAAGGTCGTCGCGACGATCCGCTCGGGCGGGATCGGCTCGGCGGGTTCGTCACCGTCGGCCTTCCCCATCGAGGTGAGCCCGAGCGTGAGCAGGACGTAAAGGGCCGTGAGCCGGTACGTCTTGCCGGTGCCCGCGCTCGCGGCGACGACGATGTTGCGCCGGAAGGCGTAGAGGAGCGCGTCTTCGGGGGGCAACGTCATCCGCCGCCCTCCTCGTCCGCCTCGCCCGGCACCACGGCCGGCCTGCGGCAGACGTCCCGCGCGTCACACCGATCGCAGAGGTCCCCCTTCACGGGACGCGGCTCGATGTGGCCGTCCCAGAGCGAGAGCACCACCTTGCGGGCCGTGCGCTCCGCGTCGATCCGTTTGTCCGCGATCGCGCGCCGGTCCATGTCCTTCGCCGGTGAGGCCTTGATCTCGCCACGCTTGTCCGCGCCGAGGTAGAGCGCCTGCACCTCCTCGGCGCCCGTCGCCCGCGCCACGGCGGCTGCGTAGAGCGGCAGTTGGAGGTGCAAGGTTCCCTGCTCGCTCTTGCTCGGGATCTGCCCCGTCTTGTAGTCGACGACGCGCGCCGCGCTCTTGCCGCCGTCGCCTCGATCGACGCGGTCGATCTTGCCCTCGACGAAGACCGAGGGCCCCGGCGCTCGGTCCCCCTCCCCTTCCCCCTGCATCGGCGCGATCGGGAGCGCGTCCCACGGTGCCTCGACCGACGGGCCGAACGGTTGTTCCGCGAGCGCGAACGAAAAACCCTGCTCCTCGAGCCCGTGCGCGACGAAGCCAAGCGCGACGTCGACGGCCGCGATCAGAAGTTCCCGCCGGAGCGGCGCCGCCTCCTTGTCCGCGCCGACCGCGCGCATCGCCGCCTCGCGCGCCGCTTCGAGCGCCTTGCGCCGGTTCGCCCGCCCGCCCGCCTCCCACGCCGCCTGGAACGCCGCCGCCGTGGCCGCGTGCACCTGCGTGCCTCGCTCGCGTGGATCCGCCGCTTCGAGCGCGTCCTCCTGGCGACGCGTCTTCCACACGCGCCGCGCGAACCCCGCGAACGCGCAGCCCGCGGCCTTCTCGATATGCGTGACCGCGATCGGCCGCGAGGGCATGTCGCCGCCCACGCACGCGCGGAGGTGCGCGGCGAGCTCGGGATCGGCCGGGTCGATCCGGCCCGTGAAGGGCCCCGCGTCCGCGCGTGGATCGAGGAAAAACGCAAGGCGCGCGCGCTCGATGGAGACACGATCCGCGATGAGCGGCGCCGGGAGCGAGCCCGCCGAGAGCGCGACGAGCTCAGCCCCGCGTGGATCGATCCGCGAGGCCGCCCGCGACACACGCGAGGAGGGCTCGACACGCTCGGTGATCTGCGATTTGAGCGCGCGCGTGACGGTCGGGTGCGGGGCCGCCTCGTCGTCGGTGGTGCTGTACGCGAGCACGACACGACGCGCTCCGCCCATGGCCCACGCGAGCTCGGCGCGGCGGATGCGGTCCCGCTCGCGTGACGTCGGCGGACGCGCCGAGGCCGGCAGCGTGGACCAGAGCCGTTCGTCGATGAGCCCACCGTCCGCCTCCGGCCCGTACCCACCCGGGCCGAGGCCCGTGACGATCAGTACCTCGTACCGGATCCCACAAAGCTCGGAAGGTCGGGCGATCCGGACGGCGCTGGCCCGGCTGCCGCCGCCGTCGGACCGGCCCTGCGTCGCGCCCGCACGACGCACCTCGGCATAAAGCTCCTCGACGCGGGACGGCGCAGCCTCGAGGCCGAGCATGGCGGCCGCTTCGACGACGGCGCGCGTGGCGTCGCGAATGGCCCGCACTGCCGCTTGTCCTTCGCCAATGGCCTTGAGCGCGAGGGATCGACCCCGGAGCGCCTCGACGCGGAGCGCCGCGCCAAGCTCGCCCATCGAAGGCCTTCCGAGATCGAGTTTGTCGCAAAGGGCGCCAAACCTCGCGGCAATCTCGGCCCGGGTGGTTCCCCCGGCGAGGAGCGCGATGCTTTCCAGCATTCGCGTGAGCGCATCCGGCATCCAGGCCTCGTCCCCATCGCCCGCGGCTTCGATGACGGCGCGGAGATTCTCGACGAGCAATGTGCCAGTGCGATCGACCTCGACGGGGACGTCGCGCAGCCTGTGCGCGAGCAATGCGGCCTTCGCCTCGGCGTCGCGCTCGGCGCGCTCGGAGACCCAGATACCGGAATGAAGGCCGGGGGCACGGAGGATATCGATCACGCGTTCGCGGGTGACGGGCCCGGACGCGAGCGCAAAAAGGCCGAGCGCGGCGCGGCCTTCGGGCGAGGCGTCGGGCGAGGGGCCACGCGGCTCGTGAAAAGGAATGCGGGCGTCGGAGAGGGCGGCGCGGAGCGGATCGAGGGTGCCGTCGTCGAGAGCGGGGACGAGGATCGCAATGGATTCGGGCGGGACGCCACTGCCGAGCGCGCTCAAAACCTCGGCGGCGACGGCGCGGGCTTCGCCTTCGGGGCCGGCGGCGCGCAATACGAGGGAGGCGGCGCCGTCGTTGAGGGGGCTCCAATCGATCGAGGGCCCGAACGTGAGCTCGGCCCAGCGTTTTTCGAGGACGGTGGCGACACCCCCGACGGCCTCCTCGTCGAGGTCGGTCGGGTCGAACAGGGATTCCCCCGAGAAGAGCGGCATCTCGACGACGAGCCCACGGCCGCCGGCCTCGCGTGCGCGGGCATGCAAGGCCTCCAGCCAGGAGAGGTCGTCGGCCTCGAAGGCGAGGAGGCCGGAGAGGGTGACGTCGTACGCCGACATTTCCTGGAGGAGGGCGTCACAAGGGCCGCGGCGGAGGGCACGAGACAGGACGAACCCGGCGCTGCGCGGGTCGACGAGGCTCTTTTGCGCGAGGATTTCATCGGCGCGGCGCATGACCTCGGCGAGGAGCGCGGCCTGGGGGCCTTCGGCCTGGAAAAGGTGGTCCGGCCGAACGCCGGCGCGGCGAAGGCGGCCAAGGGCGGAGTCGATGACGTCGGCAAACGCGACCCGCTCGGCCGGTGCGTCGGGAAGATCGAGGCCGGCGACGGGGCCCGCTTCGAGGGCGACGCGGGAGACGAGGCGGGTGACGGCACTCGAAGCGAGGCCACAATCCGGCTCGACCATGGCAAGGGCGCCCTGCACGAAGGTGCGCAAGGTCCTGGCGCCACGAGCAGCTTGGCCCGGCGCAGCAAGAGCGAGCTCGACGTGGCGATCGGTCGGCGCGAGAAACAGGGGCGCCTTTTTGGCAGGGGGGGGATCCCGCGGCAAGAGGTTTCCCGGGGGGACGGCCGGTGAAACCGAGGACGGGGGTGGGGGGTTTGCCAGGGTTGGGGGAGCAGGGGCCGATGGGTGTTGCTCCGCACACCAGCGGGTGCCGGGACCCACGGCCCTCCATTGGAGGCTCAAGCCTCCACATGGAGGCCCCGCCCTCCAGCGCGGGCCTCCACCCAGGTGTTCCCACAATAAAAAGAGGCCTTTTTCAGCGCATCAGGGAGCTGGCATCACCCGTGCAAAGCCATGGGGACGCTGGCGCTTCGCCGCGAGATGAGCCGTCAATCGATTCCTTCGAGGTCCGTCATGAAGAACAATACCCGCACGTCGCTCCCCGTCATCGCCGCTCTGTTCTTCTTCGCCGCGAGCTTGGCTCCGAGCGCCGCCAGCGCCCAGACGCTCTGTGGTCCGCCGCCGCCTCCTCCCGCGGCGACCAAATGGCGCATCCGCAACGCCAGCGTCCAGGAAGACAGCGGTCAATGGGTGCTGCGCGAGATGGCTTTCTGCGCGGACGCCGACTGCAATCAGCGCTTGACGGGCGGCACCGCCATCGACAGCGGAGACTCGGAGTCGTGGTCCCTCCCG
Source organism: Polyangium jinanense (assembly GCF_028435365.1). The sequence goes on along the minus strand of NZ_JAGTJJ010000012.1, from coordinate 45,820 downwards.
AGCTACGCATTCGATGGGAATACCTCGACGTTCTGGAAGACGTTCGATACCAACGTTGCCGGCCAGTCGTGGATCGGCATCGACTTCGGCGCGCCCAGGGGCGTGCATGGCATCTACCTCAAGACCGACAACGTCGTCTACTCGGTGGACTCGATCTACGTGGACTACTACGACGCCAATCGCGGCCACTGGGTCACGGCAGACATCCTGTACAACGTCCCCTCGGGCTCCGAGCTGATCTATGACGTCAAGATTCGCCGCGCGTTCCCCGTGAGCTGGCGCATCCGCAACGCCAGCGTCCAGGAAGACAGCGGTCAATGGGTGCTGCGCGAGATGGCCTTCTGCGCCGACGCGGACTGCAACCAGCCGTTGACGGGCGGCACCGCCATCGATAGCGGAGCCTCGCAGTCGTGGTCCCTCCCGGAGTATGCGTTCGATGGGAATACCTCGACGTTCTGGAAGACGTTCGATACCGGCGTCGCCGGCCAGTCGTGGCTCGGTATGAGCTTCGACGCGATCACCAGGGCCAATGGCCTCTACCTCAAGACCGACAACGTCGTCTACTCGGTGGACTCGATCTTCGTGGAGTACTACGACGCGCTCGCTCAAGCGTGGGTCACCGCGGACACCATCGACTCCATCCCCTCAGGCTCGGAGCTCACCTACAGCCTCGCCTGCCAATGAGCACCATGCTTCGAGGGTGCACGGCCGAAGCTTTTCCCTTCTTCCCCGGCCGCCCGACCGCTATCCTCCCTCGCCATGTCCGACCGCGACACACCCCACGACGAGGCGACCGAGCTCGAGGCCTGGCAGCTCGACATGCAGCTCCGCGCTGCCGAGGGCGAAGGTCGGCTCGAGCTCGCCGCTCCGCTCGCCGAACGACTCTTCGAGATTCGCGACCAAAAGCTCGGCGCGTTTCACCCCGACACCCTCGCCGCCGCCACCACGGCGCTCACGCATTATACCAAGCTCACACAATGGGCCGCCGCCCTGGGCCTCCTCGAACGCCTCATCGACGCCCGCATGCTTCACGGCGCCGAGGAGCCTGCCGCGCTCGAAAAGCACCTCCAGGGGCTATCCGACCTCGCCCGCCTGCTCGTTGATGCCGGCGAGCTCGACAAGGCCCGCCGCGCCGCGACGAAGGCCCTCGAGATCAAGCGCAAGACCTTCGGAGAGGGCCACCTCGAGCTGGCCTCGTCCTTCGCGCTCCTCGCCGACATCGAGCTCGAGCGCGGCGAGCTCGACAGCGCCGCGGACGCCGCGCTCGCCGTGTTCGAGATCCGAAGCAAGCACCTCGCCACGCATGCCGCGGACCTCTATGCGGACGCCGTCCGGATAGGCGACATCTTCGCCGCAATGAAGGACTACGAGGAGGCGCGCAAGAGCTATCGGCTCGCCGTCGACATCACGGCCAGGGCGCTCGACAGTGACCCACGGAAGATGGGGGAGGCGCTCCTGCGTTACGGGCGCGCCGCGCTCGCCGAAGAGAAGCCGGAGTTCGCCGAAAGGCCGCTCGAGAGTGCGCTCGAGATGCTCGAAAAAGCGTCCGGGCCGAAGGACCTGTCCCTCATCGTCGTGCTGGACGAGCTCGGCAAGGCGTACCTCGCGCTGGACGATTACGACGCCGCCGAAGAGACGTTCGAGCGCATGCGTGACGTCTATGCGGCGCACTACCCCCCCGAGAGCACCCATTGCGTGGTGCCCAGGGTCCATCTCGCGGAGGTCGCGACGAAACGCGGAGAGCACGCGCGCGCGGCGGCGCTCTACGAAGAGGCGCTTTCCATCGCGGAGAAGGAGTTCGGCAAAGAGAGCCTGCGCCTCCGGGTGGTGCTCGACCGCGCGGCGGAGGCCCGGCTCGAGGAGGGGAACCTCCCGCGCGCGAAGGAGCTTTCGACGTGGCTCTTGCGGCTGTTCGAGCCTCACGTCGCCGGCCCCGACGATCCGGCGCTCTTGCCAGCGGTGCGCAAGCTGGCCGATATCGCGCTTCGCGAGAAGCTGGCCGGCGCAGACGACGTCCACGTCGAGGAGGTCGCGCGGCTGCTCGATTGGGCCACGCGGCTGATGCACGCAGCGGCGGCCCAGATCACCGCGGAGACGGAGGCGCTCAAGGCGAAGCGCGCGCAGGCACAGGAGGAGGAGTCGGGGGAGCGGTCCGGCGAGTGAGGAGCGCGGGGGGCGTCGGGCGTGGCTCGTATCGGCCGCGCTCGCTTCCCCAGGGGCAAAGGCAGCCGCCGCGAAGGCCCCGTCAAAACCGAGCAGGAAGGTCGGGCTGTATTACGGCGGAAATTTCGAGGCGCCGCCGTATCAGCCCTGAGCCGGTGGCCCGCTTGCCGCTTCCGCTCCTGACCGGGGCCGCTCTCCGGGGCCCGGGGGCCGACGCATGGCACTTGTGGCGCGTGCCAGCAACGAAGCATGGTCAAGCTGGCAAGCTTGTGCGGAATCAGCGCAGCAGCGGACCCGTGTCGACGATCCGCACGTCGTGCATCTGGTGCAGGTAGGCCTCGAGGTAGCCCTTGTGCGAGGCGCCGACGATGACCAGCATGCGCATGCCGGGACGATCGCCCAGCACCTCGCGGATGTTGGCGGCCATGCGCAGGTTGCGCGTTTCCCAATAGCCGAGGTAGTTGCGGCCGAAGCGTTGCGGCGACGGCTCTTCGAGCGCGGCGCCGAAGTCGCTGTCGAAGGCGAGTTTCGTTTCACCTGGCGCGTTGGCGGCGCGGTACATCGCCAGCACACCCTCCGCGGTGTCGAGATGTTGTTCCAGGGCCGCGCTCGCCGCGAGCCGTTTCTTCGTCGCCGGGTTGTCCCAGGCTTTCGAGATTGCCGCGCCGGCCGCCTTCTCGTCCGCGCTCGGGCCGTCGGCCGTATGGTCGTCCATCGGGTACACGCGTTCGTGTCCGAGGCGCGCCGCCAGCTGCGCGCCGACGAGGATGCTTTCGTCGCGCTGTCCCTGCAGGCGGTTCAGCTGCTCGACCAGCGCCCCGTCCAGCCCGTCGCCGGCGCGGCGCTCGGCCTCGGGCAGGCGCAGCCACTGCACCACGGCCGACGCCTGTTCGCCGCCCGCCAGGAACACCGCCGCCAGCCTGCGCCGCTGCGCGGCCGTGGGGGCGGCAGGCCAGGCGGCCAGCAGCCTGTGCGCCTCGGCGGTGGCGGCCGGCACGTCGAGGCCGGTCGTGGCCCTGGCCGGGTCCGGGTCCGGGCAATACGTGGTGATCGTGTCCTGGTAGCGCAGCGGGTAGCGGCGCAGGACGTCGCACTGCGGCCCCGACAGGGCCTCGATCGCAATCGCCTGCGGCCGCCATGCGGCCAGCCGGTCGAGCAGGGGGCGCAGGCCGGCCGGGTCGAAGCGCTTGGGCAGCTGCGACAGGTGCGAGGATCCCAGCACCAGTACCTCGTTCGCCGGGCCGCCGGCAGGACCTTTCAGTTTGCTCGGGTCGAAATCGGGCTGCTGCGCGCAGGCGCCGGCGGACAACAGGAATGCAAGAAGCAGGGTGCTGGGGCGGGCCATGATCAGATGTCCATGTGTTCTGGATGTCCGATCCTAGAGGGGCGAAAAACCTCCGGTCCAGCAAAAACGGATACAGACGTCAAAGCTATGCGGGACGGCTGGGCGGGCGCTAGGCAGCCACCGCCACCGCCTGTGGCGCGCGGCGCTTCAGCCAGCGGCGTGCGGCGCGCAGCGACGGCGCCTCGACCAGGTGCCAGCTGAGCATGGCCAGCGGCAGCACCACGGCCAGCGTCACCAGCGTCAGCCCCACCGGTCCGCTCGGGGGCAGCAGCTCGCGCAGCATGATAATGACCGGCCAGTGCCAGATATAGATGCCGTAGAAGTAGTCGTGGCGCTGCACGTGCGCCGCCCAGGGCAGACGCCCCTCTGCGATCGTCTCCGGCGTGAGCGCCACCGCCCGCCAGCGCCTCTTGCCCGAGCATTCAGGACACACCGTCACGTCAATCGCAAACACATGCCGCAAAAACCACGCCCACGGCTTGCGGCGCATCTTGCCCGCGTCGAATCCCGATGGAGCCTCCATCTGCCCGAACAGCGATAGCTGCTCAATGCCTGATGTCGTAAACGTCGCAGGGGCTGGCTCCATCGCCAGGGCCGAGGGGCGCAGAGAGCCCACGACGTGCCTGCGCAGCGCCGCATTCGGGGCGAGCACTCCATGAAATCGGATCATGTGAAATCGTGGCGGCGGTATCACCGCGCATACTCTCGCCAGAAGCTCGTGCGGTTCGAAAACGACGAATCGTGTCCCATCGCGCCACGCCTTCTTCAACTCATAGCGCAGCTTCCCGCCGGCGATCTCGACGAGCCGTTCCTGTGCAATCGGCGGCCGGGCCAGATACCGGCACAGCCTCTCCCTTCGACATTTGGGGCTCCGGATCGCCTTCGGCGTCCTTCGCCCCAAGCCCCGCGGTGGCAATCGCGGCCATCGATCACCGCGCCCGCGTGAATGTCGAAGCCCATCACCACGGAAGCACGCTCACCGTCGCGCGCTCGATCGCCCTCCACCATCCGAAGCGCGGACGCACGAGCTGCCACACCATAACAAGCGACGAGCGGCCTGGTGCAGGTGCTGACCGGCAACGGCAGCATGCGCCCGTTCCTGCTGGTCGGTATCGAGAATACCGAGCGCCGCCGCGACATGACCGGCCCGAGCAGCGATCCGCAGGAGCAGAAGATCGCGCCGCGCATCGGTGGCTCGGCGGCGTATCGCACCTTCCTGCGCGATGAGCTGATGCCGCAGGTGCGCCAGCGCTTCGCCACCACCGACGAGCGCGCCCTGATCGGCGAGTCGCTGGCCGGTCTGTTCATGGTCGGGACGTTGCTGCAGGAGCCGACGCTGTTCAACAGCTACATCGCGCTCGACCCGAGCCTGTGGTGGAACCGCGGCGCACCGCTGGTTACGGCGCCGACGCTGCTGCCGGCGGTGGCGCGTGCGCGGTCGCGGGTGTTCCTGGCCAGCAGTGGCCAGCCCGAACTGGCCGAGTCCACCGTGCGTTTTGCGGCGCTGCTGCAGCAGGCTTCGCCGTCGCCGCTGGTGAAGTACCAGCCGCTGCCGGAAGAGACGCATGCCACGATCTACCACCCGGCGGCGCTGCAGGCATTGCGCACGCTGTTCCCGGCGCCGCCGCCGGCCACGCCCTGAGCGCGGTTGGCGAACAGCAGCGAGCCATGTGAGGATGCGGCAGAGGCGCCATCAGCGTGCGCCGCCCGCAACGGGAGAGAGAACGGATGCAGCGTGTGCGTGGATGGAGTGTGCTGGCCTGCCTGGCCTTGAGCGGGTGTGCGATGTCGATGGCACCACCGGTCCGGCACAGCGATGCGAAGGGCAATACGACCACGCCGGGCGTGGTGCTGCCGGATACCGAGGCACTGCGCGTGCATGACCCGATCGGTCGTGACTACCCGGTCTGGGTGGCGCTGCCGGGAAGCTACGCGGCTCACCCCGAAAAGCGATATCCGGCGCTGTATGTGACTGACGCGCTGTACAGCTTCCCGCTGGTGCGCAGCCTGCGCAACCTGGTGGGCCAGCAGGGCGTCAACATCGAGGATTTCATTCTGGTCGGGTTGCCGCCGCAGGAAGGGCTGAGCTCCAAGGCCAGTCGTTCGCGCGACTACACGCCCAGCGAGCCGGTGCGTACCGACCCGCGCGACTACAGCGACGACGTCACCTACGGCGGCGCCGCGCACTACCGCGATTTCCTCGCCGACCACGTGCTGCCGATGATCGATGCGCGCTACCGCACCGATCCGGCGCGGCGGGCCTTCGCCGGCCATTCCTATGGTGGCCTGTTCGGTGCCTACGTGCTGACCACGCGGCCGGCCATGTTCCAGACCTACATCCTGTCCAGCCCGTCGCTGTGGTTCGACAACCATCTGGTCCCGCGCATGCAGGCCGATGCGCAGGTGCCGACGCAGCCGACGACGGTGCTGCTGTCGATCGGCAGCTACGAAACGGTCAAGCCGGAACCACGATACTACACCCGTAACGACATGCTGCGCCACAACGCCGAGTTCGCAGAACAGCTGCGCCGCAGCGGTCGGCCAATGAAAGTGGAGAACACGGTGATCGACGGCGAAGATCACTTCACGGTATATCCCACTGTGATGACCCGCGCGCTGCTGCAGGTGTTCCCGGGCAAGGGGCCGTACAGCAGTGGTTGAGGGCGTCCGCGCTGTCACGTTGACCATGCCAGAACGACCATCCTTCGTGCTGGCATGATCAACCGCCGTTCTACTGGATGACGGTTATTGGTCCGATGTCGACTCGGCCACCGCCACCGCCACCACCGCCAGGGCCCCAGCCGCCACCTCCCCAGCTTCCGCCGCCGAAGTCCCCGCCGCCGCCGCCCCCACCACCACTGGTGGTGGGATACTGCACCTAGGACAAATAAACCAGGATTTCCGCCTTCTCGGGGGCGTAGCACGCACGGCCCGCTCCACGACGTGGAGCCGCCCTCCTCGGTCCCCGTGGGCGATGATCCATCGGTTCATGAGAGGTCTATACGTCCGCCGCCGCCGTCATCTCCCCGCGGTGGCGCGATGTACCTGCGGGTCAGCAAGGGCGAGCCTCGCTCACCAGCGGCGCACCTCCGCGCCGAGGCCACGCACCTCGCCCGAGGCCGAGCACCTCGACGCCGGGGATCGGGGTGGGTGGGGAGGCGCGGCGGGGGGGTTCGACCCTGGGGGGGCTGGTCAGGGCGGGTTGCCGTCGGCGTCGCTCACGCAGAGCGGATACGGACGCCCGCGGGCGCTACTCGGCCGTTGCCGCGCCGGTGCGGCTCGCGCGCGTGGATTCGTCCATGTGGTCCATGAAGGCGCGGACGCGGCTCGTGCTGCGAAGGTCGGGCATGGTGAGCAGCCATACGTCCCGGCTGAAGCGCGGATCGACGGGCCCCACGCGCGTCAGCGCGGGATCCGCGTCGCCCTCGAAGCAGGCGAGGAAGTGCAGGCCGATGCCCGTGGCGACGGCCTCGCGCAGCACCATCGAGCTGACGTCCATGCGCATCGCGATCCGCGCGCCGGGGGCGTTGCGGGCCAGCCACTCGTCGAGCCAGCGCAGGTTCAGGCGCTCGTCCCAGTGGATCCAGGGGTAGTCGCCGTAGCCGGCGTCCGGGCCAAGCCGCTCGACCAGCGCGCGGCTGCCGTAGACCGCGAAGTCCACGCGCCCCACCTTGCGGCCCACGAGGTACTCCGGCGGCGAGCTCGTCATCCGGAGGGCGACGTCGGCCTCGCGCCGCGTGAGCGACACCTCGTCGTTGCTGGACGTGACGGTCAGCTCGACGCTCGGATAGCGGGCCAGGAACGACGCGAACGCGTCGCGGTACCTGCGAAACAGGATGTCCATGGTCGCCACGCGGAGGCTGCCCTGGAGCCGCACGTCTCGCCCGAGGACCCGTCCCTCGAGCGCGAGCACCTCGGCCTCCATCCGCTCGGCGACCTCGGCGATGTCCTGCCCCGCGCTCGTGGGCACGAACCCGTCCGGGGTCTGATCGAAGAGGCGCGCGCCCAGCGCCTGCTCGATCGCGCGTACCCGGCGTCCGACGGTCGTATGACTCGCGCCCAGGCTCTCGGCGGCGCGGCTCAGGGTTCGGTCGCGCGCGATCGCGAGCACATATCGAAGGTCGTCCCAGTCCACCTCTGCATTTTCGCACAGCGCGTGAACGGAATCGACGCTGGCCCGCGCGGCCCCGCACGCCCACCCTGGCTCCGCCGGCGCTCGCGCGCCGAGCCCACGGAGCACCATGGACACCGCCCTCCAGATCACCGACCACGCGTCCCGCATCCACACACCGGCGCCCTCGACCTACGCCAGGATCACGGGCCTGGCCTATCTGCTCGCGATCGTGCCCCCGGTCCTCAACCTCGTCTTGATCCAGCCTCACCTCGTCCAGGCGGGGGACGTCGCCGGGACGGCCGCCAGGATCGCGAGCCACCCGACGCTCTTCCGCCTCGGCCTCGCGCTGGACCTCGTGATGTTCGCGGCCGTCCTGCTCTTGTCGGCCGCGCACTACGCGGTCCTCGCGCCGGTCGACAGGAACCTCTCGCTCGTCGCGCTCGTGTTCCGCGCCTCGGAGGGCGTCCTGGGGTGCGTCACGGTGCTCGCCGGGGCCTTCGTCGCCGTGCTGGCGGAAGGCCGCACCGCGCTCGACGCCACGCAGGCCGCCGCGCAGATCGACCTGCTCCTGAGAGTCCGCGCGGTCGGCATGGACTACCTGCTGGTCCTGATGTGCCTGGGCGCGATCCCCTTCTGCTGGCTCTTCTACACGTCGCGCTACGTCCCGCAGCGCCTGTCCGGCTTCGGGATCGTGTGTTACACGCTGATCCTCCTGGGGTCGCTCACGAACATCCTCATGCCGCAGTACGCCAGCTACACGGTGCTGGCCTTCGCGCCAGGGACGCTCTTCGAGCTCACGATCGGCGTCTGGCTCCTGCTCCGGGGCGTGAGCGTCCCCTCCAGAGCTAGCTCGTGAGCCGATCCGACATGATGGTGCGTTTCGACGAGCTCGAGCGCGCGCGCTCTCGCCTAACGAGGTGCGCTCGTGACCGACGAGTCGCCCGACCGAAAGCCCGAGGGGTAGCGCCGCCCGCTCCTGTGGGTGCCCGGCCTCCTGTTCGTCGAGGTCGACGCGTACTCCGACCCGCCATGGCAGGGCCCCCTGCGCCTCGACCCGCGCGCCGGGCCAGTTGTCGAGGACGTTGAAATGACCTTTGTAGCATTGCCAAAGCTTTCGGTGCCGCTGCTGGATTTTCATCTTGGCGGTGGACGACTCATTTCACTGGTGAAGGTGAACGACATGGGATTCGCTTACAGCGCACCCAAGTTGGCAAACCTATGCTTGAGTGAATGTTTTGATGCACCCGAAAATCGACTCGGCGGCGCGGTTTCCTTTCCGAAAGATTTCTCCCCTGCCAACCAGGCGGGAATCATGAGCCATCCCTTTAGGCTATTGAATTGCGTCGCAGTAGAGGCAGGCGATGACTTGACGCCAATCAGCCCAGTCGAGTTACAAGGATTGACGCGTGTGTGTGTCGAGCGAAAGCTCAAGACCAAGAAGGGAAGGCCTGTCGATCCACGAGACTTGGATGCGACTCCAGGCGTTTTCATGATTGATAGTAGTTCGCCGACGATTCACTCCGCCGCAGAAGTACACGCGGAAGGAATGATGCGGATCGGGCTTGTTCGGTTTAGCGGGACATATCGACAAGGGTCAGAAGGTCTCGATGATGCGGTCCTCATCGGACGCGTCCTGAACATGTTCTGCGCCATGATCGATCCAGACGGCATGATCGTTGATATGTCTGATCTCGACTATCGATACGGCAATGACTTGCACGTAGCGACCTACAAGTTCCATGGCGCACGATCGCCGATCGTCGTTGTTGTCAAACCGCACCAGTTGGATGCTTACCGAGACGCCGGCATCAATTGCATCGGATCTGATGGGTCCGCGGCAATGGGGTTGGCCGTAGAACGAGCCACGGAATGGGCTCGTGGTCGCGTAGCGCCATGACCCGGGTCTGGCAATCAATGCACCGAACTCGAGCCGCTCACCCCTTGTACGCGGGATGCGGATGAGGTTTGACATCGTGGGCAGGTCGTGGCGAGGATCGGCCGTAGAAATGGCGGCAGTGGTTGCGAGCCAGATGGCCGATGGCGCCGCCGATCATCATGAAGTCGCCCGGCAGTACGTGCGAGAGGAAACGGGAGGCGTAGCGCGGCGGTTGCAATAGCGGGATCTATTCGGGGTGAGGCCTTGCCTTTTGTCTCTGGAATGGTCAGAGTTTCTGCGCGTTGATTCCCCGGCGCGATCGGCAAGCCCTCAGCACTGCCCGGAACCGCCGGCTGCTTGAAGCTCACGGCCAAGCACGGCGACCCGCAACTCGGCATCGACGTCCTGGGCGGCACGTTATGAGACCTGGGGGCAGGCGAGGATTCTGCTCAACGAGATCGACAGTCCAATTCGGCTGCAGGGGCACCTAGGACAAATAAACCAGGATTTCCGCCTCCTCGGGGGCGTAGCACGCATCTCGCGCGGCGCTCAACCGTGTCCTTCCACACCGGCGGCCCGCTGACCAGCCCGAGCAGAAGCCGGTCACCCCATCAACTTGCCCCGCAGCCCCGCCTCATGCAGCCCCCACAACCCGCGATGTTCAGGGTGAAAACCGCTCCGTGGTGTCCATCCAACCTTTATGATCTCAACGGTGGAGACCTGGACGGAGCGCCCCGCCAACACCGACGTCGAAGCGGTCGTTTGCCGCTACTTCAGTCTGCTCCGAGCTGGGAAGATCCCTGAAGCCGAACAGCTCGTCGATCACCCACCGGTCGGGCACGTGCTCAAGTCCCTATGGCTCGGCTCGGTCGGAGCGAGCGCCGATGCGGACGAGGCGAATTGCAGTCCTGCTGCCGACGACTGGGAGCAGGACCTGTCCTGGCTCCGCGAACTCGATCTCGGGGACTTCAGCTGGGGCCACACCGGCAGCCATCTCTACGTCGAGGTCACCTACCGCGCACAGACGATCGAGGTGGCATTGGGCTTCTGGGTCAAGCCTACCGATGCCGGCTGGGTCCTCGCAGGACCCTCCACCCTCTGGTAGAACACACGAAACCGCCGCGGCACCAGGCGACCTCTTTCCTGACGCCCACGACCGATGCTCATCGGACGCATGATGGGCGCAGAACAGCTGCACAGAGGCTGTGCCTCAGCGCGGAAACGGCAGCGAGAGCTGGCCCCTCGGCGCTCTCGGCCTCCTCGGCGGCCCGCGTGCGGAGAGCCCAGCTCGAGCCAGTCCCTCTGCGATCGTCTCCGGCGTGAGCGCCACCGCCCGCCAGCGCATCTTGCCCGAGCATTCAGGACACACCGTCACGTCAATCGTAAACACATGCCGCAAAAGCCACGCCCACGGCTTGCGGCGCATCTTGCCGCGTCGAAACCCGATGGAGCCTCCATCTGCCCGAACAGCGATGGCTGCTCAATGCCTGGTGTCGTAAACGTCGCAGGGGCTGGCTCCATCGCCAGGGCCGAGGGGCGCAGAGAGCCCACGACGTGCCTGCGCAGCGCCGCATTCGGGGCGAGCACTCCATGAAATCGGATCATGTGAAATCGTGGCGGCGGTATCATCGCGCATACTCTCGCCAGAAGCTCGTGCGGTTCGAAAACGACGAATCGTGTCCCATCGCGCCACGCCTTCTTCAACTCATAGCGCAGCTTCCCGGTCGTCGGCCACGCCGCGTCGAGCGGCATCTTCGGCCTGCTGCTCTGAGCCCGCAGCGGCTAGGATGGGGCCATGACCCATCCCATCGCGCTCCAGGGCTTTGACCACATCGTGCTGCGCATCCGCGACAAGGCGCGGATGGTCGGCTTCTACACCGAGGTGCTCGGCTGCTCCGTCGACTGGGACCGGCCTGAGCTCGGCCTCACCCACCTGCGCGCCGGCCGCGAGATGATCGACCTCGTCACCCTCGACGGTCCGCTGGGCCGAATGGGTGGCGCGGGCCCGCAGCTGGAGGGCCGCAACCTCGACCATTTCTGCCTGCAGGTCGCGCCGTTCGACGAGGCGGCGATCCGCGCCCACCTGGCCCGTCACGGCGTCGAGGTCACCGAGTCCGGCCAGCGCTACGGCGCGCTCGGCGAAGGCCTCTCGATCTATCTGCGGGACCCCGAGGGCAACACGGTCGAACTGAAGGGCCCGCCCGCTAGCTAGTGCCCCCCGCCTGGAGGCGGGGCGGCGCGCGGCCGGGGCGAGATCCAGACGATCGACGCGGCGAAGATGAACAACAGCATGGAGACCAGGAACAGGTGATTGGTCGCCAGCATGACCGCCTGCACCTGCACCATGCGCTCGATCTGACCCACCGCCTGATCCGGCGTCAGCCCCTTCGCGCTCATGGCATCGATGGTCGCAGGGACATCGTTGAGGTGTCCGACCAACTGGGCCCGCTTCTCGTTCGCGGTGTTGTCCCACAGGGTGGTCATCAGCGAGGTCGCGAACGCGCCCGCGCAGGTGCGCAGGAAATTCGAGAGCCCAGCCGCCGAGGCGGTCTCCTCAGGCTTGACGGCGGCACCTAGGACAACGCCTTCTTCAACTCATAGGCAGCTTCCCGCCGGCGATCTCGACGAGCCGTTCCTGTGCAATCGGCGGCCGGGCCAGATACCGGCACAGCCTCTCCCTTCGACATTTGGGGCTCCGGATCGCCTTCGGCGTCCTTCGCCCCAAGCCCCGCGGTGGCAATCGCGGCCATCGATCACCGCGCCCGCGTGAATGTCGAAGCCCATCACCACGGAAACACGCTCACCGTCGCGCGGTCGATCGCCCTCCACCATCCGAAGCGCGGACGCACGAGCTGCCACACCATAACAAGCGACGAGCGCTGGATCGAAATCGTCCACCGTACTCCCCTCGTCCCAGAGCCCATCCACAGCTCGGCCGCGCTTCTTCAGCGCGGCGACGACTCGCTTGGCCGTGCGCTCGGCAATGTCGAACACTTCGTCTGCCGTGGGCGCCGGGAGCGCGCGGAAGACAGGCTCTCCCATCGAATCATCCTCCCGCACATAGACCCCGTCCAGCGCGAGCGTGTGTACATGCACGTTGAGACGGAGCGCCGAGTCGAAGCGCTGGATGAACGTCACCGCCCCGGGAAACGCACGATCGACGCTTGCAAGCCCGAAGAGGCGCTTCGCTCGCCTTCGCAGCGAACGCAAGAGCTCCTCCACACATGCATTCACCAAGACGCACCGGTTGCCAAGGCGGGCGACTAGAAGTGCGTGCCGCCGTCGATGCGCACCTCGGTGCCCGTGATGAACCGGCCGTCGTCGCTCGCGAGCATCGCGACGACGCCCGCCACGGTCTCGGGGCCCGCGAAGCCCTGACCGAGCGCGGGCCGGAGCTTCATGAAGAGGCTCATGTCGGCATCCTCGGGGAGACCCGGGCCACGGCTCTGACCGCTCTGACCGGAGCCGTCGGTCATGCCCGACGAGATCGATCCCGGCTGCACGGCGGTGAAGCGGATGCCCTGCTTCGCGTACTCGGCCGCGAGCGCGTGGGTCATCGACTGCACGCCGCCCTTGCTCGCGGCGTAGGCGGCCATGTACGGGTGCGCGAACATCGCCGACGTCGAGCTGAAGTTGACAACGGCGGAGCCGTTGCCCTCGAGGAGGGCGGGGATCGCCTCGCGGATGACGAGGAACGTGCCGACGAGGTTCACGCGGACGATCTGCTCGAAGGCGTCGAGCGTGGTCTCGTGGGTGTGCGAGGAGCGCAGGATGCCGGCGGCGTTGACGAGCGCGTCGAGTCCGCCGAGCCAGGCGACGGCGTCGGCGACGCCCTCGCGGACGGACGACTCGTCGGCGATGTTCACGACGACCGTGTGCAGGCGCTCGGCCGCGTCGCCGGCCTTCGCGACCGTGTCGGCGAGGCCGGCTTCGCTCACGTCGGCGGCGACGACGCGGCCGCCCTCGGCGAGCATCCGCAGCACGGTGGCCTGCCCGATGCCCGATCCCCCACCCGTGACGAGTGCCCGGCGACCCTCATAGCGATTCATGTTGCTCCTTCGCTCGCTGTTGACGATACGATACGTCTGTGTGGCACGTTGTGCCAGAGTGTCCTCTCTGTGCATTTCCTGGGCGGGCCTCGTACGCTTCCAGAGTTGGAACGCCAGGCACCTAGGACAAATAAACCAGGATTTCCGCCTCCTCGGGGGGGCGTGAGCGCCACCGGCTCCAGCGCATCTTGCCCGAGCATTCAGGACACACCGTCACGTCAATCGCAAACACATGCCGCAAAAGCCACGCCCACGGCTTGCGGCGCATCTCGCCCGCGTCGAAACCCGATGGAGCCTCCATCTGCCCGAACAGCGATGGCTGCTCAATGCCTGGTGTCGTAAACGTCGCAGGGGCTGGTTCCATCGCCAGGGCCGAGGGGCGCAGAGAGCCCACGATATGCCTGCGGGCGGCGACGGCCAAGCTCGACGCGGAGACGGAGGCGCTCAAGGCGAAGCGCGCGCGGGCACAGGAGGAGAAGTCGGGGGAGCGGTCCGGCGAGTGAGGAGCGCGGGGGGCGTCGGAGGTCGACAAAGGCGCTCGTCATTCAAGGAAGATCTCGTGATCGCGCTGCACGCTGACGCGAACCTCCGCGAAGAACGCGTCGGGGAGCATGACCGAGCTCAGAATGCGGTAGCGGTTCGTTCCAGCCAATGGAGGCTCGAAGTGGTTGCCGAACTCGGTATATGCGCCCGGCTTCGGGAAAAACCTGCATTCTGGGCTCGTGAGGGGACCGCCGGGAATCCACTTGCCTTCCTTGACTCCGCCGCCGACGAACGCCCAATCCCCGACGACGATGTTCCACGCGTACACGCGGAATTGCATCTCCGCCACATTGCACAGATCTTCACGAATCGGCGTCGATTTCTCGGCATGAAATTGAAAGGACGACTCATAATCGAGCGGCGGCGTGCTGGTCGAGGGCACGGAGACCTCGACGACGTAGCTGTTGCAGCCATGGAGGGTGCCCGCCACGCCGGTGTTGTACGACGGGCCCCTGCTCGTCGAGGACTTCTCCGTTTCACCGGCAAGGAGGCTCAACGTCGCGTCCGGCGTGACGGACAAGCATCTCCTCGTCTGCGCGTCGGACTGGGCCGTCCCCCCCTCGCTCGTATCCCCATCCTCGGCCTCGGATACGCCGCCGTCCCCTGCACAAGCGCCGAGCATGATTACGAGGGACGCGATAGCGACAGACGCGGCGTACCCGACCGGTGCATGCATCGGAGCCCTGGGGAATGCCCTTCGAGAGGTCGGCCCATCCTGCATGTTCGTGGTCCCTTTCTCGGCGCGTCCTCGCGTATGCATCGCAATGGGCGTACCAGCTCCCACGTGCCCTCCCCGGCTCACGATGGGCGGAATGTGCACCTGCCCGCACACCCGACGCCCGCCATCCCGTAGCACCTCGACCCTGCGCCACGAGCCACCCCCCGGGACCGACGGGCTTCTCCGACATGCCCGCCGCGCCACCCGTCGCCACCAGCGACCACATCCGACCAGCGCCGCGCCCCGCGTCGAGCCACGAGCCAGATCATCGGATCAACGTGCATGGGAAGGAACGTGCCTGCGCGAGCTTCTCGGACCTGCTCGAACAGCCGCGGCCACCCTACGCCGAGCAGGTCCGATCTACCCGAACCACCCGAGCCCACCCCCTCCGAGCAGGTCCGAGAAGCTCGGCACAGGCGGACATCGGCGCGGGCGAGGTTCTCGGATCTCGTCGTACGGGGCGGCGAGCGTGTGTTCGAGCAGGTCGGAGAAGCTCGCCGGGCAAAGCAGCGGCGGCGGGGAGCAGGTCCGATCTACCCGAACCACCCGAGCTCACCCCCTTCGAGCAGGTCCGAGAAGCTCGGCACAGGCGGACATCGGCGCGGGCGAGGTTCTCGGATCTCGTCGTACGGGGCGGCCGGCATGTGTTCGAGCAGGTCGGAGAAGCTCG
Organism: Polyangium jinanense; assembly: GCF_028435365.1. Next base: position 30,342 of record NZ_JAGTJJ010000012.1, on the reverse strand, counting down.
CCGGGCGGAGCGGCGGCGGCGGGGAGCAGGTCCGAGGAGGTGCGGGGTGGCGGACGTCGCCTGTCCGGCGAGGGCAAGGTTCTCGAACGCGGCGTGGATCTTCCGGGGGGAGGTCCGTCACTCTTCCTGACCGAGAGGGAAGACATCCTTTCCGGTCAGTCCCTTCCAGCATCGCTCGGCCAATGCGAGTATCTCCGGGGCCGCCTGCATCGCCTCGCGACTGTCCAAGCCCGGTTGAAGGAGAAGGCGGATGCGCTTGACGCGGTCGAGGTTCTCCGCAGTGAACTCCGCGTCTCCGGCGTAGATCTTGCCAGCCGCGTGAAGGGGGATCATCTGCTCGTATGCCTTCTCGAAGGCGTCGAGCAGTTCGAGGACCCTTTCACGATTCGCGACGACGTACGCCCATGCGGCGACGAACGGAAGCATTTGTGCGCCGCTGTAGAAATCGGCAACCTTATCTGCGTCAGTCATTCGATCCCCCTAGTGGCTTCCCGAGTATGAACAAAACTTCGGCAACGGAGTACCGAACGGCCAATAACAATCGTCTCCGTTGGGGTAATGATATCCACACATGAACCCTATGGGTAAAGTGTTGCACGAAAACAGCTCGCCATATCCGGGGTCGGATTTGTACGGATGCACAGCGAGTGGCACGCACCCAATCCCTTGCGCAATGCACCTCTCCGAGCACGTACCTCCCCAGTCCGGCTTCAAGCAAAAGACCTTCAGACCGGCTTCGTACGCATCCTCCTCGACCGGGCGGCTCTCCCCCTCGTCGGTTGCGTTGCATTCGAGTTGCTTGCTGGAGCGCTCCGGCTCCGGCGGCGTCTCTCCGTAGCCACCAACCCCGCTCGGGAGAATCACACCACCACCTACGCCGGCCCCTTCCCCGAGCTGATCGCGCGTATAACACTCCCCAACGGTATAGTTACACGCGGCGAAACCCCAGATACCAACGATCGCGACACAAACAAGACTTCTCACCGAGCTCATTTCGCCCCCCATCGAAGCACGGGACCTGCGACCACCATTGCTGCCATGCCGCCAGGAAGCACGAGGCTCCTCCCACCCACCCAGTCAACCGCGGCACTCACGGACACGCCCAGCGGGCCGACGAAGTAAACGTCCGCCTGCGCGCGGGCGCCTGGCGCTACACCCGCCACGCGGCCGCACAACGTGACGCCGCACGCCGGCATGGTGTAAAGCGAAAGTGAGGGACCAAGACTGAAGTTGCCTTGCTGCGACGCATATCCCACGGCGACGGACGTGTGGTTATAGACGCCGATGCCGAGTTCGTTGGTCGACGGCAGAATGCTGCACATCTCATCCACCGCGAGCAGGATACTGTCCTTCATGCGCCACGACATGCGCACGTGCGGACTCACCGCGAGCCGCGGGTCTGTGCCCACCAGAATCCCACCCAAACTCACGCCGCCGCTGAGTTCGAATGCGTGTGCCCGTCCCGGTGCTGCAAGGAGCACGGAGGCGTGCAGAAGAGCGGAGCAGAACAGCCCGAGCGACCGCACTCCCCCACCCGCCCCCCTTCGCTCTACCCCCGCACCTCGACCCGCTCCGGCTCCAGCGTCACCCCCAGGTACGCGAGCGCCTCACCGGGATCCGTGAACACCCCCGTCGGCCGCTCGTCCGCGCGCACTTGCCGCGTCACCTGCAGGATCCCCACGGCCGTCTGCACCAGCGTCGCGATCTTCTGGAACTCTCGCAGAAAGTGCTTCCGCAATCGCCCGAACTCCGCCTCGAAGTCGGGGTCGTTCCGCGGCAGCGCCGGGCGCGCGTCGATGAGCAACATCGTCCGCGGTCGCGAGACGTAGCCAATCGCCGTCTCCATTTCGAGAAACGTCTCCCGCATCGTCTCGATGCTGGGATAAGGCGCGCTCGTTCGTGTCACGATCAGGAGCTTTCGAGTCACGTCGTGCCGCACGATCATGTACGGATTGCGGTAGACCTCCTTGGGCCCGACGCGACTCGAAGGGACGATCGTCACGGCTCCGCCCCTCGCGTGCACGTGACCATGTGCAGCGAGGTGCCTTCGAGGAGCTGCACCTCGACCGAGCGGCCGAAGCGCGTCCGGGCGACGAGCGCGCGGATCGCCGGCGCATCACGCGGGACGACGCTCCACTCGAGCAGGTGCTCCATCATCGGTAGATCCGTGAGGTCCGGGCCGAGCGCCGTCCACACCGCCGTCCCCGAAGGCGCAAGGCGGCCCCACATCCAGTCGAGCAGCGCCACCGCGTCGTCGTCCGAGAGGTAGTCGAAGAAGCAGAGCGCATAGACCATGTGCTGCGGTCCGAGGAAGATCTCCGAGCCCGAGCCCGAGAGGCTCAAAGGCTCCGCGCAAAGGAACGTCATCGACGAGGCGTGGCCCGCCTCCGATGCCTGGTGGTTGCCACGGCGAAGCGCGTCCGGATCCGGGTCGATGCACGTCGCCGCGAGGGCGCCCTCGTCCGCCTCGTCCATCGCGTCGAGCAGCTCGTCGCCGCCGCCGCTGCCGATGCTCGTCACCTGGAAGGGGCCCGTGCCCGTGTGCTCCGCAGCGCGACGGACGATCTCGGCGACCATGGCCTTGCGGCTCTCGCGGCGCGCACGGCAGACGGCGCGGTCGAGGAACCAGCGATCGACGAGCGGACCGATGAGGCCGTCGCCCTCGGCGTCCGCATCGGCGATCGCGCGGCGCGTCCCGTCGTCCTCGGCGACGCCGCCGGGTTTGTCGTAGACACGCGCGATCGTCGCGCTCGACATGAGCAGCGCGAAGCAGATGCGGAAGACGAAGCTGCCGACGCCCTCGCGCAGGCGGCTGATGTCCCGGAACGTGAGAAGGTCGTCGACGCTGATCGCGAGCAGCGCCTTCTCCGTGGTGTGCTGTTCGAGCAGGGCGACCACACGATCGCACGCGGACGCGACCACGCGCGCCGCCGCGTCCACCGTGGTCCTGCGCGCCGCGAGCGACTCTTCGACGCGCTGGACTTCCTTCAAGACGGTCGTGAGGCCGTCGATCAGGCTCGAAGGGACGTGCCGCGCCGAGAGCTGGCCGTAACGCGCCTTGTGCGAGCGCTGGCCGCGGAGCTTCGTGAGGCTGCCGCTGAGCGCGCGCACGCGACGGGACAAACTCACCGCAAGCGAGCGGTAGAAGCGCGCCGCGAGGTCGGGGTGCGCGGAGAGAAGCGCCTCGAGGTCGGCGTTGTCGATGCGGTTGAGAACAGCGTCGCCCTCGGCGACGACGGTGGCGCTCGCGCTGCGTCGTTCGAGGAAGGAGATCTCGCCGAGGATCTGACCCGGGCCGAAGTAGCCGACGGTGACGCCGCCCGCGCGGACCGAGATGAAGCCTTCTTGCACGAGGAAGATCGCCTCGGGGCTCTGGCCCTCTCGGACGATGGTCTCACCCCGCACGACGTGCCGCCTCTGGCTCGATCGGAGCAGGAGCTCGATGTCCTGATCCCCCAGGAAACTCAGCTTGTCACGGAGCATGCGTCGGACCTCCATCCCCCACGGTCGCCTTGCGGAAATCGAACGCCGCCGGGATGCCGGCAAGGCCGTTCTCGATGACTCTCTCCCATGCTTCGAGCCCGAACCGATAGAGCGCGTCGCGGCTCTCCGGCACACGGCGCTCGACGGAGTTCATCATCATGTTCATCCCTCGGAGCAGCGGCGTGACGTGGCGCCACGACGTGCGCGGATACGCGAGCGCGTTCGCCAGGTCCTCGCCGACGAGGTGCCGCGACAGACCGTAGAGCAGATCCACGAGCCGCTGCGCCACCGCCTTCTGCGCCGGGTTCTTCGCGAGCTCGAGCGGCGCCTCCATGAGCGCCTTGACGAGCGCGCGCGAGTCGTCGTCCGGCGGATCCATCACCGCGTGGATGAGCCGGATGAGGCGCAAGCCCTCGGCCTCGGTGGCCGCGCAGATCTTCGAGTCGACACCGCTGAGCAAGCCGCCGTAACGCCAGAGCTGCACGATGTCGTCACGCTCGGCCTGCGGGACCTCGTAGCCGAGCTTCGAGAGGCCCTCGATGAGGACCGACGAGAAGAGCACGTTCGTCCCGGCCATGTACGCCTGGTTCACGGGCAAACCCCAGCGCTCGTAGGGCCAGGACTTGCGCTGCAGGAGGAGCCTGCGCACCTGCGCGTGCATGAGCCGGACGCGGATCGTGATCTTGAAGCCCGCGGCGCCACGACGAAGGCCGCCGGGGCGGCACGTCTCGACGAGGAAGCGCGCCGTCTCGGTGAGCCTGCGCGAGGCACGCTGGACGAGGCGACCCGAGGCCGTGAGGGGCTTCGAGCCATCCGGCGAGGCATAGGAGAGCGGGAGCGAGTAACAGGCGAGGACGACCGCGCCGAGAGGGCCGGTGCGTAAGATGGCGCGGCCGCCACGGTCGAGTTTGTCCCAGTCGAGCCAGAGCGGGATCTCGTCGACCTGCCGGAAGAACTGCACGAACGCGCGCGGCGGGCGGCGGACGCTCGCGATGCCCTCGTCGAGCGCCTGCTGCAGCATGCGGTTCGCCTGCGCGGGGCGGAGCTCGTTCAGCACGGCGACGAGTTCGTCCGCGGGCGGGTCGCCACGCATGAGGAACGGGCCGAACGAGTCGACGGCCTCGCCAAAGCGCTCGCGCGCCGCCGTTCGATCGACGTACCAGGTAGGCACGCGCGGCACGGCCGCGTCTTCAGGGATATCGGGGTGCAGCCTGGGGCTGTCGGTGCTCATGGCCGCCTCTCCTCCCCGACTCCTACCACGCCGGGCGGACGCCACGAAATGCCCAAAGACACGTCATTGCCTCTTGACACGAGGCCGCTCGCCCGCGGTCAACGGATCGAGCGCGGAGGCCGCACCGGCTCGTCGTGCGAGGAGCCCGGGGAGGAGCCGGTGGCCGAGGACGAGGCGCCGGAAGAGGTCTGCGAGACCGGCGGGGTCGCGGTGGACACGGGCGCAGCCATCGTGGACGAGCTGGAGGTCGACGACGGCTTCATGCCCTGCCGCAAGGCGCGGTGGTAGGCGAGCGTGAATTCCTGTCGATCGGTATAGACCGTGAGCATCCCCCCGAGCGCAAGGTTCGCGATCGAGACGCCCATGCTGACGATCTTCGAGCGGACGAGGATGTGGCTGCCCACGATCTTGCCGCGAATCCAGAAGATCCAATCCGTCAGCTTGAGGCGGGCGTCGGAGTCGTACCCGGAGAGGTCCCACCAGTCGTTGAAGATGATGGGTTTCACGCCTTGCCCGATCAGCTTGTCGATGGGCTGCGTGATTTTACTGACGATCTCTTTCTCGAGGTAGCCGCTGACCTGCTCGTAGACGACGTCGTCGACAGCCTTGATGCGTAGCTCCCCCCGGCTCCAGCGGATGTGCTCTTCCGCACTGGAGTGGGCTCTCGGAGGAACTGCCGGGGGCATGCGCCACTGATACCGGAATCCAAGATGAAAGGCCAGCGCCGGCCAGCGTGCCAGGTAGAACCCTCGGTGTTTCAGCACGGACCCGATGCGGCCCGGGCACGAACCCGACGCGGGAGGAGATCAACGACAGAGCATTGGTCTCATCGCGAGGCGTCGCGCCGGGGCGCTGCCCCGGGCCCCGCGGGGGCTGTTCGCCCCTCGACCCGAACCAGGGCAAGCCCTGGACCAGTTGGGGAAGAACTGCGCGATGCGCAGTTCTTCCCACAGGCCGGTGGTTGGCAGGATCGTCGTTGGTCTTGACCTGGCCTGTTCGATGAACTGCGCATCGCGCAGTTCATCGACCCCGAGTCCAGCGCTTGCGCTGGTCCGGGTGCAGGGGCGGACAGCCCCTGCTGGGGTCTGGGGCCAAGCCCCAGCGCAGCGCCTACTAGCGAGGGCTGGAGATGGGCGAACTGTCCGGCATGGCCTCGATGATCCGGCGGCGGCTGGCGCGGAGGAGGCGGCCCATGCCGGGCTCGATGTTGGGGATCGCCGTGCCGATGAGCCGCGCCCGCTCGGCGAGACGCACGAGGCCCTCCGGTCCGATGCGCAGGCGCGCCTTCGGCTCGATCACGCAGAGCATGCCTCGCGTGCGTCCCGCCGCGTCGAGCACCGGCGCTGCCGCGAAGCCCCGCACGAGCCCCTCCGTCACCGAGACGTCGCCCTGGAAAAACGGGTGCGCGAACGCGTCCGCCACGACGAGCGTCTCCCCCGACCCGAGCACGTGCCGGCCAATCCCCCCGAGTACCGGCCACCTGCGCGGATCCATCCCCACCGCCGAGACGAGGACGCGGCCCTCCCCCTGGGCCACGATCGCAAGCGCCACCGACGCGTGCAGCTCCTCCGCCGCCGACCGGACGAACCAGTCGAGGCGCGGATCCTTCGGGCCCTCCTGCATCGAGCGGACGGAGTTCACCTGCGTCGAGAGCGCCGCCTCCGAGAGCGGCGCCGGCAGCTCCGCGCCCTTCAGCAGGGCCTCGGCGACGACGCGCAGCGTGTCCGCCGAGGCGTTCCGCGGCAGGATCGCGTGGATGCCGAGGTGCTCGCGCAGCGCGCCGGCGAAGGCGCGGAGCTCGGGGAACGGCGAGGTGACGATGACCTTCGCGCCACGACCGCTGATGCGCGCGCGCAGCCAGTCGAGGACCTCGAATCCGTCGACGACGGGGAGCGACAAGGAGGTGACGAGCAGCGCCGGGGTCCCGAAGCGGCGGAGGAGCCAGATGGCGCGCTCTCCGTCCTGCGCGACGAGGGGGACGAGGCCGAGGGCGTCGACGACGGCGACCTGGGCGGCAGAGAGGGCTGGATCGGGTTCGGCGACGAGGGCGAATGCGGACATGACGTACCTCCTCCGGGGGGCGGGGGGTTCAGGGGATTCGCCACCAAGGTAAACAATTGTCGTGCCACCGCATAGGTGCGGTCGGGAGGCGCCCGATTGAGCAGAGGGCGCGCGAAGCTGGCGCGTGTCGCGCAAAGATCGCGCGCCGAACGTCCGTCCCGCGCGCGTCGCGCTGATGCCTGGACGCTGCACTGATGTCCGCGGACCTCGCGCGTCTTGCGTTCACGAAAGGTCCTGCGCGAAAAGGGGACGCACGTTCTCGGGTCCCTCGTTGCGGGGGTTGTTGACGCGGGTGGAGACGGGCGTGACCACAAGGTCGTCCCCGATGCGCGCCTGTACCATCGCCTGCAGGACATCCGCTCGTTGCTCGTCAGGATCGAGCCAGGAGCCGTAGGCGTCCGGGGCGAGGATGACGGGCATGCGATCGTGAACGTCCGCCACGGCCGCGCGGGCCTCGGCCGTGAGGATGGTGAAGGTATCGAGCGTGCTGCCCTCGGCGTTCTTCCAGCGCGCCCAGAGGCCGGCGAAGGCGAACGGCTTCTCGTCGGGCATGTGCATGCGGCAGGGCTGCTTCTTGCCGGTGCCGAGTTTTTTCCACTCGTAGAAGCCGTCCGTGACGACGAGGCAACGCTTCGACTTGAAGCTCGACCGGTACGCGGGCTTCTCGGCGGCGGTCTCGACCCGGGCGTTGATCATGCGATCGCCGATCGAGAGATCCTTGGCCCACGAAGGAACGAGCCCCCAGCGCGCGAGCTCGAGCGTGCGCGGCGCGCCGGGCGAGAGGACACGCACGATGGGCACGTCCTGCGTGGGCGACACATTGAAGCGCGGCGAGAGGAGCGGGATGTCGAGGACCCCGAAAAGGGGCCCGAGCAAGTTCGGCGCGACGTTCGTCAGGGTGTATCGACCACACATGGGAACATCCGAAACTTCGGGAAGCAGCGGAGCCTGCGTACGCGGCGAACGGGTCTCGCGAGACGCACGCGCCTCGGGCCGTTCGTACCACATCGAGGGGCGCCCGTGGGGAGGAGGATGCAAGCGTCCGCGGGGGGAGGCGTGTTGACAAGGAGGCGAGCGGCGGCGACGATGCCGCGGCCGATGGCGATCCACGCGCTCTCCCGTGACGATTTGCTGGTCCTCGTCGACGGTTTCCTCGATGCGTTCAACCGGGGAGACCTCGACGCCGTGATGCAGCATTTCACGGAAGATGCGCTCTACGTGACGTACGACGGTAAGGAGCACCGGGGCAAGGGGCGGATCCGCGCCGCATTCGAGCCGCAATTCCGGGGGGAGTTCGGCCGGATTTCATTCATCACGGAGGACCGGCTGCTCGACGAGGAGGCCGGGAAGGCAATGGTGCGCTGGACCTGTCGGCACGAGCTCGAAGGAGGCCAGACAGCGCTGCCCGGGCTCGCCGAGGTGCGCAACCTCCTGTTCCGCGGGGTGTATGGGCGCGTGTTCGCGTGGCAGGGGCTCGACGTGCTGCATTTCGAGGGGGGCAAGGTGCGGGAGAAGCGAACGTTTTCGCACGCGCACGTGCCGCTCGGGCACGGGGCGAGGTAGCAAAAACCCCTAGGACCCGGGCGCCGCTTTCGCTACCGTCGGCGCGCTTCCCTGATGCTGGGACGACTCGACCGACCGTCTCTCCTCGCCGCGGCCCTCGCGCTCGGGGCCTGTACACGCCCGGCGCCCACGCCCGCCCACGCGAAGGCCGGTCCAAAGGAAGCGCCGTCCCTCGGGCTCGACGCGCCGCTCGTGGGCGGGGCGCGGCTGTTTCATACGGCGGTCGACGAGTCGTTCTGGGTGTCGCACGAGGCGGACCGGGACCGGCTGGTGTCGGCGGGCGTGCGGTTCGAGCTCGCGCCCGACAGCGGCGAGGTGCTTTCGGCGGCGTGGGACGTGGATCTGTCGCTGAAGAGTGATCCGCTCGTCGGGTCGCTCGCCGTGGCGCCGCACCTCGGCGGCGGGTTCGTCCACTGGAGCCGCGCGCGGGTGTTTCGGTCGGACACGTTCACAGGGCCACTCCGGCCGGTCGCGCTCGGCGGCGCGCTCGGGGTCGGGGCCGTGCGCGGGGCGAGGAGCGGGCTCGACGCGGTGCTCGTGTTCGGCGAGGCGGGGACGGCAGCGCTGCGGAAAGGGAGTGACGCGCTGGAAGCGGCGAGCGAGGCAGGGCTCGCGGACTTCGCGGCGCTCGATGGGAAACGCGCGGTGCGCGTGGACTACCTCGGCCGGCTCGCCTCGACGGGGGACGGGGGAGCGACGTGGAATGATGCGGCGGGCGTCGCGGGCCTCGGGAGCAAGACGTTCCTGGTGCAGCCGGGCGCGCTCGCGGTGGAGACGTGGCAAGGGCGGCTGCCGCTCGGCGCGGACGGGCGGTTCGGGCCGATGGATGGGGCGCAGCACGGATCGTCGCACGGGCGCGGGTTCGAGCCGATCTTGCCAGGATCTCGGGCGGACGATCGGAACGCGTGGTGGATCTGGCGGGATACGCCGCCGATCCAGGCCGCGGTGCTCGGCGGGGCGAGGGTCGCGGCGGGGCGCGCGCTGGCGGTGAACCCGTCGGCCGTGGGCGAGGTGGATCTCGCGCGGGGCACGCTCCTCCGCACGGTGACGGATTTTCCGCAGCCGGGGCTCATGTGCTCGGCGGTGGCGGGGCCCGAGGCGCCGCTCGTCGTGTGCGGCTGGGAGATGTACCAGGACACGAGCTCGTACGTGATGAGCCTGCGGGACGGGGCATTTCCGCCGGTCCTGGAGCGGGCCTTCAGCGACGACGGGTATTTCGTGGCCGACGACGCGGGCGCGCTCGCGTTCGTGGGGTCGTGCAAGTTCACGCCGCGGATGCTCGATATGAACGATCCGTCGCGCATGGATCTCGGCAGCGAGATCCGGCCGGCGACGCGGATCTGCGTGCGGCGAGGGGCGGACGAATGGGTCGAGCACACGATCGAGCTGCCGCCCGGGCAGGAGGTGTACGGCTGGGCGCCGCGGCGGGACGGGACGGCGGTGGCGCTGGTCATCGATCCACGCTTGGAGGGTTTGCCCGAGCCGAAGGTCGACGAGCCACGCGTGGTCGCGCAGGGCGGCGTGCGGATCGTGCGGGTGCCGGCCGAGGTCTCCGGCATGGTGTTCTCGCGGCCCTCGTTCAATCCGTACGGCATGTATTCGGGCGGCATGCGTGGGCCGCTCGGGCCGCTCGTCGAGCGGCGGTTCCAGGTGCGCGAGGACGGCTCGGTCGAGGGCTGGCTGGTGTCGCCGAACGGGGGCGAGGTGGGCGGGGTGTTCACCGGCGTCGTCGTGGATCCACGCGGGCGGGTGACGGCGTTCGCCCCGCCGCCGCGGGTCCTCGGCATGATCACGACCGGCGACTTCGGCGTGGCGCTCACGCGGGACGGCGATCTGTACGAGACGCTCGATCACGGCCGGAGCTATCGAGCGGCGGGGCGGTCGCCGCTGCCGCCCGCGGCGTTCGGCGGCTTCTGCTCGCCACTCGGGTGCGCGATCGGGCCGGTGACGCGCCTCGGCTGGGGATCGACCGGCGCGGCGCCGGTGGTGTACCCGGCCAAACCCTACGAGGAGCCGGAGGTGAAGGCGCCGGTGCGGCTCGCCTGCACGCCGGCCGGCACGCCGGAGGTCGTCCCGGAGGCCGCGCTCGTGCCGGACAAGGGCAAGTTGTCGTGGCAAACGGGGCTCGGCGACCTGGTGACGCTCGTGCGCGAGGTGGAGAATACGCCCGAGGAGGCCGTTCCGGCGGGGCCGTCGGCCGATCTCTTGCAAGCGCTGCCGCCGGAGGTCCTCGCGCAGCTCCCGAAGGACGCGCTGCAGGCCTTGATGAAAGGCGCGCAGCAGGCCGGACAGGCTCCGCCGGCGTCCCCCGGAAAAACGCCGGGGAAAACGCCGCCTCGAAAGGCCAGCGCGGCGCCACTCCGCACGCATTCGCTCATGATGCGGATGCCGTTCGAGCCGGGCGCGCCGCCGCTCAGGATCGACGCGACGGGCGCGGAGCTCGAGGAAGCGCGGCGCGTGGTGGTGACGCCGCTGCTCGCGCCGAGAGGGGACGTCGCGCTGCTGTTCGTGACCGACAGGAACGAGGTCGTGGTAACGAACGAGCGCACGACGACGCTGCCACTCTTCGAGCCACGGCGCTACGCGATGAGCGAGAACTCCGTCGGCGCCGGGCTTCTGCTCGGGCCGGAGCGCGTGCTCGTGCTGGGCGAGACCCGCCGGCGCATGACGTTCGAGGAGCACGGGCAGGCGCCGACGAGGCCGCCGGTCTTCATGGGCCAGGAGCGCGACAGCGGCGGGCGAAGGCCGGTGACGCTGGCGCGGCGGGACGATGGGGCGATCGGGATCTTGCTCTGGGACGGGAGCCCGCCGCACGTGATCGCAGTCGCGGAGCTCGATCCGGCCACGCAGAGCCCACGGCCGCGCACGGCGCTCGCGCCATGGTCGACCGCGACGCCGGCCGACGATCCACGCTGCAAGAAGGCCAAGGGCTGGCGCGCGCTCGTGCCGATGGAGCCCTCGTGGTGGCTCGGGATGGATACACGCGCGCTGCCGGGCATCTCCCTGCGCGCGGCAGGCGCGGCGCTCCTGCGCTGGACGGAGGAGCGGGTGTGCGTGGAGGCGCTCGACCTCGGAGCCGAGCGGCGGCCCGACGACATCACGCGCAGCGAGGGAAGCCTGGTCGTGCGGTGGGAGGCTTCGGGCTCGAAACGCCGCGGCGCCGTGCTCCAGGCGGGCGGGCTTCGGCAAGCGCTCGACTGCAAGCTCGAACCGGCGCCGGAGGAGCGAGCCCGATGAAGCGCGCCGCCCTCACGTCGGCCTGCGCGCTCGTCGTGGCCGCGGCGAGCTGCACGCAGGCGCGGCCCGAGCCGATCACGCCGCCGTCTGGGCAGAAGGCGCGTGCGGCGGAGAAGGCGTCGCCATCGGCTTCGACGCTGGGTCCGCCGCGCTGGGTCGTGCCGATGGCGACAGATTGGATCGAGCGGACCGAGGCCGGCGTCGATCGGTCGCTCGCGAGCGGTCGCCGGGTCGAGTCGCGCGGCGCCGACGTGATCGCGACGGCCAAGGACACGGCGGAGTTCGACGGAGCGACCGCGGCCCCTTCGTGGACCGTCGCGCCGGCGGCGCCCGCGCGGTACGTGCTCTTTCGGGAGCGCGAGGTGTTCGGCGCGGCCGAATGGCTCGGCGAGGCGCGTTCACTCGGGAAGCTGCCTGCGGCCGTGCAACGCACGTTCGACTGGGTCGACGGCACGGGGCTCGTCACGGCGGCCGGCGTGTTCGTGGTGTCGCCCGCGGGCGGGCCGCCCCGGAAGCTCGACCTGCCCGGGTTTGCCATCGGGCTCGCGGCAGACGCGCGCCGCGCGCTCGTGCTCACGGTGTTCGGGCATGCGCGCCTCACGATGGACGGCGGCGCGACGTTCCGCGACGTGTCGGCCGAGCTTCCGGACGCGACGGAGATCGAGGTCCGGGGCGAGGATCTGCACGTGCTGCTCCGGGGCGAGGAGAGCCGTCTCGTCGACGCGCGCGGGAGCATCGTGTCGGATCGTGCTCCGCAGGGCCCGACGCGCCACGCGCCGCCGCCCGACCTCGACGATCGCTGGCCCGAGGAATCCGCCGTGTCGGCCCTCGACGCGGCGGCCGCGTACGGGCTGCGCTGGCTCGAAGGGGACGCCCTCACGGTCACGGAGGGCGCCGTCGCGCGCGTCGACCTGCGCACGGGCCGGGCAACCGCGCTGCTCTCGATCGAAACGGGCGACGACACGTGCATGCCGCTCCGCGTGAAGGACGGCGCGCTGCTCGTCTGCGAGTCGCCGAGCCGCGCCACCGTGCTCGATCTGGCGAGCGGCGGGCGCATCGAGCGCACGTTCGATCTGCCGGACGCGCCGAGCTGGGATCGGTTCGTGGTCGCGGACGGCGAGGCGCTCGGCTTCGTCGGCCCGTGCGAGGGCCCCGCGCCGGGCTCGCCTGCCGACGTCGTCGCCTCGGCCTCGCCGACGAACGCCTCGAACCAGCGCAGCCCGGTTTTCTGCGTGCGGAAAAGCCCGGGCGTGTGGGTCGAGCACACGCTCGCGCCGGCCGACGCGAGCGACGTCGTCGCCTGGATTCCCCGGGCCGAGGGCGCCGCCGTGGCCCTCGTGGCCATCCCCGGCACGTTCCTCCACGGCGCGCCCCGCGTCACCGTGCGCGGCGCCCTCCGCGTCGTGCGCGTGGCCCGCAACGAGCCGCCGCTCGACATCACCACGTATTCCTCCTCGACGACCGCGCTGCTCACCCGCGCGCTCCACGTCACGCCCGACGGCACGATCGAAGGCTGGCTCCCCTCGGGGCACGGCCCTTCGAGCCTCGCGGCCGTCACCATCGACCCCGAGGGCCGCCCGCGGCAGCACCCCCTTCCGGCGCAGACCGTCAGCATCGCGACCTCGGGCCGCTTCGGCCTCGCTCGCACCGAGACCGAGCGCCTGTTCGAGACCACCGACCATGGCCGCACCTTCCGCCCCATCGCGCCCCCGCCGAGTGGTGGATCGTCCGAGCCCATGTCGTGCAGCGAGATCGGCTGCCAGGTCGGCACGTTCGTGCGGATCGGCTGGAACGACGGGTCCGAGCCGGCGCTCGAGGACACGACCCCGCCAAAGCCGAACCCCGACTACCAGCGCCCGATCCCCGAGCCCCCGCTCGTGCGCCTCGCCTGCCGGTACGCCGGCCCGAGTGAGGGCAAACGGATCCCCGATTCGTTTGGTCTCGGCTACACGAAAACGCCGATCGCTCGCGCGGCGCCCGGCCGGATCGGCTTCACGGGCGGGATGCTCATCCCCCTGAACGGCCCGCAGCCCGCGGGCATGACGGGCGACGCCGAGATCGCGTACGTGCCCCTGCTCGACCTCGCGGCGCCGATCACCCGCGCCACGATCCCGCTCTCGCGCCTCGGCCCGACGCCGTTCCACCCGTACGAGATCCGGCTCGGCTACGTGCTCGACGGCGCGAAGGTGCGCGCCGTGGCCACCTCGGGCCTCGGCCGCTGCGCCGCTCCGCTCGTCGACGACGCCGGCCTGACCATTCCCATCGGCGGGTGCGTCGACGATCCCACGGTGGGCGTCGTGCACGGGAGCCGTGTCCTGCTCGTGACGGGGAGCGGCGGCGATCAGGCCGTCTCCGCCGTGGAGCTCCCGAAAACGACGCGCACGCCCGGCCGCGCCGTTCTCTCCGGCGCGCGACGCGAGCTCGGTTTGCTTTATCCGCCCGAGGGCGCGGGCCGCTTCGACCTCGCCGCTGGCCTGCGCGGGCAGGACCCGGTCGTCGTCGCCGTCGACGCGGGCGGCGAGGCCGTGCTCGCGCCGCTCGACCCGGATCGAGGCACACTCGGCCCCGAGAAGCGCCTCGCGTCCCTCGCGGACCTCGCCGCCGCCTCGGATCCTCGCTGCGCGCCCGAGCCCGACGACGCCCGCGTGGTCCTGCCCTTCGACACGAAGATCGGCCTCGCCCAGGGCTCGCTCCTCGGCGTCACGGCGAGCGGCACGGCGGGGTTCGCCGTCCTGCGCTGGTCGCCTTCGCGCGTGTGCCTCGAAGCCGTGGAGCTCGCGGTCCGCGACGATCGCCACGAGCCCGAGCTCGGCTACTACGACCCGCCGGGCACGGTCCGCAAGGTCGTCGCTCGCTTCGATGGCAAGGGGCCCGGCAAGGGCACGCTCGTGGTCCTCGGCTTCGGCGCCGAGGTCCGCCAGCCGCTCACCTGCGAAGGCATCGTCCGATGAAGAAACGCGCCTTCCCCCGGGCCGCGTCCGTCGCCCTCGTCGCCCTCGCCGCCTGTTCCGCGAAGCCCGAGCGCCCAGGCGCCTCCGCCCCGCCGCCCTCGCCGCTGCGCCCGAAGCCCACCGCCGCGCCCGAGCCCCTCCTCGGCCCGGCCCGGTACGTCCTCGCCGAGGGCGTCGGCGTCTCCTTCGACGAGGCCGGCCGCGACTCCGCCTTGCCGCGCCGCGAGCCCGCCCTCGCGTCCGGCCATCGCTTCCTGCTCGATGGCGGCCTGGTCCTCGCCGAGGCGCCTGGCCCCGAGGCTTTGTACGGCTTCCGCTCCCTGCCGGCGCGCCTCGGCGGCGGATACGTCTTCTGGTCCGACGCGCGCACCTACCGCGCCGACACCTTCCTCGGCGAGCTCCGCCCCATCGCCCAGATCGCGGCCGAGGGCGGCGCGCGCCCCTGGCTCGACACCCTCGTCCTGCGCACCGACCTCGGCCTGCTCGAGCTCGACCCCCGCGCCGCCACCCCCGACCTCCGCCGCACCGACCTCGCCCGCTTCGCCGAGGCCTTCTCCCTCGACGGCAAGCACGGCGTCCGCCTCGACGCCTTCGGCCGCGCCGAGATCACCACCGACGGCGGCAAGACCTTCCGTGACCTCACCGCCGAGCGCAGCGTCCGCATCTTCGCCCTCGAGGAAGGCGAATCCGGAAAGCTCCTCCTGCTCACGGGCGCCGGCCGCCAGCCCACGCTCGCCCTCGACCCCGCCAAAGGCCTCGTCCCCGTCGTCGCGGACCCGCCGAACGACCTCGGCTGGGGCATGATGACGAGCCCCACGGAGGACACGCTCCCCTCGAGCCGCCGCCTCGCCCCTCCCGAGCTCGCGACCGCCGTCTTCGCCGGGGCTCGCCTTCCAGGCGGCCGCGTCCTCGTCACCCGCGAGCAATCCGTTCGCGTCCTCGCCCTCGCCACGGGCCAGGTCCTCGACGACGCCCCCCTCACCAACGTCGCCGAACCCTTCGCACATTGCCAGCCCATCCCCCGCGGCGCGGACGTCCTGCTCGCGTGCACCCATTCCCACGGCGCCCACGTCCTCGCCCTCCAGGACGACCCCTCCGCGCCGCGCCTCGAAGCCACCTTCCCCGAGCCGTCCACGTTCATCGCGGGCCAAGGCCCGCGTTTCGCCTTCACGGGCCGATGTGGCGCGCTCGTCCCCACGGCCGCCGATTTCCGGGGCGCCCCGCCCGTGAACGACGCGCAACCGAAGCTTTTCGGGCCCAGCGAGTTCGAGCGCGAATTCACGACGCCCCCGGCAGACCCGCCCGAGCCGCTCGACCCGACCCCCGCCGACGAGGCCTACGTCTGCGTCCGCAGCGCCGACGGCGCCTGGACCGAGCGACGCCTCACCGGCGAAGACGCGACCCATCTGTACCGGTTCCTCCCCGGGGACGGCGGTACAGCCACGGCCCTGGTCTTCCGCAGCAAAGACACGAAAACAGCCTCCAAACCCGCGCCCGAAGGCGTCCGCATCCTCCACGTCGACCCTGAGGATCCCGCCCTCGGCGGCGCCGCCTTCCCGGCCGCCCCGACGCCCATGGAGGAGCCGCCCTATCGCTCGATCGACCGCGATTTCTGGCTCGACGAAAAAGACGGCTCCATCCACGGCTGGATCGTCCTCCCGCCCGAAGACGAGTCCGCCGAGGACGCCGAACGCCCCGACCCCATCCCCCAGGGCCGCTCCGAGCGCATGCTCCCCGTCTCCACGCGCCTCGGCGGCCGCTTCGCCGGCGTCCACATCCATCCTGACGGCCGCGTCGAGGTCCATCCCCTCCCGCCCGGCGTCGTCGAAGTCATCCGCGGCGGCCCCTTCGCCCTCGCCCGCGCCGACAACGACGGCGCCGCCACCTACCACGAGAGCACCGACGGCGGCCGCACCTTCCGCCCCGTCGTCGCGCCCCCCGTCGGCGAGCTCAACGCCCCCTACGACGCGAACATGGTCCAGGGCTGCTCCGAGCTCGGCTGCGCCCTCGGCGACGGCGTCGTCCGCCTCGGCTGGGGAAGCCCCGCCCCCGCCGCCCCGCTGGACACACCTCCCGACATCGCCTCCGCCCCCGAGCCGCCCGTCAAGCGCCTCGGCTCGCTCCCCCTCCGCTGCCGCCTCGAACGACCCGGCGCCCCCGCGCCCCGCGGCGACAGCAAGGCCGACGCCGCGCCCCTCCCCGCCTCGCTCCGCACCCCGCCTGGTGTCGCCGTCGGCCTCGTCCGCGCAGGCAGCTTCACCGTCGACGTCGGCCTCCCTTTCGACCCGCGCCCTCCGCGCCGTGCCACCTTCAAGGCCCCGTCCCTCACCCGCGTCGAGGGCGCCATCGTCCCCGTCCTCCTCGCGACCGACGCCTCGCCCGTCGGCCTCTTCCTCCGGACCCCCGAGCTCCGCTTCGACCTCGGCCTCCCGGGCAGCCCGAGCCGCGACCCCGTTCCCCTCCAGCACAACGGCGTCTTCACCGCCGCCGCCGACCTCGGCCGCGGCGACCTCCTCACGCTCCAGGCCGGAGACGGCGAGCTCTTCCTCCTCCGCGGCGGCCTCCTCCGCCGCTTCACCCAGATGGGCCGCGTCCCCGACGTCACCCGCCATCGCCTCGGCCTCGCGCGCCGCCGCGGCGACGCCGCTTCCCCTCGGCTCGCCGTGAGCGCCGTCTCCGGCACCTCCGGCGACATCCTCCTCGCCGACCTCGACCTCGCCCGCGCGACCCTCGGCCCCGTACGCGCCGCCGGCAGCCTCACGAACCTCGACCCCTCCCCGGCTTGCCGCCCTGACCCCGACGCCTATCGCCTGCTCGCCGAGGTCCTCGTCGACGTGCAATTCGATCCGCCCGACCCTGACCACGACGCCCCGAGCCTCGGCGCCACGGCCCTCGTCGCCGTCTCGACCGGCCGCACCTGCCTGGAGGGGCTCGAGGTGCGTTTCCCCCGGAACAATACGACCCTCGTCGTCCGCTTTCCCTCGCCCGGCGCATCCCTCGTCCGTGGGGCGGGACGCAGCGACGCGGGCGTTTGTTCGAGCCCGTGAGCAGGGCTTCCGCTCTCGCCTACGCCGCCTTCGCCACGGGCCGGGCCTTCGCGAAGAGCTCGATCATCACCCGATTGAAGGCGGGGATATCGTCCGGCTTGCGACTCGTCACGAGCTGGCTGTCGTTCACCACCTCCCGATCGACCCACGTCGCGCCCGCATTCACGAGGTCCGTCCGGATGGACGGCCACGACGTCACCTGCCGGCCGCGCACCACGTTCGCCTCCACCAGCATCCATGGCCCGTGGCAAATGGCCGCGACGGGCTTTCCGGTATCGAAGAACGTGCGCACGAACTGAACGGCCTCGAAGTTCATCCGCAGCTTGTCCGGGTTCATCACCCCGCCGGGCAGGAGCAATGCATCGAAATTCTCCGGCCCGGCATTCGCGAGCTCCACGTCCACGCCGAACGAATCGCCCCATTGCGTGAAGTTCCAGCCACGCACCTGCCCGCTCACCGGCGACACGATCGCCGTCTGCGCGCCTGCCCTGTCGAGCGCTTGCCGCGGCTCGGTCAGCTCGACCTGCTCGAAGCCGTTTTCCACCAGAATGGCCACCCGCCTGCCCGTCAGCTCGTTTGCCATGACACCCTCCGTTCCACGGCCCCGCGCAAGCAAGGCATCTGCCATGGACGGCGCGGGACGAGCCCACGGGCCCGTCGTCAGAGCTGGAAATTCCCTGCGGCCTCGGGCTGGTAGGGCACGGCGAGCACGCGCAGCCGCTTGGGGCCGGCAGAGGGCATCGGCCACGTGATGCCCTGGCCCACGGAGAGACCGAGCAGCGCCGTTCCAATGGGCGAAAGGATGGACACGCGCCCATCCTCGACACGCGCGTCCCGCGGATACGTGATCACCACCTCGCGGCGCTTTTGCGTCACCTCGTCCAGGTACAACACCAGGCTGTTCATCGTCACCACGTCGGGCGGCACGTTCGGCGGCGCGACGAGCCTGGCGCGCGCGAGCTCCCGGTCGAGCGCCTCCGCGGCCGCGCGCCTTTGGCCTTCGAGGTGGAGCTCGACGACCCGGTGAAGGCGCTCTGCATCCTGGGTCGTGATCACGAGGCTCGGAGCGATGGGGAACATGGGCGTGGACCTCTCGGGGCATGAAAGGAATGCGGACCGGTCATTCGTCCGACTCGTCGTCCTCGCCCTCCTCGACGAGGACCCCGGCGAGCGACCGCAATCCGACGACACAAGACACGAGGAGCCCGAGCTTCACGAAAAGCACGAGCTCGGGGCGCGTGAGAAAATACGAAAACCTCATCGTCCCCTCCTGATCGAAATCGTGGACGACTGGCATCGCGAGCACGCACGAATGCACCGGGCTCCCGGCGCTCACCGGCGCGCGCGAAACGAGGGCAGGCGATCCGTAACGGCCGAAATCACGGCCTTCGTGACGCTGCCCCGACTAGGGTTCGGCGCGCTCGGGCGGAGGGCCCCTCGCCAGATCAGGCGCGCGCCGCTCGGTCGCCGAGCGCCTCGGATCGAGCCGATCGGCGGCCTTCACGTGCTTCGCGCGGCTCATGCCACGCCCGAACATCAGGAGGCCTGGATCTGGAGGCTCGTTCACGTCGCAGCCGCTCACGATTCGCGCTGCGGAGCTTTTCCCCAGGATCCTCTTCATGGCTGCCGACGCTCGTTCTTCACCTTCGGAGACGAGGGCGAGAAAGGCAAGCGTAAAGATTTCGCCGCCCGTTATGGAGCGCGCTCTTCATTCGCCCCGCCATTGCGTCGACGGCCACGTCGTTCCGTCCGGACGACCCCGTCCATCCCATCTGGTCACCCGGCTCCGAAGCCCGTACGATTTTTTGTCATCAGCCTGCGGCCCCTCTCGTTGGTCGGGCGGAGGCACCGATGACCCTGTCACTCTTCTCCCGCAACGCCCCCTCGTCCCCGAACCTCGCCCCGGCCGCGCCCTCGAACGGCGCGCGCCTCGTCACGACCGACGGCCGCGCCCTCCCTCTCCGCGGCACCACCCTCCAGGCCGACGCCCAAGGCGGCATCGCGCGTGTCATCCTCGAGCAGCGCTTCGCCAACCCGTACGAAGAACCCCTCGCGGTCACCTACAGCCTCCCGCTCCCGGAAGGCGGCGCCGTCAGCGCCTTCTCCTTCCGCATCGGCGATCAGCGCATCGTCGGCGACGTCCGCGGCCGCGCCGAAGCACGCGAGCGGTACGAGCGCGCCCTCGTCGAGGGCAAGAGCGCCGCGCTGCTCGAACAGGACCGGTCGAGCCTCTTCACCCAGGAGATCGGCAACATCCCGCCCGGCGCCGAGCTCGTCGCCGAGATCGTCATCGACCAACGCCTCGCCTGGCTCGACGAGGGCGCCTGGGAGTGGCGCTTCCCCACCGTCGTCGCGCCCCGTTACCTCGGCGAAGAGGGCCGCGTCCCCGACGCCGCGCGCATCACGCAGGACGTCGCCGACGGCCCCCTGCCCGCGCGCCTCGGCCTCACGTGCCTCATCCACGACACGCTCGCCGCGGGCAAGCGGCCCGAGTCCCCCTCGCACGCCCTCGAAATCAGCGGCGACCCGAAGCAGGGCATCGTCGTGAACCTCGGCGCCCGCGCCGGCGCGCGCCTCGATCGTGACCTCGTCGTCCGCTGGAGCATCGCCACGCCCAAGGTCGGCCTCTCGCTCGACACCTCGCGCCGCGCAGGCGACGCCGCGCAAATGGCCCACGGCCTGCTCACCATCGTCCCGCCCGTGGCCTCGCCCTCGCTCCGTCCCGTCACGCGGGATCTCGTGGTCCTGCTCGACACGAGCGGCTCCATGCATGGCGAGCCGCTCGATCAGGCCCGCCGCGTCGTCGCGGCCCTCATCGACACGCTCCACGACGACGACCAGCTCGAGCTCATCGAATTCTCGAGCGCGCCGCGGCGCTGGAACGACGCGCCCGTCCGCGCGACCGACCTTGCCAAGCGCGAGGCCCTCGCCTGGCTCCGGGCGCTCCGCGCGTCCGGCGGCACCGAGATGCGCGCCGGCATCCTCGAAGCGCTGCGCACGCTCCGGCCCGACGCGCAGCGGCAGGTCGTCCTCGTGACCGACGGCCACATCGGCTTCGAGACCGAGGTGCTCCGGGCGATTTTCGACCGCCTGCCGGCCTCGTCGCGCCTGCACACGGTGGGCGTGGGCTCGGCTGTGAACCGCTCGCTCACCGCGCCGGCCGCGCGCGCGGGACGCGGGATCGAGGTCGTGATCGGCCTCGGCGAGGACCCGGAGCGGGCCGCCGCGCGCCTCGTCGCGCGCACCGCGGCGCCGGTGCTCGTGAACCTCGACATCTCGGGCTCGGCGCTCGTCGAGCACGCGCCTCTGCGCCTGCCGGATCTCTTCGCGGGCGCGCCGGTCCTCGTCGCGCTCGCGCTCCGCCCCGAGGGAGGCAGCCTCCTCGTCCGCGGACAGACCCGCGAAGGAACCTGGGAAAAGCGCCTCGACGTCCCCGCCATCGAAGCCGGCGACGACAGCCCGGCAGCGGCGCTTTTCGGCCGCGAGAAGGTCGAGGACCTCGAGCTCGCCCTGGCCCGCGGCGGCGATCGGCGCACCCTCGACGACGCCATCGAGCGCATCGGACTCGATTTCAAGATCGCCACGCGCCTGACCTCGTGGATCGCGGTCACCGAGCAGGTGACGGTGGATCCCGACGACGCGCTCCGGCGCGAGCGCATGCCCCACGAATTGCCGCACGGCATGTCGGCGGAGGGCCTCGGGCTGCGGCCAGCGCGCGCGGCCGCGGGCGGAAAGACGAAAGGGAAGATCGACCTCAAAGCGCGGCTCGGCAAGACAGCGCCCGAGGCGAAGCTCGACCCGACGGATGATCTGATCGCGGGCCCGGCCCCCTCGCTCCCGCTGCCGGCCATGGCCGCGCCTCGCAATCTTCCTGCGTCGGCCCCGCGTCCGGCGACCCCGGTGATCCCGCAGAACAACATGCCGGAGCCGTCCCCCCTCGTGGATACGCAGCTCGCGCTAGCGACCGCGCCCAAGAAACACGCCTCACGCCTTCCCGTCGTCCTCCTCGTGCTCCTTTTGCTCGCGCTCCTCGCCGGCTTGCTTTACGCCTTCCGCAAGCCCGCGGCGCCGCCCGACTCGCCGGGCAAGCACGGCCTCTTGCCTGCGCCCGTCACCTCCATCGCCCCCGCGTGATGCTCGATCTCGACGTCCACCTCCCCGCCATCGCCGCCGGCGACGCCGACGCCTTCGGGCGCTGGATCGCCGGCGCCGAGGGCCGCGTGCGTGACAGCCTCCGGCCCTACGCGACCCGCGTCGACACCGAGGCCGTCCTCCAGGAAACCCTCCTCCGCGTCTGGCAAGTCGCGCCGCGCCACGCAGCGGACGGCCGCCCCAACAGCCTCGTCCGCCTCGCCATCCGCATCGGCCGAAACCTCTGCATCGACGACCTCCGCCGCGCCCGCCTCGCGCCGGTCGAAGACGACGACCTCGACGAAACCCGCCTCGAGACCTTCGAGCCCCGCGCCCCCGACCCGCTCCTGCGCAAGCTCATCGCGCATTGCCACGAAAAACTCCCCGACAAGCCCGCCGAGGTCCTCGGGGCCCGCCTCGCGAGCGGAGGCGCCGAGCCTGACGAGACACTCGCCGAGCGGCTCGGGATGCGCATCAACACGTTCCTCCAGAACTTCACCCGCGCGCGCAAATTGCTCGCCGAGTGCCTGGAGAAGCACCACGTCAACCTGGAGGCAGAGCTCCGATGAGCGGCAACCCGGGCGACGACCGAGACGCGCTGATCGAGGCCCTCGCCGGCGCCTACCGGGCCCGCGGCCCACTCGGCGAGGTGCGAACCCACCCGGCCTTTCACGACCTCGACGAGGCGGGCCGGGCCGAAGCATTCGAGCTCGCGCGCAGGCAACGTGTCGTGGAGGCGGCGCTCGATCCGGACGGCCTCTCGACCACGGCGCGGGCCGTGCTCGCGCGGATCCGCGGCGGCTAGGACATCGATCCAAGCAGACGAACTCGTCCCGCCCGGCGCGTGCATGATACCGTCGCGCCATGCACGACGTCCGTTCCACCCCGAAGGATCGCCGGAGCACGGCCCGCCGCGCCGTGGCCCTCCTCGTCACCGGCTTTGCCATCGTCGCTTGCGGCGGCAACGCGAACTACCCCGACCGGCCCGACGTCACCACCGCGCAGGCCGCGTGGTGCGACGCCCTCGCCAAGTCCGAGGGCCCGGGCGGCGCCTGGGATCGCATGACCGAGTGCCGCACGGCCTCCCCCACCGCCTCAGCAGCCTACATCCGCGTCATGACGAAGTGCTACTTCGAGCGCGTCGAGGAGGCCAAGGCGTCCGGCGATCCCGCCGCCGCCGATCGCGCCCTCCTCCTCTCCGAGTGCAACGACAAGGCCCTCGTCGATCTCCCGATGAGCGGCCCCGGCGTCGACGAGGTCATCGACGCTCGCTGCAACCGCGCCACGCGCTGCGAGAAGGTCGAGTTCGCCGAGTGCAAGGCCGCCATGAAGCGCCTCGAGCCCGCGCAGCAGGCCATGTTCACCACGCGGTACAACGCCTCCGCGCTCCACGACATCGCGAGTTGCCTAGGCGGCGGCTGCGGCGACAACGAGGAGCAAGCCCAGGCCGATTGTTACAAGGGCGCCGAGGACAAGCTCCTCTGGTTCCCGTGATCCCTCGAACCTGATAGGTTGGTCCCACCATGAAATCAGCGCTCGCATTGCAGCCACAGCCTCGTCGTGCGGCGATCCTCCGCGCGCTCTTCGCCGCCCTCGCGCTCGCATTCGTGCTCTTCGCGCCGACCGACGCGCGCGCCGCAGGCACCGTCGCCCTCGCCACGCGCGAGCCCGAGGAGGTCAACGGCAAGTGGAAGCTGAACTTCACCATCAACTACGGGGCAAAGCCGGACATCGCGTACATCCCGATGATCTTCAGCTTCACGCCCACCGTGCTCTACGAGCGCTCGCTCACGGACCAGTCCCCCGAGCGCCCGCTGCTCACAAAGCTCCCGCTGAAGAACCAGCCGAGCATCAACGAGAGCATGGACGTCGGTTTCTCCGACGCGAGCGGCAAGGTCTTCAACATCACGAAGTTCGACTTCGTGATCCGTCGTGACAAGGGCTTCGAGGCCGGCGAATACGACCTCAAGATCACCCGCCAGACCGACGGCGCCCAGATGGGCCAGACCATCAAGCTCATCCTGAAGGGCGACAACCCCGTCGTCGATCGTCGCGCCATCGTCTTCGCAGGCGAAAAGAAGAAGAAGCCCACCGAGGAGAAGAAGGACGACGCCTCGGCCGAAAAGAAGGAAGGCGAGCCCGCCGCCGCCGCCGCCGAGGCGCCCACGGAGCCCGCAGCCACGGGCGAGACGCCCACCGAGGCGCCCCCCGCCGAAGCCCCCAAGCAAGGTGGCTGCGGCTGCCGCGTCGCCGGCCTCCCCGCCCCCTCCTCCGGCGCGCCCCTCGCAGCCCTGCTCCTCGGCGCCGCCTTCGCGCTTCGCCGCCGCACCTCCCGCTGACGGGGGCCGTTGCGCTGGGGCGTTGCCCCAGGCCCCACCAGGGGCTCTCCGCCCCTGGACCTGGACCAGCGCAAGCGCTGGACCCGGGGTCGATGAACTGCGCGATGCGCAGTTCATCGAACAGGCCGAGTCAAGACCACCCACCACCCTGCCAAGCAAGACAGCCGCGCTGCCCTGTCGATGGGCGACGCGGTCCAACGGGCCCGTTGGAAGAACTGCGCGAAGCGCAGTTCTTCCACCACGAGTCCAGCGCTTGCGCTGGTTCGGGTCGAGGGGCGAACAGCCCCCGCGGGGTCCGGGGCAGCGCCCCGGCGCGACGGCTCTGCTCGGCGTACTGGCCCTCTCCGCCGGAAAATTGCCACTTCGCCCTGCAGAGCTCCTCCGCTCAGTGGTATCTTGCGGCTTCTCGCCCGCCAGGCACGGCCGGCGACCCACACCGGGAGATGGGCATGCGCGGACGCTTTGCATTCCTTGGTATCGTGAGCTCGCTCGGCGCGGCGATGTTCGCTTATGGCTGCGGCGCCACCAGCTCGAACAATGGAGGCGACGGCGGCGACGCCGGCGACTGGGGCAGCACCAGCACCAGTCAGGGGGGAGGGGGCGGCGAAGGCGGCTGTCTCTTCAACTGCGGCTCGGGCGGCAATGGGGGCGACCCGAACGTCCAGGCGCTCATCATCACGCCCCTCAACCCCACGCTGAACGTCATCGACCTCAACAAGCCGACCCAGATCTTCACCGTGAAGACCCAGGCTGGCCAGGACGTGACGAACCTCGTCTCGTGGGTCTACGAGCGGCCGGACATCGGCGACATGACCGGCGCGACCTTCATGCCGACCGGCAATGTTGGCGGCACCGGCGTCCTCACGGCGAAGCTCAGCAACGCCGTGGCGAACACCAACGTCACGGTCAACGTCAAGAAGACCGTCAACGGGGCGGGCCTCGATCCTGCGCAGCAGGCGGCCTTCGACAACCCCATCGGCCCTGACCCGGGCATGTCGATCGTCTACCCGTACCACGACACCGTCTTCCCGCTCGGCGTCCTCGCGCCCGAGATGCAGTGGAACGGCGCCTCCGGCACCGAGATCTACCGCCTCAAGATCACCGAGAAGCACATGGAGTACGTCTCGTACTTCCAGACCGGCGCGCCGGCTCGGTATCTGATGGACCAGAAAGACTGGGAGTACATCGGCTCCTCCGGCACGGGCGCGCAGAGCGACCCGATCATGGTGCAGCTCTCGCGCCTCGCGCCCGGCGGCGGCGCGTATGCGCCCACGAGCCAGGTCTGGCACGTCGCGCAGGGCCGCGTCCGCGGCGCCGTGTATTACTGGGAGCTGCCCGGCGCCTGCGGCGGCAATTCGAACGGCCGCATCCTCAAGATCAAGCCCGACTCCGCCACGCCCGAGGAGTTCTTCAACCCCGGCGGCTGCTGGGGCTGCCACAGCGTCAGCCGTGACGGCAAGACGATGATGGCCACGCTCGACACGGGCTCGCCCTTCCCGCAGATCACGGTCGACCTCACGCAGGTCCCGGCGCAATACGGCGCGATCCCGCCCGGCTCTGGCCTCGGCGGCACGTTCAGCGCCTTCAACCACACGAGTGACAAGATCCTCGTCAGCAACGACGCGGCCTTGAACCCGAGCAACGCCATCCTGCGCATCGTCAACGCGGCCGGCGGCGCCGTGCTCAACAGCAACGCCATGGGCACCGGCTGCGGCGAGCCGGCGTGGTCGCCGGACGGGAACAAGGTCGCGGCCATCTGTGGCCTCGGCGGCGGCGGCTGGGTCTTCGACGCGTCGAGCGGCTACCTCGCCGCGGGCGACGTCGCGGCCGACGGCGTCACGGTCAGCAACGTCCAGCCCATCGTCTCGCAGGCCGCGGGCAGCGGACGCCCGGCGTACCCGAGCTTCACGTCCGACAGCCAGTATATCGCGTTCGGCCGCCCCACGTCCGGCTCGCGCTCGACGGGCAACGGCGACCTCTGGCTCGTCAAGCCCGACGGCACGGAGCTGAAGAAGCTCGCCATCGCCTCCAGCGACAACAAGAGCTTCAACCCGGTCTTCGCGCCGCAGCGCGCGGGCGGGTATTACTGGCTCGTCTTCATCTCGCGCCGCGACTACGGCAACACGCTGGTCAACACGAACCGCCAGCAGCTCTGGATGACGGCGATCGACGACCCGCCGACGGCGGGTGATCCCTCGCATCCGCCCTTCTACATGCGCGGGCAGGAGGGCTGCGGCCTCTCCGAGAACGCGTACATGGCGCCGGAGCCTTGCAAGGAGCAGGGCGAGACCTGCGTCACGGGCGCCGACTGCTGCCTCGGCCAGTGCGTCAAGGACCCGGCGAGCGGCGCGTACGTCTGCGGCGAGCCCCCGCCGCCAGGCTCCTGCTCCGAGACCGGCAACGCCTGCACCACGAAGGCCGACTGCTGCAACCCGGCCGACGAGTGCATCGACGGGTTCTGCGCGCAGAAGCCCCCGAAGTGACCTCCCCCTCCCCCTCCCTCCCTCTCCGCGCGGCGGAGTAGGGAGGGGGCTCCCGCTTGTCATCCCTGTGCCCGATCGATCGGGCGTCGACGTTCTCACGATCACCCCCGCGTGCGATCGATCGGGCGTCGGGGTAGTCGCCTTCATCCCCACGCCCTGTCGACAGCGCGTCGGGGTAGTCGCCTTCATCCCCCTGCCCTGTCGACAGCGCGTCGACGTAGTCCCCTTCATCCCCCCTGCCCTGTCGACAGCGCGTCGGGGTAGTCGCCTTCATCCCCCCTGCCCGATCGACAGCGCGTCGACGTAGTCCCCTTCATCCCCGCGCCCGATCGACAGCGCGTCGGCATGGTCGCCTTCATCTCTGCGCCCTGTCGACCGGACTTCGGGGTGATGCCCTTGCCTCGCCGGAGGTATGTCCATAACGACCGACAATCCACGCTCATCCTCGTTCGCACGAAACGATTGGACGTCGCCCTCCCCTGGCTTCACGAATCCCCTTCGGGGAGGTCACATCATGAGCGATATCCAAGAAAGCCCCTTCGCGGGCCGCATCCACGGAATCGATCACCTCACGTTGCCCGTCGGCGATCTCGCGGTCGCCGAACGTTTCTACGTCGGCCTCCTCGGCGCGAAGGTCCTCATGCGCGTCACCCCCGAGCTCCTCGCCTCGCTCGGCCGCACAGGTGACGCCGCGCGCAGCACCCACATCACGATCCAGCTCGGCACGGCTCGGATCGACCTCTTCCCGCAGGGCCACGGCTGGCCGGCGGCCACGCAGGACCACCCGCACATCGCCTTCGCCGTCGCGGCCGAGGACATGGTCCCGATGAAAAACGCCCTCGAAGCGAACGGCGTCGCCACCGAAGGGCCGCGCCGGCTCGGCTCACCCGGACAGGCGTCCCTCTATTTCTACGATCCCTTTGGCAATCACCTCGAGCTCACCTGCATGGGCTTCCCCGGCGACCTCCCCACCGGGGCCCCCGACCTGCACGAGCTCGCGCGGCGCGCCGGCCGCGCCTGAGCGGCGCCCTCGTTTCCCGAGCAGCCGGTCGCACGCCGCGGGGAGCACGATCCTTCGTCTCTGGCATACTCCGCCCGTGCAACCCACCATCCTCCTCTTCGACATCGACGGCACCCTCATCGACACGGGCGGGGCAGGCCGTCGCTCCATGGAGCGCGCCTTCGAGTGCGTCACCGGCCGGGCCGATGCGTGCGCGCACTTCTCCTTCGACGGCATGACCGATCGCGCCATCGTCCGCCGTGGTCTCGACGCCGTCGGGGCGAGCGCCGACGAACCCTCGATCGACCGCGTCCTCGAAGCCTACCTCGAAGCCCTCGTCGCCGAGGTCGCCGCCTCCACCGGCTACGTCACCCACCCCGGCATCGACCACGTCCTCGATCGAGCCGCTCGTGTTCCTCACATCGCGCTCGGCCTCGGCACGGGCAATGTTCGGGACGGCGCCCGTATCAAGCTCGACCGCGCGAGCCTCTTCGATCGTTTCTCCTTCGGCGGATTCGGCTGCGACGCCGAGGAACGCGCCCGGATCCTCGATGCCGGCGCCCGGCGCGGCGCCGAGCAGCTCGGCAGGGACCGGGGCGATTGCCGCGTCGTCGTCATCGGCGACACGCCCAAGGACATCGCGGCGGCGCATGCCATCGGCGCCGAGTCGCTCGCCGTCGGCACGGGCAGGTTCGTCCCGGGAGAACTCGCGAAGGCCGGCGCCACGTTCGTCTGCGACAATCTTCTTTCGCCGGGCGCCTTCGCAATGCTCTTCCCCGACGCCTAGTTTCCGGATTATACCGGGCAAAACCTCGGAGCCCGGTCCATGAAACTACGCCCCTACGCCTCCCTCGCCCTCACCTTCCCGCTCGCGTTCGCCGCCGCCGCCGTCGTCGCGTGTAATTCCGAGCCACCCCCGCCCACGTCGACCCAGGCCCCGACGGCCAAGCCGGGGCAAACCCAGGCGCCCGCGGCCGAGAAGCCGCCCACGGCCGAGGAGGCGCACGGGTTCACCCTCCGTGTCAACGACGACCTGAAGAAACTCTGGACCGCCTCGGCACGCGCGGCCTGGGTGAACAAGACGTACATCACGGACGATACGACGGCGCTCTCGGCGGCAGCCGAGGAAGCGAACATGGAATACCTCGGCACGGCGATCACGGGCGCGACCCGGTTCGACGGCCTGAAGCTCGACGAGCCCGTCGCGCGGCAGCTCAAGCTCATCAAGCTGTCGAGCACGCTGCCCGCGCCGCCGGACCCGAAGAAGCGCGCCGAGCTCGCGCAGATCGCCGTCTCGATGGAGGCCGATTACGGCAAGGGCAAATACTGCCCGCCGCGGCTCGAGGGCAAATGCCTGAACCTCGACGAGCTGTCGAACATCATGGGGAAGAGCCGCAAGTACGACGAGCTGCTCGACGCCTGGACGGGCTGGCATTCGATCGCGCCGCCGATCAAGGAGCGGTACACGCGTTACGCCGAGCTCGGCAACGAGGGCGCGCGCTCGATTGGCTTCAAGGACATGGGCGCGCTCTGGCGGGCCGGCTACGACATGACGCCCGAGGCCTTCGAGGCCGACACCGAGCGCCTGTGGACCCAGGTCAAACCGCTCTACGACGAGCTGCATTGCCTCGTCCGCGGGAAGCTCCGCAAGCTCTACGGCGAGGACAAGATCGGCGCAAAGGCCCCGATCCCGGCGCACCTGCTCGGCAACATGTGGGCGCAGGACTGGTCGAACCTCTACGACCTGGTCACGCCGTACCCGAAGGAAGCGTCGATCGACGTGACGAAGGCGCTCGTCGACAAGAAGGTGGACGCGATTGAAATGGTGAAGATGGGCGAGCGATTCTTCACGTCGCTCGGCCTCGAATCCTTGCCGAAGACGTTCTGGGAGCGCTCCATGTTCGTGCGCCCGCGCGACCGGGAGGTCGTCTGCCACGCGAGCGCCTGGGACGTCACGTACGCCGGCGACATTCGCATCAAGATGTGCATCGAGCCGAAGGAGGAGGATTTCATCACCATCCACCACGAGCTCGGCCACAACTATTACTACGTCTACTACCACACGCTGCCGGTCCTCTTCCAATCGGGCGCGAACGACGGCTTCCACGAGGGCATCGGCGATACGATCGCGCTCAGCGTGACGCCTGGGTATCTGAAGACGATCGGTCTGCTCAAGGACGCCCCGGAGAACCCGAAAGCGGAGACGAACTTCCTGATGAAGCAGGCGCTCGCGAAGATCGCCTTCCTGCCGTTCGGGAAGCTCATCGATCAATGGCGCTGGGACGTCTTCGCGGGCAAGACGCCGCCGGACAAGTACAACGAGGCGTGGTGGAATCTGCGCCAGAAATACCAAGGCGTCGCGGCGCCGGTGCCGCGGAGCGAAAAGGATTTCGACCCCGGCGCGAAGTTCCACGTCCCCGGCGGGACGCCCTACACGCGATATTTCCTGGCGCACATCTACCAGTTCCAGTTCCACCGCGCGCTCTGCAAGGCGGCCGGTCACACGGGCCCGCTGCACACGTGCTCGATTTACGGCAACAAGGCAGCCGGCGACAAGCTCAAGGCCATGCTGGCGATGGGCGCGAGCAAGCCCTGGCCAGAGGCAATGAAGGCAATCTCCGGCGAGACCCAGGGCGACGCAAGCGCGATCCTCGAATACTTCGAGCCGCTGCGGAAGTGGATCCGCGAGGAGAGCAAGGGCGAGACCTGCGGCTGGTGAGGGGGCGGAGCGGGGCTTTGCCCCGCACCCCAGCAGGGGGCTGTCCGCCCCCTGCACCCCGGACCAGGCACGGCCTGGACCGAGGGCCGAGAAACCG
>NZ_JAGTJJ010000119.1 GCF_028435365.1 Polyangium jinanense | reverse complement strand
CCTCTTCGCCTGGCTCCAAAGCTTCCGCCGCATGGTGGTACGGTACGAGCGCTACGCCGAGAACTTCCTCGGCTTCGTCCACCTCGGATGCATCGTCCTGTACCTCAGGGCGCTCCTCGCCTATTTTTATGAGATGACTTCTAGTCGTTGCGGCAAGCGCGAGCCACCTTCGTCGAAATCGGCGCAATGCATCCGAACATGCTCGTCCACGTTCTTCCGGCGTCCGAGGGCGCGCGATTCGACCGGCGACCGCTTCCAGGGGAGGGGCCCGATGCATGACGGGAGCGACAGAGCGAGGGAACTCCAGTATCGACGCGACCTGTTCGATGAACTGCGCATCGCGCAGTTCATCGACCCCGGGTCCAGCGCTTGCGCTGGTCCGGGTCCAGGGGCGGATAGCCCCGGTGGGGCCTGGGGCAACGCCCCAGCGCAGCGGCTTCGGAAAGCGAAGGCGCATTGATGGGAAAACTTCTCCTCATCGAGGACGACGCTGCGCTCGCTTCCGTGCTCTCCCTCGCGTTCGAGGACGCGGGGCACGAGGTGATCGTCGCGAAGGATGGGCTCGAAGGGTTTGCTCGAATCACGCGGGATCGCCCGGACCTCGTGATCAGCGACGTCAACATGCCGCGCCTCGATGGCTTCAGCTTGTGCCGGCGCCTGCGCGAGGCGGGCAACCTCGTGCCCCTCATCCTCCTCACCTCGCGTGATTCCGAGATCGACGAGGCGCTCGGGCTCGAGCTTGGCGCCGATGACTACGTGGCCAAGCCGTTCAGCACCCGCGTCCTCCTCCTGCGCGTGCACGCGCTCCTGCGCCGAAAGCAGGCGCCGGGCAGCGCGGCGACGTCCCGGGGCGTGGTCGCTGCGGGGCCACTGCGCCTCGATCCAGAGCGGATCGAGGCGCGCTACCACGACACGCCGATCGCCGTGACCCTCACCGAGTTCCGCCTCCTCGAGGCGCTCGTCGCTCGCCCGGGCGTCGTCTTCTCCCGCGAGCGGCTGCTCGAGCTCGCGCGTGGCGACGAGAGCGTGGTCGACGCGCGCCTCGTCGACACCTACGTGCGACGCCTGCGCCGCAAGTTCGAGGCCGTGGAGCCGGCCTTCGACGGCATCGAGACCGTGGTCGGCGCGGGGTATCGGTACAAGGACCGTGGCGCGTAGGAAGCACTCCCTCCGGCGCCGTACGTTCGCCGTGGTCCTCGCGGTCGTCCTCGCGCCCGTGGGGATCGTCTTCGGCGCCCGGTACGACGACGCAGGCGAAGAGGATCGCATGCGTGCCCGCGTCCTTCGCGCGGCCGAGGCGGCTCGATCGATCGTCGCCACGAACCCCGACGCCTCCTCCACGCTCGCGGCGTCGATCGAAGAGGCCGCGGCGGGCGAGCGGGTGCGGCTCCGCGTGATCGACGGCGCGGGGGTCGTCGTCGCGGATCACGATCACGAACCGGCCACCTCGCTGCGGGACCGGATTGGCGATCTCTTCTTCGGCCCCGACGGCGCGCCCACGCTTCGCACCTACGAGGAGCTCGCGCCGCGCCTCGCCGAGCGTCCCGAGGTCCAGCGCGCGCTTGCCGAGGGGCACGCCGAGGGCTGCGAGCGCGCGCTCGGAGGCAAGCTCCTCGTTTGCCATGCCGCCCTGCGTGTCCCTTTGACGACCCCCGCGCGCGTGGTGCTTGCGCAGAAGAGCTCGCCGCGGGTCATCCGCGCGATCTCCGACGTGCGGTATCCGCTCCTCAAGTTGAGCTTTTTCGTGCTCGTCGGCGGCCTCGCGCTCGCGTGGTGGCTCGGCCGCCGCATCGTCCGGCCCATCGAGGAGCTCCGCGCCGAGGTCCTCGATCGGGCCTCGCGTCCCCTCTCCGGCCCGCCGATCCCCGTGCGCGAAAAGGACGAGTTTGGCGACCTCGCGGGCGCCTTCAACACCCTGCTCGCCGCGATCGCCGAGCGCAGCCAGAAGAACCACGCCTTCATGGCCGACCTCGTCCACGAGCTGAAGAGCCCGGTCGCCGCGGTGCGCGCCGCCGCCGAGGCCCTGCCCGGCGAGGGCCCGCCGAACCCCGCGCGGATCGAACGCCTGCGCCAGGTCCTCTTCGATTCGAGCAAGCGGCTCGACGCGCTCGTGAGCCAGTTCCTCGAGCTCGCGCGCGCCGAGGCCGGCTTGCCCAGCGAGGAGCGGACGGCGCTCGATGCCGCGGAGCTCGTCGCCGCCATCGCCTCGGCCCTCCAGAAGGACGAGCGCCACGCGGGCATCACCTTCGAGCTCGACGCCGCGCCTGCGCCGGTCGAGGTCGTCCCGGCCCGCATCGAGGCGGCGGTCCGCAACCTGCTCGACAACGCCGCCGATTTCGCCGGCGAGGGCGGCACCGTGCGGGCGCGCGTCCGCGCGGAGGCCGGGCAATGCGTGATCGAGGTCGAGGACACCGGTCCCGGCATCCCGCCGGAGAACCTGCCGCGTATCTTCGACCGATTCTTCACGGACCGGCCCGCGGGAAAGGGCCAGGGCACGGGCCTCGGCCTCGCCCTCGCCAAGGCCATCGTCGAGGCCCACGGCGGCAGCCTCGTGGCCGCATCGAAGCCGGGGAAAGGCGCGCTCTTCCTCCTCCGCCTCCCGCTCGTTTCACACGGCGTCCACATCCCTTCCGACGACGTTTCACCCCCGCGCTAGCGCGCCGTCCATACGGCGGGTGCAACCTCCTCGTGTCGAAGGGAGGTTGCTTTGCGGATCGTATGGCTCGCCGCCGCGGACGCCCGCGGCCATTTGATGCGCGCTCACCTCGTGCGGGGCCTGCTCGCCCGGCACGGCGTTCGCGTGGACGTGATGACCACCTCGGAGGAGGGTCGGTCCTTCCTCCAGGCCCTTGGCACGCCCTCCGAGCTTTTGTCCGCCCATTACAGCTTGGCCTACGACGCCCACCAGAACATGGCCCGGGCCCGGACCGAGGCGTGTATTCTGCGATATCTCTTCACCCCGAGCCGCGGCGCCGCGGATCTCGGGCGCCTCTCCGAATTCGCGCGGGGCGCGGCGTACGTGGTGAACGATTTCCACCCGCTCTTGCTCCTCACTGGCTCGCGCCCGGCCGGCGAGGGCCACGCGCTCCCGTGCCCCGTGGTCCACGTGTATGGCGAGAACATCTGGCGCGCCATCGAGGGCCATTTCGAGGGCCGCGGCCCGGCGCTCGCCCACAAGGGGTTCGGCGCGCTCGTGCGGGCCTTGCGGGATCGGGCCCACGCGCGGATCGAGCATACCCTCGCCGCGCCCCTCGCCGGGGATGGGGATCCTGCGCGACGAAGCCACCGCCTCCTGCCCATCGTCGCGGCGCCGCGTAGGTCCGCGGCCGACGTGCGGGCCTCGCTCAACCTTGCCCCGGGCGCGCGCCTCGCGGCCGTGTACCTCAATCCCCATTTCGCGGATCCGGCCGTGGCCTCGGCCATCGAAGAATCCCTCGCTGCGGAGGGGTACGTGATGCACGCGGTGGGCGAGGGGTATGCCGCGCGCCCTGCCTTTCGGCCTTACGATCCCGATTTCGGCAGCGTCGCGGCCGCGGCGGATCTCCTCGTCTCGGCGCCGGGCATGGGCGCGGTGGGGATGGCGCGGCTCTTCGGGGTCCCGCTCCTCGCGCTCCTCACGGACCAGCCGGAGCAACGGCAAAACACGAATGTCTTCGCGTCATGCCCCGCGGGCGCGTTTGCCGGCGTCGAGCTCGACGCCCCCGGCCGCCTCGAAACCCGCCTGCGTCGCTCCCTCCGCGCCCTCGGCCCCTCGGCGGGCGCGGCCCTCGCGCGCCCCTCGGCCTCCGCCCTCGTGGGCAGGATCCACGAGAGCTGGGCCCGCATTCTCCTCGATATCGCCGCATCCACCCCTGCGCGGCGGATGCTCTCCGTCTCGACCCAACACCCCAAGGAGGTTCATTCATGAAGACCACGAATCGCCCCAGCGCCGCCCTCGTCCTCGAGACCAACAACCTGCGAGGCACCACCGAAAAGGAGCGTATCGTGCAGAGCCTCGAACGCCTGCTCCGCCACCTCGGGGCGCAGACGTTCCCGCTCCGCGAGCTCGACGAGATCGTGATCACGCACGACGGCCTCTCTCCTCGGGAGCAAGCGCGCCTCGGGGAGGCGATGGGGCGCGAGGTACGGTTTCTCGAAATCGGCGCGGAGGTCGGGTATTACGATGCCAAGAACCGCGGCTTCGACGCCACCACCGCGGACGTCGTGGTTTTCGGCGACGCCGATTGCTGGCCCGACCCCGCCTGGCTCGAGCGTCTGCTCACGCCCTTCGCCGCGGATCCGGGCACCGAGGTCGTGGCCGGCCGGACTACGTACCGGGACGACCTCTTCGGCATCGCCGCGACCGCGATCGATTTCATGTACTTCCCGAGCCCCCTCGGCGAGGGCACGACGCGAAACTTTTATGCAAACAACGTCGCCTTCCGGCGCGACGTCTTCGCAGCGCGGCGGTACCAGCCCGCGGAGGGCATTTACCGAGGCCATTGCCAGGCGCTCGGCCTGCGGCTCGCCGCGGACGGGGTGCGCATCCGTTTCGAGCCGGCCGCGCACACGACGCACCGGTTCCCCGACAGCGCCGCCGAGCTCCTGCGCCTGCGCCTCTTGCGTGGCGCCGATACCGTGGAAATCACCCCGTATCTCGGCCGCGCATTCTTGCCCGCGGAATGGCAATGGCTGAGCCGGCTCGGCCCGCTGTCGCCGCTCGGGGTGCTCTCGGTGCGTCTGGGCTTCTCCGCGCGGGCCGTGGGCGAGCAAGGGCTCTCCGAGATCGATGGGGCGCGGAAAGCCGCATGCCTGCTGCTCGTGGGGGGCATCTCGGCGGCAGACGCCGTGGGGTCGATCCTGCGCTCGACATTCGGCGCGCGTTTCGGCGTGCACGACGGCGGCTTCCGGGGGAAGGCGCTGTCGTATCACGGGGACAGGGATCGGCTGGCAACGGCGGCTGCGTGATGCATCTTGGCAGGCGCTGCGCTGGGGCTTTGCCCCAGGCCCCACCGGGGCTATCCGCCCCTGGACCTGGACCAGCGCAAGCGCTGGACCCGGGGTCGATGAACTGCGCGATGCGCAGTTCATCGAACAGGCCCGAGGCAAGACCGGCGACGACCCTGCCAAACCGAAACCGCCGCGCTGCCATTTCGACTGGCAACCCCGTCTCACCGGCCCGTTGGAAGAACTGCGCATCGCGCAGTTCTTCCACCCTCGGTCCAGGCCGTGCCTGGTCCGGGTCGAGGGGCGGACAGCCCCCGCGGGGCCCGGGGCAGAGCCCCGGCGCGGCGGTTTGCGTCAGCCTTCGGACTCCACGTATTCCTGGCAGCAGCAGAACTCCGTCGTGGTCGCCGTGCTCGACTTGCTGCCGCAGATCACCTTCTCGAGGAGGGCCTGGAAGCCGTTCAGCGCGTCCTTCGAGGTGAAGGCCTTGCCGCCGGTCTCGGTGGCCACGCGCGCGAATTCGTCCTCCAGCGCCTTGCGCTGCTTCTCCTTTGCGCCGCTCGTGCCGAGGTAGGTGTGGACGCGGACGTCGTTCTTCTTGGCGGCGTCGATGGCGCGGTTGGCCTCGGCGATGTCGTCCTTGTCGACCTGGCCGCCGCCCTCGAATGCCTCGTCGCCGAGGAAGAAGACCGCGCGCTTGGCGCTGGGCCGCCAGTCGTAATGGGTGATCACGTCCTCGATTGCGCGTGCCCCGTCCTCCTGCGCGCCGCCGCCCGAGACCGTGCCCTTCTTGCGACCCCGCAGTGCCGCCTCGTCTGCCTTGGCGACGTCGGTCAGGTAATTGCGGACCGTGGTCTCGAAGCGCGTGTTCTTGAACGTCCCTTCGATGCCCAGGTACGTGACGCGCAGGTCCGAGGGGCACTTGGTCTTGGCCGCCTCGATGGCCGCGGCGACCGCCTGGTTCAGCGCGTCCGCCTCGTCCTTCATCGACACGCTCGAATCGATGACCACGACGAGATCGACTTGAGGAACGGACGTGCTCTCCTCCGCGACCGTGGTCCCCGTGGCGACCTTCGGGAAGTCGATCGTCTTGCCGAGGTAGCTCTGCGGGCCTTCGCCGCCGATTCCGGTGAGCTGCGCCGGCAGGGTCGTGTCGGCGGTCAGGCTGCAGATTCCCTTGGCCGGGGTCCCCGTGACGAACGTGAAGCGTTTGTCGTCACCCTCCCCATCGAAATAAAACGTCTGGACGTTGCTCTGGTTGATCGTGCCGACCACCTTGTCGTGGTAATAAAACGCGACCAGCTTAGGCGGGCCGCCGTCGGCCGGGGTCTCGTAGGTGAAGCAGCCCTTGCCCGCGATCGAGCCGTCCGGGTTCTTCACGGTGTAGGTATAGCTGGTCGTGGTCCCGGGCTTCCCGGGATCCTTGATCACGACCGTGGGGGTGGTCGGCTTCGCGGGCGGCTCGGCGGCCTTCGGCGGCTCGACGGGCTTGGGCGGCTCGGCGGGCTTGCGCGGGAAGGCGGAGGCGACGTACAGCCCCGAATTGTCGACGCGCGGCCCCCAGCTACCCGGCATCGGGTAGAGGTCATAACTCAAGCGCAGGGTCTTGCAGCCGGCCGCGTCGAGCCGCACCAGGCCCATCACGGTGTCGATCGAATTGGCCTGGCCCCCGGGAGCCGGCCTGTTGGTTCCTTGCAGCACGCCGTTCACGAGGCTCAACTGCGCGCTCGGCTGATTGCCCCCCGAGGTGTTCGGCGCGACGCCGCCATTGTACAGCTTCCAGCCAGCCGGGCTGGCGGCGCCGCCGCCTTCGAGCGTGCCGGTGATGGTGACCGTCGTCTTGGCGTACGTCAGGCCCGCGTAGATGTCGCTCACGCCGACGAGGGTGTTTGCCCCCGCGACGCCGTCCTTGCCCCCGACCCTCGAGCCCTTGTAGCGGGAGAAGTCGAGCTCGACCGTGAAGTTGTTCCGGGCGCCCGTGAACTGCTTGTTCGCCTGCATGCGGATCGCATTGACGCTCTTCGACGCCATGCCCGTCTGCTCGTTCTTCCCGAACGACGAGGCGCCGGTGCCGTCATTGACCGAACCGCGCGGGGGCACGCCCCCCAGGTTCCAGTCGAAGGTGCCGAAGCCAGCGCTGACGCCGAATCGAATGCCGATCTCGCCGCCCAGCCCATCGGGGATGTAACGCCACTGGTTCCAGTCGCCGGGGCCATTCCACCGGTACCCCGACGGGTCCCAGAAAACGAGGTCGAGCCCTTCGGCGGACGCGGATTGGGTATTGGGTGCTGACATGACAGATCAATCCTCCCCATCAGAGATGCGCTCCCTGATGTCTTCACGTCCTTTACGATGAGCCCCCGGGCGCCGGATATAGGACCTTGGTCCCATGGCGCCTAGGGCCGCCGCGCCGGGGCTCTGCCCCGGGCCCCGCGGGGGCTCTTCGCCCCTCGACCCGAACCAGGGCAAGCCCTGGACCATTTGTGGAAGAACTGCGCGGTGCGCAGTTCTTCCAACGGGACGGTGGGACGGCGTTGCCGATCGAAATGGCAGCGCGGCTGTCTTGATGGGCAGGATCGTCGTTGGTCTTGACCCGGCTCGTTCGATGAACTGCGCATCGCGCAGTTCATCGACCCCGAGTCCAGCGCTTGCGCTGGTCCGGGTCCAGGGGCGGACAGCCCCTGGTGGGGTCTGGGGCAACGCCCCAGCGCGGCGCCTCAACGTGGCTGCTTGCCTCAGGCGATCGCTTCGGCCTCGTACATCTTGATCTGCGCGGCGGTCATTGCCTTCTCGCCGCGCAGACCCTTGTGGTGCTTGCGGAACAGCTCGGAGCGCGGGTAGGCGAGGAATGCTTCGCGTGTGGACCAGCGGGAGACTGCGAGCAGGGCGCCGTCGTCTTGCCAGAGCTCGATGCCGAGAAAGCCCTCGAACTGGTCGAGGTCGTGCGCTGTGTCGCGGAAGGCTCGTTTGATCCGTGAAAGCTCGTGCTCGGGGGCCCGGATGGTGTTGACCACGATGTACATGGGGGTGACTCCTTCGAGGCAGAGCGCGCGTGGCGCGAGCACGTCGGGGCAAACCGTGTTCCACCCCGAACGCGGAAATGCCTGTAGCATGGGCGCGAGAGCGTTTGCCATGACCACCACCTCGAGCCCCCTCTCCAAGAAACTCCAGATCAAACCGGACACACGCGTCCTTCTCCTCGGCGCCCCAGACGGACGCGCGGACCTGCTCGAACCGTTGCCCGAGGGCGCGAGCGTGTCGACGGCGGCGCGTGGGTCGTTTGACGTCGTCGTGTTGTTCGTCGAGAAGGCGAAGGAGCTCGAGAAGGGCGGATTGAAGGCGATCTCTGCGGTGCGCCAGGGCGGCGTCCTCTGGATTGCTTATCCGAAGAAGAGCTCCAAGGTGGAGACGGATCTCACGCGGGACGTCGGCTGGAACGTGATCGAGGAGGCTGGCTGGGGTGGGGTTGCGCAGGTCGCGATCGACGAGACTTGGTCGGCGCTGCGCTTCAAGCCTGAGGCGACCGTTGCACGCAAGGAGAACTCGGCTGCGGCGCCGGGTGCGATGAAGAAGCGCGCGGGCGCGGCGAAGAAGACGGCGAACGTGCCGGCGCCGGCGGATCTGGCGGCGGCGCTTGCGAAGAGCAGCACGGCGAGCATGACCTGGGATGCGCTCGCGCCGTCGCATCGCAAGGAGTACGTCGGCTGGATCGAGGAGGCGAAGAAGCCTGAGACGCGCGCGCGTCGGATCTCGTCGGCGGTCGAGATGTTGGCGGCCGGTATCAGGGACCGGAACGCCAAGTACGCGCGCTGAGCGCTCGCATCAGTTCTTCTCCGACGGATGCCACCGCCGGAGCAAGAGCCAGCCGCCGAGGTTCGTCGCGCCGAACAAGCCGAGCCCGAGCGCCGAGGCGCAGAGCACGGCTGCGAAGAGCAGGTCGGTTCGGAGCTGCCGCGGCGCGCTCATGATGAGGATGCCGAGCCCGGGCGTGCCCTCGGCGAAGCCCGCCACGAATTCACCCACGATCGCCCCGATCACCGCGAGCCCGCCTGCGATGCGCAGGCCTGTGACGATGCTCGGCAAGGACGAGGGCAAGCTCAAGAGCACGAGCGTGCGGAGCTTGCCCGCGCCGTAGAGGCGGAACAGATCGCGCAGCGCGGGCTCCACCGATCGCAGCCCGGAGAGCGCGTTCGCCACCACCGGAAACACGCTCACGATGAACGCCGACACGCTGACCGCGCGCTCGCCCGGCCCGAACCACAACACGAGCAGCGGCGCGATGGCCACGATCGGCACGGTCTGCAGGAAGACGGCGTAGGGGTAAAACGCGCGTTCGAGCAGGCGCGAGGCGGAGAGCGCGACGGCCACGAGGACGCCGATCACGCCGGAGAGCACAAATCCGAGGAGCGCGCTTTTTGCCGTGGTCAAGGTCGCGAGCGCGAGCGTGGTCGCGTCGGCGGCGAACGCGGCGGCGATCTGGCTCGGCGGGGGCAGGAGATACGCCGGCACCGCGAGGACGCGCACGAGCACCTCCCAGACGCCGAGCATGAGGACGAGCGAGAGAACCGGCGGGGCCGCGGCGGCGAGGGACCTTTTCATGGCGCCTCCCCGGCGAGGAGCGCGTCCTGGAGCGGGCCGAGCACGCGGGCGAAGCGCGGATCGCTGCGCAGGGAGGCGGCGCGCTCGCGGGGCAGGTCGATCGGGGCGTCGAGGAGGATACGCGCTGGGCGGCGGGAGAAGACGATGCAACGCTCGGCGAGGTAAGCGGCCTCGGCGTTCGAATGCGTGACGAAGAGGACGGTCATGCCGAGGTCGAGCCAGAGCGCGCGGAGTTGATCGTCGAGCCTCTGGCGCGTGAGCTCGTCGAGGGCGGCGAAGGGCTCGTCGAGGAGCAGGATGCTCGGGCGCGTGACGAGGGCGCGGGCAAGCGAGACGCGCATCTTCATGCCGCCCGACAGCTCCGCCGGATACCGCGCCGCCGCGTCGCCGAGACCGACCTGCTGGAGCGCGGCGAGCGCCTGCTCGCGCCTCTCCTCGCGAGAAACGCCCGACAGTTCGAGCGGCAAGGCTGCGTTGTCGAGAACGTCGCGCCAGGGGAGCAGGTGGGCGTCTTGAAACACGTATGCGATGCGCGGACGCGTGGCGCCGTCCGGAGAGACGAGCCGGACCGAACCCCCGTCGGCCTGGTCGAGGCCGGCGACGAGGCGGAGGAGCGTGGATTTGCCGCAACCGGAGGGGCCGAGCAGGGCGACGAAGGTGCCGGCCGCGACGTCGAGGTCGAGGCCGTCGAGCACCACGCCGCTCCCGGCAAAGACGCGCCGCGCGCGCTCGACGACGACCCGCACCCCGCCCGAGGAAGGCGCCTCCGCCGCGATGCCGGGTTCGAGGACCAGGGCCGTCATCGGGCGATTTCCCGGTAGACGTCGAATCCGTCGATCGTCCGGACGAGCGTGTATTGATTCTCGAGGAGCGCCTGGAGCTCGGGGAAGCTCGTGAGCGCGTCGGCCGAGCCCATTCCGTCTCCCGTGACCATGGCGACGATGTCGTAATGCTGGACGACGATCGCGGCGGGCGGGCGATGGCGGAGATCCTCCATGAGAATACGCCGGTGCTCTTCCTTGGCCCAGGGCACGCGTTGCGGGATGTCGTAGATGTACCGCGTCGAGGAGGCGCGATCCGCCATGTCGTAGAGGTTCGGCACGAAGCCCCAGACGAAGATGGGGCGATTCGTGGGGACCTCCTGGCGGAGGAGATTCGAGACCTCCCGCAGCGCCACGATGTTCACGTCGCAGAGGCTATTCAGCTCGTCGAGCCCACGCTGGTCACGGAACCCCTCGGCCACGATGGCGAGGCGCTTCTGCGAGCGCACGAGGAACGAGCCGGGGACGTCCTTCGTGGCCGATCGGCCGAACGGGACGAACAGGACGAAAAGAGCAAACCCCGCGAGGCCGAGGGCGCCGCGCGCCCGCGCCCATTGGAAGAGCGCGTGATACCCGAGCGCGGCGCAGAGGGCGGTGAGCGGCCACGTGGCGCCGTAATGGTACGGGAAAAACTTCCCCTGCATGGCCACGCCGACGAGGTGGATGACCACGATGCCGAGCGAGAGCAGGACGAGCGGCCGCTCCTTTGCGCCGATGCCGAAGCCGAGCGCGAGGAGCAATCCCACGGTCGGGACGCTGCCGTATTGCTGGAGCCACTCCGTGAACGCGTAATACAGCATGCCCGTCACGGTCGCGCCGTGCCAGCCGAGCGCCGTATAATGGGGCGTGAAGACGAAAAGGACGCGGTGAAGATCGCCGAGCGCGCCACGCGCGGCGAACCACGCAATGCAGAGCGCGATCGGGATCGCCCCGCCCGCCGCGAGCAGGAGCGAGGGGCGGACCAGGTTCTGCGCGGCAGCTTTGAGGCGCTCGATCGTGGGCTGTTCGGCGTCCGTATCCCACCACGCGGGCAGGAGCGCGAGGATCGCCGCGCCGCCCACGAGCGGCGGCTTGAGGAGGAAGGCGAACCCGAAGAGGAACCCGGCGACGAGATACGAGCGCGCCTTCGTCACCGCGTGCGAGGGCAGTCCCGAAGGGCCGAGGGCCGGGACGCAGAGCAGGGCGGCGATCGTGAGCATGCCGCCGAAGGACTCGGGCTGCGCCGTGTGCCAGAACTCGAGCTGCGCGTGGATGAAGACGGCGATCGTCGCGGCCACGAGGCCGATGAGGCCACTTCCCCAGAACCTGCGCGTGAGCCGGACCATGCCGAACGACATGAGCGAGAGGCCCACGATCTCCACCACGCGGATGCCCCACTCGGCCGAGCCGAACAGGAGCCGGGCGAGGGCGTAGATCAGGAAGATGCCGGGGGGCTTGAAGTCCCAGGCGTCGCGGTAAGGCATGCCGCCTTCGACCACGGCGCGCGCGACGAGGGTGTAGATGCCCTGGTCGCGCCCGTGGCCGAACGTGAGCATGTCGAGGAACAAGACCGCCATGATCCCGAGGCACAAGGCGACGAGCGCGCGTTCTGCGAGGTTCGCGAAGCGCGTCGGGGTCGCGGATACGGGGGGCGGCGTGGCCCGCTCGGGGGCGGCTTCCGGTTCGTCGGCAGCGAGAGTCACCGGGGCGACGTTCTAGTCGGAACCGGCGGAGGCTCCAACCTATTTGGGCCCGCCTCTCAGATGCGGTACGTCCGCTCGATCGCGTGGACGAAGAGCGGCGCGACGGACTCGATGGCGGAGGGCGCGAGCTGCTGGCTGCCCGGGTGCGAGTCGGTGCCGAGAATGTGCTCGAACATGCCACTCGCCTGGAGTTTTTCGCGCGCGCCGGGGGGCAGGACGAGGTGGCTCGCGACGGCGTGGCACCGCGTGGCGCCGGCGGCGAGGTAGGCCGCGGCGGCCTGGATGAGCGAGGATCCCGTGCGGATCATGTCGTCGTAGATGACGACCTCGCGGCCGCGCACGTCGGCGTTGACGCCCGTGACGGCGAGCTTGCCGGTGTCGGGATCGCGGCGTTTGTAGACGAACGCGGGCTCGACATCGAGGTCACGCGCGAGGCTCTGGACCCACTTGGCGCGGCCGGCGTCGGTGGCGCCGAGCAGGTACGAGCGGCCGTCCATCGTGCGCTGGATGAGCTTCGTGACGAGGGGGGCGCCGTAGAGGTGGTGGGTGACGTGGCTGTCGCCGAAGTAGTAGGGGATGCCGTCGGTGTGGAGGTCGAAGAGGTAGACGCGCGTGCCGCCCTCGCAGGGGGGGATGGCCGAGATGAGGCGGGCGCGGGTCTTGGCCGTGACGACCTCGCCGGGCAGGACGGCGCGCTCCATGGTCGCGTAGCCGAAATACGGCATGACGATGGAGAGGGAGCGGGCGCCGCCGGTGCTGATGGCGCAGCCGAGGTCGTAGAGCTCGAGCCAGTCGAGGTCGGTGGGGGTGCCGCCGAGCAGCACGACGTCGCGGCCCCACGGGTCCTCGGCGACGCGGAGGTACCGCTCGCCGTCGGGGAAGGTCTTGTGCACGATCTCGCCGCGATCGAGTTCGCCGGCCGCGAGGAACCGGGGCTCGAGGTAGGCGTACGAGGAGATCGTGAAGAGGAGCTTTCTTGCCATGGAACCCGGGTTCTCCTCGCCCATCTTGGCGCCGTTGTCACGTCTCGAAGGAGGAGCCCATGAGAAAAATCGCGTTGCCCGGCCCGGTCGCATCCGCCTTCGTCACGCTCATCACGCTGACCGTCGTCCCGGGCATGGCGCGCGCGGACGAGCCCGCGAAGGCGGGATGGGATGGACGGTTCGTCGTGGGGATGAGCGCGCTCGGCGTGTCCGCGGTGTCGCTGGGGTTCGGGATTCTGTCGACGTATCAGGTGTACGAGGTGAATGAGGCCATCCGAACGAGCGCGTTCGCGGCGAGGTTCACGGATGCGCAAAACGTGTGCGTGGCGGCGGAGACGTCGGCGGATGTGGGGGCGGGGGTGATGCGGGAGACGTGTGCGCGGGGGAATACGTACAACACGCTGCAATACGTGATGTACGGGCTGCACGTGGGGTCGGCGCTGGCGGGGATTTATTTGGTCGCGACGAGTGGGAGGGCGGGGGAGAGGAAGGGGGTGGCGGTGGTGCCGGTGGTTTCGGCGGGGTTTGGCGGGGTGGTGGTGCGGGGGGCGTTTTGAGGGCTAGCGGATGGGGCGGAGGTGGTCGATTCGGCGGTCGTGGAGGATCTCGTAGGTGG
Organism: Polyangium jinanense; assembly: GCF_028435365.1. The sequence continues at coordinate 1,929 of NZ_JAGTJJ010000119.1, read as the reverse complement.
CTTTGAGCGTGGCCGCTTTCCCGGGCTCGATCTTCTCCATGCAGTAGAATCGATTGCCCAGGCGTAGGCAGTCACCCAGCAACAGGCCGGTTGCCGGGGGTTGCATGCCGTCCCCCCACCAATTCTTTTCGTTGATGAACGATTCGGGGACGTCGCAGACGTAGGTGATATCTGCACCGAGCGGCTCCCCGCCGAGCGCGTGGTGCAAGAAGACGTTGCAGCCATTCACGCGCGTGGGCTGTTTGAGTTCGAGCGTGACCTCGGAGGGTTCGGCACGCCCGCAGGAGGCGAGGACCAGGGCGGCAATCATGAAGAACGAGAATCGCATAATCAATTCCTGGGATAGAGGCGTCGATCACAGGTAGCGAAATTTATCTCTTCTTTGGGCGCACAGTCGAGGCACTTACGACGCATCTCAATGCAGCAATCGTTGCAACTACGCTGGGCACCCTTGTGGTCGCAACTGTTGTGACAAAGAGGGGTCTGCTCCTCACACCACTCGGGGGCTCTGCACTGGGTCGCAGTCACATTGGACCCTCCACAGGCCGTGAGCCAGCTTGCCAGAAGGAACAACACCGGAGCCCCACGCATCGTACGACCTCACCCGAGCCTGCCGGCCCTCAGCCGACGCGTCAACCGCTTTCCCCGCCTGGATCGCCCCTCGCGCGCCGCGCAACCGGGTGGATCGAGACCTCGATCGCCCCTCGCGCCTCACGCAACCGGGTCGCTCGACACCTCGATCGACCCTCGCACCTCACGCAACCAAGTGGATCGAGACCTCGATCGCCCCTCGCACCTCACGCAACCAGGTCGATCGAGACCTCGATCGCCCCTCGCGCCTCACGCAACCGGGTCGCTCGACACCTCGATCGACCCAGTTGCGCAGTCTACCTCACGAATCCTCGCCCTCCGGACCCTCGTCCGCGTCACCCGCTTCACGCTTCCGCTTCGGCCGCGTTGGCTCCAGGAAGGCCGCGACGCGCTTCGGTTGCCCCGGGAAGAGCTTCTTCAGGTCACCTTCGAGCCGGTCGAGCTCCAGGTTGATGTCCTCCACGTAAAGCTCCTCCGACGTGCCCTGCAAGGCCAGCGCGCGCAGCCCATTCGCGCGCTCCTTCGCGGTGTCGTCGAGCTTGTCCGTCACCGTCCCGAGCCGCGGCGACCATTTCAATGCGAGCGGCTCGTCCGGGTTCCGCCCGAGCTCGTCGAGCCATTCGCGACCTTGCTTCACCTCGCGATCAATTCCGAACGCCTGCGCCGCCGACGGCGAGACGTCCTTGAAAAACCGCGTATAGGGCGGCACATCTCGGCGGCCGCCCGTCTTGTCGACGACGTCCCTGCCAAACGACGCGACCTCGGGATCCCATTGCGCATCCGCAACGGCGAGCCGCGCCCGCGCGCGGCCGAGCGCGCGCTCCTGCTTGCGGCCCTCCGCCGCGAGCGCGTCGCCCTTGGCCGTGAGCGATTCCCACAGAGGCGCGAGGTGCTTCGTGGCTTCGTCGCTCGCGAGGCCGTCCGCGATCGCGGCGCAGATGTCGGCGGCAGGTTGGGCGGATGTATTCGGGCGTAGATGTGTAGCCATGTGGGGAACGTAACCGAGGCGGCGGGGGACGTGTCAAGGGGGAAGGGGGCCTCGTGCGGTGCAGGGATACGAGGAGAAATTGACGCCTTTGCCATGCATTCGGCACCATTGCCGGCCTACCAGAGCATGCCCGATCATCACCGCAGGGGTGGTTTGGGAGGGCGCGTTCACCTCGGGAACTGCCGATGCTTCCTCGCGTCTTCGCCTGGTGCTTGCCGTTGACCCTTCTCGTTCTGTGCGTGCCGACGGTCGCCCGCGCGGAGATCCGCGTCTGTGTACGGCTCCCAGGGCACCCGAAGATGGACCAGTGGGCCCTGTCGGGGAGCGCGACCGTGATGACCCAGAGCTGG
>NZ_JAGTJJ010000118.1 GCF_028435365.1 Polyangium jinanense | reverse complement strand
CCGCCCCGCCCCGCCTTCTGGGCCCGGAAGATTGTACTATGACAATTCATGAAAGTACACTAGTACATGTCCATGCCCAGCCATGCCTGGAAACCACGCCTTCGACGCTCCAGCGGGCCGCTGTACGTGGCGATCGTCGACGCGCTCGCGGCCGACATCAGCGCCGGCAAGCTGCGCGCAGGCGACCGACTTCCCACGCACCGCGAGCTCGCGAACGCGGTCGGGGCGTCGCTCGGAACCATCACCCGCGCGTATGCCGAAGCGGAGCGACGCGGGCTCGTTCGTGGCCAGGTCGGGAGTGGTACATTCGTAAACAATCTCACCGATCGCAACGCGTACTCGCCCATGCTCGACCGGGATCGAATCGATCTCGGCCCGACCGCGGCGCCGATCATGTCTGGCGATCTCGGACATTGCGCGCTCGCCGCTGCACTCGCTGAGCTGAGCTCACGCGCGGACCTCGCCGCGCTGAGCGGCTACCAGTCGCATGGCGGTACCATGGCGCAACGGGCCGCTGGCGCGCGCTGGCTCGGGTCGACCGGAGTCGTCGCGTCCCCCGATGAGATCACCGTGTGCAGCGGTGCGCAGCATGCCACCGTGATCTTGCTGTCGGCGCTCGCGACGACGACCGGCGTGCTCGTCGAGGAGCTCACCTATCCCGGGGCGCTCGGCGCCGCGCAGTGGCTCCGGCTGCCGACGCATCCCGTTGCGGTCGATGAGGATGGGCTCATCCCCGATGCGCTCGCGCAGGCATGCCGTTCGAGCGGGGCCAAAGTGCTTTATTGCACCCCGACGAACCACAACCCGACCACCTCGATCATGCCGCTCGAGCGTCGGCAGGAGGTCGTGACGATCTGCCGCAGGTATGGGGTCACGATCATCGAGAACGGCGCGCTCGCTCCGCTCGTCTGCGACGCGCCGCCGCCGCTTTCCGCGCTCGCCCCCGAGACGACGTACTACATCGGTAGCCTGTCGAAGGCGACGGTCCCTGCCCTCCGTGTCGGCTTCATTCGTTCCCCGCTCGAGGCTCGATGCAGCCTCGAGATCGCTGCCGGAGCGACCGTCTGGTCGGGCTCGCCCTTGCTGGCCGAGATCGCGACGCAATGGATTCACGACGGCAGGGCGGCAGCCATTCGAGACGCGCGGCGCAGCGAGGCCGCCGCCCGCCAAACGATCGCAGCGGAGATATTGAAGAATCATCCGTATCTCGCGCATCCCACCGCGTATTTCCTCTGGATGAGGATTCCGGAGCACCGGCGGGCGCTGGAGCTTTTGGAGCAGGCAGCCGCGCGGAACGTGTTGATCGGGCCGGCGCACGTGTTCGCCGCCCGCGCCGGGTGCGCGCCCAACGCCATTCGGGTATCGCTCGGCGCGGCGAGATCTCGCAACGAGCTCGAGCGGGGCCTCGCGGTGCTGGCGAAGCTGCTCGACGAATCGCCCACCTCACCCTGGAGTGTCATGCCATGAGACAGCTCGTCGTGTTCGTGATCGCGGTCATCGGCTGCCAGCCTACGACGACGGCGACGCAGCCTCCCACGACGGCCACGGCCCAAGGCGATCCATTGCAAGCGCGACTCGATGTCGCCGAGAAGTATTACCGCTTCATCGAGCGCATTCGAGACACGCTCGTCGCGCCGCGATGGCTCCCCGATCGCGATCAATTCGTGTACTGGTCTGCGGTCGGTCCGCATCGCGGGACGTGGGTCCTGGTCGACGCGCAGGAGCGGACGATGGTACCCGTCCTGCCCCGCGACGCGCTTTCGGCCCAGCTCTCGCAGGTGGTCGGGCAGAAGGTCCAGCTACCGGACAACCTCGGATTCGTGCTCGCTCCCGGGCTCGCTCCCGATCAGCACAGGATCGTCTTCCAGCTTCAGGACCGGTCGTTCGCGCTCGGACTATCCGATCGTCGCGTCGTGGCCCTCGCCCCGACCGATCGCGCCGCGTTGATGCTGTCCGCGAGCCATCACCTGTCTTCCGATGGCCGAACCGTCGCGGTCCAGCGCGGATCTGGGTTCGCCGTGGTCGGCAGCGATGGCAATACGCTGCTGGAGCAACGCGGGGAAGAGAATTACGAGTGGCAGATCCCCGAGCGGGCGTGGTCTCCCGACGGTCGGTTCCTCCTGGTCTTTCGCAACGACATGCGCGGCGTCCACAAGATACCGATCGTCGATTACGCATATGAAACGGGCATCGAGCGGGTGAAGATGGTGCCCTATTCCAAGGTCGGGACCCCCTTGAGGCGTTCGGAGCTCTACGTGGTCGAGCCTGCGAAAGGCCGCGTGACCCAAGTTCCGCCCGCGCCCGGGGAGACCTACGATTGGTTTTCGGGCTGGCGCCCCGATGGCAGCGAAGCGCTCGTGCTCCATCTGTCCCGTGATGGCAAGCGGCTGGAACTCTCGGCGGTGGAGCCCGAGGCCGGCAAGACCCGCCTCGTGCTGCGTGAGGACCGACCGAGCAGCTTCGTCGGTGCGCTCGACTTTGCGGAGAACGGGTGGTCGCTGCAGGTCACTCCGCTCGAGGACAACAAGCGCTTCCTGTGGATGTCCGAGCGCGACGGCTTTCGGCACGTCTATCTGTACGATTACGCGGGGACACTCGAGCGTCAGGTCACCAGCGGCCCGTTTCCCGTGCATCGAGTGCTCGGCGTCGCTCCGAAAGCAGACGCGATCTTCCTGCTGGCCTCTGCCGACAGCGCGGCTCCCTACGACCGACTGCTTTATCGCGCGAGCCTCGCCGGAGGGGACCTGAAGCGGTTGTCACCGGACCCCGGCATCCACCGGATCACCCTCGCGCCGTCGGGGCGCTACTACATCGATGGCCATTCCACGCGCGTGCAACCGCGGGTATGGGACGTGGGTTCGACCGACGGCGGGGCCCCGTTCCGCTACGCCGAAGCGGACACGACCGCGCTCGCGGAGTTGCATTATTCTCCGCCGGAGCCCCTCACGGTCCTGGCTGCCGATGGCGTGACCCAGCTGTATGGCGTGCTGCACAAGCCGTGGGACTTCGATCCGAAAAAGCATTACCCGGTCATCGACGTCATCTACGCCGGTCCGTGGATATCGGTCGTGCCCTGGAGCTTCGTCGGCACCGAGGAGTCGCGGTGGGCGAATTCGCTGGCGCAGATGGGCTTCGTCGTGATGGTGCTCGATGCGCGCGGCACACCGGGGCGAAGCAAGGCCTTTCAAGACGCGAACTATGGGCGCGTGGGACAGACCGAGATCCCCGATCACGTCGCCGGACTGCGGCAGGCGGCCGCCACGCGGCCCTACATGGATCTGAGCCGCGTCGGGATCTACGGCCACTCCTGGGGCGGCTATTTCGCGCTTCGCGGCATGCTGACCGCGCCGGAGCTGTTCAAGGCAGGTTATGCTGGGGCGCCCGGGGCCCTCGAGGAGGAGGCGGTCATCATGGAGCCGAATCTGGGTCTCGTGAGCGAAAATCGAGCCGGCTACGAAGCAGGGTCCAACGTGTCGCTCGCGCGAAACCTGCGCGGTGCGCTCAAGATGATGCATGGCACGAGCGACGTGAACGCGTCCGTGTCCACGACGATGCGCATGGCCGAGGCCTTGATTCGCGAAGGCAAACACTTCGAGCTGCTCATCATGCCCGGACAGCCACATAGCCCCAAGGGGTCGGCATTCCAGTATTACAAGGACGACGTGCACCGGTTCTTCGTCAAGGAGCTGGGGGGTCCGCGCTGAGGATGTCCGGAGCTGGCGCTCGCCCGTTTGGGAGTGTGCGGCCTGCGCCTGCCCTTTGCGCACGCGACGCGGCAGCGGACACGCCTACCCGCACGGCAACTCGACCGTAAACGTCGCCCCGTGCCCGGGCTCGCTCCGCACGCGGATCGTCCCGCCGTGGGCCTCCACGATCTGACGGGCGATGAACAACCCGAGCCCGAGGCCGCCGACGCTGTGGCTCGACACGGCGCGCTCGAAGCGCTCGAAGATCCGGGCCTGATCGTCCTTGGGAATGCCGATCCCGCGGTCCTCCACCCAGAGCTCGGCCCGCGGGCCCACGCGGCGCACGCCGACGGTGATGGGCTTGCCCATGCCGTACTTGATCGCGTTCGTCAGCAGGTTGACGAGGACCTGCTCGACGCGGAACCGATCCCACCGGCCGACGACGGGCTCGAAGGCGACGAGGTCGACCGTCAGGCCCGCGGCCGTGACCTCGTGCTGGAGGCCTTCGACGGCCTCACGCGCCAGCGTGGTGAGATCCACGTCCTCGAGCTTCAGCGAAAGCTTGCCGGCGCCGATGCGGACGACGTCGAGCAGCTCGCCGACGAGCTTCTCGAGCCGCTCGACGCTGTGGTCCGCGATGTCCAGCAGGCGGGGCAAGCCCTGGAGCCTCGGGTGCGCGGACAGCGCGGGATCCTCGAGGCGCCGGCGCAGGAGCTGCACCTGCAGCCGGAGCGGGGTGAGCGGCGTGTTCAGCTCGTGCGAGGCGATGTCGAGGAACTCGTCGCGGCTCCGAAGCGCCTCCTGGGCCTCGTGGAGCAGGCGCTCGCGCTCCTTCTCCGCCTCGACGCGCTGGGTGATGTCCGTGGAGATCCCGCACACGCCGTACGCGGCGCCCGTGGCGTCGCGGAGAGGCACCTTCACGGAGAGATGGGTGTGCAGGCCGTCCGCGAAAGGCATCGGCTCTTCCACCTCCAGCGGCGCCATCGATGCGAGGACGTTCCGGTCGTTACGACTCAGGCTCTCGGCAATGTCCGCGGGGAAGAGCTCCTCGTTGGTCCGGCCGACGGCGTCGTCGCGACCGATCACCTCCGCGAGCCGCCGGTTGACGAGCAGGTGCCGGCCCTCGAGGTCCTTCACGTAGATGAGCGCCGTGGTGTTGTCGACGACGGCACGAAGCTGCGCCTCGCTTCGGTGGAGCGCGTCGTACAGGATGGCGTTCTGCAGGGAGATCGCGGCCTGCGAGGCCAGGAGCTCGACGACCATGAGGCGCTCCCGGGTGAAGGCGCCGGGGACGAGATCGTTCTCGAGGTAGAGCACGCCGATGACGTGGGCCTGCTGCACGATGGGCAGGCACAAGATCGCCCTCGAGCCGTGGGATTCGAGGTAGGGATCCCGCGAGAAGAGGCTCGGCTGCGCGGCGTCGTCGAGGATCACCGTCTCCCGGCTCCGGCGCACGTAGTTGACGATCGACGCGGGGACGGCCGACGCCGTCGGGCTCTGGGCGGCGACGCGCACGACGACCCCCGCCGGGCCGGAAGACGCCTCGGCCTCGATGCGGAGCTCGTCGTCGCGGGCGAGGAGGAGCAGCCCTCGCTGCGCGCCCGCCCGCTGCACCAGCGCGCGCATCAAGGTCTCGAGGAGGCGCGCGAGATCGATCTCCGTGGAGATGGCCTGCGAGGTCCGGAGCACGGCCATGAGATCGAGCTGCTCGGGCCGGGGCACGAGGGCGGCGGCGAGCGGCGCATGGCCGCCGTCGAACACGCCCGGATGACGACGCTCGAGCTCGGCGACCTTGGCGTGGGCGCCCCACTCGGCATACCCGTTCCTGGCCTCGCGCAGGTACGCGCCCCCGCTCGTCTCCGAGCCGCGGCGGAGGTAGAAGCGACCCGCGAGCTCGTTGGCGAGGGCCTCGTTCTGGATGTAGCCATGGCGCCGAGCGGCGCGTACCGCGTCATCGTAGGCGCGCATGGCGTCGAGCGGGCGATCCTCGACACGCGCACGCTCGGCCACGCAGAGGGCGTGCTTGTGGCCGAAGTTCTCGGGGCAGGCCTCCGCCCACGCGCCGAGCTTGTGCTCGTGCGCGCGGAGGGCCTCGAGGATCGCCGGGCGCTCTTCGGCGTCCGCGTCGTCGTGGTGGCCGGCGAGCGCGAGCGCGCCGTAGAACCAGAACTCGGGCTCCTGGACGTGGGCCACCGTCGACCAGAGCAGCGCCCGGGCACGCTCGGCGGCGGCGACGGCGCCGCGGAAATCCCCCGCGAAGACACGCGCGGTGAGCTGCATGATGTAGTGCCAGCACGTGACGACCGCCCAGGGATACCCATCCATGACGGCGTCGCGGGCGGCCTCGTCGCGGGCGCGCCCGTCCGGCGTCGCGCGCCCGCGCAGGCTGTCGACGAGGTCCTGGATGTCGAGGATGACCTGCGTCGAGGCGTCGAACCCCGCTCGCCGGGTGAACGACAGGCGGCGCTCCGCCTCCGCGGAAACCTGATCGAGCGGGTGGCCGAGGAGGAGCCGGTCGACGACGATGCGGTTGCAGCAATAACAGGCGAAGGTCACGTCGCCGGTCTCGAGCGCGGCGCGGAAGGCGGTGTCCAGGTAAGGGAGGCTTTCCTTGAGGTGATGCGTCCAGAAGAGCGTGTTGTCGCCGAAGATCGAACTGATCTTGGCCTTGTACGCCGTGCTCCGCCGCCTCTCCATGAGGTCGTAGCCGAGCTTGCCGAACCGATGACCCTCCCGGTACCGCCCGAACGCCGGACCGAGGCTCATCCCGAAGTAGGCATACGCCAGCGCGGAAGCGTCGGAGTTGCCGTGGCGCAAGCTCTGGTTGACCATCGAGCAGTAGACCAGGATCGACAGGTTGGGATCGGTGTTCAGGGCCGGCGCGAAGAGGACGGCGAGGATGTCCTGCGCCGCGGCGATCTCGGGGTCGGTCATCTCCGGGAGATCGATGAGGTCCTCGATGGCCCGGTCGCCGAGCAGGTGGAAGACACGCTCACGCTCGCGCTCCACCTCCGCGCGCGTGGGGTGCGCCGGGATGACGATCCCGAAAAGCGAGAGCCCGCGGAGCCCGCGGGCGACGGCCTCGTCGAGGTCGTCCATGCTCGTGTAGAGGTCGACCTCCAGGCGCCGGATCGCCGCCTCTTCCAGCCTGCTCGCGGCGTGGGGCGCGAGCGTCGAGAGCAGCTCGGCCGCGCCGGGGAGGTCGCCGCGGAGGTAGGTGCAGGTGGCGAGCTCGAAGTGCAGAGCGTAGGCCAGCGCGTGCTGCGCTCGGAAGGGCTCGGGGCCGAGCATCCGCACCCCCGCGGCGAGGTAGCCTGAGGCACTCACGTACGCGGTCGAGGCCCGGGCCCGCCGGCCCGCGACGAGGTCGAGGCGGGCAAGGCGCTCGCGCTCCTCCGCATCGGAGAGGAGGGCGCCGCCGAGGTTGTACTGATGGACAATCTCGAACACCCGCGCCTCGACGTCCTCGGGCCGCGTCGCCTCGAGCAGGGTGCGGCCGATCGCGAGGTGCGTCGCGGCCCGCTGGTCCTCCGGGATCAGGAGATAAGCAGCCTCCCGCACCCGATCGTGGAGGAAGCGATACGTGTCGCCGACGCGGCTCATGAGGCCGGCGTGAAGCGCGCCCCAGAGGACGCCGTGGAGGTCGCGCGCGGACATGCGGCTCGCGGCGGCGAGCGTGCCCATGTCGACCTCGCAGCCGAGGCAGGCGGCCTGAACCACGGTGGCGCGGGTCTCGGGGCTGAGCCGAGCGACCTTGGCGGCCATGAGGTCGACCACGTTGTCGGTGAACGGCGCGGCCCGGATGGAGCCGAGGTCCCAGGTCCACGCGCGCGCCTCCCGATCGAAGGAGATGAGCGCGCGCTCGTGGAGCGCGGCGAGGAACTGCAGGACGAAGAAGGGGTTGTTGCCGGTCTTCTCTTCGACGAGGGCCGAGAGCGGGCGGGCCCGCGCGGCGTCGCACTGGAGCGTGTCGGCGACGATCCGGTGCACGTCCTCGGAGGTGAGCGGGGCGAGGACGATGTCGGAGACCCGCGCGCCGGCCGTGCGGATCGCCGAGATCACGAGGGACAGCGGGTGCGCCGGCGTGACCTCGTTGTCGCGATAAGCGCCGACGAGGAGCAGGTGCTTCGTGTCGGGGTGGGTGAGGATCTCCTGGATCAACGCGAGGCTTTCGGCGTCAGCCCATTGCAGGTCGTCGAGGAAGAGGAGGAGGGGCCGCCCCTCGGCCGTGAAGGTCGAGAGGAAGCGGCGAAAGACCATGTGGAAGCGGCTTTTCTCCTCGGTGAGGGGCAGCGCCGCAACGGCGGGCTGCTCGCCGAGGACGAGCGAAAGCTCCGGGATCAGGTCGACGAGGATCTGGGCATTCGGCCCGAGGGCCTCCGAGAGCCGCTCGCGAAAGGAGGCGATCTTCTCCTCGCTCTCCGTGAGGACCCGGCGGATGAGCTGGACGAAGGCCCGGACGACGGTGGCATAGGGGACGTCTCGCTCGGTCTCCTCGAACTTGCCGGCGAGAAAGCTCCCGCGCGCCGTGGCAACAGGCATGTCGAGCTCGCGGACCAGCGAGCTCTTGCCAATGCCCGAATATCCGGAGACGAGCACGAGCTCGGGCTCGCCGGTCGCCACGACGCGCTCGAAATGCGCAAGGAGCGTCCGGCTCTCGTGGTCACGGCCATAAAGCTTCTGGGGGAGGTGAAATTGCTCCGAGACGTCCTCGCGGCCCAGCGGGAAAGGAAGGATGGCGCCGGTCTCATCCCATTGCGCGAGGCAAATCGCGAGGTCATGGGCGAGCCCGCGGGCCGTCTGATAACGATCCTCCGCGACCTTGGAGAGGAGCTTTTGCACGATGGCCGAGACCGGCCCGGGTATCCGAGGCACAATCTCGTGCGGCGGTCTTGGCGATCCCGCGATGTGGCAGTGGACCCACTCGAGGAGATCGAAGGCGCGAAAAGGCAGGTTGCCCGTGAGCATTTCGTAGAAGGTGACGCCGAGGGAGTAAAGATCGGTCCGGTGGTCGATGGCCCGGTTCATCCGCCCGGTCTGCTCCGGCGACATGTACGGGAACGATCCCTCGATGGAGCTCGCCGGATCAGCCTCCTGGTACTCACGCGGGAGGAGCGAGGCGATCCCGAGCTCGGTGAGTCTGACCTGCGCCGTCTCGACGTCGACGAGGATGTTATCCGGCCGGATGTCCTTGTGGATGACGTGGCGCTCGTGCACCCCAGCGAGCGCCTCCGCAGTCTTTTCAGCAATCCGGAGGAAGCGGCCGACATCCATGGGGACGCCGACGAGGTGGCTCAGCGGGACGCCGCGGAAGTCCTCGAAAACCAGGACCGTGCGTTCGGCCCACCGCGTCAGCGCAATCGGGTGGAGGACAAGGCCCGCGTCGAGGTCGCGGGCGAGCGTCCGCTCATGCTCGAGCTGGCGGAGGGTCTCAGGAGAAGGGTGCTTGACCGCAGGGTACTTGAGGAGGACCGTCCGATTCTGATCCCCCCGCACAGCACGCTGGAAGATGAACCGATCGCTCACGCGAACGGTGTCAATGATCGTAAATTCGGCGAGGGCCTCCACTTCGTTCTTTATGTACCGCGTTCGGGAGCCCACGCACGGAGCAAGCGCGCAGGCGAGCGTCGTCGTGCTCGCCCGGAAGCGGGGACGGAAGCAAGCCCGGCCATGGCTCGTGGTGATCAGGCTCGACCATGCACGCACCCGATGGCTCATCTGGAGGCGCCGCGCCGGGGCGCTGCCCCGGGCCCCGCGGGGGCTGTTCGCCCCTCGACCCGAACCAGGGCAAGCCCTGGACCGTTCGGGGAAGAACTGCGCGATGCGCAGTTCTTCCCACAGGCCGGTGGCAAGACCATGAAGGTGCATTTCACGCTGGCGACGGGCACGTTGCCCGCTGGCAGGGTCGTCGCTGTTCGATGAACTGCGCATCGCGCAGTTCATCGACCCCGAGTCCAGCGCTTGCGCTGGTCCGGGTCCAGGGGTGGACAACCCCTGGTCGGGGTCCGGGGTGAAACCCCGGCGCAGCGCGGGCGGCTCAATAGCAGTCGTGGTCGAAGTAGGCGCTTGGGAAGTCGCCGATCCAGTCGCAGATCGTGCTGGCCGAGCTGCTCGTGAGCCGCTTGGCGATTGTCCGGTGGGTTGCCACGTCGGCGCCCTTGTGGACGAGGTACACGATATTCGACCGGTACCATGGCATCCCGCTCTGACCTGGCTGGCCATCGAGCCAGCTATAGCCCCAGAACTCCTCGTACTGGCTCATGTTCGACGGCTGCCAGTACTGGTACCCATCGCATCTGCCCCACGGCGCGTCCCAACCCCCGCTGCCAGACACTGGCGCGTTGTAGCAGGGGGCCTGGGGCACGGGGTAGCCGCGGCCGTCGATGAGCGTGTCCTCGTAGCTGCCGGAGAACCCGAACCACCCCACCGAAAAGGACGAGTCGGCCGTGACGATCATGGCGTAATCGAACTTGACCTTGTCCTCCGTCGTCGTCGCGTTGACGTACCCATTCGGGACAATGCCGTTCGTGACGCTGATCGTGCCATACGGGGGAGCCGTCCCACTGCCCTGCTGGGCCGGGACGACGTTCGAGGGGAGGGACCAGCCGGCGCCAATCGTGTAAATGCAGTGCGCCGCCGTGAGCACGTGCCGCGGCCCGACGAACACGCCCGAGCAACTCCCCGTCCCAGTAAACGCCACCGCGGCGCGCGCCGGGTACGTCGTGCTCGTGAACGGGAAGCGCTGATCGGGCAGGTCGACGCCCTGGAGCCAGAACGCGGTCGGCGCGATGTTCTGCTCGCCTCCGTTCGCGCGTAGCGCGTCCGCTCCCTCCGGGTCGCCGGGGTTTTGCGCGCGCGCCCCCGCACGCTCCGCCGCGCCGGGCGCGAAGCCCCCGGGGTTCGCGTCGATGGGCACGTCGCTGCGCCTCCGGAGTGCGGGCGCCCGCTCGCGGAACAGCCGCCCGTCCGCGGTCACCATCAGGGCGTCCGAGCCATCGTCCCCGCTGGCCTTCGCCGGGTCGAGCTTATGGCTGTCGATCACCTCCGGCTCGTCGGTCACCCCCGGGGACGCTGCCAGGATCTCGGCCTGCCCCATCAGCTCGAAGCGCGGAGGGGCCGCTCTCTCGGCCTCGATGTCTTGCTGGCCGCAGCCAGCCGCAAGGAAAAGGGCAAACCACCCGATCGATCGATTCATGCGTTGTCCTCCTCCTGGGCCGGAGTGCAGCACGCATGCCACCTTCGGATCGGTCGCAAATCAGCCTGGAATGGGGCCAGCGCTCCTCGTCGGAGATCGGGTGGACCGGGGTGACCGCAGGCTGGAGGTATCAGCAACCGCAGGCTGGCGCCCGCTATCTTCCCGCTCTCGTGCGGGTTCCATTCGCACGGGTCGAGGGCCGAGGCTAAGCTCCTCGCCCTCACGACCCCCGGGGCGCGACGCGATGCATCTCCTTGGACCTCTCCTCTTCACGCTTTTCGCCATCGTGGCCATCGTCATGGCCGTCATCTTCCGGAGCGGGCACCACGCCGCGCGGGCGGCCGTGGTCGGCGAGCTCGCGCGGCGCGGCATTCGCCATTACGCGCTCGGCGGCGACGGCACGCTCGTTCCCGGAGCCCCGAACGCGCTCGACGCGCCGACGTTCGGCATCCTGCTCGAGCGCAGCGACGGCATGCGCGTCTCGCTCTCGCCCAATACCACCCAGGGCGCGGCCACGTTGCCCGGCTTCGGACCGATCCATCCGCAGCTCACGCTCGTCGAGTTCGACCTCCCCCTCCCCGATCAAATGATCTGCGCGCACGACCGCGCGCAGGCAGTGTTCGGGCCCTTTCCCCCGCCCGCGCAGCGAACCGGTCACCCTCACTTCGATCAGCGCTTCGGCATTTTCGTTCGACCCGCCGAGGGGCATGGCTATCGTCCGACGCCCTCCGATCCCGCGCCCTGGGCGCGCTCGCCCTCGGCGGGCGCGCTGTTCGCCGATTTCTACACGCTCGGCTTCGTCGCGCTGCACGTGCACAGCGGGCGTGGCCGCATGCTCTTCGCGCCCCAGGCAGTCGACGGGCTGGTCGCGGCGCTCGACACGGGGGCCGCGCTCGCGCGACCGCACGAGCCGCGCGCGCCCATGCGACCGCCCACGCGCCTCCGCGACGAGCAACGCGCTCGTCGTCCTCATTTGTGTGTCCGGCTTCATGCCGCTATCAGTCGGGATACCGCTCCTCCCGCACCTCACCGAGACAGGCCTCGCGGTGGCCGGGCATGAGGTGGCGTGCCCGCGCGGCGGCACGTTCGACAAGGGGTATCGCCATCACTCCGATACGTGCAAGCTGCCCAATAACACCACGTATCGTGCCGAGAGCGGCGCCTACCTCGGATGGCAATACGCGCTGTGGTCACCGTTCGTGATCGGCATGGTCGCCGCCGCCTCGGCCGCATTCTACAAGACGCGTCGTGACGCCGCGCGCGACGTCCAGAGAAGCCTAATGCAGAGGTGAGCACCTGGGGGCGCCGCGCCGGGGCGCTGCCCCGGGCCCCGCGGGGGCTGTCCGCCCCTCGACCCGGACCAGGCACGGCCTGGACCGAGGGTGGAAGAACTGCGCGATGCGCAGTTCTTCCAGCGGGCCGGTGGCAAGACCAGCGACAGCGTTGCCCGTCACGACGGTCTTGGTTGGCAGGGCCTTCGCTGGTCTTGCCTGCGACCTGTTCGATGAACTGCGCATCGCGCAGTTCATCGACCCCGGGTCCAGCGCTTGCGCTGGTCCGGGTCGAGGGGCGGATAGCCCCTGGTGGGGCCTGGGGCAACGCCCCAGCGCAACGGCCCAGAACGGCTAGGCCTTCTTCGTCCTTCGTGTTGCGCGCGTGGCGGCGACGGCTTTTGCGTGCGCGATGGCGTCTGTCAGGGGGGCGAGCAGGGCGCGGTTCTCCATTTTGCGATCGGCGTCTCCGGGGATGTCGCGGCTTTCCACGTACTTTTTCAATCGGCCGACGAGGTGCACCCATTCTGCTTCGGCGCTCTGGCCTTTGTATACGTGCTCGACCTGGGTGCCGTGGGCGTGGACGCGGTCGGCGTAGGCTTGGTCGCTCGCGTCGAGTGCGGATTCTAGCGAATCGATCCATTCGGGGGGCAGCTTGATGCCGACCAGCGTGGATGCGTGTTCGGGGGCGCGTAACACGGTGAGTGTCGCGCGCATCCTTGCGTTTTCGTCGGGGATGCGGTCGTCGAGGAAGGCGAGTCCCTCGGGGAAGGCGGCGGTGGAAAGGACGCGGGCGGCGGAGGCGAAGATGCTGTGGCGGCGACGCCCTTCGATGGCGAGGAACGATTCGATGTGCCTTGCCCATGTATCGACGCCTTCGTCGGTGATTTCGACCTTGTCCCCGTGCGCGACGAGGGCGGCGTGGGCGGCTTTTTTTCCTAGCACGTGGGATTCGAGCCGGAGGGCGAATGCGTCGAGCTGGGGAATGAAGATATCGAGGGCTGGCTCGGCGGGGCCGAATTGTGCGCGCTCGACTAGCTTCTGTTGAAGCTTCCGGCTGATGGTGGCTTTTTCGACGCGGGAGAGCTTGGCGGGAGAGGGATGATTGGCCATGGGAGACACCTCGCTGGTTCGGGCGCGACGGCATGTCGCGCGGCGGGTTCGGGGGGGTGTTTGGCAAGGGCCGTGCCTACCTGGAATCCGCGGAAAGGCAGGCCGACGCATCGAAACGGAGCGGCGAGGTGCTCCAAAACGGAGCGGCCGTGCTCCAAAACGGAGCGGCGAGGACCCGAAGCGAGGTCCGGGCGGCCGGCGTGCGCCATGGGGAGGCCCCGAAGGCAGGTCCCCTCGGTCGGGGTGTCGCTTGGGGAGGCCCCAAAGACAGGTCCCGACGAGCGGGATGGGTCATGGGGAGGCCCCAAAGACAGGTCCCGTCGGTCGGCGTGCGCCATGGGGAGGCCCCCAAGCGAGGTCCCGACGGTCGGGGTGTCGCTTGGGGAGGCCCCAAAGGCGGGTCCCGGCGAGCGGGATGGGTCATGGGGAGGCCCCAAAGGCAGAGCCCGTCGGTCGGCAGCGCCTTTGGGGAGGCCCCCAAGGGAAGGCGGGTCGGCCCGCCGGCTGTTTGGGCAGGCCCCCAAGCGGACCACGTGGAGTGCTAGTAGCAGGAGGGAGGGTTGCGGGTGTGCGCACGTGCGCGGCTCCGCGCTTCAAGGAGGGCTTCATGTCGCTTCGAGGGACATTCTGGACAGCGGCGCTGATGGCAGGCGCGGTCGCGGGGTTTTTGGCAGCCGGGTGCGAGGCGGAGACCCGCACGTATGACAACACGGGCGGGGCGGGAGCCGGCGGCGAGCCGGCGGGGACCGGCGGCGCGCCCAGCGGTCCCGGTGGCATGGGAGGCACGGGCGGCGTCGGAGGTACGGGTGGCGCGGGTGGCGGGGGAGGCAATTGCGCGGAGCCGCTCGAAGCGACGATTTATACGATCGCCAACCCCGAGTGCGGCGCGCTGCCCCTCGGAACCGAGGCCGACGCGGTCCCCTTCGTCCTGTTCGGCGGCAATGCCATGTATACGGGCGGCGTGATCCTGCCGGGCCAGTACGAGCTCGTGAAAGTGGAGGTCTCTTATGCCGAGGCCCCTTCGAAGACGCTGCGTGTTCTCGTGTTCGACGCCGCGGGCCACGCGACGTCGAACCTGAAAGACTTCGACATCCCCGCCCTCGACGGCGCGGACCTGCAAATCTGGGGACAGGGGACCTACGTGACGGATGGTTCCACGCTCATGACCACGTATTCCGTCTGCGCGAGCTCGCATCAGCCGGCGATGTCGTTGGCGTCGTACACCGCATACACCGAGGGTTGTGACGACTTCCTCGCCATCGGCACCGCGGACAACCGCCAGACGTTGAAACGACGTCGCACGCCGTGACGGCGCGACGCGCGAGCCTCATCGGGGCGCCACGCCGAGCGCATAGCCGAGGTTCACCGTCCAGAACCCCTCGTTCGGCTGCGATGTGAAGCGCAGATCGTATTCGATCCGCGTCCCGAGGGTGAGCATCTCCGGCGACTCCAGACGGAGGCGATTCGACGTTTTTCGGTTCCTGAAATCGATGGCCAGCCCGACCTCCGCGACGGGCGAGAACATGCCGAACGAGACATCCCCATCCGCGCTGCCGAGCTGCAAGACGTTCACGCCGCCGAGGAGATATAAGCCGCCGGGATCGGGACGCAGGAGGCGGAGTCCGCCGATGAAGAGCGACGCGTCCCCTGCCCCCTCCGTCACCTTGGCGCGGAGCGCGACGTCGAGGGCCACGCGGTCATGTTCGCCGCCGATGGCGGCTTCGAGCCCCACGGACCCGCCTTGCCGGCCCCGCGCGAGCGTCGTTGATGTGGTGAAGCCACCTTCGGCCCGCAGCCATCCGCTGCAGGCAGGCGTGAATAGGAGGAGAGCCATGAGGGCCGCAAATCGAGGGCGACGCTGGTTCATTGAGGCAGTGTACATCCATTTCGGGGTCGACCGTCTCCCATCCAGGTCGAGGGCTGAGCATTGGTCTCATCTTGGGAGGCGCTGCGCTGGGGCTTTGCCCCAGACCCCACCGGGGCTATCCGCCCCTGGACCCGGGGCCTGCGCAAGCGCTGGACCCGGGGTCGATGAACTGCGCGATGCGCAGTTCATCGAACAGGCCAGGTCAAGACCCACGACGACCCTGCCCACCAAGATCGCGGCGCTGACGATTCAACAGGCAACGTGCCCGCCGCCAGCGTGCAACGCACCTTCATGGTCTTGCCACCGGCCTTGGGAAGAACTGCGCATCGCGCAGTTCTTTCCCAAATGGTCCAGGGCTTGCCCTGGTTCTGAGCATTGGTCCCATCTCCGATCGGTACATTCCCCCCCTCTGACGACATTTACCGAGTGAGA
>NZ_JAGTJJ010000117.1 GCF_028435365.1 Polyangium jinanense | reverse complement strand
TGAACTGCGCATCGCGCAGTTCATCGACCCCGGGTCCAGCGCTTGCGCTGGTCCGGGTCCAGGGGTGGACAACCCCTGGTCGGGGTCCGGGGTGAAACCCCGGCGCTGCGCTTCACGCCTCGAACTGGTACGTCGCGCGCTCTGCGCCCTCGACCTTCACGACGATGCGGTTTGGCTCGAGGTGCACGACGGCGTGCGCGGCGGCGGCGCGGCCGGGTGCGTCGTCGTCGAGGTTCTCGATGAGGCTCTGCAGCGTGACGAACGGGATGCTGTCGATCACGTCGAGGTGGTTCCAGTGCAGGTGACCGTTGAAGACGGCGCGCACGATGCCGCTCTCGCGCAGGATCGTGCGGAGCGCGCGGCGCTCCTCGACGAGGCAGATGTGGGGCGAGCCCTCGAACCAGCGGTTGCCGCGGAGGTCCTGATCGGCAGCGCTGTGGTGCATGAGAACGACGGTCGGCGCGTGGGCTCGGGCGAGATCCTCGCGCAGCCAGCGGAGCTGCTCTTCGCCCACGGTGACGTCGCGATCCTTGCGCTCGCGCGTGTGGAGCACGACGAAGTGGAAGTTGCCGCGATCGAACGAGTGGTAGAGACGATCGAGGTCGGGGCGCTGCCAGACCGCGAGGAGCTCGGTCGGGGCGAGGTGTGCGGTGTCGTGGTTGCCGGCGACGTTCACGAGCTCGGCGCGCGCGCCTCGCAGGAGGTTCACGCATGCGGCGTAGCGGGCGAGGTCGGCGTCGTGGTCTTCGTCCTCGATGTCGTCGCCGAGGTTCACGACGAGGTCGGGCTTTACGACGTCGTTCATGCGGGTGACGAAGGCCTTCGCGAGACCGGGCGCGCTGCGCGTCAGCTTGCGCAGCTTGCCCGCGAATCCAGCTTCGGGGCCGAAGTGGAGATCGGTGATCAGGCCGAGCGTGAGCATGCCGAACTCACTTCTTGTCGTGCTTCGAGCCGCCGAGACAGGGCGGCGACTGGAAGCCCTGACCGCCTTCGGCCTCGTACTGCGCGGGTGTGAGCGCGCGGAGCGTGAGCGCGTGCAGGCCCGAGCGCAGCTCGACCGCGAGGGCCGTGTGCACCTTGCGATGCCTGTCGATCGTGCCGAGGCCCTCGAAGGCGGGGCTCACGACGAGCACCTTGAAGTGCGTCTCGGAGCCCGCGGGCACGTTGTGGTTCTTGCTCTCGTTCTCGACCGCGAGGAACACGGGCGTGAGGGCCTCGGTGAGCTTCTGCTCGATTCTCTCCTGGCGTGACACGCGGCGAGCTTAGCGCATCCCTCCCATCCTGCTCGGGCCTGGGTTACAAAGGCGCGATGACACGCTTTCCGCATGCTTTCTTGCGCTCCTTGCGCGCCTCGGGGCCCTCGCTCGTCCTCTGCGCGGCCCTGTTCGCCGGCTGCTCCGAGGAGAGCGACGACACCACCACGGAGACGACCAAGACCGACCCGCCCACGATCTCCCTCAAGAGCCCCGCGGAAGGTGCCTGCGTCTCGATCGGCGAGACGCCGGACGTGCGGATTCCCTTCGTGCTCGAAGTAAAAGCGCTCTTCCTCAGGCCGCCCGGGTCCTGCGGGGACACGGAGGCGTGCGGGCACCTCGAGCTGTCGGCAAACGGCAAGGTGGTGAACCGCGGATCGGGGACCGTCGTGGACTTCCCGATGATCGGCGTGGCGGATCGCTATGACACGTTCAACGTGGAGATCGTCGTCGTGGACGACGAGGGCGAGCCGCTGCAGGGCGGCGAAGGGAGCGTGCTCCGCGTGACGCGGACGATCACGACCGCGCCGTCGTGCGACACGGGCGGAGGTGCGTGATGCAGGCGCGACGCACGGAACGAAGGCGCGGCGCGGCGCGGGGGGGCGTCGCGGCGATGGCGTTGATCCTGGCCGCGGGGAGCTGCGGATCCGGGACGACCACGCCCCCGAAGGCAAGGACGGACTCTGCGTTCCGTTGCGATGCGAGCGCGCTCGACGCGTGCGAGCGGACGATCGCCGCGGCCTCGAACGAGGGGCGCGAGGCGCGCGTGCTGCAGGACGCGCTCGAGGCGTATGGCGAGGCGCGCGCGAAGCGGGATCCGAACGACCCGTGGGCCGCGCTCATCCGAAGCGCACGGCAGCAGGAAGGCACGAAGGTCGCGCTCGTGCTCGAAGCTTTCGCCGAGGTGCCGAGCGGCGCTGCGCCGGCTGCGGCGTTCGTCGCGCGTACCGCCGCGCTGCCCGCGCCTGCCGCGCTCGATGCGCCGCGCTTGCTCGCCCTGCTCGGCGAGGCGGCCGGGTGGGAGACGATCGTCCGCGTGCGGGGCAGCCCGGCCGAGGTGACGTACGTCTTCCCGCACGATCCGCTGCGGCCCTTGATGGCGGGGCTCTCGCCGGTGGTGCGCGACGACGCGTCGCTCGCGCGCCTCGGCGCGACCCTCGAGCTCGCGGCCTCGGTCCGGCGCGCCGCCGATCACGCGTCCGCTTTCCGTTACGTCGACGCGGCGCGCGAGGCTTCGATTCTCGCCGCTCTCGTGCGCGCCCAGCCGGTCGACGCCGAGCCCCGGATGCGCGCGCGGTACTTGCTCACGCTCCTCGAGAGCGCCGGCATCGTGCTCATGGCGCCCGCGAGCGAGGACGCCAGCGCCGGCGTGGACGAGGCTCCCGCGGCGACGGCGACGCCGCACGGCACGCCCTACGGCGACCTCTTGCGCGTGCGGGCCGCGAAGGACGCGAGGGCGGCCTGGAAGGCGCTCGGCGAGCGGATCCTCGCGGCCGCGCCGGAGGCGAAACGCGAGGGCCTGCGTGCGCTCTTCGGCCCCGAAGAGGCGTGCCTCTCCGCCCCGCCGCCGAACTTCCAGGGGCCCGACGATCTGGTCTTCGCGTACACCGTCGGCCGCTCGCTCACGCCCGCGCTCTCGCTCGACGCGACCCGGAAGAACGTCCTTCCGCTCGCCGAGTGGCTGCCTCGGTACGACGCCTTCGTCCGCGCCGTGGACGAGGCCCGCACGACCTGGACCCACGCCTTCGCGCTCACGCAGCAGCGCGGCGAGGTCTCGGGGGTCTCGCTCGCGCAGACGCCCACCTACCGGCGCGTCTCCACCCTCGTCTCCGCGCACCTCGCGGCGCTCGCACAGCTCCACCAGGCCTACCCGGACCGGATGCACTCGATGAGCGTGGTCACCCTCGCCTACGCCCCCGGCCTCATCGCCGATGCGCCGCTCCGCGACGCGCTCGTCGACCTCTTGCGGCGCTCGATCGAGGATCGACTCGCGCGCGCGAAGGACGCCTCCGAGATCTTCGAGGCCGCCTTCACCGGCGCCATGGCCGCGACCGCGTATCCGCAGGCGATCCAGAGCGCGTTCTACAACGGCCTCTTCGGCGCCTTCCGCCAGAAGCTCGACGGCGATCTCGCACGCCAGAGCGGCTGGGGCGTGGCCGGCCTCTTCACGGCCGACGTGCTCATCCGTTTGCTCCTCGGCGCGCAGCCCGACCTCGACGCGGCCGCCGCAGAGGTCGGCCGCGCCCTCTCCGATCCTTCCGTCTCGCGGCGCCCGCTCGCGCGCCTCGCCTCCAGCGTGGCCCAGTACCTCGCGCTCGGGAGCGGCAAGAAGCTCGACCCCGAGGCCGCCGATCCCGCCCGCTTCCCCGCCGATCGCAAGGCCGCGCGCGACGCCCTCCGCGACGCCATCGCCGGCCTCGCGGAGGCTGCCGAGCCCATGCCCGCGGCCCTGCTCGAGGACGTCACGACCCTTGGGGATCAAACGATCACCGCGCTCGCCACGATCCTCCTCGACAAACCCTCCGGGCCCGGACCCGTGTGCAGCAGCGCGAAGGGAGGCCCGAGCCCGGAGGCGCGGCGGGTCCTCGCGCGGATCGGCGACGTGCGAAGGCGCATCCTCGCGAGCCCCTCGTACACCAAGGGCGAGGGCGCGACCGTGCGCCGCGCGCGCTTCGTCGTGACCATCCTCTCGGACGCGATCGACCTCGTGTCGCGCAAGAACAAGGCCGATCCGTTCACCTTCGTGATCCCCGCGGCCGACGCCGAGCGCGCCGTCTCGGCCGGGCTCGCCGAGTGGGACGAGCGCACGTTCGCCGACGCGACCGCGGCGATCTACGGCCTGACCCGGACCTACCTCGCCGCGCCCACGACCGCGTCGATCGACCCCACCCGCGTGAAGAGCCTCCTCGCCGCGCTCGCCGCGATCTTCCGCGACGATCGCGCCGGCACCTCCGTGGGCCTGCTCGACGAGCTCGCCCGCGCCGCCGCGGCGGAGAAGACCCACAGCGGGCTCGACACGCTCCTCGTCTCGCTCTCCAGCACCTTGCGAGCGCAGGGCAAGCGTGATCAGGCCGATTTTTGTCTGCTCGGCGGCGTGCTCGTCTCGGTCGCGACGGACAAACCGCCGCCCGACACGGCGATCGCCGCGGCGTCCGGCGGCGCCTCCGAGCTCGGCTGGGCCCTGCGGTTCGCGCGTGAGGTCTTCCGGGCGCGCCACGGAGAGCCGCCGCGTCCGACCGAGTACGCCGAGGGCATGCGCGGCGCCGTCTCGCGCGCCTGCGAGGATCCCGCGGCGGCGGATGCCGTGGTCTCCGTGATGGACGCGATGAAGCTCGCGAACACCGGCGACCGCACGAAGGCGCGTGAGAAACTCGACGCGTTCCTCGCGAAGGCCGAGTCGAGCGGGCTCGTGATGCCCCGCATGTCGTACCGCTACGAGGAGAAGACCGTCTCCAAGGTCTTCAACGTGAGCTTCGACGTCTCCTTCGGCGCGGGCCTGGTCGAAGGCTCGTCCACGTTCCAGATGGGCCTCGGCGTGCGCTCGGCCGGCGCGCCCGGGGGCTCGTTCGTCGCACGCCTCGCGCCCGTCGCGGGCCCCGAGCGCGACACCGAAGCCGCGCGTTACTACGTGCACGCCGCCGCCATCGCCGCGGCCTACCACTTCCTCGACGGGGACACCGAGCGCGGCGCCTCGGCCGCCTCCCGCGCGATCGACGCCGCGATCTTCGGCGCCCGCCTCGGCGGCCGATCCCTCGGCCCGCCCGACCCGAAGACCCTCGCCGCCGACGCCCGCGCGGTCCTCGCCGTCGCCGCCGTGCTCGCTGCCGACGCCGGCATGCCCCTGCTCGCCGGCGACCTCTGGTCCCTCGTCCGCGCCACGCTCGAAGGCGACGCCGACGACGCCACGTTGCGCGACGTCCTCGCGACCACGCCGGTCGCCTTCGCCCGCATGCCCGCGGTCAAACCCGTCCTCGAACGCGCCGCGCGTGCCCTCGCCGTGCTCGGTGAACCCCTCGCATGCACCGAGGACAAGGTCGAGCTCGGTGGCTACGAGGCGCCCGCGTGTGACGCCTACTCGCTCGCCCTCTCGCTTCGCGCCGGCGGCGCGCTCCGCAAGCTCCCGCGGATCCGCCGCGGTGACACCGGCAAGGCCTGCGCCGGCCCCCTGCCCGCCCTCGATGCGTTCCTCGGCGGCATGGAGCAGAAGAACTACGACCCCGACGCGTTCACCCGCGCCACGCTCGAGCTCTCCTCGGCCGGCCGTGTCTACGACGCCGCCGTCCTGCTCGCCCGCCAGCGCCAGCCGACCCACTGCAACCCGAGCCTTATCACGGCCGCCCGCTCGATCGGCCGGTCGAAGCTGCTCGGACCGAGCCTCCGCGCCGATACGCTCAGCGTCGCCGTCAACTGCGCCACGCTCGACGACACAGCGCTCGACGATCTCGCCGCGCTCGATGCGGACACGGCGGCCCTCTCCGATCGCAGCCGCAACCTCTCGGTGCTCGTCTTCGCGACCGAGCTCGGCCTCGCGCGGAGCCGTTGGGACGTGCTGGCCAAGCTCGCGCGGAGCCCCACGTTCGTCTCGCGATGGCTCGACACCACCCCGCAGGCGTCGCTCTTCGCTCTCGTTCTCGCGCACGCCGCGGCCATCCTCGCGAAGGAGCCCGCCCTCGCCGAGCCCGCTTCGCGTTCGTACGATCTCTTCTGCGTCACGCTCCCGCCCGCGGACAAGGCCGCCTGCGAGGCGGTCCGGGCCATGCAAAAGCCCGAGACGGATCCCGAGGTCCGGGAAAAACGCGCGCGGGAGGCGGTCTCGGCCGCGCTGCAAAGGATCACGCAGAAGGCCCGGCGATGATATCGTCCGCCCGCTTTTTGGCCCGCCGATGAGGAGACGCTCGCATGACCCAGGCCCCTGACAAACCCCGCCGCGAGGCGGGCATCCTCCTGCACCCGACCTCCCTGCCCGGCCCCTACGGCATGGGGGATCTCGGCGCCTCTGCGCGGCGCTTCCTCGACTGGCTGGCCCAGGCCGGGCTCGGCCTCTGGCAGGTCCTTCCCCTCAACCCGACCAGCAACAACTGTCCCTACGTCTGCTGGTCCGCCTTCGCCGGCAACCCGCTGCTCGTCGACCTCGTCCGGCTGCACGAGGTCGGCCTGCTCGACGCCTCGGAGCTCGCGCACAACTTCACGCCCGCGAGCCTCGTCGACTTCGACGCCGTCCGCGCCTTCAAGGAGCCGCGCCTCGATCGCGCCGCCGAGCGCCTCCTCGGAAGCCCCGATCACCCGCTGCGCAAGCCTCTCGCCGCCTTCCGCGAGGCCGAGGCCTCGTGGCTCGAGGACTCCGCGCTCTTCTGGCTGCTCTCGCGCAGGAACGGCGGCAAGGCCTGGTGGGACTGGGAGCCCGCCCTGCGCGACCGCGAGCCCGCGGCCCTCGAGAAGGCCCGCGCTGAGTACGCGAAGGAGATCGAGCGCGAGATCGCCATCCTGTTTTTCTTTGAGCACCAATGGAGCGAGCTCCGCGCCTACGCACATTCGCGTGGCGTGCGGATCGTCGGCGACCTGCCGATCTACGTCGATCGCAACAGCGTCGACGTCTGGGCGCACCGAAACCTCTTCCACCTCGATGAGCTCGGCACGCCGCAGACGGTGTCGGGCGTGCCGCCGGACTACTTCAGCGAGACCGGCCAGCTCTGGGGCAACCCGATCTACCGCTGGGATCGCATGGCCGAGGACGACTTCGCCTGGTGGCGCGCGCGCCTCGGCCGCGTCCTCGCGCACACGGACATCGCCCGCATCGATCACTTCCGCGCGTTCGCCGCGTACTGGGAGATCCCGTTCGGCTCGCCCGACGCGCGCACCGGCCGGTGGGTGAAGGGCCCCGGGCTCGCGTTTTTCCAGGCGCTCGAGCGTCACGGCAAGATGCCGCTCGTCGCGGAGGACCTCGGCATGATCGACGAGGCCGTCCACGAGCTGCGCCGCGCCGCGGGCCTGCCCGGCATGCGCGTCCTGCAGTTCGCGTTCGGCGGCGACGCGGACAACACGCACCTGCCCCATAACCACGAGCCGGACAACGTCGTCTACCCGGGCACGCACGACAACGACACCACGGTGGGCTTCTGGAACGCGGCCCCGCCGCACGTGCGCCACCACGTGCAGCGTTACCTCCGCGTGAGCGGCCAGGACATCGCCTGGGACTTCATCCTCGCCGCGTTCGCCTCCACCGCGAACACCGCGATCATCCCCATGCAGGACGTGCTCTCGCGCGGCAGCGAAGCGCGCATGAACAACCCCGCCACGACCCGCGACAACTGGCGCTTCCTGCTGCACGGCGACGTCTTCCGTCGCGAGACGGCCCTGCGCCTGCGCGAGCTCGCCGATCTTTACGGACGCCTCGCCGAGCCACCTGGAGCCGCGCGATGAGCGAGCAGTACCGCCTCGCCTCCCCGCAGTGCCCGCTCTGCGGCGGCCTGCTCCAGGAGCGATTGACCGGCGGCGTGGTCGTCGACGTCTGCGCCGACTGCCATGCCGTGTGGATCGACTGGTTCGACGGCGACGTCTCCAGCGTCGCCGCCGCCGTCGAGGTCCGCCCGGCGATCCCGCAGTCGCACCCCGGCGCGCGGATCTGCCCGCGGTGCCGGGACACGCTCGCGCCTGAGCATCTGCGTGGCCACGGCCCCGAGATCCTCCGTTGCCCCGGCTGCGCCGGCGTCCTCGTCCCTTCGACCAAACTCGCCGAGGTCGTAGCCCTCGGCCCCGTCGACGACACGACTCCCCCGACGCCAGAAGAGGGCCTCTTCCGACGCATGCTCAACGCAATACGCTCCCTCGGAGCTTGAGAGATCCCGAGCGCTGCCGATGTGCCTTTGCATCGACCGCATCGCGGTCGATGCACCAGCGGTCCAGGGCTTGCCCTGGTCCGGGTGCAGGGGCGGACAGCCCCTGCTCGGGCCCGGGGTGAAACCCCGGCGCTACGCTGTCGATCAGATCCTACTTCGGCGGCGGCTCGACTGGCGCGAACGTCGTCGAGCCGGCGCCCCAGAACACGAGGCTCGCGGAGCCGCCCGGGATCGGGATCTCCTTCGTCGTGATCCCGTTTCCGCTTGGGTCGAATGTCACTTCGAAGAGCTGCCCCGAGTCGCTGAAGCCGTAGACGCTGCCGGCCCAGAACGCGATTCCGAAGACGTCCTCGTACGGCACGGAGCCCCAGTTCTTGATCAGCGCTCCCGTCTTCGGGTTCACCTCGACCAGGCAGTCGTTGCAGCTGTTGCCCTTCACCGTGAGGTACGTCCCGCCGCCCTTCACCGATACGATGTCGCCGCTCGACGTGTACCCGCCCCCGATCGAGCCGACCGTCGTCATCTGCCCGTTCGTCGTGTCGATCCGGACGTAGGTCGAGCCCTGGTAGCCGACGAGCACCTCGTGGTTCGGATCGAGGGTCCCGGCGGGCACGAACGAGAGCGAGTTCGGGTAGCTGCCGCTTGCGATCTCCGTGCACTTCGCGGTCGTCTTGTCGATCCAGTAGAGCCCGGAGAAGCTCGTCCCGATGATCTTCGAGTCCTTGTCGATCGCGATGTCGATGACCTCCCCGCAGCCCTCGAAGTAGTCCACGATCGAGACCTGCTTCGTGTAGGGCTCGAGTTTGTAGAGCCGATCGGGGCTGTGCCCGAACACCTCGCCCGGCAGCTCGGGGTCGGGTGTGCCGCCGTCGGTCGGGAATTCGAACCCGCCCACGCCGTCCCCACCGCCCTGCCCGGCCGATCCTCCCTGCCCCCCCGACCCGGCCGATCCGCCCTGCCCCGCGACGCCTCCTTCGCCGCCGGCGCCGAACGTGCCGCTTGTCTCGGCCGCGCAACCGTACACCAGCGCCGAGACGGCGATCAGGGCGAACCAGGAAGGACGCAAGGAAGCTCTTCGCATGGGCAAAACTCCACGAAATTCGGCGTCTTCGCGAGCGCCGATGCTGGAACGTAGGAGACCAGACCCCCTTCCGGGCGTCAAGGAGCGCTCCGGGCACGATTTCCGTCGTGAATCCAGCCAGAACCGGCGGGAAGCGGCCGGGGTATTGTGGATGGCCTTGCATTCGGTAATGTGACGGAAACTCGGGATCATTCCCCTCGGTCCACGCCGGAGGCTCCACCACCATGCTTCGCCGATCGCGACTCCTTTCTCTTTCTTTCTCCACGATCACGCTCGCCCTGCTCAGCGCCGTCGCCGGCTGCGGCGAACCCACCCCGAACACCACGGGCGGCGCCCAGGGCGGCGCCGGCGGCACCGGAGGTACCGGTGGCGAGGGCGGCCAGGGCGGCGGCGGCCAGGGTGGCCAAGGCGGCCAGGGCGGCCAGGGCGGCCAGGGCGGCCAGGGCGGCGGCCAGGGTGGCCAAGGCGGCATGGCTGGCTGCACCATCGGCACGACGCAGACCTGTTACTTTGGGCCCGACGGCACCGAGGGCGTCGGCGCCTGCAAGGCCGGCGTGCAGACGTGCGAGCCGAACGGCGCGTGGGGCGCGTGCGTCGACGAGGTCCTGCCCGCGGCCGTCGAGACCTGCAACGGCGCCGACGACGACTGCAACGGCGCGGTCGACGACAACCCGAGCTGCGTCTGCCAGCCGGGCGAGATGATGGACTGCTACGACGGCCCGCAGGGCACGGCCGGCGTGGGCGTCTGCGTGATGGGCAAGGCCACCTGCGCGCCCGACGGCCAGTCCTACGGCGCGTGCCAGGGCCAGGTCATGCCCTCGGCCGAGGTCTGCAACATGCTCGACGACGACTGCGACGGCACGGTCGACGACGGCATCGGCTGCGCTTGCACGCCGAACACGACCGAGACCTGTTACACCGGGCCGAACAACACGGCCGGCGTCGGCGTGTGCAAGGCCGGCACCCACACCTGCCTCCCCGACGGCACGGCCTACGGCGCCTGCATGGGCGAGGTCCTCCCCTCGGTCGACAACTGCGCCTCGCCGGCGGATGAGGACTGCAGCGGCGCGGCGCTCGCTTGCACGGGCAACCACATCGCGAGCAAGGGGCTCGGCGACGCCTCGAACCAGATCGGCACGGACGTCGCGGTCGACGCCCAGGGCAACGTCTACGTGATCGGCAACCTCGAGGGCACGATCGACTTCGGCGGCGCCATCGGCGCGCTCACGAGCGCAGGCAGCACGGACGTCCTCGTCGCGAAGTACGATCCCACGGGCACCGTCCTCTGGGCGAAGAAGTACGGCAACGCCTCGACCCAGATCGGCAACGGCATCGCCGTCGACGGTGCGGGCAACGTGTACGTCACGGGCGCCTTCCAGGGCGCGATCAGCTTCGGCGGAGCTAACGTCACGAGCGCGGGCGGCGACGATCTCTACGTCGCCAAGCTCGACACGACCGGCGGCCACGTCTGGACGAAGACTCTCGGTAACACCGTGACCCAGCAGGGCACGGACGTTGGGGTCGACGCCCAGGGCTCGGTCTACGTGACCGGCCACTTCTCGGGCGACCTCCCCTTCGTCGGGGTCATCGCCAACCAGGGGGGCTTCGACGTGTTGCTCCTCAAGTACTCGAGCACCGGCAACCCGGTCTGGGGCAAGGGCTTCGGCGGCACGGGCACGCAGTACGGCTATGAGATCGCGGTGACCCCCGTGGGTCAGGTGACGCTCGTCGGCGCCTTCCAGGAGAGCGCCAACTTCGGCGGCGCAGCGCCGCTCACGAGCGCGGGCGACTACGACATCGTGGTGGCTCAGTACGACCAGGCCGGCGGACACCTGTGGAGCAAGGGCTTCGGCGACGCCTCGGAACAGCGCGGGCTCGCCGTGGCCGTCGATCCCACCGATGGCGACGTGGTCGTCACGGGCGAGCTTGCCGGTTCGGTTTCGTTCGACGGCGGCAACACCACGCTCACGAGCGCGGACGGCACGGGCAACGTCGACGGGTTCTTGGCCAAGTTCGATTCTGCGGGCAACCACGCCTGGAGCAAGAGGTTCGGCAGCACGGGCGCACAGCGCGGCAAGGGCCTCGCGATCGACATCTTCGGCAACATCGTGATCACGGGCGAGTTCTTCGGCCAGATCGACCTCGGCGGCGGCGTGGTCCCGAGCGCGGGCGGGCGCGACGCCTTCGTGGGCAAGCTCAATCCGAACGGCGGGTCGCTTTGGCTCAAGCGGTACGGCAGCGGCATGCTGACGAGCCAGGCGGGCGAGGCCGTCGCGGTCGACCCGCTGACGAACATCTGGGTGACGGGCAGCTTCGAAAGCGTCATCGATTTCGGCGGCGGCCCCTTCACCTCCGCCGGTGGAATCGACATGTTCCTCGCGAAGCTCTTGCCCTGAGTTCCTCCTCCCGGGGGGTTCGCTCCGGCGAACCCCTCCGTTTTCCGCTCGGGGCCACGCTCGGACGAGCCGAGCTACGCCCCCAACCCCCCAGGATCATGCACCCTCTTCACGATATTCACGTCGTCCCTTCCGCCATCGCCGAGTTCGTCCCTGCGGTCATCGAGATCCCGCGTGGATCCAAGCTCAAGTACGAGCTCGACAAGCGCACGGGCCTGCTCATGCTCGACCGCGTCCTCTACTCGTCGGTCCACTACCCTGCGAATTACGGGTTCATCCCGCAGACACACGCCGGCGACGGCGATCCGCTCGACATCCTCGTCTTGATGCAGGAGCCCGTGCATCCCCTGACGATCGTGCGTGCCCGGCCGGTCGGCGGGTTTCGCATGCGGGACGACAAGGGCGTCGACGACAAGATCGTCGCCGTGGCCGTCGACGATCCTGCGTATGCCCATTACGAGGAGGCGACGGAGCTCCCGCCGCACGTCCTCGCCGAGATCCGGCGGTTCTTTCAGGACTACAAGATCCTCGAGGGCAAGATCAGCGAGGTCGACGACCTCTACGATCGCAAGCGCGGGCTCGAGGTGATTGCCGAGTCCATCGCGACCTACCGGAAGGACGCGGCCTGGGGCAAACCCTGAAATGAAAAAGGGGTCCCGGCGCGTGCCAGGACCCCTTCCCGTTTCCCTCGATCTCTCAGCCGATCACTTGTTGCCCTTGCCGCCGCCGCCGCTGCCACCGGTGCCGCCGCTGCCCGGGGCGCCGTAGAGCGCGGCCGCGCCCGCCTTGTCCTGGCTCGTCAGGGTGAGCGCCCACGAGTTCGTCCCATTGCACTGCGGGTAGTGCATGACGGAGCCCGAGTCGTAGGGCGTGAGGCCGCGCCAGTTGTTGTCCTCGAAGCAGACGCCGGCCTCGGGGCGCGTGTGCTCGTGCCGGAAGCCGAGCGCGTGGCCGAGCTCGTGGCGCAGCACGCCGTCGAGCGAGATGCCTTGCGACGTGAAGGCCGTGTTGTCGATGAGCACGTTGCGGCCGTTGCGGCTCGTGTTCGGGAAGAACGCGCGCGCGAGGTATTGCCCGCCCACGTTCACCGGACGAACATCGAAGATCACGTTCTTATTTTGCGCCGAGCAGTTCGCGTCCTGATCGCTCTTGTGAACGAAATTCACGTTCGCGGCGCCTTCCCAGGCGCTCGTGGCCGTGTTCATCGCATTCACGACGGCGCTGTAGCGGCTGCCGAAGCCCGTGCTGATGCAATACGTGATGTTCAGCGCCGTCGCCGAATCCCACTTCACGTCGCTGCCACCCGAGGTCATGACCGCGAGCGCGCCCTGTTGCACGTGCTCGAGGTAAAACGCTTCGAGCTCGGCTTCGCTGAACATCGGCGTATCACCGTCGACGATGTAAACGCCCGTGTCCGGCTCCTGATAGGCGTTCGCTTGGAACTCCTCCCAGGTGATCCCCATTCCGACGTTCTCGAGGTCCACCGGCTCGCCGTTTTCGGCGACGCAGCCGGTCGCGAGCGCAGCAGAGAGAGCGAGCAATCCGTACACGAGGCCAAGCTTCTTCATGGGCGACGACTCCTTGTTCCGATTCGTGACCATCCCGGACAGCGCGAAGGTCTACCAGGATCGGAAAGGCACGTCGATATGGTAATTTTTGTGACCGGTGCTTGAAAATGTCCGGTCGGAGCGTCGTAATGGTGCGGAGGAAGTGGCAAGGGGAGTGACCGGCTTGCCACCTTGTCTCCTCGAACCCTGCACCCTAACTCCTCGGAGGCCACGGAACGTTCGGCGTTCCTCGGGCGTCCATCGTTCGAGGCCGAGGTCACGATGGAGATCGTCATTCTGGTTGTGGGATTCCTGCTGCTCCCGTCGCTGCTGTACATGGTGGGGCGTGTCTGGGGGCGCGACGTGTGGGGGCTTGTCCTTTCGCGTTACGAGACGCGCGGCGGAAGCGCGTACCGCGCCGCCGAGGTGCCGGTCTGGGTCGCCGGCAAGGCGCCGCGCTCGGTGAAGGCGGCCGCGATCACGAGTTTTCTGCTCGGACAGATGGTCATTCCGGGGGCGCTCGCGGCGCTCGTCGGGCTCGTCATCAGCCTGGAGATGCTCGGCAGGCCCGTCGAGGCCATGGAGCCCGTGGTCCTCATCCTCACGCTCTCGGCGCCGAGTGGCCTCTTCGTGGCGGGCTCGCTGCTCGGGCTCGGCCTCCTCTTGCTCCGCCGCGGCCCGAACGCGGCCGCGCGGGCCCGCTGGGTCGGTCGCTGGTCGGTGATTCACAACGTCCTTCTGGTCGCGACGCTCCTCGTCGTGTGTGGCCCGAAGCGCGATATCGTGCCGATCCTCGTGTATGCGTGCGTCTCGCTCGCGCACGCGGCGCTGCTCTTCGTCGCGGCGAGGGCGCTCGACGCCCACGACCTCGCGCAGGCCGGAGAAAACCTGCCCTCACCGGGCGAGACGGCCACCGCGGCCGCCGGTTAAAGCTCGATTCCGGCCGTTCCCTCCGGCAGGATCGAGAACCGGAGCGTCTCCGATCCCTGCACCGCCATCGCCACCCCGCCCCCGACGAACGGCACGAGCCGTTTGGCAATCTCGAACGAAAAGAGCACGCGCGCTTTGTACAGCTCGTCGTGCGTCGTGAGCGGCACGCCCTCCGCGAAAAGCCGGTTGCCGCCGAGATCCCCGGCCAGCGCGAATCCTTCCGCAATCGGCACGCGCGCGCCCAGCGTGAGCCCCGCTGTGAACGCCGCTTGCCGTTTTCCCTCCGGCAGCGGTCGATTGTGGAGGCCGATCCCGAGGATCGAGTATGCGTAAGCGCTCGCGAATTTGACCCCGATGTTCGCGAAGATCGAATTCGACCCCCAGATCACGGGGTGCACCCCGCCGCGCCGCGGGATCGGCACGAGGCCGAGCGACTCGCCTTCGAGTTTGTCGGTGACGTTGAGGACCCCCACCTGCACGCCCTTGATCCGCCGCGCCACGTTGATGAGCCCGATCTGCACGCCGCGCACCTCGGCCGAGACGTTCACGATTCCGAGCTGCAGGCCGTCGACCCGCCCGATGTTCGTCCCGCCCGCGATTTGCAGCCCGCGGACCTTTCCGCGCGCGACCGAGACGAGCCCGCCGGCGAGGACGCCGTCGACGTCGGCGTACACGTAACTCGCCATTCCTGCGAGCGCGACGCCGGTCATCCGCCCGCTCGTCCACCCCATGAGCCCCGCGACCTGCGCGCCCGCGAAATCGCCACGCGCAATGGAGAAGATGCCATCGATCTGGAGCCCCTCGGCGCGGCCCTCGACGACGTGCGCGAGCCCGATCTGCGCGCCCCGCATATCGTATCCGACCCAGCCGACGGGCCCGATCTGCAAGCCGCCGAGATAACCGATCCGGCCGAGCATGAGCGCGATGTCGAGGTGCGTGAAGACGTCCGGCGCCCCGAGGTTGGTGCTCATCGGATACAAGAACCCGACGTTGACAGGGCGGTACGGAACGGACTGGGGCGACGGAGGCGGAGGCTCCTCGACGACGACGGGAGGCGGATACTCCGGGTCGGGAATGGGCGCGGGCGCGGGCGCGGGAATGGCGACGGGATCGGATGCGGATGCGGGAGCGGGTTCGTCCGCGGCCGCGGGGGCGCCGAGCAGGCCGAGGACGAGCGCGGCGGCCGCGGCGAGCGTTCTCCTGGCGGGGGCGTTGGGGGCGGGACGCGGCATCATGGCGCGTCATCGAGCCTAGCTGGTTTCGAGCGCATCGCGAAGGGGGGTGACATGACGGTCGGGCGTCACCGACCGCTCGGCGTGGTCGTCACGGTGATGGGCGCGGACGGACGCTTGTAGAGCTTCAGGATCTCCTTTACGTCTTCGAGGGAGAGCACCTGGAGCTTCACCTGCGAGAGGACTTCGTCGTCCGGCACGCCCGAACGCATGAGCACCACGCAAAATGCATCCTTCTTGGCCTCGGGCGTGAGGTTCCGATTCGAGCAATAGGCGGTGTACGCCTCCGCCATGCCCTCGTAGACGCGAATTTCGCGGTCCGGGTCCGCGTCGCGCTTGAAGTCGTCGATCCACTTCTCGAGCGGCATCGGGTCCACCTCGCGGAAGGTCTCTTGCAGCTTCTTGATGCGCTCCATCTGGTCGTCGGACAGCTTCTCGTGTCGGACGGGGCCGAGGCGCAGTGAGGCTGGGTCGAAGTTCGCAGGCAGGCGGTTCGGACGCTTGAATCGATACGCGACCAGGAACGGAAGCAGCAACAACAGCGCGGCGATCGCGACGAAGAGGGTGGAATCCACGACGGATATTGTAACGGAATTCACCGCGCTCCTGTCAAGCGCGCATGGCGAGCGGTTCGAGCGTGGCTGAGCATTGGTCTCATCTTGGGAGGCGCTGCGCTGGGGCGTTGCCCCAGGCCCCACCGGGGCTATCCGCCCCTGGACCAGGACCCGTGCAAGCGCTGGACCCGGGGTCGATGAACTGCGCGACGCGCAGTTCATCGCAGCGCCTTTCACCCCCTCTCCGCCGCGCGAGCAGGTCCCTCGGCCTCCGTCATCGGTCTTCGACCCCGTTCCCGCAAGTCGCGGGACCTCCGGATCGGTGTGGGAACCCGTTCGCGCAGGTCCCGGGACCTCCCGGATCGATGTTGCGCTCCGTTCG
>NZ_JAGTJJ010000116.1 GCF_028435365.1 Polyangium jinanense | reverse complement strand
ACGGTGAGCACGGCATGGCCTTGAAGAGGCCGAGCACGACGGTAAGCTCGCCGTCCCCGAGCGGGATCCCTGCAAACCCGTCCCACTCGCGTTTGCGTTAGCGTTTGCGTTTGCGTTTGCGTTTGCGTTTGCGTTTGCGCCTCCGCCTCCGCCTCCGCCCCCGCCTCCGCCTCCGCCCCCGCCTCCGCTTCCGCTTCCGCTCCCGTCCCCCCTCGACTACCTTCCCGCCCGATGCAGCCGCTCTCCTCCTCCGCCCTCCGCGAGGCCCTCTTCGACGCCGTCGACGAAGGCGACCTCGACCGCCTCTCCTCCCTCTGCGAGGCGCACGAGCAAGCCATCTGCGACGCCTTCCCCGGCTGGCGCACCCTCCCTGAGCCGTACCGCGAAGGCCCCCGACTGCGCTGGTACATCCAGGGCATGACCTCCGTCGCGCAGCACATGGCCGCCATGCGCGGCCGCCCCGAACTCTTCGCGGCCCTCACCACTGTCCCCGAGGACACCCAGGCCCTCCTCCGCCGCCTCGAACAGGCCCTCGCCGACATCGACGCCCTTGCCGCCGAGGGCCGTTATGCCGAGGCCGAAGCCAAGGCCCGCGCCGCGCTCGCGGAGGCCTCTGGCCACAAGAGCGGCCATCAGGCCATGCTCACGGGCCGCCTCGGCGAATGCCTCTTCCACACCGGCCGCGTCGCCGAGGCCCGCGCCCCCTTCGAG
This sequence comes from Polyangium jinanense, assembly GCF_028435365.1. The sequence goes on along the minus strand of NZ_JAGTJJ010000116.1, from coordinate 15,632 downwards.
GCGACCCTCACCCTCTGTGAAGAGTCGGGCGACGACCAGGGCGCTCTCGCCGCCCTCTTCTCCCTCTTCGAGGTCCGCCGCTACCTCGGCGACACCGCCGAGGCCGCCGCCACCGCCGAGCGCATTGCCTCCGTCCTCGACCGCCTTGGCGACGCTGACGAGGCGCGCACCTTCCGCCGCCGCGCCGAGCGCGTCCGGGCTGGCGAGCCGCGGTGCCGCGTCGTCGCCCTCGTCAACGGCAAACCTGCCGAACTCGACGAACTTGGCGGCCTCCAGGGCTCCGTCCAGTTCATCTACGAGCGCAACCGCCCCGAGCTCCGCGCCGCGTCCATTGCCACCGAGGAGGGCGAGCGCCTCGGCGCCGCCGGCGAGTTCGTCCGTGCGCTCGAAGCCTTCCGCCGCGCTGCTGTCGCCGATCGACACGACCCCTCACCGGTCTACCAGGCCGGCGTCACGTGCCTCTTCATGGGCCGCGCTGCCGAGGCCGCGGAGCTCTTCCGCAAAACCGAGGAACTCGCTCCCGGCTGGTTCCGCTGCCGCGCCTACCGCTACCTCGCCGAACGCATTTCCGCCGGCACCCTCGACCCGGGCGTCTTTGCCGCCGTCACCGAGTTCGACCGCCCCGACCTCGACCCCACCGAGAAAATCCGCCGTGCCCGCGAGGCCCTCGCGAAGACCGACCTCGGATTGCTCCACGTCGCCCTCGGCGATGCCCTCGCGGCGGAGCGAAAATCCCTCGAAGCGCGTGCTGCCTATCGCCGCGGCCTCGACCTCGCCGAGGAGCCCGACGTCCGCACCCAGCTCCTCGTCAAGCTCGGCAACCTCGTCGACGACCCGGCCGAGCGCATTCGCCTCTACCGGGATGCCATCGCCCTCGACGGAAACCTCCTCTTCGCCGCCGTCGCCCGCCTCTCGCTCGCCTCGCTCCCCTCGGCCTGACCCCTGAAAGATCCCGCCTGACTCCTGAAAGATCCCGCCCCCAAGCGGCGTTTGTCCTCTGCTCGCCGCTGCCGGAATTTCTCGCAAAACTTTTTTCGCCGGCCGCTGTCACAGAAGAACCACCCGCTCCGATACCCGGGTTGAACCGCTCGTTCACCAGAGGAGGTTACGATGCTCACCATCAAGGGTCTCGCCGTTCGTTTTGCCCTCGGTCTCGCTGCCCTCGCTGCCATTCCGGCCGTCTCGAACGACGCGGCGGCTTGCGGCGACGTCTTCATCCCCGAGATCGACCACCGCATCCAGGGCCTCGCGAACGCCGAGCAGACCATGCGCGACGGCAAGATCGTGGCCTCGGCCCAGTCGATCGTGCGCATGTTCCCCGAGATCCGCAGCATCAACCCGGGCAAGGACGGCATGCTCCAGCGCGCCCAGCGCACCCTCGCCGTCGCCCTCGTCCGCGCCGACGGCGGCATCGACCTCGACCCGACCTGGCGTGGCAAGACGCCCGAGCAGCGCCAAAAGAACGTCGCCTGGGCCGTCGCGGCGCTCGAGCGGCTCCGCGAGCAGCGGAAGAACGATCCTGCCGTCGACACGGATCTCGGCGAAGCGCTCGCCAAGGTCTCTGGTCGCAAGGACGAGGCGCGCAGCTTGCTCCAGGGCCTCGCCGACCGCGACCTCATGGCCACGCCGCAGGGCTACGCCACCCTCGGCCGCCTCCAAAACGAGGCCGGCAACACGACCGCCCGCGACGCCGCCGTTCAGCGCTGCAACACGATGGCCAAGGACAGCTCGATCTGCCAGGTCCCCACGAGCCAGGGGGGCCAGAGCTAGCCGCTCGAAAGGATTTCATCCGTGCCCCGCGCGCTCGTCCTTGTTGTCGGTCTGGTCCTCCTCCTCCTCGGCTGTCGCAAGGACGAGCGCGCGGAGGCACCTTCGCCCGCTCCCTCCGCGAGCGCGACCACGCTCGCACAAGCCCAAGCCCCCGAACCGCCGCCCGGCGACCCCGCAAAGGGAAAAACCCTCGTCGCCAAGTTCGAGTGCAACCGCTGCCACGAGGGCACCGGCCTCGAACAACCCAAGCTCGACCAGGATTGCGTCCGTTGCCACCAGGAGATTCACGCCGGCACGTACCAGGCCTCGGCGAGCACGCTCTCGAAGTGGCAAAAGACCATCGTCCACTTCCGCGAAACCCCGTCGCTCGCGAACATCGGCGGCCGATTGCGTCGCGGCTTCATCGAGAAGTTTCTGCTCGAACCGCACGACGTCCGCCCGCACCTCGATACGTCGATGCCGCGCCTCGCGATGACGCCGGAAGAGGCGCGTGACGTCGCCGCGTGGCTCACGTCCTCCGCGACGCCGGCCCCGGCGGTCGCACTCGAAGGCGCGAGCGTCGAGAAGGGAAGCGCGATTTTCGAGGCGAAGGGCTGCCGCCAGTGCCACGAATACACCGGCGCCCCGCGCGCAGCGCTCCCGGCCGGCGTGGCCGACCTCGAAGGCAAAGGCGAGCGCATGGCCCGCGCGCTCGCGCCGGATCTGCGGTACGTCCGCGAGCGCATGGCCCCCGGCGAGCTCGTCCGCTGGCTCGACGACCCGAAGGCGCAAAAGCCCGACACGCTCATGCCGAAGACGCCGCTCTCACCCGACGAGCAGCGGGATCTCGCGGCCTTCCTGTTCCGCGCTGAGCTAGCGCCCAAAATCGCAAAAATCATCCCGCCGCGCCTGCCCGTGCTCGACCGCAAGGTCACGTACGAGGAGGTCAGCCGCCGCGTCTTCCGCAACACCTGCTGGCATTGCCACGCCGAACCCGATTATGCGATCGGCGACGGCGGACCGGGAAACACGGGCGGCTTCGGCTATCGGCCCCGTGGCCTGAACCTCGCCGAATACGAGGGCATCCAGGCCGGTTACGTCGACGACAAGGGCGAGCGCCGCAGCATCTTCTCGCCGATGCCCGACGGCACGCCGCGCCTCGTATACGCCATGCTCGCCCGGGTTCGCGAGGAGGCGGGACAAACCGACCCGGCCGTCCGCGGAATGCCCCTCTCCTTGCCCCCCGTCACGCCCGAGGACATCCAGCTCGTCGAGACCTGGATCGCGCAGGGCCGGCCGCAATAACCGCCGAATCCTGAATCGCCTACCCGTGCCCCGAGCGCACGGGCGGACGGGCGCCCCGCTTGCATGGGCGGATGCGGACGCGCGTCTGGCGCGGCTCCGGGGAGGCGTTCATCCATGCATCGGCGATCGTTCATCATGCTCGGCCTTTCTGGGGTGCTCGTCTCGTGCGCCGTCGAGGTGACGGGAACCGGAGAGCCGGGAGAGGCGCCCATGCCGCTCGACGTGCGGGCCGAGATCGGGCTGAGAATCGCCCCCGTGCCGCTGAAGCTGGAGAACGCGGATCCGTACCTCGTCGGGATCGGGAGTTATTACGTCAACGCGGCATCCGCCTGCGTCGATTGTCATAGCTGCCCGACGTATTCGCCTGGCGAATCCCCGTTCACCGGCGGTCGCGGCCGCCTCGACGCCGCGCATTACCTCGGGGGCGGCGTGCCCATGGGGACGAACCTCAAGGCGCCGAGCCTCGCGCCCGACGCGAATGGTTTGCCCGGCGGGCTCACGCGCGACCAGTTCCTATCCGCCATGCGTACCGGAAAAGATCCGAACGACCCGAACCGGATCCTCCAGCTCATGCCCTGGTCCCTTTACAGAGCCATGGCCGAGGGGGATCTCGTCGCCATGTACGAATACCTGCGCGTCATCCCGGCCGCGCAGCCGGGCACGTGCACCGGCCCGGGGCAATGAGCGTCAGCCCGACGTGTGCTCCAGCAGCTCGATTCGATTGCCGAACGGATCGTGGACGAACACCCGCGCGATGCCGTCGATCGGCGGGCCGTCCACGACCGTCACGCCCGCGGCCCGCAGGCCCTCGACGAGCGCGGCGAGCCCGTCGACGAGCAGGCCCGGGTGCGCTTTCCGCGCCGGATGAAAGTCCGCCTCGACGCCGAGGTGAATCTTCACCGCACCCGCCTCGAACCACGCGCCGCCGCGCTTGACCATGTCGGCCGGTTTCGGCACCTCGGTGAGCCCGAGGAGGTTTCCGTAGAATGCACGCGCCTCGTCCTCGCGACCCGCGGGCATGGCGAGCTGGACGTGATCGATGGCTAGGATCGGCATGGAATCGTCTCTCCCTCGTTCGGCTCCCCGAGGTGGCGCGGGAATTCCTTCACTGTGAAGAGGTGCCGCGCCGCCGAAATCGGATCCCCTGGCAACCGGCAAAAATACCGCATCGAGGTCCGGAGCGAGCCGAACGTGCGCTCGAGGTCCTCCCAGCGAGCGCTTCCTTCCACGTTCGCGCGCAGGGGAGGGGGCGCGGCCGGGTCCTTGCGGAAGTCACGCACGTAATCGAGCAGCCGCACGTGATAGTCGGGCTCTTCCACGATTGCCGCGATGGCCTCGCCCCGCGGGTGCGTTCCGGCGATCATCGATTCGACCTGCCCTTCGAGCTCGGCGAGCCCGTCGTCCCACATCGTGAGCAGCTCCAGATCGTACCGCGGATTCGCGTGCACGATCTGCATGAGGTGGCCGATCACGTTGTCCCGGGTGCTGAAGAAGCCGACCGGATCCGCGAGCGAGGCCGGTTCTTCGAGGAAACGCAGGATCTGGTGGAACGTGTAATCGATGCCGACGCGCTGGTAATACTCGGAGGAGGCGGGCGAGATCCAGAACCGCAGCATGTCGAGCGCGCCGAGGACGAGCTGGATCCGCGTCGGCGCCGCTTCGATGACGCCCGCCTTTTGGAGCCGCGAGAGCCGCGCGTCGAGCTCGCGGCCCTTGCCGTACGCCGCGAGATTCCCGCCGAAGCGGGCGATTTTCCCGGCCATCGCCGCGGGGCTCCCCGCCGCGCGGGCGAGGAGCCGGATCGGGGAATCCGTGCGCCGCGGCGTCATGCGCGTCTCAGAACCGCGCGAATCGCCGCAGCCGGAAGTAGACCGGCGTCGGGCTGTTCTCGTCCTTCAATTTCTCCGGCCCCTCCATCAGGGGCACGTACATCACGCGCCGCTGGCTCGCGTCGCCAGCCACGCTCGCCTCCGCGACCCGATGCCAGATGCGGCCGTCATGGATCGTCAGATCCCCCGCCTCGGCCTCGAGCGCATACTCGGCCGGATCCGGGTCCGTATCCATGAAATGGATCTTGCGCGTCAGCATGGGCCAGAGGCCCTGGTTGTGGGAGAACGGGAGCAGCCGCACGCCCCCCTTCTCGAGGGGCGAGTCGTCCAGGTAAAACCCGACGTTCAGGTAGCGCCGCGGCATCTCGAAATAGAAGAGATCTCGCAGGCTGTCCGTGTGCCAGCCGAGCCGCTTGTAGCTCGATCCCTCCTCGCGGCGGTAATGGTTGATGACGAGCCCGTCCCGCTCCCGTTCGCCGATGCGATATCCGGGGCCCGCGATCTCCAGGATCGCCTTGAAGCGCGGATCCTGCAGGAACGTGTGCAGCCGCTCGCCGAAGAGCGACGAGAAGCACATGCGCTGCACGAAGGGGCGCCCGTCCTTGCGCTTGCCGATGATGAGCGGCACGCCGTTGATCACCGTCCGCCCCTCGGTCACGAGGCGCTCGTCGATGGCCTCGACCTCCTCCACGAGCTTCGCGACCTCGGCGCGCGGCAGGAAGTTCTTGAAGCGGATGAACCCGAACGTGTCGAGGAATTCGACCTGCTCCGGCGTCAGCCGCTCGCCGAGCTCGAAGCGCGGCATCTCGATGCAACGGTTCATCGGCGGCGCGGACGCGTTCGTCGGTTTCGCCGGGGCCTCGGAGGCTTCGATGGTCGTCGTGGTCATGTCTCGGCTTCTACCAAATTTCCCAGCCGGCGCTGCACGCGTGCCGTGTCACGAATCGGACACGGTACGGTCAGCCTGCTCAGGGGGCGGGCGGCGGATCCGGGATGCCCGGCGGCGCCTCCTCCGCGGAGACCATCCGGCCGAGGAGGTTTCCTTCGCCCTTGCCGCTCGCCGTCGTGCCGATGAGCACCGTGTCCGCCGCCAGCGTGCCCGTGCCGCGAAGCACGCCGTTCGCGTCGGGGGCGAACTCGGCCGTGAGCGTGACGTTGCGCAGCGTGACCGGCGGGATTTGCACCACGACGTCCGTGGGCGCGGTGGCGAACACGACCTTGCCGCCGGGCTGATCCACGGCGCAGCCTTCGATCGTGAACGAGTATCCGGTCGGCGGGGTGCCGTACGGCACGTAATCCGAGTGCTCGTCCGGCGTGCCCGCGCGCTCGGAGGGCGCGACGCACTGGGGCTCGGGCAAGAGCCGGCAGACCTCGGTGCTCTTGCACGACATCGGACAAACCTGGGTCTTGTCGCGATCGGCGTTCGTGGCCTGTCCGCGCACGCGCCCCGTCTCGGGGTCGACGTAGAACGAGGCCCAGAGCTGGACCTGCGTCTGCAGCGGTTTCTCGATGTCCGCGAGCAGGAAGTACTTTCCGGTCGGGAAGATCGTCGAGGGTTTGTCGCACTCGAGCTTGAACGTGTAGCCGAAGAGCAGGCGCTTGCGGACCGTCGTGACGTTGCCCGCGACGTCGCTGAGGCCCGCCTCGATCACGAGCGCGAGCTTCGGGCCGACGGGCAAGGGCGCGCTCGGCTTGATCACGAGCGTCGCGTTCGCGTCGACGAGCTCGGCCGTGCCGCCCGTGGTGAGGGCCGTCGAGAACGCGAAAAACTCCTCGGGCGTGCTCTCGGGATCGGTGTCCTCGTCGAGGAGGTTGCCCTCCACATCGGTCTCGAGGCGAACGATCGAGACGTGGAGCGTCGAGGGATCGACGGGCTCGGAGAACGCGAGGACGATCGGCGCCGTCGCGTCTTCGAGGACGCCGTCTTCGGCGTCGACGATGCGCGGCTGCGGGGGGCCGTCGTAGAGCTCGCAGCCGGCGCCGAGCGGGGCCAGGAGCGAGAGCAAGAGGAGCGAGAGAGGAAGACGTCGCATGTCCGTGCTCCGCGCGATCTAGAAGAAAAACGTGGTGCGGCCCTGGAGGAGGACGCTGCGCGCGGCGTAGCCGTCCTCGTTCCGGAGAGCGTCGCCAGGGAAGAGCACCGCGGCCTCGAAATCGAAGAGGAAGTGGTCGAGGTAGCGGTAGGAGATGCGCCCGTCGAGCTCGGTGCCGTAGTAACGGCCAGGCTTGCCGCCGGCGAAGTTGACGAGATCGTCCTCGATCGTGAGGCCGTCGCGGGCGAGGAGCGAGTTCACCGGATCGACGACGGGCGCGGCGGCGAACGCGAAGAGCGCGCCGCCGCGCAGCGTGAGGCCACGGATCGGGCGGATGTCGAACTGCGGGAAGATCGCGATCGCGTTCGTGAAGGCGCCGCGGTTGTACACCGAGTCCGAGGGAAAACTCGGGGCGCCGAGGCGATTCAAGAGCTCGGTGCCCGCGGCCGCGACGCGCGCGGTCTGGAACGCGAGGACGTGCTCGAAGAGCAAGAGGCCCACGTTCGCGTCCTCGGCGAAGACGAACTGCGTGAGCGGCGTGCGGTTGTTCGGATCGGCGTCGCCGGAGGCGTAATCGAACTCGAGGTACGCGGTGTAGAGGGGCTTGTCATAACGGACGACAGCGCGCGCGCCGCCCTGGAGGATGCGCTGATCGACGACGGGATCGTTCGAGATGTAGCTGTTCGCCAGGGCGATCTCGCGGGTCGAGCCGACGTTCATCGCGCCTTCGGCGGTGAGGTGGAAGTCGCCGATGCGCCCCATCGCCTTCAGGCCGAAGCTGTTGATGCTGGAGCTGTTCGCGTCGTCCCAGCGGTGCACGTAGTAGGCGCCGGCGAAGACGTCGCGGGCGAAGCCGAGGTGGGGCGCGAGGTAACGGACGGCGACGTCGACCTGCTGCACGTCGTCGGCGAAGAGCTGCACGCTGTCGGTGACCCAGCGATCGTAGGCGAGCGCGAGGATGACCCCGCGGTTCTCCGAGGTGTCGCGCTCCTCCTTGGGCTTGAAGGCCTCGAGGGGCTTGGTCGCGAAGAGGACACGGTCGACGAGGTTGCCCTGCCGGCTGAAGCCGAAGCGGTTCGTGCGGCCGTCGCCGTCCGCGGCCTGGATGCCCATGCCGTTGTTTGCGGACTGGCGGCCCACGCGGAGCAGGCCGATCGGGAGCACGACGTCGCCGTAGGCCTTGCGGAAGCGGATCTGCTCCTGCGAGCAGAGCGTGTAGCCGTAATCGTCGGCGTTCAAAGGATCGGTCCCGCGCAAGCCGACGCAGGGCGTGGTGACGTTGGGACTGCGGGCGTTGATGTTCGTCCCGAAGTTCGGCTTGGGGCCGGAGGCGAGCGTGCCGTTGTCGCCCCAGAGCACGCCGTCGAGCATGTCGGCCGAGGCGTAGAGGCGCACCTTGTCGAGGTAGTCGACGCCGACGTCGAGGCGCAGGCGGTGCTCGATCCAGCTCACGCGCCGGTTCGACTCGCTGTTCAGCGCGATGGGGTTCACGTAGAGCAGGTTCGCGCGATACTCGGCGCCGGCGCGGAAGCCGAACTTGTCGAGCGCATATCGCGTCCCCTGGCCCTTCGGATCCGGATCCGTCCAGGCCTCGGTGGTCTGTGCGTGCGCGTCGCCCGAGCAGAGCGCGAGCGAGAGGGCGAGGGCCGAAGGGAGCGAGGCGAAGAGGGCGGCGGGCTTTCGCATGGCGCGGGAAGATCCGCACCGTATCCGCACTCGGCCTGTAGGCGCAACGCCTTGCCGCATCCGTTACGGACAGCGCATCGCGCCTTCGAGCTTGCCGGTCTTCGCGCGGTAGACGAGGCCCGACTCGGCCGCGACGCGGCGCTTCGGATCGAGGCAATACACGGCGAAATCGACCGTCGCGTCGCCGGTCTCCGGATCGAAGTCGAGCGAGGTCTGCGCGCCCGTGAGGTCGATATTTTTACCGCCGCGTAGGACCTTGATCGCCGTGTAGATCCCGCCCTGGCCGACCTCGACCGGCTCGCCAGGGGGCACGAGGCGGCGCACGGCGCGCGCGAGCCCGCGGCCCGTAATCGGCTCGTCGCCGAGCGCGAGCGCGGCGTACGCGACGGCGTAAAACGCGTCATACGGCGCGCTCGTCGAGTCGTACGGCGTGACCTTGTCGGGGAAGATTTCGTTGTGGTGCACGACGAACTTCGCGAGCGCGGGGTTCATCGCGGCGTCGACGCTGAGCAGCCTTCGCGAGGCGTCCGGGCGCTCGGCGACGAGCTTCAAGAAGTCGTCGGACGCGAGCGAGCCCGACATGACGTAATGCGGCCGGAAGCGGAGGTTCTTCGGCCAGCGTCGCTCGAGCTCGACGAAGAACTGCGCGCCCGCCCCGGCCTCGAAGACGACGTGCGGCGCGAACGAGCCGATCGACTCGATCAAGGGCGCGACGGCGTCGCCGGTCTGCGATCCGGAGAGCTCGTCCTTCACCACGAACTGGCGCAGATCGTCGCCGTTCTCATGGGCGCTCTTGCCGTTCCAGCGCAAGGCCGAGACGAGTTTGTCCGCGTGGCTCACGCCGGAGGCGTTGTCGACGCGGACGATGGCGACGCGTAACGCCTCGTCCGGGCGGAGGATCCCGGGCCGCTTGCGGATCTCCGGCTCGAGCACGTGCTCGAGGAACGCGGCCTTCGCGTCCGTGGACATGGTCGCGCTCGTGGTCACGCGCAAGACGAAGCGCGGATCGCCCGGCGCGTGCGCGATGTCCGTGAGCATCGAGGCCGTGTTCGAGGCGAGCGCGAGCACGCCCTTCGGCAAGAAGTGCGAGCTCGCGAGGTCGAGGACCTCCTTGCTGCGCGCGAAACCGAGGACCGCGGGGACGCCGATGTCGTCGACGAGGTGCGACGCCGCGCGTTCGGCGGCTTCGGTGTCGTCGCAGAGGACGATCCCGATCGGGCGAGGTTTCCCCGCGCCGCTCGCGGGCGGCAGGCCGCCTGTGAGGTTCGCGAAATCGCGGCGCGCGAGGTCCACGGCGCGCGCGGCTTGCCGGCCGTACGGCGTGCCCTTCTTCTCGTCGTGCGGGTACATCGCGCCGATCCAGAGCGTGCCGTCGTTCTCGACGTCACGATCGTCGGCGAGGACGCGGCACTGATCGGTCTCGAGCGTGACGCAGGCGCCGCGGTCCTTGCGGCAAATCGCGTGTTTGTCGCCGCCCGGGATCGCGCAGTCGGCGTTCGTCACACATACGGGGCGCGGCGCGGGGTTCGGAGGGGCTGGCGGCACGTCGGTCAGCACGAGGTGGTTCGCGCGGGCCACGAAGAGCACGAGGAGCGTGGCGATCATGCCGAAACCCGCCGACATCATGAGCACGGCGCGCGCCCGGGAAGGACGCTGCTCGGTGGGCCGCGACGAGAGAGGCTCGCTCACCGTGTTCTGCGGCGCGCCGTCGACCGGCGCGGCGGCCGGCGCGAGTGAGGGCGGGCGCGGTGAGCCTTCGTTTGGTGGGGGCACGTCGAGCACCGTCTCGACGAGCTCGGCCCGCGGCCGCGACGTGACGACACGCCCCGACGCGGGCTGGAGCGAGATGCGCCCCGACGACGACGGCGCGAACGCGAGGGCGCTGCCGCTGTTGCGAGGTCCAACGACGGAGAGCGGCTCGCCGTACACCGCCATGTGGGCCATGCCGATCGCGTCGCGCATCTCGCGCGCGTCCTCGAACCTGTCGTGCCGTGAATACGCGAGGGCCTCGTCGATGACGCGGGCGATCTCGCGCGGGACCTCGGGTGCGACGTCGAGGAGGCGCGGCGCGGGCTTGGTCGCGGTGCTCGTGAGCAGCTCCGTCGCGCGGCTCGCGTCGTGCACGAGTCTGCCCGTGATGAGCGTGAACATCGTCGCGCCTGCGGCCCAGAGGTCGGTGCGCGCGTCGATGGCGCCTCGATCCCCGAGGGCCTGCTCGGGCGGCATGTACGCGGGGGTGCCGGCGACGCCGCCGCCGGGACCACCTTCCTCGTCGGCGACGCGCGCGATGCCGAAGTCGAGGATCTTGAGGGTGCCGTCGGACGTGATGAACACGTTCTCCGGCTTGATGTCGCGATGCACGATGCCCTTGTCGTGCGCGGCCGCGAGCGCGTCGCAGAGCGCGTGGCCGATGACGAGGACCTCGCGGGAGGCGAGGTTCCCGCCCGCGCGCCTTCGCCGCTGGTCGAGGGTCTCGCCTTCGAGCAGCTCCATCACGAGGAACGGGCAGCCGTCGTCGGAGAGGTCGTCGTCGAGGACGCGCACGGCGCCGGGGTGCTCGATCCGGTTCGCGACGTAGCCTTCGCGGACGAAGCGGTCGCGCTGGGTGACGCTGGCGGAGAGCTCGGGGTGGAGGATCTTGAGGGCGACCCGGTGACCGTTGCGGTGAACGGCGAGGTAGACCGTCGCCATGCCGCCCACGCCGAGCACACGCTCGATGCGGTACTTGTCCCGGAGCGTTTTGCCGACACGACGTGCGGCGTGCTCGCGGGCAGAGGGCGGGGGCATGGCGGAAAGGAGGATACCCGATCAGGGAATTTCCGGAACGGGGGGTTCGCCGCGATGCGCTACGTCGGGTCGGTCTCGGTCGGATCCGGCGGGGGAGGGGAGGCGCTTGGTCCTCAAAAGTGTACGAACGTGAACAGCGGAATGTTACCGCTTGGCGCATCGCTGGGGCGTTGCCCCAGGCCCCACCCGGGGCTATCCGCCCCGGGACCCGGACCAGCGCAAGCGCTGGACCCGGGGTCGATGAACTGCGCGATGCGCAGTTCATCGAACAGGCCGAGTCAAGACCAGCTACGACCTTGCCAATCAAGACAGCCGCGCTGCCATTTCTAAGGGCAACGCTGCCCCTGATCTTGCCACCGGCCCGTGGAAGAACTGCGCGGAGCGCAGTTCTTCCAACTCGAGTCCAGGGCTTGCCCTGGTTCGGGTCGAGGGGCGAACAGCCCCCGCGGGGCCCGGGGCAGCGCCCCGGCGCGACGGCAATGCTGAACGCGGACGCTCGCGCCGTCAGGCGAGCTCGAGCAGGGTATCCACGACCATCCATTTCGTGCCGGGGCCGCTTGGTTTGCCACGTTGACACTTCGCGCTCGGGACCATTCGTCGCAGACAGGATACGATGCTCTGCGCGATGGGCTCGACGACGGCGCCGGGCACTTCTTGGGGCAATTCGATCCGGATCAGATGAACGCCGTTGCCGCGGTTCTGGTGTGCGACCTTTGTCCCGGCGATTTGCCGTTCGAGCTCGGGGAGACGCTGCAGCTCTTCGTACACGCGGTCTGTGACCGACGTGTGTTCTCGCGGCTCGGGGGCCACCGTGCTTGCGCGAAGCAGGTCGATGAGCGCCTCGCGGACTGTCATTCGGGTTCTCCCGAGGTACTTCATCACGAGCTCGATGAGCTCGCCCCTCGCGATCACGCGAATGTCGATGCCGAGCTTGCCTTCGAGTGCGGCGCATTTTTCCTCGAATGCTCCGCTCGTCACCTCGGCGGTCGTCACGATGACGCCTGCGTCGATCTTGTGGAGCTCCTTGGCTTGCTCGATCTGGCCGAGTGCGCGATCGTCGTCGTGGAGCCCGTCGTTGGGCTTGATTTGCACGGCGACTTTGGATTCGAGCCCCAGCGGATCCCTCGTGTAGACGATGAGATCCGTGCCCCTCTCTCCGGTACCGCCCCAGTGCTCGACGCGCCCGCCTTCGTAGATGCATACGAACAGGTGATGCACGAGGTGCAGGAGCTCCGGGCCCTTGTATTTCGTCTGGATGTGCTTCCATGCCGCGTCGCGTACGGCTGTGAAGAACCCTTCGGCTTTTTGGGTCTCCGATTCGGGCGTCCACGTGTCCTTGCCGGACTCGATCGCGTGGACGAGCGCCTCCACGGCGGAGCCGAGCGCGTCGATCGACCACATCCTCGACAGGTTCCGCATCGTGGCGCGGAGCTCTGCGTCGACGTGCGTGTTCTCCGCGTCGACGCTGCCGATCTTCCCGCCTGGTGTGCGGATCGGATCGACATCGACGATATGGCCGTAATCGGGGCCTTCCCGCCCCGGCGCGACGACGGGCGCGAAATTGTATCCGCCCTTCACGCGCGCGAGGATCCAGCGGCCTGGCTCGGGCAGGTTCGGCAGGATGAGCACGTTGCCCGGCTTCAGGCCGTCGGGCTCGGTGTCGAGCAGGCGCCTGTTTCGCCAGACGCTTGCCTCTTCCTCGGTGAGCTTTTTTCCCGCGCGCACTTGATCGCGCAGGAGCCGCAGATCGTGTTCGCGTCGCCAGCCGAAACCCTGGCGCAGGCGGCCTTGCTCGAGCTCGCGGGTGAGGAACGGACGCTGCGTGCGATCGGTGCGGATGACGAGGTAGCGGCGTGGCATGAAAGCTCCCCCCAGAGAGCGTTTGCATTCGGACGCTACCATGCCCGCTGGTACGGGTGGTGCGGATTGAAATGGCGCGCCCGCGAAGCCTCGTTCAAGGGCGCGCGGGGGCCCGGTCTTCGCGGAACAGCCTCGCCACGAATTTCCCCGCGGGCAGCTCTTGCCAGGCGCGCATGTGGGCCGCGGGTTCCCGGGGGAGCGCGTCCATCGAGCAGAGCGGGGCGCCGTACTGCGGAGGGGCGAGGACCACGGCTGCGAGGCTCGCGAACGTGATGTCCGCCATGGTGAGCGTGTCCCCGACCAGGTAGCGGCGACCGTCTTCGAGCTTCTTGCCGACCTCGGCGAACGCGGCCTCGACTTTCCGGAGCGAGCGCTCGGCGCCTTCGGGCGTGATGCGCATGGCCCGGCGCATCGCGGGGCGGACGACCGGGAAGACGATCGGGAGCAGGCGTTTCTCCAGCCGAGGCGCGTTTTGCATGGCCGAGAGGCGGAGCACGAGGTCGCGGTCCTGCAGCATGTGGAAGTACATGAAGCGCCGGGTGTGCGGCCCGAAATGCTCGTCGAAGTGGTCCTCGAGCGCCTCGATCTCCCGGCGTTCGACGTCGTTTTTCCCGTAGAGATGCGCGCCGGGCGCGCGGCGATCCGCCCACTTGGCGATGTCCGTCGAGTCGTTGATCGCGCCCTCGTCCGTGATGAGCGCAGGCACGCTGCGATGCCCGCCCGCGCGGCGCACGGCGAGCATGTGGAACGCGGGAAGGTGGCCCGATTCGCGGTACGTGATGCCCGCGCGATCGAGCGTCCACCGAGCTTTCTCGCAGTAGTGGCTGAACGTGATCGTGACGAGCAAGGGGGATGGCATCGGGCCCTCGTCATGTATCATGCACCCATGGTCGTTTCGCTTATTTTTCGGAAGAAGCTCGCGCAGCGCGTGGCGGCCGCGCTCGGCGTCACGCTCGCCGCGCCCGTCGCGTTCGTCGGCTGCGGCGCGAAGGTCGTCGTCGACAGCGAGTCCACGGGAACAGGCGGCGCAGGCGGCGCAGGCGGCAGCACGACGACGAACGCGACGTCGAGCTCCACGGGCCCGATGGAGTGCGAAGGCGGGTGGGGGGAGCTCTCAACGTTCCTCGCGTGCATCCCGGACGTGGGCGAGTCGTGTCCCTCGACGCAGGAAGCGTACGGCCCCGTCGCGCAGAGCCTCGATATCTGCTCCTGCTTGCACTCGGTCGACGTCGGCCCGAAGCCCGATCCGAGCGGCAATGGTCTCTGCTGCTACGACATCACGATCGAGACCGTGTGCGCCGTCGGCAGGCCGCTCCTCGCCGAGGACGGCCCCGCCGTCGCGCCCGTCGAGGCCGCGCGGCGAGGTTGGTCCGAGGAGCCGCTCACGCCGAACGTCGAGGGCCTCTCAGCCGAGGCACGCGAGGCACTCGCGGAGCGCTGGATCCGCGACGGCCTGTTCGAGCACGCCTCGGTGGCCGCGTTCTCACGCCTCGCCCTCGCACTGCTCGCGCACGGGGCCGACGAATCGCTCGTCCGCGCCGCACACGAGGCGGCACTCGACGAGGTGCGGCACGCGCGGCTCTCCCTCTCGCTCGCAGCAGCATATCGAGGCGCGCCAGTCGCGCCGCGAGGGTTGCCCGAGGCGCTGTCGTTGCCGCTGGGCGAGGGCCTCGTGGAGCTCGCCGTGTCGACGGTGGTCGAGGGCGCCGTGGGCGAGACGCTCGCAGCGGTGCTCGCGTCCGAGCAGGCCGAGCGCGCATCGGATCCAGCCGTGCGCCAGGTGCTCACGGGCATCGCGGAGGACGAGGCCCGCCACGCAGAGCTCGCGTTCCGGGTCCTCGCCTTTGCAATCGCCGCAGGTGGAGCGCCCGTGCGTGACGCCGTCGCGCGAGCCTTCCGCGACGCCGCGGGCCACCTGCCTTCGCCGCCCCCGGAGCCGCCGCTCCCGGCCGAGGTGGCCGCAGCGCACGGGCACGTCCCGCGAGGGGACGCCCGCGCCGCGTTCGTCCGGGCGATGCATGACGTCGTGATGCCGCTCGGCCGCGCACTCGTGGCCTGACGACGGGGCGTTGCCCCGTACCCCAGCAGGGGGCTGTCCGCCCCCTGCACCCCGGACCAGGCACGGCCTGGACCGAAGGCGGAGAAACTGCGCGATGCGCAGTTTCTCCGACGGGCCCGTGGCAAGACCACGAGCGGCGTTGCCAGCTGAGACGGCCCGCCCTCAGTAGACACGTCAGCCCCGCTGTCTTGGTGGGCCAGCCCGTCGCCAGTCTTGACCCGGCCCGTTCGATGAACAGCGCGATGCGCAGTTCATCGACCCCGAGTCCAGCGCGTGCGCTGGTCCGGGTCCAGGGGTGGTCAACCCCTGGTCGGGGTCCGGGGT
>NZ_JAGTJJ010000115.1 GCF_028435365.1 Polyangium jinanense | reverse complement strand
AACTGCGCGTTGCGCAGTTCATCGACCCCGGGTCCAGCGCTTGCGCTGGTCCGGGTCCAGGGGTGGACAACCCCTGGTCGGGGTCCGGGGTGAAACCCCGGCGCTACGCCCTGGGCAGCAAGATCCCGCCCTGCCAGCTGGCTCGCTTTCCTTCTGAGCTGATCTCGCCTAGAGACGCGCGCGGAGGATCCGATGCACATCGACGAGTCGACAGTTACGAAGGCCGTCCACACGATCCAGATGCTCGCGGTCGACGCCGTCGAGAAGGCGAATTCGGGCCATCCCGGCGCGCCCATGGGGCTTGCCTCGATCGCGTTCGAGATCTTCACGCGGCACCTGCGGTACGACCCTCAGGACCCGAACTGGCCTGATCGTGATCGCTTCGTCCTCTCGGCGGGCCATGCGTCGATGCTCCTCTATGGCCTGCTTCACCTCGCGGGGTATGACCTCTCCCTCGACGAGCTCAAGCGCTTCCGCCAGCTTGGCTCGCGCACGCCGGGGCATCCCGAGGTCCACATGACGCCCGGGGTCGAGGTCACCACCGGACCCCTCGGCCAGGGCATCTCCACCGCCGTCGGCATGGCCGCTGCGCTCAAGATGATGGAGGCGCGCTTCGGCGCGAAGACGGGCGTCGCTACGGCGCGTGTCTTTGGCATCGCTTCTGATGGCGACCTCATGGAGGGCGTCTCGGCCGAGGCTTCGAGCCTCGCGGGGCACCTCGGCCTCTCGAACCTCGTCTTCTTCTACGACGACAACCACATCACCATCGATGGCAAGACCGACCTCGCGTTCAGCGAAGACGTGGGCAAGCGGTACGAGGCCTACGGCTGGTTCGTCCAGAGGATCGACGGCCACGATCATGCGCAGATCCGCGCCGCGCTCGATGCGGCCGTCGCTGAGCCGGCGCGCCCCTCGCTCATCGTTGCGCGCACGACCATCGCGTATGGCTCGCCGGGCAAGGCGGGCAGCTCCAAGGCGCACGGTGAGCCTCTCGGCGCCAAGGAGGTCGAGGCCACGAAGAAGGCCATCGGCTGGCCCACCGAGCCTACCTTCCTGATTCCGGACGACGTCCGCGCGATCTTCGCGACCCGTGCCGACGAAGGCCGCAAGGCGCACGACGCCTGGAAACAGGCCTTCCGCGCGCTCGAGCAGAGCGACCCCGCGGCTGCGTCCCTCTACCAGGGCCTCATCCGCCGCGAGGTACCGGAAAACCTCTTCGACGAGCTCGTCAAGGCTGCGCCTCGCAAGGACGCGGCCACGCGCCAGAGCGCCGGCATCGTCGAGCAGCGCGCCGCGGCCCTCGTGCCCTCGCTCGTCGGCGGCTCGGCCGATCTGAATCCCTCCACGAAGACCTACATCGAGGGCTCGCCGGCCCTCCAGAAGGGCGACTTCTCCGGCCGCAACGTTCACTTCGGCGTCCGCGAACATGCGATGGGCGCCTTCGTCAACGGCCTCGCCCTCGCCGGTGGCTTCATCCCGTTCGGCTCCACCTTCCTGGTCTTCGCCGACTACATGCGCCCGGCGATTCGCATGGCGGCTCTCTCCGAGCTGCACAGCGTCTTCGTCTTCACGCACGACAGCATCTTCCTCGGCGAGGACGGCCCCACGCACCAGCCGATCGAGACCCTCTGGTCGCTCCGCCTCATCCCGAACGTCGACGTCGTCCGGCCCGCCGATAGCCTCGAGTGCGCGGCGGCGTGGGCGCATGCGCTCCTTCGCCGCTCGGGCCCCACGGTCCTCGCGCTCACGCGCCAGAAGGTCCCCGAGCTCCCGCGGCCCGAGGGTTTTGATCCGAAGGTCATGCTCCGCGGCGGTTATGTCGTCGCCGATTCCGCCACGAACCCGCCGGCTGTTGTGGTCATCGCCACGGGCTCGGAGGTCGGGCTCGCGATGGAGGCGAAGAAGATCCTCGACGCCGAGGGGGACCGCGTGCGTGTCGTCTCGATGCCCTGCCTCGAGCAGTTCCAGCGGCAGGATCAGGCGTATCGCGAGGAGGTCCTTCCTCCGGGCACGCCGCGCGTGGTCATCGAGGCGGGCTCGACGTTGCCTTGGCGCGCGCTCGTCGGCGAGCGTGGCCTCGTCATCGGCCGCGACAACTTCGGCGCCTCCGCGCCGGACAAGGACCTCGCCAAGGCGTTTGGCTTCGTGGCCGACGTCGTTGCCGGCAAGATCCGGGCGATGCGGCGGTCCTGAGCGGTCCCCGCGCGCCGACACCCCTTCGCACCCGCGCCAAACGTCCCTCCGGACGTCCGGATCCTCGCTTGCACCAGCGCCAAGCGTCCCTCCGGACGTCCGGACTCCCGCTCGCACCAGCGCCAAGCGTCCCTCCAGACGTCCGGATCCTCGCTTGCACCAGCGCCAAGCGTCCCTCCGGACGTCCGGACCCTTGCTTGCACCAGCGCCAAGCGTCCCTCCGGACGTCCGGACCCTCGCTTGCACCAGCGCCAAGCGTCCCTCCGGACGTCCGGACCCTCGCTTGCACCAGCGCCAAGCGTCCCTCCGGACGTCCGGACCCTCGCTTGCACCAGCGCCAAGCGTCTCGCCGGACGTCCGGACCCTTGCTTGCACCAGCGCCAAGCGTCCGCCCGGACGTGCCGACCTCCTCTTGCCGCTTCTCCGCCCTTTTTTGGTAGGATGCCTCCCCATCCGGACGGACCCGGACCAAGGAGCGCACCATGGGGGCCACGGTTCATTTCCGCACGTGCAACGTCTGCGAGGCCATGTGCGGCATGCGCGTCGCCGTCGAAGACAACCGCGTCGTCGACATTCGCGGCGATCGGGACGACGTCTTCTCGCGGGGCCACATCTGTCCCAAGGGCCCGGCCATGCGGGAGCTCCAGGAGGATCCCGATCGCCTCCGCCACCCCATGCGCCGCACCGCCTCGGGCTTCGTCCGCGTGAGCTGGGACGAGGCCCTCGCCGAGGCGGGCGAGCGCCTCGCCGCCCTCCAGCGCGAGCACGGCCCCGATTCCGTCGGCATGTACCTCGGCAATCCCGCGGCGCACGGGCACGGCGCGATCCTCGGCGCGAGCTTGCTCGGAATGGCCCTCGGCACGAAGAACCGCTTCGATTCGAACTCCCAGGACGCGAATCCCCGCATTTACGCGGCCCTCCAGATGTACGGCGAGGCCACGAGCCTGACCATCCCCGACATCGACCACACCGATTATTTCCTCGTCTTCGGCGCGAATCCCGCGGCCTCCGGTGGCAGCATCATGACCCTCGGCGACGTCCGCGGCAGGCTCTCCGGCGTGCGCGAGCGTGGCGGCAGGTTCGTCCTCTTCGACCCGCGCAAGACCGAGACCACAGGCTTTGCCGACGAGCACCATTTCATTCGCCCCGGCTCCGACGCGGCCCTCCTCCTCGGTTTGCTCCACGTCGTCTTCGACGAAAAGCTTTACGATGCCGGCGCCCTCTCCGACATCGCCGACGGCGTCTCCGAGCTCCGGGCCATTGCGAAGCGCTTCTCCCCCGAGCGCGTATCCGAACCGACGGGCGTCCCGGCCCTCGTCATTCGCCGCATCGCCCGCGAATTCGCCAAGGCGCCGCGTGCCGTCGCGTATGGCCGCATGGGTCTCTCCACGAGCGCGTTCGGCCCGCTGTCGAGTTATCTCGTCGACGCGCTGAACATCGTCACCGGCCATTTCGATCGCCCTGGCTGCGCCATGTTCCCGACCCCCGCGGCGGACGTCGTGCGGGTCGCGCGGATGATCGGTATGGGCGGCACCGGCCGCTTCCGTTCTCGGGTCCGAGGATTGCCCGAGGTCGGCGGAAACCTCCCCGCCACCACCATGGCCGAGGAAATGGAGACGCCCGGAGACGGGCAGATTCGCGGGTTCGTCGTCGTCGCGGGCAATCCCGTCCTCTCGGTCCCGAATGGGGAGCGTATCGAGAAAGCCCTCGCGAACCTCGATTTCATGGTGGCGATCGACATCTACCTGAACGAGACGACCCGGCACGCGCACCTCGTCCTGCCGCCGCGGTATGCGCTCGAGCGTAGCCATTACGATCTGCTCTTCCACACGCTCGCGGTCCGGAACACGGCAAAATGGTCCGCGCCCGTGATCGAGGCCCCGCCGGATACGAAGGACGATGCGGAGATCCTCGTGGAGCTCGCGGGGCGTGTCCTCGGGAAGCGTATCTCGCCGTCACCGCTCGGTGCTGCCGCCGAGCGGTTCGTTGGGCTCTTGAACAAGCTCGGCGCCGACGGCAATCTCGATCTGTTGCTCCGCATGGGCCCGTACGGGGATCGATTCCTCCCGTTCTCGAAGGGGCTCAACCTCGAAAAGTTGAAGAAGGCCAAGCACGGGATCGACCTCGGCCCGCTCCGGCCCATGTTCCGGGAGCGCGTGCGCACGAAGACCGGAAAGGTCTGCCTCGCGCCGCCCGAGATCCTCGCCGATGTCCCGCGTCTCGAGCGATTCCTCGACGAGGTGACGGCAGCGGGCCTCGTGCTCATCGGGCGGCGGCACATGCGGAACAACAATTCCTGGATGCACAACGTCCCGTCACTCGTGAAGGGGCCAGATCGCTCGATGTTGCTCGTGCATCCGACAGATGCGGAGCGGCTTGGGCTTTCCTCGGGAGCGCGCGTGCGCGTGCGGAGTCGCGTGGGCGAGGTCGTCGTGGGAATGGCCGTGACGGAGGACGTGATGCCGGGCGTCGTGAGCCTGCCGCACGGCCACGGGCACGCCGCGGCGGCCGACACGATGCGCGTCGCAGGGAGCGTGCCCGGCGCAAACGCGAATGCAATCACCGACGATCTCTACGTCGAGCCGCTCACGGGGACGGCCATTCTGAATGGAGTGCCGGTGACGCTGGAGGCGGTCGACGCGGCGCCGCAGGCTTGAGCCTGAGCATGGGGAGGCGCTGCGCTGGGGCGTTGCCCCAGGCCCCACCAGGGGCTGTCCGCCCCTGGACCCGGACCAGCGCAAGCGCTGGACCCGGGGTCGATGAACTGCGCGATGCGCAGTTCATCGAACGACCTCCCGGTGTGCGACCGGAAAAGGGGGATTCCCCTCGTCGTCACAACGTGGGCGTGGCCCCTCCATCGATACGAAAGGTCGTGCCCGTCATGAAGTCCGTCAGCGGACTCGCGAGGAAACACACGGCCGCAGCGATATCGGCCGGCGTGCCGAGACGACCCACCGTTTGATGCACCATGTTCTTCAACACCCACGCACGTCCTTCGGCAGGATCGGTCGAGCCCTGCTTGGCGGCGACCTCGCGGAACCACCCGTCGAGCGCGGGCGTCTCGATGAGCCCAGGCATGATGCCATTCGACGTCACGCCGGTGCCGGCCAGGGCCTTCGACAAGCTCAGCGTGAAGTTGTTCAGCGCCGCCTTCGATGCGCCATACGGACCGAGTTGCGCATGAGGTGAAATCGCGTTGCGCGACGAGATCTGAATGACGCGGCCCCACCGCCGCTCCCGCATTCCCGGCACGAACGCCTGCACGAGCCGCACAGCAGGGAGCGTGTTGCTCTTGTACTCGTCGAGCCATTCCTCGAACGGCGCGTCGAACCACGACGCATGGGCCAGGTTCGTCGAGCCGCCCGCGTTGTTGACCAGAATGTCGATGCCGCCAAAGGCGCGCTCGGCGGCATCGATGACGCGACTGAGCCCCTCGGCAGTCGACAGGTCACCGATGGCAACGGCGGCGCGCCCTCCCGCCGTGGTGATCTCGTTCGCGACGGCCGCTGCGCGTTCAGCATTGCGACCGTGCACGACGACCTCGACCCCCTCGCGTGCCAGAAATCGCGCCACCTCCGCGCCGATGCCCGAGCTCGATCCGGTGACGAGCGCGCGCTTGTCTTTCAGATGCAGGTCCATGATGTCCTCCCTTTGCGCAAAGCATCGTGCGCAAAGCGCCCGCCCTCAAACCCGATCGCGCCACAAATGAATCGAATCACGCCAACGTTTCGGAGTCGTCCCCTCCCAGGCGCGGAACGCCCGCGTGAAGGAGTTGACCTCGTCGAAGCCGAGCAGGAAGGCGATCTCGTTGACGTCGACGTCGTCCTTGCGCAAGAGGCGCAGCGCGGTGTGGTGCCGGACCTCGTCGAGCAAGTGCTGATAGCTGACCCCCAGCTCACCCAGGCGCCGCTGGAACGTGCGCGTGCTGAGGGACAACTCCCGCGCCACCTTCGCGATGCTCGGCCGCTCACCCGACATGCGGCGAGCGACGACCACGCGGACCTGCTCGACGAACGAGGCCTGTTCGAGCGGCGCAAGCTTCTGGTCGAGGCTGGGGACGAGCACCTGCAAGAGATCGGCATTGTGCGTGACGAACGGCGTCGAGAGGAGGCGCTCCTCGAGGACGAGCGCGTCGCGCTCCGAGCGAAACCGCAGCGGGCAGCCAAAAAAGCGCAGCAGCATCGGCTCGTCGCTACGCGCACGAGAGAGCTCGACGCGCTTCGGCGCAAGCGCAAGCCCGCTGCCTCGTTGCAAAAGCACGACGAGCGAGGCAAGCGAGGCATCGACCAGGCGCGGGGGCATGGGTCCGGGCGCGTGCAGGTAGGTCGTGTGAATCGTCACCTCCATCCCCTTCGTGTCGATGGCCATTTCCTTCATCCCGCAGAGCCGTTTGTAGCGGGCGAGCTTGGACAAGGCCGTGCCAACGTCGGGAGAGTGCAGCGCCGCGAGCGACGAGATGTCGTACTCGTGCACCTGCGTCTCCGCCGCCAACCGGAGCCCGACGTCGGGCGGCGACGACGCCCCGAGCGCTTCCCAGAAGGTGAAAAACTGCTCGGTGCTCAGCTCGCCGCTCGGCGGCACCCGCGCGGCAGCGGTCGCAGGGGCAACGTTCGCCCCAAGGCGCGCGAGCCGATCGCGCACCGCCAACGGGAGGTGGACGAGGTCACGGTTCATGGCGGAAACATACCGAGACCGAGTCCCCACGACCAATCCGATCGCGCCAATCGTGCACGCTGAGCATGGGTCTCATCTGGGAGGCGCTGCGCTGGGGCTTTGCCCCAGGCCCCAGCAGGGGCTATCCGCCCCTGCACCCGGACCAGCGCAAGCGCTGGACTCGGGGTCGATGAACTGCGCGATGCGCAGTTCATCGAACAGGCCAGGTCAAGACCAAGGGCGATCCTGCCAATCGAGACCGCCACGCTGTCCCTGGTCTTCCAACGGGCCCGTTGGAAGAACTGCGCGGAGCGCAGTTCTTCCACCCTCGGTCCAGGCCGTGCCTGGTCCGGGTCGAGGGGCGGACAGCCCCCGCGGGGTCCGGGGCAGCGCCCCGGCGCAGCGGCTGCTCAGGGCGCGCTGCTCCCCTTGCATTGCTCGCCGTCGAAGAGCGGATCGATCGGCCCGCAGGCCATCGCGTTGCACTTCAGCGACTGGCATTCGAGTGGGCTTTGGCAGGCCGAGCCCTCGACCTTCGCCTCGGTGCAGACCTTCGTGTCTGCGTCGCAATAGGCGTTGAGGCCACACGAGAGCTGGATCGGGCTCGGCGTGCATGCCTCACCGAGCTTCTTCGCCGGCTTGCACAGACCTTCCATTGCCAGGAAGTCGTAATCGCAGTAGAGCCCCTGATCGCAGACTTCCTTTGCGTTCGCCTCGACCTTGCAGGCCGCGTCGAGCGGCAGGAACCGCGTCGCCGAGCATTTCTTCGTGTCGTCGTCGCACTCGACGATCTCACGTTTCTCGACCGAGGACGCGCATTGCGCGTCGCGCTCGCAGGTCGAGCCGTCCGTCAGCTTGCCTGCGAAGACCTTCGAGCACGGCGCGAGGTCCTCCGGCGCGTTGTAGTAGTCGGGGATCGTCAGGAAACACTTGTCCGCGTAGGGCTTCATCGCCACGAGACAGGCGTCGATGCTGTTTCCGTCGAAGGTCATGAGGCCCGCTTGCACGTCGGCCACGTTCTTCTCGCAAACTTCGGTCTCGTACGTGATGCACGCGGCCTCGTCGTAGCCATCGCCTTTCTCGCAACACGTCTTGCGCACCTCGCAGAGCTGGGGCGCGATTTGCGCGCAGACGTTGTCGAGCGTGTACTTCGGCGGGGGCGTCGTGCCGTCGGTGTCGTCGCCGCATGCGGCGAGGCCGAGGACGAACGTCGCGGCGAGGGTGGGGAGCGTCAAGAGAAGTCGGGAGAGGGGCCTTTGGAAGATCATGGAAGCGAGGATCGCATGGGCCCTCGGCGTGGCACAAGCCCCCCGCGCGAAGGCGCTTGGCTCGGAGGGACCTTGCATGGAAGAATGCCGCCGATGATCGCGACCGTTTGCCTCTATCGCTCGTCCGAGGCCCGATGAGCACGCCGAGCCCCGGTGATGTCCTCTCGGGAAAATTCCGGATCGAGCGGGTGCTCGGGGAGGGCGGCATGGGCGTCGTGCTCGCCGCGCACCACCTGCACCTCGGCCGCACCGTGGCCATCAAGCTCCTGCAGCCCGAGGCCCTGAAGCACCAGGAGCTCGTCGCGCGTTTCGCCAACGAGGCACGGAGCGCGAGCCGCATCCAGAGCGAGCACGTGGCGCGCGTGCTCGACGTCGGCACGCTCGACACGGGCGAGCCGTACATGGTCATGGAGTACCTCGAGGGGTCGGACCTCTCGAAGCACGTAAAGCGAAACGGCCCGCTCGCGATCGAGGACGCAGTCGAGTATCTGCTGCAGGCGTGCGAGGCGCTCGCCGAGGCGCACGTCGCAGGGATCGTGCATCGCGACCTGAAGCCTGCGAACCTCTATTTGACGCGGCGGGCGGACGGTTCGGCGTGCGTGAAGGTGCTCGACTTCGGCATCTCCAAGGCGGCGCTCGTGGGCGCGTCGCCCGAGGCGCAGCAGATGACGCAGACCCAGAGCGTTCTCGGCACGCCGGGGTACATGGCGCCGGAGCAGCTGCGTTCGTCGAAGCACGTCGATCCGCGCACGGACATCTGGGCGCTCGGGGTCATCCTGCAGGAGCTCTTGACCGGCAAGCTCGCATTCCAGGGCTCGACCGTGCCGGAGGTCTATGCCGCCATTCTCGGCGATCCCCCGGCGCCTTTGCGGGCGCTGCGCCCGGACGCGCCGCCCGCGCTCGAAGCGGTGATCCTGCGTTGCCTCGAAAAGGACGCCGCGCGGAGGTTCGCGAGCGTCGGCGAGCTCGCGGCGGCGCTCGTCCCATTCGCGCCGCAGCGGGCGCGTGTGTCCGCCGAGCGGATTGGTCGGATCACGGGTGTCGCCGTCCCGCCGGCCGGGGCGATGGCGGCGCCGCGGACGGGCATCTCGGTGGCGCCTCCGGGCCCGGGCCCGGCCGTGCAGCAGGGCGGCGTGGCGCCGACGATCGCGGGGACGGGGTATGCGACGGGCCCGACGCTGGGGCCTGCGCATTCGGGCTACGGCGTGCAGGGGCCGACGCCGCCGGGGTATGGCCCGCAGGGGGCGACGCCGCCGGGGTACCATTCGCAGCTGCCGCAAGGGTATGGTCCGCAGGGCCCGACGCCGCCGGGATACCATGCGCAGCCGCCGCCGGGGTATGGCCCGCAGGGGGCGACACCGCCGGGGTATGGCCCGCAGGCGCCGCAGCAGCCTTACGGGACGGCGTATGGCGCGCAGCCGATGCAGCCAATGGCGCCAGTGGATCCGAACAAGGGCAAGATGCACCCTTCGACGGTCGCGCTCATCGTTGTTCTGGGGCTGATCGTGGTGACGTTCGGCGGATGCATGACATGTGTATGCATCGCTGGCGCGGAGGGGGCAGCGAATGAGAAATCGGGGCAAGCCCGGTAGATAGACAGGGCGAGGCGCCGCGCCGGGGCGCTGCCCCGGGCCCCGCGGGGGCTGTTCGCCCCTCGACCCGAACCAGGGCAAGCCCTGGACTCGGGGTGGAAGAACTGCGCGATGCGCAGTTCTTCCAACAGGCCGGTGGCAAGACAAGGGACAGCGTTGCCGGCTGAAATGGCAGCGCCGCCGTTCTGGTTGGCAGGGGCGTCGCTAGTCTGGCCTGTTCGATGAACTGCGCATCGCGCAGTTCATCGAACAGGAGTCCAGCGCTTGCGCTGGTCCGGGTCCCGGGGCGGATAGCCCCGGGTGGGGCCTGGGGCAACGCCCCAGCGGGAATCAGGCGGCCATTGCGGCGGCGGAGAGCTTGATGATGGAGAAGGCCGCGCCGTAGGGGTCCGCGACCACGGCGATGCGGCCGTAGGGCGAATCGAAGGGCCCGTGCATCACCTTGCCGCCGAGCGCCTCGATCTTTTTACACGCGTCCTCGGCGCTATCGACGGCGAAGTAGGGCATCCAGTGCGGCGGGATCGAGGCATCCCACTGCTCGTTCATTTGCATGATACCGGAGACGGCCTTCTCGCCCTTGTGGAGCGTGTAGTACGTCATGCCGGGCATCTCCATCGGCATCTGCCGGGCCTCGACGTCGAGTACCTTGCTGTAGAACGCCGCGGCCTTCTCGCTCTCGCGCGTGGCGACCTCGCACCAGGTCATCGCGCCGTGCTCGTCGATGACCTGCGCGCCCTTGTGCAAGCGGCCCTGCCAGAAGCCAAAGGTCGCGCCCGTCGGGTCGACGCAAACGCACATCCGGCCCTGATCCATCACGTCCATCGGCGGCATCACCAGCTGGCCGCCGAACTCGCGGATCTTGGCGGCCGTGGCGTCGACGTCCGTGCTGTCGAAATAGACGCTCCACGCCGTCGGGTAGGGCGCGTCTTCGGGGCGCTTGCCCATGCCAGCGGCATTACGGCCGTTCTTCTGGCACATCGTGTAGTAGCCCATCTCGGGCTTGCCCTGGATGAACGTCCAGCCGAAGAGCTCCCCGTAAAACTTCTGCGCCCCCGCGAGGTCCGGCGTCATGAGGTCGAACCACGTGGGTGTACCAGCGTCGTGTCCGTCGACGTTGCTCATCGTCTCTTTCCTCCCTACCTGCGTTTTCGTGTTCGAGGACGGAAGACCCACCCCCGCGCGCACCAGGGTATGCCTTACACGAGCCGTCCGGGACGCGTCAACGAGAAAGCAGCGCGTGTTTGCCCGAGGGTTTGTCGGAGTCATTCCGTTGGCACTGTGCCAGTTGGCCGGGGCGCTGTGCCGGGGCGCTGCCCCGGACCCCGCGGGGGCTATTCGCCCCTCGACCCGAACCAGGGCAAGCCCTGGACCTCAGGGGGAAGAACTGCGCGATGCGCAGTTCTTCCACGGGCCGGTGGCAAGACCAGGGACAGCGTTGCCAGTCATGGCGGTCTTGGTTGGCAGGGTCGTACCTGGTCTTGCCTCGACCTGTTCGATGAACTGCGCATCGCGCAGTTCATCGACCCCGGGTCCAGCGCTTGCGCTGGTCCGGGTCCAGGGGCGGATAGCCCCTGGTGGGGTCTGGGGCAACGCCCCAGCGCAGCGGCCCAGGTCTGCTAAGCTCGACACATGAGCTCCTCGCGCCTCGTCACGATCGACTGCGATTACCTAGGGCCCGACATCGCCGCCGCGTATCTCCGTGTGGAGGGCGACGAAGCGGCGTTCGTGGAGACGAACACCACGCATGCGGTTCCCCGGCTGCTTGCGGCGCTCGATCGTGAGGGGATTGCGCGGGAGGCTGTGCGGTGGGTCATCGTCACGCACGTCCACCTCGACCATGCTGGGGGCGCTTCGGCGTTGCTCGCTGCGCTGCCGAATGCGACTGTGCTCGCGCATCCGCGGGCGGCGCGCCACCTCGTCGATCCGTCGAAGCTCGTCAAGAGCGCCGAGGCTGTTTACGGCGCTGCGCGGTTTGCCGAGCTTTACGGGACGATCTTGCCGATCGATGCGGCGCGCGTGCGGTCGCTCGAGGACCGCGAGACCGCCCCGCTTGGCGGTGCGACGCTCACGTTCGTGCATACGCGCGGGCATGCGAACCACCATTTCGTCGTGCTCGATCCGGCCCGGGAGACCGTGTTCACCGGGGATACGTTTGGCCTCGTTTATCCGCGGCTCCAGCGCGGCCGCCGCCTCGCTTTCCCGTCCACGAGCCCGACCGATTTCGACGCGGAGACGGCGCACGCGAGCATCGAGGTGGTCCGGACGTCGGGGGCGCGGCGCGTGGCGCTCACGCATTTTGGCGAGATCGAGGACCTCGACGTGGTGGCCGCGCAGCTTCATCGGTGGATTGACCTCTCCGCTTCGCTCGTCGATGCGGCCGTGTCGCTCGCGCCGACCGAGGCCGAGGCCATGATTCGTGGGGCGCTCGACAAGGAAATGGAGCGCGCGGCCGAGGAGGCGGGGCTCTCGCTCGACGCCGAGGACCGCGCGCATCTGGAGCTGGATCTGGCGCTCAACGCGCAGGGGCTCGCGTACGTCGCGTCGAAGCGGCGCGGGTGAACCTCAGCGCCGCGGAATCGTCCCTTCGGAGACCATCCGCCGCACCGTCGCGAGCGTCGCCGCCACGGCTTTCCGATACACGGGCTCGAGCTCCCGCGCTTTGGCCTCGTCCTCGTCGGGCACGCCGAACACGAAGCGGAGCACGAGCGAGCCGTCGGGCTGCTCGTCGATCACGTTGTCGACCCACCCCGGCGCCCCGGCGACCCGCTCGAAATGCACGCGCGTCTCGGGCTCGAACGTCACGCGCTCTCGGATGGGCTGACCGCCGAATTCGATCTCGCGCAGAAGCCAGCCGTCGCCCTTCTCCAGGACGTCGCATCGCGTCATTCCCGGCACGAACGGCAGCGCGTTCTCCGCCTTCATTTCGAGCCCCCGCCACACCTCGGCCCGCGAAAGCGGAAGCGCGCCCGGCTCGTTCACCGTGACCTCGTAACCCAGCTTCTTCATGATCGGCTCCTCTTGCCGCCAGCGTAGCGCGGAGCCGCGTCGTGGAGAACGTCCGTCATTCCGGGGCGCGTGGCCACGTCGCCCGCGCGTCGAGCCAGGCCTTGCAGCGGGCCTCGGGATCCGGATTCGAAAGGACGTCCGAGATGACCGCGATCGAATCCGCGCCCGCCCGCGCCACGCCCTCGGCGCGCTCCAGCGTGATTCCTCCGATCGCGACGAGCGGCCGCCGCGCGATGCGCTTCCATTCGCCGATCCGATCGAGCCCTTGCGGGGCCCAGGGCATCACCTTGAGCGTCGTCGGATACACCGGGCCGAGCGCCACGTAATCGGGATCGGGCGCGAGCGCTGTATCGAGTTCCTCGTGGCTGTGCGTCGAGACGCCGAGCTTGAGGCCCGCCCGCCGGATCGCCGCGACGTCGGCCTCCGCGAGATCCTCCTGCCCGAGGTGCACCCATTCCGCGCCGAGATCGATCGCGTCCTGCCAGAAATCGTTCACCACGAGCGTCGCCCCGCGCGTCCGGCACTTTTCGATGGACGCCGCGATCTCCGCCCGCCGCGCTGCTGGTTCGAGCCCCTTCATGCGGAGCTGTACGAATTGCAAACCCAGCGGGAGCAGGCGATCGAGCCACCGGGCGCTGTCGACGATCAGGTAAAATCGATCCAGCACGAGCATCGTCCGCTCCTCGAATCAGCCTGCGAAAGGTGAAAACGGCGCGCCGAACGTCGGCGTCGACGCGGTGGCGAGGTCCGTGGGCTCCATGAGCCCCGCCTCGTGCGCCCTTCGCCCCGCGCGAATGGCCTCGGCGAACGCCTCCGCCATGGCCGACGGATCTCCCGCGGTCGCGACGGCCGTGTTGATCAGAATGGCGTCGTATCCCATTTCCATCGCCGCCGCCGCGTGGCTCGGCGCGCCGATGCCCGCGTCCACGACCAGCGTGATCCCCGGGAAATGTTTTCGGAGCAGCCGGAGCGCGTAGGGATTGTTGAGCCCCCGGCCCGTCCCGATCGGCGCGCCCCACGGCATGAGCACGCGGCAGCCCGCCTCGACGAGTTTCTCGGCGAGCACGAGATCATCCGTCATGTAAGGAAAAACCTCGAAGCCCTCCGCGACGAGCGCGCGTGTCGCCTCCACGAGCGCGAAGGGATCGGGCTGGAGCGTCACGTCGTCGCCGATGACCTCGAGCTTGATCCACGGCGTCCCGAAGACCTCGCGCGCCATCCGCGCCGTGGTCACGGCTTCCCGCACGGAATGGCAGCCGGCCGTGTTCGGTAAGACCGTCACGGAGAGCGCCTTCACGAGCTCCCAGAAGGCCTGACCCGCCTTCGCGCCGGCCGCGGATTCACGCCGCAAAGACACGGTCACGATCTGCGTGCCCGAGCGCGCCACCGCCTGGCCGAGCGCCTCGGGCGAGGGATATCGCGCCGTCCCGAGGAGGAGCCTGCTTTCGAACGTGCGCCCATAAAAATCGACCATGCTCATCCTCCCTGCATGGGCCGGAGCACCTCGACGGCGTCGCCCTCGGCGAGCTTCGTCTCGGCCCGGAGGGCGCGCGGCACGAACTCGCCATTGAGCGCGGTCGCGACCACCGAGACGTCGAACCCTCGGTCCTCGATCAGCGCAGCGAGATCCTTCGTCGTCGTATCGATCTGTTCACCATTCAGCCGGATCCGCATGCATGACCTCGTTCGTGGGGACCTTTCCGAGGAGAACGTCGACGATCCGCGCGGCGAGCGCCGGCGCGAGGAGCCAGCCGTGGCGATACAATCCATTCACGGCGATCGTGCGCCCGGAGATCTCGATCCGCGGCGCGTTGTCGGGGAAGGCGGGCCTTTGCCCCGCGTTGAGCTCCAGGATCTCCGCCTCGGCGAACGCGGGGTGGAGCGCATACGCCTGCGTGAGGAGCTCGCCGGCCGAGCGCAACGTGACGCGTGTCTCCGCGCTCGGATCGGGCGATTCCGATTCGATCGTCGTCGCCCCGATCATGAAGACGCCGCCCTCACGCGGCACCACGTACAGCGGATGGCGGTGGTGGAGCAGGCGCACGGGCCGCGAGAGCGAAACGTCCCGGCTCCGGACGAGGGCCATTTCCCCTTTGACGCCGCGCAACGTGGGAAACCTGTCGCGGGCGCCGAGGCCCCGCGCGTCGACGATACGGTCGGCGTTCAAGGAATCGGGATCTCCGGAGAAACCGAATTCGATCGGCACGCCGGCCTCGCGGAGCCACGTCTGCAGCGCTCGAAGCGTGCGCCGCGGGTCGAGGTGCCCTTCGTGCGGGAAAAAGAGCCCGCGCCGGTAGCGGCCGGCGAGGGCGGGCTCGAGCGCGCCGAGAGCCTCTTCGCCGAGGCTCCGGTGATTGTGGGTCAGCCGCTCGAATCGGGTGAGCACGCCCGGTTCGCGAGGGGGGGCAACGACCAGGGTTCCGTTCGTCTCGACGCCCGGGACGAGCGACGGCCAGAGCGCGAGCGACCGCCGGCCGAGGGCGACCACGAGCGGCTCGGCGATCTCTGCCTCGCAGTCGGGCGCGAGCATGCCGCCGGAGCGCCACGCGGCGCTCGCCGTGATATCGGCGGCGCGCTCATGGACCACGACCCGGAGCCCTGCACGCACGAGCGTGACGGCGGCGACGAGCCCCATCACGCCGGCGCCCAGCACGGCGACGTCGAGCCGTCCGGAATCGACCATCGGGCTTCTCCTAGCCGCGACGGTCGCTTCGTGTCAACCATCGATGCGCGCCGCGAAAAGTGCCCCGGCCGGAAATGCGTCGGTCGGAAGCGGCGTTCGCGCGTCATGACCCTACGCATGCGTCCCCTCGCCGCCGCCGCGCGCCTCCTCGCCGCGCCTTTGCTCCTCCTCGCCGCGGGCTGCACGCAGGGCGCGGCGGCCACGATCCCGGACCCCGGCGTGCCCCGGACCCCCAAGGCGGCCGCGTCCCGGTTTTCCGGGCTCGTCGGCTGCTTCACCATGGTCGAGCTCGGCACGGGCGCGACGGTCGAGTACGGCGGCGACGAGTGCGACGTGCGCACGACGCCCGCCTCGACGTTCAAGATCCCGAACGCGCTCATCGCGGTCGACACGGGCGTGGTGCAGGACGAGACCACGGTGTTTCGCTGGGACGGCAAGGAACGATGGCGCGCCACGTGGAACCGCGATCATTCGCTCGCCACCGCGATGTGGCACTCGACGGTCTGGTATTTCCAGCGCATCGCCGAGCAGGTCGGCGAGCCGCGATATCGCGCCTATCTTTCGGCGTTTCGATACGGCAATGCCGATCCCTCGGGCGACGTGACCATGTTCTGGCTCAACGACACGCTCACGATCTCGCCCCGCGAAGAACGCCGTTTCCTCGCCGCTCTCTACGAAAACAAGCTGCCCGTCTCGCCACGCGCCACGACCGTCGTGAAGAAGACCCTCGAATTGCGCGGCGACGCCGTGGAGCACGTGCGCGACCGGCTTCCGTTCATCGATCAGATTCCTGCGAGCGTGGTGTTCAGCGGGAAGACGGGCAGCGCAGTGCCCGAGGGCCAGCGAGGGCCGCTCTCCATGGTCGGGTGGTTCGTCGGCGCGCTGGAGAAGGAAGGTCGCACCTGGGTGTTCGCGTGCCGCATTCGATCAAACGACGAGACGAAGATCGGCCCCGAGGCCGCGAAGATCACCTACGACATCCTGAAGGGCGAAGGGATGCTCTGACGAACGCGGTCATCCGGGAATGGGTCTCATGTGGGAGGCGCTGCGCTGGGGCTTTGCCCCAGGCCCCACCGGGGCTATCCGCCCCTGGACCTGGACCAGCGCAAGCGCTGGACCCGGGGTCGATGA
>NZ_JAGTJJ010000114.1 GCF_028435365.1 Polyangium jinanense | reverse complement strand
CGCTGGGAGCCCACGCCCTATCAGCACCGCGAGCAGGAGCCGCTGCTCGACCTCCTCCACGGTTCCTTCAGCTGGATGCTCATGCCGATCGCGTGAACCACTACGAACTTTGGGGATGATGTACTAGTCCTGCTCGTGCATCACCTGGAGCGGTTCAAAAGCTCGAATACCGGGCGGCTCGTGGCGCGAATGATCCCCGAGACGATCGTGCGTGTGCACGGCGATCCGAGCCGCGAGCCCGCGGCGCCCTTGCCCGAGGGGCGCGTGCTCTTGTTGTTTCCGGATGCGGAGGCGCGTGTGCTTTCGGCGGATCTCGTGGAGGGAGGGCGCGCCGTGCTGATGGTGCCCGATGGGACGTGGGGGCAAGCGCGGCGCATTTCGCGGCGGGATCCGGACGCGGAAAAGGCTCTCCCGGTGAAGCTGCCAGAGGGCCAAACCACGCGGTTCGGGGCGCTGCGGCGCAGCGAGCGCGAGGGGACGATGTCGACGATGGAAGCGATCGCGCGGGCGCTCGGGATCCTGGAGGGGCCGGAGGTCGAGGCGCAGATGATGCAGGCCTTCGAGACGTTCCTGGAGCGGACGGTGTACGTCCGGTCGAATGCCGCGCGCGTGGCGATGGAGAATCCGCGGGGCGGGCGGTGATCAGCGAGGTTTTGCGAAGATAGAGCCCGCGGCGCGGCGGGAGAGCTTTTGCCATTTCGCGTAGGCGTCGACGGCGCGGTCGCGAATGGTGGAAGGAGGCGCATGCACACCGATCGCGTTGACGACGGCGTCGAGGACGTATCCCTCGGGGGCCATGAGCGAGCGGGTCATGAGCCACGTCTCCGAGCCCGCGGCGCGCAAGGCGGGGCCGAAATAAGGCTCGGAGTCGCAGGCCAGAACGAACGAGGGAATGGCGCGGCCGCGCTCCTCGGGGCCAGGCGTGGGTGGGAGGCGGACGCCGTCCATCAGGCGATTGTGACCCGCGTAGCCGGCGACGGAGATGCGGGCCTCGCGCTCTTTGCCGCCGTCGTGGAATCGAATACGTCCGCCGCGGGTCGCGAGGTGCCAGAAGGCTTCGACGGCGCGGTCGATGGAATCACCGTGGTAGGCGTCGAGGACGACGATCTGTTCGAGGGTTTCACCGCGTTTGCCGCCGAAAGGTTCTGCCGAGACGAGCCGGCGATAGACGACACGTTCGAGGCGCGGGCCGTCGGCGGGGACGACGTCGACGCGGGTGAAACCGCTCTTCTTGCGGTCGAAGTAGCGGCGGTGGCCAAAGGCGGCGCCCCAGTAGAGGTTCGTGTCGAGGCGGTCGGGGTCACCGGCGACATTGCTGCCGCAATCGATCTGGGCATTCGAGCAAAGAGGGACGATGACCTGGATGACGAGCGGCTCGGCCGCCTGGGCCGAGGTGGCGGCGAGGAGGATCACGGCAAGGACGAGGAGGAGGCGGAGGGGTCGAGGCATGGCGCTGTCCCCCTATCGGCGGAGCCGGGCAGAGTGTGACGAGGTCGCGTCCTACTCGTCTCGCAGGGCCGCTGCGAGGTCTGCCCAGAGCTCCTCGACATTCTCGATTCCGACGCTCAACCGAAGGAGGGATGGGGGCAGATGCTCCTGGCCGGGGATGCCTGCACGGCGTTCCATCGTCGACTCCACAGCTCCCAAGCTCGTGGCGTGATGAATGAGCCTGACCCGCGAACACACCTCGTCGGCCGCCCGAGCCTCGCCACGAACATCAAACGAGATGATGGTGCCGAAGCCCTTCAACTGTTCGCGCGCAATCGAGTGCGTCGGGTGGCTGCGAAGTCCCGGGTACCGGACCACCGCGACACGAGGGTGTGCATGCAGGCGCTCCGCGAGGATCATCGCATTGGCCTGGGCGCGTTCGAGCCTGAGCGCCATCGTGCGCGCACCACGCACCGCGAGGTAGGACTCGAGCGCGCCGGGCGTGGCTCCATTCAGCTCACGTGAGCGCCGCAAAGCCGCGCGGAGATCGTCACGTCGCACGGTGACCACCCCAGCGAGCAGGTCCGAGTGCCCACCGATGAACTTGGTTGCCGACTGGAAGGAAATGTCAGCGCCGAGCTCGAGCGGCTGCTGATTCAGGGAGGTCGCGAACGTATTGTCGACCGCCAAGAGGGCCGATGGCTTTCGGGCGGCCGAACAGATGGTGCGCACGTCGGCCACCGTCAGGAGCGGGTTCGACGGAGACTCCAGCCAAATGAGATCTGCATCCGCGCAGGCCCGCACCCACCCGTCGGTATCGTCGACGGCCAATCTGCGAAGACTCCAGAAGCCCTTCTGGTTCCCACGTTCGGCGAGCCCGACCACGCCCTGATAACAATCGTCTGGAATCACGACCTGCGCCCCAACGCGCAGTTGATCGAAGACCGCGGCGGCACCGGCCATGCCTGAGGAGAAAGCGACGGTGTGGCCTCCCTCCAGGAGTCCAACGATCTCTTCCAGCGCTTCCCACGTAGGCGTGCCGTCGTCTCGCGAGTAAGCGCGCTCGGTGCCGAGGATAAAATTCGAGGCTGGAACGGGCGGCTGATTCAGCGGCGCCCCCGGGCGTCGGTCACGTCCTGCCGCAACGAGCAGTGACTCGGCGGACGAGATCTTCGCGAGAGGTAGGTCCGTGCTCATGCTCGCATCTTTGTCCCTCACGATGTCCGTTTCAAGCCGGCGATCCTCCGCGAGGCGTCGCGCCGGGGCGCTGCCCCGGGCCCCGCGGGGGCTGTTCGCCCCTCGACCCGAACCAGGGCAAGCCCTGGACCTTTGGTGGAAGAACTGCGCTGCGCGCAGTTCTTCCAACGGGCCGCTGCGACGACGTTGCCCGTTGAAATGGCAGCGCGGCTGTCTTGAATCGGCCTGTTCGATGAACTGCGCATCACGCAGTTCATCGACCCCGAGTCCAGCGCTTGCGCAGGCCCCGGGTCCAGGGGCGGATAGCCCCGGTGGGGCCTGGGGCAAAGCCCAGCGAAGCGGCTTCGACATGAGACCAATCCTGGGAAGGTCGAGGGACCTGCGCGAACGGTTTCAAGCTTGACCCGGGAGGCCCTGGGACCTGCGGGAACGGAGCGCAACATCGATCCGGGAGGTCCTGGGACCTGCGCGAACGGAGCGCAACATCGATCCGGGAGGTCCTGGGACCTGCGCGAACGGGTTCCCACACGATCTGGGAGGTCCCGCGACCTGCGGGAACGGGGTCGAAGACCGATGACGGAGGTCGAGGGACCTGCGCGCGCGGTGGAGAGGGGGTGAAAGGCGCTGCGATGAACTGCGCATCGCGCAGTTCATCGACCCTGGGTGACCCGATCACCAGGTCCGGACCCCGTCGCCGGGTGGTTCGCAGCCGGCTAACTGCCAGCGAGCGCCCGCGCCGGATCGACTTTCGCGGCGTGACGCGCAGGACCGATGGCACCGAGGACCGAAAACAAGACGGAAAATCCCATTCCGAGGAGCCAGAGCCACCAGGGGAACGCGAAGAAGGTGTCGGGCTTGAACGGGAAGTCCGGAAGCTTCTCGGCCGCGGCCCAGTCCGCGAAGAACGCGAGGATGCGCGCGACGAGCAGGCCGAGCGCGCCCGCGAAGAAACCAACGACGGCCGCGAGCGAGACCGTCCACGCGCCGATCTCGCCCGCCGTGGCCCCGACCGCGCGGTAGAGGGCGATCTCGCCGCGACGTTCGAGGACGAGCGCGCGGAAGGTCTGCGTGATGCTCGACGCGCTGACGACGAGGACGACACCCGCGACGAGCGAGAGCAACGCCATCACGCCCGAGACGAGGACGCTGACGTCGCGCGCGCGTGTGTCCTTCGGGGACAACCCCATGCGGGTGCCCGCGTCGATGACGTCCGCGACTTCGGCGCCGGAGCGCGCCTCCACGACGGCGCTCGAATACCGCTCGGCCGCGCGTTCGCCGCCGAACTCGCGGTTCCAGCGGCGCACGACGCCGAGCGGGAACGTGAGCCCGAGGTCGGTGGCGCTGCCCGAGATGCCGACGATGCGGGCCCTGATGGTGCGAGGGCTGCCCTGCTTGGCGCGGCCGAGCAGGCTCTCGCCGAGGCGAACCGTGAAGGTGATGCCCTGCGCGCGGCTGAGAAGCGTCTCGCCGACGGCCGGGAAGCCGTGCGCAGGCGCGATGCTCTTGTCGAAGATCTCGACGAGGTAACGGCTGACGATTGCGGGTACGGGCGCGGAGCATCGGCCCTCGGCGGCGCCTTCCGCGCGCTCGCAGTACGCGCCGCCGGTGCAGGCGGCGTCGTCGGCGCAGGCGGGGCCGGGCGTGTCCATCGGATCGACGAAGAGGCCGGGCTTCACGTCGCCCGCGGCGAGCGAGGGATCGATGCCGTCGCCGGGCAGCTCGCCGGCGCCGACGTCGTGGCCGAGGATCTCGCGGCCGCCACGCGCGCTCGCGGGGAAGGCCAAGGAGAGCTTAGGCAGGACGCGCTTGACGCCGGACACGCGGCCAAGCGCGTCGACGTCGTCGGGGCGGATGCCCGTGGGCTCGCTGCCGCCGCCGAGGAGCAAGCCGAGCAGGCCCGGATCCTTGGCCTTCGGGGGCTCGAGCTCGATCCGATCGATGGGAAACACTTCGCCGAGGAGGACGGCGCGCACGCCGAGGCCAAGGGCGAGGAAAAACACGAGCGTGGCCGTGCCTGCGGTGATGCCGAAGGCGCTGCCGGCGAGGGCGCGGCGCGCGCGTGCGAGGTCGCGGCGCACGAGGCGGACCAGGGCGGCGAGCTTCATGCGGGCTCCTCGTTCGTGGCGTCCACGCGGCCTTCGTGCAGGCGGAGGATGCGGGTCGCGGCGCGCGCGAGGCGCGCTTCGTGCGTGACGGCCACGATCGTGAGGCGCTCTTCACGATGGAGCTCCTCGAAGAGCTCGATGATGCGCGCGCCCGTGCCTTCGTCGAGGTTGCCGGTGGGCTCGTCGCAGAGCAAAAGCTTCGGCTTGCGAAGGAGCGCACGCGCGATCGCCACGCGTTGTCGCTGCCCGCCCGAGAGCTCCGCGGGCGTGTCGCCGGCACGATCGGCGAGGCCGAGTCGATCGAGGAGGTGTTTTGCGCGCGCGAGGCACGCTTCCTCGTCGCCGCGTGGATCGAAGAGCGCGGGCGTCGTGACGTTCTCGATCACGGTGAGGTGATGCAGGAGGTGAAAGTGCTGGAAGACGAAGCCGATGCGCTCGCCGCGCAGACGCGCGAGGGCCGCGTCGCTCATGCGGCCGAGGTCTTCGCCGAAGAGCTCGACCTGACCCTGGTAGCCTCGATCGAGCCCGCCGATCACGGCGAGCAGGGTGCTCTTGCCCGATCCGCTCGGGCCGAGGACGCAGACGAACTCGCCCTCTTCGACGACGATCTCCACGTCCACGAGGGCCCGGCGCGCGTCGCGTCCGCCGTCGTGCACGCGGCAGAGGCTGCGGGTGCGGATGGCCGGGACGCTCACAGCGCCGTGACCGCGACGCGCTCGCGATCCACGGCGGCCTCGGCGGCGCGCACGCTCACGGCCGACGTGTCCTCGCCGTCGCGCAGCACCTCGTCCGTGAGGCCGAAGAGCCAGAGCAAGAGCTGAGGCGGCCGCAGGCGGAGATCGTCCTCCTTCACGAAGAGGCGCGCGAGGTGCTCGGCGTAGGCGCGGCAGAGGACGCGGAACGGGATGTGATCAAAGGCCTCGGCGCGGCGGCGGCTCGCGTAGGACGAGAGGAGCAGCGCGACGTAGAGGACGTCGTGGATCACCTGGAGGCGCAGGCGCGAGGTGCCCGGGTTTCGCGCGAGCGTTTCGCGGAGGAAGTGCACGTTCAGCGGGACGTGGAAGGACTCGTCGCGCGTGAGGATCGTGAGCACGTGGCGCACGGCCGGGTGACGTGCGCGGCGCAAGGCGAGGCGATAGGTCGTCGAGCCGATCGTCTCGAACATGAGGTTCGTGAGAACGATCGTCTCGATGCGCTTGGCCCGGCCGTAGAGGCGGTAAAACGTGCCGGTGACGCGGCCCATGGGGCGGACTTCGCCGCCGAGGTAGGCGAGGAACTCGGTCAAGAGCTCGCGGTGCCAGCCTTCCTCGTTGCCGTAGAGGCGCAGGCACTCGGCAAGCTCGGGATCCCAGGTGGCGATCTCGTCGGCGAGCTCGTGCGCCTGGCGCAGGCCCGACTCCTCGGCGCGGAAGGCCGCGTTGAAGAAGGCGATGGCCGCCTGCCGCTCTACCTCGGACGCCCACACGATGGGCTCACGGAGATCGAGCTTCTCTTCGTACATCCGCTCGGCCCGCCTCTTCAGCATGCCGAGCCACCACGAGGTGGGGCGCCGGAGCGGACCGCTCTCCCTGTTCTTCGTCATCGCTGCCTAGGACGGAGGGTGCCGGCGGACGATAGCGCACGGAGGTCACGCGGGCACGGGTCCGCGGAGAAGGCGAACGAGGGAGCGAAGAAGAGCGGGCTGGAACAAGAACGCACGCGTGCAACGTGGACGGCGCGCCTATGTGCTGCGGATGAGGTAGGATGGTTGTGGGTCCCGTGGCGTTCGAACAGCTCTCTCTACCGTTCGAGGGGCACCTCACCCCCACCGCGCCGGCGCGAATCCCGCGCACGCGACGGGTGTTCGTGAACCGCAATCTGAAGATGGCGGGGATCGACTGGGTGGGGTTCGACATGGACTACACCCTGGCGATCTACAACCAGGTCGAGATGGACAAGCTGTCCATCGAGGCGGTGATCCCGAAGCTCGCCAAGCGCGGCTACGACGAGGACATCCTCCGCGGGATCACCTGGCCCATCGACTTCCCGATCCGCGGGCTCTTGATCGACAAAAAAGCCGGGAACGTCCTCAAGATGGACCGCTTCAAGGTGGTCCACAAAGGCTACCACGGCCTGCGTGAGCTCACGAAAGAGGAGCTGCGCTCGCTCTACCACCAGAAGCGCGTCAAGCCGAATACCGGCCGCTACCACTTCATCGACACGCTCTACGCGCTGAGCGAGGTCGCGCTCTACACGGGCATCGTGGAGGCGTTCGAGGCGCGACGGATCGAGCTCGACTACGCGAACCTGTTCACGGACATCCGCGAGTGCATCGACGAGGCGCACCGCGACGGCTCCATCCTGGACGTGGTGCTCGGGGATCTGCCGCGGTTCATCGAGCGCGACCCCTTGCTCGCGCCGACGCTGCACAAGCTACGCTCGGCGGGCAAACGGCTGTTTTTGCTGACGAACTCGCGCTGGCCCTACACCGAGCGGATGATGACGTACCTGCTCGGCGACGCGATGCCGGAGTACCCGAGCTTCCGTCACTACTTCGACCTGATCATCGTGGCGGCGCAGAAGCCGGCGTTCTTCCAGGAGCGCAGGCCGCTCCTCGAGCGCGACGGCGACAACCTGCGGCCCGCGACGTACCCGCTCGAACGAGGCGTGATCTACGAGGGCGGCAACCTCCACGACCTCGAAGCCGCCCTCGGCATCGGCGGCGACCGGATCCTCTACGTCGGCGATCACATCTACGGCGATATTTTGAGGTCGAAGAAAGAGTCGGCCTGGCGGACGGCGATGATCATCCAGGAGATGGAGGCCGAGGTGATCGCGCACGAGATGTGCCGCGAGGAGCACCAGAAGAGCGCAGAGCTCGAGCAGCGCAGGGACGAGCTCGAGGATCAGCTCCGGTACTACCAGCAGCGGTACAAGGACCTGACGCGCAAGATCGAGGACGCGGCGCAGGCCGTGAAGAACGGGCACGGGATCACCAACGGGAGCGGGATCTCGTACGAGGCCGAGCGAGGACGAGCGAAGCGCGCCGTGGAGCGGATCCGGGGCATGCTGCGCTCCGTGGACGCGGAGGCGACGAAGCTCGAACGCGAGATCGATCAGCGCTTCCACCCCTACTGGGGCTCGCTGCTGAAGGAGTCGATCGAGCCGAGTAGCTTCGGCGATCAGGTCGAGGAGTTCGCCTGCATCTACACGTCGCGCGTGTCGAACATGCTGGCGTACTCGCCGCTTCAGTACTGGCGGAGCCCGCGCGATCTGATGCCGCACGAGCTCTGATCAGGCGTCACTGACAGCAGCGGAAGCCGGTTGAATAATCGTGGTACCGCGCGTTGTGCGCGGTGGTCTTGTAGTCGCAGCCGTCGCCGTTCTGGTGCGTGTCGAGGTAGTAGCCGCCGCGGAACGTGCCCGACTTCGAGGCGGTCCACTCGTGCAGGTTGCCGACCATGTCGAAGGCGCCGTAGCTCGACTTGCACTTCTTGTACGCGCCGCTCTTCGCGAGCGTGCCCTTCATCTGGTTGAGGCGTTCGTCGTTCATGTTCGCGAACGTGTACGCCTCCTGCGGCGGCGGGCCGCCGGCGACGCCGTAAAGCGCGTTGAACGAGGAAAAACCGCCGTCGTTGCAGACGCCGGAGACGTGATCGCTGCCGTACGGGAACGTCGTGGGCTTCTTGCCTTTGCAGGCGCCGATCCACTCGTCGTCGGCGCAGAGGCGTTTGCCCGCGTTCTTGCAGGCCTCCTCGGCCTGATCGCGGCTGATGTACGCCTGCGGGACCTTGCCCTTCTTGCTCACGGCCTTCACGCGCAGGCCGGAGACCGACTGGTACGGCGAGTGCGACTTCGTCTTGTTCTTGCCGACGATCTCGACGACGTGCGCCTCGTACGTGTCGATGCAGTACTTGTCGGCCACGCGCACCATGCCCTCGGCGCACTTCTTCCCCTTCGCCTCCGCCTCCGAAGGCGCCGGCAAGGTCGCCGCGAGAAGCGCGACGGCCGCGAGGCCAAGAGCCTGAGGAGAGCGGAAAAAGACGATGGGCTTCATGGCGCCACGAAGGACGAGCGAGCCGCCTCGTCGACTCATACCGAAAGCTTCCGGCGAGGGCAAATCCGCCGTGGCCGCTTGGACGGGCCTCGGTTTTCGGTCAACCTCTGCCGCCCATGCAGGCGCCCCTTCCGATCGCCAGGATCCGTACGAGCCCCGAGGACTTCGTCGTCGAGGAGATCCCCGCGTACGCGCCGAGCGGCAAGGGCGAGCACCTCTACGTCACCCTGCGCAAGACCGGAAAAAACACGCCCGACGTGGCGCGGGATCTCGCGCGTTCCCTCGGCGCCGATCCGCGCGGCACGGGCTGGGCCGGAATGAAGGACCGGCACGCAATCACCACGCAGACGATCTCGATCCAGGTGCCGATCGCGGAGGACGCGGAGGCGAAGCTCGCCCAGATGTCGCTGCCGGGCGTGGAGATCCTCGGCGCGGCCCGGCACGGGAACAAGCTGAAGCCGGGGCACCTCGTGGGGAACCGGTTCACGATCACGCTGCGAGGTCTCGCGCAGGACGACGCCGCCCGCGTGGGGGAGCGGCTCGCGGAGGCAGGGCGCGTGGGGGTGCCGAACTCGTTTGGACCGCAACGGTTCGGGCGCGACGGTCAGAACCCGGCGCGGGCGCTTGCCTGGCTGCGCGGGGAGGAGCGGGGGCCGCGGGATCGGCGCGAGCAGCGGCTTTTGTTCTCGGCCCTGCAGTCGATGTTGTTCAACGAGGTGCTCGGGCGGCGGGTCGAGGCCGGGACCTGGGCCGCCGTGCTGCCGGGGGATCTCGCGAAAAAGCACGACTCCGGCGGGATCTTCGCCGTCCCCGCCGAGGGGCGAGATCTCGACGACGCGAAGGCGCGGGCCGAGGCCGGGGCCATCTCGGCGACGGGGCCGATGTTCGGCGCGAAGATGCGCTGGCCCGAGGGCACGCCGCGAGACATCGAGCGCGAGGTGCTCGCCACGGTGCTGCCCGATGCGAGCCGGCTCGAAGCCTTCCGCGCCCTCGGCGAGGGCACCCGGCGGCCGCTGCGGCTCATGGTCGCCGACATGCTGGTGCGTCCGATTGACGCATCCGGCGGGCTCACCGTTTCTTTTGTGCTACCGAAGGGTGGCTACGCCACAACGGTCCTCGCCACCGCTTGTCAGATCGTTGATGCAACCTCACGCGCCAGCGACGCGGACGGTGGCGATGAAGGCGACGAGTCCTCCTCCGAGCCTTCCGATTCCGCTTAGCGCCACTTCGCGCCCGCCTCGAAGCTCGTCGAGAGGGCGTGTGAACCAGATCAAAAGCCCGGGCTGCAAGGGCCCACGACGACGGAAAGGCACAACCGGAAGATGAATCTCATCGAGTGGCTGCAGCGCATCATGGTCGGCTTCGGCGCTGCCTGGGTCATGTGGCTCATGATCGGGCTCTCCGTGGTGAGCGTCGCGATCATCCTCGAGCGCGCCTGGTTCTTCTGGTCGCTGCGGGACGACGTGGTCGTGCTGGCACGGGACCTGCGGAATACGCTGAAGGACTCGATCGAGGCCGCGCAGAAGCGCATGGAAGCCTCGCCCTCGGCCGAGGCGGCCGTCGTGAAGGCAGGCCTCGTCGAGGCCGATCGCGGGCCG
Organism: Polyangium jinanense; assembly: GCF_028435365.1. The sequence goes on along the minus strand of NZ_JAGTJJ010000114.1, from coordinate 6,257 downwards.
AAGGCCGCCGAAGAGGCGATGGCCGGCGCGCTCGCCCTCCAGCGCATGAAGCTCGAGCGGCGCCTCGCGTACCTCGGTACCCTCGGCAACAACGCTCCGTTCATCGGCCTCTTCGGCACCGTCATCGGCGTCGTCGGCGCGTTCGACGCGCTCGGCAAGGCCGCCGAGAAGCCGATGGCGCAGGCAGCCTCCGCGGCGATGGCCCCGCAGCAGGTCATGTCGAGCATCGCCGAAGCGCTCGTCGCCACGGCCGTCGGCCTCGCGGTCGCCATCCCGGCCGTCGCCGCGAACAACTACTTCCAGCGCCTCATCCGCTCGACGATCGCGAACACGGATGCGCTGACGCGTGTCCTGCTCGCGCACCTGCACGGCGAGAAGGAGAGCGCCATCGAAGAGGCCGCCTCTGACATCGCCCTCGCCGTGGCCGCGAAGAAGACCGAGGCGGCGAAGCCCGCGAAGACGAACGGCGCGCAGAACAAGAAGGCGGCGAAGAAGGGCGAGGACGAGGAAGAGTCCAGCGAGGAGAACGGCTGATGGCCGCGTCGAGCTCGAACAACGAGGACAACATGGTCGAGGGGATCAACGTCACCCCCCTCGTCGACATCACCCTCGTGCTCCTCATCATCTTCATGGTGACGGCGAAGATCATCGTGTCGCAGGCCCTGCCGCTCGACCTGCCGAAGGCCGCGTCGGGGCAAGAAGTGCAGATGGTCTTCAGCGTCGAGCTCCGCGCGAACGGGGACATGGTCATCGACGGCCAGAAGCTGCCGAACGACGACGCCGTGCTCCCGCGAGCGAAGGAGGCGCAGGCGAAGACGCCCGATCTGCGCGCCGTCATCCGCGCGGAGCAGACGGTCCAGCATGGCCGTGTGCTTCACGCGCTCGATCTCTTGAAGCGCGCCGGGATCACGAAGATCGCCTTCGGCGTGACGCCCGTGCCCGCCGAGGACGGCAAAGCGGCCCCGGCCCCGCCGCCCACGCCCGTGACGCCGTGATAATTTCGCTCGAAACTCGAGGGGCTCCGTAAGGCCACGCGGAGCTCCACGCCCGGACCTTGGAGATAGATTGATCATGAGCTCGGCGGCGAACAGAGTCGTGATGGGGGGAGGCCAGTTCCACCACACCGCCGAGCGCGACCGTGATCCGCTCGCGCCCGTCGTCGCGCTCGGTGATCGCGCGGCGAAAACGGGCACGGCGATCGGGCTCGTGCTCGCGCTGCTTTCGCACGGCTACGCCTCCGCGCGCGCGATGACCGCCCTGTTCGACATGCGGCGCGCGGTCGTGGAGATGCGTCAGGGTCTGCACGAGTTCTTCTGGACCGAGTACGACATCGACCTGACGCCGAAGAACGAAGACAAACCCAAGCCCGAGGAAAAACCCCCGGAGCCCGAGCCGGAGCCCGAGGCGCCGCCGCCTGTGCCCGCGCCGAAGGCCGAGAAGGCGCCGGAAGAAGAGGTCCCCGACAAGGATCCGGAGCCGCCGCCGCCGCCCTCGCAGGCCGCGAAGGTGCTCACGCAGGAGCCGGACGAAGAAGAGCCCGTGGACATGACGGGGCAAGGCTTCGTGAGCGGCGAAGGGACCGGACCGAGCTACGGGATGGTGAGCGCGGCGGGGACCGGAAAGGTCCCGACGTACAACAAGGGCGCGTCGCTCGATGGGAAAGAGGGCGGCACGGGCACGGGGAAAGGCGGGCCACCGCCCGCGCCCGCGGGGCCGGATCTGTCGAAGGCCGCGAACCTCGCCGGTAGCTCGGCCTGGGATTGCCCCTTCCCGCCCGAGGCCGACGCCGAGCAGATCGATCAGGCCGTGGTGTCGATCATCATCACGGTGCGTTCGGACGGGTCGCCGCAGTCCGTGAAGGTCGTGAACGATCCGGGCTACGGTTTCGGCCGCGCCGCGCGCCTCTGCGCCCTGTCGAGGCGGTACACGCCGGCGCTCGACCGGACCGGGACCCCGATAACAGCCGCGACGCCGCCGATCCGCGTGCGCTTCACGCGCTGACCACGATCACGCGCGGACCATGATCGGCCGCGGCCGAGTCGCCGCGCTTCCTTTCCGCGCGGCGCCTCATTATCCTCCGCGGACACGTGGACGTCGCCGAACGCATCGAGAAGCTCAGCAAGGTGCCCCTGTTCGAGGGGCTCACCACCCAGGCGCTCGAGCTGATCTCGCGCGTCGCAAACGAAGAGTCCCACGCGCTCGGGACGAAGATCTTCCAGCACGGAGATCCGGGCGACAAGCTCTACATCATCCTCGAAGGCAAGGTGCGCATCAGCCGCGAGGTACCCGGCATGGGCGAGGAAGCGCTCGCGGTGCTCGGACCCGGCTCGGTGTTCGGCGAGATGAGCCTGCTCGACGAGGCGCCCCGCTCGGCTGACGCGCGTGTCCACGAGCGCTGCCGCTTGCTCACGGTGCCCAAGGACGCCTTCGAGGATCTCCTGTTCCTGCACAAGGATCTCGCCTACGAAGTGCTCTGGAGCTTCGTCCGGATGCTGACGCAACGGCTCCGCGAGACGAACGACAAGCTCACGTTCCTCACGGTCACGGGCAAATTCTGAAGGCACGGGCGCGAGTTTCGCGCCTTGGACTTCCGTCCTGCGAGGCGGGTCGTGTAGTGTCTGCCCGAGACACCATGGTAGCCACGAAGCACCTCGCCCTCGTTTTTGCTCTCGCCCTGTCGGGCGTCGCCGCGGCCTGCGGCGGCGGTTCGACGCCTGCGCCCGACACCGCCAACGATCAGAAGACGGACGGGTCCGCGACCGACAAGCCCGCCGAGACGGGCGGCGTGACCGACGCGAAGCCCGAAGGCGACGCGAAGCCCGCCGGCGACGCGAAGCCCGCGGAGACGGGCACGGGCGGGACGGCCGCGACGCCGCCGGCCGCCTCGGGCAAACCGTCGACGAACATCCGCCAGAGCCAGATGCTCGAGGACATCAAGAAGATCGGCCTCGCCCCGGACAAGCTCGCCGACCTGCCGAAGATCGGCCTCGCGCAGAAGAAGAAGCTGATGCCGCTCTTCCAGAAGGCGCTCGGCTACAAGGACTGCAACGGCTGCCACGTCGAGGGCGACTACAAGGCCGAGACGCGCAACATCAAGATCACGCGCGGCATGTGGAAGAACTTCGTCGTCGCGCTGCGCGACGAGAAGGGCGGCGCGGTCTTCTGCGACACGTGCCACGACGGCAACGAGCACAACCTCAATCACTCCGACAAGAAGGCGCTCGAGAAGTTCATGGACGAGCAGTACGAGGACAAGCTCACGCGCGCCGACAAGAAGGACATGGAGTGCGGCACCTGCCACGGTGATCCCTTCGAGGGCGACATCATCACGAAGGTCTGGGGCATCGCGAAGAAGTAGCGCTCGCCCGCAAGCGCTGTTTTCTCCCGGCCTTTCCGCCCTCTCCACCCCTCCCCGCTCCGCAAGGGCCACCTCGCGTGGCCGGCTCCCGCTTTCGTACTAAAGAGACGCCGCATGTGCGGTGTGTTCGGCATCTATGGCCACCCCGAGGCCGCCAACATCACCTACCTCGGGCTGCACGCGCTGCAGCACCGAGGTCAGGAGGCGGCGGGAATCGTCACGAGCGACGGGGAGCGGCTCACGCCGCACCGGTCGATGGGCCTCGTGCAAGCAGGATTCTCCCCGACGGATCTCGCGGCGCTGCGCGGCGACCGGGCGATCGGCCACGTGCGGTACTCGACCGCCGGCGGTTCGCACATCCGCAACGCACAACCCTTCGCGGTGGACTACGCGCGCGGGTCGGTCGCGGTCGGACACAACGGGAACCTGACGAACTACGAGGCGCTGCGGGATCGGCTGGAGGCGCGCGGGAGCATCTTCCAGAGCGCGAGCGACACCGAGGTGATCGTGCACCTCATCGCCGCGAGCACGCAGGCGACGGTGGAGAGCCGCATCTCCGAGGCGCTCGGGCAGGTCGAAGGTGCCTACTCGATCCTGTTCCTCACGGAGCGCGAGCTCATCGCCGTGCGGGATCCGATGGGCTTCCGCCCACTTTGCATGGGTCGCCTGTCGCACGGCGGAGTCGATGCGGTGGTGATCGCCAGCGAGCCGACGGCGTTCGATCTGATCGGCGCGACGTACGTGCGGGACATCGAGCCGGGCGAGATGGTGATCGTGGACGCGACCGGGACGCGATCGCTGAGGCCCTTCGCCCCGCGGACGCGGAAGCTCTGCATCTTCGAGCACGTGTACTTCGCGCGGCCCGACTCGCTCATCGAAGGCGCGAGCGTGTACGAGGTGCGCAAGGCGCTCGGCCGCAAGCTCGCCGAGGAGTCGCCCGTTCCGGGCGGGAATGACGCGGGGGACGTCGTCGTGGTGCCCGTGCCCGACTCGGGGGTGCCCGCGGCGATCGGTTTTGCGGAGCGCGCCGGCGCGCCCTTCGAGATGGGCTTGATCCGCAGCCACTACGTGGGCCGAACGTTCATCGAGCCGCAGCAGTCGATCCGGCACTTCGGGGTGCGGCTGAAGCTCTCGCCGAACCGCGCGGCGCTCGCAAACAAGCGCGTCGTGATCGTGGACGACTCGATCGTCCGGGGCACGACGAGTCGGAAGATCGTGAAGATGGTGCGCGACGCCGGGGCACGCGAGGTGCACCTGCGGATCTCGAGCCCGCCGACGCGCTGGCCCTGTTTCTACGGGATCGATACGCCGACGCGCGCCGAGCTCATCGCAGCCACGCACACCGAGGGCGAAATCTGCAAGTACGTGACCGCGGACTCGCTCGGATACCTGTCGCTCGAAGGGCTCGTCACGTCGGTGCGCAACATCGAGCGTGTGGCATCCCCGAACGGGCCGACCTCGCCGAGCAGCGGGGAGGCGGCCGAGAACGGATACTGCGCCGCCTGCTTCTCGGGCACCTACCCAGTGCCGTTCAACCCGAACCCGAAATCGAGGCACCTCCGGCTCGTACACGGCTAACGCGCACAACGCGTTGACGGCGCCCGTGCATGCCGAACAATGGTCACCCCATGACGGATCGCCCCTCGAGCTCGAGCGCAGCCCCGCACGATCTGTTCGCCCACGCGCCCGATCGGGTGTCGCTCTACGAGGTGAGCCCGCGCGACGGCCTGCAGAACGAGGCGGTCGTCGTCCCGCTCGAAGCGAAGAAGCAGCTCGTCGCGGCGCTCGTCGCGTCCGGCGTGAAGCGGCTCGAAATCACGAGCTTCGTGTCGCCGAAGTGGGTGCCGCAGCTCGCCGACGCCGAGGATCTGGCGCGCGAGATGCGGCCACCCGAGGGCGTGACGTTCAGCGCGCTCTGCCCGAACGCAAAGGGTCTCGAGCGCGCGCTCGCCACAGGGCTCGGCGAGATCGCGGTGTTCATGAGCGCGAGCGAGACGCACAACCAGAAGAACATCAACAAGTCGATCGATCGGACGCTGGGGGTGTTCTCGGAGATCGTGCCGCCGGCAATCGAGGCAGGCCTGCGCGTGCGCGGGTACGTGTCGACAGTGTGGGGATGTCCATACGAGGGCCCGGTGTCCGCGGAGCGGAGCGTCGAGATCACGAAGAAGCTGCTGGAGCTCGGCTGCTACCAGGTGTCGCTGGGCGATACGATCGGCGTGGGGACGCCGAAGCAGACACGCGACATCGTGTTGCGTTGTCTCGACGCGATGCGAGTGGATCAGTTCGCGCTGCACCTGCACGACACACGCGGGACGGCGCTCGCGAACATCTTGGTGGGGCTCGAGCTCGGAGTGCGGGACTTCGACGCGTCGGTGGGAGGTCTCGGAGGTTGTCCGTACGCGCCAGGCGCCGCGGGGAACGTGGCAACGGAGGACCTCGTGTACATGCTGCACGGGATGGGAATCGAGACGGGGATCGATCTCGACAAACTCATCGAGGCGGGCAACGTGGCCGAGCGGGTGCTCGGTCGGCCGCTGCCAGGCAAGGTGCACAAAGCCGGCGCGTTCCGGCGTCGGCCGAGCTGACCTCGGGCCGCTGCGCTGGGGCGTTGCCCCAGGCCCCACCAGGGGCTATCCGCCCCTGGACCCGGACCAGCGCAAGCGCTGGACCCAGGGTCGATGAACTGCGCGATGCGCAGTTCATCGAACAGGCCGAGGCAAGACCAGGAGCGACGCTGCCAACCGAGAGCGCCGCGACGTGTCGACCGGCAACGTTGTCGCTCGTCTTGCCACCGGCTCGTGGTAGAACCGCGCATCGCGCGGTTCTTCCAACCCGAGTCCAGGGCTTGCCCTGGGGCGGGTCGAGGGGCGAACAGCCCCCGCCGGGTCCGGGGCGG
>NZ_JAGTJJ010000113.1 GCF_028435365.1 Polyangium jinanense | reverse complement strand
TCGTCTTCCTCAACAAGTGTGACGCGGTGGACGACCCGGAGATGCTCGACCTCGTCGAGATGGAGGTCCGCGAGCTCCTCAACAAGTACAACTTCAACGGCGACAACGCGCCGGTCGTCCGTGGTGCTTCGCTCCCTGCGCTGCAGGGCGACCCCAAGTGGGAGGCGAAGATCGGCGAGCTGCTCGACGCGCTCGACAGCTACATCCCGGAGCCGGAGCGCGCTATCGACAAGCCGTTCCTCATGGCGATCGAGGACGTGTTCTCGATCAAGGGCCGCGGCACGGTGGCGACGGGTCGTATCGAGCGCGGCGTGGTCAAGGTCGGCGAAGAGGTCGAGATCATCGGCTTCAAGGACACGCGCAAGACCGTGGTCACGGGCGTCGAGATGTTCCGGAAGCTGCTCGATCAGGGCATCGCGGGCGACAACGTCGGTTGCCTCCTGCGCGGCGTCGAGAAGGACGACATCGAGCGTGGCCAGGTCCTCGCGAAGCCGGGTTCGATCACCCCGCACACGGAGTTCTTGGGCGAGGTGTACGTCCTGAAGAAGGAGGAGGGCGGCCGTCACACGCCGTTCTTCACGAACTACCGCCCGCAGTTCTACATCCGGACGACGGACGTGACGGGCACCGTCAAGCTCCCCGAGGGGGTCAAGATGGTGATGCCGGGCGACAACATCACGAATGAACATCGAGCTCATCGCGCCGGTCGCGCTCGAGGAGCAGATGCGGTTCGCGATCCGCGAGGGTGGCAAGACCGTCGGCGCGGGCATCGTGACGAAGATCCTCAAGTAAGGGAAGAAGCAGCGTCATGGCCGACACCACGAAGATCCGGATCCGCCTCAAGGCGTTCGATCACCAGCTCCTCGACAAGTCCACGAGCGACATCGTCGAGACCGCGAAGCGAACGGGCGCGCACGTCGCGGGCCCCATCCCCCTGCCCACGGAGATCCGTCGCTACACGGTCCTCCGCGGCCCGCACGTCGACAAGAAGTCGCGCGAGCAGTTCGAGATCCGCACGCACAAGCGGCTCCTCGACATCATCGAGCCGACGCAGCAGACCCTCGACGCCCTGATGAAGCTCGATCTTTCGGCCGGCGTCGACGTCGAGATCAAGAGCTAGGAGCGCGCCATGAAAGTCAACGTCTACAACCTCAAGCGGGAGCAGGTCGGCGAGATCGACCTTTCGGACGAGGTCTTCGGCGCCGAGGTGAAGGAGCAGCTCTTCTACGAGGTCGTCAAGGCCCAGCTCGCCTCGCGTCGCGCTGGTACCAAGGCCACGAAGGAGCGCAGCGCCGTCGCGGGCTCGACGAAGAAGCTCTACCGCCAGAAGGGCACGGGCCGCGCTCGTCAGGGTTCGATCCGCGCCCCGCACCACGCGGGCGGCGGCATGGCGCACGCGCTCGAGCCGCAGGACTGGTCCTACCGTCCGCCGCGCAAGGTGCGCATCGGCGCGCTGAAGAGCGCGCTCTCCCTGTACGCCAAGGAGGGTCGCCTCATCGTCCTCGACAGCCTCGAGCTGCCCGAGATCAAGACGAAGGCGATCGTCGACGCGCTCGGGGCCCTGCAGGCGGGCAAGAAGTCGCTCGTCGTCGACAGCGCCTCGAACGAGAAGCTGGTGAAGTCGATCCGCAACCTCGACGCGCACCAGTTCTTGCCGCCGGAGGGCGTCAACGTGTACGACCTCCTCCGCCACGACCACCTCGTCGTCTCGAAAGAGGCGGCCAAAGCGCTCGAAGCGCGCTGCCTTCGGTAGAGGAACACGCCATGCAGCCCGAGCACATCATTCGTCGGCCGATCATCCTCACCGAGAAGTCGAGCCGGCTCCGCGAGCAGAGCAACAAGGTCATCTTCGAAGTCCGCCGCGACGCGAACAAGATCCAGATCAAGGACGCGATCCAGGCGCTCTTCAAGGTCGGCGTGGTCGAAGTGAACACGCTCGTCATGCGCGGCAAGGACAAGCGCATGGGGCGCGGCTACGCCAAGCTGCACAACTGGAAGAAGGCGATCGTCACCCTCAAGCCGGGCGACCAGATCCAGTTCTTCGACGAGGAGAAGTCGGAGTAAGCCATGGGTATCAAGAACTTCAAGCCGACCTCTCCGGCGCGGCGCTACTACTCGGTCAGTGATTTCAAGGAAATCACCAAGGCCGAGCCCGAGCGCTCCCTCATCGAGAAGCAGACCTCGACGGGCGGGCGCAACAACTACGGCCGCATCACCTCGCGGTTCCGCGGCGGTGGCCACAAGCAGCGCTACCGGATCATCGACTTCCGGCGCGACAAGATCGGCATCCCCGCGACCGTCGCCGCCATCGAGTACGATCCGAACCGTACCGCCCGCATCGCCCTGCTCCACTACGTCGACGGCGAGAAGCGCTACATCCTCGCCCCCGATGGCCTGATCGTGGGCGCGAAGCTCGTCGCGAGCCGCAACGCCGACATCAAGCCCGGCAACAGCCTCACGCTGCGCCACATCCCGCCTGGCACCTCGATCCACAACATCGAGGTCAAGAAGGGCAAGGGCGGCCAGCTCGTGCGCTCCGCCGGCGTCGCCGCGCAGCTCATGGCCAAGGACGGCGACTACGCGCAGGTGCGCCTGCCGAGCGGCGAAATCCGCAAGGTGCACCTCGATTGCCGCGCCACCATCGGCCAGGTCTCGAACCCCGACCACGCGAACATCACCCTCGGCAAGGCCGGTCGTTCGCGATGGCTCGGCCGTCGTCCGCACAACCGCGGCGTCACCATGAACCCCGTCGATCACCCGATGGGCGGCGGCGAGGGCCGCTCCTCCGGCGGTCGTCACCCCTGCTCGCCGTGGGGGCAGCTCGCCAAGGGCCTGAAGACTCGGAACAACAAGCGGACCGACGGGATGATCATCCGCCGGCGCGGAACCAAGGGTTGATTGAGCCATGCCGCGTAGCATCAAGAAGGGCCCCTTCGTCGACGGCCACCTGATGGAGAAGATCCAGACGGCGCAGGCCACGGGCGGCCCGAAGAAGGTCATCAAGACCTGGTCCCGCAGGTCCACCATCGTCCCCGACGCCGTGGGACTCACGTTCGCCGTGCACAACGGCCGCAAGTTCGTCCCCGTGTTCGTCACGGAGAACATGGTCGGCCACAAGCTCGGTGAGTTCGCCCCGACCCGCACCTTCCACGGCCACTCCGGCGACAAGAAGGCGAAGGTCGGCAAGGCCCCCGGCGGTCGCTGAGGGTTTTGCCAGAAGAGCCCGCGTCCTCGCTTCGGCGAGGGGCGGGCTCTTTTGCATTTCGAAGCCTCGCCGAGATCCCGCCCGCGCCGGCCCGTGGCCGCGCCGCGGACGATCAGCGCGACTTGAGGGCTTCCAGCGTTTCCTTGAGCTTCGGGTCCTTGGACATCTTGCAGTTCCGGCCCATCAGGACCACCCAGCCGAGCGCGCGACTGTCCCCCTCGGTGCGCGCCCTGTCGAGCAGCGCAGCCTTGTCGGGGCAGCTCTTCGCGGCCCAGAGGTCGAAGGCGATCCGCGTGGCCGGCGTCGCGCGCGCTCGAACGTCGTCCTGCTTCAGGAGCTCCACCGCGCGATCGGCCGCCTTCGAGCCGCCCTTGCTCGTCACGAGCGCGTAGAGCACGTCCGGTCCCCGTGTGCCCATCTTCGAGCCGATCACCTCGAAGACCTTGTCGGCCTCGGCGCCGCCCTGGTACGCCGCCTTCGACGCGAGCTCGAGGATGTCGTTGCGCACGTCCGCGTCCTCGGGCGACCTCGGATCCGCGGCCACGAGCGACGTCAGCGTCGCCGCCGCGTCCTTCACCTTGCCCGCGCGCACCTCCTTCGAGAGCTGCGCGCGGAGCTCGCGCGAGTTGCCTGCCGGCGCCGCCGCCTGCGGTTCGTCGTCGTCGTCGTCGGAAGGCGCGACCGCTGCGCTTGGATCCTTCGCAGCGCTCGTGTTTTCTCGGGCCTCGTCGAGGTCCGGGAACGGGGACGTGCGGACGGCGATGGCCAGCACGATGACCGCGACGATGCTGGCCGCGCCCGCGATGCAGAGCACGACGGGGCGGGGCAGGGACGCAGCGGGATCCGAGGCGCGACCGGGCGGCGAGCCGACGATGGTCATGACGTGGAGAGGAGAATAGCGGAGCTTGGGCCTGCGCGGTTCGTCGTTGAGAGGGGCGCGCCCTCGCGCCTCAGAACGTCCCGCGGACGCCCAGGTGGGCCGGACCGACGACGAGCTCGGTGTGAGCGGCTTCGGGCTTCTTGTCCTTCTTCAGGCTGAGCACGAAGAGCGTTGCGCCCGCGGCCACGCCGACGGCACCCACGATGAGGCCCACGTTCGCGACCGTCTGCTGCATCTTGCCCTTGTCGACGTCGCCTTGCCGATTCGCGGGACACGGGCCGCCGCAGGTCGCCTGGAGGTCGTCGTACGTCGTGTTCGACATCGAGCCGAAGACCGCGAACGTGACGAAGCCGGCGACACCGAGGCCGCCGGCCGCGAACGCGCCGATGCGCATCCCCGACATGCCCTTGCCGCCGCTCGTCTCGCTGCCGCCGCCGCTGCCGTCGCCGCCGCTGCCATCGCCGCTGCCGTCGCCGCTGCTGCTCGGGCTCGCGAAGCCGATCGACACCGTCTTCGACTCGCCTGCGGTCGTGGTGATCGACTGCGACGCGGCCGGCTTCGCGCCGGATTCGAGGCGGATGTCCACGCTCCCGGGCATCGCGGGGAAGGGTTTGCCCCAGCGATCCTGAGGAACCTCGACACCGCCGATGGTCAGGCGTGCGCCGCTCTCGGGCGTCGTGACGTCGACGCTCACGAGCGTGAGCTTCGCGTTCAGCTCGTCGCGCTCGACCTTCGCGGTCTCGCCTGTCTGCGCGTACTTCTCCCCGGCGGTCTGGGCCTCGGCCGTGACCTTCTCGAACTCGAGGTAGGCGTCGACGAGCTTGCCCATCTCCCGCAGACAGCGCGCCACGTAGAGGTGCGAGTTCGGGCTCTGCACCTTGTCGTACGAGGCGCGGAAGTCCGCGAGGGCCTCGGGATATTTGCCGGCTTTGAAGAGGGTCGAGGCGCTCTCGAACTTCTTCTTGGCTGCGGCGATGTCCGCCGCGGAGGGCGTCGCCGCCGCGGCCGGGGCTTGCGCGTGGGCGACGCTCGGCCCGAGGACCGAGAGCGCGGGGAGGGCAACGAAGAGAGCTGCGATCGCGGTTGTTCTGGTTCGCACGGCGCTCAGATTCCGGTGGGATCGAACTTGGTGGTTTTCTTGGTGGTCTTGTTCGTCTTGCTCGTCCCCGTGGACGGCGGACGAACGGTCTTCGTCGTGTTGACGGTGGGCGCCTTCCACGTGGTCGGCGCCTTGTTTCCGCCGGCTTGCGGCGCCTCGGGCGCGGCGACGGCGGGCTCCTCGGGCTTCGGCTCCTCGGGCTTCGGCTCCTCGGGCTTCGGCGGCTCGGGTGTTGCCGTCGGCGGTGGCGTCGGCTCGGGCTGCTTCGCCTCCGTCGGCGGCGGCGTCGGCGCGGCTTGTGTGGTGGGCGCTTGCTCCGTCGTCGTCGACGTCTCGGGTTTGTCCCCGCCGCCCGAGAACGCCACGACGGCGCCGATCGCGACGGCCGCGAGCGCGCCGACGCCCATGACGAGCCGCTTCTTCTTCTGCGACGCTTGCGCGGCGAGCAGGAGGTCGTCGTCGTCCTTCGCGGCCGGCTGCGCGGTCGTGGCGATCGGAACCGGCACGCTCTGCAGCGTCTCGAGCCGCGGCGCGGGCGGCGCGGGCGGTACGTCGGGGAGCGCTGCGATGGCGTCGGTGGTCACGGGGACGTCCGTGCTCTCGCCGGCCTTGGCCGAGGTGTCCGGCTTCGAGTCGACCTTCGGCTCGCTGGTCATCGGCGGCGGGATGCTCGCGCGATCCGCGGCGATGCTCGCGTCGGCCGCGGCGATCGCGGCGCGCAGCTCTGCCGCGCGTTTCGCGTTCGCCTCGCCGATCACCTTGCGCACGAAGTCGGCGACGTCCTCGTCCGTGATCGGCGTGCCGATCTGCGCGGACACCTGATCGAGCGCGCGTTGCATCTCGCCGGCGGTCGAGTAGCGCTTCGTCCGGTCCTTCTCGAGCGCCTTCAGGATCACCTTCTCGAAGTCCGCGTGGATGCTCGGGACGAGCTCGCGCGGCGGGATCGGATCCTTCAGCGCGATGTTCTCGACGGTCTTGAACTCCGTCTCCCCGCGGAACGGGTGCAGGCCCGTGACCATCACGTAGAGCAACACGCCGAGCGAGAAGAGATCGCTGCGACGATCGAGCGGCAGGCCGCCGAGTTGCTCGGGCGAGAGATACGGCGTCTTGCCTTTGACCAGGCCCTCGGTGCGCGTGACGTAGAGGCGCCCGCGTGACTTCGCCACGCCGAAGTCGGCGATCTTCGCGAAGCCCGAGGTCGAGATCAGGATGTTGCCCGGCGAGATGTCGCGATGGACGAGATCGACGAGCGCGCCGTTGTCGTCGCGCAGCTCGTGCGCCGCGTGCAGGCCCGCGCAGATCTGCGAGGCGACACGCAGGATGATGTTCTGCGGGATTCCGCCGAGGGTCTTCGCCGCCTTCTGCACCGTGCTCAGCGTGTCGCCTTCGACCCACTCCATCACGATGTAGAGGATCTCGTCCTGCTCCCCGAGGTCGAAGATCTCGACCACGTTCGGATGCCGGATACGGGCCGCGACGCGCGCCTCGTCGAGGAACATCGTCTCGAAATCCGGATCGTCGGAGACGTCCGGCAGCATCGTCTTGATCGCGACGGTCTTCTGGAAGCCGCGGGATCCCTGCAGGCGCGCGGCCCAGACCGACGCCATGCCGCCCTTCGCGACGCGCAGGAGGATCTCGTAACGGCCGAGCGTGCTGCCGGGCTTGAGGCGATCGAGCGCGGTCGCCTTCGTGCGCGAGACGGGCGCCTCGGAGCTGTCGCCGTCGGCCGGCGAAGGCCCGGAGGTCGGCGTCTTCGTGACGACGGTCGGCATCTCCGACTTCGTCACCACGACGTGCTCGGGTTTGTCCTCGGCCTTGGGCTCCTCGACCTTCGTTTCCTCGGGCTTCTTGGCTTCGGCTTTGGGCTCCTCGGCCTTGGGCGCCTCGGGCTTCGGCGCGTCCTTCGCTTCGACCTTCGGCGCCTCGATCTTCGGCGCTTCGAAGGCCCCGGAGTCGTCGTCGATCTCGATGTCCTCGCCGGGCAGCGACTCCGCGACGGGCCGGATCGGCGGCGGCGGCTTCGGCACCTCGGGCTTCGCGGCGACCACGGGCGGGGCCGGGGGCTTCGGGATGCCCGGCTTCGGTGCCGGCGCCGGCGGCGCGGTCTTCGGCGGCGGCGGCACGACCGGCTTTTTCGCCTCCGCGGCCGGGGCGGCTTCAGGTTTGTCGGCGGGTTTGTCCGCAGGCTTCGCCTCCGCGGGCTCCTTCGCCTCGGCGGCGGGCTCGGCCTTCGCGGCGGGCTTCGGCACGGTCGGGCCCGCGGGCTTCGGCGGCTCCACGCCGCCCACGAGCGTCCGCTGACGGACCATCGGCTTCGGGGCGCCGATCTTCGGCACGGTCGGGCCTACGGCCGCCTTGTCCTCCGCGGCGTCTTTTTTCTCGGCGGCAGGCGTGGGCGCAGGCGCCGTCACGGCGGGCGCCTTCGCGCCGAGCGGCGCCTTGCCGTTTGCCCCGGGCGCAGCGACGCCGGCGACCGTGGGCTGCGGCGGACGCACGGCCGCAGCGGGAGCGGGCTTCGGCGCGGCGGGCGCCACGGCGGGCGACGCGGCGGGCGCAGCGGCAGGCGCCACGGCGGGCGCGGCCGCCGGCTTCGAGGCGAGCTTCTCCACGAAAGCGCCCACTTCCTCGGGCTTTGCGATTGCGTCGGCCGGGACGCTGCGCAGCGCCTGGAGCAGGCTGTCGAGCGACGCGCGTTTCGCGGGATCCCGCTCGAGCGCCTTCGGGAGCGCGTCCTCCACCGAGGTTGGCAGGCCCTCGATCATCACGGACGACAGCTCCTGGATCGGCCCCGAGAGGACCTTCTGCACGACGGCCGCCTCCATCTTCGAGGCGAAGAGGCGCTGCTTCGCGATGAGCTCCCACAGGATCACGGCGGCGGCGAACACGTCGCCTTTCGGATCGATCGTGCCCGTCGGCGCGCCGGGCGTCGCGGCGCTCATGGCCTTCACGCGCTCGGGCGGCGCGTAGGCGAGGCGATCCTGCTTCATGATCCCGTGCGGACCGAGCTTCGCGAGGGCCCGCGCCCAGCCGAATCCGCCGACGCGCGTCACGCCGTCCTTGCCCACGAGCACGTGGAACGGGCTCAGCTCGCCGTGCGCGATGGGCTCGCCCTGCGCGTGCGCCGCGGACAGACCTTCGAGCATTTCGAGGCCGATACGCAGCGCGATCGGCAGCGGGATACCGGCTGTCTTCGCGTTCGCGACCAGCGAGGAGAGCGTCTCGCCTTCGAAGTGTTCCGACACGACGAAGATCTCGCCGTCCCCGACGCCCGTCTCCACCATCGGCACCACGTTCGCGTGCGTGAGGAGCTTGCCGTTCTTCGCGTCGCGCAGGAACGCCTCGGCGATCTCCGGCTTCTTCGTCACGTGCTTGTGCAGGCGAAGCACGACGTAACTCTTCGTGCTTCCGTCTGTTTGGGCGAGCCAGGTGGACGCCACGCCACTGCCGGCCATCTCCCGCGTCAACTCGTATTTGCCGAGCTTCGAAGCCGATCCAGTGGCAGTCTGAGTATCGAGCGCCATTGCCGCCGCATGCTATCAGGTTCGTAGAAGCCGGATCCAGCAAGCTTTTCAGGTTGCGCGGCCAGCGCCTCTCGCGAGGAACCTCGCACGGCAAAGCGCAGGGCACGTTGGATCCAGGTAGCGAGGCACACGTTCAGCACTGGGCTCTCAACTGACCATGTCGCCAGCGCTGTTCCCCTCGCGTCCCCGCCTCGCCGATCACGCTGTCGTCCGGCGTCACCGCGTGGGCGACGAGGACTTCTGGGTCCTGCACGATCAGCGCTCGGGCCTCGCATACCGCCTCGGCGCGCGCGAGTGGGGATTGCTCGCGCAGGCCGACGGATCGCGTGATCTCGAAGGGATCGTGGCCGCGGCCTCGCGCGCCTCGACCTTCGCGAAAGTCGAGACCCTGCGCGCGTTCCTCGCCGCTCTGCACGAGGCCGGCCTGCTTGCCGAAGGCGTCGCGCCGCTGCCCGAACCGAAGGTCCGCGGCGCATCACGACGGCTCGATCCGCTGCCGGGCTTTTCCCTCGCGTGTGACGGTCGCGGGAGCTGCTGCCGTCTTTATGCCTCCGTGATCTTCCGGCCCGTCGAGGAGGCCTACGCCCGCGCGCTCTTGCCGCGCGTGCTCGACGCCGGTGATCACCCCGAACGCGCGTTCACGCCTTTGCAAGGCTCCTCCGCCTGCGGAGCGAGCTCCGTGCCGCTCGTCGACGGCCGCTGCGCGTACCTCGATGGCAGCGGGCTCTGCCGCTTGCACGCGGCGCAAGGCGCACACGTAAAACCGCTCGGGTGCCAGACGTTCCCCGCGCTCTTCGTCGACGATGGGGAGGCGGTGCGTGTCGCGCCCGCGGTGGAGTGCGCCTGCGTGCTCGCGAGCGCGCTCGATCCACAGCCGAAAGGCGCTTTGCTCGTCCCCGAAGGCGCGCAAAGCTCCGCGGATCTCGACGAGGGCATCCTGATCGTCGAGCTCCCGGAGACGCTGCTGCTCGCGCCGGGCAAGCACGGGACCCGCGCCGATCTCGTTCGTTTCATGCATGCTGTCGTGGACGCTCCCGCGCCGATCGACACGGCGCATGCGCTCGCGGCCCTCGCATCGTCCGTCGAGACGTCGGACCTCGATCCCGCAGCCGCGACACGCGCCCTCGCAGAGCCCGCGCCCCTCGATGTCGAGCTCCTCCGCCCCTTCTTCGCCGCGCTCGCATCGCACGCATCCCGTCGCGCCCGCATCGACGCGACCTACCGCGCCGAGCACGACCTCGCGCGCCACGCCGTCCGCTGGATCGAAGCCGCCTCCCGCGCGCTCGCCGAGGATCCGACCCTCGCCGCGCCTGCCTCCTCCACGCGCGCCCGCGCCGAGGCCTTTTACCTTCGCGCAGGCGCACACGCCTACCAGCTCGTCTCCAGCGATCTCCCCCTCGCGCACGCGCTCCGCGATCGCGCCGCGCGCATCCTCCTCGCGCGCGCGTTGCCGCTCGTGATCACGCGAGGCGAAGCGCAGAACGAGCCCGCGCTCGCGCATCCGCTCGCCCTCGTCGAAGCGACGCTCCGAGGCCATGGCCTCGACGCGTACGCCCACGACGTGCCGGGCTCGGCGTAACGCGGCGATCGCGTGCACGCGGACGCTTCGACGTCATAACGATCCGAGGAGGATCGAGCCCATGACGATCGCGAGGGGGGAGCGCGGTGTGCTCGTCGAGCGCCTGCTTTCCATCATGGACCAGAAGAACCACGAGGCCTGGCCGAAGCTCACGAAGCCGGGCCTCTCGCGCGACGCGCTCGCCGCGCATTTCCGCCACGAATACCGCACCTACGTGCGCGACTTCCCGGTGCTGCTCGCGCGTGTCCTCGGCCAAGGACCACCCGACGACGTGCGCATCGCGCTCGCCGAGAACCTCTACGAAGAGCAGACCGGAAAGCTGAGCCTCGGCGTCCCGCACCCGGCCCTGTTCCTGGAGATGATCGACGGTCTCAGCATCGATCGCGCCTCGATCGAAGACCCCTCGATCCCGCTCGAACCCGAGGCCCTCACCTACCGCGCGATGCTCGACCGCGTGAGCGCGAGCCCGCCCTGGCAGATCGGCGCCGCGGTCCTCACCATCTTCGTCGAGGGCAGCGTGCACGAGCGCGCCGAGCTCGAAGGCACACGGAACCTCCCGCCAATCGACGAAGTCATCCGCACGCACCCGATGGTCCTGCACTACGGCTGTCCCCCCGAGCGCATGCGCCTCGCCCGCGCCCACCGCGCCGTCGAGGGAGGGCATCGCCGCGACGCGTGGAACATGCTCCTCGCCCACGTCCCGCCCCAGAGTGACCTCGCAGCTTCGCTCGTCGACGCGATGACCGAAGCCCTCACGCTCTGGCAAGCGTATCGCTCGGCCGTGGCGCGGCATCTCGTCTGAGAGGAGCGGGGCGTTGCCCCGCACCCCAGCAGGGGGCTGTCCGCCCCCTGCACCCCGGACCAGCGCAAGCGCTGGACCCGGGGTCGATGAACTGCGCGATGCGCAGTTCATCGAACAGGCCGAGGCAAGACCACGAGCGGCGTTGCCAGCGGAGACAGCAGCGCTGCCGTACGTGCTGGGGACGTCTTCCCTGTCGACAGCGCGCATCGCGCGCTGTCGCCCCGGGTCCAGCGCTTGCGCTGGTCCGGGTGCAGGGGCGGATAGCCCCTGCTGGGGTCCGGGGTGAAACCCCGGCGCGACGCCCGTCCGTCACCGCGGTTCGTCGGGCCTCACCTCGTCCAGCACCGCCTCGCGTGAGCGGCTCGCGGCGGCCTTCACCGCATCCCCGACCGTCGCGCGCAGCAGGTGCGCCGCTGCCCGCCGCGCGACTTCCAAGGAGGGAAGGGATGCCGCGGCGAAGAGCACGAGCCCCGTCGCGATCGTAAGCCCTGCGGTTCGCCCGCGACCTCGTGCAGGTGGCCGCACCGACGAACCCCGGCTTCGCGTGAACCCTGTCGAGGACGCGCCCATGAAATCGGCGAGCGCCTCCTCCAGCGCCATCCGCAGCGCCCGCGCGTTCGGATACCGCCGGCGTTGATCCTTCTCGAGGCACTTCGCCACGAGCCGCCGCGCGCCCTCTGGGACCCAGCCCGGCAGCGGGCCCGGCTCTTCCGAGAGCACGGCCTCGATCGTCGCGTCCACGTCCGTCCCGTCGAACGGCGCCCGCCCTGCGAGTGCCTCGTACAGGACCGCCCCGAGCGCCCAGAGATCCGCGCGCCCGTCCACGTCCTCGTCGCCGCGTGCTTGCTCCGGACTCATGTACTGCGGGGTCCCCACGACCCCCGGCGTCCCCTCGGGCGAAGGCTCGTTCGACTCGCCTGCCCGCGGGGGCGTCGGGACGAACCCGCTCGGCAGAGCGGGCGTGCCCATCGGCGCGCTGCACCCGAAGTCGAGCAGCTTTGGCACGCGCCCCTCGCCCGGTATGTCCGCGAGGAAGATGTTCTCCGGCTTCACGTCCCGATGCACGATCCCGTGCGCGTGGATCGCCTCGAGCCCTCGACAAACCTCGATCGCGATCGACAAGGCCTCCGCGACGGGCAGCGGCTCGCGCGAGCGCAGCCTCTCGGCGAGCGTCTCGCCGTGGAGCAGCTCCATCACCAGGAAGCGCCGCTCTCGGGCGGCCTCGCCGGCGTCGAGGACACCCACGACGTTTGGATGGGAGATCTGCGCGGCCATGTGCGCCTCGCGCACGAAGCCGGGATCCCCGGTGACGCCGCTCTCGGGGGGTGAGAGCTTCAGCGCCACGTCACGCCCGATCCGTTCGTCGCGGGCCCACCACACGGTCCCCATCCCGCCTGCGCCGATTGCCCGGATCAGCCGGTATCGGTCCCCCAACAGCTCGCCCGCTCGGGCCATGCTCCCCCTCCGAAGGGGGCGGGTGTTTGCAGGAAACGCGCCTCGGCCGTTTTTCCGGGGACGAGCATGGGTTTCACGGGGGCAAACCGCGGAGGACGTGCGTCGCGAGCGACTCGCCGAGATCCCGGTAGCCCCGCTGCGTCAGGTGCACGCCGTCGCCTGCCGCGCGCGCGGGCGACTCTGCGGCCCACGCTCGGATCGAGCCCTCACCGCCCATGACGGTGTACGTGTCCCAGAAGCTGCACCCGGCCTGCCTCGCGCCCTCGCGGATCGCGTCACGAACGAGCGGCGTGCGTGCGCGGGTGTCGGCGCGATCCGTCGGCGCGAGCGCGAGACAGTCCGTGTCGGGCGCGAAGCGGCGGATGCGCTCCACGAGCCGCACGAGCCTTTGCGTGTACTTCGCCGGATCCACGGCCACGTCGCCCGCCTCGTTCGTCCCGTACTCCAGCACCACGAGCGACGGCTTCCGCCGGGCGAGCTCGGCCCCGAAGCTCGCTTCATCCCAGGCGAGCGGCGTCCCGAACCGCGCCCCGTTGATCCCCAGCGTGTCGAGCACCACCCCTGGCCGCTCGGCTGGATCCGTCTCGATCACCACCCCGCAGAGCTCGGGATTGCCGCGCGTCGGCGTCACCTGCAGCGTCTCGCGCCCTTCGCTCACGAGCAACAGGTGCCGGAGCTCGCCTGGCGGCTCGGTCGCGGTCGCGCGGATCTTCGTCTTTGGCCCGCTCCCGAGCGAGACCTCGAGCTCGTCGTCGGCCGAGCGCAGCCGGTAGCACACGTCCCACGACAGCCGGCTCTGAATCCCTTCGTCCGTCACGTTCACCCGCGCGCGACCGCTGCCGGCCGGACCCGTCGTCACGAGCCCGCCGAGCCCGAAGATGCCGTCGCCCGTTCGTGACGACGCGGCCGGCACCTTCGGCCGGATCGTCCACTTGTCGTCGGTCGACAGCCGCACGCCGTCGTGCCTGTACTGCTTCCAGCCGACGTGCACGAACCCCGGCCCGGCCTTGCCGAACCGTTTCTGCAAGACGTCGCGCAGCGCCCCGGTCCAGAAGTCCGCCTGCCCGTGCGAATCGCCGAGCCAGAGGATCCGCACGTGCGCCTTGCGACCGCCTCGGCCGAGCTCTCGCAGCGCCGCTTGGAACCGCGAAAGCTCGGGCTCGCCCATCGGGAGCGCGGGCGTCGGAGCCGCGGATGCCGCCTCGTCCGGGATCGCCGTCTCGATCGGCGCAGCGACGCTCGCCGACGCGGGCGGCGCGGGCACGTCGGCGGACGCAGACGCGGATGCGGACGCAGACGCGACGGCACGCGACGGGACCGGCCCCGCGTCGGCTGGCAGCCGATGTTCCCCGCCGCAGGCCGTGACGACGAGCGTGAGCAACGCTCCCGCCCAGAAAACCTCAGGAGAACGGATCGTACACCTCTGCTTCTCCCCCTGGAGACGACGACGGCGGCCGCGGTGCGCGCCTGGCGGTGACATGTTCTTCCACCTCGCGCACGAGCTCCTCGGCGTAGGCCTCGAACGGCGCGCACGTGATCCCGGTCCCCGCGAGCGCGTTCATCGCGGCGCGCGCGTCGTACCGCACGCCGCGCGCGATCTGCTCCAGGAACGTCTTGGGGCTGCGCACGAAGCGCTCGATCCCCGGCGTACGCAGGAGCATCGCCGCGGAGCTCGCCGGCACCTGCCGCAGGTTGCTCCCGCGCGCTGCGCGCCCGAGCACTTCGAAGAAACGTCGCGCCGCGATCGGATGCGGATCCACGAGGTGGAACGTCTTCCCACGCGCCTCCGGCATCCGCCCGAGCGCGCACGACGCGCGGACCACGTACTCCATCGGCACCACGTGCACCGGCACCTCGCCTCGTTGCGGCAAGGGCAGCGGGATCTCCGCCGGCGTCGTCAACGCCAAGAGCGCCGCGAGATGCAGCACGTCGAGCCGATCCTCTGGCCCCGACGCGCCGACCACCGCCCCGGGCCGCACGATCACGATCGGCACGGTCTTGCTCGCGCGCCGGGCCAGCGCCTCGGCCCGCATTCGCGCCCGCGCGGCCTCGTCGTGGAACTCTTGCCCGGCTTCCAGATCCTCCTCGTACACCACGCCCGTCCGGTCGCCCGACACGGCCGCCGTCGAGTGCACGACCAGGGCTTCGAGCGAGCTCGACGCCCGCGCGAGCTCCAGGATCTCCGCCGTCGTCGCCACGTTCGCTCGCGCCGCGGTGGCCTCGTCCATCCCCACCCATGCCGCGTGCGCCGCGTGGTGGATCCGATCGACCTCCGATGCGAGCTGCCGGTACTCCGGGCCCGAAAGACCGAGATCCATCGCTGCCGGATCTCCTTCGAGCACGCGGGTTCGTGTTGCTTCCGCCTCCCCGAGCCCGACGAGCGCCCGATCGGCCTCGACCTTCTCCTCGGCCCGCACGACCACGTACACGAACGCGCGGGGGTTCGTGGAGAGCACGTGCTCGGTGATCCGCTGCGCGTAGAGCGAAGGGAACCCGTTGATCAGCACGACCTCGTCGTGACCGGGGCGGGGCACGTGCCGAGCTTACCGCATGCGAACCCCACAGACCGGGGTGAAACGGGCCCGCGATTCGTACTAGCCTTCCGACGTACGATGAGCGCCCACGCCCCGCCCCTCCGAGGACGTCCCCGACGTGCCATCACCCGCATCACCCGCGGGCTCCTCTTCGCCGTTGCCCTCGCGCTCCCTGTGACCCTCACGGGTTGCAAGGACGAACAGCCCCCGCCGCCGCAGAAGGTCGCGCCCCTCGAGCCGATCCCCGCGCCGGCGGGCCTGCTCGCCGAGGTCTTCGTCCCGAACCCCGACGAGGCCTGGGCCAAGGCGCGCGCGGCCGTCGGTGGACCTGCGCTCTTCCTCCCCTCGAACGCCGGCAACCTCGCGGTCACGCTCCTCGGCTTGCCGCTCGCCGTCTCCACCGAGATCGACGGCAACCTCCCGCTCGTCGGCGCGCTCGTCGAGCGTACCGGCGGCGGCCGCCCGCGCTCGGCGATGGGCATCCACGTGCGCGACGCCGGCAAGGTCGAGAGCTTGCTCGTGAAGGGCGAGAACGCGCGCTTCCAGATCCGCGTCGACGAGAAGACCTCCATCACCCTGCTCGAGCCCAAGGACGGCGGCGCTCGCTCGATCGTGATCGGCCTGCTCGGCAACTACCTTCTCTTCGCGCAGGAGACCGCGGACCTGCTCGACGTCGGCCCGTACGTCGCGCGCACCTTGCCCACGGCGAAGATGCCGAAGGCCGACGTCGCCTTCGAGCTGCCGCGCGAGGCGCTCGGCGGCCCGATCGAAAAGGGTCTGCGATCGAGCTGGGAGAGCCTCCGTCCGCGTCCGCGCCCCGGCGCGACCGCCGAGGGCGGCAAAGCGCCCACGCCCGTCCCGAGCCCGCTGAATGGGCTCGTGGACGCCTTGCTCGGCATTCTCGTCGAGCTCGACCACGCGCGCATCACCCTCGATTTCGACGACCGCGCGGCGCACCTGCGCCTGCTCGGCACGCCACGCGAGGGCTCCGCCGGCGCCTCGAACCTCGCCGCGATGACCGTCGGCGACCCGCGCCGCCTGCTCGAATTGCCAGCCGACACCGACATCGCGGTGTATCTGCAAGACAGCTCGAAATCGCGCACGACCGACGCCAAGAAATACGCCGACGCCCTCGCCGCGGCGATGGGCAAGGACGTCCCCGAGGACGACCGCGCCGCCCTCTCGGCCGCGCTCGTCGCCGTCGCCGAGGGCCGCGGCGACTCCTTCACAGCCGGCGTCTCGCTCCTTTCCACGGGCCCGGCCATTTATGCGCGCAGCGACGTCGCCGACGAAGGCAAGCTCGACGAGGCCCTCGGAAACCTCCTCGGCCTCGCCAAACGGAAAAGCTTCGCCTCGTGGCTCGGCCAGAACGAGATCGAGGTCAGCACCGGAAAAACCGTCCTCGAAAACCTCCCAGGCGACATCCGCCGCATCCGCCTCGCGCGCGTCGACGGCAAGGACGACAAAGGAAAGAAGGACGAAAAAGCGAGCAAAGACCGGAAAGACAAACCCGCAGCGTCGCTGGAGGGCGTGCCGAGCACGATCGACGTGCTCTACATGCTCGGCAAGGACGGTCTCGTCCTCGCGGGTGGCTACGACGCCAAGGCTGCGTTCCGGACCATCCTCGAATCGCCGGGCAAGGAAAACCTCTCCGGCCGCGCCGAGGCGAAATCAGCCGTCGCGGCCGTCGGCGACAAGACGGCATTCGTCGCATTCGTGGACCCCTTACGCCTCCTGAATCGCCGCGCCGGCAAGGCCGACCTCGGCCCGAGCGCGCCCGTCGTGTTCGCCCTCGGAAAGGGTGGGGAAGGGGTCGGGGCAAACGATCCATGGATGCGCCTCGACGTCGCAAACCTCGCCATCCAGGAGCTCGTCAAGCGCCGCGGCGCGCTCTAGGCTTCCTGGGGCCGCCGCGCCGGGGCTCTGCCCCGGGCCCCGCGGGGGCTGTCCGCCCCTCGACCCGGACCAGGCACGGCCTGGACCGAGGGTGGAAGAACTGCGCTCCGCGCAGTTCTTCCAACGGGCCCGTTGGAAGACCAGGGACAGCGTGGCGGTCTCGA
>NZ_JAGTJJ010000112.1 GCF_028435365.1 Polyangium jinanense | reverse complement strand
TCTCCCGTCCACTCCGGATCCAGAACAAGCCGTCTTGCTCGACGTACCCGCCCTCGGCGAGGAGCTGCGGCGTGACGCGGGAGCCGTAGGCCTTGGCGAGCAGTGCCGGGGTGAAGGCGGCGGCGTACGTCTCGTAGGGCAGCGCAAGCCCGTCCCCGGCCCCGAGAGGCAGCGGGCCGGCCAGGGTCGAGCTGTCCCAGTAGAGGTGCCTCACGTGCTCGACGAGGCGCTTCTGGAGGCTGCCATCGGGGGTGGCCTCGTAGGGGATGGGCGTCGCGTTGTTCACCGAGGCGAGGACGCTGGCGAAGGGCAGGCACGCGCTCTGCGCCTTCGGCAGGCCCGTGAGCTCGTACGTCCGGGTCTCGAGGGGCACCCCGAGGCGGTAGAAGCCCGGCGCGCTGGGCTCGTTCGCCACCGTGGCCTCGGTGATCGTGGCGAGCAGCCCCTGCTCGGGCAGCTCCATGTTCCGGCGGGCGTAGGCCACTGTCGCGGAGCGGATCACATGCCCGAAGGCATCCACCTCGAGCGCCAGGGTGTGGACGACGCGCGTATCCTTCGGATCCCGCTCGTAGTGGGCCTCGATCTTCTCCCGGACGTACGGGAAGAAGACCGCGTGCGCCTTGTCCGTGGCCGGTTGCAGCTTGCGGAGCTCGTGGCTGGCCGAGGTGACGAGGTACGGGTGTTGTTGCTGCGGCGAGCCGTCGAGCCCGTAGACCTCCTCTCGCAACATCTGGCCCTTGAGGGCCCGCGCCGCCTCCCGTGCCTCCCTCGGGCTCATACCGTGCGGAAGAACGGCGTCAGGAAGTACAGGCGCCTGAGTGTCGAGCGCGTAGTACTCCCTCGCGAACTGCTCCTCGATCCGCTCCTTCTCGAGGAACGCGCCCGTGTGAAACCACGTCTTCGTCAGGACCGGGGGGAGGTGGAGCTCGTTCTCGGAGAACGATTCAGCGTCCCATTGTTCTACGAGGCCAAACCCCCTGAACTCCTTCTCCGCGCTGTCGTAGTAGCCGTGGTGGTAATTGTATGTACTGACGAACTTCGTGCCGCTCACGGCGTCGTGGGTCTCGACGCGGGCGAGTACATGCACCGGGAAGGGCAGTCGCGTGACCCAGGGCGTCCCGTTCTTCAAGTCCTCCAAGTAGAACTTCGTCGAGGGCGCGTACTCGAGCTTCGTCTCCGCCCCGAGGTTGTTCTTCACCGAGGTGAGCAAGTACGGCTTCTTCGAGCCCAAGAGATCGATGTACCGCATCGGCGGCTGCGCCACGCCCTTCCAGGGCGAGGACCAGACGATGCAGGCCGTCCCCGTGCCCAAGAAGTCGAGCACCGAGATCGGCGACCCGAGGTCTGCCGTGGGGAACCCCGGCAGCTTCTCGACCTTGCTCCAGCCATTGCCCGCCTGGTTGAAGGCGATCTGGATCCCGTCGGCGCCGATGTAGAGAATGTCCGTGGTCCCCGAGCCGTCGATGTCCGCGAGCCGGATGCGCCGAGGATCGAAGCGGAGCGGGTCATCGAACCGCGGCGCGTTGCTCATCTCCACCTTGGGCCCCAGCCGCCCGAGCCCACGGTTTGGCCAGTAGCAGATGCTGCCGTTCTTGATCCGCACGATGTCGGGCATGCCGTCGCCGGTCATGTCCGCGACGAAGACGATGCCTCGATTGTCCCGGTACACCTCCGTTGGCGCCAGGTCCTCGTCGAAGACCATCGGCAGATTGCGCGGCGGCCCCCAGCCGTTCTTGCCGAGCGAGGGAAACCAGATGTGCACGTGCCCGCTCGTGAAGATGATGTCCTGCTGGCCGTCGCCGGTGATGTCGATGAAGCGCACGCCCGGATCGTTCCAGGGGATGTTCGGATGGGAGGAGAAGGGCATGAACGGCCCCCATTCGCCATCCTCGGTGCGCTCGTGAGCACCTGAGCCGGTCCTATTGAAGAACACGAGGCTCGGACGGCCTTCGTGCTCGAGATCCAGAAGCTCCGTGCGGCCCATGGTGGGTGTAAGGGCATTGGGACGGCGCATGAGCTGCCTGGCCGACGCAAGCTCGGCGTCGCCAAGGTTCTGCTTGTAGAACAGGCCCTCGCCGTGCTGGACAAGAACACCGGGCAGCCCCTCGCCTTCGAGATCAACCCACCGTGCCCGCTTGCCGTCGACGTTGCCGAGGTCCGCGGTGTACTCCGGGTCGACGGTATGTACCTCGGTATGGAGCTCGGGCAGGGAGTAGCCGAGCTCGAGCGGCGGCAGCGACTTCTTCGCGTAGCCGCAGTTCTTCTGGATGTACCCCGACTGCGTGACCGCGACGAGCTGCGAGAGCGTCGGCGCCTCCGCATAGGCGAAGTCCGTCGAGCGCACGAGCACCGGCTCCGCGCCGAGTTCGGGGATGTGGTGGAAGATCAGCACGCGCCGGCAAAGGCGGTAGGCGCGGATCTCGAAGGTGGCCCTGTAGGTCGAAAACGGGTCCTTTCGGCAGGGCCACGGCTTCACCTCCTCCGGTGTCGGGGCCTCGGCGGCGTGCTCGCCGTAGTCGAAGACGACCTGGAAGTAGAAGTCGTCGGCCTCGCCGGGCTTCTTGTTCCCGTACCGAATGCGCTTCAAGTAGCTGTTCGAGAAGAGCTTGGGCTCCTCGTGCCGGTGCTTCTCGTGGAGAGACTTCGGCACGCTCGCTAGGTCTTCGGCCTTGTATTCGTACTGAATGATGTTTCCCCGCGCGTCCTCCGTGCGCTCGAGGAGCCAGGTGAAGATCCGGTCTGTGTACAATGCATCGGCAACCCGGGCAGTCTTCGACTTGCCGTAGATGTGCCGAATGTTGTCCTTCGTGATCACCTGCCAGTAATAGGCGCCCGCCTCGGTGATGCGCTCGACGCGGGCGAAGGTCCCCTCGACGCGAGGCTGGTAGCGTTGGATCCTCCGGCCCTGCTCGGTGGTGATCAGCTTCTTCCCATCCGGACCGAGCACCGGAACGAGATCCTCGGCGCCGGAGAGGATGAACGTGTCCGTGTCCCAGTGATCGGTGTATTCGGGCAGGCCCTTGTCCGTCTTGCGTGTGATCGACGGGACCGAGAGGTGCCAACCGACGCCAAAGGGGCCGTTCCCGGTCCCCGAGTCGTAGGTGAGCGCGAGCTCGGGCGTGAGGCCCCTGCAAGGCGTCGTCGCGATCGGGACGTTGAACGTGCCCGTGCCCACGGCGAGGTTCGCGTTGAACTTCTCCCCGAGCCCGCGCACGGCACCGCCACCCTTGGGCAGCGAGGGGTTGGGCGCCTTCACCGTCGGCCTGGGGATGACCGAGGACCGCTTCGGCATGCCCTCCATGGTCAGGCCCCCTTGCGCGTGAAGTCGCAGAGGACCCAGATGTTGTCGAGGCCGTCGCCCACGGGGCCTGCAGCCGAGAGTGTCCACGAACCGGCTGCCCAGGATGTTCCGGGGGCAGGCGTCAGCGTCGGGCTCACGGCCAGGCTGTCGAGAGCGCCGGGGTCCTTCACGAGCGTGGTCTGCACGGATGAAGCCGCAGGCGGCACGACGCTCACCGCGAGAGGCGTGCCCGCGAAGTACGCCGTGGGGTCTTTCCAGGCGGCGAATATCCGCACGGCGTTGATCTTCGGGGCGCCGCTGTTGCGGGATCTGGGGAACACGCTTTTCTCGAGCGGCAGCACGAGCGTCTGCGCCGCGCCGGCATCCGGCGTGAGGAAGTGGCGCCACTCCGTCGGGAATTCGTCCTTCAACGAGAACAAGCGAAGGCCCGAGAGGAGCAGCGCGGCGTTCTTTTGTGCTTCGGTTTTCAACGAGTCTCCGCCGTCGATCGCCGTGTAGCGGACGTGCAGAACAACGTCGCTCAATGCGTCGAGGTCGGTGTTGTTGGCAGAGAGCTCAATCTTCCAGGTACCGATGACGCCAGCGCCCTCGAAAGGCAAGTACCGCTCGTCGCGTAGAGACAGCTCGAAGACGCCCGCGTCGTTCTGCGCGCCGCTGATGGCGAGCGAGATCGGGGCGATGTACGGCGTGGTGAATCGACCGTCGTTCACCTTCTCGGCGTAGCCCCCGGTGACCTCGATGCTCTTCCGGGCGCGGCTCTTCACCAGCGTGAGCGTGGCGTTAAGCGTGCCGTAGGCATCCGTCACGCAGGGGACGGAGAGGCTGACGGTCTTGAGCCGGCGCAGGTAGTGCCCCGGGAAGTCGAGGTCGAACTCGAGCTCGGGCACATCGAACTCGCAGACGCCCTTGTGCTTCAGCTCGAGGAGCTTCTGCGGGGCGAGCTGCGCGAGGGAGATGTGCTTCGTGATCTCGTACTCCCGCTTGTTCGTGTCGAAGTACGCGGCCTCCATCTGCCGAAGCTGCTGCAACAGCTTCTCCCCTGCGAGCAGGCCGTTTCTCGTATTGTCCCAGTGCGTGAGCGAGACGTCCGGCGGATCTTGCGCGAGCTCGTGCTTGAACGCCTTCGCGGCCCGCCTCGCCATGCCGAGGGCGAGCTTGTAGGCGTCGAAGTACACGGTCGAGATCTCGTTCACCGTCCAGGAATAGAGCGCCTCGTTCGTGAACTTGTCGCGCAGCGTGGCCTCGACGACCTTGGCGTTCTCCACGATGAGGTCGTGGTTCTCGAGGTCCTTCTCCACGAGCGCGAGCCTGATCTCGGCGGCCAAGATCTGCTTGTCGAGCTGTTCGATCTCCTTGGCGGCGATCTTCTCCTGGAGCTTCCAGTCCTCAACGCGGCGGGTGTAGTAGCCCATCGTCGCGCTCATCGCTGCACCGTCGCGCATCAACGACGCCACCACGCCGAGGGCGTTGCCAAACGACTCACCGGACTTCGCCGCGTTCTCGCCCCCGTACACGATCAATGCAGCGGGGCTGGCGATGCCCGCGCCGCCCGTGATCGCCGTGGGAAGAAGGTAGGCCCCCGCTGACTCGGTGTGCGTGACCTGGACGAGGGCCTGGGTGATGGCGGCGGCGCCTGACATCACCATGGCCTGCTCCTCGTAGGAGTTCATGAACGGCAGGCCCTTGTAGTGCTGGTATCGGATCGCGGCGGCCTCACGAGTCTTCTTCAAACCGGCCAGCGTCTGCTTCGCCTCGTCAATCTGCCGCTTCTTCACCTCGCGGGTAGCGGTAAGTACCGCCGCCTCGTGCGTCGCACGCAGCAGGGTCAGCTTCTCCACGTCCTTCTTCTCGAGCGCGGAGAGCAGGGCCGTGCCCAGGGCGATCACGCCGCCGCAGAACTCCAGCGCCTTGGCGTGCAGAACCCCGAAGCGGTAGTGGGGCATCGGCACGACCTCGCTGACGTCCTTCCAATCGACGCCCATCGCCGCCGCCTTCACCAGCAGCGCCGGATCGATCGGCGGCGCGAAGAGCGGGAGCGGACGTGCCTGGCCCTCGATGTTGAGCCCGTGCCTGACCTTGAAGAGCCGGTCCGCGACGAGATTCCAGTACCCGAGGAGTTTGTCGTTCGGCGGGATCGCGAAGTTGGCCGTGTCGATGAGGGGAACATCCCCGGCGCCGTTGAGCTCGGGCACGAGGTTCTCGAGGTCGGCGAGCGGGGCGGAGGCAAGAAGCTCTGCATACGTCTTCGGAGCAGCCTCGGGCTGCTTGTTCAGCTCGGGCTTCGGGCCGAGGATGTCCGCCGCGAGGATGTAGAGCCCCGTCGCCTCGTTGATTGCCTCGCGCGTGTCCTGGGAGAACAAGTAGTCGCCCCACGCGATCAAGTTGTCGATGTACTTCATCACGACGGCCCGCTGGTACGCGATCGGCCGCATGCGTGCGATGAGGTGCGGGTTGAACGGCTCTTCGCGCCAGGCTTTGATCTGCGCCGCGAGCTCCCCGAGGGCTTCTTGATTCCCTGCCGCGAGCGCGGCGAGCTCGGCCGCGAGTGCCTTCGGATCGGCCTTCTCGCGGAGAGGTTTCACCTTCCAGAACCGCTCCGGGCCGCCTGTGCCCGGGGTGGGGTCGAAGATGCGATGGAACCAGCGCTGGGCCTCCTCGTGCCTGTGGTTCTTCATGAGCATGCAGGCAATGAGGAAGGGCGCGTGGAAGAAGACCTCCCAGTTGTATTGGCTGTAGGCCGCCGCGGAGGAGAAATCGATATCGTCAACCGGGTACGGCTTCTTCACCACGGAGAGTGCAGGCTTGTAGGTCTCCTGGAAGTAGACGTCGCTCCGGAGCTGGAGGGCAGAGCCGTCCGCCGGCCAGCGGAAGAGACCGTCGAGGCCGTCGCCATCGAGGGCCTCGAGCATGCCGCAGGCATGCGGGTGGTAGAACGTCTCGATTCGAACCTGGCGCGGGTCGAGCTCGATCGAGATGTTGGGGATGTAGAACGGCCCCTCGGCCGGCGCGGGCGGGAGTCCGGGCAGCACTTGTCCCCACGGCTTCATGGGGGACGCCTCTCCCGCTACCACGCGCTTGGGCGCTTGAGCCTGGTGCTCGATCCTGACGAGGAAAGTCCTGCTGTCGTCCTTGTAGAAGAACGACGGGTGCGGGAATCCGCCGTGAAGCATGGTCCAGAGCATCGGCCCGCGCTCCGCGCAGACGAGCCGGTACGCGCTCGGCGTCGCCCCTAGGACCTTCACATCCTTGTCAGTGAGCACGAAGCCGCGCAGCCAGAGGCCCACGGTGTCCTTGTCCTTGATGAACTCCATCCCCGCGACGTGCGTGCCGTACGGCGCGCCCGTGGGACATGGATTCGACGCTGAACTAGCAGTCAGGCGTCCGTCGCAGCCCAGCACGAGCTCGTACACCCGGCGCGCTCGATCCGGCGGGGCCAGTTCTTTCACCGCGCAGAGGATGGCGAGCTGGCCGTTCTTGTACGTGCTCCAGAACGTCAGCGCAGCCGGGTCGCCCTCGGGCAGATCGAGGCGTAGAGGCTCTTCCGGGCCGGTCTTCCTCGGTGACCAACGGCCGTTCTGGTACTCGCTCCACGCCATCTTGAGCCGCATCGGCTTCTTCTTGATTGCAGGCGCCTTGGGGCCCGGAGACTTGTGCGGTTCGTCGATGTCGGGGTCGATGTCCGGCTGCGGTTTGCCCCCGTCATCGAGATCGTATTCCTTCGGCTTCTTATGGCCCGCGGGCTTGCCGCCCTTCGGCGCAGGTGCCGCTTCTTGCCCGGTGTCCTCCGCCTCCTCGAGCAGCGCCCAGAACAAGTACAGCCGACGGTTGTAGACGGCGAGCAGGGCGTGCTCGCTCTGGATATCGAGATCGAGCTTCTCCCAGGGCGACCACAACTGGTCGACGCGCTGCCGATAGTAGTACACGCGCGGCGAGGTGTGCGTCCGGCCGATGACGTGCAGGATGGTGATCCATGAGCTTCCGGTTTTCTGACCCTCCTCGCACACACCGACGATATCGAGGTGAGCCACATCGTGAAGCTTCTGGAGGTACTTGCGGAATGCCCCCTCGGCACGGATGTCGGTGATGTCCCCCTGGAGTAGCTCGCTCTCGAGCTCTTTGAAAAAGGGCGTCTTGTCGTCGCGCAGCTCGGGCTCGATCCAGTTCTCCGGGTGGAAGAAGATCTTTCGATTGGCCTCCCAGACGCGGTAGCTCTTCATCCAGGCCCATTGCGCGGCGGCCTCGTCGTCGAGAGACGTGACCGCTGGCTCCAGGCCCATGAAGCAGCGCTGCACGAAGAGTTGCACCGAGCTGATCGCTTGCTGGATGCGTGACGTCGTCGGCTTCGGGCGCATCTCCACGTCGACGAGCAGCTCGGCGAAGAGGTCGTTCGTGGAGTCGTACTTGCCCAGCGCGAGCGCGGCGGAGACGAGCGCCTTACGTTGTAGTTCGCGCAGATCATCGCGAAGGACACGCCCGATCTCGGGCCAGGCGTCTTCGGTGTACTTCGCCTTCACGGCCAGGCGGACATCATCTGCCAGAGCCGGGGCGGTGAGCACGGCGGGGTTGGCGCTCTCAATCGGAGCCGTTGTGGTGGCCCAGGAGATGGCCCGCGTGGCGGACACGCCGAGTCCCTTTACGACTTGGATCGCGTTCCAGAGACGGCCGACCGCAGCCTGGTTCTCGAAACTCGAGGGGAAGACGAGGCCGAGCTTGTTGATGAGGACATCCAGGTCGGCAGCGGGCAGCCCAGCGCGCTCGGCGACGGCCGAGAAGAACGCGGACGCGTCCGCCTTGGTCTCCTTGAGCAGCGCCGAGAACGCATCGAGCAGGCCGGGTGCCGGCGGCATCGGCGTGGCCGGGGCCTGGGAGAAGACGTCAACAAGCTCGGCGCGCGAGGTGCCGAAGTGCGCGAGCAGGATGTTCATCTCCTCGGCCCAGACGTTGAACGGCGGCGCCGGGGGGAACTTCGCCTGCGCGAGCGCCTTGTAGGCCGTGAAGCGCGCCTTGCCGTGGATGGGCTGGGGTGAGAGCGCAAGCTCCTCCGCAGTGCCCACGGTCTTGATGTGCGCGTCGAGGGCAACGGATGGATCAACCGCGTGCGCGAGGCGGAATTCGAGGAGCTCGTCGGCGAGGTCCACATACGGCACCTCGGTCAGGGTGTTCTCGCAGGAGAGTTCAATACGCGCGAGATCCGGGCGCCGGGCGAGAAGAACGTCACGGGCCGTCGCGGGATCCCCAGGCTTGTTCTGGATTGCCGGGTAGCGGCCGAGGAAGTCGAGGACGTCGACGAGGTAGGCGGCCGGGCCGTAGATCGACGCGCAGTGCTCGCAGGCGAGGTTCTGCGGGCCGAAGATGTCCATGAGCGCGGCAGCGTCACCCGTGCTTGCAAGGTCCGGAGCGGGAAGGACGTAGAGCCCAGGCGGCCGAGCGATGGAGGCGAACTTCCCGAAGAGAGCGAGGGCGCCGCTCGTGATCTGCTCGGCCTTCTGGAAGAGGGTCTCGGCCTTGGACTGGCCGCCGAGCACCTGGCTGTACGATTTGACGAACGCCGGCTTGCCGAGCTTCTGGATGCCCTGCGCGGAGTGGATGCCCGCGGAGAAGAGCAGGCTCATCTCGGTGGGGCTGGGCGTCACCTTGAAGAGGCGCTCGAGGGCCTCGAGGTTCGCCGTCGCGGTCTTCGGCGAGGACAGGCCGTCGAGGGCACCAGGCTTCTCCTGCAAGTAGGAGCGCACCTGGGTCTTGCCGATCTCGAAGTCCGGGTTCTTCGAGAAGAACAGTGCGAGGTCTTGATCCGCCTTGCCCTGGAGCTGCCCCGCGAGCGCGGCCGTGGGGAGTGTATTCGCCAGCGTGTCGGTCAAGAGCAGCGCGTAGTTCGCGCTCTTCTCCTTGTCGTCGGCGCCCGGCACGTCAGGCGGGGCGCCGATGGGTGCGCCGTCAATGCCCTTCTCGAGGAGGGCGAGCCAGTCGGGGACAGCGAGCTTCGCGAGATCGGCGAGCGACGACCACTTCCCGCTGCGACGCCATTCGTCGAGGGCGCGGACAAGGGGCAGGTGCTGGCGGGTGAGCGTGGCGAGCTGCAGGGCGAGCTGCACGCGGTCGACGAGCCCTTCTTCTTTGAACATCGGGTATTCCCGAAGTCCCTGCCAGAAGCCGTCGACCGGCCCTTCGTACTGGAGGTAGGCCGAGACCAGCGCTGCCTGCGCATCTCGGGCCGGAAGAACGATGGCGAGGAGATCGCCCAGAGAGAGCCCAATCTCCGCCGGCTCGAAGGCGAGCTGCACGGCGGCCTTGTGGAGCCCTGCGAGGATGGCGTCGACCTGCTCCCGGAGCCCAGCCGGGATGAAGTTGTGCTCGAGCGCGAGAAGAAGCGCCCGGAGCTGCTCGGATGGCCTCGTCATGAGCAAGCCACGGCGCTCGCGGGGGAGTCCTTCGCGGAACAACCCGTAGAGGGCCGCTGGGTGGATCCCGAGGGCGCGTGCGAGCTGCGTGGCCGTGACGAGGGCGTCGAGGTCGTCCAGATCGAGGCGCAGGCTGCACGCGAGATGGCGAATGTCATCCTCGGTGAGGTCCGTCAGAGAGGCGCTGCGGATGGCAGGGGCCAGAAGAACAACAAGGCGCTCGTAGGCCGAGGGGCCGCGGTAGACCTCGCCGCCCACCACCAGGTTCACGGTCGCCGTGGGTGGCGCGTGGCAGAGCTTCTTCTCGGCCGTGACGGCGCGCTCCGCGTCGTACACGCGCACGACGAGATCAGCAGCCGACTTCCGGTGCCCGCGTCCGGGGCCGGGATCGAAGAGCGCCACGTCGAGCAGCGTGCCGGTGTACTCGAAGTCCTGGGCGAGCTTGTCGGCCGCGTAGACGATTCGGTAGCTACCAGTATCGCTGGTCGTGGCCTCGCCGAGGAGCTGCTCCTCCCGGAGGTTCCGGTTGTAGGCGCGCACGACGAGGCCCGCGCGTGGCGCCCCCGCGGCCGTGACTACCCGACCACGTACGATGAAGGGGGCCGGGGTAAAGCTGCGCGTACTCGTCGAGCGGTTGATCTCGACCCGCACCGCGCTCTCCGGGCGATCGATCCGCCAGACGACCGAGCGCTCCGTGCTGGCGATGCAGGTCGGGCCCTCGAAGAGGCGGAAGAACAACACCGGGACGCGGTCGAGGAAGAGCTCGCGCAGGTGCCGGGTCTCAAGAACAATGCGGAAGATGCCGAGCGCGTCGGAGAAGGCGCACGCGACCAGGTCGTTGCAGAGCCGCCCCTTGTCCCATGCCTCGACGCGCACATCCGGCAGTCCTCGCCCGGTCTGGATGTCGACGACTCGCCCCGTGAGGATGTACTCGTCGCCGCGGCCACGCTCTTGCATCGTCTCCTCCCGTTCCGGAAACGATGGTAACGCTGGAGCAGCGCAGTTTGCTCCGCGTTGTAGAGCATCGGATGAACAATGTCAGTTCCTAGGTTCCGCGAACCGGGGAACCTGAGGCAGGAGTCGGCCTGGGATCTACGTGCCCGGCGGCTTGGGGCCCGAGAGCAGGTTGGGAGGGGCAGGGAATGCGCAGCTCTTGTAGTAGACCGGGCTCGTGGGGTTGAGCTGGTTGGCTTTGTTGTCGCCAGCCGGTGTGCCCGGGGCACCGCGATCAACCCGTCCGCACCTGCCGCGCGACCGTCGCGACGAGGAGCTGGGTCACGCGGCGCATGAAGGCATAATCGAGCGTCTCCCACGTGTCCGTAAGCCGATGATAGTTCGGATTGCGAAACTCCGCGGTATCGGTCCAGAGCATGGCCGGGATCTTCGCCTTCCAGAACGGCGAGTGGTCACTCCGATGCAGCACGGGGAGCCACCCTTCGAGGCCGAGGTAGACCTTCAGTCCCACGACCGGCAGCTCGGGGACCAGCGCTTCCGCCTGCTTTGCCGCGAGCTCCACGAGGTGGTTCGAGCGCTGGTTCGTGAGCAGACCGATGAAATCGCCGACGTCCGGTGCGCCGGGGACCGGAAACGGCATTCGCTGCGAACCTGCCTCGTGGCTCGCATAACCGACCATTTCGAGCACGTGCACGGCGGCGATCGATGCGCCGGCTGGTTGCCGGCGGGCGACGAATGCGATGCTGCCGAGGAGCCCATCTTCCTCGCCATTCCACGCGACGAACCCCACGGGCAAGGGCGTCCCGAGGCTCGCGAGCGCTCGCGCACAGGCGAGCATGGCGGCGATGCCGCTCGCGTTGTCGTCCGCGCCCGGCGTATCGGGCACGCTGTCGTAGTGGGCGCCGACGAGGACCAGGGGGCGATCGACGGCCCCGCGCGGCATTGCGACGACGTTCCGCAGCTCGCCCTCGAGCTCGACGGCATAACCGAGCTCCTCGAACGCATCCGCGATGAACTGAGCGGCCTTTCGGTTCTGGGCGCGCTGGACGAACATGTGCCGCGGTTCGGCGAGCTCGGCGACGGTCTTGAAGAGCTCGGGCTCACTCATGGATGCGAGCGCGTCGATCAGGCTGCCACCATGGCTCGTGGCCTTCGTGCGTCGGAGCTCCATGGGCTGGGTGTCCTTTCTCCTGGGATTCTACAGGTCTCTTACCCGACCTGGCGCATCCAGCGCCGGTCAGCCTCCGACAACATGCCCCGCGCCACGGTCGCTCGCCGCAGCACCGAAAGTACTGCTACTGGATCGCATCCGCAGAGACCGGATGCCCACGCAGGGTTCGCCTCGACCACACCCCAGCCGCGCCCCGCCATTCGCCCGACATCCACGACGACCGCGGGGGGCAGCTCCACGTCGGCATCCTCGAGCACCGCTTGGATCGACGCAGACGCCGCCTCCACCTCCGCTCGGTCCGCCTCCCACTCACCCGCCGCATTCCGAGCGAGCTCCCCACCGCGAATGTAGGGCGAGAATGCCGCCACCTCGCGCTCCCGCACGAAGAACCGGAACTCCACCTCGAATACGACCGGTTCGCTCACCAGCACGGGCAGGTCGGGAGGCAACACCGGATCGGGGTCGAGCGCGGCTCCGTCGGCATAGACGCGCGCGGGGAAGCACTTCTCGTCGGTCGGCTTGACGAACACGCGCTCCCGGATCGACAAGGCTTCCGCGAGCATCGCGAGACGCACGTCACGAAGCCGATGGCGCTGCGGCAACCGCGGCAGCCAGTCGCTCGTCGGCTCGAGCAGCGTGATCCCGAGGTCGTCGGCGATCGCGTCCGCCAGAATCGTCTCT
This sequence comes from Polyangium jinanense, assembly GCF_028435365.1. Next base: position 4,667 of record NZ_JAGTJJ010000112.1, on the reverse strand, counting down.
CCGTAGAACACCGGCTCACGCGCCGCGAGGCCCTCTGGGCAGCGGAACGAGTGAAGGCGCTCGACGTCCCAGCCGGCGGAGATCGCCGCGGCGAAGAGCGCGTTCGAGTCAGGACTGTAACGATGGGAGAGGACGAGCGTCGGCACGCGTTCGGATGCTACACGAAGTCGTGGGAGCCGCGCCATCCAGCGCGAGAAGGAACAACGCTCAGGCGTCGTCGTCCGTCCCTCCCTCTCCCTTGATGATCCGCTGAAGTGTACCTCGATCGATTCCGAGGATCCGGCTGGCCTCACTCTTGTTCCAACGAACTGAATCGAGAACTCGGCGAGCGTACCAGTCGTGGACGTCTTTCAGCGTTGTCTTGCACTGTAGAATCCGGTTAGGCACATCGCTTGTGGCGCCCCCGCGCATGGCCGCATTGCTGGAAGGCTCGCTTTTGGACATCCACTCCAGGTTAGTTCCGAGTAGCCAGGATCGAAGCACGTTGTCGATCTCCCGGGCGTTTCCATGCCACGGGCGGTGGACGGCCTCCGTTTGCAGCCAATATGTCGCCGCCTCATCGCGAGCTACCACAGGTGTCGACAAGGTTTCTGACGCACCAGCTAACGCCAGTCGCCGCTGGAGCGCTTCTGCGCAGACGCGGTCGAGCAATCCAATACCGATCGGCACGATGTCTTCTGGGCGGTGGCGGAGAGGTGGAATTTTGATGACGCAACCAGCCAGCCGCTCGTAGAGGTCTCGGCGGAACGTCGCACGTTCGACCATCTCCTCGATCGGGTGCGAGGTCGCGGCGATATACCGAACGTTGACTTGAATCTCCTTGTTGGAGCCGACGGGAGTGATTCTATCTGTTTCGATCGCACGAAGTAGCTTCGCCTGGACAGGGAGTGAGAGGTCCCCGATCTCGTCGAGGAAAACCGTTCCTCCGTCTGCCTCGACGATCTTGCCTTTTCTACTCTTCACTGCACCGGTAAAAGCGCCCTGCTCATGCCCGAACAACTCCGACTCGGCAAGCTCTCCAGGCAAAGCTGCGGCGTTTACCGTTTGTGTTGGTGCAGGTGTCCGACCTGCCCCCAGCGTACCTTGCTGGACCGCGTTCGCGATTATCTCTTTGCCGGTTCCGGTCTCGCCAAGAATCAGCACATTTTGATCGAGAATTGCCTCTCGTAGTATGAGCGTGTCCTCCAAGGAATGGCCAAAGCATGCAGCCCATGCAGAAGCGCGGACGCGCTGCGCATGCTCGGATACGCCGATGAAGGCGTGCAACGCAGTCGAAACGCGCTGAGCGGCGTACAGAAGGCTCCCCACTTCGGCCATGTTCACCCCCATCTGTTGAGTGGCGGCGTTCCCGAGTAGCTCGAAGGGGTTGATATGGCCATCCTTGATAGGACCGATGATCCGAGAGTGGCCCGCTGCGAGGAGCAGTCTGCGTGCATCACGGGGGAGCCCGTCGACCACGAGCTTGCTCGCTACCTCGATGATCTCGCTGATAGGTACGTCGAGTAGCCCGGACACCCCTTCCGGGATGCGGTTGAAGAACGGGTTGCCAAGGTATGCGCGGACCATGGCCTTGAGCCGAGGTGGATCAAGCGCTGCCCGGGCGAGCTTCGACGGACGTGGTTCATGAGATGGCCGCTGCTGCATGACACCCCGATGCTGCACGGTGCTGCGGCGTAGAACAACAACGCCGTGACATCGGCATGTGGATCGCCGACTTTTGCAAGGAAGATCAAGAAGTTCTCGTCCGATGTCCTTATGGGTACAAAAGTTGCGTTGGGCTCCAGCAACCCAGGCGAACAATGAGTTTCGCTACGGGAAACTGGAAGGAGTCCATCATCATGTCGAAGAAGAAGTCGCGCCCCGCTGGCGCCGCTCCGAGCTCGAGCAACGTCGCTGCCGCGGCACCCACCGAACATGTAGCCCCCCGCTTGGCTGAAGCTGCCGCCGCTCCGTCCGGCAACCGCGCGCTGGGCGGGGACGCCTCGGTCCAGCAGATCCTCGACGTGACGCCGAAGGTCTTCCGGTTGTTCCGCAACGCCAGCGGGCTCAGCGCGATCCTGTTCGGGTACATCCGCAGGAAGAATCTCTTCAAGCAGGCCGGCTACGACGATATGGATACGTACGCGCGGCAGCACCTCGGTGTCGAGAGCGCGGCCATGTACAAGAAGATCGCTAGGGCCAGTAAGGCAGGCTGGAAGTACTACCGCGAGCACTTCGACAAGATCGTGCAGAGCGTCGCCGCGGGCCAGAGTCCGCTTGTCGAGGACAACGCGACGCTGCCCAGCATGACGGCCCTCGCGCTGCTCTCCACCGCGTTGAAGTCGGTCCCCGAGGAGGAACGGAGTAAGTTTCTCGCGGACGTGCTCGCAGGGAAGATCCGCGCGGAGGACATGGGGAAGCGGGACCGTGCCATCAACAAGAAAAATTCAGCGACAAGCGGCGCGCCCGACTCCTCGTCGCGTGCTCAAGTCCCAGACGTAGCTTCGTCGCCCTCCGACATGGGCGCGAAGTTACCCCCGGCCGCCAGGGCGCTCGAGGCGATGCGCGCCGTCGAGGACTCGCTGCTGGAATGCTCGAAGGTCGAGCTTTCGCTGCAGGACAGGGAGGAGCTTCAGCGTCAGGCTCAGGCGCTGGCCAAACTCGCGGCCGACCTGCTTACGAGGATCGCGGCGGAATGAGCGACAGTGTCCGGCGGCGGACCGGGGACGCGGATGCGAAGCAGCTGAAGAAACGGCGACCTCGAGCGCCGGCAACGGCTTTGCGGGTGCACGACGCGGCACTCGCCCTTGCCCCTGATGGGACCGTGTTCATCGCCCTGTCCCAGCTCGTGGGATCGGATGAACTCGCCACGGTCCTTGAGCGTGCGCGCTCGGAAACTGGGGCGGTCTTCGTTGGCGTGCCGCTCGAGGAGCGAGAGCTCAGCCAGTTCGTGATTCCTCGCCTGCAGAAGGCCAGCGTGGAGGCCGCCGCCTGGGTGCTGGGAGTCCGGCGGGCAGGATCCAGGTCCGCCAGGCGCAGGATACGCGCGTAGCCTTCTCTTCGACGACCGCCTGCAACGCGGTGCTCACCGCTCGTTTCCACGAACGCGGCCCGTGCACGGTTAGGTGACCGACTTCACGTCAGCGAAGCGATACCGCTTCGTTTTTGGGCGGTTGTGCACGAAGACGTGACCAAGGCCACTCCCGTCCTCCCCCCAAGAAATGCACTTCCCAAGTGCTCGCGTGCCGACCAGGTCGGGCCACAAGTGACGACAAGTCCAATGCAGAACCCAATAGTTCTGAGCACTTACAGAACGGGGGGGTTGAACGGAGGGCTACCAGCCGAGGTCCCGGAGCCGGCTGCGGAAGCCGCGGGACTTCTTGAAGTGGATCTCGTTCTTGCTGATATCGCGCATCGTCCGGCGTGCAGGTGGGACCTTCTTCCCGAGCTGCTCCTGCGCCAGCGCCTTGCCCTTGTATCGCTTCACCGTGAAGGTGCCGAAGCGATGGAGATAAAGCTCGCCTCGCTCAGCGATCGCGGACATCGTGAGGTCGAGGAACATCGCGGTCACTTCGTTGACGGTTTTCATCGGCAGACCGCAGAGCATCGCCACCTCGTGGTCGATCGAGCGCTTCGTCAGCAGGCGCCCTGCAGGTTCGGCGTGTCCATCGTCGGGAAACTCGGCATCGGTGCTCATCTCGTCGATGTCGTGCATGCGGACAAGAGTGCCGCCTCTTCGGCCTCCAGCGCAAGATCGAACAGGATGGCGCGACCAGCCCGATCCGCGCTCGGTTTTTCCGCATCATTCTTGAGGCGAAGCCCTGTCATAGCCGTTGGTGTTGCGCTATGGATAGTCATGCCCGTCGTCCCGGTTTCGCATCAGTCCGCTTCGCCGCCTCCTGTGCGTCCGCTGGGGGCCCGGCAGAGCGACCTGGCAGCGGCGAAGGCGCTGGCGAGCTTTCTATCCACCAGGGGCGCGTCGACGTTCATCGATGCAGCTCGGTTGCGAGAGCAGCCTCTGCTGGCACCCATCTGCGCTCTCGCGATGACGGTCTGGTCGTCCATGCAGCAGCCGAAGATGCGCACGAGGCACCGGACACCCCGCTACAGGGTGGCCGCGTTCTACGCCTGCCTCGATGATCTCGCGCTCGAGGAGCATCGGGAAACCGCCGAGCGTATCCTCCGCCGTGATCATCCTCGGCATATCCACATTGACGCGAGCAGTGCCCCCGAGGACTACACCGAGCCGCAGTGGCGCAGCGGGCTCGGAATGTTTGCCCGGGACGACAAGGGCGAGCACCTCGTCTCGGTGACCGAGCACAACCGTAAACAATTCGCGCCGCTTATTCTCTTCTCGCTCGCCCATGGCGAGCCTTGGTAGACTGAAAAAGAACGGCCCGGTCAGCTTCCACCCTGACCGGGCCTGAACTCGCGGGATCCTGGCCGACGCGAGCAGGTTCATTCTCCATCACCTGTCGTCGTTCGGCAACCCCTTCGGAGGGCAGTCATGCCGAACAACGACCTCGCCACCGCCCGAGCGGAGCTGGTGGCCAAGTTGACCGTGCGCCAGGAAAGGATGATAGGGGTTATCATCCAAAGCTGACAATGGCCCCGTGGGAAGAATGATCCCACCCCTCACGCGGTGCAGCGCGGGAGGCGAAGCAGAGCGGTGAGACGAATCGAGTGCC
>NZ_JAGTJJ010000111.1 GCF_028435365.1 Polyangium jinanense | reverse complement strand
GTAGCGTTGCCAGTCACAGCGGTCTTGGTTGGCAGGGCCTTCGCCGGTCTTGACTCGGCCTGTTCGATGAACTGCGCATCGCGCAGTTCATCGACCCCGGGTCCAGCGCTTGCGCAGGCCCCGGGTCCAGGGGCGGATAGCCCCGGTGGGGCCTGGGGCAACGCCCCAGCGCAGCGCCTCCCAGATGAGACCCGTGTTTCTTCCGGGGGCCTGCCGGACCCCTCCTCCACGGAGGATGCATGGCCCTTCGCCCTTCAGCCAGCCAAAGAGCGCGGAAAGGGCGCAACGGGAGATCGGCGCGCGGGGAGGTAGTCTTGGAAGGGGAGCGGAAACAGGTCGGCGCGCGGGGAGGTGGTCTTGGAAAGGGCGCAACGGGAGATCGGCGCGCGGGGAGGTGGTCTTGGAAGGGGAGCGGAGACAGGTCGGCGCGCGGGGAGGTGGTCTTGGAAGGGGCGCGAAGACAGGTCCCCGGACGGGGAGGTGGTCTTGGAAGGGGCGCGAAGACAGGTCCCCGGATGGGGAGGTGGTCTTGGAAGGGGAGCGGAGACAGGTCGGCGCGCGGGGAGGTGGTCTTGGAAGGGGAGCGGAGACAGGGCGGCGCGCGGGGAGGTGGTCTTGGAAGGGGAGCGGAGACAGGTCGGTGCGCGCGGAGGTGCCGCGGCCTGCTCAGGAGAAGATCGCGAGCAACTTTGCCACGTCATAAAACTCCCTGACGTGGCGGAGCTTGTTCTGCTCGTCGAAGGTGAAGACCCCGATACCCTCGATGTTCAGGCGCTCCCCTCGCTTGGTCAAGAGGTCGCCCGACCAGCGCACCGCGCTCTCGCTGCCGCAGGTGATGATCTCCCGGACGACGATCTCGGAGGGCCCCAGCTTCGACTTGCCTGCTTCCAGGAAGCTTGCAATCGCCTCACGCCCGCGGAGCGGCGGCGTCCCCACCGGATCCTCGAGGACGCCATCGGGCGCAAAAAAAGCGGTGAAGACCCGGATATCGGGCTCCTTCATTGCCGCGTGGAAATAGGCCTCGATGATCTGCCTCGCCTCAGCTTCTTTCATGAAGTCCTCTCGGGGCACGGTAGCGTCGAGCCCCAGCGGAGGAGGTTACGGGAACGGCCGCCGGGTCCACAACCGTTTTCCAAGTTCGATAGGATGATGCAATCGCGGGGGCGTTGGCACGAGCCGCCGGCGGGCCCGCGCAGGGCGATTCTCACCCTCTTGCACCTCCGCTCCTCGCACTCCATGAGGTCGTCAGGCGGCTGACGAGGAAGGAGGGGCAGCCATGAGAACGACCCGGCGTGCGATGACGGCGATCGTACTGGATTGCTTGCAGAGGAAGCGGATTGCCATCGCACTGGTAGCCTCACTCCTGGTGATGGTGCGCGTCGCACCGGCACGTGCAGCGCAGTTTGATCCCTGCGATGGAGTCGTCTGTCCTCCAGGACAGGTATGCATGGCGCCAATGGACCGCCCTATGTGTGTTCCCCGCCCTGGTCCTTGCGATGGCGTTACGTGCCGTCGAGGGGAGAGGTGCGTCGTGATCAGAGGCGTCCCGACTTGTGTGCGACGGGTCTGGCCTCATTTCGGAAATCCGTAGAAACGTGGCGTCTGCCCGCGGTATCCGCGAGCCCCGGGCGATTTCGCTTCGGACCATGCACGGCTGTCACACCGGAGAGCGCTACGGCCGGAGAGAGCATCCTCCCCTGAGCGATTCGCAATCCGGGCAGGACAGGAAAGGGGATGAGCCCGAGCAATACATCCGCGATGAGCCAAAGGACTCTGGCAGGACGATGCTGCACTGTCCATCGGGAAAGACCACCAGCGTGGACAGGTACAACCCTGCCATCTTGCATGTCCACTGGCCCGAGGGGGGCACACTCACCAGGTTTTCGGTGGCCAGATCCGTGGATGGCTCGGATTCCTCCACGACATCCTCCGAAGCACAGCCATTCACGAGGACGAACATGGTCACAAGCGAAAGGACGAACCCGAATCGGAGAGCGCGCCCCATCTGATACAGAGTGCTCATGCTTGCCTTCCTTTCGATCGCGGCACAGCGTGCCAACGCAGCGTCGGTGAACCTCGGGCATCCGTGGTGCAATTCAGGTGCCGTAGGTATCGGACGGTTCGGCGGCGGTGAAAGCCTCGCGAGGACCTCTCGTTCGCAACGCACCAGCTTTCGATGGTTGCGCGCATGGTGCCTGCTCGCGTGCGTCTCAATGCTCGAAATGTCGGGCCAACACCAGAGCGCCCGTATCTCTTGATATTCGTGCACGTCCTTTTCCGAGCGAGGCGAGCACGTGTCAACGTGCCGACGCATCCTGCGTGCGTGCTCGCGCCTGCACGTTCGCCGCAATGATTGACGCGGATCCCACGTGGCGTATAGCCTGGGAGTTCGGCGACAAACGGGGGGGGCATGTGAGGCATCGACATGACCCGGCTGGAAGAAGTAACGATCACGGAAGAGCTCGCAAGGACTGCGATGTCACGGCTGTTTCGTGGTCGCAGGGAGAGCGACGGTCTTCCGGTGCGCGTGAAGGTGCTCCGCGCCGAGTCCAATCGCGTCGCTGACGTCGCCAGCTTCAAGCACGACTATCAACGCCTGTCGCGCCTGCGCGCCCCTGGCGTGGTGCGCGTGCATGGCTTCGAGCCGACCGGCGAGGGCATGGCCATGGTCCTCGCCGAGGTCGAGGGCGAGCCCCTGTCAGCCCGCCTGAAGTCGCCCGCTTCCGCGCGCGCGATTCTGGACCTCGCCATCCCGCTCACCACGGCGCTCGGCGCGATACACGCGGCCGGCGTCGTGCACCGGGGGCTTTCGGCGGCGAGCATCGTCGTCGACGCGAGCGGCCGCCCCACCATCGCGAGCTTCGGCACGGATGCGGCGCTGAGCCGCGAAAATGACGCACTTTACGAACCGCATTTCGTCGCCGAGACCCTGCCCTTCTTCGCCCCCGAGCAGACCGGGCGCATGAACCGCGGCGTCGACGAGCGCTCCGACCTCTATTCGTTGGGCGTCATCTTCTATGCGCTCCTCACCGGGCAATTGCCATTTCGATCCCGGGACCCGCTCGAGCTCATCCACGCGCACCTCGCCCTCGCGCCCGAGCGGCCTTCCAAGATCGCTTTCGACGTGCCGCCGCCGCTCGAGGCGATCGTGCTCCGGCTGCTCGAAAAGAACCCCGAGGATCGCTACCAGAGCACGAAGAGCCTCCTCGCCGACCTCGAGGCGTGCCGGCAGCGGCTCCGCCCCGATGGCGGTATCGACGAATTCCCCCTCGGAGTGCTGCACGAAAACGCCCGCCTGCTGCTCCGGAACAAGCTCTACGGGCGCGAGAACGACGTCGCGGAGCTCGTCGCGTCCTTCGAGCGGGTGCTCGGCCGGGCGCGCGAGATCACGCTCGTCTCGGGCTACTCGGGCGTCGGGAAATCCTCGCTGGTCGCGGAGATCTTGAAGCCGCTCGCGCGGGCCAGGGGCTATTACATCACGGGCAAGTACGACCAGTTGAACCGCGAGGCGCCCTATAGCGCCATCCTCCAGGCCTTCGACGGGCTCGTCCGGACAATCCTATGCGAGAGCGAAGGACGCGTGCGCGCGTGGAAAGAGGCGCTCCTCGCCGCGCTCGGCCCGAACGCGTCCGTCGTCTGCGAGGTGCTCCCCTCGCTTGCGCACGTCCTCGGCGAGCTGCCGCCCGCGCCGGCCCTCGGGCCCGTCGAGGCCCAGAATCGATTCACCCTCGCGATGCGGAGGTTCGTCTCGGTATTCGCCCGGCGCGCCCATCCGCTGGTGCTCTTCCTCGACGACCTGCAATGGGCCGACGCGGCGAGCCTGCGCCTGCTTACCACGCTCCTGCTCGACGACAGCATCGAGGCTCTCTTCTTCACGGGCGCTTACCGCGACAACGAGGTGAATGTCACGCACCCGCTCCGCACGACACTCGCGGAGCTGCGAAAGGGCGGCCTCGGCCTGCGGGAGATCGTGCTCGGCCCGCTCCGGCTCGAGCACGTCAAAGAGCTGCTCGCGGACAGCCTGCGCGCGCCGAGCCCCGAGGGCGCGGCCGAGCTCGTATTGCAAAAGACGGGAGGCAATCCATTTTTCGTGCGGCAGCTCTTGCGGTCGCTCCACGAAAAGGGGGCCCTCACGCCCGGACCGGACGGATCGCTCGGCTGGAGCTCGCTCGAGGCGATCGCCGCGATGCCACACATGGCCAACGTGGTGGACTTGATGCTCGACGCGATCCGGCACCTGCCCCGGGTCACGCAGGAGGCGCTCGAGATCGGCGCCGCCATTGGCAGCCCGTTCGAGCTCTGCACGCTCAGCATCGTCACCGCATGCGCGCCGGAGGAGGCGTACGGCCGCCTCGCCCCGGCCCTCGAGGCAGGGCTCGTGGCGCGCGCCGGCGATTCATACCGTTTCACCCACGACAAGATCCAGGAGGCCGCCTATGCGATGCTCGCCGAGGACGAGCGGGCCGCGCTCCACCTGCACATCGGGCGCCTCTTCTCGAAGAAGAGCGACGCGCAGAGCCTGTTCGACGCCACGGGCCACCTGAACAGCGCGCGCGCGCTGGTGCTGGAGGCCGAGGAGCTCCTCACGCTCTGCAAAATGAACCTCGCCGCCGCCGAGCGCGCCGGGGGGGCAGCCGCATTCCCAGCCGCTCTCCGCTACCTCGAGCACGGCATCGTCCTGCTCCCCGCGGACGCCTGGGATGCCCACTACGATCTCGCGCTCCGCTATTTCATGAAGAAGGGCGAGATGGAGGCCCTGTGCGAGCGTCACGCGCAGGCGCGGGAGACGCTCGGCCAGGCCTTCACGCACGCCCGGAGCCGCCTCGAGCGCACCCAGGTCCGGCGGCTCGTGATGAACGCCCACGTTTTGACGAACGATCTCCTCGCCGCCCTCGATGAGGGCCTCGCCGCGCTCGAGCCCTTCGGCATCCATCTGCCGCGCTTTCCGAGCGATGAGGCGAGCAGCGCCGAGCTCGACGCGACCCTCGCCGCGCTCGAGGGCCGCCCCATCGACTCGCTGGTCGATCTGCCGCTCCTCGCGGATCCCGAGATCATGGCCCTCCAGGACGTGCTCGAGGACATGCTCTCGCCCTGCTACTTCGTCTCGCCGAACAACCACGCGATCACGGTGGCGAAGATGGTGCAGCAGGCGCTCGCGCACGGGCTGTCGAAGCACACGATCTATGCGTTCGTGAATTTCGGGATGTTCCTCTGCGTGCGGGGGGACATCGAGCTCGGCTACCAGTTCGGAAAGCTCGCGGTGCGGGTGAGCGAGCGTTATCCGGAGAAGAAATCCGAATCGATGCTCTGCAACATGTGGGGCGCGTTCGTGCAGCACTGGAAGGAGCCCTATTCGAAGTACAAGGAGAACTTCCCGCGGGGCGTGCACGTGGGCCTCGAGACGGGCCAGTACGTCTGGGCCTTTTACAATGCGACGAACATCCCCACGAACAGCCTGCTCTCGGGCGCGCGTCTCGCGGAGGTCCTCGAGGAGGCGGCGGCGCTCGCGCCGGTGTGCAAGCTCGACGTCTCCGGCGGCTTCACCTGGATCGTGAACGCCGCCGCCCAGATCGCGCAGAACCTTTCCACCCCGTCCGCGCAGAGCGACAAGCTTTTGGGGGATTGGCTCGACATCGACGCCGTCCGGAGCACGGCGACCGCGATGGGCAACCGCGCCGTGCTGTTCTTCGCGGATAACTTCACCATCATGCACGACGTCTTCCAGGGCCGTTACGCCGAGGCGGCGGAGGTGGCCCTCGGGGCCGAGCCCGACATCCCCTCGGTCGTGAGCTGGCACGTGAGCGTCGTCTATCACTTCTATGCCTCCCTGGCGCTGCTGCTGGCCGCGGAAGAGGCCGCACCCGAGATGCGCGCGAGAAACCTGGCCCGCGCCGAGGCCTCCGCCGAAAAGCTCTCTTGCTGGGCCGATCTGTGCCCGGACAACCACCGGCACCGCGCGCTCCTCTTGCGCGCCGAGATTGCCCGGGCCCGCGGCGAGCGCCTTTCGGCCGTCGATCTCTACGATGAGGGCATCGCGGCGGCGGCCGCGGGAGGTTTCGTGCAGGACGAGGCGCTCGGCAACGAGCTGTGCGCGCGTTATCACCTGCGCCTCGGAAAGCCGAAGGTCGCGCGCACGTACCTCCACGAGGCGCACGCGCTCTACGGTCAATGGGGGGCGGCCTCGGTGACGGAGCGCCTCGAAAAGAGCTTCTTCGCGCTCATGCCGCGCGCCGCCCGCGGGCCGCACGTGGGCGCCAGCGCAGGGGCGGAGGACGGCAGCGCGCGGGCGCTCGACGTGCACGCGGCCATCAAGGCCATGCAAGCCATCTCCGGCGAGGTGGTGCTCTCGCGCCTGCTCGAGAGGCTCTTGCGGATCGCCCTCGAGAGCGCCGGAGCGACGCGGGGCATTTTGATCCTCAAAGAGAATGACGATCTCTTGATCCAGGCCGAGGAGGAGCTCCAGCGCGGAAAGGTCACCCTGCTCGCGGGCGTGCCCCTGGAGACGCGCGAGGATCTGCCCACGGGAATCGTGCATTACGTGGCGCGGACGGGCGAAAGCGTGGTCCTCGGGGACGCGGCGAGCGCGGAGCAGTTCTCCGGCGATCGCTGGCTCGCGCAGGGCAAGGCGCGGTCGCTCCTGGCGGCGCCGGTGGGCAAGCGCGGGGGGATCGTGGGGGTGCTCTATCTCGAGAACGAGCTCGCCGCCTTCGCATTCACGCCCGATCGCGTGGAGCTTTTGCGGATGCTCTCCACGCAGATGGCGATATCCATCGAGAATGCGCTGCTCTACGCGAGCCTGGAGCGCAAGGTGGAGGACAGGACCCGGGCGCTCGAGGAGGCGCATGCGGAGATCGTGACCTTGAGCGGCGAGCGCGAGCGCAGCCAGGCGGAGATGCTCGCGCACAGCCATGCCCTCATCGAGCGCCAGAAAGAGCTCATCCAGGCACTCTCGACGCCCATCCTCCAGGTCTGGGACGGGGTCCTGGCATTGCCCCTCATCGGCGCGCTCGACGGCCCGCGGGCCGCGGAGATCACCGAGCGGCTGCTTTCGCGCGTGGCGAGCTCGGCGACGCACTTCGCAATCATCGACGTGACCGGCGTGGACACGCTGGACGGGCAGGCGGCCGAATTGCTGGTGCGCATCGGGCGCGCCGTGGAGCTGCTCGGCGCGCGGGCACTCATCACGGGGCTCCACGCGAGCGCCGCCCGCACGCTGGTCTCCTCCTGCGTCGATCTGCGCGGGATCGAGACGCGCGCCAACCTGCGCGACGGGTTGCGGCTCTGCCTCCGGCGCCTCGCCTGAGCCGAGCTTCCTTGCATCTGAGCATTGGTCTCATCGCGAGGCGTCGCGCCGGGGCGCTGCCCCGGACCCCGCGGGGGCTGTTCGCCCCTCGACCCGAACCAGGGCAAGCCCTGGACCATTTGGGGAAGAACTGCGCGATGCGCAGTTCTTCCCACAGGCCGGTGGCAAGACCAGGAAGGTGCGTTGCACGCTGGCGGCGGGCACGTTGCCAGTTGAACCTCAGCGCTGCTGTCTTGGCTGGCAGGATCGTCGTTGGTCTTGACCTGGCCTGTTCGATGAACTGCGCATCGCGCAGTTCATCGACCCCGGGTCCAGCGCTTGCGCTGGTCCGGGTGCAGGGGCGGACAGCCCCTGCTGGGGCCTGGGGCAAAGCCCCAGCGCAGCGCCTCCCCAAAATGAGACCAATGCCCAGGCGACTCAGGCGGCGGGCACCCAGTTGCCGTGAAAGCCATAGGGAACGCGGTGCGGCAGCCGCACACGGGCCACGGGCTCGCCCTGAATGTCCTCTGCATTGAGCACCCAGAGATCGCTCGCATTGCGTGCCTGATTGTAGACCAGCACCAGCACGTACCCGTCGCCCTCGCCGCTCTCCGGGTTCTTCGGGACGAAGAGCGGCTCCCCTGCTCCGTTGCCCTCGCCGAATGCGCGGGATTCGAAGGTGCCGCGCTCGAGATCGTACCGCCGCACTGCGGTCCAGAGGGACCTGTGCGAGCTCCCCTCGGGTCCCGCGGCCGCGGCGTATCCGAAGCGGTGCTTGCGGCCGACGCGGCGCTCGTCCACGCGCGGGAACTCGATCGACACGTCGTCGAGGGGTTGTGAGCGCACAGCGCCGCCCTGGAGGTCGATACGATAGCGATGCAGCCGGGCCGCCTCGTCGGCGTCTGGGGCCGAATTGCGCATGGCTGCCGGGGCCATGAGATCCATTCGACCATAGCGGGCCACGTCGAGCACGATGGAGTCGCCGTCGTCGTATGCGTTCATCGGATGGAACACGTAACCCTCCTCGACCTCGAACCAGCGCACGGCTGCGCCCTCGCCTCGCCGCGGGAGCACGCCGATGCGCATCCCGCGCTCGGGCTCCCAGGAAAACGGGTTCTTGCCCTCCGCGAGGTGCTCCGGCCGGAAGACCAGCGAGCCGAGGAGGAAGACGGCGTGGGCCTCGGTGATCGCGAAATCGTGCACCATGGAGGCCCAGGGCAGCGTGATGGGCGTGGAATGCACGAGCGCGCCCGCGCTGTCGGCCACGTGGTAGCTGAAGGCTGCGGCGTCGGCGATCGAGTTGCCGAAGAACACGAGCTCGCTGGTCTCGGGATCGATCTTCGGGTGGGCTGTCATGGGGCCGCGCAGCCGGCCACCGAAATCGTATTCGCCCAGGGTCTCCAGGCTGCCCGGGGTGAGCTCGGTGGGCAGGCAGGCCTCGACGAGCGCGAGCAGCCGGCCCGCGTGGGCGACAATGTTGGTGTTGGCCGTGTTCTTGCGCGGCCTATCGGGGTTCGGACGGAACATGCTGCCGGAGAGCGACCTGCCCGCGGCGCGCTCCTCGATGAGGCCCTGGCTCTTCACGTAGCGATTACGGTACGAGGCGCGGCCGTCCTGCAGCGTGATGGCGTGGATCATCCCGTCGCCGCTGAACCAGTGGTAGGGCCCGGTCGGCTCGTAGGCGGGGTTCGGGCCGTTGCGGTAGAAGGTGCCGCGCAGCGCGGCAGGCAGCTCGCCTTCGATGTCGAGATCCCAGACATCGCCCTCCATCCGCCAGGGAGCAAAATTGCCTTGCAGGTAGGGGTTCACGTCGGATTCATGCTGGCTCATGGTTTGCTCCTCTTCTTTGCCGGGCGGCGCGCGCTGCCGCGCGGGCGGGTGATGTGGGCGATGACGGCGTCGCGCACGAGCGCGCTGGCCGGGGTATCGGGCGGCAGGTGACCGGAGGCGATGAGCGAGGTGACGCCGTGCATCGAAGACCAGAACGCCTTGCACGCCTCCTCCAGCGGCGGCACGAGCAGGCCCTCTGCCTCCGCGGCGGACACGACGTCCACGAGCCGCTGGAACGCGGCCGTCGCGGCGGGGATGGGCGTCGCGCGGGCGAGGCGGTGCATGAACATGATGCGGTAATGCATGGGGTGCGCGACGCCGTAGGCCACGTAGCCATCCCAGGCCCGCGCGAGCGCCTCGATGGGATCCCGCGGCTTGTCGAGCGCGTCGACCGTCTGCACGAACGCCGTGAAGCTGTCCTCGAGCACCTGCAGGACGAGCCCATCCTTGTCGCCGAAATGGTGATAGACCGTCGGCGCCGTCACGCCTGCGCGCGCGCAGACCTCGCGTATCGAGAGGCGCTCCGCCCCCGCTTCGGCAAGGAGCTCCGCCGCCGCGTCGAGGATGGCACGACGCGTGGCCTCGGTGGCATGGGATGGCGCGGGCATGACCGGATATATAACGGCGTTATATATCCGTCAAGGAGAAGGTGTAACAGCGTTATATTTCTCCTCGAGATCGTCAGGCCGCGTTCTCCCGGGAGAGGGACCTAGCCATCCCGGGAGAGGGGCGAGGGAGGGCTTGTTCCTACGAGGCGCGGCGGTAGACGAGGCGGCTCAGCGTGGCGATGACGTGATTCATGCGATCGAGCGTGCTGGGATTGACGTTTTCGATGAGCCGCATGGCTTGGGCGACCTGAACGCAGGCCAGCACCTCGCGGGCGGAGCCGAGGGCAGTGGAGTAGCGCTGCCGTTTGTGCCCCTGGAGGCTGCCCATGCCTTCGGCGACATTGAGCGCCACGCTCTGCATGGCCCGCCGCATCTGACGAGCCAAATCTCGATCTTTCCGTTCGATCCGTTCCGCGATGAGCCCAGCGTCTCCAGCCATGGCCAAAACGACATCGTAAATCCTGAGCATTGACGAACCCTCCGCCCGACGACCCAATCGCCGGGACCCCCGTCCCACACCGTCGCGCGCAGGCCTCTTCAAGGCTGCGCAGCACCGCGCGGAACCGCGCGGAGCAGCACGCAGTGCTGCGAGCACGGTGAGCACGGCTTGGCCTTGAAGAGGCCGAGCACGACGGTACGCTCGCCGTCCCCGAGCGGGATCCCTGCAACCCGTCCCACTCGCGTTTGCGTTTGCGTTTGCGTTTGCGTTTGCGTTTGCGTTTGCGTTTCCGCCTCCGCCTCCGCCTCCGCCTCCGCCTCCGCCCCCGCCTCCGCCTCCGCCTCCGCCGCCCCGCGCCGCCCTACGAGCCCCCGGGGAATCTTCCCGTCGCGCACTTCGCCTGGCGAGGACAGCGTCTCCCGCGTTCCCCCCGTCCTCCTCGCTTGGCTAGGACCTCGCCAGGAACGTTCCCCCCGTCCTTGCAGCTTGCCTATGACGCAGCCGGGAACGTTCCCCCCTCTCTTGTAGCTTCGCTCTGACGCAGCCGGGAACGTTCCCCCCGTCCTCCTAGCTCGGCTAGGACCCAGCCGGGAACGTTCCCCCCTCTCTTGTAGCGTCGCTCTGACGCACCGCGGAACGTTCCCCCCTCTCTTGTAGCTTCGCTCTGACGCAGGGGGGAACGTTCCCCCCTCTCTTGTAGCTTCGCTCTGACGCAGGGGGGAACGTTCCCCGAGTCCTCCTAGCTTGGCGATGACGCAGCCGGGAACGTTCCCCGGGTCCTCCTAGCTTGGCGATGACGCAGCCGGGAACGTTTCCCCCTCGCTCGCGTCGGATCCGTGCGCGTCTTCCCTTCGGGAGCACGCCCCCCGCGCCGTCCACGCCACCCTTGGTTCCCGATCTCCTGATGGTATCTTCCTCCCGCCCATGATCCTCGAATGCCGCCAATGCGGTGCACCGCTCGACGTGAAGCCCGACGCGACGCTCACGAAGTGTCGCTACTGCGGGACCACCAGCGAACGCCGCCTCCTCCGCACCGTCTCCGCCGAGACCCCCCGCGATTTCCGCCCGCCCCCTCAGTGGATCCCGCCCCCGCACGTTCCGGCCCCGTCGAACCTGCCGCTCACGTATCACCCCGCTCCCCCCCGGGGCGCCGTGATCGGCGCCCTCGCTGCCGGGATCATGGCGGCCGTCCTCGGCGTCACCGTCGCGCTGGTCACCCTCGGCAAACCCCGCTCCTCGGGGAAAGGCGGTGTCGTGGCGACCGTGCTGCCGGGCAAGACCCCCCAGGAGCTCGCGGCCGTTCGAATCGACCAGACCCGGGAAAACCTTGCGAAGGCGCTTTCCGGAAACCCCCTGGGCTCCATGCTCGCCGTGTCCGTCTCGCACCCGCGCTACCAGAGCATCTCGTTCATGTACGACGACAAGGAGCCCGCGTTTCCCCACAGCTTCACGCTCGTGCAGCGCTCCGGAGCGACCGTGGAACCCAAGGGGATCGAGGCCCTCGGGAGCCGCCTGCACGGTGGGCTCGTGGACGGGAGCTGGAACTGGGCGGGCCTCGTGGCTGTGAACACCGACGCGAAGACCGGCCTCGTCTCCGCCACCGTGCTGGGGGGGCGCGTGGGCGGCACGAGCGCGCAAGCCAAGGCGCAGCTCGTCGCCATGTGGAAGCTCGTCCTCCACGCCGTCTTTGGCGCGGGAAGTGGCCCGACCGCCGAGGAAGCCCGCTGGATCGGCGCGCCGCATCCCTTCGCAGCGCTGGAGACGATCGACCTCACGACGACCGTCGACAAGGCCGCCGCGACCTTGACCCAGAAGTTCCCCGGCGCAGCCTTGTCCACGTTCATCGAGCTCGGCGTCACCGTCGCCGTGGATCACCCGCTCCTGTGGAACGCCGAGCTCTCCTATCCCAACGAGAAGGGGGGCACGCTCCGGATCGTGGCCCTGCGCGGAACCAAGGCGTTCCCGGCGCGCCGCGAGGCCCTGGTCGGCTGCCTGGAGGGCAAGCTCGGGAAGGCCAAGGTGCAGGATCGCGATTTCCTGGCCAAGAAACGCGATTACGAGTTCACCGTGGGCAAGCTCTGGATCAACATCGGGGAAACAGACGCCCGCGTGCACTGGTTCCCCGGACGGCTCAACGCCCCGGATTGGAAACGAGTCATGAACGCGCTCGGCGCCTGCCGTTGATTCGCGGAGCGCCCCCTTGCAACCCATCGTCAAGGTCTTCGAGGACAACCACATCGACGCGCCGTGGTCGCACGTCTTCGTCTTCGCGCTCGACGCTGTCCTGTTTCTCGTGATCGCGTTCTGCGTGCGCGAGATCCGGCGCGCGCGCCGCGCGGCCGTCGAGGCCGACGCCGTCATCAAGCCGAAGGCCCCGCTCTTCGAGGGCGCGCGGTTCGTCGCCGGCACCGTCGAGCTCGCGCAAGGCGAGTCCGATGCCGTCCGGGTGACAATCACGCAGGACGGCAGCGAGCAGGCCGACAAGAACAACCACAAGACGCACACGTGGGTGGAGAAGGAGCGCGAGATCCGCGCGCGGCCGTTCTATCTGCGGCATGACACGGGCGCGCGCGTCCGGGTCGAGCCGCCCGAGGACGTGCTGCTCGTCGACACGCTCGATCAAAAAGAATGGCTGCATCCGACGCGGCGGAAGCTGCGCGCCGAGCTCTTGCCGGGCGAGCGGGTCGTGGTGGAGGGGCGGCTCCACAAGGCGCCGGATCCCGAGGGGATCGGCGAGACCGCCGGGTATCGCGAGGCCGCCACGATGGGCTGGATGATGAAGCCCTCGCCGCAGAAAGGCATGCACATCTCGACGGAGAGCCTCTCCCGCCGCCACGAGCTCCGCGCGCGGGCCTTCTTCTGGACGTGCGTGTGGGTGGTGTTCCTCGGGTTCGTCATGAACGTCCCGCTCGCCACGTACCGGGCGCGCGTCTTCCTCGGGGAGAACGTGGTCGCGACGCTCCTCGGCAAACGGACGTACGAGACGAGCAACGGCAAAGGGAAGAAGACCGTGCACCGCGCCGTCGACGTGCGTTACGAATCGCCGCCGGGCACAGCGCGTTTCGGCGGGCTCGTCGAGATCGACGAGGACGATGGCATGGACCTGCCGCCGGGGGTGAAGGGGGAGATCTGGCTCCGGCGCGTCCCGCGCTTTCCGGCCGCGACGGCGCTCGGGCAGGGAAGCTCGGTGTGGTTCCACGCCTGGTGCGTCGCCGCCGTGATCGCCGGCATTGCGGTCTACCGCGCCTACCGCACGCACATCTATCGGCGCTGGTACGAGGGGCGCGTCCAGGAGAAAGGCCAAGGGCCGCTGCCCCCGCAGACGAACGAGCGGTTCCTTGCGGATGATCCGACCGCCTTCGCAGCGCGGGAGAAGCGGGGCCTCGCGCGAGCCGCGCGCGCGGCAAAACACGTCGAGCCCATTCCGATGGATTGAACGTCAGGCCTCGGCCTTCGGCCGGAGCATCACGAGCAAGACATCCGCGTCGGGGACCTCTTCCGTCGGCACGAGGCGCTTGCCGCCCCTCGCGAGCCGCACCTCGATCCACCGCGACGAGAGTTTCGCCCGCAGGACGTCCTGACGCCAGACCGCGTTCCCTTCGCCGAGGAAGAGGCGCATCTCGTCGAGCATGCAGCGCCCGAACAACATGCGCCCTTCCTCCTGGATGCGCCGCTCGGCCTCCTCCAGCCGATGCTCGAACGTGCGCGCCGTGAGCTCGCGGCCGAGCGCGTACGGGCCGCGCACGGGCGTGGGCAGCCGGAGGCGGTTGCCTTCACGGTCGTCGATCCAGAGCGCCGAGACCTCGGGCGGGGCGTCGCCGAGCGCCTCCCAGAACAGGCCTCCCACGGACGTGATGTCGTGAAAGCGCACGTCCCTCGTGTCCTTGCCGCGCCCGATGCGCAGCCCCTCCTCGTGCACCTCCACGCGCTGTCCGCGGGCCCGCACGAAATGAGAGAAGGCCCAGATCCCGAGCGCGCCGAAGACGAGCGCCGCCCCGCCGAAGACGAGCAGGCCCGTGAGCTCGACCGCCTCGTGCTTCGGCATGAAGAAGAGCGGCAGGGCCACGCAATCGAGCGCGACGAGGATGCAGAAGAGCCCCACGCCGATACGAATGCCCTGCTGGACGATCGAGACGGGGTGCTCCGAGATGAGCGCGCCCAGGGGATCTGCATCACGGTAGGGAGTCTGGGCGCGCACGGTCCTCCTATTTCGCGACGTCGAGCCGCTTGGCTTTCGGCCCGTCGATGTCCGCGAAGAAATCGTTCCCCTTGTCGTCGACCACGATGAACGCCGGGAAATCGACGACCTCGATCTTCCAGACCGCCTCCATCCCGAGCTCGGGGTATTCGAGCACCTCGACCTTCTTGATGCAATCCTTCGCGAGCCGCGCCGCCGGACCGCCGATCGAGCCGAGATAAAACCCGCCGTGTTTCTTGCACGCCTCGGTCACCGCGCGCGAGCGGTTGCCCTTGGCCAGCATCACGTACGACCCGCCGTTCGCCTGGAAGAGGTCCACGTACGCATCCATGCGCCCCGCGGTCGTGGGCCCGAACGAGCCCGAGGCATAGCCCTCCGGCGTCTTCGCGGGGCCCGCGTAATACACCATGAAATCCTTCATGTATCCGGGCATGCCGTCGCCGCGATCGAGGCGCTCCTTGATCTTCGCGTGCGCGATGTCCCGCGCCACGACCATCGGCCCCGAGAGCGACAGGCGCGTCTTGATCGGATACCGCGAGAGCTCGGCCCGGATCTCGCTCATCGGGCGGTTCAAGTCGATCCGCAGGACCTCGCCGCCGAGCTCCGCGTCCGTCGTCTCGGGCAGGTACTTCGCCGGATCCCGCTCGAGCGCCTCGAGGAAGATGCCGTCCTTCGTGATCTTCGCGAGCGCCTGCCGATCGGCCGAGCACGAGACCGCGATGCCCACGGGGCACGAGGCGCCATGGCGGGGCAGGCGAATCACGCGGACGTCGTGGCAGAAGTATTTCCCGCCGAACTGCGCGCCGATCCCTGTGCGCTGCGTGATCGCGAGGATCTGCCGTTCGAGTTCGACGTCGCGGAAGCCGCGGCCGAGCTCGTTGCCCTCGGTGGGCAAGGTGTCGAGGTAGCGGGCGGACGCGAGCTTTGCGACCTTGAGCGTCTGCTCCGCGCTCGTGCCGCCCACGACCACGGCGAGGTGGTACGGCGGGCACGCCGCGGTGCCGAGCGAGCGGATCTTCTGCTCGACGAACGCGAGCAGGCTCTCCGGATTCAGGAGCGCCTTCGTCTCCTGGTAGAGGTAACTCTTGTTCGCCGAGCCCCCGCCCTTGGCCATGAAGAGGAACTTGTAGGCGTCGCCTTCGGTCGCGAAGATCTCGATCTGCGCCGGCAGGTTCGTCTTCGTGTTGACCTCGCGGTACATGTCGAGCGGCGCGAGCTGCGAGTAGCGCAGGTTCGTCGTGCGATACGTATCAGCGACGCCGCGCGCGATCGCGGCCTCGTCGCTGCCCTCGGTCAGCACGTACTGCCCCTTCTTGCCCATCACGATCGCGGTGCCCGTGTCCTGGCAGGAGGGCAGGACGAACCCGGCGGCGATGTTCGCGTTCCGGAGCAGCTCCAGCGCAACGAAGCGGTCGTTCGCCGAGGCCTCCGGGTCTTCGAGGATCCGCGCAAGCTGCGCGAGGTGACCCGGGCGGAGCAGGTGCGCGATGTCGCGCATGGCTTCCCGCGCGAGGAGCGAGAGGCCCTCCGGCTCGACCTTCAAGAACGTCCTGCCAGCCGCCTCGATCGTCGAGACGTGGTCCTTCGTGACGAGGCGGTAGGGCGTCTCGTCCTTGCCGAGGGGGAGCATGTCCTGGAACTGGAAATCGCTCATCGGGCGAAGGTGTACCCGAGGCGGTAGGTGCGTGCCAAGGGCGCGTTCGCAGGGGGGCGGACAATTGCAGCGATCGACGGTCTGGTTCTGGCGGCACCGGTTCACGGGATTGCGTCGCCCGACATCCAGCACCCACGCTGCAAAGGAACGGGGTACCTCGAAGACATCACAAAGCTGCCGCGCGCGAGACAACACGCGAACGATCGCGGTAGCATCGAGATATGCGCGCTTGGATCTCGGCTTGGAGCCTGCTGTGACGGACTACATCCACGATTTCCTGGAGGCCCGCCCCATGCCTTGACCCTTCGCCCCTTGACGGGGGCGGTCTTGGCTGGATAAAGGATCGCGATGCTCCAGGTCCTCGACGCAGACGAAGAGTATCTCGTCGCCACGAGAGGCCACGTGCTCGTGACGGTCTGGGGCAGGATCAACCTCGACCGCGTGCGGCGCGCCTTCGCCGTGAAGCGCTGGCTACTCGAGGAGTCCGATCACGACGCGAAGTCGTTCGGTCTCGTCGCCGTCATCATCCCGCAGCGGCTCGCCATCCCCGACAGCCTCGAAGCCGAGATGCGCAAGCTCGACGAGTTCATGGCCCCGCACGTCCTCGCGAGCGCCGTCGTCGTCGAGGGAGACGGCATGCGATCAAGTCTCCTCCGCGGCACCGTGAAGGCGACGAGCGCCCTCAAGGTCCGGGCGTACCCCGAGAAAAACTTCGGTGACATCGGAGACGCAGTGCGGTGGCTCGTGCCGCAGATCGCGACGAAGACGCGTCAGGTGATCTCAGCCGAGGATCTCGCCTGGGACATCGCCGAGGCACGGGCGCTGCACCATCACATCGGCTGATCCGCCAAGCATTGGTCTCATCTGGGAGGCGCTGCGCTGGGGCTTTGCCCCAGGCCCCACCGGGGCTATCCGCCCCTGGACCCGGACCAGCGCAAGCGCTGGACCCAGGGTCGATGAACTGCGCAACGCGCAGTTCATCGAACAGGCCAGGTCAAGACCGGCGAGGCTGACGGTTCAACGGGCAACGTGCCCGTTGCCAGCGTGCAACGCACCTTCCTGGTCTTGCCACCGGCGCCTTGGAAGAACTGCGCATCGCGCAGTTCTTCCACAAAAGGTCCAGCGCTTGCGCTGGTCCGGGTCGAGGGGCGGACAGCCCCCGCGGGGTCCGGGGCCGCGCCCCGGCGAAGCGCCTCCCGGATGAG
>NZ_JAGTJJ010000110.1 GCF_028435365.1 Polyangium jinanense | reverse complement strand
ACGGTCCAGGGCTTGCCCTGGTTCGGGTCGAGGGGCGAACAGCCCCCGCGGGGCCCGGGGCAGCGCCCCGGCGCGACGCCTCGCGATGAGACCAATGCTCAGTCGTCCGATGCGTTGGGTGGGGCAGACCGCAGAGTTCACGGGAGGCGGGAGCATGCGGCGGAAGGCGTGTCCTCCATAGCCCCGAAAACGGCTTGCGGAGGGTGCTTCCGGGCCGATCTCCCCCTTGACCGGGTTTTTCGCCTGTGATGAGGTCTCGCGTTGGCAAACACCGGAGAGGCCGGCGTCCCCTGGGCCGGCGGGCCGTTGGGTCCCCCGCGCCGGGCATGGCGCCGACGGGGAGAAAGGGCATGTCGCCCATGAGTCGATGGAGAAGGTTCGGAATCACAAGGTACGCCGCGGCGACCTTCGCGCTCCTCGTGGCCGTGAGCGCGGGAGCGGGCTGCGAGAACACGGATCCGCCGGACACCACCGGCGGCGCCGGTGAAGGCGGGACAGGTGGCATGGGCGGCGCCGGCGGCATGGGCGCGTGCAGGACGCCCGAGGATTGCCCCGGCGCCGACACGGTCTGCCGGACGCGCACCTGCACCGCGGGCGTCTGCGGCGAAACGTTCGCCGCCAAGGGCACCCCGAGCGATACGCAGATGCCCGGCGACTGCGCCCGCGAGATCTGCGACGGCCAGGGCCAGATCACGCTCGAGAACGACGACACCGACACCCTCGACGATCAGAACGACTGCACCCAGGACGTCTGCAATGCAGGGCAGCCGGAAAACAACCCGCTCCCGGCCGGCGACGCCTGCACCACGAACGACGGCAAGCTCTGCGACGGCGAGGGCACGTGCGTGGAGTGCCTCGCGAACGCGGACTGCCCCGACAATGTCTGCGCGAACAACATTTGCGTCCCGGCCGCGTGCGCCGACACCGTGAAGAACGGTTCCGAGACGGACGTCGACTGCGGCGGCGGCACCTGCGCCCCCTGCGCCGATGGCCTCGTCTGCAAGGTGTCATCCGATTGCCAGAGCAGCGTGTGTGACGCCGCCACCTGCCAGACGCCCACCTGCACGGATACCGTCGAGAATGGCGACGAGACGGACGTCGATTGCGGCGGCGGCTCCTGCAGCCCCTGCGGCCCCGGCCTCGGCTGCGCAGCGGACAGCGACTGCGTGGGCGAATCCTGCTCGGGTTCGATTTGCTTGCCGACCTGCACCGACCAGGTGACGAACCGCAACGAGACGGACGTCGACTGCGGCGGCCCGAACTGCTCGCCCTGCGGCACCGGCCTCATCTGCTCGGTCGACTCGGATTGCGCGAGCAAGGTCTGCACCGCGGGCACCTGCCAGGGGGCGAGCTGCGGCGATACCATCCAGAACGGCAGCGAGACCAGCATCGACTGCGGCGGCGCGGACTGCCCCGCCTGCGCCGACGGCCTCGTCTGCAATGCGTCGACCGACTGCCAGAGCGGCGTGTGCACGGGCAACGTCTGCCAGACGGCGACGTGCACGGATACCGTGAAGAATGGCGCCGAAACGGACGCTGATTGCGGCGGCGGCGCCTGCCCGACCTGCGACCTCGGCAAGGGCTGCCTCGTGAACGGCGATTGCACGAGCAACATCTGCGCGGGCAACGTCTGCGTCGTCTCGCTCTGCGGCGACGGCATCCTCACGGGCGCCGAGACCTGCGACGACGGCAATGCCGTGGCCGGCGACGGCTGCGACGCCGCCTGCGCGATCGAGGTGGGCTTTCTCTGCGCGGGCACGCCGAGCGCTTGCAACGCGATCTGCGGCGACGGCCTCGTCAAGGGCCCCGAGACCTGCGATGACGCCGACACGGACAGCGGCGACGGCTGCTCCGCGACCTGCAAGGCCGAGCTCGGCTACGTGTGCACCGGCGCGCCGAGCGCGTGCAAAACGGTCTGCGGCGACGGCATCCCGGCCGGCAGCGAGCCGTGCGACGACGGCAACCTGAACGACGACGACGCCTGCCTCCCGGGCTGCATCGTGGCGACCTGCGGCGACGGCTTCGTGAACACGGCGGCCGAGCCCTGCGACGACGGCAACAAGACCCCCGGCGACGGCTGCACCGCCGCCTGCCAGGCCGAGCCGTTCTTCACGTGCTTCGGCGCGCCGAGCACCTGCGTCCTCGTCGAGTCCGAGCCGAACACGTGCGCGACGGCGACCGGCCCGCTCCTGCCGCCCTTCGCGGTCACCGGCAAGATCACGCCCGTCGGCGACCATGACTACTACTCGTTCACCGTGCCCGCGGTCGCGGACGTGAAGATCGAGAGCTTCGTCCCGGGGGTGGGCACCTGCCCGACGGGCAACGACACCAAGATCTACCTCCTCGCGTCGAACTGCACGACGATCCTCGTCGAGGACGACGACGACGGCCTCAATAGCTGCTCGGTGATCGATCCGACCACGACGGCGGACGCGGCCGCGCGCAAGCTCGCCCCGGGCACGTACTACGTGCACGTGGAGGAGTACCAGAGCAACTCGACCATCGGCGCCTACCAGCTCCAGGTGACGTTCACCGCGCTCTGCGGCGACGGCATCCTCGCGGGCAGCGAGGCGTGCGACGATGGCAACCTGACCAGCGGCGACGGCTGCTCCACGAGCTGCACCATCGAGCAGGGCTACCAGTGCGTAGGCTCGCCGAGCGCCTGCGCCCTGAGCTGCGGCGACGGCACGATCAACGGCACGGACGTCTGCGACGACGGCAACAAGAACAGCGGCGATGGCTGCTCCGCGACCTGCACCATCGAGCAGGGCTACAGCTGCACGGGCACGCCGAGCGTCTGCACCACGAGCTGCGGCAATGGCACGATCAACGGCACGGACGTCTGCGACGACGGCAACCTGAACAGCGGCGACGGCTGCTCGTCCCTGTGCGCGCTCGAGCCGAACTACAAGTGCCTCGGGACCCCAAGCGTGTGCACGAAGGTCGAGCAGTACTGCAACGACGGCATCGACAACGACGGCGACGCGCTCACCGACGCCGCCGACTCGGACTGCACGATTCCGGCGTACTTCCCGGCCTGCGCGGCGGGCCAGCGCCTCGTCGTCGTCCGGGCGTACGACACGCCCATCGCCCTCCTCGACGGCAACACCACGGGCATCAACAGCTACCTCGGCGTGGCGAACGTCGGGACGGTGAACCGCGCGGCGGTGCTCTTCAACGCCACGCACACCTGGTCCGGGGACATCGACGCGTTCCTGCAGCCGCCGGGCCTCGGTGAGCTCGACATCACCTCGGACAACGGCAGCTCGGGCGACAACTACACGAACACGGTCCTCGACTCGACCTGCTCCTCGGCGGTCACCGGCGGCACTGCGCCCTTCTCGGGCTGCTATTCGCCGGAGACGGCGCTGACACCGGTCAACGGCAAGTCGCCCGTTGGCAGGTGGAGGCTCCACGTCCTCGACGACACGACCTCGGACCAGGGCACCCTCAATAGCTGGGCGATGATCTTCTGCGTCACGCCCTGAGAGGCGCGGGGCTTTGCCCCGCACCCCCGCAGGGGGCTGTCCGCCCCCTGCACCCCGGACCAGGCACAGCCTGGACCGAGGGCCGAGAAACCGCGCGATGCGCGGTTTCTCGGACGGGCCCGGGCAAGACCACGAACGACGTTGCCAGCTGAGACAGCAGCGCCGCCCACCCTCAGCAGCCACGTCAGCGCCGCTGTCTTGGCTGGCCAGCCCGTCGCCGGTCTTGCCTCGGCCTGTTCGATGAACTGCGCATCGCGCAGTTCATCGAACAAGAGTCCAGCGCTTGCGCTGGTCCGGGTCCAGGGGTGGACAACCCCTGGTCGGGGTCCGGGGTGAAACCCCGGCGCTACGCGCACACGGAAGGGGCATGCGATGCGACACCTCGCTCTCGCGAAGATCCTCGTCGTCCTCTCGATGCGCGCCGCGTATCCCCTCGCGGCCCCGCTGCTCCTCGGCATCTTCCTCGTCGCCACGGTCCTCTTCGGCCCGAATGGGATGAGCCCGCCCGAGGCGCTCGCCGTGATGCGCGCCTCCCCCACGCTTATGACCGTCCTCTGGGCCGGGTGGCTCGTGCTCGGCCTGCCTGCCGCCCGCGCCGCGCTCGTGCCTCCGTCCGGGACGTATCTTCGCTGGTTACCTTCCCCACGGCTCGTGTTTCACCTCGCGGGCGCCGTGTGCGCGCTCGTCGTCGAGGCGCCGTGGATGCTCCTGTTCGGGCGCGGCGAGGGCCTCCTGTCCGCCGCCACGGCCGGGCTCGCGGCCCTCGCGGGGCACGCGCTCGCCGCCACGCGGCCCTGGGGCGCCAGGGAAGCGTTCGCGGCGGCCGGCGTGGGCCTCGCGGTTTTCGCCCGGGTCCCGCCGCTCGCCTTCGGGGCGGCGCTCCTCGCGGCCAGCTTGTCCGTCCCGGCCGCCTTCCGCCGCGCGCCCGAGGCGTCCGCCGGGGTGAACCGGGGCCCCTTCGGTCGATCTCCGCTCGGCGCGCTCGCCTCGACGTTCCTGCTCGGCGTCCTTCGCAGCGAGCCGGCGGTCGTTGGACGCGCGCTCGCCCTCGCGGCGCTCGCCGGGCTCGTGCTCCCGCTCGCGGCGCGTGGGCACGATCTCGTGGCGGACGCGTCCATCGGCGCGCTCGCCCTCGGCCTCGCGGCCGTCGCGCTCTCGCCGGGCCTCTCGGGGGCCGCGGCGGCCGTCGTACGGGCGGAGCGCGCGGCCTCCTGGCTCTGCGATGCGACCGGGACGCCGCCCGGCACGCGCGCGCTCGCCGCGGCCCTCGCGTGCGGCATCCTCGGAGCCACGAGCGGGCTCGTCCTCGCGACCGTCGGGGCGCTTGGCCTGCATGCGCCGCTCGCGCTCGGGGCGCGGCTCGTCGTGCTCGCGGTCGCCTCGGGCCTCGTCACGGGCGCGATCCTCGTCGGCGGAGCGCGCGAGGCCGAGGCCTCTCCGCGGCGCGGCGATCGTGGCATGGTCGAAGCGCTCGTCTGGGCTGCGTTCGGCGCGGCCGCGGCGTCGCTCGCGGGTGAGCTCTCGCTCGCTGTGATCCTCACCGTCGGAATCGTGCGGGTCGGCTCGGCCGCGCGTCGTGCCGAGGTGCTACGCAGGCTCCGAGGTGCGGCATGACGCTCTCGATCGTGGACTTGAACAAGTGGCTCGGCGGACGGCGCGTGCTCGACGGGGTGAGCCTCTCGGCCGCGCGGGGCGACGTCGTGGCGCTCTTCGGCGACAACGGCGCTGGCAAGTCCACGCTCCTCCGCATCCTCGCGGGCGTGCTCGACGCGGACGGGGGCCGCGCGACCCTCGACGGCGCCTCGATCCTCGGCCCCCGCGCCGCCGCGCGTGCGCACGTGGGCTACGTGCCCGAGGCCGCCGACGCGCCGGCCCACCTCTCCCCGCGTGAGCTCGCCGCGCTCGTCGCCGCGCTGAAGCGTGTCCCCCTCCCCGACGAAGCGCTCCTCGAACGACTCGGCCTCCGCGCGTACTGGGATCGTCCCTTTGGCGGCCTCTCCCTCGGCCAGCGGCGCCGGAGCTGCTTGTGCGCGGCGATCCTCGGCGACGTGCGCTTGCTCCTGCTCGACGAGCCCACGAACGGCCTCGACGCGGCCGGCGTCCGGGAGCTCGCGACGCTCCTCGAAGAGCGTCGCGCGGCGGGCACCACGATCCTCGTCGCGACGCACGATCCCGCGTTCGCCGAGGCGATCGGCGCGACGCGGGTCCGGCTCTCGGCCGGCAAGCTCGAGGCCTGATTACCCTTTCACCACGCCGATCGGCCGCAATCGGGCGACCTTTTTCGCGATCCCTGCCGACGCCACGACGTCGACCACCCGATCGACGTCCTTGTATGCGGCGGGCGCCTCCTCGGCGAGCTCCGCATTCGATGCGCAACGAATGACGATCCCGCGCGCTTCGAGCTCCTTGCGGAGCACGTGCCCCGTCACCTTTTTCTTTGCGGCGGCGCGGCTCATTTGCCTCCCGGCGCCGTGGCAGGTGCTCCCGAACGAGGCCTCGCTCCCGTGCTCGGTCCCCATGCACACGAACGACGAGGTCCCCATGCTGCCCGGAATGAACACGGGCTGTCCGATATCGCGATAGGCCGCCGGCACGTCCCGGCTCCCCGGACCGAATGCGCGCGTCGCGCCCTTGCGATGCACGCACACCTTCTTCCCTTCGTATTTCTCGATCTTCGCCGTGTTGTGCCCCACGTCGTAGATCAACCGCAAGAAGCCCTCGCGCTCGCCGAACATCCGCCGGAACACCTCGCGAACGATATGCGCGATGAGGTGCCGGTTCGCGAAACCAAAATTGGCGGCGGCGCACATGGCCGCGAAATATTGCTGTCCCTCGGGCGACGAGAGCGGCGCGCAGGCGAGCTGCCGGTCCGGCACCTGAATGCCGTAGCGCTGCATCACACTATCCATCAGGCGCACGTGATCCGTGCACACCTGATGCCCGAGCCCGCGAGATCCCGAATGCACGAGCACCGTCACCCGCCCGATCGAGAGCCCGAGCCGCCCGGCCAAACCCTCGTCGAACACCTCGTCGACGACCTGCACTTCGAGAAAATGGTTCCCGCTCCCCAGCGTACCGAGCTGATCCGCGCCGCGTTGCCTTGCGCGCTCGGAGACCGCGGACGCGTCGGCGGCTTCGAGCGCGCCGCCGGATTCGATGTGCTCGAGGTCGGTCTCGGTCCCGACCTCGTGCTCCCGAACGAGCGCGCCCGCGCCGCCTTCGAGGATCTTGTCGAGCTTCTTGCCCGAAAACGACCACCGCCCGCCGCGCCCGGCGCCCGAGGGCACGCTGCGCGAGAGCTCGTGCACGAGGCTCTCCACGCGATCGGCGATGTCCTTGCGTTCGAGGTTCGCGACGAGCAGCCGCACGCCGCAGTTGATGTCGAATCCGATCCCGCCGGGCGAAATCACGCCGTCGGGCAGCGCCGTCGCGGCCACGCCGCCGACGGGAAAACCGTATCCCTCGTGCATGTCGGGCATCCCGCAGGCGGCGCCCACGATACCGGGGAGCGTGGTCACGTTGATGAGCTGCTCGACGGAATGGTCGGCGAGCAAGCCGGGCAAGGTCTCCGGGCTCGCGAAGATCCGCGCCGGCACCCGCATGTCGCTGCGATAGGACGTCGGGATCTCGTAGACGGAGGGAGCGACCTCGACGAGCGGCGGGGGCGGCGCTTTCGGGGGTTCAGATGTCGAGGACGACGTGGACCGAGTAGCCATGCGAATCCTCCGTGATGTGGACGTCGTGCAGGGTGGCCGCCTTGACGAGGGGCCGGAGGCCTTGAACCTCCGCGCCGCGAACCCGGGCCACGAGGTGATCGGGGGCGAGCTCGTCGAAATGGAAATCGACGTAGACCCGGCCATCCACCTCGGTATGAAAGACGAGCTCGTTCATCCAGTCGACGAGGAGCGCCTCGCGGTCGACCGAATGCAGCGAGATCGAAACACCCTCCCCGGCGGCCTCGGGCAGCGGCCCCTCGCCGACGGCGAGCTCGGCGAGCGCGCGGCCGGCTTCGGCGAAAAGCTCGGGGAACGTGGGCGCGAAGAGGCCGAGGCGCAGCTCGGCCGTGTGGTCCTCGAAGGTGTGGCGCGGGCCTTCCGGGCCGGATGTCATGGAGGGGAATATCGTCGCCGGCGGCCCGACGTCACGGGAGGGGTGGAATGCCGAGGCTCCCATGCAGGCGGGCGACGTCCTCGGGGCGAAGGCCGAGCATGGAGGGCAGGCCTTTGAGGTACGCGCGCTCGGCCTCGGATTCGGTGCCCGCGGAGAGGAGGGAGACCACGTAGAATTGCTCGGCCATCTGGGGAGAGCGGATCTGCCCGACGAGCGCGAAGGGTGGCTGCGGGGCTTCGAGCTCGTGGGCGAGCGCGGCGCGATCTTCGGGGCCGAGGCCGGCGCGCGCGAGGCGATCGAGGATACGCGCGCGCTCGTCGGGGTCGATCTGACCGTCGATGAAGGCGGCGGTGATCATGGCGCGAATGAGAAGCAGAGCGTCGGCCTGTGCATCGGCCGCGGGCGCAGGCGCGGGCACGGCCGCGGGTGCGGGCGCAGGCGCGGCGGTGACCGGGTTTGGCGGAGCACCCCATTGCGCAGGCTGCGGTGCCGGCGGAGCCGCGTTCGGCGCAGCGCCCCATTGCGCCGTGGGCGTCGTGCTCGGCTGCGCATTCCATTGCGTCGGCGCAGGCGGCGCCGCGGGCGGAGGCGCCCCCCATTGTGCCGTCTGCGGCGCGCTCGGCTGCGCGTTCCATTGCGCCGGCGGCTGCGCGGGCTGCCCCGGCGGAGGCCCACCCCACCCCGCTTGCGGCCCCGGGTTTGGCGGAGCACCCCATTGCTGCGGCGGCTGCGCCGGTGCGCCCTGCGGGCTCCCCCAGGGCGCATGTCCCTGCGGCGGCGCCGCAGGCGCGTTCGTCCCCCAGGTCGACGGATCGTTGTGGTAGACGGGCACCCCGAAATTCGTCCCGCCGCCCCCCTGCGGAGCCCCCGGCGGAATCGGCCCGGACGTCGACCCCATCAATTGCCCGAAAAACCCTTGCTGCTGCGCGGGCGCCCCCGGCATGGCGTGCATCCCCGGCGCCCCCGGCATCCCCGGCGCACCCGGCATCCCCGGCGCCGTCGGCTGCTTGAAGTGCTGATACGCCATGTACGCGAGCCCGCCCGCCGCCGCGACCCCGGCAGCCCCCGCGAGCAGCGTGCCTGCGCCGATCCCGCTGTCGTCGTCGCGACGCTCGTACGCATCGTCATCGCGGTACGGCCGACGACGCGAATCGCGGAAGCTCCCGCCTTCGACTCCATCCGAGACCAGCGCGCCCAGGATCCTCTGCGCATCGAACATGGACCGCATGTTCGCCAGAATGCGCGCCGCTTTCAAGGCCGGCGGGTGGGCGCCCTCCTCGCCGCCCACCCGCCGCCTCCCGCCCGCCTTCAGATCGACAGATTCGCGATGTAGTCGGCGAGCTCCTCCCGCGCGACCCGCACCGCCGCTTCCGCCGCGCCGATCGTCCGATCGAGCTCGCCGATCCGATCCTCCGCCGACGCGAGCGCCGTCAGGTACCGCGTGTGCAGCTCACTGCCTTGCGGCGCCGACGCCAGGTTCCTCCGCAGCCGCTCCTGATCCGCCACCAGCGTCTGCCGCTCCGTCCGCAGCAGCGCGAGCGCCTGCTCCCGCGACGCGAGCGTCCTCTGGAGCTCGGCCACGTGCTCGAGCGCGGCCCGCACCTCCGCCGACATCTCGTTCGACGCGAGCAGCACCCCGAGCTCCTGCGCCGTGATCGACCCGATCACGATGCTCTGCTCGATCGGTCGCTCGAGCACCGCATCCACCTTCACGGTTTGTCCTTTTGGAACCTCCCGCCGGATCCGCACGTGCGTGTCCGTCGTCCCGCTCACGCCCTCCGTCGGCGCAACCAAGGAAAAACCCTGGATGCGCGGGTGCTCCACGACGAGCACGCGATCCTCGTCCGCCGCGCCCTTGATCGTGTACGTCGTCGTGCGCCGTTCCACGCGACGCACCTCGAGCACGCCCCGCGCGATCTTCGCGCCCGTCACGACCTGCACGACCTTCTCCTCGCGGTCCACGCTCACGTCGAGGTCCACCGCGTAACTCACGAGCCGATCCTCGTGCGCGGGCAGCGGGCCGAGCCGCGCGTCTCCGACGAACGCGATCGGCTGGTTCGCCGCCGCGTCCTCGTAAATCGACAGGATGCCCGGCGGCAAACCCGTCTCGGTCTCGTTCACGAGCCGCACCGACGCGAGCGGGTTCCGCTTGTCCACGTCGTAGCGGTACCAGGACACCCGCTCGACCGGGATCGACTCGCTCACGATCGGCACGAGCAGCGATTGCCCGCGCGGCAGATCCACCGGCTCCGGGAAGTGGTACACGACCTGCGTCGCGCCTTCCGCGGGCTCGGCGATCGGCGGTGCCTCGGGCAGCGCCACCTCTCCCCCCGGCTGCGCCTCGAAGCTCAACGCGTCGGCCGCCGACGGCGCGGCCATGAAGGCACTCATCAGGCGCCCTCCTCCGCCCGCGCCGTCGGAGACCTCGGCCTCCGGAAGGACGACCCCCACGTCGACCGGCGGCAACCTGCGCCCGAGCACCTCCACCGGCACCTCCGGACGATTCACGAAATACGCTTCGTACACCGCCTGTCGCAGCGTCACGGGGTTGCCCGACGCCACCGACAACTCCACGCGGTTCCAGTCCTGCCCGCTCATGTTCTCCAGCAAGGCCCACCCTTCGAGCCGCGCCTCGCCCTCGCCCTTGGGCACCACCAGCCGATACGTCGCCTTCCACAGCGGCGCGCCGACCACGTACCCCACGCGCACCGTCCGCTCGCCTTGCCCGTGCACGTCGATCGTGATCGTGCGCCGATCCGCGGCCGCGTGCGCCGCGAGCGCCGCGAGCGCCTGCTCCACCTGGCTGCGCAGCCGCGCGTCCACGATGTCGATCTGATCCGCCTCTTCGAGCACGATTTGCCGCATGCCCGTCGGCGTCAGGAGCGAGAGCCGGTGACGCACGATCGTCCCTTGCCCCTCGCCGAGCGAAACTTTTTCCTCGGTCACCGCGACGAGCCGCCCCTCCGCGGTCGCGCCATGCGCCGACACGCGCAGCAGTTGGCCGCGCAGCGCGCGAAGCAGCGAGACCGTGGAGGACAGGTCCTCCTGCGAGAACGGCAGATCCCGGAAGATCTCGGAGAGCGGCGCGCGCCCAGGCAGGCTCGCTTGTCCAAGCCGCCCCTGCGGATCCACCGCGAGCAGGCTCTTCAGCACGTCGCTCACCTGATCGAGCCGCACGTCGAACGTGAGCTCGGCGTCGCCCGACACCAGCGCTTCGTGCTCGAAGTACCCGACGCCGCCCGTCGACAGCATCACGCGCCGGAGCGCAAGCTCCTCGGCCGACGCAGAGCCCGCAGCAAACGACGTGGCGATGAGCCCGAGAGCCCACGCGGCCCCGATCCTCGATTTTCTCATGTGCCCCTCCCCTTTCGCGCCTCTCGGGCTCAGCCTGTCTCGCCGAGCTCCCCCCCGGAGGCCTGCGCCTCGGCGGCATGCCGCTCGCGCGCTGCCATGTTCGTCGAGCGCGCGCCATGACACGTCAATGCGCCCGAGCCCGCCTCCTCGTTCTCCGCGCTCTCCGTCCCGAAGGGGACGCCGCGCCGGGGCGCTGCCCCGGGCCCCGCGGGGGCTGTTCGCCCCTCGACCCGAACCAGGCACGGCCTGGACCGAGGGTGGAAGAACTGCGCGATGCGCAGTTCTTCCAGCGGGCCGGTGGCAAGACCCTGGACGGCGTTGCCGACCGAAATGGCAGCGCGGCGGTCTTGACGGGGCAGGGTCGCTCCTGCTCTTGCCTCGGCTGTTCGATGAACTGCGCATCGCGCAGTTCATCGCCCCTGGGTCCAGCGCTTGCGCAGGCCCCGGGTGCAGGGGCGGACAGCCCCTGCTCGGGTCCGGGGTGAAACCCCGGCGCTACGCTGCCGCAGGGCAATCTGCCTGCTCCGACGATCGGGGGCGCGCTCGATCGCGGGATGCATGCCTTCGTTCTGGACAGCAGCCTGCATGGGCGCCGTCCTAGGTGCGAGCTCTCCGTATTGAAGCACGCCGTCCCTTTGGCTACGTTCTCCGACGACGTGCCGGCGAAGAGCCCGCGCGGATGCGCGAAGGCGCACGACGCGCCGGGCCGATCGCTCGGCTTTCCTGCATGGGAGGATGAAATGGGCCAGGTGGTGATGGACCGAGGGGCGGGCAACGTTGCGGGGAGCGGTCCGGGCGCCAATGGGCACGCGGCGACGAAGATCCGGAGCTACGCGCCTGCCACGGGCGAGCTCCTCGGCGAGGTGAAGGTCACCTCTGCTGACGAGGTCAAGCGCGCCGTCGAGCGGGCGCGGCGCGCGCAGGAAGCCTGGGGCGCCCTGCCCGTCGAGGAGCGCTGCGAGCGCGTCCTGCGCTTCCGCGACGCCATCGTCGACCGCGTCGACGAGATCGTCGACCTGCTCGTGCGCGAGTGCGGAAAACCGCGCCACGAGGCCCTGCTCCACGAGGTCATGGTCGCCGCTGACATCGCGACCTTCTTCGCCAAGGCCGCGCCGCGCGTCCTTGCGCCGCACGAGATCAAGCTCCACCTGATGAAGCACCGCCGGAGCTTCATCCACTACAAGCCCCGCGGCGTCGTGGCCGTGATCTCGCCCTGGAACTACCCGTTCCAGCTCCCCTTGCGCGACGCGATCCTCGCGCTGCTCGCGGGCAACGCCGTCGTCATCAAGCCGAGCGAGGTCACGCCGCTCATCGCGCAGAAGGCCAAGGAGGTCTGGGACAGCGCGGGCCTGCCCGAGGACCTGCTCCAGATCGTCCCTGGCTTCGGGCCCACGGGCGCGGCGCTCATCGAGGCGCAGCCGGACTTCGTGATCCTCACGGGCAGCGTCGCCACGGGCCGCAGGGTCGCGGCTGCGTGTGGCGAGCGGCTCATCCCGTGCGTCATGGAGCTTGGCGGCAAGGCGCCGCTCATCGCCTGCGCCGACGCCGACGTCGAGCGCACTGCGCGCGCCATCGTGTTCGGCGGCTTCTCGAACTCGGGCCAGGTCTGCGTCTCCGTCGAGCGCGTCTACGCACACCGCGAGGTTCACGACAAGCTCCTCGATCGCGTCGTCGAGCTGACGAGGGAGCTCAGGCAGGGGGATCCGAGCGCCGAGTTCGTCGACGTCGGCGCGATCATCTTCCCGCATCAGATCGACGTGGCCGAGAAGCACATCGCTGACGCGCTGCAGAAGGGCGCCACGGTGCGCGCGGGCGGCAAGCGGCGCGAGGGGCCGGGGCAGTTCTTCGAGCCGACCGTGATCGACGGCTGCAACCACCAGATGACCGTCATGACCGAAGAGATCTTCGGGCCGATCGTGCCGTTCATGCGCGTCTCGACCGAGGAAGAGGCGCTTCGCCTCGCGAACGACTCGCACCTCGGTCTGAACGCGTACGTCTTCTCCCGCGACCGTGATCACGCGACGCGTCTTGCCGAGCGCGTCGATGCGGGCAGCGTGCTCGTGAACGACGTGCTGACGAACGGCGGCACGCCCGACACGCCCTTCGGCGGCATCAAAGCGAGCGGCTTCGGCCGTGCGATGGGGGAAGAGGGCCTGCGCGAGATGTGCAACATCAAGCACGTCAGCGTCGAGCGTGTCGGCATGGGCAGCAAGGACCCGCTCTGGTTCCCGTACACGGCCCAAAGTTATGGTTGGTTCCGCAAAGGGCTGCGGGCGCTCTTCTCAGGCGGCGGACTCTTGCAGCGCATTGGCGAGATCCTGTAATCAGGTGGCACTCGGGGGTGGTGGATGGGACCGGCCGCCCCACGTCACTGCCCCCTGCCGTCCCCCGCGCCGCGCATGAAGTCCTGCCCCACGTGCAGCCTCCGCTATCCGAGCGAGAGCAACACTTGCTTCGCCGACGGCTCGACGCTCGTCGTGCTCCGGGATCCGTGGCTCGGCAACACCGTCGCGGGCAGGTACGTGCTCGACGAGCTCATCGGCATCGGCGGCATGGCCTCCGTGTACCGCGCGCGCTTCCTGCTCACGGACAGACCCTGCGCGGTGAAGCTCCTGAACCCGCAGCTCGCCTCGGATCACACGACACGCGAGCGCTTCAACCGCGAGGCGAAGCTCGCGCAAAGGCTCGCGCATCCGAACATCATCGAGATCTTCGATCACGGCGACGCGGAGGACGGCACGCCGTTTCTCGTGATGGAACTGCTCGAAGGCGAGAGCCTCTCGGAGGTCATCGCAAGCGGCCCGGTGCCGATCGCGCGCGCGCTCCCCATCGTCATCCAGATGACCCGCGCGCTCGCCCGCGCCCACGACTTCGAGGTCATCCACCGCGACCTCAAGCCGGAGAACGTGTTCTTGCTCCGGGGTGACCGGGTCAAACTCCTCGATTTCGGCATCGCGCGCTGCGCGCAGGACGTGCGTCTGACAAACGCGGGCGAGGTCTTCGGCACGCCCGAGTACATGGCCCCCGAGCGCGCGACATCGTCGGACGCAGGCCCGCCGGCCGATCTGTACGCGCTCGGCGTGATCCTCTTCGAGATGCTGACGCAGCGTCTGCCCTTCGACGCGCCGAGCCCCGCGCAGATCCTGAACAAGCACATGCTGGAGCCGCCGCCGCGTCTCGGCGAGCACCTGCCAGACGCGCCGCCCGCGCTCGATCAGCTCGTCTACGACCTCATGGCGAAGGTGCCCGACGGCCGGCCCGTCGACGCACACCGGGTGCTCGCGTCGTTGAAGGAGGTCAGCGAAGCCGCGCGGATCCCCTCGCCGCCCGAGCTCGACTCGGGGCCGATCGCGCCGCCGCGCCCTTCATCCGCGGCCGCAGCGCAGCGCTGGAGCACGCGCGTCGAGATCGTGGAGCGTCTCGTCGGCAAGACCTACGGCGGCGCGCTGCCCGTCGAGGTCGCGCGGACGCTGGAGCAGATGAAGGCGCACGTGAAGGAGCTCGCGGAGCTACGAGCCCGCGGTCTCGAGGAGCAACGCGCGCTCGACACGATCCACCGCGAGTGGAAGGAGGGCCGCTTCCGCCAAGGCAAGGCGATGGATCGGCTCACGGTGGACATCTCGCGGACGCGCGAGGAAGCACGCGCGACGCGGGTCGGCATCGCGCCGCTCGCCGGAGCCGCGCGATCGTTCGCGCCGCGCGTGCGCGAGGCGCACCGGGATGTGGTGTTCTGGGAGGGCCGGAGCGGCTTCCGCGAGCCTTACCGCGAGCTCGCAGACGCATACCGCGCACTCGCCGATCTCGTCGAGCTCTGGGCGGACGCGCGTCACGCCGAGCTCGAGGTCGAGGCCGCAGCAGTCGAGAAAGAACGCGCAGTGGCCGAGGTGGATCAGCAAATCCGGGAGCTCCGGCACAGTCTCGTGATCGCGGATCGGGCGATGGAAGATCGCAAGGCGAAGCACTTCCTCGCACTCGCGGACGTGGGCCGGCGCGCCGAGAAGCTCGAGATGGAGCTCCTGCGCTCGTCCGGTCGAATCTGCGCGCCGCTCCGAGGCCGAGCAGATCTGGCGCCCTTCTTCGCGGAGCTCGCGGGCGGCGTGCCCGTGGCGACGGCGCCGGTGTAGAGCCGCTGCGCTGGGGCGTTGCGCTGGGGCGTTGCCCCAGGCCCCACCAGGGGCTGTCCGCCCCTGGACCCGGACCAGCGCAAGCGCTGGACCCGGGGTCGATGAACTGCGCGATGCGCAGTTCATCGAACAGGCCGCAGTCAAGACCATGAGCGACCCTGCTCATCAAGACAGCGGCGCTGCCCTTTCGACTGGCAACGCGGTCCCACCGGCCTGTTGGAAGAACTGCGCAACGCGCAGTTCTTCCATCACGAGTCCAGGGCTTGCCCTGGTCCGGGTCGAGGGGCGGATAGCCCCCGCGGGGCCCGGGGCAGCGCCCCGGCGCGGCGCCCAAGAAGAGATCACCCCTCAGCCCTCGCGCGTGATGTGACGTTTGTGCGATGATGACTCTGGGGCGGGAGATCGCGCCGCGTTTTGAGGCGCGAGACCTCGCGAAAGCATGTCGGGGAAGGTCAAGCAGATCATCGACGCCATCGTCGCCCATCGCTCGCGGGGCAACCCGACGATGGCGGGGTTCGTCCGCGCGAAGCTCATGCTGAAGGGCATTGATCCTTCGAAGCACACGGACACCACCTCTGACGATCCTGAGGTCCTTCGCAAGCTCGAGGCCCTTGCGCGCGAGCTTGGCGTCGACCTGTCTGCGCAGCCTGCGGGCGTGTCGTGGCGACCGCCGCCTTCCTCGCAACGCTAGCCATCCTCTTCGAGAGCACGCAGGGAGAAGTGTCAACGTGCCCGTTCGAACTGCTCATGCGACCGTGATCGGCGCGGACGACGTCGCGCGCTTGATGCGCGCGGAGCTCGCCTCGGTCGAGCCTGTCGTGGTCCTTTATTTTGCCGGCGGCCGCCGGGATCCTCGCGCGCTCGCCGAGGCGATGCAGCGTGCGTTTCCGGGCGCGCTCGTGGTCGGGTGCACGACGGCTGGCGAGCGCGAGGGCTGCGCGTGGCGCAAGGGCTCGGTCGTTGCGATGGCGCTCGGCAGCGAGATCGTGCGGGACGCGGCTGTCGCCGTGATCGAGGACATCCGCGGACGCACCGACGTCAAGCACGCGCTCGCGCCGCTCGAAGCGCACTTCGGGAGACCGCTCTCGAGCCTGGATCCATCGCAGCACGTGGGCCTCCTCTTCGTCGACGGCCTCAGCAGCGCCGAGGAGCGCCTCATGGATCGGCTCGGCGACCTCACCGACATTCCGATCCTTGGCGGCTCCGCGGGGGACGATCTCACCTTCACGTCGACGTGGGTCGCGAAGGACGGCATGGCCTTCACGAACGCCGCGGTCCTGCTCCTGCTCGAGCCTGCGGTGCCGTTCCGCGCGTTCAAGACGCAGAGCTTCCGCCCGCTCGATCGCGCGCTCCGCGTCACTGCCTGCGACGAGGCCGCGCGCGTCGTGCATGCGTTCGACGGCAAACCCGCGGCGACTCGGTACGCCGAGGTGCTCGGGATCCCGGCGGACGAGCTCGCGAACCACTTCCAGAACCACCCGCTCGGCCTGATGGTCGGCGACGACCCCTTCGTGCGCAGCCCCCAGCAGATCCGCGGCGAGAGCGTGGTCTTTTACTGCAACGTTCCCGAGGGCACGGTCCTCACGGTGCTCGAAGCGAGCGACATCGTGGAGGACACGCGCTGCGCGATCGCGACGGCCCGCGCGGAGCTCGGCGGCGCGTCGGCGCTCGTCAACTTCGACTGCGTCCTGCGCACGCACGAGATCGAGTCGCGAGGGCTCATCGAGCCGTACGGCGCGCTCTTCGAGGGCATCCCGACGGTCGGGTTCAGCACGTACGGCGAGCAGTTCCTCGGCCACGTGAACCAGACGGCGACGATGCTCCTCTTCGGCTGATCGCCTCCTCGGGACGAGCTCGCCGCGGGGCTTCCCGTGGGCCTCTCAGGGCTCCATCTGCCCCCCCATGGCGTTCGAGGGGATCCTCTTCGACGTGGATGGCGTGCTCGTCGATTCGCCGCACGAGCGAGCCTGGCGGGACACCTTGGAGGAGCTCATGCGGGGCCCGTGGAAGGACCTCGCGGCTCGGTCGCGGTACACACCGGAGCGCTTCGACACCGCGGTCTACCAGGAGATCGTCGCCGGCAAACCTCGCGAGGACGGGGCGCGCGCGGCGCTCGAGTACTTCGGCGTGCCCGACGCCGCGGCCCACGCCGCGGAGTACGGCGCGGCGAAGCAGGCGAAGATCCTCGGCCTCATCCGGGCAGGCGCGTTCCAGGCCTTCCCGGACGCGCTGCGGTTCGTGCTCGACGCGCGCGACATGGGCTTGCCGATGGCGGTCGCGTCGTCATCGAAGAACGCGAACGAGCTGCTCGCGCGGATCGTCGTGCCCGAGCCCATGCCGGGCATCCGGCCGGATCCACTCGGGAAAGAGCCGGGCACGACGCTCGTCGACCTCTTCGACGCGAACGTCTGCGGCCGGACGTTTCCGAGGGGCAAACCCTACCCGGACATCTTCCTCGGAGCCGCGGCGGATCTCGGCGTGCGGCCCGAGGCGTCGCTCGTGGTGGAAGATGCGACGTCGGGGGTTCAAGCGGCGAAGGCCGGCGGGATGCGCGTGATCGGGGTGGCGCGGCTCGGAGACGAGGAGCTCTTGCGGGCGGCAGGGGCGGACCTCGTGGTGACGTCGCTCGACGAGGTGGATCGGGACGCGCTCGCGCGAGGGACGCTCGCGCGCGTCAAGAAGGCGGCGTGAGCCGTTGCGCCGGGGCGCTGCCCCGGACCCCGCGGGGGCTGTCCGCCCCTCGACCCGGACCAGCGCAAGCGCTGGACCTTTTGTGGAAGAACTGCGCGATGCGCAGTTCTTCCAAGGCGCCGGTGGCAAGACCTCTTGACCTGGCCTGTTCGATGAACTGCGCATCGCGCAGTTCATCG
>NZ_JAGTJJ010000011.1 GCF_028435365.1 Polyangium jinanense | reverse complement strand
GGCAGATCGCGCCGAGCTCGCGGCCGTCGCCGAGCAGCCCGCGCGAGCGCCGCGCCGCCGCCTTCATTCCTGCCACTTCGACCCCCCCGGATGCGGGTGCGGCAGAAATACGCTGTCGAGCGCGGTCGCCCGCCGCACAAGGTAATGAAAATACCGCGGCTGGGCCCGACCCTTCGGCGAGGAGCCGATCAAGCTCTTCATGTGCGACGAGCTCGGGCACCACAAACGGGCTGGCAGCCTGGGCCGATTCATCCCGCTCGTTCCCGGCGAAATCGCGAATTTGTGGCTTGCGCCTGAGTCGTCGAGGTGTAAACATCGGCCCCCCCGTTTGGTCCGCCAAGCCGGCTGGTGCATACGACGGTATCGCGAATCGGCGCAGACCAAGGACACTGAACCGTTGAGCGGCGGAGACATCGATGGTTACCGAAAAGTCATGTTTTGTCATCGCGCCGATTGGTGACACAGATTCAGAGACGCGGAAGCGCTCGGATCAGGTGCTCAAACATGTAATTCGCCCGGCTGTAGCCCATTGCGGCTACAAAGCCGTTCGAGCGGATGAGATCGACAAGCCTGGAATCATCACCAGCCAGGTCATCCAGCACGTGGTCAATGATCCGTTGGTAGTCGCCGACCT
The DNA here is from genome assembly GCF_028435365.1 of Polyangium jinanense. The sequence goes on along the minus strand of NZ_JAGTJJ010000011.1, from coordinate 223,289 downwards.
CACCGAACGGAATCCCAACGTTTTCTATGAGTTGGCGATTCGCCACGCTCTGCGGAAACCTCTCGTTCAACTGATCCGCAAGGGTGATGCCATCCCGTTCGATGTCGCAGGTACTCGAACGATCTACGTCGATCATCGCGACCTCGACAGCGTCGAGCACGCGAAGAACGAGATCATTGACCAAGTCAGGGCTCTCGAAAAAGATCCCTCGGCTCTCGAGACTCCGATCTCCGTGTCGCTCGATCTTCAGATCCTTCGACAAAGCGAAAAGCCCGAGGAGCGTTCTCTCGCTGACGTGGTTGCCACTGTTGTCGACCTCCGAACTAGTATTAGTAAAATGGAGGCGCGCATTGGGACCAAAGACCAGGAGGGGATCTTGGATGAAATTAAGGCTTCGATACACGCGCTGCCGCGACGAATCGACGATCATATCGAAGCTCCTCGCTTGGGGCCCTGGCGGCGCGGACGCATTCACCCGATGATGCTGCATGACCTTCTGCATGCCGGAGCATCGACTTCCCCCGCAATGGGATTTCTCCTCATTGCCAGCATCTTCCGAGACTGGATGCCGTGGTTGCATGAACTCGGTATCGAAATCTACCGGCTCGCGCGACAAGGGAAGTTCGCCGAGATGCGCGATGCCGTTGTGGAATTCCGACGGCTGATGGACATTTCTCTCCATGGCCCCATGTCGCGCGATCTCATTTCCCGCAGTAAGGAAACAGCGATGCTTGCGGAAGAGGCTGAACTTCTCCTGAACCGGACGCTCTCGATGCTGGAAACTGAGCGCGCCCCAGCTCGTGAGAGGGTGCGAAAAGAGACACTCGATCTTAAGAGCACTCGCGACGTGTAGCGAATAGAGCGTCGCCCACGCCCCTTCACATCTCTTGGTACCACGTCTGCCAACCATCAGACCACCTTGTGGGTCCCCACCTTTACGACAGCCGCCTGCCCATAAACCCGCTTCGCCGTTCCCCCCCCGTAATACGCCGCCATCCTCTCCTCGGATAACCACGTCGTGACAATCGTCCGCAGCCGTGGCTCCTTGTGCCGGTAATCGATCACCTCCCGCGTCCCCGCCACCCGATCCGGAATCCACCCCGACCCCTCGGGAGCCGAATCGAGCTCGTCCCCGACATCATCCAGGACGAGCACCGTTGCCGCTGTCGCCACCTCCCGCGCGGCCTCTGCCGCAACCGAATCCCCCCGCAGCGCCCGCGCCGGCACGAACCGCGCCCCCCGAGCGATCCGCACCTGCTCCGGCAGCGCGATCTCCACGTGGACCGGCCTCCTCGGCGCCCCCGTTTTCGCGAGCGGCCTCGAAGGAGCCGCATTCCCCACGAGCGCCGCCCGCACCTCGGCGGGAAGAGCATCGAACGTCCCCCGCTGGATCACGTGCCGCAGCACCACGCACGCGGCCGACGTTTTCCCCACCTGCGGCTCCGGCCCGAGGATCACCACGTTTTTCCCCGCATCGAAGGCCGCCATCAGCTCGCGCCGCACCCGGGCCCAGCCCTGGATCCGCTCGTTTTTCAGCCGCTCCGCAAGTTCGTCCCCACCCGGAACCGCCCACGCGAACCGCGCCGGGATTGAGCGCAGCGCGGGGCGCAGCTCCGCGTCGAAGGCCGCCTGCCGCTCCTCGGTCGCGCACGCCTCGCAGATTCCGGGCAGCCGCGAGCTCCCCCCGCACCCATACCCGCACGGATACGCGCCATCCCGCGGCATCGGGAAGAACTCCCGGTCCGCGGCCGCCGACGCCGAATGCTTCGCGCCCGTCATAGGTAATTACCTCCCGCACAAACCGGCGCAGATTCGTCCTCGTCCACCCGCTCGATGGGCTCGGTTGAGAACAGCGGCTGCGCCCCGACCGCCCGACGTGGACCCGGGCCCCCCGTCCGCGCCTCCTCGGTCTTGCCCTGCTTCCAGGCAAACTTGATCCCCATGCGGATCCAATTTTCCCAGGCTGCCCCCCAATCCGCCCAGCGCTGATCCTTCGCCCTCGCCTTGCTGCAAAACGTGGCACTCTCGTGCTCCACGTCCGCTTCCGTCCACGCGAGGCCGGCCTTTATCGCTTGGGCCAGCGCCCATTGACGCATCCCCGGCGAGGGAGCCCAGCCATCCGGCAGCGGTATCAGCGGTTTTCGCCGTTTCGTCTTACCGCCTTCGTCGCTTGCCGAGGCAACGCCCACGAGCCCCACCTGGCAGGGCGCGGCTTCCCCCTGCGCCGCGCCTCGAGCCCGGCGCTTCGAGCTCCCCGGTTTCGTCGCCTCTCTCTCTATCTTCTCTTTCTGTCTTTCAAGATCAGGATCCAGATCAAGAAACAGAGAGAGAGAAGGGAGATCCGCAGAACCGCCGGGCGGTCCAGGCAGAACCGCCGGGCGGTCCAGGCTGGACTGCCGGGCGGTCCAGGCACCCTTGTCCACTGCGTCGCCGCTGGACTGCCGGGCGGTCCAGGCATCGAGCGCGCCGCCCTCGACTTCGCCGCCTTCCTGAACCGCTGGGCGGTCCAGGCTGGACTGCCCGGCAGCGCAGGCGCTTTCATTCCCTGAACCGCCAGGCGGTCCAGGCTGAACCGCTGGGCGGTCCAGCGCCCTCCGAGCCCGCACCCGCCGCCGAGGCTCCCCGCTGGGTCCGCCGAGCACTTCGAGCGCAATCCGGAACGCCATCACGGGTCGCCGCGCCGTCGGCCCCTCGACCAAAAGCACGCCGATCTTTCGGAGGAATGCGACCACCTCCGCGACAACCGATTTGGACGTACCGAGATCCCCCGCGATTGTCCCGTGGTTCGTCCGTGCGATCCCCTCGTGATCCATGCGTAGCGCGAGGGCCAGGAGCACGGCCTTTTCCGCCAGTTGCAGATCGGCCCGCGTTGCGTTGCGGATCGCGCCGATGGCGATCACCACGACGCTAGGACGCGAGCCGAGCACCCCAGGATCAAGCACCATCCTATTCCCCGAACAGCCCGAGTTGGTTTGCCTTCACCAGCCGCCGCGCGTCGGTGCATTGCGATTTGATCGCCTCCCGCGCATGCGCCGCGATGCCCGGATCGATCTCGCATCCGACGAACCGCATCCCGAGCCGCCGCGCTGCAACGCCCGTCGAGCCGCCGCCGGTAAAGAAATCGACGACCAGGCCCCCGGGAGGAGCCACGACCGAAAGGCACCGCTCGATCAGGTCCGGAGGCTTTGCCGTTTGATGATTCCGGTCCGGCGTAGGGATCCGCGCCTGCCGCAGCACGTTCCCCGTTCTCGCATCGTGAAAGACGCCGGTCCCCTTCACGAAATGGAGAACCACCTCATGCTGAGCGCGAAACCCCGTCCCGAGCCCCGGTTGCTCCTTGTCCCAGATCACCATCGCCTGCCACCGGAGCCCGCTCGATTCGAGAGCCGGAGCGAGGAGGGGGATCATCTTCCAGTCACAGAAAACCCCGAGGCTCCCGCCCTCGACCAGCACGCGGAACGCCTGCACCGCGACGCACCGAAGGAGCCACACGAGCCCGGCCGAGCCCATGTTGTCATTGATGAACCAGCCGAGCTTTTTGACGCTCCCGTGCGTGAGCATCCCGCGCGCCTGCCGCCGCGCCGTCTCCGTGTATCCGCCCGAGCAATAGGGCGGATCGATCCACACGGCATGCGCGCAGCCGTCCGGCAGCTCCTCGGCGAGCTCGAGCGCGTCCGCCGTCGCGAGATGCCACCCCGCCAGCCCATCGAGCACCTCGGCGAGCGTCCCTTCGCCGCGAAGCTCGTCCCGCCCGTCCGTCGATCGTGCCGCCGACATCGAGCCCACGATCCACCCGCCGACCCTATGTTGTCAAGTGACAACGTAGGACAGGGGCAAAAGGTGCTTGCAACCACGGCCGGACCGTGTGCAGCATCGAGCCATGGATCTTGGGGACCGGGTCAAGCAGGCCCGTCAGCTCCGCGGCATCAAGAGCACCGAGCTCGATCGCCTCGCAGGCGTGTCGCAGGGGACGACGAGCAGGCTTGAGAGCAAGCAGCGGGGGAAGTTTGGGGGGACCGCCACGACGGTTCAGCGCGTCGCGAAGGCGCTGCGCGTGAACATGGAGTGGCTGATGACCGGCCAGGGACCGATGGAGGAGACGGAGGAAGATCCGATCCCGAATCGCGCCCTCGCCGCGAGCATCGCGCGAGACGGAGGCGTCGACGAGGAGGCGATCCGCGCCGTGCTCGGGATGCCGGTCAAGGACGCCGAGGCCCGCACCGTCCTGTGGTGGATCGACGCCTTCCGCGCTCGCGAAGCCTTCCTCAAGCAGGAACGAGAGATCACCGGCGCAGCCCCGGCGAAGAAGGCGACGCGCACCCGAGCGCGCGCTACGTAGGGGATGGGCGTCCGTGTTGGCAGTTGACATGGTTGTCGCCTGCCAGTACCGTCTCCCGAGCCCCGCGCCGATCGCGCGGGCCGGGAGCGTGCTGCCATGGCGCGAGCGGAGCGACGACGCGACGACCAGGGCGAAGGGCAAGAGGCCGCCGCGCCGCGCCGGCTGAAAGCCGCCCGAGCACCCACAGCGCGCCCGCGTGTCAGCGGGAAGTGGACGCAAATCGCCCTCCTTCTACGCAGGCTCGCCGACCTCATCGAGGCGCCCGAAGGCGACGAGCCGGGCGACAACCGGCCGCGCCGTCGCCCCGTGCGATTCGATCTCCCACCGCCGCCGCCCATTCGTCCCCCGAGTGAGCTCGACATGCAGCGAGCGACGGAAGACCTCCGCCGCCTCGGTTACAAGATAAATAAATGAGCGAGAAGGACAAACGCCGCGGGCGAGGCCGCGGAACGATCGAGGAGATGCCGAACGGCACGTTCCGCCCCCGCCTCCCCGGGGCCGGCGCGCGCCTCCGCCCGTGCGCCACGTACGAGGAAGCCGAGGACTTGCTCGAAGCCGCGCTCGTGAAGATCGGCCAAGCGGACGCCACCGAGCCCGGAGGCTTGACGCTCCGAGCGTGGGGCGTGCGCTACCTGGACGAGCGAGAGCTCGGCGGAAACCGCGACGTCAAGACCGACCGATCCCGCTGGCGAAGGCACATCGACACGGCCTATTTCGCAGACTGGCACGTCGCTTCGATCCGCACGCAGGACGTCCGCGAGTGGGGACGCGAACTCCTTCGGAAGAAGGCCGCACCCGGGCAGGGCCACAAGAAGACGAAGGACCGCAAGATCTCCCACGACACCGCGCAGTACAGCCTGAACCTCCTTCGGTGCGCCCTTGAGGCCGCGGTCGAAGCGGGCCACCTCGAGGCGAACCCCGCCCGCGGTGTCCGCCTTCCTCAGAAGAAGAAGGCCCGCACCCACGACCCGTGGACGTACCTCACCCCCGAGGAGCAGACCGCGATCCTCACGTGCGAGGCGATCCCCCTCGAAGGCCGATGCCTGATCGCCTTCGCCCTCGGGACCGGCATGCGCGAAAGCGAGCAGTGGGCGCAACACCTCACGGACATCGACCTCGCGCGGAACATGATCACGGTGCGCTACGGCTCCCACGGCAAGCCGCGCAAGAACGGCCGGATCAACCACATCCCGATCCTGCCTCTCGCGCGGTGGGCCCTCGATCAGTGGCTCCCCCTCGTCGCCGCGCGCCCCAACCCCCACCGCCTCCTCTTCCCGCTCCCCTCGGGAGCTCGACGCCAGGCGAAGAAGGCCCCCGCCGAGTGGCCCGAGTGGCTCGCCGCCGCGAACCTTCGCCCCGAGCGCCGCCACGACGGGCGCCCCGTCCGATGGCACGACCTCCGCCACACGTGCGCCTCGTCCCTGGTCGCCGGATGGTGGGGCGATCCGTGGACCCTCGAACAAGTCGCCGCCCAGCTCGGGCACGCGTCGAGGGACTCGACCGAGAGGTACGCCCACCTCGCGCCGGGGGCTCTGCTCGCCCCCGCCGCCCGCCTCGATCTATCCAGGATCTATCCAGCGGCGGGACGGCGAGAGGAGCTAACTGTGCGGAATCACTCAGCACCCCCGGCAGGAATCGGACCTGCGACCTTCGGTTTAGGAAACCGCTGCTCTATCCACTGAGCTACGGGGGCACGGCTGTCCTTCTCGGAACGAAGGACGGCGGGATCGTACGTGGCGGGTTCGGCGAGTCAAGGGGCAAGTGCGGTTCGTGTTCCGTCGAGGCTCCTTCCGTGTTCGACACGACCTTCCCATCGGCCTCGGGCTACGTGCTTGCGGCGTGGGCGGTTTGGGTTGCGGGGGGTTGTGGTAGCCTCGCGGACGGCATGCCGTATCGTTCCGAGCGCAAGCGTGAGGTGGCGGAGAGGCCGGAGGCGGGGCCGGTGGCCGAGATGGTTCGGCAGTTTGCCGATCCGCATGCGTTCGTTCGGGAGCTCGTGCAGAACAGCATCGATGCGGGGGCGACGGCGATCGTCGTGCGCGTCGAGCGGTCGGGAGGGAGTGTCACGACCTCGGTGCAGGATGACGGTGCGGGCATGGATCGGGCCGTCATCGAAGGGCCTTTGCTCACGCTGTTCAATTCCTCCAAGGAGGGAGATTCGTCCAAGATCGGCAAGTATGGCGTCGGGTTTGTCAGTGTCTTCGCCGTTGATCCCGAGGTCGTCGAGATTGATACCTGGCGCGATGGGGCGTGCCATCGCGTTCGATTGTTTCGGGATCATCGGTATGAGCTCGAACGGCTCGCGCCGCGGGCCGGCAATGGGACGATCGTTTCGCTGCATCAGACCATGGAGACGGCTCGGTTCGAGGAGCATCGGGCTCGGATCGAGGGGGCGCTCTTGCGGTGGTGCAGGTATGCGGCCGTGCCCATTGAGTTGCACGTGTCCGATCCGGATCGAGCCGAGGGGAGTGGGGCGCGTCGGATCGATGGGCCGCTCGGGGTACCGGCGCCGATTTTCGTGGAGACGCATCGGGGCGGACAGCGTATCGTCGTGGGGCCTTCGGCGGGGTCGGAGCGGTTTTGCGCGACGGCGCCTGCGCCCGAGGACCCGGCCTGGGGGAAGCCAACGTTTGCGGGGTTTTACAATCGCGGACTCACGCTGTTCGAGACCACCGAGCCGCTCCTTCCGGGCCTCGAGCAGGTCCGGTTTCGCGTCGATAGTCCCCATTTGCGGCATACGTTGAGCCGCGACAACGTGCTCCGGGATCGGGCGTTTCATGGGGTCCTTTCGCAGGTGCGGGACCTCGTCCGGGGATCCCTCGCGCGGGAGCTCGGCTCGCGGCTCGCGCGGGCGGCGCGGGATCTCGCGAAGGCGAAACCGCCGTACGACGAGGATGTCGTCCTCTCGTACGTCGCATTGCTGGAGGCGGCTTGTGCGCCGCCGCTCGTTTTGCCCAAGGACGAGGTCGTCTTGCCGCTCGTCGCGGCCTGGGAGGGGAAACACGTCGCTTCCGAGGGGAAGCTTTTCAAGCGCAAGGAGATGTTCGTCGCGCCGCTCGCGGATGAGCTCGGCCGCGCGCTCGCGCAAATCGGCGAGCCGGTTGTGCTCGTGCCGCATCCGACCATCGTCTCGTCGCTCTCCGCGCGCGGGCCTTTGCCGGGGCCGCTCGCGGTCGAAAAACATTGGCTGCTCTTGCACGAGCTTTCGAACGAGGAAATCACGAAGGCCGACGGGGAGCTTTGCCTCGGCGTGCAGAAGGCCCTGCGTGGGGCGGGGATTCGGGTCGATCGGGTGGCGCTCGCGCGGCTGAGCGCGGCCGTTGCTGCGCCTTGTGTCCTCGTCCAGGGCGACGTGCGGTGCGTCGGCGTCGGGGTTTGGCTTTGCCGGATGGGGTTTGCGGATCGAGGGTGGGCCGAAGAGCGGGTCCGGGGTGGGCTCCTTCTCGACGTCACCCACGAGGCCGTTCTCGCCGCGCGGGAGCGGGCGCGCGAGGATGCGTTTGTCGCGGCGCACCTGCTCGCGCGGATCCTCTTGCTCTCGCGCGAAGATCCGTCCGGCAAGGTTTCGGATTCGCTGTTCGAGGCTTCGGCGAAGGTGATGGCATGACTGAAATGGGGGAGGAAGGGCGCGAGATTCTCGCCCGGGGGCGCATTCGTGTCGACGCGCGGCGCGCGCTTGCCAAGCTGCGCGAGCATCTGCTCGTCGATTTGCACCTGTATGCCGCAGAGATCGCGCGGGCCGCGGTTGCTTCGGGGGCCACGTTCCTCGACGTGCAATACGACGCTGACGACGTCGTGTTCGTGTTCGACGGCGAGCCGGTGGCGGAGAACGAATTGCCGCGGCTGCTCGATCACGTGCTCGGGGATTCCGGGGGCTCGGGGCGCGCGTTGCGGGGGCTTGCGCTCGGCGTCAATGCGGCGCTCGGGCTTGGGCCTTCGTTCGTCGACATTCATCTTCGCGCCGCGGGGGAGGAGAAGGCCGCGCGGGTGCGGTTCGTTCCGTCGGTCCTGGCCGGCGAGGATGCGCCGCTGCCGGCGGTCGAGCGGGTCGCTTTGCCGAAGGGAATGCCGGAGCGGGGCACGCGGGTGCACGTGCGCCGGCGTATCGGATTCGAGACGTTGAAGCGCGCGGCGCGGCGGGAGCTTCCGCGCGAGATCGGCCTCCTCGCCGATGCAATGCACGACGCGCCGCTCGCGCTCCGGAGGGCCGGGGAAAAACTTCCGCTCGCGCCGCGGCCGCCGGCTCTTTTGCGCGTGCGGTTTCGCGAGAAGGACATCCGGCGGGGCGTCATCGAGATTCTCGCGGTGCCCGCGGGGCCGCCGGTCGTCGAGTATCTGGAGCTCGGGGTCCTTCTTTTGCGGCGGCCCTTCGCGGCGGAGCCCATGTTTCCGAGCGCGGCGCACGCGCAGGTCGAGCTCCCGGTTCGCGTGCTGGTCGACGCGGACGAGTTGCCCACGAATGCCTCACGCTCCGCATTACGCGAGGATGCGGGCCTCGCGCTCCGCGCGGAGCAGGCGGCGCGGAGCGGGCTCGTCGATGCGCTGCGCACGCTCGTGGCGCTCGTCACGGGTGAGGGAAAACCTTTGCCCGACGTGGAGGTCCTCGATCACGACAAGACGCGGCTCGAAGATGCGCTCGGCGCATTCGTGTGTGTCGCGGCGGGGGCGTTTCGACGCGGCGGGGACGTGGCAGCGCAGGCGCGGGCGCTGCTTGAATTGCCGCTGCTTCGAAATGCCGTCGGCGGGCCGCTCACGCCGATGGCGTTGCTTTCGCGGGACAAGGCCCCCGTGTACGTCTTCGAAGGGAAGGAGCCCGCGCCCGCGGAGCTCGAACCCTGGCTCGACGATGTGGTCTGGGCGCGTGGTCGCCTCGCGGAGCGGATCCTCGTCGATTTCGAGATCCACGGCGCGGAGAAGCGCATTGCGGCGGCGCACGCCGCGCACGAGCGCAGGCGGCGCCTGCATGCGCGACCGCGCAGCGAGCCCGCGGTGCCGGCGGAGCCGGATCACGTCGTCAAGGAGACGTTCCACGTCAAGGACGGGGTATTTCGGGGGCTGCGCGGGCAGCTCGCGCTCGGCGCGGAAGGAATCGGCTCGGGGCAGCGGCCTTCGAACATCCGGATCTACGTCGAGGGGCGGCACATCGACACGATTACCGTCGACCGGGACAAACTGCCGCTGGCGATCGACGCGGCCCTTGCCTGGGACGGGCAAATCCTGCCCCGTTTTTCCTACGAGGGCGTGCACGACAGCGATGCGCTGCGCCTCGCCATCTTCCAGCTCACGCGCCTCTCGCTCCTCGCGCTCGGCTCGCACGTCGAGCGGCTCGCCCAGGAAAAACGCGCAGCGGACCTCGAACGATTGCGACCGCTCGCGCGCGCGGCGGTTGGTGCGTTCGTGCTCGCGGCCGATGCGCTCGGCATCGAAACCCCTCCACCCGAGCCGGCGCTTTCTGCATACACGCCCATCTGGACGCGGAGCTTCTGGCCCTCGCCCGATCCCGACCGGCTCCCGCTGAGCCTCGCCGAGCTGCGCACGTACGTCGATCGCACGAATGCCATTTGCCACGTGCCGCCAGGGACCACGGGGGTTGCTCCGGACAAGCGGCCCGTCGTCGCCGTCACGGATCTCGAGCTCGGCTGGCTCGAAAAGGTGTTCCGGGGCGTGACGCTCGTCCCTTATGCGCGAGCCTTGCGCCAGCCCCGGGAGCCCGTGACGCCGCGGCTCGCCATGTTTCACGAGCTTTGCGCGTCGCGACGCGCGGAGGGGCCGTTCGCCGAAGTTTTGCCCTCGATGCCTTTCGAGGTGCAGCAGGGGCGAGGGGTCATCGCGCCGGCACGGAAAGACGAGATCCTCTGGCTCCATGCAGGGGTCTTGCTCCAGGTGGCCGCGACCGAGAAGTACATCGAGCCCACCACGATCGTCGTCGAATACGATGGGCTCGTGCCCGCGCCCTCGTGGGATCGAATTGCATGGACCCGGGACATGGCGTTTCTCGTGCCCGTGCGCGACGAGCTTTTGAAGCGGATCGTCGGGGCGCTCGAAGGAAACGCGGACGCGCGCGCGGCGCTGAAGGATGCGCCGACGGGCGCGCCGGGACCATTGCTGCGGGCGTACGTCATCGAGGCGATCACGCGGCACCGGAATCACCCGCTCACGGAGCGGATCGAGGCGCTCCCGCTCGTGCCGGTTCTCGACGAGGAGGGGCGGCCGGAGCTCGTCTCGCTCGAATCGGTGCGAAAACGATATCCGGAGCCGGCGATGATTCCGTTCCTCCGGGCGGCGCCGGATTTTCCGACGCTTTCCTGGCGCCCGGTCCTCTGTCTCGATGATCGCGAGGCGTACGCGTTCGAGCGGTGGGCGGGCGGTCGCGCCAAGAATGCCAAGGACGAGCTCGAAGCGCGGCGGCAAGGCGCGCGTACCGAATACGACCGGCGGGTGTTCCGCGCCAAACCCGTGCTCGATCCCTTCGTTTGCGGGCCGCTCGCCGAGCCCGAGGGGCTGACGGCGCTCTGGTACGAGGAGGAGCAAACCGCGACGTCCATGTCCGTCGCGGCGGCCTTGCCGAAGCGTGGCCTCGAGCTTCCCGCGGCCGAGATCGAGGTTCTCCTCGACAAGCGGCTCCTCTGCACGCGGGAGCTCACCGGAATGCCCGTCCCCGTCGTGGCGCGTATTCTGCTCGCCTCGGAGGCGTTCGTCGTGCCCTTCTCGGACGTGACGCCCGCGGGCGTGTCGGTCGCGGAGGCGCGCGTTTATTCGGCGGCCTGCTCGCTCGCGGCCGGACTCGTCGAGCGCGCGAAGGGCCGAGAGCGCGTCGCGTTTTTCGGGGACATCCGGGTGCTGCGCCTCGTCGCCGCGCTGTACAAGGTCTCGGCGCAGGACCGCACACGTTCCGAGATCCTCCAGGCCGATTTCGCGCTGCGCACGGCGGAATTCCGCTGGCCCACCGTGCAAGGAGACGAGCGCGCGTTCGCCGAGCTCGTCCCGGGCGCGAACAAGCTCTTTTATGGGCGGGGGCGCTATTCGCAATGGCAAACCCCGACGCGCGGCGGGAGCGAGCTCGACGCGCCGATCGTGCACGCGCCGTCCTCGTCGGAGGGGGATCTTTTGCGAGAGATCCTCGTCGGCATGGGATACGAGCTCGTCGACGTGAGCGAGGCCCTCGCGTCTTTGCAAGCGCGGCGCACGGGCGAGGCGGCGCACGGGCGGCCGAGGCTCCCGGGCTCGCCGGCGCATCCCGCGCTTCGGGTCGATCTCGCGTCGCTGAATTCGCATTACGAGGGGGAAATCGAGCTGACGGAGAGCGGACGCGCGGACGTGCAGGTCGAGACGTTGCGCGGGGAGGTCGTGGCGCTCGACGTCGAGGGGATGTTCCCGTTCCGCGCGAAGGTGCGGGTCGAGGACGTCGAGCTCGACGACAAGGACAAACGCCACCTCGCGGTGGATCTCACGAAATCGGCGAAGAAGCACCTCGAATCGCTCGCCGACAAGCTCGACGAGCTTCCCTCGTTCGCGCGGACCTCGCTCCGCCGGGTCGTTTGCGCCCATTCCCGCAAGGATCAGACGCTCGCCAAGCGTCGGACCGCGATGCGCGTGTTCCCCGACATCCTCGGCGGATTCCATTCGATCGCCGACGTCGAGGGGGATGGTTCGTCCCCGTATCCGTACGTCAACTTCCCGCCGCCTTATCCCACGTCGCCGCGCCCGCGCCCGCCGCTCGCGCTCACGGTCGAGGAGCTCGAGGCGATCCGTTCGCGCGCCACATTCGAGGACGTGTCGCAGGCCCTCAAGCGCGAGCTCGCCGCCGACCAACGAAGGCTCGCCCCGCCGCTCGATTTCATCGGCCTCGACGCGACGCAGCGGGCGAAATGCCTGGAGGTGATCCCGTTCCGCGGCGACGGCGTCCTCGGCGAGATCGGGATCCTCATGCCCGAGCACGCGGCCGCGCGCGGGATTCACGTGCACACGACGCGGCGGCTTCTTTGCCGCGTGCTCGACGGCGACGGCTGGCCCGTCCTCGCGGTGGTGAACGACGACGCGCTCCCGACGAACCGCGGATTCGACGGAATCAAGGGGCACGTGGCCCGTGAGGGCCTGCGGGCGCGTGTCGTTGGGCAGGCGAACGAGCATCTTGGAAAGTGGTTTGTCCCGCCGCCCCGGGTTCTCGCCGAGCTCGCCGTGCACGGACCGGTCCCCGGTGTGCCGCTCTTCGTGAAGGGAATGCTCTGGCTCTCGCCCTCCTGGGCCGGCGCGGGGCGCATCGAGGTGCGGGATGCGACGAAAAAGGAGCCGGTTTCCCGTCCTTACGAGGTCCCGGGTCTGAAGCATTTCGAGGGCACGGTGCCGGTCTGCGGGCGGCTGCTCGTCGCGCCGACCAAGGTCGGGAATTTTGAAAATGCAGAGACGCGCGGGGCGCTCACGAAGTTCCTCTTGCAGCGGACGGTCGAAATGGTCGACGCCGCCCGAGAGCAGGGCGCGCCCGCGGAGCTGCTCGAAGGGTATCGGTGGATTTTGAAGTTCCTCGGCGGCGACGTGGGCGAGCTCGACGTCGTGGCGGCCGATGGGTCGCGCGTGCCGGCGTCCGAGGTCGTGGCGGAGGTCGAGGCGAAAGGCGAGGTGTGGGTCACGCGCGGCGAGGGCACGAGCGAAGGGGTTTTTCCGGGGCAGGCGCCGTCGTTCGTCCTGCGCGACCGCGGCGTGCTCGCTTCGGTGCTCCGGGCGAGGACGCGGATCGTCCGGGAGCTCGGCGGGGTCGTCCTGGAGAAGCGCGCCGCGCCGCCGCCCGAGGCCATGCAGCCCGCGGTGCTCGCGGCTGTGCACGCATTCATCTATGGGTCTGTCGTGCCAACCCCGCCGCCGCAGCCGAGCGTCGACATCACGCCGTTCGTCGCGCCCGACGTTGTCGAGCCCAAGGCGCCCGAGGTCGAAGGCGGAATCGAAGAGGAGCCTGCTTCTTCGTGGTTCGGCGGGCTCGTATCGCGCGTGGTCATGCTCTTCGATCCGCCCGAGCCGGTGGAGCCGGCTACGCGCGCGCTCGGCCCTTGGCTCTTGCAGGCGATCGACAAACTCGGCCTCGCGCCCGGGAAGGTCGTCACGGGGGTGCGGTATGCGCGGAGCGGCCGGCCGCTTCGGTTCGACGCCGAATCGGGGAAGCTCGTCCTGAATCGCTCGCATCCGGCCGTGCGCGCGCTCGCCGCGAAAGCCACGGAGGATCCGCGCGCCCGCACCTTGCTCGTCGCGGCGGCCGTGCGTGAGATCAACCGCGTCCTCGAGGTCGTCACGGATGCCACGGAGAAGCGCGTCCTTCTGTCGCTGCTCCGCGGTGAGCCGCTCTGACGTGCGCATGGGGCTGGGCGCGTGCTACAAGTGCCCGATCCCATGGTTGATTTCGTCGCTCTTACGACCCCGCGCGTCGTTGCGCCGGGCCGATGTTCGCTCGACGTCCCGGATGGCTGGCAGCAGGGGCGCGGCGCGTTCGGAGGGTTTTGTCTTGCCGTGCTCGTGCGGGCCATCGAATCGATGGAGGACGACGCGGAGAGGTCTCTGCGTTCGCTGACGGCCGAGCTCTGCGGGCCGCTGCTCGCCGGGCCTGCGGAGGTGCTCGTCGAGGTCCTGCGCCGCGGCTCCGGCATGACGACCGTGGCGGCGCGTATCGTGCAAGAAGGCACCGTGATCTCGCACGCCGTCGGCATTCTCGCGCGTTCGCGGACCGATACCACGACGCTCCGCACGATCACGCCGCCGCGCCCCACTCCGTGGAATGACGTCGCCCCCTTGCCTTCCCAGGAATGGCCGACCTTTGCGAAGTTTTTCGAGTATCGCGTGACCGGTCCGCTGCCTTTTTCGGGGCATTCGTCACCGGTCACGGAGACCTGGGTGCGCCTGCGTCCGCCGTGCCCAAGGCTCGACGCTGCGTATCTCACGGCGCTCGCGGACGCGACCTGGCCCGCGTCGTTTTCCGTCATGCCCGAGCCGCGCCCCGTCGGCACCGTCTCGTTCACGCTTCAGCTCTTTCCGCCGTTCGACCGCGTCAAACCTGACGCGCCGCTGTATCACCGCGGCCAGGTGCTCGTCGCGGCCGACGGATATGCTGTCGAACGGCGAGAGCTCTGGACCGAGGACGGCGAGCTCCTGGCGCTGAACCACCAGACCATCGCCACGATTCGTTGACATAGGGCGCGGCGACGCCGGACCGGGCGGCGGATGGGTGCTCACCACCTCGGATCGGGCGAACCGGGCAGGGGGTGGTGGGCGCTCGACTCCCCGTGGTAGCCTCGCGTCCGATGGCGCTGTCCGAAAACATCCAGTTCTACGCCGCGACGGACGTAGGCCGCGTACGTGATCACAACGAGGACAACTTCCTCGTCGACAAGAAGCTTGCGCTCTCCATCGTCGCGGATGGCATGGGCGGGCATGCGGCCGGCGAAGTGGCGAGCGCGCTCGCGGTGCGGATCATCCACGAGGAAGTCAAGAAGCACAAGGACGTCGTCGAGAAGTACTCCCGCGAGGGCGTGAGCGGTCGGGCAGGCGCCAAGGAGATCCTCGCGATGCTGGAGCTCGCCGTGCAGCGAGCGTGCGCGAAGATCCACGACGAGGCGAAACAAGACGCGAACAAGCGCGGCATGGGCACGACGCTGTCGGCGCTCCTGATCGTGGCCTCGCACGGCTTCATCGCGCACGTCGGCGACAGCCGCATCTACCTCCTGCGCGGCGGGAAGGTGCAGCAAATCACCGAAGATCACACGGTCTACAACGAGCTCATCAAGCGCGGAAAGCTCACGCGCGACCAGATCGAGAAGGTCGCGCAGAAGAACGCGATCACGCGCGCCGTCGGCGTCTACGAGCGGGTCGAGGTCGACACACTGACGATCGAGGTGCTGCCCGGCGACCAGTTCCTGCTCGCCTCGGACGGCCTGCACGGATACATCGCGCACACGGCGGAGCTCGAGCCGTACTTCGAGGAAGCCGACGGCGAGACGGCGACGCGGGAGCTCATCGATCTCGCGAACCGGAAGGGCGGCAAGGACAACATCACCGCGATCCTGGTTCGCCTCGGCGCCGGCGACAAACAGGACGATACGCGGGCGCGGCGCCTGCACCTCAAGCGCGAGGTGCTCGCGAAGATGCCGCTCTTCTCGCGCCTGTCCGAGCGCGAGATGCTCCGGATCATGCAGGTCGCGGACGTGGTCTCCTACGACGTCGATCAGATCGTCGTGCAGGAGGGCGATCGCGGCGACGAGCTCTTCATCGTGCTCTCGGGCCAGGTGCGCGTCAGCCGCGGCGAGACGGTGCTGAACGAGTTCGGCCCGGGCGAGCATTTCGGCGAGATGGCACTGATCCGCGCGATGCCGCGATCGGCGACGGTGACCGCGATCGAGCCGAGTGAGCTCATCGTGCTGCACCGGAACGACTTCTTCGAGATCCTGCGCAAGGAGCACGAGCTCGCGGTGAAGCTGCTCTGGCAGTTCCTCGGCGTGCTCGCGGACAGGCTCGATCAGACCTCGCGTGATCTCAGCTCGGCGCGCGAGGAGCTCAACGCGGAGGACATCACGGACGCGATCTTCCCGGACGAGATCGAGCCGGGCATGGACGACGCGCCCATCACCGAGCCGCGTCCCCGCGACAGCTTCCTCCCCGAGCCCCCCTCGGACCCATCGCCCCTCCCCGGGGCCTGAGAAGGGCCGCGCCGCCTGGGGCATACGGGTTTCCTGGTAGTTCCAATTGACACGTTCGCCCCAGCGCCGGTAGCGTCCGTCCAACGGAAAGGTCTGCCATGGAAGGCGCAACGTTCTGCGATCGCAAGGGCAATGGCTTTCGCCTCGGGCGTCGGGGCCTGGGATCGCCTGTCTCGCTCGCGCTCACCCTCGCTTTGGGGCTCGCGTCGTCGCTCGTGACGACGGGCGCGTTCGCGGACGAACCGCGCAGCGCCACCGAGCCGCGCGTGATGCAGGAGCCCGGCGAGGTGGTGAACGTGATCGACGCCTTCGACGAGGGCGACGCGTTCGACATCGCGATCAGTCTCGGCTTCCAGTACTCGACGAAGAGCGCGAAGATTCAGCGCGAGACGAACGTCTTCGGGCCGGGGCTCACGTCGGGCGGGTTCACGTCGAACCTCATGAACGTGGCGCAGTTCAGCGAGCAGACCTCGCGCCTCATCCCGCGCGTCGACATCGGCCTCTACAAGGATCTCGCGCTCTACTTCCGCGCGCCGATCATCCTGAACAACTCGCGCGAGCTCACGGGCCTCGACGGCAGCGATCGCGTGCAGAGCGTGGTGCTTCAGGGCGCGCCGGGCGAGCAGCTCTTCAGCCTGCCGTTCAACTCGCCCGATCGCAGCGGCCTCGAGTATCTCGCAGTCGGCATCGATACGAGCGCGTTCATGAACCAGGCGCGCGATCGCACGAAGCCCACGCTGCTCTTCGGCGTCGAGGGTCGTTTCTCGCTCGGCACGCCCATGCACGCGTGCAACCCCGACGCGCCCTCGGGACAGCTCAAGTGCGCGCACCCGTCGGACATCAACCGCAACGGGCAGCGGGACGTTACCGCTCCGAACGACCCCAACAACAACCTCGAAGGCTTCGACGTCTCCGAGCGTGATGCCGGCGTCACGCGCGGCACGATCGGGCTCGAGGTGCACACGCTCGTCTCGAAGCGCATCAAGTACCTCGAACCGTACGGCGGGTTCTCCGCGCTCTTCGAGTTCCAGCAGGAGGACTCGGATTACGGCATCACGGATCTCGAGGGCTCGCTCGTGAACCGTCCGCCGATCCGGGGCACGATGACGCTCGGCCTCATGATCATCCCGTGGGAGAACCGCGAGAAGTTCGGCCGACTCACCTTCGATCTGCGCGTGCAGGGCACGTACACGTCGGAGGGCCGCGATTACTCGGAGATCTACGACGCGCTCGGCGCGAGCACGGCGGCCTCGCTGCGTCAGCCGCAGTGGGCGAAGTACATGGCCAACCCCGCCTACAACCCGGACGCGCAGCCCGGGATGGAGCAGGCGCACTCGATCATCGATCCGCAGTCGCAGAAGACGTACGTGACGGGTCTGACCGACGTGCAGCAATACGCGACGATCCGCGGGCAAGCGTCGGTGACGTGGCAGGCGAGCGAGTACGTGAAGTTCAACCTGGGCTTCGGGTTCACGCATGACCAGAAGCACGGGATCACGGCGGATCAGCCGTGCAACCCGTCGTTCAAGGACAACCCGGGGGCCACGGGGCCTTGCAACTTCAAGACCGATCTTTCGGGTGGTGGTGAGCTGATCACCGCCACGGGTATTCCGAACCCGAACTATCGGCCCACGATCAACGCAGTCGGGAGGCGGTTCTGGGTGGGCGACAGCAACACCTTCGACGTCTTCGCGAGCGGCGTGGTGATGTTCTGAGAGGCAGCCGCGCGGCTCGGCTTCTGGTGGTCGTCGCGGCGCTCGGATCCGCGAGCCCCGCCTTGGCCGATGCCCCGCGGACGAACGGCACGGCGAGCGCGAGCGCAGAGCCCTCGCGTAGCTCCGCCGTCCTGTTTCCCACGAAGATCCGGCGGCGTCCGGGGAGCACGGGCGAACCCGGCGAAGGCGCGGAGCTCGTGCCGATCGCGGGGCAACTCGACGCGCTGCTCGCGGACGCGGCGCAGGATCTCGGGCTCGTGCTGGATCTCGATCAGCGCGGCGCACAGCGCGGCGCAGCGCCCGACGACGAGGCCGAACTCGTGGCGCTTTCGAGCTCGCTCGGCGGCACGCTGATCGTGCCGAGCGTGAAGGCGCGGGACGGCGAGATCGAGCTGCGGATCGTGCTCGCGGAGGCGTCGTCGCCCGAGCTCCGGGTGCGGATCGAGCGGGTGAGCCGCGACGAGCTTTCGGTGCGCGCGGTCGTGATGTTGCGCGATCTCGTGACGGGGCTGCGCTCGCAGCCGGCGCGGCGAGCCGAGCCGGGGCGCGCGCCCGAGGGGACGCTGACGGTCCCCGCGAAGAGCGCGGGACGTACGGCGCTCGCGGTGAACGCGACGCTCTTCGGCGGGGTGCTCGGGTATTCGATCCAGCGGGCGAGTGGCTCGGAGGATCCGCGGCTTCTGTATCCGCTGCTCGCGGTCGGCGCGGGGGGCGGGCTCGTGATGTCGATCCTCGCCGCGGAGGAGTGGGACGTCGGGGTGGGATCCGCGTGGTTCGTCGCGTCGGGCGCGTGGTGGCCGTCGATCGCGGGGCACCTGATCTACGCGGGCCGGTTCGGCACGGCGTGGGCCGAGGGCGAGCAGTGGACGGCGGGGCTCGTGGCGGGGACGATGGGGCTTTCGATCTCGACGCTGGGCCTGGCGCTGCGCGGGATGTCGGAGGGCGGGGCGCTGCTCGCGCACTCGGGCGGCGGGCTCGGGCTCGTGCTCGGGGGCGTGACGGAGGGGCTCGTGCGGGGCAACGTGGACAGCTTTCCGCTCGCGGGGATGGGGTACGGCGCGGGGCTCGGCTGGCTCGGGGCGGCGGCGCTGGCGGTGCACTGGCGGCCTCCGGCGAACCGGGTGGTGGCGATGGACCTCGGGGCGCTGCTCGGCGGGCTCGGCGGCGCGGCGCTCGGCAGCCCGCTCCTGCTCGACGGGCCGAACGAGACGCAGCAGCGGGTCTGGATCGGGATGACGGGCGGCATGGCGCTCGCAGGGGCCGCGATCGGGTGGTTCATGACGAGGCCGAAGGCGGAGGCGTCAGAAAAATCGCGGAAGCAGGCGCACGGGGCGGCCCCGGGGATGCTGCCGATCTTCGGGGTGATCGGGCAAAGCCAGGTGGGAGAGCGGCGCGCGCCCGTCGTGGGGCTATCGTGGAGCGGGACGTTGCGCTAGAGCAGCGATCGTTCGTCGCGGGCGGCGGACATCACGGAAGACCATGAAGATCACGGTGAACGAGGCGCAGGCAGGGGTTCGTTTGGACAAGCTCCTGCTCGAGGTGATGCCGACGCTCGGACGAGCGGGGGCGAAGCGGCTGTTCGAGGCCGGCAAGGTCCGCTTGCACGAGGGCGGAGGCGAGCGCGGGCGCAGGGTGTCGAAGGGGGACGTGGCGCGCGCGGGGGACGTGGTCTCGGTCGAGCTTGAGCCGGCGTCGCTCGCAGGCGGCGCGGTGCCGGACGCGGAGGCGCCGCTCGTGGTGGTGTTCGAGACGAGCCAGGTGGTCGTCCTCGACAAACCGGCGGGGCAACCGACGGCGCCGCTCGAGCCGGGGGAGCGTGGGACGCTCGCGAACGCGCTCGTGGCGCGGTATCCGGAGTGCGCGGGGATCGGTTTTTCGGCGCGGGAGCCGGGGCTGTGCCATCGGCTCGACACGGAGACGAGCGGGCTCGTGCTGGCGGCGCGGACGCGGGAGGCGTTCGAGGTGCTGACGGGGGCGATCAAGGAGGAGCGCCTCGACAAACGGTATTTGCTGGTCTGCGCGGCGAAGGATTTGCCGGAGACGGGGACGATCGAGATTCCGCTGGCGCCGCACCCGAAGGATCGGCGTCGGGTGTATCCGTGCGTGCATCCGCGCGACGTGGAGCGGTATGCACCGCGGCCGGCGCACACGACGTACCGGAAGCTGTCGGAGCGGGGAGAATGGGCGCTCGTGGAGGCGCGGGCCGGGAAGGCGACGCGGCACCAGATCCGGGCGCATTTCGCGGCGATCGAGCATCCGCTCGCGGGGGATACGCTGTACGGCGGGCAGAGCGTGCCGGGGCTTTCGCGGCATGCATTGCATGCGTCGCGGATCACGTGGGGCGGGGATGCGAAGGTGCCGGCGTTCACGGCGAGCTCGCCGCTGCCGGGGGACATTGCGGGGATCGTGGGGGAAGAGGGCGGCTGAGCCGGCCCTTTCAAAGCCGCATTCAACGTTTGGGGGCTTCGCTCGGACCAGCCGAGCCACGCCCCCAAACCCCCTCGGGCCGCGGAACCTCTTTCTCCCGCTTCCGGATCCTCGCCGCCACCAGCTCCGCCGCCGCCGTCATCTCCTGCGTGGGAATCCCCGCATTGCGCGGCCTCGGCATTCCATACCCCACCTCGTACGTCTCCGTCTGGATCGGCGGCGGCGGTTTGCCCGTTCCTTTCGGGCCGATTCCCACCGAGAAGAAAACCTCGCCTTTTTGCAGCTCCACCCACACGACGGATTCGTTCGTCGGGTAGAAGTTCACCACCTTCCACCCATTCACCTCGGCCCCTACTGTCAGCCCGTCCAGCAATGCGACGAGCGACGGATCGGGCGGCGCGGGTTGCGGGCCGAACGGCTCGGCCGGCGCGGGCGCGTCGGCTTCGGCTGAACCTGGCGGCGAGGCTGGCGTCTTCGAGCCGCTCTGCGCGGTCACCAGGAATCCGAGGAGCCCGAGGAGCAACGCGGCGGCGGCGATCCGGGCGAACAGGCGAGGGGGTTTTTCGGAAGGGGCGGTCACGGGCGCCCTCGAAGCAAGCGGGAAAACCTGCCCGGCGTCAAGCCGCGCGACCGTCCTCGGAGACCGCGACGACCTGGGCAGACCGCCGAATGCCCGAGCGCTCCTCCGCCGCCTTGCGACCTTCACGCAAAAGGCCCACGAGCCGCGTGACGAGGTCGGCCGTCATCCACGCCGTCGGCAAGCGCGGGACGAGGGTGATCGCGCGCTCCGTCGAGCGCTTTCCGCGCTGCGATCGGCCCTGCTGCGCGATGGCCTCCACCGCCTCCTCGCACGCCGTCCCCGTCGTCACGCGGAGCAGCACCTCGGGCGAGCGCAACGTCGAGCCCGCGGCCGGCGTGAGCACCACGCCCACCTCGAGCCCGGAAAAGCCCGGGAGCGGCGAGCGCGGGACCACGGCGAGCCGCAGCTCGTCGGCCTTCGCGCTGCCCTCGGGCACCCGGATGCGCGGGACGATACGGACCTCTTCGCCGGCCTTTTTCGTCGCCTTGCGGACGCGCTTGGCCACGTCGCGCAGGAGCGGCGCGGCCGAGGCGACCGGGTCGGGCGGCAACTCCGCGAGCCGGCCCGTGCAGAAGAGCGCGAGCAGGGCCACGGCGTCGTAGGCGAAGAGCTCGGCGTGGTACATCGACGTGCCCGAGACGAGATATACGGCCGCGCCGAGGAGGAGCAGGCCGAGCGCGAAGAGGGCTTTTCCGGCGCGGGTGGAGACGTCGAGCAGGCCATCACGCGCGGGGGGACGCGCGGCGCGGGCGAAGGCCTCTTCCTCGGAGATGGGGAGCCACGTGCCAGGGCCGCGCAGCGAGGAGGCGCGGATCCAGCGCGGGGCCCGGAACGCGGCGAACGCCGAGGCGAGCGCGACGAGGAGCGCGCCCGCCGTGCCCGTGGGCAAAGTGAGCTGCAAGGCGAGGCCCCCGACGAGCGCGAGGCCCGCGCCCGTGGCGCGTACGAAAAGCGGGGCCGGGATCAAGGGCCGAGGCTCGGCGCCGGCCGCGCGCGCGGCCCGCTCGACTTCGCGGGTCTTGACCGCGACGAGCAGGGCGTACAGGACAAACGCAAGGCCCCCGCCGAGGAGCACGAAGGTGCGGCGATCCGGGGCGAGCGCCGAAGGGCCCGGGGACGCGACGGTGGTCGGCTCGGCTTTCGGCGCGGTGACGTCGAGGGCGCGGGCGTCGAACCGGACGAGCCAGGTGATGGTCTCGGCTTTCGGCGCGTACGGCCGCAAAAGTTCGAGCTCGTCGCGGCCCGTGGCGCGGCGGACGGTGGAGAGGACGGAGGGCGGCGCGGCGGATTCGCCCGCGGGATCGGCGGCGACGCCGGCCTCGTCGGGGCGCGGCTCGGTCGGGCCGGCGGGCAGGACGAAGGTGGCGCGCGCGGAATCGAAGCCGTCTTCCCACACGAGCCCGGTCCAGCGGAGGCGCGCCATCGAGCCGTCGCGCTGGACGAGGCCGCGGCGGAAGAGCTCGGTGCGGTACCGGACGAACACCACGAACACGCCCCGCGACAAACCCTTGTCCGCGTCGAAGCGGATGCGCATGGCCGAGGGGTTTGGCTGGCCGTCGTCGCGCGGGCGGCTCGGCGGCGGCAGCATCTCCGTGGTGATGGGCGCGGCCGAGGCGAGCGAGTTCGTGGCGGCGTCGCGGCCCGGGACGACGTAGCCGTCGGGCTCGGGGACGGCGTCGGCGTCGACGCCTTTCAGGTCGATCGACTTGAGCGGCCCGCCGGAGACACGCAGCGTGATCTTGTGCTCGACGCGGGCCGAGCCGTCCTTGTTCACGTCGACCCGCACGTCGTCGCCCGCGACG
The DNA here is from genome assembly GCF_028435365.1 of Polyangium jinanense. The sequence continues at coordinate 200,751 of NZ_JAGTJJ010000011.1, read as the reverse complement.
TGCACGTCGACCCACGCCAGGGCGGGTGCCGACCGCGTGACGAGGCCGAGGACGAGGCCTGCGCCCACGAGCCAAGGCCGGGCGACACGAATGGACATGGCCGTGACCTCCCACGGGGTGAGGTCACGGGCCAAGTTCTGGGTGTCGCCTGGCCTGACGGGGTCAGCTCAAGTCGCCCGGTCTCGCGTTCGTGGTGGGGCGCGTGATGGCGCGGCTCGGGAGGAAGGCGAAGACCGCGACGGCGATGCCGACCACGATGTCGTTCGCCACGGCGTTGCCGCCGAGGTAACCGAGGACGAACGGCGCGATGATCAGCCACATGCCGAGCACGACATTCACGAAGCGCGCTTTCGGCGCCCAGAGGGCGACGATCGCCGAGGCCGCGATCAGGATGCCGAGCAGACGGTCATTGTTCACTGCGTATGCGTCGACGTATCCGAGCACCGCCGGGGCGATGAGTAGCCAGATACCCAGTGCGACATTGATCCATCGGGGCCATGTCATGGTGTTCTCCTCGGGCGATTGGTTTCACGCCGCGTGCCGCTTCTCGGCCTCCTGCTCGTGCCGCATTCCCTGCTCGTGATACCGCCGAGCCTCGATCGCGTGCCGGATGGCCTCGGCCTCGTTCCCCCGCTCGTGCTGCTCCGCGGCCATCCGATGGTGCACGGCTGCGTTCTCGAAATGCTCGGCGGCCTTTCGATGGTGATCGGCCACGCTTTCGGTACGGATCATTCCTTGCTCCGTGGGCGATTCGTGCCGCGAGGCGGCGTCCCCGACGTTCCGATGCAAACGTAGGCCCAGCCGCGGCGGACGAACCCGGCTGCGGCTGGGGAATGCGCTGGATGCGTTTTACGAAGCACCATTGAGGCCCGATTTCCGGACCTCGATCTGGCCGTCGCGGACGCGCGTCTCGTAATGGGGCTCCGAGTCGGTCGCGGGGCCGACCATCACCCGGCCGTCGCGCAGCCGGAACTGTGAGCCGTGGCAGGCGCACACGACGCGCTCGCCGTCGAGCCGGCCCGCGCTGAGCGAGCAGCCGAGGTGCGTGCAGGTATCGCCGATCGCGTGGACGCGGCCGTTCGCGCGGGCGAGCAGGATCGGCGCGCCCTCGGCCACGACGCGGCGGAGCTGCCCTTCGGGGAGCTCGTCATTGCGCAGCACCGGCACGAAGCCCGAGGGCCCGCCTTGCTCGAAGGCCCGGTGGCTCACGCCGATGCCGTAATGGTACGACATGACCCCGCCGAGCCAAGCGCTGCCCAGCGTGATGCCGAAGCCCGCCGTCGACGCGGCGATGCCCGCCCCGCGCCGCCCGTTCTTGCGCAGGAGCAGCGAGATGCCGAAGAGGCTGGCCGCCACCATGTTCAACGCCGCGTGCACGAAGCCCACGCGCCGCGGCTTGCCGTCGAGGTAACTCCAGTCCGCGAGCCCGGCCATCGCTGCCGCGCCCGCGGCCGCCAGACCGAAGGCGTGCGCGGTGAAGGCCGCGTCGTGGAGCCCCTTTTTCCGTCGCCCGAGCCCGGCGATGTCCAGGACGACCCCCGTCGCCCACGCGCCGACCGGGAAATCGGAGAGTGCCGCGTGGAGCGGGTGCCCGAGCCACGTCCCGTCGAGCGTGGTCCGGAGCTCCGGGCGCTTTTGCAGGACCGCTTGGACCGGCCGGTGCACGGCCTCAGCGAGTGTATCGACGCCCGATCGATTCTCGACCGTCGTAAGGAGTGACGTCGCCATCCCGTTCCCCTTTCGTGCTTCGGGGGCCACTCCCCCGAACACGCCTCGCTGTGCAATCACCGCGCCGGCCATGACGTTCGTGCCCTGCCTTCCGGGCCGCCGGTCTCGAGCGATTTCGTGATTTCGTGCGGGGCATGGCGGTTGCTATCGTCGACAGGCCATGCCATTCACCCGACTTTTGCTTCCTTTCCTCGCGCTCGCGACCGGATGTGCCCAGGGCTCGTCCGGCGCGCTCGGCCAGACCGACACGACCGCGGCTTGCCCCCCGAGCGAGCTCGTCTGCGCCGTCTCCGGCATCGACGCCCCCATCGCCAAAGGCGCCGCCTTGCCGATCCAGGTCTCCGTGACCTCCGAGGGCGCGGCCACGCCACCACTCTCGTTCGTCTCGGCAAACCCGGCCATCTTCACGATCGACGACGCCCGCATCCACGCCCAGGCGCCCGGGCTCGCGTCGATGCTCATCACGACGGCGGGGGTTGGGGCGCAGGACGCCGAAGGCGATCCGAAGCCCCAAGCGTCGAGCAGCGATCTGGTCGTGGATTTTCTTCACGTCTGGGTCGCGGAGGCGGACGCGCTGCGGCTCCACCGCGTGACCACCGGAGGCCTTCAGACCTCGCCTCTGCCCGCCGCGATGGAGATGCTCGTCGGTGACGAGCTCACCCTCGTCGCGGCGCCGCACCGCGGCCCGCAGCGGCTGCTCGGCGAGCTCGACGCAGCGTTCGAAGCGGATCCCGAGGTGGTCCTGATGCTCGACGAGGGCGTGCCCGGCAGTCGACGCATCGTCGCCAAGGCCCCGGGCGAGACGACGGTCACCGTCAAGGCGCTCGACATCGAGGTCGCGGTCGCGCTGACCGTGCTGGAGGTGAAGCCGTGAGCCCTCGCGCCTCCCTTTTGCTCCTCGCCGCCGCCGCGTTTGCCGCGGGTTGCGAACCGAGCCTCATCGCGCTCACCGTCGCGCCGCCCACGGCCGTCGCCGAGCTCGACAGCACCGAGAAGGACGTGCGCCTCTCGGAAGGCATCGCGCTCGCGATCGAGTGCACCTACCGGAACAGCCCTTGCGAGAACGCGACCGCGACCTCGAGTGATCCGGACATCGTGCGCGTCATGCCCGGCTTCGTGGATCTGCTCGCGCCGGGCGACGCCTACCAGCGGTATCCCGCCGACGAGCCGCGCTCCGTCTTCATCTTCGTCGGGGGCAAGCCCGGCGACGCCACGGTCACCCTCACGTCGACCGATGCCAATGCGACGATCGACGTCAAGGTGCTCTCGCTTCCCTGAAGACCCACCACCCGGGGGTGCCGCGGCTTCCGCCGTTGCCCCCCGCCCTCGGCCGGATTTCCGCTGTCTGCGGATGCTGTCCCTGGCAAATTCTGGGGAAGCACAATTTCACGCACCGCGGGCATCAGGTGGATCTTGATGCTCATGGGCATCTTCCCGTATGTAGGAGGGACGCATCGGAGACCATCGGGGATGACGGACACAACCGACGAGTCGGTAGTGGTGGAGGGGAAGCGGATCGAGCGCGTCCTGGAGGCGCTCTCGCTCGCTTCCGTCGGGGCCTTCGACGAGGCCATCGGGCTCTCCGGCGCGCTGACCGAGGACCGCTTCGGGGCGCTCGAAGAGAGCCTGCTCGTGCTTTTGCGGGAGCTCAAGCAGACCCGCGAAGAGCACGACAAGGCGATGAGTGATCTCGAGTCGTCGCGGCGCGATCTCGAAGAGCAACTCGCCACCGTGGAGCGGCAGCGCATCGCGATCCGCGAGCTCAGCGTGCCCATCATCGACGTGTGGGACGACGTGCTCACGCTGCCGCTCGTCGGCGCGATCGACAGCGCGCGCGCCGCCGAGATGACCGAGAAGCTCCTGCAGCGGATCGCGGATCGCGGCGCGGAGTACGTGATCATCGATCTGACAGGCGTCGACGTGGTCGACACGATGACGGCCGCGCACCTCGTGCGGCTGACGCACGCGGCGAAGCTGCTCGGCGCGAAGTGCGTGCTGACGGGCGTGCGCCCCGACGTGGCGCGCACGCTCGTGGAGATCGGCGTGCACCTCGGCGGGCTCATGACGCTGCGCACGCTGAAGGACGGCCTGCGCGCCTGCCTCAACATGCGCGAGGCCGATCGCATCAGCCTGCGCAAGAAGCCCGGCGAAGGCGAGAAGGACAAGAAGGCGCAAGCCTCGAAGGACGAAGGTCAAGACCGCACGGTGAGCCGCGGCGAACGCCGCCAGCGGCCGCCGCGGCCGGAAGCTTCGGCGAGTCCGTCGACGGTGCCGGCGTCGCTGCCCGTGTCCGAGGACATCGGGGTGTAGCCGCGCGGCGCGGCAATTCGTACGAAGTCGAAAGAATTTCTCACGAAAGCCCTTCTCCCTGCTGGGGAAGGGCTTTCGTGCTTCTCAAGCGCCCGTCGCGAGCTCGCCGGCGGCCTCGTCCACGGCGTCGACGACGATCTGCCCTCGATCGACCGAGAGGAGCGCGACCGATCCCGAAGGCAGCTCGCCGCGCAGGATCATCTCGGCGATCGGCGCCTCGACGTGGCGCATGATCGCGCGCTTCATGGGGCGCGCGCCGAGCCCCTCGTCGAAGCCGCCCTCGGCGATGAGCACGTCGAGCACGGCGGGCTCCACGTCGAGCCGGATTCCCTTCTCCTCGAGCCCGCGGCCGAGCCCTGCGAGCAGCCTCCGCGCGACTTCCTTCACCTCGGCCTTGCCGAGCGGGCCGAAGACGAGCACCTCGTCGATGCGGTTGTAGAGCTCCGGCGGCAGCGCCCCGCGCGCGGCGGCGAGCATCGTGGATTCGAGCTTGTCCGGTGAAACCTGCGTCGCGCCCCGGGAAAACCCGACCGAACGTTCGCTCTTCAGCGCCCCGGCCTCGGCCGCGCCGAGGTTCGAGGTCAGCACGATGACCGTGTTCGTGAAATCGACCCGGCGGCCGCGGCCGTCCGTCATGCGGCCCTCGTCGAAGACCTGGAGGAAGGCTTCGAGCACGTCGCGGTGCGCTTTTTCGATCTCGTCGAGCAAGATCACCTGGTAGGCGCGGCGGCGCACGGCCTCCGTGAGCTGACCGCCGGCCTCGTGCCCGACGTACCCGGGCGGCGCGCCGATGAGCCGGGCCGTCGCGTGCGCCTCGCTGTACTCGGAGAGGTCGAGCCGCGTCATCGCGTCGGCCGAATGGAAGAGCGCCTCGGCGATGGCTTTCGCGGTCTCCGTCTTGCCGACGCCCGTCGGACCGAGCAGGAGGAACGTGCCGAGCGGCCGATCCGCGCGAATGCCCGCGGCATTGCGGCGAAGAACCCTCGCAATGCGGGCGAGCGGCGCCGTGTGACCGACGACCCGATCGGCGAGCAGTTTTTCCAAATTGAGCATTCGCTCGCGGTCGGTCTCGAGCAGCCGCTCCTCGGGGATGTCGGCGAGGCTCGCGAGGACCTCGGCGACCTCGGGAGGTCCGACCGGCGGGAGCTTTCCGGCCCCGGCGCGCCTGCGGGCGCGGGCGCCAGCGAGGTCGAGGATCCCGATCGCCTTGTCGGGCAAGGCGCGGCCCGGCAGATATCGCACGGACCACGAAACCGCCGACGCGATCGATTCGTCCGTGTACCCGAGCCCGTGGTGGGCGCCGAGGCCCTGACAAACCTGTTTGCAGAGGAGGAAGGACGATTCCTCGTCCGGCTCCTCGATTTCGACGACCGAGAAGCGCCGCGCGAGGGCGGGGTCGGGCTCGAAGGTGCGCCGGTGCTCCTCGGGCGTCGTGGCGCCGACGAGGCGGAGATCGCCGCGGGCGAGGGCGAGCTTGATCTCGGCCGTGGCCTCGTCGAGGCCGCCGGAGAAGAGCTCGTGGATCTCGTCGACGAAGAGGATGATCGCGCGCCCCTCCTCGCGAATCTCGCGCAAAATCGCGTTCATGCGCTCGGCGAGCGCGCCGCGCGTGCCGGTGCCGGCGACGAGCTCGGAGACCGCGACCTCGACGAAGAGCCGCGCCGCGGACGGGTCTCGATCGGCCTCGCGGGCGAGGCGCTCGGCGATGCCACGCGCGACCGAGGTTTTTCCGACGCCGGCCGGACCCACGAGCAGGCAGCTATTCTGGTTTTTCTTGGCCAGGATATCGAGCGCCGCGTCGACCTCGGCGTCCCGGCCGATCACGGAATCGATTTCCCCGAGGCAAGCCGCGAGCGTGAGGTTTTTCCCGAGCGCGGCGAGCGTCGGCGTCTTCGCCCGATCGAGCGCGAGCGGATGGCCTTCCGGAATCGTGGGCCCGGGGCCGAGGTTTTCGCGCGCCTTGGTTTTCCGGTCCCTTTCGGCCGGCTTCGCGGGCGCAGGCGTGGGGAGCGGGATCGGCGTCGCGGTCGCGGTGGCCTGCGGCGGCGGCGGCGAGGGCGTCGCGGCCTGAGGGACCGGAGGCGTCTTCGTGGGCGGACGTTGCTCCTGGCCGAGCCGACCCGGCGGCGGGAACAGCGGGACCGTCACGCCCGTGCCCGTCGGCCGCTTCGGGAGCGTCGGCGTGGGTTTGTCGAGGTCGATCCGCTTGGGCGTACGCGGGGCCGGCCGGGGCTCGGCCTCCGTGGTTTTTCCGCCCGCCGTTTGCGGCACGCGCCGGGCTGCGACGACCCCGAGCGAGAGTTGCATGGCCGCCGTGCGCAGCCGTCCCGTATCCACGCCGGCCTGCACGAGGGCGCGGTGCGCGGCGGAGGCGCGGTCCGCGAGCATGGCGAGGAGCAGGTGCAGGGCGTTCGGCTCGCCGAGAGGTGCGCGCTTGCCGAGCTCGCGGGCCGCGACGGCGGCGCGGGCGAGGGGATCGGGCGTGTCCTCGTCGAAGGATCGACCTGCCTTGAGAAGCGCGTCCGCGTCGAGGCGCCGCTCGCGCAGAAGCTCGCCGGCCTGGCCGTCGCGCGAGGCGATGGCGGCGAGGAGGTGAACGCTCGTCGGGCGCTCCTTGCGCGCAGCGGCCAGGTCCTGGGCGAGCTTGCGCAGCGTGACGAGCTCGGCCTGCGAGCGGGGGATCGTCATGGTGGGGAGGGGGGTCTCACGGACGCGGGGCGTGGGACAAGTTTTCGGCCGGGGACGGGGGGGAAGCGCACGCGCGGAGGAGGGAGCGGACCCGACCCGTTAGGCCTTGGAATGCTGGACAGACGACACCGTCCCCCGTCATCGGATGGCGCGTGTTCGGCAGCGAAACGGATGCCACCGCCGAGGGAGGACGACGCGTGTCCGGCTGGATGTCCCGCCTCGAACTACCTCCCACCCCTCCCGGCGCTTCCAGGCTCAATGGCGCCGTGATTCCACGAGCGCGCGGTCGACGATATCGAGCAGCTCGGCGGTGCTCGGTCGGTCGGCCATGCTCTCGCCGATCTGCCGGAAGAAGATCCGACCCTCCGGCAGGATGACGAAGGTCGAGGGGACCGCGATGTCCTGGCCCTGCATGGCCACGCCGTACGCGAGCGCGGTCTTCAAGCCGTCGTCCCGCAAGAGCGGGTAATGTACGTCGAGCTTCGCGGCGAGCTCGCGGGACTCCTCCTCGGAATCGACGCTGATCGCCGCGACGCCCACGCCGAGCCTCCGGAATCGATCATTCATTCTTGCCAGCTGCCCGAGCTGGCTACGACAGTACGGTCACCAGTGGCCGCGGTAAAACACCACGACCGCGGGGCCTTTCTGGGTGAGGCTCGCCAGGGTGACAGTCTCGCCCGTGTGCGACGGGAGCGAGAATGCGGGCGCCGGGGCCGAGGTCGCGAGCGCGGGTCCGCGCGTCTTCAGGGTGCAGCCGGAAGCGACGGTGAGGAGCGCGGCACCGAGGAGGAAGAGGCGGCGCGAAGCGCGGATCGGCGCGGACATGAGCGGGAGCATACAGGGGCGTGCCCGAGGCGGCAAGCCCTGGAAAAACGTCAGAAGCCGCTGCCGGTGGCCGTCCCCGTGGGCAGCGGCCGCTTCGGCGTGGGCGACGGCGAGGGCGTGGTGCCCGCGGTGGCCTCGCGCTTGACGATGAACTCGACCAGCGTGTCGCACCGGCCGGAGCTCGTGCCGCCGGTCTCGTCGAGGCAGGAGACGACGAGCGCGCGTCCCTTCGTCACCTCGGTGACGAGCAGCGTCGAGACCCAGGTTTGTCCGTCGACGAGCGTGGACCATCCGGGTTTGTCGGCGATCGTCGGTTTTCCGCGCGTCCTCCGCATCTTCGGCGATTGCTGCTCGAATCCGGTCAGGATCGCGTCGGCGAATTTCTCATCCACGGCCCGCACGGGCATGTCCGTGACCTTGAGCGTTTGCTTGTCGCAGACGATCGATACCGTGCGAATGCCGTCTTTTTCTTCGGCGGTTTTCTTGCAATTGCTCATTGCGTCGCCGCCGCCCGGGGAGAACATGATCGGATAGACGACCTTGACGACGCCGCCCTCGGGCGCGGGGAACGTCAGGGTTTCGACGGCCGCGATGACACACTTCACGACATCGGGATCGGGGAGGGTTGCAGGCGAATCTTCCGCGGCCTGGCTGACCTTGCCGTCCTTGCCGATGACGAACTTGACCGCGATGCGACCTTCGAGGTTCGGGGTTTTTTGCAGGCCCTCCTCGTAACAAGCCCGCAACGCTTTGAAGTTGCCGCGGATGACCTTCTGGATTTCGGCCGGCTCGAGCTTCCCCACCGGGGCGTCGAGCGCTCCGATCACGTTCGTTTCCTTGTTCGGGGGTTCGGCCTTGGCCTCGGGCGCGGGCGGCGCCTCGGCGGGCGGGGCTTTCGCCTCCGGGTTCGGCGGCGCGTCGGGCGGCGGCGTGGCGCCGGCGCAGCCGACGAGCAGGAGAGCGAGAGACGAGGGCCAAAGGACGCGCAGCATCGGCGCGGATGCTAGGAGGCACGCCGGGGTGCGTCAAGGCGACCCCGGGAATGCGCAATGCAGACCCTTCCCGTCGGTCGGGATTTTCCACGAACCTGCGCCGCCCGCCCCCGCCGAGCACGCTCTCGCCGCACCCGAGCACGTTGTCGTCGTGGCGTCGTTATCCGTCCTGCTGCATGCCGCGGCGCGTATCGTCGCTTTCGTGTGCCTTCAATGGGCATGGCATTTCACGCTCCTGTCGGAATGGATGGGGGCGTACGCGTGACGTTGCGGCACCAACGATGCTGTTTTCAGAACGTTCCGGCGGGACGTTGAAAACTTGATTGACCACCCGTTCCGCGCAAGAGAACGTAGACACGTGCCGGACGGCAGGGTTCGTCCGGGCACGTTGACTTGGAGGCTTACGTGAAGCGTCGCGAATTTCTCAAGGGCGCAGGGCTCGTCGCCGCGACGGCCGCCAGCGGCCTCGGCGTATCGCTCTGGGGCATGCGGCAAGCACGCGCGTTCGGAGAGGTGCCGAAGGAAGCCGAGGGCGCCATGCTGCCGCTCGAGCTGCAGGCCGAAAATATCCTCGAGATCTTTCTTTACGGCGGCGTGAGCCAGTACGAGTCGTTTTACTGCGTCCCGTCGCTCGGAGAGGCGAGCGGGACGCAGTGGCACGCGTACCTGCAGTCCGGTCACGTGCAGGCCGCCGTCGACCAGTGTGCGTTTCAAGGCCCGCTGACCGAGCCCTTCGCGGCCGATTCGATGGGCCAAGCCGTGCACCTCGGTCCCTTCGTGATGCCCCTGCGCGAGCGGCCCGATGTGATGGAACGGACGCGCGTCTCCATCTCGGCGCACGACCTCGAGCCACACGAGGGCGCGATCCCCATGATGCTCGGCGGCCGTGGGCTCGGGCATCCGGCGTTTTCGGGGCTCGGCGCGCACGTGCAGCGCTACTTCCTCGAACGGTTCAACGAGCCGGGGCGCGCGCCGTACTCGTATGCGCTCATGTCGAACGGCGCGAACGGGCTTCCGACGGACAACGTTCGCAGCGTGGTGTCGATCGGAATGCACCCCGGCGCGGCGCGTCCGCTCGCCATCAAGGTCGACGCGGCGGGTGACCTCACGAGCCTGCTCGCCCGCGGGACGATCGGGCAGAACCGCGCGCAGTACGACGCGCTGATGCAGGGCTACATCGACCGGTACCACGAGCGGCTGCGCTTCCGGGGGCAAGGCAATCCGCTGCGCGCGCCGCGCCTCGGCGAGCTCGAAGCGGCGTCGAGCTCGATCGCGAACGCGCAGGCGATCCAGGGCGTGCTCGAGCCGCAGTTCTTCACGAAGATCCCCGGGGCGAACTGCGGGGACAACTCGAACACCGACGCGATGACGATGAACCTGAAGCTCGCGGCGCACCTGCTCCGGCACCCGACGGTGCCCGCGAGGTACGTGTGCATCGTCGACACAGGGCTCATCTCGGCCGACGGCGGCGGCGGGTACGACACGCACGGCGAGAACTCGTTCACGCAGGCGCGGAACCTGTCGCACACGCTGAGGCAGCTGCTCTCGGTGGTGAACGCGCCGGGCGAGAACAACCCGGCGAAGCTCGACCTCGACAAGACGCTGATCGTGCTGACCACGGAGTTCGGGCGTACGCCGTTCAAGCAAGGCAGCGAGGGGCGAAATCACTGGCCGTACGGCTTCCCGGTGGTGTTCATCGGCGGGCCGGTGCGGCCCTCGGGCAAGGGCGTGTTCGGCGCGTGCGGAGAGGACGGGCGCGCGACGATCGCGTCGACGCCGCAGGAGAACCGCATGGCCGCGCTGCTCTCGCTGGGCATCTGGCCCTTCGCGCAGGAGAGCTTCAACGTCTCCGACGTGCCGGGCGCGACGACGGAGATCGAGGCCGCGAAACTCGTGCAGCAGCGGCAGCTGGGGGTGGTGGCATGAAGACCAGGCGTTTTTCCGGGCTCTCGACGCTCACCCTGGCGATCACGTGCGCGGCCGCGATGGCCGCAGCGCCCGCATGTAGCGGCGGGACGAACCCGTCCGAGCCTTCGGGACCCGGCGTCGGCGGGAGCGCTGGCAGCGGCGGCAGCGGTGGTGAAGGCGGCGCAGGCGATGTCGGCGGCGCGGGTGGAAGCGGCGGTGAGGGTGGAGACCCGACGCCGCACACGCCCGAGCACGTGTGGACCGAGTGCCAGGCGAGTGATCAAGCGTGGGTGCGCCGCGCGATCGTCGCGGTGAGCGGCCGCAAGCCGTGGGGCCAGGCCGAGGTGAACGCGTACACCGACGCGATCACGGCGATCCGCAAGGCAGACCTCGAGGCCGCCGGCAAGTTCGGCGAGCTCGGCGGCGCGCTTCCGCCCTACGGCGAGGACCTCGTGAACGCGCGCAAGCTCGTGGCCCGCGCGCTCATGCGCGAGGACGCGTTCCGGCAGCGTTGGAGCGACTTCTTCATGGACACGTTGCGCGTGAACCGCATCGAAACGAAGTCGCTGCAGCAGTGCTACGGCTCGCCGCCGGCCGCGGCGTTCGACAACGGCAACCTCGCCGCGTGGGTGCGCGACAACGACGCGAACGCGAAGAACCCGCCGAACCCCGGGTTCACGATGAACCAGCTCCTCTCGTCGGCGCTCGAGCTCGACGACCTCTCGCCCGTGTATCGCGCGAACCTCTTCGCGATGATGTCGCAGCCGTACTCGGGCGCGAACGTGGGCGAATACGAGATGGAGCGCGCGCGGCGGCAGAACTTCGGCACGATCTTCGAGCGGGCCTACCTGCATCGTGATCGGGTTTGTCTGACCTGCCACAACAGCGAGTACTCCGTCACGTACAGCGACGATCCGGCGCTGAACCGGGCGTGGCCCGTGCCGGGTCTGTTCGAGGTCGCGCTCTACGGAAACTCGGTCGGCGTGCATCCCGAAGAGGAGCAGGAGACGAAGGGCACGGACGAGATGCGCGCCCTGTCGATGCTGCGTTACTGGGGCGTCGGCGACGGCGGCGGGACACCGCCCTACGGCTGGAGCGGCAACGCGTGCGGCAACTTCCGCGTGCCGACGGAGGACGATCCGCTCGGCGTCGACACGTACTTCGGCTCAATCCGTTCGACACCCGAAGCACCGAACAAGGGCCGCCGCGCGAGCGTGTGGGACCTCGAACGCGCGCTCAAGCGCGGCGTGGATCAGCTCGCGGCCCACGGGCTCGTGCGTTTGCCCGGGGGTGAGCTCGCCGATTCGGACGAGGCGTTCGCGTACATGGTCGCGCAGAACATCGTCGACGTCGTGTGGGCCGAGGTGATGGGCACGCGGCTGACGATCGCGAACTACTTCCCGCGCACTGAGGTGCAGCGCGACATCCTGATGGGACTCACGGAGAAGTTCGTCGCGTCGCACTTCTCGCTGCGCGAGCTGCTCGCCGACATCCTCGCGCACCCGGCCTTCAACCTGAAGGCGCCGGAAGAGGGCTGCGGGAGCGCGGCCTACGAGGTGCCGCGGATCTTCGATCCGTGGACGATCGCGGACAAGGACGTCGGCCGGCGCGGCAACAGCCCCGCGGACGGCGTCTTCGCGATCTCGTCGCGCCCGCTGCGTCGCAGCCTGCACCGCGCCATGGAGTGGCCGAGCTACAGCGAGTATCCGCAAGACGGCTCGGAGGAGAGCTTCCAGCTCGCCATCGGGTTCGCGCTGAAGGACGCGGAGCCAGGCTTCCGCGGGCTCGACTTCCAGGGGCGGCTCTCGTGGGAGGCGACGTACGGCGCGTGCAAGGCGCTCAGCGGGAACGACTTCGTCTCGAAGATCGTGTCGCGGGCGCAGGCGACGCCGGGCGCGACCGTCGGCGACGCGGTGATCGCGCTCAAGGATCGGCTCGTCGGCGAGCCGTGGGTCGAGCCGGTGACCGAGAAGCCGCAGATCGAGGCGCTCGTGAAGACGACGCTCGATGACACGAACCTCTCGGGCCTCGATGCGAAGCTGCGCTCGTTCTGCGGCGTCCTCGTGGCGGCGCCGCAGTTCATGCTCGGCGGTGTCGTGGCGAAGGACGCGACCGACGTGCCGAAGCTGACGCCGCCGGAGATCTCGTACGAGGGTACGTGCGGATACGTGTCGTTCGTCGCGGGGCAGATCGGCGCGCCGTACACGATCACCTGCGGGCCGAGTACGATCACCGCGAAGAAGCAGTGACGGAAGGGGTTTGGGGCGTAGCTCGGCTTGTCCGAGCTACGCCCCAAGCGTTGAGGGGTTTGGGGCGTAGCTCGGCTTGTCCGAGCGCAGCCCCAAGCGTTGAGGGGTTTGGGGCGTAGCTCGGCTTGTCCGAGCTACGCCCCAAGCGTTGAAAGGACGACCGGGATGGGTTTGTCGCGGGCAGTCAGGGCGATCGGGGCACTCTCGATCGCCCTGGTGGTGACGGTCGGATGCGGAGCCGACGAGGACGTCGACCTCACCGGCGGCGAGGGCGGAAACGGTAGCGGCGGCGCCGGCGCGAGCGGCGGCGCCGGTGGCAGCGGCAGCACGGGCGGCAGCGGCGGAAGCGGCGGCGGCGCGGGCGGCAGCGATGATCCGGCGGAGGCGATCTACCCGAACATCGCGTCGCTGCACGCGCTCGGCGTCGCGCAGACGTGTTCGCTCAACCAGGGCGTGTGCCATTCGTCGCGGCAGTACCCCGAGCTCGGCGGTGTGAAGGACATGCTCGCGCTCGTGAACGCGCCCTGCCAGATCACGGCGGCCGAGCCGAGCCTCGTGCCGGACGAGTGCGAGCGGCCCGGGGACAAACTCGTGATCGGCGGGCAAGAGCGGGAGATCTTGCAGGTCGTCCTCGACAAGAACGCGTCGTTCCCGCCGGCGAGCGTGGAGCTGCGGCTCGCCGCGGCGCCGCCGTCGCTCGACGCGAACGGCGCGCGCATCCGTAGGCTCGACGACGCAGGCGCCGAGGTGCTCAGCGTGCCGCTCGACGGCGCGTCGTTCGCGGCGGGCGGTTCGCCGACGAGCGTGATCGTGAACCTCGGCGCGTCGCCCGCGTCGCTGAAAGGTTTCCTCGACGTACGCGTGACCGATCTCGATCGGGTGCGCGTCGGCGACGCGAACGGCAACGGCAACGCGCATCCCTCGGCCACGCCGTGGTCGCTCGTCGCGCCGGGGGATCCGGGGCGGAGCTACCTCTACAAGCGGCTCCTCTCGGACGAACTCGGCCCGCGCATGCCGCTCCTCCAGCGCACGTGGACCGCGCTCTCGACGCGCGCGGTGTGGTGCTGGATCCGCGGGATGAAGCCGGATACGAAGCCGGGCGATCCGTCGATCCTCGAACCGATCGACTACGGAAATTGTCCCCCCGACCCCGACGCGCCCGATCCGAACACGGCCGGCACGTGGGGGAGCGTGCGCACGCTGATGGGCTCGCGCTGCGCGACGTCGAAGTGCCACGACAGCACGGACAAGGCGGGCGATCTGGATCTGTCGCCCGACGCGGAGACGTTCCTGGCGAACGTGATCAACGCGTCGAGCGTGCAGACGGGCGCGCAGCGTGTGGTGCCGGGACAACCGGCGGCGAGTTATCTGCTCTGCAAGGTCGATCCGCACTGTGAAGGGCGCGCGGACATGACGAGCCTCATGCCGCTCTCGGGCGAGCCGCTGACGGACGCGGAGATCAAGTCGATCGCGACTTGGATCCAGGCCGGGGCGAAACTCGAGTAGGCACGCGCTCGCTCGCGGCCGCGACGCCGAACTCGACGAGCGCCCTCCGCACCTCGCTCGCATCCTTCGCGACGCGCGCTCGCTCGCCGAGCGCGCGCTTCGGATCTCCGCCGAACCACACCGCGCGCATCCCCGCGCCGAGCGCGCCCTCCACGTCGGCGGCGAGCGAGTCGCCGATGTGCACGATCCGATCGAGCGACCTGCCGAGCCGCTCGGCGGTCCACGCGAAGATCGGGCGGCCGGGTTTGTCCATGCCGAGCCGGCCGCTGTCGGCGATCACAAGGAACCGATCGTCCCAGCCGAGCTCCGCGACGAGCTCGGCCAGTCGCCCCTCCGAGTTCGAGATGATGCCCACGGGCACACCCGCGTCGGAGAGATCCTCCGCGAGCTCCAGCATGCCGGGGATCGGGCGTCGCCAGAGGTTTTTCCGCGGCTGCTCGGACCAGAGGAAGTCCACGGCGCCCGCGAGCGCTTCCTCGTCGAGTGGCGACGAGGTCGCGCGTTCGAGCAGCGCGCGCATGAAGATCTTCCAGGGATGACCGCCGAGGCCGCGGTGGATGGCGTCATCGTAGACGCGCCATGCGTCGGGGAGGGCGACCTGGATTCGTTGGGGGTCGAACGATAGACTCCGCTCGGCGAGGCGGGCGGCCGTGAGCTCCGCGTCGAGGGCGGCGAGGGTTTGTCCGAAGTCGAAGGTGACGGCGTGCATGGCGCACGCTCCGTTAGCACGGAGCGGAGGCCCCCGGCGAGCTTGCCTTTGGCCTCAGGCGTCTTGCGCGCCCTCGTACATGCGGTCGATCTCGCGGGCGTAGCGGTCGTAGACCACGCGGCGCTTGAGCTTCAACGTGGGCGTGAGCTCACCGTTCTCGATCGTGAAGGGGCGGTCCGTGATGTGAAATTTCTTCACGGTCTCCACGCGAGCGAGCGTGGAATTCACACTGTCGACCGCCTTCTGGACCGCAGCCACCACCGCGGGGTCTTCGCGCAGCTTCGCCAGATCCGCCCCAGGCGCGCCCGCGAGCTCGCCGGCGGCGGCCGGATCGAGCACCACGAGCGCGGTGAGGTACTTGCGCCGGTCGCCGATGACCACGGCCTCGGCGATGGGCGGGTGGTTCTTCAGGGCCGCCTCGATGTTCTTCGGGGCGATGTTCTTGCCGCCGGCCGTGATGATGATCTCCTTCTTGCGGCCCGTGATCGACAGGAAGCCGTCCTTGTCGAATTGCCCGAGATCCCCGGAGTGCAGCCAGCCGTCGACGAGCGTGTCGGCCGTCGCTTGCGGCTCCTTGTAGTAGCCGAGGAACACGTTCGGGCCCTTCACCAGGATCTCGCCATCCTCGGCGATCTTCACCTCGATCCCGTCGAGCGTCGTGCCGACCGTGCCGAGCTTCGTCTTGTTCGTCCGGTTGAACGTGGTCGGGCCCGTGTCTTCGCTCTGGCCGTAGACCTCGGAAACGATGATGTCGAGGCTCGCGAAGAACTCGAGGATCTCCTTGGACACAGGCGCGGCGCCGCACACGCACGTGCGCGCGCGCGACATCCCGATGGCGCTCTTCAGCTTCGTGAACACGAGCTTCTGCGCGAGCTTGTACTGGAGACCGAGCGCGCCCGCGGGCTGCCCGCCGCGCATCTTCACCGCCGTCGCCTCGCGCGCGATGTCCATCGCCCACTCGACGAGCGCCTTCTTCGCGCCCGTGGCTTCCTTGAGTTTGCCCTGGACGCCCGCGTGGAACTTCTCCCAGATGCGCGGGACACCGAAGAAGAGCGTCGGCTGCACTTCCTTGAGGTTGTCCGGGACCTTGTCGATGTTCTCGGCGAAGTAGACCGCTCCGCCCATCGTGATGCTGCCGTGGATGGAGAAGATCTGCTCCGCGATGTGCGAGAGCGGTAAGTACGAGAGCACGCAGTCCTGTGCCGTACCGCCCACGAGCGTTTGCGACGTGTCCGAGGTCCACACGAGGTTCTGGTGCGAGAGCATCACGCCCTTGGGCGGCCCCGTCGTGCCCGAGGTGTAAATCAACGTCGCGAGTCCCTGCGGCTCGAGCGCCGCGATGCGCGCGAAAAAGTCCGCGTCGGAGACGTCCTTCCCCTTGTCGAGGAACGCCTCGTACGAGACGACGAGCGGGTGATCGATGTGCGGCGCGTCGCGCATCGTGACGACCTGCTTGAGGTGCGGCAGTTCGCCGAGCATCTTCTCGATCTTCGCCCACTGGCTGGCGTTCTCGACGAGGACGATCTCGCTCTCGGCGTGGTGGACGATGTACGCGACCTCCTCGGGCGAGCACGTGGTGTAGATGCCGGCGGGCGCGCCGCCTGCGGCCATGGCCGCGACGTCGAAGGCGACCCACTCGGATCGGTTGAAGCCGAGGATGCACACGGTGAAGCCCGGCTTCTGGCCGAGCGCGATCATCGCCTTGCCCAGGCGTTTGACCTCGTCCGCGAGCTCCCGGTAGCTCTTCGGCCGGTAGACGCCGCCCGATTTGATGTGATGGGCAGGCGCGTCGGGCCTGCGTTCGGCTTGCTTGAAGAGCCGGGAAGGAATGGTGTCGTTCGGCGTAGTCATGGCGACGCCAGTCTAATCGAGCGGCCCACCGTTCGTTCCACCCGAAAACGGAAACGCTGCCGTAAGATTCAGCGCGGCTTCGGCGGCGGAGCCGGCTCCGCCGCCGGGTTTTCCGACGGGGGGTTCGGGGGCACAGCTCCGCTCGGCGGAGCGGAGCCCCCGAGCGTTGGCGCCGGCTTTGGGTTTGGCGGGGGCGGATCCTTCCGGTCTTCCTCGATCGGGGACTTGGGCCGTCCTGCCGCGGCGCGCAAGGCGATCACGCGCGTCACGAGCTCGGTCGCCTCGTCCGTCGACATGTCCACGCGCGCCGAGATGCGCGAGCCCTCCGAGCCGATCCGCAGCCGCTCGAGGATCGACCCGAGGCCCATCAGGCGCACGAGCGTGTCGTCCGCCTGCGCGGCGCGTTTTCCGTCGAAGATTTTCGCCAGATCGGCACATGGGGCCGGCGCGTCGCAGGCCACGACCCCCGACAAACCCACACGTTCGCCGATCGAAACCGAGAGCCCGAGCCCGACGACCGACGCCGCCGGCGAGCCCTGCGCCCCGCTCAGCGCGATCTCTTCGAGCAGCGTGCGTCGCTGCTCCGGCGTGAGCACCACGGTCACGCGCAGCGCGCCCGGGCCCACTTCCGACGCGAGTTTCGTATGATCCCCGTCGGCCCGCGCGGAAGGCACGCGGCCCTCCGCCGCGTCGATCATCGATCGCAGGTAGTTGCCCGCGCCGAGCAGGATGGGCCCGCCCTCGCGCACGGCGATCTCCGCGCCGCTCGTCGACTGCTTCGCATCGCGCACCGTGCGGAACGCGCCGATCGGGTTCACCACGGAGCGGCCGCCGCGCGCCTCGATGACTTTGCTCGCGCAGGCGAGCAGGGCGTCCGGGTCGATGGCGCCCGAGGCGACGAGGCCGAAGTCGCCGTCGCCGCCCGACGCGGGCACGGCCACGCCGAGCTCCGTCAGGCCGGCCATGGGGTCTGTGCCGCAGACGTCGCGCACCTTGCCGAGGCCGGGGATTTCGCGGGTCTCGGAGAGCAGGGGCGCGAAGGCGCCCGAGCGCCGCAGGGCGCCGAGGTCGGCCGTGGCCACGAGGAGCGCGCCTTCGGGGATGGCGTCGAGCGTCCCGGGCAGCGGGCGGGCCATCTCGCGTTTTTGCCAGACCCAGACGACGGCCGCGACGACCACCGCCGCGGCGGCCGCGAAGACGAGGGCGTTGCGCGTGCGCGTCTGCACGGGCCGAGCCCTACCACGTTTTTCACGAGACCGCGCGCGTCGGCTTTCGCGGGACACGTCGCGCGCGCCAGGCTGCTTCCCGCGCGAGAGACCACGTCGTGCTCATGCTCCGACGCTACGTTCTGCAAATGCAGAATGCTAGGTTCGGCGGTGATGTTTCGCTCAGGCGCCCTTCGACGGGCCTGTCCCCTTGGCTTTGCGCTCGAAGTGACCACCGATGGCCTCGCCGATCCGCGGGACGATCGAGTGGATGACCACGAGCCCGACCAGGAAGGCCACCAGCGCGAGCTCTCGGGGGGTGCCGAAGGCGGACATGCGCCTTTCGTCTTATCACCGGATACACTGAGCGGGCGGCCCAAATGTTGGAACGAACGCCGCCTTGGACGTAGGAAGGGATGACCCCAGGGCCACGCGTTGACAGCCTGGCGCATCGGGTCGAAGGATCACGCCGTGCCCGCGATGGAGGAAGCCCCGAACACGCCGCGTCGCGACGTGATCCTGATCGCGGATGCCTCCGCGGAAGGGCAAACGATCGCGTCGGCGCTGCGCGCGCAAGGCTTCGCCGTGGCCTTCGCGCCGATCGAGCGGCTCGAAGCACGCGTGCTCGACGAGTCGCCGCGCGTCCTGCTCGTCGACATCGATCAACCCGGCGCGCGTGACGCCATCGAGCGGCTGCGCGAGCTGCCCGGTGGAGAAGACGCCGAGCTCGTTTGTCTGGGGAGCCGCATACGCGCCGCCGAGATCGGCGCGCACTCCGCCGCAGGTCGCTCCTTCGCGCGGCCGCTCGACATCCACGCCATCGTCGCCCAGATCGCCGCGCTCGCCGACCCAGCCCCGCTCGACGAAGACTCGATCGTCGACGACCGCGGCGCCCGGGCGATCCGCCCCGGCGAGACCGTGCCCCCGGGTCTGCTCGACGACGGTACCAGCTCCTTCCCGCCAGCCTTCCAGTCCGCGTTCCCCGGCGCGCCCGAGATCGCCGAGATGGGCGTGTCGATCTTCCCGCCCGACGAGAGCGAAGGGCCATCGCCGCCGACGCTCCTGCCCCCGCACCCCATGCAGCTCTCGCCCGAGCTCATGAACATGCTCGCCGCGGCCGAGCAACGCGTGCTCGCGGAGACGCCTTCGTCGTCCACGCCTCCACAAGCCGCGGCCGTCGAGGAGGAGCTCGACCTCATCCTCGCCGACGAGTTCCTCGCCATCCTCGAAGAGCCGCTCGACGCCGAGGCGGATAGCTCGCAGTCGGACCTCGGCACCGGCGGAATCGATCCGGGCACGGGGCCAAACGCACTCAGCATCACGACCGGCTCGTTTGCCCTGGCCGAAGGGAACACGACCGCGCCAAACCCGCCCGTGTCCTCGACCGGATCCATCGAGCCGCCGAGCGTAGGCGACCTCGTGCTCGACGTGCCGTCCGCGCCGCAGCCGAGCGAGTCTTCAGGGAGGAGCGCGCCCGCGGGATCGACGCCGCGCTCGCCGGACGTCCGCGCCGTTTCCTCGGAGGCCCCCGCGACGGCCTGGGAGCCGCGCGCGAGTCGCATCGTGGTCGCGGACGATGCGGGCACGCCGGTCCGGCCGACGGAGACGACCACGGCCACCCGCTCGGTCGAGCCGCGTCCCGCATCCGCGCCCACGCCGCCGCGCCCGCCGCCGCCCGTGATCGAGCCCTTGATCGACATCGCGCCGCCGACGGTCTTCCCGTCCCGGTGGACGGTCCCGGGTGGCATGCCGCGCCTCGCTTCTACACTTGGGGGCTACGCTCCGGCGAGCGGAGCTACGCCCTCGAACCCCCCCACGCTTGGGGGCTACGCTCCGGCGAGCGGAGCTACGCCCTCGAACCCTCCCACGCTTGGGGGCTACGCTCCGGCGAGCGGAGCTACGCCCCCAAACCCCCTGAGCCCGCCCACGGCCCCCAGCCTCCTCGGCCGCGGTTCCGATGCCCCGCCGCCGTCGGTGCGCCTCGCTCCGCCCGTGCCCCCGCCGCCGGCGCCGGTTCCGTCCGCGCAGCCGGCGCATTCCTCGCAGGGCCCGCGCAGCCCGCAACCCACGGTGCTCGGCCCCGGCGACGCGCCGCGCGCCCTCGCCCGCGCGATCGCCAGCCGCGTCACGGGCTCGCTCGCGGTGCACGAAGGTGGCGCGGTGCGTCGTGTCGTCTTGCAGGACGGCGACGTGGTCACGGCTGGATCGGGCGTCGCCGACGAGGCGCTCCTCTCCTTCCTTTCGGCCCGCGGCGACCTCGAGCGGGACGTCGCGCATCGGCTCGCCGGCAAGCTCCCGCCTTCGGGCCGGCATGCGGGCGCGGCGCTCATCGCGCACGGATTTCTCCAGCAGGACGCGCTCTGGCCCGTCCTCCGCGCGCATGCCGAGTGGATCATCGGCAGGGCGATCCTCATCGAGTCCGGCACCCTCGAGCTCGAAGCCGAGCCGCCGGGCCGCCTGCGTGCCGAGCCCAACGTGTTTGGTGGCGCCACGGGGGCCGAGGTCTTCGTGGAGATCGTCCGGCGCGTGATTCCGCCCGAAGTCGCGGTCGCGCGCCTCGGCGGCGCGGCTGCGCGGTTCGACGCAGGCACGCGCATGACGCTCCTCTCCGAGTGTGCGCTCTTGCCTGATGAAGCGGCGCTCGTGGGGCAGGCGCCGGGCACGACCGTCGGCGAGCTCGCGGCCCGATCGGGGCCTGACATGATGCCGCTGCTCTACGCGCTCGTTTGTTTGGAGGTCCTCGCGGCGCTCACGCCGGTGCGGCCTGCCACGGCCGAGCGACGGCTCGCGGAGGATCCGCTCGACGAGGAGGCGGTCCGCATGCGGGTGCGGGCGCGGGTCGCGCTCGTCGAGGACGGCGACTACTTCGCGTTGCTCGGCATCGGGCGCACGGCGACGAATTACGAAATCCGGCGGGCTTACCTGGAGCTCCGGCGCTTCTTCGAGCCCTCGCGCCTGCTCACGGCGGCGACGGCCGATCTCCAGAGCGATGTGCGCCTCGTGATCGAGGTGCTCGACGAGGCCTACGAGATTTTGAAGGATGGGACGCGGCGGGAGCGCTACCGGCGGGCGATCGAGGCGGGGCCGCCGTCGTGACGTGAGGGCGTCGTGCAGTTCATTCCTCGGCGTCGGGGGCGGGCGTCCTCGACCGTACCGAGTCGGGCGGCAGGCCCTCGAGAATGTCGACGACGTGCGAGGCGAGCGAGTGCGCTAGCGAGAGCTCGTGCTGCGCTGCTGCATTGACCCCGAAGCCACGGGTATCGGCGAGCGCGTCGGCCAGCGCTTGCGCGAGGGACAGCGCTCGCGTCACCGGGGAGACGTCCTCCGCTCGGGTCGCCGATGGAGGGCGGGCATCGCTGGGCCCGCTCGTGTCGGGCTGTGTACCAAGGGCCGTACGTTGTCCGTGGGAGATCGATAGATCGAGCGCCATGGGCTTGAGCCTCGCAGTTCGTGGACGTGGATCGCGCGCGGGATCTGCCCATGCAAGCTCACGGCCAGCGCGTGGAAACGCGCGCGCTCGAGCAAGGTTCATCCAGCCAGGGCGCAGCCGAGCGCCGCGAACGAGGGCGCGCGCGGAAGGTTTGTCGGGGGACGCCTGCCGTGCGGCGCGTCAACGTTGGGGAGAACTGAGAGGTCGCATCCAATGCGGATGCGAGTGGAGATCCTGCACGCTCGCGGCTCGGATCGTGGGGTGCGCGAAAAGCGCGCAGTGCCCGGGAGCGTGCGGCCTGCCCGCGTGGTTACGCGGCGGGGATCAGAGGATCTCTTCGCGGATCGGCGGCTCGTCTTCGAGGTGACGCGTCTGGCTCTGGTACGTCAGGAACTCGCCGATGAAGCCCATCGAGAAGAGCTGGATGCCCGTGACGATCATGAGCACACCGAGCAAAAGCAGCGGACGGTCGCCGATCTTGTGCCCGAAGCACCAGAGCACCGTCAGGTAGAGCTCGATCAGCATGCCGATCCCCGCGAGGGTCAGGCCCGCGAAGCCGAAGAGGTGCATCGGCCTTTTCTGGTAGCGCGTCAGGAAGAGCACGCTGAGCAGGTCGAACGAGCCCCGCAGGATCCGTTCGAGCCCGTAACGCGAAGAGCCGTACTTGCGGGCGTGGTGCTTGATCGGGATCTCGGTGACGCTGAAGCCCTGCGACGCCGCGAGCGCCGGGATGAACCGGAACAGGTCGCCGTAGATCGGGATCGAGCGGATCACCTCGCTCCGGTACGCCTTGAAGCCGCAGTTCATGTCGTGCAGCTTCACGCCCGTCACCATGCCCACGGTGCCGTTGAAGATCCGCGAGAGGAAAAGGCGGTTCGTCGGATCGAGCCGCTGCACCTTCCAGCCGACGACCACGTCGTGACCTTCCTCCAGCTTGGTGAGGAAGTTCGGCAGGTCCGCCGGGTCATCCTGGAGATCGGCATCCATCGTCACGAAGATCGTGCCGCGCGCCTTGCGAAAGCCCGCTGTGAGGGCCTGGGCCTTGCCGAAGTTTTTCCGCAGGCGCACGCCCCGCACGGTCGGGTTCTCCGAGGCGAGGCGCTTGATCACGGCCCACGAGTCGTCCGTGCTGCCGTCGTCCACGAAGATGAGCTCGTACTGCTCCTTGCCGGCGAGCGCCTCGTGGATGCGCCGCGCGAGCTCCGGCAGGCTCTTTCCCTCGTTCAGGCCCGGGACCACGAGCGAGACGCGCGGCAGGATGACCACCGGGCTCTCGGCCGCCTTTCGGGCCAGGGCGAAGGCAGCAGGCTCGCCCGGAGAGGGCTGGGTGATGTCCACGGCGCTCACGGCGGCGGAGGATAGCAGAACGGTCCGTCCGCACGAGGGCTCGGAGTGCAGGCAAGGCGAGATCGGGGTGCTACCCTCGCGCCCGCGATGAAGCTGCTCGTGACCGGCATCGCCGGGTTCATCGGATCCCACCTGGCGGAACGTCTCCTCGATCGAGGCGACACCGTCGTCGGCCTCGACAGCTTCGATCCCTTCTACGCACGCTCGATCAAGGAGCGAAATCTCGCCCGCATCCGAGGCCGCGCCCACGTCGTCGAGGCTGACCTCCTCGACGACGCCGCCGTCACGGATCTCCTTTCGGCTACGGACTTCGACGCCGTCGTTCACCTCGCGGGCCTCGCGGGCGTGCGCCCGAGCCTCGCCGCGCCGTCGCGTTACCAGCGCGTGAACGTCGAGGGCACGATACGCCTCGCCGAGCTCGCCCGCGCGCGGGGTGTCACCCGTTTCGTGTTCGCGTCGAGCTCGTCGGTCTACGGAGCGAGCAAGCGCCTGCCCTTCGCCGAGGACGACCGCGCCGACGAGCCGATGAGCCCGTACGCCGCAAGCAAGCGCGCCGCCGAGCTCGTGCTTCGCACCCTCGTGCACACGCACGGCCTCGGGGTCACGTCGCTCCGTTATTTCACGGTCTACGGACCGCGGCAGCGACCCGAGATGGCCATTCACGCGTTCTGCCGCGCCATCGATCGCGGCGAGACGATCGAGCTCTACGGCACGGGGGAGGCGAGCCGCGACTACACCTACGTCGACGACGTGATCGACGGCACGGTGCGCGCGATCGATCAGGTCGGCGAGGGCTACCGCGTCTACAACCTCGGCGCCGGGGGTACGCCGACGACGTTGAACGAGGTCGTCGCGCTGCTCGCCGAGGCCCTCGGCAAGCCCGCGCGCGTGCATCGTGGTCCTTCGATCGTCGGCGACGTCGAGCACACGATCGCGGACATCGGCGCGGCCCGCGCGGCGCTCGGGTACGAGCCGAAGACGGCGATTCGCGAGGGGATCCGCAAATTCGTGGACTGGTATTCCCGGACCTAGTCACCGCGCCTTCGGCCGCGCCCCGCTTGCCCGATGGTGCGTGCGTTTCCTCTTTCGGGGCACGAGCTCCGGCACCGGCCCGTATTTCACCAGAATCTCGCCGAGCACCTCGTCGGGCAGCGTCCGCGAGAGCGCGATGACCGCGTGGCGTAAACTCTCGTCGGGGTCGATGACCAGGTCGACGAGCTCCACGTCTCCTTCGAGCGCCTCGGCGATACGTTGCAGCGTCTCGACGGTGGGGTTCGCGAGCCCGTGCTCGATGCTCGAAATGTGACCCTTGTTGGCGAACGACTCGCCGGGCGCGTGACCTTCGGCCACTTCCTCCTGGGTCAGCCCGGCGGCGAGCCGGAATGCCTTCAAGCGCTCGCCGATCGTGAGGAAGAGCTTCTTGGGGCGGACTCTGCGCGGCATGTGCTCCTCGCTACTTCTCGATCGACGTGCTGCGCCGAGCGCGTGAGGGTGGTATCGCCTTCTTTAAGGTCGTGCTTCCCATGCCGATGTTCCCTCTCTCTGACTCCAAGATCCTCGTCACGGGCGGCGCCGGGTTCCTCGGCTCGCACGTCGTGGAAGTGCTGAAAGCGCGTGGCGCGCGGCAGATCGTGGTCCCCCGTTCGGCCGAGTTCGATCTGACGGACGCCCACGCGACGCGATCTCTCTTCGAAACGCACCGCCCCGACCTCGTCTTGCATCTGGCCGCGCGTGTTGGCGGCATCGGCGCGAATCGCCGCCATCCCGGCACCTTCTTCCGCGACAACATGGCCATGGGCCTGCACGTCCTCGAAGAAGCGCGGCGCGCAGGGACGCCCAAGGTTGTTGTCGCCGGTACCATTTGTGCCTATCCGAAATTTGCTCCGGTACCGTTCCGGGAGGAGGACCTCTGGAACGGGTATCCGGAGGAGACGAATGCGCCGTACGGGATCGCCAAGAAGGCGCTGCTCGTGATGGCGCAGGCGTACCGGAAAGAGTTCGGGTCGAAGTTTGTCGTCGTCTTCCCGGTGAACCTCTATGGGCCGCGGGACAACTTCGACCTCGAGGATTCCCACGTGATCCCCGCGATGATCCGGAAGTTCGTGGAGGCTCGGCTGCGTGGGGAGCGGTCGGTCGTGCTCTGGGGCGACGGGTCGCCGACGCGGGAGTTCCTTTATGTGGAGGACGCGGCGGAGGGGCTCGTGCGGGCGGCGGAGCGGTACGACGGCGAGGAGCCGGTGAACCTCGGCGCGGGGCGCGAGGTGTCGATGCGGGATCTTGCGGCGACGATCGCGAAGGCGTGCGGGTACGACGGGGACATCGTGTGGGATACCTCGCGCCCGAACGGTCAGCCGCGCCGGATGCTCGACGTGTCGCGGGCGCGCGAATGGTTCGGGTTCGAGGCGCGGACGGCGCTGGAAGAGGGGCTCGCGAAGACGATCGGCTGGTACGAGGAGAATCGGGGCCGGATCGTCGAAAAATCGTGATCCTGGTCCGCTCTGCGGCTGCGCGGGGCCAGATGAGGCGTGATCCTCGTGGGCTCCCGGGAACACGTGAGGGTAGGCATGTGCGATCTTTGCCCGCGCGGATGCCGAGCGGGGTCAGAGCAGACGTGATCTTGCCGAGGTCACGGGGTGTCGGGGGGCAGGATCGATCCGAATTTCGAGGAGCTCACGCCGTGAGCGGGGGTAGGTGAGGGAGGTTTCGGCCTCTTCCCGACGATGCACGGGGGTAGGTGACGCTGGAGGGCCTCGGGGAGAGGAACTTGTGGTAAGAGACCGCGCACTTCCGCTTGTCCCGCACGAACGAAGGTCCTTATGATCACGCGTCTTTTGCAACGGCTGCGCGAGCATGCCCCCTGGGTCGGGCTCGTTCTGGGGCTCCTGCTCGGCGTCGTGTTCGGTGCCACTTACTTTCCGTCGGCCGGGCATGACGATAGCCACATCACGTTCTGGGTCTCCCATGCGCTCGCCCGGTTCGGGGCGATCGTCAACTACAATGGGGCCCCCATCGAGCAAAGCTCGAGCTTCTCGCTCGTGGTGTGGCTGGCGCTCGCCGAGAAGCTCACGGGCGCGGGGGCGCCGATCCTCGGCTGGATCACCAGCATCGGCTGCGCGGCGCTCGCCCTCGGGGTCGTGACGGTCCTCGCGCGCGGCGTGTCCCCGCGGCTCTCGCCGCTCGCGGCGCCGCTGCTCGCGACGAGCCTGTGTTTTCTGTACTGGAGCACGAGCGGCATGGAGACGTCGATGACGGCGCTCTTCGGCGTGCTCGCCGTGCTCGTGCTCGCCCGGTACGTCGAGAGCGAGCCGAGCGAAACGGCCGGGCGTGGTCAGACCGTTCGCGCCCTCGCGCCCGTCGTCCTCGTCTCCGCGGGTTTCGCCGGCGCGCGGCCCGAGTCGCCCGTCGTTTTGCTGGCGCTCGCGGCGACGGCGGCGACGTATTCGTTTTTGCTTCGCACGCTCGACAAGACGGCAGAGGCGCGGCGTCGTTTTCTTCGGAGCCTGCACGTCCTCGGCGCGGCGATCACGCCCGTGGTCGTGCTGGCCGTGTCGCGGAAGGTGGCCTTCGGCAGCGCCGTGCCGAACCCCGCGAGCATGAAATCGGGGGGCTTCGACTTCGACAACGGGCTTCGTTACGCGCAAGCGGGCTTCCAAGAGACGAATTCGGCATACGTGCCCCTCCTTTGCGTGGCGCTCGGTATGGTCGCCTGGGGCGTGGTGAAGCGCCGGCTGCCGATGTCCGTGGTGCTCACGGCGGCGCTCGCGTTCGCTTCGACGGCGTTCGTCCTGATGAGCGGGGGCGATTGGATGACGGGTGCGCGGTTCCTCGTGCCCGCCATGCCGGCGTACGTCGTGCTCATGCTCTTCGCGATCGACCGCGCGTCGCAAGAGCGGGCGGCGGCGGTGGGCTTTCTGTTCGGCGCGACGCTGCTTTGGCTCAACGTGAACGCCGTGATCGATTTTGGTCGGTCGCCGTTGAACATGAGCCACAGGTGGGCCGAGGCCAGGAAACAGGCACGCGCGGCCCGCGAGAAACCCGGCATGGCGGCCTTCTCGTTCCCGGAGATCGCGAACCGCCCGCACCGCCGCGACGCGAAGCTCTTGCCCGCGTTCCTGGAGACGCTCGAAAAGCTCGGCCCGACGCGCGAGCAGCCCCTCTCGTTCATCTCGGGCCAGGCGGGGATGGTGCCGTTTCACGTGGTGCAGAAGTATTACGGCGCGCTGCACTTCCTCGACCAGTACAACCTATCGTCGAAGGAGCTCGCGAACTGCGTGCCCGCGCGCGCGCAGCAGCGCCTCGTGCACGGGGTGCATATCGAGCTCAAGTACATCATCGAGCACGCAAAGGAGCTCGAACAGAGGTGCAACCTCACCCCGCCGGTGATCATCTTCGACGCGGGGAGGCCGCCCGTGTGGCTGTCGAAGTACGGCTATCAGGTGATCTACGACGACCACGAGGATCTGCCGGCGTACATCGCGGTGCACACCTCGGTCGCGGAGCGGCTGCGGAAATAGAGGCGGTCAGGGATACGCGCGGGCCGCGGCGCGCACGACCCCCCTGCAACTTGCCCCTGGATGTACTAGTCTCCCGCCCGCGGGCGACGGATCCCGCCCGTTTGCCTGGATCTTTCCTCGATGCTCCTCGAAATCGTCGTCGCCGCGGCCGAAGCCATCAAGGCCAGCCTGCCCCTGCTCGCCGGTCTGATCCTCGGCGCGGTCCTCTTGCTCTTCCTCGAGCGTTTCCTCGCCGGCCGCGTCTCCCCGGTCGTCAAGCGCGTCCTTTACGCGATCGTCCTCCTCGGTGGGATCGGCGCGGGGCTCGCCCTCGCGTGGAAGATCCGATGGCTGTGTGACGACGCGTTCATCTCGTTCCGATACGCGCGCAACTTCTCGCGCGGCGAGGGCCTCGTCTTCAACCCGGGCGAGTGGGTCGAGGGATACACGAATTTTCTGTGGACGCTGGTGCTCGGGCTGCTCGCCAAGGTCCGGGTCTCGATCCCGCACGCCGGGCTCTTCGGCAACCTCGCGGCGTACGTGTTTGCGATCGTGTTCGTGGCGCTCGTCGTGCGCAAGGCGAGCCCGAAGCCCGCGATCATTCCGTTCGCCGCGCTTTGCCTCGCCGGGAGTCGGCCGTTTTATACGTTCGCCTCGTCGGGCCTCGAAACGATGCCCGCCGCGATGCTCGTGGCCGTGGGCATGTGGGCCTCGCTCCGCAAGAATGGCGCATTCGGAGCGGGGCTCGCATTCATCGCCGCCGCGCTCACGCGGCCGGATCACCTGCTCCTCTACGGATGCATGGGCCTCGCGATCGTCGCCGAGGACCTGATTCACCACGAGGAGCGGCCGTTCTGGAAGCGGCTCGATCTCCGCCGGTATTTCGCGTACGGCGCGCCGCTCGTCCTGTTCTACGTTCCGTATTTCCTCTGGCGCTGGCGCGCGTACGGCGATTTCTTTCCGAATACCTATTACGCCAAGTCGGGGAACCTGACGTACTGGTCGCAGGGTCTCGTCTACGCGACGCATTTCCTCTTCACGAGCGGCGCGGTGATCTGGATCCCGCTCTTCCTCCTCGCGCTCGCCGGGCGGTCTCGCAATCGGGCCGAGACGCGCCTCCGGATCTTCGCGCTGCTCTCGCTCCTCGTCTATGGCCGCTACGTCGTGAAGGTCGGCGGCGATTTCATGGAGCACCGGTTCTTCGTCTCGCTGCTGCCGATCCTCGCGGTCGGGACCGAGGTCTCGCTCCGGTATCGGCTGCGCGAGCTCGCCGGGCCAGCGCGGGCGCTCGTCGGCTCGGTCGCGGCGCTCGCCGTCGCGGTCGCCGTCCTGCCCGTCCGCGTGCTCAAGCCCTACGAGAAGCGCTGGA
The DNA here is from genome assembly GCF_028435365.1 of Polyangium jinanense. The sequence goes on along the minus strand of NZ_JAGTJJ010000011.1, from coordinate 172,141 downwards.
ACCTCGCCGAGGAGAATACGTTCTACCCGGTGAAGAACGTCTTTCCGTTCGAATCCGGTTCGATCTACGCGGGCATGGGCGAGCGGGTCCACAAGACGTTCATCGCCCGCGGGCTCCGGCCCAAGCTCTCGATCGATTGCATCGGCCTCGTGGGCTGGTACGCGGATCTGCCGATCGTCGACGCATACGGTCTCGCGAACCGGCGCATCGCGCACAAGTCGATCGAGAAGCGCGGGCGGCCGGGGCACGAGAAGCGCGGCTCGCTGGAGGATTTGCTCGCCGAGGGCGCGGTGGTGGATCTCGGCAATCCCTGGGGCGAGAAGTTCAAGGAGGAGACCCGCGCGAACGTCGACGGGAGCACGTTCCATTTCCTGCGCTGGGACCCCGACCTCGTGAAGGCGCTGCGCACCGTCAAGAACACCCAGATCCCGGATCCGGCGCGCGACATCGCGGTGCTCGCGCGCACGGGCACGCGGAGCGATCTCCTCGAGTCGCTCGCGTTTTACGAGGTTTTCCTGGAGCGTCATCCGGACCGGGAGAAGCTGCTCGGCGAGCTCCGGGGGCAAATCGGCGAGGTCGCCGATTTCGAGGGCCATCTGCCCGCAGGCGCAGCAATGAAAGGCGCGGGGCTGCGCATCGAGAAGATGCGGCGCATGGGCGCGACGGGCAAGAGTCTGCTCGTCTCGCTGCCAGACGCGGGAGGCGGCACGGGGACCCTGGAGATCGATCTCGGCGTCCTCGCAAAGCCGGAGCTTCGTTTCGCGCTCGGCGGCAAATCGAGCCCCGGCGTGCGCGTGGAGCTCGTGGTCGATGGCGCGACCCAGCGCACGGCACGCCCGCGCGCCGACCGGCAGCTCGTGCCCGAGGCCTGGCAAATCGAGGATCTGCAGGGCCGCCGCGCGTCGCTCCGGATCGTCGACGAGGACAAGGCGCCCGGGAGCGGTCTCTACATCGACGGGATTCACTGGTCCAGCGGGACAAAGGAAGACATCCGCGCGCGGCTCCGGTCAGGCGTGCCGGGCAATGGGGTCGAGCTGTTCCGCGCAGCTCTCACCGAGCTACCGGAGAACGATCCCGACGTGATCGCATTCGCAGCGCGATTCGCCATCCATTACAGCTTCGACGAGGTCTTCCCCGAGGGAACCGAAATCACAGGCACGGCGTTCGGCAAGGCGCCCGCGACAGGCCCGACAGGCAATCAGCAGGAGATCACGGGCTTCCTCGGCCGCGCGCTCGCGAACGGATACCACGGCGGCGACGCAGCAAAGGGCAAGGTCGCGCTCCCGATGCTGACACTCGACGGCCAGCCCATTCACGTGCTCGTAGGCGGCGGCAAGGATTGCCAGAAGACGTTCGTAGGCCTGGAGGTCGACGGGCGCATCGTGGCGCGGTCCTGCGGCAAGAACGACGAGATCCTCCGGCCCACCGAGCTCTCGACGAGCGCATACGCAGGCAAGCAGGGGCGCGTCGTGATCGTAGACGAGTCAAACGGGAACTGGGGGCACATCCTCGCAGATGACGTGCTCATGCCCGCACCCCCGCAGGCCGCGCGCGTGAACTGAGGTTTCTTCTGGCGGCCGCCGCGCCGGGGCTCTGCCCCGGGCCCCGCGGGGGCTGTTCGCCCCTCGACCCGAACCAGGGCAAGCCCTGGACCATTGTGGAAGAACTGCGCTCCGCGCAGTTCTTCCACGGGCCGGTGGCAAGACCAAGGACGGCATTGCCGGTCGAAATGGCTGCGCGGCTGTTTCGATGGGCAGGGTTGTAGCTGGTCTTGACTCGGCCTGTTCGATGAACTGCGCGTTGCGCAGTTCATCGACCCCGGGTCCAGCGCTTGCGCTGGTCCGGGTCCAGGGGCGGATAGCCCCTGGTGGGGCCTGGGGCAGAGCCCCAGCGAAGCGCCCCCCAGAAGCTCAGGGCGGGAGGGGGATTGCGGAGAGGCCGGGGCGGCGGCGATAGAGCTCCATCGCGTTGAAGGGCCCGTAACGCCGGCGGTGCGTGACGAGGTCGAAGGCGCGCGTGACGCCTGCGGGTTTGCCGATTTCTTTGCAGCCCTCTTCCAGGACCACGAAGTGGGCATGCGCGAGGAGGGCCTCGGCCTCGTCCTTGGTCTTTGCGGGCTTGAACGGTGCGGGGAAGCCGATCGGGCCGAAGGGCAGGACGCGCAGGTCCCGCACGCGGAAGAGGCCCTTGGCCGGCGCCTTTGCCGTGCAGCTCAGGACTGCGGTCAGGTCGTCGAAGGGCGCCTGGATGGGCTCCTCCGGGACCTTGCCGAGCAGCCCCTGACCGATGGTCTTGCGCTCGCGGAGATGGGTGACGAAGTCCCAGAAGAGAAGATCGGCTGCGATCGAGTTTGCGCCGTCGCTCTCCTTATCGGGCTCGGCGAAGACGTGCGTCACGCCGAGATCGCGCAGCATCGTGCGGACCCCCTCGGTCGAGCCTGCGGCACCGTATTCCACGCCGAATTGCCAGAGGTAGGCGTCGAGCACCGTGTGCCGCATCGTCCCGAGGTGGGCGTGGTGGTCGGGCCAGATATGCAGCAGCAGCCGGGATTGGGGCGGCGTCGCCTGGCCGACCTCCTGCCAATGTTGCTGGATGCCGAAGCGCGCGTCGTGTTTCTTCTCGAAACCGGCGCTCAGGAGGTCGATGCTGTTCTTGAGCGGCGAGCGCGCGTGGGCGTGCGTCTGGATGAAGTATACGTCGCCGCCCCACACGATTTGCAGCCCGAACAAAGTCGCGAGGGCGACACGCGCGCCCGTGCCGAACGCGCGCCACACGGAGAGCGCGATCGCCGCCGTGACTGCCGCCATGTACGGCATGAGCGCCTGGAGGTAGCGGTCCTGGTGATGGACGGAGTACCAGATGAAGATGCCGACGTGTACGAGCAGGACGACGAGCCAGATTCGTTTCGCCTTCTTCAGGAAGGGGAGACAGCCGAGCAGCAGCGTGAACATCGAGCCGAAGACCGGCACCTTCCCGTGGAACTTGGGCCAGTCATTCGGGACGAACGAGAAATCGACGAGCGCGACGAGGGTCTGGAGGAGCCCCTTGAGATCGCGGGTCGGCTTCCAGAGCAGGCCCTCGGCATAACCGTATTTGAATCGATACGCGGCCTGATCCGTGAAGGGGTGCGCGTGCAGCTTGGCGCCGAGCAGCGGATAGAAGGGGTCGCCGTAGAAGAGCAGGTTTTTGAGCCATAGCGGCGAGCTCGCTGCGAGCCCGACGCCGCCGAGCAAGAGCGGCGCGACGAGCCAGCGGCGCCCGAGATTGGGCTCGGCGCGCCCCCGGAACGATTGCACCCCGAGCATGGCCCCTCGAATCACGACGAGCGCGAGCGGCGCCGGCACGAGCATGATGGCCACCGTCTCCTTCGTGAGCGCCGCGGCGGCGCAGAGGACGCCGAGAAGCGAGACGTACCGGAGGTCGAGGTCGCGCAGCGCGCGGAAGAGGACGAGCACGACCGCCGTCCCGAACATCGCACCGACGTGGTCGGCGCCGCCGCAGACGGAGCTGTCGTAGAGCAGGACGCCGGGGAAGAGGAACCGCGCGGCCCAGATCCAGCGAGGATCGGCGCGCGGCACGAGCCGCCGCACGAGGGCTGGGATGCCGACGACGGTCGTCATCACGAACAGGCCAAACTCGAGATGCGCTGCGAGCGTCATCTTGTCGAAGAGGCGCCCGGGGACGAGGAAGGCCCACGTGTAAAGGTACGAAGTGAAATGCGGGCGGGCCGTGAAGACCCACCCCTCGACCGCAGGCCGTATGGCGCCCTGCACCACGTACTGCTCGGCGAGGGCCAGGTGTTTCCACCGCGAATCGAACTGGATGTTCGATGGGGTGATCACGTAAAAATAAATCATCCCCAGGCCGAGCAGGCCGAACGCGAGGGCGAGCGCGGCCGGCCCGAGCTTGGGCCGGGTCGGGGCGGAGCGGGCGAAGACGCGGCGGATGTGAAGCGCGTGCTGGTAGAGCGGCAGGGCGACGGCGGCGAGGAGCGCGACGGGCAGGACGAAAAACGTGGCCGTGCGGTAGAGTCCGAGCAGGCCGATGATGAACATCAGGATCTCGAAGCCGTAGACCCCGAGCGCCATCGAGACCATTGCATGCTCGAGAAGCGGCATCCGCACCCGGAAGACCCGATGGAGCGCGACGTGGCCGAGGCCGTAGCTGGCCATTCCCACGACGAGGGTGCCGAGCCAGTAGCCGGCGTACCGCCAGAAGAGCCACTTCGGGATCGGGTAGTGTTGGTGGACCACCCAACCGAAGACGCCGATCCCCGCCACGAGCGCCAGCGTGACCAGGGCCTGACGCAAGCGCGCGAGACGTCCGCTCTGCGCGGGAGGTCCGACCGACTCCGCCGTTTCGACCGATTCCATTGGCGACGGAGGTACTCGCCGGCCCTGCCTGCGTCAAGCTGGATCCCGGCTCAGTCGCTGCCCTCGCGCTTGCGTGCCCAGATCTCCAGCTTCTTCCACGCGCCGTGGCTCCTGCGCTCGACGAGTTGTTCGAAGCGCTCCAGAAGCTCGGGGGGCTTTTGTTGCTCGTAACATTGCTTCTCGAGGACCGCGTATTCCGTGACCGGGAGGAGCTTCTCCGCCGCCTCTTTCGTGGCGGCCTCCGCCTGCGGCGCCGGGAATTCGCGCGCGTTCGGGCCATAAGGCAGGATGTGCAGGTCCGTCACGCGATAGAGCCCGCGTGGAGGCGCGTCCTTCGAGCAGCCGAGGACGAGGGCCACGTCGCGGAAGGGGGCCGTGATCGGCGCGTCCGTCACGCGACCGAGGATGCCGCCCTCCACGATGCGGCGCTCTTCGAGCCCGCTCCGCGCGTATTCCCAGAACAGGATGTCGGCGGCGATCGAGTTCGAGCCGTCGCTTTCTTTTTCGGGCGCGACGAACGCGTGGGTGACGCCGAGCTCGCGGAGGCGCTTGCGTACACCCTCGGGTGAGCCGGCGCGGCCGTATTCGATACCGAACTGCCAGAGGTAATTGTCGAGCACCGTCGGGACGCCGGTGCCGAGGTGGCCGTGATGGGTGTGCATGAGGTGCAGGAGCAGGCGTGATCCGGGCGGGATCTGGGCGCCGACGGTCTGAAAGCGGTTCTGGACGGCGAAACGCTCCTCGAATTTCTGATCGAATCCGCTGCTGAGCAGGTCGATCACCTGCTTGGGCGGCGATTTCGCGAAAACGTGGGTCTGGAAGAAGTAGACGTCGCCGCCCCACACCACTTGCAATCCCACGAGCCCGAAGAGCGCGGCCCGCGCCGGGCGGCCCGATGCGCGGTACAGGGAGAGCGCGAGCGCCGCGGTGACGGCCGCCATCAGCGGGAGCTGCGCCTGGAGGTAACGGTCCTGGTGGTTGACGGCATACCACGTGAAGATCGCCACGTGGATCCACGCGACGAGGAGCCAGACGTGCTTGTTTACGCGCACGAGGAGCAGGGACGGGAGCAGGAGCGTGAAGAGCGAGCCAAAGACGGGGACGTCGCCGTGGAATTTGCTCCAATCATTCGGCAGAAAGGAGAAGAGGCCGAGCGCGCTCACCGTCTCGGCGAATCCCTGGAGGTCCCGCGAAGGCGCCCACATCTTCCCTTCCAGGTATCCGTACTGGAATCGATAGGCCGCGTCCTCCGAGAATGGGTGCAGGTCGAGGAAGCGGTGCGAGAGGGGATAAACCGGGTCGCCATAAAAGACGAAGTTCTTCAGCCAAAGCGGCGACGTGGCGACGAGGGCGGCGAGGCCGAAGACGAGCGGGGCGGCGAGGGCGGGGCGCGCGGGTTTTCCCTCCCGGCGGGCCTTTCCGGCGGCGTGGATCGATTGCACGAGGAGCGCGAGCGCCGGGAAGGGGACCAGCATGATCGCCACGGTCTCCTTCGTGAGCGCCGCGCCCGCCGCGAGCAGGCCGAGGAGGGCGGCGCGGCGCGGATCGAGGTCGCGAAGGACGCGGAAGAGGCAAAGCGCGATCGGCACGGCGAACATGGCCCCGACGTGATCGGCGCCGCCACTCACGGAGCTGTCGTAGAGCAACACGCCCGGGAAGAGGAAACGGACAGCCCAGATCCAGCGAGGATCGACGCGCGGGACGAGGCGCCGGACGAGCACGGGGAGGAAGAAGACGGTGGTGACGAGGAAAATCGCGAATTCGAGGTGGGCCGCGAGGACCATGCGGTCGAAGAGGCGGCCACCGGGCAGGAGGAAGGCCCAGGTGTAGAGATACGAGCTGAAATGGGGGCGCGCCGAGAAGACGAAGCCCTCGATCGAGGGGTGCACGCCGCCGTGAAGGACGTAATCCTCGGCGAGCGCCATGTGTTTCCACCGCGCGTCGAACTGGACATTGTGCGGGGTGAGGACGTTGACGTACACGAGCCCGAGCCCGAGGAGGCCAAACGCGAGCGCGAGGATCGCCCCGGTCGAGAGGCGCGGCGCGCGGCGCGAGGCCCGCGCAAGGACGCGGCGCACGTGGGCGAGGTGGCGCGCGAGGGGCACGGAGACGGCCGCGAGGAGGAGGAGCGGCAAAAGGAAAAAGGTCGGCGCGCGATAAAGCTGGAAAATACCGGCGAGGAAGACGAGGATTTCGTACCCGAAGACGCCGACGGCGAGGGCGGTGATCGCGTGCTCGCACAGCGGGAGGCGCAAGGAGAAGGCGCGGCGGACGAGGACGTGGCCGAGGCCGTAGGAGGCGGCGAGGACGACGAGCACGCCGAGCCAGGCGCCGGCGTAATGCCAAACGAGCCACTTCTGAATGGGGTAGTGGCCGTGGACGACCCTGCCAAACAGGACGGTGCCGGCGAGGAGCACGAGGGTCGTGGCGGCCCCGGCCAGGCGCGGGCCCACGCGGCCCTGGATCCGAGCATCTCCCTCGACCATGGAGCGCGAGGGCGTAGCCGCCGAAGGGGGCGGCGTCAAGCGCGGGTCAGCGTCGATACGGGGTGACGTACCCCTCGCGGCGCAGCGTGTGTGTGGCGAGCAAGCGGCGCATGAGCGCGAGCGGCGGCATGAGGCGGACCGGGTCGTCCGCGAGGCTGTTCGTCTCGCTTGGGTCCGCGGCGAGGTCGTAGAGCTCCACGGTGCGGTTGCGATCGTCGACGATGAGCTTCGTCGCGTCGCGCAGGACGAGAGCGCGCTTGAGGCGCGTCTCGGCGACGATCGGGCGCGTGAGCTTGGGGCTTTCGCCGCGCAGGAAGGGTACGAGGCTCTGGCCCATGAAGCTGCCGGGGGTCTCGGCGCCGAAGAGGTCGAGGATCGTCGGGCCGAGGTCCACGAGCGTGACGGGCTCGTCGACCACGCGCGGCGCGACGTTCCTGGCCCGCACGATGAGCGGAACGCGCAAGAGCTCGTCGTAGAGCGAGTTCGCGTGCGTCCAGTGCCCGTGCTCGCCGAACGCCTCGCCGTGATCACTCGTCAGGACGACGGCGGCGCGCGCGGCGAACGGCGAGCGCTCGATCGCGTCGAGCAGGCGGCGGACGTGACCGTCGACGAGGATGAGCTCGCGGAGGTGGCGCTCGAACGCGGTGCCCGAGGTGCCGGCGAGGTCGTAGGGGGCGTGCGCATCGAGGAGATGGATGTACAGGAAAAACGGCTCGTCGCGCACCTGCGCGAGCCGCGCGAGCGCCGCGTCGACGAGGGGCTTCCCCATGTGCCAGTGGTGCTTGCCGGGGCGGAGATAGGTCTCCTCCGAGAAGCCCCGCACGATCCCGAATCGATTGACGAGCCAGGGCGTGGCCGCGAACGTGATCGTGGAGACGCCGCCGGCGCGGAGGAGCTCGGGGAACCGGGTGGATTCGTCCTTCTCGGGCCAGAGCCCGTGGGCGTGGGGGGCGGTTACCTCGGTCCAGTATTGCTGCGAGAAGTACGTGCCCGCGAAGAGCGACGCGAGGCTGTAGACCGTCTGCGAGCCGGCGGAGCGAGCATTTTGGAAATACACGCCCTGCGCGCGGAGGGCGGCGAGCGTGGGGAGTTGGTCGTCGTACTTGCCGGACGCGAGGAAATCGTTCCGGAGGCAATCGATGCTGAGGAGAATGACCGCCGGATGGGGTGGCAATACCGGGGGCGATCCGGGCGGGACGGGGGGCGCGTTTTTCCGGTCGACGAACCACGGGGCCATTTCGGGAGGCACGGGGACGTCTTCGGGGAGCATGTTCTCCTGGAGTGCGCTGAGGAATGGCGGCAGGAGCGAGCCGGACGGGCTGAGCAGGGCCACGACCACGGAGGGCCGCGGGGGGACGACGAGCGAGGTGGCCGCGGCGAGCGAGGCCACCGCGAGGAGGGGGACGCGGAGCGGGCGCAGCCGGGAGGCGAGGGAGGCGAGGCGCGCCGGCAAGACCGCGCCAGCGAGGGCCGCGGCGACGAGCGCCACGCCGGCGGAGGCGACGAAGAGGCGCGCGCTCGCATAATCGCCTTCGAGGAGGACGGGGTTCACCGAGAGGACGGCCATGCCACTGGCAATGGCGATCCAGCGTAGGAAGGGGCGCGCGGCGAGGCGGCCGAGCAGGACGGCGACGGGGACGGCGAGCGAAAAGAGGGCGACGAAGGTCACGAGCAGGGCAGGCTTCACCCAGGCCTTGCCCGAGGCGAGCCGCTCGGCCGCGTTCCTGAGGTCGCCGGGCAAGAGAAGGGCGCCGAAGGCGAGCGAGAGGGCGACGAGAAGGGCGGCGGAGGCGCGCGGTCGCGCTCGGCCGAATCGAACGTGGAGGCCCACGAGGCCGGCCCACGCGAGGCCGAGGGCGAGGAAATGCCCGGCGTCGAAGCTGTGATGCAGGACGCGCGTGACGAGGCGCGGCGGCATGGCCAAGGACCGCGTGATGGTGATCGCATTCGTGACGGCCGCGGTGATCCAGGCGAGGAGGACCGCGTCGGGGCCGGTGACGGAAGTCCGCTGGGGCTCGGCTTTGTTCAACGTCGTGTCATCGGCACGGGACACAGATGCCACGAAAGCACGTTGGGTGGGGACGGACAAGGGGAGAGGTGCAGGGCGTCACCTGGCCCGGAAGGGGGCGCGTTGCTGGAGGAGCCGCGCCGGGCATGCGCCCATCGTCGCCTCAAGAGGTTCGTCCAGGAACACTCGGTTTGTCCCCGAACGGTGGCGGCGCCAGGTGCCACCCGACAAACCCCATGGCCGCCACGCCCACGTAGATCACGAGGAACACCACGAGCCCGTAGATCACGCCCGTATCCGCGGGGTGGCCGAGCGCCGGGAAGACGACCGAAAAAAAGAGCTCGCGCACGCCGAGGCCCGAGACCGAGATGGGCAAGAGGCCGAGCAGGCTCGCGACCGCGAGGAGGCAGACGACATCATAGACCGCGAGGTCGAGGTGGAGCGATTGCGCGATGAGATACCCCTGGAGGTAATTCACGCCGAACGCGAGGATCGTGAGGAGCACCGAGGACGCGAGGTGCCTCGGGCGCTGGGCCCGGAGGGCGACGAGAAAACGGTCGAAGCCCTCGCCGGTGGGATCCCCCGGCATTTTCTTGTAAACGGCCCGCATCGCCGTCTGCGCGAAGGACGGGACGAACAGCACGAGCGGGCCGAGCGCCGTGAGGAGGACGCCGCCCCAGGTGAAGAGCGCGAGATCCCCGACGACGACCGAGCTCCACCGCGCCACGCCGATCGCCACGAACGCGACGAGCACGTAAAGATCGCAGAGCCTGTCGACCACGACGACGGCGACGCCCTCGGAATACGGCATCCCGAGGTCGTGGCGGAAGTATTGCGCGCGGAGCACGTCGCCCACGCGGCCCGGGGTGAAGAGGCCGACGTAGATCGTCGCGAGGAAGCTGAGCCAGGCGCGCTTCCGCGGGTATTCATAGCCGCGGGCGGCGAGGAGCACGCCGGTGCGCAGCATTTTCAGCCAGCAGACGCCGGCGTTCAGCAAGAACGCGAGGCCGAGCGGCAGGAGCGAGGCCGAGAGGAGCGCGTCCCACGCCTTTTGCGTGTCACGCACGCGCAGGAGCACGACCACGAGCAAGACCGGGCCCACGAGGCGCACGGCGAGCCGCGCGAGCGAGCGCGGTGCGCCCTTTTTCGAGGCCTCGTTCGGGGAAGGGTCGCTCACGGGCGCCTCGGTTTCTCGCACGAAGCGCCGCCTGTCAAGATCAGCGGAGCGAGTCCGTGATCACCTTGAAGCGACGCTCCGCCATGATCGCGTCGTCGTCCGAGCGCTGGATCAGCACCGAAATGGTGAGCTTGCCCTTGCGCAGGACGTAGATCTCGGTCCGCATCGACTCCTTCGCGAGCGTGAACTCGAGCCGCGTGCCCTCGACGTTCTCGCCGCGCAGGCGCCGGGTCGCGGTGGTGCCGCTGCCCGGGTGAAACTGGCCGCCGCGCGAGCGCATCTCCTTCTCGATGCCCTCGACGAGCGACTGGCTCAGCGTCGCGGGGTCGACGTCCACCGAATAGATCTGGATCATCAGGAACGTCGAATCGGCCGCCTCGACCGTGATGCTCGTGACGCCCGTGGACCTCTCCTCCTCCAGGGTCATTTCTTTCGGATACCGGAAGGAGATCCCGTTCGCCTGGTATTGCAGGACCTGCTTCGACCGGATCGTGGCCTCGAAGCGCTCGCCGCCGATCTGCACCTCGAACGGTTTGCCGTCGGCCACGGAGTAGACTTTGCCTCCGATCGAAAGCTCGAACTGATCCCCGGGGCTCGTGACGTCGGGCCCGACCGGCTCACCACTCGGCTCGGCCTCCGCGACCGCGACCGTGGGCGCCGCGCTGCCCGGGCTCTCCGCAGGCTTCGCGGGCCCGCAAGCCGCGGCAAAAAGACCGAGGACGGCGTAAATGGCAGGACGCGCGTTTGCCCACATCGGGTCCCCTACTGACCTTTTTTCCGCGCGGGCGTCAAGCATCGAGTACGCTCGCGCGCGTCCATGCACGAGGCCGATGCGAGGCGATTCATCGAGGAAAACACGACGCCGTGCGCGCCGCCGCTCCTGCCCGAGATCCGGCTCCGGCTGGCGACGGAGGTGACGCCGCTCTGGCGCGCCACGGAGGCGTTTCTCCGGACGCACGGGATCGAGCCGCCATTCTGGGCGTTTGCCTGGGCCGGCGGGCAAGCGCTCGCGCGGCTCGTGCTCGATCAGCCGGAGCTCGTGCGTGGCAAGGCCGTGCTCGATCTGGCCGCGGGCTCGGGCCTCTGCGCGATCGCCGCGGCGCGCGCAGGGGCGAGGCGTGTCGTCGCCGTGGATACGGATCCGCTGGCCGGCGTGGCGATCTCGATGAACGCGGAGGACGCGGGCGTGACCGTGGAAGCGCACGTCGAGGACGCGCTCGTTCGCGCGGGTTTGCCGCCGTGGGCCGAGGGGGCGGAGGTGGTGCTGGCGGGGGACGTTTGTTACGACGCGGCGATGACGCGCGTGGTTTGGCCGTGGCTCGAGGCGCGCGCGGCCGAGGGGAGGACGGTGCTGCTCGGGGACCCGGGGCGCGCGTATCTGCCATCCGAGGGGATCGAGGAGATCACGAGGTACCGGGTGCCGGTGATCGACGATGTGGAGGGGACGACGGACAAATGGGGCGTCGTGTACCGCGTGGCGCTTGCGGGGGGTGGGGCGTCCGTGGCTTGATGGGGCGTCCACGGGGAGCGGATGGTGCAGCTCGACAAACAGGAACTCTTGAAGGAGCTTCGTACGCGGCTAGCGGACGAGCTCGCCACGATGGCGCGGATCGCCCACGAGGCGGCCGCGGCCGCGTCACACGAGGAAAACAAGCCCGAAAACGACAAGGACATGCGCTCGACCGAGGCGTCCTACATCGCGCGGGGCCAAGCCGAGCGAGCGCGGGAGCTCGAACGGTCGCTCGCGCTGCTGGGCGTGATCCATGTGCGCGCGTTTGCGCCGGGCGACGGGATCGCAGCGACGGCGCTCGTGACGCTTTTGCACCGGGGAGCGAAGCTCGTCTGCTTCGTGTTGCCCGCGGCGGGCGGGCAACGCGTAAAGGTGGGCGGTACCGAGGTGCAGGTGGTGACGCCGACGAGCCCGCTCGGCGCGGCGTTGATGGGTTTGTCGGAAGGCGACGAAGCGGAGGTTCCGACGCCGCAGGGGACGAAGGTGTACGAGGTGGCGGAAGTGCGTTAGCGGGAGGGGCGCGCCTCCGCGTGGCGGCAGATCGCCACGAGCGACGATCCGATGGGCATATCGAATCGCCGGAGGAGGGCTCGTTCGAGGTCCATCACCGCGCCGAAGGCGGCGTTGATCGGAGCCGGAGGCGGCGCGACCCGATAATGCGCCTTTTCCGGCACGCCTCGCCGCAGCCGATCGCCGATCCGCTGGGCCGCAAGGACGGGCAACAGCAGCGACGTGAAATAAGAGATTCTCTCCGCCTCGAACCCTCCGGCGCGCAGCGCTTCGAGCAAGGTGTGGCGGACGTATCTCCGCCGGTGATGCACCGACACGTCGTGGGAGCTCCAGAGAAAGGGCAGGGCGGGTACGGTCACGAGCAAGAGCCCATCGGGGCGGAGGAGGCGCTTCAGGGCGAGGAGCGCCGGAACCTCCTCGTCGAGGTGTTCGAGGACGTCGAGGAGCGTGATCCCATCGAAGGTCCCTTCCACCGGCAGCGCGTCGGGCAGGCTGCCCACCCGCGCGTCGTAGCCGAGCTCGTCACGCGCGAACGCCGCCGTCTGCGCGTCCGGCTCCACCATGATCACCTCGCCGTACCGACGCATTTCGCGCGTGATGAGGGAGCTCGCGCCGCCCACGTCGAGGAGCCGCAAGGGCCGCCGCGCCGGCAATTCTTTCTCCAGGATCTCGAGGAGCAGGGTACGGCGCGCGACCCGCCAGAAATGGTCTTTTTCGAGGGCGAACAGGGCGTCGTAGGCGGAGCGGTCCATGATGGGATGACCTCGCGGGCGGGGGCGTTCCGGGGCGTGGTTTCTACTGGACCCCGGGGGCGAGGTCCAGCGCCACGAGCCCGCGACCTCGTCCGGCAGCTCGCCCGCGCCCCGGGGGCCGGGCGCCTACGCCGACGATCCCTGCTTCTCCAGGTGATCGCCGTAGAGCTCGCGGAGCTTCGTCTTCAGGAACTTACCGGTCGAGGTGCGCGGGATCTGCGCCATGAAGACGTAATCGTCCGGCAGCCAGAACTTGGCGAATTTCGCCTCGATGTGAGCATTGAGCTCCTCTTTCGTGGCGGTCTTGCCCTCCTTGAGCACGATCGCCGCGAGCGGCCGCTCGGTCCATTTCGGGTGCCGCGCCGCGAAGACGGCCGCTTCGAGCACGGCCGGGTGGCTCATGAGCGCGTTCTCCAGCGCGACCGAGCTGATCCATTCACCGCCCGATTTGATGACGTCCTTCGAACGATCCGTGATGCGGAGATACCCCTCGCGATCGATCGTGACGACGTCGCCCGTCTTGAACCACCCATCCTCGGTGAACCGATCGGGGCCCTCGCCGCCGAAATACGAGGAGGCGACCCAGGGGCCGCGCACCTCGAGCTCACCCATGGTCTCGCCGTCCCACGGGAGGATCTGGCCATCCTCGCCGACGTGCCGCTGCTCGACGAACGGCACGGCATACCCCTGCGAGGCTTTACACCCGAGCTTCGTGGCATCGTCTGTTTGGGACAATCCGTGCTTGACCCGCGCGAGCGTGCCGACGGGGTTCGTCTCGGTCATTCCCCAGGCGTGGGTGACGTCGATGCCGTGTCGTGATTTGAATCCGTCGATCAGCGCCGGCGGCGCGGCCGAGCCGCCGATGACCGTGGAGCGGATCGCGGAGAGGTCCCACTTGCCGGGGTGCTGATCGAGGAGCTGGAGGATGCCGAGCCATATCGTGGGCACGCCCGCGGCAATCGTGACCTTCTCGGCGGCGATGAGATCGAGCAGGCTCGGCGGGTCGAGGTGCGGGCCCGGAAAAACGAGCTTGGAACCGGCCATGACGGCCGCATACGGCAGGCCCCAGGCGGCGGCGTGGAACATGGGCACGACGGGCAGGACGGTGTCGGCTTCGCGGACGCCGATGGTATCGGCATTGCACACGACGAGCGTGTGAAGGACGGTCGAGCGATGGCTGTAGACGACGCCCTTGGGGTTGCCCGTGGTGCCCGAGGTGTAACAGATCATCGCGGCGCTGCGCTCGTCGAGCGTGGGCCAGGGGTATTCGTCTTTTTCGGGGGCGATGAGCTCTTCGTAATCGATCTCGGCGCTCGTCGCCTCGCCCTGCGCGGGGCAGTCGGGGACGACGACGACGTGCCGGACCGAGCGGACCTGATCGGCGAACTTGTGCCAGAGCGGCAGGAGCGAGCGGTCGACGACGACGACCTTGTCCTCGGCGTGATTGGCAATGTAGCCGAGCTCATTCGGGTGGAGCCGGAGGTTCAAGGTGTGGACGACGGCGCCCATGGCCGGCGCGCCGAGGTAGACCTCGAGGTGGCGCTGATGATTCCACGAGAGCGTGGCGACCCGATCCCCCGGTCGAACCCCGAGGCGCGCGAGGGCGCCGGCAAGCTTCGAGGTGCGGCGGTAGAAGTCGGCGTAGGTGGTGCGGACGAGGGTCTTGTCCGGGAGGCGCGAGACGATCTCGTTGCGGCCGAAGAAGGTGCGCGCGCGTTCGAGAAAATGCGTGAGGGTGAGCGGAAAGTCCATCATGCGTCCGGCAAGCATCGTCGCCTCCTCTCGTGGCTGGGGAGCGGGCGAGGGGATGTTAGCCGGGATGCGGACGAAAACGGAAGGGGGGTGCGCCGGGTCAGCGCGAATCGTAACCGAGCGTCAGCATCGGGACGAAACTCACGCCGAGCGCGCTCTCCGTGACGGAGACACCCGCGGAGCCGTTCGGCCCGTCCGCGCGGGTGGTCACGAAAACCGCGCTCGGGTGGAAGAGGAAGAGCGCGTCGATGCCGATGTTGAAGCCGCCGCGGCGGCGCGAGGGGCCGCTCGGGTTCGCGGTCGAGAGGCCAAACCGGAGATTGAGGCCCGGCTTGAAGCCCGCGGAGGCGATTTCGGTGACCTCGGCGACGCCGTCGATGCTCACGCCGGTGGTGATGCCGCCGAGGGCGCCGCGCGCGAGGACGGGGCCGCCGCCGACGTAGAATCGGTTCTTGAAAATGGCCTCGGCAATGGCGCCGACGTACCAGTACGAGATGGCCGAGACGCCCACGCTGACGCCTTCGAATCCGATATCGGCGCTGAACCCGAAGCCGGCGGTGCCACCGATGGCGGCGTAAGCGCTGAAGATGTTCGAGACCTGGTAGCCGATGCGGCCCTCGCCGCCGATGGTGAACATCGATTGCGGCAGGTGCCATCCGAGATTGCCGGAGACACCCCAGCGAACACGTCCGCCCGGATCCAGATCTTTTTCGTCCTTCTTTTCCTCTTTGGGCGTCTCCGTGGGGGGCGCCGTGGTCGCGGCGGGAGGCGGCGGCGCAGTGGCGTCGGGGGGCGGCGCGGTGGTGTCGGCCGGCGGCGGCGGAGGCGGCGGCGCGGAGGTGTCGCCGGTTTGGCCTTGCGCGAACGCGGTGGAGGCGGTGAGGGAGACGAACGCCGTGAGGATCAGGGTTCTTTTAAGCATGGGCCTCGATGGGGTGGGGGAATGGGAAGCCCGACGCGTTCCCAATCTGGGACGAATACCATCCCCGGGATGCCGATGGCAACGGCTGGATCGTCTTGCGAAAGCGCGTTTTTTTTCGAGCCGTGCCTTGAATATCTTTCCGCGTTCCACGTCGGCGTCCACGAGCTCGCGGCTCGACCGAACTGGGCTCATCATTGTGCGGCGTGTCAAAAGCAGGTGGTAAACGGAGAATGCAGGCGTCGAACGAATGAATCTCAAGGCATCGGCGTGAGCTCGACGGTCTGCTCGACGCGTTCCCCGCAGATGCAGCAGCCCTCCCCCTGCGGTTCGGGCAATACGATCGAGACCGTCTTCGGAGCATACCCCGTCGCGGAGACCTGAACCGAATAGGTCCCGGCGGCGACAAAGCAGTAGTGCTCCGATGCATGCTCCGGGCAGGGGTCGTTGCCGATGGCGACCTTGGCGTCGAAGAGCGCCTCTTTCGTGGTCGCGTCGACGGCGGTCACGACGATGGAGCCATGCAGGCAAGCGCAATCGATCTCGTCGCATTCGTCGCAGCCGGCGAGGGTGAGCAAGGAGAGGAGCGAGGCCGAAGCGAGGAGGGGGCGAAGCATGGTGGGCATTCTACCCGGTCTTCGTCGACAAGGTCACCGGTCGTTGTCGACGAAGCCGTGATGGTCGTGGACGAGGTGCCCGGTCGTTGTCGACGGGTACTGGTCAACTTTCCCTTCAAGTGGTCAAGTTTGCGAAATCTCGGCGGTTTCTGAAGCGAGAGCTCAGGTCGTTGTCTTTTCCACAAGAAACAGAAACTCCCTGTTGGGCCGTTCTGCATCGCGTACCCACTCATTCGTCCACCGCATGCCAGCCATCACGTTCTTTCGGTGGTCGAGCTCTACGACTTCGAGTAGTCGCCCAATCTGTGCAATCGCATCGTTGAGCTGCTCTGCAGTCGCACGACCGCCCGAACTGTAGGAGAGAATGATATGCCTAGCTTTGGTGGCGTGCAGAACTCTCCTGATTGCGTCAACTGCTATCAGACGGCCTTGACTGTCGCTTCTAAATTCCTCGAAGACCGAGGTTGCAACAACGTCCGATGTGTCCGATCGTCGCCTGGCCTTTCCAAAGACGCTGGGGCGATCGTTCAGGCATACACTTGTCCACAGGTGGTAGTAAGCAGCATAACGGATTCTTGAGGCCGGCATTTTCTCATTATTGGATCCGTAGGGCGGATCGAGGTATGCCAGATCGACCTTAACGTCTGGAAGGAGTTCGAAGATATCCTTTCTATACACCTGATGGGAGGCGCGTCTCTGCAATAAGGCTGGAGTCCTTAGCTGCATTGTCTTGTATGACCGTGGCGACCAATCATGGAGATAGGAGGCAAAATGCCCGAGTGTACTGTCGACTTCATCCAGCGCGTATATCAGGCTCGTTAGGAGGACGGCCCTTTCAACTGGCGTCAAGCTCAAGCGGTCAATTTCATTTCGAATTGCATCGAGTCGACGGGTGTTGTGTCGCTGCCATGGCTTCTTCAGACCATCTACCCCCACCGACGTCCCGTCCCCTGGGTCACCGCCGTAATTTTCAGTAAACCACCCATCTTCGGGAGGTAGGTTGTTAAGGTGTTCTATCAGTGGCACATAGTGCGATTGGGGACGCTCATTGAGCAAGTAGCATTGTCCGAACACCTCGGACCACACCGACACGTCGTTTGCAATTACCAAGTAGCCGTTTTGCGCGAAAGCCTGAGAAACGCGAGTTGTCCCAGCAAAGCCGTCGAGAACGGTTCTGGGACGAACCTTCTTCGCCAAAGCAATGATGTGTGGCAACAGCTTTTGCTTGGAACCAGCATATTTGATGCCCTCGGTTTTCGGAGCCTCGACTATTATGTCGTCGAATAGAGCCAGCGTATTCATATCATCCCAATGCGGACATCTTCTTTTGCGTTTCGATGTCCTTTTTTAACTCTTCCAATGCCGCTTCATGGCCGCTCGATGTAGCAAGAAGCGCATGCGAGAACAACTTTACCAGGATTTGGTTGCGTGAATACGTAATCCAGCCACCCGTGACACTATCAAAATACTTTAATCCTTTTTTTGTATTGGTCCACAGACCTCTCTGCAGGGCATTGGCTGTCCCGCTCCCGTAACGGACTTCGCATACATAATCCCCGGTTCGATCATAAAAACGATACACCGGATGTTTTCGACCCTTGCCTTCTTCTTCGTGAACGATCTTCGCTATCTGCTCCTTCGCTTTCTCCTGATCAAATACCAGAATGTTACACCGTTGCCTCCTTTCGTCGTAGATTAGAGGTAGCACATTGAGTGCACTAAAGTCAGCAAATACCGGATCCCTCCACAATGCTGAGAGTTGCGCCCCCTGAATTGGCGATTTCATTTGTTGCAATTTTGGATACATCAGAAAGTTCTTGTCGGTTGATAGCTGGAGAGGACCGTCGCCATATGCCTTGAGGCTCACCGGGAACTCAGCCTTGGTGATTTCGTTTATGATTTTGATGTCCTCTTCGTGTTCTTTTGCTCTATACAAGTCCTTCCCGACGTGTACGGATTTGAAGTCGTACATGTACTGGTTGATGAATTCGGCTATGGCAATCTCGGCCAAGTCGCCATGGGTTTTGTTGCCGATGAGCCGCATTGTAAAGATATTACTCAACGTCGTCGTGATCAGATGCGGATTCTTGCTGATTAGCAGCGTAAGACGAGTTGTGAATTCCTTGTACGGCGTCATGATTATTTCCGAACCTGGGTCGGTATTGAGGCGGACTGCAACTCAGTCCAGTGTGGAGCGGGCGAAGTGCCAACCGTGTACCCGGCGCGAGGCAGCCTAGCCCGACGAGGGATGGTCCGACAACCCTGATGCGGCGCCCAGGCGCCGGACGGCCAGGGTAACAAAGTACGTTCAAGTGGTAGGGAACGACCAGTGCGCAACATTGCTTACATGACACACATGCCGTGAGGAGGTCTGCGTCGACAGGTCAGCTTTCGGGACCGGCTGGTCAACTTTGACCAGTACCTGTCGACGAGGTGCCCGGTCGTTGTCGACAAGGTGCCCGGTCGTTGTCGACGAAGCCGTGGTGGTCGTGGACAAGGTGCCCGGTCGTTGTCGACGAGGTGCCCGGTCGTTGTCGACGAAGCCGTGATGGTCGTGGACGAGGTGCCCGGTCGTTGTCGACGAGGTCGTGGTCGTTGTCGACAAGGTCCTCGGTCGTTGTCGACCAAGCCTCGGCAGACTCGCCTCGGAGGCCTTCAGCCTCGTCCTTTCGTGGCCGTCGCCTGCGCGGCGAGGGCCTCGAGGTGCCTCACGAACTCGTCCTTTGCCGCCAGAAGTCCCAGGCTGAAATTGCTCTGACTTTTTCGGAAGTCCGCGAACCACGCGTGCTGGTCCAGGCGAATCATGGGCTTGAACGTCTTGCCCTCCGTCCCTCGAACGAGGTTGGTGAATTCATCACGATCTGTTGGGCGAGCCTCGTTGACGATGAACCAGCCCCCGAGGAAGTACCTCCTCGGTTGGCCTTCCCCAGCAATCGCCCATACCCTCGCGCCGAGGAGGTGCTGGACGGGTTTCCTCGTGTAGAACGTGAACGGCCCCTTCCCGTCGATGAGGGAGTAGCCCATCTTCTCGGTGTTGTGGTACCCAATGATGTTCTTCATGGCCTTCCTTCTGGATCGCCCGTCTGTCCCCGAATGTCCGGCGAACACATCATCACGTGACGGTACCACCAAATCGTTGAGGAACTCAACGCAGGTATCGACGAGCGCCGCGTGTGGTTGGGTGCAGTGCTCTCATAGGCTGCCACGGCCTACACCCTTTGCGGCCGATGCAGGCCAAGCAGAGTCCTATCGTTTCGGAGATTTGGCCTTCTTGGTCGGGCCCGGAGTTTTGCCGTGGACCTTTGCAGAGCGCCTGCCGAGAATCTCTTGCTTGAGGCGTTTGAGTGTTGGGTTGTGCGGAAACTTCTTCAGGTCGTTTTCGACCAACGCCAATGCGTCTGCCTTCTTACGCTGACGCAGCAGAAGCCGAACGACATTCTCCCATGAATGCTGCGTATCGGGGTGCCTGTCGCCGAGGGTCTCCTGGCGTATCGAAAGCCCCATCTTCAAGTGCTTTAGCGCCTGGACGGGATTTCCCAGCTTCTGGAGAGTCATTCCTACGTTGAGGAGCGAGGTGGCGGTGTCGGGGTGGTTCTCCCCGAGAACTTGAAGTTGGATGCTCAGACCTTTCTGATGGTAGTCGATCGCGTTTTGATATTCCCTGAGCTCTCCGAAGGAACCGCCCACATTATTGAGCGACAGGGCGGTGTCTGGATGTGCCTCGCCGTGAACTTCACGGTGAATATCGAGAGCTCGCAGTTGGTATTCGAGTGCTTCTTCGTGCTCCCCACACTTGCCGAGCCAACCACCTATATTGCTCAGCGAGGTTGCCGTGTTGGGATGTGTTTCCCCAAGGACTTTACGGTAGATTTCGAGAGCCTTCTTCTGATATTCAAGCGCCGTTCGATGATTTCCGGTTTCGCCAAGGGAATGTCCTACATTGTTAAGCGATTCTGCGGTATCGGGATGGGTTTCGCCAAGAACGTCACGGCGGATGTCGAGGGCTTGCTGGTGGTACTCTAGCGCCTTTCGATGATCGCCGAGTTCGTTAAGCGTGCGGCCCCAATCATTGCGCAGATACGCTTCCAATTTAGGGTCAATGACAGCGGAACCCTCAAACAAGGCGAGTGCACTCTTCACCGTGTCGTGAGCCTGTCGATATTGTCCTCGATAATAAGGCGGATATGCGCGCAACCACAAGAGTCGCACCGCATCGCGCATATAGCCCATGCGAGCTGCGTGCTTCTGCCATACTTCGAGGTGATCGAGCTCTGCCTCGTAGAAGGAGAGGTGAGCAAAATTGTCCCGGCGATCTTGAAACCAATTCCCAAGCCTTTCCAGCACACCGAGCCATCGTGCAGGTTCCCGCGCCAGGGGAACTTCTGCCTGTCGCACCTCTCGCACCAGCCTATGCATCTGGAAGCGAGCGTTTGATGGGTCAACGCTTCCCTGCTCCTGCTTCAGGATCCGCAGCGTCTCCGCCTCACCGAGCGCTACATCGAGCGCCGCTGATTCACGGCCGAGGAGGTATCCGAGGAGCTCCCTGCCCATCGACGTTGCCCCGCTCCATGCCAGCAGATCGAGGGCCTCACCAAGTAGAGGCGAATCATCGAGGATGGATTTGTGAATACGCAGCGTCGCGTACAGATCCGCATTGTGCTTGGTGAAGCTCGACAACGGGCCATCCCGAAGCCCACGCGCCTTGACGCCCTCGCTCTCCAGGAGATCCGCGTAGGACATCCAAGAAACACCATGGGCTCGCCGCAGGTATGCACCTGCAAGCTCCAGCGCGAGGGGTAACCCTTCGAGCTGCTTCACGATGCGGAGCGCTGCTTCGTGGTCGCTCGGCTTGTCCAGGCTGCGCCCGGACTCACGTCGAAGCATTTCCAGTGACTCCACCTCGGTCAAGGGATCAATTGGCACTGGATCGAAGCCGACCTGGGAGACGCGACTCGTGATGAGCAGGTGGGGGGTCGCAGAGCCCTCGGGCAGCAAAAACTCGATCGCTGCGAGATTCTCCACATTGTCGAACACGATGAGGCAGTTCGAGCGGTTCCGGATCTGGTGAGTCGCGATTTCCAATACCACCCGCGGTTCCGCTGCCGGGCTTACCCAGCGAGCAGCCCACGCCAGACGCGTGAGCTGCGCATGCAGATCCGCATCCGCATTGAACCAGTACACACCGCCCGGATACTGATCCTTGTACGTATGGGCATACTCGACTGCGAGCTGGGTCTTCCCCAGACCGCCCAGCCCGACGAACGCCGCCGTCTGGCCGATCGCCGTCCGCCGCCCCTTCACCAGTTGCTCGCGCACTTTCTTCAAGGCGTCCGCGCGCCCGACGACCTGATCGCCCTTGGCTCGGAAGGGAATGGAGACGTATGCGTTCGCGGGATCAAACGTGGCGACCACCGGAGCAGCAGGGGCAGGTGCAGGCTCTGCGATGGCCCCGCTGAAAGCTGCCGGTCCGGTAATCGAATCGGCGGTCGAAGCAGAAGGAGCGTGCGCCGTGCTGTTCGCCAGCCATCGGTCGAGCGCGTCGGGGAGCTTCGCCCGCGGGAAACGAACAAACTCGCCGAGCTTCAGGCTGTAGCCTTTCTGATCCTCGGGCGGAAGGATCTGCTGGGCCCAGAGCTTCAGCTCCCGCTTCAGCCAAGCACGAGGGTAATACTCGAGGCCGTCGCGATTCAGCCGCCCCCACGCGTAGGCGTGATTCCCTTCCTCTTTCGCGTCCTGGTGCCCCGCTCCCGCCACCAGCTCTAGATTGGCGCGGCTGTCCAACGGAAGGGTGACGAAGCCATGCTGATCGTGGACGTGACCATAGAGCAAGAGATGCGGCCTGCCTTTGAGCAGCGCGAGGAGGTCCTTGCCATCCCGCAGCCACCCCGGCGGATGGTGCTGGAGAACGAACAGGAGAGCGTCGGACTTCACCCCTTCGAGGGCACGCAAAAGCTGGCCGAGGCCGAGGGCAAGGTTTTCTCGGCTGTCCCCGTTGTCGAAGCTCAGGAGCGCCGTGTTCAGACCGATGGCCTCCACCGGACCGAGATCACTGGATAGCTGCTTGGTCCAGAAGGGGATCGCGGGGGTTATTTCAGGGGCGCCAAAGGCCTTCGCGAAGTTCTGGTAAGCGGCGAGCTTGGGCCAGACCACCTCCATCTCGTCGGCCTTCTCGAGGAGCCCGTTCACTTCGTCCGGGTTCGACCGAAGCCCTTTGTGGACGAGCCGACTCGGTCCTTCCTGGGCCTTTTTGCGATCGACGTCATGGTTGCCCGGCACGAGCAACACGCGCTCCGGGCCGAGCTTCAGCGCCGCCAGCAGCTTGTCGAGCCACTCCTTCGCGGTCGGATACTCCTTGTCGGCCGAGGCGGAAAAAGCGATGTCCCCCGTCACGAACACGACGTCGGGCGGGCCAAGCTCGCCTGCCACCGTCACGGCGTCGTGGATGATCGCGTCGGCCACGAGCTTCTGATCGAAGCGCGTCGTCGCCTCCTTGCCATGACCGAAATGCAGATCGGAGAGGTGGATCCAGGTCAGGTTCCGCGCAACTCGCACGGACACGTACGTTACACGACGATCCGCAGGAAGCGGAAGGGGCCGAAGCCATGCTAGCCTTCGTGCCCATGGAGTACAGGTACAACCGCTTCGAGTGCCAGGGCCAGCGCTGCTCCTTCATGTACGAAGAGCGCTTCGGCCATCCCGAGACGAACATCCCACCCGGTACGTTGTTCGAGAAGCTCCCCGACACCTGGGTCTGTCCGAAGTGCGGGGGGCCGAAGCGCAACTTCCAATTCTGGTCGCAATACGTCTGATCGAGGGAGAAGGCCGCGCCGCCGCTCCTCCGAGCCTCCCGGAACATCGAGCGCTGGACAAAGGCTCGATGTTCCGGGCTTCTCTCGTCGCGGACCGTCATTGCACGCCGCGGCTTCCTGCATTCCTGGCACCTTCCTCTGCGCGGCAATGCGAGAAGGCGACTTTTCGTCATGTCTTCTGGCGATTCGCCGACGCTCCGGGCACGCGTGTTGCTGGCGTAGAATGGGCAGCAACGCATCCGGCAAGGAGAGCCGCATGAAATGTTCACAGAAGCCCGCCATCCTTCTCGCCGCGAGCGTGGGGATCGTCGTGGCGCTCGGGGGGCGCGTCGTGACGGGTGAACCCATCGAGGAGAACCCCGACGCGAGCGAGAGTGCGCGCGCGCCCGCCGCAGACGCGTGCGCGCATCCCCGTCCCATCTTCGGAAGAGTCGTCGCCGTGTGTGGCGATCAAATGATCACCTATGTCGGCGACGAGAAGCTCACCATTCTCGGGGTTCCAACCACGACCTCTCGATTCGAGCTCGCCTATTGCTCGACCGGCGGCGGTCGCAAGCCGTTGTACCTGGAGACCAACTCCGAGGGGTTCACGCTCTCGTACGCCGGCACCGGGGAACGCGACAGCTACACCGTCGATCACACGTGGGGCGCGTTCCGGATGGTGGGCGTCGATTACGACGGCAACCCGGTGAACGTCCCATGCGTCCCGTCGCAGAACCCGGGGGCGAACGCGCCCCTTATGTATCGGTAAACCGCAGCGTCGGGCTAGAACCGCAATTCCTTCCGCAGTTCCTCCCCCGGCAAATCCAGCTCCTTCACCGCCTCGGCCACGCGCGGATCCTCCTCCGTACGGACATGGATCAGGAACCGCACGTAAAGATCCCCCGGCTCCTTCCCTTTTCGCGCCACGCCTTTCCCTTTGAGCCGGAGCACCTGCCCGCTCTGCGTATGCGCCGGGACCTTCAGCGTCACCTCGCCGTCCGGCGTCGGCACCTTGATCTTCGTGCCGAAATACGCCTCCCCGAGGCTCACCGGCACGTCGACGCGCAAATCGTCGCCCTCGCGCTTGAACAAGGGGTGCGGCGTGACGTGGATCGTCAAAATCAAATCCCCCGGAGGTCCGCCGCCCATTCCAGGCCCGCCCTGCCCAGGGACACGAATGCGACTGCCTTCGTTCGCGCCCGGCGGGATGCGCACCGTCATCGGCTCCTCGCCCTCGCGCTGGAGCTGCACCGTGGTGCCCTTCACCGCCGACACGAACTCGATCGTCACCTCGCTCTCGACGTCCTGCCCCTTTCGCGCCGCACGCGCGCCGCCGCCGCGCACCCCGCCGCGGCCCCGCCCGAACATGTCGCCGATGTTGCCGAAGAGGTCGCCGAAATCGCCGCCTCCTCCGCCCCCGCCGAAGATCTCCTCGACGTTGAACGGAACGCCGCCGGCCCCGCCGGGCGCGCCGCCTCGGCCGCGGCCTCCGCCGTACTGGCGCACGAAGCGCGCTCGGTCCGCGTCGAAGCCCTGCTGCAAGGCTTCCTCGCCAAACTCGTCGTAGAGCGCTCGCTTCTGCTTGTCCGACAGGACCTCGTGAGCGCGGTTGATCTCCTTGAACTTCGCCTCGTTCGCCTTCCCCGGCGCCTTGTCCGGGTGGTACTGGACGGCGAGCTTGCGGAAAGCTTTCTTGATGGTGTCTTCGTCAGCGTCCCGGGCGACGCCGAGCACAGAATAAAGGTCGCGAGCCATGGGCCGGGGGAAGGGTAATTCCCGGATCTGGCTACGTCACGGGGGGAGGCGATCGAACAGCCTCTTCTCCCCTCTCCCGCGAGGGCTGAGCATCGGTCTCATCTGGGAGCCGCTTCGCTGGGGCGTTGCCCCAGGCCCCACCGGGGCTATCCGCCCCTGGACCCGGACCAGCGCAAGCGCTGGACCCAAGGTCGATGAACTGCGCTCCGCGCAGTTCATCGAACAGGCCGAGTCAAGACCGGCGGCGACCCTGCCCCTCAAGACAGACGCGCTGCCCTTTCGATTGCCAACGGGCCCGTTGGAAGAACTGCGCGGAGCGCAGTTCTTCCACCCTCGGTCCAGGCCGTGCCTGGTCCGGGTCGAGGGGCGGATAGCCCCCGCGGGGTCCGGGGCAGCGCCCCGGCGAAGCGCTCAGCCCGCGAGGGAGAGGGGTCGGGGGTGAGGGAGTCGTTCCTACCTACACGCCGAGGCGCCAGGTCGTGCCCGTCGGGTTGTCCGCTACCTCGATCCCGAGCTCCTCGAGCTCCTTGCGGATCGCATCCCCCAGCGCGAAGTCCTTCGCCTGCCGCGCCTGCCGCCGCTCCTCGACGCGCGCCGTGATCTCCTCCGCCGTCTTGCCCAGGATCGACAGCCGCCGCGCTTGCGTGCGCGCGCGGTAGACGTCCATCGGCGTCTGCAAGATGCCGAGCGGCTCGACCGTGGACCAGAGCGCGCGCGCCAGCATCTTCGCCACGAGCGGCGCCGCCTTCGCGATCTCCGGGTCCTTGCGGCGCTTCTGCGCGAGGTCGACGAGCTCGTTGCCCGCGCGCGCGAGCTCGCCCACGACCGCCAGCGCGACGGGTGTGTTGAGGTCGTCGTCGAGCGCCGTGTCGACCTTGCCACGCGCCGCCGAGGCGAGGTCCATCATCGGCGCCATCTCCTTCGGCAAACGCATCGTCGGCGCCGGCGCGTCGTCACCGCCCGTGGCGCCCTTCGCGAGCTCGGCGAGCGAGCCGAGCCGGCCGAGCGTGTGGTAGAGGTAGTCGACCCGCCGCTCCGCCTCCAGGATGCCCGGGAAGACCACCCGACCGTCGGCGCGCTTCTCCGTCTCGAACGCGATCGGGCCGCGGTAGTGCACCGTGAGCAGGAAGTACCGGAGCGCCTCGGGGTCGTTGCGCTGGTAGACGTCGCGGATCGTGACGAAGTTGCCGAGCGACTTCGCCATCTTCTCCTTGTCGACGTTGACGAAGCCGTTGTGGATCCAGAGCGAGCAGAACGGCCCTTCGCCCGGATGCGCGGCTTCGCTCTGCGCGATCTCGTTCTCGTGGTGCGGGAAGATGAGGTCCATCCCGCCGCAGTGCACGTCGAAGCCGTAGCCGAGGTAGCGCTCGCTCATCGCCGAGCACTCGATGTGCCAGCCGGGTCGGCCCTTCCCCCACGGGCTCTCCCAGCCCCACGTGCAGTCGCCCGCGCCCTTCCAGAGCGCGAAATCGAGCGGATCGTGCTTCTGCTCGGAGACCTCGACGCGCGCGCCCGAGCAGAGATCCTCGATGTGCCGGTGCGAGAGCTTGCCGTACTCCGCGAAGGAGCGGACCGCGTAGTAGACGTCCTTCGAGCCGTTCGGCATGTCGACGACGTACGCGTTTCCGTTCTGGATCAGCGTCTCGATGATGCGGATGATGTCCGCGATCGAGTCGGAGACGCGCGGCTCGTGGTCCGGGTCCTGGCAGCCGAGCGCGCGGATGTCCTCCTGGTAGAGCGCCGTCATGCGGGCCGAGAGATCGAGCGGCGTCTCGCCGTTTTCCCGGGAACGCGCGAGGATCTTGTCGTCGACGTCCGTGACGTTGCGCGTGTAGATGACGCGCACGCCCTGGCTGCGCAGGTGCCTGACGAGCACGTCCGGAGCGAGCGCGGCGCGTGCGTGGCCGACGTGGGCGACGTCGTAGACGGTGGGTCCGCAGCAGTAGACGCGTACCTCGCCGGCCCTTTTCGGGACCAGCTGGGTCAGCTTGCCGGTCATCGTGTCTTGGAGGCGTAGGCCGATCGGAGGCATCGCGTTCACCGTCTACCAGCACGGTCCACGCCTGTCACGAGGGGGAAGGCGGAGCCTCGTGTCCTTGAAGGGCCGGCATGGGATGCGCATGGTAAGGCGGTCCCGTCATGTTGCCCCTTCGAGACCGCCTGCCGGCTCGGCGCCCGCCGTACGTCAACTGGCTGATCATCATCGTGAACATCTGCGTCTTCGTGTGGACGCAGGCGCTGATCTCGGTGGCCGGTCCCCGCGGAACCGAGGCGAGGGCCTATGAGCTCCTCATGGAGCACGGCCTCGTGCCCGCGCGCCTCGTGCACGAGCCGATCGCCGCCCTGCCGACGTTGTTCTCGAGCATGTTCATGCACGACCCGTCCGGGTGGGCGCACCTCGGCGGCAACATGCTCTACCTCTGGATCTTCGGCGACAACGTCGAGGACGCCATGGGGAGCCGCAGGTACGCGTTCTTCTACGTCCTCTGCGGCATGGCCGCGGCCTTCGCGCAGGTGGTCGTGAACCCCTCGTCGGTCGTGCCCATGGTGGGCGCTTCGGGCGCGATCTCGGGTGTGCTCGCGGCGTACGGGTCGCTCTACCCGCGCTCGCCGATCACGGTGTTGAACCCGATCCTCCCGCTTTGGCTCTTCTTCGGGATCTTCTTCGAGCTGCCGGCCTGGGTGATCATCCTCGAGTACTTCGTGCTGAACCTCTTCAGCGGGATCGGCTCGATCGGCGGCACGGGCGGCGGGGTCGCGTTTTTCGCCCACCTCGGCGGGTTCGTCGCGGGCGCGCTGCTCGTCCGCCTGTTCATGCGCGGCAAGCCCGCCCGCGAACACGACCGCTGGGACCGGTTCCGCCCGCCCGCCCCGAAGCCAAAATCCCCCTACGGCTCGCCCTACGGCGCCCCGCCGCCGCCGCGACGGCCCCAGGGCCGCGACCCGTGGGGCTGGTGAGAAACGGACTACGCAGTCTGTCACAGCATGGTCAGGTCGTCGGTTTCCGCCGGAGACGCTCCCTTCGGCGTGTTAGGTTCGCCCGCGCGATGGGAATACCCTTTCGTCGCCCCCGAGCGCTCGTGCTCGGCCTCTGCCTCGCACTCTTCGGAATTGGCGCGTGCGGAGGGCCGAATTTCACGGGCTCGGTGTACCGAGGGCGCGGCTACGCGTTCCGTGTGCCGACGCCGCCCTCGACGTGGAAACGGATCGAGCTCGACGGCGAGGCGCTGGCGTTCGAGGACACGGCGAACGAAGCGATGATCGCGGCTTCGGGCCGTTGCAAGGTGGACGGCGAGGACGTGCCGCTGCGCTCGCTCGTGCAGCACCTCTTCTTGCAGTTCACGGAGCGCGAGGTGGTGACGGAGGAGGTCGTGCCGTTCGACGGGCGCGAGGCGCTGCACACGGTGGTGACGGCGAAGCTCGACGGCGTGCCGCGGCAGTTCGACGTGTGGGTCCTGAAGAAGGACGGCTGCGTCTACGACCTCTACTGCATCGCGGACCCCGCGGGGTTTTCGGCCGCGGTCGGGCCGTTCCGGGAGTTCGTCAAGGGGTTCGCCACGGTGCCGGCCGATGAGTAGCCAGACCGCGGGCGTGGAGTCGCAGAAGCCGAAGTCGCTGCCGGGGCTGCCGCCGGAGCCGCCGTTCTACGAGCGGCTCGCGCAGCGGGGGATGAACTTCCTCGTGCACCTCGGGCAGCTCGGGCGGATGACGCGCGAGACGTTCGTGGCGATGTTTCAGCGTCCGTTCGAGTTCCAATCGACGATGCACCAGATGGAGCAGCTCGGCATCCGATCGCTCGGGATCGCGTGCGCGACGGCGCTCTTCACGGGCATGGTCATGGCGGTGCAGTTCGCCTTCGGCCTGCAGAAGTTCGGCGGCATGGAGTACACGGGCCGCGTGATCGGCCTGTCGTTCTCGCGCGAGCTCGCGCCGACGCTGACGGCGGTGATCGTGGGAGGGCGGATCGGATCGGGCATCGCGGCCGAGGTGGGTTCGATGGCCGTGACGGAACAGATCGACGCGATCCGCGCGCTCGGCGCCGACCCGATGAAGAAGCTCGTGGTGCCGCGGCTGATCTCCTGCGTCATCGTGATGCCGGTGCTCGGGGCGCTGGCGCTCGTGATCGGCTTCTCGGGCGCGATGATCATCTGCGACTGGCAGTTCGGCATCCCGTGGGGGTTTTTCCTTCGCTCCGCGCTCGGCTCGATGAACTTTCGCGACTTCTGGATGGGCCTCATGAAGTGCCCGTTCTTCGGAGCGATCATCGCGCTCGTGGGCTGTCACTTCGGGATGATCACGCGCGGCGGCACCGAGGGCGTGGGGCAGTCGACGACGCGGGCCGTAGTGGGCGTTTCGATCTCGATCCTCGTTGCGGACTTCGTGCTGACGAAGCTCGGGTTCATCATTTTCGGCTGAGAACCCCTTTGACTGCTGCGCGCGATGAGAGACGATGCGCGCGTGGCGGAACGTATCGTGGTGAGCTTCCACGGGCCGAGTGGCCCGGAAGCAGGCTCCGGATCGGGGTATCTCGAGAGATCGCTGTCGATCCGGAAGCGCGCGGAGGCTCATGGCGGCGCGCTTTGCGCGTGGAGCGGCGAGGCGTTCAGCGTCGACTTCGCCGCCGAAGCGCTCGACGAGGCGCTCGGGTTCACGCTCGAACAGGTGGCCGAAGCGCAGGACACCGAGCCCTTGCGGATCGGCATTGCGCAGGGCGAGATGCAAGCGCTCGGCACGCCGGAGGGGCTCGCGTGGGGCAAGGCGCTTCTGCGTGCGGAGCGGCTCGCGGCGATCGCGCGTCCCGGTGACGTGCTGCTCGATCCGGATCTCGCAGCGGTGCAGTCCGGCGATCTCGTAACCGCGGGGCTGCGCCGAGGGCGCGCCGCGGATGGATCGATCGTGCGGGGCCTGCGGCTCGACATCTACGCGCCGCTGCGGGGCGACACGCTGGCGAACGTGCACAAGCTCGTGGCCGCGCCGGAGCTCGTCGGGCGTGAGGAGGAGCTCGGCAAGCTGTCGGTGCCGCTCGGATGTGCAGGTCTCTTGCGAGCCGCGCCGGGCGCGGGCGGGACGCGTTTGCTCCAGGAGCTCGTGCACAGACTCGCGCCGCCGCGGTCGCTCCGGATCGCGCCGACGTTCTTGCCACGCGAGCCGCTCGGGGCGCTGCGCAACGCGTTCGCGCGGTCGCTCGCGCGGGAAGCGCCGCCCGAGCTGCCGGAGGCGCTCGCCGCGGCGCTCGACAAGCTCCTGGCGGGCGAAGGCATCAGCACGCGGAACGCCGCGGAGCTCGTGGATGCGTGGCTCGCGCCGGTGGATGGTCGATCGGGGCTGCTCACGGTCGACGACGTGACGTTGATCGACCTCGCGACGCTGGAGGTGGTGTCGCAGGCGATCCCGCCGCCGGGGTTTTTCCGGTCGGTCGTGCGGATCGACGTCGAGGAGACGCTGCCCGAGGTGCTCTCGTCGATCCCGGTCGCCGCGGAGGTGACGCTCGGTCCGCTGCCGAAAAAGGCGGCGGTGGAGCTCGCGCGTGCGTTCTGCGGCGGCGCGATCACGCAGGAAGCGGCGGAGCGATGGGCGCGTCGTGGGCAAGGGATGCCGCTCGGGATTCGCGAGGCGCTCGCGGAGGGGCTCTCGACGGGTGAGCTCAGGTGGGTCGGCGATGTGGCCGAGCCGCGGGATCGGACGAGCGGTCGAGGCGCATCGGCGCCGGCGCACGAGTGGATCACGCGGCGCGCAACGTGGCTCGAACCCGGGGAACGCGCGGCGCTCGTGGGCGTCGCGCTGCTCGGCGCCGATGCGCCGAACGAGATCGTGGACGCGGTGTCGACGCTGATGGCGGGCGCGGGCGCGCGCGTGGCCGTCGTGGAGGACGCGCTCTGCGGCGCGGGATGGGCGTACCGGCCGGAAGAAGGATGGCTCGCGATCGCGTCGAGGACGACGACGCGCGCGCTCATCGGGCTGCTCGACGCGGGGACACGCGAGCTCTGGCATCGCATGGCCGGTCGCGTGCTCGAGCAGAACGTGGGACCGCTCGGGCTCGCGGAGCCGGCCTATCACGCGGCCGTCGCGGGAGAGCGGGCGTCGGCGGCGGTGCTCGCGGCGGAGGCGGCGCTCGCGGCGGCAGGCGCGGGCCTGCGGAAGGCGGCGGCGGCGCTGATCGACGAGGCGCGCAGCCTCGATCCGGACGTGCAAGTGCCCGAGCTCTCGGACGAGGGCGAGCTGCTCGTCGACCCGCGCGCCGAGGAGATCTCGATCGCGTCGCTCATCGAGGCGGCGATGGGGGAGGGGGGACAGATCCGCTCCGAGCCTCACCCGCCGTCGTCGATCGGCTCGCTCTCGCCCGACAGCCTCGGCGCGGAAAGCGCGGGCGTCGCGGCGTTCGGGTCGCCGGGCAAGGCCTCGGTGGCGGACGCGGTCGCGGCGCTCGGCGCGGATCCCGACGCGGTCGAGGATCCCGTGGTGATGGCGGAGCGACTGTCGAAGCTCCTGCGCCAGGCGCTCGTCGAGGGCGACGTCGAGACGCTGGAGGACATCCTCGTGCGGCTCCGGGTGACGGGAGAGCACGACGCGCTCGTCGAGCGGATGAGCGCGTTCGTGCAGCTCGTTCGCGGCGAGCCCGGCGAGGGCCTGCGCAAGCTGAAGGAAGCGGTGGCGGGGGCGAGCTCGCCGCGGGCGCATGCGCGGGCGCTGCTGTCGTACGGCATCGCGCTCGCGTCGGCGGGCGATGTGGATCGGGCGCTCCTCGAGACGCTGACGGCGCTCGCGCGGGCGCGCGAGGCGTCCGATCGGCAGGCCGAGCAAGCCTCCGCGCGCTTTCTCGCGTACCTGTCGGCGGCGATGGGCCAGCCGCAAGCAGCTTCGGTCTGGGCCAGGGTCGCGCAGACCCCCGGCGAGGCGCTCCGCGGTTGACAGGCCGGGGACGGCCGATCAAAAGCGTTTCCCATGAGCGCGACCGATTCCTCTTCGGCCGAGCCTGCGCGGGGGCGTCGCACGCGCATCGTGGTCGCCGCGCTCCTCGTGATTTCCGCGCTCGGCCTCGCGGCCGCGCTCGTATCGTACCGGCAGTACGCCGCGGTGTGGCTACGCCCGCCGCCGCGTTTGCCGCCGTGCGTGCCGGGCGCGCGGCGCATGCTCATGCACGAGGAGCCCGTCACGGGATCGATCCCCCACGTGACGCCCGAGGGGAGCACGGTGTACCTGCGGCCGTCCGAGGATCGGGCCCTGAGTTGCCTCGGGCGCGTCTCGAGCAAGGTTGCGTCGGCGTACGCGGGGGCGTTCGCGGAGATCGAGCCCACGGCCCGGGCGCGCGCGCTCGCGGCGGTGATGAAGAACCTGCCGCAGGATGCTTCGGCCGATCGGGAAGCGCTCGCGGCGTGGATGCTCTCGTCGGCGGCGATGCGCGCGCTGCCGGAGACGCCCGAGACCACGGCGGCGCGGGACGAGATCGACCAGATGAACGCGTGCCGCTTCGCGATGCGCTCGACGTGCCCGACGCGGCCGTCGATCCCGATCGTCGTGTGGGCGGCCGGTGTCCCCTCGTCGCTCGGCTTGTTGTTCGGCGCGGGCCTCGGCGTGCGCGCGCTCGTGCGCCTCGTGCGTGCGCGTCGCCGGCGCAAGGCTGCCTGAGCGTTCCGATCAGTCGCCCTCGTCGAGCAGCCGCACCGCGCTCTCGATCGCGACGAGCTTTCCGACGAGGTAGAGCACGTCGTCCTCGCGGAACGGCGCGCTCGCGGTGACATCCTCGCAGAGGGAACCGCCTCTGCGTATCGCCACGAGGCTCGCGCCGGTCTTGCGGCGCAGATCGAGCTCGAGCGGGCTCCTGCCGTACGCGAAGGATCCGCGCCGCACGAGGAACGTCTCCACCTTGAGCTCGCCGAGCTCGGGCAGGTCCGCGAGCGTGGGCCGCTGCAGCGTCTGCTTTCGGACGAAGAGACCTTTGCTCTCGCGGCGCGCGACGTTCACGCGCTCGATGATCACGTTCCGCGGGATGCCGCGCCGGCGCAGCACGCGCGCGATCATCTCGAGCCCCGCTTCGAGCTCCTCGAACACCACCTCCTCGGCGCCGAGCTCGGTGAGCGCGCGGTCCGCGGCGATGTAGTGCGCGCGTACGAGCACGGGGATCTTCGGCGCGCTCTGCTTCGCGGCGGCTACGGCGCGGCGCGTGGCCTCGGGGTCGTTGATGAGCAGGACGAGCGCGGCGGCGTGCTCGACGCGCGCGCTCGCGAGCGCCTCGGGGCTCGTGACGTCCGCGTAATACACCGGCTCGCCGGCTTCACGCGCGGCGCGAACGGTTTCCGCGTTCAGCTCGAGCACGAGGTACGGCACCGACGTCTCGGCCAGCGCGCGCCCCAGCATCTTTCCGGCGACGCCGTATCCCACGATGATCACGTGCTCCGAGAGCGCGGAGTGCTCGGGCATGGGCTCGTCGATGCCACGCGCCCCGAGCAAGCGTTCGAGCGGCTTCAGGATCTTCTCGCCGGCGCGCACGCGCGGCGCGAGGTGCATCGCGAGCGGCGTGATCATCATGCTGAGCACGCCGGCCGCGAGGAGCGCCCGATCTTCGCTCGGCGTGATGAGCCCGTTCCGCTCGGCGAGCGTCGCGAGCACGAAGCCGAACTCGCCGAACTGCGCGAGCCCCACGCCGGCGAGCCACGCGACGCGCGCGGGGAAACGCATCGACAGGGCCGAGAGCGTCGCGATGAACCCCTTTCCAAGGACGAACGCGGCGAGATACAGCCCGACCGAGAGCGGTTTTTCGATCAGCACGCGCGCGTCGAGCAGCATGCCGAGCGACACGAAGAACAGGCTCGTGAACGCGTGGCGCAGCGGCAGGACGTCGCCGATCGCGCGGTGCGCGTACTCGCTGCCCGCGAGCAGGATGCCCGCGAGGAACGCGCCGAGCGCGAGCGAGAGGCCGGCGAGCGACGTGAAGAACGCGGTCGCGAGGCAGATGCCGAGCACGGCCATGAGGAAGAGCTCGCGGCTCCGCGCGCGGTCCACGAGCGCGAAGAAGCGCGGCACGAGCGAGCGAGCCACGACCACCGTGACGAGCACGAGCAGCGCCGCCTTGCCCAGCGCGAGCAGGAGATCGCGCGCCGGATCCCCGCCGGATTTGCCGGCGAGGATCGGGATCACGAGCACCATCGGCACGACGCAGAGGTCCTGGAAGATCAGTGCGCCGACGATGAAGCGTCCGTGTGGCGCGTCGACCTCGCCACGCTCGGCGAGCGTGCGCAGCACGAGGGCGGTGCTGGAGAGCGCGAACAAGAAGCCGAAGAGGATCCCACGGGAGAGCGGCTGCCCCGCGAGGCGCGCGCAGAGGGCCGACGCGAGGATCGTGAGACCGACCTGGAGCGAGCCGCCGATCGTGACGGTCTTGGCGATCTGGCGCAGCCGTTCGAGGGAGAACTCGAGGCCGATGCCGAAGAGCAGGAGCACGACGCCGATCTCGGCGAGCGACTGGATGCGGTGCGCGTCGCTGAGCAGCCCGAAGCCCGTGGGGCCGATGAACGCGCCCGCGAGGAGGAGACCGGCAACGACGGGCAAGCGCACGCGGCCGAGCACGAGCACGACGAGGACGCCGACGATCGAGATGATCGCGAGGTCTCGCAGGATCGGGATCTGCTCCATGGTCCGCGTGGGCGCAGAGCGCCCGTGCGGGACGTGGATGCAGGAAACGCGCGCGGATCAGCGCGCCGGCGGCATGCCACGCGCGAGCGCGTCGATCGCGGCGAGGTCTTTCTCGACCGCATCGGGCGTCGCGGGCTTGCGCGGCCAGGCGAGCTCGAGCTCGCCGTCGAACCAGTAGAGGTGCTGCGCGTCGACGTAGCCGTGCGCGCCGCCCACGGCCGCGAGCGCCGCGAGCGCCTGCCGGAGCCGCTCGATCGCTGCCGCGTCGAGCGTGCGCGGCGCATCGGCAAGCGCCTTGCCGAGCGGCGGCGCCACCCAGATCTCGCCGGCTGCACGATCCACGCGGAGCACCGTCGGCAGCGCTGGATGCCCGGTCCGCGCGAACGCGCGGGCCCGCGCGAGGGACGCCTCGTCCATCGGGAGCACGAGCACCTCGCGATCGAGCCACGCGTCGTGGCGCAGGCTCGCCATGTCGCGACCATCGCCCAGCGCGAGCGGCGGCCCCAGGCGTTCACCTTCTCTCGGCGCGGCCGGCCGCTCGCTCCCGTTCGTCGCGGTCCATTGTTTCGGCAGCGCCTCCGGCCAGCGCAGCGCCGACAGCGCGCGCCGCGCTTGGAATGCATCTTCCGGCCGGCGATCCGGCTCTTCCGCGAGCAATGCGGCCACGGCCGCGTCGTGCTCCGGCCCGAGCTCCGGGTTCTTCTCGCTCGGCGCTCCCCCGTGGAAACGCCCGCGCATCGGCTCGGCCGCCTCCCCCGTGAGCAGCTCGTAAAGCACGGCGCCCACCGCGTAGAGATCACTCGCGATCCCCGCCGGACGACCGAGCCTCTGCTCGGGCGACATGTACGCGTATGTGCCGATCGCGCCGGCCGTCGCCGTGCTCGACAGGTCCCCGAGGTGCGCCGCGCCGAAGTCCGACAGCATCGCTGTCCCCGCGTCGTCGAACAGCACGTTCGCGGGCTTCACGTCGCGGTGCAGAATCCCGAGCCGGTGCGCCTCGCCGAGCGCCGAAAGCAGAAGACAGGCGATCTCCACAGCACGCGCCGGCGCCATCGGCCCTTCGCGCATCTTGTCCGCGAGCGACCCGCCTCGCATGAACGCGAGCACCATCGCCGGCCCCTCCGGCACGTACTGGTGGAGCGGCACCACGTTTGGATGGCGTAGCCGTTCGAGCGCGCGCGCTTCTCGCTCGAAGCGTTGCAGCGCGTCGCGCCCCGCGCCCTCGACGAGCCCGCTGAAGATCTTCACCGCCACGCGCTCACCGCTGATTCGATCGATCGCCTCGACGAGACGCGCATGCGCCGACGACGCGATCTCCCGCGTCGTCTCGTACCGCCCGAAAAGAACAACACCCCCGCCGCGCCGCTCGTTTTTCCGGGCCGCCTCCCTTGGCGCATCCTTCGCGGGTGGCTCCTCCCGAACCCCGAGCCGCGCCATCTCCGCGCGCGTCTCTCGTGCTGCCTCGGCGAGCCCGACCTCCTCGAAGCACCGCGCGAGCAGCGGCAGCGCCGCGGCCCGCTCCGGCGCGGCCACGTCGATCTGCTGCAGCGCCTTGATCGCCCCCTCGGTTCGCCCGTGCCGCGCCAAAAGCGCGCCCAGCGCGAGCCGCGGCGCCGCCTGATCCGGCCGTTGCCGCAGCGCACTCTCGAGCGCGCGCGCCGCCTCGGCCGGTTGCCCCGCGCGCTCGAAGCTCTCGGCCGCGAGCAGTACCTCGCCGGCCGCGACGAACGCGCTCGCCGCCTCCGCGTGCTCGCCGAGAAGCGCGTAGAGCGCCGCTGCGTACTTGCCAAACCCTCGCGATCCGAGATCCGACGCCGCCGCGAGCGCGACCTCCCTCGGCAGCCGCTCCGCGATCCGCGCGATCGCCTCCCGCGCCGTCGCGTCGTCGCCCCCGAGCGCGCCGAGCCTCGCCGCACGCCGCGCGTCCCCCGCGAGCAGCGCCTCCCGCGCCGCCCCCGTGAAATCACACGCCTCCTCCAGCCTGCGCGAGGCCTCCGCGTGCGTCCGGGAACGCTCTGCCGTCTCGCGCTCGTCGGGGTTCATCAAAAGGTCCCCGCTGGTTTTACCGGACGAACGTTCGTCAGGGCGATGTCGACACGATCGTCGCGCGACCGACGACGGACAGGTCGAACCGAAGCTCACCCGCGTCGATCCCCGCGGCCGCAAAGCCACCCTGGCGGAGCCGATGCACCGAGAGCGCGACCGTCGCGGGCAGCGCGCCCCAGGTCTTCTTGTCGAGCGCCGACGCCGGGATCACGCCTTCGCCCGAATCGTTGAAGGTGCAACGAATGCCCGTGCCGCTCGGCGCCGTCAGATCCACGTAGACGAGATCACCCACCGTGGGCGCTTCGCTCGCGTTCCACCGCAGCGTCGCCGCCGTCCCTTCCTCGAAGACCGCGCCCTCGGCGAGCGCGGTTTCACCGAGACGAACCCGCTCCGGCGCGCTCGGCGCCTCAGCCTCGATCGAGAACGGATTCAGCGTCCCCGAGCCCGTGCTTTCGAGCACGTACCGCGCGGGCGCCGGCAGATCACTCTGCGCGTCGCGCGACGTGTAGAACACGCCCGAGACAAACGCGCCCACGTCCGGGAACGCACGCGTCGCGAGCGGCATGCGTGTCGTCCCGGCCTGGATCGACAGGTCGCCCACGTCGAGCAGCTCGATCGAGCCGAGCGCGGAGAGCGCGTCCGCCTCTTCCGCCGCGGCAAACGGCGCGAGCGCCACGCACTCGCCCGCGGCCGGCAGCTCGAGCCACGATCCACCGACCACGCGCTCGGCCACCTCGGGATCCGCGCCCGACGCGAGGCGCATGAACTTCGCCGAGACGTTCGTCTGGACGAACTCTCCCTCGGCGGCGCTGCGTTCGACGAGGACGATCGCCTCGGTCGTGGACCCGGTCGCGCTCGTGATGTCGTCGGCCTCGGCGACGGGCGCCGAGCAACCGCCCACGACAACGCCGAGAGAGGCGAGGAGCGCAGGCAGCGGGACGTTCGAGGAGCGCATGATCGCCAGTCTATGGCGGGTCCTCGGGGCGGGCAAGCACCTCGCCCGAGGTCGCCCTGCTGTCCCGGAATCTCGGCCGAAAATCGCGCGAATGGCTCAGAAGCTGACGACCAGGGCGCCCGCCGGGGTCAGCGAGAACTGATCGAACGAGACGTCCGTGGCGCCCAGGCTGCCCGAGACCGTGTGCCAGTCGCCCCCGATCTCCAGGGCCACGTGCACGTGACGGAACCCGAGCCGGAGCCCCGCCACCATCCCGACCCGGACGTGCTCGCCCGCGAGCGTCAAGGGCTTCGTCGCGACGGCCGGAACGACGCTCCCGCGCACCCAGGAGATCCCCGCCCGCGGGCCGATCCAGCCCGAATAAAGCTCCCCCGTGCTCTTCCAGCCGAGCAGCAGCGGGACGTCGAGCCCCCCGCCCGTCCCCCCGCCGGCCCCGCCGTCGACGCCCGACCTCGCCAGGATCACCTCGCCGCCGAGCCCCATCGAGAGCGAGACGCTCTTGCTCAAGGTGAACGCGTGTCGTCCGTCCAGACGAACCGACCGTCCGGAGTACGTCAGGCCCGCCTCGTTCGAGCCGGTGATGCCGATGCGGCCGCCCACCCACGGCGCGACGGCCGGAGCGATCGCCAGATCCTGGAGGGCACGCTCGATCGGCTCCGCGTCCGTTCCGCGCGCGCTCGGGAGCGCGCCGAGGACGGGCCGGCCGGACAAACCCGCGCCCAGCGTGACCTTGCCAGGCGAGAGGACGTGTGCGGGATGCAGGAGGGGAACGCCACCGCCGCAACCAGCCAAACCCAGCGCGCAAAGCGCGAGGGCGAGCGGCCGGAACGTTGGGCGGGCCGTGGGCGGATGCACCTCGGGGGCGGCGCTCCTCGTGGCTACTTGCGGAAGCGGGAGGGGTAGTCGTTGGCGGCGACCTTCTTCTTGAGCTCGCCGTCGTCCGGGTGCAGGCGGGAGGCCCGGGCGATGAGATCGTTCTCGGTCTCCACGCGCTGCGGGTCGGGCAAGCAGCACTCCACCGGACAAACCGCCTGGCAAGCCTCGTGGTCGTAGAAGCCCACGCACTCGGTGCAGAGCTCGGGGTCGATCACGTAGATCTCGTCGCCCTCGCTGATCGCCTCGTTGGGGCACTCCGGCTCGCAAGCTCCGCAGTTGATGCAATCTTCGGTGATGTAGGTGGCCATGGGGTTGCTTCGTCCTCCGGGGGTGCGGTCCGGAATTTCCCGGTATCTAAAGGGCGGCGCCCCGGCTGTCAATTCGAGCGTTCCGCACGTTTGATGAGGCCCGGGCTTTGCGCCGCGCGCCCTCCAGGACATGGGCGGGCAGGGAGCGGCGTCCCCATCCTGCAGTGCCCCGGGCCATCCGTCCAGAGCAACGCCGCAAACGTGATCCCACGCGCCACGGTCGACTCCGATCGGCCGTCGGATCCCGGCCTCTCCGCGCCGTCCGCGGCGCCCGGTTGCACGCCGGCCCGAGGCCCGTTAGTACGCTTGCCCTGCGATGCCCCGACCCCGCGTGATCACGCTCTTCCTCGCCGCCCTCGTCGTTGCGCTCGTCGGCTGTACGCCGAAGATCGGGGAGGACTGCACGACCTCGACCGACTGCTCGCAACTGGGCGACCGCCTCTGCGACACCACGCAGCCGGGCGGCTACTGCACGATTTTCGGGTGCGATCCCGACAAATGCCCGGAGGACGACGGGGTCTGCGTCGCCTTCTCGGCCGAGCTCGATCCGGCCTGTGGCCCCGCCGACGACGCGAGCTGGGGTCGCTTCGGTCGAACGTTCTGCATGGCCGGCTGCGAAGACAACGACGATTGCCGCAACGGCTACGAGTGCGCCCGTCCATCGGAGCACGCCGCGCGGATCATCGACTTCGAGCCGATCGCGGAGCGCATCTGCGTGGTGAAGATCGCGCCGCCGGCGGTCTCGACCGAGGTGCCGCAGATCTGTCTGCCCTCGGAGACGCCCGCGCCGCCTGCGCCCTGGGTTCCGACGGGCGCCGGAGGTGCAGGCGGAGCCGGAGGTGCAGGCGGAGCAGGAGGAGCCGGCGGCGCAGGTGGTGCGGGAGGCGCAGGAGGAGCCGGCGGTGCAGGCGGTGCGGGTGGCGCTGGAGGCGCAGGAGGAGCCGGCGGCGCTGGAGGCGCGGGCGGCGGTCCCTGAGGTCTTTCCGGGCCATCCGCGGGAAGTGATCCGGCACCCGCCGTGCTAGCCTCGCCGCGCATGTTCCGGGCGCCTGCGCTTCCCCGCACCCTCGACGCCGCCCTCCGCGACGTGGGCTCGTCCAAAGCCTCCGTGCGCGAGGACGCCGTGCGTGACCTCGTCCGCCACGCCGAGGAAGCTCGCAGCCAGGTCGTGCGCGCTCTCGAACGCGCACTCTCCGACGAAGCCGCGCCCGTCCGCTCGGCCGCCGCGCTCGGGCTCGCCGACGTGGGCGCAAACGAAGCGCTGCCCGCCCTGCTCGTCGCCATCGAGGACGACGACGTCCACGTGCGGCAGATGGCCCTCACCGCGCTCGGCGAGATCGGCGACAGCCGCGCAGCCCAGAGGCTCGCCCGCGCGCTCGAAGATTCTCGCGCGGAAGTGCGCTTCCAGGCGGTCATCGCGTACGCCCGCGTCTGCAAGGATCGCGCGTCCGTCGTGGAGGCGCTCGCCGCCCGCACGCGCGACGCCGACCCGCTCGTCTGCCACATCGCGCTCCGCATGGCCGAGGAGATCGGCGGCGAGGAGGGCGAGCACGTGGTCGATCCCATCCTCGCGGCGAGGGCGCGCGCGCTCGTGGATCACGATTCTCCCACGGTGCGCGTCGCCGCGGCCGTGGTGCTCGGCCGCGCCGGGGATCCGGCGGGAGCGAAGGTGCTCGTGTCGGTCGTGAATGGAGCGATCAAGACGGAGGACGCCGAGGACGAGGCTGCCGCGATCGAGATCGCGGGATCACTCGGGCTTTCGGAGGCGCGCGTGGGGCTCGAGAGGCGGGCGTTCGGCGGCGCGCTCGGCTTCGGTCGCGACCGTTTTTCCTGGCACGCGCGCGTCGCGCTGGCGACCATGGGCCACGCGCGCGCCACGCGCGAGATCGTCAGCGAGCTCGGCTCGTGGGATCGTAACAAGCGCACGCTCGCGGTCGCCGCCGTCGGTCGCGCGCGCATTCGATCGGCCCGCACGATCATCGCGGCGATGGAAGGGGATCCCTCGCGGGCCGACCCGCACGCCGTGAACGAGGCGCTCGTCGCGCTCGCGGAGGACGAACCGGCATGAACGAACCGAAAGATCCGAACGCCGTCCGCTTCGATCCCGCGACCGTCCGCGATCACGTCGAGAGCTACTTCCTCAAAGCGAACGACCCCGCGGGCGACCGCGCGCTCTGGATCAAGGCCACGATCTTCGCCTCCGCGCGCGAGCCCGGCCGTACCCTCGCCGAGGGCTGGGCGATCGCCTTCGATCGCCGCGGCGGGCAGAGCAAGCACGTCGCGGTCAAGCACGTGCTCCCCTATGCCGACGCGATCTTTGGCAAGGAAGGCCTCGACGTCGCCTGGAGCCTTCCCGCGACCGGCGGCTCCTCCGAGGAGCGCATGCGCATCCGGCCCGGCGAGACCCATGGCCGCATCGCGCGGCGTGAGCATTCGATTCGCTGGGACCTTCGTTTCGAGGGCGAGGCAAGCCCGTTCGTCCCGTTCCCGCACGCCTCGATGTACCGCGGCAAATTTCCCAAATCGAAGACCCTCACCCCGTACCCCGACCTCGTGTTCTCCGGTGAGGTCGAGGTCGACGGCGAGCGCTGGGATCTCTCCAACTGGCGCGGCATGCAGGGGCACAACTGGGGCCGCGGGCACGCGGATCTTTATGCCTGGTGCCACGTCAACACTTGGGAGAGCGAAGCCGATCTCGTCGTGGAAGCTCTCTCCGGCCGCGTCCGCGTGGGCCCCGTGCTCACGCCGCTCGTCACGCTCGTTTGCGCGCGTTTCCGCGGCGTGACCTACACCTGGAACGCGGTGCTCGAAATCGCGCGCGCGCATGGCGACGTCGGCTTGCGCCGCTACAGCTTCTCCGCCGAGGGCCGCGCCGCGCGCATCGAGGGCTCGTTCGAGGCGGACACGGACGACATGGTCGGCCTCTACTACCCGAACCCAGACGGCCCCATGACGTACTGTTTGAACAGCAAGCTCTCGCGCGCGCACGTGCGCTTCGAGGCGTCGGGCAGGCCGCCCGTCGTCGTGAAGAGCCGCGCCGCTGCGCTCGAGATCGGCACGCGCGACGCCGACCACGGCGTGAGGATGCACGTATGAACGACACCTTCACCGAGGCCGATCTGGCCCCCGATCCGCAGGAAAAGCGGGACCGTATCCTCGCCGTCGTCGATCGCGTCGCGGCCCTCGTCGCCGTCCTCGCGGGCGGCGTGTACATCGGCGGCATGGTCGCGCTCGGCGCCAACGCCGCGCCCATCGTCTTCAGCATGCTCCCGCGGCCGATCGCGGGTGACGTGATGGGCACGATCTTCGCGCGCTTCGACACGATCGCCCTCGGCGCGGCCCTCGCGGCGCTCGCCGCCGAGGTCACGCGCACCCTCGCCACGCGCCGCCGCGGCCGCACGATCCTCTCGCGCCTGCGCCGCTCGTGCACGCTCTTCATGGCCGTCTCCGCGGCCTACGTCGCCCTCTCGCTCTCGCCTCGCATCAGCGAGCTGCACCGGCAGGGTGTGCAGCGCGACGACACGCCGCAGGGCCAGCTTCTCGAAGCCGTGCACAAGCGCGCGGAGCTCTTCGGCAAGATCGGCATGGGCATGGCGCTTGGTCTCGTCGCGCTCACCATCTTCACCATCCAGCCGCGAAGGCCGGACGACGAGGAAGACGACGAAGAGGCGGTCGCGCCCTTGCCGCCAGGCCCGCGCGACGACTGACGCACCGCTCCGGACGGGCCGAGCGGCTGGCCCTCGTGCGTCTCAGCAGGTATGCTTCGGGCTTCCGGAAGGCGAGGTTTGCTGCCCGTCACGCGGGTGGCCTGGTCTTTCTTTTCGTTCGCGTGGAGGCGGCCGATGAAATTGAAGAGCGCATGGTGGGTCCTCGCGACCCTTGGGTTGAGCCTCGGGCTCGCGATGAACAGCACGGGCTGTGGAGACAACACCGGCAACGGCGGTAACGGCGGCACCGGTGGCGAGGGCGGCGCCGGCGGCGGCACCGGTGGCACCGGCGCTGTGGGCGGCGGCGGCACGGGTGGCACGGTGGATCCGGGCGATTGGCTCGCCCTGCCTTGCACGACCGACGCCGAGTGTGCTCCCGGGACCTGCATCGTGGCGGACAAGGACGACACGGTCTTCCAGGGCGGCCCGCAGGGCGGCTACTGCAGCAAGACCTGCAAGACGAGCGGCGATTGTCCGGGCGTCGGCAGCATTTGCTACAAGGGCGCGGACAACAGCGCATCCGAGGGACGGTGCCTCGCGTCGTGCGAGATCAACAATCCCACGGGCATGTACATCAACGACCCGCTCGATGAGTTCAAGTGCCACGGGCGCGAGGACGTCGCGTGCATCCGGCTCACGGCCGGCGACGTCTGCCTCCCGACTTGCGCGAACGACGAGGCGTGCG
Source organism: Polyangium jinanense (assembly GCF_028435365.1). The sequence continues at coordinate 129,284 of NZ_JAGTJJ010000011.1, read as the reverse complement.
GTTCGGGTCGCGTCTGCGACCTCGGCAGTGGGATCTGCGTGAGCGCCGCCCCGCAGGGCAAGGATCTCGGGGCGCTTTGTGATCCCAAGGCGGCCGCGGACGAGTGCGGCAACGGCTTGTGCATCGGCGGCCTTTCGGACGGCAAGGGCTTCTGCTCCGGCCTCTGCACGCAGGACGGGGACATCGGCTACGGCGATTGCGGCGGTCTCGCGAAGGGCCTTTGCGTCTTCTCGCCGGTCATCATGGGCTGCACCCCGTCGGCGGACCAGGACTGCACGGGCCCCGGCGACATCGGCTTCTGCACGAATAGCTGCACGAAGCACGAAGACTGCATCGCCCCGGATAACTGGTGCTGGGGCATCATCCAGGGCAACCCGGCCAACGTCGGCTACTGCTTGCCGATGCCGAAGTGCGACCAGGGCCAGGCGGCCTGCGGCAATGCGGCGAACGGCCTGACCTGCACCGACACCGTGCACGGCAAGTACTGCGTCGACCAAACGTACCCGCTCGGCGCGCTTTCGCCCGATGGCGGCATGGGTGGTGCCGGTGGCGCTGGCGGTGCCGGTGGCGCTGGCGGTGCCGGTGGCGCCGGTGGTGCTGGCGGCGCCGGTGGTGCTGGCGGTGCCGGCGCTGCGGGCGGCGCGGGCGGCGCGGGCGGCATGCCCTGAGCCTTCGCGAACGCTGACGCATCTCGAAGAGGCCGCGGCGGGCTCGCTGCGGCCTCTTCCTTTTCGGAGCCTCGAGGCGGCTCATGGTATCGTCGCCGCATGTCGCCGATCCGCTTGGCTTCTGTGGTCCTCGTCTCGCTTTCGGCTGGGCTCCTCGTCGGTTGTCCGGGCACCGATGGCGAAAACACTCCGAGCGGCTCCGCGGGCACGGGAGGCACGGGCGGCATCGGTGGTACGGGCGGCGAGGGCGGCGCGGGCGGCATGACGACGTCCTCGTCGGGCACGGGCGGCACGCCCATGTGCACCGATTACACCGACGTCGAGCAGACAGACTGCAACCTGCTCGCGCAGGACTGCAAAGGCCCCAACGAGTCCTGCCGGTCGAATGGCCTCGGCACGGGCACGGTCTGCGAGGGGGGCGCGGGCATCAAGGGGGTGGGCGCGCCCTGCACCTTGGCCAACGGCGAGTGCGCGGTCGGCCTCACGTGCGTCTTTGGTTATTGCTCGCCCATCTGCTGCAGAAGCCAGCCCGCGTCCTTCTGCGGCAGCGCCCAGTGCAACGTCTACAACCGCTACGGCGAGAAGCGGGTCTGGCTCTGCAACTTCGCCAAATCCTGCACGCTCTTCGACGGCAAGGAGTGCACGGACGGCTACCCCTGCCGTCTGACCGTGCTCGAGGACGAGCTCTCGCTCTGCGTCCCCATGTCGGCCACGCCCGCCCCCGAGGGCGGGGCGTGCAAAGACCTCAACGACTGCGCCGCAAACCAGCGCTGCTTCAACAGCATCTGCCGGTACAGCTGCCTGAACACGGGGTGGCAGAACCTGGAGCCGGAGGCGGGCGGTTGCCCCGCGGGCCAGACGTGCACTCCCGAGACGGCGACCTACGGCGTCTGCGTCCCCTGAGCGAGCGCTTCACCCTCTACAGCCGGGCGGATTCGCGCTAGGTTCGCCCGCATGCACGAACACGACGTTGAGGCGCACGGGCAAGCGCACGAGGCGCCCGCGACGCCGGCTCCTCGCGCCGCCGACGCCCCGGATCTGGGGCTCCTCCGCGTGCTCCGCGACGACGGCAGCGCCGATCCCGCGACCGATCCCGGCCTGTCCCCGCACGTGCTCCTCCGCGCCTACCGCGAGATGAAGCGCGTGCGCCTCATCGACACGCGCATGATGCTCCTGCAGCGCCAGGGCCGCATCCACTTCGCTGGCGAGTGCCGCGGCCAGGAGGCGACGCCGATCGCGACGGGCCTCGTGCTCGAGCGCGACGACTGGGTGTTCCCGGCCCTGCGCGAGAGCGCGATCATGCTCGTGCGAGGCTTCCCGCTGAAGAGCTACATCGCGCAGTACTTCGGCAACGCGGGCGACGTCCTCAAGGGCCGGCAGATGCCCTCGCACATGAGCGGCCGCGCCGTGAACCAGGTCGCGTGGTCGAGCTGTATGGCCACGCAGCTCCCGCACGCCGTCGGCGCCGCCTGGGCTGCGAAGATGCGCAAAGATCGCAGTGTCGTCGTCGGCTTCGTCGGCGACGGCGGCACGAGCGAGCCCGACTTCCACAACGCCCTGAACTTCGCGGGCGTCTTCAAGGTCCCCTGCGTCCTGGTTTGTCAAAACAACCACTGGGCGATCAGCGTCCCCGCGGCCAAGCAGACGGCGTCGCCCACGTTCGCGGTGAAGGGCCGCGCGTACGGCGTCCCCTCGGTGCGCGTCGACGGCAACGACGTCCTCGCGGTCCACCGTGTCGTCGGCGACGCCGTGGCGCGGGCGCGGAGCGGCGGCGGGCCCACGTTCATCGAGGCCGTGACCTACCGCATGGGCGCGCACTCTTCGAGCGACGATCCCACGCGGTATCGCTCGCAGGAGGAGGTCGACACGTGGGCGCAGCGCGACCCGATCGTGCGTCTGCGCCGGCACCTCGTCCATCGCGGCCTGCTCGACGAGGCGGAGGAGGGCGCGCTCGAGGACGGGCTCATGGCCGAGATCGGCGCGGCGATCCAGGAGGTCGAGGCGCTCGGCCCGCCGGCGCGCGAGACGCTTTTCGACGACGTCTACGCGGAGCTACCGTGGCACCTCGCGGAGCAACGCGCCGAGGTCCTCGGGAACCGGCCTTATGGGGGCTCGCAGGGCGGCGGCGGGCACTGATTCGCCCCTGGTCGACCGCTTTTTCCGCCCCCACCTTTCCCTCGACATGGTAATCCGCGCCCAAAAGGGGCTGTCGGCCCGCGTTCCACCTTGGAGAATCGGATGAAGACCTACGACGCGATCGTCATCGGCAGCGGCCCCGGCGGCTACGTCTGCGCGATTCGGCTCGGCCAGCTGAAGCAGAAGACGCTGTGCATCGAGAAGGAAGAGGTGGGCGGCGTGTGCCTCAACTGGGGCTGCATCCCGTCGAAGGCGCTCATCAACGCGGCGCACACCTACGAGAAGGCGCACTCGTCGATGGCGACGATGGGCATCAAGCTCGGCTCCATCGAGCACGACCCGAACGCGATGCAGGACTGGAAGGAAGGCATCGTCAAGCGCCTCACGGGCGGCGTGCGAGGTCTCCTCAAGTCGAACGGCGCCGACCTCATGGCGGGCACGGCGACGATCGTCTCGCCGAACCGCGTCGAGGTGAAGAAGGCGGACGGCTCGGTCGAGACGATCGAGGCGACGAAGGGCATCGTCCTGGCGACGGGCTCGTCGACCATCGAGATCCCGAGCTTCAAGTTCGACGGCAAGCAGATCATCGGCGCGAAGGAAGCGGTCAGCCTGCGCGAGGTCCCGAAGCGTCTGCTCGTCATCGGCGGCGGCGTGATCGGGCTCGAGCTCGGCATGGTCTACCAGGCCTTCGGTGCCGAGCTCGTGGTCGTCGAGGCGCTGCCCACGCTGCTCACGGGCGTCGACCAGGACTGCGTGAAGGTCGTCGAGCGCCGCATCCAGAAGCGCGGCGGCAAGATCTTCAAGAACGCCAAGGCCATGGGCTACGAGAAGCAGGCCGACGGCTCGGTCGCCGTGAAGCTCGACGTCGAGGGCAAGCCCGAGACGGTCGTCACGGACGTGGTCCTCGTCGCGGTCGGCATGCGCCCGAACTCGCGCGGCATCGGCCTCGAGAACGTGGGCGTGAACATCGACAAGCGCGGGTTCGTGCCTGCGGACGAGTTCGGCCGGACGAACGTCCCGACGATCTACTCGATCGGTGACGTCTCGGGCCCGCCCATGCTCGCGCACAAGGCCTCGAAGGAAGGCGAGATCATCGCGGAGGTCATCGCGGGCCACAAGGCGGCGAAGGACTGGGCGTGCATCCCGGGCGCGATCTTCACGGATCCGGAGATCGCGACGGCGGGCCTGACGGCCGAGGAGGCGCAGGCGAAGGGCATCGAGGTCGCGGTCGGCAAGTTCCCGTTCGCGGCGCTCGGCAAGGCGATGGCGATGATGGAGACCGACGGCTTCGTGAAGATCGTGACCGACAAGAAGACGAAGCAGGTGCTCGGCGTGCACATCGTCGGCCCCGAGGCGAGCACGATGATCAGCGAAGGCGCGCTCGCGCTCGAGATGGCCGCGTTCGCCGAGGACATCGCGCTGACGATCCACCCGCACCCGACGCTCGGCGAGGCGTTCATGGAAGCCGCGGCGCACGCGATGGGCGCGGCGGTTCACATCGTGAATCGCTGAGCGAGCCTTGGTCGGGGTTTTTCCTGACCGAACGCACGTCGCGCTCGTGGTACGATCATAGCCATGAAGCGCATGGCCCCTCAGGTTACGGAGAGCGGGCCGTTCAAGGCCGAGCAGGTCCGCGCGGGAGATCCCTACGAGCTCTCGCGCGGACACATCATCGAGCGCCTCCCTGCCGGCGGTCGGGGTGGACGGGCCAAACTCGTTGGTGCGGCCGTGCTCAACAGCGACCCTGCTGTCCGATCTGCGAGCGTGGACACCGGCTTCTCGCCCGACCCGGGTACGATGCGCGCCCTCGACATCGCAGTCGGCGACATTCCGGACGCGCCCGGCTGGTTGAAGAGCGCGCCTCTGCTCGCTGTCGAGTACGTGGACACGGGTCACGACGAAGACGAGCTTCAGATGAAGGTCGCCGAGCTGCTCGAAGCCGGCACGAAGATCATCTGGGTCGTACGGCTATTCAGTCCACGCAGGGTGGAGGTCTACGAACCCGGCGCGCGCGCACGCACCTTGCTGCCGGGCGAGATGCTCTCCGCGTCAAACATCCTGGCGAATCCGATCCCGGTCGAGGCGCTCTACGACCGCAATGTCGCCCACCGCGTGACGCTCAAGAACCTCCTCCAGCGAAAGGCGCGCGAAGAAGGCGAGCTCCACACGCTCCGCGCCTCCGTGCGGGAAGTCTTCTCCGCGCGTGGCCTCCGGCTCAGCCCCGACCACGAAGCGCAGATCGATCAGTGCAGCGACCCCGCCGTCCTCCGCCGCTGGCACCGCGCCGCCGTCACCGCGCCCGACGCGAGCGCGGCCCTTTCCTGATCCTCACTCCGCCCCCTTCCGCTCGAAGCACTCCTCCGGCACGCGCTGCTTCTTCCGCGTGACGCGCGTCGCCTCCACGAACGCCGCCGTCACCGGATCGTGGTACCCACTCGCCCCGCGCAGATCCGGCACGATCGCCTGGTAGTGCCGCACGATCCTCCCCATCAGGATCTCGCGCATCCACTTGCCCACCATCGACGAAAGCGCGACCAAAAGATCCGTCGCGTCCCCATCCCGCACGAACGCGATCTCGCCGACCCCCGGGAACATGTACGCGCTCCGCGCCCGCGTCTCCTCCAGCACCATGTGCATCCGCCCGCCGAGCGGCCCGAACGCGCTGCCGTACTTCCCGAACCCGCCCACCTTCCCGCAGACCGCTTGCACGTCCTGCCCTGCGTCCTTCCGCATCGACAGGATCAGCCGCTCCATCGCGTGCAGATCCATCTGAAACCGATTCTTCCCCGCCGCGAGCCCCTCGTTCAGCCGCTTCGCGCAGAGCACCTCGCTCCGCACCGCCACGATCGTCACGCCCTTCTTCTCCAGCCGATCGAGATCCCCGTGGATCGTCCGAACCAGCTCCGCGGGCGCCGTGAACGCCTCCCCCTCCGCGCCCCAGCACTGCGCCTCCACGTGGGGCGGACACGCCGCGCGCAGCTCCGCTCGATCCTCGCTCGCGATCGCGTGCGCGAGCTCGTCTGGCGTCCGTGCCGCCGCTGCGCGCCCTCCGCCTCGCTCCACCAGCGCGCGTGCCCACGCCTCCGCGAGACCCACGTCCCCGTAGGCCACCATCGCCTTCGAGTCCCCGAGCCGCTCGGCCAGGCCTCCGCGTGGCTTTCGCCCCACGAGCGCCGCGCCCTCCTCGGTCACGCGCGCCATCACCGCCGTCACCAGCATCGGCCCGAGCCGAGGTCCCAGGCCGTTTTCATCCGCGCCGATGCGGAAGCCCGCCGTCGCCTTCTCCATCGCGTCGAGCTTGTGCCATGAACGGACGCCCGCGTCATCGCGGTCACGACGCGCTCGATCGCCCCTTTCCGACGCGATTGGCGTATCCTACGGGAACCCTGATGAGCACGGGCGGGCGAGCGGGCCGGTTCCTGGGTGCCTTCGTGGTGGCCTCCACGGTGGGTTTGTCGGCTTGCGCGCCGCCGGCGCTCACCCGCGACGGCAAGGTCGTCTTCGCGCCTTCCGGCGGCCGCAGCGGCGCCTCTGTCATCACCGCGAACGGCGTCGAGTTCATGGACGTCACGGACATCCCCAAGCCCGTCGTTCGCCGCAGCCCGAACGACCCTTGGACCCCGCCCACCGGCTTCCTCGTCCCCAAGGACGGCATCTGGCGCAAGACCTCGAGCCCCGTCGCGCTCTCGGGCCGTGGCCTCGCCGTCGTCGTTCGATCGAGCGACGCCCTCATCCCGAGCTGGGGCGGCGAGGTCCTCCTCCGCATCGACGCCATCGCCCCGGCCGACGCGTTCCCCGCCGCCAAACCCTCCGTCCGCGAGCCGCGCCGCCTTGCCATCGTGCTCGACGGTCGCAACCCGAACACCGCGCCCCTCGCTCGCATCGCCCTCGACGACCTCGGCGATCGCGACCGCGTCGCCATCATCGACGCCTCGGGCCCGCGTGTCGTCGTCCCTGCCTTGCCGGGCTCGCATCGCACCTTGCTCGACGGCGCGATCACGCGTGTCCTCGAACGACCGCGCGGCGGCGCTGCCGTCGCGAGCACGCGCGACCTCGCGGGCGCCCTCGCCCTCGCGCGAGGGTTCGTCGGGGTGAAGGTCGCCGACGGCGGGGCGCTCCCTTCCGCGGGACAGGTCCTCGTCCTCAGTGACGGCATCGGCATCGCGCAGGCCGGCCTCCGGCTCGCGAACGAGGTCGCCTCCCTGCGCCGCGACAGCGTGCAGATCTCCGCTGTCGGCACGCCCGATCGCCTCGACGTCGCGCACCTCGCGCCCCTCGGCGACGATGTCTTCGCTGGCGGATCCTTCGCCGATCGCGAGGACGCCGTCGCTCGGATCGTCCCTCCGCCTGGGGACGTCGTCCTCGAAGACGTCGAGCTCACGGTGCACTCCGTCCCTGCGCCCGTCCGCGTGCTCGAGGTCTCGGGCGGCCTCGCCGCGCTTTCGCTGGACCACGACCGCCTCCTCCTCGGCGACCTCTACGCGGGCGAAGCGCGCACCGAGATTGCCCGCATCGCCATGCCCGTGTGGGTACCGGGCGAACCCTGCGAGATCACCGTCTCGGCGCGGTATCGCGACGCCGCCACCGGCACCTGGCACACGGCCACGCGCACCATCGACGCCCGGTACGACGACAACGTCGAGCGCATCGCCAGCGCTCGGCACGGCGACGTCATCGCGTATGCCTCCGCGCTTGCCATGGTCCGGCGCCTCGGCCGCATCTTCCAGGGCAGCCGCTTCGACGACCTCGGCGGCCTCCGCCCCGTCGTCACGCTCCAGGCCGACTCGCTCGCCGCGCTCTCCCGCACGAACCACGACCCCGCGCTCAGCACGCAGGCCGAGGTACTCCGCACGCTCCTCGGCGCGATCGAGGATTGACCGCATTCACCTCGACGTAATGGTATTCAGCGACAAACGTCGCCTGGACCATCCGCGACCGTGTAACACCTCCTGCCCGACGGGCACCCGTCGTTCGGCGCGCCGCGCCGGCAGCGGATGACGCACTCGTGGAACATCGGCCCGCGCGGCCCGGCGATCCCGTAATACGACGCGCACGTCTCGCCGGCTCCGCACGTCCTTCCCCCGCACGACCCGTTCGTCGGCGCGGCCGCGTCCGGCGTGCTCGTCGCGCTGACCGTCGGCATCGGGGTGCTTCCCGTGGTGTTGTCCGGGACCGGCACCACCACGGTCGTCGTCGGGGTCGGAGCGATCGGCGGGACGGCCGTCGTCGAACCGCCTGGCGCCGTCTCCGTCGGCGCGCTGCCCGTCGCCTCTGGAGAACCGGGTGGCTGCGCGCCGCCATTGCAGGCCGAGAGAAGCAGGACCGCCGCGATCGAACCGAGGAGACGCATACCCCGCGAGCTTAGCAGAGCCACCCTATCTCTGCCCATCACGCGCCGTGACAGCGCCCACGCGGTGCCGTTACCATCCGCCGCGTGCAACGTCTTCGCCTTCTCCTCGCCCTCACCACTTCCCTCCCTCTCCTCGCGTGTGGCCCCACCGATGAACCGGCCGCCCTCCCGGACGCACCGCGCTGCGAAATCGCGCTCCCTGCGCCTCCGGATCACCGCCTCGTGGCCTCTGGCACCACGCTTCGCGACGCCCTCGGCCGCATCGTCTTCCTCCGCGGCGTCAACGCCGGTGGCCGCAGCAAGTTCGCGCCCTTCGTCCCCTTCGATTTCGCGTCCGAGGCTGACTTCCAGGACGCGCTCGATCGATACCTCGATCGTGCCGCTTCCTGGGGTGTCTCCGCGCTCCGCGTCCCGTTCGTCTGGGCCGCCGTCGAGCCTTCGCAGGGCATGGACGACGAAACCTTCCTCGCTCGATACGACGCCCTCCTCGACGGAGCCTGGAAGCGCCGCATCTGGACGATCGTCGACTTCCACCAGGACATCTATTCCGACGTCTATTGCGGCGACGGTTTTCCTGCCTGGACCCTCCCATTCCCGACGCCCGAGCCGCACCACGATTGCCACAACTGGTTCGTCCGCTACTCCCAGGACGAGGACGTCCGCGCCGCCTTCGACAAATTCTGGTCCGACGAACACGGCGCTCGCACCGCGTTCCGCGCCCTCTGGGAGCGCATCGCGGCCCGCCACGCCAATCGCCCCGGCGTCCTCGGCTACGAGCCCATCAACGAACCGCACCAGGGAACGGCCGACCTGAAGACGTGGGAGCAAACCGTCCTCACGCCCTTCTACACCGAAATGGCGGCCCTCATCCACGCGAAGGATCCCACGGCGCTCGTCTTCTTCGACGCCACCGGCACCGACGGGATCGGCGCGTTCACGTACCTCGACAAACCCGAGGGCGAGGGCCTCGTCTTCGCGCCCCACTGGTACGACTCCCTCGCTCTTTTCGGCGGCACCCCGGCTCCTTCGAATGCGTCCACGTACCTCTCGAGGTGGGCGGACAAGGGCCGCGAATGGAACATACCCGTCCTCATCGGCGAATCGGGCGTCCCGCGGGACCTCGAGACCGCCGGCGAGTACGTCACGGCCGTCTACGACGCCATGGACGACAATGCTCTCCATTTCACCTACTGGGAGTACAGCGATTCGAAGGAGACCTGGAACTTCGAGGACCTCTCCCTCATCGATTACGAGGGCCAGGAAGCGACGGCGATCACCTCCGCCGTCGCCCGCCCCTACGCACGCGCCGTCGCCGGCGAAGCTCCCGCATTCCGTTACGACGCCGCCGCCCGCAGATTCGCCCTCACCTACGATGCGCCCGCCGAAAACGGCGTCACCGAGATCGTCGTCCCGGAGCGAAATTACCCGACTGGATATCGCGTCGAGCTCTCGAACGGCTGCGTCGACGCCACGCACCCGGGCCTCTTGCTCGTCCGCCCCACCGCGGGCCAGGAGCGCGTCGAAATCTCGGTCGTCCCTCGCTGAAAACAAAACCCCCTCTCCCGCGGGCGGGAGAGGGGGCTTGGGGGTGAGGGTCTTTCAGGTGGGAGAGACTGAGGCCGTTCTACTTCTTCGGCAACGCCTCACTGATCCCATACACCTGCTCCACACCTGCCGGCACCTGCAGGCTCGACCCCTTGAAGTCATCGCCCACCGGCTCGACCGGCCCGCCCAGGCATTGCGCCAGGAACGTCTCCGCCACGGCATTGAAGCTCATCCGGTTCTCCGGCCGCGCGAACCCGTGCCCCTCGTCCGGGTACAGCACGTACGTCACCGGGATGTTCTTCGCCTGCATCGCCTTCACGATCTGATCACTCTCGGCCTGCTTCACGCGCGGATCGTTCGCGCCCTGCCCGATGAGCAGCGGCTTCTTGATCTTGTCCACGTGCGACAGCGGGCTCCGATCCTCCAAAAGCTTCGACCCCTCGGGCGTCCCGGGATCACCCATTCGCTTGTGGAACGTCGCCACCATCGGCGCCCAGTACGGCGGAATCGTCGCGAGCAGCGTCTTCAGGTTCGACGGCCCCACGATATCGACGCCGCACGCGAACTGATCCGGCGTGAACGTCAGCCCCACGAGCGTCGCGTACCCGCCGTAGCTCCCGCCCATGATCGCCACCTTCGCGCCGTCCGCGACCTTCGTGTCCACGGCCCATTTCACCGCGTCGATCAGGTCGTCGTGCATCTTGCCGGCCCACTCGTTGTTCCCCGCGTTCAGGAACTTCTTCCCGAACCCGGTCGAGCCGCGGTAGTTCACCGAAAGCACCGCATACCCGCGGTTCGCCAGCCACTGGTGCGTCGAGTTCAGCCCCCAGCTATCGCGCGCCCACGGCCCGCCGTGCACCAGGAGCACCATCGGAAGCGGCTTGTCCGGACGACCATCGACCTCCGGATCCGACGCCTTCGGCAGCGTCAAATAGCTGACCAGATCGAGCCCATCGCGCGACTTGATCACCACCGGGTGCATCTTCGCGAGCGGCTTGCCTTCGAGCGCCTTCAGATTCGTGAACAGGAATTCCGTCTTCTTCTTGTCGCGATCGTACCGGTAATACTTCACCGGCCCGTCCGAGGGCACGAGCGCCACGAGCCAGCGCTTGTCGTCGAGAGACCGGCTCCGGATAATCACGTCACCCTCGCCCAGCTTCGAGAGCAGCTCCAGGTCCGGCTGGATCGACTTGTCGATCGTCTGCCACGTCGGCTTGTCGAACACCGCCGCCGCCGCCTGCACCTTGCCGGTCTTCGGGTGACCGATGAAGCGCTGCACGTCGGCCTTCGCGTCCTCGACGAGCAGCTTCGCCTTCTTCGTCGCGAAATCGAGCTCGAAGAGCGCCGCCGTGTTCCGGCCGCGGCTGTCGAGCATGTAGAGCGTCTTGCCGGCCGCGTCGAAGCCCACGGGGTTCGTCGTCTCGGCGTCCTCGAAGGGCACCGTCATGTACGGCTCGGGCTCCTTGCCCTTCTCCTTCGGCTTCGCCGTCGGGTCGATGAACACGTCGCCGCCGTCGGGACCCTTTCGCATCGCGAGACGGACCTTGAAATCGTCGTCCGTCACGAAGCCCGCGTAGTTGCCCTCGTTCTTGAAGACGAGCTTCCTCTCGCCGGTCTTGATGTCGATCCGGTAGAGGTCGTGCACCTTCTTGTCGCGGTCGTTGATCCCGACCAGCACCTCGCCGGGGATCTTCTGCGACGTACCCTCGAGCCGCGCCGCGATCCCGTCGATCGGCGTGAGATCCTTCGTCTCGCCCTTCTTCAGATCGACCGCGTAGAGGTGCCAGTTCTCGTCGCCGCCCTTGTCCTGCACGTAGAGCGCGTGGTCGTTCGTGTAGGCCCAGAAGTATTGGCGGATCGCGCGCACCTTCTCGGACGTCACGGGCTTGGCCTTCGACGGATCCTCCGCGGGGCCGACCCACACGTTCATCACCCCGTCCATGGGCGCGAGGAACGAGATCTGCTTGCCGTCGTGGCTGAGCATCGGGCTCGAGCGGTCGGGGTTGCCGAAGAGCACGTCGCGCGCGATGAGCGACGAATCGACCCGCGGCGCGGCCGGGCCCTTCACGGCGGCGGCGGCGGGCGGCGGCGTCGCGTCGGCCGTGCGCGCGGGCGGCGGGGGCGGCGGCGTCACGGGCGGCGGAAATTCCGTCGTCTCGGCGCAAGCTGCGACGCCGACGAGCAGCGACAGGACGAATGACAGGCCGATCTTCTTCGCGAGTGCCATCGGGCAAACCTCCCTCATGCGTACCCGGAGGTGGACGCTCCCCACCGGTGCGTGTGACGGACGCCTTCATACTCCAAGAGTCGGCCGGGCGTCCCGAGCGTCGTGCGAAAAAAGTGTAGTCCGCACATGTTGTATATTTCACCGTCCGGCGCTTTTGCGACCCTCTTCCGAACCTCGCCCCTTGCGGGTGGGTGTCCCTGGCTTAGGGGAACCGCGTCCGGACATGGCCATGACGAACCCTGACACGCTCCTCCCCGACAGCCGCGTCCCCTCGGACCGCGTGCGCCTGGCGAACGACCGGGAACTCCGGCCGGACGGGGCCTTCGTCCTCTACTGGATGACGGCGTCGCGGCGCACCCATTTCAACTTCGGCCTCGAACGTGCCGCCGAATGGGCGCGCGCCCTCGGCCGGCCCCTCGTCGTCCTCGAAGCTCTCCGCGCCGGTTATCTCTACGCGAGTGATCGCCTTCACGCCTTCGTCCTCCGCGGCATGGCCGACAATGCCCGCCGCCTCGCGGAGGCCCGCGTCACGCATCACGCCTACGTCGAACCGCGCCCCGGGGCGGGCAAGGGCCTCGTCGCTGCGCTCGCCGGCCGCGCGTGTGTCGTCGTCACCGACGATGACCCCACATTTTTCCTCCCGCGCATGATCGCCGCGGCCGCGAAACAAGTTCCCGTCCGCTTCGAGCAGGTCGACTCCAATGGCCTCCTCCCGATCCACGCGCCCGAACGCGTCTTCACCACGGCGTTCTCGTTCCGCGGGTATCTCCAGAAAAACCTCCTCCCGCACCTCCGCCGAAGGCCACTCGCCGATCCCCTCGCCGCGGGTTTGCCGGTTCCTCCGAAAAACCTCCTCGCGCCGGATCTCCTCTCGCGCTGGCCCGCCGCCTCGCCCGATCTCCTCGCCGCCTCACCCGCGGCGCTCGCCGCGCTCCCGATCGACCACACGGTCCCCATCGTCACCCGCATTCCGGGTGGCCCCGAGGCCGCCCGCGCCGCGCTCGCGCGTTTCCTGCAATCGAACCTCATCCGCTACGAGACCGAGCGAAACGACCCCGACGCCCGCGCCACGAGCGGCCTCTCGCCTTATCTGCATTTCGGTCACATCTCCACGCACGAAATCTTCGCCGAGCTCGAGCGCCTCGAACACTGGTCCGAAAAGAAAACCAAACCCGCGGGCGGCAAGCGCGAGGGCTTCTGGGGCATGAGCGCGCCCGTCGAGTCCTTCCTCGACGAGCTCGTCACCTGGCGCGAGATCGGCCTGAACCTCTGCGCCCTTCGGCCCGACGACGCGCAAAGCTTCGATTCCCTCCCGGACTGGGCCCTGAAAACCCTCGCCGATCACGAATCCGATCCTCGCCCGGCCCTCTACACCCTCGCCGAGCTCGAGGGCGCACGCACGGCCGATCCCCTCTGGAACGCGGCGCAACGCGAGCTCCTCCGCGACGGCCGCATCCACAACTACCTCCGCATGCTCTGGGGCAAACGTGTCCTCGAATGGTCTCGCTCCCCGCGCGAGGCCCTTTCCGTCCTGATCCATCTCAACGACAAATACGCGCTCGACGGCCGCGACCCGAACTCGTACTCGGGCATCCTCTGGACGTTCGGCCGCTACGACCGCCCCTGGGCCCCCGAAAGGCCTGTTTACGGCACGGTCCGCTACATGAGCTCGGCGAACACGCTGAAGAAGATCGACCTCGAGCGTTACCTCGTCGAGTTCGGCAGCCCGAGCGATGCCGCTCGTCGAGACAAACGCTACACAAAATGAAAAGAGGACCGGGGGGAAGTTCCTTTATCCGCCCCGGCCCTCGGGCATTCATGTTTCGATGCGCCGCACCGCGACGCACGAAGATTTACTTCTTCTCGCCTCCGCCCTCGCCCTCGGACTGCTTGCCTTCCTCGATCAGCTCCTTCACGCGCTGACCGCCCTTGTGTCCGATCTCGGAGTAGAACTCGGGGCCGTACTTGTCGCGAACGGTCTCGCCGCCCTTCTGCCCGCCCTTGTGTCCGATCTCGGAGTAGAACTCGGGGCCGTACTTCTCGCGCACGGTCTCGCCGCCCTTGCGCCCGATCTCGGCGTAACCTTCGGAGCCGAGCTCTTCCTTGCGGGCCTCACCGCCCAGCCGTCCGGCCTCCTCGACGGTCATCTGACCCTTACCGGATTGCTCTTTTTTCTCCGCCATGGTCGTCTCCTCTTCTTTTGGCAACGCGCGGCGAGCCCGCGCTCGTCGCTACTGGCTCAGCGTTTCTGGCCTTGGCCGCCGCCGCCCTCGCCCTCGCTCTGTTTGCCTTCCTCGATGAGCTCGCGGACGCGCTGGCCGCCCTTGTGGCCTATTTCGGAGTAGAACTCGGGTCCGTACTTGTCCCGCGTGTGTTCGCCGCCGATGTGCCCGCCCTTCCGGCCGGCCTCTTCGACGGTCATCTGACCTTTGCCTGGTTCGTCTTTGCGCTGCTCTGCCATGTAGTTCCCTCCCAGCTCCCGCCGAACATTCTCCGGCAGACCGGGACGTCAATGGGGGGACCCCGGGAGGAGGGCTCCTCCCGCGCTCCGGGCCCGCCATCGCCGTGCGACGGATCGAGATCGAAGCCGCCGCTGAAACCGTCTCGACGCTCGCGCGTAGGACGCTAGAACATCGATCGGTTTGCAACCGCTCGATGTTCTAGCTCTTTTGTCCCGAGGGGGACGCCTCGCGTCCCCCTCTCGTCCGGGCAAAGCCCGGACGATTCACCCCCCGAGGGAAGCTCGCTTCGCGATCTTCCGAGCATCGAACCGGTCGATGCTCTAGGATGAGTGCGCTCGATCGAGGAGGCTCCCGTGTCCAAGCCCAAGGATGAGTTCCCCGAGCTCGAAAACGTCATCCGCCGCCGCGCCTTCCTGCGCGCCGCCGCGGCCGGCACCACCTTCCTCGCGCTCGGCGGCGGCACCTACGTCCTCGCCGCCGACAGCGATCCGCGCGGCAAGCAGCTCCGCCCCGACGGCCGCCCGCGCCTGCCGCCCGGCCAGCGCATCCTCGACGCGCTCAAGCCCATGGGCGGCGAGCCGGGCGACCCGAGCCCCTCAGCCTTCAAGCTGCGCGTCCATGGCGACGTCGACAATCCCTTCGAGCTCGATTTCGCGGGCCTCCTCGCCCTGCCGCAAACCGAGCAGACGTGCGACGTCCACTGCGTCACGGGCTGGAGCGTGCTCGGCGCGCGTTTCACCGGCGTCAAGGTCGCCGAGCTCGCGAAGATGGCGAAGGTGCGCGACACCGTGCGCCACGTGATCTTCGAGGCGGCGAACGGATACACGGCCAACGTCCGGCTCGCCGAGGCGACCGCGCCGAACGTGCTCATCGCGCACAAGCACGAGGGAAATCCGCTCACGCGCCCGCATGGCCCGCCTGCGCGCGCGCTCGTGCCCGACCTTTATTTCTGGAAGAGCGCGAAATGGGTGACGGGCGTCCGGTTCGTCCGGACCGACCGGCCCGGCTACTGGGAGACGCGCGGCTACCACAACCACGCCGACCCGTGGGCCGAGGAGCGACATGGCTGAGGGCGCGCCCGAGCCCCGGCGGCGTTTGTCCCTGCGAGGCCTCTTGCGCACGGTCCACCGGGACGCGGGAAACCTCGCGGTCGGGCTCACTCTCGTGTATGCCGCGTCCGGCCTCGCGGTGAACCACATCGCGGACTGGGACCCGAATTTCAAGAGCTACCAATCCACGCACGAGCTCGGCGGCCCTCTCGAAGGCGAAGACCAGGCCGTCGCCGAGCGGGTCCTTCAAACGCTCCACATCCCGGCCAAACCGAGCGACGTCTACCGCGCCGCGCCGAACCAGCTCGAAATCACGCTCGACCGGCGCACGCTCCATGTGGACACGCAGACCGGCAAGGTGCTCGACGAGGGCGAACAGCCGCGGTTTTTCCTGCGGCTCGCGAACTGGCTGCACCTGAACCGCGGCAAGAAGGCGTGGACCTTCGTGGCCGACGGCTACGCGGTCCTGCTCCTTTTGCTCGCGTTCTCGGGGATGTTCATGCTGCCCGGCCGGAAGGGTTTGATCGGCCGGGGCGGCATCTTCGTGCTCGTCGGCGCGGCGGTGCCGATCGCCTACGTGGTGCTCTCGGGCGGCCCCTGATCGGCCCCGCCCCCCTTCATTTCACCTTTTCGAGCCCGGGAAACGCCTCGGCCGCGCTCGTCTCGAAGAGCGAGACCTGGTTGCCCGAGCGGATCATCGTCTTGCCGAGCCGCGGGAACTCGGCGATCTCGGTCGGCTTCTTCTCGCCGCACGAGAGGTACACGAGGTCTTCCTCGAACGGGTTTTTGAGGTGATGGGCCACCGACGGCACGGGAAAACCCATGAAATCACCCGGCCCCACCTCGAATTCCTCGTCCCCGATCTCGGCGATGCCCCGGCCGCTCAGGATGTAGAGGAACTCCTCCTCGCCGTGATGGCGATGATAAATGAACGACTCTTTCCCCGGCGGCACCCGGATCAAATTGACCCCGATTCGTTCGAGCCCGGTCGCCATTCCCAGGAGGTGCCCGTGGATCAGCGAATTCGGGTTGAACGGATGCGACATCGAGGCCTCGGGTCCGCGGTCGCGGGCCCGGATGAGACACGGTTTTTTCGTGGATTCGTCGGTCATGCCAAACCTCCCTGCACGCGGATTTCGGAGCCCTTCGTGGGCCGGGAAAGTGCCTCTCGCGTCGCCCGCGCCGCGATGTCGAAGGCGCGCGCGCCTTCGGGCAGACGGAACGGACCCACGCGCGGAAGCGACTCGATGACGAGCGCGCTCATCCCCGCGCGCTCCGGCACCTTTAGCGATGGGCTGTCCACCTTTCGCCACGGCGAGCGCGACGCGAGGTGGTGATAAAAAAGCCGCTCACCTGCGGGCATTCCGGCGAGCCCGTGCCGGTCGAGGATCCCGCCGTCGAGCAGCGGCCGCCCCTCGTGCCAGACGGGATGAAACAGCCCCGGCACCGTGCACGACGCCTGGATTGCCGGCGCGAGCGGCCCTTCCGCGAGCACACGCGTCCCGCGGGCGAACACATCGTACACGCTCACCGCGAGCGGCACGCGGCACCGATCGAACGAGCGCACCGGCAAGAGCGCTTCGAGCCGTGCGCGGAAGAGTTTGCCCGCGAGCAGCCCCGGCCCGAGCCGCACGTCCCAAAAATCCTCACGCTTGAGCCGCAAAAGCTCGTCGCGGATCGTCACCGCGCTCGCGCCCGCCGCCCAGATCCCGCCCACGAGCGCGCCCGCGCTCGAGCCCGAGACCCGCGTGGGCAAGAGCCCTTCGTCTTCGAGCACGGTCATCACCCCCGCGTGCGCGAAAAACCCGAAGAACCCTGACGAAAGGCCCATGGAAAAGGGACCTTCGCGGAGCCACTCCCGCAGCGTGGGGGTGGGACGAACGGAGGCGTGGGGGGCGGTCGAGGCGGACGACATGGCAGGCGGAGGCGCATCCTAGCCGAAACATGCGCCCTGGGCGCGCCGATCGGGCGTTCAGCCGATGCTGATTTTGAGCTCGCGCATGCGCCGCTGCAGCGCCACCTTCGAGACGCCGAGGTGCCTCGCCATCAGCTCGACGTTCCCGTCGCATTCCCGGGAGCAGCGCAGGATCTCGTCCCGTCCGAGGTCGCTCGCGCGCCGCACCTTGTGTTGATCGACGAGGTTGTAGATCGAGCTCCGCGGAATCCTCAGCCGCTCGGCCGTGGCCTTCATGTCGAAGTCGCACGCGCGCAGCGCCTCGTGCAGCTCCTCCACGGTCACGTCGCTCGGCTTGCGGCTGCGTCGCGGCGTCATGGGCTCCTTGGTCGGCGAGGCCCCCGTCTCGGTTCCGCCGGCGTTCCCGAAGCCTCCGCCCGCGGGCGGCGGGTTCATCGAAAGCAGCACCGCAAGCGCCGGACCCGGATCCAGCGGGCCTGTGTTGTGGCTTCCGAGGACGAGCTGCCGCACGACATTCCGGAGCTGTCTCACGTTTCCGGGCCAATCGTGCCGGACGAGCGCCGCCATGAACGACGCGGGGAGCCCCACCTGGTTCAATGGGATCCGGTCCGCCTTTCCGAAGCGATCGAGCTCGGTGCGGAGAAAATGTACGAACAGACGCCCGATATCGTCCCGCCGCTGGCGCAGGGGCGGAATCACGAGCTCGTAGCTGGAGAGCCGATGCAAGAGCGGCGCGCGGAAGGCCCCCGTTTGCACCTTCACTTCGAGATTCGCGTCGGTCGCGGCGACGATACGCGCCCGCGTCTCTCGCATACGCGAGGCCCCGAGCGTCTGCACCTCACCCACGTCGAGGGCGCGGAGCAAGGACGCCTGCACGTCGAGCGGCATCTCGCCCACTTCATCGAGAAATAGCGTCCCATCTTCCGCGGCGCCGAAGTAACCGGAGTGGGCGCGCGCGCCTGTGAAGGCGCCCTTGTCGGACCCGAACAGCTCGGAGGCGGCGAGCGCGGGTGGGATGGCGCCCATGTTCACGGCCACGAAAGGCCGACTCCGCCGCTCTCCCGTGTTATGGAGAGCACGCGCGACGAGCTCTTTACCCGTCCCGGTTTCACCGCGCACCAAAACGGGCACGTCGAGGTTCGTGAGCTGCCGGATCTCACGGCGAACGCGCTCGATTCCCAGGCTCGCGCCCACGAGGCCGAGGTTATCCTCCGACTCCTGGCGCAGCTCGTCGAGATGCAAGAGGAGCACGATGCGGCTCGCGAGCTCCAGTACGATCCCGGCCTTCAAATCATCCGTCGAGAAATCGCGGCAGCCTTGAAGCAAACTTCCGTTCGCGACGATACGCGTGGGGCTGCCTTGCGTATCGATACGAATGCATTCGTTTTCGAGCCGGAGCAGGCGTATGGCTTTGCGGCTCACGTGCGCATCGCCGAGCGGCTCGCGCCGGCTCGAACCCGGGCGCGAGAACTCGGGATCGAGGCGTGACAGCTCCGTGCCCGCGCCGCCTGCTGGCAGCGGCAAGAGTGCCCGATCGCCGACCCGCTCCACCGTCGGGTGCCAGACAATCGTCAACGTGGGGACGCGGGAACTCCCGAACCCCGCCTCGGGGCCGTCTGCGTGTGTCGGCGGGTTGAGCCCATCGAGCGTCGAGAGCTCCGCGTCTTGTGAGGACACGTACTCTTGATATCACGAAAAGGGGGCGTTCGACAAGCCTACGACGCGTTCGACATGTCGACGGACACGTCCGCCGACACGTCGGAGATACGTCCGGTGTGGGCCGTGATGCGCGGGGTGTCGCCGCGGTGTGTCGAGCCCCTATTCAAGCTCACGAGTGCATCGTTCCACGCTGGCACGCCGCGTGCAAACCCTATTTTCGCATTTCGACGGGTAACCAGTTGGAGGTAGGCCGTGCCCGACAAACTCGAGGACATCGACACCATCGTTGTCCTGATGATGCAGAGCAGGTCGTTCGATCACGTCCTCGGCCATCTGAGCCTCGACGGCGGACCGTACGAGGGGCAGCTCGACGGGCTCGTGGGCACGCCGGTCGACGGGAAGCTCCTCGACACGCGCTACGAGAACACCTGCGAGGGACGCGTGCACCATCCGCAAGAGATGCGCGACGGCGCAATGTCCGCGGAGCTGCCCGAGGATAGCCATTCCGTCCATCTCTCCCTCGGCCGCAGAACCTCCTCGGGCGAGCGCGCGATGGATGGCTTCGTGCGGGCGCATGCGCTTTCGGCGCACCGCGCGTCGCGAACCTTGCCGATGGGCTTTCTGCGGTGCTCGGGCGCGCCCGTCACGAACTTCCTGGCGAAGAGTTATGCCGTCTGTGACCGCTGGTTCGCTCCGCTGCCTACGGGTATGGCGCCGAACCGGCTCATGGCGACGTGCGGCTATTCTCTACTCGCGGACACCACGCCCCGGCTCTTGCCGTTGCACGAGACGGTCTTCGACTGGATGAAGCAGCGTGGCATCCGATATCGTGTGTATCACGACGGTTTGTCCTTTTTCACCCTTTGCCCCTGGATGCACGGTGAGGTCACGAGCGATCGCTTCCGCTCGGCGGTCCGGCTCGCGGACGACGTCCGGAACGAGCCCGACGCCACGTTCCCCCAGGTCATTTACATCGAACCCTCTTATTTCGACGCGCCCTTCCACCTCGGCCGACCGCCGAACGACAACCGCCCGCCCCTGCCCATGGCGCCCGGCGAGCGATTCTTGCTCCAGGTCTACCAGGCGCTCACGTCGAACGCCGAGCGCTTCGGCCGCACGCTCTTCATCGTCACGTATGCCTCGCACGGAGGTTTTTACGACCACGTCTCGCCGCCGCCGATCCACGATGGACCGTTCAAGACGGCGGGCGTGCGTGTCCCTGCGATCGTCGTCTCGCCGCTCGTCGAGCGCGGCACGGTCCACGGCGGCCTGCTCGACCACACCTCGATCCTGCAGCTCGTCGCCGAGAAATTCGGGGACGGCGCCTATTCCGAGGCCGTCGCGCGCCGTGCCGCGCAGGGGATCGGCAGCGTCTCCGCGGTCCTGAACCGCGGCGCCGCGCGCGCGTCCTTGCCCGTCCCGCCGAGCCCGCCCGAGCGACCGGGCCGCAAATGCAAGCGCTCGCTCACGCCCCGCACGGAAGGCGCGCTCGCATTCGACCTCGCGGCGCGCGCGCTTTGCGACCACGCCCCGGCGCGCGTCGCGAGCGCGTACCCCGAGCTCTGGCAGGCGATGTGGAACGCCGCGCTGCAATGAACCACGTGCCGCTCAAAGCACGACCGTAAAACCCTGCCAAACTGAGGCGAACGCCCCCGGCAGCTCGATCCCCCACGCCGCCTCTTCCAGGCACGTGACGAGCTTCGCCCCCGCCTTTTCCCCGTCGATCGTCGCCCGCACCGAGACGATCTCCTCGAGCGTCGATTCAAGCCCTACGGTCGCCTTTTTCCCTGCGCCGCCGCACGCAGCGAGCCCACGCGAAAGCTCGTCCTTCAGGAACGCCTGCTTGTCGAACATGCTGATCTGCGGCGGCTTCGCGCGGTGACTGCCGTAGAGCCGGCAATTGCTGGACCCGAAGCCCCAGCCGCTTGCCGAGAACTCCTCGATGCCTTCCGTCGAAGGACGCACGCCCGGCTCGATCGCGAGATAACTCGTCACCGGCGACACGGCCCGCCCCATCACCGCGAGCGACATCATGTCCGCCTCTTCGATCGAATGCAGCAGGTTCGAGCCGAACACGAGCCCCGCCCACCTTCGATTTTCGGCCTCGTCCGCGACGAGCACCCGGCGCACGGGCGTCGCCCAGAGCTCGCCGGTCACCTCCACGAAGGGAACCTGCTTGTCCGACAAACGCAGGTCCTCGAACGACTCGCCCTCCGCCAGCGCCTCGGGAGCCACGAGCGCCTCCTGGGCAATGCCCTGCGCGTGCACCTGGAAATGATCGATCCGCTTGGGACGCGCGAGCTCTTCGTACACCTTTCGGGGCTCGTCGCTCTGGTCGGCCGTATCCATCGAAGCTTGCCACACGAGCCCGCCCGTGGGCCGTGTCATCGCCGCCCAGGCGTGCGTGTCGTCGCGCGTGAGCGTGGTCGAGAACGCGCTGTCCACCACGCCGACGTGCAGGAGCGCGCCGCTCTTCGAGAGCTGACCCCGCAGACGCTCCGGCGTGAGCTCCTGCCGCGTGCGCGTGTCCGTCAAGGCCAGGATCCGCTTCGGCGTGTTCTCCGGCAAGGCCGCGAGCAGCGCGTCCGCGCGGGAGAGCGCCTCGTCGATGTGGCTCCCGTTTCGCAGGACAATCTGCGATCCGTCGAGCCCGGCGAGCGCTTCGCGTACCGAGACGAACCCTTTTTTCGAGGCGTGCACCGCGCGATCGAACGTGAATACCGCCGCGCGGGCGTCCGGGAAGTGGGAGAGATACGCCCGCGTCATGGCGACCTCCGCCTCGACCTGCTCCTGATCGAGCGATCGGGAGGCGTCGATCAGCACCACGACGTGCGCGCCGCGGGGCACACGCGAGAGTGCGGGCGCCGCGGCGACGTGGAAATGGACGACGTTCTTCTGCTTGCCGAACCCCACCGACGCGAGCGCGCCTTCGACGGGTTTTTCGCTCGCGGGCGCGACCGACAGGTCCACCGCCTCCTTCAGGCTGATCTGTGCCGGCGCTTTTTGCCGCGTATCGCCGACGAAGAGCGCCTCGCCCGCGATCATCGGCGATACCGTGGCTGCGGCGGGCAGCTCCTCGGTGCCCAGGGCGGCCGTGAGATCGAGGTGATGCCGCCCGTCGCGGTATTGCGTGGGCAACCGCAGCGTGTATTCGATCGTCTTGTCCTCGCCGGGCGGGCAGGGGAAGACCTGCAGCGCGAGCAGGTTCTGGCTCCGCCACGACAGCAAAGCCGGATCCTTCGGGTAATACCCGCCGACGCCCGTCAGCTCCCGATACCGCGCCGCCGCTTTCTCCGCCTCGAGCAATTCGCCGTCGAACCAGTGCGGCTTGCCGTCCAAGGTCCCCAGCGTGCGTAGCCCGACGGCCACGGCGCCGGACGGCATGTCGATGTAAAACGTCGCCTGATCGTGGCGCGGACCGCCATTGTGTACCGTGCGCCGCACGACCAGGTCCGCGTGACCGTGGCCGATGCGGAGATCGACCACGTGCGTCTTTTCCACGAGTTTGTCCGATCGCAACCCCCGCACGTCATCGGCCGAAGCGGCGTTTGCGGAGAGGAGGATCGAGGCGAGGATGGAAGCCGCGCGCGTGTACGAAATGAAGGAGGTCCGCATGGCGATGGACCCGACATCGACAGGGCCGCATCGTTCCCGACTTTGTTGAATTCTTCATCGAGCGGATCGTTCTTGCTCCGGCGTACGTACGGCTTGCCGGGCGAGGGCGCTCGGCGTATCGAAGCGCCGATGTCTGCTCCCGAGTCGAAAGGGCGTCCGGCGAGGCGCGCCGTCACGCTCGCGCTCGTCGGGATGACGCTCCTCGCGCTGTTCGCGGTCACGTTCCGGCTCCGGCTCGACCCGAACGTAGCCTCGCTCCTGCCCGATCAGGGCGAGGCCGCGGCGCTCCGACGGTACGTGCGTGGCTTCGGCGGCGGCGACCTCGCCGTCGTGCTCGTCGAGGGGCCGGATCCGGAGACGAACGCAAGGGTTTCGGCCGAGGTTGCGGCCGAGCTCGGAAAGCGCCCGAGCGTGGCCCGCGCCGCCGATCGGGTCGACACCTCGCGCGCCCTCGATCCGATGCTCGTGTTTCGCCACGCGGATCCACGCGCGATGGAGCGCCTGCGCGGCGCGCTCACGCCCGAGGGCATGCGCGCGCGGCTCGCGGAGAGCCGGGCCATGCTCCTCGCGCCGGGCAGCGGTGCCGTCGCCGACCTCCTCGCGGCCGATCCGCTCCGGCTCGGGCAACTCGCCTACGAGGGCGCGGACATCGGCTCCGGCGTGCGCACGCAGCCGGACGGCGCGTTCGCCACCGACGACGGCACGGCGCACCTCGTGCTCGCCGAGCCGCGTGGACAAGCTTTGCGTGGCGAGGACGCGCGGCGCTTCGTCGAGGACGCGGAGTCTGTCCTCGCGCCGCTTCGCTCGGCCCACCCCGAGATGCGGTTCGGCCTCACGGGTGGTCATGCGATTGCAGCGGCGACCGAGGCCATGCTGACGCGTGATCTCTCGATCTCCAGCACCATCGCCATGGGGCTCGCGTCGCTCGTCTTTGCCTTGATCTTCCGGCGCGTGCGCGCGCTCGTCGCGGTGATGCCGCCGCTCCTGCTCGGCACAGTATGGACCGCGGCCGTGGCGGCGGCGCTCCCGCGTGGTTTGTCCGCGATCGCGATCGCGTTCATGTCGGTCGTCGTGGGCGTGGGGGTCGACACGGGCGTGCACGTTTATGCGGCGCTGCTCGAAGCGCGGCGGGCCGGGCTCGAACCTCGCGAGGCCGCGCGCGTGGCGCGGGCGAAGACGGCGCGCGGCGTCTTGTTCGCGGCCGGGACGGCGGCTGCGGCGTTCGGCGCGCTCGCGTTTTCGAGCATCGAGGCCATGCAGCAGCTCGGCCTCCTTTGCGCCGCGGGCGAGCTCCTCACGGCGGTGGCGATCGTGCTCGTGACGCCGGAGGTCGGCGCGCTCCTCGAACGAAAGCCTCCGCCTCCACCGGCGCCCGTGCGCTGGACCGATGCATTCGCCTGGCTCTCGGGCACGCGCAGGCGCGCGGCGCTCCTCGCCTTCGTCGCCCTCCTGCCCGTCGGGGCCGTTTTCCTGGGCGCGGCGCCGGGTTTGTCGGAATCGATCGTGGCCGTGCGGCCGAAGGAGCTCGAGCCGCTGAAGGTGCAGCAGGCGGTGTTCGACGCGTTCGGGGGCAAACGCGGGCAATGGGTCGTGCTCGTCGCGGATCGGGATCTCGAGCGCGCGCGGGCGCGCGGGGACCGACTCGCGGAGACGCTCTCCGCGATGAAGGACGACGTCGAGGCGGTTGATGCGCTCACGGCCCTCGCGCCCGCGAAGGAGACGCAGGAGGCGCGCTTTTCGGCGCGCGACGCGCTCGATCTCCCGGCGAAGGCGAACGAGCTCGAAAAAGCGCTCGTGGAGACGGGGTTTGCCCCGGCGCGCTTCTCGGGCGCGCTCGATGCGATGCGCGCGCCCTCGCGTGACCTCGTCCAGATCGAGGACCTCCGCAAAACCACGGCCTCGATCCTCCTGTCGCGTTACCTCGGCACCGACGACGGCGATCACCTCGTGGCGCTCTACGTGCGGCCGCGCGAGGTGCCCGGCGCGACGGCGCGGGTCGAGCAAGCGCTGCGGCAGACCGATCCGCAAGCCATGTTGACAGGGTATGCGCGGCTCGAAGTCGTGCTGCGGCAGAGCCTCGCGCAAGACCTGCCGAAGATCGGCGGCGTCGCCGCGGTGCTCGTGGTCGCCGCGCTCGCGATGTCGCTCCGGCGCGCGCGGGACGTGGTGATTGCGGCGATCGTCGTCCTCTGCGAGATCGCGGCGGTGCTCCTCCTCGTGCGGATCTTCGGCATCCCGCTGCACGCCTACGACGCGCTCGTCCTGCCCGTGCTGCTCGGGATCACCGTCGACGAGGGCATGTTCTTGCTGTACCGGGCCCGCGAAGTCGACGGGGGGATCGAGGGCACAGGCCGGCCCTCAGGGCTCACCGGAGCCCCGGACGTCAAGCACGATGTGATTCGCGAGACCTTGCGAGACGAGGGTCCTCCGGTCGCGGCCACGGCGCTCACGACGGCCACGGGCTTCGCGGCGCTCGCGCTTTGCCGCTTCGACGGCCTGCGGGATCTCGGCCTCGTGGGCGCGCTCGGCAGCGTGGCGGGGCTCGTGGTCGCGCTCGTCGTCGTGCCCGCGGGACTCCGGCTCTGGAAGGCGTGAGGTCTTCTCAGCATGCCCGCGGGGCGGTATCCATAGTCCCCTCCCATGTCGCAACCCTCCAAGCTCGTCGCGGATCGCGTCTCCATCAGCCGCACCGTGCTCGGCTCCTTGAACGAGCACACCTCCGAGATCGCCACGGAGCTCGAAATCGCGCTGTTCCCGGAGGGCCTGCCACGCGAAATCACCGTCGCCAGCTTCCTCCACGCGCTGCGTGACCTGCTCGCGCGCTCGACCGAGACGATGTTCGCCGCCGACCTCGCCCACGCGCGCGAGCTCGCGGACGACGACGCTCCGCGCGCGCTCGCCGAAGAGCGCGTCGAGGGCCTCAAAGCCCTGCTCCTCTCGCTCCGCACCACGCTCGCGAGCACCTATGGCGTGCCCGTCGCCGCCGCGTACGGCATCCCCTCGCAGATCCCCGACGATCCCGAGGTTCTTCTTCGCGTGGCGAGCACCGTCGAGCGCCTCCTTCGCGAGCGCCCGCTCGTCGAGCCGCCGAAGATCAAGAGCCTCGCCATCGCGCCGCTCGCCGTCGCGGAAGACCTCGGGCTCGCCATTGCGGACCTCCGGCGCGCGCTCGTCGACGTCGACCGCGAGCGACGCGAGGCCATCCTCTCGCAGAGCACGAAGAACCTGGCGATGGCCCGGTGGCTCTCGACGTACCAGGGCGTCACCGAGGCGGCCTGCGGCCTGTACGCGCTCGCGGGGCAAGCCGCGCTCGCCGAGGGGATCCGTCCGACGGCGCGCAGGCTCGCGGGTTTGCCCGAGGAGGAAGACGCCGCGCCCTCGACCGAACGGTCGCGCTGATCGCAGAGTAGCCACGCGCCCCCCGGTCGCTTATTCTGCTCGCGTGGCCGCCCTGCCGCTACGCACCGAGGGGACGCGCCCGCGCGAGCTCGGGGGAATTTCGCGCGGAAGGCTCGCGCGCGGGGCGTTTGTCTCGGCGATCGCCCTCGCCCTGTTCGTCCCGCGAAACGGCGGCGCCCAGCCAAAAAAGCCCGCCGCGCCGGCCCCGACGAACCCCGCGCAGACGAACCCGGCCCCGACGAACCCTCCGCCGGCCGCGCCGCGCCCGCCGCGTGCTTCCGTCGCCCGTGTGGCCGAATCCCTCGCCGCGGAGCTCGCGTCCGCTCCCATTCGCGCCCTCGTCGTCGCCGCGCCGCTCGTCTCCGATACGCCGGCGCCGCGCGGGGCCGAGCTCACGGCGCGCATCGCCTCGCTCCTCGCGGGTCGCCTCGGCGCGGGCAGCTCCGCGCACCCGAGCCCGCTCTCGCTCGCGGATGCACGCGTGGCGGCGCGCGGCGAGCGATCGTTCGTCCACCTCGTCGTCGAGATCCGCGGCGGCAAACTGCGCGTCACCGCTGACGTCTTCCCCGTCCCGCGCACCGTCTGGGCGCGCATTCGGGATCCCGAGCCGGGCCCGCTCGCGCACGCCTTCGCCGAGGCGCCGATCGACGCCGAGATTCGTAGCTTCCTCGAACCCGTGCCGCTCGCGAAAGCAAACGTCACGCGTGGCCAGAACTTCGAGTCCGACGTCGTGGCTCTCGCGTGTGGCGACCTCGACGGCGACGGCGCGCTCGAGATCCTGAGCACGAGCCGCCGCCGCGTGACCACGCTGCGGATCCGTGACGGCAAGGTTTTACCGCTGCGCTCGCGCTCCTGGTCGGATCTCTCGCCGCTGCACCCGTCGCCGCTGCGCGAGCCGATCGGCCTCGCAGGGCTCGTCGAGCAAAAGGACGAAGCGGGCGGCGTCAAACGGTTCGCGGACGTCGGCGTGACGGATCGCGCGAAGGCACTACGCCTCGACGCGGAGCTCGCGGTCGTCGCGCCCCTCGCGGGTTTGCCCGTCTCGGCGGGTGAGGCGAGCGGCTGCGCGCGTATCGCGTCGGGGTGGCTCACGGGCCCGCTCGTGCCTTGTTTGCCGGGAGAAACTGCGATCACGCCGGTCACGGCCGGCAACTTCGACGTGCTCGCCGCGGCCTCGCTCGTGACGCCGCGGGGCCAGCGTTTCACCGTGATCGCGGCGCGGAGCGATCGCGGCGCGGTCGAGGTGCGCGACGACGCGGGGCACGTCGAGACGATCACCGGCGCGGGCGCGCAGCTCGCGGTGGGGGATCTCGATCAGGACGGCGATCCGGAGATCTTGAGCGGGCTCGACGTGGCGAATGCTCTCGACGATGCGGTCGTCGTGCGCACCTGGGCGCGCGCGGCGGCGCGGGAGGCGGGGCGCGCGCGCGAGATCATGCGCTTGCCGGCGGCGGCGGGCGTGCGCGCGCTCGCGGTGTGCCCTCCCGATGGCCCGGGACGCGCGCCGTTCGTGGTCGCGACCGCGGACGAGATCTGGGTGGTGCGATGAGCGACGAAATGTTCGGCTCGGACAATCGTTTGTCCAGGCGCACGTTCCTCGGCGCCTCCTTGGCGAGCGCGCTCGTGGCCGCGACGCCCCCCGCCGCTGCGCTCGGCCGCACCCCGCACGGCGGCCGCTTCTCGCTGCACCTGCCCTGGCCCACGCGCACGATCGACCCGCACGACCTACGCGACCCGACTGCGGCCCTCTTCGGCGCGGCGATCGCCGATCCGCTTTTCGCCCTCGACACCGCGGGCCACCCGGTCCCGGCGCTCGCGCAATCGCTCCCTTCGAAGGAGGCGCTCGGCACGGTCGTGCGCTTGCGCGAGGGCCTGCGCACGGCGCGCAAGGAGACGCTCGGCGCGGCGGACGTGATCTTCTCGATCGAGCGCGCCCGCGGCCGGGGCGCGGCGGCGGTGCTCGCGGAGGTCCCGAAGCCCACGCCTTACCCGAAGGATCCGCTTGCGGTGGTGTTTGGCACGACCGACCCGCACAAGCTCGCCCGCGCGCTTGCTTCCCCGCTCGTCTCGGTGGTGCCGCAAAAATTCGATCCGAGCGCGCCGGACGGGACGGGGGCATTCCGCGCGGAATGCGGCGACCGTGGGCTCGTGCTCTCCAAGAATGGATTCGCGGCGCGTGGCTCGGCGTTCCTCGACGGGATCGAGGTCGCGCGCGCGGACGACCTCGCGACGTCGTTACGACGATTCGAGGCGGAGCGGGACGACGTGGGCTGGCTCGGGCTCGGCTTGCACGGCGAGCGCAAAGGCGCAGTCCGATTCGACCTCGGCCGTGCTGCGTGGATCGTCTTGCAGATCGGCCCCCAGGCCGGAAGCTACGGCGCGCCGTCGGTCGCGCAGCGGCTCGTGGACGCGGTTCCGCCGGAGCGTTTGTCGCATCTCGGGCTCGGGCCGTTGCCGCCGGCCCATGGGGATCCGGGTTGGGGCGGGCCGCCTTCGGAGCTGTTGGTGGACGAAGCATCGGCGCATCTCGTCGAGGTGGCGCGAACGCTCGCGCCGATCTTGTCGAGGCCCGGGCACGAGGTGACGGCCACGACGCTCCCGCGCGTGGAGCTCGGCCGGCGCCGCGCGCGGGGGCAGGTGGCGCTTTCGATCGATATCGTACGACCGTCGCAGCCGGGGCCGCTCGGTGCATTGTTATCGCTGGCGACGGCGGACGACGCGGCGCGGGCGAAGGAGCTCGCGATGAAGCCGCCGAAGCTTGCGCCGAATGCATCTGCGCGGGCGCTGACGCATAGCCTGCGGGTGGGCGTGCTCGGGGAGCTTCGGGTGGCGGGAGGATTGATGCCGGAGCTCGTGCTCGCGAGGGGCGGGGATGGGTGGGATCTGGGGGCGAGTTTTCGGAGGCGAGGGAAATGAAGAACGGATCTTCCGCGACACACCACGACAAACAACCTCTTCCTCGGTAAGATCACCGCTCCATGACCCCGACCGCCCCCGACCCCCACGCCGAGGCCCTCCGCTTCCTCTCCGCCGCCGATCCTCGCCTCGCCGAGCTCATCCATTCCGTTGGCCCGTGTCGTCTCGGCTCCGCCGCCCAGACGAGCGGGCCTTTTCATACGCCCGGGTTTTTCGAGGCCATCGTCGAGTCGATCGTCAGCCAGCAGCTCTCCGTGAAGGCTTCCGATACCATTTTCGGCCGCGTCCTCGCCCTCGGCGGAGGAAAACTCCTCCCGCCCGCCGAGCTCCTCCGCGTGGAGGAGCAGGCGCTCCGGACCTGCGGTTTGTCGGGGTCCAAGGTCAAGTTCATCCGGGACCTTTGCGAAAAACTCCTCGATGGCACGCTCGTGCTCGACGAGCTGCCCGCGCTCGACGACGAGGCCGTGATCGAGCACCTGCGGCGCGTCAAAGGCATCGGGCGCTGGACCGCGGAGATGTTCTTGATCTTCCGCCTCGGCCGGCCCGACGTGCTCCCCGTCGCGGATCTCGGTATCCAGAAGGGAATGAAAAAGCTCCACGGACTCCGGAAGGATCCGACGCCCGAGCGAATGATCAAGCTCGCGCGGCCCTGGAGGCCTTATCGTTCGGTTGCTTGCTGGTACCTCTGGAGACTTCACGAGACCAAAAAATGAAGGTGAGACCCACCATGGCTTTTCTTACGAAGATTCCTCTGCGCGGCCTCATGGCCATGACAGCCGGCCTGCTTCTGTTCGTGGCCTGCAGCGACGAGGGCGGGAGCGCTTCGGATGGTGGCGGCGGCACGGGCGGCTCGCTCGCGGGCGCGAAGAAGCGCTGTGGGCAGGACGTGGGGTGTCAGCCCGGCGAGACGTGCAAGCTCAACTTCATCGAATGGGGCTACGAATGCTCCTGCGAGGCTGGCAAGCTCGTCTGCGATTCCTGGGCCAGCGCCGCCGGCCCGCCCGCCGCGCCGCCCACGGATCCCGGGATCGAATGCGTCGATTCGTATTGCCAGGACAACAACCTCGCCTCGTCGTGCTCCTTCGCGAGCGCCACGTGCAACTACGAGGTCATGTGCAACCTGGGGACGGGAATGACCGAGTCGGTCACGGGCGAGTGCCCGTAGATCATTTCCCGTCCGGCAAGGCCAGCGTCGCCAGGACGTCGCCGATCGGCTTCGGTTTTCCGTAGAGCCAGCCCTGGGCATAATGAATGCCCATGTTCGAGAGCATCTCCGCCATCGGCTGCGTCTCGACCGATTCGGCCACGGTCTCGATCCCCAGCATCCCGCCGATGCGCTGCACGCTCTCCACGATCGCCCGGTGGAGCGGGCTGTCCAGCATGCTCCGCACGAACATGCCGTCGATCTTCACGTAATCGACCGGCAAGCTCTCCAGGTACCCGTACGACGCGTGCCCGCTGCCGAAATCGTCGATCGCGAACCGGCAGCCCATCGCCCCGAGCTCCTGCATCATCCAGAGCACCTCCTGCAGGTTCGCGAACGCCGCCGTCTCCGTGATCTCGAAGCAGATCTTCGTCGCCGGCACCTTGTACTTGCCGAGCTGCTCGACGAGGAAATCGAGCAGCCCCTCGCGCAGGAGCGAGAGCGCCGAGAGGTTGATCGCGCACGTGTGCAGGTGCTTCAGGTGCTCCTTCGGCAGCGAGCCGAGCGTCGCCAGCGTCCTCGACACGACGTACCGATCGATCTCGTCCATCATGCGGCTGTCCTCGGCCGCCTGGATGATCCCGACCGGCGATTCGAGCTGCCCTTCGTCGCCGACCACGCGCACGAGGACCTCGAAATGCAGGCCCCTTCGCTTCGTCGGCGGCAGCGCGTGGATCTCCTGCGCGAAGAGGCGCAGCCGCCCGTCCGCGAGGTGGCGCTGGATGCTGGCGACCCACTGCATGGCGCGCCGGCTCCGCGCCATGTCCTGGTCGTCGTTCATGTAGATCTGCAGGCGCCCGCGGCCGCTGTCCTTCGCCAAGCGGCAGGCCTGATCCGCGGCCCCGAGCACCTCGGCCGCGCGGTGGAACTCGGCGCCGAACGGCACGAGGCCCATGCTCGCCTCGACCGGGAACGTCTTCTTCTGCCAGCCGAAGCGGAACTCGTGCAGCGTCCGCTGGAGCTTGCGCACGACCTGCTCGGCTTCGAGCGTGTCCCGCCCATGGAGCAGCACCACGAACTCGTCGCCGCCGATCCGACCCGCCGCGTCCTGCGGCCCCATGATCTCGTGCAGGCGCGTCGCCACCCACTGGAGGAGGTCGTCGCCCGCGTCGTGGCCGCACGTCGTGTTGACCAGCCGGAACCGATCGAGGTCGAAGTACACGAGCGCGTGCCGCACGCCGCGCTCACGGCTCTGCGCGAGCGCTTGCTCGATGCGCTCGGCGAAGGCGTGGCGGTTCAAGAGACCCGTCAGCGCGTCGTAGCGCGCTTGCCGCGCGATCTGGAGCGAGAGGAGCTGCTCGACGTTCGCGTCGCGGAAGACCACGAGTTTGCCCGCGCGCCCGGTCGCGCCCTCGCTCGCGGTCGAGATGCCCGTCGCGTGGCGGATGGCCACGATCTGCCCGTCTTTCCGCTCGAGCAACGCGGTTTGCCCGAGCATGCCCGTCGGGAGCGGGCCGACCGACGAGCCCTCGGACGGGAACGGCGTCGGGGGCGATGCGGGCCGCACGCGGAAGACTTCGTCGAGCTGCGCGCCGCGCCTCTCCTCGAAGCTCTCGCCCGTGAGGCGCTCGGCGGTCGCGTTCATGCGCACGAGGCGGCCCTCGGCGTCGGCTTCCAGGATCGCCACGCCGAGCTCCGACAAGCTCGCGTCGAGCCCGAAGAGCGGCGCTTTCGGCAGCCACGAGCGGGTACGCCACTCGCGCGTGTCCCGGCGCTCCTCCTCGTCGTCCTCTACGAGGTCTGCCTCGATCTCCTCGGGCAGATCGTCTTTCGTATCTGAGCTCGTCACGTTGGCCAATACTACCTATAGCGAAAGCCTAGCGTTTCGTCGCCCGCCAAATTCCGAGCGTGGCAGGCCGCCCGTGGCCGCCGTCATTGCTTCACTTCGAACTCGACCTTGGTCACCTTGAACTCGGGCGCGCGTAGCTCCTTGGATCGCGTGGAGCCCGTGGGCATGCGGCAGAAGATGCGTTGCTTTCCCGTCTCCACGATCGCGTCGACCGGCGTCACACCGTAGTACACGCCATTGACGGTGACCTTGCAGATACCTCCCTTGGCACGGATCAGGAGTCGCCCGTGGCCCTTCGGGATCGGCTTCCACCCCGAGGGGCGCGGCGCCTGCGTTGCGCTCGGGGCGGCCGCCGCTTCGTCCGCGAGGATTTCGATCGGCGTTTCGTCCGGGACTGCAGCGGCCATCTCGTCCGGCGTGAGCGCCGTGCCCGCCGCCGTGGCCGCTCCCGCCGAATCGGGCGATGTCGCCTCGGGCGGAGACGCGGCCGCCTCGGGATCGGGCGAGCGGCGCGACGCGATGAGCACGATCGCGACCAAGAGACCCACGACGAGCACGCCGATCACGGCCGCTTGCACCTGCCGGGTTCGTCGGGACGCACGCGGGTCGAGCGGGTTCGGGGGCTCGCGCTCCGGCGCGGCGGCGCCCGGCGGCGCAGGGAAGGGCGCGGCCGCGGGCGGCTCCTGGAACGGGGCGCCGAGCGGCGCGGCCGAGGCGTCCGCGGGCGGCTGCGGCGTGGCCGCCTCCGGGAACGTCGGCATCGAGACGGGCGGCGCGGTGGGGCCTCCCGGCACGAGCGGCGGAGGTGCGTCCGGACCAACCACGGGCACGGGCGGCGTCGTCGTGGAGGCCAAGGTCTGCGGTGCGGACAAACCTGGCGAAGAGATCGGCGGCGCCGACAAACCGGGGGAGGACGTCGGCGCAGCCGGCGCGAACTGCGGCGCCGAAGGACTTCGCGAGGAGTTCGGTGCAGCCGGCACCCCTGGGGGGTGTGGGGAGCGCAGTGCAGCCTCCGGCTGCGTGAGCCCCCCAAAACCTCGCGAGGACGCCGGGGCAGGGGACGTGAACTGCGGCGCCGACAGACCCGGTGACGAAGACGGCGCAGGTGGCACGCCGCCCATCGGCGGTGCCACGGGCAGCGGCGTACCCAGCGCGTTCACGCTCGGAAGCGAGCCGCGCGCGCCCTCCGGCGGGCTCGGGGGCGCGGGCGCCGCTGGCATGCCGCGACCACTCGCGACCGACTGGAACGCCTCGGCGAGCTCGCGTATCGACTGGAACCGATCGTCGGGATTTCTCGCCAGCGCCCGCTGGAAGAACGCGTCGATCGCGGGCGGCAGCTCCGGCACGATCGAGGTCGCCGGTGGCAGGCGCGCGGAAAAGACCTGCACCATCACCTCGGCGAGCGTGTCGCCGGGGAAGGGGATCTTGCCCGTCAGCGCGCGGTAGAGCACGACGCCGACGGACCAGAGATCGCTGCGCACGTCGGTCTTCTTCGAGCTCCGGAGCTGCTCGGGGCTCATGTAATGCGGCGAGCCCATGAGCTCGCTGGTCTTCGTGGCCTCGCCGAGGGACATGTCCGTCTCCTTGGCGATGCCGAAGTCGAGGATCTTCACGACCTCGACCTCGTCGTCGTCGTCCCGCGCGAGGAAGACGTTGCCCGGCTTGAGATCGCGATGGACGATGCCCGCCTCGTGTGCCTTGCGCAGGCCGCGGCTCATCTGCTGCACGATCTGCGCGAGCGCCGCGAGCGAGAGCCGGCCGTGCGAGTGGATGCGCTCCTCCAGGCTCTCGCCGCGGAGGAGCTCCATCACGAGGTACGGCGTCTCGTTCTCGATGCCGTAGTCCTGGACCGCGACGACGTTCGGGTGGCGGAGGTGCGCCGCCGAGCGCGCCTCACGTTCGAAGCGCGCGCGCGCGGCCTGGGACGCGGTCGACTCGGTGGAGATGAACTTGATCGCGACGTCGGTCTGCAGCGTGACGTGCCGCCCGACCCACACCGAGCCCATGCCCCCGGACGCGAGCGGCCGCTCTAGGCGGTATCGGCCCGCGATCACGGTCCCCGGCGCAAGTAGCATCGAACTCTCCGGCCCTCCTCGACGCGGCTCCGCCGGAGCCTATCACAGGAGGGTCGTGATCACGCCGTAGATCGATCCGATGAGCAGGCCCATGTTGCCGAGCATCGTGATCCCGAAGCCAGGCCCGCGCTTCTCCGCGGCCTGGTAGTAGCCCCACGCGAAGACGATCCGGCCGAGGATCCACACGGCGCCGAGCCCCGCGGCGATCTTGGGGCTCGTGATCAGGGCACACATCCACAGGCTCGGGAGAAACAGGATGATCTGCTCGACGGTGTTCTGCTGCACCCGCAGCACGCGCTCGAAATCGGCGTTCCCGGAGGTCTGGGGCGCCGGGACGTTGAATTTCGTGCGGGCGCGGCCGACGTTGATCGTGAGCACGAAATACGTCACGAGGGCGACAATCGTCACCAATGCGGGCAGGGCGAGGTCTTTGGACATGGCGCGTTGTACCGCGGCGCGGGCCTCGGGGGAAAGCCCCGCGCGGGCCCGCGCCGCGTGCGTCGGGATCACTTGTCGAAGACGGCCCCGATCTTCTCCCAGACGGCCGGCGCGACGCCGACCTCGAGGTGCCCAAACGGAACACCTTCCTGCTTCGAGCGGGAGGCCTTCGCATCGGCCGACCAGCCTTGCGTGAGCTGATCCTGCGCGGCGATGCTCACGTCGAAGAGCACGCCGTCGCCTTTCGGATCGCAGGTGGGGCACTCCATGCCGTCGATCTCGAAGATCGTGCCGGGCGCGCCGGGCTTCTGGCCGTGCACCACGTAGAGGGAATCGAGGTCGGGGCTCAGACCGTGGTTCTTCAATCGCTCGATGAAGTTGCCGCCCATTTCCATGACGGCCTCGATACCGACGCCGTCCATGAGCGTGTACGTCGCGTACCCGAACGAATAATCCTCGGCGTGCGTCGTATCGTAATACGCGTGCTTCGCCTTGCAGGGCGAGGTTTGCGGCTCGTAGGCGGTGGCGCGGCAGGTGATGTGCGCGTCGTCGTCCTCGATCCACCCACCGGTGCCCCACGCCCCGGCCGGGTTGTAGCCGAGCTTGTAGACGCTCACCCAGTCGCGCCACTTCGACTCGTCGGTGTCGAGCTCGGACCAATCGTACGAGACCGGATCATCCTGGCGGTTCGGCAAGGGGTAGAAACTGCGCAGGTCGTAGGCCGTCTGGAGCTGCCCGAGGTAGGCCGAGACATACGCGCCGGACTCGTCGAGCGAGCCCCACATCGCGTGGTTGTACTGATCGAAATCGAAGTCCGCGCCGCTCACGCCTTCGGCTGCGTTCAGGGCTTCGAGGCTCATCGCGGAGACGGGTTTGCCCTCGGCGTCGAGGCCCGTGATGTTCGAGGTGTAGATGCGCGTCCAGAAATCGGGCCACGTCGCGCCGCGGTTCTCGCAGGCCGAGTAGGCGTAGGGGTTCGGGAAGATCGAGTTCGGCCCCGAGGCATATCCGAACGTCACGCATTGCACGGCGCTCATCCATCCCCAGGTCACCGGGCCCTGGCCGATCGGCGCGGCGTCGGGCGTGCTGTAGATGATGAGGTTGTTGAACGGGTGGCGGAAGTTCAGGTCGATGCCGAGGTGCGGGCCGGAGAGCGCGACGTACGTGCGCACGTCCTTGCGGAAGGCGGGCACGTTCTTCGCAGAGTCCGCGGCGACGCGCTCGAAATGTTTTGAGCCCCAATCCTTCCAGCTCGAAACATTCGAGAGGTAGAGGTCGGCCGAGAGGACGCCTTTGCTCCAGGCCACGATGTCGACCTTGGGCTGGCCCACGAGCGCGGAGACGCGGCGGATCACGTTCGCCAGGTTCGTCGCCTGGTTGAAGTTGTCGCCGTGGAACGTGCCGAACGTGAGCGCGTACGTGCAATGCCCGCGCTCCTCGAGCCATTGCACGAAGCCCGTCTTCTGCGCCGTGCCCGGGTACGCGCTCCCCGCGCCGTCGTCGCCGCCGGGCAGGAGCCAGACGTTGCCGTTTTGCATGGCGCCGTGCACGAGCAAGACGGGCGTCTTCGTCTTGTCACAGGAGAGCGACGCCGTCTTCGGACCGTGGTGCAAAAGGACGAACCGCGCCTCGGGGCGCATCGGCCCCTTCTTGCCGCAGGCCGGCGCGCCCGATTTCCCCACCTCGCCGGCGCACGCGTCCTTGTAATGGATGTTGAAGCCGTCGACGAGCTGTTGATTGAGCGCGCCGAAATACGTCTTCAGCTTGTACGTGTCGTCCTCGAACGTGTCCTCCCAGCGGAGCTTCTGCGTGCGGACGTTGTAACCCTCCGTGCGGTAACGCTGAAGCCCCTCGACGAGCTCGATCTTGCCCCAGGACCAGGACGGCGGGGTGATCTCGCCGACGACGCGGTAATCGTCGACGTACGCGCCGGCCGCGGGCGGATCGAAATAAGCGTCGTACGCCGGGTCGAATGCATCCGCAGAGGGATACGGCACGCTGCCGCCTTCTCCGCCCGCGCCGCCCGCGCCGCCCGCGCCCGAGCCGCCGGGCCCATTCCCGCCCGATGCGCCCTGGCCTCCCTGGCCACCGGTCGCCTCGGGATCCGGAGTCGGGCCGCAGGCCGCCGCCAGAAGCAAAACAAGCACGCCTACGGAAACCTCACGCAATGCCATGGCAAACCTCCACCGTAATCGGATCGAGGGTAGGCGCGCGGGTGCAGGAAGGCAAGCGTCGTCTGCGGCGGTGCAACACGCGCCGCAGGCACGGAAATGAAGGTTACGATGTGAGAGGATGGAGAGGATTGCTGCGGTGCAGCAAGGTCGCCGGGCGGGCGTTTACTTGGCGTCGGGGAGCGGAATACGCACGACGCCGGGGATGCCGCCCTTGTTGTACGTCGTGTGCGCCGAGTTCGTGATGTAGAGGAAGCGGCCCTTGCTCGTCTTGCCAATCGCAATGGCGGAGGGCTCGTAGAAGCCCTCCCCCTCGGAGAGGACCTGGGTTTCTCCGGTGAACTGCACGCGGACGATCTTGTGCGCGGCGCGCGCGACGACGAGCAGGCTCACGTCCACCGGATCCTCGATCAGGCTCTCGACGCCGCCGAGCAGCGCGCAATCGGGGCCCGCGATCGCGCCGCCGAGCTGGAACGTGACCGCGCCGCCCCCGGCGGGGACGAATCCGCCCTGGTAAATCGTCGCCCGGTCGGCGTTGGTCCAGAAGAACGAGGCATCGGCCATGCTGGTGCCCGAGGCGACGACGCTCGTGATTCCCCTCGGTATCATCTCGCCGTACGCGCAAGCCGACATCTGGTCGCCCGAGAACTCCTTGCTGGGTCCAATCTCCGAGCCCACGGCGTCCCCCGGTTGGATCTCGGTGAACGACGCGGCGACGGGGTTCGACACGAAGCCCGAACCGAAGCTCGCGAACGTGATCGCGCGCGGGTAGGTCAACGTCTCGGTCCCCGGGACCCACGTGGCCTCGCCGCCGCCCGGCGGGAACTTGTAGACCCCCGCCTGGAACTGCTGCGGACTTTCGCTCTTCACCACGACGTACACGTTCTTGTTCGCGTCGATGCCGACGCCCTGCGGGAACGCGAGGCCGACCGGCCCCGGAATCGTGCCGTAATCGGTGACGGCGCCGGTCTCGAGGTCGAGCTTCACGACCTTGGGGTTCACCGAGTAACTCACGTACGCCGTGGTCCCGTCGATCGCGATGCCCTCCGGCAGCTCGCCGAGCGCGGGGTTGAACTTCACGACCTCTTCCGGGGCCACGGGGTAGACGATCGCGCCGCCGCCCTCGCCGCCCTCGCCGCCCGCGCCGCCCGAGCCTCCTCCTCCCGCCGCGCCGGAGCCGTCGCCGCCCTCGCCGCCTCCGCCGGTCGGGTTGTTGTTCGAGCCGCCCGCGCAGGCCACGGCAAGCGAGGCGAGCGCGATGCCGAGGCACGAGAGAACCACGCGCCCGAGCGGGCGCTCGATCGATTGCCGATCATCCTTCGATTTCATGAAAAGACCCTCCAGCCGGGGGAGGCTACCAGCCGGCCAGGTCGGGCCGCAAGACGCGTGTCGGGAGCCCTGGATCAGGCGAGCTCGAGCTTGCCGTGATCGTCGCAATGCCCGCCGTGCGGATGATGCAGGTGCCCGCCGACGAGGTAATCGAGGTGATCTCCGTGCGGGACCCCCTCGTGCCCGCATGCAGGCCCGTGCACGTGGCTCTGCTGGTGCTCGCCGCAGGCGTGCGAGGGCGTGCATTCGGCGCGGTTCGCCTGGTCCACTGCAATGACGTGCTCGTCCGTGTGATCGCCGTGCGCGTGGTGCAGGTGCCCATCGTGCAGGTAATCGGTGTGCCCCTGGTGCCGGATCGCCGTGTGGCCGCAGCCCTCTCCATGTTCGTGCGCGTGGCTGCCGTGCGTGGCGTGATCGTGCATCGCTTTCCTCCTTCACACTGCCTGGCGCTTTCGATCGGACGACGGTACCCCCGGGTTCGCCGAGGCCCCACCGAGGGAATTTCCTGCGCTCGGTCGGGCGCGACCATTGGTGTCCAGGCCCTATTGCGGTGGCCCGTTTCGTCGTGCAAAGTGCGCGCCGCACGTGCCCGGCGTCGTCGCGCTCCGCCTCTACTACCTCGCGAGCTTCGCGGTGCTCGGCGTGTATTTGCCGTTTTTTCCGCCCTGGCTCGCCGCGCGTGGCATCGAGGGCGTGCACTTCGGCCTGCTCATGGCCACGTACCCCGCGATGGGCGTGATCGGCCCGCCCGTGTTCGGGCTCGTGGCCGACGCGCTCGGCCTGCGGGGCCATCTCCTCCGCGTCGCGTGCGCAGGGGCGTTCGTCGGGTTTGCCGGCGTCGCGGCGCTCGCGGGGGCCGGGGGCGGGACCTTCGCCGCGCTGCTCCTGCCGGTCGTCGTCTTCGCGTTTTTCCGCACGCCCATGACCATGCTGGGCGACGTCGTGGCCCTCGAAGCGGCCCGCGAGGGGCACGTGCCCTACGGCATGACGCGCCTCTTCGGTTCGATGGGGTTTCTCGTCGCCGCGATCCTCGCCGGCGGGCTCGAGCCGACGTCTGCTGTGCAGATCCCGCTCGCCATCGCCGCGCTCCTCCTCGTCACGCTCGGCATAAGCTTCGCGCTCCCTTCCCGCGTGCCCGTCCCTGCGAGGCCCTCGGCCGCGCAGATCCGCGCCCTGCTCACGAGCGCCGACGTGCGCCTCTTCCTCGCCTCGGCGTTTTTCGCGCAGGTCGCCTTCGCTTGTTACGACCAGTGCTTCTCGCTGCACCTGCTCGCGCGGGGCGCCTCGCCGCGGATCCTCGGCGCGACCTGGGCCGTCGGCGTCTCCGCCGAGGTCGTGCTCATGGCGAACGCGAGCGCCCTCGCCGCGCGTGTCCGCGCCCCGGTCCTGCTCGCCATCGCGTACGGGGTCGCCGTGCTCCGCTGGATCCTCATCGGGTTCGTCCCGGGCTTTTGGCCGCTCCTCGTGCTCCAGCCCCTCCACGCGATCACCTTCGGCCTCCCGTGGGTCTCGGCCCTCGCTTACGTGAAAGATCGTGCGCCCAAGCACCTTCTCGGAACGGCGCAGGGGGTGTTCGTGGCCACCATCTCGTTGGGGTCCGTCACCGGCATGCTCGGCTGGATCCACGTCTATCGCCGCGGGGGCGGGGCCCTCGCGTTCGGGGGCGCCGCGCTCGTGTCCGCGCTCGCTTGCGGGATCGCGATCGCCTTCGCGCGCCGTACGCGTGCGGGGCGGAACGAGGATTCCTGACGCACCGCACCGCGGCCGGTGTCGAAGTTTTTTCGCTCGGAGCCACCGCTCGGGTTACACCTCGGCAGCGGCGCGCGTGCCGCTTTCCGAAGCGAGGCATCCGATGTGCGGGATCGTGGGATACGTCGGGACGCGGCATGCGGCCCCCATCATCGTCGACGGGTTGCGGAAGCTCGAGTACCGGGGGTACGACTCGGCCGGCGTCGCCATCCATGACGGTCGTTCCATCGAGATTGTGCGGACGCTGGGCAAGCTCGCGCGTTTGTCCGAGGCGCTGGAGAAGCGGCCCCTCGCGGGCTCGACGGGCATCGGGCACACGCGATGGGCGACGCATGGACGCCCGAGCGAGGCGAACGCGCACCCTCACTCGGCCGGGCCGGTCGCCGTCGTGCACAACGGCATCATCGAGAACCACGTGGCCGTGCGGCAGGAGCTCGAAGCCGAGGGCGTGAAGTTCCTCTCGGACACGGACACGGAGATCGTCGCGCACCTCATCCACCGCGAGCTCTCGCGCGGCCAGAAGACGCTGTTCTCCGCGGTGCAGGCGGCCCTGCGGCACGTCGTGGGCGCCTACGCGATCGCGGTCGTGTCGCGCGAGGAGCCGGACGTGGTGGTCGCGGCGCGGCATGGCTCGCCGCTCGTCGTGGGCCTCGGCGAGGGCGAGATGCTCTGCGGCAGCGACATTCCGGCGCTGCTCGCGCACACGCGCTCGATGATGTTCCTCGAGGACGGGGACGTGGTGGAGCTACGCGCCTCGGGGGTGCGTTGCGAGACCGTCGCCGGCGAGGTCGTGACCCGCAAGGCGAAGCACATCGACTGGAGCCCGGTGCAGGCCGAACGTGGGGGCTACAAGCATTTCATGCGCAAGGAGATCCACGAGCAGCCGGAGGTCGTGGAGGCGACCCTGCGCGGCCGGATCGACCTCGCCGAGGGGGACGTCTACGCGGCCGAGATGGGCGTGCCGCCCGAGGTGGCGAAGCAGATCCGGCGCGTGTACTTCGTGGCTTGCGGGACGAGCCACCACGCGGCGATCGCCGGTCGTTACTGGATGGAGCAGCTCGCGAAGGTGCCCTCGGTCGTGGAGCTCGCGAGCGAGGTGCGCTACCGCGAGCCGCTGTTCTACCCGGACGATCTGGTGATCGCGGTGAGCCAGTCGGGCGAGACGGCCGATACGCTGGCGGCCGTGAAGGCGGCGAAGGCGGGCGGCGCGCGGGTCCTCGCGGTGGCGAACGTCCTCGACAGCGCGATCCCGCGGGTGGCGGACGGCGCGCTCTACACGCACGCGGGCCCCGAGATCGGCGTGGCCTCGACGAAATGCTTCACGACGCAGCTCGCGGCGCTCCTCTTGCTCGCGGTGTACATGGGCCGGCGGCGCGGCACGCTGCCGCAGGAGCGCGCGCAGAAGGTGCTGCAGGCGCTCTGGGAGATCCCGAGCCACCAGCGCGAGATCCTCGGCGACGCCGATTACGTGCACGCCATCGCGAAGAAGCTCGTGCACGCGAAGGACGTGCTCTTCCTCGGCCGCGGGCTCGGCTTCCCGATTGCGCTCGAAGGCGCGCTCAAGCTGAAAGAGATCTCCTACGCGCACGCCGAGGGCTACGCGGCGGGCGAGATGAAGCACGGCCCGATCGCGCTGATCGACGAGCAGCTCCCGGTCGTCGCGGTTTGCCCGCGCGACGCGCAATACGAGAAGATGCTCTCGAACCTGCAGGAGGTCTGCGCGCGCGAGGGTCAGGTCATCGCCATTGCCACGAAGGGCGACGAGCCGATGCTGGAGCTCGCGCAGCACATCGTGTGGATCCCGAAAGCGCCGGACGAGGTGCTCCCGCTCCTCACGGTGCTCCCGCTCCAGCTCATTGCGTATTTCGTCGCGAACCTGAAGGGCAACGACGTCGACCAGCCGCGCAACCTCGCGAAGACGGTCACGGTCGAATGACGAACCCTGAAGGGCCCCTCTCCACGGCATGGAGAGGGGCCCGGGGGTGTGGCGCTAGGCCGCCTTCTCCTCTTTTTCGCCGCCGCCGCTGAGCCCCTCTTCCTTGAGGGCGCCGCTCACCGCCTGCACGACGTTCGCCATCGAGGGGAACTCCTCGTCTTCGAGGTCCTCGATGATCTGACGGAGCGAGACGGGCTGCCCCTTGCGATATTCGATCTCCTGATCGCCCGCCCGTTCGAGCAGGTCTTGCTTCGTCACGGGAAATTCCATCCCGGCGAGCGCCTGCGTGATCGCGCCGATGCCGAACGCCGTCCCCTCGGGCGGTCCTGGCTTGTCGTACGCCTGCCCGCGGACCTCCTTCCGATCGCGGAGATCACGCTGATGTTGAACCTCCTTGCCGCCGAGGTGCCCCGCCTCCTGGACGGTCATCGTGCCCTTGCCCTCGTCCTTATTTTTTTCGGCCATGATCTGTCTCCTCGCGTGGCGTTCGGCCAGCCGGATGCCGCGTGGCTCGGACTCGCCGCTTTCGTTGGGCACGAAAAGACCCACGTCCAGGGTTTGGCCGAGTCATCCATTGAGGATGCGCTCGGCGCCCCGCATGACGGCGGCCCGGTTCGGTCCGTGCCCCTCTTGCGGTCCGCCCCGAGGCGGGCATGAGACCCGTGGAGGAACCTCATGGCCCAGACGTGGAACCCCGGGGAACGCAACGATCGAACGTCCCAGCCCGAGAAACCGAGCGGCTGCACGCCGGCCGACGAGCCCGAGCACGGCAGGCCGCCGGTCGCATGGGAAGGGGAGACCCGGGTGCTCGAACCCAAAACGGTCGCCGACGAGCTCGTGGACGAGGCATCCGAGGAATCTTTTCCCGCCAGTGATCCGCCCGCCTGGACGCCAAGGAAATCCGTGGGCTCGAAGTGAGCGACCATGCTTCGGGCGCTTGGGGGCTCGCCCGGGCGCGCCGGGCTCTGCCCCCAAACCCCCGTCAAAACCGCGCACCCCCCTGACGTGGAACTTGCTGCCCACGTAAAGGTCGGCAAAATGTTGCGCTTGCGCGCGGGCGTTCCCTGTGTGCCCGCGTGACGCTTCCATCCCCTCCGCTGACGAAGAATCTCCCTTCTTATGGGCAAGTTCACGTCCTCCCTCGATCGCCGCCGACTTCTTCAAGGTGTCGGGTCTCTGCTGCTCGCATCGGCTTGCTGCCCGGAGCCTATGTCGCGCGGCGCGGACACGCCGAAACCGCTCGTGTCTTCGTCTTCCACGGGTCCGCTCGTGCCGGATGCGCCCGAGAACGTCGGCATGTCGTTCGATCGGCTCGAAGACGTGTTCGCGCGCCTCGAGCGCCGCGTCAACGACGAGGGCTTTCCAGGCTTTGCGGCCCTCGTGGCGCGGCACGGCAAGGTCGTCGCGCAGCACGCCTATGGCAAGAAGGTCCGCGGGGGCGTCGAGCCCGTGACGCTCGACACTCTGTTTGACCTCGAATCAATGACGAAGGTCGTGTCGACGGCCATTTCGACACTCATCCTCGTCGACCGGGGCAAGCTCGGCCTCGACGATCCGGTCGTCAAGTACCTGACGGCGTTCCAGGGGGCGGGCAAGGAGCGGGTGACCGTACGGGACATGCTCCGGTATTCGTCGGGCCTGCCGCTCGACAACCATTTTTTCGACGAGAAGCCGATCGAGATATGGCGGAAAATGGCGGCGACACCGCTCGAGTATCCCCCGGGGACGAAGGTGGGATACAGCGACCTCACGTATCGCCTGCTCGGCAAGGTCGTGGAGGCGGCCTCGGGCATGACGCTCGACGCGTTCGCCCGCGACGCCGTGTGGAGGCCGCTCGGAATGGTCGACACGACGTACAATCCCGCGGCGGCGCTGCACCCGCGCATCGCGGCGACGGGCGCCACGCAGCGGCGCACCGCGGTCGTGCGGGGCACGGTGCAGGACGACCAGGATTTTTTACTTGGCGGGGTGTGCGGCTGTGACGGCGTGTTTTCCACGGTGAAGGACGTGGCCACGTTCTGCCAGATGGTGCTCGGCGGCGGCACGTACGATGGAAAGCGTATCCTCGGGCCGGAGCTTGTCGCCGCGATGGTCGCGAATCAGACGCCGTTCGTCGACGCGCGGAAGACGGACACGTCGCCGCTCGAAAACC
The DNA here is from genome assembly GCF_028435365.1 of Polyangium jinanense. Next base: position 85,500 of record NZ_JAGTJJ010000011.1, on the reverse strand, counting down.
TCGTGTCGACGCCGAAGGGGTATGGCTGGGAGCTCATCACGCCGCGATTCTCGAACGGCGGGACACGCCTGTCGCCGGGCTCGTATGGCAAGTCGGGCGGCGCGGGCACGTACATGTGGATCGATCCGTCGCGGCAGCTCGTTGCCGTCCTGCTCACGAACCACGGGCTGCCGGTGCCTTTCGACGAGCGCGGATGGAATCGGCTGCTCGACGACACGAGCTGCGTGGAGTTTTTCGATGGTGTCGTCGGAGCCGTGACCGACGAAGCGTAGACGATTTCCGCGACCGCGCGGGGGCGAAACAGGGATGGGGCGCCGCGCGCGGAGGTCGTTCGGGCGATCGGGAGAAGCGAGCGTTTGGTTCCCGTCGCCGTGAGGGCGCCGGGCTCGTCGGCAACGGCTGGGGGCTTCGTCGACCGGCTCGCCGTGGTCGCCGACAACGGCCGGGGTGGTTGTCGACATGCTCGCTGCGCTCGTCGGCAACGGCTGGGGTGGTTGTCGAGATGCTCGCCGTGCTCGTCGGCAACGGCTGGGGGCTTCGTCGACGGGCTCGCTGCGGTTGTCGGCAACGGCCGGGGTCTTCGTCGACATAGATCGTGGAGGTCTTCGACGCGCCGGTCGGTGGTCGGATACGACGCGGGACCCGTCGCGCACAGACATTGTGTGTCCCACCAGCCTGTGAATTCTCTTGCGCGGCTCCGCCCTCGCCGTGCACAAGGATCGCCAGGATCCACCGTGAATGGCGCGATGTGCGGTGTCATGGGCGCTGAGATCCAGGCCGTGCGAGCGGGCCGCCCTGGGGGAGGACGGCCCGCACGAACCATTATCGCCGCGTGAGCCGATGCAGGGTACCGACGAGATGGTCCAGCTTGTTGCGCAGCTCCTCGTCCACTCTATCCACGTATCCGAGTGCTTCCGCCACATCGAGGCATGCCCGCACCTCCGCCGCCGAACCCATGGCCGTGTGCCACCGCGCCCTTTCGTTCCGCCCCTGCGAATACGCGCCCTCGTGCAGATTCAGCGGCACGCTTGTGGCGGCGCGCCGTAGCTGATCCGCCAGGTTCGCATCCTTCCCGCCGATCTTCTCGATGATGGGCCGCAGCCGCCGCAGCAATTCGATCGTGACGCTGTAGATCCTGAGCACCAGTGCGCCAGGCGAAGCCTGGGTGAGGAGGAAGCAACGACAGACAGAAACCTCATCAATGCGTCAAACGGCTGGACCGAGCCCGCTTTCTTCGACGTCGACCCGTGGGAGCCGGAGAACGACTTTGGCGGCGCGGGCAATGTGGCGGTGGATCTCGTCGATCCGGCGTTCGTCCCGCCGGCGTGCCCCTGACAGGCCTTTTACGGGCACGGCTGGAGCGTGCACGACGTCGCCGTCGTACAGTCCCAGCACTTCGTCGACGGCAGGAAGGGATCGTTGTATTCGGGGCAATCGTAACGGAACTCCTTGTAGTAAGCGGAGAAGTCGCCGTCGGAAGAGTCGTACCGCCAATCGCATTCGCGGTTTTCCCAGCCCACCGCCACCGTGTACGTGTTGTCGCTGTAGTAGGTCCGATAGCGACCCGAAGGCCGCAGCGCCTGCTCTGCGGTGGCGACGGGGCCTTCGTCCACGGTCACACCTTCCTCGGGCGCGCCCAGACAGGCCATGAGAGAAAGCGAGAGACCCAGGCCAGCGAGAATTTTCTTGAGCATGACAATCCTCCTTCCGTCACCCGACACGCGGTCGGGTGGGATACGAGTGGCGAACGCAGGCATGAGAGGCAGCCGATCCGGCGCGCCCCGCGCTGTTTGCGCTCATCGATGCAATCGAGGATGCCTGCTCTCCCGGAATCCCGCCAGTGTCCGCCTGCGACAATGTTGTTGCGTCCACCGACACGCGCGGCAAGAAACCAACGCCGACACCCGTCGCGCCGGTGTCATGGACAGACGTGATGGATACGTATACGACCGCGGAAGAGGCGCCCAGCCAGACAGAGCCGCGCGAGCGCGCCCGATCGCTCCGCGCGCCGGAGGTGACGAGCACGGTGCACGCGGGCGCCTTCCGGCACGTCGTGAGCGTCCTCGAGGGCGCCGGCCTCGACCCACGGCCGCTCCTCGCCGCGGCGGGCGCCTCCGAGACCGATCTCGTGGATCCCGATCTGCGCGTCCCCATGGCTCGGTACGTGGCCTTGTGGCGAATCGCGGCGCCACGCTTCCCGAAGGGCTCGCTCGGCCTGACCTTTGGCGCCAGCTTCGAGCTCGATCACGGCAATTTGCTCACGTACATGGCGGCGCACGCCGCCACGCTCGGCGAGGCCGTGCTGCAAGCCGACCGCTATCGGCATCTCGTTCATGAGATGCTGCTCCCTGCCCTCGACCTGGAGGGCGGCGACGCCTGTCTCCGCCGAGTGCTGCACCCATCCATCGGCCGGATCGGCGCGATGGCGGAGTCGATCGCAGCGACCTGGGTGAAGAGCCTCAGCATCTACGTCGGCGAGGCCTTTCGGCCGCGCGAAATCTGGTTCCAGCATCCGGCCCCGCGTGATCTCCGCCCCTACGACGAGGCGTTCGGCTGCCCCGTGCGCTTCGAGATGCCCGAGACCCGGATGATCACCGATCGCGAAGAGCTCGAGCGGCCGCTTCGCCTCGCCAATCCACGCCTCCGCGCCTATCTCGAGGAGCAGGCCCGGATCCAGCTCGATAGCCTCCCGCACGAGAACGGGCTCGCCGATCGCGTGCGCCGCCTCCTCGTCGAGGAGCTGCGCGGCGGCGCTCCCTCGCAAGATCACATCGCCCGGCGCCTCGCGCTCAGCCCGCGCACCTTGCAGCGCCGCCTCAAGGACGAGGGCGTCGTCTTCAACGACCTCCTCGACGAGCAGCGCCGCGCTCTCTGCGACCGCTATCTGCAGGATCGATCCCTCTCGATTCAGGAGATCGCCTTCCTCCTCGGCTACACGGAGCGCAGCAGCTTCTATCGCGCCTTCCGCCGCTGGACGGGGGGCACCCCGCTGGAGCTGCGCAAAGTGGACCGGGACGAAACCGGGAGAAGCCTCTGAGGCCCCGTGAAGGACACGAGGGGGCTTCCCTCCGGCGCCCGTTCGCACTATGGACCGACCCCGGAGAGCCTGATGGACCTGTCCTTCACCCCTGAACAGATCGCCTTCCGCGACGAGGTCCGCGCGTGGATCCGGGAGGCCATGCCTCCGCGCATCCGCGAGAAAGCGGACGTCGACGGGCATTTCGATCACGACGAAATCATGGAGTGGCACCGGATCCTTTACGCGAAGGGCTGGGTTGCTCCCCATTGGCCCGCGGAATGGGGCGGCGCTGGGCTCGACGTCACGCGCCGCTTCATCCTGACCGAGGAGCTCGAGCTCGCCGGCGCCCCGGGGCTCTCTCCGTTCGGCCTCACGATGGTCGGGCCCCTAATCCTCCAGTTCGGGAGCGACGCGCAGCGCAGGCGCTTCTTGCCGAAGATCCTCGCGGGCGAGGAGGTCTGGTGCCAGGGGTATTCGGAGCCGAACGCCGGCAGCGACCTCGCCTCGCTCAAGCTCTCGGCCGAGCCCGACGGCAAAGGCAATTATGTCCTCAATGGGCAAAAGACCTGGACGACGTACGCGCAGTACGCTGACTGGATCTTCGTGCTTGCGCGGACCGACAAGACCGCGAAGAAGCAATCGGGCATCAGCTTTTTCCTCGTCGACATGAAGGCGCCTGGCGTCACGGCGCGGCCGACGCTCACGATCGCCGGGACGCTCGCGTTCTGCGACACGTTCTTCGAGAACGTCGTCGTGCCCGCGGAAAACCTCGTCGGCCCGCTGCATGGTGGCTGGACGCTGGCGAAGGCGCTGCTCGGCCACGAGCGCACGTACATCGCGGCCGTGGGGTTGTCGACGCGCATGCTCCGGCGCGTCAAATGCATCGCGGCGGCGACGAAGGAGAAGGGCGTGCCGCTCATCGAGGTGCCGTCGTGGCGCGCGCGGATTGCCCGGATGGAGATCGAGCTCTGGGCGCTCAAGATGGCGAATTACCGGGCGATCGCCTCGGCCGAGCTCGGACACGCGCCGGGGGCCGAGTCGAGTATCCTGAAGATTCGCGGCAGCGAGATCATGCAGCAGATGTACGAGCTCGCGATGGACCTGATGGGGCACGATTCGCTCTCCTGGCACAACGAGCCGGGCACGGTCCCCGAGGGCTGTGCCTCGATTCCCCCGCAGTTCAATTACACGCGCGCGGCCAGCATCTACGGCGGCAGCAACGAGATCCAGAAGAACGTCATCGCCAAAGCCATCCTCGGCCTGCCGAGCTGACGGGGACTCGCCATGAATTTCGACCTCACTCCCGATCAGAAGCTCCTCGAAAGCACCGTGGCCTCCTTCGTCAAGAAGGAATCTCCCGTCACGCGATTCCGCGCCCTCCGCGAAGACTCCATCGGCTGGAGCAAATCGCTCTGGAAAACGATGGCCGAGCTCGGCTGGATCGGTCTCGCCTTCCCCGAATCCGCGGGCGGCCTCGGCGGCTCGTTCGTGGACGTCGCGATCCTCCTCGAGCAATTCGGCGCGGGGCTCCTCCCCGAGCCGTATGTCGCGTCCGTGCTCTCGGCGGGCACGGCCATCCTGCGCGCGGGAAGCGCCGAGCAACACGAGGCCTTCCTCGCGCCGCTCCTCGCCGGCGACACGAGCCTCGCGCTCGCCTGGGCCGAGCGCGGCGGTCGTTATGATTCGACATGGGTCGAGACGACGGCCACGAAAAAGGGCGACGATTACGTGCTCCAGGGCGAGAAAATTTTCGTCCAGAATGGCCACGCCGCGGATGTGATCGTCGTCTCGGCCCGCACCGCGGGCGCTCCGGGCGATAGCGACGGCATCTCACTCTTCGTGCTCCCGCGGGAGACCAAGGGCCTCTGCATCACGCCGGTGAAGACGATGGATGGGCAAAGGGCCGCGACGATCAAGCTCGACGGCGCGATCGTCCCGGGCGCGAACCGCCTCGGGCCCGAGGGCGCGGCGGCGCCCGTGCTCGATGAAATCATGGATCTTTGCGCCGCGGCCGCGTGCGCGGAGGGGCTCGGCGTCATGCGCGCGGCCGTCGCCATGACCGTCGACTACCTGAAGACGCGTGAGCAATTCGGCGTGAAGATCGGCACGTTCCAGGCCTTGCAACACCGCGCGGTCGACATGTTCGTCCGCATGGAGCTCGCGAAGGGCACCTCGATCCTCGCGAGTATCAAGATCTCGGACCCCGATCCGGCCGCGCGCCGTTTCGCCGTCAGCGCGGCGAAGGTCGAGCTTGCCATTTGCGGACGTTACGTCACGCAACAAGCCATCCAGCTCCACGGCGGAATCGGGATTACAGACGAGCACGATATCGGCTTGTATTTCAAGCGCATGCACGTCCTGAACGCCCTTTTCGGCGACGAGGAGCATCACCTCGTCCGATTCGCCGCGCAACCTGCGTTCTGATCCCATACGCCCGCGCCCCGGCGCGCTTGGGGCACGTCCCGGTCCCCTCATTCAGGATTGGCCCGAGCATACGAACGCGTTCCGGACGCGTATCGTGCGGCATTCACCGGGGGGTGATCATGACCGGCGTTCTTTTCTCGGGGAGCCAAGTCCCTGATCAACAGAAGCACGATTCCATCGTCGCCTGCGAGGTCGGCGACGTGTCCGTGTCCTTCGATATGCGGAAAGGCATGTTGTCATGTGGCGGCAATCCGTCCGTGATCATGTGGACCGAGACGACCGTCGCCGGCCTCATGCTCGGCCTTTCACGCATGGTGGGCGTCGAGCGATTCAACCTCGCGTTGCAGAGTGGCGGGCGCGACAGCGTCGACGGAGACTGGGCGCACATCGAGACGTTCGCGAGCTTCGAGGAGGGGTTTGCCTCGCTCGCGCGCATCGCGGCGGCGGCGGGCTGGGGGATCTGGGAGATCGTCTCGCTCGACCGCGAGGCCGAGGTGGGCCGATTCCGCTGCAAGAACGGCTGGGAGGCCAGTTACCAGCGCACTCTCTCCGCGTGCTGGGGCTCGGGCATGATGGGCGGCAAGTTCGCCGGGCTTTGCGCGCGCCTCTTCGGCAAGAATTGCTGGGCGCAGCAGGTCATGTTCCAGGCCCGGGGCGATGAGGCGGACGAGTTCATCGTGCGCCCCTCGGATCGCACGATCGAGGGCGATCTCGAGCGCCTCCTCGCCGCGGACGCGGCCACGCGCGCGGACCTCGCGGTCGCGCTGGAGCGGCTCCGGCAGGAGGTCGAGGAGCGCCGCGTCACCGAGGACGCGCTTCGCCGCACCGAAAAAGAGAATGCCTTCCTGATCGAGCAGCAAGCGAGGACCATCGCGGCGCTCTCGACCCCCATCATCCAGATATGGGAGGGCATCTTGACGTTGCCCATCGTCGGGCAAGTGAGCGCGGCGCGCGCGACGACCATCATGCAGGCCTTGCTCCAGGAGATCGTCCAGCGCGGCGCGCACTATGCGATCCTCGATCTGACGGGCGTCGATACACTCGACGCCGAGACGGCCGACCACCTCCTGCGTATCGTGCGCGCCGCGGAGCTGCTCGGGGCGCGCGCGATCGTGAGCGGCATCCGGCCGAAGGTCGCGCAGACCATGGTGGAGCTTGGCGTCGATCTCTCGGGGCTCACGACGGTCGCGGACCTCGAAGAGGGCCTCAAGGGCGCGCTTCGTTCGATGGGCGTACGCGCGCCGAAGCCGAGCGTGAGCTCTTCGCAGCGGTAAAACCTCGTGGTACCATGCGTTTCAGCATGGACCCGAGCCGAGACACCGCCGAGAAGCGTGACCTGCGCGAGCGGGCGCGAGCGTTTTTCCGTGACAACCGCCCGTCCGATCCGGGCTTCAAGCTCCCGCAGACATTTCTGGAGGTCGAGTCCGAAGAGCAATTCCTCTGGCTCAAGGCCTGGCAAAAGCAGGTGTATGACGCGGGGCTGCTCGGCGTCGAGTGGCCCGAGGCGTATGGCGGAAAGGGTTTGCCGCCCGGGTCGCAGCGTGTCGTGGCGGAGGAGATGGGGCTCGCCGGCGTCCCGTTCCTCGTGAACCGCATCGGCCTCGACTGGGCGGGCCCGACGATCCTCGCGGTGGGCACGGAGGAGCAGAAGCAACGATACCTGCGGAACATCCTTTCCTGCGACGAGGTCTGGTGCCAGGGCTTCAGCGAGCCCGGCGCGGGCAGTGATCTCGCGAGCCTGCGCACGAGCGCCGTTCGGAAGGGCGACCATTACATCGTCAATGGCCACAAGGTGTGGACGACGCAGGCGCTCTGGGCCGATTTCATGATCCTCCTCGCGCGCACGGACCTGAACGCGCCCAAGCACGCGGGGATCAGTTATTTCCTGTTCCCCATGAAATCGAAGGGCGTGTCGGTGCGGCCGCTCGTGAAGATGACGGGCGAGGGCGGGTTCAATCAGGTGCTCTTCGAGGACGTCGAGGTCCCGGCGTCGTGCCTGCTCGCCGGGGAAGGGGACGGCTGGCGCCTCGCGGTCATGACGCTCGCATTCGAGCGCGGCGCGTCCGAGGGCAGCGCCACGGGCGGGGCGCTCGCGTCGGGCGGTGAGGTCGCGCGGCTCGTCGCGCTCGCGAAAGAAGTGTCTCGTGATGGTCGTCCCGCGAGTGAGGATCCCGTGATGCGGGATCGCATAGCGGAGCTCGCGATCGAAGAGGAAGCGCTGCTCGCGTCGGCGCTCCGGGCGCGTGTCCCCGGGCTCGTCGAGGAGCGCCCGCTCGCGCTTCCGTTTTTGAGCAAATTGGTGTCGACCGAGTTCGGGCAAAAGCTCGCGGCGGTTGGCCAGGAGCTCGAAGGGCCGCTCGCGCAATACGCGTTCGGCGCCGAGCGCGCGGCGGACGGGGGCCATTTCCAGCGGGCCTACATGAACAGCTTCGGCTTCACCATCGGCGGCGGGACGAGCGAGATTCAGCGTAACCTGGTGGGCGAGCGGATCCTCGGCCTGCCGAAGAGCACCTGAGGAGAGGGACCATGCAAACGAACGCTCGGATCCCCGACGATTTCGGTTATGGCGAGGAGCAGGCGCTCCTCCGGCGCGAAGCGCGGAAGCTGCTCGAATCCTCCTGCAAGACGGAGGACGTGCGGCGATGGATGGAGACGCCCGCGGGCTTCGACGAGGGTCTGTGGGCGCGGGCCGCCGAGGCAGGCTGGCTCGGCCTCGTGGTGCCCGCGGCGCACGGCGGGAGCGAGATGTCGATGACGAGTCTCGCGGTCCTGATGGAAGAAATGGGCCGCGTGCTTTCGCCGCTGCCGTTTGTCGGGACGCTCTTCGCGACGCTCGTCCTCCGGGAGGCGGCGAGCGAGGCGGAGAAGGCACGTTGGCTGCCGCAGATCGCGGAGGGCAAGGTCCGCGCGGCCGTGGGGTTGGAGGAGCGGCGCGGGGGCTGGAACGTCGGGCACGTCGAGGCGACGGCGCGCCGCGAGGGAGAGCGTATTCTGCTTTCCGGCGAGAAGGAGCTCGTCGTGGACGCGCCGAGCGCGGCTCTCCTGCTCGTGACGGCGACCGAGCCCGAGGGGCCGAGTCTGTTCGCCCTGCCGGCCGCGTCGCCGGGCGTGACGGTGTCGCCGGACAAACTGGTGGATGCCACGCGGCGGAGCGGGGCCGTGCGGTTCGAGAATGTGGTGGTGAGCGACGCCGATCGGATCGGTGAAAAAGGCGCGGCCGTGTCGATCCTCGGCCGGGTGATGCCGCGAATCTGGACGGCGCTCGCGGCGGAGATGGTGGGCGGCGCGGATCGGCTGCTCGGCACGACCACCGAATACGCGAAGATCCGGCAGCAATTCGGCCGGCCGATCGGCGCCTTCCAGGCCGTGAAGTTCCCGCTCGTGGATCTGCTCGCCAAGATCGAGCTCTCGCGTTCGCTCGTGTATCGCGCGGCCGTGGCGATCGACCACGCGCCCGCGCAGGCCGAGAAGCTCGCGCGTATGGCGAAGGCGCACGCGTCGGATACGTACGCGTTCGCGGCGGCGAAGTCCGTGCAGCTCCACGGCGGCATTGGTTTTACCTGGGAGTGCGACGTGCAGCTTTATTTCAAGCGCGCGCAGTGGAGCCGCGCGGCGTTCGGGGACGCGGCGCATCACCGGAGGCGCATCGCGGAGATGGTGATCGACGGCTAGGCGCGCGTGGAAAAACTCCGGCAGCGGTTCCGCGATTGGTGACGCTCGAAGCCGTCCGCCTTCTTTTTCGGCATGCACGCTCCTAAGGACTTCCCATGACGCTTTCCCCTCCCGTTCTCGTTCGTCCGGCCAAGCCCGAAGACGTCGTCGCGCTCGGCCGCATGGGCACGGCGCTCGTCCAGTATCATCATTCGCTCGATCCGCTCCGATTTTGCCTGGTGAGCGACGAGCGGGGATACGGGGCCTTTCTCGCGAGCGAGATGCGCCGGCAGGGCTCGATCGTGCTCGTGGCCGAGGCCCGGGGTGAGGACGGCGCGGGGCGGGTCGTCGGGTATGCCTGGGGTCGCCTCGAAGGTCGCGACTGGGCGCTTCTGCTCGACGCGTACGGCGCCCTGCACGACCTTTACGTCGAGCCGGAGGGGCGGAGGCTCGGCGCGGGGCGCGCGCTTTGCGAGGGGATGATTCAGAGGCTTTCGGAGCTCGGCGCCCCGCGCGTCGTGCTCTCGACGGCTTCGAAGAACGAAGCGGCGCAGAGGCTTTTTGCGTCGCTCGGGTTTCGCGCGACGATGACCGAGATGACGCGGGAGCGTTCGTCTTGAGGAATCGCCGCGCCCCGAGGCTGGGGAGGAGAGGGCCTCGGGGCGCGGCGGGTTTTTTTCAGAGATCGCCGCCGCAGGAGTCGTAGGGCTGGACCGGCTGGGGCAGGGCGACGGAGGAGACGATCGTCTCAGGGCTGGTCACGTCGCTCGCGGTCACGCCGCCGTACGAGATCGCGTAGACGTAATCGTCGATGAACACGCCGCGGCGAACGTCGACGCCGTAGTAGCCACCGCAGTAGCCGTACGGATCGGCCTGGAAGAAGCTCGTGTGGTCGATCGAGCCGCGCTTCTGGATGCCGCCGTCGAGCGTCACGTCGAAGAGCTCGAGCGAGCTCTTCAGGTTGCCCGTGTTCGGGTTCCAGCCGCTGAAGGGGAACGCGAGCAGGTTCTTCGGGGCATAATAGTTGAACGCCTTGTGGTTGTACGCCGCCTCGGTATAACCCGTATCCGCGCCCGAGAACGTGTACTTGTGCATCAGCGCCGGCGCCGTCGGATCCGTCACGTCGAAGACCTGAAGCGCGAGGCCGATGATCTGGCCGTCATTCGTGGCGTCCTGGCCGATCGTGAGCAGGTGATTGTCGTCGATCGGGTGCATGTACTCGCTGAAGCCCGGGATCTTGAGCTCGGCGAGGACGGCCGGGGCCGTGGGCGTCGAGAGGTCGATCACGAAGAGCGGGTCGACCTGGCGGAACGTCACGACATAACCACGGTTGCCGATGAACCGCGTCGAATAAATCTGCTCGCCGAGGGCGAGGCCCGTGACGGCGCCGACCTGCACGAGCTCGTCATCGTTCTGGCCGAGGACGTACACGTCGTTCGAGGTCGTCCAGTCCGTCTGCGAGGCGAGCTGCCGCGTCGTCGCGATGCGGAGCTGGCCGTCCTTCTCGTCGAGCGAGAACTGATTCTTCACCTGGCCGGGCACCTTGCCCGACGCGACGTAGGCCGGCTGCGCCGGATTCGCCGCGAGGTCGAACTTGTGGACGAACGTCTCGGTGGTGTCGACCGCCTCGACGGGCAGGTTCCAGTTGAGCCCCGGGTCCTTCCAGGCCCGCGCCGCCAGGTAGAGCGAATCGGCGTTCGAATATACGGTGTCCACGCCGCCGACGATGCTCGTCTCGACGAGGGGCGCGTGGAGGTTGTCGAGGGCGAACGATTCCACCTGCGTGATGCCGTACACCGTCGAGCCCTCGGTGGGCACGTAATACGAGCTGCAGCTCGGCGGGACGAGCGAGACCGTGCCGTTGCTCTTCTCGAAGCGGTAGGGCAGCCAGTCATTGAGCGTCGAGGCGTAAATGGCGAGCGCGTTCTTGAAGCGCAGATCCTCGAACGCCGTCGTCCACTGCTCGACCGTCTGCGGGTAATCGGACTCGTTCGCGAACTCGGGGTAGTAGCTCAGCACCGGGCCATGCTGGCCGCCGGAGAGCACCGTGCGCACGTGCTGGCCCACGCGGCGCGAGGAGGCGTAGTTGCCCTCGAAATAGACCTCCTTCTGCACGCCCGTCGTCTGTCCGGCGTCGAGGCCGAGGACCGTGATCTTCGTGAGCGGCGCGTAGTACGGGTTGTAATACCCGTCGTAGGCCACGCCGCCGCCATAATAATCGTAGTAGGGCGAGCGCGGATCGACGCCCGCGTCCTTGTAGAGCTGCGTGCCGTCGACCTGCGAGTAGATGACGAGCTGGTCGTCGGTCACGAACATCTCGATCGGGTTGCCCTCGACCGCCGTGGTCGTGTTGATCGCGAGATCCGAGGCCGGGAAGGACTTCAGGATCTCGAGGCTCTGGCCGTGGAGCAGGTAGATGTAATTGCCGTCCGTCTTGAGGAGGTCGGCCTCGTCGACGCCCGCGACCTGCGTGTTCGTTTCGGAATGCGCCGGGGGCTCGCCGCTCCCGTCGCCGCCGTTGCTCGGCTCGCCGCTGGAGCCGCCCGTGCCGCCGCTGGCGCCGCCCGAGCCGCCCACGCCGCCGCCGGGGGGCGGGGAAGGCACGCCGCCGTTGCCCGTGGAGGTGCCGACGTCGCCGCCGTCTTCCCAGCCGTAATCGGGGTAGCCCCAGTAACCGCCGTTGGCCTCGATCTCGGCGATGATCGCGTCGATCTGCGCGTTCATCTTCGCGACCGCGTCCTGCTTGAGCATCTGCTCGAGATCGGCGCAGCTCTGGGCCTGCGTCAGCGTGCCGCGCGCCTCGGCCGTCGGCGGTGTGGGCGCGTCGATCGAGCCGCTGCAGCCATAACCGGCCGCGGTGAGGGGGAGAAGCGAAGCGAAGAGCCACCAGGCGGAGCGAGCGTGTTTCATCATGCCCCGCCATTGAGCAAGCGCCGGGCCACCGAGCGCTCGGACCCCGCCCCTCGAATTTCCTCACGAAAAGGGACTGTGCCGGGGTGCCGGAGTGTGCCATCGGAGGCGCTGCTGCCAGGAGGGGCGGCGGGCGGATGGCACAGGTGGCATCTATTGAGGAGCGACGGCGGGCGCAGTAGGGTGTCCCGCATGCGCGTCGTGACGGTTCCCTGTTTGAGCGATAACTATGCGTATCTCGTGGCCGACGAGGGGCGGCGCGAGGCGGTGGTCGTGGACCCCTCGGAGGCGGAGCCCGTGCTCGCGGCCCTCGCACGCGAGGGGCTCGAGCTCGTGGCCATCCTGAACACGCACCACCACTGGGACCACGTGGGCGCGAACGAGGCGCTGCGTGGCCGTTTTGGAGATGTGCCCGTGTATGGACACGCGAGCGATTTGGCACAGGGGCGGATTCCGGCGCAGACGGTTGGGGTGGAGGAGGGGACGCCGTTCGAGGTGGCGGGTCTGACGTTCCGGCCGCTTCACGTGCCCGGACACACGCTCGGCGCGGTGGCGTACGTCGTGAACGACGCGGTGTTCACCGGGGACACGATGTTCGTCGCGGGCTGCGGGCGGCTCTTCGAGGGCACACCCGCGATGATGTATGCCTCTTTGTGCCAGAAGCTGGGCCGCCTTCCGGACGAGACGAAGCTTTATTGCGGGCACGAGTATACCGTGAGCAACCTGCGGTTCGCCGCGTTCGCGGAGCCCGAGAACGAGGACGTGAAGCGCGCGCTCGAAGTGGCCCAGGACAAACGCAGCCGCGGCGAGCCCACGGTTCCCTCCACGATGGCGGAGGAGCACCGGACGAATCCGTTCTTGCGCGTGGACGAGCCGAGCCTGCGGGCGAAGTTTGGCGGGGCGAACGGGGCCGAGACGCTCGGGAAGGTGCGGGCGGCGAAGGACGGGTTCCGTTAAGCCTTCGGGTTCGCGTTCGCGTCGCCCAGGGCGCCGAGCACGGCATCGACGAGCTCTTGCGCGACGACAATCCCGCTTTCGCGCAAGGCGTGGGCGTGGGTGATGGCCTGGGCGCGGTGCACCGGGTCTTCGTCGAGCCTGTGGCGGAGTTTTCGGACGTCCGCCTCCTCGAGCAGGTATTGCGCGAAGAAATGGCTCACGGTGTTCCGAGGCTCGGAGGCGAGGAGCTCATCCTTGACGTACACGTCCGAGAGGCCATCGTCGTACTCGCCTTCCGGCGTTACCGTGCGAAAGACTGGCGCGAGCCGGATGCGGAGGGATCGGTTTTTCGTGCGGGTGAACGGGAGCGGGACGTTTCGTCGGGCGCGCGGGCGGGCCCCGTTCGCGGGTTTGTCGCCGAGGAGAAAGTCATAGGTCGTCACGTCCGCGAGATGCACGATGCCCGCGGCGTCGAGGGTCGCGACCATTTCCGCAAATTCGATGTCGCCCGGCGATACCCGATACCCGCCCTCGCTCCTCGGAGAGGGCGAGAGCGGCGAGACCACGCGCGCATGGCCCGAGAGCCAAATGAGCTTGCCCCACGAGGCTGCGCCCGATCCGCTCGCACGCCACTCCGTGCTGGTGACCGTGTACTGGAGGGTCGACTCGCCCCCGAGTGCGCCCCAGAGCACGAGGATCGCGCCGACGACGCCCGCGCCGCCCACGGCGAGCAGGAGCAATCCGAGCGCGCCACAAGCGAGCAGCACCCAGACGCGGCGCTCGCCGTCGTGATAAGGCCCGATGAGGACAAAGAGCCCGAGGCACAGGAGGGCTCCGAAGAGCGCGATCCCGAAAGCCGAGCCTGCCCAGCCTTCCTTGTTGACGCTGAACGCGTGGGACCGGTCGCAAGGCGGTTCGCCGCAGACGGGGCAAACGGCGTCGTTCGGGGTGCGCTCGCCACACGTGAGGCAATGGGCGAGCGCCTCGTCGGGCACGTCCCGGGTCTTTGCGCGCGTGCCCGTGAGGGTCTGCGTGGCGATGGACACGAGGAATGCGCCGATCGAGCCGAAGAGGAGCACGATGAACCCCTTGAGCAGCGCGGCGAGGACGGGATGCATGTGGAACGGCGCCGAGACGATGCCGAACGCGAGCGCGAGCAAAAAGAGCGCGAGCGCGAAGGCGCAGATCGCGCCGAGCACCCGGGAGCGCGTGCCGAAATCGAGATCGCCTTGCACGACGCGAGCTTACCAGCGGAAAGCGAGCCCGCGCCACCCTCGTCGCAGGCTCAATCCTTCACCCAGAGCCGCAGGAACGGAACGCCGCGCGTCTCCTCGGGCAGGTACACGAATCCCTTGGGGATCGCTCCGCCGAATCCGTGAAAGGTCACGATACACGTGCCGCGCCGGGCCCGCGCGAACGCGGCCTCGACCCGGGCGACATCCTCCGTGGCGCGCTCCTCGGAGAGCGGGACCGTTCGGTCGACCCATTGCGAGGGCGAAAACGTGCTCTCTTCGAAGGGGTTGAACAGGTAAAACCCGTCGTACGCGTCGAAATCGACGTCGTCGAGCATGCCGTGGATCAAGGTGACGCGCGGAATGGCGTACGCCTTGAGGACCTCCCGGCCGGCGGCGACGAGGGTTTCCCGTTGCTCGACGCCCGAGAACTCGAGCTCCGTCGTGATTGCACCAACCACGCAGAACTTCCCCATGCCGGCGCCGATGTCGAGGACGCGGCGCGCGCCGTGTTTCGCGAACAGGCCCGCGGCGTGGCGGGCCACGTGGACCGGGGTCCAGTATCGATTCGAGAGTTTGCGAATGCGCTCAGGGTAGAGCCGGTCGAAAGCGAGGTCGGAGACGACGCGGCCCGCAGCGAGGTCCGCGAGCAGGGCCCTGCGCGCTTCGTTGCGGAAGATCGAGCCGGCCGCGCGCGACACCGAGCGGCCTTCTCTACGAGACGTCACCCGCGTCGCTCGCCCGCGTGGGGCGCGGGGACGCGGGCTTCTGCGCGCGCGTGGCGCGCTTTTCGACCTTCGGCGGCGGGACCGGCTTCTTGCCGAATTGCCGCTTGAACGCGAGCACGATGCAGACGACGCCGAGCAGCCCGCAGGCGAGCGCCGCGGCGATCCGCGCCCACTCCGGCGCCTTGATCCCGTACGCCATGCCGGCGACGTTGAAGAGCGCGAAGCCTCCCATGAGCAGGATCCACGGGTTCGGTTGATTCATGTCGCGGTAGGTCCTCGGAGGCTCGTCGCCGGCGCCCGAAGGTAAGACCCCGACGCTGGAATGTCTACACCTCGACCACGCGGAGGAGCACTTCCTCGGCCTCGGGAGACGCGTCGCCGCGCGCCGCCTCGGCGAGGATGCGCACGGAGGAGCCGTCCTTCGCGAGGATCTGCGAGCGGCCGTCGAAGTGGCTGTCGAAGACCCGGCCGAGGAGCTGCGCGGTCACGCCGTAGCGCACGGCACGGAGCGGGGTGCTTTCCATTTGCGAGAAGAGTCCCTCGTCGAGCCATTGTTGTTTGCGGCTCGAACGTCCGTCCATTCCGCCAAAGGTCCACGGCGTCTCCCAAGGCCAGAAATTCGCGGCGGGCTGGGCGACGACGCTGCAGCCGTGATCGTCGTAATGGGAGAGGAGCGGGCAGAAGTCGGGCTCGCGCGCGGTGTGCGGGACGGCGAAGCCGTCGTAACAGATGAGCGTGCCGACCTGGCCGAACGGCGTGGAGAACGGCATGAGCTCGCCGCGTCGACCCGGCGAGAGGCCGAGCGTGTCCTCGACGGTGGGGACGAGGTTCACCTTGCGCGAGACGCCGATGTGTCGGCCCGAGGGATGAAAGGTGTAGGAGGTGTTGTAGACGCGTCCCTCGGCCGGCGAAAAGGAATCGGAGAGGTTTCCGTGGGCATTGCGAGGCAAGAGCGCGCTGCCGGCCACGGTCCAAACCTCGTAGCGGCGCGCGAAGCGGGAGAAGGCCTCGCGATAGATACGCCGTACCTCCGGAGCGACCGCGAGGAGGAAGCCCACGCTCGTGCGGGTCGTCTTGCCGCGGAGCATCGCGGACGCCATGCGAAACGGCGAGCGGATCGCGACCTTCGTGAGCGCCTCGTCGATGGTGCGCGCGTCGCGGACGGCGTCGAGCCGGCCGGCGAGCGGCAAGAAGCCGCCGATCATCTCGGGGAAGACGGCGAGGCAAGGGTGCTCGTAGGCGCCGTTCGCGAGGCGCGCGCGGGCTTTCGCGAGTTTGTCGCCGATGCGACCGAGCATCGCCTCGAATGTCTCGGCGGACGCGTAATCGTCGGGCGTGACGTGGACCTGACAGGCTGCGAGCTCGACCTTCTGGGGCATCTCGGGCCTCCTATTTCCGGTCCTCTTGCCGCTCCACGCGGAGGGCGGGCACGCCCTTCGGCACGAGGAGCACGTTCGACGCGCGATAACCGCCGGGCGCCGCCGGGTCCGCCTCGCGTTCGAGCTCGCCGAAGACACGCACCCGATCGCCCGGACGAACCACGATCTCGTCGACCGTATCGAATGGGAAGGGGTCGAGCCCGGCGTCCTCGGGGTCGTCCTCGTGCGAGATTGTCTGGACGAACTCATCGACGGGGGAGGCGTCCGATCGATCGACCCGCTCTCGCGGGCCCTCGATGCGAATGCGGCCGCCGGGGACGCGCAGGGTGGTGCCGTCGTCGAGCTTCACCTCGAAGCCCGAGGTCTCGGCGTCGTGCAGCATGAGGTCGGTCCCGAGGAACCGCTTGTTGCGCAGATCGAGGGACCAGGCGACGCACGACGTGCCCGTCGCCGGCGCGAGCATGCCGGTTTGTCCCATCACGACCCCACTCGGCCCCGCCCTGCGCCCGAGCGACGGGGGCTTCGTGATCCCGCCGTTCGGCCGAGGCCGGTTCTGGTAGGCGCGGATGGCCTCGACGATCTTGGCGATGATCCAGTAGAGCGCGACGCCGGCCGCCGCGATGAGCGCGATCACGGCGACGATGACGACGAACTCGCCTTCGAGCGCGGCCGTGCCGCAGTCGCTACAGCCGGTACACCCCTCGAAGATCGAGCCTGCACCGAGGCTCGTGCCGCCGGCCTTCGCGAGCTGCTTGGCGCGCCTGCGTACGGAGGGCGGGCCCCACACCTCCGTGCGCAGCGCGTTGCGTCCCGTGGGGGTTTCGATCGAAACGACGCGGTGCTTGGGCCCGCCGTCACAAGCCTCCTTGGGGCCGAGGAGCGTGCGACAGTCGACGCACACGCGGGCGCGGGGGAATGCGGCGCGTGGGGTGATCGACGTCTGGTTCGCTTTGGAGACGGTGAGGGACGTGGACGACATCGAGAGGCGCATCGTACTACGAGGCCTCGTCGAGGCATCGCCGGAGCAGCATCCGAGCCTGCTTGACACGAATCCCCCCTCGCTTCGATCCTGCCGCCCCGGCCCTCGCCCGGGGGGAAGCCTTGTTCATGACGCCGAGACTCGCCACGGTTCTGCGCTCCATCGTCCTCGTCCTCGTCGTGCTCGTCGCCGCGGCCTGCAGTAGCCGCAGCAAGGACGGGCCCGCCGCCTCCTCGGACAAACCCCGCGTCGCGGTCTCGATCTTCCCGCTCTGGGACATCGCGCGTCGCGTCGCGGGCGACGGCCTCGACGTCGTGCTCGTGCTTCCGCCGGGCCGCTCCGAGCACAGCTACGACCCGACGCCGAAGGAGATGGCGCAGGTCGCGAAGAGCAAGCTCGGCGTGTCGGTCGGCCTCGGGATGGATGGCTGGCTCGAGAAGATCGTGCGCGGCGCGGCGGGCACGGACGTGCCGATCGTGCAGCTCGGCCCGAAGGCGAACCCGCGGCGCATGACGGCCGAGGAGGTCGGCGCCGAGGCCGCGGAGGAGGGCGAGGAGCACGACGATCATGCCGACGACAAGGCGAAGCACGAGCACGAGCACGACAAGCACGCCGACGGTCGCGAGCACGACGACGGCGATCACGCGCCGAAGCCCGAGCCCAAGGGCGCGGCGAAGGGCGAGCACGACCACCACGGCCACAACCACGCGCACGGCGCCGAGGACCCGCATTTCTGGCTGGATCCGGTGCGCATGAAGTCGGTCGTGCCCGAGCTCGTGGAGGCGTTTTCGAAACTCGATCCGAAGGGCGCCGAAGGCTACAAGGCGCGTGGCAAGGCGATCGAGGCGGAGCTCGACAAGCTGCACGCCGAGCTCGAGGCGCGTTCGAAGGGCTGGACGAAGAAGACGATCGTCACGTTCCACGGCTCGATGGGGTATTTCGCCGAGCGTTACGGCCTCTCGATCGCGGCCGTGATCGAGCCGTTCCCCGGCAAGGAGCCGACGGCGCGGTACGTGAAGGACGTCCTCGCCGCGGTCGAGAAGAGCAAGGCCGCGGCGCTCTTCTCCGAGCCGCAGCTCGATCGCAGGCCCGCGCAGGTGATCGCCGATCAGGCGAAGCTGCCGCTCTTCGAGCTCGATCCGGTCGGCGGCAGCGCCGGCGCCGAGACCTACGAGAAGCTGCTCCTCAAGAACGCCGACGTCCTCGACAAGGCCCTGAAATGAGCGCCGTACACGCCGAAGCGGATGGGATGCCGCAAGGCCATTTCACGCTCCCCGATCCGTCGTTGCCGCGGGTCCTGGAGGTGGAGAATCTCATCGTCGACGTGCCCGGGCGGAGGCTACTCGACGGGATCTCGTTCTGGGTGCCGAAGGGCGAGTTCGTGTGCCTCTGCGGCCCGAACGGCGCGGGCAAGAGCACGTTCCTGAAGACGGTGCTCGGCCTGATGCCGCCGACGAGCGGCTCGATCCGGATCATGGGCAAACCCGCACAAAAAGCGCTGCGGGAAGTGGGCTACGTGCCCCAGCGCAAGACGAGCGACATGACGTTCCCGGCCCGCTCGATCGATCTCATCGTGGCGAGCATGCGTGGGAGCTGGCCCTTGCGCATCCGCGAGGAGGAGCGCGCCCGCGCGATCGAGATCCTGCGGCACGTGGGCGGGGAGAAGCTGCTCGAAAAGGAGATCGCGCGGCTCTCGGGCGGCGAGACGCAGCGGGTGTTTTTGGCGCGCGCGCTCGTGAACAAGCCGTCGCTCGTGATCCTGGACGAGCCGACGGCGGGCGTCGACGTGAAGGGCCGGGCGGAGTTTCTCGATTTGCTGGCGGAGATCTCGGCGAGCGACGAGCTCGCGGCGATCCTCGTGACGCACAACCTGGCGGCGGTGGCGCGGTGCGCCGAGCGGGTGGTGTACCTCGACGCAGGGAGGGTCTCGGCGTGGGGATTGCCGAGCGAGCTGCTCGGCCAGGCGTCGCTCTCGGCGATCTCGGCCGTGGCGGGCGGCGATCACGCGGCGCATTCGCATCACCATCAATTGCCGGACGAGGAGTGAACGTCGTGAACGCGTTGCTCGAGCCCTTGCAGGTGGCCTTCATGCAGCGGGCGATGATCGCCGGCGCGGTGGTGGGTGGTCTCTGCGCGATGATCGGCGTCTTCGTGGTGCAGCGGGGGTTGTCGTTCATCGGCGACGGCCTGGCGCACGCGGCGTTCGGCGGCATCGCGCTCGGTCTTTTGCTCGGCGTGTCGCTGGAGCGAATGACGTGGGTGGCGCTGCCGTTCACGGTGCTGATCGCGCTCGGAATCGGCTACGTATTGCGGCGCGGGAACCTGCGCGGGGATGTGGCGACGGGCGTGTTTTCGGCGGTTTCGTTCGCGCTCGGCGTGCTGCTCTTGGGGCTCCGATCCACGGACGGGCCACAGGTGAACGTGGAGACGGTGCTCTTCGGGAGCATTCTGGCGATATCCCCGGACGATCTGATCACGGTGGGCGTGGTCGGCGTGGTGACGTCGCTTTTGATGGCATTCACGTGGACGAAGCTCGCCTATGCGACATTCGATCCGGAGCTCGCGGCGCTGTCGGGTGTGAAGGTGGCCGCGCTCGATTACATGCTGCTCGCGCTGACGGCGGTGGTGATCGTGGTGGCCGTGAAAACGGTGGGGATCGCGCTGGTGAGCTCGTTCGTGGTGATCCCGGCGGCGACGGCGAAAATGGTGGGCCGGAGCATCGGGCGGGTGGCGCTGCTCGCGATTGCCATCGGGGTCATCGGGTCGTCGATTGGATTGATGCTTTCGTACCACGCGGACGTGGCCAGCGGAGCGACGATCATTCTGACGCTGGGGGCGGTGTTCGGGCTGTCGCTTCTGTTCAGGAAGAAGTGAGCGTCGCTCACGCCTCCGCAAACCAAATCCTCGCAAACACCCGCGGCCGCGCCTTCCCGATCGGCCCCTCTGCCTCCTCGTCCGACACCAGGATCGCCGCCACCCCGGCCGCGTCGTCCCGTGCGAACGCGCGAAGCGCGACGCGCACACGTTCGCCCGCGAAGCTCGGCTTGCGGTAGGCGATCTCCGCGGCGCGCGCGAGGAGCGGGTTTTTCCGGCCGAGGTCCCATAACCGGCGCAGCGCGGCTTCCACGAACAGGCGCGGATAGACCAGCGAATTGACGTGCTGGTTCGAGTCCGTATGGTCGAGCCCGAAGATCACCGGCGTCGCGTCGAGCGTGAATGTGTCGTCGAGCCAGCGCGCGCCCGGCGGCAGCTCGATCGAGGCCTCGGGCGGTCGCCACGTGTAACGATCGGGCGGCACCTCGGGCAAACCCGGCACCGAGATGCGCGTGACCTTGCGCGCCTCGGGCGGGCCGAACGGGCGCGTGATCACGTGCTCCGCGAAGACGCGACCCGCGAGCAGGCGCTCGCCCGCGTTCGCCGGCGGAGGCCCGTGCGTGCGCCCCGCTTCGCCGTACACGTTGCACCACATGTTGAGGACCAGCCGCTCGACCGCTCCATTCTCCCCCACGGTATGGGCAAGCTGGAACTTTCCCTCCCCTTTGATCGCCGACATCACCGACAGCGGGCCCTCGCCACCCTCGATCACGAAGCGGCTCAGGATCGGTAGGATCCCTTCCGCTGCGAGTGCAGCCGTCGCGCGGTGCTGCCACACCGCTCGCCATACCGATGGTCCGAGCACCACGGGCATCGCATCGAGCAGCAGTTTTCCGTTCTGGTTAATGTCTTCGTAACGTATGACCAGCGGCCCCGATGCGGTTTGCGCGGCCGGGACGTCGGGTTCCGCGGGGATGAACGTCATGCGCGGCGAGATGTAGCAACCTTTGGTCGTCCCGCCCGTGACAATTGTCGAACGACGCCGTTCCTGGTGAGCCAGAGCTCATGTAGAATCACTTGCGTGGGAGGGTCGCCATGCGCGCTCGTCTGACTCGATCGCCTGTCTTGCGTCGCGTTCTTCGTTCTTTCGGCCTCGCCGCGACGGTCGCTGCGGCCGCGTCGTGCCACGAAGGCATCGATACCACCCGGATTGCGCCGCCCAAGGCCACGCTCGGCGACGATCTGTACGGTGTGCTCTGCGATCGTATCGGCGCGAGCTCGCTGACCGAGGATCTCACGGGCGGCTCGTACCACGCGATCTGCCACTACTCGAACCAGGGCATCTACGCGGACAAAGTCGATACGAGTTTCCTGCCGCCCGCGAGGGGGGCCGAGCAGGAGAAGGCGCGCGCGCTCGGCATCGCCAAGGTCGAGGCCATGGCGAAGCGACGCAGCGACCTCGTGCAGGCCTTCAACGCGATCTTCCCCGACGTCGAGATCGACGACGTCACGACCGAGGCCGAGGGCGACAAGGTGCGGCTGCACGACGCGCTCCTCTCGTTCAGCCAGAACCTCTCGCGCCTCTACGAGTCGAATCCATTTGAGCCCCAAGGAACGCCGACGGTGCCCGCGTCGACGCGCGCGCTCGGTGAGGTCTTCGCCTCGTTCATGAGCAGCGAACCCGCGCGGCAGGCTTTCTCGAAGATATGGGGGCGGCAAGGTTACAGGCCGACGGGCGCGTCCCTCGGCGCGGTGCGGCCGCTGCTCTCGTATCCGCGCCTGCGCCCGCTGCTCGGGAGCGCGCTCGACGTGCTCGCGCCCGAGGGCGTGATGGCGCCCGAGCTCACGCAGATCCTGCGCGTCGTGGAGCGTGATCTCGCGACCGCGAAGCCGACGCTCGCGCCGCTCGCGCCACTCACGGTGGACGCGGCGACGGCGCAGCCGAGCCGGCCGATGGAGACGCTCGAGATGCTCTCGCGGATCCTGCTCGATCAAGACGTGCGGTACGCGAAGGATCAAGACGCGGCGCCGACGTGGATCGCGCGGCGTGATCGGCGCGGGTTCGTGGTGCCGTTCGGCAATGTGCCGGGGCAAGCGGGCACGGTGCCCGCGCCGTTCGCGGATACGGACGGCGATGGGCTCGCGGACACGGACGAGTTCGGGCAGTTCGTGACGAACATCAACGTGCCCGTCTCCGCGCTCGCGCCGTTCAGCCCGCAAGGGACGCCGGGCACGGACGCGTTTGGCCGGCCCGAGCCGCAGGTGTACGAATACGTCGACACGTCGCGCACGCTCATCGGCGCGGTCGCGCAGGACCTCGCGCCGCTCGTGGACGCGACCGAGTACGCGCCGAGCGAGGGCGAGGACGCGTGGCAGAGCGAGCACGAGACCCTGATGTACGCGGTCGCGGGGGCGACGATGCTGCTCGGCGATCGCGAGGACGCGGTCTACGATCTCGAGACCGAGGAGGTCAAACCCGCGGGGACCGAGTGTGCAAGCTGTGTCCCGTATCGGCGCTTCAAGGCCGATACCTCGCCGCTGCCGGATCTCGCGCATGCGCTCGGGCAGATCCTCGCGGATCCGGAGTCGGACGCGCTCGTGCTCGGGCTCATCGATCTCGTGGAGAACCACGAGCAGGAACTCGCGCGGCTGCTCGGCGCGGCGCTGAAGATCCGGAAGATCGCGCTCGACCACGACGCACTCGCGGCGCAGGGCAAAGAGAAATTCGCGCAGATACCGTACGAGGCGCCGATCTGGGACGAGATTGCCCAGGTGATGGGGCGGATCACGCAGCGGCCGGGGCTCACGGCGAAGCTCATCGGATCGTTTGGCGATCCGGCGTTCGTGACGCCGACCGGAGGCGTCTCGCACATGGGCGAGTCGCTCATGCGGCTCATGACGAACCGCGACGAAATGACGTATTACGACGACGATCTCAATGGTCCGGCGTGGAACGTCACGACGAACAACACGCTCGATCCGTCGACGCCCGTGGATCGGACGAAGTCGCTCGCGGGGGAAAACCGCTCGTGCTGGGAGCGGACGCTCGACATCATTCACCACGCGAACAACGTGAAGGCGTGTAACAAGCAGGGCGCGAAGGTGAAGGCGGCGCTCGGCAGCCTCACGGTGACGTGGCCGCTCATCGGCAGCTACGATGAATGCGAGCTGCTCTCGTTCGAGAATCTCGCGGTGTTTTACCTCGACTCGGTCCTGCCGGCCGATCACCCGAAGCGGGCCGAGTTCAAGATCAAATCGGGCACGCTCGAGGGCATCCTGAACTTCCTCGGCGTCTTCACGGACAAGGGCGCGCTCTTCGAGCAGTCCTCGGGGATCACGGGCCTCACGCTCAAGCCGGAGCCGAGCGCGCTGAACCGGCTCGTCTTCTTCGGCGCGACGTCGGATCAGTTCAGCGTGCTGCCGGACCTCGACCTCTACATCCTCGGCGGCAATGCCAAAAACAAGAAGACGAATGATTTCGTCTCCAACCTGATCGAGCCCGTCCCCACCGTGGTTTGTCCGCAGACGCAGCTCGAGACGCGCAAGTGTCAGACGTCGTCGGACCTCCTTCGGCTGCGCGGGGAGAACACGCTGTTCGTCCTCGAACGGTTTGGCTTCTACGATTACCTGCGGCCGCTCGTGACCACGTTCGCGGACGTCTCGTCCAACAGCGACGGTGAGGTCATGCTGCTCGATCTCATCGAGATCCTGAAGCGCCACTGGCCGGGGTCCGATCACGGCGAGGAGTGCAATTCGAGCGGCGATCCCCAGACAAACCCGCTCTATTGCTCGGGCGCGGGCGTGAACACGTACGAGCCGATCCTCGCCGACGCGTTCGTGACCGACATCGTGCCGGCGCTGCACGAGTTCTCGAAGGCGATGCGCGACGTCTCGAAGGTCACGGTCGCGCGCGGGCCGAACGCGGGCCAGGTGCTCACGGGCGCCGACGTGCTCGAGAAGACCGCGAAGATCCTGTTCGACCCGACGTACGCCGAGGCCGCGGGAATGACGGATCGGAAGGGGAACAAGGGCACGACGTGGGTCGATGGGACGCCGCAGGCCCAGCACACGGTGTTCACGTTGTTCGCCGATGGCCTCCACGCCATGGATCTGCGATTCGACAACGCGTGCGGCTGTTCCGGGAAGACGGGGCAGGAGCTCTCCGATTGCCAGGCGGCGTACGATACGTGCAAGGCCGATGCGGATCGGCGCAAGGGGCAATGGAAGCGGGCGCGCTCGCAGCTCGTGGATCAGTTCCTCGCCGTGGAGGGCGAAGGCGAGGCGGCGAAGTTCGCGAACCCGGGCATTCCGCGGGCGCTGTCGACGACGCTGCGCGCGTTCCGCGAGCAGGTGAACGCGCACTGCCCGGATCGCGAGAATGGGACGCCGTGCACCTGGGCGAAGGACGAGCTCGGCAAATCGCTGGCCGATGGGCTCGATAGCCCGATGGTGGCCGCGCTCGTGGACCTCCTCGAAAAGATTCGGCAGGACGAGACGGCGCGGCGTGAGCTCGAGCGGCTGCTCGATCATCTCCTGTCGGCCTCGAGTGATGGGCAGGCGCTCGAAGCGACGTTGTCGTCGCTCGCGGACACCTTGCAAGCGCTGCTCGCCGATACCGAGATCGCGCCGCTCCTCAACGCGGCGGCCCCGGGCGCGCGGCCCGAGGACGAGACGGGGAACAAGGGCGCATTGCCGGCGGCGTTGCAACTCCTGAAGGCGCTCAATTCGGACACGTACGACAAGTACCACGTGATGGATTACATCCTGCCGAACCTCGTGACGCCGATGGAGCCGGTGAACGGCGTGGCGAGGCTCTCGCCGCTGGAGATCATCATGGACACGGTGGCCGAGGTGAGCCGCATCGACGCGGCGGCGAACCCGGGGCCACTCGCGCCAAACGATTACGAGACGATCTTCGGCTCCGCGCGTGATTTCCTGACGAGCCCGACCCGCGGTCTCGAGCAGATCTACACCATCGTGCAGAAGCGGCCCCGCGAATGAACGGACAAACCTCCCCGCGGAAGCGCGCCCTCGCCATGGGCGCGCTGGCCGCCGTTTCTCTCGGGCTTTTCACCGAATCCGCCGGAGCGGCGGGCCTCTATCTGTCGGAGCGCGGCGTGCGCCCGCTCGGTCGTGGCGGGGCGTTCGTCGCGGGCGCCGACGATCTCGGCTCCGTCGTCTACAACCCGGCGGGGCTCTACGACGCCGGAATGAGCGTGCTCTTCGACGCGAGTTACGTTCATTTTTCGAGCGAATACACGCGACGCACCGTCGTCCGGCAGACGGATCCGAACACGGGCGCGACCGTGAACGAGGGCGTGCAGACGTTCGATCCGGTGCAGGGGAGCGCGCCGTTTCTGCCGATCCCGACGCTCGGATTTTCGTTCGTCCCGCACGATCAATGGGTCGTGGGCGTCGGGGTCTGGGCGCCGTACGTGGGCATCGCGACGTACCCCGAGACGTCGAACGGACAGCCCGCGCCGCAGCGGTATTCGCTCCTCTCGCTCGAAGGATCGATCCTCGCGGTGGGCGGCGTGTACGCGGCATACGCGCCGACGCCGAAGCTGCGGATCGGCGCAGGGTTCGAGCTGCTCGCGGGGACGTTCCGGAGCACGGTGGTGTTCTCGGGCTGCGTGCCGGACAGGTTTTTCTGCGCGCCGGAGCAGCCGGCGTGGGACGTGCTCGCCGAGCTCGCCGTCGGGCCGATCGTGGCGCCGTCGGCGAACGCGGGCCTGATTTACATCCCGCACCCGAAGGTGCGTGTGGGTTTGTCCGGGCATCTGCCGTTCTGGGTGCGGTCGAGCGGGACGATCCGGACGCGGCTGCCGTCGGCCGCGCCGTTCGCGACGGCGCGGCAGGAAGGCGAGGACGCGGACGTGGCCTTCGAGCTGCCGTGGAACGTGCGGTTCGGCGTGGAGGCGCGGCCGAACGACAAACTCCGGGCCGAGCTCGCGCTCGCCTACGAGGACTGGGGCGTTCACGACAGCATTCGCGTGGATCCGAACGGGGTCGCGCTGAAGAACGTGGTGGGTTTTCCCGAGACGTACCTCTTGCCGCCCGTGAACCTGCCGCGCAATTTTCGGGGCGCGTTCTCGGCGCAGGTCGGCGGCGAATACACGATCCCCCTCGGAAAAACGCAGCTCGACGTGCGGGCAGGGCTGCGCTTCGAGACGAGCGCGGTGCCGAACGAGTACGTCTCGGTGCTGACGATCGATTCGAACAAGCTGACGCCGTCGATCGGCGCGGGCCTCCACATCGGGCCCGTTCGGCTCGACCTCGTGGTGGCGCACGCCATCCTGTTCTCGCAGGACGTCGATCCACGCGAAGCGAAGATCCCGCAGGTGAGCCCGCTCGTGGCGAACCCCCCGCCGCAACCGAACATCATCAACGGCGGGAACTACGCGGCGAGCGCGACGATCGTCGGCCTCGGCGCGATGTACACGTTCGGGAAGGCGGCGCCGGCAAAGGCGAGCGCCACAGGGAACGGGACGTAGACGCCGCGCGGGCGCGGTTCAGCCAGGCCCGCTTCCTCCGACCTTCTGCGCGATCTTCTCCAGCCGTTCGAGCGACCTTCGCAAGTCGGCCCGGTACGCGTGGTCGTCCGTGTGGACGAGCTCGTTGCGCATCTCCCGCAGCCGGATGTCGAGCGCGATCCTGAGCTCCCGTGCTTCTTCGTCCGCGATCTCGAGGTTCATGCACGAACGCATGGAGCCGCGACTCTCCGGCGAAAAGCGGGGGGCGCGCGGGCCCGTGACGTCCGCGGGCGTGCGTGCTCAGATGGCGGCGCATGAGCGGGCGCGAGGACGAGGACGAGTTCGACGACAAGGTGGAGACGGAGCTCGTGCGCAGGCCCGATCGCGCGGCCGCGCCCGGGTTCTCGCTCGTGGTCGTCGCCGGCGCGAGCCGCGGACAGACGTTCACGATCGCGCCCGGTCACCCATCGCGCGTGCTCGTCGGGCAGAGTCCGATGTGCGATCTGCGCATCGACGATCGGCTGGTCTCGCGCAGGCACGCGGCCTTCGAGATCCTGCGCGGCAAGCTGCGCGTGACGGATCTCGACTCGACGAACGGTACGTCGGTGCAAGGCGTGGCCGTGCAAGGCGCGCTGCTCGCGGGCGGCGAGGTCGTCACGGTGGGCGAGACGCAGATCCGCATCGACAGGCTCGCGGATCAGGCGCCCGCGGAGATCCCTTCGGCCGTGCGGTTCGGCGCGATGGTCGGCGCGAGCCCCGAGATGCGCGCGCTTTATCCGCTCTGCGAAAGGCTCGCGAGCGCGAACGTGCCCGTGCTCATCGAGGGCGAGACGGGCACGGGCAAGGAGGTTCTGGCCGAGTCGCTGCACGAGCTCGGGCCGCGCAAGCAGGGGCCGTTCGTGGTCTTCGATTGCACGGCCGTGCCGCCAAACCTCGTCGAGTCCGCGCTCTTCGGGCACGAGCGCGGGGCGTTCACGGGCGCGACCGAGTCACGCAAGGGCGTGTTCGAGGAGGCGCACGGCGGCACGCTCTTGCTCGACGAGATCGGTGATCTCGAGCTGCCGCTGCAAGCGAAGCTGCTCCGCGCGCTCGAGCGCTCGGAGGTGCAGCGCGTGGGATCGAACCGATGGATCCGCGTGGACGTGCGGATCCTGGCAGCGACGCGGCGCGATCTCGATCACGAGATCCAGGCGGGGAGGTTTCGCGACGATCTGTTCTACCGGCTCGCGGTGGCGCGGATCGAGCTGCCGCCGCTGCGAAGGCGAACGGGCGACGTGCTCGTGCTCGCGCAACATTTCTGGCGGCAGCTCGCGGGCAAGGACATGCCGTTTCCTCCTGATTTCGCGCGGCGGATCGCGGACTACGCGTGGCCGGGCAACGTGCGCGAGCTCTACAACGCGGTCGCGCGTCGCGTGGCGCTCGGCGAGCTCGCGCCCATCGCGACGCTGCGTCCGAACCCGCCGCGCGCGCCCGGCGTGCCGCGGCCGAGCTCGCCGCCGAGGCCCGCGTCGGGGGCGGGTTTCATCGAGGAGATCCTCGCGCTCGACCTGCCTTTGCCGCGGGCACGCGAGCGCGTGGTGGAGGAATTCGAGCGACGCTACGTACAGCGGGTGCTCGCGGCGCACGGCGGCAACGTGGGCGCGGCCGCGGCGGCGTCGGGGATTGCGCGGCGCTACTTTCAGCTCATCAAGGCGCGGCACAAGGGGTAATCTCGGGGCTTCATGGAAGCCGAACGCGGCTCGCCCCGGGCGCTCATTCTGGGCCGCTACCGCGTGTACGACGAGATCGCCGCGGGTGGCATGGCCACGGTGCATCTCGGGCGGCTCATCGGAGACGAGGGATTTTTGCGGACGGTGGCGATCAAGCGCCTCCATCCATGGCACGCGCGGATCGCCGAGGTCGTCGCGATGTTCACGGACGAGGCGCGGATCGCAGCGCGGATCCGGCATCCAAACGTGGTAGGCACGCTCGACGTGGTGTCGCAGGAAGGCGAGGTCTTCCTGGTGATGGAGTACGTGCACGGCGAGCCCTTGTCGCGGCTCATCAGTGCGGCGAGCAAGCGCAAGCAAAAGATCCCGCCGCGCATCGTGGCCGCGGTGCTGTCGAACGCGCTGCGAGGGTTGCACGCGGCGCACGAGGCCAAGGACGCGCGGGGCGAGCCGCTCGGCGTGGTGCATCGTGATGTGTCGCCGCAGAACGTGCTCGTCGGCGCGGACGGCGTTTCGCGCGTGCTCGACTTCGGCATTGCGCGCGCGGCCGGGCGGGCGCACGTGACGAGCGACCATACGATCAAGGGCAAACTCGCGTACATGTCGCCCGAGCAGCTCCGCGGCGAGGTGCTCGATCGGCGGGCGGATGTGTATGCGGCGGGCGTCGTGCTGTGGGAGACGCTCACGTGCCGGCGGCTGTATGCGGGGGCGTCGGAGGATCTCGCGCTCGTGCGCCTGCTCGAAGCCGAGGTCGAGGCGCCGAGCAAACGCGTGGCCGATCTGCCGACGTGTTTCGACGAGGTCACGCTGCGCGCGCTGCGACGGGACGCGGACGCGCGATACGCCACGGCGCTCGAAATGGCGATGGCGCTCGAGGCGTGCGGGCCGCTGGCGACGCCGTCGGAGATCGGCGCGTGGGTCGAGGAGATGGCGGGGGAGATGCTCGCCGAGCGGGCGCGATTGATTCAGGCGATCGAGAGCGAGGAGCGCCGCACGTCGTTGCCCCCGCTCGCGAAGGAGCCGGCGAAGTTGGTGCCTAGCCGCGAGGAGGTGACGCTGCTCGACACGCCCGTGCCGCCGGCGCCGGTAGCGGCGGTGACGGCGGTTTCGGTGGCGAACACGGAGTCGCAGAATGCGGCGCCGGCGAATACGCCCGAGCGACGCGTGACGCCCGTGGTGCTCGGGCTCGTCGGGCTCGTCGGGATACTCGTGGTGGCGCTGATCGTCGTTCTGCTGCGGGGGAGCCCCGAGAGCGCGGCGTCTGCGCAGGGCGCGCCTTCGATGGCGGCGAGCCTCACCGCGCCCGAATCCGTGGTCCCGAGCGCGCCTTCCGCAACGCCCACGCCGGCGCCTTCCGCCACGAGCGTCGTATCGGCGGCGCCCACCCTTTCACCCAGCGTGACCGCGCCGCCGCGCTCGACGACGACGCGCGTGAAGACGGCCGCGCCGAGGGATGGCTGCGATCCGCCTTTTTTCATCGATGCGTCCGGTCGAAAGAAGTACAAGCGGCATTGCCTTTGATGGCCGAGCATTCGTCGAGAAGAACCGAGTGCCGTCGTTCGCGTGGGCTTTCCGCGGCGCTCGTGCTCGTGACGATCGGGCTCGGCTTGCTTTCGCGGAACATCCCGGGGCTGCCCGCGTGGCTCTCGAAGGGCGCGGGGGACGCGCTTTATGCCACGATGAGCTTCTGGCTCGTGGGGCTCGTCGCTCCTGCGTCCGGGACCGCGCAAGCGTCAACCGCCGCGCTGATCTTTTGTTACGCAATCGAAGCCAGTCAGCTCTATCACGCGCCGTGGATCGATGCGATCCGCGCGACGCGGCTCGGTGGGCTCGCGCTTGGACATGGATTCCATGCGATGGACCTCATTTATTACGCGGCCGGTGTGATCGCGGGGGTCGGGATCGAGCGCGCAGGGAGGCTGCGGAGGGAGCGGCCTCCGTGATACGTTGATGCAATGGCCCCAGACGTCTCTCCCCTTTCCACGAAGGCTTTCGAGCAGGACAGACAGCGGAAGGAGCGTTGCCTCGCGTACGCGCGTGAGCATGCGGAGGGCCCGGTGGAGGGGCTCTTCGCGCAGGACGGGATGGTGCGGCGAATCTGGCGGGAATGGGCGATGCTGGCCGCCATTCCGCCGGCGGTCGTTCTGGAGGTGCTCCTGCCCGAGGTGGCCGAGGGCGTGGGGCGGTTCAGCGATTATCAAACGAAGCTGATGGCGAGGACGCGGCGGACGGTGTACGCGACGCATGCGCTCGTTTTCGGGGACGTTTCGATGTCACTCGAGGTGGGGGGGCGGATCTTCCAGCTCCACGAGCGCGTTCGCGGGAGGATCTCCGCGCGTTCGAGCGAAGGAAGGGCAGGGCAGCGGTATCGCGCGAACGATCCGGCCGCCATGCAATGGGTGTTCGCGACGCTGGTGCAAGGGGCGATCACCACGTACGAGGCGGCCATCGAGCCGCTCGATCGGAATGAGCGGGCGCAGTTTTACGAGGAGTCGAAGCGCTGGGGCGCCGCGGTGGGTTTGCACCCGGAGCAATTGCCGCCGGACTGGGAGAGCTTCGACCGGTATTTCGAGGGGATGGTGGAGGGAGAGCTCGAGCTCGGGGATATGGCGCGAGATATCCTGCGGGTGCTGTTTGGGCCGCCCTACATGCGCGGGGCCGCGAGGCTTTGCGCGGGGCTCTTGCCGGAGCGGTGGCGGAGCGCGGTGGGTTTGCCCTGGGACGCGGAAGCAAAACGCGCGTACGAGCTCGCCCTCGGCGCGCTGCACGGGACGAGGCATTTGCCGCCGGCCTTGAGGTACGTGCCCGCGTGGCATCAGGCGGCGGCGCGGATCGAGGCGGCGCGGGGCGAGGGGATTTCGGGGACGACACGAATCGTGCGATCGCTCGACGCGCACGGGTTGATTCCCGCCGGACTCGCACCACCCGAGAGGGTGATGCGGAAGTGCCCGCGCGGCTAACAGCCTGTTAGTCCGCGGCAATGGCCTGGAGGAAGGCGCGAGCGGCCGCGGGCCCGGACAAACGGTAGGGAGCGCGGCTCGGGCGCGGGCCGACGTGCATGGCGACGTGCGGCGCGGGGAGCGCGGCGAACATTTCCTCGTCGACGAGGTCGTCGCCGAGCGCGACGAGGCGGGCGCCGGGGGGAGCGCGTTCGAGCAAGGAGGCGACGAGCGCGCCGCTCCCCGCGCCCATGGGGCGGATTTCGACGGTCTTGTCGCCGGGGAGGATCTCGACGGGCGTGTTCTTGAGCAGATCGCCGAGGTGGAGTCGTAGGTCCTTGGCCTGGAGCACGCCGAACTCAGGGTCGGCCATGCGGTAATGGAAGGTCAGGGAGGCGTTCTTTTCTTCGAGCAATGCGCCCGGGGTGCGGGCGACGAACTGGCGGAGCAAGGGCAGGAATTTCGCATTCCAATCGGAAGGGATGTTCTTGCGGGCCCGCCATTCCCGCGCCTCTGCGTCGCGCGTCCAGAAGCCGTGCTCGGCTGCGAGCGAAATGGGCAGGTCGCCGAGCCAGCGTTCGAGGGCGTCGCGCGACCGGCCGCTGACGACGTGCACGCGCGTGCCGGGGCGTCGCGCGAGGGCCGTGAGCAGGTGCCGGAGGTCCGGATCGGGCGCGGCTTGGTCGGGAGCGCGGGCGAATCGGACGAGGGTGCCGTCGTAATCGAGGAGCAAGGTGAGGCGCGGCGCTTGGCGGAGCTCGGTCGTGAGGACTTCGAGGGCCGCGGACGTGGTCGCGCCGAGGGCGCGTCCATGAGATGCCTCGGATTGCTCTTCGAGCGTGGAGAGGAAGCTCTGTGCCCAGCCGTGGACGTCGTGCTCGAGGACGTGCTGCCGGAGGTTTTGCATGCGCTGGCGCCGCTCGTTTTCGGGCATGGTGAGGGCGCGCTTGAGGGCGGCCGCGACGCCGCCGATGTCGTACGGATTGACGAGCAAGGCGTCGGCGAGCTCGGAGGCGGCGCCGGCAAGCTCGCTGAGGACGAGGACGCCGTCCTCGTCGGTGCGGGACGCGACGAACTCCTTGGCGACGAGATTCATGCCGTCGCGCAAGGGCGTGACGAGCATGACGTCGGCCGCGCGATAAAGCGAGGCGAGCTGGCGTTCGTTGAAGGAGCGATACATGGAGTGAATGGGCACCGAATGGACCGTGGCGTAGGCGCCGTTGATGCGGCCCACGAGCTCGTCGACCCGGCTGCGGAAGCCCTGATAGGCCTCGACGTTCGTGCGCGAGGGGACGGTGACCTGGACGAGGCGGACCTTGCCGCGCAAGGAGGGCTCGCGTTCGAGGAGGCGCTCGAGGGCAAGGAGGCGGCGCGGGATGCCTTTCGTGTAATCGAGGCGGTCGATGCCGAGCAGAATGCGCTGGCCCGGCTGGCGGAAGGCCTGCGCCTCGGCGGCGACCTCGGGCGAGCCGGCGAGGGTGGAGAGCGCGGCGGCGTCGATGCCCATGGGAAAGGCGCCGAGCCGGACCTCTCGGCCCTCGGTGAAGACTCGATCGACGTTGGCTTCGAGGCCGTTCACGAGGAGGAGCGCGGACGCGAAATGGCGCAGATACGAGAGTGTGTGAAACCCGATGAGATCGGCGCCGAGCAGGCCTTCGAGGAGCTGCGTGCGCCAGGGGAGGATGCGGAAGACTTCTGAAGAGGGAAAAGGGATGTGGAGGAAAAAACCGATCCGCGCGTTCGGGATTTTCTTTCGCAGGAGGCCGGGGACGAGCATGAGCTGATAGTCGTGGACCCAGACGATGTCGCCTTCGCGGTGGTGGGCGGCGACGAGGTCGGCGAATCGCTCGTTCACGCGGCGGTAGCTCTCCCAGTCGCGCTCGCCGCCGAGCGGGACACGATCGAGCATGTAATGGAAGAGCGGCCAGAGGACGCCATTGGAGAATCCCTCGTAAAACCTGGAGACCTCGCCCGGCGAGAGGTGGAGCGGGACGTAGCGGAGCTCTTCCAGGCGCGCTTCGAGGGCGGCGCGCTGATCGGGCTGGAGGCGCGAGACGTCGCCGGGATAGCCGAGCCAGAGGCCCCCGGAGCGCTCGTGAGGCCCCTTCATGCCGGTCGCGAGGCCTCCCGCGCTGCGGGTGACGAGGACCTCGCCATGCTCGACCTTCACGGTGACGGGCAGACGGTTCGAAACGAGGAGCAGGCGGGCCATGACCGGGGAGGGTGGCATCGACGAAACGTTTTGTCCACAAACAATCGGATGACGAAATGATGCTGTCGGGACGAACCGTACGGGGAGATAAAGAATTCTCTTGCAAGGCCCGCGGGGGGTGGGTAAGGTCGCCGCGACGCTGACGAAGCGTCGTCTATGATCTCCACGCGCTGAGCACGAGCCCCCGCCATTGCGAACACCGCTGTTCCTCCCCGTCCGTCCATCGTGGATGGGATGGGTGGAAGTCGAGCGCCGGTCGTCTGCTCGTGGCGGATTCCGAAACCGTGGTTGCTGCCTGTTCAGACGCCGGCAGGTTGGGCCGGCGTGTGTCTGGAGATCGGTATGAGAAAAGTCGTGTATCACGTCGCCGTCACGGTCGACGGCTTCATCGCGCGCGAAGACCATTCGTTCGATTGTTTCGTCAACGAAGGGCCGCACGTCGACGATTACCTCGCGTCGTGGGCGGGCTACGGCGTGGTCCTGATGGGGCGCCGCACATACGACATCGGGCTGAAGCTCGGGGTCACGGATCCGTATCCGATGATGGAGACGTACGTGTTTTCGCGGACGCTGGAGAGCCCGAATCCGCGCGTGAAGGTCGTCGCGGAGGACGCCGTCGGTGTCGTCCGGAAGCTGAAGGCAGAAGAGGGGAAACCCATCTATCTGGCCGGCGGCGGAGAGCTCGCAGGGATGCTGCTCGCCGAGGGCGTCGTCGACGAGCTCTTGATCAAGTTGAACCCGCTGCTGCTCGGCGCAGGCATTCCGCTGGTTTCGCGGTTGCCCGCGCATGTGAACCTCACGCTCTTGTCGACGAAGGTGTACCGCAATGGCGTGTTGCTGCTGCAGTACGCGGTCGGTCACTCGGCGCAAGCGGCCGGGACGGTATAACCGAGCTTCGGCGCGAGCTCCCGATGCACGGAGAGGCCGTAGGTGCACACCTTCGGATCGTCCGGCGCGCGCAGGAGTAAGCCCTTGGACTCGTCGCAGGCCTTGCGAAAGGGGTTATCCCCGCCCTTCAGCGTGGCCGCCGCGTCGAGCGCGCAGGTGCAATCGCTGTAACGCTGGCACGGGGACGGGGGCGCGGTGCCCCCGTCCTTGGCCTCATTTTTCGGCGCGTTTGCCCACTGTCGCTGCTGCGCCTCGGCAGCCGTCAAATACTCACCATTCCACTTGGCTTCATCGCCAGCCAGCTCGACGCGCACCGATGTTTCGGTGACCGTGAGCTTGCCGTCGATGGGCAAGATGTCCCAGCCCTGGGCATCGGGTTGCATCGTCGCATGGCCCAGGCGCGTCGCCCGGTAGGTCTCATTGACGTACGTTCCTTCGAGCGTTGCCTCGAGGACGACGACGCGGAACTCGGGATCGGACGGCCCGATCTTCTCGTGGAAGACGACGCTCGAGTCGTAGACGAACGCATGCCCCGGCGGCGCCTCGCGGGCGAGCGGGTGCCCCTGCATCGCGGAGGGGATCGTCACGTTCGGACGCGGCATGGGTTTTCCTTTCGAACAGGCAGACGCAATGGCAAGCGTGAGCGCGTAGGCGATCGAGAGGAGGACGGGCCGCATCCGCAACGCGTATCCGAGCTCCCCAGGCGCTGCAAGGCTCATTCGGATGGTGTCAAACACTAGGCAGGCACGCGGCGCCTCCGTCGGCTGACCCGCTCGACGGCAGGCGGCAGGACATCGCCGATCCCGGCTTCGACGCGCAGATCGACGTAGGGGTCGTACGGGGTCTCGCCGCGATTGACGAGGATCACGCGCGCGCCCGATTCGATCGCGACCGCGACGAGCGCCGCCGCGGGGTTGACCACGAGCGAGGAGCCGAGGACGAGCATGAGGTCGCAAGCCTCGGCGTGATTTCGGGCCTCGGTGAGCTCACGCGTGGGGACCGGATCGCCAAAATTGACGACCGACGAAATGAGCCGGCCCTGGCACCCGGGGCATTTCGGCTGGCCGCGCACCGGCGCGTACGTTCGATAGCCGGGGCCAAACCGGCTCGGATCCCAGCCGACCTCGCGCCGCGTGAACTGGCGGTCGCAGGCGAGGCAACGCACGAGGTCGCCATTGCCGTGCAGCTCGGCCAGGCGCGCGGGGTCGATGCCCGAGCGGCGGTGGAGGTTGTCCGTGTTCTGCGTGATGAGGTAGGCGAGCAGGCCGAGCTCCTGCAAGGTGACGAGCGCGAGGTGCGAGGCATTCGGCTCGACGCCGCTCGGCGGGACCCGAAAACGCGGCGGAGGGAGGCCCGCGTCGCGGCGGGTCCAGACTCCGTCAGGGCCGCGAAAATCCGGAATGCCCGAGTCGGTGCTGATGCCGGCGCCCGTGAAGGCCACGAGGTGGCGGCTCGAATCGATGAAGCGAGCGATTTGAACGATGGTTCTGGAAAGGTGGCTCGTCATGAACGCCTCCGAAGAGCGCGCCTCTGGGGCCACCCTTGGAAGACCGCAAGGTCGGCCCCTCAGACGCGCTTCATTTGCGCCGGCGTGAGCCGCGCGAACCGGACGACGAGCGCCGTCGCGACGACGAAGAGCGCCGCCGTGAGCCCCCACCAGATCCCCACCGCGCCCATCCGGACGGCGAACCCGAGCAGGAGCGCGAGCGGAATGCCGAACGCGTAATACCCGACCACGTTCGCATTCCGCGCCGACGTCGTGTCCCCCGTGCCCCGAAGCGCGCCCGCCGCGACCGCCTGCGCGCCGTCCGCGAGCTGGAAGATCGCCGCGATGCGGATGAGCGGAATCGCGGCCTCGATGACGTCGGGTTTGTCCGAAAGGATCCGCGCGCAGAACGCAGGAGCCGCGGCGAAGAGGAGGGCGGAGAGGCCCATCACGCCGGACGTCGCGACGATGCCGACGAGGCCGACGTGGCGAGCCCCCGTGGAATCACCGCGGCCGACGGCGCGGCCGACGAGGACGGAGGTCGCGTTCGACATGCCGAGCGCGATGGTGAACGAGAGGCTCGCGAGGGAGAGCGCGACCTGATGGCCCGCAGCCGCCTGAGGGCCAATCCAGCCAGCGAAGATGCCCGCGATCGAGAAGGCGCCGACCTCCGCGAGCAAGTGCGTGCCGATGGGCCAGCCGACGCGGACGATGGTACGCGTGGTCTCGCGCTCGACGCGGAGCTCCTCGGCGCGGATCGCGCCCTCGCGCCGGACGATCTCGCGGAACACGACGCCGAACGCGACGAACGAAGCGAGGCTCGACGCGAGGCCCGAGCCGAGGACGCCGAGCGCAGGCAAGCCGACGCGCGGGAGGCCGACGGCGACGAGGCCGTCGTCGCCGTAGATGAGGAGGATGTTGAAGATGATGTTCGTGACGTTCGCCCAGACGGCCGACCACACGAGCGCGCGCGTGAGGCCGCGGGCCTGGAGGTAGACGCGGCACGCCGTGATCAGGAGGAAAGGCACGATGTTGGGGAGGCGGCCGAGGAGGAAGTGCAGGACGCTCTGCGAGGTTTCGGCGTCGATGCCGGCGCGGCCAATGAGCAGGCCCGCGATGACGAGGAGCGCCATGCACGGGACCGACAGCAGGAAGCCGAGGCGCACAGCCTGGCCGAGGACGGCGCGGGCGCGGTGTCGATCGCCCGCGCCCTCGGCCTGGGACACGAGCGGATCCATGCCCAGGATGAGGCCCATGAAGAGCACGGTGATCGAGAAGAAGATGCCGTTGCCGATGCCGACGGCGGCGAGCGACGTGGCGCCGAGGCGGCCGACCATGGCGGTATCGACGAACCCGAGGAGCTGATTGGCGACGAAGCTCAGCGTGATGGGTCCGCCGAGGGCCGCAATTTCGCGAAGCTCCGCGCGGAGAGTCTTCGGCCCATCGCTGGAGGTCTCGTCCACGATGCGCGACGCACTGGGAATCGGGGCCACGTCACTCATGGAAGGCCCCGGTATACCCTCACCCGCGGGGGGGCGCCCGACGATTCCGTGCCCGGATCTCAGGCGGCAATACGTTCGGCAATCGTGCGTACGTCGAGCTGCGTGTAGTCCTTCTCGTGGGAAGCGACGACGGCCTCGGCGACGTGGTTCGTGTGCGCCGCCAGGGTGCCGCGCAGGAGGCCGAGGAACTTGGGCGGCGCGGCGAGGACGAGCTCGTGGAAGGCGTGCGCGTCGTACAGCGAGGCGAGTCGGTCGGCGAGGCTACGCGCGAACTTCTGGGCCTCGACGTCCTTCGGGTCGGTGGCGTACTCCTTGGCGCTGCGACCAGCGACCTGGCCGCCGCCGGTGAAGGCACGGCCGGGTTTGTCCGCCATGAGGTCGCGGGCCATGGCGCGGCTTTCGGGGTGCTCGAACTGCTCGACGAGCTCGAGCGCGGCGTTCGCCTCGGCGCTCCGCTTGAACAGGCGGGCTCGGCTCGCATCGGCGATGAGGACGAACGTGATACGTTCCGTTTCTTGCACGCGTTCCTCTTGCACGCGTCCCTCCTCTCGCGCCTCGTCGGCGCGGACGCGCGGAACATGGAGGGGGCAGGTGCATCCGGCAATGGAGCGCAGGCGCGCTTGACGTGGAGGGGCGGGGGGACTAGGCCGGCCGTCCCTCGACCGCGTTGGCCGAGTAAAGAGGACCGCATGAGTCTGACAGGAAAGCAGCGCCGCCACCTGCGCGCGCTCGGCCATCACCTGGATCCCGTGGTCCAGCTCGGCAAACACGGGCTGACCGACGGCATCGTCGCCGCCGTGAATGACGCGCTCGAGCAGCACGAGCTCGTCAAGGTGCGCGTAGGGACGGAGTGCCCCGACGAGCGCGGCGACCTCGCCGAGAAGATCCCGCCCGCCGTGCGCGCCGAGCTCGTCCAGGTGCTCGGCCGGACGATCCTGCTCTACCGGCGTCACCCGAAGGAGCCGAAGATCACGCTCCCGAAGGCCGGCTGAGCGCGTCCGGCCGTCAGCAGGCTGTTGAGAAACTTGCTGCGCGCCCTGGATCGTCGGTCGTCGTCCTCGGAATACGCCTGTATTCCTGCGTCCTCCTCCCTAGCTCCAGGGCGCTCGCGGCGTTTCTCAACAGCCTGTCAGGGCTTGCCGCGGGTATTTTCCTGCGGAGCGGCCAGGCGGGCGAGGATGCGCTGCAGCTCCTCGACGCTCATGTCGATGTACTCGACGACGCGGCCGTAGAGCATGGCCGTAGGCACGTTGCGGCCTCGGCGCTCTTCCTGCGTCTGGTGGAGGACCCAGAGCACGATGCGCTCCTTGCGGGTCAAGCCATCTCGCACGTCGGGGAGGTTGTCGTAGGGGCCGGGCCGGTAGCGCTTCATGGTGGGGAGCGCGGGCGTCTCTCGCCCGGACGCACGCTCCTACCCCTCCCGCCGAGGTCATGCAAGAATGGGCGCGCGATCCGGTTCGCCGACAACGACGAGTCATGCGCTCCGCCAACGACATCCATCCCGGCGCCCTGATCGGCGGTAAGTACCGCGTTCGCGCCATCCTCGGGCGTAAACATGGCCTCACGATGGACGCGTTTCACACCGCGTTCGACCAGCGGGCCATCATCAAGCTGCTCCTGCCCCACCAGGCCGACGCGCGCGAGATCGAGCGCTTCCGCCGCGAGGCGCGCGCCCTCTCGAGGATCGCCTCCGAGCACGTCGCTCGTATCATCGACGTCGGCAACGAGGCCGACGGGACGTTTTACCTCGTCCGGCAGTACCTCGAAGGCACCGACCTCGAGCGCTACGTCCGCAAGACCGGCCCGCTGCCGCTGCACGACGCGATCCTGTTCGTGCTGCAAGCCTGCGAGGCCGTGGCCGAGGCGCACGCGAACAGCATCGTCGTGCGAGACCTCGAGCCGTCGCACCTCTTCGTGACGCAACGGACCGGCGGCGCGCCGCTGATCAAGATCACGGACTTCGGCACGGCGAAGCTGCTCGGCGGCGCGCAGGACGCGACGGGCGAGCTCACGGGGACGGCGATGTTCGGCCTGACGCCGTACGCGTCGCCGGAGCTCGTGCGCAAGGCGAAGGACGTCGACGCGCGCACGGACGTGTGGTCGCTCGGGACGATCCTCTACGAGATGCTCGCAGGTCGTCCGCCGTTCCAGGGCGAAGCCGCGTACCTGATGCTGCAGATCACGCGCGAGGAGCCGATGCGCGTGTCGCAACTGCGCGGCGACGTGTCTGCGGAGCTCGACACGGTGCTCGGCTGGGCACTCGCGAAGGACGTGGAGGCGCGCTTCCGGAGCGTGCACGCGTTCGCGCATGCGCTCTTGCCGTTCTCGCCGCCCGAGGGCCGGCTGCTCGTGGATCGGATCGGGCAGATCGCGCATTCCGCGCGTGAGCGGAAGACGACCGGTTCGGTGCCGCCGCCCGCGCCGCCGCCGTCGGCTCCGGCCTCCGCGCCCGCGTGGCTCCCCGCGCCGAACCCGCCGCCGATGGCCGGGGGCGTCGTGCCGCACGCCTTCGCGCACCTGCCCGCCGACGATGACGCCGAGACGGGCGTGCATCCGGGCTCGGCGAACCAAGAGACGCCGGTGCTGCAAAGGTACATGGCGACGGCGCTGCAGTCTGCGTCCCCGCAGCCGCCGATGGACGAGCCGATGACGGAGGTGTTCTCCGGGCCCGTCATTCCTCCTGCGGCTGCGTCCGCGCCTGCGGCTGCGCCCCCGCCTGCTGCTGCTGTGCCCGCGCCTGCGCCGGCTGCCGCGCCTGCTCCTGCGCCCGCCGCTGCGCCCGCGCCTGCTCCCGCGGCCGTCGCCGCGCCTGCGTCTGCACCTGCCGCCGCGCTCGCTGCTGCACCTGCGCCCGCGCCCGCGCCGGATAACTCACGCGTCATCCGCGTGCTCCTCGCGTTCTGCGCGGTTGGCTTGCTCGGCATCGTCGTGCTCATGGTCATGCTGCTGCGCAAGCAATCGGCCGAGCCGACCGCCGCGACGACGAACCAGTCCCAGGAGAACGGGCCCATCGCGGTCCCCACGCCGCCGCCCGCGGCCACGCCCGCTCCCTCGGCCATCGCCACGCCGGCGAGCACGCCGGCTCCTTCGGCCGCGCCCGCTCCCGCAGAGAGCGCCTCCGCGGCCGCGCCCGCCGAGCCGCCGGCATCCTCCGCGTCCGCCGTCGCGGCCGCCACGCCGCCTCCCTCGGGGGGAGACGACGCCGCGCCGAAAGCAGGCGCAGGCGCGTCCGAGACGACGAGCAAGTCCCCCGCGACGCCCGCGCCCGCGCCCGCCGCGGCAAACGGGACGCTCGTTGCCGTGGCCGTCGGGGGTCCGTGCTCGTTCACCGTGAACGGGGCCTCGAAGGGCAAGTCGTCGTCGATCCGTTTGTCGCTCAAGGCCGGCACCTACTCGGTGACGTGCAAGCCCTCGAGTGGCGCTGCGAAGTCGAAGAGCGTGACCGTTCGTCCCGGCGAAACGGCCATGGCCATGTTCAAGCTCTGAAGCGGTTCGGGCAAACGCTCATTTCCGTTCGTACGGGATAGCCCGGCTGCGGGATGGGCGCGTAGCTTGCTTTCGTGGGTGGCGGACCGTGCGGCATCAGGCCCGCACCTCCAGGGCAAGACGGTGAACCATCAAGAAGCGTTGCGGATCGAACCCGACCGTAGCAGCAGCCCCCACCTTCCCGATTTGCGCGGGCCGCGGCGCGTGGACGGTGCCGAGAGCCGCGTCGGCCAGCTCCTCGAAGCGCTGCGAAAGCACGAAGGCCGGCACGTCGTGGTCATCCGGGGATACCCGGACCCCGACAGCCTGGCGAGCGCGTGGGCCCATCAAAAGCTCGCCGCGAGCGTGGGAATCGAGTGCGACATCGCCCATCTGCCGCTCGTGAGCCGGGCGGAAAATCGGGCGATGGTGAACTTGCTCGATCTGCCACTCGTTCGCGTGACCGCGCCAGAAGACCTCGACCGGTACAGCGCGCTGAGCCTGGTCGATGCGAACTCGATCGAGCTGCCGAGGAGCGCAGGGCTGCCTTGCGTGTCCATCGTGGATCATCACGCCATTCAGGGAAAACCCGTCGCGGATTTCGTGGACATCCGGCTCGGCGTGGGCGCGGCGAGCACGATCTACACAGAGTACGTGATCGAGGCGCCGACGCGGGTTCTGGAGAGCGGGACGATCGCGACGAGGCTCGCGACCGCCCTGGCCTACGGAATCCGGAGCGACACGGACGATCTGCTCCACGCGAGCGCCGACGACCTGCGGGCGCTCGCGAGCATCATCGAGCTCGTGGACACGGACGTGCTCAGCGCGCTGTCACGGTACGCGATCCCGTCGAGCTCGATGCGGATCATGCGGCGAGCGCTGGAGGCGATGCAGGTGGAAGGGACGTGGGTGTTCGCGGGCGTGGGGCAGGTGCGCTCGCAGGACCGAGACGCGATCGGGCAAGCCGCCGACTTCCTCCTCCGGCGCGAGGGGATCAAGACGGCGATCACGTTCGGCTTG
This sequence comes from Polyangium jinanense, assembly GCF_028435365.1. The sequence goes on along the minus strand of NZ_JAGTJJ010000011.1, from coordinate 43,734 downwards.
GTCGAAGGGTGGATCGACGGCTCGTTGCGTACGACGGACGCGTCCTTGGATCCGGCGACGTGGCTGCGTGACGCGTTCGGCATCGGTCCGCTCGGGATGCCCTACGGCGGCGGGCGGCGCGGCAAAGGTGGATTCCAGATCCCGCTCGGGCCGCTCGCGGCCTGCCCGAACCAGGACGCGCTGTGGCAGGTTGTCCGGGAAATGATCGAGGATACGATCCGGAAACGGATCGGCACTTCGGACGAGGTCGGCTGAGCGAATCGGGACGTGTCGGGAAATCGAGGGGCGTCCGGGTCAAACCGGGCGCCCTTCGTGTCCGCGGGGGACGGCGACGAGGGTCGGCTCGGAAGGTTTGTCCTTGGCCGAGTCGCCGTTCGTCGGGGTGAATGCTGTCGAGAGCTCGTTCACCAGGGCGAGCGCGTCGAAGGGCTTGGGGAAGACGCGGCGGACGTCGAGGCCCATGATGCGACGGCGGAGCTCGACGTGCGCCGAGACGACGATGATCACGCTCGGCCGCTCCTCGGGCGGTTTTCCGAGCAGGGCCCGAATGACGCCCACGCCGTCGAGGCGCGGCATCATCAAATCGATGACGAGCGCGTCCACGCGCTGGCGCTCGAGCAGCTTGAGGGCCTCGACGCCGTCGGCGGCGAGCAAGACGTCGAAGTCCGATACGACCAGGAGGTTGCGCATCGAATAACGAATCTCGTCGTCGTCATCGACGATCAGAACGGTTGGTCGCGAGCGCTTTCCCAATTTCGTGCCCCCCACTGGCAGAGAACCCCTCCGTCCCTAATGAAGCAATCGTCGACGAACGCAAGGTGGTAACCGTGCAGGAGACGACGATCGATTGGACGGAAGTGATCGCGCGGGCCCCCGATGGGGTGGTCTGCGCGGACGAACGTGGGCGGATCGTGTACGCCAATCCAGCGGCGGAGCGACTCCTTGGGCGCTTGCCCGGAGAGCTCGTCGGTGAATCGTTCCCCGAGCTCGTGGCGCTGCCCGGAGGGCAAGCGCATCGCTGGGACGAGGCGACGGTCGCGCCGGAGCGCGCCATCGGGCACCGCAAGGACGGGACAGACGTGCCGCTCGAAGTGTCGCTCGTTCCACCCGGGAGCCGCGCGTTCGCGACGGCGTTCGTGCGGGACCTGTCGGCGAGTGATCGTTCGGTCACGACGAAGCTGCTGACCGCCGAGCGCGAGTCGTTCCTGTCGATGGCCGCGCATCAGCTCCGCGCGCCGATCCAGCCCGTGCTGAACTCGCTCCGGACGATCGAGCGCGCGCTCGCGCTCGGCAAGGCGCCGCCCGACGGGACGATGGCGCGCGCGCTCAGGCAAACGCTCCGGCTCGGGCGGCTCGTGGACGCGATCCTGAGCGACGCCGCGGCGATCGAGCGAGGCACGCTGGAGGTGCACGTGTCGGCCTTCGATCTCGCGGTCTTCACGCGCGACGTCGTGGAGGACTTCCGCCTGGCCGCGCCGACGCAGCGGCTCGAGTACCACGGGCCCGGCGACGGGGTGCCCGTGATGTCCGATCCGGATCGGGTGCATCAGATCCTGATCAGCCTCATCGACAACGCGATGAAGTACTCGGGGCGGCAGCGCGTGGTGACGGTGGAGGTCGAGGGGACGGAGTCGCGCGTCCGGGTGCGCGTGATCGATCAAGGGATCGGGATCCCCGCGGCGGAGCAAGCCAACGTGTTCGGCAAGTTCTACCGCGGCTCGAACGTGCCGAGCTCGGCGAGCGGGCTCGGCGTGGGGCTCTATCTCGCGCAAGGGCTCGCGAAGCGGCTGCACGGGAGCTTGACGGTCGCGAGCGAGGTGGGGCGAGGGAGCGCCTTCTCGCTGGTGCTGCCGAGGCACTGGCCGGAGGGCCCAGGCGTGGCGGCGACCCATCGGGGGAACCACGATGAAAGCCGCCCGCCGCATTGAGCCGAGCCACGAGGCGCTCGCCGCGAGGCTCGCCGAGGCCCAGGAGGAAAACGAGCGCCTCCGCCGGGAAAACGAGCGGCTCGCACAAGAGCGCGCGGCGCGCGAGGCCGCCGCGGAGGAGGCGCGGCTCGAGCTCGGGACGTTCTTCGCGCTCGTCGCGCACCAACTCAAAAGCCCGCTTTTGCCGCTGGAACTCTCGCTCACGACGATCGCGCGGGCGCTCGAACGAGGGACGAGCGTGCCGCCCGATACGTTCCCGCGGACGATGCGGCAAGCGCGCAGGCTGGGCCGTTTGATCGACGCGCTGCTCGTGGATTTGCCCCGCATCGAGGACGGATCGCTGCGCGTGGCAGCGCTCTCGTTCGACCTCCGAGAGCCGGTGCGGCGGGCGGTGGGCGAGGCGAAGCTGATGCTGGAGTCCCGGACGTTCGCGCTGCACGAGCCCGCTGCGCCGGTGCGCGTGCGGTGCGATCCGGAGCGGGTGGAGCAGATCGTGACGTCGCTCGTGGAGAACGCGGTGAAGTACTCGCCGCCCGAGGCGCCGATCTCGGTGCGGGTGATCTCCGAGGACGCGACGAACGCGACGGTGGTCGTGGAGGACCGGGGGATCGGCATCCCGGCGCGCGAGCTCGGCCAGGTGTTCACGAAGTTCTATCGGGGTTCCAACGCGCCGAGCTACCTGTATCGCGGGCTGGGTGTAGGTCTGTACCTGGCACACCACCTCGCGACGCTCTGCCGAGGCCGTTTGTCGGTCGAGAGCGTGGAGGGGCAGGGGACGATCTGTCGGCTGTGCATCCCGCTCGAAGCGTGATCGGGCGCCTCGACCGTGCGTGCCTTGCTCAGGCTGCGTGGCGCGCCCGTTGCTGAGAGCGCGTGGCGATGCACGAAGATCCTCACAAGTCGGAAATGGGCGGCGCGCACCTCAACGGTCACGGGACCGGGGCCGCGCGGATGGTTCGTCAGGTGAAACGTGCCGACGACAAGCTGGTCGCCTTCGTCGAGGAGCGGCCGCTCGTCGCGCTCGGAGTGGCACTCGCGTTCGGGTACGTGCTCGGCCGCGTGATGACGCGTCAGGGATGAGAACGGAGGGGTTCATGGTTGGCGAGAGACAGCAGAGCGGCACGACGGAACAAGGGGCGGACAAGGGTCCGCTCGCAGCACTCGGGGGCGTCGATCCGAACGAGGTGCTCACGATGGTGAGCAACGTGGCCCGGGCGAACCCGCACGCGGCGCTCGCAGGCGCGGTCGCGGTGGGCTTTCTGCTCGGCGGAGGCCTGACGCCGCGGCTGGTCGGCGCAGCGGCGCTGTTCGCGGCGCGGCGATATTTCCGCGCGACCGTGGAGGAGACGCTCTCGGGGCTCGAGCACGGGCTCGCGGAGCGGATCGGAAGCGCTGGGGCGCGCTGAGCGCCCGAACGGCCAGGATCAGAGGGGGACGCGAGGCGTTCCCCTCGGGCCGAGCTCAGGGCTCGGTCTCCTGCCGCCGTACGAAGCTCGCGCCGCGCGCCTCGAGGAGGCGCTCGACGGCGCCGGCCGCCGCAGGCGAGGCCCGGACCGCGACGAGCGAGCCGCCCATGCCGACGGCATCGTCGAGAAGGCGCGCCTCGAACTCCGGGTGACGCGCTCCCAGAATCCCACCCACCGCCACACCGAGCGCGCCGATGACGCCGGCGCCCGCGGCCGCCGCGACGACGGGGCCCGCGAAGACGGAGCCGGTCGCGGGCACGACGAGCGAGCCCGCGGCGCCGAGCGCGCCCACGATTGCGCCGAGCAGCCCGCCCATCGCAGCGCCGATCGCGGCGCCTTCCGAGGCCTTGCTGCCGAGGTGGAGGCCGAGGTCGCCTCGATGGCCGACGTGCTTGGGGATGACGCTGACGTCGCCGGGCAGGACGCCGAGCGAGGCGAGCTCGGCGAGCGCGCCTTCCGCGTGCGTGCGTTCGAAGAAGAAAGCGATGAGGATCTCGTGTTTCATGGTGCGTCTTCGGCCGCGTGAGGGACGCGGCGCGCGGTCGTCGTTGCCAGGCCTTCCGCGCGGACGAACCGCGCAGCAGCCGCAAAGCCTCGAAGCGTGCAAACCGTGCACGCAGCGCGTACACGGTTCGCACGTCGAGGTGTGTAGAGCGCGCCACGAACGCGGGGCGCGCGCCTTTTCGCTAGCGGTTCTGGCCGACCTCGTTCGACGTGGCGAACGAGCGCTCGCGGACCTGGCTGGCGGCCTGTTCGAGCTCGCCCCGGACGCGCCCGGCGGCGAAGCGCGCGCGGTCCTTGACCCGATCGGCGCCCTGGCGGAGCCGCTCCCGGGTCTCTTCGCCCGGGCGCGGCGCGTAGAGCAGGCCGATGCCCACGCCGAGGGCCACGCCGATGCCGACTCCGATCGAAGCAGGCAACAGCCAGCTCCCCGAGGTCTTGCGCTCGTAAGGGAACGAATCCGACAAACGCTGGATGAAACCGTAGTTCTTCATCGTGCAGGCTCTCCGTCGGGGATGGATCGAAGCCTCACGTGGGAGCGCGGAGCGTGAGGTCGCTGTGGCGACCCGGAGCTCCGCGCGGACAACGAACCACGTGAAGGCCCGATCGAATCCGCGTGGGAGGCCCCAGGCAGCGCGCATGCCACGACGGGAGCGGGCAGGGGGAGCGCACACGGCGCCGCAAGGATGTCCGCGGCGCCGTGCGAGGGGACGATGCGAGAACGCGGGAGCTACTTGCAGAAGCCGTCGATGCAGATCTTGCCCGACGCGCAGGCGAGCCCGGCCGTGGGATCGCACTCGTTTCCGAGGTTACTGTTCGAGCCGCAGACCTGGTGGTCGCCGGACATCGTCGAGACGGTCTTGCAGACGTCGAACGACGGCAGGTTGTTGCAGGCGTTGTCGTTTGGCGGGGCGCACGAGATGTAGCAGGCGTGGTGCAGGCAGATGGAGCCCGCGGCGCAGGCGTCCTGCACGCCATCCTGGTTGCAGTAGAAGGCGGCTGTCTGGTTCGGGATGCAGCCGTTCTCCACCCACACGTCGCCCGGCGGGCAGGTGCCCATGTCGCTGCGCGGGACGCACGCGCCGTCGACGCAGACCTGATCGGCCGAGCCGCAGTCGTTCGTGATGGTGCAGGGCTCGGCGGGCACGGTGCAGACGCCGAGGACCGGGTCGCAGGTGTAGCCGCCGTCGCAGTCGGTGTTGTCGCTGCACGACGGGGTGCATTTGCCGTCGACGCACTTGTTGTTCGCCGGGCACTGGGTCTGGTCCGTGCACTGGTCCGAGGGCGCGGTGCAGACGCCGCTCACGCACGCGTAGCCGGCGCCGAGCGCGCTGCAGTCGGCGTCCGTGCCGCACGCCGCGGGGTTCTGCGGGACGCACTGCGAGGCCTCGCAGGCGTAGCCGTAGACGCAGCCGACGGTGTCGCAGGTGCCCGGCTGGCAGGTGCCGTCGGGCGCGCAGGTCTCCCCCATGGGGCAGTCATCCGGGTTGCCGCACCAGGTGACCGATCCGCCACCCGTGCCGCCGGTCCCGCCGGTCCCGCCCGTGCCGCCGGTCCCGCCCGTGCCACCTGTGCCACCCGTGCCACCGCTGCCCGGCTGGCAGCTCGCCTCCGTGCCCGTGACGACGCACGAAAAGCCTTCGGAGCAGCCCCAGACCGTGCAGTCGCCCGTGTGGCACTGGTTGTCGTTGCCGCACGTCTCGTTCAGGCCGCAGTCACTCGAGTCCCTGCAGCCTCCGTTCGAGCAATCCCCGGAGGTGCAGGGGCCTTCGTTCCACTCGCCGTCGTCGTCGTAGATGGGACAGCCTGCGAGGAACGTCGCCATCATGCCGATGAAGCCCAGCAGAGAAAGTCGCTTCATACCGTCTCCCGAAAAGCACCGACCAAGGCGCGAAGAGAGTGGGCCCGAGCCTTGACGAAGGCCAGGGCAACAGCGGGAGCCTAGCAAGCGACATGCCCTGCACAAGGCCGCGCGATCGCGGCGGTTTTCCGCGTCGGAAGGGGAGATCGGGGGCGCCGCGTGGGGCGGATCGTGAAAGGGCGTTCACGATCGGCTGTGGCATCCAGGATCCGGCGGGCCGGGCGCGTAGGATCCACGGGCCGAGCACGTCGAAGAGTGGAGCAGGACAGGGCAAGCGCGGTAGAAGTAGGGAGCCTGATGCGCCGCGGCGCCGGTCTGTGCGGCCGTTGCGTCCCGGTGCACAAAGAGGAAAGCTGCCAAGTTCCCCATGGAAGTCACCTGCGAGCGCTGCGGCACGGTGTACGACTTCGACGACGCCCTCGTCTCCGAGCGCGGCACCTCCGTCAAGTGCACGACATGCGGGCACCAGTTCAAGGTGCGTCGCGCATCCGTGGGGACCGTCCCCGACACGTGGGTCGTTCGCACCGTCGACGGGCGCGAGATCGAGTTCTCCGCCCTGCGTGAGCTTCAAGGCGCGATCCACGACGGGAAGGTGACCCGCGACGACGTGCTCTCCCGCGGGAGCAGCCGGCCTCGCAGGCTCGGTTCGATCGCCGAGCTAGATCCGTTCTTCAACCGCATCGGCATGACCGTGCCCGGGACCGGGACGACGCCGCCGCCGCCGGGTGCGCGGACGCGAACGAGGACGCCCGCAGGCCTCGGGGGCGGGACGGCGCAGCCGCCGCGGCAAGAAGGTTCGGTCGTGTTCGCGTTGCCCGGGCGCCAGCAGCAAGCCCAAGCGGCCGCGCCTCAGCCTCCGCCCGTGGCGATGGGCGGCGCGCTTCTCGGACGCAGGCCAGGGTCGGTGCGCCCGCCCGCGGCGGCCGGGGCGGACAAGGGCTCGGAGATGCCGGCGCTCACACCGCCGCGCGTGCCGGGCGGGCTCGAAGAGCTGAACACGATGGATGTCGTCGAGGCGCCGGTCTCGACGCGGACGAACGGTGGCTTCGGTTCGCCGCCGCCGATGCGCGCGCCTTCGGGTTCGTCGTCGGAGGAGCGGGGAGGGACCGTGGAGCGGATCAGCGCGTTGCCGCCTCCGCCGCCGCCGCCGCGCAAGCAAGCGGGTTCGGCGCCGATGTTCCCGTCGCCGCCCGTGGAAGGGCCGCCCTTGCCGCGAAAAACCGCGGCGTCAGCGCCGATGTTCCCGCCGCCGGAGGCTCCGCCGCCGGCCCGAAAGGCCGCGGCGTCAGCGCCGATGTTCCCGCCGCCGGAGCCTCCGCCACCGCCGAAAAAGGCGACGCCGGAGCCGCCGCACGTGCAGGAAGCGGGGCCTTCGAGCGGCGAGGATCCGACGCTCATGATGGAGCGGCCGCCGACGAGCGACGGGCCGACGCTGATGATGGATCGTCCGCCGCAGATCACGGCGGCGAAGTCCGCGTTGGCCACGCCCGCGCCGCCGAAGGTCGAGCCGGCGAAGCCGATCTCTTCGAAGACGCCGTCGGCGAAGACGCCGTCGAGCGGGCCCACGTCGCTGCCGCCGTCGTCGGCGCTCCTCCACAACGACGACGTGCTCTCGGTGTCGGGCGTGCCGCCGCGCCGCCCGCATGCGGCGCGCTGGATCGTGGGGGTGCTCTTGCTCGGCGCGGGCGCGCTCGGCGCGGTGATGGTCGGGCGCGAGTACCTGCCGAAGGGGAACGGGGCGGCGGCGCCGACGCCAGGTGACGCGCGGCTCGGAACGTTGCTGGAGCAAGGAGATCGCGATCTGCGCGATGGCGATCTCGACGCGGCGAACGAGTCGTACGTGAAGGCGAGCGCGATCGCGGACGCGGATCTGCGCGTGGCGGTGCGGCTCGCGCGCCTCGCGGCCGTGCGCGCGGACGTGGCGTGGCTCAAGGTGCGGCTCTTGGCCGCGTCGGATCCGGATCTGGCGAACGCGCGGCGCGAGCTCGATCTCGTGGTGGGGCGCGCGAAGCAAGCGGCGGAGCGGGCGCAGTCGATCGCCGCGGCCGACGCGGACGTGACGCGCTGTCGAATCGATGCGCTTCGCATCGCAGGAGACGTCGACGGCGCAAGGAAGCTCGTCGCGACGTTGCCGAAGTCGACCCCGCAGGCGAGCGACGAGCTGCTCTTTGCGACGCTCGATCTGGCCGAGGCTGTGCCGGTGTGGGCGACGGTGATCGAGCGGCTGAAGACCGCGGCGCGGGACGAGCAGAACCTCGGGCGCGCGCGGTCGATGTTGATCTATGCGCTCGCACGGTCGGGTGACGTGGCCGGCGCGAAGGCCGAGCTCGAACGGCTCGCGGCGATGCCGAGGCCGCATCCGCTCGTGGCGTCCTTGCGCGCGTTCGTGGCGAGCGCCGAGAGCGCGAAGAAGCCGGAGGTCGAGGCCGCGAGCCTCAAGGTGGGGGCGGGGGACGACGCGCTGAAGACCGTGACCGAGGCGATCGAGAAAGGTGAGCTCGACAAGGCCGAGCCGCTCTTGAAGGAGCTCGCGGAGAAGACGCCGAAGGACGCGAAGGTGCTGAAGGCGCAGGGGGATCTCGCGCAGAAGAAGCGCGACCGGGCGGCGGCGATCCGGTTCTACGAGCAGGCGGTGGCCGCGGACGGCACGCTGCTCGACGCGGTCGCGGCGCTGGCGGATCTCCGGTGGGAGAACGGCGAGCGCATGACGGCGAGCACGCTGTATCGGAAGATCATCGAGAAGGGCGGCGACGCGAACCCGCACACGAAGCGCGCGAAGGAGCGGCTCGCCAAGTTCGCGGATTCCTGGGAGCCCTAATGAAAAAGCGGCGGGACCGACGGGTGCGTCTGGGGGCGATCGGCGTGACGATCGGAGCGGCGCTCGCGATCGCGGGCGCGGGCTGCGAGGGAAGGCCGCGGAGCACGACGAACGCGCGGGTCTCGTCGGCGCTCACGGGGCCGGCGGTGGTCGAGATCGATCTGTCGCGTGGGGCGCCCGAGTCGTCGCAAGGCGGGCTCTTCGGCTCGCCGCGCGGGCGCACGCACGCCGAGCTCGTGGAGGTGATCGGCGCGGCGAACGAGCGCGAGACGACGAAGGGGTTTTTCGTGAAGCTCGGGACCACAGGGCTCGGGCTCGCGCGGGCGAACGAGGTCGGGCGCCTGCTCGCGTCGGTCCGCAAGGCGAAAAAGCCCGTGGTTTGTCATGCCGACGATCTCGGCAACGCGACGCTCTTGCTCGCGTCCGTGGGCTGCGATCGGGTCTGGGTGAGCCCGGCGGGAGGCGTGGAGTCGGTGGGCATCGCGGCCGAGCTCGTGTTCGGTCATCGCCTGCTGGAGAAGCTCCACGTCGAGGTGAATTTCCTCCAGGTCGGGAAATACAAGGGCGCGCAGGAGCCGTTCACGCGCGACAGCGCGAGCCCCGAGGCGAGGCAGTCGGTCGAGGGCGCGCTGCGTGGGCTGCGCGCGGCGTGGCTGTCGGCGATCGCGGAGGGGCGGGGCAAACCCGCGCTCGCAGACATCGTGGAGGATGGGCCGTTCCCGCCGGAGGAGGCGAAGGCGAAGGGGCTCGTCGACGAGGTCGGCTACGCGGACGAGGCGCGCGAGGAGGCGAAGAAGCTCGCGGGCGCGGAGCGCGTGAGCGTGCGGTTCGGCGGAGGCGCGTCGCCGGAGCCGGTGTCGGGCGGGATCATCGACGTGATCCGGGTGCTCGCCGGGCCGGGCTCGGGCGGAGAGCCGCACGTGGCGATCGTGCCGGCGACGGGCGCGATCTCGATGGGCGGCGCGCCGTCGTCGCCGCTCGGCGGGAGCGAGGGGATCAACGAGCGTGATCTGGGCAAGACGATCGCGCGGCTGGAGAAGGACGAGTCGACGAAGGCGGTGGTGCTGCGGATCGACTCGCCCGGCGGATCGGCGCTCGCGTCGGATCTCCTGTGGAAGCGGCTGATGAAGCTGCGCGGGGACAAACCGCTCGTCGTGTCGGTCGGGGGCATGGCCGCGAGCGGCGGGTATTACCTGGCCTGCGCAGGGACGAAGATCGTTGCAGAACCAACGAGCATCCTCGGGTCGATCGGCGTCGTGTCGGGCAAGTTCGCCGTGGGCAAGACGCTCGAAGAGATCGGCGTGACGACCGAGACGATCGCGGCCGCGCCCGATCCGCTGAAGGCGAAGCGCGCGACGTACATGTCGCCGTTCCAGGGGTGGGACGATCCGACGCGGCAGAAGGTGCTCGGGTCGATGCAGTCGATCTACGATCTGTTCGTCCGGCGCATCTCGGAGGGGCGCGGGATGGCCGTCGAGAAGGTGGCCGAGAGCGCCGAGGGTCGGATTTTCGGTGGCGTCGAGGCCAAGGAGCGGGGTCTCGTCGATGAGCTCGGCGGGCTCGTCGACGCGGTGACGCTCGCGCGAAAGCTCGCGCATCTGCCGGATGATGCGCCGGCCGAGGTGGTGGGCGAGGGCGGGGGGCTCCTGGAGCTCCTGGAAGCGTCGGAGAACGGTGAGGCGGGCGCGGCGCAGGAGAGCGCGGCGGCGAAGGTGGCGCGGCAGGCCGCCGTGGACGCTCTTTTGCCCGAGGTGGGCGCGCTTCTGCCCGAGGTCGCCCGCTATCTGGGGTCGATGGCGCCCCTTCTTTCGGGCGAGCGAACGCTCGCGGCCATGCCGTTCGGCCTGATCGTGCGTTGAGCTCACCGCTCGTCCGCGGCCTCTGATAGCCTGGCCGCGCCCTTCCATGAGCTCATCGGCCCATTTCTCCGCGACGGATGAAGACGCCGCGCCGGTCGCGCGGCGAGCCACCATGCCGCCGCCCGAGCTCGCCGATCGGCCGGCGCCCACCTCGGCAGGTTCGCTCGTGCTGGAGGCGAACCGCACGGAAGAGCCGATCCTGCGGCACAACGGGCCGCGCGCCGAGATCGCCTATCTGCGGGGCAGGGTCGCGCGTTGTCGAGAGGCCGGTGACGCGGCGGGCGAGCGCGAATCCGCGCAGGCGCTGGCGCAGTTGCTCGCGTCGCGCGAGACGGAGCTCGATACGGCCGTGAACACGGCGCGGCGCGCGCTCGAGCTCGGCGAGGACGAGGCGCTGCGTTCGGATGTCGCCGAGTGGCTCGCGGGTCTCGGCGAGCCGGTCGCGGCAGCGGAGGTGCTGCGTGCGTCGGTGCATCCGTCGCGGCCCGCTTCGTCGGCGCAGACGCTCTTGAAGATCGCGGTGCTGCTCGCGCGAGGCGCCGATCCGAAGGGCGCGGCGGCGGCGTTGAAGGAGGCGGCGGCGCTCGATTCGAGCCAGCCCATGCCGCTCGAGCTCATCGGCACGATCGCGGCCTGGGCGCAGGAAGCGATCCCGAAGGCGGACGCGGCGGCGGGGTATTTGACGGCGGCGGCGCGGCACGAGGCGCTCGAAGACGCGGACAGCGCGCTCGAGGATCGGCTGCGCGCGTTCGAGATCGCGCCCGAAGACGAGATGGCGGCGAACACGATGGTGGACGCGCTCGCCGCGCGCGGTGCAGCGGGAGCGGCCGACGAGGCGCTGCGTGATCACGCGCTCGCCGCCTTCCAGACGAACCGGTACCGCGCGCGGCAGGTGCACCTGCGCCGCGTGTCGCGGGCGCTCGACGAGGGGAACGCGGCGCGCGCGATCGCAGCCGTGCTCGACGCGGGGATCGTGGCCGAGGTCGAGAGTGATCTGGGGCTGCTCGCGGATCGCGCTGTCGCGCTGGCGTCACTTGACGGGATCGCCTCGGTGCGGCGTGAGCTCCGGCAGAAGGGCGGGAGCATCGCGTCGATCGCCGCGCGCGCGAAAGGTTCGGAGGTCGCGGCGGCGGCGCTGCTCCAGGCGACGCTCGGCGCGTCGAAGGAGCGCGAGCGTGCCGACGCGCTCGTGCAGATCGCGGCCGAGACGAGCGGAGAGATCAGCGCGAGCCTGCTCGCGGTGGCCGCGGAGGGCTACCTCGGGCTCGGGATCGCGTCGCTCGCGCGGAGGACGGCCGAAGACGCGTGCCTCACGGATCCGACGTCGGCGCGGGCCCTTTCGGCGCTGGCGAGGGCGACGATCGCGCTTCCCGATCTCGACGCGGCAATGGCGGTCGAGGGCGGCGCGTCGACGATGCTCATCCGCTCGACGCTTTGCGAGGGGCTCGCGAAGTCGTTCGAGACGGTCGGGGAGATGGCGCTCGCCGTGACGTGGACGCAGCGCTGGCTCGCGCTCCGACCGGGGTGCCCGGAGGCGATGCGCGAGCTCGTGCGGCTCGCTTCACAGGCGTACGATCCGGACCGGCTGGAGGACGCGCTCGGGTGGGTGCTCGCGCAGCCGCGGCCCCTCGACGACATGGCAAGCCTCTTCGGCGACGCGCTCGCGCTGCTCTTCGAGCTCGACGCGCCGCGGGCGATCGACGTCGGAAGGCGCGCGCTCGACATGTACGGGCCGCGCGTGCCCGGGCTCCGAGGTCGGCTGCTCGCGATGAGTGATCGCGCGGGGGACGCGGCGCTCGGCGTGGTGCTGCTCGAACGGCTCGTGTCGGCCGACACGAAGAACGAGCGCACGATCGAGCGGCTCTTCGATCTGGCGCAGCGGCGCGCGGCGGCGGAGGACTGGGACGGGGCGGCAGCGGAGCTCGCGCGGGCCGCGGGGAAGGGCGCGGAGTCGCATCACCTGCACGAGCACCTCGACGCGCTCGACGACAAGATGCAGCAGAGCGGCGCGTCGCTCGGCTCGGATGGGCTCGTCTCGTTCGTTGAGGCGAGGGTGCGCGCGCTCGGGGAGCTCGTGGATGGGCCGGAGCAGTCGGCCCTGGAGAACCTGTCGAGCGGGCTTCGAGATCTCGGGGCCGTGCGCTGGGATCTCGCGCAGGATCCGGCAGGCGCGGAGGACGCGTTCTGGCGAGCCGCGGTGGCCGCGCCGCGCGGCGGGATGGAGCGGTACGCGCGGGACCTCGTGACCTTCGCGGGATCTTCGGCCGCGCTCGACGCGATCGTGCGGCGCTCGGAGACGCTCACGAACGAGCCGCGCAGGCGCGCGAGCCTGCTCATCGAGGCGGCGAACCTGGCCGTCGCGAACGGGCTGCCGAAGCGCGCGCTCGAGATCGGCGCGAGCGCGATCCAGATCGATCCATCACGCGCCGAGGCGGTGGCGATCGTCGAACGATCGTCCGCCGTGGAGGGTGGGATCGACGTGCTCGATCGCACGTACGACGTGCTCGCCGCGGCCGCGCTCGGTTGTTACGGACGGCGCGCGGCACACTACCGCGGCGCGCGTCAGCTCGAACGGCGAGGCGCCATCGAAGCGGCGCTGCGCCATGCCGTCGCGTGCTTCGAGGCCGTCCCGTCCGAGGGCACGTCGTACTTCCTGATGGCGCGCCTCGCGGAGCGCGGCGGCAACCCCACCGAGGCGATCCGCGCGATCGAGCGTGTCTCCGAGGCGGCCGAAGGAGGCGCGCGGGCCGCGTGGCTTAAGCGCGCCGCCTCGCTCGCGAAGGCCGCGGGCGAAGGCAGCCGCATGCGCTTCGACCTGCTGCTGCGCGCCCTCTCGGCGCGGCCGGACCTCGGGACCGTCGAGGAGATCGGCGAGACGCTGCGCAAGCTCGTCGCGTCCGTGAGCCACGTCGGGCCGCTCGTCGCCCGGTTCGAGAACACGGCCCTCGCCGCGTTGAAACGCACCGACGGGCCGGATGGCGCGCGCGTCGCCGTGGCCCTCGCCAAGGTAGCGTTCAGCGCGCTCGGCGCGCACGCGCTCGGGCTCTCGCTCGTCGAGCGCGCCGTGGCCGCGGACGGCGACATCGACGAGTACGACACGCTCGTCGAGCTCGCGCCCGCGGCTGCGGCGGGCGACGCCGCAGCGGCACGTGCCTTCCTCGAATCGCTGCTGCAAGCCGTCGCCAAGCCTTACGCGAGCGTGGGCGTCGCGCTCCTCCGCCTCGGCGGAAAGCTCGCGCATGCGCTCGGTGATCCGCTCGTCACGGGCACGCTCCTCGTCCAGGCGGCGCGCCGCGCCCCGGAGGACGAGCTGCTCGTGAGCGACGCCGACGCAGCCGTCTTCGCCTCGGGCGACGCGGCGCTCGCGCGTGACCTCGACACCGCTGTCCCTCCCGACGTTCGCCTCGCGGCCCTCTTGCACGTCGCCGAGCGCAGGGAGCGCGAGGGCAACTTCGCCGAATCGATCGAGACACTCGAGCGCGCTCTGCGCTCGCCGAGCATCACGCCCGAGCAACGCGAGGCCGCGCTCTCGAGCATGCGCCGGCTCTTCGTCCTGTCCGAGCGCGCGAGCGAGGCCGAGGCCGTGCTCGCCTCCGAGCTCGCGCGCCAGGACCTCGGGCCCATGTCCCGCGTGCGCATCGCGGTCGACCTCTCGACCATGCTCGCGGGCCGCGGCGAGGACGCAGCCGCGCTCGACGTCCTCAAGCGCATCCTCCAGGACAGCGAGCCGACCGAAGAGCTGCTCGCGACCACGCTGCGCCTCGCGCGCCGCACCGGCGATCGCCCCGCGCAGGTCGCGCTCCTGAACCTCCAGCTCCAGCGCACCGAGGACGCCGTCACGCGCGCCTCCATCCTGCGTGAGCTCGCGGCGCTCCTCGAAGCGCTCGGTGATCACAAGGCCGGCGTCGCCCACCTCAAGGCCGCGAGCGAGCTCGCGCCCGACAATGAGGAGGCCCTCGAAGGCCTCGAAGCGCACGCGGCCTCGCAGGGTGATCACGCCGCCGTCGCCGAGATCCTCGGCAAGCGCATCGCCGCCGCACAGGCGCCCGATCTCCGCCGCACGCTCCGCCTGCGCCGCGCCGCCGTCCTCGAGCAGCGCCTCAGCCGCCTCGAGGACGCTTGCGCCGAGCTCGACGCGCTCCTCGCGGAGACGCCCGACGATCCGAGCGCGCTCCGCTTCCTCGCCGACATCCGCGAGCGCCTTGGATCGCCCCTCCGCGCCGCGCCCCTCTGGCAGCGCCTCGGCGAGCTCTCCGCGAAGACCGACGAGCGCGCCGAATACGGCATCCGCGCCGCGAACGACTGGCTCGCCGGCGGCAACGCCCAGGCTGCGCGCAACATCCTGGAGAGCATCGCGCCCATCGCCGCGCGCGACGCCGTCATCGAGCTGCGCGTCTCCATCGCTCGCCACCAGGGCGACGCCCGCACCCTCTCCGAGGCCCTCGATCAGCTCGCCACCGCCTCCCGCGAGCCCGCGGACAAACGCGCGAGTTACCTCGTCGAGGCGGCCCGCGCCTCCTCCTCGACCGGCGACGAGGCCACCGCCCTCGACCGCGTCCGCCGCGCCGTCCGCCTCGCTCCGCACTCGGCCGAGGCCGTCCTCGAAGCGCGCCGCCTCGAGTACCGCGCGCGTGGCGGCGGCACGCCTCGCGAAGCCCAGCACGCAATCGACGAGCTCATGCGCATCGGCGAGCACCTCACGCCGGAGCAGATGGAGCTCCAGGCGTTCCTCCTCGCCGAGGAGCTCGACGTCATCCAGGGCGGCGGCGCCGGCATGCGCGAGCTCTCGCGCCGGCATGCTGCGTTCGGCCCCGCGCCGCTCATCGCCCTCGGCATGGCCGAGCGCCTCGTACGCAACAAGAACTTCGACGCGGCCTTGCCCCTCTTCGAGCGCGCCTTGAGCGGCGACCTCCGCGGCCTCCGCAGCCGCGGACGTGTCGCCCTCGCCGCGGCCGACGCCGCCCTCGCCGCGGGCCAGCTCGAGACCGCCTCGCGCCTGCTCGACACGGCCGCCGTCGAGCCCGACACCCGCCCGATCGCGATGCGCAAGAAGCTCGAGTTCATCGCGGGGTATGGCGAACCCGAGGCTGCGCGCGCGGCCCTCTTCGACCTCATCCGCCAGAGCGCTGGCCTCGATCGCGCCCGCTTCCTCTACCAGCTCGGCCGCCTCGTCGTCGCCACCGATCCCGACGAGGCCATTCGCCTCTACGCCGACGCCTTCCCCCTCGCGGCCCCCGATCGCAACCTCGCCGCGCAGATCGCCGAGGAACTCGCGCATGCGCGCAGGCCCCGCCTCATCGTCGAGCCCTCCGAGCCTCCGGCTCCGCCTCCGGCCGACGAGCCCCTCGCCGACGATGGCCAGGCCCTCGTCTTCGACCTCGAACAGGCGTTCGAGAACGCCTTCGGCGAAGCCGCGGACGACGACGACGACATCCCGATCCCCCTCGCGGCGAGCGCCATCCGCTCCATGCCGACGGGCCTCCGTCCTCCGCCTCCGCCGACCGAGAAGCCGCTCCCCACGCCGATCGTCGAGGAGCCCTCGCCGCCTGCGCAGCCGCGCGCCCGCACCGCGCCGCCGACCCCCGCGCCGGGCGGCGGACCTGCGCGCGAGACCGCGCTCTTCGAGCAGCTCATGGCCGGCTCGTACGACGCGGGCGAGCGCCTCGTCGAGCTCTACGGCGGCAATGCCGAGGCGCGCTCGCGCGACCTCCTCGTCGTGCGCAAGCACCAGGCCTCCTTGCGCCCCGGCGATCGCGCCACGCTCCAGAAGCTCCACGAGGCTGCCCTGCTCGACCGCAACGGCGCTTATGCCCGCGCCGTCGATCACGTCCTCGCCGGCTTCGATCCGGCCGGCCGCGCCGTCGCGCCGCCACCGCTTTCGGCCCTTGCTTCGGCCCCCGAGCTCGTCCTCGCGCTCCTCTTCCGCAACGTCGAGAGCCCCATCAACGAGGCCCTCGCCATCACCTGGGAGACCGGCCGTTACCGCCGCGAGCCGAGCCACTACGGCCTCACCGGCGCTCTCCGCGTCCAGCCCGGCGCCCCCACCGTCCTCGGCGACGTTTGGGGCTCCGTCACGCGTGTCTTCGGCGCTGCGCGCCCCCCGCTCTTCCACCGCCGCGCTCCCGCTGGCGCCCCGAACCAGGCCGCCCTCAACGTCCAGGTCGCGCTCCTCGCGCCGCCTGCCGTCGTCCTCACCGGCGAGATCCGCGAGGAGACCCCCGAGCTTCGTTACCTCCTCGGCGCCTCCATCGCCGGCGCCATGCCCGAGCACGTCCTCGTCCGCCTCCCCGAGGAGCACCTGCGCACCCTCATCGAGGCCCTCCGCGCCGCCTTCGGCCCCGTCGGCCCCACTGGCGGCACCGACCCCGGCGTCGCGCGACTCGGCCAGGACCTCTGGCAAATCGTCCCGCCTCGTGGCGACCGTCGCCTCCGTGAAATCTTCGCCCAGCCCGACGGCATCACCTACGAGGCCGCCATCGAAAGCGCCCGCCGTGCCGCCCGCCGCGCCGGCTTTTTTGCGAGCGGCGACCTTCCCACGGCGCTTCGCCTCGTCGTCGCCGAGCTCAAGCTCGAGCTCGATATGCCCCTCACGGCCGAGGGGGGCCTTGCGCGGGCTTGCGCGGCGCATCCGGCCCTCGCCGATCTCGTTCGACTGGCCACGCGTAGCGAGTATGCCGAGGCCCGCTTCCGCGCGGCGCCTTCCACCGAAGGGAACAAGAACGGACCGCCGAGCCGCTTCCGTGGCACTTGATGGAAGGGGCTCGCGCGGCGGCCGCTGCGCCGTGCCCCGCCCCAGAAGGAGGTGCCCTTGCTCGTCGCTCGTCCGCTCTCGCCCGCCCTCTCGCCCGCGTGTCGGCTCGAACCTCGCAGCGCGCCTCGAAGGCCCGTGCCGGAGGCATTCCAAGACCTGACAGCGCTGTCAGGGGTGCCGCGCCGTCCGTCTTCGCCTGAAGGCCATTTCCTGGGCCTTGGCCCGCTGGCCCGAAGATCGCTTCATGCGCTTTGGCTCGTCGTACTCGCCCCGGGTTGCCTCGTCACCGCGGAGCCCGTCACGTACGAGCCGCAGCAGACACCGCCGATCCTCGTCGCCTCGGGCCTCGACCCCGATCCGCGCTCCATCCTGCTCGTGGGCGGCGACCTCGGCTTGCCCGAATTTCCGATTGCTGCGTCGGTGGCCTCCGAGGACGCCGGGGAATCCGTCAAGGCCGCTCTTTACATCGATTACGGATTCGAGAACCCCTTGGAACAGCCCTTCCGGAATATCTTGCCGAATTTCCCGGAGCTACCGGCGGCGACGCTGGCGGACGGGCCACGCCCGCTCGTGGGGGTTCTTTACAAGGTGGGCGTGGTTGCGCTTCAGCCCGGCTGCCATCGCCTGACGCTCGTCGTCACGCATGAATTCGATACCAGGACCGGTTGTCCCAAAGACCTCCGGGATTCGAGCCAGATCACCTGGCATTTCCGGCAATGCGACGTCGGCGACTGTCCGCCGGTCCTGGAGAATTGTCCAACCGCCGAAGTTAGCTGCCCGCTCGATCCCACGGTGGTGACGAGCGACCCGAACGACGCCGGGACCACGGGAGGTTGACCTTGAAACGCGCCTTCTCCTTGACTTCTGCTCTCTTCGTGCTAGCGGCCGTGCCCACCCTCTCCGGATGCTTCGCGCTCGGGGGACTCGCGGATGAGGCCGTGAATGCTTGCTCCTCCGACGAGGACTGCGAGGGCGGCGGCGTCTGCGCCAGCGTCGACGGCTTCCAGACCTGCGTCGGGACCAAGGCCGATCTTCCTGGCCTCATCCTCGAAGTGCGCCCCACGGCCGAGGCGAACTCCGGCGCGAACACGCCCTACCTCGTCCCGTTCGGCGGCGAGGGCTTCGTCGACCACTCGAGCGCGGGCCTCGTCGTCGAGCACGACATCCGGCTCTCGCACGTCGTCGTCTCGCCGATCGAGCTCTACGTCGACTACGACTACAAGGGCTGCCCCCTCTCGCCCGAGGGCAAACTCGAAGCAGACTTCACCTTCTTCCGCGACGCCCAGCACGCGGGCCTGCCCGATCACGAGGCCAAGGCCGTCATCCAGGAGGGCAGCACGGACGCCTACTCCGTCGAGATCCCGCCTGGCATCTACGACGTGCACGTCGTCCCGCGCGCGCCTGCGAACTGCCCCGCGCCTCCGCCGCCGCCCATGTACTACCGCGGCATCGACCTCAACCAGGGCGGCAAGATCGACCTCCACCTCTCCGAGGCACCGCGCGTCATCTCTGGCAGCATCGCCTTCCCCGAAGGCAAGGACTTGAACGGCTGGTCCATCGAGGTCGTCGAGCCCAAGCACGGCATCCCCGTCTCGCGCACGCAGGTCCTCACCGTCGACCCGCCCCTCGCGCTCTTCACGAAATACAACCTCGAGTACTACTGGGACTTCGGCCAGGAGAGCTCGCCCATCCTCCGCCTCCGGCCGCCGCCCGACGATCCGGACGCGCCGAAGTTCTTCTGGCAGGTCGCCTCGCTGAGCCCGCTCAACCCCGACAACAAGAACATCCAGGCCGACCTCACCCTCATCGACCTCGACGCCGTCGGCCGCACGGTCACGTCGTACGTCGTCGACGCCCACGACGCCGCCGTCGTCGCGACCGTCTCCTTCCGCAGCCTCGAGCTCTCCGGCAACGCTTCGAACAGCGCCATCTACAGCGCCGTCGTCGACACCGACAACGAGGGCATCTTCACGGCGCTCCTCCCGCCCGGCAAGTACCGCGTCACCACGCACCCCACCTTCGACCTCACGAAAGCCGTCACCACCGAGGACGGCTTCGAGGTCCCCGCCGACGGCGACTGCGTCTGCGGCAAGGGTTTTACGGTCCACGACAAATCCGTCGTCTCCGGCGAGGTCGTCCTGCCGAACGGCAGCCCCCTCTCGATGGGCTCGGCCTCCGTTTTTCCTTCGCGAACGCCTGCGCGCCCGTACCTCTCGCGCAGCCTCCTCGCCGACGCGCCGGCCTCGCAGCCGATGTCAACGCCGCTCGGCTTCGCGGGCGAGTTCTCCTTGCTCGCCGATCCTGGCCTTGCCGATCTGCTCGTCGTCCCGCCGCCTGGCTCGCTCTATCCGTGGATCGCGAACCCGCAGGCCAAGGTCGTGGTCGGCCAGGCCGTCAACTTCGACACGCTCGTCCTCCCGTATCCCGTCGTGCTCCGCGGCGAGGTCCGTGATCCCCTGGGACAGATCGTGCCGAATGCGACCCTTCGCGCGTGGATGCCGGTCAAGGCATCGGGCACCGAGGAGACCGTGGTGATTCAGATTGCGGAGGGAGCCACGGATTTCGACGGTCGTTACCAGTTGCCCCTCGCTCCGTCCCTCGCGCTTTCGAGGTAGGCCCGCGTGCTGCCACGCGTCTGCGTCCCGGGGGTACACGCTCGCCTCGGTCCGGGATAGGCTGGAGGCGTGGCGGAGTCCGACACCGGTGGTAGGGACGAGGCGGCGCGCGGACGAGGGTCTTCCGAGGACGTGAGCCGCGGGCCCTTGGCCGACAAAGAGAGCGCGCGGAGCGACGTCGACCCAACGTCGCGACGCCCGACCGATCGAGACCTCGCGGGCGTCCTCCACGAGGTCTCGAACGCGCTCACCGTCGTGCTCGGATGGATCGACCGCGCGCGCGGCGAGATCGACTCGCTCCCCACCGTCGAGGACGCGCTCGCCATCGCGGCATCACGCGCGCGCCATGCGCGGCAGATCGTCCGCCGTGCGATCGGCGCCGACGTCCCTGACGACGTCCCTGCGTCCGTCGCGTCGATCCTCGCCGAGGCTGCGAAGGGCTGCGAGCCCGAGGCCAAGCGTGGCGGCGTCGAGCTCCGCACCTCGCTCGACCCTGCACTCGAAATGGCGCATTTGCCGGGCACTTCCGTCATCTTGCAGATCCTCACGAACCTCCTGCTCAACGCTGTCGCCGTCTCGCCTGCGCGTGGCGCCGTGCTCCTCGACGCGAAGCTCGACGGACTCGACGACGTCGTTTTCGGCGTGACCGACGAAGGCCCCGGCGTGCCCGTCGAGCGCCGCGCGAACCTGCTCGACGCGGGCGTCACCACGCGCGCGGGTGGCGCGGGCATCGGCCTTCGTTTCGCGGCGGCGCTCGCGCGCGAGTCGGGCGGAACGCTCTCGCTCGTGCGTGCCGAGCCTTCTGCGCGCTTCGAGCTTCGCTGGCCTCGCCGCCCCTCCTCGCCGCCGGCGCCGCCGCACTCGGCCCGCAAGCCTGCGATGGTCCTCGCGGGCAAACGTATCCTCATCGTCGAGGACGACGACGCCGTCTTCGATCTGCTCGAGGCGGCGCTCGCGGCGCGTGGCGCGACCATCGTGCATGCGCGCACGCGTGCCGAGCTTGGAGGTGCGTTGAAGACGGGCACTCTCGACGCGGCGCTCTGCGACCTCTCGCCGTTCGGTGCGGACGTGCCCGGCGCGCTCGTGGAGATCCGCGAGACGCACCCATCCGTGCGGATCGTCCTCATCTCGGGCAACGTGCGAGACCTCTCGGGTTTGCCCGCGTCCTTCGAGGTCAAAGCCGTGCGCAAGCCCTTCGAGATCGGCGAGATTGTAGCGGCGCTCACGGTTTGATGGGTGTGCTCGACGGCCTCGTGAAAAAAGTGTTTGACATTGGAGGCGGAACGGGTAGGTTCCGTCGCCTCGAAGCAAGCGGTTCCGAGCGAAGGTGGCGGAATTGGCAGACGCACTAGCTTGAGGTGCTAGCGGGTAACACCGTGGGGGTTCAAGTCCCCCCCTTCGCACCCCGAAACGGTCCACACGGACCGCGAGTCAGAAAGAGAAAAGGGCCGGTCACCGTAAGGTGCCGGCCTTTTTCGCGTTTGGGGGTTTCGACATGTCCTTGCGTCTCCTACGTCCGGCGTCTTTTTCCCTTCCGCTCGCGCTCCTCGCGCTCACCGCCTGCGCGGCGGCCCCGAAGTCCTCGGACGCCCCGACCACGGCGACCGAGTTCGCGGCCGAGCCCGCGCCGGCGCCGGCGCCGCCGCCGCCTGCGGCCACGGCCATGGCCCCGTCGGAGGTCTCCTCCGACGACCTGCGGACCCCGGACGACGCCCAGATGGCCCTTTCGCGCTGGGAGAGCACGTTCCTCAACGTGATGGGCGTGCCGGACGAGGAAAGGAAGTCCTCGGCTGCCGCGGATGCGCCTCCAGCGCCGCAGCACAAGCGAGCGCCTGCGGCGCCTACCAAGCCGACGACGCCTGCGCCCGAGGGCATGTCGGCGGCGGGCGGCGACGAGAGCCCCTGCCATGGCGCGTGTCGCGCGTACGCCTCGATGAAACGCGCCGCCACGCGCCTCTGCGACCTCGCTGGAAAAGAGGACGATCGTTGTGCCGCCGCGCAGGAGCGCATCGATCGCGCGAGTGAGCGGCTCAAGGCGGCTTGCCCGCGGTGCGAAAGCATCCGCGACTAGTCAATTTTCCGACGCTACATTCTCGTCGGACGATTCCAATCGTTGCCCTCGCTTTCGGGGCTTCCTAGGATCCATTCGGACGCGCCCTTCCCGTGCGTGTCCCACGTCCTCGGACTTCCCAAAGCAAGGGTCAACGATGCGCTTTTTTTCCTCCTTCTCGGCAAGCTTGATGGTCCTCGCGCTCGGCGGGACGGCGTTCGCCGCCTCCGGGCCGCGCACACTGCTCGAGGTGGGTTCGTTCGCGCCCGCCGCGCAGAAGTCGCTCGCCTCGGTCAAGGGTGCGGAGCCCCAGGCGCTCGAGGCCTCGGCGCGCACCATCCTCGCGGAGCGCGCGCCCTGGTCGCAGAGCCTCTCGCTCGGCCCTGCGCGCAACGCGACGCTGCGTGACGGCCGGCGCATCGTCAAGATGCCGCAGATGCACCAGGGCGTGCCCGTGCTTCATCGTGGCGCCACGGTCTCGTACGGCGACGACGGCATCGCGCATATCGTCACGGCGCGCCTCGCCGAGGACCTGCCCGCCGACGTCGTGC
This sequence comes from Polyangium jinanense, assembly GCF_028435365.1. The sequence goes on along the minus strand of NZ_JAGTJJ010000011.1, from coordinate 21,334 downwards.
CCGCGCTTTCGGCCGAGGACGTCGCTGAAAAAGCCTCCAAATCGGCCGGCATCAAAATGAACCCCAAGACGGCCCGGCTCGTGATTTGGCCTTCGGGCGGCGGCAATGTCCTCGCCTGGCATTTTTATGCGCCCGGTCTTCCCATGCCGTATGCGCCTGTGGTCGTCGTCGACGCGAAGACCGGCGACGTCGTCGCGCGCTACAACGCGGCCGTCTCGGTGCACCAGGCCGACGTCTTCCCGTCGAACCCGGTCAAATCGCCGCAGACGAAGACCATCACGCTGAACTTGCCGGACGGGGCCGACCAACTCTCGAGCCCCCTCGTCGTCGCGCGCAATTGCATCGACATGAAGACGACGACGACCATCATGGGTATCACCATCCACACCTGTGAGCTCGTGCATACGGTGACGGCGGACTCGGGGTCGCTCGATTTCACGTCGACGACGCCGGCCGAGGACACGGCGGCCGAGGATCCGTTCTCGGAGCTCCACATGTATGCGCACACCGAGATCGCATACCGGTTTTTCCGGACCTTCAAGCCCGATTTCCTGGTCCAGGCGGGCCCGCTCGACGCGGTCGCGAACCTGCGCATGCCCGACGGCCTCTTCGGCGGCAATCCGGCCAATATCGGCAACCCCAACGTTCCCCTCGTTCCCTTCCAGAATGCCTTCTTTTCGCCGCCGGATTCCTTGGGCTCGCTCTTCAACATCTCGGGCGGCGCCATGATGTTCGGCCAGGGCCCGGTCAAGGATTACGCCTACGACGGCGACGTCATTTACCACGAGTTCACGCACGCCGTCGTCAATGCGACGATCCAGCTCGTCGGCACCCCGCACCTCGACGCGTATGGCATCGTCTACTCGCCGGGCGGCATGAACGAGGGCCTCGCCGATTACTTCTCGTCGGCCATCACCGGCGATCCCGACGTCGGCGAATACGCCGTTCTGGACGCCGATCCGAGCGGCAAGGCCATTCGCAGCCTCGCGGCCCCCGACGCCTGTCCCACGGCCATCGCGGGCGAGGTCCACCAGGACGCGACCCTCTTCTCCGGCGCGCTCTGGGACGTCCGCAAGGGTTTGACCGAGGTGCAGAAAGGCGAGCTCGACCTCGCCGTCTTCGCCGCGATGGAGGCCGCGCCCTCGGGCGACCTCCATTACCACGACATGGCCGAGCTCATCCTTGCCCAGGTCAAGACCTCCGCGCTCGGCGACGCCGTCGCCACCCAGCTCGAGGCGGCCTTCACCACGCGCGGCGTCCTGCCCGAGTGCAAGCGTATCCTCGAATTCACCGGCTCCACGATGCAGGGCCCGCTCCTCGTCGGCACCAGCGGCGGCGCCCCCCTCGGCGTCTGGTTCGCGCCGAGCGTGGCTGCGGCGAACGTCGGCTCGAACCAGCAGGGGTACGTGCCCGGCGTCGTCCAGGTCCGCGTGACCCTGCCGGAGAACACCGACGCGCTCACCATCGATTTCGACGGCGCGACCACGGGCGGCGGCTCTCCGTTTGGCGGCGGCAGCTTCGAGCCCAGGGTCCTCGTCCGCTTTGGCGAGGAGCCCCTCCAGTTCACGTATGGGCCCTTCAAAGCGACGGACGACACCGTCGTCCTCACGCCGGACGGCGGCGGCTCCCAGGGCGTGAATGCGTACACCACCACGGCGCAGGTCCCGGCCGGCACGAAGACGGCGTACGTGATGATCGCCAATTCCGGCGACGGCGACGGCCTCTTCACGAACCTGACCTTCACCCCGGACCAATCGTCGGGCGTGGGCGGCGCCGGTGGTGCGGGCGGCGCGGGCGGCGCGGGTGGCGCCGGTGGCGCGGGTGGCGCCGGTGGCGCCGGTGGCAGCGGCGCGGGCGGCAACCCGGCCACCCCGCCCGTCAATGACGATGGGAGCTGCGACTGCTCGGTCCCCGGCTCCTCCAGCGTCCCGGCGGGCGCCTCGCTCGCCGCCTTCGCGGCCGTCGCGGCGCTCCTCGCGCGTCGCCGTCGCCAGAGCTGACCGGAAACGAAGCGCGCGGGCGCTACGGCAACCGCACGAGCGCCCGCGCTTCTTCCAGGCTCCTCACCACAACATCCGCGATCTCCACGAACGCGGCCCCATCCCCCTCGGGCACCGCGATCACCGCCATCCCCGCGGCCTTCGCGGCCCGCACCCCGTTCTTCGAATCCTCCAGCGCGAGGCACCCCTCGGCCCCGACCGAAAGCCGCTCCGCCGCGCGCAAATACACATCCGGCCACGGCTTCGCCCGCGGCACCTCCTGCCCGGACACCGTCACGTCGAAATGGTCCGTCAGGCCAAACCTTTTCAGGCTCGCGTCGATCAGCCGCCGCGGCGACGACGACGCGAGCCCGATCGGCAGCCGCCCCCGCGCCTCGTCGAGGAACGCCCGGGCAAACGGCTTCAGCGAAAGACTCTCCACGTGCGCGAGGAAGCGATCCTCGAGCTCCGCCACGTCGCGCGCCTCGTCCACCGGAAAGCCGATCTGCTCCCCCATGATGTGCACGATCCGCCCGATCCCTTGCCCCGTGCAGGCGAGGGCCATCTCGTCGGTCCACTCGCCCCCGCGTGCGCGGGCGAACGCGCGCTCCACGTGGTGCCAGAGCGGCTCCGAGTCGACGAGCAGCCCATCCATGTCGAAGATCAGCGCGCGCGGGGAGAATCGGCTCATGTCGAGCCGCCGACTAGCGCGGGCACGCCGCCCCGGCAAGCGCGTCACTTCCTCGGCGCCGTCGTCGTCGCGGCCGGCTTGACCGGCCCGGAGCTCGGCTGCTTCGAATCGTGCGGCGACGTCCCCACGGCCGCAGGCGGCGTCGGCGGCGCATGGGTTTGCCTCAGCCTGAGGGCCACGAACGCGCCTACCGCCGCTGCGAGCACCACCACGAGCGCCACGAGCCAGCGAACGCGCTCCGATCCGCGCGACGACTCCGGCCCCGCCTCGACCAGCTCTGCCGGCGGCTCGACGACGACGGGCGTGAGCTGCTTCTTCCGCACCGCGGGCGGCTCGGTCTTTGGCCCCGCGTTTCGGTCGAGCGTCGGCGTCACCGGCGGCGGCTCCAGCGACGCCGGGGCGGGCAGGCTCGGCGGCGGCGGGATCGAAGGCGCGATCGTGTCGGGCGCCTCCATCGACGGCGGCATGCTGCGCAGGTTCGGCAGGTTTGCCCCCACGCCGGGCTCGCTCCCGCCGTGCGCCGTGTCCACACGCGCCACGCGCATCGACGACGCGGGCATGTCCTCTGCGGACGGCGACGACGCCTCGCTCTGCCGCAGCTTCGCGATCTGCCGCTCGATGATCTTCCGGATCTCGGCGCGTTTGTCCGCGTAGACCGCCGTGACGTATTTGCCGATGTCCTCCGGCGTCACGCGGATCTTCGCGCTGTCGAGGTAGTCCAGGATCGCCGTCCGCATCTCCGCGGCGGTCGTATATCGATCCACCGGATCGTATGACAGCGCCTTGCCGCAGATCTTCGCGAGCGTGGGAGGTACGTCTGGACGAACCGACTCGATCGACGGCAGATCACCGGTCGCGAGCTTGTGGAGCACCTCCATGTCGGCGGCCTTGTCCCACATCTTGCGGCCGGCGAGGATTTCCCACAGCACGATGCCTGCGACGAACACGTCGGCGCGCCGATCGAGCGGCTTGCAGCGCACTTGCTCGGGGGCCATGTACCCGAGCTTCCCCTTCATGATTCCCGCGCGCGTCTCCATCATGCGCACTTCGGACTTCGCGATCCCGAAATCGAGCAGCTTCGCCTGACCGTCGTACGAGACGATCACGTTGTGCGGGCTCACGTCGCGATGCACGATGTTGAGGGGCTTGCCGTCGTAATCGGCGAGCTCGTGCGCGTAGTGCAGCCCTGCGAGCACGTCGGCCAGGATCCGGAGCAGCACTCCGGGCGGCGCTGGCGTCTTCGTGCGCGACGACCGGTTGATGAGCCGGTTCATCGGCGCGCCTTCGAGGTACTCCATCGTGATGAAGTACACGCCCTTTTCCGCGTGCACCTCGAACGTCTGCACCACGTTCGGGTGATTCAGGCGCGTCGCGATCCGCGCCTCGTCGAGGAACATCTCCCGGCGCTCGGGATCCTCGGCGAACTCGGCGCGCAGCCGCTTCACCACCTGCAGCTTGTTCACGCCCAGGGGCCCCGCGACCACGGCAAGGAACACGTCGGCCATTCCCCCGCGGCCGAGGTTCGCGATCAGCTTGTACTTGCCGACGCTCACCGGCTCGTTGTCGGATAGGCTTTGCGCGGCAGACACAGAGTTCATGTTCGGTCAGGATCGTGCATCGGTGCAAGCGGGATCCGCCGCGCCGTAGCGGCAGATTTTCGACGTGGTCCGTCCAGATTCGCGACTACCCTGCGAACATGCGATCCAGCATGGCCTGCGGGCGCCCGCCGGCGAGGATGTCCGAGAGCGCCCGGAACGTTCCCGCCGTGACGCGGTGCTCCTCGGCGAACCGCGCGATCCGCGGGATCAGCGGGATCGCCTCCACGCGGAGCTTCGCCATCGCGATCGCCTGATCGAGCGGCACCTTCCGCGCGAGCGCCTTGCCGAGCACCACCTCTGGCCGGTCTTCGAGCGCGATCGACGCGAGCAGATCGCCGTACCCGCCGAGCCCGAACATCGTCCGCTCCTCGCAGCCCGCGGCGGCCATGAGCCGCGCCGCCTCGTCGACCCCGCGTGAGATCAGCGCCGCCAAAAGCCCCGGCCCCGCGCCCGCCTCTTCCGCGTAGCCGACCCCGATCGACAGGCATCCGACGAGCGCCGAGGCCCACTCGAGCCCGCGCAGATCGTTCGTCCCGTACACCCTCAGGCTCGGGCTCTGGAACGCCCGCGTCACGGCCGTGATCACCTCGGGGAACCGCGACCCGATCACCATCGCCGATGGCCGCCCCTCGATGAGCTCGCCCGCCTGCACGGGCCCACCGAGCGCGCCGAGCCGCCGCGCGGGCGTCTCTTCCCGCACGAGATCACTCACCGTTTCGAGCTCCTCGGACCCGAGCCCGCGCACCCCGTGCACCACGAGGTGCTGCCCGCCGAGGTGATCGCCGAGCGCCCTGAGCACGTTCCGCGCGACCGACGACGGCACCGCGATCACCACGAGCCGCGCCTTCGCGACCTCCGCGTAATCGACCGTCACATGCAGCCCCGGATCGCTGTCCGGCTGATCACGCCGCGAGTGCAGCACCACCTCCGCGCCCGTCCGACGCGCGGCCGTCGCGAGCGCCCGCCCCCAGGGCCCGCCGCCCACGATCCCCACGCTCGGCGTCTGGCTCTGTTCTGTCACGACAAACCTCCCTGCGCCGCCTCTTGCGCCTCGGGTTTGGCGAAGACCGGCGGCCGCGCGGGCGGCACGCCCGGGGGCGCGATGACGTCCCAGGCCATCCCGTGGGCCGCGAGCCGGTTCTGGTAATAAAACAATAGATTCGTGTCCACGATCGCGATCCCGTCCGCCCGCGACGCGAGCACGGGCGAGGCGTGGTAGCCGGCGAAGGCCCGGAGCGCGCGTTCCACGATGTCGCCGCCCGACGCGGTCCGCAGAAACCCGCCCACCACGATCTCCCCGCGATCCGCGAGCTCGACCAGCCGATCGCGGAGCTTCACCACGTCCCGCGCGAGATCGTCGCGCGGCACCACGACCACGTCGCGCTGCCGGAGCACCGTGAAGAGATCCCCGGCGGGCGAGGCGCGCCGCAGCCGCTCGAAGCTCGCGGCGGCGACCACGTGCGTCTCCAGCACCACCGTGTCGCGCAGGTAGGCCTTGCAGATCTCGTCGCCGAGCTCGCGCGTGTACTGCGCATCGCGCACCGGATCGAGCGTCACGCGCCCGTCGAGATCCTTCACGTAACTCGCGGGATCCACCTCGCGCCCGCGCCGATCGAACGATCGGCAACGCTCGTCGACCACGTTGCCGAAGGGATCGATGGGTTTGCCGAAGCGGATCACCACGGCGCCTTGCATGTCGAACATCTTGCGCATGAACGCGGTCACGCGCCCGAGGCGCGACGACTCGTCGTCCTCGATGATGAAGCGCCCCTTGCCGGCCTCGGCGAGGAAGTCCGCGATCAGCGTCTCGGCCTCCAGCGTGATGAGGTAGTTGATCGTGGCGGGCACGAAGTACACGCGCCGCTCCCGGTTCGCGAGCAAGGTCCGCGCGTACGCCTCGATCGCCGTGCCCATCAGCCCGAGCTTCAGCCGCCGCTCCACGCCGCCCGAGCGCGAGCGTGTTCCGCCCGGGAAGAACAGCGAGTGGTAGCCGCGCTCGAGCAGCACGCACGAGTACGTCTTCAGCACGTCCTTGTAGAGGTTGTGCCGGACCCTCCGGTCGACGCGGTAGGCGCCGAGGTTGTGCATGAAGAACGAGAGCACGGGGTTCGTGAACAGGTTCTTGCCGGCGCCGTAGGTCGCGGGTGGCAGACCGGCGCGCTCGAGCGCGTAGCCGAACACGATCGAATCCATGTTCGAGAGGTGCGTCGGGACGTACACCGCCGTCCCGTGCCGCGAAAGCTCGCGCAGCTCCTCGACCGGCCCCTCGACGCGCACCTTGTCATCGAGCGCCGACAGGCTCACGAGGTGCCTCGGATCGCGGGCCAGGCGCACGAGCGTCCGCGGCGCGAGCAGGTACGTCACGATCGGCGGCAGGAGCTTCGACGACACCTTGAACACGCGTGGATCGAAGTTCCCGGCCACGTCCCAGCCGATGTGATCGACGATCTCCACGAGCTTCTGGCGCCGTTCGCCGTCGTCCATGCGGCTCAAGGCGCGGGCGAGCCGTTGCCACTCGGCGAGCTCCTTCTGCTCCTCGGGCCCGCGCTTGCTGGCTTCGAGGCGCTTCGTCTCGTGGTAAGCCGCGTCGTTCAGCGCGAGCAGGGGATCTCTCGTGGAGAGCACGACGCGCGAGATCACGGTCCGCACGATGTCTTCCCGCGCCGCGTTGAACCCGAAGATGGGGGCGTGGTCCTGCATGGCCTTCTTGATCTAGAAAATTTCGCGGCCTAGCGCGAGCACGATGTGCCGTGGCCGCGAGGGCACTCTGCGTGATCAGGAGGTCCGAGGGAGGGCGGAGCAAGATTGCCGCCTTCTTCGATCGGGCGTGGGAGAGCGCTAGAACATCGATCGGTTTGCAACCGCTCGATGTTCTAGCTCTCTTGTCCCGAGGGGGACGCCTCGCGTCCCCCTCTCGTCCGGGCAAAGCCCGGCCGATTCACCCCCCGAGGGAAGATCGCTTCACGATCTTCCGAGCATCGAACCGGTCGATGCTCTAGGCTCCCCCCTGCGATGGCCGCTCGTTACCTCAGGGCACGCACGGATCCGGCGGCGGCGGCACGGCCGGTACCACGCTCCCGAGCTGCGTCGACTTCATCGTGAAGCCGATCCCGATCGAAATCGCATCACACTCCTTCGTCGGATCCTGCGTCCCGTCGCTCATGATGTCGGAGGCCTGGCGGAGCTGATTCAGGATGCTCTGCAGCGTCGGGCTGCTCGGGTCGCAGAAAGATTCGTCGAACTGGGAGGCCAGCTTCGCCACCTCGTCCGTGAGGTCCTGCGTGTAGATGACGCCCGAGATCTGGCCGCCCGTGGCGCCCTGCTGATTCGCGTCGAGCTGCATCGAAATGCGGGCCTCATGAATGGGCAGGTGCATGTCGAAGAGGTCCGGGAACCTGAGCCGCAGCGTGAGCTGGCTCGGCGAAATCGTGTCAACCGCGCCCTGCGTGATGGCCGTGGACGAGAACGAGCAGATCGCCGACGTCGGATCGGCCGGATCCGTGAGCGACGACACGTCGATCGGCCAGACGTCGGTCCCGTCGAAGGCCGGTGTTTGCCCCAGGTTCCCGCCGAGGAAGAGCTTGCTCGACGTCGTGCACGCCTCCTGACCGACGTTCGACATCGAGAGCAGATACGTGTATTCGCCGTTCGCGATGGCCTCGTTCGTCCGCGCGCTCAAGTCCGCGGTGAGCCCAAGGAAAATGGGCAGCACGTTCTTTCCGAACGCATTATCGATGCCATTGATCCCGTCGGGATACACCGCGGCCGGCGACCCGCCGAAGGCGGGCTTGCAGAGGCCGGTCGACTCCTTCGTGGACACGAGCCCGTCGATGTTCCTTCCGTATTGCTTCCAGGCGTTCACTGGATTCGCCGTCCCGTCCGGATCCGTATCGCCGATCAGCATGTGATTCATGGCGAGCACGATCTCCGGGCCGCCGGAGCAATCGGGCAAGTTCCCGCCGCTGCCGCCGGAGCCGCCTTGCCCGCCGCCACCCGCACCGCCCGCGCCGCCTGCGCCGCCGACGCCGCCGGCCCCGCCCGTCCCGATGCCGCCGGTACCGCCCGTCCCGCCGACGCCGCCGGCGCCACCGACGCCGCCGACGCCACCGACGCCGCCTTGCGCGCCGGATCCGCCGGACCCGCCTTCTCCGCCTCCCTCGACTGTTCCACCACACGCCGCGAGCGCGAGCGCCGCGGCCGCCACCACCATCCCACCAGCACGAACCAAGCCAAAACGAAGCATGTCGTCCTCCATCGGCGACCGGGACCCGGACGCCGGCTCACACCCTACCACGCCTTTTCGGAAGTCACGACTCGCAGTATGCTACCGGCAAGAATTTGACCGCCCCTCGGCCCGGACCTCCGGCGATGGAACAATGATACGCCTGGCCAAACCCCGATTCGTCGCGTCGCTTTTGCTTGCTGCCTGCGGGGCGCCGGCCGTGTCGTCGGATCCGGCGCCTGCATCCGCCTCCGCATCCGCTGCCGTTCCCGCCTCCGCCTCCGCCTCCGCGCCCGCCTCCGCGCCCGCGCCTGCGCCCGCTCCCGCGAGCGTTCCCGCGCCCCCGGCCATTTCGGCGGACGAAGCCGTTACGCTGCTCTTCCGGGGCGAGGCGTCCGCCGCCGCGGCCTGCACCGAAGCCGACGCGCGGGCGCGAATTCGTTGCCTGCTCGGAAAACGCTACGACGGGCACGCCTCCGCGCGGGCCACCGTGCTCTCGCTCTACGAAAAGACCGGCAGCGTCGTCGGCGTCGAGGAGCCTTACGTGATGGAGGGTGGCTTCCGCGGCTCGATTCGTATCGTCCCGGAGCTGCCCGTCGGCCGCTACGAAAAACACCTCGGCTGGGTCGCCGAGGCGAGCGCCGATTTCGACGCCTTCTTCGACGCGGTCGCCGCCCGCGCGAAGGCAGGCGTCCAGTATCGACATCGCGCCATTTCCTGGAAGTTTTTCCGCTCCGTCGGCCGCACGACCCCGTCGGCCTACGCGAGCGGCTGGAGCATCGGGTACAACGTCTCGGGCTCGCTGCACGGCTCCGCGGAGGCCGTGCGGGAGACCCTGTTCCACGAGATTTTCCACCTGAACGACGCCGCGCGGCTCTCGGGGCCGGAGCAATGGTCGCGCAAGAAGCTCGGATCGATCCACGACGCCATCCTCCAGAAATGCAGCACGAAGCCCTCGTGCCTCGCGCCCTACGCGCCCACGCCCACGATGGTCCGCGGCGGCACGTATTACGCTTTCCAGCCGAACAACGGCGACGCCGTGAACGAATACGGCGCCGACCTCGCCGCCCGGTATTACCGCGAGACGCGCGCCGTGCTCCGCGGCGAAAAACTCGCGAAGACGGCGTTCAAATGCGGGCCCGAGGAGAATGGCCGTGCCTGGAAGATCCTCGTGGACGAGTTTTTCGGCGGCGTGGACATCGTACCAGAATGTTAGGAGGCACCTTCCGTTGCGTTCCGTCATCATTCTCGCGGCTTGCACAATGTCATCGCCTCTCGTGCGGGGCTCTGGTTTGATGTCGTCCGGGCCCACCGATCGGAGGAATCTGCCATGAACGCGACGAACACCCGATACGCGCTTCGCGCAGGCGTCTTGCTGCTTCTTTTGCCCCTCGGGTTTTCCTGCGGGGAGACGCCGCCCGGCGGCGGCACCACACCTGGGCCCGAGCCCGAGCCAGAGGTCGAGCTCCCCCCGCCGCTCGATCCGCTCCCGCCCGTCGTTCTCACGACCACCGACCGCTTTGCGACGAGCAGCCAGTGCGGGCAATGCCACTTCGCCGGCCCGGAGACCACGGTCATGCACGACGCCGCCGGGAACGACATTTCCCCGGTGTATCTGTGGCGAAGCTCGATGATGGGCTTCGCGGCGCGGGATCCTTATTATCTCGCGGTCTTCGGCGAGGAGCTCGTCAAGCATTCGGGCCGCGAGGCGTTCGTCGAGGAGACGTGCACGCGCTGCCATGCGCCGGCGGGGTCCGAGGAGCAAGCGCAGGCGGGCGGGCATTTGACGTTCGACGCCCTCGTCGCGGGCGACGGCAAAGAGGCAAACCTCGCCCGCGACGGCGTGACCTGCACGCTTTGCCACCAGATCGCCGACGACGGGCTCGGAAAAACGCAGAGCTTCGGCGGCGGGTTCGTCATCGGATACGAGCGGGAGATCTATGGCCCACACCTCGTGCCCAAGGTCGACCCGATGCAGCTCATCGTGAATTACACGCCCACCGCCTCCGCGCACATCACGAAAAGCGAGGTCTGCGCGACGTGCCACACCGTGCTCGTGCCCATCATGAAAGGCGACCAGCGTGTAGGGGATTTCCTCGAGCAGGCGCCCTACCTCGAGTGGAAAAACTCCACGTTCGCGGAGGGTGTTCCTTGCGCGACCTGCCATTTGCCCACGCAGGACGGAGCGAAGGTCGACATCTCCTCGCCTATTGCCAAGTTCCCCGCCGGGCTCGGCGCGCGCACGCCGTACGGCCAGCATCGGTTCAGCGGAGGGAATGCCTACATGCTGCGGATCCTCGCGGACAACGCGGAATGGACGGGCGCGGGCGTGGCGCCCGAGGAGCTCGAACAATCGGCGGCGCGGGCCGAGGCGCACGTCGCCGAGGGAGCGGTCGTGAGCATTCTCTCGGCGTCGATGCAGGGCAGCGCGCTCGCCGTCGAGGTGCAAGTGGAGAATCACGCGGGGCACAAGTTCCCCACCGGATATCCGAGCCGGCGTGCCTGGATCCATCTGCGCGCCGAGGGCGCGGGCGGCGAGGTGCTCTTCGAATCGGGCGGGTTCGACGCCACGGGCGCGCTCGTGGATCGTGCCGGCGCGCGGCTCGATCGATCGGATTCGGTCCTGCCGCACCATGATGTCGTCACCAAGGAATCCGAGGTGCAGGTCTACGAGGCCATCGCCAAAGACGCGACCGGGGCCCCCACGCACCGGCCGCTCGCCTCGGTTGGGTTTGTCAAGGACAATCGCCTCCTTCCCCTGGGCTGGTCGAGCGCGGATCCGTGGATCGACTGGATCGGGCCCGTCGGCGTCACGGGCGACGGTACGTTCCAGCCCGGCTTCGACCGCGTCACGTACAAGATCGAGGGCGGCGCCGCGATCCGACGCGTGACGGTGGAGGTTTTGTATCAATCGGTGCGTCCCACCGAGCTCGACACGCTCGCGCGGGTGCCACACCCCGCGGCCGTGCGCTTCTCCAGCATGGCGAGCGCGCGGCCGTCGATTCCCCTGGTCGCGGCGCAGGCGCTGATCGAACTTTGAAAGAAAGGAACGAGATGGGAAGCCAGTACGACACGCTCGCGGCGATCACGAACCTGACGGCCGACATGCCGCTCCGGAAGTTTTTCGAGGAGTACACGTTTTTCCAGGCGCTCGGCGACATCACGGGCCGCTCGGTGCTCGACGTCGCCTGTGGCACGGGGCTCTACAGCCGTCGGTTCAAGCAGCGCGGCGCGGCCCGCGTCGTCGGCATCGACAACTCCGAGGGCATGGTCGATTATGCCCGCCACCTCGAAGCATCACAGCCGCTCGGCATCGAATACCATGTGCTCGATGCGCAGAACGCCCGCGGCCTCGGCACCTTCGACATCGTCGCCGCGACTTACCTCCTGCATTACGCGCCGTCGCGGGAGGTCTTGCGCGACATGTGCACGAGCCTCCACGCGTCGCTCGGGCCGGGCGGCCGCCTCGTGTCCATCTGCATGAGCCCCGACATCGAGCTTCGAGACACGTCGTATTATCGGAAATACGGCTTCGAAGCGGCGTCGCCCGGCGAGGACGGCGACGTCGTCACGGTGAAGAGCCTGGTGCCGGAGCTCCCGTTCACGATCTCGGCTTATTACCGGAAACGCACCACCTACGAGATTGCCCTGCGCGAAGCTGGCTTCCGCGATATCGTCTGGCACCCGCCCGCGGTCGCCCCGGAGGGCATCGCGGCGCTCGGGGTCGACTACTGGAGCGAATACCTACGCCGCCCCCACGCCGAGGTCTTCTCCTGCACGAAGTGAATCAACGCGCCCGCGGGACGGCGCGGTGCGGCTGGCGCCGATTCTTGTCGACGATGCCCGCGATGAGGAGCGCGAACGCCAGCAGCCGGACGAGGAAGATCCAGTGACGGCTCTCGTAGCCGCCGGGGACGAACGCGAGGACGCTGCGCTCGACGGAGAGGAGGGCGAAGACCAGCGCGAGCAGCGCGAACAGCCGCTCGCGACTCTTCCGCCAGAATCGCACGAAAAACAGGCAGACGGCCAGGGCCATTCCGACGAATACACCCGAGAGGAGCTGGATCACGTGACCTCCGTGATCATTCCGTAAAGAAGGAGCCCCACCGCGATGACCGCGGTCACCACGCGCGGAATGGAGAGATCGGCGAGCGGCCCGATCAAGAGGTCCGTGAGGAGCAGCAGGTTGTTCAGAGCCATCGCGGAGAAACAGAGGCCCGTCCACAGGATGAGGCGCAGACGCGTGTGCCTGTAATTCTTGAGGAGAAGCGCCGCGCAGACCAGGCTGGCCAGCAGGCACAGCGAATAAACGGTCTCAGCCATCCCGATCCTTTCTGAACCGAAACCCCTCGGCATATACCTGCAGGTTGGAGATCGGGTTCGAAAAGATGCTCTCGAGCACCTTGTAACGGAGCTCGGTGTAAGCCGCCGACAAACGAGCGACATCGTCATCGAGCGACGGCGAAGCTGGGGCGTACCGGTACACGCGTTGCTTGGAGTCGAGGCGCGAGGTGAGGAGGCCGCTCGCCTCCAGATCGGCCAGGCGGCGGCTCGCCGATTGCTCGCTCGTGCGCAGGGCTTCGCATACCGCGCGGGGGCTCCAGTCTTCGTCCGGGGCGCCGCGCAGGAGAAACAGGATCTCCAGTTGCTCCACCGAAGTGATGTGGTCGGCGATGAACCGCGCGACCTCGTCGGGTAATCGGCGCTCTTCGGCCAATGTCGCTCCCGCGTGGGGCGTACCACCGGCGCGAACACGGTGCAACCAGGCGACGACAGCATTGCGAGGCGGGCGGAACGTGCATTTCCGAATTTCAAGGGACGTGCCGGCCTCATGCAGGATGATGCAAGCGTGCCGCCCCGAACAAAGCTAAGCCTGCTCCTCGACCACGCTGGGTGAGGACCGCTCATCCAGGGGGTGGTCGTGCAGCGGACCGAGGACGTCCCTGGGGAACGAGGAATGAGCGCAAAAGAAGTCGTCGTCTCCAAGCAGAGCCGGACCGTGCGCGCGAATGGCGCGCACAAGACCTCGAACGGCATCGATGGCCATCTCCACGGCAAAAGCACGGCCAAGAATGGCGCGAGGGGCCTCGGCAGGAGCGCCCGGAGCCGCAGCGCGGCCTCGACCATTGCGGAGTGGGAGCGCCTCTCGGACGACAATCGCGCCGAGGTCGAGCACCTCCAGGAGGTGCTGAAGGCCGTCAAGCAAGGCGATTTCACCGTCCGCTTCGAATACCAGAAGGACGGGATTCTGAGCCGCACGGGCGAGCTCCTGAACGACATCATCGGCCTGAACGAGCACATGACGAGCGAGCTCGTTCGCGTGGGCAAGGTCGTCGGACAGGAAGGAAAGATGCACGAGCGCGCCTCCGTCGGCCCCGCGAAGGGGTCGTGGGCGAGCTGCATGGCGTCCGTCAATCAGCTCATCTCCGACCTCGTGGCCCCGACGAACGAGGTCGCGCGCGTCATCACGGCCGTCGCCCGCGGCGACCTCTCGCAGAAGATGGTCCTGGAAATCGACGGTCGCCCGGTGCGCGGCGAATTCCTTCGTATCGGCACCACCGTCAACTCGATGGTCGATCAGTTGAACTCGTTCGCCGCCGAGGTCACGCGCGTCGCGAAGGAAGTCGGCAACGAAGGCAAGCTCGGCGGCCAGGCGGACGTCAAAGGCGTCTCCGGCACGTGGAAGGACCTCACGGACAACGTCAATGGCCTCGCGGCGAACCTGACCGCGCAGGTCCGTAACATCGCGAAAGTGACGACCGCCGTCGCCAAGGGCGACCTTTCGCAGAAGATCACGGTCGACGCGCGCGGCGAGATCCTCGAGCTGAAGAACACGATCAACGTCATGGTCGATCAGCTCTCGTCGTTCGCGGCCGAGGTGACGCGTGTCGCGAAGGAAGTCGGCACCGAGGGCAAGCTCGGCGGGCAGGCGGACGTCAAAGGCGTCTCCGGCACGTGGAAAGACCTGACCGACAATGTCAACGGCCTCGCCGCCAATTTGACGGCCCAGGTCCGCAGCATCGCGAAGGTCACGACCGCGGTCGCCAATGGGGACCTTTCGCAGAAGATCACGGTCGACGCGCGCGGCGAGATCTACGAGCTCAAGAACACCATCAACACCATGGTCGACACGCTCCGCTCGTTCGCCGCGGAAGTCACGCGCGTCGCGAAGGAGGTCGGCAACGAGGGCAAGCTCGGCGGCCAGGCCGAGGTGCAAGGCGTCTCCGGCACGTGGAAGGACCTGACGGACAACGTCAATGGTCTCGCCGCCAATTTGACGGCCCAGGTGCGTAACATCGCGAAGGTGACGACCGCGGTCGCCAAGGGCGACCTCTCGCAGAAGATCACGGTCGACGCGCGCGGCGAGATCCTCGAGCTGAAGAACACGATCAACGTCATGGTCGACCAGCTCTCGTCGTTCGCCGCGGAGGTGACGCGCGTCGCGAAAGAGGTCGGCAACGAAGGCAAGCTCGGCGGCCAGGCCGAGGTGCGCGGCGTCTCCGGTACGTGGAAAGACCTGACGGACAACGTCAATGGTCTCGCGGCCAATTTGACGGTGCAGCTTCGTGACGTGTCGAAGGTCGCGACGGCCATTGCCAATGGCGATTTGACGCAGAAGATCACCGTCGACGTCAAGGGCGAGATCCTCCAGATCAAGGACGTCATCAACAAGATGGTCGACCAGTTGAACTCTTTCGCCGCGGAGGTGACGCGCGTCGCGAAGGAGGTCGGTACCGAGGGCAAACTCGGCGGTCAGGCCAATGTGAAGGGCGTGTCGGGCACGTGGAAGGACCTGACGGACAACGTCAACGTCCTCGCGGCGAACCTCACCACGCAGGTCCGCAACATCGCGAATGTCACGACCGCCGTCGCCAAGGGCGATCTCTCGCAGAAGATCACGGTCGACGCGCGCGGCGAGATTCTGGAGCTGAAGAACACGATCAACGTCATGGTCGATCAGCTCAATTCGTTCGCCGCGGAAGTGACGCGCGTCGCGAAGGAAGTCGGCACCGAGGGCAAACTCGGCGGCCAGGCCGAAGTGAAGGGCATTTCCGGCACGTGGAAAGACCTGACGGACAACGTCAACGTCCTCGCGGCGAACCTCACCGTGCAGGTGCGCAACATCGCGAACGTGACGACCGCCGTCGCGAGGGGCGATCTCTCGCAAAAGATCACGGTCGACGCGCGTGGCGAGATCCTGGAGCTGAAGAACACGATCAACGTCATGGTCGGCCAGCTTCGCTCGTTTGCCGCGGAAGTGACGCGCGTCGCGAAAGAAGTCGGCACCGAAGGCAAGCTCGGCGGCCAGGCCGACGTCAAAGGTGTCTCCGGCACGTGGAAGGACCTCACCGATAACGTCAACGTCCTCGCGGCGAACCTCACCACGCAGGTCCGTAACATCGCGAAGGTCACGACGGCCGTCGCGAAAGGCGACCTCTCGCAGAAGATCACGGTCGACGCGCGTGGTGAGATCCTGGAGCTCAAGAGCACCATCAATACGATGGTCGACACGCTGAATTCGTTCGCCGCGGAGGTGACGCGCGTCGCGAAGGAGGTCGGCACCGAAGGCAAGCTCGGCGGCCAGGCCGACGTCAAAGGTGTGTATGGCACCTGGAAGGACCTGACCGACAACGTCAATGCCATGGCGTCGAACCTCACGGTTCAGCTCCGCGACGTGTCGAAGGTCGCGACGGCCATCGCCAATGGCGATTTGACGCAGAAAATCACGGTCGACGTCAAAGGCGAGATCCTTCAGATCAAGGACGTCATCAACAAGATGGTCGACCAGCTCAATTCGTTCGCCGCGGAGGTGACGCGCGTCGCGAAAGAGGTCGGCACCGAAGGCAAGCTCGGCGGCCAGGCCGACGTGAAAGGCGTCTCCGGCGTCTGGAAGGATTTGACCGACAACGTCAACGTCATGGCCGCGAATCTGACGAAGCAGGTGCGCGGCATCGTGAAGGTCGTGACCGCGGTCGCCACCGGCGATCTGAGCCAGAAGTTCGTGCTCGAAGCAAAAGGCGAGGTCGCCGCGCTCGCCGAAACGATCAACAACATGACCGACACGCTGCGCACGTTCGCCGATCAGGTGACCACGGTGGCGCGCGAGGTCGGTATCGAGGGCAAACTCGGCGCGGAGGCCAAGGTCCCCGGCGTCTCCGGCGTCTGGAAGGACCTGACCGACAACGTCAATATCATGGCCTCGAACCTGACGAAGCAGGTGCGCGGCATCGTGAAGGTCGTGACCGCGGTCGCCAATGGCGATCTGAGCCAGAAGTTCGTCCTCGAAGCGAAGGGCGAGGTCGCCGCGCTCGCCGAGACGATCAACAACATGACCGACACGCTGCGTATCTTCGCCGATCAGGTGACCACGGTGGCGCGCGAGGTCGGTATCGAAGGCAAGCTCGGCGGCCAGGCGAAGGTGCCAGGCGCGGCCGGCACGTGGCGCGATCTGACCGATAACGTCAATCAGCTCGCCGGCAATCTGACGGCGCAGGTTCGCGCGATCGGCGAAGTGTCCACCGCCGTCGCGCAGGGCGATCTGACCCGGTACATCACGGTCGAGGCGCAAGGCGAGGTTGCCGCGCTGAAAGACAACATCAATCAGATGATCGGCAACCTCAAGGACACGACGCACAAGAACCAGGAGCAGGACTGGCTCAAGACGAACCTCGCCAAGTTCTCCAGCATGATGCAGGGCCAGCGCAGCATCGTCTCCGTCGCCCGGCTCATCATGTCCGAGCTCACCCCGCTCGTGGACGCCCAGCACGGCGCGTTTTACATGATGGAGAGCGACCCGAGCGGCGATCCCGTCTTGCACCTCATCGCGAGCTACGGTTTCGGCGGTCGCAAGAACTTGTCGAATTCGTATCGATTGGGAGAGAGCCTGATCGGGCAGTGCGCGTTCGAGAAGAAGCGCATCATGCTCCACGACGTACCCGACGGGTTCATTTACATCGCAACGGGCATGGGGGAGGCGCCGCCGCGGAGCGTCGTCGTCTTGCCGGTGCTCTTCGAGGGCGAGACGAAGGCGGTCATCGAGCTCGCCTCGTTCAGGCCGTTCATCGCGAACCACCTCGCGTTCCTCGACCAGTTGATGGATAGCATCGGCGTCATCCTCAACATGATCTCCTCCAGCATGCGGACGGAGGAGCTTTTGCAGCAGCTCAAGAAGTCGAACGCGGAGCTCGAAGCGCAGGCGGCGGAGCTCAACGAAAAGGCGAAGCTCCTCGAAATCAAGAACAACGAGGTGGAGCTCGCGAGCCTGAGCCTCGAGGAGAAGGCCGAACAGCTCCAGCTCATCTCGAAGTACAAGTCGGAGTTCCTCGCGAACATGTCGCACGAGCTCCGGACGCCGCTGAACAGCCTGCTGATTCTGTCGAAGATGCTGGCGGACAACCAGCATGGCAATCTCACGGCCGAGCAGGTTCGCTTCGCGCAGACGGTGTACACGTCGGGCAACGATCTCCTGGCGCTGATCAACGAGATCCTCGATCTCTCGAAGGTCGAGGCGGGCAAGATGCCGATCGATCCGAGGACGTTCCGCCTGTCGGACGTCCGCGATTACCTGGAGCAGACGTTCCGACATGTCGCCGATCAGAAGTCGCTGTCGTTCGAGGTACGCATGGATCCCAGGCTGCCGGAGACACTTTACACCGACGTCAATCGGCTCCAGCAGATCCTGAAGAACCTGCTCTCGAACGCATTCAAGTTCACGAGCGAGGGCGGCGTATCCATGACGATCGCCGTGGCGCCGGGGGATCGAGGGGAGACGATGATCAGCTTCGCCGCGCAGGACACCGGGATCGGCATTCCGCCGGAGAAGCAAAAGCTCATCTTCGAGGCGTTCCAGCAGGCCGACGGGACCACGAGCCGCAAATACGGCGGCACGGGCCTCGGGCTCACGATCAGCCGCGAAATTGCGCGTCTGCTCGGCGGCACGATCGACGTCGTCAGCGCGCCGGCCCGGGGCAGCACCTTCACGTTGTACCTGCCGGCGACGTACGTCGGACCGGAGGCGCCGGACCGCGACGAATCGAGCGCCATGCCGCCGTCGACGGACACAACCGTCCTTCGACTGCCGCCCGATGTCGATTTCAGCGGGATGAAGGTGCTGCTCGTCGACGACGACAACCGCAACCTGTTCGCCCTCCGAACGGTGCTCGAGGCGCGCCAGATCGAGGTGCTCCACGCGGAGAACGGGCGCATCGCGCTCGAATTGCTCCAGGTGCATCCCGACGTCGACCTCGTGCTCATGGACACGATGATGCCGGAGATGGACGGGCTCACCGCGACCCGCGCCATCCGCGACATCATCCAGTTCCAATCGCTTCCCATCATCTCGCTCACCGCGAAGGCGATGAAGGGTGATCGGGAGAAGGCGCTCGCGGCCGGGGCCTCCGATTACGTGACGAAGCCCGTCGATCCGGAGCGGCTGCTCGCCGTGATTCACGACTGGCGGTTCAAGAAGCACGTCGGCCCGAGCCAGCTCGATTGAAACCGATGGCCCCCCAGGAAGTCATGAACGCGGAACAACCGACGCCGCTCGCGAGTGTCTTGCTCGTCGACGATACACCGGCAAACCTCCTCGCCCTCTCCGCGGTGCTGAAGCCGCTCGGCGCGCGGCTCGTGGAGGCGAAATCGGGGGTCGAGGCACTCGAATGCGTGCGTCGCGAGCCGTTCGCCGTCGTGCTGCTCGACGTCCAGATGCCGGGCATGGACGGCTTCGAGGTCGCGCGCCGCATGCGCGCGACCGAGCACGGCCGCGAGGTGCCAATCCTGTTCTTGACGGCCATCCATCGCGACGAGGCCTACGCGCGGCGCGGATATGCAATCGGCGCAGCGGATTACATCACGAAGCCGTTCAACGTCGACGTGCTCCGCGCCCGCGTGAAGGCGTTCGTGGATCTCTTCCAGCAAAGGGAAGAGATCCGCAAAGCGCAGGTCGAATTGCGGACGCGGGAGCGCGACGAGGCCGTGCGCAGGCTCGTGGCCTTCGAGCGTATCGCGACCGCGGCGCTCGACACGGACGACCTCGGCGTGCTCCTGCGCGAGCTGCTCGATATTTTCCTCGGCGCCGCCGACGCCGCGGATACGGCGACCGTGCTGCTGCGGGAGGGCGAGGAGCTCCGCGTGCGCGCCGCGGTGGGTCCGCACGGGGTGGACGAGGGCATGTCCGTGCGGATCGGTGAGGGTCTCTGCGGGGCGATTGCCGCGGGCAAACAGCCGGTCGAGGTGGAGGGCACGTCGACTTTCCCCGATTGCGGTTGCCTCCAATCGGGGAGCACGCGCGCCCTTTACGGCATGCCGCTCCTCCATTTCGGGGAGGTCGTCGGGGTCGCGCTCATCGGATCGAACCGCGCCTCGAGCTTCTCGGAGGCGGAAAAGCGGCTCTTTGCGGCGATGGCAGAGCGCGCGGCCTGGGCCGTGGCCAGGCACCTCCAGCGCGCGACGCACGAGGCCGAGCGCGCCGCGCTGCTCGAACGCGAGCGCGCGGCGCGCGCCGAGGCGGAGCTCGCGAGCCAAGCGAAGGACCAGTTCCTCGCCACGGTCTCGCACGAGCTCCGGACGCCGCTCAATGCGATCCTCGGCTGGGCCGTCCTCGCGCGGCAAAAAGCGCCGCCGCAGGTCGAGCGGGCCCTCTCGGTCATCGAGCGAAATGCACGGGCGCAGGCGCGCATCATCGACGATGTGCTCGACATCTCGCGGATCGTGAGCGGCAAGTTTCGACTCGACATGGTGCCGACGAACCTCGTGGAGGTCACGCAGGCAGCCGTCGAATCCCTCCGGCCCGTCGCGGAGGCGCGCGGCGTGAAGCTAGCGATTGCGCTCGGCCCGCTCGGCTTCACGCTCGGTGATCCCGAACGGCTCCAGCAGGTCGTCTGGAACCTGCTCTCGAATGCGATCAAATTCACGCCGAAGGACGGCACGGTCGAGCTCAGCGCATTTCTTTCGGGTTCGAACCTCCTGCTCCGGGTGACGGATACCGGGCAGGGCATCGATGCCTCGTTCATGCCGTACATTTTCGAGGCCTTCCGGCAGGCGGACGGGTCCACGGCGCGGCGGCATGGCGGGCTCGGCCTCGGGCTCGCGCTCGTCAAGCAAATGGTTCAGGCGCACGGCGGGACGATTTTCGCGGTGAGCGACGGAATCGGAAAAGGTTCGACGTTCACCGTGGAGCTGCCCATCCGGAGCACGCCTGCCACGCGTGCGTCGGAGGACGAGACCGCGGCCGCGAACGAGCAGCGGGTGCGGCTTTCGGGGCTCAAGGTGCTCGTGGTGGACGACGAGGAGGATGCGCGCGCGCTTTTGCGGCGTGTGCTCGAAGAGAAGGGCGCGACCGTGACGCTCGCCGCGTCGAGCGACGAGGCCCTCGATGATCTTTCGCGCTCCCGACCCGACGTGCTCGTGAGCGACATCGGATTGCCGGGGATGGATGGATATGCGCTGATCCGCAGCATCCGCACGCTGCCCGCGGAGTATGGCGGGCGAACCCCGGCCATCGCGCTCACGGCGTATGCGCGCACGGAGGACAGCCAGCGCGCGTTCGCCGCGGGATTCCAGCGGCACGTGCCGAAACCGGTGGACCTCGGGCGACTCGTCTCGCTCATCGCGAATCTCTGCGGGATTCCGCTCACCGAGGCCTAGCCTGGGGCCGCTGCGCCGGGGCGCTGCCCCGGGCCCCGCGGGGGCTATTCGCCCCTCGACCCGAACCAGGGCCTGAGCATTGGTCTCATCTCGCGAGCCCATTCTCCCTGAGCACCCGTAGCATCTCTGCTGCGGGTGCCAGTCGTTCGAGCCCGCGGCTGATGGTGACGGATCCGGGGGGTCCTCCGGAGGACTTGCC
>NZ_JAGTJJ010000109.1 GCF_028435365.1 Polyangium jinanense | reverse complement strand
CGATGAACTGCGCATCGCGCAGTTCATCGACCCCGGGTCCAGCGCTTGCGCTGGTCCGGGGTGGAGGGGGCGGACAGCCCCCTCCTGGGGTGCGGGGCAACGCCCCGCTCTGCGCATCCCTGCGGAACACGCTCTGACGCGCTCTTTACGCGCTGCGTTCTTCCTGGATAGACTGGAGGAAGTGGCTGAAGAACCGCTTCCGTCGAGCCTCTTCTCCGGGTATCCGAGCGCGCCCGGCACGTATGACGAGCTCCTCGACCCGGGCGGGCACCTGCGCCTCCCCTTCCGACGCGCGCTCGCTCCCCTCGCCTCTGCCTCGCCCGACGCGATCACGCGCTGGCAGGCCCTCGCCGAGCGCGCCCTCCTCAACCAGGGCGTGACCTTCTCCGTCTACGCGGACTCGCGCGGCACCGAGAAGATCTTCCCCTTTTGCTTGGTCCCGCGCCTCGTTTCCGCCGAGGATTTTTCCCACGTCGAGCGTGGCCTCGAGCAGCGCGTGCGCGCGCTCGGCATGTTCCTCGACGACGTCTACGGCGAGCAGCGCATCCTCGCGGAAGACCCGCTCCTCCGCGAGCTCGTCCTCGGCGCCAAGCATCACCTGCCCATGCTGCGGGGCCTGCGCCCCTCGGGCGGCGTGCGCATTCACGTCGCGGGCATCGACCTCGTGCGTGGCCCCGACGGCGTCTTCCGCGTCCTCGAAGACAACCTCCGCACGCCCTCCGGCGTCTCGTACGTCCTCGAAAACCGCATCGTCTCGAAGCGCGTCTTGCCGAAGGTGTTTGAAGAGGCCCGCGTGCATCCGGTCGAGCACTACCCCGCGCGCCTCTCCGAAGTCCTGCGCTCGGTCTCCCCTGCCCCGCATGACGACACGCACGCCGTCGTGCTCACGCCCGGCCCTTACAACTCCGCGTACTTCGAGCACAGCTTCCTCGCCCGCACGATGGGCCTCGAGCTCGTCGAGCCCGCGGACCTCTACGTCGACGACGACCGCGTCTTCCTCCGCACCACGCGTGGGCCGCGCCGCGTCCACGTCATCTACCGCCGCATCGACGACGCCTTCCTCGACCCCGAGGCCTTCCGTCCGGACAGCCTCCTCGGCATCCGCGGCCTCGTCCGCGCTTACGCGAAGGGCAACGTCGCGCTCGCGAACGCCCTCGGCAACGGCGTCGCCGACGACAAGGCCGTCTACGCGTTCGTCCCCCAGATGATCCGCTTCTACCTCGCCGAGGAGCCGATCCTCGCCCAGGTGCACACCTTCGTCTGCGCCCGCGACGAGGATCTCCGCTACGTCCTCGATCACCTCGATCGGTTGGTGGTCAAATCGGTCGACGAGGCGGGCGGCTACGGCATGCTCATGGGCCCCACGGCCTCGGCCGCCGAGCGTGACTCCTTCCGCCGCCGCATCGAGGCCGAGCCGCGCCGTTTCGTCGCGCAGGAGCGCCTCGAGCTCAGCACCTGCCCCACCTGGGATGGCGCCGGGAGCGCGCTCGTTCCTCGCCGCGTCGACCTCCGCCCTTACGTCCTCACCTCGCCCGCGGGCCCGTGGGTCTTGCCCGGCGGCCTCTCGCGGGTCGCGCTCGTGCCTGGCTCGTACGTCGTCAACTCCAGCCAGGGCGGCGGCTCCAAGGATACGTGGGTGCTCAAATCAAATCCTTCGGGGAGAAACGATCCATGATCGCCCGCGTCGCCGACCACTGCTTCTGGCTCGGTCGTTACCTCGAACGTGTCGACTGCACCGCGCGCGTCCTCCACGTCACGCTTCACCTCTCGCTCGACGCCGAGCTCGGCCCCCGCCAGTGCTGGCTCCCCGTCGTCATCGTCTCCGGCGAGCGCGAAGCCTTCTTCACGAAGCACGGCGAAGCCGCGGCGGGCGACGGCGAGCTCGTCCAGAGCTACATGACCTGGGACGAGACCAACTACGTCTCGCTCGTCCGTTCGATCGCCGCGGCCCGCGACAACGCCCGCTCGATCCGCGAGGTCGTGAGCCTCGAAGTCTGGGAGACGTTGAACGAGCTCTACCTCTGGTCCCAGAGCTCCGCCGCGTGCGAGGAGTACACCTCGAACCGCTACGCCTTCTACCGCACCATCCGCCGCGCCATCGAGCTCTGCCGGGGCCTGCTCCAGAGCACGATGCTCCACGACGACCCGCTCGACTTCCTCTTGCTCGGTCTCCTCCTCGAACGCGCCGGCCACTCGGCCCGCATCGTCGACGTGCACCACCACGCGCTCAGCAAAGGCGAAACACGCCTCGAGGTCGTCGAGACCGGCGTGTGGCTCTCCATCCTGCGCTCGTGCTCCGGCAAGGAGCCCTTCATGAAGCGGCACCAGGGTCGCGTGACGGGCCCCGCGGTCGCCGCGTTCCTGATCCTCGAACCCCTCTTCCCCCGATCCGTCCGGCACGCCGTCGCCGAGGCCCACACGCGGCTCCTCTCGATCCGCCCGGCAGGCGCGAACGACCTGCCCGGCGAGCGCTCCCTCGCCCGCCTCGGCGCGCTCGATGCGTGGCTCGCGTCGCAGACCCCCGAGACGATCCTGCCGATCCACGACCTCGCGACGTACGTGGTCTCGGAGACGGGCGGCATCTGCGAGGAGATCGGCCGCGAGCTGCTGGGGTTTGGGGCTCCGTGCGCCGAAGGCGACCCGAAGCCCCAAGCGTCGAACGAGTACGGGGGCAGTTCCGCCGCTTGACGTGTGGGCGGGGGACCGCGTAGGCCGTGCTAGCCTGCGCGCCGAGATCCATGTCGACTCTCGTTTCCGCAACGCCACGAGCGCTCGCGCCTGCACGTACGCTGAGCGACGTCGTTCACAACTGCGACCAGGACGATCCCCTGCCGAGCGGGGATCCTCGGTGGCAGGACCTCTCGGAGGGGCGCGGCGACGCGGCTGCGGAGACGCTCGTGCAGGACCTGCTCGCGCGGAAGCCGGAGCAGATCATCCACGCGGCGTTCGTGAGCCACCGCGGCGCGGGCAAGAGCACGGAGCTCCGGCGCATCGCCGGCCTCGTCGGAGAGGCGTACCACCCGCTCTACCTCGAGGCGACGGTCGAGATGGATCCGATCCGGATCGAGTCCGAGGATCTGCTGCTCAACATCGCGCTCGCGGTCGAGAAGGAGATGCGTCGGATTGGCAAGAGCCTGCCTGCCGAGCTCCTCGGCCGCGTCGAGAAGTGGTTCGCCGACGCGATTCGCTCGACCAAGTGGGCGCAAGGCTACGACGCGAACGTCGCGGCGGGCATCGAGGGCAAGTTCGAGATCCCGTTCCTCGGCAGCATGTTCGCGCAAGCCAAGGCGCTCATGAAGCACGAGAGCGAGTACCGCACCGAGGTGAAGCAGGTCCTGAAGAAGTTCCCCGGCACGTTGATCCAGAACGTGAACGACTTCCTCGAAGCCGCGCAGCAGCGGCTCGACGGCCGCGCGCTGCTCCTGGTGATCGACAACCTCGATCGTTACGATCCCTCCGTCATCGACGAGCTCTGCGTGATCGGGGCCGATCGGATCCGGAGCCTCCGCTGCAACCTGATCCTTACGCCCCCCATCAGCCTCCTGCTTCAACCTCGGTCGGCCCAGCTCGACGCGAGTTACGCCTGTTACGACATGTTCACGGTCCGGCTGCGCCGGCGCGACCAGCGCTACGACGAGTTCGACGGCAAAGGTCGCGACCTCCTCGAGCAGGTCCTCGCCAAGCGAATCGATCTCGACGTGGTCATGCCGGACAAGGAGGTCCGCGACCGGCTGATCGCGGCGAGCGGCGGCGGGATTCGCGAGCTCCTGGATCTCGTCTCGTGGACCGCGAGGTTTGCCCGGCTGGGTGGGGAGCGAATCGCGGAGCAGGACGTGGAGAAGGCCATTGCGCGGCGCAAGCAACGGCTGCGGGACCAGATCAACGTGAACGGCTGGTGGGAGGCGCTCGGGCACATCGCGGAGACCAAGGAGGTCGGCGATGACGAAAAGTCGCTCGCGGTCCTCTTCCATCGCCTTGCATTCAAGTACAACGGCGAAGGCTGGTACGACGTGCACCCGCTCGTGGACGAGCTCATGCGGGAGCGGCGCCGGTGAGCTTCGAGCCCGAGGCCCTGCTCGGCGAGGACGACGGCCTCGTGCTGCGCCGGTTTTTCGAGTGGGGCGTGGGGCACGGGTTCGACCTGGCGATCGTGCAGATCACGACGCCGTGGAAGCGGGACGCGCTGATCGCGTGGGCGAAGGCGAACGTGCAGGGCGTCGCGGTGATCGATCTGCGGGAGGTCGGCCCTGACAAGCGGAGGCTGTGGGACGTGCTCCGGGAAGCGACGGCGCAGGAGTTGGGCGCGACGTCGCTGATCCTGCACGGGCTGGAGGAGGCCGAGGCGGAGGAGAGGATCGTCGCGCAGCTCAACGTGGAGCGGGACGAGCTCGCGCGGAGCTTTCCGCTGCCGTGGCTCCTGCTCGTACACCCGACCGCGGCGCAGGTGTTAGAGCAGAAGGCGCCCGATTTCGTGGACTTCGCCGGGGCGTGGATGTGGGAGGAGAAGCCCGAGCCGCTGCGGTTGGAGCTTGCGGCGATCGATGCTCGGCACGCGGTGGCAGCGCCGTTGGCCGCGCGGGTGATCGATGCCGGCAAGGAACTGCTCGTCGAGGCGCAGCGCGCAATTCAATTCGGCGCCGTCGATGAGGCGGCGGATCTGCTGGCGCGTTTCGATCTGAAGCATCCTGAGGCGCGGGAGGAGGATCCCGACCGGATCTCGCTCGAAGGCGCGAAGCTCGCCGTTCAGGGGAGGCTCGATGATGCGCGCGCTGCCCTGGAGGCTGCGCTTGGTCGCTACGACGCGAGGAGCGATCGTATGGGGCGCGCCGCGGTGGCTCATCAACTCGCGATCATCGATGAGCAGGCGGGGCGTTACGACGCGGCGCGGGCGTGGCTCCGCGAGTCCATCACGATCAACGCGGCGCTCGGAAATCGCCGATGGCAAGCCGGCTCCCTGCATGAGCTCGCGACCCTGGAGTGGAGGCAGGGTCGGCACGATGTAGCCAGAACGTTGCTACGGGAAGCCCTGGAGGTCTTCGACGAGTTCGGGGATCGGGCGGGACGCGCGGCGTGCTTGCATCTACTCGCCGTCATCGACGAAAGCGAAGGTCGGTACGAGGAGGCACGGGCGCTCCTCGGCGAAGCGATCGACATCAACAAATCGCTTGGAAATGTGGTGGGACGTGCAGCATCCCTGCTTCAGCTCGGGTGCATCGAGTTGAAGCTTGGGCGATACGACGAGGCTCAAGGCCTCTTCAGTGAATCGTCAGCCCTCGCCAAAACCACAGGAAGTCGCGCCCTTTACGCATCGGCCCTGCATCACCTCGCGATCGCCAAGGTGAAACTGGTGCGTTACGAGGACGTTCGTACGTTACTCGCAGAATCGATGACCATTCGGGCTGACATCGGGGATCAAGCGGGCCTCGCCGCATCGCAGATCACCGTGGGTCAGCTCGAAGTCGTCGAGGGACGCTTGCATGAAGGTCGCCGGATGGTCCTGGCGGCCATCCAGATCCTCGAAGCCATCGGCTCCGGCCAGGTCGAAGAAGCTCGCGCCGTCCTCCGCAAGATCGACGCTCTCCGGCACCCCCCCACCCCGTCCTAGCTGCCCTCCCTCACTTCCGCAGTACACTCCCCTCGATGCCGAACCTCCTCGCCATGTCGTTCGAGGGCGAGCTCGCGCCCTGCTTCGACCTGTGCTGCCTCCACCCGGGCTCGAAGCGCCCACCCGATGGCTGGGGCCTCGGCTACTACCCTGGCGGCGAGCCCAGCGCCTCCGTCCTCAAGGAGCCCGCGCCGCCCCACGGATCCATCCGCAGCGAGCTCGTCAAGGCCTGGGAACACCTCGCCGCCTCGCTCTTCGTCCTCCACATCCGCACCGCCACCTGGGGCGCGATCAGCGACGCCAACACCCAGCCCTTCTCGCGCAGCTACGCCGGCCGCGACTGGCTCTTCTCCCACTGCGGCAGCCTCCGCCATCGCCTCGAACGTTCGAACACCAAAGGCCTCTTCGAACCCACCGGCTCCACCGACAGCGAGCTCGTCTTCTGCGAGCTGCTCGCCTTCTTCGCGCAGAACGGCTGGCGCAGCATCGGCGACGCCGATCCCTCCGCCGTCCGCGCCTTCTTCGAGCGCCTGGGCGCGCACGGCAACATGAGCTCCGTCCTCACCGACGGCCGTGATCTCCTCGCCTACGCCGACGCCCACGGCGAGGGACAGCTCCACCTCGGCACCATCTGCCCGCCTTACGAAAAGCTCGTCCTCGAAGACGCCGATCTCCACCTCGATCTCGGCCGTCGTGGCGTCGAGGCGCAGAAGGGCATCCTCGTCGCCTCGAACCCGCTCGAAGGCTCCGGCGCCACCTGGAAGGCCCTGTCCCCGGGGCACCTCCTCGTCGTCCGGCAAGGCGCCATCATCGCCGACATGCCGCCCGGCCAGGCCACCGCGGCGCGCGCCGCCGGCCGTGATCTCCAGCGTCCCGCGCCTGCCGAGGCGCGCCGTTTGTCGATCGTCCACCGCACCTCGTATCGCTACGACAAGCCCGTCGAGCGCAGCTCGCACCTGCTCCGCCTCACGCCGATCCACGATCGCCTGCAGACGCTCCACGCCTCCACCATCACGCTCTCCGTCGACGGCAAGCAGCGCGACTACGACGACGTCTTCGGCAACCGTGCGCGTAAAGTCGTGATCGAGCAGAGCTACACCGAGCTCGTCATCGAGGCGCGCTCCGAGGTGAGCCTGCTCGACACCGAGCCCTTTGGCCTCCGCCCCTTCCACGCGCGGAGCACCATCCCGCTCGTGTGGATGCCCTGGCAAAGGCAGGTTTTGCAGCCCTACCTGCTCCCGCCCGAGCTACCCGAGAGCCAGCTCGAAGTACTCGCCCGATACGCGATGACCTTCGTCGAGCGCAACGACTACGACCTCGTCGACACGCTCTTCGACCTGAACCAGACGATCCACCGCGACTACCTCTACCAGAAGGGATCCACGAGCCTCTCGACGACGCCCTACGAGGTCTACACGCGGCGCACCGGCGTCTGTCAGGACTTCGCGAACCTCTTCATCTGCCTCGCCCGCCTGCTCAGCGTCCCGGCGCGTTACGTCTGCGGCTACCTTTATACGGGCCCGAAACAACCGAACCACAGCATGGCCGAGGCCTCCCACGCGTGGGTGCAGGTCTACCTGCCCGAGGTCGGCTGGAAAGGCTTCGATCCGACGAGCGGCGTCGTCACGCAGACCGATCACGTGCGCCTCGCCGTCGGTCGCAGCTACGTCGACGCGACGCCCACCTCGGGCACGATCTACCTCGGCGGCGTCCGCGAGACGCTCGACGTCGCGGTGCACGTCACGCCGATCGAGTGACCCTCAAGGCGCAACCGGCAAGAACAACCTGAGCCGCGTGCCTTTCCCCGGCACGTTCTCCACGTCGATCCGCCCGCCGTACGCCGAGACGAAGCTCTCCGAGCGCGAAAGCCCCGCCTCCCCGGCGCGATCCGCGCTGCGCCCGCTCCCGAACACCTCGAAGGAGACCATCCCTCCGCTTGCGGGCGCGAGCACGACGCGCACCTCGTTCGCCTTCGGATCCCCCTCCGGCAGCGCGCGCGCCGTCCGCAGCAAGAGGTCCACGAGCAAGAGCGCGATGCCTGCCGGCTCTCCCGCGACGAACGGCACGTCGGCCACCTCGGACGAGAGCCGCGCGCGCGCCGCGATCGCGCCGGTCGTGAGCATGAGCGCAGCCTCCACCGCGCGCTTCATGTTCGTCTTCGGCGGCGTCTCCCGCGACGCCTCGCCGAGGATCCGCATGTCGCGCACGAGCGACGCCATCCGCTTCGCCCCGAGCGCCGCCTCGTCGAGCGCCTTCGTCACGTCTTCGCTCTTCGACGCGCCAAGCGCTTCCGACACGAAGCCGATGTTCCCGATCAGAAACGAGAGCGGATTGTTGAGCTCGTGCGCGATGCCCGCGGAGAGCGCCGCCGCCGTGGCGAGCCGCGCCTCGGCCTCGCGTTGCCGATGCTCCGTGATGTCGCGCAGGATCGACACGAGCTGCCGCTCTTCCTTGCGCACCGCGAGCAGCGCCCGCTTCTCGACGAGCACCCGCAGCGATCCATCCGGCGCCTTGATCGTCACCTCGCGCTCGTCCGTCGTCTGCGGCCACCGATCCGGCCCGGTGCCCTTCGGCGCAGGCTTGAGCGCATCCGCCGACTGCCCGAGGACCTCCTCGCGTGATCGCCCGAGGAGCGCGCAAAACGCGCGGTTCGCGATCGTGAACCTACCTGTGTCGTCCTCGACGGACAGCGGATCCGGAATCGCATCGATCACGGCGATCCGCGCCTCGGCCTCGAGCTTCTCGTGCTCGGCGTGGATCATCGCGGTGATGTCGCGCGAGACGGTGACGAACTCCTCGATCACGTCCGTACGAGGATCCCGCACGGGTCGGCTGATCGTCTCGAGCCACGCAT
Organism: Polyangium jinanense; assembly: GCF_028435365.1. Next base: position 10,206 of record NZ_JAGTJJ010000109.1, on the reverse strand, counting down.
ACTCGCCGTCCTTGCGCTGCAGCCGGATGATCGCGCCCGCGACCTGCGCGCCCGCATCGAGCGCGCCGAGCGCCTCGAGGAGCTTCGACACATCCGACGGATGCAGGATGTCGAGGATGCTCGACCCGAGCAGCTCATCGGGCTCGTACCCGAGGACGGTGCGACAAGCCGGCGAGATGTAGAGGCGGACGCCGCCGGGCGAGAAGCGCGCGAGGATCTCGGTCGAGCTCTCGGCGAGATGGCGAAAGCGCTGCTCGCTGCGCTCGGCATGTCGGAGCGCATCCCCGAGCATGGCCGCGCGCACGGCATCCTTCTTCCGCTGCGCCACGCGCCGAAACAGGAGTCCCACGCGCGACGCGACGAGGCGTTCGTCGTTCGGCCAGAGCATGAAGTCATCGACGCCCTCGTCGCAGAGCGCCTCGACGTGCTCGGGCGTGATGGCCATCGCGAGGATGACGGGGCCGCCGTCCGGGGCGCTCCGGAGCGTGCGACAAGCGGTCATGATCGAAGCAAAGTCCTGCTCGTCCTCGGACGACAGGAGCACGGCGATCCCGATCCCCGCGCTCGACGCCGCCGCGAGCTCCAAGGCAGGCACGACAGCAACGTCACTGCACTGATCCCGAAGCAACCGCTCGATCGGTTGTGGATCGGCCTTGGAAGAAGCAACGAGCAAAGCCTTCATACGCGAAAACCCCGCACATCCTGCCACACATTTGTGGAGGGTGTCTCCCCCGATGGTCTTTTGGGGAGGGTGTCGCGCTCGATGGCGCGACACCCTACGGCCCTCACTCCACTTCGTTTCGTTCGGGCCTACCCGGCGATATGGCTGCTGGCTCGCTGGGTGAGGTTGCGAGGGCTTGGGGGGCGCTTTGCCGTGGGGTTTCGGGTCTAGGTGGTCGTTTGGTGGCTGGCTCGCTCGGCGAGTGCCGCGACGACCTGGCGGATCGCGTCCGTGCCGCTGGTGGCGGGGATCACGTAATCGTCCATCGTGTCCGGGAATCGTTGCCTGTCGTCGATACGGACGCCGGCGAGCTCACCGCTCCAGCCTGCGATCTCCAGGGCCACGACGATTCGATCGTGGATCCAGGCCATGGCCATTTCCGACAGCGTCCCCGCGCCCCCGCCGACGGCGACGATGGCATCCGCATGTGCGACGAGCGCATTCCGCAAATGCCCGAGCCCGGTCGGAATCGCGATATCGACGTACGTATTGGCGGCCCGTGGGTCATGCCCCGGAAGCAGCCCCACGGTATCCCCCTCCTTGTACCGCCCCGACGCACGCGCGCCGCGACAAGCCGCCTCCATGACACCGCCGAGGCCGCCGGTGAGGACACGAAAGCCAACTTCCACAGCCGCACGACCCGCCTCGAAAGCAGCTTCGTACGCCGGAGATCCAGGGAGAGCGGTGCCGTCACCGATGATGGCGAGAAGGGGGCGGGGCATGGTCAAAACCCGTGCTTGTGGAGGTAGCAGCCGCACATCAAGGAAAAGGGCGCGTCCGGCTGCGCAAAGCAACGCAAGAGCGAGAGCTCCTCGCTCATCAGCGTCTTACCGCCAGACTCTATCATCCTGTCCTCGATGGCGTCGACGATCTCGAGCAGCGACAAGAGCCGCCGGATGCGCGCGAGATCCATGATTTCAGGCCTCAGGCCGCATTTCTGGATTGTCCGGAGTCCCGCCCTTCTCACACCGGATCCAACATACGCAGGGTGCAAGCGGAGGTCCGAACGACCGGAAGAGCGTTCTCTCCAGGTGTAAACGCAGGTCCAGACGTCCGGAACGCCGTCTGCAAGCGTTGCAAGCACCGATCAGAACGCTCCAAACCCCGCCTGCACGCGTTGCAAGCACCGATCAGACCGATCAGAACGCCGTCTGCAAGCGTTGCAAGCACCGATCAGACCGCTCGGAACGCCGCCTGCAAGCGTTGCAAGCACCGATCAGACCGCTCGGAACGCCGCCTGCAAGCGTTGCAAGCACCGATCAGATCGATCGGAACGCCCTCTGCAAGCGTTGCACGCGCCACTTGGCGCGTCCGAACCGCATGGGTCTCATCTGGGAGGCGCTGCGCTGGGGCTTTGCCCCAGGCCCCACCAGGGGCTGTCCGCCCCTGGACCTGGACCAGCGCAAGCGCTGGACTCGGGTTCGATGAACTGCGCGATGCGCAGTTCATCGAACAGGCCAGGTCAAGACCCACGACGTCGTCGCCAGCGGGCAACGCACCTTCCTGGTCTTGCCATCGGCCTGTTGGAAGAACTGCGCATCGCGCAGTTCTTCCACGAATGGTCCAGGGCTTGCCCTGGTTCGGGTCGAGGGGCGAACAGCCCCCGCGGGGCCCGGGGCAGCGCCCCGGCGCGACGCCTCGTCAGCTCTTGGCCGCCCAGGCCAGCGCCCGCTCCCGCAGCCCCCGCACGAACGCGTCCTTCGCCTGCGAATACGACGAAAACATCGTCGCCCCGCGCGCCACGGCCTCCTGCTTGTGCTGCGCGTACGCCTCGATCTCCGCCGGATGACTCCGCAGATACTCCCGCACCGCGAGATTCGTCTCCCAGAACGACTTCCCGTACTCGGTCACCGCCACATTAAAATGCGGCGCGGCCCCCCGCTTTCGCAGATAGATCCTCCCCGGTACGAAGATCTCTCCAAAATCCTCGTACCCGAGCGCCACGAGCCCCGCGACGTGTGGCTTCGCCGCCTGCAGATCGGCCACGCCGACCAGGATGTCGATGATCGGCTTCGACACGAGCCCCGGCACCGCCGAGCTCCCGAATGGCTCGATCGCCACCACCACGGGCCCGAGCGCCGCCCGCACCCGCGCCGACTCCGCCGCGTATTCGAGGGGCCAGCGCGCATCGTAGGCGACGATCGAAATCGGCTCGTCGACGTCCCCGCGCATGGCCCCTCCCCTCCCCGGTTACCCCTTCGCCGGCGGCGCCGCCGGCACGAGCCCGATCTTCTTGTACACCTTCGACAGCGTCTTCCACGCCCGCGCCCGCGCCTTCTCGGCGCCCCGCGCGAGGATCTGCTCGAGGCCGGCCTTGTCGGCCATGACCTCCTGATACCGCTTCTGGAACGGCTCCAGCGTCGCCACCACCACGTCCGCGACCTCGCTCTTCAGATCGCCGTATCCCTTCCCCGCGAAATGCGCCGCCACCGCCTCCACCGGCTGGTTCGTCAGCGCCGCGTGAATGGTCAAGAGGTTCGACACCCCCGGCTTGTTCTCGACGTCGTAGCGGATCTCCGTCTCCGAGTCCGTCACCGCGCGCTTGAACTTCCGGCGGATCACGTCCGGCGTATCGAGCACCGCGATGTAGTTGTCCGGGTTGGGGTCGCTCTTCGACATCTTCTTCGTCGGCTCCTGCAGAGCCATGATCCGCGCACCCACCTTCGGCACGAAGATGTCCGGGGTCACGAAGGTCTCCGAGTATCGCTGGTTGAAGCGCTGCGCCACGTCCCGCGCGAGCTCGAGGTGCTGCTTTTGATCGGCCCCGACCGGCACCAGGTTCGCCTGATAGATCAGGATGTCCGCGGCCATGAGCACCGGGTACGTGAACAGACCCGAATTGATGTTGTCCTCGTGCCGCGCCGACTTGTCCTTGAATTGCGTCATGCGCGACAGCTCGCCCATGTACGTCATCGTCCCGAGCACCCACGCGAGCTCGGCGTGCTGCGGCACGTGGGATTGGAGCACGATCGTCGACGCCTCCGGATCGATCCCGCAGGCAATGTACTGCGCCGCGAACGACAGGCAGCGGTTGCGAAGCTCCGCCGGCACCTGCTTCACGGTCAGCGCGTGCAGATCGACGACCAGGAAGACGCAGTCGTACTGGTGCTGGAGCTCGACCCAGTTCTTCAGCGCGCCCACGTAGTTGCCGAGCGCGAGCTGCCCGCTCGGCTGGATCCCCGACAAGATGACTGGCTTCTTCTGCTGCTGGGTCGACTCGCTCACGCGTGCCCTCTATCGCCGGACGCCGTCCGCGTCAACCCCTCGCATTCGTTCTTGCTCCCGGGCATTGACACCTCTACCTTGCGGGCGGACGACGATGAGCACGCGGGATTTGCTTGATTCCAAGGCCAAGGACGAGGCCTCGCGGGTCATTCGGGAGCTCGAAGCGAAGACCTCCGCCGAGGTCGTCGTCGCCGTCCGCGCCGTCTCCGGCCCCTACCGGCATACCGATTGGCTCGTCGGGTTCGTGCTCTCGTTCGTGGCGCTTTGCGTGTTTCTTTTTCATCCCGCGCCGTTCGACGACGACCTCCTGCCTGTCGAGATCCTCCTCGTTTTCGCCCTCGGCGGATTCATCTCGGCGAACGTCCCGCCCCTCCGGCGCGCCCTCACGTCGCGCCGCCTGATGGCCGAGAACGTCCGCCGCGCCGCGTGCACGGCGTTCGTCGAGCGAGGCATCTCCCGCACCCGCGGGCGCACAGGGCTTTTGATCTACGTCTCCACGTTCGAGCGGCGGGTCGAGCTCGTCGGAGACATCGGCCTCGATTTCGACGCGCTCGGCGACAACGTTTCAGCGGCGCGGCGGCGCATCGAGGCGTCGATCGAGAATGCGGGCGGACTTCCGGCCTTCCTCGCCGCGCTCGGAGAGCTCGGCGTCGCGCTCGGACGAGCGCTCCCGCGCGCCGAGGACGACGAAAACGAGCTCGCAGACGAGGTGAGCGCATGAAGCGGACGAAGACGTTTGCGGCGCTCACCCTCGCGGCCGGAATCGGCCTCGCATCGCCTTTCCTCGGAAGCGACGCGGCCGCGCGCCCAGGCGGAGGGCAAACCTTCAGCGGCCGAAGCAGCTCGTCGTCCTCCTCCTCGTCGAGCCGCTCCTCGTCCTCGTCCTCGTCGCCATGGAGTGGCTCGTCCGGGAGCCGCTCGTCCTCGTCCTCGCCCTCGTCCTCGTCGCCGTCGTCGTCTTCCGGATCGAGCTCGTACAGTGGCGGATCCGCGGGGTTTTCGGGGCCATTCGCGCTCGTCGTGCTGGCCATGGGGGCCATTTTTCTCGTCGTGGGCAACATCCTCCAGAAGCAACGCGAGAACGAGCGCGGCTGGGAATCGAGCCTGCCGGATCCGGCCGAAGAGCGCACGCGGGCGGCCCGGCGACGCGCGCGCGAGCAAAAGCAGGCGCCATCGGAGAAGGCACGCCGCCGGAAAAACCATTCCTCCATCGAATCCGCGCTCCTCGCCCTCGGCAGCAAAGACACGCATTTCTCGCGTGTCCTCTTCGAGGATTTCCTCTACGCGCTTTATGCCGAGGTCCAGGCCGCACGCGGCAAGGGCACGCTCGACGCGCTCGCGAGCTATCTCGCCGAGGGCGCGATCGCCGCATATTCGCCCTACCCCGCGGCCGAGGTCCGAGACGTCGTCATCGGCGCCATGCGATTCGAGGCCGTCGTCGCGCAAAGCGAGCCCGTCCGCCGCATCGAGCTCGTGGTCGGCTTCGAGGTAAACTACACCGAGGTCTCGGCCGAGGGCGAAGAGCAGAGCTACTGGGTCGTCGAAAAATGGCGTCTCGTCCGGGACCCCGACGTGAAATCACGTCCCCCTGAGAAAACGCGTCTCTTCGGCTGTCCGAACTGCGGCGCGCCGCAGGACAAATCCATCGGCGCGAAATGCCCCTACTGCGGCATGGTCGCCTCCACGGGCGCGCTCGACTGGACCGTCTTCTCCATCGACATCGAAGCCCGCGAGCCCCGCGGCCCCATGCTCACAGGCACGGTCGAGGAGGTCGGGACGGATCTACCGACCGTCGTCGCGCCCGACGTGAAATCAAGATGGTCCGCGCTCACGGAGAAGGATCCGGAGCTCCGCTGGTCGTCCTGGAAGGCCCGCGTGGAGGCCATCTTCCAAGCGTTTCACGAGGGCTGGTCGAGCCAGAACCTCGCGATCGTGCGCCCGTACCTCTCGGACAACCTCTTCCAGGCCCAGCGCTACTGGATCGACACCTACCGCAAGCAGAAGCTGCGCAACATCACGGAGGACGCGCGCATCGTGTCGATCGACCTCGCGCGTGTCCTCTCGGACGCCCATTACGACGCCGTCACGGTACGCGTCTTCGCCTCCTGCCGCGATTACACGGTCGACGGGGACGCGAAAGTCGTGGCCGGCAGCGAGACGAAGAAGCGCGCCTACAGCGAATACTGGACGCTCATCCGCGGCGCCGAACGACGTGGCGCCCCGCGGGTCGATCCCGTCTGCCCAAACTGCGGCGCCCCGAACGCGGAGATCAACATGAGCGGAGCATGCGGCCATTGCAAAGCGCACCTCACCGCCGGCGAATTCGACTGGGTGCTCTCGCGGATCGAGCAGGACGAGGTGTATCGGGGATGAATTGAGCCGCCGCGCTGGGGCTTTGCCCCAGACCCCACCGGGGCTGTCCGCCCCTGGACCCGGACCAGCGCAAGCGCTGGACCCGGGGTCGATGAACTGCGCGATGCGCAGTTCATCGAACAGGCCGAGTCAAGACCGGCGAGCGACCTGCCACCCAAGACCGCAGCGCTGACGTTTCAAGCGGCAACGCCGTCCCACCGGCCCGTTGGAAGAACTGCGCGCAGCGCAGTTCTTCCACCAAAGGTCCAGGGCTTGCCCTGGTTCGGGTCGAGGGGCGAATAGCCCCCGCGGGGTCCGGGGCAGCGCCCCGGCTCAGCGGTGCAGGATCAATTGATCCCGCAAACCACCTTGCCGTTCGCCTCGTCCTTGTTGTTGCCGTCGTTGCACTCCTGCACCGTGTTTTGCGGATCGACCACGGCGTAGATGAGCACGAGCAGGTTCGGCGGGAAGTTCGACATCTTCGACGTCAGCATCACGCTTTGACCTGGATCCAGCGGGCCTGGGATCGTCTCCTCGTGGATCGGCGTGCCGCCCTGGTTGGGATCACCTGCGTAGAAGCGCACGAGGATGTTGCTCGCTGGCGCTGAACCCTCGTTGTATACCGTCGCCGATACGGTTGGCGCCGGGCACGAGCCTTCCGTGGCTGCGCCTACGTCGATGCGCAGATCTGGCTGCGCCTCGCCCGGGGACACGATGGCTTCGAGTGTGTTGTTGTCCTCGATGCATTCGCGCTCCTGGTTTGCGTCGTCCACGACCACGCGCACCTTCTCCGGCAGCGTTCCCGGCGAATTGTTCGTCGCGTCGTAGCTCACCGTCACCAGGATCGATTGCCCCGGCTCCAGGCTCGTCCCGAGCACGGCGGTCAGCGGCGTCTGCGCGGCGTCCGCATATAGCGGCTCGCTCGGCATCCCGTTCATCCATTCGCCGTAGAAGGCGACGACCACGCCCGGGCCCACGCGCACGTCGCCGTCGTTGCGGATCTCGACCGTGATGTCGAGTTTTTTCGAAAGCTGCCCGCAGGCTGCGTCCGGTGACGACATCTGGATGCCTGGCACCCGGAGATCCGGCGCGACGCCGAAGGAGCGCGGGTTCGAGCGGTACGTGTTGTACTCGCGGCCATTGTAGAGCTTCCAGCTCTCCGGCTCGAGCGCCGGGATCGCGCCGCTCTCGAGCACGTTCGTCACGTGGTAGGCGTGCTGGTTCCAGATGCGCCGCGCGGGCACCCACGTGTCGCTCGTGTCGCCCCAGACGGCGATGCCGTTCGGATAGTTGAAGCCCACCGAGCACGAGCTCGAATCGTTGTTCGAAGAGAACACGATCTCCGCGTTGCCGTCGTTGTCGACGTCGGCGATGACCGGGTTTTCCGTGCGCGTCCGGCTCGGCGAGTGCTCCTTGAAGAGCACCTCCGACGTCGTACCGTCGTAAATGCGGAACCAGCACTCGTCGTTGTAGATCACCTCGGCCGCGCCGTCGCCGTTGAAATCGAAGACGCTGGAGGCCGTCACGCGGCTCGAGTCGTCCTCCGTGATGCGCAGCCAGCCGTTGTGCAGGCACACGCACGAGCCTTTCGCCGTGTTGCAGACTGCGCCCGCGCTGCATTCGGCGTCGGTCGTGCAGGCCGCGCCGGGCGCGCGGGCGGGGTTCATGTTGGCCGCGGCGTCGCTGATCGCGGTCGGCCACGCCGGGCAGCTCGCTGACGTCGATTGCAGGTCGATCATCATGTACCGCGTACCGAATGCGGTGCCGATCTCCGGGTACCCGTCGCCGTCGAAATCGTCGACGTTCGGCGCGCCGCCGTTGTCGCCCGCGTTCAAATTCGTGAAGCGCTGCTGCGTGCCGGTCTCGCCATTGTAGATCGCGAGGTAACCACGCGAGATCAGGATGACCTCGGGCTTGCCGTCGGGCTCGTTGCCGGGGCCCGGCGCGGCTGCCTCGTCCGCGCCGAGGATATCGGCGACGGCGCAGAAGCCCTCACGTTGCGTGGCCGGCACCTTCGCGACCCCATTGACGGCCTGCGCGTCCCAGACGACCTCGAGCTGGCCGAGGCAAAATGCGCTCATGTCGCCCGCCGCGCAATCGGCGCGCTTCGTCACACCGGCCGGCGGCGTGGGGAATTTGTAGACCGTGCTGCCCGCCACGATCTCCTGCCTGTTGTCCCCGACGAGGTTCGCCACGCAGGAAATCGCGCCCTGCCCGTTGTTGCCATTGACTGTGAGCGTACCGGCGAACCGGTCGACGAACACGAGCTTGTTCGTCACGGGATCCTTGCCGAGCGTGAAGACGAACCGGCCCACGATGATCTCGGCGAACCCCTTGCCATCCACGTTCGCGAGCGTGATGGCGGGGACGTTGTAGCCCGCCGAAGGCAATTGATTGACCGCCGTCTGCACGATCAGGTCGCCCTTGTTGTCGAGGATGGCAACGCCGCCGGTCGACACGCCCGCCACGACCTCCGTGGGCATGACGATCTCCGGCACGCCGTCATTGTCGAGATCGCCCGCCGCGAGCGAGCCCGTCGAGTTGGCGATGCCTTGCGTGTTCACCCACGCCTTGTTCAGCGGATCGCCCTCGTGCCAGACGTTCGTCCCGGCATTGGCGAAATAATCCTTGCCCTTGTTCGGGCCGCCGCCGTGGATCGCGCGGACCACGCCGTCCTCGTCGGCGAGCGTGCTGTGGTACGTGGTGAACACGATCTCCGGGAAATCGAGCTCGTTGATGAGGCCGTCGCCATTGTCGTCGTCGAGGTTCACGACGAGCGGCGTCATGCTCACCTGCGCCGAGCCTGCAAAGGGCGCATTGACGGCCACGTTGTTCGGCGTGACGCCGGTCCCGCCCCACTGGATCTCCTTCTTCGGCAGGACCTGCGAGAACGGCACGGGCGGCAGCGTGCAGGTCGCAGGCTTGCCCGTGCCGACACATTGACCGACCTCGCAGGCCGTGTCCGGCGGGCAATCCCAGTCGTCCTCGCAGGGGCACGAAGCATCGCCCATGCCGGAGTCCGTGCACATGCTCATGTAATAGGACGTGCTGCCGCAGGTGAATTGCGCGGTCGTCCCGCTGCCATTCGCCTGGCAAGCGTAGAGCTCGTTGCCCATGCAGGTCGTCGTGCCGGGGGCGCAGGCGTCGTCGACGCAGATCGTGCCATTGCAATACTGGCTCGCCGGGCACTCGACGTCCTGCGTGCAAGAGATGTCCTTGCAGATCGCGCCGCCGCCGGGCGTGACCTCGCAGATCTCGGTGGGCTTGCAGTTCAGCATGCCGCACTCGTTGTTCACGCAGCCAGGCATTCCCTCAGGGAGCACCTCGCAGTGCTGATCCGGCGGGCATTGGATGCCGACGCACAGATCACCGCCGCCGCCTTGGCCACCCTGGCCGCCAGCGCCGCCGGGGCCAGTGAGGATGATTCCGCCGTCGCCGCCATCGCCGCCCATGCCGCCCGTGCCGCCTTGGCCGCCGCTACCAGATTGTGTCCCCGAAGAGGTTGGCTGCTGGGCCTCGCCGCCGCCACATGCAGCGGGCAGCAAGGCGAGCAGCGGAAGCGCTGTCAGGAGAAAGGAACTCGATCGTCGCATGACCGAGCAGGATATCGGAACGACGCGCCCACGGAAATCGAGAAAAGGCTGCGTACAGCGTGACGCGGCGCCCGCGCTTCACGGGCCTAGCATTGCTTGGGGCCGCCGCGCCGGGGCGCCGCCCCGGACCCCGCGGGGGCTGTTCGCCCCTCGACCCGAACCAGGGCAAGCCCTGGACTCGGGGTGGAAGAACTGCGCGATGCGCAGTTCTTCCCACAGGCCGGTGGCAAGACCAGGGACCGCGTTGCCAGTCGAAATGGCAGCGCGGCTGTCTTGGCTGGCAGGGTCTGGCCTGTTCGATGAACTGCGCATCGC
>NZ_JAGTJJ010000108.1 GCF_028435365.1 Polyangium jinanense | reverse complement strand
CATGCCGAGGAGCGAAGAAGGTCGGAGGAAGGCAACGGCGCACGTCAACGCGGCTACCGCCACACGGAAGCGCAGCGTAAAAACCGCGCTAAAGGCCTTGACGTCGGAGCTGCCTCATCGTCGCCGTGCTCGCTTCGCTGCGCGCGGTGCGAGGCTTCGCCTCGCAGCCTTTCGCCTTCCGACGCTCTCGTGAACCCTCACGCGACGCTTCGGTGGCATTCAATAGCAAGTTGAGCACGACTCGCTGAAGCTGAATCGAATCACCGAACACGGGGGGAAGGTTGGGGGCCAACGCGGTCTCGAGCACCACCTCGTGGACCAACGCGCCGCTAGCCCCGGTCAAGGCCGAGCGCCCGCGCCACCCCGGCCCCGTAAGCGGGGTCGGCCTTGATGCAATTGGAGACGTGCCGGCGTTGGACCTCGACCGACGCGCCGCCGAGCGAGCGCGCGGTGTTGTCGAACAGCGCCTGCTGCTGCCCAGGAGACATCAATCGGAACAGGCAACCCGGCTGCTCCCAGTGATCCTCGTCCATGCGATGATCCCAATGCGCTGCGTCGCCGGCGACGGGCAGCGGCGGCTCGCCTGCGCTCGGGCTGTCGTTCCATTCGCCGTGTCGATTGGGGAAGTAGGAGGCCGTGGCGCCTAGATTGCCGTCGACGCGCATCGCGCCGTCACGGTGGAAGCTGTGGAACGGGCACCTCGGCGCGTTGACGGGGATCTGATTGAAGTTGACGCCCAGTCGGTAGCGCTGCGCGTCGCCGTACGAGAATAGCCGCGCCTGCAGCATCTTGTCCGGCGAGAAGCCGATCCCGGGGACGATATTGGCTGGCGAGAACGCGGCCTGCTCGACCTCAGCGAACACGTTGTCGGGGTTGCGATTCAGCTCGAGGACGCCGACCTCGATGAGCGGATAGTCGGCCTTCGGCCAGACCTTGGTGAGGTCAAACGGGTTGTGCCGGTGCGTCCGCGCCTGCGCCTCGGTCATGACCTGAAGGCAGAGCTTCCAGCGCGGAAACCGACCCGCCTCGAGGCTTTCGAATAGGTCGCGCTGGTGGCTCTCGCGGTCTCGCCCCACGACCGCTTCAGCTTCGGCGTCGCTCAGGTTATCGATCCCCTGCTGGCTGATGAAGTGGAACTTGACCCATACGCGCTCGTTCTTGGCATTGAGCATGCTGAAGGTATGGCTGCCAAAGCCATGCATCGTGCGGTAGCTGCGCGGGATGCCGCGATCGCTCATCACGATCGTCACCTGGTGGAGCGCCTCGGGCAGCGACGACCAGAAGTCCCAGTTATTGTCCGCGCTGCGCATCCCGGTCCGGGGGTCGCGCTTCACGGCATGATTGAGGTCGGGGAAGCGCAGCGGGTCGCGAAAGAAAAACACCGGCGTGTTGTTGCCAACGATATCCCAGTTGCCTTCTTCGGTGTAGAACTTCACCGCGAAGCCGCGGATATCACGCTCGGCGTCGGCGGCGCCGCGCTCGCCGGCGACTGTCGAGAATCGCACGAACACGGGCGTTTGCTTGCCGATCTGGGCGAACAGCCGCGCGCGGGTGTAGCGCGTGATGTCGTGCGTGACGGTGAACGTCCCGTACGCCCCTGAGCCTTTGGCGTGCATGCGCCGCTCGGGGATGACCTCGCGGTCGAAGTGCGCCAGCTTCTCGATCAGCCAGATGTCCTGCAGCAACGCAGGGCCGCGCGGACCGGCGGTTTGGATGTTCACATTGTCCACCACGGGCGCCCCCGTGGCGTGCGTCAATTTCGGCCTGGTAGACATCGGTGCCGCTCATGTAACGCAATCCTGCCGGCGCAGGAAACCCGACCTTGGTCGGGTTTCGATGTCAGGCTACATTCGCTGCGATGCAAGTTGCGCGCAAATCGCATGACATCGGCGACCCGACGCTGCCTGCATCTTCTGCATGACCGGCCCGCCGTGCCGAGAGCTCTGCGCGGGCCAATCCTTCGCGAATTGCATATCCGATGTGAGCGCAAGATTCGCCATCGCATCGTGCCCGAGCGGGGAGACCCATGACTCCAGCCGCGTTGAGCTGACGAACATCAGAAGGGCGTGGCGGCGGTGAAGGGTGCGCGGTGGGGGCGGGGGTCGAGGGGTAGGGGGCCGGCTTTCGCGGAACAATTGTGACGGTCAGCGCAACTCGAATTGTCATTGATCAACTGTGTCACTTTTGGTAGTTGCCTTGGGCCGCGCCTGGCAGTGAGCCGGACCGTCGCTTCCAGTCAACGAGTCCATGTCCACGCGAGCGCGCCCTCGCAGAGGACGAGCATGAACGAGCTGTCGGCTGGATCGGTGCTGCTCCGACACGATGGGGAGTGGGAGCTGTGGCGACGACTCGGGACGGCGCAACTGCCACCATCGCTCGTGCTCGCGCCTACTTCGAGACACGTCTCGGTCGAGCGCCTGCTTCACGAGCACGACCTCCGCGACCAGCTCGATCCGACCTGGGCAGTACGTCCCCGCGAGCTCGTGCAGGAGGCGGGCAAGCCGGTGCTCCTCCTCGACGACCCGGGCGGAGAGCTCCTCTCCACACGGCTGAAGCAGAGCGGCGACCTCGGTTCGCTGTTGCGAATCGCGACCGAGCTTTCGAGCGCTCTCGCCAGAACGCATGCGCACGGCTTGATTCACCAGGATATCCGTCCGGCCAACATTCTCGTCGACGCGGGCGGACGTGTCCGCCTCACTGGCTTCGGGCTCGCCATGCGCGCCGATCGCGAGCTCCGCATCTTCGACGCGGGGCGACACGGCGCGAGCTCGCTACCCTACATCGCCCCGGAGCAGACCGGCCGCATGAACCGTTCCGTCGACATGCGGAGCGATCTCTACTCTCTCGGCGTCACGCTGTATCAGCTCCTGGCCGGTGATCTGCCGTTCTCGGCATCGCTTCCGATCGAGTGGGTCCATTGCCACATCGCAAGGCCGCCGGTGCCGCTCGAAGAACGCGCCCCCGCGCTTCCGGCGACGATCGCCGCGATCGTCATGAAGCTCCTCGCCAAGGCACCCGAGGACCGCTACCAGACGGCGGCTGGCGTGGAGGTGGATCTCCGGCGCGGCCTCGAACAATGGGAAGCCGGAGTCGTATCCGCGTTCCCGCTCGGCGAAGCCGACATACCGGACCGCTTGGTCCTGCCTGAGCGCCTCTACGGAAGAGCGCGCGAGATCGACGACGTGTTACGCGCGTTCGAGCGCGTGGCCACCGAGGGAACCGCAGGGCTGCTCCTCATTTCCGGGCCCTCCGGCATCGGGAAATCGGTCGTCGCGCGCGAGCTCGATCGAGCTCTCCTCGCAAGACCGGGTTGGTTCGCGTCCGGCAAGTTCGATCAGTACAAGGGGAACATCCCCTACGCGCCGCTCTCGCAGGCTTTCGGCACTCTCGTAAGGCAGCTCCTCACCCGCTCGGAGGAGGAGCTCGCGCCGTGGCGTGAGGCGCTCGTCAGAGCGCTCGGCCCGAACGCCCCCCTCATGTGCGAGCTCGTGGCGGAGCTTTCCCTCGTCCTCGGACCGCAGCCGCCGGCTCCCGCTGTGCCGCTCGAGAACGTGCGGGACCGCCACTTCTTGGCCTTCCGTCAGTTTCTCTCGGCGTTCGCCCGAAACGACCGGCCGCTTGCGCTCTTCCTCGACGACCTCCAGTGGCTGGATCGCGGCACGCTCGATTTCGTCGACCACGTCGTGGCGCACCCGGACGTGAAGCACGTCCTCGTCGTCGGCGCCTACCGCAGCAACGAGGTCAGCGAAGCGCACCCGCTCACCGCGACGATCCGTCGGCTTCGCACCATGAGCGCGCCGCTCGTGGAGGTCGAGCTCGCCGGCCTCTCGAGCTCGCACGTGAGCGAGCTCTTGACCGACACGCTCCGGGCTCCTCCCGCCGACATCGACGACCTCTCTCGGCTCGTCGTCGAGAAGACGGAGGGCAATCCCTTCTTCGCGCTCCAGTTCTTTCGTGAGCTCTGTGATGCCCACTTGATCGGCTTCGATCGAGAACGTTGCCTTTGGGCGTGGGACCTCGACGTGATTCGAGGACGTCCTTCGACCGACAACGTCGTCGAGCTCATCCTTCGCCGCATCGAGCGGCTTCCGAGCACCACGGGCGACGCGCTCGCGGCGCTCGCGTGCTTCGGGAACGCCGCCGCGGCTGCCGAGCTGGCGAGCCACTGCGAGCGCGAGCTCCGAGAGATCGACGGCGGCCTCACCGACGCCGCCGCCGTCGGCCTACTCCAATCCGGGGCCTCGGGGTTCTCGTTCGTCCATGACCGCGTGCGCGAGGCTGCCTACTCGCTCCTCTCGGAAGATCAGAAGGCGGCGCTCCACGCGGCGATCGGTCGCAAGCTGCGCGGCGCGGCTCCGGCGGACATGGTCGAATCCGTGTTCGACGTCGTCGGACACCTGACGCGCGGGCTCCCGTTGTTGTCGGCGTCGGAGCGAGTGGACCTCGTGACGTTGAGCCTGGCCGCCAGCAAGCGCGCGAAATCGGCCGGCGCTCATGCGACCGCGCGGACGTACGTGAGCGAGGCGACGCGGATCCTGAAGAGCCTCGCGTCGGATCCGTGGCCCTTGCACCCCGAGCTCATGTTCGAGCTCGCCTACACCCATGCCGAGTGCGACTCGCTCTGCGGTGAGCTCGCGAGCGCCGAGCATCGACTCGCCGATCTCGCCGCCCGTACCACACGCCTGACCGACGCCGGAAGAGTCGCGGCGCTGCGCACCGCCGTCGCCGGCTACGCGGGTGACTCCGCCCGAGGCCTCGAGCTCGGGCTCGAGTACCTGGCTCGGGTTGGAAGCCCATTGCCACCGGAACCCACGGAAGCGGACCTCGCCCGAGAATACAGCCGGGTTCGCGAGCAGCTCGGGACGAGGAGCATCGTCGCCCTCGCAAGCCTTCCGATGTCCGACGACGACATTCACGCCCAAACCCTCGAGCTCGCGGTCCAGCTGGCCAAGGCGGCGCGGTGGAGCAATCGCGATCGGCTCTTCGATCTCTTGGCCTGCCGCATCGCCAATCTGAGCCTCGAGCGCGGCCACGCGGAAGCCTCGGCCGTCGGCTATGTGCTGCTGGGCGTCGTGGTCGGCCCCAGTTTCGGCGACTACGCCCTCACGCGCCTGCTCGGAGAGCTCGTCCTCGAACTCGTCGAACGCCATCGGCTCGACAGATACCGCGCCCTCGCGCGATTTGGCGTGGGTTCGTTGATCGCGCATTGGTGCCAACCCTTCGACGCTTGCGTACGCTACATGAGGGACGCGCTCGCAGAAGCACTCCCCATCGGAGAGCAGTTCGTCGAAAGCGCGGGGTTCCACATCGTCTCGATCTACCTGGCCAGTGGAAGCCCGCTCGCCGACGCAGAAGCGGAGGCAGTCGCCGCCCTCGAGGCGGCGACCAGGCTCAACGTTCTGCCGTGCGTCGGGCTCGCAGCCGACCAGCTCCGGTTGATCCGCACGCTGCGGCGGGCCGGCGGTGCCTTCCCCGATACGTCGGACGAGTCGCGCGACGAGGCGGCCTTCGAGCGCGACCTCGAGACGAACCCGGGGATGCCGCTCGTCACGTGCTGGTACTGGATCCGCAAGCTGACCGTCCGCTTCCTCTCGCGGGATCTCCCGACCGCGCTCCACGCCGCCAACGCCGCGCGCGCGCTCATCTGGTCTTCGACGTCGAACGTCGAAGTGGAAGAGCACCACTTCTACGCTGCGCTGGTGCACGCGGGGCTCTGCGACGGCGCGCTGCCCGAGGCCACACACGCGCATCGCGAGAGCCTGGCCGAGTACAAGCGGCAGCTCGACATCTGGGCGACCCACTGCCCCGAGAACTTCGGGGCGAAGGCGATTCTCCTCGCGGCGGAGACGGCGCGGATCGAAGCGCGGGTTCTCGACGCGGAGGGCCTCTACGAGAAGGCCATCCGCATGGCGCAGGAGCATCACCTGACCCACGTCGAGGCGATCGCCAGCGAGCACGCGGCGCGGTTCTACGAGCGGCGCGGCCAGGCGATCGTCAGCGAGGCCTATCTCCGCCACGCTCACGCCGCCTATCGCGCCTGGGGCGCGGAGGCGAAGGTGCGCGCGCTCGAGCATGCCCACCCGTTCCTCTTGGAAGGACAGCGCGGCGGAGGCCCCGCCGCGCTGGCGCGTGGGCTCCACGAGCTCGATCTGACGACGGTGGTCCGCCTGAGCCAAGCGATCTCGCAGGAGATCGTGCTCGAGCGATTGATCGAGACGCTGCTCAAGGCGGCGCTCGAGCACGCCGGCGCGCAGCGAGGTGTGCTGCTCCTGCCGCGCGGAGAGGCCCTCGAGGTCGTCGCCGAGGCGCGCGCGCAGCCCGATGGCGTGAGCCTCGACCTCCGGCGTGCTCCCGTCTCCGAGCGCGAACTCCCGCTCGCGCTGCTCCACTATGTTCGGCGGACGCAAGAGAGCGTGCTGCTCGGGGATGCGGCCGAGACAAACCAGTTCTCGGAGGAAGCCTACTTCCGTCGACGCGGATCACGCTCGGTGCTCTGCCTTCCCCTCGTCAAGCAGGCGCGGCTCGTAGGCGTTCTCCATCTGGAGAACGACCTCGCGCCTGGCATCTTCACACCGGGGCGCTTCGCGATCCTGGAGCTCTTGGCGTCGCAGTCCGCGATGTCGCTCGAGAACGCGCAGCTCTATGCGGACCTGCGGCAGGCCAAGGTCTACATGAGCAAAGCCGAGAGCATCGGTCAGACGGGCACCTTCAGCTGGAAGCCTCGGACGGAGGAGATCTTCTGGTCTGACGAGGTGTTCCGCATCTTCGGTGCGGCAAGCTCGCCATCGGTGGAGTCGATGCGCGCGCGCATCCATCCCCACGACCTCCGCATCTTCGATGCGCTCGTCGCCGACCCCTCGCGCCTCGTGGGAGGCCCGCAGGTCGAGTATCGGCTGATGATGCCGGACGGCTTCGTAAAGCACGTCAGCATTTCCGCCCATCGCGTATCCGGCGACTCGACGGAGCAGGAACAGTACGTCGGCGCCATCCGGGACGTCACGGAGGTCAGACGTTCGGAGGAGGCCCTCCAGCGCACGCAGGCAGCGCTCGCCGATCTCACGCGGGTGTCGAGTCTGGGCGAGATGGCAGCCGCGATCGCCCACGAGATCAGTCAGCCGCTTGCCGCGATCAGCGCCAATGCGAGCGCCTGCGTGAACTGGCTCCAGCGTGACCCGGCGAATCCGGGAGAGGCTCGCGAGGCCGCGAGCTCTATCGCCCGCGACGTCACGCGGGCGGAGAACGTGATCCGTCGGCTCCGAGCCCTGTTTGGACGCTCAGGGGAAGCGCACGTGCCGCTCGACCTCAACGAGGCGATCCGAGAGGTCGTCCTGCTGACACGGGCCCGCGTGCAGCGGAATGGCGCAGCGATCCGCCTGGACCTCGCCGAAAAGCTTCCCCCGGTGCTCGGCGACCGCGTTCAGCTGCAACAGGTCATCGTGAACCTCGTCGTCAATGCGTCCGAGGCGGCATACGGTGTAGCCCCCGGTCCCCACGAAATCCTGGTGCGAACGCGCCTGACCGATCCCGATGTCCTTGTGCTCGAGGTGAAGGACAGCGGTCCGGGCGTGAACCCGGAGGAGGCCGCGCGAATCTTCAGCCCTTTCTATACGACCAAGCAGGGAGGCATGGGGATGGGCCTCTCGATCTGCAAGACCATCGTAGAGAACCACGGTGGTCGGATTGGAGTGCGTCCGAACGAGGATCGAGGGGCGAACTTTCACGTCTCGCTCTCGGTTGGGCGCTAGAGCATCGACCGGTTCGATGCTCTAGGCATCGGCCGAAGGACCCGGCGCCGCCCGGGCGGCGATGGCGCTGCGGGTTGAGGGGCGCTTGCAGCTTGCTCCGCGCTTCTCCATTCAAGCATGGGCGGAAGAGGACTGGTTTATTTGTCCTACACGCTTGCCACCGCCTGGGCGGGCGCGGATGATGGGTCATGCGCTTACCCCCCATATCAGCATTCCTGTCGCCGATTGTCCTCATCGCCGCATCCATGCAGTCCGGCTGCGACGTCTACGGTGGCAAGACAGACGGACAGGATGGGAAGCTCGGCTTCTACGAGCCGCGCGAGTACCCCGCCGATAGCGGCTCGTCGGTGCTGGACTTCGAGCGTCCCATCGCGCTAGGGGCGCGCGCGGACGTCTGGGTGCTGGGCCCAGGGCTCGGCACGCTGATGGCCGCCGAAAGCGATGCACCGGAGATCGTCAGCGTGGTCTTCGACATTTACCCGATCGAGTTGCGCGCCGAGTCGGAGGGCGAGACGACCCTCCGCGTGACGGCCAGCAACGGCTCCGATAGCCTGCCTCTCACCGTCCAGCGGCCCGACGGGGCGCGCGTCTGGGTGCTCTCGACGCCTCCTCTCTTCGACAAACCGGATGGCTTCTACGGCCAGGGCTACGCGCTGCGTCCCGGCGCCTCCCTCCGGGTGGCGGCCGAGCCGCGCGCCGGCACCACAACCCTGCTCGGCTTCGATCTCTTCGATTGGTCGATGGACCCGGAGCTGCTGGCCCACGAGGCCGACGCTCAGGTCGTCAACACGCGACGCGTCGAGGCGCTCGGCAAGTCCGGCATCGCCCACATCAAGACCCAGCTCGGCGGCGACCTCGAGATCGCAACGCTGTCCGCGGAGGATAAGCCGACTTTGAAGCTCTACAGCTTCGCCAGCGATCTGGACAACCCGGTCGAGATAACGGCGCTCGCGCCGGGCGATCTCGGCGGGTTCGCCCTGGTCGGGAACGACGCGTCCGGCCGCTATGTCCAACCGAGCACGCAGGACGACCTAACGTTCGCGGCCGCGATCACCAGCGGCTCGGTGGTGCTCATCGAGGCGGAGCGCAGCGGTCGTTTCGTGTCGCTGCGCGCCTGCGCCGGAGTCGGCACCCTGCAGATCTCTTATCTGGGCGCCGAGCTCTCGGTCCCGATCGAGGTCACGCCGGATGTAGCGGACGAGTCCTGTCCATAGGGTATGTTCGACGCTGTTCGGGCTACTCGCGGTGACTGGGTTGCGCATAACGCATCCGGTCGAACGGCGGAGCTACGCCTGCATCGCCGACGATTGCGACAAACAATCGGCCTCCTGCGACTACCGGCTGCCCATCCCCATCGGGACTGCACGCTCAAAGGCGCCGCCTACACCTGCAACGCGCGCGATAACCTGTTCGAGGACCATCCGCTCTGCGTAGCCAACGCGAACAAGCACCTCTGGGGCGCCCCGCCCGCCCACCGTCTCCGGCACCGAGCGGTGCAGCGACATCAAGACCTACCAAGGCCTCGTCCTCCCCTCGAAAGACGCCTCGCCTCGCGCCTCGAACGTTCGAGATTTGCATCGTGGGTCGGAAGCTGTAGCTTGCACTCCGCTATGTCCGATCCGCTCTCCGCCAGCACCAAGGTCCGCATCGGAGGCGCTGTCCTCCTCGGCGCCGGCCTCGTGTGCTTGAAGATCGCCGTCATCGACGTTCTCGCGGCCGCGCGTGCCTTCAACGGAACGGTCACGACGTACATCAAGGCGACGGTCATCGCGCCGCTGTTCATCGCGCTTGGTTTGCTGTGCCTCGTCATCGGTGCGCCGCGCGAGCCCAAGCCGGGATCGCTGGTCCTCTACTTCGTGACCGGACATGGTCGGGACAGTCGGCTGAAGCCTCTCGGCTACGTGGGCGTCTTCATCATGATCGGGATCGGGCTCGGCCTCCACGCCTGGGTGAACGGCGAGCTGCGATCGCTTGGCTATGAGTAGGACGACGCGGGCCGGCGGGCCGCGGTCGTGAACATCGCCGCTCCACGCGTTTTCGATCCGCACGCTTCGCATTCCACGCGGAAAACGAAAACCCGCGCCGATCGCCGAGCACTTCATCGATACATCCCTGGCGGCCGCCACCCTCCGCCATGGCGGTGCCCCGGGGGCAGCCGGTTGCGGTAGAGCAGCAGGGGGCGCGCGGCGTCGATCGATGGGTCGCCCACGGGGAGCATCGTGAGGAGCTTGCCTGCGGCGACGTGCGAAAGGGCTACGATCTCGACATCCCCCGCCGCGGCGGCCGTGATCTCGTTCTGGACGAGCACTTCGAGAAGCGTCGTGCGCGGGTAGGCTCCGGGAACGCCCCAAAGGGCGGCCACGGGGCGGGAAGTGGCACCAACATGCGCCAACGGGGTCGATCCGCCGTCAGCAGGACGCAGATCCATCGGGTTGCGACGGGTGAGGGCCTCCGGAATCCGAAGCGGAAGCGGTAGCGGCAGCCGAGATCTCCCACTCATTCACGCGGCTGCATCCCGCAATCCCCTGTGGATCCTGGTTCCTTCAAGACGAACCATTCCCCCCATTTCCCGGTTGCAATCCCCGCCAAACCATGAGACACAAAAAAGCGACGCCAGCCGGCGCTAGGACACCGACCGGCGTCTCCCCACAACCCCGTTCCATCCCCGGAGTCATGAGTCATGACAACGATACCGCTCCATCCGCCGCCGGCAAACTTTACGGCGGCGCACGCCCTCCTCGGGCGCCTTTACCTCGAACATCGTGATTTCCTGCGCCGTCTTCTTCTCGGCCAAGCGATCCCATCCGGCGACGTGGACGATGTCGTGCAAGACGTCTTCCTCACGGCCTGGCGCCGCCTTGAATGCCTTGTCACGCCGGAGCAGGCTCGCCCGTGGCTCCTGGTGATCGGGCTCAACCATGCGCGCAACCATCGAAAGCTGGCGCGTTGCGAGCGCGAGGTCCTCGCGGGGCTTGCGGATGACTTTCCCGAGCGGGAAGACGAAGCGGAGTCGATCGGAATGTTCGTCCAGGCGACGTACGGGCTCTTCCGGCTCAAGCGCTTCCTCTTGAAGATCGGGCCGCGCATCCGGGCCGTGGTGGTGCCGTACCTGGAGGGCCGTTCGATCCGGGAGATCGCCGAAGCGCTCGGCATCAAGACGAAGACCGCCCACGCCCGCCTGCGGCTCGCCCGGGAGCAGCTGAAGACGCTCGCGCTGGCGTGACCACCATTGGTGGCGGTCGATAGCGTCTCGACGAATTTTCAAGCTACTCTATGGAGCCAACCCCACGCTGCCGACCACCATGATCATCTGCTGCTCGCACGACCAGGCAGGACCCGACACCCTCGTCATCATCTACGCGCGCGATCGTGAGCTCCTGGGTCATCGATACAAGCTGGACCCCGCCGCCACGGTGGTCACGGTCGGACGCCACGCTGAAAACACCATCACGATCGACGGCGACGCGGTCTCGCGGTGCCATGCGCGTTTCGAGAAGCGCGCCGAGGGCTGGTGGGTGGTCGACAACAACAGCACCAACGGCACCTTCGTCAACGACGAGCGGGTGTCAGGGGCGCTGCTGCGCTGTGGCGATCGGGTGAACCTCGGGAACACGATCTTCAGGTCCTGCTGCGCCGAGTGCGGGCGGCTGATCGACGAAACAAAGTACTCGACGTCGCCGATCGACGGCCTGACAAAGGCGTACAACCGCCGTTATCTCATCGAGCAGCTCGACGCCGCGTTGCGGCGCACGGAGCACCCCGAGCATCCGCTCGCGCTCGTGATGTTCGACCTCGATCATTTCAAGAGGATCAATGACTCGTTCGGGCACATGGCGGGTGACCAGGTGCTACGAGAGGTCGCGTCGCTCACGCAGCAGCACGTGCGCCCGGGCGATGTCTTTGCACGATACGGCGGGGAAGAGTTCGTGTTGATGCTGCCCGGGACCGACCTTCAGGGAGCCGCGGCGCTGGCCGAAACGATCCGCGCAGCGGTCGCGGCCCACGTGGTGACGTTCGAGGAGCACACGATCTCGCTGACCATCTCGGCGGGCGTCGCACAAGCGGACGAGAATACCTGCGTCGCCAACGATCTCATCAGGCCGGCAGACGAGAGGCTCTACCAGGCCAAATGCGACGGCCGTAATCGCGTGCGCTCGTAGGGGCGCACGAGAGCGCCGATCCGTTCCACGTCCCCGATCCTGCGCCATCCTCGTGCGGAGCTGTTCGACGACGCCTTCCAGGACGAACTCGCCAAGATGTAACCGGCGATAGAAAGGACACCGTTGACCGCCACGCGGGAAGCGTGCTACGCCCCCGAGGAGACGGAATCCTGGTTTATTTGTCCTGGACGCTAGGAGAGCCTGATGGCCATCGATTCCAGTTCCCCGATCGAGATCACCGCGTTCAAATGGGTGCCTGAAATCGCGCGGGGTCAGGTGCGAGACCTGCGCGTGCGCTGGGCGCTCGAGGAGGTCGGCCAACGCTACGAAGTGCAGTACCTCGTGCTCGGCGAGCACAAGCAGCCGCCGCATCGCGCGCGTCAGCCGTTCGGCCAAGTGCCGACCTATCAGGACAGCGAGGTCACGCTGTTCGAATCGGGCGCGATCGTGCTGCATATCGCGGAACGGTTCGAAGGACTGTTGTCCGACAATCCCGCGGCGCGGGCGCGTGCGATCCAATGGATGTTCACCGCGCTCAACACGATCGAGCCGCCCCTCACGGACTATATGTTCGTCACCATCTTCGAGGCCGGCAAGCCGTGGTCCGAACCGCGCCGCGCCGCGGTCGAGGCGCGCGTTCACGAGCGGCTCGGCGAATTGTCACAACGACTCGGCGACCGGCAATGGCTCGATGGCGGCGGCTTCACGGCGGGCGATCTGCTGATGGTCACGGTGCTGCGCATTGTCGAGGGCAAGGGGCTGGTCGAGCAATACGATAACCTCGCCGCTTACATGGCACGCGGCATTGCACGCCCGGGCTTCAAGAAGGCTCTGGCCGACCAGTTGGCGGGGTTTGCCGAGACACCGCCGCCCGAAGCGTCGGCGTGGATGGAAAAGCAGCAACAAGGAAAGCGGTCCTGACGGCTTCGTCGCGGCGGTGGAGATCGCTTTCGGCGCCATCGTCACGGGGCCGCACGAGGTGCCCGGCGGCCGACTGGATTGTTCAGGGCACCGATCCGCAGGGCGCCGACTTCGGTCGGCGGCAAAGAGAGGAGAGGAACGATGAACAAGAACACGATCTGCCTGTGGTACGACCATGACGCGGAAGAGGCCGCGCGCTTTTACGCCCGGACCTTTCCCGACAGCGCGGTCGGCGCGGTGCACCGGGCGCCGTCCGACTTTCCAGGCGGCAAGGCGGGCGACGTCCTGACGGTCGAGTTCACGGTGTGCGGCGTGCCGTGTATTGGCCTCAACGGCGGGGCCACGTTCAAGCAGAGCGAGGCGTTCTCCTTTCAGATCGCCACCGACGACCAGGCGGAGACCGACCGTTATTGGAACGCGATCGTCGGCAACGGCGGCACGGAGAGCGCGTGCGGCTGGTGCAAGGACAAATGGGGCCTGTCGTGGCAGATCACGCCGCGCGTCCTGACCGAGGCGATGGCCAGGGGCGGCGATGTGGCGAAGCGCGCGTTCGGGGCGATGATGCAGATGCGGAAGATCGATGTCGCCAAGATCGAGGCGGCGGTGCGCGGCGAGGCCGTGCCGGCATGAGCCTTCAGCTCTCCGCGCATCGGTTCTAGGCCTACGGACTGTTCGGGATCCGCCCGGGGGTGGCAAGCCCCGCATCCGCGAGGGCGTCGCCAAAGATCGACGCGTGTCGATCGAGGATCCGCAGATGCGCCACGGGCGCAAGAGCAAATCCAAGCGCTTCAAGGGCTACAAGCAACACATCGCGAATGACCTGGATACCGAGCTGATCCGGGCCGTCTCCGTTACGCCCGCCAATCGTCCCGAAGGCGAGGGTGCGGCAGGGACGCGAGCCTCTGCTAGCGACCTGGCCTTCCGCATTCGCGTGGACGCGAGCCTCTGCTAGCGACCTGGCCTTCCGCGTTCGCGTGGACGCGAGCCTCTGCTAGCGACCTGGCCCTCCGCGTTCGCGTGGACGCGAGCCTCTACTAGCGACCTGGCCTTCCGCATTCGCGTAGACGCGACCCCCGCTCGCGACCTAGCCCTCCGCATTCGCGTGGACGCGAGCCGCCGCTTGCGACCTGGCCTTCCGCATTCGCGTAGACGCGAGCCGCCGCTTGCGACCTAGCCTTCCGCGTTCGCGTGGACGCGAGCTCTGCTCGCGACTTGGCCTTCCGCATTCGCGTGGAGGGGTAGTGCCCTAATTCGCCCCAATTCGGCAAACTAGGGCGCTTCGACGATTGCGACCGCGTAGGATGTGGCCTGCCTGAAAAGGCGCCGCCCCGTGGGACCTGTGAACCCCACGAGGCGACTTGGCCGCAACCCCTCTTGCCGAGGTCGCAACCCATGCTTCGTCTAGTACACCCCGCTCCGCGGGGCCAAGGGACTCGTCCGCCTTCCGACCGGAAGAGCCCGGCTCTTTTCCCCACGTCCGAAGAGCGCGCCCACATGCGGGCCGCCGAGCGCAACATCTCCCGCGCCTACGGCGGACGCGATGTGCTCGCCGCCGCGATGGGCGTCTCCCGGAGCGTCCTCGTCAACATGCGGCGCGGGACGTCCTACGCCGTCGCCGTGCTGCTCGCTCGCGCGGGCGGCATCACCGTCGAGCAGGTCCTTTCCGGTCGTCCCCACGTCGCGGGAGCGTGTGCTCTCTGCGGTCGGAAAGGGGGCGCGTCGTGATGGCCGCGTCTCGCTTCACCGGATCCGGGCTGATCGAGATCCAGAGGTCGAACCTTCGCGCTCTGCTTCGCCATCTTCACCGCGAGCAAGGCTCATGGGTTCGCGTCGCCCATGCCCTCGGCTACCGGCGCGCCGTCGTCGTCGGCTTCTTCGACGGGACGGAACCCGGAAACATGGCGCTCGCGCGAAGCATCGCGCGCGCCGTGGGCTTGTCGCTCGACGATGCCCTCGCGGGCAAGGCTCCCCCGAGGAAGCCGCCGTCGCTCGTCCTCGTGACGTCCCCGAAGCGGAAGGGAGGCGCGCGATGATCGAGCAAGATCATGAACCGCCGAGCCTACCCGCGGTCCTCACGGAGGAGCAAGCGGCGCGCGTCCGGAAGGCGCTCGCGCCCTTCGTCGCGGGGCGGACGGCGCGGGAATCGGCGAAGGCGCTCGGGTTCGCCCGCATGTACGTGCGCGCCGTCCTCCACGGGGAGATCCGCTGCACGCTGCTCTTCGCTTCGCGCGTCGCGCACGTGCTCGGGGTGGATCTCGACGCCCTCGTGCGGGGGGACGAGACGTGATCCGGCAGCGCGCCTCCCCCGGCGGGGGCGCGCCGATCGTCGAAGCGGACGCGGAGGACATCGAGGCCATGCGCCCGATGCTCCTTCGTCATGCCCGCGCGATCGGCGTGGCGAGCGCTCACGCTCCGGACATCGTGCAGGAGACGATCATCACGACGTGGGAAGCCCTGGCCGAAGGACGCGTCCGCGGCGGAGAGAAGACGCCGCCCGATGCGTCCTTGCTGGGCTTCATGAAGCAGACGGCGTGGTATCGGGCGCAAAATCTCATGAGGCGCGCATCGACGTTGTACGAGGCCCCGGCGTCCGCGCTTCGGGACGTCCCGATCCTCGTGTCGCCGGATCCGACGTCAGCGATCGAAGCGCGGGACCTGCTCGCGCGGGTCATGGCGTCGAGCCCGAGCGTCGCCCGCGTCGTGGAGCTGGCCGCCCGCGGACTCGTCGGGGCCGACGCGGCGCGAGAGGTAGGCCAGCCCCGGGCGACGTTCCACGCCCACGAGAAGAAGCTCCGCGCCGCCCTCCGGAAGCTCGGCGCGGCCCCCGCCCCGAAGCAGGCTCCACGCCCCACGTGGAAGACCCGCAAGCGCAAGCGCTGAACGCGCGAGCGCCGCCTACTCCGGCGGCGCTCGCCGCACCGCCGTGCCGCGATATGTACCGAACGGCACGCCTGATGGTCAGCTTTTTTTTGCTGTGGTCTTCGTGCTGACGTAGGGTAGAGTCGGGAGACGCCCCATGAGCCAACGGACTCTAGCCATAAACCTACAATATCCCGAAGACCCGCGCGAGATCCGGGAATCTTACACGAACTACATCGCTGTGAATGCAGTCGGCGAAGAGATCATTTTGGACATTTGCCAGCTTCAACCACAATCGATCCGGTCGCACGAGGATCGGCAAATGATCGATGCGCTGGTTCAGCAACGTCTCACCATGACGCGCGACCATGCAACGCGTCTCGTTCAAGTACTGCTTCGTACATTGAAGGCGGCCGAGGGTCTAGGGGTCGTCCTGGGGCTCCCTCAATCGGGCGACGACGCGACACCTACCGAATAAGGGCCATATGCCGCCCGCCTCAACTGCTACTACTACTTGTGTGGTCGCGGCCATTACAACGGCGGCAACCGTGTCAATTGCTGTCGCCGCTCCGACGGCTCCTAACGTCCAGAACGTTCACGAGTTGAATACCGTGGCAACGGTCGCCGCTCAAACGGATGTGTCGGCACACGAGGACCTGTTGCGGACATGGCTGCGAGCGACGACGGATGTATACGATGAGGTGCGCATTATGATAGAGCGAATGCGCAACAAGACGCTCGCCGCATTGGCTGAAACGAACATTCGTAGTCTTTTGAACGCCGCGCATACGTACCAAGCTAGGGTGCTCCCGCCAATAAGTGCAACGGAGGACGCGTATGATGGTGCGCTACTAATTGAATGGATCTTTCCGGGGCGGCGAATTGGCCTTACCATTGATCTCAACCCGGATGAAACCGGCTGGTATTACGTCGCGTCGGACGCATGTGGCGGAGTCGTACACTCGGGCGGCATGGAGTCCTTCGACCCGTTTCAGCTTGTCGCATGGGCACTACGGGAGACATGACATCCACAGCGGAGTTTCCCCACTATTGCCTGCGTGGGTTGCGTGGCAGCAAATGCATCCAAAACGGGGAAGTTGCGGCTACGGCGTTTCTTCCGGATGAGCGTACCGCTGCCAACCGCCCGGACGGTCGTAGCGAGACCTCTATAAATTTTGATGACGATCGCGAGGCTCTCGTCACCACACAGAAGGACACGAACAACGCCAAATACGGCGTTGCCAAGTTGTCCCTAGAAGCCATCGACTACGCGAGTCTTGCACTTGGGCGACCACTGCGGCTGGATTATGAGCGTTCTCCGACGCCAACCAACAAGTATCATGGGAATATCTTGTTCAGCGGCGGCTTGCGGAAGCGCGAAACCGCCACGCTTGCGGCTGTGCTAGCTACGCGGGCAACGCTTATCGAGAGTCATGCCAACACGGACACGAGTGGTGCGTCTTCCGGTTCGATCGAAAGTCGATAGAGCTTCCGGGATGTTGCGTGGCTAGCGCACTACCATTGCTCGTCGTTCGGATCGTCATCGAAGAACGCAAGTTGTCGCGGTCTCGGACGCCACGCGAACAGGTCAAGCTGCGTCCCCGGGGGCGGTAGCGGCTCGCGCGGAGCCTCCCCCGTCCCGACCCTCGCCGGGGGAGCGGCGGGCGGCGTAGGCGCGCGCGGGGCCTCGCTGGGCTTGCCCTTCCCGCCGTCCACGACGCGGAGGAAGCCCCGACCGCTGGGAAGCTCGCGGTGTGTCGTCTCGGGCACGCGGGGCACAAGCGGAACGGGCGCCGGGGACTCGCAAGGTTCCGCCGTCATCACGGCGGTCAGGAACTCGTCGAGCTCCCAGATGTGATCGGTGACGCCCGCAGCCATGGCGGGCGTGATCTTCATGCCCTTCTGCACGCGCCCCAGGTTGAACCACGCGTAGGAGAGCGCGAGTGCCGCACGGTGGTTCTCGGGCCGCTTGCTGAACGCCAAGCAAAGCCGACGCAGGCGCCCGTTCATGTGCCGGATCGTGAGGTTGTTGCGCTCGACGTGCGCCGTGGTTGACGTCGCGAGGTTTGGCGCGCCGAGAGCCGCGCGCTTCACGAGCAGAGGATCTCGCGACGGTTCGTACCTGTGATCCGGGCCCTTCTTCCCGCCCTTCTGCCACGTCTTGACGACCTGGCCGAAGTCGACGCCCGCGCCGAACGCCTTGGCGACCGCGGGCTCGTACGCCGCGTAACCGTCGCTCGTGATCTGCGGCATCGCGACGAGCCGGGCCCGGACGTCGGTCATGAAGGCGTCGGCGCTCGCCTGGTCGCGCCTCCCTGCGTGCCACGAGATCACCATGCGCGAGACGCCGCAGACGGCGACCCACACCCAGACGTCGCCGAAGCCCGCGGGATGCTCGGCCGTCTTCCGAGCCTCTTTGACGCCGCACCACGTCCAGATCTCATCCATCTCGATGAGCGTGCAGGAGAGGTTCCGCGCGAGTCGGTTGTGAAGGTGGCCCGCGCCCGTGCCCGCGGCGAAGGCGAAGCGCGAGATCGTGTCCTGGTGGACGCCCGTCATCCGCGACGCCGCACGCACGCTGTTGCCGTCCAGGAGCGCCGCGAGCACGCGCAGGCGCTTCTCGTGAGAGAGCAGGTTCGCCATGGTCCCCCGAAGCCGCAGGGCGCGACGGTTTGTCGTCGTTCGCTCACCCGCGGAAGGTCAATCGATGGGACCAACCTATCACGGAACACGTATGTTTTGCGGGTTTTCTGGGTGTCAATGGGACATTGAATGTCCTACGCGCGTTGCCCCGGACGACAACGATCCCCAATCCTTGACTCTGAGACGAGTGCAGGCGAACCAGGGTGAGTGTTGGCGGCGAGGTGCTGCCGACGCGTAGGAGAAGTCCCATGAAATCTACAGTTTCGTTTGAGATCGACCTGGCCGTCGCGGAGAGCGCGAAGGTCCCGACCGTCCCCAGCCCGCTCGCCGAAGCGAAGGCGTTTGGCGATGCGCTCGCGGCCCAGAAGCACATGACCAGGCACGTGGATCAGATGCGCGATGCGGCTGGCCTGGCGAAGGCGTTCCAGCCGCTCAAGGCGCTGCGTCCGTTCAAGAAGTGAGTCATGGGCGCCCGGGTTGGTTCGCCGGTCCGGGCGCCCTTTCCCATGCCCTGGTTTGAAGGGCTCGATCTGCCCTAATACCTTAGGAGATCCCCCGGCTCTGCCGGGGAGGCAGCCGAAGTTTGACATTTCCGGGGGTCTAAAGGCGGAACCCCCTTCGTGAGCCGCTCAAAGCAACACGAAAGGGGTTCCAGTGGACGAGT
>NZ_JAGTJJ010000107.1 GCF_028435365.1 Polyangium jinanense | reverse complement strand
GGCCGCGTCGAGTGCGCCGGTCCCTGAAGTTCGGGGCCACGCCGGGGGCTCCGCGGGCGTTCAACGCGAGCCCTTCTTGGGGAACCGGGGTTCTGCTAGACCTCCCCGCAATGTCCACCCTCAAGTTGCCGAAGGACGTCGTCGCCGATCCTCGTCACGACGCGGTCGTACGCCTCCTCGAGACGCACGCGGCTCCGTTATGGGAGCGAGGTCGCCAAAAGGTCGCGACGCTCCCGATGACCGACACGCTGGCCGCCGAGCTCCGCAGCGCGCTCGCCGCTGGGCATGCCTACCAGGGTCTCGAGCTCATCGGCGAGAAGCTGGCCAGCGAGCAGAAGGGCCTCGACGCGCTGAACGAGAAGACCCCCGGCAGCCCGCAGAACGCCCGTGTGTCGCGGATCCTCTTCCTGGCGAACGACGGCAGCGAGCGATTCTATCGAGATTGCGACGCGCTCCTCTCCCGTTACCCGCAGCGCCTCCTCGCATGCCGTCTCGACATTCCAGGTGAAGCGCTGGGCCAAGCGCTCCTCGGCAGCACGAAGATGGTCCGGAGCGTGCTCGTCGTCGACAAGAAGGTCGGCGCGCGAGCCTTGTTCGCTTTGCTTCCGCCCGGCTGATCGAAACGGGTTCCCGTCGAGTCGCTGTCACGTCGCGAGCGAGTGCGATAAGGTCGCGCCGATGAGCGACCAAGTGAGCGATGCACAGGCGCGCATGTACCAAGAGAAGGCGGACGCGTACGACGCGCTGATCAACGCGGAGGATGCGGACGAGGCGCTCGCACGCATGGTGCGCGAATGGCTGCCGGAGGGGGCCGTGGCGCTCGACGTCGGCGCGGGTACCGGGCGGCTCTCGCGCATCGTCGGCGCGCGCGCGTCGCACTTGCACCTGGTCGATCGCGCGGCGCCCATGTTGGAGATCGCGCGCCGGCATCTGTCGCAGGCCGGCGTGCCGTTCACCATCCACCACGCGGATGCGCGCTCGTTGCCGTTGCCCGACGCGAGCGTCGATGTCGCAATGGCCGGATGGGTGTTCGGGCATTTTCGTCACTGGATGCCGGAGGGCTGGCGCGAGGAAGTGGACGCGGCGCTGTCGGAGATGCACCGTGTACTGCGTCCCGGCGGTGCGCTCATGGTCATCGAGACGCTTGGCACCGGCCACGAGACGCCGCGCGTCCATCCGGGCATGGACGAGTACTTCGCGCACCTGGAGCACGCGCACGGGCTTTCGCGCCGCTGGGTGCGCACAGACTACGTGTTCCCCGACGTCGAGAGCGCAGCGAACATTTGCGGCGAATTCTTCGGTCCAGCACTCGTGGCCCAGATCCGCGAGCGCGCATGGGCGCGCGTTCCGGAGTGCACCGCGATCTTCACAGGCGCTCGCTGACCGGGGCGCTGCCCCGGACCCCGCGGGGGCTGTTCGCCCCTCGACCCGAACCAGGGCAAGCCCTGGACCATTCGTGGAAGAACTGCGCGATGCGCAGTTCTTCCAACAAGGCCGGTGGCAAGACCAGGAACGGCGTTGCCGGTTGAAGCCGTCTTGATGGGCAGCGTCGCTCGCCGGTCTTGCCTCGGCCTGTTCGATGAACTGCGCATCGCGCAGTTCATCGACCCCGAGTCCAGCGCTTGCGCTGGTCCGGGTCCAGGGGTGGACAACCCCTGGTGGGGTCTGGGGCAACGCCCCAGCGAGACGCCGCTTCCGCCCGTCTTGACCGCACGAGCCCCTCCCGCGGATGATGCCTCCCGTGTGGCGAGACGAGGACGAGGCGCTGCTCGCGCGGCTCACGGACGAGATCGTCTTCGAGCGCCTCTTCCGTGAGCAGGCCGGAACCGACGCCCGCCCCCCCGCCCGTGGCGCTGGCCTCTGCGCTGCCCTCCGGCGCCTCCCCGGGGGAAACGACGCCATCGAGGCCGCGCGCACTGGCAAGCTCGATGCCCTCCGCGAGCACCTCGAGCCTGCGCGGCAGATCGACCCGCCTCCGGAGCTCCTCCACCACCTCGCCCTCCACCACGCGTCCCTCGCCGACCGTGCGGGAAGCTCCACCGACGCGTTCGTCCGATCGATCACTGCCTGGCTCGCCCTCGGCCGCCAGGAGACCTACCTCCGCGACCTCGGCGAGGCCGTGACTGGCAGCGCGCTTGCGCGGCAGGACCTCGATCGTGCCCTCGTCGATGCGCCCCTCTGGTGCATCGAGGATCTCGGCGAGCGGGCGCGTCTTGGCGCGCGGGAGCTCACGGCCGACGCGCAAAGGGCGCTCGCCGCGCTCGGCCGCGTGCCTGAAGCTGCGCGGATCGCGCGTGCCCCCGAGGCCCTCGCGGAGCGGGCGGCGCGGCGGGCCACGTCGCTCGTGGCGGTCGCCGTCGAGGAGGCGCTCGCGCCGGTGCTCGCGGCGTTTGCCGAGGCGACCACGAAGGGCGAGCCGAGCGCTGCGGAGGGCGCGGCGCTGCTTGGGAGGTTCGTCGCCGTCTGGCGCTGGTCCGGCGCGGACGAGAGCGTCGAGCACGCTGCGATCGAGCAGGCCACGCCGCTTGCCTGGGCCCATTACCGCGCGAGCCGCTGGGACGATCTCCGCAGCCTCATCGCCCCGGTCGAGCCCCTCGTCGACGCGCTCGCGCGCCGCATCGAGAACGACCCGTCGAAGCTCGCCTACGCCGCCCGTGCGGCCCAGATGCTCGTCTTCCGCTCGGACGTCGTCCGCACCGAGCGCGAGACGCTGGAGCTCCTCGATCGGGCCATCACGATCTGCCCGACCCACCGCAACGCGCGGCTCATGAAGGCGAACACGCTCTGCGATCAGGCGCTCCGGCTCCTGCCCGGCGCGCGCGCGCCGAGCCGCCAGGATCACGACCGGGCCGCGGGCCTCATCGAACGCGCCGAGCAGCTCTACCCCGCGGCCACGCGCCTCCCGGAGGCGCGAAGACGCCTCGGCGAGGCCAGGAAACTCCTCGGGATCTCTTCATGACCAACGGAACGGAAAATCCCTTTCAACGCTTGGGGCTACGCTCGGACGAGCCGAGCTGCGCCCCAAACCCCTTCGAGCGGTTCGACCTCGATCCGAGGGAGGGCCCGCGCGCCATCACGGAGCGCCTCCGCGAGCTTGCCGAGGACGCGGGCGAGGCCGAGCGCGCAGACATCCGCGCCGCCTGGGAAGAGCTCACCCTGCACCCGCTGCGCCGCCTGCGCGCTGCCATCGGCGCCCGCCCGCGCCACCCCGCGCTCGATCGTACGGGCCCGGAGCATGCGCCGCCGAGGGCTCGAAAATCCCCTGCGGCGGAACCTGTCGGGCTCGCCGAGCTCGCGCCGCGGCCTTCGGTGGCCCTCGCGCTCGCGCCGTTCCTTTCCCGTGGGGCCGACAGGGGCCCGCGGACCGTGCTCTCGCTCGACGAGGATCCCGTGCTCGCCACAGGCGCCCCGAGCGCCGATCCTCCCTTCGCCCCCACGTCCCCCGAGAGGAAGCGATAGACCATGTTCGTCGACCGTCCTGTTGGAATCGATCTCGGCACGACCAACTCGGAGATCGCCATGCTCGACCCGTCCGAGCGCGATCTGCACATCTTCGCCGACCGCTTCGGGCGGCGCACCGTCCCCTCGGCGGTCGCCTGGGATCCCAAAGGCGAGGCGTTCCTCGTCGGCCACGCCGCGCGCCAGCGCCGCGGCAAGACGCCCCCGCCGATCGAGTCCATCAAGCGCAAGATGGGGCAAAACGCGAAGGTCGAGGTCGGCCCGCATGCGCTCACGCCCGAGGAGATCAGCGCCAAGATCCTCGCCGAGCTCCGCGCGCGCATGAGCGAGCACCTCGGCAAGCAGGCCGCCGAGGGCATCGAGGTGCGCGTCGATCGGGCCGTGATCACGGTGCCCGCGTACTTCGACGCGCCGCAGGTCGAGGCCACCCGCAAGGCCGGCGAGATGGCGGGGCTCGAGGTCATCGGCATCCTGCAGGAGCCTACGGCCGCGGCCATCTACCACACCTGGAAGAGCCGCCTCGGCGATGGAAACTTCCTCGTCTACGACCTCGGCGGCGGCACCTTCGACGTCTCGATCCTGCGTTGCCTCGGCGGCGAGTACCAGGTGCTCGCGATCGACGGCGACAACTACCTCGGCGGCGACGACTTCGATCGACGCTTCGCCGAGAAGCTCCGCGGGATCCTGGTCGCGCGTGGCTACGCCCTCGACCTCGACGTCCGCGGCGACGAGGCGGATCGCCAGCGCTTCGGCCGCCTTGTCCACCTCGCGCAGGAGATCAAGGAGTCGCTCTCGACCTCCGAGGTCGTGAGCGTCGCCAAGCAGGACTTCATGCAGGACAAGAACGGCGAGAGCGTCTCGTTCGAGGGCGACATCGGGCGCGCCGAGTACGAGCAGGCGGTCGGCGATCTCGTCGAGACCACGATCGCCTGCTGCGAGCGGGCGCTCGCGCGGAGTGCCGAGACCTCGTCGGTGGATCTCGGGCAGATCGATCACGTCGTCCTCGTCGGCGGATCGACCCGCGTGCCGATGGTCGTGCGCCGCGTGACCGAGGCGATCTGCAAGAAGAGCCGCTCGGAAAAACCTTTGCAGGACGAGGTGGACACGTGCGTCGCGCTCGGCGCGGCCATCCACGCGGCGCAGCTCGGGGGCCTCAGGATCGGCGAGCCGGATCGGAAGATCACGGTCGCGTTCACGACGCCGCTCGTCAGCCAGGGCTCGAAGATCCGGCTCGGCGTGCGCGTCGAGCAGGCGCCGGAAGGCGCGGCGGAGATCGTCGTGTTCCGTGGGATGAGCGGCGCCGAGGAGATCGCAAAGGCGTCCTTGCCCGACGCGGCGGGCGCCGTGGTGCGGCTCGACGTCCCGCTCGGCGAAGAGCCCGAGCATGCGTCGCGCGTGGCCCTGCGCTCGGTCGAGCGCGAGGTGCTCGCGGAGCTCCCGTTCGCGCTCTACCGCGGCGACGTCCGGCCCCGTGCGAGCGCGCTCTCGCGGCCCTCGGTCGTGGCCAAAGACCTCTCCATCGAGGTCGTGCGCGCGGGCCGGCGCGAGCGGCGCGTGCTCATCGCGCGCGGCGCGGGCCTGCCCGCGGAGGTGAAGAGCCGCTTCTTCACCGCGGATCAGAGCGGCGCCGTGGTGCTCCGGCTCCTGCAGAACCGCATGCCGATCAAGACCCTCCTGCTCCAGGTCCCGCGCGAGCTCTCCGTCGGCACGCCCGTGGATCTCACGCTCCGTTGCGACGACGCCATGCGCATGGAAGCGCGCGCGGTCGTGGCGGGGCAGGAGCTCTGGGCGCAGGTCGAGCCGCCCGCCGCGCCGCGTTTTGATCCCGCGGGCGCCGTGGAGTCGCTGCTCGAAGAGGCCGAGTCGACGAGCAAGTCGCTCTGGGGTTCGAGTGCGATGAGCTACCGGGCCGAGGCGGACATGCTCGTCGCCGGCATCCGCGAGGTCGTCGCCACGGACCCGGACAAACTGCAGGCGCTCTGCGAAAAACTGCGCCTGCTCGTCGACTGGTACCGCGGCGACCCGAACGAGACGCTCTCGCCGCCCATGGCCCGCTTCGAGGCCGAGCTCAACGAGCTGCGCCGCCGCGTCTACCGCGCCTCGGGCAACCTCTACGGCATGGATCGCACGGCCTGGGAGAAGCGCCTCGCGGACATCGAGGCCCGCGCGATGGCGGCCTACGAGGCTTCAGATGCCGTGGCCTGGCGCCGCGTCTTCAACGAGGTGCAGGCTCTCGACGAGACCGCGATGCAGGAGGAGTTCGCGCAGATGCGCCTCGACGATCCGGCCTACCTCGATCGCAGGCTGCGGAACGAGCGCTACTACGCGCAGAGCGTCGAGCGGAAGCTCGTCGACTTCGTCCCGTCCTCCTCCGACGTGGGATCGCTGCAGATCGCCGAGCGGAACAAACTGATCGCGCAGATCCACGAGAAGGTCCTCGAGCCGCTCAAGAACCTCACGTCGGACACGAACGACGCGGGGGCGCTCCGGCGCAAGCTCGAGGCGATCAACGCGGAGACGTCGCGCATCGACAACGCGCTCGAACGGCTGCCTTCGCTCGGCCTCGTCACCGAGCGGGGAGGCGCGTGAGCAAAAGGGCCGCGGGCGCGTGAAGTTCGTCGACGACATCGGCCTCGGCGCGGCGCAGAAGCTCGAAACGGCCGTCGGGCCCTTCGTCGCGCTGCCGGCGTACAAGCGTCTGCTCGTGCGCACGGCCGAACCCTCGTTCGCCGCGCGCGCCGCGCTCGGCGCCCTCCGGTGCGCGGTGCGCCTCGGCGAGGAGCGGGAGATCGAGGACATCGCGGCGTACTGGAGCACGCTCTCGGGCAGCGGCCCGCACCTGCCGGCCATCCTCGAGCTCTGCCGGCAGCTTGCGCGGTTCGGGCGGAAAAGCGCGGCGCTCACACTCGCGGGGGCCGAGGTCGAGCGCGAGGAGTCGGCGCGTGCGCTCTACCTGCTCGGCCGCATGCTGGAGCTCACGGGCGACGGGGACGGGGCCTTCGTGGCGTTTGGCAAAGCGGCCGCGCGGGCCGACGCGGAAAAGGGCGCGGCGGACGTGGCGGTGGCATCCCGCGCGCGCCGCGTCGAGCGGCTGCTCGGCGATCGGACCACGGCTGCGCTCGCGGTCGCGGACGCCGCGTCGGCCGATCCGGCGGGCGCGCCGCCCGATCACAAGCTCGTGATCGCGCTCGGCAGGCTGCGCTCGCCGAGCCGCTTCGTGCGGGCCTCGGGCCTGTCGCTTCTCGAAGAGCTCGGCCGTGATCCGACGACATCGCTCGGCCGGCTCGCGATCCGCCTCGCCGCCGAGCATGCCGACGCGCTCGGGGATGCGCTCACGCCGCTGGAGGCCGATCGTGTGGCGGCCACGCTCCGCCACGTGCCCGACGATGCGGCGCGGGAAAACGCCCTCGCGCGGCTCGCGGCGGCGCAGGCGATCGCGGCGTCGCGCGGGGAGGCGCAGGCCGAGGCGATCACGCGGGCGGGCGAGCTCGCGCCCGAGATCTTCCCCCTGGTTTGTCGGGCCCGCGCCGCGCTCACGGGCGGCGGACAGGGCGACTACGGCCCGTCCCCTTCGGCCTCGACCGAACCATCCTCGCCGTCGCTGCGCCTCGCGTCGCTCGGGCTCGCGGCCTACGTGGCGCTCGGCAAGGGCCGGCCGCGGGAAGCCGCGGAGGCGCTCACCGAGGCGACCGACCTCGTCACGAGCGGGGGCGTGGGTGTCGCCCCGCCCGTGTGGACCGCCGCGCGCGCCGCGCTGGGCAGCACGGAGCCGCTCGCGCGCGCCGCGGGCGTTCGCCTTTGCGAGGTCCTCCTCTCGGGGCCTTCGGCGGCGCCGCCGGGCGGGCATTCGGCCTTTGCGCTGGCCCTCGCGCGGGCGGGCCGAACGGACCTCGCGGTGCGGGCGGCGCGGGATGCGGTGACGGGCAAGGAGTCTTCCGCGCGCGCTCTTCTCGGCTCGATCCTGCGGGAGCAGGGCTGGGCGCTCGCGGCGGCTGGCCAGCGTGAGCTCGCGATCGCGGCGCTCGTCGAGGCCAAGGAGCACCTCGCGGCGGCGGGCAAGGACGGCGCGCGGGGGCGCTGAAGCGCGCGTCCGGGCTCGTCGGCAACGGCTGGGGTGGTTGTCGACATGCTCGCCGGGCTCGTCGGCAACGGCTGGGGTGGTTGTCGACATGCTCGCCGTGCTTGTCGGCAACGGCTGGGGTGGTTGTCGACATGCTCGCCGGGCTCGTCGGCAACGACTGGGGTGATTGTCGACATGCTCGCCGTGCTCGTCGGCAACGGCTGGGGTGGTTGTCGACAGGTGGTGCCCTAAGTCGCCCTAATTTGGCGAACTAGGGCAGTTTGGCTCTTGCGCTGATGTACTACGGCCTCGCCTGAAGGGCTGGGCCGGGGGCGCGAGAGCGCCCCTTGGCCTACCTCCAAAAGGCGCCGCCCCGTGGGACCTGTGAACCCCACGAGGCGACTTGGCCGCAACCCCGTTTCAGCCGGAGTCGCAACCCATGCTTCGTCTAGTCCACCCTCGTCCCGAGGGCCAAGGGACTCGTCCGCCCAAGGGCCGGAAAAGTCCCTACCTCTTCCCCACGCCCGAAGAGCGCGCCCACATGCGGGCCGCCGAACGCAACATCGCCCGCGCCTACGGCGGGCGGGACGTGCTCGCCGCCGTGATGGGCGTCGGTCGTCACACCCTCCAGAAGATCCGCCACGAAAGCTCCTACGGCGTCGCCGTCCTGCTCGCGCGCGCGGGCGGTATCCCCGTCGAACAGGTCCTCACCGGGCGTCCCCACGTGGCGGGCGCGTGCGCTCTTTGCGGGCGGAAGGGAGGCGCGTCGTGATGACGTCTTCCCGTTTCCGAGATCGCCCCCTTCGTGGGACCGACCTTATCGAGATCCAGCGGTCGAACCTGCGCGCGCTGCTTCGCCATCTCCATCGCGAGCTGGGCTCGTGGATCCTGGTGGCGCACAAGCTCGGTTTCCGCCGTTCGTTCATTCTCGCATTCTGCGACGGGTCCGAGCCCGGCAACATGGCGCTCGCGCGGAGCATCGCGCGCGCCGTCGGTCTCTCGCTCGATGATGCGCTCGCGGGGAAAGCTCCGCCAAGGAAGGCGCCCGCGCTCTCCCTCGTGACGCCCCCGAAGGCTCCGAGGGCCCCGAAGGGCTCGCGCCGGAAAGGGGGTGCTTCATGAACGAGCACGACCAGGGCCCGGACCACGACAAGGCTCCCGAGAGCCTTCCCGCGATCCTTACGATCGAGCAGGCGGATCGCGTGCGGAAAGCGCTTGCGCCCTTCGTTGCCGGACGCTCGGCGAAAGAGGCTTCCGAAGCGATCGGCTACGCCCCGAAGTACGTGCAGGCCTTCCTTCGTGGGGAAATCCACTGCACGCTGCATTTCGCTACGGGCGTCGCGCACGCGCTCGGCATTGAAGTGGAAATCCTTGTCCAAGGGGACAGCACGTGATCCGGCAGCGCGCCTCCCCCGGTGGGGGCGCGCCGATCGTCGAAGCGGATGCGGACGACATCGAGCAGCTTCGCCCGATGCTCGTCCGCTATGTTCGCACGATCGGCGTGGTGTCTGCGCATGTACCGGACATCGTGCAGGAGACGGTGATCACGACATGGGAAGCCCTGAATGAGGGGCGCGTGCGTGGCGGGGAGAGAACCCCGCCCGAGGCTGCGCTCTGTGGCTTCGCGCGGCAGACGGCGTGGTTCCACGCCAAGAACCTCTCGCGGCGAGCCTCGACACTGCACGAGGTCCCAGCGTCTTCGCTTCGGGATGTCCCGATCCTTGCAACAATGGAACCGCTGCCGGCCATTGAAGCGCGGGATCTGCTCGCGCGAGTCGTGGCGTCGAACCCGAACGTCGCGCACGTCGTGGAGCTGGCCGCGCGCGGGCTCATCGGCGCCGATGCGGCTCGTGCTGCTGGACAACCGCGGGCGACGTTCCACGCCCACGAGAAGAAGCTCCGCGCCGCCCTTCGGAAGCTCGGAGCGACCTTCACTCCGAAGCAGGCTCCACGCCCCAACCGGACGCAGCGCAAGCGCTGAACGCCCGATGGGGTCTCTCTCCGGGGCGCCCGTCCTGCTCTCCCGTCCAGGGCCCACCCGTCTACGCCGCTTTCTCACGGCGCCCCACATCTGTAAGCCGGTCTCGTATGAACGCGCGCGCACCGGGGCGGATACTTCGGTTTGGTGGATGTGGAGATCAATCTTCTACAACCTTCTCCCAGCCTTGATCAAACGAAGGGGGAGGAGGTTAAGGTGGCCAGGAGAAGGCAAGCGATCTCCCTGGAGCCAGTGTAGGCACATGTCCCACCAATCGCTTGCATGTGGCTACCCTCTGCTACTTGTTTGATATATTTAGGGATGTGGGTGATGCTCGTCGGTGTAAAGAGCTATATCGTTAGAGAGCATTCTGCGTGACTGACACCACTTCGAGCAGCATTCTCCTCAATACGTGAGTCTACGAATGTCAAAATCTCATAAAAACAAAACGGCGGTCGCCGCTGCTGACGTAGCAACCTATATTCTGGAGAAGCATGGCTCGATGACTGCCATGAAGCTTCAGAAGCTCGTCTACTATTGTCAAGCATGGAATCTAGTTCGCGAGGAGCAACTCCTCTTCGACGACCCTATAGAGGCATGGGCAGATGGCCCTGTCGTGCGATCCCTATATGAGAGGCACCGGGGTAGGTTTGTCGTGAATGCGGAAGATTTTTCAGGAGACACATCAAAGCTGTCAGACGCAGACAAGAAGACGATCGATAAGGTCATAAACCGATACGGCAAATACTCAGCGGGACAGTTGAGCGATCTGACACATGAGGAGCAGCCCTGGATCGAAGCCCGCGCAGGCTTGGAGCCACTAGAGCGCGGCAATCAAATTATCGACCCTACTGTCATGCAAGAGTTCTATACAGCCCTCGCACATCAACGGCGCTCATGAGTCTTCACGACGAGTATCGAAAGGTTGTCGGTAGGCTTTCCGCACTTGCACGCACCGCGGCAAGTCGGCACGAGGAGGAAGCGAGGGCCAAGGCGACCCATGAGCAACTCCAAGAATTGCACAAGAAGATTCTAGATCTGGAATCGTCACTTGATGACGGATCATTGGAATCAATCATCCGCGAAGAGTTGGAGAAGGCGGATAATTTCCTCCGGGAGTTCATGTTCTTTCGTCCGCCTCCGATTCGAGAGCGCGACGTTCCGGATCCTGGATCTACAACTGCGTGGAAGACCCAGAAGCTATCATGGCGGTTTGGGAAATTAGATCTGGAGCATCCGCGTCAGTGGAGCACCGAAGAGGACACAACGCTCGATACACTCATAGCCGTCGTCAACCGCCTCACGGCCTACGAAAACGTGACGTGGGGCACGGTTGGCGATTTCTCCGAACATAATCATGCGTGGAATGATGCCTCGGAATGGGAGAAGGCATCGCAGGATCGTTTGAAGGAGTTAAGCCTCGACGATCAATCAAATCTTTATCAGTTGTACATTCACAAGCTGGGACGCCTGTATGGCTTTCGGATCGGAAGCGTGTTCCACGTGCTTTGGTGGGATCGATACCACGAGGTTTACATCCCGAAGAAGTTTCTCAAGCTATCGCAGAAATAATTCTGCTAGTGCGCATACCCCGTGAGGGAGTCAATTGGGCCGGCACAGGCTCCTGGTCGTCGACCATTCTCCCGATCTACGGAGCCGCCCCCGCCCCTCCAAGGCTCTTGGCGGCGACGATCTTCGTCGAGACAGCCGTGTCGATGAGAGCGAGAAGGGCCCCGCAGAGGCTCAGAAGAGGTCGATAGGCGGGGGCTTACGACCTTTGGGGGGCCCCTTGGGACGCCATGAGAAGAGGTCAAGCTGCTCGTTCTCATCCGGAGCCGCAACCGGCGATGCCCCAGGCGCGGAAACCTGCGCGCCGTGCGCGGGAGCAGGCCCCTCGGGCGTAGGCGCCGGTGGCGCCCCCTTGCCCGTCCCTCCTTCCACGATGCGAAGGAACCCGCGCCCACCGGGGAGTTCGCGGTGCGTCGTCTCCGGTGTCCTTGGGGCAAGATCCTGCTGCACGGGCGGCCCGCACCGCTCTGCCGTCATGATGGCCGTCAGGAACTCGTCCAGTTCCCACACGTGATCGGTAATGTCTGCCGCCATCGCGGGCGTCACCTTCATGTCCTTCTGCACGCGCCCGAGGTTGAACCAGCAGTAGGACAACGCGAGCGCCGCCGCATGATTCTCCGGGCGTTTCGAGAACGCGAGGCAGAGGCGACGCAGCCGCCCGTTCATGTGGCGGATCGTCAGGTTGTTCCGCTCGACGTGCGCGGTGGTCGAGGTCGCGAGGTTCGGCGCCCCGAAGACGGTGCGCTTCGTGAGCTTCGGATCGCGGGGCGGCTCGTACTTGTGGTCGGGCGACTTCTGCCCGCCCTTCTGCCACGACTTCACGACCTGCCCATGGTCGACGCCGAAGCCGAACGCCTTGCCGATCGCGGGCCCGTACGCGGCGTAGCCGTCGCTCGTGATCTGCGGCATGACGGTCAGCCGGGCGCGGACGTCGCTCATGAAGGCGTCCGCGCTCGCTTGATCGCGCCGCCCTGCGTGCCAGGAGATCACCATGCGGGAGACGCCGCAGACGGCGACCCACACCCACACGTCGCCGAACCCCACGGGGTGCTCGGCGGCCTTGCGCGCTTCCTTGACGCCGCAGTAGGTCCACAGCTCGTCCGTCTCGATGAGCGTGCAGGACAAGCCGCGAGCGAGTCGGTTGTGGAGGTAGCCGGCGCCGGTTCCCGCCGCGAGGGCGAACCGCGAGATCGTGTCCTGATGGACGCCCGTTAGCCGGGACACCGCCCGTACCGAGTTGCCATCCAAGAGCGCAGCAAGCACACGAAGGCGCTTCTCATGAGAGAGCACGTTGGCCACAGAAAGCCTTGCCCTTCTCCGGCGGCGGGCCCATGTTGCGCAGTGCGACGTGCGTTGGCTGGGTCAAACCATCCGGCGTTCCGCAGCCCCGTCCCCGGGTACCAGCCGGAGGCGGGGCGTTTCGTTTGTGGCTTCCACGGTAGCGAGAACTTCTAGAAACTGAAGGATTTTATTCAGGACATAGGACATTGGTTGTCCTATGTCTCGGTGGTGGGGGGAGGGCGCCCGTGGCCGGTGCGGGCGGGGTTGGGGGCGTCCTCGTCGGGGAAGATGTCGATGGAGAGCCACGCGACGAGGCCGAAGGAGGCGGGTTCGCTTGCGTGAATCGTCTTACAAAACCGCATGCTCATGTGAGCAGTTGCCCTCTGTGCGCTTGCTGCCTCTTGCCTCTTCGCTGTCTAGGACACATCATTAGGCGCTCAGTGATCCCAGCGGGTCACGGGCCAGGTCAGCACCAGATGGTTGATCGCCTCATACAAGTGCGCGTTCATGATGGGTCAACGCTACCGCCCCTCCATGGGATTTGCGTAGGCTATGAGCGTGGTCAATGGCGGGCCAACCAGCTTGTTGAACATGTCGTTGAATGGATTCCTGAATTCGCGTTGACGCACCGTGAGATTCAGGCGATCGGTGTTAGTAATGCCGTAGCTCTGGTTCGAAAAGCTGCGAGGGCGATCTACACATCGAAAAAATTTGAGCGGCGCGGTGAACTCGGCGAACTGTTGCTGCACGCAATCCTGCGCGAAATCAAGAACACCATCCCTGCAGTTAGCAAAATTTACTACAAGGATAGTCCAAACGACACCGTCAAGGGCTTTGATGCGGTCCACGTGATTGATGCAGGAGGAGGTGATCTTGAGCTTTGGCTAGGCGAAGTCAAGCTGTACAGTGACATCGGCGACGCTATAAGGGACGTAGTTGCCGAACTTCTAACCCATTCGACGACCAACTTCTTACGCACCGAGTTTGTGGCGATTATAAACAAGATCGACCCGACATGGCCGCAAGCTGAAAAGCTACAACTACTGCTTGATCCTCAGACGTCATTGGACGCAGTGTTCGAGCGTGTTCGAGTGCCGGTCTTGCTGACGTATGATAGCGCGGCCGTGCAGGCGCATGATGCGATTAGCGCCGCCTATAAGGCAGATTTTGAGACAGAGATTCGGAAGCACCATGCATCATTCGCTTCCAGGCAACTTCCAAGAGAGCTTCATATTGAGCTATTCCTGCTGCCGGTCCATCAAAAATCTGAGCTAATTGACGCATTCGATCGGCAGCTCAAGGCTTGGCAGACAATATGACCTACGCCGAACTGCGTGCCCTTGTATCTAATCGCGATGCCCTGGCCAGTGACCCGCTGCGGGCGCTCAGGGCAGTGGCAACATTTGCAGCGGCCGACGCATACGGTCCAGAGTCGCAGAAGTTATTGCTCCGACTCCTGGAGCATCGAAGCAGCCTTGAGAAATTCGTCGCACCCATCAATGATCTGGTGAGGCGCTTTGGCTTGTTCCCCTACATAAACGACATAGAGGCGCTTTCCGTTGCTGATAGAATTGCAGTCGAGGTCCATCGTCCAGCACTTTCCACTCAATTGGCGCTGCCGGAGGCGCTTGTCTTCCATCGTGAGCAGGCGGCAGTGTACTATGCATTGTTGAGCGGCAAGAGCGTCATATTGAGTGCTCCCACCAGCTTCGGCAAAAGC
Organism: Polyangium jinanense; assembly: GCF_028435365.1. Next base: position 5,739 of record NZ_JAGTJJ010000107.1, on the reverse strand, counting down.
CTAATCATAGATGCCATTGTAGCAAGCAACCGGTATCACAATATCGTGGTGGTCTTGCCCACGCTCGCATTGGTCGACGAGACGCGTCGTAGGTTGATGCGGTTTCGTTCAAATTACAAGGTAATAACGCACGGAGGTCAGAGGCCTTCCGACCAGAATATATATGTACTAACACAGGAGCGTGTCGTCGACGTCGTGCCTGGCGTTGACGTTGACTTCTTTGTGATCGATGAATTCTACAAGCTCAGTCCAAGTCTTGAGACGGAAGAGGAGGACGCTCGCAGCAACATCCTAAATCAAGCTTTCTATTTGCTGCATCAGACCGGAGCCCAGTTCTACCTCTTAGGACCGAACATTCATTCGCTTACGCCTGAGTCGGCCGAAAAGGTTGATTGTGAATTCGTTCGTACTGAATACAGCACAGTTGTGACCGATGTTGTCGTGGTTCCGCCCGGCGAAACGGATGATGAACGACTGCTTCGGCTAGTCAAAACGCTGGACGAGCCTACGATTGTCTACTGCCGGGCTCCGGGGCGGGCGGCCGACGTCGCTGTCCTTCTTTCAAAGAATGTTGGTTCGGTAGCACTAGAAACCGATGTTGCCGCTGGTTGGGTGGGCGCTGCATTTCATCCCGAGTGGTCCTTTGTGGAAGCCTTGAAAAATGGCATAGGGCTGCATCACGGACAGATCCCCCGCGCGCTTGCACAATATGTGGTGCGGCGCTTCAACGATGGCCTGCTTCGTTTTCTTGTGTGTACCTCAACGTTGATTGAAGGCGTAAACACCAAGGCAAAGAACATTATTGTATGTGACGATTATGTAGGAAACCAGAAGTTGGACTTCTTCACGTTTAACAATATTCGCGGCAGGTCAGGCCGCATGTTTCAGCATTTTGTTGGCAGAGTGTTTCTGTTTCATGCTGAGCCTATCCGGGAATTGCCGGTTGTTGATGTCCCTGTATTGAGTCAACGCGATAGCGCTTCCACCAGTCTCTTGCTCCAGTTGGATGAGGGCGACCTATCGGAACGGTCGCGCGAGCGACTGCTTGATTATCAGGGGCAAGACATACTCAGCCTCGATACGCTCAGAAATAACGCAGGGATCGATCCAGACTTGCAATTGATGCTTGCCAAGGAGCTCCGAGATAATTGGGGCAAGCACCATTGGTACCTGTCCTGGACTGGCGTTCCGACCTTCGACCAGCTCTTGTCTCTATGCACGCTTCTTCGCGATTATCCGCTTGGTGGGCGACAGAGGAGCGCTGTGGCACCAAAGGGAGAGGCTTCCCTGCTCAAGAAACTTGAGAAGAGGAAGCCGCTGCATGAGTTGATAGTTGCGCAAATCAAGCACACCAAGAGTGCGGAGGGTGCGGTTAATACTGTACTCAAATTTGTTCGAAACTATGCTATGTTTCTATTCCCGAAAGCTGTCAGGGCCCTTGATCGCATACAAAGGGAGGTGTTTGCGGGTTTGGGCCACAGTGTCGGTGATTTTGAGTCGTATGTTAGGCAGGTTGAAAACTTGTTCCATGATGGGTGCCTTATTGCGCTGGATGAATACGGTATTCCATTGCAGCTCGCCATGAAGCTGCGTAGTGGTGGTGTACGTAGTGGAGCGGAGCTGGATGATGTACTTGAGTGGCTGCGTGCGGTGGATCCCACAACCATAACTACTGATCCGTTTGAGCTTCTTTTGATAAGGGAGGCTCAGGAAGGGCTTTGAGGCGGCGTGGCGGAGCCTCGATGGCGAGCAGCACGCGTACGACCTCGCCGCCCGGGTTGCACGGCCTCCGGGGGATGAGGAGGGCCTTGGGGAGAGACGTTTCCCAGGCAGCAGACACGTCGGGTCGGTCGGAAGCGCCAAAACGTGGGCCTTGACACGTGTGCTGCTCGCTGGGTAGGCTAACCGGTGCGAAGGGCTGGGCGGATCGTGGATCGTTGAAGTCGCTGGGCAGAAGGGCAGAGTGGTGAACCCAATGCAGCGCATACGTGTCAGTTCGTCAAATATTGCATCTGCGGGCTATGACGATGCATCGAGGATCCTTGAGGTTGAATTCCTTGATGGCTCGATCTACCAGTACTTCGGGGTCGCACCTTTCGTATATCGCGATTTTATGAACGCCTCTTCGCACGGTGGCTACCTCGATGCCTATGTGAAGAAACGCGGGTACCGCTATCGTCAGATCCGCTGAGATGACAGCTTAGCCTGGAGAGCCGGTGCCATGACGGTGGTCATAAGGCAGACCGCCGACGAAACTGTTTCTGGCGTCGATGCCGTGAGATATGCGCAAACAGGCAACGGTAGAGGGACGAATCAATGGTGGTAGGTCTGCAATTGGCGTCATCGGGTTAAGGATGGATCCCGCGCCAGACTCTGGTGCAGTAACAAATGGGAGCAGTTGAACATGGCTTGGTATCCTTTTACAGCCGAATCCATTGACAATGTAGTGCTTCCTGATCTTATCGGTGTCTATGTGCTGGCGCCTCGCCCTGCCCGTGGCGCCGCTCAATTCTGGGTAGGGCGCTCGGATCACGACATTCGAGGACTGCTACACGATCGATTGCGACAGCTCGATGCAGAGCTTGGTCGAAAGGCTCCCAAGCTCTTCACATTTGCTTACAAGCCTACCGTGCGGGAAGCGTACGATCACGAGTGTAGGGTGTTTCATCGGTACCAGGAAAGGATCCAGCATCGGCACCCTCCGGCCCCCATCGGTCCGACAGGGAAGAGATTGCTTTGTCCGAATTCGGGATGCCCTCATCACAATGCCGAAACGACTGGAGGTAGCGGATCGTCTTGACCACGTTCCAATAAGCCAACGCCTCGCCAAATCGGTAGTAGAGGCTCTCTCGGCTGCCTGGGTTGATGTGAAGATGCTCCCGATAACATTCGCCAAATTCTTCCGAGATCGGTTTTGGTTTGATTCCTGGAGCATCATCCATTGGCGAACCATTGTCCCGATCAAAATTCTCTAGCAAAAATAACAATATTGCGGCGTTGTCCCATGTGTGTGACGCCGGGTGCCCCTCATGATTGATATCCATCAACTGACGGATGGATAAATAGTTTCTCGCCGTCATGATCACGGTGAACGTTCCTGAGGGCACCAGCGTCGAAGGAGCACGCCGCCGGCGTCGCGACGGGGATGGGCGAGGACTTACGATGGGCGAGGTCGTACCATGAAACCGCTTGCGCTTGAAGCGCCGTCCATGTTAGGGGGCTGCTGTGCTGCGCGTATTGTCAACAAACGCCGCAGGAGGCAAACAATGAGCGTCGTTCCCCAAAAGTTCCACAACATTACAGTTCTTACAGCAGCTACCGCTTTCTCTTTGGGGTTGCACGGCTGCACAGGCACGAGCGACCCAGCCGACGAATCGATAGCAATTGCATCGCAGGAATTACAGGGCAGCGTCGCCTGCACCGCCGCTCAATTGGCTGAACTCCTGAAGGTCACAGACGATGTTTACGACGTAAAGTGCAGCTTTACGCTGCCAGCCGGCTCTACCATATATCGACCGCTTCGGTTCTATGGCGACGCAGCCGATGGAGTGACGGTTGATTGCAATGGGTCATTGATCGGCCACGGGGGCAAAAATGGCCTGCCAGATACGCACGGCACCAGAATGATCGAAATACGCTCGAAGCTCACCGTTTCGGACGGCTCGGTTGTCAAGAAAGCCAACGGCTACTATGAGCGCCAGCGTCCGGAGCAGATCACCATCAAGGACTGCTCTGTGCATGGAACGGTTCGCATTTATGGTCTCGGCGTAAACGGGGAAGCCGAATATGTACGCCAGTCCTCGATCGATAGCGCGGCTCCCGGACACCCCGCGCGTGCCCGAGACGCTGCGCCATACAACGTCGTGCTGAACAACGTGACCATCCACGGCGGCGGCGGAGTCCCGCTTTACCTATCACCTGGAGTAACCCGAGTCCAGTTGCTTAACTCGACGATTAGCGGCAACTCGACCGGGGCTGGTATTTACCTGGATACTGAATCAGCCAATAACATCATTCGCAACAATGAGTTCACACTGAACACGGGTCGCGAAATAATTGCGGTAGATGGGTCCAGTGGCAACCTGATCGTGAACAACCAGTTCCCGCACCCAGAGTATGGCGGAATCCACCTCTATCGCAACTGCGGCGAAGGAGGCACTGTTCGGTGGAGCGGCCCTCACCATAATCAGTTCATCAACAACTTCTTCGGCTCCGACTATCACCCTTCGATTATGGTTGCCTCTCGCGATGGCGATTCGCCACATTGCGACGAGGACGACGGCTACGACTTTGGCAGCAGCAAGTATAACTGGGACTACGCTCGCTACAATGCGATCATGCAGAACCAGATGCTCAATGCCGACGTAGCAATGGCCATCTTTGTAAAACACTCGACCATCAATTCGCCCAACTACGTGGAGCACAACCAGAGCGTCACAGCTCGAATCGTTCGGAAGGCGGGGTGCTATCTCCCCACGGGGTTTGCCAAAGACTTCATTCTTGATGATCAAACGGCTACCGTCACAGAGACGCAATCCGGAAGCGAGGTTTGTGTCGTGAAGAAGTGCATCGACGGGGTTCTGTCGGACGTCGGTGACTGCACTATGACGATGGTCCCATTCGGTTGCAGTAAAAGCGGTAGCAACGCGGGGTGCAACACGAGCGCTACCTGTCCGAGCGGCACGAAGATTATTGGTGCGAAGGCCGCCTGCAATCTCGAAACGACCGACGTAACAGCCGATGATCTGGAATCGACACCCGCCGGAATAGTCGACGTGGTTCAGCTTTCAGACAACACCAGCGACGGCAAGTGCATCGTCGGTGATACGACGGTTGTTAGCCGCGACGATGTCGTCCGGGGCCCCAGTGGAGCCACGTCGCTTACCGCGCACTGCGAGGAGCACGACAATAACGGCGGCGAGTGTGCCGTCAAGGGCGTTTTATACTGCAAGTGATTCGTGACTCCAACCCGTGGACGCGAATAGCAGCTTCCAAAGCGCAAAGATCATCGACGTGGGCGCCCTCGATGCGCTCAAATAGGCGTCGAGCATCAAGCGAGGTGGGTAGCAGCACGAGAGCGGTCCTGCTCCGCAGTGCGCCTCGACGTGGGCAGCTCGGCCTTGGTCGCCCTCGCAGCCATGAGGTGCGCGAGCGCGCAAGCTCCAGAGGTAGCTCCGCCCCATGAAGGTTAGGTAGATCGCTGGATGGTCGGGGGTTCATGGTCTTGGTGATCTGTGGCACCAACCACGACCCCCGGCACCAGGCTCCGGCTAGGCTTCGCCGCGCCAACGCCGACTGGTCAAGTTTGAAGGAACTCCGGAGACCGACGACGGGGGCGGTTGGTCAAATTTGCCCACTACCCTCGATTGCATGACCGAGGGCCGTTTCGTACTCCAGCTTTACTTCTACCCTACTGGGGCCCGAGGTTTGAATCGGGATCGCCACATTGGCGGCGCTGGGATTTTCAGGGGTAATATCCTGTAGGGATCCGACCTGAGTTCCATTGTGCCCGCTGATTTGAGGCGCAAATGCTGCATGCTGGCCTACGCATTTGATAAGGAGGCTGAGTACGTGGGCCCCCGCCTGCCGTACCGAGCTTCTAGAACGTCGAACAGTTCAGAACCACGAGCAGTTACAAACACTTGCGTGGAGATGATCGACAAACCGGCGTGGATGTGATCCACTCGTCCGGGCTCGCCCAGCCGACCGAGGGATCCGCCATGTCGACCTCCGTACCCC
>NZ_JAGTJJ010000106.1 GCF_028435365.1 Polyangium jinanense | reverse complement strand
GAGCGGGGCGTTGCCCCGCACCCCAGCAGGGGGCTGTCCGCCCCCTGCACCCCGGACCAGGCACGGCCTGGACCGAAGGCCGAGAAACCGCGCGATGCGCGGTTTCTCGGACGGGCCCGGGGCAAGACCACGAGCGGCGTTGCCAACCAAGACAGCGGCACTGCCCTACCTGGTGGCGACGTTTTCCCTGTCGACAGCGCGCATCGCGCGCTGTCGCCCCGGGTCCAGCGCTTGCGCTGGTCCGGGTCCAGGGGTGGACAACCCCTGGTCGGGGTCCGGGGTGAAACCCCGGCGCTACGCCGCGGAACGATCTGGTCAGATGCCCCGCGACCGTTTATGCTCGCGTGCGAACGCGAAAGCGAGCGCCCGTAGCTCAGCTGGATAGAGCGGCGGCCTTCTAAGCCGCGGGTCGCAGGTTCGAGTCCTGCCGGGCGCGCCTGCGAAATCGTTGAGGATTTCGCCCTCCCCCCTCCGAGGTGTTGGTCCACGTTTGATCCATGAGGGGTGCTGCATACACTCGCGTGCGTCGCCTTCGCAGCCGCCTTGAGCGCGGTCTCGCCGAGGTGGGCGTATCGCTGCGTCAAGGTGATCGTGGAGTGCCCGTGGAGCTCCTTGATCTCCTCGAGCGTCCAGCGACGGCCGCCCGGCGCGGGGGCCCCGTCCTCCTGGAGGGGGTACCAGCCCGAGGCGAGCGAGGCGGCGCAGGTGTGCCGGAAGTCGTGGGCGGGCCTCCGCCGTCGGCCGTCGTGGCGACGCTCGGGGATGATCCCCGCTGCAGCGAGGTAGCTGTCCCAGGGGTTGACCTTGACGGCCTTCCCGTCCTTGTGGGTCGAGAACTGGAAGAGCACCCCTACCCCGCGTCGAGCTCCACGCGGACCGGGGAAGGCCAGCGAGAGCGCGTTCCGAGGGCACCACGCGGGGAGGAGGTCGAGCCACCGGCGCATCGCGGGGAGCGCCATCCAGAAGAGGGGCACGCGCCGGATCTTGCCGCTCTTCGTGGCGCCCTTGTTCGAGCGACGGATGACGACGTGCGGATTCTCGTCGTCGAGGTGCACATCGGCAAGCTTCAGCGCGTTGAACTCACCGAGTCGGAGGCCGGTACCGCAAAGGATTTGCATCCAGAGCCGGTGCTCTTCCGGGATCTTCACGCAGGTGAAGAGGGCGTGCTGCTCCTCGGGTAGGAGGTAGGTCCAGGGCTCCTCGGTTTGGCCTGCTTGCGGATCCTCACGTCCACCGCTGGGTTCTGCGGGCTCATCGCCTGGGCGACGGCATCCCGCAGGGCGAGCTTGACGAGCGAAAGCACCTTCGTGGCGGTCTCCCTCGAAATGCGGCCCCTGCCCCGGCAGGCCATCGGGGACAAACTCGTCACCGTGAGCCGCTCGACGAAGGCGATCACGTCGCGGGCCTGGATGTTGACGAGGGGCAAGCGTGCGAGGGGGCGCGGCAAACGAAGCGAAAATGATTCTGAGAGAATTGGCGCGCGTACCAGGCTCCGCGGCGCGCGCGCCGCGCGCCCGTCTCACGGCATAGCTTCCGGAACGCGGGCTACGAGATGGACGGACCGGGCCGGGCGGCAGCACCGGGACCGCGCGGTGCAAGGGGGCGCCCCTGCCCGGTGCCAGCCGGTTCGCAAGATGATAAAATGGTGCGATGAAGCGACCTTCAAGGGCTCCTTGGTGTACTGACCTGCCCGCATTCGCCGAACGCGCAGGCCTCTCGCGTCGAGATCTCCTCAAACTCATCGGTGCATCGTCGCTCTACGCGATCGGCGCGCGCTCTCTCGCCGGTTGCAGCGTGGACGAGACGATCTCGCCGCTCCCCGAGGTCTATGACTACGTCGTCGTCGGCGCCGGATCTGCCGGGTGCCCGCTCGTCGCGCGCCTGCTCTCGGAGCCGGGCGTCACGGTGCTGCTCGTCGAGGCGGGCGGCAGCAACGATCGCGAGGACATTCGCGATTTCACTCAATCGTGGAAGCTCACTCAGCCGGACTCCGGGGTCGATTGGGGTTATAAGTCCGAACCGCAGCCCGAGCTCTTGGACAGGGCGCAGTCCTACTCCGCGGGCAAGGTGCTCGGAGGATCGAGCTCGATCAACGGGATGGTCTGGGTGCGCGGCCATAAAGACGATTTCGATGGCTGGGCTGCCCAGGGGTGCACGGGCTGGGGCTATGAGAGCGTGCTGCCGTCGTTCATGACGCTGGAGACCTACCTGGCCGGCGATCCCGCCTACCACGGCACAATGGGCCCGATTGTCCCGACCGCGGAGTTTACCTCGAAAAATGAGCTCTCCAAGGGCGTGCTCGATGCCGTCATGAAGCTGGGGTATCCGCTGAACCAGGATTACAACGGCGCCTCGCCCTACGGGGTCGGGTTTACGCAGCTCAACGTCGACGTAGAGACGGGGGCTCGGCAGGACGCGTTCACGAAGTTCGTAAAGCCGCTCCTCTCGAATCTCAACCTGACGATCAAGACCCTGGCGCGCGTCAAGCGCATCACATTCGATGCAAACCGGAAGGTCGACAAGGTCCTCATCGACGTGAATGGCGCCGAGATCGCCGTCCGGGCGAGGCGGGAAGTCGTGCTCTGCACGGGCACGGTCAATACGCCCCAGCTCCTCATGCTCTCTGGGATCGGGAGCGCCGCCGAGCTCGCAATGCACGGGATCGAGCACGTCGCCGACGTGCCCGGCGTCGGGCAGAACCTGCAAGATCACCTGATCTCGGTGGTCGTCAAGAAGCTCCGGATGCCTAACGCGCCGAGCCACATCACGACCATGGACGTATCGATTTTCACGAACGGAGCGCCCGGCGCCGTGAACGGTCCGCCTCGGTTCGAGGTCCAGTCATATTATATGCGCTACGGCTGGAGCGACTATCCATCGGAGGCGCTCGCGCTCGGCTGCATCAACCTTCACCCCACGAGCCGTGGCCAGGTCAAGCTGCGCTCGGCCGATCCTCGCGAGGCGCCAATCATCGAGCCGAATTTCCTGGGCACAGCGGAGGACTGGGCCACGCAACTCGAGGGCTACAAGATGATCCGCCAGATCATCAACGCCCCGGAGCTCCTGGCCTGGGTCGAGGACGCCGAGCACACGCCGGGGCCGACCGTGGTCACGGACGATCAGCTCAAGGAGGCGTTGCGCAAATACTCCGAGGCCGATTTTCACCCGGTCGGCACGTGCAAGATGGGCGTCGGTCCGAGCGCGGTGGTAGACCCGGAGCTCCGCGTGCGTGGCGTGACCGGCCTGCGTGTCGCGGGCGCGGCGATCATGCCGACCATCGTGTCCGGCAATACGAACGCGGCCTCGATGATGATCGGAGACCGCTGCGCGCGGCTGATGCTCGGCAAAGGGTAGGCGATCGGCCAGCGGCGCCCCGAGGACCCCGCTGCCTCGGCCGCGGCGTTTCGGAGGAGGTAGACGCGGACGGTACGGGGGCCGGGCTCATGCCCGAACATCGACGTGTACGCCCCCTCGACCACCTCGAGCGCCCGCGCTGCCCCCTCGTCCTGCCGGGCGCGCAGCCTGATCTCCCCTGAACTCAATACGTTCGTTACGGGCCCTCTCGGCAGGGCCCACCGTCCCTCCACCGTGGGCCAAGGGGCCTCCCTGGCACCATCTCCCCTCCCCCTACGCTCCTGCCGAACGGAGTCCTGACCTGGGCTCCTCCGGCCCTTTGTCCAGCTGAGCTACGGGGCGTGCTGGGCCCCAGCTCGCGAGCATGCCGGCTCCTGTCAACAAGACACGCGTGCCCCTTCGCGTTTTCGGCCTCCTCCCATGCCTCTGCCTCACCTGCGGGCGTCCGGCGCATCAGTGCTTCGCGGGGCAAAGCAACATGAGCAGCAACGGCTGGCATGTCTTGCATGACCAGATGACCTGCCCGCCGCTCGCAGTGCCGCCGAACCAGACCTCCGACATGGCCCGGATCTGCAGACCATTCGTCAGCGCGTAGCTGATGAGCTTCGGCGCGGCGCAGGCGAACGGTAGGTTCTGATACTGGCAATCCTTGATGTACTCGGACGGAATCTTTGCGCCTCCTGCCGTGTATGCGGAGCGCGCATTCATGGTTGAGCTGTCGATCCACTGGACCCTGCTCGGCAGGTAGAAGCTGCTGGACGAGCAGACGAAGTCCGCGACGGTGGCATTCGACTTGCCGGAGTTCGCCGCGAACCAGCCCTTGTCCGTCTCCATGATGCCTACCATCGTCAGCAACACGGAGTTCTGGGCCGACGGGTCCAGGACCCTGTCGTTGTCGCGCATGACGTGATAAACGTAGTTCAGATATTCCGACCCCTTGGCGCTCTCCGGAATACCGATATGCTGGAGCTTCCCCTTGCACATCCAGCAAGGTTTGTAATCAGATTCGAGGTGGCTCCCGAGGCCGTAGTACTTCTCGGCTTGGTTGGCCTCTTCCTCACTCGCGAAGCGCGGGAACTGGTGCGCCCTCTGCAGCACGAGGCCCCCCGCGGCCATCGGTGGCCGAGGGCCTGTCGCTCGCTGCAGAGCCCCCACGGAGAACGGGGCCAGCGTCGGACTGCGTGGTGTACCTAGAAGCGGCAAGCCGTACATCCGTACATGCTGCGTCCCGGCGAACACCACCGTCGTCAGGAGTGGCGCGGTCCCCATCTGAACGACCGCGCGTTGCTGCACTTCCCGCCGCTGCATCACCGCCGATGGCTGCTGCGCTTTCCCTTGCACCACCGTCGCCGGGTGTGGCGCTTTCCTCTGTAACACCGTCGCCGGGTGCGGCGGCTTCTTCTCTATACCCATAACCTCTTACCGCGTCACCGTCGGCAGCCCACGAGCACCGCTCCAAAGATCCACAACCATGCTCTCCGCATCGAGCCGGGCGCGAGTATCACCCGCCACGGCAGCTGGTGCCTAATTCCGGGCCACGATCTGGGCCGAGCTCGCCGACCCTCACCAGGCGGGCCTTGCGTTCGGTGCGACGGTCGGTAACCTCCTGGGCGACGATCGGGAAACAGCGGCCAACAACGATCCCGTGGAACCATTGTGAATTTATGGGGCACCAATCACGGCCTTCCAAGCCGCGGGTCGCAGGTTCGAGTCCTGCCGGGCGCGCCTGCGAAGCTTTCGGGGATCTCGCTTCCTCCCTCGGAGAGTTCTGCGCATGGATGAACTGACCCTGATCGAGGAAGCGGATCGCCGCGCCCACGCCTACCTCGCGGGCGTGAACGAGAGGCGCGTGTTCCCTGACGCCGAGGCGCTCCGTGCCCTCTCTGCCTTCGAAGAGCCCCTGCCGGATCATGGCCGGGATGCGGCGGAGACGCTGCGACGGCTCGACGAGCTGGGCTCGCCGGCCACGGTGGTCTCCAACGGCCCGCGTTATTTCGGCTTCGTCGTCGGCGCGGCGCTTCCCGCTGCGGCCGCTGCCGAGCGCCTGATGCTGGCTTGGGACCAGTGCGCCTCGTCGTTCGACAACTCGCCCATCGCTGCGACCCTGGAGCGGATCGCGGGCCGCTGGGTGCTCGAGGCGCTCGGCCTGCCTCCGGAGAGCGCCGTGGGGTTCGGGACCAGCGCCACGGCCTGCACCCTTGCTTGCATCTCGGCGGCGCGTCGCCGACTCCTCGCGCGCAAGGGCTGGGACTTCGACGCCGACGGCCTTCTCGGCGCCCCCGAGATCAAGGTCGTGGTCTCCGAGACCGTGCACGTCACCGTGAAAAAGGCCCTGCGAATTCTGGGCTTCGGGATGCGCCGCCTGCTCGTCGCGCCCACGGACGCGTTTGGTCGCATCGATCCGGATCGCCTGCCGCCCCTCGACGACGCCACGATCCTTTGCCTCGCTGCCGGCGAGGTGAACACCGGCGAGTTCGATCCCTTCGAGGCCCTGATTCCCCGCGCCAAAGCTGCGGGCGCGTGGGTGCACGTGGATGGCGCCTTCGGGCTCTGGGCGCGCGCCTCGTCCCACGCTCACCTCGCCAAGGGCGTCGAGGGGGCCGATAGCTGGACGACCGACGGCCACAAATGGCTGAACACTCCCTACGACGGTGCCATGGCGATCTGCCGCGACGCGGATGCCCTCGCTGCCGCCATGAACAGCGACGCCGCTTATGCCACGGCCTCGCGAGATGCGCAGAAGAACCTGACGATGGAGTTCTCGCGCCGTCCCCGAGGACTGCCCATCTGGGCGGCGCTCCGGAGCCTCGGCCGGGACGGCGTGGCGGCCATGATCGACAGGCACATCGCGCAGGCTCAGCGGCTCGCCGGGTCCCTGCGCGAGGCGGGCTACGACGTCCTCAATCGGGTGGTGCTGAATCAGGTGCTGGTGCGGGCTGGCAGCGACGCCGAAACGATCGCGATCCGCGAAGCGGCCCAGGCATCGGGCGAGGCCTGGTTCGGGCCGACGGTTTGGCGGGGTCAGCCGGCATTCCGGCTGAGCGTATCGTCGTGGCGGACGACGGACGCGGACATCGACGCGATTTCGGAGCTTTTGCGGCGGCTTCGGCGCGGCACGCCCTGACGAGCGTCTCAACCGAGCGATTCGCGCTGGTGTAATGGGCGTCCTGGCCGATAATCGTAGCTGCCCGGCCATCGAAAGCCCACGACGGCGAGCGAGAGGCTCGGCGACAAACTCCATACCTCGTGCCACCACCCAACCGGGATGAAGAGCGCATCGCCCGGTTCGAGCTCCACTTCATGGACGAGCTCCGGGTGAACGCGCCGAACCTCGTCGCTCGAATGCGACGCGTAAAAGCCCGTGGCCGCATCCGCGACCATCGTCACGCTGGGCGGCACCAAGACGACCCGCTTCTTGCCGAGGATCTGGCAAAAGAAGTTGTTGGTCCCGTCGTGGTGCAGCTTCGTGTGCGTGCCCTTGGGCCCGAGCCAGAACGAGACGGCTCCACGGCGCGGCGGCGGGAAGAGATCGGGGGGCAGCTCGAACTCCTCGATCAATTGCCCGATCGTGGTGTCCTCGAAGGCTCGGTTGCGCGCCACGAGGTAGACGTCGTCGTCGACTGCGGTGGTGACGAGATCGAGGTAGTCCCCGAACGACATCTTCGCCCGCAGCTCCGCGAATTCAAGATCGGGGCGCGCGTGCTTGGTTCGACCCCGAGCGACCTCGATCTCCACATCGGCGAATCGCCGCCGGAGGTCCTCGAAGCGAAACCGCGGGGGCCGTGGCCATTGCTCCACGTACCCTCGCACGACGAGAGGGGCATTGCCGATCCAGTGCTGACGATGGAACACGTCGGCGGGTGGACATCGCGAGACTTCCACGACCGCGCCAGCATCTCGCCGGACGAGCTCGGGGAGCCGACCTATCTCGCGAGCTCGGGCGCGCTCGTCGACCGCGCGCACATAGGCCGGCGTGATCTGCGAATGCGCGATCTCGTCGAGCGCGTTCCTGACCGCCGCCACGGGGAGGCCTGCCCCGGAGAGCGTCGCGACGATCTCGCGGGGCGCGACGCCGCGCGCGAGGTTCAGCACGATCCAATCGAGCGCGTCGGCGGAGAGCCTGATCGCGGCTCGTCGAGACCTCGCGGTTGCCTGCGGAGAAGGAACGCCGCGCGTCCTGAACCGAGAGATGCCGCCCATCGGCGATGGCTTACTTGGCCTGCGGGGGCTGTGGCGGGATGGCGCCGCCCGCTCCGCCGGCCGGATTGGGTTGAGGCGGAATGGCACCGCCTGCTCCGCCGTCGCCCCCTCCGCCGCCTGCTCCGCCGGCGCCCCCTCCCCCGCCCGGTCCCGGCTGCGGTGGGATCACGCCGCCCTCTCCGCCGACACCCCCTCCGCCGCCCGGTCCCGGCTGCGGCGGAATGACGCCGCCCTCACCACCCGCGCCCCCTCCCCCGCCTGGCCCCGTCGAGCTCGACGTCGGATCTGGCGCTTGAGGCGGGATGTCGCCACTTCCGCTCGTCGTATCACCGCTGCACCCCGGCAAGAGCGCCGCCGTGAGCACCGCGGCTTGCCCGGCGCGGATGACGAGGGACGTGAGCGGGAGCGGGGTCGGTTTCACGCGCTGCATTCGTTCAGATAAACGCGAATGTGGATGGCCGTCAACCGCTCGGGTCATCGGTCCGGAGCTCCACGTCGCTGCCCTCCGCGCGAGTGACTGTGTCCTCCGCGCGAGCGACTGTGTCCTCCGCGCTAGCGGCTGTGTCCTCCGCGCTAGCGGCTGTGTCCTCCGCGCTAGCGGCTGTGTCCTCCGCGCTAGCGGCTGTGTCCTCCGCGCTAGCGGCTGTGTCCTCCGCGCGAGCGGCTGTGTCCTCCGCGCGAGCGGCTGTGTCCTCCGCGCTAGCGGCTGTGTCCTCCGCGCACAAGACCCCGCCCTCGGCGCACAACACCCCGCCCTCGGCGCACAACACCCCGCCCTCCGCGCACAAGACCCCGCCCTCCGCGCACAAGACCCCGCCCTCCGCGCACAAGACCCCGCCCTCGGCGCACAAGACCCCGCCCTCCGCGCACAAGACCCCGCCCTCGGCGCACAAGACCCCGCCCTCGGCGCACAAGACCCCGCCCTCGGCGCACAAGACCCCGCCCTCGGTGCACAAGACCCCGCCCTCGGTGCACAAGACCCCGCCCTCGGTGCACAAGACCCCGCCCTCGGTGCACAAGACCCCGCCCTCGGTGCACAAGACCCCGCCCTGGCCGCGATCCCCTCGACCCCCCTCCCCCGTCTTGCGGTACAACCCGCCCGATGCCCCTCCCCGCCGACTTCGAAAGGCGCCTCTGGGCCGCGGCCGACCAGCTCTGGACCAACTCCGCGCTGCAGCCGTCCGAGTACGCCACGCCCGTCCTCGCCCTGATCTTCCTCAAGTACGCCGACCACCGATTTGCGCAAGCCGAGCGGGAGCTCGCGGGCAAAGCGCGGCGACGTGGGGCCATCGGGCGGGACGATGCTCACGCCCGCGGCTTCGTCTACGTGCCCGAGAAAGCGCGATTCCGCGGGCTTCTGGAGCTGCCGGAGGGCGCGGACATCGGCAAGGCGATCAACGAAGCGATGAAGGCGATCGAGGCGGAGAACGACGACCTCCGGGACGTCTTGCCGAAGACGTACGGTCGTTTCGACGCGCAGACATTGAAGGAGCTCCTGAAGCTCTTCAGCACGATCCCCGAGGACGTGGAGGGCGACGTCTTCGGGCGGATTTACGAATATTTCCTCGGCAACTTCGCACCGCGCACGCTCCAGAAGGGCGGCGAGTATTTCACGCCGTATTCGGTGGTGCGGCTCATCGTGGAGATCGTCGAGCCGTACCACGGGCGCATTTACGATCCTGCGTGCGGGTCGGGCGGGATGTTCGTGCAGAGTGCGAGCTTCGTTTCGGCGCACGAGAAGCGGCCGACGGACGAGATCTCGGTGTACGGGATCGAGAAGATCCAGGCGACGCTGCGGCTCGCGCGGATGAACCTCGCGGTGCATGCCCTCTCGGGGGACATCAAGGAGGCGAACACCTATTACGAGGACGTGCACGAGCAGGAGGGTCGGTTCGACTTCGTGATGGCGAACCCGCCGTTCAACCAGAATGCCGTGGACAAAGAGCGGCTGAAGGACGACCGAAAGCGGTTCCCGTTCGGGATGCCGACGATCGACAATGCGAACTACCTGTGGATCCAGCTCTTCTACAGCGCGCTCAGCGAGAAGGGTCGGGCCGGGTTCGTGATGGCGAACAGCGCGAGCGACGCGCGGGGGAGCGAGCTCGAGCTCCGGCGCAAGCTCGTCGAGACGGGCGCGGTCGACGTGATCGTGGCGCTCAGCCCGAACTTTTTCTACACGGTGACACTGCCGGTGACGTTGTGGTTCCTGGACAAGGGGAAGGCGAAGGGGGCGCGGAAGGACAAGGTGCTCTTCATCGACGCGCGGCACGTGTACCGGCAGGTGGACCGGGCGCATCGTGAGTTCACGCCGGAGCAGATCGAGATGCTGGCGAACATCGCGCGGCTGTGGCGTGGGGAGAAGGCGGAGAACCTGCACGGGGGCGGGAAGCTCATGAAGGAGAATTTCCCGAAAGGGAAGTACGTCGACGTGGCGGGGCTGTGCAAGGTGGCGACGATCGGGGAGATCGAGGCGCAGGGGTGGAGCCTGAATCCGGGGCGGTATGTGGGGGTGGTGGAGAAGGCGGGGGAGGAGTTCGATTTCAAAGAGAGGCTTGGGGAGTTGAATGAGGAGCTAGAGCGGCTCCATGCGGAGGCGCGGGAGTTGGAGGGGCGGATCGCGGAAAGCGTTGCCGCGCTCCTGGAGACGTGTTCATGAGCTACCCTCTTCGACAGATCGCGCAGTTTGCATCCGTTCGCTCCGGCTACGCATTCAAGAGCGCCGATTGGCAATCAAACGGGGTGGCTGTCGTCAAAATAGGCAACATCAAAGAGGGCAGCATTGTCCTTGACGGCTGTTCCTATGTCTCGGAGGAGACTGCCGACAGCGCTCACGAATATCGCTTACATTTCGGCGACGTTCTCATAACGATGAGCGGCATCATCGGTGAAGTGGGAAGAGTACGCACGCATCAACCTCTCCTACTGAATCAACGAGTTGGTCGCTTCGTGCTGCACCGCCCAGGTGAGCTTTCGTTAGACTATTTATTTTATTGCCTGCGCGCACCAAGCACGCGGACGAACATTGAGGCTGTTGCATACGGAGCAGCTCAGCCCAACGTTCGTCCTACGCTCATCGGTCAAACAGAAGTTGCAGTTCCTCCACGCAGGGTTCAGGACCGAATCGCGAACATCCTCGCCGCCTACGACGACCTCATCGAGAACAGCACCAAGCGCATCACGCTCCTGGAACAGCAAACAGCTCTGATGTTCGGACACGTCGAGGCGGACGCACGTTCCGCAGCCAAACGTCGAGACCTCGGGGAGATAGCAGACGAGGCCGGCGGGACCATCCGGACCGGGCCGTTCGGCAGCCAGCTCCACGAATCGGACTATACGACCGAGGGAACACCGGTCGTGATGCCTAAAAACCTTCGTGAGGGCAGGATCGATACGAGCGACATCGCCCGCATCCCGAAGGACATCGTCGAAAGGTTGGCACACCATAAGCTTTCCGAGGGTGATATCGTGTACGGCCGAAGAGGAGACATCGGCCGTCGTGCCTTCATCCGCCAGAGGCAAGCTGGCTGGCTCTGCGGTACCGGTTGCCTGAGGATCACCCTACCCGGGGGACCGCTGCGCTCCCGATACCTACACCAGTACCTCGGAAAGCCCGAGATCGTCTCCCTTATCGCAAGCCGCGCCGTCGGCGCGACGATGCCGAACCTGAACACATCGATTCTGCGCGGGATCCCGATCGACGTGCCGCCGCTCCGACTCCAGGACGAGTTCGTGCGTATCGCAGACGCAAACGACGAGCTTGTCGACGTGCTCGCGGCGAAGAACGAGAATTTGCGCAAGCAGCGTGACCTCCTCCTCCCCCGCCTCCTCTCCGGCGAGATTGACGTATCACGCTTGCCGATGCCCGACGAAGGTGGCGGGTGAGCGATGAAGCGGGGACACGTGCTGGTCGCCGCCGTTCTCGTGAACGTCTTGGTCGTGGGATGCCGTCCGCGTGAAAAGCAGAAACGATACGATGCCTTCGATGGCGGAAACCTCCACTGCTTGAAGAGTGCAACGAGCCGTGGGACAACTGCTACAGAAGCTGCGAGACGCAAGTACCGCGTGCGGTTCGTGCTGTCGTGACCAGCGGCTTCTCTGTGATACCAGGCAGCCCTACTCCTTCCAATCGTGCGAGAGTGTCCGTTGAATCCGTTGGGGCAACAAGGCGCCTCCCGAGAACAGGCGAGCCTGTCATCAAGAGGCGCACGCCATTTACACGCGGTGTCTGCGGGACTGCGACAAGAAAAAATAAGACCAACGATGCAAACCCAGAAGTTGCAATGGATACCCCCGGAAGGCGGGGCCGCGCGAACGATCACGGTGACCATCAGCGCCCCCGAGCCGCAGGGAGAGATGTTCGCGGCTGTGGTTGACATCACCGGCTTCGATGAGCCGTGCACGAAGCGGATCTACGGTGCAGACGCCGAGCAAGCCGCGGAGCTCGCGAGCAAGACCGTCCCCGCCCTGCTCGATCTACGTGCCCGCGGTGGCGCGTTGATACCGCTCGATTGACCATCCCGGCGCCACGATGACGGAAGCGGCGCTCACCCCCTTGTCCGCATCGATATCGCCCCTCGACTCGGCCCCTCGGGCGGCGGCAGCATCACCGTGAGCGCCTCGATCGCCGGCAACGCGGACCGGATCCGCGCGGCCACCGGGAACGGCGTGAACGGCCCGCTGAACCAGAGCAGCAATACATAGACCCCGGCAAACGATTGCGCGTAGGCGAACGGCTCTTCGTCGGCCAGCGCGACCGTGAAGCGCGCGCCGGGTCTGTCCTTCCCGGGCGGGCGCGCTCGCAGCACGCGCTCGAACATCTCGCCGAGCGCGGATAGCTCGCGCTCCAGATCGGCCTCCGTCCCCCGAAGCGCAAGGGCCTCCATGGGGACCGGAAGGTCGCTCGGCGCTCGCCTCGACAGACCATAGCAGAGCAGGCTGCCCGACAGGTCGCAGACGATGGCGTTCGTGGCCCCCACGCCGTCCTGCAAGGACACGAGGCGGCGATGCAGCTTGAGCCACGCGGGGATCTCGTCGGCCGAGGCCATGGTCGCAGAGCCTACAGCTCTACCGCCCGAGGCACAAGACCCAGGCACGCTCTCGACCCCCTGGCCCCGTCTGGCGTATCGTGCCCCCATGGACGCCCAATCTCTCCTCGATCGACTCCGCAACGACGACGACGCCGACGAAAAGAAAACCGCCAAATCAGCGCTTTCCGACAATCCCGATCTTCCCGCGGAGCTCCTCGCGTGGGCCGCGCGGGCGGTGAACGAGGAGGTCGCGATCGAGCGCGCCGACGCCTCCACGTTTCTCGCCGTATCCCTGGTCGTGACGGACCCCGCCCTGAAGGGACGCCTCCGCTTCGCCCAAGCCGAGCTCATGCATGTGTCGAGCGACTCTGATCAATATGTGCTCGACGCCGCGATCGACGCGGTCGGCTGGGCTCCGGACCTCGCGGGCGCCTACGAATTGATCTTCGACAAACTCCGCGGTTCGTCCGATCTCGACTGGACCGAAGCATTCGAGAAAATCGGGGGGCGGGGCCTCCCCAAGGACGCCCTCGCCCTCTTGCGCCACGTGATCGAGCGCACCGAGGCGGGCGTGAGGACCGGAGACAAACCGTATTTCCTGAAGTTCGCCCCCACGGAGGGAGCCACGCTCGCGGATGTCGAGGCGTTCGTCGCACAGGGCCTCCTCGCCGAGGCCGTCGCAGCCCGCCGCGGCGCGGCCGGCGAGGATTTCCCCACGGCGCGGCGTGCGATCCTCGGGGGATAGGCGCCCCGCCGCGCTTTCCCCCGCCCGAGGGCCTGGCGCTGAGCATGGGTCTCATCGCGAGGCGTCGCGCCGGGGCGCTGCCCCGGGCCCCGCGGGGGCTGTTCGCCCCTCGACCCGAACCAGGGCAAGCCCTGGACCGTTCGTGGAAGAACTGCGCGTTGCGCAGTTCTTCCAACAGGCCCGTGGCAAGACCAGGAAGGTGCGTTGCACGCTGGCGACGGGCACGTGGCCTGTTGAACGGTCTTGATGGGCAGGATCGTCGTTGGTCTTGACCTGGCCTGTTCGATGAACTGCGCATCGCGCAGTTCATCGACCCCGGGTCCAGCGCTTGCGCTGGTCCGGGTGCAGGGGCGGACAGCCCCTGCTGGGGCCTGGGGCAAAGCCCCAGCGCAGCGCCTCCCACTTTGCATCCGCCGCGCATGCCGTGACATGGCGGTGACATTTCCATGCGAACCTGTCCCTCGTGTTGACCGAACGCGCCGCGCGCCTCAGGGATCTCCTCCTTTTCGTGACGCTCGCGCTCCTGCCTTCGATCGCGGTGGGCATCCTCGGCCTGCGCGCGATGGAGGGCGAGGAGGCGGCGCAGCGGCGCGAGGCCCAGAGCGCGCTCGACTTCAGCGCCGAACGCCTCCGCCTCCGCGTCGAGCAGGGCCTCGCGGAGGCCAACGCGGCCCTTGCCGCCGCGCGCTTCGGCCCCGAGCTCCGCGACGCGGAGCAGACCCTCGCCGGCCTCGCCCCGCCCTTTGCGGCGCCCTTGCTGCTCGATCGCGACCGCGCCCTCGCCCTGCCGGCTGCGCCGCCCGCGAGCGCCCCCCCGAAGGCCTCGACGGACCATTGCAACACCCTCGCGGCCACGTTCACCACTTCGAAAAACCCGGACACACGAAAAGCTGCCCGTAACGAGCTGCTTACCGTGTGTCCAGACGTTCGCGGCGCCGGCGGGCGATTCCTCTATCCCATCGTCGCGCTCTCCCATCTCTCGGAGAGCGAAGCTCCGGCCCTCGTCGCCTGGATCGAGGGCCATGCGGCGTCGCTCTCGTCCGGGGAGCGCGAGGCGACACGCGAGGAGCTCACCACGGCCATGGCCCTCGGCGAACCCTTGCGCGCCCGCGCGCTCCTCGCATTGAAGGGTTCTCCCTCCACGCGTGGCCGCATCCTCGACGCTTTGCGCAGCGAGGAGGCCGCGGTGGCCCTGCGCGGCGGCCCCGATCGCGCTGGCATGCTGCGGTTTCGCGCGCCGGGCGCCATCTTCGTTCTCCGCGCCCTCGACGACGGCCGGCTCGCGGGCCTCGTCGTGCACGGCGATTCTCTCGCGGCCTCCCTCGACGCGGGTTTTCCCGCCATGCCCGCCGGCGAACGCGCGCAATTCGCGCCGACCGTCGCCTCGTTCGGCGACCTTCGCGGCACGACCCTCCTCACGCCCGGCCTCGCCATGCACGTCGTCCCTGCCGATCGCACGGCCATCGACCGGCGCGCCGCGCGGAGCCGCCGCGTCCTCGCCGCGATTGGCGCGGGCGCCGTCGTCGTCTCGCTCGGCCTCCTCGCCTTGTTATGGGCGCGCATGCGGGCAGCGCGGCGCACGAGCGAGCTTCGGGTCGATTTCGTCTCCGCCGTCTCGCACGAGCTGCGCACGCCGGTCTCCTCCGTCCGCATGCTCGCCGAGCTGCTCGAAGGCGGTCGTGTCGAGCCCGAGGAGCAACACGAGGTCTTCGAGGCACTCGCGCGCGAGTCGAAGAGGCTCGGCGACACGGTCGAGCGCATGCTCTCGCTTGGCCGTATGGCCAAAGGCCGGCTCGCCGCGGTGCGCGCGGAGGCCGATCTCGCGGCCGTCGCGGACGAGGCCATCCTCGCCTTCGAGGAGCGATTCCCCGATGTTCCCGCGATCGAGCGCACCATGGACACCCCGGCCCCTGCGCACGTCGATCCAGGGCTCGTCCGCCTCGCCCTCGACAACCTGCTCGACAATGCGCGCAAATACGCGCCCGACGGCACGCCCTATCGGGTCGTCTTGCGACGCGCGGACGAGAGCATCACGATCCGCGTCGAGGACCGGGGCTCCGGGATTTCACGGCGTGATCAGAAGCGTATCTTCGAGCCCTTCGAGCGGCTCGACGACAAACTGAGCCGGGAAACCGAGGGCAGCGGCCTCGGCCTCTCGCTGGTCCGACACGTGATGCGCGCGCACGGCGGGACGGCGCGCGTGGAGAGCGAGCCCGGTCGCGGCGCGGCATTTGTTTTGGTATTTCCAGGGAGGAAAGCATGAGCACGAAGAGTTCTGCGGGGCGGCAGGAGACCATTCTCCTCGTCGAGGACGATCTCGGCCTGCGCCTCGCCATGACAAAGACACTGCGATCCGAGGGGTTCCGCGTCGAGGTCGCGGGCACCGGCAAGGACGGACTCGAAGCCGCGCTCGCGCAAAAGCCCGATCTCGTCCTGCTCGACGTGATGCTCCCCGGCATGAATGGCTTCGAGGTTTGCCAGCGCCTCCGCGAGGCGGATCCCGAGGTCCCCATTCTCATGGTCACGGCCAAAGGCGAGGAGCCCGACAAGGTCCGCGGCCTGCGCCTCGGCGCCGATGATTACATCGTAAAACCGTTCGGCGTGGCCGAGCTCTGCGCGCGCATCGACGCGGCCCTCCGGCGGCGCAGGCGCGTCGAGGCCGAGACCGAGGTCATCCAGATCGGCGACGTCACCGCCGATTTCCGCGCTCATACCTTGAGCCGCGGCGGCCAGTCGCTCGAGACGACCGCGCTCGAAATGCGCCTGCTCCGCTACTTCCTGCGCCACGAGGGCACGCTCCTCCCGCGCCAGCGTATCCTCGATGCCGTCTGGGGCGCCGACTACTTCGGCACGGATCGCACCGTCGACAACTTCATCAACCGCCTCCGCGCCAAGATCGAGGACGACCCGAAGAACCCTCGCCACCTCGTCACCGTGCGCGGCGCCGGCTACCGCTTCACCCGCGCCCCGAGCTCTGGAGGCGACTGACCCGCGCCCGGTGACCGAACGGTGACATGGCAGAGAAATTTCGTACAGGAACGCGCCGCATAGTGGTCTCCAGACGGCGCCGCGATGGCAGCCATAACGGAGGATCCGATCATGATGAAGCAATTCGGCCGTGGTTTCGTTCTCGTGTCCCTGGCTTCGACGTTCGTGCTCGGTTGCGCGGGTGAAAACACCGAGGGCACCGAGGCGCCGGCCATTCAGGCGGCGCCCTCGGGCGAGGCGTCCGTCGCGCTGCGTATCGAGCGGGTCGCGCGCGCGCTCGACCGCGGCGAGGACGCGAAGCAGGCGCTCGCCGAGATCGATCTCGCGCTCGCGCATCCTGCCGCCACCGCGACCGAGCGCGACGAGGCCACGCTCGTCCGCAGCCGCGCCCTCGAAGCGACGGGCGACGCGGAAGGCGCAATCACGGCCGTCGAAAACCTCCTCGCCGCGCACGCGGGCGATCGGGAATGGGCGCTGTCCGCCGAGGCGGAAAAACGCCTCCGCAAGCTGCTCACGGGCAGCGAGGACACGCCGAAGCGCCGCCTCACCCCGGCCGAGCCTCCGGTCTCGATCTTCGCGACCCAGCTCGCGAAGTTTTTCCCGCCCGACGCGGGCGGCCGTTATCGCGTGCGGGTCCTCGCGTTCGGCGGCGACCGCAACTTCTCGAGTGATCGAATCGGCACGTTCAACGTGGGCGGCGCGATCCGCGCCGAAAAGGAGAAGACGTGCTCGACGTGCGAGGTGAACGTCGACAGCAACACGAACCGCGAGACCTCGTGGGTCGGCATCGTCCGCGCCCGCGCCGAGCTCGCCACCTCGCTCGTCGTTTATTATTACGATCTCGAAGGGGGCGAGATCCCCGCGCGATACGACGCGGAGCTGCCGCTACCTTCGGCCGAGATCAAGGCGCGGCTCGCGAAGGGCAAGGGGCTCGTGGCCGCGAAGAAGCGCGAGGGCGCGCCGCCCGTGATCCTCGTCGCGGCCCCGCGCTTCGCCCAGCTCGACAACGTCGAGACCACGCTCGCCGGCATGGACGAGCTCCCGCTCGAGGCCACGAGCGTCGAGGTGCCGGAGTCGCTCGAAGCCGAGGAGATCCAGGCCGTCGTGCGCGGAGGTTTTTCCTCGTTCCGGCCTTGTTACGAGGCGGTCCTCCAGACGAATCCGGCGGCGTCGGGTCGCATCATCCTCGATTTCAAGGTGGGCACCGACGGGCACATGACGACCCTCAAGGCCACGGCGGAATCGGCCGCGACGCAGCCGATGGAGGCTTGCATGCGCGACGCTGCCCAGGGCTTCGTTTTCCCCGCGGCGACGAAGGAGACCACGGTCTCGTATCCCATCCTCTTCACGCCCGGCGACGACTGATCCGCCGGGCAGGGAGGACGCCGGCTCGGAATCACGTCACGAGAGCCCCGGGGACGCGGAAGCGTGAACGGGCGGGCGACGGGCGCGGAAGGATTGGACCTCTTCGATCTGCGCGCAGAGCCGGAAGAGACGCGCGTCCTCCCCGAAGCGCGCCGTGAGCATGGTCCCGATGGGCAAACCCTCCGCATTCCAGTGGAGCGGCACGCTCGCCGAAGGCTGCCCCGTCACGTTGAAGACCGGCGTGAACGGCGAAAACGCATACGCGCGCTCCACGGCCATGTCGAGCAGCCGCGGCAGCCGCAAAAGCTCCGGGCGATCGAGCCGCGCCACGAGCTCTTGCATCCCCTCCTCCAGGCCCTTCGCGAGCAAGGTCCCGTGCGGCACGGGCGGCCTGCCGATCGTCGGCGTGAGCAGGACGTCGTATTCCTGAAAAAACCCGGCCACGGCGCGCTGCACTTCGAAGAGCTTGCGCCGGTAATACACGAACGTCCCCGCGTCCGTGCTCCGGCCGACGAGGTTCAAGAGCCACGTCGTCCGCTCGACATCCTCGCGCCGCGCCGGGCGGCCGAGGAAGTCCTCCGACGCGCGGATCTCGGCGGCGACGAGCGCGCTGAAATGCAGGAAAAACCCCTTCGCGAACTCGCGCGCGTCGAAGCGCGGCCGCGCCGGTTCCACGTGATGCCCGAGCTTTTCGAGCAGTTTTGCCGTTTCCTCGACGGCGCGCCGGTTGTCCGGGTGGGGGTCCGCGCCGTGGAGGAGCGGCTCGGTCGTGAAGGCAATGCGGAGTTTTTCGGGGGGCGCGCCGAGCGCATCCAAAAAACCGTGGTACGGCGCGGGCGCGTGGTACATCGCGGTCGACTCGGGCCCGGCCGTCGCGTCGAGCGCGGCCGCGCTGTCGCGCACGGTGCGGGAAAGGACGTGCTCGGTGGCGAACCCGTAAAAGCTCTCGCTCACGTCGGGGCCGACCGGCGTGCGCGCGCGCGTGGGCTTGAAGCCGAAGAGGCCACAACACGCGGCCGGAATACGAATCGATCCGCCGCCGTCACCGCCGTGCGCCATGGGCACGATCCCCGCCGCGACGGCCGCCGCCGCGCCGCCGCTCGATCCGCCCGGCGAGTAGCCGAGGCGCCAGGGATTGTGCGTGGGGCCATAAAGCTCGGGCTCGGTCGTCGGCAGGATGCCGAACTCGGGGGAGTTCGTCTTGCCGAACACGACGAGGCCGGCGCGCAGGAATCGCTCGGTGAGCTCGGCGTGGTGGGCAGGGACATTTCCACGATAGAGGCGGCTCGCGGCCTGAAGCGGCACGCCGGCATAAGCGGAGGCCATGTCCTTCATGAGGAAAGGCACGCCGCGGAAGGGGCCGTCGGGCAGCTCGCCGCGCGCCCGCTCGCGCGCGATGACGTGCATGCCGATCACGATCGCGTTGAGCCGCCCGTTCACGCGTTCGGCACGCGTGATCGCCTCCTCGAGCAACTCGACGGGGCTCACCTCCCCTTTCTTCACGAGCGCGGCGAGACCCAGAGCGTCGTGGTCGTCGTATTCCTTGAAGCTCACACCCGTGTACCTACCAGATCGCGCGCGCCCGACTCAACGACGAAGGGCACGGCCGCGGCGCATCTCCTGCGCCTCCGCGCGCGCCTTGCGCCGTGTCGACCGGCGACGTCCATGGACCGATGAAAATCCGGGCCGTTTGGTGTATGTAGGGCGACGCGCGAGCCCGGCACGCGCCGTGCTTGGGTCTTCGGTGCATCGAACGAGGCACGATGAAACACCACTATCTCTTCGGTTTTCTCGCGGTGGGGACCCTTGGCGTGGCCGGCTGTGGCACGGACTATTCGGGCACGTACAAAGGCGAGGCCACGGAGTCCGGGACGATGAAGATCGCCGTCGCGCAGACGGCGGAAGTCGCCAAGAACGAGTCGCCGCCGCGCAAGGTGCCCGACGCGACCGTGACGGTCTCGAAGGACGGGAACGGCTACGTCGTGAAATTCGCGTCCTGCGAGATGAAGGGCGAGGCGTCGACGCCGAAGCTCGTCGTCGTGAAAAACACGTGTGACGTCAAAGTGGCGAACTGGGAAGGCAAGCTCCCCCTCTCGGCGACGCTGAACTTCGACGACACGGGCGCCCTCTCGATGGAGGTCACGGGCACCACGAAGAACGAGGCGACGGTCATCTCCTACGACTGGACGTTCAAGGGCAAGAAGTAACGTTCATTCGGGACAACCGATCGGCCGCGTGGCGAGGACGACGTCGTCGATCCAGATCGCGCGCGCCTCGTCCGGCAGATAGGACTCCCACCCCAGGTAGAGCTCGGAGAAGAGCGGCGCCACCCAGGGAGCCGTCGGCGTATCCGGGTTCGTACAGCCGTCCCCGGTCTCCTTCACGGCGAGGCCGGGCACGCCATACCCGTCGACGGAGAGCTGCATCGCGTTGTTTTGCCCGTCGAACTTCCATTCGAAGCACGCCCACCGCCCCACGGGTATGGCCACCTCGTGCGAGTGGGCCCAGCACGCCGTGTGAGGGGCGCTCATCGGATCTTCGTAATACTCGGGCGTGTCGTAGAACGCCGTGAGCTGACTGCCGAGGAACGCTCCCGTCCCCTCGTCGATGATGGGGTGGTGCACGCCATAACGGTAATAAGCCTTGTAGGTCTGTCCGGGTACGCGTCCCTGCCCCGTCACGAGCCCCACGCCCCCCGCTTGCATGGGCACGGATTCGATGAACATCATCGCCCGGCCATAAAGCACGTTGCCCTCCGGGGGGAGCACCGAGGTGTCGTCGAGCGCGAGCATCACGGTCCGAAAATCGGCGTTCATGCTGGTCGCGGCCGCCGTGATCTTCACGGCGCGCGAGCCGCTCCGGGCATTCTCCGAGGAGACGACGACGGACCCGCCCACCTCGACGGTGCGCCACTTGCCTCCGGGTTTGTCGCCCGTGCCGCCCGATTCGAAGTCGTCACAGAGGATCGCCGTGTCGCAGATGTTCGCGAACTGCCGTTCCTCGGCCGTGCACCCGGCGGCACCAAAGGCGGCCGTGAGGAGGATTGCGGAGAGTTTCCCGTCGTTTCGCATGCCGCTTTTTATCACGGCGGCCGGGGGGACGGCAGGGGTCAGCGGCAGCCCTCGGCGCGGGACCAGTCGAACGTGTCGTCCTTGTACTCACGGCTCTTCTGCGATTTTCCACCCATGGTCATGTCGACGGTCTGCTCGAACCGCACGTGGCGGGGCTTTAGCGTGCGCGGGTCGGTCTCCGCTTCGGTGCGCGTGATGCGGCGGATATTTTCGATGGGCATGTCTTTGGGGAAATGGGGCCCGGCCATCTCGCGGATGAGGCTGGCGAGGCCCTGGGCCGCTTTTTCCCCCTGGAGGGTCTGCGTGATCGAGACCCGGACGAGCGCGTCGTCCTCCTGGACTTTGCCGTGGTGCTCGAAACGCAGGCGCACGGGAATCGTCTCCGCGCCGGCGGGGACCTGGTCGTCGGCCTCGACGACCTCGCCCGGCGCATTCGGGAGCCCGATCCACGCGCCGACCCAGGCATTCCAGGAGTCGCCCGCGGCCGAGGCGAGCTGCGCCTGCATCTGCGGCGAGCGGAGCGCCTGCTCCATGAACGTCGAGAGCTTCGGGTTGTTGGCGATCGCCGGCGTGGCGAGCATGCGCTTGATCATCTGATCGAGCCCACGGGCCTCGAGGTACTCGCCCTCGGGCGAAATGATCATGGGCACGGGCATGCTGAGGAGCGGGAGCACGGGGGCGAGCTTTTCCTGCACCTCGGGCGTGGTGGCGTCCTCGCCGTCGATCACGAGGAACTTGGTGTCCTCGACGCGGACCTCGATCTTGCCGTCCTTCATGGGACGGGCCGCGACGAAAAAGCGCATTTTCGCGCCCTTGCCCTTCTTCTCCGAGACGCGCTCGACGGGCACGCGGCAAGGCACCTTCCACCCGAAGGAGAGGACGTTTTCGTTCGCCGCCGAGGGCTCCGCGACCTCGTCGGTGCTGCCCGAGGACGAACCGGAGGCGGGCGTGGCCGGCTCTTTCGCGGCCTCGGACGAGGCCCCGCAGGCGGCGGTGAACAGGAGGAGCAGGAGGGGAAGTTGCGTGTTCCGCATGCGCGCACGTAGCATCCTTCCATTCGGCCCTCGCGATCCAGTGATTTTTCCGTGGGGCCCTCCCCTCGCTGTGCCTTGACGCCTGAGCATTGGTCTCATCTGGGAGGCGCTGCGCTGGGGCTTTGCCCCAGGCCCCACCAGGGGTTGTCCACCCCTGGACCCGGACCAGCGCAAGCGCTGGACCCGGGGTCGATGAACTGCGCGATGCGCAGTTCATCGAACGAGC
>NZ_JAGTJJ010000105.1 GCF_028435365.1 Polyangium jinanense | reverse complement strand
GGTCTTGACTCGGCCTGTTCGATGAACTGCGCATCGCGCAGTTCATCGACCCCGGGTCCAGCGCTTGCGCTGGTCCGGGTCCAGGGGCGGATAGCCCCGGTGGGGCCTGGGGCAAAGCCCCAGCGAAGCGGCTCCCAGATGAGACCAATTGCTTCAGTTGGGAGCGCCCGGGGTGAGGCTCGAGCAGGTGCCCCAGTCGACCGAGGCGTTGTCCGTATCGGCGCCGTTTGGCAGGCGGCAAAGCGAGCGGGTCAAGGTGTTGCTATCCGCGGTGGCGAACGCCGTCCCCTCCACCAAGCTCACGGTGCCCACGCCCGGAATGGTCGCCGCGGTGACGTTGCCCTCGTAGGAGAGCTTGTCGACGACGCTCGAGCCGCACACCAGCGCCACGCCCTCCGTGTCGTTCTGAAGGATGTTCGTCGACGTGGGGACATTGATCCTCTTCGCGCCGGCGGGCACCACCACCGCGCTCGCCCCGACCACGAGGTATTGCCCGGCGGCGAGGGAGCCGGCCGGGCTCAGGTCCACTGTGCTGTAAACAGCGCCGTTCGCGCCGTTGACGAGGACCAGCGCGCACCCGGAGAGGCTGACGGCGCCGCCGGCCGGGTTGTAGATCTCGACGTATTCGCTGCTATCCGTGCCGACGGTGTCATAGTCGATCTCGTTGATCACGAGGTCGGCGGTGGTGGCCGCAGGCGCGGTGAACGAGCCCTTCAGGGTGACGCCCGAATAGGGGAGGAAGCCGAGGAGCATCACGTAATAGGTACCCGCCTGAATGCTGGAAACGGTGCAGGTCAGCGAGGTTCCGCTGCCGGTCGGCACGCAAGCCTGGCCCAACGAAGGCCAGCCGAACTGGACGTCCATGAAGACGTTGCCGGTGCCGCCGCTGGTCGTGAAGACCAGATTCGTGGCGCCCGCGGGGACGTCGAGCGTGTAATACTTTGCGCCTTCGAAGTTCCCGCTCAGGTTGGTCAGCGGCACATTGTTCTGGAGCGGGGTGGCCGGGGGCGGCGGCGGCGGGACGACGCCGACGGCGTCCCAGGCCTTGGCGACCGCGTCGATCTCCGCCTGGGTGAACCCGAGCTGCGTCGCCGCCTGCACCGTCGCGTTCTTGGCGTCGAGGAAGCTTGCGCTCGAGGTCAGGATGTCGACGTTCGCCTTGTAGAAGACCCGGGCCGCCTTGAGGATGCCGATGCCGGTCACGTTGACGGAAGACTTGCCCTGCGGGTGGGTGCCGCCCTGCGAGAGAAGGTAAAACGCCAGATTGGCGATACCCGAGCTCAGGTGGACGTCGGCGGAGCCGGCGCTGCTGTTGTAGAAATCGAGGGATTCGCCGTCCTGGGCAGGGTTCGCCATGTAGCGCAGGCCGTCGCCCGGAGTCGCCGGCGTCCATACCTCATCGCCCACGATCCACGTCTTGCCATTCACCACCTGGCCATCGCGGTACCATTCGCAGACCGCGCCGAAGATGTCGCTCATCGCCTCGTTCAGGCCGCCGGACTCGCCTGAATAGGTGAGGTTCGATTCGCTGCCGGTGACAGCGTGGGTGAGCTCGTGGGCCGTCACATCCATCGAATGAGCCAGGCTCGAGGAGTTCACGCCGTCCCCGTCGCCGAACACCATTTGCGTCCCGTCCCAGTACGCGTTGACGTAGTTGATGTCGTAATGAACGGTGCTGACGAGCGCGGCGCCCGCGTTGTTGTAGGAGTCGCGGCCGAACAGGTTCTTGTAACAGTCGTAGGTCTTGCCGAGCCAGTCATAGTTGACGTTGACGGTGGTATCGCTGCTCGCTGCCTGCCCCTCGCTCCGCACCAGCGTGCCCGGGAGGACGGGGAACCCCGGGAGTTCGGGCAAATTGCTGGCCGTATACACCTGCCGGTTCTTGGCGGTGTGGATGTGCGGTATCCGGAGCGCGATCGAGCCGTCCGCCGCGTCCACGAGCACGGTGTCCCGCACCGGAGTCCCGTCCTCGAGCCGGCCGCGAACCTCGACTCGATACACGAGCGCGAGCCGCTTTCTGGCAGCGTAATAGGCGAGCGGCGCCTCGTCCTCCACAAAGACGTCCGCCGCCTCGGAGCTGTCCCGGGCCGCGCCGAGCGCGTCCGAAAGCTCGATGGAGGGCAGCTCGTCCGCCGGTAGGTCGCTCCGCGCGCCGCCGTTTGCCGCGATGATCACCCCGTCCCGCACATGAAGCACGAGCTCCGCGCCGATGACGGGCAAGCCGTTCTTGGTCTGCGAGAAGCGGAAGTGTTGGTCCCCCTGCTCGTCGATCCGGGCACGCCGGAGCGAGAGCTCGCTCGCGTCCGCGCGGAACACCGGGGCGATGTCCGAGAGAACCGCGCCGAAATCGGTCTTTTCGACGTGAGCCGCCGTCGCGAGTCGGCCCAGGTTCCCTGTGACGAACCGCGGGATCGCGTCGTCGTCGAGCTGCACCACCTCCGCATCTGGCAGCGCTGCCAGATGCGCTGGGATGTCCGAGCTGTGCCTGTCGCGCAAATCGTCCACCTCCGCGTCCGTACCTTGGCATGCCGCCGCGGCAAGGATCACCGTAGCCAGACCAAGACCCCGAATGAGTTTATTGCGAGTCAATGCCGTCTCCTTTGTATCCGTCGAGCCGTGCTCGATGGACGCATGATTGCCGTGGCCTCCGCGCCGCAATGCACTGGACCGGGTCTCGAGCGCCATCCCACGAGCGCATCGAGCTGACGGAGGCAGTATGCGTTGAGGAGAGGAGCGCCGCCGGTTACGAGCGGTTACGTCACACGTACGCGAAGGTAGCCGAGCCTTACGGGCGCGCCAAGGTGTCAAAGGGCCCCGCCTGTGCGGGGCCCCCCGCTCAGCCGCCAGTCGGCTGTTGCTCGCGTGACCTGCCGGCGTTCTCGTCGGGCGTCCGACGCTTCAGTCGCGCGGACGCTCGCAATCGAAGACGTGCCCCCAGCGTGGATCGAGCGACAGCCAGATCGGAGACGTGTCGGGGTGGAAGTTTCCTACACCCAGCGGAAGCGCGCCCTCCCAGACACGCTCCGTGGTGCATCCCTCGAGGCCCAGGTCCGCAGGGCCCGCGCGGAAGGTCGATCCGTCGGGGCACACGAGCGTGGGGGGCATGCCCGACGTGAACGAAATCGTCGCGCCGGTCGGCCCCTCGAGGACGTGTACCCGAGGCGTGTCCGTCCTCGTCCCTGTCTCCGGGCCCGTGTCGCGATAGCGGAAGCAGGTCTTGTTCGCGACGCGCACCTCGATGTCGAGGACCCAGGTGGGCGCTTTCGGCGTCTCGGGTCGAAAGAGCACCTCCGCATTCGAGGCCGTGCAGATTTTTCCGTCACGCGCGAGCATGCCCTCGATCGGGAGAGGGCCGAGGCAGGCGCGGATCTCACGCTTCATCGTCTGCCAGCAGTTGTCCTTTTTGCGGACCCATTCGCAATCAAGCCGCTCCGAGGCGTGGTTCACCGCCGGAGGCGCGGGCGCTTCGGCCATCGACGCGCTCGCCGGCAGAAGGGGCGGCGAGCCTTGCGGAACGGCGTCTCTCGTGCAGCCGGGGAGGGAAGCGGTGAGGCCGAGGAAGGTGGCGACGAAGGTTTTCGAACGCGGATTCATGGCGATGTCACGGCGTGCGCCGATCGAGACGGGCACTCTACGGGAGGGAAGGCGAGGGGTTCAAGGGCGCCCGGCCATAGCCACCCAGGGCGGAGGGCGAAGGCGGGAGCAGGATCGTGCTCGGGCGTCGTACAGTCGTGTAACATCCGCCGACCCGCTGCGTTCATCCGTACGTATGCCAAGCTCGCCTCGCTCCGACCGCCACCCCCGCCTCGCACCGCGGGCGCTCGTGCTCACGGCCTCGCTACTCGCGGCCTGCTCCAAGAGCCCGCCACCCGCGCCGCCGCAGCAGCCCTACGTGGCGCAGCCGTATCCGACGCAGCCCATGCCGCAGGCGCAACCCGCGCAGCCGGCGCTGGGCTCGGCGATGCTGGACATGATCATCGCGGCGCAGAAGACGATGCCGTGCCCGCTCCCGGGGCTGCCGCCCGAGGTGACGCGGCTCATCGATTGTGCAGCGATCCGGACGGCCACGAACGCCGTCGCGTACGTGCCGAGGGCGATCGCGGCAGGCTCGCTGCCGGCCCAGGTGGACCATCGCGCGCAGGGGCTGACGGGCCCGGTGAAGGATCAAAACCCGGTCGGGGCGTGCTCGGGGTTCGCGATGTCGTCCGTGATGGACAACGCGATCCGGCGGCGGGGGCGCTACGACGTGGTGTCGCCCCTGCACATCTTCGCGACCTACACGCAGCCGAACGATCTCGGCGTCCTCAAGGGCCGACCGCTCGCCGTCGATCCGGTGTGGCCCTTCGACAAGGTGAAGGCGTGCCGCATCTCGTCGCCGGCGCATGGCGGATATTGTCAGTCCGACGCGGGCGTCGTCCCGGGCTCCGGCGCGAACGACCCGATGCTGCTGTCGGAGCGAGCGCGCGCCGACTCGATGGGCGCCTACCGCATCGACGCGCTCGAATACATGGAGGCAAAGGACATCGACCAGATGGCGCTCCTGCTCGCGGAGGGGGAGGCCGTGTGGGTCGCGCTCGCGTTCGATCGGCAAGCGTGGGACTGGAACAGCGTGCGATCGGGATACCTGCCGTACTATCCGCGCCAGGACGGCATCGGCCACGCGGTGGTGCTGCAGGGCTATCGCATGGGGCCGACGGGGCGGGAGTTCCTGTTCCAGAATAGCTGGGGGACGCAGTGGGGGCTCGGCGGATATCTGTGGATCCCCGAGTCGATGATGCGAACGCATCTGCTCCACGCGTATCGCGTCCGCGTGACGGACGCAGCAGGCGCGCCGTACGTGCCGCCCTCGATGCCGCCAGCCCCGAACGTACCCGTCGCGAGCTGCCCCCAGGGGCAAACGGCCGTGTTCGGAGTATGCCTGCCTCTCCCGAGCGGCGGCGCGGTTCCTGCGCCCGGCGCGATCCCTCCGCCGAGCAGTCTGCCGCCGGTCGGCAATTGCCCGGCAGGCACGGTGCCGAACCTGCTGGTCCCCGGCCAGTGCGTGGCCGTTCCCAGCGGCTTCTGATTCATCACCTCGCCGCGCCGGGGCGCTGCGCCGGGGCGCTGCCCCGGGCCCCGCGGGGGCTGTTCGCCCCTCGACCCAAACCAGGGCAAGCCCTGGACTCGTGGTGGAAGAACTGCGCGATGCGCAGTTCTTCCCACAGGCCGGTGGCAAGACCATGGAGGTGCGTTGCACGCTGGCGACGGGCACGTGGCCCGTTGAATCGTCAGCGCCGCGGTCTTGATGGGCAGGGTCGTCGCTGGTCTTGACTCGGCCTGTTCGATGAACTGCGCGTTGCGCAGTTCATCGACCCCGGGTCCAGCGCTTGCGCTGGTCCGGGTCCAGGGGCGGATAGCCCCTGGTGGGGCCTGGGGCAACGCCCCAGCGAAGCGCCTCTCAGGGCGCGTCCTCGAGGGGCGCCCTGCGCATCAGGGTGATGGCGCCGTGAATCGCGCCGGCGCAGAGAAGCCCGATCAGCGCGGCCGGAATGGCTCCGTAGGCCATCGTGAACACGAACGGCTTGCCGAAATAATCCCACGCCGCCTGCGCCAGGCTGAATCCGCGGTCGTGCTCGATCTGCGCGGCGCTCGCCAACGCGAGTGAAAATGCGGTGATCGCGAGGGTTGCGAGGCCGGCGAGTGGACCCCATGCCACGGCCGCGCCCCCGCGCTGCTCGATGGCGCGCCCCGCGAGTCCCCCGAGCCACCATACCGAGGCCCCGAGGCCGAGCAGCGTGGCCACGATGATCAGGCCGAAGCCGGGCTTGTACGGGATGCGGAAGTCGAACATCACGAGCACGAGGAGGAGCGTCGCCACGGCGAAGACCACCGTGACGGCGCGGCCGAGAAGGGTTCCGAGGGGGAGAGCGTCGTGGGGCTTCGTGGACGTCATGCCGCGTCGACATCGCAAGCGTGATGCCAACCCGCTCCGAGGCCGCGCGCCGCGGCCCAGCCGCTCTCCACGCGACCTGCCGTCAAGCTCGACTGTCCAGCGCGTGGACACCTCCCTCCAACGGCTGGACATCGCGGCCCGGCTCGCTTGCGAATCTCGGAAGAACCGGCGTGGCACTGCCTTTGCGATGCGCCGCGGGGCAAAAGGAACCTGGGAGGAACCGTGGGACGAATTCGTGTCACGTCGGAGGTCTGGAAGGGAGTCGCGCTCGGCGTGGCGACGCTCGTGGCCTACCTCGTCTTTTATGCCCTGTGGACCTTCTCGTACGGAGACACCGTCGGCGCGGATAGGGCTGAGCACCAGCAGACGGTCTCGTTCCTGGGGCGCATCCTGCTGGCCGCACTCCTGCCCGCGGCGCTCGTCGGAGGGCTGCTCGGCGCGCTGGCCCGAGACCTCCGCAAGGCACGCACCCTCACGCTCGCCGGGGCTGCGGTTTTCGGCTACTTCGGGGTGATGGCCGTGACGTTCGCGCTCCTGTTCCTGTGGGAGGGCGAGCCCCTGCAGGGGGCGTGGTTCGGGTTCGTGATGGGCCTCGTGCTCACCCCGTCCCTCGCACCGTTCGCGCTCGTCGCGGCGGTGATCCTCGAGCGCTGGACCCGCCCCGGCCGGCCGAGGGGAGCGCGCGGATAGCGCCTCCGTCAGCGCAAGCCGTACCGATCCAGCTTGTTCAAGAGGCCCTGGCGTGACAGCCCGAGCCGCTGCGCGGCCTGGCTCCGGTTGCCCTGGCATTCCGCGAGGGCGCGCGTGATCTCCGCGCGCTCCAGGCGCTCGATCTTCTGCTCCAGCGTGAGCGACGTGTCCTCCGCGGGCGCCTCGACGGCCGCCGCCGACCGTGAGCGACGGAGCGCCGGGGAGAGGTCCGCTTCGAGGATCTCCGAGCGGCCGGCCGCCATCACGAGGGCCCGCTGCATCTCGTGCCGCAGCTCGCGCAGGTTGCCCGGCCAATCGTGGTCTTCGAGCCGCCGAAGGGCCTCTTTCGACAGCGTCGTGGGCCCGGCGCCCGGCACGAGCGCCCGCGCCTCGTTGAGGAAGTGTTGCGCCAGGACCGCGAGATCCCCGGTCCGATCGACGAGGCTCGGCAGCGTGATTTCGATCCCCCGGATGCGCCAGTAGAGGTCCTCGCGGAAGGTGCTGCTCCGGACCATCTGTTCCAGCGGCCGATGCGTCGCCGACACGATACGGACGTCGACGCGGACCGGTTTTCCGGCGCCCACGGGCAACACCTCGCCCGATTCGAGCGCGCGGAGGAGTTTGACCTGGAGCGCGAGCTCGAGGTCGCCGATCTCGTCGAGGAACAGCGTTCCGCCGTCCGCCTCGACGAAGAGGCCACGCCCGTCCGCGATGGCGCCCGTGAACGCGCCTTTCTTGTGGCCGAAGAGCGTCGATTCGAGCAGCGAAGGCGTGAGCGCCCCGCAATTGACGGCCACGAACGGCCCCTCGCGGCGGCGGCTCCGCGCATGCACGCGCCGGGCGAAGAGCTCTTTCCCGGTGCCCGACGCGCCCGTGACGAGCACGGGCAGATCGGCCGGCGCGGCGCGCTCGGCAATGGAAAGCGCTTCGAGGAAGGCCGGGGAGCTGCCGAGCAGGCCGGCTTCACCCGTCGCCGCGAGCCGGTCTTCGAGCTCGGTGACGCGATCCTCCAGATCGAGCCGCGCCCGGGCCCGCGCGAGGACGGCGAGCAGGACGTCGGGGTCGACCGGCTTCTCGATGAAGTCGTAGGCCCCCCGCCGCACGAGATCCAGCGCGAGTTGCGTCTCGCCCGTCCCCGACACCACCACGACCTTCACGCGTGGCTCGGCCGCGAGGAACACATCGAGCAGCGCGGCGCCCTCCTTCGGCAGGCCCGAGGGCGGCAGCATCAGGTCGAGCAGGACGAGGCGCGGGCGCTTCGCGAGGAACGTCGCGCGGGCCGGCTCGGCGGCGCCGGCCTCCAGCACCACGAGGCCCTCCGCTTCGAGGAGGGTGCGCCAGGCGCGCCGGAAGCCGGCGTCGTCGTCGACCACGAGAATCGAGGCGGAGGATCGGTTCATCGGGCGCGAGTCTGGTCCATCGGGGCGGCGTTGACCACGCGCGCCGTCCTCGGAAACCGGGCGATGAAGCGCGCGCCCCCGGCGCCGGGACGCTCGTGGCGGAGCGAGCCGCCGTGGCGCTCGGTCCAGCGCGCCGCGATCGCGAGGCCGAGGCCCGTGCCGGGGTGCGAGGCGTCGCGGCCGCGCCCCGTGACGAAGGGCTCGAAGAGGCGCGGCTCGATCTCGACGGGGACGCCGGGGCCGTCGTCGGTCACGCGCACGACGGCCTCGTCGCCCTCGCTTGCGACCTCGATCGTGACGCGACCGCCGGCGTCCGCGGTCGACAGGGCGACGAGCGCGTTGTGGACGAGCACCTTCACCACGTCGCCGAGCGCCGCGCGGTCGAGCTCGGCGCTGAGCGTGGCGTCGCCGGTGACGTCGACGGGCGCGGCGAGGTCGCCGAACGCGGCGCGCGCGGCCTCGGCAGCGCGTGTGACCTCGGCGAGCACCGGGGCGACGGCGAGATCGAGCGGGCGGGGCTTGCCGTAGCGCAGCAGATCGTCGAGGAAGCGCCGGGCGTTCGCGATTTCTTGCCGGAGCCCGGCGAGGGTCTCGGGGTCGGCGCCGCGGCGCTCGAGGATCTTGGCCTGCGCGAGCATGACGCCGAGGGGATTGCGGATTTCGTGGGCGACGGCGCTGACGATACGACCCATCTCGGCGAGCCGCTCGGCCTGATCCGCGCGTGCTTCGCTGCGATCGACGGCCTCGGCGAGGTCACGCACGCCGATGGGGTTTTCGGCGACGCGCCGGCCGATCCCGTCGACGACGATCTGCCGCAGCGGATCGACCGGGAGCGCCGCGAAGAAGGTGACGGCGAGCGCGCCGGCGACGAACGTGAACGTCGATCCCTGCGCCGGCACGAGGTACGGCAGCGCGAACGCGTACGCCGTGACGAAGACCGTGGAGACGCTCGCTGTGATGACGGCGTAGACGATGCCGCTCCGCACGAGGGCTCTTGCTTTGCCCTGCTCGCGGCCGAGCGTCGCGTGCGCGGCGAGCAAGGTCGAGCCGAGCATGAGCGGGGCGGCGATCCAGAGGGGGCCGATGCCGAGGATGAAGGCGCTGATGGCCCCGCCGCCGCCGAGGCAGCCGAGGACCGCCGCGCCGAGCAGCGTGACGAGGGCGCGTCGCTCATCGCCGGCAGCGCTCTGCGCGCGGGCCGCGAGGTAGGCGAGCATCGCCACGGCCGCCGCGACGCCGAGGGCGGCGAAGGGGACGAAGGCCGGCCCCATGCCGCGTGCGCCGGGGCCGTAGAAGAGGCGAGGGGCCGCGGCGCCGAGTGTTGCGAACGCGCCGGTGGCCATCCAGGCGCCCGCGACGAGCTTGCGCCGGGGCTTCCCCGCGAGGGCCTCGGCGGCGTGGAGGAAGCCCGCACCCTGGACGATGCCCGACGGCAGCACGCGCTCGGCGATGTGGCTCGTGTTCGGGGTCGCGAACAGCACGAGGCCGGTCACCCAGACGCCTTGCGCGAAGCAGAGGAGCGGGAGCGCGTAGCCACGCGAGCGGCCGAGGCGGAGCGAGACGAACCCGACGAGGAGGGCGAGGGCCCAGACGGGGTAGAAGGCGAAGGCGGAGAGGGCGCTCATGGGGGGCGGGGGCCGGACGATGCTATAGGCCCGCGCATCATGGAAGGGGGCGCCGGGGGCCGATGCCTAAAGCTTCGGATAGGCTGTCCAGATGCCCACGCGTTCGGGCGTGCGCACGGCGTAGACGACGCCGGGCTCGGGCCAGAAGAGCTCGCCGGATTCGGTGACGCCGGTATCGACGTCGAGCTGCTTTCCGGTGGCGGGGACCCAGGCCCCGAAGGTGCCTGCGCCGAGCGCGTCGTCCCAGTCGTGAATGTAGCGGAGGGTGCGCCCCTGGGTGACAAAGTCCGGGGTCATGCGGTGGACGCCCGGGATCCGGAGCGCTTCGGTCAGCGTCGTCGTGTCGAGCACGACGAGCGTCCCGAGATCCTCCTCGGGGTCCGTGAGCGTGGGGAAATAGCCCTTCATCCCTGCCCATCCATCCCAGAAGTTCTCGAGGAGCGGAGCAAAACCGCCCTCCGGCGTCCAGTTTCCAAGCGTGGCGGTCGCGCCGTCGTGATCGAGCTCGACCAGAAAGTCCTCCTTGCGCGGCCAAGCAAACCAGGTGGGGCTCGGATTCGTCCCGACGAGCATGGGCTCGCCGGCCCCCTGGATGGCCCAGAGCTCGCGCTTCTTCCCAGGCTCCTCGCGCTCGAAGAAGACCCACGACATCGTAATGTGGTTCGCGGCATACGCGGACGTGACCCCGCTGGAGAAGAGGCGTGTGTCCCCCGTCTCCCGGTCCAGAACCGCGAGCACGCCGGCCGCGCAGTCGTCCCGGTATATGAGCTTCAGCGGGGCCCCCCCCAAGCCGTATTGGGGTTTGCACGGCGCGGCCGTCGTGGGGATGGCGATGGGCCCGGGGTCCCCCGACTCGAGCACCCAGAGGCCCGTCGCATCCACATAAGCCGCCTCGTCTCCGGAATACGGGACCGCGACCTCGGTGACGCCCTCGCCCGCGGTTTGCAAGATGTTCCCATCGAGATCACGCACGACCAGGCGCCCGCCCTCGATCAACCAGAACTTGTCCTGCCGGTATTGCCAGAAGCTCGCGCTCTCGGCGATCGTGCGCACCGAGTCGGCCCAGGGATCGATCACCACGACCTCCCCGGACGTCGTCTGCGCGGTGTAGGCGCGGGGCGTGGACCCGCCGATGATCTGCACCGGCGCTTCGACCGAGGGCACGCGCATGCGCTCCACGCAGGACGCGTCGAAGACGCGCAGGTCCCCGCTCTCGGCCCCGAGCTCTCCTTCGAGCGTCAGGATACGTGTCGGGCGAGGGTCGACGAACGGCTCGCTCACGCCGAACTCGGGAGGGGGTTGCGGCTGGGCCGTGTGGTAAAAGAATGCCTTGCCCAGCGAGCAGGTGCGCTTTTCGCCCTCTGCGAGCGAGACCAGGACGAGCTCCTCATCCCCCGGCGCGAGCTCGTGCTGCGCCAGGACGAACGTCCCGTCGGGCTTCGATCCTCCGACGAAGAGCCCGCGATAGAGGCCGTCCGCGTGCATCGCGGGGCTGCGCTCGATCTCGACCTCAGCGCTGCACGCAGGGAGCAGCGCCGCGGCCAAGAAGCCGAAGGCGGCGAGCGCGCCCCGTCTCCGCGTTTCTCCCGACGCACCACACCAGAACCCTCGCGCCGTTCGTCCGTTCACCATGCGAAACCTCCACGGGAGCCATGAGTTGCCGCGGGGAGGGTGGTCATTCGAGTGCGCAGGAGGCGG
The DNA here is from genome assembly GCF_028435365.1 of Polyangium jinanense. The sequence continues at coordinate 12,777 of NZ_JAGTJJ010000105.1, read as the reverse complement.
GGGTGTGCTTTCGGGGGGCCACGGGGTCGTGGCCCCGACGTGGCGCGCGCGGGCCGATGCCTAGAGGTCCGGATAGGCTGTCCAGAGGCCCGCGCGTTCGGGCGCGCGCACGGCGTAGAGGATGCCGGGCTCGGGCCAGAAGATCTCGGTGAATTCGGTGACGCCCGTATCGACGTCGATCTGCTGTCCGTTGTAGGGGATCCAGACCCCGAGGGTGCCTTCCCCGAGCGCGTCGTCCCAGTCGTGAACGTAGCCGAGAGCGGCCACCTGGCGGGCAAAGGTCGGGGTCGAGCTGTGGACGCGCGGGATCCGGAGAGCTTCGGCCAGCGTGTTCCTGTCGTACACGACGAGCGTCCCGACATCCTCCTGCACGTCCGCGAACGCGGCGAAATGGTCGGTGTACCCTCCCCATGACCCCGCGGAGTTCTCGAGGAGCGGAGAAAAACCGCCCTCCAGCGTCCAGGTTCCCAGCGTGCCGGCCGCGCCGTCGTGATCGAGGTCGAACAAAAAGCCCGCCGCGGACCGCCCAGGATACCAGTTGGGCCTCGGATTCGTCCCGACGAGCACGGGCTCGCCAGCCCCCGGGACGGCCCATAGTTCGCGCTTCTTCCCAGGCTCCTCGCGCTCGAAGAAGATCCACGACATCGAAGGGTCGTAGCGGAAACGCGTGGACGTGACCTTATCGGAGAGGACGCGTGTGTCCCCGGTCGTCAGGTCCCGGACCGCGAGCACGCCGGCCGCGCAGTCGTCCCGGTAGGCGAGCTGTATCGAGCCCGTGTAGAAGTACTCGGGTTTGCACGGCGCGGCCGCCGTGGGGATGGCCGTGGGCTCGGGATCGCCCAGTTTCAGCACCCAGAGGCCTTTCGCATCCACATAAGCCACCTGGTCTCCGGAATACGTCGCGAGCTCGGTGACGCCCGAGCCTGCAGTTTGCAACGTTTTCCCATCGCGATCGCGCACGACCACGCTCCCGCCCTCGATCAGCCAGAATTTGTCGAGCATGTAGGTCGAGAAGCTCACGTTCTCGGCGATCGTGTGCACCGAGCCGGCCCAGGGATCGATCGTCACGACCTTCCCGGACGTCGTCCGCGCGGCGTAGCCCACGTGTTTGCCCTGGGCGCCGTAGAGCGGCCACAACCAGCCCTCGACCGAGGGCACGCGCATGCGCTCCACGCAGGACGCATCGAAGATGAGCAGGTCCCCGCTCTTGGCCCCGATGTCTCCTTCGAGCGTCAGGATACGTGCCGGGCGAGGGTCGACGGACGGCTCGTCATCGCCGTACCAGGGGGGTTGCGGCTGGAGCGTGGTGTACCAGGCTGCCTTGCCCAGCGAGCAGGTGCGCTTTTCGCCCTCTGCAAGCGAGACCAGGACCAGCTCTTCATCCCCCGGCGCGCGCTCGTGCAGCGCCAGGACGAACGCGCCGTCGGGCTCCGTTCCTCCGACGAGGAGGTGGCGATAGAGGCCGTCCGCATGCGTCGCGGTGCTGCGCTCGATCTCGACCTGGCAACCGCTGCACGCAGGGAGCAGCGCCGCGGAAAAGAAGCCAAGGGCGGCGAGAACGCCACGTGTCCGCTTTTCCCCCGACGCACCACACCAGAAGTCTCGCACCGTTCGTCCGTGCACCATGCGGCACCTCCACGGAGCCATGAGTTGCCGCGGGGGGGCTGGTCATTCGAGTGCGCAGGAGGCCTCACCCACCCCAACCCTCCCTCTCCACACAGTGGAGAGGGAGGGAGTTTTCGGCTTGAGCCAGCGCCTTTCGCCCCCTCTCCGCCGCGCGGAGAGGGGGTTGGGGGTGAGGTTGGTTCTGGGGAGCGGAGGCCGGCGACGCCTGTGGAACACCTTCTCACCCCAGGATCACGGCTCCCATTCCAACCCCCCTTGCCCCATTCGGGGTGGATCGTGGGTTTTCCCTCGACGAACCAATTCCACATTTGGTCGTTGAGTTTTCGCTCGCCTGACCCCGCCCCCGTTTGCGTTTGCGTTTGCGTTTGCGTTTGCGCCTCCGCCTCCGCCTCCGCCTCCGCCTCCGCACGCGCAAGCGCACGCGCCTCCGCCTCCGCCTCCGCACCCCCAGTCGTCCACGTGTCGGACACCGTCCGATTCGCGGAATTGACGCGTCGCTCGCCCGCTACGAAGGGGAAGACCGGCGGGCCCTCGCCGCGTTCCTCTTTGCTCTCACGACGCGTGCTGACCCCTCGATGTACGGAGGACCGTGATGCCCGACGACACCGCCCCGATCCCCGATGTCCACGAGGCGACGAGCGCCCCTGACGCACACACCCACCTCGGACGCCGCGTGCGAGGCATGTCGTGGTTCGTCGGCGCGGCGCTCCTCGGCCTCGCGGCTCGCGGCGTCCACCTGCAGATCGTGCACGGCGCAGAGCACGCGGCCCGCCTCGAAGCTGCCAGCGTGAAACGAGTGCGCCTCGCGCCGAGCCGCGGGGTGATCCGCGACGCGCGCGGCCGCGTCGTCGCCGAGGATCGCGTCGCCGTCGACGCCTACGTCGTCCCCGATCGGATGCTCGCCCGACCGGAGGAGAAGGTGCCCCGCCTCGCCGCCGCGCTCGGCCTCAGCGATGACGAGCAGAGCCGCCTCCGCCAGAAGCTCGACGCTGTGCCCGCAGCGAAGCGCGACCAGTTGCTCCTCGTGCGCCGCGACGTCCATCCCGAGCGACTTCAGGCGATCCGCGACGACCGCGCGCTCTCCTGGATCAAGCTCGTCGAACGAGCGGGGCGGCGCTACCCGTTCGGCCCCCTCGGCGCGCACGCGATCGGGTACATGAACGAGGTCTCGCCGGCCGACATCGCGAAAGATCCAGGCAAATTGCCGGGGGATCGCGTCGGCCGCACCGGCGTCGAGCGCGCGCGAGATCGCACCTTGCGCGGCTCGCCGGGCCACGCGTTCGTGGCCGCGTCGCGGCGGATCGTCGGCCCGGTGGCGCCCACGGGCGAGGCGCCGCGCGCCGGGCACGACGTGACGCTGACGCTCGACATGGATCTCGAGCGCGCGCTCGACGAGTCGTTCACTCGCCACGAGCAGCGCAAAGGCGCCGCGGTGCTGATCGACGTGCACACCGGCCGCGTGCTCGCGATCACGTCACGCCCCGCGTTCGATCCCAACCTGCTCGATCGCGGCGTGGCCGTCCCGGCGGGCTCCGAGCTCAACCGCGCGCTTCTGGAGAGTGAGCCGCCGGGCTCGACCATCAAGCCCTTCACGGCGCTGGCGGCGCTCGCCTCGGATCGCGCTGCCGCCGAGCATTCGGTCGAGTGCAAGGGTTATTACCCCCTCGGGCTCCGGTTGTTCCGCTGCACGCACACCCACGGTCGGGTCGATCTGGATCACGCTCTCGTCGAGAACTGTTCCGTGTGGCTCTACGATCAAGCCGCGCGCCTCGGGCTCGACGCCATCGTCGGCAAGGCCAGGCGATTCGGCCTCGGCGCGCCCACCGGCATCGAGATGGGCCGAGAGCTCGCCGGGCTCGTCCCGAGCCGCGCCTGGTTCGAGCGCGCCGATCCGGGCCCCTTTCGCGCGGGCCACAGCCTCAACGCCGCGATCGGGATAGGCGTCGTGCGGGTGACGCCGATCCAGCTCGCGGTGGCCTACGCGGCCCTCGCGAACGGCGGCACCGTGCGCACGCCGCAGATCGTCGTGAGCGACGTGCCAGCGCCCGCGCGGCAGGTGGACGTTCCGGCCGCGGATCTCGCGCGGGTCCGCGCCGCGCTGCGCGCCCGTGCGAGCGAGCTTCGCGGGTTGCAAGCCAGCGTGGCCGGCACTCTAGGCGCGTCCGACTCGCGCGAGCTCTTCCTGATGCCCACGGCCTACATCGAAGCGGAGGACGCTCCACCGGACGACGAGCCGCCCGCGCGCCCCATCCGCATGCCGGAGACGAACGGCTGGTTCGCGGGCTTCGCGCCTGCGGACGCCCCCGAGGTGGCCATCGTCGTCCTCGTCCAGGGCCGGTCCTTCGCGGATCACCGCGTCGCGACCGCCATCGCGGACGACACGCTGCGCGCCTACTTCGCCGGCAAGGAAAGAGGCTCCCGATGATCCGCGCCGTGCGAAACCGTCCCCTCCTCGTCGTTGTCGGCGCCGCCGTCGCGCTCGCCGCCATCGGGCTCGCGACGGTGCGCTCGGCGGGGCTCGCCCTCCCCGAGCAAAGCGCACTCTGGCCCCGGCAGCTCGCGTGGCTCATCGTCGGTTCGGCCGCGGCGCTCCTCGTTGCGCCCGCGGATCTCCGCCGGCATAAGGACCGCCGAGCGCTCTTGATTCACGGCGCGCTGATCCTCGCCACCATCGCCACGTTCGCCGCGTCGGGGGTCAACGACGCGCACCGCTGGCTGCACCTCGGGCGCCTCAACGTGCAGCCGTCCGAGCCCCTCAAGCTCGGCCTCGTGCTCGCGCTCGCGAGCTGCTTTTCTCGTCCCGCCGAAGGCCCGCGACCGCTCCGCGATCTCGCGCTCCCGGCGGGGCTCGTCGCCTGCACGCTGATCCCCGTGCTGCTCCAGCCGGATCTCGGGACCGCGGTGGTGCTCGCGCTGATCGCCGCGTCGGCTCTTTCGCTCGAGCGCTTTTCGCGCGGCGCTCGGGTCACCCTGGCCATCGGCGCGATCGGCAGCCTCGCGACCGTGTGGCTCACCCTGCACGACTACCAGCGCGCGCGCCTCGCTGCGTTCGTTCACGGCGCCGATCCGATGACCACCGGCTACCAGAGCGACCACGCGTTGCGGCTCGTCGGCGCCGGCCGCCTCCTCGGCGCCAAGAGCTTCGCGGGGAGCGAGCCCTACCCGCTGCCCGAGGCCCACGGCGACTTCGCCTTCGCGGTCTGGGCGCACGAGCACGGCTTCGCCGGCACGGCGCTGGTGCTCGCGCTCTACCTCGCGCTGGTGCTCGCCGCGCTGCGGATCGCCGCGGGCGCGCGCGACCGCTTCGAGGCCCGCGTCGCTGTGGGCGTCGCGGCGATCGTGTTCTGGCAGGCGGTGATCAACGCCGGCATGGTGATGGGCCTGCTCCCCGTGGTGGGCGTCACGCTGCCGCTGATCTCGTACGGCGGCTCGAGCGCGTTCACGTGCCTCGTGGGCGTCGGGCTGCTCGCGAGCGTGGCCCGGCGGCCCACCGCGGCGTAGGCAGGGCCCCTGAGCCTCGCCGGGCTGATCCGCCTCTCCACCACAGGCTCGGCGCGCTTGGGGTGAACAACCCGCCCATTTGACCTCGCGCACGAACACCGCCACCGCGACGCCACCGCCGCGGCAGTATCTTTGCACGGCGAGCACACCTATCGGACACACCGTCACGTCGATGGAAATACATGCCGCAGAAGCCACGCCCACGGCTTGCGGCGACCGTTCGCTTCAGGCACTCGACCTACCCCCTTCCTCAACAGCGGTCCGAGCGCTCAAGGCGTGGGGCACGTCGCCAAGCATTGCGACAAGCTTTTGCACGCGCTGTTTCCCTCCACGTGAATGCACGCGGATTGGAAATCGCTGCTTGCAACGCATGCGCCCTCGTCGCGCAGCGTTCCCTTGAGGCAAGCGACGCAAGTGTCCGTCTCGGGGCCTTGGCCGCCGCAGTACCTGCTATTGCTGCACGCGGATTCACACGGCATGCCCGCACCGCAGGCGCAGGCTTGGAAGAAGGGCACGGCATAGGTGCCCCCGGACGAACCCCTGCAGCAATCGGCGCAGGCGGCAGCCGAGCCCTTGAGGTAGCAAGCCTGCGATTTGCCCTGCTCGGTGCAATCGCTGCACGTGGTGAGATCGGGGCAGCCAGCCGTGACGACGTGATAAGCGCATGCCCCGCCCACGCAACCGGCAGCGAAGAAATCGGCCGTGTAGGTGCCGAGATCCACCACGCATTGGCCGTCGAGCGTGGTCGCGCAATCGGCATCCGCGGCGCAGGTGACGGACGATTGGCAAATATCGGTTTTGGGGCCGAAGAGGTTCACCTCGTCGCAAGACGGGCAGTCGAGCCCGCCGCAATCTCCGGTGCTCGTGGGGGCCGGGTCGCCGCTGCAGCCGAAGAGGGCGAGGATCGAGGCGTGGACGAGGAAGACATGGACAAGGAAAGTGTGAATGCGCATCCCGAGAGCGTACCTGCTACGCCGAAGAATGAGCAAGGATCCGTAGCAAGTGCGGTCGCCGCGCCTGGCAACACCCATAAGGCGCCTCCGGCGCACGACCTACCCCCTTGCTCAGAAACGGTAGACAACCGGATTTCGCTCGCCGCTCCCGCTCCCGCTTGCCGCTCCCGCCTCCGCCTTCGCTCCGCTGCCGCCGTTGCGGACATGGTACGGAACTGCTCGCCATGGGGTCTGTCATCGACGCCGAAGTAGACGGCGTGGGAAAAGAACGAAACCATGGTCCAGACCACCGCATCGGAAGCGCCCGAACGTTGACCGAAAGGTGAAATACATGGGTATTCGAGTGGGTCATCTTGGTTTCGTCCTCGTCGCTGGCCTCCTGGGTGTGGGTTGCGTGGCGACGGAGCAGCCGGAATGCAGCGGTGACGTCGCGTGTGAGAGCGAGGAGCAGGTTGGCGTGAGCGAGGAGGCGCTGGTCACGTGGACGGCGGCGATCTCGGAAGAGACGGCGCCGGCCTATTGTCCGGGCAATACGGTGGTCACCGGCGTGAGTTGCCAGGGAGCCTACTGCGACAACGTGGCCCTTCTCTGCGAGACGGTTTCCAACGCGGCCCACAACTATTCGTGGACGACTTCTTTCTCGGAAGAGGGCACCTACTATCGTATCTGCCCGAATGGCTTCGTGACCGGCCTGAAATGCAACGGCGGCTGGTGCGACAACATGTATCTGGAGTGCATGACCGTGTATGGTTCCCCGCTGTGGCCGTGTTACTGGGGCGGCGCCTTCTCCGAGGAGAATCCGCCCGCGATCGTGCCTGCGGGTTATGCAGTGGCAGGGGCATGGCGTGTAGTGGAAGCTACTGCGACAATATCAGTTTGTATTACTGCAAGCTGTGAGACCGGGGGGCGGTTCGGGGAGATTCTCCCTCGGCGAGACCATGGAACCGCGAGCACGCTGCCGAGGGCGCTCTAGCCCGTCGGCATCTCGGCCGTCGGCTCTCCCGCCTTTTTCGACCGTCGCGTCGCGCGGGCGGCGGCCACGGCTTTCGCGTGCGCCATGGCGTCCAACAGCGGAGCGAGGAGCGCCCGACCTTCGAGCGACCGCTTGACGTCCCCCGCGGACGCGCGGCTCTCCACGTACTTGCGCAGCCGACCCACCACATCGAGCCAATGGGCCTCCGCGTTCTTGCCGAGGTTCACGTGATGGCCGTCGAGCTGCAGGATGAACGCGTCGAGCGCAGGCTCGGCGGGGCCCGTCTGGGCGCGGGTGACGAGGTTGTCGTGGATCTTGCGGCAGATGGTCGCTTTTTCGGCGCGGGAGAGCTTGGCGGGGTGGTGGTCGTCGACATGGGAGAGACACCTCGCTGGAAACGGACGCGACGGGATGTCGCGCCGCGGGTTCGGGAGGCAGACCCAGCAAGGGGAATGCCAGCGGGAGAATGCCGGGAAATGCGCGTGAAAAGGGCAAAACGCACATGGGCACGGAGGCGAGGACGCTCCGGAATGGAGCGGAGGCGATCCGGAATGAAGCGGTGTGCCCGCGGAGAGGGCGCGACGAGGGGTCGGCGAGCGGGGAGGTGAGCTTGGAAGGGGCGCGAAGACAGGTCGGCGCGCGGGGAGGTGAGCTTGGAAGGGGAGCGAAGGCAGGTCCCCAAGCGGGGAGGTGGTCTTGGAAGGGGCGCGAAGACAGGTCGGCGAACGGGGAGGTGAGCTTGGAAGGGGCGCGAAGACAGGTCGGCGCGCGGGGAGGTGAGCTTGGAAGGGGAGCGAAGGCAGGTCCCCAAGCGGGGAGGTGAGCTTGGAAGGGGCGCGGAGACAGGTCGGCGCGCGGGGAGGTGAGCTTGGAAGGGGAGCGAAGACAGGTCGGCGAGCGGGGAGGTGAGCTTGGAAGGGGCGCGAAGACAGGTCGGCGCGCGGGGAGGTAGGCTCGGAAGGGGCGCAGGACGTCAGGGCAAACGCGCCGTCGCCTTGGCCGCCAGGCGCTCGAGTGCGTCGAACGCGCACGCCTGCTGCCGCGCATTGAGGGTCACGACCATGGTGACGCGGCCCTTCGCCACCGCCACATTGCACAACGAGTCCGTCACGAGACGTTGTGCCGCGTCGCCCAGGCCGGACAGGAGTTTCACCTGCGTCGCCTGCTCATGAGGCCTTCTGACCATGGCCGTGGCTTCCGTCGCGGTCCGGTGCGATCGAAGGTAAACCATCACGAACCGCCCATCCTCCGCGTGGAAGTCTCGACTGCAGTTGTTCTCCGTCGAGGGCGGCTCTTCGTCGTCGACTGACGGCCTCATCGAAATGCCGAGGTCCGCTTGGATATCCTCCGGCGTGAGCAATCGATCGCAATCGAGGGGAACGCTCGGAAAGGGGTGGCTTTCTTCGCAGGCGAGGACGTCGTCGCCCGTCTTCGCGGCGAGGAAGCAGGCCGCACGGCCTGCCCAGCGCTTCTCGCCATCAGCCCGTCCAGCAGACTCCTCCTCCAGACACTCCCGAATGAACTCTTGCTCTTTGCCTTCGTGCCCCCCGCGCCCGGCGGTCGAGAGCTCCTGCGAAATGACGGAATGCAGGTGCTCACATACCTTCTGGGGGCCAGGCGTTTCGGCTGTGGGACCGCCCGTCGCATCCGTGGCGTCCGCGGAGGGAGGGGGCGCAGCGCCGCCGCACGCACCAAACGCCGCGGGGAGCACGAGGACACACGAAAGGAACCTCCCGAGCGTTCGCCGACAGAAGCGATGAAAGAAGCCGTAGAAAAGGCTGTTCGTCATGGCGGCGCCATGGGTAGCACGGCACACGCAAAAAGGACACCTATCGATCTCCGCTGGGCCATCGCGCCGGGGCGCCGCCCCGGACCCCGCGGGGGCTGTTCGCCCCTCGACCCGAACCAGGGCAAGCCCTGGACCTTTGGTGGAAGAACTGCGCTGCGCGCAGTTCTTCCAACGGGCCCGTGACAAGACCACGGAGGTGCGGCTGTTCGATGAACTGCGCATCGCGCAGTTCATCGACCCCGAGTCCAGCGCTTGCGCTGGTCCAGGTCCAGGGGCGGATAGCCCCTGGTGGGGCCTGGGGCAACGCCCCAGCGAAACGCCTTTACGGCAGGAGATCCTACTTGTAGTAGCAGGCCGAGAAGGCTTGTTGCTCTGCCGCGCACACTGTGCTGTCGCAGTCGAGCTCATTGGCGGCGTTGCACGAGCACGCGGAGGTGTCCTGGGGGTGCGGCATGCAATCGACCCACGCCGCGAGCTCGTCCGCGCAATCGGGACTGCAGTCGCATTCGCCGGGATCACTGTTGCACCCGAACTCGGCTATCAGCGCCGCCGCTTTGTTACAAGCTTCTACACACGCCGCATCCCCGCCTCCTGCTCCGCCATGGCCGCCTGACCCGCTGCTCGTTGACGAACCGGTGCCTGAGCTCGCGGGCCCGTTCTCTTGGCTTCCTTCTCCACCGCCGCCTCCTCCTCCGGCAGGAGGCGACGACGTTCCACAGGCCGTGACCGTCAACAAGAGACAAACAGCAAACCTTGCCTTCTCGCCAAAACGCATTCCGTACTCCTTCGCTCCGTAGCAATACGCCCCTCTCCGGTTCGTCGGGGCGGCGAGCAACGCCGAGCCTCGACTGGCTCTTCCCGCTTGAACGGCCCACGCCATCGAACGGGCCGGCGGCGCTGACGTCTCCACGGAAACGAGTCCACCGGCCTGTTCGATGAACTGCGCATCGCGCAGTTCATCGACCCCGAGTCCAGCGCTTGCGCTGGTCCGGGTCCAGGGGCGGACAGCCCCGGTGGGGCCTGGGGCAAAGCCCCAGCGCAGCGGCCCCCAAGAAACAAGACACCCATGCTATAGGCCCGCGCATGCAGGTCTACATCAGCGTCGACATGGAAGGGGTCGCCGGGGTGGTCCATGTGGACCAGACGCGGCGGACGGGGGCTGATTATGAGCGGGCGCGCCGGTGGATGACGTACGAGGCGAACGCTGCCGTGACGGGCGCATTCGAAGGCGGCGCGACGAGCGTGCTCGTGAACGATTCGCATGGCGACATGCGGAACCTCCTGCTCGATGAGCTTGATCCGCGGGCGGAGATCGTCACGGGCTCGTTGAAGCCGCTCTCGATGGTGCAGGGCATCGCGCCCGGCTTCGGCTGCGCGCTTTTCGTTGGGTACCACGCGGGCGCTGGGAGTCGCGCGGGCATTCTGGACCATACGTTTTTTGGTCGGGTGGTGGCGCGCTGCCGCGTCGGTGGACGCGATTTCAACGAGACGGCCATCAATGCGGCCGTGTGCGGCGCGCTCGGGATCCCCGTGGCGCTCGTCACGGGGGATCAGACGGTGTGCGCGCAGGCGCGGGAGATCCTGGGCGAGGTGGAGACGGTGCAGGTGAAGGAGGCGATCACCCGGTATGCGGCGCGGAGCTTGTCCCCGGTTGCTGCGCGGGAGCGTGTTCGTGAAGGGGCGGCGCGGGCGGTGCGGCGGGCGCGCGAGGGGGCGTTTTCGCCGTTTCGCCCGGCTTTGCCGCTCGACCTGGAGATTGATTTCGTCAATTCGGCGTGCGCGGACGCGGCGGAGCTCGTGCCGTTCACGGAACGGCGGTCCGGTACGGCTTGCGGGTATCGGGCGCCGGATGCGGCCACGGTGGTGCAGGTGATCGAGGCGTGGACGATTCTGGCGGCGTCGACGATGGTTTGACGGGCGGGATCGCCGCGCGACGCCGAAAGTCAAGCTGCAAGCAGCCTTCGCTTCCGCATTCCACCTCCGCTGCGGTATGACGGCGGTGGTGCAATGCGGAGGCGGCCCTGGTTACTGATTCTCGACCTCGAGCCACTTCACGTCGCGCGCCGCGGTTGACCCGCCTCTTGTCGCTGGGTATTCAAACCCCCATGCGCAACATCGGCTCGTTTGCCATTTCGATCCTTCTTTATGCCTTGATCGCCGGATGCGGCAGCTCGAACGAGAATCCACCTTCGTCGACGGAGGGAAGCGGGGGGAATGGGGGCGCGGGGGGCTCCGTGGGCGAAGGCGGAGCCGGCGGCGCGGGCGGCGCCGGCGGCGAAGCCGGCGCGGGCAGCGTGTGGGGGACCTTTGAAAAACCCTTCGCGGCCGATTCGCTGTGGAACAGCCATCCCAAGAACCCCGTCCTGGGAGACTACCAGATCCCGCCGACGCCCAATCCCGCCTTCTATCCCTTGGTGGGCGGAGGCGCTTTCTCGACGACCATCTTCCGCGCGTCGGAGAGCGACCCGTCGATGCAGGTGCTCGGCAAAGGCGGCGCCGCGGGCCCGAGCTGCCCCGACGTCGGCGGATCGTGCGAGGTGGTGATCCCCCACTGGCCCGCCTCGGTCGAGGGCGCGTCGGGGAGCGATGGGCACGCGGACATCGTCGACGAGAAGGCGGGCATCATTCATTCGTTCTGGCAGCTCAAGAAAGACGCAGCGGGCGCCTGGACCGCGGCGATGTATTCATGGTCCCCCCTTGGCGGCTCGGGCTGGGGCGATCCCGCGCATTACTCCCAGGGGGCGCGCGCGTCCGGCGTGTGCACCGCCGCCGGTCTCATCCGCGTGCACGAAGCCGACGACGGGGAAGAGATGTTCCACCACGCGCTGGCCCTGTCGCTGGATGGCACCGCAATGAAGACCGGCTTCGTCTTCCCGGCGACCCTGGAGGACGGCGATAGCGCCTCGGGCTACAAGGGGCAGATCCCCATGGGCTCGCTGCTGATGCTGCCGCCGGACTTCGATACGTCGAAGGTGACGTCGCCGGGTTTGCTGAAGGTCATCAAGACGCTCCAGGTCTACGGGGCCCGTCTCGTCGACAGGAATACCGATACGCCGTTCGCGATCTACGTGGAGAACGGGAGCAAGTTCACGGTCTCGACGAAGCCGCCCGGCGAGTGGGACAGCGTGGTGGCGAATCAGTTGTTCGACGTTGCCCACGCGTTGCGCGTGATGACGAGCTCCGACGGTTTCATCGACGGCGACGGCAAGGAGTTCGTGCCGAACACGAACCTCAATCGCATGTCGATGCGCGGGCCCTGGAACGGCGCCGGTGGAGCCTTCGACTCCTGGCAGCAAGCGCTCGTGTTCGAGAGCACGGACACGATGATCAAGCTGGAGCACACGAACGCGACGTGGGACTATCGGGTGAGCTGGGCCCCGTGGACGGCCGGAGCGAGCTATCGGCTGACCGTGGTCGCGAGCGGCGGGGCAAAGCTCAACATGCAGTTCAAGGACGGCATGTACAAGACGATCCTCGAGACCGGGAGCCTGGGTGACGGCGAGAGCAAGAGCTTCGTCATGCCCGCAGACAATGGGTATCCAATTTTGATCGCGACGAGCGGCGTCGGGCAGGCGTCCACCGTGCGGGGGATTCTCGTCGCGGAGTGAGGGGCGCGGAGCAGCATCTGGTAGGCGCTTCGCTGGGGCTTTGCCCCAGGCCCCACCGGGGCTATCCGCCCCTGGACGCGGGGCCTGCGCAAGCGCTGGACCCGGGGTCGATGAACTGCGCGATGCGCAGTTCATCGAACAGGCCAGGTCAAGACCAACGACGATCCTGCCAACCAACGCTGACGGTTCAACGGGCAACGTGCCCGTCGCCAGCGTGCAACGCACCTTCCTGGTCTTGCCACCGGCCTGTGGGAAGAACTGCGCATCGCGCAGTTCTTCCCCAAATGGTCCAGGGCTTGCCCTGGTTCGGGTCGAGGGGCGAACAGC
>NZ_JAGTJJ010000104.1 GCF_028435365.1 Polyangium jinanense | reverse complement strand
TCGCGTCGACCAAGCCGGCGGCGTGGCAGGCCTACCTCGAGTGGCATGTTCTGAACGCCACCGCCGACGCGCTACCAAAGAGGTTCGACGACGAATCGTTCACCATGTGGCGGTTTTTGAGCGGCCAGCAGAAGCAGCGAGACCGCTGGAGGCGCTGCGTGACCGCCACCGACGCCGCGCTCGGCGAGTCGCTCGGCCGGTTCTTCGTCGCCCGCCACTTCGCCGGCGAGAGCCGCGATGTCGTCCGGCAGATGATCGCCGCCATCAGCGAGGCCTTCGACGAGCGCTTCGGCGAGCTCGACTGGATGGACGAAAAAACCAAAGAGCGCGCCCGCGAAAAGCGCCAGCAGATAGCCTACCTCATCGGCTACCCGAACACGTGGCGCGTCTATGATTTCTCTCTCGACAAGAAGGTGCACGCGGCCAACGTGCTCGCCGGCAAGGCCTTCGAGGTGAAGCGCCAACTTACCAAGGTGGGCAAGCCCGTCGACCGCGAGGACTGGCAAATGAGCCCGCCCACGGTGAACGCCTACTACGACCCGCAGCTCAACCAAATGGCCTTCCCGGCAGGCATTTTGCAGCCGCCCTTTTTCTCGGCCCGCTCTGGCCTGGCCGTCAACATGGGCGCGACCGGCGAGACCATCGGCCACGAACTCATCCACGGCTTCGACGACGAGGGCTCGCGGTACGACGGCAAGGGCAACCTCGCGTCGTGGTGGGAGCCTGAAACGCGCAGGCGCTTCGAGGCCAGGGCGCAATGCGTCGTCGACCAGTATTCGGCCTACGAGCCCCTGCCCGGCGTGAAGATCAACGGCAAGCTGACCCTCGGCGAGAACATCGCCGACATCGGTGGCCTCAAGCTCGCCTTTCGCGCGTATCGCGCCCTGCGAAAGAGCGCAGAAGAGCGCATTCGGGCCGACGGGTTCGACGAAGACCAACAGTTTTTTCTGTCGTTCGGCCAGTCTCAGTGCACGAAGTGGCGTGAAGAGCGGGCGCGCACGCTCTTGCAGACCGACCCGCATTCGCTGGCAAAATTTCGGGTAAACGGGTCTGTCACGAACATGCCCGAGTTCGCCCGCGCCTTCTCATGCGCCGAGGGCAAGGCCCTGAACCCCAAGCAGCGCTGCGACGTCTGGTGAGCCGCACTCGAGCGTGAGCGGGCGCGTTGTGATCGATGGCCGCGATCGCCACCGTGTGGAGAGACTGTGCCGGTACCTGACCCGGCCGCCGACACAGGAACGGCTCGTCGAGATCGCCGGCAGGAAACTGCATCATGACAAGCGACCGATGGCGTGCTCGCAGCTCGAGTCAGCCGTCGCGCGGAGAGCCGTTCACTGACCATGCCCTCGGCCTATCCGCTTGCCCAAGCCCATGGTCCCGACCATCCGCTCGGGCTACCCGCGACCCGATCCCCATGGTCCCGATCATCGCCTCGGCCTACCGCCTACCCCAAGCCCATGCTCCCGACCATCACCTCGGCCTACCCGCTTGCCCGAGCCCATGGTCCCGACCATCGCCTCGGCCTGGCCCCTCCCCCATCCCCATGGTCGAGTTCATCGCCTCGGCCTACCCGTTCCCCCGAGCCCATGGTCCTGACCATCACCGCGGGCTACCCGTTCCCCCGAACCGGGGAAAGCCGCTTTCGTTGCTCTGAGCGACAAGCCCAAGCAAGTTGATCCCGCCGAACCCTTCGTGGCACCCTCCCGCCGATGCGAAATCTCACTGCGAATGATCTTTTTCTTGGGATCCAGGATATGCTCACCGAGCGCAAGGCCGACCTCGAGCTCTCCGTGATCGGTAAGCTCTACACGCCCCAGCTCTCTGCGCGCTTGGTGCTCCTCGAAGCCTTGCCCGAGCGGCAGGCCACGCGAGCCAATTCCGGCGCCCTCGCGGAGACCGACAGCCGCCACGACGCCTTCGGCGACGGGATCTGGTGCTACACGGAAGCCGTGCTCGTCACGCCCGACGTCTCCCCCGCGGCTCGCAATGCCGCGCAACGCGTGCGCGACGCGTTCGTCCCGAACCGCGGCAGGCTCATGGACTCGTACGCGGAAGAGGCCGCCCAGGCGAAGAAGAATCGACCCAAGCTCGACGAGCTCAAGGCCGACCTGCAGAGCCTCCCCGCGCCCGACGGAAAGACGCTCTACGACTGGGCCCTCGGCTTCGTCGACGCCGGCGAGACGCTCGACAAGCTGCTCAGCGACCGCTCCTCCACCGAGGCCAACGCCGCGAGCAAGCCCGCCACCGAGCTGCGCACGACCACGATCGGCCTTCTCCGCCGATTCCGAGACGCCCTGCGCGACGAGGTCGCGACGAACCCTTTATTGCCGCGGGATCTCGAAAGCCGCGTCTTCGCCTACGTGGACGAGCTCTCGGCGCGGCGCGCCAAGAAGAAGAAGGACGAGGCGGCCCCGACGGGTTGAGGGCCTCCTTTCGAGACGTCAGGGCTCGCCCGCCGGCGGCCCTTCCTCTTCCGCATAGCCAAGCAATTCGTCGATGTCGAGCTCGACCTCATCGAAGGGTTCGGCGCGGATACGCTCGCCGCGCGTGGCTTCCGCCGCGACGAGATAGCCGCCTTCGGCCCAGCGATAGACCGTGAGCTCGCCACGCATGGGATCGAGGATCCAGTAATGCGGGACCTGGAAGCGATGGTACGTGCGGCGCTTCTTGACGGTGTCGTTCGTGGTGTTGTTCGGTGAGAGGATCTCGCAGACCCAATCGGGGCGCAGTGTCATGGGCCAGGTGTCGGGCAGCTGGGGCAGCCGCTCGCGACGCCACCCGGAGACATCGGGGCGGTAAAGCTGCCGCGCCTCGAAGAGAATTTCGGTTTCCGTGAGGATCCACCAGCCGCCAGGTCCCCCACGGCCCGAGGGGCGGTGGTAGGACGGACCGACGCTCATGACCACGCTCGTGTGCCCGGAGCCATGGCGTGGGCTCGGCGCCGCTTTCTCGACGAGCTCGCCGTCGATGATCTCGTGACGCCGCTCCTCCTCGGGGATCACCAGCAGATCCTCCAGCGTCGCAGGCTTGGCAGGCGGCTTGATCCTTCGCGCAGGGTCACCCATACCGGCCATCTTGCCCGGGGCAGCAGCCGTACGCAACGACCATGCCCCTTGCCAACCGCCCCACGCCCGCCGAGGATACCGCGGAGTGTTCGAGCTCCGCGTCCACGACACGATCCGCAGCATCCCTGAGGAGGCCTGGAACGACCTCGGGGGCGTCTCCGAGGCTCCTTTCCTGCGCTGGGCGTTCTTCGACGTCCTCGAGCGGACGGGCTGCGTCGAGCCCAAGTCGGGCTGGCTCCCGCACTACCTCACCTTGCACGAGGGCGAACGCTTGATCGCGGCTGCGCCTGCGTTCCTCAAGGGCAACAGCGAGGGCGAGTTCGTCTTCGACCACGCTTGGGCCAGCGCTGCGCACCGCGCTGGCATCGAGTACTTCCCCAAGCTCGTCGTGGCTGTCCCGTTCACGCCCGCGACGGCCCCGCGCATCCTCTTGGCGGAGGGCGCTCGGTCCTCGAAGATCGCGGCTGCCATGGCCGAGGGCCTCCGGCAGCTCGTTGCGCGGCTCGAGATTTCGAGCGCGCATGTCCTCTTTCCGACCGCGGATCAGGCGGCCGAGCTCGCCAGCTCCGGCCTCGCCGAACGGTACGGGCTGCAATTCCACTGGAAGAACGCCGGGTATGCGACCTACGACGATTTCCTCGCGCGGTTTTCGTCGAAACGTCGCAATCAGTGGAAGCGCGAGCGGCGTGAGATGGCGGCGCAGGGGATCGAGATCGTCACCTTGCGAGGGCGCGAGATCACGCCCGATCTCGTCGACGCGATGTATGGGTATTACACGGCCACCGTCGACAAGTTTTACTGGGGGCGACGGTATTTGAACCGCGCGTTTTTCGAGGAGATCGTGCCGCGGCTCGGGGACGGGGTGGAGGTCGTGCTCGCCCGGGACGGGAAACGCCCCATCGCCGGGGCTTTTAATTTCGCCGGGAAGGACGCGCTTTATGGGAGGTACTGGGGCGCCTCCGAGGAGCGGCCTTTCCTCCATTTCAACGTTTGCTTCTATCACTCGATCGAGCAGTGCATTCTGCGGAAGATCGGGCGCTTCGAGCCTGGCGCGGGGGGAGAACACAAGATGACCCGGGGCTTCGAACCCACGATCACCCGGAGCCTCCATCACGTGGCCGATCCCAGGCTCGACGCGGCGATCCGGGATTATCTCGCCCGGGAGCGGGCGGCGCTCGCGCGCGAGGCGGCGAATCCTGAGGTCGCGTTCCGCTGAGGTAGCCCCGAGAGACGGAAGCGGTTGGGCCCGTCTCCATGCTATGAGGCGGATATGAGCGAGATCGAGACGCCCGCAGGAGAGGCGCGAACGGTCACAGTCGTGGACGCGGAGCGGCTCTTCCAGCCGGCGCCGACGACGCAGGCGGAGTTCGATCGCGGAAAACCGCTCGACATCGCGCCGGAGACGGTCGGCGAGATGGACGAGGAGACCTGGTATGCCAAGGCCTACCGGGGCGACGCGACGGCGCAGCTCACGCCCCGCGCGGTGGGCATGGGCGCGGCGCTCGGGTTCTTGCTCGCGTTCACGAACCTCTACGTCGGCCTGAAGACGGGCTGGCACCTCGGCGTCGCGATCACGGCGTGCATCCTCTCCTTCTCGATCTGGGGCGCCTTCCAGCGCGCCGGGATCGTGAAGACGCCGATGACGATCCTCGAGAACAACTGCATGCAGTCGACCGCGTCCTCCGCGGGGTACTCGACCGGCGGCACGATGGTCTCGGCGATCCCGGCGCTGCTCATGCTGAGCGTCAGCGCGGACAATCCCAAGGGCACGCACATGCCCTGGCCCGTGCTGGCCGCCTGGACCGTGGCGCTCGCGCTGCTCGGGACGGTGATCGCCATCCCGATGAAGCGCAACATGATCAACCAGGAGCGCCTGCGCTTCCCCTCGGGCACGGCCGCGGCCGTGACGCTCCAGAGCCTCTACAGCCAGGGCGCGACCGCGGTCGAAAAGGGCAAGGCGCTGCTCACGTCGGCCGCGGTGGCCGGGTTCATTCCGATCCTCAAGGACCTGAACATCCTCAAGTCGGTGGACGCGGCGGGCGTGGTGACACGTTCGGCGCTCGTGCCGGGCGCGTCGGCGCTCTTCGACTGGCTGCCCAAGATCACCGCGGCGGGCAAGGCGTACCCGCTTTCCGCGTTCAACATCAAGCTGGATCACGGCGTCGCGCTGATCGCGGCCGGCGCGATCGTGGGGCTGCGCGCGACGATCTCGATGATGGTGGGCGCGATCGTGCTCGCGGTGTTCGTGACGCCGATCGCGATGGAAGCGCAGTGGACGAACCAGCTCGGGCAGGTCGTGGCGGCAGCCGCGAAGCCGCAGACGGCGTGGAAGGAGATCGGGCTCTGGATCGGCGCGCCGATGCTGGTGGCGTCGGGCCTGCTCTCGTTCGTGCTGCAGTGGAAGACGATCGTCCGGGCCTTCAAGAGCTTCGGGAAGGCCGCGGGCGGAAACGCGGGCGCGGCGCGGGCCGGGATCGAGGTGCCGATGCGCTGGTTTGCGATCGGCGGCTCGATCGCCACCGTCGGCGTCGTGGGGATCGCCTGGAAGTTCTTCGGGGTGCCGCTGCACCTCGGCCTGCTCGCCGTGGGGCTCACGTTCGTGCTCTCGCTCGTGGCGTGCCGCGCGACGGGTGAGACGGACATCACGCCGACGGGCGCGATGGGCAAGATCATGCAGCTCATCTACGGCGTGCTGATCCCGCAGAGCGCGACGGCGAACCTGATGACGGCCGGGATCACGGCGGGCTCGGCGAGCGCGAGCGCGGATCTCTTGAACGATCTGAAGTCGGGATATCTGCTCGGCGCGAACCCGCGGCGGCAGTTCGTCGCGCAGATGCTGGGGATCCTGCCGGGGACGATCGCCACGGTGATCGGCTTCTACATGCTCGTGCCGACCGCCGCGTCGCTGACGGGCGACAATCCCGCGTTCCCGGCGCCCGCGGCGCAGCAGTGGAAGGCGGTGGCCGAGGTGTTCAAGGTGGGCATCGGCAACCTGCACCCGATGGCGCGGACGTGCATCGCGGTAGGCCTGGCGGTGGGTACGGTGCTGCTTTTGCTGGAGAAACTCCTGCCGAAGTACAAGAAGTACCTCCCCTCCCCCACGGGCGTGGGTCTCGGGTTCATCCTGCCGTTCTACTATCCGCTCGCGATGTTCCTCGGCGCGGTGATCGCGTTCGTGGGCGGAAAGCTGAGCAAGAAGGGTGAGGAGATGGTCGTGCCGATCGCTTCGGGCCTCATCGCCGGCGAGAGCATCATCGGCGTGGTCGTGGCGACGCTGAACAACTTCGTCCTGACCTGACCCCAAAACCCCCTTGCGATGCCGGTCCTGGGAAGCACATTCTCTTTGTGCCCAAAGGATCTGGCCTTCTGATCGGAGCGCTCGCGGCCGCGTCGACGTTCGCCACGGAGGCGCTTGCCGCGGACGGGGGCGTGGCGAGCGCCGCCCGGATCCTCCATCGGGGGACGCCCTTCGGGCTGCTCGTCTGGCAAGGGCTCGTGCTGCTCGTGGCGCCGGTGGTCGGATGGATCTGCGGCACGGCGGGGGTGCGCCTGCTGGCCAAGCTCGCGTCGCGCACGGACTCACGCAAGGATGATCGGCTCGTCGCGGCGTTCCGGGGCCCGTGCCGCCTCATTCTGGCGGTGCTGTTCGTGCGCGCAGGGGCGGCGGCGTTCGAGCCGACGGCCGAGACGGAGGCGTGGCTCGGGCGGATCCTGAGCCCGCTGCTCGTGATCGGCTGCGCGTGGGCGGCGGATCGGGCGCTCGGCGTGGGCGTTGCGGAGATAGGCGATCGGTACGAGGCGTCGAAGCTCGACGCCGTGAGCGCACGCGCCGCGCGCACCCGGCTCTCCATCCTGCGGCAGGTGGCGAGCGTGCTCCTCGCGCTCGTCGCCGCGGCGCTCGTTTTGCTGCAGTTCGATCTCGTGCGGCAGGTGGGCGTCTCGCTGCTCGCGTCCGCGGGCATCGCGGGCGTCGTGCTGGGTTTCGCCGCGCAACGCACGCTCGCGACGATCCTCGCGGGCCTGCAGATCTCGATCGCGCAGCCGGTGCGGATCGGCGACGAGGTGGTGATCGAGGGAGAGTGGGGCACGGTCGAGGAGATCACGCTGACGTTCGTGGTCGTGCGGATCTGGGATCAGCGGCGCCTCGTGCTGCCGATCTCGCACTTCCTCGACAAGCCGTTCCAGAACTGGACGCGGTCGTCGTCCGAGCTCCTGGGGACGGTCTTCCTGCACGTGGATTACATGGCGCCGATCGACGTGCTCCGCGAAGAGGTGCGTCGCGCCTGCGAGGAGGATCCGGACTGGGACGGGAAGGTCGCCGGGCTCGTGGTGGTCGACGCGCTCGAGACGACGGTGAAACTGCGGGCGCTGGTGTCGGCGGCGAGCTCCGGAAAGCTCTGGGATCTCCGGTGTCGGGTGCGGGAGCGGCTGGTGAGACGGCTGCAGGGGCTCGACGGAGGGCGGTACCTGCCACGGGGGCGCTTCGAGCCGGCCGCGTCCGAGGAGAAACGCTCTGCGGAGATGCCGAGGGAAGCGGTGCAAGCGACCCCGCTTCCGCAGCTGCTCACTCCACCGAAAACCTGACGGGCTCCGAGGTGATCCCGTCCGCGTCGACGACGAGCGTGTGCTCGCCGGGCACGAGCGGAACCGATCGCTCGAACGGGGGCAAAAGGACGAACGCACGGCCGTCGACGAGGAGGCGCACCGTGCGGGCGTTCGAAGGCGCGTCGATGCGGACGCGGATGGCCTCCTCGGCGGCGAGGGCGCCGTCACGCACGAAGCGCGCGCCGTCGGGCGGGAAGGCGATGCGGATGCGGGAGGGCGCCGTGGCGCGATCGCTTTCGGGGCAGAAGGGCGAAGAGGCGCGTGGGGCGACGGGGCGGCCGGCATTCTCGGCCCACGCGGCGAGCTCGGGCGGGTAGTGCTCGAAGACGCGGACGTCGGTGGAAGCGTCCGAGCAGGCGGGACCAGCGCGCAGGCCATTGCGGCGATCGATGCGGACACGCTCGTGCATGTCGCAGGTCGCGAGCGAGGTGTTCCGAGGAAGAAGCTCGCTGCGGCGGTGCGGGCAGTCCGGGCCGGGACGGGCGCCGGAGAGGGGGCAGATGTCGACGTCGACGAGGCCTTCGGGGCGCTCGAAGGCGCGCTCGGGGTACAACCGAGCGGCCGCGAGCATGGCGTCGTGGAAGAGCGGGCCAGCGCCGGTCACGCCGCTGACGCCGCTCATCGGAGAACCGTCGAAGTTGCCGACCCAGACGGCGACGGTGACGGAGGGCGTGAAGCCAACGGTGACGTTGTCGCGAAACCCCTTCGACGTGCCGGTCTTCGCGGCGACCGGGAACGGCAGTTCGAGGACGCTGTTCTCGCCGAACGTGGCAAGGCGCGCGTGCCGATCGGCAAGGATGTGCGTGAGGACGTAGGTGGCGCGCCGATCGAGGACGCGGCGAGGCGGCGGCGCGGGGAGCGGGAGGAGCTCACCCGTGGCGGCGCGTGCCTCGCGGACGGCGCGTGGGGTCACGGAGAGGCCGCCGCGCGCGAGGGTGGCGTAGGCGGCGGCGAGCTCGATCAAGCGGACCTCGCCGTCCCCGAGCGCGAGGGCGAGGCCGTAGTCACGGGCGCTGCGATCGAGGGAGGCGAAGCCGAGGTCGCGCAGGCGCGCGAGGAGGCGCTCGGGGCCGACGCGGGAGGCGGCGACGACGGCGGGGACGTTGAAGGAGCTCGCGAGGGCCTCGCGGACGCGGACGGGGCCGTGGAAGCGGCCGTCGTAGTTGTTCGGGTGGTAGTCGCCGTCGGGCGTGGGGAAATGCAGGTCGACGTCGGGGAGGATCGTGGCGGCGGAAAAGCCCGCGATCTCCATGCCGAGGCCGTAGACGAACGGTTTTAAGGTGGAGCCGGGCTGGCGCTTGGCGAGGACGCCGTCGTTGTGCCCGAGGCGAGCCTCGTTCTCGATGTCGGGCGAGCCGACGTACGCGAGGATGTCTCCCGTTTCGTTGTCGAGGACGACGACCGAAGCCGCGGTGACGTGGCGCGGCACGAGGCGCTCGACCGTTTGGACCGCAAGGATCTCGATCTCGCGCTGGAGGCCACGATCGAGGGTGGTCGTGATGCTGGTGGCGCGGCCGGCGAGCCCGTCGGTGCCGATCCCCTTCCCTCCCGCGAGGAGCGCCTGGCGCAGGTGCGGGATGCCGAGGCCGCTGCCACGCGGGGCGAGGACGAGCGGTTCGCCGAGGGCACGGTCGACGTCCTCGTGTTCGGCAAGGCGCGCGGCGCGCATGCGTTCGAGGACACGATCACGGCGGCGTTTCAGAAGATCGGTGCCGCGGCGAGGATCGTAGAGCGTGGGTCCACGCGGCAGGCTGGCGAGCGCGGCGGCCTCGCCGAGGGAGAGATCGCGGGTGGACTTGTCGAAGTAGAAGCGGCTCGCAGCCTCGACGCCGCGGAGCGAGGGGCCGAAGGCGACGCGGTTCAGGTACTCCTCGAGGATCCGCGGTTTGGACAGGGATGCCTCGATCCGCAGCGCAAGCGCCATCTCGCGGAGCTTGCCGACCACGGTGCGCGGGCGCGGGACGAGCGTGCGCGCGAGCTGCTGCGTGAGCGTCGAGCCGCCGGAGACGATGCCCCGCGCGAGGAGGGCCTGTCCCGCGGCACGGGTGATCGCGATGGGATCGACGCCGGGGTGCAGGTAAAACCGCTTGTCCTCGGCCGCGAGCACGGCACGGGCGACGCGCGGATCGATGTCGGCGAGGCGCACGGGGCGCGCGCGCGTGCCGTCCTTGGCGCGAACCTCGCAAAGGACCGTGCCGTGCCGATCGAGGAAGACCGTGGAGGGATCAGCCGCGGCGAGATCGTTCGAGGCGAGCTCAGGCGGGAGCGGCGTGAGCGCGGCGGCGACGCCGAGGCAGAGGATCGGGGAGAGAAGGGCCGCGAGCGCAAGCTCGATCCGGTGGCGGCGGCTGCGAGGCACGAGCCACCGGGCGAGCACACGAGCGAGGCGGGATCGGGTCACTTGCTGGCGGTCACCGTGATCGTGCCGGCGGCGGTCCTTCCAAACACCTCGGGCACGTACATCTCCTCGGCGCGCGCGGGCGGAAGGACGAACGTGCCGATCGAGGTCGCACGCGCGAGGTAACGGTAGCGATACATGCCGGCCGGCATGCGGTCGATGAAGAAGAGGACGCGGTCGTCGCGCAGCTCGCGCAGGTAGCGGCTGGAGAGGATCGCGCGGCCCGTGGCGACGTCGTCGTAGCCGCCCTCCTCGTCGAACGTGTCCTCGGGATCGCCCGCCTCCTCGTCGAGGTTCGCGCTGCGCGCGGTCGTGGCCAGGCGCGCATCGACGGGCTCGAAGCCGGCCGGGAGCGGATCATCGACGACCACGTATTTCCGCGGCGACGGCGTGACGACGACGATCTCGCCGAGGACGAGCTCACCGCCGGGGAAGGAGGTCACGCCTTTGCCAGGCGGCGCGGCGAGCAGGGTGGCGAGCTCGGCGGGGCTCACCGGGCGCAGGGTCTTCTGCACGAAGAAGCCACGATCGAGCGGCGCCTTGGGCAGCTCCTTGCGCGCGTAACGAAGGCGCGCCTCGTAGAAGAGGCGGCCCGTTCCCTCGACGTCGAAGGCGAGCACGCTGCCGCCGGCCGAGGTGAGGCGCTCCGCGGGCAGGCTGATGCGGGCCTGGTTGACGTCGCGACCGCGGAAGGCCTGCGTCGCGATCTCGGCCTGGCCGAGGAAGACGTGCGCCAGGAAGTCGGGCGTGGCCTTCTCCTGCGCGTTGCGATACGCGTCGAGCGCGACGAGCGACCAGGCGGCCTCCTGCGTGTTGCGCCAGGATCCGCCCTTGCGATCGGCGAGCAGGCCCATGGCGAGCTTGGCCGCGATCGGGTGGTTCGGGCGCGCCGCGAGCAGGGCGCGGAGGACGAGCGCCGTCGTGCGCGTGTCGGAGTCCATGAGCACGGCGTACTTGTCGCCGAGGTTCGCCGCGGCGCGTGCGATGTTTCCATCGAGCCGGAGCGCGCCTTCGAGCTCGCTCGCGAGCTGTTCGATGCTCGCGCGATCGTGCTTGGCCATGACCATGGCGTGCAGGAGGAACGCCTGCGAGAAGAGCGGGAGCGTCTTGCGCTCCTCGAAGAGGCGCGTCGTGCGGCCCGTGTCGGGGTGGCGGTTCTCGGCGAGCACGTCGAGGATGAAGGGCGCGGTGGCGCGCAGGTACTCGTCGTATTCCGCATCGAGCGCCTCGTGGACGTGGCGCGCGGCCCCGTCGATCGCCGTCTGGGGGATGTCGACGCTCCGGCGCTTGGCCTCGCCGAGGCCCCAGAGCGCGTACGTGCTGGCCCAGAGGTTCGAGCGGTCCGAGCCCACCCACATGCCAAAGCCGCCGTCGCCGCGCTGGTGCTTCAGGATCTCGGCGACCGTGGACGCGATGATCGCGTCCGTGTTCTTCGGCAGCGGGATCTTGAAGTCCTGCGCGAGATCACGGAGCGGGAGCATCGGCACGAGCTTGCTCACGAGCTGCTCGGTGCAGCCATACGGGTAGTCGATGAGCTGCTCGACGCCGCCGCCGAGGCCCACGAGCGCGGTCGAGGCCATGCTGACGTCGAGCCCACCCGTGTCGTCGCGGATCGCCGAGAGATCCCCGAGCTTCTCGGCGATCTCCGTGGTCGTGTCGCCGTAGAGCGCGACAGCCTCGGGCGAGAGCGGAACGCGGACGTCGCGCTCGACCTCGACGGCATCCTCCAGGGGCTTTCCCGACTCGGTCGCGCGCACGACGAAGCCGATCTTCGCCTTGCCAGCCTTCGGCGCCGCGACCGGGAAGCGGACCTCAACGGGCGTGCCGGGCGCGAGGTCGATCGTGCGCTTCGTATCGCCGGAGAGCGTGAGGCCTTCGAGCTTGAGCTCGACCGTGGCCGTGGTCTTGCCGATGCCCTTCGAGCTCACGACGACGGACGCGTCGAGGGCGTCGCCGGCGCGCAAGAAACGCGGCAAGGCCGGGCGCGCCATGAGCGGGCGGCTCGCGACGACGCGGTTTTCCGCGAAGCCGAAGCGATCGTCCTCAGCCGCGGTGACGGCCATGAGGCGGTAGGTCGTGAGCGTGTCCGGGAGGCGGAATTTTACCTTGGCGCGGCCCGCGTCGTCCGTGATGATCGAGGGGACGAACGTGGCGCTCGCGCGGAAGTCACGCCGCACGGAGGTGCCGCCGCCGCCGTCGCCGCCGTCGAGGCCCTTGTCGGTGCCGAGATCGCCGTACGGTCGGAAGACGCGGGCGAGCGCGGCGCGCACCTCGAGCGAGGTGACGCGCAGGGGGCGCGGGGCGCCGAAGACGCCGATCGGATCGGGCGTCTTGTACCCGACGAGCGAGAGCACGCCCTCGTCGACCGCGTAAAACGTGACCTCGGCGCGCGCAGGTTTGCCCGCGTGATCCCGCACGACGACGTCGACCTCGACGTTCTCGCCGGGCCGCGCCTCCGTCTTGTTCGGCGTGAGCGCGATCTTGAGCCTGCGCTTCTCGGGGTTCACGAGCAGCGGCGCGTACCCCATGCGGAACGCGGGCGCGCCGACGTCGGGATCCTTCACGTTCGTCGGCGCGGGCTTGGTGCGGCCGCGGACGAGCAGGACCGAGACGAACGCATTCGGGCGCAGATCCTCGGTGACCGGGATCTCGATGGTCGGCATCGCACCGGCGAGCTTGACGCGGCGCTGCGAGAGGATGCCGGCGCGCTCGACCGTCACGAGCGCCTCGGCCGCGGTGAACGGCGATTTCACGAGGAAGCGCGCCTTGTCGCCGACCTCGTAGCTCTCCTTGTCGGCGACGAGCTCGACGACGAGCCGATCGCTGTCGCCGAAGCCGCCACCGCCCGAGCCGCCGAAGACGTAGAGCGGCTCCGCAGCGCCGACGGGATTCTTTCGGGTGTCGACCGCGGTCGCGTGGACGATGTGGTAGCCGGACGCGGCAGGCGTGAGCTTGCACGAGACGGGTCTGTCGCCGGCCGTGGTCGTGACCGTGCAGCTCTCGACGACGCGATCGACGACCTCGGCCACGGTGTGCGCGAGGCCGCCGGAGGTCGCTTGCCGCGCGACGTTCCACGTGCGCGACACGAGCTCGATCTTGATCGGGACGCCCGCGACGCGCGCGCCCTTGGGATCCACGGCGAAGACCTCGGGATTGATGGGTTTGCCCGCGTCGACGAAGAGGTCTGCGCCCGTGCGGAGCGCGACGTAAAACTCGGCCGGATGCACGAGGGCCGTGGTGCTGCCCGCGATGTACTGGCGCGAGACGTCGCTCACGTCGGCCTCGGCCGTCACGCGCTCGGGGCCGCGCTGGCCCGGGAGCGCGAGCTTTGCCTCGATCGAAGCCGTGCCCTTGGCGTCGAGCTTCGTCGTGCTGCTCTGGATCTCGCCTTCCCGCGTGGTTTCGTCGGCGGTGTCCGCGTGGAACGTCTCCTCGTCGACGGTAAAACCGTCGGTGTTCGGCGGGCGGAACTCGGCTTCACCGCGGGTCACGACGACCCGCGCATCCGCGCCGGCCATGGGCGCGCCGTAGAGGTAATCGCCGCGCGCGATCCACTTGCCCTTGTCGCCGCGCACGTAGCTCGGCTTGTCGCTCTCGACCGAGACCGCGAACTCGGCGGGCCGATACTCGGCGACCTCGAAGTCGCCGCTCACGTCAGCCCAGCCCGGATCTCCTTCCTGCACCGTGGCGCGGACCGAGTACGTGCCGAGCCGGCCGGCGCGCGGGACGACGACGTCGATCGCCGTGGTGCCGAAGGGCGAGAGCGTCTCGGTGCGCGAGGCGATCTCGTCGCCGTCGGGGCCCTCGATCTTGATCTCCACGGGCAGGCCGACGGGCGTGACGGTGCCGGGGTTGCCCTCCTTGCGGAAGATGCCCTTGATGTGGACGGTGTCGCCGGGCCGGTAGATGCCGCGATCCGTGAACACGAGGCCGAACGGCCGATCGGGGCCGGGATCGACCTGCACGTCGAAGCGCCAGCTGCTGAGCGTGTCGTTCAGATGCTTGTAGGTCCAATCATTGCCGTCCTTGACGAGGATGACGGCGCGCTCGGCGCCCGCGCTGCCGCGGGCCCAGACGTTCGGCGGCAGCGTGATGAAGCCACTGTCGTCCGAGCGGAACGGGCCGATGGGTGACTCGCCGGGCTTCTGGATCGTGACCTCGGCGCCCTTGACCGGCGCCGCCGACGAGAGGCGGCTGATCCAGAGCAGCGAGCCACGCGCGGAGAGTTTTCCGGTGACCGCGAGGTCACTGACCTTGACGACCGCGGTGTTCGTGACCGCGCGCTGGTGGTTCGAGCCGGGCCAGCCGATGTACCGAATGCCGAGCGCGAGCGCGCCGCGCGCGTCCTTGCCGCCGAGCGCCTCCTCGGTCTTCACGGCGTGCCGCGAGGGCTTGTTGAGCGGCGCGTTCGAGGCGAGCTTCGAGACCTTCGCGCCGGGCAGCTTCAAGATGTCTTCGTACGAGGGCGCGCGGCCCGCGCCGTACTCGTCGTCCTGCAAGTGGATCGCATCGTCCGGCGAGAGCGGCGCGACGACGAGCTCGAGATCGTTCGTGTTGATGGAGTCGATCGGGATCTCGCGCCGCGCCGCGGGCTCGAAGACGCTGCCGTGGAGGCCGATGTCAGCCTTGGGCCAGAGGTCGTCGAAGGCCACGTTGGCGCGGTAGTCGGCCGCGAGCTTCTGTCCGTGCTCGTCGGTGAGCCCTTTCGCGACGGTGACCTTGACGCTCTTGCCCGGCGTGAACGCGCCGTAGACCGTGACGCCGGTCGTGACGTGATCGTCGTCGAGCCACGAGGGCCAGGTGACGTCGATCTTCGGCTCGAAGCGGACGGCCTTCTTCAGCTCGGCGAGCTTGACGGGCGTCGTGAGGTAGATCCCGATGCCGCCGTCGGACGCGCATTTTCCGTGCGGCGTGTCGTGATCACACGGGAGCTCCTTCACGGCGAGCGGGCCGTACGTGCGGAACTCGAACCGCTCTTCCTTCTCGGATCGGAGGCTGCCCTCTTTGCCCGCGAGGCCCTTCACTTCGAGCACGACTTCGCTGTCGAGCGGGAGCGGCGCGCGCGGGATGACCTCGACGAGCTGCTCGTTCTGCGGATCGGGGCGCTTGACGGTGAACGCCCACTTGTCATGACGCTCGCCCGCCGTGACCTTGAGCGCCTTTTCGAGCTCGCGATCGTCGATCGGTTGGTTGAAGCGCAGCGTGAACTTCGTGTCGGGCCGCAGATCTTCGCGGCCGACTTCGGGCTCGACCGAGGTGACCTCGGGCCGCGCCGTCGTGAAGCGCAGCTCGAAAGGTTTTTCCAGGGTGGATCCATCGAGTGCCTTCGTGCCGGCCGGGACCGTGACCACGAACGCGGTGGCGCGCGGCAGGCGCTTCTCCGGCACGAACGAGAGCGCGTTCGTCCCGACCCAGGCCCATCGGCCGGGCACCGCGGGCGTGAGCGACGCCGGCGGCGCGCTCTCGTCCCCCGCGAGCTCGAGCGGCCGCATGGGGCGGTTGAAGACGAGGCTCACTTCGGGCGGGTCGATCGTGTCCCCGCGCGGCGTTCCGAACACGACGGCGAAGGCTCCCCGCGTGTCGACCGTGGCCGCGCCGTCGGCGGCGCCGGGCACGAGGGTGCCGCGAGGCGCGACCTCGGGTGGGCGGTTTCCCTGCAGGCACGCCATGCCGAGGGCCATCGCGGTGACCGCGAGGAATGCGTTGCGGGGACCTGGAAACATGGCTCGCGCCGTCATGGCGCGGCTCCTTCTCGCGGGCCCGCCTCGGCCGCAAGGCCGATGAGCGGGATCGCGTGGAAACGCTGAACCTCCCGAGGGATCCCCCCGAGCCGCGAGGCGCGCCCCCCGGTCCCCAGCTGCCCAGGGCGTTCGAGTCCTGCTCGACGTCGGATCCCGACGAGGTCGGGAATCATGGGCCCAAGCTTCTGTTATAAGGGCGCCGTCGCCGGGAAACCCGGCGCATGACGAAGGCTTTTGCCGTGATCGAAATCGTCGACCTTTACAAATACTACGGGGAGAGGAGAGCGGTCGGACCGCTCTCGTTCTCCATCGAAGCCGGCGAGATCGTGGGCTTGCTCGGGCTCAACGGCGCCGGAAAGACCACCACGCTCCGCATCCTCGCTTGTGATCTGCTCCCCTCGTCGGGCTCCGTCCGCGTGAACGGGCTCGACGTCGTGGAGAGCCCACACGAGGTGCGATCGCTGATCGGCTACCTGCCGGACACACCTCCGCTCTACGGCGAGATGACGGTCCGCGCCTACCTGCACTTCGCCGCGCGGCTGCGAGGCCTGTCGAAGGCGTCCGCGGACAAACGCGTGCCCGAGGTGCTCGAGGCGACGGCGCTCGCCGAAGTGCAAGACCAGCTCATCGCGTCCCTGTCGCACGGCTACAAGCAACGTGTCGGCATCGCCCAGGCCATCGTGCACGGGCCGAAGCTGCTCGTGCTGGACGAGCCCATCAGTGGCCTCGACCCTGTGCAGATCGTGGAGATGCGTGAGCTGCTCCGCAGCCTCAAGGGCGAGCACACGATCCTTTTGTCCTCCCACATTCTCTCCGAGATCAGCGAGACGTGTGATCGCCTCCTCGTGATCCGCGACGGCCAGATCGCCGCGACGGGCACCGAGGCCGAGCTCAGCGCGAAGCTGCTCAAGAACCAGCGCATCGACGTGACGGTGCGCGGAGACGAGGAGAAGGCCAAGGAAGCCGTGAGCGGCGTGCCGGGCGTGGTGTCGGTCGAGGCGATCGACGCGACGGAGGGCGGCGAGGGCGTGAGCGCGCTCAGGATCGAGTCCGAGGGCGACGCGCGCGAGGCGGTGTGCCACGCGATCGTGACGGCCGGGATCGGGCTCCTCGAGGTGCGTCGCGGCGAGCGGGAGCTCGAGAGCGTGTTCCTGGAGCTCGCGGGCGCAGAGACGACGGACGGCGGCTCCGGGGCCGCGCCGAAGAAGAAGCGGGCCGGCAAGAGGGGCGCGAAGAAGGCGCGCACCATGGCCGGCGAGGGTGATGCCGGGGCGAAGGACGCCGCGGCGGAAAAAGAGGACGGGAGCGGGACATGAGAAATGCTCTGCTCGTCGCAGGGAGAGAGATCGGCTCGTACGGGCGATCCCTGCTCGGCTGGGCCATCGGGGCCGCGGCGCTGCTCGTCGAGGGCGTGTGGTTCAGCGCGAACGGCCTGTCCGGATCGCGCATGTCGGCCGACGTGTTGCGCGAGTTCTTCAACGGCGCGAGCGGCGTCACGATGATCGTGGCGGTGCTCATGTCGATCCCGCTGCTCGCGGGGGAACGGGAGCGCGGGACGCTCGTCTTGCTCAACACGGCGCCGATCCGGGACGTCGAGATCATCGTGGGCAAGTACCTCGCGGCGCTCGCGATGGTCGCGCTCATCACGCTGGTCAGCGTCTACATGCCGCTGCTCATCTTCGTGAACGGCAAGGTGAGCCTCGGGCACGTGGCCGTGGGCTACACGGGCATCGTGCTGCTCGGCTCGGCCGCGCTGGCGATCGGGATGTTCACGTCGGCCGTGAGCCGGAGCCAGGTGATGGCGGCAATCCTCGGCGGGCTCTTGCTCGCGGTGATGGTGACGCTCTGGCTCGTCGCGAAGGTGACCGAGCCGCCGGTGAACGGCGTGCTCTCCGGGATGGCGCTGCACCACCAGCGGCAGTTCCCCTTCATGACCGGCGTGCTGAAGCTCGAGAACGTGGTCTATTACGTGGCCGTCACGTACTTCTTCCTGCTCGCGGCCACCAAGACACTGGAGGCGCGGCGATGGCGCTGAAACCGAAAGAGGCGGCTCCGGCCGCCGAGAAGGCGCCCGAAGGCAAGGACGACAAGGGCGCAAAGGCCCCTGCCCCGCCGAGCTACGCGCCCTTCCTCGCGCCCGCGTTCGTGGGCTCGCTCGTGCTCGTCTTCATCGGCGAGCGGCTGCTCGGCAACGTCGAGACCTGGCGGCTCGTGATCTCCGCGCTCGGCGTGCTTGGCGCGGTGGTCGCGACGGCGCTCCGGTTCCTGCACGCGTCGGCCGAGAAGGATCCGGAGCGACGGAAGATCGAGCGCGCACTCTCGCTCTTCGCGGCGCTCGGGCTCGTGGCCCTCGTGATCTATTTCGCGGGGAACACCGAGTTTGGAAGGCGCACGCTCGGCATCCTCGACGCGGCGCCCGACAAACGCGCGCGGTTCGACGGGGCGAGCACGGTCGCCTGGGTCGTGTTGATCCTCGTGTCGGTCGTGCCGCTCGTGTTCGGCGAGATCGCACTCGCGCCCATGCGGCGCGCACCCCGCGTCGAGGGCCGTCGCGTGCGCGCGGCGACCGTCGCGGGCCTCTCGCTCGCGCTCGCGGTGGCCTACGCGGCGCTCTTCACGTACGCGGCCGGCGAGCTCGACGCGAAGGTCGACTTCTCGTACTTCCGCACGGCGAAGGCGAGCGAGTCGACGAAGAAGATCGTGACGAGCGCGCCGGACACCGTCGAGGTGCGCGCGTTCTTCCCGCCCATGAACGACGTCGGCATGGAGGTCGAGGGCTACCTCGCGGACATCGCGAAGAGCGCACCGAACTTCAAGTACGGCTTCTACGACCGGCTGCTCCACCCGCAGCTCGCGAAGGACAACAAGGTCACGCAGGACGCGGTGATCGTGATCCTGCGCGGGCCGACGCGCGAGACGCTCACGCTCGACAAGGAGCTGAACAAGGCGGCGGCAAAGCTGAAGACGCTCGACGCCGACTTCCAGAAGGCCCTCCTCAAGGCGATGAAGGAGCAACGCACGGCCTACTTCACGGTCGGGCACGGCGAGCTCAACGAGGGCGCGGGCGCGGCGGCGGCCGAGGGCAGGACGTCGAAGATCCTGCGTCGTTTGCTGGAGAGCCAGAACTACGTGGTGAAGGACCTCGGCATGCCGCAGGGCCTCGCGAACGCGGTGCCCGACGACGCGTCGCTCGTCGTGGTGCTCGGCCCGTCGCAGGCATTCTTGCCCGAGGAGATCACCTCGCTCGAGAAGTACGCGGCGCGCGGCGGCAAGCTGCTCCTCGCGCTGGATCCGGAGACGAAGGGAGATCTCGCGCCGCTCGCAGCGCTCGCGGATCTCGCGTTCGATCCGACGGTGCTCGCCACGACAGACCAGCTCTTCGTGCCGCGGCGGCGCAACGCCTCGGACAAGGCGAACCTCGTCTCGAACCGCTTCTCGTCGCACGCCTCGGTCTCGACCTTGAGCCGCGTCTCGCAGCGCGCAGTCGTGCTCGTGCCCGTGGCCGGATCGCTCGACAAGAAGGCCGGATCCGAGCCGAAGGTGGACTTCGTCCTTCGCTCGTCGGGCTCCGCGTTCGCCGACAAGAACGGCAATTACGAGCTCGACGGCGACGAGAAGAAAGCAACGTTCAACCTCGCCGCAGCGGTGACGAAGCCGCTCGGCGAAGGCGTGGACAAGGCAAAGGTAAAAGGCCCGCAGGAGATGCGCGCCTTCGTGCTCGCGGACGCGGACGCACTGAGCGACCTCGCACTCGGGGTGGCCGAGACGAACCAGCTCTTCGCGGTGGACGCAGTGCGCTGGCTCGGCGGCGACGAGAGCTTCAGCGGGGAGATCGTGACGCCCGAGGACGTGCGGATCGAGCACACGAAGCAGAAGGACGTGTTCTGGTTCTACGGGACGATCATCGGGGCTCCAGCGCTCCTCTTCGGCGTAGGGCTCCTCGTGACGCGGCGGGCGCGCCGCACGGCCGGGAGGAAGGCATGAACGTAGGACGCGGCCTCTTCGTCCACGTAGGGCTCTTCGTGCTGGCATCGGCCAGCGCGGTGGCCGTGTGGACCCGCGACGAGCAGCCAAAAGCGCTCGTGCAAACCGAAGCGACAGTGTGGCCCGGGCGTCCGGCCGACGTCGCGAAGGTCGTCTTCGAAGGCAAGAACCGCAAGGTCTCGCTCGAGACGAAATCCGACAAGCTCGGCGCATACTACGTCGGCACGCTGGAGCGCGAGGCGACGCCTCCGCCCGTGAACCCCGACGCAGGCGCGCCACCGCCCGCGCCCGGCGCCAAGTCGAAGACCGAGTTCGTCGGCGTGGGCGTGGCACAGAAGCTCGTCGAGTCGCTCGCGCCGCTCAAGGCCCTCCGCGCACTCGGGCGCATCCCGGAGGATCGCGCGGCCGAGTTCGGGCTCGCCGAGCCCGAAGGCACGCTCACGGTCACGATCAGCGGCGCCGAGCGCAAGCTCGTGCTGGGCGGGACAACGCCCGGCGGCGGCGATCGTTACGTGCGCGAGCCGCAGACGGGCGAGACATACGTGATCGACGGCAGCGCCGTGCGAGATCTCGACACAGCAGAGTCGCGGCTCGTGGAGCGTGAGCTTCACGGGTGGAAAGAAGCCGAGGTCTCGACAGCAGAGCTCAGCGCCGGCGGGAAGAAGCGACAAATCGTGCGCGGCGGGCCCGAGGGCAAGCGGTTCTGGGCCGATCCAGCCGCGGCCGATCAGAAGGACGAAACAGCAGCAAACTTCATGGGGAAGCTCGATCGGCTGCGGCCGACGGACTACGTGATGAGCGAGCCCGCAGGCAAGCAAGACGTGCTCCGCGTGGAGTACGCCGCAGGCGCATCGCTCGGCTTCCTCGAGCTCGTCCGCGTTCCAGCCGCAGATCCCGCAGGCAAACCGGACTATTTCGTGCGCACCGAGCGCACGCGCCTCTACGCGAAGGTCCCCGCGCAGACGGCAGAGCAGGTCGAGCAAGACCTCGGATCCATCCTCAAGTAATTGTCACTGGCAGCGTAGCGCCGGGGTTTCACCCCGGGCCCGACCAGGGGTTGTCCACCCCTGGACCCGGACCAGGGCAAGCCCTGGACCTCAGGTGCATCGACCGCGATGCGGTCGATGCAGAGGTCCATGCATGTTACGAGCGAGGATGCGCCCGCCGGTACACGGTGCGGACGTGATCGTCCGTGAGGTGCGTGTAGATCTCCGTCGTCGTGATGTCCGCATGCCCGAGCAGGGCCTGCACGCTGCGGAGATCCGCGCCTCCTTCGAGCAGGTGCGTCGCGAACGAATGGCGCAGCTTGTGCGGCGAGCTCGGCTTGGTCACGCCGACGCCACGCGCATACGCGCCGAGCAGCTTCCACACGCCTTGCCGCGTCAACGGTTTGCCCCGGGGCGACAGGAACAGCGCAGGCGTCATCGCGGCGCGCGGATGATCCTTTCGAACCGCCAGATACGCATCGAGCGCATCGAGCGCAGGTTCCCCGAGCGGCACGATCCGCCGCTTGCTGCCCTTGCCAAACGCGAACACCACACCTTGCTTGCGATCCACGTCCGCGATCTTGAGCCCCACGACCTCGCTCACGCGGAGCCCCGCCGCATACATCACGTGCAGCATCGCGCGGTCACGCAGCCCCCGGAACGACGCTCGGTCGGGCGCCTCCAAAATCCGCTCGATCTCCTCCACGGAGAGCACCTTCGGCAGCTTGCGGCTCGTCCGGGGCCGCTCCACGAGCGCCGCCGGATCGTCCGAAATCGCCCGCTCCCGCAGCAGGAACTTGGAAAAACCTCGCACCGCCGAGAGATGCCGCGTCGCCGAGCGCGCGCCGAGCCCCTGTCTGCCGAGCTCGACGAGGTACGTCGAGACAACCGTCGCGTCGAGCTCCCCCGGCGCCGTGATCCCGCTCCGTTCGCAAAGCGCGCAGAGTTTTCCGAGGTCCCGGGCATACGCCTCCAGCGTGCGCGGCGACAGCGCCCGCTCGACCCGCAGGTGATCCAGGTACGCGTCCACCCAGGCGTGTAGGTCCACGCGCCGAGCCTACCGCTGCTCTCGGCCCCGCCGAAGAAATGCGCAAAGCGCAAGGGAGGTGGCGCGGACGAAACTTGGTACATGGGGCGGACGCACGAGCGAGGCAAGAGGCCCTTCCGTGCTCCTTCGAGCGCTTCACCTGCGGCCAGACGCTTTATGGGGTATGAGTGTTCGCCGTGGTCGATCCCCGATACGACGATTGGGGGCTCCGCTCCGCCGGCGGAGCGATGCCGCCCAGCACCCAGTTCGAGGTCATCGAACCCAAAGGGGGCGAGACCCCCGTGGTCGTCGAGGTCCCCCACGCGGGCCTGTCCCTCGACGCCGAAACCCTGTCGTTCACCGTCGCGCCCGCGCGCAGCATCGCCCGCGACGCCGACCTGCACGTCGACGCCCTCTTCGAGGACGCACCCGTCGAAGGCGCCACGCTGCTCTACGCCCGGGCGAGCCGCTACGTCGTCGACCTGAACCGCGGCGAGCAAGACGTCGACCACGACGCCGTCGACGGCGGAGGTCGAGCGCCCTGGCCACGCGGTCTCATCTGGCGCCTCACCACGGACGGCGAGCCCATCCTGTCGCGCAGGCTGCCCCGGGCCGAGCTCGAGCGCCGCCTCGACCTCGTCTACCGCCCCTACCACCGCGTCCTCGAACAACTCCTCGCCCGCAAGCGCGCCCGGTTTGGCTTTGCCATCCTGCTCTGCGCCCACTCGATGCCGAGCCAGGCCCGGCGCGGCCATGAACCCGCCGGGATCGCCCGGGCCGACATCGTCCCCGGCACCCGCGGGCGGACAACCGCCTCCGCCGCAGTGATCGACATGGTGGATCGACACGCGCGGTCTTGCGGCTACACAGTGCGCCACGACGACCCCTATCGCGGTGGATTCTCGACGGGCCACTACGGGACCCCGGCGACCGGCATCCACGCCATCCAGGTCGAGATCTCTCGACGGCTCTACATGGACGAATCGACGTTACGGACGGATCCACAGGGCTTCCAGAGTGTGCGAGAATTCGCCCGCACCCTTGTCGCCCGCCTCGCCTTCGCCGAAAACCCCACGACGCTCGACGCCCTCCGGGGGTATGCTCCGGGCGGTACCTGATCGACCGCGGGCGATCCAGATGGCCTCTCCAGCGCAGAACATGGACAGCCCGGCCTCGTCGAGGACGGCAACCGCCGGGACGGCGAGCAGCGAGCCGCCGCCATCGGCACGCCGCAGCGACCCCGCCGCCACGATGGCCCCAAAGGCGCTCGCCGAAGCCGAGCCCGCCGAGGCGCCCGCAAGCGCCCCCCGCTCGAAGCCGCGCGAGCTCGCCCTCGTGGCAGATGGCGCAGCAGCCGCAGCGGAGGGCGTGGAAGCCGCCTCCGACGGCGTCGCCGTGAGCGGGGTTTCCCGCAAGGTCGTTTCTCCCGCCGAGGCCACGCCCTTCCCGGCGACCTCGGCAACGACGTCGTCTCCACCCCCCTCGCTCGCACCGCGCAGCGAGGAGCGCCCGCGCGAGACGCCGGTCAAGCCGCTGCTCGCGTCCGAGGCGCTCATGGAGGACCTCGCGCCGATCGAGCCCTCGCGGCAGGCCGCGCGGGCCTGGTGCGCCGCCGTGGGCCTCGGCTTCGCGGGGCTCGGCGCGCTTCCACTCGTGGGGGTGCGTCCCGGCGGTACGGTCGCCGCGCTCCCGTGTTTCCTGCTCGGTAGCGTCACGCTCGCAGCCGCGCTCACCCGCGTGAGTTACCGCCATCGCGGCGTGGCCATGCTCGTGCTCGGCATGCTCACGGCCCTCGTGGGCTTCGGCGGCTCCGGGCCGGCCGCGGGCATCGCCGCGAACGCGCCTCTCCTCGGCTTCGCGCGCCTGCTCGCGGCGACGACCTTGCCCGCCGCGCTGCTCTTCCGCGCCCGCTACCGCGCGTACGCCGGGGCTCGATGGCTGCTCGCCGGCGCGTTCCTCTGTGCCCTGCCCTTCGTGATCCTCACGGTGCTCCGCCTGGCCGCGCTCTCGCCGGAGCTCGCGACGGCCGGCTCGTTCGTCGCGATCGTGGTGGTCGCCGCGGCGCTCGTGGGCTTCATGGGCTCAGAGACGACGGGTGCGGGCACCTACGTGGGCCTCGGCGTGCTCTGCGGCCTCGGCGCGGAGCTCGCGCTGTCGGACCTGAGCCGGCCCGGCGCATTCGCGACGTGGCAAAACGCGACGAGCACGACCCTGGCCGCCGTAGCGTTCGGAGCCGCCACGGGGCTCTCCGCCTTGGGCCTCTTCCAGATCCTGGCGTGGCGGCTGTCCGATGACGCGCGGCGGATCGATCTGCACGCGGCGACGCCGGAAAAACCGCGCCGAAAACCAGCGCCGCCCACGACGTCGGACTGGTCTTCGTCGGACTGAGAGCTCGGAGCGGGGCGTCGCCCCGCACCCCAGCAGGGGGCTGTCCGCCCCCTGCACCCCGGACCAGGCACGGCCTGGACCGAGGGCCTAGAAACCGCGCGAGGCGC
>NZ_JAGTJJ010000103.1 GCF_028435365.1 Polyangium jinanense | reverse complement strand
CCCGGGTCCAGCGCTTGCGCTGGTCCAGGTCCAGGGGCGGATAGCCCCGGTGGGGTCTGGGGCAAAGCCCCAGCGCAGCGCCTCCCAAGATGAGACCAATGCTCAGGGCCGTGCCTGGTCCGGGTGCAGGGGCGGATAGCCCCTGCTCGGGTCCGGGGTGAAACCCCGGCGCTGCGCACCCTCCGCGCTCCCGTGCGGGCATCGAGCGCCGAGGTGTGGGATGGATCGGCTCCCTCGAAGGAGGCAGCCATCGTCACCGAGCTCCTCGTCATTCTCGCGCTCGTGCTGGTGAACGGCATCCTCGCCGGGGCCGAGATCGCCGTCGTGGCCTTGCGAGGCTCCCGGCTCGATCAGCTCGTCGCCGAGAAGAGCACGCGCGCCCGCGCTGTAAAAGCTCTTCGTGATGATCCCGAGCGGTTCCTCGCCACTGTGCAGATTGGCATCACCGTCATCGGCGCGCTCGCGGGCGCGTTCGGCGGCGCGACGTTCGCGGAGGATCTCGCGCCTCTCTTTCGGCGCGTCCCGATTCTGGCGGACCACGCGGACGCAATCGCGCTTGGCCTCGTGGTCGCGTTGATCTCGTACCTCTCGCTCGTCCTCGGCGAGCTCGTGCCGAAGTCGCTCGCGCTGCGATACGCGGAGACGTATGCGCTGTTCATCGGGCGTCCGCTGCTCGGGCTCGCGTGGCTCGCGCGCCCGCTCGTTTGGTTCTTGACCGCGAGCTCGAACGTCGTGCTTCGGTTGTTCGGGGACAAGACCACCTTCACCGAGGCGCGGCTCTCGCCGGACGAGTTGCAGCAGCTCGTCGGAGAAGCCGCCAAGGCCGGCTCCCTCGACCCGAGCGCGGGCGAGATCGCGGCACGCG
The DNA here is from genome assembly GCF_028435365.1 of Polyangium jinanense. The sequence continues at coordinate 24,319 of NZ_JAGTJJ010000103.1, read as the reverse complement.
CGCTCGATTTGCCGGAGCTGTCCGCCGTGCAGGTCATGGTCCCGCGCACGCGCGTGGTGAGCCTGCCGCACGATGCGACGCTCGAGGATGTGCGCCGTGTCGTCGCCGCGCACGGACACACGCGGATGCCGGTGTACGAGGGGGACCTCGATCACGTCATCGGGTACGTGAACGTGAAAGACGTCTTCATCCGGGCGACCGGGGACGTTTCGTTTCGCGTGAAGGAGGTCCTGCGACCTCCCTCCTTCGTCGGCGAGAGCATGCGCGCGGTCTCCTTGCTCGACGCCATGAAAAACCGCCGCACGCAGATTGCCATCGTGGTGGACGAGCTTGGCGCGACGAGCGGCATCGTCACGCTGGAAGACCTCGTCGAGGAGCTCGTGGGCGACGTTTTCAGCGAACACGAAGCGCCTGCGCCGGAGCTCGTGCGGCGCGAGCCCGACGGGACGTTCCTCGTCCTGGGGAGCGCGCCCGTGCACGACGTGAATCGCGAGCTCGGGCTCGATTTGCCCGTCGGCGACGGCTATTCGACGATCGCGGGGCTCGTCCTGGACCTGGCTCGCAGCATTCCAGCAGCCGGGACACAGCTCACGGCACCGGACGGGACGATGATCGAGGTCGTCGAGGCCACGCCCAGGCACGTGAAAAAGGTGCGGATCAAGCCGCCCGCGCCCCCTCACGAGGATCGCTGACGGAACTCCGGCGCCTCCCGGCGAGGGACGCCACGACATGGCGCAGCCGGCGCGAGAGCTTGGCGGACGCGAACCGAAGCGCGGCGCGCATCACGCCGCCGAGCGAGAGCGGCACGAGCATCAGCAGACCATGACCGTCCACGAAGCCGGGATTCTGCCGGACATAAAAATGGGCTGCATCGCCCGCGTGGCCCAGCCAGTACGACCGATCGGCGGCGGTATCGCGCGTCCGCCAGCCGACGTGGCGCACGAAGGGTCTTGCCTCGTCGACCGCTCGAAGCCCGAACGAGCGCGCGAGCTCGATCATGAGATCGTGCACGTCCGCCGGGGTTTCCTCCGTATCGCTCGGCCAAACCCGGTCGGCATACCGGGCGGTCTGCGAATAACACGAAGGGTGCACCGGCGAAGCGAACAGGTACAGACGCCGATCCGGGTTTTTCACGAGGTACCGCAGGAGCCGGTCGATCGCGAAGCGCGCATTGACGTTGCAGCCGCGGAACTCGCTGACCATGCCGAGCTCGCCACGCATGACGGAGAGTTTCTCGCCGCCCATCACCTTCTCGAAGATGTGCAAGGCGAAGTACCCGACGGCCCGTCCCGACGCGTCCTCGTAGACCTGGATATGGGTATGCTCCGCCCTGGAGTCGATCACGTACGCGACGAACGCCTCACGCTCGACGTCGAAGATGCGTGTATGCAGCTCGTAGAGCCTCTCGATGAACGCCTCTTTGGCACGAGGATCGAGCTGGTTGGGATCGACGACGATGGACGTGGCAATGCGCGGCATGACGCGTCTCCTCTCGGAGGGGGCCGCCTCGTCGAGCGAGCAACGCACATGCCAGGGCCGGCAGCGCCTTCCATTGCGGTTTCCGCGTCGAATCGGTGGGCTCGTGACCGGCTCCGATGGAGGCTCGAGCCTCCAGCCTTGGAGGCGCAAGCCTACATCCGGAAGCCTACCGCAACACCTCCGCCCGGACGGCCCGATACGACATCGCCAGGCGCCCGGTGCCGAGCTGCCCGCCTTTGTCGTGCCCCCAGCACCACAGATGCTCGTCGTCCATCTCCGTGGCCTTCGGCCTCGGCGCTTGCTGGGCGAAATCCTGATCTTCGTCGAAGCGATGATCATGGAAACAGGTGACGTGGCGGTCCGGGCCCTGGAACACGCACATCGAATCGGCAGAGGCCTCGATGGCGACCGCGCCCGAAATGCTCGGCACCTTTTTTTCCCGGTTGCAACGGCTGACCTTGTTGAAGAACCCGCAACGCACGTCGCCGCCCTCGAGGAGCCCGCATACGGTGATTTGGCCGAGATCCATGCCCACGAGCCGGTCCGGAAAGCTCGGCTCCTGCGGCTACGGTCCGGGGTCGTGGACGCCGCCCCAGCAGGAAACGTCGCCGCCGGCGAGGACACACGTCTCGTCCGGCCCGCCCTGGATGTCCGTCGCGCCTTTGAAGAGCCCGATGTCCACGGGCGTTTCCCGATGGAGGGGGTTGCCGTCGCCGAGTTGGCCCTCTCGATTGTGGCCCCAGCAAAACACGTCGCCGTCCGATTCGCAGGTATGGTGGTCCGAGAGCGCGAGATCGACGGCGTCGCTCACGCCCACGACGGGCACGACGTTGCCCACGAGCGGCGTGTCCGGATCGATGCCGGTTTCCCCGTAATAGGCATGTCCCCAGCAGGCCACGCGTCCGCTCGCGTCGATCGCGCAAATGCGACCGGCCCCCGCCTGGACCCGCCGCGCGGGCGGGGTTGACACGATTCCAGATCCTTGCCGCTCTCGAGGGGGCCACGCACGTACACGCCCGCGACGGCGAGCGGCTGGAAGTTATCGACATACGTCGCGGACCCATACGCGTCAGGAAAAGCTCAAGGGTAGCACGGTGTTTTCCTGAACGACCCTGGACGAGCGACCGGTTTGATTGCCTCAGGCGCTTCAGGAAATGCGTTCTCGACAATCGAGCCATCACACAGACGCCGAGGGCTGAGCTTGCGCGGCAGCGAAGAAGGTTGCGAAATATCACAATAAAGTCCTCTTGTCGTGCTACCCTCCCGGGGGGGCTGCGATGATATGAGGCGCATCTGATGCGCCCGATGTTTTGCCAGGACAACAGGTACCCGAGCGTCATGGCATTTGAAATGAAAAAGAGGAGGATTGCAAGATGGCACGAGCAGTAGAGGTCGCGTCGGTCATATGCACAGCCGTTTTCGCTGGCGGCAGCCTGCTGGTCTCGACCACCGTCGTTCCCAGCTTCAGCGCCATGGACCCTGCCGAGTTCCTGGATTGGTTCAAAACGTATGGCCCCCGTATGGGTATGACGCTGTTCCCCTTCGATGTAGGAGGCGTGGTGTTCTGTGGATGGAGTTTCCTGTCTGCCTTGAAGGCGGGGCAGAATCAGCTGCCATGGGCGCTGGCCAGCGCTTGCATGGCCGGTACGCTCGTCTTGCTGCCTCTCTACTTCGGGCGGGCGAATGCGGCGTTCATCGAGAAGACGATCGATGTCGGCCAGGTCCACGCCGAGATCGCGTCGTGGTCAAGCTGGCAATGGGTCCGAACGGGCCTCAGTGTAGCTGCTGTGGTAGCTGCAGGTTGGGGTGTGCTCGACCGGCCATCGAAGTAGGGACTTCGGACGGCACCGGCGCACGGCTCGCTGCTAACGCATCACGGCTCCGCCGTTGACGTGAATGACTTGCCCCGTGATCCAGCGAGCATCGTCCGATGCAATGAACGCCACGACCCCTACGATGTCGGACACCTCGCCGACCCGCCCGAGGGGGATCCCCTCGGGTATGCGCGCGCGCGCCTCCGCAGGCAGACCGGCGCGCAGGGCGTCGGTGTCGATGGCCCCGGGCGCGATCGCATTCACGGTGATCTGCCGGGGGGCGAACTCGAGTGCATGTACCCGGGTGAACGCCTCGATGGCGGCCTTTGCGCCGGCATAGACCGACGTCCCTGGAGCGGGCACGATGGATAGGCTCGAAGAAATGTTGATCACTCGGCCACCGGAGCCCAGCCGCGAGGCCGCCTCTCGGGTCGCGAAGAACGCGGCGCGCATGTTCAATGCCATGATCCCATCGAACATGTCCTCGTCGACCGCGTGGAGCGGCGCCATCATATAGTTGGCCGCATTGTTGACGAGGATATCGAGCCGGCCACAGGCAGCGTCGACGGTGTCGAACAGACGCTTCCGCCCCCCTGCCGTGGAGACGTCTGCCTGAACGATGTATGCTCTGCGTCCCAGCGACTCTACCGCTGCCTTGACCTGCTCCGCGGCCTCCACGTTCGTGTGATAGTTGATCACCACGTCGGCGCCGTCGCCGGCCAGCCTTCGCGCGATCCCAGCCCCGATCCCCCGGGCGCCACCGGTCACCAACGCTACTTTTCCAGCGAGTCTCTGCTGTATCATTGATGTACCTTGTCCTTCTCGTTCTCTTTCTCGATGGCTTGTAGGTGTGTGTTTCTGCTGCGCGGCCCGAGACTAGGAGCCGGTGAAAATCGCCTCGGTGCTCATGCCCAGGTCTCGCATGAGGACCATGGCCGCCGCCCTCCCGCTCCCGGCGGTGAGCCCTCCCCCTGGATGTGTGCTCGCCCCCGTCATATAGAGTCGAGACACGGGTGTTCGATGGTGGCCGTAACCTGGCATCGGCCGCATACCCATGCTCTGGAAGATGTAGTTTCCGATATGATTGGCTTCGCCCTCGATGAAGGACGTGTTCCACCGCTCGAACCCGAGCGGCGTCATCACGGAGCGCGCGATGATGCTCTCATCGGCCATGTTCGACGTGCGTCTGCGAAGGTGAGCGATGAGCTCGTCGGCGAAGCTCTCTCCGATATGGTCCCACTGGCTTGCTCCTTGCGCGAGGTGGTAGGGCGCGTAATGAAGGAGATAACCGACGTGCTTTCCTGGAGGCGCGCGCGTCGGGTCGAACAGGCTCGGCGTGATCATGAGCGGGCCGTCGGACCTCAGGTGACCGTAGGAGAAGGCGTCGAAGTGCTGCCTGAACTCTGCCATGGTATCGGCGGCGAACTCGACGCAACACGCCCGGTCCACGTCCGCCCCCGCCTTGTAACGAGGGGCCTCGTTCAGCGCGAGAGATTGAAGAAAAGTCTGAAAGCTGCTGACCTTGAGCCTGCCCGCCTTCACCGAGAGCTCATCCGGCAGATTGTCCGAAGCGAGCATCCGCTGGAAGAGCTGCTTCACGTTCACGGCTGAGACGACGGCCTTGCGCGCTCCAAGCCTGGCCCCCGAATCCAAGACGACGCCTCTTGCTTCCCCGCCGATGACCTCGATGCGCGACACGCCGGCGCTCGTATGGATGGTCGCTCCGTGATCCACGAGGCATTGCTGGAGCGATTGCGTGAGGGCGCCGCTCCCGCCCACGGGAATGCCAATACCGAAGCGGTGGATGAAGGGCACCATCATGTACAGGAGCATCCCTGTGCCCACGTCTTGGGGAGCGGCGATGACTTCGGTTGTAAATCGTGCCATCGCGATCTTGACGGGATCATTCACGAACCAGTCGTCGAGGAGCTGGAGGCTGCTCATCATGAGCGCGCGCATCACATCCTGGCCCCTCGCTGTCGCCCCGAGCGCAGAGAAGAGCTCTCCCGTGCTCGGACCGGGGCTGTACATGGTCGGGAGCAGGAGCTCGAGCCCCGCCGCGGCCCACTGGTAAAACTTCAGGTAGGCATCCGCGTCGCGCGGCGAGAAGCGCTCTTCGATCATCGCGCACGTGCGCTCCACGTCGCGATGGCAAACGTAGGCGCGATCGTCAGGAAAAACGACGGCGTAAGGTGCGTCGGGGTAGGTATACTTCAGCCCGTAACGGGACTTGAGCCCCAGCTCGTCATTGCGTAAGAGCGGGTTCGCTTGTATGAAAATATGGCATATCGCTGCCAGATCGCTCTTGTAGCCGTCGCCGCAGACCTCTTGCGTCACGCACCCGCCCCCGAGCCAGGCATTTTTTTCGACGATACATACGTCGAGCCCGGCCTTCGCCAGGTAGGCGCCCATGACAAGCCCATTGTGTCCGCCGCCGATGATGACGACGTCATGTGTATCACGCATACCGTTCGTCTCTGGGCCGCTCGGACAAGCGCTCGCCGTCCACGCGAGTCGTCATGGCCTTTTGAATTCCTTCATGGAGAGCCGCCTCGAACTCGGCGCGCGTGGCGAGCGGGCGCAAGATACCACCCCGCCCGAGCTTCAGGAGCGACGCTCCCGCCGCCACGAGCTTCGAGCGCACCAGCACTGTCACGCCGCCGAACCGACGGTGATTGTCGACGATCAGGTGGGTCATCTCGACGCGATATTTCCGATCGAATTCGCCGAGATGTTCCGCGTCGATGAAGATCATGGGGCACGAGCATGTGGCGAGCATCCTCTCGAACTGCGAGATGATCGGTTCGACGAACGATTCTTCGCCATAGCCTTCAACCCGCATGACGAGGACGCCCGGCGCGGGGAATCGCAGCCAAACTCGGCCGCGATCACTGGCCAGCACGAGATTCTCCGAGTTGCTCATGGCGGTCATCTCTGACCCCTCTTTCTGGATGCATGGATGCGTCCTCCGACGAAGGCTCACGCGCGACGGCGGAGGAGTGCATCGCTGTTGTTTCTTGCTTTTACCCGGCGTCGCTCCACCCGCGCTAACCCGCCTTGGCCAGCGGGACGGGGAGCGTGGATGACGACAGGAGGTCATAGATATCGCCTACCGTCTTCAGCTCGCGCTCGACGCCGCGATGGAAGGTCCTCTTGAACCGCTTCTCGAGCAGGACGACGACATCCACCATCTCCGCCGAGTCCATCCCGAGCTCGCCTTGCAGCTCCGTCTCTCGCGTGAAGCCGGCGGTGTTCACGCCGAGCATGTCAGAGAGGATCTCTTTTACTAGGTTCTCGTGATTATCCATTAAAACAACCCTTCCTTCCTGTTGCCGCATACCTGTACGATCGGATCAGCACGCTTGCTCTGGAGCAGCGATGACCACCGCTGCGTTCGTCCCGCCTGAACCCCGGCCAGCGATGAGCACGTAATCCATCGCCTCCGCCTTCCTCGGCGTCGTGACGACGTCGAGACGGCAATCGGACGCGAGGGTCGTCAGGCTGGCCGTGGGTGGAATCACGCGATGCTGCAAGGACAGTGCAGAGAGCGCGACATCCACGGCGCCGGCTGCGCCGTAGAGGTGCCCGAACATCGATTTCGGGGCGGTCACCGGCACGGACGCGGCGCGCTCGCCGAAGACCTTGTGAATTGCCTGCGCCTCCTGGTAGTCGCCTTCTTTTGTCGCCATACCGTCGGCCATCACGAAGGAGACCGCCTCGGGCGCGACCGCCGCGTCGCGCAGCGCCTCGCGCATGGCCACCGAGAGTCCGCGCTCCTCTGCCGGCAATGGCGCGGGGTGGCACGCGTCGCTCGTCATGGCGAAGCCGTGCAGTTCGGCGTAGATTTTCGCATTTCGGCGCAACGCATGCTCGCGCTCTTCGAGCAGCAAGAACGCGGAGCCCTCGCCGAGGACCAATCCCTCATGTTTCTCATCGAATGGCAGGTAAGATTCACCTGCGCCACGGCGCCTTTTCGCGAGCACACCGTCGGTCGAGCACGCCGAGAAGATGAGCGGCGTGATGGGCGCCTCGGTCCCTCCGGCGAGGATCAGATCGCTCTTTCCCTGTGCGATGTTGCGCGCGGCGTAGCCAATGCTGGCGAGGCCGCTCGCGCGGTCGCAGACGATCGTCTTGCTGTGTCCGCGCAGTTCCAGCAGAATCGAGATCTGGCCCTGCGGAGCTGCAGGGAACCAAGCGGTCGCCTGGAAGGCGCTCAGCTCGCGCGGACCCTGATTGTGGAGCTTCCTGAGCTCACGGTCCGTGAAGGCCCACCCGCCGAAGCAGTTCCCGACGTACACCCCGAAGGCGAGCTTATCTACCCTCGCCAGGTCGAGCTCCGCGTCCTTGAGCGCCAGCTGGGAGGCCGCGATGGCATATTGGGTGAACGGATCCAGCTTGCGCGAAAGCCGCACGTTCATGAAGTCGAGCGGATCGAAGCCCCGCAGCTCTCCCGCCACGTCCGAGGAGAATCCCTCGGTATCGAACCTGGTGATGCCGGAGAGCGCGACTCTCGACTCATTCACGCTCGTCCACACGGCGTCCTTGCCGATGCCGTTGGGAGCGATGATTCCAATACCTGTGATAACGACTCGCCTGCTCATTGTGAATCTCCAGCGTAGTCAGGGCTGGTGAAGATCAACGCGCTGTGTATCCCGGAGAAGCCACTCGCGTCTTTCACGACGACCTTCACGTCCCTTTGAATGGCCTCATTGGGGACGTAGAACAGATCGCACGTCGGATCTTCGACCTCGTAGTTGATCGTGGGAAAGAGCATCCCCGTGTGGATGCTCAGCACCGAAGCGACGGCCTCGAGCGCGTTTGCTGCGGCCAGCGGGTGGCCCACCATGCCCTTCAGGGAATTCACCGCGAGCTTGTAGGCATGGTCCCCGAATACAATCTTGAGAGCGGCGGTCTCGTTCGTATCGTTTTGCCGCGTCGAGCTTCCGTGACCGCAGACGTAGTCGACCTCCTGCGGCGTGATGCGCGCGTCTGCGAGGGCCAGCCGCAGCGCGCGAGCGAGATCCTTGCCGTCGGGAGGGAGATCGGTCATGTGAAATGCATTGTTGCAAGAACCGAAGCCGCGGAGCTCCGCGTAAATGCGGGCGTTCCGCCGGAGCGCGTGCTCTCGCTCCTCGAGAATCAGGATGCCTGCGCCCTCCCCCAGGACGAATCCATCACGCGTCCCGTCGAAGGGCCTCGAAGCCCGGGAGGGCGTATCGTTGCGCTTGCTGGACAGGGCGCCGACGACGTCGAACGCTCCCATGGCGACCGGGGTGATCGGCGCCTCCGAGGCGCCGCAGATCATCAGGTCGACGTCGCCATCCCTGATCGCGTCGAGAGCGGCGCCGATCGCGTCCAGGCCGCCCGTGCAACCGGTGCTCATCGTGAAACAATTGCCGCGCATCCCGTAGAGCGATGCCACCTCCGAGGAGGCGGCGTTGAAGGTCGAATTCTGGTAAAGGCATGAATTGACCAGTTCCGGGCGCAGCTCTGCCCGACCGCGCTCCGTGACAGCCAGGAACTCTTGCTCCATGTACGCCGTGCCGCAGATCGCGTTGCCGATGCAAACCCCACATTTTTCGGGGACGAGCGCGGCGACGTCAATGCCGGCGTCCTTGATCGCCATGATGGAGGCCGCGACGGCGAACTGCGCATAACGATCGAGGCGCCGTGCCTGATCTTCGCGGAGCCCGCATGCCATTGGATCGAAATCGCGGACCTGCCCAGCGATCTTTGATTTGAAGCCTTCCGTCGGGAAGGTGTCGATCGCGTAGATACCCGAGCGGCCTGCGAGCGCGTTCTCCCAGAATCGCTGCACTCCGATGCCGTTGGGCGCAATGATTCCAAGCCCAGTCACGACCACTCGCCGCGCTGCTGCGTAGCTTTTTGTCTTCATCCTTGATGTCTCCGTGTCACGCCTCGTGATTGTGGTCGTGACGTTCGAAAATGCAATGGCTGTCGTCGTATTTGTTTTGAAATGATTCGTGTGTGAAGTGAATGGAGCTTGGGTGCTATTTCAAAACAGATAAATTGAAAGTCCTGCGCCGCGGAGCGATGGGTCAATTGCCGCGCACGGCGCAGGACCGGTCGATCATAAAACGCTAGTAGTTGCCGAGCCCCCCACAGATGTTGATGGCCTGCGCCGTGATCCCTCTCGCCCGATCGGAAGCCAGGTAGGCGACCATATCTGCGACCTCCTCAGGTTCGATATAACGCCCGATCGGCACTCGTTGCTCGATTCGCCGCTTGGCCTCGTCGGTGCTGACGCCCCAGATCCCGGCGTACCCGCTCCGCGCCTTCGCGGCGAGGTCCGTCTCGACGAAGCCGGGGCATACCGCGTTCACGGTGATTCCCTTCGGTGCGAGCTCGAGCCCGAGCGACTTCGTGAAGCCGATGATGCCATGTTTCGACGCGCTGTAGGCCGCCGCGTACACGACACCCTGCTTACCCCCGGTCGACGAGATGCTGAGGATCGTCTTGAGAGTATCAGGCGGGTTATGGTTGAGCACCGCCTTGGTCGTGTAAAAAACGCTGTCGAGGTTCGTCTCGATGATCTCTCGCCATAGCTCATCGCTCGTCGAGGCCGTCGGACCGCCTCCTCCCCGCCCAGCGTTGTTGACGAGCAGAGAAATCCCGTTCCAGCGCTCGATTGCGTTGCGTACCGCCGTGACGATGGCTTCCGGCGACCTCACATCGCACACGTGAATGGAGGCAGATCCACCGGCGCGTCGGACTTCCTCTGCCGTCGCCGCGAGCTGCTCCTCCGACCGAGCGACGAGGGCGAGCTCATAGCCTTCCTCCGCCAGCCGAAGAGCGACGGCCTTGCCAATTCCACGGCCTGCGCCGGTGATACATGCTGTCTTCTTGATTTTCTTCTCGTTGTTCATCGGTTTTCCTCGGAAGCCGTTATGTTCTGGCCGGCCTGAACCTCCCTGAGAGCCTGAAGCCGTCCCGTATCATGCGCGAGAGAAGGAAGACATTCGTCGCGCCTGCCGCGAGCTCGATGATCTGAATGACGACGAACGTCACGCCGAAGGAGCCGGCGCTGGCGAGGCGATAAAGCACCAGTGCCGAAGGAACCAGGATCAAGAGGCCGTTCGCAGCAATGAACTTCATCCGCCTTCGTTTTGCATCGATCAGCCTCCCCTTCCGATTGGCGCTCAGCGAGTTTCCCGTGCCTCCAGCGATAGCCATTGCAGGAATGAGCACGCCGAGGCCAAACAGGATGAACCGCTTGACCGCCACGATGAGGCTGTGGTTCCCCGTCAGCTCTGCGACCAAGGTCGAGGTCATGAATGACGCCACCGTCGTGATTGCAACCCCACCGGCGACGGCGTGAACTGTACGTTTCATTTGTTGAATTTAGCACGGGTTGATGTGTTGATCCAATGCCGACGGTCCGTCGCGTACGCTTCCTTCAAGCGGGTTTACGGCCGATCACGAGCAGATCGACGAGCGCGGCAGGAGATAGAGACAGGACGAACTCGATGGCCCGGCGTATGTCTGCAGTCGTTATCATCTGTTCCGGCCGGAGGCCTGAACCAACCGCCATATCTGTGTCGACAGCGTCCGGACATAGCGTCGTGACCTTGATGCCTCTGGGCAACAGCTCCCGCGCCAGGGACCGGCTGTAGCCGACCAGCGCGTGCTTGCTGGTCGCATAACCGCCGACGGCCGCGAACGGCTCCACGCCGGTGATGGATGCGATGTTGAAGACGTGGGCCGAGCCCGCCGCGGCCAGCGCGTCCAGACAGGCGATACACACATTGTGGACCGCCTTGACGTTGGTCGTCAGCAAAGCCTCGAGGTCGCCGACGCTGATGCTGCTGGTGCCAAAGCGGAATATGCCGGCCGAGTTGACCAGGACGTCCAGACGCCCGTATCGCCGGAGCTCCACCTGAAGGGCGGCGCGCGCCGCGTCGAAATCGCACAGATCGACGGCGACGACGCTCGCCGCGACCCCGAGCTCCCGGCGCAGCGCTTCCGCGTTTTCAGCCAGCTTCGCCGCGTCGCGGGCCACGAGGATGAGATCGAACCCGCGTTCGGCGAACCAGCGCCCGATGTCTCGTCCGATTCCGCGGCTCGCGCCGGTCACGAGCGCCACCTTGGACATGTTGGCTCCTTTGCTTCTCACTGGAACTCGAGGCTGTGCGTTCGTGCGCATAGCGACGGGTGAAGCCGATATTGCATCGATCTTTCCCGGTGGCGGTCGTACGCCTTGTCGCCCAGCGACTGCTTGAAGTCCCCAGCGCTGCGCCACTGCGATACGTTGAACAGCCCGTACTTGGTCGACGGGGCGGCGGAACGAAACAGCCGGGCATTCAAGAAGCCGGCATGGGCTGTCATGTGGTTCTTGGCTTTGTCCCACATATTCAGTACGTCCGGGATCTGGTCCTCGTTGATCTCGAATGGGTTGATCAGCCACACATGGCCGGGCAGCGTGGGGGTCAGCTCGGACAACGTGATCCTCACGCGGCACTTCGTGCCTTCGACAGCAAATGCCGCGTCGTCGCTCGAGGACCCCTCGCGCAGCGCCGCTTCGCCGACGTCATCGCTGTCGAATCCATAAACGGAGAGGAGCGCGTAATCCACGTCGCGGATCGGCTCGATGACTTGAAACAGCTCGGCCGTCCGCAGGTTACGCGGCGCCCGCAGGGCGAGCGCGCGCTCCTGCCAGCGAGCGGCATAGCTGGGCGCGGCGGCGGCGGCGACGACGTCGATCCAGTAGATCATACCTGACCTCAGCGCTCCCGTGCCGTATGCAGTGCGATACGGCGATTCAGATACAACGAGAAGTCGGCCTTGAACGGCTCGACGACCTTCGTGAAGCGATTGCTGCGGACCGCGTCGAAGAACGCCTCACTGCTCTTCCACTCGGCGATGTTCATGAACTTGACCTCGCCAGCGAGGTTCCGGCTCCGGAACAGGCTGGAATTCACGTACCCGGGGAGCCGGCTCATATGGCGCGCGGCCTCGGCCCACATGGCGGCATAAGCCGCCATGCGGTCCTCGGGCAGGTATACGACGTCGACCAGAACCATATTGTCGGAGGGCGGGTTGAAGAGGTACTGGGAGCCATCGACCAGATCCATCTTGAACCCTGTGAACTTGGTGCCCGCCGCGCTCAAGACGGCGACCAGCGCCTGATCTCGCCTGACAGCCGAGCGGGCGCGCTCCCAGTCCTCGTCCGAGCGCCACCGGCAGATGCTCGCCATCTCGCAGCTCGCGCGTGGCGTGATCGTCTGGAAGCTCTCGAGGAGCTGCCCCCCCTGGAAGCCTGGTTGTTCGGACAGGAACGTGCATACGGCGTTCCATGCGCTCGTCGACGCCGAGCGATTGGATGTTTGAAGGAGATCGATGACCGTGACCATGACAGAACCCTTTCGCGGCAGGCGGGCGTCGGCCCGAGCGGATCACCCGGTTTTCGTGATTTCCTCGGCGACTCGCGAGAAGCAAATCTGGAACATCCCTTCGAATGGGGCGACGAGCTGCCTGTAGTCCTTGCCCTCGAGTTGCCTCGAAAATGCGTCCTCGTCTTCCCATTCGGCGCGGCTCACGAAGTAGTAGGTATCGTTCTCCGGGTGATAGCTCTCGAAGAGCTCCGCGGAGATGAACCCGTCGCGCTTGGCCATCAGATCCCTCGTCGCGCCCCACATCCGCGCGATCTCCGCGGCCTTGGGCTGCAGGATGCGATAGGCATTGGTGATGACGAGGTGCGACGCCCGAGCCGGTTGCTCGACGAACTCGCTGCGCTCGACGAGCCCGTAGAGGGCCACCCCGCGATTCGCCGCCAAGGGCAGCCTCTGGCCCGACGCCTGGGCCTCGTAATAGGCATTGATGTCGTTCCATCGGACGATGCTGACCAGGTCGTATCCGAAGGCATTGATGCGTTTGTAGACGACGTGGAGACGGGCGTTCAAGAACCCTCGGCGCGCGACCAGCTCGCGAGCTGCCGCGGTCCAGGAGCGCTGAAGGCCCGCGACGTCGTCTGTCTCCACGATATCGATTCGCGCGATCATCTGGACATCACCTGGGCCTCGAGGACCGGACGTTGTCCCTGTGAGCTTCCGACGCGGGCGAGCATGATCTGGCTTTTCGGCTTGAAGCCGCCGCTGATGATGCCTTTGAAGGCGGGGCGCGCGAACGCAGCCTCGAACGCCGGGACGCTGGTCCAGCGCGCGACATTGATGAACCAGCCGGCGCGATCGCCGGACACAGCCTCGAACAGGCGGCTCCAGACAAACCCGGATTGGGTCTCCATGAAGCCCGCCGCGCGCTTGAACTGATCGAGGAACCGTTCTCGATCCTGCGGCGCGAGCGCGCACAACGTGATGAGCAGGATGCCGGTCGGGCGCGCCGTCGAGTCGACCGCGACCTCCTCACGATGCTGGCCGCGAGCGCGAAACGCGCCGCGCGTGGCGAGCCTGAGCGAAGGATACGGCGAGGGGGTGTCGACATACCCATTCTCGAGCTGCCGCTCCGGGCCCGTCGAGACCATCATGAGATCGTAGGGGGACCTCCGATAACCATCGCGATCGAGATTGTCTTGCTCGATGGCGACGGAGAGGCGCGCGCGCCCGCGCCCCCGACGCTGGAACGGCGCGCTCGCCATGGCGCTTTGAAACTCCTCTGAGGACATCGCGTAGAAGTCGAACTGGGTGAGCATGCTGTGCATCCTTTTCTGGTCTGCCGAGAGGGGGTCATGCTCGCGTCGTCGCCGCGAGCTTGCCTTGGATCGCCTTCATGGTGCCGAGGCTGTTGCGGTTGATGGCGGCCTCGACCTGCCGCTTGGCCGCGTCGATATCCTTGTCGGCCCAGTACAACGGGTTCAGCACGACCTCGTGCCAGGACACGACCTCGACGCCCTCGGGCGACTCTACGACGGTCCAGCGACCGCGATGCTCCCGGAGGGCCGGGGGCGGCTCTGGCTGGAAATACTCGATTCGATCCTTCGATAGAACGCGGATGCTGCGGATGCGCTCCTCGCGCTCGCCGACGCGTACTACCATGACGAACTCCTGAAACGACCCATCGTTGTAGAGCATATCGACGCCGTCGCAATGCTCCAGGAGCCAGGGCCAGCTCGCGGCGTCGCCCAGGAGCCGCATGATCAGCCCAGGGGGCTGCTTGATGACCAGAGCCTCCTGGAACTCGTGGCGCCATTTCTCACGTTCCACGCGCGCACCAATGGCGGCGAGCTCCTTCATGCTATTGGTCTCCACGGTCTTCATCATGAACCGAGCTGCCTCCTCGTGCGTATTCACCCCCTCGACGACGCCGCTGACATCCTCGGCGATCTCGAAATCGTGGGTGAGCGTGACCCTGCAGCCGGTCGCGGTTTTCTCGAAGCTCCACATGCCGTGCATGGAGCGCACGAGCGGCGACGGCTTGCTCTGCGCGAAGGAGATCAGGCGGTGCTGGCGATCGATGCTGCGCACCGATTCCCAGGAGAAGACGCCGTTGTTCGCGCGGGCGGTGAGGGCGATCTTCTGGCGGGTGTCGGTCTCTTCGAGGACCTTCGCGCACAGGCAGGGCGGAAAGATTTCAGGCCAACGACTTACATCGAGGCCAATGCGGAAGGCCAGCTCAGGGGGGCACGCCATGTCGATCGAATGCTTCGTCTTCATATCAATATCTGTTCGATATGCGCTCGGAGAGCGCCTGGTTTCGGAGGAATCGTCATGCCCGGCCGTGCCGGGTCAGCGCTTGTGCGGGTGAGCGGCGCGAGGGCTCCCGCTCGGCTGAGGCGAGCGCCCCGTGGCGCGCTGCATCTCCACCGTGACGGCCTCGATCAGCTCGGTGATGAGGGAGAGAAGGATGGCCACCTCGTACCCCTGCGACTGCAGGTTGCGGACGAGCGATTTGGCCAGTATTCTCATGGCGCGTTCGCTGGTCTCGTGGTGCGATGGCGTCCTTGCGAGCGCGAGCGGTTCCGCTCCTTGGAGAGGAAGGGTCGTATTCATTGGGTCTCGCCTGTTGGTGGATCGGCGTATGGCGCCGGCAGAGGCCGGAGCGTCGTCCACACGCATCCGCAACCCCTGTGCCAGGCGTGCCCGCGAGGAGCGGCAGCGCATGTTTACTGCCTTTTACGAGGGCGCCGATGCGTGCCCAGGAGCGGCCTCGAGCGCACCACCTCACGGCTGCTTGCGTGATTGCGCAAGGCACCGGCGCCCGATGATCGCCGGGCAAGCAGGTCCATGCTCCCCCCGCTCGGGCGGCTCGGTCCTGACCCGAGGGCCGAGCTCGCCCCCGAGGCGGACGCGGAAGCGGAGGCAAAATGCGGAGGCAAAGTGGAGGCAAAAGCGGAGAGGGCTTCCTCAGGCGCCTGCGTTGCCTTGCCGCAATCCCGCGGAGGCAGACTCGGGCGCATGAGCCGCGCTCTGCGAAGACGCAACCCGTCCCCTCAGCCGCCCGCGTGGCCTCCCGCATCCCCGCGGAAAGCTCCTCAACCGGGTGAGGCGTACGCCGGCCTCCTCGCGGAGGCCTACGCAGCCGTCTGAGTACGCCTCCGCGGCATCACGAACGGGCACTCGGACGCCTGACGAGGCCTCCGCGTCATCGCCGGCAAGCCAGTCGGACGTCGGACGTCCGATCCGCACATCGGCCGCCCGTCACGGCGCAGCCGGCTCCTCGGCCGCCTCCTCGGGCGTCGCCTCCTCGGCGCTCCGGGCCGGCTTGCGCCAGGGAAGCGTGAACAGCGCGGTCTTCTCCCGATCCTTGAGGATGCTGTGAATCATGCCGAGCTGCGCCTCCCGGGCCTGCGAGAGCTCGGATTTGTAGAGCGTCAATGCCATCCGCCCGCTCTGAAGCGCCACGCGCGTCAGATCCTCGGCCTTGTCGGCGCTGCGGAACTCGGCGAGCTCCTTTTCGAGCCTCCCGAGGAACGCCACGCGGATCGGATCGTTTTCGGGCAGCACCCGCAGGTTGGAGACGGCCTCGTTCGCGCGGTCCGTGAAATTGCTCGTGCCCAGGCGGCGCAAGGTGGAGGGCGCGTCGGGCAGGAGCTTGGCGACGTCGTAGCTCTTGGCCGACATCGTGCGGCGCAACTCGGTATACACATCGACGACGTCGAGCTTTTCGATGTCCTCCATCGCCCGCGCCCGGACCTGATCATCCTCGGCGCTTTGCAGCGCCGTACGGCGCGCATCGATCTGCAAGACGATCGCATTCGCCTCGGCGCCGACGTCCGCGAGCTGCGGATGACGCGTCGCGAGAGCCGCGCACATCGCCCCGCGGCGCAAGAAGTCGGCCCGGTAGATGTCGACGGGAGTTTCCTGTATATACGTCTGGTAGGTATTCTTCGCCATGGCTGTAAGCGAGCACGCTACCGAGGGACCGTCGCAGGTGTCAAGGGGGCGATCGAGCTACGCGTTGGGGTCGACGATGATGGTGGTCGTGTTGTCGATGTCCCCGTCGCCATCGAAGTCGATCATGATCTCGTGCTCTCCGGGGGGCAGGGGATGCAAGAGCGTGGCGAAGCCGAGGGCCACGAATTGTCCCGATAGCAGGGCCGGATCCGTTTCACCGAGGATGTTGTCCGCGGGCAAGACATACTCCACGGGTCCCGTCTCGATCGCACGCAATGACACGGTCTCCCCGTCGACGGTGACCACCGGCGTTCCGAATCCAAGCTGGGCAGCCATCTCCTCGGCACACGCCCGCAGCTCCTCTTCCGTCGCTTCGGGGTCGCCTAGTTCGGTCGCGCTGCACTCGACCGTAACCCCGAGGACGAATATCTTCGTGCCGGGCTTCACCGTGCACGTGATCTCTTGAGTTCCCAGGGACGCGAATGGCGCGGTTACGCCCCCAAGGTCGAGGCAGGGATCGCCCCCTGCGAGTGGGTTCTCGGGGGTCGGCGTCTCGAGCACCGTGCGCCACAGAGCTCCGAGCAGAGCTTCGAGCGTTTTGTCCGGGAGGGCAGAGGCCGAGGGTGTCGCGACGCCAAGTGCAACCACGGCGGCCAGCAGGCCACGACAAAGAATTGACGTGGCGACCCATTTGGATGACGCGACGCCCGCAACGGCGGCGCGAAAGCATGACAAGCGCATGACTCCCCCCTTTGCACGCAGCAAAGCACTGCAGCGGGCCGGATCATGGACTTCGAATGGGGAAAGTCAAACCAGAGATACGATGGGGCCGGACGTGCGGAGCGGACCCGCGCCCCGCGAACCCGGCCCCGAAAAAAAATCGTTCACATCTGCCGAGGCGCGCAACTGTCCTCTCGAAGGTCGCGGAGAGCGGCGCATGTGGCGCCTCGCTCCGCCGAACGACGACCCCGATGGAGGACGATCCCCATGCACACGCACCATGCCAAGAGCCGCACCATGAAGACCCTTTCGATGCTTGCCACCCTCGCCGGCGCCTTCGCCATTTCGGGCTGCGTCGCGGAGAGCATCGATGAGAGCGACGCGCTCGACGAGCGGGTCGACGTCGCCGAGCAGGAGATCGTGAATGGTAGCCCCGGATTCGCCAAGAAAGCTTCTTTCTCGGTGGTGTTCGATCAGGGCCCCGGCACGCAGGAGAGTGGCTGCTCCGCCGTCGCGCTGACCACGAAATGGCTGCTCACGGCCGCGCATTGCGTGTACGATGCGAACGGGAAGCTGTACGCGAACGCCTTTGCCCCGTTCGCAGGCTCCATCGATCGGATCGTCCCGCATCCGGCTTTTGCGCCTTACGCCGCCTCGACGAGCGCGCCGCCCCTCGGTGTTCCCGACGTGGCCCTGCTCCGGCTCGTGGTGCCCCTCAACCTGTACAGCGACGACTGCTCGTATGCGCCGAACGATTGCTGGAAGTCGCCGGCGGGTGTCCCGATCCCGGTCAACGCGACGAGCTCCGGGTACGCCGTCACGAGCTATTACCCCACGTTCGCCATCGCGCCCTCGAGCATCGTCTGCGATGGATCCGGCGGCGGCGCGAGCGGATTCACGCCGAGCCATGGCGTGTTCCCTACGGCCGACACCTACTTCGAGGGCGGGTATTACCAGGCGATCCTCCCGAACGCGGCCGGCCAGACCATGACGAGCGGTGACTCGGGTGGACCGTGTTACTTCAACACGGGCGCGCGGAACGCGAGCACCCTGCTCGCCCTCACCAGCTCGATCACCACGGTCGGCGGTCAGACCGTGAGGACGAACGCCGTCATCACGGGATACGTGGCGAGCTTCATCGACTCCGTCATCCCGCAGAACGACCGGGTCCTCGTGGTCCCGAACGATCCGGGCGCCGGGTTGTAGGCGCCAAGCCGCCGCGCCGGGGCGCTGCCCCGGACCCCGCGGGGGCTGTTCGCCCCTCGACCCGAACCAGGGCAAGCCCTGGACCTCAGGGGGAAGAACTGCGCGATGCGCAGTTCTTCCCACAGAGACAGCGTTGCCAATCGAAATGCAGCGCGGCTGTCTTGGTTGGCAGACCCGCTCGCCGGTCTTGACCTGGCTTGTTCGATGAACTGCGCATTGCGCAGTTCATCGACCCCGAGTCCAGCGCTTGCGCAGGCCCCGGGTCCAGGGGCGGACAGCCCCGGTGGGGCCTGGGGCAAAGCCCCAGCGAGGCTGTTCCCAGATAAAACCTGCGATCAATTGCCTTTGCAGACGTCGGCGCAGGTGTCCGTCGCATCGATACACGCCGAGGACGCGCAGTCCGAGTCGGTGAAGCAGGGCGCGCCGGCGGCGCCGAGCGGCGCGCACATGGCGCCTTTGCACGTCGTGCCAGACGCGCAGTCGTCGTCCGACGTGCATGGACCGCCCGCCTGCTCACGCGCCTGACACGTGCCGTCGTCGGCGCAGCGAAGCTCCGCCTCGCAGTCGCTGCTCCCCTTGCACGACCCGCCCATGGCGAGCCGCGGCGCGCATGTTCCCGGGTCGGGCGACGAGGGCTGGTCACACCGGAGCGCCTCTTCGCAGTCGAACGGCGACGTGCATGGCTCTCCGGCCACTGCCCTCGCTTTGCACGCCGACGAACTCTGCCCGCTCGAGTCGATGTTGCGCAGGCAGCGGTCCCGGACGCAGTCCCAGTTCGTGCCGCAGGCCTCGCCCTCGGGTGCGGAACCGTCCCACGCATCGGGGCAGGACGGCGTGGACTTCTCGTCCACCCCTAAAAGCGCGCCGAAGAATTCAATTCCGGCGCAGGGGGAGGCGTCGATCTCGGCGAGGCACGCCTCCGCCTTTTCCGGGACGAAGGTGCCGTTCACCTCTTCTCCTCCGCCGTTGAAGGCAACAAAAATCGCTTTGAGGTTCGAGGCGCACGCGTCGGCGGAGCTCGCGTCCAAGCCGCGCGCGGCTCGGGCCGCTGCGTCGCAGCACGCGAACGTGCGGTCGCAGACGGCCTTCACATACCTGGAGAGAAAATCGCTGCCTGTCGGATCCGGCCCTCCGCTGCTCCCCGGCGTCTTGTCCTCCTTGCATCCGGGCGCGGCCAACATCGCGACGGCGACGGCCGAAAGGAACGTCACGAGCATGACAGATCGATGTGTGCGCATACGAACCTCCTGGAGCCGATCTTATATGGAAACAAGCCTAGGATCATTCTCCCTGAAGCAGTGGACGGGGAGTCCACAACCGAAGCTGGAGTGAACTCCCCGTCCACAGCTACGTGTCGGTGGTGGCGTCGGAGGCAGCGGCGGAGGCGGTGCATCGGGGCTCTTCGGGCTGGCACGATGGCTGCTGGGGGCGCGTGCACGGTTCATCGAAACGTTTGCCGGAGAAGACATGGCATGCTCAGACAACGAGCCCTCGGGCGCGAAGTGCTCGTGACAATGCGGTTTCACGTTCTCGTCCTCGTGGTTTGCGCCGCGTTCGTCGGCTGCGGGCCTCCCCCGCCGCGCTTGGCCGCGGAGAACTGCCCGGTCGCCATGGTGAAGGGGCAGCCCTCGCAGATCACGCTCGTCTCGAGCGCCGAAGGGGTCTCGTTCGAGCCACCGAAGACCTGTAGGGGCTCGTATCCGGACGCCCCAGAGTATTACATCCGCGTGCACGGCCACGGGACGCGCCGGATCGATTACAGCATTCGCGACCCGAATGAATGCGACACCCACGACGCTGACCCCGTCGCGTGCCCGAAGGTGCACTTCATGGCGATCGGCATGTCGGTGCTCGGGGCGATGACAAAGACGCTCGGGGAGAGGAACGCCGATACCTTGGGGCTCGGGGCCTGCGCCGACTCGAACGCGCCGCTCGAACAGTGGAACATGTCGAGCCGCATCCACGACTTCCGCCACGCCAACGAGGCGCTCCGCATCATCGACGCCGAGCTCCGCCTCTGGGACATCGGGGACGACTGGGGGCTGTCGGTGAGCGGGATCCCATGCGCGGTGCTCTTGTAGGCGCGCGGTAGGACGTCGTCCTGTCGCATCATGTCGGCCACCTGCCGCGCTCGGACTGCTAACGTTGCACGTCGATGAGCACGAAGAACCGAAGGACGACAGTCATACTCCGCGCACTCTGCTGCTGCCTCGCGCTCGCGTCGCTCGCGTGTGCCTCGCGTCCGCGCGCGAGCCCCACACCGGCGCGCGCGGAGGGCACGCTCGCGGGTTATCACTACCTGACGTTCGTGACCGGCGGCGCGAGGTCGACCGATGCGCTGCCGCTGATCGTCGGGCTGCACTATTCCAGCGCGACGCCCGAGACCATCCGCGCCGATTTCGATCAGATCGACATTCCCGCGCGAATCGTCCTGCCTCGCGGCAAGTACCCGCGGCGCAGCGGCTATTCATGGTTCCCGTCGAGTTATGGCGAGCTCGCGGCGGACAAGCAGGCCAAGCTGACGTTCGAGGTCAAGGATGAGGTGCTCGCGTTTGTCGAGGCGGCGGCCCATCACGACCCGACCACCGGGAAGCCGGTCCTCGTCGGCACGTCGTACGGAGGCGATCTCAGTTACCTGATCGCGATCCATCACCCGGACCGGGTCGCCGCGGTATTCCCAATCGCAGCGCGGTTCCCGGCGGAATGGTTGCCCGCGACCAGCACCTGCCGGCCGAGTTGCCCGCTCGTCTACGCGATGCATGGCGAAAAGGACGCGGTCGTGCCGATCGACGGCGCTCGGCGCGCCGCCCAGCAGCTCACCGAGCTGGGCCATCGCGTCGAGCTACACGAGTACGCCGGCATCGCCCATGACTTCAGCGCTCAGATGAAGTCCGACTTCACAGCGCAACTCCGCGCCGTGCTCTCGGCCGCGCGCTGACCAGACAGCAGTCTGCAAAAAGCGCTGCCGCGAGGGACCACGGAGCGGGTTTCATGTGGAATGAAGCTGCGAATGCTGGCCGCCGGCGCGGATTGCGCAGTAGCAGCCGACCCCACGAGGGGTGGTGGCCCGGGCAGGGCGCGCGCGTGTTCGGGATACGCACGCACGTTGGCTGGACGTTCTATGCCACGACGCGCGCCGTTCAGAATACGGCGACGGCGCAGATCTGGCCCTGAGCTCGACTCCGTCATCCCGCAAAACGACCGGGCCCTCGTGATCCCGAACAACCCGGGCACCGGATACCAACGTTATTCGAGCTCGACCCGCAAAATCTCCACCGCCCGCTTCAGCGCCCGCGCCACGAGCTCCGTGTCCTCGTGCCGCAGCATCACGAATCCCACGCCGTCGTAGGCATTGCCTTGCTGCTGCCCCGGCGTGGGCAGGCGCGCCTCGACCACGAGCGAGCCGATCTCCGCGTTCGCCTCGGCGATCCCGTGCACCGCCTTCACCCGGCCCGTCCCCGCGCCGCGCAGGTATGCCGCGCCCACGGCGTATTTCCGCTCGGGCACCTCGAACGTGTCGTCCACCATGAGCTTCGCCCAGGCATGGTGGAAATCCACGTCGTGCGCGTGCGAGAGCAGCGTCATGAAATGCGCGCCGGGCGGGCGCGCGCCGATCTCCGAGACCGCCACGCTGCCGTCCGGCCGCTGGAACCATTCCATGTGCGTGAGGCCCGTCGTGAGCCCGAGCGCGCGGACCGCGTTTTCGCCCGTCTCCCGGATGAGCTGGTACGCCGGTACGTCCACGTGCCGCGGGGAGAGGACACACCATTGCATCCACGGGTTTTCCATCACCGTGAGCGGCGACGGCCAGTACTTCGAGATCGAATACCAGACCATGCGGCCGCCCACCGTCACCGCGTCGAGCGAATGTTCCTCGCCCCGCAAGAACTCCTCGAACAGGACGGGGTCCGCTTCCATCCGTGCGAGGTATGCATCGAGGTCGCCCTGCGTCTCCAGGCGGAACGTGTCGACCGAGCAAGCGCCGGCCGGAGGCTTCACGACGACCGGGAGGCCGACCTCGGCGATGAAGTCGAGGGCCTCTTCGCGGCGGTGGGCGAGGCGGTGGCGCGCGCAAGGGACGCCTTTGCTCTCGAAGATGGTCTTCATCACGGCCTTGTCGCGGAAGTTCCGCGCGACCTCGGGCGACATGCCCGGCAGGCCCAGGTCGGCGCGGACCTCGGCGAGCGGCTCCTGGAGCGGTTCGAGCGAGCCGATGAGGCGATCGATGGGCCCCATCTGCCCGGCGATCCCCTGGACGCCTTCGGCGATCTGGCGCGGATCGAAGGCGTTTTGCACCTGCCAGTGACCCGAGATGCGGTCCTTGATCGAAGGCGGGAGCTTGTCGGCGGGATCTTGGGCGAGGATGCCGAGGCGAACGCCGGGCACGTTCGCGGTCCCGGAGACGAACCTGAGAGCGCCCTCCGTGACGAACGGCAGGACGAAGACCACGTTGCGCATGGCCGGCAGACTACAGGCGAGAGGCCGGTCCGGAAATCCTTTTGACACCCCGATCGCGCAAGCATAACCGAGGGGGGCGATGACCCGCTCCGACGTGGTCCCTTCTCCCGGCTCTCGCGTGGCGCCCGACGGCTCGGTGACCTTCGCCTACCGCGACGAACGCGCGTCGAGCGTGCTCGTGGCCGGCGACTTCACCGGCTGGGGCAAGGACCCGATCCCGCTCGTGAAGCGCGAAGGCACGGATCTCTGGGTGCTGACGACGCGGCCGCTGCCCCGCGGCGTACACGCGTACAAGCTCGTCGTGGATGGTCTTTGGACCGCGGACCCGGCAAACCCGCTCGATGTCGACGACGGGCTCGGGGGCCGGAACTCGGCGTTCGTCGTGGGAGGGCGGAATCTCGGGGATCCCGGGGCGATCCGCGTGCTCTCGTTGAACCTGCACACCTACCAGGAGCGGGGGCTCAGGGAGGGCGTGGTGGTGAACGATTCGATCGCGAAGATCGAGCGGATCGCGTTCGGCGTGGCGACGATGGGGCTCGACGTGTTGCTCTTGCAGGAGGTCGGCGAGCACGTGTCGAACCCGGCCGAGCCGAACGCGGGGCGACTCTTGCAGGAGCACCTCGAGCGCTTCACGCGGCGGCGCTGGGAGCACGTGTGGAGAGAGGCTCACATCGGGTTCGACGTGTACCGCGAGGGGTTGTCGATCCTGTCGTCGGGGCCGATCGAGGACGTGACGGTCTTGCAGCTCAGCGAAGGCCCGCTCGCCCGCATCGCGCTGCTTGGTCGGACGACCGTGAAAGGGACGAAGATCCGGGTGGGGACGACGCACGTGTCGTGGGGATCGGACGGCGGGACGCAGGTCGCGCGGCTGCTCGCCGACGTCGCCCGGCTGCCAGCGGGGGATCACGTGGCGACGCTTTTTGCGGGGGATCTCAATGGTAGCCCCGAGGATCGGCAGGTCGCGTCGTTCGTGGAGCGAGGGTATACCGACATCGGAATGGCCACGCGGAACGTGTGGCCCACGTTCGGGGAGAAGACGCTGACGAGCCGGATCGATTATCAGATGCTGCGGGCCTCGGCGGGCCGGCGCGCGGCGCGAATCGAGGCGTTCGTCCGGGTGTTCGACGGCGAAGGGCCCGAGGACGGGCTGCATCCGCGGGTGAGTGATCACGCGGGGATTGTCGGCGCGTATCGCTGGGATTGAGGGATCTCATCGGGGAGGCGCTGCGCTGGGGCGTTGCCCCAGGCCCCACCAGGGGCTATCCGCCCCTGGACCCGGACCAGCGCAAGCGCTGGACCCGGGGTCGAAGAACTGCGCGATGCGCAGTTCATCGA
>NZ_JAGTJJ010000102.1 GCF_028435365.1 Polyangium jinanense | reverse complement strand
CCGCCTCCTGTAGGATCGAGCGCCACCTTAAGGTGGCTCCGAAGGCCGCTCGCGAGCGGCCCGTAAATCAGCCGCTTTTAGCGGCTCACACATCGAAACCCCCCGGCTTTGCCGGGGGATTGTTAGTTAGGGCAGGCGGCGAGTTCAAACTAGGGCACCCCGTCCCGCTCTTCATGGCGGCTAGTCCTCCGGCGGCCCCGTGACGACGGGCATGACATCGATCCCGTCGCCGGGGAAGACGGTGATGTGCGGGTGGTCCTGGAAGAGGCCGGCGGCGGCGGCGATGTCGGCGGCTTCGACGATGACAAAGCCAGCGATCTGGTTCTGCGCATCGGCGATGCCGGACTTGGTGACGCGCTTGGTCTTGCCGACCATGACGTCGGTCGC
The DNA here is from genome assembly GCF_028435365.1 of Polyangium jinanense. Next base: position 24,908 of record NZ_JAGTJJ010000102.1, on the reverse strand, counting down.
GACGATCGCGGCGGCGTTGCGCTTACGCCACTCCTCCCACGCCTTCAGGCCGACCTTATCGATCGCCTCCTGCTCGGACTTGGGGCGCGCGCGGAAGGCGGCGATGTCTTCCGGCTTCATGGTGTAGACGGCGAGAAAGCGGGGCATGGGGCGCTCCGGCGTTGGGTTGTGCCTCAAGCATAGGCGCGGGCGCGGCGGGAGCCAGCGCTTCGTCGCCTGGAGCCGACCGCGCCGGCCCTGCTCACGCCGGCTTGTTGTTCCGCGCTCTTTTTCCGCTGTCGCGTCGCGCGGCTCGCGGCGGCGGCGTTCGCGCGGTCGAGCGCGTCTTGCAGGGGGGCGATGAGCGCCTTGCATTCGAGGCGCGTCTCCGCGTCGCCGTTCATGGCGCGGTATTCGACGTATTTTCGCAGGCGGGCGACCACGTCGAGCCATTCGGCCTCGGCGTCTTTGCCGTGCGTGACGCGCTCGAGCTCACCGCGGAGGAGGCCAAGGCCATCCGGATCGCAGTGCGCAAGCTCAAACGCACCTTCGGCAGCTTCAACCGTCTCGCCGCCATGAAGCGGGCACGGTCCGCCGCATCGCGTGCCACACCGGGATAGGGGCGAATCAGCGGGATTTCGACCCGAGCCGGGTGCGGTGGCGGTCCCGCAGGGGCGGGGTGCGGAGCGGCGGGGGCGGCGAGCGCCATGGGCTTGACCTATACGACCGGGAGGAGTGAGGGCAGAGTACCTCCAGGATATCGCTTGATGCGCCGCCAATACTTGCTCATCGCGTGGGTGCTCGGCTTCGGCTGCGCATCCCCACCGGCACCTTCGTCGCCGCCACCATCCACCGCAGCCGCGCCCGAAGTCCCAATCACGCCGACGCCGACGCCGACGTCGACGTCGACGACGTCGCCGACGCCGACGCCGCCCACCACAGCCGCGATCAAGATCCCGATCACGCTCGGATGGCGCCGGCTGACCCCATCAGGGATCGACTTGTTTCAGAAGCTCCAGAGCGGTGAGATCCGGCTCGGCATGACGCGCGAAGAGATCGTCCGCGTCTTGGAGCACGATCCGACGAGCACCGAGACCGATAGCGACGGGGACTGGCACTTCCATGCGATGGTCAACGGGCTTCGAGGCGATTGGAACTTCGACATCACGTACGGCTGTCTCTCGCGCCTGTCCTTCGAGGAGTACCGCGCCGTCGACAAGAACACGCTGGGCGGAGCGTCACCGGACGATCACGAGCAAGCGACGCGCGAAGTCGCCGCCAAGGCGCACGCGACGATGAACGATCTGACGCTCCTCTTCGGCGCGCCTATCCGCGTTCGCAAGGGCGGACGCGTGCACAAAAACGACACGAACGCGGTTGCCTCGCGCTACCTGCTCGACGCGCGATGGTCCACGCCATCGCAAAGGGTCAAGCTTTCTTCGATGACCGATTGGGGGAAAGGCGAGCTCTCGATCGTCACGCGGATCCTGATCGCGCCGCTCGCGGCGACCGAGGACGACGACTGACGGCCGCATTGCCGCCCCTTCCCACGCCCGGTGCGCGTCCGCGGGCGTGCAGGTTGCATCGCGCCCACGCCGAGGGTACCACCTCGAAGAGGCAGACGAGCCTCCGAACCCGCACCATGGCCCTCGAAGACGACCCGAAAGCCACCCCCTCGGCCGAGCTCGCCACGACCCGCGCCGTCCCTTACCCCACGAGCCGGCTCGCTGCGCGCATCGACCTGGTCGACATGGCCCAGGAGATCGAAAAAGCCGATCAGGCGCTCGGCATGGTCGTCGGGGGCAAGCTCGAGGTCATCCGCGACCAGATGCGCGCGCTCCAGGAAGAGGCGCGCCGCCTGCTCGACGAAGCGCGCATCTCGGCGCGCCTGCACCGCGCGCGTTGCAACTTCCGCAAGATCCCCGGCCGCGTCTACCACCTTTATCGGCGCAGCGAGGACGACCTTTATTTCTCGATGCTCTCGCCCGCAGAATGGGGCGGCTCGCCCCCGCACGCATTCGAAGGCTCTTATCGCCTCGAAGTCGACATGAGCTGGACGCCGATGAACGGCGCGAATGCCGAGCGCGACCGGACCCCCGAGGGACGCGCGCTCGTGCAGAAGCTCCTCTCGGAAGGCTGATTACTGGGTTCCGTCCGCGGCCGCGACCGCGGGCCGCCCATAAATGTGCCCGATCCGGGCAAACGATTCGACGGTATAAAGCGCGCCCGCCAGCGCCAGCACCGACGCGACCGCGAACTCAGGCCACCGAAAGCCTGCGCGCCGTTTTCCTCCGAGCGCCGCCTCCGCCGCATCGAGCGTCTTCGCCCGACGCGCGGGCGCGAGCGACGGCGCGGGCAAACCGCGGAGTTTTTCGAGGAGCGGATCGTCGTCACGGCCGTTCATCGTTTCACCTCATCCTATCACGGCGGCGTCTTTCCGCGCCGGTCCATCGAGCTTTTCGGCGAGCGCCGCGCGCGCCCGCGACAGCCTTTGCCGGAAGGCCTCGGGCTGGATCCCGAGCACCTCCGCGGCCTGCTTCGGTTCGAGCCCCTCGACCCCCACGAGCAAGAGCACCTCGCGGTGGGCCATGGGCAACGCTTCGAGCGCCTTCTCCAGCGCGACGATCTCGTCCCCCGCGTCCGGACGCGCCGATGGCCCCTCCGGCTCGGCGCCCTCCGCATCGAACGAAAGCCGCGTGAAATCCAGCGCGGCCCAGCGCCGCCACGACCGGAACTTGTTCCGGGCGATCGTGAACAGCCACGCCGCGAGATCCGTCCCGTCCGCGAGCCGTTCGGCGTGGCGGGCCACGGACACCCAGGTCTCCTGGTGCAGATCCTCGGCCACGTCGCGCCTCCGCGCGAGCCGCAGGAGGAAGCCGAAGATCCGGTCCGAGAACGACGCGTACACCACCCGCAGCGCCGCCTTGTCGCCCTTGCGGAGGCGTGCGACGAGCTCTGCTTCCTCGGCCCGGTCCATGTCGTCCCCCTCGAACACGGAACTAGCCCAGGCGTGACAGAAAAAAAATGCTGTCACGTTCGCCGCCGCCCGGTGTTCTTCGTGTCATGGGGACGGCGCCTTTCGGGTCCGCGCCGAGCCAAGGAGAACGAGCGTCATGAAAGGCTTCGATTTGTGGCAGTTTTTCGCCGAGGGCGGCTGGGGGATGTGGTCCACGCTCCTCTTCGGGCTCATCGCCGTCGGCGCCGCCGCCTGGTTCGCGCGCCGACCCGAGCCCCGACGCCTGGCCTTCACAGGCGCGATGTGGCTCACCCTCCTGACCGTCACGGCACACGCGACCTGGACGAACGTCGCCGCCGTGTGCTCGTACCTCGAAGATCCGCAGCGCGTCCCCGACGCGGAGATCGCCCGGACCCTCATCATCGGCCTCAAAGAAGCGAGCCGCCCCGGCGCGCTCGGCGGGATCTTCCTCACGCTGGTCCCGATCCTGCTCGGCGTGGGCGCGCTGCGCGGGCGCGCCTCGGATTGAGGCTCAGAGGGTGTTCCGCAGGCATCCGGACCTCACCCACCCCAACCCTCCCTCTCCACACCGTGGAGAGGGAGGGAGTTTCCGGCTCGATCCAGCGCCTTTCGCCCCCTCTCCGCCGCGCGGAGAGGGGGTCGGGGGGTGAGGTTCTGGGGCCGACGACGTCTGTGGAACACCCTCTCAGCGCGGTTCGAGCGCCCGAACCGCCCGCTCGATCTCGTCGAGCCGCGCCTTCGACGCTTCGTACCCGACCCGCCCGCGCACGGCGAGCGCCATCTCGTCGCGCAGAAAGCTCGCGGCGATCGCTCGAAAGCGCGCTACCTCCGCGGCGGCGGACGACGCACGGGAAAGCTCGTTCCCCCGGGCGATCACCTCGCGGGCCACTTCGAACGTGAACACCGGCGCGCCGCGGCCGAGCTTCGCTTCGAGCCAGTGCATCACGCTGCCCTCCCAGGGCTCGAGGTAATCGCAACGGCCCGTGCGTTCGTCGATCCTTTCCACCGGCGACGACCAATCGAGGTGGATGTCGTCGAGCGACGGATGACGCCGCTCCGGCTGCTCGCTCTTTCCGACGCAGAAATGCGTGCCTTCTTGCAAGGGCACGTCGACCTCGCGCCAGGTATCCGCGTCGGGCAGCTCGGCGCGCGGGCCCATGAACAAGGCGCGCGGCAGGAGCTTGATCGCGGGGCGGAGCTGATGCTCGAGCCCGCCCACGTACGCATCCCGCGCCACGCGTTTGCCGCGCTCCCCCATGAGCAGATCGTCGAGCCGCCTCCGCATCGCGGCCGGATTCCGGTAGACGACCTTGAACCCGGCGCTTCCGCCCCACCATTGATTGCGGATCCACTGGATCTCGCGCCAGGTCCCGAGCGTGCGATCGATGCCCTCGATGCGATGGAACAGCCGCACGAGCATGTTCACGGCCATCGGCCCGAGGCGATCGAGCGCGTCCCACGCCGTCTTCGGCGCGGGATCGCGGAACCCGAACATCAGGTTGTCCTGCGCGCCCGCCGCGCCGGCCAACCGGTCCACGAACGAGCGCACGATCGTCTCGCGGAGATCCTCGGGCAGCTCGGCGTATGGAGATTCGGCCGGCGGATCGGGGTGCATTCGGCTCATGATGACTCCATTCGGCCGGCTCCGGGGAAACCATCGCGGTCGAGCTCGTTCGTATGTATAGGTTCGGCGCCAAGCGCTCCGGCACGTCGATTGCCCAGGGGAACCCCTATCAACAAGAAGGGTCCAGACGGACCCGAGAGGGGAAACCATGGGAATCGGAAACCGGATCAAAGGCGCCGCCGAAGAGCTTGGCGGCAAGGCCAAGGAAGCCCTCGGCAACCTGACCGACGACGAGCGGCTTCGTCGTGAAGGCATCTCGGATCAGGGCCACGGACAGGGCCGGCAGGACGTCGAGAAGGCGGGCCAGCAGGTCGAGGGGACGTTCGAGAAGGCCGGCGGCCGCGTGAAGGGCGCCGCGGGCGCGCTTTCGGGCGACGAACGAAAGCAGGCCGAAGGCAAATTCGAGGAGCTGAAGGGCGAGGTTCGCCAGAAGCTCAACAAGTAAGACGTGCTGGGGCGCCGCTCCCGCCCAGCGCGCCGGGGCGGGAGCGGCGCATCCTTTTTTCGGCTTTCAGCTCGACGCTTGGTTCTCGAAGAGATCGCCAGCGTAGACGTACCAGAGCCCATTCTTGCCGCGCAGCAGCGTCTTCCGGAACGTGATCTCGTGCCGCTTTTGCAGGGCGAGGTAGAGCACCGGGAACAGGAGCGCGCCCCAGGGGCGGATCACGACGACCCCGAGCGCGGCGATCACGTTCGCCCACTGCGACCAGGCCTGGAGGGCCGCGTGGATCTCGACGACGGCCACGTCGCCGTCCTCGCGCACGATCGACGCGCGCTTCACCTTCGTGTTGCGGATGTAGCCGTGCCCGACGCGAAGGAACGTCGAGGCGTAGTCCTTCACGCCCGTCGGCGTGGCGAGCGAGAAGTCGCCGGGGCCCACGGGAAACTCGCCGAGGGACGGTTGACGCACGGTCTGGCTGCGCGCCGTGGGGGAGAGGCACGACCAGGCGTACCCTTCGCGACCCACCGCCATCGCGCGGAGGAAGCTCTTCAGCATCACGTCGGCCCCGACGACCCTGCTCCGCGGCGCGATCGAGAGGTCCACGGCGAGCAGAGCCCCGCCGAGGACGGCGAAGATCGACGTGAAGGCGAGCGAAAGGACGAACCCCTCTCCGCGCATCGGCGCGCCTCGCAGGATGCCGGCGAGCATGCCGAGGACCGCCGTCCCGCCGAAGAAGACGAGCACCATCGTGGCGATCCGCAGCCTGCTGCCCACCTCTTTGCGATCTCGCTCGACCTTCGACCTGTCATCGATGTGCTCGTTCAGCCGCTCGAGGGCCTCGGCGATCGAGGTGGTCGCGGGCGCGGGCGCGGGCGCGGGCGCGGGCTCTTTTTTCTTCTTCTTTTTCGCGCGCGCTTCCCCCGGCTTGGCCTCGGGCGGCGTGTAAGGGTTCACCTCGTCGCTCATCGCGCCCACCTAACCACGCCCCGTCGAGAGAGGCGAGCCCTTCGCGCGTTCCCTCGTCCGCTCAGCTCGGCTAGAACATCGATCGGTTTGACAACCGCTCGATGTTCTAGCCTTCTTTCGTCCCGAGGGAGACGCCTCGCGTCCCCCTCTCGTCCGGGCAAAGCCCGGCCGATTCACCCCCCGAGGCGAGCTCGCTTCGCGATCTCGCAGAGCGCCGAACTGTTCGGCGCTCTAGCATGCGGCCCGGACCGACCATGAGCCAGAACCTGGATGACGAGAGGTTTTACGTCTTCGACTGGGACGCCGTCTTCGACGTCGACGATTACCTCCACTTCTACGAGGACACCCTGCGCGCCGAACGCACGGAGCATCAGGTCGACGTCCTCGTCTCGCACCTCGGCATGACGCCCGGCATGCGCGTGCTCGACCTCGGCTGCGGCCACGGACGGCACGCCTTCGAGCTCGCGCGGCGCGGCTTCGACGTCGTCGGCATCGACCGCACCGAGGGCTTCGTCGAGCTCGCCCGCAGGGAAGCCGAGGCGTCCCGCCTCCCGATCGACTACCGCGTCGCCGATCTCCGCACGCTCGACGAGGAGGCGTCGTTCGACCGTGTCCTCTGCCTCTTCGACGTCTTCGGCCTGCACCGCGACGACGAGAACCTCGACGTCCTGCGCCGCATCACGCGCGCGCTCCGGCCCGGGGGCAAGCTCTGCCTCGACGTGCGCAACCGCGACTGGATGGTGCGCGCCCTCTTGCCCGTCACCATCCTGCAGAAGGGCCCGGATCTCATGATCGACCGGCACGTCTTCGACCCGGTCACGGGCCGCCTCGTCGATTACCGCATCCTCGTGCGAGACGGCCGCACGCGCGAGGCTCGCTTCTCCGTGCGCCTCTACCATTTCACCGAGATCCGCGCGCTGCTCGCCTCCGTCGGCCTCCACGTGACCGAGGCCTTCGGCACCTGGGACGGCGACCCGATCGGCCTCGCGCAGAACCGCATGGTGATCTTCGCCGAGAAGGACGACTGAGCCGCGCGTCACGCGCGCTTCTCGAAATGCAGCGCCTCGCCGTCGCTGGGGATGTGCACCCGCGCGGCGAGGCCTTCGGCCGCCATGCGTTTGCCGAGCGCGGCCCGCGTCGTCGGGCAATGATCGAGCGCCTCCAGGTGGTTCAAGACCACGTCTTTGGGCGCGCGCCGCGCGAGCGTGACGAGCTCGTCGACCGAGAAGAGGATGTCGCCCAGGCCGAAGTTCGCGGAGCCCGCCGGGGCGATGACGACGTCCGGCCGTAGCCGATCCAGGGCGGCGAGGAGGTCCTCGGTGAGCACGGCGTCGCTGGTCATGTAGACGCTCGGCTCCCCCGGATGCGCGAGGTGGTATCCGGAGACGGGCCCCATGAGCCACCCCGACAAACCGCGGCCGTGTTTCGCGGGGATGACCTCCACGGCCATTCCGAGCGCGCCGTCTCGCAATTCTCGCGCGTCGAGGCCTTTTCGTTTCAAGCTCGGGACGTCCTTGCGGCTTGCCCACACGGGGAGCCCGCGCGCGCGGATCCATTCCTTGCCCGCCGTATCCAGGTGATCCGGGTGCACGTGCGTGAGGATCACGCCTGTCGCCTGGTCGAGGCACGCCTTGGTTTCGGGCGGCAGCGGAACCAGCGGATTCGGGCGGCGTCCGCCTCCGAAAAACTTGAAGCCGGGCATGGAGCCGGCGTCCCCGAGCATGGGGTCGACGAGCAGTCGATGCTCGCCCAGCGTGAGGAGAAGCGTGGCGCTACGCAGGTGATGAATCTTCATGTCCACCAGGGTAGGTGTTGCAAGAACGGATGAAAGACCGCATGGATGGATTCCAGGCATCCGTTTTTGCATGGAGGCAAGCGTGGACTGGGATCTGCTCCGCACCTTCGAGACGGTCGCGCGGCTCGGCAATTTGACCGCGGCCGCGAGGGCCCTCGGCGTGAGTCAGTCGACGATCAGCAGGCAACTCGGCAAGCTGGAGGAGCACGCCGGCGCGCCGCTGCTCGTACGCGAGTCTCCCGTGCGCCTGACCGAGCGCGGCGACGCCCTGCTCGCGGCCGTCCAGCCGATGGTGGACGCCGCGCTGGTCGCGCAGTCGGCCCTCGAAGAGACGCCGAAGCTTTCCGGGGAGGTCACCTTGACGACGGTTGGTGAGCTCTTGCGCTGGGTGCTCGCCAGGGAGCTGCCCTCGTTTTACCAGGCCTATCCGAACCTGCGCCTCCGCATTCTCGCGGACAATCGAGTCAATAGCCTTGCCGCCGGCGAAGCGGACGTGGCGCTGCGGCTCGCGCGGCCTGCGCGCGGGGAGCTTTTCGCGCGCAGGCTGCACACGGAGACGTACGGCTTGTTTGCATCCGCGCTCCTTGCGCTGCATACCGACATCCCCTGGCTCGGGCTCACGGGCTCCCTCGCACACATCCCCGAGCAACGTCACGCCGCGCGTGCATTCGCGCGTCCGCCGCGCTTGCTCGTCGAGGACGTCGAATCGCTCGGGGTGGTGGTGGAAGCTGGGCTCGGCGTCGCCGTCTTGCCGCGTGGCCTCGCCGCGCGGCTCGAAGGCGTCGTGGAGGTCTCCCCGCGCTCCGTCGGCGCGCTCGACCTCGGCCCGATTCCGTCACGCGATTTCTGGATGGTCGTGCACCGCTCGAAGCAACGCGTGCCCAAGGTGCGCGCGGTCATGCAATGGCTGGGGGCGATCGACGCCTTCGACCGTCGCAGAACCTAGGGCGCGGCGTCACACGCCGGCGTGAAGTCCGCGCCGCCGAAGAATTCGTCCGCGAGCAGCCGCATCGCCTCGGCGTTCTCCGGCGGTCCGCACTTGAAGGGCCGGGAGGGCAGGGGTTTGTCGTCCAGCGCAAGGCGTTGCTCGCGGAAGAACCGGAGCGCGAGCTCGGCCGCGTACTCGCGCACGCCGCCGCGGGGCAGGAACGCGTAGAGCCTGCCGTTCATCGTCGTGTCCGTCGGCGCGTAGGGCAACAGGCATCGCCGATTGTCCTTGCAGCGCGTGACGATCCCCTCGTGCAGCGCGCCGAGCGTGCGGGTCGACCACTGCTCGTGCCACGCGTCGTTCAGGTGGAAGATCTCGTGGAACAACGTATCCCGCACGGCCTCCTCGGAGACGTTCACAGCGCCGAACAGGTTGTAGCCGATGTTCTGGTTCACCGCGAACGCGCTCGGGGCGCCGCCCTTCTCGGTGTAAAAAAATCGAAAATCGAGCGGTCGATCCCGCATCGTCACGCGTTTGCCCGTGCGGGCCTCGAGGGTCGCGAAGAAGCGCGCGTACCCGCGCATCGCCGTGAGGATCCAGACGAGGTGGTCGCGGTTCTGCCCCACGGGCCGCGCGGGCCGGAGCCGCACCTTCTGCCCGCGCCCGTCCTCGGTCTCCTCCTCGGGCAAGAGCCCCGCGAGCGAGCCCGTCTCCTCGTAGAGGTCGAGCGCGAGTTGTTTCGAGGGCGCGTTGTCGGCGTACCGCAGCGACAGCAAGCAACGCACGCGCGGCGCCTCGGCGAGCGTCTCGGGACAAGCCTCGCGGAGCTCCGTCGTGCGCAGGTGGGTCGCCAGGAAAAGGACACGCTCGGCCGCCTCGGCCCGCGCGGATTTCGGCGGCGGTGCGGGTGCGGGGGCGGACGCGGACGCGGGAGCGGAGGCGGGAGTGCCCTACGGGTCGAGCGATTCCGGACACTTGGCCACGTTCCGACGGAAACTCTGACAGATTCCGGGCGCGCGAGCGTCCGCGGGGGGCGCGTCCGCCGCGGGAGCTTCCGCCGGGGGAGCTCGGCCGGACGGGCGCGAATAGGCACTCCGGAAGCGGCGGGAAGGGCTCTTCCACGTTGCCCCGGATCGATTCCGCCTCGCGGATGTAGCCCTGCGTGGTGTCAAAATCGGCATGGCCGGCGCGCTGCTGGATCACCATGGGCCCGTCCTTCCGAAGCGCCATCCACGTGATCCCCGTCGCGCGGAGGTCGTGAAACGTGATCCGCTTGTGCGTGGCATCGGCGAGGTAGAGATCCGGCCGGTTGATCCCCGCTGCCTGTAGGCACTCGCGAAAGCTCGCCGCGGGCTTGTCGAGCGTGCCGAGGAAGATGTACCCCGTCCCGCCCTGCTCGGCGTGCATGACGCGGAGCAAAGGCACGAGGGCCGGCTCGAAGTAGAAGCGCCGAGACTTGCCGCCCTTGGGCTCCTTCTCGACCTTGCGGTAATCGTCCCACGCTCGACAGATGTTGATGATCCGCCGCTCTAGGTCGATGTCCTCCCATTTCAGCCGATCGAGCTCTGAGAAGCGCGGGAAGAGGTACACGGCGACGGCGAACAGACGGCGCCATGCAAGCGGGATCGCCTCGCATTGGACGAGGCGTAGGAACTCGTCGGGGTAGAGGTAGACCTTCGCCTTTTCGACGCCCCGATCGGGGGGCTCCACCTCGGACGCGGGGTTATCGTCACGCACGCGCAAGGCCGGGTTTTTGGAGCGGCAGGCATCCTTGAAGAGCTTTCGCACGGTGTCCCATACCCGCTTCGCGGTTTTCCAGGCGATCCGCTCGGCGTTCACCGAATCATCAAGGGACTTTACCGCCGCCTCGAGGTCTCGGCGCGTGATCCCTGCAATGGGCTTGCTCCCGATCATCGGCGAGATGTGCGCACGGATCGAGCCGCGATCACGGCTGATTGACGCATAACCGGCGCGCTCGCGTTCGTCGAGCCAGCGGTTTAGGTACTCGTCGAATGTCTCGCCCTTCGCGACGGGCGAGCCGCTGCGGCGCGTGTTCCGTTGCGCGTCGAGTATGCGGCGCGCTTCGTCGGGGTTGCTGGCCAAGTGGGCGGCCATGTCCTTCGCGCGAGCTTCGGATACGGGGGTTCCCTGAATCTCGGCGGGGAGGTGGAGCCGGACGTAGCGGCCGTCCAGAAGGATGCGAGCGACGAAATGATCGCCCTCTTTGCGCACCGATCCCGTTCGCGGACGGCCCATATTACCGGCCCTCCGCGTTGTACGGGTTGGATGGAAAAACGCTGGATCTCGACCAAAAAGGCGCTAAAAGGCCCATAGGTCAAACCTCGCTGTTGTCGGGGTTTGGCTCAGGGGTCCGTTCGGCGTGTTCAGCACCGGGCGGGCCCCGCTTTTTTGTTACTGCCCGTACAGGCGAGCACAAGCGGGGGCCGGCGTCAAGGTGCGCGTCGAGGGGGCCGGACCCGTAGGGCCTTCCTCGCCGCGTGGCTCGCCCGTCGTGGGGCTCGCGAGCCTGGGAGCTTCGTCCGCCCGTCCGCGCGTCGCGGGCGCGTCCACGGGCATCCTGGGACCGCGCGCGGGCCGCTCGCCTGCTACTCGGGCTCGGGGTCGGGCTCCGTCTCGCCGGTCCGGACGTCGCCGGACGGGCGGCGCGAACCTGCGAAGGGCTTGTCAAGCCACGCTTGGCCGACCTCGCCGAGCTCGTACTTGTGCCGCGTGTCGCTACCCTTGTTTTCGACGAATCCCTTTCTCAGCAGCCATGCCACGACGTCGTTGAATACGTCGCGGTTGCCTTTGACGTCATCGAATAGCTTCGTTTTGCTGATACCTGGACAGCGTTGCGTCGCGAGGAGAGCCTTTTTCATTGTGGGTGCCCACTGTTTCTTTTTCTCCTCCTCGGCCCGTTCCTTGGCTTCGTCCTCTGTCACCGCGACGATGTCGAGCGCCGCCCGCGGGTTGTCGCCTATCGGGATGTCGCGAAACTCGACGTAAATCGGCTCGAATGGCTCACCGTCTGAGTCTTCCGCGTCTTTGGTGAGCTCGATGCGCTTGGGCTCGCCCTTTTCGCCGGAGATCAGAAAAACGGCGCCCGCGTTGTCTCGGATAGTTGAAGAGCCGCGCAGCGCTCGCTTAGGATCGATGGCGGCATTGCTTCCGTCTCCCCCGCCCTTGCCAGTGTGGTGAATGATGACGAATCCAACATTGGCACCGGCTGCTACGCGTCGCATTAGGTGGAGAAACCGGCCTACGGTGGCCTTGTTATCGTCTTCCCCTGGGATCATCCCGAGAAACGCGTCGATGATTACCAGGTCGTAACCTCGCACATTGGCAAGCAATCGTTGCTCCGCGTCTTCGTCCGTGAGTGACATGGGAGGAAACGCGCGATAGCATAGCTGGCCCTGGACCTCCGCTCTCCAATCAATGCCCATGCCGCGGGCGAGTTTTCGATATCGCTTGAACGATGCCCGCTCGCCTTGATCTACGTCCAGGTGGAGCACGCGGAGTCTTCCGTTTGGCAAAAGCAGCTCGGAGCCCCATATCGCCCGTCCCGTGACGCATGCCAGAACGAGAGCCTGTAGGATGAGGGTTTTACCTGTTCCGCTGAATGCGACAACGATTGCCGGCCTAGCGCCGCGGCATAGCTGCAATCCACGAACGAGCCAGTCAGCATCCGATATCGGCGCCTCGAATATGTCAGCGGCCGATCGGACGGCGAATATATACCCGTCGGGCTCGGCAGGGGGCTTCGCGTCGCTCGGCTGCCGCCCTGCTACCTTGTCCAGGATCCACGGCGGCAAGGGCACGGGGGCAACCATGCCAGGGCCCGCACCGTCCCGGAACCTGTACGGGGAGCCGTCCTCGCTTGTGGACGGTTCAAGCACGACAAACGACCCGTCGCCGCGGAGGTACAGGCCACGATCCACCGGGAGCCGGCCCTTGATTGGATCTTCGGGCGCCTGGAATAGGTGCAGGGCTCCGCTGCTCGTATCAAGCCACGGAACGCCGGGCAGCTCGTGCCCTGCCTCGAGTGCATCATATATCGTGGCGGCGCCGTCTTCCGCGGGGTTGATCTCGAGGGCCACGATCCCGGACGTCGCGCCGGTAGGAAGGCCGATGTTCGCGTCCGGGCACTCCGCCCACCATTGACGGATCGTCGCCTCGTCGCACGTGGCGCGCTGGATCGCCTCGGGAAACCTCGGGTGTCGGCCCTTGCGGTCGCACGTCGGCCCGGCATCGCACGTGCAGGCGATAGCGTCCCCCTCGCCGTGTACGCCGTGCAGCGGGAAGACAGGCCACTTCCACGCCTTGGCGTAACTAAGGGCTGCGTCGAGTAGCGGGCCCATTGCGCCTCCGTGTTCCTTGGCCGCGTTGCCGTACGCCTTCGCCGCGCATCATGGCATCGCCGATCATGTCGGTCGTGATCTCCTCGGGCGCGAGCGCGCGCGCCTGGGGAGGCGGGCGGGGAGCTCGGGGCCGCGCGCCCTCCTGCGCTTCGATGAACGCGTGAGCCTCTTCCCGTAGGACGAGGATCGTCTTCCCGTCGGGCGCCTTGAAGCTCCGGAGCTTCCCTTGCACCGTGAGCCGCTCAAAGGCGCGTTCACCCCAGGGGAACGTTTTCTTGTCGTAGTACCGCGGTCCCTCGTCGCCTTTGGCCTGCTTCGCCGCTTCCTCACGCACGATCGTGACGAGCAGGGACGCGAGCGGGCGCAGGGCTTCCGCGACGTCGGGCACGGGGTCAACGGGCGGCATGCTCGGGGCCTCCCGGTTGGGCGCGCGCCGCTTGGCTCGCCTGGTAGGTCGCTACCATGTCGTCCCATTGACGCCGGGCGAGATCCAGCCGTTCGCGGACGGTCTGCCGTACGGCCTCGCCGTCGAGATACCGTAGCGCGGTCTTGTGCTCCGTTCCTGCGATGCCGGCGAGCACGTGGGCAAGCTGGGTCTTCGTGAGTAACTGCGTCATTGGCGGGGTTAAGAAGTAATCCCCGCGAAAGAAGCCGTCAAAGCTTACTTTCAAAGTAGTTCAATGAAAACATATGCTTACCTCGTGAGTAAGACTTACTCCGCCAGTAAGTCTTACTCCGCGAGTAAGCTTATTTTTTGCGCACTGATGGCTTGGGCTTTGGAAACCGCCGCGGGTCGGGGTCGGGGAACCGTTCCCTGTCGGCCTTGCTCCACAGCTTGCCGAAGTGATTGTTGAACGCTTCGAAGCGCTCGTTTTCGTCCTGGTACTTTTCGGCATACCCGAAAGCACCGACGCTGGCCGCTACCCGGGCAGCAGCACGGATCCAACCATTCGCACCCGGACCACGCTTACCCCATGTAATCTCTTTGACGCACTGATCAAATAATGTATTGTCGAGCTTGGCAAAAGCAGGATCGTAATCGGTCAGGACCGAAGTGGGAGCAAACTGGTGCACCCTTTCTGGGTCGTGCTTCGCGAAGTGCAGCCATGTCAATGCGCATTCACAGAACATCGAGAGAAAGCGCAGCTTAACGGCCTCCTTCTCGCGGGGGTTTGGGACGTCCCTCATCACGTTGAGCGCGAGCGGTATTCTGGCAAGGTCAAGACGTCGACCAGTGCGCAATGCATTCACGATATCACTAACCAGATCGTGTGCCTGACTCAATTCGTCATCCGTGACGTTTTCGGCGACAAGTGGGCGCACAGATTCATGCCATCCCCATTGCATGAGTGCGCGAATTATCTGACCCGATCTTTCATGAGCGGCGCGCACGCGTTCCCACTCCTCGGGCGTCAGCGAACTGCGTAACAGTTGGGCTACCGCGTCATCCGCGGGCGCGTCGTCGTTGTGGTCGGGGTCGGTGCTCATGGTCGAGCGCGGAGGCTACCGGCGCGCGGGTGCCGGGGTCTAGATCGGCCGAGCGCGTTCCCTGGCGCTCCCTCCGGCGTTCCCAGGCATTCCCAAGCGTTCCCAGCACGTTCCCAGGGGACGGGCGTCAAGGTCGAGTGTACATTCCCAAACATTCCCACGGGCGCGCGGTAGCTGCTCGCGTAGCGTTCCCAAGCGTTCCCAGCACGTTCCCAGGGCATTCCCATGCCTTCCCGTCGGTGCTCCCATCGGCGCTAGGCGAGCGTTCCCCGTTCCCCGCCCCTTTAGGGGCGGGAACGTGGGAACGTCTCCGCCGGGGCGCCGTCTCGGTGCGGGAAGTGAGAAGAACAGAGAGCGGGGTTACAGGTTCGGGAATCGGTGCGGCGGAGTGCCAAGGGGCGGGGTTTGGTGGCCCGGGGATGGCAGATTGCCAACACAGTGCGGGGGCTCGTCGGGCGCAAGGGAGGCGACTTTCGCGCGGCGGCCGAAGCGCGCCGGGATCGTGGTGAACGGCGGAGACGTCGCCGGGGTCGAGGGCCGGGCCGGCGTTGCCGCTCGCGTGCACGTCCCTCCTCGCCGCTCTTCTCGCCGGGCGGGTCGAGGTGATCGCCGTGGTCCTGGACGTCGAGCCCCACGTCGGCGGCATCGCCCGGGAGCTCGTCGCGGTCGAGCGCCGCGGGGTCGAGGTGGCGTCGACCTCGGGCCCGAGGGCATCGCCCTGGTCCTGCTCGTCGCTCGCGTTCCTGCCGGCCGGGGAACGCCTGGGAACGCCGGGAACGCCGGGCCTGCTCGCGAGCGTCGCCGGGGTCGAGGTCGGCGGGGTCGAGCGCGCCGGTCACCTCGAGAGGCCGTTGCGCAGAGAACGCAACCAAGGCTAGATCGCTGCCAAATCGGAGGCGCGGACACCTCAGACCGCGTGAAAGAGATCATGTCGAAAGGCAGGCAAACCCCGGAAGCCGTCGACTTCACAGTCGAGCACAACGGTGCGGAATATCGCGCAACGTACACGATCGAAGGGGGGGTGATGACCGTTCGTTATCGGGGGCACAGGAACGACGGCGCCCCTTCGGGCATACCCAAGCACGAATTTGCGCAGAGGCTTCTGCTTGAAATTATTAGAGATTTGACCTGATCAGTGCGGCACGCGCCCCCCGCTCGCGAATCGTGAACAGATCCGTTTGACGTTCACGACGCAACGAATCACACTGTTTCCATGGTTCGCTTCGACGCTCCGGACGGTGCCAAGTTCGCCACGTCTTGCCCCGGCGAGGGGTGGGTTTCCGTAGGCTGGACACGCCTTGACGCATGGCGGGGAGCTACGGGCTACCGGGAGCTCGCCGCGCGTCTCGGGTGTAGTCCGGGCCTGCTGACGGGCTGGAAACAAGGCCGAACGCCAGCGGCGCCGTACCTCGAAAAACTCGAAGCCCTGGCAGACATCCCCCCGATCGCGTGGTCCTGGTGGACACGTACCGGTGAGGGGAAGGCCGCGCCTTCCGCTACTTCGCGCACGGAAGCCCCGCGCACGGAAGCGGAAGCGCCGCCGTCGTCCGATGCGCCGCCCGTCCTCGGAACGACCGCGGAGGAGCTACGCGCGAGCGTCGCACGGCTGACGAAGATCCTTCAGGCGGGCAAGCTCTCCCCGGCGCAGATCGCGACGCTGGAAGGGAAGCGGATCACGGCCCTTACCGCGCTGGCGAAGCTCGAACAGACCGCATCGATCGAGAGTCACCCCGAGTTCGAGGGGGTCATGTCGGATCTCGTGGACGCGGTGTTTGACGCGATCGACGCGGCCGGGGTCGTGGTGAAGGCCGAGATCGGGATCGGGGCCCTGATCGCCGACCGTTTCGAGGCTCTACAGGCCAAGCGCCACGGGCGCGAGCCCCGACGAAACGCCGCGTAAACGGACCCGCAACGCGCGAACGAACGCACGGACGAACGCCGGAACGCGCGCGTCCGTGCGGCAAACAACGTCGAGCGCTGGACGTGCCACGTCCCGTGACCCCGCGCACGTTCTACGCGCTGCCTGCCGCGCAAGCACGGGTTAGCGAGCGGATTTCTTTACCGCCAACTCGTAAGCCGCCGCCTCCACGAACTCGTCGAATAACCTGTGTGTACGGAAAGCCCGTAAATCCTCGCGGCCGACGAACCGCTGACGTATCACCGCACAGATCCCAGCGTGGGAAACACTGCTGGATCTACTCATTGCATATCCAGCGATCCCCCTGACGATGCCGCGCCAAGAATTCTTTTGTTCAGAACCTTGGCAAACATCATCAAGAATGGAATTCAATATATCTTTCGAGCTACCCGCTGGTCGCGACACGGTAATGCTTTGGCCCTGCGGCAGTTCTACGGCGACCAGCATGCCAATGTCATAATCGACGCTCGTAATCAATGCTCCGGCTGCACGCATTTCCCGGCTCGCGTCTTCGCCCCATCGATCAGGCAAGCTCCAGTTGGAACGCGGGGCAACAGATCGATACTTAATACTTCCGTCAGCACTTACAATCATGAGAACGGTATCCGGTGGGCACACGCGCCCCATGCCCAGCACGGCCACAATGGGTGATACCTGCGATTCGTCGGCAAGTTTCAGGACGAAATCAGCCAGCGCACCACTTCGTTCCGATAAGCGTTGCTGCACCCATGCAATCGGAAACAGCAGTTCCGAGGCGAAACGATTGGCCTCTGCCTCCAGCGTCCGGAGCAAATCGTCATCGACGTGATACGATGCGTTTGCATGACAAAACATTGCTCCAACAGACCACGGAATGATCAAGTGCCCGATTTCATGGGCGAGCGTAAACCTTAGTCTCCTTGTGCTCGTCACATCGGACGACACCACGATCTTTGGCCTTGCGTTCGGGCGAGTGAGCAGCAGCGCATCCCAGCTTCCGGGAAAGCTCGCGTATTCGACATCCGCTAGTTTTCCTATGAGAGATTCAACAGGTACAGGCGGCGTAATCGCGTGCTTTTGGGCAAACAGTCTGGCGATGCGGCGCTCGGGCTCTAAGTCGTCTACAGGCGATTGGTCTGCTCTAGCCATTTTCGGATTGCCTCTGCCTCGGCTGGCGATGTTCCCCGCGCGGCCAGCGCAAGTGCGCTAGCTGCCGTGATTCCAACAAGCTGCTTGAGCGGGATCCCGTGCCGCTTAGCCATCAAAATGGTGCGTAGAGCTTCAGGTTTTTCGACGAATAAGGCGTATTCGTCGCGCGTGAGCCCCAACCACTCGTGCAATGGGCAATCGGCGTCGCTCTCGTGCCACGCGTCGATCTCGTCGTCGATCGTGTCGAGATCCAGAATTTCCCCGTCAAGCACGCGCTCGACGAATGTTTTTCGCTTAGACATCGATTGTTCTCCCTTTCACTGCATCCTTTATAAATTCGCCGGTCTCCGGGTCAACCGCGCCAAGGTGGCGGCCGCGCTTGTTGTAGACCTCTAGCTCTCCATGCAATCCATCCCATACATAGATGCGGGAGCCGTCACTGTTTGCCCATCGTGGTGCCCGCTCCCTTCGGGCCAAATGAACGAGCGCGCTTATGAATGCAGTTTTTGGAGGGGGAATGTACGTCATTCGGTTGGCTTCCGCGGATGTTGGTTCGTGTGTAGGGAAACAACCTACGCGGTGCGTTTGGATCCGGTGGCAGGATACCAGTGGGCAGCGATCCAAGACAAGATGGAAAGTTTCCAGCAGGGGATAGACAGCCTCGCCCATCGTGGTCTCGCCCGTGGGGTAGCAGGAGGCGAGCGCCGGCCATCTCCCCCGTCTGCCTCGCCCATCGTGGTCTCGCCCGTGGGGTAGCAGGAGGCGAGCGCCGGCCATCTCCCCCGTCTGCCTCGCCCATCGTGGTCTCGCCCGTGGGGTAGCAGGCGAGCGCCGGCCGGGCGAATAGCGGGCGAAAAATATCTGTCATCCGCCCCGATTGGCCCGTCCGCGCGTCGTGATTATGCGCGATCAAAGCCATATTGTCCCGCTCTAGGATCGCATTCCGGGATGGAGTTCTACCAAGAAAAACGTTCGTCCTTCGCTAAAATGGCTTGAACTCGCCACGTGAGCGCTCGTAGATCGAGGCTCGACCGCCCTACGCGGTCGGGAACGATGCACAATGCAGCGCAAGGGACCCGAGCGCCCGACGGGCGCGAGCGGGGCGGGATTCGTCCGCCTTTTTGCCAGAGAACGGCCGCGAATTGTAGCGAAGCTCCGCCGGCTCGGCGTGCACGAAGCCGACGCGGACGAGCTCGCGCAACGCGTGTTCTTGCAATACGCCCAGCTAAGCGGGGCGCCGCGGAACCCTGCCGAATGGCTCTTGCGAACGGCGTGGTTTCTCGCGATGAATTGGCGACGCCTCACCCGTCATAAGGTCGAGGTGCTCATGTCGGGGAGAGACCTGCAAAGGCACGCCCTCGACCCGTCGTCCTCGCCAGAAGAGCGCGCGGCGCTTGGGGAATGGCTCGATCGGGCCGAACGGCTGCCGCCCGTCGAGGGGGCCGCGCTGCGGCTCCACCTCGAGGGCTATTCGATCGAACAGATGGCGCGCAGGCTCGAAACCTCGCGCGCTACCGCTTGGAAACGATTAACCAGCGCCCGCAAGGCGCTTGTACGAGGAAGGTAATAGCGTGAAAAAGCAAGAAAACCACGACGCAAGGCTCCACTACTACCCCGACGGCCGGATCATGGTCGAGGTTCCCCACGAGATCGACGGGCGAACGGCCTTTCTCGTGTTCTTGCAGGAGCGGCCGGATCTGCACTTCGCAGGGTTCTTCCACGACGTTCCGACGGACCGACCGGGCCTCTTGCGACGCGAGAAGATCGCGCCCGGCGATGTCCCCAATTCGGACAACGTGCGGAATCGGGCGCGGACGATTGCGGGCCGCGCGATTGCGCAAGGTCCGCTACAGCGGCTCATCCGTGCCGTGGTCCGATGCTTCTACGGGGGCGCCGATTACTGGCATTGCCTGAACGACTGCCACGGCTTGCGCGACGTTGAGATCAAGGCGGACGATCCGCCGCCGTCGTCGGGGCCGATCTCGGGGGCTCCGCAGTCCGGGCCCGTCTCGACTCCGCCGCCCACCGATCGCAGCGCTCCGGGCGTCCCCTCGTCCGCGCGTCGCCCGTCGAGGTAGTCCGCCTCCGGAGCACGGTCCCGATGCAACCGGCGCGCGCTCGCGTCGATGTTCTGACATGAGCACGACGATCCGCGTCTACTTCGGTCCCCACCTTCACCCGCTCCGCGTCCCCCCGCTGCCCTACTCGGGCCTCGCTTGCGTGGAGAGCTCGCGTACACGTGCGGGCGGATTGTCTGGTTTGGCCTGTCGATCGGGAAGGGGTGAGAGACCCCGGGCGAGCTCTCGATGGTTCGCCCGGGCCATGGGAGCCGCCTACGCCTTGCGCCGCTTGCGGATGCTCGTGACGCCGGATGTCTGCCGATCCTGCGTCGCGCGACGGGGCCTCGCTCGAACTATATTCCCGGCGAAAAACTATCCTACTGGATAACCATGCACAGGCGATGTCGTCACTCTGGTGCTCTGCACCACAGTCGAATGGGCCGGATGTACCTGCGGGGAAGCACGGCAAACACGCGGACGAGATGCTACGATCCCGTTACGGCAGATGGCATGCCATTTGCTGTACTGAGCACTCGCATGACTCTCGCGGTAAATTCCCCCACAGTCCATGCCGATTTCCTATCGGATCTTCGCCAGCACTTCCTTCTCCGGTTCAACCTTCTGGATCCGGACCTCCGGCCTCACCCCGAGGAGGATACCGCGGAAGTCTGCGTGCGTTACTTCTCCGAGAAGCTCCGCCGGATCGAAGAGAGACCGCGCACTGTTGTCTGGTCGCGCGAACTTCGCGCGAAAGAGCTTCCCGAAGAGCTCCGCACTGCCCTGTTTGCAATAGAAGCCTCGTCTCTGGCCGGCCTCGATCTCAATCCGCACCTAAGCAAGACCATAAAGAAGGCCGGATACAACGATATGCTGCTCAATGATTGGGGCATCCATCACATGCACCTAGGGCCACCCTCGACTGGAACGGACTTCTTCGTGGGTCGCCGAGACGAGCTCTTGTTTGTCTGGCCAACAGTTGACAAGCTGTATTTCGTAGATGTGTTGGGGCACGGGCATTTTTCAGACGACACGCTGATCGAAACGACGCATCAGAATTGGCCGCACCTTTTGGAGCCTTATCGCTGTACGGACGTGGTAGTACCGGATCCGATTTCTTCCGAAGAACGCACGCTATTAAGGCGGCCCAGCAAATTCGGGGGCGGGTGCTTGCTCGCAGCGACAACGGTTCGCGACGGTACGGTCTATTTTACGCCTGGCGGTGGCTATTCAGTGGGAGGGACTAATCGCAAGGCGCGCGATGTTGCTTATTGTTATCTCAATGAGGCCAGTCGATGGCAGCAATGGTGCAAGAGCAATGCGTCAACGGTGTCGCAATGGGTCCACCAGCGGACGGGTAGATGGCTGCCAGAGCTTCGACTTAGTCTCCAGCTACTTTCAGACCAAATGATTGTCGTGGAGACGCAGACCCGGGCGCGCTTTTCGATACACTTCGGGGCGTGATCCTCAACTCGCCCGGGGGTCGGAAAGTGCGGCCTACGCCTTCCGCCGCTTGCGGGTGCTCTTGACGGCCGAGACGGGGGCATCCTGGCCTGGCGTCGGGGGCTCGCCGAGGAGAGCGTCTAGGGCTCGCACGGCGCGCCGCGCGCCTTCGATGTCACCCACTGCAATCGACGCGTCGAGGGCCGCCCGAACGGCCGCGGTTGCCTGTAGCAATGGGCTCGCCGGGGGGGCCGGCGTTCCCGTCGCCGGGGTTCCTGTCGGTCCCTCGGGTTCCTGTCGAGTAGCTGTCACGCTACCAGGGATCGCGGGGTTAGGCGTTCCGATCGGCTCGCCCGTCTCCCCCGGAAGGGGGCCGATTCCCGCGGGTTCCGGCTCGATCGGCTCCACAAGGTCGCAGCGGGAGCGGAAGCGGGAGCGGAAGCGGAAGCGGTCGCGGCCGCGCGGTGCGGGGGCGACGCCGGCGGAGGCGCGCCGCAGCCGGCCGCGGCCACGATCCATCCGACGAGCAACCCGAACCCTCGACGCACGTCGTTATTGTCGCGTTTTACCGCGGAAAAGGAAAGGGTTGCCTGTGCCCCCGTGCGCGCGCTCGTGCTCCGGTCGTCCTGCCATCACGGAGCCTTTGCGCTCGGCGAGCCGCACGCATCGAGCGCACGCTGGGTGAGCTCGTGAAGCGGTTCGGGCAGCGACGATAGCTTCGAGGTCGCAGGCAGTGGCCAGACGTCGCTGACGGTGAAGATTCCTGCATTCGTCGTATACGTATGGACGACGATCGCGTCGCCTCCGGTGAGCCGCAGGAAGTCGATCTCATCGTGAACGTCCATGTCGTATCGAATCTCGAGCGCAGAGAGGATGCGCTCTCGAGGGACCAAAAACTCCCTCGTGCGCTGCTCGCCGGGCATCACCGTGACCAGACCTTTGTCGGCTTCGCGCTCGCGGGCGTACGGGGAATCCAGCGGAACACTCGACGCGGTCTCTGCCGAATACCCTGACTGCGAGATCGCGCGATCGCAGTGAACGACGACGTCAATCCCCTCGACGTCGCTCGGCACGCGGATGGAAGCGCGTGCATGATCCCCGGGGGGCCGCGTGGCGGGACGAGAGCATCCGGAAGCCGCCAGCAATACCGCCAAACCGAGCCATATGGCACGCATCCGACAACTCTCCACAGGTCGCTCCTCCGGCCGATCCATGAGCCACGCGGCGCCGCCGACGCTAGCGCCTCCACGCGGTCGCGCGCAAGCCCGTGACATGACCCCGTGCTCTTGCGGCTTGTTATGACGTAGCGGCGCGAGTGCCTGCGCTGCGCGTGGTCGATCCGAGCCGAATACGTGACGATGAGCGCGTGGCCGTGGTGAAGGGATTGGACGTACATGCGGGAACGGCGATCGATGGTCGGGATCGGAAACGCGTGGAGCGGGTGTGCCGGTATCTGGTGAGGCCGCCGATTGCGACGGAGTGTCTCGGGGTTGTCGGCGAGAACGCCCGATACGAGCTCAAAAAAGTGTGGCGTGACGGGACGAGGTGCGTCGTGCTGGATCCCTACGACGTTTGGCTCGGGTATGCGCGGTGGTGCCGCCGCCGCATTTTCATATGGTGCGATTTCACGGCGTGCTCGCACCGAATGCGGCATTGCGATAAGAAGTCGTGGCATCGGCACGGCCATCGGCGCCTCTGCGCGTCGCGTCGTCCGAGCACCATTGCAGTTGCCGCTGTTCGGTGAGCTGTTTCATGTAGGTGGCCATTCTGAAGCGAACGGTCGCCGGAAGCCGTGGGCGTGGCTTCTGCGGCATGTATTTGCCATCGACGTGACGGTATGTCCGAAGTGCGAGGGCACGATGCGATGGCGAAGTGTCGCGCTCATACCGGATGCAATTCGCGTGCAGATTGGCCCGTGCAGGGCTCTCGGCGCGTGGACCGCCAATGCGCAAGAGGGTGCCTATTGGGCAACTCTGCTTGCCGTTTCCCAAGGCGCGCCGGCTGGGACAACAATAATGGGCGGCTTCGGTGAACGTCTCGCGCTCGCTGTTTGCAGGCGCCGATGCATAGGGTTGTTCACCCTAAGCGCCGGTGCGCCCATGTCGCCACGATCGACTGGAATCGTACCCTACAAACCATGCCCCATGCGGCCCCTGATGCCCGCCGAGGTGGACGTACCGCGCTTCGGGCACTGGATCCCCATCCGCGTGGAAGAAGGCTAGCTCTCCCGGGGTTCGCTCCTACCACGACCCGCCGAGCGCGGTGCGGAGCGTCGCGACCTTCCCTTCCTCGAAGCCGAAGCCGAGCGTGTCGTCGAGCGCGACGAGCAGACCGAGGCGCGCATAGAAGCCGCGCGTGGGTTCGTAGCTGAAATACGGCTCGAGGGCCGTCTGGGCCTTGTCGTCCTCGCGGGTCGGGAAAAACACGGTCTGCACGCGCAGGCCGCCGCCCACGCCTGTGGAGGCGCGCCCCGCGATCTCGCTGTGGGCTTCGAGGAAGAGGTGGGTGCGATCCGCCAGGTCCCCGACGGGGAAGGCGACGATGGACGCGATATCCGCGCGGTAATAAAGCGTGGGCAAGATGCGGAGCTCCAGGCCGCCGCGCCCTCGGGCGAGGATCGAATCGAGGAAGAACCGGTGCAGGTCCGCATAAGCGCGATTGCGGCTGGCCACGTCGTGGCGCATATGGATGTAATTGGCGAGGGGCAGCCACACGAAGTAATCGACGGTGGCGCTGCCCGAGCCGAGGATCTCCTCTCGGTCGGTGAACGAGGTCGGGACCGAGAACGTGCCGCCCGCGTGAAACGCGAGCCGTTCGCTCACTTTGCCCGCCCAGTGCGCGCCCAGGGTGAGGTTTCCCATCGTGGCCTCGGTCTCGCGCACGTCGGCGGGGGGGATCCGGTAATCCCAGACGGCCCAGGGGACGTCGAAATCGAGATACACGCCGCGGGCAATCTTCACCTGGCCCGCGACGCCCCAGGTGAGCGAATGCGCAGTCCCGAGCGCGGGATCGTCGTAGGACCAGACGTCGAACTCGAGGGCGACGCGGCTCTGCTGGGCTCTGGGAACCCAGGCGTCCCCGTCGGCGGCGCCTGCCATCCCGGGAAGGAGCAAAACGAACGAGACCGCGGATGCTGCCAGAAGCCGAGAAAACATGACGGTGAGCCTACCATTCGCGCGCCGCAGGGCAAACAAAGGCCTTCGGCGGCGCTGGGGACCGGCCCGACGAGCGTCGGAGTCTCGGCCGGGCACGGAGGAGCGTCGATCGCCGGGCCGGACGAGAGGATCACGGACCCGTCCACCACTTGCGGGCTCTTCGGCCTGCACGTGTCCGAACGCGTTGCGGATGGTCCCGCCCAGGCAGGCCACTTCCCGGCCCGGCGCCACCCGGTAGCTCGGGCCCCCGCCCATGCTCCCTCCGAGGTTTACACTGCGACTGTGATGCCAAGTAGGTGGCTCGAATGCAGGCACAAGAAGCCGCAATTTTCGCACTGTGCGACCACCATAGGTATGTGGGGTACCCGAGTTGACCAGCATGGTAGTCCTTCGTCGCAACGATGTAGTACAGATCCTCGTAGAGGCCGATAGACCCGGCGCTGCACATCGGGCATCCATTGTTGAGCTTGCTCTCCAACGCCGATCTTGCTGCCTCTCGGGGAGATTCTCCTAGAACGTCGATCAGTTCAGAACCACGAGCAGTTACAAACACTTGCGTGGAGATGATCGACAAACCGGCGTGGATGTGATCCACTCGTCCGGGCTCGCCCAGCCGACCGAGGGATCCGCCATGTCGACCTCCGTACCCC
>NZ_JAGTJJ010000101.1:17628-25752 GCF_028435365.1 Polyangium jinanense | reverse complement strand
GGCCTGTTCGATGAACTGCGCATCGCGCAGTTCATCGACCCCGAGTCCAGCGCTTGCGCTGGTCCGGGTCCAGGGGTGGACAACCCCTGGTGGGGCCTGGGGCAACGCCCCAGCTCAGCGCCTCCCAGCTCAGCTCGGGCTCCGCACGAGGACGGCGCGCGTATAGAGGAGCTCGAACCCCTGCCGCTGCACGTTTTCCTGCGATTTGGACCCTGGCTGCGTCGTGACCACGGCCACGTCGCAGCCGGCCTTGGTGGCGATCTCGAGCCGCGCGGAGAGGAGCGCGCTTTGCACCCCGCGCCGCCGATGCTCGGGCAGGGTCGCCGCGCCGCAGAGCTGGGCGACGCCCTTTGCGAGCCGCATGCTGGCGCCGCCCGCGATCACGCCGTCGCGCCGCGCCAGGTAGCGGGAGAACCCGCCGGTCGAGGCCATGTCGCGCATGATGCCCTCGATGAGCTCGCGCGGGAAGGACTCGTGGGAGGGGACGCCCTGCGCGTCGGGGCTCGCGAAGCCGGTTACCACGACATCGATCCACGCGGAAAGCTCCGAGAGGGGGCTCGGCAGGATTTCGACCGAAGGCGCCCGCGGCGCTTCGTGCTCGACCGGCAGGCTCCGGCCGAGCACGTTCTCGAATCCCTGGAGCACGTACCCACGCGCGGTGAGCTTCTGGCCAATCGAGGGGTCCGCGAGGGTCGCGATCTCCACCTGCACCGGCGACCCTCGCTCTGCAAAGGCCTCCTCGACCGCTGCGAGGGCGCCCTCGTCGAGGGGGCCCGCGAAGCCGAGGCCCGCGACCTTGTTGAGCGGAGAGCCCGGGGCGCTGAAGGTGGCGATGCCCCCGGCCAGCGGGATCACGAAGGGGCCCGTGCCGGGGTCCCGGCGCAGCACCACGTCGATGCTGTCGGCGAGGAGGCCGCACTCGGCCTCCTCGATGCGGGCGACCAGGTTGGTGCTAGCGAAGAGCATGGTGGTTGGACCATTCTAGTGTCCTGGGACTGACGTTCGTAAAAATTCTCGGTGCATCGCATCCGAGGTTCCACCTGCACTTCACGCCGACCGACGGATCATGGCTCAACCTGGTCGAGAGGTGGTTCGCGCCGCTCACCGAACGTGCGCTACGGCGCGGCGTTCATTGCAGCGTGCGCGAGCTGGAGAAGGCGATCTGCGAGTACCTCGACGCACACAACGAGGACCTGCCACCCTCTTTTCTCAATACCGCTCCCTTATCTTCCTGAAGCCCCGGTTTCGAGTCAGGGCAGCGCCGGATAATCCGTATAGCCCTTCTCCTCGCCCGTGAAGAAGGTGGCGGCGTCCGGCGGGTTGAGCGGGGCCTCGCGCCGGAAACGCTCCGGGAGGTCCGGATTGGCGAGGAACGGCACGCCGTAGGCGACGAGATCGGCTTCGCCGCGGGCCAGTGCCTCCTCTCCAGCTCGCGCGTCGTAGCCGCCGTTGACGATGACGGCGCCCTGGAAGGCCTTGCGCAGCAGCGGGGTGATGCGCTGCTCCGCGCTCGGCACCGCGTTGCCCGACACGGCCTCGGTCACATGCAGGTAGCCGAGTCCCAACCGGCCGAGCTCCCGGGCCATGTAGGTGAACGTCTCGACCGGGGTGGAGTCCTTCATGCCCGCGTAGGGGAACGGCTGCGGCAAGAGCCGGTAGCCCACCCGCTCCGCGCCCCAGACACCCACCACCGCCCGGGCCACCTCCAGCGGGAAGCGCGCCCGGTTCTCGATGCTGCCGCCGTAGGCGTCCGTGCGCTGGTTGGAGCCATCCCGCAGGAACTGGTCCAGCAGGTAGCCGTTGCTGCCGTGCAGCTCGACGCCATCAAAGCCCGCCTCCCGGGCGTTCTCGGCCGCGCGCCGGAATTGCTCGACGATGCCGGGAATCTCCTCGGTCTCGAGCGCTCGCGGCGTCACGATGCGCGTCTTGCCCTTCCACGTGAAGGCCTCTCCTTCGTAGCCGATCGCCGAGGGCGCTACAGGCAACTGGCCGTCATGGAAGTCCGGGTGCGAGACGCGCCCGACATGCCAGAGCTGGGCGAAGATGACTCCACCCAATGCATGGACGGCGTCCGTCACCTTCCTCCAGCCCGCCACCTGCTCGGGTGAGTGCATGCCGGGGGTGCGGATGTACCCCACGCCCTGGGGGCTGACCTGGGTGGCCTCGGTGATGAGGAGCCCCGCCGAGGCGCGCTGCTCGTAGTACGTCGGTGCCAGGGGGCTCGGCACGTTGCCATCCACGAGCGCCCGGCTGCGCGTCATCGGCGCCATCACCATCCGGTTCTTCAGTTCGAGGCGGCCCAGGCGGAAGGGGGACAGGAGCTTCGAAGCGGTTGCCATGGTTCTTTCCTTGTTGAGGTCGGGTGGACAGAAAATGCGCAGGCCGCTATGGACGTGCCATGGCATCCAGTCCAAATAAATTGACCGATCGTCCAGGCCCGGTGGACGAGCCGGTAACCGACGTCCTCGCGGATGTGCTGGACGCGATGCGTCTGACGACCCTCATGCATGGTCGCTTCGAGCTGGGTGCTCCCTGGGGAATCCGGTTCCCGGAGAGCCCCGGCGCGCACATCGTCATCGTCGCGCGTGGGAGCGCTCGCCTGGAGGTCGAGGGCGTCGAGGGAGCCATCGTCCTGTCCGCCGGCGATCTGGCGCTGTTTCCGCACGGCGGAGGGCACACGCTGCGCGATGCGGAAGGCAGCCCGCTCCACATGCTCGGACACGGCGAATGTCAGCGGGCCCGCGGGGTAGGGCCGATCCGGCTCGGCGGTGATGGGGCCCGCACCACCCTGGTCGCGGGGACCTTCCGGCTCGGTGCCGCGCCTCGCACGCCGTTGTTCGAGGGGCTTCCACGCGTCATCCACGTCACCGCGGACGATCCCGCGACGTCCCCCTCGCTTTCGCCCCTCGTGCAACTGCTCATCGCGGAGAGTGCCTCGGTAAGCCCGGGCGCGACCGTCATCATGAGCCGGCTCGCGGACATCCTGTTCGTGCAGGCACTCCGGACGCACATTGCGGCGAGGCAGTGCCACCAGCACGGGCTGTGTGCGCTCGCGGATCCACAGATCCGCAAGGCCCTCTCCCTCATCCACGAGAGACCCGCCGAGCCCTGGACCGTCGAGAGTCTCGCGACGGCCGTTGCCCTCTCGAGGTCCAGCTTCGCCGCGCGCTTCAACTCGCTCGTCGGAGAGCCCCCACTCGAGTACCTCGCGCGGTGGCGAATGACGAAGGCCGCCCAGTTCCTTCGGGAGGGCGAGCTTCCGCTCATCGAAGTCGCGGAGAGCATCGGTTACCAGAGCGAGGCGTCGTTCAACCGGGCCTTCAAGCGCTGGGGCGGGGTGGCACCAGGCGCGTACCGGCGAGAACACCGCCGGGGTGAACGGCATGAGGCCTGATCTCCCCGATGCGCCGGAGGGGCGCTTGCGCAGAATGAACCCGCCGATTTCACCCTCGCAGAGGAGCCGTCGCCCGGCCACTTTCGCCGTCCCCGAGCGGGATTTTTTGATTCCCGCTCCCGCTCCCGCCCATTGACGCCTCGTCCCGCGAGTGGTCTCCTCGCCCGCCGCCATGCCCATTCCTTCGCGCCCGCTCCTCCTCGTCCTCGCCGCCTCCCTCTTCGCCTGCGCGGGCCAGACGCCTCCGCCGAATCCGGCCGAGGCGCCCCGCGCCGCGATCGCGCCTGCCAAGGGGTACGACGCCCGCGGGCAGTCCAAGGCCTGCGAGCCTCCGCCCGCCGATTGCCCTACCGTCTCGCCCG
This sequence comes from Polyangium jinanense, assembly GCF_028435365.1. Next base: position 21,996 of record NZ_JAGTJJ010000101.1, on the reverse strand, counting down.
ACCGCGACCTCGCCGATCGCTGCTCGCTCGGCGGCTTCCGCATGATCCAGTGTGGCTGCGAGATGCTTTGCGCCGGCGATCCGGGCAGCGGCGGCGCGAAGCAACACTACGACGCCGAGGGCCACGGCAAGGCCTGCGCCCCCGCGAAGGATGATTGCACGCCCGAGCCGGCGAGCGCCGCCTTCCAGGACGCCTGCGCCGAGAAGGGGCACAAGCTCGAGGTCTGCGGCTGTGAATGGCTCTGCTCGGGGAACCCGAAGTTATGACGTTCTCCCCGTACGAAAAGATCGCCGAGAGCCTCGCGGCCGCACTCGGCGACGACGAAGCAGCCCACCGCGCGGCGAGTCGCGCCGAGTGGATCGTCACCGAGAAGATCCACGGCGCGAACTTCTGCTTCGTCACGGAGGGCAGGGAAGTGCGGTGCGCCAAGCGAAAGGGATGGCTCGCGGAGGACGAAGACTTTTTTGGTCATCGCGGCGTGCTGAGCCGATTCGCGGGTGGCGTGCGTGACGTGCTCGGGCGGGCGGCGGCGCGCGAGCCGAAGGCCACGCTCGTCTTCGTGTATGGCGAGCTCTTCGGCGGCGGATACCCGCACCCCGACGTCCCGCCCGCGACCGGCGTGCAGCCGGTGCAGACCGGCTGCTGGTATGCCCCGGGGATCGAGTTCTGCGCGTTCGACGTGGGGTTCGTCCGGGAAGGTGTCTCCGAGCGCGTGTACCTCGATCAGGACGAGGCCCGCGAGGCGTGCGAGGACGCCGGCATTCCCTTCGCGCGGCCGCTCTTTCGTGGCCGCTACGAGGACGCGCTCGCTTATCCGCTGGGCTTCGAGACCACCATCCCCGCGCGCCTCGGCCTGCCTTCGCTCGGACCCTCGAACAAGGCCGAAGGCGTGGTCCTGAAGCCCGCCCGCGCGCTCGTCGTGCCAAGGCGCGCCGGCGTGGTGCGTCCCGTCGTGAAACGCAAGATCCCCGAGTTTTCCGAGGACGAGCGTTTTCACGAAGCGGAAAAATGGTCCGGCCCGCGCGCGCCTTCGGCCTCGCCCCTCGATTGGCTCGTGCACGAGGCCTCGTCCCTGGTGAACGAGAATCGCCTGAACGCCGCCGTCTCCAAGGTCGGACCGACGCGACCCGGGGACACGGCGCGGCTCGGCGAGGTGCTCGCGCTCGTCCGCGAGGATCTCGAAACCGAGCTGCGCGCGCGCCACGGCGAAGCCCTGCGCGCCCTCTCGCCAGCCGAAACCCGCGCGCTCGCCGCCCACCTCGACAGCGAAGCGCGCGCCCTCGTCGAGCTCTACCTCGGCTGATCGACCGGAATCCCGAGCCGCTCGGCGACCTTGCGCCGCCACCCCTCGAGCGGCGAATCCGCCGCCGGGATCGGCTTCTCCGCGAGCTTTCGCACGGACAACCCGACCTGATCCTTCGCGTCCGGATCCGCGCCGCGATCGAGCAGCTTGTGCACCTCGTCGTATCGATTGAGATACGCGAGCCGCAGCGCGGGCGTCTGCTCCATCTTGTTTTTCACGTCCACGGGGACGCCACGATCGAACAAGATCCCCAGGTTTTGCCATTGCCCGAAGTTCAGGGCCTGGTGGGCGAGGGGAACGGCCTTCTGGTTTTCGAGGTTCGGGTTTCCGCCGTTGTCGAGCAGAAGGACGAGGAAGCGCGGATCGGGGCTCGTCGCGGCCACGAGCATCGGCGACGTGCCGATCTTCGTGAGCACGTTCGGATTCGCGCCCGCCGCGAGCAAGGCCCGCACGGCGATCTCGTTCTTCGCGACGAGCTCGTACATGAGCAGGTTCACGTCCGAAGGCACGACCTCGTCGAGATCCGCGCCTCGCGCGACGAGCGCGCGCAGCGTGGCCACGTCGCCACGCTCGGCGGCGGCCGCGGCCTCGCGCAGCCGCTCGCTCGGAAACACCTCGTTCGCGGGCGGGACGGGCGGCCTCGGGCCCAGAATCCCCTCGAGACCTGCGGCAAATTGCTCAACGTCCTTCACATCATCCCCTGAATGGTCGCGATGTCCTGGCTCTTTTGCTGCTCGATGCCGGCCTCGTGCGTGCTGTGCCGCTCGATCATCTCGCCGAACCGCTTCTTCTCCTGGTCGATCTCCGCCGCCGCCCAGTCCTTCGTGCGCCGGGCCATGCCGAACGGGTTCAGATACCCCCAGCCGCTGTCCGGGTGATCAAACGTCGGCTCCGGCGGCCACTGCCGGGCCGTGAAGCTGCCGTCCGGATTCTGGTTCACCGCGTTCAGGCCGTACCGATTGCCGATCGCGTCCGGCATCAGCCCGGAGATGGGCGAGTGCTCCTGCGCCCAGGTGAGGATGTCGCCGTCGACCTGGTACGCGTCGATGAGATCGTTCGTCCGTGAAGGATCGAGCCCGTAACGCTCGTACGTCTTGTCGTGGATGCCCGACGCGTTGAAGGTGTTCGCCGGCAGGCCCGAGGCGAGGGAGCCAGCCGACGCGAGGCCGCCGCCGAGCGAGTGTCCGGCGATGCTCGCGTTGTTGCCGTAGACCGCGGCGACCTGCCGCGAGAGCTCGACGGCCTGCGTGTACTGCGCCCCTTCGAAGCCCGTGCCCTGCGAGAGGTTGCCCCAGAGCCAGTCGTTGCCGTTCCACTGCTTCCAGGTCTCGAACTCCGTGCCGCGCATGACCAGCCTGTAGCTGCCGTCGATGTCGGAGCGGTAGAGGTCGGAGTAGAACCCGGTGCTGTCATCGTGGAAGACGGCGTTGCGCAGCTCCGGCGGGAGATCGTTCGGGCCGAGGCGCGTCCAGCCCTCGGGCGCGCCGCTCGTCCTGTAGACGTCGTTCACGAGGCGCGCGTCCTCGACCGAGCGGTTGTTCCGCGCGAGCCGCTCGGCCGCGTTCGAGAGGCGATCCTTCTCGGGGCCGTTCGGCATCGAAGCCGCGCGCTGCCGGGCCTGGTCGATGAGGCGCAAGCGCTCCATGAGGCGCATGCGTTTGTCCGCCGCGGTCATCTTGCCGATGATGACCGTGGGACAACCCTCGTCGATGAGCCCGCCGTGGAGCGTGCCATCGCCGAAGCGCGCCGCCATCTTGCCTTCGAGCAGCACCGTGGGCTCGCCGATGCCGATGATGTCGGGCGGCGAGCCCGTGCACTCGAGCTGGTCGGTCACACGAGCCGCAGGCTCGCCGCCGACGAGGATGGTCGGTGCGCAAGCAGGCAAGATGTCCTTGCCGACATGCTGCAAACAGAGGTGATGATCGCCTTTGCGCGCTGCGATGGGATCGCTCATCCGGGTCCTCGGGGTCGATCGAGCGCGGCCATGATCACCCGGGAAGCGAGGAGATGGGAAGCGCGAAATGGAGGCAACCCGCACCCACGCGCTGCGGCATACCTCGCCTCCTCGCCGCTTCCGCGCTAGCTTCGCAGGAGGATGTCGTCCGGGCTCGATCGACCCCTCGTCCTGCGCTCGGCAGCGCTGCTCCTCGGAGGCGCCGTGCTCGGCCTCGGCATCAACGCAGCACGGCCCGCAGGCGTCGCCCTCGTCGGCTTCGAGCCGCCCACGGCATGCACCACCACCGCAGCCGAAGAGGCGCCCGTGATCGAGATGACGCCACGCGAGGCCTCGACCCTGTGCGGCCAGCCGGGCACGCTCTTCGCCGACACGCGCACGGCCGAGCGTTTCGCAGCCGGGCACGTGGCCGACGCGATCCACCTGCCATGCGACGCAACCGCGAGCGGCGCCGAGGTAGCGATGAAGGAGCTCGGCCACGCGCAGACGATCGTGGTGTACGGCGAGTCGACGGAGGAGGCCTACGAGGTGGCCGAGACGCTGCGCCGTCGCGGGCTGAAGATGGACGTGCGTGTCCTGCGCGGCGGCTTTTCCGCCTGGGAGCAGGAGGGCCTCGCGTGCGCCTCGGGTCCGTGTCCCGGCTGCGCCCTCACCCACAAGCAGGAGCCGAGCCCGTGAAGACCGCACTTCTTTGGCTCTTGCGCCTCGGTCTCGGCGGGATGTTCCTCGCAGCCGGCGCGCTCAAGTTTTACGACCCGACCTCGTTCGCGCTGGAGATCCACAACTACCAGCTCCTGCCGGATCTCGCTCCGCTACTCGCGGCCACGCTGCCAACCGTGGAGATCGTCCTCGGCCTCGCCCTGCTCGCAGCCCCAAGGCCATGGATGCGCGCCAGCGCGTTCGCCTCCACGCTGGTGCTCGGGGTCTTCACGGTGGCCGTGGCCTCCGTGGTCGCACGCGGCGTGAACATCACGTGCGGCTGCTTCGGCGAGGGATCAGGGCCCGTGACGATGTTGACGGTGCTACGCGACGTGGTGCTGGTCGCAGCGGGGGTGCTGCTGTTCTGGCTGGCGAAAGAGCCGCCGCGCCCCGCGCGTGCGCGTTCCACGGC
>NZ_JAGTJJ010000101.1:0-17618 GCF_028435365.1 Polyangium jinanense | reverse complement strand
GTTGTCCACCCCTGGACCCGGACCAGCGCAAGCGCTGGACCCGGGGTCGATGAACTGCGCGATGCGCAGTTCATCGAACAGGCCAGGTCAAGACCCGCGACGAGCCTGCCAGCCAAGACAGCAGCGCTGACGTCTCGACCCATGACGCCGACGGCGTGAAACGACCCTTCGCGGTCTTGTCACGGGCCTGTGGGAAGAACTGCGCATCGCGCAGTTCTTCCCCCTGAGGTCCAGGGCTTGCCCTGGTTCGGGTCGAGGGGCGAACAGCCCCCGCGGGGTCCGGGGCAGCGCCCCGGCGCGACGCTCGCTTGTCAAGCGCCATCGGCGCCCGCCCATCATTCGGCCGGCAAAAAGCCAATCGTGTTCCGGCCTGCTTCGTCCTTCCCGATGGCGTCGACGTACCGCTTCCAGTCGGCTTCGCCGGGGCGGATGATTTGGCTTCCGTCGTCTCGCGGATACGGATCGAACACGAAGAGCCCACGCGCGTCGCGACCGACGAGGATCCAGTGGTCGCCCTCGTCGCCGAATATCGAGATCTTGGCGGGCCAGCATTCGCCTTTGCGGCCGAGCGTCCGCGCGAGGTCGTCGTCGTTCGGCCGGTGCGGCGCCGAAAAGCCCGCGCGTTGCATCAGGTGGAGCAGCTTGCGGTACTCCATTCCGCCGTCCATCCCGCGGTAACGCCGGTAGAGCAGGAGCGCGTAATCGGCGAGCGCGCCGTACGTCGCGTCGGGGCCTCCGCTTGCGATGGCTTGCGCGAGCCGCGTCAGCTCGACGCGCTTCTCGTCATCGAGCTCGTCTGCGATCCGCTCGGCGAGATCGACGAGCCCCGTGTAGCCCGAGGTCGCGAGCATGGCGCCCACGAGCGAGACTGCGCCGCATGCGTGCGCGCTTGCCGAGGGGCTCGTTCCGTTCAGTTGCGTGAGCTTGTCGAGCGCCTCCATCGGATCGCGTGGGAGCCGCTCCTCGTCCGCGACGACGGGCCAGTCGACGTGGTGGATGCCGGGGGAAAACTGGTGCGAGCCAGAGGACGGGGGCATGACACGAGGATACTACGACCCGCGTGTGCCGTGCCCCGATCTCTTTACGCGCTGCGCGTGAAATGATCCGCGATGACGCTGGCGACACACGCCGTCAGCTTCTTGCCGCAACGGATGTGCAAGAACTCGTTTGGGCCGTGGGCGTTCGACTGCGGACCGAGGACACCTGTGATGAGGTACTGCGCCTCGGGGAACTTCTCGCCGAGCATCGCCATGAACGGGATGGTCCCGCCCTCGCCGAACGCCATCGCGGGCTGGCCGAAGAACGCCTGGCTCGCGCGCTGCATCGCCTCGTCGAGCCATGGCGCGAGCGGCGGTGCGTCCCAGCCTTCCGAGGGTTCGGAGAGCGTGAACGTCACGTCGGCGCCGTACGGCGGATCCGCTTCCAGGGCGCGCTTCAGCGCATCGGCCGCGCGCCGCGGGTGCACGCGGGGCGGGATCCGCATCGAGAGTTTTACCTTCGTGAAGGGGCGGAGGACGTTGCCCGCGTTCGCGATCGGCGGGATCCCGTCCGCGCCCGTCACGCTGAGTGCGGGGCGCCAGGTGCGGTTCAAGAGGAGCTCCTTGTTGTCCTGCGCCATCGGCCGCGCCCCCGCGGCCCACGGCATCTCCGCGTAGACCGCGTCGCCGAGCACCGCCGCCGCGGCCTCGGCCTGGGCGATCCGCTGCTCGGGGATCACCGCGAAGAGCTCGTCCACGAGGATTCGGCCGGTGCGATCGTCCTCGATGCGCGAGAGGAGCTGGCGGAGGATGCGGAAGCTCGACGCTGCGACGCCGCTCGCCGATCCGGAGTGCACGCCCTCGCGCAGGATGCGGACCTCGAGCGTGCCTTGCACGAGGCCGCGGAGCGAGGTGGTGGTCCAGAGCTGATCGTAGTTGCCGCAGCCGGAGTCGAGGCAAACGACCAGGCTCGGCTTGCCGATGCGGGGGGCGAGCGCGTCGATGTACGCCGGCAGGTCGAAGCTCCCGCTTTCCTCGGCCGCTTCGATCAGGACGACGCAACGCGCGTGCGGGATGCCTTGCTCGGCGAGCAAGCGGAGGGCCGCGATGGAGGCGAAGGCCGAGTACCCGTCGTCCGCGCCGCCGCGACCGTAGAGCTTGTCGCCCTCGCGCACGGGGTCCCAGGGGCCTTTGCCCTCGGCCCAGCCGGTCATCTCGGGCTGCTTGTCGAGGTGGCCGTAGAGCAGGACGGTGTCGTCGCTCTTGCCGGGGACCTCCATGAGGATGACCGGCGTCCGGCCTTCGAGGCGCACGACCTCGACCTTGAGGCCGGGGACGGGCTGGGCCCGGCACCACTGCTCGATGAGGGCGACGGCGCGCTCCATGTGCCCGTTCTCGCGCCAGTTGCGATCGAACGAGGGGGACTTGTTGGGGATGCGGATGTACTCCGTGAGGGCGGGGAGGATCTCCTGCTCCCAGACGCGCTCGGAGAAGGCTTCGGCGTGCGACTTGTCGAGCTTGGTGGTCATGCGGGTCGTTCCTTCGGGCGGGAACTTAGCGCCGAACGTGTACAAAGGTGAAGCGGGGAGCGGGAGCGGCAAGCGGGAGCGGGAGCGGGAGCGGGAGCGGGAGCGGGAGCGGGAGCGGGAGCGGGAGCGGGAGCGGGAGCGGGAGCGGGATGCAGAGGATCCCGCTCGGGGACTTTGATCGTACCGTCGTGCTCGCGCTCTTCAAGGCCAAGCCGTGCTCACCGTGCTCGCAGCACTACGTGCTGCTCCGCGCGGCTCCGCGCGGTGCTGCGCAGCCTTGAAGAGCGCTCCGCGCGACGGTGTGGGACGTGGGTCCCGGCGATTGGGTCGTCGGGCGGAGGGTTTCGTCATGCTGAGGATCTACGAAGTCGTTTTGACCATGGCTGGGGACGCGGCGGGTATCGCGGAGCAGATCGAACGGAGAGATTCGGATCTCGCTCGGCAACTGCGAAGGGCCATGCATAGCGTCGCCCTCAATGTCGCCGAGGGGGCAGGGAACACGGCCGGGCATAAACGCCAGCGCTATCAAACGGCCCTCGGATCCGCTCGGGAGGTGCTGGCCTGCATCCAGGTCGCCCAGGCCATGCGCTACATCGGCAGCGTCCATCCGAAGGTCCTCGATCGCATGGACCACGTCATCGCCACCCTGGGACGCCTCGTCTACCGCCGCACCTCGTAACACCAGCCGCCCTCGCCCCTCTCCCGCGACGGGAGAGGGGCGAGGGGGTGAGGGACTTTCAGCGCAGGATCACGGCTCCCATTCCAACACACCTCGCACCATTCCCGGTGGATCGTCGGCGGCCGACGACGGCGGTGGCTGCGGCTGTCGTGCGCCGACGCGCAGCGCCGCAGCCCCGCTCGTGTTGCTCGTGCTCGCGGCGCGACGACGCCGGCGATGATCAGCCGGGCGGTTGGATGCCGTGCTCTTTCATCACGGCGACGTTGCGCGCCTCGGCGCGCTGCGACGCCGGGCGGGCCGACAGCCGCTCCGCATATGCCATGAACGCGGGCCGCTTCTCCAGCAGGCCGAAGCGCAGCATGTAGCGCACGGTGCCGCCGAAGATCGTGTCGGCCATCGAGAAGCGGTCGCCGAGGAGGAACTGGCGATCGCCGATCGCCGCCTCGATCGCGGAGAGCATCTCCTCGGGCGTGCCCCACCCCGCCGAGCCCGGCTTGTACTGCCAGCCCGCCATCTTCGCCATCGAGCCCGGCTCGATCACCGACGGAGCGAACAGCGACCACCGCAGGTACGTCGCGCGCGCGGGATCGTCGACCTTCGGCGCGAGCGTGCCGTAGCCGTAGCGATCGCCGAGGTACAGGCCGATCGCCGCCGCCTCGGTGACGACCGCCTCGCCGTCGACGAGCACCGGCAGCTTGCCCATCGGGTTGAGCGCGACGATCTCGGGGGCCTTCTGCTCCCCCGCCTGCATGTCGACCCAGCGGAGCTCGTAGTCGACGCCGACCTCCTCGAGCATCCACAGGATTCCGGCCGCGCGCGAGAACGGGTGGTGATAGAGCGTGATGGACATCGTTCCTCCTCGTTTTTCGAACCGCGGTGTATCACTGCCGGACGGCGACGAACAGGTCGGCGTGGCCCCTCGGCTCGGCCGCATACCAGAGCACGTCGAGATCCGGCGCGAGCCACGGGTCGTACTCGTCGCCGGTGCCGTTCACGCCGTCGACGGGACGCGGCAGCAGGGCTCACGACCACGGAGCTCGCGGTCCGCCCTGAGGCTTCACCATGATCCTCCCCGCGCACCCGCAGGCGCACACATGCCCCTTCGCGTTCTCCGCCTCCGCCCACGCCTCCGCCACACCCGCGGGCGTCCTCCGCGCCGGCAACTTCACCGTTCTTTCCAGGATCAGCGCCGGCATCGCCGTTTGGCGTAAGATCAACATCGCCGAGGGGGCAGGGAACACGGCCGGGCATAAACGGCAGCGCTATCAAACCGCCCTCGGCTCCGCTCGGGAGGTGCTGGCCTGCATCCAGGTCGCCCAGGCCATGCGCTACACCGGCAGCGTCAATCCAAAGGTCCTCGATCGCATGGACCACGTCATCGCCACCCTGGGACGCCTCGTCTACCACCGCGCCTCATAACACCAGCCGCCCTCGCCCCTCTCCCGGGACGGGAGAGGGGTTGGGGGTGAGGGACTTTCAGCGCAGGATCACGGCTCCCATTCCAACACACCTCGCACCATTCCCGGTGGATCGTGGGTTCTCCGGCGACGAACCTATCTCCCTTTTTGAAGTTGAGTTTCGCCCTCATCTGTGGGACAAAACAAGCGACGCCAGCCGGCGCTTGCAACACCGACCGGCGTCTGACCCGCAAACCCCAACGGCAGTGGAGTTCACGAGCTGTGATCAATCTAGAGGTCTGTCCTGAGTCCGCCAAGAAACCGGTGACCTTTGCCTCCCCGGAGGCCACCTTCGCGTGGTTTTACCGCGAGTTCCGGGGCTTCGTCCGCTCCGTCCTGCTCAAGCATGGCCGCGTGGAGGAGCGGGAGGTTGACGACCTCGTGCAGGATGTCTTCCTCGTCGCCTGGCGACGGCGCGACGGGCTCTTGTGGGGTGAGCAAGCGCGGGCTTGGCTCTACACGATCGCGATCTATCGCGCGGCGAACCATCGCAAGCTCGCGCGGAATCGCTGGGAAGCCCTCACGGACGAACCCCCCGAGCCTCCGGTCCATCCGCGGACGACGCAGGCCATGGACGCGACCCGCCTCCTCTGGAAGGCCAACCAGAAGCTCGGCAAAAAGCTCGCCCCCGTGCTTTGGGCTTACGAAATCGAAGGCCGCTCGATGCCGGAGATCGCCCGCGCGCTCGGGATCCACCTGAAGACCGCCTACGCCCGCCTGATGCTCGCCCGGAGCCGCCTCGCGCTCTGCGCTCCCCGCTGACGGCTCCGCCCCGAAGGTCATCGGCTCGATGTCGATGCCGACACGCGGACCTTCCCGAGCCTTCCGGCTGGGGGTCGATATCGGCTTGCCGACCTCGCAGAGGTCTCCGGCTGGGGATTGATGTCGGCTTGCCGACCTCGCAGAGGTCTCCGGCTGGGGATTGATGTCGGCTTGCCGACCTCGCAGAGGTCTCCGGCTGGGGATTGATGTCGGCTTGCCGACCTCGGAGAGGTCTCCGGCTGGGGATTGATGTCGGCTTGCCGACCTCGGAGAGGTCTCCGGCTGGGGATTGATGTCGGCTTGCCGACCTCGGAGAGGTCTCCGGCTGGGGATTGATGTCGGCTTGCCGACCTCGGAGAGGTCTCCGGCTGGGGATTGATGTCGGCTTGCCGACCTCGAAGTGGTCCCCGGCTCGGGTTCAGGTCGGCGCGTTCGCCGAAGGCACCGCGGGCAGTATCTCCTCGCCCGTTTCGGGGTTCACGTCCGGGACCGAGCGACGGGCTTTGAGGTACTGTCCGATGGCATCATTTTGACGGAGAATCGGGCCCATGAGCGCTTGTCGGCCCGCGCGGTCCGCGTCGCTCTCCGACGGATGCCTGCCGGCGATCATCGCCATGGCCTGGAGCATGAGATTCTGGCCCTTCGCGCGGGCTTCCTTGACGGCAAGGAACTTCAAGCCATCGGCGGGCGTATCGAGGAGCTTCCTGTATTCGGTCGCAAGGTCGGTGATATGAACGATCATACGCGTCAAACCAAACTCCATCACGAGCGATGCCCATTTGGGTTGCTTGAGCTCCGTCAGGATCCGCTCCACTTCGGCCGCCTCGTCAGGATACGTGGCATTCGTGACGGCCGCCGCGCCGAGCGGAAAGAGAATCTGGAGCAAGGACGCGCCGGAAACGGCGAGCGGGTCGCCCGCCTTGGAAGCTCGCACCTGGCGATCGATGGTGTCGCGGAGAGACGTTATCGTCCCGTCGAGCGTGATGTCGAGCTCACGCAGCCCCGGGACGACGGTCGAGTCCTGCGCGCGGCCATTCCACTTTGCTTCGATGACGAGCGTATCTTGATCATGCGCGACGCAGATATCCGCATGCAACGCGAGCGCGGCGAGCTCCGCCGCGAGCGCCTCCGCCCTCACCTGCCGCATGCAGTGCACGCGGCGGCCCGGCGTGAACACGTAGATGCCTGGGAATATCGCCTGAAGACTGACGTCCATGAACCCATCCTTTCCCAACACACGAAACCAGGCCGTAGGCTCGCCGACATGCAACCGGGCTGTCAAGGGGAAGAGCCGCGGAAGCCGAAGAGGCAGCACCATCGCGTTGGCTTTGACCGCCGGTACGCGTGATCATGGAGGCGCATGATGCACGCCAGGTTGGGAACGGATCTCGTCCACAGCCAGCCGATCCCCGACAAGGTGGCGCTTTCCGCCCGTCGAGAAGCAGCGCCCCTCTTGGTCGTGAAGAGTCACCTCAGCACCACCGACCTCGACGAGCTGCTCCCCACCTACTCCCGCCTCTACCCGGGCGCGACGCTAAAGCCCCTGTCAGGGACCGCCTTCCGGTGCCATTTCGCGGTCACCTCGGCCGGGCCCGTGTCGTTCGTGGCGGGGGACTGGGACCTCGGCGGCCGGGTCGAGGCGGCCGCCCTCGGCGATCGGTACGCGCTGGTGTTCGGAGGGGAAGGCAGCGGCGACGGGGAGGTGGAGATCCGGAGCCGGCGCCTTTCGATCACGCCTGGAAAGCAGGCCGCGCTCTTCGTTCCCGTGCGGCCGGCGAACATCAGGATGCCCGTGGGCTCGAAGGGCCGGACCGTCACCATCGAGCGATCGGCCCTCGAAGCGCACTTCGCCATGCTCACGGGCCACGCGAGCCACGGCGCGATCCCATTCGAACCCGATCTGGATCTCACCACGGGCGGCGGCGCGACGCTCCACGGGATCGTGCGGCTGCTCCGGGAGGAGATCGAGCGCCCCGCGGTCTCGCCGTTCGTCCGGCCGCGGCTCTTCGACGTGCTCCTCACCGCGCTCGTGACCATTCCTCGCCACGAGGGCTTGCGCCTGCTCGAGCTCCCGCCCCCGCGCGTCGCCCCCGCGGTCGTGCGCCGGGCCGAGGAGTACATCGCGGCGCACGCCGGCGAGGCGATCCGGCTCTCGGACATCGTCGCCGCGGCGGGCGCGCCGGCCCGCTCGCTCCAGGCGGCGTTCCGCGCGGCGCGGGGCATGACGCCGATGGAGTTTTTGAAGATCCGGCGGCTCGAGCAGGCGCGCCACATGCTCCTCGCCCCGCAGCCCGAGACGACCGTGTCGGGCGTCGCCGCCGTCATGGGCTTCCGCAACGCGGGGCGGTTCAGCGTCGAATACAGGAAGTGCTTCCAGGAGAGCCCCTCCGAGACGCTCACGCGCGGCCGCGCCTCCGCCCTGCGCTGATCAGAAAACGCAAGGCTACTCGACAAACGCAACGATTCCGCCCTGCCTCCGGGACGGCTGTCGCGGGAGCTTTCGCGCTCGGGTATAGATCCGCCGCCATGACACACGCCTCTCCATCGCCGGGGCGGAGGTGGTCCTCAGAGCAGACGCTTTGACGTGAGCGGACGTTTCAGTTAACGGTCGCCGCTGAAGACTTGACGATTACGGAAAGACCAAAAATGACGAAGGCATCCATCACACCCCTCTTGCTCGTCCTGCTTTCGGGCGGTTCGCTCGGCTGCGAGCTCATCGCCACGGTCGACCGCAGCCAGATCGACGTCGGCGCCGGCGGGAGCGGCGGCGCGGGCGGGAGCGGCGGCGTGGGCGGGAGCGGCGGCGCGGGCGGGAGCGGCGGTGTGGGCGGGAGCGGCGGCGCGGGCGGCGGCGAATGCACCCCCGAGGACGACGAGAACCCCTGCACGGAGGACGTCTGCGAGGGCGGCGTGCCCACGCACAAGCCCACGGCGGCCGGGACCGCCCTGCCCGATCAGGTGACGGGCGATTGCCAAGAGGCCGTGTGTGACGGCAACGGCGTCGTGATCCAGCAAGCCGACGACGCCGACCTGCCCGACGACATGAACGAATGCACGAGCGACGTGTGCACCGCGGGCGTGGCGTCGAACCCCCCGCTTTCGGCGGGCTCCGCCTGCGGCGCGGGCCTCGTGTGTGACGGCAACGGCATGTGCATCGGCTGCAACACGCCGGCCGACTGCGCGGGCATGGACGACGCGTGCAAGGCCCGCACGTGCGAGGCCGGGGTCTGCGGCGTGAGCTTCACGCCCGCGAACACGCCCGTGGACATGCAGACCCCCGGGGATTGCAGTGCGATCGTGTGTGACGGCAGCGGCGACACCACCACGATCGCCGACGACACCGACCTGCCGCCCGACGACGCGAACCCCTGCAAGGTCCCCGCGTGCAGCGCCGGTCAGCCGGCCGTGGCCGACGCGCCGGACGGCACCACCTGCGCGGACGGCGACGCGTGCACGCTGGCCGACACCTGCCAGGCCGGGACCTGCACCCCCGGCGCCGGGCAGCCGTGCCAGAACGGTGGCACGTGCGCGACGGAGGAGACCGGCTACACCTGCTCCTGCCCGTCCGGCTACTCGGGTGTCAACTGCGAGATCTGCGTCCCCACCACCTGCGAGGCCCAGGGAGCGACCTGCGGCACCATCCCCGATGGCTGCGGTGGCATGCTCTCCTGCGGGCCGGCTTGCGCCGTCTGTCCCTGCGATGCGGATCCGTCGTGGCAAAGCGCGCTGGCTGGGACGCTCGTGACGGATGGACGGTGCACCAATTACTCCTTCCCGGGCCCCTGCGGGAGCAACGTGATGAGCCCAGACAGCTTTTCCTGGGCAGTGTCCGAGGCCGGCGCGTCGCTCGTGGAGCTCCTCGCCGGAACGCAGGGCGGCGAGAGCTTCTGCGGTGTGCAGGTGATGCAGCCGTCCAGCCCCACGCAATGCAGTGGGGGTGCTTTCCCCGTCATCCTGAGCAGTCTCACCGCGGCGGAGGGCGCGGCGTGCAGGACCAAGGTCCTGAACTTCGGGGCGGCCCAGGGCGGCGTCTGCGAGTGAGCCTGCGGCTCCTGGCCGGCGCCCGGCATGACGAGCCACCCTGGTAGCGCAAGCCGTACAACCTTGGTCCGGGCCGCGCATGTCCTGCCCCCGGGCCGTGAAGGGGGGTTGGGGAGCCCCGAGACGCCCGTCGACGGCCTCTCGGGGGGGCCCTCTGATCCTCCGTCGCGGCATACCCGCACGCCCAGGCGGCCGTGGGGAGCAGCTCGACGAGGGGGGCTTCGAATTCGCTCGAAGGCAGGCTCTTGTAGCGGGCCAAAAGCTTCGTCGGCTCGAGCAGGCTCGCCGCATGCTCCTCGCCCCGCGGCCCCGCGCGCTGATCAAAAAACGCAAGGCTGGTCAACAAACGCAACGATCTCGCCCCGGCTCCAGGACGGCCATCGCGGAAATGACGTCTGGGTGTAGATTGCCGCCCATGACACACGTCGCTTCGTTCTTGGGCCGGAGGTCGTGGCTCCGCCGCGCCTCCGCCGGCGCCGTGTTGGTCCTGCTTGCCGCGTCTTGCGGCCCCGACACCGTCCCCGAGAGCCAGCCGGCGCCGGCCTCCGCCGCCCCGACGCAAGCCCGACGAACCCGAACAAGCCCGACGGCACGGTCTGCACCGGCGGCACGTGCCTCGCGGGCGCATGCATGGACACAGGAGCGGGAGGAAGCGGCGGCGGAAGCGGAAGCGGAAGCGGAAGCGGAAGCGGAAGCGGCGGCGGTGACACCGGCGGCGACAGCGACGGGTGCGGCTGCGTCGCGGCCGGCACGACCGAACGCGAGGGAGCGGCCGCGTGGGCTGCGCTCGGGCTCCTCGGAATGCTCTTCGCGCGACGCCGCCGCCGGAGCTGACCTTACCCATCACTGACGCATGGCCGGCGCGTCCAGACTGTCCGGCAGAAGGATGCTTTATGATCTACGCACGCTCTCTCGTTCTCCGCAGGACCCTCCCTTTCCTCATATCGGCGCTCGCCCTCGGGCCCGTCGCCGGCTGCGACGACGACAATGGCAGCAACAACAGCAGTAGCAGCAGCAGCAGCTCTTCCTCGGGAAGCGGCGGAGCCGGTGGTCAGGACGAAAGCTTTCGCCTCTCGGGTTCGCTTTCGTACGAGTACGTGCCCTTCGACGTCGACCTCGAAAAGCTCGATTATGGCAAGATCGAGAAGCGCCCGATCCGCGGGGCCTCGGTCCGCCTGATCGACGCCGACACCGACGCCGAGATCGCGAAGACGACCTCCGACGACGAGGGCGCCTACAGCTTCGACTACATGGGGGCCGCCAAAGTGAAGGTCTGGGTCTACGCCCAGACGGAAGTCCCCTCGTTGATCGTCGAGGACAATACGTCCGGAGACGAGGTCTACGTGATGGAGAGCAACACGGCCGACAGCGCCGCCGACGCGAAGCTCGACGTCCTCGCCGCCACGGGCTGGGACGGGACCGCGTACACCAAGACCCGCGCCGCCGCGCCGTTCGCCGTGCTCGATACGGCCTACACCGCGGTGAGGCGCTTCCTCGACGAGGTCTCTCCGCCCCCCGAGCTCCCTCCGCTCAAATTCAACTGGAGCATCGACAATCGCCCCGAGGAGGGGGACAAAGCCCTGGGCCAGGTCGGCACCTCCCATTATGACGGCGAGGAGCTCTATATCCTCGGCAAGGCGGACGTGGACACCGACGAGTTCGATTCGCACATCATCGTCCACGAGTGGGGCCACTGGTTCGACAACACGCTCGGCCGTGCGGACACCATCGGAGGCACCCACGGCTCCGGCGACATCGAGGACCCGCGGCTCGCCTGGAGCGAAGGGTTCTGCACCGGCTTGAGCGCGATCATCCTCGATCCGGACACCACGTACACCGACAGCTCCGGGCCCGGGCAGGCGAGCGGCTTCGCGAACGATGTCGAAGTGAACAACAACAACGTCGAGACGAACCCGGGCTGGTTCTCGGAGACGACGATCGAGGGGCTCGTGTACGATCTCTATGACGGGGCGAACGAGCCCTTCGACCAGGTCAGCGTGGGCATCAAAGGCATCTACGAGGCGCACCAGAGCCAAAAGACCAAGGCTTCGTTCACGACGCTCTTCTCGTTCGTGGCCTCGCTCAAGGAGAACAACCCGCAAGCAGCGGCGGACATCGACGCGGTCACGTCGTTCTACAACGCCAGCGCCGATTTCGGCATCGACCCCATCGAGGACGAGTGGGGGACGAACGAGACGCACGCAGGCGGCTTCCCCGGGAGCCTGCCGGTCTACAAGGAGGGTGTCGTCGGCGATAGCTACACCGTCGACATGACCGGCGACGACGAATCCAATCGACTCTCCCAAAACGTCTACTTCCGGATGGAAGGCGACGGGATGCCCATCACCGTCACCTCCACCAGCCCGAGCAACGTCGATCTGGCGGTGTACAACGCCGGCGTCCTCGTCACGTCCGACGAAAACCCGAGCGGGGAAGAGAGCCTCACGTTCGATTCGGAGGCAGGGACGATCTACGTGCTCAGCGTGCGTGGGTACAACACCATGCCCATGTCGTACGCGGCCGACATCACCATCTCGCACTGAAGAAAAGGAATCGACAATGAAATACATCAGCATCGTGGGGATGGTCGTACTTCTCGCGGCAGCGGCGTGCGGGTCTGACGGAGCGCGACCTCCGGCTCCTCCCGCAAGCGCGGGCGGCTCTTCCGAGGCGGCCCCGGGCGAGCCCCAAGCCGCGGCCCCAAGCACGGTCGAGCCCACAGCGAAGCCCTCCGCTCCCGTGAACGTGACCGCGACGCTAAAGCCAGGCGCGGCCGATCTGGATGTCGTCTTCGGCGCAGACGGCTCGAACATCACCATCGAGGTCTGGGGGGTGGACGGGCTGAAGCTCAAGGGAGGAGCGAGCCCGGTCTCGCAGCCGTCCGTGAGAAACGGGCAATCCGTCAAGGTGTCCGTTCTCTACGACGCGGTGGCGACCGAGAGTAACCTCGCAATCCGCGTCAGCGGCACCTTCAACGGCCGAGAGCAGGCCAAAGTGCAGTCATTCACGATCAACTTGGGCAGCCAGCCCAAAGGCACGCTGGACGGGGAGAGCAAGGTCGATAAAGACGGTCGGCCGGTCAAGGTGATGAAGTCGCAATAATGGCCGCGCCGGGGCTCTGCCCCGGGCCCCGCGGGGGCTGTTCGCCCCTCGACCCGAACCAGGGCAAGCCCTGGACCATTTGGGGAAGAACTGCGCGATGCGCAGTTCTTCCCACAGGCCGGTGGCAAGACCAGGAAGGTGCGTTTCACGCTGGCAGCGGGCACGTTGCCAGTTGAATCCTCAGCGCCGCGGTCTTGGCTGGCAGGGTCGTCGCTGGTCTTGACCTGGCCTGTTCGATGAACTGCGCATCGCGCAGTTCATCGACCCCGAGTCCAGCGCTTGCGCTGGTCCGGGTCCCGGGGCGGACAGCCCCGGGTGGGGCCTGGGGCAAAGCCCCAGCGAAGCGCACCTTCAGCATAAAGATGCGTTGATGCAAGAGCCTACGGAACGGCGAAAAGTCCCCTGAGGCTTTTCGGCCGATGATAGAGTTCACGCGTCTTTTTACGACGGAGGCTCTGTCATGAGTTCGATGAGTCGTATTATCTCCGCGTCGCTTCTTGTTCTGGCTGCCGCATGCTCGGGGGGCGGCGGCGAAGGCGGCTCCGCGGCAGGGGAGACCGGCGGCGGAGGCGGAAGTGCCGGGAGCGGCGGCAGCGGCGGATCCGGCGGCAGCGGTAGCGCGCTTGGTGGGCCATTCCGGCATGGGATCAATGCCGGCCACCGCCACCCCACTTGGAGTGACCCCGAGCTTGCGAAGCTCGCGCGCGAGGCCGGCGCCGACAGCCAGCGGATCTCGCTACCCGAGCAGCACTTGACGACGTGGGGGTACGAGATCGAGGTCGAGGACATCAAGCAATACGCGGCGCTCGGCATGTCGAACCACGTCGCCTTCTTGACGACCCCCACGGCCGAACATTCGACGGCGCCCGCAGGCACGCCGGACTGGCAGGTTGCCGAGTACATGCCGAAAAACCTGCATCAACCCGTGTTCCTCGAGGACGGCACGATCAACCCCGACAACTACTGGGGCGCGTATGTGTACAAGACGGTGAGCACCTACAAGGATTGGGTGAAGGTGTGGGAGGTGTGGAACGAGCCCGATTGGGTCGCCGATTGGCAGGTGACGGTGACATGGGACAAGGACCCGCCCACGAAGGAGCAACTCCCGCGCTTTCATGGCTCGATCTTCGATTACGTGCGCATGCTGCGCGTAACGCGCGAGGCGGCGCTCAAGGCCGATCCGGACGCGAAGATTGCGCTCGGCGGGATCGGATACCCGAATTTCCTCTCGGCCGTGCTCCGTTACACGGACAACCCCGAGGGCGGCGCCGTGACGGCCGATTACCCCGAGAAGGGCGCGAAGTACTTCGACGTCCTGAGCTTCCATTACTATCCGGTCTTCAGCCCGGGTAGCTCGGACGTCGGTGTGAACGGCTTCGTCGATTCCAAGAACAATCTGGCGAAGGTCCTCGATGCTGCGGGCGTCAGCGGGAAGACGTGGATGGTGACCGAGAGCGGGGCGCCGCATGAGCTCATCGGCGCAGGCCCGGGCGGGGCGGAATACGCGAGAAACTACATCCTCAAGGTGATGACCACCGCGCAGGCCGAGGGGATCGGCGGCGTCGATTGGTATCTCCTGACCGACAGCGCGGAGCTCGGCGCGAGCGACAGCTCCTTCGACTACATGGGCCTGTATTACGATGTCCTGAAGCTCGGCGCGCCGACCGAGGCAAAGATCACGGATACGGGCGTCGCGTATCGAACGCACGGGCAGCTCCTCGCCGGCGCCTCGTTCGACGCAGGCGCGACGGAGGCGCTCGCGCTGCCGGAAGCGGTCGGCGGCGCGGCGTTCAAGCTCTCGAATGGGAAAACGGCCTTCGTCCTGTGGGCGAAGACGAGCGGTACCAGCGAGGACGCGAGCGCGACGTATTCGCTCGCCGCGGGCGGGCCGATCAAGGCGTATGCGTGGGACCATAGCAAGACCGGCGCGGCCACGGATCTCGCGCCGGCGGGCGGGAGCGTTTCGCTCTCGCTCACGGACGCGCCGCAGATCTTCATCGAGCAGTAGGCCCCGCCACGTCCGTCCCCTCGGGCGCCGTGCCCAGGCAAAATCGACAGCGGGCAGGAAACGTTTGCCCCGATCGTGGGTGAAGGCGGAGAGAAGCCCCGTCGACCCATGCCCGCCCCCGTCCGTCAGCTGTACGTTCCGACCGTGCCGAGCCGCGGGGCGGACGAGAGACCCATCCCAAGCACGCGGATGGACGCGCGCTGCGATGGTCGTGATCTGTCTCCGAGCGAGCTCCGCGCCGCGATCGCCGCGGCCTACGAGAGGCACCGCGGGCTCGTGTATCGGCTCGCGCTGCGTTATGGCTCCGCGCGTAGGGCCTGGGCCGAGGACGTGACGCAGGAGGTGTTCCTGCAGCTCGTGCGGCACGCCGGAGTGCTCGACGATCTCGATGCGCTCGAGGGGTGGCTTTACCGGACGACGACGCGCAGGTGCCTGAACAAGCTGCGCAAGGAGCGGCTGCTCGCGTGGGTGACGATGGACTTCCTGCGCGGGGAGAGCCGCGAGGAGCCGTCGATGGACGGAGACGCGCTCGCCGGGGCCCGTGACGAGCTCCGCCACGCGTTTCGAGCGCTCTCCACATTGCCCGCAAAGGAACGCGTGGCATTCGCCATGCACGTTATCGATGGCCTGACGCTCGAGGAGATCGGCGCGGTGCTGGGTCACACGAAGGGCTACGTATCGAAGCTCGTGATGCGCGCGCAGGCTCGGCTCACGGAGGACGGGTGGGAGGTGGGTGATGGCGGATCGACCTGAAGGACCGCGTCCCCCGGCGCTCCTTTCCGCTTTACGCGAGGCGGATCGGGTCCTCTCCGAGGCAGATCCCGCGCCGGCCTTGAAGAACCGAATCCTGGACGCCGTGGGGCCGGATCTTCGAGGGATTCGCGTCCGTCGAGCCGCGCTCTTCGTGGTGCCCGCGGTGGCGATGGCCGTCGCCGTGGCCACGTGGGGGCCAGGCCTGGACAAGTCGCCCGCCGCCGAGGCGTCGAAGCCGCCGGAGGACATGACGGCGCCGGAGTCTCCCACCGGCGAGGGGGACGCGGATATAGCGATCGAACGGCCGCGCGCGGATGATGCGCGCCGCATCTCCTCGGAGCAAACCTCGCGGCTCGAACCGCCCGCGGCGCGCGCGCCCGCTCCGTCACGATCGGGAAAGCCATCCGTGGGCGACCCGATCGTGCCCTCGCTGTCGCCGAGGACCCCGGAGCCACGGCGGGTTTTGCCATTGCCACGGCCCTCGTCCGGCCCGTCGCCGTGGTCGTCTCGAGCGCCTCGTTCCCAGGCGGATCCGCCCGACCCTTGGAGCGTTTCACCGGTGCTTCCCCTCGCGGCCCCCGGGCCGGCTTCGCCCCTCGCGCCACGTGCCGGCGGAGATCTCGCGGCGAGCCCTGGAAAGCCGAGCGTTTCAGGCTCGCCTGGTGTGGACAGGTCCACGCGTGACGTGGAGAGGCCCGCGCCTTCCGTGGACGAGACGAAGGGCGGAACCCATCCGGAGACGGATGCCACGTTCGACGTGCACGTGATCGGTATTTACGAGGCGTCGACCTCCGAGGGCGGCGTGTCGGTGCATATCGCCCGCTCGGGTCCCATGGTTCTCGTGTTATCGGCTTTCGCCGCCACGACGTGGACGGTCACGGCGGCCCCGGAGGCCGACATTCGCAAGATCTTCGTGCTCGGTTACGAGACGCAGACCCTCGCATCCGCGCCGGATACCGTGGTGCACGTCGCGAGCGCCGAGAGCTCGGGGGGGTTTTTCGGCTGCGCCTACGAGTGGCCGGACCAGGATCCACACAGCGGCTGCGAGACCGAGCCGTTCCTCGCGGCGCTGCACGACGCGCTCGGCCTTTCGGCGACGTCCTTTCACGGCTGCTACGCCGGCTCCGCGTTCACCATCACGGAGGACGACTACGCGGGAACCTGCATGACCGAGATGGGCTATCCGTTCACGGGTTTTCCCTGAACAGGCGGCCGGTCCAAAAAAAGAACGACCCCGGGGAAACTTCCCCGGTCCTCCCGGGTGAACAGGATATCCCGGCAGGAGAAAGCACCATGAAGACTTCCTACATTGCCATCGCGGCCCTCTCGCTCGCCTCGCTCGCCACCGCCTGCGCACCCGCCGTCACGGTCGAGCAGGAGCTCGGGCAGGGCGAACAGACCGTTTTGCAGGGGGGCGGGACCTGTGGCGACGTGGAGCTGCACGTCGTCGGCATCTACGATCCGTATTCCGCCGCCACGAATGTCCAGGGGCCCGCCAGCGTGCACATCGATCGCCCAGGATCGGTGGTGCTCTTCCTCTCCTCGTATTCGGCCGCCGACTGGACCGTGACCACCGGCCCGGAGACCGACCTCGTCGCCGTCTATGCGCATGGATACGAGGCGCAAACCGTGCAAGCGCCCGACGGCGTCGAGGCGACCGTCTTTGCGTCCGAGAGCGGCGCCGAATTCCTGGGCTGCGGGTACGCGTTCCCGGACCAGGATCCCACGAGCGGCTGTGAGACCCCGGAGCTGCTCGCGGGGATCGAAGGATTCCTCGGCCTGCCCGTCACGTCGTTCCACGGCTGTTATGCCGCGTCCGATTTCACGATCGGCGCGGACCTGTCCTCGTCATCGAACTGCGCCGTGGACATGGGATACGCCCACACGAGCTTCGTCTCGGCAGGGTGCACCGACGATACGGAGTGATCGATGGGGGCGTCGCGCTGGGGCGTTGCCCCAGGCCCCACCAGGGGCTATCCGCCCCTGGACCCGGACCAGCGCAAGCGCTGGACCCGGGGTCGATGAACTGCGCAATGCGCAGTTCATCGAACAGGCCAAGGCAAGACCAGCGAAGGCCCTGCCCATCGAGACCGCCGCGCTGACGGTTCTACCGGCAAACGGGCCCGTTGGAAGAACTGCGCACCGCGCAGTTCTTCCCCAAAGGTCCAGGGCTTGCCCTGGTTCTGAGCATTGGTCTCATCTCGCGAGCCCATTCTCCCTGAGCACCCGTAGCATCTCTGCTGCGGGTGCCAGTCGTTCGAGCCCGCGGCTGATGGTGACGGATCCGGGGGGTCCTCCGGAGGACTTGCC
>NZ_JAGTJJ010000100.1 GCF_028435365.1 Polyangium jinanense | reverse complement strand
CATCGCGCAGTTCTTCCACCCCGAGTCCAGGGCTTGCCCTGGTCCGGGTCGAGGGGCGGATAGCCCCCGCGGGGCCCGGGGCAGCGCCCCGGCGCGACGCCTGGCGTGCGCGCGGAGCCGCCCGAGCGCCTCCGGCGTCACGCGGGGCGGGACGCAGCCGATGCGGTCATCAACGCGCGGTTTTTCCAGCGGTGAGACGGCTCCGGATCTCGTCGATCACGGCGTCGATCGCCGCGCGGCGATCGGGCCGCAGGCGACCCCGGGCGCGCAAGAGCGGCGGCACGGCCGTCTCCCCGAGCACGAGGAGCCCTTCCCGTGCCGCCCGCGAAACGCCGGCATTCATATGAAACAAGCGATCCGCGATCTCCGCGGCGGACGCTGTGTCGCCGCCGAATGCGAGGACGCGGATCGCAAGCCGGACGGTCGTGGGATCGGGGTCGTCGAGCAGTGCGCGGGTGGCGCGGAGATAACGGTCGCGCGGGGCCAGGGTGCGGAGCAGGCGGTGGGCGTGAAGGCTCACGCGGCGCGAGGAGGATCGAACGTGCCGCTCCAGCAAGGCGAGGACACGCTCGCGCTCGGAGGGGCGCTCGGCGCGGCCTGCGAAATAGGTGAGGAGACGGCGCGCATTCTCCGGGTCCGCCGTATCGAGCGCCGTGTCGAGCGCGCGCTCCACGGCGGCGCGCAACGTGAGGTCGAGGAGGTCGACGAGGCCGGGGGATCGTGCTTCCGCCTGGGCGAGGAGCTCGAGGGCCGTGGTATCGGTGGGACGCACCATGGCCGGGAGCACCCGCGCAACGAGCTCGGGAGGTTGATCACGCAGCGCATCGAGAATGGCACCGAGCACGGCGTCGCGATGCGCGCTCCCGAGCGCAGGCTCGAGGGCATCGCAGAGCATCCGCGCGTGGCGTTCGTCGTACCAATCGGCGAGGCGTGCGAGGAGCGAGAGCGCCGCGGGAGATGGGTCCGAAGAGGCCCATGCCGCAATCGAGGGGCCGAGGTCGGCCGCATAGAGAACGCCAGCGCCCGCGGCGCGCAGGCAGAAGCGAATCCACGTCGCGGGGGCCTCCGATGTGCGCGCGAGGTCCGCGAGGAGCCTGGGGACAGCGCCCGCGACGCCCACGATATCGAGCGCGGACAGGTCCCCGGCGCGGAGACGGGCTTCGACATGCGGCAAAACGTGCGTTGCGGCGAGTGAGCGTAATGCATCGCGGGCCGCCCCGGCGACCCGGGGATGCGACGACGAAAGGAGCACGAGCAGCAGCGGAATGCGGGATGCCGGGGGCAAGGAGGCCACGGGACCGAAGAGGTGGAGTTCTGCGGCTTCGGTGGTCGCATCGGCGACGGCCTTTGCAATGGCGTTCGTATCCTGCTCGTCGAGCGTCATCACGAACGACCCGCGGAACGCTCCCTGGATCCATGCGCCGAGCACGTACGCGCGATCGTCACGATCGCCTGCGCGAAGTAGCGCCGCCGCCGCAGCTTCACGGATGCCAGGGTGCGCATCCGCGAGCAAGGGCCGTAGGAACGTGGGGTCTGCATGGCGCCTGCGGGAGAGCTCCGTGATGGCGCGCAGACGAACCTCGCCGCGCATTTCGCCCTGCACGAGCTCTCGGAGCGCTGGCGTTGCAATCTCCCCCAGAAACGCGAGATCCACGAGGGCCGGCGCTCGCTCGGCCGGACGCTCGGCGACCCATCGCTGCACGAGCGCCCACGCTGCGGCAGCCCCGGAGCGCTCGGCCACGAGCGCCGCCACCTCCGCGAGCGGAAGCGCGTCCCGACCTTCCAGCGCCGTGAGGAGGTCGTCTTCGTGTCCCCCGTCGATCCAGGCGCGAAGCAATGCGGGCCGCTCGTTCAGGGGCGTAAATGCAAGGGTCCCCTCCCCTGCGAGCCGGAGCACGCGCGCGGCCTGCGCTCGCACGTCGGGGCGCGGATCGCCGCTCCGAGATCGCGCGGCCTCGGGACCCCTCTGGCGGAGGGCCGCGGGCAGCAGCGGCGCGTGGCGCGGATCGATCACGCCGTCGATATCGACGAAGGGGATCACGCGGCTCGAGACGAACGGATCCGTCGTCGTGGCGAGCAGCGCGATGGCGTCTTTGCGGGTCGCGGGATCGAGCTGCGATACAAGCGTCGAGAGAATGCGCTGTTCGGACACGGCGAGCCGGGAGCCGAGCGAGCCCGCCCGTTCGACTGCCGCGCGAAGGCTTGTAACGAGCTCGGACGAGGGTTCGTGGAGGAACGGCGCTTCGCGGATGCGCCTTTGCAGCTCGGCGAACGTTCGTTGCGCATCGGCACGCGCGAGATGCTGGCGCAGCGGGCTTCCCGGTATGATGTCGGTTTCGCGCGGAATGCGATCGCGAGCGCCACGACGTCGAAGCTCGGCGTCCAGATCGGCGCAGCGGTCCGCGTGGGCGGCATAGGCGTGCAGAAGGAGGAGGCGTGGGAGGTCGGGCCGGGACGTGACGAACGCGGCGAGCTCCTCCGGCGAAAACGCCCCCGCGATCGTGGATGCGAGCAGCTCTTCGTTGCGCGGGTCCTTCGCCGCGGCGAGCCTCTCGACGAGCAGCGAGCGAAAAAAGGGCCCCGCGATCTCCCGGAGCGCATTCTCCGCAAGTTCCCGGAGACCCGACTGATCCTGAACCGCGAGCACCTCGACGAGCGCCGGGATCACATCCGAATCGCGGCTCCGGGCGAGCACCTCGGCGGCCGCTTTTTTCAAATTCATGTTCGGCTGGAACAACCACGCGGCAATCGCCCCACCGAGGCCGGGCACGGCCGCATTCCCGAGGGCGAGCAGGGCCTGACGCGCGACCGGGAGCGGCAACGCTTGGCTCAGATACGGCAGGAGCCAGGCCGCGCAAGCCGGCCCCGCGGCCGCGAGGCAGGCGATCGCTCGTTTGCGTATCTCGGGGTTTTCCCGGCGCAGAAGCGGACGCACCACCCGCACGAGGTGCGGATGGTCGCAACCGATCACCGCGTCGAGCAGGAGCGTCGTTTCGGCCAGGGATTCGGCCCGCAAGCGCAACCTCCGCAGCGCGCCCTCCGCCACGAGCGCCGCGCCTGGATCCGCTGCCCCTTCCAGGCACGCGAGCGGCGGATCCGGCGTGGCGAGGCGCTGTCCCAGCGTGCGCAGCGCGGCTTGGGCGAGCTCGCGGACCTCTTCGTCGCCGTCCGTCAAGAGCGCAGCGAGCGGATCGATCGCGAGTGGCCCGCCCGTGCGACCGAGCGCTCCGATCGCCGAGGCGCGGAAGGGATGTCCGGGTGCTCGTGCAATCGCGGCGAGCGCGTCGATTTGCTCGGCGCTCCCGTGGGCCTGCAAGGCATCGAGCGTCTCGGCGGAAATCGCGCCGTGCTCGGCCGCCGCAGCGAGCACGCTGGGGGAAGGATCCAGCCGGAAGAGCACACGCAGCCCTGCCGAGAGCCAGGGCGGTGGTGCTTCCTCGAGCAGCCTTCGCAATCGCTGCGCGGTGGCCGCCCCGCCAAGCCGACCGAGGGCAAACAGGCACGCGTCGGGCTCTGCGTCGAGCCTTGCCAGGATGACGGGCTCTGCCGAGCGCTCCTCCAGCCGGCCAAGCTCGCGGATCGCACATCGCGACAGGATCGGATCCGCGGATTGCTCCGCCATTTCGACGAGGCGCGTGATGGTTCGGCGCGTACCGAATGCGGCAAGCAATCGCGCCGATCTTACTTTCGACGCACCACGGGTGATGCATTCGTCGATCGTTCCGATGAGCACATCGGCGCGGCTGCTCGCGCTCTCCGCAATCGCCTCGATCGAGAGCACCTCGAAGCGGAGCACGAGCTCGATCGCACGACGCGCCTGGTCTTCGTCGGGCGAGATCCCGCGTCGCTTGAGGTCACGGAGCGCCTCGATGGCCTCGAGCCCCGCGCCGGCTGGATCTTCCTCCGCCAGCGCAAGCACCCTCTCCACATCGTCGACCTCGCCGAGCGCGCCGAGCGCCGCAAGGGCGGCGCGACGAACGCTGCGAGCGACGTCCTCGCCCGTCGCGAATCGCCGCACCCACGCGACATCCCTACGCGCGGCCGCGAGGCGCAGCGCCGCGAGCGCGACCTCCTCCCCTTTCATCCATGCGGCGAGCGACGGACAGGACAAACGGGCCGCCCAGGGCTCGGCGAGGAGCCCGAGCGCGCGTGACGCCACCGCCTCGGACGAGCGGCGCGCGATATCGAGGAGCACCTCCGCCGCTTCCGCCGGCGCGAGGAGCGCACGCGAGAGGCCGGCGCGCGCGAGGGTGATCGCTTGATCGTGCATCGCAGGCCGCGCATGGGCCGCCACGCGGCGAAAGAGACCGGACGTGAGGGCTCGTTCGATGGGCGCGTCCGCGACGGCGCGCAGGTCCAATGGGAAAACCTCGTCGAGCGGCAAGAGCTCGGGCGATGCGAGGAGCGCGGAGCAACGAAGGCGGCTCGCGAGCTCCGGCGGAAGGTTCGTCGGGAGCTTTGGAAGCGGGATCGGCAGGCCCGCGATGGCGAGCTCGGCGACGGCCATTTGCGCGTCGTGGGGCAACGCGAACAGGTCCACAGGGACGCAGGCGGCGAGCGCCTTCGGGTCGTCGTCCCCTTCTTTCACGCGCTCCGCGAGCGCCTTTGCGGCGGCGAGCGACGCGGCCGGGTCCGCCGAGACAAGGCGTTCTGCGAGGATCGTGAGCGGAGGCCTGTACGTCGCGAGCATCCAGACGGAGGCTTCGGCGCGCATCACATCGCTGATCACGAGGCCTCGTACCCCAGCCCGATGCCCGAATCCAGCACCTTCGCGGGCTTGTCGCGACGTCCCTCGGCCCCACGTATCCCCCTGGGGCGCCGCATGACGCTGTTCATCGGAACGAGCGGCTGGCAGTACGCGCACTGGCGGGGGACGTTTTACCCCGACACGCTGCCGAGCGCGCGCTGGCTCGACCATTACGCCGAGCGTTTTCAAGTGGTCGAGGTCAACAATACGTTTTACCGTCTCCCCGAGGCGAACGTCTTCCGGAGCTGGGCCGAGCGGACGCCGGTCGATTTCGTGTTCGCCGTGAAGATGAGCCGGTTTTTCACGCATCTGAAGCGCCTCCGCGACCCCGACGAGCCGATCGCGCGCTTCTTCGACCGGGCCTCCGCGCTCGGCCCGAAGCTCGGCCCCGTGCTCGTGCAGCTCCCGCCCGGCATGAAGCGCGACGCGGGTAGGCTCGACGCCGCGCTCGAACGTTTCCCGAAAAGCGCCCGCGTGGCCGTCGAATTCCGCGACGAATCGTGGTTCGTCCCCGAAATCGAATCGCTGCTCGGCCGGCACCGCGCCGCGCTCTGTGTGTGGGATCGAAAGGGTTTGCGGATGCCGCTCTGGCGCACCGCGGACTTTGGATACGTTCGTTTCCACGAAGGCAGCGCGGACCCGGCGCCCTGCTACGGCGCGCGCGCCCTCGGCGCATGGGCGCGACGCATCGCCGAGGTTTGGCCCGAGCCCTCCGACGTGTTTGCGTTTTTCAACAACGACGTGAACACCTGCGCCGTCCACGATGCCGGCCTCCTCGCGCGGGCCGCGGACCGCCTCGGGCTCGGCAGGACGCGGGTCCTTTTGGGGGAACCACGACGCCTGGTGGCTTAACGGCACGATTCGCTCCGCGCCATGCGCTTTCGCATGGCCGGCATGCGTACACGCACCTCGCGCGACGGGCCGAGATGTCCAAGATTCACCGCACTTCCACGAACCAAGGAGTCGTCCCCATGAAGGCCGTCGGCACCTACGAACCCCTCCCCATCACCGCGGACCATGCCCTCGTCGATGTCGAGCTCCCGGAGCCAAAAGCCACCGGGCACGACCTGCTCGTCCGTGTTCAGTCGGTCTCGGTGAATCCCGTCGACGTGAAGGTTCGCGCGAGCTTCAAGTCCACGGACGGGAGCCCGCGCGTGCTCGGCTGGGACGCGGCAGGCGTCGTCGAAGCCGTCGGGCCGGACGTGACGCTGTTCCGCCCGGGCGACGAGGTCTTTTATGCAGGCGCAATCGGCCGGCCCGGCACGAATGCCGAAAAGCACCTCGTCGACGAACGGATCGTGGGCCATAAACCGAAATCCCTCGACTTCGCCGAAGCCGCAGCGCTCCCGCTGACCGCGATCACCGCGTGGGAGCTTCTTTTCGACCGGCTCGGCGTTCCGTATGGCCAGAAGACGCAGGCGGGCTCGGTCCTCGTGATCAACGGCGCGGGCGGCGTGGGCTCGATCCTCATCCAGATCGCGCGGCGCCTCACGGGGCTCACGGTCATCGCGACGGCGTCACGGCCCGAGACGAAGAAATGGGTCCTCGACATGGGCGCCCATCACGTCATCGATCACACGCAGCCGCTCGACGCAGAATTGGCTGCGCTTGGAATTCCAAACGTGGAGTACGTCGCGGGACTCACGGCGAGCGACAAACATCACGAGGCGATCGCCAAAGCCGTAGCCCCGCAGGGACGCGTGGTGCTGATCGACGATCCGAAGTCTTTCGACATCGTACCGTTCAAGCGCAAGAGCGTGACGGTCGGCTGGGAGCTCATGTTCACGCGGTCGATCTTCCAGACGAACGACATGATCGAGCAGCATCGCTTGCTCGAAGAAGTCTCGGCGCTCGTCGACGCGGGCGTTCTCCGCACGACGCTGACCGAGCGCGAAGGCCGCATCGACGCGGCGACGCTGAGAAAGGTTCACGCGAAGATCGAGAGCGGCAAGGCGATGGGCAAGATCGTGCTCGTCGGCTTCTGAAATCAGAGCGTCTTCGGCACGGAGGCGTGCACGTGGTCGGCGAGCGCGCGAAGGCGAGCGAGGCTCTTGAGGTCGCGATGGTAGCCGAGCCAGATGATGCGGCCCGGCGGCTCTTCGCCGACGTCGAGGCACACGAGCGGGAGCGTGTCTCCAATGACCCTCGGCAAGACCGCGAGGCCGGCGCCGTGCACGCACGCAGCGGCCTGCACGTCGCGGCTGTTGCTCCGCACGGCGAGGTGCGCGCCGGGGAACCGCGCGCGGAGCCAGGCGACGTCGGCAAGCGCGTCGAATGCGCGGTCCATCGTGACGATCGCGTGCCCGTCGCCGCCGTGCGCGTCGGGCACACCACGCGCATCGAGGTAACTCTGCGAGGCGTAGAGGCCATAACGAATCTGCGTGAGGCGGCGCTGTACGATGTCGGCGCGGTCGAACGCGACGAACCGGAAGACGAGGTCGGCCTCCTGCCGATCGAGGTCGAGGAGGCGTGACTCGGCCACGATCTCGACCGTCACGCGTGGATGCTCGCAGGTGAACGCGGCGAGCACCGGGCCGAGGACGTGCCGCGCGAACCACTCGCTCGTGGAGACGCGAAGCACGCCGCCCGCCTCGCGCGTTTCGCCGAAGAGGCGTCGCTCGAGGGCCACGGCTTCGTGCTCCATGCGTTCGGCGTGACGGAACATCGCCTCGCCCGCTTCGGTGAGGCGAAACCCGCGCGGCGTGCGCTGGAAGAGCGTGACGCCAACGGTTTCTTCGAGCGCGCGGAGCCTGCGCCCTGCCGTGGGCTGCGTGAGGCCGAGCCGCGGGCCGGCGGCGCTCAGCGTGCCGGCGCGAGCGACGGCGAGGAACAAGTGAACGTCGTCCCAGGCGACCCGCGGGTCTTTCACGGGGCGCCTTCGATACGGAAGAAGGTCATGAGCATGAAGACGAGTGCCATCGGCGCGGTTTCGCGGCGTGCGTCCGCGCCACGATCGCGCCTGCCACGCCCGCGAGCAAGGCCGAAGATGCAATCTTGACCGCCGCGCCGGGGCTCTGCCCCGGGGCCCCGCGGGGGCTATCCGCCCCTCGACCCGGACCAGGGCAAGCCCTGGACTCGGGTTGGAAGAACCGCGCGATGCGCGGTTCTTCCACAGGCCAGTGGCAAGACCAGGGACGGCGTTGCCAGTCGCGGCGGTTTTTCTTGGCAGGATCGCCGCCTGTTCGATGAACTGCGCATCGCGCAGTTCATCGACGAAAGGTCCAGCGCTTGCGCTGGTCCGGGTCCAGGGGCGGATAGCCCCTGGTGGGGCCTGGGGCAACGCCCCAGCGAGGCGGCCCCAACGCGCGTTTTCCGGCGAGCGAGGAGGGCCGTGTTCAGAGCTGGTTCACCTGCCCGGTCGGATCGATCGTGCCAATGGTCGTACCGAGCACGTAAATCTGCCGGACGCCCTTCGCCGCGAGCTCGGTGAGCACCTCCGCGGGCAAACCCTCCTCGAGGGCCGGCTCGAAGAGGAAATCCTCGGAGAAGTTGTGGTGCTGCGGCCGGTACGTCTGCGAAAAATGCCCCTTGAGCACGATGGGCGCGGCTGTGAGGCCCTCGATTTGCGTCTCCTCCCAGCGCAGGAGCGGGGCGGTGTATCCGGCGACGACGCCCGTGGGCGGCGCCGGCCAGTAGAACTTCGTCACGATCTTCACGCCGCCCGCCTCGATCGTCCTTGTCTGCATCGACGAGCCCGCCGGGAGTGGCCCCTCGTCCGTGCATTCCGTCATGCGAACGGCCTCGTCCCGGATGCGTTTCGCCGGATTGCCATCCCAGTCGATGTGCGGGACCGGCGTCGTATACTCCGCCGCGAGATGGACCTCCATGTCGCGAAGCGCGAGGATCGGGCCGTCGGACTGCGGGAGCAGCGTGGGCACGGGGTTCGTCATGATCTCGAAGGTCCGCGCGTCCGCGCCGCTGCCCGACGTGAAGAGATCGAGCGTCTGATCCGCCATGAGGGTGTGCGTGGCGGAGGGCCACGTCCCCGGGTTGCCCGTGAGGGTTTCCACGCCACTGGCAGAGAGGTGTGCGAATGTCACGCCGTCATAAATGGTCTCGGCTGCGAGGCTCGCCGCGTCGACGAACCCCGTCCGCGCCCGGAGCGATGCGCGCGCCTTTAGCCGATGCAGGGCGAAGACGTCGCTCTGCTCGCCTTGGAACGTGCAGAGCGCGCGTGGCCCGGGGACGAGGAAGGGGGTGAGCGTGGCTTTTTCGTCCGGCAGCGGCAGCTCGCGCACCTGCTTGATGAGCAGCGCCCCGTCGGGTTTCATTTTCTTGTACTCGTAATCGAGCGCGAACGTCTGCTTGCCGGGATGGACCTCGGCGAACCGATCCGCCACCTTGCCGAGCAGCGTGCCGAGCTTCTCGTAATCGCTCTTCCACTCCATCACGTGGCCCCCGAGCGGCACGAGGGTCGAGCCGGAGATGGTATCGAACGAGGTGCCCCACTGGAATCGGAAGCCGTGGACGACCTCGGGGAGCGCGCCGCCCTCGGGGTTCGTCACGCTGAGCGCACCGACCTGCGAGACGATTTTCATGTCGTCGATCGGGTCGGTGCGGCGCACGTTCGTGGCTACGCCATTCGCGATCTCGTCCTCGTCCGGATAGGAGTAATGGACGAGCACGCCCATGCCGACGTCGCTCTCGTTCACGCCGTAGAGCAGGCGCGCGATGAAGGCGTTGTCGTTGTAGAAGCTCGCGTAGACCTTCTGGAGCGCGCGGAACACGCCGCGCTCGCTGCTCTGGCTCGCGTCGCAATGGCTCGGGCCGGCGGTGTCGGCGTCGGTGTCGTCGGCGAGGCAGCCGCTCGCGCTGTCGTAGAGCCCCGCGCCCGTGAATGCGTCGCTGTCCTCGACGTTGGTCGAGCTGCGGAAGCGGATCTTGCGCGCTGGATCGAACGAGGCAAGCGCGGCGATGACCGCTTGCCGCTGGGCCTCCGAGAAGGTCGCGTCGCCCTCGATCCGGGCGCGAATGGCGGCCAGATCGACCTTGAGGGCGGCGAGGTTCGGCGGGTACTGATAGCCTGCGAGCCGCTCGCCGATTTCCTGGCGCAACGTCTTGCCGCCCGGCATGGTCTGATCGAGGAAGCCGTCCCATAGATCGAACGAGAACGCGAGGGCCTCCTGTGAATCGTCGGGGATCACGTCGCGGAGCAGGCCGTAATTGGCCGCCTTGCCGCCGAAATGAACGATGTCGGCAGGGCCGAGATCGTCGGTGTTCCGGGCGAGCGCGCCGAGCGTCTGCTTGGGCGAAAAGGCCAGAGGATCCGGCTTTTTCTGCGCGAGCAGCGTGTCTCGATCGGCGGCCGTGAGCGCGCCGTCCACGTCGAAGAGCGCCGCGTCGCAGCGGCCCCACTGGTTTTTCGCGCGCAGGATGATCTCCTTGCCGTCGAGGGCCTTGGCCTGCTCGCGCTCCGCCTCGCTCCCGAGATAGACGAACGGGATGCCGAACGAGGTCGCGAGAATGGCCGTGTGTGCATTGGGCGTCGACGGCGAGAGGGAGACGATGCCCGCGAGATAAGGCAGCTCCGCGGGGATCGCGTCGGTGAGGAGGATGTCCTCCGATTTCAACGTCCCGTTCGTGTAGGCGGTCTCGATCTGATCGGCGGGCACGTAGCGGAGCTTGCCGAGCGCCCAGCCAAACGCATAACATTGGCTGCCCCCGATCCATCGCTCGACGCTGCTCACGGGGAAGCCAGCGTTGGCGAAGAAGGCCTGGTTCTCCTGCGCCGAGGCATTTTGTTCGTACGTGGGGAAATAAAACGGCGTGATGCCCGTCTCCGCCACGACGCTGTCTTCCACGAGATCGAGGACGACGCGCGCCATCTCGGGGTCGTACGGATCCTGCCGGACGAGCTGGATGCCGTATTCGGGGAAGCGCACCGGATCGGGCGGGATGAGCACCGCGCCGAGGATGGCCTTCTGGCCTTCGGCGTGCAGCGAGACGTCGTTGAATTCGCCGATCGACATGCCGAAGAACGGATCGAGGCGCTCGACCGCGAAGGGCGCATGGAAGGGGTACGAAAGGCTGTCCTGGTAATACACCTTCGTCGGGTCGTGCATCAGGACGGTGAACTTGATCCACCGGACGCCGCCATCCATGCTGCTGTAATTGGGCTCCGAGAGGAAGGGGTCGTAGGGGTACGAGATCTGGTTTTTCCAGGCATCGGATGGGGTGATCGGAATGGGATAGGTGTCGACGGGCCACTCGAACCCGCCGGTCCCGCCCTGGCCGCCGCCACCCTGGTCTCCGCCGCCCTGGCCACCGCCGCCCTGATCTCCGCCACCCTGGTCTCCGCCGCCGGAGCCGGGGCTCGGTTGTCCACCGTTATCGCCACAGGCCCAGAGCGCCGAGGTGCTCGAGAGCGCGAGGAGCAAGATTGCGGCGCGCCGCAGAACGCTACGTTTCATGCCGGGCGGACGAGCAATGGCCGTGCCCCGGGAAATTTCCGAACGGCGGGGGGCGACGCGCATCGGGAGGCGTGGCACGGACGCCAGGCGTGGCACAGAGTGGATCAGCGCCGAGATCTTGCTCTGGACGCATTGGAATCTACTTTACGTGCTCCCGCATCCGCGCTTCCATGGGACGTCACGATGCTTCTCCCCGAAGACGCTGCCAGATATCGAGCGGAGGCGCTCGCCGCGCTGCGCGCGGGCCGCATGAGCCCGGAGTGCAGCATCGAAGGGCTCGCCGTCAAGCTCTCGGATCTCGTGCGCATCCGCAAGTTGATCGCGGCGGTCGGCAGCGAGCGCCTCGTGCTCAGGTATCTCGCGATGGACGCCGCGTTCTGGACCAAGGCGCAACAGCTCTGGGGCGGGATCCTCTACGAGTCCTCCACGGCCGCGCGTTACCTATTTCTCGACGAGACGATCGACGTCCAGGAGGAGGTCGAGCAGATCCGCAAGAACGGTCCGACCACCACGGGGCTACTCGAGCCAGGCCCGGCCGTCGTCTGGAACGAGGAGGCGCGTGAGGTGTGGGCGATTGGCCTGGCATTTCGCGGCGCCGAGCCGCCGGTGCTGCGCGCCGTCGCCTTCGAGCGCCGCGCGGTCGTGTGGGAGAGTGATGCGCTCGGCGTGGACCTGCCCGAATGGAGAAGCGACTATGCGGCGCGGGGAGAACGGCTGTACGTGGCCGTGCGCGATAAGAAGCTCGCTGCGCTCGATCTCGGCACGGGCAAAGTCCTTTTTCGTATCGAGGTGCCCGAGAACATATCGTACACCGAGCGCGGGGAGCGCGACGTTCACGATATCCACCTGCCGGGCGGCGGGGGCGTCGTCGTGATCAAGACGCAATATCCTCAATCGATTCGTGCATTCGATCGCGTTGCCGGCGAGCCTCGATGGCATTTCGATCCGGGCTACAACCAGACGGTCACCGCGGAGGTGCCCGGGATCGGCGTCCTCGTCACGGGAGCCGACCAGACAGGGAAATTCGCGGCGGTGCTCGACGGCAGGAGCGGCGAAATCCTCACGGTCCAGGGCAGCCGAGCCGGCCGTTACAATGGGCTCGCCACGGGGGCGGGGGTCTGCGGTCGGAGGCTGGTTTGCGCCGGCGCGCGGGCGGGCCGAGGGGTCGGTTCTCTCCAGGTCCTCGTCGCCGATGCAGGGACGGGCGAGCTCCTCGCGCCGATTGTCGAAGCAAACGTCCGTCCGTTCGGGGAGCCCGTGTTCGTCGGGGATCGTGCTTTCTTCATCGACGCATTCGAGCGCTCGATCGTCGCTGTGCGTATTCCAACGGGCGCGGGCGCGTCGCCGCTCGAGGTGCGGGAGACGACTTCCTGCGCGAACGGGGTGCGTATCCAGCAGATTCTGGCCGCCTCGGACAGCGTGGTTGCCCTCCTCGCGACGGAGGGGCTCGGGGCGCAGCTCGGGATCGCCGTGTTCGACGCGACCTCGCTCGCGCTGCGCGGTGAGAGCGGTTTTCTGGGCGGTTCGTCCGATCCGCGCGAACGGGCGCTCGTGGTCTCCGGCGGCCTTGCGGTGCTGGCGACACGAAATCACGAAAATGGCCCGTACACGCTTTCCGCGTACGATGTGCAGCGCGGGACACGTTGGGCGTACGCCATCGATGGGGGGCGAGCGCATGCTTTCGCCGGACCTCGGATCGTGGTGTGGAAGCAGACCGAGACGCTGCTTTTGCGCGCAGAGGATGGAATGTCGATAGCCTCGCTGTGAGCCCTGTCGCCGCGGATCCTTTCATAGGCCTTCACGATCCTTAACACGGCCGTCAAGCCACGTTTACGCAAATATGCTGAAATATCCCATTCCGCGCGGATGGCCATGGTCGGCGGGCGACCAGCGGATCGCGGACGGGAGTCTTCGTGTCACAGCACGATCTGGAGCAGGAGTGCAAGGCGCTGCGGGCGCGTGTGGCGGAGCTCGAAGCTCGCCTCGAAAGGGCGGTCCCTGACGAGGCGCCGCTCTCCAAGGGGCCGATCCACAAGCTCGAAATGGCGCAGGTGCTCCGTGTTCTTCTCGATCACCTCGATCTCGTCGTGTGGGCCGTGGATGCCAAAGGCACGTTCACGTTCCACGACGGCAAGGCGATCGATCGGGTCGGGCACCAGCGGGGCCAGTTCCTCGGTCAAAACGTTTTTGCCGTTCTCGAGGACAAGGGAGCCACAGGGCTCCGAAAAGCCCTCTCCGGCGCGCCGGCCCACGAAATCACGGAGGCGCATGGCATCGTCTGGGAAAATTGGCATACGCCGACGTACGACGGCGAGGGGCGTGTGACGGGGGTCGTCACGCTCTCCCTGGACGTCACGGAATCCATGCGGACGAAGGCCGAGCTCACCGCCAAGCTCACGCTCATCGAACGCCAGCAGGACGTCATCCGGAACCTCGAGACCCCAATCATTCAAGTATGGGATCGCGTGCTGACGGTGCCGATGGTCGGCGTCGTCGACAGCCGCCGCGCCGCGCGTGTGACGGAGGATCTGCTCGCCGCGGTATCGCATACACAAGCCCGCTTCGCCATTCTCGACCTCACCGGCGTCGACGTGGTGGACACGGCGACCGCGGGTCACATCCTGAAGATCCTCGGCGCGGTTCGTCTGCTCGGAGCCGAAGGGATCATCACCGGGATCCGGCCCGTCGTCGCGCAGACGATCATTTCATTGGGGCTCGATCTGTCACGCGTGCGCACGCTCGCGACGCTCCGCGATGCGCTCGCCCTGGCGGTTCGAAGCCTTGGCGAGCACGATCGCTTTGCATTCACACGTTCAACCTGACGTTTGTCCCGCCTCGGCCGGCGCGGCTTTCGGGCGCAGCTTCTCCTTGATGTCGTCGGCGACCCGATAGAACGCCGGCACCACGAGCAAGCTGAGCAGCGTGGATACCGTGAGCCCGCCGAGCACCACCACCGCCATCGGGCTCCGCGTCTCCGTCCCCGGCCCGATGCCGAGCACGGCCGGCACGGCGGCCATCATCGTCGCGATCGTGGTCATCAGAATCGGCCGCAGCCGGAGCGGTCCCGCCTTGCGCATCGCCTCGTGCGGGGACAAACCCTCGTGCTCGCGCAATTGATTGGCGTATTCCACGAGCAGGATCGAGTTTTTCTTGACGATCCCCATCAGCAGGAGCACGCCGATCATGCTGAAGATGTTCAGCGTCTTCCCCGTGACGAGCAGGCCGAGCGCCGCGCCGGAGAGCGCCAAAGGC
Organism: Polyangium jinanense; assembly: GCF_028435365.1. The sequence continues at coordinate 11,976 of NZ_JAGTJJ010000100.1, read as the reverse complement.
AGGATCGTGAGCACCGTGACTGGATGCAGGAAGGAATTGAACTGGCTCGCGAGCACCATGTACGCGACGAGGATCCCGATCACGAGCGCGAAGACGAGGCCGCCCGTGGTCTCGTCGAACTGCGACGCCTGCCCGCCGGCCACGGTCCGGTAGCCGAGCGGCAGCGATTTCGAGAGGTCCTTCACCATGTTCATCGCTTCGATCTGCGAATGCCCCGGCGCCACGTTGCCAGAAATCCGGATCGCCCGCTCCCGATCGACGCGATTGATCGATTGCAGCACCGCCGTCTCGTTCTGCGAGACGACGAGCGACAGCGGGATCGTGGTCCCATTCTGTGCCCGCACCCGGATCTCGCCGAGATCCTCGGGGCGCGAGCGTTGCGTGGCGAGGAGGCGCACGCGGATGTCGACGCGGCGGCCCCCGGTGGAGAACTTGCCGACGATGTTCCCGCCGACGAGCGCGCTCACCGTGTTCGCCAGGTCGCTCACCGGAACACCAAGGTCCGTGGCGCGGCGGCGATCCGGCACGATCTGCACCTCGGGCGCGCCGATTTGATAATCGGTCGTCACGTCCGTCACGACACCGCTCTTTTCGAGGTCGTTCTTGAGCTGCATCGCCGCCGTGACGAGCGTGTCCCAGTCCGCGCCGCGCACCGTGAAGTCCACCGGATACCCGCGCTGCGCGCCGAAGCTCTGTTGCGAGGGATCCTGCACGGACGCGCGGATACCGGCGATCCCGCGCAGATCACGCCGGATCTCGGCCGCGACCTCCTGCGCGGAGAGCTTGCGCTCGTTCGGCGGGACGAGGGTCAAGCTCATCACACCGCGCGAAGCAGAGAGCGTGGTGAGGATGCGCGTGACCTCGGGCCGAGCCGCGAGTTTTTGCTCGGCTTTTTGCAAGAGCGGCGCCGCGGCCTGGACGCTGGTCCCGGTTTCCGTCTGGATGCGGACGTCGAGGCGGCTCTGATCCTGCGCGGGGACGAACTCGGTGCCGAGCCGCGGGACGACGAACGCCGTGACGCCGAAGAGGACCACCGCGCTGAGGAGCACCTTCCAGGGGTTGTCGAGCGCCTTGCCCAGCACGCGGCCATAGGCGTGTTCGAGCGCGGAGAAGCCGCGATCCATGGCCCTGCCGACGGCGCTCCGGCCCTCGCGCGAGGTGTCGAGGATCTGCGCGCAGCGGGCGGGCGCGAGCGTGATCGCCTCGAAGTACGAGAGCATCACGGCGACCGAGAGCGTCACGCCGAACTGGAAGAAGAAGCGGCCGATGACGCCGTCCATGAACACGACGGGAAGGAAGATCGCGATGACGGCGACCGTGGCCGCGAGCGCGGCGAACGTGATCTCCTTCGTGCCGTCGGCGGCGGCCTTGGCGCGCGCCTTCCCCATCTCGGCGTGCCGGTAGATGTTCTCCATGACCATCACCGCGTCGTCGACGACGAGGCCGACGGCGAGCGAGAGGCCAAGCAGGGTAAACGTGTTCAGCGTGAAGCCGAGGAAGTAGACGACGGCCACGGTCCCGAGCAGCGACATCGGGATCGCCAGGATCACGTTGACGGTGCTGGAGAGCGAGCCGAGGAAGAGCCAGCAGACGAGCGCCGTGAGGACGAGCGCGAGGCCGAGCTCGATCTCGATCTCGTGCACGGACTCCTCGATGAACGTCGTGGTGTCGAAGAGGACCTCGACCTTCATCCCCTCGGGCAAGCTGCGCTGGATCTCCGCGACCTTCTCGCGCACCGCGCTCGCCACGGCGACGGCGTTCGTGCCGCGTTGCTTGAGCACGCCGAGCGCCTGCAAGGGGATGCCGTCGAGCCGCGCGACGGAGTTCACGTCCTCGAAGCCGTCCTCCACGACGGCGACGTCGTCGAGGTAGACGGGCGTGCCGTTCACGTGTCGCACCACGAGCTTGCGCAGCGCCTCGACGTCGAGCGCCTCGCCGAGGAGGCGGACGTTGAGCTGCCGGCCGCCCGCTTCGAGCTGGCCGCCGGGGACCTCGACGTGCTCGCGTCGAATACCGTCGATGACGTCGCTCGCGACGACGCCTTTTTCCGCGAGGCGGCTCGTGTCGAGCCAGATGCGGATGTTGCGATCGAGGTAGCCGTTCAGCGTGATCTGACCGACGCCCGGCACGGTCTGGAGTTTTTCCTGGACCTGGTAACGCGCGACGTCGGCGAGGAGCTGGCGCGAGAACGGGCCGGAAACGCCGACGGTGACGATCGGCGTGTCGTCGGGGTTCGACTTGGAGACGGTGGCCGCAGGCACGTCGCGCGGGAGCTGCCGCTGGGCCTGCGCGACCTTGGCCTGCACGTCCTGGAGTGCGAGGTCGACGTTGCGCGAGATGTCGAAGCTCGCGGTGATCCGCGCCGAGCCCTGGCGCGACTGGGACGAGATCTCCTTGACGCCCTCGACCTGCGCGAGGGCCTGTTCGAGCGGCTCGATGATCTCGCGCTCGACGGCCGACGGAGACGCGCCGGGCCAGGAGAGGTTGACGCTGATGTTGGGGTAGTCGACGTCCGGGTACTGGCTGATGCCGATGCGCGTGGCCGCGACGATGCCGAAGAGGATCGTGCACGCCATGAGCATCCAGGCGAAGACCGGGTTCTTGATGGAGACGTCGGTGAGGTTCACGGCCGCACCCCCGCGCTGGCCGATCCGGTCGGCGTCGGCGGCGGGCTCGATGCAGGCTCGCCCGAGGCAAGATCGGCCGGGGGCGGCGCGCTCGAAGCCGTCGGCTTGGCGCTCGGCGCGGTGGCCGTGAGAAGCGCTTCCGGTGTGATGGTCGTGGGCTTGACCTTGGCGCCGTCGTTCAGCGCCTCGGCGCCCCGCACGACGAGCACGTCGCCCGCGGCGAGGCCGGAGCGGACCTCGACCCAGCCGTCCTGCGTGCTCATCCCGAGCGAGAGCACGCGCTCCTTGGCGACGCCGTTCTCCACGACGTACGCGACGTAGCCGTGATCGGTGGCGCGCGCGGCGAGCCGCGGGATCGTGACGGCCTCGCGCTGGGCGCCGATGTCGACGCTGACGTCACAGAACGAGCCGGGGCGCAGCCAGTACTTGTGGCCGTCGTCGACGACCTCGCCCGTGACCGGGACCATGTGCGTCGTCGGATCGGCGGCCGCGGCGATGAGCGTGATCTTCGCGGAGAACTTCCGCAGCGTCTCGCGCATCGTGAACGTCGCGGTCGTGCCGACCTTCAGGCGCGGCGCTTCGAGCGGCTCGACCTGGAAGCGCAGGAGGAGCGGTTCGCTCTGGAGGAGCGTGGCCATGACGTATCCCGCCTGCACGTACTGGCCCGTCTCGACGGTGCGCGTCTGGATGGCGCCGGCCATGGGCGCGCGCACGGACGAGTCGCGGAGGTTGAGCTGCGCCGTGCGGAGCGCCTGGAAGGCGATGTCGCGATCGGCCTTGGCGGTGAGGACCTTGCTCTTGTAGCTCTCGAGCTCCTCGCCCGGGATGAGGCCGGGGTTCATGCCGCTCGCGCCCTCGCGCCGCGCCACCATGGCCTCCATGTCGCGGACCGCGGCCTCGGTCTTCGCGAGCGCCGCCTTGGCGCCGTTCACCGCGAGCTGGTAGCGCTCCGAGTCGATGACCACGAGGACGTCGCCCTTCTTGACCTCCTGGCCCTCGGTGAAGGCCACGCGGTCGACGACGCCGGCCACGCGCGCCGTGACCTGGACCCGCTCGAAGGCCTCGATCGTGCCCGGCGCGTTCACCGTGTAGGTGACCTTCTTGGCCTCGACGGGCATGACGTCGGCGGCGAACGCGAGGCCCCCGCCGCCCTCGCGAGAAGGCTTGCTTCCGCCGGCGGCGCCGCCTTCGGTCGGCTTGCCTTTGCAGGCCACGGCGAGGGGCAAGCAAAGGAGGAAGAGCACACGCGCGAGCTTCATTGCGCATCTCCGTTCGTCGCGGCGGAACGTTCGGTGTCGTCGTCGGTGGGTCCCTGGCCAAGCGCGAAGCGCAGCTCCAGGTAGGCCTGCTCCATCGCGAGCTTCGCGGTGGCGAGCGCGACCTCGGCCTCGAAGCGGCGGGCGTTCGCGTCGACGAGCTCGATCGCCCGCGCGAGCCCCTGCTGGTAGAGGATCTCGGTCTCGGCGGTGTTCTTCCGCGCGGCCGCGACGGCCTCCTCGGCGATGCGGTAGCTGTCGCGCGCGGCCTTCAGCGTGGTCCGCGCGATGCCGATGTCGGTCGCCACGGAGCGGCGGATTTGCCGCTCGTCGAGGGCCTGGCTCTCGGCCTGCGCGACGCGTGTCTTGCGATCGCCGTAGCGCGCGCCCGCGTCGAAGAGGGGCCAGGTGAGGCTCAGTTGCAACGTCTCGTCGTGGGTCGTGTCGGGCGGAGCGGGCGCGGGGTTGAAGCGCACCTGCGCCGAGAGCGAGAGCGTGGGCGCGAGGCGATACAGGGGTTCCTGGGCCGACGCGCGGAGGGCCGCGGTGCGTTCCTCGGCGGCGCGGAGATCGGGCCTTCGCGCCTCGGCCTGCCGGACCTCGTCCTCGCCCCGCACGCCGCCGCTTTCCGCGGCGCGCGTCGTGCGATCGGGTGCCGAGAGCGGCCCCGTGACCGGGCTGCCCACGAGGAAACCGAGCTCCAGATAAGCGGTGGCCACGTTGCCCTCGGCCTGCGCGACCTCCCTGGCAGCCGCGGTGGTTTCGAGCAGCGCACGCGTCACGTCGTTCGTGCTCGCGAGGCCTGCCTGCGCGCGCGCGTCGGCGTTCTGCTGGTTGGCGCGGGCCCGTTCGAGCCTGCGCGTCGCGGCTTCGAGCACGCGCTCGCGCGTGAGCACCACGAGGAACGCGCGCGCCGTGTCGAAGGCGAGGCTGCGCCGATCCTCGACCGCGCCCCATCGCTCGGCCGCGAGCTGACGCCGCGCCTGCGTATACTGCGGGATCGCCGAGGGATTCAGGATGGGCTGCGTCAACGTGAGGGTGCCCGTGCCGAAGAGCTGGCGGCCGATCCGATCCTCGGTCCCGCGCAGCGTCGCGTTCGCGCCCGCGACCAGGCTCGGCAGGAACGCCGAGCGCGCGCGGTCGAGCTGGCCTTCGGCGGCCTTCACGCGCAGCGGCGCCTTACCGGCGCGCTCATGGTTCGAAAGCGCCTGCCGGACGGCCTGTTCGAGCGTGAGGGATCCGGCACGCGCGCCGCGGGGAAAGAGCAAGAGAAGCGAGACGAGTAGCGTGGGCAAGAACGACCTTCGGACCGTCATCGAGCGTCTCCTCGCCCTCCCCCTCTACCGCCTCTCCAAGGGGCGAGGCTCGGCCCGATCGAGCCCTGCCCCTGCTTCGTCACGGGCGGTGACACCTGTCAGGATTCGGGACATCATTCGCGGCCCGGATGAGGCTCCCGCGTGTTTCGCTGAGGTGGCTGCTCGGAGCCGTGACGATCCTGGCCTCGCTCGTGTTCGGGGTCTCGGTGGTGTCGGTGAACCGCCTCATCCGCATGTCGAGCGAGCAGCGCCTCGAGCGAGGCCGCGATCTCGTGCAACGTGAGCTCGCGCGCTGGGCCGAAGAGCCCGACACAGGCGATGGGCCCGCGCGCTTCACGGTGCTCGGGCTGCGTGGCGGCACGACCTTGGATCCGGCCGTCCCGGGAGCGCCGATCCCGATCCGCTCGGGCATCTCGAGCGAAGCCGATCGCGCGCTCTCCACGCTCGCGGCCGTAGCAAAGCGGGATCGGGCCGAGGTTGGATCACTCGACGTCGACGAGGGCACGCTTTTCCTCGGGGCGCGGCGGCGCGCGGACGGCCGCTTGCTCTGGGCCGCGTACACCGTGTCGATGTCGAAGCTCGTCGCCAACTGGCGCCTCATCGCGGGCCTGCTCACGTCGGCGACCGTGCTGCTCGGTGTGATCGCGCTCGGTACGGTGATCGCCGCCACGCGTGGGGCGCGCGGGCTCAAGCGTTCGCTCGCGGCGCTGGAGGAGGACCTCACGGCCGAGGTCCCGCGTCCTGCGATCGCCGAGCTGTCGAGCGTGGCCGAGGGCGTGGCGAGCCTCGCGGCGAGCCTCGCGGCGGCCGAGCGCGAGCACGAGCGGCTCGCCGAGGAGCTCGCTCGCAAGGAGCGCCTGGCCGCGCTCGGACGTGTCGTCGCCGGCGTCGCGCACGAAGTCAAAAACCCGCTCGCGTCGATCAAGCTGCGCGTCGACATGGCGCGCACCTCGGAGGGCGTGCCGGCCGATGTCGTGGCCGAGCTCGACGCGGTGGACGAAGAGATCACGCGGCTCGATCGCCTCCTCACGGATTTCCTCGTCGTCAGCGGTCGTCGGATCGGCCGGCGCGTGGACACGGAGCTCCGGGACGTGGTCGAAAGGCGGCTCGGGCTGCTCGCGACCTGGGCGAAGGAGCGTGGCGTCAGCCTGGCCGTGACGGGCCGTGCGCGCGCCGTCGTCGACCCCGATGCTTGCGCGCGCGCCGTGGACAACCTCGTCAAGAACGGGGTCGAGGCGTCGCCTGCGGGCGCTGAGGTGCGCGTGCGGATCGAGCGGCGCGAGGGGCTGTCGGTGCTGACGGTCGAGGACGACGGACCCGGCGTGCCCGAGGATCGTGTCTCCGAACTTTTCGAGCCATTTTTCACGACGAAACCCGAGGGCACGGGGCTCGGCCTCGCGGTCTCGCGGGCCATCGCGGTCGCGAGCGGCGGGCGCCTCTCGTACCTTCGCGAGGGCGGCGTCACGCGGTTCGAGCTCTCGGTTCCGGCTGAAGGAGGCGCGGCATGAGCACCGTGCTCATCGTGGACGACGAAAAAGGCATCCGGCTCGGGCTCGCGACGGCGCTGGCGCGCGTGGGTCACACGACCGTGGCCGCCGCGAGCCTGGCCGAGGCCCGGACGCGGCTCGAGGAACCAAACAGCTTCGACTGCGCCCTGGTCGACATCCGCCTCAAAGATGGAAGTGGCCTCGAACTGCTTCGCGAGCTTCGAACCGGAAAACACCGCGATCTGCCGGTGATCGTGGCCACGGCGTACGACGATGGCGAACGCACCATCGAGGCGATGCGCGACGGGGCCTTCGATTACCTGACAAAGCCTTTTGATCTCCAACGGCTCGTCGCCACCGTCGCGCGCGCGATCAAGCAGCGGCGTACGCCTCCGGCGACCGCTACGGCGCACGCGGAGAGCACGCCGCTCGTGGGGCGGAGCGCGGCCATGCACGCGGTCTGGAAGCTCATCGGCCGCGCCGCCGGCTCGCAGGCCCCGGTGCTCGTCAAGGGCGAGGCCGGCGCCGGCAAGGAGCTCGTGGCCCGCGCGATCCACGAGTATTCGAGCCGCGCCAGCGAGCCGCTCGTCGTGGTGCGTGTCGATCCGTCGACGGACGCCGCCGAGCTCCGAGGCCTCTTCGCGGGCGCGCGCGCGGGCGGGACCCTCCTCGTCGACGGCGCGGGGGATCTCACGCCGGCGGCGCAGGGCGCGTTCGCCGCGTGGCTCTCCGAGTCCCCGCCGGTCCGAGTCATCACGCTGGCGCGCCTCGCGCCGGGCTCGCTCGAGGTTCCTTTGATTGCCGAGCTTTATTATCAGCTCGCGGTCCTCGAAATTGCCGTCCCTCCCCTGCGCGAGCGCCGGAGCGACGTGCCGCTGCTCGTCTCGCGGGCGATCGTGGGGACACGCGCGCGCGCAATCTCTGAAGAAGCCATGGCCGCGCTCGTGCGCCACGACTGGCCGGGCAACGTACGCGAGCTTTTCCTCGTGGTCCGCCGGGCCGCGGAAATGTGCCACGGCGAGGTCATCGACGCCGATGCACTCCCGCCCGAGCTCGCGACGCCCGCCTCCCCAACCGAGCCCACGAACCGTTACCTCGGCCTACCGCTGCGCGAGGCCGTGGCGCGCCTCGAGCGGGATCTGCTCGCGTCCGCGCTCCAGCGCGCCGACGGCAATCGCACCCTGGCGGCCAAGCTCCTCGGCATTCCGCGCCCGCAGCTCTACGCGAAGCTCGAGGAGCACGGTTTTTCCGAGAAGCGATCGGGGACGCCGTCGGGAAAATAAGCGAGTCTACTGGGGAATGGGGGGCGCCTCCGTCCCCTTCCCGCTCGTGTGTGGCTCGGGGCGCTTTGCCCCGAGCGTCGCGACCAGCGCGCCCGCGACGATCAGCGCGCAGGAGACCGCCAGCGTGATGCTCGGCTCTGCGTGGCCGGCGAGGACGAGGATCGAGGTCGAAAGCACCGGAGCCGCATAGGACGCCACGCCGAGCAGGCGGATGTCTCCGCGCTTCACACCAATATCCCACACATAAAAAGCGATTCCGACCGGGCCGATGCCGAGCGAAAGGAGCGCGAGCCATTGCGTCGTGTTTTCTGGCCAAACGGTCGTTTCGAACGCGAGATGGCCGAGGAAGCTCAGGGCGGAGGTCGCGAGGCAGAACCCGGCCACGGCGTCGGTCGGGACCTCGCCGAAGCGCCGGGAGAGGACGGAATAACCCGCCCACACGAAGGCTGCCGCGAAGGCGCAGGCATACCCCGGCAGGTGCTCGGCGCGGGCGTCGAGGGCGCCGCGGCCGAGGAAAAGCACAAGGATTCCGGCGAAACCGACGAGCGCCCCGCCGACATGGGCCGCTCGCAATCGCTCGCCGGGCAGGAACGACGAGAAGAGCACGATGAGCAAGGGCCAGAGGTAATTGACGAGGCCGGACTCGGCGGGTGGTGCCCAGCGCAACGCCGCGAAATAAAGGGCGTGATACCCGAAGAGGCCGCCCGTACCGAGGGCCCAGACGATCGGCGGTTGCCGCAGCGATCGAATGGCGTGCGGCCGCCGGATCCAGGTCGCGACGCCCGCGAGGCCGCCCACGAGAAACGTCATGGCGGCGAGCTGGAATGGCGGGACTTTGCCCGAAGCCGCCGTGAAGAGGGCGAGCAGCGACCAGAGGAGGATGGCCGAAAAGCCGGTCGTGGTGGCGGTGCGAGGGGACATCAAGCCAGCACGAGGGCGCCCGCGGCGCAGATGGTTGGTGCTGCAAAGGATTGGCGTCGCGGGGCGGGAGGCATCGTGCGGACGATATCATGCTCACAGCGAGGCGGTAGGCCATCCGCTGGCCTCTCCCGCGCCGCTCGTGTAGGCTCGGCAGGGCGATGCGCTACGAAGGCAAGCTCTACCGTCCGCCCAGCGAGGCGCACTCGTACATCTTGCAGGCCACGATCGGCTGCTCCTGGAACAAGTGCACGTACTGCGACATGTACCGGGACAAGACCTTTCGTATTCGCGACCTCGCCGAGACTCTGCAAGACATCACGTCCGCGGGGGCGGCTTTCGGCGACCACGTGGAGAAGGTCTTCGTCGCCGACGGTGATGCCCTCGTCATGCCCCTCGACCATTGGCTCCCCCTTCTTGACGCTTGCCGCCGCGCCTTTCCGAACCTCCGGCAGGTGAGCTGTTATGCGATGGCGACCAATTTGCTGGAGAAAACCAGCGATGATCTCCGCACCTTGCGTGAGCGTGGCCTCGACTTGCTTTACATTGGCCCCGAATCCGGCGACGACCTCGTGCTCAAGCGGATTGCCAAGGGCTCCTCGTTCGACGACCACGTCGAGGCCGCGCGCCGCGCCCGCGCCGCGGGCATGAAGACCTCGGCGATCTTCCTCCTTGGCGCGGGCGGCACCGAGCGCACGGGCGAGCACGCGAGCGCCTCGGCGCGCCTCGCGACCGCGATGGATCCCGAATACCTCGCAGCGCTCACGTTGACGATCGTCCCCGACACACCTCTCGCCACACTGGAACGCCGTGGCCGCTTCGTTTTACCCGACGTACACGGCCTGCTCCGCGAGCTGCGCACCTTCGTCGCCGAGGCTGCGCCCACGAATGCGCTTTTCCGGACGAACCACGCGTCGAATTACCTACCCATCGGCGGACGCCTCCCGCAGGATCGCGCGCGGATCCTCGACGTCATCGACGCCGCGCTCTCGGGTCGGATCAAGCTCCGGCCCGAGCATACGCGCGGGCTCTGAACGTTTCACCGGCGACGCCGGAGCCGCCGCAGCACGACGGCTTGCCACGCCACGACCGCGAGCAGCACGACCGTCACCGCGGGCCACAGCGCGAAGAACATGAACGCATTCGCGTCGCGGTACGTTGCCCCGGCGAGCGCGGCCGCGCGGATCATGAAATCCACGCACGCGGCGTAGATGGCGATCCCGAGCTCCGTCACGACGCACCCCGCCGGAGCGCGAGGAGCTTGCGCCGCTGCGAGAGCGCGACGAGATAAAGCGCGTACATGAGCCCGGGCCACGCGACGCAGAACAGCGCAAGGTTCACGACGCCGTAGCCTACGTGGGGCGCGCTCGGCACGACAGCCTTTCCCGCGGCCTTGAGCCCTGCGATTGTCTTGCCGTACAGCCCGCCGTCGCCCGCGAGCGCGAGCGGGAGGCTTGGCGCGTGGGAGCAGCCGTGGTTGTGGCAGTGCCACGTGCAGTGATCCCTCGCGTGGGCCTCGATCGGAATCGCGGCGCGGAGCACGGGCGATCCCGTGGCGAGGACCGCGGTGAACGCCGCGGGGACCAAGGCGAGCGGAGCAATCGCCAGAAGAAACCAAACGTGGCGCTTCATCGTCACCATACCCGAAGGCCGCAGGGTCGCACGAATCGTGCGGCGGGTCGACCCGTCGACGTCGATCACGAAAGTCGACGCGGACGTACCCGATCGGCATACTTGCGCGCATGCAAGACGAGGACTCGAAGCGCGTCACGCTCGAAATCGAGGGGCGTCCGTCGGTGGTCGACACGATCGTGACGCTCTTGCGGTACATCGAGGCGTGCGGGCGATTCGGCACGACACGTTACGTCGAGATGATGGTCGACGGAGATGGCGGCGCGCAGATCGCCCTGCGGATCGACGGCGAAAAGCGCCCGCTCGACGCGGACGAAGAGGCGTTTCTGCTCGAAGGTACGGGCGAGGGCACCGAGGCGCTTCGCCGGCAATACGTGACCACGGAAGAGCGGCCCGACGGCGTGCTGCTCAAGATCGATCTGGCCTGACGACCGGCCCCGGGCCATGTCCGGAATCCTGTCCGGGTGATTCCACGGGGGGGACTCTATGGTGTCGCTCGATGACGACGACCTTTTCGGCCACGACCTACAACGTGCTCGCCCAATGCTACGTGCGGCCCGATCGCTACCGGAGCTCGCCGCCGGACGCGCTCGAGCCCACCTCCCGCCGCGCACGGCTCCTCGCGCGCATCGATGCGCTCGGGTCCGACCTCCTATGCCTGCAGGAGGTCGAGCCCGACCTGTACGAGGCGCTCAGCGCCCGCCTCGACGCGACCCACGCGAGCGCGTACGCACAGCGGGCGGGTCGCCGCGAGGGTTCGGCCCTGTTCGCGCGCCGCACGGTCTTCGCATGGCACGGCCACGACGTGCTGCACTTCGCCGCGCACCGCCCCGGCGACGACGATCTCGCACTGATCGCGCGCCTCTCCGTCGATGCCCGTCCACTCCACGTCGCGACGACCCACCTGACCTGGCAGCCTGACAGCACGCCGATCGACGAGCACCTCGGGCGCCGCCAGCTGCTCGAGCTCATCGCCTACCGCGACGCGGCCCCCACCGATATCACCTGGCTCGTCGCCGGGGATTTCAATGCAACCTCGCAGAGCCCGGTGCTCGGCGCAGCCTACGAGCGTGGTCTCGCCGAGAGCTGTCGCGCGCAGCGCCCATGGGACACGACCGCAATCAACGGCCGCGCGCGCAAAATCGACTACATCCTCCACTCGGCAGGCCGGCTCGATCCACGCCCTTCCGTCCTCCCAAGGCTCAGCCGCGACACCGTGATGCCGTCCGCGAACGAGCCGTCAGACCATCTGCCATTGATGGTTGCGTTCACGCCCATTTCGTAGCTGGGAGGCGTTTCGCTGGGGCGTTGCCCCAGGCCCCACCAGGGGCTGAGCATTGGTCTCATCTCGCGAGCCCATTCTCCCTGAGCACCCGTAGCATCTCTGCTGCGGGTGCCAGTCGTTCGAGCCCGCGGCTGATGGTGACGGATCCGGGGGGTCCTCCGGAGGACTTGCC
>NZ_JAGTJJ010000010.1 GCF_028435365.1 Polyangium jinanense | reverse complement strand
CTTCGAGACGCCCCCTCGCCGTACATCGACGCCCCGAACCTCCTTCGAGACGCCCCCCTCGCCGTACATCGACGCCCCGAACCTCCTTCGAGACGCCCCTCCGCCGTACATCGACGCCCCGAGCCTCCTTCGAGACGCCCCTCCGCCGTACATCGACGCCCCGAACCTCCTTCGAGACGCCTCCCAGCCGCTTCGAGACGTTCCCCAGCGTTCCAGAGCACGAATCCGCCCTTTCCGAGACGTCCTGAAACGTTACCGTCCCGACCGATCGGCCCACCTCGCCTTCCGTCCACGGAAATCGTGCCTTCGAGGGTGTTCGGCCAAAGGAGCAGGTGGTACGCAATGAATTCGCCGATTCGTCTCTGGGTTCGCCCGCTGAGCGCGCTGGGTCTCCCGCCGGGCGTTGAATCAACCCCCCCCGGCAGTTCCACCAGTATGACAGATTCGCGCGGGAGCTCTCCGACGCGCTCGGGGCCGTTGTCGAGGTCGTGGAGCGGTCACCCGAGGAAGCGACCGAGACAGGGATCGTCTTCGCGGACCACGATATGAGGCTCGTTACCCACCTGATGGGCCGCGCATCCGAGGGCAGCCCACGGGGGATCCGTCATCGGATGTTCTTGTTGAACGTGTCACCGAGCGATGGCCTGGAAATGGACAAAATGGCCCCTCTGGGGGCCGTATCCGCCCATCATCACTTTCGATGGAAATGTCAGCACCCTCGGCTCCCCGGCGATATTTACGGGCCAAAATCATTCGCGTCCACCCTGGCAGCGCATTTTCCGACCCATCTGGGACCATACGGACGATTACGTATTCTATCAGTGCGAGCCGCGCCTCGACCTGCCGATGGCGATCGCACTGTACCTTTCGTTGGTGCTTCCCGCAGGCGTGTAACCTCGCGCTCTCGGGCAGCGCGTCGCTGCTGCCGCCCTCCGGGGGCGGATCGTCAACCGAATCGCGTTCTTCACGGCCCCACGCGGCTGCGTCGGAAGCATCGCCCGTGCCGCTGGCGCGCCCCCCGCGTGCTTTGGTGTGAGGGGCCTGCTCTGCCTGCGTGGTCACTCGACCTCCCACCCCATCTCATCCTTTTTTTTTCTTTCCTATTCCTTCACGGCCCGGTCCTCGCATGTCACTGCTCCGCACTCGATGTCTGGGGGGACACCTGGCATGGGAAGGATGCATTCGCGCGTGACGCTCGAGAGTTTGTGCACGGAGGAGAGGCTCTCCCTCACCGGGACGTGGTCCGACCCGGTGGGCAAGGCGCTGGTGATGACGAGCCTCGGCGAGGCGGGGGCGCGCGGAGCCACGAGCCCACCCCCGGGAGGAGCGGAGGCGGCCACCGTCTTCTTGGTGCACCGGGACCCCTCCTGGCGCGGGACCGCTGCCGCGCGGCTCCGGGAGGCGGGGCACGCCGTGCAGGTGTTCGCGTCGTCGCTCGCCTTCCTGGAGGCGGCGCGCGCGGCGGGGGTGGGCTGTATGGTGATCGACGCCCAGCTCCCCGATCCGAACGGCCTGAAGGTGAAGGCCCTTCTGCGCGAGAGCGGGTGCGAGCTGCCCGTGGTCTTCACCAGCGGCGATGGAGACGTGCGTTTGGCCGTGGAGGCGATGAAGGCGGGCGCCGTGGACTTCCTCCCCGAGCCGGTCGACGAGGAGGCGCTGCTCGCCGCCGTGGAACACGCCCTTGCCCGCAACGCGGCGGCACGGGCGGCGCGGGCCCAGGTGGAGGCACTCGCCGCCCGGCTCGCGACGCTCTCGCTGCGCCAGCGCGAGGTGTGCGAACGGGTGGCGCGGGGGATGCTGAACAAGCAGATCGCGGCGGATCTCGCGATCTCCGCGTCGGCCGTGCGGCTCTACCGGGCGGAGGGGATGGAGAAGCTCGAGGTCGCGTCGGCCGCCGAGCTCGCGAGCCTGTTCACCAGGCTCGATCGAGGCACGGCGGCAGGCGGGGGGTAGGCGCGCCTGGAGCGTAGGAGATGGAGGCTCAGTTGCAGGTGGTGTTCTGGGCCGCCGCGAAGTTCGCGATCTCGGCCCTGCACGTCGCGACCTCCGCCGCGGTGATGGAGAAATTCATGACGGGGAAGGCACCCCCGCTGCAGTTGCCGGCGAATTGGTCGCTCACCTGCATCACCTGCACACCGCAGTAGCTGAAGGACTCCCCGTCCACAGAGTCCGTTCCGGCCATGAGCTCCACGACCGACGTGCCCTGATCGGAGACGGCCCAGGAGTTGTTGCCCGAAGTATGGCAGGGGGCGGGGAAGGAGTAATTCGTGCACCGCCCATCGTTCACGATCGTCCCGGCCAGCGCGGCCTGCCAGGCCGGGTTCGCGGCGCAGGGGCAGGCGGGGCCGCACGGCCCGCCACAGGTGAGCGTGCCGCCGCAGCCGTCGGGGATGGTGCCGCAGGTCGCTCCCTGCGCGGCGCAGGTGGTGGGGACGCAGGCGGGCGTCTCGCAGTTCGGCCCCGTGAACTCCGCGGGGCATGTGCAGGTGTAGGGCTCCGCGGGGTTGCAGGTGCCGCCGTTCTGGCACGGATTGCCGCTGCCGGTGCAGGTACCGGCGCCGCAGCTATCCGTGACGGTGCAGCCGTTGCCGTCGTCGCAGGCCGTGCCGTCGGCGGCGACGGGGTTCGAGCAGGCCCCGGTGGCCGGGTCGCAGGTGCCGGCGACGTGACACGCGTCGGAGGCGGTGCAGGTCACGCCGGCGCAGAGGTCGACGCACGTACCGTTCTGGCAGGTGAGCCCGTCGCAACACGGCAGGGTGGCGTCGCAGGGCGCGGTCGCCGGCAGGCAGCCGCCGCCCTGGCAGGTCGGGTCGCCCACGGCGATGTAGTCGTTGGCGTGGATGGCGTGACCGTTGATGCAGCCCTGCTCGCTGGTCTTGATGATGGTGTAGGGGTGGTTCGCCGAGCCCGTGTAGTGGCAGATCTGGTTCTTGCCGTTGACGTCGAAGAACGAGCACTGCGCGTCGGTGAGGTGCTCTTCCGCCGCGCCGAGGTGCTCGGCGTCCTGCGTGTCCGTGCTGGAGCACGCGCCGCCGAGGAACGCAAAGCTGCTCAGGCCGAGGACGGTGACCATCGCACGGAGAGGACGAAGGGAGGTGAAATGCGTCATGACTCTTCTCCTTCATGGGCGGGGCGCGTGGTGGATGTCCACGGGTCGCCCGCAGGCGAGGCACCCTAAGCAGGCAGGTCCAAAGGTCGCGACCTGGATCTTGATCCAGCTATCGGAAGGGCAGGCTCTTGCGGTAACATGAAGGGTTTTGCGGTGCGCCACGCCGCCTCCCGACGAGGTCGACATCTGCGGTCTCTCGTCCTCATCTGCGGTGTCGGGTCCTCACCTCGACGGGAATGTCGGTTTCCGTCTCCCCCGTCGCAGCCTCGGTGCATGGAACGTCGAATGGAACGCGCAGCGGCCCCCTTGCCTCGCCGCCCGTCCCTTCTGCCTTGACGCGCCCCCCAGCCGTTTCGAGACGCCTCCCAGCCGTTTCGAGACGCCCCCCTCCCGCTTCGAGACACTCCCCAGCGTTCCAGAGCACGAATCCGCCCCTTTCCGAGACGTCCTGGAGCGTTACCGTCCCGACCGATCATTCCACCTCGCCTTCCGTCCACGGAAAGGAACCATCATGCCCCTCGACACAGCCACCATCGCCCCCAAAGCCCGCCAGGAGTACCTCCGCATCGGCAAGCAGTTCGGCTCCACCGATACCCTGAACCAGGCCAACAAGACCCTCGAAGCCCTCCACAAGTACGCCCCCGCCCTCCAGAAGCACGGCTTCAATACCGCCGACGGCGCGCGGCTCTCGGATGCGCGCGACGCGCTCATCGCCGCCGGTATCGGGCGCGTCGGGGTCGCAGGCCAGCGCAAGCTCACGAACAAGGGATTCGTCACGGCGCTGAAGGAAGGAAAAAGCGCCCGCGAGACCGCCCGCAGCGTCCTCCACGCCGGGCGAAACGACCTCGAAGAGAAGGGCGACGAGGCCAGCGCGGATGTGATCGCCGTCGCGCTCGATCAGACACGCGCCGCGCAGGACGACGCCGAAAAGCTCGCCGTGCAGCTCGATACCCTGCGTGATGTATTGAAGCGGGAAGACGTGACCGCCGTGGTGCACGACCGTGGCGGCCCGGACGCCATCACGCGCCTCGGGATCGCCGCCGACGCCTTGCGCGCCGCTGCCAAGGAGCGCGAGGGACAGGGCACCATGGCCGCGACCGAGCACCTCGACCTGATCGATGGAATCGTCGTCACCCTCGCCCGCTCCGCGCGCAAAGCCGCACGCGCGGCGGCCCGCGAGACGAAACAACCCGCGCTCGCCGCCGCATTCGAGCTGACGCACCTCTACGGCACGCGCGGCGAGCGCAGCCAGGCGCCTGAAGAGCCCTCGAGCGCGCCCGGCTGACGAATCGGTCAATCCCGAATTCGCACCGCCCCGAGCCGCGCTCCCGCCTCGACCACCCTCCTCGCAATCGCCATCCCCTCCCCGCGCCGATCCAGGTGCTCCGGGATGAGCCCGGAATCCAGCGCCTCCCGTAGCTCCGCATGCGTCTCCGCGTGCTCCCTTCGCGCCATGAGCTCGGCCATCGAGACATCCACCGGCGGCAGCTCCACGGGCGGCCGCGGGTCCGATAGATAGGCCGGTTGAAGACACGACGAGAGATCGTTCGCCGCGGCGATACGCGTGTTCCACGCCGGCAACCCGAACCGCCGGCACAACGTGCGGATCACCGAGACGTGCTCGAACTGCGTGCCCACCACGCACCCCTTCCGCGCGAACGGCCCCGCCACGATCGACGGCACACGGAAGCCGAGCTGCTCGAATGCGGCCTCGTCGTCTTCCGTCGTCGGCGGCGCCACGTGGTCGAAGAATCCGCCGTGTTCGTCGTACGTCAGGACGAACATCGAGCGGCCCCATTGCGGGCTCTTGGCGAGCGCCGTGTACACGCTCGCGATGAGCGCCTGCCCGAGCCGGATGTCGTGATCCGGATGGTCGTCGTTCGCGCCCCCGCCGAAGAACTGCGGGTCGATGAACACCACATTCGGCAGCGTGCCCGCCTCCGCGTCCGCAAAGAATTGCTCGATTCCCGCGAGCCCGGTCGTCTTCAAATACGCGCCCGAGCACCACGCGATGTCGTGGTAATACACCTTGTGGCTGACCTTGGCTTCGTTCAGGTAATTGAAGATGCTGTCGAAGCCGAGGACGGGGAGGTTCCCCTTTTGCCCCTTGCTCGTCCCGCCGTGCAGGTAAAACCGGTTCGGCCACGTCGGTCCCATGACCGAGGCAAACCACCGGTCGCAAACCGCGTGCGCGTCCGCGAGCGCATACAGGACCGGGATCTGCTCGCGGACGTGATACCCCATCACGTCCGCCTGGGCCGATCCCGCGTGGGCCAGGACGAACCCGTCGTTCTTGCCGCCGTTCCACTGCGCATGCGCGGCGTCCCAGTTGTGCGGCGGATCCTCCGGCGTGTAATCGTCGAGCTTCGAGACCGTGATCCACGTTCCGTCCGGCGCCGGGTTCTTTTCCGTACCGTCGAGGCCGATCACGTCGCGGCCCTCGATCAAGCGCAAGCTCCCGAGGTAATGGTCGAACGAACGATTCTCCATCATCAGGATGACGAACGTGTCGATCGGCGCGAGCAGCTCCTCGGGGGAGAGGCCGCCCGAATCCGTGCAGCTCTCGCCCGGATCGCCGCCGCCCGCGCCCCCTTCGCCGCCCATTCCGCCCATTCCGCCCGCGCCGCCCGCGCCCCCGGCGCCGCCCGCGCCCGACGCGCCCACGCCCGCGCCTGCGCCCGCGACGTCCGTCGCCGAACCCGCGCCGCCGCAACCCACGGCGGCCGCCGAGAGCGCGGCGCCGAGGCCGAGGAGCACCCGCCGGCGCGCGGCCGCATGATCGTCACCCATTCGTCCGGACATGAAGAACCTCTCCGATAAAAAGCCAAAAACACGATAGACGAATCCCCCGTCGATGTGCGCCGAAAGCGCCCCCGCGAAGCGCCTTTCTCGGCGCCGCGCGCGCCCCGGACGCGCCGACGTGGGCACGGCCCGCGCACAAGCGCGTGGTACGGACCCTGCTCTCGCGCGATTCGTGTTCCCGCCGGCCAGCCTCTTCGCGCGGCCCCCTGCCAAAGGGCTGCGTTTATCTTATTTTCCAGAAGCTTTTGGTTCGTCCACCACGCCCTTTCGGGCCCCGCGCGGCGGTGGGCCATGAAGCTCGATCCGATGCGAAGGACGCTCTCCGTCGCGAACGCCGCCGTCGGTGAAGGCGACGCCGAACGCGCGATTGCGCGGCGCAAGCTCGAACAGACGATCGGCGCGGCGTACCTCGTCGCCATCCTCGCCGCGCTCGTCATCGGCGGCGTCGCGAGTTTCGCGCTGCAATCGGTGATCGCGAGCCAGGACCGCGTCGAGCAGATCTACGACGCGGAGTTCATCGAAGTGGAGCGTCTACGCGCCGGCGCGCTGCAGAAATCGTCGCAGGGCCGGGCGTACCTGCTCACCGGCGATCCGGAGATGCTCGAGGAGAGCTACGCCGCGCGTCAAGCCTTCGAGGCCCGGCTCAAGGCGCTCTTCGCGCGCACGGAGGATCCCGCCGAGCGCGCGCGGCTCGAGCGCATCACGACCGCGCAGAAGGCGCACCAGGAGGCGCTCGCGCGGGCGTTCGCGCTGCATCGCGCAGGCGGCACGCACGAGGACGTGGGGCGCGTCGTCGGGGCCGAGGTGATCCCCAAGCTCGGGGCGCTCGAGGTGGCGATCGGCGACTACGCGCTCTTCGTGGACTCGCGCCTCGAAGTCGCCCGCGACAGCGCCCGGCTCGCCGCAACCCGCGCGTCGAGGCTCGTCGTGATCGTGGCGTGTGGCGCCGTCCTGCTCGCGGCGGGCCTCGGCGTCTTGCTCACGCGCACGATGCATCGGCTCTACCGCGCGGCCGAGGAGCGGCTCGCGCTGTTCACGCGCGAGGAGCGCGCCCGCGCAGAGGCCGAAGCGGCGCGGCGGGATCTCGCGGAGACCGTCGAGCGGCTCTCGCAGGTCAACGCGGATCTCGACGCGTTCGCGGGCCGCATCGCCCACGATCTCCGGAACCTGCTCACGCCGATCGCGCTCGTGCCGGCCCGCCTCCGGCGCGCGGAGGGCAAGGAGGCCACGGAGCGGATCGCGACCTCGCTCGAACGATCGGTCACGCGGGCGAACGCGGTGCTCGAAGGCCTGCTCGCGTTCTCGCGGTCGAGCCGCCCGGACGACACGAGCCAGAAGGCCTCGGTGCGCGAGGTGGTCGCGCAGGTGGCGGAGGAGCTCGCGCAGACGGCCACCGAGGTGCGCGCCGAGGTCACGGTCCACGTGGAGGACACGCGCGTCGCCTGCTCGCCCGAGCTCCTGCACGTGGTGGTGCTCAACCTGCTCGGCAACGCGCTCAAGTACATCGCGGGCAGCAACGAGCGGCGCGTCTCGATCCACGCCGCGCGGGCCGACGGAGGCTTCGTCGAGCTCGCCGTCGAGGACACCGGGCCGGGCATCCCCGACGGCGCGAAGGACCGCATCTTCGAGCCGTTCTACCGCGTGCCCGGCGTGCGCGCGCCGGGCACGGGCATCGGCCTCGCAACGGTGCGGCGCATCGTGACCGCGCACGAGGGTCGCATCACGTGCGACTCGACCCTCGGTCGAGGGACGACGTTCCGCGTGTGGATCCCGTGCGCGGCGGAGCCCCGGAGCGCGGTCGTGCGGGACGACGAGCGCGCCGAGGCGGCTGGGCGGGATCTCGGGGTCTAATTGGTCTCATCTGGGAGGCGCTGCGCTGGGGCGTTGCCCCAGGCCCCAGCAGGGGCTGTCCGCCCCTGCACCCGGACCAGCGCAAGCGCTGGACCCAGGGTCGATGAACTGCGCGATGCGCAGTTCATCGAACAGGCCGAGGAACGACCCCTGCCAACCAAGACAGCCGCGCTGCCCTTTCGATCAGCAACGCTGTCTCTGGTCTTGCCACCGGCCTGTGGAAGAACTGCGCACCGCGCAGTTCTTCCAACCCGAGTCCAGGGCTTGCCCTGGTTCGGGTCGAGGGGCGAACAGCCCCCGCGGGGTCCGGGGCGGCGCCCCGGCGTGGCGGCCCCAAGAAGAGAGGAGTCGCCTCGAGACCTTGATACCCTCGGGCCATGCGCCCTCGCCTCGCCGCGCTTTCCCTCGCCACGATCCTCGGCGCGGCCTGCAGCCCCGCGGCCACGGATCACACCGGCGTACCGGCCCAACCGACCGCGCCCGCTTCCTCCGCCGTAGCAAGCGCAAGCGCGAGCGCGGCGACCTCGGCCGCTCCTCCAAAGGCCCCGTCCCCGAGCGAGCTCATCCGGTCGCTGAAAGCAGAGACCGCATGCGCCCTGCCGACCTCGACCCCGCCCACGACCGCCCTCGCCGACTTGAAGCTCTTCACGCCGGTGGAGCCCCGCTGCGGGGGCTTCGACTGCGATTTCGTCGAGAAGACGCCCAAGGGCGAAGACGCCTGCTTCATCTCGAACGAGGCGATCCGCCGCGTCGAACCGAAAGCCCGCGCCGGCGGCGCCGCGCAGAAGCCCGCCTCCGCCCCGTGGGACGGCGTGAAGAAGCCTCGCTTCCTCGACCGCATCGACGCGCACGTCCACCTCACCGACGTCGAGCATGCGCGGTTACGCGAGAACGGGTTCGTCGCGCTCGATCGGCTCCCGTACCTGGACTACGCGAACGCGTTCCACGACGTCTTCCAGGAGGAACTGCCGCTCTACGTGGGGCCGGATCCGATCCTGCACGCCGTCTTCCGCGCCACGGAGCTGTCGCTCGCCCGCATCGAACGCACGCGCCTGCAGCCCGCGCTCGAGTCGATGCTGAAGAAGCTACGCAAGGCCCTCGCGGCGAGCGGCGCGTCGATCGACGAAACGACCCGGAAGGACCTCGACCTCTACCTCGCGCTCGCCGCGGCGCACGTCCCGCAGAAGACGAACACGCCGCTCTCGCTGTTCGGACAGGACAACCAAGTCGAAGCGC
Organism: Polyangium jinanense; assembly: GCF_028435365.1. The sequence continues at coordinate 216,346 of NZ_JAGTJJ010000010.1, read as the reverse complement.
TGCTCTCGGCGGAGCGGGACAGAAAGCTCACGCCCGTCGAGCTCTTCGGCCGCACCCGCATGATCGACTTCACCCAGTTCGAGCCGCGGGGCCACTACGCCGACAACACGTTCTTCGACCAGGTCAAAATGGAGGTCTGGCAGTCGGACGCGTACTTCGCCGCCATCATGTGGCTCTCGCGCCTCGAGTGGAACCTCGTCTCGCGCGACTCGCGAAGCTCGCACCCCGACGCCACCCCCGATCCGCGGGAAACGCCGCGCGAAGCCCGCGCCGCCCTCGCCCTCGCCGAGCTCGCGCAGAAGAGCGGCGCGCTCGCCGAGATCGGTCTCTTCGAGGAGATCTACGGCGCCTTCGCCGGCCGGCGCGAAGACGTCGGCGTCCCGGATCTGCTGCGCCTCATGCAGAAGGGCGGTTTCACCGCGAAGGACCCGGCCGCCCCGGAAAAACTCCGCCTCGTGATCGGCGACGGCTTCCGCCGCACGGCGCGCGTCCACTTCATGCCGCAGGGCGTGACGAATCTGCCCGTCATCAGCACGCTCCTCGGCATGCGCATCGTGCCGGACATCGCGCCGCTCGGCCGCCTCGTCCACGACGACGTCCAAGGTCGCTCCGAGATCGGCGCGGCCGACGTCGCGTACCTCCTCGGCCACGATCGTGCCGCGACGTACCTGAAAAACGACCTCGACCGCTTTCCTGATCTCCGCCCCGCGCTCGACACGGCCCGCGCAGAGCTCGCCACGGGCGCCGCGAAGGGCCGCGACGTCCAGGCGAGCTTCCTCCGCGCGATCCTCGCCTTGCGCAAGGATCCCGAGGGCGCACGCCCTTCGTTCATGGCCAAGGACGCCTACGCCGACCTGCGTTTGGGCTCCGCGCTCGTCGGGTATGCCCAGCTCCGCCACACGTTCGTGCTTATCGCGGGCCAGGGCTATGACGCCTACGGCTGCGCCATCCCCGACGCCTACGTCGAGCCGCTCGTGCCCTTCTACGACGCGCTCATCGCCCACGTCGAAAACCTACGCAAGGTCGCAAGCGGCGGCTTCGACGGCCTGCTCCGCGTCCTCGGCACGCTGCGCGCCATCGCCCGCACCGAGCTCGCCCGCGGCGCGCCCACCCCGGACCAGGCCACCTGGCTCGCGATGGTCGCCGAGCACATCCCCCTCGGCGGCTACGGCGGCGACAGCGGCGAGCCGCCCAAGTGGACCGGCTGGTACTTCGACATGTTCGAGGACCGCGAGATCGGCGCCACGCGCGCGGCCGACCTCGTCGCCGACTATTTCACCCTGACGAGCGCGAACCAGGTCGCCTACCTCGGCGCCGACGGCCCGCGGCTCGGCGTCTTCGTCGTCGACACGGGCGGCGAGCCACGCGCCATGGTCGGCCCCGTCGCGCGGGGCTACGAGATCCACGCGCCGCTCGAGAAGCGCCTCGACGACCAGACGGCCCGGACACACCTGGACAAACGCGCGCCCTGGCGCGAGAGCTTCGCCACCGCGCCCGTCCCCGACCCCTCGATCGGGCTCGCGGGCAACGTCCACGCCTGCGCGCGCGACGGCAAGCTCGAGGCGCGCCTCGTCCTCGCGAGCGACCGCGACCTCGGCCCGGTCGCGGTCACCCTGCTCGACCACCACGGCGATCCCCTCGTCCCTGCGCTCACCCAGGACGTCGGCGCGGGATTCTCCGTGTACTCCTTCCGCTTCCCGGAGATCCCCTGGCCGCCCCCCGAGCCCACGCAGGGCCAAAGGCGCGCCTCCCGCCCACGGAGCCGTGCGTCGAGCCCCGTCGAGGCGATCGTGGTCCGCATCGAGGATCTCGCACGTGCCGGCGCGGGCCGAGGCGCTTTCACGCGGGTCACGAGCCCGAGCGTGTTCTCCGGCAAGGACTACACCCCCGACCTCCCGACCCGCCCGCGCGGCACGTTCTTCTCGCTCGGCGAGCGCTAGGACATCGATGCTCTAGCCCAGCCGCGCGAGCCGCCGGCGCTTCTCCACGAACCAGCGCCACACGCCCACGAGCCACCCTGCGAGCCACATCGGGACGAACCTGCGCTTGCGCCTCCGGCCCCTCCGCTGCTGCTCGACCAGGGCGAGCTTCTCGACGAACCGCGCCCGGGCCTGCTGCACCCGCACGTGGGCGCCGCTCTTCCTGAGCCCCAGCCACTTCGCGATCTCGTGCAGGGTCTCGCCCTCCACGTCGTGCCGGAGCAGGATCTCGCGCTCCTCGGCGGGCATGAGCCGCGTGGCGGCCTGCACGAGCGCGATCGTGGCGTGATACGCCTCGGGGTCCTGCGGCTCTGCGACGGCGTCGGCGATCGCCTCCGGGTCGAGCACCTCGTAGGCGTGCCGGTAGAGCTTGCGGTAGTTCGATACCTGTTTTCGGGCCACCTCCATGAGCCAGCGTCTTGCGGCCTCGTCGTTCCGCGGGATCACCGCGGCCCGTCGGTTGGCGACGACGAAGACGATCTGGACGAGTTCCTCGAGGTCGTCTCCGTAGAGCCCCAGGCTTTCGAGGCGCTCGCGCACCTCCGCTAGGAACAACTCGTAGAGAACCTGGACGCGGGGTTTGTGTCTGGGGCGCGACGGCGGGCGCTGGATAGAGTCTCCCACGCTCGCCCTAATGTGTTGAGAAGGCCGATCGTCCAAAAAATGTTTGGGGACCCCTCAGGGCGAGGGTGTTCCGGCTTCCAACCCCGCGTCCGCCGCCCCGGGTTCTTCGGGGACGCACTGCATCACGGAGAGCTTCATCGCCTTGCCAGCCGGCCGCGCCACGAGCAGCGCCGCCCGCGTCGCGGCCAGCACCTCCCCGTTGCCAAGCACCGGCTCCGGCCGGAGCTCCCCCACGAGCTCGCCCCGCGCCGTCATCGTCCCGATCCGCGTCGCCCCCGAGAGCGACGAGACCGCGAGCCAGCCCGGCATCAGGTCCGGCACGCCGGCCGAGCTCGGCTCCTCGGTGAGCAGCCTCGCCTCCCCTATCCCGGACAAACGCACCCACACACCGAGGACGCGCCCCCCGCTCGACCCGCTCGGCGTGTCGTCGTCCCGGTACGTCACGATGATCCCCCCGTCCTCGCTCGGCTCCACGTCGAAGGCGAGGGCGTGCCCGTCCTTCGGGGTCACCGCGCGCGGCAGCGCCACCGCCGCGCCCTGCTCGTCGAGCGGCACGACCTCGATCCACCGCGGCGCGATCGCCTCCCCCACGAGCCCCGTATCCTCGTCCTTCGGCTTCCTCGCCACCCCGACGACCGTGTACGCGAGCCAGAGCCCGCCGGGCCGTGCCGCGAGCCTCGGTGTCTCCGCGTCCTGCTTGGGCGGCGACACGGGGCGCGGCTCGCCCTTCGCCTTCATCGTCTCCGGGTCGAACGGGGCGAGCATCACCATCGTCTGCTTGCCGTCCTTGCTCACGTCGTCCCAGACCACGACCGCGCCCGCGCCCGACGCGGCCAGATCCACCGCGAGCGACTCGTCGCGCCCCTCGCTGAGCTCCGGCCCCCACGTGACCTGCTCGCCGCTGACCCGGGCGAGGCGGATCGATCGCCCACCCGCGTTCGGCTCGAGCATCGCCGCGAGCACCGACCCCTTGTACCCGCTCACCGTCGGCGCATCGAAGTCCCCGCGGCTACGCCCGAGCCGCACGAGCTTCCCGCCACGCCCGTCGAGCCCGAGCGTCACGACCATCGCCACGGACCCGCCCTCCCCGTCGCGCAACGCGCCCACGGCGAAGCCGCCCTCGAACGTCGTGCCACGCCCGAGCTCCACGGCGAATGGCGCGAGCTCGTCGAACTCTTCCTCCTCGTCGCCTTCCCCGGCATCCGGAGCCTTGGGCGCCTTCGCGGCCTGAGGCTCCCCGACGACGAACGCCTCGGTGGAGACGGCCGTGCACCGGGGCGGCGGGGGTTTGTCCTCGACCACGGCCGCGTCCCCCGCGTCCCCGGCATCGACTGGCCCCGGGCCTGGCTCTCCGCGGCTGCCCCAGTACCGCACGCCGACGATGATCACCGCGATCACGAACGCCGCGAGCGCCGCGCCCGCGAGGCCGCTGCCGGTGTCGCGGGGGTCGGTCGGGTCTTTCGGGGAGGATTTCGACGAGATTTTCGGGGAGATCGGGGGCATGGGGGTGGGGGATGGCAGGAAAAACGTTTTTCAGGACGAGCGACTAGCCTTCGGTGGGCTCTTCCTCGTCGGCGTCGCCGAAGAGCTCGTTGATGTCGAGCTCGACGGCCTCGAAGGGTTCGGCGTGGACGCGCTCGCCACCCTCGGCGATGAGCGCCACGAGGTACCCCGGCTCGGTCCATCGAAAGACGGTCAGCGTCTCGTCCATCGGGTCGAGGATCCAGTAATGCGGCACCTCGAATCGGTGGTAATTGCGATATTTCTTCACCCTGTCGTTCGAACGGTTGTTCGGCGACAGGACCTCGCAGACCCAGTCCGGGCGGATGCGAACCGGCCACTCGGTGGGTTGCTCGGGAACACGCTCGCGTCGCCATCCGACGAGATCGGGGCGGTAAATCTGATTCGGGGCCAGCGCAACCTCGACATCGAGAGCCAGCCAAAAGCCACCGGGACCGCGACGACCCGGACGGCGATCGTAGGGCTCGCTGACGCGGCCGTAGAGACGGCCTTGCCCACGTCCATGCGTGAAGGTCGGCTGCGCCTTCTGCACGAGCTCGCCGTCGATGATCTCGTGCCGCCGCTCTTCCTCGGGGATCGCGAGCAAGTCCTCGATCGTCGCCGGCTTGACCTTCCGCGCGGGAGATCCCATGCCCGCCATCTTGCGCCCCTCCTCCGACCTGCGCAACGAGAGCTCGTTCGCTCCCGGTTCTCCCGAGGAGACCACGAATTTCTCGCGTCCGAGCCGCCTCGACCCCTAAAATCCGCGCATGCGCCCTTCGCTTGCTGCGCGCGTCGCATGCGCGTTCGCCCTCGTCCTCGTGTCGGTCCTGACGTTCGCCTCCTGCGGCTCGCGGACCGGGGACTTCGACGCCTACGCCACGGGCGGCGGCACGAACTGCGGCGCGTTCGGCGAGAGCTGCGGCCTGCCCGGCGACTGCTGTAACGGCCTCGCCTGCAAGGACGAAGTCTGCAAGCCCGAGCAGCTCTGCAAACACGAAGGCAGCGCCTGCGAGACCACCGTCGACTGCTGCGACCTCGACTGCCTGGACGGCTTCTGCGGTGGCGTCCAGTGCACGCCCGACGGCCTCGCCTGCACCGAGCACGGCGACTGCTGCAGCCTCGAATGCTGGCAGGGTTTCTGCGGCGGCATCGAGTGCAAGCCCGACGGCTTTGCGTGCAATGGCCCAGAGGAGTGCTGCGATTTCCAGTGTACCAGCGGCTTCTGCGGCACCCTCGCCTGCAAGCCCCAGGGCGCCGCCTGCTTCAACAACGGCGACTGCTGCGGCGGCGCCTGCAACCAGAACGTCTGCGGCTCCGCTTGCCAGCAGGACGGGTTCGTCTGTACGAACCCCTCGCAGTGCTGCTCCAACCTCTGCACCGAGGGCGTCTGCGGCCCCGGCTCCTGCAACCCGAACGGCGCGCCTTGCCAGGTCGCCGCCGAGTGCTGCTCCGGCTTCTGCCCTGGCGGCGTCTGCAACTTCGAGTTGTGCGGCCCCGACGGCACGGCCTGCTTCACCCCGAATGATTGCTGCTCCAACCTTTGCGAGAGCGGCATCTGCGGCGGCGGCATCTGCAAGGTCGACGGCGCCGCGTGCAACGCATCCGGCGAGTGCTGCACGGGCTTCTGCGACCCGAAGACGCACCGCTGCGGCTTCGGCCAGTGCCAGCCCGACAACACCTTCTGCGAGCTCGACGCCCAGTGCTGCTCGGGCTTCTGCGACCCGGTGAGCCAGCGCTGCGGCTTCGGCCAGTGCCAGCCCGACGGCAGCTTCTGCCAGAACGACTTCGAGTGCTGCGCGCAGTTCTGCAACCCGGAGACCTTCATCTGCGGCTTCGGCCAGTGCCAGCCCCAGGGCTTCTTCTGCGAAGCCGACTTCCAGTGCTGCTCGGGCTTCTGCGACCTCTCGATCTTCGCCTGCAGCCCCGGCGGCTGCACGCCCAACGGCCTCTTCTGCGTCAACGACTTCGAGTGCTGCACGGGCATCTGCGACCCGCTCTCGAGCACCTGCGGCCTCGGCGCGTGCATGCCCAATGGCTTCGGCTGCAACTTCGGCGAAGAGTGCTGCTCCGGCGTCTGCGATCCGGGCGGGTTCTGCACCATGAGCGAGTGCCAGCCCGACGGCTTCTTCTGCGACAACGGCTTCGACTGCTGCTCGGCCTTCTGCGATCCGAACTTCTTCACGTGTGGCTTCGGCCAGTGCCAGCCCGACGGCTTCCCCTGCGACGCGCCTTTCCAGTGCTGCACCAACAACTGCACGAACGGCGTCTGCGGCGCCGCGCAATGCAAGCTCGACGGCTTCCCCTGCGCCGAGAATGGCGAGTGCTGCACGAACGTCTGCCAGAACGGCATCTGCGGCGCGGGCTCGTGTTTGCCCACGGGATCGAACTGCGTGAGTGATCCGCAGTGCTGCGTCGGCCTCGTGTGCAACGGCGGGCACTGCGGCGTGCCGCCCGTCGACGCGGGCACGTGCAGCCTCGATCCGGGCGGCACGCCGTGCTCGCAGTGCATCGTCGGGAGCTGCTGCCAGCAGACGGAGAGCTGCCTCTCGAACCCGCAGTGCGCGTCGAGCATGAGCTGCTTCCAGCGCTGCACCGTCGGCGGCGGCACGCCCGCGAGCTGCCAGCAGCAGTGCTGCACCGGCAACCTTTGCACCCAGTGGTCGAACTGCGTTGCGCAGAGCTGCGCCGGCCCCTGCTTCTGAACGCGCCTCCGCGCGCCGCCGCTTGCTAGCGCCTCGGTGACGAGCGCGGCGGCGGCGCGGGGAGCTCTTCGCCGCGCACGTGCGCGATCGCCGCGGCCTCGTCGTCGAACACCGGGAGCTGGACCCTGCCGAGGCTCGTCTCCTCGCGTGCCCTGCGCATGGCTTGTAGCTTCCCGACCGCGGTCTTCACGAGGATCGCGCTCCGCGGGAAGCCCGTGAGGACCTCGTTCATGAGCGGGCGGACGATCGCCATGGCCGCGTCGTCGGTCATCATCGGAGCCTCCCGCGTGTCGAGCAGCACGCCGAGGGCCTTGCGCTCGCGCAGCGGCACGCGAATGCGAAACTCGCTGGCGATCTTGTCGAGGATCGCAGTCACGCCGGCCACGGCCATCGGCGTCGTGGTCCGTCGTACGCGGATGAACCCCGGCTCCCGCGTGACGACCGCGAACTCACTGCGAAACAGCTCTTCCATGCTGGTTCGATGGTGGCCTCGCGCGTCGGGCGCGGCAAGGCCGCGTGGCCCCTTCCCGCGACGCTCGTCCGATGCTTCCATGCGCGCGGCTTCTCCTCTCGTCATGCGTCCTCGCGCTTCGCTCCTCGTGTTTTGTGCCGCACTCGCGCTCCTCCTCGTCGCGTGCATGGGCACGCCGACGCCGCTCGCGCCGGGTTTGTCCGGGTCCGTGGGTTTGCCCCACGCGGGTGTGCTCACGGGCGCGGCGGCGCTTCCCGACCGGGGCACCGGGTACCGGCTTTTGCGCAACACGAGCGCTCGGTACGGCACGCCGCGCCTCGTCGAAACGGTCAAGCGCGCCGCCCGCGAGGTCGCGACCCTTCGCCCCGGCGCGCCGCTGCTCGTCGGCGATCTCTCGAACCGCCACGGCGGCTTTCGCAACGGCCACCGCTCGCATCGCACGGGCCGCGACGTCGACTTGCTCCTCTACTGCACGACGCCGGACGGCCGCTCGATCCCGAGCCCTGGGTTCGTCCGGTTCGGCGCGGACGGCCTCGCCGAGACCGAGGACAAACGCCTCCCGTTCGTCCGCTTCGACACCGAGCGCAACTGGCAGCTCGTGAAGGCGCTCGTCACGTCCCCCGAGGCCGACGTCGAGTGGCTCTTCCTCGCGCGCTGGCTCGAAGCGCTGCTCATCGAACATGCGCGGGCGCGGGGCGAGGATCCGGAGCTCGTCTGGCGCGCGGAGAACGTCCTCTTGCAGCCGAAGGACGCCGCGCCGCACGACGATCACTTCCACCTGCGCGTGGCGTGCACGCCGGCCGAGGCGGTGGCTGGCTGCGAGGGCCGCGGACCTGCGTGGCCGTGGCTCCCGGAGCCGCTCGCGCTCGAACCGTGGAGCGACGCGGAGGCGCTCGCGGCGCTCCTCGACGATCTCCTCCCGGGCAAGCCCGAGGCGGCGACGGGAACCCGATGAACCTCCTCGCGCACGGCGACGCGGCCGACGTCTGCGCCGCGCTCGCGCCGGACGTTTCCTTCGACCTCGTCTACCTCGACCCGCCGTACGGCGTGGGCACGTCGATGACGGCGCGCACTGCGCCCGGACAAACCCGGGGCAAGAAGCAGGCGTCGGGCGGCCCGGTGGCGTACGAGGATCGTTACGATCCGGAGAGCCTCGTGGCGATGCTCCTGCCGCGGCTCGAGGTGATCCGCGGCCGGATGAGCCGGGGGGCCACGATCTACGTGCACCTCGATCATCGCACCGTGCACGAGGTGAAGGTTGCGTGTGATCGCCTTTTCGGCCGGGGCGCGTTCCTTGGCGAGGTGATCTGGACGCCTGGCAACGGCAGCCGCGGCGCGCGTGGGTTCACGGTCACGCACCAGACGCTCCTGCTTTACGTGCGGGATCCGCGGGAGCGCCGGGAGGTCGTCTACAACGCGAGCGACCCGATCCTGCGCGAGCCGTACGCGGCGACGAGCCTCGAGATGCACTTCCGGCATCTCGACGAGACGGGCCGCCTGTACCGCGAGCGTGTCGTGAACGGCCGGACGTACCGCTACTACGCGGATGAGGGACGACGGCTCGGCAGTGTTTGGACCGACGTACCGGCGATGGTGGCGAACACGCCGCTGCGCGTCGAAGGCACGGGGTATCCGACGCAGAAGCCGGAGCGATTGCTGGAACGCATCATCCGGGCGTCGAGCCGGGAGGGCGCGACGGTGGCGGACCTCATGTGTGGAAGCGGGACCACACTCGTTGTGGCAGCCAAACTGGGACGTCGGTTCGTGGGAGGTGACGTAAGTCACCTGGCGGTCGATCTTTCTGCGAGACGCCTCACTTCAGAAAAGATTCCGTTTGTCCGCGAGAGCGATGTATCGTTCACCTGAAAAAAGTTGTGGACGATCGGCCTTCTCGACACACGCAGCTTCGGATCACCAAGCGTCCTCACACTACTGGAGGCAGTTGGGTTGATCACAGCCGTGATGGAGGAGGGGTGCGGGGGGCTGACGTCCCGGAAGCTTTGAACTGAGGAGAAAGAGCGATGGAATTCGGAAAGAGCTTGCTCCGGGCGCTCCCGTGCGTTGCGGCGCTGGCCGGTCTGACGGGGTGCGGCGTGTCCCCGGGGGATACGTGGATTTACCGGGTTTCGTTCGGGGAGACCGATTCGAGCAGCGGGTGCTGGCATCCGGCGACGGAACCGCCGGAGAACCTGGCGAACGACAGTTCGTCCCTGCGCGGCACGGGGACGTGGATCATCTATGCCAGCATCGAGGACAAGATCTACCTCGACACGGGCGCCGTTACGCTCGAAGGCGCGGAGTCGGACGAAGGGTTCACGTTCTCGGGCAAGGTGGTCGACGTCGAGTACTCTGAGGACCCGAGTGGAGCCGAGACGAAGCGAACGACGACGATCACGTCGACGGTCAACGTCATCACCGACGGGAACGCAATCTCCGGAGAAGGTATTGAGAAGCGCTCTTTCGCCTGCTCGGGCTCGGCCTGCGGCGACAAGGTCCCGAGTTGCACGAGGACGAGTCCGTTCGTCGGAACCTACATTGAGGACGTGGAGCTCAAGTACGATATCGGCGACGGGAGCGGCGCGCCGCCGAGCCCCTAGGGCCAAACGAGCGGCGTCGGCGTGAAGCTACTCGCCGTCGTGCCATTCCCAAACTGGCCATACGTATTATTGCCCCAGCACAGGATCTCACCTGTGTCCATCAGCGCACAAGATGTCGACACGCTGAATGCCAGCGAGCTGACTCCCGTGAGATTATTGACAATGGGCTTCGGCTGATTCGTTTGATTGCCGTTGCCCAGCTGTCCGCTGGCGTTGTTCCCCCACATCCATAGAGCGCCGTCCACGGTTGCTCCGGTATTTCCGTAACCAAGATCAATTCGCTGTGCACCGAGCAACGACACGAATTGGGGTGTCGATGCATCGATATACGAGTTGATCCCCAGCGAGCCAACCTGATTGGAGCCCCAGCAATGAAGTCCCGTTGAGCCGAGACTACAAGTGTGGGAATCTCCGATCTGAATATTGGTGACACCGGAAAGGGCCGAGACCGCTGTGGGAGTCAGGCGATCGGTGGTGTCTCCCAGGCCTAGTTGACCGTTGAAGTTTCTGCCCCAGCAGAACACCTTTCCCCCCATCTGGAGCGCACACGTGTGTGTACTGCCGGCGCTCACCTTCACGACGTCGCTTACGGATGCAATCTTTGTTGGAAATTGCACAAAGAACGTGTCCCCAATTCCCACCTGTCCGGACTGATTCCTCCCCCAACAGTACAATGCCCCCCCAACGACATCGACTGCGCAGACGTGACCTCCGCCGACTGAAATCGATTTTATGTTCGCCAATTGCCCCACGAGCGTCGGCGTGAGTACGTTCTCTCCCCAGCACGCAACGGTGCCGTTCTTCAAGACAGCGCATGTGCGAGCGCTGTACGAGCCTGCAGACCGACCATTTGCGGACACGTCAATGGCGGTGAGCCCTCCCGGGAGAGCAATTTTCACGGGTTGGGTTTTGCTCACCTTCGACCCGTCTCCCAGCTCCCCCGTTTCGTTCCTCCCCCAACAATAAACCTCCCCATCCTTCAGCACCGCGCAGTGGTGGTAATACCCCCCCGCCACGCTGACCGGGTCATTACAACTCCCCGCCTTGCAAAACGCGATGCACGCATTCCCACAAGCCCCGCAATGCGCCTTCGTCGTCCCCAGATCCGTCTCGCACCCTGGCGCCGCCGTGCAGTCCCCCCACCCCGTCTCGCACGTGTACACGCACGTCCCCATCTCGCAGGCCGCCGTCTGGTTCGGTTCCGCTTGACAGTCACCCGCATCCATGCATTCCGGCGGCGCCCCACCGACGCCTCCACTCCCGCCGAGACCTCCACTCCCGCCCACGCCCCCACTCCCACCGGCACCGCCGCTCCCGCCTCCGCCGAGCCCTCCTTCCCCGCCGCCTCCTCCTCCCGCATCCGGCTCCCAGATCGTCGCCGGCTCCCAGCCGATGATCTGCTTGCACCCGTACCCGCTCACCACCACCAGGCCCAGAAGACCCGGCATCCACGTCATTCCACGCGTTCGCATCTCAGAACTCCATCCCGGCGCTCACGCCGAAGCTCCCTCGACCCACCACCGGCGTGATCCACGCGCGCTCCGCCTGCGCCGCGGGCTCCTCGTTCCCGCCCACCACGAACATCACGACCCCCGCCGCGAGCACACCCCCGCCGATCCCCATCAGCACCGACGCCACATCCGCGGAAAACCCCGCCGCGTTCCGCAACGAATACCCCTCCGTGGTGCACCGCGTCGGATCCCCCGCCTCGCACTTCTCCTTCGACGCCACGTTCTTCTGCAGCGCAGCCGCCCCGAACCCCACCCCCACCCCGAGCCCCACGACCCCCGCGATCCCCGTCGCGAACCCCACCCCTCGCAGCTGCGACCACTGCGGCTTCGGCGCCTCCGCCACGTCCTTCCCCGCCGCCGGCGCGACCGCCGCGAGCTCCGGGATCACGATTTCCACCGTCGCCGGCCCGGCTGGCACCACCTTCTCCGCGTGAAACCCGGTCCTCCCCGGCGCCCGCGCTTCCACCACGTGGCTCCCCGGATCCACCGGCAGCGCCGTCCCGAACACCGCCGCACCCAGCACCTTGCCGTCGAGCAGCACCTCGAGCCCCGCCATCCCCGACGGCGCCGTGATCCGGATCCGCGACAGCTTCTTCTCCAGCGCCTGCCGTCGCTCCTCCGCCACCGCCTCCCGCGACTTGTCTCCCCGCTCCCGCGCGAGCCGCGCCGCGTCCCCGAAGTGACCGTACGCGCTCGCCGTCATTCCTTGCCGCTCGTGACATTCCCCCAGGTTGAGCCGCGTCCCGACCGATGGATCGTATCGATCACTCTCCGCGAACTTGAGGCACGCTTCCGGCACCCGGTTCTGGTCGAGCAGCGCCCTTCCCTCGTCGAAGAGCTTGTCCGCGACGGCTTTGTCCGCGGCGGAGGGTTGTCCGGACACATGCGTGGCCCCGAGGAGGATGGCCGTGAAAAACGAAAGCGCCGTCGACTTCCTGAACATGCATTCTCCGCTCGCGACCGAGAGCGCCGGGCCTGCCCGGCGTCGCCCAACCAACCTCCAGGCTACCCCGCCCCGGTCGGCAAGGGAAGCAGCCGCACTTTTGGGCCCGGATCCAGGCAGGATCGATCGATCTTTGCCTCCTTCGAAACGCGCACGGTACCCTTCGAACCATGAAGCTCGAAGGCCATGCCCTTCCGCTCTTCCTCTTCCTGATTCCCGCGTGCGCGCCCGCACCCGAGGCGAAATACGACGGAGGCTCCCAGCGCCCGAGGCAGGAGCGCGTCGTCCCGCCCACCGAGCTCGAGATCGAACAGTGGCAAGAGGACATCAAGCTGCGCGAGTGGCAGGACTGGAACCAACGTAAGAAGGACGGGAACACACCCTTCAACAAGGCCGAGGTCGAACCGCCCCTCGGCGAAGAGAGCACGTTCCAGTTCGCTTCCGCCAAAACCGAGCCCAATCCCGCGCCCAAACCCGCGCAGACGGAGCGGCCGCGCATCGGCGCCATCGCGGATCAGGCGTACATCTACAAACGCCCCGAGCCCAAGGGTTTGCCGCTCGGGTACGTCCGCATGGGCACGAGCGTCGCGCTCCTTTCGAACGAACCCGTCGAGGGGAAAAACTGCGCCCGCGGCTATTACAAGGTCGCTCCCCGCGGCTACATCTGTCTCGATCCCCGCAAGACCACGCTCGATCTGAACGACCCGTATTACCGCGCCCTCGCCGAGCTCGCCCCGCGCGAGGACGCCGTCATGCCGTATCGATATGCCTTCTCGAACGGCGCGCCCATGTACAGCCGCGTTCCGACGAAGGCCGAGCAGGAGAAAGCCGAACGGAGCTTCGGCGCGCCGGGCACGTTCGTGCAGCTCGCCGAGTGGTCACGCGGCCACGAGGAGCTCATCAGCGGCGACCCGAAGGACCACATCCGCGCGACCGACCCGGTCTTTTCCATCTTCGCGAATGGCCAGCGCGCCGTCGGCGGCAATGGCGCCTACGATCCGGCGAAGCTCGTCTGGCGCGTCATCCCGAACGGCTCGATGCTCGCGTACGCGCGCGCCTTCGAGGCCGAGGGCCGCACCTGGCTCGTCACGCCCGACCTCATGCTCGTCCCTGCCGACCGCATGCGCCCCTTCCGCCGCACCGCCTTCCACGGCGTGCACCTCGGGAGTGATGTCCGCCTCCCGCTCGCCTGGAACCGCAAGCAGGAGCCCATCCCGCGTTATACGCGCGGCGAGGACGGGAAAATGGTTCCTTCCGGACAAACCATTCCGCCGAAGAGCTACGTCCAGGTCACGGAGCGCGTGGTCGTCGGCAAGAAGGCATACCTCGCCCTCCGGAACGAGCCCGGCGCCTTCGTCCTCGCGGACAGCGTCACGGTCACGCGGGCCGCCAAAAAACTCCCGCGCTCGGTCAAACCCGGCGAAAAGTGGATCGAGGCCAAGATCAACCCCGGGACGCTCACGGCCTACGAGGGCGACAAACCCGTCTACGCGACCATGTTCTCCCCGGGCAAGGGCGGCGCGCCCATCCCCGGCTATGACCCGTACGTCCATTCGATGACGAAGACCGGCATCTTCCCGATCGAGTGGAAGGACCGCGTCGCCGTGATGTCACCCGACAAGGAATGGCCGCCGAAGATGCTCTGGATCTCGGAGGTGCCGAACATCCAGTACCTCCGCGCGCCGCTCGCGATGCACGTCGCTTACTGGCACGAAGATTTCGGTAATCCGAAGAGCGCCGAGTGCGTGAACGTCTCCCCCGAAGACGGCCATTTCCTCTTCCAATGGACCGAGCCTGCCCTTCCCGAGGGCTGGGGCGGTGTCCGTCCCGGCGACGGCAATGGCAAGGCCACGCCGGTCGTGATCACGGCGCTGTGATCCGAAGCTACGGATTGTGCTCGGCGAACCGCTGGAGTTTTTCCGCCGATCGCCGGAACATGTGTGAAAACACCGCCCGCGCCGCCCCGTGCACGGGCACCATGACGAGCGCCGGCGTGTAGAACACGTGCCAGACGAGCCGCGTCCGCCGGCCGCCGTCGAGCGGCTCGAACCGCAGGTCCTCCAGCATTTGCTTCACGATCGGCAGCGTGATCCCGTCGATGGAGAACGCGAGCCGCTGGCCGCGATCCCAGGCGAGAAAACGCTCCTTCACGGTCAACGTCTTCAGCTGGACCTCGCGGGTCGTCCCCACCGTGTGGGGCTCTGGGCTCGTCCACCGGCAGGCGACGAAGTCCTGAAACCACTCCTCTTGACGTTCACCCGTGGCGAAGAGATCGAAGACGCGCTCGGGCGTCGCGTCGATCGTCACGACGTTCGCGATGCGTTGCGGGGCGCTGTCGACGTACGAAAGCTCCGAAGGGGTCGTGGGGAACCACATGGCCCGTATTTCGCCTCGGTTTTCCCCGCGATGCAACCCCTCGATTCATCAGGGCGCTCGGAGCGAACATGCGGCGCCGTCCGGCGCCCCCCGGGAGAACGTCTCCCGAGGGCGCCGGAGATGTGCGGTTCAGGCTGTCTCAGCTCCGACAAAGGTCCTCGACACAATCCTCGAAGTCCCGGCGACACTGCTTCCTCTGGCCGGGGTTATTCGCGTCGTCGAGGCAATCCCTCTCCCGTTGCCTGCAGACGTTGATGCAGGGCTGATCCGATTGCTGCGCCTCCGCCGGTGCGCTGCCGCCGAAGAGAACGCCGATCGTCGCGCCAAGGAAGAGCATGGAGGCCAGGATACGTCCGATGTTACGCTTCATGGTAATCTCCTCGTCAACCACCTCGACGCTACCCCCGACACGCCGTCGAGCAATGCGCCGTGGATGCCCCCGTTATGCTCGCCGCGACGAGCGCAGGCCAGGCAGGCGCGCCTGAACCCGCGCTAGGGCGACCGCAGCTTGCGGTCAGGAGCTCAGCGCAATGCTTCTCGCAGGAACGAGACCACACGGACGCGAACGGCGGCGCATCGACCTCGACGCCGGATTTCCCCGCCCAGGGCGCGCAAAACGGTTCGTCTTGCGCGAACCCCGTCGCGGCTCCCCCCCCCTCGTTCCAGCCGACCTCTACAGAAGCGGCTCCACCACCACCGCGCACCGCTTCAGCGCCGGCTCCTTGCTCAACGGGTCGGTCGCCGACGTCGTCACCTCGTTCACCAACGCAGGACCCTACGACTGCCCTCGGAGCGCGAGAGGTGGGCGAGATCCGGGCCCCGATCAGAAAAAAATCGGGGGCTCGAAATTTCTTCCCCCGCTCCGCCGAACAGGGCGGCGAGGATGCAGCCCGCACCCATGACGCACAACGTCCCCGGCCCGAAGGCGCCGCCCCAAACGGCGGCCGTCTCACCGGAGGAAACTGCTTCGCTGCGACAGATCGTCGTGGCGGTGGTGGCGTGTGTCCTCGGCGAGCGCCGGGATCACCCGGACGTCGAGGATTGCACGCACGAGGCGCTCTCCCGCGCGCTCGAGGGCCGGAGCCGCTTGCGTGACGGAGAGCCGCTCCGTCCGTGGGTGATCGGCATTGCGCGGCACGTGGCGCTCGATGCGCTGCGGAGCCGCAAGCGCACGCGGCGGGTGGAGGCACGGATGGAGTCCGTGTCCGACGATACCACGACGGCGTGGCTCGACCTGGTGCCGGACCCCTCGCCGGGTCCGGAAGAACGCACGGCGAGCGCCGAGCGAGCGACCCGTCTCGAACGGGCGCTCGGCTCGCTTCCCGAGGAGCAGCGGCGCGCGCTCGTGATGTTCCACGTCGAGGGGCTTGGATACCAGGATATTTGCAAGCGCCTCGGGGTCCCGCTCGGGACCGTGGCGACGTGGCTCGCGCGCGGCCGGCGTCTGCTCGCGGAGACGGTCGGCGAATGATGGGGTTTGGGGCGCAGCTCCGCTTGCGGAGCAAAGCCCCAAGCGCTGACGAGAGATGACGAGAGAGGAACGACGGTGGCGACGATGGACGATCTCGACAAACTCCCGCCGGATCTGGCCTGGCAACACGACGGACACGTGACGGATATCGTGCTCTCGAGTGTAGCGGACGGAGAAGCAGGGATCGTCCCAGCGGATGCCCTCTCTCATCTCGACGGTTGTGACCATTGCGCGCAGCGCCTCGGCGCGGAGGCGCTGCTCTCGGCGCACGCGAGCGAATTGCTCGCGGAGCTCGCGGAGCCGTCGTTCGCCCCCGTGAAGGCGCCCGTGAAGGCGGACGCGGCGGCGATCGCAAAGGCGCCCGCGTCCGTGCGGGGGCTCGCGACCTTGCCGAAGCGCGCGGTGCTCGGCGCGCTGCTCCTCGCGACGCTCGGCGCGCTGCCGGGCATTTTGGATCGAATTGCCGGTGTCCCGAGCTTGCTCGGGACGATCTGGCGGGCCTCGCTCATGCTGACGCGAAGCGCGGCGCTCGTCTCGAAGAGTGAATGGTTCCCGACGCTCGCGTTCGCGGCGTCGGCAGTGCTCTTGATTTCGGGCCTCGTCGTATCGCGCATGTCGCGTCCGGGGTCCTCGAACGACTTGGCGCAAGAAGGAGGCGTGTGAAATGGCTGCTGGAAGGCTTACTGGGCTCGCGTTCTTGCTTTCTGCTCTGACGACCGCGGCGCCCTCGCTGGCGGCGGTCGAGAAGCAAGGTGAATGGCCGACGGACGAGAAAAAGGTGAGCCTCGACGTCGAGCGCGTGCCCCAGGAAGATGCCATCAAGCGCCTCGCCGAGGCGGCGGGCTGGAGCGTGGTGATTCACGCCCCCTCCACGGAGCCGGCCTCGCTGCACGTCAAGGACCAGCCTGCCGACAAGGTCCTTTCGCTTCTCCTCGAAGGTGGTGATTACGTCGCCCGCCGCGACGGCACGCTGATTTCGATTTCCCGCGCCCCCGCCGCGAAGGCCGCGGAGCCCGCGCCCGCGGTGCCGCCTGTGCCTCCGGTGCCCGCGGCGCCGCCCGTGCCGCCCGTGCCTCCGGCGCCGCCTGTCCCGCCAAACGTTGCGGGGGACGCGCCCGCGGCCAAGCCCGAGCATCCCGGAGCGCATGCCAACAAGGGCGAGGGCAAGGATCGCGAGGTGGTGGGGCAGAACCTCGTGATCGAGAAGGACGAGGTTGTCAAGGACGTCCATTTGATCGGCGGCACGCTCACGGTGAAGGGCGTCGTCACGGGCGACGTGGAGGTTGCGGGCGGGATGGTGACGATCGAGCCGGGCGCGCACGTGATGGGCGACGCGCAGGTGATGGGCGGCTCGCTCAACGTGAAGAAGGGGGCGCGCCTCGATGGGGATGCGCGGATCGTGGGCGGCAAGCTCGACCGCGAAGAGGGCGCGGTCGTCGCGGGGGACGTCTCGACGCGGGTCGAGGAAGAAAAGCACGACGAACCGTCGAACGCACAGCACTTCATGCGTGAGTTCAGCGAAGCGATGACGGGCGGTGCGCTGCTCTTTGCGCTCGGCGCGGTCTTGATTGCGCTCTTCACGAAGCGCGCGGAGTCGCTCAAGGTGGAAATTGCGGCCCGGCCGATGCGCTCGTTCGCGCTCGGTATCGTGGGTTCGCTCGGCGCGATAGCGCTGCTCGTCGCGCTCTGCATCACGCTGGTGGGCATTCCGGTCGCGGTGGTGGGGCTGCTTGCGGGGACCTTCGGCGTCTTCGCGGCGATGTGCTCGACGCTGGAGGTCGTGGGCCGCGCGCTCATCGGGCACAAGACGAAGAACGAATATGCGCACCTCGCACTCGGTTGCGCGCTCTTCGTGCTGACGGGCCCGCTGCCGGTGATCGGCGGGATCGTGCGGGTGGTCGTGGTGCTCGTGGCGATCGGCAGCCTCGTGGCGACGCGGGCCGCGGGCCTGGTCCCTGCGAAGAAGGGCGCCAAGTCGATGGCTCCCGATTCGCATCCGTACCGGAGCGCGGAGGTCATCTGATTCGATTCCCCGCTTGAATGAAAAAAGGCCGCGCTCCCTCGGGAGGCGCGGCCTTTTTCGTTTCATCGATCCGTCACTCGCCGCTCGAAATCACCGCCGCCGTCCGCGCACCCTCCCCGCCGCGCACCTCGAACTTCTTGATTGTATCGTCCAGACGAACGACGAGCTCTCCCCGCGCGGTCGAGAGGCCGCCCGTCACGAGGACCCGGTACGTCCCGCTCGACGCATTCGCCGTGACCCACGACGCGCCCGAGCGGCCCGTCCCCGGCACGATCGGCGTCGTGACGCGGCCCGCAGGGTCGATCACGACGACCCGGGGACAACCTTCCACGCTCTCCGCGCACGTGAGTTTCGCCGAGATTCGTTCGCCCCCAGGATCCCCCGCCGCATAGGCCGGCGTCTCGCCCTTCTCCAGGGCATCGCGCAAGGACATGAGGGACTTGGTCAGGTTTTTCTGGGCAGCGATGGTCACGAGCACGGCGTCTCGCTCGCCGAGGACGCGGGCGCGGCAGCGGAGCGCCTCGTAGGCGCCATCCTGGTCGAGCGGGCGCAGCTCGGCGTATGATCGAAAATGCGCGCAGGCGCGGCGCTCGTCGCCGGACGCCTCGAAGGCCCGGGCCGCGCGCTTATGCGCAGACGCATTCGAGGGGTCGAGCTCCACCTGGGTATCGAGCGCGACGAGCGTGATGTTTTCCTCGCCGAGCGCGGCCGCGGCCTCGGCAAGGAGCTCGTGTGCGCGGGCGCGGTCCGGGTCGAGCTCGACGTATTTCGAGGCCTCGCGGAGCGCCTCCTCGAATCGACCACGCGCGAGCAGGCCCGTGACCCACGCCTCACGCGCCCGGCGGCTCTCGGGCGATTCCAGAGAAGACTTTTCGAGCTTGTCGAGCGTGTCCTTCCCGGCACTGCGCCAGGCCTCGTCCGCTTTGCCGATCCAGGAGGAACCCCGCCAATGGCGCGAGAGGCGCCACGGGTGTGAGGAGCGCGCGCCTCCGCCGTCGGGTGAAAACAGGATCGGATACACCACCGTGATGGTCCCGCCCTCCGGCTGGGGGAAGGAGAGGCCCTGGAAGGCGCGAATCACGCAGGCCACGACGTCCGCATTCGGGAGATCGCTGCCGCCATTGGCCACGGACACGACCGAGCCGTCGCGGCCGATGACGAACCGGGCGGCGACGCGGCCCGCGAGGGTCGGGTTCGACCGGAGGCCATTCTCGTAGCAAAGGCGGAAGCGCCCGAAATTCTGCCGCACGATGCGCTGGATGACCTCGGGGGGCATTCGACCGCTCACGGTCGTCGAGCCCATGCGGACGCTCGGGACCGACCGGCTCGCGTGGCTCCCCATTCCGATCCCGTCGGGCATGGCCCCGAGCCTGCCGTGGCCCGTGCCAAACCCTTGCCCCGTCCCGCCCCCACCCTCGCCGACCCCGGACAAATCGAGGCCGCCCGTACCAAACGAATCGCCGATCGGATCGGAAGGCGCCCTCAAATGCCCGAGACCGGTTTCGACCTCCGAGGAGAGGCCGTTCTTTCCTTGCGTGCGGGGAATGCCGAAAGCGGCGAACATGCGGTCGTTCTCCAGGACGAGCAGCGAGGTCAGGCGGCTCTGCACGTGGTATTGCTGCGAGAGCGCGACGGTCTCCTTGGCCGCGTCGTCGTCCGCGCGCCGGCCGAGCTCGCTGATGCGCTCCGTGGCCCAGCGCCGCGCAATGACCTTTCGATCGGCGCCCGGCGCCGCCGAGAACGAGAGCGTCCGCGCTTCGAGCACGTGCATGCCATCGAATTCGCCCGAAAGCTCCACGGTCGCGCTCTCGGCCGAGGGCGCCCCGGAAAGCCGGCCCACGAGGACCATCTCTTCCCCGGCGCGCACGGCCGGGAGCTTGCGCGGGAACACGTCCACGAAGCCCGCCGGCAACGTGAGGCGCGCATTCATGAGGAGCGGGACGTCGAGGCCCTTCGCGAGAACGAGCGCGCGTTGCGCGAGCGAACCGCTTCCCGCCGCGAGCCGCTCATAGGAAGCAGAGAGCTCTTCCGCGAGCCCGCCGAGGACGAGCTCGTCAATGGAGGGACCCGCGCCGACCAGGCGAAGCTCGGCCTGTTTGTCCGACAGAACCGGCCGGACCCGCGCGGCGATCGAATCGACCTTCAGTTCGCCCGCGGACGGCGCGCCGTCGCCGAGATAAACGACCTGCCCTCGGCCCTGCGTCTCGATGCGCGAAATCGCGGAGACGAGGGCGGAGGCGAGATCCGAGGCGCCCTGCGGCGCGCGCTCGTGCAAGAATCGGAAGGCCTCGGCGACAGACGTGTCGCTCTTCGCGGTGAGGCCACGCTCGGGGTAGGAGACGCAGGCGCTGTCGCAAAGAAGGACGGCGAATCGCTCGCCTTCCTGCAATCGGCGCAGCATGGTCTCGGCGACCGTGATCTCGGCGGAGAGGCCCTCCCGCGTGACGCCGTGGCTCGCGTCGAGGACGAGCACCTTTTCATTGCGGGGCTCGATCGAGCTGGCCTCGGGCGCCGTCGGGACCGGGACGCGGACCGCGAAATACCCGCGCCCCTCGCCGCCGCTCTCGACCGCGACGGGCAGGATCTCCGTCTGGGGACGCGGGAATTCGAGGACGAAATCGGCATTCGGGACGAACGACTCGGCCTGGAAATCGGCTTCGAGGCGGCCCGCCTCGGTGCGGAGCGAGGCCACATGCCCGAGGACCTTCGCCTCGGCCGCGGCGCCGCCCGCGTCCTCGACCGTGACGTGTATGCGGAACGAATCCATCCGGACCGCGCGATCCTCGCCGAGAGAAAGCGGGTACGTGTAGCGCAGGGCGCCCTTCGTCACGGGCAGGACCTCGTCGTATGCGAGGATCACCTTGCGGCTGCCGCGCGCCGGCATCGGGAAGATTTTCAGGGAGAACGAGCTGTTCTGCGTCCATTCGAGCAGCGCCGGATCACGCGGGCGCACCGTGTCGTCGACGATGCCCTGGAAAATGCGGGCCGCGCGATTCCGCTCGACCATTTCGCCCTCGACGAGCTCGTCGCCCACCCAGAGCGCGAGCCGCGACAAACTCGCGTCCGGCGGGAGCGGGAAGACGTATCGGCCTTCGAGGGCCGTGGGCGTGTCGTTCGCGAGCTCCTCCTCGATCTCGGTGCGAGCGAATCCGTCGCGAATGGTCACGCGCACGGAATGCGCCCGCAGGCGCACGCCGGGGACGACGGTACTCGTGCCCGGCAGGCGCCCCGTGATCGTGCCGAAGCCGCGGGGCGCGGCGAGCGTCGGTGATTTCGTCTCGTCCTGAAGGAAGTCGTCCTCGCTGATGCCGGAGGCCGTTTCGAGAATGGCGGGGGCGCCGCGGGTCGCTGCGGGCGGGGTCCTTTCGTCGTCGATCTCGCCAGGCGCAGCGAGGCATCCGGAGAGGCCCGCGAGGAGGACGAGAGTGTGGGCCGCGACGAGAGGACGATGACGACGCATGACGACCTTCCTCGGGCCGGATCACGCCTGCGGAGCGGCCCTGTGTCCGGGTGTGGACGCCACGGAAGACGGAAGGTTCCCGGATCCCGCGCGAAGGTGTCCGCCGGGGGCCGTTCTCGGCTACCCTCCGCCCGTGCCCGCGCCGTTCGTGCCCGAGCTCTTCGGCGACTTCCTCCTCGTACAACGACTCGCGCGGCGGGCGATGTCGGACGTGCTCGTCGCCGTCCGGCTCGGCGACCGGAGCGGCCAGACGTTCGTGCTGAAGCGGCCCGTGCTGGGCGAACGCGCCTCGGGCCGCGCCGCGCAAGCCATCCAGCGCGAGGGCGAGGTGCTCGCGGAGGTGCGCGCCGCGGCGCTGCCCGCCCTCGAGGCACGTGGCGACCTCGCAGGCCTGCCGTACGTGGCCCTCGAGCACGTGCGCGGCGCGCCGCTCGACGAGCTCGTCGCGGGCGCGGAGCCGATGCCGGAAGGCGCGGTGCGCGCGGTCGGGCTCGACGTGGCACGGGCGCTCGCAGCGCTGCACGAGAAGGGCTGGGTGCACGGCGACCTCGCCGCCTCGAACGTGATGATCGACGAGACCGGCGAGGCGAAGCTCCTCGACCTCGGCCTCGCGAGGCGCGCGGGCGAGGCGCGCCCCGAGGTCGCGGGGACGCCGGGGTATCTAGCCCCGGAGGCGGCGCTGCCCGGCGAGGCAAGCGCCGCGAGCGACGTCTACGGGTGGGCCGTCGTGGTGGCGGAGTGCGCGCTCGGGCGGCGCATCTTTCCCGAGGACGACCTCGCGTCGGCGGGCGCGCGCGGGGATCCGCCGCGGGCGCTCGCGGCGTGGGAGGCGCGCGTTCCGGGGCTCTCGGCGGCGCTCGCGCGGGAAGCCTCGCGCAGGCCCACGAGCGTGTCGATCGCGGCGGGCCTCGAAGCGCTGGCGCTCGATCGGGAAGCGCTCGCCGCGCGCGTGGAGGCGCATCGTGCGCGCGCCCCCGAGGAACGAACGTCGCTCGCCCGGCTCCCCGCGGCCGACGCGCGTGGTTTGTCCGAAAAGACCCCGCCACCCGCGCTCGCCGAGCCTCTGCCCGAGCCTTCACCCGAACCTGCGCCCGCGCCTTCAGCCCGCCCCGCGCCGCCGCCCCGACGCTCCGCCTCCGTGTATCTGGCCGTGGCCCTCGGCGCGGTGCTGCTCTTTGCGATGGGCCAGTTCTCGGCACGCCTCCCGCCGCGCAACCCGCGCGGCTCCGTCTCGCTCGCCGGCGTCGTGCCGCGACGCGCGCACGTCGAGGTCGACGGGGAAAAGGTGACTTTGCCCGCAGATGGAAGGCTGGAGCTCAGGGGCGGTGATCATACGGTCGCCGTCGTGCTACCGAAGGGCGCGCGGCGCGAGTACACGTTCCGCGTGCGCCCAAACGAGCACGTGGTGCTCGTCGCCCCGCAAAAGGGCACGGCCAGCAACGAGGACGAGGAGGCGGAGGAGCGCGAGCGATGAGCGACGGCGAGAGCAGGACGAAATTGCTCGGCAGCGCCCCGAGCGGGTCGGGGGGTCGGCGGCCCGTGACCGAGGTGATCGACGCGACGAGCGGCCCCTCGGTGCGCCGCATTCGCAAGCTGCGCGTGGTCGTGGTCGACGCGCCCGACGCGCGTGACCAGGGCGCCGCGCACGTCTTCGCGCAGGACGAGGTGCGCGTCGGCTCGAGCCTCGACGTCGACGTGACCCTGCGCGACCCGGCCGTCTCGCGCGAGCATCTCGCCGTGCGCCTCGGGCCTCACGGCTTCTCGCTCACGGACTTCGGCTCCACGAACGGCACGTTCGTGGGCGACCTGCGCATCGAGCGCGTGGCCATCACGGACGACACGCTCGTGCGCCTCGGCAACAGCGTGCTGCGCCTCGAACCGCTCGCCGAGACGGTCGAGCAGGAGATCAGCCCGCGCGCGCGCTTCGGCCGCATGCTCGGCGCGAGCCCCGCGATGCGCGAGATGTTCGCGCTGCTCGAGCGCGTGGCCGCGAGTGATCTGACGGTGCTGCTCGAAGGCGAGACGGGCACGGGCAAGGAGCTCGCGGCCGAGGGGCTGCACGAGGCGAGCGGGCGCGCGGGCGCGTTCGTCGCGGTGAACTGCGGGGCGATCCCGCGGGAGCTTTTGGAGAGCGAGCTCTTCGGGCACGAGAAGGGCGCATTCACGGGCGCGGTGCGGGAGCGGCCGGGCGCGTTCGTGGCGGCGGATCGGGGGACGATCTTCCTCGACGAGGTCGGCGAGCTGCCGCTCGACATGCAAGCGAAGCTGCTCCGCGCGCTCGAGCGACGCGAGGTCAAAGCCGTGGGCTCGGATCGGTCGCGCTCGGTCGACGTGCGTATCGTGGCGGCGACGAACCGGTCGCTCGCGCGCGAGGTGCAGGCGGGGCGATTCCGGCAGGATCTCTACTATCGGCTCGCGGTGGTGATCGTGCGGGTGCCGCCCTTGCGGACGCGGATCGAGGACCTCAGACTGCTCGTGGATCACATCCAGGACGAGCTCGCGCGGCGGCGCGCGGCGTCGGGTTTGCAGCCGTGCGCGCGGCTCGACGAGACGGCGATCGCGATGCTCTCCCGCTACGATTTCCCGGGCAACGTGCGGGAACTGCGCAACATCGTGGAGCGCTGGGCCGTGCTCGGCGCCTTCGCCGCGCCGGGCGAGCCCGCGGTGAGCCCACGGGCCGAGGAGCGCAAGGCCGAGGCCCCGCCGAGCCCCGAAACGCCGAAGGAGACGGCCCACGCAAGCGGGGTCGAGGCGAATCTCCTGAAGCTGCCGTATCACGAGGCGAAGGATGCCTGGGTCGAGCGCTTCGAGCGGGCCTACGTGGAGGCGATCCTCGCGCAGTCGGGCGGCAACGTGTCGCGGGCGGCGCGCGAGGCGGGCGTGGATCGGCGGCATTTGCAGCGATTGATGGCCCGGTTCGGGATCCGCGCGACGAGCGAGTGAGACGCGCGGTAGACTCCGGGCCCTGGGGGGTTTCCATGAGTCAACCGCGTATTCTCCTCGCCGGCGCGACCGGCGCTGTCGGCTCCGAGGTGCTGCGTCTCCTCCGCGAGCGTGGCCATTTCGTGCGAACGTTCTCCCGGAGCGCGAAAAACGCCGAGAAGATCCGCCCGCTCGCGAGCGAGGTCGTCCTCGGGGACGCGACGCGGGCCGGTTCGCTCGGCGAGGCGCTCGCGGGGATCGACGTCGTCGTGTCCTGCCTCGGCGCGAACGTGGCGCTCGGGATGAGCGAGCGTCGCTCCTTCCGCGACGTGGACGTCGCGGCCCACGCAAACCTCCTCGAAGCTTCGCTTCGCGCCTCCGCCAAACGTTTCGTGTATCTCTCCGCGCACCCCGGGCCCGGATACGATCACACGCGGTACATCCGGGCGCACGTCGAGACGGAGGACATGCTGCGCGCCTCGGGCCTCTCGTGCTCGTTCGTCCGGCCAACCGGGATTTACTCGGCGCTCGGCGATCTGATCGACATGGCCCGCATGGGATTCGGCTCCGTCGCCGGCGACGGGACGGCAAAGGCCAATCCCGTGCATCCTATCTGCGTCGCCGAGGCCATGGTCTCCGTGGTCGAGGAAGGCCCGGAGTTCGTCACGGTGGGCGGCCCGGAGGTCCTGACCCGCGAGGAGATCATGCGGCTCGCATTCGACGTCGTGGGCAAAAAGCCGCGGATCATGCACGTGCCGCCCGGCGTATTTCGGTTCTGGAGCGCCGGCCTGCGCCTACCGCACCCGCGCCTGTCCGATATGCTGGAGTTCGTCGCGGCCGTCATGACCACGGATTCGGTGGCCGAGGCGCGAGGAACGCGCCCGCTCCGGCCGTGGTTCGAGGCGCTCGCACGTCAGTAACGATGTTCGGCTTCGAGGACGTGCGCGACGAGCCCGGCCACGCGGCCGACCGCTAGAATGGCGGCGCGCCCGGCGGCAATCCGAGCGCCGCGGCGAGGGCCACGAGCCCCACTTCGAGGCCGGGCTCCCCGCAACCGCGCGCGAATCCGACGAGATCCAGGGCGCGCTGGAGACGTCTATCCGCGGGCGCAAAGGATGCAGCGGCCTCGAGCAGAATCGCCGCGCGGGGGTCCGCCCCGGCAAGACGACCGAAGCCAGGAATCGGGGTCCCGCTGTCGAGCCGCTCGGCCACGAATTCCCTGACCTTCGCCGTCGTCTCGAGGACGTCGATCCAATCGGCGAGCTCCGCGCATACCCCGGCGTGCTCGTCCCCCGAGAGCGCCTCCACGCCCGCGAGCACGCAGGCCGCGAGGCTGCCGCCCGCATGCGCGGCGGCGCGCGCGGCGAGCGCGGGCGGATCAACGGCATGATCGGCCACGAGCGAGAGCGCGCGATCGAGCAGCGCCACGCGCGTCGGCGCGCTGGAATCCCCTTCCGAGGGGGGCCACGCAATGGCGAGGCTCTCGGCGAGGGTCGAGGCGCGGGCGGCCGATAGAGCGCGCGTGACGCCGCGGCAGGTGGCGGGCAATGCGGCGACGAGCCGGAGCAGCGCGCGCGCCTCGACGAGGTTCGCTTGTGGGTCCGGGCTGGGGTTACCGTGCCGGTGTAGCGCCCAGAAGAGGATACCCAGGCGCACCACGTCGAGGGGTGCCGAAGGCAAGGAGAGGAGCACGAGCGCATCGCAGGCCCGGCGCAGGATTGAAAGGACGTCGCGCCGCTCCTCGTCGGACGAGGGCCACGCCCAGTCTCGATCCTCCTTCGAGGGGAGCCTCCCGGACCATGAGGAGCTCGGCCACGGCCTCGAACGAGTTGCCCTCGCGCACGAGGTCGGCCACGGCGTGCCCTCGATAACGTGGCCCCTCGGGGGACATCTGCGTGATGAACGTCCGGGACGAGCTTCGCTCCACATCGGAATCAGGCCCGGACCTGCCGGCGTGCGCCTCGCTCCGAGCTTTCAATCGCTCGACGTCCTCGCGCAGGTAATACCTGCCGCGCCCCCCGGGGCACGGGACGCTTCGCAAGAGGCCCCGGCTCACGTAGGTGTAGAGTGTTGCCCGCTTGACGGAAAGGAACGCTACGGCCTCGTTCGCCGTCAGGAACCCAGGACCCGGCGCGGTCGTCGTCATTACGCCCCCCGATTGTACAAGTGTATAGAAGTGTCGACCAAGCTATCACCAAGCCGAGGCGCGTTGCGCGCGGGAGTCGAGGTAAAATGGGTCGGACAATGTCATATCCGGCCCGGGCCGTATAAAACATATCCGGCCCGGGCCGTATGCATCAGCGTGTGGAGAGACGGCTTTCCACCCGGCGCGTGATTCCGCGGGGCCTCGTCTCCTCCACGTGCGTCGCGAGCTCGTTGCGTAAACGCGTTCGCGCGTCCTGGATACGCTTTCGTACGGTCTCGGGCGAGAGCGAGAGCTCGCCTGCGATGTCCTCGTAAGGTTCTTCCTCGACGAGACGGAGCTTCGCGGTCTCTGCGAGTCCGGGCGGCAAGCCGTCGATGGCCCTCCTTACGAGCACGTCGAGCTCGCGCCGCATCTGCTCGGCCTCCGGAGACTCGGCGTGCGCCGATTCGATCCCCCCTTCGATCGTGAGCCGCTCGATCGCGCGCCTTTTGATCGCGCGCTCCCGGTGAATGTCGACACAAGCGTTCCGCGCGAGCCGGGTCAGCCAGGCGCGCACATTCGATATCTCGCCCGGGCGCTGCGTGAGCTCCTCCATGGCGAGCACGGCGACCGTGCCGAGCGCGTCGCGCGCGGCCTCGGGATCCCTTCCTGTCCAGCGAAAGCAGAGCTTCCGGAGCTGTGGCTCGGATTGCGACCACGCCTCTTGAAAAGAGGCACGCGTGAAGCTCTGGTTCTCCCCCCCCATGAGCAACCTCCCCAATCGACGCGACGCGCCAGTCGAGCGCGTGCAGGTAAGTTGAATATTGCCGATGATTCGATGGAGGAGCGGCCCCGTCAATATCGATTCGCCAATCGACACGGGAATCGTCGAGACACGCGATCGTGTCCGTCCGCGTCGGATGCCGATAGCGGTCCGGGAAAACGACGCGCGAGCGTCGATTCTCTGCTCACGAAAACGACGCCTCGTTCGTCATTGCTAGTGCCCGCAGCGATAAACGAAACGGCTCATAGGGAGCCGGACGCCGCGGGGCATTACGAATAAGAAGGAAGAAACCATGAGCCAGGTCAATATCCCCAATTTCCCGAACCTCCCCGACTTTCAGCGCGAAGACGTCGCGTCCCTCGTCCTCATCTCGATCGCAATGGAGGAGATGGGTCTCTCGCACATCCTCAACGCCGAGGGTGAGAAGATTCAGTGGGTCCTCGGTACGCTCCCGGGCCAGACGCCGACGCCGGTGACGCCGGCGACCGTGGACGAGATCCTCGAGGTCAACGAGTCGGTTCGGGACACGCTCGAGCAGGTCGTCGCCAAGAATCTCCTCCTCTTCATGAAGGCCGGGAGGGCGATCCGCTTCCTCGAGGCCACGCCGGGCGGTACTGGTAGTGGTGGTGGGGCCCCGGCCCCGGCCCCGGCGCCCGTACAGCCGTGAACGAGCCCGATGCGCGCGCCGCGGCTGCCCAGGAGGGGGGCCGCGGCGCGCCATCACCTCGTGAAGGGAGGGCGCGATGACCAGGGAGGGACACGACTGGTACAAGAAGATCATCGCCGTCCGATGCGAGGAGATCCAGCGGCGCCTGGATTCGGTCGACCGCATCATCGAGCTCGAATACACGCTGATGGCGCGAATTTCGAGCGAATGGCCGAACCAGGCCACGAGGACGGGTCGCCTGGCCATGCAGGTCCTCGTGACGGCGTCGACATATCGATTGATCCTCGAGCTATGGCGAGAGTATCTCGAATCGATCCTCGAGCCCGAAAACTTCCGCTGGACGACGGCCCCGCCGCCGCCCGGTTGGCCTTACGAGCAACTCGAACAGCAGTAATCGATCTCGTACCAGCCTCCCTCGGCGCCCGTCGCGCCGGTACCCGAGCCGCCCCGGTGCGCGCGATGCGCCGCAGCGGGCGCGGAATTCCGCAGGTGCGGCGCTTGCTCCGCAGGCCGAGATCTCGCAAAATCCGCGGATCACAAGGCCCGGACGCCTGGCATGCCGCGTGCTCTTCCTCCGCTCGAACCACGGCATCGCCCGTAAAGGAGCCCCGCCATGTCGAGCCTTCGTACTTTCGTTCGCCCCCTCGCGTTTGCCCTCGCCTTCGTGTTCGCGACCGCCCCGCTCGCCGCCTCCGCCGAGGAGAAGGGCAAGGCGCCGAGGGTCGAGAAGGTCGACAAGAAGAAGCACGGCAAGGGCGAATTCCCCATGGAGTCGGCCCGCTTCGACGAGAAGGTCGAGGAAAAGATCAAGCACGCGCGCGAGCAAATGGAGTCGCTCCTCGCCGCGCATCCGCTGCCGGAGTCGATGAAGGCGCAGATCCGCAAGGATTTCGAGGCGGGCGCCGCCGCGATCCGCGCCGCCGCGAAGGAGGCCGGCAAAGACGGCAAGGTGACGCGCGACGAGGCGAAGGACGTGAAGAAGCTCGCGAAGGAGCTGAAGGAAAACGCGCGCGAGAAGTTCGGCAAGGAGGCGCGGCGCGACGGGAAGAAGCGCGAGAGGCGCGAGAAGCGCGCGAGTTAGAGCGCCGAACTGTTCGGCGCTCTGCGAGATCGCAAAGCGAACTCGCCTCGGGGTGAATCGTCCGGGCTTTGCCCGGACGAGAAGGGGACGCGAGGCGTCCCCCTCGGGACAATCAAGGAACGGTCAGCGTCCCGCCATTGCCCGCCACGTCGCGAATCTCGACCGATTGCGCATCCAGCGCCTCCTGCATCGTGAGCGGCAGGCTGGCCTTGCCCTCGGCGTCGGGATTGACCTCGACCGTCTTCGTCTGGTTGTTCGCGAACGTCACCGTCACCGTCCACGGGCCGAGCAGCGGCACGCCCGAATCGCTCGGCCCCACCCGCAAAGCACGAAGCCCCGGCGCCGTCCCGAGGTTTGCCACGAGGTCGATCGACGAGGCGCCACGCGTCGCGGTCGACGCAGACGAAAGCGGCGCGGCGACGACCTCGAACGACGGGCTCGTGATCTCGTAGGTCGTCTCGCCGGATGCCGCGAGCGCTTTGCCCTTCACGCGGAAGCGGTATTTCCCGAGCGGGAGCGAGAATGGCAGCATCGGTTTCTGCGCGGAGAAGAGGTCCGACGGGACGGGCTGCCACGTCGCCGTGTAGACGTGGTGCTCGGGCACCTCCGCATGCACCGGGTCGGGCGAGTACGTCGTGACAATCGTACCCTCGTACGAGGTGGCCGGGCGGCCCTTCGCGTCGGCGAGCGGCTGGTACATGCCGAGCGCCGCTTCCCGCTCGATGAATACCTCGGGCATGTCGATGGCCGGATCGCCGCCATACCAGGCAAACCGCGCGGCGCCGACCGCCCGCGAAACCTGCGGCACGGAGACCTCCGCGGCCACCGTGTCCGGCCAGAAAAGCACGGGGGACACGGACGCCGCCGTGCCATGATCGGTGGTCTCGAGCTTCGTGATCGGCGCCTCGTCGGGGTATTTCCAGGCGGTGAAGCGCGAGCTGCCGACTTCGGGATCCTCGATTTCGGGCGTCCACGCGAGCTTCGCCGCTTCGAGCACGCCGGCGAGGATCAGCTCGCCTTCGAGCGGGCCCCAGACGTTGATGCTCGGCTCGTAGCCGCCCGCGAGCCAATCCTCGCCCGTGAGAATGTATCCGACGTGATCGTCGGCATACCCGATGAGCAGCGTCCGATCGGGGCCCGCGGGCGAAAGGCCACGAAGATAAGCTGCCCAGGGCGCGACCGGTTCGCCGGGCGCCGTGACGACGAGGTAATCGCCGGTCGGCGTGCCCGAAATACGCAACGCCGCGGCCGTCGTGCGGACAGAGTCGCAGAGCGGCAGGGGCATGTCGGAGCCGACGTCGAAGAGGCCGAAGATGATGCCGCCGCCCTTGGCGATTTCGAGGCACGAGCCGTAGACCGGCATGCTGAGCGCCCCGGGCAAACCGGCGATCGCGCCCGTGCCGCTCTGCTCGCCGCACAGGCCCGCGCCGGCGTAGGTGTTGAACTCGTCGATGGGGCTCTTGACCTTGCCATTCTCGTCGAGGAAGACGCCGTCGGGCACGTACTCCTCGACGTTCGGATCGTACGGCGCGTAGCGGAGCTCGGTGCCGTCGGGGCGCTTCACGACGCCGTCGCGGCCGATGTAGTAGCTCCGCGTGACGATCTCGAACGCAGCCTTGTCGCCGGTCTGAACGCTGCCGATGATGGGCGCGATGAGCTCGGTCGCGCGGGCGCCGAGCGTCTCCAGGCGCGGAATGTCGAGGCACCGGAGCGAGTCCGGACAGGAGGTGCGGCCGTCGTGGCCCGCGGGCGAGACGTCGCCGGCCGCGCCCTGCACGTGCATGACGGGATATCCGAGCTCGGCGCTCAGCGCGCGCGCGATGGCGCCGGGGGCGTCGGTCGAGACGAGCGGGTTGTCGCCGCCGCCGATCGTGCCGTGAATGGGGAAATCGACGAGGGCCGCGAGGGGCGTGCCGTCGGCCTTGTCGACACGCAGGACCCAGAGCGTCGGGTCCTTTCGCTTGCCCGCGTCGTTGCCGTCGGGCCCGGGGAGCATGTTGTTTTCGCCGCGCCGGTCGCGGTTGACCTCGTCGTTCGGGTCGAAGTCCTTCTCGACCGTGACGCCGATCTTCGCGGGGGCGAGCCCGCCGAGCGCCTGCTCGATGGCGTCGGCCATGGCGGCGATGGCGCGCTCGGCGAGCGCGGATTTCGGGCGATCGACGCCGGGCATGAGGATGAAGCTCGGCTGGTAGCCGGCCCAGGCGGCGTGGCTATGCGAGGCGGTCATGATGATGCGGCCGCGCATGGAGCCGTCGGGGGCGACCTTTGATTCGAGCTCGAAGAGTGTGTTCTCGTTGAGGAGCGGCGCGTCGACGCGGACGATGACCACGCGCTCGCCGCCGGCTTCGAGGGCGAGGGCCTCGGCGCGTGGCGCGTCGTGGATGCCCACGGTGGGCACGAGGCTCTTGCCGAAGCGCCGGGGGCGGTCGTCGACGGGCTTGGCACCGCCGAGGCCGACGGTGCGCGAGGCGTAGCCGCCCACGGGCGTGCCGATGGGCATGGGCAGGACGGCGGCGCCGTAGCCGGCCTTGACGTCCGTCGGAGCATTTGCCGGTTTGGACGGGCGCTCCGGTGGGGTTTCGAACTGGCAATGGGCCAGCGGATCAACCGCGGTCGGGGGGTTTTCCGTTATCGGTTTGTCATCGCCCCCGCAGGCAGCAAAGGTCGCCCCGAGCAACCCGAGGGCGATCCATCCAAGCGTCTTCTTGCGTGTTTTCGTCACCGAAGGCCTCCTCGCGGGCGAGGATAGCCGAACCGGCTTGGAGCATCGAAAAGTTCGTGACGCGAGGCGTCCCCCTCGGGGCGAGGAGGTTTCAGAACCGGGAGGCTTCGAGCCGGATGTCGGCGCGCGCGAAGGCGACCTCGAATCGGCGAAGGACCTTCGCCGCCTCGGACGCCTTGCCCTGGAGCTCGAGCGCATGGGCGAGGCCGAAGAGCGAAAACCCGTTCTCCGGCAGGTTTTCGAGGTCCTCTCGATAGACACGCTCGGCCTCCGTGGCCCTCCGCGCGCGGAGCAGGACGGCGCCGAGGATCTGCCGCGTCGGGTGGTGCCAGTCCGGCGGTTCCATGTAACGGAGCTCGTCTTCGAGGACGACCGCGAATTGGAGCTCGCGGATGGCCGTGTCGAGATCGCCCCGATCCGCCGCGAGCTCGCCACGCGTGACCGCGAGGGCGACGCCCAGGACGGCGCTCGGCGAGTTCACGCCGGACACCGTGGTCCTGAGGAGCGAGGGCTCCGCCGCAATCTTTTCCAGCGCGGCGAGCTCGCGATCCGCGGCTTTCACGTCGCCGAGCCGGGAGAACGCAATGGCCCGGGCGTAATGGTACACGCCGCGCGAGTAGGCGCGATCCTCGGGCGGCGCTTCCGCATGCAGGATCTCTTGCCACCGGCCGAAACGAACCAGGGCATAGAGGGGTGCGGCCAGGAAATGCTCGACCATCGTGGCCATGGGTTCGCCGTGGCCGTGCGCGGCGTGTCCGAGACGCCGCGGGATCGAGCGCGCAACCCGAAGCGCCTCCTCGGACTTCCCTTGGAGCGCCAACACGGCCCACAGGAAGTGTACGTTGTGCGTCCGGTACATGACGAGGTACATGTTCGAGGGATCGGCGAGGGGCGCGTACCTGTCGTCGGCGACGATGGCGCGCTTGTTGGCGATCGCGGCGTCATCATAGCGGCCCAGGCGAAGGTAGATGTGCGACGGCATGTGCACGAGGTGCCCGGCGCCAGGCACGAGGTCCGCGAGCCGCTCGGCCGCGTCGAGCGCACGCGCGGGGTGCGACGAGGACTCGACGACATGAATGTAGTAATGGTTTGCCCCGGGATGGTTCGGATCGAGCTTCATCGCCCGCTCCAGCGCGGACATCACCTCCTCGGTATTCGCCCGCGGCTTCCCGCGCTCCCAGTAATTCCAGGGGCTCAGGTCCATGAGCGCCTCGGCGTACAGCGCGAGAATGTCCACGTCGTCCGGGATGCGCTTGGCGACCTTCTTCATGGCCCCGGCATAGGCGACATCGAGCGGGGCGCGATCGGCCACGGGGGCGGGCGCGTATCGCATCGCGAGGGCCTCGATGAGCTCGCACTCGCGGCGCGTGACGCTGTTCGCGGTCGCGAGCGCGCGGGCGCGCTGGATGTGCGCATACGCGCGCGGGACGGCGTCGTCGCTCATGGGAGCGTTGATGTTCGGGCCGAGCACGAGCGCGGCCCCCCAGAAACACATCGCGCAGCCGGGATCGAGGCGCGCGGCTTCGAGGAACGAGCGCTCCGCCTCGGCGTGGTTGAAGGCATAAGCCAGCGTCATGCCCTGGTTGAAATAACGCTGGGCGGAGGGGACGCTGGTGGTGATGGGGAAGTGGAGCGATCCCATCCCTTCGAGCACCGGCGCCGCCGCGGATGGGTTCGTGATCTCGCCGGCAACGTCGCTCACCGCGGCGCGCGGGGCGAGGAAGGACGATGCGGCGAGCAAACCGAAAACAACGAAGAGCGTCTTCCGCGATGAAATTCGCATTTTCACCCTCCCCGGCCGCCCTTTCGGGGGCATGTTCGAAGGCAATGGGGCACGCCTCCCCGACGGCAAGTCCTCCCACCCTCTTGACGCCCGGTTGCGGCGGGGGCACTGGTCTGGAAAGGGCCCCAAACGCGGCGGCCGAAGAGGTACACATGAGGCGCTTTCGCTGGATTCACCTACTTGCATTGCCCTCCTTGCTCGCGGCTTGCGGCGGAGAGCCCGACGGGGAACAGGCGGATGGGAACGGGGACGTGTACGATCCCTCGTCGGTCGTGACGCGCGAGCAGAACGAGACCCCCGAGTTCTGGTTCGTGGAGCTCGAAGAGAAGCCGCTCCTGCGCGGCGGGTCGGAGTCGTTGCTCCTCCAGCAAAAGGTCGTGTTCAAAGCCGAGGCCGAGAAGCGGGGCATCTCGTACACCGAGCGGCTCTCGTTCCACCGGCTGTGGAACGGCCTTTCGATCCGGGTCGCGCCCGAGCACGTCGCGGAGCTCGCACGGATTCCCGGCGTGAAGTCGGTCTGGCCGGTGGTCCCGATCCAGCAGGAGGACACGCCGGAGGACGGCGGCCCGCAGATGGACATGGCGACGGCGATCGCGATGACGGGCGTCGACATCGCGCGGAGCCAGCTCGGGCTCACGGGCACGAATGTCCGCGTCGGCATCATCGACAGCGGCGTCGATTATGATCACCCCGATCTCGGCGGCGGCTGCTTTGGTCCGGGGTGCCGGGTCCAGTACGGCTACGATTTCGTCGGTGACGGGTTCCAGTCGGGCGTCGCGGGGGCGTATGCCATTCCCGACGCGGATCCGGACGATTGCGGCGGTCACGGCACGCACGTCGCCGGCATCGTCGGCGCGAATGGCGCGGTCGTCGGCGTCGCCCCCGAGGTCACGCTCGGCGCGTATCGCGTGTTCGGCTGCGCCGGGTCGACGAGCACGGACATCATGATCCAGGCCATGGAGCGGGCGCAGCAGGACGGCATGCGTGTCGTCAACATGAGCATCGGCTCCGGGTATCAATGGCCGCAGTATCCGACGGCCGTGGCGGCGTCGAACCTCTCGAAGAACGGTACGATCGTCTCCTGCTCGGGCGGCAACAACGGCGACCGCGGCGTCTGGGCCACGGGCGCGCCGGGCGTCGGGACAAACGTTTTTGCCTCGGCCTCCGCCGAGAACACGCACGTCGCGCAGCTCTCGTTTTCGATCACGCCGGACGCCAAGTCCTTCGGGTACAACGTGGGCACGGGCGTGCCTCCCGCGCCGCTCACGGGCACGCTGGAGATCGTGGCCACGGCGACGGCGAACACGATTACCACGGACGCGTGCAACGTGAATCCGCCGGCGGCGGGGAGCCTCACGGGCAAGGTGGCGCTCATCAAGCGCGGCGGCTGCACGTTCTTCGAGAAATCGAAGAATGCGCAGGCCGCGGGCGCCTCGGCCGTCGTCGTGTACAACAACGCGGCCGGCGCGCTGGTCCCCGGCGTCACGATTCCCACGGGTTCGCCCGCGGGCACGACGCCCGTGGGGATCCCGGTTGTCGGCATTACGATGGCGGAAGGTGATCTCATCGTCCAGCGCCTGGGCGCGGGGGCGGTGTCCCTGACATGGACGGACGACACGGTCACCTCGCCGAACAGCGTCGCCGGGCGCATTTCGACGTTCAGCTCGTGGGGCGCGGGGCCGGATCTCTCGTTCAAGCCGGACCTCACGTCGCCGGGTGGGTCGATCTATTCGACGTACCCGCTGGAGATCGGCGGGTACACCTCGCAGAGCGGCACGTCGATGGCCTCGCCGCACACGGCGGGCTCGATCGCGTTGCTCATCCAGGCGACGGGCGAGACCGATTTCGACGCGATTCGCGCGCGGCTCCAGAACACGGCGGAACCGCTCCTCTGGGGCATCGATCCGTCGACGGGCATCCTCGACAGCGCGCATCGGCAGGGCGCGGGCCTCATTCGCGTCGACAAGGCCGCGGTCACGACGGCCAGCGTGTGGCCGAGCCGAATCGCCCTCGGCGAGACGACGGGCCCCACGACGCAGACGATCACCCTGAAGAACGACGGCAATGAGCCCATCACGTACGACGTCTCGCACCAGCCGGGCGCCTCGTCGGTGGGCACGTACGGCACGCCGGCGGCGCTCTCGAAGACGGACGTGCCGCCGACCGCGGACTTCAGCGCGCAGAGCGTGACGGTCCCGGCGAACGGCACGGCGACGGTGGAGGTCACGATCACGCCGAACCCGAACCTCGCCGATCAAGGCGTGTACGGCGGCTTCATCAAGTTCGCGCAGACGGGCGGCACGACGACGCTGCGCGTGCCGTACATCGGCTTCAAGGGTGATTATCAATCGATCGTGGCGCTCGTCCCGACGGCGCAGGGCTTCCCCTGGCTGTCGCGACAGAACAATTCGACCAATCCGCCGACCTACAACAAGCAAAACGCGGGCGCTGTCTTCACGATGTCGGGGACGACCAACGTGCCGAACGTCACCCTGCACGTCGAGCACCAGGTGACGACGATCAAGGTCGACATCGTCGAGGCTGCGGGCCTTCAGAAGCCGTGGGGCACCGCCTACACGTATACGTACGTCGGGCGGAACGCGGATCCGACGGGCACGTATTCGTTCGCCTGGAATGGGACCACGACGATCGGCAAGAACGTGGTCACCGTGCCGA
Organism: Polyangium jinanense; assembly: GCF_028435365.1. Next base: position 179,925 of record NZ_JAGTJJ010000010.1, on the reverse strand, counting down.
ACGGCAATTACGTGATGAAGATGAGCGTGCTGAAGGCGCTCGGCGACGCGAACAACCCGGCGCACTGGGAGACCTGGACGTCGCCGTCGTTCAAGGTCGAGCGGCCCTGACGTTCGCAGCGCGGGGGGGGGCTCCGATCGGCCCGGAAAGCCGATCGCCCCCCGCGCTGAATTCAGCCGAAGGTGATCAGGGGGTCGCCCGCGGCGAGCGCTGTAGCGCGGTTCGGAGCGGGGGGATAAATCCACATGGTATTGATCGCGCGCTTGCGCTCCTTGCCCGCGGCGGCCGTGAGCTTGATCTGGCGATCCCAGCCTTCCGCGTAGAGAGCTCCCCATTCCCCGAGGTCGAGGCAGGTGGCGTAAAACCGCTGCCGGTATTCGAGCGTGGGAACGCCGAGGAGGTCGGCCACGACATTGTGCCCCCCGAAACGGCCCATCGCAATGGCGTGCTGGCACGACATGAGGGCGTAATGGCCCTGCTCGTCGGTGAGCGCGCGGGCGACGTCACCCGCCGCGAAAACGTGCGGTGTGCCGACGACACGCAGGTCCGGGGTGACTTCGACGCGGCCGAGGGGATCGAGCGAGGAAGAGACCTGGGCCGTGAGGCTGCTCGCGCGCATGCCGGCGGTCCAGACGACGGTGTGGGCCTCGATGCGCTCGCCGGAATTGGTCACCACGCCGCCGGCATCGATGGACGCGACGGCGATGCCGCTCCGATATTCCACGCCGAGGGATTGGAGCGCCTCCACGATGACGGGACGCGGGTTCTCACCGAGGCCGCCGCCGACCTCCCCTCCCCTTTCGACGATGATCACCGAGATCTTCGCATTCGCGCCGAACACCTGTCGCAAGCGCAGGGGCAGCTCCGTGGCGAGCTCGAGCCCCGTGAATCCGCCTCCTGCGACGACGACCGTATTTCGCGCGGGCGTCTCGGGCAGGGCGGCGAGAGCCGCGAGGTGCTTGTCGAGCGCGACGGCATCGCCCAGCTGATCGACGGAGAAGGCATGCTCCGAGAGGCCGGGAACGGGCGGTCGGAAGAGCTTGCTGCCGCTGGTGAGCAGCAGCCGATCATAAGGCAAGCTGCGCCTCGCGCCGTTTGTCGCAATCACGTCGACCTGCGTGTCGCGGGTCCGGATTTCCGCGACGGACCCCTCGACGAAACGGACGCCGATCGCATCGAGGAGTGGCAAAAGGGGCGCGCTCATGTCCTCCGGAGAGGGCTCGTAGAGCCGCGGGCGAATGTGGAGGGCGGGCTGCGGAGAGACGAGCGTGACCTCGACGTCCGCGCTGGTTTTTCCTTGCTGGTCGAGCAGCCGCGCGGCCGCCAGAGCGCCCCAGACTCCGGCGAAGCCTCCTCCGACGATCAATACTTTCTTCGACATGCTACCTCTGGTATGGCGAGGAGGGCCTGCCGCCAATGCCATTGACCCCTGATTTTCGGCCAACGTGCGTGAGCCAACCGCGGCTCGTGCTGTTCGTGGCGCTTCCCGGGATGGGGCTGCTTGACCTGACCGGGCCACAGACGGTGTTCTGGGCCGCGTCGCGCTACATGGAGGCGGTCGGACGGCCGGGCTACGCGCGACGAACCGTGAGCCTGACAGGCGGGCTCGTGCGCGCGGCGGAGGGCGTGGAGCTCGATACGTCGCCGGTCGCGGAGTTCACGGGCCAGGAGGTGGACACAATCGTCGTGCCCGGCGCCCCGGAGATCGAGCAAGCGCTCGACGGCGCCACGGAGCTTGCGTGCTGGCTCGCCGAAATGTCCCGCAGGGCGCGGCGGACGGCCTCCGTGTGCACCGGAACGTTTTTCCTGGCCCAGGCAGGGCTCCTCACGGGAAAACGAGCCGCGACGCACTGGTTGATGTGTGACCTCTTGAAGAAACGTTTTCCCTCGGTCGAGGTCGATCGGGATGCGATCTTCGTGCAGGAGGGGCCGGTCTGGACGTCGGCGGGCGTGACGGCGGGAATCGATCTCTCCCTGGCGCTCGTAGAAGCGGACTGCGGGCGGGACATCGCGATGAAGGTGGCGCGCGAGCTCGTGGTTTTCCTCAAGCGGCCGGGCGGGCAGTCGCAGTTCAGCGAGGTGTTGCAATCGCAGGTCGAAGACGGCGGAGCCTTCGACGATCTGCACCACTGGATCTCGGAAAATCTCGGCCGCGAGGATCTGACGGTCGAGCTGCTCGCGAAAAAAGCAAGGATGAGCCCGCGGAACTTTTCGCGCGTCTACCGGCAGACGACGGGACGAACGCCGGCGAAGGCGGTGGAGATGTTCCGGCTGGAGGCGGCGCGGCGGCTGCTCGAAACGTCAACGCGCAACGTGGACGAGATCGCGCGGCAGTGCGGATTCGGCAATGAGGAACGGATGCGCGTGACGTTCCAGCGGCATCTTTTCGTGTCGCCGATGGAGTACCGCATGCGGTTTTCGAGGTGAGGGTTCACGCTCCCGCGGCGCGTGATTCGCGCATTTCTTGCGCTCGAACGAGAGCGAGCGGTTGCAAACCGATCGATGTTCTAGGGGACTTGCCCGGCACGAAAGTCCGGCGCATGCTCCCGGCCCTCACAGGACATGCACGGAGAAAACATGGCCAAGCTCAGCAAGGACATCGTCATCGTGGGCGCGAAGCGCACCGCGTTCGGGACGATGAATGGCGCGCTCAAGGGTGTCACGGCGAACGATCTCGCGGCGCACGCGGCCAAGGCTGCCCTCGCGCAGGCCGGCGCGGCGCCGACCGACGTCGGACACGTCGTCGTCGGCAACGTCATGCAGACGAGCGCCGACGCCATCTACTGCGCGCGCCACATCGGCCTCAAGGCGGGCGTGCCCATCGAGGTCCCGGCGCTCACGGTGAACCGGCTTTGCGGCTCGGGGTTCGAGGCGGTCGTGCAGGCGGCCCAGCTCCTCCTGCTCGGCGACGCCGACGTGGTGCTCGCGGGCGGCACCGAGAACATGTCGCAGGCGCCGCACGTGCTCCGCGGCGGGCGCGAAGGCTTCGCGTTCGGCAAGGCCCCGGCGCTCGAGGATTCGCTCTGGAGCGCGCTCACCGATAGCTACGTGAATTCGCCGATGGCCATCACGGCCGAAAATTTGGCGGCGAAATACAACATCTCGCGCGCCGAATGTGACGAATATGCGCTCCGCAGCCAGAAGCTCTGGGCCGCGGCGAACGAGGCGGGCGCGTTCAAGGACGAGATCGCGCCGATCGAGCTGCCGGGCAAGCGCGGGGCGCCGCCGGTCTCGTTCGCGGTGGACGAGCACCCGAGGCCGCAATCGACGCCGGAGGCGCTGGCGAAGCTCGCGCCCGTCTTCAAGAAGGACGGCACGGTCACGGCCGGCAATGCGAGCGGCATCTGTGACGGCGCGGCGATGCTCGTCGTGACCACGGCGGAAAAGGCGCGCGAGAAGGGCTGGACGCCGCTCGCGAGGCTCCTGCAATGGGCGTCGGCGGGCGTGGATCCCTCGATCATGGGCATCGGCCCGGCGGCCGCCATTCCGAAGGCCCTCGAGCGCGCGGGGATTTCTTTCGACGCAGTCGACCTCTTCGACGTGAACGAGGCGTTCGCGCCGCAATGGCTCGCGGTGCAGAAGGAGCTCGGGATTCCGCTGGAGAAGGCGAACGTCAATGGCGGGGCCATTGCGCTCGGCCACCCGCTCGGCGCCTCGGGCGCGCGCATCACGGCGCACCTCGTCCACACGCTGCGCCGCACGGGCAAGCAGATCGCGGTGGGCAGCGCCTGCATCGGCGGCGGGCAGGGGATCGCGGTCGTCCTCGAGCGACTCTGATCGGAGCGGCGAGGCCATGGCCCCTTTCCAGAAAGAACACGAGGCCGACGTCGTCATCGTCGGCGCCGGCCTCGCGGGCCTCTCGGCGGCGGACGCGCTGACCCGCATGGGAAAACGTGTCGTGGTGCTCGAAGCGCGGGATCGCGTCGGCGGGCGCACGCTGGGCCGGGAGATCGGGGGCCGTGTCCTCGATCTCGGAGGGCAATGGCTCGGCGCGGGGCAACGCCGCCTGGGGCGCCTCGCCGCCGAGCTCGGGGTCGCGACGTTTCCGACGTACCATTCCGGGCAAAAAGTCTTGCTGCGGGACGGGCGGGTCTCGACGTATTCGGGGACCATTCCCTCGCTGCCGGTGCCGGGGCTCGTCGCGCTGCACTTCGCTTTGCGCAAGCTCGACGCGCTCGCGGCGCGGCTGCCCGAGGGGAGGCCGCTCGCGGCGGCGGAGGCATCGGCGTGGGACGAAGATACGCTCGAAACCGCAGCCAGGCAGCTCATCACGCGCAGCGACGTGCGCGAGCTCTTCGACGCGGCGGTGCGCGTGGTGTTCGGCGCGGAGCCGCGCGAGATCTCGATGCTGTATTTCCTCGCGTACCTGCGCGCGGGCGGCGGGCTCATGCGCCTCGTCGAAATCGAGGGCGGGGCGCAGGAGCGGCGCTTCGTGGGCAGCGCGCAGCAGCTCTCGATCCGGCTCGCGGCGCGGCTCGATGACGCGGTCGTGCTCTCCGCGCCGGCGCGGCGCATCGAGCAGGATGGGCGCGGCGTGGTCGTGACGTCGGACGAGATTGCGGTGCGCGCGCAGTACGTGATCGTCGCGGTCCCTCCGGCGCTCGCGGGCCGCATCGAATATAGGCCGCTCCTGCCCGTCGTGCGAGACCAGCTCACGCAACGCATGCCGATGGGCTCCACGGTGAAATGCATCGCGGTCTACGATCGACCTTTCTGGCGCGAGGCGGGGCTCTCGGGGGAGGCCGTGACGAGCACGGGGCCGATGTCGGTCGTGTTCGACAATGGCTCGCACGACGGCGCGGTGCATTCGCTGCTGGGGTTTGTCGTGGGGCAGAAGGCGCGCGTCTTTTCGGAGAGGCCTCCGGAGGAGCGGCGCGCGGTGGTGCTCGGGAGCCTCGGGCGTATGTTCGGCGAGCGGGCGCTCCGACCGAGCGAATACGTCGAATTCGACTGGTCGACGGAGGCATGGACGCGCGGCTGTCCCGTTGGGGTGATGGGGCCCGGGGTGATGACCGGCGCCGGGCGCGCGCTGCGCGAGCCGGCGGGGCGAATCCACTGGGCCGGCACCGAGACGGCGACGGAATGGACGGGCTACATGGAGGGGGCGCTCGAATCGGGCGAGCGGGCGGCCGCTGAGGTGGGGACGAGGTTCGAAGGCGGGGCCTTGGGCCGTTCCTGCGTCGGCGCGTAGCGATCCGTCGGCGAGCGCATCAAAGGGCGCTCAATCGATCCAGCTCAGCCGGTTTGAAATCGTCCCATACGTCGTCCTCCGTATCCGGCTTTCGATCGTTGCCGCAGGAGATGACGTTGATCTCCTTCCCTGCGCACAGGATTCTGTACGGGACGCCCCAGGGATCGTCCGTTTTCTTTCCGTCGATCTTCCCGGCGACCACGAGCTCCTCGATGGTCGGGCAATCTTCGGTGGCGCCTTGCAAATCGAGCTCGACGTACATCTGGGCCGCCGTCTTGATCACGGACGCGCCGATGAGCGCGCTCCGGATGCGCGCCTTCTTGTACTCGGGAAACACGAGGTACGTCGCGCCCGACGAGATGATCGCCATGATCGCGATGACGATGAGCACCTCGACCAGCGTCACGCCGCGGAATGCCCGGCGAAAGCGCCGCCGCGTACCCTCGAGCCCCCTGCCAACGAAGGAATTCCGGTTCTTCATGGCGAAAGGGATGTTACCGCGTGACGCACCCGACTGTCCAGCTTTACACGCACCGGGAGAGGCAATGCGGCGTCCATCGCCCCGATCCCGTCCCTTTCGCGTGATACGTGAGCCAAACTGGACGCCACGCGCGCGTTCGGGCACGATCGGCCGATGAGCGTCGAGGAGACGTGGGTCGGCCGGCACTATGTACGATTCGAGCCCGGCGATCTCCTCGTGATGGAGTTCCACGGGCCGATCCTGCCCGGCGAGATGGCGGCGCTCGCGCGCTTGACGGACGAACGATTGCTCGCGCGGGGCCGGCTCTTCGTCCTGTGCGACATTTCCGACGCGGGCGGATTCAGCCCCGGATCGCGGCACGAGCTGCGTGATCGGTCCCGGAACCTCCCCCCGCATTTCGTCGCGTACGTGGGCGCACCTGCCCCCGTCCGCGTGGTGCTCGATCTCATCATTCGCGCGACGAGCTCCCTCACGGGCGCGAAGATCGCTCACCGCTTCTTCGAGACGCAGGCGAAAGCGCGCGCGTGGTTCGACGAGATGCGCCCGAAGGCCGCGTGAGACCTTCACGCGCGTACGTCAGGATCCGGCGCTCATTTCCCCGTGAGCAGCCACCGCAATGCCTCGCCCTCCGTCGTGAAGAACGAATACACCGGTAGCCCCGTCTCGACGGAAAGCCTCTGAATCTGCATGCGCCCGAGCGCGCTGCTGATGAGGTTCGCCGCGCGCACGAGGCCATGCTGGCGCGCGTGGGTCATCGTCTTCTCGATGAACGCGCTCACTTCGGGCTTCTGGGGGGGGAAATTCGAGATGTTTGCCAGGACGTACCACGGTTTGCCGAGGAGCGGCCTCGTCTTGCGCTCGAATTCCTCCCAGTACCCCTTCCCGTCCCCGAGGTCCCAGAACCCCCACACGTCGACGCGGACCACGTTCGTCGCGCCATCCACCGTGACCAGAAATCCCTTTTTCGCGACCTCGCGCGCCGGAGGCGGAGCCGCCGCCGAGCGCGAAGCCGATGACTTGGGTTTGGCCGATGGAACCTGCTCCACCGACGGCCGCGCGCTCTCGCGCACGAGATCCGTGAGGGCCGCGATGGCCAACGTCGCCCGCGGAAAACGGGCCTCCACCGATTTCGCGGTCGCGCCGGCGAACCAGGAATCGAATCCGGCAGGGAGGTCGACGCGCTTGCGGCGCTTGGCCCGCGCCTCCGGCGATTCGCGCGGGCCGGCGGAGATGTCGGCCGCGAGCAGGATGGGCGAGCCGTCACGCTCGAGCTCCTCGGACCAGTAAGGCTCGCCGACGAGCAATTCGTAGGCGAGCTGGCCGAGGGCATAAATGTCGGCCGCGGGCCCGATGTCGCGCGAGGCCTCGACCTGCTCGGGCGCCATGTAGATCGGCGTGCCGAGGATGCCGCGCGTCGTGATGCCGGCGACGACAGGATCCTCCGTCTTCACGACCCCGAAATCGAGGACCTTGACGCAAGGCGTGCCGTCGTCGCGCCACGAGACGAAGACGTTCTCGGGCTTGAGATCGCGGTGGACGACACCCGCGGCATGGAGTTTGTCCAGGGCGAGCGCGGTCTGCGCGAGATAACGGAGCACGTCCTCGACGGTGAGCCGGATGCCCTGATCGAGGATCGCCCCGAGGTCGCGACCGCGGAGCAGCTCCATCACGAGGAACGGCAGCTCGGTGCCGGGATCGATGCCGACGTCGACGATCCGGACGATGTGATCACTCTCGATCGCGCCCGTCGCCCGCGCTTCGAGCTCGAAGCGCTTGCGGCCCTCCTCGCTCGACACGAGATTCGGCAGCATGACCTTGAGGGCGCGCCGGCTCGAGGTCTTCTCGTCGACGACCTCGTAGACCGTGCCCATGCCGCCGGACTTGATCGGCCGGATCACCCGATACCGGCCGTGGAAGAGGGTCTCGGGTTCGAGGAGCTCGGGGCGTGGCAGCAGCATCGAGGACAGGTGAAGCTACCAACACGCCCGCGCGGCGACAAGCGGCGCCGTATCCCCTCAGGAGAGGCGCTTCGGCCCGCCCTCCCCCTCGCCGAGGACGTCGCCGAAGGACGACGCCGAAGGACCGGTGAGGCGGCCGAGACGATCGGCATAATGGAGCAGGAGGGTGCGGTTGTCCGAGACGGCGAGGTTCTGGATCTCCAGGGCGCCGATGCGATCCTCGGGCGTGAACGCGGCCTCGGTCTTCTCCATGGAGAGTTTCTCGGGCGCATACGCGCTCTTCTCCGCGCGGGTCTCGAGGATCGTGTAATCGTCGCCGCGGCGGAGCGAGAGGCGCACGATGCCGCTGATCGGCGTCGCGACCCAGCGGGCGAGCGACTCCTTCAGCATCATCGCCTCGGGGTCGTACCACTTGCCCTCGTAGAGGAGGCGGCCGAGGCGGCGGCCGAGCGTGACGTAGAGGTCGGTCGTGTCCTCGTTGTGCGTCGCGGAGAGCAGGCGCTCGTAGGCGATGTGGAGCAGCGCCATGCCGGGCGCCTCGTAAATGCCGCGGCTCTTCGCGCCGATGACGCGATTCTCGATCTGATCACTCATCCCGAGTCCATGCCGCCCGCCGATTTCGTTCGCCGCGACGATGAGGGAGAACAGCGACGAGAATCGTGCGCCGTTCAGCGCGACGGGCACGCCCTCGGCGTATTCGACCGTGACCTCCTCCTCGGCGATCGCGACGTCCGAGCGCCAGAACGGCACGCCCATGATGGGGTTCACGATCGTCATGCCCTTGTCGAGGAACTCGAGGTCCTTCGCCTCGTGCGTCGCGCCGAGGACGTTCGCGTCGGTGCTGTACGCCTTCTCGGTGCCCATCGGGTACGGCATGCCGATCGAATCGAGATACTGGGCCATCTCGGTGCGGCCACCGAAGGCGTCGACGAACTTCTGGTCGAGCCAGGGCTTGTAGATCTTGAGCTCGGGATCGACGAGCACGCCATAACGGTAAAACCGCTGGATGTCGTTGCCCTTGTGCGTGCTGCCGTCGCCAAAGACGTGCACGCCCTCCTCGCGCATCGCGCGGACGATGGCCGTCGAGGTGACGGCGCGGCCGAGGGGCGTCGTATTGTAATATTTGCGGCCGGCGGTCGAGAGGTGGAACGCGCCGCACTGGATGGCGATGATGCCTTCCCGCGCCATGGACTCGCGGCAATCGACGAGCCGCGCCGCCGCGGCGCCGTGCGTGAGCGCGACGGGCGGGATGTCCGCCGGGGTCTTCTCGTCCGGCTGGCCGAGATCGGCGGTATAACAATGGACGCGGAGGCCCTGGCGCGAGAGCCAGGCCACGGCCGTGCGCGTGTCGAGGCCCCCGGAGAATGCAATGCCGAGCGCAGTGCCCGGCGGAGGAAGGGTGCGGTAGATGCGGCTCATCTCGCCGCGTGCGATAGCAGGCGAGGGCGCGGCGCGAAAGACCTTTCTTCGCTAGCTGTCATCCCCGACGAGCCCCTCGCGCCGCCCCATCTCGTAGAGCTTTTCCTTGAGGTGCTGGAAGCGCTTGCGCAGGCGCGCGGCGACACGTTTGCGTTCGTCCGCCCCGAGCGGCGGCGCGTCCTCGCCGTGGAGCACGACGGCGAGGTCGTCCCACGAGAGCTGTCGATCGACGCGCAGCATGAGGAGTTCCTGCTCCTCGGGCGGCAGGCGCGCCCGGAGCTCGGCGAAACGATCGCGTCGCTCGGTGCGGAGGTACGAGCGCGTGACGGTGCGGACCTCGGCCTCGATCGCCGAAAGCTGAGAGCCCTCCGGCAAGGGCACGACCCGCGCGGCGCGGCGCTTCTCGGCGCGGCGAAAATCGAGGGACGACGTGCGCGCCACGGCATACGCCCAGGTGCGGAAGGAGGCGTCCCAGCGAAAACTCGGCAGGCTTTTCCAGAGCTTCTCGGCGAAAAGGGAGAATACCTCCGCGGCGTCGGTCTCGTTGCGGTGGAGCGCCGCGACGAACTCGAAGATCTCGGGGCCGTAGGCGCGCAAGGCGACGGACGTGGCGGCGCCGATGTCCCCGCCCTCGGCGAGGCGGCGGATGTCTGCATCGATTGTGCGCCTTTTGTCCGCGTCCATGCGACGTGAGGCCCGAGCCTTGGGGCAGCGCGCGGGCACGGTCATCTTGCCCGCCCCGCCGGCGCTTGGGAAGTGCTCTCCCGCGCGAAACGGCGCTCGCGGATGGTATGCTCGCGGCGGTCCATGCCAGGCGAGCCCTTGTCCGGACGCACGAGTGACGTGCGGCGGGACGTCGACGACGACGAAGACGACACGTCCCTGTCGTCCTCGTCCGAAGACGGCGACGGGGCGATCACGCCTGATCCTTTCCTGGCGAAAATCGCACGGATCCCTTCACGGAGCGCGCCGGGCGCACCGGCGACGTTGCCACGACCGGGCGAGCGCGTGGGGCGATTCGTCGTGCGCGAAGAGATCGGTCGCGGCGGCATGGGCGTGGTGTTCGCCGCGACGGATCCGACACTCGGCCGCGAAGTCGCGCTGAAGGTGCTCCTGTCGGAGGACGAGGAGCGCAAGCGTCGGCTCCTGCGCGAGGCGCGCGCAGCCGCGGCGCTCGGACACGCGGGTGTCGTGGCGATCTACGACGTCGGCGAGGATTGCGGTCGGGCGTTCATCGCGATGGAGCGGGTGCGCGGTTCGACGCTGCGCGAGCGGCTCGACGCGAGGCCGAAGGACGCGCCGGCGCTGCCGCTCGACGAGGCGCGACGCGTCGCGAGGGACCTCGCCCGCGCGCTCGCGAAGGCGCACGGTCGTGGCCTCGTGCATCGGGACATGAAGCCCGAGAACGTGATGATCGAGGCCGACGGCCGGGTGATCCTGCTCGATTTCGGGCTGGCGAAAGCGACGCACATGGAGATCGATCCGGTGTCGGTCGCGACGGCCGACGGCGCGATCATCGGCACGCCGAGCTACATGTCGCCCGAGCAAGCGCGCGGAAAACCGGTCGACGCGCGGAGCGACGTCTTCTCGTTCGGCGTGATGCTCTACGAGATGCTGACGGGGAAGCGGCCGTTCGTCGGTAAAAACGCGGCCACGGTGCTCGCGTCGATCGAAGGATCGGAGCCGACGCTGCCGTCGACGATCCGCGCGGGCGTGGATCCAGACCTCGAACGCGTGGCGCTCCGGTGCCTGCAAAAAGAGCCGTACGCGCGGTACGAGAACGCCGGAGCGATCGCGAAGGAGCTCGCACTCGATCACGACGCACGAAAGCCGGGGATGACGCGCTTTTTGGCCCCGGCCGCGCTCGTGGTGCTCGTCTTGATGCTCGTCGCGGCGATCGGGGCGTCGAAGATCCGGAGCGAGAGGGCCGCGGCGCCGCTGGAGGAGCCCTCGGCGAGCACGCGTGTCGCCGCTGCGAACGCGCTCGTGCCGGTGGTCGCGACGGATCTGCCGAGCTCGGCGTCGCAAAGCGAGGAAGCGCGCGCAGCCTATCGCGCGGGGCTCGAATCGTTCCGCGCGGGCGGCTCGTGGGGGCCGGATTTCCAGCGGGCGATCACGCTCGATCCGGCCCTCGCCTCGGCGCACGTGCAGTACGCGGCGATCGGAATGGCGCAGCACCTCGACGGCGTCCGCGAGAGCTTCCGGCAAGCGCGGGCGAAGAGTGACGCGCTCTCGCCGCGGGACCGCGCGCTGCTCGACGCGATCGAGCCGGTCGTGCAGCGCGAGCCCGCGGACTGGGCCGAGGCAAGCCGCAGGCTCGGCGTGATGATCAAAGACCACCCGGGCGACGCGCAGCTCTGGTACTTCCTGGCGCTCGGCCGCGGCAACTTCGACGACTTTCAAGCGGCGATCCAGCACCTCAAGCGCGCGATCGAGCTCGACCCGCAGTTCGCCCGGGCGCTCAGCTCGCTCGCCGTCTTCGAGGCGTACCGCGGCCGATTCGACGAGGCGCAGAAGGCCATCGATCGGTGCCTCGAGGTCGCGCCGGATGCGATGGCGTGCCTGTCGTACCGCGCGCGCCTCGAAGGGTATGCGGGGCGTTGCGCCGCGATGGAGTCGTCGGCGCGGCAGATGATCGCGCGCGGCGCGCAGGCGCACCTCTCGTACCCGCTGCTCGCCGACGCGCTCGCGTCACGCGGCGAGCCGAGCGCGACGGTGGAGGAGGCGCTGCGTCACGCGGGCAAACAGGTGAACGAGTTGCCGAAGGGAACGGCGGAGCTCGTGCAGAGTCGCGTGCTCGTCGTGGGCGCGATGCGCAAGGCCGCGCTCTACGGTGACTTCGAGGCGGCGCTCGAACACGCCCGGGCGCTCGGAAAGCGAGCGGAGGGCAGCGCGCGGCGCAACGATCACGGGATCGCGGCGCGCGCGGTCGCGGAGCTCCTGATCGAGTCGGGGAAACACGCGGAGGCCGGGGCCGTGGCGCTCGACTATCTGGATCGTCAGGGCGCGTGGGAGCCGGATCCGAGCGCGGAGGACTCGGCCCTTTCGAACGACGCGACGCCCGCGCTGCTCGTGACGGCGCGGAAGGCGGGCGTGATCACGCGTGAGGGGCTCGCGTCGCGGCGGCGCGCGTGGCTCGCGGAGTGGTCGTCCCGCGCGACGCCGGCGGCGCGCAGTTATCTGTGGCTGCACGGCTGGGCGGCCACGACGATCCAGGGAGAGGACGCGCGCGACGCGCTCGCGGCGCTCGCGGAGCACGGCCCGCTGCCGCCGTACGTACCGGGCACGCTGGTGGGCGCGTCGGCCGGCGTCACGTTCATGCTCGGCGGTCGGCTCGACGAGGCGAAACGCTGGCTCACGCAGGCGGCCGGGAGCTGCTCGGCGCTGAGTTTTCCGATCGCGCACACGCGCGCGCATCTGTGGCTCGGACAGGCGCTCGAAGCGTCGGGGGACACACGCGGCGCGTGTGCGTCGTACCGGACGGTGCTCGATCGATGGGGGCGCGCGCGGCCGCGGAGCGTGACGGCGGACGAGGCGCGCGAACGGTCGACGCGGCTCGGCTGTACACGCTGAACTTTTTTCGTCACACGCGCCGGGGTGCTCCGTCGATCCCCATGAACGGACCGACGGAGGGCCTTCCTGATGCGCACTTCGCAGATGCTGTTTGCCGCCGTATCGATCGTCGCCGCCGCCTCGCTCACGAGCGCGTGCGATGCACCCGCGGGCGCGGGGGACTCGAAGGAACCATCAAAGGGAACGGCGGAGTCGACGCACGCCTTCGCGGGCAAGCGCGGCTCGACCGGTCAAACCTGGCGTTCGCTCGGACCGGACGGCATCGAGAAGCTGCATGGCGAGACGCGCCTCATGCTCGCGAGCGGGGCCGAGCGGCAGGTGGTCGAGGACGTGACGCTCGACGTGAGCGGCCGCATCGTGTCCGCCGAGATCACGACGACGAGCAGCATGGCGAACGAGCTCCCGGTGCGGCTGCATCTCGTGCCCTCGGAGGGGATCGTGCGGATCGTGTCGGGCTCCACCGAGACGACCTTCCACGTGCCCGCGGATGCGCCGTGGGTCTACACGGCCCTGCCGGCGGGGATCCCTGCGACGCCGATCGCGGCGTGGATCGCGAAGCGCGGGGCCGACACGGCGCCCTGGCTGCGGGTGGTGTCGGCGAGCGAGGGACGGAGCTTCCTCGCGCCGCTCGATCAGGTCGTCGTGCGGACGGAGACGGGCACGACGGTGGTGCTCGGGCAAGACGCGGCGGATACGGACACAGTGTTCGTGCGGGACTTGCGCCTCTCGGGCGGCGAGTCGATCACGCGGATGAACGGGCCTGCGCTCGTGTTGTGAAGATCGTCGACGAGCGGTCACGCTCGCCGGCGCCAATGGTTGGTCCTCCAAACAATTCCTTCGCCACGCGCGCGGGCGCATGTGGCCCGTAGTTGCAACAGGACGAACCATGCGGCGCGTCGAGCCTCCATCAGCTCGTCCGTACGGTCGCGTCTCCCTCCCCGCGCCATGCGCGCCCTCCGCTGACCTCGCTTCCCCGCGAGGCAGGTAATCCAAAACACGTCAACTGCGCCAAAAAACTTCGATCATGCCCCCGCGGAGGCAGCCTCGTCACGTGGTTCCAGCGGCTCGGGGGCCTTTCCGCGCGCGCTCGACACGTTCGGGCAAATTTTTGGCGGAAAGGTCGCCGGTCTGCATGTAGACTCCGTCCCCTCAACATGCCGACCGCTCGTCGTCGCCTCGAAAGCAAAGACATTCCGCAAGCAGACAGCCTCGAAAACGTCCGCCGCATCATCGATGCGGTCGCCGATGGCTCGAAATCGAAGGCTGACGTCTCCGACCGCACCGGGATCAACCCCCGCCACGTGCTCTACGGACTCCACACCGCCCGCGTGCTCGGGTTCCTCGTGGAGGAAGAGGGCGGCGGGTTCGGGACCACCGAGCTCGGCAACGCACTCCGCAATGACCCGGCCGGGAGCGCCGAGGAGCGCGAGTCGTTCCGCAAGTCGATCCAGGACAGCGAAATCATCGGCGCGATCGCCCCCGGGATCCTCACCGACAAGCCCCCCACGCAGGACACGATCACGAAGAACATCGTGAAGCTCAGCGGGCTGTCGGATTCGACCGCGGGCCGCCGCGCGCAGACGTTGATCTCGTGGCGCACGCAGATCCTGTCGCAGCTCGGGACGGGCGTCGTTCCGGCCGCGGATGATGCCGCCGACGAGAGCGACGAAGAAGAGCCGGTGGCCCAGGCCTGATCGGACCCCTCACGCGCTCACCTCCTTCCCGGGGTGAGCGCGTTTGTCCTCCATGGTCCGACGACACGCGCCCCGGGTCGTCTCCCCCTCGACGCAATGCGTGACCTCCTTTTGACGAGCCAACGTCAATGGTGTGACGCACCATTGCGCTCGCTATCGTCTCGCCCGGCGCATGTGTCCGTGCTACCTTAGATTTCTCTCGACTCCGGTGCTTTCGGCAATGCCGGTCGCGGAGGTTCCCGTGGGGAAAACGACCGCATGATCGCCATGGAACGGGCGAATCGAGATCGCGCAGAGGCGCGCATCGGGACGCTTCTGAAGGGGAAGTGGCGGCTCGAGATGCTGCTCGGCGTGGGCGGCATGGCGGCCGTCTACGCGGCCACGCACCGCAACAAGAACCGCGCGGCCGTGAAGGTCCTCCACCCGGACCTCGCCGCCGAGCCCGCGATCCGCGCCCGGTTCCACCACGAGGGCTATGCCGCGAACGCCGTCGGCCACCCCGGCGTCGTCCGCATCCTCGACGACGACGAGACCGACGACGGCGTCGCCTTCCTCGTGATGGAGCTGCTCGAAGGCGAGACCTACGACCGTATCGCCCAGCGCTGCGGCGGCAAGCTCCCCACGCACGAGGTGCTCACGCTCGCGCACGCCGTGCTCGACGTGCTCGTCGCCGCCCACGAAAAGCGCATCCTGCACCGCGATCTCAAGCCCGAGAACATCTTCCTCACGCAGGCCGGCACCATCAAGGTCCTCGATTTCGGCCTCGCGCGCGCGCTCGAGCCCGCGGTCCAGCAAGGCCGCATCGTGACGAGCTTCGGCACGACCATGGGCACGCCGGGCTTCATGCCCCCCGAGCAGGCGCGCGGCGACTGGAACGAGGTCGACGCCACGAGCGACCTCTGGGCCGTCGGCGCGACGCTGTACACGCTCCTCTCGGGCCGCCTCGTGCACGACGCGCAGAACCTCACCGGCAGCCTGATCATGGCCGCCACGAAGCCCGTCGGCTCGGTCGCGCTCGTCGCGCCCTCCCTGCCCCGCGCCGTGATCGAGCTCGTCGATCGGGCCCTCCAGTTCGACAAGGCGAACCGCTTTCAGGACGCCGCCACGATGCGCGCCGCCGTCGCCGACGCGCTGCAACCGACCACGCGCGTCTCGCCCGGAAACACACCCGACGCCCATCGCTTGCACGGCAAAGCACTCGTGGAGCCGAGGATCGGCACGAGCTCGGAGCCTGCCACCATCGCGATGGCCGGCACGCGCACGCAGCCGCCCACGTTGCCTACGCCGCCGGACTCCGCGTCGTCCCTCGCACCGCACGCGCCGCACGCACCGCACGCGCCGCACGCGCCGCACGTGCCCCTCGCGCCTCACGCGCCGCTCGGCCAGCTCACGCCCTCGCGTGGCACGAGCGGCCCCCTCTCGCCCGCCGCGAGCCCGCCGGGCCAGCGCCCCACGCCGCCCCAGCAGCAAGACCGGCCCGAGGTGGTCTCGCCCATCGAGATCGCCAAGGACACGTTCTGGGTCGGCAAGCGTGACCCGAAGAGCATCTTCCACGCGAACCCGTACCTGCGCGTATTCCGCCCCAAGCCCGGCTTCGAACAGGCAGGCCCCTTCCACCTGCTCGTCGACCCCGGATCGAGCTCCGACTTCGCCGTCGTCTCGGCCAAGATCGGCACGCTCATCGGCGGGATGAACAAGCTCTCGGCGCTGTTCATCAACCACCAGGATCCGGACGTCGGCTCGAGCGCCGCCGTGATCTCGGCCCGCTACGCGCCGGGCGCCGCGATCGTCTGCTCCGAGGCCACGTGGCGCCTCATCGTGCACTTCAACCTGCCGCCCGAGCGCTACGTCGACACGGCCCGTTTTCCCCGCGGCTTCGACGTGCCCACGGGCCACACGATGCTCCCCGTCCCGAGCCCCTTCTGCCACTTCCGCGGCGCGGTGATGCTCTACGATCCCGAGACGCGCGTGCTCTTCACGGGTGACCTCTTCGGCGGCCTCACGCCGATCGAGGCGCGCGGGCTCTGGGCCGACGAGAGCGACTGGGCCGGCATCCGCGCCTTCCACCAGACGTACATGCCGACGAACCGCGTCCTCACCCGCGCGATGGACGCGATCCGCGCCCTCGATCCGCCCGTCGAGATCATCGCCCCGCAGCACGGCCGCCTGCTGCGCGGCGCGTTGCTCCATCGCTACATCGACCGCCTCGCGCGCCTGCCCGTGGGCCTCGACATCCTCGACGACGCTACCGACGAGGAGACGATCACCGCCTGGAACAGCGTGCTCCGCCGCGTCGTGCGCACGGCCCGCATGGTGCTCGGTCCGGCCGCCGACGAGCTCCTTCACCAGCACGAGGACCTTCGCGACACACTCCAGGTCGCGGGCGACGAGGTGCGCCTCTCGTCCCTCGGCCGCTGGACCCTAGGCGCCGTCGTCGAGGCGCTCACGGTCGGACAAACCCCCACGATCGCCAATCCGATCAAGCTCGAAGCCGTCCTCGCCTGCGAAGAGCTCGAGCTGCCGTCGCCCGACATCCGCATCGAGGACGCCGAGTCGTCGGAGCGCATCGGCGTCTAGCGTCAGCCTTCGCTCGGCGGGCCCCCCGCCGGGATCGAGGGCCTCGCGCTCGGCCATGGCGCCGGCATCTCGCTCGCTTCGGGATGGAAGCAGGCCACGCGGTGGTGGCTCCCGGGAACGATCTCCGTGAGGTCCGGCGCCTCGACGTCGCAGCGCCCCTTCTCGGCTTTCTGGCAGCGCGATTGGAAGACGCACCCGCGCGGCGGTTCGAGCGGGCCGGGCGGTTCGCCCCAGAGCACGCGACGCGGCCGCGGATCGCCGTCCTCGCGCGGCAGCGCCCCGAAGAGCGCGCGCGTGTACGGGTGTAGCCGCCGCTCCGCCACCTCGCGCGCCGGCCCCATCTCCACGATGCGGCCGAGGTACATCACCGCGATGCGGTGGCTCATGTAGCTCACCACGCGCAGATCGTGCGAGATGAACAGGTAGCTCACGGAGAGCTCGTCCTGCAGCCGTTCGAGCAGGTTCAGGATCTGCGCCTGCACCGACACGTCGAGCGCGCTCGTGGGCTCGTCGCAGACGACGAAATCGGGACGCACCGCGAGCGCTCGTGCGATCGCGATGCGTTGCCGCTGCCCGCCCGAGAACTCGTTCGGGTAGCGATCGAGCGCCTCGCGGCCGAGCCCCACCTTCGCGACCATCTCCTCCACGGTCTCGTCGGCCTCGCGCGGCGTCTTCGCGAGCCGGAGCGCCGCGATCCCTTCGCCGACGATCTCACGCACCGTCATGCGCGGGTTGAGCGATGAGTACGGGTCCTGAAAGACGATCTGCATGCGCCGGCGCAGCGGCCGGATCGCGCGCTCGGAGAGGCGCGTGATGTCTTGCCCGTCGAACACGATGCGCCCGAGCGTGGGCTCGACGAGGCGCAGCACCGTGCGTCCGAGCGTGCTCTTGCCGCAGCCCGACTCGCCGACGAGCCCCAGCGTCTCGCCCGGCCGGATGTAGAAGCTCACCCCGTCGACCGCGTGCAAGAACTTCGGCGCCTTGAAGAACCCCTGCCGCACGGGGAACAACGTCGAGAGCTTCTCGACCTGGAGCAGCGGTTTGCCCGAGCGAGGTTTGTCCGGTCCGCCTCCGCTCATGCCGCGCCTCCATGCAGGAAACACCGGACCGCGTCGCGCTCGCTTCCCACCGTGACGAGCGGCGGCGCCTCCTCGCGGCACCGATCCATCACCTCGGGGCAGCGCGGCGCGAACGCACATCCACGCGAAACGCCGCGCGGATCCGGCAGCGATCCTTCGATCGTCGGCAGCGCCTTCCGCTTCTCTCCGCGCGTCCGGAACGAGCCCGCTGGCGGCACGCTGCGCACGAGGGCTCGCGTGTACGGATGCCGCGGCGACGAGAGCACCCGCGAAGGAGGCCCCGACTCCACCACCTTCCCCGCGTAGAGCACCACGATCTCGTGCGCGATCTCCGCGACGAACGGCAGGTCGTGCGTGATCACGAGCAAGCTCATCCCGAGTTCGCGCGCTTGATCCGCGAGCAGCGCCATGATCTGCGCGCGCAGCGCCATGTCGAGCGCGCTCGTGGGTTCGTCGGCGACGAGCAGCCGCGGCGGCGCGGCGAGCGCCATCGCGAGCAGGACGCGCTGCCGCATGCCGCCGCTGAGCTCGTGCGGGTAGCTGTCGAAGCGCTCGTCGGGCCGGGGAAAACCGACACGGTGGAGCAACGCGCTCGCGCGGGCCCGCGCCTCCTTGCGGGACATGCGCTCGTGAAGGCGGATCGCCTCCATGATCTGCGTGCCCACCGAGTAGACCGGCGTGAGCGCCGTCAGCGGCTCCTGGAACACCATCCCGATTTTGCCGCCGCGCACCTGCCGCATCGCGCGCTCCGGCAGCTTCAAGAGGTCCTCCCCTTGAAACAGGATCGCGCCGCGATCGATCCGCGCGCTCGGCGTGGGCAAGAGCCGCAGGATCGACAGCGCCGTCGCCGTCTTCCCGCAGCCCGACTCGCCCACGAGCCCCACGGTCTTTCCTTGCGGCACGTCGAACGAGACGCCGTCGAGCGCCTTCACGCTCGTTCCCTCGGCGGTCGCAAACGAGACGGCGAGGTCGCGGACCGAGAGGAGCGGCTCCTTCGCCGTCACCGTACGTAGACCTCGAGGCGTGGCCCCCGCTTCTCCACCACGCCGAGGGAGAACGTGATCCCACGCGGATCGTTCGGATCGGCGAGCACCGCGAGACCGTGCTCCTCGCCCGTCCGTTTCGCCCAGCGCTGCACCACGTGCGTCACGTCGATGCGCATGGGGCTCGGCGACGTCACGCCCACCGTGCCCGCCTTCTCGGCCACGTCGAGACGCGGGCTCCGCCCCCACGAGACGAAATCCGCGCGCCAGGGCTCGAGGATCCGCGCGATCGAGAGCGACACCGGCTGCGTCGGCGGTTCGGACGCGGTCGCCGTCTCGAGCACGAGGAACGCCGACGACACCTCGCCCACCTCGGCGACCGGCACCTCGAAGTGGAGCAGGAGCGACGTATCCCCCGCCGCGCTTCGCCCGAGCGAAACCGCCTCCGGCAGCGCCTCACCGCCCCCGCTCGGCCCCTTCGACGACACGACCGCCACGGCGTCCGGGAAGAGCAACAGCCGGCGCGCGTCCATCGCGGTCACGAGCGTGTCTTTTTTGGGCCTGCAACGACCGACCACGCAGGCGTCCCCTTCCGCGGCGCAGGGCACGTCCGCGGCGCAGAGCGGCGGGCCGGGTGGGCTCTGCACGCAGCCGAGAAGCGAAGCAGCGAGGAGCACGGCAAAAGGCGGGCGAGCGATCCACACGGCGGCCCCGGGACCCTAGCAAAAGTGCCCGCCCGCTCCCACCACGGAAGGAAAAAGACGTCACCCCTCGGGCGATGGAAGCGGGGCCGGCGGCGGGGACCAGCGGGTAATCCGGTAAATCTTGTCCCCATCGCGAGGACAATCGCCGCGGCCGTCGCAATTGCTCGTCGTCACGTAGAGCGCCCCGTCGGGCCCCGTCACGATGTCGCGGAGCCGCCCGAGCCCCGTCGGCCCCTCGCCCTGGAAATAGACCTCGTGGTGCTCCACGCGCCTCGGGTCCTCCCTGTCGAACGTCACGCGATGCAGGTGCTGCGAGCCGAGCGTCGCCACGAGCAGGCTCCCTTTCCACTCGCGAATCGCGTCGCCCTGGTAAAGCAAGGCCCCGCCCGGCGGCGTCGCCTGCTCGAACACGAGCGACGGCGCCGTCACGCCGAGCGCCACCTCGCAACCGTAATACGTGGGCCACCCGAGATCGTCGCCCGCCCGCGCCCGCGTGATCTCGTCGTGCCCTTCTCGGCCCATCTCTCCGCTCGGCCCGTGATCCGCGACGATCACCTCGCCGCCCGGCGCGAGCGCGAAGGCCTGCACGTTGCGCACGCCGCTCAGGTACACGAGGCTCTTGCGGAACGGATTGTCCCCGGGCACCTCCCCGTCCCGCGTCATTCGCAAGAGCTTGCCGGCGAGGCTCTTCGGATCCCGCGCGAGATCCGGGTGCTGCGCGTCCCCCGTCCCCGCATACAGCATCCCGTCGGGCCCGAAACGCAGCCGCCCGCCATTGTGGAATCGATTCGCCGGGATCCCCTCGACGAGCACCTTGTCGCGCGTCGCGCTCGCGCTGTCGTCCGAAAGTCGATATCTCTCGATCCGATTCTCGGGTCCGTCCGACCCACGCACCGTCAGGTAAATGTAAAAATACCGATTTTGCGTGAATTTCGGATCGACGGCGACGCCGAGCAGCCCGCCTTCGCCCTCCTGCACCACCGAAAGCACGAGGATGGGCGGCGTGAGCCCACCTTGATGCAGCAGCCGGACGCGGCCGGGACGCTCGGTCACGAGCAGGTCGCCGTTCGGCAGGAAGGCGATTCCCCACGGCACTTCGAGCCCGTCCGCGACGGTCTCCGCTTTCAGGGCCGCGCCGCCGGGCGGCCCCGAGCTTGGCCCGGGAACGAGCGTGCATCGGCTGTCGAGGCGCGGCGCGCCGTTCGTCGAGCACGCGCCCCCGAACGCGCCGAGGACCAGCCCGAGCACCACCCCGGCAAGACCGTACCGGCTTCTGGGGAGGGGTCCTTGCGGGCAGGCGCGCGCCATGGAAGCCGCGCTTGCAAGCACGAGGCCCGCGGACGAGCGTTCCGCATCGTATCAGGGCGATGCAGACGCCGAGGGGGTTCGGGACGATTCCGGAACGGATGAACGAACCCCGGAACGCCCTCGCGCGAGGTGCCTCGGCGGGTGCTCCTCGGCGTACGGGCGGTCACATCATGACACGGGCGCCAGCTCGGCGCGAATCTGGACGCGGGCGAGCACGTGACGCGCCGCTCGACGCGAGCGTGCATGCGTCGAGCGGGTGATGCGTCGTGGTTTTTCTCGGGTTGACGAGGGCGCGTTTTCGGATAGAAACGCGCCATGATCGGATTACGTCTCGTAGGAAATCTGCCTGTCGCCGAGCCGAACGAAGACAGGGGCCTCATTACGTGGCTACATTGCGTCGTCTACGAATCGAGCGGCCACAATAAGGACGAATGCGAGGACGACGACGAGGAGGACATTGGTAGCGTGTTGATCGCCCTCATTCACGTTGAGGAAGCCTCGCGCCTGAACGTGTCACTCCTGGACGCGCTCGATGCGGAGGACGCGGAATTCGAGACCATTTATTCGGTTTACTTTGACGACGACTGGTTCAAAGACGAATATGCGCAGGGGCGCGGTAGCGATCTGTTGTACATCGCAGAGATGTCGATCGATGACGCCTATCGGAAGCGGAATGTGGACCTGGCCGTGATCCGCCGGCTATGCACGACCTTTGCCGCTGGCTGCGAGCTTGTCGTGATGCCGTATACCAGCGAGGACGAGACAAAGCGTTGGTCAACGCTCGGATTTGTCGTCAGCACGGAAGGGCAGCCGAGCGGTTTGATGCACCTACAGCAGGCTTCGGGCGGGCCCCGCGTGGTAGATTTTGCTGGGAATGGCCGGTTTCGCGTGCTTCCGAATGTGGAGCCGAGAAGGCTCCGAAAGATGGATTGAAACCTCCGGAGAACGCCGGTCCCTGCTCGTGTGCTTGCTGGGTTCGGGCATCCGGGCATCGAAGCGGCGCGGTGAGCGGCGAAATCTCCTCCGAGGTCTCGCCGCCGTGACCGTGCTCGTGAGCCAGTTTCCGCCGCTCCCGGATGCCGGGGGGCGGAGCGGCAAAATGAAGGTCCGGCTCGCGGAGCTCGCCCAAGCGCCATCGGCCTGAGACTAGGTTTTGTTGCGCGCGCGACGAACTTTGTGTAGTCCATCTCTTACGTGTCCCGAAGAACAGAGGCCCGCCACCGGTCAAACCGAAAGACGATTTTCCTTTAGGATGCACCCTCATGAGCTACGCCGTTTACATCCTCCCGCGCCGGGTCCAGACGAAGTTCAAAGCGAAGACACGTCAGCTGCTTGAAGCGCTCGAACGCGAGGCGCTCGGTGAGCACGTCCTCGATCGCTTCACGGAAGCGGAGCTTGAAGCGCTGACCGAGCGGCTCGCCTTCGGGTGGGAAGAACAGAAGAACACCAAACGAGGCCGTCGGTATTCGATGCCCGACTTCGGTGCCGAGGCGCTCTTTACACCCTATGCTCTCTTTCTTTCGTGCCCGGCAGGGAGCGATGCCATCTTCGAGATTTCGCAATGGGCCTCGGAAACGGCGTTGGGATCGGAAACTTTCGCCAAGTTCGATCCGCAAGAGGGATCTTGGGAGTAGAAAACGCCGCGCGATGTGACATTCGCGATCAACGAGAAAGACCGGGCAACCTGCCGCGGGGGTCGAGGTCGAGGCCGGCGATCCCGGCGAGGTCGAGGGCAATGAAGTGCCGGGGCCGCGTCGAGGGTGACGAGGGCGGACGGCGTCGACCCGAAAAACGAAGCCCTGCGTCTGCTGCTACCGCATGGACTGAGGCTCCTCCACGAAAGTCTACCTCCCCCGGCGCCACGCGTGGCATTCCGTCCACCTCTGGTTTCACGGCGCGGCAATCTTCCCAGGGATTTCGAGCCCTTGACCGCGCTCGACATCGGCGAGCTTGCCTCTCCCGGACGGGTGCAGGGCACACGTTTACCCGTGAAATGCGCTTCCCCGTGAAGGGGCCGTTCTCGCCGGCCGTCTGTCGGGGCCACGATCTCCGGGCCGTCACTCGATGCCATGGCGCGCTGCGCCCTTAAATTTCCGCTACAATCGCACGCCGGACCACGTGCTCGACGCCGCTCGACGGTGGGACGTGGGGGCGCCCTCGGGGAGCGGAAGGGCGGCATTTCCGCCGCCCCCCTCGCGGCGAAATCTTCACGTGCTTTCGATTGCTTGGACCGCGGTGGCCAGCGCCTCGAAGGCGGATATCGCCATCCGGACCGCATGCGGCCGTTGCCAAGGCGCACGTGGTCTCGCATCATACGCTCGTGCAACGCAAAAGCCCCGTCGCTCACCGGCGCTTCGTGCTCCTCTCCCTGCTCGCGCTCGGCTCTTGCGGCACGGACCACGCGCTCGCCCAGTCCACCTCCGCTTCCCCTGCAAATGTTGCCGCGCAAGAGGTGCAGCGGGGCGTCTCGCTCGTCCTGACGGTGGACGACACCGACCTCGCCGTCGGCGATGAGCTCCACTTTCACCTCGCGTTCCGCAATGCCTCGGGTGACGCGGCTGTCGTCGTCCCGCCCCTCGACGGCTCCTGGGGCGGCATGCGACAGCCCGCCTATGAGCTCGTCTTCGCGGATGCCAAAGGCCAGCCGCTGCCGCACGCGCTGGGCTTCACGCCCAACGCGCGGTGTGGTCTCACGAATCCGATCGAGCCGAAGGATCGACGCGTCCTCGGCGCGCGTAGCAAGCTCGAGATCGACGACGCGCACGCCTGGGCGCCTTCGTTCCGCGTCCTCGATCACGCCCGGCCCGGCGTGGTGTCGCTACGCGTGCGCTACCGGGCGGACGGCCTATCCGGGGCCACGCCGCTCGCGCTCGTCTCGAACCCTGTCGAGCTCACCATTCGCGGCGGCAATGAGGCGCTCTGGGCCTGCCGCAACGCGCAGGTCGAGCGGGCCAGGCAGCACGTGTATGCGGAGAACACGCCCTCTCGGCTCGTCGCACGCGAGAACGGCTACCTCCTCGTCTATCGACGGACCGAGACGCACGTGCGGCCTGGGGACACGAGCTCCATCGGGGCCGTGTTCGCCCAGCAGCTCGGGCCTCGGGGCGAGCCGGTCGGGGCGCCCGTCGAGCTCGCGCGGAGCGATAACGACTGGCTGGGGCTCGTCGAGACGCTGGACGTTCCGGGCGGGCTGCTCGTGGCCTTCACGACGGCCCGTGGCAAGGAGGACCGCGACGTTCGTCTGGTGTACGTGGACACGAGCCAGGGAGCGCCGAGGCCGGGGTCGATCAAGACGATCTCGACGGAGCCCGGGCGGCCGGTTTTTCTCGCGCTGGCGCGCGCCGGAGCCCGCGCGGGTATCGTTTGGCAAGGCCGTGTGGGCGGGGACGAGGTATTGAGGTTCAGGCCGCTCGGGCTGAATGGCGAGCCCACGGGGGGCGCGGTATCGATTTCGTCGAGCGCCGGTCTCGCGGGCGGAGAGATGTTATTCGAGCCCGTCGGCGGCGATTATTTGCTGGCCTGGCACCAAGGTGGTCCCGAGCTTCGGCTCCAGCGCCTTGCTGCCGATGGTGCGCCTTTGGGGAGCGCCGGCACGGTCAAGCTCGCGGACACGGGGACGCTCGTCGCGCTCGGGACGCTTGGCGACCGGGTGGGCATCGTGGTTGGCGATAACGGCGTGAATCATGCAATCGCGCGGGATACCATGGGTCTGCACGCGCTCGAGCTTTCGGCCGCCGACTTCCGCGTGCTCTCCGACGCGCCGGCCAGTCCTTGGGACCAGCATACGGCGCGCTTCGGCGCCGCGGCGTGGATCAACAGCCGGCTCACGCGTGTTTGGAGCGAGGATCGAAAATTGGTCTTTGCGTCGGAACCTGGAGCGCAGGCGCCGCAGGTCCTCCTGAGCCAAGCGGCCGGCGGGACGCACGGACTCTGGGCGACAGCGGACAAGAGCCGGATCCTCGCCGCCTGGACCGATTCCCGCGATGACGATCAGCGCCAATGCGCTCCATCGAGCAACTGCGTGAATGAGGTGTACGTGGCCGTCCTCGATCCGACCGGCAAGGTGCTCGTTCCGCCGGCGCGCGCCACGAGGACAGCGGTTCCGAGGCCGGTCGCGCTTCACCAGGCAAACTGGGCCGAGCTCTGCGCGAGAAAATAGCGGGCATCCCCTCGAGCCATGGGAGATCCCAAGACGCAAGCACGGTCCTCTCCTCCGACGACAGCGTCACGCGCGCCTGCCGACGACCATCGGGGCGAGCGCAGATTCCTCGACGCCGTCGATCTCCAGGAGCCGATTGAGACGATCATCCATGAATCCACCGAGCCACACGGAGCCTAGGCCCATGGATGTCGCCATCAGGCTCAGGTTCTGGCCGGCTTCGCCGCACTCCATCAGCACCATGCGATAGCCGCGGTCACCGTACTTGAGCGTCGATCGAATGAATACGCCAGAGATCACGACGAGCATGCAGGACGACGACAGCTCGACGCCCTCCAGGGTTATGCAGGCCTCCAGCTGCTCTCTGTAGTCGCCTCGACGGATGAAGTCGAGGCCGTGGCGCTGCGGCGCATAGTGATAGAGCCCTGGCTCCAGCGCTTCGACCCGGAACGCGAACACGTAGACCTCCAGCGGGTACAAGGCTCCACCCGAGGCGACGGCCCGGAAGCAGCCGTCCTTCTGCGTCTGTCCGTACATGAAGAAGAGCAGTCGCGACAGATCGCCCAAAGAGATCGCCCCGCCGGTGTAACGGCGGACGGAACGGCGATCATGAATGGATTGCTCCAGCGTGTTGAGGGCCTCCGGGATCTGCAGCGGGCGCGCCTCGGCCAGGCTATAGAGCTTGCATGGCTTGCTGAGCATCTCCATGACTTCCTCGTCGCGACGGATCGAGGCGATCTGGAGCATGGCCATCCTGCTGCTGCTGGCGGCGTTGTACTTGCTGCTCTCATGAAAGAGCTGGTAGCCGGAGGTGCGGCAGGCCAGAGGTCCGAAGGCCGCGTTCTGGCCGAGCTTGGCGAGCAACTTCAAATCCTTCATCACGCCACTCCTCAGGGGAAAGGGTGAGGGTAAGGGTTGTATCCATGGCTGCCGGTTCGCCCAGGCTGCCCTCCGGCCAGCGAGCCTCGGAGTGCGTCGAGCCGTGGAACGCCCAGGAAGGGAAGATTGTGATCTCCGTGCAACGGCACGAGTCCGGGGACCAGCACCCTCACGACATGCAAACCGATGTCCTGAATATCCGGCGTGGTGATATCCACGACGATGACCTCGTACCCTCGCTCGTCGAGGAATTTGACAGCCCTGTTCACATCCCCAAGCACACGCCCGGTGGAGCGGCTGGGCAGATCGGAAGAGCAGACGACCCCGGGGACTTCCCTGCAGAAGGCGAAGGCCTCCTCGATCAGCTCGGGACGGTGGTTGTATACCATAAAGTGCTCGTCGAATGTAGTGACATTGGTGAAGTCCTCGCTGGGATACCAATCTTGCATCTCGTTTCGGAGATAGCGGACGTAGGCCATCTCCTGGCAGGCCTCGAGCAGCGACTTCTCGATCGCTCGTTCGGGGTCCAGGCGAGCCGCTGTTCCGACCAGCAGCACGGGGCCGAACTCCGCGGGGCGCTGGATGACGGCGAAGGAGCAGAACACCGGGATATCGAGGGTGATATCGAATAGCGAAATGTTGATCGACGGGTGCTCGGCGAGGCAGCACGTGGCCAGGAACTCCTCGAGCCTGGGGCTGTTGGCGCGAACGCGCCGGGCGACGTATCGATGCAGCCAGGCGTTCGTGAAGGCATCGCGCTCGATCACCTCGTACACCCCTGAGAGTATCGCCTCCTCGAGCGTGTTTCCGGCCGCCAGGCCGCTCGACGCATTGGACATGATGGCGGCTTCGTCCGCGTCGAATGTGTAGTTCAGGTATACCTGGCAGGCCGGGACAAGGCGCCAGCGGTCCTGGGTGAGCGAGTAACCCCAGGCCCATCGGATGACGCTGTCCTCATCAAAGAAGGCCCAGTCCGTCGGGTTCCTCTCGATCTGTTCACGCGACAACAAGCTGACGAGGGTCGGATTCACCGCGAGGTCGTTGAGGTTCCGGGCGCAATCGAGGACCAGGTCCCGCTTATCGTAGAAGTTCATGCAGTAGCGCTCGACGGCTTCCCCGATGGTGGCCGCCAGCGCCGCGTCCATCGTCAGCCCCGCTCCACCGCTCTTGCTGGTCTTGCTGGCGTTGGTCGCCGTCGAGAACCGGGCAGCGTCACTCGCGACGGCTGCGAAAGATTCGCAGTGCGGGTCACCGGGTTGATGGACGCCGGCGCAGATCATCTGGAGGATGCCTGTACGCGGGGACACGAGGCGGCCACCTTTCTGCACCGTCTCCATCGGAGAGCTCCAAGGCACGTCCCGTAGCTCCAGTCGATTGCGATTACCTGCCTTGGCGTGAGACATAACACGGCTCCTTCCAGGGGAAAAACGTCTCCTGACCGAGGCGGCAGCGGCACTGCGGTAGCCGTAACACATCATGAAATTCGCTGGACCACGTGGTCGTGTCGACGGTCAATAGTCTGCCGACGAGCTGGGGGGCGCTGTACCCGGTGATGAATTTTACCACTTCCATGACGGCGATGCCGGCGGTGAGCTCATAGAATGCGGCGAGGCCGCCGATCTCGGCGCTCGCATGCTGCTGGCGTCGGAGGTGCTCGCGAAAAGCGAGGTACTCGCCGGGGAACCGTAGATTGCTGAGCACCCGGCCTTCCATGCAGGAGTAGCAAGCCGACTCGCGCGGGACGAACAACGGCCCGATGCTCGCCTCGCGCGAGCTATCGACCTGGAGGAGCAACCAAGGAACGTTCCTCTCGAAGGAGAATTCTTCCATCGATTCCAGCAGCTCCGGATCGTCCGCCGCCAAGGCCACGATGAACAGGTCCGGCAAGGGCGCCGCGAGGCCATCGGGCCAGATGCGTCGACGATCGAGACTGTGAACCGCGACCCGCGCGACGGACGATAGCCGCGTGCTGGCTACGCTGAGCTCGCATCGAGCGAGCTCGGGACGCACGGGAAAGACGAGGACATCTTCGATGCCCGATTGCGTGAGCTGCCGGAGGACGACCGGGCCGAGCCCTGCGTCGCAAACGAGACCAACCCGCGAGCTCTGCAGTCTTTTCTGCAAAGCGCGGCCCCCATCGTCCGCGAAGCGCGAAAAGAAGCTCCGCTGACGCCGGATGGCCGGATCGTCCTGCTCGTCCTCGTCGAGCGGGGCGTCCAGCGCATGCTCGAGGATCGCGGTCCGCTCGAGCCGCTCGAGCAGGGCTCGGGCGGTCGCAGCAGATAGTCCTTTTCGGTCGAGCTCCATGAAGATCTCGGACGTCTCGTGGGTCCCATCAAGATAAGGAAGCATTGCGCTCAGCACCCGTGCGGCGTCGTCCCCCTTCGCTCGTATACGAACGAGCTCTTCAGCTCCTCCTCGGATGCCCCACTCCTCGTCAGAGATCGGAAACACCGTCAAATGTTGCTTGATCTTCGGCTTCATGAACACACCGCGAGGAGCCGGGGAACCACCGGCGACCGGGAGAGCCTGGAGGAAGGGACGGACGACCGCAGCGAGTCACCGTGACCGGCGGCCATGCCCATGAACATGCTTGCTCGGCTAGGATCCGCTTCCCATGCGCGGCCTGCTCCCGCCGGGGGTGGAGGTGCTGTTACAGCTTCTGGCGCTGTTACTGCTGCTGGAGCAACAAGGAAGAGGAGGTGCCGCGGTGTAGATGCCTTGTTGTCCGGAAGAGTGCTCGCCGAGCACCTCGATCTCGAACACAGGCTCGTCGCTTTCCAGATAGCCATTGCTCATGATGACTTTCTTGCTCATGATGATTTTCCCGTTCTTTCTGGCCAAGGCTCGTCGGTTTCCCCTTCGGGAGTTTACGAGGCTGACGAGCTCAGCCTGGAGGGATCCATTCCCATCTCTCCGTGCTGACAATCTGGCGTCCATCTAGGCTCGTAATGGCGGCGCGGCTCGCGTCAATGGGATGATGGGGCCGAGAGCAGCCCCCGCCGAGCGCTCCACCTTGCTCCACCTTGCTTGTCCAATACGCTCAAGTGCGCTCATGCGCTGAAGTAGCCTCCCGTGCTAAGCCTTGCCCGGATATGCCTCAGCCTTGTCGCTCTCGTTCGTGGGCAGCTCGGAGCAGCGCTTGGGGAGCCAGAGCAGCTGGATGTTCAGGTCAGCGGCGACGTTCTGTGAGGCGTGAGCGCCACCACCCGCCAGCGCATTTTGCCCGAGCATTCGGGACACCGTCACGTCAATCGCAAACACATGCCGCAGGAGCCTCGCCCACGGCTTGCAGCGCATGGCGTCTTTGATATCGAAGGCGGCGAGCCCGTGATCGAAGTCCTCCCCCTTCGACATCGAAGGCGGCGAGCCCGTGATCGAAGTCCTCCCCCTTCGACATCGAAGGCGGCGAGCCCGTGATCGAAGTCCTCCCCCTTCGACATCGAAGGCGGCGAGCCCGTGATCGAAGTCCTCCCCCTTCGACATCGAAGGCGGCGAGCCCGTGATCGAAGTCCTCCCCCTTCGACATCGAAGGCGGCGAGCCCGTGATCGAAGTCCTCCCCCTTCGACATCGAAGGCGGCGAGCCCGTGATCGAAGTCCTCCCCCTTCGACATCGAAGGCGGCGAGCCCGTGATCGAAGTCCTCCCCCTTCGACATCGAAGGCGGCGAGCCCGTGATCGAAGTCCTCCCCCTTCGACATCGAAGGCGGCGAGCCCGTGATCGAAGTCCTCCCCCTTCGACATCGAAGCCGGCGAGCCCGTGATCGAAGTCCTCCCCCTTCGATATCGAAGCCGGCGAGCCCGTGATCGAGGTTCCCGAACCTCGTTCACGGATCGCGCATACTCTCGCCAGAAGCTCGTGCAGCTCGAAAACGACGAATCGTATCCCATCGCGCCACGCCTTCTTCAACGCATGGCGCAGCATCACCGTCGCGCGTTCGATCGCTCTCCACCATCCGAAGCGCGGACGCACGAGCTGCCACACCATGACAAGCGACGAGCGCTGGATCGAAATCGTCCACCGTATTCCCGTCGTCCCAGAGCCCCTCCACAGTTCGTCCGCGCTTCTTCAGCGCGGCGCCGGCAACCGTGCGCAGAAAATCACCCCTCCGGGCGCCGGTGCCGCAGCAACGTCGGATTCTTGCCGCGTTGGCAGGATAACCGGCAGGCGCCAACCAGGGTTGCCAAGGCGCGAGGGCGCAGACCGAAAAAAGCGCCGCAATTTCCGCGGCATGCACGTTGCCATGCTCCAGGCCTGGAGTGTCGAATTGCTCCAGGCAATTCCCAAGGAGAGGAGAGAGGCATGAGGCATTCATTGTTGTTTCGAGCGGGTGGAGTCGTTCTGGCGGCGGCGGCCTTCGCATTCGCGGCCGGCTGCAATGCCATCGTGACGAGCGCCGGCGCAGGTGACGACCTGGATGGCAGCGGGCGGCAGGGAGGCAGCAAAGAAGAGCTCGGTGAAGGCAGCACCGGGGGCGATAGCAGCGGTCAGGTAGGCAGCAGCGGTCAGGGAGGCAGCGGCGGACAGGGAGGCGGCGGCGGGCAGGGAGGCGGCGGCGGAAGCTTGCCGGCCTGTAATGACGGGACGACGACGGTCCTGGCCATCGACAAGTTCCTGCTGGGCGAGACGGATCCCGACGGCACGCCGAACCCCGCCACGGCCTGGAAGCACTATGGATTCAACCTCGATGGCGTGACCTCGACGAAGAACTCCGTCGGCTTGTGCCAGCCGGCGGCCGGCGGCGTCCCCGCCGCAGCGTACCCGGACGGGTACGATGGCAAAGACAACTCCTTCGGCAAGAACATCTTTCCCATCATCCTGGGGCTCTACACCGCGTACCCGAGCGTCGTGAACCAGGACGTGCAGGCCGGCAACTTCACCTACATGCTGGCCATCGAGGGGCTGGGCGCGTCGACGTCGTGCACGGCGACGAGCAAGCTCTATCGCGGCGACAACCTGGGGACGCTGCCGCAATGGGACGGGACCGACGCCTGGCCCCTCGGCCCGGATTTCCTGCTCGACCCGATGAATCCGGCCTCGGCGAAGAACGTGTTTCTGCAGAGCGTGATCGATCAGGACGTGTACCGATCCGGCCCCGAGGCTAACTTCGACCTGGTGCTCGGTGATGGAAGCGGCGCGATCATCTCGGCGATCCCCATTCGCCACGCGCGCCTCGAAATGAAGCTCTCTCCAGGCCACGACGGGGCCATCGAGGGCCAGCTCGGCGGCATCATCGATACCGAGGCGTTCGTGGCGGAGATCGCGAAGTCGGCAGCGAAGTTCGATTCGTCGTTCTGTGATCAGAACTCGCCGACGATGCAATCGATCCTCAACCAGATCCGCCAGGCGTCCGATATCCTGAAGGACGGGACGCAGGACCCGACGAAGACGTGCGACGGGATCTCGATCGGAATCGGATTCACGATGAAGGCGGTCGAGCTCGGCGCCGTGGCCCCGCCGGACCCGCCGCCGGTCGATCCCTGCGTGCCCTGATCACGCGTCCCGGGCGAACCGAGGCCCGCGTCATCGCGCACGAACGTTGCCCCCCTACGGTTGAGACGTCGGCGGGCGCCGCATCGGCGTAGGTCGGGTTTTGGTCGTGTAGCAGCGCTGGGGCAATATGGATGGGGACCTCTAGCCAGGCGATCCCACCGCAGTTGTCGCAGACCACCTCCTAGCCGATACCGGCACAGCCTCTCCACACGGTGGCGATCGCGGCCATCGATCACCACGTCCGCGTGAATGTCGAAGCCCATCACCACGGAAACACGCTCACCGTCGCGCGGTCGACCGCCCTCCACACATCCGAAGCGCGGACGCACGAGCTGCCACACCATAACAAGCGACGAGCGCTGGATCGAAATCGTCCACCGTACTCCCCTCGTCCCAGAGCCCATCCACAGCTCGGCCGCGACGTCGGCCGCGCTGCTCGCGCGCTCGGCCCTGACGCGCGAGGCGCCGAAGCTGCTCGAGGCCTGCCTCCCGCGTCGCGAGCAAGCCTTCGGTTGAACGCAAAAGCATCGACGAAGGAGGACGCCGATGGCAACGATCATCGCGTCGCGAGCGTCGCGACTCCCCCCGTAGCTCGCGTGAGCCGCTCACTTCGCGGGAGCAGACGTCGATTGCGCGGGGGCGACCGAGTGTGGGCCGCAGGTGCCGCGGATCGGGGGCCCCGCCACGGCGGGGCGTGTTCCAAAGGCCACCCATCCGGACCTCTTGTCGGGTGGGGGGAAGCGGGTGTGCCGCACGGCGTCGACGAGACACGATCGAAGCGTGCCATCGAGAGCGTCGTCGCTGTCGATGCATGCGTCCTCCACGTTCCCGTCGGGGCGAATCAGAGCACGGACGTCGAGCGTCCCGCCGACCCCTGCGGGAAGCTTCGTCCCGCACGAGGACGCTGCGCGCTCGAACGCCTTCATGACACCTGCGTGCTTCTCGTCGCTGTAGTCCCCTTGGGGCTGGATCGCCGTGCTCTCGTACACACCCGGTCGGCAGCGCTCGGGCGCTTCGGTCGGCACGGGCCAGTGAGGCCTCGTCAACGCGGTCGGGCCCGGCGCTGCCGTCGGAAGCGGCGTCGCGAGGACGACGCTGCCTGTCGCCTCGCGGAGCGTGTCGAGCGTCTCCTGAACGCGCGTGAGCGGAGCCGCGCCTTCGGCCGCGACGATCCACACGGCCGCCTGCGCGAGAGCGGCGGTCACGAGCTTGGGTGGCACCTTCTCGAGATGCCGAAACCCCACGGTACCGTGCATGCCGAGGTAGACCGAACGGTCCGTGACGACCAGGACCATTGTGTTCGCGCGCAAGACGAGACGTGGGACGGGCGTGAGCGCAACGAGATCGAGGTAGTTCCCGCCGTCTGTCACGAAAGGACGCACGAGTCGGGTGCCCCAAGCGAGGTCGCCACCGACGTAGACGTTGCGGTCGAGCAATGCATCGAGATCGTCGGGAGGGTCGGGGAGGTCGCCCTCATTGACGTCGAGCGTCTCGAGCACGAGCGCGCGGGTCTCGTCCTCTCGTACGAGGCAGGCGCCGGCCCGCTTGGCCGGCGCAACGTCGCGGGCTCGCGCGACGAGATCACGAAAGGTGGCTTCTTGTGGGACGGTGATCGGACCGGTCCAGGTTGGTCTGGTCACCGTCCGCGCAGGTAGCGGAGGGGCTGCGACGTCGAGCGTGCGCGGTGGGGCGGGCGCCGTCGCGCCTCGATTGCATGCGAGCGAGCAGCCGGCGAGGAGCAGCCATGCGCAAGCCGCGAGGATCGACCTGCGCGCTTCGACTCTGGACGGGCGGAGCGGCACCTGCATCGGCGCCTCGCTTAATCCTTCAGCTCGTTCGCTGCAAGCTTGTCGGCCCTCGTGTCTTGCGGAGCGCAGCTGAAAGAGCCAATCAGCGGGTCAGGCCCTGAAGACTGTAGTAGCGAGGGATCCACTGGAAGCCTCCTGCCTTGTCGGATCGGACATAACCCAAGCCCGGAAACGAGATGTGCGCAGCGGCCACCAGCGTGCGGTCGTCTGCGAATTTCTTGAGCATCTCCCATCGGTCCGCAGCGGCAGCGCTTTCGTTTGCGTCGAAGTTGATCGTCGCTTGCGGTTGGGGCAGCTGCACGGCGGCCGCATGCACCAGGTCGCCAAAGAACACGAGCTTTTCTCCCTTGCTCTCGACTTGAAAAAGGGTATGCCCGGGTGTGTGGCCGTGCGCGGGAATGGTCTTGATGCCTGGAAACAGCTCACCGGCCCCCTGGAACAGGGCCACCTTTCCCGCAGCCTCGTACGGCATCAGGGCAGCCCGCGATTGCGGGAACATGTCTTTCTGGTTGGCGGGAGCGGCCGCCTCGGCCTGAGGATCGAAGCGGTAGTCGCGGTCGGCCTTGTCCACGTAGACGACGGCGTTGGGAAAGACGCGTTTGCCATCGACCGTCAGGCCGCCGGAGTGGTCCCCATGCAGGTGCGTCAGCAGAACCGCATCGATTTCATCCGGGTCGTAGCCGGCGGCTTTGAGGTTGTCGACCAGCCGGCCGCCGCTGGTGCCGAAGAGCGTTCCCGCGCCGGCATCGATGAGCAACAGCTTGCTGCCCGTATTGACCAGGAGCGCATTGATCGATGTTTCGGTCGGATAGGCTTCGAACCCCGCCGTGAGCAAGCCACGCACCTCGGCGGGGGTGATGTTGGACATCATCTGATCCAGAGGCAGTGAAACGGTGCCGTCGGACAGCGCCGTGAGCTCATAGTCGCCCAGTTGCATGCGGTAGAAAGCGGGCGCTTGCGACTTCAGCAGTCCGCGCGCTGCACCCTTGGGTTCGGCGGCATGTGAGCTGCCGCATCCGACGAGCCCGAGCGTGGCAATGACGCCGGCCGCCATCAAAGTCAAGAGAGTCTTGTGAATACCCATGATGTATCTCCAGTAAATGGGCTCCAAGCATCCACTCGACGATGCGAATGCGTCCATTGGTTTGTACCTGCGCGGTCGATGCCTGGAGCGCTCAGGACGAACAAACCAGGATTTCTGCCTCCTCGGCGCGTAGCATTCTTGCCATGCGGCGGCCAACGATATCCTTATACACCATTCGGAGCCCCGCTTCCTGCCCTGGAGCTCCCCGTTCTCTCCGTCTTGGGCGTCTTGCCCGAGCATTCGGGACACACCGTCACGTCAATCGCAAACACATGCCGCAAGAGCCACGCCTACGGCTTGCGGCGCATCTTGCCCGCGTCAAAACCCGACTGAGCCTCCATCTGCCCGAACAGCGATGGATGTTCAATGCCTGGCGAGTCCCACGCTCACCGCATTTGCGTGCGCCGTGCCATGCGAAACGGCCGCCCCCAATCGCTCATTTCATCCACCGAAGGATGACGGCCGCCACCCCCGCCATGGCGGGCCCCACCCGGCAAGCGCCTCGCTGCATCCTCGAAGTCACCTCGGCGCGGGCTCGGAGCCGAGGTACGCTTCATCGATATGCCGCGGCCCGGGCATCGAGGTGCTCGGCGAGCCCGGAATTCCCCGCCGAAATCTTCCCCGAGGTCCCGCGGCCGTGACCGCGCTCGACGAAATGTTTCCTTCGTGCTTCCGCGCCCTCGAGCTCGCCAACCATCGGCGAAGACTCTCAGGCGCGACGCAATGCAGCCACAAACGGACCATCGGCGTCCCATCTCGGCCCATGGGTGGAGCAGTCCGCGGCGGAGCGGGACAGCGGCGCGAGCCGGAAATCTTCTTTCGCCACGTCAGGCTCCTTTCGCTATCAGTGGAGCCAGTACGTGCAACACGATGTCGGCGCTGAAGTGGGCGAGGATCGCCATC
Organism: Polyangium jinanense; assembly: GCF_028435365.1. Next base: position 144,631 of record NZ_JAGTJJ010000010.1, on the reverse strand, counting down.
TCCAGCCCGCGCTTCCAGTACAGCCAACCGAACGCCAGTCCGGCGATGGAGTTGAGCAGCACGGTGCGTACGACGACAACCGCATCGAGCCCCCAGACGTGGTGCGCGGCGGCCAGGTGGCCCACGCCGAACAGCAGCGCGGCAATGGCTATCGCAATCCAGTAGACGCGCGGCGACGGCATGGCCTTGCGCAGCACCGCGACCAGCCACACCATCAGCGTCATCAGGAACAGGCGCAGTTGCAGTTCCTCGGCGATGCCGCCATAGAACGAAGCGAGGAAACCGTTCAGCGCCGATTCTCCGGCACCGGATTTCGCCGGCGGGTGCAGCATCGGCGGCAGGAACGGATCGATCACCGCGGACAGGGCGACGACCGCAAGCGCGGCGGCAACGCCGAGCAGGATCGCCTGCAGCGGCCGCGGCGCGATGACCAGCGGCTCGCGGTTGATCCAGCGTTGCAGCAGCGGCGCGCCGAGGCCGACGCGACGGCCCATGCGCAGGCCGGCCAGCGACATCAGGCCCATCAGGACCAGCGCCTGCAGCGACTGTGCGACGACCAACACCGGGATCGGCACCGGCAGCTTCGCGAACGTGTCCGGCATCAGCTGCACCAGGTACGGGACCAGCGCGGCCACAGCCAGCGCCGAAACCACGCCGAGCAGCACGGCGATCTTCAGGTCGGGCTTCCACGGGGCGGTGGAAGCGGGCAGGGTGGTCGTGGCGGCCATCATTGCGCTATCTTGAACACCAGCATCGCCGGCGCTATCGGCGCGGGAACGATGAGCTGGACCAGTTCCCAGCCCAGGTTGCCCTGCCTGTTGAGTTCTTCCTGCATCGCTTCGGGCTTGAAGTTGCCTATCAGCGACGGCTTCAATTCGCTGATCTGGTGACGCCAACGACTGCTCATGGCTCGTGCGCTCAGGACGAATAAATCAGGATTTCTGCTCCTCGGCGCGTAGCATGCTTCCCATGCGCGGAATCCTTGGGGGCCCCATCAGGGGCCGATCGGAGCCCCTCCACCGGGGGCAGTGAGCAAAATCGGAAGCCACCGGCCGAGCGTCAACCCCACCATGGCGTCGTGTGGCATCGGCTCGCGCGGCTGCACGTGCTCGAGCTCCCGCAGAAACCCGGCCGCAGCGGGGTTCTGGGCCACGCCCTTCGTGAACACCGAGCGAAATTCGCCGAACGGCCGCTTCGCCCAGGAGAGCGTCTGCCACGAGACGATCACGTGCATGTCGGATCGACAGCTCGCGAGCACCTTCGCCATATCGGGCAGCATGCACGTGTCGATCACGAGCGCCGCGTGCACCTTGGTTTTCCCGCCGATCGCGCTTCCGATACCGCCGCGCGTGTTGCACCCGCCGCCCGAGTGCGCCGCGACGAGGATGCGGCTCGCGTCGATGGTGGCCGTTCCGCCCAGCGCTTTGTTCGTCTCCTCGATGAACCGATCGAGATCGAAGGCGGGCCAGCTCGTCACGGCGTTCGTCACGGCCGAGGGGACGATCGAGCTCGGCGCGGCCACGATCACCGGCGGGATTTTCCCTGTCTCGACGAGCCCGGCCACGATGCGCCGCACGTCGCCCTCGTTTCCGCCGCCCATCCAGCGATACTTGATGCGCTCGGTGTTCAGGCCGTGGATGAAGACCAAGAGCGGCCGCTTGGCGCCGGCGTCGGCGAGGGCCGTGCGATGCACGAACGCCCGTCCGAGCCAGGCGCGCTCCGGATGTCCGATGTCCTTGCCGTCCCACGCGTAATCGAGCGTCTTGCCGTCGAGCGGAGGCGGCGGAGGCGGCTTCTTCTTGCCCTTGGCCCACGCGGGGGACGCGGCGAGGAGGAGGACGAGCGTGAACACGATCGTCGCGATCGAGGGCGGGGCGGGGCGCTTCATGGACGAACCCATGATAGCGTAGACGGGCGGAAAATCGCGAAAAAATCAGGCGGACGGGACGGGCCGTGTGTTCACTCGGAGCTGCCCTCGTCCTCCATCGCGTGCGGGTTGCCTTTGCCCAGGCTCTTCAAGTAATTGACCATGTTGTCGCGCCGGAACGGCAGGAAGATCGTGGACAGCGCCGACGAGACGGCCCACGCGCACTGGCAGGAGGAGGGCTCCGCGGTGCATGCCGTATTGCACGTGACCCCGGTGGCCGTCGGCACGAGGAGCGAATCGGAGACCTGCGTGAACGCGGGGGGACGCACGCCCGGCGCGACCTCCGGCCCTTGCGCCACGTCGGGCCAGACGACGCTCTCGCCGAGTTTGTTTGCGTCAATCGCTCCGCCGAAGATCGGCGCCGTCGACGTGGAGAGCTCGTGGCAGCCTGCGCAGGCCTGGGATTGGGCGCGGCGCACGATTTCCATGGGCTTGAGCGAGCTCCCGATCTCGTTGAGCTTCGCCTTGATCTTCTGGGCGAAGGGCCCGGTGGGACTGAACACGAGGTTGTAGTTCGAGTCGTTTTCCACCGGCGGCCCTCCGGGCGCGAGCGCTGGCTGCGACGTGCTTTGCCCGCCGTTGAACTCCCGACCCAATCGATTCATGTTGAAAAGGTTCGGGTCGCCCAGCGCGAGCGCCGGGACCTGGTTGATGAAGCTGCCGGCGTAGCTCGGGTCGCGGAACTTGAGCGCCCGGGGGCTCGTGTTGTCGTCGTTGAACAGGCTGGCCTCGGGGTTGACCCCGGTCGGGACCATCCGGACCTCGGCCTTACAATTCTGCTTTTTGGCCTTTCCGGAGCAGGTACGACGGAGGTTGTATTCGCGGAGCTGCCAGGGTTGCCCGAGCCCGCCGCCGGCGGCGTCGTTCAAGAACTGGTTGCTGCGGATCTGGCCGCTGAGCTGCTCGCCGGTCTTTGGATCCACCTCCCCCGTGAAGTGGTCCCACTGCAAGGCCGCAGGCAGGCCCTGGACGCCCTTGAAGAAGAAGCGCTCGAGCTCTGCTGCCCGCTGCGCCGGATCGTGGATCTTCGTGAGCCCCGCCCAGAACTCGGCCACCTTGGCGCAGCCCTTGAGGCCCGATGCCGGCTTCGGATTCGGCAAGACCGCCTCGAAAATGAGGAGGTTACGATTGGTCAGGAGCTGATTGCCCGCCGTCTCGAGCGGCGATTGCTGGGAGCCCTTGGCGAAGATGATGCGGTACTGGCCGCAGGTTTGCCCATTGCTCGGGGCCAGATCGAACCGGTTGGCGATGGCGATCGGCGTGTAAGGATCGCAGTTCGGACCGCTGCAGAACGGGTTGTGCTTCGAGAGATCCGCGAGCGCGCCCTCCTGCCGCGGACATTCGAGCGGGAATCCGTTCAGCACCGGATTGCCACTTGCGTCCTTCTCGTCGTCGCAGTGCTGCCCGTCGGGCACGAGGCCCCCGGCCTTCGTGTTGTTCGTATCGTAGATGCGCTGGTAGAGCTTCGCCGCGTCGAGGCCCGGGTTCGAGCCGCTCGTGGCCACGAGCTGGCCGAGCACCCGCTGGAGCGAAAAGAGAAAGTTGCCCTTCGAGTCCTTTGCCTCGAGTGTCGGCAGATCCACCACCATCAACGAGCGGTCGATGTTGATCACCGGCTCCGGCTTGTTGGGTTTGAAGCCGAGTGCCTCCTCGACCTCCTGCGTGGGCTCCTCCCCTGACGGCGTGTCGCAGGCGCTGACGCCGAGCAGCAGAAGCATCGAAAGATATGCGGGGGTCGTACGGCGAAATGAATGTAAGCGGTCCGTCGGAGCACCGATGGCCCTCATGTAGCCCCTCCCTAGTGGCTCGCTTCACGAAGCGCTTGCGCCCGCGAGCCAAGCAATGACCGGTGCTTTTCGCCCTGGCGCCACGCCAGGGTGTCACGCACACGGCTCAGGGGGGAGGATAGCGGGGATAACTCGCGTGACCACCCAAAAGTGAGATATCCCACACGCACATTGCGTCGGGACATGCCGTCGCGTCCCGGATGATGGCAATGGTGGCTTTGTCAGAGGTGCCGCGCCCGGGGCATCGGGCGCTGACGGCGTGGTCGATCGGGCGGGATGCCGTCAGGAAAACGGCCCTTCGTCAAGGCCTCGCGCGACCCACGCATGCGGGAAAACGCGGGAAAGTCAGGCGAGACGCTCGGCCTGGGCGGGCTCGGGGGCGGACTCGGGTTCGGCGTCGAGGCCGGCACTCGGGTTCATCAGGCAATACACGACCCCGCCCAGGGTGTAGATCAGGGCGATGCCGAGCAGGTACTCCGGCAAGATCCGGAGCGGCCCGCACAGGTACGCCCCGACGACGTTGCACACCGTGAACGCCTTCATGACCTTGTTCTTGCCGAGCTTCAGCTTCGGCAGGCGGACCGTGCTCACCATGAGGCCCGCGGCGATCACGAGCACCGCGGGGCTCACGATGAGCGAGCGCTCGGGCAAACCGTACTTGTCCCAGGTGAGGTACGCCGTGGCGACGATTGCACCCATCAACGTGCCGGGCAGGCCGTAGAAGATGCCCTCGCCGCCCGTCGTGACGTTGAAGCGCGCGAGGCGCACGGCGAGCGCGAGCGCGTAGAGGCCCGAGGTCGCGAGGAGCGCGGGTTTCTCCCAGCCGAGCAGCGGACCGATCGGCAAGAGCCGGTAGTAGACCAGCGCGGCCGGGGCGATGCCGAAGACCACGAAGTCGGCGAAGCTGTCGAACTCGACGCCGAACTTGCTCGTGGCGTTGAGCAGACGCGCGGCGCTGCCGTCGAGCTTGTCGAGCAAGACGCCCCAGAGGATCATCCACGCCGCGAGGCGGAAATTGCCCTCCGAGCTCATCACGACGGAGCCGAGGCCGAGGAGAAGCGAAAGCCCGGTGAACCCATTGGGTACGAAGTAACGAAGCGGCGGCACGGCGCGGGATGCTACCTCCGTCCGGGGCGCCGCGTCAAAAGCCATTGCATGGTCGCGTGTCGGCAGCACGGTGCGCAAAATGCTTCGCAGCAGCGCCATCACAGAAACCACGACGGCACTGCGGACTGGGCGCCGATCATCGAGCCGAAGCCAACCGCCAGCAAGACGAGCGAGAAGATACCCCAGGCGGGTGAAGTCTCTTCACGGCGGATCTCTGCAACCACGGCGGCGAGATCCCCTTCACGGACAAGGAAGTAGGGCGACTTGCCGCGCACGAGCCGCGCGCCGCGGGCGGGCAGGCGGTAGAGCGACCCATCCACCTCGTCGCGGCGGACCTCGCCGAGGGCGACGACGCGGTGCCCGACGCGGGCCGCGCCATAATAATGTAGGCCCTCGCCGGCCGGCTGATCCGCGCCGTCGGCGCGCTCGACACGCAGCACGCCCCCGCTCGCGTCCGCGAGGACCAGCGGATAGGTGACCCATTCGTCGCCGCCGGGGGCCGCGGGGCGCTCGATCGGGCGACCGCTCACGACCCAGGCATCGATCGCCACGAATTCATGGGGCAGCGCCTCGTCCACGGGGACCTCTCGCGCGCGCACCACGCGCAGGGAGAGGCGCCGACCGAAGGTGCCTTTCGCGAGGGAGATCGGGAACAAGTACGCCCCGATGAAGAGCCCTCCGAACGCGGTCGGATACCACGACATCCCTCCGGGGACGTCGAGGACCCACCGCTTGCATGCGAGAACGACGCCGAGGCACGGAGCGAAGAGCATCGCCAGGAGGATGGGGACGAGGACGCAGACGAGGACGGAGAAGAACACCTTCTCGACAACCCAGACCGAAAACTCGAAGGCCTCCGCCACCCATGCTTTGAGTTTTTTCACGCCGGGAGAAACGGCCCCGCAGGAGCGAGATTCCAGCGCCTCCGTCGATTGCCACGTTGTCCATGAGCGCATCACGCGGACGGCGCGCCCGGAAAAATTGGCAGTCCGCGGGGGTCCACGAAGATTGCTTCGCCCAGGCGCCCCTGCTACGCGGGTTTCATGTCGACGCGCCTCGGGCTTCCCCTCGCCGCCATTCTCACGATCCCCCTCGTCCTTCCGGCGTGCAGCGGCGCCGCGCCACGCGAGCCGGCCCGCGCGCCTGCGCCCTCGCCCGCCGCGCCCGCGGACGCTTTACAAGGCGTGGCGCGCATTCGCGCCGACGCCGAAAAACTCGGCCCCCTCGTCCGCTCGGATCTCGCGCGCCGATTCCTCGCGGCCGCTCCATCGCTCCCGTCCATCACGCCGCGCACGTTGTATCGTGATGCCGAGAAGAAACGCGTCGTCGACGCGGACGGTTTGTCGCGCATCCCGGACCGAGACGCCTTCAAGCCCCTGCCCGTCGACGAGGAATTTTATTACAGCACGCGTTATGGCTCGCCGCTCGCGTATACGCGCGCGCTCGAGGTGCTCGGCGAGGCTGGGGTCACGTTGCCGCCCGGATCACGATTCTTCGATTTCGGGTATGGCGCCGCGGGGCACCTCCGGATGCTCGCGAGCCTCGGCGTCCATGCGGTCGGCGTGGACGTCGATCCACTGCTCGCCGCGCTCTACGGCGTGCCCGGCGATCAAGGCGAGATCCGCAGCCTCTCCGGTGCGCCAGGCTCGCTGCGCCTCCTCCACGGGACCTTTCCCGGTGATCCCGCGATCCGCGCGGCCGCCGCAGGGCCGTTCGACGTGATTGTCTCGAAAAACGTCCTCAAGAAAGGATACATCCACCCGGACAGACCCGCGGACGAGAGCAAGCTCATCCGGCTCGGCGTCGACGACGCGGCCTTCCTCGGCGCCGTCTTCGAGCGCTTGCGGCCCGGAGGGGTTTTCCTCATCTACAACATCTGCCCGGCCCCGACGCCCCCGGACAAACCCTTCGTTCCTTGGTCCGACGGCCGCTCCCCGTTCCCGCGCGAGGCTTTCACGGCGGCGGGCTTCGAGGTGAAAGTCTTCGATCGGGACGACGCCGAGGCCATCCGGACGATCGGGCACGTCCTCGGCTGGGATCAGGGCGAGGACGCGATGGATCTCCAGAACGACTTATCCGTGCTCTACACGCTCGCGGTGCGGCCGCCCGGGTGATATCGTTGGGCGAGAACCTCGCCCATGGCCCATTCTTCCGAGCCCAGGACCCACTTCGAGTTCCGCGCTTCCGAGTTCGGCAAAGGCCGCCTCACGGTCGTGAAAATCGCTGGCGAGGAGCGCATCTCGCGGCCCTTTGCCTTCGACGTGGTCGCGTTTGCCGAGGCCCAGGGGCTCGACGAAGCGAGCTTCGAGCGGGACATGATCGGCAAGGACGCCGTCCTCTGCATCGCGGTCCCCGATCACGCGCCGCGGATCGTGCGCGGCGTGGTCTCGCGCGTGCGGGCCGAGGGCGCGGTCGAACAAGGCCGGATCGCCTTCCGCCTCCGCCTCGTGCCGCGCCTCGCGCTCTGCCGACGCAACCAGCGCAGCCGCATCTTTCAAGACCGTACGTTCCCCGAAATCGTCGCCACCGTGCTCGCGGGGCACGGCATTCCTTGCCGCTTCGACCTCCTCGGCCCGCACCCGCGCCGCGCGTATTGCGTACAGCACCGCGAGAGCGACCTCGCCTTCGTACAGCGCCTCGCCGCGGAGGCCGGCGTCTTCTACCATTTCGAGTTTCCCGGCGACGGGACCGACGACGCCCGGGAGGTCGTGGTCTTCGGCGACGCCCCCACGCTTTATCCGCGCATCCCCGGCGCCGACGTCCTCGTGTTCCGCCGGGCCGACGGCGCGACCGCGCTCACGGTCCGCGAGGATCAGGTCACGCGTTTCATCCGACAAACGAGCGCGGCGACGGAAGGCACGCTCGTCCGGGATCACGATTTCCGCAAGCCCACGGCCGAGCTGCGGGCGAGCGCGGGCAAGGCCGAGGGGCTCGTCGTGTACGAGCACCACGGCGAGGACGAGGAGCCCGAGATCGATCCGGCGCGGGCGATCACCATGCTCGAACAACGAAGGGCGCGCGCCGCGCTCGCCGAGGGGACGACGTATTGCCGCAGGCTCTCGCCGGGCCATCGCTTCACGCTCGAAGATCATGACGTCCCCGCGCTGAACGGCCCTTACGTCGTCGTCCGCGCCGTCCACGAGGGCCACGATCCGCAACACGCCGGGACGAACGATCCGGTCTTCACCACGACGTTCCGCGCGGCGCCTGCAACCGTCGCCATCCGCCCGAAGAAACCGCGCCGCACGATGCGCCAGGTGATGGAGACGGCGACGGTCGTGGGGCCCTCGGGGCAGGAAATTCATACGGATCCGTACGGCCGTATCAAGGTGCAATTCCACTGGGATCTGGAAGGAAAACACGACGAGCATTCATCCTCTTGGATCCGCATCGCGCAGGCGTGGGCGGGCACCGGCTGGGGTTTTCAATTCATCCCACGCGTCGGGATGGAGGTGCTCGTCGGCTTCCTCGGCGGCGACCTCGACAGGCCCGTCGTGATGGGCTGCCTGAACGACGCGACACACCCGCCCACGTTCAAGCTGCCCGACGCGAAGACCCGGAGCGGCATTCGCACGCAGACCACGCCCGGCGGCGGCGGCTACAATGAAATCTCCTTCGAGGATCGCGCGGGCGCCGAGGAGATCTCGATCCACGCGCAGAAGGATCTGCGCGAGACGATCGAAAACGACCACGACGAGACGGTCACCCACGACAAGACCGTGACGATCGGCGGCAAGCACGTCCTGCGCGTGCAGGGCGACCGCGACGATCACGTGGCCGGCGCGCTCGTACAGACGATCGACGGCGGCGCGACCGTGAGCGTCTCGGGCGGCATGGCGCAATCGACGGGCGGCGACGTGGCGAGCGAGGTCCGGGGCAGCCGCGCAGAGGTCGTGCACGGATCGGACCGGCACACGGTGCACGGCGATCACCTGACGGTGGTGATGGGCCAGAGCGTGCTCCGCGTGGAGGCGGAGCACGCGGTCGTTGTGGGCGAGGGGCGCGACGACGGGATCGTCGAGACGAACGTCTCCGGAAAGTGGATCGTATCGGCCGGAAAAACCGCGCGAATCCAGGCAGATCAGGGCATTTCATTGGTGGTGGGGGACAGCGTGGTGGAGATCCTCTCGGATCGGATCGTCCTGCGCGCGCGCCGTGTGGAGATCGAGGGGCAGGAGAGCGCGGCCATGACGGGCAAGGGGCCCGCCGTGCGCCTCGGCGAGGAGGCGGAGATCGTCTCGAAGGTGCTGAAGCTCTACGGCGAGAAATCGTCGATCGAGCTCGATCGGGACGCCAGCGTGAAGGGGACGCGGGTCCTTTTGAACTGCAAGGACAGCCGCCCGAAGGACCCGACGCGCGACGAGCCCGAGCCGGAGACCGTGAAGCTACGCATCAAGCTCACGGACGAGAACTTCGAGCCCTACGCGGGCAAGCTCTACGACCTCGTCTGCGAGGGTTTTAAATGCGACGGAATTACGGGGCCCGATGGTCTCGTGGAGCGGGACGTCCCGAAGGACGCGCAGACGGCACGGATCACGTTGTGGCTCGGTGAGGATCGCACGGGGCCGAAGCGGGAGTATTCGGTGAAGATCGGCGCCTTGCCCGACATCGCTTCGATTGCCGGCGCGCAGGTGCGGCTGAAGAACCTCGGCTATTACGTGGGCGCGATCCGGGGCGGGATCGACGACGAGACGCGGGCGGCGCTCGCCTGGTTCCAGAAGGATCACAAGCTCGAAGAGACGGGGGCGCTCGACGAGGCGACCCAACGAACGCTGCTCGACGTGCACGGGAATTGAGGGAGTCATGGCGATCCCCGAGGCGGACAAGCAATTCATCCAGGCGGTTGCCGAGGCCATCGGCAAGGTATCGAACCCAGCGGCGCACCCGGGCGCTCCGCCGCGCCTCGTCGTGTGCCTGAATCACACGGAGACGGACATCCCGGAAGGCGCGATCGGCGCGGGTCCGTACCTGGAGAGCGAGCTCGACAAGGAAAAACCCGAGACGCTCGGGGCGATTCTTGCCTGGATCGAGGAACGGCTGCACCGGAGCCTCGACGAGGCGTGGGCGGGTCCGGCCGGGAAAAACGAGGACTGGGACGCGAGTGAGGGCGAGGAGGCGTGGGCTCGCGCGCTCTCGGAGATCGTCTTCGGCATGCGGTACGGGGGCCCGGGGCAGGCGTATTTCCAGAACTCGAAATGGGATTCGTACATTTTTTCGCGGATCCAGCGGCGCAGCGTCGATTTCGAGGAGGCGTGCAAGGCCCGCAAGGACGCGACGTTCCCGGCGACGCACCTCGAGATCCAGGCGTACAAGGTCAAGCTCGCCAAGAACAACCGGAAGCTCGAGGAGGTGATGGTCGAAAACACAGACCCCGCCGTGTCCATCGCCTGCGCCTGCCAGCACCTCACGACGTACGGCGTCCTGACCCGCGGCTTCACGCTGGAGCAGCACCTCGACGGGGCGAACCTGGCTGCGAGCCAGAACAAGGGCAAACCCCTCTTCGACGAGAAGAATGGCGGGAGGTGGTACCCGACGAACCTCGCGCACCTGCGCGTTCCCGTCGCGACGGGGATCGAGCCGATGCCAAAGGCCAAAGGGGCGCCGGCCGACAGCACGCAGGTGATCCCCGTGCCTCTCCGCCCGGGCTCGGCCTATTGTTACAACCCATTCGGCGACGCGAAGTACACGACGGCATGGGTCCCCCCCCATTGGGTGACCGTCGACGAAAAGGGCGTCCCGCAGCTCAAGAAGGAACATCGCGAGCAGGCCCTCAACGACCTGCCGGAGAAAACGAGCCAGCTCAAGGACCAGCAGTACTTGCACGAGGACACAGAGAGCAACGTCTCGGTTCAGAAGACTGTTCTCTCGAGTGACCCCAGCCTCGCCAACATACCTGCAGAGAACTTTTCCGTGCAAGTCGACGTGCCGGTCTCGGGGCAACGGAAAGGATCACACATCCATCTCGTGCTGCGGATCAGCAAGGACAAGAAGAAGGTCCAGCTCCTCGACACGACGAACGGGCATCCGCTCGACGAGCACATGGCCCACACGCTCATGGATCCGGTGAGCAAGGCAGGGATTTACGACGGGAACTTCATCTCACAGGTCTACCAGGGCAATACGTTCTGCGGCCTCGGCGTGCCGCCCGAACCGCCGGAAGATCTACTCGACATGGCGGAGTTCATCCGCAGTGCGCGCCCGATCGGCCTCTTGCGCCTCGTCATCACCGAGCGCGTGCCGCCCGCCAAGATGACGGACGACCATATCTTGTACGTGAGCAAGATGTTTCGGATGTACGGGGATAACGACGAGGAAAACTTCCACATCTCGCGCTGCGTGTGGGCGCTGCGGAACATGCCGGGGTTCACGAAGCTCCAGGGCTGGTTCATCATCTACACGCCCCAGGGCGAGCTCGCGCGGATGATGTGGGAGCACGGCGCCCGCAAGCGAAAGCTCGCGGAGATGGAGCCCGTCGTTTACGCAGCGAAGAAGAAGAAGTACGAGATCAAAAAGGCAAACCCGAACCGAGACAAGAAAAAAGACCCGCTCGTCGAGCCGACGCCCGGGCTCTCGTACATACACGACTACCGTGACACGATCGTCTTGACGAACGCGGCGAACGGGACCTGCCTCTACTGGCACCGCAAGCGCTCGGATCTCAATTTCGGGTCGACGACCGAGAGCTTCGAGGGCAACGCCATCCCGGACGCCATCCGCGCCCGCGTCGCGCCGAAGCCCAAGCAAGACGCCGGCAAGCGCATGTCCTACGATGGCGAGCACGTGCACGATCGGTTCTGCGATCCCGATACCGAAGACCACACCATCGAGATCCCCGATCTCTTTCGCGACGGCAAGCCCGCGACGGCGCCGCTGCCCGCCCCCGAGGCTCTCGCGGACTCCGCCATCGTGCACGACGAGGACCAATCCGCGCCGGAGGTCGCTTTCGCATGATCGTTGCTGCGCGCCAAACCATTCTTGCGGGGCTCGTCGTTGCGTCGGGCCTGGTCGTCGCGTGTGGATCTTCCGCGCCGGCGCCCCATGACCTGGAGGGTCGACCGGCTCTGCCTCCTACGAAGGCCTCGGCCAAGGACGCGCCTTCGTCTATGGCATCCCGGCCCGAGCCATGCACGCTCGAAAGCAGCGCTGAAGCATGCAAGGCAGCGTGTGACGCTGGCGACTTCGCGAGCTGCAGGAACCTCGGCGTGCTCGTCATGCGTGGGAAAGCTGGACGGCGCGACGTGCGCCGCGCCGAGGCCGTCTTCCGCAAGGCATGCGACGGAAATGATCTAGCCGCATGCCACGAGCTCGGAGCACTTTTCCTCGAAGGGCTGCCTCGGGACGACGACGCCTCCGTGGCCCTCCAGAGAAAAGCGTGTGACGCGGGGTACCTGCCAGCCTGCGGCCATCTCGCGGCCCTTTTCCTGACGGACGGCGCGATGCGCATCCGCGTCGAAAAGGAGGCCGACGTGCGAGCTGCGGTTTCCCTCGCCCAGAAGGCGTGCGAGGGGGGATATGCACGCGCGTGCACCGTCCTCGGCAACGTCCATCGGAAGGGAAAGGTGCTCCCGAGGAATCACGCACTCGCAAAGCAGATGCTCGAGCGCGGGTGCGACGGCGGAGACCGGCGCGGATGCGCGATTGCATCGATCCTTTACGAGAACGGCTGGGACGGGGAGCAACCCGACAAGGAGCGAGCGGCGACGCTGAGCAGGAAGGCTTTCGAGCTCCTTCAGAAAGACTGCGCCGAGGAGCTCGATTCCTGCTCCACCCTCGCCGCGTGGCACGCGAAGGGCTTTGGGACGGCGGTCGACCCGGAAAAACAGCGGTCGGTCTTGCGGGACGCTTGCGATCGAGGTGACTCGGCGTCCTGCGTGGAGCTGGGGGCGCTGCTGGAGCAAGACAAACGCAAGGACATCGACGGAGCCGTCGCTCTGTATCGCCGCGCATGCGACGACGGTTATGGCAGCGGCTGCGGCAAGCTCGGGAACATGCATTACAGGGGCCTTGGCGTGCCCAGGGACGACAAACGGTACGACGAGCTGCTCCATCGGGCATGCGATCTGGGACATGCGCAGAGCTGCTCGTGGCTCGGCACGAGGTTCGCGGACGGCATGGGCACGACGAAGGACCCCGCGAAGGCCATGGCGCTTTACCGGAGGGCTTGTGGTCTCGGCAACCCGATGGGCTGCCGAGACGTCGGCGAAGCTCTGCTCGGCACGGACACGCACGGGATCCCCTCGAAAGAGGCTCATGCGGAGGCCCTGCGCCTGCTCGTTTTTTCATGCGACGAGGGAGATCACTTCGCCTGCTTCTACGCAGCCTGGGTCCACGATCTCGGTGTGGGCGTCCCGAAGAATCACGGAAAGGCCGAGGATTTCGCCAAGACGGCGTGCGCACTGGGCAGCGGCCCGGCTTGTGTATGGCTCAAGGCCCCCGACCGCGCATGGCGCCCCGAATGGATTGATTTCGTGAAGCCAACCAAAAAGTGAGGGGAGCGGTTCATGACCACGAAGCCCGGTTTTGCATCCCCCCAAGCCCCGACCGAGGAACGCCGCGAGGGCCTCACCCTCGAACGGTTCGCCGAGGTGATGGCCTACCGAAAGTTTTTCCCGCCGCACTTCGCCGAGGAGGTCCTCCTCCGCTGCGGCATTCGTCCCGCGCGCTGGGCGCGGGTCGCGGCAGCGTGGGGGGAGGCGCTCGCCGAGGCCGCGGCCGAAGAAAAACCCGACATCGTGCTCCGCTTCGCCCGCGCGTTCGGCGGCACGTCGCGCAAGCTCCGCGAATGGCCTCCGCGCCTGGAGTCGCTCGGCGAGCCCATCGATCCGGACGCGCCCGATCCCGAAGAGCGAGGCCCCGAACGGCCTTCCTTCATGCTCGACGAGCCGCCCTCGCGCGCGCCCCAGAGCGCCGGCTCCGTGTGGAAGCAATACGTGAAGCCCCCCGCGCCCACGCCCGCACCTGCGCCCGCACCGCCCCCCGTTCCCGCGCGTGTCCCCGCACCTTCTCACGAAGACCTCGGCGCGACACGCCCGGCATTTCGACCTCAAACCAAGCTGCCGACGATGCCCTTCCAGATGCCGCCGGGCGTGTCGGCCCCCGAAATGCCTCCCGCATCGCCCGCGCCGCCCCCCCCGGCACGCGCGCCCGGGTTCGGCGATACGGCCGATATCAGCTCGTTCGTCCCGCGCAAACCCTTGCCGTTCCAGGGGACGCCGCCCGATGGCGACAAGCTGGCCCAATCCGTGATCATTGGTCCCGACGATCTCCCCAAAGGGCCAGGTCGGCCCGGACGCTGAGGAAACGCGCTATGGCGCAGGCGCGACGGCCGCGGCCTCCTCGGCCGCGAGCTCCAGCGCGAGACCGATCATCGCGTTGAAGCTCGTCTCGCGCTCCGCCGAGGAGAGCCCGGTGCCCTTCGGCAGGTTGTCCGCGACCGAGAGGAGCGCGAGCGCCCGCGCGCCCTGCTCCGCGGCGACGCCGTACAGGCCCGCCACCTCCATTTCGATCGCGAGCATCCCCATGCGCACGAGCGTCTCGTGCAGCCGCGCGACCTCCGGCATGTAAAACAGGTCCGCGCTGAACACGGAGCCCGCGCGGACGGGCTGGCCGCGTCGCTCCGCGATCTCCACCGCCCGCCGCGCCAGGTTGAAATCGGCGACCGCCGGGAAATCGTGTTCGAGGAAGCGATGGCGATTGACCCGGGAATCCGTGCCCGCGGCGAAGGCCACGATTACCTCCTTGAGGTCGACCTCCGGCCGGAGCGCGCCGCAGCTCCCGACCCGGATGAGCACGCGCGCGCCGTAATTGCGAATGAGTTCGGTCGCGTAAATGGAGAGCGAGGGGATGCCCATCCCGTGCCCCATAACGGAGATGCGCTGTCCCTGGTACTGGCCGGTGAACCCGAGCATGTTGCGCACGGCCGTGACCTCGCGCGGCTGCTCCAGGAATCGCTCGGCAATGTAGCGGGCGCGCAGGGGATCACCCGGCATCAGGACCACGTCGGCGAAGTCGCCGGGCGCTGCGGAGATGTGAATGGTGGACATGGATCTGTCATTCCAGGGTGGAGTTCGTGACCTGCGGGTCGCCGTTCGCGAGCACGAAGATGCCGGGATAACCCGGCGTCTCGAACCCGAGGCTCGGGTTCTTCGAGAGCACCGAATCCTGGATCACGAGCGTGCCCGTGCGATCGTTGCTGACGAAGAAGATGGCGCCGCCCCCTTCGTTCGCATGGTTCTCCGTGATCTTCGTCCCGCAGACCGTCAACGTGAACGTATTGCCGTCGTTGTAAATGGCGCCGCCGCTCCCGCCGCCCGGGGTCCCGTCTTTCGCCGGGTTCGCGCCGTTGCCGATCGCGCGCTGGTGGGACATCAGGCTGTTCAGGACCGTGTACGAAACACCGATGCTGCTCAGCGCGCCGCCGTTCGAGCAGACGTTCCCGAGTTTTTCGCTCCCGCCGAACGTGCTGTTCACGACGTACACGGGCAGCCCCTCGTATTGGCTGAGGACACGAATCGCGCCGCCCCCGACGTCCGGGCCGACATCGTCGCAGACGTTGTTGAAGAAGCGGCTGTTGACCACCTTGAAGCGGCCTCCCCGCACGAAGATCGCGCCGCCGCCGTCCGGGTCCTCGCCTTTTGCATTGCCGTCGACGAACGTCAAGTTTTGCACCGTGAGCCGGGGGTGGTCCTGGTTCTGGCACATCGACGTGGTCCAGTGTTGCGCCTCGTCGCAGGTGTTCATGTAGAGAATGCGCCGCGCCCCCGCGCCGCTCAGCGTGACCTTCCCGCCGCCGTCGATCACGATCTCGGGACCGGTATCGTTGAAGATCTTCGCGGTGCGGTCGAGCGTGATGACCACGGGATCCGGGCCGCAATCGAACGTGATGATGCCGCCCTTCGCCACGGCATCGACGAATGCATCCGAGGTGCAACTCTCCTTCGTGCCATTGCCGACGACCTGCGTTGGATTCGACGTATCCACCGCCTGAGCCTCGGCCGGCACGGTGCAGGCGCCGTCCGGGTTTCCCGCGACAGGCCCCTCGTCCGGGTTCGTCTTGGGATCGATCGGCGCCGGAGCGGCGTCGTCCCCGCAGCCCGAAATTACGCCCGTGAAGAGACAAACCAGGATCGCCCCGTGAAGCGTTCGTCGTTGCATCGCTCGCCCTCGCAAGGCCCAGGCTACGCGCAGACGACGCCGGGAACAAGGGCTTGACGCCGGGGGCGCGGGCGCGGATGCTCGGGGCGAGGGGCATCATGAAATTTTGTCCGAACGTCGCGTGTTCGCATCGCCAGCGCACCGGAACGCCGGCCGAATACGACGTGGAGCGTCCGGACTGCGCCGATTGCGGGGCCGCGCTCATGGACGGGCCGGCGTATTACGCCGCTCCATCGTCGGATACCGCCGCGCGCCCGTTTCCGCCGGGTCTTTCGTCGCGGATCGGGGTGACGGTCGTGGCGCTCGCCATCGCGATCGCCGGGCCGAGGCTCTTGCTCCTTCCACAGATAGAAACAGGGACGCGCCTGCCAGAAATATCGCTGAACCAGCGAAACGTGTTTTCGGTCGGCCTGTCCCCGATCCTCACGGCGGCGTTGTTCGTCGAGCTCGTCGCCTGGATCGTCCCCTCCCTGCGCCCGCTCCGGCACGCGGGCCCCGAAGGGCGCGAAAAACTCGGGCGGGCTGCGATCCTCCTGGGGATGGTGCTCACGCTCTTCCAGGCCTATGCCATCGCCCGTTTCCAGTCGCTTCTCGATCCGGGGGCGTCGCAGCTCGACATCATCGGCAGCCTGCTCGCCGGAACGAGCCTGCTCGTGCTGCTCGCCACGTGGGTGACGAGGCGAGGCCTCGGCAATGGATTTGCGTTGCTCTACCTCGTCCCTGAGCTCGTCACGCAAGGCGAGCTGCTCCACGCGGTTCTCTCGGGGGTGCTTCCGGACGGGCCGCCCACCTCCGCCGAAATGGCCCGCATCTTCGCCATTCCGGCGCTGCTCGCGGGCACGACGTTCGCGTGCGCGCGCTGGCCTACGAGGCGGGACGAAGGCGTTCTTGTGGGAGCGTCCGGCGCGGAGCCTTATCGCCAAGGCGCGGGCCCGCGGGGCGCGAATCCGCCGCCGCTCCGGCTGCCCGCGAGCGGCATCGCGCCCGCGCTCATCCCCGCGGGCCTCGCTGTGCTGCTCTGGCGTCTCTCGACCGTCGGCCTCATCCCCTACAACGCCGGCGCGTTGTATTTCGAGACAGACGGCGCGCCCCTCGTCATCAGGCTCGTCCTCACGGCCGCCCTCGTCCTCGTCTTCGGATGGGGCTTTCAGACACCGACCGCGCGCGAGGCGTTATGGCGCCGCGTTCGGGAATACTCGCCCGACAGCCGGCCGCTCGAGGAAGGGGACTCCGAGGTCCTCGCGGCCCTGCGCCGGAGCATCCTGCCGCTCTGCGTCTTCGTGATCCTCCCGCTGCTCGTGGACGTCGGCCCAGGGGCGAGCCTTTATCTCGTGCCGCTCCTGACCATGCTCGTCCTCGATCTCGTCGCCGAGGTCCGTGCGCGCATGCGAATCGAAGGCGAGCTCGTCTCGGTTTGGCCGGAGCACCGCGTCTTTGCCGCCGACATGGTCGCCGCCGCCCTTCGCAGCGAGGGAATTCCGGTCCTCCTGCGTGGCGTCCTCTACCGGACGATGGCGCGTTTCGCCCACCCGTTCGTCCCCATCGAGGTGATGGTTCCCGCGTCCCGCGCCGAGGACGCGACGCGAATCGTGCGGCAAATCATGCTCGGCGAGCTCCCGCCCGCGGAGGTTCGAACGGACGAACCCGCGCCTCCCGCCAAAAAGAAGAAACGCAAGAAGAAGCCGGCCGAGGACGCGGCGACGGCGTGACCGTCACTTCGGGCAGACGTCGAACTCGGCGATCGTCGTCTCGAGGTAAAAATTCGAGCCCGACGTGTGCCGCTCGGCGAAGAAGAGCGCGAAGGGGAACACCTCGCCTTTCGTGATGCCGAGGGTCTCGGCCTCGTCGTCGAGGAGAATCGTCCGGCTCTCGGTCGCGTGCACGCCCCCGAGGTCGATGGCGAGCCTGTCGTTGATGAAGACCCAGAGGTCGTCATCCCCGCGGAACGTGAGTGACTCGCCGCCGACGTATCGGAACGGGATCTGCATCTCCAGTGTGAAGTGGAAATTATGCGGGTTTCCCTCGTTCCCGAGGAGTTGCCCGTCGATCGGAAAAAAGTCGGGGGCGTTGAACTGGTACAGATTCGGCGCGCCTGGGCCCGACGCGAGCTCGAGCGTGAATGACGTCGACGCGTTGATCCCGGGGACGTCGCGGTACCATTCGTCGAAGCTCGCCTTGCCGCTCGTCGTGAGCGTCGTGGGGTTTCCCGCGTAGACGGGTTTGCCGTCGCTGCCGAGGTTCGTCTCGACGATCCCGAGATCGAGCCCGATCGAGAGCTCCTCCATATCGGGGTGCGAAGCGCTGAAATCGCGGATCGTCACCCCGATGGGGATCGTGGTGGAGGGCCGGGGCGCCGTACAGCCCTCCCATTTGCCGAAGACGCATGTCTCCACGCCCTTGCCGCAGATGGTCTCGCATTCACGCTTTTCCCCCTCCACCTGGCAGACGGGCAGCTCGGTGCGCGCGCCGCAGCCTGCCAGGAGGGCCAGGAGGAGGAGCCCACGAACGCTCGTCGCCATGACGATCATCGTCTCCCCGGACCCGGCGGAAATCAATCGATTTTACTGGAGGAAGCCAGCCGCGCAGCCGTTCGCCACGAGCCGCGCCCAGTCGCCGGTGCCTTGCATGTTCGGGTGCCCCGTGCCGTTCGAGTAAACGACCTTGAAGTCGGGTCGGTACGCATGCGCGATCTCGCCGTCGGCGTACGTGCCGTCGACGATCCCGGCGCCCTGCAGGATGAGGATGTCGCGGTAGAACGAGGCATATGTCGAGACGCCGCTGTGGAGGAACGTCGTGCCATTGCCCGAATAACTCGACGAGGTGTAGCGGTTGTCCCCGGTCGGCGAGACCACGGGCGAATAGGCGGCGGTCATGATCTTGCCGGCGAGCGAGATGTTGCTCGTGTAGGTCGAGAACACGCCGAGGACGACGTTTCCGCCCGCGTCCACGAAATCGCCGAGGTTGTTGCCGAACGTGGTCCCGTTGGCATAACCCGTGTTCACCCACGTGTGCACGCAATCATAGGCGTTCAGCGTGGCGAGCGAGGGCGTGGTCGTGCGGGGATCGACGTATGTGACCGTGCCGCCCGTGATCGCCGCGATGGCGGAGCGATAGGTGGAGGCGTCGGCGTTCGACGGGGCATACGCGATCTTGATGCGCGCGCACGTGCTCGGGGTGCCCTTGCACCGGAAGTACGGCTCGACCTTGCATGTCGCGCTGCACCCGTCGCCGCCCATGGCGTCCCCATCGTCGCATTTCTCGCCGGACAAGAGAATGCCGTCGCCGCAGAGCGGTCCGCACACGCTCGGCATGCCAGTGCAGGAATAGCCGGTCTCCACCTGGCAGGTCGCCGAGCACCCGTCGCCCGACATCGTGCCCGCGTCGTCACACGCCTCGCCCGCGACCACGAGGCCGTCGCCGCAGACCGACGAACACGTCTTGCCATTGCCGGTAAAACCCTGATTGCAGGCGCAGGAGAAGGTGCCGGGCTGGTTCGTGCAGGTCGCGTTCGCGTCACAGTCGTCCGTGCCGGCGGAACATTCGTTCACATCCGTGCACATGACGCCGCTGCCGGTGTATCCCATGTTGCACGCGCAGGCGAACGAGCCGGGCGTATTCGTGCACGTCGCATTCGCGTGGCAGTTGTCCGTATTCAACGCGCACTCGTCCACGTCCGTGCACATGAGGCCGTCGCCGGTGTACCCCATGTTGCAGGCGCAGGCGAACGTGCCGGGCTGGTTCGTGCAGGTCGCGTTCGCGTCGCAGTTGTCCGTGTTCAGCGCGCACTCGTCCACGTCCATGCACAGGACGCCATTGCCCGCATATCCCATGTTGCAGGCGCAGGCGAACGAGCCGGGCGTATTCGTGCACGTCGCATTCGCGTCACAGTTGTCCGTGTTCAGCGCGCACTCGTCCACGTCCATGCACAGGACGCCATTGCCCGCATATCCCATGTTGCAGGCGCAGGTGAACGAGCCCGGCGTGTTCGTGCACGTCGCATTCGCGTCGCAGTTGTGCGTGCCGAGCGCGCATTCGTCGAGGTCCGTGCACACGGTCGGCTCTCCGGCGCAATTCCAGCCGGACTCGAGCCCGCAGGCCGCCGAGCAGCCGTCCGCATCGGCCGTATTGCCGTCGTCGCACGCCTCCAGGCCGGCGATCACCCCGTCGCCGCAACCGGTCGTGCACGTGCTCGGCTCCCCGGCGCAGCTCCATCCAGCTTCGACCGCGCACGCCGCCGAACAGCCGTCCGTATCGGCCGTATTGCCGTCGTCACACCCCTCGCTGCCCTCGACCGCGCCGTCGCCGCAGACCGCGCTGCTGCCGCCCGTGCCGCCCGCACCGCCTTGCCCGCCCGCGCCGCCTTGCCCGCCCGCGCCGCCTTGCCCGCCCGCCCCACCCTGTCCGCCCTGGCCGCCCTGCCCTGCGTCGCCGCCCTGGCCTGCATCGCCGCCCTGGCCGCCTTGACCGCCCGCCCCGCCCTGGCCCGCGCTGCCGCCCTGGCCCCCCGCCCCCGTCGCGGTCGTCGCGGGATCGTCGCTACAGCCCGCCGCTGCGCCCGATATGGCCCCGAGGAGCAAAACCCCGCCGATCGCCCGAATCCCGAAACGCATGCTCCGACCTCCTCATGGGCTGCTCCATGCAGCGCACAAACGTCGGGCATCGAAACCTGGACAGCCGCGCTTGTCCAGAAATTTTCGTGAGGGATCACGGGCGATTGAGGGCTCGCTCCGCTGTCAAGCTCTTGGCCGTTGCACCAGCCGCGTCGAGAGGAAAATCAAATACAGACCCGAAAGGCCCACGAGCACGTACACGATGCGCGTGAGCGCCGAGAACGTCCCGAATAGAGCGGCGACGAGGTTCCAGTCGAAGAGCCCCACGAGCGCCCAGTTCAAGGCGCCGACGATCACGAGGACCAGCGCCACCCACGAAAGCCCCGACATCCCATCCGTGCGTGTATCTACCATGCGAAGACAGCGATGCATGGGACGGACCAGCGATCCGCCCAGGCGAGCCGAGCCACGTCACGATAGAAAATCGAGCAGCGCGCCGTAGGTTTCGAGCGGCGCCTCCAGCGGCACGAGGTGCCCCACGCCGCGCAGCGTGCGGAGCCGCGCGCCCGGAATCCGCCGCGCGAGGAGCTCGCCATTTTCGTGCGGAATGAGCGGATCGGCGTCGCCGTGCAAGACGAGGGTCGGCACGCGGACGTCGCCGAGGCGGTCCCAGATGGAGAACCGGCTGATCGCCTGGATCTGCCGCAGAAGACCGTCCACCTCGGGGACGCCTTCGAGCGCGAACGCGATGGCCATGTCGAGGATCTCGGGGTTCTTCTGGGCGAACGCGGGGCCCGTGATGGCGCGATAAAACGCGGCAAGGCGCGCCTCGGCCGCCGCGCGATCGTCATCGGGGGCGAGCGAGGCGAGCTCGGAGAGGATTGCGCCTTCGGGCGTCTTCGCGACGTCCCCGCCAGGCCAGGTCGCGAGGAGCACGAGGCGCGAGAACCGCTCGGGGAAACGCACGGCGAGCTCCTGCGCGATCATGCCGCCCATCGAAATGCCGACGAGCCGCGCCTCGCCGATGCCGAGGTGATCGAGCAGCCCCACGGCATCCTGGGCCATGTCGGCGATCTCGTAGCTTCCGCCCGGGAAACGCGAGGAGCGGCCGACGTCGCGGTTATCGAACTGGATCGCACGAAAGCCGCGGCCGGCGAGGGCGCGCGAAATGGCCGTCCAGTTGTCCCCCCGCGAGCCGAGGCCCATGACGAGCAGCACGGCCGGACCGGCCTCGCCGAAGGTTTCGTAATGAATGTCGACGTCGCCGATCCGCGCGATGCCCATGGTCCTCCGCGTGAGGTAGTCGCTTCCGCCCACGACGTCGAGGCTTCCCAGCCGGGCCCATCTTCCCTTACCCTGCCGGCACGGCCCCTCCGGGCCCTCGGGAGAGCATCGATGCTCGACATTTCGCAGCTGCTCAAGGCCTCGATCGCCACGCTGATCTTCGTCGTGATCGGGCTCGTCGTCTTCGCCGTGGCGTTCTTCATCATCACGAAGGTGACGCCGTTCTCGATCCGCAAGGAGATCGAGGAGGACCAGAACACCGCGCTCGCGATCGTGATCGGCTCGGTGATCCTGGGGCTCTCCTGGATCATCGCCGCGGCCATCCACGGCTGAGGGAGGGGCGAGGAAGGTCCCCGAGCGCCTCGTGAACGGGCCCTGGATCTGGGGCGCGCGCGTCGACGTGGCCGTCTTTGGCGGGTCCGCGGCGCTCGCGCTCGTGCTCGCCGCGCTCGCGCCCGCGCTGAGCGACGAGGGCGCGCTGCCGCTCTGGGGATGGATCACGTTCGTGCTCGCGGTCGACGTCGCGCACGTCCACACGACGTTCTTCCGGACGTACTTCGATCGCGAGGAGCTCGGAAAGCGCCGCGCGCTCTACGTGGCCACGCCGCTCGCGTGCTGGGCCGCGGGCGCGCTGCTCCACGCCACGTCCGAGCGGCTCTTCTGGCGCGTGCTCGCGTACGTGGCGGTGCTCCACTTCGTGCGGCAACAAGCGGGCTGGGTGGCGATCTACCGAGCACGGGCCGGTGAGCGCTCGCGGCTCGGACGCATGCTTGACGACGCCACGATCTACGCGTCGACGTGCTTCCCGTTGCTCTACTGGCACGCCCACCTGCCCCGCGCGTTCCGGTGGTTCGTCGAGGACGACTTCGTGACCTCGCCATGGCTCCGCGCGCTCGTCGTGCCCGCGGGCGTCGTCTGGGCCGGTCTGCTCGTCGCGTACGCCGCGCGCGCCGTGCTCGTTTGGCGGCGGGGCGGGCCGCGGAACCCGGGCAAACATCTCGTGGTGGCGACGACGGCGATCACGTGGTTCTCCGGGATCGTCGCGACGAACTCGGACTTCCAGTTCACCGTGACGAACGTGCTCGTGCACGGGATCCCGTACATGGCGCTGCTCTGGGCGTACACGCGGGAGCGGGCGCGCGAGGCTCCCGCGGGGCTCGTCGCGCGCATCGCGGCGGGCGGCGTGCTCGCGTTCGCCGCGGCGGCGCTCGCGCTCGCGTTCGCCGAGGAGGCGCTCTGGGATCGGCTGGTCTGGCACGACAGACCCTCGCTCTTCGGCGGGATGCGCGAGGCGCCGCTGCTCGGCCCCTCGGCGCGCGCGCTCGTCGTGCCTCTGCTCGCGCTGCCGCAGGCCACGCATTACGTGCTCGACGCGGTGCTCTGGCGCCGCAAGGACACGGGCCCGGCGCAGGCGCGGGCGCTCGGATTCCGGGGCGCGCCGGAGCCTGCCGCTTGACCGGGCCGCGCCGCGCGGCGAACGTTCGATCGATGCTTGCTTGGTCTCGCGGGAGGCTCGCCCTGCCCTTCCTCGTGGTCGCCCTCGCGGGCTGCATCCCGAACGCGCCGGTCTTCCGCGTCGAGCCCGCGACGACGCCCGCGGAGCAGGCGCCGAAGCCGCCGCCGCCGCTCGCGAACGGCCGCCTGCCGGACACGGCGCGGCCGCTCCGTTACGCGCTCTCGCTCTGGGTGAACCCGAAGGAACCGCGCTTCACGGGCGAGGTCACGATCGACGTGGAGATCCCGCGCCCGACGTCGCACGTGGTGCTGCACGCGGCCGAGATCGATCTGCGGCGCGCGCACGTGGTCGTCGGAAACGAGCGGCGCCCGGCGCGGACCTCGACACGGCCGAGCGCGGGACAAACGACGCCGAACGAGCTCGTGCTCGCGTTCGAAAAACCGCTGCCCGCGGGGCGCGCGTCGATCGAGATCACCTACGTCGCGCCCTTCGGCGAGGGCACCGCGGGCCTGTTCCGCGTCGAGGACGCGGGCGCGTCGTACGCGTTCACGCAGTTCGAGCCCGTCGACGCGCGGCGGGTCTTCCCGTGCTTCGACGAGCCCGGCTTCAAGGTGCCGTTCGACGTGAAGGTGACGGTGCCGAAGGGCCAGCTCGCGCTGTCGAACGCGCCGGAGACCAGCCGGACAGCCTCGCCGGACGCCGCGCACGAGACGTTTTCCTTCGCCACGACGGAGCCGCTCCCGACGTATCTGGTCGCGCTCGCCGTGGGGCCGTTCGAGATCCGCGAGGCGAAGACGACCGTTGGTGGTCAAAAGGAACCGATCCGCCTGCGCCTCGTCACGACGCGCGGCAAGGCGAAGCTCGGCGAGCTCGTGCTCGACACGGCGGCGCGCGAGCTCGCGGTGCTCGCGGGCTTCTTCGGCCGCGCGTATCCATACCGCAAGCTCGATCTCGTGGCGGTCCCCGATCTCATGGCCGCGGCGATGGAGCACCCAGGGCTCGTGACGCTCCGCGAGGATCTCGCGCTGCTCGACCCTGACGCGGCCTCGGCGCAAGGGAAGCAGGAGATGGCGTCGATCGTGGCGCACGAGCTCGCGCATCAGTGGTTCGGCAACCTCGTCGGGCCGCCGTGGTGGGATGAGCTCTGGCTCAACGAGGGCCTCGCGACGTGGATGACGGCGAAGGTCATCGACACGATCACGAAGGACACGGGCGCCGCCGCGTCGGCCGTGCGGGACAAACACCTCGCGATGAAGCTCGACGAGCTGCCCTCGTCGCGCGCCGTGCGCGCACCCGTGGTGAGCACGGGAGACGCCGAGGAGATCTTCGACGCGATCACCTACGAGAAGGGCGCGAGCCTCGTGCGGATGCTCGAAGGGTGGCTCGGGGAAGACGTGATGCGGAAGGGCCTCGCCGCGCACACGTCCGCGCATGCTCACGGCACGGCGTCGACGGACGGCTTGCTCGCGGCGCTGGCCGAGGCGTCGGGCAAGGACGTCGCGGCTGTCGCGCGCCCGTTCCTCGAACGCACGGGCGTGCCCTTCGTGCGCGCCGAGCTCACCTGCGAGGCGGACAAAGCGCCCCGCGTCTCGCTGGCGCTCACGCCGCCGACCTCGCGGGCGGGCGCGGGCGGCGAGGAGGCGCGGGCGTTCGTCGTGCCCGCGTGCGTCGCGTACGAGGGCGCAGCGGCGCCGGTGTGCGGGCTTCTCTCCGATCGCCTGACGCTGGAGCTGCCGCGGCGAGGCTGCCCTTCGTGGATCCATCCGAACGCGGACGAGCGCGGGTACTATCGGTTCACGCTGCCGCGCGCCTCGTGGGACGCGCTCGCGAAGGTCGCGAAGAAGCTCGCGCCGACGGAACGCGTGGGCCTCGTGGCGAACGCGCTCGCGCTCGTGCGAAGCGGAGAGCTCGGGGCGGATGCGCTGCTCGAACTCCTTTCGTCGCTGCGGGGCGAGCGGCACCCCGCGGTGCTCGCCGAGATGACGGAGAGCCTGCGCTGGATCCGCGTGGTGCTGCCGGACTCGGGGTCACGCGAGGCGCTCGGTCGCTTCGTCGGTTCGTTGTTCCTTCCGCTCGGCAAGGAGCTCGGCTGGGCGACACGCAAGCAAGACGACGAAGCCACGCGCCTCGCTCGCGTGGCCGTGCTCGAAGCGCTCGGCGTGCTCGCGGAGGATCCGTGGACGCTCCGGCAAGCGGCCTCGCGCGCGACGGCGTACCTCGACGATCCGCGGGCGATCGACGCGGACACGACGGCCGTCGCGCTGCTCGTGGCCGCGCGGACCGGCGGCGACGAGCGGCTGCAAGCGCTGCGGGACGCGGTGCGGCTCGCGGCGACGCCGGAGGAGCGGGTCATCGCGGCGCGCGCGATCGGGAGGATCGGTGATCCGGCGGAGCTCGGTCGGGGCCTCGACATCGCGCGGGCCGGTGAGCTACGGGCGCACGAGTTTGCCCGCGCGTTCCACGAATCGGCGCGCGCGCCGGAGACCTTGTCGACCTCCCTCGGGTGGATCCGCGCGCGTGGCCCCGAGCTCGCGCCGCGGTTCGGCGGAGGGCTCTTGCTCGAGCTTTCGAGCGCGGTGGGCGAGGCGTGTGATCCGGTGACCCGGGACGACGCGCTCAAGGTCTTCAAGGCGATCTTCGAGACCGTGGACGTGAACCCGCGGAAGCTCGCGGCGCTCGAAGAGCAGGCGAACCAGTGCATTGCGGTGCGGGAGCGCGAGACGCCGCGGCTGCGAAAGAAGCTCGGGCTCGGGACGCGCTGAGCGATTCTTTTTCGACGGTCAGCTGGAAATGCGACCCGAACGCGAACGCACGCCGACCCAGTAAGCCCAGGCGATGAACACGATCTGAAAGGGGAGCCGCGCCCAGAGTGCCCATTCCGGCACGGGGTCCTCGCCGATCGGGATCTCGTGAATCGCCATGTTGATGTTTGCCGGAAAAACCGCGACGTAAAGCGCAATGAGGCCGATGCCCGCCGCGCGCCGGAGCCGCGGGATCAAGAGGCCCACGCCCCCGGCAATCTCGGCCACCCCGCTCACGTACACGAGCGCGAGCGGCGCGGGCAGGGCCGCGGGGACGATGTGCACGAAAGGCTCGGGGGACGTGAAATGCAGGATGCCCACCCCGATCATGGCCAGGGCGAGGACGACGCGCAGAGCGACCTTCACACGGCTCTCGGGCGGGGCGGGTTCGGCGGGACGATCGGCGGGGGCCATTCGCCCTCTTTTCGAGCGCTTGGCGGGCCCCGTCAAGCCTCCGCGCGAATTTCGCCGCCTCCGAGCCGCTCCACGAAAAGCCGCACCGCGGGCAAAACGACCTCGACCGTCGCGCGTCGGGCCACCTCCTGCACCTCGGCCTCGCCGAGCCGACCATGCGCCGCGAGACGCGGATCGCTCGGCGTTCGCTCGCCGGGCGCGCCTTGCCCGAGCGACGCGAAGACCTCGAGGACGGCCGCGCGCACCGCGTCGCCGCCCACGCGCACGGCCCAGGCCACCGTGCGCCATGCAAGCTCGGCGTGACGCGCCTCGTCCTCGGCGATGAGCCGGAGGACCGCGTGCACGGCCGGATCCGTGGCGGCCGCGAGCTGCTCGGCGGCGACGGCCGCGGCAATCGTCTCTCCAATGCAACCTTCCCGCGCGGCGCGCGCGGCGACCGAGGCGAGATCGGCGCAAATATCGATGCGTCCCTCGAAGGGGAACGGCCCCGGGGCCCTGGCTTCCCCGGCGTAATTCGAGGCGAGCGCAAAACAGAGCTCCGCGTGGCGCACTTCGTCCTCCGCGGCTCGGTGTGCCCGCGTGACGAGATCTGCTGGGGCACCGACGGCGAGCAGTTCCAGGGCAAACCGTCCGAAGGAGGCGACGGACGCGTGCTCGAAGAGCCCATCACGCGTCCATGCCGCCGCGAGCAAGGCGCGCTCGTCCGCGGAGAGATCGTCGAGGTTCGGAGCCATCGCCTCCGGGCTGCGCGCG
This sequence comes from Polyangium jinanense, assembly GCF_028435365.1. The sequence goes on along the minus strand of NZ_JAGTJJ010000010.1, from coordinate 117,398 downwards.
CCCGACGCGAAGGCGCCGCGAACGGGCTCGGCCGTGCGGGGCGCGTCGTTCACGAGGAAGGGGCGACCCCCGATACACAAGGGCTGAAAGAGCGTGTCGTAACAGCACTGACCATTCTGGAACGTGCCATCCGATTTCATCGTATGACGCCCGGCGGTTTCGTGGTCGAGGATGGACTTCGCTTCGGCCTGCGCGGGACACATCACGGGGGCGCCTCCCCCGGCTCCACCCGCGCCGCCACCGCTTCCGCCAGAGCCCCCGCTGCCTACGGTACCGAAATCCTGGGGCCAGGCGAAACACGCCTGCTTCGGGGACGCCTCCGGGCAATCGCCGCCCGTGGATTCTTGCACGACGCAGCCCGAGAGCACGCTCATCGTGACGGGGAGCGCGGCGGCGACGAGCGCGAGGAGCCGACGCGCGAGGGTCCGGCGAAAGTCATGCGAAGCATTCATGGATGACCTCGTGAGAAGGAAGGAAGTTTCTGCGTGATGCAGAGCGAGCGCATCGTATGGCGATTCTCCCAGGAAAGCGAGCGCGACCGTGGAGCGGACCCGCGAAATGTGCGCAGCCGTGCTCATGCTGCTGCGATGCGTGTTCGGGGAGAGGCCATTCGCGCGGGCGAGCCCCAGATCATGGTCATGGTGAAAACGAACGAGCCGAGCGGCGTGGAGATAAAGAGAACCGACATGATGAGCAGCGACGCAGGGCGCCAGGAGCCCGACGCGGAAACGGGCAACGAGGCGGAAGCCATTGCGGGGGACCCGCCAGGCAGCGGCTCACCTCTCGGTCGCGTGGGCGGCCCGAAAGAGCCGGTCGACCCCAGCGACCGCGGAGGTGGACCCGGGATCGGAGGGTCGGGCGGCTCCTGACCCCCTTCCCCGACAATTGGAAAAACCTACCGAGATCGTTTGATGTCGCACGATCTGAGGACCGATTCCCCGCTTCTGCCCGGCGGGCTCTTCGGATAGCCTCGGTCGTCGGACGACATGGCAGCGATCCAACTGTACTGCCCCTTCTGCGGGCAGAAGTTATCCATCGAGACGGAAGCATTGCGCGCGCAGACGACGTGCCCGCGCTGCGCAAAGGGCTTCGTGCCGATCGACGCGATTCCGCGCGACCAGACCTTGCCGGCGCTCAAGGTCCCCGGAACGGCCGACGTCGCGCCGCCGCCGCCCGCCGAGGCGAAGGCGCCCGCGAAAAAACCCGGTTCCCTGGCGGGGCAGGTAGATACGATCCTGCTGCCGCCGAATGGAGGCCCGCTGCCGATCGTCCCCGGCGCGCAACGAACGGCCGCGCCGGAGCCGGCCGCGCCGCCGGTCCTCGACGGTCCCACCTTGATCCGCGCCGTGCCGCCGGAGCCCGCGACCAATGCGTCGGAAAAGGCCGATGCGCTCGCGGCGACCGTCCCGGTCGATCCTCCGGCGGCCGAGCCTCCGCCCGTCGAGGGAAAGCCCCTCGAAGTCACCGTGCCCGCAGCTCCGGCCGTCGAAACCACGGCGCCCGCCGGACCTGGGGATCTCCCGCCGGTGGCCTCCGACGGATTGGCCGCGACGGTGAACGAGCCCGAAGCCCCAGCCGTCATCCCGCCGCCCCCGAAGGCGGCGCCGGCCGAGGGAGCGATTTCCGCCGAACTCGCCGCGCGCGCATCGACGCTGCTCGGGTCCGTGAAGGTCGGTAGCTCCAAAGCGCTCGGATTCGAGCACGTGGCCCTCGTCGCGGCCGTCGCGGCCGTCCTCTCGCTCGTGCTTCTCGCCGTCACGAACGTCGGTGCATTGCGGATCATCGGCGGTTTTTTCGGGACGATTTCGCTCGCGGCGACCTTGCTCGCGGGCGCGGCGTTCTGGCTCGTCCGCTCGCGGAAGGACACCTCCGCGGCGCCGGCGCCGTCATCACAGGCGCGAAACGCGCTGATCGGAAGCGTCGTCGCCTCGCTCGTGCTCGGATCCGCGATCACGGGCGGCGTCGCCGCGGCGACCGGAAGCCCCGGCGAGCTCTTGCGCGCCAAGCACATGCCGCCGCCGAAGCTCCCGCCGAAGCCGGAGCTGCCGCCCGAGCAGCGCGCCGATTACAAGTTGAAGCGCGAAGGCCACGTCTTCGTGAACGGCGGACTTTTGCACGTCCCGCCGAAATTCCGCTCCGACGACGGCGCGTTCGATCTGTACATGCATTTCCACGGCAACACGAACCTCGTCGAGGAGAGCGCCACCGCGGCCGGGCTGAATGCGCTCGTGTACACGGTGAACCTGGGGAATGGCTCCGGGCCGTACGAGGACAAGTTCTCGGTCGTGGGCGTGCTCGACCAGACGATCGACAAGATCCAGGAGACGGCGAAAAAACAAGGGCTGCGCGACGCCCGGGTGCGGCGCGTGGCGCTGGGCTCGTGGAGCGCGGGATATGGAGCGCTCGCGAAGCTCCTCGATGTCGCGAAAAATGTCGAGCGGATCGATTCGGTGCTCGTGCTCGACGGGATTCACGCGGCGTACCTCGACCCGAAGGCGAAGACGGTCGATCCTCTCCGGCTCGCGCCGTTTTCGCGATTCGCGAAGCTCGCGGCCGAGGGGAAGCGGCTCTTTTCGATCACGCACTCGGACATCGGGGGCACGGAGTACGCGAGCTCGGCGGAGAGCGCGGACGCGCTCCTGCGCGACGTGGGCGCCGAGCGCGGCCCGGCGCAGGCGACGCCGCCGCGCGTGACCACGAAGGCCGCGCTCACGGCGTTCAACAAGGGAGCGCAGGAAACGCGGCTCGAACAGACGACGGAGGCGAAAAAGAGCGGAATGCACGTGCGTGGTTATTCGGGACAAACGCCCGATCAGCACATGGCGCACCTCGTGCAAATGTCCGTGACCGTGCTCCCCGAGCTCGCCGAGCGCTGGAAGGAGTGACGGGCTTCATGGCAATCGGGAGCACGTGATGCTGGCGCTTCGCGCGCTCGTCCTCGCGGCGACTTGTGTTTCCGCGTGCTCCCGCACCCGCGAGCTCCCGCCGTGTGACGCTTCCCCCGCGCTCCCCGTGACACCGAAGGATCCCGCGGCCGCCGTGATCGTCGCGGCCGGGGATATCGCCGAGTGTCCCGGGGGGCGGCAGGAGGAGACGGCGGCTCTCGTCGAGCAGATCGGGCCGGACGCGGTGTTCACGCTCGGCGACACCACGTATCCCGACGGCACGCTCGACGAGTTCCTCGATTGTTATCACCCGAGCTGGGGCAAGTTTCGCCCGATTACGCGCGCGGTCGTGGGAAACCACGAATATCACGCGCCGCGCGCCGGGCCATTTTTCGCTTATTTCTGCGGCGGCGTGGGGGCGCCCTTCGAGGGGCGCGCGAGCTTCGACATCGGCGCTTGGCACGTCGTGATGCTGAACTCCAATTGCGGCGGTGATCTCGACGTGCCCGCCTCGGTGCCGGACGATTTCGGCGGTTGCGGCCCGGACTCGCCGCAGGCGCGGTGGCTCAAAGAGGACCTCGCAGCGCATCCGTCGCGCTGCACGCTCGCGATGTGGCATCACCCGCGGTTCACCTCCGGGGAGCACGGGAGCGCCGATTCCATGCGGCATCTCTGGAGGGTTTTGCAAGACGCCGGCGCCGACGTCATCCTCGCCGGCCACGCGCACCTGTATGAGCGGTTCGCGCCGATGAATGCAGAGGGACAAATCGACGTCGTGCGGGGAATGCGCGGGTTCGTCATTGGCACCGGCGGAAAGGTACCGCTGCACGCCGTCGACGAGGTCCACGCCGGGAGCGAGATAAGGAATATCGATACACACGGCGTCCTGCGGCTCGAGCTTCGGTCGGAAGGATACGCGTGGCGATTCGTCCCAGCCGCGGGCGGCTCGTTCGCCGACGAGGGCGAGGCGGCGTGTCACGATTGACGTGCGCCTTCCTGGTCTCTCTCGTGACCACCCTGATCACGCAAACCGTCCGTGGTGAAACGGGGTTTCGATGGAGTGTTGATGCCCGCCTCGGGTATGCCACGTCGTGGACCACCGGGCAGTCGTACCTGGGCCCGGCGACCGGGCTCGTCGGTGGGTGGACGTTCCGCGTGCCGATACACGTCGAGCTCGGCGCGGCGTATCACGTGGGCAGCATCGAATCGGCCGCAAACGATACGCTCGTCTACTGGTCGCGTCGACGGAGCGTGTTCGTGCACGCCGCAGCCGGTTACGATCGGACGATCCTGGCGGGGCGATTGCTCGTAAGGCCGAGGCTCATCCTCGGTTCTTTCTTCATTGTCGACGAGGCTGAGCTCGGCGGGGTGATACGCGAAGGGATGGAGCCGCGGTTCGCACTCGGCCCCGGTGTCGATTTTCTCTTTCGTTTCGGGGCTCTGCACGCGGGGCTCGACGCACGCGCGCTCTTCGTTCCGTCCCATGTGGCCGCGCCGATCGGCGGACTGTTTGGCGTTTTTGGCATCGAGAGGTGAAACACATCGAGGATGCGCACATTGCTGCAACGCACAATCGAGCTGTATCATTGCGCTCGCAATTGATTACGATGCGTCACCTGTGATAACACCTCGAAGGATGATGGCCTCGACGCGTCGATCCTTTCCCGTCGCCCCGTTGCTCCTCACGATGTTCTTCGCCGCCGGTCCGCTGGGCTGCGGCTCGACCACGGAAAATTGTCGCCCCGCGATCTCCGGAGACGTCGCGGCACAAGCGCCTCGCGTGGATGCAGGGATGAGCGGGACGGCGGGCGCGCGCGTGGATGCGGCGGCCGATGCCAGGGCAAACGCGAACGTCGAGCCGCCGCGGACCGAGGCGCAGCTCCGCGAGGCCGCCGAGCTGCGCGCGCGGGCCAAGGTGAACATCGATGCGGGTCGTCTGCGGGAGGCGTTGCCGGATCTCGAGCGCGCGTTCGAGCTCTCGGGCGACGTGACGATCCTCGGAGATCTCGGCCTCGCGCTGCAAGCGGCCGGGCGCCTCGACGAGGCTTGGCTCGCGCTGCATCGATTCCGCGTCGAGGCGCGCGCGGCGTACGAGCCGATCCGCGCGAAAATCGACGCGGCGCTCGGCGAGCTTTCGGGGAAGCTCGGCGGCCTCGTCGTGGAGGGCGGCGTGCCGGGCGCGCTCGTACTCGTGCGGGGGCAAATCGCCGCAAAATTGCCCATGGCGTCGCCCATTTACCTCGCGCCTGGGGATGTATCGGTCGTGGTCCGTCCCCCTGGAAAGCCCGACCTGACGGTCCGCGCGCGTGTCGCCGTGGGCGCCATTGCCCGTGCAAGCGCGAACCTGGATACGCCGGGCATTGGCGTCGCGGCCGGCGGGCTCACCGGGACGGTCGGCGGGCTCGCGGGTGGGCTCGGCAAACCGACGGGACAACTCACGGGAGCGGTCGGCGGACTCACGGCGCCCGTCGGAGGGCTCACCGGAGGGCTCACCGGCGGGCTCTCGGCGCCCAATCCTGGGCTCGAGGCGCCGAACCCTTCCCTCAATGTGCCCAATCCCAACATTGGCGCCCCGAATCTTTCGGCGCCGGTCGGTGCTGTCACGGCGCCGGTCGGCGCGGTCGCGGCGCCCGTCACCGCGGTCACGGCGCCTGTCTGGCCCATCGTGGTGGGCGTCGGGGGCCTCGCGGTGATGGGCGGCGCGATTGCGGCCTCGGTCGTGCATTCGGGCAGGCTCGACAATTTCGATGCGAACCTCTGCGGCGGGTCGGGCGCGAGCCCCGAATGTCCCTCGATCGAATCCGGGATCAAGGTGACGACCGGGCTCCAGGTCGTGGGGTACATCCTCGGAACCGCCGCGGTCACCACGGGGATCGTGGTCTTCGCGCTGTCGCGCTCGACGCCCGACCTCGAATGCCCGAAGGTGGGACGCGCGCCGGCCTTGACCCTCCAGTGCGGCCCGCACGTGGGCGGCAAGGGCGGCGGCGTGGGCTGCGTCGGCACGTTCTGAACGATCTTCTGCTACAACCTCGCCCATGACTGAAACCACGAGCAGGCTCGTTCGCGTGGGCGACGTGGAGATCCACGTTTTCACGGAGGGCTCGGGGCCTCCGATCCTCGTCCCCACAGGCTGCGGCATCGAATTCTACCGGCGCACGTTTTCAAGGCGGCTCCTCGATGCGCATTCGTTCGTGTACGTAGAGATGCGAGGTACGGGGCCCTCGACCGGCAGCCCCGAGGGGGCCACGTATGCGACGCTCGCCGACGACCTCGACGCCGTACGTGACAAACTCGGAATCGATCGCGCCGTCGTGATGGGTCATTCGAACCACGGGGCCATCGCGCTCGAATTTGGGCTTCGGCACCCCGAGCATGCGGCCGCCGTCGTCTCCGTGGCGAGCGTGCCCGATTTCAGCCGCGCCATGAGCGTGGGAATCGCTCGCTGGGAGGCGGAGGCGAATGTGCAAAAGAAGGAGCTGCTCGCCCAAAAACAAGCCGAGCTCCACGCCCTCGACACGAGCGCCATGGATCCCGACGAGCTCACCCTGCGGCAATATCTCGCCTTGCATCCGCTCGTCTGGCAGGACCCGGCGCTCGATGCCGGCGCCCTCTGGGGCGGCGTTCCGAAGGGGTTTGCCCGCTACATGCAATCGGTCATCCGCCCGGAGGCCGAGCGCTGGAGCCTCGTCCCTTCGCTCGACAAGATCCCTTGCCCCGTCCTCGCCCTGAGCGGCCTTTACGATTACGTCTGCCCTGTCGAGCTCTGGGCGGAGGCGAGCAAAAAGCTGCCGCGAGGCCGTCTCGACATCTTCGAGCAAAGCGGACACAATCCGCAGTTCGAGGAGCCGGCTCGATTCGACGCCGTCTTGCTCGAGTTCTTGCGCACCCTTTCTTGAGGGGGCGCGCCGCTCGATGGAGGTCAGGAGCATGGAATCGCTTGGTGGATGCTGCACCCTCGACATCGACACCTTCCGGAAGACGCGCGACGCGGTGGAGAAAGCGCCCGATGCGGGGAAAGGGAGCTTCGAGACCGTGACCGAATGGCGCGACGGCGCGCAGGCCGTGACACGGGCGAGGTCCTTCACCATCGAGACCGACGAGCCCACGCCGCTCGGCGGAAAAGATCAGCACGTCGATCCGATGGAGCTCTTGCTCGCAGCGCTCGGATCGTGCCTGACCATTGGATGGGTCACGCAGGCGCGCCTCCGCGGAATCGAGTATCGCAAGCTCGTGATCAAGGTGCAGGCGCCGTTCGACCTGCGCGGATATCTCGCGCTCGATCCCTCCGTCCGGCCCGGGTTCGGGCAGCTCCGGTATACCGTGGACGTGGACGCCGACGCCGACGCCGCGACGCTCGAAGAGATCCGAATCGCCGTGGAACGGACGAGCCCCATGTTCGACAATCTTCTTCGTCCGACACCGGTCGAAGGGGTCGTCCAGCGCCCTGCGAGCGTCTCGGCCTGATCCCCGCGTCTCCATTGCCCTCACCGCTCCGCACACCATTCGACCCCCGCGCGACGCCGCGGACGTTCGTATCCTCCTAAAAAGCGCCGTACGGGAGAATACCAGCGCTCAGGCACGGGCGAGAGGGGTGCGCTGCGCTATGGTGGGCGAGGTCGCAGTCGCACGGGAGATCGTCGGGCGGGGGGGACGAATGCAGGTCGAGCGCAGGTCGGATTCGTCGTGGGAGGACGAGCCTTCGGGTCTGCCCGTGGCCATCGGCGACGTCCTCGATGGCAAGTATCGCGTCCTGCGCGTCCTCGGCAAAGGCGGCATGGGCGTCATCGTGGCCGCCGTGCACGTGGAGCTCGGGCACCGGGTCGCGCTCAAATTCTTGCTGAAATCCGCCACCCATAACGAGGAGGTCGTCGCCCGGTTCGCCCGCGAAGCGCGCGCCGCGGCCATGATCCAGAACGAGCACGCGACGCGTGTGCTCGATATCGGGCGATTGCCGAGCGGACAGCCGTACATGGTGCTCGAGCTGCTCGAAGGCTCGGATCTCGGCGCATACATCGCCCGGAACGGCCCCCTCCCCATCGACGACGCCGTCACGTACGTGCTCGAGGCGTGCGAGGCGATCGCCGAGGCCCATTCCCTCGGGATCGTCCATCGTGATCTGAAGCCCGACAATCTCTTTCTCGCCCGGCGCCCGGACGGATCACGCACCGTGAAGGTGCTCGATTTCGGAATTTCCAAGCTGTCGGCCGACAAGGAAACGTCGCCGGAGCGCGGCGGGCCGCTCACGACGACCTCCGCCGTCATCGGATCGCCGATGTACATGTCGCCCGAGCAGCTCCGCGCCACGCGCGACGCCGATCCTCGCTCGGACATCTGGTCCATCGGCGTCACGCTGTACGAGCTCATCGCGGGGGAAGGCCCATTTCCATGGCAAAGCCTGCCCGAGCTCTGCGCGGCCATCCTGAAGGACCCGCCAATGCCGCTGAAGGAGCGTCTGCCCGACGTGCCGCCGGGGCTCGACGCGGCAATCCTGCGTTGCCTTCACAAAAACCCGGCCGACAGGTATGCGAACATCGGCGAGCTCGCGGTCGCGCTCTCGCCGTTCGGAAGGCGGCCCGGAGCCATTGCGTCGAGCGAGCGCGCGGTGCGCCTGCTCGCGCGCGGTTCGTCTGCGGATCCATGTCCGAGCGCGCGCGCCCCGCTCCAAGTGTCGGACGCGAGCACGAGCCCGACGTTGACCGATCCGCGCGTGCAACTTTCGCCTCCGCACTCGACGCCGCCGGTCGCCGCGACCGCGATTCTCGTGCGTGATCTCGCGGGGTCGAAATGGCAACGCATGCTGCGGCCCGTGCCGCTCTTCGCCATGGTCGCGGCGATCGTCCTCGTCGGCGGCGCGGGGATTCGTCTGCGTCGCGTGTATGGCGCGCCGAACGTCCTCGCGGCCACGGCGCGCGGGGGAATCGAGGCGACGCTGGCCCCGGCATTCACGAAGGTGAAGCCGGCAGCGTCGGTCGAGGCCGCCGAGACAAAAACGCCTCCGCCCGTCGCGGAGGACGTGCGACCCGCGCCGCGCCCGATGAACAAGGCGCCGCAGGGGGGCTTCTCAAAGCCCCGCCCGCAAAGCACGATCACGGACAAGACCTCGGAGAAACCTCCGTCGTCCGTGAAGCGCCCCAATCCTTTCGATGGGCGCGAATGACACCCATGACGAATACGATCCGCGCCGCTCATCGTGATCCGAGGAGAAACATCCTCACGTCCGCGGTCGCCCTCGCTTTCCTGCTTGTCTCCGGCCAGGCCGCCGCGAATCCGCCCGACTCGATGGAGGACCGCGCCGCGCGGCGGGCCGCGGCGGAGGCGCTCTTCGACGAGGGCAAATGGCTGATGGACGAGGGGCGATATCCGGAAGCTTGCCCCAAGTTCGCCGAGAGCCAGAGGCTCGACGCGGGCGTCGGGACGCTCTTGAACCTCGCCGATTGTCTGGAAAAAATCGGCCGCACCGCGAGCGCCTGGGCGGAGTTCCGGGCCGCCGCGTATGCCGCGCGCGAAAAAGGGCAGGTCGAGCGCGAGCAGGTCGCGCGCGAGCGGGCGGCGGCGCTCGAGCCGAGGCTCGCGCGGCTCGTCATCACCGCGCCGTGGTCCGAGAAGGTGCAGAACCTCGAGATTCGCAAGGACGGGCAGGTCCTCGGGCGCGCGCTCTGGGGGACGGCCGTGCCCGTGGACCCGGGCAAACACGTGCTCGAGGCCCAGGCCGAGGGCAAACGCCCCTACCGCGTGGAGGTCGAAGTGCCTGGCGGCGAGGCCACGCGGGTGACGGCGGCCATTCCCGAGCTCGTGGACGTCCCCCAAGCGCCGGCGCCGCCGGCCGGCAAGCCACTTCCGAATTCGAGGGCCCCGGTGCACAAGATCGCGGGGATCGCGCTGGGAGGCGCGGGGGTCGTGTCCATCGTCGCCGGCTCGATTCTGGGAATGCAGGCCATTTCGCGGAACGACGCATCGGCCGCCCATTGCATCGAGGGCAACCTCTGCGACGCGACGGGCGTCGCCCTGCGCAGCGAGGCGCGCGCGCGCGGCGACGCTGCGACGGGGACGATCATCGCGGGCGTCCTCGCGGCGACGGGAGGGCTCGTCCTGTACCTGACGGCGCCGGAGGGCACGCCCGCGCGTGCCGGCGTGGGGACGGTGGGATCGGGCGCGGGGCTCGTGGTCGGAGGTGTGTTTTGAATATCAAACGGCAAACGGGGCGCCCGCGCGGACGTCCCTTTTGGTGGCTGGGGCTCTTCGTGCTCGGCCAGGCCCTCGGCTGCAATGCGATTGCCGGAATCGAGGAGGGGGTGCTCGCGCTTTGCCAGGACGGCACGCGTATCGATCAGACCGGCTGCCGGGGCTCCGACGAGGGGAACGGCGGCGGCGGGGCCGGCGGGGGCTCGTCTTGCCGGAGCTGTCCGGACCCCGACCCCGACGAATGTCCCTTGCCGTGGCAATGGAAGTCGCCGACGACGGGCTCGTGTTATTTGCACCATGGCACCGAGCGCGACTGGAACACGGCGCGCGAGCATTGCCTGGAGCTCGGCGGCGACCTGGCCGCGCTGAGCTCGGCCGAGGAGTTCTGGTTCATCGGGAGCGTGGTGTCGGGGGATGTCTGGATCGGCGGGACGGACGCCCAGCAGGAGGGCGAGTTCTCGTGGTCGAACGGCGAACCGTGGGTGTTCACGGCGTGGAAGGAAGGCGTGCCCGGAGATCAGGGCAGCAAACAGGACTGCGTGATGCTCTCGGCATCACCGGGGACCGCGGCGTCGTTCGACGACCGGGCCTGCGGCGAGAAGCGCGGATTTCTGTGCGAAAAGTCCAAGGCGCCGTGACTTTTCTTGTCGCCGGCCCGCCCGGGGTGCGATTCTGAAGGGGTATGCGGAAGGCTCCCCTTTCCCTTTCGTCCGTGCTCGTGCTCGCGCTCGCCGTCGGCTGCGGCGGCGAACAGAACTCGCCGGCAAACTCCGGCTGGTCCCAGGATCTCGGTGATCCCACGGGCCAGCCGCTCCGCCGCACCGAGACGCTGAGCGAGCTCGATCAGCCCCCCGCGCCGCTCACCGGGACGACCACGACGCCGCCCACCGAAAAACGGGTGCGTCACGACGTGATGATCGCGAAGGACGCGCCCCACGCCGCGACGTGCTCGTGCCTCGCCGTCGTGGTCGGCGCGCCGGGGGATCCGCGTCTCACGTGGCAAGCCCAGGTGCCGAAGCTCGGCGGGGACGTGGCAGTGGTCGCGGTGAGCGCCAAGGGCGTGCCCTGCCCCGGGATGGCCGAGGACGCGCCACAGCGGCCCAGCATCGCAGCGGTGGAGCAGGAAGGGGCCGACGTGGTGCTCACGATCGAGGAGCTCTCGCCGGGTCGTCCACAAGCCTCGGGGGCGGTCGTGCCGCGGCCCGGGCCGGGCGGCGCGGTGTACGTCAAGCCGAAGGGGCCGAAAGTCCCATATGGTCGGCCCGCGGCAGGGGCGGGGGCGCGCTGCAAGGTGCAGTGATCGAGAGCCTATCCAGGTAGCGAGACACGGAATGCCGCGTAATCGCCCTCGACGCTGTCGAAGGTGATGCTGCCGCCGTGGCCATTGACCACGATATCGTAGCTCAGGGACAAACCAAGGCCGGTGCCCACGTTGCCGGGTTTGCTCGTGAAGAAGGGCTCGAAGATCCGGTCCCGTACCGAGACCGGGATGCCCGTGCCGTTGTCACGGATCGAGACCTCGACCATCTTGCCCTGCCGGCGGCTCGAGACGTGGATCGTCGGCACGTACCGAGAATCGCTCCGCTGTTGTTTCTCGCCGAGGGCGTAGAGCGCGTTGTTGAGCAGGTTCACGATGACGCGCCCGAAGTCCTGCGCGACGATCTCCACCAGGCCGACGCTCGGATCGTAATCGCGCTCGATGTGGACCGGGTTTTCCCCGCGGGAGCCGTGGTACGAGAGCTTGACGTAATCCTCGACGAGGGCATTGATATCCGTGGGCTGCCGGACGCCCGTCGCGCCGCTCGCGTGCTGCATCATGCTGCGAACGATGTCGTCGGCCCGCTTGCCGTGCGACGCGATCTTCTCCGAATTCGCGCGGACGTCGGCGAGGATGTCCGATACCTCGTCGAACGTCGCACCGCTCGCCGCACTCTCCTCGATTTCCTGGACGAGCTCGGCGTTGATCTGCGCGAAGTTGTTGACGAAGTTGAGCGGGTTTTTGATCTCGTGGGCGATCCCGACGGTGAGGCGCCCGAGGGAGGCCATCTTCTCGGATTGCACGAGCTGCGCCTGCGTCGTCTTCAGATCCTCGATGGCCTGCTGGAGGTTGATGTTCTTCTTGCGCAGCTCTTCCGTGCGTTCGAGCACCCGCTGCTCCATCTCGCGATAGAGCTGCGCGTTCTCCAGCGAGATGGCGATCTGCGACGAGAGCAGGCGGAGCATCTCGAGCCGCTCCTTGGTGAACGCGCCGGTCGTCAGGTGGTTTTCGAGGTAAATGATGCCGAGCGGTTTGCCCTGGTGCAGGAGCGGCGCCACGAGCATGCTCTTCGGCGCGTGCGACGCGACGTAGGGGCTGCGGGTGAAGGCGCCGGCGCGCGCGGCGTCGTCGAGGATCACGGTCTCGCGGGTCCGCGCGACGTAACGGACGATCTCTTCGGACGCGTTCGGATACTCCTCGATCGGCGTCGAACGGAGCACGCCCACGACCTCGCCCGTGGCCGCGACCGTGGCGTCGACCTCCACGACGAGCCTGCCCTTCTTTTCGAGGACGAGCGCACCCCGCTGCGCGCCGGCATTCTCGATCACGACGTGCATCAGGGTCGTGAGGAGTTTTTCCAGTACGATTTCGCTCGAAATGGCGAGAGATGCCTTGATGACGCTCCCGAGGTCGAGCCTGTCGCCCGCGGTCCGGCTCGTGGTCGAGGAGGGACCGGAGGGCGGCCCAGAGCGGCGTTCGCTGATGTCGCGGGGCGTGAGGGACGGAGAATACCGCTCCCGCAGCAGCCCGAGCTTGCGCCGCGCGCCGCGGAGCTGATAAGCACGGTAGGCCTCGCGGAGGTAAGCCTGGGCGATCGAGTCTCGTCCGCGGGCGAACCAGGCCTTGCCCGCGAGCTCGTAGGCGAGCGCGGTGTGCTGCAAGAAATTGCCTCGCCGCGCGCCCTCGATGGCCTGCTCGTACAGATCAAGCGCTTCGGAGATCCGACCATCGACGCGCTGGACCTCCGCCGAGACGAGGGCCGAGAGGTGCGCGAAGTTGTCCGGTCCGGTCTCGGCCCATCGGACGAAATCGGCGGCGAGCGCGCCGAGCGTCTCGCGAAGGCCTGCGCGGTCCGCCTCCGGTGCGTCGGGAATCACCGCCGCGAGGCTCAACGCGTGATAGAGATGATGGTGCGCAACGGCGACGTTTCCGATGATCGCGGCGAGGAGAGGCTCCGAGCGCGTGGCCACCTCGAGCGCGCGCGCGGGTTCGTCGTGCAGGTACAGCACCTCGGCCTTCAGCGTCGGATAAAACGCGAGCGCCATGGAGCTCTTGTGCGCCTCGCATGCCGCGAGATAGGCCGCATCGTCGAGGCCCTCGGCGCTGAAATCGGTCCGTGACGGCGTATTGCCGAGCAGGTTCTCGAGCGCGAGGCGCAGCCCGACGATGATGTCGCTGGCGATCTCGTTCTTCGTCTGCTGCGTCAGCTTGAGGAAGCCGGGCAGATCCTGGGCGATCGGGTCGAGCGCGGCGCCCTCGTAGAATCGATTGAAGAGTTTGTAGATGAGGATGTAGCCCGCGTACTGGAGCTCGCCGCCCTCGAGGCCGGCCTGATAGCCCGCGTCGTTCACCGGCAGGCTCTCGCGCAGGTGCCTCACCCAGGGCGAAATGAAGTTCGCGAGCAAGAAGCTGCTCCGGCACTTGTCGTCGGGCGCGCGGAATCGGTCGGAGAGCGAGAGCGCCAGCAGCGCGAGCTCGCGGCCCAGCCGGCGATCGCCGAGGATGCTGCTCGTGATGTGCCCATAATACGCATAAATGTCGGACGACTCGGGCGCCGGGCCGAACTTCAGCGAGATGTTGACGGCCTTGACGATGATGAGCGCGTAAAGAAGCGGGCTCACGAAAAACGCGGGCGCGAGGACCGTCGTGAGCAGGCCCATCGCCGCGCGCGCGGCCGGATCCGTCATGGGTGGCGCATCACGGAGCGAGCCGAGCGAGCGGACCGCGAGGCTCGCCTGCACCTCGGCGATCTCGGCTCCCATGGCGGCCTGAATGCCCTCCGGCGGGAGGTGGATCGGCAGGTCGACCCCGAGGATCGCGAGGCCGTCCTTCGCCGCATTCATCGCCTCGTCGTACCGCGCCAGCATGGTGTCCTTGCGGACGAGCATTTCGTACGATTCGGCCTTCTCGATATCGGTCGGGGCGTGCTTCAGCACGTGCCGAATGAGGGCCTCGGAGCGCTCGTAGTTGCCGATCAGCGCCGAGACCGCGGCGAGCTCTTTGTGCAGCGAGAGCGGGAGGGGGGCGTCTCGGTCCGTGTTCGTCTCGGGCAGGGCGGCGAGGCCCGCTTCGAGGTAAGCGCTCGCGGCCGCGTAGGCCGTGGCGCGCTTGGCGCGCAAACCCGCGTCGAGGTTCAATCGGCAAAGCTCGCGCAGGCCGTGCTCGTCGGTGATGAGGCGGCGGCCCCGGTTGAGCTGGTCGACGACGTCGAAGAGTCGCTCGCCCGCGTCGTGCCCGCTCACGATAAGGTGACGCCCGATCCGGACGTGCACGCCCTCGCGCTCGTTCTCACCGAGGAGGGCGTACGCCGCCTGCTGGACGCGATCGTGAATGAAGCGATATTCCCGAATGACGAACGGGGACCCCGCGACGTCCGGCTGGGCGAGGACGAGGCCCGAGAGCGCCACGACAAACCCCTCCTGAAGGGCCGGCAAGAGCCTCTCGTACGCTTCGGGTTCGCTGATCTCGAGCACGACGGCGAGCGGCTTCAATTCGAAGACGCCGCCCATGCACGAGGCGACCTCGATGGCACGACGGCTGACCTCGGGCAGGCGGCGCAGCTTGCCGATCATCAGGTCCACGACGCTATCGGTGATGCCCTGCGCCTCGATACGCGCGACGTCCCACGTCCAGCGCCCCGCCGCACGGTCGAAGGCGATGAGCCCTTCCTGATAAATCGTCTTCAAAAGCTCGCCGACGAAAAGCGGGTTGCCTTCGGTCTTCCGGGCGACGAGGCGCGCGAGGGGCTCGACGTCGGCGGGGCTTCGGCCCACGGCGTCGGCGATGAGCGCCTGCACGTCCTCGATTCCGAGGGGCAAGAGCGGAATCCTGTCGATGGGCACGCCGTCCGCCTCGAGGGCGCCCAGCATCATGCGCAGCGGATGCGCGGGCCCGACCTCGTGATCACGATACGCGCCGATGACGAGGAGGCATTGGGGCTCGACGTCGCGCAGGATCAGGTCGATGAGCTTCAAGCTCCCCGAGTCGGCCCATTGCAGGTCGTCGAGGAGAAGGACCAAGGGATGCGACGGCTGCGCAAAGACGCGGATGAAGCTCCGGATGGCCAGGTTGAAGCGATTCTGGGCCTCCGTCGGCCCGAGCTCCGCGACCTCGGGCTGCGGCCCCACCACGAGCTCGACCTCGGGGATGACGTCCGTGATGATCCGGCCATTGGGCCCGAGCGCCGCGACGAGCTGTTCACGCAGCGCCGCGAGCACGTCCTCGCTCTCGCCGAGGATCTGGCGGACGAGCGATCGAAACGCGGAGACCAGCGCGGAATAAGGCGTCGTGCGCAAGAACTGATCGAATTTGCCTTCGATGAAGTAACCGCGCTGCCGGGTGATGGGCTTGTGGAGCTCGTGCACGAGCGCCGATTTGCCGACGCCCGAGTAGCCCGTGACGAGCGCGAGGGCCGCGCTCTTGCCCTCGGTCACGCGATCGAAGACGCCGAGCAGCGTCGCGAGCTCCTTCTCGCGGCCATAAAGCTTCTGCGGTACCTGGAACTGCTCCGGAACGTCGTGCTGCCCGAGGGGGAAGACGTCGATCGTGCTCTTCGCCGCGAGCATTTCGGCGCACGCGCGAAGGTCCGCCTGGATGCCGTACGTGCTCTGGTAACGCGCCTCGGGCGTCTTCGACAGGAGGCGCATGAGCACGTCCGAGAGGGGCTTCGCAATGCTCGTGTTGCGCTTGCACGGCGCGATCGGCACGCGCGCGAGGTGGCAATGCACGAGCTCCATCGGATCGTCGGACGAGAACGGGGGGGTCCCGGTGAAGAGCTCGTACAGCGTCGCGCCGAGCGAATAGAAATCGGTGCGATAATCGAGCATTCGGTTCATCCGCCCGGTCTGCTCCGGGGAGATGTAGCGGAGGGTGCCTTCGAGCGCCTCGGGGCTCAGCACGACCGCGCGCTCGCGCGACAGGATGGTGGAAATGCCCAGATCGATGAGCTTGCAGACCTGGGTTTGGGGGTTGTAGACGAGGTTCGCCGGGCTCACATCCTTGTGCACGATGCTGCGCTGATGGAGCGCGGCGAGCGCGTCGGTGGCGGCGATGGCCACGGCGAGCTGCTCGGCGAGGGACCACGGATGCGCGGGGATCAGGCGATCGAGCGATTGCCCGCCGAAATCCTCGAGGACGATGGCGTGGCGCCCGTCCGGCGCCTCGAGGAGGGCATGGGTGCGCACGACGAAAGGCGAGCTGACCTGGGCGAGCAGCTCGTATTCGCGGCGGAACCACGCGATCTCCTCGGGCGAAGGGTGCTCCGCCTTGAGGACCTTGAGGACGACGGGCATGCCGTCGACCTCCCGGTGCGCGAGGTAAATGCAGCAATGTGATCCCTCGTGGACGAGATCGGACGGCTCGTATCCTGACATCATGCCCATCGCGATGGCTCCTCGGCGCGCTCACCAGATGGAGGGGACGTTTGGCGCGGCCCCCGGGGCGCGCCCTCTTCCACAACAATAAGGGAGCGAGAGCTCCCAGGGCGCCCGAAGCTGGAACGCGCCCGTCGGTGATTGGTCGATGCCCTCGGACGAATACCTCCCGGGCGCGAGCCCCGGCACGAATGCTTCTTGAATGTTCGTCTTCGTGCGCAGGGGCCGAATCTCGGCCTCTCGCCAGAGTTTGTCGAAGTCCGAGCACGACAGGAGGGGCCCCACGGAGAGAGGTTGCTGCGACACGAGCGGCTGGGTCATGATCTCGAGCTGCCGCTGGAAGGAGGGCACGGCCGTTGCCGGCTCGAACGCCCCCGTGGCGCCCCACTGCAGCCCGAGGATCTCGTCGCCTCCTCCATAGAGGGGACATACGGCATACGACCCGTCGGTCCTCGCGGGGTTCGTGCCCTCGACGACGCGGACCAGCTTCTTGGGAAAACCCCAAAAAAGGATGCCGCCGAGGGTCGCGAGCAGGTTCGTCAAGAAAAGCCGCGGCATGTAAAAGAAGGGCCCCCGGACCCGCCCTCCACAGAGCGGGCGCTTCGCGTACACGTACGGCACGCCGACGACCTGCTCGAAATACGTCATCTCGGGGGGAAAAAACCGCGGAAACGTCATGTGCGCGTCGCGCACGTGGCCGAAGTACAGCGACACCGGATGGGTATCCCGGTGCGTCAAATCCTGATCGCCGAGCTCGAGCCCGTCGGGGAGCATCCACCGGACGTCCTCGCGAGGGAGCGCGATCGTGACGCCGTAGACCGACCATTGACCCACGAGCTTCATGCCCTGGTAGGGGTTCAGCGACATGACGACCTCCCCACGCATCGTGGTACGGCGAGGCGGCGCAGCCGGACCTGTACGGGTAAGAACATCGTCCCATGGTCAGGCTCGATTGGGACAGGTGTCAAGAGTCAGCGTCGCCTCGCGACACTTGCTTCCGCCCCCGAAGCTCGGCTAGCCTCGTCATCCGCGTTCCGGGCTCCGAGACGAGGGGCGCTCCGCCCGGACGAACGGGCCTCGCCCCCGAACCCCGCGGCCGAGACAAGGCATGAGCAGAGCCAATTTGCCGAAATACGTCGAGCGAGCGGACAACCAAGCGATGCCGACGCCCGCGGCGCTCCAGAACGTAACGGCCTATTTTTTCCCGCTCGAGAGCGACACGCAGAGGCAACAAGCGCTCGCTGACAAGTTCTTGAACGCCCCCTCGAAGGGCCTCGCCAGCTACCGCGCGTTTTTTCCTCAGGTATTTCTCGTCTTCACCCACACGGGCACCGTGTCCTCGACCGTGCCGGTCTTCCGCGACCAGGGCAGCTTCAACTACACCGAGGCAGGGATCTGGATCCCGCTCGTGTCGATCGATAAAACAGGTCCGATCCCGGTCGCCACGCGCCTCGTGCTCTTCCCCTATTACATGTTCGCGACCTCGAGCCACGCCGTCGCGAGCGGGCGCGAGGACCAGGGATGGCCCAAAGAAATCGCGGAGATCACGGTCCCGACGAGGCCCTCCGTGGCCGATCTCTTCCAGATCCGGCCCACGCTCTTCGATCGCTTCGGGCCCGACGTGCTCGCGCAGCGAGAGTACCTCGTGCAGGTGAACCGGGTCGGAGGTACCTCGCGCGGGGTCGTGGCGCAGGGTTTTACCGAGGGCAAAGCCGCGCTCGAGGCGCTCGTCGACCTCGTCTTCGGCGGCCCCATGATCACCGTCCCCGGCCTCGGGCTCGTCCTGTCGATGGTCGACCTCCTGCGCACGGGGCCCAGGTTCGCATTCCTCAAGCAATTCCGGGACGTTTCGGATCCCAGCCGCGCCTGTTATCAGGCCGGCATCGAGGCCGGCACGCGGATCGACTGCTTTCGCTGGGCCGGTTTGCTGGATGGGCGCTACACGCTCGACGTGAAGACCGCCGACAGCCACCCGATGGTCTCCGCGCTGGGGCTCACGCCGCGCAGCTTCGACGCGGTCCGCGGTTTCTTCGTGGACATGGATTTCACGCTCGACACCGGCGTCACGCGCTGGAAGGCGTTTTGAATCGAGCCACGCGCGCGCGAGCGCCCCAGGAAGGCACGGACGGTCGACATGCTACCGACAACCTACAAGAAGCTCATCGCAGTTCACCCGAGCCGTGATTTCCGCGCCGTCGCGAAGATCGTGGACGCCGATCTCGTCTTGCCGGGGCCGGGAGAGGTCCTCGTTCGCAACGTGGTCGCCGGCGTGAACGCTTCGGACCCGAACATCTCCGCATCCGCTTACGATGCGTTCAAGGTGGCCAGCACGAGGTCGTCCGATATCGATCTCGGCGCGGAGTCGGCCGGCGAGGTCGTCGCGGTAGGGCCCGGCGTGACGAGCCTCAAGGTGGGCGATCTGGTGATGGCCCTGGTCATCGGCGGCGGGTTTCGCGAGTACCTGCTCGCCCCCGCATCGGCGTGTATCCCCATTCCCCGCGCCACGCCCGAGATGCTCGCCATCCTCGTGAACGGCCTGACTGCGTCGATCGGCCTGAAGGAGGTCGGGCGCATGGGCTCCGGCGAGACGGTCGTGGTGACGGCCGCGGCGGGCGGTGTCGGGCAATTCGCGGTGCAGCTCGCCAAGCGCGCGGGCAATCACGTCATCGGCGTCTGCGGCGCCGAGGAAAAACGCGAGTTCCTCGAAAGGCTCGGCTGCGACCGTATCGTGAACCATCGGACCGAGGATCTCGGCGAGGTCCTCGCCCAGGAGTACCCGCGGGGCGTCGACATCGCATTCGAATCGGTCGGCGGCGCCCTGTTCGACGCCTCGCTCGCGAACCTGGCCATCCGCGGAAGGCTGCTCGTGTGCGGGTTCGTCTCGGAGTACACGCGCCCCGAGCCCGCCTCGACCACGGCGCCGCGCGTCTACCACGAGCTGCTCTGGAAATCCGCGGAGATTCGCGGCTTCTTCCTGTTCCACTTCGCCGATCGGATCGCCGGGCATCTCGCGGAGCTGCTCGAGCTTTCAGGCGCCGGCGCCCTTTCGGTCCACGTGGACCCGACGCCATTCGAAGGGCTCGCGTCGTGCATCGACGCGGTCGAGCACCTGCACACCGGGAAAAACGTCGGGAAGGTCGTCGTGCGCATCGGCGCGGGCCCGGCCTCGATTCGTCCTCAGTAGCTCCGATCGAGCACGTACCAGCCGAACGCGCGCAGTCGCGCGGTCGCGACCGAGGGCGCGACGAGCGGTGAGAGCCGCGTCCACGCCGTCTCGACGAGGTTCTGGGCGTCGCGCACGCACGCGTCGAGCGCGCCCGTGCGCTCGATGCGCCCGATCAGGTCCTCGACCACGGCGTCGTCGTCGGGTTTGTCCCGGAGCGTGCGCGCGAGGTGCTCGCGCTCGTCGCGATCGAGGAGTCCGAGCGCGCGCACGACGGGCAACGTGACCTTGCCGATACGAATGTCCTCGCCCCGCTGCTTCAAGTTCCCCTGGAAGCCGCGCACGTTCAGGACGTCGTCGATGATCTGGAACGCGAGCCCGATGGACTCGACGTACACGCCGAGCCCCTCGACCTGCGCCTCGGTGCCGCCTCCGGCGATCGCGCCCATGCGTGCCAGCGCGCCCGCGGGCACGGCCGTCTTGAGCCGGTTGATGGCCGTGACGCGACGCACGAGCTCCTGCGTGTCGCCCGACGCCACCGCGGCCGGCAAGAGATCCTCGAGGCCGGCGATGTCGAGGGCCTGCCCTCCGTGCCCCGCGCGCATCGCGTCGAAGTAGAGGTGCATGACACGCTCGGCGCGCTCGGGCGGGAGCGCGGAGCGCGAGAGGAAGAGCTCGGCCAGGAAATACGCCGCCGTGCCCGCGTTGATCGCCGTCGGCTCGCCGTGGAGGAGGTGACAGGCCGGGCCGCCGCGGCGGATCGTCGAACCGTCCTGCACGTCGTCGACGAGAAGCGAGCCCGTGTGGATGAGCTCGGGGATCGCGAGCCATGGAGCAAACCCCGTGGCGTCGCCGCCAACCGCGTCGATGCACGCGAGCGTGACGAACGAGCGCCAGCCCTTGCCGCCGCGATCGAGGACGTCGAGGAGCGGCCCCGTGAGCGAACGGCCGATGAGCTCGGGCTCGACGCCCTCGAGCCGCTCCTCGTGGCCCACGCAGCCGAGGATCTCCGCGAGCACCGGCTCGGAAGGGGCGCGCGAGACGAGCGCGGCGATCTCACGTCGCACGCTCCGATGCGCGGCGGAGAGGAAGCCCCCGAGATCGACGTAGGCAGGCGGAGACGTCTGCTCGACCCAGCCGACGCCCTCGATCGGCCGCCCCCAGCGCGTGCCTTTGACACGCGCGCGTCCTCGCCACGCGGAGACGCTGCCCAGAAGGCCATGGACCTCCTGCGCAGGCATGGTCGCTTCGAGCACGAGCTCGAGCCCGCCGCCGGGGATCCGTAGCGTGAAGGAGACAGGATACTCCTGGTACGAGCGCGGGCTCCGCCACGTGCCGATCGGCGCGAGCGTGGCGTGCGCCTCGGCGAGCGAACGCCCGCGGACGTCCATGACGATGGCCCGCGCGCGCTTCGTGTCCTGACCTTCCCGCGCGAGGACCTGCACGACAACTGAGCTGCCGTCGTCGAGGTGGAGGAACGCCCGCTGCACCACGCTCGGCGCTTTCGGCCCTTCGCTCACGGATGCGCCGGAAGAAGGCCCGATCAGGCGATCGTAGTGGCCGAACCCCGAGACCCGGAGCTCCTGGCCGTCGAGGAAGATCGTGCCGTCGACGAAGCAGCTCGGGAGCGTGTAGTGGAGCGAGGCCCCCTCCTCGCCGGGAGAACTCTCACGCGCGTCGTGGAGGAGCAGCGCGGGCTTGAGCGCGCGCAAGCGCAGGTCGCAGCCGCGCGCGCCGCGGAGTTGCCCGAGCACGAGCCGATAACTCCCGTCCGGCCTTCGCGAGAGCAGGCTGCCGCCGTAACGCAGCTCGAGGCCCCGCGGGTCGAGGGTGGGCTCGGCGTGCATCCCGTGCGCGGGGGCGGGGAGCGTTTCCGCGTCGAGCATCTCCAGCGCGGCGCGGGCGAGGTGCCGATCCATGGGCGCCGTGCCGTGCGTGATGGCGTCCCGCAGGGCGTTTCGGCGCGCCGCGTCGAGCTCCAGCCTCGGGCGGTATCGCTTCGTGCTCTCGTCGCTGAGCGCGAAGGAGAGGCCGTGGGTCGGCACCGGCTCGCCGTCCGCGCCGGCGTAGAGCCTCCGATCGAAGGCGGCCCACACCGTGAGGGCGCGCTGATCCTTCGTCTCGACGTGGACGGCGGCGGACCAGCGTTCGAACCACGCGCCCTCGGGAGCGTCGCGCTGCGTGAAATCCACGCTCGCATGCTCGGGGGCTTTCTCGTTTTCGGAAGGGGTCCGGGCGGGATCCGGGCCGCGCGCGGCTCCGAGCTTCATGGCTGCCGGGGTCGATGTCATCTCGTCGTCTCGTGCCGAAGGTTCTCCATCGATCAAGCGAGGCTGTGCCCGCGCCCGCAGCAATGGGGCAGGGTGAGCTTGAAAGGGGCGCGGAGCTGGAACGACCCGAGCGGCGACATGTCGAGCCCGCGCGAGCGATAGGTCCCGACGACGAGCCCCGGGACGAACGCATCCTCGATGCGCGTCGTCGTATGAAGAGGCCGCGCCTGGGCGCGCTCCCAGTCATTTTCGTGATCGGCGCACGAGAAGAGCGGACCGCGGCCGACCGGCTGGCAGCAGATGAGCGGCTGGCGCAGGACGTCGAGGATCGCCTCGTGGTTCGGCACCCGCGCCATGGGCTGGAAATCGCCGGTCACCTCGTAGCTCAGCGACACGATCGACTCGGCGTCGTCCCCGGGGGGAAAGACGCGGTACGTCCCGGTCTCGTGCCTCGTTTCGTGGGGGTTTTTCTCGGAACGAGGCGCCTCCGCGCCCGCGCCGTTCGCCCCCTTGTCCGGGCCAAACGACATCTCCCGAATGCGGCCGAGTTGCTTCGCCAAACCCCAGAAGAGCCATCCGCCGATCACGGGCAGGATCTGGCTCGCGAAGAGGCGCGGCACGTAGAGGAAAGGGCCACGCGCGCGCCCCCCGCAGAGGTCGCGCTTGGCATGGACGAACGGCACGCCGATGGCCTGCTCCTTGTACGTCGTCCCGGGCAGGAGCAGGCGAGGCAACGTGACGCGCACGTCGTAGCGGTGGCTGAAGGAGAGCACGACGGGGTGCGTCCCCGGAGGCGTGTGGTCCTGGGGTCCGAGCGCCAAACCCTCCGGCAGCATCCACGCCACCTCGTCACGAGGCATGACGAGCGTCACATAGCAACTGGACAGCTTTCCGACGATGTTCATGGACCGGTACGGGCTCTCGAGCATCCATCCTCCGCAAAGGACCTCGTACGGAACTCGTCATGGTACACCAAGACGCACCCTGAAGTCTACTTCAATTGCACGCAGGCTCCGCGCTCGGCCAAACGTTGCTCTGAGCTTGCGTGGCTTCTCGCAAGACGTTTACCATGGCCGGTGGCTCCCGACGGCCCTCCCCGCGGGCGTGCGACACGCGCGACCTGAGGAGGGGGCTCTCGCGGAGGCGGAGCGAGTGATGTCCGGATCAGCACCGACCAGAAAGAAAAAGATCGCGATCCTCGGCAGCGGCGTGGGCGCGATGACGGCGGCATTCGAGCTCACGAGCGTCCCAGGCTGGAAAGACGAGTACGACGTGACCGTCTATCAGCAAGGGTTTCGCCTCGGCGGCAAGGGCGCGAGCGGTCGCAATCGCAAGGCCTCCGATCGCATCGAGGAGCACGGGCTGCATGTTTGGCTCGGCTTCTACGAGAACGCCTTCAACATGATGCGGCGCTGCTACGAGGAGCTCGGCCGCAATCCAAACATGCCCCTGTCGAGCTGGGACGAGGCGTTCAAGAAATTCTCGTACGTCGGCGTGATGGAGAGCATCGAGGGGGAGGATGCGGGAATCCGCGGCCTCGAAGTCGATCCGGACTGGGTTTTCTGGATCGAGCATTTCCGGGAAAACAAGCAGACGCCCGGGCAAGGCAAGGAGTTCTTGTCAATCTGGGACATCGCCGGGGAAATGATCGGCCTCGCGCTCCACGCGTTCCAAACGTCGCCCTTCGGCCCGCCCCAGGGCGCGCCCGTTCCGGGGGCAAACCCGGATAGCGCCGCGTCGCAAACCCCTCCCCCCGAAAATACTTCGCCGCCGGTCGGTCTGGCCTCCGCGGAGGGAGTGCGCAAGGAGAGCTTCCTGGCGGACATCGCCACCATGACCGTCGGGGTCGTGGGCAGCGCGCTCGGCCTCGTGGCGCGTCGCTCGAACGCATCGAGCCAGCGGCACCGGACGCGGCTCGTCCTCGGTCCCACGACCGCGCACCTGCAGCTCCTCCGCGCACGGGAGCTCGCCCGGGCCTCGCACGAGCACGGGTCGACCATCTGCGAGATCCTCGCCGACCTGAGGGAGTGGTTGTGGGACGAGATCGAGCACATCGTCGAGCAAAACACGGTCCTCCGGCGCCTGTGGATCCTGATCGATCTCATCACGGCCGGTGTGCGCGGCGTGGTCTTCGACGGGGTCCTCGAGCACGGCTGGGATGTCATCGACAAGTACGATCTCGTCGAATGGCTGCGCCGCAATGGGGCGAACGAGCTCACGCTCCGATCGGGCATCATCCGCGGCACGTACGATTTCGTGTTCGCTTACGAGAAGGGTGACCCGCGAAGGCCGAACATGGCCGCGGGCGCGATGGTGCGCGCCATGCTGCGGATGCTCTTCGAGTACCGCGGGGCGATCTTCTGGAAGATGCAGGCCGGCATGGGCGACGTCGTCTTCGCGCCGCTCTACATCGTCCTGAAGAGCCGCGGCGTGCGCTTCGAATTCTTCCATCGCGTGACCAAGCTCGAGCTCGACGCGTCGAAAACGGAGATCGAGCGAATCCGCATCGACCGGCAGGTGTGGATCAAGCCGCCCCCCACGGGGCCGCAGGAGCCGCCGCGCCACGAGGACGACGCCCCGATCCAGCAAGCGCCGCTGGTCTTGGAGACGGACGAGCCCCCGCCCTCGGAACAACCCAAGTCGGTGCGGCCGGCCCATCTCCGCGAATATTATCCGCTCTTCTCCACGAAGGGCCTGCTCTCCTGGCCGAGCGAGCCGCTCTACGAGCAAATCGTGGACGGCGACGCGCTGCGGGCGGGCTGGACGAAGCTCAATTACAACCTCGAATCCTTCTGGTCCTCGTGGAAGCCCGTCGAGAAGCGCGTTCTGAAGAAGGGCGAGGATTTCGACATCGTGGTCCTCGGCATCGCGCTCGGCGCGCTGCCGTTCATCTGCCAGGAGCTCATCGAGCACAGCCGGCAATGGCAGGACATGGTCGAGCACATCCCCACCGTGCAGACCCAGTCCATGCAGCTCTGGATGCGCCCGAGCCTCCAGAATCTCGGCTGGAACGGGGCTTCGTCGTGCGTCGCGGCCTATGCGCAGCCCGAGAACACGTACTGCGACATGACGCACCTCATCAATCGCGAGAACTGGCCCGTGGGGACGCCGGAAGACCCGAATCGCGATTACCCCGGCAGCCTCGCGTATTTCACCGGCCCGCTGCTCGACGCGGACCTCCTGCGCCCCTTCCCGGTCGCCTCGATCCCCGTCTCGGCCACGCACCTGCCCCCGCCGCAGCCCCCCTTCGTCGGCGCGACCGACGCCCCGGTGAGCCTGTTCGCGCCTCCTTCGTCCACGGCCACCCCGACGGGCATCGCCGCGGCCGCGCTGCAGAGGGACGGGCTGCCCCCGCCCTGGGATCACGATTTCCCGCGGAGGATGCACGAGGCGGTCCGGCGCACCTCCATCGAATGGCTCACGAAAAACCCCGGCGTGCTCTGGCCGCTCGCGACCACGACCCACGACGAGGACGAGCTCAACTGGTTTTTCCTGGTCGATCCCCGGCACCGCGACGGCAAGGCGAGGTTCGACGCGCAATACTGGCGCGCGAACATCGATCCCTCCGAGCGCTACGTCATGTCGCCGAAGGGCTCGACCCATTATCGCCTGCATTCGGACAAGTCCGGCTTCGAAAACCTCTTCCTCGCCGGCGACTGGACGAAAAACGGGCTCAATACGGGCTGCGTCGAGTCCGCGGCGATGTCCGGCATGCAGGTGTCACGCGCGATCTGCGGCTTCCCGGAGAACATCGTCGGCGATTACGACGTGCGAGGCACCACGCCCGCGCTGGGCCCCCTCGAGGTCCTCGGCGATTACGATGGCGCCGTCATGGTCATCTTCCTGCCCGAGAACGACGTGCGGCGCATGCTCCCAGCCGGGCTCGAGCTCGAGGAGCAGGAGATCACGCCGCCCGGCTTCCATCCGCTCGTGATCACGCTCGGCGCGCGAGAAGGCGCGCGCTTCTCGTTCCCGCGCTCGCTGCTCCATCGAAATTACCTGGAGGTGATGAACGCCATTCCCTTCGTCCGCATGACGGGTTTTTCCCTCGGGCGCGGTCCCTTCACGTACGTACCGCGCTTCTACGTGACCGATCCGCTCATGGCGGGCGGCGGCCTCTTGTTCTGGGGCTTCGATACCGAGCTCGCCAGCGTCGAAATCAGGGACAAACGCAGCACCTCCACGCCCGAGCGGCTCTGGCAGGTCCGCTCGCCGCTGCGCCGCTTCTGCGCGCTTTCGGCGTCGATGCAAGGGCGCGAGGCGTTCCGCAGCCTCGAAGATTGGCTCGACCGGGGCCCCATCTGCAAATTGCCGATCCGCAAGGCCGGGCTCGACCCCGCCTGCAGGACGGGGGCGATCGGTCACAACGTGAAGGCCATCTCGTCGATGCTCTCGCAGCCGATCCTCACACGCTCGGCGCGTGGCCTCGGGCCTTTCGTTTCGGCCTGCCTCGACTGGGGGCTCGGGCGGTGCGAGGTGCGCCCGCTCGACGGCCGGGTGACCCTCGATGACGAGTATCTCGCGGGGCCGATGCGCGGCAAATACGACATCACCGGGTTCGACGCCACCACGAGCCGTTCGTTCGGCTTCCAGATTCGCACGCGCTGGAAGCTCTCGCTGCCGGCGCCCTCGGGCCTCGCGTCGCGCCTCGTCGAGCTCGGGCAGGGCAAGAACAAACTCGCGCTCCGGAGCCTCTTGTGAGCGCGGGCGTCGGAAAATACGTCGAGCGCCCGGACAACCAGGCGCTCGCGCAGCCGCTCGCGCTTTCGAGCGCGACGCTCTATCTGTTCCCGGTCGAGGCGGACGTCCGCCGCCTGCAGGTGGTCTGCGATCGGTTCCTGAATCGCCCGTCCTTCGGGGTCTGCGATTATCGGGTGTATTCGTCGCGGGTCGTCTTCACCCTCGCTCGATTCGGCGTCATGCGCCCCGAGAGCGCGCCTGACGCCCAGCGGGGGTTTTTCTCGGTCGCCGCGGGGGGCGTCTGGATCCCCGCCCTGTCCACGCGCCCCACGGGGCCGAGCCCCCTGGCCAATCGGCCGGTGGTTTTCCCTTATTACTCGTTCTTCGACGAGGGACATGCCGTCGTGACGGGGCGCGAGGTATGGGGTTTCCCGGGCGAGCTCGCGCACCTGGAGGTCCCGTACGACGCGGCTTCCGCGAGCGTGTTCCGCGTCTCGCCGGTCGTGATCGACCGGTTCGGTCCACGGACCCTGGGGCGCACGGAGCAGCTCTTCCAGATCACGAAAGTCCCCGGGACGAGCCGGGCGCTCTTCGACGAGGTCTGGGACGATCCGCAGGCGGCCGCAGCGGGTTTGTCGGACCGGCTCTTCGGTGGGCGGGAGAGCGCGGAGCCCGAATCCGCCGTGCGCCTCGATCTTTCGCGATCGATGTCGTCCGGCCTCACATTCGCGCTGCTGAAGCAATTCCGTGATGCCGAGCGGCCCGAGAGGGCCTGTTATCAATCGGGCGTCGAGGCGCGCGCGACGATCCAGCGTTTCCGCCGGGCCGGCGTGCTGGATGGCCGCTTCGCGTTGAACCTGAAGGTGGCCGACAGCCACCCGATCATCGAGGAGATGGGGCTCGCCACGGGCTCGTTCGGCGATCTCGTCGGGCTGTTCGTGGACATGGATGCCGTGGTGGAGAACGGCGTCGAGCTCTGGCGCGCGCCCTGATACGAGCCGCTAAAGCCCGCCCTCGACGCCGATGCTCGGCACGGTGACCGGTCCGATCTCCTGGGCCTCGCATTCGGTGGAGCCGCAACTGACGCCGGTTTGCTCCTTGCTGAGCGTCGCGTTGAGCATCTCGATCACGAGCGAGACCCAGCCGCGCTTTTTCAGGTCCCAGCGCTTTTCGATGCGCGCGTCGATACGGAAGAAGGGATCGGTGCGGCTCTTGCCCCAGATCGCGGCGGTCTCGGCCGCGATGGGTAAACCCGTGTAGAAAACGACACGCGAGCCGAGGCGCCAGCCCTTGCCGGCGTCCCAGGAGATCGCGCCATTCAGGACGTGGGTGCGATCGAATTGCGCCGGGCCCGAGGAGAAGCCGATGCTCCGCGACGAGCGGGAGAGCGTATAAGCGATGTATCCGCCGAGCCGCTCCGTGAGCTTGCGGCGGATGTAGATCTCGAGCCCCACGGCGGTGCCGAGGGATCGATCGGTGATCACGTTCGCGTCGTCGTCATCGTCGTCCTCCTCGTCGGTCGGCGGCCCGCCGGGGCCTCCGGGGCCTCCAGGGCCGCCGGGTCCTCCGCCGGGGCCGCCGGGACCTCCTCCTCCGCCGCCGTTCGCCCGGCCAACCGAATCGAGCGCGTCGGCCATGTTGAAAAAGCCATTGAGGAAAAACGTGCCCGTCGCCTCGAAGCCGAACGGCAATTTCACGTCGAGGCCCGTGCTCGACTGGACGCTGCGCTGCAAGCCGCCGGCGAGCTTCCCGATGGTGAGGCCGGGGACAGGCAAGACGAACCCGGGCGGCTGGTGGGCGAGGCCCATCGCGGAGACGAGCTTGAATCGGGGCGCGATGGGGACCTTCATCGCGAGCCGGACATCGGCGCTGATCGCGGTGACGCCGCCCGAGCCCCAGAGGTCGACACGCGCGCCGGGGGTGAATTCGACGCCGCGGCCCGCGTCGAGGACGGCGTCCGCGTAAAACCCGACCGCGGTGTCCTGGCGCGGCGGGAAAAACTGGTCGAGGAACGTCTGGAGATCGCGGCCGTCGTCGTCGTCCGTGCCCGCGACGAGGTCGTAATAATCGAAGTTCGCGTCGACGCCGGCCCGGATGAGCACGGATTCGCTACGGCGGTGAAGGATCTGGCTCCGCGTCGAGAAGAGGAAATCGCGCGCGAAAATGCCCTCCTGGCCACCGACGGCCGTGCGGTCGTAGCCGAACGAGATGGCCTGGCGAAGGCGCGTGCGAGGGCTGACGTCCTTGTCGTAGCGGAGGTCGATCCGGTGGAACTGGACGTCGAAGAGGCCCTGCTCGACGCCGTCGAGCTCGGCGCCAAGGTAATCGTGGGCGCCGAATGCGAAGAGGGTGAGGCGATCCGTGGGCGTGACGTCGAAGGTCGCGCGTGCCTGATAGTCCCAATAATTGAGGGTGGTTCCGGGCGCGAGCAGGGAGAGCGCGGCCGCGGTATACGAGAATCGGCCGCCCGCCATGACGGTGGCGCGATCGCCGATCGGGGTCTCGACCATGGCGCCGGCGTCGAAGACCCGGATGTTCGCCTCGCCGTGGAGCTCGCTCTTCGGCTTGGTCGTCTCGCCGGCGACGATGCCGCCGGCATAACGACCGAATTGCGCAGGGTAGCCGCCGGGATAGAGGTCGACCCGGTCCACGATCGCCGGATTGACGACCGAGGGGCCGAGGGCGAGGTGATACAGATAAGGGACGCGGACGTTGTCGAGGAAATACCCGACGTTGCCGGGGGGCGCGCCGCGAATGTAAAAAAAAGGCAAACCCGAGAAGATGGGCGTGACGCCGGGGAGGGATTCGATGGCGCGGAAGGGATCACCGAATGCGCCTGGCAAGACGCGGACCTCGGCGCGGCCAAGCGAGGAGGTCCCGACGGCGCGGCGTTCGCCGAGCGCAAGGACCTCGATCGGCGCAGGGCCCGCCGGCTTCGGCGTCGCGGTCGGCTTTTTGCCGGGTGCGCCGTCCTTCGGCGCGGCGCCGTCTTCGGGCGCGGGAGGGGTCTCCTCCTCGGCAGGCGGCTCCGGGGGCGTGAAGTGGATGAGGACACGAATACGCGCGGGGATGGGTTTTCCGTTGCGCGTCGCCGGCTCGAAACGCCAGGACGGCGCGGCGCGGGACGCGGCCTCCGTGAAGGGCGCGTCGCCGGAGACGACACGCGCCTCTTTGACGCTGCCATCCGCCGCGACGGTGACGTCGAGCAGGACGTCGGCTTCGCCCGTGAGGCCCGGCTGGGTCGGATAAGCAGCCTCGAGCGCGGCGAGCGGGCGAGGCGGGACGAGGACGGGCGCCGCGGGGGGAGGTGCGGCAGGGGGAGCCGGCGCAGGTTTCGGGGGTTCGTCAGCGCGCGCAACCCCCCCGAAGAGCAGGGAGGCCGAGGCCACGAGGGCAGAGATGGGGGCTGCGCATTTCATCGGCTGGTTGCTACATCATACGCTTCGCGTCCGAATATGTAAAAATGTGTCAAGAGCACGGTTCCACCAAAGCGGAAGGTGGCGAGCGCCCGACCCTTGCTTGGTCGCTGCGCGCAGGTGTATCGTCGCCGCGTGCTGGAAAGTCGTAGCGGATGTGACGTTCGAGCGCGGTGGCGCCCGGATTCGCTGGGGCTCGGGCTCGCCTCGGCCGTGCTTCTCTTCGGGGTCCTCGCCTGCACGCCGAAAGCACGCGACTACACGAGCGGCACAGGCGGCGCAGGCGGCGCGGGCGGCGCAGGGGGGATGGGCGGCGCGGGCGGCAGCGTCCCCTGCCCGGAGACGCATCGTTGCGCGGTCCCGCCGCCGGACGGATGGTCCGCGCCGGCCGCCGTCGTCACGGGCGTCCCTTCCCCGGCGTGCCCGGAGAGCTTTCCGACGCTGCTCGTCGACGTGCGCGACGATATCGCCGCCGAGCCGGCGGCGTGCGGCTGCTCGTGCGGCGCGCCGAGCGTCGATTGCGGCAACCTCCTCCTGCTCTACCATCAATCGTGCGGCGCTCCTGTCGGTCTGGACGTGGCGTCCGGGCCGCCGAACACGTGCCTCGATTCGACGCCCAAACAGAACTCGGTCCACGCTTACTTCAACGAGGTCATGGGCCCCTGCACGCCCGCGCCGACGACGACGCTCCCCGAGCCATCCTCCCAAAGCGCCGTTCGCGCCTGCGGCGGCGCGTCGACGGACGGGGTCTGCGAGGACGGCCTGCTCTGCGTGCCCGAGCCCGTCACGCCATTTCGTATTTGTGTCGTCCGCGGAGGCGAGCACCCCTGCCCGCCCGGGTATCCCGACCGCGCCATCCATTACGAGGGCGTGAACGACACGCGCGCTTGCACCGAATGCACGTGCGGCGCGCCGGCGGACGCCAAGTGCAGCGCGTCCGTGCAAGGATACAGCGACGCGTGCGCCACTGCGACGTCCGCGCTCGTGACGGACGATCAATGCACCTCGTCCTTCTCCTATTATACGTACACCACGCCGGAGGTCACCGAGCCGGGCGCGTGCCCGCCGGGCACCGTCGAGCCGACGGGCACGGTCGAGCTCGCCGATCCCATCACGTTCTGCTGCTCGGTCGATTGACACCCCGAGGCTCGCCCGTGACCCTCGGCCAAGGTCGGCAGATAGGCCGAGGCTCGCCCGTGACCCTCGGCCAAGGTCGGCAGATGCGCCGAGGCTCGCCCGTGCCCCTCGCCCGAGGTCGGCAGATAGCCCGAGGCTCGCCCGTGACCCTCGCCCGAGGTCGGCAGATAGCCCGAGGCTCGCCCGTGACCCTCGCCCGAGGTCGGCAGATTGGCCGAGGCTCGCCCGTGACCCTCGGCCAAGGTCGGCAGATTGGCCGAGGCTCGCCCGTGACCCTCGGCCAAGGTCGGCAGATTGGCCGAGGCTCGCCCGTGACCCTCGGGCCGCTCGCGATGCCTGGGAAACACCCTCTCAGATCTCGCTTGCGCTCACAGCCCAACCCATGGAAGAAGCCGCCATGGCGAAGCGCATCTACTTCTTCGGGGGCGGTCAGGCCGACGGCGACGGAACCCAGAAGCCGCTCTTGGGCGGCAAGGGCGCAGGGCTGCACGAAATGACCCGGCTCGGGATCCCCGTGCCGCCGGGCTTCACGATCACCACTGAGGTCTGCACGGCCTTCTTCGCCTCCGGCGAGCGAATCCCGGAGGGCCTGCTCGACGAGGCACGCGCGGCCATCCGTCGGGTGGAAGAGATCGTCGGCACCCGCTTCGGCGACCCCGAGAACCCGCTGCTCGTGAGCGTCCGCTCCGGCGCGCGCGCCTCGATGCCCGGCATGATGGACACGATCCTGAACCTCGGCCTGAACGAGGCGATCGTGGCCGGGCTCGGCGCGCGCACGCAAAACCCGCGCTTCGCCCTCGACGCCTACCGCAGGTTCATCGTGACGTACGCGGACGTCGTGCTCGGGATCCACCGCAAGCGCTTCGACGACGCGCTGGAGATCGCCCGCCGCAAGGCCGCGGCCGCGCGCGGGATGGTCGAGGCGCAGAGGCTCACGGTGGCCGAGCTCCAGCGCAAGTTGCCCGACTCGATGTTCGACGAGGAGACGCTGCGCTCGCTCGTGAAGGAGCAACGCCGCATCGTCCAGGAGGAGACGGGGACGCCGTTCCCCGACGATCCGTGGGCGCAGCTCGAAGGCGCGATCGTCGCGGTCTTCCGGAGCTGGAACAACAATCGCGCCAAGACGTACCGCAAGATGCACGACATCCCCGAGGCGTGGGGCACCGCGTGCAACGTGCAAGCGATGGTCTTCGGCAACCTGGGCGAAGACTCCGGCACGGGCGTGGCCTTCACGCGAGACCCGTCGACGGGCGAGAAGCGCTTCTTCGGCGAGTGGCTACCGAACGCGCAAGGCGAGGACGTGGTGGCCGGCGTGCGCACGCCGAACCCCATCGCGAAGGGGCAAGGCAACGACGAAGGCTCGCTCGAGGTGCGCATGCCCGAGGCCTACGCGGAGCTCGTGCGTACGCAGGAGCGGCTGGAGAAGCACTTCCGCGACATGCAGGACCTCGAGTTCACCGTGCAGTCGGGCAGGCTTTATCTGCTCCAGACGCGAAACGGGAAACGAACGGGGCGCGCGGGCGTGCGGATCGCCGTGGAGATGGCGAAGGAGGGGCTCATCGATCAGCGCGAGGCGGTGATGCGCGTCGACCCGGCGTCGATCGAGCAGCTCCTGCACCCGACGATCGATCCGAAGGCGCCGAAGACGCTTCTGGCGCGAGGCCTGCCGGCGAGCCCGGGCGCGGCGAGCGGGCAGGTGGTGTTCCACGCGGACGAGGCGGAACGAAAGGCCGCGCAAGGCCTGCCCGTGATCCTCGTGCGCGCCGAGACGTCGCCCGAGGACATCCACGGGATGAAGGCCGCGAACGGCATTCTGACGGCGCGCGGCGGCATGACGAGCCACGCGGCGGTCGTGGCGCGCGGCATGGGCAAGTGCTGCGTCGCGGGGTGTTCAGCGGTCGCCGTGAGTTACGAGACGGCCACGATGACCGTGACGATCTACGACGAGCTCGGTCGGCCCACGGACACGGTGAGCGTGAAGGGCGGCGACGTGATCACGCTCGATGGAGCGACGGGATCGGTCTACCTAGGCGCGATCCCGACGGCGCCGGCGTCGCTCTCGTCGGAGTACGAGGAGCTCATGCGCTGGGCCGACACGGCGCGGCGGCTGAAGGTGCTGGCGAACGCGGACACGGGCGCGGACGCGCGGACGGCACGCTCGTACGGGGCCGAAGGAATCGGTCTCTGCCGCACCGAGCACATGTTCTTTGACGACAAACGAATTGCCGCGGTGCGTGAAATGATCCTCGCCCGCGACGTGGACGCGCGGAAAGCGGCGCTCGCGAAGCTCCTGCCCTACCAGCGCGAGGACTTCACCGCGATCTTCCAGGAGATGGCGGGGCTGCCCGTGACGATCCGCCTGCTCGATCCGCCGCTGCACGAGTTCCTGCCGCAGGAGCGCAAGCAGATCGAGGACCTGGCGGCGACGATGAAGGTCCGTCCGGCGGAGCTCGTGCGCAAGGTGGAGGAGCTGCACGAGCTGAACCCGATGCTCGGTCACCGCGGCTGCCGCCTCGGCGTGACGTTCCCCGAGATCAACGAGATGCAAGCCCGCGCGATCTTCGAGGCCGCGTGCGACGTGGCCGAGAAGGGAGCGCCCCCGAAGCTCGAGATCATGATCCCGCTGGCCATGACGCGGAAGGAGCTCGCGCTGGCGAAGGCGACGATCGAGCGGGTGGCGAGCGAGGTGTTCGCCGAGAAGGGTCGGTCGGTGTCGTACCTGTTCGGCACGATGATCGAGCTGCCCCGCGCCGCCCTGCGCGCCTCGGAGCTCGCCGAGGAGGCCGAGTTCTTCAGCTTCGGCACGAACGATCTGACCCAGACCACGATGGGCATCTCGCGCGACGACGCCGGGAAGTTCCTCGGGGCCTACGTCGAGGCGGCCATCCTGCCGAAAGACCCGTTCACGAGCCTCGACACGGAAGGCGTGGGCGAGCTCGTGGCGATCGCCTGCGAGCGCGGCCGCAAGACGCGGCCGAACCTGGAGCTCGGGGTGTGCGGCGAGCACGGCGGCGACCCGTCCTCGATCCGCTTCTTCGAGCGCGTGAAGCTCGACTACGTGTCGTGCTCGCCGCTGCGCGTGCCGATCGCCCGGCTCGCCGCGGCTCAGGCGGCCCTCACCGAGGGCGGCGCGACGACGCTTCAGACGACGGCCTAGAACATCGATCGGTTTGACAACCGATCGATGTTCTAGGCTTCTTTCGTCCCGAGGGGGACGCCTCGCGTCCCCCTCTCGTCCGGGCAAAGCCCGGACGATTCACCCCCCGAGGCGAGCTCGCTTCGCGATCTCGCAGAGCGCCGAACTGTTCGGCGCTCTAGTCGCCCACGGCGGGGGGGCCTTGCCTTTCAGATGATGTGCATCATATGATGCCCATCCTATGAACACGAGCGCGACGAGCGACGAGCGCGGCGGGAGCGATCCCGCGGCATGGATCGTGGGCGCCGGCGACGGGACGGGCGGCGCCATCGCGCGCCGCTTCGCGCGGGGAGGCTTCGTCACGTGCGCGACGCGCCGCAACGCGGACAAGCTCGCGCCGCTCGTCGACGCCATCGCCGCGGCCGGCGGCCGGGCGCACGCCATCGGGTGCGATGCCCGCAAGGAAGACGAGGTCATCGCGACGGTCGAGCGCATCGAGCGCGAGATCGGTCCGATCGAGGTCTTCGTGTTCAACGTGGGCGCGAACGTCCCCTGCAGCATCCTCGACGAGACATCTCGCAAGTACATGAAGATCTGGGAGATGGCCTGCCTCGGCGGGTTCCTGACCGCGCGCGAGGTGGCCAAGCGCATGGTGGCGCGTGGGCGCGGTACGATGCTCTTCACGGGCGCGACCGCGAGCCTGCGCGGCGCGGCGAATTTCGCGGCGTTCGCCGGCGCGAAGCACGCGCTGCGCGCCCTCGCGCAGAGCATGGCACGGGAGCTCGGCCCGCGGGGCATTCACGTCGCGCACGTCATCGTCGACGGCGCGATCGACACCGCCTTCATCCGCGACAACATGCCCGCGATCTACGCGAAGAAGGACGAGGGCGGCATTCTCGACCCGGACCACATCGCGGAAAACTACTGGCACCTCCACAACCAGCCGCGCGACGCGTGGACGTTCGAGCTCGATCTGCGCCCGTGGATCGAGAAGTGGTGAGAAGCGCTCGGAGCAACGGGACGAAGTGAAGCGGAGCCGAGCGCGGGGAGTGTCTTTCCTCCGGCCGCAAGGTGGCGCACATTCATGGTCGCCACACGGATCCGACCATGCACATCACCTCTCGGCCCTACGCCGGCCTTGCCGATCTGCACGCTCTCCAGCGCACGATCACGGCCTCGTGGCTTCTCGCGCGGCCATTCGTAAACATGACCGTGGGAGACGTCACGTGGTGGATGACGGTCTCGCCGCTCGAAGTCGACTGGACGACGCGGATCCGGTTATGGGAGTCGGGCGGCGACGTCGTCGCCTGGGGCGGGTTTCAACCACCAGGTGAGCTTCTCTGTCATCTCCGGGCCGACCTGCCGGCCGCGCCTCGTCGCGCCGTCGTCGCCGAGCTCGTCGAATGGCTGACGGAGAGGATCGTGTCCCACGCGGAGGCGCCGAGCCACCTCACGACCCACGTCCTCGACACCGATCACGGGCTGCGAGAAGAGCTCCGGTCGCTCGGGTTCACGCCCGCCGACGAACCTTCGTACAGCCACTTCATCGCGCCCCTTTCCGAGAGCCCCGCCGCGCCCGTGCTCCCGCCCGGCTACACGCTTCGCCACGTCCGAGGCGAGGACGAGATCCCGGCGCGGGTGGAGGTGCATCGCGCCGCCTTCGCGCCCTCGCGGATGACGGTCGAGAAGTACCAGCGGCTCGTCACCAGGGACCTCTACGCCTTCGAGAGGGATCTCGTCGTCGAGGCGAAAGACGGATCGTTCGCCGCATTCACGATGGTCTGGTGGGATCCGGTGGCCCGCATCGGCGAGTTCGAGCCGGTCGGGACCCATCCGGACCATCGGCAGAAGGGCCTCGCCAAGGCCGTGAACCTCGCGGGGCTCCACCTGCTGCGCCGGCTCGGCGCGCCCGAGGCTCTCGTGTTCTCGAGGCCCACGAACGCCGCGTCGGAGGCGCTTTACGCCTCGGCCGGCTTTCGGCGCGTCACCGTGCATCGGCCCTGGACGCGCCCGCTCTCGGCTCGGTGATCCAAGCCCCACGCTTTACAGCCGCCGCTCGCCGGTGCACCTTTGCCGCATGGGCATCTTCGACCGGATGGGCAAGGTCATCTCGAGCAACGTCAACGCGCTCCTCGACAAGGCGGAAGACCCGAAAAAGTCGGTCGATTTGATCGTCGAGGAGATGAAGGACCAGATCCGCGCCGCCCGCAAGGAGCTGGTCGAAGCGGTAGCGGCCGAGAAGGTGCTGCGCAAGAAGGTCGACGAGATCGACGCCGAAACGACGAAGTGGGAGCGGCGCGCCGAGCTCGCCCTGAAGGCCGGCGACGAGTCGCTCGCGCGTGAGGCGCTCGTGCAGAAGAAGCGCATCATCGCCGAGCGCGACCGCGCCGAAGCGCTGCGCGCCGAGCAACGCGCGGCCGCGCTGAACATGAAGCGCGAGCTCGAACGCATGGAGCAGAAGCAGCAGGAGCTCGAAGCGCGCAAGGGGACGATCGCCTCGCAGCTTCAGCAGGCGAAGGCCGGCGGCGGCGCCGAGGGGCTCGGGTCGCGCAGCAGCACGGGCGGCGCGTTCGCCGAGTTCCGGCGCATGGAGGACAAGATCGAAGGCAAGGTCGCCGAGGTGGCCGCCGCCCGCGAGCTCGACGACGCGCTCCGCAGCGGCGGGATGTCCGACATGGAGCTCGAATCGAAGTTCGCGCAGCTCGAAGGCGGCGGGACGATCTCGAAGGACGGCAAACCGTCGAACCCCGAGATCGACGACGAGCTCGCCGCGCTGAAGAAGAAGATCCGGATCGGCTGAGCGACGCCGCGGTCAGGGCAGGTCGGCGCAGCAGCGGAAGCCGGTGTTCGCATTGCTGGACCCGCGCGCCAAGGTCGTGCTCGCGGAAGAGCAATCCATGTCGTGCTCCGAGCTCGTGTAGCCGCCTCCGCGGCGCCGGCAGGGGTTTTCCGCGGGCGTGGTGCCCTCCGTATCGTTGCAGGAATCTTCCCACTCCCACACGTTCCCGCTCATGTCGAAGATCCCCGGGAACCCACCCTCGCACGTCGACAGGCTCTTGACCGGGACGACTTTACCTTTCTCGGCACCCTGGCCATTGCAGCTCGTCGGATCGTACACGTCAGCGTAGGGGTGGAGCTTCGCGCCCCCACCCGTACAGGCGTTGTGCCATTGGCTCTTCGTAGGATCGCCGGCGGATTCGGTGAACGGCAGGGCCTCCCCGCCGATCTGGCCGCAAAGACGCTTGCCGTGTGCGGCACAGAATGCGAATGCGTCACACCAGTCGATGTTGGCCACTGGCCGGTCGTCCGGCGACGGCGCGCCCGACGGAGCAAACGTCAGGTTCGACTCGCATTCCATAGGCTGCTGCACCATCGGTCCCGACACCACCCACTCGAGGTACTGAGCGTTCGTAACCTCGGTGCTGTCGATGCAGTAAAATTTCCCCCCGACAGGAGCCTGCACCTTCACCATGGTCGGCGTGTCGGGGTCGTCGGGACAACCGTTGGAGCCACCGCCCGTTCCGCCGCTGCCGCCCGTCGCGCCTGATCCGCTCGGTCCGGGCGGCGGAGCGTCGATGCTCCCACCGCCAAAACAACCGGCCGCGATCACGAGCGGGCAAGCAATGAGCAAAAAAGAAACGGCCACGCGCATGAGTCCGACGATGACACACGTCACCCGCGAACCGCAACGGGGGAGCGATGACGCGGACGAAACACGCGCGTCGTCCGCCCCACGCCGAGAGAACGCCGGCTACTTCGCCGTGTTGCGACCAAGCGCCACGACGTTGTCCACCGCGCTCGCGCCCCCCTCGCCCACCGTCACCTTCACCCGAGGTTTCGCCCGGAGCAGGCTCACCACCAGCGTGAGACCCCATCCATCCTCGCTGCGAATTTGCACGGCGCCGTGGCTGTCCTCGATGGACATGATGAGCCGCCCGAGCACCTCGAGCCCCGGCGGCGCCGCGCCCGGCGCGATGAGCACGCGCTGCAGCGCCGATTCGGGCAGGCCAAAGCCGAGGCTCCAATCGAGGATCGAGAGCTCGACCGCGGTGCTCGTCTCCCGCACCGAGATCACCGGCGGCTGCGCCGACGGCGACTGACCCGCCGCCTCGACCATGAACGCCTCGAGCGCCCGTTCGAGCGCGGCCCTGTGCCCGATCACGTGGCCCATGCCCCGCATCGGCTCGATCTTCACCTGCCGCCCCGTCGCCCGCGCCGTGCCCGCCACCGCCTGCGCGATCACCTCCGAGAGCGGGAACGCGCTCAGCGGATCGTGCGTCGGCGCCGTCGCGAGCGCGCGGACGTTCGTGGGTTTGTCCTCGGGCTGCTCGACGACCGACGCGACGTATCCGACGATCGAGGAGAATCCATCGGCCTTCTGCCGAAGCGCGCGGATCGTCAGGACGAACGCCGGCGACGTGCCCGGCTGGCTGCGGCCCGTGATACCCGACTCGCTCTGCAGCACCTCGGCCATGCTCGTCGCGGCCTCCTCGGCGGTGCAGCCGGTGAGCGCGACGAGGATCTGGCTCAGGTGGATCGATCCAGGCGGGAGCGCGCCGTCGGCCGACTCGGGCGGGACGGAGACGCCGCGCGCGCCGAGCCAGCGGCCGAGCTCGCGGCTCGCGAGCCGCACGTCGCCGAGCGCGTCCGCGTAAAAGAGGCCCACCGGGGAGCTTCGCAGCACCTCGCTGAACGTCGCGATCTCCTTCGCGGCGCCGTCCGCGCGTTGCACGAGGCGCTCGGACGGCGGCAAGGGCGCGTCGAGCAGGCGTGATCCCGAGATCGGCTCGCCCTCGCCCGCGTTGCCGAGGCGGCGCCTGCGCGCGATGAGCGCAAGCTCGCGCGCGAGGCGTTCGACGCGCTCGGGCGCCTTGGCGAACGCAGCCTCGGCCTTCGGGCCGCACAGGAACACGTAGCCTTCCGTCTCGCCGAGCGCGATGAGCGGCACGACGAGCGAGGGCTCGCCGGGGTTCTTGAGGAAATCCGTCACGAGGTGGGGCGCGGCCACGCCGTGCTCATTGATGAACGGCCTGCGGCGCACGTCGCGGCGACGCTCGCCGATGAGGTGCTCGCCGACGTCGCCGTCGTCCCAGAACCTGAGGTGCCACTGCGAAGACGGGAGCTCCGCGACGAGCACGAAGTCGGAGGGGAAGAGGCGCCCCGCGAGGCGGCCGAGCCGGGGCCAGAAGACCGCGTCGGGCTCGGTCTGCACGCGGCGGAAGATGCCCTCGCGGCCGAGCAGATCCGAGGTGCGCGTGACCGCGCGTCGCCAGCCCGAAAGATCGAGCGAGAGCGCAACGATCGCGCCCGCGACGATGCCCGCGGCGATGCTCGCCGTCGGCAGGAGGCCCCGCGCCATCGAGGCGGCGAGGATCCCTTGCCCGAGGATCGTCGCGAGGAGGCAGACGCCGAGCGTGATCAGCGCGCCGCGGATCGACGCGACCCTTCGAACGAACGCGAGGAGCAAGACCGAGAGCGCAGCGACGAGCGCGCTGATCCAGCGCGGCGCCTCGCGCCTCGCGCCGCCGTCGAGCAGACCGCCGAGCGCGGAGGCCACGTGCGTGCCCATCGAGATCTGGGGCGCGCCCGCGGCGCGCGCGCGTGGCTCGAACGGCGAGTCGAGCGCGACGATCACCACGCGCCCCGCGGCGACGGAGGGCGGCGTTCGTCCGGCCACGACGTCGGCGAGCGAGACCTTGGGCACGCTCTCGGCCGGCGCGGGCACGATCCACGGCGCCTCCGCGATCCCGAGCGCGGAGAGCGCCGGCCGATCCGCGGGTGGGGCCGTGAAGCCCACGGCTGCGCCTTGCGCGCCGACGCGCACGATCCCTGGCGGGAGCGTCTGGATCGACGCGGGCGTCTCCGCGGCCGGTTGCTTGCGGTTCACACAAAAGGCGTCGAGCGGCGGCACGAGGAGCACGCCGCGTGCGTGGCCCTTTTCGACGAGATCGGAGAGCTCGCCGAGGCAATCTCGTTCGGCGAGCGTCTCGGGCGAGGCATGCACGACGAGCACGTGCGACGAGGGGCTCCGGCCTGCGATCGCGCGCAGGGTGAGCTCACGCGCCTCGTCGTCGGCGCCGCGGAGGGGCGCGATCGCGGCCGTGATTCCGGCGACGAGGATGGCCGTCGCTTCGAGACGGGCGCGGCTCGAGAGGCGCGATCGATCCTTCTCGAAGGCCATCGGCCGCGGGGCGCGGAACGGCTTCGGTATCTTGCGTGCTTCGAGCAGGCGTCGGGCGAAACTTCGCATCGAGGGGGTACGGGTTCAGCGTGTGCGGCAATTTTCCTGCCATCGGACCGATGCCAGGCAGAGCTCACCCGTCTCGCTGTGGAAACGTCGATCGTTGCACTTTCTCGATCCTGGAAAATCGACCGGCATGCTCCCGGGGCTGCCCTTACGGGCCTTTCCGCTGCGGTCTGGAGTCCTCGCCTTCGATGTCTCCAGTCCTCACGCAGCGTGGCCTTTATACCTCAAAGTCCTGGTTGCGTGGGCGGAACCGTAGCCCGGTCCTCGATGCTACCAGGGCCCACGCCCAGGCGCCCATTTCTCGACGGCGTCCGAATATTGCTTTCTTTTCAGATATTTGAGTGACCCTCCGCCCTGGACGCGTGCTGCGCATCACCCGGAATTGGTGGATTTTTTTCTCCCATGGAGGGAGCATCGCTGACCATGCTGTCCTTGCGATTTCCTTCCACCACGGCGCGGGTGCTCACGCTGCTCGCCCTCTTCAACGGCGCGGCGTTCGCCGCAGTCAGCTGCAGCGGAAGCTCCGGGGAGACTCCTCCCGGCGGCACCGCAGGCTCCGGCGGGACCGCCCAAGGCGGCCAAGGCGGCATCGGCGGTCAAGGTGGCCAGGGTGGTCAAGGTGGCCAGGGCGGTCAAGGTGGCCAGGGTGGTCAAGGTGGCCAGGGCGGGACCGGCGGCGTCGGTGGCCAAGGCGGGACCGGCGGCATCGGTGGCACGGGCGGCGGCGAGGCTGGCGCGGGCGGCATGAGCACGTCGACCTCGAGCTCGTCCAGCAGCTCGTCGAGCTCGTCCAGCAGCTCGAGCTCGTCGAGCGGCGCGGGCGGCAGCGAGGTTCCGGACGGAGGCGAATTGCCCGACGTGCTCCCCGATTTCACGGACGCCGAGCTCGCGCCCGTGACGAGCATCGACGGCATCCCGAACCCGCTGCCGGGCGTCTACATGGACCTCGGCCCGGCCAACCTGAACGCAAAGTTCCGCTCGCTGATCGCCTTCCCCATGCGGGACAAGGCGGTCCTCGAGGAGACGATCGCGAACATCTACAACCCGGGCCACCCGATGTTCCGGGACTACATGACGGCCGACGAGTGGATGGCCCAGCACGCGCCGCCCGAGATCGATCTGCACCTCGTCAAGATCTGGCTCGAATCCGAGGGCTTCACGGTGCCGTTCGTCGCGACGAACCGTCTGCTCATCGAGTTCCAGGGCACGGTCGCGAGGTTCAACGAGGTCTTCCAGACGACGCTGCACGTCTTCGAGCGCGAGAACCCGCAGCAGGGCAACCCGCCGATCGACGTGTACGGCACGCTCGAGCCGC
This sequence comes from Polyangium jinanense, assembly GCF_028435365.1. Next base: position 75,337 of record NZ_JAGTJJ010000010.1, on the reverse strand, counting down.
TGAAGGTGCCGACCTGGGTGGCGCAGCGGATCGGCGGCGTGATCACCGCCGATCTCGCAGCGTCCACGACCCCGCTCACGCCCGAGGGCGGCGGCATCGTGGTGCAGCCGCAGACCGTCCCGACGAACCGGCAGTCGCCCGCGAAGATCGCCAAGGCGTACGGCGTCGATCAGCTCTACGGCATGGGCTACCGCGGCCAGGGCATGAAGCTCGGCGTCACGGTCGGCGCGATGTTCCGTTACAAGGATCTGCAGTCGTTCTGGCAGTCCTTCGGCATCATCCGCGACGATCCGGTCGTGACGTACACGATGGAGCCGCCGTCGACGCGTTACATCGAGACGACGCTCGACGTGGAGTGGGCCGGCGCGCTCGCGCCGGGGGCGACGCTGATGGTCTACGCGGGCCACGACGCGCGCAACACGTCGATGGTCTACACGTTCAACGAGGCGATCGCCCGCAACGAGGTTTCGGTCATCACCGACTCGTTCGCGCATCGCGAGGACTCCGAGCCGGCGCCGGTGCGCATCCAGTACCACGACTCGGCGATGCAAGCGGCGGCGCTCGGCATCACGGTCGTGGCCGCGACGGGCGACTCGGCGCAGATCGACACGCCCTCGGCGAGCCCGTACGTCACGGGCGTCGGCGGCACGCGGCTCTTCTGGAACGCGAACGGAACGCTCGCGTACGAGACGAACTGGTACGCGTCGGGCTGCGGCGACTCGCTCACGTTCCTCCAGCCCACGTGGCAAGCGCCGTACGTCACGAACGTCGAGATCAACGCGCCGCCGCGCCGAGCGACGTCGGACCTCGCGGTCCACGCCTCGCAGTACGCGGGCTACTACGTCTTCTATCTCGGCCAGTGGGAGCCCGGCTACGGCGGCACGTCGTTCTCGTCGCCGGTCTTCGGCGGGCTCATGGCCGTCGTGAACCATTACCGTGCGGCGAACAACCTGCCGCAGGCCGGCTGGCTGAACTCGATCCTCTACACGAACGCCGCCGTCAAGGCGTCGTTCCGCGACATCACGCAGACGGATCCGGACGGCACGACGCCGCCCAACAAACTGCCCAAGGCGGGATGGGATTATCCGACAGGATGGGGGGCGCCGAACGCGATGGGGCTCGCGCTCACCCTCCCCTGATCCAGGATCATGCGTTAACTCGACAGCGCGGCCCGGCCGGCGCGAAGATCATCCTTCCTTCGCGCCGGAGCTCCTAGCCGCGAGTCCATGCTGGCCTCTCTCGCCGTCTTCCCGCCCAACGGTCTCGATCGAAGCCTGCACGTCGCCGTGCTCATCGGCCTCGTGATCGGGACGGTGTTCACCGAGCTGTTCGGCTGGACCTACGCAGGCCTCGTCGTCCCCGGCTACCTCGCGACGATCTTCATCGCCGCGCCCGCGACCGCGATCTTCATCATCGTCGAGTCGGTCGTGACGTACTGGCTCGTCGCGGGCGTGGGCCGATGGGTCACGCACCTCGGCGCATGGTCGGCGGCGTTCGGGCGCGAGCGCTTCTACCTGTTCATCGTCGGCGCGGTGCTCGTGCGGCTGCTCTTCGAGGGCGTCATCGTGCCGCGCGTCGAGGCGCAGTACGGCTTCGCGCACTCGCGTGAGCTCTACAGCGTGGGGCTCGTGCTCGTGCCGCTCGTGTCGAACACGTTCTGGAACGCGGGCATCATCAAGGCGTTCCCGCGCGTCGGGTTCGTCACGGTGTTGACCTGGATCCTGCTCGTCTTGCTCCTGCGCACGACGAACCTCTCGGTCTCGCGCTTCCAGGTCATCAACGAGAGCCTCTCGATCAAGTTCCTCGAGTCGCCGAAGGCGCAGATCATCCTGGTCATCGGCGCGCTGCTCGGCGCGCGGAACAACGTCCGGTACGGCTGGGACTACAACGGCATCCTCGTCCCGGGGCTGCTCGCGGTCGCGTGTTACGAGCCGCTGAAGCTCGTGACGACCACGGTCGAAGCGCTGCTCGTGTACGGCGCATCGAAGTTCTTGATGAGCGTCCCGCCCTTCTCGCGCATGCTCATCGTCGGCCCGCGGCGCATGCTCATGTGCTACATCACGGGCTTCTTCGTGAAGGTCCTGCTCGGGTTCGTCCTGGCCTACTTCTGGCCGGGGGTCCCGATGATCGACTACTTCGGATTCGGCTACCTCCTGCCGAGCCTTCTGGCGGTGAAGATGTGGAACAAGGACCACATCGGCATCGTCGTCATGCCGACGCTGCAGGTGTCGATCACCGCGTTCCTCGTGGGCAACGGGATCGGCTACGGGCTCGTGAAGGCCGAGGGGCTGCTCGTGCCGCACGCCGCGGTCTCGGAGATCGCGATGATCACGAGCGGCGCGACCGTGCCGTACGAGCTCACGCTGGGCGACACGGGGCCGAGGCCAAGGCCCGCGGCGGAGCGATCGGTGGGGATCGCGGCGCTCGAGGTCGCGCTCGAGGTCGCGAACGAGGTCGATGGATTCACCGAGACGCGCGGCGGCGAGGAGGTCTCGCCGCGGACGCTGACGGCGGCGAAGACCGCGGGCCTTTTGGTGATGCGCGAGGAGAAGGGCGGCTGGGTCGTGGCGCGGCCGCGCGCGTCGGAGATCGATCCGGACGACGTGACGCCGGCGCCGCGCTTCGCGGTGCGACCGAAGGCGACGCAGGGGGTCGTCTTGCATCGCGGCGGTTTCCTCGTGCTCGCCACGCCCGAGGGTCCCGGCTCGGCGTTACCCGCGCTCGCGCACGCGGCGGCGGAGGCGCTCGGCGCGCGGGCGATCGTGCTCCTGTCGCGGCACGAGGGGCAGCGAGCGCTCGACGAGGCGTTCGCGGCGGAGCTCGGAAAGCGGCTCGGCCTGGATCAGATGCTCGTGGTCGAATCGGGCGGGGACGAGCCGCCCGGCGTGAGCGCGGTCGGTTCGGTGCCGGAAGGCTTCGACGTGATGGCGCTCGGGCGCATGCTCGGCAAGGACGTGACCCTGTCGTGGAGGGCGCCGCTGCAAGGCGCGACGCAGCGTCCGTGGTCGAACGCGCCGACGTTGCGCGTGCCCTTGGCGCTCGCGGAGGAAGTCGCGGGATCGCTGCTCGGCGCGCGTGAGGTCGAGGTGTGGTCGGGTGGCTTGCGGCAGGAGCTCGTGGGCCGGGTCGTGGCGCTGACGTCGGTGGGGACGGCGGGGTATCGCGGGCCGACGATCGAGGAGCTGCGCCTCTTCGACGCGACGCTCGCGCGGCGGATGCCGCACGCGGGCATGGAGCCTCGATGGACGGCGTGGGAGCGCGCGGTGGCGGCGCGGCTCGGCTACGCGATCGTGCGCGTGCATCGGCCCGACGGCGAGATCGAGGCGTGGGGGCTCGTCGAGGACGAGACGGGCGGGCGGCGCGGGAACGCGAGCCTGTTCGTGAAGGTCGAGAAGCTGGGGCTTGGGGCGGAGGACGCCGAAGGCGATCCGAAGCCCCAAACGTCGACCAGAGAGGTCGTCGCGCCGGGAGAGATCCTCATCGAGGTGCCGGCGCCGCGCTGGGAGATCGGGACGTTCGGCGCGGGTTTGTCGCTGTACGACGCGCTCGGCGCGCGCGGGCTCTTGATCGCGGGCGCGCTGCCGAGCGCCGATCCGCGGGGGTATGCGGACCCGCGGCGCCGGGTGTCACGGCGATCGTTTTTCCAGCGCGTGCACGAGGTCTGGCTCGGCGAGGGCAAGAGCGGCATCAGCATGCAGGGCATCGCGCCGGAGCGAGACTACACGGGTGATCTCGTGGTTTCGTTCGGGCGTGAAGTGATCCGGCGCGAGCAGGTGCCGGAGTGGGCGCGGCCGATGGTGGAGGTGTTCGGCGACCTGGGCCTGCGCGTGGGGATGTTCGATGGAGCGCGCGAGCACGCGCCGTACAACGGCTCGGCGGATCTCTCGATGAGCTACGCGCGCAAGTTCGCCGATGGTCGCTTCGCGCTCGTGTACATGTCGGGCGATCTGCGATCGGCGATGTCCGCGGTCGAGGGCGACGGCATCCTCACGCCGCGGCTCGGGCGGCTCGGCGTGGATCTCGGCTCGGAGGACGTGGCGTCGCGCGCGTTCGAGCTCATCACGTGCAAGGCCGAGGCGCCGGCGCCGAAGGGGGCGCCGAAGAAGACGGAGAAGAAAAAGAAGGGCGCGGATGACGCGCCTCCGGCCGTGGCCCCGAAGTCGCGATGCCCGAGCTTCGCGGCGGATGCGGCGAACCGGTGCGACGTCGAGGCGCGCCTGCAGAGCTTCGAGCGGTATCTCGATCAGAATAATCCGTTCGATCTGCGCGCGGCGATCAACGATCGGGCGTGCCACGTCGAGGTGGTCCGGGACGCGGTGTCCCGGCGGATCTGGGCGCTCGTGGCGGAGCCAGGGCAGGTCGTGCTGGTCCCGCTCGGCACATCGCGGGTGCCGCGCGCGCCGAAGCCGCTCACCTCGATCGTGCGGGTGCGGCGCGCGGTCGCGACGGGCCTGACCAGCATACGGGTGACGGAGAGCCCGTGATCATCCGCTGGTTCATCGTCGCGATCCTCTTCTTCGGCTGGGCGGCCTTGCTCTGGCCGCTCGGCTCGCCGCCGCCCGCGTCCCACCTCGCGCTGCCGGCGATGGACGAGATCCTCGCGTATCGCGTCGACCCGGAGAAGCCCGTCGCCGTGAAGGTGCCCTCCTCGATCGACGCGGTCGTGGTCTCGACCTGGGCCCTCGTGGCCCGCACGACCGTTTGTGATCCAAAGGCACGTTTTTCGTACGGATTCGAAGCAACGTTCGTCGACGAGAACGGCAAGGACGTCCAGACGCATCGGTTCGAGCTCGAGAGCCGGCTCTCGTGCGACGACAAGGACGGCGCCACGGCCGGCGAGTACGCCGCGCGGGTGGCGCAAGGCGACGAGTGGGTGCTCGATCCACGCACGACCACGATCACCACGGGGGAGCTCCTGCCACGCGGCGGCGTGATGCGGATGCGGGGGCTGCCGATCTCGGTGAAGGACGTGCTCTCGCGCGTGGAAGGTCGGTACCGGCGCGGATCGTACGAGCGCACGTTCTACGAGATGAGCCTCGACGACGAGGATCGATCACGCGTCGTGTCGGACATGACCTCGCTCGGCTTCGAGGACCTCCCCGAGACGGCGCGATCGCGCGCGCTCTCCGGCTGGGATCGGCGCCTCGACGCGGCCGGGCTCGAAGGCAAGGACTACTCGCTCCGGCGGCTCTTGCTGCGCAACTATCGCACGCCCTTCCCCGCGGCCGCGGGCACGGTGCCGGGGTATTCGGTGGGCGAGCGGCACGCGGCGGCGGTCAACGTGATGGGCGCGGTCGAGCTCGACGTGCTCGCGCCGCCGGGGCGATCGGTGACGATCAGCGAGGGCGGCGGCGGCGGCGCGCGCGTGCTCACGGTGCCCGAGGACGGCGTGTTCCACGTCTCGTCGTCGCGCCTCAACCCGCGCACGTTCGTCGTCGAGGGCAAGGGCGACGATTTCCTCGTGCGGTTCGTCCTTCCGAAGCCGTACGAGCGCGCGCAGATCGGCGATCTGATCGCGCTGCCGTTCGAGGGGGAACGGCTCGAGATCCGGCCCGATGTGCGGGTCGTGAAGTATTTGAAGCTCGATCCGGAGCGGCCGGTCCTCGCGCGCGTGGCGCCGGAGCAGCCCTACCTCGGCCTGCTTCTCCGCGCGGAGCTGCCCGAGGAAGGCGCGCCCGACTCGATGTCCGGCACCGTCGTCGCGCGCTGGGGCCCCGGGCCGAACGAGCGCGCCGAGCTGCGTCAGACCTTGCCGCGCTCGCGCTTCGAACGCTGGGGCAGGCCGCGGGATCAGGCCGAGGAGGGCGGCGCGATCGTCTCCGGCAGCGACAAGACCGAAGCCGACGCGACCGATCCGCGCCGTGCGATCCTGCGCATCCCGAAGGGCGCAACGAAGATCGAGCTCCTCGGCGACGCTCACATGCGCGTGCACCTGCGCGTGCTCGATCCGGGCGTGCCCGAGGACATCCTGCGCGTGCCGTACCGCGTCGAGCTCGCGGAGAACGAGATCTGGCGATACGCGCCGTTCGACGTGCGCACCTGGACGCCCATCCGCGCCGAGAACCAGAACGAGCTCGAACGGCAAGGCCGCATCGCCGACCTCTACGAGCAGGTGCGCATCGAGCTGCGCGGCCAGCCTTCGCCGAGCGAGGCCGGCCAGAAGCCCGAGCGCACGCTCGTGCCGGATCAAGCGCCCGTCCGGCGTCGCTTCCTCGCGCCGCACGAGATCGCCGCGAAGGAGCTGCTCCCGAACGACGGGTGGACGCCGCTCGATCTGGAGAACCCGCTCAAACTCGGGGTCGGCTACGCGGGGGAGCGTGGTGGGCGGCTGAAGGTGCTCTACCGGGCGCATCCGTCGCGGCTCGGGAAGATGGCCGAGCTCTGGATCGACGGGAAAAACATGGTGGAGCAGCCGATCGCGTCGCTCTCGGGCGTGCTGCGGGCGAGCCTCAAGGCTGGCATCCACGATATCCAGGTGAAGGGCATCGGCGATGGGCTCGCGTACGCGGACGCGGCGCCGTGGGAAGGCGGCGGGATCATGCGTCGCCGCGACGTCTTCGAGCTGCCCGCGCGCGAGCCGCTCTCGTTCACGTTCCGGCAGCGGCCGGGCGAGTCGCTCACGCTCGTGCTCTTCGTGATCAGCGAGGCAGAGGCGCGTCCGTTCAAGATTCGCTACAGCATCGACGGGGGCAAACCAAGGCGGCAGAAGAGCGCGTTTTTCCGGTCGATCACGACGGCCAGCGGCGAGCTCTCGGGGCGCACGGGCGACGCGGGGATGGGCCTGCTCTGGGAGGCGCGGCGGACGGCGAAGGAAGCGCGAAATAAACCGGACGGGCTCGCAAAGGTAAAGATTCCGATCGGCGACGACCTCGAGCCGGGCATGCGGACGATCAAGATCGAGAGCGTCGATCGTGTGTGGATCGGGGCGGTGCTCGTCGGCCAGGCGCCGCTGCCGGGAGAGCTCGAGCCGAGGCTTTGGTCGGAGGACGATCTGTGAAAAAAGCGCGATGGGCAGGGCTTCTGTCGACCACGTTGCTCTTCGGCTGCGGGGCGCCGTCCTGCCCGAAGAGCCCGCCTGCGCCGGCCGCCGCTTGTCCCCCCTCGGAGGCCAGCGCAATGATGCCCCAGGTGGACGAGGAGGCGACGAAGGCGCTCGAGGAGCGGATCGCCAAGCTGCGGAAGGGCGGTCGCCGCACCGTCACGTACAAAGCGCCGACGAACGACGAAGAACGCGCGTACGCCGCCTGGGTGCGCGACGCGCTCGTCGCCGCGACCGAACGCAAGGAGCCGCCGAAGAAGGCGCCCGAGGGGTTTTCGCTTCGGGTGCTCGGGGACGTGTGGCTGCTCGAGGAGGCGCGGAAAAAGAAGCGGGGCGCGGGCGTGATCGTGATGCGCACCGGGCGCGCGAGGCCGATCCTCGTGGAAGCGCCGCACACGTTCTACGACGCAGGCACGTTGCCGATCGCGCTCTCCGTGTTCGATGCGCAGGCGGCGCGGGTGCTCTTGATCAACACGGTGCACCGCTACATCGACAAGCCCGAGGCCGCGAAGGACGGCGGGGCGAAGGATGAGAAGGCAGCGGCCGGGAAGGACAAGGACAAACCCAAGGGCACGGAGGCGGAGGGGGACGAGGTCGACGAGAAGGACGACGACAAGGACGACGACAAGGGCGCGGCCGTGGAGGAGCCGGCCGGGGTCGATCGCGACGAGGCGGACGATGCGAACGCGGCGGCGCCGGTGGTCGCGTCGGACGTGGCGCACGCGGAGCGCTCGTTCTTCCACGCGGCCCATCGCGAGCTCGTCGCGCTCGTGCAAGGCGCGGTCACCGTGCAGATCCACGGCTTCAAAGACGACAAGTCCGAGGGCACGGGCATCATCGTGAGCGCCGCGAAGACGAACGCCGATGCCGCGAGCCTCGCCGCGCGCCTCGGGCCCGCCGTCACCGACACCAGCGTCAAGATCTACCCGACCGACGTCTCGATCCTCGGCGGCACCATCAACCAGCAAGCGCGCACCTGCCGCGAGCTCGGCGCGCCGTTCTTCCACGTCGAGATCTCGCGCACCGTCCGCGACGCGCTCGGCGCCGACAAGCAGAAGCGCGCGCGCTTCGCCGCCGCGCTCGACCCGATCTTCGCCCGGTCGTTGCCCCCGAACCCATGAACGTTCGGTCTGCCCTCGCCGTGGCCCTCGGGCTCGTCCTCGGCCTCGCTCCCGATGGAGCGCGCGCCGATGCGAGCCTCGATCCGCCCGGCTGGGTCGCGCCGACCCGCGCCCGTATCGCGCCCTTCTCGCTCGACACGCCCACGCAAGGCAGTGCCGTCGACGTCGATCCGAGCGCGCCGATCTCCCTCGCGAAGGGCTCGGTCCTGCTCCTGCCCATCGAGCCCGGGGATCGCGTGCGCCTCGAAGGACCCATCACCGCCGTCGGCCTCGGCACCGGCGTGCGCGACGTGCCCGACGCGGTCACGTGGCTGCCGCTTCCACCCACCCTCGCGCCGACGTCCCCCAAAGGCCTCGAATCCCGCGTCGTCGACGTCCCCATGTGGACCGGCGCTCGTTTCCTCGTGGTTCGGTCCGACAAACCCGCCGCGATCACCGCCTCGATGGGCAGCCTCCTCCGCTCCTCGCTCGCCTGGCACCGGCTCGACGAGGACGTCACGCGCTGGCTGCGTGATCCCACAGCGACGCGCCCCGAAACCGCGATCCCCGAGGCCGCCTCGATCCTCCGCTGGCTCTTCGCCGCGAAGAGCGCGCTCGACGCCGCGCCGCCCGACGCCACCCGCGACTGGCTCACCGTCCGCTGGCTCGAAAGCACCCTCCTCGTTCGCCCCCTCGTCGAGCCTTACTTCGTCCGCCGCGCGGTCTCCCTCGAAGGCGGCCGTGACGCCCGCGAGGCCGCCGATCAGCTCGCCGTCGAGCCGGATGCCTCGCCGTGGCGCCTCGTCCTCGCTTCCCGCGGCGCGCTCGCCGCCAAGGCGAACAGCATCGTCGTTGACGCGCCCGCCTCCGACGTCGTGCGCCTCTCCATCCAGGCCCGCGGCATTGGCGCTGCGCGCGCGATCGTGCGCGCCGGTGATGTCGTCGTGCGCGAGCTCGTGTGGGACGTCGCCACCCGCACCGCCGATGCCCAGCGATGGACCGCGACGCAGAGCATCCGCGTCCCCTTGCCCGTCGAGACACGTCGCGTCTCGATCGAAGCCCTCGAAGGCGAGATCGCCGTCGCCGCCACCGCTTTCCGCAAACGTCCCGACGTCCTCGACATCGCCCCTCGCGCCCGCGATCGCGAAGCCCGCCTCGACGCCCTCGCCGATGGCGCAAAGGAGCCCGCCGCCGCGGCCGTCGTCCGCCTCGCAGCCGCCGCCGACCGCACGGGCGCCGCGCGTGACGTCGACGCTGCGCTGAAGCGCGTCCTCGCGGGCGACGTCCCGCCGGCCCTTCGCGCCTTCCTCCTCGCCGAAGCCGTCCGCTGGGCCACGAGCCCCGAGCAGGCCCGCGAGGCCGCCGAGCGCGCCTTCGACCTCGCCCGCGCCCTGCCCGCCGGCGCCGCCGGCCCCGTTCTGCGCGCCGTCCTCGAACGGCTCGTCGCAGCCCATGCCCGCACGCTCCCTCCGCCGCGCCCCTGGGAACGCCCTCTGCCCGAGGCCACCCACGAGGACGACCGCGTCGCTCTCGACGCCCTCCGCGCCATGCTCTCGCCGCCCGAGGACGGCCGCCGCCCCGCCGCCGCGCCCCTCGCCGAGCGTTATGCATGGCTCCACGGCGACATGCCCGGCGCCGCCAGCCGCGCCCGGCAAACCTGGGTCCGCGAGGCGCCGTGGGACACGCTCGACCCGCCCACCGGCTCCGTCGTCTGGAACGACATCTCCGTCCCCTTCGACAACGTCGGCAGCACCCGCTGCGCCCTCGTCGGCCCGCGTGGCCTGCGCTGGACCGTCCTCCGCGAAGGCCGCGCCGACATCGACGTCCTCCCGCCGCCCGCGCCCGCGACCCACACCCGCCTCCTCGTCATTCCCGGACAAACCGACCCGGTCCCGGAGACCTCCCTCCTCATCGACAACATCGCCTCCGCCGTGCACACCGGCGCCGGCCTCGGCAGCGGCATCGCCGTCACGCCCGGCCGTCACGCGTTCGAGCGCCCCGCCGGCGCCGTCCCCGTCTTCGCCCGCATCCCGCGCGACGGCTTCGCGCCCTGCGACACCCTGCGCGAGCTCACCCGCTGGATCCGGCTGAACGGCGAAGCCAAGTTCCGCGTCCCCGACCCGGGCCGCGCCACCGTCGCGCGTGTCGTCGCTCATGTCGCCGAGAGCGGCACCCGCAAGCCGCGCCGCCTCCACGTCCGCGTCGGCGACCGCGTGTACGAGGCCTGGATCGACCACGGCGCGACCGGCGCGATCGAGGTCCCCGTCCCCGCCGAGGCCGGCGAAATCCAGGTCGAGACCCAGGAAGAGACCCTCCTCCGCGTCTCCGCGCGCCTCCACCCGCGCCGCGCCCCCGAGCCGCGCATCCCCGCCGCCTCCCGCGAAACGGCCCCCGACGCCATCAGTCTCCTCCTCGCCCGCGTCCGCGACGCCTCCCGCGAGCTCGAAAAAGCCCCGCCCGCCGAGCAGGACGTGATCCGGAAAAGGCGCGCCGAGGCCCTCGAGTCCCTCGGCTACGAAACCCTCGCCGCCCTCGATCGCAAGGGCGAGATCCCCCTCGAAGCCCTCGAGGAGCCGGACGCGCAAGGCCCGCCGCAAGCCCTCCGCTTGCCCGCCGGCAGCCCTGCCGTCGTCCCCCTCGGCCTCGTCCCGCGCATCCCGCCCCTCCCCTTGCCGAAGGACCTCGATCCGCTCACGCGCGCCCGCCGCGCCCAGGCCGCCGACGACACCGCCGCCGCCCTCACCGCCCTCACCGAGGGCAACGCCCGCTCTTCCACCGACGCCGACGGCCTCCTCTACGCCGTCCTTGTCGAGCGCACCGGCGCCGGCTGGATCGCCGGTGAGGTCTTCGAACACATCGGCCTCGCGCATGGCTCCGGCCCGGCCCTCGCCCGCGCCGCCTCCCTCTCCGCCGACCGCTCCGCCGACGACCAGGACCGCGCCCGCGCCCTCCGCAGCTTCGTCCTCGCCCAGCACGCCGTTGAGAACGGTGATCCCGCCTCGAACGCCTTCGCACGCCTCGCACCCGCCGTAGGTTGGCTCGCCGTCGCCCGCGCCGATCAAGCGGCCGGCACGGGCCTCGTCGACGTCCGCGGCGGCCGCGCCCCGTCGCTCGGCTTCCAGGTCCGCCGCGCCCTGCTCGCCGCCCCCGACGACGCCCTCCTCCTCGCCGAAGGCCAGCACGTCGAGCTCCGCGTCCGCCAGAGCAAGCCCACCACCCTCGGCGTCGAAACGCAGTGCCTCGCGCTCGAAGACGACCCGAACTGCCAGCTCAGCGTCGAGATCGACGGCAAACCCGCGCCCTGCGGCGATGACCCCAGGTCTCCCCGCACCGCCTGCACCCTCTCGATCCCCCGCGGCCCGCACCGCGTCGAGATCCGCGCCCCGCGGGGCCGCACCATCATCGGCTCGGCGCGCCTCTCCGGCGCCGGCGGCTTCTCCTTCCAGGCCCGCGTCGTCTCCGAGTGGTTCGAGATCGACCCCGAGCGCCCCCTCGAGCTCGCCTTCGCCGCGCCCACCGTCGTCCGCCTCCAGGCCCGCGGCCCGGCAGGCGAACCTCGCACCCTCACCTGGTCGGTCGACCCGCAGATCCCCCTCCCCAGCACCACCTCCCGCGGCGAGCTCCCCCTCGATCCCACCGCCGATCCCACCGCGCACCTCGTCGGCGGCGACCCGAACAACCTCCGCCCCCTCGGACAGGAGCTCGAAAAGCGCATCCCTGTCCTCCCCGACGGCCCGCACACGCTCCACGTCACCTCGCCCGGCGGTCGCGCCCTCGTTCGCGTCCAGCTCGCCGTCCCCATCGGCCTGCCCAAGCCGCGCCGCATCCCGCCCGCGCCTAGCCTCCGCCCCGCGCCCACCGGCGCCCCCGAGCCGCCCCTCCGCGTCGCGCCCGACATCGTCTCCGACGCCGATCCCGGCAGCCTGCTCACCTCCATCTACGCCCGCCTCGTCGACCTCGACGTCGGCGACGAGGACAACCTCACCGGCGCGCGCCTGCTCGAAGTCGGCGTCGCCCTGCGCCGCGAGATCGAATCGATCCACGCCTGGGCGCAAGGCTCCGTCTTCGCCCGCGCCCGCTTCGGCGCCCCGAGCTTCGGCGTCGCCGGCTCCTTCGACCTCGCCCCGAACGGCGTCATCCCCGGCCTCTTCGTCCGCGGCCGCGTCGTCGCGCAACCGACCGACACCTTTGGCCTCGGCGCCCGCGCCCTCGGCGGCGTCCTCTGGTCGATTCCCGTCGCCGACTCCGTCTCGCTCGTCCCTTGGGGCGGCGCGGCCGTCATCCTCACCGACCCCGCCCTCGAAGGCCGCGAGGACGCCGACCGCGAGATCTGGACCCGCTACTCCAGCACGCGCCCCTTCTACGGCGTCGTTGGCCTCCGCGCCCTCTTCCGCCCGGCGATCGACGCCCTCGCAAGCGTTGGCGTCTCCACGCGCACCACCCCCGACTTCGCTGGCATCGACCGCGCCGACCTCGAAGCCCAGCTCCACCTCCTCCCCGGCCGTGGCCTCGCGCCCTGGATCACCCTCGGCGCCTTCACGAGTTACCGACCGGCCGGCTACGACCGCGCGAAATCCTTTCTTCGCAGCGGCGTCAGTGCCCAGCTCACGTTCTGGACGTGGCTCATGCGGGGCCATCGCCTCAGCGCAGGGGCCGAGGGCCGCGTCTTGCTCGACCTCCCCGTCGAGTCCTCGCCCTTCCGACTCTCCGGAGGTATCTTCGTGGGCTACGACCTCGCGGGTGGCAGGGGCCTTCGTGACTTGCCACCGCGGGAGGCACCGTTCCGCGCTCGGCTCGAAGAGGGCAGTGGCCGTGTCGACAGGCGCCGCACCTCCTCCGACCCGACCTGGGGCACGCCGCCTTGAAGTACCCCCTCGCTCCAGCGCTCACCAAACGCAAATCCCGCTACGCCGACGGGCGGGACGGGCTCGCGGTCGACCTCTTCCAGAGCGTCTCGCCCCTCATGGCGAAGCTCCGTGTCCCCACCGTCGAGCGCATCGCCGAGAACATCGCCGCCGAGCTCGGCCCGGGCCCGCATCCCCCGGGCATCTTCATCGCCTCCCTCATACGCGCTGCCGACGTCGCCGTCGGCGAGCTCGACCGCCTGAACGGCGAGGCCGCCTCCCTCATGGTCGCCTACCAGGGCGCGGCCACCGACGAGGACAAACGCAAGATCCTCATCGACCACCTCCGCGCCTCGGCCAAGACCCGCCTCGACGCTCGCCGCGACGTCCAGGCCACCAAGCGCTGGCTCGACATGGAGGCCGTCCAGGAGCGCTTCGCCGCCCGCATCGCCGACCAGGTCGACGCCGTCGAGGTCGCCTACGAAGCGACGATCACCAAAGCCAAATCGCTCACCGAGGGCGACGCCTTCCGCCTCCTCTCCGGCGGCGGCGTCCTCGAATTCGCGATGTCGCACGCCTCGACCGGGCGCCCACAGCCCGTCCGCGTCGCTTCCTTGCGTGTCCTCGCGGCCCTCCTCGCGCGCCTCCATCCTTCGCAGCGCCTCGGCCGCTTCGGCGTCGAGCGGGCCCGCCAGGTCCTCGCTTGGGCCCGCGGCGTCGACGCCATGCGCTGGGCGCAGGTTGCGGCGCTCGAAATCGCCTCCCTCGTCTTTCCCGACGGCATTCGTGGCGTCATCTCCGAGCGCCTCCGCATTCGCTCCGGCAAGGACGGCCCCATCATTCGCCGTAATTCCTTGCGTATCCTCGGCACCCTCGCCGACGACCGCACCCGCCTCGAAACCGGCCTCATCGCCAAAGACGACCCGAGCGAGCACGTCCGCCAGGAGCTCGCGCGTTTCCTCGGACGAACCCGCGGTGAAGGCGGCCTCGAACAGCTCGTCAAGATCATCACCGAGGACAAATCCCCCCGCGTCCGCGGCCTCGGCATTCGTGTCCTCACGAAACGCGCCGGCGGCTTCGCCTGCGAGGGCCCGCGCGCCGGGGACGAGCCTCCGATCGAGAATGGCGATACGGAAGCGGCCGAGGCCCTCCTCGGCGTCATCCAGCGGGCCCTCACGAAACCCGAAGATTCGCTCCCGGTGCGGGTTTCGCTCGAATCGATCAAGCTCGTCGCGGCCGGCACCACGCCCGTCCTCCGCCCGGGCCATTTCGTCGAGGCTCTCGCCACGCTCGCCAACAACGAAAAGGCCGGCGCCGAGCTCACGGAAGGCGCTGCAGCCACGCTCCGCTGGCTCGAAGTCGCGGCCGAGCCGGAGCTCGTGGCCCTCGCGCAACGCTTCAAGGACAAACTCGAAAAGATCAAGGAAGGCCGCTCCTCGCGCTTCGAAGTCCCGCCAAACACCCCCACGCGTGACCTCGAACGTGCCCTCGCCGTCGCCTCGCGGGGCGATATGACCGTCTCCCTGCAGAGGCTCCGCGCCGGCAAATACATCCTCTGGCGCGGCGAGCCCCGGCACTGGCGATTCTGGCGATTCTTGAACGAGCTCAAGACGCCCATGCCGGACAAACGCAAAGGCTACGCCCATACCCAGGGCCGCGTTTGGCAGGGCGAAATCGTCGTCCCGCCGCACGGCATGGCCGAGGTCACGCCGACCCGCGTCCCTGGCGAGCGCCAGCTCTGCCCGCCCGTCGCTGGCTGGGGCCCCTTCCTCCCGCGCGTCGACGAATTGCTCTCGGTCTGCTCCATCTCGGGCAAACCCCTGCGCATGATCACGCCCGTCGGCACTGTCCTCCTCCGCGGCCCGCACACGCTGAAGGAGCGCATGCGCACGCGCTGGAAGCTCTCGCTCGAATACCCCCAGCTCGCGCTCGTCCGCCAGCGCTCGCTCTCCGCCAGCGAGCCACGCGAGAAAAAGCTCTTCTGGCAAAAAGCCCAGGAGCTCGGGTTTTCCCTCGACGTCGTCGACACCGAAGGCGAAATCGAAAACGCCCGCTTCAACCTCGTCCCACACCTCCCGCGCAACTTCTACGCCCCGCTCCCCTTCGCGCTCCCGCCGATCGCCGAGCACGTCCTTTCCTTCTTGTTATCGCCCTCGGGCAACACCCCGGCGCACCTCGCGGTCGTCGTGTGGAGCCTCTTCTCGTACCTCATGCTCCGCACGGCGGTCATCATGCGTGGCATCGAGAAGGCGCGCGCCTCGATTCCGCTCTCCATCGGCGGCTGGGGCACCCGCGGCAAATCCGGCTCCGAGCGATTGAAGGCCGCGCTCTTCCACGCCATGCGTTACGACGTCGTCGTGAAGACCACGGGCTGCGAGGCCATGTTCATTCACGCGATGCGCGATCTGCCGGCCGGCGAGATCTTCATCTATCGCCCCTACGACAAGGCCACGATCTGGGAGCAGCGGAACGTCCTCTTCACCGGGAAAAACCTTCATTGCCAGGTCTTCCTCTGGGAATGCATGGCGCTCCAGCCGCGGTTCGTCGAGACGCTCTGCAACGAATGGATGCAGGACCCGATCACGACGCTCACGAACGCGTATCCCGACCACGAGGACATCCAGGGCCCCGGCGGCGAGGACGTCGCGCGCGTCATTTCCTGCTTCATGCCCCAGGACGGCGTCACGTTCACCTCGGAAGAGCAGATGTTCCCGCTCTTCCTCGACAATGCCCGCCGCAAGCGCACGAAGCTCGTCCACGTCCAGCCCATCGAGGCCGACCTCATTCCCGTCGACCTCCTCCAGCGCCTCCCGTACCAGGAGCACCCGCGCAACGTCGCCCTCGTCCTCGAGCTCGCCGATTACTTCCAGATCGACCGCGAAAAGGCCCTCGTCGAGATCGCCGACCACGTCATCCTCGACCTCGGCGTCTTGAAGACCTATCCCACGGTCGAATACCGCGGCCGCAAGCTCACGTTCTCCAATGGAATGAGCGCGAACGAGCGCGCCGGCTTCCTCTCGAACTGGACGCGCCTCGCCTACGACAAACACAACCCCGACGAGACGCCCGACCGGGCCACCTGCGCCGTCGTCAACAACCGCGCCGACCGCGTCGCCCGTTCCCGCGTCTTCGCGCAGATCTTCGTCGACGACGCCGGCTGCGACCACATCGTCCTCATCAATACGAACCTCGGCGGCATGATGCAGTTCATCACCGAGGCCCTCGACATCTGGCTCGGCGGCACCCGCATCACCGCCGACGCCGACAAGGAAAAGGCGCTCCTCAAATTCGATGAATACCTCCGCCGCACGGGCACCCGCTCGAGCCTCGAGGCCCTCGAAGAGACGCTCCTCATCATGCTCAAGTCCCTGCCGATGGAGGACGAGGACGCACGCAAGATTGTCGAGGACGCACGCCCGCTCTTCAACGCGACCCCCGAGGAGCTCGGCGCCGCGATCGAAAAAGCCTTGTCCGGAAAAACGCCGTCCGAGGGCAAGGACGACATCCGCCCCGACATCGTCACGCACACGATCCGCTACGCCAAACGCACGAAGCTCCGCGACGACGCGAAGAAACGCGTCACGGCCGCCCTCGATCAGAAGGCCTGGGCCGAGGCTGACACGATCTTCCGCGCCGCCTACCGCGAGCTCTTCCTGGAGCGCGTCTGTGTCCTCTGGAATGCCGGCTCCACGGGCGATCAGGTCATCGATTTCATGGTCAAGCAGATCCCGCCCGGGATGGACGTGCGCATCATGGGCACGCAGAACATCAAGGGCACGGGGCTCGACTTCGTCTATCGGTGGCTCTCGATGGACCGCGTGCGTCAGAACATCGAGAAGATGGAGACCACGCCGAGCGCGCGCGCCGAGGTGCTCACGTTCTTCATGTCGTACAACGACTTCAGCCTGATCGATTGCCGCGAGGCCCTCGACGCGACCAAACGCGCGAAGGTTTCCGACGATCCCGACTGGCAGAAGCACGCGAATCTGATCAATGCCGCCCTCGAGCGCCTCTCGGCTCTGGAGCGGGACAAGGTCACGAAACTCCAGTCAACGGGCAAGGCGGGCCTCGGGCAACGCGTGCTCAACAAGGTCGAGCAGCTCTTCGACCACCTCGACTCGGTCCGCCGCACGAACACCGCGCAGACGGTCATGAACGACCTCTTCGCCGCACGCGTCGGCCACGGCCAGGCCGCCATTCTCTTGCGCGACGTCACGGGCCGCTCGAAGGGCGGCTGGCTCTACAAGGACCTCAAGAAATGGTGGGCCAAGCAGGAGGAGCGATTCCCCTGGCTCAAGGGCAAGAGCGAGGAAGACCAGAAGAAGGACGACAAGAAGGGCGACGCGCCGCCGACCGGGGATCCCGCGCCGGCAGGCTGATTCGTTCATTTCCCTCGAAATCGGACGAAGTACAAAAGCGCCCCCGCCGCGATCCACGCGGCGCCGATCAGCGTCGCGGGTAACACGGCGGGGTCGAGGTGCGCCCCGACGACGACACCGATCGCCCCGAGGACGAAGAAAAGGGGCGGCAGGGGATATCCCGGCGTCCGGAACGAGGCTTCGCCGCCGCGCCGCCGCAACACGAAAAGCGCCGCGCCCGTCGCGGCGAAGAACACGCCGTCGACGAACACGACGCCCGTGAGCAGACGATCCACGCCTTTTTCGCCGGCCAGGACGAGCAACGCCACCGCGATCGCCCCGACAAACCAGATCGCGGCCGAGGGCGTGCCGAACCTCGCGTCGAGGCGCCCGAAGGCGGGAAAAAACCGACCATCTCGCGCCATCCCGAAGACGAGCCGCGGACCCGAGAGGAGCTGCGCATTGAGCACGCCGAGCGCTGATATGCCCACGGCCGCGGCGATCACGCGCCCGCCCACGCTCGGTGCCGCGCGCGCGACCGCGTCCGCCGCGAGCGTCTTGCTCGCCGCGACGGCCGAAGCCCCGCCGAGGAGCCGCAAATACGACCAGTTTGCCAGGAGATACACGACGACCACGACGACGACCCCCACGAGGATCGCGCGCGGCAGGTTTCGCTTGGGCTCACGCACCTCCCCTGAAATCCAGAGCGCGTGCTGAAAACCGCCGAATGCGAAAAACGCAGGGACGAGCGCGGCGAGCACGCCGAGAACACCCTTCGACTGCACCTCGTCCCGACCGACGGGCGTATCTTGCACCGGGGCGAATGCGCCGAGGGCACCGATCGCCACGAGCGTGAGCAGCTTCATGAGCACCGTCGCGTTCTGGATCCGCGCGCCCCAGCGAACCCCGAGCACGTTGGCTGCCGTGAGACCCACGACGAGCCCCACGGACGCGAGCGTGCTCCACCCCGGGCCGAGCGAGGTCTGCCCGAGCGCCACAACGAAGTTCTGGACGCAGATGATCGCGATGATGCCGATGGCCCCGCCCTGGACCGCCGTCGCATTGCAGAAGACGAACAGAAATGCGGGCAAGGGCCCGTAGGTATCGCGGAGAATCTCGTATTGCGCGGCGCTTCGGTGATATCGTGCCCCGAGCTCCGCGAACGTGAGCGCGCCCGCGAGCACGATGAAGCCGGCGAGCAGCCAAGCGAGAAGCAGGAGGGGCCCGCTGCCGACGAGCGCCGCCATGCGCGCGGGCGTGAAGAAGATGCCGACGCCGATGATGGCGCCAATGACAATACACGACGCGTCGAAGAGACCGAGCACGCGTGGAGGCGGGGGCGCATCTGCGGAACGGGTCATCGTCGCGCGCATGTCACGCATCCTACTACATTCCAGCACCTCGTTCGCCGAACAAAACTGAAAACGATTTTCATTGTCATTTGTGGAAGCCGGGGTAGAGTCCGTTTGGCCGACCTGGGAAAGAATTGATGAAAAGGACGATCTTCTGGCCGTGGGCGCTGGCCCCGGCTCTCGTGTTGTGCGCGGGCGCGGGTTGCAGCGACGAAGGCGAAGTGACGCCCGGCTCCGGGGGAAACACCGGCGCGTCCACCACGACCTCCGGCAGCGGAGGCCAAGGCGGCTCGGGCGGCGCGGGTGGATCGGCCGCGTCCGGCAGCGGCGGCACAGGAAATACCGGCGGTGAGGGCGGCGGCGGGACGGGTGGCACCGGCGGATCCGGCGGCGCGGGTGGCGCGGGTGGCGCGGGCGGAGAAGGAGGCGCATCGTCCGATTCGACGCCACCCGTCGTGACCCTCGGAGGAATCAGCAGCGGCGCGCTGCTCCGTACGGCTCGCATTCTCGTCTCCGTGCACGCCGAGGATTCCGGCGGCCTGGCGAAAGTCGAATTCACGTTGAACGGCGCCCCCGTGACGGCGCTCCCCGTGGACAGCGGCGCGCCGATGTTCGATGGATTCGTCGACGCGCGCCCGACACGCGGGAAAAACACGCTCGTCGTCGCGGCCGAGGACCTCGCCGGCCATCGAACGGAGGTGCCCCTCGACGTGATGTTCGAGCGAAAGGCCGGCGCCGGCGGATCTCACACGGGCGCAATCTCGTCCGGGAAGGTCGCCGTGTGGGGCCGCAACAACCTCGGGCAACTCGGCCTCGGCGTGGGAGAGACGACGTCGCGCCTCGAACCCGTGCTCGTGCCCGACATCGAGGAAATCACCGCCCTCGATTTCCGCCAGAATCAATCGCTGGCGCTTCGCAAGGACGGCGCCCTGTTCGTCTGGGGAAACAACGCCGACGGCCGGCTCGGCCTCGCCGCACCGGGAATGAGCGATGCGGACAAACGCGAGGTTCCCACGCAGAACACGAACCTCTCCGGTGTCCTCGCGGCGACGTTCGGGTATGATCACACGCTCGTCTTGCTCGAAGACGGAACGGTTCGCGCCTTCGGCGACAACGCCTCGGGACAGCTCGGCGACGGCACGACCGAGGACCGCCATTCCCCCGTGGCGATCGCGGGGCTCGACGACATCATCCAGGTCGTCGGCGGATCGAAGCATTCTCTCGCGCTGCGGCGCGACGGCACCGTGTGGGCGTGGGGAAGGAATCAATTCGGCAACCTCGGCCAGGGCACCGCGGATGCCGATCCGCATCCAACGCCGGTCCAGGTGCCCGCATTGGCCGACGTCGTGCACCTCGCCTCGGGGCGGGATCACGTGCTCGCGCTGCGCTCCGATGGGACCATCGTCGCCTGGGGGCTCAACCAGAACGGTCAGGTCGGCAATGGGATGAGCGGTGCCGACGCGGAGGCTCATTCACCCACGGCCGTCGTGGGATTGGCCGAAGCCGCGGCCGTCTTCGCCGACGGAAACTTCAGCTTCGCCATCCGGGCGAACGGAAGCGCGGTCGGCTGGGGTCAGAACTTCAATGGGCAACTCGGCATCGGCGGCGACGATACCGTCGATCGAAATGCGCCGGACACGCCGCTTGCGCTGCCCGCGGTGCTCGACATCGAACCTGGGGCGACCCACGTGATCGGCACGGCGCCGGACGGCACGGTCTACACGTGGGGATGGAGCACGAATGGCAGCCTCGGGCGACCGAATCTGCTCAACAACTGGGCTTATCCGACGCCGGGGCTCGTGACGCTCCCATGAGGCTCCGCGCGCTCGCCGTTCTGGTGCTCGCCGGGTGCGTGGTCGCCGCGTGCTCGGACGATGAGCCGCCGGCATCGGAATCGACGTCCGCCGGCTCGGGGGGCTCGGGGGGCATGGCCCCAGGCACCGGAGGCGGTGGGGCGGGCTCGGGCGGTGAAGGCGGCGGCTCGATCCCGACGCCCGACGCCACGCTCACACTCGTCAGCCCTCCGCCCGGCATGGCATTCGAGCGTCGTTTCGTGGACGTGGACGTCGCATTTTCCCTACCGGAAGGAGGAGCCACCGTCCGGCTCCAGCGCGGCGAAGAAATCCTCGACGAGCGATCCATCGACGCATCGGCGACCACAGGGTCGGCACGATTGCGCTCCCCTCTGACGCGGGGCGTGAATCCATTTGTCGTGACGCTCGTCTTGCCATCGGGAAAGGCCACGACTGCGGAGACGCACCTTTATGGCGGACGCCCCGTGGCCGCATCCCTCGACACGATGTATGCCGTTCACGACGGTGCGCTCGTGCAATGGGGCGGCGGCAACCCCATTCCCGCCAAGAGGGAAGCGCCGGCAGGGCTCGTCTCCGTGGCCGAAGGCGGAGACTCGCTCTTCGTGCTGGATGCCGAGGGGCACGTCTTCATGGCGACCGCGGACCAGCCGTCCTTCGAGCCAATCGTCGGGCTCGACGACATCACGGCCATCGCGCCCGGCGCAGGACATATCTTGTTTCTGCGCGCGGATGGTCGCGTCTTCGCCGCTGGCCTCAATGGCCGCGGGCAACTCGGCACCGGCGATACGGAGAGCCACACTGGAATCGTCGAGGTGCCCACCACAGCCGAAATCGTCGCCATCGCCGCCTCGGACGACGCGTCCTTCGCCGTCGACGTGAACGGCCTCGTTCACGCGTGGGGCTCGAACGACGAGGGCCAGCTCGGAATCGGCGACGAGGACATTTCGCCCCACCCCTCGCCGCTCATCGTTCCGAATCTCGTCGATATCGTCGACGTAGCGGCCGGCCGGGACCATGTCCTTGCCATGACCACGGGCGGCAACGTGTATGCATGGGGCCTCGGCTCCAGCGGGCAAATCGGGGATGGCTCGGCCGGCATCCTGGCTTCCAGACCGCAGCCTGTTCCCCTCGTCTTGCCCGACCGCGTGCTCGCTCTCGGCGCGCGGGGAAATACGAGTTACGCGGTGCTGACGAACGGCGATCTCCTCGGCTGGGGTCAAAATAGCCTCGCGCATCTCGGCGTGGGCGACACCAATGTGCGAACCAAGCCGACGCCGTGCCTGGTCGGCGGCGTGCGCGCCATCTCCGCGGGCCTCACCGGCGCGCTCGTCGTGGACGACACCGGCGGCCTCCAGGCGTGGGGCTCGAATGCAAGCGGACAGCTCGCGCTCCCGCTGCCCCCGGAGGGCCCCGAGCGCTCGAGTGTCCCCGTCGGAGTGCCCTGGCCGTGAGGCTTCGGAGAGCTCTTTGGGCCGTGATTCCCCTCGGATTCGCGTGCTCCGATCCAATCCTCGAACCGGGCCCCGGCGGAACCGGCGGCTCTTCTTCGAGTGCCGGCGGGGCGGGTATGTCGAGCAGCACCTCGAGCTCCGGCGCGGCGGGCGCGGGCGGAGCCATGCCGGCGATGTTCGAGCCTGGCGAAGAGCGGCCCGGCGGCGACACGACCCTCGATACACGCGACGAAAAGAGTTTTTCGCGACCCGCCGCGAACCTCTCCTTGGAGCGCCTCGGGACCTTCGAGGCCGGGCTCGCGCTCTTCGACGTCGCGTGGACGGTCGGAGGCGAAGTCGACCGCGACGGCCTGGGTCCGACGTACGTCGGGACCTCCTGCCGGAGCTGCCATTTCCGGGGCGGCCGCGGCGCGCCTCCGCCTCCTGGCCAGCCGATGACGTCGATGCTCGTGCGGCTGTCGATTCCGTCGGAGGACGGCGCCACGTTCCTCCCCGATCCCCGCTACGGTGATCAGATCCAGAACAAGGCGATCCCCGGGGTCACGCCGGAAGGGTGGTTTTCCGTCGACCATGCCCCGAAACCCGGCTCGTATGCAGATGGCACATCGTACGAGCTGCTGGAACCGACGTACACGGCTCGCGATCTGGCATTCGGTCCGCTCGCGGCGGAGACCCGCATTTCACCCCGCGTGGCCCAGCCCATGATCGGGCTCGGCCTGCTCGCCGCCGTCCGCGACGAGGACATCGAGGCGCTGGCCGATCCCGGCGACGCCAATGGTGATGGCATTCGCGGCCGCCGAAACCATGTATTTATCGATGGAACGCTTTTGCCCGGACGATTCGGGTGGAAAGCGAACGAGGTGGACCTGGCGCGACAAACCGCCGGGGCCTTCCTCGGAGACATCGGCATCACCTCCCCTCTTCGCCCGGCCGACAACTGCCCGCCCATCCAGGTGGATTGCGCCGCGGCCGCAGGCACGACGCTGGACATCGACCCGGCTCGCTTCGACGCAATCGTCGTCTTTTCTCACCTCGTCGCCATGCCCCACCGCCCAGACGCCGCCGACGCCGAAGTCCTCCTGGGAAAGGCCCTGTTCTCGCAGGCACGTTGCAACGCGTGCCATACGCCATCGTTCGTCACCGGCCCGCTCGCGGGTTTTCCCGAGGTCGAAGGCCAGCGAATCTACCCGTACACCGATCTATTGATTCACGACATGGGTCCGGAGCTCGCCGACGATCGCCCCGACCACGAGGCCGGGGGCCGCGATTTCCGGACGGCCCCACTCTGGGGCGTCGGCATGACGAGCCTGATCTCCGGGCACACGCGCCTGCTGCACGACGGACGTGCCCGGAACATCGAGGAAGCCATCCTCTGGCACGGCGGCGAGGCCGAAGCCTCGCGCGAGGCCTTCCGCGCGCTCTCCGCCTCGGACCGCGCCGCGCTCCTTCAATTCGTCAGCTCCCTTTGATCTGTCAACGCGCGTAAATCGTCGGCCCCTCGTCCCAGGGCAGCCACGACTCCGAGAGGATGAGGAAACTCGACGCCGACGTCATCCCCTTGTAGCCGAATTCCACGCCGATCCATTCGAACACCCGGCGATCCCCGGTCCGCACCGGGAACACGACCTCGCCGCCCTGGGGGAATGGGATGAACTCGTCGGCTCCCACGGGATCGAGCTTGATCGACACCCCCTCGTGATTGCCGCCGAGCATCGAAATGTGCACCATCGCCCCCGTGCACCGGACCCGCACCCATTCCCGGATGTGCTGAAGCCTGCAGCCATTGGGCGTCGACCCCGGCGAAAACGACATCTCCACGCCCAGCACGTCCCAGTCGGCGTCCTTCGGCCGCGGCGATTTGTCCGCCGAAATCGTGAGCGTCTGCTTCGGCGGCGCGGCCGGCGCCGCCTCCGCGTCCCCGCCGCCGCCCGCGTCCTCCGTGCCCGCATCCTCCAGCGCCGCCACGCTCCCGAACGGCGCCTCCTGCGCGGGCGGCGCATCCTCTGCGCTCGCCCAGCCCGTGAACAGCGCGCCTCCTGCGAATGCCAGCGCCACGAACCCGATCGTGCCCTTCTTCGTCTTCATAACGTCCTCAGGAACGCCACGAGCGCCGTGCGCTCCGGCTTGGTGAGCTGGTTCGTGTTCCCCATGCGATCGTCGTTCCGCTCGATGAGCTCCTCCAGCGTCGAGAAGCGCCCATCGTGTGCATACGGCGCCGTCCCCCCGACAAACCGCAACGACGGCGTCTTGTACCCGAGCTCCGGATCCGCCTCGAAACTCTCCGGCGGCGGCAGCTTCGAGTACACCGGATACGGCGCGCGATCGCTGTAATCCATCTCGGGCACGTGGCACCCCGCGCATTTCGTCTCCACGCGCAGGAACACCTCCTGCCCTTTCTTTTCCTCGTCCGAGAGCTCCCGCGTCTTGCGCGGCGGCGGCACGAGCCCGAGCCGCAAAAACGCCCGCAGCGCCATTGCCCGCTCGGTCAGCTCCTTTCGATCGTGCCCGTACGGCAGATCGCCCCATCGATGGAGCAAGAACCCGTTCGTCAGCCGGTGCGTCAGATGCGGGCTCTCCGCGTGCCACCCATACGGCCCCTCGTACACCACCCGCCCCGCGAGCATCGGCGTTTGGCGAGCAAAACCTCCGCCCGTCTTTTGCTCCACGTCCCACCCGGGCATGTTCGCCGCCCCCGCGAAGAAATTCGGCCCCTGCCCGACGGCCGCGCGCTCGTGCCAGACGTGCCCATCGTCTCGCCCCTCCGGATGGCAGCCCGCGCAGCCCATTCCCCCGCTCGTCACCTCGTCGGTCCCGTTATAATAAAGCTTCCGCCCGAGCGCCGCCTGCGCGGGGAGCGGCTCCTCCCCGAGCCGCATCAACTGGTTCTTCCCCGAATGGAAAAACGCGACCTCCATCGAATGTGTCGCCCGGCAAAACACGTACGCCGATTTCTCGTCCGCGGCGAGCGCGATCCCGCTCGGCGCGCCGCATCCGGTCGCCACCTTGTATTTCGGATCCGGATCCGTCCGCAACTCGACCCCCCCCGCGATGAACAGCGCCGGATCGATCGGCCCTGCGTAAAGCTCCGACAGCGCGTCCGTCCCCTCCGACGCCACGAGCAGCGTATCCGTGCTCTTCTTGTAGACGATCGCGCGCGGCTGCACGAACGGGTTTGGCGCGGTACGCGGCCCCTCACCGCCCGTCTCCTGATCCTCCACCAGCCCCGTCGCGTCCTCTGCCGTCGTTTTCGGCCCGGCGAGGCGCGTCGGCGCGAGCGGTGTATCGTCCGTCGTGAGCAGCACGTCGACCGCCGACACCCCCATCCAGACCTGCGGCCCCATTCCACCGAGCGCGTGCCGCGCCACGTAAAGCTTCTTCCCATCCGGCGACAGCACGGCCGAATACGCGAGCGACGCATTCGACGTCGCCCCCACCGGCGTCCGCAAGGGCGACGCCGGCAGCTTGATCCGCCGCGCGGAGGCCGCCTCGCCGTCGATTCCGTCGATCCGCGTGAGATCCGTGCCCACGAGGTGCGTCACGTAAACCGCTTTTCCGCTCGGATGCACCACCGCCGCGCGTGGCTCACGCGCGACATCCACGGAAAAACGCACCTTCCCTGTCGCCAGATCCACCCCCGACACCTTGTGCGTCCAGGCGCTCGTCACGATCGCCGTCGATTCATCGGGCGTCACGGCCACGCCCCACGCGTCCTCGGGCAATTCGATCCGCGACTCGACCACGAGTCCCTTTTCGGCATCCTTTCGCATCACGAGCAAAAGCCCCGGCCCCGTCGCCGAGGGCACGGTCTTTGGTTTCTCGTATTTCTCCGGCCCTTTTGCTTTCGTCACCGCCGGCGCCGCGCTCGCCGACGCCGTGGGCGCCGGCGCCGCGCTCGCCTCGCGCTCCTCCGGCGACAGATCCGTGCCCGGCGCGATCGCCCCTTCACTCCGGATCGTCACGAGCACCCGATCCGCAAGCGCGAGCACCTGGGCTGGCTGACCGGGCACCTTCACGGTCTGCGCCGGTTTCGCCACGTCCACCGGCATCGCGATCACGTGCACGACGCCCCGCTCCTCGTCGGCCACGTAAAGCGCGTCATCCGAGGGCGAACGCGCGATCGTGCTGCCCTCCCGCGCCACGGCCTTCGGCTTTTCTTTCGGCGCGGGCGCCGTGGCCGCGCCGTTCGCCGCCGCGCTCGTCGTCTCCGCCGGGCTCGGCGTGGGCCCCGCTGTCTTCTCGCCTCCCCCCTTGCATGCAACGAATGCCGCTGCGACTGCGATCGGATAGCCCCATGAAAAACGCATCGTCCCTGTCTCTCCCCGGCTCGCGTGTCCCTTGCCTTCGCGCGGCGCCGAGCAACGCCCGGCCCTCGGCCCCTCGTCCCAGGTCACGCGAGCGAGCGCATCTTACCTCGGTCCGCGCGCCATGATAAGGTGCCCGCCATGACCACGGAGATGCGAAAGCTCGTCGAAGAGCTCTGTTCTCCGGCATGCGCCGGTCGCAAACCAGGCACGAAGGGCGGCGACGCCGCGCGCGCCGCCGTCGTATCGGCGCTGCGCAAGGCCGGCCTCGATCCGCACGAACAGCCCGTCCCGGGCCTGCACGGCGCCAACGTCATCGCGGTCCTCCCCGGCGACGTCGAGCGATACGTCCTCGTCGGCGCCCATTTCGACCACCTCGGCGAGCTCGCCGGCCAGGTCTTCTGGGGCGCCGACGACAACGCCGCCGCCGTCGGCATCCTCCTCGAAGTCGCCCGCGCCCTCGCCGCGGAGCGCCCGACCGGCCGCGGCGTTATCCTCGCCGCCTTCGACGGTGAGGAGCCCCCGCATTTCACGCACGACACGATGGGTTCGGTGTTTTTCGCGAAACACCCCCCCGTCCCCCTCGACCGCATCGACATGATGAGCGCCATGGACCTCGTCGGCCACACCTTCGGCCCCGCGGGCGTCCCCGACGAGGTCGGAGCGTCCCTCTTCGCCCTCGGCGCCGAGCGCAGCGAGGGCACGGCGGCCCACGTCGACTCCATCGCGACGAGCGAGCCCCTCGTGCGCATCCGCCGCGCCGACGCCGAGGTCATCCCGCCCCTCTCCGATCACCTCGCCTTCTGGCAGCGCGGCGTCCCTTTCCTCTTCCTCACCTCGGGCCGCTCCCGCCATTACCACACGCCGACCGACACCCCCGAAAAGCTCGACTGGCCCAAGATGGCCGCGACGGCCCGCTGGCTCGAGCGATTCGTGCGGGAGACCTGCGCGCGGCCCCCGGGCCCCATTCCTTTCCTGCGCCACGGAAGGGACGACGCCGCGACGCTTCGCTCCTTCATCACGATCACGACCGCGCTCGAACCCGTCTCCGCCGAAGCGAGCGCCGCCCGCGAGACCGCCGAGGAGCTGCTCGCCCAGTGCGACGAACGCGGCGCCCTGCCGGATCCGCTCCGGAGCCACGCGTCGATGCTCGTCGGCATGCTCGAATCGAAGCTCGCCTGAGGTCGCCGCGATGGATCACGCCGCCCGCATGCGCCGCATTGCCGACACGCTCTCGCGCCTCGTGGACGAGGAGGTGCCCGCGCTCATCGACACCATCGACGACGGCCCGCTCGGCGACATCGAACGCGAAGTCAATCGCACCATCACGAGCTTCGCCGTCCGCCTCGAAGAGCGCCGCATCTTCCGCATCGGCCCCGTCGTCGTCTTTCGCTGGCGCGCCGAACCCGACTGGCCCGTCGAGTATGTCTCGCCAAACGTTCTCGATCTGACGGGTTATCCCGCCGAGGAATTCCTCTCCTTCACGCGGATCTACTCCGACCTCATCCTCCCCGAGGACGTCCCGCGCGTCACCGAGGAGCTCCGGGCCTTCGAGGCGAGCCGCGCCGAATGGTTCACCCAGTCGCCTTATCGCATCCGTCGGCGCGACGGCCGCACGGTCTGGGTCTCCGACCACGCGGTCATCCACCGCGACCCGTGGACCCGGGAGATCACCCATTATTTCGGCTACATTTTCGACAGCACCGCGCACATCGAGCAATCCATCCGGCTCCAGCAAAACGAGCTGGCCCTCCAGCAAAACGAGCTCACCCTCCGCAAGCTCGCGAGCCCGCTCCTCCACGTCTGGGACGGCGTCCTCGCGATGCCCGTCGTCGGCGCCCTCGACGAGGCCCGCGCCGCGCACATGACCGACACCCTGCTCCAATCGATCACGCACGGCGGAATCAAGGTCAGCGTCATCGACTTGACGGGCCTCGACGACGTCGATGCGGCGACGCTCGAACACATCGTGCGAATGGTCAGCGCCGCCGAGCTCCTCGGGAGCCGTTGCCTCGTCTCGGGCATTTCACCCCGGGTTGCCGCGGCCATCGTATCGCTCGGCCTCGACGTTACGAAACTACACACCTTCGCCACGCTGAGCGCCGCGCTCGGCCATGCCCTCCGGGAAAGAAATCTCCGCCGCGGCAGCCGGTAGAAGAGCGCACAGCGCCGAATTCCCATTGCGCCTCACGGGAGGCTACGAATTCCATCGTCATCCGAATTCGAAACGCTCGTGCTCCGCGTAAACCCCTTGTCGACGCGAACGCGGCTCGGGTAAACTGGGCGGGTTTTCATTCGGGGGGACAAGCTTCGGGGGGGTGCTCGAAACCGAAGGACCCCCATGGATCAAGCCGAGAGACTGCGTCGAATCTCCACGACCCTGGCACGCCTCGCGAACGAGGAGCTGCCCGACTTCATCGAGGATATCGACGACGGCCCGCTCGGCGACCTCGAACGGAACCTCAATCGCGCCATCGGCAGCCTGAGCACGCGCCTGGAGGAACGCCTCCTTTTCTCCGTAGGCCCGGTCGTCGTCTTTCGCTGGCGCGCCACGGAGGGCTGGCCCGTCGAGTACGTCTCCCCGAACGTATTCGAGCTGACGGGGTATCCGACCGAGGATTACCTCCTGAACAAGCTAAAATACTCCGACCTCGTCTACCCGGAGGACCTCGGCCGCGTCGGCGAGGAGGTCAGCACGAACAGCGCGAGCGGCGCCGAATGGTTTGCCCACGAGCCCTACCGCATCAAGCGCCGCGACGGACAGACCATCTGGATCGCCGATTATACCGTCATCCGGCGCGACCGGGCGAGCGGCCAGATCACCCATTATTTCGGCTACATCTTCGATACCACCGATCGCATCGAGCAATCCCTCGCGCTCGAGCGCAACGAGCGGACCCTGAAGCAATTCAAGAGCCCGCTCTTGCACGTGTGGGACGGCGTCCTCGCGATGCCCGTGCTCGGGGCCGTCGACGAGGCGCGCGCCTCGGCCATGACGGACGCGCTCCTCGCCGAGATCACCCATAGCCGCGTCCGCGTCACCGTCCTCGATTTGACGGGCCTCGAAGACGTCGACGCGGCCACGCTGGAGCACCTCATGCGCATGGTCCGCGCCGTCACGCTCCTCGGCAGCCATTGCCTCGTCTCGGGCATTTCGCCCCGCGTGGCCTCGATCATCGTCTCGCTGGGAATCGACGTGGCAAAACTCTCCACGTTCGCGACGCTCAGCGCCGCGCTCGGGCACGCCCTCGGTCAGGCGGGGCGTCGCCGCCCCGGCCGCCTCAACGCGTGAACGACTCGACGGCCTTGTACTCCGCGCGCCGCGGCCCGAGGTGCATATCGAGCCATTGCCGCGCGCGCCACCGCGCGAACGTGTCCGCCCAGGAATCGATCACGTCCACGTGCTTGCGCACGGTCTCCAGCGCGAAGACGAGCGGGAACTGCGCGATCGGGTGAAACCCCCAGATCCCCGGATCCGGCAATCCAAAGGTGCGGAACGCCTGCGGGGACAGGAAATACTTCGTGTACCCGAGCTCGAGGTGGTATTCGAGCCGCTTGCGCAACGCAACGAGCGGCGGATCACCCTCGCGCGGCGCGTACGATTGCACGTACGAGCGCGCCAGATCCACGCCGTCCTCGCCGGCCTTCCTCGCGCCTTTCGTGAGCGCGGTGAACAGGAGGCGCACGCCCTCCTCGAACGTCGTCGGATACCATCGGGGCTGCACGCCCATCAAATGGCCCACGTACCGCCAGAAGTGCATGAGCGCCTCGATCTCCTCGCGGCTCGTGCGATAGCCGAGTTTCTTCAGCGCGATCGCGCCCACACTGCCGGCCATCAGCGTGATCAGCGCATCCCCCTGGCTGATCGGCACGCCCCAGGCGTCGAGATCCCACCCCGGATGACGCAGGAGCCGCTTTCGCACGAACACGTGCATCAGCCGCACGCGCAGCGCCGTCTTCCTCCCCAGCCCGCCCGGCCGGAGGGCCCCCGGCTCCGAAATGTCGATCCAGAACGCGGCCGTCTCCACAAACCGCCGATGCGCCGACTCCCCGGTATACGCGCCGGTGAACGCGAGCGGCTTCGCGACCGAGCTCTCCTGGTACCCGTCGAGCGTGACCGCGCCCGCGAAGCTGAACATGTGCGTCCCATAACGCCGCCATACCCGCGCGCCGTGTTCGACCTTGTCCCAATCGAGCCACGAAGGCGGCGTCTCCACCTCGGCGAACAGCGCTTGCAGCGACGCCGGCGCGTCCGGGATCGACGCCACGCCCGATTCGAGGGCCCGATCCACGAGCTTGCGCCCGGCCCCCTGCCCCTGCGCGAGGTAGACCTCCTCCACGAACGCCTCGGCCACGGGATCCGCGTCGTAATAGCAGTGCGCGAACGTCCGCACGAGCTCGTCGGGCAGCACGGGATCGAAGCCGACGAGCCTCTTCAGCCGCTTGCGACGCTTCTGCGTGCCCGCGTCCTTCATGTTGTCCCAGTAGCGGAACTCGGTCGGAACCCGATCCACGGAACCCGAGCTGAAAAACGCCGGCTCGCCCATCCTGATCCCTTTCCTCCGCGCGCTCGTGATCGGCGCGATCCCAGGATAGCTCAATCGTCCCAGGGGCGGGAGGATTCGAGCAACCGCATCATCTCCCCCGAGGAGACGCTCGGGACCGCGCCACTCTCGTTCTCGCCCTCCGACACCACGTGCCGCATCCGCGTCGAGCGCATCCCGTCGCGCCCGCGCACGAGATCCGCGAACACGATCGCCCTCGGCAGCCCACGCAGCGCCGCGATGATGGCCGTCGAATGTGTCGACAGGAGCACCTGCGGCACGGTCGTCATCTCCCCGAGCGCCGGCGCCGTTGCCGAGAGCAGCGAATCCACGAGCGCGCGGAGCCTCCCCGGATACACGCCGTTCTCGGGCTCCTCGATGGCCACGATCGCGCCGCGCCGCGCGGATCGCAAGAGCGTGAAGAGCGCGAGCAGCCGCAGCATCCCGTCCGACAAAAGCCGCGCCGGCAGGCGCTTCATATCCATGAAATCGGCCTCGAGCCTGAGCTCGTCCTCGAACGGCGTCACCTCGAAGCCCCGGAACCCGGGCAGGAGCGTCTCCATGTCCTTGCGAATGGCGACGCGCGCCTCGGGCCCGAGCGCGGCGAGCACGGTCGGCAGGTTCGAGCCGTCCTCCGTGAGCGATGTTCCGGCCGCCCGATCGCTCGGCTTCGTGAGCCGATGCGGCTCGAGGTGCAGGAGCCGAAACGCCCGGAGCTCGCGGCTCGTCGCCTCGACGAGCGGCGTCACGAGCGCATACGGCAGCGATAAGAGGCTTCGATCCCGCCCGATATCCACCGATAACGACAGCCCGCCGTCGCCCGGCTCGATCCGCACGATCCGCTCCGGCCCCGGGGCGCCTTCGAGCTCGACGCGCATCTCCGGCGTCCCGTACCGCGCGAGCGGCCCCCAATGCGGGTGCTGATCGATCCACGCGTCGGCGCCATGTTTGATCGGCAGAAGCCGCTCGCGCGTGATCACGAGGCCGTCGAGCCCGCCGCGCTCCAGCGTCCGCTCGATCTCCACCTCGTACCGCACGCGCGACAGCACGAGGTCGTGCCGCGACGACCCGGGCAGGAGCAGGAGCTCGGCCGCGAAGCGCATCGAACGCTCGACGCCTTCGGGCGTGCGCGCGAACTGATCCCGAATACGCCCCCGACCTCCCTTGAACGCGGTGACGAGGTTCGTCTCCGCCACCTTCGCGAACAACGCGAGCGCGTCGAACAGATTCGACTTCCCAGCCCCGTTCGGCCCGACGATCGCGGTGAGCGGCTCGAGATCGAGCGAGAACGCGCGCAGCGACTTGAACCCGTCGATCTCGATGCGTGTGATCATCCCGAGGTCCGCAAGAGCCGGCGAGCGGCCCCCCTCCGCGACGCATGCTAGGGCGGCTCCCCCCGACCTGTCAAACGTCGTATTGGCCTAACGCACGCTGAAGCTCGTTTTCGCCGTGCGCACCGCGACGCGCGGATCGACGGGCCGCACCACGAGCTCGTGATCCCCCCGCGTCGCCTGATACCGCATGCGGAACGGCCAGCGCGATCGCCCCACGACCTCGCCATCCACCACGAACTCGACCTCGCTGACGCGCCGCTCCGGAGAACCACCGACCGACGACGCCGAGAGGACGATCACCTGCGCATCGCCCTCCTCCCCGTACACGAACACGCTGCCGGCCGCGGGCCCGTCGATTCGCAGCATCGCCTCCGCGTGCGCCTGCTCCCCACAGCCGGGCACGCTCGACCGCGAGAGCCAGGGCAAACCAAAGGGATCGTGCCCCGGCGCGCCGGACGGCAGCGCCGCCAAAAAACCGTCGTAGGCCTCGGGCAACACCACGATCGATCGGCTCCCCTGCGAATCGCAGGCAAACGGCGCCTCGCCGGGACGGGCGCCCTCCCGCGTGCTCGCGCGCACGTGCCAATCACACGTCTCTTTCGGCGCCTTCCCTCGAATGAAATGCCGCGACGCATGATCCACGCAAGCCGGCCCCGGCAGCTTTCCCGTGAGGGGACAAACCTCCACCGATTCGAGATGCGCCTCGTCCCAGAGCGGCGCGCGCGAAGGCACGTCCTCCATGGCTCGCCGCATCACGTCGGCGAAGAGCGGCCCGGCGCCGCTCGCGCCCGTGAGCTTTTGCGTCGGCGCCCCGTCGGCATTGCCGATCCACACCGCGACCGTCCGCTCGCGTGTGTACCCGACACACCACGTATCACGATGTCCCGAGCTCGTCCCTGTCTTCACGGCCACGGGAAACCCGAGATCGAACGGCCCGCGCCCATGCAATCCCCGCACGCGCGCCAGCGGATCCGAGAGCGACTCCGTCACGAGCGACGCGACAGCCGCATCCATCACGCGCGAAGGCTCGCCTCCCGCCTCTTTCGCCACGATCCGGATCGGCGTCCGCTCTCCGCCCCGCGCGAGCGCCACGTACGCGCCCGCGAGCTCGCGCAGCGTCACCTCGCCGGTCCCGAGCGCCAGCGACAAACCATAATGCCGCGCCTCCCGATCGAGGCTCGCAAACCCGAGGCTCCGCAGCGATTCGAGCAGCCGCCCCTCGCCCACCTCCGCCGCGAGCCGCACCGCCGGCACGTTCAAGCTCCCCGCGAGCGCCTCGCGCGCGCTGATCGGCCCCTCGAACGTCCCGTCGAAATTGCCCGGCGCGTACGTCCCGCCCTGCTCCGAAAAACGCGTCGGCACGTCCGGAAGCGGCTCGGCTGCGGAATGCCCGTCGGCAAATGCGAGCCCATACACGAACGGCTTCAGCGTCGACCCCGGCTGCCGCCGGGCCCGCACCATGTCGACCTGCCCGGCGATCGAATCATCCCAGTACGAACCACTTCCGACCCAAGCGAGCACCTCCCCGTGCTCGTTGTCCACCACGATCACCGCCGCATTTTTGGCCCCGAGCGACGCGAGCGCCGCGAGGTGCGTGCGCACGAGCCCCTCGGTATCCTCCTGCAAGGCAAGATCGAGCGTCGTCTTCGTGATCCCATGCCCCCGCTCGCCGGGCCGCGACACCTCGCGCAGCACCGCATCCACGAAGTGTGGCGCGTAAAACGGCCGATCGACCTTCCTCACGCTGATGGGCTCGTCCACGGCGCGCGCGTGGTCGGCCTCGCTCAGCACGCCCTCCTCGCGCAGATCGTCGAGCAAAGCCCGCTGCCGCAGGCGCACGCGCTCTGGATGATCGTACGAATCGAGGAACGAGGGCGCGCGCGGCAATACCGCGAGCCACGCGGCCTGCGCCCAGCTCAGATCCTTCGCCGACACCGCGAAATACCCGAGCGCGGCGGCCTCCGGCCCCGTGAGCCCGTGGCCATACCCGAGGCGATTCATGTACGCCTCGAGGATCGTCCGTTTGTCCACGGTCTCTTCGAGGTTCTGCGCGCGCGCCGCCTCCGTGACCTTGCGTTCGAGCGTGCGCGGCGCCGATTTTCCCTCGGCGTCGAGCAATTTCACGAGCTGCTGCGTGATCGTGCTCGCCCCGGACACGATACGCCGACCCTTCAAGTTCTGCCCGATCGCCCTCGCAATCGCTCGGCCGTCGACACCATCGTGCTCGAAGAACCGTTTGTCCTCGCTGACGAGCGTCACGAGCACGATCCGATCCCCCATTTGATCGAGCGCCACAGGCCGGCCGCGCTGCTCGGCCTCGGAGCCGATCTCGCGGAGCAAACGCCCCTCACGATCGACGATCCGATGCCCCTCGTGCCAATGATCCGCGAGGTGCGCCGACGGCTCGCCCGCGGCGGCGCGCACGCGTTGCGACGCCGCCACGATACCGAGGACGATGCAGGCCACCACGCCCGTCACGACGCCGAGCCGGCGCAGGGCCTTTTTCGAGGGGAGGCGTTTCATTGGATCGTCACCTGCCCGGCGTCGCTGTACCCCACGCTGTCCGGCTCGTACATGAGCTCACCGGCCGCCGCGGGCAATGCGAACACGCCCGGCGTGGTCGCCCGCACGAGGTACGTCGCGGCAACGGAATCGCCCCAGACCTTGTCGAAATACACGTTCACCCGATCGTCGCGCATCTCGATATGGCTCGCCTCGGACGAGCTCCAGCGGAGCGCGGAGTAGAACGGATGATGCGAATCGATCCCCGGTGCGCTCGCCACCGTCGCGAGGTCCGGCTGCACCGGCTCGAAGCCCGCCGGCAGGCGATCGGTGAGCGCGACGTAGCCGCGCCGCTCGTCGTCGACCTCCGGGAGACGCGCATACAGCGCGACACGCAAGAGATCCCCGGCCTTGACCTTCGAGAGATCCACGGCCCCACCGCGCGGATCGCTGATCACCCGATACACCGACGGCCCCTTTTCTCCCCGCGTCCCAGCCGGCGAATCCGCGGCCGCGATCGCCCGCTGCCAGGCCGACGAAATCGCATACCCGACCGACCGTTCCCCCTCGGCCGTGAGCACGAGCTTCATCTTCTTGCCCCGCACGCGGCTCAACGGAACGGCAAACTCCTTGCTGCCGAAGCCGAGATCCGCCGTGGGCACGAGGCTCTCACCGTCGAGCTTCACGCGCACGGCCACGCCGTCGTCCGTGCTCGCTTCGAGATGCTGGCTCAACGCGAGCAGCGAATACGCCGTCGCCTGCGTCGTGTAATCGTCCATGTCGGCGGCGATTTCCCGCAGGAGCAGCGGGAGGATCGTCGACGAGCGACGGAGCCGCGCGAGCGCGATGGCCGCCTGCGCCCGCGAGCGCGAGGGTGAACCATAATAGTAGAAATCGTTCATCCGCTTCGTGTTCGAGAGCGCGCCCCGCTCGTCGAAGCTCCCCTCGATCATGTCGAGCAGGGTCTTCACGCGATCCTCCTGGTCCGGGAGCGAGGCGAGCGCGAGCGCGAGGCTACCGAGCCCGAAGACGCTCTGATTGTCCTTCCGATCGAAGAGCGCGTCCGCTGCGCTCCGATCGAGCGCGCCCGCATCGGCGAGGCTCTCGGCAATCGCGGCCGAAACCTCGGGCGCCGTGTCCTCGTCGAGCATTCGATCCGCCAGGAACCGCTGCATGCCTTCGAGCAAGCTCGCCGGAGGATTGACGCCGGCCTTCTTCGCCAGAATGACCGCCCGGATCGCGTACGCCGTGCCATATACGTTCGGTTCGTCGCCGCCCGGCCAATAAGCAAGCCCGCCCGAAGCCGTGCGCATGGTCGCGAGCCGCTGAATCCCCGCCGCAATCCGCTTCTGAAGCTCGCCCTCCGAGAGCCGCGTGACACCGATACGCGGTAGAATCGTACGCGCCGCAATGAGCGGCAGCGTGCTCGACGTCGTCTGCTCCACGCATCCATGCGGATATCCGAGCAACCATTCGAGCCGCGCGCCGAGCTCGGGCCAGAGGTGCTCGCCCACCTTCACCGTGATGAACCCGCCCCGCTCGATCACGCCCGCCGGTACGTCCAGCAAAACCTCTTCATTTCGGACAAACGCCCCTCCGAGCCGCGGCCGCTCATCGATCCCGGGTTCGTCCACGGAGAGCTTCGCCTCCACCTCGTCGAGCTTCTTGCCCGCCTCGTCCTCGGCCGAAAACATGAGCGGGAGCGCGCCCGCGGCCGCCGGTTCGAGCGAGAATCCCACGCGCGCCTTGCCTCCCGCCGGCACGTTCACCGTCTGCGACCGCGCCCCGAGCCGCACCGTCGCGCCGAGCGCGGCGGCCGTCTCGTTGTGCAGCATCGCCGCCGCCTCGAATCGATCCCCCACGCGCGCGAATCGCGGCACCACGGGCACGAGCATCACTGGCTTCTTCACGAGGAAGCTCGACTCCGACTTCGCCCCTTTGCCCTCGCGGTCGAGCGCGACGGCCATGATCCGGAACTCGGTGAGGTTATCGGGGAGCTTGAAGCGCACCTTCGCCTTGCCCTGCGCGTCCGGGCGCACGTCGGGCTTGAAGAGCGCGGTCTCCACGAATTTCTTGCGCGCCTCGGTGATCGTCGAAAGCACCGCGCCGCCGCCGTCGCCGGGCACGTGGCTGCGCTCGAAGAGCTCGCCGAGGTCGCTGCGCGAATCACGCACGCGGAACGAGAGGCCCCGGCCGGGCCGGAGCGCCACGGCGGGATCGATCGGGTGGAAATCCGTCAATCGAAGGACGCCCTCGTCGACCACCGCGAGCGCAACCTCCGCATCGCCCTCGGGTTTGCCCCCGTCCGTGACCTCGATGTCGATCTCGGCCTCGTCCCCCGGCCGATAAAAAGGTTTGTCGCTCCGCGCCGCGACCTCGAGCCGCGCGCCCGCCATCGACACGGGCAGCCGCACCGCGCCGATCTTGTAATCGGTAGCCGCGCGGCCCTTCGCGCCGATCGGCAGGAGCGTCGCCGTCGCGTGCACGTACGGCGCGTGCTCGGCCCGGAGCGGCACGTCGATCACCGTCGCGCCCGCCTTCACCCGCATCGAACGCTTTTCCAGCAGATCGCCCTGCTCGATCGTTGTCACGAGCGTCGCCTCGGGGAACGGATTGCGCACGAGGATCTTCGCCGTCTCGCCGGGCGCATATTTCGATTTGTCGGCCGAGAGATCCAGCGCGTGCGGCCTTTCCGGGGCGGACGGCAGCACCTCGCCCTCGCTCCCATAGGCCCAGAGCCCCATCGCGCCGCCGGGCCGTCCGTCCACCTCGGCCGTGATCTCGTAGCTTCCCGAGCGGCCGAGGTTCACCTTGCACGTCGCGGGCTGCTTTGCGCTCGTCACCGTGCAACGACCGGCCTCGACCCGCTTCGACGTCCAGTCCCATTCGAGCGATCCGCCGGCGCCGCGCCGCCTCGCGTATTGCCACTCGATCCGCTCGAGCTTCGCCGTCACGGTCGCGCCCTCGACGGGCCGCCCCTCCGGATCGATCACGCCGAGATCGACGGGCACGTCGTCGCCCACGCCATACCACGTCGAGGGCAGCTTCATGCCAGCATATCGTTTGGCCGGATGAACCACGACGCTTCCCCTCCCCGCGACGTGCCGGTGCGAGGCGTCGGTCACGTCCGCCTCGATCACGAATCTCTGCGGCCCGAGCGCGGACGCGATTTCGAGCGCCTGCACCACCGCGAGCTTCCCATCGGCCGAGAGCGATCCCTCGCCCGCGCGCGACCACGGCTGCTCCTCGTCGTCGTACCAGCGAGGCGCGCGCCGGAACGAGAGCCCCGCCGCGGTCAATGGCCCCTCCGGGAATGGCGCGCCCTCGCGCCGCACCGTCCACGACGCGGTCGCGCCGTCCATCGGCGCGCCGAACAGATAGCGCGCCCGCACCTCGGCCCGCAGCGTATTCTTGGCGTCCGCGGACGCGTCGACGTCGACCACGAATCGAGGTGGCTCGAACTCGGCCACCTGCACGATCGTCTGCGCGAGCGGCTCGCCGTTTTCACCTTGCTCGGGCTGCTCCAGGAGGATCTGGTGACGGCCGATCTTGGCGTCGGCCGGAATGGTGATCGTCGTCGAGAGGCTGCCCATGTCGTTCGTCGTGAGCGTCTGCTGGAAGACGTCGTCACCCGTCGGGCCCACGACGTGCAATCGCAAGGATGCGCCGGCAATGGGCGAGAGCGCGGCCCCGTCGGGCTTGCGAACGGTTGCCTTGACGAACACACTCGAACCGGGCCGGTAAATACCACGGTCCGTCAGGACGAACGCCCGCCCGAACGAGGAGGGCGCTCCCTCGCCCGAGGCGAGGTCGGGGAAGATCTGGCGCTCCGTGATACCGTCCCCGTCGAGTGGAAGAATGAAATCGGCGTCCTGCGCGCGCACGTCGAGGAAAGGCCGCTCGGTCGTGCGCAGGTCGAAGGGCAGGAGCGCGACGCCCGCGGCATCCGTGGTCACGCCGGCCGAATTCTCGTCGCCCGAGAGGCGCAC
Source organism: Polyangium jinanense (assembly GCF_028435365.1). The sequence continues at coordinate 36,709 of NZ_JAGTJJ010000010.1, read as the reverse complement.
GAGCGCGCCCTGCACCGGCGCGCCGCCCGCGAGACGCGAGACCTGCACGAGCGTCGCATTCGGCGTCGCGCGGGTATGCACGGCGAGCGAGCGCTCGTCGCCCGGGCGAATCAAAGCGACGATGGGCTTCGCGGCCTCGCTCCCGCGCGGGAACTTCGCGAGCTTCGCGCTGAAGGCAATCTCGTCGGCGGCGATCGTCGTGACGTAACTTTGCCCCGCCGAGAGGTGCTTCGAGAGATCGAGTTGCGTCGTCACGAGCTTGTTTCGCTCGGCCTTGATGGCGATCGGAATCCGCACGGGCGCGGCCTCGGGAGGCAGGTCCCGCGTGCGCACGCGCCGGAGCGCGACCTCCTGCGCGGCGCGGTCCGCGGAGGCGACGGGCCAGGCGAGGAGCGAGGCTTTCGAGATGTTGCGCGAGGTCACGGCGAAATGGCGCGTCGTCTCCGGATCGAGCCACAACATGCCGTCCGCCATGGTCACGCTCGCGGGCATCGGGGCCATTTCCACGCGGAACGACACGGGCTTCACGAGGCGATTGCCATGATCGTCGGTGAGGCCCTCGATCGAGACCTCGTACGATTTCGAGGGCTCGAACTCGCCGCGGATCACGATTTCATCGTCCCAGCGCTCGTTCCGCAGGGTCATGTTTCGCACGGGCGGGCTCACGCGCACGCGGGCCGCGAGCTTGTCGTCCGGGGTCGCGACGGCCGTATTGAACGCCACGCGAATCTCGCGCCCCGCCGTGTACAGCTTCCCGTCCTGGAACGTGCACGACCGCTGCCGTCCGTCGTCGTCCCAGTACCATTCACACGTCACATCCTGGAACGCGAGCGGCTCGGCCACAGTCACTTCGATCTCGCGCGTCTGATGAAGTTTTTCCAAAAAACGAGGTTTTGCCTGGAGGACCAGCTTCTTGCCGGGCGCGACGGGCGAGACGGGCCGGACGAGCACGACGAGCTTCGGGTCGACCTTGATGCCCTGGAACGTCGGCGTCTTCGGATGATCGAACACGACGGAGAGGGGTCGCTCGCTCGCCGCCTCCGTCAGCGTGATCAGGCTCCGCGCGAGGCCGAGATCGATGGGCTGATCATAAAGCACGGCGAACGTCTCGCGCGCGCCGACGTCGAGGCCGTCGTTCGGGTGCATCGCGATCACGCGGTGGCGGCCGGGGACGGGAATGTAGCCGAGGTCCTTCCCGGCGATCGTGACCCCCGGCGTCGCCTTGAATTGCGCTTTCCACGCCTGTTTCAGGCCGGCGCCCGCGGGCGTCTTCACTTCGCCGATTTCCACGCCGTACGTGGTCTCCGTGTCGAAGGGGCGCTTCGCCACGAATTCGAGCGTGGTGTCGTTGAGCCAATACGCCTCCCCCTCGACGCTCGGCGTCAGGCGGATCGTGCCCTCGGCGGCCTTCGTGGGGCCCTTCGCATTGGGATCGGCCGCGGGGCGGGCGACGCGCTGATTGAAGGAGATGCGGAACGAGGTGCCGCGAAAGGAGAATTTGCCGTCGCTGTCGAGGCTCGGGCTCTGGACCTCGAGGTCGGTGGAGGTGCGCTCGACCTCGTCGCCGTCCACCGGCAGGCGCGCATTGCGCGACACGGCGGGAGGGAAGACCAGCGGCTCGTCGCCCTTGTGCACGGCCCGCTCGATGACGACGGGCGGCGGGGGTTGTCCGGGCAGTGTGGTGGGAACGGAGGGCGTGCTGCTGCAAACGAGACCAAACGAGGAGGCGAGCAGCACGGCCGGGACGAGCCAGACGGGGCGGGTACGAGCGGAGGACATGGTCCGCGCCCTTTCCACGCCCTGCGCCGGCCGGAGAGGTGAACAAAAACGCATGGTTACGAGCTCCGGTGTGTGTCCGACGGGCCGCGACGTGTGGAAACCACGCCGCGGGGTGGGCCCGAGGGAGACGAGGCGCGCGTGCGAGCCGCCATCGTTCGATGCTACCACCATTTCCGACCCAGGACGTCATTCGAAAACGCGGGAGGAAGCCTGCTTCCATCTGGAAATCGCGCGGCCGCGGGGGCATGCTACGCGAGGGAGGTTCGAATGGGAGGCACCGTCGAAAGCCTCTTTGAAGAGCTCGCTGGCACCATCGAAACGTGGGCCGTGCCGCCGAGCCGCATTCCCGGATGGACGGAGCCGCAGCGGCCCTGGCGCGCGACGCTCGATGACGCGCTGCGTGTGCTCTCGGGGGATGGGCGGCTCGCGCGGCTCGACGCGCTCGGGCATCCGCTCGTCGAATCGCTCGTGGCGATCGCGACGGGCCCGCTCTGGAGCTTCTTCGCGGCGCCGGAGGGGAGAAATCGCGCGCTCTTCGAGCTCGTGCAGAACCTGGCGAATCCGGGGCGCATCAATCAGGGGCTCAAGGGCACGTGCGCCGCGGCCTGCCTCGAAAGCTATCTAGCCGTGCAGGATCCGGCCGAATATGCGCGCCTCGTGGCCGGGCTCATTTCGGCGTCGGGCCGGGCCACGCTGCGATCGGGCGAGGAGCTCGTCTGCGACGAGGACATCCTCTTGCCGAACGTGGGCGAGCGCGGGCGAAACCCCATCAGCCGCATCTTCCAGGTCGCGTGCATGGAGTTCGCATACCCCGACCTCGATTACGACAACATCCTCGACAGCCACTTCAAGGGCGGCGAGCGCGTCGGGACCGGGCTCGAAATGGGCGCGTTCGAGCGGCTCCTCGTCGCGGTCACGGGCAAACCCTGGAAGACGCTCTCGACCGAGCACGCGATGATGGCAAAGGCCTTCGCGAAGCTCGGCATTTCCACGGAAGGCGTCGCCGACCTCGCGCGCGACGGGCTGTCGATCCTCGATCAATCGACGCGCAAAGGCGAGCCGGTCTTCGCGACGATCGTGCTCCCCGCCGTGACGAGCTTCCAGGGCGACGCGGGCGGTGAGCCGATCCGACACGCGGAGCACAAGATTCTGGTGCTCTCGATCGATTGGGAGAATGGCTGCGTGCATTATGACGACCCCATCGATCCGCGGGAGCGCTGGTTCGAGGGAGCGGACGTGCGCATCGAGGACGAGCACGGCCGGTGCAGCATGCCGATCGCCGATTTCGAGCGGCTTCTCGGCGATATTTCCTATCGAGAGGAGCTCTGGGATCGGTCGCTGCCCCGGCCTGCGGCGGGCGGACGAGGCTGAGCCCCCCGGTCAACCGGTGTACGCCTCGTCCTGCTCGATCCGGCTGAGCACCCAGTCGAACGTACTCGCCTCGACGAGCGTTCCGCAATACCCGCAGCGCTCGGCCATCTCCATGGTGAGCGTCGCGCCGCATTGCGGGCAGGCCGGAGCCGCGCGCGTGGGGCCGTGCTGGGTCGCGCTCCGCACGAGGGTCCAGTATTCGGTGTACGCGCGCTCCTTGTCGCGCCTGCCGCCGACGACGGCGTTGTCCCCGAGCCGGATCGTGTAATCGAGCCCGGTCGCGTGCACCCGCACGGTCGCGGCCTCGTACCACCGATCCGCGGCGATACGCACGAGCTCGATCCGCAGGATGCGCGCATTCTCGGTGACGTTCCGGAGCCCCTGCTGCCGATACGCCTCGATCCAGTAGCTCTGCGCTCGCCAGAGCCGATCCGTGAGGCAAGGCCGTGCCCGGTTCCATTCGAGCGACGTCCACGCGTGCTGCATGGAGGCAAATATCCATTGCACGCGCCCGAAGAGCGTCGATTCGGTGAAGGACGCGTCGCGTCGCGCCATTTCCATGCGCGCCGCCGAGAGCCCTGGATCGAAGATCGTGGGCAGCTCGGTGCCCTCCTCCTCCGTCGTGCCCGTGAGCATGGGCCCGCGGCTCTCGCGGGCGAGGAGGTCGATCCGCTCGACGACCCAGTCGAATTGCCCCGAGTCCACGGCCTGGCTGCAATACGTGCAACGCCCGTGCGTCGTGCGTTCGAGCGGCGCGCCGCAATTCGGGCAGGCGAACGAGCGCACCCGATCGGGCGAGCGCGAGCGGGCGCCAAAGGCCCGCACGAGGATCCAGCGCTCGAGCGCGTAATAGGAGGTCGGCGGGGCACCCTGCGGGTCCTCGGTGTAATTGGATTCGAGCTCCACGACGAGCCGGCTCAGCTGGGTCCGTCTGTCGATCGCGAAATGCACGAGCCGGAGCGCCCCGACGATGACGGTGGTGACCGGGACACGCGGCAACGCGCCGAGCGTGCTCCGTGCTGCCGGCCGCAGGTAAGGGGAATACTTTTCGAGCGCATTCGAACCGCGGGCCGTGTGTGCCTCGACGTAAAGCGCGGTGATGAAGTCTTCGAGCAGGATGACCGAGAAATCGGGGTCCTGTCCGCGCAGGAGCTCCATCTTGCGGCGGACCTCGGCCGGGCTCTCCTCCGGCTCGGTCGGCGCGTTCATGACCCGGGTGGCGACGAAATGGCCGGCGGAGGACCAGCCCACGTCGAGCTGGTGACGCTTTCGTTGCCTATGAAGCAGGAGCCCGATGAGGAACATCGGCGCCGCCAGCACGCCCGCGCCCATGGCGAAGAACCCGGCGCCGAAGACGAACCCGGCGACGCGCTCGGCGGTCGACGTCGTGTCGGGTCCGATCGGAATGGGCGCGTGCGGCAGAGGTGCGGCATAGATCGATACGCCGGGCGATGGGGCTTGTTTGGCGCGAAGAACCCCGCCCTGGTCGCGAAAGGCCCAAACGGTGTTGCGAGAGGAGCCTCCGCCGCCGCCGGAGCTCCTCGACCCGCCCCCGCTGGTGCCGCCTAGCGTGACCGGGCGGCTGCCCCAGCTCGAACCGGAAGACCGGCTTCCGCTGCTGCCGCTGCTCGACGAACGGCTCCCGCTCCCGCTGCTGCTGCTCGACGAACGGCTGCCACTGCTGCTGCTGCTGCCCGACGACCGGCTCCCGCTGCTGCTGCTACCGGACGAGCGCGAGCCTCCCTTGAAAGAGCTGCCGCCGCCGGGGCGCGCGAAGGCATCATCGTTGGACCACAAAAGGAGCAGCGAGAGGAGCGCCGATCCAAGGAGCGTCTTGCGCCGTGTCATGGTCACCTCACCTCGTCGCTGAGCTCGTTGATGTCGTCCGCGCGCGGCGGCAGCGATTCCTTGAGCCACGCGCAGAGGCCTCGGACCGCGGAGACGAACCCCTCCATGGGCAAACACTCGGTCACGGCGCGTTCGATCCCGCGAATCGCCTCGGCGGGCTGGCCGTCGCTCTCGCGGCGGAGAATGCCGATGTCGGTGATGACCTCGGCGCGGCGCTCGAAGACCGAGATGTAAATGAGAATGCCCGTGCGGTCGCGGGTGCCAGCGATTCCCTGGTCCAGGAATGCCTCCCGCGCGGCCGCGCGCACCTGCCGCGCCTGCAACGCTTTCGGCAGGAGGAGCCGCCGCAGCGGCGCGACGTTGGCGCAAAAAACGGCGCCCGCGACGAACAGGAGGAGCAGCGCCGGTGGCACGAGGTCGTCCGTGAACTCCGGCGGCGCATAGATGTAAACGCAGAGGCCAACGAACGCGCAGATCGCGCCGAACAGGTAATCGGCTTGGCGGTAGGCCCCCGAGCGGGGTCGCACCGTGATGACGATCTCCGCGGAGCACATCGTCTCGACCTCCTTGATGAGGCTTTCGATCTGCGCCCGCTCCGCCCCGTCCTTTCGCCACGATATCGACGCCATATCAATCCTCGGTGGGCAGGCCGGGGAGAGCCTTCCGCGCCGCGGCCTTCAGCGCTTCCTCGATGTTGCGATGGAAATTGCCGGCGATCCCGCCCTTGACGTTCGCCCCGTCGTCGGTGACGTCGACCATGGCGCTGCTTTCCGCGACAAACCCGAATCCACCGAGGTGGCTGCCCGATTCCACGTCGAAGACGAGCACGTCCGCCTTCAGATACCCGCCGTCGAAACGATGGCACGTCCCGGTGTCGCCCGCACCGCCGTCGCCCGCGCCTGCATCGTACAGGCTGCATGCGGTGGACGCCCGCGGATCGGAGGGCTCGACGAACGCGAGCGAACGGACGACGAGCAGATACCGGAGCGCCTGGCAGAGGTCGAGCACCTCGTCCGCGCGATAGCTACTGATCGTCGGCGGTGCCGATTGCGGGTGCGCCGCGTCGTACGGCTCCCGGTGTGTCGCGAGCGCCGACGCGCATCGATTGATCGTCCCGGTCGCGGGCACCCGATAAGGGACGTTCCCGAGCTCCGTCAGATTGTCGAGGTCCTCGAGGTAAGCAATCGCGGCATTGACCCCGAACGTGCCGCCGCTCCACGACACCACCGGCGCAGGGCCGCCCGCGATGTGGACGACGTCGCTCGACACCACGGGCAGGGCGCGGGCCTGCTCCTTCAAGGCCTTCACGTTGGCGAGCTTCGCCTCGACCGGGGCGCGATGCTCGGCGAGAACCTCCTTCAGATCCTTGCCGAAGAAGCACCCCGTCGCGAATGCGGGGGCGAGCAGAAAAAGGAAAAACCGCGCCGTCCGGAGAGGCATGCGGGCCAGTCTACCAGCCCTCACCTCCTCCGTGCGTCGTCAACAGGCGCCGGCGCAACCGCGGACGCTGTGGAACCAGAGGCCGCCCTGGTTTTCGCAGGCGTCGCGCTCCAGCTTGATCGTACAGCAGCGCTTCGCCGAGCCGCCGCAGACCTGCTCGACAGGGCCGCTGCGCAGGCAGCAGACCTCGGTGTCCTCGTCGAGAGGCACGTCCATCTTGGGCTTCTCGGGCGCCGACGGCAGCGAGACCGAGGGCGGCGCAGGCATGTCGACGGAGGGCACCTCGGGCACCTGGGGCACCTGCGGGAGCTGGGCCTGCGGCGCCTGGGGCGCATCCGGCAGGCCGATGAGCTGGCAACCCAAGGGGCCTCCCGCGAGGGCGACCATGACGAAGGGCACGCAGAGGGCGGCGAGATGGCGGAGCGGCTTCACGATCCCCTTGCATCGCCGAGGGACGGGCACCTCGGCCGATAGTTCAGGTCCACGTGTGTCTCATGAACACGCGCCGGTGGCAAGATCCCGCCGGCTCTTCCCCCGGGCGCCGCGTGCCACTAGGGTCGGCCGGATGCCCGCCTGGACCCTGCCCGCCATCGTCGCGGCTTGCTTCTTCGGCCTGCACTACCTCGCCCTGCGCGCGTCGAGCGGACGCATCGGCGACGCCCTCGGCGCGCTCTGCCTCGAAGGAACGGCCGCGCTCGGGATCCTCGCATGGCTCGTCGTGCGTCGCGAGGCCGAGGCCACGCCGACGAGCACACCCGGCGTCGTATGGGCATGCCTCGCGGGCCTCTGCATCAGCGTCGCGACGACGCTGCTCTTCACGGCGCTCCGCCTCGGCGGCCCGGTCGCGGCGACGGGCACGCTCGCGCTCGGCGGCGGCGTGGTCCTCTCGGCCGCGCTCGCCCCGCTCATCTTCGGCGAGGGTTTTACGGTGCGGCGCGCGCTCGGCGTCGCGCTCGGCGTGATCGCGATGCTCCTGCTCGCGACCCCTTCCGATGCGAAGGAAGCGCCCCAAGGTGCAGACGGGGAGGAGGCTTCACCCATGCCGAACCAGAACCGCCACACGGCCGAGTACGGCCACGACCCCAAACGAGCGGTGGGCGTGCGCCAGCGGGAAATCCAGCACGCTGAGGTCGAGCGCGAGCGAGAGCGGCAGCGCGCCGAGCCCACGATCGACGAGCTCGTCGAGGAGAACGATCCTCGCTCGAGCGCCGAGGAGTCCGAGGAGCTCTAGCGGGACCGTTGCCAGCCGGCGCGCGGAATGCCATGGGGGAAGGCATGACCTCCGCCCCGCTCGTTTCCCCGGCACCCGCGCGCTCGCTCGCGCCGCGGGAGCACGGCGCGTACGGTCAGCTCGGCTTGCCGCTCGTCGCGGGACTCGCGCTCGGCCGGCCGGGAATCGCGGCGTTTGGCCTGACGATCGCGTGGATCGCGGCGTTCCTCGCGCACGAGCCGGTGCTCGTCCTGCTCGGGCAGCGGGGCAAGAAGGCTCGCACGCAGGACGGCCCGCGCGCGGCGCGGCGGCTCGTGTGGCTCGGCGCGGCGATGGTGCTGTCTGGTTGCGTGTTCCTGATCTTCACGCCCGCCGAAGCGAGGCTCGCGCTCGTCCCGCCGGTTTTGCTCGGGCTCGTCGTGATGGCGTTCGTCTGGCGCAAGGAAGAGAAGACGGCGGCGGGCGAGATCATCGCGGCCGCGGCGCTCTCGGGCGCGGGATTTCCGGTGGCGCTCGCGAGCGGGGTCGCGCTGTTTCCCGCGGCCGTGGCCTGGATCGTCTGGACGACCGCGTTCCTCATGTCGACGCTCGCGGTGCGCGCCGTGATCGCGCGGGCCAAACACGAGGGGAAGGCGACGCTCGTCGCCGCGTACGTCGCGACGATCAGCCTCGGCGCGGCGAGCGTGATCCTCGCGCTTCGGGGCGCGCTCCCGATGGCCGCACCGATCGCGGTTGCGCCGTTCGTAGTGCTCTCGCTCGCGGTGACGGTGCTGCCGGTTCACACGCGGCATTTGCGCCGCATCGGCTGGGGGCTCATCGGGGCGAGCGTGGCGACGCTCGGGATCCTCGTCGCCACGCTCCGTTAGGCCGCGACTAGTTTTCCTGACAATCGAGCTTTTGCGTGCTGCACTGCGTATCGATGCAGGCCTGGCAATCCGGCGTCGTCGCGTTGCCGGTGCAGTGAGAGTTGTCCTGGCAAACGGCCGTGCAGGCGTCCTGGCAGGCGCATTGTTTGAGCGCCCGGAAGGCCGTGAGGGCCGCGCCCTCGCAGACGTCGACTTCGGTGGTGCCGAGGATGGACATCCCCTGCGCGCAAGAAATGCACTTGGGCCCGCCGTCGCCCGCGTCCTGCTCCTCCCAGGCGTTGCCGTCGACGCCGTCGCAGTTCTGATCGATCCCGTCGCCCTTGGGATCGAGCTGCTGGGGGTGGACGTCCTTGTTGTCGTCGTTGCAATCGTACGTGGGGCAGAACCCGTCGCCGTCCTTGTCATCGGCCGGATCACACGGGGGCATGCCATAACAAGCCATGAGCGTGACGGCCATGGCCCCACCCGTCGCCAGGGTCGCGAGGCTCTTCCCGAAGCCCGCGAGCGCGGAGGGCACCTTCTCTGCGGGTGCGGCCGCGCCGCAGTGCGGACAGCTCGAAGCCGATCCGGGGACGAAACCTTCACAAGATACGCAAGTCTTCAGCATGTCAGGAAGGCTGTCATGCACACAGGCGAACGCAAGCGAAACGCGGCATCCGCGGCGTAGCTGTGGCGACGCTCGCGCTTGACGGCCTGACGGGGTTCTTCTTTATTGGAGACGTTCCCCCCGAGTCGATCGTCCACGATCCGAGGGGAGCCGTACCCATGCCCCCTCGAACCACCCCGCAAAGCCAGCCCCTCTTTCGTTGGATCTGGCATGCGTTCTTTCGCACTGCGCTGATTCCGCTGCTGCTCGTCGAGGTCGTCCTCATCCTCGCGTACCTCGGCGCGAACCGGTTCGTGCAGCGCGAGAATACGGCCGCCATACGCACGGTGGCCACGGGTGAGCTCTCGCGCATCGCGTCGCGGGAGGCGGTCTTGCTCGACCAGGAGCTCTCGGCAGTCATAACGGGCGTCAGGGTGCTCACGGACGAGGCCGGACGCTCCCTCTCTGAACCGCTTCGCCTCTCGGAGGCGGAGCGCAAGGCGGCGCTCGAGCGGTACGCACCGGCGCCGGAGGGGCTGTATTACAAAACGAGCGACGAGGGAGGGAGCGCTCTCTTTTACAGCAGCCGCACGAAGATCGGCGACGCCGAGCACGACAAGGTATTGAAGTCCGAGCGCCTCGACCCGCTGCTCCGATCGATCGTCCGAAACAACCGCTTGTGGGTCCAGGCGTATCTGAACACGTCGGACTCGATGAACCGCATCTATCCGTTCATGGACGTGCGCAAGCAATACCCGCCGGACATGGACATTCCCTCGTACAATTTTTATTACGAGGCCGACGCGAAGCACAACCCGGAACGCAAGGTCGTCTGGACAGACGTTTACGTCGACCCGGCCGGGCAGGGCTGGATGGCGTCATGTATCGCGCCCGTCTATCGCGGCGACGTGCTCGAAGGCGTCGTGGGGGCGGACGTCACGGTGGCCACGCTCGTCGAGCAGGTGCTCAGGCTGCAAATCCCCTGGGAAGGCTATGGCGTCCTGATCGGACGATCGGGCACGATCCTGGCCCTGCCCTCGGGCGGGGAGCGGGATTTCGCGCTCACCGAGCTCACGAACCACGATTATCGGGCCGCCATTCTGAAGGACACCTTCAAGCCCGACGCGTTCAACCTCTACAAACGCAAGGATCTCGGCGAGCTTCCAGGCTCCTTGGAGCGGCAGCGGGAGGGAAGCCTCGAGACGATGCTCGCGGGGGAGGCGAAGCGCGTCGCGTGGAGCACGGTCGACGCGACCGGATGGAAGCTCGTCATCATCGTGCCCCAGGCCCGGATCGACGGGCAAGCCGTGACGCTCGGCAGGCGGATCGGGCGCATCGCGGTGTACATGGTGGCCGGCCTCGTCGTCTTTTACACCTGCTTTTTCGTCTATCTCTACCGCAAAGCGCGGACCATGAGCCGCAGCATCGCGGATCCGCTCACGCGCATCAATGACATCGTGCGGAGCATCGGCGAGGGTCGTTATGCGCAGGAGGCGGTCCCCGTCGCCGTCGTCGAGCTCGACGAGACGGCGCGTGGTGTCGTGGGAATGGGGCGCAGGCTCGGCGAGGACAACGCGGCCCTCTTGCGCACGCAGGACGAGCTCCGCGCCGCGAAGGAGCTCGCCGAGTCGGCGGCGCACGCAAAGAGCGAGTTTTTGGCGCGCATGAGCCACGAGATCCGCACGCCGATGAACGGCGTGCTCGGCATGACCGAGCTGCTCCGCGAGACCCCGCTCGCTCCTGTGCAGAAGGAGTACGCCGAGATCATCCAGGGCTCGGCCAAGAGCCTTCTCTCGATCATCAACGACATTCTCGATTTTTCGAAGATGGAGGCGGGCAAGATGGAGCTCGCCCGCGAGCCGTTCGAGCTCGATACGCTCCTCGAAGGCACGCTCGACATGCTCGCCCAGCGCGCCCACGACAAACACGTCGAGCTCGTGCTGCGATTGCCGGACGAGGTGCCCAAGGACCTCGCGGGAGATCCGGGTCGATTGCGCCAGGTGCTGGTGAACCTGCTCGGCAACGCCGTGAAATTCACCGACGCGGGCGAGGCCGTCACGAGCGTGTCGGTGGTCCAGGATGACGGGCGCTCGGTGCTCCTGCGCTTCGAGGTGAAGGACACCGGCGTGGGGATCGCGCCGGGCGACCAGGATCGTGTTTTCGACGCATTCGCGCAGGCTGACGGATCGAGCACGCGGCGGCACGGCGGGACCGGGCTCGGGCTCGCCATTTCGAGGCAAATCGTGCGCCTCTTCGGCGGCGAGCTCGGCCTCACGAGCGAGCCTGGGCGGGGGTCGACGTTCTGGTTCACGGCGCGGCTCGAAAAGGCCACGAAAACCACGTCGCGCGGCGCCGCGCCCCCGAACGTCGCCGGTCTTCGCGCGCTCGTCGTCGACGACAGCCTCGCCGCGCGCGCGGCCCTTTGCGCCTCGCTCACGAGCCTCGGAATGAAGGCGGACGAGGCCGACGGCGGCGGCGCGGCGATGACCTCGCTTCATCAGGCGGCGTCCGCGGGGCGGCCGTACGACGTGCTCTTGCTCGATCGCGACATGCCGGGGATGAGCGGCGCCGACGTCGTGCAGGCGGTCCTTGCGAGCCCGAAGCTCGCGTCCCTTTCGTTCGTCCTGCTCTCGCCTGTCGGGCGTGAGCTGCCGCCGCTCCCGCCGGGCGCGCGCGCCGCGCGGATTCACAAGCCCGTGCGCAGGTCGGCGCTCGTGGCCGCGCTCGCGGCGGTCGCGGGGCCACGCGCGGAGGCGAGGAACGAGGCGCCCCAACGCGAAAAACGCATCGATGCGGGGGCGCACGCGGGCCTTTCGGTCCTGCTCGCCGAGGACAACGTGGTCAACCAGAAGGTCGCGCAGAAGATGCTCGCGACGCTCGGCTGCGTGGTGACCACGGTGGACAATGGTCGCGCCGCGGTGGAGGCATTCGAGCGCGGAGCGTATCGGCTCGTGCTGATGGATTGCCAGATGCCGGAGATGGACGGATATCGCGCCACCGAGGAGATACGCAGGCGGGAGCGGGAGCGCGGATTGTCACGCACGCCCATCGTGGCGCTGACGGCGAATGCCATGCCGCAGGACCGGGAGCGCGCGCTCGCGGCCGGAATGGACGACCACGTGCCGAAGCCCATCGAGCGCGTGGATCTCCAGCGCGTGCTCGAGCGTCATGTGGCGCTTTCGCGGCCCGCCGCGGATGCGCCGCGGCCCGCGGTCGTGTCGGACGGCGCAGGACCGGTCCTCGACATGCGAATGGTCGATGGGCTCCGCGAGCTCGGGGCCCTCGAGGAGATCGGCCGCGCATTCCTCGCGGAGGCCCCGGAACGAATGGTCGGGCTGCGTGGCGCCCTGAAGAAACGCGACGCCTTGGACCTCGAACGGCGCGCGCACGCGCTCAAGGGATCGAGCGGCGCGGTCGGCGCGAAACGCGTGGCGGAGACGAGCGCGCGGCTCGAGAGCATGGCGCGTTCCCGCAGTCTCGACGGCGCGGACGAGCTCCTCGATCGCCTGGAGCACGAGTTCGAGGTGTTCGCTTCCGCGATCGAGATCGAGTGGACCCGGGACACCGCATCCACCGGCGCCTGAGGCGTACGTGGTGGTAACCTGAGCGCCGCCATGCCCCTCCGCCGCGTCCCCCTGCTCGCAGACGACGATCATCCCGCCTATGTCGTCTGGGAGCTCACGCTCCGCTGCGATCAGCCCTGCGCCCATTGCGGCTCCCGCGCCGGCGGGCCACGGACGGCCGAGCTCGGGACCGAAGAGGCGCTCGGCGTCGTCCAGCAATTGAAGGAGCGCCGCGCGCGGGAAGTCGTGCTCATCGGCGGCGAGGCATACCTGCACGAGGGATTCCTCGATATCGTCCGAGCCCTCGAGCGTGCAGGAATTCGGCCCACGATGACCACGGGCGGCCGCGGGATCGACATGGCGCTCGCGCGGGCCATGAAAGAAGCCGGGCTGCACAGCGTCTCGGTGAGCGTCGACGGGCTCGCGCGCACGCACGACCTCATCCGCCGGGCGAAATCGAGCTTCGAGAGCGCCACGCGCGCGATCGGCCACCTGCGCGAGGCGGGCCTGCTCGTCGCGGCGAACACGAACGTGAACCGCATCAATCGGGGCGACCTCGAAGCGCTCTACGAGCACCTGCGCGCGCTCGGCATCGTCGCCTGGCAGGTCCAGATCACGGCCGCCCTCGGCCGCGCCGCCGATCGCCCGGACATGCTGCTCCAGCCCTACGACCTGCTCGAGGTCGTGCCGCGCATCGCCGCGCTGAAGCGCCGCGCCTTCCGCGACGGCATCACGCTGATGCCCGGCAACAACCTCGGCTATTTCGGCCCCGAGGAGGCGCTCCTGCGCTCGGTGAAAGAGGGCGGGCGCGACCATTTCATGGGGTGCCAGGCGGGAAAACGTGTTCTCGGGATCGAATCGGACGGCGCGGTGAAGGGTTGTCCCTCCTTGCAAAGCGATCCCTACATCGGCGGCTCGTTACGCGAGAGGAGCCTCGGCGCGATCTGGGACGAGGCCCCGGCCCTCGCGTTCGCGCGAAACCGCACCGCCCTCGATCTCTGGGGTTTCTGCCGCACCTGCCCATTCGCCGAGGTCTGCATGGGCGGCTGCACGTTCACGGCGCACGCGCTCTTCGGCCGCCCCGGGAACAACCCGTATTGCCATTTCCGCGCGCGCACGCTCGCCGCCGAGGGCAAACGCGAGCGGCTCGTCCCCGCCGCGGCGGCCGAGGGAAAACCGTTCGATCACGGCCTCTTCGAGCTCGTCGTCGAACCTCTCGACGCCCCCGAGCCGGCGCCACTCGGCGCGGCGGAGGCCCTCGTCCAGATCACGCGACCGGTAAGGAAAGCGCAGGGTTAGCGCCCCCGGCCTCTGCCCGCACCGCACATGTCCACGCACGCCGCGGCGATCGCGTAGCCGAACGCAAAACCGGTCGCGAGCCTGGATGGGTGCCATACCGGATAAAGCCCAGCGCCCTGGGCGACCACGTCGACGAGCATGCATAGGCTCATCCCGAGAATCCAGAAACGCCACGCGCGCGGCCGGAGATGAGGCCACGCGACCAGCGCGCCCGCCGCAGCGCCGGCGAAGATTCCGGCGCACCGGCTGCAAAGGGGCATCACCACCCCCGCGAGCACGAGCGTGCGCTCCGGGATTTGGTGGCACATCGCCGCAAAGAGGGCATCGAGCCTCTGCCCCGCGCCGCCGAGCGGTAGCCACGCGCGCGAGAACGGCAAGAGCCACGGCGAAAGCCCCACCAGGACCAAAACGACACGGAGCATTGCCCTCGCGTTCATCCGCCCAAAACTTGCCGCTCTCCCCATTGCCAAGCGACTCCGCGTCGCCCTGCCGATGCGATACGAGAAGTCACGCTCGCCGCGTCGGGCAGCGCCGCATCGATGCAGGGGTCCTTCACCGGCGGGAGCGCTCCGGGCAGACGGCCGCTTGCAGCCGTGCACGAGCGGCTCGATGCAATGTTCTGGAAGCACAGGACGACGCCGGGACAGCGCGTGAGCCAACCGAGAGGAGGAGCGAAGATGATGTTACAATCGGGAAATGTGCGCCCGACCGAAGAGCGGGAGCGTCGATGGACGATGGCGATGAGCGTAGTCCTCGCGGGGCTCGCGCTCCTCGCCTGCAAACAAGGGGAGCGCGCGGAGGCCAATGGCAAGTGCCCGATCGGGGAGACTTGCTCCGATCTGGCGCCGACGGGCCTGGTGTTCGTCGGGGCACATACGGTCAACGACGCGGACGAGGAGCTGCTCCTCCCGACGGCGATCGGGGGCACGCAAACGGTGACCGTCTATTACGCGACGGAGCCCAACGTGGCCTACGTGGCCGGCTTCGACGCGACGCTCGTCGATTCCAGGATTGCCACGCTCGAATCGACGGGCCCCACGTCGCTCGTCCTGCGAGGCGCATCCGAGGGCGAGGCGCTGCTGCGGCTCCTCGAGCCGGGGACGAACAAGCTGCTCGATAGGGTCAAGATCGCGAGCACGGCACTCGCGCGGATGTCTTTGATCCCGCGGGAGCTCCGGTCCGAGAAGGTAGAGGCCGATCAATGGGCGGTGCTCGCGGGGAATCCGGCGGAGCTCGGAATTCTGCTCTTCGACTCGAACGACGTCCAGGTGGTCGACGAGGGGCTCGACATGCACGTCCGGGGCGCCGACATCTCGCGCCGCGCCTGGGATCGTTATGAGGTCCGAGCGACCTCGCAGGCGGACCTGTCGATCACGGTGCGGGCGGGCGGCCAGGTTTCGACGATGGCCGCTCGCGTCGCCTCGTCGATTGACGACATCGTCCTGAACTTGCCCGACACCTCGGAGGGAGCGCGCATCAAGCTCACGCGCGGAGCCTCCGCCACGACCTTCTGCTTTCTCGCAAAATCGGAGGGACGGACGGTGGTCGGGGCGAAGTGGAAATTCGAGCCGTCCGAGACCGTCGTGGCCGCGCGCCCCGAGCCGTCGTCGGAGGACGCGCAACCGTGGGCGGCGCCGCCGTGGATCCCGCCGAGTTGCGTGGCGCTCTCGAGCGTGACAACCGGGCGCGCGACGCTCAAGGTCACCACGGGCAATCAAGAGGAGACGTTCGATATCGAAGTCAGCGAACCGCCGCCGGGGACCTGAGATGAAGCTTGGGGATGTCCTGCTCCGGAGGCATGTCGTCGTCCTATCGCCTGGCCGACTCCTCACGCAAGTACGCAGACAAACCCGCGGAACCTCGCCTCGACGGGCAGAAAAGGGGGAGACCGACGCCGACACTCCGCTAACGAACACCCGGCCAGGGCACAGAGCCCGCGCCGGCCTCCCGAGGACACTTCGTACCAAGGACAAACCCAGGCGTCAAGCCCGAGACAAACTTTTTGGGTTCCGGGACGAACTGGGGGTGGGGCTAGGGGATGCGCTTCAGGTGGTCGTGGTGCCGTGTCGCCCACTTGTACGTCGCCTTGAACGTCACCTCTCCGGGTTCGATCGCCTCGACGCAGTAGAACGTCTCACCGAGGAGCAAGCTTGTGCATGGCGGGCCCGTATCAGGGAAGCGGCTTGATGCGGTCGTGGTGCCTGTTGGCCCATTGGTACGTCGCCTTGAACGTCACACCTTCGGGCTCGACCTTCTCCAGGCAATAAAATCTCTCACCGAGTAGCAAGCATTCGCCCAAGCCCATGTCGAACGCCAAGGGCTGGGGCTTGTCCCCCCACCACGCTTCCTGGTGCTGGGCCGACTCGGGCGCGCCGCAAACGAAGCGTACACCCGCATAGGGAGTTTCATGATCGGGGTTCCAGATGTCCAGGATGATATGGCACCCCTCCACGCGCTCGACCTTGTTGTGTTGAATGGTGAAGCGGCTTGAATCCGAGCGACCGCATGCAGCAGTCAGGATCCCCTGCACAAGGAGGAACGCGCCAATTCGAAGTTGCATGATACTTCCTTCGCGGTCGTTCAGTCGCAGCAAGTAAAATCGATCTGCTTTCTCTCGACGTCACAGTCGTTGCATTTTCGTTCCATCTCTTGGCAACACGCTCCGCAACCGGAGGCGGCACCAGGGTGCGAGCAACTGTTGTCACAGAGACCTCTTTGCAGGGCGCACTCCGCCGGATCGCGGCACTGCCTCGCCGTCACCGTAGGTCCACACCCCGTCCCTACCGCAACAACCCCAAGCAGAAGCAACAGCAAGCGCACGCCCATGGGTCATCCCCAACGCCTGACCGTCAGCCCTCGGCTCTGACCCGGGTCATCTCCATGCCCCGTCCGCCAGCCTCGCTGATGACCCGGGTCATCCCCAACGCCCGGCCGTCAGCCCTCGGCATGACCCGGGGCATCCCCCATGCCCCGCGCTCCGCCTGCTCGCCGCCTTCACGCCACCCGCCGTGCCATCACGGCAATGGCGGCGGCACCAGCGGCCCGAGCGCCCTGAGCTCGTCCTCGATGAACGATTCCACCCCGCGACGCGCATCCTTCCCCGCCCCCTCGTCCCCGAGGTCCGCGGCCACCGCGTCGTGCCGCAATGCAAGCTCACTCCGCCGCACATAGGAGGGATCCGACCGCAACGCCGCCGCCCACGCCAAAGCGAGCGCCGCCTCGCGTTGCTTCTTGTCGAGCGAATGCTTCTTCGCGAGCACCACCTTGCCGCCCACGTTCACCGCCGTAATCGCCTCCGTGCGGTGATTCATGGGCAAGGTCAGCCGCGCCGCCGCGACCGCAAGCTCGTCGCTCTCCTTTTCGCCCTCCAGCACATACCGGATCGCATCCACGCACGGCGCGCCGAACGCCCGCGCCGCCTCGATGCGCTGCCGCGCCTCCCCGTGCGCCGCCGTGATCTCCTCGGCCGGCAGAGACGTCTTTTTCCCGATCACCAGGACCGCCTGCTCCTCGCGCGGATCGACCCCCTCCAGCATCGCCGCGTAAAACGCGCCTCGCAGCACGGCCCGCGCGATCTTCGGCGGCAAACCCTCCGGCACTTCGAGCGTCTCGGCCTTCGCCGGCTCCTCCTTCGCGAGCGCCCGCTCGTCCTCCTCGGGCAAACCGAGTGACGCGATGAAGCAGCCGCGCTGCGACTTCGCCTCCATCTGGAACGTCCCCGTCGCCCCGAGCACCGCCGCGAGCGCACGCGCCGCGAACCCCCCGAACGCCTTCACCCGCGCGACGTCCTTCTCGCTCGGCTTCGTCGTGAACAAGGACCGCACGCCACGCGCGCCGCCTTCGAGCGAGATGCCCTCGTCGATCACGTCCGCCATCGCGAGCCACCGCGGCGGCTGGATCGGCGCCATCGCCGCCGCCATCCGCACGAGCCACGTGTCCCACGCGCCGAGGTGCTCGGGTGGCGCCCCACGCGCGGCCGCCTGGAGCACGGGCGCGCGGCGCTTCGCGAGCGCGCGGAGGACGCCCTCGTCGAGGCGGTTCGTCGAGGCAATCGCAAAAAACACGTCGTCGCAAAGGCTGCGCGCGGCGTTCACCAGGCAGATGTTCGGCGGAAGGGCCACGGCCCGGGGTTTTATCAGAACGGCCGCGCCTTCGAAAGATGAAGCACGCGCCGGATCGCATGCCGCAAGCCGTCGCCCAGCGTCGCGAAGGTCCGCGCGCCCGGGAAGAGCTCGCCGATCTCCACGAACGTGCGCGCCGCGTCGCCCCGCACGCCGACCAGCATGCCCTCGGCCCCCACGAGCCCCGTCGCGCGCATCATCGCGCCGAGCACCCCCGCTGCGTGCGCGTCGACCACGCTGAGCCCCGTCACGTCGATGAGCACGACGCGCGCCTGGTACGTGCCGATCGCGTGGAGCAGGACGCTCTTCGCATGCTCGGCCCGCTCGGGCGAGATCTCGCCGACGAGCGGCAGGAGCAGCACGCCCTCCCACACGCGGAGGATCGGCGAGGAGAGCGCGCGCAGCATCGCGTGCTGGGCGTCGAGCTCGGCGCGTTTCGCCCCGAGCTCGGCCTCGAGCTCGCGCTTTTGCGCCACCACCGACCCCACGAGCTTCTCGCCGTACACGTCCGAGAGCTCGAAGATCGCCTCGTAATAAACCTCGTCGACGAGCCCGAGCGCGCCGAGGGCCTCGCGCGCGGTCCAGCGCTCCTCGGCGATCACCGCCGCGAGGCCCCGCTTGAACGAGAGAAACCCCCGGAGCAGCGTGGAGACGCGGAACTCGCTCGCCGCGCGCAGGCTCGTCACGTAATCGATGAACGTATGCAGCGGCCGCCGGTCGCCGGATTCGAGGACGGCGACGTTCGTCGTGATGACCCGATCGACGAGGTTCTCCGTCTCTTCACGCGGCCGCTTGCCCTGGAGATCCGGCGCGAGCGCGAAGACCCAGTCCGTGCCGCGCGCGAGCACGTCGTCCCGCCTCCGCGCGAGCAAGCCGAGAAGCGCGGCGAGCCCCGGCTCTTGCCCCGTGCCCGGATGCACCCGGACCGGCCCCGCGCGGCGCCTCCGCACCGCGGCGAGGAGCCGCGTCCGGGCACGACGCGCGCGGGTCACGGCCGGCGCGCGGAGAGGAAGGCTTGCAGCAAGGCTGCCGTCTCCCGCGGGCGCTCGACCTGCACGTAGTGCCCCGGCCCGGGTAGGTACGCGAAACGAGCGCCGCGGACCTTTGCGACGATCTCACCACGCAGAGCCGCGGGCGGAAGGAAAGGATCATCGGTGCCGACCACGAGGAGCGGCGCCTTGATCGACGAGAGCGCATCGGCGAACCCACCCGTGCGCCAGACGTCGAACGAGAGGCGCACAGCCTCGGGCAGCGTGCGCGCGCCGTCGTCGAGCAGCCGCTCCAGCGAGGCGGGCGAGAGCTCCTTGCAGGCGAGGCCGAGGATCGTGCGCTGCGCGTCGCGGTTGCCGCCGGCGCTCGAGAAGAGGCCGATCGCCTCCGGGGGCAAGGGCGCGCCGCTCGCGGGCACCGGGCAGAGCAGGACGGCGCCGTTCACCCGGTCCGGATGATAGGCCGCGAGCCACTGGGCGATCTGACCGCCCATGCTGTGACCGACGACGGTGAACGACTTGATGCCCTCGGCGTCGGCGATCGCCAGGATATCGTCGGCATAACGCTGGATCGAGTAGCCCGCCTCGGGTTTGTCGGATTGGCCCGCGCCGCGCAGGTCCGGCACGATCACGCGCAGGCCGTCCTTGTCGAGGTGCTCGAGCAGGTCGTCGTGGACCGCGCCCGAGACCATCCACCCGTGGACGAGGAACACCACCTCGGGGCCGTCCCCGAAGCTGCGGTAAGCAATCTTGATTCCGTCGTTCGCCTGCGTGACGTGCATGGGTCTGTCCTCCTGCCGAGGACACACCTTATGCACCCCTCCCCTGCGACTCAAGCACGAATACGCGTACCTTGGCGAACAGCCCTACCATGCGCCGGCGTCGCGCTTCGCGTCAAAACACCCGGTTCAGGCCGTTCAGGGCCGCGACGCGGTACGCCTCGGCCATCGTCGGGTAGTTGAACGTCGTGTTCACGAAATACAGGAGGGTGTTGGCCTTGCCCTCCTGCGACATGATCGCCTGACCGATGTGGATGATTTCACTCGCATTGTCCCCGAAGCAATGCACGCCGAGCAGCTCCAGGGTCTCGCGGTGGAACAGGATCTTGAGCATCCCCACGGTTCGTCCGGTGATCTGCGCGCGCGCCAGCGACTTGAACTGCGCGTGGCCGACCTCGTACGGGATCCCCGCCTTCGTCAATTCACGCTCGGTCTTTCCGACGGAGGAGATCTCGGGCGAGGTATAAATGCCCGTCGGAATGTCCTCCACGAGCTTCGTTTCGAGGCGCCCTTCGACGAGGTGTGTCGCGGCGAACCGGCCCTGATCGTACGCGGCGCTCGCGAGCGAGGGGAAACCCACCACGTCACCCACCGCGTAAATGTGCGGCGTGGAGGTCTGGTAGGCCTCATTTACCTTGATGTTTCCGCGCGAATCGATGGCGATGCCGAGCTCTTCGAGCCCCATGCCATTCGAATTGCCCGTGCGTCCGTTCGCCCAGAGCAGCACGTCGGCCTTGATCTTCTTGCCGCTCTTCAGCTGCAGGACCACGCCGTCGTCCTGGCCCTCGACCCGCTCGTACTCCTCGTTGTGCCGGATCAAACAGCCCATGTCGCGCAGGTGATACGCGAGGGCGTCGACGATCTCGTCGTCGAGGAACGAGAGCAGCTTGTCACGGGTATTGATGAGGTTCAGCTTCACCCCGAGCATGCGGAACATGCTGCCCCACTCGCAGCCGATGACGCCCGCGCCATAAACGATCATCGACTGCGGCATCTCCTCCATCCCGAGGATCGTGTCGGAGTCGTAGACGCGCGGATGGCTGAAATCGACGTCCGGCGGATGATAGGGCCGCGAACCGGCGGCGATGATGAACGCTTTCGCGGTGAGGACGTCGATCGCGCCCTTCGGCTGCCCGACCTCCACCGTGTGGGGATCGAGGAACCGGGCGCGGCCCTCGACGACCTCGACCTTGTTCCGCTCGTAGAACGTCTGCCGCATGTCGGTCTGGCGCGCGATGACGCTGCTCGCCGTGCGAGTGAGGTCACCGAACGAGGGCTGCGCGTCGGGGCTCGCCCGGAAACCCGGGACGTGGCGCATCTCCACGAAGCGCTGGATCGCGTGGCGAAGCGCCTTCGAGGGGATCGTGGCCGTGTGCGTGCAGGCGCCCCCGACCTGGTGGCGCATGTCCACCACGCAGACGCTCCGGCCCTCCTTGGCGCACTTCATGGCCGCCCCTTCCCCGCCGGGGCCGCTGCCGATCACGATGACGTCGAATGCTCGCGAACTCATCGGCGCGCACTGTACGTCGGGCCGGCAAAACTCGCAACGAAGCGGCCACGCGCCGCGCGTGATCAGAACGCGACCACGGGATCACAAGCGAGGCCGAGCATCTCGCCCCGCACCTCACCGACGAGATAAATCGACCCCGCCACCACGATCAGGTCGGCAGGCCCCGCCATTGCGAGGGCCCGCGCGATCGCCTCCCGCCCCTCGGGCACGGGCTGGCCGGGAAAACGCGCCGCGAGATCGGTCGCAGGCGCCGGCGCCCGGCCCTTCGGCTCCGCATACACGCGTCGATCGGCGAGCGGGCCGAGCGCGTCGAGCATGTCCGTCCACGCCTTGTCCGCGAGCGCCCCGAAGACGAGCACCACCCGATCGGGCGAAAAGCCCAGGGAACGCACGTGCTCGGCGAGCGCGGCCGCGCCGTGCGGATTGTGCGCGCAATCGAGGAGAACGGCCTTTCCGTCCTTCTCGATGCGTTCGAGCCGTCCGGGCCATCGCGCCGCGGCGAGGCCGCGCAAGATCAGCCCCGGCAGCGCCTTGAACGTGGGCATCGAGGTTGCTGCCACGAGCGCCGCCGCCACGGCCGCATTCGCGATTTGATGCGCGCCGGTGAGCCCGAGGTGTGTCTCGACGCACAGGCCCGGCAGCTCGATCCGCGCGCGCCCATCCGGAAGCGCCCGCGCCTCGAAGACGAAGACGTCTCCCGCATGCGACGCCCCCTCGCCCGGCCGCGCCACCCGCAAGATGGGCCGCGCGCCCACGTCCCGCGCCACCTCGAGCGCCACCGCGAGCGCCTCGTCGTCGAGCGGCCCCAGCACGACCGGCACGTCCTGCCGGAACAGGCCCGCCTTGTCCCGCGCGATCGCCGCGTGTGTGTCGCCGAGCAGCGCCGTGTGGTCGAGCGCCACCGACGTGATCGCCGTCCCGAGCGGCCGTTCGAGCACGTTCGTCGCGTCGAGCCGCCCCCCGATCCCCACCTCGATCATGCCGACCTCGATGTCCGCCGCGTCGAACGCGACGAACGCGGCGAGCGTCATCGCCTCGAAGAACGTCGCATCGGGCGCGACCGCGAGCACCCGGCAGAGCGCGTCCGCGAGGTCGTCGTCGCCGAGGGGATCGCCGTTCACCCGGATTCGCTCGGCGAAACGGCAGAGGTGCGGCGAAGTGTAGAGCCCGGTCCGGAAGCCCGCTTCCCGCGCGATCGACTCCAGCATCGCGCTCGTCGAGCCCTTCCCGTTCGTCCCGGTGACGTGGAAAAACCGCCGCTTTTTCTCGGGGTTTCCCAGCGCCGCGAGCGCCGCGTGCATGCGCTCGAGCCCGAGCGACATGCCCCGGCGGCTCGCGCGCCGCATGAGCTCGTCGACGAGGGGGATCAGACGTGGTGACGTCATCCGGTCAGCGTGGAGTCCGAGCGGCGCGGCCGTCCTGCAGGTGAT
Source organism: Polyangium jinanense (assembly GCF_028435365.1). The sequence continues at coordinate 13,918 of NZ_JAGTJJ010000010.1, read as the reverse complement.
CGAGGAGCAGGCCGATCGTCTGCTTCATCATGAGGCGCGGGACGATCGCGTCGATCATGCCGTGCTCCAGCAAGAACTCCGCCCGCTGGAAGCCAGGCGGCAAGGTCTGCCGGATCGTGGTTTCGATGACGCGCGGCCCCGCGAAGCCGATGAGGGCCTTCGGCTCGGCGATGTTGACGTCGCCGAGGAACGCGAAGCTCGCGGCCACGCCGCCCGTCGTCGGGTGCAGGAGCACCGAGAGGAAAGGCAGGCGACGCTGCCGGAAGCGCTCGAGCGCCGCCACGCTCTTCGCCATCTGCATGAGCGAGAGGATGCCCTCCTGCATGCGCGCGCCGCCCGAGGCCGAGAGCAGCACGACGGGCAGTTCTTCCTCGGCGGCTCGCTCGAAGAGGCGCGTGATCTTCTCGCCGACGACCGAGCCCATGCTGCCGCCCATGAAGGCGAAGACGAACGCGCCGTACCCGATCGGCCGGCCGCCGAGGCTCGCCTTGCCGATCTCGATCGCCTCGCGCGCGCTGGTCTTCTTCTGCGCGGCGGAGACGCGATCCTTGTAGCTCCGGCCGTCGCTGAAGCGCAGCGGGTCGTCGGGCACGAGGTGCTCGTCCCACGCTTCGAGCGCGCCCTCGTCGCAGAGCAGCGCCCGCCAGCCGGCCGCGGAGAGCTTGTGGTGATGCTCGCAGCGCGGGCAAACCTCGAAATTCGCTGCGAGATCGGCGGCCGTGACGGTCTCGCCGCAGCCCTCGCAGCGGCGGAACACACCTGCGCCGATCGAGCGCTTTTCCCCGGCACTGGGCGGTGTTTTGTCTGGCCAGCTCATTCTACGCCCTACGTCGATGCTTGGGCGCCGTCGAGGTCGATTTCCTTCACGTCGTGCGGCACCTTCAGCGCAGGCTCCGTCTTCTCCTGCACCTCACGTGCCGAAACGCCCGGCGCGAGCTCGCGCAGGACGAGGCCGTCGGGCGTCACGTCGACGACCGCGAGGTCCGTGATGATCCGGTGCACCACGCCCCGGCCCGTGAGCGGCAGGCCGCACTCGCGCAGGATCTTCGGCGACCCGTTCTTCGCGGCGTGGTCCATGATCACGACGACGCGCTTGGCCGAGACGACGAGGTCCATCGCGCCGCCCATGCCCTTCACCATCTTGCCCGGGATCATCCAGTTCGCGAGGTCGCCCTTCTCGGAGACCTCCATCGCGCCGAGGATCGCGAGGTCGATGTGGCCGCCGCGGATCATGGCGAAGCTCTCGGCGCTCGAGAACGTGGCGGAGCCGGGCATCATCGTGACCGTCTCCTTGCCCGCGTTGATGAGGTCCGGGTCCTCTTTGCCGGCCACCGGATAGGGGCCGATGCCGAGCAGGCCATTTTCGCTCTGGAGCACGACGTCCATCCCTTTCGGGATGAAGTTCGCGACCAGGGTCGGCATGCCGATGCCGAGGTTCACGTAGAAGCCGTCACGGAGCTCCAAAGCCGCGCGGCGTGCGATCTGCTCTCGCGAAAGGCTCATCTTACTGCCTCGCTCCCTCGGGCTTCTGGACGGTCCTGCGCTCGATGCGCTTTTCGTACTTCGCGCCCTGAACGACGCGGTGCACGTAGAGCCCCGGCGTGTGGATCGTGTCCGGATCGAGCTCGCCGACCTCCACGAGCTCCTCGACCTCGGCGATCGTCACCTTCGCGGCCGTGGCCATCATCGGGTTGAAGTTCATCGCCGTCTTGCGGTAGACGAGGTTTCCGTACCGATCGCCCTTCCAGGCCTTCACGATCGCGAAGTCGCCGTGGATCGCCGGTTCGAGCACGTAATCCCGACCATTGAAGGAACGGATCTCCTTCTTCTCGGAGTACTTCTTCACCGAGCCGTCGGGGTTGTAGAGGACCGGCAGGCCACCCTCGCTGATGGCGGTGTGCGCGCCGGTCGGGGTGTAGAACGCCGGAATGCCCGCGCCGCCGGCCCGGACGCGCTCGGCGAGCGTGCCTTGCGGCGTGAGCTCCACCTCGAGCTCGCCCGAGAGGTACTGGCGCTCGAACTCCTTGTTTTCGCCGACGTAGGACGAAATCATCTTCCGGATTTGCTTGTTCCGGAGGAGCACGCCGAGACCAAAATCGTCGACGCCGCAGTTGTTCGAGACGACGACGAGGTCCTTCGTGCCGAGCTCGCGCAGCGCGGCGATGCAGTTCTCGGGGATCCCGCAGAGGCCGAAGCCGCCCGCGAGGATCGTCGCGCCGTCTGGGATGTCCCGGCACGCGTCGAGGGCGCTCTGGTAGACCTTGTTCATACGGCCGGGAGTGCTACCAGAGCCGCGCCCGGGTGGCCAGGGGGATAAGCTGTTCGCGGGTGTGGTGCGGGGCCGCGCGCGCTTCTGAACGTTCGGTCCGTCCGGAAAGAACGAAAGACACAAGGAGGCACCGAGGCCCGCACCCAGCCCGAAGGGCAACGTCGACAAGGCGAGCGCTCTCGTGGCCCTCTCGGCGCTCTTCACGCGGGAATGGGAGGGAGACAAGCCCGCGCATACCGTGGAACCGGGGATGGGCGCTTGATGCTGGCTGGCTGGTCGTTCGCGACCGGTGGAAGGCCAGAGGACGCTGGTTCGAACGCCTTGGGGAGCCCGTACGTCGGGCGGAGGGGCTGGCCAGCAAGCGCGGGGCTGCCGGTGCCGGTGCGGGGGCGGCTGGAGAGTGTCCGTACGTCGTCGTGCGGATGGTCGGTCGCACGATGCGCCTCCTCGAACCTTCCCGCGGGTCCTTCATGCACGCTTCCGAGCTTCTGCCGCCGCTGAGCCCCAAGCGACGTGGTCGTCTCGTCCTCGGGGGCTCGCGACCGAGCGGGACCTCTTCTGCTTGGGGGCGCAGCTCTACAGCATCCGTGGCCGCCCTGGGGTAGGATCACGCGCCTTACGGGCGAGTGGACGAGTGCTCGACCATTCGCGCAGAAAGTCGAAGGTCAACGATGCATCGTGTTCACGCTTGCAGCCTCGCGCTCCTCTTGATCGCATTCCACGCAGGCTGCAGCTCGGACCCCTCGAATTCGAGCTCGGGCGGCGGCGGGAATGGCGGTGACAGCACCAGCAGCAGCAGTACCGGCGGCGCCGGCGGCAGCTCGACGGCCAGCAGCGGGAGCGGCGGCTCCGGCGGCTCCGGCGGCTCCGGCCAGAATCAAGCTTTATGCTCTCCCGGCAAATACATCATCTGCGAGGATTTCGAGGCCACCGAGGTCGGTGCGATCCCGCAAGGGTGGACCAAGCACGGCGACCCCGCCGCGGTCGCCGACGATGAAGCGGTGAGCGGCGCCCACTCATTGAAATTGGGCCCGATTGCCAACGGGGAGCGCCGCATCTATCACGACGGCTCGAAGCTCGGCAGCGGGCACTGGGGCCGCATTCGCTACAAGGTAGCGCTCCCCGTCCCCGACGCCTTCGTCCACTCGACCATCGTCGCGCTTCACGGCGACGGCCCCACCGCAGGGCCGGAGGAGGTCCGCGTGGTGGATACCGTAAAGGAGGACAAGGACGGCTGGAACAACGACGGCAACGGCTCTCACGTCCAGTACCTCTACAACGTCCAGCCCAACGGGGCCGAGTTTGGCAAGGGAAGCGATTACACCTGGATGTTCGACGACCAGTGGCATTGCGCCGAATGGCACATCGACGGGCCGACGCAGAGCTACGACTTCTACATCGACGACGTGCACGTCGATCAGATCAGCTTCGCGAACGGGCCCGGCAACTACGAGGGCTCGCAGATCCCAAACGCTTTCAGCGAGGTGCGCATCGGCTGGACGAACTATCAGCAAGCCCCGCCCGGTTTCACGGCGTGGATCGATGATATCGCGCTGCATAACGAGCGCATTGGCTGCCAAAATTGAGGGCGCCAGCCACGGCGGCCGGGTTTGACGGCGACGCTCTCGTCATCATCGAGGGTCGGGATGGCGGCCCCTCGTAGATGAAGCACGCGCTGGTAACGAACGAGCCGCGCTCGAACGCCTGGCCGGCACCGGCGACGACGACGCGGAGAAGCTGCGCTCCGCTCGCTGCTTGCTTCACCTCGCCGAAGGCGAGACGCGCTCTCCACGATCCTTGCGACCATCGAGACGAACGCGGCCGCTCTCGTGCCGCGTCGCCGGTTGCGTGATCAGGCAACGCATTGCGCGATCCTCGCGCCCGACGTGCGGCCGAAAACCGCGCTCCGCGGCGCCAGGCCGTGTTTTCTCCGTGGCCCGCGAGTTGCCATGGCCCCGCCCTCGCAAGTCATCGAGAGGTGACCTGCGACGCGACACAGACATTCAATGAGAACGGGAGAATCCCTCATGTTCAAGAACCTGTCGGCCGACCAGATCAAGCAGCTCCTCGAAGAGGCCGTTACCCTCGGCATGGGCAAGGGCTGGACGCACAACCGGGGGGTCTCGTCGCGCTGCTGTTGCTCCTGGCATGTCACGGTCATTCGATAGCTCACCAAAGCCCACTCGAGGCCTCCGGTCGCTTGTCGATCGGAGGCCTCGAAGACGGCCAAGACTGCCCGAGGCGAAGGAAATCAACCTCGGGAGCCGCGGCGCGGCTCCGTCCTCGATACGAAGAGCCGCATTCGAGGCTCCTTCCATTGGAGTTTTGACAATGAGCAGAGAGTTTTGGCAGCGTCCGGCCATCTTTTGTGCCTTGCAGCGGATTGCCTATCTGGAGCGAGCTGCGGCCCATGTTCTGGCCGGTTGGATGCCCAAGATTGTCGGGATCGATACGACGCTGACGCTGGGTCGGTTTCAATATGCGAGCATGCAGAATGCTTCCACCCTGCGAAACACGACGCAATCGTTGAGCCTCCCGATCGGAGGTTTTCGCCTGTCCCTGCCCGAGGGCTGGCGAAACTACGCCTGTGCGATCGACAGGAGCGCGTCAGAGCCGATCCTGCTCTGGTCGCTGTTCGCCGACCTCAAGCGACGCGCAAAGGGCCTTGTGGTCGACGTGCTGGGAGGCACCGATCCGGTGCTGGACACGAACATTCGCGAGCAGCTCGAGACCGCCTTGCGCTCCCTGGAGACCCAGATCGCCTGGTACGAAGCGCAACATCTCACCGGAGCGCCCGAGGAGCACGCGCGCGTGCTCCAAGCGCTCTGGGAGGCTCGCGAGGCCGGCGCGCCGACGGATGTCAGCGAGTGGTTATGGGCTCCGATCGACCGGGTCCCGAGGCCCAGCCGGCCCGGCCACATGAGGTTCGCGACACGCGGGGCCCTGTCGTCGCGCGCCATCTACGAGGATGAGGTCGAGCACACGCGCCAGATGTTTCATGGCATGACCGATGAGGAGATCACCACCCTCGAGCTGTTCGCGCGGTGCTCCTACGAGCACCCGGACATGCCCGAAGAGTTTCATGCGGCGATGGCGCGCCAGATGTTCGACGAGTCGAGGCACGCGCAGGCCTGTATCAACACCCTCGAGGACTTCGGCGGCACGTATGGGGACCTGCCGATCAGCACCGGCGTCTACGACTTCCACTACCATCACGCGCCGTGCGAGCCGGGGAGCAAACGCGAGCTGCTCTGGCGCCTCCTCCTGCGCAGCACGTTCGAGGAAGCGCTGTCCCTGGATGGGTTCGTCCTCCAGATCAAGAAACGCGCGTTCTATGGGCAAGAGCAGGTCACGCGCGTCCTCGGGGCCATCATGTCCGACGAGATCTTCCATGTTCGCAGCGGCGTTCGCTGGAGCACGTACCTCTGTAACGGAGACAGGCGCCGAGCGCGCGAGGAGCGCGAGCAAGCGCACGCGTTCGACCTCGAGCAGTTGGAGAAGATTCGTCGCGAATTCGTAATGGCAAATCCCGAGCAAGCCCTCGAGGAGCTCGCGTTCATGCGCATGCGCGACGCCGTGGTTCCCAAGAGGTTTCCCTTCAGCCTCGATATCTCGATCAATCGCGCGGCGCGCAAGGCGGCGGGGATGGACGACGAGGACATGGCCCAGGTGGTGGAGTGGGGCTACGCGAAGCCCTAGAGCATCGACCGGTTCGATGCTCGGAAGATCACGAAGCGATCTTCCCAGAGGACGCTGGGTGGAAACTTGGCCCCGTCCTTCGCCGAAGGTTATTCCCGGGGCCGTGCGTAGCCCCTTCCGCTCCCTCGCCGCCGCGCTCGCGATTGCGCTCTGCGGCACGCCCACGACGCCCGCCGACGCCGCGCCGCCCACGCCCGCCGTCCCCCAGGCCGCACGCGCGGGAACGCACAAGCCCCAAGGCCCTTCGCGCCGCGCCAAGACCGAGCCCTCGGCCACGGGACGCCCCGGACGGGTCGGAAAGACGACGAAGACCGAGGTCGCGGCGCCGGAGAAAAAGCCCGAGCCGCCGCCGCGCGCCGATTCCGTCGGCCCGCCGAACGACGGGCGCCTCGAAGGCGGCATTCGGCTCGACACGAAGGACAAGCCCTACCTGCGCGTCGTCCCGGCCTACAACTACAAGGACGCGGACACCCGCTGGGGCCTGCCCGCGCTCGTCCACGCGCTCGATCGCGCGGCCAAGGCCGTGCACAAGAAGTACCCGGGCGCCGTCCTCGGCGTCGGGGACCTCTCGCGCAAGAACGGCGGCGAGCTCGCGCATCACCACTCCCACGAGAGCGGGCGCGACGCGGATCTCGGGTTTTACCTGGTGAATGAAAAAGGAGAGCCCGTGCTGCGCCCCTCGTTCGTGAAGGTCGACGAGAAGCTCACGGCGAAGGGCGTGCCGGGCGCGCGCTTCGACGTCGCGCGGAACTGGCTCTTCTTGCAGAATCTCCTGCTCGATCGGCAGGCGCGTGTGAGCCACATCTTCGTGGCCGAGCCGATCAAGCACGCCCTGCTCACGCATGCTCGCTCGCGTGGCATCGCGCGCGCCCTCTACGTGCGGGCCGCGCAGGTCATGATGCAGCCGACCGGGGGTTTGCCCCACGACGACCATTTCCACGTGCGGATCTCGTGCCCGCCCTCGATGGCGAAGAGCTGCGTCGAGATCGCGAAAAACGCGCCGAGCAAGGCGCGGCAGAAGATCGCGAAGAAGGGCAAGCGCGGCGTGAAGACCCCGGAGCGCCGCGCGGCGCCTCCGCCCGCTGCGCCGGCCCCGCGCCGCACGGCCGAGGCCCGCAGCGACAATGGCGAGCGCTCGGGCGGCATTTATCTCTCGCGCGCCACGAAAGCGACGACGGGCCCGGACGTCCCGGTCTCCTTGTGGGCGCTCGCAGGCGCCTCGATCGGCCGCGACGACGCGGCGCGGACCGAGGCGGCGAAGAAGGACGACGGACGTGACGAGGCCGCCTCCGACGCGGCCGACGTGAAAGACGCCGTCGACGAGGAAGGCGCGCCGCGCATCACGCGGTGATTGCGCGCCGAGGAGTTTTTCCGATGCGACAAGGAATGTTGCTGGCGGCGACGCTGGGCGCGTTCGGCCTGGCTGCCGCGTGTTCGAGCCCCGACGTGCAGCAGGGCAACGGCGGCAATGGCGGCAATGGCGGACATGGCGGCAGCGGCGGCCAGGGCGGCGGCGGGCCGGCCATGAGCCTGCTCGCCGAGGGCCTCGTGAGCAACGATTGCGCGCCGAACGACGGACCCTGGCTCGTATTCAACCTCGGAACCGCGTCGACATGCGGCCAGGCGGCGGGCCTCGAACCGCAGCTCCACTTCGCGATCTACCCTGGCAACACGTCCATGCTCGCGGCCGGACAGTCGTGGACGTTCCATGCCGCCATGCCGACGAACGAGGTGCAGGCGTGGTGGTATGCGAATGGAGTCGGCGGCAACTCCGAAGCGCCGAAAAGCGCCTCGGTCGAGGTCCTCTCGGTCGGGAACGACACGGCGCAGGTGAAATACGCGTTCGTCACGCCAAACGGCGCGAGTCATGCGGGCCAGATGGACGTCTCGATCTGCACCAGCATACCTATGTGTGGATGAGCGCGGCGCCTCTGCGCGCGGAGCAACAAAGGGAGGTGTCTCGTGGACGCTCCCACGTTCCGCCGGGCACGCGGAAAAGCCTTGTTGCACCGGGCGGCCGGTCGCTGGTAGGTTGACCGGTCATCATGTCGCAGGGTCGACTCAGCCCATTTCCCAAACGCAAGAGCAGCACGAAAATGCGGGCCCAGAGGTCGGGCTCGATCGCGCCGCCGCGCGCGAGCGTGCCGCCGCGCGCGAGCGTTCCGCCGCCGATGCTGGATCCGGCGAGCGAGCTATTGGCCCTGCTCGCCGATCTCTCGCCGCACGGCGTGGCCGCGCTCCTCGCGCATGCGCGCAAGCTGCGCGACGACGAGCGGCGCCGCGGCTCGGCTCCGCCGCTGATCGTGCTTTCCCCGCGTGATTTCGCCGTCCGCGTGGGGCATGCGGCGACCGAGCTGCTCCTCGGTCGAGACGACGGCAAGGTGTTCATCGCCGCGCTGTTCCGCTCGCTCGAAGATCGCGGCGAGACGTCCGGGCTCGGGCTCGCCGAGTTCAAGAACCGGCTGCTCATGGCGCACCAGGCGGGGCTGCTCGTGCTGAGCCGATTCGAGCTGGGCGAGCGCGCCGACGCCGCCACCATCACCGCCTCCGAGATTCGCCACCTCGGCGCCGCGTTCCACCACGTCCTCGTACGTCGCCCCAAGTCGGAAGGATCGAAGTAGACTCGGGCGGCAATGGCGCGCCCCATCGCCGAAGATAGCCCCGCTCCGCCGCCCGCCGTGCGCGCCGCGGCGCTCTTCGTGCTCGGGTCGCTCGTCCTGTCTCTTTCGCTGATGGCCGCCGCGATGGCCCTCTATCCCGGCGGCACGTGGCTCGATCGTGCTTCCCCCGGGCACGACTTTTTCCGCAATTTCTTTTGCGATCTGACGGCCGATCGCGCCCTCAATGGGCAGACGAACCCCGGCGCTTCCTTCGGCAAGGCCGGCATGATCCTCCTGTCCGCGGGCACGCTGCCGTTCTGGTTCCTCGTCACGCGGCTCTTTCCGGAGCGCGGCCGGCTCGCGCTCGCCGTGCGTGGATTCGGGCTCGCCTCGGCGCTCGCCGCGATTGCGGTGCCGCTCGCCCCCTCGCAGCGATATGGCGTGCTCCATGCGCTGCTCATCTTCGTCGCGGCGGTGCCCGGGCTCCTCGCGGGCGGCCTCGCCACGTTCGGGCTGCTCGCGACGAGACACGGGTCGCGCATGCCCGCGCGCCTCGCGGGATTGACGGCGGGCCTCGCGGCGCTCGACGGCGCGCTTTATGCAGCGCACGTCGCCTCAGGCGTGGAAATCACCTCGGCGCTGATTCCCGCGCTGCAAAAGCTCGCCGCGCTCGCGCTCGTCGCCTGGATGGCCGGCACGGCCGCGCTCGCCGGCCTTCGTGATTAAGGCACTTCCCGGCCCGTCGACGCGGTCCACACGAAAAACCAATCCTGCACGTCGAGATCGATCGCGAGCGCGCTCGCCGCGCTCTGGATCCGCTCGATCCGGTTTGTCCCGAGCACCGGGACCATCTTCGATGGGTGTTTGGATCGTTCGACGGCAGCCCTTGTCACGCCGGTCAATCCTCCGCCGTGTCGCAGGTGAGTTCGAGCCGTCCATACGGCAGCGCCCTCGCTCCGCCGGTGAAACGGAGGGGCCAATGGTGCTTCCCCTCCTCGCACGTCGCCTCTTCGAAGGAAACGTCTGTCACGCAAAACCCGCTCGCACAGCCCGGACAATCGGGCGAGGTGCGACAGCTTTCGAGCGCCGCGCCCTCGTGCTGCACGACCTCGCAGCGGCGAAGCGTCTGGCCATTCCACTCGACGAGGATCTCCTTCCCGCCCGGATCCCGCCATCCCTTGTCGGGATCACATCGCTCGAGGTCTGGCTGCTCGACGTGGACCTTGCACGCGGCCGCGCCGCTCGTGTCGACCTGGATCGGTCGTTCCACGCAGAGGTGCCCGCAATCGACGAACCCCGGATGGAGCATGAGGTTCCAGGTGCTGTCATCGTCGCAAGGCCACCCATAATCCCTCGCCCCGACGAGCTCGCCCCACGCTTCGAGGCGCGTACTTTCGGCCTCCCCGATCTGACATTGCCCGGCATTCGACGGCGTCACCACGATCGTACGATACGTCGACGATAACGAGACCTCGTTCGGAACGAGGTCCGCCGGGGGCACGACGTCCTCGTCGTCCCGCGTGCTCGCCACGACGAGCGCCTGGATCGTACCTTTGGCGAGGGACGCGACGAACGCCGTCTCCGATTCGGTCTCCGGCGCCTGCAATCCCTTCAGGAGATCGAGCGCGCGGCTCGCGGCTCGCAGCGGCCGATAGGTCTCCCCGGGCATGGCGAGCCGCTGCTCCATGGCCTCGGTCGCGGCGGCCACGACGGCGTCGATTTCTTCCTCTTTGGACGTGATCGTCGTCCACGCGAGCGCGGGCCGATCGATGGGCGTGACGAGCGAAAGCTGCGTCGGCGCGCTCGCTCGCACGATGACCACACGATCATCGCCCGGACGCCATTCCGCGGGATCACGCGTCCCCACGCAGCTCTCCCCGCGCCTCTCCACGTAGGCGAGGAGGCTCGCACGTAATGCTTGCGCCGCGCGCGCCCGAAGCGCGGCCGCCTCCGGGGTATTCGCGTCGTCGACGACGAGCACGTACACGCTCGGCGCCCCCTTGCCGTAATACCCCTCCACCGTGAACGGCCCCGCCGTGCTCGGCGTGAGCGGCACGGCTTCCGTCCCCTGACATGCCGCCGCCACGAGCCCCGCCGACACGACGAAGAAGAGCCTCGATTGCCATTTCATGACGGCCGCGCACAGCAATTCACGTGCCGTGCTCGAATGCCTGCATTTCCCGCTCCGTCACGCTATTGGCGACAACTCCGGGGCGCACACGCGCGCCTACCTCGTTGGCAGTCCAATCAACTGAGGAGCGCCATCAAATCCTCGCGCGTGATCGCCGCCGCCTGCGCCGCCTCGCCGAGCGCCGCGTCCGCCACGAGCCGCTTCTTCTCCTGCAGCGCGAGAATCCGCTCCTCCACCGTGTCCTTTGCCACGAGCCGGTACACGAAGACGGGTTTGTCCTGGCCGATGCGATGCGCGCGGTCCGCGGCCTGGTCCTCGACGGCCGGGTTCCACCACGGATCCAGCAAGAACACGTGATCGGCCGCCGTCAAATTGAGGCCCGTCCCGCCCGCCTTGAGCGAGAGCAGCATCACCGGCGGGCCTCCATCGGCCTGGAACTCGTTCACCACGCCCGCGCGATCCACGGTCGAGCCATCGAGCCGATTGAAGGAGATCCCCGCCTCGGCGAGGTGCGGCTCCACGAGATCGAGCAGCGACGTCCATTGCGAAAAAACGAGCGCCTTGTGGCCGTCCGCCGCCGCGTCGGAGAGCGCCTCGACGAGGGCCTCGACCTTGGACGACCCCGGAGCCATCTGCCCGGGCACGAGCGCCGCATGACAGGCCGCCTGGCGCAGCCGGAGCAAAGCTTCGAGCGCGGCAAGCACGCTGCCGCCCTCGGCGAGGCGCTTGACCACGTCACTGAGGGTCGCCGCGCGCACGGCGTCGTACACGGCGCGCTCCTTGTCGTCGAGCTCCACGCTGAGCACACGATCGGTACGCGGCGGCAATTCGGGCGCGACCTCGCGCTTCAATCGACGCAGGACGAACGGGCGAATGCGCTCGCGCAGCCGCTCGGCCGCGCCGGCGTGGCCGATCTCGATCGGACCGGCATAACGCTCCTTGAAATCGCTCCGCCCGCCGAGCAAGCCGCGGTTCGCGAAATGCATCTGGCTCCAGAGCTCCTCCAGCCGGTTCTCCACGGGCGTACCGCTGAGCGCCACCTTGAATTTGCCACGCAGCGCATACGCGGCCCGCGCGACCTGGCTGTCGGGATTCTTGATGGCCTGCGCCTCGTCGAGGATGATCGTATCCCATTCGATGGCGGAAAGCGCCTCGATGTCGATACGCAGCATCGAATACGTGGTGAGCGTGACGTCCGCCTTCGGATCGAGCGCGCGCTTGGGGCCGTGGTAGAGGGCCGTGGAGAAGTTTGGCCGGAACTTCCGGATCTCCGCCTCCCAGTTGAAAAGCACGCTCTTCGGACAAACCACGAGCGCGCGGCCACGCGTGGCTGCGAGCGCTTGCAGGGTTTTTCCAAGGCCCATGTCGTCCGCGAGGATCCCGCCGAGCCCCGTGTCCCGCAAGAACGAGAGCCAATCGACGCCGCGGCGCTGGTACGAACGGAGCGTGGCGGCGAGGCCCGCGGGCAAGGGCGACTCGGGGATCCCCGAAAAACCTTCGAGCAGGGGGGCGAGCCGGGAAAAACCCGGCGGGCGCGGGGCGTCGATCTCCTCGCAGAGGCGCGCGAGCGCAGGCAGGAGCGCGGGCGGAATGGTCTGGTCCTCGGTCTCCGCCCGCGCGGCGAGCAGATCGGCGACGCGATCACCGAACCGCGAGAGCCAATCGGACGGCAGCGGCGCGAACCCGCCGCCTTCGAGCGGGACGATGTCGAGCCCGTCCTTCCACGCGCGAATGACGGCCGCGCCGCTCGCGTGTTTCGTCGTCCCGCCCTCCTCGCCGTCTTCGGCGATGGATTCGAAGACGACGTCGAAGCCGTCGCCCTGAATGTCGAACCGCGGCACGAGCGGGCGCTTGCCGAAGAGCTCGCCGAGCGTTTCGCCCTGCTCGCCGCCGCGGAATCCCTTGAGCTTCTGCGCGAATCGTAATGCGGCCTCGCCGTCGAGATCGACACGCCGGCCGGGGATCAGGTTGAGCTCGTCGCGGAGCCGCTCGATGAGCCTTCGCTCCTCGGCTTCGTCACGCACGGGCACGGTCCCGCCGAGGTGCACGAGCACATTCTGATCGACGCGCGCCTCCGGCGGATCCCCATACACGAGCAGCGGCAGCACGGAGAGGGTATGCCCGGCCTGCGAGAGCTCGATCGAAATGCGCGGGCGGCTTTTCCGCGCCACGCCCGGCAGCCTGCGCGTGCGCACCACGAGGCGCGTGTGTTTGTCGAGGTCGGGGAGGATCTTCGTGACGAACGTGCCGAGCTCCTCTTTCGCAACGAGCCGCTCCATGGGGAGTTTTTCCCATGCATCGCCCGTGATCGAGGTATCCCCGAGGGGACGCAGGACGTCGCCCGTACGCGCGGCGCCGCGGGCAATGACCTCGTCGACGGAAGGGTCTTTCTCGACCCGCACGAGGACGCCGCCATTCTTGCCGTCGATCACGGCGGCCGAGGGGCGCACGGCCTGCTTGCTCGTGCGAACCGGAAAACCGTCGAAAAGGACACTCGGCGCATTCTCGAGGAGCGCAAACAGTTCCCGCACGCGCGAGAGCGGGACGACGCCGCCCTTCCAGGTGGAGAACATCCGGTCGATCGTGATGTCCTCATGCGTGGGCAAGACCGGCAGATCGCCGCGCGAGACGCGATTCGTGATCGATCCCTGGAAAGGCTCGCGGCGACCGTCCGGAAAGACCACGGCGCGCTCCAGGAACAACGTGCCCGCGTCGCGGCTGAACTCGTATTCGATCTTGCCGAGCACGGGCTTCGGCGCGGGCGCGGCCCGCTGGCTCATGTCCGTCCCGGTCGCGGGAGCGTGGCCCTCGGGGGATTGGGCGGCGACGATCACCGCGGCGGCGACGTGCTGGCAGGGATCGAATTTCCCGCCGCAATCGCAGGTCCACTCCTCGTCCGCGGCGTACAGCGTGACCGTGGGCGCGATGGCGACGCCGGGGACGCGGATGCGATAGGTGAGCTCGGTGGAGGTCTTCCGGTCGAGGATCACGGCGCCGTCGCGGGCCAGGTTGACGCCCTTCGACCAGAGACCGGGCGGGCAGGCTTTACGAACCGCCTGGAGGAGCGAGTCCATGACGACGGGAGCGGTAGCACGGGACGGCGCGCGTGTCGCCTCCCCTCAGGCTAGTACATCATCCCCAAAGTTCGTAGTGGTTCACGCGATCGGCATGAGCATCCAGCTGAAGGAACCGTGGAGGAGGTCGAGCAGCGGCTCCTGC
>NZ_JAGTJJ010000001.1 GCF_028435365.1 Polyangium jinanense | reverse complement strand
GGATCTCGCATGGGACGAGGTCGGGGTACGCGCGCTCGAGGCGCCGCATCGCCTCCGTCGCGCCCCATCGGCCGTAGGCCCTGTGCGCCTCGGTGAGGTAGGCGCGGGCGACGGTGGTCTTGCCGAGCGCGCGGAAGGAGAGGCCGGCGAGCTCGTTGGCGAGCGCCTCGTCGTGGAGGTAGCCGCCGCGCTGGGCGAGGACGATCGCCTCGTCGTAGCGATTCCACGCGGCGAGCATGTCGCCGCCGGCGCGCTCGAGCTCGGCGCGGAGCAGGGCGCTGCGGTGCGAAAGGTTCTCCGGGCAGAACTCCGCCCAGCGCGAGAGTTTTTGAGCAAAGCTCTCCGCGCGGGCGAGGAAGAGCGCGCGCTCGTCCGGGGAGACCACGTCCGCCGCCTGCGTGAACGCGACACCGGCGTAGAAGAGGAACGCGGAGGTGCCGAGCCAGGCGGCTACGGTCGGGATCTCGATGTTCGGCAAGAGCGCGGCGCGCGCCGCTTCCTCGAACGCGCCCTGGAATACGTCGAGGATCACCATGTAGAAGTGGGCGAAGAAGAGCGAGCCCTGGCTGTCGATCCGGCGGGCCACTTCGAGCACCTCGTCGATGTCGATCCACGCGCCCTTGAGCATCGCCGGGCGCGCGGTCTCGACGGAGAGCTGGTGCGCGATCTGTCCGACCGCGCCGTTCATCCAGGTGATGGCGTTCCACTTGTCGAGCTTGCATATCGGCTGGTGGCTCTGCGCCTCGGCGAGGAGGTCGGAGAGCGGAAGGCCGCGCAGGAGGCTGCTCGTGCTGACGTTGACCGTGTTGTAGAACGCCCAGATGTACTGGCCGGTCTCGACGCCGGCATGCATGCCGAGGAGCACCGTCTCCCTGCAGGCGGCGTAGCTTTCTCTCCATTGCTGCACCATGGAGCCCCACATGTTGAGGAGCATCGACTCGGACTTCTTGTCCGGGTGGCGCTTCGAAAGGTCGACGGCGGCGCGGCCGAAGCGGTAGCCGAGTTCGATGTCGCCGCGGCCGCAGAGGAACATCGCGAAGGTGACGCAGCCGTAGATCGCGTGCTCCGATAGCCCGTGGCGGAGCGTGTTCTCGAGGATCTTCGCGGTCGTGATGGCGAGGTTGTTGGGGCTCACGAACCAGCCGGGAGCAAAGAACTCCTGGAGCACGTCCTGCATGGCGCGGATCTCCGGGTCCGCGAGCGGCGGCAGGCCTGGGAGCGCATCGAGCGTCTTTTCCCGGACGAGATCCATCGTCGCCTGGACTTGGGCGTTGACCATGAATTCGTCGGGGAAGGGAGGCAGGTCGAGCCCGAACGGGCGCAGGGCTGCGAGTCCCTCCGCGAGCGCGGCGGGCAGGTCGTTCTTGAGCACCTGCACGCCCATCTTGAGCCGCAGCACCTCGGTGCGATCAAGCCGACTCGCGGCCCGCTCCAGGCAATCGGAGAGGATCGCGAGGGCGTCGTCGTGCAGGCCGCAGAGCGAGAGCATGAGGCCGGTCTTTTTCGCGTACGCGAGGCGGAGCCGGTACTGCGACGTCCAGGCGTCCTCCGGGAGGCGCAGGAGGCCGAGCTTCAGGTAGCGCAGGGCGGCGCCGAAGGCGGCCGCGTCCTCGGCGCGGCAGGCGGCCTCGAAGCTCATCCGGGCGAGGCGCAGGCGCTCCGCAGGGTCCGACACGAGGTCGCCCGCGCTGCTCAGGTGGCCGACGACGTCGAAGAGGTTCTGGCTCTCGGAGAGGTCCAGCTTGTCCGCGAGCAGCCGGCCGATCCGGAGGTGGAAGGCGGGCCGGTCCGCCTCCGGGATCATCGCATAGGCGCCCTCCTGGACCTTGTCATGGGCGAAGCGGTAGTCCTCGCGGCGGGCGATCACGAGCCCCTCGCTCACGGCAGGATCGAGGCGGCCGTACGCGTCTTCCGGCGAGCACTCGCTCACCGTGGCGAGCACGTCGAGCTCGAACCGGTTGCCGATCGCCGCGGCGAGCTTCAGGGCCGTCTGGGTCGTCGCTGGTAGCCGCGCGATGGTGCGCACCATGAGGTCGACGACGTTGTCCGTGTACGCGAGCGCTTCGATCTTGGCGAGGTCCCAGCGCCATCCCGACCCGGCTGCGAACGTGAGCACGCCGTGGTCGTGCAGCGACCGGACGAATTCCTTGACGAAGAACGGGTTGCCGCCGGTCTTCTTCAGCACCACGTCGGCGAGCGGCGCACAGTCGTCGCGTTTGAGGCTGTCCGAGAGCATCTCGAGCAGGTGCGGGCGCGCGAGCGGGGCGAGGACGATGTCGCACACGGCGAGCCCGGCGCGCTTGAGCTCCTCGATGGCCATGACGAACGGGTGCCCGGGCGATACCTCGTTGTCGCGGTAGGCGCCGCAGAAGAAGAGCGACTCGAGCGAGTCGTCGGCGAGCAGGGTGCGGAGCAGCACGAGGCTCGCGGGGTCGATCCACTGCAGATCGTCGAGGAAGAGGACGAGCGGGTGCGCGTGCCGCGCGAACACCGAGACGAACAGCAAGAAGCACCGGTTCAGGCGGTTCTGCGCCTCGAGCGGGCCGAGCGCCGGGACGGGCGGCTGCGGGCCGATCACATGCAGAAGCGAGGGGACGACGTCGCAGACGACTTGCCCGTTCGGCCCGAGCGCCTCGAGGATCGCGCTCCGAAAGCGGAGGATGCGCGCCTCGCTCTCGGTGAGGATCTGCCGCACGAGGCCGTCGAACGCCTGGATCACCGCGCTGTAGGGCGTGT
Organism: Polyangium jinanense; assembly: GCF_028435365.1. Next base: position 1,191,272 of record NZ_JAGTJJ010000001.1, on the reverse strand, counting down.
CGCGGTTGTACTGGTCGTATTTGCCGCTCGTGAAATACCCCTTCTGCCGCGCGAGCGGTTTGAGGATCTCGTGAACGAGCGAGGACTTGCCGATGCCCGAGTAGCCGGAGACGAGGACGATCTCGCGGCTTCCCTCGAGCGCGCGCTCGAACGCGGTGGTGAGCGCCTCGATGTCATGCGCGCGGCCGTAGAGCTTCTGGTGGATCCGGAAGAGGTCCTGACGATCGCGCAGGCCCGCGACGAAGGGCTCGATCGTCCCCGTGCCGCGCAGGGCCTCACGGCAGCGCTCGAGGTCGGCGAGCAGGCCCTCGGCGCTCTGGTAACGGTCCTCGGCGTTTTTCGCGAGCAGCTTGAGCACGACGTCGGAGACGGCCTCGGGGATCGTCGGATCGACGCGGGACGGCGGCGCGGGCGCGAGGGCGAGGTGCGCGTGAATGAGCTCCATCGGGTCCAGGGCCTCGAAGGGGCGTTGACCCGTGAGCATCTGGTACAGGATGACGCCGAGCGCGTAGAGGTCGGTCCGGTAGTCGACGCCGCGGTTCATGCGGCCTGTCTGCTCGGGGGAGACATAAGGCAGCACGTCGGCGATGACCGCCGGCGCATAGAGCCGTTCGTGCGCGTGGGTGATCTCGGCGTCGACGCCGAAGCTATTGATCTTGACCGCGCCGCGCGCGCCGACGAGCACGTTCTGCGGGCGCAGATCGCGGTGGACGAGCCCGGCCGCGTGCACCACGGCGAGCCCTTCGGCGAGCGCAGCCGCGAGATCGAGCGCTTCGCCGACCGGCATCCTGCGTGACGGGCGCGCGGCGAGGATCCGCGCGAGATCGCGGCCCGGGAAGTCCTCGAGGACGACGATCAAGGAGCCGGCGAGCGCCTCGACGCCGCACAGCGCGACGAGGCGGGGCGAGGCGAGGCGCGCGATGCGCTCGTACTGGTGCTTGAAGCGCGCGACCTCGGCGCCAGTCGCTCTTTCCGCGCGCAGGATTTTCAGCAAGACCGGGACGCCGTCGCCCTCGCGGCACGCGCGGTACAGGGAAAAATCGGCGGTTTCCTCGATCTTCTCGCGGAGCGCGTAGCCTCTCCCGACGATCATCGAAAACCTTGCTCGCTCGCCCGTCAAGGCGACGCACTACGACCAGCTATTTTTATATCCCAAAGGGGGTGACTTGGCACCGGCGGAGTTTGGCCCACGCAGAGCTCGTGCGACTCTTGGGTGTGCAGGCGCGTGAGGTCGTCATGAAACTCCGAACGCCGCCCTGGAGTCCAGACGCTCGGCGCACCCCTTGGCGGCCAGGGGTCTCATGGGAGGGGCGCTATGGGCAGCGTGGACGTGGTGCGTCCGAGCTGCGGACAGGAGAGGCGTCGAACCATCCCTCGGCTCTCGGTTCGGCCCGGGAGGTGCTGGCATGCGTCCAGGTCACCCACGCCATGCATTACATCGATACGGTCTGCGCCTGGAAACGCCCCGCCTGACCTGCCCCCCTTCAATCCCCCGTCTTCCCGTTCCCCGGCGGATACTCATGCCTCCGCCCCCACGGATCTTCCACCGTCCGCCGCCCGTCTTCCCCTTCCGCGCCCAGATACCCCGGCCCGATCGGCACCTTCCCGTAACCGCCCGGGATATCGAGCACGTACGTCGGCTGCGCGATCCCCGACAAGCTCTGCCTGAGCTCGCGCAGGATCGTTTGCCCCTCCGCGATGCTCGTCCGGAAATGACCCGTCCCCACCGCCAGATCCCCGTGGTGCAGGTAATACGGTTTGACCCGTAAAACCACGAGCTCGCGGAACAGCTCCTTCAAGGTCTCGGCGTCCGCGTTCACCCCGCGCAGGAGCACCGTCTGCGACAGCATCGGGATCCCCGCGTCCACGATCCGCGTGCACGCCTCGCGCGCCTTCGGACCGAGCTCGCGGGGATGGTTGGTGTGCAAAACGACGTACGTCGTCAGGCCCGGCACGCGCAGCGCCTCGATCATCGCCGCGTCGATGCGCCCGGGCTCCATCACCGGCACGCGCGTGTGCACGCGCAGGATCCGCACGTGCTCGATCGCGGCGAGCGCGGAGGTGATCTCGGCGAGCTTGCGGGGCGGCAGGATCAGCGGATCGCCCCCGCTCAGGATCACCTCCCACACCTCCTCGTGCGCGCGCACGTACGCGAGCGCCGCCGCGAGCTCCTCGCGCGACAGCACCTCGCTGCCCGGACCGACCTTCTCGCGCCGGAAGCAGAAACGGCAGTACGCGGGACAGACGTGGACCGGCTTCAAGAGCAGCCTGTCCGGGTAGCGGTGCGTGATCCCCTTGACCGGCGTGTGCGGATCGTCGCCGATCGGATCCACGCGTTCTTCCGGCAGGATCCGGAGCTCGCGTTTGCTCGGTACGAACTGCTTCGCGATTGGGTCGTTCGGATCACCCGGCGTGACGAGGTCCACGAGGTCGGGCGTGATGGCCACGCTGAAGCGCTCCGCGACACGCTCGAGCGCCTCCATCTCGCCGCGATCCACGAGACCCTTCTCGACCAGCTCGCTGACGCGTCGCGACGTCCGGCGCGCGTCTTCGTGCGCGCCCTCGCGCTCTTGCGCGCGTTCCACTTCGCATGCCCTCGCACCCACGGCGCCGCTCCTCCTAGACTCCTTTCGGTCCAAAAGCCAGCGACGTCGCGCGCCCGCCTGCTCGCCAGCGTACGCTCGCCCTGGAAAGGGGCCGGCGCGCGTCGTAAGAAAGAACCTGCCTTTCCGGCTCGACGAACATGCGCACGAACCGCTCCTTCCTCGCTGCCCTCTTCGCTGCCACCTTGCTCGCTCCGGCTGGATCCTTCGCGGACGACACGTCCGGCAAGGCCGTCGGGCGCGCCGCGATCCTCGCGCAGAAGGGCGACTACGCCGCCGCGCAGAAGGAGCTCGACGCCGTCAAGTCCGGGCCCGAGCGCGGCCCGGCCCTCGTCGAGAAAGCGCGGCTCGAACTCCTCCAGGGCCGCTACGCCGACGCCGTGAAGACGGCGAAGAGCGCCGCGGCGCTCGGCAAGGACACGAAGATCCAGGCCGCGCCCATCATCGCCGAGGCGCTCGCGTCGCAAGGGAAGGTGAACGAGGCGATCGACGCCGTGAAGGACGTCGCGGACGAGGACACGGCGCACAGGGCGCGGCTCGTTCTCGGCGAGCTCTTGATCCGCAGCGGAAAACGCGGCGCGGCGAGCGTGCCGCTGCGCAGGCTCGTCGAGGCGTACAACGACGACACGATCAACGATCGTGACGCCGAGGGCCTCTCGCTCGTCGGTCGCGCGGCGCATCTCCTGCGCTCGGCGCACGACGCGAACCAGGCGTACGGCGAGGCCGAGAAGGCGGGCGCGAAGACGCGCGTCGAGACGCTCCTCTGGCGCGCCGAGCTCTTCCTCGACAAGTACAACCCCGGCGAGGCGGGCGAGTCCGTCAAGGCCGCGCAGAAGATCGCGCCCAAGGATCCGCGCGTCCACGTCGCCATGGCGCGCGTCAAGCTCGAGAACGCCATGGACTTCGAGGCGGCCGAGAGCGAGATCAAGCAGGCGCTCGAGGTGAATCCGAACCTCACCTCGGCGTACGTGATCCGCGCCGGACTCGCGCTGCGCACGATGGACATCGCGGCGGCCGATGCAGCGGTCAAGCGTGGCCTCGAGGTCGACGCGACGAACCTGGAGCTGCTCTCGATGAAGGCGGCGACGCGCTTCCTCGCCGACGATCTCGCGGGTTACGAGGCCACGAAGAAGCAGGTCCTCTCGCTGAACCCCGAGTACTCCGCGTTCTTCCAGATCGTCGCGGAGTACGCCGAGTGGGAGCATCGCTACGAGGACATCGTCCGCATGATGGACGAGGCCACGCAGGTCGACGCGCAGGACATGAAGGCCTTCGCGACGCTCGGCTTGAACAAGATCCGCCTCGGCGACGATGACGGCGGCCTCGATGCGCTCCGCAAATCGTGGAAGAAGGATCGGTTCAACGTCCGCGCCTACAACACGCTGAACCTGTTCGAGAAGACGATCCCCGGGGAGTACGTCGCGACGAACGGCACGCGCTTCCGCATTCGGTATCACAAGGAGGAGAAGCCCGTCCTCGAGCGCTACGTCCCGCGCATGCTCGACGAGGCGTGGGATTCGATGGTGAAGCGTTATGGCTTCACGCCGAAGATGCCCGTCTCGATCGAGCTCTACGCCGACTCGGAGCACTTCAGCATTCGCACGAGCGGCCTGCCGAACGTCGGCATCCAGGGCGTTTGCTTCGGCCAGTCCCTCGCGGCGCTCTCGCCCGGCGCAGGACCGTTCAACTGGGGCAACGTGCTCTGGCACGAGCTCGGGCACGTCTTCGCGATCCAGTATTCGAAGAGCCACGTCCCGCGCTGGTTCACCGAGGGCCTCAGCGAATACGAGACGATCATTCGCCGCCCCGAATGGCAACGCGAGGAGGACCCGGCGCTCTTCGCCGCGCTGAAGGGCGGGCGCATCCCGCCGCTCGACGGTTTCAACCGCGCCTTCACCCACGTCGACTCCGTGGAGGACGTGACGATGGCCTATTTCGCGGCGAGCCAGCTCGTCGTGTTCATGGCCGACAAATACGGATTCGACAAAGTCGCGGCCATGCTGCCGCGCTGGGGCAAAGGCGAGCGCACGCCGGACGTCATCAAGGGCGCGCTCGGCGTCTCGCACGACGAGGTCGATCGGCAGTTCCGCGAATGGCTGAAGAAGCGGCTCGCGCGTTACGAAAAGCAATACGTGCCGGACCTGCACGCGCCTCCGCTCGACGAGGCGCGCAAGGCGCTGCGTACCGATCCGAAAAACCCGAAGAAGCTCGTGGAGCTCGCGCTCGCGCTTTTTTCGGACGGGCAGAAGCCGGAGGCGCTCGCGGTGCTCGACGAGGCGCTCGCGCTCGATCCGAAGCAACCCGACGCGAACTTCGTGCGCCTGCGCCTCGCGATGGGCGAAAAGAAGCTCGACGACGCGGCGCGGATCCTCGACAAGATGGTGGCGAACGGCCACGACGGCTACGTCCTGCGCATGAAGGCCGCCGACCTCGCCGAGATGCGCAAGGACAAGACGCGCATGAAGGCCTGCTTCGAGGCCGCGTTCAAGTTCGACCCCTCGCAGGCCGAGCCGCTCCAGGGTCTCTACGACCTCGCGAAGGAGCAAAAGGACATCGCCGGGCAGCTCGACGCCTTGCGGCGGCTATCGCTGCTCGATCAGCACGATCGGCGCGTGTGGGTGAAGCTTCTGGAGCTGCTCGTCGAGCGCGGCCTCTGGGAAGAGGCGGTCAAGGTGGGCGAAAGCGCGATCTACGTCGACGTCTCGAACACCAAGGTCCACCGCCTCTACGCCAAGGCCCTCGCGCGCTCGGGCCAGCAGGTCTCGGCGATCTTCGAGCTGAACAGCGCAATCCTCACGAAACCCGAGCCCGCCGAGATGACCCAGATCTACGAGGACCTCGCCAAGGGCTACGACAAGCTCGGCAAAGCCGATTACGCCAAACAAGCCCGCGACCTCGCGAAGCTCGTCGCGCCGAAGGGCTGAGCGCCTCTTTCCCTCGTCTCCCCTCTCCCGCAAGGGAGAGGGGCCGGGGGTGAGGGAGTTGTTCGGGGGCGAGGGAATCGTCCCGTTACGCGCGTTTTTCCTTCGCGTCGGCGCGCTTCTGGGAGAGCTCGTCGAAGCCGCCGAAGATCCGCTCGTCGAGATCACGCGGCATGTGCGGGTGCTCGACCAGCTCGTCGCGCAGCGCGGCGCGGAAACGGCCGAGCAGGCCGATCGTGGTCACGCGCAGCGCCGTCTGCTGCCGGAAATACTCGAACCCCGTGGCTTGCCCGCGCCCCGCGAGGAGCTGCGCGAGTTTGTCGCCGTGATCCACGAACGCGCTCGCCCAGTCGTAGAGCGTCTTTCCGTCGGGCGTCGGCGCGGCGCGCAGATCGGCTTCGAGCTCCGCGAGCTTCGGCCGGTTCTGCTTCGCCGCCGCCGCTTCCTCCGCATAGCTGTCGCTGAGCACGCCGAGGTCACGGATGAACGCCTCGCGAATGCGACGCGCCGCCGCGCGCCGCTCCTCGGGCACGAACGGATGGGAGAGGACGGCCTCGGTGTAATGCCAGATCGCCGTGCCGAGTCCGTCGTGATGCGCGTCGGCCTCGGTCAGATCGCCGACGGGCCTGCCCCCCGCGTCCTCGAGGTTCTCGATCGCCTTGCGCTTCGCGGCCAGGATCGGACCATACAGCTTGCCCGTCTGCGTGGCCTTCAGCGCCTCGTCGCGGTGATGGAACAGGTCCAAGAGGCCCGCGCGCAGGTCGGACAGGGTCAGGTTTCGCATGACAAATCCCTCCGTGATCCTTCGTTCCCGACGGAGGGTAGCAGCCGGGCTTGGCGCGGGGGAAGAACGAGCGGCTCAGAATCGTCCGAGGAGGGAAACGCCGCCGCCGAGGGGACCGACGGTGGGCACGACGGCCATGGCCGCGCCGCTGTCGCGCTTGGCTGGTGGTGTGACGAGCCAAAGGACGCCCGCAGCCACGACGCTCGCGCCGCCGAGCCCGAGGCCGATCGCGGACGTGGAGCGCGTCGTCCCAGACAAACCTCCCGTCGCCAGGGACACCCCGGCGATGCCCGCGCCCACGAGGAAGGCGCTGGCGCCGCCGACCCCGAGCACGAGCGCGGCCGTGGTGCGCACGCTCGGGGCCGGGGTCGCTGCGCTCGCGTGCGCCACGGGAATCGTGGCTTCGACATGAGGCACGGGCGGTGCTTCGTGCTCGCCGCGCAGCGTAGGCACGCTGAGCTCGACGGGGACGGACGTATCGCGCACGGGCACGACACGACGATAGGGCTTTCGCCCGGGCGCCATGGCTTCGAGCACGTGCTCGCCGAGCTCGACCGGGAGCGGATCGCCGGTCCAGGCTGCCCGATCGAGTGGCCTGCCGTCGATCGTGACCTCGAGATCGGGCGTCTCCGCGACCTCCTTCGGCACCCAGACGACGAGCCGCGCGAGCATCGCCGACAGCGCCTCGCTGCGCAGGCGCGCCCGGCTCTCCCGATCGGTCATGCCGGCGCGCTTCGCCTCGATCGCGACCTCGGTATAGAGCCGATACGCGGTTTCGCGGTGGCTCGTCTTTTCATAACATTCCGCGAGCCTGTACCGTGTGCCCATGGCCGGATCGAGCTCGAGGCTCTGTTCGAGCATGGGACAGGCCTCGACGTCGCGTCCCTCGGCCGAGAGCTCCATCGCGCGGGTGAAGAGCACCTCCGCGCGCTCGACCGGACCGAGCCCGTGCGTGGACGTGGGCTCCTCGGCGCGCGCGGCCGTCATCGTGCAGAAAAGGGCGATCGCTGTGAACAGCGCGGCTCCTGTGTGTTTTCCGGACATGTCGAAGCTCCTTCCTCGATCGCCGCGTCAATGGCGCCCCGTGAAGGGGTCGTAAGGGCGGTGCCCGGTCTGCCCGGGTTTGGTAGGGCTTGCCGCCGTGGGCGTCGATCCCGGCGTTTTTCGCGAGGGCTTGCGGTCCGCGTCGGCGGACGCCGAAGCGGTCGGCGCGGGCTCGATATCGATATCCATTTCGTTCGCCGCGGGCGTCACCGTGGACGCGGGCGCGGGTGGCTGCGCCGCGGGCGCGGGGAGCGATTCCCGCGTGGTCGTGAAAGGCACGTGCACGCCGAGGGCCCTCGTCTCCTGGGTTCGTTGCGGCGCTGCCCGGAAGGCGGGCCATTGCACGCCGATCGCCGCGACCCCCGCGCCTGCGAGCGCCGAGAGCGCGGTCAAGCCCGCGACGAGCACGAGGCGCACCGGCCGTGAGGCAGGTTTGTCGTGCGAGCCCTCCCAGGGCCCCATGCTCCGATCGTCTTTCTCGATCACCTCGGCAGCGGGCTCCTGCTCCTCGAGCAGGGCGAGGTGGGGACGGCTCGGCATACGCACGGGCACCGAGGGCGGCGTGGACGTCCGCGCCGGCGTCGGCGTCGGGGGCGACGATTCGAGGGTTTCTCGCGGCGTGACCAGCCGGAGCCGGCCGGGCGGAATGCTGCTGCGGCGCGCGAGGGTGCCAAGACGGGTCGCTTCCCCGTCCTCCTCCAGCGTCGCGTCCCACGGCCCGAACGGCCGGAGCGCGTTGAGCAGCTCGGTGGCCGAGGCATACCGGCGCGAGGTATGTTTGTCCAGGCAACGCATCACGACGTTATCGAGGCCGCGCGGAACGTCGGGCCGGATCGCGGAGGGCAGCTTGACGGGTTTGGCGAGGACGGCCGCGAAGATCTCGGGCACCGTGGCCGCCTGGAACGGAGCGCGCCCCGTGAGCAATTTGTAGAGAATGGCGCCGAGGGCCCAGACGTCGGCCCGTGCGCAAACCTTGCTCGCCGAGCGCATTTGCTCCGGCGCCATGTAAAGTGGAGAGCCCATGAGGTCGCGCGCGCCGGTCATCTCCGGATCGTCCACCTCGGGCCTCGTGTGCTTGGAGATCCCGAAATCGAGAACCTTGATGCAGGGCGATCCGTCCGAGCGGCGCGTGAGGAAGAGGTTTCCGGGCTTCAAATCGCGGTGGACGATCCCGGCGGCATGGGCCTCGGCGAGCGCATGGCAGGCTTGCGCGACGTACAGGACGGCCTCCTCGATGGGGAAGGCGCCGCGGCGCTTTTGCATTGCGGCGAGATCCTGTCCTTCGAGCATCTCCATCACGATGTAGGGCGCGCCGGAATCGAGGCGGCCGACGTCGTACACCTCGGCGACGTGCTCGCTGCGGAGGCGAACGACGGCGCGCGCCTCGCGCAGGAAACGCTCGACGCATTGCTCGCTCGACGCCTCGGGACGCATGAGCTTCACGGCCCGGACCTCGCGCAGGTCGAGGTGCGTGGCGGCGACGACGACGCCCATTCCGCCCATCCCGAGCACCTTCTCCACGCGATACTTGCCGGCGAGGACGTCCCCCACCGAAACGATGTTCGATGCCTCCTGCTTCGACATGGTGCCTTCCGATCAAATGAAGAAAGGTAGGTATGGCCCCCACGCCCCCGAGGGCGCGCAGCGGCGAGCGCACGAAAGCCCTGCGTCCGCCGCTGAATCAGCGTCACGGACGTTTCGTTGTGGCATGGCCCGCCGGTCGGGCCGTAATGTGTCCCACCCCTGGAGCTTTGCAAGTCTCTGCAAAACCGGGCGACCCGAGATCGCGGCGAAAAACCACGAAATCATGCCAAGGATTTTTTTCGTGGTCGGCAGCCTTCTACCCGGGTCGTCCGGGCAGCAGCGCATGTCCGCGTCATGCGGAGGCTTTTCCCCGATGCAGGGCGTTCCTGAAGGAAACACGCGATCAGGACGAGATCGCGGTGTCGTGGGTCGGAAGGAGGGAATGCGGGGGAAAACGCGGTGCGCCGCGACGGATGCGCGGGCGCCCGGAACGATTACTTCCGCGGCAGCGACACGCGCACGACCTCACCGCCGCTCGTCCCGACCCAAACCCAGGCCGAGCCTTTGTTCGTGATGAGCATCGTGGTCGGCTCCCCGCGTGCGCCGAGCGCGAGGGAATGCGTCGGGGTCATCGGCCCGCCGCCCGCGGCGTCGAGCGTCTGGCCGTCGAAGAGCGCCGCGCGTCCGTCGGCGAAGCCCACGACGAGGCTCGTCTCGCTCACCGCCGCGCACGTGATCGGCACGCCAATGTCGACCAGCTTCGCCGCGAGCCGTCCCCCGCGCTGGGTCACGATGCACGCGGCGCTATCGCCCTTCTTGTAAAGCACGTGCAGGGCCGTGCCGCTGCTCAGGCGGTCGAACTTTTTTGCCTCGGCGGGAAGGCCCACGCGTCCGTTCGCGCCGGGCTCCGGCGTCGGGCCGGGGTGCATGCGCAGCTCGAGCCCGCCGGGGACCTCCACGACGACCGTCGTGTCGACGGCGCCGAGGTCGGCGGCTTTCACGGTTCCGCGCAGCACGAAGGGCCGCGCCTCGACCTCGTTGCCCGACACCGAGAGCTGGATGGCGTTGCCGTCCCAGGTGAGCGCGAGCGCGTGTTCGCCCGAGGGGCGACCGCGGAGCGAGCGCACGTCGCTGGCGACGCGCTCGAGCTTGGCGCGGTGGTGGATGTCGAGCACCGCCCAGACCTCGTTTTCGCTGCGCACGAGGGCCACGTCGCGCGACAGCATCGCGACTTCGTCGCCCTGGCCGAGCGAGAGGTTCACCGTCTTGTTCGTGCCGCTGCCGATCGGCACGACGGCGAGGCGCGCGGGCGCGGCGGAGACCATGGCCACGAGGCCCGGATTGTCGATCGCGGCCGCGCCGCGGACGTCCGCGTCGAGGGACTCGACACGACGGGGAGCAGAGAGGCTTTTGTAGGGCATCGCGAGGAGCGTAATGGATCCCGTGCCCGGTGCGGAAGCACCTTTCGCCGCCCGCGCGCATCTTCTCGGGTGGGCATTTTCCTGTACGATGCCCCCATGCGCTTCCCCTCAAGCTCCTGCCTCGATTCGCCCCGAAAGCTCTTTGCCGGCCTCACGGCGCTCGCCTTGCTCGTCACCGGTTGCAGTGACGACCCCGCCGCCAACTGCGGCGTCGCCGGATGTGGCGAGGGGGGGGCCGGCGGCGGCGGCGGCGCGGGCGGCGCCGGAGGCGGCGGCGGCACGGGGCTCACCGGAGACATCACGGCGAACGTCGTCCGATACGACTACACGTTCGATCTCGTCACGGCCGAGGCGCAGTCGTTGCTCGCGCTCGACGTCGCGGCGCCGGGCGGGGATTGTTACAGCGTATCGTGCGAGGCTTCCTCGCTCACGGACGTCACGTGGAACGAAGGTCCCGCGGCATCCGCCGAATTTGCGAGCAACGTGCTCAAAGCGTGTGGCGCGGGCATGCCCGCGGGCCCGACGGTCACGGTCGGGGCAACCACGACGGTTTCGAAGGATACGTGGTGGGGCCTCGACGTCGGGTTCTCACGCAAGAAGGACCTCGCGGGCGGCGAATTTTCGTATCTGCTCTCGTGGGTCGGCGGCTGCGACAGGTTCGGTCCTTGCGACGATGATCCCGCGCGCATGAGCGATTTCCATTTCGAGGTCACGCACCCCGCGGGCACCGTCGTGCTTTGCCCGGGGACGCTCACGGCGGGCGAGACGAAGACGACGTGCGATGTCACGAATGCGCCGACCTATTCCGCGTTCGCGATCGCCGCCGATCCGCTCTGGGAACGCGCGCCTTATGGCACGTTCGCGGACGTCGAGCTCGTGTTTTACGAGGTCCCGCTCGGCACCCTCGCCGCGTCGCTCGACAAGCAGAGCGTCGGCGCGTTCATGGACTGGATCACCGCGCTGCTCGGGCCGTTCCCGTATGGCAAGGAGCTGCGCATCGCGGGCGGGCCGACGGCATGGCTCGGCTTCGAGCACCCGGGCAACATCGTCTTGCAGGAGCAGCTCGACAAACTCCAGACCGATTACGCCGACGCCCCGATGCACGTGCTCATGCACGAGATCGTCCATCAATGGGCCGGCGACCACACGACGCTCGCGTCCGCGACCGATTTCGTCTGGAAGGAGGCGACGGCGGAGTATCTCGCTTACGTCTTCGAGGAGCTGGCGCGTCCCGAGGGCGAGGCGGCGGCGACGCGCGCCTACTGGGATGGCGTCTCGCCGTTCTCCACGCATTGGCCCCGCCCCATGGACGAGCCCGCGCCCGAGGTGCAGGACTTTTACGGGGACGTGTATGGCCCCGGGCCGATGGTGCTTTACCTCCAGCTCGAACCGCTCATCGGCAAGAATGCGGTGCTCGCGGGCATCGCGGACTTCCTCTCGAAATCGGGGGGTCGCAGCGTGGCGGAGCTCAAGGACGCGCTCGAAGCTGCGTCCGGGCAGGACCTCGACGTTTATTTCGACGCGTGGGTCTTCGGCAAAGGCGCGCCGGTCTGGCCCACGTTCGACGTCTCGGCGACGCAGCTCGACGGCCTGGCCACGATCACGGTCACACAGCAAAACCCCGCCGGAAAACTCTTCCCCTGCGTCGTCGAGGTCGAGGTGAAGGGCGCGACGGAGACGGCGCGCGTCAACGTCGATTTCGGCCTCGCTCCCCAGAACGCCACGGCCACGATGCAGGTCCCGTTCTCCGAGGCGGTCGTCACCGTCACGCTCGATCCGGATCATCGCCTCCTCGGCACGAAGGCGGGCGTGCAGCCGATCACGATCGCGCGGCCGGTCTGGATTTTCTGACTCTCCGCGTTCGACGCCATTTTCGCGAGCGCGCCCGCAAGCCCTGACGACGACGCCCGCCGGGCATCCGTTGGCATCATCCTGGCAATCGCTCCGGGACGAGGGGTCCGGTTGCCTGGGGCGCGCGCAAAACGCGCTCCCCCGGCAGGGCCGCTGGAGGGATATGGTCAGGTCCAAAGGTACGGGACTCGGTCGACTCGCTGCATTCGCGCTTCTTCCGCTTTCCGGCGTGGCACTCGCGGATACGGTCTCGCTCCTGGCGCAGCGAGGCGGGCCCGACGGAGGGGCCGAGGTTCCACCACCCCCAGGCGGACCAAGTGTTTCGTCGGACTGGTCCTACGACGAGCTTTTCACGTTTGCCCTCGATAACGGCTGCTGGTACAGCGCCAGCATTCGCGGCACGGTGCGCCCGATCGTCGCGGGCCGCGATGCGGGGCAAAAGGTCGAGCCCAACCTCGCGGTGACGGCCGTGCTCTCCTGCCAGGGCGCGCCGACGGTCAAGGTTGCCGAGCGCGTCGACAGTACGGGTCCGATCACGCGGGCGCAGGTGGAAAACCTGCTCGAACGGCGCGCGAGCATTCTGACCGACGAGGCTGGGAAGAAATGTTCGTACGTGCCGGAAATCGATCTCGTGGGCGAGGGGCTCGTGGGGGCGGGCGTCACCTACCTTTGCCCGCTGTCGAGGCCGTAAAGACTACCCCTTCACGCCACCTGCCGTGAGACCTGCGACGAGATGGCGCTGCGCCACGTAAAAGAGCGCCATCACCGGGAGCGACACGACGAGCGCGCCCGCGGCGAATTTTTCCCATTGCGCGTCGTACTCGCCGATGAACCGCTGCAGCATCACGGGCAGCGTGAACATCTCCTCCTTGTCGAGCAGCGTCGCGGCAAGGATGAACTCGTTGTAGGCGCCCATGAACGCGAAGAGCGCGGTCACGGCAATCGCAGGGCGCGCGGCCGGCAAGACCACGCGGACGAACGCGGAGAAACGCGTGGCGCCGTCGACCATCGCGGCCTCTTCCAGGTCGACCGGGATCGCCTCGAACGCCGCGCGGAGCTGGAAGATCGAAAAAGGCACGCTCGTCGAGGCATAACAGACGACGAGGCCCGTCCGCGAGTTCAAAAGGCCCAGGTAATTGAGGATCATGTAGAGCGGGATCGCGCTCGCCACGGCCGGGAACATCTGCGTGGCGAGCAGCGCCCGCACGCCGGACTCCTTGCCGGCGAAGCGGAACCGCGCGAGGGCGTACGCCGTCGGAATGGCGATGAGCACGCCGACGAGCGTCGTCGCGAGCGAGACGACGAGCGAATTCGCGAGCTGGCGGCCGAAGAGCCAGGTCTCGACGCCATCGACCTTGCGCGTGGCGCCCACGACGGCCGAGAGGTGCGCGAGCGTCGGCGCCTCCGGAACGGGAATCACGCGGGGCGAAGGCGTTTGCGTGCCCGAGAACGCGAGCGCGACGACCCAGAGGACGGGATAGAGCGCGAACGCCACCGCAATCACGAGGACGACGTGACACGCAGCCGATTCGAGAAACGGAGGCTTCTTGTTCACGCCGCACCTCCCGCCGCCTTCGCGATCGCCGCCGCCGAGGCCTCCTTTTCGCGCGCCTCGCGCCGCTCCGCGAGCCAATCCGAGAGCCGGGTCCGACCGAAGAGCAGGAGGAAGATCAGCACGGCGTACGCCGCGGCGTACCCGTATTGCGCATTGCGGGTGAAGGCCCAGCGATAGGCCTCGGTGACGAGGATCTCGGTCGTCCCGTCGGGCTCGCCGCCCGAGACGAGGAAGACGACGTTGAACATGTTGAACGTCCAGACCGCGCCCATCGTCACGGCAGGCAGGAGGCTCGGCCGGATCATCGGGAGCGTGACGAGCCAGAGCCTTTGCCAGCGGCTCGCGCCGTCGACCTTCGCCGCTTCGAGCACGTCGTCCGGCACCGCGGTGAGCGCGCCGATCGTCACCACCATCATGAAGGGAAAGCCGAGCCAGACGTTCGTCGCCACGTTCGCCGCGAAGGCCGTGGAGAAACGAGCGAACCACGAAATGGGCTCGAGGCTCGTGCCGAAGGTTTCGTTGAGGGCCTGGATGAGCCCCGTGACCGCCCCGAACTGGCGGTGGAACATGCCCTTCCACGCGAGCGCGGTCACGTAGCTCGGCACGGCCCAGGGGATGATCAGGAGCACGCGGTAGAGCGCGCGCAGCCGCAGCATCGGCCGGGAGAGCAGGAGCGCGAGCGCGACGCCGATCGCGACGTGGAAAAACACGTTGATCACGGTCCAGAGGACGGTGACGAGCAGGACCACGTAAAACGATCCCGTCGAGAGGAGCGGGCTGCCGCGCGCCGTGAGGATCTGGACGAAATTGTGGAGCCCGACGTAATTGTTCCAGCCGACCTCTTTCAGATTCTGGATCGAGCCGCCGAGCAGCGACGTGAGCGCGCCGAGCACGAGCGGCAAGACCACGAGGACGCCGACTGCAATCATGGCATGCGCGACGTACGCGTACGCGGGCAGCGAGCGCTTCACATCTTTTCGGAATTCCGGATCCTTCGCGCGCCGGACGAGCGTCAACGCGCCGAGCAGGAGCAGCGCGCCGAACACGACGAGCCCGGGCGTGCGCGAGGCGGGCGGCGGCGCCGGGCGGCGCACGTCGTCGAATCGACGCTTGGCCTCGGAGAGCGCGGCGGCGGGGAGCGCGTCGCGGCGGAGGACCTTGCGAATGGCCCGGTCCGCAGGCTCCCACACGGAGTTCATCGCGAGCGAGGAGGGCATCGCAATCGAGGACCTGGCTTGCTCGGCGAATGCGGCGAGGAACGCGTCCTCCGGCGGCAAGGGGACGTCGATGCGCGCGGGCAAGGTGCGCGCTCGTTCGAGGCGGATCTTCGTGGCCTCGGGGCTCGCGAGCAGCCGCGCGAGCGCGCGGACCTCGGGGCGCGTCGCGCCTTTCGGCGTGAGCATGACGGCCTCGACGCCGAGATAAGGCTGGATGGGTTTTCCCGCCGCGCGGATGAGCGGCAGCGGCGCCACGCGGTAATGGAGCGAGGTCGCTTCCGCCAGGCTCGTCGCGAGCCACGGGCCGTCGATCGCAAACGCAGCCTTGCCAGAGCGGAAGAGGTTCGTGACGACCGAGACGTCGGTATCCTCGGCGACGACCTTTTTCGCGCGCAGGTCGAGGACGAAATCGAGCGATTTTTCCGCCGCGGGCCCCGCGAACCCGAACTGATCGTCGGGCGTCAGCATGAGCCCGCCGAACGCGTGGACGAACCCGGCGTGGTAATACGTCGACTGCGAGTAGTAGGCGAGGGGAACGACCCCGGCCGGGAGATTTTTGGCGAGTGCCTCGATCGATTCGAGGTCGGCCGGGATTTCCTTGACGAGGTCCGTGTTCACGTAAAGAGCGATGCTCTTCTGCGTGATCGGAACGCCATACGGCTCGCCGTGGAGCGAGACGGCGGCGAGCGTGGGGCCGGCGAACGCGTTTCGGTCGAGCGCGTCGCCCACGGGCGCGACGACCTTGCGGCCGTCGTAATCACCGAGCTTGTCGTGCGCGTCGACGAAGAGGTCCGGCCCCTCGCCGAACTGGACGGCGGCGGAGACCTTGGATTTGAAGGCGTCCGAGGGGAGCGCGAGCAATTCGACGCGCTCGCCCTGAAAGCGGGCGACGATCTCTTCGAGCGCCTTTTGCTCGTCGCCGCGTTGCGCGTGCCAGAGCCGGATCGGCTCGGCCCGGGCCGCGGGCGCGAAAAAGACGACCACGAACAGCAGTGCGAAGGCCCAGAACCCGCGGAACGGTCGCCGCTCGGTCGATTTCACGCTTTCACCTCGCGCGGAGCGATTTTCCGGTGGCCGCGTCGAACAGGTGGATCGATCGGAACACGAGGGGAAGCGTCTCGCCTTTTTTGATGCTTCGGCGAGCTTCCACGCGGGCAATGAACGGCGCACCCGCGATCTCGCCGTGCGCATACGTCTCCGGGCCGAGCGCCTCGACGACCGTGACCACGAGCTTCGTCGTCTCCCCGCCACCCTCGGCGAGCGCCACCTCGTGCGGCCGAATGCCGAGCGTCACCTTCCGCCCCGGTTCGAGCCCGCCGAAGGTCGCCTCGTCGACCGGCACGACGAGGTGATTGGCGCGAAACACCCACGCCGAGTCTGCCCGTTCCAGCGCCCCGTCGATGAAATTCATGGCGGGGCTCCCGAGGAACGCCGCGACGAACTTCGTCGCCGGTTTGTCGAAGATTTCCAAAGGCGCGCCCGATTGCTCGACCTGGCCCTTGTTCAGCACGAAGATCACGTCGGCGAGCGTCATCGCCTCGACCTGGTCGTGCGTGACGTACACGCTCGTCGCGCCGAGCTCGTCGTGGAGCTTGCGGATGTCGACGCGGACCTGCGCCCGCAAGGCCGCGTCGAGGTTCGAAAGCGGCTCGTCGTAGAGGTAGAGATCCGCTTTGCGGACGATCGCGCGCCCCATCGCGACGCGCTGCCGCTGCCCGCCCGAGAGCTGCTTCGGCAATCGATCGAGCAGCGCCCCGAGCCCGAGCATGTCGGAGGCGCGCTTCACCTGCTTTTCGATCTCGGCTGGGTCGGTCTTGCGCAGCTTGAGCCCGAACGCGAGGTTTTCCCGCACGGTGAGGTGCGGGTACAGCGCGTACGATTGGAACACCATGGCGATGTTCCGATCGCGCGGCTCGAGCCGCGTGACGTCTCGATCCCCGAGCTCGATCTTGCCGGTGTCGGCCTCTTCGAGCCCGGCGAGCAGGCGCAGGAGCGTGGATTTCCCGCACCCACTCGGGCCGACGAGGACGGCGAAATGGCCCTCGGGCACGCGCACGTCCACGCCCTTGAGCACTTCGGTTTGTCCGAACTTCTTCTTGAGGGCCGTGACCGTGACCGACGCCATCGTGGGGAGCTCCGGGGCTAGCGCTGGGACTCGGGGACGAGGACGGCGCCGCTCGAAGGCGGCAGTTGTATGGAAAGGCGGCCGTCGTTCGTGACGGTGTAGGTTTGTCCGCCCTCATTGAGCACGTCGACGAGCACCGTGCCGGGCGCGGCGCCGACCTGCATGGGCTGGCCGCCGAATTCGGGCGAGCCTTCCTTCTCGATGTTCGCGTTGATCACGACGATCGCATAAGAGTCGCCCGCGTCGCCGCCCGTGCGCTCGAACGCGAAGACATTCGCGTCGGGATCACTCGGGCCCGTGCGATCGCTGGCCCAGAGGATCTGGAGGTCGCCCTTGCTCAGGGCGGGGTACTTGCGCCGGATCTCCGAGAGGCGGCGAATCCACTGGAACGTGGGCGCCCCCATGTTGTAGCCGGACGTCCAGAGGTCCTCGCGATTGCCGGGGTCGTTGCCGCCCTGGAAATCCTGCTCGGTGCCGTAATACACGCAGGGAATGCCCTCCTCGGTGAAGAGGAAGAGCAATGCGTTGTGCAGCATCTTTCGGCGCGTCTCGAGCGAGAGCGGCGTGCCGAAGGTCGGATCCTCGGGGTACATGCCCGCGCCCGTGAAGAGGAAGCGGGGCACGTCGTGGTTGTCGAGGAAGTTGACGAGCAGCTTTTGCGGGGAGACGCCCTGGCCCGCCGCGTTCACCGCGCCGCCCTGCGCCGGCGTCGCGCCGTAATTGACGACGCGATCGGCCCAGAGCTTCTGGATGTTCGAGGTGGGCCCGCGATAACGGAAGACGTCGCGGATGACCTGGAATTGCTGCGGGAAGTAGAACACGCTGTCGAGCATGTCCGCCGTCAGCGGGACGCCGTCCGTCACGCACTGGTTGTCCGTGGCGAGCTCGTCGGCCGGCGGCGGGGCGTCGTTTCCGTTTTTCGTGAACGAACCGACGAGCTGATCGCGGCCGTCGAACGCCTCGCCGAACATGAAGAAGTTCGTCTTGCCCTTCGCGGCCAGGCGCTGCCGCACCTTCTGCGTGAAATGCCGCCAGAAGCCGTTTTCGACGTGCTTGACCGTGTCGATGCGGAAGCCGTCGATGTCGGTGAGCTCGATCCAGCGCGTGTAGGCGTCGACCATCGCGTCGCGGATCGGGCAGAGCTCCGTGTTGACGTCCTTCAATCCGCCCGGGAAGTCGCCGCGCACGAGCTGATCGGGGTCGTCGAAATTGTACGTGCGGCCCTTGCGGTTGTAGGCGAGGGGGTTTTGCAGGATCTCCGGGAACGGCGGCATGTGGTTCGACGCCGGGTCGTGCGCGAAGATGATCGGCGCGAGGCCCGATTCCCCGAGGGAGGTCTCCGCCTGCACGCCGCGGACGTCGTAGGTCGGGTCGTACTCGTTCTCCTTGAGGACGTTCGGCGTGCCGGGCACGGATTGGTTGAGCGGGTCGTCCGCCTGCCCATTGCCGTTGATGTCGTAGAAGAAGAGCTGCCCCATGTGGTTCGTGACGATGTCCAGGATGACCTTGATGTTGCGGCCATGCGCCGCCTTCACGAGGCTCTGGAGCGCCGCGAGGTCACCGAACTGCGGGGCGGGCTGGGTGAGGTCCTGCGCCCAGTAGCCGTGGTATGCGTCGAATCCGGCGTCCGTGTAGACGTTCTTCACGACGGGTGAAATCCACAGCGTGGTGACGCCGAGCTCGTCGAGGTAATCGAGCCGCTCTTCGAGCCCCTTCCAATCGCCGCCGTGCCATTTGCCGGGCGCCGACGGGTAGACGGCAAAATTGTTTCCCCAGTCGCCGTCGGCGAACCGGTCGACGAGGATCTGGTAGATGATCTCCTCGCGCCAGTCGACGACGTTCGTCTTGAGCTCGACCTCCGGCGGGTCCTCGAACTCCATGCAGCCGCTCGTCGCGAGTCCGGAGACGACGAGGCCGAGGATTGCGGCCGATGAACGCGCTCGATTCATGAGGCTCCTTCGATTCGCTTTCATGTCATCCACCGTAGGTCGTCTGCGCGTTGAACCACCACTCGACCCCGACGCCGAAGAAATGCTCCCATTCCCGCAGGCTGAACACGTCGTCCTTCGGGTACATCGAGCGCGCCCCCTCGTCGCGGTGCGTGAGGAGATAAATCAGGCGGAGCTGCGGGCGGCTGTAGCTGCCCTTGCCGGCGGGATTCAGGAAAGGCACGAGGCCGATGCGGAAGAGGCCACCCATGACCGGATCGTTCGTGGGCGCCGGAATGGGCTGGCCCGGCGGCGTCGGCGGCTGGTACCGCACGCCGCGCTGCTGCGCCTGGTAGGAGATCTCCGTCGCGATGCCGCCCCACTCCGTGAGGAAGAAATGGGGACGGGCCATGATGATGCCCTCGTCGACGTCGTTGTAGTCGAGGGACGTGCTCGCATCCCGAAAACTCCGGAAATAACCGGCCGCCATGAGCCCGAGCGGGCCTGTTTCCCAGTTACCGCTCAGGGTGATCCAGAGCTCGCGCGCGCCCGCCGAGGTGCGGTCCGGCGCGAGCTGGAACGGCGTGCCGAACTCGCCGTACGCCGCGGCGCCGCCCGCATACCGGATGAACAGGTTCACGTGCGAGGCGTCGCGCCCCGTGAACGCGCCGAATTGCGCGCCGACCACGTACCCGAAATCGGCCGGCATGGTCTGGAACGTGCCCTTGACCTCGGTCTCGCGCTGGCCCGAGGGGATGTCGTGGAGCTCGCCGTAAAAGACCGCCTTCACGCCGGCCGTCTCCCCGACCTTGACGACATGGCTCGCCTTCAGGCTCGTGATAAACTTCTGCCGGTCGAGGATGTTGACGTTCGTCGCGCCGACCTGGTTCAAGGCCGGCGTGCGCGTCACGGTTTGGCTGAAGAAACCCGTGCGCGGCTGGTTCAGGCCGGCGTGCCAGGCGATGAAGGTGCGGCCGTTCGCGAAATCGTAGCGCAGGCCGCCGCCCATCGTGTTCAGGTTGTCGAGGGGCCAGTAATCGATGAGGTAGGCGTCGTCGCCGCGGTACATGCGCGAGCCGACCCAGGCCGAGAGGCCCTTCGTGACGATGTTGTTCGCCTGGAGGAACAGGTTCCGGACCGCCATGCGGATGTTGAAGTCCGCATTGTAATGAAAGAGCGGCGCCGAGGTGCCGAGCGTGATGACGGCCCGCGTCGTCGTGCCCGTGGCTTTCCAGTAATCCTGGCGCTGGACGTCGAGCTCGAAATAAGGTGATTCGTCGAGGCGCGATCCACGCGCGACGATGTCGGCGTCGCGACCGGGGCGCTTTCGGAAATCGGTGGCCGCACCGACGCGGCCGTACGAGCCCAGGAAAAACCCGCTCTCCGGCGGCGGAGGTTCGGCCGCTTTGGGCGCCTCGGCCGTTTTCGGCGGCTCCGCCTTGGGCTCGGCGGGCTTCACGTCGCCTGCGTCGGGGCGCCTTTGCTCCTTTGCGCCGTCGTTCGCGGGGGGCGGATCCGCCTGCTTGCCCGCTTCTGCCGCGGGCGGCGGCGGCGCATCGGGCAGCGGCGGCGCGCCTTCGGACGCGGCAGGCTTCGGTTCGGCGGTGGGCTCGGTTTGCGCTGCCGCGAGAGACGGGGAGGCACAGAGCGCCGCGGCGAGGAGGGCCAGCGGGACGCCGTGAACACGGCTCCTTCGCGGCCCGAATTCGGGTCCGGGTCGTCGCACGCCGGCACGGTACACCAAGGTGCGGCCCCGCGTGAAGATTGCATCGTCGAGACGCACGACCCCGTCGTCAAACCCGGGCTCTGCGCGACAGGATGCTGCGGACCCACCCGAGCACGCGCGCGTACCCGTCGAATGCGAGGGCGATCACGATGCCATCGTAGGGTACGCGATACCGTACGTCTCCAAAGTAAACCATCGCCATGAGCACGAGCGCGACGAGGTGCGCGGAGAGGAGCGCGTGCCGCGCGAGGTGACGGCGGACGGAGGCGGCGAAGGCCACGAGCATCGGCGGCAGGAGCAGCACGTTGTGCAGATCGATCGCGCGCCGCATGGGGCGGCGATAGTCGTCGGTGCCCGAGTCGGGCCAGACGATATTGTAGCCCCAGAGCAGCACCACGTGGCCGAGGGCGTATCGCGCCTGCCGGAGGAGACCGGTCGTCGCGACGCACTTCCGCGCGAGCGCGTAGAACGGGCCGTCATTCCACATCGTGCCCTGGACGGTGAGCCTCACGCCGAACGCAGGATCGAGCCGGACGAACGCATCGGGGTATTTCTTGTCGCGATAGGCGAGGTAGCCCATCGGAGGCGGCCCGAACGAGGCGTAGTAGCCACGCGTGCGCGCCTCGATGTCGACGGCGTGGCATCGGCCGAACGCATAATTGAGCGGGCCGTTCGCGGAGATCAGGCCGACGCGGTCCACGTGGTGATGAAAACGCGCGGCGGAGACGGCGAGCACGAGGACGACGGGCACGAGGGCGCGCGCGAGGTGCGCGGGGCGGATGCGCGGCAAGGCGCGGCGGCGCGCGAGCCAGACGAGGAAAAGCAAGGGGAGCGAGAGCAGGATCTGCGGGCGGAACGTAGCGCCGAGCGCGACGGCCGCGCCGAAGAGATAGGCGTCACGCGCGCGCCCCGTATCCGCGAGGCGAACCGAAAAGAGCGCGGCGGCGGTGACGCAGACTGTGAAGGGCAGCTCGCTCAGGAAGTATCCACCGAGCGAGATCCACGGATAATAGAAGCAAGCGACGAGCGCGGCGATCCGCGGCGCCATTCGGCCGCGGCCGATCCGCTCCACGAGGAGCGAGACGAGCGGCACGAGCGAGGCGCCGAGGAGCGCGTAGAGGACGGCCGGCGCGGCATGGTTTTCCCGGCCAAACACGGCGCGGACGAGGGCGAGCAGGACGTGGGTGCCGTACGGGAAGAAGGCGGCGGAGGGGTCCTTGCGGAGCGGGGCGTCGAGCAGCGCGGTCGAGCGCTCGAAGTAACCCGCCATGTCGGAGTAGAGGTGCTCGGACGGCGGGTGGACGACGAGGTTCCACACGAGCCGGAGCGCGAGCGCGAGGAGCGTGACGGCGACGAGGAACGTGCGGCGCGGAGGCCGGATCGTCATCGACGCGAGGCGCGGAAAGCTTCGGCGAAGCGCGCGGCGAGGTCGCGATCGATCGGAGCGCCGGCGCGACCGCCTGCGCGGAGCGCGGAGCCGACGATGATGCCGTGGGCTTTTCGGACGGCGGCGAGGTTTTCCGTGGTGACGCCGCTCGCGACGTAGACGGGGACGGAGACGGCGCGCGAGACCGTGTCGAGATCGGCCTCGGAGGCGGCGCGGCCGGTGCCGCTGCCCGTGACGAGCAGGGCGTCGGCGAGACCGCGCTCGGCGAGGTCGTGCGCTTCTTCTTCGATGGGGCGCGGCGCGAGGGGCGCGGAGTGCTTGACGTCGACGTCGCAGAAGATGCGGACGCGATCGGCCGCGAGCGCGCGGCGCGTGCGGAGCGTGTGGTGCGCGGCGCCTTGCACGAGGCCCTGATCGGTGACGCGCGCGCCGGTGTGCACGTTGACGCGGATCATGTCGGCGTGTGCGGCGACGGCGACGGCGAGCGCGGCGTCGGCATCGTTGCGCAGGATGTTCACGCCGAGGAAGAGGCCCTTGCTGCCTTCCCGCGCGGCGCGCGCGCAGGCGGTCATGCACGCGATCGTGATCGGCGGGACGGGGCCGGGGAAGAAGGGCGCGTCGCCGAAGTTCTCGATGACGATGCCGTCGTAGCCGGCGGCCACGAGCAGCTCCGCCTCGCGAAAGGCGCGCTCTTCGGCGGGGCCGAGATCGCCGTCGGATCGAGGGCTGCCGGGCAGGGGCGGGAGGTGGATGACGCCGAGGAGGCTGGGGAGGACGCTCGTCACGCGGAGACCCTTACCACGAGGTTCAAGACGATCGCTTCTTCGCCGTGAACTGGTTGTAGGTCATACGGATCGTCTCCTTCTGACCGCGGTTCAGATAGGGATCGCCATCGAGCGCCGCGATGAAATCCCCAGCGCCGCCGCCGCTCGCCGCTGCGGCCGCGGGGGCGGGCGTCTTCGCTGCTTCTTCGCGGGCTTTTCCGAGTTCGGCTTCGAGGGCCGTGGCCTTCTCCTGGGCTTCCTTCGCGGCCGCTTCACGCTCGTAGAGCTTCGCCTCGATCTCCGAGAGTTGCTTCTTCGCGGCGACGGCCCCCTCCTCGGCGGCCTTCTTCTGCCGCTCCACGTCGGCGAGCTTTTTCGCGGCGGCTACCGCCTCGGCGCGCGCGGCGCTCTCGGCCTTCGCGAGCTCGCTGATCTTCTGCTCGCTCGCGGCCGCTGCGCTGCGACCTTCCTCGGCGACCCGGGCGAGCTCGGCGATGGTCTTCTGCGCGACGTCGCCTTCGAAGGCCTTCGCTTCGAGCGCGCGTTTCGCTTCTTCCTGCAGCTTCTGCGCCGCGTCCCGCTCCTCTGCGAGCCGCGCGACCTCGGCCTCGCTCGCTTCGAGCTTCTGCCTCGCCTCGGCGGCCGCTTCGGCTTCCTTCTTCGCGGCCTCGGCCTCCTTCTTCGCGGCCTCGGCTTCCTTCTCGGCGGCGGCGCGCTGGGACTTCAGGTGGATGAGCTCGCTCGTCGCGCGCTCGCGATCTTTGCGCTCATCGAGGAGCTGCCGCTGCGCGGTTTTGAGGCGCGCGACGGTTTGTCGCCGGAGCAGCGAGAGCATCACGCAGAGGCCGAGGGCGATGAGGGTGAGCCAGTAGAGCGAGGACTGCGGCATCGAGCTTTGGGGTCTACGGTAACGGAAACGGCGCTTCGTTTCACCTCCCGCGGGGGAGATCGGCTCGCCTCGATCCTGTGGGAAAAATCCCGAAGACGGACTAGGCTCCGCCGCCATGTGGTGGCTGTGGATCGTCGCGCCGATCGCCGCGGGGCTCATCTTCGTGCTCACGGGGCAGGTCGACAAGCGAGCACTTTCGGCAATCGAAGCGTGGCGTGACGCGCTCGGCGCGCGGCGGACCGGGCAAGGCAAGGCCCGGGCGAAGGCGGCGGGCGCGAAAAAGAAGAAGGGCAAGGACACGCGTCCGAAGCGCGTGGGGAACCTCCCGCCCGTGCTCGGGCCGGTGGCGGAGCTCGCGGGCGGCGGGAAGTTGCTCGGCGATTACGAGATCGTGCCGAAGGTGGCCTACGCGCGGTTCGTCCAGGGAGACGTCGCGGGCAGCAGCGATCACCAGACGGTGATCGTGGCGCTGGAGGAGGCGGGCCCCGCGTTCACCGCGCGGCCGCTGCTGGTCGTGGACGGCAAACCCGCGCCGAACACGGGCATCCAGTTCCGCAAGCACCCGGAGTTCATGGAGGCGTACGTCGTCGAGGGATCAACGGCGGTGGCGAAAGCGATCGGCAAGTGGCTGACGCGACCGCTGCGCGATCTTCTGTGCGAGTCGGGCGAGGTGTGGGTGCGCGTGGAGGGGAAGGCCATGGCGCTCTCGATCTACGGGACGGTGCGCGAGGAGAAGATCGCGGCGCTGCTCGAGATCGCCGACCTGTTCGTCGCGGAGCACGGCGCGGCGGGCGGGCCGTCGCTGTTCGGTGAGGACGAGGAGACGCGCGCGGCGCGGCTCGCCGAGGACGAGAGCGACGACGAGGACGAGAGCGACCTCGAGGACGACGAGGACGAGGACGAGGACGAAGAAGAGGACGACGAGGAAGAAGAGCCCGCGAAGCCTGCGGCGAAGGCGCCGGCGAAGTCCTCGAAGTCGGCGAAGGGCTGAGGGGCCGGCGCCTAGATCCGATTGGGCGGGCTTGTCAAGCCTGGGCGGGGAGGGGTGCGTCCTCGGACGGGGCTCCGCTCTGCATGGCGGCGCGCGCGCGGTCGGCGCTCAGCTTGTCGATGTAGGCGAAGAGCGAGGCCTCGTAGTTGGCGGGCAGGAGGGAGGCTTCCTCTTCGAGCTCGTCGCGGAGCGCGTCGCGGAAGCGGCCGAGGAGGCCGAGGGTCGAGGCGCGGAGAGGGGCGGTGCTCGCGGCGTTCTCGGCGCACGCGAGGAGCTTGGCGCGCTCGCGGAGGAGGGAATCGATCGAATCGCCCGCGGCGAGGAAGTCCGTGGCCCAGGCGAAAAGGTTTCCGCCGCCAGGGGTGGTGATGGCCGTGAGATCGGGTTCGAGGGCGTCGAGCTGTTTGCGCGAATCGAGCGCCGCGGCGGCCTCGTCGATATAAGGACGGCGCAGAACGGCGAGCTGGGGGATGAAGGTCTCGCGAATGCGCTTGGCGGCGTCTTTCTTGGAAGGCGCGAGCATGGGGTGGGCCTCGACGGCAAGGCAGACGTAATGGATGGCGGTGCCAAGCCCGTCGTGGAGCCCGTCGGTGGACGCGAGCTCGGCGGCGAGGGGGGCCTGGGTGAGCGCGGGATCGGGGATGGATTCGATCTCGGTTTGCTTCTTGCGGAGGCGCGGCTCGTAGAGCTTGCCGGTCTTCGAAAGGCGCAATTCGTCGACGCGAGTATCGAGGAGATCACGGAGCGAGAGCCTGAGGTCACCGAGGGTCAGATTTCGCATGGTATGCCTGCCTTGTAAATTGACGGCACGGGTACAGACGAACGAGGGGCACGGAACGTCAATGGCAGGGCGGGCGAGCAAGAACTGGACGGTGCTGTTGGCAGGTGTGTGGGTTGGGACACGGATGGTTAGCGGATGGCAGGAGACGGGACGAACGCGAAGAACGGGAGTGTGCGTCGACCGCGAGATACAATCGGGGTACGGGCAGATGCCCGCGCCATACATGTCGCCGCATCCCTCGCATGCTCGCGGGATCCGCAGGGGACTATGAGCAAGCGTCGCTACGCGCCTGCCACATACGGCTATACGCGCTTGCCCTTCGGATCCTCTCCTGGCAGGCCGCGTTGTTGTCGATGGTATCGTCGTAGCCCCGGCGGCAGGCCGCTCGGAACCGTTCCGTGATGGGCTCCGGCTCAGGGAGGCTCCCGAAGATGCTCGCAAGGGTCCCCACCCCCTCGTAGCGCAGATCGCGGCAGAAGTCGTTCGCTGCGTCCGATCCCGTCTCGTACGCCTGCAGTTCGAGGTCGTTGGCCAGCGCAGAAGCGCCGGCGACCATGGACAGCGCCGCACAAACGATTCCGAGTATCATTGCTGATTTCATGTCACGTCTCCTTTTCGAGTGCTCGTGATCGTCGTCGACCTATGCGCTCTGCATTCTGCCGGGCGCATCGATCGTGATCCGATCCGTCACATGTCCGTTCACGAAGCAAGGCCTGTTCCGTGTGGAAGGTATGGCTAAAGGAGCCGACGAGGTGCATGAGCTGGAATCGATTGCCTAGGATATCCCGAGGCGCACGCAGGCGATGCTGCACGGCACGGTGCGAGGAGCGCTATGGACCTGGGCATCCTTGCGGTACGTTGCCGGCTGTCCGTCTTTCGTCTTGTAGCGGATGTCAATGAACAGCCGGGTTTCCCCGCGGCGGTTGGCTCCGCGCTTGGACCGGGACATTCAGTTGCAGGTGGGGGCACCGTCGATGAACAGCACCCGACCGGATTGGGTCGGGAGCACGACGCTGCCGCTCACGGGTGCATCGTAGAGCCCGGAGACCGGATCCCAGCGGTTCCACTTCCTGCATCAAAGCGAGAAGAGCAGCGCGCGCACGGGGCTCGCCTCGAGTGCGACCGGCAGAGGCGGGCAAACGAGCGTGTAGCTGCCCGTCGCGACGCCATCGAGATCGAGCGCGACGAGCGCGGGCAGCCCCGCGGTCGCAAGGCGGGTGTGGGCGGGGAAGGTCGTGGAATCGAGAGGGTCGAGGCTGTAGGCATCGAATCCGATAAGGACGGGGCGGCGAGCGAGCAGCGCGTCAATCGCCTGCGGATCCAGAAAGGCGAGGTCGACAGCGGGAGAAGGACCATGCCAGCAGGCGCTGTTGCGCGTGCGGAGGAGGAGGCGACTCCGGCGCGGGATGCGGGTGAGGTCGCCGAGGTCGGAGGCCTCGATGCGGTCCTTGGGGAGGCGCGCGAGATCCACGACGAAGGCGGGGCCGACGAAGGTGTCGGGCGGAAAGGCGGAGAGATCCGGCGCGCCGAGGAGGAAATGGGAGGGCGCGTCGAGGTGGGTGCCGACGTGGGCGTGAAGGTGGAGGCTGGAGACGTCGAGCGGGGCGCCGTCACGAATGCGCGCGAGGGGACGCAACTCCGGGGGTGGATCGCCGGGAAAAACGGGGGTTGTCGCGGCAAGGGGGAGCGAGAGGTCCTTGACGAGGCGCATGGCTTGCGAGGGTAGCCGGCCGAGCGGGGAGGTGTCGAGGGAGTCAGCGTGTCGAGCGGC
Source organism: Polyangium jinanense (assembly GCF_028435365.1). The sequence goes on along the minus strand of NZ_JAGTJJ010000001.1, from coordinate 1,163,990 downwards.
TACCCTCGTGTGTGCAGCGCTCGAGGAACTGCTCGCGACGACGGAGGTACTCCTCGTGCGTCACGCGTGGATACGTTCCCGACACCTCGACATATCTTCATGAGCTTCCTGCGGGTCGAACGCTGGGCTGTGCTGCGGACGCGGGAGCAATAGGCGCGCCATATGCATCGCGCCTATAGCCCACGAGACACCCATGCTTCCAGTCCCGTGCGCTTTCGTGGAGCCATGCTCAGAGCGGGATTCGCGAGTACGTCGCGAATCATCGGCTCCAGCTCTGCGGCAACATCGTATATCCATGTATTCTGACCGCTCCTGGCATGACGAAGTGCCACCCAAACAATCTCCGTGGCAAGTCGCAATTGAACAACCTCGCCCGAGCGCAACAGTCCGCACAAACGCCGTGGCGCGATGGGAATATCAGCGAGAAGGCTCGCGGCGGTCTGCCAACGAATGCGCCCCGTCGTAGCAGCCTCGAGAAGAGCCGCCTCCGCGCTCGGAGGCCCGAGGCGCTTTAGGCCGTAGGCGGCACCTTCGCGAGATATCTGCTTGGGCGCATCGCGAAGGAGGGCGCAGAGATCCGGGAGAGCCCGTTCTCCAAGGATCTTCGCAAGCGCGGGACCGGCGTAGCTCTCCGCGAGCATCCCCGGTGCATTCAATAGAATCTCGCGTACTGTGGCGTAACCAAGCTCGTGGCCGATGCAACCGAGAAGGTGCGCAGCCAGCCAGGGCGGGGCCTCTTCGGCGCGATAGGCCTCTACAAGAGCGCTGGCAGCGTCGGCATCGGGCGTACGCCGCTCGAGCTCGGCCGCGACGTCCTTGAACCGGGCATGATTCGCAATTGCGGTGGTAACGAGCTTGGTGGACGTATCCGACATCATCGTCGACAACCTCGTGACTCTAGAACGTTGACGCTCAGCCGCCGGCGGAGCCGGTCGGCGGCGGGTTCGCCTCCGGCACTTCGATCCATCCGGTGCTCCAGCATCCGCCACAACGAGCAGCGCACCCAGAGAACTCAACGCTACCAGTACCGTTGCACGCCTCGCAATCGACGGCGCTCACGGGACGCGTCGGCCGGAGGAAGCTGAGTTGGGGATACCGCTCGCTGGCAGCGATCCGGGCCAAAAGGCGCCACTGGGGATCTGCCTCCGTCTCCCATTTGGCGTTCCGATCCCACACTTGGTTGGTCGAGACGATGAGAACATCGCCCTCCGTGGTGATCAGCAAGGCCCCGCCCATGTCGGCGTACACCGGAAGAGCTGAGGCCTCCCGGGCGGCATCGACCAGATCAGCGACCATCTTGCGCGAATCTGTCGACTCGAGATACCGAGACAGTTCCTCGCCAACCAGGGCTTGCTGCTCAGCCGTCAGCTTCATCGAGCAGCCTCTCGCAAGAGGCTAACGAAAGCTTCTGCCGCGGCGCAGAGCGCCGTCGACAGCAGGCGCTTGTTGGGCTGCGTCACGCATCCGCCTCCGGTGGCGACAGCGGCTCGTACCGAAATCTTCCGCGGTCATGCACGGGGAGAACGTGCACCAGCATTTCTGCATCACACGCGCCGATCTCGATGAAATTGGCCCTTGCTTGCCGCAGGGTCATCTTGTTGCAAAGGGAATACTCATCCAATTCATTGCCGATGAACGCGTCATCCTCCCAGAAGCATACGAGGCAGATGAGGCTCATGCCGCGCTCGGGCAGACTTATGTACCCGCAGCAAGGACATTGCTCACGCGGCGTCGTATCCTTTGGTTCGTACCACGGCATGAATTTCTCCGCTCGAGCTTCTCTGACGCCGACGCCCGAAGCGCCTGAAGCACGCTGCCGGGCAGCGTACCACGAGCAGGGCAACAAAGCTCAGGCTCAACCGTCGCCGATGACGATGGGGACGAGGCCGGAAAGGTCGATCTGCACGACGGTGGCAAATCGGATGCTTGGGAAGCAGACAAGGCGTGCAGCGCGACGAAGAATGGAGGGCGCCTCGGGCTCTCCAGTGATAGCGACTACAGCGGGTGATACCCAAGCCGTTGCGGCAATTAGCTTTTGAACCAATTTGGGCGAGTAGACAGTGGGGCCATACGAGCAACCTAACGGTGTAACTAGACCGCCGCCGCATAACCCCGCCTTCGCGTTGGTTAGCCCATTGCGGCCTCATGGCGCAACGCAGCGGGATAGACAGCGGCCGCACAACCCGCCTAAAGGTACGTGCGTGGGCCCGCCGCGCGGGCTCGAGATCGGAGAGCTGGACGAAGCCCCCTACGTCCATGGCGACCGAATCGCCCCCGTGCCTCCCATTCGCCTTTCCGTCTACTGGGCCTGCGTGTTCTGCACTGCCTTGCAGCCGCCGACAGGGCAATCGAGGATGTAGCTCGCCTTCTTCCCGCACCCCTCTGCGCCGAACGTATCGGCGTTGAGTGTCGAAAACTTGAGCTGCTCGGCGCTGCACGAAAGATCGAAGGTCGCCTGCTTCGTGATGATTGCCTTCACGTCGGTCCCTTCCGTATTCCCGCCCGGCGGGCTCACGTAGCGCCAGAGTTTGTCGCACCCTTCGGCGTAGTACGGCCCCGCGGGTGGCCCCGACGGGGATGCTGGACGCACCTGAATGGATTGTGGGTCGCACTGAAGATCCGTAGGAGCGCGCGCGCGCACCCCCTCGATCCCTCCCCCGCATGCGGGGAGCGCGATGAGCGCAAGGAAGAGCCAGACGGGGGGATGGTTCGCGCGCCGGTGCATCGAAATGCTCGCTTGTTTCGGTTCAAACAAGTTCATCATGCGCCCCGTATCATGTCCTTGCGACGGGCGAAAGGGGACTGCCAGAGCTGCCCGCGCGCACCAAGTGCCGGATGTAGGTCACCAAGACCCACGCGGGCTCACTTTCCCACGCGCGCGATTGCCCCCGGCCGCGCGATGGTTCCGAGCGCATATGCGATACCGCTTCGCAGCGTGCTGCGCGTGATGATCCCGGTGATGTCTGCGTTCATGTCGACGAGGGTCTGCGCGATGGCCGGCTTGATGCCGGTAAGCACCACCTGCGCGCCGAGCAGCCGCGTGGCCTGCGCGGCTTGCACGAGCGCCTGGGCCACCTGCTCGTCGATCTCCCGGACCCCGGTGATATCGATGATCACGATGGTCGCCGCGTGCATTGCGACGCCCGCGAGCAACGTCTCGAGGATCTGCTCGGCTCGTTCCCCTTCGATTGCGCCGACGAGCGGCATGGCCACGACCCCGCGCTCGATCGGCAGGAGCGGCGTGACGAGCTCACGGATCGTCTGCTTCTGGGCCGCGATGATCCTGTCCCGGACTGCGGCTTCTTGTGTCTCGAGTTGCTTGCGGGCGGTAACATCGGTGGCCGTCACGCCGATCGCCACGATGGTTCCCTGGTGGAAGATCGGAAACTTCAGCGTGAGGAAGACGCGTTCGCCCTGGGGGTGCTGGATCGTGTCCTCGGCCTCGACCGATTTCCCTGTCGCGAGGACCGTGGCGTCGGACGCCTCGATGACCTTTGCAAACTCAGGTGGAAAAAGGTCCCGATCGATGATGCCGAGCAGCTCTGCCTTCTCCATTCCAAAGAAGTTTGCGCAATGCTGGTTGACCAGGATGAGGCGCCCCTGCAGATCTTTGGCGTACATCGGCGAGGGGGCATGATCGACGAGCGCCTGGAGGATGTTGAGGTTGACGCCTCGCTCCTCTACGGCACTCCTCGGTCCGCTGGCGAGCGCCCCTCGCGCGGATTCGAGCTCCGCTTCGAGCGCGACCACGCGCCCCTCCAGCTCCTCGACGCGCGCTCGCCAGGCGAGCGCATCGACGGATGCTGCCATCTCCTTGTTCGCGTCTTCCGTCACGCGCGGCCCCTCCCTCCCGTCGCAGCTCATCTCGCACGGTAGGCTTTCGTCCGCGGCAGATCAAGACAGCTGGGTACTCTTGAGCTCGTGCGGCAGAAGTCCCTTCTGCCCCAACACCGAATCGCCACAGCGTGAGCGAGCGTTATCGGCGTCCAACCTCTACGGGGAATCCGAGTTCACCATGCGGGAGATGCATCCCTCATGGCTTGCGCCGAGGTCCCTCTGTGCTTCCGAGTCTTCTACGGGTTCCTCCATCGTGAGGGCATGCGACGATCGGAGGCGCCTCGCGTCACGTGGTCGACGCTTGATCTTGTGCGTACCCGCTTGCCGCTTCCACTTGCCGCTTCCGCTCCTGACTCCGCTACTTGCCTCGTCGCCGAGCCCCCGGCCGTGATCGGACTCCGTCGCTTGCCTCGCCGCCGAGACCCCCGCCCTGATCGGACTCCGTCGGGTGCCTCGTCCGCGAGACCCCGGCCCTGATCGGACTCCGTCGGGTGCCTCGTCCGCGAGACCCCGGCCCTGATCGGACCTCGTCGGGGCCTCGTCGACCAGGCACCCGACGAGGTCCGATCTCCTCCGGGGTCTCGTCGACGAGGCATCCGGGTGAACTTACCTTGTGCTGGTGTGTAGGTCCCGCTTCATGGCAGTGGTGATGCGTCGGAAGGCGCGTTACAAGGGTAGGGGGAGGATGTCGTGACCAGCGACAGCGAACGATTGTCGACGGCGATCCAGCTCACGGACGGCGCCATGGCGATGGACGGCGGCTCTCTCGTTCTTCACGCCGTGGACCAGGACGGAGCTCGGGTCGAGCTCTTCCTCGATTGGTCCATCCGGAGCCATCAGGAGGGCAAGACGCAGTTTTACGCAAACGGCCAGCCTGTCCCCCGAGGGTCGCCCGAAGAGGCTCGCTGGCTTTCGCTCATCGGGGGTGCGGTGCCAAAGCCGTCCAATTCACGGCCCACGCCCGAGGAGAAGGGCAGGGCCGGCAAGACCGTGATCTTGGCAGAAGACGCCGCCGGGTATTTCAATGCCATCGAGAAAGGACCCGCGTCCGCCCTCGCGCACCTGGCGAACCGCTTCGTCTCCCTGATCTCATCGCAGGCCTATAAGGAGGCCCGCGCGCCCGCTCCGCCGCAAGCTCCAGAGGATCGCGTCGAGTCGTTGTTGAGGGAGGGCAAGACGATGGCGGCCATTCAAGCTTTTCGTGAAGCTCACCCTCACATCGGGCTCGAGGCGGCCAGCAGGGCCGTGAAGGCAATGGCGGCAGAGATGGAGGAGGCTACGCTGCGGCGATGAGCGTCCCCATGGCAGAACACCTTTCTCGGACGGTCGATTATTTTCTGGTGCTGTCCCGCGCACGCGACCTCCTGCCAGATGCAAAGGCAGTTCTCGACGAGAGGGCTCTCGTGAGTCCCGACCGGATGGTCGAAGCATTGCGGATGTGCGGCACGACGCCAGCGTGGGCGACCTTCGATCCCGAAGATGCCTCGCACCTCGAACGGCTGATCGAGGCGGTCGACGGGGACGTTTATGTCGTTGGTGATTCCGCGTATTCGGCCGGCTTGCAAATGATTCACGTTCGACATGACGAATGGGATGACGTTCAGCTCGACGTCGATCTTGGTTTCGACGCCACGCTGATCGGAGTCACCGCTCCAGCCATCGTTCTCCTTCATCACGAAGGACTGTGCGCAGTCGTGACCGGCCTCAGAGCCCACGGGTCGCCAGAAGACGCGCGAGAGCTCGAACGACATCTGGTGGAGCAAGCCGAGCGACGACGTCGCGAAGCGCTGGAGCGCGTGCCACGGGGAGTGCGGGAGGGCATGCTGGCGATTCTCGAAGAGAAGAGGCGCGTGGATGCCATCAAGTATCTTCGAGCACAGCTCGGGTATTCGCTGGCGACCGCGAAAGACATCGTCGACGCCGTTCAACCGGGGTGGTGGACTTGCGGCGCGGATGGGCGACTTGCGACTCGATGAGGAAGCAATGGCCACGTACCCTTCCGACATCGAGGAGATCCCCGGGTTCATGGACTGGTTCGTGGGGGAGCCCGCCGCGTCCCGCGGGGAGCCGGCCGAGAGCGTCGAGGTTCATGGATTCGGTTGCTCGTTCTCTCGCTCGCTCACCGAAGAAGAGCGGGCCGAGGTCCTCGACTTTCTTCGCAGCCACGTCGACCCATACAAGGAGTACCGACTGATCGGAACCCTCTCGTTGCCTCTGGCGGAGATCTCGATGGAGCGCATCGATGAAATTCGCACCGTCGCGCGCGGGATCGAGGTCGCAGGCGGTCATGGCGGCCGCTGGCTGAGTTTGGAATCGAGGGTGATCCTTTGTTTCGGCACGCGTCGCGAGGCCGCCGAGAAGAAACTCGAGACGCTCGGGCCCAGGGTGTATGGCAGGCGGATCGTGGACAGCGACGGAGAATGCCTCTTGATCGGGCAGCTCCAGATTCCCCTCCGCGAGGACCTGGGGACGAGCGCCGAGGTCGAGCGGTACATCGCTCTCGCACGCAAAGAAATCGGCGACGACGAGTTCGAGGCCCCGCCGAGGTTTCTTGCCGAATTATCCATGCTCTTCGACGAGCGCGCTGCGGCCGAGGCCATGCGTCCGCGGTTCGGCGCCATCGGGCTCGGGACCAAGGTCGTCGAGGAAATCCACAAAATGGTGCGCTCGACGGTCGTCGCGTGGCAACAGGCCTGGCTGGTGACGTCGGGGCGTGTCGAAGAGCTGATGCGACCGGGCGTGCTCTCCACGGCGGGATTCCTGGGAGAGGCGGAGCGCCTCGGGGACGTGCTGAAGGAGGACGCGAGCACGCTGGCAGCGCTGGGGGTCACCCCCGCCGATGTCGCTGGCCGTATTCGCGAGATCGTCCGTGCGGCACTCGGCTCTCGGAAGAGAGAGTGGGAAGAGGGCGGTGACGTGATCGGCAGGTTTCGTGTTCGATTGAGGCACTGGGGCGGATATCAGCGATGCCCTTGGCTTTGCACATCCAATACCGCCTGGGGTTCGTTCGATTTCATGATCGAGAACCGCCGCACGGGCGCGAAGCTCGAGGGACCCGGCCTCATCGTGCACTTGATCGCCGAGCATGGCTTTTTCGAGGGCAAGGAGAGCCCCTACCGCGTGGACCCCAGGCATGCGGCGGAGGTCCTGGGGCTCCCGCGCACCTTCTGGGATCGGCTCTTGCGGCGCTAGAACATCGATCGGTTTGACAACCGCTCGATGTTCTAGGCGCGCCGTCCGCCGACGGCAGCGTGTAGCCGACCGAGCATGACACGCCCTCGTTCGATGAGCGCTTCGTGCTCGGCGGAGAGGACGAGCATGCCTTCGTCCTCCACCGCGCCAGGGATGTGAGGCGCGAACTCCTCGGCGAGCCCCTCCTCGGCGATCTCCGCGAGGTATTCGGGCTGTTCGGTGCAGCGCAAGGCAGTCATGGCGCGGCGAAGTTTCGGGACGGAGTTCTCCTTCAACGCCTCCTCGGCTTGATGGAGCGCCGCCTCGATCACCGACGGAATGAGCGCCGGCCAGTACGAGCGCAAACGCTGCTCGGGCGTCTGCTGCTTCTTCTTCGCGAGCGAGACGTAATTTGCGAGATCGCCGAGCTGCTGAACGATCACGGTCAATCCGCGGTTCGAGGCCTTCCGGCGCAGCGATCGGAGCTTCGAGCTCACCGCCTCGAAGTCGTAGCCGGCAAAGTCTGCATCGCGCGCCGCGTGGTATTCGCTCCAGAGTCGACGGGACTCTTCTTCAAAATCCAGGGGGACGTCCGATTCCTTCATTTACGTCGTGAGCTATTCGTGATGCGGCGCTAGGTCAATCGTCCCGCACGAGCAGCTTCCGCAAGAGCTCCAGCGGATGGAAGCCGAGCATCTCTTCGAGCTCTCCATGCTGCGCGCTCTTCGCCGCCCGATCCCACAATCGCTCGATCGACCCCGCCACCACGCCATTCGAATCGACCCGCTCCATCACCTTGCGCACCGCCAAAAACGCCGCCCGGCTCGCGTCGATCCCCAGCGGAATCGCCATCGGCGCAGGCAACGGCGAAAGAATGATGTCGCGCACGAACGCCGCACGCGCCCACGCGCCGGGGCTCGGGTCCACTTCGAGCGCGCGGAACGTCGCCGTCTCCGCATAACAGCCGAACGCGATCGGCCCGACACGATCCTCGATCGCATGCGACAGGTGCCGGTAGTCGCGGCGCCAGTCGCCCGAGAGCAGGCCCATGTCGCCGCGGATCTCGTCGGGGCCGAGGATCAAGCTGATCCCATCCTGACCACGACGCAGCGCCACGCTCGTCCAGAGCTCGCCGCCCTCGAAGATGCCGAGCACCATCGCCTTGCCGATCGGACACACCGCGTCGAGGCTCGTGCGCACCATGCCCGACGTCGGGATCGGCACGCCGCGCAGGCGCAGCGGCCACGCCGAGAGACGGCCCGCCGCGAGCTCGGTTTGCGCGAGCGAGAAGAGCGTGACCGTCTGCGCCGCGAGGTCGTCGCCCTTGCGCGAGCGCGAGGCGAAGCGCTCCATGATCCGTTCGAGCGTGCCGCTCTCGAGCACGATGCAGAAGCTCGCGTCGTTTCGCTTCGCGAGCTCTTCGGCCGTCATCGGCCACTCGATGTCCTCGATCCCGAGGCGGCCCACGTTCGTGTGCAGGAGCTTGCGCAGGCGGCCGCGGTCGTGGATGGCGATCACGCCGCCGCGCGGGCGGTTCGGATCACGCAGCTCGCCCGTGGTGCGACGCGGCCGGAAGAGCGACAGGACGCGGACCCAGTCCGTCGCGGTGAACCCCTCGAAGCGTACGTGGGGGGAGAGCACGGCGGCGGAGGGTACCCCGACGCGTGGAGGTTGTCAGGTCCCGCTCTCGGCCGCGGGCTTCTTCTTCTTGCGCTTCTTCTTCTTGCCCTTGTCGTCCTCGGGCTTCTTGGCCTTGCCCTCGTCCTTCGACTCCGCCGAGGCAGGCTGCGCCGCCGGCGCCTCGCCCTCGCTCGCGCCTTCGGCCGTGTCCTTGCTGCGGTAGTGCGAGAAGCCGAGCTTCTCGTAGTAGCCCGGCTTGCCCGTCGGTCCGGGCTCGCGGCTCTCGATCGTGCCGCCACCCGGCTGGGCCTCGGTGACGCCCGGCGTGCGGATGTCGGGGCCCTGCGTGACCACGAGGTACTCGTCCACGACGTACTCGGGGTGCTCGTCGTCCTTCGCGTTGACCTCGAGCTCCTTCGGGCCCGTGCCGACGTTGATGATCTGCGCCGTCGGCGGGTACGAGTCGCTCCACTTGTAACGAAGCGCGTGCGCGCCGTCGCGCACGACGCGCGAGCTCGTGGTCTTGAAGCCGGGGATGCCGCGCTGCGCGAGCACGCGCATGCCCTCGGGGAGTTTTGGTGTTTGGCGCTCGACCTCCTCGAACGGGAGGACCTCGTCGATGCGCCGGAAGTACGTGACCGTGTGGCGGCGCTCGGGACCGAGGATCTCGGCGCGCACGACGCCGTTCGAGACCGTCTCGTGCAGGACGATCGGGAAGTCGAAGGGGTTGCGGAAGCGGAAGCTGATCGTCGGGTACACGACGGTCGCGTCGAGACCAAGCTTGATGTAGGAGCTCGGCCGCGAGTGCGGGTAACGCTCGACGATGTCGAGGCCCGCGAAGAAGGCAGCGCCGTGCAGCGTGCCGGAGATCTGGCAGGTGCCGCCGCCGAGGCCGTCGACGAGCTCGCCTTGCGCGATGACGGTCGCGACGCGGTAGCCGTGCGCCTCGTCGCGCGGGCCGACGACGTCGTTGAAGTCGAAGACCTCGCCGGGCATGACGACGGCGCCGTCGAGCTTCGAGGCCGCGAGGCGCAGGTTGTACGTGCGGTCCTTGGTGCGCTCGCCTTGCGTGTAACGCGTCTCGAAGTAGCCGAGCACGTGGCTGAACTGGACGTTGCCCATCTGCTCGGCGCGGCGCTTCGGCGGGACTTTTTCCACCGCGGCGGCGACCTCGTCCGCGCCCTGGCGGAAGGCCGCGTCGATGCGCGCGATCGTGCCGTAGACGTCGAGCCGGTGGCCGTCCTTCTCGGGGACGAGTTTTTTCTGCGCGAGGTCGACGTACGCGTCGGTCGCGGCCGCGTCGAGCTCGCTCTTCAGCGCGAGGAGTTTGTCGACGGCGGCCTCGGCGTCGAGGATGAGCGGCAAGGGGACGTCGAGCGGCTTGCCGGGGTTCGTTTCGTCGTGCGCGCGGCGGAGGGGGCTCTCGGGGCGAAGCGCCTCGCGCACGAAGCCGGCGAGGCGGACGCGATCGATCTCGGCGCCGAGTGCACCGCGGCGGATCTTTCGGCCCGTGCCGTCGGGCAGCTTGATCGTGATCTCGCCGGCGGCGTACCTGCGCACGAGGTCGAGCGCGTTCGCGACCGGGTCGCCCTGCATCGGCACGGCCATGCCGGCGACGCGCAGCTCGGGCGTGGGATGCACGACGGGCGTGTCGGGCGCGGGCGGCAAGAGCAGCCACGTGATGCCGAGTCCGGAGGCGATCGCCACGGCGGCCATCGCCGCGTAACGTTTTACCTCGGAGGATCGCGGGGCTCGCATCGCTCCGGCATCTTGGAAAGAGAGGCGGGGCGCGTCAAGAAAGGGAAGTGTTGTTCGGGGGAGTCAGCGGTCGGTCCCACACGCCGCGCTCATCCTCCTTGCGCTGGAGCATCGCAGTCATCGCGTCGTGCAGCCCGTTCAATGCTCTGGCAGCGGTGTGCATCACCCCCGAAGGAGATCGAGAAGAGGTGCCACCTTCGTCGCAAGGATCAGCTTCTCGTCTGGGCACCACGTCGTAACGATGCCGACGAGCAGGCAGAGATCGGGCTTCCACGCGTCGACACGCTGCCCGCTCGCGCCGATGCGCCACACTGGGCTACCCGAGAGGCCGTGGGGATCAAGCCAGTCGGCGGCGTTGCCATCGCGCAAGAACATGTTCGTGGGATCGAAGTCCATCGCGAACTGGAACGGCTTCATGCTGGCGGGAAGCTCGTCCTCTCGCAGCATGACCCCGTACGGAAGCGACTGTTTCGCGAGGCTGCCAAGGAGCGGGCTGAATCGCGAGCGGACTCCAGGGAAGCCATGTACGAAGAGATAGTCCGTCGAGAGCTTCTCCTCGTAGGGATCGATGCGCTCCTTGGGCCAGAACGCGAGCCCATGGGTGGGGTACTCGGCGGGGAGGAAGTACGCTGCCACGTCGAACTCGTCGTCGATACGGGCAGGATCGCCGTGCAACTCGAAAGGTGCCTCGCCACGCACCGCAGTGACGGCGAACCGTCCACCGCTCCGTGCCTCACGGACGACGTGCGCTGCTGTGATGATGATGTTGCGACCAGCGACCGCGCAGCGCAGCGCGGACCCGACGTGACGACCGGTGTCATCTTCGATGGCAACGAAGCCAGCGATGTGCGGGTACGTGTGCAGGGCCATCGGCTCGATGGTCGATTGGACGAACCTGATCTTATCCTGGACATCCATGGATCGTCGATCTCCTCATCCAACTCGCCACAGGACACCATTGTACGCTCGTGTCCATCGCTCGAGGAACGTCGCCCGCTTCATCACCACGACCGCGCCAACTGACGGTTCTGCTTCCGTTCCAGCAGGATCACGTAGGCGGACGTCAGTCGAGCCGACCTCATCGACGATGACGAAGTGTCGCGAAGGCATCCGCAGTAGGGCGATGAAGGGTGCTTTTCCTGCCAGAGCGTCAAGGTCTTCGGGCCGAACTCCGCCATGTCTATAGGTCGCGCCAGGATGGAGCACAGTGAGGGCGTCGGCTAATCCGTCCAGAAGCATGGGCATCTCTGGGTGGTAACCTGCGATGTCGCGGATGGTCGCCTCGGGCACGTCGATCTGCGCCTCTAGCAAGATCTGACGCACGCAGGCGGCGCCGCATGACATCGGCAGTTCCTGCCGGACCATGAGAATGGTCGGTTCTCGACACATTGTTCAGGTCGCGCTGATCTCGATATGTCGTTCGATCAACGACCGACCTCGGCAGAGAGCATGCCTCGATCGCGGTAAACTCGGAGGATAAACTCGACCGCCTGGGTGAGGGTAGCAACGGTGACTTCTTCGTCGGCAAAGGGTCGAACGCCAGCAACCGCTGCGGTGAAGTGCCCTTCGGGCTCCTCCAAGATCATGAAGGGGCGCTCGAAGCCTCGAATGCCGCAGTCAAGGAAGGCGCTCGTGCCTCCCAGGATGTGAACGCGCTCCCCTGGGCCACGCCCACAAGCAAGCCCTGCCTGCGACAGCTTTGCGAGTGCCGCGTCGACCGTCAACTCCGCAGGCAACGTCGCTCGAGCTGCATGGCCGGAGATCACACGGAGGCGATCAATACCCCTCCTCAACCATGGGTTGCGAAGGAGATCAGGTAACAGGAACAGGCTGCTGGTCGGCATCTCCGTGGAATGCGCCATTTCCGTCCTTCTCTATCGTTCCTGATCTCACCACACGTTCGGCACTGGGATCATGCATCCCGGTTGGGACGTCGGTCAACCCTCGTCCTGTGCGCTGTACCGCGCCTCGGAGCAACCAAGGACTTGGCTGCGCACGACGTCGCCATCCGCGCGGCCATCGCCGCGTAACGTTTTACCTCGGAGGATCGCGGGGTCCGCATCGCTCCGGCATCTTGGAAAGAGAGGCGGGGCGCGTCAAGCGAACGGCTCGATGCAACAGTGTTGCAAAAGCATCCGAGGTCGTTTAGAAGGGACGTCGTGGCACGACGGTGCGTTGGTCGACCGTCGTGCGTCACGCCGCTCGCGGGGGCGCGGGTTCCCGGACCCCTTCTTCCCCGCGCCTCCGCGGGCGTTTTCTCTTTCTCCTGTGCTTTCGCGGGTTTGTGCGATCCCGCGTGTCGCCGGGGCTGCTGCCGTTGCGAAGCTTGGGCCGAAACCTTTTGGCGCCACGTCATCGCCGTGTGCGGTCGCTCGGTCATGTCACCGGGGTTGCGCACCAGTCGGGGCGGGGGGAGAGGAGCGAGGCCGACGAGCGCTGCAAGCTCAGGAATCGCGCGGACGCTCGGCGCGAGGTCTCCTAGCTCCGTCTCGGCCCACCGGCGCGAGGGACGTTGATACCCCTCTAGCGCGTCGAGCGTGTGTCCCGTCCGATCCGTGATCCAGGACAACGGGCGCCCCTTGGCGAGAGAGTACGTGCAGAAGAGCGCGCGGAGGTCGTGCTCTTCATGCGGCCATGAGTGCTCGGTCCGTGTGAAGAGCGAGGCGCGGCGGATCCCCGCGTCCCAGATGGCAACGCGGATCGTCTCGGCCAGGTTCGAGCCCGACAAGGGACCGCCGTTTGCTCCGACAAACAAGGGTGACGTCGGCCCGAGTTGCTCTCCCTGTTTCCGACGATAGGTGAGCCATGCGCGGATCATCGCGGTGTCGTCGGCGTCGAGCGCCCACGAACGCGGATCGCGATCCTTCGTCTTGCAGAGCGTGATCGTGGCGCGCTCGCCCTGGAACGTGATCGACGCGAGGGTGAGCCGCGACGCGTCCGCGTAGCGCGTCCCCTGCCGCGCTTGCCACGCCATGAAGACGCGGAGCCACACGGGGATCGCGCGGCAGGCGAGCACGGCGTGCTCCTCGCGGGGCATGAGGATCTGTCGTTCGAGCTTCGATCGGCCTTGCGGAACCCAGCGCGGCGGCAGCGGGTTCTCTTTCGCCCACCGAAGCGGAAACACGGCATAGGAAAGGAGCTGCCGCACCGTCATGGCGATCCGAGCCCGATACGTCGGCCCGATACGCGTCGGGATGGCCGAGAGCGCCGCCTCCCCATGGTCGAGCGTGAAGCCGCGAACCGGGACTTTCGCCAGCACAGGGAGCACGTGGGCGAGGGCGGGACGATCGGCCGCGTGACTCTGCTTTGCGCGCACGCGGCCCGGAAATGCGGCGGCGAGTTTTCCAGCCATCCAAAGCTCGGCCACGTGGCCGAAGGTGCCCGGCGTCGTGCCCGGGCTCGGCGCGAGCAGGGCGGCGCGATCGGGCGAGAGGCCCGGCGTGATCCAGTCGGCCGAAGGTGCGTCTTGCGGCAGGGCGGCGCGGCCGTCGGCGGCGAGGCGGGCGAGTCGAACCGCGGCGCGCGCGGCGTCGTCACTCGGGGCCGAGACGATGCCGCCGAGCACGGCGGCAAGCTCGTTTGCGGGGCGTCTCGCGCCGAGCAGCAACTCCATAACTTCCCGCGCCGCGTCGAGTCGCGTCTCAGGCAGGGCGGCGAGCGACCGCGCGAGAGGTTCGAGCGTGGCATGGGGAAGCGCTCGACCGTCGCGGGCGAGCGTGGCGATCACGTCGCGGTAGCGTCCGGCGCGCGTGGTCGCCTCCGGTGTCTCGGTTCGTCCGAGCGCCGAGAGGCGGATCGTTGTGCGCTTTCCGGCGAGGGTGATCCGGACTCCGTAGCCGTTCGCGCGGAAGCAGGCTTCGCCGGTGATCGGCCGCCCGCCCCGGGAATTTGTCCCGTCGTTTGTCGTGGTGCTAGTCAAGGTGAGCCTCCGGCCCATCGGTTGTGGGTTTGGGGGTAGGCGCCTCTCTCCGGTTCCAGCGGGGGGAGGCGCCGCTTGTCTTGCCGTGAGCCTCGATCATCCGGCCGAGTCCGCTCGGCTGCAAGCGGTGATTAGAGAACGCGGACCTTGATTGTCCGACCACACTACTCTGCGACGTGCCCGTTTTAGCCCCACCTCGTCCCTATCCCTTGGTTTCCCATCCCACAACGAGATCGTCTTCCAGCGTGACGCGCAAGCCGTATCGGTTCTTGCCCAATTGATGGTACTTGAATATATGGCGTGTCTGTTTCGCAGTCACCCGCTCGTCAATGTCAAGTGGCTCGCCCAACGCTTCGATCACCATCTCCCGTGTCGCGCCCTGCCATATCGTTCCGTCAATAATTCGCGTCGCATCCCGTTCGCCAAATCTGCTGATTAGGTCTTCGAGGCGAGCCGCTTTCTGCTCGGCTTCCCGTTGGGCGATTGCCTGCAAGCGCGCCTGCTCCCGTCTCTTTCGTAGTCGGTCTCTCGCCGACAATAGTGCAGCCGCTATCGCCGTGGCAATGCCGAATGTAACGACAAATGCGATCATTAAGTCCATTTTTTTTTGCCTCAATCCCGCCAATAGGCACTCGCTCGACAGTTACAAGAACGGCAATGTGTCTGTCAAGTCGCGTTGCAGGCTCCGGTACTGCGTTGGCTCATAACCACCGAAGTAAGCAGGTCGAGCAGGTCGTCGTCGGCTGCCGTGCTGGTCGCCGGGCCCGAGGTCGAGCAGGTCGAGCAGGTCGTCGTCGGCTGCCGTGCTGGTCGCCGGTCACTTCCCGTTTGCTCGCGCGAGACGGGCCCGTGCTGCGATCGGGCGTGCCCGGGTAGCGGCGCCGCCTCTCGATGCGTCCTTGCCCCCTTGGCGGCTGTTCTAAAGGGCATCGTGGCAGGGCTGCGGAGCGAGGGGCGAGCATGGTCGTGTGTGACAATGTGTGTATGGGTAAGCAGTTCCCCACATTGGGGCACAAACCTAAACTTTGCGGCTTGGCAGGGGCCTGGCATCCGAGAGCAATCAAGAGCGCGGCACGTTCGCTTGCTTCAAAACGGGGCGTCCCCAGTGGTCCGTGGTAGCCATGCGAGCTTTTCGCAGAGCTACCAGCGCAGGAATGTCGTCGTGGATCGCGGGCGGAATGCGATATAACTCGTATGGCGAAATCTTCGCGAGTTGATCCGGATCCGCCTTCGATAGCGCGAGGTGAAGCGCCTGGCGGTCCCCTTTCGCCAGACCAGGGGCGTAGTACGCGCCGATCGCAGCCAGCACATCGTCACTGGTGATGGACTCCGCGTACTCGGTCTTCGTCCTCTCCCTGGATCCATCATCCCTCCCTAATAGTCTCCCATCATCTCTCCCTAATAGTCTCCCTTCGTAGTCTACTATAGAGGGAGAACTATAAGGAGAGTAGGTGCGCGGTACGCACTCCGGCGAGGTGCGCGGTACGCACTCCGGCGAGGTGCGCGGTACGCACTCCGGCGGCGACTCATCCGCGTCCTTCATGGGTGCGTGACGCGCACGGGGGGGACTATCCGAGTCCGGAGCCCTCTGTGTGCGGCGCGCGCGGTTCACCTTCTGCTTTGGGCTTGCAGGCGTTGGGGGAGGCAATGCCGCATCATAGACGAACCGCACAATCGTACCAATGAGGAGATCGCCCTCTAGACGTATGTTCGTCACGCCTCGTGCATTCAATACGTATATGGTCTTTCGGACAGTCTCGGTTGACATGTAGGCGCCTGCGACCTTGGCAAGGGTCAACCCGTGCGTACTCTCGATGGCCCCATCCCTATTGGCCTTTCGGACGAGTGTTTCCAGCACGATCGCCTGCACGAGAGCCGACGCACTCGGCTGAGTTTCAAGACGACACGCGCCCATGTGCACGCGTTCAAGCGCGACGAACGTGAGCGCCGCGGCCTTCGGCGTCGATGTCTCGGTCATGGCCGATCACCTCCTGCTCCGACGCCGCGATGCAGGCGCATCGGACGCAGGCTGATCCGTGAAGGTGAAGCCGAGATCGGAGCCGAGCTTCCGCGCGGCGGAGTCCTCACTCTCGGGGCTCGGCTCGGCGGCAAGGTCCGTGTCGTTCTCGACGGGATGCTCCTCCCTGTTGAGGTTCGGAGGCGCCGCGCCGAGCGCGCGCAAGTAGGCGATCATCGCCTCCGTGTCGACCATGCGGAGTTTGCCAATCGGGGTGACAGGCAGCGGGAATCCCGGCGCGCGGACCAGTGCAAGGTAACGATCCCGCGGGATCCCGAGCAGGTCGAGCGACGTTCTCTGCGATACGAACGCGGCGCGCGGAGCGACCATGGTGATTACACCGACGGGAAGCTCGATCGCGACCGTGGGGGGGGCGAAGGGCTGGCGAGAAGATGCATTCGGCATGCGCCCCACCGTACGGGGGCAATCCGCGCTCGTCTAGCCTTTGGCTTGAACAGCATACCAGCGGACGCCGCCAAACGTCAACGGTTTTTATGTCAGCAGGCG
The DNA here is from genome assembly GCF_028435365.1 of Polyangium jinanense. The sequence continues at coordinate 1,147,161 of NZ_JAGTJJ010000001.1, read as the reverse complement.
ATAGGCGTGTCGCCGTCGTTCCCCGGGGTTTTTGCCGCGTTGTCAACATGTTTTCGCGGCGCCCCGTTTTGATTCACGGAATGCATCTAACTGCAAGCGAAAAGATTGCGCTCCCAGGAAAAACGTAGGTTGGGTCGTGATGGTTGTTGGTTGTGATGCGTGTTGCTTTGACCGGATACTGAGACGATCGGGCGCCCAGCGGAGGGCGCCCTCTCGACGTTCAGCGCTTCCGCTTCCGCTGCTTCCACGTGGGGCGTGGAGCCTGCTTCGGGGCGGGAGCCGCGCCGAGCTTGCGGAGGGCGGCGCGGAGCTTCTTCTCGTGGGCGTGGTACGTCGCCCGCGGTTGCCCGACGGCTCGCGCCGCATCCGACCCGATGAGCCCGCGCGCGGCGAGCGCCACGACGTGGGCGACCTTCGGACTCGACGCCATGACCCGCGCGAGCAGGTCCGCCGCCTCGATCGCCTGCATTGGATCCGGCGACAGGAGGATCGGCACTGATCGGAGCGAGGACACGGGATCCTCGCGTCCTGAGCCGCGCCGCGAGAGGTTCATGGCGTGAAACCACGCCGTTGTGCGGGCGAAGCCACGCAGGGCCGCATCGGGCGGCGTGCGCTCCCCGCCGCGGACACGTCCCTCGTTCAGGGCTTCCCACGTCGTGATCATCGTGTCCTGCACGACGTCGTCCACGTGCCGCCGTTCCACGCCGATCACTCGGGCATGACGGAGGAGCATCGGGCGCATGGCCTCGATGTCCCCCGCGTCCGCCTCGACAATCGGCGCGCCCCCACCGGGGGAGGCGCGGTAGCGGATCACGGCGCCGCACCGGGAAGCCCGAGAAGGGCGGCCAGATCCACACGCGTCACGCGCGCCACCTGGGCGGCGAAGTGCACCGACGGGCGGATCTCGCCCGCGATCACCGCGTGCATGTAGCGCCTGGCGTAGCCGAGGCTCCGCGCGGCGATCCGCACGCTCGTCCCTCGGGCGAAGCGTTCGAGTCGTTCCCGGACTCGCGCGGCCTGTTCGTCCGTCAGCACCGCGGGGGTGCTCGGCGGCTCTTTCTCGTGCTCGCTCACGATGCACCCCCCTTCCGCTTCGGGGGCGTCACGAGGACGAGGGCGGGCGCCTTGCGGGGCGGCGCCTTTCCGGAGAGCGCGTCCTCGACCGTGAGCCCGACGGCGCGGGCGATGCTCCGCGCGAGCGCCATGTGCCCGGGCTCGGTCCCGTCCATGAACGCGAGCACGACGGAACGCCGGAAGCTCAGGAGGTGAGCGACCTTCGTCCACGTTCCGTGCTCACGGTGAAGGTGTCGAAGCAGGGCGCGGAGGTGCGACCGCTGGATCTCGATCAAGCCTCCGGAGTAGAGAGGCCGATCCATGCGAGCGGGGCGGGTCATCGGGCACCCCCCTTCCGCCGCATCGGGATCACGTTCGTCGGAGCAGACGACGACGCGGGCGCAGACGACGACGCGGGCGCAGACGACGGCGCGGGACCGAGCGCGGCGAGGGCGGCGAGCCATCGCGCCGCACCTTCATGGTCCCCTGCTTCATCGGCGGCGAGCGCACGGGCGGCGAGGCGCGCGCGCATCGGGTCCACGCTCGTCTCCTGCACGGGCGCAGCCGAGAGCGCGGAAAGCGGCGGCTCCGCGTTCGGCGTGGACGAGGACGAGGACGAGGGCGGGAGCGTTTTGGCGTGATCGGCGCCCGGTTCCGGTGAAGCAGGGCAGCGAACGAACGCGATCGGGGTCGGCGTGCAGCGGGGATCGCCGCGATCGGCGTCGGTTGGGTCGTCAGAGCATGCAGGACCCCTTCTTCCCCGCGCCCTCGCGAGCGTTTTTTCTCGGCGTCAGCGCGACTCGTCCGCCACAAAACCCTTCCAGCGGCGCATGTAGTCGATGAACCTCGGGCTGAGGCCACGCTCGGCGAGCTCCGCGGCGGGCATCGGAGGGCGCCTCGGCTCCCACGTCGCATCGCGCGCGCGGAGCGGCCAGTCGGGGTTCAGGATGGCGGAGCGCGCGAGCGAGACGCCGTCGGCGCCGAGGGCGAGGAGCGAGTCGGCCTCGGCGCGCGTCCAGATCTTGCCCGCGACGAAGAGCGGGACGGAGGCAGGGAGAGCGCGACGGAAGAGCGGGATGGGATGCTCGTCGGGGCGCTTCTTCGTGCTCGCAAAACTGTCCCAGAGCGAGACGCCGAGGAAGTCGATGCCGTCCTCGGCGAGCCAGCCCGCGAGCGTGAGGTTTTCGTCGAGGTCGAGGCCCTTGGCCTGGCCCCAGTCCTCGGGCGAGATGCGCACGCCGACGAGGAACGACGCAGGGACGGCGGCACGCACAGCGCGCGTGGCTTCGCGCAGGAGGCGCGCGCGGTTCTCGAAGGAGCCGCCGTAGGCGTCGTCGCGCTTGTTGCCGGTCGCGCTGAGGAACTGGCCGAAGAGGTAGCCGTGCGCGCCGTGGAGCTGGACGCCGTCGAAGCCGGCGCGGTGCGCGCGCACGGCGGCGTCGCGGAAGGCGGCGATCACGCGCTCGATGTCCTCACGCGTCGCGGCGCGGGGGTTACCGGGGTCGCCTTCGATTTCGCTCGCGCTCCAGGGGCGCTCGCCGGTGACGCTCGCGTCCGCGCGGGCGCCGCCGTGGAAGATCTGCACGATGGAGAGGGTGCCACGTTCGCGGAGCGCCGCGGCGAGGCGCGTGAGACCCGGTAGGAGCTTGTCGTCGTAGATGCCGAGCTCACCGGGCCAGCCCTGGCCGTCCCGCGTGACGTGCGCGGCGCACGTGGCGACGATGCCGAAGCCGCCCTCGGCCCGCAGGGCGAGCCAGCGGAGCTCGTCGTCGGAGAGCGTGCCATCGGCGTGGCTCTGCTGGTTCGTCATGGGCGCGAGCGCGATGCGATTGCGCGCCGTGCGGCCGTTGCGAAACGTGATCGGTTCGAAGAGGTCTTTCGAGGCCATCGTGCGGCGAAGCTAGCAGCGGCGGGAGCACGGGTCACCTTCGGTCATACAATGTCCGAGCAAAGAGCCTCGTGCATTGAAATGGGCCCGGCGATCCATTAAAGAGAGCAGACGCACCGCGGCCGGTAGAGGGACGCGGCGAGGGTGGGCCGGACACGCCGGCTGCCCGCGCCGCGCGGGCGCGCGGACGCACGCTTTTTTCCACGAGGCTCGCATGAACCTTGCTGCACAGCGCTCGCCTGCGGCGCGCTCGGGCGTGGACGATCGATTCGTCGCCGATGAATTCCTCACGCTTCGCGGCCGCGCGGTCCGATGGGAGCTCGCCGCCTGGTCAGGGGCCATCACGCAGGCGCTCGCACGGGCGCTCGCGCAGAGCCGCGAGGACAGGGTCGCGGCGCTCGCCCCGTGCTTCGAGGAGGCCACGATCGTGGCAGGGCACCTCGGCCGGCACGAGGACGCGCGCCGCGTCGCGGAGGCCGCTGTCCGGTTCTATGCGGCGATCGCCCGGCAAAAGCGATCGGCCGAGGCGCTCGCGTTCGCGGTCTCGGCGCTCGTCGGGCTCGGCGCCGCGGAGCGCGCAGCAGGTCGGCTCGACGAGGCGCTGCTACACCTCGGGCGGGTGCGTTCGCTCGGGCTCGGCGCGGAGATCGGCGCGGGGCTGCTCCGCGTGTCGCGCGCGCAATGGGAGAGCGTGCTCGCGCTGGAGCCCGCGGCGGCGCGGTCGATCGCGCTCGCGTCGGCGACGGAGACGCTCTCGGCGTTGCTCGCGGCGCGCAGGCTCGAAGACGTGGTTTCGCTGGCGCTCGTCTCGCGCCGTGGCGCGACGGATCCTCCGACGCTCGAATGGGCGCGCAAGGAGGCCGCGCTCGCCGCGCTTTGCCACCTCGGCCGCCCCGACGAGGCGCTCGCGCTCGCCGCGCGTTACACCGTGGAGGCCGGCGAAGGCGAGCGGCTCGTCTTCGAGCTGCGCCGGGCCGAGGTGCTCGCGTGTTTCGGCGACGCTGCGAAGGCGCGCGCGCTCGCCGAGGTGGTGCTCGGACAACTCGAACGCAAATGGCGCGCGCGCCCCGGCACGCTCGAAGACGTGCGGCTCGCCGCGCGTGTGGCGAGGCTCTGCGCGCTGCTCGGCGAGGCGACCTCGGCCGATTTCTGCTGGGCCGCGCTGGCCGAGGCGCTCGCGATCGGCGACGTGCCGCTGCAAGCGGAGCTGCTCGTGTCCATCGTGGAGACGGATTGGGATCAGGAGCGGCGCGAGGACGCGTCGGACCTTTTGCGCGCGGTGGCGCTCGGGTCGGGGTATCGATTGCCCGCGGCCGAGCGCCTTCTTTCGCCTGAGGACGGACCGCGCTCGTCGCGTTCGGCCGACGAGCGTGCGCCGGGCTTCACCTCGCTCGTCGCCTCGCTCTGCGCGCTCGACCCGAGCAAGCGCACGTCGTGACCCTCGAAAGCCGCGCCGATCCGTGTAGCATCGGTGTCGGCCCGCCATGACCGATCCCACGACCGACCGAATCACCCAGGGGACGATGCGCACGTCGAGCGGCGCGCCTTTGCCGCTCGAGCACACCGACGTCGAGGCCAAGATCAGCGGCCCCGTCGCGAGCGTCACGCTGAAGCAGCGCTTTCGCAACACGACGGGCGGTCCCATCGAGGCCGAATACCTCTTCCCGCTTCCGCACGAGGCGTCGGTGCACACGATGCGTTTTCGCATCGGCGCGCGCACGGTTGAGGCCGTCGTCAAAGAGAAGGAAGAAGCGAAGCGCGCCTACGAGGCTGCGCGGCGAGAGGGGCGCAGCGCGACGCTGCTCGAACAGGATCGGCCGAACCTGTTCACGTTGAGTGTCGCGAACATCCCGGACGGCGAGACGATCGAGGTCACGCTCGGTTATCAGGAGAAGCTCGCGTTCGACGAGGGGGAGTGGCGCTTCGTGTTTCCCATGGTCACGACCGAGCGTTACCACGCGAGGACGGCCGCCGACGTGCCGGACGCGGGGGCGATTCAGCCGCCGCGCCCGGCGACGGGCGAGCGGAAGGCGGACGTGAGCGTCAGCCTGGAGATCCGCCCCGGCGTGCCGATCGAGCCGCCCCGCTCGCCGTCGCACCGGATCGACCTCGAGCCCCTCGAAGGCGGCGCATTCCGGGTGAAGCTGCACGCAGCGGAGACCGTCGCGAACCGGGATTTGGTCGTTGCTTATCATGCGCAGCACGACAAGGGCGTGCGGCCGCGGGTGTATTTCGAGCGCCAGGCCGACAAGATGGGCACGTTCCTGCTCGTCGTGACGCCGCCAGTTGCGCCGATCGAGGATCTCTCGCTCGCGGAGGCTGGCCCGGCCGGCGATCACCGCACGTTCCGCTGCAACAATTGCGGCGGCGCGCTGCGGGATCCTTCGGTCGTGAAGGAATGGCCGGGCCTCGGGCCGGCGTGGAAATGCGAGTATTGCGGCGTCGTCGTGGCGGCGACGCGCGAGCTCGCCAAGGTCGGGCTCCCGCGCGACGTCGTTTTCCTCGTCGATCGATCCTGCTCGATGCGCGGGCAAAGCCTCCCGCAGGCCCGGCGCGCGGTGCGCTTGATCCTCGATCACCTCGGGCCGGGTGATCGCGCGCAGGTCTTCGCGTTCGATCACGACCGGATCGCCGCGGATCAGCAAGGAGAAAAATTCGTTCCGATCTCGAAAGAATGGGCCGAGCAGATCGACGTGTTCCTTCGAGGCATGACGTCGCGCGGCGGCACGGAGCTCGAAGAAGCCCTCGTCCGCGCCGCGAAATTGCAATCCGACAAGGGCCGGACGCGGCTCGTCGTCTTGCTGACGGACGGCGCCGTGGGCAACGAGGGCCGGATCTTTCGGCGCGCGCCGGAGATCCTCGGCAAGGAGACGCGCCTGTACGTGCTCGGCGTGGGGCCTTCGGTGAATCGTTATCTCGTCGAGCGGCTCGCGCGGGCGGGAGGAGGCGCGAGCGACGTGCTCTTGCCCGGCGAGGACGTGGAGACCGTCGTGCCGCGTTTCGCGCGCCGCGTCCGCCAGGCCGGCCCCGTGCTCACGAATTTGCGTTTGTCCTGGGACGACGCGATGCCCGTGGACGTGTATCCGCATCCGGCGCCCGAGCTCTTTGGTGGACAAACCGTGCAGCTCCTCGGGCGTTTCGCCGGATCGGGAAAGAGCAGGCTCGTGCTCACGGCCGAGCGCGCGACGGGGGAGCCGTTTCGGCAGGAGGTCGACGTGGAGCTGCCGGAGCAATCCGATCAGATCCCGGGGCTCGAACGGCTCTGGGCAAGGCTCCGGATCGACGCGCGTTTGGCTCGGCTCGCCGAGGCGCCCGGGGAGGCGGCCGAGGTGCGGATGGAGGTGCTCGCGCTCGCGCTCAAGCACAAGCTCTTGAGCCCGTACACGGCGCTCGTGGCGGAGGACAGCGAGAAACGCGTCGAGGGGCCCGCGAAGAAGGTGCAAATGGAGGCCGTGGCCTCGCACGAGGACGCGTTCGTGGAGGAGGCAGAAGACGAACCGGTCGCGGAAGGCGCCGGGGGGTTCGGCGAAAAAATGGCGAAGGGGGGCGGGGCAAGGCGGGAGAGAGGGGGCGGCGGCGCGATGGATATGCTTTCCGCCCGCTCGATCTCCTTCGAGGACGAGCTCGACGACGGCGCCGAGGAGCATTCGAGGAGCACGCGCGCCGGCACGATGGGAAGGTCTGCGCCCGTCGCCGCGGCGGCGCGCCCGGCGATAGCCGTGCCCCCCGCGCCGGGAGCGCCTCGGTCGCGAGGATCGTTTGGCGCGCCACCCGGGGCCAAGTCTCCGCCGCCGCCCTCCTCGGCGTCGGTGTTCGATGCCGAATCGGTCGAAGCGCCCAAGCGCGGCGGAGGGTTTTTCTCGAAGGTAAAGGATGCCCTGGGGATCGGCGGAAAAGAAGAGGCGCCGCCCCCGGCGCCGGCCATGGACTTCATGCCGATGGAGGATGAGCCGGCTCCGGCCGGTCGGGCGCAGCAAGGCCGGTCGCAAGGCGCGCCGCCGTTGCAATCGAGCGATTCCGAGGCCTATTCGCCCGAGATGATCGCCCGCGTGGCGAGCGCCGGGGTCGGCGAGCTCGATCTCGTGTTCCTCGTCGACGAGACGGGCAGCATGGGCGAATACATCGAGGAGGTGAAGCGCAGGCTCGTCGAGATCATCGACGCCCTCCGGCGCGCCCCGCTTTGCCGCAGCCTGCGCCTCGGCCTCGTGAGTTATCGCGACCATCCTCCGCAGGATCGCTCTTTCGCGAGCCGCGTCGTGCCCCTCACCGACGATATCGCGTCGATCAAGAAGGGAGTCGAGCGCATGCAGGCCTCGGGCGGCGGCGATGGCCCCGAATCGGTGACGGACGGGCTGTACGACCTCGTACGGCTCGATTGGCGGCCCCGCGCGGCGCGTGTCGTCGTCTGGGTCGGCGACGCGCCCCCGCACGGCGTAGAGCCCTCGGGCGACGCCTTCCCCCAGGGCTGCCCCTGCGGGCACCACTGGTATGCGCAGGCCGAGAACGCCCGCGAGATGGGCATCGTCATTCACGCCGTCGGCTGCCTGCCCACGCTGCGCCAATACGTGGGCGCCGAGGACGTGTTCAAAACGGTGGCGCGGACGGCCCGCGGCCTTTACTTGCCGCTCGAACGCGCGAACCTCTTGATCCCCATCATCACCGGCGTCGCCGAGACCGAGCTCGACAAGCAACGCATCGAGGAGCACATCGCCGAGGTGCTCGCGAAATACGAAAACGTGCTCGTCCCGGCCGATCAGGAGGAGCGCGTCCGTTTCGTGACCGACGTCCTCCGCCAGGGAAACGTGCGCCCGCGCGGCCTCGTCTACGACCCTTCCAAATCCGGCCCCTCGCCGCTCCGCTTCCGCGACATCACGTCCGCCGACGTGGAGGAAGGAATCGAGCGGCTCCGCAGGGTCGCCCGGACCTCCCTGTAAAACTCATTCCTCTCAATGGCAGAGCTCGGGCTGCGAGCTCCGCGGACTCGAGGGCCGCTCGCCCGTGATCGCGCGGGCGCTCGCCTGCGCGGCTTGCACGCATTCGCGCAAAAAATGCCGGTAGATGTCGAGCGCGCCCGCGCCGATCTCCGCGAGCTGCTCGGCGGACTCGGGCATTCCGTCGAGGATCGTCTCCAGCGTCGAGCCATAAAGCGCCGCGCGCTCCACGCCGACCGACGCGCGCTTGCGCAGCCACGTGAGCCGCTCGGCCATGTCCACGCCGAGCACCCGCTGGGACTGGATCAGGAGCCCGATGGAGAGCGCGCTCGTGATGCGCTCGATCTCGTACTGGATCGCCGCATACCCGAGGGGAAGGTCTGCCCCGAGGACCTCCTCGTTCAGCACACGATAGGCCCGCATGACCACGGTCGGGCGCTCGGCGAGCATGGCGACGTCGATCGAGATGCCGCATCGCATGGCGATGATCTGGGCGACGGCGCGCGCGTCGCGCAGGACGAGCGAGGCGCGGACGTCTTCCTCCGCCGCGTGCTCCCGGAACGACTGGGCGACGGCGTGGAGCCCGAGCTTTTCGCATTGCTCGGCGGCGCGCCGCGACCAGCGCGCCGTTGGCTGCGTGAGGTAGGGCGTCCGGGCGAACCATTCGAGCAAAAAGCACTCGACCAGGACGGGGGATGCGTCCGCCGCCAGGATCTCCCCGAGGACGTGATCATTCTCGACCTCCGCACGGAGAGAAAGGACACGTGGCTCGTAGAGGGTCTTCAAGCTGTTCATAGGAATGCCTCGTACGGATGAATTTGCATTCGCCATGCCACGAGCGAAAAAGGCCGGGAAACTGAAACCGTCACGGGATTGTCGAGCCGATTCTGCTCGATTGGCGCTTCGAGGGCCCTCGTTCGCGCGAGATCGTACTGACGCGCGTGCCCTACGGTGATGCTTCGCCGCATCAGGGATGCGACGCAGGCTCCCCATCGCGGCGCACCTCCGCACCCGAGGTTGTTTCGTATATGTTCACACATCAAACTTGACTGTTGACAAGGAAACGTTTTTCGTGTGGAGGGCCCGTCAGGTGTTCGTGTCGCCTGGACGGAGTGAGCGGGGACGCCGGGAAAAAGGAAGCAAGTTCACCGAGACCACGCCCGACCGCCGCTTCGCGAGGTCACACACGGCGCGCGGTCACCTCGGGGGTGGTTCGAAGCGAACACGCAGGCGCATGGTGGCTTGCGTTTCGGGTCGTGCTCGACCTACGGTTCCGCGAGCGGTGCTGTCCATCGGAACGAAGGGAACGACGAGAACGTGAAGGGGCGCCTCGAGCTCGCAGTCTTCGCCGCGGGCGGCGTCACCCGTCACCCCCTGCCCGCCGAGGGGAAGGTGATCCTGGGCCGCGCCGAGGAGAGCGACATCCGGATCGACGACGGCTCGGTCTCGCGCCGTCACGCGCAGATCTACCTCGGGCCACCCTTGCGCATCGAGGACCTCGGCAGCGCGAACGGAACCACGGTGCGTCGCGAGAAGGGCGCAGGCGGAACGGTGCGCCTGCTCGACACGCGCGTCGAACCCGGGAAACTCGTGGAGTTCGGCGTCGGCGATGCCATCAACCTCGGCTCGACGATCCTCGTCGTTCGCAAGGTCGACGACGAAGAGCCCGAGGTGCGCGGTGACGGTTCGCCGAGCAGCTACGTCATCCGCGACGAGGCGATGAAGCGCCTCTACGCGCTCGCCGAGCGCGTCGCCGAAGGTCCGATCAGCGTGCTCTTGCTCGGCGAAACCGGCTCCGGCAAGGAGGTCCTCGCCGAGACGATCCACCGCAAGTCGCCGCGCGCGTCGGGGCCGTTTTTGCGCTTGAACTGCGCCGCGCTGAGCGAGTCGCTCCTCGAGAGCGAGCTCTTCGGTCACGAGAAGGGCGCGTTCACGAACGCGGTGCGCTCGAAGCCGGGCCTCTTCGAGACCGCGGAGAAAGGCACGGTTTTCCTCGACGAGGTCGGCGAGCTGCCGCTCGGCATCCAGGTGAAGCTCTTGCGTGTGCTCGAGGACCGCCAGGTGATGCGCGTCGGCGGGCTTGCGCCGCGCCCCATCGACGTGCGCTTCGTTTCCGCGACGAACCGCGACCTCGCGAGCGAGGTGCAGAAGGGCACGTTCCGCCAGGACCTGTACTTCCGGCTCAACGGCATCGCGCTCTCGATCCCTCCCTTGCGCGAGCGTCGCTCGGAGATCGAGCCCCTCGCGCGGACGTTCGCGGGGCGCGCGGCGGCCTCGATCGGCAGGAGCCCGCCGGAGATCACGCGCGAGGCGCTCGCGGCGATGACGAGCTACGACTGGCCGGGCAACGTGCGCGAGCTGCGCAACGCCATCGAGCGCGCCGTCGTGCTCTGCGAGGGCGTGATCCGGCCCGAGGACCTCGTGCTGGAAGGGCGCGTGCAAGGCACGGCTTCTTCGCCGCGGAACGTGCCGCTCACGGGCACCGTCCCGCTCACCCCGATGATGGAGCCGCTGCTGCCGTCGTTCACGGTCGCCGCCGACGATGCGACGTCGCAGCTGCGCGGCAGCGTCGTCGACACGAGCTCGTCGGGCAGCTTGCGCGAGGAGCTCGGCTCGCTCGAGCGTCAGCGCATGATCGACGCGCTCGAAAAATGCGCGGGCAACCAGACTGCGGCCGCGGCGATGCTCGGAATGCCTCGACGTACGTTCGTCTCGAAGCTCTCGGCCTACAACATCCCTCGGCCGCGGAAGAAGGGCTAGAGCGCCGAACCGTTCGGGTTTGACCGTAGGGGCGTAGTAGCTCGGCGAGCCGAGTCACGCCCCATACCCCCCGAGGGGTGTCGGGATCCGGATCGCGCACGAAACGTACGATCTTGGTCCCCCGCGCCCGAACTCTGGCATAATGGGGAATAATCGAGGAACGCATGGGCGCGCCGAGCGTGGTCTTTCTCCCGACTGGAACGCTATTTCACGAGCGTTATCGTGTCCTTCGGGGCATCAAGGCGGGCGCGATGGGCGCGGTGCACGAGGCGCGCGACGAGCGCACCCACGGCCTGTGCGCGCTCAAGGTGATGCTGCCCGGCGTACTCGAAGACGCGGTGCTGCGGGATCGCTTCGCCCAGGAGGCGCGGATCACCGGCGAAATCCGGAGCGATCACGTCGTGCGCGTGACCGACGCGGGCATCGATCAAGCGACGAGCATGCCGTTCCTCGTGATGGAGCTGCTCCACGGCGAGGAGGTCGGCGCGATGCTGAAGAAGCGCGGCCACATCCCGATCGACGAGGCGCTCGTCTACCTCGGGCAGGTCGCGTTTGCGCTCGACAAGGCCCACGCCGGGGGCATCGTCCACCGGGATCTGAAGCCGGGCAACCTCTTCATCGCGGAGCGCGACGACGGCACGCCGTGCGTGAAGATCCTCGATTTCGGCATCGCGAAGATCGTCTCCGAAGGGACGAACTCGAACATGACGCAGGCCGTCGGAACGCCGACGTACATGGCCCCCGAGCAGATCGCCGGCAGGAGCAACCAGATCGGGCCCGCGACGGACATCCACGCGCTCGGCCACATCACCTACACGATGCTCACGGGCGAGGCGTACTGGCAGGAAGAGGCGCGCGAGCACGGCGTCTACGCGCTCATCCGCCGCGTCGTCGACGGGCCGGAGGAGATGCCGACGGCGCGCGCGCTTCGCCGTCGCGGCATGGTCTTGCCGCCCTGGTTCGACGGCTGGTTCGCCCGCGCGACGGCGATCCACCCCGAGGATCGTTTCCAGCGCGCGACGGAGGCGATCGCGGAGCTGCGGGATCAGTATGCGGAGTCGGGGCCGGATTCGTTCCGGATGAACTTGACGATCCCGCTCGTGCGGCGCTCCGAAGGGCCGGAGCGGCCGCTCGAAGAGGCGTCGACGACGCGCGCGTCGGTGGCCTTGATTCAGGCCTCGACGCCGCCTGCGCCGCCGCCTGCGCGGTCGCGCTGGGCGACGGCCGTGCTCGTCGCGCTCGTTTGTAGCGTTCTCACCCTCGTAGGTGGGCTCGGGGTGCAGGCGCTCGTCGGCGCGGCGCCGCTCTCGGTCGCGCGCGCGGGGTTGCCCGATACCGTGCCGCTTCCGCCGATCGCGGCGGGCGAGGTGCCGCGCACCGAGCTCGCGAATCCCGCGCCCGAGGCCTCCGCCGAGGCGATCGACATCGAGCCTGCCCCGGCGGCCGGGACGCCTGCGGCTGCGCAGACGGCTGCCTTGTCCGGAAAAACCGGATCGATTGGGCAACCTGTACGCCCGGCTTCCACCGGGGCACAACCTCCGTCCACGAAGAGCACGGGGACGAAGTCGACCCGCAAGCCCTACGAGCCTCCGACCTCGATCGATTAGGAGACCGCTTTGCCCATGATGAGCGGAAAACCCAGCGCGTGGATCGTTCGTTCGTTCGTCGCGCTCGGGGGTATCCTCGTCGCGTCGGGCGCGCGCGCGGCAGACCCGGCCGACGAGGCCCGGGCGAATACGCTGTTCCAGGAGGCGCGCGCGGCGTTCATCGCGGAGGATTACGCGACGGCGTGCCCGAAATACGAGGAGGTCGTCAAGCTGCGCCCGGGCCTCGGCGCGCGTATCGGTCTCGGCGATTGTTACCGGAAAATGGGCCGGCTCGCGCGGGCGTGGGAGACGTACCGGGGCATCGTGGACGACGCGGCGCGCATCGCTTCGACGTCGAAGGGTTTTACCGAGAAGTCGACGGCCCAGAAGCGCGGGAGCGAGGCGAAATCGCGAATGGGCGAGATCGAGCCGCGGCTCGGCTGGATCACGGTTTCCGTGCCCGAGGCGGTCCTCGCGCTCCCGAATCTCGTGGTCACGCTGGACGGCGTCCCGCTCGCGCGGGAGGTGTTCGGCACGCGCCTGCCAGCCGAGCGTGGCGAGCATGTGGTCGACGCCAGCGCGCCCGGGAAAAAGTCCTGGGAAAAGAGCCTGGCCATTGCCGAGGGCGCGGAGCTCACGGTTGCGGTGCAAGCGCTCGAGGATGAGGCCGCGCCGAAGCCCGAGCCGAAATCGTCCCCGCAGACGATGGGGCAGGAGTCGCCCAAGGGGACGAATCCGGCGACGACCGCAAATCCGGCGATGATGCAGGGCCCCTCCGGACCGCTCGGGCCCCGCGAGCCGGACCGCATTCCGGAAGCGCCGACGGAGAGCTTTTTCAGCACCCAGCGCATCGTCGGCCTCGGCCTCGGCATCGCGGGGCTCGGGGCAGGCGCCGTCGGCACGTATTTCGGGCTCCGCACGATGCAAAAACGCGACGAGAGCGAGGTGGACGGGCATTGCGCCGGCAACACCTGCAACGAGTTCGGCTACGACGCGCGCAAGGATGCTTATCAGTCGGGAAACCTTTCCACGGGGCTTTTCGTCGCGGGCGGCGTCGCGTTTGCCGGCGGCCTCGCCCTCTTCTTGACCGCGCCGAAGCGCACGAAGACGCAGACGACGTCGCTCATTGTGGGTCCTTCTTCTTTGTACTGGACGGGGCAGTTCTAGCGCCCGAAAGGGAACTCGGTCATGCGGCGTGCATTGGTGCTTGGGCTCGTGCTCGTGGGGATTGGGGCGGGGGCCGTCGGGTGCAATGCAGCCCTCGGGGTCGACGATCCGGTGCTCGTGCAGACGGGGCCTGGTGGGACGGGCAGCGGCGGCCAGGGCGGCGTCGGAGGCCAGGGCGGGAGCGGCGGGGCGGAGTGCACGGCCGTGGAGACGGCCTGCGACGGGATCGACGACGATTGCAATGGAACGATCGACGACCTGCCGCTCGCGAGCTGCGGGGACGGCGTCTGCCGTGTGACCGTGGAGGCGTGCGTGGACGGCATGCCCGTGCCGTGCGTGCCCGGCTCGCCCTCGCAAGACGAGCTCTGCGACGACGACAACGACGGCATCGACGACAACTGCAATGGCCAGGTCGACGAGGGCTGCCCCTGCAAGGTCGGCGAGACGCAGGCCTGTTACACCGGCTCGCCGGACACGCGGAACATCGGCGCGTGCAAGGACGGCTCGCAGACGTGCATCGCGGAGAACACGTGGGGGCCCTGCGAGGGCGACACGCTCCCGTCGCTCGAGACCTGCAATGCGGTCGACGACGATTGCGACAACCTCGTCGACGACGGCTTCCCGGAGATCGTCTGCGGCGAGGGCGCTTGCCAGGTGACCGTGTCCACCTGCAATCCGGCCGGCGGCGATCCGCCCGAATGTACGCCGAAGGACCCGGTCGAGGAGACCTGCAACGGCCTGGATGACGATTGTAACGGCGTCGTCGACAACGGCGATCCGGGCGGCGGCGGGGCGTGTATGTCGGGGGTGCCGGGGCAATGTGCCACGGGGACATACCATTGTGATGGCGGCGCGCTCAACTGCATCCCCGACGCGAAGCCCACGATGGAGACCTGCAACGGCGTCGACGACGATTGCGACGGCACGACGGACGAGGACAACCCCGGCGGCGGCATCGACTGCCCGACGGGCCAGATGGGCGAGTGCGGGTTCGGCAAGACGAAATGCTTCGTGGGCTCCTTGATCTGCGCCGCGCCGCCCCCGGTGGACGAGATCTGCGACGGCAAGGACAACGACTGCGACGGCGAGGTCGACACGCACGGCGTCGACGCCGACAAGCCGTGCACGACGGGCATGCCGGGCGAATGCTCGCCGGGCAAGACCCTCTGCGTGGCGGGCGAGCTCCAGTGCAAGCCTTCGATGTTGCCCCAAATGGAGTATTGCGACGGCAAGGACAACGACTGCGACGGGACGACCGACGAGGGCAACCCGAACGGCGGCGCGGCCTGCACGCTTTCCTTCAACAAGGGCGTGTGCGCGGCGGGGACCGAGACGTGTGTGGGCGGCATCGTCACCTGCGTGCAGAACGTGCAGCCGTCGGCCGAGACGTGCGACGGCCTCGACAACGATTGCGACGGCGACGTGGACGAGAGCCTCGCCTGCGGCACCTGCGGCTCGTCGACGATCGCCTCGGGGAGCTGCACGAGCTTCGCGATCCCCGCGCAAAACCCGCTCACGACGAATTGCGAGCAGGTCTTCCCCCCGGCGTCGAGCATCCAGAACTCGATCGCGGAGACGGCCGTCAAGTATTACGTCAATGCCGCGGGCGGCAATGACAACAACGACGGCAAGAGCCCCGCGAAGGCCTGGGCGACGCTCTGCAAGGCCGTGGCGATGGCGCCCGCGGGCAGCACGATCCTCGTCGCGCAGGGCGGCTACGCGTCGACCTCGGTCATCGTGGCCAAGGAGCTCACGATCAAGGGCGGATTCAGCTCTTCGTTCGCGAACTGGAACCCGGACACGTACACCACCGCGTTTTACGGGCAGCTCACGCTCGACCACAACAAGGCGGTCTGGGGCGGCTTCCGGATGCACGCGTCGCCCACGAGCTCGCTCACGCAGCACAACCTTCGTGCCGGCACGTTCGTGCGCAATTACGTGGAGACGCTGTTCAGCGGCGGCGCCACGACCTCGGCGGCCCTCGGCGCGACGGCCTGCCCGGGAAGCACGTCGACGCTCTTCGGCAATGACGTGTATGCCCGCTCCACCACCTCGACGACGCACGCGGCCATCCAGTTCGGCAACCAGCGCGGCACGACGATCCTCGATTCGAACCGCGTCTGCGTCGAGGGCAAGAGCAACGGCGCCACGACGTATGCCATCAACGGATCCGGCCCGAGCACGGCCAACGTGGCCTCCCTGATCGCCCGGAACAACGTGCTCGAAGCGGCGAGCAACAATGCCTACCTCGTCAATTTCCTGGGCAGCAACGGCGGCGTCGATTTCAACCTGATCTTCACGAACAACACGATGTTCGCTCGCACGTACGGCGTCTGGGGCACCGCGGCGACGAGCGGCAAGATGCGCTGGCGGTTGACGAACAACATCCTGTTCAGCATCACGGGCGGCAGCACGGCGGTGAACCTCGGCGCAGGCGCGGGCGTCTCGCTCGACTCCGCGGAGGGCAACCTCGTCTTCGGGTTCAACAACAACCTCTTCAGCGCGCCCGTCCCCCTGGCCTCGTCCGGCAACGACACGACGAACACGCCCACGGTGACGAGCGTCTTCATCAATGCGACGGGCGGCGATCTCCGGCTGAAGACCGGCGGCCAGGGCGACGGTACCGGGAAAAACGTCTACAACCAGGCCACGTACGGTACGGTCACGACGGACATCCTGCAATCGGCGCGGCCCCAGGCGGGGGTCTGGGATCGCGGGGCGTTCATGAATTGAGGGCCAGGCCTCGGGGAACGGCGCGGTTGGTGCGCCCGGCCTCTTGCGACGCGCCGCGGATCGAGGCTCAATGAGGCATGCACAAGCCGCTCCCCGGAGCGCGCATGGACCGCCGTGTCGCGCTCCAGAACCTCGTCCTCGCGGTCGCAGCAGCCGTCGTCACGAGCTGCGACAACATCGATAACTTCGAAGTGGACGTCGGCGCCAAAGCGACGATCCCCGCTGGCACCGTCCTCGACGAGCTGCTCGGCGTCCTCGCGTTCAACGAATTTCAGAGCATCAATCTCACGCAGGAGCTCGACAACCAGGGCGTCACGAAGGACGACGTCGATTCGGTACGCATGATCTCGCTCTCGCTCGTCATCGATGGGCCTGCGGGGGCGAACTTCGATTTTCTCGAATCGCTCGCATTCTACGCGGAGACCGAGGGACAACCCAAGGTGCTCGTCGCCGAGCTCGATCCCGTCCCGAAGGGGCAGACGTCCCTCGATCTCGTCGTGTCCGGCGCCGAGCTGAAACCGTACGTCGTCGCGCCCTCGATGAAGCTCACGACCACGACGAAGGGCAAGCGCCCGCCGGAGGAGACGATGGTCACGGCCGCGGCGGTGCTCGACGTCGACGTCACCGTGCCCGGTTGCTGAGCTTGACGACGGCGCCGAGCACGTTTTCCATGGCCTGGTGAGGATCGTCGGGCTCGCTCTTTTTCTTCCCCTCCTCTTCGACGGATGCGCGGAGGCGCCTTCCCCCGCGGCGCCCCCACGCGTGCCGCGGCCGCGCGCTCCTTGCGCGGAGCGCGTGCCCACACGCGTCCCGCTCTATGGCGATCTTCACGTCCACACGGCATTTTCTTTCGACGCACGCTCCTACGACACCGTGGTCACGCCGGCCGACGCGTATCGCTTTGCGCGCGGCGAGGCGATCCACCTGCCGCCGCTCGACGCGTCGGGCAAGGGCACGCGCGAGGCGCGGATCGACAGGCCGCTCGATTTCGTGGCCGTCACCGACCACGGCGAGTTCCTCGGCGAGATGTACCATTGCACCACGCCCACCTCGCCCAAGTACGACACGTTCACCTGCCAGACGTACCGCGAGGAGGTCGGGCAGGGCGCCTCCACGTTCGCCGTGCGCCTCTCCCAGGCAAACCCGATGCGCGTGGCCGAGCTCTGCGGCGAGGGCAAGGACTGCGAGGCGGCGGCGCGGGAGCGCTGGCAGGCCATGCAGGACGCGGCCGAGGCGGCCTATGATCGCACCGCGTCCTGCTCCTTCACCACGTTCGTCGGGTACGAATACACGAACACGTTCGGGATCTCGAACCTGCACCGGAACGTGATCTTCGTGAACGACATCGTGCCGGACCTGCCGGTCACCTATTTCGAGGCCCCGACGCCGCTCGACCTCTGGACGCTTTTACGCGACGGATGCAGAAGCGCCGAGAACGGCTGCGACGTGCTCGTGTTGCCGCACAACTCGAACCTCTCGAACGGCCGGCTCTTCGACCCCACGTACCCCGGCGGCGCGACGATCGAGGAGGAGGCCTCGCGCGCGGAGCTCCGGGCGGAGATGGAGCCCGTCGCCGAGATCTTTCAGCACAAAGGATCGAGCGAGTGCCGCAATGGCTTCCTCGACGTCGAGGCCGACGTCGATCCGCTCTGCGACTTCGAGGAGCTCCGGCCGGACGACGACGAGCAATGCGGGGACAAACCCGGCTCGGGCGGCATGCGCCTCTGGGGCTGCACGCACCGGCACGATTTTCTCCGGTATGTCCTGAAAACCGGCCTCCTCGAGGCCGAGCGGCTCGGGACGAACCCCTTTCAATTCGGCCTCATCGGCTCGACCGACACCCACAACGGCACGCCGGGCAACACCTCCAGCGTGGGGTTTCCCGGGCACGTCGGGCTCGTCGATGATACCCCGGACAAACGCCTCGGCGCCGGCACGGAGACGCACGACGGCGTCATCAACAACCCCGGCGGCCTCGCGGGGGTCTGGGCCGAGGAGAACTCGCGCGAGTCGATCTTCGAGGCGATCCGCCGCCGCGAGACCTTCGCCACGAGCGGCCCCCGCATTCCGATCCGCTTCTTCGGCGGCTTCGGCTACGACGCGGGCCTCTGCGGGCGTCCCGAGCGGCTCGAAGAGGCCTACGCGGCTGGCATCCCGATGGGCGGGATGCTCGGGGCGTCGTCGGGATCGGAGCCGACGTTTTTCGTGCAGGCGAGCGCCGATCCCGGCACGGCGAGCTGGCCGGGTCGGCCGCTCGAGCGGCTCCAGATCATCAAAGGTTACGTGCGCGAAGGAAAGGTGTACGAGAAGGTCTATGACGTCGCGGGCACGGCCGCCGCGGAGCCCTCCGTGGATACCTCGACCTGCGAGGTGCTGGCCGAGGGCGCGGAGGAGCTCTGCGTGGTCTGGACGGACCCCGATTTCGATCCGAAGGAGCGCGCGTTCTATTATGCCCGCGCCCTCGAGGTGCCGAGCTGCCGCTACAGCACGTACGAATGCAACGAACTCGATCCGGCCTCGGCGCCCGCGGCGTGCGCCGATGCGTCCCTCCCGAAGACGGTGCAGCACCGCGCCTGGAGCTCGCCGATCTGGTACGGGCCGTGAAGGCCGCCCGCCTGTCAGTCCCGGGCGGCGGTCGCGGGCCCTCGACAACGTCCGCCGTTGCGCCTACGAACTTTCCGGAGTCGTGCGCGCCCGACTCGTATCGAAACGAGAGGAGGCCGGAATGGAGCAGAACGAGGGCCAATGGGTAGCGCGAGGAGCCCATGACGGAACACGCCTTCTCCAGCATTCATGACTTTACCGCGGAGGCCGTCCTTCTCCTCCGCAGCGCCCTCGATGTGCTCGACGAGGCGATCATCATGGCGGATCAGACCGGCCGGATCGTCGCGTGGAACAAGACGGCGGCGCGCCTCATCGGTCTGCCCGTCGACGCCTCGCCCGAGGCGTGGAACGAGGCCTTTGGCATTTTCCTGCCGGACGAACGGACGCCTTGCCCCGCCGAGGCCGTCCCGCTGTGGCGAGCGCTCCAGGGCGAACGCGTGGACGACGTCGAGCTTTACGTGAAGAACCCGCGTATGCCGCAGGGGGTTCACGTCTTCGTCTCCGCGCGGCCCATTCCGGGCGAGCAAGGGCGCGTCCGCGGGGGCATCGTGGTCTTCCAGGACGCGACGTTCCCCAGGCTCGCGCAGGTCGCGCGGAGGCATGGCGAGACGCGCCTGCGCGCGATCGTCGCCAACACGCCGAACGTCGCGATCGAGGGGTACGACATGCAAGGCCGGGTTCTCTACTGGAATCGCGCGGCCGAGCGTCTCTTCGGCTGGTCCGAGGAGGAGGTCGTGGGCAAGACGCTCGACGGCATGATGCTGGATACGCCCTCGACGCAGAAGTTCGTGGAGACGCTCGAGGAGATCGCGCGCACGGGGAAACCGAACGGGCCCAATGAATGGTCGTGCCATCGCAAGGATGGCAGCGAGGTCTGGGTCTACTCGACGATCTTTGCGATCCCAACGATCGCGGGGGCCTGCGAGTTCGTCTGCATGGACGTGGACGTGACGCCGCTCAAGCTCGCCGAAGACCGGATCCGCGAGCAGGCGAAGCAGATGGAGGCGCAGGCCATCGGCAACGCGAACCTTTTTCACGAGGCGCTGCAGGCGATCTCGGCGCGCGACGACTTTCTCGCCGTCGCCTCGCACGAGCTCCGCACGCCGCTCACGCCGCTCAAGCTGCAGCTCGAGCGCCTCGTGCGCGACGCGCGCGCGGGCGTCTCGCAGGAGCGCATGGCGCCAGCGCTCGAAGTGGCCTATCGGCAGGTCGGACGGCTTGCGGCGCTCATCGATCGCCTGCTCGACGTCTCGCGCATCACGGCCGGCAAGCTCGATCTCTGCCTCGACGAGGTCGATCTTTGCGCGCTCGTGCACGATGTCGTCACGCGCTTCGGGCGCGAGGCCGAGGACGCCGGGTGTCTCGTCGCGTTCCACCATGACAAACCTATCTGGGGCACGTGGGATCGGCTGCGGATCGAGCAGGTGGTCACGAACCTCCTCGGCAATGCGCTCAAGTACGGCCGCGGCAAGCCGATCGAGATCGAGCTCGAGGCGGACGAGGGCACGGCGCGCCTCACGGTCCGCGACCACGGCGTCGGCATTGCGCCCGAGGATCAGGGCAAGATCTTCGAGCGATTCGAGCGCGCCGTCTCCAACCAGTCTTTCGGCGGCCTCGGGCTCGGGCTGTGGATCGTGCGACAGATCGTGGAAACGCACGGCGGGACCGTGCGGGTGGAGAGCGCGCCGGGCGTGGGCTCCACGTTCCGGGTGGAGCTGCCGCGGCGGGGGAAATCGCTCGACGAATCGCACGGCACGATTTCGATTGCCCCGGGGACGTGATCGCTGTTGCCAGCGGCGCGCCGGGGAGCGATCCTCGCGCGCATGCAGAAGCTCGCGCTCGCCTCCTTTGCCTCCTTCGCTCTTTTTGCCCTTGCTTGCAGCTCGCCTTCGGGCGGGGGAAGTTCGCAGGGTTCGGGCTCGGGGGGCGGTGGCGGTGGCTCCTCGTCATCAAGCGGCAGCGCGTCGTCGAGCGGCATGTCGTCCTCCTCGGGCTCCTCGTCGTCGAGCGGCGCCGGGGGCGGCGGGCCCATGGCGGAGGTGCATTTCATCGGTCGATTCACGAACGAGGCGGACCCGCGTTTCGCCTGGCCGGGCAGCACGATCGTCGCGCGCTTTTCGGGCACGGGCCTCGACGTGCGCCTCGCGGACGCCGGCAACAACCATTTCGCCGTGGTGATCGACGACGGGCCGCCGACCGACCTCGCGACGAGCAGCGCGAAGGATACGTACACGCTCGCAGCGAACCTGCCCGCCGGGGAGCACACGGTCCTGCTCGAAAAACGCACCGAATCGTTCGTGGGCGTCGTGCAGTTCAAGGGCTTCGTGCCAGCGGCCGGCGGCGCGCTCGTCCCCACGCCCGCGCCGTGGACCCGCAAAATCGAGCTCATCGGCGACTCGATCACCTGCGGTTATGGCAACACCGGCGCGGGCCCGCTCTGCCCGTTTTCGCCCGAGACCGAGGACGAGTATTCGGCGTACGGCGCCATCGCGGCGCGCAAGCTCGGAGCCGCACACGTGGGAGTCTCGTATTCGGGGATCGGCGTGTACCGCGATTACGGAGGTGTGACGGAGAACCAGATGCCGGTCCGCTTCGAGCGCACGCTCGCCGATGATCCTGCCTCGACCTGGGATTTTTCCTATCTTCCGGACGTCGTCGTCGTGAACCTCGGGACGAACGATTTCGCCAAGGGTGACCCCGGGCAGGCGTACGTCGACGCGCTCTCCGGGTTTCTGGACAAACTGCGCGGGCATTACCCGAACGCGTACCTGCTCTGCGCCGTCGGCTCCATGCTCAGCGACTCGTACCCGTCCGGCGCGACGCACCTGACGAAGGCGAAGCAGTACGTGAACACGGCGGTCGAATCCCGCAAGACGAAGGGCGATACGAACGTGGGGTTCGTGGACCTTGGCGAGCAGAACTCGGGCGTGGACGGGATTGGCTGCGATTACCACCCGAGCGTCGCCACGCACCAGAAGATGGCGGACAAGCTCGCGGCTGCCATTCAAACGGCCAAGGGGTGGTGAGGCGTCAAGGCGAGGGGGCGCGATCCGGGGTCACGGTCCGCGCCCATCGTTCGATGGGCCCCCGCTCCGGCGGCGCGACGCCGAGCGCGCGGGCGACGAGGTCGTCGAGCGTGTCCTGCTCGGACCGGCTGATGCCCTGATTGCGGGTGCCGAAGTGCCCGGCGAACGCTTCGATCTCCGGGACGAGCTCGGGATGGGCCGGCGCGGGGAGCGCGCGCAGGTGGGTGATCTTCACCTGCGGCATTCCTTGCCGGGCGTCACGGTGCCGCATGTAATGGTAAAAGCGAATGGGGCTCGCGTTGAGCCAGCCGAGCAGAAACGCCGCGCTCCATTGATCGTCGGAAAAACCCGCGAGGATCGAGTTCCGGAAGGCGATGCCGTCCGACAACGCGACCATCGGGAAGCGGGCCGTCTGGCGGATGAGGAGGCGCACGGCGAGCCATTCGACGTCCTTGCGGAAGCGACCCGAGAAATCGGTGGGGTCGCAATAAAGGCGCGGAGGACGCCGGGAAAACGGCTCGATGTCGCCGCCCACGCGCAGGCCGATCTGGAAACGGCCGTCGGGCGCCTCGCGCTCGTGGAGGTGCCGGACGTCGTCGCCGTTGCTCTGAAAACCCCGCTCGCCGAAGAGGTGCGGCGGGAGCTTCGGCAGGGCCGAGAGTTTTTCGAGCAGGGCTGCCGTCTCGGCGTCGAGGTCCGAGCGCGCGAGGGGCCAGGCGAGGGCCGTGCCGAGCGAGGCTTTCTCGTTTCGACGCGTGGAGAGCAGGCCCATGCTCGGCTGGAAGACGCCTTCGAAGGCGTCCCCGAAATCGGGCAGCTCGTCGTCGCACACGCAGAGCACGTCGTGCGCGCGGCGTGAGGGCTCGTAGCCGCCGAGGTCGGACATCGACGTGGGCAAGACGAGCCCGAGCCGACCTCCAGGACGGAGCATGCGGGCGCACTGGTGGACGAAGAGGCCCTGCAGATTGCGATATCCGGCGAAGGCGGGATTCGTGCGTCGATAAAATTCGCGAAGATCGTCCGCGAGCGGCTGCGCGGCGCGGCCGGCGTACGAGACCCAGGGCGGGTTTCCCACGAACGCGTCGAAGCCGCCGCGACCGAAGACCTCGGGCAGCTCGATGTGCCAGTGAAACGGAAAGCGGGTGGCCGCAAGCGCCGCGGCCTCGGCTTCGAGCTCGGCGAGACCCTCGCCGGTGAGATACCTCGCAGCGAGATCGGGCAGGGCGGCGAGGCGTTCTTTCTGGGCTTTTTTGTCCTTCGAGGCAAAATGCGCGGCGAGCAGGGCATGGCCCACGGTGCGCAGCGGCGCGAGGGCGCGATCGGCCTCGGCGAGCAGATCCGGATTGGCCGTCTCGAAAAAACGTCGCCGCGCCGTCGCTGCCTCGGCCAGGCGCTCGCGTACCGGCGCGGGGGAGACGTTTTCGATCTCCTCGCGCCCGAGGCCCACGAGCGAATCCCCGTGGCGCAGGCTGGCTTCGAGGAACAAAAAGGGATGCGTCTTCGGCGCCGTGAGCAGCCATAACGAGACGCGGGCGAGGTCCACGGCGATGGGATTGCGATCCACGCCGTACAGGCAAACCTCGGCGACCCGCCTCCGCGCGAGGGATTGCGGGTCCTCGTCGGGCGCCTCGGGCGCGGACATTCCTGCGCGCTCCCAGGCGGCGACGAGGCGATCGGCGAGCCACCGACAAACCTGCACGAGAAATGCGCCCGCTCCCATGGCGGGATCGCAGACCGAGAGGCCGAGGATCTCCTCGGCGCTCGCGTCCGGGCGCACGAGCGGGGCGAGCGTGCGCTCGACCATGATCCGCGTGAGGAGCGGCGAGGTGTAATGGGCGCCGAGGCGCCGACGCTCCTCGGAAAAACCCATCAGGGTCTCGTAGACGGTGCCGAGGTGCTCGACGTCGAGCTCGGCGTAGGCGAGGCGCTCGCCCGCGGCGAGGAGGAGTTTGTCGAGGATACGCAGGACGACGGCGTCGGAGAGCGGCCCTTCGAGGAAGGGATACGCGTCCGCGTCGAAGAGCGAGCCGCGCCGGGCGGGGCCCGGGGGCGGGGTTTGTCCGAGGAATCCTTCGTGAAGATGGCGAAACAGGGCGAGGACACGCGGCCAGGCGTCGTGACGATCGGCGAGCGAGGCGCGGTCGGCCGCGGTGAGCTCGGCGTGGAGGGCGCCGAGGTCGTCGCCTGGAAAGAGCCCGCGCGACGACGCGAAAAGGACGACGACGAGGCGCAGGATCGCGCTCACGAGCCCCGCGGCGTCCGCTCCCGGAAATCCGGAGGCGAGCTCGCGCAGGGCGAGGGGTGCCTGTTCTCGCAAAACGCCCGCGCCTCGGGCCGCCTTCACGCTCTCCGTCACTGTTTTTCGCAATGGATGAGCTCGATCCAGGGGAGCGCCGCCTCGCTCGCGTCCGCCTCCGCTTGGCTCGTGTACGTGTCGTTTCGCGCATACCCGGTCGCGGCGCCGTTGCTCACGAGCCCGATTCCGTGGGAGGTCGTGGCGAGCGAGACCTCGCCTCCGTGGAGATGCGTGCGCGGGGTCGCGCTCGAAAGAGGTTCGCCGCCGAACGAGAGATCGGCAGGCGCGTCTTTCGGCAGGCCCACGACGAGCCGCCCTTGTGTCGCGGCGGCCTGCTGGAAGCCCGTGGGGCACGTGGGGCCGTCGTAAAAGATTTGCATGCCCTTCGGCAAAGGTTTGACCCCGGCCACGGGCTCCGCGAGCTTTTTGCACGCGAGGAGCTGAACGTAGGGCAAACGCGTGGTCGATTCCTCGGAGGTCGTCACGAATTCGACCGTGCCGGCCGCGGCGACGCCCTGGTTGCCGCCGCCCGGGGCGCCCGCATACGTGATGGGGACGAGGTCGAACGCCGCGCGCACCCCGTGCGTGTGGGGCCGCTCTTCCCCGCTCAGGAGCGGCTCGCCCACGGTCGTGCCACCCGACGCGTCGGCGATCGTCGGCAAGATCGTTCGTCCGGCCGCGGCCTTGTACGGCTCCCATCCGCTCGGGCAGGCGGGTACCTGGAAAAACCCGATCGTGTTCGTGGGCAATGCGTCGCCGCGCGCCCCGGGGCCGCCGCCCGCGCCGCCGCCGCTCCCGCCGCTTCCATTCCCGCCGGCGCCGTCCGACGATCCACCGGTCGTCGAAACCGACCCGGCCGCGCAGGCCGTGACGAGGGCGATCGCCGCGATCGTGACCATGCTTTTCATTGCTTGACGCATGCGATCACCTGCACGAAAGGAAGGCCCGACACACCCGGATCGGTGGTCCCTGCAATGGCGTACGTTTGCGCCTGCGCCCCCGCCTGATTGCTCCCGTCGGCGGCCGCGATCGCCTTCGAGGGCAGGGCGATCTCCCCCGCATAGTCGTGGGTGTGCGTGCGATCCTCGCGGTCCGAAAGCGGCTCGCCGACCTGCACGCCGACATCCTTGCCCTCGGCGACCGCCACGACGAGCCGTCCCTCGATGTTCGGCGCGGGCGCCCATCCAGGGGGACAAACACCACCCTCGACGTGAGCCACCATGCCGGGCGGCACACCATCTTCCTCCACGGGTTCCCCGGACGCGCTCCGGCTCGCGACGAGCCCGAGGCCAAGACCGAGGCCGAGGAGCAGAAATCTTCCTGTCATCGTACCCGAGATTGGTTTGTGCATGTGCGAGGCGTATCGACCCGCTCCCGCGGCGTCAACGGGTAGCGTATGACGCACCGCTCCCGTGTCCGACTCCACAGCGTCGACACCCCCTTCCATTTTTCCCGTCGGATCCCGTGCCATTTGAGATAGGCTCCGGCGCGATGCAAATCCTCTCGGTCGGTCCCCTGCGCACCGGATCGCTCGTGTGGCAGAAGCGCGCCGGGGGCTTCGTCCTCACGGTCGTTTGCAAGGCCACGTATTGGCTTCAGCCCGGCGAGGCCGTGCTCAACAACGAGCAAGAGGCCCTCAATGAGGCCGACGATCACTGGGACGACGACCCGAACCGGAGCTTGCGCGCCGCGAGCGACCTCGTGCCGCTCAAGCCGCGCCCCGAGGTCACGCTCGTCGGTTATGCCTACGCGCCGAACCAGCAGCCCGTCCGATCCCTCGTGGCCCGTCTCATCGTCGGCGAGGTCGACAAGTCGATCGAGGTGTTCTGCGATCGCTCGTTCCTGCCCGATGGCTCGCTCCAGGAAGGCAGCCGGTTCACCCGCATGCGCCTCACATGGGAGCGCGCAGGCGGCGGGCCCGGGACGAACAACCCCGTCGGCGTGCGCGCCGACGTGCGCGACGGATATGGAAGACGCGCGCTGCCGAACCTGCAGCCCCTCGGGATGTACGTCTCCTCGGCCGACGATTTCGTGCCGCCCGTGTGTTACGCGCCGATCGCGACGAGCTGGCCCTCGCGCGCGGACCTCGTGGGGCGCGCGCCGCCGCCTGCAGGCGTGGGCCTCGAGGGGCCGAGCGAGGCGTATTTCAATGCCGCGCCCTCGGATCAGCTCCTCACGGCGCTGCGCGACAACGAGCGTATCGTGCTCGAGAACCTGCACCCGGAGCACACGCGGCTCGTGACGAACCTGCCGGGCGTGCGGCCCGCCATCTTCGTCGACCGTGGGCAAGGGCCGGCGCAACGGCAGAAGGTGCGCGCCGACGCGCTCTGGATCGATACGGACCGCGGGATCGCCACGCTGACGTGGCGCGTGCAGATCCCGCTTTCGCGGCCGGACGAGCCGGGGCGTATCATCGTCGGAATGGAGATGCCCGGCCACGAGATGAGCTGGGGCGAGATCGTCCAGGCCATGGCGGCCTCGGAATCGAAGGGGTATTCGGAGGAAGACCATACCCAGACGAACGTGATCTCGCAGGCGGAGGCCGAAGCGGCGCGCCGCGCGGCGCTGCCCTTCGCAGCCGCATCCCTGCAGCCGGCCGCGCGCGAGCCGCAGCCCTCGCTCGCGGGGGATCTGCCGTTCCAATCGTCGGCGCCGCGCCCCTGGCCGCAGCAGCTCCAGACGCCGCAGCCGCCGACGATGAAGCCCCCGCCCTTGCCCTCGGCGGCGCGGGGCTCGCTACCGGGGACCGTCGTCTCCCCCGCGATCGTGCCGCCCGTGCCCAAGCCCGCGCCGTCGGTGCCACAGGCCACGCCCAAGCCCGCGTCGATCTCCACCCCCGCGTTCGTCCCGCCCGTCGTGCCCGCGCCGGTCGTGCCGCCCGCGCCCGTGGCCGCACCGCCGCCGGTCGTCTCCGTGCCCGTTCCAGCGCCCGTGCCGGTCCCGGCGCCCGTTCCTGTCTCCACGATTCCCGCGGCGCCCCCGTCGCGCCCGCCGGCTGTGCCTGCGCCGGTTCGTCCTGGAACAACGTCGTCGTCGGAGGGCGGCCGCGCGCCGAGCCCGTGGGCCGGCGGCGCGCCCGGCGGCGTGGCTCCGGGGCGCGAGACGCTCGGCACGGCGGCGGCCGCGGCCGCGGCGGCGGTCGCGGAGGCGCCCAAGGAGTCGGCGTCCGACGGCGGCGCGCTCGGCGCTTCGAATGATGCCGCGGGCTTGCGCCCGTGGAGCGCGCCGCGCCGGGAGATTCGCTCGCTCGTCGCGGAGGAAGAGGCGGCAAAGCCCGTCATCGTCCGCGAGCTTTTGCACCTCGTATGGTTCGAGCCGAGCTTCGTGCCGCGCATCCGGCGCGTGCCCGCGTGGAAGAGGTTGCTCTCCGAGCTCGAGCAGCGCGGCGCCGACAAGGAGATCGACGACGTGCTCGCCGGCAAGGAGGCGTGGGAAATCGAGGATCGCCGCGAGATCTTCGAGATCCTCGCCCGCGCCGATCGAATGGACGACCGGAGCCTCGTCGAGCTCATGGACCAGGCCATTCGCGAGGACGGGAAATACGCGACGCCGATCGTGCTCGTGGGCGGCGAGATCGAGACGCCGTTCGACGAAATGGAGACGCTGAAGGCGCTCTCGACCGCGGCGGCGCCGCTCGTCGGGCCCACGGACGAGGGGCTGAAGGCGGCCGTCGAGGCGGCGGACAAGTTCATCGCGCGGTCGGGGCTGTCCTGGGCGCCGGTCGTGCCGGAGGGTTTGTCGAACCGGATCCGCGAGGCGTTCGCCCGGGAGAAGAAGGGTTTGCCCGCGGACGCGCTCGACATGCAGGCCGAGCGGGCGCTGCTCGGCGGGCGTCATTATCAGAAGCGCGAGGTGCTCGGCGGGACGTACCTGCGGCTGCTCCTGCGCATCCATTCGGACATCCTGCCCATCGTGGCGTACGCGCCGGACGCGGTCGCCCGCAAGCTGCCGATGTTCCGCAAATTCCGGGCGCGGCTCGTGGGCGAGCTGCACCCGGCGCAGGACCAATACGAGGGGCGGGGCGAGGCGCTCCGGGCGCTCGCGATCGGGACGGTGACGGTGCCGGAGCGGGGGACGGCCGGGGCCAAGAGTTGATGGTGGAGCCCCACCCTGGCGACGGCGGCGCCTGGCCCCACATGCGGGCAGAGGCGCATGACGGAGCTCATTGGCTGGGTCAGCTCGCTCATCCTGCTCGCCACGCTCACCGGGCAAAATTGGAAACAGTGGCGCAGCGATTCGGTGGCGGGCGTATCGAAATGGCTGTGGATCGGACAAACCGCGGCCTCGATCGGGTTCACGTCGTACAGCGTGCTTCTGGGAAACTGGGTGTTCATCGCCACGAACGCGCTCTTGCTCGTCAATGGCCTCGTCGGCTTCGTGGTGGTCCACCGCCGGGCGAAGCGTGCTCGATCGGTTTGACGGGGAGGGTGAACGAGAATGTCGTCCCCACGCCGAGCTTGCTGTCGACGGACACGATCCCGCCGTGGGCCTCGACGATCCCCTTGACGATGTACAGGCCGAGCCCCGCTCCCGCGCCGCGCGCCGCGCGCGGACGCCAGTAGCGATCGAAGAGACGCGGGACGTCTTCCGGCCGGATCCCCGGCCCTGTGTCGGCGACCGAAAATCGCACCCAGGCGTCGTCGAGCTCGGCAGAGAGCGTGATCATCCCGCCCCCGGGGGTGAACTTCAATGCATTGCCGAGGAGGTTCGAGAGGACCTGGATCACGCGGCCGCGGTCGCACGTCGTCGAAAGGGCGCAGCCCAGCGTGCGGGTGCCGAGCTCGATTTTCTTTTGCTCGGCGATCGGCGCGTGGATGTCGGCAACCTCGGCGAGCAGCGCGTCGACCTCGCACCGCTCGCGCTCGAGCGCCAGCGTGTTCGCCTCGATGATCGCGGCGTCGAGGAGGTTGTGGAGCAGCTCCATCGCGTGCTCGGCGGTCACCTTGAGCTTTTGCGCCCGTTCCCGGACCCATTTCCCGATTTCGTCCTCGGGCGCCGTCCGCATCATGGACGAGGCGACCAGCGTG
Source organism: Polyangium jinanense (assembly GCF_028435365.1). The sequence continues at coordinate 1,118,090 of NZ_JAGTJJ010000001.1, read as the reverse complement.
ATCGCCGAGAGTGGATTCCGGAGGTCGTGCGCCGCAATGGCGAGCGCCTCTTCCCGCGCGAGCCGCGCCCGCTGCTCTGCCTCGTACAGGCGTGCCCGCTCCAGGGCCTGCCCGCATTGCTGGGCGAGCGTGCACATGTACGCCCGATCGTCCTGGTTGATCCTGCAGGTATCGAGGTACGTGACGCCGAGCGCGCCGATCGTCCGATCGCCGACCTTCATCGGGACAACCACCCAGGTCTTGGCCCAGCGCTGCGAAGGCGCATCGGGGTAGGCCGCGCGAAACGCTTGCGGGGAGTCGTAAACGAGGAGGCGGCCGGTGCGAATGCAATCGGCCCACGGCAAAGCTGCGGTGAGGAGGGGCACGCGGCGCAATCGCTCGAGGTCATTTTCCGGATAACCGGGGGCGAGGAGGACCTCGATCATGCTGCCCTCCGCCAGCGCGACGTACCCCGCGTCCGCGTAGACGGCGGCGAGCCCCTGCCGCAGCACGACGTCCGCCACCTCGGTGGGCGTCACGGCGCGCGCAAGCTCGGACGTGATCGTCTGGAGGCGCGCCATTCGCGCCTCGGCCAGCTCGACCCGGATGCGCGCCGCCCGTTCGCCGGCGAGGTCGCGCTCCCGCGCCTCCTCGGCGCGCTTGTAGCGCCCGGTTTCTTGCATGACTTCGAGGATGTGGAGCGGAGCCCCCGAGGGGCCGCGGGCGACGGAGCGGGTGACCGCGACCCATAGCGACGAGCCATCCCTTCGTAGCAAGCGCTCCTCGGTCGTGGCGGATTGCACGACGCCCTCGCCGAGCACCTGCATGTGCTGGAGGGCGGCCTTCGTGTCGTCCGGATGTCGGAGGTCCTGCGCGGGGCGCCCGGCGAGCTCTTCTTCCCTGCGGCCGAGCAAATCGCAGAGCTTCGGGTTGGCGCGGAGCAAGACGCCTTCGAGGGAGACGACCGCCATTCCCACGGCGGCCAGATCAAACGTCGCGTCGGGTCGCTCCCCTAGGTCCGCCATGGCGCGGCTCGACTCCATCTTTCGCCACGGAAGGTTTCGTCAGGCACCTCGCGCTCGTACACTTCTCAGGATGTAGTCTAGACACAGCGGAGAGCGGAAGATGGCCATGTGCACCAAACTTTCGCTCGGAGATGGGAGGGGCCATGGTCACGGTGTCCCAGGAAGGCGTTGTCGAAGCAGGGCGGCTTTACCGGTCGACGGGAGCCATTTCGTCGGCGCTTTTGCGTCCGCACGTGCGGAACTCCTGGGAGCGCTCGCACCTCGGCGGCGCCAATCCACGACGCCCGTTCGCCGAGAGGCTCGGTGTGCTCGACACCGAGCGCCTGCGCGCGCGGCACGACACGCTGGTTCGCGCCGCGCAGCCGTACATGCAGGCGCTCTCGCGCGCCTCGGGACGCGAGCTGCACGCGGCCATTCTGGGGGATTCGCGGGCGGTGGTCCTCGACGTGCTCGGCGACGCGCGGACGATCCATGGCCCCGGGCCGATGCCCGGCCCCGGCTCGTTGCTCGACGAGGGCGTCTTCCGGGACGAACGGGGTGGGCACGGCAATCGTGGAAAACGCATACGTGGAGATCGTCGGGCCGGAGCATTTCATCGAAGGGTTTCAGGTCTTCAACTGCCAGGCGATCCCGGTGCGCGACGGCGCCGGGGCGATGGCCGGCGTGCTCAGCATCTCCGTGCGCAAGCACGAGGCCGGGCATCGGCTGCGCGAGATCATGCTCTGCGCCGCGCATGGCATCGAAATGGAGCTTTTGGCCGCGCGGCTGGAGGAGGAGCTGAAGCAGGCGCTCGTGGTGGGTGGGCAGCTCGAAGAGGCGCTCGAGCGGCTCCTCGGCGACATCCTCCAGGCGCAGGCGGGCGTGCGCCTTCGGCTCGCGTTTGCCGCGGAACAGCTCTCCTTCGACCGGTTGACACACGCGCGCGACCTCCTCGCGCTCGTGACCACGATCCTCGAGCGGTTCCGGCTTCACGCGGCCTTGTGGAGAGAGCTCGCGCGGGACGAGCCCGCCGCATCGCGTCCGGTTCCTCTCGACGCGCTGGTGCATGATCTCCTGGAATTGCTCCAGACCGAGGCGTCCATGCGCAATGTCGAGGTCGTCCTGCACGACATCGAGCCCCTCGTGATCGAGGCGGATCCGAATACCCTGTCACGAACGGTGTTTCGTCACCTGCTCGGGGCCATGCGGGCCGCCCGCGGCGGCGCCATGCAGGTGGACCTGCGCCGAAATGCCGATGGCGCCGAGCTGCACATCCTCCCCATTCCCGGCCCGGGTTTGACGCGGGAGAGCCTCGCGCCGTGGAAGCTCGTGGTGCCGGGCCGTCTGATCCTCTCGCCCGATCTGGGCGACGGGATCGCAGGGGCGTGGCTCAGCTCGTGAACGAATTCATCGATTGGCCGGGCGGGGCTGCGGGATGGGCACGTTCTTCGGCAGGCTGGAGTCCTCGCTGAAGATGGCCTTGTTCGCGAGGATGAAATCCTCGACGCCGTCGGCGATCTCGGCCGCGATCTCGCTCTGCTTCGTCTGGCAGGCCGTGCGGTCGGCGTCGTTCGAGATGAACCCGAGCTCGATCAGCACGGAGGCTTTCGTCTCCTTGCCGAAATGGTTCTTGTTGAGCACGTGGAGGTCGCTCCTGGGACTGATGGCGCCCTTCGTTTTGGGCTTGACCACCTTGGCGCGCGCGGAGATCGCAGTCGCGAGCTTGACCGAGTTCTTGAAACTCGGGTGATGGCAGACCGACTGGCCTGACGCCGACGCGCCGGCCGCGTCGAGGTGGAGGCTGATGAAGATGTTCGCCTTCTTGTCCTTGGCGATGTTGGTCCGCCAGTGGAGCCTCCTCCGGAGCTCGCTGATATCGCCGTCGCGCGTCAGGTGGACGGACTCGACGCAACTGGTCTTCGCCTCGAGCTTCGGCTTCAGGAGCTTTCCAATGGCGAGCGCGAGGTCCTTCTCGTAGATGTCGCCATGGACGCAGCCGGGGTCGATCGGGTTTCCCTTCTTGAGCCGGTCTCCGTGCCCGGGGTCGATGACCACGATGACGGCGCATTTCTGGACGGCGCTGCCGTCGCTCTGCTCCGTTGCGAGCGCCTTTTCTTGGTCCGGGGATACGGTCGTCATGATGGGATCGAGCCTCCGATGTCGTCGAGCAATCGGGAAGCGTGAATTGCTGAGCTCTGGTCAGGGGCCGCAGAGCGCGGCGCGATTGGCGCTCGCGTACGAGCAGATCCCTTCGCAGAGATACTCGGCGATCGGGTCCTTGTTGTTGAGGACGGCCGTGCGGTCTCCCGTATTCGAGATGAAGCCCAGCTCGAAGAGCGCGGCAGCCTTCACCGATTGGAAGATCGTGGAATCGCGCCAGATGCCGAGCTTTTTCGACTTCCACTTGTACGTGGCAAGCACGCTGAGGCCCATCGTTTTGACGCCCCGGGGGTCGAGCGGCAGTTTGTATGCCGCGTACAGCGAGGCCGCGAGCTTCGCGCTCTCCGCCTTGTTGGACGCTTTCTGATTGTAGTAGACCTCTTTGCCCAGGGCCGCTGTATTCGCGTTGGAGTTCAGGTGGAGGCTGACGAAGATATCGGCCTTCTTGGCGACAGCGACCTTCTGGCGCCACAGAAGCTTCTCCTGCGAGGGGTCATTGGCGATGCCCTCACGGGTCAGGTGCACCGCCTCGATGACGTCGGTCCGCGCGGCGAGCTTGCCCTTGAGGAGCTTCGAGACCTCGAGGACGTAGTCACTCTCCTGGAGGCCACCGCCGACGGCCCCCGGGTCGACGACGCTGCTCTCGTCGTGTGTATCGCCGTGCCCCGGATCGATCACCACGACGACGGCGCACTTCTGGACGCCGTTTGCACCCGCGACCTGCTGCTGCTGCTTGGACGAAACGTTCATGCCGGAACCCAAAAAATCGTGGCTATTCGTTGGCTTCCAGGAAGATGGTCCAGCTTGCCAGGACGAACCTCTTTGAAACGGACGTCATGACGGGATCGAGGTCCCGTCCTCGTCGGCGGGATCATCGACCGGGGCGTGATCATTCGGGCTCTCGTCGGACGTGGCCTGCTCCTCGGGCGGGGGCGGATCGAAGGGCTCCTCGGGCTTGCTGCCGCTGCCGTCGCCAGGCTCGCCGCGCTCGTTGATCCACACCATCGTGCCCCAGATCGTGACGCCCGCGCCGTCGAGCTTGATGAAGCCGCCCGGGCCCTTGATCGTGGCCGCGCCGCCCGCCTCGCCAACCCACTCCTCGCCGGCCACGTGGTGAATCTCTTGGCCTGCCCGGAGCGCGCTGCGACCCTCGACCTTCTCGTGGCGGCTCTTCTTCACCGTGAGGGATTGCTTGCCGTCGATCCGCTCGCGCCGGCTGCCCTTCACCACGAGGTGGACGTCTTTGTTGTACGTCTCGTTCTTGTTTTGCTTCGTGACCTCGTCGTAATCCTTGCCGACCCAGAACTTGCGGTTGCCCATCGTCTGCTCGGATTCGTCGTTCTTCACGAGCTTCTGCCGGTCGTGGACGATCGTGGCGAACTCGTCGTTGTTGACGTTCCGGTTGCGGTCCTTCTGCGCCTGCTGCCAGACGAGCTCTTTCTGCGCGAGATCCTCGAACATGATCTCGTTGAACCCGTCCGAGCCGAGCGAGGAATCGCTCTTCCACGTGCTGCGCGTCTTGTCTTGCGGCAGCTTGTACGGGACCTGCTGGGCGGCGTTGTAGACACGGCCCACGATGATCGGGTGGTCCGGGTCGCCCTCGAGGTACGCAATGAGCACCTCGTGGCCGATGCGGGGCACGGTGACCATGCCATAGCCCATGCCGCCCCAGCCCTGGCTCACGCGGATCCAGCACGAGCTCTGCTCGTTCTTCTGGCCCTCGCGATCCCAGTGGAATTGTACGCGCACGCGGCCGAACTCGTCGACGTGGATCTCCTGGCCCGAGGGCCCGACGACCGTCGCGCTTTGCAAGCCGTTGATGCGCGGCTTCGGCGTCTGCCTTGCCGGACGATAAGGCGCCTCGGCGAAGAACGCGTGGCCGTAGAAGCTGAAATCGCCCGTGTCCGTGCCTTCGAGCGAGGCGCCGACGACGAGGAACTGGCGGCTCTCGGGGAGTGCTGCATGCGGGTGGCGCGCCATCGAGAAGATGACGCCCGGCGCGAGGTCGAACGTGTTGGCCGCGAAGGAGACCATCCGCTCGCCCGTGCGCTCAGCTTCGAGGACACGCGTCGAGAGCTCGGTGCCGTATTTGCCATCGTGCCGCGCGAAGCCGCGATCATCGGCGTTCGGCGTGCCTTCGGCCTTGCCCGTCTCGACGAGGAAGGAGCCCGCGTCGTAATGGTATTGCTCCATCTTGCCCTCGATGCCGGCCGTCGGCTCGGCCTTGCCGAAGAGGGCGAGATCGGGCTTGCGCGGGTCGTAATCGCGGAACGTCGCCGCGCCGGGGCGAACCTCGCGGCCGAAGCGCACGCGGCTGATGAACTCCTTCTCGGCCGCCTCGTTCGGGTTGTCGACGTACGGAATGGGCGGGCCGGAGCGGGGCGGGTTCGTCTGGATGCGATCGCCGAAGACGAGCGTCGTGCCACGTTCGGGGTGCTCGCTCAGGGTATACGCGATGCCCGCCTCTTCGAGGAGGCGGCACATGAAGGCGTAATCGGTCTCCCGGTACTGGACCTTGTAATCGAGCTTCGGATACTTGTCGCGCTCGATGCGCCAGGTCGGCCGGATGTTCCACTCGCCGAGGAGGCGATCGAGGATGTCCGGAATCGAGACCTGCTGGTAGATGCGATTGTTCTGGCGATGCGTGAGCAGCCAGAGCTCCGGCACGATGTGGATGTGGTACGTCGAGAGCCCGTCCTCGGCGGAGACCTCTTGCAGCGCGTGCGCCTGCTCGGCGCGGGACACGATGCCCGTCCACGTGCGCTGGGCGCCGCTCTGCACGTGGGCATACCCGGCGTGCAGGCGGAAGCCCGCGGGATACCCGACCACGGCCCCGAGGTCGAGGCTATGGTCCGGCGAGCGGACGAGGAGGTGAATCGAAAAGAGGTTCGAGACGGCTTCCCGGACGGAAAAACGCCGCACGTAGAGGTCGCGTTGACCGGAGGCGAGGGAGAGCTCGAGGTTTGCCACGGCATTGACTCCGAATCAGTGAGGCCTTACGAGCGCCGAGATCGAGAGGTCCTCTTCCTCGACGAAGATTTCCTCCATGCCGGCCGAGAACTCCTGGCGTTGCGCGGGGCTGCAGGTCGGCCAGAAGACGCGGAACACGCCCGGATCGTAGAAACGGAAGTAGACCTTCTCGTTCGTCGATTCGAGGGTCACCATCAAGAAGCGCCGCCAGTGCCGCCGCACCTCCACGAACTTGTCGTAGCTCGTGCAGAAGATGCCCCAGCGGTTGCCGAAACCCTCGGCGAGGAGACGGTCGAGCAGCGCCGAGTCCTTGCGGAACGGGCCCACGAGATACGGCGCGACGTCTTCGAGCGTCTCACCCTGCAGGCCGTCGTAGAGCGATTGATGCGGCTCGACACCCTCGCGCAGCACTTCGAGGATCCGGCGGTCACGCGCGCCGTCGACGACGGCATAAAGCGGCGCCTTCGCCGCCTCCGCGCGCAAACGCTCGCACGCACGCGCCGCCGCCTCGATGCGCGCTTCTTCGTCCTCGGGTGAACGTTCGAGCTTTCGCCGCGGCGGCTTCGTCTTGCCCTCGACGTACACCAGGAAATCGGTCTCGCCCGCCTGAATCCAGCCGCCGTGCGGGACTTCGCCCTGCGTGGTGGCCTGGCCGCCGAGGCGCGTCCCGCCCTGGCTGCTGAGGTCACGCAAGAGGCACGACGCGCCGTCCCATTGCAGCTCGAAATGCGTGCCCGACATCTGCCCGTCGTGCGCGATGACGAGGTCCGCGAGCTCGGTGCGGCCGACCTTCAGCGCGTGACCCGCCTCGACGGCCTTTTTCGTGCCGGCGAGCTTGCCATAACGCACCTCGACGATGAGCCGAGGCTCCGTCACGACCCGTCCCTCCCGGCCTTCTGCCGCGCGGCGCGCTCGGCGGCCTTCCTGGCGCAGTCCTCGCAGAAAGGTTTGTCCGTCTGGAGGACGGCCATCGGATTGGAGCCGATGATGACGGTTGGGCACCCCGACGCGATCGTTCCGCCGTGGTTCGTGGGGTCGCCTTTTCGCGCGGCGTCCTTCCCGCCGATGATGACGGTGGGCTCGCCGGCTGAAATGGCCGCGCCGCAAGCCTCGGCGTCGCCGACGCGCGCCTGGGGCTGAAAGCCGACGATGACCGTGCCCTCGCCCTCCACGATGACATTCGGCGGATGAATCCCGCAGTTGTGGCGATCCGTGATTCGTGCGGCAGGAGGCATCTTCGTGGCTCCTTTTATTGCGCGATGAGCGTCTTGCTCACGTCGTCGACGACCGCCTCGATCGCCTCGTCCGGCTTCTCCGGCGACGCGCCCGAGCCCTGGCCCGCCGCGCCGCCGCTGTTGATGTAGACCTTCGTGCCGCGGATCGTGACGCCGCTGCCGTCGATGCGGATGAACCCGCCCGGGCCCTTCAGCGTGAGATCCTCGGCCTCGATCACGAGCGCCGTGCCCGCCTTGATGTGGAGCTCCTTCGACACCGCGAGCGCGTGGTTCTCGCCGATGAGCTCGTGCCGATCGCCCTTCACTTCGAGCGACTGATTGCCCTCGATGCGCTGGTTGCGCTTGCCCTGCACGTGCAGGTGGCTGTTGCCCTCGACGCGCTCGCGTTTGTCCTGCTTGATGACGATGTCCTGGTCCTTGCCGACGAACACCTTGACGAAGCCGATCGTCTTGTCCTGCTCGTCGTTCGAGACGAGCTTCTGCCGATCGTGGCCGATCGTGATCGTCTCGTCGTTCTTGACCAGCCTGCGCCGGTTCTTTTGCGCCTGCTCCCAGACGAGCTCCTGGCCCTTGAGATCCTCGAACATGATCTCGTTGAAGCCGTTGCCGCCGAGCGACGTATCGCTCTTCCACGTCGAGCGCGTCTTGTTGTCCGGCAGCTTGTACGGTACGGCCTGCTTCGCGTTGTAGACGCGGCCCACGATGATCGGCTGATCCGGATCGCCGTCGAGGAAGCCGACCATCACCTCGTGCCCGATGCGCGGGATCACGATCATGCCGTACCCCGTGCCCGCCCAGCCCTGGCTCACGCGGATCCAGCAGGAGCTATTGTCGTCGTTTTTCCCCTCGCGATCCCAGGGGAACTGCACGCGCACACGGCCGAACTCGTCGGTGTGGATCTCCTGGCCGGATGGACCCACCACGACCGCGCTCTGCACGCCCTCGACCTTCGGCTTCGACGTCTTCTGCTGCGGCCTGTAGGGCGCGTCCGTGAACACGGCTTGCCCCGACATGCTCCACTCCTCGCCTGGCGTGCCCTCGACCGTGAACTCCGTCACGAGCAGGCGTTTGTCGTCGCCGAGCTCGGCGTGCGGGTGTTTGTCGACGGAGAAGATTTGCCCCGGCCAGAGATCGATCGTGTTCGTCTCGAAGGCGATCGTGCGCTTGTCCGCGCGCGTGCCACCGAGCATGCGGTCCGCGCGGTCCTTGCCGAACCCTTGATCGTAGCGCGCCGTGCCCTTGTCGTCCGCGGTCGGCGTGCCGCCGCCGCCCTTGCCGTTCTCGACGAGCGTGGCGCCCGGCTGATAATGATACTGCTCGTACTTGGCCTCGGGGCCCTCGGCCTTCGGCGACTCGCCGAAGAGCGCGAACATCGGATTGCGGAAATCGTAGTCGCGAATCGTGTGCGCGCCCGGCCGGACGAGGTGCGTGAGGCGGACCTTCGAGAGGTACTCCTTCTCGGACTCGCGGTTCGGGTTGTCCACGTAGGGCAGGGCGCCGCCGGGCCGCGCGGGGTTCGCTTCGAGGCGATCACTCAGCGTGAGCTTCGAGCCCTTCGCGTCGTCGTCCGGGAACGTGTACGAGATGCCCGCCTCTTCGAGCAGGCGGCTCACGAAGGCGAAATCGGTCTCGCCGTACTGCACCTTGTACTCGAGCTTCGGGTAGCGGCCCCGATCGATCTCCCACTTCGACTCGACGTTCCACTCGCCGAGCAGACGATCGACGATGTCGGGGATCGAGAGGTGCTGGTAGATGCGATACCCGCGCCGCTGCGTGAGCAGCCACAAGGTCGGCACGATGCGGAGCGAATACGTCGACAGCTCCTTGCCTTGGCCGCCCGGCTGCACCGCGTGCACCTGCTCGATCGAGCTCACCACGCCCGTCCAGAGCCGCGCGCCGCCGAGGCGCGCGTACTGCCAGCCGCTCACGACGCGGAGGCTCGCTGGCTGCCCGACGATCGCTTCGAGATCGATCGAAGGGCTCTCCGAACGCGCCATCACGTTCACGCTGAACAAGCTCGAGACGCTCTCTTGCACCGAGAAGTGGCGCACCGACAACGACGTCTCACCACTAGCGAACGATAGCTCCAAGATCGGCATGGAAGCCGCCTCCTCGACGTGACGTGACCGCCAGGACCAATGCGCGTACTGTCCGAATTTTGGCACCGGCACCCTAAACCGGCTTCGCGGTCGGGCTCAAGATCAAAATGGGCGCAAAAACGTGTCGCTCTGCGTCAATGCTGGCAGCTCGCCTCTTCTTCGTCGCCGAGCTGGCCGGACCCTTCGCCGAGGCCCTCGTCGAGCTTGGGGCCCGTCTGCTCGCCGAACGCGGGCGCCTCGGCCTTCGCGCCGCGGCCCTTGCCGGGGGATCCGCGCTCGTTGATCCACACCATCGTGCCCGAAATGGTAATGCCGCCCCCGTCAATACGGAGGAAGCCGCCGGGCCCCTTCACGGTCGCGTCGCCGCCACCCTCGCCGACCCAGTTTTCGCCGGCCACGTGGTGCACGTCGCTCCCCGCGCGCAGCGCAAGGCTTCCATTGACCTTCTCCTGGAGGTCTTTTTTCACCGTCAGTGAATGCTTGCCTGTGACTTCCTCACGTCGGCTGCCTTTCACCACGAGGTGAGCGTTTTTCTCGATCCATTCGTGCTTGTTCGTTTTCGTGACCGCATCGAGATTCTTACCGACCCAAAGCTTTTGGTTGCCCTCGATACGCTCGTTCTCGTCGTTCTTCACGAGCTTCGTCCGGTCGTGAACGATCGTGGAGAACTCGTCGTTTTCGACCTTGCGCCGGCGGTCTTTTTGCGCCTGTTGCCAGACGAGCTCCTTCTCGGCGAGGTCCTCGAACATGATCTCGTTGAAGCCGCCGCCGCCGAGCGAGGTGTCGCTCTTCCACGTGCTGCGCGTCTTGTGCTGCGGCAGCTTGTACGGGACCTGCTGGATGGCATTGAAGACGCGGCCGACCACCTCGGGCTGATCGGGGTCGCCTTCGAGGAAGACGACGAGCACCTCCTGGCCGACGCGCGGGAGGTTCAGCATTCCATACCCGAGCCCGCCCCAGCCCTGGTTCACGTGGATCCAGCAAGAGCTGTCGTCGTCGCGTTTGCCCTCGCGATCCCAGGGGAACTGGACGCGGACGCGGCCGTATTCGTCGGTGTGGATCTCCTGGCCCGCGGGGCCGACGACGGTCGCGCTCTGCACGCCGTGGAGGAGCGGCTTCGGGGTCTTCTTCGGCGGGCGGTATTTGTAATCGGTGAAGAAGGCGCGCGCGCTCATCTCGAACTCGCCTGTGTCGGAGCCGGAGAGCTTGCTCTCGACGACGACGAGCGAGCGGCCCTCGGAGAGCTCCGGGTGCGGGTGGCGCGCGATCGAGAAGACGACGCCGGGCGAGAGGTCGAGCGTGTTGCCTTCGAGGGTGACGTCGCGGTGATCGGCGCGCGCGGCTTCGAGCGTGTGGCGGGCGAGGCCGTAGCCGTACGTATGATCGTGCCGGGCAAACCCCTTGTCGTCGGCGACGGGCGTGAAGCCGGCCTTGCCCGTCTCGACGAGGAAGGAGCCGGCATCGTAATGGTACTGCTCGAGGGGTTTTTCCACGCCGGTGTGCGGCGCGGCGAGCGCGGTGAGCTCGAGCTCGGGGTGGCGCGGGTCGTAATCACGATACGCGACGGCGCCGGGACGCACGACGCGGCCGATGCCGACGTTCTTGACGTATTCTTTTTCGGCGGCGACGCTCGGGTTGTCGACGTACGGAATGGGCGGGCCTTTGCGCTTCGGGCCCGCTTCGAGCGCGTCGCTGAAGACGAGCCGGCCGCCGTCCTCGAAGACGAACGCGACGCCGGCCTCTTCCAGGAGGCGCGAGACGAAGTCGTAATCGGTCTCGGCGTACTGGACCTTGAACTCGAGCTTGGGATACGCGCCGCCGTCGATGCGCCACTCGCCGCTGATTCCGAATTCGCCGAGGACACGCTTGACGATGTCCGGGATCGAGAGGTGCTGGAAGATGCGATTGCCGCGGCGCTGGGTCAAAAGCCAGAGGTCGGGGACGATGCAGAGGACGTAGGTCGAGAGTCCATCCTCGGCGCTGACCTCCTGCAAAGCTTCGACCTGCTCCGCATAGGAGACGATGCCCGCGAGCGCGCGCGTGCCGCCGCCCGCGACGTGCTCGTAGCCAGCTTGCAAGCGGAAGGTGGCGGGCTTTCCGACAATGGAGGAGAAGTCGAGGCTATGGTCGCGCGAGCGGACGAGGAGCGTGACCGTGAAGAGCTCGGAGACGCCCTCATCCATGGAGAAATGACGGACGAAGAGCTCGTGTTCTCCGGCGACCTTCAAATCCAGGATGGCCATCGCAAAACTCCCAGTGCGTCAGCGCGGCAGGCGGAGGAGCGAGAGGTCCTTGCCCTCGACGAAGATGTCCCCGAGCGTGCCGTAAAGCTCGGTTCGTTGCGCGGCATTGCACGTCGGCCAGAAGACCCGCGCGACCCCGGGGTCGTAGAAACGGAAATAGACCTGCTCCCCGGTTTCGTCGAGCTCGACCATCAAGAAGCGCCGGAAATGGCGGCGCACCTCGACGAACTTCTCGTCGCTCGTGCAATAGATGCCCCAGCGCTTGCCGAAGCCCTCGCGCACGAGGCGATCGAGCAACGCGGAGTCGCGGCGCATCGGGCCCACGAGGTACGGCGCGACGTCCTCGAACGTCTCGCCCTGCGGACCGTCGTAAAGCGAGCGGTGCAGCTCGACGTGCTCGCGGACGAGGGCGAGGATGCGTCGATCCCGGGCCATGTCGAGGACGGCATAAAGAGGCTTGTCCCCGGCGAGCGAGCGCAGGGAGAAGAGCGCCTGTTCGGCCGCGAGGACACGCGCCTGTTCCCGCGCGAGCTCGTCCTCTTCGAGGAAGTCTACCGGCGGATTCGTCTTGCCCTCGACGTAGACCATGAAATCGGTCTCGCCCGCTTGAATCCAGCCGCCGTGCGGGACCTCGCCTTGCTCGACGGCCTGCCCGCCGAGGCGTGTGCCGCTCTGGCTGTGGAGGTCCCGCAAGGCGCAGCGCGCGCCGTCCCATTGCAGCTCGAAATGCGTGCCCGACATCTGCATGTCGTGCGCGATGACGAGGTCGGCGAGGTCGGTCCGGCCCACGCGCAAGCCGCGACCGGAATCGATCACGGTCTTCGTGCCGGCGAGCTTGCCATAACGCACCTCGACGATGAGCCGAGGCTCCGTCACGACCCGTCCCTCCCGGCCTTCTGCCGCGCCGCACGCTCGGCGGCCTTCTTGGCGCAGTCCTCGCAGAAAGGTTTGTCCGTCTGGAGGACTGCCATCGGATTGGAGCCGATGATCACGGTTGGGCAGCCCGACGCGATCGTGCCGCCGTGGTTCGTGGGGTCGCCTTTTCGCGCGGCGTCCTTTCCACCGATGATGACGGTGGGCTCGCCGGCCGAAATGGCCGCGCCGCAGGCCTCGGCGTCGCCGACGCGCGCCTGGGGCTGAAAGCCGACGATGACCGTGCCCTCGCCTTCCACGATGACGTTCGGCGGATGAATCCCGCAGTTGTGTCGATCCGTGATGCGCGCGGCAGGAGGCATCGCCCGGCTCCTTCCTATTGCCCGATCAGGGTCTTGCTCACGTCGTCCACGACCGCCTCGATCGCCTCGGCCGGCGCCTCGGGCGACGCGCCACGGCCTTCGCCGGGCGATCCGCCGCTGTTGATCCAGACCTTCTTGCCGCGGATCGTGACGCCGCCCGAATCGATGCGGATGAACCCGCCGGGGCCCTTCAGCGTGAGATCGCTGGCCGCCTCGATGACGATCGCCGATCCGGCCGCGACGTGGATGTCCTGCACGACCGCGAGCGCGTGGTTTTTCCCAACGACCTCGTGCCGGTCGCCCTGCACCACGAACGAGCGGTTGCCCTCGATGGCCGTGCTCTGCTTGCCCCACACGGCCAGGTGATCGTCACCCTCGACGCGCTCGCGTTTGTCCTGCTTGACGACGACGTCCTGGTCCTTGCCGACGTAGATCTTGAGGTTGCCGAGCGTCTTTTCCTGCTCGTCGTTCTGCACGAGCTTCTGACGATCGTGGCCGATCGTGATCGTCTCGTCGTTCTTGACGAGCCTGCGCCGGTTCTTCTGCGCGTGCTCCCAGACGAGCTCCTGATCCTTGAGATCCTCGAACATGATCTCGTTGAAGCCGTCGCCGCCCTGCGAGGTGTTCGTCTTCCACGCCGAGCGCGTCTTGTTCTCGGGCAGCTTGTACGGGACGGCCTGCTTCGCGTTGTAGACGCGGCCCACGACGATCGGCTGATCCGGATCGCCGTCGAGGAAGCCAACGAGGACCTCCTGCCCGACGCGCGGGATCACGATCATGCCGTACCCCGTGCCCGCCCAGCCCTGGCTCACGCGGATCCAGCACGAGCTGTCGTCGTCGTTCTGGCCGTCGCGATCCCAGGGGAACTGTACGCGCACGCGGCCGAACTCGTCGGTGTGGATCTCCTGGCCCGAAGGCCCGACCACACGCGCGCTCTGCACGCCCTCGACCTTGGGCTTCGGCGTCTTCTGCTGCGGCCTGTAGGGCGCGTCCGTGAACACGGCTTGCCCCGACATGTGCCACTCCTCGCCCGGCGTGCCGTCGACGGAGAAGCGCGTCACGAGCAGGCGCGTCTCGTCGCCGAGCAGCGCGTGCGGGTGCTTGTCGATGCGGAAGATCTGGCCCGGCCAGAGGTCGATCGTGTTCGTCTCGAACGAGGCCGCGCGCCGGTCGCTCCGCGCCCCGCCGAGCATCCGCGCCGCACGATCCTTGCCGTGCGACTCGACGTACCGCGCCGTGCCCTTGTCGTCCGCGACCGGCGTGCCGCCGCCCTTGCCGCCTTCGATCAGCGTGGCGCCGGGCTGGTAATGGTACTGCTCGTACTTGGCCTCGTTGCCTTCGGCGTTCTGGGCGTCGCCGAGGAGCGCGTAGCTCGGGTTGCGGAAATCGTAGTCGCGAATCACGTGCGCGCCGGGGCGCACGGCCTGCGAGAGGCGGACCTTGGAGACGTACTCTTTCTCGGACTCGCGGTTCGGGTTGTCGACGTACGGAAGCGCCGGGCCCGGGCGGAGCGGGTTCGCTTCGAGGCTGTCGCCGAGCGTGAGCTTCGAGCCCTTCGCGTCGTCGTCGGGGAACGTGTACGAGATGCCCGCTTCTTCGAGCAGGCGGCTCACGAACGCGAAGTCGCTCTCGCCGTACTGGACCTTGTACTCGAGCTTGGGATAACGGCCGCGATCGACGGCCCAGGTGCGCTCGAGGCTCCACTCGTCGAGGACACGATCGACGATGTCGGGGATGGAGAGGTGCTGGAAGATCTTGTAGTTGCGGCGCTGGGTGAGGAGCCACAACGTGGGGACGATCGTGAGCGAATAGGTGGAGAGCTCCTTGCCCTGTCCCCCGGGCTGGACGGCGTGCACCTGCTCGATCGAGTTGACGATGCCCGACCAGAGGCGAGCGCCGCCGAGGCGGGCGTAGAGCCAGCCGCTGACGACGCGCAGGCTCGCGGGCTTGCCGATGATCGCTTCGAGGTCGATGCCGGGGCTCTCGGACCGAGCCATCACGGACACGGTGAACAAGCTCGAGACGGCCTCCTGCACCGCGAAGTGGCGCACGGACAAGGACGTCTCTCCACACGCGAACGAAAGCTCGAGAATCGGCATGAAAGCCGCCTCCTGGGGGGCCATGACTCTAAAGCGGCCCTTTCCTGGAAGACAAGCGTAAACTGCGACGCGGCTCGCGGCGGCGTCGCTCGGGCCACGTGGATGTGGTATCCACGAGCGTGCCCTCGTTCCTCGAGCGCTACGTCGATCCGGTGCCCATTCGATCGCGCAGCGCGTACAACGTCGTCGCAGCGAGGCGCGCGGACGATGGCGGGCGCTGCACGGTGGTGCTCCCTGGAGCATCCGCGAATCCGAGGCGGATCGGCGAGGCGCTCGCCGAGGTGGAGCGCACGCACGCGCTTCTCGATCACCCGCGGATCCCGAAGGTCGCCTTTCGCGGCGAGGCGCAGGGGACGCCATTCCTCGAGCTCGCCTGCGACGCTGTCGTCGACGGTCAGGACGTGGTGCGGGCGATGGCCGATTCAACGCAAAAAATCCCCTATGGCGCGGCCGACGGGTTCATCGTGGGGCTGCGCACGGCGATGCAGGCCGCGCACGCGCAGCGTGACCCGCGCACGGGCGGGCCGATCTGCCTCGGCCGCATTTCTACAGGCAATGTGCTGTTCAACGCCGAGGGCCGTTTCTTCCTCGTAGGATTCGGCAGGAACTTCCCGGTCGAGAAGGACGACGGGACGAGCGACGGCACCCTCACGCCGTATCAAGCGCCCGAGCTCGCAATGCAGGGGAGCGCGTCGCCGATGGGCGATTACGTGGCGCTCGTGCTTTTCATGCGCTCGCTGATGCCTTACGTGGACATCTCGGACGCCGTGGGTCGCATCGTGCGGGGCGAGCTCCAGCCGTCGGACGCGGAGCTCGTCGATTGCTTGCGCTGGGTGGAGCAACGCGTGCTCGGCGAGCTGCCAGCGCTCAGGGCGAGCATGGAGGAGGCGATCGAGGTGGCCGACCGCATCCGCGCCTGCGTGGGCGCCGTGCCGGAGCCGGAGGCCTTCGAGGCGCACGTCGCCGCGCTGATCGGGCGGGGCGGAGCGCGGACGGGCGCGGAGCTCATGCTCACGCTCGGACAGGACGCGGCCTGGGTGGCGGGATCGGATGGAGAGCGGCGCCGGCTCGGCCGGGCGCAGCGGCGCATTTTGCTGGCGCTCGTGGAGAAGCAAAAGGCGGGGTCGGGCGAGCCGCTCACGATGTGGGAGCTGCTCGAAGCGGGGTGGCCCGGCGAGCGGCCGAGCTTCGAGGTGGGCGCGAACCGGGTGTACGTGGCGCTCACCCGGCTCAGGCATTTCGGGCTGCGTGAGGTGATCGAGCGATTCGAGGACGGCTATCGGCTGGCGCCGAAGGCCATGGTGCGCGTCGTCGATTGAGGCGCCGTCAAGGCGCGGGCTCTTTCACCACCGGCTCGGGGTCGAGCGGATCGACGGGATCTAGCGTGCCCGTCCCCGGGTCCGTGGCGGCCGCCGGCGGGCATCTCGGGGGCTGGTCGCCGCCGGCGCCGCTCCATCCGCACGATTTGCACTGCACCCAGCCGATCGAGCCGTAAGGTCCCTTGATTGCTTCCACGTCGTGAGCCATGGGGCATTCTCCTTCGAGGTCCGGTGAACCTCTCTCGAAAGGATCGATATCACCCTGCGGCTCGGTGGTGTCCTTACAGGTCCTTTCAATCGAACGATACGCACCTTACCCGTGGGATTGGGGCGGGGGTGGGGTCGGTGTTTCGTGAGGCGAGGGGCGGGTATGGCGGGGAGGGATTGGGCGTCGGGGGCAGGTTTGAGCGGGGTGGATGGGAGGAGGGATCAGGCTGGATTGGGGAGCTGGTGGATGTCGGTGCGGAGAGGAGTGGGCGTGGGGGTGAGGGAAAGGGGTCTCGGGGGGAAGAGGGGCGGGACTGGGGGCGGCGGTAGGTGAGGGGGTCGAGGGGAGAGGTGCGAGAGGTCACGGGGGGAGGCGTGGACATGTCCGGGCGAATTCGGACAGTTTTGGGAGATGGTTCGGAGTGGATGCGCGGCCAGGTGACAGTGGGTCGCGGGGGGGTGCGACTGTCTTGGAGGTGTGGTGCGACTGTCTTGGAGGTGTGGTGCGACTGTCTTGGAGGTGTGGTGCGACTGTCTTGGAGGTGTGGTGCGACTGGTGCGCGACGTCCCCCGAACACGCGCGCACGGTCCGGCGGACGGAGCGACAAGGAAGCCCCCGCCGGTCCGGTCATCGACGCGCCGCCGAGCGAACCCATGTAGCCCTGCGTGCCCGGCAGGCTTTGCCGGGGAGGGGGAGGCATGGGTCGAGGTGGCAAGCGCTGGTTCCATCCGGCGCGGATGAATGACCTCGGCGCTAGAGTACGCGCACAATGAAGCACTCGCCCCAGGAGTTGATCGAGCTCGCTCGCCAGTACTATCCCGGAATCGGCATCTCGCCTAGCGAGCGCGAATATAGGCAGACAGCGGAACATCGACGGCTGATCGAACGGCGCAGACAGGCCATCACAGGCGCGGAATACGAGGTCTGGCGCGGCCTGCTCCGCCGCCTCCGGGACCGGTTCCCGGAATGCGACGTAGAGAACGCGTTTCCGCATTTTTGGGGGGCAGGACCGGTCGGGGCTCACGTGGGGGGCATCCGTCTCCCCACGTGAGCCCGGGACGTTGGTTTTCACTCGCTCGCCTTCGGGGTGAGCTTTCTCGTACCCTACTACGTCCTTCATAGCTATCGCTATCTCTTCTTCGACGAGCCGGACGGCCACGGCAATCTCTTCCCACCGGCGGAGCGGCGTATCGAGCTCACACCCGAGGAGCAACCCTATGCGGATGGGATCGCACAGGAAATCGCAGTCGCGTATCCCGGGTACGAGCTCATGCCGCCCGAAATCGGTCATGTCGTCGTTCCGGACGTTCAACACCCGTCGAAATGGGCAGGTGAGGCCACGATCTACGATTGCCTGATCGACGAGCTGACGCTCCCACCCAAAAAGGACGCATGAGCTGATCAGCCCACGCTGCAGCCTTCGCGCAAGGCTGTTCTTGACGTTCGGGTGCAGTTTGTCTTACCTACGCCAAGCGTCGCCGTAACCCGCGGTCCGACCCCGGCCCCTTCGACCCACCCCCCATCGAAAACCATGCTCACTGCCCGCCAGATCGAAGAGATTGCCTTGCGGTTCCTCCCGTTCGAGCACGACGGGGTCACCTTCGGGTTCAGGAGCCTTTTTTATCAAGACAAGTCGCCATCCGACGACATCGAGATCGAAGGCGATACCCTCACCCTGACCTACATGCTCGTGATAAGAATGCCCGATGGCAGCATCTCCGACGTCATGGAGTTTGCGAGGACGTACGACCTGACGAAGCTCACCGAGGAGCGCTGGGTGGCCTATCTGGAGGGCTTCCGGCGGGCGTTTCCCTCCCTCGAGCACGACCCCGGCGTGGCGCGTGAGGAGGCGTTCGACGATCCGGCGAACGTGACGGCGGACGATTTCGAGCGGGCGTTCCTGACGCCTGATCCCGAGGACGAGGACGACCGGACGTTCCTCGAGAAGACCGAGGAGGGCTACCAGGCCTACCTGCAGAAGGCGCGGCCCAAGGGCAAAGAAGACGCCCGGCGCCGGCGCGCCGAAGCCGTCGACCAATGCATGGCTCGCCACGCGGAGGTGGCGGCCCGGGTCGAGCAGACCTACGGGCTCCTCCTGCCCAAGCATGCGGCGCTGACCTGGGCTTTTTTCTCCAGCCTCTCTCCGTATGAGTGGCGGGCACCAGCCCAGCGCCTCGGCATCGGCCCCTATACGGTGTCCTCGGGGGTGCTCAGCTTCTATTCGGAGCGCGCTTTCCAGCGGCCGCTCAAGGAGGGCTTCGAGCCGCAGATGCACTTCGTTGCTCCGGCCTTCCCGCCCGAGGCCCTGATCATGTTCCTCGGGGACTTCCACGCGTTCGCGCTCTTTTATGACGATCCGGCCTACCTTCCCAGCGGCGCGGTCATTTACGACATGGAAGACAAGTCCCGTTGGATGGGAGAGACCTTCCTCGACTTCTTCCGGGACTGGGCCCGTGAGCTCATCAAGTACCCCTGGACTCTGAGGGGCGAGGACGGGAAGATCGACGAAACCACGTTCTTCAACGTCCGCTTGTTCCTGGAGGCGCTCGAGGAGTTCGAGGAGTATACCGAGCAGGTCCGCGAGGAAGATCGCGCCCGGATGCGCTGGCCTTACAGCGAACGCGCGCAGATGGCGGAGCATCGCTCGGGGGTCGGCATTTGCACCGACCTGGGGGAC
The DNA here is from genome assembly GCF_028435365.1 of Polyangium jinanense. The sequence goes on along the minus strand of NZ_JAGTJJ010000001.1, from coordinate 1,098,862 downwards.
GGCGCGGGCTTCGAGATTCCGTCGGACATCCATGCCGCCGAATCCCAGGAGGCCGTCACGCAGGCGGTCGCGCGCGCCAGGCAGCTCCTCGCGGAAGGAGATCCGCGATATGCATTGGCGCTCGGCCGGGAGCTCCATTGCGCCTGCGGCGTCCCGGATCGGCAGAACTTCTCCACCCTCTGGCAGGCCGAGGCGCTTTCGTTGATGGTGGCCGCGTACGAGGCGCTCGGGCGAGGTGCGCTCGCGCGCAAGGCGGAGGTCCACCACGCGAATCGTGGGATCTTCATGAAGGACGCCTACAAGGACGCAGATCCCGCCACCGAGCCGCTGGGGCTCGAGTTTGCCGTGTCGCTTGCGGGAGACTACTTTCCCTTCCTGATCCAGCGCGGCGAATACAAGCTGGGATTCGAGACCGCGGACGGACAGGCCGCGGATCCGAGCGACTGTATCCAGCTCCAGGATGGAATCCTTACCATGACCCTGGCCTTCACCCACACGGATCCCGAGGACGATTCGGCCGTGGGGTTCTTCGTTACCGCGCAGTACGACGTGAAGAACGTCTCCGTGCAGCGCTTTCACTCGTTCCTCGCCGGGTGGCAGAAGGGGTTCCCGGACATCGCGAGGCGCTGGAAGCCGTGCATCGACCGCCTTCGAGCGGAGGAAGACGCGGGTCAGGAGGTCATCGACGCGATGGACATCCGTGACATGTGGAGCGACTACGCGCTGGCCAATGAAGCGAATACCACCGAGGAGGACTTCGCGTGGGCCATCCGGGACGGTCTCCAGAACGGCGGCAGAAACAAGGAGCAGCAATACAGGGCCTATCTGGAGGCCGAGCACCCTTCGGACGCGGAGCAGGACAAGCGTCGTTGGGCCGCCGCGCTGGAGACCGCCCTTTTGCGCTTCCCGGCGGTCGCGGCGCGGGTGGAGAAGACGTACGGGCTGCGGCTGCCCAAACATGTCGCGCTCGCGTGGGCCTATTTCTCGAGCCTGCAGGAATCCGAGGCGCGTGGTTTCCGGGAGCTGTTCAGCATCGACCCCGCGGGCGTGATGGAGCTATTCGAAGACGGCGGGCTCGATCGAAAGGTCAAGGAGGGCTTCGACGAGCGACTGCACCAGGTCCAGCCGTGCGATGCCCCCGAGTACCTGCTCGTCGCGGCAGCCGGTTCCGACCATCGGCTCGCCCTGGTGTACGACGATCCGTCCTGTACGCCGAGCGGCTTGATGCTCGTCGATAATAGCTTGCACTTCCAGGTTTGGCGCGGGGAGACGCTGCTGGACCAGATCCGCGCGTGGGCGAACGGCGTCCTCGAAGACAAGGTGGGCGCATTCCACTGCCGAAAGGACCAGATGCTCCTGGCGCGGCGGCTGCTCGAGGTGCTGGATGGGTTCGCGGAGCACGAAGCGCGAATTCGACGGGAGGACCGCGCCGCCATGCGCTGGTCCTACGAGGAGCGGAGCGCGGTGGACCCTAAGATGGGTATCTTCGGCATCCGGACCGACCAGGGAGATGCCCAAGGAATGGAGCTCGAAGGCGCGCTGGCGAAGTACCAGGATGCGGAGGACGAGGTCCAAGCAAAGCTGCCGAGCTGGATTGCGCGCGCCAAGCGAGAGCTCGCGGACGGAGATCCTCGTTATGCGCTGACGCTCGGGCGGGAATTACACGCCTCCTATCCCTGGCCTCCCCAGGACGAGCGCCCCCCGCTTTGGCAAGCCGAGGCCCTGGAACTGATGGTCGCAGGGTATGAGGCCCTCGGACGGCACGCCCTGGCGCGTCGGGTGGAGGCCCACCACGCCCATCGGTCCCTGTTCGACGAGAGCGCATTCGAGGACGGCTGAATCTCGCCACGGAGCGCGATCCGAGCATCGACGCGACGCCGAGCGGACCCATGTAGCCCTCGCGTGCCCGGCAGGTTCTGCCGGGGAGGAGGAGACATGGTTCGAGCTGGCAATCCCTGGTTTGCGTGGATGGTCGCGGCCTTTTGTGCAGCGATTCCTGCGATTGCGCAGGCGGCTTCGGAGGATGTCCCGGAGGACACGGAAGGGGTCGCGGAAGCGGAAAGTCCGATCGTGTGGATCGGCGGCGTCTCGGAGGCAGAATTCCCCTTCATCACCGTCGTGGCCGACGGCGGGACGGAGCAAGCCGGCGGATGGCAAGCCGCCGGCACCACGCTGCGCTTCGTGGATGGTCGGGGTATTTTCTTCTCGAATGCCTGGTCTTGCCAGGTCTTCGTCTGGATGCCGATCCGGCACGCGGTTCACGGGGTGATCACGCCGCAGAAGGCCGCGCAGGTGACCGCCGCAGCCTCGAGCAGCGCGTCCACGCTCGTGATGCATCGAAGGCCGCACTGGATCCGTGCGTCCTTCTGTTCGGACTTTGCGACCGAGCTGGAAACGCAACTGAACACGCAAATGACGGGGCTCGGCGCCAAAGCGTCGGCACGTTGACGCCGGAAACCTGGGTCGCGGGTGACGACGCCTGGTATTCGTCAATGCGTTGACGATTCATGCCGCCGCGAAGCCCGGGCGAGAGCGTGATCCCTGTTGCAACGCTTCGTGCCGCTCGGATACGTTCGTTTTCATGAATGGCTCTTCCGAGGGGGGATCCGACGAGCGGGGATCCGTGGAGGCGCTGTCGCGGCGTATTGCAGCGCTGGAGGAGCAGGTCGCTCTGCAGGAGCGAACCATCGAGGCCCTGCGCGCCAAGGAGGCGCTCCTCGAACGCATGGGGGAGGAGCGGCGCGTCATGATCGCCGCCCTCGAGTGCTGCACGGATTTCGTGGGTATCGCCTCGCTCGAGGGGGAGGCCATTTTCGTCAATTCGGCCGGCCGCAAGCTCGTGGGGCTCGAGAGCGCGGAAGCGGTGCAGGGCACCGTGATGCCCGATTACGTGATGCCGGAAGAAATCCCCCGGCTGATAAACGAGATCGTCCCCATTCTCATGACCGAAGGCCGCTGGGAGGGCGAGCTCAGGTTCCGGCACATGCCCACGGGCGAGCCCGTCGCCGTCTATTACAGCGCGTATCTCGTCCACCACCCCGAGACGGGGGCGCCGCTCGCCCTGGCCACGGTCACGCGCGACCTGCGGGCGTCGAAGCGGGAGGCCGAGGAGCGGCAGCGGCTTTTGGAGCAGCAATCGGAGGCGGCCGCGGCATTGCGCCACGGGCAGGCGCGCATCGAGACCCTCGACGAGGAGCGTCAGCAGATGATCGCCGCCGTGGAAGCCTGCGCCGATTTCATCGGCATCTGCACGCTGGACGGCCGCACGATCTACTGCAACGCGGCCGGCCGCAGGCTGATCGGATTCGACGTCGACGCGGACATGCGAGGCTTCGACGTCACGAAGGTGCTCACGCCGGAGGCCACCCGCTATTTCGTGCAGGACATCATACCGGTGATCCTGGAGACGGGGTGCTGGAAGGGGGAGCTCGAGTTCAGGCACCTCGAGACGGGCGAGGCCTTCCCCACGCAATACAACGCGTTCCTCATCAAGGACCAGCAGACGGGACAGCCGATCGGTATCGGGGCGGTCACGCGTGATTTACGGGCGGCGAAACGGGCGGAGGAGGAGCGGCAGCAGCTCGCGGAAGAGATCATCCGGGCGCAGGCGGCCATGCTGGCGGAGCTTTCGACGCCCCTCATCCCCATCAGCGATCACGCGGTCGTGATGCCGCTCATCGGTACGGTGGACGAGGCGCGCGCCGAGCGTGTGCTCGATAGCTTGCTTTCGGGCGTGGCGGCGCGGGGCGCGAAGGTGGCCATTCTAGATATCACGGGCGTGGCGACCGTCGACGCCGCGGTGGCCGAGGCGCTGCTGCGCGCCGCCAAGGCGGTGCGGCTGCTCGGCGCAGAGGTGGTGCTCACGGGGATTCGCGCCGAGGTGGCCCAGGCGCTCATCGGTCTCGGCGTGGATCTCGGCAACATCGTCACGCGCAGCACGCTCCAGAGTGGGATTGCGTTCGCCATGCGGCGCGTGTAGGGCTCTCTGAGCCGTTCTCGATCGTGCGAACGGCTCACCTAAGCTTCGTCCTTGCGGTCTTCTGCGGGCGTAGCCTCTGCGGCAGCCGGCCCCGGCGCAGGTTCCGCCACCGCCCCCGGCGCCGCAATCACCTTCCGAATCGCCGTCAAATGCCGCTTCGTCACGCCCGTCACGGCGAGGATCTGCGCATCCGTCGCCGTGCGCAGCGCCGCCATCGAGCCGAGCTCGCGCAGGAGCGCCTTGCGCACGGCGTCGCCGAGGCCGGGGATGTCTTCGATCTCGGAGCGCAGTCGCCGCGCTTTGCCGAGCTTTTCGCGAATATGGTTCGCGAACCGGTGCGCCTCGTCGCGTGCACGCGCCAGGAAGAACAGTGACGAGCTGCCCGGCCGGAGCAAGATGCCGTTTTTCTGGCCAGGCAAATACACGCGGTCGACCATCTTCTCGCCGATCACGCTCTCCCGCTCCTTTGCGAGGCCCACGATCGGCAAGTCGTGCAGGCCCAGATCGCGCGCCGCCGAGAGCGCGACATTGAGCTGGCCCCGGCCGCCGTCGACCACGAAAAGGTCCGGCAAATCCCAGTCGGCTTCGGCCTTCTTTCCCGACGACGGCGGCGGCGGCTCCGAGGGCGTCTCCGTCCGTGCCTCGTCGATCACCTCCGCGGCCGCATCGAGCTCCGTCCCCGGCTCCGCAATCGCGGAAGCCTCCGACGCGAGCTCCGCCTCCGCCGCCGCTTCGGCAGCCAGTTCCGCGGCCAGCTCCGCCTCCTTGACCTCCTTCGCCGTGCGGCCGCGCCGGAAGCGGCGGGCGAGGACCTCGTACATCGCGGCGTAATCGTCGCCCTCGGTCTTCGTGCGCACCCGGAAGCTTCTGTAATGCTTGCGGTCGGGCTGGCCGTCCTTGAGCGAGACGATCGAGCCGACGGTGTCGCCGCCGCCGAGATGCGAGATGTCGCAACATTCGATGCGCCGCGGGAGCGCGGGCAAACGCAGGCGCTCGCGCAGGTCGTCGAGCCGCGCCTCGATGTCGTCCGAGGCGCGCTGCTTTTCCTTGAATGCGTGCTCGGCATTCTCGCGCGCCATCGCGAGGAGCTCGACCCGCGGGCCGCGCTGCGGCACGACGAGCGCGACCTTGCGGCCCCGGCGATCGCCGAGCCATTCCGAGACACCCTCGGCGCCGTCCGGCAAGACAGGCAGGAGGATCTCGTCCGGGATGACGTCGACCGGAACCTCGGCCTCGTCGCCGTAGTATTGCGTGAGGAAATTGCCGAGGATTTCTTCGTCGGGCAGCTCGACGCCGCGCAGGGAGAACGAGACCGTGTCGGCGACGCGGCCGCTCCGGACCTTGATGAGCTCGACCTCGGCGATCGAGCCCTCGCGGTAGAGGCCGACGACGTCCTGGTCGACGTCCTTCACGGAGACGACGCGTTGCGATTCGCGCGCGCTCTCGACGGCCTTGAGCTGGTCGCGGTAGATCGCCGCGCGCTCGAACTCCATGGCGCGCGCCGCTTCCTTCATGCGTTTTTCGAGCTCGCCCGTGAGCTCGTCGTGGCGGCCTTCGAGGAAGAGCGAGACGGAGCGGACCTGCTCGGCGTATTCGTCACGGTCGACCTCGTAGACGCACGGCGCGGGGCAACGCTTGATCTGGTATTGCAAGCAGGGCCTGCGCCGCGAGGCCATGTCGAGGTCGGTGCAGGTGCGGAGCTTCCAGTGCTTGTTGACGAGGTGGAGCGTGCGGCGCGCGCTCGTCGCCGAGTGGAAGGGGCCGAAGTAACGGGCGCCGTCGGGCGAGGGGCGGCGCACGGTCTCGAGGCGCGGCCAGGGGTTTTTCGTGTCGATGCGCAGGCAGAGGAAGTCCTTGTCGTCCCGGAGCTTCACGTTGAAGCGCGGCTTGTGCTTCTTGATGAGCTCGTTCTCGAGGACGGCCGCTTCCTTCTCCGTGGAGGTGACGACGGTCTCCAGGTCCCGCACGATCTTGCGCAGGATCGGGATGAAGTACCGCGAGTCGCTGCCACCCTCCTGGAAGTAGCTGCGGACGCGCGAGCGCAGGCTCTTCGCCTTGCCCACGTAGATCGCGGCGCCGGTCTTGTCGTAGAAGAGGTAACAGCCGGGTTTTACGGGGAGCGTGTCGAGCTTCGCGAGGACGGGATCGGTCTCGGGCTCGGGAGCACGTGCGTCGTCGGACACGTCCTTCGTCTAGCGCCGGATCGGCGCTCCTAGCAAGCTCTGGCTTGACGCGACGCCGAACCGAGAGCGACGCTCCTCCCCGCGAAAGCGTCCATGCCCAGCCCCAAACCTACGCCCAAGCCAGCACCCAGGCCCACGCTGAGCCAGCCTTCGGCAGGCTTTCGTGTCGCGCTGGTCCTCCTCAAGATCGTCGCGATCGTCTGGGGGTTCGTCGCCACCCTGGTCTCACTCATGGCCGCGGTCGGCGCGTTGACGGAGAACGGTTATGCCCGGGCGCTCATCGCGCTCGCCGTGACCGTGATCGTGCCGCTCGGGATCGCCGACAGGCTGCTGCCCGAAGGAGAAACCAAGGGCGGGGCGAGCGTCGTTTCCGACGTGCTCGCGATCTTCCTGCTCGGCGTGTCGCTCGCGTTCACGGGCGCCGCGAAGTTCACCGGGTCGCTCTACGTGAAGGAAGGCGATCGTCTCGCCGCCTCGGGCTACAAGACGCTCGCGCAGGTCGCGTACCTGCTCGGCGGCGTAAAGCCCGCGTTCCCGGAGCCCGTGCCTGCGCCCGCGCCCGCAGCGGACGCGGCCACGGATGCCGGCGCGGACGCGGAAGCCGCAGCGGATGCAGGCGCAGCAACGGACGCGGCGGCGGTGACGCCCGCGGCCACGGACGCAGGCGTGGCGGTCGATGCGAGCGCGCCCGTGGACGCCGGCGCGACGGGGAAGGCCGACAAGACGCCCGCCGAGCTCTTCCGTGATCTCTCGCCGTCGGTGGTGACGATCTTCGTGAAGAAGGGCGAGGCGCAGGGCGGCGGGACCGGGTTCTTGATCGACGAGGCCGGAGTCGTCGTGACGAACCACCACGTGATCGACGGCGCCGGGTCGGCGCGGCTCAAGTTCGAGAACGGCGCGACCTACGCCGACATCCAGGTGCTCGTGGACAACCGCGAGGCGGACCTCGCGCTGCTCGCGATCGAGATCAAGAAGCCGCTCGAAGGCGGCACGCCGCCGAGCGCGAAAGTGCTCGACCTCGGCGACTCGGACAAGATCGTGGTCGGCGAGAGGGCGATCGCGATCGGCAATCCGCTAGGGCTCGAGCACACGCTGACCGACGGGCTCGTGTCGGCGCGTCGGCTTCACGAGGGGCGGCAGTGGATCCAGATCTCGGTGCCGATTTCCCCGGGAAACTCGGGCGGACCGCTGTTCAACATGCGCGGTGAGGTGATCGGGATCAACACGGCCCAGTTCGGTGGGGCCTTCGCAGGGGCGCAGAACCTGAACCTCGCCGTGCCGGTGAACGAGCTCAAGCGCCTCGTCAAATCGAGCTACCCCGGGCGGCGCAAGCTCGGCGATCCGAGCGCCTCCTCCAGCCAGTGGTGAGTCCATTGCGCCAGAAAATCGTCTTCGTCTTGCTCATCTGCCTCCTCGGAGGGTTCGGCGCGATCTTCGTGACGCGGAGCCGCGCACCCCACACAGCGCCGCCGCCGCCGAAAGGCGAGGCCGCCGATGCCGCGCTGCCCGTCCCGAGCGGGAGCGCGAGCGCAGGCCCCGGGACGAGCGCCGTCGCGAGCGCGGGGCCTGTGCCAGGCACGAGCGCGAGCGCAGGCCCGGTGCCCGTGGCGAACGGGAGCTCGAGCGCAGGCGCGCCGCCGGTCGATGCGAAGCCGCAGGCGCTGCTCGATCGGCCGCTGAAGGTGGTGTCGCTCGGCTGGGAGCTCGCAGCGCCGGGGATGCTCGCGAACGAGGGACAAACGCCGGGGCCGAAGAGCGTGTTCACGGCCGCGGGGCTCGACGTGCGGATCTCCGTGTCGGACGCGATGAGCGCGGTCGAGGAGGCGCTCGCGCGCGGCGGCGGCGACGAGAACGGCGCGGACGTGGCCGTGGTGCCGCTGCCGACGTTCATCGCGGCCTACGAGCGGCTGCGGGCGCTCTCGCCCGAGGTGTTTTTCGTGGCCGGGTTTTCCCGCGGGCGTGAGGCGTTCGCGGCGAAGGACGGTTTGCCCTCGGGGCCCGTGAAGGGCGACGTGACGCTCGTGGGTACGCCGGGCGCACCGTCGACGTTCGTGGGGCTCTTCTTGCTCGACGTGGCGGGCGTGCCGTCCGCGAACGTGAAGGTCGTGGCGCCGGGAAGCCACGACGAAAAAGAGGCTGGGTTCGTCGCGTTCGATCGGACGGAGATGGGCGCGGACGGGGCCGCGGGACGCAAGATCGTGCTGACGACGGCGGACGCGCCGCGGCTCGTTCCGCTCGTGGCCGTGGCGCCGCGTGGGCTCGTCGCCGACAAGGAGCGCGCGCTCGTGGCGCTCGCGAAGGGCCTGCTCGAGGGCCAGAAGAAGCTCGCGACGGATCCGCCGGGCGGGGCGCGGATCGTGGCCGCGGCGAAGGGCGCGCCGGAGCCGCTCACGCTCTTGCGACGGCTCGGGGACGTCGCGCCGGCGTCGATCGGGGACAACGCGCGGATGGCGGGATTGTCGGGGCGCGGGGCGCTCACGTTGACGACTTTGTTCCAGCGATCGTGGCAGCTCTATCGCGGGGCTTCGGTGCTCGCGACGCCGCCGCCGGAGGCGCCGCCGATCGCGACGAACGTGATCGCGGCGCTCGCGCGGTCGGGCGCGCTGCCCGGCGGTGACGCGAAGGCCGAGGCGGGCAAGGGCAAGCTGGAAGAGGGCGCGAAGCCGCTCGTCGTGTTCCGTCAGGAAAAACTCGACGAGGAGGCGCTGATCGACACGATCGGGCTGCTCGCGGCGGTGTTCGAGCGGAGCGTGGTGCGCGTGTCCGTGACGAGCGGGGCAGGCGTGGACGGGGCGAAGACGAAGAAGGTGATCGAGGCGGCGGCGGGTCGCTTCGATCTCGAGAGCGGAAAGCTCGTGGCACCGAAGAAGGCGGGTGCGAAGGGGGCGGCGGTGGTGGAGGTGATGGCGCTGCCGTAGTGGGGCGCCGTGATTTCGGAGGCTGTGGCCGGGCCATGTTGAGAATCCTTCGCGAACAGGTCGATGCGCTGCGCCAGGCGGAGCTCGAAGAGTACCGGGAGCGCGTGCTCGCGCAGATCCAAGGGATTTTTCCGGCGGAATGGTCGAGGCTCGGCGAGGAGGGATGCGCCGCGCTCGTCGATCGGGCGCTCGGGCGCGCGGCGCGTCACGGGTGCAAGTCGGAGCAGGACGTGTTCCGCTACGTGTCGCTGATGCTGGTGCTCGGGCCCGATTTCGAGGAAGATCCGGCGCTGCCCTGGGTGCGCGAGATTCTCGAAGACCCGGAGGCGAGCGGGTGGCAGAAGGTGAGCGCATTGATGGACCGGGCCATCGCGTGGCTGCGCGAGCGCGACGCGCCAAAGGCTTCCGAGGAGGTGGGTCGTGAGTGAAGGCGATGTGCCCATTCCGCGGCCGCGGCCGGAGCGGCCGGAGGACCAGACCGCAACGGCCAACCAGCTAGAGAACGCGAACCAGGCCGCGTCGAACATGCCCGCGTCCGAGGCCGGCGCGGCGTGCGCGGATTGCCCGGCGGGCTTCAAGCTCGAATACAAGAGCCGCTACACGGAAGCCGGGCAGAAGGACAAGACGCCGAACCGGTACACGAAAGAGGTGTGGGTGCCGGCGAAGGAGTTCATCTTCCTGATCGGGCAGGATCGGAAGCTGACGGTCCGGACAAACCCGCCGATGGCCGACGCGGAGTGGGAGGTGAAACCCATCGGGAGTCACAGCGGGACGCCGACGCCGAACAAGGGCAAGGGCGCGGAGTTCACGTGGGTCCCGAAGGTGACGGCGTCGCAGCGGCCCGTGGGCGGCTCGAAGTCGCCGAACAAGCCGGTAGGCTACGAGATCACGGTGAAGCTGACGCGGGGGCGGTCGACGACGTACACGGAGAAGATCGAGCAGGACGTGCGCGACATCATCCGGCAGGAGTACGTCGATTATCGTTCGCTGGCGGCGAAGAAGACGTCGCTGCACGTGCCGTATCGGGACCAGATCGTGACGGCGCCGCGGGAGGAGTTCCTCAACAACAACAACTACGCGTCGCACCGCGTGGTGCTGAACTCCGGAATGCTGGAGCTGCTCCAGGCCGTCGAGGCGGAGTATGGGGAGCGGGTGACGGTGAACAGCTCGTGGCGGTGCCCGCAACGCAACAAGGCGGTCGGGGGCGTGCCGAACTCGAATCACCAGCACGGCGGCGCGATCGACATGGCGCCCGGCAATTACAACAGCACGCGGGGGACGCAGGCAGGTCGGACCGCGATCCTGAACCTCTACCGGGCCGCGCTGCGGGCGAAGGAGACCGCGGGCGGGCGGATGGTGCTGCTCGAAAAGGGGACGAAGGCGCTGCAAACGGGCAATACGGATCTGCCGCTGCCGAACGCGAAGAACCCCGACGAGAACAACGACGGGCTCCGCGACAACGACACGACGTCGGTCGGCAAATTGAACATCGCGTCGCACGTGCACATCGACAAGGAACCACCGGGGGGCGGGAACGACGATTAGCCGGCCGTGACGAGCCCCGCGAAGGGCTCGTGATCTGGAGGACTTCCAGAGATCGGGGCCCTCGTGTACCCTGGTCGGATGGCATCCGAGCGCGGCCGTTACGACAAGCTTGCCGAGATCGCGTCCGGCGGCATGGCCACGGTCTACCTCGCGCGTGCCCACGGCCTCGGCGGGTTCGAACGGCTCGTCGCCGTGAAGGAGATGCATCCGCATCTCGCCAAGGAGCCGGAGTTCGTCGCGATGTTCCTCGACGAAGCCCGGCTCGCCGCGCAGATCCGGCACCCGAACGTGGTCGCGACCCTGGACGTGACCGAGAACGAGGAGGGCTCGCTCTCGCTCGTGATGGAATACGTCGAGGGGCCGAGCCTGCAGCAGATCCTGCGGCGCGCCGTTCGTCAACACGATCGCGTGCCGATCGACCTCGGGCTCCGGCTCTTCCTCGACGCACTCTCGGGCCTCGAGGCCGCGCACGAGCTCACGGACGAGAGCGGCACGCCGCTGCACATCGTGCATCGTGATGTGTCCCCGCAAAACATCCTCGTGAGCACGGATGGGATTGCCAAGCTCACGGATTTCGGGGTCGCGCGCGCCGATTCACGGCTTTCGAGCACGCGCACGGGGACGGTGAAGGGGAAGGTGCCGTACATGGCGCCCGAGCAGATTCGCTCGAAGTCGCTCGATCGGCGCACGGACGTGTATGCGGCGGGGGCGGTGCTGTGGGAGATGCTCGCGTGCCGGCGGCTCGTGCAGGGCGATAGCGAGGTCGCGATGATGTACCAGATCACCGAGGGCGTGGCTGTCTCGCCACGCGAGGTGATTCCGGAGGTGCCCGAGGGCGTTGCGCGCGCTTGCTTGAAGGCATTGGAGAAAAACCCGGACCAGCGATACCCGAGCGCCGCCGAATTCGCCGAGGCGCTGGAGGCGTCCGCGCGCGCGGAAGGGGTCGTGGTTGCGAATCACCGCGCGGTGGCGGCGTATGTCCGGGCGATCAACGTGCACCGCGCGCCGTCGGCGCTCGCCCCGGAGGGCCGGCGCTCGGTGATATCCGGCCTTTCGAGCGTGACGGGCTCGGGGTCGGGGCCGGCGAGCAAGGAGGCGCCGCTGTCCCCGCCCGCGACGCCGGCGCGCACGGCGCTCACGAGCACGCGGGATGCGGACGTCGAGGCGTCGAAGAAGAGGTCGTTCCGGGGGGTTTTCATTTCAGTGGGCGCGGTGGCGGTGGCGGCGCTCGCGTTGTTCGTGTGGATCCGGTATGGAAAGCCGCCCACGGACGCGAATGGGCCGAACGAGCGGCCGGCCGCGCAGGGCGCGCCGGTCGAGACGCAAGCGCCGCCCGCGACGACGGCCGCGGTGCCGCCGCCGGCCGCGTCTGCCACGGCGTCCGCGGCGACGTCGGCGAATGCGGCGCCCGCGGAGGTGGTGCAGCCCGCGGTGGCGAAGCCCGCGGCGCCTCCTTCGACGGCCACGACGAGCCGAACGGCAAAACCTCCGGTGAAGGGGGGCTATCGCCCCCGGGAGTTATGACGGGTTTCATGCGACGTTTTCTCGCTTCATTCGTGGTGGCGGCCCAGCTCACGATTTCGAGCGCGCCCGCGTTCGCCGAGCCGACCACCGCATCCCCGGCCGCGGCGCAGAAGGCGTTCGACGCGGGGCAGGATCTATTCGACAAGGGCCGGCACGAGGAGGCGATCGCCAAGTTTCGCGAGGCCTACTCCATCACGAAGAGCCCGAATGCACGATTGATGGTCGCACGCGCGCTCCTCGCGCTGGGCAAGGTCGTCGAGGCGTACGAAGAGCTCGCGGCCACGCGGATCGAGGCGGCGACACTCGCCGAGCAGCAACCAAAATACGAGCGGGCCCGCGACAGCGCGGCCGCCGACCTCGCGGCGCTCGAGCCCAAGGTGGCGAAGGTGATCGTGGCGCTCGCGCAGCCCGAGGGCGCGCGCGTGACCCTCAATGGCACGGAGCTGTCCGCCGAGCGGCTCGGCGTGGCCATCGTGGTGCTGCCGGGCAAGGTGGTGGTGGACGTCGAGCCGGCGAAAGGCGCGCCCATGCACCGCGAGGAGGTCGTGGTCGGCGGGCAGACGAAGACGATCTTCGTGGCCCCGGGCGCCGAGGCGCAAAAGACCGAGCCGAGCGCGCCCGCGCCCGCAGAATCGACGACGGGCGGCGGGGTGCGGATCGCCGGATACGTGGTCGCAGGGCTCGGCGTGGTGGGGCTCGGGGTGTTTGGCGTGACGACCGCCATGGCGCAGAGCAAGTATGATGGGCTCGTCGCCGATTGCGGGGGCAATCGGTGCACGGATCCGCGCTATGCGGACGTGATCGACGAGGGAAAACGGCTCGATACGATCGCGCTCGGCTCGCTCGTGGGCGGCGCGGTGGGCGTGGCAGCGGGCGCGCTGATGATTGCGCTCGGCGGGCCAAAAGCGGCGAAGAAGGCGGACGCGAGGGTGATGGTCGGGCCCGCGGGCGCGTTCGTCGAGGTGGGCGGGGCGTTCTGAGCCGGGCGAGGTTTGGCATGACGTACAACAACACGATTTCGAGGCTCGCCTGGTTGCCGCTCTTCGTGGGTCTCGTCGGTTGCAGCCGAGACTGGGACGCATACGATCCGCGGCTCGGCGGCGGAGGCGCGGATACGGGGACGAGCGCTTCGAGCAGCGATTCCGGCGTGGGCGTTTCGGTGAGCAGCAGCAGCGCAAGCTCCGGCACGGGCGGCGCCGGGGGCGCCGGGGGCGCGGGCGGCGCGGGCGGCGCGGGCGGCGCTCCGCAGTGCACGATCGACTTGAAGGACGATTTCGACGATGGGATGACCGATCCGGCGAAATGGTCGATCTACGTGGAAAACGGCGGGTCGATCGCCGAGTCCGAGGGCAACCTGGTCGTGGAGATCCAGTCCGGGGCCCCCGGGTACGCGGTGCATTACTCGACCCAGCCGTACGACGTTTCGAATTGCGGCGCGTTCGTCCAGGTGCTGGAGGTCCCGAACCCGGCCGCCAAAGCTTATGCGTCGTTCCAGATCGGCACGGGGAGCGACAACGCGGTCGAGATCGCTTTCTACCAGGGGACGCTGTACTTCCACAAGATCCTCGACAACAACTACACCGATGTGGCGTTCACCGAATACGATCCCACCGAACACGCGTTCTGGCGCATTCGCGAGCAGGACGGGACGACGCTCTGGGAGACGTCGCCCGACGCGCAGCAATGGACGGTGCAGGCGAGCGAGCCGAACCCGCTGCCCTTCGGGGAGATGTACGTGGCCTTGACCGGAGGAATCGACGAACCGGCGCAGGACCCGGGCCGCGCGCGTTTCGACAATTTCAACATCCTGCCCTGACGCGGGCAGGTTTTCCGCGCGTCACTGCGATTCGACGCTGATCTTGTTGCCCTTCACGTCGACGGCCACGGCCCGGACGCGGAGCATGCCGCTCGTGACGGTGCCGACGAGCCCCGTGAACGTGAAATCGATCTCCTGCGCCGGCATCGTGTTGTTGTATTTTTGCGGCCGGACGAGGATTCCCTCGTTGTTCGGGTCGTCGATCACGACGTCGGATTCGCTCGACGTATAGGTGCGATTCCAGGTCTCGATGTCGTAGGTCCGCTCGGAGAGAGGCACGAGGCCTTCGAGGATGGCGGCCGCGTCGGCCTCGTAGGTGGCGACGGAAACGCTGCGAAGATCGAGCTCGCCCGCGCCCACACGGGCCGTGACCGTGACCTTGGGCTGGAGAGGGGTTGTCATGTCCACCTTGCCGATCTCCAGCGTGGGCGCGCCTTTGTCGGTATAGGGCAGGACGTCGAGCGGGTGGACGCAGTCCTTCTTGTTGTCGCCGGGCTTGCGAATCTCGAAGTGCAGGTGCGCAAAGCCATTCGAGGCCTTGCCGCTCTCGGCGATGAACTCGCCGGCGTCGACCCTGTCTCCGACGTCGACGTCGACCTCGGAGCAATGCACGTACGTGCTGTAATAGCTGCCGTGATCGACCTTGACGAGCATACCGCCAGCGCTCGTGTCCTCCTGAATCTCGCTGACCACGCCCGCGGCGATCGAGTAGATGTCCGTGCCCTCGGGGACGGCAATGTCGATGCCACGATGAAAGTCGTATACGTCGTCGTCCGTACGAACGCGGGGACCAAAGGTCGATGAGAGCGGAAAATCACCGTCTGTCGCGCCGCTGATTGGCCAAACGACAGGCCCGTCGGCGCCGCAGCCGCCGAGGACGAGCGCGCTTGCAGAAACGAGGACGGAAGCACCCCGCGCCAATAAGAATTTCATGAATGTATGATAACATTCGTGGCCGGTCGCGGGAGGGAAATGCGCTTCCCAGGGCGACCGTTCAGGGCAGCGCGGCGCCCTGTGGCAGCTCTACGCGAAAATTCGGCGCAAGCAGATCTCGCGCGAGCTGAACCTCGACGAGATCGAGGACCGGACTGTCCGCGACTTTGCGCAAACGCTCCGCCGCCGCCGGGTCGCCCGACGCGCGGCGTGCCATGGCCGTGTAAAACTCCGCCTCGACTCGCTGCGCCGCATTCTGTGCCGCGGCGAGCAGGCCGTCGTCCGTCATGCGCCCGAGCGCCCATTGCGCGAGCTTGACGACCCACGCGTCCCGATCGCCGTTCGTCGCAAGCGCGCGCGTGGCCGTGTCATCCGGCGTCGCGCGGAGCTCCCGTTCGAGGAGGTGGAGCCAGAGGCCGCCGTAGATGCGCTCTTCCTGATCGACGTCGGCTTCGAGGCCCTGGCGGACGGCCGCGCGCGCCGCGTCGAGGTCGCGACGCACGAGCGCGCGGGAGGTGACCTGGAGGATGGTGGCGCCGAGCGCAGGACGATCGGTGGCCGCGACGGCGAGGGCACGATCGTGCGCGCGCCTTGCAGCCTTGGCATCGCCGTACGCTTCGAGGACACGGGCGAGCAAGGTCTCGGCCCGCGCGCGCATCCCTGCATCGCCACGTTGCTTCTGCGAGGCGAGCGCGGCGGTGAGCGCGTCCGCGAGCTCGGCCTTGGCGGCGTCGGCAGCGCCGAGGTCGCGCTGGATCTCGAACGCGAGCAGGTGCGCCTCGGCGAGGTCGGCGAGGGCGACACGCGCGTCGGGCGCGGCATACGCGCGGCGCAGGTTGTCGAGTGCGGCGGCAGAGTCCTTCGCCTGGCGATCTGCGCGCGCGACGCGGATCCACGCGGCGACCGAGGGATCACCTTTCGCGGCGGCCACGAAGAGCGGGCGCGCCGCGGCGAGGTCGCCACTGCGGACCTCGACGGAGGCCATGAGCAAGCGCAGGCGCGCGGGCGTGGGTTCGAGGCCGGCCGTCGCGATCTCCGGTCGATCCGCGGCCGCGAGGATCGGCGCGGCGGCGCGGAAGGTGCGGCGAACGGCGTCGACGTCGCCCGCGTCGGCGTCGACGGCCATGGCCTCGAAGACGATGCGGTTCGCGGCCGCGACGAACCTCGCACTCGGCTGCGCCCCGAGCGCGCCCGCGAGCACGGCCGGCGCGCCCTCGGACATGCCGAGGCGCACGAGCTCCTCGGCAAGGAGCGCGGCCATGCGGAAGTTCTTCGGGTCCTTGCGGTACGCCTCGAGCACGCTGCCCCAGACGCCCGCTTCGACGAGGCACGGATCGAGCCGCTCTTCGCGTTCGTCCTCGTCCTCGCTCGTCGGCGCGCCTTCGTTGGCGAACGCCGCCGCGACCATCTCCCACGCCTCTGCATCGCCGTCCTCCGAGGCGACCATGAGGCTCCTGCGCAGCGCGGGCTCGGTGATGAGCCGGACCTCGGAGCTCTCGATGCGCGACAAGGCGCCCTGGGCGTCGCCGTGGCGGATGAAGATCGACGCGAGCATGACCGCGCCCGTCTCGATGGAGCGCGCCGCCTCCATGGCCTCGGCGCGCTCGGGCCGCTTACCCGTTTGCCGGAAGATGCGGTTGATCTCGATGCCACGATTGACCCACGCCTCGATCGCGTTCGCCGCGGCGTCGAGGGTCTCGCCGGACGGATCGACCATCGCACGCGCGGCCAGGTAACGCGCTTCGGCGCCGAGCCGCACGCCGGGGCTGCCCGCGTGGGTGTCGCCGATCCACCGTTCGAGGTTCGAGAGGTGCTCGTCGAGCTCGGCGCGGCCCGGGGCGCTCGTGCCGAGCGCGGTGGCGCGCATGCGCATGAGCGCGTGCACGCGGCCCTCGTCGCCGAGCGTGCTCAGGTGTCGGATCGCGCCGTCGAGCGCGCGCGCGCCGGACGCGTCGACCATCGCGCCTTGTCCCTCGCCGACGCGGACGAGGTAGAGCGCGCCCATCACGCTCGAGGTCCCTCGCTCGGGTGCGCCGAGCGCGAAGCGTCGCTCGGCGTGGGCGAGCTGGCGGCGCACGACGCCCGCGACGGTGCCGAGCCGCTCCGGGGTGCGCGAGCCGTCCGAAAGGACACGCGCGAGCGTCGTGGCGAAGTCCGCGTCCTGGACGTCGACGGGTTTGACCGGGCCCTCGACGACCTGCACGGGGGTCTTCGTGGGCCGGGCCGACGTCCCGCAGCCCGCGGCGCCGGCGGCGAGGAGCGAGGCGAGGATGGCTCGGGCGAACGCGCGCGCGCGGGGCGTAGATCTCGGAGGCATCTTCGCGGAGTGTACACGGCGGGCGCGAACCTGCACGAGGCGACGAGTCCCTCCGGACGCCGAAGCAAGCTTGAAACCGGCGTAGACGAACGGAGCTCTTCGCGCTTACGCCTTCGTGTTCGGCTTGTGTCCGAGGAGCTTGCCGGCGAGCTCGTCGCCAAGCTCGTTCGCCATGAGCTTCTCGACGATCGCCTCGGTCTCGCGGCGCTCTTTCTCGTCGTTGTACTGGAACTCGATGCCCATGCCGGCGGGCGAGTCGGGCGTGGCGTCGACGGGGCGCACGATCCACTTGACCCGACCGCGGAGGCGGAGCGGCTCGGCGAGGTTCTTGATGCTGAGCGCGAAGACGAACTCGGTGTTCACGTCGAGGGGCCGATCCGTGCGGATGAACGTGCCGCCCTTCGAGATGTTGCGCGTGTAGTCGGCGAAGAACGTGTTGAGGCGCTTGTACTCGACGTTCAGCTCGATGGCCGCGCGGCCTCCGGTGGTTCGCCGGTCACTCACGGGAGTAACCTATCCCCAACGTCGCGAGACTACAATCCGCGCATGCACTGGAAGGAGAGGCTCTCCTCGCTGAAGCAGGCCGCCGAGGGCATGGTGTTCGGGGCGCGGACGGTAGGCCGCGTCGCGATCCAGACCAAGATGCCGCGTCACGTCCACTGGTCCGGGCTCGAAGCCGCCGCGCGCGAGCTTTTTCGGACCAAGAAGGCCGCGCCGCCGCTCTTGTTCCACTTCATGGCCCACAACGATCCGCACACCGTGGGCCTCGTGGGGCTTTCCGCGCTGCCGAGCGGCAGGCTCGTGGAGGAGCGCGCGTACTCGTTCGCCGAGATGAACGAGCGGATCGAGCGCATCGCCGCAGGCCTCGCCGAGCGAGGCGTTCGGTCGGGCGATCGCGTCGCGTTGATGCTCAAGAACCGGCCGGAGTTCGTGCTGCTGCAGATCGCCGCCGGCAAGCTCGGCTGCGGGGCGGTGAGTTGTTCGTTCCGGTCGACGCCGAACGAGCTCGAGTACGTGGCGACGCACTCGGGCGCGCGTGCGCTGTTCTTCGACGTGGACGTCGCCGAGACCGTGCAGGAAGCAGGGCCGAAGCTCGCGCAGATCGGCGCATCGCGATGCTTCTCGGTGGGCGGCGCGGCCGCGCCGTTCCCGACGCTCGAAGCGCTGGTCGCGTCGGCGAAGGGGCCGCCGCCGGACGCGGGCGACGAGCCCGCGGTGGTGATGTACACGTCGGGCACGACGGGCAAACCAAAGGGCGCGGTGCGGCAGTTCGCCAAGGGCGCGACGACGGCGGCGCTCGCGTTCATCGGGGAGACGCCGATGGAAATGGGCGAGGTGCACCTCGCGGTGTGCCCGCTCTATCACGCGACGGCGTTCGGGTTCATCACGATGTCGTACCTCGTCGGGAGCACGGTGATCGTGCTGCGTGAATTCCGGCCCGAGTCGTTCCTCGAAGCGATCGAGCGCTACCGCGTGACCACGACCGCCGTGGTGCCGACGATGCTGCACCGGATCGTGGAGCTCGGGGAGGAGAGGATCCGGCGCTACGACACGTCGTCGCTGAAGGCGATCTTCACGGGCGGCGCGGCGATCTCGGTCCCGCTGGCGAACGAGGTGCTCCGGCTCTTTGGGGACAAACTGTTCAACTTCTACGGGGCGACGGAGACGGGCGTGGTGACGCTGGCGAAGCCCGCGGATCTGCGCGCGGCGCCGGGCACGATCGGACGCGCGATTCCGGGCGCGGAGGTGCGGCTCTACGACGAGTCCGGGCGGATCTGCGGGCCCGGCGCGGTGGGCGAGCTCTACGCACGGAGCGGGCAGCTTTTCTCGGGCTACCACGCCGACGACGCGGGGACGCGCGACGCGATGCGGGACGGGTTCTTCTCGGTCGGCGATCTCGCGCGGAGGGACGAGCGCGGCTACTTCTTTCTCGAAGGTCGCAAGCGCGACATGGTCATCTCGGGCGGCGTGAACGTGTATCCGGCCGAGGTGGAGGGCGTGCTCCACGATCATCCGGCGGTCGCGGAGGTCGCAATCGTGGGCGTCCCGGACGAAGCGTGGGGCGAGCGGGTGCGCGCGTTCGTGGTGCTGAAAGCGGACGTGAGCGCCGAAGCGAAGGAGCTCGAGGCGTTCGCGCGCGCGCGGTTGTCGGGCGCGAAGGTGCCGCGCGAATTCGTGTTTCTTCCGTCCTTACCGCGGAACCCGACAGGCAAGGTCCTGAAGCGCGAACTCCGCAGCATGGCCCTGTGACGAGCGCAGAGGTTTGGTGTAGGACGGCCCTATGGTCCTCCGCGTTGGCTTGCTCGTCGGACGTGAGCGCTCCTTTCCCGATGCCCTGATCGCCGAGGTCGCGCGGCGCGACGCCGGCGTGGTCGCGAGTTACGCAGAGCTCGACATCACCTCGATCGATCGTCCGCCGCCGTACGACGTGCTCGTCGATCGCATCTCGCACGAGGTGACCTGTTACCAGCCGGTGCTGAAGCTCGCGGTGCTGAACGGCACGCGCGTGGTGAACAACCCCTTCTGGCGGATCGCCGACGACAAACTCTTCGGGACCGCACTCGCCGCGCGGCTCGGCGTGCGCGTGCCGAGGACGGTGGTCTTGCCGTCGAAGTCGTACGGCGAGGGGGTGTCGAGCCAGACGCTCTGCAACCTGCGTTTCCCGCTCGACTGGGAAGGCGCGGCGCGCGAGCTCGGCTTTCCGATGTTCATCAAGCCGCACTGGGGCGGAGGGTTTCGCGACGTCTACCGCGTGAGCTCGATGGAGGAGCTCTGGGGCGCGTACGATCGGACCGGGACGCTCACGATGATCGCGCAGGAGGCGATCCCGTGGTCGCAGTACGTGCGGTGCATCGTGATCGGCAAGGAGCACGTGCGGCCCGCGCTCTGGGATCCGCGGCTCGGGCATTTCGACCGGTATGTGCGGGCGAGCGAGACGATGCCGCCGCTCGAACCGGCGCTGCTCGCGCGCTGCGTGGAGGACGCTCGCTCGCTCTGTCGCGCGCTCGGCTACGACATGAACACGGTCGAGCTCGCGATCCGCGACGGCGTGCCGTACGCGATCGACTTCATGAACTCGGCGCCCGACTTCGACATCACGTCGCTCGGGCCCGAGCACTTTCCGTGGGTGGTGGAGAAGATGGCCGACCTCGTGATCCGGCTGGCCCACGAGGGTTCGCCGAAGCCGGCCATGAGCTTCAAGGACGTGATGCGCTGATCACTCGGCGTCGGCGAGCACCTCGTGCGCGTCGGCCTTCGTCGTGGTCGGCTTGCGCGCGCCGAGCGGCGGTGCGAGGCGCTTGCGCTTGATCATCTCGACGAGCGTCGTGCGGTTCAGGCCGAGCAAGCGCGAGGCGCGGTTCTTGTTCCAGCCCGTGCGCTCGAGCGCCTGGAGGATCATGCGCGTCTCGAACTCCTCGACCGCGGCGCGCAGATCGAGGCCGTTCACGGGCAGCGCGCCGAGCAGGAGCGACGAGCCGAGCGGCTTCGATCCGCGGATCTCCTCCGGCAGATCCGAGACGGTCACGTACGGGCCTTCGGCGAACGCCATCGCCTGATCGATCGCGCGGTCGAGGCCACGCACGTGGTCGGCGAAGGTGTGCCCTTCGAGCAGCGCGGTCGCCTCGGGCGACAGGCCGCGCAGATCGGTGCGGCGCGAGCGCGTCGCGTGCAGCTCGAAGAAGTGCTGGATGAGCTGCGGGACGTCCTCGGCGCGCTCGTGCAGGCTCGGGAGCTTCACCGTGCTCGTGGTGAAGAGCGCGCAGAGCGCGGCGTGACAGCAGCTCGGATCGAGCGCCATCGTGGAGGTTGCGACGAGGCGCGTGTCGCCGCGGCTCGCCAGCGCGACGAGCTCGTCGGCGAGCTCGGGGGTGAGACGATCGATGTCGACGACGACGAGCGTGCCGCCGCGAGCGCTCTCCGTGGCGGTGCGGAGCGCGGCGGCGTCGATGGGCGCGGCTTCGTCGGAGAGCAGAACGAGCGGACCCTGGGCCGTCGTCTCGTGCAGGACCCGGGCGAAGAAGCGCTTGCCGGCGCCGGGCTCGCCCACGAAGAGCACGGGCGTGCGGGACGTCGAGAGGACTCCGATGTTGCGGACGACCTCCTCGATCGCCGCGCCTTGTCCGACGACGCGCGATCCCATGGAGACGAGCGCCTGGCGTACGGCGCGGGTCTGCGAAGAGGGCTGGGTTTCGTGGATGTGCTGGTCCTGCTGCGTGGCCGTCGACATGTCAGGAACTCCCCGATGCTGAAGTCAGGTCCGGAATGGACATCAGCAACGGTCATGCCAGCCAAGGAATTGGCGGAGTTTCGCAGGTTTTTGTCGGACGGGGGGTCGCGACAGACCCAGGGGTGAGTTTGTAAGCTGGCGAAATGCCGTGTGCGTCGTTCCTGTGGCGGGCGGAAAGGGGGGTCGCACAGGACCCATGGGGGTCAACCTCGACCCACCCTCCGATTTCGCCGTACGAGGGCTGCGAACCCAGCGAGGGCGGTGAGCGCGAGGCCCGCCGGGGCGGAGGTGGGCGCGTCGTTTCCGGCGGCGCGGCAGGCGCACCCGCTCTCCTGCGAGATGTCCTGCGACGGCGCCACGGGGCCGCCGAAGCCCACGCCCTTGAGGACGATCTCCTGGACCGGGTCGTTCGGGTCGTTGGACGCGATGAACAACGTCGCCTCGAAGGGGCCGTTTTTCCGGGGCATGAAGCGCACGGCCGTGTCCGCCGTGACGCCGGGCTCGATGTCGATGCTCGGATCCCACGCGGGGAAGAGCTCCGGGCTGCTCGACACGAGCGTCACCTTCGCGCGCGCCTCGCCCGCGTTCCACACGCTGAAGCTCTCGAGGCTCTTCTGGCCGACCTCGACCTCGCCAAAATCGATCTCGGCCTTCGGCAGCACGACGTCGGGCAGAGGCACGTGCACGCGTTGCTTGGGGAACGACCACGTCGTCTGCGTGATCGGGAAGGTGATCGGGATGTCGACGAGGTCGAACGCGAAGTTCTGGCCGAGGATCTCGATCCACATGCCCGGGATCAGGTGAATGATGCCGTCGTAGTCGATGTTCCCTTCGGGATGCACGTCGAGGTCGATCGCGGGGCCGTTCAAATACTCGGCCTTCGTCTCACCGTCTTCCTCGGTGATGTCGCCGCCTTTGACGCTCTTGCCCTCGGCGGTCTCCACGACGATGCGCTCGGTCGTGTACGTCGCGGCGAGCTCCATCTGCACGTCGACCTTGAGGCCGCCGTCCACGAAGACGCTGGGGATGCTGATGATGTCGCTGAGGCCGACCTCGATGATCGTCTGCGGCTGCGTCTTGCTGGCGAGCGTGGCGCCGGGGTTCCATCCCCACGCGTTGAAGACCTGTTCGCCTTCGACCTGGAAATCGATCTGCGGGATATACGGGATGTCGCCGACCCAGTCGTACGGGATGCCCGCGATCTCCACGTGGAACTGCGCCTGCGCGCCGAGCTCGACGCCGTAGTGATACGAGAGCAAACCGCCGTCGACGTTGCCCGGCGCGCGGAGGAGAAGCGCCTCGGGCCAGCTCGTTTCGAGCGCACCCTTGAGCGAGACGCGCGTGGTCGCATAAACGCCCGCCCAGATGTGGACCTGCAAGGGCGAGTTCGCCGGGACCCAACCCGTGTCGAAGCTCCATTCGATCGGGAGAGAGTCGCTGTGCGAGAAGCCGATCGGAGCGGTCTTGCACCAGTCGGGATCGACGTCGCAATCGACGGCGACGACCTCGGCGCGCGCCGCGCTCGGAAAAAGCGCGACCCCGAGTGCGACAGCGGAGGCCGCGAGGAAACCTTTCTTCCCAAGAAAGCGCGTCTTCATGATCGCGCGCATTATCGCCGCGATGCCGCGCGAAAGCCATCCGCGATGCGCGTTGCCTGCTATCGCGCGCCGGCCATCGCGCCGACGGCGATCGCCACGGCCGCGAGCACGACCGCCACGAGGATCCACGGCCACCGCACCGGCTGTCCCGGGCGCTCCGCGGCGGCCTTCGTCGTCGACGCCTTCTGCTCGAGCGCGACGGCCTTCGCGACGGCCGTGCGGAGCTCGAGCTCGGTGTCGCCCGTGGCGAGCGCGTCGGCGTCGTCCACGGCGGCCGGCGCGATGACGTGGTGTTCGTCGCGCGCGGCGGAGAGGGCCTCGGCGAAGGCGCGCGCGGTCTCGTATCGCTCGTCGGGGTTTTTCGCGAGGGCGCGATGGACGACGGCTTCGAGCGTGGGCGGGATGTCGCGATCGGGGCTCGAGGCGCGCGGGGAGGGGACGGGCTCGGTGAGGTGCGCGGTCATGGCCGCGATGGGCGTTTTGCCCGCGAACGGCGCGCGGCCCGTGAGCATCTCGAAGAGCAGGACGCCGGCCGCGTAGATGTCGCAGCGATGATCGAGCTCGTCGCCGCGGACCTGCTCGGGCGACATGTACTCGGGCGTGCCGAGGATCATGTTGCGCTCGGTGAGCGAGGTGCCCGAAGGATCGCGGTGCAAGGCCTTGCCGAGGCCGAAGTCGACGACCCAGACCATGGGCGGGGGGTTTGGGGGCGCAGCTCCGCTTGTCGGAGCGGAGCCCCCATGCGTTGGCTGACGGCCCGTGCCGAGCTCGCCCTGGATGATGACGTTGCCGGGCTTGAGATCGCGGTGCACGAAGCCACCCGCGTGCGCGGCGCCGAGCGCGGCGCAGATCTGGAGCGTGATCTCCACGGCCTCCTCGATCGTGGGCCTGTGCTTGCGCAAGGTCGCTTCGAGCGAGAGGCCCTCGACGTACTCGAGCACGAGCACGGGCAGGCCGTCGTCCTCGGTGACGTCGAGCAGGCGCACGATGTGGTTGCCTTCGAGCTGCTTCAGGATCGAGGCCTCGCGCGTGAAGCGGCGCGAGAAGTGCGGGTCGAAGCAGAGGCTCCTGTGGATGACCTTGAGCGCGACACGCGCGCCCGTCTCGCCGTCCGTGGCGACGTAGACGATGCCCGTCGCGCCCTCGCCGACGACGGACGCGACGGTGTACCGCGAGGCGACGACGGTGCCCGGCGCGAGATACTCGGCGTCGGAGGAGGCCGGGGCGCGCGTCTCGCCTTGCTGCACGCCTACCGACCTCCCACGGGCGAGCGGCGCGGCGCGCTGGGGGGCGTGGACGAGGCTGCGGACGCGGATGCTGGGGCGGACGGGATCACGGCGGCGGGCGGAGCCGCGGCGCCGAGGGTGCTCGCGTTCGTGCAGGCACGCACGATCTTCGGGGAGAGCTCGATCGGGTCGAGGACGAGCGCGGGATCGGCCTCGCGCCAGGCGAGGCAGGACGTCTCGGCGAGGCCCTGGGCGTCGAGCGCGACGTAGGCTTCGACGAGGCGCTGGTGGATCTGGGCGAGCTGCGTGCGCGAGAGCTCGCCGGAGCCGAGCATGCGGCTCGCGCGGGCGACGGCGTCGACGTAGCGGCCGCTCCGCACGTCGGCGGCGAGCTGTGGCAGCTCGGTCTCGGCGCGACGCTGGGCTTCGCGGGCGCGGCCTGCGCCTTCCGAGCGGACGAGCGCGCCGGCGCTCGCGGCGAGGGCTTTTCCTTCGGTCGTGAGCTCGAGCTCGGTGAGCGGCACGAGCACCACGTCGCCGCGCTGCAGCGACTCGCCGCCGAGGCGGTTGTACCGATCGAGCATCCACGCCTTGTCGCGCTGGCCGAGGAAACGGTAGGCGACGGTCAGCGTCGAGTCGCCCGGGCCGGCGACGTAGCGCAGGTTGTAGGGGACGCGGATCTCCTGGCCTTCGGTGGGCTGGATCCAGGGCTTGGCTTCGTTCGCGAAGGCGAGGACGTCGCTGCGCTCGGGGTGGCCGAGCAGCGTGTCGGCGAGCGAGGTCCAGGTCTCGCCGGCGGTGACGCGGTGGTGCCCGACCGACGGGATCTCCAGGCGCATGCCGGGCACGATCGACAGGCCTCTGCCCGCGTCGAGGGAGTTTGCCGCGACGAGGATCTGCTCCATCTCGACGCGGCCGTACACGCGCTCGGCGATCTGCGCGAGCGTCTCACCGGAGCGGACGACGTGCGGGAACGCGCCGGCGGGCCTTGCAGGGGTGATCGTGAGGGCGAGCGCGGTCGCCACGCACGCGAGGGTGATCCCCCACGGCCCGTGCCGGCGACCGAGACCTTGGCGAAGCACGCCCCGAGCGTACCAGACGGACGCTGGGGGTGGCGAACGGTTACGCTAGCAACTGCTCGAGAAGCTCGAAGCTCTCCGCCTCTTCCGGGTCCACGTTCCCGTCCGCCTTGATGATCCGGCGTGCGGCGTCGAGCACCATCTTCCGGTGCGCGGCCGGGATCGTGGCCGGGTCGACCTCCTCGGCGCGCGGCGGCACCTGCAGCCAGCCCTCGACTTGCTTTGCCTCGTCGGGATCGAGCTGGAACTCCTTGACCATCTTGTGGACGAGGGCGCGCTCCTTGGGCTTGACCTCGAGGTCCGCCCAGGCGAACGAGCACACGAACCGCATCACCTGAAGACGATCCTCGTGGCTCAGGTTCTTCAACATGACGGTACTCTATCAGACCTGGTCAGGACGGTGGGGGAACGTCTGCGGCTGCTCGTGAGGGAGCGGCGAGCGCTCCGGACGGCCGCAACGCGAGGGCCGCGAGCAAGCAGAGGACCGGCGTGATCACCACGTGATAGCGGTCTTCGCCGAAGAAGATCGCGTGCGTGAGCGCCACGGTGGCGACGGCGAAGACCAGGTAACCGACGGCCGCGTTGCGGGCCGGCGCGCCCGGGAGCGGCAGGGCGCCGAAGAGCACGATCAGCACGGCGAGCGGCCAGAACGGATGCGCGTCGGAGAGGATGCCGTGGAGCACGACGCCCAGGACCGCGAGGAGCGCCGCGATCTGCGTGAGGCGCGCGCGGAGCGGCAAACGTCCGAGCGGGGAGGCGACGAGTCCCAGCGCGGCGAGCGCGAGCAGCGCGACGTGCACCGTGGTGAGCACGGCGCGGCCTGTGGCTTTGCGCGGCTCGGGCCAGGCCGCGGGGTTCGCTTCGCCGAGGTAGCCCATCGGGAACGATTCGTGATCGAAGGTGTGGCTGAGCTTCTTCGGGACGAGCGAGAGCCAGCGGATCGGGTCGTTCGTGATCCAGCGCAGGCCCTCGTCGCGCCAGCATTGATCCTGCTGCACCTGGCCCGTGACGACCTTGCAGCCGTCGCTCGCGCGCAGCGTTTCGAAGCGGCCCGTGGCGCGCGGGGAGGCGCCGATCGCGAGGTTCCACCCGGCGTTCGTCGACACGAACGCGCAGCCGTCCATCACGCGGCAGTTGCGCGCGGTCCACGGCAGGACGACGAGCACGGCCGTCGCGAGCGCGATTCCGGCCGTGACGAGCCCCTTCTTCAGCTTCGTGCGCAGCGTGCCGTCGCCCAGCGTGAACAAGCCGAGCGCAGGCGCGCAGAGCAGGCTCTGCGGCCGCACCAGCGTGGCGAGGCCGAGCGTGAGGCCCGCGAGCAGCGCGCCGCGCATTGGCTTGGTCTTCGCGTCCCGCGCGACGAGCCACCCCGCCGCGACGAGGCCGAGCGCGGCGAGCGGCTCGGTCATCACGAGCGCGGCGTAGACGATGAGGCCGGGATCGAGCGCGCAGAGAAGGCCCGCGGCGCGGGCGCGGTTCTTCGTCGTCGCGTACCTCGCGAGCCTGTGTACGAGCACCACGACGAGCGCGCCCGTGACGGCGTTGACGACGGGCGCGGTCATGGGGCCCGCGCCGAAGAGCCGATAGAAGATCGCGAGGAAGCCGCTGTAGCCGACGGGGTAGTGGCACCAGGGATGCCAGACGCGCTGACCGCCCACGACGACGTCGTCGGAGTAGCCAAAACCCTCGGCGATGCGGCGCGCGCCGAAGTCGTAGTAGTGCCCGTCCCACACGGGCTCGCGGGCCCAGGCGATGGCGACGTAGAGGCGCAGGAGGAGCGCCAGCACGAAGAGGGCGGCCGAAAAGAGCCGATCCCGTCCTTCGTCCGAAGGCTTATCCACTGCCCCTCGCGCGCCCAAGGGAGATATCCCGCAGCCTTCGCGTGTACGTCTTCGCGACCTGCGCCGGGTCGAGCTTCAAGAACTTCGCGACCTGCTGCACGAAGCCCTGCACGTACACGAGCGCGGGCAGGTCCCCGAACGACTCGTTCTCGATCGCGTTGAGGTGCGCGACGTTGATCTTCGTGCGCTGCGCGATCTCGGTGATCTCGATCCCCTGCGACTCGCGCACCTTGCGCAGGAGCGCGCCCGTGAACTGCGTCTCGGCGTTGATCTCGCGCGCGAGCTCGGCCTGCAGCATGGCGAGCTCGGCTACCTGCGCCGCGTTGCTGCTGCGCTGCGGCACGACCGTCGCGGGCGTGTCGTCCGGGAACGTGGAGAGGTCGTAGGCGCGGCGGCGCACGGGATCGAGCAGGGTGTCGTGCGCTTCTTCGATGCGCGCTTGCACCTTTTGCAAGACCTCGGGCGCGACGACGGAGCAGAGCGGCAAGCTGCCCTCGCGGAAGATCTCCCGCTGGCGCTTCACTGCACGGCGGATCTCGTCGTCAGCGCCGGTGCGTGGCACGCCGAGCACCTCGTAGAGCGTGGCAGGCAGGGCGCCGGCACGTTGGGCGACCGGCGCGCGGGCCGGGAGCGCGCCGCCGCGGGTGCTCTGCGCGGCGAGCAGCGCGAGGATGCGGCGCGCGACGCGCTCGATGTTGCGCGCGCTCTTCGACGTGGGGCTGTCGATGAGGAGCGGCTGCCTGCGCCGCACCGTCAGCCACACGGCGTCGTCGTGCTCGATGTGGCCGAGGTAGTCGAGCGAGATGCCGAGGAAACGCTCGGCGATGACGTGCATGCTCATGCCGAGGTCGAGGTCGGAGCGCAGGCGTGTCTGGCCGACGACGAGGTGCGCGGCGACGCTCAGCATCTCCTCGGCCGCGACCTTGGCCACGCCGTCGTCGTAGCGCTTGATCTCGGCGACGATCGCCGGCGGCGGGGCGAGCGGTGGGAGCGCCGCGATCACGCGCTCGACGAGGCGCAGCTTGAAGCGCTCCTTCGTGAGCGCGCGCCGGAGCACGCGCAGGTAGAGCGCGCGGCAGAAGCGGTAGGTCGTCTCGATCGCGAGCGGCTCGGGCGCCGTCACGCAGATCCCGACGTCGGCCTGGAGGAAGAGATCCAGCGTGGAGGCCGTCGTCGAGGCGCCGAGGTTCAGGAGGACGTAGTCGACGTCGAGCTTCTCGATCTGCCTCGCCCAGTGCGATCCGCGGTTCGGGCGGATCGGTGTCGCGGTCATCGGATCGTAGGCCGTGGGCAAGAGGCGCAGCCCCGGGACGATCGTGCTCACGGGCTTGGCCTTGCCTTCTTCGAGGGCCTCGCTCGTCACGAGCGGCGGCGTCTCCAGGCCGAGCACGCCGTGCAGGTTCGAACCGAACGGATCGGTGTCGCAGACGACGACCTCGCGGCCGAGCTGGGCGAAGTAGACGCCGAGGTTCACGGTGAGCAGCGTCTTGCCGACGCCGCCGCGCCCGCCTCCGACGGCGATGACACGTCGCGTCCGGGCGCCCGAGGCCGACTCGATCATGGGCGGCGGCGGGATCGTGGGTGTCAGCCGCTCGTTGTCGTCGTCTCCGGGCACGGGCACGGCGGGACGTGTACCACAGGATCCGACCGATCGGCTCCGAGCGCTTGACCGGGGCGCGCTCGCGGGCCGACACTCTCGGGCAAGGGGGCGGCCATGTCGACGCCGGACTCGGAGATCGATCGAGCCTACGCGGCCGCGCGGTTCGCGGAGATGTCCGATGAACAGCTGAGAGCGGTCGTCGGCCCCGCGCGAGAGGACTACACCGAAGAGGCCCGGGCGCTCGCCGCCGCGGAGCTGCAAAAGCGAGGCGCGCGCGTCGATCGGAAGAAGCTCTCGATCGCGCGTCGGGTGCAAGAGGACCCGCGCCTCGGATTCTCGTGGTTGAACTACTACCCGGCGCTGCTCGGCATGAGCGGCGTGGGGACCGCGTTCATCGCTGCCCAGACCTTCTGGGAGGGGCGGAGCAGCCTCATAGCGTTCCTCGTCACCGCGTTGCAGTGCTCGTTCGTGGTGACGGTCGCCGTCTTGCTCTCGCGGCGGCGCGCGTTCGGCTACTACCTCCACTGGGTCCTGCCCGTCGCGGCGATCTTCCTCCACTACGCGCCGTTCGCGCTGCTCTGGGTCGTCGGCAACCAGGTGTACCTGTACCGGCACCGGCGTGTCTTCCTCTCGACCGAAGAGCCCGTCCGCCCTCGTTGAGGGCCTGCGCGCCGCCCATCTCGACACGACGCCCGAACCGGGTTAACCGCCTCGCATGGCCAAAGTCCGCCCCTTCCGCGCCTTCCGCCCCCCGCCCGCCTTGGCCCTCGAGGTTGCGAGCCCGCCGTATGACGTCATCTCCACGGCCGAGGCCCGCAAGCTCGCCGAGGGCAACCCGGCGAGCTTCCTGCACGTCTCCCGGCCCGAGATCGACCTCCCCGAGGGCACGGACGAGCACGACGATGCGGTCTACGCCATGGGCGCGAAGAACCTGGCGAAGCTCATCGCCGAGGGCGCGCTCACCCAGGACCCCGAGCCGCACCTCTACCTCTACGCGCAATCCATGGGCGACCACCGGCAGATCGGCGTCGTCGGCTGCGCGGCCGTGTCCGAGTACCTCGCCGGCGCGATCAAGAAGCACGAGAAAACCCGGGCCGACAAGGAAGACGACCGCACGCGCCACATCGAAGAGCTCGCCGCGCATGACGAGCCTGTCTTCCTCACGTACCGCAAGGACCCGACGATCGACGCGCTCGTCCGGGCCTCGACCGAGGCGCCGCCGATCTACGACTTCACCACGAAGGACGGTGTCGGCCATCGCTTCTGGGTGCTTGGCCGCGACGCCACGCGCGCGCTCGAAGAGCGCTTCGAGGACGTCGCGTGTCTCTACGTGGCCGACGGCCATCACCGCAGCGCCGCCGCGGCGCGCGTGCACCAGATCTTCCGCGGCGACGGCCGCGAGCACGACATCTTCCTCGCGGTCGTCTTCCCGCACGACCAGATGAAGATCATGCCGTACAACCGCGTCGTGCGGGACCTCGAAGGCCGCTCGCCCGAGGCGATCCTCGAGCGCCTCGCGTCGGTCATGCAGGTCGAGCCGCGCCCCGACGGCCTTGCCGCGACCCCGCCCGAGCCGCGCACCTTCGGCGCGTACCTCGCGGGCAAGTGGTACCTCCTGCGCGCCCCGCAGGATCCTGCGCGGGACCAGGATCCGGTCGCCTCGCTCGACTGCTCGATCGCGCAGGACCTCCTCCTCGGCCCGATCTTCGGCGTGAAGGACCCGCGCCGGGACAAGCATGTCGACTTCGTGGGCGGCATCCGCGGCTACGGCGAGCTCGAGCGGCGCGTCGACGCGGGGGAGTTCACGCTGGGCCTCCACCTCTATCCGACGCAGATCGAGCAGCTCTTCGCGGTGAGCGACGCGGGCCTGCTCATGCCGCCGAAGAGCACGTGGTTCGAGCCGAAGCTCCGGAGCGGCTTGTTCGTGCACACCTTCTGATGCGCCTGGCTGCTTGCCGAGCGGCCTTCCACGTGGAAACGAGACGCTAACCTCGCCGATGCCCCTCACGCGCCGCCAAGCCCTCGCCTCCGGCCTCGCCCTCTTCACGCTCGGCGGCGCTGGCTACGTCTTCTGGTCGGCGTCTCGTTTCCCGCCGGATACCACGCCCGAGGGCGCCTACCTGCGGGTTGCGTTCAACCTCTCGCAGGGCGACGCGCGCACCTGCTTCCATTACCTCGAAGACTCCGCGCAGCACGCTGCCTACAGCATCCGCGATTATCGCAAGAAGGCGAGCGACCGCATCACGCAGGCCTACCCCGAGCCCGAGCGCACGCGCCTGCTCGACGCGTACCGGACGCACGCGACGGCCGAGGACGGGGCGGACGTGTGGGTGGATCTGGCGACGAAAAAAGGATTCGTGACGCGGCTGCGGCGGGATCTGTCGGGAATGGCGAAGGTCGAAATCGTGGGCGAGCGGGCGACGGTGGAGACGGCGCGCGGGACGCGGTACGGGTTTCGGCGGCGCGAGAATGGGATCTGGGGGCTCACGTTGTTCACGGCGGACCTCGTGGCCGAGTCGGAGCGGGCGGCGCGGGATTGGGACATCGTCGAGCGCGCGGCGAAGGATTACGAGCGGGGTCGGTAGGAGCGATTTCGATGGCGGACGACGACGATCTCCAGCAACGGCTCGACGCGCTCACGGTCTCCGAGATGCGCCGTCGTGTCGACCTCGTGGTGGCTTTCCTGCGCGAGCAACGCCGCGCCCTCGCGGTGGAGGTGGGCATGACGCTCGAGGACGCCCCTGGGCCGAGGCCCGCCGTCGACCATGAGCAGGGCCAGCGGCACCTGCAGGAGCTGGTGGAGATGCTCCCGCTCCTTCGGAGGCGACTCACGCCGGAGGAGCGCGCGCGGATCAAGCCCATGAGCGAAGCGCGAGCGGAGCAGATGAAAGAAGTCCTCGACGAGCTCGCCTCGCAGCCGGAGCTCTTCGATTCCCTGATGGAGGAGGGGGGAATCGATGTCCGGCACGCGGACATCGTGCGGATGCGCGAGGGCGTCGAAAAGATGGAGATGCTCAAGGACATCGAGCGCGAGGTTCGGCTCCTCGTGGAGGAGCTCACCGCGTACCGGGAGCGCCTCGAGGAGAGCGTCGCGGAGATGATGAAGAAGGCGGGCGGGCCTTCGAATTGAGGGGCAGTCCGCTCGACAGCCGATTGAAAACGTCACTCCTCCTCGACGACGCGGATGGGGATCCACTGGAACCCGGTCACGCCCGCGTCGCGGAAGATGCGCCAGACCTTGGGGGTGACGAGGAAAAAGGGTTGCCCCAGTACGGCCGTTTTCAGATCGCCGTTCCACTGAACGTGACCGAAGCGCTCCCACATCCGGTTGACGTCCTGGGCCCCGACGAGGTCCTGGGCGCGGTAGGCGACACGCAGGGGCCCCGGGCTTGACCTTTCCAGCTTGCTACGCCCGCAGGTTTTGCACGCCCGGTCCCAGGAGACCCCTGTCGAGCGTGGGGACATCGGTGGCAACGTGTGCGACGCCCACATCTGCCGCCAGGGCAGCTTGGTCTGGCGCTTATCCTTCTGCAGGACGTACACGCTCCGGAACGAGAGCCCCGAGAGGCCTGTGCCTTCGAGGACCTCGGCCAGCCGCTCGTTCACCAGGATCTCCTCGTTGCTGGCGACGGCGGGAGACTTCTCAAGTTTTCCGATCTCCTCGGGGTATGCGCCATCGATCACGAACGCCGAGGTTTGCCGCATCCCCGCGCCGCACGCCGGGCACGCGCTCGACAGGTCGTAATCCGTTCCGAACCTCGGGCCCCCGTTGACGTCGATCTCGATGAGCGGGCGCGCGAGGATCAAGCGCGCAGCGTCGAAATCCTCGTCCGTGTACTCATCCCAGCGCTCCTCGCTCCAGTCTACTTTGTAGGCGAGAAGGAGCTTTTGCAGGAGCGCCAGACGAGGATCGTCGACGTTGAGGGTGACGTAGACGAATACCGAGAGCCTTCCCTGCCATTCGATGTCGCTCACGCGAGCGACGTCGGGCCCGCAGCCTGCAGGTTCCAGGACGATCTGCTCTCGTCCTGGGACCTCCGTGCCGTGAAAAAAAAGCTGTACCTTGGTTTTCATTCCTTGTCCTTCACGGTCCACGGGTGCCTTGCTCACTCCCCGAAGTAGTGCGTGATAGCCTTGAGCCATGCAGGGTTGGCCTTGTAGACCTTCTTGTATGCTTCCCACAGTTTTGGGAGCTCCCGCTCACCGATGCCTTTCGTAGCCTGTGCCAATTCGGTCGTGAACCTCTGATGCACCTCCTTCGAAAGGATCACGCACGGCCCATCCAGGGGATCGAGGCCCGCCTTGATCATCCTCGCCGTCTCGTAGACGTGATGCGCTTGCCAATCCCGTCCATACTTCTTCGTGAAGTGCTGCAGCACGCGATACGGCCCGATCACCTCCGCCTTGGCAAGAGCCTCCGTCAGCTCCTCTCCAAACTCCTCCGCCAGGTACTTCGCCGCGTCCTCCGATAGCTCACCCACGTCCTTGATGACGACCTTCTCCCCGCGTGCCAAGGCCTCCGACGTCGCCTTCATGAACTTGTTGCCGAGCGCCATCGCGACCGGGGAAAACATCACCGCCGCGGCCGCCGCCTGGAGCCTCGGGTCGTTCGGCCCGTCGGCGTTCATCCCGCCGACGATCCCGTATTCCTTTCCGTCGGGCCGATGGAGGTCCTCGTTCATTTGCAGGTTGAAGATCGCCCCCGCGATCACCACCTGCTCCAGGAGCGCCCCGGCCCGCGTCTTCTGCTTCCGCGCCGGGCAGCCCTCCTTCGTCTGCTCGCACGACGTGACGTTCAAAGGCTTCCGGTCCTCCGTCTCCACGAGCAGCGGCAGCGCGCCGCCTCGATCCACGAGCCCGTGCTCCTTGTCGGCCCACTTCGCCTCTCGTCGCGGGAGGATCGGTTCGCTCGACAAGACGCCTTCCCGCGGCAAGACCGGATCCTGTCGCTTCTCCGGGGCCGAAGCACGCGGAGGCGGCGGGCCCTCCTTCGGCTGCGGGAGGCGATGCTCCTCGACGCGCTTCTCGACGCTGCCCTCGTCGTCCCCGCCTTTGCGTTCCTCGTCGCCGCCGCGCTTGCCAGGCGCTTTGCTCGCGCTCCCGTCCTCCGCTTTCTTCTCTTCTTTTGGTGGCTCCTTCGCCGGCGCCGGTTTCGGCGGCGGCGGCGGGCATTTCAGCGCGTTGTACGGGATGGGCAGGACCCGGACGCTCTCTGGCGGGGCATGAGCGTCGTATATAAAAACGGCGCGCCCCTCGACCCTCCGCGCGAACTCCATCCGGCTGCGCGTGGTCCACACCTTCGCCGACCCCTGCTCATAGGCCCACTGGGTCATGCCGGGCGGGACGTCCGGCGGCTTGACGCAGACGCGGAACTCCAGCGCATGCGCAGGCGAGGCGAAGAAGAGAAGGGGCAGTGCCAGCAGGGACGAGGTGAAGACGCCACGGCGCATGGGACTTCCCGCGCCGATGCTACCGCCGTTTCGAACGCAACTGGAAGCCCTCTTGCCTTGCCGTTGTACCCCATGATACCGTCCCGGCCATTCTCCATGGCCCTCAAAAACCTCCAAACCGAAGAAATGCTCCAGGTCTCCGCCACCTGGGTCGACCCCCAATCCCTCGCCCGCGCGGCCATTCTCGGAAACCCCGATCTCTCCGCCAAGCTCTCCCGTATCGACGAGATTCATTCCATCCTCGCCGCCGCGGCGCAGCCCTCCAAGAATCCGCGGCTCGACGAGATCAGCGCCGAGCAGGCCAAGATCGACGTCCGGCACGATTCGATCATCCGCGGCATCTTCGGGTTCCTCACCGCGACCGCCGAGCTCCTCGGGGGCGAGACCGGGGCTGACCTCATCCAGCTCCGCGATCTCCTCATCCCCGACGGCCTCCCCAGCGTGCAAAAGACCTATCGCGCGCAAGCCGGCCAGGCGCAGCAGCTCGAAGGCCGCCTCACGCCCGCGATCAAGGCGCGCACGAATGTCATTTTTATTGGCCAGGGGCCCGCGCAGACATCCCTGACGGAGTACCTCGACGAGTGGATTGCCCTCGGCAAGCAGCTCGGCGAGCGCGAGGACGAAAGGGGCCGCCTCCTCGCCGAGCAATCCGAGCTCGCCTCCGGGATGTCGCTCGTCAAGGCTCGCAATCGGTGGATCCGGGTCGTCAATGCCTTCGTCGCCGACGGCGAGCTCGCCGAGCTCGCGCCCGCCACGGAGGCGCTCGTCTTCGGGCCGCTCCGTGACGCGGAGAAGAAGGCCGACGCGCGTGCGAGGAGCGCCTTCGCCGCGAGCGTCCCCGCGAAGGCCTAGTCGAACCACTTCGAACCGCCGCCGACCCGGCTTTCAGGTGGTTCGAAACCACCTCGAACCGCCGCCGACCCGGCTTTCAGGTGGTTCGAAACCACCTCGAACCGCCGCCGACCCGGCTTTCATGTGGTTCGAAACCACTTCGAGCCGCCGCCGACCTGGCTCGCCGGTGGTTCGAAACCACCTCGAACCGCCGCCGACCCGGCTCGCCGGTGGTTCGAAACCATTTCGACCCCTCGACGACCCGCCTCGCGGGTGGTTCAGTCCCTCTCGTCCCACCATGCCCGCCTACCGCGGCCGATTCGCCCCATCCCCCACCGGCGCGCTCCACCTTGGCAGCGCCGCCGCTGCGATCTTCTGCGCCGCCGCCGCCCAGCAAGCAGGCGGCACCCTCGTCCTCCGCATGGAAGACATCGACCGTCCGCGCGTCGTCCCCGGCGCGGCCGAGGCCATCCTCGACGACCTCGCGTGGTTGGGTCTGCGCTGGGACGAATCTCCTCTGCGCGGCCCCTTCGCGCCCTACGTCCAATCCGAGCGCCTCGCCCTCTACGAAGCCGCCCTCGACGACCTCGCCGCGCGTGGACTCGTCTACTACTGCGACTGCTCCCGCGCCGAGATCGCCCGCGTCGCCAGCGCGCCGCACGCTGGCGAGGAAGGCCCGCGGTATCCCGGCACGTGCAGGCCCTTCGGCATGCAGAAGCGTGACTTTCGTCGCCCGCCCGCCGTTCGCCTCGCCGTGCCCGACGACGAC
This sequence comes from Polyangium jinanense, assembly GCF_028435365.1. The sequence continues at coordinate 1,063,025 of NZ_JAGTJJ010000001.1, read as the reverse complement.
CGCGCGATCGTCACCGTCCACGACCGCGTGCTCGGCACGTACACCGAGCACGTCAGCGTGGTGACGGGCGACTTCGTCCTTCGTCGTGGCGACGGCGTCTTCGCGTATCAGCTCGCCGTCGTCGTCGACGACCTCCACATGCAGATCACCGACGTCGTGCGCGGCGGCGACCTGGCGAGCTCCTCCGCGCGCCAGATCCTCCTCGGAACACTCCTCGGCGGCGCGCCGCCCACCTTCGCGCACGTCCCCTTGCTCGTCGCCGACGACGGCAGCCGCCTCGCCAAGCGCGACAAGCTCATGGCGCTCCGTGATCACCGCGCCGCGGGAAGCGACCCGCGCGCGCTCGTGCGCGCCATCGCCCACGCGTACGGACACGACCTCGGCGACACCGATGCGCCGCTCGAAGCCCTCGCCGAGACGCTCGACTGGTCTCGCTTGCCGCGTGAACCCGTGCGCGTGTCGGCGATCGTGCGGTAGGATGGATTGCCGATGCACCGCGAGAGCTCCGCCACGTCCGATGCGCTCATCGGAGCCGTCATCGACAAGCGCTTCCGCGTCGTCCAGTACCTCGGCAGCGGCGGCGTGGGTCACGTCTACGTCGCCGAAGGACTCGTGCGTGGCGCGCGCAACGGTCCTCGCGTCACGGTGAAGGTGCTCCGCCCCGAGCACCAGTCGAACGACATGCTCCGCGCGCGCTTCCACCGCGAGGTCGCCGCCGCGACACGCATCTCCGATCCACGCGTCCTCCAGATTCACGACTTCGGCACCTTGCCGAGCGACTTGCCCTACTTCGTCGCCGAGCTCCTCGTCGGCCTCGACCTCGCCGACACGCTCTCCTACGCGGGCACTCTCTCTCCCATCCGCGCCACACGCATCGCCCTCGATACCGCCTTCGCTCTCGCCGCCGCGCACACGTCGGGCGTCGTGCATCGCGACGTCAAACCGGAGAACATCTTCCTCGTGCACGCGCCGGACGGCCGCGAGCTCGTCAAGCTGCTCGACTTCGGCTTCGCCTGGATCGATGGCGATCCGGGCGGCCCGGGGTTTGGGGCGCAGGGCGCCGAAGGCGACCCGAAGCCCCAAGCGTCGAAGGACTCCTTCCGCCTCACCACGCGACGCGGCGCCGTGGGCACGCCCGAGTACATGCCGTCGGAGCAAGCCGCGGGTGAGCTCGCGCAGCCGACCGCCGACATCTACGCGCTCGGCGTCGTGCTCTTCGAGATGCTCGTGGGCCGACCGCCCTTCACAGGACCGCCCGCGGTCGTCGCCGAGAAACACGCGACCGAGCGTCCGCCGCAGCTCCGCGCGATGAACGCCGCGCTCGAAGCCTCCACCGCGCTCGAAGCCGTCGTCGTCCGCTCGCTCGAAAAAGACCCGGGACGCCGCTACGGCTCGGCCGCCGCCATGGCCGAGGCCCTGCGCGACACCCCCGAGGGACGGGCTTTGCGGTAAGATTTTACACTATCCTGCGCTGGACGTTTGCCCCCGGGGCCGTCCCCTGCTAGACGCCCTGAATCCTCTCGAAGGGCGGCCCAGGCCGTGCAAAGCGCTCGGACGAGCCGAGCAACACTCCCACGAGCCGCATGGAAGCCATGGGGCGAACGACCCCCTCTCCTCTGAATCCCCTCCCCGATTTCGCCGAGGCCGACATCGAGCCGAGCTACACCATCGGCCCGGCGCCGCTCCCGCCGTCCGAACCTGCGCGTCGTTACGACGTTTCCTTCGAGGAAGCGCGTATCGACCCGGACGTGCAGAAGGTGCTCCGGCGCCTGACGCGGCACGGCCACGAGGCGTACCTCGTCGGCGGCTGCGTCCGTGACCTCCTGCTCGATCGGAGCCCCAAGGACTTCGACGTCGCGACGAGCGCGCGGCCCGAGGAGGTGCGCGAGCTCTTCCGCAACTCCCGCATCATCGGCCGTCGCTTCCGCCTCGTGCACGTGCTCTTCCAGGGCGGCAAGGTCATCGAGGTCGCCACGTTCCGTCGCAACCCCAAGGACGACGCGGACGAGTCGACGGAGCTGCTCATCCGCAGCGACAACGCGTTCGGCGTGGCCAGCGAAGACGCCATGCGGCGCGACTTCACCATGAACGCGCTGTTCTACGACATCGACGCGCGTCAAATCCTCGACTGGGTGGGCGGCATGGCCGACGTCGAGCGCCGCGTGGTGCACACGATCGGCGACCCCGAGACGCGGTTCCGCGAAGATCCGGTGCGCATCCTGCGCGCGCTCAAGTTCGCAGGCAGGCTCGGCTTCGCGATCACGCCCGACGTCTACGACGCCATCGTCTTCTGCCGCGAGGCCCTCGCGCTCGCGGCGCGCCCGCGGCTCTCGGAGGAGATCCTGCGCCTCTTGCGCGGCGGTCAGGCGCGCCGGACGATCTACCTCGCGTGGGAGACCGGCGTGCTCGACGTGCTCCTGCCCGAGCTCTCCTCGCTGCTCTACGACGAGGAGCGCGAGGACGGCCCAGGCGCGCGGCAGTGGCGCTTGCTCGAGTACATCGATCGTCGCACCACGGAGTCGGGCCCGCTCGACGACACCGTCCTCTGGACCTTGCTGCTGCTCGAACCGCTCAAGGAAGCGTGCGACGGCGCGCGTGACCGTGGCGCCGCCGTGGCCGATTTCCTCGACCCGCTCATCGAGCGGCTCGCGCTCTCGCGCAGGTACGCCGACGGCATCCGCCGCATCATCGGCGTCATGCCGCGCCTCTCCACCGGCCGCGCAGGTCGCTTCGCCCGCACCGAGCTCTTCCAGGCAGCCCTCGAGGTCGCCTTCGCCGACCTCACGGCCCGCGGCGAGCCAACGGCCGCGCTCGAACGATTCCGCGGCGCTGCACCCTCGACGTCCCTGCCGCACCACCACCATCGCGAGCGGCCGCATCCGTCGCATCGCGGTCGGCGGTGAGCGCTCGACGCAGTTCGCTCTGATACGCTTCGCGGTGTCCCGCACGACAGGAGGACCCGCGATGAACGACCTTCCCTCGCGCATCGATCGGCTCGAAGCGCTCGAAGCACTCCGCACGCTCAAGGCTCGGTACATCGTCCTCGCCGACCGATGCCTCATCACGCCGAGCGTCGACAACGCCCACGCTCTCGTCGAGCTGTTCACCGACGACGCGACTGCGGACTACGGCCCCTTCGGCAAGTTCTCCGGCAAGGACGGCCTCGTCCGCGCCTTCGCCGAGGTCCTACCCGCGGGCTCGCGCTGGGCCGCCCACTACGCGATGACCCCCATCCTCTCGGTCGACGGCGACACCGCGGAGGGAACGTGGGCGTTCTTCGTGCACAACGTCCCGCGCGAACCGAAGGACGCCGCGCAGCGCACGTATTTCGGCAGCTACGAGGAAAAGTACCGTCGCGTAGGAGGCGTCTGGAAGATCGCCTCGCTCGTCGTCCTCTTTTCCTCTCCCTGACGCGATCACACGCGCCTCGCGTGGAACTTCCGCGCCCGTCGTGGTTCACTAGCGGAACGTCATGCGCGTGGCTCCTTCACCGCTTCCCGCCCGCTCGCGACTGCGCCGCGCCCTCGCGCGCCTTCCGTTCGTGCCCTTCGTCCTCGCCGCGACGATCGCCCTCTCGGGCACGGTCGACGCGCAGAGCACGATCCTGCACGAGTTTCTCCCGCCCGATCCGCAGGAGAACCTCTCGTTCAACACCACGACCATCGACGGTGACTTGCCCGCCGCCGTGCAGACGCCGAGCGGCATCGCCACCGCGCCCGATCCGCGCAGGCCGCCCGACGCGCGCAACCTCTACGGCGGCTCCACCACCGACGACACCCCCGAGTCCACCTACGAGCCCGACCGGGACACGCGCCGCCCCAACGTCGAGAACTACGAAGATCCCTTCACGCCCTCCACCGCGCCCTTCAAGCGCCTGCGCGCGTTCGACGCCGTCCTTGACGACTACACCCTCGCCGTCCGCGACAAGACCCTCCGCCCCGTGCCCATCGGCGGCACGCTCGCGCCCGGCGAGGAGACGTTTTACGGCGACTTCTCCGTCGGTCTCGTCCCCGACCAGCCCGTACGCATCCCGAACGTCGGGCCCGGCACGCGCCTGCTCCGGCTGAGCTCGAACCCCGAGACGCGCATCGAGGTTCTTCGCGACGGCGCCGACAACTGGTTCGTCCGCGGACACGATCGCAAAGAGGTGCGCCTCGTGGTCCAGCTCGGCATCCCGCGCGCCACGTTCGGCAGCGCGTTCGCCGACATCGGCTGGTCCGAGCTCGAGCGTCTCGTTCCGCCGCAGCCCACCACGCACCGCACGGCCTTCGCCCAGGTCGCCGACGCGATCGGCATCTCGCGCGCGATGCGCCCGCGCGACGTGCTCGAGAAGATGGTCGGCTACTTCCGCTCGTTCGAGCCCTCCGACGATCCGCCGCGCGGCCGCGAGGACATCTACCTCGACCTCGCGCTCACGCGAAAAGGCGTCTGCCGGCATCGCTCGTTCGCGTTCCTCGTCACGGCCCTCAACATCGGCCTGCCCGCGCGCATGGTCGTCAACGAGGCGCACGCGTGGGTCGAGGCGTTCGATGGGAACCTCTGGCATCGCATCGACCTCGGCGGCGCCGCGCTGAACATGGAGTCGCAGCAGGACGATCGTCCCGCGCACCAGCCGCCCGCCGATCCGTATGCGTGGCCGGAGAACCAGGACTCCGGGCAGGAGATGGCCGACCGCGCACGGAACAGCAACAGCGGCGGCCAGAGCGGCAACGCGCAGAACGGCGGCACGAACGGCAGCGCGCCTTCGCCGAGCGCGACGACCTCGTCCAGCACGACGCCGCCCGAGCCCGCGCCGAGCGCCTCGGAGCCCGTCGATCCGAATGCGCCGCCCGCGGAGATCACGGTGGGCGAGGTCGGCCGTGACGTGCGTCGAGGTTTGCCGGTGATCCTGCGCGGCGAGGTGAAGAGCGGCGGCAGCGCTTGCCCGAACGTGCGCGTGGATGTGCTTCTGCGCAGCACGAACGCGCCCGAGGGCATCGTCGTCGGCTCGCTCTCCACCGACGATCGGGGCGGGTACAATGGGCCCGTCGTCATTCCGCGCGAGCTCTCGCTCGGCGAGTACGAGCTCGTCCTGCGTACGCCGGGCGGTGCGCGGTGCGGGGCAGGGGAGACGAAGTGAAGGTCCCAGGCGCGCCTTCGAGATTCGTCGAGGGCGCGCCCCGCCTCGCTGTCGGGGCGGCTGTGATCGATCGTGGGGAGGACGAACCGCGCATCCTGCTCGTCCGCCGCGCGCACCCGCCGATGGCGGGGACGTGGTCGCTTCCGGGAGGACGTGTCGAACCGGGCGAGCGGCTGGAGGTCGCGGTCGCTCGGGAGGTCCTGGAGGAGTCGGGGCTCATCGTAAAGGTCGGTCCGCTCGTCGAGGTTGTCGAGGTCGTCGATCCTCCCTACCATTACGTGATTCTCGATTATGCCTGTCTCCGGACGGGGGGCGACCTACAGGCGGGGGATGACGCGAGCGAGGCGATCCTCGCGCGTGTGGACGATCTCGGCCGTCTCGGGGTGACGGAGGCCGTTCGGCGCGTCGTGACCCGGGCGCTCGTCTTGCAATGAGGTCGAATGGCGCGATCGTCCGCGCGCGGTGCCAGAGGCCTGCGCAATGCCCGTGCAAGGGCCGCGCATCGGGAAGCTGGTCCTTCGACTGGGACGGATGAATTGCATGTGAGGGACGTGGGAATCCGCGCGCCACGCCGGGGTTCTGTGGCCCATCGATTGCACCCCTGACCTGCGTGCGCATCCTCGAAGTCGACCCCGGTCGCTGGCGCGTCGAATTCGACAGCGGTCTGGGCCTCGAAGTGGTCCTGCTATTCAGCCGCACCGTGGCCTTCTGGCGATGGGGCGGTGAGCTCTTCGCGGAGGTAAATATCGGCGAGTCATGAAGGCGAGTGGAAATGCAGAGGAGGTCCCCGAAGAGCCTGCCGGATGGCGGGCTCTTCCTGTTTTCGGCGCGGAAGTCAGGTGTGGTAGCCTCCTCGCCCGAAGCCCATGACGAGAGCACGACGAGCGTTTTTACGAGTCACGGGTGCGGCCACGTTTGCCTTGCTCTCCGCGGCTTGTGGGGCGGGCAAGGACGTGGGCGCCGGCCCCGCGGTTCTGGGGCCGCCGCCGAAGATCTCCGCGGGGTATCGGGAGTCGCCGCGCGTCCTGTCGGGCCACCGCTGCTTGCGCCTCGCGGACGGGCGGGTGGCGGTGGCGTCGGTCGGGCGCGGGGGGGATCAGGTGATCCTGCAGGCGAGCTGGACGTCCTCGGAGCCCGTGCTCGATTACCTGTGTCGCCGCGAGGACGTCGTGCTCCTTTTCCGGGATGGCCGCGTGGCGCTTCGCAGCTTCGACGCGCACATCGGCCCCGAGAGGCCTTACAACGACTTCACCGAGGGGGGAGTCGGGTTCGAGGCGAAGGGCGGGACGCGTCTCGCCGAGGTCGTCAGCCGTGATTATGGCCTCGCCTGCGTGACGGGCGACGGCCAGGTGCGTTGTCCGCGGGACATGAAGGCGATTTACGGGGAGCTCGAGGCGTACGGCCCCATCCGGACGATGTACGCACAGGGCCGGGCCGCGCTGCTCGCGGACGGTCGATTCGTCCTCGGAGGGCCCGGACGCCCGGAAAAACAGGTGCTGCTCGACCGGGTGGTCCGGGTGTCGATGGCGGACTTCGGATTCAACAGCCTCGTCGGGTGCCTGGTGCGCGACGACGCGAGCGTGTGGTGCTGGGGTCGGAACGATTTCGGCCAGCTCGGCGACGGCACGCGCGAGAGGCGCGACATGCCCGTGCGGGTGGTCGGATTGCCGCGCGTGGTGGATGTCGCCACGTCCGGCGAGCACGCCTGCGCGATCGACGAGCAGGGCGACGTGTGGTGCTGGGGCCGCTCGAAAGACGGAGAGACGGGCGATGCGGGCAAGAAGGCGACCGCGGACGTCAAGGTTTGCCCCGTCGACGAGAAGGCGACCCAAGAGGCGCGGAAGTGGGCGGAAGAGCATCCCCCGTGCGAGCCGTCCCCGAAAGCGAGCTCGCTCGTCGAGGCGGTCGATCCAAATGTGCCAGTGCGACGACCCGACGACGCGTGCGCGCGGCTTCAATGGAATGCGCGGCGCGCCGGGGAGAGCGTGCAGCCCGTGTACAAGCGCGTCCCAGGTTGCGTGATGCCGGACGACGTCCGCGAGGGTCACCCATTGCCCGTCCGGATCGACGAGGTCGAGGACGCCGTGGCCGTCGAAGCTTCGCCCAGACGGACGTGGGCGGTGCGCCGGGACGGCGTCATCGTGATGTGGGGAGCCGACGCGAAGGTCGGCGGCGGGCCGCGAATGCAGGCCTTTCCCGTGGAGAAGGGCGCGGGGGCTTCTCCTAGTTCGCGCTGACGCTCTCCTTCCGCGTCGCCGCCACCCAATCCAGCGCCTCCCAGCCTCGCTCTTTTGCCATCCCCACCGGCACCGGCCGATACAGCGCCGTCGCTGTCACCGTTACGCTCGGACAACCCGCCGGCAGCACGAACGAATGCTGACTTGTGACAGGCGTGAACGGCGGCAGGCGATTGTCGCTCACCATGTCCACCGCGCGGTAATGCGGGACGAACCGGTTTCCCTCCGCGTCCACGAGCACCCGCGCGAATGCTTGCCCCGCCGCGCCCGCGAGCGCCGCCGCGCCCGATCCGTCCATCACCTCGGCCGCGAGCGTATCCCCGAGGAAGACCCGATCCCCCGGCATCACCTCCGCCACGCCCTCCGTCACGATTTGGCCGTTCGCCGCAGATACGATCTTCCATTCGGCGACCGGCACCCGGATCGGAATTCCCTTTTCCGCCGGGGAGAGCGCCGGATCCGCAAAGATGCCGACGCCCGGATAGTCCAGCCAGTTCCCCGTCTCCCGCACCACCCGCAAAACCTGCCCCGGCTTCGCGTGGGCCGCGCCCTCCGGCCAGGACCATTGCGTCCCCGTGACCGCCACGCCTTGCCCGATCACCCCCTCCGCCCACGCGCCGCCCACGTCCGGCACCGTCGGCCCCGCGCTCGCCACGAGCAGCTCGCCGCAGGCCTCGGCACGGACCACGAGCACGAGTGATCGCATCGGCTCGCCCGTCGGCAATGCGTGCCCGCATCCCTGGTTCGACAGCGTCACTGCCACGTCGACCACGCCTGCCGCCGTCTTCGCCGTCATCCACATTCCGAGCGCCAGATCCAAAAGACGCGGCGTCCCCGTGAGCGGGCCTCGAAATGCGTGGGATCGAATCTGCTCCGGCGGCCGCACGAATCCGAATGTGATGCCTCCGTTCTTCGGGGTCGTCTTGTCCAGCGTGTTCCAGAGCCCCTCGTTCGGCGGCATGTGGCAATGCTGGCAAGGAGCGCCGACTTCGGCCCACGGGCTCGCCGACCACTCCGCGAACGTCGAATGCACGGGCAGGCCACCGGGAAAACGCGCCGGATCGACCGTCTGGCCCGGGAGCAAGGCCGGCTGCGTTTGCTCGTGGCAGCCCGCGCAGAACGTCGCCTCGGAGAATTTCGGCTGATAACTCCCGCCCATGAACTCGTTCGGCACGTCGGGCAGCGGGCCGAACATCACCTGGCGGAGTTTTCCGAGGGGCTCGTCGGACACCTTCTCGCTCGGCCGCTGCATGAGCAGCCGTCCCGCCGTTCCCGGCGGTTTCGTCAGATCGATGTCCCGCACCTTGTGGCACGTGTCGCAATGGTTTCCATTCTCGAACGCGATGCCCGTCGCCTCCAGCAAATCCCGCCCGCCCGCCTTTCCATCGAGCCCCGCCGCGTGGCAATCGGCGCACGCGCCGAACGACGTGGGTTTTTCCGCCGCCGGTAGCGCCGGATCATCGCAGGCGAGCGCGCCCTTCGCGCCGCACCCATTGAGATCCGGCAAGACCCCGCCGCCGAGATAACAACGCGGCCCGGCCTCCATCATCGTGCCCGGCACCCGCCCCGTCCGCCATTCCCCGCCCGCTGCCGCGCACGACGCCGCGTCCGCGTGCGCGCGCGAAGTCCCCGCATAAAGATCCTGCACGAGCGGGTCGCGCGTCGCCTTCGCGTGCGCCGATTGCTGAAATTGCGCCACGAGCGTCGTGTGACAGTGCCCGCAAACCGCCGTCGTCGCGTCGAGGTTCTCGTCCCCCACGCCCGGCGGTCCGAACTTGTAGCCGTCCGCATTGTCGGGCGGCGCCACCTCGTGCAGTACGAGCTCGAGCGGCCCCTCGGGAAGCGCGTCGAGCTCGATCCCGGCGCTCCGGTAGCCCACCTTCGCCGCGACCACCGTGGGCGCGCCCGGGATCGACGCGGAGAGCTCGATCGAAAACGCACCATCGTCGCCCGTCACGAGCGCGGGCGCGCCGCCGCCTTGCATCACGATCGCGCCGGCGAGGGGCGAAGCGCCGTCCGTCACCACGCCCGTCACGGTGAAGACCTCGGGCAACGCGCCTCCCGCGCCCGTCGTCGGACCGACCGACGCCGAAGACGACGACGAGGACGACACGGTCGTCGCCGCGCCGCCCGCGCCGCCTGCACCCGCGGGTGCGTCTTCCCCGCAGCCGGAGAGCATCCTGGTCGTGGCCGCGACCACGATCGAGGCCGCGGCGAGACGCGCGTGTTTCACGGGACCCCTCATGCGCGAACGCTACCACCACGCTCGCTCGTTTGCGCTCGGCGTGCCTTCGGGGGAGGCTCGGGCCATGGATGAGGATGTGCTGATCGCGCGGGCGTCGCGCGCCCCGTCGTTGCTCGTCGCGACGGACTTCGACGGCACGATCGCCGACATCGTGCGCGAGCCGGACAACGCGCGCGGAAGGAACGACGCGTTCGCCGCGCTGTCCAAGCTCGCGTCCATGCCCGCCGTGGACGTGGCCGTCGTCTCGGGGCGCGACATGGAGAGCCTGCGCGCGCGGACGGCCATGCTCGGACGGATCTACCGCATCGCCGAGCACGGGGCCTTCATCGAGGAGCCCGACGGCAGCGTCATCCGATCGGTGCACGGCGTGATGTCACACGAGGTCATCGATCGCGTCGCGCGTCGCGCCGAGGCCATGGCCGCGCGTGTGCCCGGGATGCGCGCGGAGCGCAAGGTGAGGGGCGCGGCCCTGCACGTGCGCGAGGTCGAGCCAGCGTTTCGCGACGCTGCGGCGGAGGTGCTCGCCGCGTTTCGCGAGATCGCCGCGGCCGAGGGGCTCGCGGTGATGGAGGGTCGGCAGGTGGTCGAGGCGCGTGACCCGGCGGCCTCGAAGGAGGACGCGCTGAATCAGCTTCTCTGGGAATTTTCCCAGAAGACGTTCCTGATCTACGCCGGAGACGACACCACCGACGAGGGCGCGATCGCCCTCGCGCGGCAGCATGATGGGGCGGGGATTTACGTGGCCTCGGCGGAGCGGCCGACGCCGAACGTCGAAGCGGACTTGGTGCTGCCCGGCCCACGCGCGTGGGCCGAGCTGCTCGATCGCATCGCGGAGGCCCGCGCCGCGGTCACTGACCGATCAGCGCCTTGATCTCCTCGGCGATCTTCTCTTCTTCGCCCTCGCCGTAGCCGGCGTGCATGTGGCGGATCGTGCCCGTCTTGTCGACGATGAACGCGGTCGGCATCTTGGGCGGGCTGTAGGCCTTCGCGGCGCTCTTGTTCTTGTCCCAGACGATCGAGAACTTCACGCCCGTCGCCTTGACGAACTCCTCGAGCTTGGCCTTGTCCGTGTCCTCCTCGTCGACGCTCACCGCGATGACGCTGAGGTCGCCGCCGAACTGATCGACGAGCTCCTGGTACTTCGGGAACGACTTCTTGCACGGTCCGCAGTACGTCGCCCAGAAGTCGATGATGGTCACCTTGCCGGAGGCTTCCTTCACGCTCTTCGGGCCCTCGCCGGTGACCGCCTCGGCGGTGAACTCGGGCGCCGGCTTCCCGACGAGGTCGCCCTCGGCGCCTCCGGTCTCTGCACCGCCACCCGACGCGGCGCCGCCGCCGCACGCGGCGAGGGTGAGCGAGAGGGCCGCGCCCATGACGAGCGCGCTGAGGGTGCGGACAATCGACGATCTCGAGCTCATTCAGGTCTCCTGGTTTTGCTAAGACGGCGCTCTTTGCGCTCGGAAACTGCGGCTTCGGGCCTCGATCGCACGATCACGATCGGGGGCGAACCGCGCGCACGGCGCGAGCTTACCTCAGCCCAAACCCACCCAGTCGACTTTGTGACGAACCAAGGGCACCATGCGGGCCCATGACCGCGAGAACCTCGCCCAGGGTCCGGTCGCGCCACACCCTCCGCGCCGCCCTCGCCTCGATCGCCGTCCTCGCGCTCGCCGCGTTTGCAGGCTGTCAAATCAGCGTCGGTGATCAGGCGTGCACCGAGCAGTCCATCGTCAACGACAAGGACGACGCCTGCCCCTACGGCCCGCCCGGAGGCCCCAAGGTCCGCGAAACCGGCTGCCCCGAGCTCACGATCCTCGACCCCTCGGCATGCACCACGGCCCCGAGCTGGGCCGAGGTCTACGAGATCCTCCGCGGCCCCTCGGCGGGCTGCACGATCGGCGGCTGCCACGGCGCGGCGCCGGGCGCGCGTGGCATCTTCCTCTCGGCCGACAGCTCCGACGCGTTCTACGACGAGCTCAAGGGCTACGCAGGTGCGCAGGGGTATCCGTACATCAACGAGGAAGACCCCTCGCGCTCCTGGATCCTCTGCAACCTCCAGGGCACGCCGGGCGGCGGCGCGCCGATGCCGCCGCCGAGTGGTCTGTCGGACGCCGACTACGCCCTCATCGAGCAGTGGGCCCTCTGCGGCCTGCGGCGGACGGGCGGCGGCAGCGACGCCGGTCCCTGAAGCGCGGGGTCACCTCTGGAAGAATCTTGACGCGGGGCGAGAAAAACCCCGTTATACAAGAGAAAACCGGAGCTTCTCGCGATGCTGAACGAAGACACCTCTGCCTCGCTCGTCGTGCGCGCCGGTCGCGCGCTCCTCGTGGTTCTCGTGCTCGGCGGAGGCCTCTTCGCGAGCACCGGCTGCGCGCCGGTCGCGCCCTATGAGCGCGGCAAGCTCGCGCACCCGACGATGACGGCCGCGGACATGGCCGGGTTCGGTGAGTCGCACCTGCGCGCCATCACCGAGGGCGCGGTCGGGGGCAGCGGCGGCACCGGCAGCGGTTGCGGCTGCAACTGATTTCCTCCTCCGAGCCGAAGGTCGCCATCTTGTCGGATCCTTTTTTTCGGGGACGGGGCTATCGTGGCCACCGCGTGATTCGCCGCCTCGCACAAGCCCTCCTCGCCCCGCTCGTCGCCGCCGCGATCACCTTCGCGCCCGCGCCCGCGAGCGCCGCGCCCAACGACGAGGAGGTCGAGACCCTCGTCCAGACGGTGCTCGAGGCGAGCTACAAAGAAGGCAACTACAAGGAAGCGCTCGACACGCTGAACCTCGCGAAGCAAGCGTGCGCCAAGAAGAGCGCGTGCAGCTCCAAGGTCCGCGCCAAGCTCTACGTCGCGCTCGGCACCGTGCTCGCCGGCGGCATGAAGAAGCCGAGCGACGCGAAGGCCGCGTTCGCCACGGCGATCAAGGAAGACCCGACCGTCGCGCTTTTCCCCGACTTCACCTCGCCCGAGATCGAGAAGGCGTGGAGCGAAGCGCGGAACGCGGGCTCGCCGAGCGGCGGCAACCAGGAGACGAAAGAGGCCAAGGCCGCGTCGGGCGGATCGAAGAAGCTCAAGGCCACGTACGAGGGCCAGGCCCCTGGGCGCGGCTGGCGCACCGGCGAGGGCTCGTTCTACTACGAGCAGGCGATCAAGGCGGAGAAGCAGAGCGAGTGGCTCGACTGCGCCACGTACGGCAGGGCGTCGTACGAGGCCGAGGATCGCACCTCGACGCTCTTCCTCGTTGCTTCATGTGAGTCGCGCGCCGGCCTCTGGGTCGAGGCCGTCTCCGACTACGAGGCCACGGCCGAGGCCGCGCAGCGCAAGAACATCCGCCAGATGGCCGCGCAGGCCCAGCGACGCGCCGAAGAACTGCGCGGAAAAATTCCGAAGATCGTCATCCAGAAGCCTTCGGGCGCGACCGACCTCAAGGTCCGCATGAACGGCGTCACGCTCGAAGACGATCAGCTCGGCAGCGAGATCCTCGTCAACCCCGGCGAGCGCACGGTCATCGCGACGGGCAAGGTGAACGGCGCCGAGCAGTCCTTCGAGCAGAGCGTGAACGTCGGCGAGGGCGAGACGGCGACGGTCGAGATCAAGCTGCGGCCGAAGGGCAAGGCGATCGACCGCGCCCTCGTCCAGTGCATGCAGAACGCGCAGACGCAGGACGAGTTCGACGAGTGCATCGCGAAGAACAGAAAGCTCCCGCTGAACCTCAAGTTCGGCCTCGAGTTCTCCGCGTACCACGACTCCGACAAGGTCGACGTCGTGAGCCCGACGCTCTTCTTCAACGTCGAGAACCCCACGAGCGGCTGGGGTTTTGGTGGCTCGTTCCTCGTGGACGTGGTGACGGCTGCCTCGACGGACATCGTGGCCACGGCCTCGCCACGCTGGACCGAGCAGCGCTACGTGCCTGCGCTCGGCGGACACAAGAAGTTCGGCGACGTCGACGTGAACCTTCACGCGGCGATGTCGATCGAGCCCGACTACCTGGCGACGAGCGTCGGCACCACGCTCGCGCTCGACCTCCGGCAGAAGACGGTCACGCCGAGCCTGAGCTACGACTTCTCGTACGACGTCGCGGGTCGATCGGGCACGAGCTACGAGGTCTTCTCGCGGCGCATCCAGCGCCACGCGGTCGACCTCGCTTCTTCGTTCGTGCTCGACAAGAACTCCGTGCTGACGACGAACTTCAGCTTGGTGATCGAGTCGGGCGACAGCTCCAAGCCCTACCGCTACATCCCGACGTTCGCGCCGGACATCGCTCCGCGCGTCTTGCCGGGACAGTCGCTCGCGACGGTGAACTTCTACCGCAACCCCGAGCGCATCCTCGAGCAGCTCCCGCTCTCCCGCCAGCGCTTCGCGCTCGCCGGCCGCTACGCGCGTCGCTTCTCCGCGAGCACGCTGCGCATGGAAGAGCGTCTCTACGCGGATAGTTGGGGCCTCAAGGCCACGACGACGGATCTGCGCTACCTCTACGACGTCGGCAAGAACGTGCGCATCTGGCCGCACTTCCGCTTCCACGCGCAGACGGGCGCGGCGTTCTGGCAACTCGCGTACGTGGCGGAACGGACGCCGACGGGCCTGCAAGTTCCCGCGCTGCGCACCGGCGACCGTGAGCTCGGGCCGCTGCTCGGCGTGACCGGCGGGCTCGGCACGCGCATCGCGTTCGGCGAGGCCAAGAACTGGGGCCTCATCGCGAGCGGCGACGTCATCTACACGCGCTTCATGAACACGCTCTTCATCCTGCAGCGCTTCGGTTACTTCGGCGCGCTCACGCTGGAGGTCGACGTCGAATGATGACGGTCAAGACCGCCTTCGCCTCGTCGCTCCTTGCCCTTGGCACGCTTGGCACGTTGGGCCTCCTCGTCGGCTGCGGCAACCGCGCCGTCGACGAGCGCATCGCCGCGCTCGGCGAAGAGGATCCGAACGTCCCCGTCGGCGAGTTCCATCGCCCCGGACAACCCTGCGTGCTTTGCCACGGCGAGTACTTGCGGGAGAACCCGATCATGAGCGTCGGCGGGACGATCTACGCGTATCCGACGCTTTCGGCGGAGCAGAAGCCGCTGCCCGTCAAGGGCGTGAAGGTCAAGCTGACCGACTCGTTCGGCGAGCAATACGAGGTCGGCACGAACTGCGCGGGCAACTTCTTCATCGAAGCGGAGAAGTGGGACCCAGCCTTTCCGCTGCGCGCCGAGATGGAGTACCCGGTGCCGGGGTCGCTCGAGAGCACGAAACGCGTGGTCATGTCGACGCGCATCAGCCGCGACGGATCCTGCGCGGGCTGCCACGTGGGCACGCGGAACCAGGGTTCGCCTGGGTGGGTGACGTGCGCCGAGGCCGAGACGGAGCCGCCGTTCCCGCCGCAAGATGCCACCTGCCCGGGAGCTCCGAAATGAACACACGACGCAAGGCAAGCCTTCTTTGCTTCGGCGTGACGCTCCTCGCCGCCGCGGGCTGCGGCGACCTCGGCCCCGCCGTGAACGAAATCGCGGCGCCGCCCTTCGACCCGACCTCGTTCCGCGCGGTCTCCGCGGTCCTCGAGCGCCGCTGCGGCACGCTCGATTGCCACGGCCACATGGCGCGGCCGCTGCGGCTCTACGGGCAATACGGATTGCGTCGGTACGAGGAGCGGAACACGCCGAACGTCGAGAACTACGACGAATACTATTCCGGCGGGAAGGAGCCCACGACGCTCGCCGAGCTGGAGGACAACTACCGCTCGATTTTGGCGCTCGAACCGGAGCTTGCGGCGAAGGTCTTCGCGAAGACCGCGGATCCCGAGGTGCTGTCGATCGTGCGCAAGGCGCGATTGCGCGAGAAACACAAGGGCGGACTCTTGTGGAACAAAGGCGACCCCGGGGATGTGTGCCTGGTCAACTGGCTGACGGGGAATACGGATACGACGCAGTGTGAGGTCGAGCTCGGGCATCCGTAGCGCGACGCGTCCGTAGCGCAATGAAGTGCCGAGGCGGGTTCAGCCCGCCGTAAACGCGCCTGTTGCGCAAATGGGCGCATATTTTGCGCGAGTTGCGCAATGCACCAACTGCGCATCCGAGGCCATTTCGGGCCCCGTGCCGAGAGCTGCCCGGCGGAATTCAGCGGCTTCCGTTGTTGGCACGATAACTGCCTCGCGTCCGCGCCCCGCGATGGCGCCGTCGTCATCTCGCGGATTTGTCGAGGAGGTTCATCATGTTTCGTAGGTTTGCAACGTTGATCAAGCCCTTGGCTGCGCTCGTGCTCTTCTGCGCTGCCCCGGCCGCATGTTTCATGGGGAGTCCCGACCCGCAGGAGAATGTCGAGGCGGACACCGACGAGGCGAGCAGCGCGCTGCTGCCAGTGGGCAGCCCGTGTTCCAAGGACTGTCAATGCGAGCTGGGCACGGCCTGCAAGTCGTATGAAGGCGCTCCAAAGGTGTGCACGAGGCTCGCTGCGGGCAGCCCGCCCCCGCCGAGCCCCCTTTGCGCAGCCACATGCCAATGTCCGGGTTCCACGACCTGTGTCTTCAACGGGGGACTCTATGGCACCTGCCAGGCGCCGAAGGAGCCTTGCAGTAGCGATTGTGATTGCGGCGTCCGTAAGATTTGCTCCAACGGTGTCTGCAGCACTGCCTTCCAGCCCTACCCGCAGTGCGTTTGCGACAAGCACTGTCCCTCAGGGAAGGCCTGCGTCAGCGGCGGCTGTCAATAGCTGCGCAGCGCGGTCACCGTCGTGAGACCTGGGGTCCCGCCCCATCTCGATTAGAACCGTAGGTGACCTCGGTATGAGAATGTTATCGGGTCGTCTTCGACGTTGTCTTTGAAGTCGAGTCTCCCCGTGACACCCTCGAAAACACCCGTGCCGCTGCCCGGTACGATGGGATGTTGGCATCGTCCAAAGATCTCAGTAGCCGGGTCGGGGCAATCCTCGTACTTCGCCTCGAACCGGTAGGTCGTCTCGAACGTGCCTTCGTTTCCGTTGTACGAGCCAACGAAGATCTCCCTGCCCGTCTCGAGATAGGTCCCACTCGGCTTGCATTCGCTGGTCTCGACGATGACATAAAGGCACCCGTTCAAGTCCCCCGTCATCGGGTTGAAGAAGTCGGCTCCGAAGGTGTCGAGGTCGGGACATTCTGGGGTGCTCTCGGAAACGGGAGCCAAGGCGAGCCCGTCTATCTGCGTCGCACCCCCGGCAAGCACCGGGGAGGGAGCCATCGAAAAAGCACTGATGATGGCCCCCACCGATATCACCGCGACGATGTAACCTTGCCTCATGGTCAGCCTTCTTCTTCATGCAGGGTTCTGCGCAAGCGAGAGGTGGAGGAAAGGTACTCGTCGAGGATAAATCGTGAATGGGGAATCCCCTGATTTTCACCCCGAGAAGGGTGTAAATGACATGTAGGCGCTACAGGCCGGGGCAAAAACCCCTCTCGGACGGTCGCGCTGGGGGGATATTGCCAGCGGTCGCTCGGTCGCTTGATCGACGCGCTCACGCTACCAGGCGCCGGTGCTCGGCGCCTTCCCAGCGTTCCAGAGCCAGATGCTCAGCGCGCCCATGCCAGAACCGTAGGCACGAAAGGCCCAGGGATCGAACCCCACCGGCGCGTTCCAGCCATAAGGGTCGATCGTGAGCCTTTGGCCATCATTGGCGCGGGGTTGCCGTGGTGAGCCTGCAAAGCTTCAGCGAGAGCGCCATTTCGGTCATTTCCGACATGATCACGCGGCCTTGGCCAGGTCGAAGAGATTCCCACGTTCAGCATCCTCACCCGGCCAGCTGCGGGGCGGTCGATCATGCTATCTGGCAGGGTCGTTTTGCTTTATTCTGCGCGTACAGCGCCTGATCACGCGTCCAGGAGGCCCCATGTTCGAAATTATTCAAAGGAATGACCAGAGAGCCCCCCTCGCCATCATGGAGGACCATATCAATAACAACGTAAACGATCCGTGGACGACGTGCCCGTGGGTGAAGGTTGGAAACCTTTACATGTCCGTGACCCAAACGTCCGATTCATCCTGGCCGACACTGGTCAGGCACCTTCAGAGCCAGGGACAAACGAAATTCACCGTATTCTCGGGACGGCACGGTACACAGGCTGGGCAGGCGGTCTCGGAAAGCAAGGGGATTTTGAGTTCCAAATACGTCCTCGACAAGGCATTTTATCAAAACGATGTGAGGGCGGCGGCGCAGTTCGGCAATGCAGTGAAGGTGGTCGACGTCGGGGCGAGCCCCCAGACGACGACCACGGTCGATTTTGCAGGCCAACACGAAGCAAGCGCTCGCCAGCGGTGTCGTCATCTATGCGTGGTGCCACTCGCTGTTTTCGATGATGGACCACAGCGCAGAACTTTACAGCGCCGTGTATAACAAGAAAGTCGTGAACAAGGATGGAATTCGCATGAGGAACTACGCTGTCGAATCGAGAGCGTTGTGGCTCAGCAACCTCAAAGTCGCGCAGCTCGTGACCGATTGGTACAGTTGGGTCCCTTGAGGCCTAGGCCTTGCGCTCGGCCGCTCGCTCGGGCATAGGCCTCGCCCATGGGCGCCTTCTTCACCAACGTGCATGTCCGCCTCCCCAAGGGGGCCTCGTTCGAGCCGTTCCGCGCCGCGCTGATCGCCGCCGCCGAGGAAGAGGGCGCGGAGCTCTGCGCCGAGGGCGCGGAGCCGGACCGGACTGTGCTGATCCTCGGGCCGAACAAGCACGGCTGGGTGTCCATTTACGACGAGCGCACCGAGGGCCAGGACCAGGCGCTGCTCGACGGTCTCGCCGCGCTGGCCTCGCGCGCGCTGGGGGCGCCCGCCATCACCGTACTCGTGCACGACAGCGACGTGCTTTGCATGGACCTCTTTGCCGAGGGCGCCTGCGTCGACCGATACAATAGCCATCCGAGCTATTTCGGCGAGGAGGCCGATGAAAGCGACGCCGAAGAAGTTTCGGGACACCCGGAGCGGTGGGCGTCGCGCTTCGCGCTGGGAATATCGGCCGCGGAGCTCAGCGCCATCTGGAGCGGCAAGGAGCTCTTCGCGGAGGCCACGCTGGCCGAGACGGCGCGCGCCCTGGGGGCACCGCCGGAGCGGATGGGCGTGGGGTACCGTTATCTGGACGAGAAGACCCGGGCGAAGGCGACGGCGCTGCGCTTCCGGCTACGCGAGCGGCCGGGGTACGAGGCCGCCGCCGCGGGGCCGACGGTGCTCGTGGCACAGACGGTCGGGGAAAGCGTGCCGGCGAGGTTTTCGGTGGGCGACGAATTGCGCGTATCGCTGACCACGCATAACCACGGCGGGCCGTCGCAGGGATTGCAGGTGGTGGCCTGGGGCGAGGCGATCACGCAGGGCCTCGTGAAGGTGGAGCGCTTCGAGGTGCTCGTCGGCGATGTGCGCGCGGGCGCGCAGCACGAGAATGTGGCGCCCTCGGCGCGCGACTACAAGTGCACCCCGATGGTGGTGGCCGAGCTGGAAAAGGCCGTCTTGCCTGCGGGCGTGCCTGGCGGCTTTCATGCAATGGCACCCGGCGGGGACTGGCAGCGCGCCTTCACGGCCATGCAACGGGCGCAGGTGCACGTGAACGTGGTGGGCCGGGTGGTCTCCGCGGGAGCGGCGACGCTCCACGTGGGATTGAAGCCGCTCGCGCATCGCGAGGGGCGGACGTCGATCACTTACGAGCTTACCCTGGACGCGCCTCTCTGGCGTCCGCTGCGCGCGGCGCCGGAGATGCCATCGCAGGTGCTCCTGCCGCTCTCGATGGGGCAGCTTTGGGTGGCATTCGTGGTTTTCCCCGACCGCAGCGAGGCCGTCGTCCAGCACGCGGCGCAGGCGTTCGAGAAGCTCGCGACGCTGGTGGCGCCAGCGTCGGGCTTCGACACCGCCATGTTCCTCGCCAAGGCGGGCCGCCGTCCCGACTCGAAATCGGCGCCGGGCAAAGGGTTTTTCGAGGGCGCGCGCTGGCGGAAGCTCGTCGAGGGAATGCACAAGGAGCAGGTCGTCACTGTACAACGGCAAGAGGACATGCACGCGCTCATGGCCCAGGCGGCGGCCACGGGCGTGATGCCAATGCCAGGGCTCGGGGTCTCGTTCGGCGGCTCGATCCTGCCGCAAAACAAGCCGGAGACCGCGGTGCTCAGCCTATGGGTGAACGTCACGGAGCTCGCCGAGGCGCAGGTATCCGCGGAACGGGCGCATCTCGTCGAGGTGGTGGAGGGCGCCATGGAGCGGCTTGGCGCGCTGCAAGGGTTTCTGACGCGCTGGGGGACGGCGCCGTCGAACAGCCTGAACACGACGCCGTACGAGGTGGCGTGCGGCATTCACGGGGACACGCTGCACCCGAGCTGGGCCTCGCGCTGGCTGCGCGCGGTGGGGAGCGAGGCGACGTGGATCGGGGCGCCGCTGCTCGCGCATCTGGACGCGGATTCGCGGAAGAGGCTCGCGCAGGTGGCGGACGTGCGCCCGGGGACAGGATGGCTGCGCGTGGAGCCGCGGCCGGGGGAATCGCTGACGGAGATCGAGCAGGCGCTCGCGGCGTTGTTGCCGGAGCGTTGAGGAATGTCGGTTATTTGCCCTTCGTGCTCGTTTGGGCAAAGAAGCCGTCATGCGATTTCGCGATGTAGCGCTCGGGCTCGTGGGATTTTTCGGTTGTGCTTGCGGCGGCAAGTCCGCCCTCGAAGTGGAAAGCGGTGCCGGCGGTGCTGGGAACGGAAGCAGCAGCGCAAGCTCGTCCAGCTCCGGCGGCGGAGGCGTCGGACCTGGCGCGCCCTATAGCCTCATGCTCTCGGGCAAGCTCGCGACCTATCCCCTCGCCATCGCCCCAGACGGCTCCGCCTGGGTGTTCGGCGGGACCTACACCGAGCCAACCCCCGGCTACCCCGAATGGGAGAGCGCCTGGGTCTCGAAGATCGATCCCCACGGAACCATCGTGTTCACCGGGACCCTCGACGGCGAGGACATCGTCGTCGAGCCCATCGCCATCAAAACCGACGCAGAAGGCAACGTGCTCCTCACCGCCTATGCGAAGCGGACGCCGGGCTCGCAGGCGGACCTCGACATCCTGGGGAACAAGTTCGGAACCTACGACGAAGCTCCCTTCATCGTGCGTCTCGATCCGAGCGGAAACATTCTGTGGGTATCCATCACCGACAGCCAGAAGACCCCGAGTGATCCGCCCGCGCATCGCTTCACCGACATCGGCGCCGATGGCGAGGGGAATGTGTATGTGGCCGGCTCGATCTCGAGCCCGTTCGTATCGGATGAAATCGATTCCGAGGTGACGGTTCGAGCGCCTGGTGGAGGCACGTATCTGGACGGGTACACGATGCCGGCCATGAAAACCGTGTTCTGGAAGCTCGAAGTGGAGCCGAATGGGGACTTCTGGCTCGCGCGATCATCGTATTACCAGAAAGCACGGGTCCAGAGGTTCAAACAGGGTGGGCAGTTGCAGAGCGAGGTGACGGAGAGCGTGTGCTGGGTCGATGTGTTCGCCTTCGCGCCCGACGGCAAAGAAGGATTTTTCATGGCCCGCGCAGAGGACCCCGCCGAGCACTGTTATTCCTCCCTACGGCATCACTCGCTCGACGGGAAAAGCGATTGGTTCATCGAAGGAACCGAGTTCTACGCCGTCCACACGACGCTCACGAGAAGCTCCCCCGGACGTGCATGGCTGGGCCTCGGGCTCGAAGGGACCATCAACATCAATGGATCCACGCTCACAGGCAAAGATTACGGCGATATCGTCGTTGCCGAGATCGACGAGCACGGGACGTTCTTGCAATCCGCGACGTACGGAGGACCAGGAGACGATTACGTGGAGCAAATCGCGCTCGATGACGAAGGTCGTCGGTACATGGCCGGCTATTTCACGAGTCAAATCGACTTTGGACAAGGCGAGCTCGTGAACAGCAGCGGACAGCCGCGCGCCATTTTCGTGACCCGGTTGGATCCTTGAGTCGGGCGGGCTCCCCCCGCTACTTTGCCGCCGCCTCCGGGCGAGCGGAAAGCTGCGCCAGCCGAAGGACGGCTTTGGCATGTCCGTTCGACAGGTCATCCTTGGGAAAGATATCGATCGTCTCCTCGGGAGGAATGCCGCGCGCCTCGAACAGCTGGCCTTCCGTGTCCAGGTAGATCTCGTTCGACAATTCCACCTTCCAGCCGTTCGGCAGAGGCTTCTCGAGCACGTCGGAGAAAGCGCCTCGTGTCGTCGTCCCGAAGTGCTTGACGTGGGGGAGAGCCCGCATGGCGAGCGTGAACGTTTCTCCAGCGCTCACGGTGACGTCGCTCGTCAGCAGATAGACCTGACCGGTAAAGCGCGGCCGCGGGCTCGGCTCCACATGGAATGCCTGCGGCGCCATGCCCTTCGCGCGGTAGGCCTGCTTGGTGAAGGCAAGCCGCTTCTGGTCGGCAAAGCGGTTCGCAATCGCGCGGGAGATCAGGTCGTAGCCGCCGCGGTTGTTGGTGACGTCCACGATGACCGCAGCGGCGCCGTGAAAGGCTGACATGGCCTCGTCCAGCACGAGGTCCAGGGCGGAGAGCTCCTTCTCGCGCGAGAGCTTATCGCCGAAGCCCCCCATCGTGACCACGTTGAGATACCCGACGCGCGGGGCGGCGAACCCCCATAAGATCCGATCGTTGGCGGCCTGATGCCCCTTTCCGCCGAGGATGACCTGCAGAATGCCATCGCGGTAGGCCCGCAACCACGCGCGCTCGACCTCCTTCGCGGGTCGACCCTCGGCGCGGGCACGCGCCGAGAGCAGCTCGAGCGTTGGGCTGTGCGTCTCCTCGAAGTTCAGCGCGTCGGCGCCGATTTCGGCCGAGAGATTGACATGCGCGTCGCCGAGGCCTTGCAGCGTCGTGGAGAGGACGTCGAACAGCTTCCGCTCGGGCATTCCAGGCGACACCTGCGCGCGCCCCGCTTCAACACGTGCCGACCAGTCCAGGTTGCGTTCCTTGAAGAATGCGTAGTGCTCCGCGAGGGTGGCGGCGAAGACTTCGAAGACCGCAGGTGCATCCCACGCGCGGTTCTCATCATTGCAGGAGGCCGGCAGCCGGTCGATCCTGTCGAAGAGGTATCGCGTCTCGTCCGGACGGCTGAGAAAGTGCATGGCACCCTCCGGTCCGGGCTGGCTATAGCCAAAAATCTCGAGCAGCCCCGCAGTCTCGTTGGGGTCTGCATAGCAGCCTGCGGCGCTTTCGTGGTGAAGCCGTAGCCCCTTGTCGGATACCGTCAGGAGCCAGCCGTAGCCGCGCGAGCGCCACGAGCCTCGCACACCCTTCGCCGTCGTCTCTCCCTGGATGACCGGGCTTATCGTGGCGGCCGCCGGCGGGGCGAGCGGCGGAGAGCTGCCGCCGGGGCCCGATGCGGCGCAGCCGGTCATCAGAACGCAAAACCCAGCAAGAAGGCGGAGATGCATCATATCGATCGAGGTTCTAGAGCGCCGAACGGTTCGGCGCTCTGCGAGATCGCGAAGCGGTTTCCCCCTCGGGACGAAAGAAGGCTAGAACATCGAGCGGTTGTCAAACCGATCGATGTTCTAGCTGAACTGCTCCATCACCTGCTGGCCGGTCATTTCCCGGGTCTGGTTGGCGAAGCAGTAATAGGCCGGTTTCTCGTCGATGTAGACCTGCAGGTTGAAGGCCCACTGGGTATCGCCGTCGAGCACGCCGACCGGCACCGCATGGAAGCCGCCGGCCTTCAAACGATAGAACAGGTGGGTGCCGCACTGGCCGCAGAAGCCGCGCTGGGCCCAGTCGGAGGAATCGTAGATGCTCGGCTCGCGACCGCTGAAACGTACCTGTTGGGTGCTGTGCACCACCAGCAGCGGGCCACCGGCCCACTTGCGGCACATGCTGCAGTGGCAGGCGCTGACGCTGGCATCTTCCAGGGTGACGCTGACCTTGGTAGCACCGCAGAGGCAATTACCGTGTTTTTCAAGGGACATGGGGATGGCTCCGTGCGCTGGGTAGGGCCTGACGGTCTAGCAGGTCGGTGAGCGCATAGGGCAAACCGGGAATTCCTGCTCCCCGGCGCCTAGCACGCTTCCCGTGCGGCTGGCAACCGTGTCCTTATCAGATGGGAGACACTCGACGTCATCGAGCGGGAGGCCCGCGTCTCACCCACCGGCGAGGCACTCGGGATTGCAGCGCTCGGCGATGCAACCGGGGACTTGACGCACGGAGCACAGGACTCGGACAGGCTCTTCGTCATCGTGCACGCGGCGACTGACTCGGGGCTCACCGGCGCCGGGCGAAGTTTCATTCGCCCACGCTGGTAGCACTCGGGCGGTCTGGACGTCACGACCGTTCCGCCCAGGGCGCGCAGAGGGAGTCCGAGGAGAGGCGGTTTCTTTCATCCCTTCACGGTCGTGAGCGGCCAGAGGCGGGCCACTCGCCGCGCGACCCCCGCGTCTTCCACCGATTGCACGACCGGCGTTATCGGTTTGTATGCATAGGGCGCCTCCTCCTTCATACGCTGGTGATACTTGGCGAGGATATCCCGCCGGCAGCGCACCTGAGGTGAGTCGGGATCGCTCGGCGTCACCACGCGGAGCCGGGCCATGGCTTCCGTTGCCGCGGTTCGTCGTGCGGGAGGTCGAGGAGTATCTCCGGTGCGGACTCCTCGAATATGGGGTCATTCGTGTGGCGTACGCGGCGTGGAAGGACACGGTTGCGTTTGCGGCATCGTCGGTTTGTCCACGGGAGCGGGGGAAGATCAGGGACATCCTCCCCCGCCTTCATGATCGAAGTGCCGAACGCGCTGCTCTCGCTCGATACCGATCACGGTCCATCCTCCGTGCGCCTCGGGTACGGGCGTACGCATTCTGATGGGGACGGTGCGCCCTTGCCCTGGTGCTGTCCAGCCGTTGCGAATGTCCCGCATTCAGGGTGGCGCGTTGGCGTGCATCTATCCTAGAATCTTGGTGGAGGTGGAGTATCATGAATACGCTCACCGGCGTGGAACCACAAGCACTCGACGATACGTCCCCGTCGAATCGCACGGATGCACTCGGTCCGGAGACATATCTCCATTGCAATGGTATCGCGTGCGCTGAGGAGGAAGTGCGCACGCTGAGGGCTGTCGTGAAGTCGCAGACCTCCATGATCGAGCAGCTTGGCGTTGCTCAGGCGCTCGTCAATTACGCCCTCGACGGCATCACGCTCACGTCCCTCGACGGCCGCGTTATTTATGCGAACGCGAGCTTCAAGGCAATGAGCGGGTTTGGAGAGAGCGCCGTCGGACTCACTCTCGAGGAGTTCTACGATCCCGAGAATTATGCAAGGCTCCAGGCTGAAGTCGTCCCTGTGCTCTTTGACACGGGCGCATGGAGCGGCACCCTTCGAATCAGGCGTCCGAATGGCAGTGAATGGCTGGGACAGACCTCCGCCTTCCTCATCAGAGACGCCGCGGGGGCGCCCACGGGAATGGCCGGATTTTTTCGGGATGTCACGACGAGCACGGCCGAGCGCCTCCAGCTCAAGCTCCAAACCGAGCTGGTCAAGACCCAGCAGCGGGCCCTCCGCGCGCTCGGGACTCCGCTCTTGCCTATCGCCGACGGTGTCGTGGCCATGCCCCTCGTCGGAGATATCGACGACGCGCGGGCAGCGGAGATCCAAAGGGCGCTCATCGACGGCATCGCTTCGCACCACGCACGGGTCGCCATCCTCGACATCACAGGCGTGAAGCTCGTGGATGCCGAGATTGCAGATGCGCTGGTGAGCGCCGCGAAGGCAGCCCGGCTGCTCGGCGTTGAAATGTTGATGACCGGCATCAGCCCCGCCGTCGCGAAGACCCTCGTCGAAATCGGAGCCGAGCTTTCAGGCATCGTCACACGCGGAACGCTCCAGAGCGGGATCGCGTATGCGCTATCGCGCGATCGGCGCTGAGGCTCAGCCAGTTCCTACCGCGGAATTCTGTTGGCAAGGGGGAAAGCGTGACACTGACAACGATGATGAGCACGGATGCGCCTCGTGACACAACGGTTCACTCTCTTTTCGAGGCGCAGGCCCGAGCGGCACCAGACATGATAGTGGCCGTGCACGAGGGGCGAACACTCACCTATGGCGCGCTCGATCGCAGCGCCGGACGGCTCGCACGCAGATTGCGGCGGTGCGGGGTGGGACCGGGCGTGCTCGTCGGCATATCCGTGGCCCGGTCACTTCCGATGCTCGTGGGCATCCTCGGCGTTCTCAAGGCGGGGGGCGCTTATGTTCCCATGGACCCCACATACCCCAAGGAGCGCCTGCGATGGATGCTCCACGAGACCGAGGCTCCGGTGCTCGTCGCGCAGCCGGACCACGCGCGTCAGCTTGGATTCCAGGGCGACGTCGTCCCGCCCGATGACGACAAGGCGAACGGAGATGCCTACCTTCCATCGGGCGATCCGTTACAAAATCTCACATCCGAGGCCCCGGCGTACGTGATGTTCACGTCCGGCTCAACGGGCCGCCCGAAGGGCGTCGTCGTGCCTCATCGCGCGATCGTCCGGCTCGTCGTGCAGACCAATTACATCGAGTTTTGTCGCTCCGACCGCGTCATGCACGCTGCGAGCCTGTCCTTCGACGCGTCCACGTTCGAGATATGGGGCGCGCTGCTCAACGGCGCGCGCCTCGTCCTCGTCCCGCAAGACACGTTGTTGTCGCCTGCCGCTCTCCGCGCCGCCAAGGACCGCGCCGGCATCACCGTGATGTTCGTGACGACCTCGATCTTTCATCATTTGGCGAGCGCCGATCCCGATATCTTCTCGGGCCTCGAATATCTCGTCGTCGGCGGGGAGACGCTCGACCCGAAATGGGCTCGTGCCGTGCTGCGTACCGGCGGCGTGAGACGACTGATCAACGGGTATGGTCCGACCGAGAATACGACATTCTCCACGACGCATCTCGTCCGTGATGAGCCCCATGACGCCTCGAGCATCCCGATCGGTCGGCCCATCGCAAAATCTACCGCCTACGTGCTCGATCCGGACCTCTCGCCCGTTGCCGCGGGTGTACCTGGCGAGCTTTATGTCGGCGGCGACGGGCTCGCCATCGGGTATCTTCGCCAGCCCGAGCTCACGGCCGAGCGTTTCATTGCGGATCCGTTTTCGAGCAAGCCCGGGGCGCGGCTCTATCGTACCGGGGACTTTGCTCGTTATCTACAGGACGGCACCATCGACTTCCTCGGGCGACAAGATCGTCAAGTCAAGATCCGCGGCTTTCGCATCGAACTCGGGGAGATCGAGGTGGCGCTCTGCGCCTGTCCCCTCGTCAAAGAGGCCGCCGTGGTCGTGCGGGAGGACGTCCCCGGCGACAAACGCATCGTGGCTTATGTCGTCGCCCACGCGAGCGTCGACACGAAGCAGATAGGCGCCCACCTCGAGGCACGCTTACCAAGCCACCTCCTCCCCTCATACACCGTACTCTTACCCGCGCTCCCCCTCTCGTGCAATGGCAAACTCGACGTCTCCGCCCTTCCGTCGCCACGGGACGTGCGTGCACGGGCCGAGTTCGACGAGGCGTCGCCTCCTTCCACGAGCACCGAGACGCACCTCGCACGAATCTTTAATGATATCCTCCGCATGGAGGGCATCCACCGGGAGGACTCCTTCTTCGACCTAGGAGGTGATTCCATCCTTGCCGCGCGGCTCATCGTCCGTATCCGCCAGGATTTTCGGGTTGACTTGCCCGCGCGATATCTCTTCGACGCGCCGTCGCTCGCGCGCCTTGCGCAGAATATCGACGATGCTCGACGCTGCGTCTGCAATGACGTCGCGTCGAGCACGATCGCGTCGTTCCACGACGACGTCGAGCTTGATCCGAGCATCCGCCCAGGTCCTGCGACCCGCCCGAGCGGCCCTCCCCGGCATATCTTCTTGACCGGCGCCACTGGCTTTCTCGGCGCCTTCCTCCTGCGCGATCTCCTTCGACATACACGCGCGGAGATCCGCTGCCTCGTGCGCGCGGAGGATACGCAGGCGGGCATGGAGCGTATTCGCGCGGCGCTCACGATGTACGGACTGTGGCAGCCGCAGCACGAGGCACGCATTCTGCCCATTCCTGGCGATCTGAGGCAGCCGCTCCTCGGGCTCGATGCGCCGCAATTCCACGCCCTGGCCGGGCAGATCGACACGATTTACCATTCCGCCGCCGAGGTCAATTATGTCAAGCCCTACCACGCGCTCAGGAGCGCGAACGTCTCGGGGACGTGTGAGGTCCTCCGGCTGGCGTGCGCGATCCGGCAGAAGCCGGTGCATTACCTATCATCGATCGGTATCGTCGGCCATGTGGGTTATTTCAAGGGCGTGAGCGTCGTGTACGAGACCGACAATCTCGCGCACGGCGCGCCCTACCTCGATACGGACATGGGCTACTCACAGAGCAAGTGGGTCGCCGAGCAACTCGTCTCCACGGCGCGCTCGCGTGGGCTCGCCACGAGCATCTTCCGACCGGGGTTCATCATGGGCGACACGACGACGGGCGCCGCCAACGTGGACGATTTCGTCTGCCGGTTGATCGAGGGTTGCATACATGCGGGCTGTTATCCCGACCTGCCGCGCCAGCGCAAGGACTTCGTCCCTGTCGATTACGTGAGCGCCGCCATCACGCGCATCTCGCTGAACCCTGCAAACCTGGGCCGGACGTACCATCTCGTGCCGCCGGTGGCCGAGTCGCCCGATCTGCAGGGCTTCTTCGAACTCCTGCGCGGCGCCGGACATGCGCTCCGGAGGCTCCCGTTTGCGTCTTGGCTCGAATGCGTGGTCGATTCGGCCGGGCGCTCTCTGAGCAGCCCGCTCCTTCCGCTCATCCCGATGTTGACGGAGAAGGTGCACGAGGGGCTCACGCGATGGGAGCTCTACGAAGGCATGCCGGTCTTCGATGACACGAACACGCGCCAGGCGCTCGCGGATACCTCGTTATCATGTCCACCGCTTGACGCCAGGTTGCTGCGCGTCAACCTGGCCTATCTAGGCGGTCGCACGCGCCACCGAGGGGCGCGACGCGAATTGAGCGGGGTGATGGAACCGACCTCCGAGGTTACCTTCGAGCCTCGCTCGGAGCTCCGACCTAAGCTCCGACGTCACCTTCGAGCCTCGCGCAGAACTCGGACCTGACCTCCGAGAACGGTTCCATCCCCCCTGACCCGGCGTGACCCGCTCGATCCGCGTCCCATGGACGCCGGATCGCCCCCGTTGACGCGTGGTGGTGCCACTTCGGATCCAGTGGCCACCCCTTGGGGCGCCCCGCCGGCGCGTGGTGGTGCCACTTCGGACGTTGCCGCCCTTCCGAGCTCCGGGGCCGAGCCACGCACGGACCTTCTCGCGGTGCTCATTCCGCAGTGACGCCAATCAGCACCTCGACGCCGCCGATTCTTGAAACCGATCGCTAGTCGACGCGGAACGTCCCGACCTCCCGGCCGTCGATGATGGCGGTCGCCATGCCGCTATAACCTCGTTCATTGGGGACCGTATGACCGAGACAGCCCCGTTGATGACCCGTGTCGAGCGAAACCGCGCCGCATGAATCGACGCTGCGAAGGACGCATCGAGTGCCAGACATGACACACACTCGGGTCACGGCGATCCGGTGAGGGCGACCCGTGTGGTTGTTCATGGCGACGAATGCTTGAACGCTTTGCCTGCCCCGCGAAAATCCAAGGCATACCTGATATTTGACACCATCATGATCATACGTCGGCCCACATCGAGTGCCGCCAGCCCACCGAGGGAGCGGCTTCCAAGTGGCCGCGTCCGCCGTAGCCGGGCAGAGGAGATGGACGGCCGCCGCGAATGCGAGGAAAATCAATGATTGCTTGACGATGTTCATGCGCGCCCCTGCCAAGCTCGTTGCGTCCACGGCGCCGTCCGTCAAGCAGCCCGCGCAGAGCTCGTTCCCAGCGGCCCCTCGGCAGCAGCACCTTGCGCAGCGCCATACTCCCGTCCTGCCACCGCTTCACGTTGCGGCTCACCCATCGCGCCGTCGCGTTCACGCTCTCGATTGGATTGGCTCGTCGGCGAGCGTGAGCTCCGATTGTGTCTCGAGCGCGCCGGCCTTAGAAAAGATTGAGCATCACCGATGGTCGCGATGACAAAGGGGAGATCATGAGAAAAATGGTAACTGCGCTCGCGCTTGGCGCGTTCTCGCTGTCTCTCGTGCTGCTCAGCGGTGGCTCGGCGGTGGCCCAGCATCGACCGCGGGGATCGTACATGCGCACCTGCAGGAACATCCGCATGGAGGGGGGGACCCTGTTCGCGATGTGCGAAGATCGTGGCGGGCACTTCCGGAGGACGATGCTGCGCGATTTTCATCGCTGCAGGGGCGACATCTCCAACGACAACGGTCGACTGCGCTGCAGGCGCTGAAGAAAGCAATTCCTGAGCGGCTCGCCGGATCGCAGAGGAGGCGTCCATGGGGGCCGGCCCTGAGGGGGTGGGGTGTCTGAGGGCATCACCTCCGGGGCCTATGGTGTCGGGAAAACCGACACATCGTGGGCATGTGTGTCGCGGTCACGGCGAGCGTCCGCAGGCGCGCTTCTCGCCCAAATCCACTCGCTGACCCGGCTGACCCGGCCTTATCACCCTCATGCTGCGAAATACGTGGCAGAAGCCCGGAGAGTCCCACTCGGTGCGTAGGTAGCGGTGGTAGACGGCCTGTTCGCCGCACCTCGTGGCGTGAGTGCGCCTGACAAAATTCGGATCGTCACAGGCTGCTGCGGCTGGCGATGGGCTGACGACCAGCAGCGGGCCGACCAGCGCAAAGATGGCAGCGATACAGGACTTTTTGGCCCTGAGCCTCCGCTTGTACGAAGTGGTGGCGGGTGCGCTCATCGGTTTTCCGGCTGCTTCGAGCTCGGAGGCGAGATTGGCCAGAAATTCGGGCTTGATTGTTTCCACGTTCATCCCCTCCACGTTGATGGTATCGTTCCGTCTCTCTCGTTCGAGCCGAAAGCAATACATCGTTCGTGCCAAACGAGGCGAGAAGCTCCTTCCACCGCACCATGATGGCCCCCGCAGGTGCTCCCCAAGGTTCTGGACGTCAACGAGGTCACGTCATCAAAACTCGACGACCCGGTACGGCTCTTCCTCGACGGACGCGGCGCCGGCTGCCGTCTTTCATAGCTGGGCGCGATCGCTCGCCGCGCGCTTCCGCGCGAACACCTCCACCGTGATGTTGAACGCGGCGCGGTGCAATACCTCAGCCGCGCGCGCAGCTTCCTCCGCGGTCGCGACAAAGCCGCGGAACACGTCCCGGCCTTCCGCGTCGATGACCCCCTCCTCCACGTAAATGCAGCCATCACTCCCGAGCGCAAGCTTGTGGAGCATGCCCCACGCGAGCACGTCCGCCGCGTTGAACTTCATGACCTCTTCCGCATGCAATGCGTAACCAACGAAGACCGGACGCCCCGGGGGTGGCTCGTCCTCGAACTGGAAATAAAGCTTGCCGTCGCTGGCGAGTGCGAGCTCCGTGGTCAGCTCCGCGGGTTCGGACGGCTCGGGAGCGGGGGGGACCATTCTCTTGCTGAGCTTCCTGGGCATGGCTCGTTTCCTTCGGCTCGTCGTTGGGACGGACCTACTTAGGGGGATTGGTTCAGCCGCGGCGAAGGGACACCAAAAAACTCACTCAGCGCGCGGCCTTCACGATTTTCCCGAGGACCGCTGCCCTCACGTTGGGGAAGGGATTCGCAGGGAAACGGCGATCGTAGCGAGCAAGAACCTCCCGAGCATCCGCGATGTCCCCCTGCTCCAAGGCGCCTCGGGCCCGATCCAGCAAGGCGCGCGCCTCGAGCAGGGGATCCGCCGGTTGCTGCCCCGCAGTGAGTTTCCGCGGTGGCACCGCTGGCGGCGTGGTTGGCTGCGCAGGCGTCGCGTCCACGGCAGGGACGTGCGGGACGCGCTCGTCAATGTAGGCCCGTGCGGCCACCGGCACCGGGGCCGGCGTGGTCTGCATGAGGAGATAAACGATGACCCCACCCACAATCCCGCCCGTCAAGTTTCCGCCGACAAACGAGCCGACGTTCGAAGCGACAGACGTGGCCGCCTCGGCATTCGGCACGGCATCCGGAACCGCTGGCTGGGCCCCCGACGCGGGGCTCTGCTCGACGATGGCGCGGAGCTCGGCGAGCTGGTCCTCCGGCACCTGCTCCGTGCGGGCGCGAATGAACGCGAACAGCCCGTCCACCGCGAACGGCAGGACGACGAGCCCGCGGTCGCGCATCTTCCTCTTGATCCGGCGGGAAAAATCCTGCCGCGCCCGTTCCAGCCGATCCTTGACCGTTCGTTTCGAGCCCCCGATGAGCTGCGCCGTCTCCTCGTAGCTCAGCTCCGCGAGCTCCACGGCCGTGAGCACCTCGCGCAGATCCTCGTCCATTTCCCCGATGGTCTCGTGAACAAGCCGCTCATATTGCGCTGTCGCCATGGCTTCCTCGGGGTTTTTCGCGCCCACCGGCAGGACGGTCACGTCTTGCTCGTCGGTGAAATCGCTTCGATAGTCCTCGCGCTGGCGAAGATCGCGCGCCATCCGCCTCGTGATCACGTACAGCCAGAGGCCCAGCGAACCTTTGGCCGGGTCGTACCTCGACAAGCTTGCGATGGCCGCGAGCAGCACCTCCTGCGCGAGGTCTGGAATGTGCTCGTCGGCGACGGGCCCCCAGGGCGGCGTGAGACGGGCCAGCCAGATAGGCACGCGGCGCGAGAGCTGCACGAGCTGGTCACGAGTCGATGGGTTCGAGGTTCGTTCTTGGGTCACATCTTCGGGGATTGGGTCGAGCCCCCGAGAGGGACACCAAAATCCTACGGTCGACAGCAAATCGTCGACGGGCGGAGGCGCTCCACCTCGCCGGTGGACTCACCGTCGATCGGCTGACACGTGCCCGGGTGGTATTTGACGTCCGACAGGGCCTTGCTTCCGAGTGCCTGTCCTGGTGGCGTCAAGGGCAAACACACCTCTTGCAGCGACGAGATCGGGTATCCCGAAATCAGTGGCGTCTGACACATCGCATCCGAGTAGATCGAGGCGGTCGCGGTACACAGGCTGCCGACGACCTCGGGCGAGCACGTGCAATCCGTGCAGGTCCGTTTGTCGTCGTAGCCGGTATAAATGACGAGGCGGTCGGTATAACTTTCGCCTTCGCAGGGGACGTCCCCTTCTTGATACACGCAGATCCGGAACTCGGGAGGGGGCACGGGCGCGGGGGCACACTTCGACGCGGAGCCGCACCCCACCTCCCCACCTTCCGGAAACCCCTCGCAGCCAATGACCGTCAGCCCCCACCTCGGCACGTCGGAGGTTCCCGTGAGGATCTGCTCCTCCTCTACCTCGCAGCCGACGTCCACGGCTTGCATCGGGCCAATCGTGAGAGACTCGACGCACGCTTTCCCGCCGCATTGTTTGCCGGCGGCGATTGCGCTCGCGTTCGAGCAGGCTCCATCCCACTCGGTCGGAGGATCGAACGACGTTACCACGGTCTCCGGCGCGTCGCAGGCGGCATTTTGCGCGGTCATCGTCGCGGGAAGGATGCACGTCCCGGTGGATGGCTTGCAGGCGCAAGCGCAGTTGAGCGGCCCCGCGATCAGGTCAGCGTACTTGGTAAAATGGTGTACGGGCGCCTCCGGGGGACATTCGAGAGGGTGACCCGGCGACCTCGCGATGAGGATAGGGTCGCTCCATCCGATGGGCCGCAAAGGGACGCACTGCCCGCCCCGTGCCTCGCATGACTTGGCCTCGACGCCGCCGCCGCCGCCGCCGCCTTCCTCGCCGCCATCGTTCGTTCCGGCGTCATCGGCATCCGGACCGGCGTCGCCTATTCCAATAACTTCAAGCGTCCCCGTATAACATGCCGAACACAGCGTCACGAATGCACCACAAATAGCCAACCGAATAAATGCTATGGTTTCCATATCGCCCCAACTCCAATAGACGGCAACACCGCAGGCATGGCCCAAATTCTTTCCGACTCTCGCGACCCAGGGGAAAGATAGACGATTTCGGTCCTGGTAGCCGCAATCAGTACCTCTGCATATCCGCGGAGTCGCACGTGCGGGGAGAGTGCGACGTCGTACGAACCCCGCAGGCCGGCACCGCCGAATGGCTCGGCGAAGCTACTACCCGTCTTTGCCGCGGCGCCGACGCCAATTTGATAGACCCCAGCGGATATCGGAATGCAGGCACGGACATGTTCGCCAATGACGAGGCACGGGAGCACGACGCCCGTTGCAAACCACGTGCGGATCGGGACCTCGGCGACCTCCCCTCGATGATCGACCACGACGCGCAGCTCGACGCCGAGGCTAGCCCGCGGCCAACGCAGCGCGACCTGGAGGGCTCCGCCGAAGGCGACGTTCGGGGTGTCGAGAGGCCCGAACACGGCGGCTGCGGACAGCTCCGGGCGGAACGGGGGCGCGGCGGCTGCGCCGTCCGGTGGAGCGGCCTGCGGAGGGGGCGCGGCCGGGGGCAGTACGTCAGGCGGCTGCCGCTCTGGCGTAGGCACCGAGGCCGGAGACGCGGGCGGCGGCGGGACCAGGAGTGCCCACGCCTCCGGCTTCTCGCCCTTCACGGTCACGAACCGCACCGCCACCATGAGCGCGACGTCCTCGACGAGATCATTGCACTTCCCTCGGGGCGTCGCCGTTTCCTCCCATTGAACCGTCCCCTGCTCGTCGCGCGCGATGAGCACGGCCTCCAGTTGCCCCCCGGCACGCCGCACCCTGACGGAGAGGGACGCACGCGCCGATTCCGGGAAGACGTCGTAGCGGAACTTCGCGCTCGTCAGCTCGGCAAGGGCCGCTTCCGTGGGACACCGAACGTCCGCGGGAACGACATACTCCAGGCGAAACGCGAGCCGCTGGTCCACCAGCGCGTCGTCGGCCATTGCAGGCGCCGCAAACGCGACGACCGAGGCGGTGAGCAGGTTGAGGCCCGGGCAGCGCATCGAATCCGTGGACGAACCCTGATGCTACCAGGGAACGCCCGGAAAACACAAGGGGACGGCGCACGGTTCGGTCACGACGAACCAGGGGGGGGGTCACTCGGACGAACCCCGGATCCTGCCTACGGCCATTCGCGGCGGCAGTTCGAAGAGCGTCGGCCGGTATTCGGGATCTTGCCCGGTGCCGGTCGACGTCGAGGTCGAAACGCACGCCGATCGTGCAGGGGATGTCTCGCGCCGGCGCGAACACCTTCCAGACCTCGGCAGGGCGCGCCTTGCGCCGGCGCGCGCACCTTCCAGACCTCGGCAGGGCGCGCCTTGCGCCGGCGCGAGCGCCTCGCAAGGCTCGTCAGGCAGCGCCTCGCACCGACGCAAACACCTTCCTGCACCTGACAGGACGTGTCTTGCGCCGACGCAAACACCTCCCGGCCGTCGGCAGGACGTGTCTTGCGCCGACGCAAACACCTCCCGGCCGTCGGCAGGACAGGTCTTGCGTCGACGCGGACACCTCCCAGCGCTCGCCGGGAGCCCACCGACGCGCCTGCGCCCGCGCGCCCCGTCGAAAGCAAGAATCCGCCTCGCATGAGATGACCCTCCGTACGTCTCACGGCCCGCACGGCCGCAGCGGCCTGCGCTTTCTCGACACTCCGCATCCCCTTTTGGAAGGAGGATTCCTCGATGCAATCGCCCACGCGTGACACCCCCGTCTCGAAATGCTCCGAGCTTGCGCGTTACTCCGCCCGAATGCTCGGTAAATTCAGCGCCAATGCCGTGCTCGTCGGCCTCGCCGAGAAGATGACGTGCGGCGAGGCGGAGCTCATCGCGGCGCAAGTCGTTTACGAGGAGGCCGTCAAGGCCATTCTTCCCGCGCGGGTCGACGTCAAATACGAGAACCACGTCTCCGATCGCCGCGTCCGCATCTCGCTCCAGAAGGCCGAGATCGCCGACGGCAGGAGCGGCGGGCGTATCGCGGGCATGGTCTTCCCCGAGGGATCTGGCGTGATCACGAGGCTGCTCGGCGAATCGCAGGTGCAGGCGATGATCGACCTCGAAGGCCGCCTCGCCGCCGCGGCGCCATTTTGGCCGGAGGCGGAGGCCGAGAGGCTCGTCATTGCGGCGCACAGGCAGCAATATCAGGTCGCGCTCGCGAGCCGGAAGGTCGCGGCGCAGAAGGCGCGGGACGCGCGGGCGGCGAGGGACGCGGCGAAGGAGAAGTTTCTCCTCGTATACACCGAGGTGATGAGCCGCCTCGTGGCCGAGTTTCCTCGCGATAGAGTCACGCAGGACCTCTTCTTCGACGAGGTCCGCACGAGGTCGGCCCTCGCCGCCGCCGATACGGGCGCAGGCGACGAGGCGCTCGAAACCGATCCCGCACAGGGCTGACGCCGCCGCCCGCCGCGATGGTGGACGCCATTCGCGCTCCATTGTTCGCGGCGAAGGCGAAGCAGACGCCGGAAGGCTGAGGCTTGGGGGGAGCGGGTTGATTTCCTTGTCAAACCCGTGAGAACATGCCCGCATGAACCCGCTCCTCCGCGCTGTGGCGATCGGGGTGTTCGCCCTCGTTCTCCCGAGCTGTTCGATCATGGACCCGGATGACCGGCAGGCGCTGCGCGACCGTCTGGCCGCGATGGCGCCGGAGGACATGGTCCTCTTGCGGCGCACGGTTCTGAACGCCAAGGGGCTCAACTACTTTCAGCAAAGGCCAAGCAACGATCAGGTGGGACGCCTCTTCTGCCGCGAGTATGCCGATGGTCAGTGGGGCGACTGGAAGGAAGAGAAGCGCTGGGAAGTCAAGGATGTCATTGAGTGTCTCATGACGGACGGCCTCGCGGTGACCTTCATCTTGTGCAAAGACAAATTTCTGTATACAGAGATGTCGAAGAAGAAGGGGGACATTATGGCGCAGCAGATCCCCGGCAAGGATGCGGAGTGCCGATTCGACTTCGATTGGCGGTACGAACCCGAGAAACTCCCTGAGGAGATCTGGAAGGAAGAATCGATCTCGTTCGACGACGTGATCGACGTGCTGGTCAGCCTCCCCGCGCCGCCGCCGGGATTCATCGCGCCTGAGCTTGTGCCCCTGCTTTGCCCGCTCGGTGCCGGGCCTGGGTGGGGGTGCCCGAGCGATCCGGCTACCGAAGGGGATCCGCCGCCGGAAGGAGGGGGTTGACGTGGAGCCGAAAGGACCTCCTCACAGCATCGCGAAAGGACCGTGCGCCGCGCTCGAGGCTGAGCTCCAGAAGGAGTGGTTTTTCCGGAAGGATCCGGCCGAGAGGGCTGCAATTGCGGACGCGCGCGCCCAGGTCGTTCTCTTGGCCTATCGAGATCCCCTTCCGGAAGAGGATGCGGAGTGGGCCCGCCTGCATCGTGAACGTTCGAAACGGGATCCAGAGCCGGCGCGCCGCGATTTTGCTGGGAGGTGCGCGTACAAGGGATACCTCGAAAGCACGGGCGGCACCTTCGAGGGCCGTGCGGCACCATGGGACAGCATCGATCGTGAACCATGGTGCGCGTTCGGCTACCACGTGTGGAAAGCCCCTGAAGACGAGCCCGAACACGAGACGCTCGCGGCTGCCCTCACCGCGTATGGGAACCGCGCCGGCCAGCCGGCGCCGCCGCCGTCGGAGCCCTGGCTCGCGGCCGCTCGCGCCGTCCGGAAGAATTTCCCCAAGCCGACGCCGCCACCATCCCGAGAGGCCGTGATGGAGGCCGCGCGAAAATGGCTCACGAGCCCGGAGGAGCGGACGCAGCGCCGGAGGGCGGAGGCCGAGGCGAAGATCCGCCCGATTGCGCCAGGACCGAGCGCCGCGCGTGAGGCAGAGCTCGCGAAAAAACTTTCGTGGGTCGAGGATCCTGCCGAAAAGGAAGCGCTCATGGCGGAGTACAAGGCGCTCATGAGCCGGGCCAAAAAAGACCCCGTCCCCGAGGAGGACGCGGAATGGGCCCTCATTCATCGGGAGTGGGATCAAGATTGGCTGCGAGAGTTTCGCCCCGCGCGCAGGGGCATCGCCGCCAAGCTTGCCTACCGCGCGTATTGCGAGACCGAGGGTATCCCCGTAGACGAGAAGGTGCTCGCGACGCGCCTCCCGGACGAGTTCTATTTCGTTGGCGATCGGATGATCGATAAGTTCGAGGAGCCCGAACAGGAGACACTCGCTGCGGTCCTTGCCGTCTATGTGAGGCGCACCGGCAAACCGCCTCCGCGCCCCTCGGAAGCCTGGCTTGCCGCAATCCGCAAGGTCCGCGAAGTCCTCCCGAAGCCCAAACCATGATTCCCCGCGTCACGATTGGGCTCTGCGCGCCCTTCCTCGCCGCGTCCCTCCACGCCGCCACGGCCCACGCCGATCCCGCCCCGTGGCAATTCGACGTAAAAGCCTCCTACGTCGTCCTCGGCGACCACGCCCAGCGCTCGACCGGCGGCCTCATGCCGTCCCTCTCCGCCCGCCGCACCTTTGCCCTGCGCGAAAACGTATCCCTCGGCCTCGGCGCTCATCTCGGCGCTTTCGGCCTCTTCCGCGACTCCGCCTGGATGGGCATCCTCGGAGGCCCCCTCCTGAGCGCTGGCTATCGACCCTCCCGCGCCCCCTTGTCCTTCGAGCTCGCCGCGCACCTCGATTTCGGCCGCGTCCCCGTCTGCAATGCGTGGGGCCTCTGCTCGCGGTATCTCGGCTTCTTCCCCGCGGTTCACCTCGGGCTTGCCTACACGCTCGCGAAGCACCTCGCCCTCGTCGCCGCCTGCGGCGTGCGCTTCCTCCGCACGCTCGCGTGGACCGGCGTGAGCGTGGAGCCCGCGGTCGCTGGCAGGTTTTCCTTCTGAGCGACTTGTCAAGGCACAACGGAGAGCGGGAAACGAGCGGCGAAGGTGAAAGCGGATACGGGCTTGACGGGTGGAAACACGGAGAGATAGCGTACGGGAATGAGGAGGCCGATGAGGTACGCCGTCGCGATGAGCATGCTCGTGCTGGCTGCCATGCTGATGGTCGGTGGATGCACGACGGATCCTGACCTCGGGGTCGATGCGGGCGTCGCGCAAAGCTATTGATGCACGCTGAGGTGAACGCGTGCATCAATAGCTGTTACAAAGCCGACCAGGGGCTGTCATGTCGTATGTGCTGCCGCCGTAATGGTGCGCAGTGCGACGCGGATGCTGGTTATAGCTTCTACTCATGCCTCGGGGACTGAGCGTCGTGGGGCTCGCATGGGCGCCCTCCTGCATCATCTTGAGTGCGGGTCTTGTCCTGCTCGCAGGTTGTAGCCCCCGGGAAAAGAAGAAGGGCCGGTACGATGCATACGATGGCGGCGTTCCGCCGTTTCGGGAGGAGTGCATCGTACCGGGGGACAATTGTTATCGCGACTGCCACGATCGAGAGGCCAGCGTCACGTGTGTAGGATGCTGCCGCGATCAGGATTTTTTGTGCAACACGCAGCAGCAGCATTCCTTCGAGTCGTGTAAGACCGTGAAGTGATCGAGCACTCTGTTGACGTATGGCTGGGCGCCGGGTGCACCGCCGGAAGCCACTCGCCTCCCGGACGAGCTCTATTTCGTTGGCGATCGGATGATCGATAAGTTCGAGGAGCCCGAACAGGAGGCACTCGCTGCGGTCCTCGCCGTGTATGCGAGGCGCACCGGCAAAGCGCCGCCCCGCCCTCGGAAGCCTGGCTCGCCGCAATCCGCAAGGTCCGCGAAGTTCTACCGAAGCCCAAACCATGATTCCCCGCGTCATGATTGGGCTCTGCGCGCCCTTCCTCGCCGCGTCCCTCCACGCCGCCACGGCCCACGCCGATCCCCACCCGTGGCAATTCGACGTAAAAGCCTCTTACGTCGTCCTCGGCGACCACGCCAAGCGCTCCACCGGCGGCCTCATGCCCTCTCTGAAGCACCTCGCCCTCGTCGCCGCCTGCGGCGTGCGCTTCCTCCGCACGCTCGCGTGGACCGGCGTGAGCGTGGAGCCCGCGGTCGCCGGCAGGTTTTCCTTCTGAGCGACTTGTCAAGGCCCAACGGAGAGCGGCTTTGCTACGCCCCGCCCGTTCGAGCGCTCTCCTCGGCCGGCGTGGCATCTCCCGGCGTCGACCCCGCTTCGGTCCGGGATCTCCACACGTGGTGGATCAAGATCAGCGCGGCGATCACCCACGCGATCTGCGTTGCCCGATGCTCCAGCAGCCGGTCGAGCAGGACCTGCCGTGCGTAGTCCCATATCCTCGGCCCGCGCGGCGTCTCCCCGGGGATCAGGCATAACACCCCTGCGAGGAAGGCACTCCAGGCCAGGGTCTTCCGTTCCGTAGCGGTAAGCATGCGATAGCCCCGCCCTCGATACGCGGGATCGCGCCGAGCCTAACGCAAATTTCCCGCGTAAGGGAAGGGAAGTGAAGGGGTGCGGCGCCTCGAAATTCGCGCTAATGGGGGGACGCCCCATGAGCTCCGCCACAGGCCAGCCGCCCCTCGACGCAAGCACGGCCCCCGAAGCCCTCGACGAAGCGCCGGAAGAGGCCTCCGAAGCTGCGCCCAGCGCCGCTTTCGAGACGCCCAAGGGCCTCGGGTGGCTCTCGTGGCACCTCCAGGGCTACTGGACGATCATCCGCGACGTCTACCTCTCGATCGACCGGCGGACCCTCGGCTTCGCCCGGATCATGCTCGGCTTCCTCCTCGTCACGGACCTCTTCCGGCGCACGCCGGACTGGCTCCACATGTACTCCGACAAGGGGGTCCTGCCGACGCACCTGAACCTCTTCCGGCCTCAGGCCTGGGGCGCGTTCACCCTCTTCAATGCCTTCTCCACCGCCCCCGAGCTCTGGGCCCTCTGGGCGGTCCTCCTCGTCACGTTCACCTGCGTCCTCGTCGGCTACAAGACGCGGATCGCCCACGTGCTCGCCGCGATCTTCGTGGCCAGCATGAATGGCCGCATCCTGCTCATCGAGAATGGCG
Organism: Polyangium jinanense; assembly: GCF_028435365.1. Next base: position 1,022,654 of record NZ_JAGTJJ010000001.1, on the reverse strand, counting down.
GATACGTCGTTTTCAACCTCCTCGTGATGTGGACCGCGTTCCTCCCGATGGGGGACCGCTTCTCCGTCGACGCCCTGCTCGACTCGATGCGCCGCCGCAAAGAGGCGAACGCGGACGAGCTCAACGACCGCACGAACCTCATCGAGCCGCGCAAGCTCACGCCCCACGTCTCGCTCGTGGCCGGCGTCATCCTCCTCCAGATCTGCGCCATTTATTACTTCAACGTCATTCACAAGACCGGCACGGCCTGGAAAAACGGCACGGCGGTTCATTACGTGCTCTGGGTCGACCGCATGGTCACGCCGATCGTGGCGGCCGTGCGTGGCCTCGTCCCGCCCGCGCTCATCATCGTCGGCACGAAGTTCGTCCTGATGGCCGAGGCCACGATCCCGATCTGCCTCGCCTCGCCGCTCGGCCGCGCCTGGGCCCGCCGGCTCGCCGTCGCGCTCATGTGCATCCTGCACATCGGCTTCGGCGCGACGTTCGTCCTCGGCCCCTTCGCCTGGGCGATGTGCGTCTTCTCCACGTTGCTCTTCACCACCGACGACTGGGACCTCGCCGCCCGCACGATGCGCCGCACGCACCGCGCGCGTGTCGTCCTCTTCGACGCCTCGTCCGGCGCCTCGCTCTGGCTCTGCCGCGTCTTGAAGCGCCTCGACCGCTACGAGCTCCTCACGTTCCGCGCCGAGGAAGGCCTCACGCGTGGCATCGCCGTGGAGCGCCCGAAGGACCATGCGCGCCTCGAACAAAGCGCCGCGCTCGCCGACATCGTCGCGGCCTTGCCGCTCGGGCCCACGGTGGCCTGGCTCTTCCGCGTCCCTGGCCTCTCGCACCTCGTCGACGCGATCTGGAACGCCGTCACCACGCGTGACGTCTCGCGTGTCTTCGGCCTGCGTGTCCCGCGTGCGCCGGGCCCCGTGACCCTCACCGAGCCCTCGCCGCTTCGCCGCAAGGTCGGTCGGTTCGTCGTGACGCTGCGCGAGCTCGCGGTCGTCGCGATGCTCGCGGGCGCGGTGAACCAGGCGATGGTCGAGCTCTGGGTCGTCAACCGCCGCATCAAGGTCCCGCACCCCGAGCCCTTGCGCGTCCTCGCGCAGAAGATGCGGTACTTGCAGGGCTGGTTCATGTTCTCGCCGAACCCCGTGATGGACGACGGCACGATCATCGTCGACGCGAAGACCATCGACGGCCGCTCGATCGACCCGTTCACCGGCAAGCCGCCGGAGTTCGACCTCACGAAGGCGCAGAGCCTCCGGTACAACCAGATCTGGAGCGACTACTTCAACCGCATCCACCTGCCGGCGAACTCCGCGTACCGGGACGCGATGCGGGACTTCATCTTCCGCTACCCGGAGCGCACGGGGCGCCCGGAGGACACGATCGTCTCGGGGGACGTGTACTGGATCCAGGACATGAACCCGCCCTTCGGCAAGACGGCGTCGTACAAGCTGGAGAAGAACAAGCTGTTCTCCTTCGAAAACCCGGCCGCTCGCTCGCAGGCGCGGTCCGGAGGCTGACCGAACCGCCGAAACAAAACTTTCGTCTTGACTCGCGAAGCTCAATCAGTAGAGTCCCGCGAGTCGCTGACGGGCCTGTAGCTCAGTTGGGAGAGCGCTAGAATCGCACTCTAGAGGTCGCAGGTTCGATCCCTGTCAGGTCCACCAAGAAAAACCCGCAGCGAGATCAAACGCCGTGTTCCCGAGCTGGAACACGGCGTTTTTCGTTTTCCGCGCGCTCCTTACTCGGGCGCACGCTGGCGCGTTCGAAAACGCGGGAAAGGAAGCGCGCGAAGAGCGCCGTCCGAGGCTTGCGACCGCCTGCTCGGCTCCTCAGGTTCGCGATCGGACGGCACGGAGGGGGCGGTCTGGGCGGACCCCTGCGCCTTCGTCGTGCCCATACACCGCCGCGGGCCGAACTCCCGCGAGCGATCTGGGGGGACATCATCATGAAGAAGCTGCTCGTTGCGTTCGTCGCGGCCGGTTCGACCGTCCTCGGCATCTCGCAGCAGGCCAACGCAGAGCCTTACGAGCTCGTCGAGCCGCCCGAGGGCGTCGAGATCCGCGGGCTCGTGTACAACGGAACCGGCTGCCCGCAGAGCTCGGTCGCCGGCACCCTCTCCGAGGACCGCAAGGCCCTCGAGCTCATCTTCGGGGCCTTCACCGCCGAGGCGAGCCCGCTCGGACTGCCGAGCGAGGCGCGCAAGTTCTGCCAGCTCACGGTCGATATGGCCTTCCCGCAGGGCTACAGCTACTCGCTCGTCTCGGCCGACTACCGCGGCTTCGCCGAACTCGGGGCGGCCGTCGTCGGCACGCAGACGTCGAGTTACTACTTCACCGGCGGCTTCGGGCGCACCTTCCGCACCAAGCTCGTCGGTCCCTTCTCGGAAAACTACTTCCGCCGCGACGACCTCACCCTCGAGGCCGTGGTGTGGTCGCCGTGCGGCGCGAGCCGTCCGCTCAACATCAGCACGCAGGCGGCCGTCTCGACGCTCGCGAACCGCTCGGGCAGCGGCCTCATGACCGTCGACTCGGTGAGCCTCGTCGTGCGGCAGACGTACGGCATCGCCTGGCGCAAGTGCTGACGCGATCCGCGTGAACGAACGGCGGGCCTCCGGACGTGTGTTCGTCCGGGGGCCCGCGCTCGTTTCAGGTCAAACCTTCGAGGTGGCTGCGGTCGTTGATGCAGAGGATGCGCACGGTGTCCTCGTGGCGCTCGACGCGCTGGACCGAGCAGTTGTCCACGCGGAAGACGACCGGTGGCGGCTGCGAAGCCGGCACGCCGAGCAGGTGGTAGAGGAGCTGGTTGATCGCCACGCCGTGGCTGACGAGCACGATCCGGCCCTCGACGCCGCGGGCGAAGAGGCCCTCGACGAAGCCTGAGATCCGGGCCCGGCAATCGGCGTTCGACTCGCCGCCCGGGGGGCGGAAGAGCGGGTCGCGCGCGAGCAGCGCCCGCCACACGTCGGGATGGCGCGCCTCGATGTCGGCGAACGACGTGCCGGTCAGATCGCCGAAATTGCGCTCACGTAGAGCCGGGTCCGCGACGAGCGGAACGCCTGATTTTTCGACGAGGGGCGCCGCCGTTTCCAGGGCCCGCGGCAGATCACTCGCGAAGATCGCGGTGACTGGCTTCTCCGTGATCCGCCGGGCCACGGCCTCGGCTTCGCGGCGCCCGCGGTCGGTGAGCGGTGAGGGGCCGTGCCCCGTGAAGACACGATCCCGGTTTCCCTCCGACTGACCGTGGCGAACGATGATGAGTTCGATGTGCATGGTGCGAGAGCGACTGTGCTCGCGCTCAGCATAACGCGTCCGCAAGGGGTGAGGACCACGAGCCGCACGTGATTGATGCCTGTAGGCATCGAGATGAATTCTTCTTCATGCAGCAGGATCGCGCTTCTTGCCGGGATGACGCGCGGATTGACTGCTGGTACGGAACTTGATGATAAACGGGGGTTGCATCCGATTGCTTGGAGAGGACGCATGAGAAGAAGAACGGCTCTCAGCGGTATCGTCGCCACGCTCATCTGCGGGGCGGCGGGGACCGTGAGCGCAGAACCGGCGCAGCGTTTCCAGGTCACCCAGCGGGGTGACTTCGTTTTGATCGGCAACACGCTCGCGCAGGACTGTGGTCCTGGAGTCCCCGTGCCGATCGCCGGAAACGTCGGCGCCTGCGGCACGAACACGAACGACTCGGCGCCTGACGTGTACTGGCAAGCGGACGCGCAGGCCTCCGCGAGCACGATGGTGAGCGCGAGTTCCGCGAGGACGACCGCGCAACTGACCCTGCCGATCGGCGCCACCGTGACGCATGCATACCTCTACTGGGCTGCGCGCAGTCCGACCGGGGTGGCCGATCTCGAAGTGACCCTCGATGATCCCCTGGGCGACTTCACCCACAACATCACGGCGATCGACTCTGTGCTCGGGGATCCGCTCTCGAACATCAGCGGGTACTACCAGTCGGTCGCCGACATCACGGCGTACGTGCAGCAGTACGGCTCGGGCCCCTACCGCGTGAGCGGCGTCGACACGGTGGCGCTGAACAACCTCAACAACAACTCGGTGTTCGCCGGCTGGTGGATGGTCGTCGTCTACGAGCTCCAGAGCGAGCCGCCGCGCAACATCACGCTCTTCGACGGCTTCGACGAGGTCAGCAGCGAAAACCAGGATGGCATCGCGGCGACGATCTCCGGCTTCGCCGTGCCGCTCGCGGCCTACAACGCGAAGCTCGGCGTCGTCGCGTACGAGGGCGATGATCAGCAAGGGGGAGACAGCCTGAGCTGGAACGCGCTCCCGCTCTCGGACGCCTCCAACCTCGCCACCAACTTCTTCAACGGCACGCGCTCACGCCTCGGCACGCCCGTCTCGGTGATGGGAGATCTGCCGCAGCTCACGGGCGCCGCGCGGAGCATGAGCGGCATCGATCTCGACATCCTCGACATCACGAGCATCGTCACGCCCGGCTCGACCTCGGCCGAGCTCGTCGCGAAGACGTCGAGCGACGGCTACATCCTCGGCGGCTTCATCACCGCGATCTCCACGCTCAAGCCGAACTTCACCTCGTCCGCGAAGAGCGTCGCCGATCTGAACGGCGGCGTGGTCAACCCCGACGACGAGCTCGAGTACACGATCGTCGTCAGCAACACGGGCGACGACACCTCGAAGGAGACGGTTCTCTCCGACAAACTCCCCGCCGAAGTGACCTACGTCCCGGGCTCGCTCGAGGTCGTCACGGGCCCGAACATGGGCGCGAAGACGGACGCGAACGCCGACGATCAAGGCGAGTTCGACGCGGCCACGAGCACGGTGATCGTTCGTCTCGGCACGGGCGCGAACGCCACCGTCGGCGGTAACCTCAACGTCGGTGAGACGACGACGATCCGTTTCCGCGTCAAGGTGAATCCCGGCGTCGGCGGCAGCATCGTGAACCAGGCCGTGATCAACGCGAGCGGCACGCAAGGCGCGCCCGCCGAGGACACGCCCACCGACGGCAACGGCGGCGATCCCGGCGCGCCTCCCACGGTGATCATCGTCGACTCCGACGGCGACGGCCTCTCGAACGACGAGGAGGAAGCCGGCGGCACGGACCCGAACGACGCCGACTCCGACGACGACGGCGTGATCGACGGCCAAGAGCCGCAGTGGAACGTCGACTCCGACGGCGACGGCCTCATCAACGCGCTCGACCCCGACAGCGACAACGACGGCCTGCTCGACGGCACCGAGCTCGGCCTCGGCTGCGACAATCCCGCGACCAATGCCTCGGCCGGCGCGTGCCGTCCCGACGCGGACATGGGCGCGACGACGACCGATCCGCTCGACGCCGACACCGACAACGGCGGCGTGAGCGACGGCTCCGAGGACGCAGACCTCGACGGCAAGATCAATCAGGGCGAGGGCAACCCGCTCGATCCGAGCGACGACACCACGATCAACGACACCGACGGCGACGGCCTTTCCGACATCGTCGAAGCCATCCTCGGCTCGGATCCGAACGACGCCGACAGCGACGACGACGGCGTCATCGACGGCCAGGAGCCGAACCCGTCGATCGACACCGACGGCGACGGCGTGCCCAACGTGCTCGACGCCGACAGCGACAACGACGGCCTCTTCGACGGCACCGAGCTCGGGTTCGACTGTTCGAACCCCGCGACCGACACGACGGCCGGCACCTGCAAGCCGGACGCGGATAGCGGCGCGACGAAGACGAGCCCGATCGACGCCGACACGGACGACGGCGGCGTGTCCGATGGTTCGGAGGACGGGAACCTCAACGGCCAGATCGATCCGGGCGAGGGGGATCCGAACGTCGCCGCCGACGACAGCACCGTCGTCGACACGGACAACGACGGCCTCTCCGACGTCGTCGAAGGCACGCTCGGCACCGATCCGAACGACGCCGACACGGACGACGACGGCGTGCCCGACGGGCAAGAGCCGAACCCCGCCGAGGACTCGGACGGCGACGGCCTCATCAACGCGCTCGATCCTGACAGCGACAACGACGGCCTGCTCGACGGTACCGAGCTCGGCTACGACTGCAAGGCGCCCGGCACGAACGAGGTCTTCTGCGTGCCCGACGCCGACATGGGCGCGACGAAGACGAGCCCGATCGACGCCGACACGGACAACGGCGGCGTGAAGGACGGCTCGGAGGACGGAAACCTCAACGGCCAGATCGATCCGGGCGAGAAGGATCCGAACGATCCGAGCGACGACAGCGTCATCATCGACGCGGACGGCGATGGCCTCTCCGATGACCTCGAAGAGCACCTCGGCTCGGATCCGAACGACGCGGACACGGACGACGACGGCGTGGCCGACGGCGCCGAGCCGAACCCGTCGTTCGACACGGATGGCGACGGCACGCCGAACATCGCCGACGCCGACAGCGACAACGACGGCCTGTTCGACGGCACCGAGCTCGGCCTCGGCTGCGACAGCCCCGCGACCGATCCGAACGCTGGCCGCTGCGTGCCCGACGGCGACATGGGCGCGACGAAGACGAGCCCGCTCGACGCGGACACGGACGACGGCGGCATCTCCGACGGCTCCGAGGATTGGAACCTCAACGGCGTCGTCGATCCGGGCGAGGGCGATCCGAACAATCCCGGCGATGACAACACCATCGTCGACACGGACGGCGACGGTCTCGGCGACGATCTCGAGGACTTCCTCGGCTCGGATCCGAACGACGCGGACACCGACGACGACGGCGTGATCGACGGCAAGGAGCCGAACCCGAGCGACGACTCGGACGGCGACGGCATCAAGAACGTCGTCGATCCGGACAGCGACAACGACGGCCTGCCCGACGGTCTCGAGCTCGGGTTCGACTGCTCGAACCCGGCGACGGATGCGGCGGCGAACATCTGCAAGCCCGACGCGGACGGCGGCGCCACGACGACGAGCCCGATCGACGCGGATACGGACAACGGCGGCATCCCCGACGGCGCCGAGGACGCGAACGGCAACGGCGCGGTCGACGCCGGCGAGACCGATCCGACGAACCCCGGCGACGACATCTCATGCAACACGGACGCCGATTGCGGCAACGCGACGAGCGGCATGGTCTGCAACGAGAGCAAGGCTTGCGTCGAGGGTTGCCGTGGCAGTGATGGCAACGGTTGCCCGACGGGGCTCGAGTGCACCTCGATGGACAGCAGCATCGGGCAGTGCGTCGATCCGACCGGCGTGGGCGGCGCAGGCGGCGAGGGTGGCGCAGGCGGCGCGGGCGGCGCGGGTGGCACGGGCGGCGCCGCTGCGGACGGCGTCCAGCTCAGCGGTGGTTGCGCGGGTTGCACGGTCGCGGCTGACGACGACGCCTCGCGTGGCCTGCTCGCGGCGCTCGGCGCGGCGCTCCTCGCGTTCGGCCGTCGTCGCCGGCGCGCCTGAGGCCATGAACAAGGGGCTCGGCCTTCCGCGCCGAGCCCCTCCTTCCCCTCGTTCATCTCTCCAAACCTGAGCTCACTTGCAGCAGAAGGTCACCGCGCCTTCGGGCGTGACCTCGCCTGTCGGCGCGCCGCCCGTCGGGGTGCACGAGCCGCTCGGCATGGCAGGGACTTGCTCGATCGACCACGAGTTCGAGTCGAGCTGCCCGCTCACGTTCCTGCACGTGTTGCTGTCGACCGCGATCCGGGCGGTGCTGGCGCCCTCGGCCACGCACATGTCGAGATCATAAAAGACGTACTGCCCGCCCGTGCACGTCGTGTCGGACTCGCACGCGCATGCGCTGCACGCGCGCGTGTCCGTGGCGCTCTTGTAACTCACGACCTGCGTGAAGCCGTTGGGGCACGCGTGCTCGCCCTCCTGCCGGAGGCAGAGGCTCTCCGTGTCCGCGGCGGGCTTCGGCGCGCACGCCGAGCCGGCGCCGCAGCCACCGTTCGAGGTCTTGGCGTCGCACGCCGTGATCTTGCCGGCGAAGGGCTCCTTGTTCTGGAAATCGCTCACCGAGGGCGGACAGCTCCCGGGCGAGGTCACCATCGCCGTCCCGTTCAGCCGGCACGAGAGGCTGATGGCGAAGCCGAGCAGGTTCGTCGGCTTGGCGCAGGCGCCGTTCTGGAACGCGCCCGACCAGCTCTCGCCGCCGCCGAAGCAATTGTTCGAGTTCGTATGACACTGCAGGCCCGGGGTCGAGCACGCCGCGCCTTGCAGATCGCCGCACGTACACGCCGAACACTCGGCCGCGCCCGCGGGATCCCTGAAGAGCTCCTCGGGCTGGAAGCCGGGTTCGCAGGACGTGGGTGTCGCGTCCCCTTCTGCGGTCCACGTGTACGACCACCCCGCCGGTGCCTCGTCCACGCAGGTAAAACCTTCCGTGCAATCGGCATCTGCGCAGTCGACATCGCCGTCGCCGTCGTTGTCCGCGCCGTCGAGGCAGTCCTCGGACCCGCTCATCCCGGCGCCTGCGCCACCTTGCCCGCCCCCGCCGCCGCCTTGCCCGCCGCCGCCTTGCCCGCCGGAGCCGCCGGGTCCCGCGTTCGTGGTGTTTCCTGCGCCGGCGCTCCCGCCGCCGGTCTGGAACACGTCCGACGTATCGGTTCCGCATCCGAAGAGCGACGCACCGAGCAGGGTGAGCGCGCCGCCTGCCATGGCGGTGGAGGCGACGATGGAGAGACGCAATGTGCGACGAGGCCGAACGCGGCTGAACATGGTTAAGCTCCCGGGTTTTCGAAGGATTCGAACGACCCCGAGAGATACCGTGAAACCTGGGATTCGAGAAGGATCGTCGCGCACCCTACCTGCATCCATTGCGCGAGGGGACGACTGCCCTTAGCATCGCGACCCTCGCGGACTGCCCCCGCGTTTTCTGCTGTGCGATGACGATGGCCTTCTCTGCGGTCCCGCGTCCTTCCCAGGTCCTGCTCGTGCCGCCTCGTGCTGCGCATGCGCACCTCTGGTTCGGCTGGCGGAGCGAGGCGCACGCCCAAAGGCACATGCCGATCGAGCCCTGGTCGGTCGACGCGCTGCGCCGAAGGCTCGTCGCGTCGACGCCGGACCTCTCGGACCCGGAGAAGCAGGAGCACCGCTGGATCGTGCAGTGGCAGGAGGAGTGCGTGGGGATCGTCTCGATCCTGCGGCCGAGCTTCCGCCTCGGCCACGCCGAGCTCAGCTACCACGTCGCGCAGGCCCACCATCGCCGAGGCATCGCCACGCACGCGGTGGCGGCGCTCATCGATCGCGTCTTCGAGCAGACCGACCTCGCGCGGCTCTACGCGTACATCAGCGAACCGAACCGGCCCTCGCGCAGGCTCGCGGAGAAGCTCGGCTTCGTGCACGAGGGCACGCTGCGCGAGCATTTCATGATCCACGGACGCCGCGTGGATCAGTGCATCTACGGCCTGCTCCGGCGCGAGTGGGTCTCGCCGCGCAAGCGCTGAACGGCTCAGCCGATGACGGGGTACTTGCGCTCGTCGTAGAGCTCGCCGAGGCGCTTGCGCATGCGGCCGACGACGAGGTCGAAGCCGGCCTGCACGATCTCCGGATCGGAGGCGTGGTGCGGCGCGAGGTCCCTCCCGAGCGCCTCGGAGAGGTGGATCGGGGGCAGGACCTCGGTCGTGATTTTCGCGGGCAGCGGGATTTGCGGCAGGAACGGCAGCGCCCAGATGCCCCAGGGCAGCCCCGCGAGGACCGGCCAGATGTCGGCGGAGCGCACGATCTTCGGGATTCCGATCGCCTTGGCGAACTCGTGGCCGCCGGAGAGGACGACGACGGTTTCGTGGGAGCCGGCGGAGACCACGGGCGTGATGGGCAGGTTCCAGCGGATTGCCTGCGCGATAAAGCCTTTGCGGCCGCCGAGGTCGATGTTCGCGCGGTGCCAGAAGGGGCGGAACGACTCGCGGGCGGCGCCGGGAAAAATCAGGACGGATTGCCCGCGCTCGAGCACGGCGTCCATGGCGTTGCGATCGGCGCGGAGCAGCCCCGAATCCGCGAGCAGCTTGGAGAACGGATCCCACAGGCTGTGCAGGAGATCGTGCGTGAGGACGTAGAGGGGACGGTCGAATCCGAAATGGTCGTACCAGTGGACCCCGAGGCAGAGACCATTGATCGGCAGCACGCCGCCGTCGTGATGGGAGACGATGATCGTTTGGGACGACGGGAGTCGCTCGGCGCCTCGAATCTCGCTACGGAAATACGATTTCACGATCCGCGAGATGATGCGGTGCGAGCGCCGGACGACCTCGGTCCGGATCTCGGGAACGGTATGGCCGTATTTTCGTGGACTGCGGGACGCGCTCGAATGCTGCGCGGCTTCGAATTTCATGCGAGGATCGTCCTGGTCACCTCGGGCACGATCACGGAACCAAAGAATCCCTCGATCGTCCGGACGACCTCGTCCGGGCACTCGATCATGGGCAAGTGGCCGCACCCAGGAATGACTCTCATTATAACCCTGGGTAGCTTGGCCGCCACCTCCGCCGCGCTTTCCCGCGGAATCAACCGATCTCGTTCTCCCCATACGACCAGGACTGGCATGCCGAAGCGATGCGCATTCTCCAGGATCGTCGGGGACACCAGATCCTTCGCCAGGTCGTGAAATACCTTCGCCATTTCATCCATCGTCGGGTGAATGGGCCGGTCGAGGGAATCTTTCACGAATTTCTCGGTATACTCGTTTCGAGCGACGAACACATGGTCGAGCATCGGCATCGCCAAGCGGTCGAGCGTGCGCGACAGGAGCCACGGCTGAAGCAGCGTCTCGGCGAGCCACGGGGTGAACGGCGGGTACCTGCGCATCCCCGCCGAGCCGATGAGCACGAGCCGCTCGACCCGATCGGGCGCACGGAGCGCCGCCTCCGCCACGACCTGCCCCCCGGCCGAGTGCCCGACGAGCGTCACCCGGCGCATCCCACGCTCATCCAGCCATTCCAGGAGCGTGTCGGCGTAACCGGCGATCGTGTTCCGCGTCGTCGGTTTGTACGAGAGCCCGCAGCCCGGAAGATCGAGCCCAGCGAGGCGAAATCGCCCGGCGAAGGGCTTCACGACATGCTCGAAGTGCGTGAAATCACCCACGAGTCCGTGGACGAACACCACGCTTTCACCCTCTCCCGCGTCGAAGTAAGCGACGCTCCCACGCCGGAGCGCGGCGAAGCGCGTAGGGAACGGAAACGACTGCGAACGCCCCTGACCCAGACCACCGGTGACGACCACGGGCCGGAGGGTAGTAACGAGCCGGGCGACGTCGAGCGAAACCATTCGCCTGGGCGCGCGTCCGGGTCGGGTAGCAAGCCACGCCGAACCCGTGAAATATTGCCCACATCACGCAACCACACGAAGGAAAGCTTTTTCGAGGGATGCACGTGGGGGCTCGACGGCGCGCCCACATGGAAGTACATACGCCGCTCGCTCGGCCTCGATCCGGGGCTGGAACGGGCAAGATGACACCTCCTCGAAATCGCCGACGGTCGACCTCTCTTCGGGTGGAATCGGAAAACCACGGCGAGCCGGGCTTTGTGCAGGCCAGCCGCGACGCGCAGGTCGATTGGGTCTTCGAGATCCTGTTCGGCAAGGGCGCGCTCGACAGGGACGATGCGATCGGGCAAGCGCTCGACGCGCTCGTGCTGCTCGGCCTCGCCGACGAGGAGGACGAAGCGAAGAAGGCCAAAGCGCGCATCGCCGTGGAGCGAGCGATCGACAACGGCCTGCGCGCGGGCCGCTTCGATCGGCCGAAGCGCGGCCAGATCCGCGCCATTCGTACCGACGCGAAGGACTATTCGTCCGAGGATTGGACGCTCTGCCTGATGAACGCGCTCGACCGCGAGCCGACCGATCGTGACGCGGCCTTGCGCTTCGCCGCGTACTGGGCGGCGTCGAACACGGGTCTCTCGTTTGCGCGTTTGCAGCGCGGCGGCTCGATCTTGACGGGCCTCGACGCTGCGCTCGAGTCGGCTCTGCGGCGTGGTCGCTTCCTCGACGTGGGCGGCGGCTGCGTGCGCAAGGTCTGACAGGAACGACCGATCGCTTCGTGATACGTTCCGCGCCATGTTCGGCCGGATCGGCGTCATCGCCCTGAACACGTACCGCGAGGCGGTGCGCGCGCGCATCTTGCTCGGGCTCGCGGTCGTGGCCTTCTTCGTGTCGCTCTACTCGCTCGTGGTCGGCGCCTTCACGCTGAAGAACGCGCCGCGCGTCGTGAGTGACCTCGGCGCGGCGTCGATCTCGATCTTCAGCTTGCTCGTGGCGATCGTCATCGGCGCGACCTCGCTCTACCGCGAGCTCGAACAGAAGACGCTCTTTCCGATCCTGGCCCGACCGATCCGCCGCAGCGAGTACCTCGTCGGCAAGTACCTCGGCACGCTGCTCACGATCGTGGTCTTCGTCATGGCCGACGCGGGCCTCGTGCTCCTGCTCAGCGCGGGCCTCGGCGCGGGCGACTCGGCCGCGCACCTCTCTCGCATCGCAGGCGGCGGGCTCGGCTGGCTCGTGCTCATGGGCCTCGTCGGCTGGCGGATCCCGTCGATGCGCACCTACGGCGTGATCCCGTGGGCCGCGGGCATGCTCGTGCTCGGCGTGGTCCTCTCGGGCGTCGCGCCGGACGAGCGGCGCGTCGTGCTCGCGTCGAGCGTGCTCACGCTCCTCGAGATCGCCATCGTTGCCGCGGCGGCCACGCTCTTCGCCTCGTTCTCCACGCCGTTCCTTTCGGCGCTTTTGACGCTCGGCGTGTGGATCGTGGGCCGGCAGGCCGACAGCCTTTCGCGACTGCCGGTGAAACAATTCGGACAACAAATTCACGACATGGGTGTCGTGCTTTCGAAGATCGTACCGAACCTGCAAATCTTCGTGCCGCCGCGGCCGCTGCTCGTGGGCGCGGCGATCGATGTGAAGTTATCTTCGTACCTCGGCATGGCTTCGCTCACGTCGCTCGGCTGGTCGATGGGGCTTTTGGCCGTGGCTGCGCTCGTCTTCAACGAGCGTGATTTCCTGTGAGCGACGCAGCCCCCACGACTTCGATTTCGCCCGAGCGCGCGCGCTTCGTCACGCGTGTCGTGCGCGCGCTCGGGGCCGCGGCGATCGTCGGGCTCCTCGTCGGCGCGGTGACGGCGCGTGTCGTGTGGTCGGGCGAGTCGGAGATCGCCGAGAGCACGGCGGCTTTGCGGCACGGCAACGCGTACGAGGCCACGGTGCGGGCGCGGAGGGCCGCGGGCTGGTATGCGCCGGGCGCGCCGCACGTGCGGGTCGCCTACGAGCGGCTCGCGTCGATTGCCACGACGGCCGAAGGTCTCGGCGATCGGGATCTCGCGCTCCTCGCTTGGCGCGGCATCCGCACGGCGGCGATCGAGACGCGCTGGCTCCTCGTGCCGCACAAGGAGGACCTCGACCGCGCGAACCTGGCCATCGCGCGGATCGAGGCTGCGGCGCCGCGTCCGCCGGGCACGCGGACCGAGCCGCCCCAGCGCATCGAAGAAAAGCAGCTCGCGGCGCTGCTCCGCGACGAGGCTCCGCGCACGCCGTGGGTCGTCCTCTTGCTCGTCGCGTTCGTCGCGTGGGCGGGCGGCGCGGCGTGGGCCGTGCGCCGTTCGAGTGCTTCCCCGGACGGCATCGATCTCGCGCGGGCGCGGGCGGGCGTGTTCGTTGCGCTTGCCGGCGTGCTCTTGTGGGTGCTCGCGCTCTGGCGCGCTTGATTCAGCGTTTGGCGAGGTCCATTTCCGCGGGCACGCTCGTCCCGGGCGAGAACGCGACGACGGGCGAGGGCAGGAGCTTCGGCTTCGGCTGTGCGCCGTGCGTGGCCTCGGCGAAGGCGACGAGCGCGTTCGTCTGCACGTGCACGCGTTTGGCGAGCGAGCGCGCCCCATCGGCGGCGATCTTCCCTTGTTCCTCCTTGTGCGAGCGTGCCGCGCCGATCATCTGCTCCTTCTTCGACACGCGCAGCGGCTCGGTCACCGAAAACAGGATCGTTCCTGTGCGTACGTCGAGGAAATCGGCCTGGGCGATCCCCTGGCTCTCCACGGTCACGCCTGGCGCGAAGAACATGCCGAGCACGGTCGGATAGAGCCACGCCCAGCCGTTCAGGTGCGTGCTGTCCTCGAAGCGCTCCGAATAAAGCACGAGATACCTGAGCCGGTAGCGGGCGGCGATCACGCGCAGCCCCTCGATTCCGCCCACGTTCGGCAGGTCCGTCGAGATGTCCGTGACCTGCGAGAAATGGGGATTTCCCGCGAGCGCCTTGGCGAAATGGTGCGACGCCGTGTTGCGGAGGCCGAGGGACGGCGATCCTTTGGGATCAAAGGGTTCCGCCAGGGGAATCACGCCAATGCGTGCGGGGAGCTGCAGATCGATCGGCGCTTCGAGCACGGTTTGCAGGTCCTGCTCGGTGAGCGCGCCGGTCACGTCCTTCGTGAAGTACGAGCGCTGGAGCGCGGGCGCGGTGGGCGCCACCATTTCGGGCCGCGCGGCGGCGTAGGCCTGGGGCTCGGCCACGGGTGACGGCGCGCCGCCGCAGCCGGCGAGAAGGGCGATCGAGGCGAGGACGGGGGCGATTGTCGAGGCGAGGCGGCTCAGGGCGATCATGGCGGGTATCCGTTCTCCGTGGCGTGTGCATGAGAACGAGATCGCCGCCTTCGCCTTACACCGGGATCGTCAGGCGCGCGAGGGGCGCGAAGAGCAGCTTCTGGTAATGGGCGAGCTCCTCGATCGATTCGCGGATGTCATCGAGCGCGCGGTGCGTCTCCTTCTTCTTCGGCGCCTGCCGCTCTGGACACCACCGCTTCACGAGCTCCTTCAACGTGGACACGTCGATCATGCGGTAATGCAGGTGCGCCACGAACGCGGGCATGTAGCGCTCGAGGAACTCGCGGTCCTTCCAGACGGAGTTGCCGCAGAGCGGCGCCGTCCCCTTCGTCACGTGCTTCTGCACGAAGGCGAGCGTTTGCGCGGCGGCGTCGTCGAGGGTGACCCTCGAGGTCGGGATCCGTTCGAGCAGCCCCGAGCGCGCGTGCAGCTCGCGGACGAAGTCGTTCATCGTGGCGAGCACCTCGGGCGGCTGGTGGATGACGAGGTTCGGCCCTTCTTCCACGACGCGAAGGTTACAATCCGTGATGATCGTCGCGATCTCGACGATCGCGCAGCGCTGTGGATCGAGCCCTGTCATCTCGAGGTCCACCCACACGAGGCGGTCCGACGGTTCGGCCATGGGGCGGAGCATAGTCAACGAAGCCCGCCCCCCGCCAAGTTTTGACCCGCTCGGCTCGCCCGCGTGCGCGTCCTCGCGTCCGGGCGCGTCGATCGGTGCCTTCGCTCGCTCCCGAATGGACTACCCTCCCGGCCATGGCCCGTGCGGCGCACCCCGATGAACACGCGCATCACGACCACGCGCATCACGATGGTCACGATCACGACCACGATCACGACCACCACGACGATCACGACCACGCGCACGACGAACGCGCGAAGGGCGACGCGCACCACGACCACGGCCACGACCACGGCCACGCGCACGGCTTGAGCGAGCTACGGCGCACGCCGATCCGGCGGCTCGTCCTGGCGTTCACGATCACGGCCGGCTTCATGGTCGTCGAGGCGATCGTCGGCTTTTTGTCGGGCAGCCTCGCGCTCCTCGCGGACGCGGGCCACATGCTCGCGGATGCGGCCGCGCTCGCGCTCGCCATGATCGCGCAGCGCATCGCCTCGCAGCAGCGCACGCGCGCCCGCACGTACGGCTATCGCCGCGCCGAGGTGCTCGCGGCCTTCGCGAACGGCGTCGCGCTTGCGCTCACGGCCGTGTGGATCTTCGGCGAGGCCGTGCAACGGTTCAACGAGCCGCGCCCAATCGACGGCACGGCCATGACGGCGACCGCGGCGGCCGGCCTCGTCGTCAACCTCGTCGCCGCGGCGGTGCTCTCGTTCGGCGACAAGGGGCACAACATCAACACCCGCGCGGCGCTCGCGCACGTCCTCTCCGACGCGCTCGGCTCCGTCGGGGCGATCGTGGGCGGCGTGCTCGTCCTCTCGCTCGGCTGGACCCGGGCCGACCCGATCATCAGCGGCGTCATCGCGCTCTTGATCTGCTGGGGTGGCTTCAAGCTCGTGCGTGACACCTCGCACGTGCTCATGGAGGGCAGCCCCATCGAGATCGACATCGCCCACGTGGAGGAGACGCTCCTCAAGGTCCCGGGCGTCGTGGGCTTCCACGACCTGCACGTCTGGTCGATCTCGGAGGGCTTCGACGTGCTCACGGTGCACATCGTCATCGCCCGCGGCTTCCACGGCACCGACGTCGTCCAGGCCGTCGCCGCGCGCATGCGCGAGGCCCACGGCCTCGAGCACTGCACCATCCAGCCCGAGCCCTCCTCCGAGCCCCAGCTCGTCCCCCTTCGCCGCAAGTCCCAGGGGGAAAACCCTTCGACCTCCAACGAAGGGAAACCCTGAACGTTACGATCCGGAGAACATCTCCGTCACCCAGAACGACCCATCCGCCCCGCGCGACACCGCCACCCCCACGCGGGTGAACTTCTCGAGGAGCAAATTCCCTCGGTGTGACGGGCTCGCCCAGAGCGCCCGATGCGCGTTCGGCAGCGAGCTCGCGCTCGCCACGTTTTCCCCGGCGATCGCCGCCTGGATCCCCGCCGCCTCGATGCGCTTGCGTGGATCGCCCCCGCCCACGTCGTGGCCGACGAGCCGCGTCTTCATCATCTCCTCGGAGTGCGCCCGCGCCACCTTGTCGAGCGCCGCGTCCCGCACGAGCGGCTTGCGACCTTCGGCGATACGCGCCGCGTTGATCATGCGCAGCATCGCGTCCGCGTCGTCCTTCGCGCCTGCCGCGGCCTCCTCGCCCGGCACCGCGGCTCGAACGAACTCGCTCGGCGGCTTTTGCCCGGCGTAGATCGTCGTTTCCAGCACCGGCCGCGGCCCCGTCGACACCGTCGCGAGCACCTGCACGAGCCACGCGCCCGGCTGGTCCACCGAGAACGTCGACCGGATCTTCCCGCCCGACAGCGAGCTCGGCACCGTGCGCGGCGCCGCGCGTGGCCCGAGCAGCACGACCTGCACGCCCGAGGCCGGCACGAGCATCGTCCCTTCCAGCGTGATCCACTGCCCCACGCGCGCCGTCGTCGTCACTGGCGCCATGTCCGCGAGCGCGTCGAACGTGATCACCGTCGCGACCGACGCCCCGCCTTCGCCGTCGAGCTTCGCCACCCCGCACCGGCGCGCGCCGAGCGAACGAAGGCCGTTGATCCACCCCTTGAAGCGCGTCTCCGTGTCCGCGTCGTCGAGGTTCACTCCGGAGAGCGACCACGCCTTCGGCCACACGTGCGGGTCTCCCGCGGCGCGCAGCGCGAAGGCGAGCTCATCGGCCGTCAGCGCGCTCGCCCCGTCGAGCTGGCGCCGCGCCACGATCCCCGCGACCTCCATGAGCGCGCTGTCCGCGGGCCCGCAGAGGCCGAGCAGTGGAGCCTCGCGCGAACCGGTCTTCGCGGCGGGGTGGGGGGACGAAACGGTGGGCTTCCAGGTGACGCGCAGCGCGCCGGCCTGGGCGGAGGCGACGAGCGGTAGCACGAGTGCGGCCAGGGCGGGCAGCGAGCAAACGAGCGCGTGGAGGCGGGACGGACCTCGGTGCAATCGACGCGAATGAGCGTTCATCGACGATCTCCGGGTGGGGTCAACGCGCCGCTGTGTACACCCCTTGCGCGGGGTCGGCGACGAGCGGCGTGCCGAGCATCGTGCGTTCGACGTACCGCACCATGGCCTCATGCACCTCGCGTGGCGCGCCGCGCGCCCGCTCGGGACGGTACCGGCCCAGGATCTCGGTCATGACGTACCCGCCGAGACCTTCCTCGTGGGCGACCTCGAGCAGCGCCTCCATCGCCGGATCGACCGCCGCGCCCTCCTTGGACATCCGCGCGGCGACGTACGCCCCGATCGCCGATTCCATGCAGATGAGCTCTTCCATCATCGTGAGGTGGTAGGGCACGTCCTCGGGCTGCTCGAAGATCCGCGCGCGGACCTCGGGCTCGTAGCGCATCACGGCGCGGCAGCCGGCGTAGATCCGCGCGGGATCGCCGCCCGAGGAGCCGACGTGGATCGCGCCCACGTCGTCGACGTCGAGGAAGACGCGGAAGAGGGGAAGGCGCGTGTGACGCGACGAGACCAGGCCGTTCGAGAGCCGGTCGGCGAGATCGAGCGCGCGGCGCGAGGCGGGCCAGAAGGCGATGGCCTCGGCGACCCGGCGACGCGCCTCGTCGCGATCGGTCCGTTTCTCTGCGAGCTCGGCGAGCCGGAGATGCGCCGTCGCGAGCGTCGGGTCGATACGGAGCGCCTCTTCGAACGCCTCGCGCGCTTCCTTCGGCTGGTTTTGCGCGACGAGCATTTCCCCGAGCTCCAGGGCAATCCCCGCGGCCCGCGTGAACCCGAGCGCGGCGCGGAACGCCTCGGCGGCGGCCTTCGTATCACCCGCGTCGCGCTTCGATCGGGCCGTCGCGAGCGACGCTTTCGCCTCGTCCGACAATTTTACCGCGGTCAGCGTGAGCGCGCGCTCCTTGCGAACCACCTCCGCCGTTTGCCACGGGTCCGGCTCTGCGGCCGGGGGCGGCCCGTACTGCGCCACCAGGTTCGCGAGCTCGGGCGCCGCGTTGTCGAGCGCGTACAAGCGCGGCGATTTGTCGATCACCGTGACGATCAACGTCGAGAACCGGATCGTTCTCCGTAGATCGTCGAGGCGCGCCGGGCCCGCGTACTGGAAGCGGTGCAGGTCCGGATAGACGCGCGCCGCGGGCACCTGAATCGGCGTCTCGACCGGGGCGAGCAGGGCGCGCTGCGCCGCGGAGTACGCGGGGAGCCACGCTGGCCGATCGCCGTTCACCTGCGTTTCTGCGGCCGGCGCGTCGGGGGCGGGCGTCATCGGCGCGGCGCCGGCACAGCCCATGCCGCCGAGCGCGAACGTCACGAGCGCTGCCCGAGCTACGCCACGCATGCTTCTGGTGGTAGCAAATTTCGGCGCGCCTGACACCCTCGGTGACCACGCCCCGGCTGCAAGAAAGGGGCGCGTCTCTTCGGCATTTCCGTGGTACGCTCGGTTTGCTTGGGCATCGAGGTCAATAAAGGCGCCAAGGTCGGCTTGATGACCGTCGCGCTCGCGGCTGCGGCGTACGGCGCGTATCGCTTCATCTCGCCGGATGCGGGCACCGAGAACGGTTATCGCGTCTGGGCGTACTTGCCCGACGTGACCGGCGTGGCGCCGCACTCGCGCGTGATGATCCAGGGCATCCAGGTTGGCACCGTGGATCGCATCTGGCTCGACGGCGGCAAAGCGCGCGTCGACATCAAGATGTTCCCGACGGCCCCGCTCTACGACAACGCGGCCATTGGCAAGCGCGCGACAAGCCTGATCGGCGAATACTACATCGTGCTCGCGCCCGGGACGGAAGGATATCCACGCATCCCGGATCAGGGGCAGATCACGCACTACATCGAGGAGCCCTCGATCCAGTCCTTGCAGGGGCAGGTCTCCGAGATCCTGAAGGACGTCAAGACGGTGACCGAGTCGTTGAAGGGCACCGTCGGCAGCGACACGGGCAAGGATCAGCTCGAAAAGATCCTGAAGAACCTCGCCGAGGTGACCGAGGCGCTGAACGAGACCGTCCGGGAGAACCGCACGGCGGTCCGCGACACGATCAACAACATCAACACGATCACCCAGAACTCGCAGCCGAACATCAACGCCATCCTCGACAACCTGCGGCAGGTGACGGGCGACGTCCGCAAGATGACGAGCGCCAACGGCGAGAACGGCAAGGCGGGCGAGCTCCGGAGCGCGGCGGCGCGCATCGACAAGGCGACGACCTCCCTCGAGAGCGCGCTTTCGCATGCGGACAACGTCGCGGCGCGGATCGATCGGGGCGAGGGCACGCTCGGAAAGCTCACGAAGGACGAGACGCTCATCAACGAGGTCGAGAGCGCCGTCGGCGACGTGGGCGAGCTCGTCGGCGGCATGGGCCGATTGCAGACGATCGTCGGCCTGCGGACCGATTACAACTTCCTCGCGAACACCATCAAGAGCTACGTCGAGCTGCGATTGCAGCCGTCCGAGGACAAATACTACCTCATCGAGCTCGTCAACGACCCGCGCGGCCTCACCACATTCGAGCAGATCGACGTCGACACGACGAACCCGAACGACCCGCCGCATTACCGCGAGATCCGTACGGTCACGACGAATGCCTTCCGCTTCTCGTTCCAGTTCGCCAAGCGTTTCGGCCCCTTCACGGGCCGCTTCGGCATCAAGGAGTCGACCGGCGGCATCGGCCTCGATTTGCATCTGCTCGATGATCGATTCGAGCTTCGGCAGGACCTCTTCGGCTTCGGCGAGCAGATCTCGCCGCGCT
Organism: Polyangium jinanense; assembly: GCF_028435365.1. Next base: position 1,002,334 of record NZ_JAGTJJ010000001.1, on the reverse strand, counting down.
GGCGCGTCGCGCTCGCGTACGAGTTCATTCGCAAACTGTGGCTGCTCGGTGGCGTCGACGACATCCTGAATGCCGATCGCCGTGATTACTTCATCGGCCTTCAGCTCCGCTTCAACGACAAGGATCTGAAGACGATCCTGCCCTTCGCGCCGCCCGTGTTCTGAGATCGCGAAGGGTGCGGAGCCAGCGCCGCACCGTTCTCTCCGCAGGCGAGGGGCGCGGCGATCGCTCCGCAGCCGATTTTTCGCGCAAATCGCGAATTCGGAGCGGAAATGACCTCGGCACGGACCGTGCAATTCCTCCTCGCGAGCGCCGAGACAAGGCGCTGTCCCAAGGAGCCAGCCATGATGCACGTCCCCTCGTTCTTCCGCCCCCTCGCCGTCGCCCTTTGCCTCGCTTTCGCCGCCGCGCCCACGGTCGCTTTCGCGGGTGACGGCAGCGCCCCGGCCGGCGCCAAGGCCAAGGACGAGGCGGGCAAGAAGAAGCGCGTCGCCTTCCCGATCCCGGCCGATCAGTTCACGAAGCACCTGGAAAAGCGCATCGAGAAGGCACGCGGTCGCATGGAGAGCCACATGAAGGAGAAAAACCTCCCCGAGGCCGACCGCGCCGCACGCCGCAAGGCCTTCGACGCGAGCGCCACCGAGGTCCGCGCCGCCGCCAAGCGCGTCGCGCAGGACGGCACGGTCACGAAAGAGGAGGCCAAGGAGGTCCGCAAGCTCGCGAAGGGCCTCAAGCCGGGCGGCCACAAGAAGGGCCGCGACCACGGCAAGAAGCCTGGCAAGGCCGCCTGATCCGACGCTCGCGCCCCGCGCCGCTCACGCCCGCCTCGACCGGAGGCCCCTGCTGTACTACTGAACAACCGAACCCTGTTCACCCGGTCGAGGCGGCCCCGATAGCGTATCCTGCCAAACGTAGCGCCCGTTCGTCCGCTTGGAACCCCAACGGTTTTTTCTCGGTAGATCCTGCGTCGAACCTGGATCGAGAGCCCGGTTGACATGACCTGAAACTTCGTTCAGTATCCGGCCCAGGTCGCGCCTCGCCCGGACGTGCTGCTCGGGCCTGCTCGCGCGCGCCAGGGATGTCGCCATGACTCCGCCCAGCGCCAGTCATCGTGTCGTTTGCCTCGGAGTGCCCGGCGTGCCGGAGCTCGGGTGCGAAGAGACCAATGCCCGCGATATGTTTCGCCTGTTCAGCGGAGCACTCGGGCCGCCGGGGACCATCGCGACGTGTCTCGTCGGCGAGGACGCCACGAAAACGGCCGTAAAGCGCGTATTCGACGCGGCGTCGCGCGAGAGCGCGCCGTTTTTCGTGGTGTATTTCTCGGGTCGGGCCAGCGAAAAAGGGCTGCACGTCGCGGATGGGTGCATCGGCGCTGACACGCTCGCGCGTCATTTCGAGCGCGTCGCGGCGCCGTCGGTGCTGGTTGTCCTTGATCTCGTGGTCGGCGCCGTTCCCGATGAAGACGTCGTGCCGGCGTGGGTCGAAGCCTTCGCGCGCGCACGCAAAGGCCTGCGTGTGGCGGCGGCGCGCGCGACACGAATTGGCGCGGGCAGCGCGGGCGCGGGGCGGGGGCGGTTCACGGGCGCGCTGCTCGAAGCGTTGCAAACCTCCGAGGGCGATCTGGAGTTTCAGGGGGCGAAGTACATCTCGGATATGCGGGCGCTCGACCAGTCGCAGGCCATTTTGCAGCGGCGGTGGCATGCGACCCATTTGCCCGTCCGGATGGGGCCATTCGGGGAATTTCCGCTTGCGCGTTGCCAGGCTGTCGCGGGCATTGGAAAAGGCACGATTGTCGGGGTCGCGGCCGGGACGCGCCTCTCGGCGACGGTGCGTTATTCGATCGAAGGTCGCGCGTACGTGCCGACAGTGCTGCAGTACGCGCTCGAAGACACGAGCCAGGAGGTGCTCGGGGAGGGCGAGGTGATGGTGCTCCCCGACGGTCCGGTGTGCGTGGGTCGTCAGCGTATTCGCCTGCCCGCGCGCGTGCTCGCCGATCATACCGTCTGGGGGCCGACGCTCGAGCTTGGCGAGCGGGTGCACGTCCGCTGGCGCATCTCCCTGCGAGATGCTCGCGGTCGCACGCTCGATCGCAAGGTCTTCGGCCACGAATACGCCGCGCCGCCGAAGTCGTCCCGGCGTTCGCGACGCTAGTCGGCGGGGCGGCCGGGCGGCTCCGAAGCGCCGCGCCCTGTGCTACAAGCCGTCCGATGCCTCGCGCGCTCCCCAGCACGGCTCTCGTTCTGTCCCTCGTCCTCGGAGCCACCGTGGCCGCGTGTCAGGGTTGCCGTACGCCTCCGGCCGTCACCGCCGAGGAGGACGCAGCCTCCGCGCAGCCGACCCTACGCCTCTACCTCCTGAGCACGGTCGCCGGCGCGATCGAGCCGTGCGGCTGCACGAAGGATCAGCTCGGAGGCGTCGATCACCTGGCCGCGTTCCTCCGCGCGGAGTCGGCCGCGGCGCCTTCGAGCCTCGTGCTCGGCGCAGGTCCGATGCTCTTCGGCGAGCCGACGCTGCGGCCCGAGGAAGTGACGCAGCAGTCGTGGAAGGCGGAGACGCTCGCCGCGGCGGCGAAGGAGCTCGGGCTCGTGGCGTGGGCGCCCGGCTTGAACGACTGGGCGGCCGGCGGCGAGGCGCTCACGAAGTACGTCTCGACCGCGGGATCGGCGCTTCTCGCGGGCAACGTCGAGGGCGTGCCGGGCGTGACGAGCGTCGTGGTGCGCGAGGTGTCGGGCGTGAAGGTGGGGATCATCGGCGTGGCGGAGCCGCGGGATCGCGCGGGAAAACTGCCGGACGGGATCACCACGAAGCCCGCGCTCGATGCGATGAAGGCGGGGGTCTTGGAGGCGAAGAAGCAGGGCGCGCGCGTGCTCGTGGGGCTCGCGGCGATCCCGCGCGGCGATGCGCTGCGGCTGGCGGACGCGATCCCGGAGCTCGCGGTCCTCGTGCTCGGCAAGCCCCAGGAGACGGACCACAACAACGACGCGCCGAAGCCGCCGATGCGCGTGGGCTCGACGCTCGTCGTGGAAACGTCGAACCATCTACAAACGGTGGGCGTCGTGGATCTCTACGTGCGGGCGCGGGACGCGGAGGTGCTCTCGTTCGCGGACGCGAGCGGGATCGAGCGCGCCGAGGAGCTCGTCGTGCTCGCGGGCCGCATTCGCGACCTCGAGACGCGGATTCAGTCGTGGGAAAAGGGCGGCAAGGTGAAGGCCGAGGATCTCGCCGCGCGCAAGGCCGACCTCGAAAAGCTGCGCGCCGAGAAGGCGAAGCTCGAAGAGCCCATGCCTTCGCCGAAGGGCAGCTTCTTCCGGTACAAGCTCGTCGAGGTGCGCGAGAAGCTCGGCATCGAGCCGGCAATGGCGACCAAGCTCGTCGATTACTACAAGCGCGTGAACGAGCACAACCGCACGGCGTTCGCGGATCGCAAGCCCGCGGCCGCGCCGGCGGGGAAGGCGAGTTTCATCGGCATCGAGGCGTGCACGGTTTGCCATGACGAGGAGCGCAAGGTCTTCGACGGCACGGCGCACGCGAAGGCGTACGAGACGCTGGAAAAGGACTTCAAGGAGTTCAACCTCGATTGCGTGAGCTGCCACGTGACGGGCTATGACAAACCCGGTGGCTCGACGGTCACGTTCGTGGACAAACTCAAGGACGTGCAATGCGAGGAGTGCCACGGGCCGGGGTCGCTCCACGCGAAGAAACCGGACGCGAAGGGGCTCATCATCCTGAAGCCCGATCCGCAATCGTGCGTCTCGCAATGCCATCACCCGCCGCATGTCGAGAACTTCGATCCGGTGGCGAAGATGGACCTCGTGCTCGGGCCGGGGCACGGGAAGTAGGGCTTTCGCCGATGTCTGGCCCTCGCGAGGGTCGTCGCGGAGGGTGTGAGGAACGGTCTCACGGTCGGGCTGCGGGGCTGGTTTTCGGGTGGGAGCGGGGAGCTCGCGGGAGGTCTCGGGCGGGTATCCGCGGTTCCGATCCCCATTCCAGCGAGACGTGGCGTGATCGGAGGTCGCTGCTGCGCTCGTCACGCTCGTTCCTGGTAAAACGTTTTACTTGACGGAACCCCGCCCCGCCGGTACACGGCGCACGTGTCCCCCGAAGACGACAGCGTCGACTTGATCCTGCGCCACATCTCGCAGCGGTTCCCGGCCGAGCTCGCGCGTGGTCTCCTCGGCTGCGAAGGGCCTCTCACCGCCGCCGTGCTCGAGACCCAGGTCACCTCGCGCCACCGCGAGCTCGATCGCACGCTTGACGTACGCATCGACGGAGAGCGGAGGCTGCTCCACGTGGAATGGCAGACCGCGATGCCCGCCAACATGCCGTATCGGACCTACGAGTATCAAGCGCTGCTCGGCTTCGCGGTCGCGGAAGAGAACAAGAGCGGCCCGGAGCTCGTGCCGCCCATCGAGAGCATCGTCGTCCTCTTGGGCGGTCGTGAGGAGCCGTGGCCCCTCTATGGCACCTACCGGGTTTCCCCGCGGGGCGCGCCGTTTTCGGGGGTCCACTTCCGCATCGAGCCTGTCTACCAGCGGACGATCGCCGAGCTCGCCGCCTGGGGCAGCTTCTGGCTCGCGTTCGCGCCGCTCGCCGTGGACGCGGACGAACGTAGCGTCGCACGCGTGCTCGACGAGCTCCGCGCGCGCGTCCCGCCCTCGACGTTCGACGAGCTCGGCACGGCCATGGCCGTCCTTGCGGAAGCGGATCAACGCGAGCGGGGATTACGAGACGTGGTACGATCGCTGTTGCCGAGGGAGCTGGTGATGCAGAACTGGATCTACAAGGAAGGGCTGGAGGAAGGGTACGCGAAGGGTATCGAGAAGGGCATCGAGACGGGTATCGAGAAGGGCATCGAGAAGGGCATCGAGAAGGGTATCGAGAAGGGCATCGAGAAGGGCATCGAGAAGGGCATCCACGAGGGCCTCCGGCCGCTCGTTCACCTCTTCGAGCGCCGGCTCGGCCGTGCGCTGACCGAGCCCGAGCGCGCGACGTTGCTCGCGCGCATCCGCGCCGACGGCCCCGATCGGGTGGGCGACGCCGTCCTCGACCTTTCCCCGCAGGACCTCGCCGCCTGGATCGCCGCGACGAACGGCCATTGAGCGCCGCGCCCCCTCGCGCTCCCCATCCCCGCGCTGTCGCTGGCAGGTGGTCCGGTAAAACCACATCGCCCTCGCATACCGCCGCCGCGTGATCCATTGACGAGCGCGAGACCTGCGTCGACGCACGCGATCCGTCGACATGGCCGACCGAAGGGGGCCTGGCCGACGAAAATCCGGTGTCCGGCGCCGGTTTGCTTTCGCCTTCAGCCGCGCGGGGGCAGCACGACATTCATCATGACCCGCGTCGCATTGGCCTCGCCGTCTCCCGGCTGGGCGCGGATCACGACGCGGTCGCGGAAGCGGTACGTGCACTCGATCGACGAAAGCCCCGCCGCGTAGAGGCGCTCTTCGAGCTCCGGGAGTTGAAGCCTGCGCACGGGTCCGTCGAGGCCGCCGCGGGCCCAGGGCGCGCCGAGCGTCTCGACGAGGAACAAAGAGCCGCTCGGCGAGAGCATGGCCGAAAGCTCTTCGAGCGCTCGATCGAGCCACGCGATTCCGTCGCGCAACGTCCCGCCGCGCAGCTCCATGATGGGCATGAGCACGCTGCCCACCGTGACGACCGTGGCGAGCGGCGCGATCGCGAGCCCGCCTTCGCCGAGCCCCTGCGTGATCGACTTGATGCGTGTCGACCCGCGGTGGAGGGCCTCGGCGAGCGCACGTTCGGCGCGGATGATCTTCTGCACGTTCGGCTCGACCAGCGTGATCCGGCCGAGCTCGGGGTAGGCCGAGGCGACGAGGCGCGTGAGCTTGCCCGTGCCGGCGCCGACGTCGACGAGGTGATCGTCGGCGCCGAGCGGGGGGAGCGAGAGTACGAGCTCGCGGTAGTGCTCGGGTTCCCGCTCGGGCCCGGCCGTGAAGGTGGTGTCGTGCAGGTCGTACCAGTCGGGGTGCTCCCACGGGGGCATCATGCCCCGAGTTTATCGCGACGCCGCCGCCCGCGCCACGCCCGTCCGCCCGCGCGCCGGGGCCGCGCGCCGGGGCCGCGCATGCGCCTCGGGCGGGTTCGGCCGGACGTACCCTGGGTTTGCCCGCGGCAGGTTCGGACGACAAAAACACGCCCGCCGACAAACGTGGAGGTTGTCAAACCCGGCCGTGCCTTCTATAGTTTGCCCCGGAACGATGTTCGTCTGGACAACCAACGGCGCGACGCGCTGCGAGGGCTTCGACGAGACAGGCGCGCTCTTCGGCGGCCTCGGCGCGATCGTGCTCGGGGGATTTCTCGGGCTCGTCTTCTTGCCTGTGTCCTGGGGCCTCGTGGTCCTCGGTATCGTCGTCACCTTGTGCGTGGGCTGCCGGTATTCGATCCGGATTGGTACGGATGGCATTCGCCTCACGCTCTACCGGTTCTGGCTCGTTCCCGTGCACCGGCGGCATTCGTTGCTCGACGCGGACATCGACATCCATCACGACCTCGACGCGGCAGGCCCGAAGGGCCTCGTCATCCGCGAGCCGTACGCCGATCCCGGCTTCGACAACGAATCCGACGTGTTCGGGCCCCGCTTCGGTCCGCCGCGCCTTCTTCGGCTACACGCGCGGCTCGTGACCGCGCTCGAAGTTATGCGCGCGGCCGCGGCCCGTACGCCGGTGCCGCCGGAGCTGCGCAATTTCTGGCTGGGCCCGCAGATGGGCGCGTTCGACCTCGTCCGGGCCATTCGCGACCCGCGTGGGCGGCTCCGGCGGGTCCGTTCGGTCTCGCCCGTGTACGTCGGCGAGGTCGAGGTGCCGCCGGGATCCATTTTCCATTTCAATGAAGACCGCTTCCTCGATCCGCGCCGGGAGGACCGGCTGCACGAGGTGGTGCTCGGCGGTCCGATTTCGCTGCTCGGGAGGAGGGTCCGCCCGGGGGCGAGCCTCGTGTTCGCGCCCTCGGGCCGTTTGTCGAGCCTGCGCGGCGCATTCGAATCGGAGGTGGAGATCGACGGGACGTGGGTGAACGGGCGGGACGTGCTCTCCTTCAATGAAGACGGCGAGCTCATGGGATTCACGTTGGGCCGGGACGGGCGCGCGGCGGGTCGCTGTTTCCCCAAAGGGAGCCGCTTTCAATGCTGGCCGGCCGACGACGTGCTGCCCACGCGCTGGACCGTGCGCCTCGGGGGCACCTTGAAATTGCCCGACATCACGCTCCGCGCCGGCGAGTCGATCGAGCTCTCGGACGACATCAGCCGGATCACCGCCATCTGCCCGCGCCGTGACGTGAAGGCCTCCGGGCTCGTGGTGCGGGCCGGCATCGTGCCGATTCCGCTCCGCCAAGACGGGCGAATCGACGTGGCGGGTTGCTTGAAGAATGGAATCTTGCGGCCTCGCGAGGAGGCCGAGGAGCAACGAGGCTTCTGACCTCAGGCCTTCGGCATCGGCGGCGTCGGCACGAAGAACCCTTCGAATTCGTCCCAGCCTTCACGCGGGCCGGGGAAGCCGAGCACGGCGAGCGTGCGGCGCGCAGGCTCCACGACCGCGGACGGCAATTCTTCCTCGATGGGAGCGCCGCCGGGCAGCGCCTCGCAGATCTCCTCGACGAGCGTCGCCGCCTCGACCACGCGGCCGACGTCCCCCGAGAGCGAGCCGCTCCGTGTCCGGATGCCTTCCGCCGTGCGCACGAACGCGCGGAGCGTCTCCGCCGCCGAGGCGAGCGACTCCGGGCTCGCCGAGCGGACGGAGGCGAACACGCGGGGCGCCGCGAACAGGAAGAGGAGGTTCATGCACTGGGACATCGCATGCGCGACCTCGGCCGCGCGCGTGGCGCTCGCATTCATGGACAGGCATGGTACCACGGACTTTCAGCGTCGGAAAAGCCCTTCCCCACGTACAGCACGGCTACGACGTGGGAGGACCGCCGCTCCGTCCACAATGGAGAATGACCGTACGATCACTCTGCCGGCAAGGCGGAAAATCGTTTGGCGAGATTAAACGTTACGGTCCGGAGCCGGCTTTTCGGCCGGATGACGGCGCGCATATCCGAGGCGAGCGCCGAAAAAGCCGAAGACCGCGCCGAGGCCGCCGAGCAAGACGAGCAGAAGTGCCCAGGTCGGCGCGCCGGGACCCGGCGCAGGCGCAGCCGCCGCGAGCGCCCAGGCGAGGGCGGCCGCGACGAAACCGCCCACCGCGCCCTCCTTCGGCCCCGCCTTGCCGCCGAACCGACCCACGAGGAATCCGCCCGCGAGCGAGGCGATCAAAAACCCCGCGAGCTGCAAGCCGATGAACGCGAGCTGCGCGGAGAGCGGCACGACCATTTTGGCGTCCGCGGGCGCGGGGACGCCGAGCTCGGCCCGATCGACGATCCGCGCGCCGACCTTCGCCGCGATCGCCGCGAGCGGTAGCCAGACGAGGAACGTCGCGACCGCGCCGATCCCGGACCAGTGCCACGGCGGCCGATCCTCGGCGTCCGGCTCGTCCGGCGGCGGGCCCGCTTGCACGAGCGGGAGGCGTCGCTTCTTGTCGGGTGCGCTCACCTAGCTCGGCCTGCGCCAACGCGCGCGGGCCTCGTCCTGCATGCGGAGGAGCCGGCGTTGCTCCTGGATGAAGCTGCCGTAGGCGCGCGGGACGCGTGAATCCTTGGCGAGCGCGTAGAGCACGCGCAGCGCCGCCTCGGCGTCGTCGGTGGCGCGGTGCGCGTTGACGAGCTCGATGCCGAGCAGTGCGGCCATGTCGCCGAGCGCGCGGCTGCCCTCGTGCTTGTAGAGCTCGCGCGCGAACGTGAGCGGATCGATCCAGTCGACCTCGCGGCGCATCGCGGGCGGCGGGTTTTCGGGACGAACCGAGGCGCGCTCGAGCTCGGCGAGCAAGAAGCCGCGGTCGAAGACGGCGTTGTACGCGGCGGGGATCGCGCCCCCGAGTGTCGCGAGGAACTCGCCGGCGATCTCCGAGAACGCGGGCTTTCCGGCGACGTCCTCGTCGCGGATGCCGTGCACCGCGGTGGACTCGGCGGGGATCGGGCGGCCGGGGTTCACGAGCCAGCTGTGGCGCGCGACCACGTCGCCGCGGATGCCGATGACGACGGCGACCTCGACGAGCCGATCCTGCTGCGCGTTCTTGCCGGTGGTCTCGACGTCGAGGAAGGCGATCGGGTGATCGATCCACGGCGCGCTCGCGTCGAGCTCGGAGGCGACGCCGACGGCGCGCACCTTGAGCAGGTGCGCGATGCCGGGGTAGTGCCTCCCGGTCGGGAAGCAGCCGCAGGGATCGGCGACCTTCATTTCTTCGCGGGACCCGCCGCGGGCACGGCCGAACCGGCTGCGGGCACCGCGGAGCCGGCCGCGGGGATCGCGGAACCAGCCGCGGGCGCCGCCGAACCGGCCGCGGGGATCGCCGAACCTTCGGGCTTCGCGGGGGCCGGCGCTGGCTTGATGCCCGCGAGCTCGAGGTCGAGCTTGATCCACTCCTCGAGGTCTCCGTAGAGGTCCGTGAGTTTGCCGAGGTTGACCTCACGGCCGTTGATGAAGACCGTGGGCGTGCCTTCGAGGCCCACGCCGTCGGCTTGCTTCTTGTCCTTCTCGATGCGGCCGGTCGTGTCGTCCGAGACCATGTCCGCGCGGAACTTCACGGCGTCGAGCTCGAGCTTCTTCGCGTACCGTTCGAGGTCCGACTGCTCCAGCCGATCCTGGTTGTCGAATAGGAGATGGTGCATCTCCCAGAACTTGCCTTGCTTGAACGCCGCGTTCGCCGCGCGCGCGGAAATCTCGCCGTGGGGATGGCTCCCGAGCGGGTAGAACTTGTAGACGGCGCGCACCTGGCCCGGGAAACGCTTCACGAGGTCGTCGACCACCGGGTAAAACGCGCGGCACGCGGGGCACTCGAAGTCGGCCCACTCGACGATCGTCACGGGCGCGTCGGGCGGACCGAGCTCGGGCGAGCCGTCGGTCACCAGCGTCCGGACCTTCTTGGAATCGAAGCGAGCCGTGTACGCTTCCTCGCGCTCCTGCTTGCTACGCCCGGCTTGCACCTGTTTGAGCAGAAACTGTGCCGCGGGAAGACACGCCTTGCAGGGCCGGTTTTCCTGGATGCACTGGGTGATCGGGACCGGCGTCTCGGCGCAAGGGGCGAGCAGCGTCGAGACCTGCGCCGTCCACTCGCGTCGCTCCCGCGGCGTGAGCTGACCCAGCTCGACGCCCGGGATGCTCGGATCGGGCGCCGCCGAGGGAGCCGGCTTCGATTCGCTCCGGTCGGACGAACCATGACAGGCGCCGCCGCTCCCGAGAAGGGCCAAGAGGAGAGGCGACCATCGCAGTAGGGACATCGCGGCGCGAGCTTAGTCGGACCCTTCGCGGGGCGCTAGCCCCGGAGCTCCATGGGCGAACCGGGGTTTGGGGCGTAGCTCGGTTTGCCGAGCGTAGCCCCATGGGCGAACTGGGTGTAGCGTGTGCGCGTGCGGAGCGTCTGCTATCGGTTTCCCGACCCTCGGCAGTTCGAGCAGATGATCGGTTCGGCCGGGGATTCCGAGCTCGAGCTCGGTCTTCCTTCCGGCGAATCGGTGGAAGACGGCGAGTGGGTGCTCGCCATCTTCGACGTTGGTCCGGAGAGACGGGCCACGTCCGCGGCGGCGCGCGCCTCGATCGGCCCCGAGGGGCCTCTCCTCGCGTTCGAACCTCGCGACTGGCGCAGGCTTGCGGACTTCGCGGCGATCGAAGCGTTCCATCGTCCCTCGTCGCGGCCGCCGGCGCGCGCCTCGCAGCCCGAGATCGAGCTGCCCCTGAGCCTGCCGCGCTCGTGGCCGCCGCGTGCCGGTGAAGGCGCGCAGATCCTCGTCGTCGACGACGACCCCGACATCCGCGACGTCGTGAGCGCGATGCTCGAAGCCGTGGGCCTCGTCGTCACGACCCGCACGAGCGCGGAGGAAGCGCTCGAGACCGTGCAGCGCGAGCACTTCGATCTGCTCGTGCTCGACTGGAACCTGCCGAAGATGACGGGCATCGAGCTCTGCCGGATGATCCGGCGCGACCTCAACGTCGCGCTGCCCGTCTTGTTCTTGACGGCGAACGCGTCGAGCCAGGACATGGTCGAGGCGTTCGCGAGCGGCGCCGACGACTACGTGGTCAAGCCCTTCCGCGCGCCCGAGCTCGGCGCGCGCATCTTCAGCTTGCTGCGCCGGACGATAGCTCGAGGAGCGTGATCTCCGCGGGCGCGCCGACGCGCATCGGCGGACCCCAGTAGCCCGTCCCGCGGCTCACGTAGATCTGCGTCTCGCCGAGACGATCGAGCCCCGCGACGAACGGCTGCTGCAGGCGCACGAACATCGTCGCGGGGAAGATCTGCCCGCCGTGCGTGTGGCCGCTGATCTGCAGGCCCACGCCGTGCGCGGCGGCCTCGAAGATCTGGCGCGGCTGGTGCGCGAGCAGGACGAGCTCGCGGTTCGGATCACGGCCCGCCACGACCTTCGCCATGTTCGGGCCGTGCCCCTTCACGTACGAGCCGCCGGTCCAGTCGTCGACGCCCGCGAGGTCGAAGCTCGCCGCGCCTTCGCCGATCGATACGCGCTCGTTCCGAAGCACGCGCACGCCGATGCGGCCGAGCTCCTCGATCCACGCCTCGACGCCCGAGTAGTACTCGTGGTTCCCCGTGACGAAGTAGACGCCGTGCTTCGCGCGCAGATCCGCGAGCGGCGCGACGTGCTCGCGCAGCGCCTCGACCGAGCCGTCGACGAGGTCGCCCGTGATGACGACGACATCGGGATCGAGCGCGTTGACGCGGCCGACGATCTCCGCGAGCCACGCGCGCCCGATCGTCGGGCCCACGTGCACGTCCGTGAGCTGCACGATGCGCAGGCCGGAAAGCTCCTTCGGCAACCTGCCGAGCGCCACGTTCACCTTGCGCACCGCGACCTCGCCGAGCGCCTCCGCCGCGCCCGAGCCCGCGAGCCCGAACGTGATCATGCCGGCCGAACCGGCGATCGTGCGCGAGAGAAACTTGCGCCGCGCCTCGTCGAGCGGGCGCGAGACGAGCTTCGACAGCGCGTGCACCGCGGCGCGCATCGGCTCGCTCACGAGCAGCGTCGAGACGAGCAGCGCCGCCACGCCCATCCACGTGTACACGACGAACGAGACGAGCGCGCCCGCCGAGCGTGGCAGGAGCCGCACGACGAACATCGACACGGGCAGCGCGACGCCGAGCGCGACGAGCACGCGCTTGCCCCAGGTCTGCACGCGCTGATGCAGCGCCGGCGCGCGCAGCAGCCGGTGCCAGAGGTAGAAGTGGATCGCGAAGACGAGCAGGGCGAAGACGACGATGAAGATCGCGTACTGGAGGACGGAGCGCTGCACGGGCGAAAGGATGCCACGCGCGGCCGCGCGGCGCTCCGTCCGGGCCGCGCGATCACACTACTTCACACAGACGCCGATCCCGTCGGGGAAGCTGTTCGCCCCGCCCTGGCAGAACATGCCATCGGGGCAGTCGTTGCCGCCCGTGTGGCAGAGCGCGAGGCACTTCTTGAAGGCGGCCACGCAGAGGAAGCCCGCGGCGCACGGGCACGGGTCGTCGAGCCCGCTCGCGCCGGGCGCCACGCAGCTCGTCGTGCCGTCCTCACGCACGAGCGTGCACGTGAGGCCCTCGGGGCACGACGTGTCGTCGAGCAGCGTGCACTCCGTCGCGGGGATGCACACGGGGATGATGAGCGGCACCTCGCTCGTCGTGTCGTCGGCCATCGGCGCGGGCGCGCAGTAGGTGTCCTCGGGACACGCCTCGACCGCGCCGCAGCAGTACGGCCTGCACGAGCCGACGCTCGATCCGGTGAGCGCGCAGCCGAGCCCCGGCGCGCAGTCGCTCGCGCGCGTGCACGGGTCGCCGGCCTTGAACGTGCCCGGCGTCAAACACTGGGCCGACGCGCCGTTCTCGGTCGGCACGATTTGACACGCCACCTGGGGCGTGCCGTCGGGGTTCATCGCGACGCTACAGCCGAGCGCGCTCTCGCTCGACATGCACCCGCCGCCGCAGAGGTGCGTGTACGACGTGTTGCCGTCGGGCGGCGGGTTCGGCGGGGGAAAATCGATGCCGCTCGAGTTCCCGCCGCCGCCGTCGGTCGTGGTCGGCCCCGTCGCTTCGCCGCCGGCCGTGGACCCGGGGTCTTCGTCATTCACCGTCGAACGCTCGTAGGTCGAGGCGTTGAGCTGAATGTTGCACGCGACGCCGAGGACAGACGCAGCCGCGAGCGAGGAAAGCAGGCAAAGGGAGTGGAGGAAGCGCGTCGTAGAGGCCATGGCAAGGTGGGGTGCGAGCGCGGGAAGGAATGCCCGAGTTTATCACCACGCCTCATTCACGTCCCGTGCCGCAGGTCGCTCGCGCAAGGGAACGACGCGTCGGAATCCACCTCCGCCGAGAGATGCGGCGCGAACGGCTCGGCGGGTCCTTTCGAGGTGTCGAGCCTCTGGCGCACGGGGCATGACGCCCGTGTCGTGGGGCGAGGTGGAGGCACATCGTCTGAGCACCCTCCGCGCTCCCGCGGAAGGAGAGGGGAGAGCGTCAGGAAGTCGTCGGATTACTTCGCTTCGACGTCGCGCGTGACCACGTTGCCGGCGCTGTCGTAGACGCGGACGGCCACGATGTGCGCCCCGGGCGGCACGATCGAGGCGATGTCGACGTCGAAGGCCTCGGAGGGCTCGTCGAGCACGCCGTCGCTCGGGAAGAGCGGGCGCCACTCGTCGGAGCCGGCGATCGAGACCTCGATGCGGGCGATCGGGCCGAGGCCGTCGACAACCTCGCCCTTCAGCTTGCGGCCCTGCATCGCGAGGGCCTTGTAGACGGGCGGCGTGTTGTCGACGAGGACCGTGGCCGACTCGAGCGAGTGCTTCTGCACGCGGTCGGGCGGGTTCGAAAGCTCGTCCGTCGCCTCGACGAGGATGCGGTACGGGCCCTCGGGCAGGCCCGTCGTGTCCCAGTCGAGCTCGGGCCGCGTGAGCTTCTCGCCTGGCTTCTGCACGCTGCGCCAGGTGTTCTGGCCTTCGAGCCGGTACGAGACGCGGTACCGCAGGTCGTCCTGATCGGGGTTGTCGACGCGCCACGAGAGCTTGACCGAGCTCGACGGACGCGGCGACTCGCCGCCCGAGGACACGATGCCCATCTTGCCGCTCTTGCTGCCGCTGTTCTTCGCCGTCGCGTCGATCGAGGTGATCACCGCGCGCGCGTTGTCGGTGACGAAGTACAGCGTGACCTCGCGCAGCACCGCCTTCGGGTCGCGGCTCCATCGCGCGCGGATCTGCACGTAGCGGCCCGGCGGACTCTGCACGTCGCCGGGCGCGCCGAGGCCCGCCGACCACGCGCTCCACGTCGCGTCCGGTGTCTCGGTGTTGCCGCTGCGCGTGGAGAGCTCGAGCTGGCCCTCCGAGCGCCACGCGAGACGACCGAACGTCGCGCGCAGGCCCGCGTCGAGCACCTTGCTCGTCCACACCGCGTCGGCGCCGCCCGTACCCTTGATCTCGCGGAACACCACGGGGTCGGTCGTCGCGAGGAAACGCTGCTTGCCGCTCACCACGACGGCGCCGATCTGGCGCTCGTCCGTGTCGGCGACGAGGCTCGCGACGTGCGCCTCGTCGACCGTGTAGAGCCGTCCCTCGGCGCCCGTGCCCACGTACGGCGCGCCCGTGTCGTCGATCGCGAGCGACACGTAGTGCGCCTCGTTGTCCGTGAGGAGCTGCTCGGCGATGCCGTCCTTGCCGAAGCGGTAGAGCATGCCCTTGCCGGGCTTCGAGGGCCGCGTCGACTGCGGTCCGGCCGGGCCTCCGCGGTTGCGCTTCGGCGGCGCGAAGCTCTCGCCCATCTTGTTCGCCACCACGAACATCGAGCCGTTCTTGCCGAACGCGATCGCCTTCACCTCGTCGGCGTCGAAGTCGTACGCGACCGTCGCGCGGCCCGGGCCCGTGATCTTGTAGAGCAAGCCCTTGCCGTTCGAGCCCGCGTAGAGCGTGCCGTCCTCGGCGACCGCGAGCGAGACGATGTGCGCCTCGTCGCTGTCGAAATGCACCTGCGACTTGCCCGCCTGATCGACGCGGAAGACCTTCCCCTCGGGCCCCGTCGCCGCGTAGAGCGACTTCGACTTCGCGTCGAACGCGAGCGCCCAGACGTCCTCCGCGCCCGGCAGATCGCCGAACGCCGCCGCGGGGCCGCCATTGCCGCCGCCCGCGGGCAAACGATAAAGCTTGCCCTCGGGGAACGTCCCCGCGATGACGTCGCCGTTCCACGCGACGACCAGCGCGCTCACGGCCATTGCGCCCGTCGTCGCGACGAGCGTGGCCTTGCCGCCCGAGACCTTGAAGATCTTGCCGTCGCTGCCGGTGCCGAGCAGCACCGAGCCGTCGGGCAGCACGACTGAGCTCCACACGCTGCTCGCGTCCTGCACGGGGAGCGATCCGAGCGTGAGGCCTGCGCGCACGTTGCCGTTCGAGTCGACGCTGACGCCGGTCAGATCGCCGCCCTTGAGCTCGTCGATCGTGTCGAGCTGGAAGGTGCGGGTACCGACGGCGGAGGCCGTCTTCGCGGGAATGACGGCGGCAGCGAGGACGAGCGCGCCGATGCCGAGGCGCGCGAGCTTTCCGGGAGAGAGTGTCATGCGTGGGCTTTCTTCAGGCGGCGAGGGTAATGGGCTCTTGCGGGGAGAGGGATTGGGGGGTGAGGGGCGTTCACCGGAGGACGTTGCGAACCTTCACGCGCACGGTGTCGCGACCGACCATGAACTGCTTGAGCGGCACGGCAGACTGCACCTGCGCGACGAAGGTCTCGGGCGTATCGGAATCGACGCTCGAACGGAGCGTGTCGATCGCGCCGGCGGGCAGGCGCGAGGCGATCTTGCCCTTGTAGGACGCGCCGTTCTCGCGCAGCCGGAACGAGGCCACGACGCTCTCCGGATCGAAGGTCTGGTTCGGCAGGTTCGCCACGAGCTGCGCCACGGTCTCGGGCGAGGGCAGCGGGCGCTCGACCTCGTAGCCGGGGGCGAGCTCGATCTCGACCTCGCGGCCCGCGAGTTCCGTGGGCACGTCGACCTCGATGATCTTCGTCTCGGTCTTGCCCTGGAAGCGCTGCAGCTCGAGCTGGATGTGCACCTTCGCGCCCGCGTCGATCTCGGGCTCTAGGATCTTCGCGCCACGCAAGGTCACGACCTCGCGCTCGTAAGAGACCTTGACCTCGGTGTCGATGCCTTCGATCGAGATCGGCTCCCAGGGGTTGTTCAAGAGCGAGCCGACCGCGCGCACGAGGCGGCCACGCACGAAGTCCTCGGCGCCCGGGGGATTGCCATTGCCGGCGCCGAAGTCCGTGAGCGTGATCGTGCCCCACCGGCCGATCTTCAGCTTGCTCGTGGCGCGGTAGGTGAGGTCGTTGCGCTCGGAGGCCGAGGTCTCGAACGCGTTGCCGATCGCCATCGCGACGAACGTCGGCGAGAGGAACTGATCCTGCGCGACCTCCAGGTTCCACGTCGGGTGCGGGACGCCGCCGGGCGCGGTGATCGTGACCTTCATCGGGAAGATGGGCGCCTTGACGGACGAGTCGACGACGATGGCGGCTTGTCGATCGTTCACGAGCGCGCCGACGGAGCGCACGGCCTCGCCAATTTTGAAACTGCGGTTCTGGCTCGCCATGATCCAGTGCACGCGCGCGACGGCCGTGGGCAGGGCCTCGATGCCGCCGCCGAGCATGGGGTGACCGAAGGCGACGAGCTTGTCGCCGCTCACGCGCGTGACCGTGCCGAGGCCCATCGCGGAGATGTCGCCGCGGATCATCTCGACGCCGATTGCGCCGCCGTCGACGAACTTCGTGGGCGCGTCGGGCGGCGGCTTCGTCGACGTCCCGCCGCCGGCCTGGAGCGGCTCCATGCCCATCGGGCCGAGCAGGTTCTGCGCGATCTTGAGCGACGTCCCCGAAAGCCCGCCGAGCATGATGGGCGTCGAGGCGCGGGCGAGCGCGCTGCCCTCGGGCGGCGCGAGCAGGCTCGCGGCGCGCGACGCGAGCTGTGTCGCGTGTCCTTGGAGGTCATAACTTTCGGGCGTGCCGTGGAACAACCGGGCGTGCTTGTCGCGCTTCGGCCTGCCGTCGTCGTCGACGGAGGGCAGGGGGCCCTTGCCGGGAATGGGCATGATTGCCTTCGGCATGGGGCGCGCGAGCTCGTCGAGCATTGACTTGATGGGCGTGACGCCGGCGATGGGCTCGACGCCGAAGAGCCAGCCGTAGGCGTAGGCGCCGATCATCTTGCCGTTGAGATAGATGGGGCTCCCGCTCATGCCGCCGACGGTGCGGGCGACGTCGAGGCGCGGGTGGTTCGGCGTCTTGATCAGGATGAGATCCTGGTTGGGCCGGAAATTCTTGAGGGTGGAGATGACCTCGACGTCGAAGCGCTCGGGGTTCGTCCCGGAGAAGACGGTGAGGCCGTAGCCCTTCATGCCGGGTTTGACCTCGGAGAGGGGCAACGTATCGGGCGGGTCCGTGACAGCCTCGGCGACGCCGACGCCCACGAGGGCGCTCGTGATCACGCCGAGGGCGAGGCCCGCGGGCACGACGCGAGATCCGGGGAGGCGGTCGAGGAACGAAGATCGAGGAGAGGCGGGGAGATCTGTGTCGCGGACGGGGATGGGGCTTCTCGGCACGCGCAGAGCTTAGCGTGAAAATGGAGCGGGGACAGAGCCGCGAGCGTGGATCGATCGTGGTGATCGCGCCGGGTTCGTGGGAAAGGGCGCCTTGGGTCCGCGAAGTCGAGGCGAGTCGCCTCCGCCCGCGCTACGCTCGCCGCGTGTCCGGCAAGGACGTTGCCGTCGTCGCCCTCCTGATCCTGGGGTTCGCCTCGTTCGTGACCACGCACGTGTGGCTCGCGGCGAGGCTGATTCTCCGCGGCTCGTCACGTCTGCGCGGCGCGCTCGCGTTCTTCGTGCCGCCGCTCGCGCCGATCTGGGGATATCGGCAAGGCTTCCGAAAAGGGGCCGTGTTGTGGGTGGCCGCGCTCCTCACGTACGTGGCGGCGCGTGTCGTTGCGCAGTTCGCGTGAGGCTCAGCGCGTGAGGGGCTCGGGCGCCTGCTTGACGTGGCGCTCCCAGACGAGCTGGTTCGCGCCCTCGGCGACCCATCGATCGCGGACCTTCTTGGCGGTTTCGCGGTGCTCGGTGGCGACGACGGCAAAACCCTGGACGAGGCACGTGCCCGGGAAGGATTGGTAGGCGGCGACGGCGCCGACGTAATCGTCGCGGCCGAGCAAGCTGTCGAGCCTGCCTTCGACGAGGTCGACGATCATGGGGCGGACCTCGGCGCCGACGCTCTGGTTCATGCGGACGCGCTGGCGGGCGCCGATACGCACGCCGTTCGCGTCGGCGATGGGCGTGGCCATGTCGAGGAACTTGGCGAGGCAGGCCTCGGGATCGTTCGGGCCCTCGATGGTCGTGTACCAGATGGAGGCGACGGCGTAGTGATCGTCGCCGTAGCGATACGAGGCGCGGGTGGGATGGCCGAAGATGCGGACCCTGCGCCAGTTTTTCCAGTCGGCGAGGGGGACGTGGAGGGTGTTCCAGAAGTCGCGGCGAAAGCCCCAGGGCTCGGCGGCGAGGCGAGCGAGGGCCGCGCTTTCCGGATCGTCGGCGTCGCCGCCGGGGTTTTCGCGGGTGACGGTCTTGGGGGTCGGAGGCGCGCCGGGGGGCTGCGTGTTCGTCTGCGAGGCGCATCCCTCGGTAGCGAGCAGGAGTGCAAGGAGAGGAAGCAAACGCGGCAGCGACATGGCGAGCCCCTCAGGGTGAACGAGCCTCAAGGCTAGCAGGTAGACGAAGGTTACGCGGAGAGCACGCAGCGGGAAGCGCGGGATCAGGGGAGGTTGCGCGCGGCGTCAGGGAGGTCGCGAACGTTGCGGGCGTGTCAGGCGCGTTCGCCCATCGCGTCCACGAAGGCGCTCGCACTCGCCGCGGTGGCCGCGAGGACGAGCCAGCGCTTCAGCATCGTGACGTCGGTGCATGCGGTGATGCGTGCCCGTGCCGTTTCCGGAAGATCGAGCCCGCGCGCGTCGAGAAACTCGAGGAGCGTCTCCCCACGTGCGCGCGCTTCCGCTCGCTTTTGCACCCACTCGTCCGTGTAACGCGTCACCTCGCGCTGATCGAAGAACGCGGTCACGGGGAGCGCCGTGAGCCCGTACTTGTCGAGCGCGGGGATCATCGGGACTTCCGTGCCGGGGCGGTAGACGACGGACGCGACGCCGCGGCGCAAGACCTCGACCTCGTGCCGTTCGGCGTGGACGATCCAGACCTCGGGCCAGTCGTGCTCGAGGTAAAGCTTCACCTTGTCGTCGAGGTACTTCTTCGATTGCGTGCCGCGGATCTCGACGGCGAGCAAAGGCGTGCCGCGATAAGCGTCGTTCCGGGGCGTGACGAGGTCGCTGACGACGACGACGTCGGGGGCGCGAAGCGAGGGGCCCTGCTCGTCGGTCAGGTCGCAGTAGATGTCGGCGAGGACCGTGTGCCCCTCACGGGCATGCACGCGGAACAGGGCCGCGAGCAGGGCCATGGTGATGCCGTGGATGTCCTTGCTCCCCATCTGCTGCACCAGCTCGCCGCGGTGGAGCTCCCACGGGCTACCGTCGTAGCAGTCGTCGGGCGTACCCAGCCGATGGCCGTTCGGTCCGAAGTCGCGGAGCTCGATCGGGCCGGTCCTGCGGGGAGGGCGGGTCGGTCGCGCGTCCATGGAGGGCAAACGTAGCATGGGGGGAGGGCGTTCGACCGGACGAGGAGGCGCGAGCGGAGGGCCCTTACGACTTGCCACCACGGAGCCGATCGAGCTCCGCCTGCAGCGCAGCCGCTCGCCGTTCGGCTTCGTCGGCCCGCCTGCGCTCCTCTTCGGCCCGCACGTGCTCCTCTTCGGCCCGCACGTGCTCCTCTTCGGCCCGCTTGCGTTCCTCTTCGGCCCGCACGTGTTCCTCTTCGGCCCGCTTGCGTTCCTCCTTGGCCCGCTTGCGTTCTTCCTTCACCCGCCGTCGCTCCTCCTCGATCTGCCGCCTCGCTTCTTCCAGCGCGCGCTCGTCCTCCTCGCGTCGATGCACGAGGCCGTCCACCATCGACTCGAGCTGGCCGATGATCTCCTCTGATTCCAGGAGCGGCGTGCCTCCGACCACGAACCGCAGGCGACCCTCCACGAGCATCAATTCGAGCCCCAGCAGCGCGGACGCATAACGCCCCCCTTGCGGCACGATGGGCTGGTAGACGCGCGCCCCCGAGGACGGGAGCCGGTGCCCGCGCAGGCTCAGCCGGCCACGGTCGAAGATGAAATACTCCGGAATGCCCAGCTCGGCGTAGAGCGCGACGTTGCGCTCGTGATCCTTGCGCTTGTCACCCTCGACGTGCACTTCGAGCACGAAGTCGAGCCCCTTGCCTTCGTCGGCGACGACCCACTTGCTCCGCGGATGCGGGTCGACGTCGAGGACGGCCAGGACGTCGGGCACGACGCGCGGGCGGCCAGGGTAATACGTCGCGAGCTCCGACGAGAGGTAGACCCTGCGCCCGGTGCGACGGAAGAAGCGGCCGAGCGCGTCGAGCGTGCGCTCCTTGGCCTCGCGATGCGGGTCGCCCTCGGGCGCCATGATGTCGATGGGCACCTCGGCCGGGAGCATGGAGACGACGCGGCGTCGCTCCTCCGCGGACATGGACGCCCAGACCTCTTCGGGCGGGGCGCGCGGGTCCTCGGGGTCGACGGTGAACGCGAGCGGCTGCGTCATGGGGGAAACGTAGCATGTCGTGCTTCTCGACACGCCGCTCGCAGGGACGGCTCGACGGCGTTGTAAGATCCGCCCATGACCCTTTCGTTCCTTCGCGCCTTTTCGATGGGCATCACGGCCGTGCTCGTGTCGAGCTGCGTCGACGATGGTTACGACGAGTATGCGCCGAAGCCCCCGCCGAACCTCGCGTGCGCCTCGATTCCATGCGGGGGCAGCGGGGACACGTGCGAGCCGTTCCTCATCGAGCCGAACGTCGTCATGGGCGCGCTGAGCTCGGACGCCGAGTCGATCGTCGTCCGGCAATACGCGACGCCCGGCTCGATTCGACGCCTGCCGAAGCCGGGCTGCTCGGCGCCTCTGCTCGACCTCGGCGGCTTGCGGGTCGAATGGGCCGTGGTCTCGCACGATTTCATCGCCTGGACCCAGCGTGGCAACGAATCGACCTGCCTCGGGTCGAATCTCTCCTGGTGCGACCCGAGGAACTGCGATCCCGACGTGATCCCCGTGCTCGGCGAGCAACCGGAGTTCGAGAAGCTCGCCGGGATCACCCTCGGAGGCGAATACCTCTATTACATGCTCACGGACGGGCTCGTGGGGCGGGTGGCGAAGGGCTCGACCTCGTACGAAGCGCTCTGGATCGACCCGGAATACAAGCAGGGAACGGCGGCCTCGATGCTCTACGACATCCGCTACAGCGACGGCCGTCTTTATTTCACGCGCTTTGCGCTGGGCGACGACGTGCCGAACTCGTGCGACGATGGCGAGAAGGCCTTGACCGGCGCGGTGTACTCGCTCGATCCGTCGGTCGGCGTGGGCGTGGAGGAGAAGGCGCTCGCGACGGGCCTCAATTACGTGTCGAGCCTCGACGTATCGGACGAATACGTGTTTTTCTTCGCGCAGAACAACGCGCTCCTGAACCGCGTCCCGAAGGCCGGAGGGGCGGTGGAGTCGTTCGTGCCGACGAGCGGCGAGCTCATCTTCTCGAATGCGGCGACGGACTTCACGCTCGCGGTCCTGCCGCCGATCGAGGTTCAAGGGGACTGGGTCTATTTCGGCGCCTCGACGTTCGACGGCGGCAAGGCCATCGCGCGGCTGCCCGTGGGCGGCTCGAACTGGGGGACCCAGGCGGCCGAGATCGTCGTGCGGCCGACCGGGCCGTTCCATTTCACGGTCGACGAGGAGGCGCTCTACTGGATCGAATGCGAGACGAACACGGCGTGCGAGAACGGGCGGCTCCAGGCCCTGGTTCTTTCGCCGTAGGCTTTGGCAGGGATCCGTGGACGGGGAGCCACCTCCTGAGCGCGAGCGCGAGCAGCGCCGCGGGGTGGTTCTCGTATTGGGCCCTGCGCCTCCGCGGCGCTCGTCGAGCGGAAGCACTGGAACATGGGGAGCTGCGTGCCGAGGGGTGGGGCTACGGCAGGTGGGGGGTCATGTCGAGGCGTTGCCTGTGCAGGCGGGGCGCGCGGGAGCGGGCGTGACAGCGGGCGGTGCACGCTGGACACGCAGATGCTTGCCAAGCCTGGCAGCGGCGGGGGCGGTGCCAGCCTTGACGGTCAGGAAGTCAGATCCAACGCGATATGGTAGACGAAATGCGGCGCGTCATCGCGAACGTAGTCGAGTCGAACAACGACGAGCTTGCGATGGTTCTGATCGGCATATGGTTCAGAAAATCTGATCGGCAGAAGCCCTCGAAGTTGCGTGTTGCACACGTGGTCAACGTACTTGTTCCAGAACTGCAAGAATGGCGTGCCCCCTTCGTAGTACACGACAATGTATGCTTGAGGATGACCACTCGTGTCGTATTTGAAGACCGTCTTGTCAACGTGCTCGTCGATGTACTTGCGGCGTATCTTCGTCAGCACGAGTGCCTCGAAAATGGCAATCTCGCCCCCGGCGCCCGGATTCTCCAAAGTCCAATCCCGCAAGCCGGCATCCCTCCCCACGGTCGACGAACCGCCGCGGCCCTCTTTGACTGCCCACTTGAGGAACGCGACCCGCATCTGGAGCAGGGAAGCGAAAAAGTCGTTGCGCTTGGGCTCGTTGCCCCCTTTGAACAGCAGGTTGCGCTTCATGACCTCCTTCGCAATGTCGTACAGCTCGTCCATTAGGAACTGGTGCACGGGTGTTCCGGGGCCTCGCAAGACCTCCACGGCTCTTGAGGCACGGTAATCGCGCAATCTCTGGTGTACCCTGTACTCTGCTGCAGGGTCATCTTGAGACGCGGGGATCGTCATCGCTGCGCTGCCAAGCCCTGCCTGTGGCGCCGCCTTCAGAAGCCGCTCGAATGCATCATCGAACTTGCCTGTCTCGACCATGTGATAGGGTCGGGCATGTTCCAGCATGATGACTGCACGCTCCTCCAGCCCGCGGCGTCGGGCATTGGTAACGCCGACGGTGACGATGTCGATATCCGCCCGCATCTCGGGCTCCAGCCTTGCCCACGCTGCATCGAAGGCTTCGTCCATTCGAGCGCCGTCCAGTGCCATCAGTCGAAGGCCAGCAACATTGTTGCGTACACGCGCGAAAGCAGCGGTAGGGATGGTCTGCTCGATGGATTCCCAGGCACGGAGCGCCTGCAGGAAGGCCA
Source organism: Polyangium jinanense (assembly GCF_028435365.1). The sequence goes on along the minus strand of NZ_JAGTJJ010000001.1, from coordinate 978,999 downwards.
GCTTTTGTGCATCCGGGTCCTGGATGCGCTTCGCTGCCTCCAGGGATGCCGCCGTCAGGTTGATGGCATGAGACACGGACCCTGGGTATCTGGCGGCTAATTCGACGAAAAGCCTCTGCGCCTCCGCGGGGTTTTTTTCGACTAGGATCAGGGCGCGGTAGAAATCGCGCGTGTCTCGCGCCTCGTCCTGTACGTGGCCATCTACGCGAATCCGGTGTCGAGCATGGGTCGGTGGCAACGCGACGGCGTCGAGCTCGTTCTCGTCCCGGCTGTGATAGGCGAGCATGATCCGCATTTTGTAGGCAAACATCGCCCACTCGTTGTCCCGGTAAGAGGCCCGCAGGTGCTCATTCCCATAGGCCAGAACCTTGTTTACGATGTCTTTCTGGCCAGCCACGTTCGCGGCCAGGGCAAGTTGCTGGAGCTGGTCCGCGTGTAGCTTCCTTGCAATCTGCTTGATGTCGAAAGCAGAGAGCTTGTCGACGACCTGCCGCTTCGCACTCGCTGAAAGCGCTCGATCGAGGACTCTCAGGAGTACCGTAGGATCGTCCTCGACAGGGATCCAGTCGGCGAACGCCTTGTCGCGTCTATCGACACTGGTGAAGCGGTTAAAGGTACGTACGATCGGCTCCAGAATTCCCTCGGGCCCCGCGATGCCGCCAGCGAACGCTTCCTTGTCGGGCGTGAACAACGATCCATGCTTCCCGTCGTGCGCCGAGTTCTCGCTCGTGCATACAAGCAAACTCATCCGCTCTTCCACCTTGGCCAATAGCTCGGCCGCCTGCTTCGAAGACAGCCCGAGCACAGGATCAAAGTCGCCCTTTACCAAAGCGTTGTGAATGGCCATGAGGACCCGCAAGTGCAGGCGTGTCTTCCTTAGCCAGGACCGGTGCGCATCCCCTCCGCCATACCTGTCCGCGTGGTAGCACCCCGCCAGATGGTTGCTCAAGTCGACGCCGCGAGGCGCCAGCAATTCGTCTGCCCTCCCCTCCCGATGAAGGAAAATTGCGAGGTCCGTCCATGGCTGGGCCACCATGTCCGGCGCGTCGTCGTACCAAATTTTAAGGTTGCCGCGGTCATCGACACATTCGCGTAGGAACAAGCTTTCGTACGCGGACAATAGGGTACCCGCGACCGTGGCCGCATCGAGTGTGGCCCCCTCGGGGTCGGTCATCAGCGTTCGTAGCAACCAGAGGAGAACGCGTACCTCTGCCGAGGGCCTGGCCCACGGATGGTTGGCTACACGGGCGGCCAAGAATCGGTGTAGCTCCGTGGCGAGCGGGAACAACACGAAATGTTTCGTCGTCGAAAGCTCGCGAAACAGAATCTGGAGCCGCTCCTCCGATCCATTGCGCAGAACTTCGTCAACCTCCGGAAGATGAGCCCGGCGTGAAATCGTTGGCACGGACAGGAGGATGGTTTCCCCGAGCGCTGTCGCACATTCCTTCAGGCGATCAGGCCTCTCGTTCATTTCGTCGCGGACCGTACCGAGTAAGAGGCCAACGGCTTCACGCCAAAGCCTGTTCTTTTCAGCCTCCTGGATTCTCGTCCGATCGCTCGGCTCCTCCCAGTTGAAGTCCGCCTCGACACGCACGCTGTGCTCTGCGAGAAGGAGCATTCCGAGCGGAGCTGTCTCCACATGCGCAACAACGCCGGCGATGACGCTATCTCCAGCCGCCATGCTCAGCATTGCGCGATAAATGAGATAGGGCTTTTGACGCGATGCCTGCAACACCTCGACCAAGCCGTAGCGCCAGACGTCTTCTTCGTGACGCACGACGAGCGAGATCAGGAGGTCGAGCCAATTCCGTATGCGGCGCAGCCCGCTCGGGTCGTAGAGGAAGGCATGATCGAACCATCGGTAGACCTCCAGCAAGCTGGCATCATCTGCTGGTCTGGCCGGTGGACGGAACGTGGTCTCGCGGTCGAAACCCACGGTTTCCCAAAGAAAACGCTCAACTTCTTTATCGGGATCGCTCACATCCGTCTCGGCTAGGATGAAGCGCGTCGCAGCCTTTACGAGGCGCGCTCGCATCGGCGCCGTCATGTGCTCGGTATGTGACCCCCACCAGGGAAATTCGATGGCACGTACGAGCCACTCCCGAAACATGGAATCATCCAGGTTCGTGTCGGCCCTGCGTGGCGTACTTCGCGTTAGGGCTTCCCAGTAAAGCCCAACCGCACGTGTGCATAGCCACGGAGTAACCCCTTTCTCACCACCACGATTCCTCCAGGGCAAGAGATACCCTTCTCGACCCTGGTGCGCTGCCGGGGCGATCACGTGCGTCTTCTCCAGATCGCACAACGTGGGCGTGAGCGGGTGCGCGTTCTTATGCACAGCATGTATGCGTTCGAGATCGTCGCGCTCCACCCAGAACAGAGGAGTATTGTCGTCCCGCGCGTCGACGAGCTGCTTGAGCGCTCCGCGCTCGGCGTCCGGCAAAGCGTCCCTGTGCCTCCCCGTCTGAAGCTCCCTGCGAATCGCGTCGGGGATCTCCAGTTGACCTACGACGAACCGCACCCAGAACTTCTCTTCGAGGCTCTCCAGCGTGACGCTGCTGCCGGCATCCTTCAGGATCTCCCTCGCACGCTCGCGACCGAGCCACGCTCTCCGGGGCTTCGCATGCACCAACAGCTCGACGAGGAACCGTGATTCTGCCCAGTCGTTTTCGGCCGCCGATACGAGCCGCTCTTCCGGCTGTTGCGTTGCGCGACTCCATCGCGCAAGCGCTCGAGCGAGAGGGTACGGTTGGCGTGCGTAGGAGAATGAAAACGACCTTGTCGTGAGCACGTTACCTCTTCGCGAGGCTACCGCGCGCAGCCAGGTCCGTCCATGCACCCTCCCGCGTGCCTGCTCGACCACCCGCGCCAGACTTCCCTCTTGCGCCCCGCGCGGGGCCCATGAAACCTTCCGCCGATGGCCGAGCCGCGGCTGCTACCATCCGACCCGCTCGACTTCGTCAAGCGCTGCGTGCGCTCGGGGAGCCTCCTCTGGACGCACCACGTGAACATGCGGTTCGGCGTGCGGCGCGTGACGCGGGACATGATCCTGGGCGCCGTGGACACGTTCGAGATCATCGAACACTACCCGGACGACAAGTACCTGCCGAGTTACCTCGTCCGCGGCGAGCATCCGGATGGAGTCTTCCACGTTCTCTTCGCAACCGATGTCGCGGGTGACAACGTACGGGTCGTCACGGCATACTTGCCGGACGTCGCGAAATGGGACGCCGAGTTCCGGCAACGGAGGTAACGCACATGCTGTGCACGACGTGTGGTGGTGACATGGAGGAACGCGTGACCGACTTGCCCTTCAAGCTCGGCGACCGGTCGATCGTCATCGTAAAGGACGTGCCCGTCCTCCAGTGCCCTGACTGCCACGCGTATCTCCTTCGTGATCCCGTCATGGCGAATATCGAGCGTCTGCTCGAATCGGCCAACCGCAGCACCGAACTCGCCATCTTCCGCTACGCAGCCTGAAGCGGAAACGCTCGTCCAAAGACGAGCCCCACCGTCTCCCTCGCTCGCTCTCCGTCGAACCCGGTCCTCGCCCTCCTTCGCTGACGGTCGACCCCCAGCGAACCCGGTCCTCGCCCTCCTTCGAGGCGGGTCGACCCCCAGCGAACCTGGTCCGTGCTCCCCTTCGCCGACGGTCGACCCCCAGCGAAGCCGGTCGCCGCTCTCCTTCGCCGAAATGCTGCTCCGATTGCGTGGCGAGCCCTCCGTTTGGCGTCTACCGCCCCGACCGAATTTTCCGGCATGCCCCAAAGGAGGCTCTGCATGGATACCTCGCTCGCCACGCTCTTCAATCTGTACATGTTCACTCCCGGCCGTCGTCTCTTCGCCATCACGCAGGTGCGCAAGGCTGCGCTCGCTGCGGGCGACATGGACATCGCGGCGTTCGCGGCTTCGTGCGTCGATCACGACGAGGCATTGCGCACGCTCGAGGCGAGGTGGGCAGCGCAGGACGAAAAGGTCCCGGCGTTCGCGCCCGAGGCGAAGCCGATCGACCTCGCCGTCGACGGTGTGCTCGTCGCCATTCGTGATACCGCGGAGCGGCAGATCGAAGCGTCCGCGCCAGGGGATCCCGTCGCCACGAGCGGCTCCGCGCTCTTGAAAGAGATCTTTCCGCGCGGTCTCTTCGCCGTGACGTCCCTCCCTTACGTGGAGGAGCTTTGCGAGGTGGAGCGGATCCTCGGCGTGCTCCAACATCCGATGCGTGTATCCACGGTGCAGGAGCTCGGGCTCTCGCGGTATGTCACGCGGCTCGTCGATCTGGCGAAGCAATATCGCACCGCGCTCGAACTGCCTTGGCCGAAGCGGATCACGTTTCCCGAGGTGAAAGCCGCGCGCGCCGAGGGGCAGCGGCGAATGCTTCAGCTCGTGGCCATGATCGTCGGGCGATACCCGTCGGAGGCGCCGGAGGATCAGGCTTCCCGTTTGGCCATGCTCGGACCCATCGTGCAGCAGAATGAGGCCATCGGGCAGGCCCTGCGCGCGCGGCGAGCGGCCGACGACGTGGATCCCGAGACGGGTGAGCCTTTGCATGCTCCCGTCGTGAGCGACGCACCGGCGCTCACGACGAGCCCCGCCTGATGTGCGCGGCAGCGTAGCGCCGGGGTTTCACCCCGGACCCGAGCAGGGGCTATCCGCCCCTGCACCCGGACCAGCGCAAGCGCTGGACCCAGGGCGACAGCGCGCGATGCGCGCTGTCGACAGGGAAGACGTCCCCAGCACGTAGGACAGTGCTGCTGTCTCAGCTGGCAAGGTCGTCGCGGGTCTTGCCACGGTCTGTTCGATGAACTGCGCATCGCGCAGTTCATCGACCCCGAGTCCAGCGCTTGCGCTGGTCCGGGGTGCAGGGGGCGGACAGCCCCCCTGCTGGGGGGGCGGGGCAAAGCCCCGCGCCGCGCCCCCTCAGAGCGTGACTTCGCGCAACGAGATGCGGTTCTTGTCGAACACGCCGAGCCCGAGCTCACTCGCGATGCGGATGTACGTGGGCTCGCGGCCGGCGTCCTTGAGCGTTGGCAGGCCGTTGTCCTTGCGCCATTGCTCGATGATGCCCCAGCCGAGCGTGTCCATCGCCACGGGGTCCGTCGTCGCGTAGACGGCCTCGTGCAGCACGCGGCGCTTCTTGTTCTTGTCGAGCGGACCCTCGTCGTAGATGAGCTTGAAGCCGTCGATGATGTGCAAGCGCACGCGGCTCTTCACGACGTCCTGCGCGTAGAGCTCGGCGATCTGCGGGCTCGCGTTGTGCTGGTGGAAGGCGTGCGGGTTGATCGTCGCGCCGTGCGTGATGTTCTTGAGGCAACCCGTGAAGCCGCAGATCGAGTGATCCTTGATCAAGCCGAGGTTGATCACGGCCGTCGCCTCGGTGAAGGGACGGACGAACTTCGTCGGGATGCCCATCACGCTTCGCTCGGGCATCGTGGCGTCCTCGTTCTCGTGCACCGCGGTCGCGATGCCCGCGGGCAGCGCCGGGTCCGGGCCCTTGTGGCGATCCCAGATGCGCGTGCCTTCCAAGAACTTCGGGTACTGCTCGAAGATCATGATCTGGCTCGCGGGCACGCCGGCAGCCATGACGCCTCGGACGACTTCGAGGATGAGCTCGCGGTTCGTGGCCATCGTCGCGCCCTTCTGGCCCGCGATGCCGTTCGGCTTGATGGCGACCTTGTCGTCTTTGTGGACGAACTTGGCGAAGGCCTCGCCGAGATCACTCTTGCCCGTGAGCTCGGCCATCACGCGTTCGAGCATGAGCTTCGCGGCGCCCTCGGTGGGCCAGAGGCCGTTCGGCTGCATCACGTTCGACTTCGCGACCTTCACGACCTTGCCGGGGATCGAGAGGGGCATGAAGCCCGCGGGCGGCTGGGCCACGAGGCCCGAGCCCGCGGCGAGCGCGTGATCGGCGCCGAGCAGCGCCGCGCCGGTGAGCGCAGCGCCGAGGAAGGTGCGTCGCGAGAAGGCCTCGGGGTACGGGGAAAAACGCGGGTCGGACATGGTCACCTGCTCCGCCGCATCGTAGCGCAGGTCGAGCAAGAGGTCCCGGTGGCGTCGCCACCCATCCACCATGGCGGCGCCACCCCCGCGTGGACCGTTTGCACCCAAAAGGGCCGCGTGTTTCCGCGTCCCGTTCGCTGGCACGAAGATCGCCGAAGAGGCCGCCGAGGAGGCTCTCGGTGGAACTTTCGGCAGAGGACAAGCAGGTCGGAGCGCGGGCGTTTTTCGGGTCGATCGCGGCACGGCTGCGCGGATCGGCATGGATGCCGCTCGCAGGGAAAGCCGCGCTCGGGGTGCTCGGGTTCCTGGCGCTCGCGTTCATGGGATCGGGGGCGGGCGCGGATTTGATGCCGCGTCGCGTCGGGGCTTACCTCGGTCCGCCGGCGACGAGCGCGAGCGCGGCGGCGCCTTTGCCTACGGCGGACGCGGGCGCGGGTGCGCACGCGGAGGCGGATGCGGGCGCGGGAGCGGATGCGGGAGCGGCGGCGGATGCGGCCGCGCCGATCGCGGCGGTGACCCCGGATGGAAGAGTGATCCTGAACCTCGCGACGGAGGAGGATCTGCGAAAGCTGCCGGGCATCGGGGCCACGAAGGCCAAGGCGATCCTCGCGCTGCGGGCGAAGCTCGGGCGGTTCAAGCGGCCGGAGGATCTCCTGCGCGTGAAGGGACTTGGGCGGAAGTCGCTCGGGCGGCTCCGGCCGAAGCTCCTGATCGACCCGCCGTAGCGGACGAGCGACAGCGTGCCAGACTGCGCGCCCATGCGAACGCGCCCCTTCGTCGTCCTCGTCTCGATCGCCGTCGCCGCGTGTTCCCAGGAGCCCGCCGGGGACTCCGCGGCGCCCGCGCGCACCGGGGCGCCCACACCTCCGTCCGCCGCGCCGCCCGCGACGACGGCGCCCGAGGCCGTCGCCGCGCCCGACGATCTCGACGTCGCCGCGTTCAAGAAGACGCTCGCGTGCGCGGCCGACGCGAAGAGTGGCCCGTGCGCGGTGCTCAACGCGTTCGCGTCGTGCAAGCCGTGGAACGCGATCGTGCCGTCCGGCGACGGTCGATGGATCGGCCGGGGTCACCGTGTCGAGGGCGCCAAGACGACCGAGGAGTTCACCATCGTTCGTTCGCGCCGCGTGCCCGCGAACGAGGTCGGTCCGGGGCAGCTGCCCGCGAAGGTCGGCATCGCCGACATCGCCAAGCAGGATGGCGCGGCGTTTTCCCAGGCGGACCGGCTCATCCGTATCCTCGAACGGTCCGACGTGCCTCCGCGGTCGAACCCCGCGCTCGAATACTTGAAGAAGCGCGAGACGTGGCCGGAGGGGTTCACCATGAGGACCGTCGGGCTCCAGGTGTACGTCGCGTCCGAGGGAGGCGCGTTCGTCTGTCAGGGACCGAAGCAGGAGCTTTATCTCGTCCAGCGCGCCTCGACGCGGGGCGGTTCGGCCGACGGGCTTTACGCCACGGTGTATCCCGTGAGCTGGTGACGGACGCGACGAGCGGGCGCGCAGGCCGGACGAGGATGCACAGGTCGAGAGTGAGGATGCACTGCGCGGCTCTTCGCCTGTGCTAAGGACGCGGCGTGTCCCGCCCCGATGGCCGTAGCCCCGCCGAACCTCGTCCCGTCGAGATCGTCCCGCACTTCCACCGCAACGCGGAGGGCTCCGTGCTCTACCGCGCGGGCGGCACGGTCGTGCTTTGCACCGCGTCGATCGACACGGTCGTGCCCCCATGGATGGCAGGCAAGGGCAAAGGCTGGCTGACGGCCGAGTACCAGATGCATCCCCGCGCGAGCCGCGCGCGAAGGGAAGCACGCGAGGGGCGCGGCAAGTCGCCGAGCGGGCGGACGCAGGAGATTCAGCGGCTCATCGGGCGCGCGCTCCGCAGCGCGATCGACCTCGACGCGATCGGCGAGCGCACGATCGTGATCGACTGCGATGTGCTGGAGGCCGATGGTGGGACGCGGACGGCGTCGATCACCGGAGGCTTCGTGGCCGCGGCGCTCGCGCTCGCGAAGCTGCGCGCGGCGGACCAGATCGCGCCGGTGCTGCGGGATCAGGTGGCCGCGATCAGCGTGGGGCACGTGGACGGCGAGGCGATCCTCGACCTCGTCTACGTGGAAGACAGCCAGGCGCGCGTGGACCTCAACGTCGTGGGTACGGCGCGTGGATCGATCGTCGAGGTGCAAGCGACGGCCGAGGGCGAGGCGATCGAGCGGCGCGACCTCGACGGCATGATCGACATCGGTCTCGTGGGCGTCGCGAAGCTCGTGGCGATGCAACGCAGCGTGCTCGCGTCCGCGGGCGTCGAGCTCGCTTCGCTCTTCCAGGCGGGGAGGTTCTCGTGAGCGAGTCGAACCTGCCGCTGTCGATCCTCGTCGCCTCGACGAACCGCGGCAAGCTCGCGGAGCTCGCGGCGCTCTTCTCCGACCTGCCCATCAAGCTCCTGCCGCTCTCGCAGGTGCTGCCCGACCTGCCGCCGATCATCGAGGACGGCGCGACGTTCGTGGACAACGCGCTCATCAAGGTACGCACGGCGTCCGAGGCCGCGATGATGGTGACGCTCGCGGAGGACTCGGGGCTCGAGGTCGACGCGCTCGCGGGCCGGCCCGGCGTGCGCTCGGCGCGCTTCGCGAAGGAAGGCGCGACCGACTCGGAGAACAACGCGGCGCTGCTCGCGGCGCTCGAAGAGATCGACGATGAGCACCGCACGGCGCGCTTCCGCTGCACGATGGTGCTGCTCGATCCGTGGAACGAACTGCAGCCCGAGGTCATCTGCGAGGGCCGCTGCGAGGGGACGATCGCGCGGCAAGCGCGCGGCGCGGGCGGCTTCGGCTACGACCCGCTCTTCATCGTCAAGGGCGACGGCCGCACGATGGCCGAGCTCGGCGACGACGAGAAGAACCGCATCAGCCACCGCGCCGAAGCGGCGCGCGCGATGCGGCCCGTGCTGGAGGCGTTGATCGAGAACAGGCGCGCGACGGTGACGCGCGTCGCGGGCGAGCGGTGAACGGGAACGAGCGCAAGCGCCCGCCCAAGGTCGAGGAGTGGCGTGGCGTCGGGAGCCTCGGGACGATCGGTCTCGAGATCGTCCTCTCGATCGCCTTCGGCTTCTTCGGCGGGCGCTGGCTCGACGGCAAGCTCGGCACCGAGCCGTACCTCTCGATTCTCGGTTTCTTCTTCGGCTGCGGCGCGGCGGTGAAGGCCTTCCTGCGCGCCTCGCGCGAGATGAAGGCGCAGGCCGAGCGCGAGGAGCGCGAGCAAGGCAATCCGCGGCCGCGTTACGACACGCCCGAGGAGCGCAAGGACGCGCCTCCGATCACGAAGGCGGACGATGAAGACGAGGGGAGGGGAGGCGGATGAGCGACGACGCGCAGAAGCCTTCCAAGCTCGACGCGCAGATGCGCGCGGCGCTCTTCGGGGTGATCGGAACGGGGGTTGTCCTTTCGCTCGGCGCGTTCGCGTTCGGCGGGCCGCGGTTCGGGATCGGCGTGGCGATCGGCGGGGCGCTCGCGCCGATGAACCTCTGGGTCTTCGCGCAGGTGGGCGAAGCGTTTTTGTCCCGGCGGGGAAACACCGCGCCCTGGGCGGTCATCGCGACGATCAAGCTCGCGCTTTTGCTGGGCGGGGTTTGGCTCATCCTGCGCAGCGGGATCGCGTCGGGTCTCTCCCTCATCGTGGGATATGGGGCGCTGCCCATTGGGATCACGGTGGGGACGCTGTTTGGCCCGAAGCCCCCGGAGGACCTTCCGGAGGGGGACGGGCGGCGAACCGCGGGGCCTGGTTCACAAACTTCGCGAAGATCTTTCGGGGACGCGCCGCGCGAAGATGTGCTAAAGGCGAGGCCCGCCGACGAGGGGGACCCCTCGAACGAGCCCTGAGATCGAGATCGAGCTCAAGATTGGAGCGCTCCTCGTGACGGAGCGACGACGGTCATGCCCGAGCATACTGGTTTTCTGACCTTCCTCCTGGCCCACCTCCCTGGTCTCCGCGAGAACGCGAAGAACCTCGGCCACACCTTCATCGCTCACGAGCCGATGAGCTACCACTCGGTCGAGCCGATCTTCTCGAGCCTGCTCATCATCGTCGTGTTCATCGCGATGGCGATGTCGGTGCGCTCGAAGTTCCGGCGGCTCAACGAGTCGGTCGTTCCGGACGATCGGCTCAGCCTGCGCACGTTCTTCGAGGCGTTCTTTGGCTACTTCTACGACATGGCCAAGGACGTGATGGGGGCCGAGAACGCCAAGCGGTACTTCCCGCTGATCGGCGGCGCCGCGGGCTTCATCTTCTTCTCGAACGTCTCGGGCCTGATCCCCGGCTTCTCGCCGCCCACGTCGAGCCTGAACGTCACGCTCGGCTGCGCGCTGCTCGTTTTCCTCTCCTTCAACATCTGGGGCATCAAGGAGAACGGCTGGAGCTACATCGCGCACCTCGCGGGGCCGAAGTGGTACCTCGCGCCGCTCATCTTCCCGATCGAGGTCATCTCGACCTGCGTCCGTCCGATCACGCTCAGCGTGCGTCTGATGGTCAACATCGCGGTCGACCACCTCATCGCCTCGGTCTTCTTCGGCCTCGTGGCGATCTTCCTGCCGCTGCCCGTGATGATGCTCGGGCTCATCGTGATCGTCGTGCAGACGCTGGTGTTCTGCCTGCTCAGCAGCATCTACATCGGCCTCGCCACGGAGCACCACCACGCAGAACACCACTGAGGCGCCCCCGCGAAAGATCGCGGTGGGATCCTCAAAAAGCTGCTAGCCAAACCGTCAGTTTCGGAATAAAGGGGGGCCGCCCGAAGCGAAGCCCCCGAGCCCTCGGCGGGCTGGGACCAACAGTCAGTCCCCCCAAACCCCGTGGGTCGTCTCGAATGATGCATGCAGCCCCCCATGGGGGCGCGTGGCCTGAAAGGAGCAGAACCCGATGTCTCTCAAGAGCAAGCTCACCCTGTCCACGCTGGTCGCCACCGCGCTGGCCCTCGTTCCCAGCATGGCGTTCGCGCAGGATGCTGCTGCTTCGAACAAGTTCGACACGAGCGGCATGATCGCGCTGGCCGCCGGCCTCGCGATCGGCATCGCCGCCCTCGGCGGTACGCTCGGTCAGGGCCGCGCCGCCGCGGCTGCCCTCGAGGGCATCTCGCGCAACCCGGGCGCCGCGGCTCGTATCCAGACGCCGATGATTCTCGGCCTGGCGCTCATCGAGTCGCTCGTGCTCTTCGCGCTGATCATCGCGTTCTTGCTCCAGGGCAAGATCCCGCAGCTCTGATCGGACAGGCCACGCGCGGATTCACCGGGCCGCGAAGCAGGGCGTCGAGGTAGCTCGGCGCCCTGCTCTGCGCATGTGGCAGTCAGTGAGCGGTCGTTAGCGAAGATGGCGGAGCACGTCGAGGACGACGTGCCCGAACATCACGAGCACGCCGAAGACGAGGAGCGTGATGCCGAGCGGATCCTTTCGATCCGTTTGAAGCAGCCACGTCCCCGCGAAAACGAAGGTCGCCACGACGAGGCCCGCGAAGAGGCGCCGTCCGAGGCGATCGACCGTGCGCGGGAGGGTCGGATCGGTGGTGCGTAAGGTCAGCCGCCCGAGGCGCAGGTCGTCGAGGACCTCGCGGAGCTGTTGCGGCAAGTCGTAGGCAGCGCCGGATAGGCGCTCGACGCCGCGCCAGAGCTCCATCCCGACGCGCTCGGGCGAGTAACGTTTGCGCAGGAGATCGAGGAAGAACGGACGCGCGACGCCAAAGACGTCGAGGTCCGGGTCGATCTCCTTGCCGACGCCCTCGATCGTCATGATCGCCTTGCCGACGAGCAAGAAGTCCGGCGGGATCTCGATGCCGTACTTGCTCGCGCCACGCATGAGGTCGCTGATCATCGCAGCGACGTCGATCTCCTTGAGCGGGCGGCCGAGGTACTTCTCCGCCAGGACGCTGACCTCGGCGCGGTAGGCGCGCATGTCGACCTTCTTCGTCGGCGTGCCGATCGCATAAAGCGCGTCCGCGACGCCGAGGTGGTCCTGACGGACCGCGGCAATCATCAGGTCGAGCGTCTTGTCGCGCATCTCCGGGGACAAACGGCCGACCATGCCGAGGTCGATGAGGCCGATCGTGGGGCTGTCCGGATCGCCGGAGATCAAGATGTTCCCGGGGTGCGGGTCCGCGTGGAAGAACCCGTCCTCGAAGATCATCTTCACGACGATGCCTACCGCGGCCTGCGCGATCGCAGGGCCCTTGTGCCCGTGGTCGCGGATCTCGTCGTAGACCTTGCCGCCAGGCAAGAGCTCGAGCGTGAGCACGGTTTTCGAGGAGGCTTCGCGGTAGACGTGCGGGAAACGCGCGTGCGGGTGGCCCGCGAAGTGGCGCCTGAACTTCTCGGCGTGCTCGGCTTCGAGTCCGAAGTCGAGCTCGCTCGTGATCGCGCGATCGAACTGATCGACGAGCGCCGATGGTTGGTACAAGGACGATTCGGGGATCGTGCGCTCGATGAGCTTCGCGAGCGCGTGCAAGAGCTCGAGGTCACGCGCGACGGTCGTGCGCACGCCGGGCCGCTGCACCTTCACCACGACCTCTTGCGGGCCGTCCGCGTGCTTGAGCACCGCGCGATGCACCTGGCCGATCGAGGCCGCGGCGAGAGGTTTTTCCTCGAACCGCTCGTAGATGTCCTCGATGGGCGCGCCGAGCGAGGCCTCGACCGCGGCCTTGATGTCGCTCCACGGCAGCGGGTTGACCTCGTCCTGGAGCTTCTTCAGCTCGATGATCCAGTCGTTCGGCAGGACGTCGGGGCGCGTGGAGGCGATCTGGCCGAGCTTCACGAACGAGGGGCCGAGATCCATGCACACGAGCCGCACGCGCTCGGGGAGCGAGATGCGACGTCGCTCTTCTTCACCACGCTTCGCGTCGGCCTCGGGCGCCTCGACCAGCGCGTCGCTCGCATCGACGCCCGCAGGCAGTTCGGGCATGGCCTGCGTGCGCGAGCGGCCGCCGAGGCCGAGCCGCTGCGCGAGCTCGCCGAAGCCGTGACGAACGAGCACGACGTAGATCTGGCGCAGTCGGCCGAGATCACGGACAGCGTTGACGATCGAGACCATGGGTGAGCGCCCTCTCGCGTGAGGGCTTCTAGCGTACTCGCACGACCGTGCCTACGTCGTGCGTGCTCGGCAAGGCGGCGGTCCATCCGGCGGGCACGCGCGGCGTGGTCCAGAAGAAGAGCCTCTGCGCGTCGAGCGGCGCGAGGTTCACGCAGCCGTGGCTACGCACGGTCCCGAACGATCGATGCCAGAACGCGCCGTGCAGGCCTACGCCCTTCGCGAAGAATTGCACCCAGGGCACGTCCTCCATCCGGTAGTACCGCGTCGCGCCCTCGTCCTCGAGGTTGTCCATGTTCGAGGTGAAGAGCTTGGCCCAGATCCGCGAGGTTCCGCGCGGCGTCGCCGTCGCCGTTCCTTCACGGCCCTTGCCCGTCGAGACGAGCGTCGCGAACACGGGCCGTTTGCCCTCGTAGGCCACGAGCGTCTGGCTCTCGAGCTCCACGTCGATCCACTTCTCGCCCGCGGCGACGTCGACCTCGGGTGGCGGCGGCGCGATCGTCGGGTGGCGGAGCTCCGACGAGCGGACCCACGCGTTCTCGCCGATACGCGTGAAGCGCGCGCCGCCCACGTGTTTCTCCTCGAAGAAGGGGACACGTTCGAAGCGCGCGCGGCTGCCTTCCGTTTTGCCGAGCGCGCTCGGCGTCGAGAAGACCTTTGCTTTGTCGACGAGGATCCATGCGAAGGGCAAGACGTCCGCGGGCGCGTCGGGCTTGATCTCCTCGCCGCGGAACGCGAGCGGTCGCGCGGGGCCGAGGTCCCGCATCGGGATCCAGAGCTCGTTGTGGCTGCGTCCGTAACGAGCGCCCTCGACCACGCGCTCCTCCACGATCGCCACGGCGAACCCCGGTTCGAGCTGCATGTCGGGCGCGCCGATGTCGACCGCGTGAAGCTTTTTGTACGCAAACGATCCGTCGGGGCCGACGAAGTAGTACCGGAAGGGCAAACCATCGGCGGTCTCGCGGATCGCGCGGTAGGCGGCGTTGACGAAGGGCGTCTCCGCGAGCTCGACGGCGTCCTCGCAGACCCACGCGAGCGGGCCGATCGAGAGGAACCGTCCTTTGCAGCCCGGGCCGCGGCGCACGGCGAAGATCGGCAGGTGCACGTCGAGCGCAGCCGAGCCGCGGCGCTGTGCACCTTCCCATGGAGATGCGAGGATCGGCTGATCGGCCTTGAGGATCCGCGCGCTCACGATGCCCTGCGGCAAGGGCTCTGTCTCGGGCGCGACCCAGGGCGGCTCGTTCGAGGCGCGGGCGTGTCCCGTGACGAGGAGCGCAGCGAGCGTGAAGGAGAGGAAGGGCGGGGCGTGGCGGGTGGCTCGCAGGGTTTGTCCACGCGAGCCACCCATGACCGCACCCATCAGCGCGTCAGCGGAAGGAGAACCGGACCTCGTGGTCGCAGATCCGGAACGAGTCGCCCTCGCCGATCGCCTTGCGCGTGATGCGCTGGCCGTTGAACTCGACGCCGTTCGTCGAGCCCATGTCGACCATGTAGTACTGGCCGTTCAGGTACTCGACCATCGCGTGCTGGCGCGAGACGTTCGGGTCCTTGATCGTCAGGTCGCTCGACTGCTTGCCGCGGCCAATGATGAAGCGGTCCTTGTTCACGACGCTCCGCTCGCCTGCGTAATACGCGAAGAGCGGGATCGCGCCCGGGATGCCGCCGGCCGCGGAAGGCGCAGGCGCAGGCGGGGCCGGAGGCGGTCCCGGAGGCGCCATGTTGCCATACTGCGGCGGAGGCGGCGGCGGAGCCCCGAAGCCAATCGCCGAGGGAGGTCCCGGCGGGGGCGGCGGAGGCGCACCCATCATCGGGGGGCCCGGCGGCGGAGGCGGCGGCGCACCCATCATCGGGCCCGGCGGGGGCGGCGGAGGCGCGCCCATCATCGAACCCGGCGGCGGAGGCGGCGGCGCACCCAGCGACGGCGGGGCCGGCGGCGGGGGCGGGCCTCCGGTGGCCATCGGAGGCACCGGCGTGGCCGGAGGCGGCACCGAGCGCGCGGGCGGCGGCGGCGGAGCGCCCGGGCCCATCGTCTGCCGGGTCGGCGGCGGGGGCGGGGGCGGACCACCGGGACGCGCGGCGCCCGTGGGCGGCGGCGGCGGCACGTTCGGGCGCGACGGCATGCCGGGGGCCGGCGGCGCGGGGACGCTCGGCGGGCGGGTCGCCGTCTTCGGGGGCGGCGGCGGCGCGCCGGCCAGGGAGCCGGTCGGCGGACGCGTCGGCCCCGGCGGAGGCGGCGGCGGGGTCGCGGTCGCGGGTCCGGGCGGAGGCGGCGGCGCGCCGAGGCCCGGCCCCGGGCCACCCATCATGGGCGGAGGCGCGGGCGGCATGCCCGGACTTTGGGTACCCGTGAGGCTCGGCGGCGCACCGTAGGGCGAAGGCGGCGGAGGCGGCGGCGCACCATACGGCGAAGGCGGCGGAGGCGGCGGCGCACCGAGACCCGGTCCCGGGCCGGGACCCCCCATCATGGGCGGGGGCGCGGGCGGCGCACCCGGGCCACCCATCATGGGCGGGAGCGCGGGCGGCGCACCCGGACCCCCCATCATGGGCGGGGGCGCGGGCGGCGCACCGGGGCCACCCATCATGGGCGGGGGCGGCGCGGGCGGCGCGCCGAGCATGGGCGGCGGCGCGGGCGGCTGCGCCGGGGCGCCGACCATGGGCGGCGGTGCGGGCGGCATGCCGGCGCCGATCGGGGCCGAGCTGTACGCCGCGGGCATCGAGACGCCGGTGGTGGGGCCCGGGGCCGGCGGATAACCCGGCGGCGGCGACGGCGGCGGCGCGGGGATTCCCGGCGTCGACATCGGGCTGCCGCTTCCGGGGGCCGACTCATTGCGGACCGCGCCGGGGAACGGTGTACGCGGGCTGTAGCTACGCTGCCGCGCGTACTGCTTCATCGACTCGTTGATGAGGTAGTCGATCGAGCACTCCAGCTCGCGTGCCATCTGTTCGAACGTCTCCCAGAGGACGTCGCGGCACTGGAATGTCCTTGCGCTCTTCTTGTTCGGGTCCGACATTGTTCCCTGATCGTCGTCGATGGTTCCGGGGCCGTACTGAGGATCCGGAAAGCCGATCCTCCGCGATGTCGACCTGCACGCTCTACGAAGGCTCTTCGTCGATGCGTGCGGTGCCGCTCATTTCTTTTGCTCCTTGGCAGCTTCGGGTTTGCGCTCCTTCATGGCCGGCACGACGCAGTGGCGGACGAACTCGCCGATCGTCTTGATCTCTTTCTGCTCGCGCTCCTGGCTGCCCTCTTTCGGGACATCGCAAACCCATTTGCAGTCCGGGTCGCTGTCGCACTTCGGGGCCCTGCCCTCGTCGGCTTCCAGCGAGGACAGGGCGGACACGTCCGCGGATGTCCCGTACGTGAAATAATACGCGATCGCGCTCGTCCGCGCTGCGGGTGATCCAGGGCCGAAGTATTTCTTCAGCGCGTCGAGGGGCGTGCCCTCCTTCAGCTCGCCCAGATATGCGCCATACGTGAGCGCCTCGCCGAGGGCGAAGTTTTTGTCGTCCGGGAGCTTCCCGAGGAACTCGCCCACGTCCTTGACCGTCGACATCTTGAGCACTGTCGTCGCGGCGGCGCGGCGCACCTTCCACTTGTCGGTCTTGAACAGGGCGTAGAGCTTCTCGACCACCGCCTCGCGGGGCAGCTCGCCGATGCGGCGGAAGGCTTGATCCAGCACCACGTCGGGCGCGTCGCTGCCCGCGATCTCGAGGATCCGCTTGACGTCGTCGGCGTTGTCCTTCTTGAGGTGCCCCTCGAGCGCGGCGAGCGCGGTTTGCCTTCGTTTCTCGCTCTGATCCTTGCGCGCCGCGAAGCCGAGCAGGTGGTCGACCACGGGCCTCTGGCCAACCCTGCGCATCGAGGCGAAAACCTTGATGAGCTCGTCGTCCTGGAGCGTCTCGATCTGCTTCTTGAATTGCTCCTCGGTCGGCGTGAGCTTTTGCGCCGCGTTCGAGTCCTTGAGCTCGGGCGTGCGCACCTTCGTCCAGTCGTCCGAGAGGATCCACTTCGCGACCTCGACGAGCGCCGCGGACGCGCCTTCCTTCGTCTTCGCGTCGCCGAGCTCCGCCACGAGCGAGGCCATGGAGTCGAGCTTGCGCGCGTCCTTCGTCATGAGCTTCGGCAGCCCCACGACCGCTTCCGCCCCGATCACGCGCAGGAGCTGCTCCATCCCGTAGGCCTGGCCGCGTGCTTCGAGGCGGCGTTCGAAGTCCGCCATGGCCCACTCGACGAGCGCGCCGCGCAGCGTCTGCTTCAGGCCTTCGTCCGTGATGAGCGGCGGCTTGTCCGCCACGAGCATCGCGTAGGCCGCGTCCTTGTACGGAAACGATCCGTCCGCGGGCGCCGGCTGTCCCGGCTGTGCGACGGGCGGCGGGCGCTTCAGCTCCACGATGATCGACGAGACGAGCTGCGACACGATCGGCGCCTGGACGTCGGCGCGCAGGCCCGAGAGCACCTCGACGAGGCTGCCTTTGCAGGCCTCGTTCTCCGGCGGATTCTCGCTGTCGATCTGGGTGAAGGCGAGGCGCCGCCCGGATCGTGGCTTCATGCGGATCAGCGCGAGCGCGCTCTCGACGCGGAGCGAGGTGTCGTACTTGTCGTACAACAGCACGGCGCAGAGCTTTTTCGGGCCGTGGGCCGTGTTTTCCCAGCGGTGGATGTCGTTGTCGTCGACACGGCAACCGCTCACCGCGAGCCCCATGCCCAAGGTCACGAGGCACGTCGCGAGAACCCTCGCGGTCTTGGGGCGCGGCCCTGCTCCATCAACGCTTCGCATGCTGTCCTTGGGAATGGCGGCGATGGTACCGCTCGGGGCGTCCCAGGCTCAAAGAATTTCGGGTCCTTAACAAAGGCGCGACCTCGCCGCGCCGCGCCGAAGAGGGGGATCCTCTGTAACCCCGATCACGAACTCGGTGCGTCCCGCCGCCTTCGCCACCAGGGACTTGCATAGAGGGAAGAGTGGGAATATGTAGGCAAGGTAGGTTCAGGTAGGCCATGACCGTTCCTCTCTTCGCTCCGCGTCGTGTGCAGACCGCCCCGGGTCCCGGTGAAACTGTTTCGTCGCCCACGAAAAAAACACGTGGGGGCGGAGGCCGGGGGGGCGAGGGCGAGGGTGCGTCCGCGGCGACGGCCGCGCCGGCGCGCCATACGTATGCGCGGGAGGCGGCAGCGCTCGTGCTGCTCGCGTCCGCGCTCTACACGTCGCTCGCGCTGGCTTCGTTCCGGGGGGATCCGCTGCGGCCCGAGGTCGTGGGTCCGGACTGGGTCGGGCCCGTGGGCGCGGCGTTCGCGGAATTCGCGGCGAGTACGGTGGGCGTCGTCGCGTGGGCGCTGCCGCTCGAGCTCGTGGCGCTGTCGGCGCCGCTGCTCGGGGGCAAGCCGTCGCGCGCGAGCGTGTCGCGGTTCGGCGGCGACATCGTGGTCATCGTGATCCTGGCGGCGCTCGCGCACGTGGCGTTTCCCGTGGCGACGTCGTTCGGCGCGATGCCGCTCGGCGGCGCGGTGGGCGAGCTCTTCGGCGAGGTGATGCGCTCGCTGTTCTCGGCGATCGGCTCGTACATCATCGGCCTGACGGTGGTCTCGTTGATCCTGGTCCAGCGCGCGACGTTCTCGTTCATCGAGCTCGTGCAGCGGATGCGGAAGTCGCTGGAGACGGCCGGCGAGAAGGGCGCGTTCGGGCTGAAGGCGCTCGCGTCGGCGTGGCAGAAGGCGCGCGAGATCGAGCGCGCGAGCACGAAGGACGAGAAGGCCGAGCGCGCAGTGGACGCGAAGATCGTGGCGACGCCCGCGGCGGACGCGATCATCGCGGCGCTGACGGCGGGCGATGATGGTGACGAGGTCAAGAAGGACGCGACGCCCGATGCGATGAACGTGGTGATCGCGAAGGGCGCATCGGAGCCGGCGCTGCCGGTCGCGTGGAACGACGGCGGCGTGATCGCGAGTGCGCTCGTGGAGGCGGATGCGCCGAAGCCGCAGCAGCGCAAGCGGCGCGCGCAGACGGCGAAGCCCGCGGCTGCGTCGGGGGACGCGGAGACGAAGGAGAATGCGGTCGCGGCGCCGGTGATCGTGACGAACGGGGCGGCGGCGGAGGCGGTGGCGGAGCGGTCGATCACGCCGGCTGCATCGGCTGCACCTGCGCCTGCTGCGATCACGCCGGCTGCGTCGGCTGCGCCTGCGCCTGCTGCGATCGCGCCTGCCCCGATCACGCCTGCGGAACGTGCCCCTGCGCCTGCTGCATCTGCGGAACGTGCACCCGCGGCGCCTGCGCCCGCGCCGATCACGTCGACCGTCAAGGAACCGACGGGCCCCGCGATCTTCGCGCCGCCCGCGGATCCCGTGGCGATCGTGGCCGTCTCGGACATGGCCGCGGGAGACGCGTTCTTCGACGCCGTCGCCACGCCGACGCCGCCCGCGGCGCCGCCGAAGGCACAAGCACCCAAGCCGACGACCTCGAAGCCCCGCGCGATCGAGCCGAAGGCGAAGCCGTTGCCGCCGCCTCCGCCGCCCACGCCCACGCCCGAGCCTGCGGTCGTGAACGAGGTCGACAACGAAGAGGACGAAGCGGACGACGAGGACGAGCGCGACTTCGAGCACGAAGCGCCGACGAGCGAGGACGAACCGGAGGAGGCGATCGACGAGAGCCCGATCGCGCCCGTGAAGGTCGAGCCCCCGAAGCCCATCGCCAAGCCCGTGACGCCCGCGGCCGCGGCCGCGCCCGCGCCCGCCGCGCCTGTCGCGACCGTCGCGACCGTTGCACCTCAAGCGATCACGCGCGCGCCCGAAAAGCCGAGCGCGCCCGAGGTCGTGAAGGTCGTGCCTGCCGTCGGCAAGGGCTTCCGCTTGCCCACGACGGACATGCTCGAACCGCCCTCGCCTGGCGACAAGTTCGCCATCGACGAAGAGCAGCTCCGCGACAACGCCGCGCTCCTCGAGAAGACGCTCGCGGACTACGGCGTGAGCGGCAAGGTCGAGGAGATCCACCCGGGCCCGACCGTCACCACATTCGAGGTCGCGCCGGCCGCGGGCACGAAGGTCTCGAAGGTCGCGAGCCTCGCCGACGACCTCGCGCTCGGCCTCTCGCGCAAGGTGCGCATCATCGCGCCGATCCCGGGCAAGAATCGCATCGGCTTCGAGCTGCCGAACGAGCGGCGCATGCCCGTGTCGCTGCGCGAGCTCGTCGAGGATCGCCGCTTCCAGGAGATGAAGGCGCCGCTGCCTTGTGTCCTCGGCCGCGACATCATCGGCGCGCCGTACTTCGCCGACCTCGCGTCCATGCCGCACGTGATCGTCGCGGGCGCGACGGGCGCCGGCAAGAGCGTCGGCCTCAACGTCATGCTCGTCAGCCTCCTCTTCCGCAAGACGCCGGAGGAGTTGCGCATGCTCATGATCGATCCGAAGGTCGTCGAGCTCGCGCCCTTCGATCGCATCCCGCACATGCTGCTTCCGGTCGTGACGGACATGAAGCAGGCGGCGAACGCGCTCAAGTGGGCCGTCGACGAGATGGAGCGTCGCTACCAGCTCTTCGCGAACGCGGGCACGAAGAACATCGGCACCTACAACGCGTGGGTCGAGCGGGTGCAGCGCGGCGAGGCGAAGCCGCCGCGTCCGCCGAAGAAGGTCGCCGCGATCTCGGCCGAGGGGCTCGAGGTCGAGGTCGATGCCGCGAAGGACGGAACCGACGTGGCCTTGCCGGAGAAGATTCCGTACATCGTGATCGTCGTCGACGAGTTCGCCGACCTCATGATGCAGCAGGGCAAGGACGTGGAGGCGAGCGTCGCGCGTCTCGCACAGAAGGCGCGCGCGGCGGGCATGCACGTCATCCTCGCGACGCAGCGCCCGAGCGTCGACGTGATCACGGGCATGATCAAGGCGAACTTCCCGACGCGCATCGCGTTCCGCGTGGCGCAGAAGGTCGACAGCCGCACGATCCTCGACGAGCAGGGCGCCGAGCACCTGCTCGGCCGCGGCGACATGCTCGTGAAGATGAACGGCGCGACCGACACGCGCCGCGTGCAGTGCCCCTTCGCGAGCGAGGAGGAAGTGCAGCGGGTCACGGACTTCCTGCGCCTCCAGGGCGAGCCGGTCTACGACGAGGCGATCCTCAAGCCGCGCGACGAGGAGGGCCAGGAGGCCGACACGAATGATGCCGAGAACGATCCCATGTACGACGCTGCCGTAAGGATCGTGGCCGAGACGCGGCGCTGCTCGACCTCGTGGATCCAGCGTAAGCTCGGGGTTGGCTACAACCGTGCGGCAAAAATCGTCGAGGCCATGGAAAAGCGTGGGATCGTCGGTCCTGCGAACGGAGCGAAGGACCGGGAGGTGCTGATCGCGCCCCTCTGATCGCTATTTGTTTTCCGTCCCCGCGTGCTAGAGAAACCGCTCGAGATGGCCTGCGAAGAAGAGCGCACACAGCTCATCGGCCAGATCGCGAGCCTCCTTCGGGAAAACTCGCTGCCGCCCGCCGCTCGGGAAGCGGGGCTCACGCTGATCGCGTGGCTCGCGCGGCGCATGCCCGGCGAGTCGGTTTCGCTCGCCGGAAAAGAAGAGATGATGCGTCGCTGCGTGGAGCACGGCTACACGATGAACGGCGCGCATGGCGTGAACGGCGTGGTCACGAACGGCGTGAACGGCGCGGCCAAGAACGGCGCGCATGGTGCGTCGGGTCTGAACGGCGCGAGCTCGGCGAAGAGCCGCGCCGCCGAGAAGCGCAGCGGTTCGTCGCGGAGTAACGGTCGCCGCGCGCGGTGAAGATCAAGCCGGGGCCGCTCTTCGCGTCCGCGGCCGCAGCGACGATCTGCGCAGCCCTCGCCGCAGGACGCGCGCCAGAGACGCTCGCAACCGCGCGCTCGACCGAACACGCGATCCTCGATCCGGCCCTTCGCCTCGCGGACGCGTTCCCGCCGCCTCCACCACCGCCGCCGCCCGAGGTCGTGGTGCGAGGTCCTCCGAGCCGCACCTTCCGCGGTGACGCGAAACGCCGGCATCGAAGCCCTTTCTACGGCCCACGCGCGCTCCCCACCGCCACCGTCCTCCACGAGGCCAGCGCCTCCATCGCCGCGATGCCTGCCATCCTCGAAGGCGGCGATCTCCTCGTCGCGTCGCTCGACGGCTCGCTCGTGCGCCTCTCGCCCACCGGCGATCTCCGCTGGAAGATCCGCCTCGGCGATCGCATCTACACGAGCCCGCTCATCACGGGTGATCACGCCGTCGTCGGCTCCGATGCCGATCGTGTCGTCGCCGTTCGCCTCTCGGATGGCCGCATCCTCTGGCAGCTTCTCGTCGATGGGGACGCCGACACCGCGCCGGCCGAAGCGCCCGATGGATCGATCGTGATCGCCGCCGGCAGCTCGCTCTACGTGATCCGCCCGAGCGGATCGCTCCGCACGCGTGTCCGCTTGCAGCGCAAGATCTACGGCTCGCCCGCGATCGACGACGACGGCACGATCTACGTCGGCGCGCAGGACGATCACCTCTACGCGTTCACGCTCTCGGGCGCGCGTGTCTTCCGCCGCGAGCTCGGCGCCGACGTCGACTGCGCGCCGCTCCTCGGCGACGAGGGCGCGATCTTTGTCGGCACCGACGGCGGCCACGTCTTCGCCTTCGAGAAGAGCGGCGCGCTCCGGTTTCGTGTCGACGTCGGCGGGTTCGTCCGCGGAGGGCTCTCGCTCGGCCTCGATGGGAGCGTGATCGCGGGAGTGTACGGCCCGAGGCCAGGGATTGTCGCGCTGGATCCGACGAGCGGCGCCGAGCGGTTTGCCTTTCGAATACGGGAGGGCGGCCCCCGCGAGCTCGGCGTTCACGGCGGGCCCCTCGTCGACGCCGAGGGACGCCTCTACTTCGGCGCCGCCGACGACCACGTCTACGCCCTGGATTCCCGCGGATCACGCCTCTTTGCGGTCCCCGTGACCGGCGACGTGGACGCGCCGCTCGTCCTTGGCCCGGGCGGGGTTCTGTACGCCGGCGCAGAGGACGGTCGCCTCTACGCGATCCAAGGCGCGGCACTTCCCGCACCGACCAGAAACGGCCTGTGATAGGGGTGGTCTGGTCATGGCCGAGCTTTCGGTGACGCTTCCCGAGGCGCGCCCCGACGACGCGGAGGATGTCGTCTGGGGGTTGTCGACTGCGAGAACGCTGTGGGCGCGTGGTGAGCGAAGAGATGCCGTCGTGTGGCTCCGGCGCGCAGCCGAGGCCGCCGAGTCCTCGGGCAACGCCTTCCGCGCCTCGGAGCTCGGGATGTATGCCCAGGAGCTCGACGACGCCCTCACCGCCGCCGCCGCGCCCGCCGCGCCGGACGTGCCGCCGCGCCCGCCGCTGCCGTCGTTCGACATCGACTTCGATGCCAACACCGGCACGCCGCCGCCCGCGCACGTGAGGCCCGCGATCGTGCCGCCCGCGCCGGCAGCGCCGCCGCTCCCGCCGATGGCGCCGCCGCCGCTTCCGCCGCAAGCGACGCCCCAACCGCCTTCCGCTGTCCCCCTCACCGCGCGGCCCCCCTCGATAGCGCCGCCGCCGCTTCCACCGCAGAGCGCACTGACCGCGCCGTCGCCCGGCTCCTTGCGGCCGCCGCCTCCGCCCTCGGTCATGCCGCCGGCCGCGCCGTTCGTGGCGTCTCCCGCGCCGAGCGTACCGCCGCCGGTCGCGGCGCCGCTCCCGCCGCCCGTCTCGCCCGTGCCGCCGCCGGTCCCGGAAGGCGACCCTCTCGGGCCGCCGTCGCACCCGCCCTCGGTGCGTCCTCCGCCGCGTTCGGTCACGCCGCCGCCGATGTCCGCGACGACCACGCGGCCGACGACCACGCCGCCGCCCGCGCCTGGCAAGGCCGCCGCCGCGCAGCAACGGAAAACCCCCCTCCGCTCGCCGATCCTCGATCCCTGGTCGGAAGGTGATCCGCAGAGCGCGAACCTGCCCCGCGGGGAAGAGCCCGCGCCGCGGCGCAAGACCGTGACGGGCGAATCGAGCGCCTCGCTCGCACGGCCGCGCGTTTCGGCCTTGCTCGAAGACGCGGACGTCATCACCTCGGCCGCGCCGCTCGAGCAGACCCTCGGGAAGAAGCGCGCCGTCCCGCCGCCGCTCCCGGGCGGCACCGCGCTCGCCGGGCCGCCGGCTTCGGCCGCCGCGCCGCCGCCTCCCAAGGCGCCCCCGCCTCCGCCGGTGCGCGCCTCGTCCCCCGCGAACCCCGCGGTCGCGCCGCCGCCTCCCGCCTCCGTGCGCCCGCCCGTGCCGCCGCAGCCGCCATCCGTGCGGCCGCCGCCTCTGCCGCCGGTGCCGCTTGTGCCGTCCGTCGCCGAAGCGCCGAACGAGGCCGCCGCCGCGCCGCCGCCTCCGCCGGTCCCGGCTGCCCCCGAAGCGCCTCCTCCCGCGGCGCCGGCTGCTGCGCCGCAGGCCCCCGCAGCCGAAGCGGACGGCTCGGTCGATCCCGCCGCCGCGCCGCAGCCCGGACAGCTTGCCGCCCAGGCCCAGGCCGTCCCGCAAAAGCAGGGCCCGCGCGCGCCGAGCGTGCCCCCGAAGGCCCCTGCGCCGGCCGCCATCCCCAAGACCGGCGGCCCCGCGACCACGCCCTCTCCCCCCGTCGCCGAGCCGCGCGCCGAGACGAAAACGCAGCCGCCTGCCCTCAAGGCCGACGCGCCCCCGCCCGAAGCCACCAAGGTGACGGTCCCGAAGCCCGCGCCGGGCGGCATCAACCCGGCGGCGCGTCGTGCCCTCGCCGACACGCTCCAGAGCCCCATCGCCGCGAGCGCGCTCCGCGTGCCGAAGCCCCCGACCGTCGCGACGCAACCCGCGCCGGAGAAGGAGCCCGCCTGGGCCGTGCCTCCGCCGGCAAAGACGGCGCCCGCCGTGCCCGACGCCATGAAGAGGTCCGGCACCACGATGCCGCCGCCTGCGCCGCCGCGTCCTTCCCCCGCCACGACCACGGGTCGTGCCGCGCTCGCCGCGCTCAAGCCGGACGCAGCGCAGCCCCCGGCCGAAGCGCCCAAGCCTGCGCCGCCTGCTGCTCCCGAACCTGCGCCGCTCTCCTCGGGACCGCCGCGCATCGGCGACGTGATGCTCGAAGCGATCGAGCCGCTCACGGACCTGCCCGAGGACGTGCAGCGCGCCCTCTCGCGCGCCGCAAAGATCGAGGAGCTCGGCCCCGGCCAGACGCGCGCGCTCAACGTGATGCTGGTGATCGCGGGCGAGGTCTCCGTCTACGCGACCGACGCGACCGTACCGGGTCACGTCGCGGGCCCGCGCTCGTTCTCGACGTCGCGCGGCTCGCTCGAAAGCAGCTTCCCCATGCGGTTCGTCACCGGCGCGAGCGGCGCGAAGATCGCCTCGTGGGACGAGGCCACCTTCGACCACGCGCTGCGCTCGTGCCCCTGGGTCCTCGACGACTGCAAGGCGACCGCCGATCGCTTGCAGGCGCGCGCGGGCCTCGCGCTCGGCGCCCTCGGCGGGCTCGACGCAAAGACCCGCGACAGCCTGGCCACGCGTCTCGACATGCGCGTGGTCGAGCCGGGCGAGGTCATCACGCAAGAGAACGAGCCGATGCCCGGTCTGATCTTCGTGGTCGGAGGCGGCGTCGAGATCGTCGAGGGGGATCCGTCGGCCGTCGTCGGCGAGGCACGCGCGGGAGAGCTCCTCTTCGCGGATGCTCTCTGGGCCGGCGTTCCCGCGCCGCTCACGTCACGCGCGAAGGCCTCGGGCGCGCTTCTGCTCGTCGCGGATCGCAAGCTCGCGCTCGAGCTCGCGGCGGATGTTCCGCTCGTCGCCGAGTTGCTTTCGCGCTGAAGCCGCTGCGCTGGGGCGTCGCCCCAGGCCCCACCAGGGGCTATCCGCCCCTGGACCCGGACCAGCGCAAGCGCTGGACCCGGGGTCGATGAACTGCGCGATGCGCAGTTCATCGAATAGCCGATTCAAGACCAGGAGCGACCCTGCCCGTCAAGACCGCCGTGTCGACTGGCAACGCCGTCCCTGGTCTTGCCACCGGCCTGTGGAAGAACCGCGCATCGCGCGGTTCTTCCAACCCGAGTCCAGGGCTTGCCCTGGTTCGGGTCGAGGGGCGAACAGCCCCCGCGGGGCCCGGGGCAGAGCCCCGGCGCGGCGTCTTCAGCGCACAGCCGTCGTCGTGCTGCGCGGATCCGCGGCTGGCGCGTTCGGGCTCGCTGGATCACTCGCGCTCGCGCCATCCGCGGGACCCGTCTCCTCGATCAACCAGACGAGCTCGCTGTTGCCTTGTGCGCCGGCGAAGCGGATTCCGAACCACTTCGCTTGTGGTGAGATCGTTGGCCTTCCATCCGCTGTCGATCGCGGAAAGCGGATCCGGAACGCTTGCCTGTGCACCGTGCTGTACGGGAAGTATGTCCGTTCGAGCGCGTTCGGCTTCGTGATTGCGATGATCTCTTCCGGCGCCGTCTCGTTGCCCGTGTCGTCGATCAGCCGCACGATCCACGCGCTGTCGGCCTTCGTCAGATCGTTGAACCGACGCTCGCCGCCGTAGAGCGCCACGAAGAACTGATGCCGCTGCCGCGTCTCCTCGAGCGTCCGCTCGAGCAGCTTCTTCCGTTGATCGATCGTGAGCCGGTAGTCCTGCACGTACCGCACGACGTAGGCCCAGCGGAAATCCCACGACTCGAACGTCGCTGTCGCGGTCAGGTAGTTTTCGAGCTCGCTCACGGCGAACAGATCTTCGGTGCGCGTCCACTTCCGCAGCACGCTCTCGTAGTCCGTTGCGACGTACTCGCGTGGACCTTCGGCGAGGCTCACGTGGGGCGTGACGCAGCCCGAGGCGCCGAGCAGGAGAGTCACCGCGAGCGTGGCGCCGAGCAGCGTGCGTTCCATCGTGATCACTTCGACAGCATGTGCGGCACGTCTTTGAAGACCGTGATGTACAGCGCGAACCCGAGCAGCGTCAGGATGCCGAAGCCGTTCGTGTAGACCTCGACCATCGCGTTTGGCTTGCGCCGCGTCACCGCCTCGTATGCGAGGAACACGAGCCTCCCGCCGTCGAGCGCCGGGAATGGCAGCAGGTTGAAGATCCCGATGTAGGCCGACAGCACGCCGAGCAGCCACAGGTACGCGGCGAGCCCTTGCTTTGCGGCGTCCTCGGTCTCCTTGATCATTCGCAGCGGGCCGCCGAGGTCGTCGGTGTTGCCGCGGAAGAGCTGCGACAGACCTGCGCCGATGCTCTTCACCACCTTCGGCGGCTCGGTCAGCGCGAAGATCGCCGCCTCCTTGATCGGCACGGGCAGCTTGTGCGGCGCGACGCCGATCTTGCCCTTGCCGTCCTCGTTCGTGGGCGTGATGTCGAGCGTCTTGCGCTCCTCGTGGTTGTCGTCGATCTTGCGCTCGATCACGACCTTGATCGGCTCGCCCGGACGCTTCGAGATCTGCTCCGCCATCTCGTTCCACGTCGTCACGGGTGCGCCTGCGACCTCGACGATCTTGTCGCCCGGCTGCACCCCTGCCGCTTGCGCCGGCCTTCCGGGCACCGCGTCGACGTACGTGAGCAGCTGACGCTCGTTGTTGATGACGGCTTCGGCTGCCTTTCCGCCGTAGAGCGTCGCGCCGAAGAAGAACACTGAGGCGAAGACGTAGTTCGCCAGCGGGCCGCTGAAGATCGTGACGATGCGGCCCCACAGGCTCCCGTTCGAGAAGTTACCCTTGTCTTTCGGGTCCACCTCTTCGAGCGGGTTCATCCCGGCGATCTGCACGTACGCGAGGAACGGGATGATCGCGACCTGGTAGACCGTCGGCCCTTGCTTCTCGGCGTCGTGCTTCCAGAGCCGCAGCTTCACCTTTTCGGCGGCCGACGTGAACCAGTAGTAGCCGTCCTTCGGGGAGACCTTGAAGAACGTCGGTCCGAACCCGATCGAGAACTTCAGCACGCGCATCCCGAACATACGCGCGGCGAGGAAGTGCCCGCCTTCGTGGACGACCATCAGCAAGGCGAGGGCCAGGATCCCGAACATCGACGTCAGTTTACCTGCCCGGCGGACGATCCGCACGCGCGAGATAAGCTCGGATGACCAGCTTTACCGTGCTTTCTGGCTCGAACGAGGGGGCGAGGCGAGCGAAGCCCACGCCTGGGCGGGCGCGTCCCCGGGGGGCGGGGAGCGGTGGGGGGGCAGGGAGGCGGACCGGCCGCGGAGGCCTTTCAGCTCCCGACGAAGAAGGACACGCCTACGCTGAACATCGGGTAGCCGAGGCGGAACGTGAGGGCGATGTCGTTGTTGAAGTGGATCCGCGTGCCGAACCAGATGGCCGGGTCGATGTCGACGTAGCGGAAGGCGCCCTCGCTGCGGACGATGCCGCCGAACTCGGCGAACGCGCTCCAGCTCCTCGTGAGGAAGAAGTTCCACTGGAGCGCCACGGGCGACCAGATCGCGTAGTTGTCGCTGCGGTAGCGGCAGTAGCGACACTCGGTGAAGTCGACACCGAACGAGATGCCGATCGTGTTGTTGATCTTCTTGATGAACATCGGATCGGCGAGCTCGATCGTGGCGCGGAAGCCACCGCCGAGCTCGGCGCCTCGCCCGTACACGCCGCTGTAGCGGCGCCGGAAGAGGATGAAGTTGGCGTGCGGCTCGAGCTCAGCCCGGTACTCCGGGTGCTGCGAGGGGTTCTTGATCACCCAGTCGACCGCGTGGGCGTCTGGCGAGTACGCCACGAAGGCCCCAGCAGCAGCGAGACCTGCAGCGAGCAAGTGGTGTGTCGTGCGCGTCTTCATGGAACCTTCGTAGCAAGAGAATTTCCGGGAAGGAAGGAACCAGCATCAACTCGTTCGCTCGGTGGTAACTCGGGTTTCCAGCGCGAAGCCAATCTCCGCGGCTTTTTGCGTCGAGGGCGGCACCGACGCACCAAACGCTCGCCTCGCGGTGTGGATCGATCTACGAGCGGCGCGGTTCGTCCCCGTGCGTCACGGGTGACCCTCGTCCCGGATCGGCATGTCCTCTCGCACGAGCGCACGTTTCCTCGTCGCGGCTGCGTTTGTCGCGGCGCTCGTGGCTCCTCTGCGCGTCCGGGCGGACGAGGAACCGACGAAGCCCGCGCCCATCGACGTCACCATCCGTGGCTCCACCGCGCCTGCGTTCGTCACGCGCGCGTCGAGCGACGAACGCGCCCGCGAGCCCATCGACGCGGCCTCGATCCTCGCCGAGCTGCCGAGCGTACACGTCCGTCGCCTCGGCGCCGACGGCGCGCAGTCCACGCTCTCCATCCGCGGCTCGGCGTCCACGCAGGTTGGCGTCTTGCTTGCCGGCATTCCGCTCACGAGCGGCGCGGATCCTTCGCTCGATGTCGGCTCGCTCCCGCTCTGGCCCGGCGCGAGCTTCCGCGTCTACCGCGGCTTCGCGCCTGCTTCGCTCGGCGCGACGGGCTACCTCGGCGGCGTCCTCGTCATCGATCCACCGACGCCGCTCGCGGGCGCGCGCACCGAATGGCAAGCGCTCGCGGGCTCTTTCGGCGCGCTCAAGGTCCGCGCGGGCGACGCGCGCAAGATCGGCGACGTCACGATCGGCCTCGGCGTCTTCGGCGCGCGCTCCGATGGCGACTTCCCGTACGAGATCACGAACCCGCGCACGGAAAAGCTCGACACGCGCACGCGCACGAACGCGAGTGCCGTCTCCGCGGGGGCGATCGGCCGCGTCGCGCTCGAACGATCGTGGGGCACGATCGGCGCGACCTTCCTCGCCGACGCGCGACGCATCGGTCTGCCCGGTTCGGCCACGTACCCCACGTTGCTCCCGCGCCTCGAAACGGATCGCCTCGTCCTCGGCGTCGACGCCACCGTGCGTGACGCCTTGCGTGGCTCGCTCCGTTTGCAAGCGTGGGGACGACGCGAGGGCGCGACCTTCTCGGATCCGAACGGCGAGATCGATCCCACGCGCGTGGGCATCGACGCGCGGCAATCGATCCTCGCGGCGGGCGGCTCCCTCGGCTACCGCGCCGTGTTCCCTCGCGTCGCGCGATCGAGCCTCGGCGTCTTCCTCGACCTCCGCGGCGAGTCCCTCACGCCTCCCGAGACGAGCACCGCGCTCGTGGGCGTCACGGCATCACGCATCGCGGGTGGCCTCGGCGTCGAGCTCGAAGCGCGCCCGTTCGAACCGCTCCGCCTCTTCGCCACCGCGCGCCTCGACGCGCGACGCGACCGCGCGACCGACGTCCCCTCCTCGCTCTCTCCGACGGGCGACACGAACCCCACGGCGAGCGACCTCGTCCCGAGTGGCCACGTCGGCGCCTCCTACCGCTTCGCCGATGCGGCGATCCTCTCGGCGCACGCGGGCGCGCTTCGCCGCTTCCCGAGCTTCGTCGAGCTCTACGGGGATCGTGGCAGCTTGCTCGGCGACCCGCGCTTGCGTGTCGAGGGCGCGCTCGCGGCCGACGTCGGCGTGCACGGCGACGTCACGACGGGTCGCGTGTCCTTCCACTACGAGCTCGTCGGGTTCGTCACGTCGGCGCGTGACCTCATCGTCTTCTTGCCGCTCGGCCGCAGCACGTTCCGCGCGGGCAACGTGGACGCGGCGCGTATCGCGGGCGCCGAGGTCTCGGCCTCGCTCACCGGGACGCGTTTTGCGACCACGCTGAGCTACACGCTCATGCACACGGAAAACCTCGGCGAGGATCCGCTCGCGCATGGCAGGCCCTTACCGGGCCGCCCGCTGCACGACCTCTCGTACGATGCGGCTTATCGATTCGGCCCGGTGCGGCTGCGTTATGGGATCGACGCGGTGGCGGGCACGACGGTGGATACGGCGGGCACGATCCTGGTCCCGCCGCGCCTGTTCCACGGCGCGGGCGCGTCGCTCGACGTCCCGGGTATCCCGTCGCTGCGCGTGGGCGTCGAGGTGCAGAACCTGTTCGACGTGCGGACCTTGCGCGTGCCGTCGCCGCTCTCGCGGACGAGCGTCGCGGTGCCTGTCAGTGACTTTTTGGGGTTTCCGCTGCCGGGGCGGACGGTGTGGGTGACGGCGCGTTATCGGGCGCCTTAGGGGAAACACTCCCTCCCTCTCCACGCGTGGAGAGGGAGGGTTGGGGAGGGTGAGGTCAGGCGGTGGGCTCGGCGGTGGGCTCGGCAGCGGCCGGCGCAGCCGGCTTCTTCTTGCGTCGCGTCGCGCGCGCGGCGGCGACGGCTTTGGCGTGTGCGATGGCGTCATTCAGCGGAGCGAGCAGCGCCCCATTTTCCAGGGCGATCTCGACATTCCCCGCCGGAGCGCGAGATTCGAGGTATTTCCGCAGGCGCCCGACCACGTCGACCCAGGCGGCTTCCGCACCCTTGCCCAGGCTGATATGGTCGCCGATGGCGCCACGCGCCGTGGCTTTCTCGGCGAGCGCGAAGTCACTCTCTTCGACCGCGGATTCGAGGCGGTCGAGCCATACCATGGGAAACGAGATTCCGGCGAGCGTCGGTGCATGCTCGGGCGCGCGCAGGACGGAGAGGATTCGTCGAATCTCCTGGTTCTGGTCGGGGATGTAATCATCGAGGAATGCGCGCCCACGCGGGAATGCGGCGGTGTGGAGCGCGCGGGCCGAGGCGACATGAGGACCGGCCCGGCGGCTGGCCTCGACGTCGATGTACCCCTCGATATGCCGGGCGAGGGTATCGACCTCGATATCGGCCTTCTCGCTGCGGTCGGCATGCGCGGCGCGCGCGGCGCTCGTCTCGTCCTTGCCGGCCACGTGGGTTTCGAGGCGGATGGTGATTGCGTCGAGCTGGGGGATGAAGGCGTCGAGCATGGGCTCGGGCGGGCCTTTTTGGGCGCGGAGGATGAGGTTGTCGTGGAGCTTGCGGCCGATGGTGGCTTTCTGGGCGCGGGACAGCTTGGCGGGGGAATTGTTGTTCGACATGGGAAACACCTCGCTGAAACGAGCGCGGCGGGATGCCGCGCGGCGGGTTCGGGGGGGGATGCAGCAAGGGCGGTGCCAGGGGTGGAAGAGGCGGAAAATGGGGGGTTGGGTGGGACGGGCCAAGGCGGAGTGATCCGAAACGAAGCGGTTGGGTGCTCCAAAATGGAGCGGCGGTGCTCCAGAACGGAGCGGCGACGCGCCGAAGGGAGGTCGGGGCGGTGGGGGAGGGGTTTTCCGGTGCGCCAAGCGGAGGCCGGGGCGGCCCGGGTCGCGCTTGGCGACGCGCCGAAGGGAGGCCGGGGCGGTGGGGGAGGGGTTCTCCGGTGCGCCAAGCGGAGGTCGGGGCGGTCCGGGGCGCGCTTGGCGGTGCGCCGAAGGGGGGGCCGGGCGGTCGGGATGGTGCTCGGCGATGCGCCAGGCGAAGGTCGGGGCGATCCGGGCGAGGCTTGGCGAAGCGCCAAAGCGAGGTCCGGACGGTCGCAGGGGTGCGCGGCGATGCGCCGGGCGACGATCCGGGCGGTCCGGGGGGCGGTTGGCGCGGCGCCGGAGCGCACCTGCTGGCGAGGTATGGGGGATGGCGTCTGTTGCGGGCGTGAACGTGCACGGAGAGGCGGGCCGCGACCCGCCCCCAGCCTCTCCGTCAGCACCTCGTTGGACCGGGACGGTTGGTGGCGTGGGGGTCCCGGTGCGTGTTCATTGGATTTCCCCGCTGCCGGCCACGGAAACGGCAACTGCGACGGCGTCGTCGATCCTGTTCCGCGCCCGCGCCAGCGCTCGGGAAA
The DNA here is from genome assembly GCF_028435365.1 of Polyangium jinanense. Next base: position 946,339 of record NZ_JAGTJJ010000001.1, on the reverse strand, counting down.
GCCCCGGACCGCCGCGCGTGATCGCACTGGAATTGGCGACCACCTGGGCGTGGCCGATGTCGACATAGGCGGCGTCCTCCATCGACTTCGCGATGGCCGCTGCGTCGCCCCGGCTGAAGGAGTCCGATCGTGAGACGGCCAGGGCGCTCCCGAGCACGCTCTGCGCCTGTGCCAGCGATTGGCTGATCGCCGACACACCCGGCCCGGTGACGGCGGCCGAATTGGCGAACGCTTGCGCATCCCGGAGCGCGCGGATGGCGACCGCGATGGATGTGGAAATGGCGACCCTGACCTCCGGCCGCACGGGTTCCGTACGCAGCTCCATGGAGTCCTCGCGCACGGGTTCATCCGCGGTGACGTCCGATGCCCCGGTGAGGGCGAGCAATGCGCAGCCGACGACGATGCCCAAACGTGCCCGGTTCGTCTTCATCATCATGATACCCCCGCTCGTTCCACGGCAATCTATGCTTCCCGAACGAGCGGCGTCAACGTGCAGGGCGTGTGTATCCTCATTCGGACGTCGAGCTCGGCTCCCCACGGACGTTCGGCCGTCTGCGCTCGACCTCGAACCCTGGTACACCGTGTCGCCCGGCACAGGCGCGACACCGGCGGCCCCGCCGAGCGCGCCGAAAGAAGAAAAGGCAGACGGGGAGGAGCTCGATCTCGTGTTTTCCCAGAAGGGCTTGCAGCGGCGTCCCGCTCCCCATGGCCGACGACGGCACGGCGTCTCTCCTGTCCGTGGATTGCGCGCCACCTTAAGGGTCGCGCGTGGAGGCGAAGTGGGGCATCCTCGTTCCACCCATGCCCATCTCGCTCTCGATTCACCTACGAGACTTGAACCAAGCGCTGGTGCATGCCTGGCGAGAGGAGTTCGCCGGCGTGCCGGGGGTCATTGTGTCTCATGGAGATATTTTCTCCGAGCGACCCGGCCCGGTCACGGCAAGTGATCCCATCGACGTACGCGCGGACGCCGTGGTCAGCCCCGCCAATAGCTTTGGCTTCATGGATGGCGGCATCGACGCGGTGTACACGTACCACCTGGGCCCAAAGCTCGAAGAGCAATTGCGGGCGACGCTCGCGACGCGATTCGGCGGCGAGCTTCCCGTGGGCCAGGCCATCGTCGTTCCGACGGGCCACCCGGCCATTCCCTGGTGCATCAGCGCGCCCACCATGCGCGTCCCCGCGGACGTGAGCGACACCGTCCATGCGTACCTCGCGATGCGCGCTGCGCTGCGCGCGGTGCTTTCGCACAACGAGAGCTCCGCCGAGCCCATTCGGACGGTGCTCTGTCCGGGGCTCGGGACGGCCACCGGGCGTATGCCACCCGCCCGCTGCGCGCGGCAGATGCGAGAGGCTTGGAACCAGGTCCTCGGCGGCCGGCCAGCCATTCCCTCCTCGGTTTACGAGGCCATGGAGCACGATCGCCGGTTGCGAGCCTGAACGAGCCTCGATCCACGCGGCTGTCCTTGACGGCCGGCCGGTGCGCCTCGATGAAATACTCGCGGGGTCTTCGAGCTCCGGCCAGCGCGCCGCGGGGCCGAAGGACGAGAGGGGGGGCGTCATGCAATATGGATGGATCGCTGGTTTCGTCGTCGCAGCCGGCGCTGCCATGCTGTCCTTGTGCAGCGTGGCGATGGCAGCGACCCCGGAGAGCGTGGCGGAAGCCGAGCAGCCGCAGACGGTCGCGAACGTGATGCTGCGCAATGATTCTACGGGGTACTGCGCGTACGTCGCCGACCTGCGCGAAAAGGTCGTTCGCAGCGGCCGCTGCCAGTCGCAAAATCCATCCTTTCGATGGGACGTCGTGCTGGGCGCCGGGGGGTTTTACAGGATCCGCTGGGCCGCACCCGGCGCCGGCGTCGACAGATGCATGCTGCCCGTCGGCGGAGTCGTCCATCGGACCAACTGTGGGAATCCTGCCACCGCGCGGTGGCAGATCGGTGGCGGTACGGGGGCGGGGGTGTCGCATTTCATACGGTATGTGCCCCCTGCGGGCGCTGCCGCGTCGTTCTTGCGGGGGAACGCCGCGGGCGCGCCGCTCACCGTGAACGCGCTGCCGCTGGCGCCGCCCCCCGTTCAGAAGTGGAAATGGTGGGTCGTGCCATAGGGGAGGAAATGATGAAGACACCCATCGTGTGGTTCTTCGGGGCGGCCTTCGTCGCCATGGGCTTGTCACCGACACGAGCGTGGGCGCTGCCCACGGTCGACCTCGTCCCGATAAGCCTCAGCTTCACCGAAGTCGTGAACGACGACGTCTCGGGAACCTACTCCCAAAGCGTCAACGTCACAATCAAGAATACAGGCAATGTGGCATGGGAAAGCTCGGACACCACGATGTCGGTCGCGATCGGTGACAATGTGGTAACGGGGGTGATCTACGGGCCCACGGCCGGAGGAGGGTTCGCCTTGGGCCATCGGATCGCTCCAGGAAAACGGGGGTTCGTCCACCTCTCGTTGCCCTCGGGCACGCTCCACCACTGCCAGCGCGTCAGGGTGCGGATCGACCTCGGGCACGAGCACCAGACCATGATTCGCGCGGTGTTTTACAACGATACCGCGGTGCTCAGCGCCAGGGATGCAAACAGGTCGACGGCGTGCGCCATCTTGCCACCGCCGCACCTCTGAGGACCGATCTTGCCTCGGCTGGGCATTGGCCCAACGTATCGCGTGATCCCCGCATGGGGCGCCCATGCGGGGAAGGGAGGCGCGCGATGATGGAAGGAACATCGTTCGGGTACGTGGCCGTCGCGGCGAGCCTGCTCGCGCTTTCGGGATGCGGGGAGGCGGGCGAGGAAGCGGGAAGCGTGGCGGAGGAAGCGGAGGCATTGACCGCCACCTCCGTGAAATTGAAGAGTGTCAATACGGGGAATTGCATGCGCGCGACGGAGACATTCGTCAGGAACGGGAATTGTGGTGATTCCCTGCTCCAGCGATGGGACATCTTCCGGCTCTCTGGGGGTTTCCATGCCGTTCGCTCCGTCGGCCTGAGCAATGCCATGGGGGAATCGATGTGCATGACCGTGGTCGAGCCATCGCCCGGAGACCTGGTCACGATGCAACGTTGTGATCGCTCCGTGAACAGCCAGCAGTGGCGGATCAGCACCGCCGCGCCGCACGCATTCTCCATCGCGTACGGCGGCAGCGCGCAGTCGGGGGTGTTGGGCACCCCGATCTTCGTGACGACCGGAATGGGCGCGTCGGACAGGTGGGACGTCGTTCCCTGAGAGGCGCGGCCCACGTCACTCGGTGCTCTCGCAGATCGGCTCCGAGGGCGCGGGAGGGTTCCCTGACCCGCACCAGATCTCGATCTCGCAAGAATGGTTCGTGCGTATCCCGCGCAGCGTGTTGCCCCTGGGCCGGCCGAAGCAGGTCATGACCGTCTCGCGCCCCACGATGGTCGCATAACTGCCGGAGGAATAATAAAATCGCACGATCCTGTAGGCGGGCAGCGCGTTCCCAAGGGTCGCGACGAGCAGCAAGCTCGCGCCGGCCATGATGGCCGTGGTCATTCGTCGTTTGGTCCTCATGCGTTCCGAAGGGCAGCTCGTGTGCCAGAGCGAACGGCCTCGTGATGTACGGAAAGCATACGTCCCCGCATCGGATCGGGCGGCCTCTCAACCCCACCCGAACCGCCGATAAAACCACCGCTTCACCACCTCGACCGTCACCAGATACGCCGCCACGAGCGGCACGAGCACAGCAAAAAACACCGGCGGCAGCGGCGCGAACCCCACCTTGGGCCCGATCGGCGTGAATGGCAGGAACATCGCGAGCGCCACCACGAGCAGGCTCGTCATCAGAAGCGCCTGGCTCGGCTTTCCGCGCAGCGGATTCCCCTGCGTCCGGATCACGAAAATCACGAGCACCTGCGTCGCCAGCGATTCCACGAACCAGCCCGTCTGGAACAGCCGCTCGTCGCCATGGAACAGGTGCAAGAGCAGCGCGAACGTCGCGAAGTCGAAAAGCGAGCTCACCGGCCCGATCGTCAGCATGAACCGACGAATGAACGGCATGTCCCACCGGTGCGGGCGGGCCACGAAGTCCGGGTCCACACGGTCCGTCGGGATCGGCAGCTCGGAGAGGTCGTACAGAAAATTGTTCAAGAGAATCTGCGCCGGCAGCATCGGCAGAAACGGAAGAAACAGCGCCGCGCCGGCCATGCTGAACATGTTGCCGAAATTCGAGCTCGTCCCCATCAGGATGTATTTGAGGATGTTGCCGAGCGTCCGCCGCCCCTCGACGATTCCATCCGCCACCACCGATAGGTCCTGCTCGAGCAGGATGATGTCCGCCGCCTCCTTCGCCACGTCCACCGCGCTGTCCACCGAGATCCCCACGTCCGCCGAATGCAACGACGGCGCGTCGTTGATCCCGTCGCCGAGATAACCCACCACCCGCCCTCGTTTCTTCAAGGCGAGGATCACCCGGTTCTTTTGCGTCGGGGAAAGCCGGCAAAACAAATTCGTCGTCTCCACGCGCGCCCCGAGCGCGTGCACGTCGAGCGCGTCGAGCTCCGTCCCCGTCAGGCACCCGCGCACCGGGACGCCGAGTGTCTTGCAGACGTGCGCGGCCACGTGCTCGTTGTCCCCCGTCACGATCACCACGGACACGCCCGCGTCGCGGAGCGCTCGCAGCGCCGCCCCCGCGCTCTCTTTCGGCGGGTCCTCAAAGGCGGCGAAGCCCGCGAAGACGAGCTCAATCTCGTCGCCTGTCACCACGTGCCGACATTCCGGCGACTCGGCTTTCCAGGCGATCCCGAGCACGCGGTAGCCCTCCCGCCCGAGGTCCTCGAATCGCGCGAAAAAGGCGCGTCGCGCCGCCGCGTCGAGGGGACGCATGTCCTCGGGCCCACTCCCCTCGTAATGCGTCGAGAGCCGCAGGATCTCCTCGAACGCGCCCTTCACGACGAGCCGCACGTCCCCGTCGCGCCGCAAAAGCACCGAGATGCGCCGCCGCTCGAAATCGAACGGCACCTCGTCGAGCTTCTCCCAGCCCCGGACGTCGACCGCCTCGTGCCGCAGGATCGCCTCGTCGAGCGGGCTCCGCAGGCCCGACTCGAAATGACTATTGAGGTAGGCGAGTTCCAGCACCCGCGGGCTGTCCTGGCCTTGCGGGTCGATGTGCTTTTCCAGGCGAATGCGTGCTTCGGTCAACGTCCCCGTCTTGTCCGTGCAGAGCACGTCCATGCTCCCGAGGTCGTGAATGGCCGAGAGCCGCTTGACGAGCACCTTCTTCCGCGACATCCGCAGCGCGCCCCGCGCCAGGGTCACCGAGACGACCATGGGCAAGAGCTCCGGCGCGAGCCCCACCGCGAGCGCAAGGGCAAACATGAACGAGGTCAGCCACGTGCGCTCGCGGACGAGGTTCACGAGCAGCACGAACAGCACCATCCACATCGCGAGGCGCAGGATGAGCAGGCCAAAATTGCGCGTGCCGAGCTCGAACGCCGTGGGCGGCGGCTGCCGCGTCAATGCGACGCCGATCTTGCCGACCTCCGTGTTCGTCCCCGTCTGCGTGATCAATGCTTTGCCGCTGCCGCTGATCACGGACGTGCCCATGAAGACCGCGGCGGTGGCGTCGCTCGACCCGGGGTGTTTTTCCACGGGATACGGCTCGCCCGTGAGGAGCGCCTGATTGACGAAGAGGTCGCGCGCTTCGAGCAGCGTTCCATCGGCGGGGACGAGGTCGCCGGCCGCGAGGAGCACGACGTCGCCGGGGACGACCTCCTCGGTGGGCACGTCGCGCGCCGCCCCGTCCCGCACGACGGTCGCGTGGACCCGCGTCGCTTTGCGCAGCTCCTCGGCCGCGCGGCCGGCGCGGTGCTCCTGCACGAAATCGAGCACCACGCTCAAGAGGACCACGACCATGATGATCGTGGAGCTCTCGAGGTCCCCCGTCGCCGCCGAGACGACGCACGCCGCGAGCAAAAGCAGAATGAGCGGGTTCTTGAAACGAGCCAAAAGCTCCAGGGCGGCGGAGCGGCGTGTCGCGCCGAGGAGCACATTGCGTCCGTGGAGGGCGAGGCGCCTCTTCGCTTCGGCCTGCGAGAGACCTCGGTCCGTGTTCAATGCGTCCCTCCGAGGCCCATTTCTTCGGCGAGCGCGAGGGTTCTTCGATGCGCCGGCACGTCTTCGAGGAAGCTCCGTCGAAATGCAGGGTCTTCGATGCGCGCCGCCGTCGCGATGAGCACGTCCCTCGCCTCGACGCATGCTTCGCGCGCTGCCGTGGTGTCTCCCGTCGCCCATCGCGCCTCGACCACGGCGAGACGAAATCGACTTTCGCCGACGCCCATGCTCCCGGGCCCTTCGATCCGCCCGAGGTCCTGCTCGGCCATTTCACGCGCCTCGGCCGCGCGCCCCTGCCGGAGGAGCGCCGTGATGAGGTACGACGACGCGAGCAACCGATAGCTCGGCGTCGTCGCCATGCCGTCCCGCGCCATGCGGGCCTCCGCCTCGGCGCTCGCGAGGTCGCCTTCGTGGAGCGCGGTGCTCGAAAGGCAGACATGGGCGAACGCCGAGAACAGGCTGGGCCTGGGGTAGACGTGGACGCTCTCGCGCGAAAGACGGTTTTGCTCCTCGACGTGCCGGGCGTCCTCGAGCAGGGCCCATTGCAGAGCGCTTTGGGCGAACCCGAGGACGAGCGGATCCCGCACGCGCTGGGCGAGCGCCAGCGCCTTTCGGGCGTGCTCGATGCTCGCCTCGCGCTGCCCCATCCAGAACAGCATGGCCGTGGCCCCGTTCTCCACGAACACCTTTTGCCGGAGGTCCCCTACCTCCGTGAAGCCCGCGGCGGCCTTCCGGAAGAGGACGAAGCTCGTCCAGGGATCATGGTCCCGCGCCATGAGGTACCACGCTCGGGTTTGCCAGGCATGGCAGCGCTCGAGGAGGTCCGTCTCCTCCAAACGATCCTCCACGCGCCGCAAGTAATCGAGCATTTCGCGCGCAATCGAGCCCTCGCCCGCCACGACCAGCCCCCCGACGACGACCACGAGGAGCTCCATCACGGCGGCGCGCGCCGAGGTGTCGGCCGTGGTCGCGGCGACCTCCCTCGCGAGCGTGATGGCGTACTCCCGCCGGCCGGTGAACATGCAATGGGAGCACAAGACGTGGGTGACCCTGTACCACGCGGCGCTGCCGGGCCTCGCCGTCGCGCGTGCCTCCTCGGCCAGGCGAAGCACCTCCTCCGTGAAGCTCCCCCGGAAATCGTGCGCCATGAGCTGCCAGCTCCGGAGCGTGAGCAGCACCTCGCCGGCCGCCCCGCACGAGACCCCGCGCTCCACATGAACGAGGACGGAATCCAGATCAAAATGCGCGAACGACCGCTCGGCCGCGCGGGCGTGATAATGGCAGGCGCGTTCGAGGTCGCCGCCGCGCTCGAAATGCTCGGCCAGGACCGACGGGTCCTCTTCGCCGTGCCGTTCGAGCCATTGCCCGGCGAGGAGGTGGCCGAGCGCGCGATCCTCGCCGAGCAGCATCGAATACGCGCCCTCCCGGAGCAGCGCGTGCCGGAAGCGGAATTCCTCCTCGCCGGGGAACCGGCTCTCGCGCACCCGCACGACGAGCTCGCCGTCCATGAGCCGCGCGAACGCGGACTGCACCTCGGAGGCGTGATGGCTCTCGCCCATCAAGGACACGACCCCGCCGGCCCAGAACGTCTCCCCGAAAATGCTGGCCGCCCGGAGCATGCGCCGCGCCGTGCCATCGAGCTGCGCGAGCCGCGATTGCACCATGGAGACCACGGTCTCCGGCAGCGTCGTCCGGTCCTCCCCCGCCGCGCGAATGAGCTCCTCCAGATAAAACGCATTGCCATCGGAGAGCGCGCAGATCCGCGAGGCGGTCTCCTCCGAGGCCGCCTCGCCGAGCACGTGCCGGACGAGCTCCTCGCTTGCTTTCAGGCCGAGCTTCCGGAGCCGGAGCTCATAAAAGCGCCGCTTCGACCAGAGGTTCGGGAAGACGTCGTGGACCTCCGGCCGCCCGAGCGCGAGCACGAGGAGCGGCGAGCCGCGGCATTCCCGCAGCGCGGCGTCCACGAGCTGCGCCGTCGGCCGATCGCTCCATTGCAGATCGTCGAGCAGGAGCAGCACCGGCGCCACGCTGCATTCGGCTTGCAGGAAGGAAAGCCAGGCGTCCTGGATTCGATCCGCGAGGAGCTGGGCATTCTTGCGCGCCTCGCGGAGCCTCGGGGTCTCCGTGTCCGGAAACGGCACGCCCACGATTTCGCCGAGCATCTCGGCCACGGGCTGCCCCGCCAGCCCCATGCGCGTCGTGATGCGCGTGAGCAGCGCGTCCCTCGCCGCTTCGAGCGGCTGACCTTCGCGAAGACCACACGCGACGCGGAGGGCCTGGCCGAGCAGGCCGAGCGCCGAGCTTTGCCGGAGCGGATCGGCCCGCGCATTCCAGATCGAAAGAGGCTCGCCCCGGGCGCGCAGCACCCGCAAAAGCTCGTGCGCAAGGCGCGATTTGCCCATCCCCGGCGGCGCCACGACGAGCACGGCGTGCGCGACCCCGTCCTCCACGCATTCGTCGAAGATCCGCGTGACCATGTCGAGATCGCGCTCCCGGCCCACGCACGGCGTGGGCTTTCCGAGCAGGAGCCGCGGACCCTCCGCGATCTGCCGCCGCACGATCATGCGCCGCTCGCTCCTGGTAATGGCGCTCCGCGGCCGCTCCGGGGCCGGGACGTCGTCCGTGATCCACGCATTCGAGAGGGCCGCGGCGACGGCCCGTCCATCGGCCGGCCGGTCCTCCGCGTGTTTCGAAAGCATTCGCGCGACGAGCTCGTCGAGCCCCTCGGGCGCGCGCGGGACGAGGTCCCGCAGCCGCGGCGGCTCCTCGAAGAGCGTCTTGCTCATGACGGCCAGGAACGTCCCGCCTCGAAACGCAGGCCTTCCGGTCAGGCATTCGAACAGGACCGCGCCCAGCGAAAACACGTCGGCCCGCGCATCGACCGTCTCCCGGTCCCGCGCTTGCTCGGGGGCCATGTACCCGGGTGTCCCGAGGATCAACCCCGTATCCGTCAGCCGCGAGGCCCCGGGGAGCTGGGCGATGCCGAAATCGAGCACCTTCAATCCCTCGATGCACCCGCCCACGAGGAACAGGTTGCTCGGCTTGACGTCCCGATGCACGACGCCGCGCGCGTGCATGGCGCCGAGCGCCCCGGCCGCGGCGCGCAGCAATCGAACGCCCTCCGCGACGCCGAGCGGACCACGCCGGAGCCGGCTCGCGAGGTCCTCCCCTTCGAGCCATTCCATCACGAGCCAGGGCTCTCCGGTCGGCAGGGCCCCGCGCGCCACGTACCGCACGATATGCGGGTGCGACGACGTCGAGAGGATCTGCGTCTCCCGCTCGAAGCGCTCGGCCGCCTCTTCCCGGCCGGTCCGGAGCACCTTCACGGCGAGCCGCTCGCCGGTCGCGCGCTCCCGCGCCTCGTAAATCTCGCCCATCCCGCCGGTCTCGGCGAGCCGCACGAGCTCGAACCGCCCCCCCAGGGTGTCTCCGATCCCGAGCATGTCCTCTCCCCCCTCGCCTCGGGCGGGCAACGCTACCATTGCCTCCCGCTCGCCGCGAGGTTATGCGCGAACGTACGGCCATGACCACTCCCGTCGAGCCTGCCGAGACCGAGACCGAGATCCCGCCGGAGCTCGTCCCCAAAAAGCGCCGCTTCTGGCCCATCGCCGGCGCGCTCGCCGTGCTCGCGGGCGCGGCCGGGTTCTTCGGCCTGCGTTCCCTCGGCGAGCCCGAGCCCTTGCGTGTCGTCGTCGCCGTCGACCTCGACGGTCACTTCTGGGATGGCTCGCGCGCCTCGGCCAGGCTCGTGAACGAGCTTTGCCAGCGCCTCGACGCGATCGGCTTCGAGCCCGTGCGCGCCGGCGACCCCGAGGTGCTCGACGTCCTGCGCGAGAGCGAGAGCCCCGAGGCGGCCGCGAAGAAGCTCCGCGCCGCGTTCGTCGTCAAGGCCAAATTGACCCCCGAGATGATCGAGCATCCGGTCGAGGGCGGCTACTTCGAGCTCCGCGCCGACGCTTCGTTCGAGCTGCGCCACGTCCGCGACGAGGTCGCGCAGAGCGGCCGCCTCGTCAGCTGGTCGGGCGGCCACACGAAGAGCGAGGCCTTCCGCCACCTCGCCGACACGCTCGCGCTGCAGGCCTTCGATCAGGTCGTGCCGCACCTGATCAAGCACCCGGCGATCCAGAGCATTTTCCAGGGCAACGACATCAAGCTCGCCGACCACGTCGCCAAGGCGAAAAAATACGTCGAGGTCCGCGGCGGCCGCCTCGAAGACGCGCAGCGCGCCTACGAGGACCTGGAGAAGCGCCGCAAGGACTTCGACAAGGGCCCCGCGAAGGTCACCTACCACAGCATCATCGGCGCGGACGACGCCCTCGGCGGATCGGCCGCGCCCGGGTTTCTCGTGAAGACGGCCGACATCACGCCGTTCGTCGCGCCGCGCACCATGAATCTCTCGTGGATCACGGGGCTCGAAACCCTCGAATGGCGAAAGCCCGGCGGCGAACGAAAGCTGCTCTGGAGCGGCTACCACCTCTTCAGTTATCCGGCGGCCGCGCCGGACGGCGGGCGCGTGGTCTTCGCCGAGGACCTGTTCGGCTGGGCGAAGACGCTCACCGTGGTCGAGCCCGACGGCAAGGCGCGGCGATTGCGCCTCGACGAGGACCATCGATTCTCCTCGCCCAAGGTCGCGCCCGGCGGCAAGGCGACCGCGCTCTACGATCGCCCGTGCCGCGATTGCCCGGGCAACCTGATCGTCGTCTCGCTCGACGACGGCAAGACGCTCTACGAGCGCGGGCCCGAGGGCGGCTTCTTCTCGGGTTTCGCCTGGCTCGACCCGAACCGCCTCGCGTTCCTGCACAAGGCCATTTCGCAGGACGATCCGCCCGCCCCGGACGCGGAGGAATCGGGCAAGCCCGCGCCCAAGCCCCCGCACCAGATCTTGTACGTCGCCGACCTCGGGGCCTCGCCGCCCGCGGTGAAGCCGCTTTACGAGGTGCCCGAGTACACCCGCTTTTCGGCCCTCGAAGCGAGCCGCAATGGGAAAAAGCTCGTCATGGAGGGGACCAACCTTTCGATCTTCGACGTGGAGGCGGGCAAGCTCCAGCGCTTCGCGATCGGGTCGGTGTCGGAAAACCCGAGCTTCTCGCCCGACGGCAAGCTCGTCACGTTCACCCAGGCCGGGGACGTATACCTGTTCGACATCGAGCAGCAGGCCGTCCGTCGATTCACCCAGAACCCCTGGAGAGAGCGATATCCGGTTTTCTCCGAGGACGGGACGCGGATCTATTTCGAGTCCTTGGGCGACGACCCGAACTACGAGCGCCGCTCGATGTCGCTCATCGGCTCCGTGGCGGTCAAGGACGCCGGACCGCCCGAGCCCGCCCCCGCACCTTGACGTCCTGATTCCTTCCCCTTATCCCTTTTGCCTCCCGCGCGAGGGGAGAAAAGGCAGCCGGCATCATGTCCCAGCAGCGGATCGTCCTCGTCACCGGCGCGACCGACGGAATCGGACGCCAGACCGCGCTCGAGCTCCTTCGCCGCGGCGCCCGCGTCCTCGTGCACGGGCGAACCTTGGCAAAAGCAAAGGCCGTCCGCGACGTGCTCGCCCGGGAGAGCGGATCGAGCGATCTCCTGCCCGTCGCCGCGGATCTCTCGTCGATGGCCGCGGTCCGCGCGCTCGCCGCGGAGGTCATGGCCCGCGTGGATCGGCTCGACGTGCTGCTGAGCAATGCCGGCGTCTTCATGCACGAGCGAAAGCTCACGGAGGACGGATTCGAGACGACGTTCGCGGTCAATCACCTCGCGCCGTTCCTGCTCACGCACCTGCTTCTCCCGCACGTCCAGAAGAGCGACGGCGGCCGCATCGTCGCCGTGAGCTCGATCGCCCATGCCCGCGGGCAGATCGATTTCACCGACCTCACCTCGGAGCGGTATTTCCACGGCTATACGGCGTACGCCACGTCGAAGCTCGCGAACGTGCTTTTCACCTACGAAATCGGTCGGCGCCTCGGGGGCACGAACGTCACGGCGAATGCGCTGCATCCGGGCGTCATCAGCACGAAGCTCTTGCGCAGCGGCTTCGGGATGGGCGGGGGCACGGTCGTGCAGGGCGCCGCCACGTCCGTTCGGCTCGCGATCGACCCCGCGCTCGCCGGGGTCACCTGCAAATACTTCTCCGACGAGCACGAGGAGGCCTCGTCGCAGACCTCACACGATCGCGCGCTCCAGCGCCGTCTCTACGAGGTGAGCGCGAAGCTCGTGGGCATCGCGGGTCTCCCGGACGTCACGTAGGGTGAGATTCGCCCCTTGTGGCGCTCGCCCTTGTGTGTACACTCGCGCCAAACCGAACAGGAGACCACCACATGGCGAAGATCACGCTGAAGGGCAATCCGATTCACACGTCCGGCGAGCTGCCGGCGAAGGGCAGCGCGGCGCCCGATTTCAAGCTCGTCCGGGCGGACCTCTCCGAGGCCTCGCTCGCGTCGTTCTCGGGCAAGAAGATCCTCAATATCTTCCCGAGCGTCGACACGCCCGTCTGCGCCATCTCGGTGCGCACGTTCAACAAGCTCGCGTCCGAGAAGGGCGTGACCGTGCTGAACATCTCCAAGGACCTGCCCTTCGCACAGAAGCGCTTCTGCGGCGCCGAGGGCATCGACAAGGCCGAGACGCTCTCCGCGTTCCGCTCCTCGTTCGGCAAGGATTACGGCGTCGAGATCACCGACGGCCCCCTTGCCGGCCTCGCGGGGCGCGCCGTGCTGGTCCTCGACGGTGACAACAAGGTCATCCACGCCGAGCTCGTCCCCGAGATCGCGCAGGAGCCGAATTACGACGCCGCGCTCGCCGCCCTCGGCTGAGCTCCCCCGCCTCGCCCCCTTCGCGCCTCCCCCGCGAAAAAGATTACACATTTCCAGACATTGACGCCGCTTCCAGGCGCCGCGACAATCTGGCGCATTGCGTCGAGTTCGCGCCGCTCGGAAGGCGACGGCCCGCGCTCGACGGGAGATGGCGTATGAGGAAGCTTGCGCTTGCGGTCGTTCTCGGTTCGGGTCTGGGGGGTTGCACGGTCACGCAATACGAGCCGCCGCCTCCACCGGGATTGGGCGAGGGCTGCACCGCGGAGGTGACCTGCAACGGGACACCTGTTGCCCTCGCGCACGGGGTCGCCACGCCGAAGGACGACGCCTTCCACGCCGTCGCGGCCTCTGACGACGGCGTGGTGTTCCTGGGCGGCTTCGGGTCGGGGACGGCGGAGACCGATGGCATTCCGAAAGAGGGCCACGCCCTGCTCACCCGGATCGGCCCCGAAGGGCATGTCGAGGATTGGTCCGGCAAGTTCGTGCCGGGGCCGGATGGCACGCTCGTCCAGATCGCGAGCCTCGCGGTCGCGCCGAACGGCGACGTCGCGGTGGCTGGGTATTTCATTGGCACGCTCCAGATCGGGATCGCGTCGTTCGCCTCGCAGTTGAACTCACGGGACGCGTTTCTGGCCGTGTTCGACGCGAAGGGCGCGCTCCGGTACGTCAAAGCCCTCGGCAACGAGTTCTACCAGGTGGCGCACGCCGTCGCGTTCGATCCGGACGGCAACGTGTACCTCGGCGGTTCGTTCGCGGGGTCGGTGAATTTCGGCGGCGAGGCAGCGCTCGAGGCGTCGGGTACGGGCGACGGGTTCGTGGTGTCGTACAAGCCCGACGGCACGTTCCGCTGGCAGCTGCCGGTGCTTGGCGGCGGGTTTCAGGCGGTTTACGCGCTCGCGGTCACGGATGACGGCGGCGTCATCGCGGCCGGGCTCATGGATGGGGAAAGCTCCCTTGGGTCGCTCGAGGGTGAGCTCACCCAGGGAAAAGACATGTTCCTCGCGCGTCTCGACGTGGCGTCGGGCGAGGCGAAATGGGCGCAGAGGATGGGCGGGTCGGGCGACCAGCTCGTCGACGCGATCGACATCTCCAAGAAGACCGGCGAAATCGCGCTCGTCGGCAATTTTCGCGGCGGGTCGATGGACCTCCTCGGCAAGCAATACACGAACAATGACATGAACGTGTGGGACATGTTCGCCGCGTTTTATGCGCCGACGGACGGCGCGCTGCTCCGGAGCGCGGCTTTCCAGGGACCCGGCATCCAGGCCGGCACGGGCGTCGCATTCGATCCGGCCGGGGATGTGGTCATTGGCTGCACGTTCTCGCAGCAGCTCCAGCTCGGCATCACGGTCCTCCAGACGGAGGGCGCGCTCGACGCCGACGCCTGCGCCTTCAAATTGCGGGGCGGGACCCTCGAGGTGGTCTGGGGCCACGATTATGGCGACGCCTGGACGCAGGGGATCACCGCTGTCGGCGCCTCCCCCAAGACGGGCCGTCCGCTCCTCGTAGGCGGCTTCCAGAGCAAGCTCGTGGGCGCCTTCAACGGGCCCCAGAGCGCCGGCGGGTTCGACGCGTTTTTCCTCGAGCTCTCGCCCTGACCGCGCCCGCGCTTCAATCGACCGGCGCCTCCTCCCCGCGCCTCAGTACCTCGCGGGCCACGATCTCCGTGAGCGCGTAAATCACGAACGCATCCTGATCGTCGATCGGCGTCTCGTTGTCGCGGGTGTGGGTCTTCTTTCGCCGCTCGTTGATCGCGCCGAACACGCTGTCCTCGAACTTCCTCCTTCAGGGCGGCGAGGTCGGCGAGCGGGCGCCGGACGTTCGTCCCGGACTTTTCCTCCGTGACCTTCGGGGCGGACGGGGCCGTCATGGCGGCGAGGATATCCTCGTCCCGAAAAAAAAGTTGGTCACAGAAAGGCCCGACCTCGCCACGTGACGAGCGCGCGACGCTCGCGCTCGGAGGGAGGACGTGATGGTGAACGTGTGGAAGGTCTCGACGCTGGTGCTCGCAGGGGCGCTCGTCGTCGTCGTGGGTCGGGGCGCCGTGCAGGAGTCGGCCGCGTGTGATGCGGATCTCCCGACGGCCGAGCAGATCACGCGGCTCAAGCTTGCGCGGGGCTTCGCGTTCCTCGAACGCGCCGAGCAGGAGGTCGAGCAAGCCACCGCCGCCCGCCCCCGGGAGCGCGCGAATGCGCTCGCCCAGATTGCCAAGGCCAAGGCCTCGATCGAGCTCGCGCTCGGCCCGGTCGCCGAGCCCGAGCCCCGGCCCCTCCCGAAGCCCCAGCCCGTGCCGCGCCCGCTCCCGCGCAAGAGCACCGAGACGCCGGCCACGCAGGCGGCGGGGACGACGGTGCCGGCGAACGTGGTCAATCCGTTCCTGGTCTCCACGCGCAAGATCCGCTGAGCGCCCGCAACGGAGCGCGCCGCCGCGAATTTTCACACCCCCCCGCAAACCGCGGCGCCAGATCGTGCGTCCAAGGGCCATGGCCTATCGCGACGACGAGCACGCCCTGCAAACCAAAAAGGCCGACATCGAGGCCCGCCTCGCGCAGATCGAGGAGCAGCGGCGCGAGCTCGAAGGCCTGTCGCGTGAGGAGGCGGAGCTCGGCAAGGCGCTCGCGGACGTCGAGCGCCGGCTCGAAGAGAGGCGGCGCTTGCCTTTGCTTTCGCAGGTCCAGGTCGCGGCCCCGTGCCCTGCCGATTGGAACAAGATGGTGGGCGACGAGCACGCGCGGTTCTGTCCGTCCTGCGAAAAGAACGTGTACAACCTCTCGGCGATGACCGGCCAGGAGGCCGAGCAGCTCATTCGCGAGAAGGAGGGCAACCTCTGCGTCCGGTACTTCCAGCGGAAGGACGGGACGGTGATGACCTCCGATTGTCCCGTCGGCGTGCGCAAGCGGCGGGTGCGGCGGTCGGTGGCCGCGGGGGTGGTGGTGGCTGTGGCGGGCGCGGGGGCCGTGTCGGCCGTGCAATTCGCTCGAAACTACGAGACGATGCTGATCGACGAGAGGTTCATGCGCGTGCAGCACGAGCCCAAGGCCGATCCGCCCGCGGTCGCCGGTCAGGTCACGCCGGAGCAATTTTTGATGTGGGAGGCGGAGGAGGCCGGGAAGAAGCCGGTGCGGGTGAAGAACAAGATCACGGAAAAGCCTTAGGCATTGAAACCGAGATGGCGACCGGCCTATGATGATCGCCAGATGAACCCATTCGAAGGCAAGAATTCGTTCGACGGCGAGACATTCGACAAGGTCACTCTCGAACGAGCGGACCTGCGTGATCGAGAGTTCTCCTCCTGCGTATTTCGACGCTCCAAGCTCAGCGAGGCCCGATGGTCGCGGACTCGGCTCGAGGGCTGCACATTCGAGGAATGTGATCTGCGGCAAGCCGACGTCACCATGCTCTCGCTGCGGGGCGTGACGTTCAAGTCTTGCAAGCTGATGGGGATCAACTGGACGAAGATCGCAAAGTTCCCCGACGTATCCTTCGAGGACTGCGACCTCCGATACACCGTGATGGACTCGCTCGCGCTGCGCAAGACGCACTTCACGCGGTGCGGGATCACCGAGTCGGTCTTCGCGGCGACGGACCTCTCCGGCGCTGTGTTCGAGGAGTGCCGTTTCGCGGGGACGCGCTTCGATGATTGCGACCTTCGCAATGCGCAGTTCCCCCGCTCCTCGGATCTGTACGTCGATCCGGCGAAGAACAAGGTGAAAGGCGCCCAGGTTCCGCTCGATACGGCGATCCTCCTCGCGGCCTCGTTCGGCATGCGCGTGCTCGGCTTCGCCGAGCACCGAGACGAATGAACGCGCTACCCGACCCGCGCCGTCACCGCCCGTAAGATCTGCTTTTGCACCGCCGCGAAGAGCGCGAGGACGGGCAAACTCAGAATCACGTTCCCCGCCATCACGATGTGCCAGCGCACGCCGGTGCCTTGCTCGCGGAGCAACGCGACGGCGAGGGGCAAGGTGCGCACGTCGTCGTCGGTCGTCATGACGAGCGGCCAGAAATAATCGTTGTAATGGAAGACGAAGCTGAAGAGGAAGAGCGACGCGAGGGTCGGTCGTAACATCGGGGCGAGCAGGCCGTAGACGATACGAAGCTCGCTCGCGCCGTCGAGCCGCGCTGCTTCGATCATCTCGTCGGGCACGGAGAGCAGCGCTTGCCGCACGAGGAACGTCCCGAGCGCGCTCACGCCGAACGGCAGGGTGAGCGCCGCGAACGTGTTCACGAGGCCGATCGGGCCGAGCATCGAGAAGACAGGGACGAACGTCACCTGCGCCGGGATGAGGAGGCAGGCGAGGACCAGCGCGAAGGCGACCTTCTTGCCGACGAAATGCAATTTGGCGAGCGCGTATCCCGCGGGCAATGCGAGCAGGATCTGGAGGAGCGCGATGGCGACGGCCATGGCCGTCGTGTTGAGGAAATAACGACCGACGGGGATCGTCCGGAGGACCTCGCGGTAGGCCTCGAACTGGATCGATTTCGGGATGGGCCACGCGGGCGCCGCGACGATCTCCGGCAAGGTCCGGAGCGAGGTCAGCACCATCCACGCATAGGGCCCGACCCAGAGCAGGGCCACGAGGACGAGCAGGATCCACGAAAAACGCCGCTTCATGCGCGCCTCGCGCCCGGCTTCCCGAGTCGCCAGGACCCGAGCTGCAAGGCCGTGAGCCCGAGCAGGAGCACGAAAAATGCGACGGTCATCGCGCTCGCCCGCCCGACGCGCAGGTTCACGAAGACGTGCTCGTAAATCGCGTAGACGAAGACCGTCGTCGATTTCACGGGCCCGCCCTGGGTCATCACGCGGACCACGTCGAAGGCCTGGAACGAGAGGATCAGGCTGGTCGTCCCGACGAACGAGGCGCTCGGGCGCAGCATCGGCCAGGTGACGTGGAGAAACCGCGAAAAGGGCCCGGCGCCGTCGAGCGCCGCGGCCTCGTGCAAGGAGCGGGGGATGTCTTGCAATCCCGCCAGGAAAATCACCATCGAATACCCCGTGATTTTCCAGACGCTCACGGCCGCGAGCGTGTAGAGCGCGACCGCGGGATCCCCGAGCCAGTTCTTGGGGGTGATGCCGACCGAGCGGCAAAACGTCGAGAGCAGCCCGCCGTCCGCGTCGAGGATCCACATCCAGAGCAGCGCCACGGCGACCCACGAGACGACGTATGCGCTGAAGACCGCGCCTCGCACGAAGGCATAAAGCTTTCCGGGCCGATCGAGCGCGAGCGCGAGGCCGAGGCCAAGGGCGAGCGAAACGACGACGACCACGATGCTGTAGGAGAGCGTCCGTCCGATCGTGCCCCAGAGCTCGCCGCTCGCGAGGATCTGCGCGTAGTTGGCGGTGCCCACCCATTCGGGGGGCGTGAGCATGTCCCAGCGATAAAAGCTGTTCTTGAAGACGAGCGCGAGCGGCCAGAAAAAGAAGAGGCCGAGCACGAGCGCCGTCGGGGCGAGGAAGAGGTACGGATCGAGCGGGCGCTTCGGCTTCATGGCTCCCCCGCGGCGCGGCGCGCCTCGTCGAGCGTCGCCCGTGCGTCCCTTTGGGCGAGGACGGCCTCTTCGAGCCGCGGCTGCACCGCCTCGCGCTGGATGCGGAACAAGGACGGCGCCCAGGGCCACGCGAAGGCGTCTTTTAATTGATCGAGCGCGACCCGGTCATTCGGATGCTTGCCGTAATACCCGCTCGCTTCGAGCTCGGCGAGCCCCTTCTGCGAGACGGGGAGATAACCCGTCCGCGTGGCCCACTCGTTTGCCTGCCGCGGCAGCATCATCCATTGCAGGAACGCGCGGGCCGCGGGGCGCTCGCGTTCCGACGAGGCAGCCGGGATGACGAACATCGTGCCGCCCGTGGGCACGCTTTTCCGCACGTCCCCCGGCAGCGGCGCGGCGCCCACGGGAAATTTCGCGTTCGTTTCGAGGTATTTGAGGAACGCGGTCGACGTCCAGATCATCGCCACCCGGCCCGCGAGGAAATCGGTGTTCGTGGCTTGCCAGGCATTGTAATCGCGGCCCGGCGGCGGCTTCATCGTGCGCTCCTCGTGCACGAGCCGCTGCCAGAATTCGAGCGCGCGCACCCCGGCCTCGCCGCCGAGCGAGGGCGTCCCGTCGTCCTCGATCACGGTCCCGCCCGCTTGCCCCACGAGCGCCACCCAGAACCACCAATCGATGGGGCAGGCGAATCCGTGGCGGGTCACGGTTCCGTCGTTCGCCCGGACCGTCGCCGCACGGGCCACGGAAACGAGCTCGTTCCAGGTGGTCGGCGGGCGCAGGCCGAGCTCGTCGAAGATCGTGCGGTTGTAATACGCAATCGGCGTCGACCGATTGAACGGCGCGCAGATGATGGGCCGCTCGCCGCCCCGCACGAAACACCCGGTTTGCCCGAGGGCGGGGACGATGTCGCCGGTCACGTGGTTCGTTTCGTCGATTGGCAGCAGCGTGCCGGCTTGCGCGAGGTACGGCACGACTTCGCCGACCACGTGCGTGAGCGCGGGCGCCGCGCGGGCCGCGATGGCCGTGCGGAGTTTTGCCAAGGCCTCGAAGTAATCGCCCTGGTAAATGGCCTTGATGCGATACGTGCTTTGCTCGGCGTTGAACCGACCGACGAGCGAAAGCAAAACCTCGCGGTTCGTGCCGCCGTAAGCGAACCAGAGCGACGCCTCGCCGTCCCTGCCGCCGCGCGCGCAGCCCGCCCCCGCGAGGGCGGCGAACGACGAGGCGAGCGTGATCAGCGCGTCCCTACGCCCGAGGCGCGCGCTCATCCTCGCGCCTCCGCGACCCTTCGGCCCGTCTGGGCATCGAAGAACAAGCAATGGCGCAGCTCGACCGCGGCGAGGAGCGCGTCGCCCGGCGAAAAGGCCCCCCAGCCCGGCATACGCGCCGCGATGCGCGTCCCCGAGGCGTCGAGGTAAAGGTACGTCTCGGCGCCGAGCGGCTCGGCGTGCACGACCTTCACGGCGATCGAAATGTCGTCGGCGCGTGGTTTGTCACGCACGATCGATACGTGCTCCGGCCGGATCCCCACGACGACGCGGTTCGGGAGCCCGAGCGTCATCGGCACCGAAAAAAGGAGGCTCGGCGCCTCGATCGTCCCCGCGTGGTATGTCGCCTCGATGCGATTGATGGCCGGCGTCCCGAGGAACGAGGCCACGAAGACGTTCGCAGGCGCCTCGTAAATGTCCTTCGGCGTCCCCACCTGCTGGAGCACGCCGCTTTTCATCACGGCGATCCGATCGCCGATCGTCATCGCCTCGACCTGATCGTGCGTGACGTAAATGCTCGTGACGCCGAGCCGGCGCACGAGCGAAGCGAGCTCGACCCTGAGCTCGGCCCGGAGCGCGGCGTCGAGGTTCGAGAGCGGCTCATCGAAGAGAAAAACCCGCGGCGAACGCACGATGGCCCGCCCCATCGCGACCCTTTGCCGCTCCCCGCCCGAGAGCTCCCCGGGGCGCCGATCGAGCAGCTTCGACAACCCCAGCATCTCCGCCGCCTCGAGGACCTTTTTTTCCTGCTCGGGACGCCCCGCGCCGCGCATCTTGAGGGGGAACGCCAGAATCTCGCGCACCTTCATGTGCGGATAAAGGGCATATCCCTGAAAAACCATCGCGACGTCCCGATCCTGCGGGGGCACGTGCGTGACGTCGCGCCCGTCGATCCGGATCGTCCCGGCGTCGGGCGTATCGAGCCCCGAGACGAGGCGCAATGTCGTCGATTTGCCGCAGCCCGACGGACCGACGAGCACGAGCATCTCGCCGTCGCGCACGTCGAGGTCGAGTTTGTCGAGGGCAGGGATTTCGGTGCCGAGGTGCCTTCGGACGAGGCCACGAAGCTCGATCGTCGCCATGGTTCAGGTACCGACGACGACGAGGCTCGGCACCTCGGCCGCGCGCGCGAGCAATCCCGCCTTCGGCCGCACGCCGACAGGTACACGTGAAGCCGCGAGCATGGGCACGTCATAACTCGAATCCCCGAACGCGCCGAGCAACGTGGCGCCAGGGCAGGCCTCGCGCAGCGCGATGGGCTTGTCATTGCCATACACGGGCCGCCCGGCGAGCTCGGCGGCGATACGCCCGTCCTGCATCCGAGGCGTCATCGCGACCACGCGATGCGCCGGGATTCCGAGGAGCGCGACGCCAATCTCGACGATCCAGCGCGGCGAAGCCGAGACCACCCACACGGGTACCTTTTCGGTTTCGGCCCAGGCGAGGACGGGCGAAAGAAATCGATGCAGCCGCGCATCCAGCCCCCGCGCGGCGATGACGCGCCGGGCAAACGCCTCCGCTTCGGGGAGGGCAAACCCCGCGAAGACCCAGGCCATCATCGCGAAGGCGCGGACCTCTTCATACGTGCCGTCCGTGAGCGCGCGGTAGAGGCCCTGCGCGATGTCGGTCGTGCTGCCGCCTTCGTTCGTGCCGGCCGCGCGCGCCTCGACGATCAACGCCGCGCGCGCCTCTTCGCGCACCGCTTCTTCGGCGATCAACGCCTCGAAGAGATCGTTGCCGACGTCGCCGCTCCACAGCGTACCGTCGGCGTCGAACGCGAGGACCGGGTCCTCCTCGCGCGGGAGCGCCGCGCGCGCGGCCACGAGGCGCCGAACGACGCCCTCGGGGGTCTCGTGAATCGGGGTTCGACCTTCCTGCACGGTCTCCCCCCTACCACATCCGCGGCGCGGCGGGACAACCGGCCAGCGAACGAACACGTCCGTCGTCGCAGTCCTTGCGCCGCCACGCACGCCTTGCGTTTCCTCGCGCCGCGATCCACCGCGTCTTCGCGCGTTCCTGGCGTTTTACGCGGATCGTCTCCGCGGCACGGCCGTTGCGAAGGCAGGTTTCCCATGAACACCCGACATGCCGTCGTTTGGCTCGATCACAATGAGGCCCACATTTTCCACCTCACGCCCGAGAGTTATGCCGGGGAGGTGATCAAGTCGCCGCACGCGCACACGAAGCTGCACCGCAAGGCGGGGCCGACGGCTTCGTCGGGACACGCGGGCGAGGATCAGCATTATTATCACGACGTCGCGGAGCACCTCGCCGGCACGGAGGAGATCCTCGTGGTCGGCCCGGCAAACGCGAAGATCGAGTTCGTGCGGCACCTCGAGAACCACCACCACGACCTGAAATCGAGGGTCGTCGCGGTGGAGACCCTGGATCACCCGACCGACAAGGAGATCGCCGCCCACGCGCGCACGTTCTTCAAGCGCGAGGGCACGCTGTAGCGAGCGAGCATCATCCTTCGAGCATACGCGCGAGGCTGCGGAGCGGGATGCCGATCCAGTCGGGGCGATTGTCGAGCTCGTAGCCGATTTCGTAGATGCACTTCTCCAGGACGTAGAAATCGAGGAGGAGGTCGATGTCGGGATCGTTTTTCGGGAGGAACTCGCTGCCCGCGGCGGCGCCGAGGTAGCCGCCGAGGTAGACGGTCTCGGCCCAGGCGACCCAGGCATGGGTCCAGGGTTCGAGCACGGGCCGGTCCTCGGGCCGCGCGCGGCCGGCGGCGAGGGCGGAGGCCGCCGCGTAATCGAAGGAGCGGATCATGCCGGCGACGTCCCTGAGCGGTGTACGTCGGAAGCGGCGCGTCGCGAGCGGGCGCGTGGGTTCACCCTCGAAATCGATGAAAACGAAATCCTCGCCGGTGAAGAGGACCTGGCCGAGGTGGAAGTCGCCGTGACAACGGATACGCGTGGCGTCGACCTTGCGTGTGCCGATCGCCTTGAACCGCCGGTCGACCTCGTCTTCGCGACGCGTGATTTCCCGCGCGAGCTCCTGCACGCCCTCCGGCAAGGTGTGCGCGCGCCGGCGAAGCGCGTCGAAGGTGCGCGCGAGCATCGTGTGCGCGCCTTGATAAAGGGATTGCTGGTGCAGCGTGGAGTAGGGCTCACGGCCGAACGTGGTATCGGTCGTGTCCGTCGCGAGCGCCGCGTGGAGCTCGGCCGTTCTCTGGCCCAGTTTGTTCAGCCAAACCCCCTGCGCGCCGAGCTGATCGTGCGCGAGCGGCGGTAGCTGCGTGCGCGCGCGCTCGGTGTACGTGCCCCGCGGCAGGGGCGGCGTGGCGCCGGCGCGTGTGGCCTCGTCGGCGAGGACGCGCTCGAAGAAGAGGTCGAGGGATTCGAGCGCGGCCTGGAACGCGTTCCCACGGCTCGGCACCCATTGCTGGACCATCGCGAGCACCGTCCGGTCACGCCCGGTAGCCTGGTATTCGATGGCGCCTCCGAGCCGCGGGACATTCTTGTAGCCTTGCGCGTCGAGGAACGCCTGGACCTCGAACTCGGGATTGATGCCCTCCTCGACCTGGCGGAAGAGCTTGAGCATCATGGCTTCGCCATACACGAGGATGCTGTTCGATTGCTCGGCCGAGAGGAGCCGGCCGCGCTCGGTGGCCTCCTCGGGGACGCTTTGCAGGAAGGGGTGCGGGACGAACCGGAGCTCGCCGCGCGTGCCGGTGAATTTCGCGCCCTGGCGCACGAAGCGTAGGAGCGCATTCGCGAGGTCGGGGTCGACGAGCGCGTCGACGAGCGTGCCTTCCACGACCTCGGTATGGCCATTGCTCACGTGCAGCCGCACGGCCGCGATGACGGCGTGGGCCGCGTTCTCTTCGATTTCGCGCGCGCGCTCGCCCGAGGCGAAGGCGATGGGCAGGACGTACGTCTCCGGGGGCCCGGAGGCGAAATCGACGCGGACGAAGAGCAGCCACGCGAGCGGGGCATTGGGGTCGCCGAGGGGAATGGCGTCCAGGACCGAGGCGCTCGAGCGTACGCGGCCCTTGCTGCGGAAGTACCGACGCCCCGCGAGGTAATTGCAAAGGACGCGTTCGAGCGCGCGCCGTCCGTCGGGCCGCTTCACGAGGCTCTCGATGGACTGGTAGGCGAGCAGGACCGGGAGCCTTTCGTGCGCGGCGATCGCGAGCGGCGCCGTGCGTTCGAGGCCGAACCAGAAGAAATCGTGCGGCCCGAGCGAGAGCGGGTATTTGCCTTCGACCTCGGGGAATCGCGTCCGGCCGAAGAGCTCCGTGGGCACCATGCCGCGGTATCGCGAGAGGTCGAGCTCGACGTACTGGCCATACCGCGAGAGGTTCGCGACGACGAGCACGTGCTCGTCCCGATGGGAACGAACGAACGCGAGGACGCGGTGGTTGTCGGGGTGGAGGAACTCGATCGAGCCGCGGCCGAAGACCTCGTGTTGCTTGCGCAGGCCGATGAGGCGCTTCATCCACCAGAGGAGCGAAGCGGAGTTCGCCTGCTGGGCCTCGACGTTGACGGCCTCGTAATGGTATTCGGGGTCGACGATGACCGGCAGATAGAGCCTTTGCGGGTTGCACCGCGAAAACCCGGCATTGCGGTCGGAGCTCCATTGCATGGGCGTGCGGACGCCGTCGCGGTCGCCGAGGAAGATGTTGTCGCCCATGCCGATCTCGTCGCCGTAATAGAGGACGGGCGTGCCCGGCAGCGAGAAGAGGAGCGCGTTCATGAGCTCGATGCGGCGGCGCGTGCGCATGAGCGGCGCGAGGCGGCGGCGGATGCCGAGGTTGATGCGCGCGTTGCGCTCCTCGGCGTAGACCTTGACCATGTAATCGCGGTCCTCGTCGGTGACCATTTCGAGCGTGAGCTCGTCATGGTTGCGGAGGAACGTCGCCCACTGGCAGGTCTCGGGGATCGCCGGGGTCTGGCGGAGGATATTGACGATCGGAAAGCTGTCTTCGAGCTCGACCGCCATGAACATGCGCGGCATGAGCGGGAAATGGAAGTTCATGTGGCACTCGTCGCCGGCGCCGAAATAGGCAGCGGCGTCGCTGGGCCACTGGTTCGCCTCGGCGAGGAGCATTCGCCCGCCCTCGTAGCGAGCCTCGATGTGGGAGCGGAGTTTTCGCAGGAACGCGTGCGTCTCGGCGAGGTTCTCGCAGTTCGTCCCTTCGCGCTCGTAGAGATAGGGCACGGCGTCGAGGCGCATGCCGTCGACGCCCATGTCGAACCAGAGGTCGACGACCTGGAGCAGCGCGTCGTGGACGGCAGGGTTGTCGAAGTTGAGGTCGGGCTGGTGGGCATAAAAGCGGTGCCAGTAATAGGCCCGCGCGACCGGATCCCAGGCCCAGTTCGAGCTCTCGAAATCCTGGAAGATGATGCGCGCCTCCTCGAAGCGGTTCGGCGCGTCGCTCCACACGTAAAAATCGCGATGCGGGTGATCGGGCGGGGCACGGCGCGCGCGCTGGAACCAGGCGTGCTCGCTCGACGTATGATTGAGGACGAGCTCGGTGATGACGCGGATGTCTCGGTCGTGAGCTTCGCGGAGCAGCCGGGCGAAGTCGTCGCGCGTGCCGTAGCTCTCGCTGACGCCCGTGTAATCCGCGATGTCGTAGCCGCCGTCGCGGAGCGGGGAGGGGTAGAACGGCAGGAGCCAGATCGCCGTGACGCCGAGGTCATGGAGGTAATCGAGCTTGTGCACGAGCCCCGGGAGATCCCCTATCCCGTCGCTGTTCTGATCGTTGAACGCGCGGACATGCAGCTCGTAGACGACGGCGTCCTTGTACCAGAGGGGATCACGTTTCATAGGAAATACTCGTAATCGTTCTCCCTGCGGGCGAGCCTCCGTGCATGGAATACACAGGCGGGCGACGTCCGCGGATCGATCTCGACCCAGTTTCGCTTTCCTCGGAACGTATAACGCGCACCGCTCAGGAGGTCATGGACCTCGAAGCCACGCCCCGCATCCGTGAGGCCCGGCAGATCGAGCTCGACCCACGCGCCGTGGCGATGATACGGATCGAGGTTGACGACGACGATCAGCGAGTCGTCCCCGTGCGTCTTGCCATACGCGAGGACGAGGTCGCTGTCGGTGTGGAAAAATTGAAGATTGTCGTTGCGCGCGAGCGCGGGGTGCTCCATGCGGATGCGGTTGATGCGCGTGATCATGGGGCGCAGGCTGTCCGGCCGGCGGAGGTCCCAGCGGCGAAGCTCGTATTTCTCGCTGTCCGCATACTCCTCGGCGCCCTCGCGCGGGGGCTTGTGCTCCATGAGCTCGAACGCCGGGCCATAAATGCCGTACGAGCTCGACAGTGTCGCGGCGAGGACGAGGCGCACGAGGAACGCCGCGGGCTGGCCGTTCTGGAGGTGCTCGGGCAGGATGTCGGGCGTGTTCGGCCAGAAGTTCGGCCGGTAAAACTCGGCGATCTCGGTCTTCGTGAGGTCGTGCATGTAGGACGTGATCTCGTCCTTGGAGACGCGCCAGGTGAAATAGGTGTACGACTGGCTGAACCCGCGCTTGGCGAGGCCGTACATGAGCGCAGGGCGCGTAAACGCCTCGGAGAGGAAGACGACTTCGGGGTGGTCGCGCTTGATCGAGCGAATGACCCACTCCCAGAAGGGCAGGGGCTTCGTGTGCGGGTTGTCGACCCGGAAGAAGCGGACGCCGCGGGCGATCCAGAACCGGAAAATGCCTTCGAGCGAGCGCCAGAGCTCGGGCCACTCCTCGGTTTCGAAATCGAACGGGTGGATGTCCTGGTATTTCTTGGGCGGATTCTCGGCATAACGAGCCGTGCCGTCGGCGCGGCGCGGGAACCACCCGGGATGCTCCTGGACCCAGGGGTGATCGGGCGAGGCCTGCAAGGCGATGTCGAGCGCGATGTCGATGCCGAGCCGCGCTGCGGCTTGGAAAAACCTGTCGAAATCGTCGAGGGTGCCGAGCGAGGGGTGCACCGCGGTATGACCTCCCTGGGGCGCGCCGATGGCCCAGGGGCTGCCGACGTCGCCGTGCTCCGCGACGAGGGTGTTGTTTTTCCCTTTGCGGTTCGTCTGGCCAATCGGATGAATCGGCGGGAGGTAAAGGATGTCGAAGCCCAGGTCGGCGACGTATGGCAGGCGCGCCTCGGCGTCGGCGAAGGTGCCGTGGCGGCCGCCTTCGCCGAAGGAGCGCGGAAAGAGCTCGTACCAGGAGGAGAAGCGGGCCTTTTCGGGGTCGACGACGACCTCGAGGATGCCCGGATATCGCGAGGCGAGGCGGCGATCGGGATGGCGCGCGGCGGCCATGCAAAGGCCGCTGTCGAGCGCGAGCGTGATTCGCTCCGTGAGCGGAATGGTGTCGTCGCGCAGGCGCGCGGCCACGTCCGCGAGGGAGCGAGCGTCGTCGCCGGTCGCGTCCTTGGCGGCCTGTTCGAGCAGGGTCGCGCCGTCGAGGATGTCGACGGAGACGTCCTGCGCCGCCTCGACGCGCTTTTTGAGGTCGCGGCGGAACGTGCCGTACCGATCGATGAAGGCCTCGACGGTGTATTGCCAGAGGCCGAGCGTGTCGGGCGTGAACGACGCGACGAATCGATCGGGCTCCGCCGTGGGCTCGAGGGGGACGAAGAGCCAGGGCGGATCGGGATCGCCCAGGGACGGCGCGGGGCGATAGAGGAGCGAGCAGGCGAGCAGATCGTGCCCGTCGGCATAAACGATGGCCGAGACGTCGATCCGATCGCCGAGGATACGCTTGATCGGGAAGCGCCCGCCGTCGATCTCGGGACGAACGCGCTCGATCTGCACACGCCTGCGGCCTTCTTCAGGGAGCTTGTCGAGGTCCACCAAGGCGCTTCGATGCGCCGCGGGGGAGGGCGGTTGTCCGAGCGGGCGGGCGCGGGAAGCGAAAGGTTGTCGTCCGACCGCGGTCCAGGGTAGTGGCGGACGGGTGATCAAAGCCTCCCAGGATCCCCATCTGCGCGCCCGCATCCTCTCGTCACGGCCCCTGCCCGGAGTGCGGGCGGGCTCGGCTGTGGTTTGGCACGACCGACGTTTGCTCGTGATCCAGGACGACGCGTTCTCCGTGGTGTGGATCGATCCGGATTCGGGGGCGATGTCGCGCGTCACGCTCGAAGGGCGTGGGGAGGAGTTGCCCAAAGCACGAAAGCCCGATTTCGAGGCGGCGTTCGTGGGGCCGGGGCGGGCCGTGACGGTCCTCGGGTCGGGGTCTTCGGACAGGCGCAGGCACAAGGCGTCGGTCGATCTCGATTCCGGTCGCGTAGAGGTCACGGATTTCGGGTCGCTCTTCGACGTGGTCGAGGCGCGGATCGGCGCGCGGCCGAACGTCGAGGGCGCGGTGCTCGTCGGCGAGGTTTTGCGGGTGTTTCATCGCGGCGCGGGGCCTTTGGCGAGCGCGATCGTGGACGTCGCCGGGAGCGTGCTCGAAGGTCGCGGCGTGGAGCTCCTCGGGCACGCGTTTTACGACCTCGGAATCGCGGGCGGCGTGCCGCTGCATTTCACGGACGCGGCAGCGTTCGGCGGGCGGACGTTTTATCTCGCCGTCGCGGAGGGCACGCCGAACGCAATCGACGATGGGCCTGTGGTGGGCGCCGCGGTCGGGATTCTCGCGGGGGATCAGGCGAGGTATGCGTTCCTCGAAGAACCCTCGGGGGAACGATCATGCCGGAAGGTCGAGGGGATCACGTTCGATCCCGGGCGGAAAACGATCTGGGCCGTCACGGATCCCGATGATCCCGAGCGGCCGGCGGAGCTTTGCGTGATCGCGCTGGAGGGGTTTTTCTGAGGCGAGGTCCGGGCGCTGCATATGCCGCGAGCTAGCCGATCCGCCCCTCTTGGAAGCGGGTCGAGAGCCTCTTGGCAAGCGCTGCTACGCGCGACTTCGGAGGGACCATCGTAGCCCGCGAAGCTAGAACCCAGGCGACCACCGTGGTAAGCAGCGGCCCTCATGATGTCCAACCGCAATGCGCGCGAGGGAAACCGCCGAGGGGGAAGGGGGGAGCTCGGAACACTTCAACTGTGCGAGAATGGGCACCTTGTCTCCATTCGTCGGGACAGAGTTTCCCGGACGCTCAGGACGCACTGTCCGGAATGTGGGGCCTCGACCATGACTCGCTGCCCGAAGTGCGGCGAGGACATACGTGAAAGGTTGCCGGTCGTCGATGCGCCCTGCTTCTGCGAGCATTGTGGCGTAGCGTTCCCTTGGGCTCAGCGAAGGTGCGACAAGGAACACGGGATGCCTGATCCGACATCGCGTCTGGTATTTGCGCTCTCTCGATTCGATCGAGTCGCCATTCAGCTAAGGAACCGGGGTCGCAAGCCGCCGCTCGATATCGCCGACGAGTACGATGTGCAGTATGTCTTGCGCGCGCTCCTCTCGACGGATTTCGATGACGTGAGGACGGAGGAGCCTACGCCTTCTGTGGCAGCTGGCTCGGCACGCGTTGATTTTTTGCTGAAAAACGAGCAGATTCTCATCGAGGTTAAAAAGACCAGGAACGACCTCGGCCCCAAGGAGCTCAAGAAGCAGCTCCTCGCGGACATTCCCCATTATCGCCAGCACCCCGACTGTCGCACGCTGATCTGCTTCATCTATGATCCTGACGGCCGCATCGACAACCAAGCCGCGCTGAAGCGTGATCTCGAAGCTGAAACGAGGGAGACCACACGCGTGATCGTGGTGATTTCGCCAGGTCGATAGTCTGCCATGCAAAAGGATACTCCGGGAGTCAACCCGTTCGGGTACGGCGTGCCAGTGCCCCCGCAGTACTTCGCAGGGCGAGTCGAGCAGCGTGCTGATTTGAAGGCACGGGTCGGCGGCATTTCGGCGCAATCGGTGTCCGTGGTTGGTCTTCATCGCAGCGGCAAGAGCTCCCTGCTCCAGTACATCGCCGGACGCATCCACGAGTTCTGCCTTCCTGAGCAAAATCCGCTCGTGATCACACTGGACCTACAATCCAAGTCACTACACACTCCCGAGGGGATCGTGGAGGGTCTCAGACGCCGTATCGAGCGTCAGACCGGGCATACGCCTTGGCGCACCGATCAAAATTCTGACGGCTTCGCTGTCGACGATGGGCTCGAAGCGTTGCGGGACAGCAACGTACGACTGCTTGTACAGCTTGACGAGTTCGAGCGAATTGCGGCGAGACTGGATCTGTTCCAGGAATGGGGCGAAGATTTTCGTGCCAAGGCATCGGCGGGGTACTTCGCTATGATTTTGTCGACGCGGCGTCCCCTCGCCGAGATCTACGATGAATGCGGGCTTACGTCCCCCTTTGGGAACATCTTCAGCACGATCACCCTGGGCGCCTTGAAGCGAACGGAGTGGATGGATTTCGTACGAAATAGCTTCGCCCGGACTGGCATGACGGTGAGTGATGTCGATTTGGCCCTAATCGAGGAGCTGTCCGGAGGACTTCCATTTTATATGCAGATGGCAGCGTCGCTCCTCTGGCAGCATAGGGATCAAGACAAGACGCGGCAGGCGTTCCGTGTACAGTCGTCGGAGCGGTTCCGCGAACTCTGGAGCGCGCTGTCACCGGCGGAGCGGTCGGCGCTTCGCCGAGCGATCGGTAGTGGAGGGCAGCCACCGCTCGCTCCGGGTGTCGTCGACGACCTCGAGAGGCACGGGCTCCTTCGCGACGGCGACGTGTTCAGCAGCGCGTTTGCCTCGTTCGTGCAGGAACAACGATGAGGCGGTTTCTCCGCGAGACCTTGGAGCTTTGGCATTGGGCGCTCTTCAGCCCAACGAAGCTCGAGGGACGCTTGAAAGAATGGGTCCCCCTAGCGGACCTCATGCCAAGAGAAAAGGCGCAGAACGACGAGGCACACGACGAGGAGCCCAAGGACACCTCGTTTCGAGACATCCTTTGGTTCCGCGCCAAGCCCGAAACGAGAGCGGGTCGGCTCGTGGCCGAGTACGTACTCGCCGTGGCCATTTCGACGTTGCCGCTCGCAATTGTGATCGTGACACTGGGGAGGCCTCGCGATATCACCATTGTTTTGGCTGCCCTGCTACTTTCACTCGGGCTTGGTGCAGTCAGTCATTCCGTAGCCCTCATCGCTCCGATCCTGTGCGCTCTCACCTGTCTATTCCGGCTGTCGATCGTGCAAGGCAGCCTGGATACTTTGATTCGCTCCTTTCCCCCCTATCGACGCCTGGGACTCGCGCTCTGCATTGCGGTTGCGATACTCAACCTGACCGCCGTCACGGTCGCCAAGATATGGCGACACCGTTGGCTTAAGTGCGGGTGGGTCTTGCTCATTTTGGGAATCACAGCGGGGCTCTCGGCAGGCTTCTGGTTGACGAGCGGAGATCGTGGCGGTGCCACGCTGAGCGGCATGGGGATGGGACTGTTTGCGTTCGTCATGTTCAAGGAACTGTCGAAGTCGGAGGACACGACCGATCTCCTCGTTTTTAATGCGGCGCTGGTGGCGCTCGGGACGGGGCTCGGGTTGTCCGGTGAGATCGAGTACCGGATTGGTTCGGATATCATTGAAATATCCATCTTTTTTGTCATGCTGACGTCGAGCATGGGCGCCATCGGATTCCTAGTGAAAGGGCTCGTCCGTGCACTCAAAGGAAATCTACCGCTCACCGTACCGGGCTCTGCTCTTGCGGGAGTCGCGTGCGGAATTCTGTATCCTGTAGCGACCGGCTTCGTAGCGGGACTCGTGCACGCGCCTCTGAGCTGCTTGACCATCGCGGGGCTGCTCTTCGGACATTCCCTCGCACCCACGCGTGCGGGTGTTCGCATTTTTGTAGAGCTATGGGACATCATAAAAACAGCGTGGAGCGACGGGTGGATGGAGCTCAGGCTTGTTCCCATGGCCATATTGGACTTCGAGCCCACGCGCAGCCTCGTCGTAGGCATGTCCTGGGTCGCTGTATTGAGCTTTCCGCGCGGAGTCTGGGCACTACTCCCTGTGTCAGCCATGCTGGTCGGATATTTTCGTCTGTTGCCCGAATATTTGTTCCTAGTAATGAAGGCGCTGTGGCGCGTCCGGCGAGCGCAGCGGACCTCGCGGGATGAGCTATCGCGGTACCTGAGTGACCTACCGCCATACGAGCATGAGCTCATCGTCATCCCGATCGTCGGGCATGCCCGTCTTCTGGTTGCTTCTTTTCGTATCGCACCGCAGGCCACGCTGGAGACCGTGAGCAAGGCCGTGCAGATGGGGCCGTCGTGGGGCTACTGGCGAACTCTGGAATCTGCCTGGGACGAGATCGCTGCTATTGCCGCAGAATTCGATGGCGCCGAGCGGAGCAGGCTCGTACGCACGCGGCTGCTTGCATTCTGTGAGCCAGAGCGTATAGCCGAGATTGCGACACACGA
This sequence comes from Polyangium jinanense, assembly GCF_028435365.1. The sequence goes on along the minus strand of NZ_JAGTJJ010000001.1, from coordinate 914,418 downwards.
CCTCAGCCTCGCCACGCTCACGAATCACCTCTACAATCCATCGGAAGCATCTGGTGACGACACGGAATCGCCCGAGGGCGAACGGGGCGACCTCGCAGAGCTCATGCCGGCGTTGAAAGGGGTAGCGCAAGGCGTCGCCGACGCGCTTGCCCAGGATCTACCCATTCAACGAGAGCGTGGGCTAGAGCGCTGCATCAACGTACTCGATCGGCTGCAAGGACGCACTCAGCAGCTTGGTCTCGGCGATCGCGCGGCCGCTGAATGGCTGCGTGTACTGAAGCACTGGCAAGTGGTGTTGAGGGAGAGGATCGAGACAGACGCATCCGTAATCCCCCACAAGGAGGTGATTCAGCCCTTCCAGAGCGGTAATCCCCTACGCGCAGATCGGCCGTACCTGTTCAAGGGTCGCAAGCGTCTAGCGCAAGACATCGTTCGGACCATCCGCACCGGCGGCCGGCCGACGCTCGTGCTCCATGGTCCACGTCGCTGCGGAAAGAGCTCGTTTCTTCTGAACTTGTCCCGCCTTCTACCCGACGACGTCCTGCCCATCTACGTGGACCTCCAGAGTCAGGCCATGACGAGCAGCGAAGGAGACTTCTGCTATGGGCTGGTGCGGGCAGCAATTCGAGATCTGCGCAGCCGAGGTCTCGATCCTCCGATGGCCGATCGCTCCACGTTCAAGTCGGCGCCCTACCCGGCACTCGAGGATTGGCTGGATGAACTCCGTCCTCGGCTGGGCGAGCGGCGCCTGCTTCTCTGCCTGGACGAATTCGAGAAGCTAGGCGATGCCATGGAGCGCGGCAGGGTTACCACCTCACTTTTCGACGAACTGCGCCATCTCGCGCAGCACCGAGACGAGTTTGATCTCATCTTCTGCGGCGCGCAGACGCTCGAGGAGCTGGGACCCGGGTGGACGAGCTATTTCATCAACGCACGCCCGATCGAGATTCTCTACCTCGAGCCTGACGAGGCCCGCGAGCTACTTTTGGACCCAGATCCCGCGTTCAACCTCAAGTACGACGAGGGCGTCGTCCGTCGTGTCCTGGAGATGACCGCGTGCCAGCCCTATCTCTTGCAGCTCATTGGCGAGGCGATGGTAAAGACGGCGAACCGACACGGAATGCGCCATATCGATGAAGCGTACCTCGAGGAAGCGCTCGGCGAAGCGCTGGCCGCGGGCGCGATCTACTTTGCGAATCTGTGGGAGGAAACGACTGGCGCAACGCCAAGCGAGGTCGCTGCGGGCCAGAGGTTGCTCCTGGCGCTCGCGCACGAGCGACCTCTCCCGGCCATGGATGCGGCCGCGAGCGCTGCTCTGCGCCGGTTGAAGCGCTATCACGTCGTCACGACAGGCGACAAATACCGCATCGAGATCCCGCTTGTTGCGCGGTGGCTGCGGGATTGGAAGGGAGACGAGGCCCGTGTCGGCACCTGATGGCACCGATGCGGACCCTTCGGGGGCCGGACGGTCGTGCCGATCTGCGTCGCAACGGGATCGAAACCGAGGCCCCTCGGATTCACCACGACGAAGGCCGCCTCCGCGAGGACACGACCGGGATGAGCTCGTTCGGGGTGAAGAGATCCTTGGTGCGCCAACCTTCGAGGTCGTACTCGTCGAGGCAGCGACCTGCGAAGGCCTTGCAGCGGTCGGCGAGCCCGCTCGTGGCGGCCGCGGCGAGCACGTCGATGCGCATGTCGTCGGCGCTCTCCAGGCGGTCGCCGGAAGCGAAATGGCTGTCGATCTGGCCGCCGAGCGCGTCCCAGAGCAGCTTCGTGAGCTTGACCCGATCGAGCGCGGTGTAGCCGTTCTCCCCGCGCACGAAGCGCTCGAGGTACGCCCGCGTCTCGGGGTTCATGAAGTCGCTCGCGTTCGCGGTGAGGAAGACCTGGCCGCTCCCCACCGCCCGCTCGATGACGTCGCGCAGCCGCGGATAGGCGAGCGTCGAAAAGATGCGGAAGGACAAACCATGCTCCGGGTTTGGCAGCAATGCGTCCTGCGCCCACGGGGCGGGGACCCGCGCCTGCGCTTCGGTGAGGCCCCAGAAGAGATTGCGATACGAGAGGACCTCGCCGAGCGAAGCGCGCACCTCCGGCGAGCCGCCCGTGCCCGCCGCCTCGACGGAGCGCAGGAGCAGGCCCGCGAGGAATTCGAGCTTGATGCTGAGGCGCGTGCACTCCTGGAAGCTCGCGCGCGCGGCGAACGAGGCGCGCTGGAAGGCCGCCGCCCGGTCGCTCGCGTCGCGGTACAGGAACACGTTTTCCCAGGGTATGAGCGCCTCGTCGAACGAGAGGACGGCCTCGTCCTCTTCGAGGCGGCTCGTCAGCGGATGATCGAAGGGGCTTCCGTGGAGCTTCGTGTTCGTGGTGGCGCTCGGGCGGCATTGCAGCTTCACGCCGCGGCTGCCGAGCGGCACGACGAACGAGAGGAGGAGCTCCTCGTCGCGCAGGATGCCCGGGTGCACGACGAAGCTGCAATGGGAGAGCGCCGCGACCGAGGGGACGGGCGTCGTGCCATTGACGACGATCCCCGCGTCGGTCTCGCGCTCGATGTAGAGCGGCGTGGGGGCCGGGGCGTTCGGCGGGTGGCTTCTGCGATCGAGCATCGCGTGGTGGAAAAAGAGCGCCTGTCCGCTCGCTTTGCGATACCAGCTCCGCGCGTTCTCGGCGAAGCGGCCATAGACTTCGGGCGCGGCGCCGAGCGTGGCGACGAGGCTCGCGCCTTCTTCCGGGCTCTGTCCCATCCAGCCGTACGTGATGCGCGCCGATTCCGCGATGGCGTCGCGGGTCGCGACGAGATCGTCGATGCTGCGCGGGATGCAGAAGAAGCGGTGTGTCCGGGCACCCGATCCCGTTTCCGTCTCCGCCGTGAGCGCGGCTTGCCTTCCGGGATCGTTCAGGGCGTCGTAGAGCCGCGCGAGCATCCGCGTGGCGTTGCGGAAGACCGGGTGGCTCGGGAGATCGATGACCCGTTCGCCACGGATCCAGACTTCACGCCCGTCGCGCAGGCTCTCGAGGTACTCCGCGCCGGTGAGCGGGCGGGTACGAGGGACCGCAGTGCCATTCGTGGGAGGGGCGCTCATGAAGTCGTCTCCTGGGCAAGCCCGGTAGTGTAGACCGGTCCGCCCGAACTCCAGTAAATTTCGCCGAGAATACCCCACAGCGCAGCGAAAAGACGTCGCTTTTTTGGCGCGCCCGGCCCGTCGATGCGAGCATCGCGGGCGCCGTCATGCGGAGCTCGCTCGCTCGAAAGGTCGCCCTCGCCTGCACGCTTGCCCTCGGTGCTGGCTGCTCGCGCGAGGTCGCGGAGCTCGACGCGTCTTTCCTCCTGCCGCCGATCCCCACGGCCGAGCCGCGCGCCGCGCTGGCCCTCGACTGCGACGATCTGCCCCCCCTGTCGCCGGAGGAAGCCGCCCGCCCGCCTCTATCGCCGCCGCGCCTCGAAAAGTCGACACCACGGGGAAAACCTCCGGCGTGGAGTGCGCTTACGGACGTAACGTTGCCGGATCCGGTCGCGGACAAGGTGGACGCGATCGACGAGGCGTACTTCAAGCGGACGGGAAAACACGTCACGGTCACGAGCGGGACGCGGGACGCGGCGCGGCAGGCCAAGGCGATGTACAAGATGCTGCGCCTCGGCGGCGATCCGATGCAGCTCTACCGGAACAAGGAAGCTGCGCGGGAGATCAAGCAGGCGTACGAGCGAGCGCGGGCGGCGCGCAAGGAGCCGGACGACGTCGTCGCCGCGATGCACGAGGTGCTCAAATCGCAGATCGCCCGGGGCGTGTACATTTCGGCGCATCTGCGCGCTGGTGCCGTGGACGTGCGAAACCGCGACATGTCGTCCGCCGACAAGAAGGCATTCGTCGCGGCCGTGAACGAGGCGAAGGGCGTGACGCTGCTCGAAGAGTCGGCCCCGCCGCACTGGCATTTGCAGATCGATTGAAAGCGCCGGCCGGCAGCCCACGCTGAGCACGGAGACGCGAGGAGGACCTCTTGAACGTGCTTCGACAGATCGTGATCGACACCGACGCCGGCTGGGACGACTGGCTCGCGCTGCTCTTCCTCATGAAATGCCCCGAGATCGAGATCCTGGGCGTCACCGTCACGGGCGTGGGCGAGGCCCACCTGACGCCGGGGATGACGAACATGCAGCGTCTCCTGGTCTTCGGGGGACAATCGGCGAACGTTTATCCCGGCGCCCAGAAGCCGCTGCTCTACAGCAATGTGTTTCCGGCCTCGTTCCGGGCCACGATCGATTCGTTTTGGGGCGTCTCGATCCCGCCCCCGCCCGGACGAACCGGGACCTCCACGATCTCCACGACGAGCGCCGTGGATTTCCTGTACCAGACGTTCGCCGCGGCCGCGGCCCGGGGCAAACCCGTCGACATGCTTTGCATCGGCGGCTTCACGAACCTCGCCACGCTGCTCGCGGAGCGGCCGCTTCCTGAATTTCAGGCCGGGATCGGCACCATCTACGCCATGGCCGGCGCGGTGGGCGTCCCGGGGAACGTGTACGACCCGGGCGATGCCACCTGGGGGTATTACGACAACACGAAGGCCGAGTGGAACGTCTTCGTCGACGCGAAGGCCGCGGAGATCGCCCTTCGCGCGGGCCTTCGTATCGTCCTCGTGCCGCTCGACGCGACGAACCACGTGCCGGTCACCACGGCGTACGTCAACGCGTATGGAAGTGCTGCCGGAAGTGACGTGTACGCGGGGTTCGTCTACACGCTCCTCCAGCTCCAGGCCGGGGAGACCAATTTCTTCGACCCGCTCGCGGCCGCCGTCCTGCGCACGCAGAGCGCGAAGGACCTCGTGACGACAGCCCCCTTCCGCCTCGAGGTCTCGACCGGTTTCGACGAAGAAGACAACACGACCGGCGCCCTCACACCCACGGCCGATCCTGCGTTCCCCGAGGTCGTCGTCTGCACGTCGGCGAACGCCACGACGTTCGAGGGGCTCTTCTCGTCGGCGACGCTGCCGCGGCAGGGCTAGAGCATCGACCGGTTGGATGCTCGGAAGATCGCGAAGCGATCTTCCCTCGGGGGGTGAATCGTCCGGGCTTTGCCCGGTCGAGAGGGGGACGCGAGGCGTCCCCCTCGGGACAAAAGAGCTAGGACATCGAGCGGTTGCAAACCGATCGATGTCCTAGCGCGACGCTGCCACGTCCCCCCAAACCTTTTCAGCGAGCGCCGAGGCCCACGCGGCGATTTCTTCCCAGATGGGTCGTGACCGCGGATCGGTGACGAGCCCCATGTGGTCGGGCGCCCGGCCTTCGTGCTCGGCGTTCGTCACGATCCGCAGCTTCTTCTGCGCGCTCCCGATGCGCGCGAAGAAACGCGTCACGGATTCGGGGTGCGCGAGCAGTTTGTCGCCCTCGCTTGCCACGGCGAGGACCGGGCAGGTGACGCGAGAGAGCGCCTCAGCATAATCGTACCGCTCGTCGATGCTGCCCCACCGATCGGAGGACCAGACCTTCCAGAACTGGCGGATGTACGGCAACGCGACGGCATCCGAGCCGATGCGGAATGGTTTGGGGTCGAAATGACCGACCGTCTCGGCCGCGGCGAGCCACGTCCGGAGGACGGCCGCCTTCGCGGCGCGCCGCGCGAGGCTCGGTTCGTCCGAAGGGAACCAGAAGTTGCCGGCGATCGAGGCGACGGCGTCGGCCGCCTTGTCCGGAAAAACACCGGCCGCAGCGAGCGCGGCGTGCGCGCCGAGGCTGTGTCCCACGACGATCACGCGTTTGCCCGGGAACAGGGAGCGCGTGAGCCCGACGAGCGCGGGGACGTCGAAGAGCACGCAATCATCGTACGTGTACCTTGCGCCCTCTCGCGCGGAGGGGCCGCTCTCGCCGTGGCCGCGCAAGTCCATGGAGACGACCGAGAGCCCGGCCGCGGCGAGCGTCGTGGCGAGGCCTGCGCCGCGGGGTTTGTCCATGCTCCTTCGGCTCGCCATCATCGCGTGCAGGAGCAACGCCACCGCGGGCCGACGGCCTTCGGCGAGCACCTCGCCGCGCAGGTGCCAGCCGTCGTCGGTCCGGGCGGAGACGGGCCCGATTGCGATCATGGGGACGAGGCTACCACGCCCCGAATCCTTCGCTACAGTGCGCGCCATGCTGGACGAACCGCCGATCGCCCTGTTCGCCGCGCAGCCCGGCGTGACGCCGGGATGGGTGATCCGCAACCTGCCGGCCTGGTCTTACACGAAGTCGGTCTACGGCGTGACCGTGTGGCAGTGGGTCGCGTTGCCGCTCGCGTTCGTGCTGTCGATGCTCACGGGCGCCCTCCTGTCCGCGATTTTCGTGCGCCTCACCTCGCCGATCGCCCGGCGCACGGCGACGACCTGGGACGACGAGCTGCTCGTCGCGCTGCGCGGACCCGCGACGCTTTTCCTCGGGACGACGGCGTTCTGGTCCGTGGAGCCCGCGATCGCGCTGCGCCGCGCGGCAAGCGATGTGGTGGGCCGGGGCGTCGACGCGCTGCTCGTCGCGAGCCTGCTCTGGGGCCTGTTCGGCCTGCTCGACGTGCTCGCGCACCACGTGGGGGCGCGCATCGCGAAGGCGGGCGACACGAAGGATCGTGGCGGCGCGCTCTCGCTCGTGGCGATCTCCACGAAGGCCGCGAAGGTGCTGCTCGTGATCTTCGGGTTCATCTTGGTGCTCGGGCAGCTCGGGCTCAACGTGACGGGGATCATCGCCGGCCTCGGGATCGGCGGCATCGCGGTCGCGCTCGCGAGCCAGAAGACGCTCGAGAACCTGTTTGGCTCGTTCACGATCGGCGTGGACCGGCCGCTGCACATCGGCGATTGCGTGAGGGTCGACGAGCTCGTGGGGACCGTGGAGCAGATCGGCCTGCGTTCGACGCGGATCCGGACGCTCGACCGGACACTCGTGACGATGCCGAACGGGCGGCTGTCGGACATGCGGATCGAGAACTACAGCGCCCGCGACCGGCTGCGGCTACACGCGAAGATCGGCCTCGTGTATTCGACGAGCCCCGCCGTGGTGCGGCGGATCGTGGAGGAGATGCGCAGCTATCTCGCCGAGCGGCCGGGCATTTACCCCGACGCGGTGAACGTGAACTTCATCGGCTTCGGCGACTCGGCGCTCACGATCGAGGTGATGGTGTGGCTCGACTCGTGCGAGTGGACCGAGTTCCTCACGTGGCGGGAGGAGATCCTGTTCGGGCTGATGGAAATCGTCGAGAAAAACGGCTCGGCGTTCGCGTTTCCGACGCAGACGATCCACGTGGCGTCTTATCCGTCCCCTCCGCAGCCGGGGCCGGCCGAAAAGAGGTCCGAGCGGTGAGGCTTTACAGCGGGACCGTTCTGAAGGATACGTGACAAAAGTCCGAGACGAGGAGGCCCCGTGGCAAGCTGGCGAGACGAGCTCATCGAGGCAGCGAAGACCAAGGCGGAGCGCGACGCCGAGGAGCAGGAACGGCATCGAAAGCGCGTCCAAGAGGCGCTCCACACGGCCGAGGCCGCGCTCTCGCTGGGCGCCGAGGCGCTGCGCTTCACCAGCGACCGGCTGCGCGACAAGGGGCAGTCGCCCGCGTTCAGCGAGCAGGCGGACGACTTCAAGCTGAAGCTCGGCGATTTCAGCCTGCGCGTGGAGCTCGCCCGAGACGCGGCCGTCGTGCGCGTGACGTTCGGCGACGGCAAGCCGCGCGAGTTCGACTTCGCCAAGGACCGGCACATCGCCCCGGCCGACGTGGAGGAGTACATCGGCCGCCGCGCCGTCGAGCTCGTACGTACGGCCCAGAAGGCATCGCCCTGGTGATCGCAAGCCCGACTTCGTGGTAGAGGCGTTGGCCGTGAAGCCGACCCTCCTGCGCCTTCGTGGGCGCCTCGCGATCCACGCGTCCATCCTCGCCCTGCTCGCCGCCTGTGGTCCCGCGGCCGAGCCCGTCACCCCGCCGCCGCCCGCGCCGCCGGAGCTCTCCTCCGCAGCGCCGGCGCCGAAGGCGGAAAACCCGATCGAGAAGGGCGATCCGCAGCGGATCGGCGAGGACGTGAAGCGGCTCGCGTCGGACGAGCTCGCAGGTCGCGGCACGGGTGATGCGGGCGCGCAGCAAGCGGCCGAGCACGTGGAGAAGCGCTTCCGCGAGCTCGGGCTCGAGCCGTTCGGCGATGCGGAGGGGAACGGCAAGAACTTCAAGCAGAAGTTTTCCGCGCGTGTCGGCGCGAAGGTCGAGGCGCCGATGGTCTCGCTCGCGAAGAAGGGTCAGAAGGCGGCGAAGACGCCGGCGCCGGCCGACGTGATCACGGCGGAAGGCGCGCAGACGGGCGAGGCGAAGGGCGAGGTCGTGTTCGTCGGGCACGGCGTGACGGCACCCGCGGCGTCGTGGGACGACTACGCCGGCAAGGAGATCGCCGGGAAGGTGGCGCTGATCGTGGACGGCGCGCCAAAGCCCGAGTCCGGTGGCAAGAACGCCGAGGCGCTGCGCGACTTCAAGAGCGTGCGGTACAAGCTGCGCACGGCCCGCGAGCACAAGGCCGTGGCAGCGATCGTGGTGGCCGCGGGCGAGGAGCTCCCGGCCGCGCCGGAGAACGCGAGCGGGATGGGCATCCCGGCCGTGGTGCTCAAGCGGAGCGCGGCGAAGGTGCTGTTCCCGGAGATCAAGTGGGACGACGCGGCGGTGAGCTCGCCGAAGGCCGCCGTGAAGCCGAAGGCGCTCACGGGCACGGAGCTCACGGTGGCGACGCGGCTCGAGCCGACGTTCGCGGACGCGTGGAACGTGGTCGCGCGGCTGCCTGCGCGCGCGGGCTCGAAGACGGCCGAGGAGTACGTGGTGATCGGGGCGCACTATGATCACCTCGGCAAGGGCGGCACGTCGCACTCGCGCGCGCCGGGCGCGCGCGAGATCCATCACGGCGCGGACGACAACGCCTCGGGGACGGCGCTGCTGCTCGACGTGGCACGGCGTTTCTCGAAGCTCACCGAGAAGCCCGCGCGGAACATCGTGTTCATCGCGTTCGGAGCCGAGGAGCTCGGTACGCTGGGATCACGGCACTGGGTGGAGCACCCGCCCGTGCCGATCGGCTCGGTGACGGCGATGATCAATGCGGACATGGTCGGCCGCATGCGTGACCGGACGCTGGTCGTCGACGGCACGGGAACGGCGGCGGCGTGGCCGGAGCTCGTGAACGCGGCGAACGCGGGGATCTCGCTCACGCTGAAGCTCGGCGCCGAGGGCTTCGGCGCGAGTGATCACGCCTCGTTCACCGCGGCGCGCGTGCCCGTGGCGTTCCTGTTCACGGGCGTGCACGACGACTACCACAAGCCGAGTGACACGGCCGACAAGGTCGACGTGGGCGGCATCGACCTCATCGCGACGCTCGCCGCGCGCCTCACGCAAGCGGTCGCGGAGCGGCCGGAGCGGCTCGCGTTTGTCGAGGCGCCGGCGGCGCAGGATCCACACAAGGGCGGCGGAGGCGGCGGGCGAGGGTTCCGGGCGTCGCTCGGGTCGATCCCGGACTACGCGTGGCAGGGCAAGGGCGTGAAGCTCACGGGGGTGCGTCCGGACGCACCCGCGGCGCGCGCGGGCCTGCAAGCGGGGGACATCATCGTGAAGCTCGACAAGCACGAGATCACGAACGTGCACGACTACGTGTTCGCGCTCGGCGATCTGGAGCCGGGGCGCGAGATCACGGTCGAGGTCGAGCGCGACGGCAAGCGTGTGGCCCTGAAGATCATCCCCGCCCCGGGCCGATGAGCGAGCGTTTTTCGAACCCGTCGAGGCTGGGCCTCGGCCTTCTGTTTTGCGTCGCGCTCGCCACTTCGGCGACGGCGCCCGCATGCTCGGGCGGTGGCTCCACGCCGCCCGCGCCCGACGCGGCTGCCGATGCCGCGATCGAAGCTGCGGAGGCACGCGCGGAGCTCGACGCAGCGCTCGCCGATGCGGCGCTGGATGCGGAAGCCGACGCGGATGCGGCGGCGGATGCGGACGCGGCGACGGACGCGAATGCGGCGCTCCCTGGGACGAGCGAGGGGTGTCCGTCCGATATGGTGCTGGTCGCGGGCGAGTATTGTCCGCTCGTGCAGCAGCGGTGCGTGGAGCACCACGACGAATTCGAGAAGGACCAGGCCAAGAAGAAAAAGGCGTCTGAGGGGGGCGAGGGCTCCGGGCCGAGCACGGTGAGCGAGCGGTGCATGCGGTACGAGGAGCCATCGGTGTGCCTCTCGAAGAAACGCACGCCGATGCGGTACTGCATGGACCGCTATGAATGGCCGAACCAGAAAGGCGAGCTGCCGGCGCTCCTGGTCTCATGGGGCGACGCGCAGAAGCTTTGCGAAGCGAAGGGAAAACGGCTCTGCACGGAGGCCGAGTTCAATTTCGCGTGCGAGGGCGAGGCGATGCTGCCGTACACGTACGGCTACGAGCGCGACCCCACGGCGTGCAACATCGACAAGGCCTATCGAAAACGCGAAAAGAAGCTGTTCAAGTACGAGCGATGCATGAAGCGCCCCGAGTGCAAAGCGGAGCTCGAGAAGCTCGATCAGCGCTTGCCGACGGGCTCGATGCCGCGCTGCGTGTCGCCGTTCGGGGTGTATGACCTGAACGGCAACATCAACGAATGGGTGGTGCGGCCGAAGCAGAAATACCCGAACCGGAGCGGCCTGAAAGGCGGCTGGTGGGGCCCGGTGCGCGGCCGCTGCCGGCCGACGGTGGGGTTCCACAAGGAAGACGATTACGGCTACGAGGAAGGGTTCCGCTGCTGCAAGGAGGCAGAGGGGACCTGAAGGGGCGGACGGGCGTCAGAGGGTGTTCCACAGGCTGCTGCGGGACTCGATGCGTCGGTCGGCCTCGCTCGACGTACAGTGTACGCCTCGCTCGGACTCCCTAGCCTCGAGTCGCTCGCGACGCCTGTGGAACACCCTCTCCGTGCCCGTTCGTCGCGGCGAGCCAGGAGGCGAGGTCCTCCGGGGAGAGGTCGAGGACCACGTCGCCGAGCCGCTCGGCGCCTTGCTGAAGGAGCTGCTCGGCCAGCGTCGCACGTTCGGTCGGCGTGAGGGGGCGGCGGAGGCGGCGTTCGAACAGGTGAGCGAGCGGGGCGAGGCCCTCCTGCCGGCCCTCCTCGCGGCCCTTCTGCCGACCGTCCTCCAAACCTTCCTTGTAAATCCAGTTCTGCATCACGAGCTCCCTGGGTAACATCATTCTTACCACACTTCGGAGATCGCGGCCTCGCCTCCTTCCTGGACGGCTGTGCAACGCTTACGTTTGTCCCCGGGTTCCGTCAAGAAAAACGTTTGTCGAAACATGTGCAGCGGTACCCATAAAATTCTGGGATAAAAAGCCGCGTCGACACAGCCACACTCGGAGGGCCTCCTCCGTCCCCGGCACAGCCCGGCGGGCACGATCCCCTGCCTTTTGACCCACTGCGTCGAGCACGCCCCCGCCTCTCGTTGGGGTTTTCCACGGGCCCTCGTCTCCGCTAGGCTGTGGGCATGGGGTCACGACATCGTGGGCGACATGGCTTCCACGGCGGGCTCGTGCTCGTCGGGGCGCTCTTCTTCGCGGCATGTGGCGGGAGCCAGGCCGACGGCTCGCCCCCGACGGTCGAGGGGGGCAACGCGTACGCGCCCGCGGCCGCGCCCGGGCAAGGCACCGTCGCCGGATCTTATGGCCCCGCGCCCCAAGGCCAGGCCGCCGGATACGGACAGACGTCCGCCGCGCCGACATCCACGGCCACGCCCCCGCCGAGCCCGCTCTCCCCCCTCTGCACCGAGGCCACCGCGATCGTGTGCGGTGGTCATCGCTGCAATGCCCAGGTCGGACGGTGCGCGATGCCCTGCGGCTCGGCGCAGGATTGCAATCCGGGGTTTTCGTGTCTAGGGGCGGGCGGGCCGACGGCGATCTGCGTGCCCGGAGGACCGTGAGGCGAGATCAGGCCGCGCCGGGCTGAATGCCCTGCACCGCGAGCATCTTCTCGCGCTCTTTTTGCTTGTCGAGGTCGCGGTACTTCTCCTCGAGCTTGTCGACGTCGAGCTTCAGGATGCGGCCCCAGAGCATGAACGTCGGGCCGAGGACCGAGCCGTAGCATTCGGCCTTCACCCGCTCGTCGTAATGGGGATACGCCGCGTGGTGGAAGCTCTTCAGGTTGTAGAACGGAATCCCCGGGTACTTGTGGTGCTCGTTGTGGTACGTGACGTTGTTCCACAAGAAATTAAGGAAATCGCTCTTCGTCCCGTACGTGCGTGAGCTGTAGGCGTCGTCGTCCGTCGCCGGCATCTCGAAATGCTCGATCATCGACGTCACGCTCGCCAGGATCGCCCCGAAGATGAAGGGCAGGGCGAAGCAGAAGAACCACACCTGGAACGGCATCTTCCAGGCCGCGAGGCCCACGAGCGAGAAGTAACCGAGCGTCTCCAGGTGCGTTCGCACCTGCTGCCCCAGCGTGAGGCGGCTCATGTAGAACTTCATCATCTGCCCGAGGAAATACATCGGGTACGCGAACGTGTAGACGCAGAAGAGGAAGATCTTCGCCAGCGTTGGATTTTTCGTGTAATCGGTGACCACGACGTTGTCGACGTCGGGATACGTGTTCGTGATCTTGTGATGGTGCAGGTGATAGTTCGCGTAGAGCGTCACCGGAAACCCCGACGGGGACCAGCACAGGAGCGCGAGCCAGTACGAGATCGTCTTCGAACGCGAGAGATTTCCGTGCACGGCGTCGTGCCCCGCCGCCCCGAGCCCGCGGATCAGGTTCGCGATCGTAAACGCGACCACGATGCCGATCGGGATCGCGAAGCGATGATGCTGCGTCGCGTAGAGGACCCAGGCGAGGCCCGCCCAGAGACCATAATGCAGCGGAATCTTGAGCAGGTAGATCGGCTTGCGCTCGTAGGCCGCGCGCAAGATCTCCCGGGGTACCGCGTCCATGCCCTGTCCGGCCATCACTCGCTCCACGTAAGAATCGTCGGGGGCGGAAGGTGGCAAAGATCCGGACAGATGACAAGCGCGGACGCTGCTAAGCCTGCGGCATGACGACGCGCATCGAGACCGACACGTTCGGACCCATCGAGGTCGAGGCCTCCCGCTACTGGGGCGCCCAGACGGAGCGATCGCTGCATCACTTCGCGATCGGCGCCGAGCGCTTCCCGAGGCCGTTCCTCCGCGCCCTCGGCATCGTGAAGAAGGCCGCCGCGCTCACGAACGCCGAGTTCGGGCTGCTCGGGCCAGAGGAGTCGCAGCGGATCGTGGCCGCCGCCGACGAGGTGATCCAAGGCCAGCACGACGCGCATTTTCCGCTCTCGATCTGGCAGACCGGCAGCGGGACGCAGACGAACATGAACGCGAACGAGGTGATCGCGAACCGCGCCATCGAGTCGAGCGGCGGCGTGCTCGGCTCGAAGAAGCCGATCCACCCGAACGATCACGTGAACCTCGGCCAGAGCTCGAACGACGTGTTCCCGACCGCGATGCACGTGGCCATCGCCTCCGAGATCACGGCCGCGCTGCTGCCGAAGCTCACCACGCTGCGCGACACGCTCGCGCGGAAAGCCGAGGCGTTCGCCGAGGTCGTGAAGATCGGAAGGACGCACCTGCAGGACGCGACGCCGCTCACGCTCGGGCAGGAGATCTCGGGCTGGGTCGCACAGCTCGATCACGTGAAGGGGATGATCGAGCGGGCGCTGCCGCCGCTCTACGAGCTCGCGCTCGGCGGGACCGCGGTCGGGACGGGGCTCAACACGCATCCGGAGTTCACGACGCGCGCCGTCGCGAAGATCGCCGCGCTCTCGGGCTTGCCGTTCGTGCCCGCGCCGAACAAGTTCCAGGCGCTCGCGGGGCACGAGGCGATCGTGTTCGCCCACGGCGCGCTGAAGACGCTGGCTGCGACCCTGACGAAGATCGCGAACGACGTGCGGTGGCTGTCGAGTGGGCCGCGCGCCGGGCTCGGCGAGATCACGATCCCCGAGAACGAGCCCGGCAGCTCCATCATGCCGGGCAAGGTGAACCCGACGCAGAGCGAAGCCGTGATCATGGTCGCGGCCATGGTGCAAGGGAACGACGTCGCCGTGGGGATCGCCGGCGCGGGCGGGAACTTCGAGCTCAACGTGATGAAGCCGCTCCTGCTCCACGTGACGCTTCAGTCGATCCGGCTGCTCGGCGACGCGATGGCCTCGTTCGAGGAGCACTGCGCGCGCGGGATCGAGCCGAACCGCGCCCGCATCGCGGAGAACCTCCAGAAGAGCCTGATGCTCGTGACGGCGCTCGCGCCGCGGCTCGGCTACGACGCGGCCGCGCGTATCGCGAAGAAGGCGCACGCCGAGGGGACGACGCTACGCGAGGCGACACTCGCGCTCGGGCTGCTCACCGGCGAAGAGTTCGACGCGATCGTGCGGCCCGAGCGCATGATCGGCCCGAGCCCATCGGCCTGAAAGAAATACCGGGCGCGCGTGGCCAGGGGGATCACCACGCGCGCCCGGCGACCGGAAGCGTTTTGTTTCGGGCCCCTACGGAATCATCCAGGGCAGCTCGAGCTGAAAGCCCACGAGCACGCCCTGCATGCCGCGGGACTCAGCCACCACCGTCGACGCGGTCTCGATGGGGATGAGCTGGGCCCGCGCCGGCCCCACGTAAATGATGGGCTGCTCGGGGCTCGGCGGAATGAACGTGCGCATGTCCGCGCCCCAGAATTGCGAGGGGACGCTCACTTGCACGGCCGGCGTGATGGCGGGCGGCGCGCCATAACGGGAGAGATCCGCGAATGCCTCGAATGCCTCGAACGTATCGCGCAGGACACGCTGGTAGCCGTCCCCGAACGGGGTCGCTCGTGTAAACACCTGACCGGGCTGCCAGGGCAAGCCGCTCTCCGACAGCGGCGCCAGAGGCGCCTGCGCCCAAGCCAAAGCAGGCGTGCCGAGCGCGATTCCCATCGCGACGACCGCTCCCAGCACCTTCGTGCAAGCTCCCATCGCACGCTCCTCCATGGACGCACGCCGCGCGCGCGCCGGTGACCGTGGGAGGCGGAGAACCGCCCCCGAATCCAATGGCAAACACGAATATAGCGAGTGCCAGCGACAGTGAAAAGAGGGTCTCCTCACGCAGGCGGCATTTTCCAGCGCGCGGTCGCGTTCCGAGCCGCTCGCCCGCGGAAGGGCCCGACGTGCCTACGGTCCTTCCTCGGGTGGCTGCTTGCGCCGCCCGGACGTGACACGCGGCGGCAAACATGAAGCGTGGTGGGGCTCGCGTGGCGCCGTCACTCCCAGGTGACGTCGACGGGCGTCATCCCGCCGCCGGTGTCGAGGCGCAGCGCATACACGCCCGTCACCGTCGAGAGGAGCAGGATCGCGAATCCATCGCGGGAGAAGAGCCGGAGGTCGAAGAGCGTCGAGAGCTTCTGGACCTGGCCGTCCTTGTAGAGGTCGTCGTAGAGGATCGAGTCGTCCGCGCGCTCGATCTCTTCGGCCTTGGCATAACGCATGCGTACGCCGCCACGTTCGCCCGCCGCCCACACGACGAGGAGCTTTCCGTTGACGTCGACCGCGTCGACCTTCAGCTCGCGCGGGCCGAACTCGTATTGGCCCTTCAGGATCTTGTCGAACGAGACGTCGTGCACGCGGCAGCCGGCGGTCGTGCACTGGCTCTGGGCGATCTTCGTGGCCCAGCCTTTGTCCGGGCCGCCCGGATAGAGCCGCGTGACCACGGCTTCGGTGCCGTGGCAGGAGAGCAAGCCGTCGCTGACCTTGGGCGACATCGGCGGGCTCCACTTGCCTCCGACGAGGAAGCTCATGAAATCGTTGTCGTAGCCTTTCACGCGAACGACCATGGCCTCCGACGATCGGCAGCCGCCGATGTGCGGGGGTTCGTCCGCGCCGCCCTCGACGAGGCCCGGCTCGGGCAGCTCGCCGATGTCGGCGAACGAAGGCTCGGTTTTACCCGCGACGCCATACGGCGAGACGAAGAGGCGGCGCTCGTTCTGCTTGGTCACGCCGCGCAGGATGAGGTGATCCCAGAGGATCTGCGTCGAATAATAATAATTGCCAACGCGGAAATCGGGCTCGATCTTGGTGCGTCCGGGCTCGCCGCCCGAGGCCTTCCGCGTGAGGAGCAGGTCCTTCGTCTTCTCGTCGAACCCGAGCGCCGCGGCCGCGCCGTCTTTCTTGGCATAACCGCCATAACTGTACATGGCGTCGACCTTGTCGCCGCTGTCCGCGCGAAAGATGCCGGCCTGGCCACGCTCGCCCGCGAAGACGAGCGGCGCGGAGTCGTCGTCGGCCGTGCCCCAGAGGCGCAGGCCGTGGCCCTTCGGTAGCGAGCCCGGGAGCGATTTGCAGGTGGCCTTCGCGTCCTTCGCGGCGAACGTGCAGAGGAACGGCGCCTTCTCCACGCCCTTTTCCTCGATGAGCAGCCGCATCACGCCCGCCGGGTGCGCGTCGGTGTAGGCCGCCCGCAAGGTGAACGCCGTGCGCGAGAGGGGCTCGGTGAGCTCGTCGAGGCGCGTCGCGTCGAGGGGACGGACCGCCTCGGGCGCGCGCGGGCCCTTCTCGACGACGACGCGCTGCACGGCGGCCTTTTTCGCCTGCGTGAAGGCCGCGTCGATGGCCTCGGAGAGGTCGGCCATGCGTGCTGTCGGCTCGGCCAGGGATTTCGCCAGGGATTCGGCCATCGCGCCGAGGTCCTTGCCGCCTTCCTCGGTGCGACCCGCGCTCTTCCAGACCTCGGCGACGGCGTGGCCGAGCGGCGCGCACGCGGCGGGCCAGGGTTTGTCCACGCCCGGCGTCATCCGCTCGGCGTCCGTCATCGTCATCGCTTCGAGCTGCACGCGCCGGAAGCGCTTGCTCGCGGCCTCGTTCTCGTCGAGCTCGGGACCGATCGTGCACGTGGCGAACGCGCTCCACGCCTCGGAGAGCGCTTTCGTGTTTTGCGCGTCCTGATACCGGAGCAGCCCGAAGAGGCCGCCGCCCCCGATCACGAGCGCGAGCGCTCCGAACGTGACGAGCCGACGCCCGCGCTTCTTGCGGTCTTCCACGAGCTCGTCGACAGGCTCGGGCGGAGGCGGCTCGTGATCGGCCGCGTGTGAGGAAATGGGTTCGTTCATGATGGAGCGTTCTCCCTCCCTGGGGGGCCCGACACATACCACGCGTTTCGAGCGACCTGGAAGATTCCCCCGATGGACAGACGTGAGCCTGTCTGGCAAGCTCGCGCGCCCATGGCCGGTTCTCTCTCCATTCCCAGGACGCTGTACCCAGAAATCGAGCCTTACCGCACCGGGCGCCTGCGCGTCTCCGACGTGCACGAGCTCTACTTCGAGGAGTCCGGCAATCCCGCCGGAAAACCCGTCGTCTTCCTGCACGGCGGCCCCGGCGGCGGCAGCGACGCGAAGCAGCGGCGGTTCTTCGATCCCGCCCATTACCGCATCGTCCTCTTCGATCAGCGCGGCTGCGGCAAGAGCACCCCCCATGCCTCGCTCGTGGACAATACGACCTGGCACCTGGTCTCGGACATCGAGCAATTGCGCGAGCACCTCGGGATCGAGCGCTGGCAGGTCTTCGGCGGCTCGTGGGGCTCGACACTGGCGCTCGCGTACGCGGAGAAGCATCCGGAGCGCGTCACCGAGCTCGTGCTGCGGGGGATTTTCCTCCTGCGCAAGTGGGAGATCGACTGGTTTTACCAGGACATCGGCGCGGCTGCGTTTTTCCCCGACGCCTGGGAGTCCTACCTCGCCGCGATCCCCGAGGCGGAGCGAGGCGACATCGTGGCCGCGTATTACAAGCGCCTCACGAGCGAAGACGCGGCCGTGCGGCAGGCCGCTGCCCGCGCGTGGAGCGTGTGGGAGGGCAGCACGAGCTTTCTCTTGCAGAATCCGGATTACATCGCGCGGTGCGCGGGCGACAAGTTCGCGGACGCATTCGCCCGCATCGAGTGCCATTACTTCGTGAACCGCGGGTTTTTCGAGCACGACGGGCAGCTCCTCACGGACGCGGTACGCATTCGGCACATCCCCACGGTCATCGTGCAAGGGCGCTACGATGTGGTTTGTCCCGCAAAGAGCGCCTGGGACCTCCACCGCGCCTTGCCCGAGGCAAATCTGCGTATCGTGCCCGACGCGGGGCACTCGGCGTTCGAGCCGGGGATCGTTCACGAGCTCGTCACGGCGACGGACGCTTTCCGCAGCAAGAAGTGAGCGTGCCCGGCGATTGACGTCGCTCCGCGGACCTGGTTCATTGTCGAGGACATGAAGCGAAAGGCCCCCCGGAAAGCGCTGGCCATGACGGTCGAGACGCTCTTCGAAGCGGCCTCGTCCAAATCGCACGGGGAGGTGACCCCGAACGAGGACGTGCTGCTCGTGTCGGGGCACGTCTACGGCGTGTTCGACGGGGCGCGGAGCGGGGTGATCGCGAGCGAAGTGTTCGGCGAGCGGACGAGCGCGCCGCTCGCGGAGCTCTGTCAGGAGGCGAATCGGCGTATCGGTGAGGCGCGGGCGCAAGGCGGCTCGCAAACGGGCAGCGCGGCGGCCGTGGTGCGGGTGGCGAAGGACGCGTTCGAGTGGGTGATGGTCGGAAGGAGCCAGGTCGTCGTGGTGCGGGCGGACGGCTCGTTCGAGCGGCTCGCGCCGGAGGACGAGCACGTGCTCTCCGGCGAGCTTTCGGCCGAGGCGCACGTGCGTGCGGGCGTGCGCAAGCTCGCGGGCGTGCGGCACCTGCTTCTGTTCACGGACGGTCTGCTCGCATCGAGCGCGGACGAGGCCATGGAGGGCCTCGTGAGCCGTTTCCTCGACGGAGGGCTCACGGCGGTGCGGCACGGGGCGAACGAGGCGGACGTTGCCGCGGTGGCCATTTCGTTTTTGCCGCCAAACCCCGTGGCGCGAAAGCGTATTTCGCTCTATCCGCGGCGGATCATCACGGCAGGCTCGAAGCGGAGCTCGGGCGTGCCTTCGCGCAGGCGGCGGAGCCGGTTTCCCTGAGCCCCGGATTCCCTAGCTTCGCTTGGCCAGCTTGTCGGCGAGGTGCTGCGCGAGGGCGACCATCGTCAGGGTGGGGTTCCACGAACCGCTGGCTGGCCAGAGGCCGCCGCCCGTCACGTACACGTTCTCCACGCCGTTGAGCTTGTAGTTCAGGTCCACCACGCCCTCGTTGCCCTTGCCGATCCAGAGGGTCGATCCCTCGTGGACGAGGCCGGCGACGCGGCGCTGCGTGGGGCTCGGCCGCACCTGCGACCATGCGCCCTCGTTGGGTTCGCCGTGCCAGTATTCGAGCCCCTTGTCATTCGCGCCCTTCGGCAAAAGCGCGCGTTCGAGAAGCTGGAACGTGCCCTCATCCATCGTATCCCACGTTTGCCGGTCCTTGTCGCTGGCGAGCACCTGCAACGTCACGTTGGTGGTGGGATCCGATCCGCCGTTCGGGCGGAAGAAGTTCTCGGGGTTGTCGTGGTCGATTTCTCCGAGCACGGCGCACACGAAGACCAGGTGGTCCTTGGACGTCGCGAGCTGCTCGGGCGAAGCCGTCGCCACGACGTCGGGCATGTAGCGAGCTGCCTTTTCAGCGAACTTTTCGGGGTTCTTGTCCGAGAGCACGGAGAGCTGAACGTGGTACTGCATCTTGCTCCTCGGGTCCTCGCCCGCGACGTAGATCGCCGCGAGCTCGAGCTCCTCGAGCTCGTCGCCGAAGGAGTAGGCGTCCCGGGGGATCCGCGCGACCACCGAGGTGATGAAATGCGACGTGAAGCGCGTGCCCGCCTTTTCGACCTGCGGAAATGAATTGAGCACCAGCGTGGTCGCCGGCAGCGTCCCCATGGCGAGGACCACGTTCGCGTCACCCACGTTGAGCACGCCGCGCGAAGTTTCGAGCGCGGTGGCGTGGTATTCCTTGCTCTCGCCTCGGAGGATCTCCTGCTGGAGGATCCGGGTGACCACGCAGTCGGTCACGATGTACAGCGGGTTGCCCTCGCCTATCTTCGCGCGTCGTGCCTGACGGTCGATGAGGTTGAGCAGTGGGGCGGGCGTCGAGAACTTCGCGAAATCGAGCCCCTCCTGGACCCCGGCCCCGACCGCCAACGGCGCCGCCATGAAGCGCGTCATCGACGGGATCTCGTGGCGGTTGTCCTTCAGCATGCTCTGCAGGCGCCTCTGCAGCTTGGAGTAGACCGGGCGGCTCTCGGCGACCTTGCGCCGGAGCTTGGGCTCGTCGAGGTTTTCGTCGATCTTGTCGGCGGGGACGACGTTGAGCAGCTTCTCGGCATCCTCGAAGTATCGGTTCGCGGCTTGAATGACCTCCTCGGGCCAGCCCGCCATTTCCTCGTGCGTGGGGCGGGGGCACCACGCGCTCCACAGGGTGCTGCGGCCGCCGAAGAAAGGCACCATCCCGTGCTGGTACTGGATGTTGCCCTTCGGCTGTTTCGCTGTATTGACCGACAGGGTCCAGGGGAAGGTCTCGGAGAGGCCGCCCAGGGTGCGTTGATAGGAGATGGGCAGGTTCTGGAAGTGCTGCGGGAGGAAAAACGAGCCGCGCTCGATGATGAGGATCTTGGCGTGGGGGTTCCGGTCGAGCGTGCGCTCGGCGAGGGCCAGGGCGCAGAAGCCGCTGCCGATGATGATGAGGTCGAGCTTCTCTTCTTCTCGCACCCTCTTCCATTCCGTCTCGGAGAGGAAGAAGACGTGGTTCATCACCTTCTGGCCGCTGGGCGTCTGCGGGCCGGGCGTCGGAAAACCGTAATTGAAATTGGGCGATGACGAGGCAGCGCTCATGGGTCCCTCCCCTTTCAGATGTATTTTGATGGCCCCCTCGAGCTCGGACATGACGAGCCCACGCTCGCCCCCGCACCCCGCCGGCACGGACACCGTGTGGTGGGTGCTCGGTGGGCGATCGTACGACCATCCAACATCAATCGCCGCCCCGACGTCAAGACTTTTCGATCACGGCTACCGTGGACCCGGCTCGACGAGCCAGGCTGGTCAGCGGCAGCGGGTCCAGCGCAATCGATACGTTTGTCGAACCACTCCGTCCACGCTGTCGACGGTGAGCAGACCGCTCTTGCCGCGGGCGAAGCGGTCGTCGATGACGGTGTCGGTCTTGATGTGGAGGTTTTTTCGACCGGTGCAGGGGACGGGGCGGTCCGGCGTAACGACGTCGTGGTTCTCGTAATTATCGGCCATCTCGCCCTGGAGCACGATTTCGAACGCGCGCTCCTCGCGGGACAGGCCGGGGAACGAATACGTCGAGCGGATGATGCCGCTGAGGCCCGCTTCGAGGAAGGCATACCCGCGCACTTCGCCGCCCTCGATCGCGAAGGACCAGCCAGCCGGGAAATCGAAGAGGATGTTCAGATTGCAGCGCTTCTTGGCGTTGCCGCGGTCCACGTTCGGGCCGACCTCGGCGTAGAGCTTGGAAAAGAGAATCGTGAAGGCCTCCGCATCCTGCGAGGCGAGGTAGGCGACGGATCCTTCGGGGCAGCCGGGGCCGGAGTATTTGAGGTCGCGGATGGAGAACGCCTCCGGCGCTTCGGCCCGCGCTTCCGCGGAGAAGGCGGCGATCGCGGCGGAAAAGGCGAGGAAAGAGAGCGCGAAATGCCTCATGGTCGTGGCCTCCCGTGGCCTCCATGAGACGGCCTCGCCGGCTCGGCAAGCGAGCCGGAGCCCCGGCCCTAGCTCATTTCGAGCATGTCTCCATCGCGCTGGCCACGGCATCGGGGGCCGAGATGAGCATGTCGTGGACGGCATCGGAGCGCGTCACGAGCACGAAGCGCTGGTATTGCGTGTCGCCCGTGAGATAACGATAAAGAGCCATCTCCTCGTCGACGGCGATGAAGATGTCCTCGCTGAAGGCAATGACGCAGGCCTCGCTCCCGTGGCGTCGACCGAAGATTCCCGGACCCACCGTGGGGCGACTCCATCCGCCGGCCCCGAGCATTTCCAGGCTGGCGGTCAGCGCCTCGGGCGCGATGTATCCTTGGGCGACGACGTCGGCGGCGCTCGGCGCACCCGGCGCAAGGTCGCCGATCGTGTTCGTGAAAAACAGGCCCGGCCAGACCGCGGGAGGGATGGATAGATGAGGGCCGAGAATCGGATCCGAAAGGATGACGAGGGGTGCAAGAAACGCCGCGCCCGCGCCGGAGTCCGCGAGGTCCCAAGGCAACACGTTCGGGGGGACCGCGTTCGGAATGGTGGAGGCGAGCAGCACGACTTCTTTGATGCCGAAACGGGTTCGGAAGTCGGTCTCGTCGTCAATCAGCCGGTCCTGCGCGTGCTCGACGATTCCCGCTCCCATGCTGTGGCCCACGAGGACATCGGGGCGAAGCCCGCGAGCCGCGAGGGCATCCAGGGCGCCGATCAGGGCCGCCGCGTCATCGTCGAGCGTGAGGTCTCCAAAGAGAACGCCTTGGCCCTGAGGCAGGGAGCTCCCGCCATGGCCGGGCAGGCTCAGGAGCACCGCCCTCGACGCTTTGAGCGCCTTGTTCGCGAATACGGCTTCGACCAGCGGTCGAAGGGCGTCGCCGGTGTGGGCCAGACCGTGGAGCAGCACGAACGTGCGGCCTCCGCTCGGATGGTCTGGATTCACGAGCACGTGGGCCTCGATATCGGCCGTCACCAGAGGACGCAGCTCTACCTGGAGCAAGAGGTCCTGCTCGCCGGGCTGATCCGCGGATGCGGGACGTGCAAACAGGAATGTCACCAGCGAAAGCAGGCGGCTCCAGATGGCCACGGATTTCATGGGACGTCCTTCCTGATCCGGCAGAGCCGGAAGCAATCCCCTCTGCTTGCCATCCGCAGGCCAGGCTTCGGTAAGCGCACTGGAAAATGAGAGCACACGGGAGGAACCCGCGACGGACACGAGCGCCGAAGACGTCGAGGACGCGCAGAACTCACCCGGACAGGCGAGCCGAACGAATGTGGGGTGAGGAAATGCGAGGAGGGGAGGGGAGGGAGGAGCCGATTACTTCATCAGGCTCATCAGCGTCGACGCCATGTCGGCCGGGGTCGGGGCGACCTTCACGCCGGCGTCTTCGAGCGCCTCGATCTTCTCGGCTGCCGTGCCCTTGCCGCCCGAGATGATGGCGCCCGCGTGGCCCATGCGCTTGCCGGGAGGCGCGGCGCGGCCCGCGATCAGCGCCGCCACGGGCTTCTTCATGTTCGCCTTGATCCACGCCGCGGCCTTCTGCTCCGCGCCGCCGCCGATCTCGCCGATCATGATCACGCCGTGCGTGTCCGGGTCTTCATTGAAGAGCTCGAGCACGTCGATGAAGTCCATGCCCGCGACCGGGTCGCCGCCGATACCCACGCACGACGACTGGCCCACGCCCATTGCCGTGAGCTGACCGACGGCCTCGTACGTGAGCGTGCCCGACTTCGACAGGACGCCGATATGGCCCTTCTTGTGGATATGCCCCGGCATGATGCCGATCTTGCATTCCTCGGGCGTGATGATGCCGGGGCAGTTCGGCCCGATGAGACGCGTGGGCTTGCCTTCGAGATACCGGCGCACCTTCACCATGTCGAGGACCGGAATGCCCTCCGTGATGCAGATGACGAGCCGACAGCCGGCGTCCGCGGCCTCGACGATCGCGTCGGCCGCGCCCACGGGCGGGACGAAGATACACGAGACGTCGGCGCCCTCTTTCTTCACGGCGTCTTCCACCGTGTCGTACATCGGGACCTTGTCCTCGAATCGCTGGCCGCCGCGGCCGGGCGTGACGCCGGCGACGACCTTCGTGCCGTACGCGAGGCAGGCGCGGGCGTGCTGCGAGCCGTACTCCCCGGTGATGCCCTGGATGACGACCCGCGTGTCCTTGTTGACGAGAATGCTCATCGCAACTGGTTCCTTTTCGTGACGAAAATCATCCCCGGCATCAGGCCGCGGCGCCCTGCTTCACCGCGGCGACGATCTTTTGCGCGCCGTCGCCCATGGAGGAGGCGCTCTCGATTTTCAGGCCGCTCTCGTCGAGGATCTTGCGACCCGCCTCGACGTTCGTGCCTTCGAGCCGCACCACGAGCGGCACCGACAAACCGAGCTCCTTCGTCGCCGCGACGATACCCGCGGCGACCACGTCGCAGCGCATGATGCCGCCGAAGATGTTGACGAAGATGCCCTTCACCTTGTCGGAGCGAAGGATCATCTGGAACGCCTTCTTCACCTGCTCCTGCGTGGCGCCGCCGCCCACGTCGAGGAAGTTCGCGGGCTTGCCGCCGTAGTTCTGGATGATGTCCATCGTGCCCATCGCGAGGCCCGCGCCGTTCACGAGGCAGCCGATGTCGCCGTCGAGCGAGACGTACGAGATGCCCACCTTCTTCGCCTCGAGCTCGACCGGATCCTCCTCGTCCGCGTCGCGCAGATCCGCCCACTCGGGGTGGCGGATCTCGGCGTTGTCGTCGAACGTCATCTTGCCGTCGAGCGCGACGATGTCGCCCTTCTTCGTCACGATGAGCGGGTTCACCTCGATGAGCGAGCAGTCCTCGGCGAGGAAGCACTTGTAGAGGCTGTCGACGAGCTTCGTGAACTGCCGCATCTGCTCCTTCGCCCCGAGCCCGAGCGCGAACGCGAGCTTGCGGGCCTGGTAGGGGGCGAGGCCGATCACGGGGTCGACGTGCAGCGTGTGGATCTTCTCGGGCGTGTCGTGGGCGACCTGCTCGATGTCCATGCCGCCCTCGCGCGAGGCCATGATCGCGATGCGACGGCGATCCCGGTCGAGCGTGAGCGCGAGGTAGATCTCGCGGTCGATGTCGAGGCCCTGCTCGATGTAGAGCCTGCGGACCTTCTGCCCGGCGGGGCCCGTCTGCACCGTGACGAGCTGCATGCCGAGGATCTGCTCGGCGAGCTTTCGCGCCTCGGCGACGCCGCCCTTGGCGACCTTCACGCCGCCGCCTTTGCCGCGACCACCGGCGTGGATCTGGGCTTTCACGACGACCACCGGGATCCCGGTCGCCTCGATCAGGCGCTGCGCCGCAGCCTCCGCCTCCGCCACGGAGAAGGCAGGCTCACCCTTCGGCACGGGGATCCCGTAGCGTGCGAAGATTTGCTTGGCTTGATACTCGTGGATTTTCATGCGAGGGCGGGCAAGGTATCACACGCATGAGTCCAGCATGGGATCGAATTTGAGCTTGTTGACCGCGGCTGCCGTGATGTCCCTCACGGCATCGAGCTGCGGCGGTCCGACCGAGTTACCAAAAGGCGCGAACGCGACGGGCGTGCCCAGCCAGACTGCGGCCGCGCCCCCGGCGGAGCTCGTTCCCGCGGCGGAAACGGCCGCGCCTGCGGCGAGCGCAGTCTCCACGGCGCCGGTGAGCGAGGCCAAACCGAAGTCGCCCTGCCCGGAGGACATGGCCTTCGTCGACACCACGTATTGCCCCGACGTCGAGCTCGAGTGCCTGAAAAAAGAGCACAACAAGCCGAACAAGATCATCATCTGCCACGAGTTCGCCGAGCAGGCGCAGAAGTGCAAGACGGAGCTCCGGCGGCAGCGATACTGCATCGACAAATACGAGTACCCGAACAAAGAAGGCGCGCATCCGCCGGTCATGGTCGACTGGTACGACTCGCTGCAAATGTGCCAGGAGCAGGGAAAACGCCTCTGCTGGGAGAGCGAGTGGGTCGCGGCCTGTGAAGGGCCGAAAAAGACGCCTTTTCCTTATGGGTACAAGCGCGACCCGAAAAGCTGCAACATCGACAACCCCTGGTATCAGCCCGTCCTCAAGAACATTTATTCGCGTGAGGCCTGGATCCAGGATCAAGAGCTCTTTCGGCTCGACCAGAGCGTGTCGAGCGGCGAGATGCCCGGCTGTGTGAGCGGGTTCGGCGTCCACGATCAAACCGGAAACGTGGACGAGTGGGTCAACGCGGAGAAGAACTACGAAAAGTCGAAGTGGGCAGGGCTCAAAGGCGGCGCCTGGGGCCACGTGCGCAACGCCTGCCGGCCCATGACCGTGAGCCACGAGCCGGAGTTCACCTATTACTTCGTCTCCTTCCGCTGCTGCGCCGACGCCGCCCCCGACCCCGCCGCCGAGGCCGATCCGAAGCTCTGGCGCCCGCCGCCCCAGCCCACCCCCAAGAAACACGGCGCCTTCTCCAAGGGGTGGACGCCGAAGACGCGCGCGCCCCACCAGCCGTCCCCCCCGAAGCCCTGAGGTTTTTCCGGGGTGGCTCGACCTTGAGGAGTCGGACTTGGGCTGAGCCCTTCCATCCGCGCCCGAACCCGCCGTATCGTTCGCCGAAACTCCCCCTCCGGCGGAGGTTTCCCCCGCATGGTTCCCGAGTTCCCCGGCTGCACCATCTTTGCCACCCTCGCTGAGGACACGCGCTTCGCGCTGCACCGCGGCCACCTCGAAGACGGCACGCCCGTGCTCGTCGAGACCGCTCGTGCTCGCGCCCGCGGCGAGGAACGCGCGAGGATCCGTCGCGCCCACGCGATCGCCAAGGACCTCGGCGACTCCATCGTCCCGCGCACGCTCGGCCTCGTCGAGCACGGCGACGTGTTCGCGCTCCTCCGCGCCGACCCCGGCGGATGCACGCTCGCGGAGCTGCTCGCGTCGCGAAGGTTGCGCATCGAGACCGCGCTGGAAATCACGGCCTCGCTCGGGCAAGCGCTCTCGACGCTCGCGGCGCACGGCATCGTGCATCGCGACATCGCCCCGAAGAATGTGCTCTTCCGCGAGGAAGACGACGCCGTTTGGCTCCTGCACTTCACCTCGGCCGCGCGCGTGGGCGAGGAGTCTCTGCGCACGCCGAACCCGCAAGCGCCCGAGGGGACGCTCGCGTACATGCCGCCCGAGCAGACGGGCCGAACGAACCGACCCGTCGATCACCGCGCCGACCTCTACGGGCTCGGCGCCGTGCTCTACGAGATGCTGACGGGCTCGCCGCCCTTCACCACGCAGGACCCGGTCACGCTCGTGCACGCGCACCTCGCGCGCACGCCGAAGCCGCCGCACGAGCTCGAGCCGAACGTGCCGCCGGCCGTGTCGCGCATCGTGCTCAAGCTGCTCGCGAAGGGCGCGGACGATCGGTACCAGAGCGCGCGTGGGCTCGTCGCCGACCTCGAGACGTGCCTCACGCGCCTGCGCAAATCGGGTCGGATCGATCCGTTCCCGCTCGGCGGTCAGGACCGACCGACGATGCTGGCGTCGGCGGTGCGTCTCTACGGTCGCGACGCGGAGCGCGAGTCGTTCGCCTCGGCGATCGAGCGAGCGCGGCGCGGCGGGCGTGAGCTCTTCGCCATCCAGGGCGGCGCCGGCATGGGCAAGACCGCGCTCGTGCTCGACGCGGCCACGCGCATCGGCCCCGACGACGCCTACATCGTCACGGGTAAGTTCGATCCGATCGGGCAGGGCCTGCCGTTCTCTGGGTTCGGCCATGCGCTCGGCGAGCTCGTGCGCGCGGCGCTTGCCGAGAGCGAGTCCGAGCTCGCGCGTATCCGCAGCGAGATCGACACGGCGCTCGGTCCGAACGCCGAGCTCGTCACGCGTGTGGTCCCCGAGGTGGGGCTGCTCTTCGGCGGGCCCGCGGAGGCCGCGCCGGACCTCGGCCCGATCGAGTCGCAGAACCGCTTCGCGCTCGTCGTGCAGCGCTTCTTGTCGGTGTTCACGCGGCGCCGCCCGGTGCTGCTCTTCCTCGACGATCTACAGTGGGCCGACCCTGCATCGCTAAAACTCCTGCGCGACCTGCTCGCCGATCCGCAGTCGAGTTACCTGCTCGTCATCGTGGCGTTCCGCGGACGCGAGGACGGCGACGGCTTCCGGTCCATCGGGCGCGTGATCGACGAGATCGAGTGGCAAGGCGTGCCCGTGTCGAAGGTGGAGCTCCGTCCGCTCCGGCCGTCCGACGTGCGCGCGCTCGTGGCGGGGCTGCTCGGTTGCGACCTCGCGGACGTCGAGTCGCTCGGCGTGCTCTTGTGGAGCAAGACGAGCGGCAATCCGCTCTTCATCCGGCAGCTCCTCGGCACGCTCGTGCGCGAGGGCCTCGTCGAGGTCGATCCGGCGACGGGTGCCGTGGTCTCGGACGAGGCGCGCATCGAGGAGACGGTCACCGACGACATCGTGACGCTCTTGCTCGACAAGATCGGCGACCTCTCGCCCCCGGCGCAGCGGACGCTCATGCTCGCGTCGGTGTTCGGGCACGAGTTCGAGATCGATGCGCTCGCGGCGCTCTCCGGGCGCACCGAGTCTGACGTGCGCGCGGATCTCGCGGCGGCGCTGACCGAAGGCCTCGTGATCCCCGTGCGCATGCGGCAGTTCGCTCCGCGCGGGTCGGGCAAGTCGACCCCGCCCAAGCCGCTCGCGCCGCGCGCGTTCCGCTTCTCGCACGACAAGGTGCAGCAGGCGGCCTACTCGCTCCTGCGCCCGGAGGAGGTGCCGCACTTGCACCTCGCGATCGGGCGGCGGCTGCGCGACGAGATCGGCACGGAGGGCGAGGGGCTCTTCGAGCTGCTCTTGCACATGAGCCGCGGCATCGCGGTGATGACGGATCCAGCCGAGCGGCTGGAGGTCGCGCGGCTTGCGCTCGACGGCGGACAACAAGCGAAGGGCGCGGCCGCGTACGAGGCGGCGATCGGCTACCTCGCGACGGGCATGGAGCTCGTGGGCGAGCGCGGCTGGGAGGAGCAGTCGTTCCTCACGTTCGCGCTCACGCGTGACCGCGCGGCGTGCGCCTACCTGACGGGCCAGTTCCACGAGGCCGAACAGCTCTTCGCGCTCCTCCTCTCGCACGCGACCTCGGCGCTCGATCGGGCGGGCGTGCACGACCTGCTCGTCGTGCTCTACGTGACGCAGGGACGCTTCGCGGACGCGGTGCGCGTGGGCCGCGAAGCGCTCGCGCTCCTCGGCGAGACGCTCCCCGACGAGGCGACGCTCGAAGAGGCGCTCGCGAAGGAGCAAGCCGAGCTCGCGGCCGAGCTCGAGGCGCGCTCGGTCGAGTCGATCACCTCGGCGCCGCCGCTCGACGACGCGCGCAAGCGCGCGACCTTGCGGACGCTCATGCATCTCGTGTCGGCGTCGTACGGCACGTCGCCGTCGCTCATGTTTTTCGTGTGCGCGCGCATGGTGCGCGCGACGCTCGCGTGGGGCCCGACGGAGCTCTCCGCGTACGGGTTCTCGGCGTACGGCATGAGCCTCGTCGCGGCGCGGCGGTACGAAGAGGCCCATCGGATGGGCGAGATCGCGCTGCGCCTGCACGAGCGCCTCCCGAGCCCGACCATCGCGTGCAAGGTCTACCTGAACCAGGGCGCGACCTTGCACCCGTTCCGCCGCCCGCTCTCGGCGTGCTTGCCGTTCCTCGAACGCGCGCAGCGCGAGGGTCTCGCGACGGGCGACTTCTCGTTCCTCTCGTACGCGTGTTTCTCGACGACGGGGATCCGGCTCGGGATCGGCGAAGACCTCGCCGTCGTCGAGCAGGAGGCCGAGGGCTTCCTCACGCTGATGCAGAAGACGCGGGACACGACCTCGGAGGCGTACCTGCGGATCATGTACCAGCTCATCCGTTGCCTGCGCGGCCGGACGCGGGGTCGGATCTCGCTGTCGGATCGGGAGTTCGAAGAAGTCTCATTCGTCGCCTCGCTCGTCGAGCGAAAGCTCCCGTTCATCGCGTGCCGCTACCACGCGGCGCGCCTCAAGCTCGCCCTGCTCTTCCACGACCTCGACCTCGCGGAGAAGGCGTGCGCCGAGGCCGAGACGCTTCTCCCCACGGTCGTCGCGCAGTACTTCGCGACGGAGGTCGTCTTCCACGGCGCGATCGTCGCGGCGGCGCTCATGAACACTGGTACACCCACAGACCAGGCGCGTCGGCGGGCGGACCTCGATCGTCGCGAGGCCGAGCTCGCGGCGCTCGCGCGGAGCTGCCCGGAGACCTACCAGCACCGGCTCGACCTCGTCCGTGCCGAACGCGCGCGCGCGGAGGGACGTGACGCCGAGGCGATCGACCTCTTCGAGGCGGCGATCGCGGGCGCGTGCGAGCACAGCTTCACCAAGGACGAGGCGCTCGCGAGCGAGCGCGCTGCCTTGCATCACATCGCGAAGGGCCGAAAGCGCCTCGCGCGCGCCTACGTGCTCGACGCGCGCAAGGCGTACCTGCGCTGGGGCGCGCGCGCGAAGGTGGACAACATCGCGGCGCGGTACGAGGATCTCTGGGAGAACGAGACGCCGCCGTGGGACCTGCCGGCGAACTCGAGCCCGGGCGAGCGTTCGTTCGCGACGCTCGACACGGCCACGGTCATCCGCGCGGCGCAGGCGATCGCGGGCGAGATTCTCCTCGAGCGAGTGCTGTTGCGTGTCGTGCGCGCCGTCATCGAGAGCGCGGGCGCGGACCGGGGGATGCTCCTCATCGAGCGGGGCGGTCGTCTCTGGGTCGAGGCGACGATGGTGGTGGACCCGGAGCGGCTGACGGCGGGCCCGAGCGTGCTGGCGGAGGAGACGGAGGATCTACCGCTCTCGGTGGTGGAGTACGTGCGGCGCACGCGCGAGCCGCTCTTGCTCGGCGATGCGCGTTCGGATCGGCGCTTCGCGAAGGATCGGTACATGGTGGCGCGCGCGCCGCGCTCGATCCTGTGCACGCCGATGCTGCACAAGGGCCGGCTCGTGGGGATCATCTATCTGGAGCACGCGCTCGCTACGGAGGCGTTCGTGCCGGCGCGGCTCGTGCTCGTGGACTTCCTCGCCTCGCAGGCGGGCGCCGCGGTGGAGAGCGCGCTGCTCTACACGGAGGTGCAGCGCGTGACGGAGGAGCTCTTGCGCACGAACGAGGGCCTCGAAGAGGAGGTCGCGCGGCGGACGCGGGAGGCGAACGAGACGGCGGAACAACTGCGCATCGAGCTCGCACAACGCATGGTCGCGGAGCTCGAGCGCGAGTCGCTGCAGCAGCACGTCATCGACGTGCAGCGTGAGCGTCTGGCGGAGCTGTCGACGCCGATCATCCCGATCACGGACGACGTGGTGGTGATGCCGCTCATCGGGACGATGGATCGAGCGCGCTCGGACGAGGTGATGGGGGCGGCGCTACGCGGCGCGTCGGAGCGAAGGGCGCGCGCGGTGATCCTCGACGTGACGGGCGTGAAGGGTGGCGACATCTACATCGCGGAGGCGCTCGTTCGAACGGCGTCGGCGCTCCGGCTGCTCGGCGCACAGGCGATCCTGACGGGCATGCGCGCGGACGTGGCGCGGTCGCTCGTGGGCAGCTCGGCGGAGCTGACGGGGATCGTGACGAAGGGGAGCTTGCAGGCGGGGATTGCGTTTGCGATGGGGGCGAGGAAGCGGAGCTAGGTCGCGGCGTTTTGGACCCTGCGGTCGAAGACCTCGGTCATCGAGTACGAGGTCGCGGACTTCGAGTACGAGGTCGGCGACTTCGAGTACGAGGTCGGCGGCTTCGAGTACGAAGACCTTGGCCATCGAGTACGAGGTCGGCGACTTCGAGTACGAGGTCGGCGACTTCGAGAACGAAGACCTTGGCCATCGAGTACGAGGTCGGCGGCTTCGAGTACGAAGACCTTGGCCATCGAGTACGAGGTCGGCGACTTCGAGTACGAAGACCTTGGCCATCGAGTACGAGGTCGGCGGCTTCGAGTACGAAGACCTTGGCCATCGAGTACGAGGTCGGCGACTTCGAGTACGAGGTCCTTGGACCTTGAGAGGGTGTTCCACAGGCATCAGCTCGACGTCCGGACCTCACCCACCCCAACCCTCCCTCTCCACACAGTGGAGAGGGAGGGAGTTTCATTCGCCCCCTCTCCGCCGCGCGGAGAGGGGGTGGGGGGGTGAGGTTCTGGGGGAACACCCTCCGAAAACGCGGTCTACTCCGCTGGAATCACGAGCGCCTCGCAGCAGAACACGCTCGGATCCGTGGGGACCGCCTCGCCGCTCGCCTCGCCGCCCGTCACCACGCAGGACCCCGGCTCCTCCGCCAGCCACGCCGCGGAGATCGAGCCGAGGGCCAGGGGCATGGACGTGTCGTAACAAGCGGGGGAGTTCAGGCCCACGGCCGCGTTCTGAAAGATAGGCATGGGAGCGCCGCCGCAGCTCGCGTCCTGGAACGCGCTCACCGCCGCAATGCAGATCCCGTCCACCGGCGGCGCACACGAGCACGCAGCGCATTCACGCGTGTCCGACAGGCCCGCGTAAAACACATGCCGCTCCGGGAACGCCGCCGGGCACGCCTGCACCTCGTTCTCCTCCGTCCCCTCGGGATAACGAAGACATCGCCGAAATCCGCTCGGAAGCTCCTCGATCCCACGCACGCACGGCGCCCCCGCACACGCGGGCGCTCCCTCCTCTTCTTCCGCCGCGCAAGCTCGCGCCGCCTCTGCCCACTGGGCCGGCCAGGCATAGGCGAAATGCGGTGTCGGCAGGGGATCCTCGACGAGCTCGCACCCCGCCGTGCCCACCGCGCCAATCTGCACCGAGCTGAACATCCCCGGCTCGAGTGACGGCCCCTCGAGGCACCCGCCTTCCCACGAGGGCGGCGGCTCGACCGCGCCGACGACGCTCCCAGCACACGCGTCCCCCGCCGTCGCGCTCACCGAGGGCAAGACGCACGACGGCTCGGAGCATTGGCACGGCGCGCACGTGTTCGGGGCCGTCAGCCCGGCATATCCATTGAAGACCGCCTTGGGCGCTTCCTTCGGGCACGCCGGCTCCCGGCCCTCGGGGCCTATCCACAAAGCGACGATCATCCGATCGAACTCCAGGGAAACCTCCTCGCAGCCCCCTCGACAAATGGACTGCTGCTGCCCTTTCTCCTCCAGATGGCAGGGGTCGGGGTTTCCCTTGGAATCGAAGTGGCCGATGTCCGGGTTGTCGCAGGAATAAACGACGTCCTCCGTTTCCTCCTCGCATCCCAGGACGAGCGCCGACATCGAGAGCAAAACGAACACAAAAGGCGAAGTCTTCATTCCGTGGGATCCTTCGTTCCGTATTGCATGATGTCGTAAACGATCTGCATCGAGAGGACGCCGAAGACAGGAAACGGCGGGCCCCAGATCTGGTCGAACCTCGCGTCCACGCGGAGCGTGGGTTTGGCGAAGGTGTACCCGCCTTCGGCGAGAACACGAAAGGCGAGCCTCTGCGTGAAGCGCCGGTAAAACTCGGCGCCGACGAGCCCCGCCGCGCTCGACCCCTTGGATTCCAGGGGACCACTCGGCGTCTCGTTCCAGCCGTACCAGTCGCCGATCCGAACGCCGCCGAAAACCCCGAGAAACTCCAAGGGGCGGAAGCCGATGTGCGCGAAGAGCGAGGCATTGTATCCACGCATCGGCGCCCGAAAGCGCTCCTCGGGGACCACGGCCACGGCGAACGTCGTGCCCAGGTCCCACAGCCACATCGGGCTCCGGATGCTCAGGTTCACCATGCCCCCCGCGTGATAGAGGCTGGGGACGGGCCCGCCGATCTGGGCGAGCGGGCCGGCGGCGACGGAGAACGCCTTGAGGCCCCGCGGGGTCGATGGCGCCGGTGATGGGGTTGGTCCGGGGGCGGCGCCGGGTGTTGCGTTCCCGGCGGAGGAAGCGACGGCCCCGAGAAATACCGCGCCTCCTACGCCCAGGGCCAGACGTCGACAAACCGGCATCCCCAGGCCTTACCCGGGGGTTTTTCCGGGGTCAAGGGATGTTTGTCTCAGTACGCGCTTGCTTCATGGCCCCACGGGAGGGCCGAATATCGCAATCGTGGCGCTATCGTGCACAGCCCGGACGTTGTCGGCCGTCCTGGTTGTGGCCTCGATTTCTTCTTGCCGCCCCCCTCGTTCTGTGCCCTACCGCCGCCGCCAAGCCCCCCGGAGCGCCTCCGCAATCGCGGCCGCCAGCGTGCTCTTCGTGGTCATCCCTCGCATCTCCACGCCGAGCTCCACCAAGGTCCGCGCCACGGCCGGCCCGATTCCCGACAGGATCACCTTCGTCCCGAGTAGCCCCGCCGCCCCCGCCGCCGAGATCAACGCGTTCGCCGCCGACGTGTCCACCGTGGGCACGCCCGTGATGTCGAGGATCGCCGTCGTCGCCTGGTGCTCCTGGATCCCGGCCAGGAGCGTTTCGAGGATCTGCTGCGCGCGCGTGTCGCCGATCGTGCCCACGAGCGGCATCGCGATCACGCCCTCCGCGATCGGCACGAGCGGCGTCGAGAGCTCGCGGATCAGCGCCTCCTGCGAAGCGATCACCTTCGCTTCGAGCTCCGCGCGCTCCACTTCCTCCCGCTGCTCGTCCGAGAGGTCCCGGACGATCGCAGCGAGGCCGAGCACCTCCTCGGGGCCGGTGCGCACCACGTAGCAGTCGACCTGCGCCGGCAAGGGCGCGCCTCTCGCGCCGCGCAGCGTGAGAATCCCGCGATACGTGCTGCCGTCGACGAGCGCCGCGTAAAGCGCCTCGCGCGTCGATGCGTCGCCCGGCCGGATCGCGTCGACGAGCGGCGTGCCGAGGACCTCCACGTCCCTGCCGAACAGCCGGTGGTAAGAGCCGTTCACGCGCGTCACGTCCCCCTCGGGGCTCGCGATCACCACCGCGTCCGGCGTGTGGTCCGAGAGCGCCGCGAAGATGCGTAGCTCGTCGTTTGCCTTCCGGCGATCGGCCTCGTGCAGCGCCACCGTTCGCGCGAGCTCCGCGCGCAGCACCTCCGCTTCGCGCTCCTTCTCGGCAAGGGCTCGTTCGAGCGCCGCGACGCGCTCCTCGATGTTGCCCTCGCCCCCGGTCGCCACGATGACGCATCGTAGGCCCTTTTCCTCTGGCCCATCCAGTGCTTCCGACCTGGGAACGGGTCCCGCATGGCGCAACGCGTCCGAGGTGCGTCACCAAAAATTGGGCCCGTCGGCGTCGCTTCCGGTAGGGGGGCTTCATGATCATCGCGCTCACCGGACAGAAGGGTGGGATCGGCAAGAGCACGACGGCGGTGAGCCTCGCCGTGGCAGCGCTCTCGCGGGGAAAGCGCGTGCTCCTCGTGGACGCCGATCCGCAGGGCACGGTGCGCACGTGGGGCGAGGTCGCGAGCGAAGCGGGGCACAAGACGCCGACCATCGTGGCCATGGGCGCGCAGATGCATCGTCCCGGGCAGCTCGATGCGGTCTCTCCCGCGTACGACCTCACGATCATCGATTGCCCGCCGCGGCACGGAGAAATCTCCCGCTCGGCCCTCATGGTCGCGGACCTCGCCGTCTTCCCCTCGGGGCCGACGGCCGCCGACGCCTGGGCGCTGACGGCCGCGATCGAAGTGTTCCAGGAGGCGCGCGCGCTCCGGGACAAACTTTCCGGCTGCGTGCTCATCACGCGCAAGCAAGGCCGCACCGCGCTCGCCAAGAGCGCGCGCACTGTGCTCGAAACCTCGGGCCTGCCGGTCCTCGGCACCGAGCTCGGGTTTCGCGTGGCTTACCAGGAGGCGATCGCCGTGGGGAAGGGCGTCACCACGTACGCCCCGCGCGACGCCTCCGCCAAAGAGATCTACCAATTGCTCGACGAGCTCACGAGGTTCCACCATGGCCAAGAAGCAAGTCGCGGTTTCGCTCCGCAAGCCGCCGTCGCCTGAATCGATCGACGCATTCGTCAGCGGGGACGAGCCGCCCGCCGTCGCGGCCGCGCCGAAGCGCACGCGCCGCGCGTCGGCGAAATCGGAGAAAGTGGCCGAGACCTCGCCCGTCCCGCCGAGCGTCACGCCCGTCCCCGAGAGCGCCGTCGTCGCCGTCGAGGCACGCGCCGAAGCACCAGCCGAGCCTGCCGCTGCGCCTGCCGAGCCCGTGGCTGAGCCCGCGCCCGCGGCTGCGCCCGCGCCGCTGCCCGAGCCGACGATCGTGGGAGGCGTGCCGCTCCGTGCGGTCACCGTTTACCTCACGCCCGAGCTTGCCGAGCGCCTCACGGTCCATTGCATTCAGCACGACCGCGATCTGAGCAACGTCATTGGCGAGGCCCTCACGAATCACCTCGCGCCGCGCCTCGGCGCCGGCCCGACCGAAGGCGCCCCCGCGCCCGGCGGCGCCTCGCCCCCGCGCCCCTCCCCGTTCTGGGGCAACGCGCCCTTCCCGCGTGTGGAATGGCCTCCGCGTCGCTTCGACCAGATCGTGGAAATCGGCCGTATTCTGCTCGATGTCGTCCGTCGGCGTGGATACGCCGCGACGGCGTAGTCCTGCACGTAACGAAATTCCGTCCCGTGCGGGCACCTCACATCCCGGAGAAATCTTGCACGGCCGTTGAAAGCGCCCGTCGTTTGCGCTGAACATGGCCCCTCGGCGCCGGCCCCCCCCGTCGCCGTGACTTCGTTACGCTACGACTCTCAAGGCTTGGCGGTTCTCGCCTCGGACGTTCCGAGGGAGGCCTCCAAACCCCCTTACTGAGGAGCTTCTTCCCATGCGAATGAGCCGAGTGGGTCTTCTGTCGTTGTCTCTCGTCACGCTGTTTGCGCTCGGTTGCGCCGGGGAGACCGGTCCGGCGGGGCCCGCGGGACAGCCGGGCGAGGAGGGGCCGAGCGCGGACCCGAGCATCAGCGCCATCACGCCGAGCAAGGCGTTCGTCTCGCGCCGCGCCGAGGTCACGGTCAGCGGCTTCAACACGACCTGGACCGACGCCGCGACGCTCGACTTCGGGCCGGACATCACGGTCGTCGAGAAGAAGATCGCGAGCCCGACGGGGATCGTCGCGGTGATCGAGATCTCCGAGAAGGCCGCGGTCGGCGCGCGCGACGTGAACGTCACCGAGGGCGGCTCGACGGTCACCTACAAGGGCGCCTTCTCCCTCGACGCGCCGCTCGAGGTTTCGTTCGAGGGCACGCAGGCGCAGGGCTCGATCCTCATCGCGAGCGCCAAGCAGAAGGATCTCTCGACGCCGTTCGACCTGACGACCACGGGCGACGGGCTCTTCGAGCCGATCGTCTACACGAACCTCGCCGTCTCGGGCTCGGAGGGCGTCTTCGGCAGCGTCGAGGACGCGCAGCTCTACGGCGCCTCGATGATCGTCTTCACCGACGTGAAGGCGGCCGCGGGGGCTGCTGACGTCGCGATCGCGAGCGGCCCGCAAGGCGAGGAGATCCTCTCGCCCGCGACGGGCGGCTTGCAGATCGCGGCGCGCGAGCCGGTCGCGCTCACGGCGGGCATGAGCATCAGCGGCACGGTCGATCAGCCGTTCGCCACGCTGCTCTACTCGTACACGCCCTCGGGTCCGGGGAAGATCATCTCCGTCGAGGCGCTGGCCGACTCGGCCGACGCGGCGACGGGCTTTGCGGTGCTGCCGGCGAGCGGCAAGTTCTCCGAGCTGCTCGCGTTCGAGACGGCGCCCACGCTCGAGGTCGGCGCGGAGCCGGTCTACTTCGTGTACTGGGACAACTCGGGCACGGCTGGCTACAACATCGACGTGACGGTCAAGGAGATCGTCCCGGCGGAGACCGAGCCGAACAACGTCTGCGGCGAGGCGCAAGCGGTCACGGCGCTGCCGGCGACGCTCGACGCGTTCAAGATGGCGGACAAGGACGACCAGGACTGGCTCGTCATCGACGTCGTGGAGGCGGACGTGGGCAAGGTCATCCACGTCGTCACGTCGCCCGGCGAGGCGCAGACGGACACGGTCGTCGAGGTCGTGGGTTCGGACTGCACGACGTCGCTCGGCGTGAGCGAGGATTCGAACTACCACGAGGACTTCACGAGCGAGCCGATCACGGCGCCCGGCAAGTACTTCATCAAGATCTCGAACTCGACGTACGGCTACTCCGGCGCCCTCTACAACGTCGCGATCACGCTCGAGTGATCCGAACGTGAGGGGGAGCGCGCTCGTCCTTGCGCTCCCCCTTGCCCCGCCCATTTCCCGGAAAAACCTCCTCGCCGTCCCGAGCGTCTTGACGCTCGCTCGGGTCTTGGGAAAGCTCTGCCCGCTCGCCCAAGAGGAGGGAACGACATGACCACGCAAGAACCGTCGAAGCCGGCCCCGTCGAACTGGCCCCGCATCTCGTCCGCGCTCTACTACGAAGATTCGAGGGCCGCGATCGACTGGCTCTGCCGCGCCTTCGGGTTTCAGGTGCGGCTGCTCGTCGAGGGGGAAAATGGGAGGGTCGAGCATTCGGAGCTCGTCTACGGCGACGGGCTCATCATGGTGGGTCATCCCAAACCGGAGAAATTGCCGCACACGCGGGCCCCGAACCAGCTCGGCGGCGCGAACACGCAGAACATCCTGGTGTACGTCGACGACGTGGAGGCGCACTGCGCGCGGGCCCGGGCCGCGGGCGCGAGGATCGTCAAGGAGCCGGAGACGGTCGATTACGGCGAGGAATACTGGTCGGACCGCGGATACGAGTGTGTGGACCTCGGCGGCCATCACTGGTGGTTTTACCAGCGGCTGCGCGATCCGAAGACGGGCTGAGCGTCAGGGCTTCTGCACCTCGATCGTGCTCTCCCCGGCGGCCTTGGGGACCTTCACCCACAGAGAGCGCGTCTCGGCCTCGTAATGGAAGCCCGAGGGCGCCGCATCGAACGCGTCCCGCGTGGCGTGCTTGGTCGCCGCATTGCCGGAGACCGTGACGCTCGCGGGCTCTTCCTCCACGCGGACGCGGAACAACGTATCGACGAGCGTGCGCGAAATCGTCACGGAGGCCCCGCTGGCCGTCGCGCTTGCCTTGACCGTGGTGACCACGTCATCCGTGTCGTGCAGGGAAAAACTCGTCGACGTCGCGTCCGGGAACACGAGCACCGTCAGCTTGCCGGCCGAAGCTGCATTGCCGAGCCCGGTGACGTCGTCCGCGACGTGCATCGGCACGATCGCGCCGGCCCGGTAATACAGCGGCACCTTCTGCAGATCGGCCGAGAAATCGGCGGCCACCGTGGTTCCGCCTTCGAGCGGCGCCGCCGACGGCGTCCAGAAATCATAATAACGCGCGCCTGCCGGAAGCGCGACGTCCCGCTTTCCCGTGCCATCGAGCAGCGGCGCCACGAGGAGCGCGTCGCCGATCGCATAACGATAATCCTTGGGCCAGCTCTCCTCCGCGCCCACGGGCCGCACGGGGACCGCGGCCCCGGCATAGGCCTCCTCGGAGAGGCTGTACCAGAACGGGACGAGCTCGTGGTGGAGCTTCGACCAGAATCGATAGATGTCGGCGATCTCGGTCCCATTCTGCGGCACGGTCCAGGGCGTGATGTTCGCGCGGCCGTGGAGCTGCATGAACGGCGAGAGCGCGCCGATCGCCGTCCAGCGCGCGAAATTCACGGGGTCGAGCGGGATCTGTTCGCCGAGCAGGTCCTTGTCGTCCCGATCGAGATACCCGCCGATGTCCGACCCGAGCACCACGTACCCCGCGGCGGCTGAGCGGAACATGTGATCGAGCGAGTCTTCGAGGCCCACCCAATCGCGGCGGTTGTCGCCCATCCACGCGACGGGCGCGTGCTCCTTGCGGGCGAAGAACCGGCCCTTGAAATCGTACGACTCGTCCCACGCCCGGACCATCGTGACGAACTCGGGCCCGCGCCGCGCCACGCCATGGGCCAAGAAATCCTGGTAATAGGCCTCCGAGTATTGCTGGTGCGGCACCGGCCCCGCGGCCGTCGCGACCGTGTCGAGCCGGACGTAGCTGTCGCCGAAATCGATCTTCCAGCCGTCGATCCCCATGTCGAGCACGCCGTTCTGCTGCTCGTGCCACCACGCCCGCGCCGACGGATTCATGAAATCGACCGCGGCGCCCGAGCCCTTCCACCACGAGAAACGCAAGCCTTCCTCGACGAAGTAATTGCACGCCTCGCCCTCCGCGAGGTTCGGTGAGGGGCCCTCGTAGGCATCGCCGCCGTCTTCGAGGTCGTACGACACCGAATTCACGAGGTTCGTGATCCAGAGGACGACACGCACGCCGTCCGCGTGCATGTCGTCCACCATCTTCTTGAAGTCGGGGTAGCGCGAGGGGTTCGGGATGAACGTGTTGTAATGGGTTTCCCAGGGGCTATCGAGGACCACGGCGCCGACGGGGATGTCTCGCTCGCGGAAGCCGGACACGAAGGCATACGTGTCCGGGCCGTCCGAGATGTCCTTGGAGATCCATGGTTCGAATGCCCAGCGTGGCGTGTGACGCGCAGGCTCGGGCAGGTTCTCGGCCGGCCGGACGCAAGGGTCGGTCGGGCTCGCGGGCGGCGTATCCAGATCCTCCGGGCACCCGAGGAGCGCAAGGAGAGACAAAGGCAGAACACGGAGCGAGGGCGAAAGCATTTTCATTCCGCGAACCTATCGCGGCTCGTCCGCCCCTGTCACCCGCTCGGCGCCGCCTGCCTCGTTCCGGGGCGCGTGGTACGATCGAGCGATGCCCCCGATCACGCCGGTCGACATCCTCGCCTCGGGATTCAAGGCGAATCCATTTCCATTCTACGCCCGCCTCCGGGCCCAATCGCCCGTGTTTCCCCAGAAGCTCGAGGACGGGCGCACGGCGTGGCTCGTCACGCGATACGACGACGTCGTGGCCGTCCTCAAGGATCCGCGCTTCGCCAAGGATCGCACGAAGGTCCTCACCCGGGAGCAACAGGCGAAGCAGCCGTGGGTCCCGGACTTCATCAAGCCCCTCGAGCGCAACATGCTCGACGTCGACGAGCCCGATCACCGTCGCCTGCGCAACCTCGTCCACCAGGTATTCACCCCGCGCATGGTCGAGGACATGCGCGTGCGCGTGCAGCAAATCGCCGACGATCTCCTCGCGAAGGTCGCGGCACGCGGCCGCATGGACCTCGTGCGTGATTATGCGCTCCCGCTGCCGCTCACCGTGATCGCCGAGCTGCTCGGCATCCCCCCCGAGACCCGCCCCAGGTTCCATCGCTTCTCGAAGGCGCTGATGGAGACCACCTCGAACGTGAAGATGGTGCTCGCGCTCCCGCAGTTCTACTTCATGGTGCGGTATCTCCGCGCGCTCATCGCCGAGAAACGCGCGCGGCCCCGGGACGATCTCCTGAGCGCTCTCGCGCAGGCGGAGGAGGAGGGCAGCCACCTCAGCGAGAACGAGCTGCTCGCGATGATCATCCTCCTGACCGTCGCCGGGCACGAGACCACGGTGAACCTCATCGCCTCCGGCACGCTCGCGCTCCTGCAACACCCGCGCGAGCTCGATCGGCTCCGCCAGAATCCCTCGCTGATCAAATCGGCCGTCGAGGAGCTCCTCCGGTTCACGAGCCCCGTCGAGATGGCGACCGAGCGTTATACCCGCGAGGACGTCGAGCTCGCCGGTGTCAGGCTCCCCCGCGGCGAGCTCGTGCTCGTGGTCCTCGCCTCCGCGAACCGCGACGCCGCCCAGTTCGAGGACCCGGACAAACTCGACCTCGCGCGCGACCCGAACCGTCACGTCGCGTTCGGCCAGGGCATCCATTATTGCCTCGGCGCCCCGCTCGCGCGGCTCGAAGGGCAGATCGCACTCGCCACGCTTTTGCGCACGCTGCCCGATCTCCGCCTCGACGCCGCGCCGCACACCCTGCGCTGGCGCCCCACGTACGTCGTGCGTGGGCTCGAAGCGCTCCCCGTCGCGTTCTAGCCCCTTCCAAAACAAAACCCCCTCTCATCGCGCGGAGGAGAGGGGGCTTCGGGACCTACGAGCGGGCGTGTTTTACTGCTTGTCGCCCTTGCCGCCCTTGTCCTTCGACTGCAGCGCCGAGAGGTCCTCGGCGATGATCGCCTTCGGGTTCATGATCTCGAAGAATGCCTTCTTCGCCATCTCGCCCGTCTCGCCCTGCTCCTGACGGAGCGCCATCAGCACGCCGCGCTCCTTCATGAACTTGAGCGTCTGGATCGCGCCCTTCTTCCGCGCCGCATCGCCGCTCTTCGCGTCCTGCCAGAGCCGGTAACGAAGCACGACGCGCGTCTCGGAGTGCGGGCCGTTGTCGAACTTGAGGTTGTCGAACTGCGACTGCAGGCGCTGACGCGACCACTCCTGCGGCACGTCCGCCACCTTGATGCGCGCGATGGCCTCGGCGTTCGCCACCCAGCGGTAGATGTTGCCGCGCTTGAAGTCCTCGTCCGACCAGTAGCCGAACGCGCGGAAGTAGTGGTCCTTGAGGTCGTTCAGCGCGTCGGGGCCGAAGTCGCCGTACATCGCGACCGTACGGGCCGCCGTCTCCGCCGAGCCGCCGAGGATCAGCGCGAGCGCCGCCGCGTTGCGGATCTCCGGGTTCTGGAGCTTCTCGAAGAGCTTCGCCTCCGTCCCCTGATCGAAGCCGCCGATGCCGATCGCGCGGGCGTAGGCCATGCGCAGGCCGATGTCGAGGTCGGGCGTGAGCAGGTCCGCGAGCTCGCCCGCGATCGCCGGCACGGGCTTGAGCGAGAGCGTCGAGGCGTAGCAGGCGCCGATGAGCTGCTTGCGCGGCTCCTTCTTCGCCCCGTACTCCTTCGCCTTCTTCGCGACCTCGCTCATCGTCTTGTCGTCGGCGCACCACGCGAGCGCGTCACAGGCGGCCTGACGCGCCTCCTCGTGCCACGACTCGTCCTCGATGAGCTCCATGAGCGGCTTCGAGGCCTTGCCGTCGCCCCATTGTCCGAGGCCCTGCGCCGCGCCGTAGGCCACCGCGCGGAGCGCCATGCCGAGCATCGCCAGGCCCGCGCCGTTCAGCGCCTCCTGCGTGATGTCCATCTTCTTGTCGGGCTTGCGCTTGAACTGCTCGAGCAGCTTCGGGAACGTCGGCTCGTCCTTCATCAGGCCGACGTAGCGGAGCGCGCTCTGCGCCGTCTCGAAGGCCGTGGGGAAGGGAGGCTGCGCGCCCTCCTTCGGCAGCGGATCCTTCGGGAACGCCCAGTCGCGCAGATCGTTCTTGATCTTGTCGCTCTGCACGGCGGCGAGGAAACGCAGGCCGTTCGCGTGCGGCTGCGGGCGGTCCTTGATCCAGAAGATCACGCCGTCCTCGGCCGCGGCCTTGAGCTCGTCCTTCTTGTCGGTGTGGATCATCGCGAGGTCCGCGAGCATGCGGCTGGCGACCACGCGCGGCAGATCCGTGCGCGAAAGGTGGCCGCCCTCGTCGGCCTCCCAGAACCGCTCCTGCGCGTAGAGCTTCGAAGGATCGGCGCGCATGCGCTCGCCGAGGTACTTCGCCGCGCGGATGTCGCCGACCTCGGCGAGCCGCGTGCCGGCCTCGCCCTGCCAGTGCAGCGTGGGCTTCGAGCCCTCGAGCCACTTCACGAGCGAGTCACCGACGCGCGGATCGGCGACGTCCTTCATCATCTCCATGAGCTGCTTCGTCTGGAACCACTCGGTCTCGGCCGGATCCTTCTTCACGCTGGCGAGCGCGAGCACGAGGCCTTCGCCGCCGATGCCGTCGCGCAGCGCTTCGAGGAACTTCTGCCGGTTCTCCTTGCTCGAGCTGCTGAGCGCCGAGAGCAATGGAGCGCGCGCGGTCTCGTCGCCGATCTTGCCGAGGCCCGTCGCGGCCTCGCGGCCGACCTCGGAGTCGGGATCCTTCACGAGCTGGATGAGCGTCTGCGTCCACTTCGGGTTCGCGTCGCGCGAGAGCAGCGTGGCCACGAGCTGACGCACCGACGGGCTCTGATCGCCCGCGAGCTTCGCGAACTCGTCGAGCGACACGAGCTGCGCGAGCTTCTCCGGATCGAACGCGGTGCCGCCGCCGAGACGCTCGACCTTCGACAGGAAGCCCTTCCTGTACTGGTCCATCGCGTCCTTGAAGACCTGCGGCTCCTTCAGCATGACGAGGGCCCACACGATCTGCGGCCTGTCGCTGTCGTCGGCCTCCTTGAGCGCGGCGAGCAGTGCGGCCTTGCCAGCGTCGCCCTTCGGCGATCCGTAGTAGGCGAGCACCTGCGCGGCGACGCCCTTCACGCGGTGATCGGGCTGCTCGAGCGCCTTGGCCGCGTGCGTCACGCCCTCGGGATCCTCGGCGTAGGCGAGCTGGATCAGCGCCTCTTGCTGGAGGGCCACCTCGTTCGGGTTCGCGGCCCAGGTGCGCCAGCGCGGGACCTGGTCCTTCACGGGCAGGACGAAGATGTTCTTCTTCTCCTTGACGACCTGCTCGACCGTCATCTTCTCCTGGCCCTGCTTGATGCCGAAGAAGAGCGCGGCCGCGCCGCCGGCGACGATGAGCAGCGCCACGATGATCGTGACGGGATTGAAGCGACCTTTCTTGAAGTCGCCGTCGCCGAAGTCGGCGCCGCCGCCGCCGCCGCCTGCGGGTGCAGGAGGCACGGCGCCGCCGGGCGGGGCGCCGGGAAGATCGTCGTCGTCCGGCGGCCATTTCGCGAGGTCGAGCCGATCGGGCGTGCGGAGCCTGCGCTTGATGGGCTTCTCGGTGCCCCCGATCCCCCGGGGAGGAGGCTGTTTTCCGTTGGGAAGAGGAGACGGTTCGGGCTGTGAGTTCGGACGATCGAGCATGGTTCCTCCCCGCGTCGCTCTCGTGCGACCGGCGGAGCGGCGGCGCCGCTTTGCGGGGACCGAACATACCAGGGGACGCCTTTCGGGCGCAGCCGCAAAGAACTTGCTAAGAAGAACGGGTGCCGACGCCCGCCCCCGCTCCCTCCGATGGCAAGCTTCGCTCCTGGGTGTTTGCGGGCCTTCTGGGCCTGGGCGCGCTCGGGGGGGTCTCGCTCTTGCCTCGCGTCGTCGGCGGGGGCAGCCCGTTCGAGGGCAAGCCGGCGCCCGACGCGGTCTTCGCGGTCGCGGCGAACGGCGATCCCGGGGCGCGGATGCAGATCGAGAGCCTCAAGGGGCACCCGGTGGTCCTGGACTTCTGGGCGACCTGGTGTGGCCC
Source organism: Polyangium jinanense (assembly GCF_028435365.1). Next base: position 869,843 of record NZ_JAGTJJ010000001.1, on the reverse strand, counting down.
TTGCGCCGCGCAGGCCCCGATCCTCGACCGCATCGCGCGTCGTTACGAGAAGCAGGGCCTCGTCGTGCTCGGCGTGAACGCGCACGACCCGCCCGCGAAGGCGAAGAGCTACGCCGAAAAAAAGGGACTTTCGTATCCCATCGTGATCGACGCGGGCCAGGAGGCGGCGCAGGCGTACGACGTGCAGAACCTGCCGAGCCTCGTGGTCATCGATCGTGAGGGCCGCGTCGTCCGGTACATGACGGGCCTCGTGGACGAGGCTTCGCTCGACGAGATCGTGGCGGCGACGTTGTAGTGCCTCACCCCCAACCCCTCTCCACTCCGTGGAGAGGGGAGAGGAGGCGCCCATCACCCCTCTCCACGGAGTGGAGAGGGGCCGGGGGTGAGGTCTGGTGCTGCGCCCACTGGTACGCGAGAAACCGCTCCACCGCGGCGAGCGCGTGCCCCGTGCGCTCCGACGGAAACACCTCGAACGCGTGTTGCGCGCCCGGTAGCTCCGCGTAGAGCACCGGCGCGCGGCTCTCGGCGCGCAGAAGCTCCACGAAGAGCCGCGCCTCCTGCACCGGCACGAGCGAGTCGCGATCGCCGTGCACCACGAAGAACGGCGGCGCGTCCTTGCGCGTGAGGCTCATCGGCGAGGCCGCCTCGAACGCCGTGCGATCCTCGTCGAGCTGCTTCTTCATCACGCTCTTCTCGAGGATCGTACGCAAGAGCGTGCCCCTCCAGATCCCGCGCCGATCCGTGAAGTCGTAGACCCCGTAGAACGGCACGCAGGCTTGCACGCGCGTATCCACGTCCTCGAAGCCCGGCTGGTAGCGCGGATCGTTCGGCGTGAGCGCCGCGAGCGCCGCGAGGTGACCGCCCGCCGATCCGCCCGTGATCACGAGGAAGCTCGGGTCCGCCCCGTGCTCCTTGCCGTGCTCGCGGATCCAGCGGATCGCGCTCTTCACGTCGATCAGGTGATCCGGGAACGTGAAGCGCGGCGAGAGCCGATAGTTCGCCGACACCACGACCCACCCGTGCGCGGCGAGCCGGTAGGCGAGGGGTTTGCCCTGGTCGTCCTTGCTCCCGATCACCCACGCTCCGCCGTGCACGAACAGCACCGTCGGCCGCGGCTTCGTGTTGCCGCGCGGCCGGTAGACGTCGAGCCGCAGGTTCACGCCGCCCGCGCGCGAGAAGATCACGTTGCGCACGACCTCCACGCGCCCGTCGAGCACCGGCAGCGGGAAGAGGCGCTGCCGGAGGGAAAAATGCTCGTCGACGTGCGCGCCGATCTCCTCGGGGATCACGCTGCGATACTCCGTCCCGAGCCCCTCGCAGAGCGCCGCCTCCGTCACGTCGCGCGCCTTCCGCGCGTCGATCACGATCCGCACGAGCCCCACCCACGACAGCGTCACGATGAACAGCGCGACCCAGCCGGGCCATCCGTCGAGCCCGCCGGCCCACACGAACAGCGTGGTCGCGACGGCTTGCCAGAACAGGTGATGCGCGGCGAGCTCGCCGGTCAGCCACGACGCGAAGAACCCTGCGCCGACCAGCGGCCAGAACTTGCGGGCCGGCCGGAGCGCGTTCAGCGTGAACATCGCCCCGACCGCTGCGGCGATCAGGAAGAGCACGGGGGCGGGGAGCAGGAAGGGCAGGGGCACGTCGCGTGGAGGATGACCGAGGCGCGTGGTGTTGTCTCGCGCCGCGAGAGCACGAAATGCTGCGTGGGAGGAGCCTTGCCCTGCGGTATCCTGCGTCGCGATGAAGAAGAGGCTCGCGTTCGGAACGCTCGGCGAGCTGCTCGTGCTCGCGCATTCCGAGCAACCGCCGACCGATCCCGAGTGGAAGGCGTACATCGAGGCGTGGGAAGTCCATCACCGCGCGAACGGCCGCTCTCGCCTCCTCGTCTGCACCGAGGGCGGCGCGCCGACGGCGGCGCAGCGCCACATCCTCGACGAGCGCGTACGAACGTTCAGCAGGGACTCCGCGCGCGCCGCGATCCTCAGCGAATCGCTCTTCGCGCGTGTCGTCACGAACGCCTTGAGCGCGATGGAGCACGCGCGTGCGAGCCGCTTCCTCGGCGGGCTCGGCGCGCGCGGCGGGCCCGACGCGTCCCAGATCTACCGCATGTTTGCCCGGACCGACCTGCGCCAGGCGCTCGTCTGGCTCGACGTCTCCCCCGCGCGCGAGCCCGAGGTCGTTCGCTACATCGAGCAGCTGAAGGACGTGATCAAGAACAGCGGCTAACCTTCACGCCCACACGTCTTCGGCCACGCTCGCCACGACCGCGTGCTGGAACCGGAACGTCCGCGCCCGGTCGTACGTCCCCGTCAGGTTCAGCGCGATCTCGTCGAACGAAGCACATCGCGCGTGCCGAAACCCCTCTTCGTAGAGCATCGGCAGCACATGATCGATCCCGAACACCACCGGCTCGCCCATCTCCGCAACGCCGTCGCGCGCTGCGATCGACGACGCGTCGCGCACGTTCCCCTGGCCCATGCGTTTGCCCACGTGGTCGAACAGGATCACCGAGCTCGGGTGCAGCTTTTCCGCGATGCGCCGCAGCGTCGCCCGCACGGCCGGTTCTTCCAGGTAATACGTCACGCCTTCCCAGATCAGGAGCGCCGGGTTGTCCGCGCGAAACCCGCTCGAATCGAGCCGCTCCACGAAATCGTGCAACGCGAAATCACACGGCACGTACGTCGCATTCTCGAACGGATACCCGGGCAACGCGGAGAGACGCGCGAGTTTGTCCGCCTGCGTCGTCGGGTGATCCACCTCGAAGAACCGCACGCCTTTCCGCCCGAGCCGCGCGGCGCGGGTATCGAGCCCCGCACCGAGCAGAACCACCTGGGTACACCCTCGCGCAAGCCAGCGCCGCGTCTCGCGGTCGAAGAGCGCCGTGCGCAGCGCCACGAAGAGTTCGATGTGCGGATAGCCTTGCTCGTAACGCGTCGCGTCCTCGAACCCGCCGGGACCGGCGAGCGTGCGGGCGAACGGATCGTCGCAGAGCGGCGTTTCTCGCTCCGTCGCTCGTGCTCGGAGGGCCGCCACCATCCTCGCCGTTCGGCTCGGCTGCTGCATCGCCTCAGAATGACAGGGTATGCCGCGGTGCGCAATGTCCACGTTTCAACCGGGACGGACCACATGCCTCGTGGAGGTCTGTCATGTAGGATCTCACCGTGACGACCCTGCGCCGCGTCGGTTTTCTGGGCGACGTCCACGCCGAGGACGAACGGCTCGCGCGTGCCATCGACGTCCTCGAGGCCGAGGGCGCCGAGGCGCTCGCGTGCGTCGGGGACATCGTCGACGGCAAAGGCGACCTCGAACGCGTGGTCGACCTGCTCCGCGAGCACCGGGTCGTCACGGTACGCGGCAACCACGAGCGGTGGTTTCTCGCGAACGACATGCGCGACCTGCCCGACGCGCACGGCCGCGATCGGGTCTCCGAACCGGCGCGGACCCACCTCGCTTCTTTGCCGACGATGGTCGAAATCCCCACGATCGCCGGCTCGATCTTGCTTTGCCACGGCCTCGGCGAGGACGACATGGCCGGCGTTTCGCCGTGGGATCCGGACACCTGGCTCCGCCACGACCCGTCGCTGAAGCGGCTCCTCCGGACGACCTCGATGCGGTTTGTCCTCAATGGTCATACCCACCGACGGCTCGTGCGCCCCATCGAGGATCGCCTCTTCGTCAACGCCGGCACGTTGTATCGCGATCACGACCCGAGCTTCGGCCTCCTCGACCTCGAAGCCTCCGTCGTGCGCACCTGGCTGTTCGATCCGGACCTCTCCGTCCGCGAAATCGCTCCCACGCCCTTCGACCTCGCCGAGCCGCCTCCGACCCCGAAGCGCCGGCCCGCCTGAAACCTCATTTCGCCCCGCGGGACGATGTTCTAAGCTCGAATCCATGCGCGCCCTCGCTTCGCCCCTCGTCTCGCTTTTGCTTCTCGTGTCCGCGTGTGGCGGCGGGCCCTCCGCGCAGCAGGAGCCCGCGAAGGCGCCCGTCGTCGAGGTGGGCGCGGGCTCCGCGGCGCCGCTCTTGCTCGCGCAGGGGCCCGAGGACGAGAAGACGACCGTCGAGCCGGTCGATACCTGCATCGAGCGGCTGCGGGACGGCCGGGGTTTGCCCGAGCGCGTGAAGGCCTCGCCCGAGGGGTCGAAATATGCCCAGGCCCTCGCCGCCGAGCGGGCGGGCAACAGGAACGAGGCGAACAACGGGTACCTGCACTTCATCCAGCAATACTACCCGCAATCGCCCTACATCCCGCTCGTCTATGTCGGGTTCGGCGAGCGCTTCTTCAAGAATGGCCAGGAGGACCCCATAAGCCTCGATTTCGCCGAGCAGTCGTACCTCGATGTGGTCAAATTCGCCATGCCCACCAACACCGCCTGGCTCGTGGCGCACTTCCGCCTCGCCGAGATCTACCGGCAAAAAGGCGACCACCCGCAGGCGCTCTCCTCGCTGAAGAAGGTCGCCGACGCCGTGGCGAAAGAGCCGGGCGCGCCATGCGCGGCCTCGCTCGCCGCACCCACCCGCGCGAGCCTCGTCACTGTGTATGCCGACGCGGGACGGCCGAGCGCCGCGTTCGATTTTTTCAAGAGAGCGAGCGGGGACAAGGGCGACGAACGCACGAATGCCCTCGCCATGGTCGCCTCCCTCGCGGAGCTTTACATCCAGCAGCAGAAGCACGACGACGCGGCGACGGCGCTGCTCTCGACGAATGCGGAGTTTTACGATGCGGCGTATTGCCGGCGCGAGGGCCAGCTCGTCACGAAGCTTGGGCCTTCGCTCACGGCGACGCGCCGGGACGAGCTCGTCCGCGCGCACTCGCTCCATTGCGTGGCGCGCTGAAAAGCCTACCGCGAAAGCTTGATCCACGCCGCCGCGAGCACCTCGGCGGCCCGCACGATCTCCGCCTCCGTCGTCCCTCGCCCGAGCGTCAATCGCACCGAACCGATCGCCTCCTCCGGCTTCACGCCCATCGCGAGGATCACGCTCGACGCCGATTCGTGCCCGTCGTGGCAAGCCGAACCCGTCGACGCCGCCACCTCCTCCGCCTGCGCGAGCAGCGCCGTCCCGCTCACCCGCGGGAACCGCACGTTCAACGTATTCGGCAATCGTTTCTCCGGATGCCCATTCAGCGCGAGCCCCGGCACCCGCTCCCGGAGCAGGACAAACAGATTGTCACGTAAAACGCACACCCGCGCGCTCTCCGCCGCGAGGTCGCGCATGGCCATCTTCGCCGCGACCCCGAGCCCCACGAGCGACGGCACGTTCTCCGTCCCGGGCCGGATTCCCCGCTCGTGCCCCGCGCCCAGCATGAACGGCGCGATCGGCAGGTCTTTCCGGATGAACAGCGCCCCCACGCCCTTCGGCGCGTACAGCTTGTGCCCTGCGATCGACAGCAAATCCACCCCGAGCGCGCCCACGTCGATCGGCACCTTGCCCACCGATTGCGCCGCGTCCGTGTGCACGACCGCGCCCGCGCGCCACGCCGCCCGCGTGATCTCCTCGATTGGCTGGATCACGCCCGTCTCGTTGTTCGCGTGCATCACCGTGATCACGCCGGTCTCGTCCCCGAGCTTCGCGGCAATCTCCTCGGCGCGCACCCGCCCCTCCGCGTCGACGCCCACCACCTCTATGCGATGCCCGTGCCGCGCGAGCCAAGCGCAGAGCTTCGACGTCGCTGGATGCTCGATCGACGACGTGATCATGTGCCTTCGATCGGGCAGCGCCTCGGCCACGCCTCGGATCGCGAGGTTATTCGCCTCGGTCCCGCCCGACGTGAAGACGAGCTCTTCCGGCGTGCATCCGACGAGCGCCGCGACCTCCACGCGCGCCGCCTCGATCGCGGCCCGCGCGCGCCTGCCGTACACGTGGCTGCTCGACGGATTGCCGAATCCGCCGCGCAGCCAGGGCAGCATGGCGTCGACCACCTCGGGCAAGAGCGGCGTGGACGCGTTGTAGTCGAGGTAGATCGGATCTTTGGCGTGCACGATCTCTCGCGGTACTCAGCCCCGGCCTTCGCGTCAAGCGCGCTTTTCGCCGCGGAGCCCGTGCGACTGCCTTGACGTGTCGCGCCTGCTCGTGTCCATTCGTTATGGGCATCGCACCCCGACGCCCGCTTGATCTGGAGACACACGATGAAAATGCTTGGTATCCTTGGAATTCTGATCCTTTCCGCGACCTCCTTCCTCGCCTGCAGCAGCGGCGAGGGTGAGAGCAGCAGCAACAATACGCCTCCCGCCTCTTCGCTCGACGTCACACCCTCGATCAGCGCGTGTGGCGGCTTCCTCGGCGGCTCGGAGAGCGCGAAGATCCCGCCGTCCCCCGATCCGGCCACGTATTGCGAGGCCGAGCGCCTCCTCTGGAATTACGACCCCGAAACGCGCACGCTGGGCTTCCTCGACGCGCGCATCCAGCTCAATTGCTGCGGCGAGCACTCCATCGACGTCGCCGTCGAGAACGGTGTCCACGTCGTCACGCAGACCGACGCCCCGGAAAAACTCGAGGACGGCAGCGAGGCACGCTGCGGCTGCATGTGCGTCTTCGATTATGCGGCCGACATCGCGCCTGTCGAGAGCTCCACGATATCGCTGCGCATCATGCGCAACGTGACGGACGACGACCCGCCCGTCACGCTCGTCTGGGAGGGCATGGTCGACCTCACGGCCGGCTCGGGCGAGGTCGTCCTCTCCACGGCGAGCGCCGAGCCCTGGTGCAGTAACAAGGAACCCTGATTCTCGGGGCTTCCCCGCGCGCGCGGCCTCGGTTATCCTCCGGCGCGAAAAGCGGTCCGGAGGGCAGATCATGGCGGAAAAGTACCGGCTGGTGACGCGGAGCGACTTCGACGGCCTCGTGTGCGCCGTCCTCTTGAAGAAGCTCGGCATCCTCGACGAAATCAAGTTCGTCCACCCGAAGGACATGCAGGACGGCAAGGTCCCCGTCACCGATCGGGACATCACGACGAACCTCCCGTACGTCGAGGGCGTCCACCTCGCCTTCGATCACCACGCGAGCGAGACGCAGCGGGTCGGCAAGCGCCAAAACCACATCATCGACCCCCACGCCCCCTCCGCCGCGCGTGTCGTCTTTCGCCATTACGGCGGCAAAGAGAGGTTTGCCGACATCCCCGACGAGATGATGGAGGCCGTCGACAAGGCCGACGCCGCGCAATTCTCCCGCGACGAGATCCTCTCGCCGAAGGGCTGGGTCCTCCTCAACTACCTCATGGATGCGCGCACCGGCCTTGGCCGATTCCGACAGTTCCGCATCTCGAACTACGACCTCATGATGCGCCTCATCGACGCGTGTCTGCAGCATTCGGTCGAGGAGATCCTCGAGATGCCGGACGTCAAGGAGCGCGTCGACATGTATTTCGAGCACGAGAAGCGGTTCAAGGAGCAGATCCGCCGCTGCTCCACGGTGCACAAGAACCTCGTCGTGCTCGACCTCCGGAACGAGGAGACGATCTGGGCGGGCAACCGTTTCGTGATCTACGCGCTCCACCCGGAGTGCAACATCTCGATCCACGTGATGTGGGGCCTCAAGAAGCAGAACACCGTCTTCGCCACCGGCAAATCGATCCTCGACCGCAGCAGCAAGACGAACGTCGGCACGCTCATGCTCGAATACGGCGGCGGCGGGCACGAGGCGGCCGGCACCTGCCAGATCGACAACGACAAGGCCGACGACGTCCTCCAGACCCTCATCGCCCGCATCAACGAAGGCGGCTGATCGCGGACTTCACGATCGTCGTTCACAACCCTCCTGCGCCGTCGTCCATCCCTCGCCATGATCAAACGTCGCTCGTTCCTCGTCGGCTCGCTCGCCGCGGCCGCGTCCACGACCCTCGGCTGCGCGTCCCAGCCCCCCACGCCGCCCGCGGATCCTGCGGGCGCGGCGGGCGCGGGCGCGGCGCCTCCGCCCCCGACGAACCAGAAAAAAAGCCTGCTCATCCTCGGCGGCACGGGGTTCGTCGGGCCTGCCGTCGTCGAGGCGGCGCGGGCGCGCGGATTCGCCATCACCCTCTTCAATCGCGGCAAGACCCGCCCCGAGCTCTTCCCCGACATCGAAAAGCTCCGCGGCAACCGCGACCCGAGCAAGGACGAGGGCCTCAAAGCCCTCGAAGGCCGGAGCTTCGACGCCGTCATCGACACCTCGGGCTACGTCCCGCGCATCGTCCGCGCCTCGGCGGAGCTGCTCGCGAAAAACGTCAAGCAATACATCTTCATCTCCAGCATCTCGGTCTACAAGGACACCTCCAAGCCCAACATGGACGAGACCGCGGCGGTCGGGACGATGGCCGATCCCACGGTCGAGACCATGGGCAAGGAATTCGAGAATTACGGCCCTTTGAAGGCGCTCTGCGAGCAGGCCGCCGAAAAAGCCATGCCGGGCCGTGTCGCCAATGTGCGGCCCGGGTACATCGTCGGCCCGGGGGACGGCACCGATCGATTCACGTACTGGCCGCTCCGCGTCGCGAAGGGCGGCGAAATGCTCGTCCCCGGCACGCCGAACGACCCCATTCAGGTGATCGACGTCCGCGACCTCGCCGAGTGGCTCGTCAAGCTCGTCGTGGACGGCACGACCGGCGTCTTCAATGCGACGGGCCCGGGCGCGCCGCTCACGATGGGCGGTGTGATCGAGGCCAGCAAGAAGGCCTCGCCGAAGAGCGACGTCAAGCTCACCTGGGTCCCGCCCGCGTGGCTGAAGACGAAGGAGTCGGGCGGCGGCGAGCCGATCGACCTGCCGATCTGGGCGCCGCCCGAGGGCGAGAGCGCGGGCTTCCACCTCGTCAACGTCGACCGCGCGCGCAAGGCGGGCCTCACGTTCCGGCCGATCGACACGACCGTCACGGACCTGCTCGCCTGGTTCAATGCATTGCCCCCGGAGCGCCAGGCCAAACGCCGCGCGGGCCTCTCGCCCGAGCGCGAGGCCGAGCTGCTCCGCGCGTTCCACGAGGAATCGAAGAAAAAATAGCCGCCTCAGCGCGGATCGAGCGCCTCGCAGACGGGTGGTTTTACGTTCGTGTTCCAGCGGAACGATTGAAGCCACCCGTCGAGCGTGCGTTGCGCCATCGGGTCGCTTGTCGATTGCAGGAACACGAGCGACCCCGTCCCGCCGCAGATCGGGACCATCACCGCGCGCACCGAGATCGCCGTCTCTCCAATCGTCCACCACCGCTCGATCCCGGCCCCGAGCGGCGTCGCCACGGGTCCGGTCCTCGCGGCCACGACCTGCTTTCCTTCCGTGCCCTTCGCGAGCCCGCCCGCGACGTCGGCGAAGAGTTTTTCCTGGAATCGCGGCGTCGTCACGAGGTCCGAGACGAACAGGGCCCCGCTGACGAGCACGTCGGGGCGGCTGATCCGGAGCTCGAGCCCCTCGTATCCGACGACCGTGTTCAATCCGAGCGGGATCCGCCCGGCGATGCCGAGCCACCGGCTGAAATAATCGTGACCGACGAGAAAGCCAGGCTCGCGCTGCGGCAAGGGCGCGCGTGGCAGGAGCCGGTACGGCAGCGCCACGGACGGGCTCGCGGGCGCGGCGATCGGCGCGTCGAGGATCTGCTTCGCGGCCGCCTCGGCGATCGTCCCTGACAAACCACGCACCACGGCCACGCGGTTTTTCTCGGCGCGCACCACGATCCCGCCGTCGATCGACGTGGCCCCGAGCGAGAGCGCGCGCAGGCATCCGGGCCTCGATTGAATGGCTGTGACGAACTCCGCCGCGTCGCTCTCCGAATCCCACGCCGTGCTCCACAGCAATCCCACGCCGCCGTTCGGCGCCGCAACCAGCGTGTATCGATCGCCGCCCCAGCCCGCGGCCGCCGCGGCGGACAATGGCGAACATCGATCGAGCACGACACGTGTCTCCAGCTCGCCGAGCGTCCCTTCGTCGAGCGTCCGATACCCCTCGGGCGCGCGCGGCGCCGCGAGCATGACGGGCCGCTCCCCGGCGAGGTATTTTTCGGGGTGGATCACCTGCTCGGTCGACACCGGCGGCGACACGAACATTCGATTGACGAGATCGAGCCCACCCGCGCGATAAAGCTCCGCGACCATGGCCGTACCGGCGTGATACCGGAAGAGGAGCCGCTCGCGCACGATCGGCAGCGCGCGAAACAGCGCCGCGTCCCCGTCCCCGGCGACGAACCGCTCGGCCGGCACATCACGCATCACGTCCGCCGCCCGTCGCACCATGCGCTGGAATGGCACGCCGCGCTCCGCCGCGAGATACGCGAACATCGTGAGCATCGCATCGCCTTCGAGCAGCGATCCGTACGCGAGAACCTCGTCCGCGCCCATCGTCGCCTGCTTCTGCACATCCGGCCGACCGAAGCTCTGATCCTGCAACGCGTGCTCGATCTCGTGCGCGAGGATCGCACGCTCTTTCTCGGCCTCGGCCTCGTTTCGAGGCCGAGACGCGCGCACCACGATGATCCTTTGTTCGTGATCGTAAAACCCGCGCACTTGCTCTTCGAGCACCTCGCGCGTGCTGCTCGGCGGCGCGGCGCCCGGCTTTCCGTCGGGCAGGAGATCGAACGCCAGATGAAATGCCTTCCGCGCCTCGTTCTCGGCCGCCGCCGCCTTCCGCTCGGCCCGCTCGCGCAGCGCCGCCAGAAACGCCGGTTCGTCGAGCAAATACACCGGCACGGGCGCGCGTTGCGGCAATCCGCGCAGATGCGCGACCTCGGCGACGAGCGCCTGAATGCGCTCCTGCGTGAGCGGCGCCGGAGGAGCGGCCGCGGCGGGGTTTTCCGCGGCAGGCGGCGGGGACCCGGCACAACCGGCGAGGGCGAGGAAAAGCCCTACCGCACCGGCTCTTTGACCTGCTCGATCACCCATCGCGCGATCTCCTTCGCCCCTGGCCCCGCGAAATGCATTCCATCCGGCCGGATCGCCGCCCCGTCGCTCTCCATCGAGCATTGTCCCCCGGGGCAGAGGTGCGCCGCGAGGTCGAACATGCGCACGCGCGCATCACGCTTCGCCGTCCGCTCCAGCAGCGTATTGTAGCAATCGACCTGCGCGTTCAGCCCCGGCCTCTGCCACCCGCCCACCGGATACGGCACGCGCGCCAGATACACCCGCCCGCTCTTGTCCGCGAGGATCTTCAGCTTGCGCTCGAGCTCGTCCGCGTACGCATCGTCCCATTCCGCCTCGCACACGTGCTGCCAGCGCCCGTCGATCTCCACCGGCGCGAAATAGCCCCCGCCGAGCACCACGAGCGTCACGTCGGGGCGTAGCTCCTCCACGTCGCTCGCCCAGCGCTTGCCGCAATCGCCGCCGGCGTGCGGCTCGTTCGTCAGCGAGCGCGTCGGCAGCTTTCCCTCCATGATGCTGCAATTCGGCGTGCCTCGCTGGCTCACGATCGTCCCCGTGCCCGCCTGCACCGATTGCATGCGCTCGCCGAGCGACTCCGCCACCGAATCGCCGATGATCAGAATCTTCACCGCGTTCGGAGCCGCCGGCCACGGCAAGAGCTGCAGCCCCACCCGCATCACCGCCCGATGCTGCGTGCCGACGAGCAGCGCGCCGAGGCAGAGCGCCACCGACGACGAGAGCATGACCGCCGGACGCCCGAACGGCGCGCCGCGCTTGCGGATCGGCTGCTCCAGGAAATGATAGGAGATCAGCGCCACCCCGAACGTCGTCGCGTACCTCAGCGCCGAGAGCCCGAGCCCGGACAAACCAATTCGTTCCGGCCGCAGCACCACGTAGATCGGCCAGTGCCAGAGGTAGAGCCCGTAACTCACGAGCCCCACCCACGCCACCGGGCGGAACGCGAGCGCGCGCGCCACGAGGCTCTGCTCGCCGTGCGCCGCGCACATGATGAGCACGAGCACGCAGAGCTCCGTCCCGAAAAATCCTCCGCGGTAGAGCAGCGGGTTCTGCCCGTCGAGCTTCACCCACGCCACCCCGAGCCCGATCGCCGCGACGAGCCCGAGCCCATCGAGCGCCCGCACCACCGACTTGTTCTTCGACGTCCCGCGCTCGGCCATCAAACACGCGAGCGAGGCGCCGAGGAGGATCGCCACGCCGCGCGTATCCGTGCCCATGTAGGCCCGCGACGTATCCACCCGATTGCCCAGCCAAACCATCACCGCGCCCGACACCACGGCGAGCGCGAGCGACACGCCGAGCATCACCCGCCGCGAGCCCCGCGAGAGGTAGAGCACGCCGAACGCGAGCAGCGGCCAGACAACGTAAAATTGCTCCTCGATCGCGAGGCTCCAGGTGTGCTCGAGCGGCGAGGGCACCTGGAACATGTCCCAGTAGCTCCGCCCCGAGAAAATCGCGCGCCAGTTCGCCACGTACGCCAGCGTGGCGAGCCCGTCCTTGCGGATCCGAGCGAGCTCTTCGGGTTTCGCGAGGTGATGCGCATACGCCGCGACCACCGGCAGGAGCGCGAGGAGCGCCGGGAAGAGGCGGCGCGCGCGGCGAATCCAGAAAGCCTTGAGATCGATCGTCCCGGCCTTGTTCCACTCCGCGAGCAAGAGCGAGTGGATGAGGTATCCGGACAGCACGAAGAACAGGTCGACGCCGAGATACCCGCCGTCGAGCCTTCCATCGTGGAACAAGAGCACGCCGAGCACGGCGAGGCCCCGCAACCCATCGAGCGCGGGCAAATGCGGGATGGTGGCGCGGCGGAGGGGATTGTGCGGTTGGTCGAGGGCAGGCGGGCTCACGGGCAGCCCGGGAGATAGCGCATTCCGGGCGCCCGGGACATGAAGAATGTGCGGCCGATGTCAGTGGACGATGGCGGCGCCGTCGGGCATGCCCGCTTCTTCGGCTTCCGGCTGGGCGGCGCCAGGCCTGCGGACGAGCCGACCCGTGGGCACGAGCGACGAGGTGGAGCCGCGCAGCTCACGGAAGTAATACTTTCGGAAAAACAGCGTCGGCGCGTCGGTCGCGACGGACGGCTCCTCGCCCGGCGGCGGCACCTCGGGCGGGTTCGACGTTTCGAGCACCTCCCGATCCTCGGCGAGGATGTTGTTGAACTTCGTGGCGATCCACGTGAGCACCTCCGAGCCGAAGAACGTCCGCGCCGAGGCGAGCATCATCTTCGTGTGACCCTCGTCGACCGGAATGCAATAGACGGCCAGGGACATCCGGCGCTTCGGATCGTCCATGATCTGGAGCTCCATCGCGTTCGGCTTGCGCCACTTCAAGAACTGCTTTTCGGCCTCCTCGTAGTCCCATTTCGAGTAAATGAGGCCGCCGAAGGGAGCGGGCTCGATGCGCATCTCGAGCGTCGTGTCCGGCCGGAGCTTTTTCCGGGCCTCGCGGCCGATGCTCTTGCGATGGATGAAAGGCAGGTGGGGCGTGTCGAGCATGTTTTCCATGGCCCGCGTCCAGTGCGTCTTCCAGATCTCCTGGGTGAAGCCGACGTGCCACCCCTTCTCGACCAGCACGGGTGGCGGCTCGGGCTCCGTGCCGGCGGGATCGGGGCCTGTGAAGATCCAGATAAGCCTCCCGACCTCGCGCACCGGCACGGCCGTCGCGCCATAACGAGCGCGTTTCTCCGGCGGGACTTGGTTCAGCGGGATCTTCGCGCAGGCGCCGTCCTTCTGGAACGCCCAGCCGTGAAAAGGACACGCGAGACAGCCGTCCTCGTCGATCTGGCCGAGCGAGAGCGCGACGCCGCGGTGCGGACATCGATCGAGGAGCGCGCCGACGCCGCCTTTTCCATCCCGGAAGAGGGCGATCGTCTCGCCGGCGACCTTCACCGAAAGCGGCTTCTTCCCGAGCTCTTTGGCCAGGATGACCGGGGTCCAGACGTTCGCGAAGCTCTCGAACACGTTTGCCTCCCGTTTTGTTACACCATGTGTTCTAATAAATCGCGGGTCGTTGTCAAGCCCTCGTCCGCGCCGATCGCGGCGGCCTTGGAGGCGCGCTCTCGGGCGAGGTCCGTGGCCGCGAAATACTCGGTGATCCAGGAGGTCATGTCGTCCTCGCCCGGCGCGCGCGTGGCGCAGAAGAGGACACGCGTCGTCGCTCCGGTTTCGGGGAAGCAGTAGAGCAGCGTGCGCTTTTCGGGGACGTTCGTCGGCAAAAAAAGCTCGACGCAGCCGGGCGCGCGAAACGCGAGCATGGGCTCTTCGGGCGCGCCTTGGGCCCACGTGAAGGGCAGGTTCGCCGGATCGAGCAGCGCCTCGAGCACGCGCGCAAACGGCGCGGACCAGGTCTCTCCGTGGACCACGAGAGGCCGCACCGGATCGATCGCAGGCAACGCCGGACCCTCGGCCGGGGTCTCGCGGCCCGTGAAGATCCAGATGAGCCCGAGGGCCTCGCGCGCGGGCAGGCGAGCCTCCAGCGTGATCACCTCGGGCGGCGAAGACGACGAACGATCGAGACACGCGCCGGGATCTCCGCGCCCGTCGCGGAAGAGCAAGATCGGCTCCCCGGCGACCCGCACCCGCCGCGCCTCGTCCCGCAGATCCCGCGCAGACAAGACCGGCGTCCAGACGTTCGCGAAGCCATCGAACATGGAAGCCTCCGTTTTATAGAACGCTAGAGTTACGAAAAAATCGAGCGTCGTCAAGGTGGCCGAGCCTGGCCCGCGAAGAGGCCGCGCCCGACGCTTGAACTGGAGGACGGATGATCTAGAGTACCGACCGAAGAGATGGGCAGGCCCGCAGGTTCACGCAATCCGGACTTCGAGGCGACGCGCGCGTCGCTCGTCGCGGCCGTGCAAAAGCGGCTCTCGGAGCCCGACGGGCCACGAGCGAGCTTCCGCGAAATGGCGGCGGCCGCGGGGGTCAGCGTGGCGACGCTCCGGCATTATTTCGGCTCGCGCGAGGGCGTGGTCTCGGCGGTGCTCTCGCTGTGGCACGAGCGCGGGCAGCGGTACTTGCTGGAGGTCGCCACGGGCCCGCTCCTGCCCGTGCGCGCGTCGCTGCGGGGGTTTTTGTTTTATCTGGAGCTCGGCTTCCGGAACGGCGTCGGGGAGGTGCACGCGATTGGCCTCGCCTGCGGCCTGCGCGAGCCCACGCTCGGCCCGAAATACCTCTGCGAGGTGCTCGATCCGACGCTCGAATGCGTGGAGGCGCGCCTCGCGCGGCACATGGCGCGGGGCGAGATCCGCACGGGGGACGTGCGGCAGATGGCCCTCGCGCTGGTCGCGCCGCCCTTCGTCGTCCTCCTGCATCAAGGCTCGCTGGGCGGGGCGAAGACTCGCCCGCTCGAATGGGACAAATTCGCCGACGAGCACATCGACGCATTCCTGCGCGCGTACGGCACGGGCCACGAGGCGCCGCCCGAGCCGGGCGCCGAAGCCTCGTTCGGCGGCGGGCCGCCGCGAAAACGGCCACGCGGCGGGCAAAACGAGGCCTGAACGATCAGCGTTTGTCCGGGTGAAGGCCGAGCGACGTGACCGTCTCCGGCGTCGCGGCCTCGACGAAGGCGCGGATGCTCGTCGCTTCCATGGGCAGATCGTCCATCCAGCGCCGCACGGTCCGGTCTTTTCCGGCCGTGACGAGGGATCGGCCTCCCTCGGCGAACGCGACGGCGAAGACGTTGCCCTCGTGCCCTTCGAGCAGCCGGCTCTCGCCCGCTTCGAGGTCCCATGACCGCACGACGCCGTCCGCGCCCGCCGCCGCGAGCCGGCTGCCCTCGGGCGAGACGTCGAGCCCCGCGACGACGCCTCGATATCCTCGCAGGACATCGAGCAATCGGCCGTCGGCCGTGCTCCACAGTTTTACGTTGGCCTCGCCGCCGAGCGTCGCGAATCGTTTGCCGTCCGGGAAAAACACGAGCCGCGTGAGCCCTGTCCCTGCCGCGTCGAGGACGTGGCGCGGGGCGCCTGTGGTCACGTCCCAGAGCCGCACGGAATGGTCCATGCCGCCCGACGCGAGCAGGCCGCCGTCCGGGGAAAACACGAGCACGTGCACCGCGTCGTGGTGGCCGGCGAGAATCGTTTCTCGGCCCGTGACGACCTCACGCAAGACGACCCGCCCATCGGCGAACGAATACGCGATGCGCGTGCCGTCCGGGGAAAACGCAAGCGCGGTCGCGGCCGCCGAATGCCGCGCGAGGATCTGCCCCTCGCCGCCCTTCGCGGGAAACATTCGAATGGCCCCGTCCTCGCCCGCGGAGACGATGCGCGCGCCGTCCGGCGAAAACAGGACGACATTCGCGGCGCCGGCGTGGGCCTCGAACGAGAGCGCCGCGCCCTGCGTGCTGAAGACACGCACGCGTCCGTCCGCGCCCGCGGAGGCGATCGCCGCGCCATCGCCGGAAAACGCGACGCCCCGCACCTCGCCCGCGTGCTGGCCCAGCGTCCGTGTCGTCCCGTCCGCGAGGTTCGTCCAGACGACCGCCCCGTCGGCGCTGCCCGAGGCGACACACGTCCCGTCGGGCGAGACGGCGATCACGCCCGCCTCGCGCTCGTGCACGGCCACGACGCGGTCGCGGAGGGCTTCGAGCGAATAGACGCGCAGGCTGTTGTCGTAACTCGCGACGAGCGCGCGCTTGCCGTCGCGGGAAAAGTCGACATCCGACAAGGAATCGTTCGGGCCGCGGAACACCCGCGATGTCCCGGAGGCCACGTCCCAAAGGCGCGCGGTCTGGTCCGCGGAGCCGGTCAACAAGTGCTTGCCGTCCGGCGACAGGGCGAGCGTGTAAATCGTCCCCTCGTGCCCCTTCAGCACGCGCGCTTCCCCCGTGCGGACGTCCCAGATGCGCACGGCGCGGTCGTTGCCCGCGGAGACGAAGCGCGAGCCGTCCGGAAGAAACACGATCGCGCGCACCATTGCGGTGTGGCCTTCGAGCCGCTTCGATTCACCCGTCGAGACGTCCCACAATCGAACGTCTCCTTTCCGGTCGCCCGTGGCCACGAGGGATCCATCGGGCGAGAATGCAATGGCCTGCGTCTCCTGCGCCTCGCCCTCGAAGCGGCGCTCGGACCCGGTGTCGGCGTCGTAAAGAACGAGCGAACCTGCCCCCACGAACGCGAGGGTGCGCCCGTCCGGCGAAATGACGAGCTGTCGCTCCGTGCCGGTTTTCGACCAGGCACGCTTGCACTCCCTCGCAGCGAGGTCCCACACGCATACGGATCCATCACGACCCCGGGAGGCGAGGCGCCGCCCGTCTGGGAAGAATTGAATCGCGCCGAGCGGCGCCGCGTGTCCCGCGAGGACCGTGGTTTCGCTCGTCTGCATGCTCCAGAGCCGGACCGTGGTGTCCTTGCTGCGGCTGGCGAGCCAGGAGCCATCGGGAGAGAAGGCCGCGTCCCAGACCTCGTCGGTATGTCCTTCGAGCACGCGTGCCTTTGCCGTCGTCACGTCCCAGAGTCGGAGCGTCCGGTCGTCGCTCGCCGTGGCCACGAACCGGCCATCCGGCGAAAAGGCCCCGCGATTGATGCCCGCCATATGGCCCCGGAGGAGCAGCGGGACGCCTCTCGAAATTGCATCCGCCGCCACGAGCCGCTCGCGCCGATGCCCGCGGAACGACGCCGAGAGGGTCTTGAGCCAGGCGAGCGCTGCGAGCGGATCCCGCGAGGCCGCCGCGCGCGCCTCGACGAGCGTGAGCGTATCGGCGCGCTCCGATTCCCGCCGCTCGGCCTCCGCGGCCCTGTCGCGCTCGCGCCGCGCCTCGTCGCGTGCGTCGAGGACGCGTCCGACCGCGAGCGCGCCCGTGACCGCGAGCGCGAGGGCCGCGGCAAATGCCATGAGCAACGTCGCGCGATGGCGCCGGCCGAACCGCAGGAGCCGCTCGCGGGCCGAATAATGGTGTGCCTGGACAATCTGCCCCGTCTGGAAGCAGCGCAAGTCCGCGGCGAGCTCACCGGCCGTCCGGTATCGGTCGGCCTTGGACCGTGCCATGGCCTTTTGCACGATCGTCACGAGATCACGCGGCACGCCTGGCTGGAGCTTTTCGATGGGCGCCGGCGGCTCGCGCAGCACGCGCCGGACGATATCCATCGGGTAGTTGCCCTCGTAGGAGGGTTTGCCCGCGAGCAGGTGGTACAGAATCGCGCCGATCGCATACACGTCGGCGCGCTCGTCCACGCTGCGCCCCGCGGCCTGCTCGGGCGGCATGTACGCGGGCGTGCCCATGACCACGCCGAGCACGGTGAGCGCCATCGATCCCGACGAGGACGGCGAAGACAATCTCTTCGACGGCAGCTTCGACGAAGGTGGCGGCTCGGAGGATTCCTCGTCGAGATCCTTCGCGAGGCCCCAATCGATGACCACGGTCTCGCCGAACGGACCGAGCAAGATGTTTTGCGGCTTGAGGTCGCGATGAATGACGCGCTCGTTATGCGCATACGCCATCGCCTCGGCGACCGCGAGCACGTGGGGGAGCAGGGCGAGGCGTTGATCGAGCGTGCTCGCCTCCGCGATGAAGTGGTCGAGCGAGCGGCCGGAGACGAGCTTCATCGCGAAAAACGGCTCGCCCGAGGGCCAGACGCCTGCCTCGTAGAGCGGCACGATCGAGGGGTGCTGCAGGCGCGCCGTGATCCGCGCCTCGCGGATGAACCGCTCCTCGGCCTGCGGGTCGCGCGTGATGAGCTCCTTCAGCGCGACGGGGCGATCGAGGTGCGTGTCGTGCGCCCGCAGGATCCGACCGATGCCGCCCTTCGCGACCTCCGATTCCACCGCATACGTCTCCGGATCGACCACGCGCATGCGCCGCATGGCCGCGCTCTCCTCGGCATTCTCGTCCTCGCCGTCGTCCTTGCCGGTGCGGGCGATGAGCGTGTTCATCGGGGGCGCGGGCAGCGTCGCCTCGCCGAGCGTGCCGGGCCGAACGCCTCTCCCCTCCGCGGGATCGAGCGTCGCGGCCTCGAGCGGGGAGGGGAGCGTGCGTCCGGCGGTCACGGCCAATCGAAGAGCGCGCGGCTCGCAAAACCCAGGGTGACGCTCGCCATGTTCGCGGCGAACGCCCACCCGAGTGTTTTTTTCTTACCGATGAAACGAAAATACCCCGCCTCGGCGGTCACGGCGAACGTCTCGGCGATGACCACCATGATCCAGTATCGCGGGACAGCCGAGATCCATAACGAGGGATGAGGCGCGAACACGGCGAGGTAGATGCGCTCCCAGAGGTTCGGAATGACGAACCAGACGATCGGGTGCGTCAGCGCGCTCGCGCCAAATGCCTCGTACACGCGGACGCGGAGCCCATAGACGTAGATGGGGATCTCGACGACCTGCGTGAAGACGAATGCCCAGAACCAGTCCACCCCTCACCCCGCGGGCTGCGCGCGGCGTTTCACTCGGTAGAGGGCGAGCGCGGCCAGGGCGACGGTGATCACGAGCGGCGCCCCTTCGTTCGAGCTCCCGACGGCCGACACGGAGCAGCCCTTTTTCTCGGCCACGGACACGGTCGCGGCGGACGGCGTCGGGCTCGGGGTCTTTGCCTCGGTCGGCTGCGGGGTCTGGGTCTTCGTGTCGGCCGGCTGCGTGGCCGGAGCTTTGGCGCCCGCCAAGCAGCGGAGTAGCTCGCGACCTCGCAAGTCTTTCACGCCGGTGCACGTGCCGGCGGCGCCCGCGGGATCGGCGCATGCATCGCCGGACTTCTTGTTGTAACAGCTCTCTTCGAGCGGCCCGACCTCGTCCGCGGCCGCTGAGGCGGGGCCGACGAGCGCGGCGATCGCGAGGAGGACGCCGGAAAGCCGACGCGAGAAGGAGGGTTTGTCGTGGGAAATGGGGGCGCGCATCAAGCACACCTCGCTCCTTCGCCCGGCGAAGTCAAGGGCGACGGGCGCGTCAAGGTGCGGCGGGGGCGGGGTGGCGGCGTCCGGGGCCGGATCGAGCGCGTGATTCTACCCCTCGACATCCGGCGGGAGGGGGCGGCAGAATGGCGGTCCATGTCTCGATGGGTCGCTTGCGCCGCGCTCGTCCTCGGCCTTGCTTCGGGTCCGCTCGCGCGCGCTGGCGAGCCGGAGAACGTCGCCGTCGTGACGGGCGCGGCGACCGAGGAGGTGAAGGCGACGGTTGACGGCAAACCGCTCGCGCTCGGGACCGGCATGGCCACGCGCCCCGTACGCGACGGGAAGGAGGACGCCCGCCGTTCGGTCTCGGCCTTGGCCGCGCGCGGGCCTCTGCCCGCGACCGACGCGAAGACCGCCAAACCATTGCCTTCCACGACGACGAAAAAGATGCGTGACCTCGGGTACTGAGGGACCATGGCGAGCACGAAAGCCAGCACGACGAAATTGACGAAAACCACCAAAAAGGCGGCCGCGAAGACGGCCAAAACGACGGCGAAGAAGGCCGCTCCCCCGGCGAAAAAGGCGGTCCGTGGGGCGAGCAAGATGGAGGGACCCGGCGGGATACTCGATCGGTTCCGCGCCATTTGCATGAGTTTTCCCGAGGCGACCGAGGTCGAGGCCTGGGGACATCCGACGTTCCGGGTGCGCGATAAAATCTTCGCGGGGATCGGCGGGGAGAACGGCGTGTGGTCGTTCGGGGTGAAGACCACGTTCGAGATGCAAGCCGGGCTCGTGGCCACCGATCCGCGATTCACGATCGCGAAATACGTGGGCAAGCACGGGTGGGTCGACGTGCGACTCGATGAGCAGGACGATGATCCGCTCGACTGGAACGAGGTGCGGGCCCTCGTCGCGGGGAGCTACAAAATGATCGCCCCGAAAGCCCTCGCCGCACGCGTGGACGACTGAGCCGCGCCGCCTCCCCACGTCACATCGTTGACGTATCCGCGGGAAATTCCTTCCGAGGTGTAATCGATTTTGCAGATTTCCCGCTCGACGCTGCCACGAGCGACGTGATAGTCCATTCGTTGGACTGCATAGGTTCGTGGAGAGTGTAATGGATTCGGCTTGGTTCCAGCATTGCCCTGGTATCCTCGTGGCCACGAGCCAGGAGGGCGCGATTTCCGGCTTCAATCCTGAGGCCGAGCGTGTCCTTGGAGCTGAGCGCGTGCGAGGCGGATCCTTGTTCGAGTCCCTTCACCCCGATTACAGGGACACGGTCGCGTCGGCGTGGGCGACGATGAGCGAGGGCGAAGACTGGAATGCCCTCTGCCAAATGCGTGACGCCGAGGGGCTCTATCGCTCGTTCTCCTTGCACGCGCGGCGTGCGCCGGGTCGCTCCGAGATCTACGTCACCATTGTCCCGACGCCGCGCGTCTCCTCGGGTCGGCTCGCCGTGCCGCCTGCCGAAGACCTCGCATTGCTGCCCCCGACCGCGCCCGAGCGTGTCCTTCGCGCGATCCTCGATAGCCTGGATCTATCGGCATACGTGATCGATCAAGAGGGCACGTACCTGCTGCATGACGGCAAAGGATGCAGGACCGGTGGCAACGAGCCCGGGACGCTCATCGGACAGAACCTCTTCGAGCTTTACAAGGACGTGACCGATGGAGTGGCCGCCATCCGTCGCGCGCTCGAGGGAGAGTTCATCAATTCAACGAATGATGCCCTCGACATCCTGTGGGAGAGCTGGTTCGTCCCGATACGCAACAAGGAGGGCGAGACCACGCACATGCTGGGCCTGACGCTCGCCAAGAGGGACATGCGAAAAGCAATGCTCGAGCTCCGGGCGAAGATGGAGCTCATCGAGCGGCAAGAGGAGGTCATCCGGAACCTGGAGACACCCGTGATTCAGGTCTGGGAGAACGTGGTCACGCTCCCGATGATGGGCGTCGTCGATAGCCGGCGCGTGGCGCGCGTGATGGATGACCTGCTTTCGGCCGTGGTGCGCACGTCGGCGCGGTTCGCGATCCTCGATCTGACCGGCGTCGATATGGTCGACACGATGACGGCGAGCCACCTCTTCAGCCTCATTCGCGCGATCCGGCTGCTCGGCGCGGAGGGCATCGTCACGGGGATCCGGCCAACGGTGGCGCAGACGATGGTGACGCTCGGGCTCGATCTGTCGAGCCTGACGACCTGCGCGAACCTGCGGGAGGGGCTAAGGCTCTGCATTCGGCGGATGGCAGACGAGACGCGTGTTCGTCGGGCCGAACCGGCTCAATAACCGACCATGTCCTCCTGCCGCGGCAGGTTCTCCACCTCGCGCGGGCCCTCCGCGAGCAAGGTGCGGCCGCGGCGGAGCGCGAGGTGGCAATCCCGCACTGTGGTGCAATCGCGGATCCAGCCGACGATTTTCGACCGGCCCGCCACGACCTCGACGTCGAACGCCCAGACCATGGCCATGAGCGGCCAGACGAAGAAGCGGCCGGGGCTCACCCGGCTGCGCAGGGCCGGCGGGACTTCTTCGCCGCCGAAATGGCCCTCGGCCGCAGAGAGAATGAATCCGGTGAGCGCCGAGCGGAACGTCTGGTTCGCATAGACGTGCTCGATGCAGCGTTTGTAAAAGCGATACCCGGGGCTCGTCGGTTCGAGGCTCACGGCGCCGAGGAACCCGCCCGCCTCGGTGAGCTCGGCGATGGCGCGCAAGCTGGCGGCGTCCGAGACGCCATTGAAGCGGTCAGCGCCGAGGCCGATCGAGCAGAGCAGCTTGAGCTTCACGCCTTCGAGCGAGGCGACTGCGCCGACGGAAACCGCGTCCTCGATCGGATCGCCGAGCCCCTCTTCGTCGCCGCGCATCAGCGAATCCGAGCCGCCGTCGACGAGGACCACCGCGTCGACGGCGTGCCGGCGGACGAGCTCGGCATAAAAAGCGCGGAGGGCGGGCACGGTGAAGGCCCGTGCATAATAAGCGTAGACGAAATGCGGCGCGCCCTCGGGGCGCTCTTGATCGAGGAAGCTCGCGAGGTGCACCTCGGGGCCGTAATCGGGCGGGGGGCTCGAATGCCCGAGGACCCGCTTGACGACGGCGCCGGTCTCGGCCGTGTACACGACGGGCGCGTCGTCGATGCGCTCGGGCTCCCCGAACGAATAACTACCGAGGATCACGCGCTTGCCGAGGCGCTCGAGCTCGGGCAGGAGCGTCGCGCCTTGCAAGAAATCGAAGCCTCCCCCGCAGCCGCAGAGGAGGACGGTCTCGATGGCGGGGTCGGCGAGGCGCGCGAGGAAGGTCGGGAGCATGGCGCGGTGCCGAGGTTACCACGGCGGCGGTCGAGGCGCGTAGCGCGAGCGCGTCAGCGGCGTCGTTTCGGCGTGCCGGGCTCGATGTGCCTTGGTTGCGCGCGTCCCTCGCCGCGGAGCCGGGCCGCGAGGTAGTCGTGGTTCATTTGCGTGATGACCTGGAGGGGGATGCTTTTCGGGCATGCGGTCTCGCATTCACCCGCGAATGTGCAATGGCCGAATCCCTCGACCGCCGCGGCCCGGACCATGCGCAGCGCGCGCCGCCCTCGCTCGGGCTGGCCCTCCGGGAGTTTTCCGAGGTGCGTGATCTTGGCGCCCGTGAAGAGCGCGGCCGAGGTATTCGGGCAAGCCGCGATGCAGGCGCCGCACGCGATGCACGCCGCGGCATCCATGGCTTGCTCGGCAAGGTCCTTGGGGATCGTCGAGGTGTTCGCCTCCGGCGCATTGCCCGTGTTCACCGTAACGTAACCACCCGCGGCGATGATTCGATCGAGCGCGCTGCGGTTGATGACGAGGTCCTTGATGAGAGGAAATGCTTTCGCCCGGAAAGGCTCGATCCAGAGCGTCTCTCCATCGCGGAAGTTGCGGAGATAGACCTGGCACGCGGCCGCGCCCTGGAGCGGGCCGTGCGCGAGGCCGTTGACCATGAATCCGCAGGTGCCGCAAATGCCTTCGCGGCAATCGCTGTCGAATGCGATCGGTTCCTCGCCGTTTTGCACGAGGCCCTCGTTGACGACGTCGAGCAGCTCGAGCAGCGACATGTCGGGCGAGGCCTCCGCGGTCTCGTACCGGACGAACCGGCCGGGCTCCTCGGGGCTTCGCTGACGCCAGACCTCGAGCGCGATCCGCATCACTTGTAGCTCCTTTGCATGGGCGGGGCCGCCTCGAAGACGAGCGGCTCCTTGTGCAGGACGTGGGGTTCACCCTCGCCGCGCCATTCCCATGCGGCGACGTAGCCGAAATGCTCGTCGTCGCGCAGGGCCTCGCCGTCCGGCGTCTGGTACTCCTCTCGGAAATGGCCGCCGCAGGACTCCTCGCGGCGGAGGGCGTCGCGGCAGATGAGCTCGGCGAGCTCGAAATAATCGGCGACACGGCCGGCGGTTTCGAGCTCCCGGTTCAAGGATTCGCCCTGGCCGGGGATGAGGATTTCCCGGTAAAACCTCTCGCGCATCTCGGGGATCTGGGCGAGTGCGCTTTCGAGGCCTGCGCGGTTCCGCGACATGCCGCATTGGTCCCAGAGCAGCTTGCCGAGCTCGCGGTGGAACGAGGCGGCGGTGCGCTTGCCGTGCACCGAGAGCAGCCGCTCGATGCGGGATGCCGTATCCTTGCGCGCCTCTCCGAACGCGGGGTGAGAATCGTCGATGGACGGCGGCTTCGCGCGCGCGAGGTAGCTGCCGACGGCGAGCGGCGCGATGAAATAGCCGTCCGCGAGGCCCTGCATGAGCGCGCTCGCGCCGAGCCGGTTTGCCCCGTGGTCGGAGAAGTTCGCCTCGCCGATGACGAAGAGGCCGTCGATCGTGCTCATGAGATCATAATCGACCCAGAGGCCGCCCATCGTGTAATGAATGGCCGGGTAGATGCGCATCGGGGTGCGGTAGGGGTCCTCGCCGGTGATTTCGGCGTACATGGCGAAGAGGTTTCCATACCGCTCGCCGATGACGCTCGCGCCGAGGCGGCGAATGGCGTCCGCGAAATCGAGGTAGACGCCAAGGCCACTCTTGCCGACGCCGCGGCCCTCGTCGCAAACAGCCTTGGCCGCGCGGGAGGCGACGTCGCGCGGCGTGAGGTTTCCATAACTCGGGTAGCGGCGCTCGAGGTAATAGTCGCGCTCGGCCTCGGGGATCTGCTCGGGCGTTCGTTCGTCCCCGGCGCGGAGCGGGACCCAGATGCGGCCGTCGTTGCGGAGCGATTCGCTCATGAGCGTGAGCTTCGATTGGTGCTCGCCGCTGACGGGGATGCACGTGGGGTGGATCTGCGTGAAGCAGGGGTTCGCGAAGTACGCGCCGCGGCGATGGGCGCGCCAGATCGCGGTCGCATTCGAGTTGCGCGCGTACGTCGAGAGGTAATAGGCATTGCCGTACCCGCCCGTGGCGAGGACGACGGCGTCGGCGACGAACGTGCGGATCTCGCCGGTCACGAGGTCACGCGCGACGATGCCGCGGGCTTTGCCGTTGGCGACGACGAGGTCGAGCATCTCCGTGCGCGGCGAGATGCGCACCGTGCCCGCCTGGACCTGGCGGAGCAGGGCCTGGTAGGCGCCGAGGAGGAGCTGCTGGCCCGTCTGGCCGCGCGCATAAAACGTGCGGGAGACCTGGGCGCCGCCGAAGGAGCGGTTCGCGAGTTTTCCGCCGTATTCACGGGCGAACGGGACGCCCTGCGCGACGCATTGATCGATGATGCGCAGGCTCACCTCGGCGAGTCGGTAGACGTTGCCCTCGCGGGCCCGGTAATCGCCGCCCTTGATCGTGTCCTGGAAGAGGCGCTGCACGCTGTCGCCGTCGTTCTGGTAGTTCTTCGCGGCATTGATACCGCCTTGGGCCGCGATGCTGTGCGCGCGGCGGGGGCTGTCGTGGAAGAAGACGCATTCGACGCGGTAGCCGAGCTCGCCGAGCGTGGCGGCGCACGAGGCGCCCGCGAGGCCCGTGCCGACGACGAGCACACGGTATTTGCGGCGGTTCGCCGGGCTCACGAGCGCGTATTCGAGCTTGCGGCGCTCCCATTTCTGCGGAAGAGGACCGCCGGGGATCTTGCCGTCGAGGTGCATGAATTTCCCCTACCGCCCCCTCGTGAAAGAGAGCGCGAGCGCGGTGATCGGAATGGCGGCGAGGCCCAGGGCGACGATCAGCGCGAGGACGACGGACAGCCGCCGGAGCGCGCGCAGCCGGTCACGATGCAGGGTGAGCCCCAGCGATTGCGTCATCGCGAGCACGCCGTGCGAGACGTGCAAGCCGAGCGCGATCATGCTGACCACGTAAATCACCGTGGGCACGACCGAGGCGAACGCGACCGAGACATTGGAATACACGCGCCCTGGGGCGTACGCGGGGTGCGCGAGACCGAGGGTCAAATGGAGGACGTGATAGACGACGAAGCCGAGGAGGACGAGGCCGGTCCAGAGCATCGAGCGCGCGCCGAGGCTGCTCGCCGCGCGTTCGTAGCGGCCATACGAGATCGGACGCGCGACCTGCTTGCGCATGTAGAGGTCGAGCGCGACGACCACGTGTACGCCGAACGACGCGAAGAGGACGGCGCGGGCCGACCAGAGCAGGGCGGCATTTTGGTGGAGGAGAGCGCCATACGCGTCGAGCGCCTCGGGGCCGGCGAAATAAAGCAGGTTGCCCGCGAGGTGCAGGACGACGTACACCGTGAGCACGATCCCGCTCACCGCCATGAGCGCCTTCTTGGCGACGCTCGTCGTTCCGAATTCCACGCTCGTCGCCATCGCGGGCCCTCCTCCCTGTACGACGATCCGGAGTTCTCAGCGGGGATATCCGTAGTAATAAACGCGCGGCTGCGCAGGGCCTCGCTGGATGACCACCGAGCGTGGATAAAAGAACGGATCGTACCACCAGTACGGATACGCCCCGCCGCCCCAGCCATAACCATACCCGTACGTCACCGTGGACGGAGGAGGCTCGATGGTGCGCCGCTCGAACGGGGTCCGCTGCGTGACGACACGATCGTCGGTGTGCACGCGCCAGACGATGTCGAATTGCGGCAGGTCGCGGGCGCCCCGGAGCGACTCCGGGAGCGGGAAGTAGGCGTCGATCGTCGTCGATTCGCCGCGCGGGACCACGACGACGGGCATCCCCTCGTGGGTCGCATTCGCGAGCGCAGGCGCGGTCTCGCCCGCCATGTCGGCGAACTGCACGCGGAGCTCGCGTGTATCGACGGTCCACGGTTCGGTGCCGTCCTCGTTCGCCACGACGAAGCGGACGTGCAGCGCGCGGACCGGTTTCTCGTCCTCGGAGAGACGCACGTCCGTCACGCCAAACGAGCTCACCCGCACGTCCCCTTTGCCAGAGCCCGGCGGGATGTCGTACCGCGCCGCGGGATATCCTGATACCGACGCGTTGGCTTGTTCGGCGGGCTGATAATAATACGAGCTGCCGCATCCGGTCACGGCGAGCGCGAGGGCGAGGAGCAAACGGCGCATGTCCTCCGATCCGTGCAACCTTCATGCGCAGGGGGAGCGCGACCGTCTTTCCAGGACGCCCGTTCGCGGGCCCTCCGAGGCGGACTCCTCCGTGGCACTGTGCAATCGTCACCGTGCCCGCCTTGCGCACGGAACGTGCATGAAGTGCAAAGTCAATCGAATAGGAGGGGGTCATCATGGCTGGATTCATGCGCAGACGAGAAGGCCGAGAAGGACAGGGGCAATCGCGCGAGATGACGCAGGCAGGCGCCCGGGAGCCGGGTCGGGAGCAGCGGCTCGCGACCGTGGATCCGTTCCGCGCGCTCGGTTACGGAGATCCATTCCGGCGCATGCGCGAGATGCTCTCCTGGGATCCGTTCGCCGAAATGGAGTCCTTCCTGCCGCAAGGCCGGGCCTTCATGCCCGACATGGAGGTGCGCGAGACGAAGGATGGATACATGATCCGCGCGGATCTGCCGGGGCTGAAGGAGGACGACGTCTCGATCGACGTCTCCGGCCGGCGGCTCACGATCAGCGGCAGGCGCGAGGAGGAGCAGCGCGACGAGGGCGACCGATACTGGGCCTACGAGCGCTCGTACGGGAGTTTTACCCGGTCGTTCACGCTGCCCGAGGGGATCGATCCGGAGCGGATCGAAGCAAACCTGAACAGCGGCGTGCTGGAGGTGGTCATCCCGAAATCGAAGGCAGAAGAGCCGAAGCGCATCAGCGTGAAGCGGGGTGAAGGCCGCGCAGAGGAGCAAGCCGTGCAATCGGGCGTGCGTCCGCAAACCTCGGCGAGCGGCGCGTCGGGCACGGGCGCGAGCACGACCGCGGGACAAACATCCGCGACAGGCACGACAGGCGCGACGAGCACGGCTGGCGGGACGCACGGGACCTCGCAAGCCACGACGGGCGCGGGAAGCAGTGAACAGGGCATGACGCAGGGCGGCTCACGGGAGAAGGCGGCCTAGCAGCCCGATTTACAAGGGCGCCGCGGCGCTGCTATCACTGCCCGCGTGCTGCCGCTCGCGGAGGTCGTGCTGCTCGCCGGGATTCAGGGCCTCGCCGAGGCGCTGCCGATCTCGCGTTCGGGGCACGACGCAGTCGCTCGTCTCTGGCTCGATCCGGGGCGAAGCGCCGCGGCGCTCGAGTCGATCCTGCACGTCGCGACGGCCTCCGCGTTGCTCGTCGGCGCCCGGCGGAGCCTCGTCGCCGCGGTCTCCGAGGGCCTCAGGGCTGTCGCGCGTCCTTCGCTCGTGCGTTCGTCGCCGGGCGCGCACGACGCGGCCGTGCTCGTGGTCGCCGCGGGCACGAGCTTGCTCGCGCGCGCGCTCGCGGCGCCCTACGTCGAGCTCTGGAGCGGCGCGCCGATCGCGGTGGGCTTCGGCCTCGTCTGGACGGGGCTCGTCGTGGCCACGATGAGCCTCGCCCCGGCCGGGCGCGAGGAGGCGCCGCCGCTCTCGCTCGCCGCGCTGCTCGGCCTCGTGCACGGGACGGGCGCACTGCCCGGCGGCTCGGACGTGGGCGCGGCGCTCGTGATCACGATGTGGATGGGCACGAAGCCCGAGCGCGCGCTCGATCTTGCGTTCGCGCTCACGGGCATCACGCTGCTTGCGTCGTTCGTCTCGGGCCTGTTCGGGATGCCGGAGGTCCCGGAGATGGGCGCGCCGGCGATCGGCTTCGGCCTTTTGACGGCTTTCCTCGGCGCGACGGTCGCGATCGGCCTCGCGCGCAGCTTGCTCGAAAAACACGCCCTTGCGCGGCTTGCGTTCTGGATCCTCCCCTTGGGCTTCGCCACGGTCTCGTACGGCCGTTCGTTCGGCGAGGTTTCGGCAGGGGAGGCACCGGCGTCGCCCGTGATGGCCGTTATGTCCATGGATGACAAACCATGCAATCCGCTCCTTCCGTCTACGCCCTGATCCTCGCCGGCGGCGCCGGCACGCGTTTCTGGCCGGCCTCGCGCGCCGCGCGGCCGAAGCAGCTCTTGCCCCTCGTCGGGAAGTCCCCGCTCATCCGGCAGACGGCGGAGCGGATCACGCCGCTCGTCGGCTGGGATCGGCTCTTCGTGGCGACGGGCAAGCACCTCGTGGAGCAGACGGCCGAGGCATTGCCGGAATTGCTCGCCGAGAACACGCTCGTCGAGCCCGCCGCGCGGAACACGGCGCCTTGCATTGGTTGGGCGGTCTTTCACATTGCCCGGACGGACCCGGACGCCGTGTTGATGGTCCTGCCGAGTGATCACCACGTGCGCGACGTCCCGGGTTTTCGGCGCGCGCTCGAGCGCGCGGTGGCGTCGGCCGCGAGCGGGACGATCACGACGATCGGAATCAAGCCCACGCACCCGGAGACGGGGTATGGGTACATCGAGCTCGAAGGAGAAGCGCGCGGCGTCGAGGCGCTTCTGGCGAAGCGGTTCGTGGAGAAGCCGGACGCGGCGCGCGCGGAAAGCTTCGTGGCCGGCGGCAAGCATCTCTGGAATGCGGGGATGTTCTTTTTCCGGGTACGCGACATGGTGGAGGCGATCCGCGCGCACATGCCCGCCCTCGCCGAGGGGCTCGACGCGATCGACCGCGCCGCCGAGGAGGGCGAGGAGCAAGCCGCGCTCGAACGAATCTTCCCGACATTGCCGTCGATCAGCATCGATCACGGCGTGATGGACCACGTCGACCATTTCGCCGTCGTCCCCGGCGATTTCGGCTGGAGCGACGTGGGGAGTTTTCAGACGGCATTCGATCTCGCCGAGAAGGACGCGCAGCAGAATGCGGCGCCCCCGAGCGCGCTGTTCGTCGACGCGCGGCGGAACCTGGTGCTCGATCTGCGCGCAGGGGCCGAGGAGGGAAAACGCGTGATTGCGCTCGTCGGCGTGGAGGATCTCGTGGTGGTGGAGACCGACGACGCTTTGCTCGTGGTGCCGCGGGCGCGGGCGCAGGACGTGAAAGAGGTGGTCGCGGCGCTCAAGGCGCGCGGACGAACCCGCCTCGTTTGATACGGAAGTCCGTTCCGCTCATGTGGGGACGGACGCTCGCGAGGGGTGGACAGGCCGGTCGCGAGGCTCCATTCTTCCCCCGGCCATGAAGGGACACGCGCGCCACATCATGACGCATCACGCCGACGCCGTCTCGCTCGGGACGCCGCTCGAGGAGATCGCACGGCTGCTCGTGGACGCGCGGATCGGCGGCGTCCCGGTCGTCGACGAGCACGAGCGCGTGGTCGGATTCGTGAGCGAGACGGATCTGATGGCGACGCTCTTGCAAGGGCAGACGCCCGGAGCCGCGGCGCGCGACGTGATGAGCCACCCGCCGATCGTCGTGGACGAGTTCGCCACGACGGACGAGGTGATGACCATTCTCCGCACGGGCCAGATTCACCATTTGCCGGTGGTGCGGAGCGGACGGCTCGTCGGGATCATCACCCCGCTCGACGTGCTCAGGTATTTCGTGGAAAAAGTGATGCCGCCCGAGCCCGAAGTGGGCTGACGGTCAGCAGGTTGTCGAGAAACGCCGCGAGCGCCCTGGAGCTAGGGAGGACGACGACCGACGATCCAGGGCGTGCAGCAAGTTTATCGACAATCTGCTAGAGATTGAAGAATTGCGCGCAGCAGCTCGTGTCGACGCCGCAGCCCTGGGCGTCGGTGTTCGTGCAGGTGCCGACGACCATGTCGCCCTGCGTGCACGTACACGTCGTCATTCCGCCGCCGGCGGGGGTATCGCAGACCGTCGAATAAACAACGCCCTTGCAGGTGGTGTCGCAGCCGCAGCTCGTCGCGCCATCCGGCCCGCCGCTCTCGAAGCATCCGCTGTCGACGCAACCGTTCGCCTCCTGGCAGGCCTCCACGGCTTCCGCCTCGTCGTTGCACTCGGGCGGCGGGTCGTCCGGACAGTCCTTCGCGGCGGGGATGTAACACGCGAAGAGCGTGCCCACTTCGTCCTCGCATTCGGCGCCGGCGTCGGCGAAAACCTTATCGCAGAACTCGCTGCAATTGTCGATCTCCATGCCGCAGTTGTTGACCTCGCCGATGTGGCAGAAATCCATGCAAGCCTGCTTGGCGTCGCCCGGCGATGCGCCGCCGCTACCGCCCGCGCCGCCGCTGCCGCCCGCGCCGCCGCTGCCGGCCGAGCCGCCCTGCCCGTTATTCGTGACGTCGCCGCCACACGCCGCGAGGGTTTGCGCGGCACCCAAAAGGAAAAGCCCAACCAAGGAAAGACGAAGCATTCGCATGCCGCGACGATACCCGGTCCGCGTGGCTATGTCGAGGACGCTTCCGTGCGCGTGCCTTATGCGCGCGTGATCGGGAGGTGCGCCGCAGGTAACTCATCGTAACGTTTGCCTGTGCGCGGATGCGCCGCGTCCGGGGCGACGTCGAGCAGCGGGCGGAGCGCAAAGACGCGGCCTTCGAGGCGCGGATGCGGGACTTCGAGGCCGGGCTCGTCGATGCATTCACCCTCGATCCAGAGGATGTCGATGTCGATCGTGCGCGGCCCCCAGCGGACGGGATCCGGCCTTACGCGGCCGAGCGCGCGCTCGATCGCCTGCGTCCGTGCGAGGACGTCACGCGCCGGCAAAGCCGTGGAGACGAGGACGGCGCCATTCAAATAATCCCCCTGGGGCGGCCCGCCGGCCGGCGGCGTGACGTAGAGCGGCGAGCAGTCGACCACGACAAACCCCGGCGTGGCGCCGAGCTCGGCGATGGCGCGCTCGATCGTGGCGGCACGGTCGCCGAGGTTCGAGCCGAGGGCGAGGGCGATGCGCCGGGCTTGCTGCATGCGTGTCGTGTAGGGCGCGGGCTCAGTCATGAGGATCGGTGGAGCGGCGGCCGTTCGCGACGCGGCGGCCTTCGGGGCGGGGCGGGAAGGCGCGTCGATCCTCGCCCCAGCGGCGCGGAATGGGCGACCTGCGTTCGACGCCGCTGCCCGTGCGTACGGTGACGCCGACGAAGAGCGCGCGGAGCTCTTCGAACGTCTCCGGGCGCGCGGCGACGACGGTGGCCGCGTGGTTGCGGCAGAGGTGGAGTGTGCGTCCCTCGACGTAAACGCGGACGAGCGAGGTCGTCGCCGAGGCCTCGGCGGCGCAGACGGCGCAAGCGTGGGCGGGCGGGGCCATGCGCGAACCCTCGTCGAGAGGGGCCGCGCGGGCCAAGTTTTTGCGGGTCGAAATCAACGCGAGCGGGCGGTCTTTTCGGCCCACTCGATGACGCTGGCCGCCTGGTCCTTGCCGGTGAAGCGGCTGAGCTCCTGGATGCCGGTCGGGCTCGTGACGTTCACCTCGGTGAGGTGCTCGCCGATGACGTCGAGGCCAACGAAGTAGAGGCCGTCAGCCTTGAGGCGCGCGCCGACGGAGCGGACGAGCTCGCGCTCGCGCGGCGTGAGGTCGGTCGGGACGACGCGGCCGCCGACGTGGATGTTCGAGCGGATCTCGTCGCCGCGCGGCACGCGCAGGATCGCGCCGAGGGGTTCGCCGTCGAGCAGGAGGATGCGTTTGTCGCCCTCGGACACAGCCGGGAGAAACTCCTGCACCATCGCGAGCCGCTGTCCTTCGCCGGTGAGCATGTCGGCGATGGCGCGGGCGTTCTTGTCGTCCGAGCGGAGCATCATGACGCCCCAGCCGCCGGCGCCGTCGAGCGGCTTGATGACGGCGCTTCCGCCGACGTCGCGGACGAAGTCGTGGATCATGTCGCGATCGGCCGTGACGAGGGTCTTCGGCGTCCACTCGGAGAAGCCGAGTGCGTAGAGTTTTTCGTTCGCGTCGCGAAGGCCCCGCGGGTCGTTGACGATGAGCGTTTTGCCGCGCGCGGGTTCGAGCATGAGCGTCGCGTAGAGGTAGGCCTGGTCGAAGGGCGGGTCCTTGCGGATGAAGACGGCCTCGACGTCGTGCAGCGGCAGGCGCTGCGCGCCTTCGTCCCGACGGAGCGTGATGTACGGCGGATCGGAGAGGATCTCGACACGGTGCGCCGTGGCAAACGGAAATCCCTGCGAGACGTAGAGGTCCTGCGGCAAGCAGTGGAAGCTCTGATGACCTCGCGCCTGCGCCGCGCGGATGAACGCGAAGGTGGTGTCCTTGTCGTGCGTCACGCGGGTCAGGGGGTCCATCACGAACACGAAGCGCATGGTTTGGCTCTCCCGTCGGGGATCGAATGCTCTCTCCGGCCACGGTTGATCCCCGCGGCACGGCCGGGGCATCCTAGCGCACGCGCGGGGCGCCCGCGCAGAGGAGCTACTTCATGCGAACTCTCCGTGCCCTCTCGACGGCATCGTTTGCCGCCGCCCTCGCGCTGCTCGTCGCCCTGCCCGGTTCGGGCTGCAGCGCACCGGCCGCACGCTCGCCGGACGAGGCCACGGCGAAGGCCCCGCCGCCCGCGCCCACGCCCGCCGCGCCCGCCGCGAACCTGATCCCCCAAGGCTCCGCGCAAGCGCCCGCGCCGGCCGCGCCCGCGGCGAAGGCGAAGCACAAGTACGCCGTGGCGACGGAGAACGCGACGGCGTCGGCGATCGCGATGGACGTGCTCGCCCGCGGCGGGAGCGCGGTCGACGCGGCGATCGCGGGGGCTTTCGCGATCGGCGTGGTGCATCCGGTGTCGAGCGGGATCGGGGGCGGCGGGTTCGCGACGGTGTACGACGCGAAAACGAAGGAGATCCGGATCCTCGATTTCCGGGAGACCGCGCCGCAGGACCTCGTGCCGACGGAGCTCGCGAAGCGGCCGGTGCCCGAGGACAAACGCGGCGTGATGACGGGCGTGCCGGGGGAAGTCGCGGGCATCGCGGAGCTGCATGCGCGCTGGGGCAAGCTCGCGATGACGGATCTCGTGCGCGGCGCGGCGGACGCGGCGGAGAAGGGTTTTCCCGTGAGCGCGCACATGGTGCGGGCGCTCAAGTGGAACGAGAAGTGGCTGCTTTCGACGCCGCGGTACGGGCTCTTCGCGAAGGCCGGCGCGATCGTGCCGGTGGGCGAGATGGTGAAGAACCCGGCGCTCGCCGCGACGCTGCGGAAGATCGCGGCCGAGGGGAAGAAGGCGTTTTACGAAGGGTCGATCGCGGCCGACATCCTTTCGACGGCGCGCGCCGGCAAGTGCCGCATGACGAAGAAGGATCTCGAGGAGTACAAGGTGCTCGAGCGAGAGCCGCTGCGCACGCAGTGGGAAGGCTACGAGGTCGTCACGATGCCGCCGCCCTCGGCGGGTGGGGTGATGATGCTCGAGACGCTCCACATGCACTCGAAGGCGGATCTCGCGGCGCTCGGGCACAACACGGGCGCGTACACGCACCTGCTCGCCGAGACGATGCGCGGCGCGGTGGCGGATCGCGTGCGGCTGCTCGGCGATCCGAAATTCGTGAAGATGGATCTGGCGAAGATCGTGAGCCCCGAGCGGATGAAGGCGCGGCGCGCGAAGATCTCGATGACGTCGACGACGAAGGCCGAGAACTTCCCCGTGAACGACGCGGGCACGACGCACATCGTGACGGTGGACGCGGAGGGGAACGTCGCGTCGATCACGACGACGGTGAACAACATGTTCGGCGCGCAGCTCGCGACGGAAGCCGGGTTCTTGCTGAACGACGAGCTCGGGGACTTCACGGCCGAGCGCGTGGAGAAGCTGTTCGGCATGTCGAACGGGCCGAACTATCCACGCGGCGGCGCGCGGCCGGCCTCGAGCATGACGCCGACGATCGTGCTGAAGGATGGAAAGCCCGTGCTCGCGCTCGGCGGGTCGGGCGGGACGCGCATCGCGACGGGGACGACGCAGGTGCTCCTGTCGCACCTCGTGTTCGGGATGCCGGTGGACAAGGCCGTGGCCGCGCCGCGCTTCGAGACGCCGCCGACGGGCGGGCTGTTCATCGACGCGGCGATCGGGACCGAGGTGCTGCAAGACCTGGAGAAGCGCGGCGAGGTCGTGGACACGAGCAAGCCGAACTTCTCTGCGGTGCAGGCCGTGTCGATCGCGGAGGGCCCGGACGGCGCGCGGGCGCTTCTGGTCGGCGCCGATCCGCGCAAGGGCGGCGCCGGGCTCGTGCAGTAGGGAAGGTTTGTCGGGGAGGAAGAGGGGTTTGCCGGGTTTGTCCCCGCGAACCCCTCGTGGGGGTTTGGGGGCGTAGCTCGGCTTGTCCGAGCGTAGCCCCCAAGCGGTTATTGCTGCGTGGCGGCGAGGACGAGCTGCGCGCTGCGTTCGTCGTCGAAGTCCGTCGCGAGCGCGTAACCGACGCCGCTCTTCTCGACCGCAGCGACCGAGTAGCCGCGGAGTTTGCCCACGTAGACGGGACGCTCGCGCACGACGCGCGGCTCGAGCCGCGTCACGCGCATCATCGGCACGGCGCGCGGATCGAAGACGTACACCGTGACGCGGTGTTTGCCCTCGACGGTGTATTGCAGGAGCGCGGCGCGTTGATCACGCATCGCGTGCACGCGCGCGCCGTTGAAGCTCGCCACGAACGGCTGGAACGCAGGCCGACGAACGGGCACGCCGACGAGCGGATCAAAACGGACGAGCTCCTCGGGGTTCGTCGTCTCGGGCGGCAAGGGATGCGCGTGAAGCGCGACGAGATCGTCGAGCAGCGAGTCCATGCCAGCCGCAGCCATCTCCGTCGTCGCGCCGCTTCGCGCGAGCTCCGGCGTGACCGCCACGTCCTTCTGGTTCTTCGCGGCCGCCACCGTGAGCGCGACACCGGCCGCAGCCGCGAGCGTCGCAGCGTATTTCCAGCTCACGAGCTTCGCGGAATGGACCTCGCGATCGGCGTCCTTCACGCGGCGCTTCTCGGCGAGCATCGCGGCGTGGAGGCGCGCGCGCATCGCGTCGGGGACACGCTTTTCAGCCGTGCGCTTCATGCTCGCGCGCATCGCGCGAAGGAACGTGACGCGCTCGGAGCACGTGCCGCAATGAAGGACGTGCGCCTCCATGTCGACCGCGTGTCCTGGATCGAGTTCTCCGTCCACGTACGCCGACATGCAACGCGCGAACAACGAGCACTCGTCGGTCATCACCTTGAGCCCATTCATACCGCAGCACTCCGCTTCCGCTTCCGGTACGCCGCGAGGTCCGTCGGAGCCTGGTCGGCCTTGTTCGAGGACCCCTCGCTCACGATGCCCATGGCGACCGCATGGTCGCGCAACGTCTTCTGCAAGAGCTTCCGGCCGCGATGCAGCCGCGACATCACCGTTCCGATCGGCGTGCCCATCGCCTCGGCGATCTCCTTGTAGGAGAGCTCTTCGATGTCGGAGAGCACGACAGCGACGCGGAACTCCGGCGGCAGATCGTCGAGCGCGCGCTGGACCTCGGCCTCGACGAGCGGTGCGAGGGCCGCCGTCTCGGGATCCCGCATGCCACGCATCGTCGTCGCGCCGATCCATCCGTCGGTCAGCGACTCGACGTCCGGACCTTCGAGGATGTCGCGCTCGAGTCCGCCGCGGCGGTAGCGGTTGATGAAGGTGTTCGTGAGGATGCGAAGGAGCCAGGCCTTGAGGTTCGTGCCCGGCTCGAACTGGTCGCGGGCGCGCATGGCCTTCACGACCGTGTCCTGGACGAGATCCTCGGCCTCGGTCGTGCTTCGCGTCATGCGGCAGCTCACCGCATAAAGCGTGTCGAGGTGGCCAAGCAGCTCCACCTCGAACGTGTCGAGCCCCGACGTACCGTCCCCAGCGCCGGAGATGCTCAGGTCCTGGGCGACCGAAGCTGGCTTTTTACTGAAGAAAAACGCCATCGCGGTCTCCCAACAGGAGCACCCCTCGGACTATTCCTCGGCCGAGGTCTCAGGTTGCGCAGGCGTCTCGGACGTGTTGCCTGGATCACCGCCGAGCTTGCGGACGAGGGCTTCGAGCTCCTCGACGCGCTGCGAAAGGCGCTGGACGTCGGTCTGGAGGTCGCGGAAGAGGCCAACGCCGGGCAGGATGTGGCGGATCCGCTCGTCCACGGCGTGTTGCCACTGGTCGAGGGTCTGCTTCGAGCTCTCGACGATCTCGGACAAACGCCCCTTCGCGCCCTGGGCGGCGGCGGGTTTGTCCGCCTCGGCCGGAGCGGCCGCGACAGGCGCGGGCGGCGGCTGCGTGGGCGGTTTCTCCGCGGGGGCGGCCGGCGCCGCTTCCGCGGGGGCGTCTTCTTGTCCGCCGCCCGGGATGAGCCGACCGATCGGGCCTTCGCGGAGCGTGTTGAGCAGGCGCTCGCCGCGCTCCTGGATCAGATCACGCAGCGTCCCGAGAGGCACGCTGCGCGGCTGGGACTTGAGGTCCTCCGAGATGATGAGCGCCAGCGTGACCTCGGTTTTATCCTCCTTGGTCGCGTTGTCGATGATCTGGACCTCTTCGCCGGCACGGACCATCTCCCCGATCTGCTGGAGGGTCACGTAGCGGCTGTCCTTCGTATCGTACAACTTACGGTTGGAGTACCGCTTGATGACGCGTCGCGGCGTCGCACTGGCCCCCGAGGTCTCCTTCACCGTATCCATGATCTCCCCTTCGCGCTGCGATCGAATTGGACCACCTGTAACGCATATGTGCAAGGTGATGACAGCGTGAATCGTCCGAGGGCCTGAAATGTCGCGGTTGCCATGAATGCCATCGAACTATCCGGGGTCTCGGTTCGCTACGCGGCAGGAGGCGTGGCGCTCGAGAACATCGACCTTTCCGTGCGGAAAGGCGAGATTTGCGCGGTCCTCGGGCCGAACGGCGCCGGAAAGTCGACGCTCGTGAAGGTGATCTCGGGCGCGCTCCCGCCCCAGCGTGGCGAGGTACAGGTGCTCGGCGAGTCCCTCGCGCGCATGGAGCGTAGGGAGATCGCGAAGAGGATCGCGCTCGTGCCGCAGTCGTCGGAGCCGGTGGTGGGCTTTTCGGTGCGCGAGATCGTGATGATGGGGCGCGCGCCGTACCAGGGCGCATGGATGCGCGCGTCGAAGCACGATGAAGAGGCGGTGGAGAGGGCGATCGCCGCGTGCGAGCTCGAAACGCTCGCGGATCGGCGCGTGTCAGAGCTGTCGGGCGGCGAGCAGCAGAGGGTCGCGATCGCGCGGGCGCTCGCGCAGGAGGCGCCGGTGCTCTTGCTCGACGAGGCGACGGCGCACCTCGATGTGCGGCACTTCCTCGCGTTGTCGGAGCTCGTGTGGCGCGAGGTGCGGGAGCGTGGGCTCGCGTGCCTGATGGTGCTGCACGATCTGAACGCGGCGGCGCAGTACGCGGATCGGATCGCGCTCTTGAAGGCGGGGAGGCTCGTGGCGCACGGGTCGATCGAGGAGGTGATGACGTACCGGCGCCTCAAAGAGGTGTTCGAGGTGGAGCTCTTCGTGGGGGTGAACGAGCTCGACCACGCCCGGTATTTCCTGCCGGTTCGCCCTCAACTTGGCCCTTTGCCGCGGCGCGATGGATAAGCCGGGCCATGCCCGGTCATGGAAGGATCACGCTCGCCCTCGCCTGTCTCCTGGCGAGCGGCTGTAACGTGAACGACAGCGCGCCCGATCTCCTGCGGGTGGTCGACGTGGCGCCGCGCGAGCTCGAGTCGGGCGATCGGCTGGAGGTGCTCGGGACGAACCTGCCGACCGGAGAGGCGCGCGAGGCGACGATCACGTTCCGCGGGACGCTGAAGCGGCCCGGAGAAGCGCCGATCGAAGGGCAAACGATCGTCGTCGACAAGGCGAGGATCTCGACCGACAAGGTGAGCGCCGCAGTGAGCGAGGCGCTCGTGGCGCGGTTCTGCGGGCAAGGCGATGAGTCGGCGCACACGACGTTCCACGGCGACGTGACGGTCACGCTGGAGACGAAGGCCGAGGGCGCGCTGCCCGTGACGGGATCGGTCAAGGAGGTGACGATCGACGTGCGGCCGAAGGCGCCGCGGCGCGCGATCGCGCTGGCACGGGAGCGCGACGGGCAGCGGGCGCTCGACTTCCTGGGGATCACGGTTTCACCGGACGCACCCACGTCGAACGGGCTCGTGGTGGCGGCGGTTCGTCCGGACAGCCCCGCAGCCGCGGCGCGGATCGAGGGCGGCGACGTGATCACGAGCTTCGAGGGCGTGAAGGTGACGAGCGTGGCCGACGTGATTCCGAGCGGCGAGGAGCGCGCGCCACTCGTGGCCGTGCAGCGCGGCGCGGAGGAGCCGCGGATCGTCCCGATCTCGATCGAGGGGTTCCACGCGAGCGCGCCTTCGGACCTGCTCGGCGCGGCGATCGTGCTGGGTTTGTCCGCGGCGACGCTGCTCGTGTTCGCGACGCCGCTCGGCGCGCTCGTGGCGTGGCTCGTGCGGCGCGTGGCGTCGCGACTCGCAGGGCAGCGGAGCGGGAAGAAGACGCTCGTGCGCTCGCCGGTCGCGCGGCTCGCCGCGGAGGTGCATCGCGAGGTGGCCTCGGCGATCGCGCCGCCGGACGCGGATCCGATCCTGTCGAAGCTCGCGCCGGTGCTCGCGTTCGCGGCGATCTCGGCGACGTTCGTGGTGATGCCGTTCTCGCAAAGGTTCGTGGGCGCGGACCTCGATGTCGGGATGCTGTTTCTGCTCGCGCTCGTGGCGCTGCTCGGGCTCGGGTTCGTGACGGGTGGGTCGCTCGCGGGGGAGCGCTGGTCCGTGCTGCGAGGTCTGCGCGGCGCAGGGCGGGTGCTTCTGCAGGAGCTACCGGCCGTGGTGGCGATCGTGTGCGTCGTGTCGAGCACGGGGTCGCTCCGGCTCGAGGACATCGTGGCGGCGCAAGGTGGGCAGGGGGGATCGCCGCTCGACGCGGGCGGGTGGCCCTGGCACTGGTTCGTGTTCCGGAACCCGGCGACGTTCGTGCTGTTCCTCGCGTACGTGACGTCGATGATCACGGCCGACGGGCGTGCGCCGGGCGCGCTGCGGGAGGCGGAAGCGAGCGGGGAGGAGCTCGCGCCACCCGCAAAGGTCGGCGCGCGGCAGCTTCTGTTCTACTTCGGGGAGTGGGCGCACGTGTTCGTGGCCTGCGGGATCGCGAGCGCGATCTTCCTCGGCGGCTGGCAGCTCCCGGGCGTGGCAGGCGCGACGCAGGAGAGCGCGGGCGCGCTGAAGATCGTGGGCGCGCTGCTCTTCTTGCTGAAGAGCTGGGGCCTCGTGCTGACGGTGGTGTGGCTGCGCTGGGCGCTGCCGCGGCTCTGCGCGGAGGAGCGGTCGCGGATCGCGCTGCGATGGTTCTTGCCGCTCGCGATCGTGGCCTCGGCGTTCGTTCTGCTCGGCGCCCTTGCGACGACGGTGATCAGCTTCGGCCGGAACGCCGGGCTCGTGAGCGGAGTGGTCACGTTCGTGACCTGGGCCGCCTTCGCCGCCCATTTCGTGCGCCGGATCCAGGTGGACCTGCGAGAAACGCGAACCCCGCTGCACCTGAACCCCCTGATCTGATCGGGGCGAACGGGCCGGAAAAGGCGGCGCGGATCACGGCGCACGCACATTGTGCCCGCGGCGGGCCGTGTTCGCTTTATCCTCTGCGCGGTGGGAGCCGCGAGCCGAACGGCCCGGGAGTTCTGCACGGTGTGCGGATGGCCCGTCCACGGGCCACGCTGCGACGCCTGCGGGGAATACCGCGCGCCGCTGGCGCTTGAAGATTCGATGCGGAGGTTCGTGCCGCGCGGGCACGCGTCGCTCGATCCTTCCGGGCTGGAGAGGGCGACGGAAGCGTTCCGGCGTGGCGAGTATGCGCGCGCGCTCGGCATCGTCGCCTCTGCCGAGTCGAACCTGACGGCGCGCGCGGTGAACCTGCCCGAGGGGCCGGGCTGGGCGCTCATCGGCAAGGAGTCGAGCGTGTTCCTGTCGCTCGACATGCAGTCGATGCACCTCATCGTGGAGTCGCCGGTGGCGCGCCTGCCGCGCAGCCAGCGCGTCCCCGCGATGCGGCTGTCGCTCGAGCTCTGCGACGAGGAGGCGATCACGTCACGCGTGTGCCTGCGGGACGATCTGCTCCTTCTGCGCTTCGTCACGCAGCTCGGCGCCGCGTCGCCGCCGCTCGTGCGGCACGTGATCCGCGAGATGATGGCGACGTCGGAGCGGTACGCGGAGATCTTCGTGGCGTCGTTTGATGCGCGCACCGCGGCACACGGAGATGCGCGCGGAGGCGGTGGATGGGAGTCGCTCGGGAGGAAGCGGACGCTCTCGACGTTGCAGCCGGCGCCGCAGCGACGATCAGTCGTGCCGCCGCCGCCCTCGACGCTCAGGCCCGCGGACAACGCGACGCCGCCGGATGACGATCTGCCGCCGATCCTCGCGCCGGCCTT
Source organism: Polyangium jinanense (assembly GCF_028435365.1). Next base: position 828,580 of record NZ_JAGTJJ010000001.1, on the reverse strand, counting down.
CGCGAACGATGCGTCGCGGCCTCCCGTCGCGGAGGAGGAGCTGCCGCCGGTGCTCGCGCCGTTCCGCCTCTCGGATACGTGGCGCGGCGAGGACGGCGTGCCGCCGGTGCTCGCGCCTCCCGAGAACGTGCCGCAGACGGCGCGGCTCGGTGTTCCGCAGACGTCCGCGTTCGCTGCGCCGCCTGGGCCCGACCGCGAGCCGCCGCCGGAGACCGCGCGCCTCGGGGCGATCCCGTCGCTCACGACGCCGATGCCGTTCGCCGCGCCCGGCGCGCGTCGACGCACGGTGCCCGGGATGCCCGCGGTCGAAGGCGCGACGCGCCCCGGCTCGCCAGACCTCGACGATGCTGCGGCGCGCCGCGCGCTCACGCCCGCGGACAAACTCTGCGAGCTCTTGCATCAGGCGCAGGCGCTCGCGACGGCGCTGAGCTACGAGGAGCGGCCCGCGACGATGCTCCTGCTCGTGCGCGCCGCGGTGTATCGCGCGATCTACGAGTTCGGCGAGCACGTGCCCGACGCGGTCTCGTACCTCTACCGGAACGCGTCGGGCGTGACGCGTGCGATCTGGCCGAGCGCGTCGCCCGGCGGCAAGCGTCCGTCGTCGCCGATCCCGATGGCCGAGCCGGCGCTGCTCGCGATGGAGCGGATCGTCGCGGCGCGCGCGCTTCTCCCGAAGGAGAGGGCGTTCATCGTCGAGCCGCTCGCGACGGCGGCGCAGGCGCGTGAGCACCTGGCGAAGTACGTCGAGGAGATCGAGCTCGCGCCGCAGGACGCGACGCTCCGCCACTTCCTCGCGCTCGGCGCGCTGACGGAGTTGCTCACACGGACGCGTTTGCCACAGCAGACGTCGCAACGCTTGAAGGACATCGTGGCGCACGCGCATCGCGACGTGCCCAAGCAGGCGGCGCTCGATCTGATGATGACGGCGCTGAAGAGGATCGCGTCCGGATGAGCTCGCGTATCGCCTCGTCGCTCGCGGATTTCATGCAACACGGCAACCCGGGAGAGAGCGTGCTCGGCGTCGCGCGGCGATCGGTCGTGACGGTGACGTCGGGGACGTCGAGCGGCACGGGCTGGGTCGCGCTCGGCAACGGCGTGGTCGTGACGAGCTGGCGCACCGTGGGCTTCCAGTCCGAGGTGGTGCTCTCGACCGAGGAAGGCAGGCGCGCGGCGGGTCGCGTCGTCGCCGTGGACGCGGAACGGGATCTCGCGTTCGTGCTCCCACTCGAAGCGATCGGCGCAGCGCCGCTGCCCTTGCGCGCGGATCCGTTGCCGCGGCTCGGCGAGCCCGTCACCACGCTGATCGCGGCGCCAGGCGATACCTTCGTGACGGCGATGGCCGTGGTGTGCGCCGAGGGGCGCGGCGGCGAGCTCGCGGCGCTCGATCCGGATCTCGGCGCGCGCGCCGGGCGCGGCGGCTCTCCCGTGATCGATGCGGCCGGGCGTGTGATCGGTGTGATCACCACGGCGCGGCGCATCGGCCGGGATGCGCTCGATCGCGCTCGGTGCATCCTGCCCGTCGGTCTCCTCGCGCGGGACCTCCGCGCGCTCGACGTGCCTGCGTCGGAGCTCGGCGAGCGCACCCTCATTCACCGCTGCCCTGGCTGCACGGAGGCGTTCTCCGCGGACAACGATCGTTGCGAGTCGTGCGGGATCCTCTTGCCGCATGCGTTCGAGACCGAGTCGGCCGGGGCCGAGCGCGTGGTGCGCGACGCGCTCACCGCGCTCGGGATCGTCGCGAACAAGGCACGCACCGGGCCGCGATCGTGGCGCATTCATCATCGCGCGCTCGGCGGAGACGCGACACCTTCCGAGGTGACGATCCGCCTCGACAGCGCGGGCTTGCAGGTGATCTTGCGCGTGCCGCTCGTGCGTGTGCCTTCGGCGAACCACGAACCGTTCTACCGGCTCCTGCTCACGGCGAACGATCAGACCTCGGGCGTGTGTCGCCTCTCGCTCGCGGGGGATGTCGTCGTGCTCTCCTTCTCCGAGCCCGTCTCCGCGTTCGCGAGCGAGCACGACATCGCCGCGGTCTTCCACGACCTCGTGCGGCTCGCCGATCAGTACCGCAAGGTGCTTGCCGAGCTCTTCGGCGCCGAGCCGCTCCGCGACGGCTCGTGGTGATCACGGGTTCGGAAAGAAAAAACCGATCCCGGGCGAACCGAAGCCCGGGATCGGGAGGAGGAGTCGACGACCGCGACGCTCAGTAGGCCTTGTTGATGTCGCCCTTGCCGCCGCTGTACTGAACGTCGCCCTTGCTCGGGGCGTACTGGCTGTCGCCGCCGCTGTACTGGATGTCGCCCTTGCTGGGGCCGTACTGGACATCGCCCTTGCTAGGGCCGTACTGGACATCGCCCTTGCCGGGGCCGTACTGCACGTCGCCCTTGCCGGGGCCGTACTGCACGTCGCCCTTGCCGGGGCCGTACTGCACGTCGCCCTTGCCGGGGCCGTACTGCACGTCGCCGCCGTACTGCGTGTCGCCCGGGCCGATGTCGAACTGATCGTCGGCGCCGCCGTACTGGCCCTCGTCGCCGTAGTACTCGTCGCCCTTGCCGGGGCCGTACTGGATGTCGCCCTTGCCGGGGCCGTACTGGATGTCGCCCTTGCCCGGGCCGTACTGCGTGTCGTCGTAGCCGTAGGCGCCGCGCGCGTCGCACGTGATGCGCTCGCGCGCGTACGGCAGGTTGTGTGTCTCGTCGAGCAGGCGCACGTTCACGATCGTGACCCGCATGAGCACCGGCTGTTGGTAGCTGCCACGGCAAGCGCCCGCGCCGCGGAACCGATCCCGCGGCATGAGAAACTCGCCGTAGACGCGGCCCTGCCGGGACGCTTGGAAGCTCTTCGCGTCGTTCCACGAATCGCGGAGGACGATCGGCTCGCCGGCGAAGTTTCCGCGCTGATCCTGGCAACGGTACGTCGCCTGGAGGTCGGCGTTGATCGAGTACCGGGCGAACTGCCGGCGGATGTTCATCTGCTCGAAGCCGAACCGCAGGTCGCCGTTGTCGAGGAAGCGGGCGTCGACCTGACCGAAGCGCGGGTTGTAGTCGTAGCCGCCGTAGCCGCCGTCCGCCGACGCGTCGCCGATGCTCAGGAAGGGTGCGCTCGTGGCGATCGCCGCCGCCATGAGGAGTTGGATCGACTTCTTCATCGAGATACCTCTCCTTGTCTCGCGTGGTGCCCTGCGCGTGGCGTGCGCCGCGTGCAGGGGACGACGCCTTGCGACCAGCAGCGGGTGCTCGTCGTCGAGGCGCGCGCTCACCTCGCAATGCAAGGCGGCGGCCGTCGGCCGATCCGGCCCCGTGCATCCAGCCTGCGTGAACGCGCGGCGGCGCATGCGGGGAATTCGCGGACCACGTGGCGCTCGTTCTCCACGGATCGCCGCGCTTTTTTGCCACGTCTGCCCCGAGGCGATCGGCGCCGTCTGCGGCGGTTCGCAGCGCGTTCGTCCGGCGCGTTCGGACGTGCGTCGATTTTGCCCCCGTCTATTCGCCCACGACCCGAGCGTGCGCACACGCGCCGGACACGTCGACACGAGCCGATCGGGACGTACGCGTCCGTCGTCAGTCCTTCTGCGACTTCTTCGAAACGACAGCCGCGAAGACGAGGCCAATCGGGCCGAGCACCGCGCACGTGAGGAACCAGAAGCAGCCGCCGCGGCCCTTCGTCGTGGCGATCCAGGCGCCGAGGATGCCGCAGAGCAACCAGACCGGAATCCCGAGCTCGAGCTTCATCACCGCTGACGCTAGCACGCGGACGCACGTCGCGCGGGTCGCCGGCTCTCACGCGCCTCGTGTAGCCTCGCGGCATGGCTGAGACGAAGACGCTCGAGACGAAGACGCTCGACCTCGGCGATGTCGAGCTCTCCTGCACCGTGCACGGCGACGGTCCCCTCGTCCTCTGCGCGCACGGCTTCCCCGACGACGCGCGCTCGTTCCGCGCCCAGATCGATCCCCTCGTCGCGCGAGGCTTCCGCGTCGCGTGCCCGACGATGCGCGGCTACGCGCCGAGCGGCATCCCGAAGAGCCGTCGTTACGACGCCGAAGCACTCGGCCGTGACCTCGTCGCGCTCGCGGATCGACTCTCGCCCGGCTCGCCCGTGCGCCTCGTCGGTCACGACTGGGGCGCCATCGCGGCGTATGCGGCGACCGCGCTCGCGCCCGCGCGCTTCTCCCACCTCGTCACGATCGCCGTGCCGCACCTCCGCGCCACGCTCCCGAAGCTCGCGCTTCCCGCGCAGCTCCGCCGCTCCTGGTACACCGCGTACTTCCAGCTCCGCGGCATCGCCGAGCGTGGCCTCGCGAAGAACGACTTCGCGCTCATCGATCGTCTCTGGCGCGACTGGTCCCCCGGCTACACGGCATCCCGCGAGGACCTCGATCGCATCAAGGCCGGCATCGCCCCGCGCGTGACCGAGGTCATCGCCTACTACCGCGCGTTCTTCACGCCGAGCGCGCTCTTCGGGGAGGCGCGGCGTCTGCTCCTCGAGAAGACGACCGTCCCTGCGATTCACATCCACGGCGAGGACGACGGCTGCGTCGGCGTCGAGCTCACGCGCGACATCGAGCGACATTTCCTCGCGGGCATCCGCGTGCACACCATCCCGCGCGCGGGCCACTTCGTGCACCTCGAGCGGCCCGAGATCGTGAACCCGATCCTGCTCGATTTTCTCGGCGCGCCCTGAGAGGGTGCTCCACAGGCTGCTGCGCGGCTCGATGCGTCGGTCGGCCTCGCTCGACGTACGGTGTACGCCTCGCTCGGCCTCCCTAGCCTCGAGCCGCTCGCGACGCCTGTGGCAGCACCCTCTGATGCGCGACTAGCGCGCTTCGCCGTCTCGTACGCGCGCGAGCACGCGCACGATGCCCGCGAAGTTCCACGCCGCGAAGCCGAGGAAGAGCGCCACCAGCGCGACGGCCCATCGCGACGCGCGCGGCGAGCTCCCGTCGATCAGCACCCATGCGTCGTCGGGCACGACCTTGCTCGTCTGCGCGTGCACCGCTTCGGGCAGGCGCGCGTGGCGCAGACCTGCTTTGCGGAACGGAACGAGCCGGCCGGCGAAGCTCGTCGGCGGCACGAAGCGTGGACCCTCGAAGCCCTCGGGCACGCGGATCTCCACCCAGATCTTCTCGTTGCCCGCGACGGGCGCGAGCCGGAACGAATCTCCCTCCGCCGCGCGTCCGTACCGGATCGCCCCCGTCGTGCCGAGCAGGCCCGACGTGCGCACGTAGCGGTTCTCCACATCCGCGCTGGGCGTGAGCGTCGCGAGATCCGGCACCTCCACGAGCTGGCCCTGCGTGAGCGCGTAACGCGCTTCTCCGGAGAGCACGAAGGCCATCCAGGCGGCCGCGAGCGCCGTGATCCCCATCAGCACCACCGTCGCCGTGCGCTCGCGTTTCGGCGGCGCGGGCAGCGCGACGAGCTCGGGATCCGACCCCGCGGCGTCGAGGGACGGCGGGCGGGGCGCGGTCAGGGTGGGCGACGGATCGCGGGGCACGAGCAGGGCGGTGGGGGTCGGGTAGCGGTTTCCGGTCACGAGTATAACCGACGGACATCGCCGGGCGGGCCCGGTTCCTTCGGCCTCGCGTCGGATTTCCGCCGCCTGCCCGTCCGGTTCCTCGGGGCCGGGCGGGGGATCTCTTGCCCTCGTGGCCTCGCTTTTCTAGCCTACGCGCGTGGCAACGTCCGCGAAGAAGGTTTCCTCCGTCGCCTGCCCCTCCTGCGGCGTGACGAACTCGCCCGTCCCGCCGAGCGGCCGGTGCGTCTCGTGCGGCGCGTCGATGGAGCTCGGCCGGAGCCGCGACGAAGGCGAAGGGCGGCGCGGCCCTGACGGCTTCAGCGTTGCCTGGGCCGGCATCGCGCTGCTCGTGCAGGCCGTGCTCACGGCGGCGATCGTCGTCGGCTTGCCGATGGTCGTCAGCGCCTTCGACTTCGAGGGCCGCTACGGCATGATGATCGCGGTGCCCGTGTGGTTCGTCGGGGGCATCCTGCTCGGCATGATCTCGCCTGGAAAGACGGTGGCTGAGCCCGTCGTCGCCACGATGCTCGTCGCGATCCCCACGGTCTTTCAGCTCATGAAGTCGCAGACCGTGCGGACACTGCCGCTCTTCATGTACGTCATCCTCGCGGTGATCGGCGTGCTCTTCACGATGGTCGGCTCCTACATCGGCGAGCGCATCCAGATGGGCCCGGCGCCGAAGCGCGCGGGCGCGGATTGACCTTCCGAACCACGCTCCTCCTCGCGTTGGGCCTCGGCTCTGCCCTCGGCTGCACGTCGGCCGAGGCTGAGGAGGAGCGCGCGCTCCTCGCGGCGATCGAGGCGCTCCGCAACGCGCCCGCGGAGGACCTCGGCGGGCGGAAGAACCTCCTTTCGGCGCTCGAAAAGAAGCCGGCCCGAAGCCCCGAGGCCCAGCGCGCCCGGGACGGTTGCGCCGAGGCGTACCGGCTCCTCCTCGAAGGCAAGGAGGGCACCGAGGGCGTCAAGCGCGCGCTCGGTGGCGGGGGGCCCGTGCCGACAACCCTGCTCGCCGACCTCGCCGCGGCCGAGGAGAAGATCAAGAAAAGCAGCGAGCAGGCCATGCCGGCCTGTGAGAAGGCGGCGGCCGAGCTGCGCCTTCGCCGCCGCTGACGGAGTATTCGGAACCAGGCAAGGGAAAACGCGCCCTGGGGGGTACGGGACGCGCGCGCCTCGTGCTAAAGAGCGCCCCCGTATGTTCGACACGCTCGCCCGAGGTTTTCGTCAGGCCCGCAACCGCCTCGCGGGGCTCACGGAGCTCACCGAGTCCAATATCGAGCCCGCGCTCCGCGAGGTGAGGCTCAGCTTGCTCGAAGCCGACGTCGAGATCGGCGTCGTGAAGGCCTTCTTGAGCCGCGTGAAGGCGAAGGCCGTCGGCCGCACGCTCGAAGCGAAGGTCAAGCACGAGGGCGAGACGATGCAGGTCTCGGCGAGTGATCACTTCGTCAAGATCTGCCACGACGAGCTCGAGGCCATGATGTCGCACGAGGGCGAGCCCATCGTGTGGGCGTCGGGTCGCCCGACCGGCCTCATGATGGTTGGTCTCCAGGGCTCCGGTAAGACCACGACGTGTGCCAAGCTCGCTCGGTACATCTCGAAGCAGGGCAAGAAGCCCATGCTCGTCGCGGCCGACATGCAGCGCCCGGCGGCCGTCGAGCAGCTCAAGGTGCTCGGCAACCAGATCAAGATCCCGGTCTTCAACATCGCGGGCAAGTCGCCCGTCGAGATCTGCGCGGCCGCTGAGGCCGAGGCGAAGAAGCTCGGCCGCGACGTCATCATCTACGACACCGCGGGCCGCCTCGCGATCGACGAGAAGCTCATGCAGGAGCTCGCGGAGATCAAATCGCGCGTCGCGCCGGACAACATCTTCCTCGTGGTCGACGCGATGATCGGCCAGGACTCGGTGAAGACGGCGCGCTCCTTCCACGAGCGTCTCGGCATCAGCGGCGTCGTGCTCACGAAGCTCGACGGTGACGCGCGCGGCGGCGCGGCGATCAGCATCAAGGAGGTCACGGGCGCGCCCGTCCTCTTCAGCGGCATCGGCGAGACGACGGACAAGTTCGAGGAGTTCCGCGCCGACGGCATGGCGAGCCGCATCCTCGGCATGGGCGACGTCGTCGGCCTCATGCAGGACTTCGAGCAGGTCGTCGATCAGAAGAAGGCAGAGAAGGACGCCGAGCGTTTGCTCCAGGGCGACTTCTCGCTCGACGACTTCCTCGAGCAGGTCCGCATGATCCAGAAGATGGGGTCGCTCAAGGACCTCGTCGACAAGCTCCCGCTCGGCGGCATGTTCCCCGGGGGTTTGCCGAAGGACGTGAACCTCGATGACCGCGAGCTCGTGCGGATCGAGGCGATCATCCAGTCGATGACGAAGTTCGAGAAGCGCGACCCGTACGCGCTCATCCGCGAGCCGAAGCGGGCCGAGCGTATCGCGAAGGGCTCGGGCTCGAACCCCGAGGCCGTCGCGGAGCTCGTGCAGAAGTTCCTGTTCATGAAGCAGATGATGTCGGGGCTCGGCCAGAACCTCGGCATGATGGGCAAGATCCCCGGCCTGAAGCAGATGGCCCAGATGCGGAACATGCAGAAGGCCATGGCCGGCGGCGGCGGCATGCCTGGTTTCCCGGGCATGGGCATGCCGGGCATGGGCATGCCGGGCATGGGGATGCCGGGCTTCCCGGGCATGGGCATGCCAGGCTTCCCCGGGATGGGCATGCCGGGCATGGGCATGCCGGGCGGCGGCGCCGAGGGGCCGAGCATGACGAAGATGCGCACGCTCAGTCAGGCCGAGAAGAACGCGAAAAAGGCGCAACGCAAGCGCGAGCGCGACGCGCGGAAGAAGGGCCGGAAGTAGGAGGCACGCGCGCATGCGTCGAGCTCTCTTCGTCGCGTGCGCGCTTGCCATCGCCGCGTGCTCGCGGGATTCGGTCGCGCCGCCGGAAAAACAGGTTGGCGGGACGAACACGCAGGGGGCGTCGACCGAGGATCCGCGGCGCGTGATCAAGGAGATCGCCGTGAAGGCGCTGGCGCCCGGCGACGCGATCACGATCGACGGCAAGCTCGACGAGCCGGCGTGGGCGAAGGCCGCGGACACGGGTCCGTTCGTCGACGTTTCGTCTGGCGCGCCAAACCCGCGGATCCCGGTGCAGGGCAGCGCGCGGCTCCTCTGGGACGACCAGTTCCTTTACGTCGGCTTCGACGTCAAAGACACCACGATCCGCGGCGGTTTTCCCACGGACGCGCCCGATCCGCACCTCTGGGAGCGCGACACCGTCGAGTTGATGATCGATCCCGACGGCGACGGCGACAACAAGGACTATTACGAGATCCAGATCAATCCGCAGAACCTCGTCTTCGACTCGCAGTTCGACGATTACAATCGTCCTCGAGGCGGAAACGCCGGGCCGTTCGGGCACCAGGAATGGAGTGCGGGGTTCGAAAGTGCGGTCGTTCTGCGCGGCACGATCGACGACGACAAGGACAAAGACGAGGGATACACCGTCGAGGCGAAGATTCCCTGGAAATCATTCGCAAAAGCGAAAGCGTCGCCCCCCGCGCCCGGGGACACCTGGCGGATGAATTTGTATGCGATGCAGAACAACGGCGGCGTCGCCTGGTCGCCGATCCTCGGGATGGGGAATTTTCACAAGGCGGCGCGGTTCGGCCGGGTGAAGTGGGTGCGCGAGTAGGCGGCCCTCAGAGCGGTTCCTGCTGCGTGATGCAATGAACGCCGCCGCCGCCGAGGTTCACGGCCTCGGCGTCGATCGGGACGACTCTCCGCCCCGGAAACACCTCGCCGAGGATCCGCAGCGCGGCATCGTCCTTTTCTTTCACGCGCGGCGGTCGCCCCTCCTTGAAATAGACCTGCGCGAGGACCACGCCGTTCGTGACCAGGAAATTCAGGTAACTCGTCGACACGATGATCCGCACCGGCTTGCCCTTCGGAAAAGGCACGCCGCTCGTATATCGCATCCCCTTCATCGAGGCGTAGACGCCGTCTCCGGGCCTGAGCGTGTCGTAGAGCGGCTCGGGCATCGGGACCCGCACGATCCGGAAAGGACGCCCGTCCTGATCGCCCGCCGCTTCGATCGCCGCGCGCGCCTTTTCGAGCCGCTCGCGCGTCATCGCCCGGATCGGGTCTTCTTGCGCCTCGGCCTCCGTCACCTCGCCGAGCAGGATCGTGTGGGCATCGGCGAACCGCGCATACTCGTCGATGTGTCCTCCCGGCGTGAGCGGCGTATAAATGCCGCCCGGGAGCGGCCCTTCCCAGGTCGCATCGTCCTCCGCGATTCCTTGCGGCAGCCACACGAAATGCGTTGCGCCGAGCGTCCGCCGGAACTCCGCCTCGATCTGCTCGCGCGAGAGCCCCGGGTTTCGTTGCCGCTCCACCTGCTCGGTGAGCATCAACGTCCCCGCGCCGTTCGACTCCCGATTGCCGCCTTCGCTCGACAGGCTCGATCGCACGACGGGCAGGCCTCGTAGCGCCGCCACCTTTCGATCGACGGCATCCTCGATCAACCCCGTCCGGCTCGAACGATCGAAGCCGGGATATCCCCAGGCATTGAACGCGTAATCGACGACCGCGCGCCCGCCGCCGCTCGTCTTCACGAAGATCGGCCCCATGTCCCGCAGCCAGATGTCTGCGTGCGGAACGGCGTGGATTCGTACGTGATCCGACGGCACGGCGTCGCGGGCGAGCCGCTCCCGGATCATGCCCGCCTCCGCCTCGTCCTGGGCGAGCAGGTCGACCGACACGTGGCCGTGGAGCGCGCGGAGGATGTCCTCCAGGACGGGCTCCGTCGGGTGCCCCGCCTTGTTTTCGTACGTCGGCCAGGCGACCCAGATCGACGCGTGCGGCTCGAACTCCGCCGGGAACGAATACGCCTCTCGGGCGTCGGCCTTCCGTACGGGCGCTTCCGGTGCCTTCGTGCACGCGGCGAGAAAGAGGCCGAGGAAGGCGAAGGCAATACGCATCGAAGCGCGACTCGTATCACGAATCGCAGAGCAAGGGTTCTTCGTCCCGTCGACGTCGAGACGCCGCGGTCCTCTGCGCGGGAGGGCTCGGACGCGTCGGCGACGGCTTGCCGGGGCGTTCGAGGTGGCTGAAGTGGCATTGCAACGCGTTGCGGGGGCGCTCGGGGCGCCGGAAGTGGGGTTGCAACGTCGACGGGCGGGACGTGGCAGGACGCGCAGGGGCGTGCGCGGTTGCGCCGGGAGGAGCGGCGCCCGAGGCGCGCGGTGCGAACGTCGGCCCCGTCGGCGGAGGACGCTCGAACCTGCATGCCAACGCGTCGACGGAGCGGTTTGGGCGAAGCGCGCGGGGTGGCGACGCGTCGACGTTCGGCTTTCGGCCCCCGAGAGGACCTGCGGAACTCTCCCTGTGCAGAAGGGCGGGCGGAGGCGGGGGCGGCGCTCCGTGGCGAACGCGGTTCGAACGTTTCAAGTGGAATGTCGAGCCGTTGCGGAACGACTTTCCGCGTCAGGCCCACGTGTGAAACTGGCGAGTTCGTTTTCCTGAGCGCTCGCCCTAGGCGATGAGCGCAGCGCACGCGTCTCGAGCGATCACATTGCGCGAAGTTGAGCTATCGTCGCAAGCATGCGAATGTTTTCGGCACTCTTGGGGATGGTCCTTCTGGGCGCGGCGAGCTTGCTCTCCGCGTGCGAAGGCGACTCGACGAACAACGATTCGGGGGGCGCGGGCGGCACCGGTCCGACAGGAAGGCAGGCCTGTTACGATTACTGTCACGCGCTCGAGGTGAACAGCTGCCCGAAGGCGTCGGACACGTGCACGAAGCAGTGCGACGGTCTCATCGACTTGTACACCACCGAATGCGAGGACGAATTGGGTGCGGCCTACGCCTGCCGTCTGCCATTCACGTCGACTTGCGCGGACGAGGAGGGCGCGTGCAAGGACGAGTGGGACACGTTCGAGATGTGCGGGGGGATGCACGGGTGTCTCATCTTGGGCTCGGACTCGTGCCCGGGAGGCGCGGACATGAACGGCGACGTGAGCTGCGGCTGCGGCGACCTCTGCTTTGGCAAGACCTACCAGACCGACTGCTCGACGCCTGCCGGCGGCACGATGACCTGCAAATGCCTCATCGACGGCGTCGAGGTGGGCACGTGTGACGATGGAGACCAGCTGTATTGCAAGTCTGCTACAAGGGGCTGCTGCCAGGCCGAATATTTCAAGATTCCCCCGCCGTGGGGGCTCTGATTCCGAAGGCCAACCTGGTTGCGGTTCTCCCAGCGAAAAGCGAGCGACAAGATGAAGGGCTTATCTGTCAGGCGTCGCTTTGCAATGCCGCCCGCGTCGCCCGCTCGATCAAATCGATCGCCGACTTCTCCAGCGGATCGACCCGCTCTGCGCCCACGCGTAGCCGCACCGTGAGCCGCCGCGTCTCCTTGCGCTTGCCGAACTCCTCGCGGAGCTTCTCGCTGAGCGCCTTCGCGAGCGCGCGCGAGAAGTTGCTGCCCGCGTCCGGCACGATCAGCACGAGGCTCGACGGACCATACCGGCCGAGGAAACTCTTTCGACCGTAGAGCCCGTGCAGCGTGGTCACGAGCTCGCGCAGGTCGGCCTCGATCGTTGCCTTGTCCCGCGTCGGATCGAGGCCCCGGAGCGGCAGCTCGAAGACGACGATCGAGAACTTCGTGCCCTTCATCTTCGCCTTCGCGATCGCCTCGTCGAGCGTCAGGCGCAGGTAACGCTCGCTGTAGGCGCCCGTCGCCGGATCCCGGAACAGCGGGACGTTGTCCTCCCACGACTCGTGGACCGGCTTCGCCTTGCTCTTCGGCGGCTTCGACGGGACCGAGGCCGGAGCATGTGCGTCGGCGTAGAGGAGAGGTTTGTCCGCGTAGAAGAGCGGTTTTTCAGGGGCCGGCGCCGGCCGCGCGGGCATGGGCGAGCTGAGACGCGGGGTCGACGGCGGGGGCAGGGCGACCGCGATCGTGGCGTTCGAGGTCACGACGCCGAGGGCCTCGCAGAGCTCGGCGATCGCGTGCGTCGCGCGCTCGGGGCGCCTCTGCGGTTCGATGTTCGTGGTGCGCGAGAACCAGGCGTCGAACGGGGGCGTGATCCGCACACCACGCCGCGCCGCGCGGGTCGTCGCCGGTTCGGGCGGGCCCGCCATGATCCGCTTGAAGAGCACGAACAACGAGAGCGAGCTCTTCGCCTCGCTCATCCAGTACGCCTCGCCGGAGAGCAGTGTGTAGGCGAGGTGGCCGAGCGCGTAGACGTCGGCGCGCGGGCCGATCGCGCCGTCGCCCTGCACCTGCTCGGGCGCCATGTAGAGCGGCGTGCCGACGATCGCCGTGCGCCTTTGGAACGTCGTCTCCACCATCACCTTGGCGACGCCGTAATCCAGGATCTTCAAGCACGGGCTTCCGTCGTCGCGCGTCGTGATGAACAGGTTCTCGGGCTTGAGATCCCTGTGCACGATGTTCGCCGCGTGTGTCTTGTCGAGCGCGATCGCCGCCTGTCCCAGATAGAGCACGACCTCGGCCGGCGGCAGCGCGCCGCGCCGCGCGATCATGCTGCCGAGCTCTTCGCCCGAGAGCAGGTCCATCACGAGGAACGGCATGCTCGTGCTCTCGTCGATGCCCGCGTCGGAGACCTGGACGATGTGGTCGCTCTCGATGCCGCCCGTGATCGTGGCCTCCTGCGCGAACCGCTCGCGCAGGATCGGGTCCTCGATGGTGCCCGGCAGCATCACCTTGAGCGCGCGCCTTCGCCGCGTCGCCTCGTCGGCGACCTCGTACACGGCGCCCATGCCGCCCGCCTTGATGCAGCGGATGACGCGATATCGGCCGTGAAAAAGCGCGTCGGGTACGAGCACGTGGGGCGCGGCGCCGCCTTGCCGGAACGAAGGAGGCGAGCGCGGAGAGCATGGATGAAGATGGGGACGTAGATCAAGGCCGACGCGTCGGCCTCCGCACGCGTCTCACGTCCCCCGGTCGTGTGTCCCCTGGATCAGGGAGCTTCGTCGTCGACCTCCGCGCTCGCGGCGACCGCGTCCACCGAGAGCACCGTCAGCATCGACGACGTCGGGAAGTCGGTGTCGACGGGCGTATCGGTGTTCGAGAGGATGCGGAACGGCAGCAGCTCGAGCGTGGTGCTCACCTCCGAGCCGTCGCGGGCGATGAGCGTCGCGTCGCCCTTGTACGTCCCTTCGGGCAGCTTCACGCTCATCTGCATCTCCCTGCAGGGCTGATATGCGCGCGCCACGGTGCGGTCGGACATGTCGCGGATGACGAGCTCCATGCGATCGGCGCCGTAGGTCCGGCAGAGGCTCGGGTCGAAGCGGCCTCCGATGGACCAGGTTTGCGTCACCGTCCCCGTATCGCGGCCGATGGGCACGTACACGACGGACCCCTCGGCCAGGCACCCCATCGCGGTGGGGGCGAGCGAAAGCACAAAGGCCGCGGAGCCTGCCCATTTCATGATCGAATCGCGCATGGAAAACCTCCCCCTGTCTGTCATCGGTCAACGAGGCCGGTACTCGCGATGGATCTCGCGTGGTTTCGTGGGACGAACCGGCGGGTAGCCGTACTCGACCGCGGGCGGCGGCACGGCGCGCGGCGCGGTCTGGACGTTCGTGCGGTAACGCGCGAGCTCAGGCGGCTCCTCGAGGAACACGACCCAGCCATTGTCCGTCGGCCAGTACCAGCGTCCCTCGACGAGGTAAGCGAGCCGGCCCCGATAGGCGACGGCCGGGTACGTATTCACATCGATGGGAACCGCCTCCGCATACGCCACGTCGTACCCGCCCACGTTCGGGGTCCCGGCCGACAGCGTCGCGGTACAGCCCGCGGCCAGCATCGACAATGCGATGACGGGCGCGAATATCCACGCGCCGCGATTCGTTCGACGATATCGTCCGTCCGGGGCGCCAACGTTGCTTCTGATCCGCACAGGTCACCTCGCTTTCGACTCGGACGAGCAACCGAGGTGCCATCACGCAGCGAGCATGCACAACCGTTTGACAAGGGCGTCATCGCTCAGTAGGGAAGCGCGCCCGTGAGCGCCTCCAAAGTCCCCGTCTCGATCCTCGGCGTCAGTGGCTTCGCCGGCAGCGAGCTCGCGCGGCTCGTCGCCGAACATGCGTCCCTCTCGCTCGCGGGTGTCGCCGCGGATCGATGGCAGGGATCGAAGCTCGGTGATCGCGTGCGTGTGCCCGCGAGCGTCGGAAAGCTCCCTGTCGCGCCGATGAGCGACGCCGTCGCCGTGGCCCGGCAGAGCGAGGTCGCGCTGCTCGCGACGCCCGCCGAGGTCTCGGCCAAGCTCGCGCCGGAGCTCCTTTCGCACGGCGTGCGCGTCGTTGATCTCTCGGGCGCGTTTCGCCTGGAGGATCCGGCCGCGTATCCGCGCTGGTACGGCTTCGAGCATCCCGCGCCCGAGCTCCTCGCCGAGGCGCACTACGGTTTGCCCGAGGTCGCCTCCGCCTCGACGCGCACGGGCGGCGCGAAGGACGCGCGCCTCATCGCGAACCCCGGTTGTTATGCGACGGCCGCGATCCTCGCGCTCGCGCCGCTCGTCGAGGCGGGCGCGATCGACCCGGCTTCGATGTACGTCGACGGCAAGAGCGGCGTATCGGGCGCGGGTCGCAAAGTTGAAGAGCGCCTCCTGTTCATGGAGGTCGACGAGAACCTCTCGGCGTACCGCGTGGGCAACCACCAGCACACGCCCGAGATCGAGCAAGCGCTCTCCCGCGCGGGCCGCGTGCGCGCCTCCGTGACGTTCGTCCCGCATCTCCTGCCCGTTCGTCGAGGCCTGCTCGTCACGGCCTTCGCGCGCCTCTCCGGCGCGGTCCCGCACGACCAGATCGAAGCGCTCTTCCGGCGCGCGTACGCCCCTGCCGACCTCGTCGAGGTGCGCGCGCCGGAGGACGTCACGCTCGCGCAGGTCGCGTACACCCCGTACGCGCGCCTCGGCGTTCGTGCCGACGCCGAGCGAGGCTCGGTCGTCGTCACGTCGGCGCTCGACAACCTGCTGAAGGGAGCCGCCTCCCAGGCGCTCCAGAACCTCTGCGCCATGATCGGCGCGCCGCCGCTTTCGCCGCATTGACAGACAAAAAGAAGGGCTCCCCCGCGTCGTGATTCGCGCCGCGGCTCCCCCTACCCCGAGGTGGCCCGTGAAGATACCGCTTGGATTCTCGTTCGCCGGGGCCTCTGCCGGCATCAAGGTCAAACGCCCCGATCTCGCGCTCGTGCTCTCGGAGGTTCCCGCCGTCGCGGCCGGATGCTTCACGCGCTCGAAGTCGCGCGCGGCGTGTGTCGACTGGAACGTCGCGCGGCTGCCTCGCAAGGACGCGCGCGCGATCGTGGCGAACAGCGGCAACGCGAACTGCCTCGCGGGCGACGAGGGCGTCCAGGCGAACCAGCGCATGGCCGCGTCCGTCGCCGACGCGCTCGGCGTCCCCGTCGACGCGGTCCTCACGTGCTCGACCGGCGTCATCGGCGTGCCTCTGCCGCATGGAAAAGTCTCCGCTGCGGTCCCCGGCCTCATCGCCAAGCTCAGCCAGGATCCCACGCCTGCGGCCGAGGCGATCCTCACGACGGACACGTGCACGAAGCTCGCCTCGCGCGAGATCTTCCTCGGCGGTGATCGCGTGCGTATCGCGGGCATCGCCAAGGGCTCGGGCATGATTCACCCGAACATGGCCACGATGCTCGCGTTCCTCGTGACCGACGTGGCCATCGACGTCTCCGTGCTCGACGCGATCCTGCATGCGGCCGTCGACGAGACGTTCAACATGGTCAGCGTCGATCGCGACACGTCGACGAACGATCAGGTCCTCGTGCTCGCGAACGGCATGGCGGAGAACGATCCGATCACGCGCCGCGACTCGCCCGAAGCGCAGAGCTTCGCCGCTGCGCTCATCGACATCTGCCGCGAGCTCGCGCGCACGATCGCCGCCGACGGCGAGGGCGCGCAGCACCTCATCACGGTCACCGTGCGTGGCGCCGAGGACCTCACGTCCGCGCGCGCGCTCGCTCGCGCCGTCACGGAATCGAACCTCGCGAAGGCGGCGTTTTTCGGGACGGACCCGAACTGGGGCCGTGTCCTCGCGGCGGTCGGCTCGCGCGCGGCCGAGCAGCACATTCGTTTCGATCCGACCGTGGCGAGCGTGCGCCTGCAGAACGTCCTCGTCTACGCGCAGGGCAAACCGCAGGCCTTCGACGCCGACGCGCTCCGCGCGCTTCTTCGCGGTGAAGAGGTCTTCGTCGACATCGAGGTCGGCACGGGCGTGGGTGAGGCGACGGCCTGGGGCTGCGACCTTTCCTACGATTACGTACGAATCAACGCCGACTACGCGGCCGTCCTCGTCGACCCCGCGGGCGGCCCGGTGCGCCGTGATCCGAGCCTCGACCACAAGACGCCGGAGCTCAAGGCCGACACGCTCGTGCAGGCGCTCCGCTACATCGAGCGCTTCGCCGGCACGCGCGCGGTCATCAAGTACGGCGGCGCCGCGATGGTGCGCGCCGACCTCAAGGATCGCTTCGCCGAGGACGTGCGCCTGCTCCAGGCCGTGGGTTTGCGCCCGATCATCGTGCACGGCGGTGGCCCCGAGATCTCGCGCACGCTCGAGCAGATGGGGCAGGCGACCGAGTTCGTCGACGGCCTGCGCGTCACGGACGCCGCGAGCTTGCGTATCGTCGAGATGGTCCTCACGGGCCAGATCAACAAGGAGGTCGTCGCCTCGCTCGCGCGCGCGGGCACGAAGGCCGTGGGGTTGTCCGGAAAGGACGGCGGCTTGATCGAGGCGCGCAAGATGAACATGCCGCCGGGCAAGGACCTCGGCTACGTCGGCGAGGTTGCGCGGATCGATCCCGACGTGCTCGAGCTTTTGCTCGGCAAGGGGTACATCCCCGTCATCTCGCCCATCGGCCTCGGCAAGGATGGGAACACGTACAACATCAACGCCGACACCGTCGCCGCGGAGGTCGCGGTCGCGTGCGGCGCGCGCAAGCTCATCTACCTGACCGACGTCGCGGGCATCCTCTCGAATGGCCTGCTCGTGTCGGAGATGAGCGCGGAGGAGCTCGACGCGCGCATGCGTGACGGCACGGTCACGGGCGGCATGCTCCCGAAGGCGGCGTCGATCCTGCGCGCGCTCGAGGGCGGCGTGGAGACGGTGCACATCATCGACGGCCGCGTCCCGCACAACGTGGTGGCGGAGCTCTTCACCTCGCGTGGCGTCGGCACGATGATCCGCGCAGGCGCGCCCAAAGAGGGCGAAGAATTCCCCATGGGCTGAGCCCCCTCGACACCATGCTCGACGCGGAGATCGTGATCGTCGGCGGAGGCCCCGCCGGCATCTCGACGGCGCTCTTCTTCGCGCACGCCGCACCTCGACTCGCCGAGCGGATCGTCGTGCTCGAACGAGCGACGTATCCGCGCGAAAAGATCTGCGCGGGTGCGATCGGCGCGCGCGCGGATCGGCTGCTCGCGTCCATCGGCGTGCGTGTCTTCGTCCCGTCGGTCCCGATCCACGGTTTGTCTGTGGATGCTTCGGGCCGAAGGCTCGCCGCGCGCGCCGAGGGACCGCCGATCGGCCGTGTCGTCCGCCGCTTCGAGTTCGATCACGCCTTCGCGCGCGAGGCCATGGCGCGTGGCATACGCGTGCGCGACGGCGTGAAGGTCACGGGCCTCGTGATCGGCGAACACGACGCGCGGATCGAGAGCTCGATCGGCGAGATTCGCGCACGCGCCGTCATCGGCGCCGACGGCGTCGGCAGCGTCGTGCGGCGCGCGCTCGGCTTGCCACGCGGCGCGTTCATGGCCCAGGCCGTGGAAGTCGACACCCCCGAAGCTCGCGGCGACGGCCCGCGCGACGTCCTCCATTTCGACATGGCCGCACGGGGTTTGCCCGGGTACGCGTGGGACTTTCCGACGCTCGTCCACGGACGGCCCATGGTTTGTCGTGGCATCTACGAGCTCCGCGCCGAGGGCGTACCCGAGCGCGCCGCGACCGAGCCTGCGCCGGCCGAGCGGCTCCTCGCTCGTGCGAACGACCAGGGCGTGGCCGTGCCCGCGTCCTCGCTGCGACGCTTCGCCGAGCGAGGCCTCTCCTTGCATGAGCCCTTCGCCCAGCCACGTGTGCTCCTCGTGGGGGAGGCGGCGGGCATCGATCCGGCGCTTGGCGAGGGCATCGCGCAGGCGATCCAGTACGGCTCCGTCGCGGGCCCGTTCCTCGCGCGCGCGCTCGAAGCGGGCGACCTCTCGTTCGCCTCGTTTCCTTCGGTGCTCCGCGAGAGCCGCCTCGGTTTGGATCTCCGCCTGCGCGCGCGCGCGGCGCGCTTCGTGTACGGCGGCGCGCGCCCCGTGATCGAGCGATGGGTCACGCGCTCGCACGCGCTCGCGCGGGCGGGGATGGATTATTTCGCGGGTGAACGAGTTGATCGGCGCGCGCTCGGCAGGAGTGCGCTCGATCTCGGAGGGGCGTTGTTCGGCTGGGCGCTCGATCAGGCGCGTTTCACTTGGGCGCCTCGGTCGGGGCCTTCGCCGTGACGTGCATGAAGTAGTTTCCGATCGCCTTGATCTTGAAGAACGCCGTCCCCGTCGCGTCGTCGATCTTCTCGGGCGCGACCACCGTCCACGTGATCTTCTCGCGGCCCTTGTCGTCGACCTTCAGCTCGCCGATCGCGAGGTTCGCGTCCTTCTTGTTGCCCGCGGGGAAGCTGAACTCGAAGGGTTTGTCCAGGGACTCGAGCGTGGGCAGATCCGGCGAGTTCTCGATCTGCACGAGCAGCCGGTAGATCTTCCCGATCGGCACGCCCGTCGACTTGCCCTTCGGATCGAGCTTGAACGTGATGATGTGCGGCGAGCCCAGCGAGCCTTCGCGAATGCGGAAGACGGCGCGGCCCGAATCGTCGCCGAGCTCGAGCTTCGCGCCCGGGCTCGTGGTGAAGATCGATTGCAGCTCCTTGTCGGAGCTCATCAGCACCGGCGGCCGCTCCTCCGCGGCGGACTTCGGCGGCGGCGGCGCTTCGGCGGACGCCGACGCCGTAGGCTTGGGCGGAGGCGTCTCGGGCGCGGCCGTTGGAGTCTCCGTCGGCGTGGGCGCAGGTGTCGCCGCGGGGGGCGGCTCGGGATTGGCCGGGGGCGGGGTCGGCTCGCCGCCGCACGCCACGGCAAAGGCGGCGATGAGCGCCGGCAATCCGAGGATCGAGGTGCGGAGCAGCTTGTCGAAGCGGGTCCGTAGACGCATGAAGCTCGGCGTAGGACGAGGTCGCGCGGAAGGCAAGTCCGAGCCCGCGCGTGAATCTGGCTCTCTCGACGTCCGCTTCCGCCCGCCGTATAAGGCGGCCCATGCGTACGTCGCTCCTCCCGGCCTTTGCCCTCCTCGCACTCGCGTGTGGCCCGTCGCCCGCGACCGTCGAACCCACGAAGACGCCGGCCGATGCTTCGAAGGAAAAAGGCGCCGCGCAAGTCGCCGCCCCTCAGCCGACCGAGACGGCCTACGACCTCTCGCCGGTGCCGGAGCCCGAGGACGTCGTCGCATTCTTCGGCTGGAAGAGCCCCGCGGCCACGCTGACGAGCTTCGGGACCTGCGCGGCCATCCCGCCCGAACCGCTCATGGGCGGCGTCGAAGGCCAGCTCCGTGCGCTCCTCCGCGACGTCGTGTCGAGCAACGTCGACGTGCGTAGTCTCGCGGCCGCCGTCTCCCTCGACGCGCCCGTCTTCGCCGTGGCCTCACTCGAAACGCAATCGAAGCGCGCTGGCGCCTTCGTCGCGTTCTCGCTCGGCCTCACGTCCCTCGAAAAGGCGAAGATGGCCGTCGAGGGCGCGGGTCCCGTCACGGAGCTCGGCCCGGGCATGTTCCGCATCGGCGGCAGGTCGGGCTCGACGTGCGTGATCGCGGCGTCCGCGGGCGCGACGCCCGCGCGGCTCGTGTGCGGGCCGAAGGAGAAGGACGTCACCACGCTCGCGCCGTACCTCACGCGCACCTTGCCGACGAAGGCCGGCGCGGCCTCGGACATGCACCTCGAGGTGCGCTTCGCCCCGGCCGAGGCCCGGTATGGCTCGCTTTTGCGCACGCAGGTGCAGGGTTTGCCCGTGATCGCGCAGGCCGAGCTCGCCATTGGCGAGCCCAAGTTCGACCGTGCGATCGTCGACGCGGCCACGGGCCTCGCGGACGAGATCGTCGCCTTCGCGCAGGACGCGGACAAACTCACGCTCGACGTCTCCATGGATCCGGCCACGTGCCTGCGCGCGAGCGCCTCGCTCGCGATGCGCGGGAAAAACTCCTGGGTGAGCGGCCTCATGGGCGAGCGCCCGGAGCGAGCCGGCCCGCCGCCCGCGATCTTCTGGCGCGCGCCCAAGGACAGCGCGTCCGTCTTCTACGGCCGCGGCTCCGACCCGAAGCGCTTCCAGCCGATCCTGCGCACGGCGCGCCTCCTCGTCGAAGGCATCCTCGCGAAGGTGAACGTCGGCTCCGAGGCCGATCATCGCGCGGTCGGCGAGCTCTTCGACTGGCCCATGGGCAAGGACGTCGAGACGGTCACGGCGAGCGGCCGCGTGGAGGTCGCGGAGGTCAAGGGCACGCGCACCCCGCAGCAAGAGGCCGAGGCCCTCGTGAACGGCTGGATCGGCTGGGGCCTCGCCGGTTACGAGGAGGGCTCGGCGAACCTCGCAAAGCAGCTCCGCAAGATCGCGGACGTCTACAACCGCAAGGGTTTTCAGGATCCGCTGCGCAAGGAGCTCGGGCCGGAGCTCTCGAAGGCGCTCCCCAAGGTGAAGGTCGGCCCGGGCCCCGCGGCCCTCGGGCCCGACTCGCTGGATCTGTCGATCAAGATCGAGAACGTCCCGGCGGCGTTGCTCGACAAGAGCGCCCCGCAGAAGGCTCTCGTCAGCGTCGAGGTGCACGTCCTGCTCATGACCGACGGCAAGTCGCGCACGTGGCTCGCCGTCGGGGGCGGTAAGCCCGACGGGCTCGTCAAGCGCCTGCTCGCGGTGAAAACCGGCGCGCCCGACGCGGGGACGATCGCGTCGCGCACGGATCTCGAGCCGCTCCGTCGCGGCACCCACATGGGCTCCGGCTTCCTCTCGATGGGCCCGCTGGTCAAGAGCCTGGACCGCATGAAGGACGTGTTCGGCCCGCGCGAGGATGCTCGCGTCCAGCAGCTGATTCGCGCCGTCTCGACGATGCCGCACCAGGGCGAAACGCCCATCTTCGTCACGTCGAGCTCGACGGGCACCGTGGACGCACCGCGCGGTGAGCTTGCTGTCACGGCTTCGAAGGCGGCCTTCGAGGACATCGGCTGGCTCATCAAGACGCTCGGTGTGAGCGGCGCGCGCCGCTGAGCCTGCTAGGCTCTCGGTCTTCGGCGTGACGTGCGATTCGTGCGCAGGGCGAGGGGCATGTCCCTTGCCGTTCGTCCGGAAAACATTCGCCGAACGACAAAGGGGACCATGGACGCTCGAAAGGGAGTAGGGATCGGGAGCATCGCGCCGCGGGGACCCGCTGCGAGGCCTGCGACGCGCGCGGGCGCGCTGAACCCCGAGTCGATCGACGAAGAGCCGGAGCTCACGCCCGAGCAGCGCGACGAGCTGCGCACCTTGCTCGAGACGAAGCGCGCGGAGATCCTGGCGAGCATCGAGACGCGCCAGGAGCAAGAACGCGACACCGGGCGCGAGGTCGGCGACGAGATGGACGAGGCGAACATCGAGGGCGCGACGGCGATGGCCTCGCGCCTGCTCGAACGCGACGTGCAGCTCCTCTCGGAGATCGATCGCGCGCTCGCGAAGTTCAGGGACGGCACGTACGGCCTGTGCGAGGGCACGGGCGAGCCGATTGGCTTCCCGCGGCTGCGCTCGCGGCCATGGGCGCGCTTCAGCGTGGAGTACCAGGAGCAGCTCGAGCGCGAGGCGCGTACGCGCGGCGGCGTCTGAAAACCGGCCCGACGGGGGCGCCTGCCTGATAAAGTCTCGGCGGTGATTCGCCGCCGAGACCGCTCATTTTTGTGGAGCGCGGGGGTGCTTTTTGCGCTCGCGCTCCCGGCCCTTGGGTTCGCGTGCTCGCCGGTCGAGACGGTGTCGCCTGCGCCGGTGGACGCCGGTGCGGATGGGTCGTTTGTCTCGTCGTCGTCGTCGTCCTCTGCCTCGTCCAGCGGCGCGGGAGGGCAGGGGGGCGTTGGCGGAAGCGGCGGCGTCGGAAGCGGTGGCGTTGGCGGCACCGGCGGCGGAAGCGGCGGCGCTGGCGGAGGCGGTGGCGCAGGCGGCAGCGGCGGCGCAGGCGGAAGCGGAGGCGGCGGCGGCGGCGCGGGTGGCGCAGGCGGCAACGAGCCCGACGCCGGGCCGAGTGATGCCGGCGCCTGCCCCGTCACCACGATGGCCGTGCCCATCCTTCCTTCCCCGCACGTCGCGATGTGCTCCCCTGTCGTGTACCCGACAAACCCTCCGACCTCGGGCCCGCACTATCCCTCGTGGGCCGCATTCAAATGGTACGACGCGCCCGTCCCGCGAGGCTTCCTCGTCCATTCGATGGAGCACGGCGCGGTCGTCATCTCGTACCATTGCGATGGCGGCTGCGAATCCGAGCTCGCGACCCTCGCGGCATTCCTCGACGCGCGCCCGGCCGATCCGCTCTGCGTCGCGCCATTGAAGGCGCGCATCATCGTCGTGCCCGATCCCGAGCTCGACGTCCGTTTCGCCGCGGCCGCGTGGGGCGGGCTCCTCCGCGCCGATTGCCTCGACACCGCCGCGCTCGGCGCTTTCCTCGACACGTATTATGCGAAGGGGCCGGAAAACTTCTGCTACGACGGCATCGACGTCCTCGCGCCGGGCAGCGGCGTTCCGGCTGATTGCGGCGCCCCGACGATGGATGCGGGCGTCGATGCCCCGTGACCTGACGAGCGCTCAGCCCATCGCTTCGCCGGTGTACAGGAAGGGCACCGGCGACCGGCGACCGGCCGTGGTGTCCCAGAAGGCGCCATTCGGCTTTTTCGCGAGGGCGTTCGGAGGATAGCTCCCATAGCCCTTCCCGGGCGTCGCCTCGTAGTCCGACGACGACAGGCCCATGCAGTTCATGAACGTCACGAGGAGGTTGTTCATCGGGATCCCGCGCCGGCTGTCATCATGGAGCGTCTCGCTCGCCGGCTCCCGAAAGTCGATGTAATGGCCTTGCTTCAGCTTGCCGCCTGCGCCGCCGGCGACCATCACAGGCATACCATTGGCGCTGTGCTCGCCTCCGATCACGACGCAGCCGTATTGCATGGACCAGTAGACGAGCGAATTGTCGAGCAATGTGCCCGAAGGCTCCACCACCGCGTCGAGGATGCCGAGCAGCTTCGCCACGCGGGCTCCGGTGAGCTTCAGGTCGACGGCCAGCTCCGACGCGGTCGCACCCGACAAGGTTTTCCCATAGATCTTGTGATGCTGTTCGTGACGTGGGTAGGTGCCCATGGACATGCCGAGCGTGATGCTGGCGACGCGCGTCAAGTCACAGACCATGGCCGCTGCGAGGATGCGGAACTGATTGGCGATCACGGCCTCGATGTCGACCTCGTCCTCCTGCATGGCAGGGGAGCACGTGCCGGCTCCCTTCTGGATGTCGGCGACGAGCGACATGTACGATTCGAGCTTCTGCTTGTCGGCAGCCGAGATGCGGCTACTGTCACGCACCTTCTTGTAGTCGGCGTGCACGGCCTGCAAGAGGGCCGTTTCGCGCGGGTCGCCATCGCCCACCGCACCGAAGCCCGAAGCGAATGCATCGAAGAAGGCCTGGGTCTGCTTCACGGGCCTTACCATCTCGAGCTTCGCGTTCGTCGAACGCCACGAGAACGAGCGATTCTTGCTGTAGTCGTCGGTAATGACCGGGTTGAGGACCACCGAGCGCCGCACCGCAGGCACCTCGGGCCCGTACATCTTGGCCGAATTCGACAGCAGCACATCAATCGACTCCTGGCCGCTGGTCGGTGGCGCCTCGTCATTGTCGAGGCCCGCCGCGTACGAGGAGGCGCAGGTGGGGAAGCAGTACTGATGGTTCCAGTTCTCGGCCAGCACGTCAATCCCGCGCAGGACCGAGAGCTTGTTCGTGAACGGCGTGAACGCGTCCCCGAGGATGGGCGACATGGCGCCCTCGAGCTCGCTCAGGGCCTTCACGTTGACGTACGGCTCGATATTCTGGTTTGCCTTCAGTGCGCCATAGTAGAGCGAGGCGCTCGGACCGTAGGGGTTCAAGACCTGGATGTACCGAGGCGGCGTGGTCTCGGGCCCCGCGTACGCCTCCCTCGGCATCAACGAACGCAGCGCAGGCAGCACCAGGGCCGCCCCCGCGCCGCACAGGAACAATCGTCGGCTCTTCGGGTTGTATTTCATGGCGTCCTCAGGGCTCCTGCTTCCAGAAAATGTCTTCGTTGGCGATGGTGGCGAGCAGCACGGATTGGAGCGTGCCGCTTTGACTTCGAGCCTCTCCCTCGCTGAGGATGCAGCTGTCGCTTTCGATGTCGACGGTGCTCGCGTGGTAGTACTCGAAGAGTCGACGCGAGATGCAGGCCCGGGCTTTGTAGCTCTCGGACATGGCGAGCGCGAGCTCCACCGAGTCGCTCAAGTTCTCCGGCCCCCCGGGCTCGAGCTCCGGGTCCTGTGCCGTGGTATCGATGGGCCAGGTGGCTCCGGGCTCGCCCTGTTCATTGAACACGAGCTCCACGCTCCGCTTCGCGCCGAGCTGATCGAACCCCTCGAAGGCGAACCCGATCCCGTTGACTCTCGCGTGGCAGGCAATGCAAGCGGGGGCGTCGGTGAGCTTCGTCGTTTTGTCGCGGTTGCTCATGTTTTCGATGTCGCCGACCTCATTCTTGCGCTCCGCGACCGCCGCCGGGTCCGGCATTCCCATCTCGTCGCAAAGGAACGCTTTACGCAAGCGCGCGCCGCGCACGATGGGGCTCGTGCGCCCGCCAGCGTTCGTCAGCAGCGCGGGGCGGTGCAGCAGCCCTGGGTGCGACGATGCGCTGGCGACCGGCTCCTCGCTCGACACCACCTCCGTATCGAAGATTCGGGCCATCGCCTCGGACCGCGGGAAGGCCGCGCTCGAGGTCATCAGCTCGTTGAACGTGCCCTCTTCCGACCAGAAGACGTGCTCGAAGAAGTCGAACGCCTCCTGCCTCATCTCGTCCCCGAGCCCCGAGGTATCGGGGATGCCGATCTGCGCGCCCACCGCGGGCATCGGATCGGGCACCGTGCCCAGGCGCGCGTAATAGCGGAAGAAGTCGCGCACCTTGATGTGCGCCTTCTCCCCGGCGAGCAGCCGCTCCACGTGAGCTTGCACGCCCTCGAGGGACTGAAGCTCTCCGCTGCGCGCCGCTTTCATGAGCGCGTCGTCGGGCATGGTGTTCTGCGTGAGGTACGAGATGCGCGAGGCCACCTCGAAATCGGTGAGGCGAATTCGGCCGTTCTTGATCTCGGCGCCTTCCTCGATGTGGAACACCAGAGAGGGCGACTGCAGCAGTCGACGCAAGAGGTACGAGAGCCCCCCCATATCCGCGCCGGCTTCGTGATAGTAACTCAGGTACGACTGCACCTCGTCGGGGCTGAGATCGCGGCGCCAGACCTGGCCGCCGAATTGCTCCACGACCTCCTCCACACAAGCGTCGGTGAGCGGGCTCGTGCCGGCGCAGCTCGGCAGGTGATCGGTTTTCCACGTGGGGCTCGCCATCGCGAGCTCGACGGCGCGCTTCGACACCTGGGAAAGCGCGAGCGCCGTGCCCACCGGTGGGTTGTCCGTGAAGTCACCGGCGATCACCATCTCGTCGACCGGCAACCCGGACAATTTCGTCTGAATCTCGGCGTCTCCGATGATGGACTCGCCCAGCAGCGCACCCAGCGTATGGACCAGCTCGGCGTGCGACAGTCGACGCATGTGGTCGAAGGTGACGCCGCGCGAGAGCTTCCGCTGCTCGGTGCAGGCATACGTGAGCCGAGTCCTTTCGTTTTCCGAAGGATCGGGGCCACCAATTGTACCCACGCAGCTCACAGCCGTGCAGGCGAGGACGGCGAGCCATCCGCCGGCATGAGCTTTCGCCAGCTTTTTCATGCGCATCTCCTCGGCGGTTGCAACGGATGGCGCTGCTCCGCCCGTCCCCAATGAAAAGCCATGCTCCGCCATCTCGGCGCGACGACACGCTGCCAAGCTTCCATGCGCGAAGGGCAACCTCGACGGCGAGACGACTGCGCACTCAAATACGGGACGAAGCCCGCACCTGTCAATGCACGTGCTCTCCGGCGCGGGTCGCGTTCGACTTCGCGCGCACGACGAATCCGCTGTGATTTTCGGATGTTTCAGCGTGCCACGTGGATCGGGTGTTCGATTTCGATCGGGGCATGCCGGAGGGCCGTCATCGCTCGTCGATGTCGGCGAGGAGGTACCGCAGGATCATATCGCTCAGCTCGCGCTGGAATTCACCGCTCTTCACGCGATCGTGATGCCGATGCGCCGCGGCCCACGACATGAGCGCGAGGGTCTCCGTTGCCATGAGCAGGCTCGCCCGGAGGTCCGGTCTGCGAAAGCGCGGGGCGATCACGGCCAGCGTTTGAGCCAGAAAATCTGCGGTCTTTTCATACCTCTCGTACATCACGGTGCGCATGTCGGCGTCGTCCATCGAGATGCCGTGCCGGTCGACGCGCTGGAGGACTCTCTCGACGGTGAATCCGATCAGCTGCGACGCGACCATCTCGACCGTGGCCGGGTCGATCGTGGTCGGGTCGATCTCGGTCAAGCGCCCGAGGAGCACCGCGTACTCCGCCTCCCACGCGCGCCGCTCCGCCTCGCGCAGGAGTGCCACGCGATCGGCGAAGTGGTGGTAGACGGTCCCGACGCCGACGCCGGCCTCGCGAGCGACGCGCTTGGTCGTCACGGCAGAGGGCCCCTCGCGCGCGAGAATCCGATCCGTCGCCTCGAGGATGAAGCGGACCGTATCCTCGCTTCGCTTCTGACGCGCAGCTTTCATGAGTCGACGCAGGATCCTACGCGAAACGACCGCATGCGCGAGGGGCATGTTCGGCGACCTGATACGCCGTTGTAGCTTTGCGGTAGGATTGCTGCGGGGGCGTCGCCCCGGGGAGAGTTCCGGCCGATGGCGGCGCCCAGCCGAGGGACGCGGGCACGGATTCGCGCGAATTCAGCGATATCGATCGGAGCAGACGCCGAGCCCCACCCCCGTCGTCTGCAAGCACTTGCCGAGCTCGGCGCACGAGGCCAGCGGTTCTCGGTAGCTGCATTGCCGCGCCACGTCGTAGCAGCGTATGCAGGCCGCCTCGTTGAACTTTTCGGCGGAGAGCTTGCGCTCGTAGACCACGAACTCCGAGGTGCCTCGCCCGGGCTCGAATTTGGGCGGGTTTTTCAGCATGGTGCCGTCGAAGGTCGTGAACGAGAGCTGCGCTGGCTGGGTCCGATAGACGGGGCAGGCGATCTCCCCGGCTCCCGTGCGAGACCAGATCCCGTCGAGGTGGTGCAACGAGCGAAACATGCTCTTATCCCCGTCGCGCCGCTCGCTGAAGCCGCCGGCAGCGGCGTTGTTGTGCGGGATGCCGGGGAATACCTCCGGATTGGGGACCTTGTACGTGAAATTGATCGAGGTGACCTTTCCGCGCGGTCGATCGATGGGCTCGGGGTGGAAGGCGATGGCCAGCGTGTAGCAATGGCCGCGCTTGAGCTGGATGGTCTCGGGCGCCCGGTCGGGGAGCTCCTCGAGCTTCGCGGTGAACCGTTTGACCTCGTGGTAGCCGTCCTTTTTGAGCTCCAGCCGCCCGAGGAGCGTCTCGACGTCGGGATACCGAGGTGGGTCGGGCGAGAGGTAGACGGCCAGATAGGTGCGCTTCCGCTCGGGCATTCGAGCGAAGCGATCGGTCGAACTGAAAATCAAATAGAGGGCGTTCGCGCCATGGCGCGCCGCCTCCGCGGCGAGCAGTTTTTCCCGGCGCGCGCGCAGGGCCTCGTTTTTCCACGCGGCCGTGAGCTTCTCTTCGTTGTACCCCGAGACATCGACGCGCTCCTTCAGCCTGATCGTGCCGAGGACACGATGGGGCCGCTCCTCGCTCGGATACCCCGGCGCGACCGTGAACCTCTTCTCCGGCGTCCCGGCATACTCGTCGTAGTAGAAGGCGTCCGGCAGCTCGCTGCGCGAATCGTGGATCTCGACGCGCGACGCTTCGGCGGAGGGTGCGTCCTCGGCGAGGGGCTCGTAGGCGAGGTCGTGGTGGTGCTCGAAGTTGATCCCGTCCGCCCCGTGCCTGCGGCAACCCGAGGCCGAGGCGATGGACAGGACGAGCGCGAGGAGGAGGGAGGTGCGCTTCACGGATGAGCTCGCTCGTGGGAGAGGCGGCCCGTATACCCCGTCAAGCCCTCAGGTCGCGAGCCAGAAATCCTTGCCGAGCAAGCTCTTTGCCGTCTCGATCGTGCTGAACGCGCGCTTCAGGTCCGTCTTCGCCTGGTGCTCGGAGAGCTGCACGATGTACGGGATCCACAGCGGCCGGCACACGAGCAGCGCCGCGTAGTACCCCTCGACCTCCTCGTTCCAGCCCTGCGCCGCGGCGATCCGGGCGAGCAGGTAGTTCACCGGCACGGGCGATCCGACCTGCCCGATCTCCGACGCGCGCGCCATCACGTCGCGAGCGAGCTCCGCACGCGCGGCCTCGTCCGTCACGTTCTTCGTGCCGCGGAACTTCTGGAAGGCGATCTCCAGCCGTTGCTCGTTGTCGACCTGCTCCTGCAGCCGATCCCGCACGATCACGCTCCAGGCCTCCACGAACGGCCGCCCGTCGAGGTCCGGCGCCGCCTCGCAGTGCGCGAGGAGCAGCTCCGCTTCCTTCCAGTCGCCCGCGTCGCGCGCGAGCTCGAGGCCCGACAGCACGCGCTCTTCCCCGCAGCGGCCCGGGTCCTTCTCGAGCAGCCAGCGCTCCCAGTAGAGCGCGCCGCGCGACAGCGTCCGGAAGACCATCGCCGGCTGCGTGAGCCGTGCGTACATCGCCTGCTGGATCAGGAGGCTCTTGTGGCGCTCGACGTCCGACACCGTGAGGCTCTTCGGCCAGGCCTCGGCCCCGAAGGCGAAGGTGATCATGACAGGACCCGGATCGCGGCCTTTCCTCCGCCGAAGGCCACGGCGCCGGCGATCTTTCGCCCACCCGGCGCGCCGTGCACGTGTTTCACCACGTCCGCGAGCACGGAGTCCGTATCCGCGCCCTGGGTCCCGAACGCGACGAGCACGCGGTCATCGCGGCCGTCGAGCTTCTGGAGATGCAGATCCAGCCACGGACCCCGCTTCGACACGCGCACCACGCGCAGTTCGTCCCGCGCCCGCAGGATTGCCGTGATCACGCCGGCCGCGGCCACGTGCAGCACGTCTTCGCGTCCGGCCGAGCGCAGCGCCTCGACGTCGGCCGTGGAGATGTCGGTCGCGTGCACGAGCGAGAAACGTTCGATCGTCGGATCCTCCGAGCCCGGCTTGAAGTAGGCGAGCTCGAAGGGGCTCGTCGTCCCGGGCGCGGCCTCGCAGGCGAGCAGACACGCAGGCAGCACGAGCGGCGGCCACAGGTTCGGCTGATCCGCCCTCAGTTTCGCGAGGTTATAAGTCTGCATCGACGAGATCCGCGAGCAGGGTACCACGCCACGAACGGGCTCAAAAGACCCATGGCGCGCCTTCGTCCCGGATCGTCACGGCCGCGCCGCGGTGGGCTGCTCCACGCTGGAAAGGACAAACATGGTCGCTCGCGCAGGGCCGTCCGCCGTCACGGTGATCACCAGCCGCCCCCGTTTTTCGATGTATGATGGGCGGGCGTCCGCCCATGCGTCCCGAACCGGCACCGATCGAACCATGCCCGCTCTGTGAACGGCCGAATCTGAACCCTTCGGACCATCACCTCGTGCCGCGGAGCCGCGGGGGCAAGGAGACGCTCGCGATTTGCCGCGATTGCCATCACGCCGTCCACGCGGTGCTCACGAACAAGGAGCTCGAGGCCCGGTATCACACCGTCGCCGAGCTACTCGCGCATCCCGAGCTCGCGAAGATGATCGCGTTCATCGCGCGGCAAGATCCCGGCGGGCGCGTGCGCGTGCGGAGGACGAACACACGCCCGAAGCGGCCTTGAACAGCGTGCCGCGCTACACTTCGAGAACCTACGAACACAGGAGCTTACGCATGCATTTTGCCCGTTCTCCACGTCCTCGAAAGCCCTCGTGGTTCCGCCGTCTCTTGGCGCCCGCGCTCGCGATGGGGCTCGCGTCCATGGTCACGGCGCTCGCTTCGAGCTGCGGTTCGACGAGCACCGGCACGCCTCCGTGCGACTCGGTCTACGCCGGCAAGTGCGGCGGCTTCTGCGCCAACGACTTCGCGTGCGCGGACGGCCTGTATTGCGGCAACAGCGCCACCTGCACGGCGGACTGCGCCCCCGGCGCGGCCGGTTGCCCCACGGGGCAAACCTGCAACGTCAAGGGCCGGTGTATCCCCACGGGCGGCGAGGGCGGGTCCGGCGGCGGCGGCGGCATCGATTTTGTGACGTCGAACACCGGCACCGGCAGCGGCGCCGACGCCTGCGCCGACGTGAACGTCAATTTCGAGAAGCAGATCCCGACCGTGATGCTGCTCATCGATCAATCGGGCAGCATGACCGCGAGCTTCGGAAATGGCGATCGCTGGAACGTCCTTTACGACACGCTCATGGATCCCAATGACGGGATCGTGAAGAAGCTCGAAAAGGACGTGCGGTTCGGGCTCGCGCTCTACACGAGCAACGGCGGCAATGCGGGCGGCACGTGCCCCATGCTCGCGAAGGTGCCGCTCGCATTGAACAACCATGCGGCCATCGACGCGGTTTATGCCCCGCAGGACCCCGCGGGCGACACGCCGACGGGCGAGAGCATCACGGCCGTGACCGCGGATCTCGTCGCCTACCAGGAGCCGGGGCCGAAGATCATCGTGCTCGCGACCGACGGCGAGCCCGATACCTGCGCCGAGCCGAATCCACAAAATGGCCAGGACGAGTCGATCGCCGCCGCGCAGGCCTCGTTTGGCAAGGACGTCCGCACGTTCGTGATCAGCGTCGGCGCCGAGGTGAGCCTCGGCCATTTGCAGGACCTGGCGAACGCGGGCGCGGGCCTGCCCATCGGCGGCGCCGAGAAGGCCACGTACTACCAGGCGCTCAATCCGCAAACGCTGATCGACGCCTTCGACAAGATCATCAACGGCGTCCGCTCCTGCGTGCTCAAATTGAACGGCATCGTCGACGAGACCGCGGCCGCCGAGGGCCAGGTCTCCCTCGACGGCAAGGCGCTGCCCTACAACGACATGAACGGCTGGCGGCTCAACGGCCCCGACGAGATCGAGCTGCTCGGTACCGCGTGCGATACGATCAAGCAGGGCGACCACTCCATTTCGGTCCAGTTCCCCTGCGGGATCGTCATTCCGAAGTGATCCGCTGAGCGCCGAACGGTTCGGCGCTCTAGCCCCCCATTCGCTTCACGAACGGCACGATCCGCTCCACGAACGCCTGCTTGTGGAACCGATCGAACTCGGCCCACGTGCAGAGCGTCGAGGTATCGGTCACCCGATCCACGAAGAGCTTGCCGTCGAGGTGGTCCACCTCGTGCTGGAACGTCCCCGCCGTCAAGCCCCGCGCGACGCGCTCGAACGGCGCGCCATGCCGATCCCAGCCGGTCACGCGCACCTCGGCGAACCGCGACACCACGCCGCGCAGGTTCGGCACCGAGAGGCAGCCCTCGAAATTGTCGAATCGCTCCTCCGTGAGCGGCTCGATCACCGGATTGACCACGATCGTGAGCGGGATGTTCGGCTTGTACGGATAACGCGGGTTGTCCTTGACCTCGATCGCCACGATCCGCTTCGGCACGTGCACCTGCGTCGCGGCGAGCCCGGCGCCGTTCGCGTCGTGCATGGTCTCGACGAGGTCGTCGATGAACGTCTGCACCTCGGCCGTGGCAAGCTCGTCCCGCTCGACCTCGCGCGCCCGGTTTCGGAGCACAGGATGTCCAATATGAGCAATTTTCAGGAGCGTCACGGAGGCGAGCCTACCACGAGACGTCGGGGACGACGCGCGCTCGACGAAAGTGCGTGGGCGCCCCAGGGATCGGCGCATGAACCAGGACAAGCGCCAGCCCGACTTTTCCACGAACGTCCCCCAAGGCAGTGACACCGAGTCAAGCGGACGAACGGACGTCGAGCACGAGGTGCAGGGCGAGGAGGAGAACGCCCCGATCGAGCGCAGCAGCGTCGATCAGCGCGAAAGCGGCTCGATCGAGCGCGCCAAGGCCCACCTCGAGCACGCGGGCCGGGACCTCGCCGCCGCGGCGAGCGAGGTAGCCACCGTCGCGCGCGCAGCAGCCGAGTCCGCCAAGGATGCGTTCAAGGACGAAGTTCCCTCGACCCGGCGGACGGGCGAGCCCTCGAAGGAGAGCACGCTCGACCGGCTGAACGACCTCCTGCGCGGCGAGCTCGCCAGCGTCGAGACGTACGAGCTCGCCCTGCGCAGCGTGCGCGACGCGGACCTCACGAGCTCGCTACGTCAGCTCTTGGAGAGCCACGAGCGGCGCGTCGACAAGCTCCGCAACAAGGTCAGCGAGTTCGGCGGCGAGCCCGCGCAGAGCTCGGGCGTGTGGGGCGCGTTCGCGCGGATCGTGCAACGCGGCGCGGATCTGCTCGGCCACCGCGCCGCGCTCGCCGCATTGGAAGAGGGCGAGGATCAAGGCAAGAAGCGGTACGCCCGGGATCTCGACGAGCTCGAGCCGCCCGTGCGTGATTTCGTCCTCCAGGAGCTCGCACCCGAGCAACAACGCACGCACGACCTCGCGCAATCGCTGCAGAAGTTCGTGAAGGCGGCGTGACGCGGAAAAACGACCCCGGGGCGCCGCCCGCCTTCACTTCCAAGCAGGCGGCGTCATCCCGAGCTTGTTGTAAAAAAACTTCGCCGCCGTCCGCGAGAGCTGATCCTTCGGCTCGTACACGTCCGGCCCGCGCGGCAAGAGCCCCGCCGACAGCGACCCGAGCCGCTTGCCCATGAGCCGCTCGAGGTCGTCGCAGAACGCCTCCATCGTCGAATACCGATCCTCGGGCTTCTTGCGCAATGCCTTCAGGATCACGCCTTCCGTGGCCCGATCGATCCCCGGCTGCGCTTCCGACGGCTCGCGCGGCGGCGCGATGAGCTGCCTCGCCAGGAGGACCGCATAATCGTCTGCGCGGAACGGCAGCTCTCCGACGAGCATGCGATACATCATCACCCCGAGCGCATACACGTCCGACCGCGAATCCGACTTGTCCCCCACCACCTGCTCGGGCGGCATGTATTCGGGCGTCCCCACGGCCACCCCGGCCTGCGTGACCGCCTTGGCCGCCTCGAGCTTGGACAAACCAAAATCCAGCACCTTCGTGTTGTAAGGCTCGCCCGGCTCGCCGACCAGGAACAGATTGTCCGGCTTCACGTCCCGATGCACGATCCCCGCGCGGTGCGCCGCTCCGAGCGCCGAGGCCGTCTGCGAGAGCACCGGGAGCGCGAGGTGGAGTGGCATCGTCGTCTCGCGACGTAGCCAGTCTCCGAGCGTCTCGCCGAAGAGATATTCCATCACGAGGAAAGGCACGCCGTCCGGCCGCTCCCCCGTATCGAGCACCTTGACGATGTTTGGATGCGCGAGCGCGTTTGCTGCCTTCGCCTCGCGGTCGAAGCGAGCGCGTGCGCCGGGCGCGCGGAGGTGCAGCGAGTCGAGCATCTTGATGGCGACCGGCTCGCTCGTGTTCCGATCCAGCGCCAGGTAAATGCGGGCCATGCCCCCCCGACCGATGAGCCCCCGCACCTCGTAGCGTCCGCCGAGCACCACGCCCGTCTCGGGTGTGGGTTTGGCGCGGAGCGACGAGACATCCGGCGTCGCGACGAGCTTCGTGCCGTCGTACGGACAGAAGCGGTGCTCTTCATCCTCGAAACGCCTGAGACAACGCGAGCAATACATCGGTCCCCGTCCCATTCAATCCATCACGGCATCGCGCCGCCGCAGATCCAGTCCGAGATCGTCTGAATCTTGTCCTCCGAGAGCGCGATCGCCGGCGGCATCTTGTTTCCGGAGCACTTGTCGACGTTCATGATCTTGTCGATGAGGTAGCTCTCCGAAGGATCGCCCGCCTTGACGCGCATCCGCGTCCCGCCCGCGCATTGCTCCGCCGGAACGTCCACGAGCTCGGCGTGCGCGTTCGCGTTCGTCAGATCGAGCCCTTGCTTCGCTCCCGCGCCCGAATGGCAGCCGCCGATCGCGCAGCTCGCCGACAGGATCGCCTGCACGTCCGCGAACGCGACGCTCGCCGATCCGCAGGTGCAAACGCCGCCCGCGCACGTCTGCCCCGGCGCGCATTGGTTGTCGCAGGCGCCGCAGTTCAGCGGGTCCGTCATGGTATCGCCGCAGCCGCCGCCCGCGCCGCCTTGTCCGCCCGCGCCGCCTTGTCCGCCCGTGCCGCCGGTCCCGGAGCTCGAGCTCGAGCTGCTCGCCGGCGATCCACCCGCGCCACCTTCGCCGCCCGCGCCGCCCGAGCCGTCCGAGCCGTCCGAGCAGCCCGTGCCCGCGAAGCCGAGCACGGCCGCGCAAGGCACGGCAAAAAGCCAAACCCTCATCCAACGATTCGACATCGACCGACCTCCAACCAAGTCATCCTGAAAAAGCGGCCTCCCGGATCAGCCGAGGTGCCGGTGCAAGAAAGCAATGGTGCGGCTCCAGGCGAGCGCGGCCGCCTCCGGGACGTACACGTCCTTGCGCGACTCGTGCGCGAACGCGTGCCCGGCCTCGTACACGTGGAGCTCCATGGATTGTCCACGCGAATGCATCTGTTCCATGACCGCCCGCGCGTTATCCGCCCGGGCCCAATCGTCCTGGCTCGCGAAATGCGCGAGGACAGGCGCCTTCACCTTCGAGAAATCGAACTTGTCCGCGGGGGGGAGACCGTAAAACGGCACGACGGCCTCGAACTCGGGCACGAGGGTGGCCGAGGCAAACGAGAGCGCGCCGCCGAGGCAGAAGCCGACCACGCCGACGTGCCCGTTGCTCCGCGGATGCTTCTTCAGGAAGGCTGCCGCGCTGCCGATCTCGTCGAGCGCGCGGGGCCACTCGAGGCCTTCCATCAGCTTCTGGGCCTCGGCGGGATCGACGGTCCAGCGCCCGTGATAGAGGTCGGGGATCGCCACGAGGAACCCTTCCCGCGCGAGGCGGGCGGCGACGTGACGGATCTGCCCGTTGAGCCCCCACCACTCCTGGATCAGCACCACCGCGGGCGCCCGCTCCACACCCTCCGGCGCCACGAGCTCCCCCTGTGCCTCCGCCCCACTTTTCGTCGGAAATTTGATCGGTTCGTACATGGTGCTCGCCTCCGTGCATCCTCGCGCAGCCGCGCGGGCGGGCGGAGCATAGCCTAGTTCGTCGTGGCGGGGGCGGCTGTCGAGGCGGGGGTTCGATACGACGGCGAAGCAACCTCGCACTCACTTCACCGGAGCCACGCTTCGATCTCTGCGATCTCCTCCTCGGTGCCGGGGCCGAGGGAGCGGAAGAGCTCGACAGCACGGCGGGCGTGCGGGAGGGCCTGGGCCTTCGCGTGGCCTGCGCAGACCCACGCCTTCGCGTGCAGGAACGCGAGGGCCGCTGCGTTGTTGGGCTCGCACGCGGACTTCGCGCAGATGTCGAGCGCCCGCTGCGTCTCGCCGAGGCCCTCGGCGCACGCGCCCTCCGCGACGTACACCTGACCGAGGCCCGTGAGCGCGAGCGCGCGGTCCGGCGTGTCGGCCCCGAGGGCCCGCTCGAAGGCCGCCGCAGATTCGAGGTAACGAGCGCGCGCGTCTGGATATCGCTTCAAGCGGTAGAGCGCCTCGGCGAGGTTCGAGGCCGCACGGCCAATCCGTGGATGGTTCGCGCCGAGCGTGCGCTTGTACCCGGCGAGCGCCGCCTCGAACACCGGGACCGCCTCCGTGAAGCGGCCGGCGTTGCCGAGCGCCGCGCCGTAGGCATTGAGCGCCTGGAACGCGTCGGGGTGATCGGCGCCGAGCGCCGCGACGAAGAGGTCGTACGACTCCTTCAGCAGCGGAAGCGCGTCGTCGAAGCGACCCTGGTGCAAGATCGTGCTCGCCAGATTGGTGAGCACGCGGGCGCGGCTCGGGTGCGCCGCGCCGAGCCGCTTGCGGACGCGCTCCTCCACGCGGCGAAAATGCTCCTCGGCCAGCCGAAGGTTGCCGCGGCGCGTCTCGATGACCCCGCGCACCATGGCGACGCGATCGAGGATCGGCGCATCGTCGGGGCCGAGCAGCGCGTCCGCTTGGAGCGCCCATCGTTCGCCGTCGTCGGGACGCGCGCGCAGGTACCCGACGACGTAGGCGAGCTCCGCGAACGCCTCGGCGGCGAGGGCGCGGCTTCCCACCCGGTGCGCGGCCAGCGCCGCGTCGAATATCTCGCGCTCGGCCTCGTCGAGGCGGCCGAGCGGTTCGAGCGTGCGCGCGTGCTCGACGAGGAGCGCGGCCCGCGCGGCGGCGGCGTTTGGTGGAGCCTCGCGTGCGAGCGCGTCCTTGGTCACACGCTCGGCCTCGGCGAACTTTCCGAGCTGCTGCAGCGTCCTCCCGCGCTGCACATCGGCGCGGATCACCACGCACGCCTCGCAGGGTTCTGCGTCGGCAGGTCGGACGTCGACCGCCACGCAGGCCTCGAGCGGCGCCATCTTCTCGACGACGGACGTCGCGCGGTTGACCGCGTCGTTCCCGCCGAGCGAAAGCACCTCGACGGCGGCATCGAGCTCTGCCAGGCGCTCGTCCAGGCAGGCGACACGCGCGCGGAAGAGGGGATCGGGCTGCGCCGCTTCGACGAGCGCCTCGCACGCCTCGACGCGCTCGGCCCGCCAGGCGGACGCGCGCGCCGAGACCGCGCCGTCGACGGCACCAAAGGCCTTCGCGGCATACGAGAGGCCCGTGCGGTCGAAGGCTTCACGCACCACGGCGCGGCGCGCCTCGTCCCACCCGGCCCGGTGCCGCTCCTCGGCGAGCACGCACGTCGGGTGACGGCGAACGGTCTCGGTCGGCCGCGCGACGAGGACGACGCCGAGGGCCAGCGCGGCCGCGCCGATCAGCATGGGAATGCCGAAGCGACGAGGCTTCTCCGTCGCGCGCTCGAGCGCGTCGACGAGCGCGGCAACCGAAGGATAGCGCTCGCGTGGATCGGGATGGAGCCCGCGTTGCAGCAGGCGGCGCACGGCTTGTGGCACCGGCGACGATGCCGGCGCGCGTGGTGTTTCCTCCCGCGCGGCGCGCGCGAGCTCGGCGACCGTGCGACCGACGAAGGGACGCTCGCCATGCAGCGCTTCCCATAACGACACGCAGAACGCGAACTGATCGGAGGCCTCGGTGGCCGGCGCGCCTTCGAGCTGATCCGGCGCCATGTAGACCGGCGTCCCGAGGAGCGCGCCCGTCTCCGTGAGGGCCATCTCGGTCGGAGCGGCTGCCACGTCGCGGGGCCGTGTATCGGCGGCCAGACCAAAATCGGTCACCTGCGCGCGGCCATCGGCGCGCACGAGGACGTTGTCGGGCTTCAGGTCCCGGTGCACGACCCCGGCTGCGTGCGCGGCGGCGAGACCACGCCCGACCTGCATCCATAGCTGCACGATCTCGCGCCACGCGCGCGGCTCTCGCGTGGCCCATGCGCGGGCCGACCCTCCGGGGACGAACTCGAGCGCCACGAAAAACTGCGTCTCCCACGTCCCCACGTCGAACACGGTCACGACGTTCGGGTGCGATAGCCGCGCCAGCGTCTGCGCCTCGCGCGCGAGCCGCGCGCGCCTCTGCTCCTCTTCCGCGCGAGGCCGCGACGAGAAGCGCAAAAGCTTCAGCGCCACCTTGCGGTCGAGCTCGGGATCGTAGGCGGCGAACACCTGCCCCATGGCGCCGACGCCCACGCGCTCCACGACGAGGTACCGGCCGATCGCCGTGCCACGTGTCACGAGCGTCAGGGGCGGCGGCGGCGCGGCGGCCCCGCTCGCGCGCAGCGTCGCGGCCACCACGCGCCGGCAGCGGGGGCAGGTGTCGAGGTGCTCTTCGGCCTTGGCCAAGGCGGCCCCGTCGAGCTGCCCGACGGACAGCTCGAACAAGAGGTTCTCGTCGAGGCAGGCCATCAGCGAGTCTCGCGCCTCAGTTCAAGACGCACTGCCCGAGCGCGTCGTTGCACGTGAATGCGCTCGGGCAATCGGCGCTGTATTTGCACGGCAGCCCGCCGCACTTGGCGCTCGTCTGCACGCAATGCTTCGTGGCGTCGTTGCAGACCCCATCGCCCGAGCAATCGGCGCTGTACATGCACGCGGCTCCGTAACAGTCCGGAGTGGCGACGGCGATGCGGCAATACGAGCCGAACCCGTACTCGTCGCGACAGACCGTGCCGACGATCTCCGGCTCGCCGAAACCGTTGCAGGTCCAGTCCCCGGCCTGCGTCTTGCCGAGGCAATCGGTCTCCGCGACCCATTTGTCCTGGCATAGATCGCTCTGCGTCTTGCTCATGATGTCGACGCACTGGGCCGCGGAGGTGAACCAGGCGGCGCAGCCGGCGAGCATCGTCTTCTCGCAGAAGACCTGGAGGCGATCCATTTCGGTGAGGCCACTCGGCCCGGACGACGTGGACGACGAGCTGGAAGAAGACGACGAACCAGGGCCGCTCCCGCCCTCGCCCCCGCTCCCGCCCTCGCCATTGTCGGAGCCGGAGCTTCCGGTGCCGGCGCTGCAGGCGAGGAGGAAAGCGAGAGGGAGCGACCACACGAGTTGTTTCACGACGAGACTCCTTGGTGACGTGGATGAACACCGCGGCCGGTGCACATGCACCCCGCACCAAGGGACAGGTCGTGTCGGGTCGAGGTCGCACGAAATCGTCAGGTCGCATCGGGAGGGGCGCCTTCGCCGTGGGATTCGCGCATCAGGCGCGACAGGCTGAGGTCGAAGCGGCTGAGCACGCCGCCGAGCAGGCTCTCGAGGTCGTCGGGACGCAGGTGCAGGCGGCTGGCGAGCGCCTGCCGGGTCCGGGTGGCCAGAAGATCACGCGCGGCGCCGAGCCAGCGGGCCACGGTCGCGCGATGGGCGCCGTACATCGGCGCGATGTCGTCGATCGAGAGCCCATCGAGCAAGCTGAGACGCAAAAGCGCCCGGTCGCGCGACGAGAGCGTGGCGAGCGCCTCCCGAAAGGCCGCGCGGAAGTGCTGCTGCTGGTCCAGCCGGCAGAGCCCCGCCTCCACGTCGGCGGCTTCGGGGAGCGCGGCCAGCGCGTCGTCGTCGTCCTCGACCGGCTTCGCGGCGGCCTCGTCGTTCGCCAAGAGGTGGACCGCGACGGTGCGCACGAACCCGCCGAGGGGCCCGCGCCCGGCGTACAGCGCGAGCTTGGGCGAACCGTGGAGCTCGGTGAGCAGGCGCGTGCGTGTCCGTTGCAGCACCTCGTCGACGCGCGCTTCGTCGGCGCGCATGGACAGGGCGCGTCGCGCCGACGGAAGCACCTCCCGCTCGAACGCTTCGAGCGCCGCATGCACGCCGCGCAAGCAAGCTGCGGCGAGGTAAAGGCCGCCCGCGTCGATGGCCTCGAGCTGCGCGGCGAGCGGCTCGCCCTCTCGGAGACGGCTCGCGAGGTGACCCAACCACACCTCGTCCTCGATCCGGACCGAGGGCCACGCCTCTCGGCCGCGCGCCGCCGCCCGCTCGAGCGCGCCCTCGGCCTGCGTATCGAGCTCACCGCGCAGCGGCTCAGGCAGGCCCGCCTCGAACGCGTCTCGTGCAATCCTCTTTTTCCCGATCACGGCGCCATCGTTCGTGGCCAAGGCCTGCTCGTCAAGGCTCGGCCGCGGGGAAAACCTCCTCGGCCGCGCGCAGGAATGCCGAAAGCGCGCTCTGCCCGAACAGCACCATCTTCACGACGGACGGCGTTCCGTGGGCGCGCAGATCGTCACGCACCGCCGTGAGCGACACCCGCGCGGCTGCGTCGAGCGGATAGCCGTACACACCCGTGCTGATCGCGGGGAATGCGATGGACGACAGCCCGTGCTCGCGGCAAAGGCGCAGCGCCTCGGTGTAGCAGCTCGCGAGGAGCTTCGGCGCGTCTGCTCCCTCGCGCTCGTAGACCGGGCCGACGCAGTGAATCACGTGCCTGGCGCGCAGGCGGAAGCCGGGCGTGATCACGGCCCCGCCGGTCTGCAAAAGGCCTCCGGGGAGGGATTTCTTCACCTCGCGACAAGCCGCGACGAGCTCCGGCCCCGCGGCCCGATGAATGGCGCCGTCCACGCCGCCGCCGCCGAGCAGCCCGGCATTCGCGGCATTGGCAATGGCGTCGACGTCCTCGGTCGTGATGTCACCTTCCACCAGGGAGACTTTGCAAGGACCCACGGCGAACTCGCGCGGCATACGTCACTCCTCGTTTCGGGGCGCGTACGATACGGCAGGATGGTTCCCTTTGCACCTGCGTCGCGAGGCGACGCGGCGGACGTGCAGGCAGGTCGAGGGGGCGCTATCGTCGCGCGTGATGGATCGCCTCCGTGCGTCATGGCTTTGGGTGGGACTCGGGTTTGCGGGCCTGTTCGGATGCGGGACGCCCGGTGTGCGTCCCGCGGATCCCGTCGTCGCCGAGCCCACGCTGCCGGCCCGGACCACGAAGACCACGGAGCCGGTGCAGCCGGCGTCCGACGACGGAGGGTGTCCCGACGGAATGGTCGAGGTCCCCGGCGGCAAGCTCAGGTTGCGCGCCAGCAGGGACGAGGTGACCCTCGCTCGTTTCTGCATGGATCGCACCGAGGTGACCATGGGCCGTTATGCCGCCTGCGTGAAGGCGGGCAAGTGCTCGGACCAGCACCTCGACGAGTTCTCGGCCGAGGGCACCTTCTATAGCCTGGACGACGCGTGCAATTACGGGGAGCCTGGCAAGGAAGACCATCCCATGAATTGCGTCGACTGGAACCAGGCGGCGACGTTCTGCAAGACGTACGGCCACCGCCTGCCCAGCGAGGAAGAATGGGTGTGGGCCGCGCGTGGGGGGCCGCGTGGTACGACGTATTCGTGGGGCGAAGCCGAGCCGAGCACCCAGCTCTGCTGGTCGGGCATCTCGAAGCGGGATGGAACATGCCCCGTGGGCAGCTTCCCGGCCGATGATTCTCCCGAGGGCATTCACGACCTCGCCGGCAATGTCTGCGAGTGGACCGCGTCCGTATTCGAGTACGAGCCCAAGGAGCGCATGCTTTGCGGCGGTGCCTGGTCCGACAACCACTGGCTCGGCGTGCGGTCCGCGTCGCACGAAGGCGAGCCGCCCGCGAGCCGCGGCAGCAGCCGGGGGTTTCGGTGTGTGCATGATCTCCCCTGATCCCGGGGGACCGACGGCGAAATCGCATTGCATGGGAGGCTCCTCGCTCCGGGCCGGGTTTGCTCGGAACACATTCGGCCCGCAGGGCAGGTGCAAAAAGAACGTGCGCCATGACCCTGACGCCGACGGAATGAATTGAAAGTTCGAAACCGATAAATCGGAAAAATCATCCCAATCCTCGAACTATCAGGAGCGGCTCCGTCCTCGGGTGCGCCCGCGGACGGATGCGCCGCTCCTGCGTCGATGCTGGAGGGGATGACATGTCACGATGGCCAAGACTGAATTCGACCGTTGGGGGAGGAAAGCGCTGGATGGACGGGCTCGTCGTCCTGCTCGTCGCCGCTGCCGCGTGCAGCTCGGATGAGCCGTTCGATTCGAGCCCCGAGCGCGCTCCCGGCGACGAGGAGCAAGCCACGGCTCCAGCACGATTGCGAGCTGCGTACATCGCGACGATGCAGGCGGATGCGCCGAGACATTACGATGTCCTGGAAGCGGAACGGGGGCTCCAGGCGACGAATCCAGCCCATCGATGGAACTCGGTTTTTACCAGCGAAGGCGTCCGCGTTCGGCCCGACGGCGACGAGGCGTGGAGCTTCCATATTTCAGCTGCGCGATACGGATGTGACGGCGATCTGCGGCCTCTCGAGCCGAGTGAGCCCAGGGCGTCGGCAAACCGTGTCGAGTACCTGCGCGCGCAGGCGGCGGGGACGGCGCTCGGGGAGTGGTACGTCAACGGACCGCTCGGGCTCGAACAGGGGTTTACGCTCCCGTCCATGCCGCCCTGCGAAGACGGGCGGAAGGGGGAGGTCATCGTCGAGCTCTCGGTCGAGGGCGACCTTCATGCCGTGGCGAGGGGGGATGACGAGGCCGTGTTGCAAGACGGCGAGGGCCATGCGGTGCTGCATTACACGGATTTGTACGCGCAAGACGCACGGGGGCGCGTGCTCCCCGCGCGGCTCTCGGTGGGGGCAGATCGGTTATCGATTCACGTCGACGTGGCAGGTGCCGTCTATCCCATCGAGATCGATCCGCTCATCTCGACGCAGCAAGCCAAGCTCACGGCAGCGGATGCATCACCTTTCCGCTTGTTCGGCTCCTCGGTGTCCGTATCGGACGACGGGAACACGGCCGTCGTCGGCAGCTCCGCGGGCCAGGGCTCGGCGTACGTATTCGTACGCACCGGGACGAGCTGGACCCAGCAGGCCACGCTGACGGCGGCGGACGCCGCCCCCGACGACCAGTTCGGCATTTCGGTGGCGATGTCGGGGGACGGGAACACCGTGCTGGTCGGGGCCTTCGCGGACGATATCGGCATCAATGGGAACCAGGGCTCGGCGTACGTATTCGTGCGTAGCGGTACGACCTGGCCGCAGCAGGCCAAGCTGACGGCCTCGGACGGTCAGAGGCTCGCTCTTTTTGGCAACTCGGTCGGGGTATCGAACGACGGGAACACGGCGGTCGTCGGCGCCCCTCAGCACCTCGGCGACAACATCAACCCGGGCCAGGCCTACGTGTTCGTGCGCAGCGGCGCGAGCTGGACCGAGCAGATCAAATTGACGGCCGGGGACGGCTTGCTCGCGGATGCCTTCGGCATTTCGGCGACCGTATCGGGAGACGGGAACACGGTCGTCGTCGGAGCCTCCCAGGACGATATCGGCATCAACGGGGACCAGGGCTCGGCGTACGTATTCGTGCGCAGCGGCTCGAGCTGGGCCCAGGAGGCCAAGCTGACGGTCGCGGACGGCCGGACGGCCGATATTTTCGGCATCTCGGTGGCGGCATCCGGGGATGGGAACACGGTGGTCATCGGAGCCTCCCAGGATGACGTCCTCACCGCCTCCAATTTGAACCACGGCTCGGCGTACGTATTCGTGCGCAGCAGTTCGACGTGGAGCCAGCAGGCGCAACTCGTGGCCCCGGACCGTTTACCTGCCGATCTGCTCGGTGAATCGGTGGCCGTGTCGGCGGACGGGAACACGGCGATCGTCGGCGCCTTCTTTGCCGACGTCAGCGGCTTCGTCAACGCAGGCGCGGCGTACGTGTTCGCGCGCAGTGGCGCGGCCTGGCCCCTCCAGGTCAAGCTGACGGAGGGGGTGGGGGACGTTGCGGCTGGCGACCAGTTCGGTCAATCGGTGGCGTTGTCGGCGGACGGGCGTACGCGGCTCGTCGGGGCCGACAGGGATGATGTCGGCTTCGCGGACCAGGGCGCGGCGTACGTGTTCCTCTTCGCGAACACGAACGGGGAGCCGTGCGGCGCGGCGTCGGAGTGCGTGAGTGGCCATTGCGTCGACGGCGTCTGCTGCGACTCCGCCTGCGGCGGCGGCGTTTCCACGGATTGCCAGGCGTGCAGCGTCACCGCGGGTGCTCCGGTCAATGGCATATGCGCGCCCGTTCTCCCGGGCATCTTGTGCCGTGCATCGGCGGGCGTATGTGATCTGGTGGAGACGTGCGACGGAGCGTCGTCTGCATGCCCAGCGGATGTCTTCTCAACGGCCGAATGCCGCGCGAAAGCGGGCGATTGCGACATTGCCGAGACGTGCACCGGCAGCTCTGCGGACTGCCCGACGGACGTCCTCACCACGGCGGGAACCGAATGCCGAGCCGCAGCGGGCGATTGCGACGTAGCCGAGACGTGCACCGGCAGCTCTGCGGACTGCCCGGCCGACGTCATCACCCCCATGGGAA
Source organism: Polyangium jinanense (assembly GCF_028435365.1). The sequence goes on along the minus strand of NZ_JAGTJJ010000001.1, from coordinate 784,054 downwards.
CCGAATGCCGAGCCGCAGCGGGCGTATGTGACCTGGCGGAGACGTGCGACGGCGCGTCGTCTGCATGCCCAGGGGATGTCTTCTCCACGGCCGAATGCCGAGCCGCCATGGGCGTTTGCGACGTTGCCGAGACGTGCACCGGCAGCTCAGCGGATTGCCCGACCGACGTCTTCACCCCGGAGGGAACCGAATGCGGCCCCCTTCCGGGCGATTGCGAGGTGGTCGCGGTTTGCTCCGGCAGCTCGGCGGCTTGCCCGGACAATGGCATCGCACCGAACAACACACCCTGCAATGACGGGAACGTCTGTCGCGTGGGTGACACGTGCCAGGCCGGGATCTGCACCGCTGGAGCGACCGTCGTGCAGGGCGCGGCATGCGACGACGACAACCCATGCACGGCGGACGACCGCTGCGGAGGCAACGGTCAGTGCAAAGGGAAAAAGATCAAGGGCTGTACCCCTCCATGACAGGTCGTGAGCCGAGGCGGTGAAACGCCCGCCAGCGGGGGTTCGGGGCCGCTCGTCCGTCTGCTACCGACATCTCCTGTGCTAGGGTGCGCGCGATGTCGAGCGCCCCGTCCTCTCTGACCCCGAAACCCACGCGTTTCCTCGACGCCGTTCGTCGCGGCGTGCTCGTCGTCGACGGGGGCATGGGCACCCAGATCTACGAGCGCGGCGTCCTCTTCAACGTCAACTACGAAGAGCTCGTCGTCTCGCGCCCGGAGCTCGTCCTCCGCATCCACGAAGACTACGTGCGCGCCGGCGCCCAGGTCGTGGAGACCAACACCTTCGGCGCCAACCGCGTCCGGCTCGCCCGCCACGGCTACGCCGACCGCGTCCGTGAGTTCAACCTCGCCGCCACCCAGCTCGCCCGCAAAGCCATGGGCGACCGCGGCTACGTCGCCGGCGCCATCGGCCCGAGCGGCCTCGTGCTCGCCGCCTTTGGCGAGGACGACCGCGCCCGCGTGCGCGACGCCTTCCGCGAGCAGGCCGAAGCCCTCGCCGAGGGCGGCGCCGACCTCCTCCTCATCGAGACCATGCGCCAGCCCGAGGAGCTCCTCCTCGCGATCGACGGCGTCCGCAGGGCCGTCGGCGACGCCCTCCCCATCGTCGCCGGTGTCTCCGTCGACGCCGACCTCACCCTCTCCGACGGCACGCCTGTCGCCGACATCGGCGCGCGCCTGCGTGACCTCGGCTGCAACGTCATCGGCGTCAATTGCTCCGACGGCCCGCAGGTCGTCCTCGCCGCGGTCGAAAAACTCCTGCCGCTCGGCATTCCGCTCGCGGCCATTCCCAACGCCGGCATTCCTCGCCGCGTCGACGACCGCTTCATTTACGTCTCCACGCCCGAATACTTCGGCGTCTTCGCGCGCCGCCTCTGCAAGCTCGGCGTCCGGCTCATCGGCGGCTGTTGTGGCACGACGCCCGAGCACATTCGCCGCATGGCCGCCGCCGCGCGCATGGAGGCGAGCGCCGCCGCGGGCGCGTGCGAGGACGCGGGCCCACTATGGGTCGGGGTCTCCGATAGCAGCGTTCCTCCCGAGCCGCCCGTCATGGTGATCGGCCAGCGGCCCGTCGCCACGGCGGAAAAGAGCAAACTCGCGTCCAAGATTGGCAAGAAGTTCGTCGTCTCCGTCGAGGTGAACCCGCCTGTCGGCGTCGATCCGACCTCCGCCATCCAGGCCGCGAAGATGCTCGTCACGGGCGGGGTCGACGTCATCAACATCGCGGACGGCGCGCGCGCCCAGGCGCGCATGTCGAACCTCGCGCTCGCCGTGCGTATGCAGGAGGAGCTCGGCGTCGAGACGCTCCTGCACGTCTGCGGCCGCGATCGGAACCTGCTCGGGCAGGTCGCGCACCTCCTCGGCGCCCACGCGCTCGGCATTCGAAACCTCGTCGTCATCACCGGCGATCCCCCGAAGATGGGCGATTTCCCCGACGCGACGGCCGTCTACGACCTCGACTCGATCGGCATCCTCCGCCTCGCCTCGCGCCTCAATGCCGGCATCGACCCCGGCGGCAAACCGCTCGGCGGCGTGACCTCGTTCTTCTGCGCCACCGGCGCCGAGCCCGCGGCTTTGAACTACGAGCGCGAATTCGAGCGCCTCAAGCTGAAGAAACGCGCCGGCGCCGAATTGATCATGACGCAGCCGGTCTACGATCCGGTCGTGCTCGATCGATTCTTGAAAGACGCCGAGCCCCTGGGCCTGCCCGTCCTCGTCGGCATCTTGCCGCTCGCGAGCCACAAGAATGCCGAGTTCCTGCACAACGAGGTCCCCGGCATGCAGATCCCGAAGGACGTGCGCGACCGCATGCAACGCGCCGGCAGCGGCCCCGCCGCGCGCAAGGAGGGCGTCGCCATTGCCCGGGAGATGCTCGCGGCGGTGCGCAATCGCGTCGCGGGCGCGTACATCATGCCGCCGCTCGGGCGGTATGAGCTTGCGCTCGAGGTGATGGACGGGATCGTTTAGGGGCAATCTTCACGAGGAAGCCGCTCCCCGGATACTCGGCCGGCCCTTGCATCTGGGACATGCCGTTGAAATCGAGCGTCGACTCGAGCCTCGCGTGGAGGGCTGGCCCACGCGTCAGTACCGCGACGGAATCCAGCGTCCACGCGCGATGGGAAGGTGCCACCCGGGGTCTTTCTCGGTTCCCCGGTATACCATGAATCGTTCACACTCGTATTCGCCGGCGATGTTCCTGCAAAAGACGGCCACCTGCTTCCGACGATCCCCGGTCAAATCGACGACGGTGAACGGCCTCCACATGGATTCGCTGCCGTCCTGCTTTGGCGCGACATTCTCCGCGATCCAATTCTTTTCGAGTCGGACAGCGTTCGTTGCGTCCGACGCGCGAACCGCAACGAGCCCGAACGGGATGGGCCATTCACGCGCGCAGTCTTCCACGTCCCATACGGTATCGGCGACCTCGTCGCCGACCGTCGCGCGGCACACCACGCCTTGTGGGTCGACGATCAGCATAGCCTCGCCGCGCGAGGGGGCTCGGGCGCTAAAGGCTGTCCTCGATCCGATCCGGAGCGTCCCTGGCGAAACGGGCGAAACGAGGAACACTTCGACGCCCTCCAGCTCCACGCCGTGCTTCTCGGAGACACGATACAACTGATACGAGCCACACCCTTCCGCGCCATAGACGAAGTCGTCGTTTGCAGGAATCTCTCGGACGTACACTTGCTGTGCGGAGCAGTGCAGGTCCGTCGCCGCGACCTTCCGTATCCGGGACTCGATATCGTCGCCGACACGGGACGCATCGGGCTCCGAGGCCACGGCCGGGTCTGGGGCCGTCGGGACTCTCCTGCATTCGGTGCCGTTGCCCGACAGCGCTTTCCCTCCCGTGTCGCCGACGGCGAGGGACGGTTCTCTCGCGTGGCTGCAACCAAGGGCGAACGCCACGGTGAGGGCGGGGAGCAGCAGCGACTTCATTCGACCCTGCACGTTCTCGAATGCCAGAGAACACGCAGACGAGCTTGCGCTTTGCTCGAAACGCTCGGCGCCGTTCCCTGAAGCCGCAGGCGACATCCCTGAAGCCGCAGGCGACATCCCTGTAGCCGTGGACGACATCCCTGAAGCCGTGCGCGGCATGACTGAACCCCGCGGGCGGCATCCCTGTAGCCGCGGGCGGCGTCCCTGAAGCCGCGGGCGACATCCCTGAAGCCGTGCGCGGCATGACTGAACCCCGCGGGCGGCGTCCCTGAAGCCGCGGGCGACATCAAGGTAGCCGCGGGCAGCGTCCCTGTAGCCGTGGACGACATCCCTGAAGCCGTGCGCGGCATGACTGAACCCCGTGGGCGGCGTCCCTGAAGCCGCAGGCGGCATCAAGGTAGCCGCGGGCGGCATCAAGGCAGCCGTGCGCGGCATGACTGAACCCCCGCGGGCGACATCCCCCGACATCTTCTTCGAGAATGACGGGCCCCCACGGCATACGAGCAACCGCTACGGCGAGAGCGCGACCGGAAAGCCCAGCCTGTCGGCTCGAGCAAGCGGGACGTCGGTCCCCCGTGGCACGGCCCCTGCGGAGGGCCGCACCCGGGAGGATACTGATGATCCGACGTACCCACGTAGCACACGCCGCGACCCTTCTTGCTCTCGCTTCCTTCCCTGCTTGCGGCGGCAAGGACGAAGGCACAGGCGGCCCGCCATCGACGAGCCCTCCGGGCCCCTCGGAGGGCGGCGGCGAGGCCGGCGCCGTGTCCGTCCGTTCGCTCGACGTCTGGATCGGAGAAAAGGCCACCGTCGAGGCCCCCCAAGACCTCAGCAAGACCCCCATCGAGGCCCTCGTCCCCATGGGCGGCGGGCAGTGGCAGACATTCGAAGGCAAGGGCAAGGCGGATGGCTCGGTCGTCATCCCCGGCGTCCCCGAGGGCCCCTATGTCCTCCACGTAGGCGAGTTCGATTATATCTACACCTCGGCCAGGGACATCGACCTCGGCGGCGCAATCGCCGGGCGCAAGGATGCCCCGCGCGCGACGGTCAATCCGACCAAGGTTACCCTGGACATCACGAACCTCGACCCTTGGAAGGCCGGTGATGACATCCAATTGTTCGTCCCCAACAGCGGTGCAGGGCAGAGGCTGTACGGCTCGGCCGCCGAGGACTGGCCTGCGGTCGGCGACACCACGCTCGACAGGTTCACCGTGAACTGGTCGGGCTTCGCCTGGAGCAGCCTCATCGACGCGAGCAAGGGGGATGTCCTCACGGTCTCCCAGCTCTCGCAGCAGACGGGCGCTTCCGGCGTGTCTTACGCCATCATCACGCGATTCGCGAGCTTCGACGATATCACGCAGACCGACGGGAGTACCGTCTCGAAGAGCGGCGCGTTCACCAGCGTCCCGTCGAACGTGAGCGCCTCGCTCGATGTCCGTACGACGAAATTCACGAGCCACCTCGCCGCGGTGAACCCAAAGGCCGTCGATCAAGGTACCTTCGTCGAGATCCACACGCGGCCCGGCAACAAGTACGCCCCCGTCGGCTCTTCCGCGACGCTTCTTTCCCTCAGCCTCGCGGCCGGTTCCGCCGACGTCAATCTGGGCGCAATCCCGTATGGAAACCCGTATCCCGCGGACTGGGGAAGCTCCGCGTTCGTCTACCACTATGGCATGGTGACCTATACCGCGCCTGGCGTGGCGACCCCGTGGAACGACTTCGGTGCCATCATGTTCGGACGTGATGTCGCGAGCGTCAGCGGGCAGCCCATCGAGCCGCCTTTGAGCCCGGTCCAGGACCTCGAAATCAACGGAAAAAGCGCGTTCAGCGATCAGACGGGCGTCACGCGTACACCACGCTTGAGCTGGAAGGCGCCGGCCGTCGGGACGCCGACGCACTACACGATCGAGATCTTGAAGCCCAGCGAGTTCTCGTACGGGATGGTTGTCGCGAGGCTGCACACGAAGGACACGAAGGTCGATCTCCCGCCGCGCATCCTCGAGGACGTGAGCGCCTTCTATGTCCGTGTCCAGGCCCATGTGTCGCCTGTCGACATCACGACCCACCCGTATCGCTCCGCCGCGGAATTCGCGCGGGCAGACGCCTTGTCGAACATCCTCGTCCCCTGACGCGGCACGGGGGAGCAAAGCGGGCCGGGCGGCGCCGCCGCCCCCCGTTCCCTGCTACCCTCCCTCCTTCCCCTTGAACCCCGCTCCCCCCACCTCCGGCGACCCCTCCGTCCTCGCCGCGCGCCTTTGCAAGGTCGTCCCCGCGCTCTCCGACCTCGCGATGCGCACCGCCCTCGTCCGGAGAACCCTCGAAGCCGCCGGCCCGCCCACCGCCGCCCGCGCCCTCGACGACATTGCCTCCCGCGCCGAACAGACCGACCCGGCCGCCCGCGAAGTCATCGCCGCCCTCCTCCCGCTCCTCGGCGACCCGGCCCACGCCCCCTTCATCAGCGCCCTCCGCGCCGTCGCCAAGGACGCCTCCCTCCTCGCCCTCTCCCGCCTCCTTCGCCGCAAAGCCAGCCGCGCCGAACCCCGCCCCACCTCGCCCATCGAACACCGCGGCATCGCCCTCGAACCCGGCGGCCGGCCCCTCTCCCTCGGCGAACGCCGCGCCCTCGCGCGCAAACCCTCGCGCGTGATCCTCGACAAACTCCTCGCCGACCCGCATCCCCGCGTCATCGAAAACCTCCTCGGCAATCCGCGCCTCACCGAGGACGACGTCGTCCGTATCGCCGCCAAGCGCCCGCAAAAGCCCGAAATCGCCTCCGAGGTCGCTCGCTCCGCCCGCTGGATGGCCCGCGCCCGCGTGCGCATGGCGTTCGTCTTGAACCCCGGCACGCCCCCCGAGCTCTCCGTCCCCGTCCTCTCGCAGCTCCTCCGGCACGAGCTCGCCGAGGTCGCCGACGCCACCCAGGTCCCCGCGGTCCTTCGCTCCGCCGCCCTCGAGCTCCTCGCCCGCCGTCCACCGCTCCCGCCCGATCCGAACGGCGGCGCCTCGATGCAATGACCTGGTAAGCCGCGTGCCCGTTGGTTTACCCTCTCCGAATGGAGGTCGTTTCCCTCTCCCCGCTGCCGGTCGCCTCGATGATCTGGCAGTCCGGACCCGGCGCCTGGACCCTCACGTTCGTCGCCAAGGCGACGTGCCAGATCCAGCCCGGAAAATCGCCCCTCGCCACGGCCCAGGAGCCCGTGCACGAGGAGGACTCCCACTGGGACGACGACGACGCCCGTAGCCTCTTCGCCGCCAGCGACCTCGCCCCCCTCAAGCCGCGCGTCGACGTGACGCTCGTCGGCTCCGCGTTCGCGCCGCAAGGACAACCCGTCCGCTCCCTCTTCGCGCGCCTCATCGTCGGCGACCTCGACAAATCGATCGAGGTCCACCAGGACCGCTCCTTCACCGCCGACGGCGCCCTCGTCGAGGGCCCGCGTTTTTCCCGCATGTCCCTCGCGTACGAGCGCGCCGCGGGCGGGGCCGACTCCACGAACCCCGTCGGCGTCCGGACCGACGTCCGCGACTCCTTCGGCCGCACGAAACTTCCGAACCTCCAGCCCCCCGGCCTGCTCGTCAGCTCCCCCAGCACCGCCATTGCCCCCGTCGGCTTCGGCCCTGTCGCGCCGGGCTGGCCGCTCCGCCGCGGAAAGCTCGGCCGATATGCCGCGACCTTCACCCCGCATTCCCTCATCGCGGCTCCCTTGCCCGAGGACCTCGATCTCTCCTTTTTTAATGTCGCGCCCGGCGACCAGCAGCTCGGCGAGCTCGCCGAGGACGCGCGTATCGTCCTCGAAAACATGCACCCGCAGATTCCCCGCCTCGTGACGAACCTGCCGGGCCTCCGCCCGCGCGCCGTGCTCGAAGGCCGGGGTGGCTCGCACGCCCTTTCCTTGCTTTGCGATACGCTGTGGATCGATACCGATCGCCAGCTCGCGACGCTCACGTTCCGCGGGCGTATTCAGCTCGAACGCCTCGAAGAGCCCGGTCGGATCGTGATCACGCTCGAAGAGGCCACGACCGTCGTCGCCATCGCGCCGCCCGTCCCCGGGAGGCCGGTCCATCCGGATCCGGCGATTCCTCCGCCGCCCAAGCCGCGCGCCACCACGATGACGATGATCACGCCCGACGACGAGGGCATCGACACCGTCATTCCCACGGATGTGTCGCGCGCGAAAGGCGCGCTCCCGTTCGTCAAGGCCGCGACCGGGCACAACATCGTCGACGAGCGCACGACACAATCGGGCGGGCTTCCGTTTGCCACCCCGAATGCGCAGCCGGCGCAGGCCCGGGCGATCTGGGACGAGCGGACCACGACATCGGGCGGGCTCCCGTTCGCCAAGCCAACCCAAAAAGCGAATCCCTGGCCCGCGGCGACGCCCGCGCCCGCCGCGCCGCAGCCTCCGGCCCCGCAGCCGCCGCAGCCGCCGCCGGTGCCTCCGGCGCGTAGCTCGTCGCCGTCCTGGAAAGCGGCGTCCATGCCGGGCCAGCCTCCCGCGGCGCCGCCGTCGCCCGTGGCTCCGCCGCCGCCGCCCGTGCAGCCTCCGCCGCCCGTCGCGCGCTCCTCGCAGCCGGGCGGCGCCCCGAGGCCTGCCGCCGACGACAGCGTGTGGGGCGCGGGCATCAGCCGCGGCGACGCCCCGGCCGGGCAATCGATTGGCCAGGTCGTCGTCGCCGCCACCGCCGCCGCGCAGGCCGCCCCGCAGGACGCGACCGCCGGCGTCCTCGGCGCCTCCAATGCCGCCGCGGGCCCCTCGAATGCGGGCGTCGCGGGCAAACGCGACGACGTCCGCATCTCTCCCACCGCCTTTGGCGCGGGCGTCCGCCCCTCGGGCCGGCTCGACACGCGCGACGTCCTGCATTTGATCTGGTACAACCCCGAGAGCGTCGCGCGCATTTGCCGCGTCCCCGTCTGGCGCGCCATCCTCGACGAAATGGAGGACAAACCCGCCGACGAAACGCTGAACGATCCGGCCCCCACGAAGGACCCGATCGAGATCGAGGACACGCGCGACATCTTCGAGATCATGTCCCGCGGCGTCTCCCAGGACGTCGACCAGCTCGAAGCCGAGCTCGGCGCGGCCGTTCGACCGGGCAACAAGTTCGTCCCGTCCTTGCTCCTGCTCGCCGGCGAGCTCTCGTTCCCCTTCGACGAACGCAAGACGCTCGAAGCCGCCGTGGCCGTGGCGACGCCGATCGCGGGCGCCGACGAGGGGCTCAAGACGGCGCTACGCGAGGCCCGCGACTTCCTCGCGACGCCCGATCAGCTCTGCCCCGCGCCGATCATCGAGGGATACACGGCGCGCCTTCGCGAGGCGTATCAGCGCGGCCGCCGCGCCCTCGGCCCCGACGCGCTGGAGCTGCAAATGGAGCGCGCGCTCATCGAGGGCCGCCATTACCAGAAGCGCCAGGTCCTCGGCATGAACGCGATCCGCGCGCACCTGCATACGAGCACCGGCACCGGCGCGCGCCCCGCGCCTGTCTACCTGCCCGAGGACATCGCGAAAAAGCTCCCCCTCTTCCAGAAGTTCCGCGCGCGCCTGCTCGTCGAGCTTTATTTCCAGGAAGACCAGTACGAGCCGCACCCGGCCGCGCTCAAGGCGCTCGCCATCGGCCGGGTGCAATCGTCGCTCGATCGGCGCTGACGCGGGTTGGCCTCCCTCAGTCGTCGTCTTCTTCTCTCTCGAAGATGAGCGTGCCCTGCCCATTGGCGAACACGATTCTCAGTTCATCTCCCACGAGCTGGAAGGAGTCGGCCTGCTCCAGCGCGCGGAGGTACCGCCCCTCCTCTTCCATCACGCCCGCGCAAAACATTCTCGTGCTCGCCACGGAGGACATCGAGAGCGTGTTTCCCTCGACCGTGTAGGAGGTGAAGTAGTAGTTGCAGGGGGCTCTGCCAGTCGCTTTCCCGTCCGCCTGGAACTCCAGCGTGACCTCGGTCCTCCCGGAGGGCTCCCACACCGTCCTTCCCTGGACGAGCGATTCGAGCTCCCATTGCGTATTCGCCAGGATATTCGCCTCCGCCGTTGCAGGGGCGACCATCGACAGGACCGGCAACATCGCGAACAGGGATCGCAGAACGTACCCCATGGTGTACCTCCCAGGACCCGAAGCCAGAGCAATGCTTGCGCCCCGCGCGTGCCTTGGGCGGATGTGCAATCGCTGCCCTTGCGCGAACGAGCGAGCCGACGCGGCTCCTCACTCCTCGAAGCGCACGTGCAGGTGATTGTGGTGCCCTTCCCAGGGGCGCACGCCGGGCATCTTCGAATCGTTGAACAGAATCAGCTTCAGGTTCGGCTCCGCGCGCAGCGCCTCCACGAGCAGCTTCGTCCGCGCGTGGCTGTAATTCGGATCCGTGATCGTCACCGGCGCCCTGCGACCGTCCTCGCGCACCGGCCGAATGTCCACGTCCGTGCCGCGCCGGTGCGAGCCGTGCGGCGCCATCTTGCCGCCTTGCTGGAAGCTGATGTCCCCGATTGCGATCTCGAACCCGTGCGGCCGCAGCACCGCGGCGACGTTCCGGATCGATTGAATCGTCGCCGGTGTCCCCCAGACCCGGTCCTGCGGCTCGTACAGATAAAAATTGCCGTTTTCCCCCGAGAGCTGCACGAACGCCACGTTCGTCGCCTGGGGCTGATCGCCGAGCAGCATGCGCCAGGTTCGTCCGTGCGGATCGACGCGCCCGTCGGGTGATCCGAGCCGCACGACCGACCGCTGGAACGAGAGGATCGCGCGCAGCGTCGCCTCGTCCATGATGCCGGTCTCGGGCAACGTGCCGATGGCCGACGCGATGTGCGCGTTCTTGTTGAGCTGCTTCTGGACGAGAACGACGTCGTCGTGCGCGTTGCGCCCGCCCTGGCCGACCGAACCCGTGAGACGATACATGCTCGCTTCTCCGCTATCTCAAGAATCAGCCATCTCGGGAGGGAATTGCGCGATCTTGCAGATCTCCCGGAACGCATTCCGGCGAACCGCCATGTCGTCCGAGCCGAGCGGCAAATAAAGCGGCCGTAGCTTCCAGGCGAGCGGGTCGTCCGTGGCCCCGGAGTGATAAATCAGGATCGAGCCCGCGCTCCTTCGCACGTTCGGATCCGGGTGATGCAACGCCGCCCAGGCGAGCGCGTCCGCGATCTCCGGCTTGTTCATCCCGCGCGCCGCGGAGACGGCGGGGACGCCTCCGTCGAGATCACCCGAGCGAATGACCTCGGCGATCAGGGGCTCGGCCGGGCTCACCTCGAGGTCGCGGAGCGCGAGCGCGATGGCCACCTTCATGCGGCCCTTCACATTCGGATAAGCCCGCTGCATGGGGACGACGGCGCCTCGGCATTGCACCTCGGCGAGCGTCCGCGGAGCGCGCGTATCGTTGTCCTCGAGGCGCCTCATCAAGAGCTCCTCCGCCTCGCGCCGCTCGTCCTTGTCGAGCGCGCGGAACGCCTCCATGTCGACGTCCTCTCGCCATTTCGGATCGACGCCCTCGACGCTCTCGACGAAGCGCTGGAACATGGGTGAATACGTCACGCCGCGACCTCCTCGTCGTCCTCGTCGTCGGGTTCGGGCGCCGGTGGCGGCGGTGGTTTCAGCCCGAGCGCCTCTTGCATCGTGATCGGCACGAGGTCGTACGCCGTCCCGCCCGCGTCCTTGTATTTTCCGGTCGCGCTCACCTGCATCTGGAGCACCGTGATCGATGTCACGTTGGGGTTGTTCGAGAGCATTTCGATTTCATGGCGCACGATCCGGCCCTCCGGAATGGGCACGATCCCGAGCACGATGTGCACGTCGCCCGCGGCTTGCGTCGCGAGCTTTTTCGAGACGATCGTCCACGCCTCGTCCTTTTGCTCGCTCGGATCCCGCGACGACAGGTGACCGAGCTCGATCCCGCCCGGCGTCTGCTCGAGTGTCGTCGACGGGAGCCCCAGGGCCGAACGCTGGTTGGCGAAGTCCTGCGCGACCGTGCCCGCGATCGGCGGCCCCTTGCCCGACCAGAGCACGAGCCCGTTCAAAGGCGTCTCCACGTCCGCATTCGCCGCGATCTTGTTGAGCTCCTCGATTCGCTTGAGCGCCGCGTACTTCACATCGGCGGGCTTGACCGCGAGGTCGGCCACGAGCTGATCCCAGAGCGCCTTCATCGTGGCGAACGCCGGCGAATCGGGCTGCACGTGGACGTCACCGATGATCGGCACCGCCTCCTTCGCCTTCGCGATCTCCTTCGGCCGCGAGCCGTGCCCGTGCCCCGGGCTGCCGCCGACGTTGATGTCGACCTTCGTCCCTGAAATGACGATGCCGCTCCCGTCGATCCGGATGAACCCACCGGGCCCCTTCAGCGTGATGTCGGGCGCCTGGCCGACCGCGTTCTCACCGGCCGTGTAATGGATCTCCTTGCCCGCCTCCCGGGCATAATCGCCGCCCACCTTCTCGTGTTTTTCCTGGTACACGAAGAGCGAGTGATCCTTGCCCGTCCGGTCCTTGCGGTTCTCCTTCGTGTACAGGTGGAGATCCCACTCCGTGCGCTCGCGCTTCTCGCCCTTGACCACCGCGTCGACGTTCTTCTTGACGAGCAGGCGCCGGCGCAAGAAGTTGACCTCGATCTCGTCCTTGCGCACGAGCTGCCGGCGGTCGCCCTTGATCAGCGTGTGGTGCAGGCGCCCCGTCATCTCGTCCCGCTCTTTTTCGGTGTGCTGGATGCGGTTGCCGCCGACGGTCTCGAACTCCCAGGCCTGCACCAGTTTGTCACGTACGTGGCCGACGGTATCGATCTCGTCGTTCTTGACCAGCTTGCGGAGGTTCTTCTCCGCCTGCATGTAAAAGAGCTCCTCGCCCTTCTGGTCCTCGAACTTGATCTCGTTGTACCCATTCAGAGCCGGCATCGACTGGCTCTTCCACGTGCTGACGGTCTTGTGCTCCGGCAGCTTGTACGGGACAGGTTTCTCCGCATTGTAGAGGCGGCCCGCGAGCACGGGCCGGTCGGGATCCCCGTCGAGGAACGTCACGAGAAGCTCGTGTCCGACGCGCGGCAGGTTCAGCCAGCCATAGCCTGCGCCGCCCCAGCCTTCGACGACGCGGATCCAGCACGAGCTGTCGTCGTCGAGGTTGCCCTCGCGATCCCAGGGGAATTGCACGCGCACGCGCCCGAACTCGTCGACGTGGACCGCCTGATCCAGGTCGATCCCGTTTCGCGGCGCCACGACCCGCACCGATTGCACGCCGAGCACCTCGGGGCGTGGCGTCACGAGCGGCGGCCGATAAGGGACGTCCGCGAACGTCGCGTGCCCCGACACCATCCATTCGCCCTCGGCCGACCCTTCGAGGATGGTATCCGTCGTGAGAAACGGCCGCGCGAGATCCGGGTGCGGGTGGTGATCGACCTTGAACACCACGCCCGGCGTGAGATCGTTCAAATTGCTCTCGAACGAAATTCCCCCGCGATCGGCCCGCGCCGCCTCGAGCGCGCGCGTCGCCCGCTTCTCGCCGGTCGGCTGATCGTGCCGCGCGATGCCCTTGTCGTCCGCGAACGGCGTATCACCTCCGCGCCCCGCCTCGACGAACATGCCGCCGGGGATGTAATGGTACTGCTCGAAGCGCGCCTCATCGCCCGCCTTCGGCGCCTCCGTGAAGAGCGGATACTCGGGCCTTCGAAAATCGTAATCGCGGAGGACGAGCGCGCCCGGCCTCACGTCGCGCACGAGCGAAACCTTCGAGACGAACTCCCGCTCGGCCTCCATCGTCGGGTTGTGCTCGTACGGCACGGGCGGCCCGGGACGTGGCGGGTTCTTGTGGAGCTCTGCGCTGAACGTGAGCAGCGAGCCATTGTCGTCCACGTCCGGGAACGTATAAGCGATGCCCGCCTCCTCGAGCAGACGGCTCACGAAGGTAAAATCGCTCTCGCCGTACTGCACCCGGAACTCGTGCTTCGGGTATTGCCCGCGATCGATCTTCCACGCGCGCCGGACGTTCCACTCGGTGAGGATCTTGTCGACGATGTCGGGGATCGAGAGGTGCTGGAAGATGCGGTGATTGCGGCGCTGATCGAGGAGCCACAGGTGCGGGACGATCCGGAAATGGTACGTCGAGAGCACCTTGTTTTGCCGGTGCTCCGCGTGCGTCTGCTCCATGTAGCTCACGTACCCGCTCCAGACGCGCAGGCCGCCGCCCGTGAGGTTCAGGTAGCCGGAGCGCACCTTGAAGATTGCCGGCTGCCCGACGATCGCGCCGATGTCGACGGCCGGGTTCTCGCTGCGCACCCAGAGCGAGACCGTGAACGGCGTCGACACCGCCTCGTGAATCGAGAAGCGGCGGACGACGAGCGAGGTCTCTCCGCAATCGAAGCTCAATTCGAAGAAAGGCATGATAACCTCGCGTCAGTACGTCGACCGCGGTGGGCGGTGCTCGTTCCGGACCGGGATCTGGGGCGTATACTGCGGCTGCGCGCCCGCTGGTTTGACCTTCCTTTGCAGCCGCTGCCGCCCGCGGCGATCCGTCGCCTCGCCGAGGATCGTGGAGCCCGGCGACTCCGTCGCGGAGTCGTGGATGTAGTGCCGGAGCAAGAGCTGGTACGCCGGGTTCGAGTCGCGCGCCGTGAGGGCGAGCAAACGCGCGGGCCACTGCGGCCGGCGGGGAACCGGCGGGGGTATGTATGCGCCGTGCGCGCCGGCCCCCGCCTGCGAGAAACCCACGACGACGGGGCTTACGCCGCGGTACGGATCATCCGCGTGCGGGTCTGGCCCGTAAAACCGCGCCATGTATTCGTCCGTCTCGAACCAGTGGACGTACTGGCTCTTCGGCGCGCCGGGTTGCTCGGGGTGGAGCGCCCAGTCCTTGTCTTGCCGGAACCCGCAATACTCTTCGTACAAGCGCAGGATGATCCCGTCGAAGGGAAGCTCGACCGGCCCGATCGGGACCTTCGCCTTCACCATGGCCTTGTGCATGTCCCGCAGCGTGATGAACTGCAGGTGCCACTTCTTGTTCGTGCGCGGCTGGTAGGAGCCGCCGACGTCGCTGTGGCAGCCTGGGTACCAGACCTCGAGCATCCATCGTTTGTAATCGCGCGGCTCCTGATACCGCTGATCGGCCTGCGGGCGCGGCGGCCGGTGCGCCTCCAGCGGCGGAAACGCCCGGCCCGGCTCCGTGTTCGGATCCATGAAGATGGAAGTGAGCGGGAAGAGCGTGCGGAACTCGTCCTCGGCGACGAGGTGGACACAATGCTCCACGTAGGTGTGATCGACATCCGGCAGGAACGTCCCGGTGCTCGGGCCCCACATCTCCACCGTGTCGAAGATCGCCATGAACTTCGGATAGATCGTCGCCGGATCGATCGGCTCGTAGAACTCGCGGATGCCAATGTCCTGGAACTCGGTCTCGATCGACGGGATCGCGTCCGGGTTTCGCCGGAAAAAACCGGGCGAAGTGGTCTTCGTCAGGTTCGCGACGCGCTGAGCCCGGACCTGGTTCACGAAATCACGCGCGAGGGCCGCGCCGCGGCTGAAGCCGCAGACGTCGAAGTATTTCTCCTTGGCGCGCCATTTGTTGTTGTTGCTGAAGAACTCGGCCAGCATGCGCAGGCCCCACTCGATACGGGCCTTGCCGCCGGCGCCCACCGTCATGCCCGAGAGGTTCCGGTGCACCAGGGGCGTCGAGGGTTTGGCCGCCGGATCGTCCATGTTCGGCTGGGCCCGCGTGAACCAGCCGGTGTAGTCCGTGCCGACGCCGTGGTGGTAGGCCTTGTCGAGCACGATCCCCTGCTTGCGGTACGCCCGGAAGAGCCGCGCGACGTTCGTCGGGCCATTGGGCCCTCCATCCTCGCCGTACGTATCGTTCGCGTGGGCCTCGTCGACCCAGAGGTTGTTGCCGGTGCCGTCGAAGAAGATACCGATCCGGATGCGGGCTTTCGGGCATTCCGCCTCTCCGGTCGGGGGCTCCAGCGGCAAGCCCTGGCCATTCTCCATGGCCTCCAGCGCCTTGAGGAACGAGTCGACCCCACCGCCGCCTTGACCATTGCCGCTCATGGCTCACTCCTCGTCGCTGGATCGGCCATCGTTCGATCCACGCTCCACCAGTATTCCTTCGCGTCGCACATCGCCCCGGCCTCGGCCCAGGCAGCGGGCGAGATCTCCTTCACGAGCCCCTCGAGCCGCTCCTGCTCGGGCCGGTCCGCGGAGGCGAGCAGCGCCGCGATATTCTTCTGCTCGTGAAACCTCGGATCGATGCGCATCATGTTCGCGGTGAAGATCGCGAGGCTCCGCTCGTAGGTAAACCCCCGCTCGCGCCCCTTCTCGATGCAATGGGAAACCCGCCGCCACAGGACCTCGGGCGGCAGGTGCCCCACGTCGGCCCAGTAATGGAGCTTCATGTGCCGCACGACGCGATCCACGAACGCCGAATACCCGGCGTCTCGCCTCTGGGCTTTCGTGACGAGCAGCATCAGGAGACCTCCGCCGCGAAGCGCGCGACATACGCGAACGGATCCTCGACGAGGAAGGCGCGAATCTCCCCGAAAAGCTCCGCCTTCTGCTTCGTCGTGCACGTCGGCAAGAACTCGCGCAAGACGACCGGATCGTAGAATCGAAAATAGAATTTCTTCCGCGTCTCGGCGTCCGCGACCATCAGAAACCGCCGGAGGTGCCGCCGCAGCTCCTTGAAGCTGCGCGGATAGTCGATGAAGATCCCCCAGCGATTCCCCCAGCCCTCCTCGATGATCCGCGGGAGCAACGAGGAGGAAGGGTCGAGCTCGACGAGGTACGGCGCCACGTCCTCGAGCGCCTCGCCGTCGATCCCTTCGTACAGCGACTTGTACCGATCCACCGATTCCCGCACGACCGTGAGGATCCGGTCCGTCCGCGCCGCGTCGAGCACCACGTACAGCGGGCCGTCCACCTTCCGCAGCCGATCGAGTGCCTCCACGCGCCGCGCTTCCAGTTTCCGTTTGTCCCGTAGAATCCGCTCGCGGTGCTCTTCGAGCCACTGCGCCGCCATGGGGTCGAGGTCGTCCGACTCCGCTTCGAGCATGCGATCGAGCTCGTCCTCCTCGGGCGGCGTCGCGGCCTCGAAGTACACCATGAAATCGGTCTCGCCCGCGCGGATCCAGCCCCCGTTCGCGAGCTCTTCGGCCGCCGTGATCTTCTGCCCCCCGACGAGCGTCCCGCTTGCGCTCGCGAGGTCCCGCACCTCGAAGCGCCTCCCGTCGTAAGCGACCTCGAAATGCACGCCCGACATGTGTTTGTCGGGGACGACCCATTGCGCCTTCGGCTTCCTCCCGACGCGCAGGCGCTCGCCGGGCGCGAGCACCTTCTTCGTGCCGCCCTCCGGACCCCAGCGCAGCTCCAGGATTGCGCGCTGCATCGCTCAGCCCGTCCCGTCGTCGCCGCGATTCTTCCGCGCCGCCTCGCGCTCCTGCTTCGCCCGCTCGCACTCCTCGCAGAATGGCTCGTCCGTTCGGAGCGCGTCCGCCTGCGGCGACGAGCCGATGTTCACCGTCGGGCAGCCGAGCACGATCTTCCCGCCGTGCTCCGTCGGATCGCCGCGCCGCGCCGCGTCCTTCCTCCCGATCTTCACCGTCGGCTCGCCTTGAGACACCGCGTCGGGCGGCCCGATGCAAATGAGTTTGTCCCCGACCCGCGCCGCCGGCATGTAACCGATGAGCACCGTCGGCTCGCCCGAGATCACCGGTCCGCCGACGTGTGGCTTCGGCCCCGGATCCACCTTGGGGCAGACGTGCATGTCCGTGATGCGTGCAGCAGGAGGCATGACCCCTCGTCCCCTTTCTATTGCCCGATCCCCTCGACCCGCAGATCGATCGGCTTCGGCCTCTCCGGCTCGTCCACCACCGCGAGCTTCGCCTCGTCCGGCACAATCGGCTTCGCGCCCGACCCCGATCCGGCGCTGCCGCCGCTGTTGATCCGCACGAGGTTGCCCTTGATCGTCACGCCCTTCGAATCGATGCGAATGAACCCGCCGGGCCCCTTCAGCGTGAGATCCTTCGCCGCCTCGATGACGATCGACGAGCCTGCCTTGAGGTGGATCTCCTTCGACACTTCGAGCGCCGCGTTCTTCGCGATCTTCTCGTAGTGGTTCTTGTCGACCGTGACCGAGAGCGTCCCGTCGACGCGCTCGTTGCGATTGCCGACCACGTACAGGCTCGAATCCTTCTCGACCCGCTCGCGGCGCATCTGCCGCACCACGATGTCCTGATCCTTCTGGACGAGCAGCTGCATGTTGCCGTCCGTGATCTCGTGCTCGTCGCCGTTCACGAGCTTCAGGCTCCCACCGCCGACGAACAGCGTCCGATCCTTGTCGGTGATCTCGATGCGGTTCACGCTCGTCACCTCGACGCGCGTGCCGCTCGTCGACTCGATCTCGTTGCGCACGACGTACTTCTGCCGGTCGTGCCCGATCGTGATGATCTCGTCGTTCTTGACGTACTTGCGCAGGTTCTTCTCGGCCTGCATCCACACGAGCTCGCGCGTCTTCAGATCCTCGAACATGATCTCGTTGAAGCCGTTTCCGCCGAGCGACGAGTTGCTCTTCCACGTGCTCCTCGTCTTGTACTTGGGCAGCTCGTACGGCACGACCTGCGTCGCGTTGAACACGCGGCCCGTGATGATGGGCATGTCGGGATCGCCGTCGAGGAAGCCGACGAGCACCTCCTGACCGATGCGCGGAATCACGATCATGCCGTAACCCGTGCCCGCCCAGCCCTGGCTCACGCGGATCCAGCAGGAGCTATTGTCGTCGAACGTGCCCTCGCGATCCCACGGGAACTGCACGCGCACGCGGCCGAACTCGTCGACGTGGATCTCCTGCCCGGGCGGGCCGACCACCGTCGCGCTCTGCACGTTGTTGAGCTTCGGCTTCGGCGTCCGCATCGGCGGCCGGTACACGACATCCGTGTAGACGCTGCGCGCCGAGATGCTCCACTCGTCTTGCGGGCTGCCCTCGATCCGTAGATCGATCACGAGCAGATCCGATCCCTCGCCGATCTCGGGGTGCGGGTGATGTCCGATGTTGAAGATCATGCCCGGCGCGAGATCGGGGCAATTCGTATCGATCGCGACCTGCCTCCGGCCCATGCGCCGCCCGAGCATCGCCCGCTCCGCGCGCCCCTTGCCGTATTTCTCTTCGTGCCGCGCCACGCCCTTGTCGTCGGCGACCGGCGTGTTCCCGTCGGCCTTGCCCGTCTCGGAGAGGAACGAGCCCGGCTGGTAGACGTATTGCTCGTATTTGTCCTCGGGCGCGGCCGCGCGCGGCGACTGCTGGGCGAGCTCGTACGAGGGCCTGCGGAAGTCGTAGTCGCGCTGCGTGTGCAGACCCGGCCGCACCTCGTGCGACAGCCGCACGTTCGTCACGAACTCCTTCTCCGACTCCTGGTTCGGCTCCTCGATGTACGGGATGGGCAAACCCCCGCGCTTCGGACCCTTCTCCAGTTTGTCGTGGAACGTGATGTTCGTGCCCGCCTCGTCGGGGAACGTGAACGCGATGCCTGCCTCCTCCACGAGGCGGCTCATGAACGCGTAGTCGCTCTCGCCGTACTGCACCTTGTATTCGAGCTTCGGGTACGTGCCGCGATCGATCTTCCAGACGGGCGTGATCGCCCACTCGCCGAGGAGTTTGTCGACGATGTCCGGGATCGAGAGGTGCTGGTAGATGCGGTGACCACGGCGCTGCGTGAGCAGCCAGGCCTTCGGTGCGATCCGCAAGAAGTACGTCGATTCGGCCTTCTGCCCCGGCAGCGGCGCGACGCCGTGGACCTGTTCGACGTGCGTCACCACGCCCTTCCACGTCCGCGATCCGAGCCCGGCGACGAACCGCACGCCGTGCACGATCCGAAGCGATGCGTCCTTGCCGATGATGCCCTCGAGATCGACGTCCGGCTCTTCGCAGCGTGCCCACACGGCGATCGTGGACAGGGTCGAAACGCTCTCCTCCACCGTGAAGCGTCGAACGGAGAGATCCGCGCCTGAAGCTACCTTGAGCTCGAGGATGGGCATGTTTGTAATCCTACCACGCGTGTCAGACCCGAAAACAAGGGCTTTTTCCCTCGTTTTCGCGTCTACGCGCCGCGCGCCGTGGCGGATTTTTCTGGTGGAATCACGTTGCCGCGCCGCGTGAAGTCAGGGCACGGGCCCCCCGAAGAGGCCGAGGAACCGAAGCGCCCAGACGATCACGATCGCGACCCCGCTGCCGCCGGAGACATCCCTGCCAAACCTTTTCCACGCGGCGTCGTCGAGGAAACGCGCGGCGAAGACCGTGGCGATCGCCACGAACGCGAGCGGCAGCGCGAGCGGATGGAAAGCGGTCGCGGTCGCGAGATCGAGGCGCAGGAGCGCGAGCGCGGCGCGCGTGAGGCCACACGCGGGGCAGGGGAGCCCGAGCGTCAGGCGGAGGATGCAGGTGGTTTGGGGGACGAGGGCGAGGAGGAAAGCTATCGAGAGCGCCGGCAGGGCGAAGCGGAGCCGCTTTGCGGCGCTCTCGCGCATGGGCCGGAACGCGTCAGGTGACGCGCTCCGCCTCCCACTTGAGGATGTTGCAGATGCCCCAGGGGTAATAAATACCGCAGGTGAGGTACGTGAAGAGCAACGTGAGCAGGTATGTCCCGAAGAACCCACCCGGATCCTTGCGGAACTGGTAGCCCCGGCCGTCGAGCTTCGTGTTCTCCCACATGAAGGCGAAGAGGTTGTTCGCGAACCAGGGGCCGTAGATCCCGAGCGTGCAGTACATGAGGAGCAGGCCGAGGATGTACGTGCCGAGCAGCGACGCCGGATCGCCGTGGAACGTGAGCCGCCCCGGCTGCCCGTTCACGAGCACCTTGCTGTCCACGTACTGCTTCGTCTTCACGATCGCCCACGGCGTGTAGATGCCGCAGGTGACCGCCGTGAGCAGCGTGTTGACGACCATCACCTTCGCGAGCTCTTGCGGCGTGCCCGTGTACTGGCATTGCTGCCCGTCGAGCTGGAGCGCCTCGTAATAGAACTCGTAGAACTTGTTCGAGAAGAGCACGATGGCCGTGAGAATGGCAGCCAGGTAGATCAGGCCGCCGACCATGGAGGAGAGGATGGCGATGATGTCGCCCACCCCCCCGCGCCCGATCGCGCCGCCGATGGCGCCGCCGATCCCGCTTATGATCGCGAAGACGATCCCGCCGGCGGCGACAGGCACCACGTTGAACAGCAGGTACGTGCCGAAGAGCTTGCCGCCGTCACCATTGAACACGACGCGTTGCCCGATGCCGGGAAAGCCCGCGCCCATCATGCCCATCGGCGGTCCGGGCGGCGCTCCATAACCACCCTGCGGCGGCGCATAGGCCCCCATGCCCGGGGCGCCGGCCGGAGGTTGTCCCCAGCCACCTCCACCACCCGCAGGCGGCGCGCCGCCCGGAGGCGGTCCCCAGCCACCACCTCCACCAGAAGGCGGCATTCCACCGCCGGGCGGATAACCACCGCCGGGCGGATAACCACCACCGGGAGGATAACCACCGCCGGGCGGGTATCCCCCGCCGCCACCGTAACCGCCTGGGTTCATCCGTGCACCGTCCCTGGTTGCGAGTCAGGGCGGAGCGTACAGCCCTCGGGGAGAGGGTGTAAAGATGGCTTCGCGCCTGGCGCTCTAGAACATCGATCGGTTTGACAACCGATCGATGTTCTAGGCTTCTTTCGTCCCGAGGGAGACGCCTCGCGTCCCCCTCTCGTCCGGGCAAAGCCCGGCCGATTCACCCCCCGAGGCGAGCTCGCTTTGCGATCTCGCAGAGCGCCGAACAGTTCGGCGCTCTAGATCTTCGTGGTCGAACCGTCTTTCGCGTCCGCACCCGCCGTCTCCTTTTCCAGCGACAGCTCGGAGACGCCGTCCTGGAAGCGGATACGCGCGAGCATCAGCTTCTCCTGCAGCGCGACGAGATCGATCGTGGCCTTCGAGATCCGATCGCTCACCTCTTGCATCTTCTTTTCGAGGCTCTGCATCAGCGGCCCGCCGCTCTTCACGACCTTCAGCGTGACGATCTGCGCGTGCAGCTCGTCGAGGCGCTGCCGGTATTCGGACATCTGCTCGCGTGACGTGGTGATCCTCTGCTCGAGGTTTGCCATCTCCTTCTGCAGCTCGAGCAGCTTCGTCACCGACTCCTTCAGCGGGCCCGCGGCCGCGGCGCTCGACAGATGCACGCGCACCATCTCCATCCCCACCGTGCTGCGGATGTCGGTGCTCTTGAAGAGCGGCGTCGCCTCCTCGATGTCCACCTCGACCTGCTTGCCTGCCGGGATCTCGATCTTGAAGAGGTACGACTCGCCGATCCGCTCCTGCGACGGCGGCGCCTTCGCCAGCTTGTATCCGGGCGAGACCGTATGCCGCACGTACACCGTCGCCGTGTCTTGCAGGCGGTTCGTCATGACGAGCGTCTTCTTCTTCGTGTGGCGGACCTCGGTGGAGAACACGCCGCGCTGCACGCTGAGGATGCGGGCGATCTCGTCGCGTGTATCGTCCTTGCGCTCCACCACGATTTGCCGATCGAGCGCGAACGGCACGAACGCGAACGAGTGCGCCGGGATCGGATCACTCATGCCCTCGCCGATGAACCGGCCCTCGCCGAACACGGTCACGGGCCCGCTCTCCAGCACCGACCCGGTGGGGTTCTTGAGGCGCACCGCGCGGAACGGAAACGTCGTGTTTCCGCGCGCGCTCTCGGGATCGTAGAAATACACGAAGCCGCCCTCGGTCTCCTCGCTCAGGATCGACACCATCGCGCTCGTCAGGCGCGGCACCGTCATCGGCGTGGGCGACTCGAAGTGCGACGTCCCGATCGGCTCGGCGCTCGCCGGCGCCGCCGCGTTCGGATCGAGGGTCGCGGTGTTTTGCATCTGCCCTTGCTGCTGGGCCTCTTCCGGCGCCTCGACGATCCGGACGCCGCCCGCGCGGCCCGCTTGCATGCCGTTGCCCACGGCGACGACCTGCGAAGGATCGAGCCCGCTGCGGATGAGCTGCTCGCGCGCCCGGTTCGCTCGTTCGAGCGACGCGCCGTACTTGTCGCCGTCGCGCCCGTCGGCATACCCCTCGACGACCACCTGCCGCCGCGAATTCTTGTACTGCGCGGCCAGCCGATCGAGCCCGGAGGTGTCCTTCGGTTTGTTGTCCACCCACGGCTCGCGCGCCGGCTCCCTCTTCGCGGGCGCGCTGTTGGTCGCGCGCCTGCCTCCGCCTCCGCCGAAGCCCCCGAGCCCGCTCGTCGGGCCGCCGTTGCTCTTCTTGTCGGCCGACTGCGTCCGCGCCTCCGTGCGCTCTGTCTCCGCGTCACGCGCGACGGTCGCGTCCGCGAGCCGCGCGTCGTCGAGCTCCGCGACCACGCGTTTGCCCGGGGCAAGGCCTCCGCCCGGAAGCGCTGGCTGCCCCGCGTACGTCGATCCGCCCATGGGGGGCGCCTGCGCGAAGAGATCGTTCGACTGCAAAGTTTCTCGCTGGACCATGCGGACCGAGCGCAGATCGAAGCGGAAGGAGAGCGCCGAGCTCGAGCCGACGCCGAGCTTCACCTTGTTCCAGTCCTCGCCCGAGGTGTTGTCCACGATGGCCCACGCCTCGACCTTCATCTTGCCGTCCTTGCCGACGGAGACGCGGTAGCTCGGCTTCCACGACGGGGCCTCGGTCACGTACGAGAGCAGGAGCTTGTGCGGCTTCGGCCCCTGGAGCTGGATCTCCATGTTGACGAGGGGCGAACCGCCGTACTGCTGGTTGTTCTGGTAGTTCTGCTGGTTGTTCTCTTGTCCGACGAACGCCGAACCGGAGGTCGGGTACGCGACGGGCGCGGGTTTGCCCGTGGTCGCGTCGATCACGGTGAGCGACTTCAAGAAATCGTCGATCTTGTCCCCCGGCACGCTGAGCCGGAGCGAGTCGCCGTCGATCTCGGCGTAGCGCTCGAAGTAGGCGATGCCGTTGCGGTAGACGACCACGCGGCCGAGCGTGGTGTCGCTCTTGACGAAGGTCGTCGTCTTGGCGCAACCGGCGAGCCAGAGGAGCGCGATCGGAGCCAGAATCTTTCTCATCGGGAAGACCTCTACGTGCGAGCCAGCAGAAGGCGCGGTGCGCCGAAGGCCCTTCGACGAACGACCCGCCCCAACGATCTGAGGATGGTAAACCGAGTCCCGCGGCTTCGAGACAGAAAGAACGGCGACGGGGCCAGCTCCTTACACACGGTGGACATCTGCAACAGCATCCGCGTTGCTCCTTCTCCTCTGTCCCCATTGCGACCCGACCGTGGTCGGGGTAGGGAACATGCATGGCGCGCTCGACCGACCCTCCCAACATTGACGAGCTGCGATCGCTCGTCCGGACCAAGGGCCTGCGCGCGACGGCTCCCCGCCTGGCCGTGCTCCGCCGGCTGCTCGCGCAGAAGACGCCCGTGAGCCACGGCGATCTGTGCGCCGAGCTCGCGCCCGAGGGCTGGGACCGCGCGACGATCTACCGCAACCTGATCGACCTGACGGAGGTCGGTCTCGTGCGACGCACCGACGTGGGCGACCACGTCTGGCGTTTCGAGCTGGTGCGCGAAGGGGGCGAGCACGACAGCGGGACGCACCCGCACTTCGTCTGCAACAGCTGCGGCGAGGTGGCATGCCTGCCCGACGAGATCGTCGAGGTGAAGCCAGCACGCGGCATCCCGCGGGCGCTACGCAAGAAGGGGCTGGAGATTCAGTTCCGCGGGACGTGTGATCGGTGCGCGTGAGGGGCGTGCCCTCCTCCCGCTACCGGATCAGCTCCAGGTGTTGCTCGGCCTTCCGCGGCTTCTTGTACGTCGCCTTGAACGACGCCTTGTCCTCCTCGATCGCCTCCACGCAATAATAAGCCGTGTCGAGCGGGAGGCAGTCGCCCACGTTCATCGAGAAACCCAAGGGCTGGGGTTTGTCGCCCCACCAGCTCTTCTCGTTCAGGGCTGACGCGGGCACGTCACACACGTACGCGAGCGCCGCATAACGGACGTCATCTCGGAGGACCGTATGGTCCACCCGGAGGTGACAACTTTCCACGCGCGCGACCTTTCCGGCTTCGAGCGTGAATCGATTGGATTCCGAACGCCCGCAGGCGGAGACGGCGACGGCGGCGATGAGAAGGAACCATCGTCGACGTTGCATGCACTCCGCCCCCAAACCTCCCCGCCACGCTACCGCCCCCCACGTCCCCGGTCAACGTCGAGGCAGGGAAGGGGAGCAGGAGGAAGAAGGGGTGAGCGGGGGAAAGGCAGAGAAGTGGCGTGCGGGGGGAAGGGGGATAAGGGGACCGTAGAGGCGGGTGCGATGCGGAAGCTTTGCGCGCTGGTGCTTTGGGTGTGGGTCGTGATGGTGGCGGGTTGGGGGTGCTCCGATGCGGATGACCCTCCGCTCACGGCCTGCGAGAGAAAGGCGCGCGCTTGCCAGAACAGTTGCTTCAAGGCTGGCGCTGGCTCGGCGTGTTTCTCCTGCTGCAACCAGAACGCCGTTGCTTGCAGCTCGGACTCCGGCTCGTATAGCTTTTACAGTTGCCCGGACAAGGAAGATTAGCGTCATGAACAGGCATCGAGCCATGCTCGTAATCACATGGTTCCTGGCGCTGCTCGTCGGCTGCAAAGAGTCCCCAAGCAAGGCGTCGAGGCCCGAGAACGATGCCGGGAAGGTCGTCCTGCGCGAGGAGTGCGACCTCCCGACCACGAATTGCTACAAGGGCTGCTTCGAGCGAAAAGAGGAGCTCTATTGCCCTGCCTGCTGCTTCGACAACTTGATCTTCTGCAACGAGGGCAACCCGTACGACTTCGAGCGGTGCAAGACTGCCGAAACGGACCCGAAGCCGACGCGTCCGCCGTTTGAGAAGTGAACGCGGCCCCCGCCCACCCCGCCTAGAAGCGCCCAGAGCTACACGACATCCCCCACGTCCCTCACGAAACCGCTCGCAACAAACCGACGCGCCCGCCCTTCGAACGCCCGTGCCGTTCGCTCACCGCCTCCGCGCGTTCCCTTCCCGCGCGTCGAGTAAAGCTAGCTACATCACACGCCTGCCCTCCTACGGGTTTGCGTTTCGCTCCTACAGGTTTGCGTTTCGCTCCTGCGGGTTTGCGTTCTGCTCCTCGACCGCGAGCCTTTTTCTCCCACGGACGAGCGTTTTGCTCGCGCGCGACCGCGTTTCGCTCGTGCGCGCCCCGCCGCGCTCCCTGCACGTCCGCCCCGTCCTCGGGGGCGTCTCCACGCCGATCGCGTACAGCCGTACGGTTCTGCTACTCGGCTCACAGGTCTTCTGGTACCGTCCATACCGAACCAGCGTACGCCGCTTGGTCGGGAGGATGGGTTGATGGGTGCGATTGACTACAAGCGTTTTCACCGGATTCTCACGCGATGCCAGGAGCTCGGCACGGACCCGAATGCGCGGCCGGTGGTGGCGCGGGTGTATACGGATGTCTTGAAGGGGTCGGCGGAGGCGTTTCTCACCGCGCACAAGTCCGTCATCGCCGGGGAGAGCGCGGCGGGCAAGGAGGGGGCGGAGGCGAATGCCGCGCTCGTGTCGATCGACCAACCTTATCGCGAGGCGCGCGCCGTTGCATTGGCCTACGTGCCCACGTTGGAGGTGCCCGATACCCTCAAGCGGCAGCCGACCGACACGGACAAGGTGACCGCGCTCGAGGACCTGCTCGACGCCGTCGACGATCACCTGGGGACGCCGTGGGCCGACGACATCGTGAACGGCGTTTTCGGCCAGCGCGCGCCCCAGGTGATCAAAGAAATCCGCGAATCGGTCGATGCGAACACGGCGCTCGCCAATGCCAAAAACGCGCGCGCGACGGCTTACGGGCCCGCCTACGAGAAGTACATCTCGTTCAAGCGCGTGGTGCGCGAGGTGCACGGGCCGTCGTCGAAAGAATACAAGCGAATCCACCTGCGCGCGGCGAGCGGGGGGGACGACGGCGGAGACGACGGCCCGAAGGAGTGAGGGGACGGACGGGGCGGGGCGGGTTCGAGATGGGACGGCTCGCCCCGTGCTCCCGTGGGATCGTTGACCGATCCGCGGACATGTGGTTGCCTGCGCACAGGCGACCATGAAGCGGCTGCAAGTCCGGGGCTTCGGCCCCATCCAGAAAGGTGATGTCGAGTTCGGGGACCTCACGGTCCTCGTCGGGCCGCAGGCCACCGGCAAGAGCCTTTTTGTTCAGCTCTTCAAGGCGATCCAGGATGCGGGGGCGATCGAGTATGAGCTGGGTGAGTACGGCTTCGACTGGTCGGATGGGGACGATCCCGTTAGCGACTACTGTGGCCTCTACTTCGGTGGTGGTCTGGAGACCGTGATTCAAACGGATACCGTAGTTCTTCGCAACGGTAAGCCCTTTGACTTCAGAAAGGTCGCGGTTCCTCTCCGCGGAACTTCCTTGAAGGAGACTGTATGTCTGATCCCGGCGCAACGAGTGCTCGTGCTTCAGGACGGCTGGCCTAAGCCGTTTATGGCTTATGCAGCCGGTGATCCCTATGCAATTCGCAAGTTTAGCGAGTCACTCCGAAAGTTTATGGAGGACGCCTTTCGGCGCCCAAGATCGCTTTCCCGTTTTCCACAGCCGATGGGTCTCGACGCAGGTTTACATGCCGTCGTCGATGCATCCGTTTACGTCGGTTCGAAGATTGTTTTGGAAAAAGAAGGAATGCGCAAAAGAATTGCGCTGAAGCCTCCCGGTGCCGACTTTGCGTTGCCTTATAACGCATGGTCTGCAGGGCAGCGAGAGTTCACTCCCCTGTTGCTCGGTCTCTACTCGCTCATGCCATGGAGGTCACGGGCGGGGGACATTGATACCGTCATTATCGAAGAGCCAGAGATGGGGCTTCACCCCCAGGCTATCGTCAGCTTCGGGTTACTAGTGCTGGAACTCTTAGTTCGGGATTATCGGGTGATCTTGTCAACTCATTCACCCGTGGTATTGGATCTCGTGTGGGCCATACGTGAGCTTTCCAGCACGGCCCCTGACAACGGCGTCAAAGCTCTCTGTGATATCTTCAATATCGATCAGCTTACAGTGTCCATGCCCGCACTCTTAAAGAGTGCTTTGCAAAAGAAGTATCGCACCTACTACTTTCACCCCACCAACTCCGGCGTGATCACGGAAGACATCTCTACCCTGGACCCCGGCTCCTCGGACCCGAGCGTCGCCGGCTGGGGCGGGCTCAGTGGCTTCTCGGGGCGTATCGCGCAGATTGTCGGCGAGGCCGTGTCGCGATGACGGCGGGCAAGAAGAAAGCCCGGCCGCCGAAAGAGACGTTCCGCGACGCCGTGAACCCGTGCAAGCCCCTGCAACACCGCGACGGTCTCCAGGCCATCAAGCGGGGTGAAGGCAAGGGGCAGATCTCTGGAGAGGACGCCGGCAAGATCCTCGGCAGCGTGGACATCGACGGCGACTGCCGGGCGACCCATCCGGAGTCCAACCGCTGGGACTACGTCGTCGGGTACGACCGCTCGGGGCAGGTGATCGCCCACTTCATCGAGGTTCATTCCGCCGAGACGAGCGAGGTCTCGGTCGTCGAGAAGAAGCTCGATTGGCTGGAATCCTTCCTCCAGCACGACGCGGCGCGACAACTCGCAGCACTCCCGCGCGAGCTCCACTGGCTGGCCTCCGGCCGTATCAACATCCTCACGCACACCCCCCAGTACAGAAAGCTCCAGACCACCCTCCGCAAGCGTGGCCTCCTCTTCGCCGGCAAGACCCTCCTCCTCACCTGAGCCCGTCTCCCTGACCTGCATCGAGGCGCGCGGGAGGCGTGGCACGCGCGGGGGTGGTGGGTCCTGTTGTTTGAGGGGTCGCTCCGCGACCCCGAGTTCGGGGGGACCACCCCCGCGCGTGCCACGCCTCCCGCGCGCCGGTCGTCCCGTCCGAGCTCACGCCGCCCTTTCCACCCGTCCGAACAAAACCCGCTCGCCGGAAACTCCCACCTTCGCGCAGCACGCGTTACCCTTCCCGCGTGTCCGAAGAAGCCCCGCTCCCTCTCGCCACACGGCTCTGGTTTGCCTGGGCCTGCCTGGTTCGGATCCTGTTCGACGGCCAATTCGCGGCTCGCGTGTTCAAGGCCGCCGTTCCGGCCCTCCCGCCCCCCGAACCCGAGCCGGCCAAGCTGCCCGAAAAGGCCAAGAAACCCGAGCCGAAAAAGCCCGCGGAACCCGACCTCTCCCCGGCGCTCTCGCTCCTCGCCCTCCTCCAGCGGGAGGGCAGGCTCGTCGATTTCCTTGAGCAGGACATCGCCACCTTCCCCGACGCCGAGATCGGCGCCGCCGTCCGCGTCGTCCACGAGGGATGCCGCAAGGCGCTCCACGACCACGTGACGATCGTTCCTGTGCGGAGCGAGGACGAGGGGCAAAAGGTGACGCTGGAGGCGGGCTTCTCTCCGGCCGAGGTGAAGCTCACGGGCAACGTGCAGGGCAAACCTCCTTATCGAGGGACGATCCAGCATCGGGGCTGGAAGGTGGCGGAGCTCCACCTGCCCACGCCCACGGAAGGGCACGACCCGAAGATCCTCGCGCCCGCGGAGGTGGAGCTGTGACCGCTCGTTTCGTCGTTGGTATCGATCTCGGCACCACCCATTCGGCCCTCGCGTTCGCCGAGAGCGCGGCTGAAAAACCGCGCGCCGAGGTATTGCCCGTCCTCCAGCTCGTCGCCCGCGGCACGCTGGAAGAGCGGGTGCTCTTGCCTTCGTTTTATTATGCCGCGCACGAGAGCGAGGGCGCGCAGAGTCTGCCCTGGGACGCGGAGCGCACGTTCGTGGTGGGTGAATATGCCCGCACGCGTGGCATCGACGCGCCGATCCGGCTCGTGTCGAGCGCGAAGAGCTGGCTCTCGCATGCGGGCGTGGACCGGCGATCGGCGCTCTTGCCGCTCGGCGCGCCCGAGGACGTCGAGAAGATTTCGCCCGTCGAGGCCTCGTGGCGATACCTGGAGCACCTCGCCGAGGCGTGGGTGCATCGGCAAGGAAAGGAGCAATCGCTCTCGGCGCAGGAGATCGTGCTCACGGTGCCGGCCTCGTTCGACGCGGCGGCGCGGGATCTCACCGTGGAGGCCGCGGGCCTCGCCGGGTTCGAGGATCTCACGTTGCTCGAAGAGCCGCAGGCCGCGCTGTATGCCTGGATCGACGCCGCGGGTGAGGA
The DNA here is from genome assembly GCF_028435365.1 of Polyangium jinanense. The sequence goes on along the minus strand of NZ_JAGTJJ010000001.1, from coordinate 754,515 downwards.
CTGGCGCAAATACATTCACCCGGGCGACGTGATCCTCGTGGTCGACGTCGGCGGCGGCACGACCGATTTTTCGGCCATCGCTGCGACCGAGGTGAATGGCTCGCTCGCGCTCGAGCGCGTGGCCGTGGGGGATCACATCCTGCTCGGCGGCGACAACATGGACCTCGCGCTCGCGCACGTGGCGCGGCAGAAGTTCGTCGCCGAGGGCAAGGAGCTCGATCGATGGCAAATGATCGCGCTCACGCACGGGGCGCGCGGGGCCAAGGAGCGGCTGCTTTCGGACGCCTCGATCGAGAGCTTGCCCGTCGTCGTCCCGAGCCGCGGGGCAAAGCTCCTCGGCTCGTCCTTGCGCACCGAGCTCTCGCAATCCGAGGTCGGAAAAATTCTCGTCGACGGGTTTTTTCCGGTCGTCGGGGCAAACGCCCGACCCGCGCAACGCGCCCGCGGCGGCCTCACGCAGCTCGGCTTGCCGTATGCGCAGGACCCGGCCGTCACGCGCCACCTCGCGGCGTTCCTCGGCCGCCATGCGCGCGCGCTCGATCGGATCGAAGGGTTTCCGAAGCACGAGGGACGCACGCTCCTGCACCCGACGGTCCTGCTCTTCAATGGCGGCGTCATGAAGGGCAAGGTCCTCGCCGATCGGATCGTCTCGACCCTCAATGCATGGCTCGAGGCCGACGGCGGAAAGCCGGTGCGCGTCTTGCCCGCGGCCGATCTCGACCTCGCGGTCGCGCGTGGCGCGGCCACGTACGGGCTCGTGCGCAAGGGCCGGGGCCTGCGCATTCGCGGCGGGACGGCGCGCGCGTATTACGTGGGCATCGAGAGCGCGGTGCCGGCCGTGCCTGGAATCGAACCGCCGATCACCGCGCTTTGCGTCGCGCCGTTCGGCATGGAAGAGGGCACGGAGGCGGCCTTGCCGCCGCAGGAGCTCGGCGTCGTGGTCGGCGAGCCCGTGCGATTCCGGTTCTTCGGCTCGTCGGTTCGTCGGGACGACCCGGCCGGCGTCGAGCTCGAATCGTGGGGCGAGGGCGAGCTCGACGAGCTCGCGCCCATGGAAGTGACCTTGCCGGCCGACGGGCGGCGCGAGGGAGACGTCGTGCCCGTGCGGCTGCGATCGAGCATCACGGAGGTCGGGACCTTGCTCGTCGAGGCCGTGCCGATCGAGCCGCAAAAGCCGGGTGAAAAGTGGAAAGTGGAGCTCGGCGTACGCGCGCACGGCGGCGAGGTCGCCGTGGAAGGCTAGGGGTCGTTCATGAGCGCGCGGCGCATCGTCGGGATTGATCTCGGCACGACGCATACCGTGGTCGCGTGGGCCGATCCGCAGGCGAACCGGCCGCCGGAGGTCTTTCCGATCCCCCAGCTCGTGAGCGCGGGCGAGATCGAGCCGCAGCCGCTTTTCCCCTCGTTTCTTTATGCGCCCATTCCGGGCGAGGCCCTGCCCGATCCGTTCGGCGACGCGCCCTGGGTGCTCGGCGTGCATGCGCGGCGCCGCGGGGGCGAGGTCGCGGGAAGGCTCGTCGCCTCGTCGAAGAGCTGGCTCGCGCACGCGGGCGTCGATCGCACCGCGCCCATTCTGCCGTGGGGCGCGGGCGAGGAGGCCGAGGACCTGCCGCGCATTTCGCCGGTCGACGCCGCAGCGCGATTGCTCCTGCACGTGAGGCGCGCGTGGAACGAGGCGTTCCTCGCGTATCCGCTCGAAAAGCAGGACGTTGTCTTGACCGTGCCCGCGTCGTTCGACGAGGACGCGCGTGAGCTCACGGTCGAGGCCGCGCGGCGCGCGGGGATCGAGGTGCGGCTGCTCGAAGAGCCGCAAGCGGCCTTTTACGATTACATGGCCCGCGCCGGCGAGGGCGATCTCGCCGCGCTTTGCCAGCGGAGTGGCGGCGAGGCGCTCGTCCTCGTTTGCGACGTCGGCGGCGGGACCACGGATCTGTCGTTGATCCGGGTTCGCCCAGGCGAACAGCGCGGATCCACCGAGGTCGAGCGTGTCGCCGTGGGAAAACATCTTCTCCTGGGCGGCGACAACATGGATCTTGCGCTCGCGCATCTCTGCGAGAGCCGCCTGATCGAACCTCCCGATCGATTGCCCCCCGCGCGCTTCGGCCAGCTCGTGCTCGCTTGCCGCGCCGCCAAGGAGCGGCTCCTCGGGGACGAGCCGCCGAGCGATGTCGCGGTCACGGTGCTCGGAAAGGGCGCGCGCCTCATTGGCTCCGCGCTTTCCACGCGCCTTTCCCGCGAGGAGGCCGAGCGCGTCGTGCTCGACGGCTTTTTGCCGCCCGCCTCCCTCGCCGATCGCCCGCGCCGCGGCGGCAGCGCGCTCGTCGCATTCGGCCTCCCCTACGAGCGCGACGTCGCCATCACCCGTCACGTCGCCCATTTCTTCGCCCGCCATGCCCCCGGCGCGCCCGCACCGCATGCCTTGCTCCTGAATGGCGGGGTCTTTCGCGCCAAACGTATCGTCGATCGGCTCGCGGACTCCATCGGAACGTGGAGCGCCATTCGCCCGGAGATTCTGCCGCATCCGGATCCCGACCTCGCCGTCGCGCGCGGCGCCGTCGCGTATGGGTTGTCCCTCCTCGGCCGTGGCGTCCGGATCGGAGGCGGCTCGGCGCGCGGGTATTACCTCGGCTTGTCGGCGGGGCCGTCCGGCCAGCGGCAGGCCGTCTGCGTCGTCCCGCGCGGCGCGCGCGAGGGCATTCGCTACGAGGTGCCCGGACGAACGTTTTCGCTCACGGTCGGCCGCCCGGTGCGATTCCCGATGTATACCTCCGACGAGGCGCTCGACCTGCCGGGCGCGGTCGTCACGCCGGACATCGAGCGTTTTTCTGCCTTGCCACCCGTCTCCTCGGCCTTCGAGCCGGGCGCGCGTCCCGGCGAGGTGACCGTTTCGCTCGCGGGCGAGCTCAGCGCGATCGGCACGCTTGAGCTCGCGTGTGTCGAGGTGGACGCCGAGGCCGGACGCCGCTTTCGATTGACCTGGGATCTGCGCGAGACGAGCCCCGACACCGCGGTCGAGACCGAGGGTGGTGTTTCCTCGGGCAAGACGATGCGGCCGGGCGTGACGGCCGGGGGCAAACGGCTGGAGGACGCGCGCGAGGCGATTGCGCGGATCTATGGCAAGGGGCGGGCGGACGTCACGCCGCGCGAGGTGAAGGACCTCGTGCGCGAGCTCGAACGGATCCTCGGCGAGCGGCCCACGTGGACGGCCGAGACGAACCGCGCGCTTTTCGACGTGCTCTGGCCTGGGCACAAGGGCCGGCGGCGCTCGGCCGATCACGAACGGGTCTTCTGGCAGCTCGCGGGGTATACGCTCCGGCCGGGTTTCGGTCACGCGCTCGACGAGGAGCGCGCGGCGAATCTGTTTTCGTTGTTCCACGAGCGTGTCGTGTTCGCGCAGGAGGCGCGCACCTGGCAGCACTTCTGGATCGCATGGCGGCGCATTGCGGGGGGACTCGAAGAGGCGGCGCAGGTGGCGATCCGGGACCTCGTCGATCCGTTCCTCGCACCTACCGAAAAACGATTGAAGAAGCCCAAGGGCATTCGGGCCGAGCCCGACGCGGACGTCGTGGACCTCGCCTCGTCGCTGGAGCGCGTGCCGCCGGCGCGGCGGACCGAGCTCGGCGGCTTTTTGCTCGAACGAACCTGGACCGATCGTGATCCGCGGATCTGGGCGGCGATCGGGCGCATCGGCGCGCGCGTGCCCGCGTATGCGAGCGCGCACCATGTCATCGCGCCAAACGTCGCCGAGCGCTGGCTCGATCATCTTTTGCGCGAAAAATGGGCCGAGATGCCCACGGCGACGCGGGCGGCGATGGAGATGGCGCGGCTCACGGGTGACCGAGCGCGCGATGTGTCGGAGCGGGTGCGGCGCGACGTCGAGCGGAGGCTCGTGGCTTCGGGCGCGCGCGAGGAATGGGTGCGGGCCGTGCGTGAGGTCGTCGCGGTGGAAGAGGCGGACCGGGCGGCGTTTTATGGCGAGGGCTTGCCCGTCGGTATCAGGCTCGTCTCCTGATGGGACTCAGTCCTCGTCCTTCAGCAAGAAGTCGTTGTTGATCACCTTGAACGAGAGCCGGCCGCCGAGCGTGGCCGAGCGCGACTCGACGAGGGGACGGATCACGATGCCCTCCTTGCGGTTTTTCGTCTTCGTATAAAGACCCCGCGCCGCTTCGAGCCAGCGATCGAGCGTGTGCTCGAAATGCTTCGCTTCCTCGCCGCGGACCTCGCGCTCGATGGGCACGGTGCGCAGGCCGTACTCCTTGCAGAACGCGATGAAGTCCGCGAAATCGAGGTAACGGCCCGCCCGCGCGTCGTACACGCCGAACATGAAGACGTCGACCTCGGAGAGCCCGAGCCGGTTCTTTTGAATGCCCGGGCCGCAAAGCTCGCCCTGCACCGCGATGCCCGGGGGCAAACGGTGCGCGAGCTCGTACCGCTCCGCCATCCGCCATACTGCGTTCGGGCCGGGCGCGAGGGCCCAGTTGCGCGAGCACGCGAAGAACTCGCCGTCGGGCGCGCGGAAAAACGTCGCCGACGAGCCGTCGAGCTTCGTCGAGACATAAAACTCCTGGCCGCGGATCTCGTCGAGCACCCCGAGCGCCGATTGCAGGCGAATCTCGTCCGTCTTCGGCACGAGCGCCGGAAAACCGCCCGCGACTTCACGCGCGTCCGGCAAGATGGCCTCGTATTTGGTGACGCCGAGCCGATCGCGCACGTCCGTCCCGACCTCGGGGATCTCGCCGTCGAGGATGGTGGCCGGCAAAGCGAGGCCTTGCGAGAGCACGCCACGGAGCTTGACCGTCCGCACGCGATACCCGCGTGACCGCATGAACTCCGCCCACGGCGCGCTCGAAGGGAGCACGCTGTCGATTTCGAAGAACACGCAGCGGTCGCCGGGGCGAAATTCCCCTTTCTTGACGACCACGGTCCAGCCCATCACCCGGGCCTGTTCGATTTGATCCGCGCCCTCGATGGGCGCGAGGCTCTCCACCACCTGAATCGAAACGAGTTTGCGTTCCACGACGTCCTCCGGACGCCACGCGCACGTATCCACCCACGCTCGAAATCGAGCCTGCGGACCGCCGCGAACGGCGCGATGAGGCGGACGAATAAGGAGGCCGAAGGAGCCCGAACGGCCCGCCAGGGTCCACGACTAGCGGATTTTCCATGGCGCGTCAAGCGAGAACATGATTGCCTTTCTCCCGGGATCCATGCGCGCGACCCATCACTACCGCTCCGCCGGCGCCGAGCCACGCGTCGTCCGCGTTCTCGATTTCGATCGGCTCCCGGACATCGTGCGGGAACGGCTCGTCCGCGGGCTCGCGGACGGCGGCATGCCCGGGCCGCTCCTGCGCGTCGAGGAGGACGCGGCGGGCACGATCCCGGGCTCTCGGCGCTTCTGGCTCGGCGCGGGGATCACCGCTGCGTTCGTTTGGCTCGTGCTCTGGTTCGTGCAGTTCGGCGACCTCGAAGGACGCTTCGCCGTGCAGCCGCGTGCGTTCATGCTCGGTCACGCGCTCGTGGTATCGGTGCTCGCGCTCGCGGTGATCGTGCATGTGTACTTTCGGCGATCGAAGGACGAGGGCGCGCCGTTCCCGTCGGGCCGGTATCTCTATTCGCTCGACCTCGTGGAGGTCCGCGGGCGGATTCTCACGGTCACCTCGCTCGCGACGCTCCGGCGTGTCGAGGGGCGCGCGGGCGGAAGGCGCGAGGAGGTGATCCTCGTCTTCGGCGACGGCGAGGCGGCGCCGCTACGCGTATTCGGGGATGCGACGGAGCTCGCGTGCGAGGCCCAGGCCGCGATCGAAGAGGCCACACGCCTGGTTTTACCAGACGACCAGCCCGCGATCGAACGGCTCGACCCCTTTTTCGAATTGCGCGTCGCCGACGACTGGGCGAGCGCGGAGTCGATCGCGAAGGACAACGGTAGCCGCGTTCCCGCATTTCGATGGCTCGTCCTCGCGTCGACCGCCGTGGGCGCGCTCCTCGGCCCGGCGTCGTGGTTCGCGCGCAATCACGCGAGCGACGCGTCCATGTTCGGCCAGGTCCTCGAGGCGGCCGAGAGTGCCTCGGACGCCGAGTTCGCCTGGAGGCAAATGCTCTATGGCGACGTGGGCCTGCGCCCTCGGAGCGCGTTCGACGACATTGCGTTCGAGCGGGCGAAGAAACGAGCGGTCTCGCTCGCAGAGTATTTGTCGATGTACCCCGACGGCAAACACGCGGCCGAGGCGGACGAGCTGCTCTTCGGCATGGTGAAACAGGCGGATAACCTCGCGACGTACGGCATCTACCTCGGCGACGCGCGGGGCCGGCGGCACACGGACGAGGTCGACGACGCGATGTTCGCGGCGGCGAAGCGGAACAATAACCTCTTCGCGTACCGGCAATACCTCGAATTCCTCGGTAAAAAACACGAGCACGAGATCCGCACGGAGCTCCTGCCCAGGTCCGAAATCGTGGACGCCCGGCAAAAGCAGGACGTGGCGGAGCTCCACGCGATCGAAGGTCGCTACGGGAACAAGTGGGCCGAGGAGGTGAGCGAGGCGATTCACCACGTGTATGCCGATCGGCTCGACCTGCTCCGGCTGCGAAAAGGGTCGGGCGGCGAGAGCGCGCGTGCGATCTTCCATCCGCTGCTCACGAGGCTCGATACGAAGGGGGATCCCCGGGTCGTGCTGGATGTGGATTTCGTCCTGCCGAACGCGTTCCTGGACGCGGAGACGGACCTGATACACAAGCACGGGAACCGATACCACCCGGTTGGCCAGGTCTTCTGGAAGTCCGAGAACGATGTCGAAGAGCGGGTCTTCAACACGATCGTCTCGCGCGCGAGGGGCACGCTCGGCCGCGCCGTTCAGTTCCAGCGTGCGACGGAGAACGCGGCGCCGGATGTTCCTCGGCTCGTGGTCTCGATGACCCTCGTCTCGGGCGACGAGCCGTTCGTATCCACGGAAGACAAACTCGTCTTCAACGACATTCGGATCCGGCTGGAGATGCACGCCGCGATCCCCGGGGAGGGCACGACGCCGTCGTTCGTCACGACGACCGGTCGCTCCACGGCGTTTTTCCCGAACGATTACGATTCGTCGTCGAAGAGATTGCAGCTCGTCCTCGGAATGCCGGAAAAGCTGCTCGAAAACGCGTATCCGACCCTGCTTCGCAAGGCCTCGGAGGAGCTCGGCGAGCTCCTCGCCCCGGTCCTTTGAGGAAACCGGCCTGATCAGGCCGCCCGCGGCTGCTCCTCCTCGTGCCGGAGCTCGATCCGGCCGTGCCGCGCCGGGAATCCCGGGGCGCCCGTCACGGCCGAGCGCACGCGGCTCACGATCGCGGAGAACAGGCCCGCCGAGGGATCCCAGTATTCCGCACGCTCGACCTCGACCCGCAAGAGGGCGATGTCCGGCTCGTCGAGCCCGCGCGGAAACCACAGGCGCAGCGTCGGGCTCCAGAGTTTTTGCATCTTCTCGCGGTCGCGGACGATCCGAGCCATGCCCGCGATGGAGACGTATCGATCATCGTTCGGATCGGAGTACGCGACGTTCACGTGGTGATCGGCGTTGATCTCCCGCACCTTCTCGGTCTCGCAGGACGTGAAGAACCAGAGCGCGCCGTCCTCGTCGAGCGCCTCGCACGTGGCCATCGGGCGGCTGTGCAAGGTGCCGTCCCCGTGGGTCGTGGTCATCATCGCCACGCGGATGCCCTTCACGAGCCGCCTCAGCTTTCGCATCGCCGCCGCTTGACCATTGCCGTCTTTCGCCATGCGCGTCCCCCCTCTCCAGCAAGAGGCATAAGGCCAGGACGGGCGCAGCGTGAGCCCCTCGCTCGCCGAGGAGAGATGCCGTGCGCGGCCGCGCGCCTTCCCGCTGCCCTTGCCCGGCCTGTTCGTGTTATACGCGGCGCATGGAATGGAGCCGAGACGATGTGCTCGCGGTCGTGAAGAGCTCACCCGACCGCGTCGCCGCGCACGACAAAGCAGGCTGGGTGGGGCTCTTCGCGCACGGCGCCGTCGTCGAGGACCCGGTGGGCGGGCCGCCCGCGCGGAAGGGCGCCGACCCGCGCGACGGCGACGACGAGCTCGGGCGCTTTTACGATGTGTACATCGCCCCGAACGACGTGCACTTCGAGGTGCTCGCGGACGTCGTGCAAGGGCTTGTGGTGGTGCGGGACGTGAACATCACGACGCGCACGCCGAACGATGCGCGCGTGGCGCTGCCGGCGTATCTGATTTACGAGCTCGGCGAGTTCGACGGGGCGCTGCGGGTTACGCGCATGCGGGCGTTCTGGGAGCTGCGGGGCGTGACCGCGGCGGCACTGAAGGGCGGCCCGAAGAGCCTGATTGCGATGACGGGGCTCACGGCGCGCATGCTCCGGATTCAGGGTTTTTCCAATGTGTCGACGTACCTCGAAGGCCTCTGGCGGGGCATTTTCGAGCGCGGGCACGCGACGGTCGAGGAGCTCGCCCGCACGATCGGGGAGCGGGATCTGGCGGGGTTGCGGGGGCTCTTCACGGACGACGAGCCGCGGATCGAGATCGATCCGGGGAAGCGGTATACGCCGCGGAGCCTCTTCGACGCGCTCGGGCCGGGCGCATCGCTGGAGGTCGAGGCGCCCATCTCCGCGGGGTTCTTCACGGGCTTCCGCTGCACGCTGATGGCCCACGGCGCGCGCCGGAGCGGCATCGGGCTGCTCGAATTCGATCCGCACACGCGGTCCTGCACCTCGGCGCGGCTTTATCTGGAATGAGCGGGGACAACTTTTGAACGGGAGTGGAAACCGGACGCGGGCGCCCCTATCGTCTCCTCGTGGCCGGCGCTCGCTGGCCGGGAGATCACGATGACCACGACGTTCGACGCGCTGCACGATGTCGCAGAGGCCCCGCTGTTCCCGCGTGATCGCCCGCTTCCTCCCACGCTGACCGTGCGCCAGGCGCGTGACGCGTACCTCGCGGAGAACGGCTTCACGACGGACGAGTATACGGCCGAGACGTTTTCGGTGATGATCTTCGGCGGGCGGGCCAAGGTGACGCTGCCGAACCCGCCGCCGCGGCGCTGGGCGATCGGGTTGCACGATTTGCATCACGTGGCGACGGGGTACGGCGCCAATTTGATCGGAGAAGGCGAGATCGCGCTCTGGGAGCTGATGGGCGGCTGCGAGACGTGGATCGTGTATCTGCTGAACGCCTCGGCCGCGATGGGGGGATTCGTGCTCTCGCCGCGCCGCATGCTGCAAGCGTACCGCGACGCCAGACCGGCGAAGGCGCTCTACCGGCAGGGGATGAGGGTCGACGAGCTGCTCGACATGCCACTCGGGGATCTGCGTGAGCGGCTCGGGATCCCGCGCGAGGGCCTGGCGAAGGGCGAGCGCGCGGTCGCGGCGAAGCCGCGCGCCTGAGAGGTTTTCAAGAAAAACCTATCCGCGGAAGGTGCTCGAACGGGTGAGGAGGTCCCCGCACGCCGCGTCGTATTCGGCGCGCATGCGGCGGACGAGCGTCTCCACGCTGGGCGCGTCCGCGATGCTGCCGACGCCCTGGCCCGCGCTCCAGATGTCGCGCCACGCCTTCGCGGCCGTGTTGCCGCCGGAGCCGAAGTTCATGGTGGATTTGTCGGCCGAGGGGAGGTTGTCCGGGTCGAACCCGGCCGCCGCGACGGAGGGCTTGAGATAATTGCCGTGAACGCCCGTGAAGAGGGACGAATAGACGATGTCCTTCGCCGCCGTGTCGACGAGCATTTGCTTGTAGGCAGGCATCGCGTTCGCCTCCTCGGTGGCGATGAAGCGCGTGCCGACATAGGCGAGGTCGGCGCCGATCGATTGCGCGGTGAGGACGTCGCGGCCCGTGGAGATCGCGCCGGCGAGGCAAACCGTGCCCTGATAGAACTTGCGGACCTCGGCGACGAGCGCGAACGGCGAGAGCGTGCCGGCGTGGCCGCCCGCGCCCGCGCAGACGAGGATGAGGCCGTCGACGCCCTCTTCGATCGCTTTTTCGGCGTGCCGCACGTTGATGACGTCGTGGAGCACGATGCCGCCGTACGAATGCACGGCCTTCACCACCTCGGCCGGCGGGCGCAGGCTCGTGATGATGATGGGCACCTCATGCCGGACGCAGACCTCCATGTCGTGCTCGAGCCGATCATTCGAGCGGTGCGCGATCTGATTGACCGCGAACGGCGCCACGCGCGCGCCGGGGTTTTGCGCGCGGTATTCTTCGAGCTCGGTTTTGATCCGCGTGATCCAGACCTCGAGCTGCTCCTTCGGGCGCGCGTTGAGCGCCGGGAAGGACCCGACCACGCCCGCCTTGCACTGGGCAATGACGAGCTCGGGGCCCGAGACGATGAACATGGGCGCGCCGATCACGGGGAGCGTGAGGCGGCCTTCGAGGCTCTTGGGAATCGGCATGGTCGGGGTCCTCCGGGGAAGCGTCCCAACGTCGTAGGCCCTAGACGCGCCTCACGTCAAGAGGGCTGCGATCATGGCCTCTATACCAAGTGCTCGGGTTTCGCCAAATTTGTGCCCGAACACGAGCGACGTGGTAAGCGCGAGTCGATGGACGCCGGGGGGCGTCTCGCCGGAGGAATCATGTCGCGTCACAAGGTCATCACCCTCCTCAGCACCACGCTCGCCGCGCTCTCGATCGGTTGTGGTTCGGATCCCGTGGCCGCGCCGAGCACGGCCGCCGCGGTGGCCGCGCCGAACCCCGCAGCCGCGAAAGCGCCCGAGGCCGCGAACACGCTCGCCGCGCCCGTGAGGAAGGACAAGACCACCCCCACCGCCGGCTCGGTGCACATCGAGGACCGTATCGTGAAGGCGTGCGGCGACATTCCGCGCGCGCGCTTCGCGTTCGACTCGTCCGACCTCGAGCCAGAGGCGACGAAGGCGCTCGAAGCGCTCGCCCGCTGCTTCACGACGGGCCCGCTCGCCGGCAAGGGAATGAAGCTCGTCGGACATGCCGATCCGCGCGGAGAGACCGAATACAACTTCGGTTTGGGCCAGAAGCGCGCCGGCAACGTGGCGGACTTCCTGGGCAAGAAGGGGCTCGAAAAGTCGCGCGTGGAGATGTCGTCGCGCGGGGAAATCGAGGCAACCGGGGTGGACGAGGACGGCTGGGCCCAGGATCGCAAAGTCGACGTGTATCTCGCCGACTGAGGACGAAAAGCCATGATCGATACGCCGATCGAAACTGCCGCGGCGCCGATCCGTCTGGATCCGGTCTCGCTCGTCTTGCATTCGTCCGGGCCCGTGTTCGTCGTGGTCTGGCTGCTCGTGGCCGCGGCGGTGATGGTCTGGGTCATCGCCTTCTTGAAGGCGCTCCAGCTCGGCCGGTTGAGCCGGGCGGAGCGGCGTTTCCAGCAAGAGGCGAAGCATGCGCTCTCGGCCGACGCGCTCTTCGCCGCGGCGAGCCGGTATGCGGACGCTCCGGGCGCCGTGGTCGTGCTCGAGCTCGGGAAACGCGCGGGGAGCCCGAAATTGCTCGATTCCGTGGCCAAGCGCGCGCTCGTCGATCAGGAGCAGCGGGCCGGGTCGCTCATGGCCTCGTTGTCCACGATTGCCGCGGCCGCGCCGTTCGTCGGGCTGTTTGGCACGGTGTACGGGATCATGGACGCGTTTTTGCGGATCGGGCAGGCGAAGAGCGCGAGCCTGCCGGTCGTGGCGCCGGCGATCGGCGAGGCGTTGATCGCGACGGCGATCGGGCTTGCGGCAGCCATTCCGGCGGTCGTGGCCTACAATGCGCTGAACAAGCGGATCGACGCGCTTTTGTCGGCGATCGAGGCGGCGAGCGAGGGCTGGGTGGCGCTCGTCTCCGAGGTGCCGGCGACGTTGCCGAAGCCGAGCACGCAGGGCTCCTGAGGAAAAGGACGCGCCATGGGCATGTCGACCGGCGGATCGAGGCGGGGCAGGGGAAAAGGGTTCGGCGATATCAACGTCACGCCGCTCGTCGACGTGATGCTGGTCCTGCTCGTGGTGTTCATGGTGACGGCGCCGCTGCTCGCGTCGGGCCTGCGGGTCGAATTGCCGCAGGTCGAGGCGACGGAGGCGCCCGTCAAGGACACGAAGCTCGTCGTGACGGTGACCAAGGAGGAAAAAATCCTCTTCGGGGAAGATGACGTGACGACGAGCGTCGAGGATGTGCTCGCGACGAACCCGCGGGTGCAAAAAGAAAAAGAGCTGTACATCCGCGCGGACAAGGACGCGCGGTATGCGGCGGTCGCGCGTGTGGTCGCGGCGGCGCGCTCGGCGGGTGTGCTGGGGCTCAATTTGCTGGTCGAGCCGGAGCCCGACGAGGCGCGGGAGGCGGTCCGGTGAGCACGGACGCGGCGCCGTCCACGAAAAGCGATTTTCGGGTCCACGAGATCGCGCTGGCCGTGATCTGCGCGGTCGGGCTCCAGGGCGGGGCATTGTTGCTGCTGCGCGCGGCGAATCTCGATCGGCCGGCCATGGCGCCGGAGATCGACAAGGGGCCGAGCGTGCCCGTGAAGGTGGTGCCCGTGCTCGATCTCGACGCGGCGCCAGCCTTGAAGCTCGGCGGAAAACGGGATCCGGCGAAGCTTCCGGATCGATGGTTGAAGCCGCGGGCGAAACGCCGCGTGGAGGAAAAAGCGTTCGTCTCGACGAAGGCGGAAAAGACCGAGGAGGCGATTCCGCCGAAAGAGATCGAGGTGGCCGAGGCGAAAACGCCGGTGCCGCCGCCCGAGGCCGAAGTCGCGAAGGTGGTCGAGACGCCGATCGAGGAGCCCGCGAAGGTCGAGCCTCCGCCGAACGTGGATGAAAAAGGCCACGAGGACGGCGTGAAGGGCGGGACCGAGATGGATCCCTTGAAGGCGCGCGCGGTGGACATCTACCGGGAGAAGGTCCGGAGCTGGTTCAGCCGTAGGTTCCGCGTCTCGGGGTCGGGTTTGTCGCCTGAGGAGATCACGAAGTTCCGCGTGGCCGCGACGGTGACGCTCTCGGGCGGTCGATCGGTCGCGAGCTTTGCGATCGTATCGAGTGGCCAGGCTGCATTCGATGCCGCGGCCCGCGCCGCGCTGGAGAGCGCCAAGGGCGAGGAATTGCCGCCGCCGCCCGAGAATTATCCGGACATCGTCCAGAGCCAGATTTCGCTCACCTTCACCTGCACGCCGGAGCGATGCGATTGAAGAAGACCCTGCTCGCCCTCGCCGCCGTTTCGTCCGTCTCGGTCGCCGCATTCGCGGAGGAGCCCGCGCCCGCGGAGACGCCGCCGTCGCCGGAGGATTTGCTCGGCAATATCGTGGTCGTCGCCGGGGCGACGCGGCCTCTGCCGCGGATCGCGGTCCTGCCCTCGTCGAGCTGGGACGAGGAGGATGTGATCATGCGGAGCGTGGCGCGGCGTGATCTGGAGCTCTCGGGCGAATTCGAGGTGCTCACGGACGACGACGCGCCGGAGGAGGCGTGGGGCGCGGAGACGCTCGATGTCTCGATCTGGGCGAAAAAGAAGGTCGAGGCGCTCGTGGAGGCGCGCGCGCGGCCGGTGCCGGGGCAGGACAAGGTGGAGCTCCGGGCGCGGGTGTATTTCGTGCGCAACGGGGCCGGGGCTGTTCTCGACAAACGGTTTTTGATCCCGGCGTCGGAGCTGCGGGAGGAGGCGCACCGGATCTCGGATCTCGTGATCGGGGCGCTGACGGGGCAAAATGGCGGATTCGCCAGCCGGATGACGTTCGTCGCGGGCGTGGGCAAGCTCAGGCGCGTGTTCACGGTGGATGCGGACGGGCACGATCCGAAGCCGGTTTCACCGACGGAGGAGATCGCGGTCGCGCCGGCGTTTGGTAAGGGGGACGAGCTTTACTGGGCGGCGAGCGCGCAAAACGGAGAATACCGGATCCGGACGGCGAGTGGGCGGGCGGTGGATTTGCCCATCAAGGGCTCGGTGTACGGGCTCGCGTTCTCGCGCGACAAATCGCGCGTCGCCGTGTCGATCGCGGACGGGGGTACGATCAAGATGTTCGTGGGCCCGGATTTCGCGGGCCTTTCGCCCGCGAGCGAGGTGGGCATGGCCCTCCGGCCGACGTTCACGCCGAGCGGCAACCTCGCGTATTCCGGCGAGGGGCGGTTCGGGCAACGAATCTACGTGGACGACAAACCTATCTCGCCGGACGGGCTCTTCGCGACGGCTCCGACGTTCTGCAATCACCCGGACGGAGTGCGGGCGGTGTACGCGGTGGGGGTCGGCAAAGATACGGACCTCGTGTCGACGGACGAACGCGGGCGCGGGATGGTGCGGCTGACGCAGGGGCAAGGGCGCAATGGATATCCGGCGTGCAGCCCCGACGGGCGGCTCGTGGCGTTTTTCTCGACGCGGACGTCGGGCGAGGGGCCGGGGCTCTACGTGATGCGGCTCGACGGCGGGCGGCCGAAGCGGATCTCGACACTCGTCGGAGATTCGTTACGATGGGATCCGCTCCCGCCCGGGCGCGGCGTCGAGCTGAAGAACGAGCCAAAGAACTGACGAGCAAGGTCGTGATGGAGATCCCGATCCCGCCGGAAGGGACGGCGGAGCGCTGGGCGTACGATTACGTGACGAGCGAGGCGCTCGAGCACAAGCTCGCCCCGCCGCCCGTGCCCGCGGGATGGGAAGAGGATGCGCCCGCGCGGCGGATCGAGCGGCCAGGGAGGCCGAGCACGCTCGAGATTGCGAAACGCGCGCACAAGTCGCCGGGGCCGGATGCGATCCGGGACCCGGCGCGAAGGGCGCAGCTCGTGCACACGTTCCTGCACCACGAATTGCAGGCCGCCGAGCTGATGGCCTGGGCGCTGCTCGCGTTTCCGGAGGCGCCGCGGGCGTTCAAGAAGGGGCTTTTGCAGATCGCCGGGGACGAGATCCGTCACATGGCGATGTACGCGCGGTACATGGAGGGGCTCGGTCACGCATTCGGAGAGTTTCCGGTGCGGGATTGGTTCTGGGAGCGGGTGCCGCGCTCGAAATCGCCGGCGCATTTCGCGGCCGTGATGGGGATGGGGCTCGAAGGGGGGAATCTCGATCATACGGCGCGGTTTGCCGGGCGATTTCGCGCGATCGGGGACGAGGAGGGGGCGCGCATCCAGGAGATCGTCTGCGCCGAGGAGGTGCCGCATGTGCGCTTCGGGCTGCACTGGTTCCGGCGATTTACCGAAGGGCTCGATTTCGAGGCGTGGCGCGCGCATCTGCCGGAGCCGCTTTCGCCGATGGTGATGCGAGGATCGCCGCTGAATCGAGAGGATCGGATCCGGGCAGGTTTTCCCGAGGTGTTTTTGCAGGAGCTCGACAAATGGGCGCCCGAACCGCGTGGCTCCTGAACCTCGGCGCGGAAGTCGAGCTGGAAGACGCGCGACGGACGCTCGGAGCGGAAGCGCGCGCGCGGCTGCCGGAACTCGCGGGGCGGCTCGGGGCATTGGTGCGTCCGAACGATATATTGCTGTTTGGTGCGCCGGACGAGGTGAAGCGCGCTGAAGGGGCGGTGGGAAAGGCATGGTTGCCGACGCCGCGCGCGCTCGAGGCGCTCGCGTACGCGGGCGCGCGCGTGCCCACGGCGCCCGCGTATGAGGCGCTGCGTCGGGTGAACGATCGTCGATTCTCGCTCGCGCTCGGGGCGACGCTGCCGGGGCAACGGACCGCGACGACGCTGGACGAGGTGCGCGAGGCGCTCGCGGCGCCGTCGCTGGGGGGAAACTGGCTTTTGCGCAGGCCGCATGGATTCGCCGGGCGCGGGCGGCGGCGGGCGCGGGTGGACGAGGTGCTCGGCGCGGCACGGGGCTGGATTGAAGCGTCCCTGCGCTCGTTCGGCGCGCTCGTGGTCGAGCCGTGGGTCGAGCGCGTGGCCGATTTCGGGTGGCACGGGTTCGTGTCACGCGAGGGGCGAATGTCGCTCGGCGAGCCGACGTGGCAGGAGACGGCGCCGGACGGGACGTGGCTCGCGACGCGGCCCGCGAAGCCCGGGGAGATCGGCCGGGAGGAGACGGCGCTCCTCGCGCAGGCGGTCGAGCAAGCGGGCGCTGCGCTCGCGGATGCGGGTTATTTCGGGCCGTTCGGGGTGGACGCGTTCCGCTGGCGAGACGGAAAAGGGAATTTGCAGTTCAATCCGCGCTGCGAGATCAACGCGCGGTATTCGATGGGGTGGGGGATCGGAATGGGGGAGCGCCGTCCGGATCTGGATCCGGAGGAATAGGCTCACATCGGCCGCGCGAGCTTGCGCAGGGCCGCGTCCATACCGCCGAGGAGTGAGCCCGGGTCGTTCTCGTCGTAGAAATGCTGGAACTTGGGGCGCGGCGCGTGGACGTCGGCCATGAGCGCTCCGTCCGGGGCGAGGAAAAACGTGCGCGGGACGTATGAGCCGTCGGGGGCGTATCGGTCGCCGATCGCGGACTCGTCATCCGGGTTCACGCGAATCATCACGAAATCCTTGGCGCGCGTGACGATGCGCGGATCCTGGAAGACGTTCGCGTAATTGCGGCAATGCGGGCACCAGGCGGTGTAGAAGACGAGACAAACCGGTTTGTTCTCGGCCTTCGCGCGGGCCATGCCGGCCTCGTAGCTTTGCCACGCGATCTGCGCGTCGTTCCAGTTCTCGCCATTCGCTGATTTTCCAGGCGGAGGCGGCGGCCTGGGGGCGGGCGCGGTCGTGACGGCGGGCGGCGCGGTCGTGGCGGCGGGGACGGGCTCGGGGCTCACCGAGGCCGTAGAATCTTCCGCCTTGAAGGAGCCGTAGAGCAGGGCGCCGAGCATCGCGACGGCGCCGATCGCCGCGGCGAGGCTGCCCCACGAGCCCTTCGCGGGTGCCTCCTTGCCCTTTTTACGACCCCGCTCCCCGCGTTTTCCTTGATCCTTCGTCACCTGGGAGGTGTAGCCCCGAAAGGTCCGAAGGTCCACACACATCGCGGGCGCCGCGAGGGCGAGCGGGCCGTTTCGCTCGCCCCCGCAGCCGGATCACGCGCAGGGAGGGTGGGCCCGCTTCACGGCGCGAGGCCGAGGAGGAAGACGTTGTCGGCCGCGCCGCCCGCGAGGGCGCCGCCGCCGAAATTGACGTTTCCAACGAACGAGCCGGTGAACCAGGAGGCGCCCGCGGCGTCGACGGCGACGGCCTCGCCGCGGTCGTTTTGCGGGCTGCCGAAGCCACGGAGCCAGACCTGCGTGCCCGTGGGGCTCAGCTTGGCAACGAAGATGTCAGCCATGCCGGACGAGACGATCGTATTGCCGCCGAACCCGATGACGCTGAAGAATTCGCCCGTGAGGATGACGTTGCCGAAGGCGTCGGTCGTGATGTCCTTGCCGCGCTGCGCGCTCACGGCGCCGAAGCTCTTGCTCCAGGCGTGATTGCCGTTCGGATCGAACTTCACGACGAACCCGTCGTCGCCGCCGACGCTGGTGGTCGCGCCGCCGCCGAGGTCGATCGTGCCCGCATACTGGCCCGTGACGACGATGTTGCCGCTCGGATCCGCGGCGACCGCGAGAGCGCGCTGATCCGAGGCGTCGCCGAAGTGCTTGCTGAAGAGGTGATTGCCCGTGGGGCCGAATTTCGCGACGAAGACGTCCTCGCCACCGGTGGCCACGAACTGGCCGCCGCCGAAATCGGCGACGTTCTCCATGCCGCCGACGATGATGACGTTGCCGGCGGTGTCGGTCGCGACGTCGAACCCTTGCTGGTTCTGCGCGGAGCCGAATCCCTTGGCCCAGAGCGCGTTGCCCGCGTTGTCCATCTTCGCCACGTAGACGTCGAGGTTGCCGGCGCCCGTGAGCATCATCATGCCCCAGGAGAACGTGCCGGAGAACGCGCCGGTGACGAGGACGTTGCCCGCATTGTCGACGGTGACGCCGGACGAGGTTTGCGTGAAGTTCGCGCCGAATCCCTTGGCGAAGACCTCGGCCCCCGCGGCGTCGAGCTTCGCCACGAAGAAATCGTCGGCGCCTCCGCTCGTGAGGGTCGTTGCGCCAATGGTGATGGTCGTGGAGAAGTTGCCGGTGAGGAACGCATTGCCCTGGGCGTCGACGGCGAGGCCCGTGGCGAGCTGGTCGCCGGCGCCGCCGTAAGCCTTGGACCAGATGTGGTTGCCCTGCGCGTTGAATTTCGCGACGAATACGTCGACGCCGCCCGCGCTCGTGAGCAGGCCGCCGCCGAAATCGATCGTGCCGGCGAAATTGCCCGCGACGAGGATGTTGCCCATGGAATCGACGGCGATCGCGAGGCCCTGCTGGGCCGAGGCGTCGCCATAGGATTTGCTGACGACGTGCGCCCCGGTGCAAGCGGGCGCCGTGCCATTACAATCGTCGTCGACCGGGGTGGCGCAGTTCTCCAGCGAGGGGAGGACCTGGCCGACGCAGGGGCCGTACGATTTGCCGTCGGCCGCGCAGGTCTCGGTGCCGGCCACGCATTGGCCGACGCCCTGCGTGTTCATGGGGCCCGTGTAGCAGGTCTGCGTGGTGCCGGGCATGCAGATGCAGCCGACGCTGTCGTCCGGCGTGCCGTCGCAATCCTGGTCGATGCCGTCGCAGATCTCCATCGTGGGGACGACCTCGCCGACGCAGGGGCCCCATTGCCCGCCCGCGCAGGTCTGGGTGCCGCCCACGCAGATGCCGACGTTCTGGGTGCCCGGCGGGCCCATGTAACAGGACTGCGTGGTGCCGTCGACGCAATCGCAGCCCTCGTCCGGGACGCCATTGCAATCGTTATCCATTCCGTCGCACGTCTCCGGTTGCGGAGCGCAACAGGCGCTCGGCTCGCCGGTGCACTGGTAGCCCGCCTCGATCATGCAGGCCGCGTCGCAGCCGTCGCCGGGCATCGTATTGCCGTCGTCGCAGAGCTCGGCGCCCTTCACCAGGCCGTCGCCACAGAG
Organism: Polyangium jinanense; assembly: GCF_028435365.1. The sequence goes on along the minus strand of NZ_JAGTJJ010000001.1, from coordinate 735,708 downwards.
GGCCGTGCACACGGAGGGCGCGCCGGTGCATTGGAATCCGGTCTCGATGGCGCACGCGGCGTCGCAGCCGTCGCCCGCCGTCGCATTGCCGTCATCGCAGGCCTCCTCCTGGATTACGCCGTCGCCGCAGACGTCCGACATGCCGCCCACGCCACCGGAGCCGCCCACGCCGCCGGAGCCGCCCACGCCGCCCACGCCGCCGATTCCGCCGGAGCCGCCTGCACCGCCGACCCCGCCCATTCCACCGCTGCCGCTCGAGCTCGAGGTGCCGAACGGGAGCGGTCCGTCATCGCTGCAGCCGGCAGCGCCCCCGAGCGCCGCAGCCGAAAGGAGAAGGACCAGGCTCGTTCGTGTCGTTCCGATCATGAGAGTCTCCCGAAGAATGTTGTCGTCCGATCCGGAGACGCCCATGTGAGCGTCGCACGGGCGGATGGATCCACGATGCGGGACATGGCGAAAGGCGAGCGGTAAAAAGCGACCGTGCCGATCGAGATGATCCGCACGTCGGTTTCGTGCCTTCGGAGTGTGAGGTGGATCGGCTAGGCGCTGCACATGTCCCCGGACAGACCCGAGGTGTCGATCGGCTGGCGCTAAGGGCGCGGGCACGAGTCCGTCCGGTCGATGAGAGATCGGCAAGGAGCACGCGCCTACCCTTTCAAATGCCTACCTGGTCGTGTATCGTCTCCCACGCCGCCATGGCCGACGACGCGAACCAAGATCGTGAAGCTGCATTCAATCGAGGTCTCGAGTGGTACCGCGCCGGTTGCCATTTCGATGCCTACGACACCTGGAAGCAGGTCTACCAGGACGAGCAAAACGAGACAAATCGCCGGTTTTTGCAGGCGATCATTCAAGTGACGGACGCGATGCACAAGGTTCGTCACAACGCCGAGCTGCGCGGATCGGTGCACCTGCTCGAACGCGCGCTGATCAAGCTCGACGCGCTGCCCGACGTCCACGGCGGCATCGATCTCGCCACGTTCCGCGATGCGACGCGCACGTGCCTGGCCGAGATCAAGCGCCTCCTGTCCGTCGCCCAGAAGAACCTGGAAGACTCGTTCATTCCGCCGCTGAAGAGCGTGGGCTCGGGTCCCGTGCTGGAGCCGCGCGTTTCTCCGCCGTCAAATGATCCGGAGACGCTCTTCCAGAACGGCCTCGACGCGTACGCCGCAGAGCGGTTCTACGACGCGCACGAGATCTGGGAGGACTACCGGCGCACGCGGCCGGAATCGGATCCGTCGCGCGAGTTCGTCAAGGGGCTGATCCTCGTGGCGACGGCGATGCACAAACTGCATCGCGCCAAGAGCCCGAGCGGCGCGGCCCAACTGCTGGAGCTCGCCCTCGACAAACTGCGCGACGCGCCCGAAGGGACGTCGGGCCTCGACGTGAAGGCCGTCGTGGACGAGGTGTCGCGCGTGCACGCCGACATCGAGGCACTCGAAACGACGGGCGCCGAAGGGCCGATCGAGGCCCGCTACATCCCGGCCATCCGTCGCAGCACGTGAGATCGAATCGAGCCCGCGAGGCCGCCGCCGCTCAGCGGTAGCGGCCCCGGCTCGTGCTGCCGCCGCCGCCGCGCGGGCTCGACTTCTTCGCGCCACGCGAGGGCTGCGCGTCGCTCCCCTTGGCCTTCGCACGAGGCTTGGCCTTGGTCGCCGGAGGCGGGACCTCCGCGCCCGAATCTTCGAGCTCGCCCTTGAGCGTGCGGAGCTGATCACGCAGGCGCGCTGCCTTCTCGAACTCGAGGTTTTCCGCAGCGGCGAACATCTCCAAGCGCAGCGCTTCGATGCGCTCGGCGAGATCAGCGCCCGTCGGTGCGGCTTCCTTGCCGGAGGCTGTAGCGCCACGTCCGCCCTTGGGAACGGCGTAGTAGTCGCGCGCGCCGGAGGTCGGTGAGAGATCGAGGATCGCCTTCGTGACCGTCGCGGGCGTGATGTTGTGCGCGACGTTGTACGCGCTCTGGATCTCGCGGCGGCGGTTCGTCTCCTGGATGGCGTAACGCATCGCGTCCGTCTCGCGATCCGCGTACATGATGACCTCGCCGCGGACGTTACGCGCGGCGCGGCCGATCGTCTGGATGAGCGAGCGCGGGCTGCGGAGGAAGCCTTCCTTGTCGGCGTCGAGGATCGCCACGAGCGAGACCTCGGGCAGATCGAGGCCCTCGCGCAGGAGGTTGATGCCGACGAGGACGTCGAACTCGCCGCGCCTGAGATCGCGGAGGATCTCCACGCGTTCGAGCGTGTCGATGTCCGAGTGCAGGTAGCGGACGCGGACGCCGAGCTCCGTGTAGTACTCGGTCAGATCCTCGGCCATGCGCTTGGTCAACGTGGTGACGAGGACACGCTCGCTCTGCGCGACGCGCTCGCGGATGCGTTCGAGTAGATCGTCGACCTGGCCGGCGACGGGGCGGACGACGATCTGCGGATCCGTGAGGCCCGTCGGGCGGATGATCTGTTCGACGACCTCGCCGCCGGTCTTCTGGAGCTCGTAGTCGCCGGGCGTGGCGCTGACGAGCAGGACGCGGTCGTAGTGCGACTCGAACTCCTCGAACTTGAGGGGCCGGTTGTCGAGCGCGCTCGGCAAGCGGAAGCCGTACTCGACGAGGGTTTCTTTGCGCGCGCGGTCGCCGCGGTACATCGCCGCGACCTGCGGGATCGTCTGGTGCGACTCGTCGATGATGAGGAGAAAATCCTTGGGGAAGTAGTCGATGAGCGTGGGCGGCGGCTCGCCGGGCTTGCGGCCCGAGAGGTGGCGCGAGTAGTTCTCGATGCCGTTGCAGAAGCCCATCTGCTCGAGCATTTCGAGGTCGTACATCGTGCGCTGCTCGATGCGCTGCTTCTCCAAGAAGCGGCCGGCCTTGTCGTAGAAGTCGAGCCGGTCGCGCAGCTCTTCGCGGATCGAGGCGATGGCGATCCGGAGCTGCTGCTGCTCGGTGACGTAGTGCGAGCCGGGGTAGATCGCGATGCGGTCGAGCGTGCCGAGCACCTTGCCGCGGACGGGATCGACCTCCTTGATGGCCTCGATCTCGTCGCCGAAGAACTCGACGCGGATCGCGATGTTCTCCTCGTACGCCGGGAAGATCTCCACGACGTCGCCGCGCACGCGGAAGGTGCCGCGGTGGAAGTCGATGTCGTTTCTGTCGTACTGGATGTCGACGAGGCGGCGGAGGAGCTCGTCGCGGCGCAGCTCCTGGCCACGCTCCATCTTGATGAGCAGGCCGTGGTAGCTCTCGGCCGAGCCGATGCCGTAGATGCAGCTCACGGAGGCGACGATGAGCACGTCCGGCCGGGACAGGAGCGCGTGCGTGGCGGCGTGGCGCATCCGGTCGATGGCGTCGTTGATGATCGCGTCCTTCTCGATGAAGGTGTCGCTCGCGGGGACGTACGCCTCGGGCTGGTAGTAGTCGTAGTAGCTGACGAAGTAGTGGACGGCGTTGTTCGGGAAGAGCTCGCGCATCTCGCCGTAGAGCTGGGCCGCCAGCGTCTTGTTGGGTGCGAGGATGAGCGTCGGGCGCTGGAGGCGCTCGATGACCTTGGCCGCCGTGAACGTCTTGCCGCTCCCGGTGACGCCGAGCAGGCACTGGAAGGTCTCCGACCGGCCGAAGGCCCCGCAGATTTCCTCGATCGCGCGAGGTTGGTCGCCACGCGGGGTGAAGCCTGAGACGAGCTCGAAACGCCTTGACACGAGGGCGGGCAACCTAGTCGCCAAGAGCAGCCCGCGCAACCCGGCGCGCCCATGCGCACGTTCGCTGCACGCGAACCTTCTCGCTGCGGTTCTCGCGTGCTACCCGAAAGACCCTTCGCCCGAGGTTTTCCCATGGCAGAAGCCCCCGCAGTTCTCGATGGCCACCCGTACGCCGCTTTTCTCGATCGCGTGGAGAAGCCCGCGCGTTACACCGGCGGCGAGGTTGGCTCGGTCGTCAAGGACTGGGGAAGCGTAGAGGCGACGGTCTGCCTCGCGTTCCCCGACGTCTACGACATCGGGATGAGCCACCTCGGGTTCAAGATTCTCTACAAGCTCCTGAACGACGATCCACGCACGCTGGCCGAGCGTTGCTACGCGCCGTGGAAGGACGTCGAGGCAGAGCTACGAGCCCGGAACATTCCGCTCGTTTCGTTGGAAAGCAAACGAAAGTTGCGGGACTTCGACGTGGTCGGCTTCTCGCTCCAGTTCGAGCTGACCTACACGAACATCCTGCTCATGCTCGATCTCGGCGGCGTGCCGCTGCGTTCGTCCGATCGCGGCGAGGATGATCCGCTGGTCATCGCCGGCGGGCCGGTGGCGACGCACCCGGAGCCGGTGAGCGCGTTCATCGACGCGGTGGTGATCGGCGACGGCGAGGAGAAGGCGACCCAGGTGGCGCTGACGTGGGCACGGCTGAAGAAGGCCGGCGTGCCGCGACGCGAGCGGCTCGCAACGCTTGCGAAGCTCGGCGCGGTTTACGTGCCGTCGCTCTACCGGACCGAGGTCGATCCGGAGACGGGTTTCCAGATCGTGCAGGCGCCGATCGAGAAGGGGTTGCCCTTGCCGATCGATCGCGCGCTCGTCGACCTCGACAAGTACCCGTTCCCCGCAGTGAGCCCGACGGGCGGGCCGGAGGCGATCTTCGACCGCGTGTCGATCGAGATCGCGCGCGGCTGCACGGAAGGATGCCGCTTCTGCCAGGCGGGCATGATTTACCGGCCCGTGCGCGAGCGTGACCCGGAGCAGGTGGTGAACACGGTGCTCGAAGCGGTGCGCGCGTCGGGCAACGACGAGGTGTCGCTGACGGCGCTCAGCACGGCCGACGTCTCGTGCATCTCGCCGCTCATCAAGAAGGTCGCGGACAAACTCGCGAAGGAGCGCGTGAGCATGAGCGTCTCGTCGCTGCGCGCCTACGGCCTCGAGCCCGATCTGCTCGACGAGCTCAAGCGCGTGCGCGCGACAGGCCTGACGTTCGCGCCGGAGGCGGGCACGCAGCGGATGCGCGACGTGGTGAACAAGAACGTCACCGAGGAGCAACTGCTCGAGACGGCCGAGCGCATCTTCTCGCGCGGCTGGGACCGGATGAAGCTCTACTCGATGATCGGCCTGCCGACCGAGGAGGACGCGGACGTCGCCGGCATCGTGGAGATGGGCGCACGCACGGCCGGCGTGGGTCGGAAGATCGGCAAGAAAAACGTGGAGGTGACGGTGAGCGTGTCGACGCACGTTCCGAAGCCTCACACGCCGTTCCAGTGGGCCGCGATGGACACGCTCGGCGAGGTCGCGCGCAAGCAAGACCTCTTGCGGCAGACGGTGAGGAACTACCGCAACGTGAAGCTCAAGACGCACGGCGCGGACGCGAGCGTGCTCGAAGGGATTTTTGCGCGCGGAGATCGGAGTCTGTGCGACGTGCTGGAGCGCGCGTACCGGAACGGGGCGCGCTTCGACTCGTGGGACGATCGGCTGCGGCTCGACGTGTGGGAGGAGGCGTTCACGCACTTCGGGACGGATCGCTCGCGCTTCCTCAACACGATCCCCGTGACCGCGCGCCTGCCCTGGGACCACATCGACGTCGGCCTCGAAGAAGGGTTTTTGGCGCGCGAGTACAGGAAGGCGCTGCAGAATCGGTTGAGTCCGCCGTGCGGGAAGGTCGCGGGGACGTTCGTGCACCACACGAACGTGGAGGACGCAGTCGGCGATCAACGCAGGCTCGTCTGTTACGACTGCGGCGTCGCCTGCGACATGACGCAGATGCGGAGCGAGCGGGTCGACTTCCTCCGCAGGCTCGGCGCGAACAAGCGGCTGCCGCTGATCACGGATGCGCCCGTGGCAGCGCCGACGGTCGAGGCGCCCGTGGACGGCGAGGTCGACGAGGCGATCGAGCAAGCGCCCGCGCCGGTGAAGAAGGCGCCGCCGGTGAAGGGGCGCGGCGGATTCTTGTATCGCATCCGGTTCGAGAAGACGGGCGCGATGGCGCTGCTCGGGCACCTCGACGTGGTGCGCGAGCTGCCGCGCGTGTTCCGGCGCGTCGGCGAGCGGATGGTCTACACGAAGGGCTTCCACCCGAAGCCCGACATGATCTTCTCGCCGGCGCTCTCGCTCGGCGTGGCGAGCCTCGACGAGTACGCGGACGTGCGGCTCGAACGCGCGCTCGAACCCGCGGAGATCGCGTCGCTCGTCGAGCGGATGAACGCGGCGAGCCCCTCGGGACTGCGATTCCGCGGAGCTGCGCTGCTCGGGTCGGAGGACGCGGCGATCTCCCGGGTGATCCGCGGCGCGCGGTACGTGCTCGCGTTCGCGCGTTCGGCGCTCGTGGCGCCGCCGGGGCAAACCGCCGAGGAGATGCTCGCTTCCGCGTGCCGCGCGGCGATGGCCGCGCCATCGCTCCAGATCCGGCGCGAGATCGAGGGGATCGGCAAGGTGGTCGACGTGCGCAAGTACCTGCTCTCGGCCGAGGTGGGCGGCGCGGAGGCGCGCGCGGCGCTCGATCGTGCAGGGCTTCTGGGCGACCTCGTGACGCTCGACGTCTTCGTGGAGATCACGGGCTCGGGCGCGGCGAAGTCGTCGGAGATCGCAGCCGTGATCTGTGGCGAAGGCGGCGTCGCTCCGGCGCATCGCGCGATCCGCCTGGAGCTCTTCGGCGGCGCTGCGGACGCGCGTTTCTCGCCGCTCGATCTCGCGGCAGTGAAGAGCGCGCTCGGGCGGGAACGTTCGGCATCCTCCGCCGCTTCCGCGTCCGCGCTCGCGTCGGCCGACGCCGAGTGACAGCGCGTTCGCTTTTGGATAGGAACGCCCTGCGTTCGTGTTCGTCCTCCCGCTCCTCTGCGCGGTCGCCCTCGCCGCCGGCCTGATCGACGCGATCGCCGGCGGCGGCGGTCTGCTCACGGTGCCCGCGCTGCTCGTGGCGATCGCCGATCCGCGCCTCGCGCTCGGCACGAACAAGGGGCAGGCCGTCTTCGGCTCGGGCGCGTCGCTCCTCTCGTTCGTGCGCGCGGGCCGCGTCGACAAGAAGCGCTTCTGGCCGACCTTCCTCGCCGCCGGCCTCGGCTCCGCGGCGGGCGCGCGCGCGCTGCTCGCGGCGCGCCCCGAGGTGCTGCGCCCGATCGTGCTCGTGCTCCTGATCGGCGTCGCGATCTTCTTCGCATCACGCGGAAGACGACGGCCGAAGGAGCAATCGAAGCCCGATGCGCCGCCGCCCGCGCCGAAGCCGTGGGCGATCGCGGAGCGTCGTCCGCTCGTGACGGCCGTGGTGATCGCGCTCGTGATCGGAGCGTACGACGGCTTCTTCGGGCCGGGCACGGGAACGTTTTTGATCCTGCTCTACACCACGGTGTTCGGCGACGACCTCACGCGCGCGACGGCCAACGCGAAGGTCGCGAACTTCGCCTCGAACCTCGCCGCGATGGTGAGCTTCGCGCTCGCCGGACGGATCGACTTCCGCCTCGCGTTGCCGATGGCCGTGGCGCAAGCCGTCGGCGGCGTCCTCGGCGCACGCGCGGCCGTGAAGGGCGGCGAGCAGCTCATTCGATCGGCCGTCCTGCTCGTCTCGCTCGCGCTCGCGGCGCGGCTCGCCTACCAGCTCCTCGCCGGCACCTGAATTTCTACGCCCGGAGCGTCCGCGCGGCGGGGAGCCCTGCGCACGGCAGGACCCACCGATGCGACAGCGTTGTCAGAGGAGGCGCCTTCGCACGCCCTTGGAGGACGCAGGAATCCCGGGCGAGCAGGCGCGGCCCAGCTCTTGCTCGATGTCCTCGTCGCAGCGCGCGAGCGCTCTTTCCTTTGCTTCGCTTCGATCGGTTCCCCGGCGTCGGCGTGTGATGGCAGCGAGTCGACGAGGACCACGCCGCCGCCGGGGGACCTTGCTTTACGCGCCTTCGCGCTAGACTCGCGCGCCGTGACGACGTCATCCGATCCGAACGATCGAGACGCGCGCGCGGCGGCGCTCGCGATCGCAGGCGCCCTCGGCGCAGGCGTGGCGCACGAGCTCCGGAACACGCTCGCCGCGATCGAGTCGGCGCTCTACCTCGCCAAGCGCCACGCGGAGGATCGTACGCGCCTCTGTGAGCATCTCGCCCGCGCGGAGAACGAGGTGCGGAAGGGGCAAGAGGTGATCGACCGCGTGCTCGGCCTCGCGCGGGGTGAGCCGCTCGGCGTGGAGACCGCGTCCGTCGCGGAGATCTTGGCCTCCGCGGAGCGAGAGCTCTTCGACGTGAGCGCGACGATCGAGGTGCAGGTGACGCCGCCGGATCTCGAGGTTGCGTGTGATCCGATCCTGATCGAGCGGGTGATCCTGAACCTGCTCCTGAACGCGCGTGACGCGCTCGAAGGCCGCGCGTCAGGAAGGATCGTCGTGCGGGCGCGCGCGGCCGACGAGGCTGTCGTGCTGGAGGTCGAGGACGACGGGCCGGGCGTCGATCCGGCGATCGCGCCCTGCATCTTCGAGCCCGCCGTGACCAGCAAACCGACGGGCACGGGGCTCGGCCTTGCCTTGTGCCGCACCATCGCGCGCGCGCACGGCGGCACGATCCAGGCGCTCGCCGCGCCCTCGGGAGGCGCGCTCTTCCGGCTCACGTTGCCCGCGAAGGCCGATTCCTAGCGACGCGTTTTCCTGCCACGGACGAGCTGTGCCACGGCCTCGCCGAGCCCTTCGAGCGTGAGCTGGTACATCGGGAACACGTCCCGCACGATCTGCACCGTGCCGTGCGACCAGCCGCTCGGCGGATCCGGGTTCAGCCAGACCGATCGTTCGAAGTGCTCGCGCAGCATCGCGAGCCACGCGACGCCCGGCGTGCCCGCGTCGTCGCCCCAGCCTGCCGCGCCGAGCAGCTCGTAGGGCGCCATCGACGCGTCGCCGACCAGCACCAGCTTGTAGTGCTTGCCGCACTCGTGGATGAGGTCGCGCACGTTCACGGGGTCCTGAAAACCCTCGGTCTTGTAGACCTTCCCGTAGACGCAGTTGTGGAAGTAGTACGTGCGCAGCTCCTTCCAGTGCGTCGCGCGCTTGGCCGCGCTGAAGAGCTGCGAGACGGCGTGCGCGTACGGATCCATCGAGCCGCCGACGTCCATCAGCAGGATGACGCGCGTGTTCGGCCGGCGCGGCGGCCGCGTCACGACCTCGAGCTCGCCCGCGTTCCGCGCCGTCGCGTCGATCGTCCCCTCGACGTCGAGCTCCTCGTGGGCGCCCTCGCGCTCGAAGCCGCGGAGCTTGCGCAGCGCGACCTCGATCGTGCGCACGTCGAGCGTGATGTCGCTGCGGTACGAGCGGTACTTGCGCGCATCCGCCGTATGGATCGCGCTCTTGCCCCCCGAGCCCCCACCGACGCTGATCCCCGACGGATGGAAGCCCGCGCGGCCGAACGGCGACGTTCCGCCCGTGCCGATCCACCGGTTGCCCCCGTCGTGGCGCTCCTTCTGTTCGCGCAGCCGCTCCTCGAATTGGCGCAGCACTTCCTCGAGGTCGAGCGCCTCGATCATCGCCTTCTCTTCCTCGCTGAGCTGGCGGAGCTGCTTCGGATCCCGGAGCCACGCCTGGAGCTCCTCGGCGATCTTTTTCGCCTCGACGTGCACGCCGCGAAAGTGCTTCGCAAAGGCGAGATCGAAGTCGTCGAGGTGGGCCTCGGAGTGCACGCACAGGGCCCGCGCCACGTGGTAAAAACCTTCCAGCGACGAGTCGTGCAGACCTGCGGCGAGGGCGCGGCCGAGCGCCACGGCTTCCTGCGTGCCGACCGGCACCTGCCTGCCTCTGAGCTCGTACAGGAAATCGAGGAACATCCTGGGCAGAGCTTAGCCTCTTCCGCGTCCTCCGCTCCCCGTTCGTGACGCCGCTCTCGTGCCTTGCATGCGCTCGCGGCTCCCCTCCGCGCGTGCTCTTGTGTATCGTTCCCAGAATGGCGAACAAGGAGGAACTGGTTCAGACGGTCAAGGTCATCGTGAAGCACTGGCGGGACGGCCAGCTCGACGAGGCATACGCGGGCTACCGCGACCTCTTCTCGAGGCCTGACTTCGCGGAGCATCGACCGGAGGATCAGAGGAGCGCGTTCAAGCTCATGATCATGGCGAAGGGCGCGCCGAACCCTGAGCGGCCCACGGACGCGATGCGTGAGGCGCATCTTGCCGCTGTGCCACCCCTCACGGAGCTCGTGACGACGCACGGCGATCCGGCAGATCACGAGATGCTCGGCATGTGTCACGTCGTGCTCGGCAACATCGAGAGCGCGAGCGCGATCTTCCGGGCCGGGCTCAATATCGAACGTCAAAGAAATCCGCAGTCGGATCTGTGCGGCTCGCTGATGAAGCGGATCAGCCTGATCTAGTTCGTCGCCGCGCGGGGCCACCTTTTCGCGTGGTGTCCTGCTACGATGGCGCGAGAAGCATGCACGTCATCTGCGTGGCCAGCCAAAAGGGAGGCGTCGGTAAGACCACGATCTCGCTCAATCTGGGTCTCGCCCTCGCCCGGGCCGGCAACCGCACGCTGCTCATGGAGCTCGACGCGCAAGGCAGCCTCTGCCTCTCGCTCGGGCTTCCCGACCGCGCGCGGCCAGGCATCGCAGAGGTGCTCACGGGCGCCGAGCACATCGGCAACGTCCTGCTCCGGACGCGCGATCCGCAGCTCCACGTGCTCAGCGTGGGTCGCGTCGATCCCACGACCGTCGCCGGCTTCGAGGAGGCGCTCACGCGCACCGGCATGCTCACCGGCATGCTCAGCAAGCTCGAAAGCGAGTTCGACATCGTGCTCCTCGACTGCCCCGCGGGCCTCGGCAAGGTGACGAGCCGCGCGCTCGAGGCCGCGACGCACGTGCTCTCCCCGCTCCAGGCCGAACCGCTCGCGCTCCGCTCGGTCGGTCAGCTCCTCGCGCTCGTCGACCGCATCCGCGCCGAGAAGAACCCGCGCCTCACGCTGATCGGTATCGTGCTGTCGATGTTCGATCGGCAAACGCCGGCCTCGCTCGAGGTCGCCGAGACGCTGTGGACGCGTTTCCCGGGCGGCATCATCCTCGACAGCGTGATTCCCCGCGACGAGGTGTTCCTCGAAGCATCGCTGCGCGGCTCGCCGCTCTTGCTCATGCAGAAGCGACCGCCGCCGCTCGCGCGCGTCTTCGATCAGCTCGCGAACGACGTGCTCGATCGCCTCGACACCCAGAGCGGCGCCGCCACGGAGGAGGACGATGGCCCGATCCCGCTCCTCGTTTGACCTCACGAACGCGATCGCGGCCGCGAACGCGATCGCGGGGGATGAGAAGGGCAAGAAGAAGGCGCCGGCCGTCGAGCCGCTGCCGCCCGACCTCGTCTCCTTCGATCCCGGAGCGACCGCGCCGGCGACCGAGGCCTCGCCGCCGCCGCTTGCAGAGGCGCCGCCGCGTGGCGGGTACGCCGCGGCCTCCACCGCGCACGACGCGGAAGCGAACGCGGGCGATTCGCCGCGGAACCTGCCGAAGCTGCCGGACCTCTCGGGCATCACGAGCCCCGTGCAGCGCTGCGAGAAGATCGTGCAGTGGATCGGCGAAGCCACGGGCGCGACCGACGTGTTCCTCGCCGACGCCGCGGGTTTGCCGCTCGCAGGCGCCGTGAGCGATACCGAGGCGAAGCTCGCGGGCTCGGGCCTCGTCGCTTCGTCGATCGCCTCGCTCGCGTCCGCCGTGCCCGGCAACCTCGGCGCGACGTTCGAGATGCACATCGGCGAGGGGCCGTGCTTCCAGCTCGTCGGCTTCCAGGTCGGCGCGACGCTCTTCTTCGTCGGCCTGAACCGCACGCGTCCGCTCACGCCCACGCAGTCCCACGGCATTCGCCTCGCTTGCCGCCATGCCCTCGGCGACACGCTCCGCACCGGAGGACCATGACGGCGAGGCCTGCTCGGCCGAAAGGAGCTCCTCCCGCCGGCGCGTCCCTCGTCGAGCAGCTCGCCCTGAGCGCTGACGGCGTCGAGGCGATCGTCGCGTTCCACATCGCCGACGGGAAGATTCACGCGGCCTGGATCCGCCCGGGATCCGGCTATACGGCGGGCGCCGTCACGCAGAGCCTGCGTGAGGTCTACAAGACGAGCCAGGTTCACGCGCGAAGGCTCGATTTCCTCGCGCCCACGCCGATGCTCGATCCGGGCCCGGCCGACCTCTCCGATCCGCTGATCACGCTGGAGATGCCGGGCCGCGTGATCGTGATCCGGCGCGTGCACGGCCACGTCGTGGCGGTCTCCTTCGACGGCACGGTGCCGCTCGGCTTCGTCCGCTACCACGCGGCGCGGATCGCCATGACGCTCCGGCCCGAGCTGCCGCAGGACTCGATCACGCCGCCCTCGGGCGTGCCTGCGGTCTCGGCGCCGCCGCCGACGGTGAACGTCGTCTCGAAGCCCCAGCCGGACGAAGCCGATCACGAGGAGCCGGCGCGCACGCTCGCGTTTCCGACGGGCGGCGCGGTCGTCGTGCGTTCGTCGCGCCCGCCGCCGCGGGGCACGAAGGTGGAGATCGATCGCGCGACGAAGCTCCTCGCGTACCTCGACGCGCACGCGCCCGATCCGCACGTCGTGCGCCTCCGCGTGGCGCTGCGCGCGGGCATCAAACCGCTCGCGCTCGACCACCCCGAGTCGCTCGGTGCTGACGCGATGGTCCTGCTCGAGACGGCGGCGGAGGACATCCTCGGCATCGACCGCGCCGAGCTCCGGAGCAAGATATGAAGTCGCTCGGCGAGCTCGTCCGCGACTTGCAGCCGCACTCGCTCCTCACGCTGAGCGACCAGCTCGTCTACGTCCAGAGCCACCACCACGGGATTTTTCTCGACCAGACGATCTCCGACGCGCTCGGCGGCGAGGGCTGGGCCGTGCGCAAGCAATCGGCCTTCGAGAGCTCGCACGCGCTGCTCGAAGCGGTCTTCAAGACGCAGAGCGTCGAGGGCGCGAAGGACCGGCTCGAAGTGGCGTCCGCGCTCTTCTCGTCGATGGGCCACGGCAAGCTCGTCTTCGACGTCGCGGCCGAGGGCGGCGTGGTGCGTGGCGAGGCGCTCTTCTACGGGTCGAGCTTCGCCTCGAAGTACGGCAAGGTCATCCGGCACAAGCAACCGGTCGACTCGTTCGCGGCGGGCTTCTCGGCGGCGGCGGCGAGCCTCGCGTTTCCCTCGGACTGGGGGCATTTCGAGGCCGAGGAGGTCTCGTGCGTGGGTCGGGGCGACGGCAGCTGCGCCTTCACGCTCTCGCGCCGCCCGGAGAGACCGCGGCTCGGCGTGGCGGTCACGCGGCAGGTCGTCGCGAGCCTCCCGCTCAAGGCGCCGCCGCTCGACGCGCCGGCCTCGCAGTATCCGCAGGCGATTCCCTCGGCGATGCGCGTCATCCGGAACCTCGTGGCGACCGAGGAGGGCGTCGTGCGGGCGTTTGGCGTGCGCCTCGCGATCGTGCCGGTCGGGTACGTGAATCAGATCACGTTCGATACGATGCACCTTCTGGAGAGCCGCACGCCGGAGCTCGTGCCCGTGTATGCGGCGCTCGTGCGCGAGGCAGCGCAGTCGGGGGCCTTTCATCTGCTCGGCGGGGTGCTCTCGTCGCCGGAGTGGGCGATCTCCTCGAAGGCGACGGGGCCGGTCGAGCACAGGCTGGAGAAATTCCTGTCGATCGCCCGCGTGCTTGGCTGGGGCCGGTGGTATTCGGTCGAGTTTTTCCCGGGCCAATCGCTGGTCGTGCGCAGCCCGACCACGCAGGAGAGCATCTATTATGGGACGCGTTATGGTGCGTCCGTGCGAAACCGCCTTTTCTTCCAGCAGGGCGCGGTCCTCGCCGTGATGCAGCTCCTCCATCGGGTGGATTTCGCGGCGCCGAACCCGATCAGCGCGGCGTCGTACGCGGCGCTCTTCGGCGGGGGCAGTGGGCGGTTCCACGTGGAGGAGACGCGTTCTCCGCTGCGCGGGGACGATATGTGCGAGATCGTGGTCGAGGCGCTTTCCGAGCGCTGAGCGGCCGCGCGATTATCTGGTTCGCGCGCCGCCGGCCTGATGCAGGTGGCGCAGCGCTTTTTCGATGAGGAGCCGTATTCGACGTCCGCGCTTCGAATCGTTGAGGCGTTGCCCCATCGACAAAAAGAACTCTCCTTCGGCGCCGATCTCGTCTTGCAGCACCGGGACGAGCTCGCGCGTGGCCGCGAAAGCGATGTCCGGCAAGAGCCCGATGCCCCTGCCGGCGAGCACCATCTGAAGCGCGGCGCTCATACTATTGGACACGAACCATGGGTTCACGCGGAGGCCCCTGCCGGCCCGCAAGGGCCACAAAAAGGGAGAGACGCCGCCGGGAATGCGTAACGCGATGCAGGAATGCGCGGCGAGGTCCGCAGCGCGTGCGGGATGGCCCCGCGTGGCGAGATAGGCCGGCGCCGCGAAGCATCGCCACGAAAATCGCAGGAAGGAGCGACTGTAGAGGGTGCCGTCGGTGGGCGGCACCAGGTTGACCACCAGATCGAAATCGTCTCGAATGGGGTGCATTTCCCGGTCCGTGTAGATGATTTCCAGCCCGAGACCGGCGAGCGCCTCGTCGTCGGGCTGCAGAATGGGCGCGAGCAGATCCATGCCCACGCCGGGCGGCACCGCTGTGCGAAGGCGGAAGTGCGTGCTCGCCTGGAGCGTGGCTTCGACTTGCCGCGCGGCGTCCACGAGCGGCGCCCCTTGCTCGACGAGGAGCCTTCCCGCTTCGGTGAGACGAAGATGCCGCTGGCTTCGCTCGACGAGCCGCACGCCGAGCGCCTCCTCCAGCAGGGCCACGCGACGGGTGAGCGTCGTGCGCGGAAGCCCGAGCGTCCGGCTGGCGTGCGCGAGGGATCCGTCCCGCGCAATGGCCATGATCATGACGACGGCGTCGAGATCGAGCATCGCCCGCGAACATACACGAGCGGCGGCCGCGTGTGACCGAGATTGGTCATCTCTTGCCCGGATCCCGTCATTGCCGCACGGAGGCGGCCGTTTCATCAATGGGCGCATGCTCCTCGACACCCAGACCTTGCTCGACCCCTTCCCGATGTACCGAGAATTCCGCGAAAAGGCCCCCGTCCTCTGGTCGGACGTCATGGATTCGTGGCTCTTGTTCCGATACGAGGACGTCAAGCGCGCGATGGAGGACGCCGACGCATTCTCATCGGCAAACCCGCTGAAGATGCCGCCCGATTCATTTTCGACGGAGAACATGGTCTTCCAGGACGACCCGAACCACGCGCGCCTCCGCGCATTCGCGCAGCCTGCCTTCACGCCCCGGCGGGTGGCCATGCTCGAGCAGCGGATAAAGGAGCTCTGCGACGAGCTGCTCACCGAAATGGCGGACAAGGGCGGGGCCTTCGATCTCGTCCGCGCGTTCACCGGCCCCTTGCCGGCCATGGTCATCGCCGAGCTCCTCGGCGTCCCGCGCTCCGATTTCAGGACGTTCCAGCGCATCGCGGACGATATGGTCCACATCGGTACCAAGGGAAAGCAAGAGCAGGCGCAGCGGGCCAGCCGGGAGCTCGCCGAGTATTATGCCGCCCTCGTGGCCGAAAAGCGCCGCACGGGCGCCCTCGGCCATGACCTGACCAGCGACTTCCTTCGTAACCAGGGCGCCGGCGCGAATTTCTCCGAGCGCGAGCTCGTCGCCATGGGCCCCCTGTTCCTATTCGCCGGGCACGAGACCACGACGAACCTGCTCAACAATACAGTGCGTTGCCTCAGCGAGAACCCGGAGGCCAAGACGTTCCTCCTCGCCGATCTCGGCCGCGCGCCGATGATCATCGAGGAAGTCCTGCGGTGCCGTGGCCCCGCCACGGGCGCCCCGCGTATCGCGCGCCGCGACATCGAGCTTCATGGCGTGACCATTCCCGCCGGCAGCCGCGTCTGGCCTCTCAGCCTTTCCGCGAACCGCGACCCGCGCGTCTTCGACGATCCGGAGCGCTTCCTTCCCGATCGCAACCCCAAGAACATCCTTTCCTTCGGCCGTGGCATCCACAAATGCCTCGGCGAGCCCCTGGCCCGCCTCGAAGCGAAGATCGCCGTCCCCGCGCTTTATCGCCGGTTCCCCGAGCTCCGCGTCGATCCGGAGCGCCCGGCGGTGCCGACCCCGTCGCCCCTCATTCATGGCTGCCTCGAGCTCCCCGTTCGGATTTGAAGACCATGAAACTCGAACGATTCCACCTGACGGTCGAATCCGTGCGAAGGCCGACGCCTTCGTCGGTCGAGCTCGTCTTCGCCCCACCACCTGCGCCGGTCCCTTATCGCGCCGGCCAGTACCTGACGTTCCACGTTCCCGTCGACGGGCGCATTCACCCGCGCGCTTATTCACTCGTGGGGAGCCCAGGTCGCGCAGACCCACTCTCCATCATCGTCAAGCGGGTCCGCGACGGCGTCGTGTCCAATCACCTGTACGCGCACGCGGCACCGGGCTCGACTTGGGCCGTCTCCGGGCCGCAGGGACGTTTTTGTGTCGAGCCGCGCGCGGGAGGGCGGCACGTGGTCCTGGTCGCCGGGGGCAGCGGAATCACGCCGATCCACGCCATGACGCGCGAGCTCTTGCACGGCGAGCCGGACACCACGGTGTCGCTCCTGTATTGCAACGTCGCGCCGGAGGAGATCATTCTGCGCGCCGAGCTCGAGCGCCTCATCGAGCAGAGCGGAGGGCGATTGGACGTCGTACACGTTCTGGAGCAAGGCGCCGCGGATATGAGCGGGCTCCCGGGGCGCCTCGACGCCGCGCGAGCGGCCACATTGCTCGGTGAGCTCGCCCAGGAAAAACCTGCCGAATTCTACGTATGCGGCCCCGAGGGCCTGATGGCGGTCGTGGGCGAGGCGCTGCGAGCGCTCTCTGTACCCCCCGAGCGCATCTTCCAGGAGTATTTCACCCGTCCCGACGCGGCGGGCGACACGCAGGCGCAGCTCGTCACCTTGCGGCTCGACGGCAAGGAGCATTCGGTGCCCGTCCCGGCGGGCGCGACGATCCTCGAAGCCGCGACCGCGGCGGGTGTATCCATCGAGACTTCGTGCCGCGTGGGGGATTGCGGCACATGCAAGCTTCGATGTCTCTCAGGAGAGGTCGAGCAGTCGTGCGTCGAGGGGTTGAGCCCCGACGAGGAGCAATCGGGGTACGTGCTGGCCTGCGTGGCCCGCCCGCGCACGTCGGGCGTGGTGCTCGCGGGGCCTTGACCTCGACGAGACCGTTCACTCGTCCGCGACGACTTCGTCCGCGCTCTTCGCGACGAGGAGCCGCGCGGCGAAGGACTCGAGCGCCTCCGTGTCGGCCGCCTCGACGCGAGCGACGACGGCGGGCGGCAACTCCCCGAAGCGGCGGCGGAGGAGCTGGAGCAGGAGCGAACGCTGGCCTTCCCTGAGGCCCTCGTTCCGTCCCCGCAGGGCACCACGTTCCTCGATTCGTCGTTCCCACATCTCCAGGACATCCTGTGTACTCATCAGAAATTCCTCATCCGAAGGTGTGACAGGACCGGCCGCCGCCTCGATCCGGAAGCGTACCAGGATCGGCAGGGCCGTGCTCGTCCAACCTCCTCACCGTTTGGCCGGACAATCCTATCCCGCTACGGCTTGCCCGCCACCCACCGGATCCGCCTCCGCCCCGACCGCGTATCCTCCCACGCCACCACCATCGCCCCGATCCCATTCGCCGCGGCCGCTGGCCCCGTCTGATAACTCGGCCCATCTCCACCGTCGTCGAGCCGCTTCTCCGCCCCGAAGCTCGCGCCTCCGTCGACGCTCGTCGCAAGGTACACGTCTTTCCCTCCCGTCCGATCGTCCTGCCAAACGGCCGCGAGGCTCCCGGCGCCGAGCGCCACGAGCCGCGGCCGGAAGGCGCTCGCCTCGGCGGGCCCCTCGCCGAGCTTTCGGCCTTGACCGATCACGTTGCCAGAGACCAGCGAGACACGCGCCGTTGCATTCGGCTCACGTTTTCGCATGTCGCTCCAGCCGAGCGCGACCGTCACGGCGCCGCCGCCGGGCACGAAGAGCAGCGAAGGATCGTCGTGCAGGCGCTCGGGCGTGTCCGTGCCGTCGTCGACACGCACGGGCGCCCCGAAGCCCATGCCGCCGTCGACCGAACGCGCGAGGAAGACGTCCCAGTTATAGCTGCGGAAATCGACCCAGGAGACCGCGACCTCGTCGCCGAGGGCCGCGACCGCCGGCGCCCACTGGTTGTTCCGGATGTTCGGTCCGGGATGCATTTTCGTGCCCTCGATCGGCTGGACCTCGAAATCGAGCGTCCCTTCCGGCGCGCGCGCCAGCACGACGCGCTCGTTCCCCGACGAACCGTCGACATAGGCCAGGAACACCCGGCCCTTGGCGCTCGCGAGCGCCGGGAGCCAGGCATCCGGCGTCATGCCTTCGGACGGCAGGAACACCGGCGCGCCGAAGGTTTTCCCGCGGTCGGTCGAGAGCACGCAAGCCACGCGCGCCCCTCCCGCGCTGCGCTCCTGGTACGCGACGTACACGTGATCCCCCGCCGCGAGCACGGCCGGCGTGATCTGCGCCTCTCCCCCCGACGCCGCCGGGTGCGGCATGCCAAACGTTTTTCCTTCGTCCTCCGACGTCGCCACGAGCACGCGTGTCGCCCCACGAGAGCCCTCCTGGAACGCGAGCACGAGCGGCCCACCGCCGCCCCACGCGAGCGCCGGATGGCTCTGCTCCGCGTCCCCCGTGCCTTGCAATGCCTGGCTCGCACCGAGCGCGCCCGGAGCACCCGCGGCCTCCATGGGGAAGGGGAGCGCCGGATCCAGGTCCGCGGCGATCACCGTCTCCACGTATTGGTTTTTCTGGACGCCCGCCGGAAGCAGCTCCTCTCCCACGGCGCGGAGCGTGGCCCGGCGTGATTCCAGCGTCGCCGCCGAATCATTCTCCCCGGGATCCGCCATCACCCACGGCGCGACCTCGATCACCCCGCCCATCTCGTTTTGCCCGACATACGCCCGCCGCGCCTCGCCGGGAACGACGTCGCCCACGACGATCGATTGTCCGTCGAACGGCAAATCGAACAGATTGCCCGTGAGATGCGGGACGACGCCATACCGGACCGCGCCGTGCTTTTGCACCGCGGCCATCGTGCTCTGGCTCAGGATATCCGGCGCCCATGCGTTTGGTTCGTCCGGGCTCTCGGGAAGGGTCCAGCCGGAGAAGGCCTCGGGCTGGACGAAAACATCGGCCCCGAGCGCCGCGAGCCGGTCCACCATGTCCGGCATCCACGCATCCTTGCTCGTCACGATGCCGACCCCGAGCGGACCTATGTCCATCGGAACAGCCTCGCGGAGCGGACCCGGCGTGAGCGCGAGATCGACCTCCTCCATGAGGATCGGATACGGCTTTTTCCGGCTCGTGACGATCTCCCCGTCCGGCCCATACACGAACGCCGCATTGTACACGGCCGGATCGCGCGCCACGTACACGTACGGCACGTCCTCCAAATCAGGATCCGCGAGCGCCGCGATCTCCGCCGGATCCTCGCTCCGCTCGACGCGCCCGCTCACGTTCGTCGACGAGACCAGCCACGCTCCCGTCTCCTTCACGATCGCCTGGTTCGTCTCGTGAAACGCGCGCCACGCCGTGTCCGTGAGCCCAAGCAGGATCTGCGTGGGCAGCGGCGCCTCGGGCCATTTCGATTTGTAGAAATCGATTGGCTTCGTGTATTGCCCGCCGAGCGTGAGGAACGCCGGGAGCGCGCCGTTCGACACGCGCGCCGTCTCCCCGCGGCTGCCCAGGAATCCGGCCGAGAGGCCCGTGTTCTCGGGGAAAACGATGACGTTCGGCCGATCCATCGCGAGGCACGGCGAAACGTGCGTCTCTACGAGGCCGACGAGGTGCGCGCGGTAGCTGTCGTAACTCTCGAAATGCGCCGGATCGACACGCGGCTGCAGGACGAAGACCCGCGCCCCGCCCTCGCCGAGCTCGTCCGTGGGACAAGCGTCGTCGCTGCCCCCAGGCAGCGAATTCTCGCCGCAGCCGACGAGCAAAACACCCAAAACGCCCAGGATTGCGCCGCGCATGGGGCGCAATCCTAGCGGCAAGGCGCACGAATGGAATCGTCCTCGATCACGTCACCAAAAACACGAAGGCCCCCTCCCGCTGTAGCGAGAGAGGGCCTCGTTTTACGCTCGAAAGCGCGTTCTTCCGGGTCGGCTCAGCCCTTCGCCGCCTGGATCCCCTTCACGAGCTCCGGCACCGTCGTGAACAGGTCCGCGACGAGGCCGTAGTCCGCCACCTGGAAGATCGGCGCGTCGGCGTCCTTGTTGATCGCCACGATCACCTTCGAGCCCTTCATGCCCGCGAGGTGCTGGATCGCGCCCGAGATGCCGATCGCGAAGTAGAGCTGCGGCGCCACGATCTTGCCCGTCTGACCGACTTGCAGATCGCTCGGCGCGTAGCCCGCGTCGCAGGCCGCGCGGCTCGCGCCCACGGCCGCGCCGAGCGCGTCCGCGAGCGGGTCGAGCACCTGGTTGAACTTCTCCTTCAGCGCGCGGCCGCCCGACACGACCACACGCGCCTCCGTCAGTTCCGGACGCGCGCTCTTCACCTGGTCGAACGAGACGAACTCCACGCGCTCCGCCGCCTTGCTCGGCCCCGCGTACGCGACCGTCTCCACCGGCGACTGCCCGCCCGTGGGCTCCGCGGCGGCGAACGCGCTCTGACGCACGCTCACCACCTGGATCGGCGTCGAGATCGAAGCGATCCCGAACGCGTTGCCCGCGAACATCGGCCGCTTGTACTTGAGCGCGCCGCCGTCCGCGATGACCTCCGTGATGTCGCTCGCGTAGCCCGCGCCGAGCCGCGCCGCGACGCGCGGCAGCAGGTCCTTGCCGTAGGCGCTCGCCGTGCCCACGACGACGCCGTAGTTCTTGCCGATGGCCGCCACCGTCGGCGCGTACCGCTCGGCGAGGTAGTTCTTCAGCGACGCGTCCTCGACCACGAGGATCTTCGCCGCGCCAAAGCCCTGCGCCTCGGCCGCCGCCTTCCCGGCGCCGTCGCCGATCACCAGGATCGAGAACGTCCCGCCGATCGTCGCCGCCGCCTTCTGCGCGAACGTGATCGCCGAGTGCGTGGTCTTCTTGAGCTTGCCCTCGGCAACCTCCGCCACAACGAGAACGTCAGCCATTCTGATTCCTCTTCTCCGAAATGGGGGTTTGTCTTGTGCCTAGGGAAGTCCTCAGAGGACCTTCGCCTCGTTCTTGAGCTTCGAGACGAGCTCGCTCACGTCCTTGACCTTGATGCCGGCCTTGCGCGCCGGGGGCGCCGCGAAGCCGTGGTACAGCACCTTCGTCGCCTGATCCGGCGCGAGGTCCGCGAGCTTCACCTCGGCGAGCGGCTTCTTCTTCGCCGCCATGATCGCCGGCAGCGCCGCGAAGCGCACGCCGTCGTTGTACTTGTGGGTCTGCGGCGTCTTCAACGAGTACACGCTCGTCGGCGCCACGATGCGCAGGTCGACCGTCACCACGGCCGGCAGCTTCACGCGCAGCGTCGACACGCCGCCGTCGACCTCGCGGCCCACGAGCAGCGCGCCCGCCTCTTCGCGGATCGTCGCGGCGAACGTCGCCATCGGCCAGTCGAGCAGCTCCGCGAGGATCTGCCCCACCTGGTTCGAATCGCCGTCGACCGCCTGCTTGCCCATCAGCACGACGTCCGGCTTCTCCTTCTCGACGAGCGCCCGAAGCGCACGCGCCACGAGATCACCGTCGAGTTTGTCGTCGGACGCGTCCACGCGGATCGCTCGATCGGCGCCTGTCGCCAGCGCGGCGCGCAGCGTCGTCTCCGTCTCCTTCGGGCCGAACGTCACCACCACGACCTCGCCGGCACGGACCTTCGGCTGCGTGCCGTTTTCCGTGAGCCGCAGGGCGGCCTCGAGGGCGTACTCGTCGAACGGGTTCGGCTTCCACTCGAGCCCGGTGGTGTCGATCTTCTCTCCCGAGGCGGGGATCTTCACCTTGTTGGCGTTGTCCGGGTCGGCGACGCGCTTGAGGGGGACGAGGATCTTCACGGTGCGGGAGGCTCCTTTCGACGGCCAAGGGTCGGGCCCAACAGGACGCGCGCGCCCGTCGGGCGGCTGGCTCATGACAGCGTTGTCGTTGTGCGTCAAGGAGCCTGCTACCCTGCCGCCCGTGGCCGTCACGACCGATTTTCTCGTCATCGGCAGCGGGATCGCTGGCCTGACCTTCGCCCTCGACATCGCCGAGCACGGCGAGGTCGTGGTCGTCACCAAACGCAGCAGCGAGGAGTCGAACACCCGCTGGGCGCAGGGCGGGATCGCCGCCGTCATCTCGCCCGAGGACACCTTCGACGCGCACATCAAGGACACGCTCGTCGCCGGCGCCGGCCTTTGCCACGAGGTCGTGGTCGACATCTGCGTGCGCGAGGGGCCCGATCGGATCCGCGAGCTCATGGACCGCGGCGCGCGCTTCGACCGCGAAAAAGACGGCTCGATCGCCCTCGCCCGCGAGGGCGGGCACAGCGCGCGCCGCGTCCTGCACGTCGCGGACGCGACCGGATTCGAGGTCGAGCGTGCGCTCCTCGATCGCTGCCGCGCGCACCCGAACATCCGCATCCTCGAGCATCACATGGCGATCGACCTCATCGTCATGTCGCGCTTCGGCGGCCCCGACGTCTGCGTCGGCGCGTACGTGCTCAACACGGCCACGCGCTCGGACGGCGAGGACGACGCGAAGAGCCACCTCGTCGAGACGTACCTCGCGCGCGCCACGATCCTCGCCTCGGGCGGCGCGGGCAAGGTCTACCTCTACACCTCGAACCCCGACGTCGCGACGGGCGACGGCATCGCGATGGCGTACCGAGCAGGCGCCGAGATCGCGAACATGGAGTTCTACCAGTTCCACCCGACCTGCCTCTATCACCCGCAGGCGAAGAGCTTTCTCATCACGGAGGCGCTGCGCGGCGAGGGCGCGATCCTGCGTTTGCCCGACGGCACGCCGTTCATGGCGAACCACGATCCGCGCAAGGAGCTCGCCCCGCGCGACATCGTCGCCCGCGCGATCGACTTCGAGATGAAGCGCACGGGCAGCGAGTTCGTCCTGCTCGACATCACGCACAGGCCCGCGAGCTTCGTCTGCGACCACTTCCCCACGATCTACGCCGAGTGCCTGCGCTTCGGGATCGACATCACCTCGCAGCCGATCCCCGTCGTCCCCGCGGCGCACTACCTCTGCGGCGGCATCAGCACCGACCTCCACGGCCGCACCACGATCCCCGGCCTCTGGGCCGTCGGCGAGTGCGCGTGCACGGGCCTCCACGGCGCGAACCGCCTCGCCTCGAACTCGCTCCTCGAAGGCCTCGTCTTTGGCCACCGCGCCGCCGTGCGCCTCGCGAGCACGATCGGCGAGCTCGGAGAGAGCCCGTTCCCCGAGGTCCCCGAGTGGCAGATCGGCGACGCCGTCCCGAGCGACGAGGAGGTCGTCGTGACGCACAACTGGGACGAGCTGCGCCGCACCATGTGGAACTACGTCGGCATCGTCCGCTCGAACGCGCGCCTGCGCCGCGCCGCCCGCCGCATCGCCCTCTTGCAGGACGAGATCCGCGAGTATTACTGGCGGCACCTCGTGACGCGCGACCTCCTCGAGCTCCGCAACATCGCCACCGTCGCCGAGCTCATCGTCGGCTGCGCGGCCGCGCGCCACGAGAGCCGCGGGCTGCACGCGACGATCGATTATCCGCAGACGAACGAAAAGTTCGCCGCGGACACGGTGGTCAAGCGGGGCGTCGTGCCCCATCTTCGAGGTCGTTGATGGATCCGGACGAGGACGAACGCCCGAGCAGCCCGCTCCTCCCGCGCCCCGAGGGCGGCGAGCGGTCGATGAGCTACCTCGCCGCCGCGGGCTTCGCGGTCGGCACGACGTTCGTCTACATCTTTTTCCTCGCGTTCATCGGCTCGATCCGCGGCGGCGATGGGCGCACCGACCTCGTCACGAGCTTCGGCTGCCAGCTCGTCGCCACGCTGAGCGCGCTCTTCCTGATCCTGCAGCTCCACGCGCCGGACAAATCGATCCGCGACTACCTCGGCGTGCGCGCCACGCACCGCGGCTTCTTCCCGCTCGCGGCAATGCTCGGCATCGCCGTGCAGATCCCGGCGAACGCGCTCTACGACCTCATCGTCAAGCGATGGCCCACGGGGCAGCCGCGCGAGGAGATGCTCCAGGAGGAGCTCGCGGGCGGCGTGCCGAAGCGTTTCCTCTTCTTCGTCATCCTCGTGCTCGCCGGCCCGCTTCTCGAAGAGGTCTTCTTCCGCGGCGCGCTCTTCCGTCCGCTCCGCCGCCGCTACGACGCCCTCGGCACGGTCCTCGCGACGAGCACCTACTTCGCGTTCGCGCACCTCGAGTGGCAGCTCGTCCTGCCCATCGGCCTCGTCGGCTTCTCGCTCGGTTTGCTCCGCAGCGCGAGCGGCTCGCTCTTGCCGAGCTTCATCATGCACGGACTCTTCAACGGCATCACCCTCGGATCCGTCTACTCGCGATCCCCCACGGACGTCGCGGACAACACGCCGATTCCGCTCTCCGTGACGATCGGCGGATCCGCCGCCACCATCGTCTTGCTGCTCCTCGTTCACCTCCTCGGAAAGAAGTCCGAGCTGGCGCGCGAGGCCCGAGGAAAGGACGAAGCGTGAACGACGCGCCCCGCTCCTCCCACGAACCTCCGAAGACCGCCCTCTGCTTGCCCGGCGGAGGCCTGACCGGCGCGCTCTACCAGATCGGCGCGCTCGCCGCGCTCGCCGACGGCGTGCGAGGCGTCGACGGACAGAGTTTTTCCCTCTACCTCGGGCAATCGAGCGGCGCGAGCGTCGCAGCCGCGCTCGCCGGCGGCATCCCCGTCGATCGCCTCTACCGCGCGCTCCTCGATCCGGTCGACAACTTCTTCCCGCTCGAACGGAGCCACGTCTTCCGCATGGACATCGACGAGTGGCGCCGCGCGCTCTCCACGTCGTGGGTCGCGATTCGCCACGCCGTCGCGCGCCTCTCGTCGCGCCGCGACGCCGTCTCGCCCACCGCGCCGAGCCACCTCTACCTGTGGGAGCAGATCGATCGCCTCGCCGACTCCCTGCCCGCGGGCTTCTTCACGCTCGATCGCTACGAGCGTTTCCTCGCCGAGTTTTTCCTCCGCCGCGGCATCCCGAACGCCTTCCGCGCGATGCCGCGCCCCTTGCGCATCCCCACGTACGACGTCGACTGCGGCGACCGCATCCTCTTCGGCGCCGAGGGGCACGAGGACATCCCGGTCTCGCTTGCGTGCGCCGCGACGCTCGCGCTCCCGCCCTTCTTTTCGCCGATCCGCATCGGGGATCGGCACTACATCGACGGCGGGCTCGGCGACGTCGCGCACCTCGACGTCGCGGCCGAGGCGGGCGTCGAGTTCGCGGTCGTCGTGAACCCTATGGTGCCCGTCTCCGTCGCGCACCGCGCCGTCCCCACGGGGCACGGCGTACGGCAGAGCGTGCGCGACAAGGGCCTGTTCTGGGTGATGAACCAGGCGATGCGCATCGGCACGCACGCGCGGCTCGCGCAGAACGTCGAGCAGATCCAGCAGAAGACCGGCATGCACGTCCTCGTGCTCGAACCCGAGCCGACGGACGTCCTGCTCTTCTTGCACAACCCTTCGAACCTCGCCGCGCGCCGCGCCATCCTCGAATACGCCTACCGCACGACGCGCGAGCGCATCGCCGAGTGGATGGAGAAGCGCCGCGGCGTGGTCGCGCGCCTCGGCTGGGAAGCGGCTTAGGTCGCGCGCAACGACGCGCGTTGCGCGGCGAGCCAGGCGCGGGCGCTCGCCTCGTCGTCGAAGAACGCCGTGGGCGAGGTCTTGCCCTGGACCAGTCGCGCGGCCGTCTCCAGCATGGACACGACGACGCGGACCTGGAAGTTCGTCCCGACCATCGCCAGGGGTCCCATCAGCACCATGCGCCGGTCGTTCGCGGCGAGCTGCCGCGCCTGCATGGTCGGGCCGGGCGTGCGCGACACGTCGCACAAGAGCAGGACTTGCCGTCCCCCGGAGACCTCTTCGAGCACGTCGAAGACCGCCACCATGTCGTCCGCCTCGATCGGGCCGTCCCACGACACCATCACGAGGTCGGGCGGCTCGAAGGTCACGCGATGGGCCGAGCCGATGCGGAAAATGCGCGGCGCGTCGTGTTCCAAGGCTACTCCGCCGTCGTTCCCCGACATTTGTAGCGAGGACGTCCACGGATATCGCCCGGCCTTCACCTCGTCAACGAACACCTTCGGGGCGCGCCTGTAAGTCTTGCTGGGCTCTCGACGTTCTCGGGGCATGCCGGCCCTTGAAAGCCGCCCCTCGCTGCGCTCTCCTCGGAGGATCCCGATGCTCGCCCGTCCTGCTTTCCTCGCGTCCCTCGCCACCGTCGCCCTCGCGGGCCTCACCGGCTGCGCGAGCCTCGTCCCGTTCACCCACGAGATCCGCACCGAGCACGGGCTCACCGACGACGAGGTCAAGAACCTCCAGTTCTACAGCTCGCACGGCATCACGCTCCGCCGCGAGATCGAGTCGGGCGGCCGCAAGATCACGCCGGGCCACAAACTGCTCCTCATCTCGGGCAAGCAGATCGAGGAGGTCGTGATTCCGGCGAAGACCCCGGGCGTCGCCGTGAAGGTCGGCCCGCGCGCGCTCGCCGTGAGCTTCGAGCCGGGTACCTCGCTCGTCTTCACCGTGAAGGGCTCGCGCCTCGCGATGGATGATCGCAATTTCCTGCGCCCGCTCGCGCTTGATCCTTCGCCCGCGTCGCCGTTCGAGCGGAACGTGACAAACCTGCTCGGCCAGCAGTTCGCGCAGCCGCCGAACCCGTTCCCGGGCAATGACAGTAATGCTGATCTCGCAGGCCCCGGGGCGGTGGCCAGCGACGACGCGAGCGGCAATTACTGGCTCGACACGGACAGCGCGGGCCGCATCTCGTTCGCGGGCAAGCTCTGGAACAGCGAAGAAGACAGCATGCAGGCGCACCTGCTCATCGACTCCGATCTTCTGGAGGAGGTCGACAAGAAGCGGAACGTCCTGCACGGCGTGAAGCTCGAGCCGAAGTGATTCATTCGCGCTCTTTGCTCTTCAAAAACGGAATCGGGTGGCTCTTCAAGAGCTCCACCGTGTAACTCGCGGCCACATCACACGCATACGCTCGAAACTCTTGCACGCGCGGCGTGTTCTTTTGCTCGTCGGCGAGGTCCGACACGCCGCGCACCATGAAGAACTCCGGCTGACGCGCCGCCGCGAAGCACGCGCTCGCCACGCCCGCGGCCTCCATCTCCACGCCGATCATCGTTGGCCACACGCTTCGATACTCCGTGAGCACTCGCTCGACCGCGACGACCTTGTCGCCCGACGCGATCGGCCCGAGGTGGATCCTCGGCGCGCCCTCGCCCGGACGCGGCACCAGGAGGCTCTTCGTCCACGCGTCGCCGAGCACGTTCAGCGCCGCCGCGTAGAGCCGCCGTGATGCTTTGTGCACCGACCATCGCACCTCGATCCCCTGCTCCGTGAGCTTTTGCAGCTCGTAATCGACGACCTGGTCCGAGATCAAAAGATCCCCGAGCGAGACGCGGTGCGCCGCGACGCCCCCCGCGATCCCCACGAGCACCACGTGCCGCGGCCGCCAGCGCTTGATCGCCTCGCTCGTCGCCGTCGCCGCATTCACGCGGCCCATTCCGAGCAGCGGCAGCACCACGATTCGATAGCTGCCCGAGCCGTCCGTGACGGGCAACGTGGCCCGGAAGTAGACGTGCACGTCGTCCTTGCGCGGCACGACCCGCTCGAAGCCGGGCAGGCGTCGCAAGAGCGCGTCGCGTTCCTCGGGCAGCGCCGTCACCAGCAAAAAATCGACCCGCTCGGGCTTCGTTTTCGACGCGCTCTTGCGCTCCCGCGGCCCCTTCGGACGATCCGTGGCGGTGACGGGCTTCCGGCCCGAAAGCTCCTCCGTGATGAGATCGAGCAGCCGCTCGGCGACGTCGTCGGCCGCCTCGCGCGTGGCAATCGGCGTATCGAGCGCGGCGAGCTGC
The DNA here is from genome assembly GCF_028435365.1 of Polyangium jinanense. Next base: position 707,770 of record NZ_JAGTJJ010000001.1, on the reverse strand, counting down.
GCCCGCGTCACACGCCGGTAGAGGCCTGTGCCCTCGAAATCGGCCATGATCTCGTCGAATGCCTTCTTCGCGTCGCCGCCCGTGGACGGCAGCGGAAAGACGGGCACCTGCTCATTGCGCGCGGTTTGATAGGTCTTGTACGTACCGCTGATGCCGCCGATGAGCACCACGGCTTGCGCGCGCCGGACGCTTTCGACCCATTCGGGCACACCTTTCTCCACGTAAACCACGTCCCCGCCGAAAAAGGCGGGCTCATCGGGGCGCGGGACGATTTGCTTGAGGCGCGTGGAGAGCGGGAGCCCAAGAGCTTGCAGCTCACCGGCGAAGGCCATCGTCGCGGCCTTGTCCACGCCGTTCCAGCCGCACGTCACGAGCCCTGCGCCGCTCTGCGCCAGCGCCCGCCCGATCGCCTGCGCCGTGAGCTCCTCCGTCCTGGGCAACGGCGCTTTTCGCGAACCCGTGCCCGCGACCTGCACCCACATCTCCTGCCCCTCTGCGGCGTCACTCATGAAGGCGGAGTCTACCAGGCGCGGCGCCTCGGGTGTACGCTCGAGAGAGCCGCGCGGCGCGGGCCGGGCGCGAAGGAGCCGGAGCATGGATCAGGGCCTCACCGATTTCCTGCGAGATTACGTCGACGCCCTCGAACGCGGGAGCGCGGCCCTCTTCGTCGGCGCGGGTTTGTCGATGGCCGCGGGCTTGCCCGGCTGGGGCAAGCTGCTCGACGGCATGGCGCGCGAGATCGGGCTCGACGTGGGCAAAGAGCACGACCTCGTCCTCCTCGCCCAGTTTTACGTCAATCGCCAAGCCGGCAGCCGTTCGTACCTCGAATCCCTCGTCCGACGCACATTCGATCGGGAGGTGGGGATCCCGGACAACCACCGCATCCTGGCAAGGCTCCCCATCGGCCATGTCTGGACCACCAATTATGACGAGATCCTCGAAGGCGCGTGGCGGCAGGCGGGCAAGTCTTTCGACGTGAAATCCCGCAGCGTGGACCTGACGACCTCGGACCCCGAGGCCGACGCGGTGCTCTTCAAGATGCACGGCACGGCCTCGCAACCGTCCGAGATCGTCCTGACGAAAGACGATTACGAGCTGTATCCCCGCGCGCGACCGGGATTTTTGGAGCTCCTCGGGACCGACCTCACGACGCGCACCTTCTTGTTCCTCGGATTGAGCTTCACGGACCCGAACCTCGGACACGTCCTTTCCGTGCTGCGCCGATCGTTCGAGGACGGCGCGCGCCGGCATTACGCGATCCTGAAGCGCCCCTCGGATCCGTACGACGCGCAGCGGTTCGATCACCACGTCATGGATCTGAACCGGTATGGCATTCGTGCGCTCGTCGTGAACGACTATGCCGAGATCACGAACGTCCTGCGCAAGCTGGAGCGGCGTCGGGCGCAGCGCAGCGTGTTCGTATCGGGCAGTTTTCCCGAGGACGGGGACGAAAAGGAGCGCGCGTTCGTCACGACGATCGCGCGTGGCGTCGGGCGCATCGTGGGCGCGAGGAACCTCAGGCTCGTGACGGGGCTCGGGCGCGTCGTGGGCAGCGCCGCGGTCACGGGGCTCGTCGAGGCGCTCGACGGACGAACGGCTGCGGCCATTTCGAGGCGGCTCGTGGTGCGCCCGGTCCGCGAGGTGGTCCCGCCCGGCGCGTCGCTGGAGGCGTGGAAGCGAAAATCACGCGAGGACCTGCTCGCGCAGGCGGGCGTGATGATCGTCATCGGAGGATTGCGGCGCGGCGCGCCCGCGCCCGGGGTGCTGGAAGAGTTCGAGATCGCGAAAACGCAAGGCCTCGTCGTCCTGCCGATCGCGGCCACGGGGCACGCGGCGCAAGTGATTCACGAAAAGATGCGCGCAAACCCCGCCGCACATCTCCCCGCGGAAATCGACGCAACCTCGTTCGATGCGCTCGGGGCGGAGGCGAAGGACGAAGGCGCGATCCTCGCGGCGATCGAGCGTTGCCTCTCGCGCCTCGCGACGTAAGCCTTCGGGGTGGATTTCGAGGGCCCGCGCGCCCTAGGATGCCTGGCGATGCCGAGCATCTTCTACGCGCCCGATCAGATCCGCATCGACGTCGAGGAGAGACAAACCCTCTTGAATGCCGCGCTTTCCGCCGGCATCCCTCACACCCACGTCTGCGGCGGCCACGCGCGTTGCTCGACGTGCCGCGTGATCGTGGTCGAGGGACTCGACAACATCGAGCCGCCGAACGAGGTCGAGCGCGCGCTCGCCGAGCGCCTCGGCTTGCCGCGCGAGGTCCGCATCGCTTGCCAGGCCACGGTGCGCGGGTCGGTGCGCGTGCGCAGGCTCGTGCTCGATGACGACGACGTCGCGCTCGTCGATCGCATGCGCAAATCGAAGGTCGACCTCACCCCGGTCGGCGAGGAGATCCGCGTCGCCATCCTCTTCTCCGACATTCGCGGCTTCACCCCGTTCACCGAGGCCCTCTTGCCGTACGACGTGATCCACGTCCTGAACCGCCATTTCGAGGCGATGGGCAGCGCCGTCGCGACCGAGGGCGGGTTCATCAACAATTACATGGGCGACGGCTTCATGGCGCTCTTCGGGGTCGATGGCAAACCCGACGCCCCGATGCGCGCGGTGCGCGCCGCGCTCGGCATGCTTTCGGCGATGACATCGAAGATGACGCCGTATCTCCTCGCGACGTACGGGCACGCCTTCGACATCGGAATCGGGATCCATTACGGCGAGGCCGTCGTCGGCCCGGTCGGCTCGAGCGACCGGAAGGCGATCACCGCGATCGGCGACGCGGTCAATTTCGCGAGCCGCATCGAATCCGCGACGAAGGACATCGGCGCCCGCCTCCTCGTCTCGGAGGCCATTCATCGTGAAATCACCGGGCGCGCCGTGATCGGAAAAACCGCGCGTGTCTCCGTCAAAGGAAAAACCGGCGAGCACGAGCTCTTCGAGGTGACGGCCGTCCGCGAGGGCTGACGCTCAGTTTTTCCGGTACACGAGCAACTCGTTTCCGTATTCGAGCCTCCGCATTCGCCGGAGACCGTGCTGCGCCATCACGCGATCGAGGATCCGAGGATCCAGGTATTCGATGCCGATCCACGTGAACGCTGGATTCGGATTGACGACCACCACGTGCCCGCCCGCCGTCAGATGCTCGGCCATGGTCGCCGCAGCCCGATCCAGGTGCGGCACGTCATTCAGCGCGTGGACCGCCGTCATCACGTCGTATCGCTTCCGCAGCCGCCGCGTGGACGCGCTCGCGCTGAAATCGAATCGATCGACCCCGTCGATGCGCCTTCCCGGATGCCGCCCCCGCGCCTCGCGCACCACGAGCCCCGTTCCGCTGCCGACATCGAGCATCGAGCGGAACGGCAATTCGTCGAGCATCGTGAAGAGCGCCACGAGGTCCATCCGATAGCTCGGGGATCGATGAAACGCTTCGAGCTCCCATCGGGGCCGCTCGGCGACTTGGATCGGTTGCAGGGCGACGTGGTTCATGGTGCAGCCGGAGCAGGAAAACGTGGTGCGGACGGATGCTGCATTTGCACCTCACGTGCCACGGCTTTGACGCGTGGTTTTGCGTCGCAGGTCCTCGGGCGCGCTGCGCAGGTTGCGCAGGAACGGCGCGACCTGCGCCGCGCCCTTCCCGCGCTGTCACGGCCTACAGGCCCGGGATGCTTCCGAAGAGCGACGAACGCCGGCGGGGCAGATGAGGCGCTCGGGTCGCTGCACGACCCGAGGCGGCTGCGTCGCGTGGAGCGTGCGCGTACGGGGAAACGCTGCGCGGCGCAGCCGCCTCGGATCGGTGACGAACGACCGGCAGAAGAGGACGATGGAGGCGAGAGGTGCTTGCCCAGACGCGCGCGCCCCCATCGCCCTCTTCTGCGGGCCGTTTATCGGAGAACCCGCCCGAAGCCGAACACGGCGCCTTTTCGTTTACGAGGCCAGGAGGACCGCGTTCGGCTCGGGCAGGAGGGACTGGCGTCGCCCGAGAGCAGCAAAGCCGCGCCCCTCGCCCACGCCCTTGACCGACCCCCGAATTTTGTTCGCTGATTTTTCGAGAAAGGTGGGAGCTTTTCCTACTTGGCGAACTCGAACGGCGGGAGACAGCAGAACGTCACCACGTCGGCGGGGTCTTCCGAGGCTGCGCCCGTAGGCTCGCCTCCCGTCGCAAGGCAGATGCCGGGGAGGTACGCGAGGTCCGTGATCGCCTTGCTCCCGAGCGCTCGGCCCGGCGGGTAGACGTTCGTGCATTGGTCTCCGAACGAGGCCACGTCAACCGTGTCCGCCCCGACTTCGCACGCCACATCGCTGTAAAACCGCAAATTTCCAAGGCACGCGCTCCCGACGGGGCTACCGCCGCACTCGCACGCCGTGCAGTCGCGCGTGTCGACGGGCAGCTCCCCGTAGAGGTGGATGGGATCGTAGCGGTCGTAGTTGCCGGGGCACTTGTTGTGCTTCCCCTTCAGCGCGACGCACTGGAGCCATGGGTAGGGCAGATCGTACATGCATCGCCGCGTCGTCGGATCGCACGTGCCCTCGCGCTCTTTCGCCTCGCAGGCGAGGCCGATCCACTTCCAGTCGGTCGCGGTCGTGAAGCTGGCCGGCTTCGTGATCGACGGGCAGGATTCACTCGTCGGGCCGGGGAGCGGAGAGGCGTAGACGGACTGCGCGCAAGGCTCGCCGCCACAATCAGCCCCCGCCGGCAGGGCGTTCGTGCTCGTGCACGAGCCGTCCCAGCCGGCGGGTCCTCCGAAAGGGAGCCCGGGGGCTCCGTCCTCCGCGCACGAGGCGGCGCGTACCTCGATCGTCTCGGGGAGCTTGGTGCACGAGCCTTCCGATGCCGGACACGAGCACTCGCACGTCGCGGGGGGCGCATTGAGGTACGCGTAGCGCCGGTACTTCTCGAAGAACTCCACATCGTCGCCGTAGCCACCCAGCTTGCGCGCCTCGTCGCAGTTCGCGGGCGCGAGCTCACGCGGCCCATACCAGAGGAGCATCGGCGTGCGCGGCCAGTCACCGGCCGACTCGCTGCTCGGCTCGGGGACGCAACGGCCGGGGCATTCGATGGCTTGGGGATCCGGGTTTGGCGCTGCGTCGCTTGCGTCCGCGCCGTCGGCAGCATCCGTGCCGGCGTCAAGGCACTCGGGGGCCGGGACGAGCGCATCGGGATCGCATTGTCCCTGCCAAAAAGCCTCTGGCGCTGAACATGCGCCGACCGCATAGCCGAAAGATGACGCCAATAAAAATGCGAACCTACGCATGATTAAAACTCCCATCCTACCCCGAGCGAAACACTGAGCATCACTGGCGGTTGGTCGACGATGACGGTTTGACCAACCGCGATCTTGGTACCTTTCGTCAAGCCTAGAACATCGGTTGCTGCATCCACCCTGAAGGATGGTGAAACACGCAATTGTGCGCCGACCCGACCACCCGCTCCGGGATACACGTCGACGAAACTTGCTGCCTGGTAGCTTTGCGCGGAGAAGTCGCCCTTCATCACGCCGAGGTGGCCAAGCGCGCAGCCGAACAACCAGCGCCAGTGCCCGCACGCGCTGAGAAGCCCGCCTGCCGTCATCGCCGCGATTTGCCTTCCCCCGACACCCGTCGTCAGCCACGCCGCACGCCCCTCGAGCCCGAGCGACACGTACTCGCTTGCTCTCCAGCTTCCGCCTGCCACCAAACCCACCGCAGGCATCCACGACGCCACGCCGAACACCACGACTGGCCCACCTCCGATTGACCAGCGTTTTTCTTCGGACTTCTGCGCAGGCCGCGGATCCTCGTACCCCCACGGGTCCTCTTGCTTCGGGAGATTCGCATCGCCCCCAACAACCACCCGCTCTACCTTCGGCGGGTCCTTCTCCGGTTCGTACACCGCTGGCACAGGTGGGGCAGGCACGGGCAGCGGTTTCAACGTGACCGGGAGCTGCTTGTCCTCGCGCTTCTTCACGGTGAACGGGACGATCGCCTCCTCGTACCCGTCGAGCGTCGCGCGCAGCTCGTGGTCTCCCGACCGCATGAAGATCCAGAAGGACGAGCGCCCCATGCGGTTCTTCGGCTTCCCGTCGATCGTCACGCGCACGCCCGCATGCGAGAGGAGCACCTCGATCCAAGCGCCTGCGTCACGCGCGACTTCGTGCGCCTCGAAAAACCGTTTCCGCTCGGCCGGCGTCGCCTTCACGGCGAGCTGGAGGGCGTCCAGGAGATGGTCCGTCGCCTGCTCGGGCTTACCGAGCTGCACGAGAAGGACACCGAGCCGGCCGGCGATGAGGGGATCCGGCCGGAGTTTGAGCGCCTGCCGGTAGGCCGCGACTGCCGCGCGCGGACGGCCCGCGGCGGCCTCGCGATCTCCCAGCGCTGCGAACGCCTGGAATCGCTGCTCGTCGGTGCTCTCCTCAGTCTCGTCGGCATCGTCGTCAGCCTGCGCCCACGCGGGCGAGACGAGGCCAACGACGATCGCGGACACCGCAGCGAGCCGACGCATACGCCTAGATCCTAGCGCATTCTCGCGAGCGGTTCTAGAGGGACCAACCTCTCCCCTCCGTCACGGAGCGCTCCGAATCTTCACTCTCGCCTGCGTCGGTGGCGTCCGGCGCTAGGGGCGCACGGGCACGCGCGGGGCCAGACGTTCGCAAGGGTTCTACGGGATTCGGTGACCGCGACGGCGCGGATGCACTCGGGAGATCGTCGGGGACAACGAGCGCGGCACCGGTGGCGAGACCCGCGAGCACGCGCGCCGTGCCCGCGAAGGAGGCTCGCACGCGGGCCAACTCCGGCTCGGGGCAGTGCATGCAGGCGAGCGCGAAGATGATCGGGCCGGACAGATGCGCGGCACGGTGGATGCACTCGTAGGCGCTGCGCATCGAGACAGCACGACGTAGCCGCACGAGCAGCACGCCAATCCAGTCCTCGCGCTCCCCGAGGTGGTAGCGAAGGTGGTCGATGGCGGCGGATCGCCTCGACTTCACGGTGCCGATCGAGATCCGAAGCCTCTCCGCGGTTTCCTCGTACGAGACGTCCATGAGGTCGACGAGCACGAACACCGCGAGGTATCGCTCAGGCATGCTGCTCATCGCCGCCGTGAGCTTGGTTCGGGCTTCGGCGAGGAAGGCGTCCTCCTCGGGCGTCCGCCCGCGGCCCGCCGCCGGCTCGGCGTCGTTCGTGTCCGCGGAGAACAGGCGCCGCTCGCGCCGCTCTGCGCGGCGCGCCTCGCGCTCGACGTTCTTCGCAATGCCGAACGTCCAAGGGCGAATGCCGTCCTCGTGGGGCACGTAGGAAGGGAGGCGGGCAAACGCTCGCGCCATCACTTCCTGGACGCACTCCTCGGCTTTCGGGGTTCGTCGTCCCCGGCGCACAAAGCGGGCGAGTTCAGGGCAAACCGCAAGTAGTTCAGTCCACAGTTGGGAAAGTTTGGCAGGACGCTCCATGCGCGCCCCATGACCGAGCGCGGGATTTGGTTCGCAGAAATCGACCGTCGCATGTCGATTTCTTCCGGCCCCCGAAAAACGCGTCAAGTCGAGCGATTATCTACCACGGCGGGGGCTTGTCCGGCAAGAGTTGGGTCTGCGCCCCTTGCAGGCATTGAGCGCACGCGCGAGCTCTCGGCGCGCCGTTACGACGTCGCCGCCCGTCGCCGAGAGGAGGGCCTTGGCAAGCGAGGCGCGCGCGTCCATCCCCTCACGTGCGGCGGAGGCGTAGAAGCAAGCGAGGTCGTGGTCGTCGATGGCGAAGCGGGCCTCCATGTCGAAAGCGGCGAGACACGCACTGCGTTGACGGGAGTTCGGTGTTCCTGCTCAGATTCAGGAAATGAGACGTCCGCGTTGGCGCCGGCTCCTCTCCCTGGGCTTTCTCGGTTGCCTGACGCTCTCGCTCGTGCCCCTTGGCTGCTCGTCGGCGAGGCTCTACCGCCCTCCGGCGCCCGATGACCGGCCGCGCGTGCCTGAAGCCACCGCAGAGCGCCTCAGGGCGTGTGTGGATGAGCTCAGCGGCACCATCGAGCCCGGATACTACTCGCTCGACGCCTCGGTGAAGGTCGACCAGGAAGGTCGTGTCGTGGAGGTGGAGACGACGGGCCAGCCCAATCCGGACGTTGGGAGTTGCATGCGGCTCGCCCTGCGAGGCATGACGCTGCCCGAGGATGTCCTCGAGAGGGGCATGTTGCGTACGTCCGCGTCGGCGAACAGGCAGGCGATGCCGGATCGGGGGCCGATCGGGGAGGTCGTGACCATCGTGGTCGTCACGATCGTCTTCACCGAGGTCATCATCGAAGCCTTCGCGATCGCCGTCGGCGTGACGGTCACGGCGACGGTCGCGGCGGGGGCGGCGGAGGCGTTTGCGAAGAGGAGAAAGCGACGGAGCTGTACGACGCATTATGAGATGTGCATGGACGATATCACAGGAGACGAAGATGGGAATCATCGAAAGGAATCCCTCTGTGGTACGTGCCTATCGATATGCACAAACAAGAAAGAGTGGCCCAGACAGATCGGCACAGGGCAATCCTGTTTGTATCGGGGATATAGCGAATGGGACGACTGAAGCACGGCAGAAAATTGGAAGGGGAAGAGCTTGCCTTCGTGAAGGCGCACGGCAAGCTCTTGGTCGAGTCGCTGAAGCCATGCCGGAACTTCGCCGAGGCCGTGGAGGACTTCCGCAAGCTCGAGGCGGAGTTCGTGGAGCGCGCCGGGGACGACGAATTCGATGTGACCGAGACGAGGCGGCGCATCGCTGAAACCATCCTGTTGCTAGCCCAGGACAAGCATCCCCCCTTCGAGGCCTGCCGCGACGCCTGGAACGATCTGGTTCGCCTCGGCTTCTCGGGCATCGATATCGAGTGCAACACATCCTGGCGTTACGCGGACTGCTGCGCGTATGACGAGCGGCCTGACGAAGGGCTCGCGGTGCTCGAGCCGCTCCTCGCGAAGCTCGAGCGGCAGTTCCAGGACGCGAGGGGGGCGGGGGCGGAGTACCCCGCGCACTTTTACGAACACGAGATCGAGCAACTGGCGAACCTCCGGGACGCGCTCCTTGCCCAGAAACGGGGCGAGGTCGTCCCGTGGCTAGAGACCCGCCGCGCGGACGAGGCGCAGCAGAGCACTCCGCCAACGCCGGAGGAAGAACAGGAAGACGCGCTCTGGGATGAGTTCGCGAGCGCGCGCCGCGCCGTGTACAACACCTTTGCAAAATCAAAAGGTCGGAGCTTTGCCGACGTCGCGGCCGACTACCGACGGGTCGAGGCGGAATTCACGGCGCGCGCGGGCGAAGGCAAAGCGTTCGAGGAGTGTGTGCGCGACATGAGGGCAGCGACCGCCGAGTCGATCTTCATGGCGGCGGAGATGCTCGGCGCGCCGTTCGCTGCATGGCGTGAGGGCTGGGACGCACTCGTCCGGTCCGGCTTCATCAGCGACGGGAAGGGATGGGTGCATAGGGGGATGTACGTGGAAATCTGCCTCGCGAGCAACGAACCCGAGGCGGGGCTCGCGGTTGTCGAGCCGTGGATAGCCGAGATCGAGGGCCAGCTCCAGGAGCCCAAAAAACCGTTGCAGCCCCCGGGGCACACCCGCGCGGAGCTCGGGCGCAAGCTCGAGGAGCTGCACGAGCTACGGGACAAGCTCATGGCCAAGCGCAGGGGCGGCGAGCCGTCGACTTGAGGATCGGGACAAGGCCCGGCGAGGGTTTGTCGAGGCGGGCTCGTCGCCGTCCCGCACGAAGCGCCGCGGGCGTGGGTTGGTGCGGCGTGAGAATGCGGACCTCGGTGCCCGCCGCCGCCGCGGGGACGAAGTGGAAGCGCGGCCCCCCGCCTTCCATCGTGTTTCGTCAGTACTTTCGCTGCTTGCGGAGGAGCTTCGCCATCTCGCGAGGCGTAAGCTTGCGGATGATCTCGACAGGGCGGGCGAGGTCGCGCTCGTCGGGGAGGATGACCAGATCCCGCAGCGGGACGTCGAGGTCGCGGGCGAGTCGTCGGAGCGTCTTCATTGCCTCATCGGTGATCGCCATGAATTTCCTGTAGCACGACCCGGTGTGCGGACAAACCCCCGCTCAGCGCTTGGCGAGCTCGCGGCGCACCTTCGCTACCTCGCGCGTGGGCATCTTGCGGACCAGTTCGGCGACGCGGGCGCGCTCGTCCTCGTCGGGGAAGGTGAAGAGGTACAGCGGCGGGAGTTCGAGGGCCTGGGCGATGCGAAAGATCGTCGGCACCGTGATCGCCGCGAGGCCGTGCTCGATGCTGGAGAGGTGGCCCTTCGAGAGCTGGGACGCGTCGGCGACCTGGCCGAGGGACACACCGCGTTCGACGCGCAGCTCGCGGAGACGTGCGCCAATCTTCGCGGCGTAGGGTTCGGGTGTGGACCTTCTGGGCATGGCGGACGTGTACCATGCGCCGGATGCGGGGACAAACCCCGCATCCGCCGAACGAGGGCGAGCGCGCTCGCCGACGGGCTCGGACTGCCGCGCGACGTCCGCATCGCCTGCCAGACCACGGTGCGCGTGCCGGTGCGCGTGCGCAGGCTCGTGCTCGACGACGCCCGTTTCCCCCTTCCTCGCCCACCGCGCCTCGTGTCCCGTGCCATTCCCATGCCGAACGCAGGCGCTATCAAACCGACCGATTTCACGCTCGACGCGCTCCACCAAAAGCTCGGGACGCCGGACCAGGCCCTCGTCGATGCGATCGTCGACGAGGAGACCCGCGAGGAGTTCATCGCGCTCGGCTCCCAGATCGCGAGCCGCCATATCCTCTCCGACGCTCCGCGCATTTATGGCGTCGCATATGCATTCCTTTCCACCGCGACCGAGGCGCAGCGGGACAAGATCGACGTCTCGCAGGATCTCGTCGCTGTGGGCGTCCATCTGGCGCGCGAGCTCACCGAGCTCAACAATGGCACACGGAAGGCCGGCGAGGAGGCCGACGCCGGCCGCTCGCAGGCCGAGCGCGAGGCAGCGGCCGCGTTCGCCGAGGGCCTCGGGCTGCGCACGCGCACGGTGAAATTGCTCAAGGGTATCGCGGGCCGCGACGCCAACGAGCGGAAGCGGGTCGACGATCGGACGGGGACCGCGGAGAACGCCGAGGCCCTCGCCCAGGGGCTCGAAGCGCAGGCCGCATTGCTGCGCGAGTTGCTCGCGCACGAGAGCGACAAGATTGCCAAGCGGCTCGCGCTTTATGGGGCGACCGAAGCGCGGGCGAAGAAGCTCGACGATGCGGCCGCCCGCGTCCGCGCGACGGCGAAGGCCGCCGATGCGCGATCGGTCGCGAAGGTGCGGCAGCTCGAGATCGATTTCATGGACGGCGTCAACCTGCACGTGCTCGGCGAGTTGATCCACGCATTCGAAGCGGCGCACGACATGGACGCGAGCATCCCGCGCCTCGTCCCCATCGCGACGCGGCGCCTGCTCGCGCGGCATGGCGCCCGGCGCGCCGCGGAGGTGGCTCCCGAGGCGCCTCCCGCGGGCGATACGGCCTGACACGGCGGCCGGCCAGGTCTCGGCGGCGGCTCGCCGGACGATTCCCTACGGTTTGCTCATCGGCAGCCGCGGCGGGGCGGGGGAGCAGTGGCGGCTCGGTGGGTGCTCCGCGGCGGCTCGGGGGACGACCCGTCGCGGCTCGGCGCGGGCGCCGTGGCGGCTCGGAGGACACCCCGTCGCGGCGCGGCAGACGACCCGTCGCGGCTCGGCGCGGGTGATTCACGAGGCGAACGACGCGGAAATCAAAGCCCGGGGATGCTTCCGAAAAGCGAAGGCTCGATCTTGCCGACCGTTGCTTCGACCTCGAACCGATACACCACGCCGTCGACGTCCTCGGCGACGACGTGCCGGAGCGCCGCGGGATCACCCCGCGTCACGAGCACACGATCGACGTGGAGCTCGACGCGCAAGATCCCCGTGCCGGGCTCGCGCGGCCCGCCCGTGAGCACGACCGTCGTGGGCGATGACGATCCCGGCGCGGCCGAGAGCGAAAACGTGCCCTGCGGGCCCATCGCGAGCGCACGCCACAAGGCGAGCAGGGGCGTGGCCACGCGGCGCGGCGCCGACGGGCCCTGGCCGTCGCGGAACTGGATCGAGGTAACGCCGTCGTAAATCAGCCGATCGTGGCCGTGCACGTCGCTCAGCACCGCGAGGCGGAAGGTCGCGCCGTCCCGCGCCTCCACCTCGACGGCAACCAGCGGCGCCGTGACGATCGCGCCGTCGGGTCCCGTCGCCTGGCCCTTGATGAGCGCAGCGACGGGCGAAGTGCGCGGATAAAGCGCGTCGATCGCACTGCCGAGCTCCTCGCCCGCGCCCGCGGGCGCACTGACGCGCTCGGGCCAGGTGAGCGGCGACGCGAGCGAGACCGGCGAGATCCGCGTCGATTTCACGGGCTCGGTCGCGAGCGGGCCAAACGTGGCGAGGTCGTTCTCCGTGCCGTCGGGAGGATCGAGCAGGAGCAACCGACCCACGTGCGTGAGCGCGGCCGTCTGCGGCAGGCCCGGCGCATCGAGCGCGAGCGCAGGCGTGGCCGAGGCCGCGAAACGCGCGGCCACGGGCGGGAAGGGCAGGGGAGGCAGGAGCGGCTCGGGCGGACGCCCCGGGTAGACGAGCGCGCGGATCAAGGTCACGCCAAGCGGATCGGCAGCGCGCAGCGCGTCCGTACGGTCGCGCGGGACCCAGTCGAAGGCCTCGCGCACGGCCGACACCAGCGCCTCGACGTCGAGCCCTTCGCCCTGCATGCGCTCGACGGACCATTGCAGCGCGGCCGTCCCGCCTTGCTCGGCGGCCTTGCGCAGGAGCGGGATGCCGCGCTGCGCCGCGCCGCGCGACAGGGCCACGAGACCCGCGCAGGCGAGCATCGCCGCGTCGCCCGGCGGCCGCGAGCCTGCGCGCTCGAGCCGCGACATCGCCTCCTCGTAACAAGCGACGGCCGCGCGGTGGGCGCCGAGATCGTCGAGCCTGCGCCCGTGCCGCACGAGCTCGAAGGCCGCGCGCAGGTGCACGCGCCCGTGCCGCGCGTCGCCTTCCTCCTCGCTCGCCTGGAGCAGCCCCGGCAGCTCGTCCACGCCGCGGGCCTGCTCGCGCATCAGCGTGAGGTACCAGGCGACGTCGGCGCGGCGCTCGCGCATGTACACCTCGCCCGGGTGGTCTAGACAAACATCCACCCAGCGCAGCGTGTCCTGCAGCGCTTCGAGCCGCGCGATCGCCTCGTCCTTCCGGCCGAGCGTGGAGAGCAGGTGCCCTTCGAGCAGCGCGGCCGAGAAGCGCACGCGGTGCACGACCGCGCCGAGCCCGCCGAGCGAGGCCCGCACACGTTCGAGCCGTTCGAGCGCCGCTTCGGGTTTGCCCGCGCGCGCGAGCACCGCCACCTCGTTGTAGGCCGCCGCCGCCGCGATTTCGTGGAACGGGCTCTGCCACGTCCCCGCGAGCCGCTCGGAGAGCGCGTTCAGCACGGCGAGCGCGTCGTCGTAGTGCCCTGCGAGCCCCAGCGCGGCGCCCTCGTTGCACGCCGCGATCGCCGCGAGCGCGCCTTCCGCCGGGGCCGGCGAAGGGCCGAGCCGCTCGCGCAGCGCGCTTGCCCGTTCGGCGGCCTCGTCCGGCCGGCCCGAGCGCGCGAGCACGAACGCCGTCAGGCACGCGGCCGCCGCTTCCGTCTCCCGCTGCGCCGGGCTGCTCCCGCCCGGCGTGGACAGCGCCGCGTGGCTGAGGGCCGCGAGCGCGCGCGCATCGTCGCCGCGCTCGATCGAGATCACGCCGAGCACGAGCGCCGCGTCCGCCGCGAGCGCGCGCAGATCCACCGAGGACGTTTGACCTGCAAACTTCCACTCCCCGGCGAGCTCCAGCGCGGCCGACAGGCTGTCGGTCGCGAGGGCGAAGCGCTCGCGGGCCGCGTGGCGCTTGCCTCTGCGGTAGAGCGCGAGCAGCACGGCCTCGAAGATCTCGGGATCCTCGTGCCTGCGGTCGTGGAACCGCCGGACGACCTCGTCGTACTCGCCCGTCTCCGTCTGCGCCGAGAGGTCGCCGAGCGCGAGGAACGCCTTCGCCGTCTCCTTGCTCCCGCGCTCGTCGCGCACCGCCTCACGCACGATCGCCGCGCAGATCTTGGCGGCCTCGGCGTTCCGCCCCTGCGCCCTGAGCGCCATCGCCTCGGCCAGACGCTCGGCGTGCTGGGCCGAGAGCTTGCGCGACGAGAGCGGATCGGCCCGCGTCGGCCGCTCCGTGGGGCTCGTCGGGCGGCTGCTGGACGTGCTCCCGGGCGGCGACGACAGCCCCGGCGAGCTTGGCCTCTCCGTGGGCACGACGCGGATGCCTTCCGCGGGCGTCGCCTGGGGCGCCGCGCGGCGCGCTTCGATCGCGGAGAGCAGCTCCGCCGACATGGGCCGCGCGCGCGCGCCGACCTTGATCGGGCTCGTCTTCGAGAGGCACTGCACGAAGCGGAAGTACGCGTGCGAGAGCCCCTGCGGATCCGACGTCGGCTCGACCTCGGCGGCGAGACGCGGGGCGGGCTTCGTCGTGCTGCGCTGCGGGATCTGCGCGAGCTCGAGGTAGAGCGAGAGATCACACGCAGGCAGCGCGAGCGTCTGCCGGAGGAGCGCTTCGAGCCGCGGCCGCGCCTCCTCGATGAACGCGCGGCCCGCGGAGCCATCGGCCACGTGCACGAGCAGCGGGAACAGGTGGATCGGCCGATCCGTCGAAGCGATCGCGCGCCTGCCATGCGCCCAGGCGCCGAGCTCGATGGCCTCTTCGAGCGACGCATCGTCGAGCACCACCACGAGCTTGTCGGCGAGGTGCGAGGTGAGGAGCGCCGTGGTCTCGGTCTCGCCCGTCGGTGCGTCGAGAAGCACCGCGTCGTAGCGCCCGCGGAGCGCTGCGGCGATCTCTTCGAGCACGCCGGGGAACGCTTCGAACCCGTCGAGCGGGCGGTTTCGTTCGCGCGGCGTGTCCTCGCCGCCGACCGGCAGGAAGTGAAGCTCCACCGTCCGGTCCTCGGGCAGACCGGGGTAGCGCAGGGGCACGCGCCGGATCGTGGCCTCGTTTGCCTCGATGATGCGCTCGACGAACTCGCGCGCCGCGCCGCCGCCGGCGGGCCCGCGCGTCGCGGGGAAGCGCCGGGCTTCTTCGCGCACGGACGCGAGCAGATCGACGACGCCGGGCGCGGGCCGCGGCCTCGGGGTGCTCGACGTGGCGGCGCGGCGCTTCGTGTCGTCCGGGAAGTACCGCGTGAGTGTGGGCGAGTCGACGGCGAGGTCGACGACGAGGACCTTGTCGCCGCGATGGGCGAGCAGGGCCGCGACGTTTGCCAGGGCCATCGCGCGTCCCGCGTCGCTGCGGGCCGACGCGAACACGGCGAGGTAGCCATCCCGAACGGTAGGCAATCGAAAACCCTCCAGCGGCCTACTTTCGCATGTTGCGGCCGCGGTACAAGAGGGTCTCTAGCGGCAGCCGTGCTCCCTGGGGGTTTGGGGGCGCAGCTCGGCTTGCCGAGCGTAGCCCCCAAGCGCAAATCAAAGTGCCCCGGATTCCATCGCCGCCTTCTCGGCTGCGCGCACCGCCGTCTTTGCTTTGGCCTTGCCGGCGATCACGCGCGCGAGTGCGTCGGCGTAGACCTCGGTCGTATCCATCGCGTCGAAGATCATGTTTCGCACGAGCAGCGCCGAGAGCGGCTCGTCGGTGTAATCGAGAGCGACCTTGAACCGGACGGAACCGTCGTCGAAGTCCATCTCGAAATTGCCATCGCCCATGCCGAAATTCGCGCGCGTGATGAACTCGGCGAGCTCTGCGCGCAGCTCCTTCTTCGCCTTCGGCTCGAACATCACGTACACGACGACGCGCTCGAGCTCCTCGGCCAGACGAACCGCGAACGACTCCACGATCCCCTGGCCCACGGCGGCCAGGTAGTCGATGTACCCCGACTCGTCCTCGGCAAGCGCGAACGAAAATCCCGAGGCCCCGAGCACCTCCTCGACGACCGTCCGGGCTGTCTGCGGCGCTTCCTCGACCTTGGCGGCCTTCGCGCTCTTCGCGCCCTTGCGCCCCTTCGTTCCTTCCTTTTTGCCTTCCATCGTTCCGGTCCTTTGATTTCCCGCGGCCTTGCGAATCGTGTCGAGCAGATGCTGCGTGTTCGGGCGATGGTGCCAGTCGGGCGGGGCCATCGCGAGGGCGCGCTCGCAATCCTCCACGGCGCCTGCGAAATCCGCGCGCAGGGCCCTGAGCGCGGCCCGCTCGCCATAGGCGCTCGGCTCGTCCGGCGCAAGGCGGATGGCCTCGTCGAGGTCGGCGATGGCCCCCGCGAGATCCCCGTGCCGTTGCTTCGTCAAACCACGGCGCTGCCAGGCGGGCGCGAATTCCGGCGCCATCTCGATCGCCGTCGTGTAATCGTCGAGCGCGCCGTGGACATCCCCGCCGAGCGACCGGGCATTGCCGCGGTTGTATATCGGCGCGTGCTCCCCGGGGGCGAGCTTCATGGCCTCCGTGAAATCGGCGATCGCGCCGTCGAGATCGCCCTCCTCCTGCTTGCGATTGCCACGATTGTTGATCACGGCCCAGGCAGGCATCCCGCCCTCGGGCGCCTCCGTCGTGAGCACGGGCCGCGTCGGAGCGCGCTTCGAGGTTTGCTTTACGGGGGCTTTCTTGGCGGGGGCTTTCTTGGCGGGGGTTTTCTTGGTGGGGAGTTTCTTGGTCGGGCGCGGCATGCGTTTGGCGGAGGGTAGCACGGGGGCGCGCGTCTCCTCACCTCCGAACCGGTGCCGGAGCGGCCTGGGCCGTTTTTCGTGACGCGAGAGGGTCGCGGCGTTGCGAGAGGGGCGCGCGAACGTGACGCGAGGGGGTCGCAGCGTTGCGAGGGGGCCCGCGCGAACGTGACGCGAGGGGGTCGCGGCGTTGCGAGGGGGCCCGCGCGAACGTGACGCGAGGGGGTCAGAGCGTTGCGAGGGGGCCCGCGCGACGTGACGCGAGGGGGTCAGAGCGTTGCGAGGGGGCCCGCGCGAACGTGACGTGAGGGGGTCGCCGCGTTGCGAGGGGGCCCGCGCGAACGTGACGCGAGGGGGTCAGAGCGTTGCGAGGGCGGGGGGCACGCATCGCGGATGCTGCCCCCATGCTCGTTTACTGAATGAGCCGCTTGATCTCGCCGCCCGCGATGTACGATCCGCCGCCCGAGGCCTCGACGACCTCGTCGCAGACGTAGAGCACCCCGAGCTCGCGGATGCTGCGCGGGAAGCGGATGTTGTAGTCCGGGTTGTAGCCGTCGCTCACCACGCGCGCGCGGAGCTTCTTGCCCTCGGGCACGCATTGCACGAGCACGCCGTCGCCGATCTCCGTGCACGTCGGCAGATCCGCTGCCGTCGCCGGCGTCTTCGCCGCCTTCGAGGACGACCCCGAAGACCGCCGGCTCGACCCGCCGGAGCTCGCGCTCACGGTCTCGCCCGGCCGGAGCAGCCGCTTGATCCAGCCTGCCGCGCGGTAGAAGCTCCCGTCGTTGCTTCCCACCACGTTCTCGACGAGGTACGTCACGCCCTCCTGCCGGATCGCGCGCGGGAACTGGACGTTCTTCGACGAATCGAAGCCGTCCGAGATCACCTTGATCCGGAGCTTGCCGCCCTCCTTCTCGCAGCGCACCACCACGCCGCCGTCCGCGCTCGTGACCGTGGGCAAACCTGCCGCGCTTCCGCCCGCCGTGCCGCGCTGCGCGAGGTCGCTGCGGTTGCGCGTCCCGGCCTGGTACGACTGATCGCGCAGCTCCTTGCGGAGCACGCCGTCGTACGACCGCTTCTCCAGCCGGTCGGCGAAATGCTCGAGCTGCTCGATCTCCTCGGCGAACGCGAACTGGTTCGCGAGCGGGCTGTTGCGCAGGTCATCGGCCATCTTCCGCAGCTTTTGCGCCGCGTTCTTGAGGTCGCCCTTGTCCGCGAGATCGACCGCCTCGTCCTTGAGTTTCGCCGTCTCCAGGCGTCGCGCCTCGCCGATGACGTTGATGTCCTGCGCCGCCGCGGCGGCTTCCTCGGCCGTGCCTGCGTTCACGGTCACGACAAACTCGCCCGACCCGTCCTTGATCGCGCCGTCCACCACCGTCTGGTACTGGAACTGGACCGACGCGACCTTGATCGTCCCGGCCTTCGTCGGCTTCACCTCGAGCTCGAGCGCGAGGACCTTGTCTTCCACGGCGTACACGTCGCCGAGCGTCACTTCGAGCTCGCTGCCCTTCTCCTGGATGCGGTACTTGTTCAGCACCCAGCCGTGCTCCACGACGTCGTCGGGCCGCACGCTCACCACGAGGTTCTGCCCGATCACGGAGGACAAACCTTCGAGCTCGATCTTGAAGACCTGCTCGACGTCCTCGGGCGACTCGATGAAATAGAAGTTGCCCTCGGCCTCGCGGGCCATGCCGATGAGCAGGTCCTCGTTGAAGCCCGATCCGAAGCCGAGCGTCGTGGTCACCACGCCCTCGCCGGCCTTCTCGCCGGACGTCTTCTTCAGCACGTCGGGATCGGTGATCCCCATGTTCGCCTGGCCGTCCGTGAGAAGCAGGACGCGGTTCACCTCGTCCTTCTTCGCGTGCTTCTTCACGTGCTTGATGCCTTCGAGCCATCCGCCCGAGAGGTTCGTGCAGCCGCCGGCGCGCGCCTTGCCGATCTTGTCCTGGATGCTCTTCTTGTCCTTGGCGAGCACCGGATCGACGATCGTGTCGGCGCTGTCGTCGAAGATGACGACGCTCACGCGATCGTCTTCCTTCATCTCGCCGACGAGCGCCTGCGCGGCTTTGATCGCCTGCCGCAGCGGCGTGCCGCCCATCGAACCGGAGCGATCGAGCACGAGGCTCAGGTTCAGCTTCCGCCTCGGCGCGTCTTCTTTTTTCCCCTCCGCCCCGAAGCGGACGACGAGCGATAGCTTGGTGGACTCACCGACGACGATCGTCGGCTTGCTCAATGCGTAGGTCGCTTTCACGGAGTTTCCCCTCTGGACGCCCGAAGTGGCCGCCCGCGCGGCCTAGAGAGGTAACACAAGGTACCCAGGGCGGAAAATCAGGATCTCAAAGAGGGAACACAACGAGCATGGGGACGAGCGCCTCCTCGCCCGCCTTTGCGTTCCCCACCTGTCCCTCGGTGTTGCTCCCCCAGCAGGCGACCTGGCCCTTGCTCGTCCGCGCGCACGTGTGGCGCCATCCGGCCGCGATCTCCACGGCGTCGGGCAGCTCCACGGGCAGCGGCAGGTACGTGGTATCCATCGTCCCATTGCCGAGGCGCACCACCGTGCTCGATACGTAGGGCTTGCCTTCCGAGCCCGAGACGCTCGCCGTGTGCTGGAAACCCGCGGAGACGGAGATCGGCGAGGGCAGCGCGGAAGGATCCGTGGGCGACGTGCGCCAGGTGGACTCGCCGTCGATCCCGAGCTGCCCCTGATATCCGTTGCCCCAGCAATATTGCTGCCCGCCCTTCAAGGCGCAGGTGTGCTCGTAGCCGGCCGAGATCTGCTCCACGCCGGTCAAGCTCACGACCTTCGGCGCGGGCTGATCCGGCCCGTCCCCGATCCCGAGCCGACCATAAATGCCGTTCACGCCCCAGCAATGAAGGGTCCCGTCCTTTTTCACCGCGCACGTGTGCTCGTTGCCCGCGGAGACGTGGGCGACGTCCGATAGCGCCACGAGCGATGGCATCTCGACCTTCTCGCTCGGCGCCCCGAGCCCGCATTGACCCATATCGTTCGCGCCCCAGCAATAAAGCTCGCCCTGGTTCGTCACCGCGCACGTGTGCCGCCCGCCCACGCTCACCTCCTTCGCGCCGACCAGGCTCACCACCGTGGTGGGTTTGTCCTGCCAGTTCCCGCTCGCCGTCCCGAGCTGCCCGCTCGTGTTCCAGCCCCAGCACTGGACCGTCGTGTCCTCGATGACTGCGCACGTGTGCGCGACGAGCTGCTCTGCGCCGGCCGCGTTCATGAAGAGGCCGCCGCCCGCGTCGAGGTGGACGGCCTTTCCCCCGACGGCGACCTTCTGCGGCGAACCCTGGTTCACATTGTCCCCGATCCCGAGCTCGTACGATGCGTTGCTCCCCCAGCAATACACGTCCCCGAGCGCCGTCCTTGCGCACGAGTGATTGTAGCCGAGGGCGATCTGGACCGGATCGTTGCACGTTGAATCGACGCACTGGAGCTGGCAGCGCACGCTGCAGCCGCCGCAGTTTTCCGGATCGTCCGTGACGGGCGTCTCGCAGCCCGGCGTCTCGTCGCAATCGGCCATCCCGGGGTCACACGTGGGACCGCCGCCGCCGCCGCCCGCGCCGCCGGTGCCGCCGCCGCCTGCACCGTAATTGCGTGTCTCTGGGGAACACGCGACGAGGGCGAGGCCGACGACGAGGGCGCTTACGGAGAGAGCATTTCGCATGATGGAACCTCGGAGCCAGAAAGCTTACCCCGGTATGCTCGCGTACGGCAGCCCGATTGTCAACGTCCGCCCTCGCTGCGAGCATGAAAGGCTCCTCGAAAAACCCGCCGAGGGCGCGACGAAATCGCGTAGGCTGAGCGCCGAGGTGAGGGCATGAACGAGAAGGATCTTCGCCGGGTCGCCGCGGCGCGCGACCGCATCGCGCTCGTCCTGACCGCGGCCACGATGTTCGCCTATTTCGGCTTCATCCTGCTCGTGGCCTGGGGCAAACCCCTGCTCGGGAGCCTGCTCGCGCCAGGCTTGAGCCTCGGGATGCTCCTCGGCTCCCTCGTGATCTTCCTGTCCTGGGTGTTCACGGGCGTCTACGTTTACTGGGCGAACCGCCATTACGACGTCCACGTCGATCGCATCGCCGGCAAATCGAAGAGCGGGGGCGGCACATGAACGGCGTCCAAACCTCGCTCGGCGAGACGAGCGGCACGGCGATCGCGTTTTTCCTGCTCTTCATCTCCGCGACACTCGCGATCACGGGCTGGGCCGCGCGCAAGACGAAGACCACGAGCGAGTTCTTCGCGGCCGGCGGCAACGTGAGCGGCTTGCAGAATGGATTCGCGCTCGCCGGCGATTACATGAGCGCCGCGAGTTTCCTCGGCATCGCGGGCCTCGTGGCGACGAGCGGCTTCGACGGCCTCATCTATTCGGTCGGCTGGCTCGTCGGCTGGCCCGTGGTGACGTTCCTCATCGCCGAGCCGCTGCGCAACCTCGGCAAGTACACGTTCGCCGACGTCGTGGCCTATCGCCTCAAGAAGAAGCCTGTGCGTATCGCCTCGGCGATCGGCGGGCTCACGGTGATCAGCTTTTATCTCATCGCGCAGATGGTCGGCGCGGGCAACCTCATCAAGATGATGTTCGGCCTGCAATACGAGACCGCGTTGCTCATCGTGGGCACGGTCATGCTGCTCTACGTGCTCTTCGGCGGCATGATCGCGACGACGTGGGTGCAGATCGTCAAAGCGGTGCTCCTGCTCGGCGGGGCGACGCTCCTCGCGGTCCTCTCGCTCGTTCCTTTCGGGATGAACCCGCTCGCGCTTTTCGCGAAGGCGGCCGAGACCTATGGCCCTGAGGCCCTCGCGCCCGGCAAGCTCGTGTCGAGCCCGCTCGAAGCCGTCTCGCTCGGCCTCGCGCTCATGTTCGGCACGGCCGGCCTGCCGCACATCCTGATGCGTTTCTACACGGTGCCCGACGCGAAGGCCGCGCGCGCGTCCGTCTTTTATGCGACGGGCTTCATCGGCTTCTTTTACCTCGTCACGTTCATCCTCGGCTTCGGCGCGAGCGTGCACGTGGGCCGGGCGGCCATTACCACGGTCGACAAGGGCGGCAACATGGCCGCGCTTTTGCTCGCCGAGGCCGTGGGTGGTCGTCCTTTCCTCGGGTTCGTCTCGGCCGTCGCTTTTGCGACCATCCTCGCGGTCGTCGCGGGCCTGACGCTCTCGGGCGCGGCGGCGCTGGCGCACGACCTCTGGGTCGGCGTCATTCGACACGGGAAGGCGGACGAAAAAGAGCAGCTCAAGGTGGCGCGTGTCGCGACGATCGTGCTCGCGGTGGTCGCGATGGGCCTCGGCCTGCTCTTCAAGGGTCAGAACGTGGCCTTCATGGTCGGCCTCGCGTTTGCGGTCGCGGCGAGCTCGAATTTCCCGGTCCTGCTCCTGTCGATCACGTGGAGGAAGTTCACGACCCGGGGCGCCGTGAGCGCGATCGTGGTGGGCGTCGTCAGCGCGCTCGTGCTCATCTGGATGTCGCCGACCATTCAGGTGGACCTGCTCAAGAACCCCACGGCGATCCTGTCCCTGAAAAACCCTGGCATCATCACGGTGCCGCTCTCGTTCGTCGTGGGAATCGTGGTCAGCCTGCTTTTCCCGGAGCCGGAGGCCGAGGCGAAATATGCCGAGGTCGAGCGCCGCATGCACCTCGGCGCGGAGGAGAGGGAGCCGGTCGCGGCGGAGTGAGCGTTACGCGCTTTCTTTGAAGGGGTTGCGGTACACCTCGTCCAGATCGAGCTTGCAGCCGATCGAGGTGAGCTCTGCGACCCCTTTTTTCGCCGTGTCGTGGTGGCTCCATGAACCATCCGCCTGCCGGCGGAACACCTCGATGCGTCGACGTTCGGACGACACGAGGACGTACTCCTTCAGCGTGGGGATCTGTTTGTAGTCGTAGAACTTATCCCCGCGGTCGTACGCCTCGGTGCTCGGCGAGAGGACCTCCACGAGCACGATCGGGTTTGTCAGCGTGTGCTGATGCTCCGGATCCCGTTCGAGTTTGTCACACACGACGCTGACGTCCGGATAGGTCGCGAGGCCCGTGGCGAGCACCCGAAAACGGACCTGAGAACCGAAGATGATGCAGCGCTGGCCCTCGAGCTGGTTCCCGAGCGAAAAGCTGACGTGTCCGGCGATGAGGCCATGCTCCAGTGTCTTTTCTGGCATCGCCACGATCTTGCCGTTCCGGTACTCGTGTTTCTCCTCGACGCTCTCCTCGAACGCGATGTACTCGGCGAACGTAACGAGCTTGCGCGTGGCCTCTCCCATGGGCGTGCCTCCTTGCTCATCGCCCTACCACGCTCCTTCCGACGGGGAAAGATTGGGTTTTACCTTCTGGAACCCGGTTTCACCCGGCTACACCAGAAGCTTCACCGTTTCTTCATGAACATTTTCGCTCGTCGACACATCCCCCCGCTCGGCCTTCCGCATGAGCCGCCAGATGTGCCGGCCGAGCACGTCGATCTCCGTCGACGCATACTGCTCGCCCCCGAACCGCTTGATGTTCTCCGTCTGCAACTTCAAGAGCGCCGCGTCCTGCGCGAACACCTTGAGCCCGAGCGGCATCAGGAACGGCTTCAGCAGCCAGCCCGGGAAAAGCCGCACCCGGAAGCTCACCACCGCGTAGATGTGCGTCAAGAAGTCCGTCACCGGCGTCATCGCGGCCGACACCAGAAAATGGTTTTCCGTGCCAATCTTGTACTCGACCTCCGCGATCGAGGGCAGAATGAACCGATCGAAATGCGTCACCTCCCCGCCCGACGGCGAGAGGATCCGCGCCACGAGGCCCGTCGGGCGCGGCTCGCCCACGTACTCGGCCACCACGCGGTCGTGCGTACGCGTCACGCGCGCCTCGATCTCGATGCCCCGCGGCTTCGAACGAAACAGGCCCCGGTGCAGGTACTGCGTGTGCGGCACGTCGAGCGCGTTCTCCAGCGCCGCGTGCATCGTGCTCTCGGACTCGACCCGCCGCCGCACCGTCGTGTACCCCGCGCCGAGCTGCGGGAAACGGTACGGCTCGGTCTTCGGCGCCTCGTTCGGCGTGGAGTACACCCACACGAACCCGTCCTGCTCGCGCGCCGCGTAACTCGGCGCGTTGCGCGCCTTCGCCATGGCGTCGCCGAGGAGCGACGGGACGAACTTGCACGTGCCCCCGCGGTCGAAACGCCAGCCGTGGTACGAGCACTGGAGCTGCCCCTCCACGACCTCGCCGATCGAAAGAGGCACGTTCCGGTGCGGGCAGCGGTCGAGCAGCGCGCCCGGCTTGCCCTCGCCGTCGCGGAAGAGCACGAGCGGCACGCCGAGCAAGGTCCGCGCGATCGGCCGGTCCCGAAGCTCGTTCGATGCCGCCACGACGAACCAGTGGCCATGAAGGCGCGCCACCGAGGCCCGCACCTTCGCCCGTGGCGGCGCGAGCAGGGCCTCGGCCGGGACGAGGGGCGCGCTCTCGGAAGGCTCGGTAACGACGTCGCGATCGTCGGGTCCCATCACGCTCGAAGCCTCCCCACTTTCGGCCCCGATGGCAAGCACCCGTTGGGGCTCGGCCCGTGTGTACGATCTGTCACGATGTTTTTACCCGGCGGCTTTCCGGAGATCTCACGCTCCGGGAGGTATGTTATGCGATCGTCCATGAACAGGGCCTTTTCGTTACTTCTCCTGGGCATGGGAATGGTCGGGCTTCCGTGCGTCCTCGGCGGATGCGGGAGCGACGTCTCGGAGACGTTCACGGGCAGCACGGGGACGGCTGGATCCGGCGGGACCGGCGGGACCGGCGGCGCGGGCGGCATCGGCGGGACCGGCGGTGTTGGGGGTATGGGCGGCGCGGGCGGCGCGGGCGGCGGAATGGGCGGGGCCGGAGGCATGGGCGGCGCGGGCGGCGGCAGCCAGGCGTGTATGCAGCCGGCGAACGGATGCGCCGCGTGCATGTTCCAGCAGTGCAACGTCGCGTACTGCGACTGCGCGGGCGAGCCTTCCTGCCTCGGAATCGTCCCTTGCGTGCAGGCGTGCCCGGCGATGGACCAGGCGTGCGCGGAGTCCTGTTATCAGAAAAACTCGCTCGGCTTTGCGGAGTTCGTGATCACGTCGAGCTGCGCGAACACGCTCTGCGCGCCCTCGTGCCCCGGCGCGGGCATGATTGGCGCCTGCGAGCTCTGCCTCGCCCAGCAATGCGAGCAGCAGTTCGAGGCCTGCGTCGGGAATCCCGAGTGCACGGCGCTCATCGACTGCCTCCAGGGTTGCCAGAACAACTTGGCCTGCCAGCAGACGTGCGCCGCGCAGCACGCGGGCGGCACAAACCAGGTGCAGCAGCTCAACCAGTGCGCCACCATGAGCTGCGACAACGCGTGTAACTGAACGTCACCTCGGCTCTTTTCTTCCCAACGGCGCGGAGGACGGCTAGGCTCCTCGGCCGTCGCACCATGTCCCTTCGAAGAACCTTCGCTCATCGACCCCTTCTCGCCCTCGTCCTCTCGCTCTTGCCCGCCGCCTGCGGCTCCGGTTATGCGCCGCGGCCGATGTACGGCCAAGCGGATCGAGGCGCCGACACCGATCAAGACGGCGCCGCCGACATCGACGACGCCTGTCCCGCGGAGCCCGAGGACGGCCTGCCGCCGAAGGCGAACGACGGCTGTCCCGCGACCGATCCCGACAACGACGGCGTCCTGCTCGCCGACGACAAATGCCCCTACGCGAAGGAGGACGGCCTGCCGCCGAAGGCCGAGGACGGCTGCCCGTCGGACGACGAGGACCAGGACGGCGTCGCCAATGCGAAGGACAAGTGCCCCGTCCAGCCCGAGGACAACCTGCCGCCGAACGTGGGCGACGGCTGTCCCTCGCCCGACGGCGATGGGGACGGCGTCGCCGACGTGAACGACAAGTGCCCGAAGCAGCCCGAGACGCAGAATGGGTACCGCGACGACGACGGCTGCCCCGACCAGGCGGCCGGCGAGGTCGCGTATGACGAGAGCTCGCACGAGATCGTCATCCCCGAGACGAAGAAGGTCGATTTCGAGCTCGATTCGGCCGAGCTCACCCCGGCCGCGAAGTCGACCGTCGCCGAAATCGCCAAGGTGCTGAAGGAAGTCCCGCAGATCCAGCGCATGGAGATCGAGGGGCACGCGTCGAGCAAGGGCGACAAGAATTACAACCTGAACCTCACCGAGCGCCGTGCCCAGGCCATCGCGAACGCGCTCGTCGCCGGCGGCGTCGATCGGAACCGGCTCGTCCCGGTCGGTTATGGTGAGTATTGCCCCGCCGTCGATCGTGGCGACGAGGTCGACGACCCCGTCAATCGGCGCGTGCTGCTCAAGGCCGTGCAGGTGAACGGCGTTTGGCAAGACGTACCCCGTGGCTGCTGGCGCGCGAAGGCGGCCGGGATCGACCCCACGAAGCGCAAGCCCGGCGTGTGGCAGACCCCGTCGAGCCAGCCGCCGTCTTCGCCGCAGACGCCTTACGTCCCGCCGGCCGGCGGCGCGTGAACGCCATCGTTCGTCTTGGTTTATCGAGGAGCCCCGTCATGTCTTTCCTGCGTCATATCGCCTCCCTCCCGTTCGTTGCCGCGCTGCCCTTGCTCGTGGGCTGCGGCCCCTCCCAAGCGCAGATCGACCCGAAGAACGTGGTGAACGTCTCGGTCCGGCCGGCGTCGGGGCAAATGCTGTTTTGCCCGGGCGACGCCTTCCAGGTCGAGCTCGTCGCCAAGCTGAAGGACGGCTCGTCCTGCAGCAACGTGGACCCGAACAAGGGGTGCATGGGGCAAAAGGACACGGTCATCTCCTCGGAGATGGTGCGGATCCAGGGCAGCTCGGGGGCTGTCGGCGGGGGCAATTTCATCTGGATGCCGGACAGGGACGTGCTCAAGACGGCTGACACGGGCATGGGCCTGCGCGGCTGGCTGGAATCGGCGACGAGCGGCAAATCGATGGAGGGCGAGGCCCAGCTCAAGCCCGTCTACGATTGCCAGATGGAGCAAAAGATCCGCGGCGGAAAGGGTCGCGAGGGCGAGCCGGGCGCGCCGGGGCCGGAGCTCACGGTCGCGATCACCACGCTCTCGACGCCGTTTTTCCCCGACGCCGCGCTCGTTCGTATCGATTGGCCGGGAAACCGCTTCTACATGATCAGCCCCTCCGCGGACAAACCCGTGCGGATCACGAGCATCGGCGGGGAAGGCGGCCACGGCAGGGAGGGCGCGCCCGGCATTCAGGGCAAGGATGGCAAGGACGCGACCGAGGATTGCGCCGAAGGCACGAACGGCACGGACGGCACGGAGGGCGGCCCCGGCGGACGCGGCGGCGATGGTGGCCCCGGCGGTTTGATCAAGGTCATCCTCGACGACGCGAACCCGGACAAACTCAAGGGACGTCTGTTGCTCGAGAGCGTCGGCGGGCCGGGCGGCGATCGTGGTCCCGGCGGCAAGGGCGGTTTCGGCGGCAAGGGCGGCAAGGGCGGCCCGCTCAAGGCCGGGGACGCCACATGCAAGCCGAAGGACGGCAAGAATGGGCAGCTCGGGCGAAGGGGTCCGAGCGGCGATGCGGGCCGACAGGGTCCGTCGGGGCCTGCGCCCGTGTTCGAGATGGGTCAGCGCAAGGTGATGTTCGCGAACGAGATCTCGAGCATCCAGCGGATCGAGGCGGGGAAGGGGAAATAACCCTTCAGAAGACGATTTTGATATCGCCGCTGGCGAAGGGCTCGCGCTGAAAGCGGCCGGAGATGTTCCGGCCGCTTTCGGCTTCAGGCAGTTCGATGCGAATCACGGCCGGCGCGCCCGGCACGATCCGCACGAGATCGGCGCCCGCGGTGAGCATGGTCTTCATGCGCGTCTTCCCGTCGAGCCAGAAGCTCACGTCTTGCTCGGGGTCGCAGGGCTCGCCCCAATCGATGGGCCTGGGGCCTCGATTGTCGAGCGTGAGCTCGACCGCCCCTGCGGAGACGGGCCGCAACGTCGCCACATACGATTTCCGGTCGCCGAGGACACGATATTCGACGACGTTGCTCTCCGCGCCGCCCCAGCGGCATTGAGCGCGGTACAGGCCGACGTCGCGCATGCTCCCGCACGCGGAGGAGGAGACGATCATTTCGTGGACGCCGCCGGGGGGAATCTCGATTTCCTCGGGCGGGTAGGGCCACGGAGCACGCGGAAGGAAGTTGAGCCACTGGCCTCGTTCGTCCGTCGTGAGCAGGCTCATCCCGTCCGGCTTCTCGCCCCGGACCGGCGTCGGGCCATGGTTCTCGATTTGCAATCGAAATTGGATCGAGGAGGGCTGGAGCGCGTAGGGCGTGTGCGCGTGGAGCGTGAGCCTGAGGGACACGGTTCGAGCCTCCCGGATCAGGGCCGGCCGAGCACGCTTTCAAGGGGCGTGAGCGGCGCGGTGGCGAGGTTCTTGCAGCCCGTGACGCGTTTGCCGGCGAGCGTGTAGCTCGCCACCGGCGGCTGCGTCTGCACCATGGAGACGCGCAGCTTCCCGCCGTCGAGCCGCGCTTCGAGAGGTTTGCCCCCGATCTCGGTGTACGGGACGATGCAGGTCGAGCGGGCGAGCGCGACGTCGTATTCGTTCCCCGCCGGCGGGTTCGGCCGCAGCCGATCCTCCACGCCGAAGACCTCGGTTTTTCCGGGCAAAGCGCGGAGCACGAAGCGGGCCTCGCCCTCCTCGTATCCTTGGACCGCAAACGGTTTGGCGTCGCGGATCCGCATTTCGAGCCGGTCGCCGACGAGGACCGCGTCGTATTCGCGGCCGCTCTCGCTCCGCCAGCGCCCGGCGAGCGCAAGCAGAGGGTTTTTCGGGGCCACGCTCGGCGCCGCGCTCGCGGGCGCTCCCGCGCTTGCAGCGGGCTCCACCGCGGGCGGGCCCTTGGCCTCCGCGCGCCGATCGTCCTTCGGCGCGCCGAACAAGCCGAGCGAATAGGAGATACCGAGCCCAGCGAGGGCCGCGATCCCCACGGTGAGCGCCACGGCGAGCCCACGCTTCGAGGTCGGTTCGTTCCCGGGTGCCGTGACCACCGAAGCCTCCGCGGTCTGCGGGACACCCGGCGGCGCCGTGACGTTCGCGTAGAGCGGCGCCGCCGGCGTGGTCAGGTGGAGCGGCGCGGCGGGCGCGGTGCGGCCGGACAACCCCTGGCCCTGCATGTCGAGCGCCGCGAGGATCTCCTCGCACGAGCCGAACCGATCCTCACGACGTTTTTCGGCGCAGCGCTCGGCGACGGCCTCGAGCCAGGCGGGCACGTCCGGCCGCCGCGCGCGGATCTTCGGCAGCGGCTCCCTCACGTGCGACGTCATGATCATGTAATGGCTCTCGCCGTCGAACGGGACCTGCCCGACGAGCAGCTCGTACAGCACGATGCCGAGCGAATAGACGTCGACCCGTTTGTCGAGGTCCTTCTTGCCGGTGCATTGCTCGGGCGACATGTAGAGCACCGAGCCGATGACGCCCTCGGTGTTTCCCTTGCCCTTCTGCGCGTCGCTCTCCTCCTTGGCGATGCCGAAATCCGTGACCTTGACGATGCCGTCCTTGCCGCGGATGAGCACGTTCGCGGGCTTCAAGTCGCGGTGGATGATGCCCTCGGTGTGGGCCGCGGCGACGCCCTGCACGATGGGGCGGAAGAGCGCGAGCGCCTCGGCGACGGAGAGCGGCGTGCCCGATTTCGCGTAGCGCGCGATGCGATCTTCGAGGGTCTCGCCCTCGATGAACTGCATGACGAGGCAGAGCCCGTCCTCGTCGGAGACGACGGCATTGAGGCGCACCACGTTCGGGTGGTCGATCCGGGCGAGCGCGCGGCCCTCGGCGAGGATGCGGTCCCGGAAATCCTTGCGATGCGCGTATTCGGTGCGGATGGCCTTCACGACGACGGGCACCTCGGTGTGCACGTCGCGCGCGAGCCAGACGACGCCCATGCCACCCTCCCCGAGGGGTTTTTCGAGGGCGTACTTCCTGTCGATGATCGAGCCGGGAGCGAGTTCTTTCATGGAACATCCACACAGCAACGGAATCCGGTGGTCTCGTTCGAGGCATTGCGCGCCCCGCCGCCAGCCGTCGGGCAATCGAGGTCCGAGGTGATGCTTTCGTA
This sequence comes from Polyangium jinanense, assembly GCF_028435365.1. The sequence continues at coordinate 678,076 of NZ_JAGTJJ010000001.1, read as the reverse complement.
TCCGCCGCCGCGCCGGCGACACGTGTCGTTCTCCCCCGTCGACCCGTCGCAGACGTCCTCCCACTCCCAGACGTTGCCGCTCATGTCGAAGAGGCCCGGCAATCCGCCCTCGCAGGAGAGCTGCGTCCCGGCCTCGTGGGAGCTGCCGACCATTGCATCGTGGCCATTGCATGCGGCCGGGTTGTACGTGTTGCCGTAGGGAAAGACGAACTCGCCGGAGCGGCTACAAGCGTTGTGCCACTGGCTCACGGCAGCATTGTTGATCTCGAAATACGGGACCGGCCCGCCGCCGATCTTCCCGCAGAGCCGCTTTCCGTGCGATTTGCAGAAGGCGTAGGCATCGCACCAATCGACGAACGCGACGGGGCGATCGTTCGCGGGTGGCGTCATTCCATTGGGCACGAAGCTCGTGTTGAAGGCGCATTCGGGGGTCTGCTTCTCTTCATTCGCGTTGGCCGAGGAGAGCCAGGCCGCATACTGGCTGTTCGTGACCTCGGTGCTGTCGATGCAATAGTTCCCGGACGGGGACGCCACGGGCACCATCGTCGGCGTGTTCGGCGCCTGGGGGCAGACGATCACGCCGCCGCTCCCACCGCCGCCGCCGGCGCCCCCGCTCCCGCCCGTGCCTCCGCTGCCGTCGCCGCCCTCGCCGCCCGCGCCGCCGGTCGTGGTGAGGTTCGGCGCGCACGCCACGACGAGGGCCCCGAGGCCAAGCCTGACGGCTCGCGCGCCCCACGCCCTCGCCCCTTCGACAAAACGTTCGCCGGACCTCACGACGCGGCCGAGGGTAGCGCAGAACGAAGCCCGATCCCACCCGACCTTGCCGCGGCGTGGGCCGCGCTCAGAGCGGCTCGAACCGCATGCGGCAGCTCGTGACGCCCCGGACCGTGAGCCCGCAATTCCACGTGGGCTCCTGGGTCACGTGGATCGCCCCGACCCGAGGCACGAGCTCTTCGAACGCGATGCGAGTCTCGGCGCGGGCGAGCGGGGCGCCGAGGCAGAAATGGATGCCGTGCCCGAACGCCACACTCGGCTTCCGATCCCGGTCGACGTCGAATCGATCCGCGTGCTCGTATCGCGTCTCGTCGCGGTTCGCCGAGGCGAGGAGCGCCGCGACGACGGCGCCTGCGGGCAGGGGAACCCCCGCGATCTCGGTGTCTCGGGTCGCGACACGCAGCGTCACGTGTACGGAGGGGTCGAAGCGCAGCGCCTCCTCCACGAAGTGCGGGATCACGGACGGTGCTTCGCGCAGGCGCGCGAGCAACTCGGGGCGCTCGGCGAGGATGCGCAGCGAATTCACGAGGAGGTGTGTCGTCGTCTCGAAGCCGGCGACGAACAGGACGAACATGAAGCTCATCAGTTCCGCTTGGTCGAGGCGACGCCCGTCGATCTCTGCGTCGAGCAGATCACTCGCGAGATCGTCACGCCGCGCGCGCCTGCGGTCCTCGAAGACCTCCTCGAGGTACTGCCCGAGCTCCGCGATGGAAGCGACGATGCTCGGGCGCAAAGCCTCGGGTGTCCCGGGGCTGATGGCCACGATGGTCTCCGACCAGGTGCGAAACTTGTCGCACGCGTCGTCCAGGCCGAGCAGGTTGCCGATGACCTGCGCGGGCAAGGTCGTGGCGAGATCGTCGCAGATGTCGACCTCGAGGCCACGGCTCGCGCGCTCGGCGAACGCGCGGGCGACCTTGCGGGCGAGCGGCTCGACGCGTGGCAGGACGCGCAAGGTGAACGCGTGGTTGACGAGCGAGCGGATGGCCGTGTGTCGCGGCGGGTCGAGCAGGACCAGCGAGTCGGTGAGCGGGTTGTACCCGGCCCAGGGCTGCTCGGTCGCCGCGCGGAGGCCTTGCGACGAGAAGACAGCGGGGTTCTTCAGGACGGACACGACGTCGTCGTACCGGCTGATCGCCCATATCTCGCCCGGGTCGATGACCGAGACCGGCGCCGCGCGGCGGAGCTCGGCGTAGTACGGGTACGGGTTCGCACGGACCTGGGGATCGAGGAGATTCAAGCGTGCCATCGGCGACCTCGTGACGTGTGATGCGCCTCCCTCGGAGGGGGCGTTATCGCAGTCAGAGAAGATATAGCGCCAGCGTACCTTGGTGACGCACAGGTCCACGCGCTTGAAAGCCTTGCTCCTCGGGAGTATCTACGCCGCCGGAGGCGTCTCTCGGACGCTCGAACTCCGCGTCATGGCTTTCGTTCGGTCCTCGGTGCTCTCCCTCGCGCTTCTGGCCGCCCTCTCGTCGGGCTGCAAGACGCGTTATGCCGTGGGAGATAAAATTCTCGTCGAGTGGGAACAGAACGTCTACCCGGCGGTCATCCTCGAGACCCAGGGGCCGACGAAGTTCAAGGTCCACTACGAGGGGTACGACGCGATCTGGGACGAGGTCGTGCCGCGCGAACGCGTGAGGGGTTTGGCCGAGGGCACGATCGTGCACCCCGAGCCGCCGCAGAAGGTGCGCGCGAAGGCGCTCGCCGCGGCACAGACGAACATCTACAAGATCGGCGATCGCGTGCGCGTCGAGTGGCACGGCACGATGTACCCGGCCGTGATCGTCGGCATCGTGGGGCAGGAGCGTTACCGCATCCACTTCGAGGGCTACGGCGACGAGTGGGACGACACCGTGGGCCTCGCCCGCATCCAGCCTCGCTAGCGCGGGTTTGCCCGCATGCCCCTCACCCTCGAGAGGCCGGCGCCGAGCGCGGGCCCGTCCTTGCCGCAGCTCGACGCGCTGCGCGGCGTGGCGATCCTCGCCGTCTTCGTCCAGCACCTCGGCGATCGATTCCTCCCGCTCGTGCGCGGCGCGGTGGAGGCGCGCGCGCCGGCGCCGCTCGTGCCGTGGATCCTGACGGTGCTCCACCACGCGTGGTGGGGCGTCGATCTCTTCTTCGTGCTCTCGGGCTTTTCGCTCGGGCTCTCGTGGATCCGTTCTGGAGGACAAACCCCGCGCGACTTCTTGCTCCGGCGCGCGGCGCGCATCCTGCCCGCGTACTGGGTCGCGCTCGTGGTGACGCTCGCCTTTCATCGCGGCGTGCTCGGCGCGCCCTCGTTCGCCGCCTCGCTCGCCGCGCATCTGTTGGTGCTCCAAGGATATGTGTCGCCAGGCGGGATCGTGATCATCGGGGCGACGTGGTCGCTCACCACGGAGGCGTGCTTTTATTTGGTCTTTCCGTGGCTCGCGCCCCTCGTCCTCAAGGAGGGCCGGCGCGCGCTCTGGATCGGCGCGGGGATCGTGATCGCAAGCTGGCTCGTGCGCATGCTGCTCCACGCGATCGTGCTCGAACCGGGGATCCACACGGGGCTGCTCGAAGCGACGCAGCGGCGGTGGATCCCGAGCCGGCTCGATCAGTTCGTGCTCGGCGCGCTCGCGGCGCGGGCGTTCGTCACGCTTTCACGATCCGAGCGCGCGGCCGCATGCGCGCCGTATGCGCTCGCCGCGTGCGTGCCCGCGCTCGTGATCGCGTTCCGGCTCGAGGGGCTTCATTACCTCGAACCGGGCGGCGGCGCGCCGTATGCGCTGCTCTCGCTCGTGACGGCGGCGCTCGTTCTTTCGGCGGTCCTCTGCCGCGGCCGCGCGCTCGTGATCGTCGCGCCGCGCCCGCTCGCCTTCGTTGGAATCGTGAGCTACGGGGTGTTTCTCTTTCATCAGCTCGCGCTCGGGCTCTCGGATCTCGAACCCTCGGCGCCGCCAACTTGGAAGAACCTCGCGCGGACCGCGTCGTTCGCGCTGGTCGCCTCGGTGATCGTGGGCTACGCATCGTGGGTGCTCGTCGAGCGCCCTTCGATGCGGTGGGCGAGCCAGAAAAGAAGGGAAACTCGTCCCTCACCGGCGTGACGAGACGGTGTCAGCCGGCACGCCAGTCCACTTTCCTCTGGCGTGACCGCCGGCTACCGATTATAGCGCGCCGCGTTTTTTGCCGAGAGCCGCCCTCCCCCGGTAGGCGGCAGGAGTCCTCTTCGTGATCAGCGATCTGTCCAGGCTCAGGAACATAGGAATCAGCGCCCACATCGACTCGGGGAAGACCACGCTGACCGAGCGCATCCTCTTCTACACGAAGAGGATCCACGCCATTCACGACGTGAAGGGCAAGGACGGCGTCGGCGCGAAGATGGACTCGATGGACCTCGAGCGCGAGCGCGGGATCACCATCCAGTCCGCGGCCACGCACTGCACCTGGGGCAACACCCAGATCAACATCATCGACACGCCCGGCCACGTCGACTTCACCATCGAAGTCGAGCGTTCGCTCCGCGTGCTCGATGGCGCGATCCTGGTGCTCTGCTCGGTCGCAGGCGTGCAGTCGCAGTCGCTCACGGTCGATCGCCAGATGCGCCGCTACGGCGTCCCGCGCATCGCGTTCGTCAACAAGTGTGACCGCGCTGGCGCGAACCCGCTCCGCGCGCGCGACCAGCTCCGCGAGAAGCTCAACCTGAACCCGGTGCTCTTGCAGCTCCCGATCGGCCTCGAGGACAAGTTCGAGGGCGTCGTCGACCTGATCAAGATGAAGGCGTTCCGGTTCGAAGGCGCGAACGGCGAGAAGATCCTCGAGTCGGACATTCCGGCCGGCATGCAGGCCGAGGCGCAGAAGTGCCGCGAGGAGATGCTCGACTCGCTGAGCATGTTCTCCGACGAGCTCACCGAGGCGATGCTCGAGGAGAAGGTCACCGAGGACCTCATCAACAAGGCTGTCCGCTCGGCCACGGTGAACCTCAAGATCGTGCCCGTGATGATGGGTTCGGCCTACAAGAACAAGGCCGTGCAGCTCCTGCTCGACGGGGTCACGAAGTTCCTGCCCTGCCCGACGGACATCACGAACCACGCCGTCGACCTGGAGAAGGACGAGGCGAAGATCACGCTCGAGAGCGACGCGGACAAACCGCTCGTCATGCTCGCGTTCAAGCTCGAGGACGGCCGCTTCGGCCAGCTCTCGTACCTGCGCGTCTACCAGGGCACGATCTCGAAGGGCAAGGAGATCACGAACACGCGCACGGGCAAGCGCCACAAGGTCGGCCGCCTCGTCCGCATGCACGCCGACGAGATGGAGGACATCGAGAACGCGGGCGCCGGCGACATCGTCGCGATGTTCGGCGTCGACTGCAACTCGGGTGACACGTTCACCGACGGCACGCTCAGCGTGGCCATGACGAGCATGCACGTGCCCGATTCGGTCATCTCGTTGACCGTGACGCCGAAGGACAACAAGGCGCAGGTCAACATGTCGAAGGCGCTGAAGCGCTTCACGAAGGAGGACCCGACCTTCCGCGTGGGCAGCGATCCCGAGACGAACGAGACGGTCATCCACGGCATGGGCGAGCTGCACCTCGACGTGTACATCGAGCGCATGAAGCGCGAGTACGGGGCCGAGGTGGTGACGAGCCCGCCGCGCGTCGCGTACCGCGAGACGATCACGCGCAGGATCGATTTCAACTACACGCACAAGAAGCAGACCGGCGGCTCGGGTCAGTACGGCAAGGTCGCGGGCTTCATGGAGCCCTGCGACGAGGCGTACGAGTTCGTCGACGACATCACGGGCGGCTCGATCCCGAAGGAGTTCATCCCCTCCTGCGACAAGGGCTTCCGCTCGATGCTCGCGAAGGGCCTCGTCATGCAGGCGCCCGTGACGGGCGTGCGCGTGACGATCAACGACGGTGCGGCCCACGCGGTCGACTCCTCGGACATCGCGTTCCAGGAGGCAGCGCGCGGCGCGTGGCGTGAGGCCTACCCGAAGGCGGGTCCGCAGATCCTCGAGCCGCTCATGAAGGTGGCCGCCGAGAGCCCGAGCGAGTTCCAGGGCGGCGTCGTCGGCATCCTGATGCAGCGCCGCGGCATCATCATCGGCACGACGGAGTCGGACGGCTTCTGCCGCGTCGAGGCAGAGGTCCCCCTCGCCGAGATGTTCGGGTTCTCGACCATCCTTCGCTCCGCGACGCAGGGCAAAGCTGAGTTTACCATGGAGTTCTCCCGGTACGCTCCGGTCCCCGGAGCGATCGCGGAGGAGCTCATCAAGAAGCACAAAGAAGAGCAGGCGAAGAAGGGGAAGTGAGGGCACCGATGTACCGCAAAGAGGTCAACGAGCGGAGCCCCATGCGGGTCTTCGAGAAGTCGATGCACGGCGGCCTGGGCCGCGGGAACGTGGGCGTCGTTCTCTCGCGCGCGGGCGTCGGCAAGACGGCGCTCCTCGTGCAGATCGCGCTGGACGATCTGCTGCGTGACCGGCGCGTGCTGCACATCTCGACGGAGCACGCCGTCGATCACGTGCGCGCTTACTACGACGAGCTGTTCCACGACATCGCCACGTACACGAAGCTCGCCGAGCCCGAGTCCGTGCGCCTCGATCTGGAGCGTCACCGGCTGATCTTCTCGCTCCTCGGTCACGCGAACACGACCGAGGGCGCGTCGTCGTCGATGAAGAAGCTCGTCGACACCGTGGCGTTCGCCCGCGAGATCGCGCACTTCTCGCCGGACGTGATCATCGTCGACGGCTTCGACTGCGCGCACGCGACCGAGGCGATGATCGACACGCTGAGCGCGCTCGCGCGGGATCACTCGGCCGAGCTCTGGCTCTCGACGACGACGAAGGCCGGCGAGGCGACGGCGGGCTCGGCGCCCGCGCCGGTCGATCGGTTCTTCGACAAACTCGGCGTCGTGGTCTTCCTCGACCCCGAGAAGGACGTCGTGCGCCTGCGCCTGTTGAAGGATCACGACAACAAGGAGATCGCCGATCTCTCGCTCCGCCTCGAGCCGCACACGATGCGGATCATCGACGCGGACATCCCGCCGGCCTCCGAGCGCCCGCGCGATGCCAAGCGCTTCCGCCTGTACTCGGGCGGCGCGAAGGGCGCGGAGGCGGCGTTCGGCGCGTGTGCGGAGCGCTGGGGCCTCACGGAGACGAACTACAGCTTCGAGGGCCACACGCTGCGCGAGCGCACGCGCGGCGTGCAGGTGCTGAGCGAGGCGGACCTGCGCCGCGGCGACTTCAGCCTGGTCTACGTGTCGAAGCGCCTCGGCCGCGTGCTCAGCGAGATCCCGCTGGTGCGCAACGTGCTGCAGACGATCTGGTACCAGATCAACGCGGCGCGCGAGGTGTTCGTCGTCGGCCAGATCCAGGACGATGGCACCGTGCGCGGCGGCACGGGCTGGGGCGCGGAGCTCGCGCGCCTCTGGAAGAAGCCGCTCTACGTCTTCGATCAGCAGAAGCGGACCTGGTTCCGCTGGAGCGGGACGGCGTGGGAGATGGCGACGCTGCCGATGATCAAGAGCGAGGCCTTCGCTGGCATCGGCACGCAGAACCTGACCGACGACGGCAAGCAGGCGATCGAGGAGCTCTTCCAGCGGTCGTTCGGCGACCCGCCCTCGAAGCGCGACTGACGTAGATCGCGGTAAGCAAAAACCCCCAGCATGCTTCGGCCTGCTGGGGGTTTTCTTTTTCGGGGCCTGCTCGTGATACAAGGGCTCCCGTGTCGTCGTCGGAAGACCATTCGACCTCCCATATCGTCCAGTCGCTGCTCGCCAACCTCGCCATCGCGGCGGGCAAGGGCGTGGTCGCGTTCCTGACGGGCTCGGGCGCGCTGCTCGCCGAGACGCTGCACTCGGCGGCGGACTGCGGCAATCAGCTCCTGCTCCTGCTTGGCGTGAACCGGGCGCGGAAGAAGCCGGACGCGTCGCACCCGCTCGGCTACGGGCGCTCGCTCTACTTCTGGTCGTTCCTCGTCGCGCTGCTCCTGTTCTCGGGCGGCGGCGTGTTCTCGATCTACGAAGGGATCCACAAGCTCGGCCACCCCGAGCCCGTGGAGAAGGTGCACCTCGGCCTCGGCATCCTCGGGTTTTCCCTGCTGCTCGAGGGCGGCGCGACGCTTTCGAACATCCGCGAGATGAACAAGCGCCGCGGGCAGAAGCCGTTCTTCCAGTACCTGAAGGACACGAAGGACTCGGACCTCGTCGTCGTCTTCGGCGAGAACGCGGCGGCCTCGCTCGGCTTGATCCTCGCGTCGCTCGCGCTGACGGCGGCGTGGCTCACGCACGATCCGAAGTGGGACGCGATCGGCAGCATCGCGATCGGGCTCGTGCTCGTGGCGGTGGCGGTCTTCCTCGCGGTGGAGATCATGTCGCTCCTGATCGGCGAGTCGGCTGATCCGGAGGTCGAGGTGGCGGTGCGGCAGACGGTCGCGGCGCACCCGAAGATCGATCGGGTGCTGCACGTGATCACGGTGCAGCAAGGGCCTGGCGAGGTGCTCGTCTGCGTGAAGGTGAGCTTCTACGACGGCGTGACCACGAACGAGGTCTGCGCGGCGATCAACGAGTTCGAGGCGTCGCTGCGCAACCGCCGGTCCGACGTACGCTGGTGCTTCGTCGAGCCGGACATTCCCCGCACGGCGCAGGTGGCCTGAGAGGCTGCCTTTTGCATCGACCGCATCGCGGTTGATGCACCAAAGGTCCAGGGCTGCGCCCTGGTTCGGGTCCAGGGGCGAAGAGCCCCTGGTCGGGCCCGGGGTGAAACCCCGGCGCTACGCTGTGGCGACAGCCCCCTTCCGAGAATCAGGCGTACTTTTCGATGACCTTCGAGAGGCGCGGGATGGCCTCCTCGACGTGCTTCTTGGCCGTGCCGCGCAGCGATTCGTAGGTCGAACGGACGAGCGCGTTTTTCGCGTTTTTCGATTTCGCGTCGGTCACGGAGAGCAGGGCGTCCGCGACGCGCCCGCGGTTGTCCTGGAAGAATTTGACGGGATTGCCGGCGGAGACGCCCTCGGCCCAGATCGGGTCCACCTTCGTGGCCATCTCGGGCAGGAGCGACTCGATGACGTGCGGAATGAAGCCGGGCTTGATGCCCTTGATCGCCTTGTAACCGGCCTTCAGCGGCAACGCGGCGAGCCCCTTCGACGCGACCTCTTCGTCGATCAGCGTGGCGCAGTCGGAGATGATCCGACCCTTCTTGTCCTTGTCCGCGAGCGCATCGGAAAGTCCCATTCTTTTTTCCTCCAATTCGTAGAAGCGCGGCCTTCCTAGCACATGCACCGCGTCATGCGCGAGTTTCACGCCCCGCGCGAAACGCGTGCGTCCGCCCCGAGCAAGCACCTTTTGTCGCGACCCTCGCTGAGCTCGGCGCATCGAATGGACATGCGCGTTCGCTTCAAGTTGGTAACATGAGGCACTAGCTGATCCTACGGCTTGGATTCGGGGGGATCCAATGAGTTCGAGTTGCAGCGTCTGTGGGGGGACCCGGGAGGGCGAACGCCCGGGGACGGAGGGGACGATCTGTCCCCGGTGTGTGTCGGAGGTGTTTGCCGTGCGTTTTCGGAGTCGAACGGACAACTCGGACGACGATCCGACATGCAACTGGGCGCCCGGCAAGGGCCGCGAGGGGCCGCGGAGCGTGCGGGATCGGATTGATGATCTGCAGGAGCTCGCGGACCAGTCGCGTTCGTCGAAGCTGCCGCCACCGCCGCCCGATTTCGGCGAGGTGTCGATGAGCATCCGCGCGGCGATCCGCGGCATCGACCTGTTCCCGGCGCGCGCGGCGGTGCCACCGCCACCGCCGGCCCCGGCGAGCAGCGACGCCCCGCGCGAGCGGGAGCCGACCTCGTCGCGTCCGCGGCCGATCACGTTCGACCGAATGCTCCTGGCGGTCGCCGTGGGTGGGTCGCTCGTGATGGGGTACAAGGTCGGCGAGGAGCGAGCGGCGCGGTCGGGGCGTTCGTCGCTGTCGGCGCCGGAGCTCGCGGGCAAGGTGTTGCCGAACGCGACGGAGCGGGCGCATCGGATCGCCACGAACTTCCAGCTGGCGATGACGCCGCCGCGCGTGGAGGAGCCGGTGAAGACGCTCCCCGACGCGAAGCCTACGCCGATGCCCGCGCCGAGCTGGCAGAGCCACGCGCCCCGGGCGAATCGGAATGCGGCGCCCGTCGCGAAGGCGCCCGCGCCTGCGCCCGCGGCGGAGGCCGAAGAGGAGCCGACGCCCTCGGTGCCTCCGCCTACGAGGTCGCTCGTCGAGGCGATGGCGGAGGCGGTCAAAGCGAAGCCTTGAATTTCGCGTGCCCTTTTCGCGACGCGGCCGCGAGCGAAAAGGGCACGAGCAGCATCTCTTGATACGTACTTAGAGCTGTCACGTCTTACCTTCGAGAGAACGACATGCGCTTTCTTGCACCTCACATTCGCCGCCGTCCATTCAATCCCCGCCACGAACGGAGGCCCGTCCCGGCCGATCCCTGGTCTTTTACGACGAACGAATACATGGAGAGCGTGACGTTCGTCGAGTTTGTCTTGGCCGATTTCGAGGACGACGAGGAGTGTTACGGGCCCGGTTCCGCCGCGGACGCGCATATGACGGGCGCGCGTGTGGCCCGGGCGCGGCGCATGGGGCGGCCGCGTGCGGGGCTCCGCCGGCGCGCGGCGGGGTGAGGCGTCAGCGCGGGCAGTCCACGTCGGGATTCTTGCGGTCGGAGGGCGCGCCGGAGTCCTCGAGCCCGAGGATGCCCACGAGGAGGCCGAGGGTCCCGATGGACTCCTCCAGCGCCGGCAAACGGTCGAGGTTTCCTTGTAGGCCGATCGTGACGTAGGTGAGCGAGCGGCACAGAACGAGGGCCTTCGGATCGTAGGTCTTGCGCACGGGGATCCCGGCCGCGAGCATTCCGTACAGGCCGACGTTTCCGTACGTGGCGTCTTCGAGGGTCTGCAATCCGAGGGAGAGGCCGGCGGTCCCGAGGATCGCTAGTTTCGCGTCCGTCGAGCCCACGAAAATCCCCGGCCGCATTCCGAGGCCGAACCCGAGCGGCGATCCGCGCAGGTAGGCCCCCGAAGCGAGGCCCCACCGCCGCGCGGTCTCGGCGAGCGGCCTGCGGTTGGTGAGGTCGTCCGCGGGCTGCATGTCCACGTACATGTTCGCGTTTGCCTCGACGCCGCCCACGGGCGTGCCGTCGCGCGACGCTACCGTCGGCCCGAGCTGCGTGTGTCCGAGAACATTACAACCCGTGACGAGCAGCGCGAGCGCGAAGAGTGGGGCGGGGGAGGCGAAGCTCATTTCAATACTTCGACCAGGGCGTGGGCATGAAGAGCAGGACGAAGACGACGAGCGAGAGGACCGCGATGCCGCGGCGCACGGGCGAGAGCTCGCCGGGCTCCGTCGGGGGATGGTCCTTGCCGCCGAGCCGGCCGAGCAGGTGGACCAGGACGAACCACACGAGCCACGAGATCGAATTGCCGACCGCGTCGCCGATGCCCTCGCCGGCCCGCAGCGCCGGGGGCAGGAAGCGGGCGAGGTTCAGGAGGAACATGCCGAGCATCGTCACGTGGACGATCCGGGCATAACGATTTTGCTTTTCGCCGAAGAGGGCGTACGCGATGTGCCCGCCGTCGAGCTGGCCGACGGGGACGAGGTTCAACATGGTGACGAAGAGCCCGACCCAGCCGGCGAACGCGGGGCCATTGAGGAAGACGTCGTGCCCCGGGGGAATTGTGCCGAGGGCGAGGCGCTTCAGGACGAAATAGAGGAGGCATTGCCCCTCCTGGATGCCCTCCTCGGGAATGGGCAGGACGGGCGAGGTGCGCAGGCCGTAGAGGATCACCGGAATGGCAACGAGGAGCCCGGCGAGCGGGCCGGCCGCGCCGATGTCGAGCAAGGCATTGCGGCTCTTGATGCGGCCGCTCATGCCGATGACCGCGCCCATCGTGCCGAACGGGCTCAGGAGCGGGAGGGGAATGAAAAAAGGGAGCGAGGCGGGGACTTTGTGGAGGCGCGCCGCGAAGTAATGGCCGAGCTCGTGCGTCAGCAGGATGGCCATGAGCGGAACGGTATAAGTCCACGCGCGAAGCACGCCGCGGAGCTGCTCGGCGAACGGCGCGCCTTCGGGGACGAGGCCGTTCGAGAGGGCGAAGGTGACGAGCGTCGAGGCGATGGTCAGGACGAGGAGGAGCAGGTTTTTCTGCCACCGGAGCGGGCCCGCGGCGGGCGCGGGGTCGGCATAGGGATCGGGCAGAGGCGCCTCGGCCGCGGGGGGAAGGTCGGTCGTCTCGGCTTGGTCCCTTTGCATCGGGCGTAGCGTGGCTGGCATCCGTCCTTCGCTCAAGCCGGATCGCTCGGCCGCGGCAGGCCCGCGACGTCGAGCGCCGCGCGCCAGTCGTCGGGCGTGTTGAGGTTTCGCAAGGCGAGGATTTCGTCGCCGGAAAGGGAAAGGCCCGGCGCCTCGCGGAGCCGATCTTCGGGGACGACGAGGGTGCGCACGCGCTCGAACAGGAAAAACGGGCGGAGGCGATCTTCGGCGAGGAGGTGGTCGATCTCGGATTTCACCGAGACGCCGTAGACGGCCGCGAGCGGGTGGTAATGGCCGCCGGCGCGAGGAACGGCGACGTCGTGCGCAGAGCCGCGGAGATCCCAGAGAAAACGCACGAGCGCGGGGTCCACGAAAGGCGCGTCGGTGGAGGAGACGAACGCGGCGTCCGCTTTGCCCGCGAGCGCCGCGAGGCCGACCGCGATGCCCTGGAGAGGTCCGCGGCCCTCGACGGGGTCTTCGGCGATGGCGACGTCGGGCGGGAGAGGTGGGAGCGCTTGCCCAGGGGCGCAGACGACGACGAGGGGCGCGGCGACGTCGGCGAGGCGACGCACGACGCGCTGGAGGAGGACCTCGTCGCCAAAGGGGAGCCAGGCCTTGGGGCGGCCCATGCGGCTGCTGCGGCCGCCCGCGAGGACGACGGCGCCGAGGCTGGCGATGACGCCTCCGCTCATGCGAGGAGTCCTCGGTCGCGCAGCGCGGCGCGGGCCGGTTCGGATGCGAGCTCGGCGAGGAAGGCGCGCACGGCGGGACGGGCGAGGCGGTTTTTGGGGACGACGAAGTCGAAGCGCTCCTCGCCGAGCGGAAGGAAGCCGAGGCCACGATCCCGCGCGACGATGTCGATCGCGATGCCAAAATCGGCGCGGCCTTGCGCGACGGCCGCGGCGACGGCGCGGTGGGACGAGGCCTCGACGGAGTGGCCGGCGGGGCGCGCGTCGCCGAGGAGGCGATCGTAGAGCGCGCGGGTGCCGCTGCCGCGGTTTCGGTTGATCATCACGATGCCTTCGGCGCACGCGGCCTCGCGGACGGCGTCCTCGGCGCGCTTGCCCTCGAAGCGCGGATCGCCGGGGCGGAAGACGACGCCTTGCATGCGGCCGTAGCCGCGGACGAGCTCGATGTCGGGGCTGAGGAAGGGTTCGTTGTAGGTGCCGGTGTTCGGGTCGTAGAGGTGCACGCCGGCGAGGTCGCATTCGCCGCGGCGCACGGCCGCGAGGCCGGCTTCGCTGCCGACGGCGATGAGCTTGCTCGTGGTGCCACGCGCGGCCAGGCGGCCGAGCAGGACGTCGAGGCCGACGCAATGGCTGCCGATGACGACGAGATCGACCTGCCGCGGGCGGGATCCGGCGATGGGGTGGATCACGACGGTGTCGCCGGCGTCGAGCATCTCGACGTGCTCGTCGACGATGAAGAAGCCGTCGGCTTGCGAGAACGTGGTGACGGAGCCCGAGCCCTTGCCGATGGGATACGCGACGCGCTCGCCGTGCTCGTCCGGGACGAGGCGCACGAGCACGTACTCCGTGCGGCCGTGCTCGCTCGTGACGCGGAACGGCAAGCGCGCCGCGACCGTGTCGTCCGCGCGCTCGGAGAGGCCCGCGAAGGCGCGGATGACGGGCGCGACGAACTCGTGGAACGTGAAGATCGCCGAGGTCGGAAAGCCAGGGAGGACGACGACGGGTTTGCCGGCGGAGACCGCGAGGCAGAGAGGTTTGCCAGGCTTGAGCGCGACGCCGTGCACGACGATGCCGGGCGGTTCGAGGGCTTCGGCGAGGACACGCGCGTTGAGGTCGCCAGGTCCTTTCGAGGTGCCGCCCGAGAGGAGCACGACGTGCGCTTCGGCGAGGCAACGCGCGAGGGCTTCGCGCACGGAGGTTTCGTCGTCGGGCACGATGCCGGCGAGGATCGGCTCGCCGCCAGCTTCGCGGACGGCGTCGGCGAGAATGCGCGCATTCGAATCGTAGACAGAGCCCGGCGGGAGAGGTCGACCCGGCGGAACGATCTCGTCGCCCGTCGAGAGGATCGCCACGCGAGGCCGCGCGAGCACGGCGACACGGTCGAGGCCGATCGCCGCGAGGACGCCCGTTTCCCGCGAGGTGAGCCGCTCCTTCGCGCGAAGCACGACCTCACCCTGCGCGACGTCGGTGCCCGCGTAGGTGATCCATCGGCCGGGGATCGTGGCCTTCGTGATCAGCACGTCGTCGCCGTCGAGGAGCGTATGCTCGACCATGACGATCGCGTCGGCGCCGCGCGGCACGGCGCCGCCCGTGGGGATCGCGAGGGCCGTGCCCGGCTCGACGGTGACGTCGGGAATGCGGCCCATCGCGACGACCGCGGGCAAGCGTCGGAGCCGACGCGGCTCGTGTTCGCTCGCGCCGAAGGTGTCGGCGGCGCGCACCGCGTATCCATCGACGTTCGAGCGATCGAAGCCGGGCACGTCGATGGGGCTCGCGACGTCCTCGGCGAGCAAGCGCCCGAGCGCCGCGTCGAGCGGGACGACCTCGATGCCGATCGCGCCGAGCTCGCCGATCGCCGCGCGGAAGCGCCGCTCGGCCTCGTCCCGGTCCACGACGTTGAGGAACTGCGCTTGCTTCACGACGCCCCCCGAGGTCAATCGTACAGGAAGACCTCGACCTCCTCGCCCTCGCCATGGCCCTCGCTGCCGGCCGGGACGAGCACGACGCCGTCCGCGCGGGTCGTGGAGGAGAGAATCGACGCGCCGCTCGTCATGATCGGCGTCACGAGCGCGCCGTCGTATTGCACGCGGACATAATCCACGCGGCCGAGCTCGGAGACGATCTTCGCGACGAGCCGGCCCTTTCCACGCGCGTGAGGCCACGCACGAGGCAGGCCACCGAACGCACGGATCGTTGGACCTGCAAAGAACTCGTACGCACACAAACAAGAGACCGGGTTGCCCGGCAGGAGGAAGACGGGGCGCGGGCGATCGCGGCCGGGGACGAAGCCGAAGCCAGCCGGGCTCGACGGACGCATCGCCACGCCGTGTACCGTGACCTCGCCGATCTCGGCGAGCGCGAGCGGCGCGTGATCCTCGGGGCCCACGGACGAGCCGCCGGAGACGAGCACGACGTCCTCGTCGCCCCCGGCGATCGCGTCGCGCACGAGCTCGTACCGATCGACCGCGCGCACCGTGGGCGAGAGCGCGCCGCCGTCCCGCGCGACGAGCGCCGCGAGCACCACGCTGTTCGAGTCCACGATGCACGATCCCTCGGGCATGCTGCCCGGCGCGAGCAGCTCGTCCCCCGTGATCACGACCCGCACGCGCGGCCTGCGCACGACCGGCACGAGGCCCGCGCCGACGCTCGCCAGAAGGCCCACGTCCTGCGGCCGGAGCTTGCGGCCTCGCCGCGCCACGATCGTCCCGGCCGGCACGTCCTCACCGATCCCACCCACGTGCTTGCCGGGCGACACAGGCTCCGCGACGGAGACGATCGTCTGACCGCCCCGCGTGACCTCCTCGGCGCGCTCGGCCATGAGGACCGCGTCCGCACCCTCGGGCACCGGCGCGCCCGTCGTGATGCGCACGGCCTCGCCGCGACGGAGCACGCCTGCGAACGGCCTTCCCGGCCTTGCCTCGCCGATCAGCACGAGCGAGACGGGCGCGTACGTGCTCGCCCCGAACGTCGATTCCCCGACGACGGCCCATCCATCCATCGCGGCGCGGCGGAAGTGCGGCACGCTCGCGGCGGCGGCCACGTCTTCCGCGAGCACACGCCCGGCCGCCTCCGTGACGCGTACGCGCTCGGCTTCGAGCTCGCCTGTGCGCGACGCGAGCGTCGCAACCGCCTCCTCGACGCTCGCGCGCTTCCGGAAGCCGCGCATGCGCACGTCTCGCACGCCCATGGCTCGATCAATCCTCCGGGAAGCGCGCGCGCACGTCGTCCTCGAAGGCGCGCAGGACGGAGAGGAACGGCGCGATCGCGACCTGACCGAGGCCGCAGATCGAGGTGTCGGCGAGCGTCTCGGCAAGCTCGGACAGCACCACGAGGTGACGCTTCTTCCCGCGTCCGAGCACGGCTTCTTCGAGGATCGCGACGGCCTTCTCCGTGCCCACGCGGCACGGCACGCACTTGCCGCACGACTCGTTGCGGAAGAACGCCACGACGTTCGTGACGAGATCCACGATGTCCGCGCCTTCGCACACCACGAGCACCGCGCCCGATCCGAGCATCGATCCGCGCTTCTGGAGCGCGTCGAAGTCGAGCGGCGCGTCCACGGCATCCGCGCGCAAAAAGTTCGACGAGGCGCCGCCGGGCGCGATCGCGAGGATGGGCTTTCCGTCCTTCGTGCCGCCGGCCATCGCGATAAGCTCGCCGATCGTCGTGCCCATGGGCACCTGATAGACGCCTGGCTTTGCGACGTCACCCGAGAGCGCGATGAACTTGAGCCCACCCGAGCCCCGCACGCCGCGCGCCTTCCACGCCTCGGCGCCCTCTTTCACGATGAGCGGGACGTACGAGAGCGTCTCGACGTTGTTGATCAGCGTGGGCCGACCGAAGAGCCCCTTCTGACCGGGGAACGGCGGCTTGTTCCGCGGCTCGCCGCGGTTGTCTTCGAGGCACTCGAGCAGCGCCGTCTCCTCGCCGAGGATGTATCCGCCCGGTGAGACGGCAATCCGCACGTCGAAGGGCAAACCTGGTCCGAGCGCGTCGGGACCGAGCGCGCCGCGCTGCCGTGCTTCCTCGATCGCGCGAGCGAGGTTGTCTCGCTCGGGACCGTACTCGTGGCGGATGAACACGATCCCTTCGGAGGCCCCGACGACGAGCGCCGCGATGGCCATGCCCTCGATCACGAGGTGCGGCAGCTCGTCGAGGATCACGCGGTCCTTGAACGTGCCCGGCTCGCTCTCGTCCGCGTTGCACACGACGTACTTCGGGCGTGCCGTCTCCTTGCGGACGAGCTTCCACTTGAGCCCCGTGGGGAACCCCGCGCCGCCCATGCCACGCAGCCCGCTCGTTTCGAGCGTCGCCTGGACGCGGTCGCCCGCGAGCGCATCCCCGCGGAGCGAAGCGAGCACGCCGTAGCGGGATGCTTGGTCCTCGTACGGATCACTCGCCCAGCGTCGCGACGGCGGGGAGGGTGCTCGTTCGGGCCGCGGCTCGTCGGCCCAGCGGACGGCTATGGCGAAGGCGTCGAGGTCCCCGGCGTACACCGGTCGCTCGTTCAGCGCGGCGGCCGGCGCTCGATCACATCGGCCGAGGCAGCTCACCTCGCGCACTTCCACCGAGGGATCGCCGCTGACCACCTGCCGCGCCCGCGCCAAAAAATCGCGGCCGCCGGCGAGCCTGCACGTCACGTCGCGGCAGAGCGCGACCTCCACGCGCGGCGGAGGTTTTCGGCGGAAGTGCGGGTAAAACGAGACGAGCCCTTCGAGCCGGTAGAGCGGAACGCCGAGCTTCTGTGCGAGCGCGGCGAGGCGCTCGTCGTCGAGCCAGCCGTGCTCGTGCTGTAGGTCGGTTAGCGCGTCGATGATGGCGCCCACGTGCGCCCCCCTGCTCCGCGATCAGCGGCAGAGCCTGCCGATGTCCGTGATGCGCTCCTTGAGCTCCTGCGGTGGCAGGAACACGCCCAGCGCGGCCTGGAGCGTGGGGAGCGCACGCTCGAGATCGTCGCGCTTCATCTTTGCGGCATCGACGCCGATTCGCGCGAACGCCCGCTGGATCGTGCCCTTCGCGAATACCGGCGAAAGGCCGCTACGCTGGACTACTTGATCGAACAGGGAGTCCACGCGGGCGCCATCCTTCGTTGAGCGGGTTCATGCATCCCGAGCCGATCGATCATATCGGATCTCGTGACTCGTGGGGCGTGTGGGCGATCTTCGCCCGTGCCGCGTTGACGCTGTACCGCCTCGCGAGTCTGGCGCCCGGCGCGATGCATGGTTCTCGTATCCTACCATGCCGGCCCAGACGGCAACACGGCCCATCGGGGGATCGCCCGACGTTTTCCTGCCAAGCCAACGGTGCCTTGGCGCATGCCCGCTCGCCCCGGACAGCCTCGGAAGCGGGCATGCAGAACGGCGCGCAAAGGCCGACGCACCAAGGCCGCCTGCTCAAGTCGACGAACGTTCGCGCCGGGGTTTGTCCTTGGCGCTGCGCCGTGAACGATCGGGCCGCGCCAGGCGACGAAGCGGCGCGAGGATGGCGAGCAAGCCCAGCGTGATGACGGACGCCTTCGGCCCACGCTTGCGCATCTTTTTCGCCGGCGCGTGACGCACGACCGACGACGCGTCGTCGCGGTGGGACACGTCGATCGTCGCGACGCGTCGAGCTGCGCTGCTCGACTTGCGCGCCTCTTCCCAGTCGCCCCAGTCGTCGCTGCTGTCGCTGTCGTCGTCGGTGTCGCCGCTGCAGTCCGAGTCGCTGCTGTCGCTGCTGTCGCTGTCGTCGTCGGTGTCGCCGCTGCAGCCCTCGCTGGACGAGTCGTCGTAGGAGTCGTCGTAGGAGTCGTCCTCGGACGTGTCGCCACTGCAGTCCTCGCTGGACGAGTCGTCGTAGTAGTCGTCCTCGGACGTGTCGCCGCTGCAGTCCTCGCTGGACGAGTCGTCGTAGTAATAATCGTCCTCGGTCGTGTCGCCGCTGCAGTCCTCGCTGGACGAGTCGTCGTAGTAATCGTCCTCGGTCGTGTCGCCGCTGCAGTCCTCGCTGGACGAGTCGTCGTAGTAGTAGTCATCGCCGCCGCTGCCCGTGTCGTCGGGGACCACCGGATCCGCGGTGCCCACGCAGGAGCATGCGACGTCGCTGTCGTAGTCGTCGTCGTACCAACCGGCCGATCCGCCGACGCCGACGCCGTTCGATGCACCTTGCCCGCCCGAGCTATTGTTCCCTCCCGAACTGCTGCTGCCGCTGCCCGTCGTGCTGCTGCTGCTGTTGTTGCAGGAGGCGAGATCGAGGCTCGTCGCAGTGAGCAAGGGATCCACGTCCGAAGCCGCGGCCTCGAACGTCACAGGCCACGTGCTGCCGGCCGCGTTTTTCGCGATGAACAGCGTCGCGCGCGTGAGCACCGCGTCCTTCGGGACCATGCCGGAAAGCGCGACGGCGAGATCGTCCGTGATGCCGCCGCAACGCAGCTTCGCGGGATCGATCTCCGCACCCGCGGGCGACTCCACACACGCGGGGCCACCATCCACGATGCCGAGTCCGGCGCGCGGACACGTCTCGGCCACCGGATAAGATTCGTCGAGCGCGATGGCGGCCGTCGTGATGCAAGCCGACGTGCTCGGGTTGCCGTCGCCGTACGTCGCGGCGCGCTGGAAGAAACTCGTCACCACGCCCGTGACGGAGCCCGTGCCGTTTGCGATCGGCACGTTGCGCACGAGCGCGTCGTGGCTCGCCGCCTCGATCAACACCGCGCTCTTGCCCCAGGCGAGGAGCTCCTGCTCGCGCAGCTCCGCGTAGTTCGACGCGTCGTTGCCCGCCTCCCAGGAGAGAGCGTTCGTCGTGAGCGTGATCGGCTTGCTGCCCGAAAGAGCGGCCCTTCCCTTGCCGAGCAGCCACGCTGTCACGCGTAGATCCGCGGCGCCGGCGCGCGTGAGGGCGAGCGGGAGCACGGGGTCTGCCGCCTCCGATACGACGCGCAAGGTGGACGTGACGAACGGCGCGCTCGGCGCGTTGAAGCGCTCGGCGAAGAAGCGTTTTCCGGCCATGTCGTCGAGCGCGGTGGCGACGTCGGGCGAGATGTCGAAGCCATGCAGGTTCGCCCACGCGAGGACCGCGGCCGTGTCCGGCAAGAGGACCGATTCGACGGGCGCGAGGCTCTCGACCGCGCCGAGATCGTCGGTCACGTGGAACGGATCCGATCCGCCCGAAGGGTCTTCGCCGGGGCACGTCGGGGTCACGCCCGTCGGCGGGAAGATGCGCGGCGCGGTGGCGGCGTTGAGGGCCTCGAGCCACGCGTCGGAGCTGTGATCGAGCGCGGCGCCCGGTGCGACGGGCACGATGATCCCGAACGGTCCGCTGTCGGCCGATGCGCGGAGGCTCGTCCAGAGCGCCACGCGCGTGGGGCCGACGGCGACGGCCACGCGCTGCTCGATCGGCGTGGCCTCTCCACTCGGGAGCCAGGCGCCGGCCGCGTCGGCGGGCTGGGTCATGGCGAGGGTCGTGATCGCGGCGAGGCTCGTGAGAGGGAGCAAGCGCAAGTGCATGCCCAGCCCGTGAGCAAGCGACGTGCCTCCGCCGAATTCAAGCGACGATGCGGAGTTTCGTGCTTTGCCGCGCGGGGTGAGAACCGTCGTTCATAGCGGGCGCGCGCGAACGCGGAGGGAAACGACAACGCCGCATGTGCGGACCTAAACACGCAAGGCCACGCGGCGAGTCCCCTTGCCGGTTACGTAACCTCATGTACCCTCGAAACCCGTGGATCCTCATGCCCCTGCTCCGCGCACCGATTCGCCCGCCGTGGCGGGTGCCCCTGCGGAGACGGACCGCCCGCGCGAAACGCAGCTTTTGACCACCGGTGAGATGGCGCGGCTGTCGAACAGCACGCTGCGAACGGTGCGTTTCTATGAGGAAGAAGGCATCTTGCGGCCCGCCCGGCGCACCGACGGCGGGCATCGGCTCTTCGAGCGCTCCGAGCTCGATCGGCTGATGCTCGTGACGGACATGCGCATGGCCGGCCTGTCGCTCGACGACATCAAGGCCATCCTCGACGTGAAGAAGACGGCGTCGTCGGGGTCGGCGGCCGCGCAGCAGGCCACGAAGGTCCTCGCCGCGCGCATCGACGAGCTGAAGGAAAAGCTCGCGGTCCTGAACCGCCTGCGCGACGACCTCGAGGAGACCACGAAGATCGTCGAGCCTTGCATGAAGTGCGAGGACGAGAAGGCGTTCCCGACGGCCTGCGAGACGTGCACCGTGATGACGTCGCACCCGGTCTTGCCGCGGAGCGTGCGCGTGCTCTGGTCGATCAACCCGTGCAACCACGATCAGGCGCGCAAGGTGCTGGCGCCGCCGGGCGGGGCCGAGGGCGAGAAAGAGTCCCCTTGAGCGTCCGGCGGATCTGGACGCCCGCGGAAGCGAACGCGCTCGTGCCGCGGCTGTCCTTGCTCGTCGGCGAGCAGATGCGCCGCGCGTTCGACATCGACCAGCGCCTGCGCGCGATGCGTGCGCGAGGCCAGGGCGGCCGCCTGCTCGTGATGATCGAGGGCGAAGAGACGCTCGACGCCGAGGAGCGAGCCCTCCGCGCGGAGCTTCTGGTCTACGAAGACGGCTTTCGCGCCATCGAGGAGCTCGGCGTGACGGTGAAGGATCCGCGCATCGGCCTTTGCGATTTCCTCGGGCAGATCGAGGGCCGCGACGTCTGGCTCTGCTGGCGGTACGGCGAGCGTGCCGTCGAGCACTGGCACGAGCTCGATCAGGGGTTTTCGGGGCGCAAGCCCATCGGGATCCCTTCGAAGCCGCTGTATAACTGACCATCATGATCGATCGCAGAGCAGCCGCGCGGGCCGTGGAGGATTTTTTGCGCGCCCTCGGGCACGAGCCCGTGGGCGAGCTCGAGGGCACGGGCGAGCGCGTGGCCGATGCATGGGCCGACGACCTGCTCGAAGGCGAGTCGATCGACGCCGCCGCCGTCCTGCGTGAAGGCTCGCTCGGCGTGACCGACACGGGCACGGGCATCGTCGTCGTGCGTGAGCTCGCGGTCACGACGATCTGCCCGCATCACCTCTTGCCCGCGTTTGGCTCGGCGATCGTCGCGTATCAGCCGGGCGCGCGTGTCGCGGGCATCGGCACGCTCGCGCGCGTCGTCGACGTCGTGGCGCGCAGGCTGACGCTGCAGGAGCAGATCGGCGCCACGGTGGTCGACCTCATCGGCCGCGAGCTCGAAGCAAAGGGCGCGCTCTGCAAGCTCGCGCTCACGCACACCTGCCTCGTCTCGCGGGGCGAGCGGAAAACCGGGGCGATCGTGGAGACCCTGTCGTTCGGTGGATCGTTCGCCACGAGCGACGGCCGCGCGCTCGCGCTCGCTGCGCTCGGCCGCTGACGCTCGTCCGTTCGGGGTCGTCCTCGTACGCCCTGCCTGTGGTGCGTGCTACGTTCGTTCGATGAACACCCTTTCGGATCTGCTGGAGGCGCTCCCGGCGCTGCCCCTCTTCCCGCTGCCGAACACGGTGCTCTTTCCGGGCGCGCTCCTGCCGCTGCACATCTTCGAGCCGCGGTACCGCGCCATGGTGGCCGACGTGCTGAAGACGCACCGCTCGATGGCGATCGTCATGATCACGAACGAGCGCCCCGTGGACGCGCACGGGCATCCCGAGATTGCCGAGGTCGCTGGGCTCGGGACGATCCTCGACCACACCGAGCTTCCGGGCGGTCGATACAACATCCTCCTCCGAGGCCGCGTGCGGGTGCGTCTGTCGGAGCTTCCGTTCGAGCCGCCGTACCGGCGCGCGGCTGCGGAGGTGCTCGTTCCGCCGGACGAAGAAATCACGCAGAGCGAGCTATCGGCATTGGTATCGACCGCGACGTCGTTCGCGCAGTTCGTACGGGAGCGGGATCGCGGCTTCGAGTTTCGCTTGCCGCGCGATGCGAAGCCGGCTTTGCTCGCCGATCTCTGCGCCCACCATCTCGTGCTCGACGCGCGTGAGCGTCAAGCGATCCTCGAGACAATCTCGCCGCGTGCGCGTGTTCGCCGCGTAGCTGAGGTCCTCGCGATGCAGAGGCACACGCTCGCGCCGGGCGGGCGCGAGCTGAATTGAGCGCGGACGGCGCGTGCGCCGCGCTCCCCATGGGCTACTCTGGCCGCCCATGACCGTGAACGTCCCCCCTGCCTCCGCCGTCGCGCCGATGATCGTCAAGCACCCGGGCTGTCCCGAGTGGGGCCTCGGGTATCTCTCGGAAGAACGCGACGACAAGCGCTTTTACGATTTCGAGGATGGCATGAGCCACTCGATCGCCAAGGCCTTCTGGTCGAAGCTCGAGCCGGTCACGCTCGGCGCCGCGGAGGCGCGCGCCCTCGAGAAGAAGGTCCGCGGGCTCAAGGATCAGAGGTCGCCGTCGGGCAAGCCCAAGCAGAAGGCCGTCGCGCCCGTCCTGCCGAACTTCGACGCGCAGTTCGCGCTTTTCCTCGAGATCTTCCCGGGCGGCTTCTCGAGCGCGCGTTTCGCCAAGGAGGAGCGCGGCGTCGAGGACCCGAACCCGACGGCGAAGAAGGCCAAGGCCACGCGCGCGATCGCGATGGCCACGGCGCGTGATCTCCTCTCGCGCGACGTGCTCGACAAGCAGATCCAGGCCGGCGCGTTCGCGGAGATCGTGGCCAACGTTCGCACGATTCACAAGGCGGCGACGGGCCTCTTGCACCCGCTCGGCGACATCATCCCGTTCAGCAAGATGGCGGCCGAGCACGACCGTGCCGTCGCCGAGGCCGTGCGTGATCTGCTGCATGGATCCGACGCGTACGACGCGCGCTTCGATCGGCTCGTCGCGGTCCTCGGGAAGGCGAAGCTCGCGACGTGGCCGCTCGCCACGGTGCTCTCGGCGCTCATGAACCCGGAGGAGCACGTGTTCGTAAAACCGTCGTTCTACGAGAAGCAGGCGGCGATGATGAGCTTCCCGCTCAAGTACGAGCGCGCGCCGAGCGCGGCCGCGTACGAGCGCATGCGCGCGCTCGTCGACGACATCGCGCAGAAGCTCACCGAGAAGGGGCAGGCGCCGCGCGACAAGATGGACGTCTACTCGTTCATGGCGCGGACCATGTCGCCGCAGCAGCCGCCGAAGAAGGGCTGATCGCCCTCTCCCGGAGGGAGAGGGGTTGGGGGTGAGGGACTCACTCCCTTTCGTCCTCGTCACCCAGAGACAGCGTTGCATCGAGCAGCTCGCCGAACGTCGCGGGACGGTGGGCGCGTGCAGGAGAGCCGAGCGCGACGAGCTCGTCCTCAGGCAGCACGCGCCGCACGACGTTCGGCCCCGCGGCTGCGTTCTGCTCGATGCGCACGCGTGTGCCCTCGACCGGCGTCTTTCGCTCCACGCCGAGCCAGCCGGCCTTGCGCGTGGGCGGAGGCTCGGCCGTGAGCCCGTCGATCTCCCAGGTCGAGTAGTCGTCGACGCGCTCGTCGCCGCGCGCATCGGGCACGCGCACGCTCGCGACCTTGCGCGAGGCCGGGGGGCGCTCCTCGGACTCGGGCAGCGGCTCGGCATCGGGATCGAGGATGCCGGGCAAGGCGTCGTCGAGCGGCAGCTCGTCCTTGAGCGAGCGCGGTTGTCGCGACGAAGCGGGCGGCACGAGGTCCGGCGTGGACTTCGAAACCTTCGTATCCGGCGAGCCGGGCCAGTCCTGGTCGTCGTCGTCGCTCAAGCGTCACCTCGGGAGGAGGGCCCGTCGAGCTCGGCGAGCACCTCGGCCCATACCGTGCCTTGCGCGAGCTCCGCGCGCATCCTCGCCGTCGCGCCGGCGTTGCTCACGAAAAACCGCGCGCGCGCCTCGATGCGCTCGATCCGCACGACCCGGGCGCTCTTGCCGCTCGCCATGGACAGCGCGCCTTCGAGCGCGATCTCGCAGAGCTCGTCGCCGTCCGCGCCGAGCGGCGATCCCCCCACGACGAACACGAGCGCGCGGCCCCATCGCTCGAGGTCGAGCGCGCCGAGCCCCGCGAGCGCCCATGCGGCGGCGAGCTCGGAGAGCGCGGCTTCGGGGCTCGCGTCGAGCATTGTGCTCGTCAGGTCTGCGCCTTCGGGGGCGAGGCGTTTGGCGGCGGCGCGACCGATCGACTCGCCGAGGGCGCGGCCGAAGACGCGCCGCGCGGCGGGGCTCGCGCCGCCCCAGAGCGCCATGAGTGCGGAGGCGGGCACGACGAGACGCGCCTCTCCGCCGAGCCGCACGAGCCCTTCGGCGAGGTCGAACGACAAAGTCCCCGCGTTCGTGTACATACGCTACCCGTGTCGAGCGGCCTTCGGAGCCCGACGAGCTCGGACTTCATGGTTGTAGGGCGTCGCGCCGAGGGGTGTCAAATGGCGGCGTCGCGCTTGTTGCGCGTGCGCGCGCTCATCGGGTGGGCAGCCCTCCTGGTCGCCGCGGTTGCCGCCTCCGCGCCCGCTGCCGCCTCCGCCCCCGCTCCCGCTCGCCCCGCCGGTCCCTCGGTCCTTCCTGCCCGCGAGCGCCCGCCCGCCGCCTCGGTCCCCAGGGCTGCCTGTTCCTACGTCGCGCCCGTCTGCGTGCACGCAGGCGCCTCCGTGGCCGAGGGCTCGATCCTCCGCGCGCTCGCTTCCGCCGAACGCTCTTTCCGGGCCATGGCCGCGCTCGGCTTGCCGCTCCCTTTGCCCGACGACGATCGCGGCGGCGATGCGCGGTACGACCTCTACCTCGTCGAGGACGCTCTCCCGCCGTTCACCGTGCCCGACGGCATTGCCACGGGTGGGGCCTGGGACCGCGCCGCTGCGTTTACCGTCCTGCCGCCGCCCGATCCCGCGGCCGGATGCGCATTCGACGCAACCATCACGCGCGCGATCGCTCATGCCGCCGTGCTCCGCCTCGACGCGGGCGCCGAGCCTTCTGCCATCGGCATGGCCTCCGCGGAGCTCGCCGCCGCGATCGTCGATTGTGGCCTCGTCGATGCCGCCGCCGTTGACGATTTCCAGCGCGCTCCCGAGCGCTCGATCACCGCATTCGGAACACCCGACGAACCCACGGGCGCCTTCCTCTTCACGCGATTCCTCGACGAGAACTACGGCACGGGCACACCTTCCGGTATCCTCTTTGGCCTCCTCGCCGTCGCCGGCCAGCGCACCGAGCCTTCCGCGCTTCATTTCGCCAACGAGCCCGACGTCTTCGACGCCTTGCGCAGCAATGCCCGGGCCCGCGAAAAACCTTTCGAGGACCTCCTCCTCGATTTTGCCATCGATCGCGCCTTCATCGGCTCACGAAGCGACGGCGGACACCTCGCGGACGTCGATCGGTTCGGCGATTTCGGCCGCGTGCGCTTCGAATGGTCCGTCACCTACGACACCTTGCCGCGCAGGCTCGCGCCGCTCCGACCGATCGAGCCGACCGGCGCGACGTACCTCTGGCTCGATTTGCAAGGCGCGCCCGAGGACGCCGAGATCACGTTCGCCGCGGACTGGGAGCTCGGCGTGTTTTTCCACTGGGCGCTCGTGAAGATCGATCGCACGGGCGCCGAGGCCGGCCGTGTGGTCCTCGCCGGCATCAACGGCGCGACCCATGAAGGCCGCACGATTCGCGACCTGCGTGGCCTCGCGGGTCTCATGGTCGTCGGCGTGAATGCAGGCAGCATCGACCGGAGCCACCCGTTCGACCCTGACGAGGGCCCCGAATTGCCCCGCGCGTATACCGTCACGCTCTACAAATGAGGAAGGGGCCGACTTCACTCGCCATCGAGGTGTCGCAGGAGCACGCGCGTCAGCCATGCACGGAAGCGCGCGCCCGCCTCGTCGCCTTCGAGCCCGGCGTTCGTGAGCATCGTCCGTCCGAGGACCGATGAGCCGAGCAGCGCGAGCGCCGCGAGCACCACGACGTGCGCGGTGTCCTCGCGTGTCTTCTGCTTGAGGCCCTTCTCGTTTCGCTTCACCTTCCGCATGGCGTGCGTCGCGTCGACGACGTCCGCGAGGCGCACGTCGACGGAATCGAACGGCTCGCCCTCGAGCGCGAGCCACATGAGCACGCGCCCGTGACCGCTCTTCGTCAGCGCGTCGAACACGGCTTCGAGCATCGCAGAAAGCTGCGCCTCGTCGCCGCTCGAAGCCTCGATCGCCTCGATGAGCTGCCTATGAATCGATGCGAGCGCGCGGCTACAGACCGCCTTCACGAGCGCCTCGCGGCTGCCGAAGTGGTGGAGCACCGTCGGGTGTGACACGCCGACGTCGGCGGCGACCTCCTGGAGACGGATGCCCGCGGGGCCGTTCGACACGAGGCGCTTCTCCGCGGCCTCGAGGATGAGCGCGCGCGCGCTCTCAGCGTCCCGACGAACGCGGGGTTTCGTTTCGCGACGCGAGGTGGACACGTCCCCAACGTCGCATGTCCTGGTGTTGCCGACAATCTTGTCGGTAGTTGTTGACAAGATTGTTCATAATGTACATCTTCCGGATCATCCCTGCTTCGGAGGTCTTCCCATGGCCAAGTCGCACGCCCGCATCGAGTTCGGTCGCGCTTTCCGCGCCGCCCGCACCCTCGCCGCCGATCCCGACGACCTGCCGCAGGTCTTCACCATCATCGAGGCGCTCTCGGGCGGCACGATGCAGCGCATCGCCGACCGCATGGCGAAGAGCGAGACGGGGCGAAAGCTGCTCGCCGAGCGCCCCGACATCGTCGACGTGCTCGTCGATCGCGAGACGCTCGCCCGTCTGCCCGAGGGCACGCTCGGCCGCGCATACTTGGCCTTCGTCGAGAGCGAGAACATTTCGGCCGAGGGCATCCGCGTGGCCGCCGTGCGCGGCATGACGGGGCGAACGCCGCTTCCCGAGACGGCCGAATGGGTGCACGCCCGCATGCGCGACACGCACGATCTGTGGCACGCCGCGGTCGGATATCAGGGCGACGTCCTCGGCGAGACGGCTTTGCTCGCCTTCTCCCTCGCGCAGACGAATAACCCTGCGATCGCGCTCATTGTCGCGATCGGCCTGATGAAGACGATCGGCAAACCCGAGGCGCGCCAGGTGATCCTCGACGGTTTCCGCCGCGGCAAGAAGGCGGCGTGGCTGCCGGGCCAAGACTGGGCGTCGATGCTCGCGCTCCCGGTCGACGAGGTGCGCCGCCGCCTCTCGCTCGAAGCGCCGCCGCGTTATACGCGGGTCAATAGCTCCGAGCTCAAAGCCGCCGCCGCCGCCGCGTGACGATTCAGGTGACGATCGGCACGCACAAGCTTTGCGTGCTGTTGATCGTCCCCGCCGCATACCCGAGCAAGCCTTGCAGGAAATACCCGGGCGGGCAGGTATCCGTGAACGGCACGCCGCCGATGCCGCCAAACGAGGGCTCGATGCTTCCGGGGGAGCCCATTTGCACCCAGGGCCGCACGCGGGCGCAGCGCACGCCGATGCGGTCGAGCGTCGTCGCGGCGCGGCCCCGGACGGCGATGACGGCCTCGTTTTGCGGGCATTCCGAGGAAAACTCGTCCCCCACCGTCCCCCCGATCATCGGCCTCTCATCCCGATTCGCGAACGTGCCATTCTCCAGCATTCGCGCACAAACCAGCCCGAGCGCGCTCACCGTCGTATCACTTCGCCCCCGAAGCCCGACCACGAGCTCGTCCTGCGCGCACGTCAATGCGTAAGGATCGCCGGTCGCGCCTCCACGCAGATCGAGGAGAAGCGGCGTGGTTACGTCGATCGTGTACGTGGCCTGGGCCTCGGGTGCCGGAAGCGGCGTCGGCGCGTCGGAATCGAGGGTGAAAAGAGCGGACGGCTCGGGAGCAGGCTCGCACGCGGCGAGGGCAAAGCACGCGGCGAGCGTGAGCAAGAGCTTCGCAGGGGAGGGGGGCGCGGGCATGGTGAGGGAGCGAGCGGGCAGCCGGTGTGCCAGGGGGGCGGGGCGGTGTTTGCGCGTGTTTCCCCGGTTTTCGTAGGCGTTTTGTAGCCGGAAACCAGCAAACACGAGGGTGGAACGCGTGGACCTGGCGAAGAATGCGCGCCGCGACGGTTCGCAGGACCCGTCCCTCCGGAAGGACGCGCGCTCCAAGGCGGGGGAGGACGTGGATGCCTGGAAGGACGACGGTTGCGACGTCGTGAAAGACGTGTCGTTTCGGCAGAAAACGTGCGCGGGCTGGTGTGGAGGGCGCGTCTCGGCGGAAGGATGACGTCTCCGCGCGAGCGGAGGGCGCGTCCTTCCGGAGGGACGCGTCCTGCGCCGTGTCGGAGGCGGCGTTCTTCGAGGTGGGGCGACGGCTGCGAGATGTAGAAACGCGAAATCTGGCGAGGGACGCACGTTGCGAGCGCCCGCGCGTCTCAGCGACCGGTCTTGCTCAGCCCTTGGGCTCTTTCGCTGCCCGCCGCCGGCCTTCCTTCAGAAAGAACGTCTCGGCGAGCGCGGGCCTTGCCTTGTAGAAATCGCGCAGACGACCGTAGGCGCTTTCGAGCTGCTCCCGGATGGCCCTCCGCGCGTCGAGCTCCGCCTGGAATGCGGCTTCGACCGCGTCCTCCGCGGCTTCCTCCGCCTCGATGGCCTTCTTGAACGCGTGGTGCGCCGCGTCGAACTTCGTGAGCATCGCGCTGACGAGCGGGTGACCGCTGAATTTGGCGATTCGATCCCGCAATGCATCCAGGGTCTTGAGCTGCGATGCCCCCTCGGGGTCGATCTCTTTGCCATACCCCTCGGGGAACACGGTGGCCCGCGCATTCAGCGTCTGGTCCTCGCGATCGACTTTGGCCAGGTCGCCGTCGATATCACGGATCACGTTCTCCAGGGCGATTTCCGCCGCGTCACTCGTCGCCGAGGCGGCGACCGCGTCATCCTCCGCGTCTTCATGAGCGCGCGCCTTCGCCTTGAGGTCGGCGAGCTTGAGGGACATCTCCTCATGGAGGTCGGCGTGGAGCTTCGTATTGCCCGTCTTGACCTTCGTGCGGTGATAGCCGCCGGTGCGCTTGTGGGCGGGGGTGCCGTCGGTGGGGCGAAGGCGACGCATGGGGGGTCCTTTCTAGGGGTTGAGGGTGGGGGAGCGTACGGAGGGGAGTAGGTGGGACGCAAGGGAAAAGTGGATGGGCCTACTCATCCGGAGGCGGCTGGCAGCAGAAGACTTTCGGCTTTGCGGGCTTGGCTTCGCCGTACGGCTGGCCTCCGCTGGGCACGCAGGCCCCAAGCTCGTTGACGCCCCACGAGGCCGAGAACGCCCCTAGCGATGCTCCTCCCATGACGGTGACGCACGCGACGGGATCACCCAGGCCGATCGCGTAATTCTCGAAGAGCGGCATCGGCTGCCCTCCGCAGACGGGATCTTGGAAAACCGACACCTGCGCAATGCACTGGTTGCCGAGCGGTTCGTCGCACGCGCACGGGGTGCACTGCCGCTGGTCGTCCACGTCCGCGTAGAACACGAGCTGCTCCGGGTAGGCCTCGGGGCACGTCGGGAGCGCGATCTCGTCCACCGGGTCCGTGTACACGATGCACTGCTGGAAGCCCGGAGGCGGGGGCTTGGCGGTTGGACTGCACATGAGGTCCGACGCGTCGCATCGCCCTTGCACGAGCCCGTCGCAAGCCCGTGCTCTCGTCGTCCACGAGAAGTCTCCGCTGGCCTTCGGGGGAGGCGGCACCTCGATGACCTCGCACGCGTCAGCCATCGGCGGAGGGATCACGACGGAGCCGAAGGTGCCAGGGTCGAGCGTCATCGGTGACGTACACGAACCGTCCCACGGCACCGGCGCCAGAAGATCCGTGAAAGTCGGCCCGCCGCAGAACTGCCCGGGAGAAGCTGCAATGCCCACCGGCAGCACGCACTCCGAGGGCCCGCACGTGCAGAGAGGGCAATCCGGGGACGCGACAAGCCCAGTGTTCCCGGTCCAATACTCGCCCTTGGCGTGATCGGGACAGCCCGGGTCCACAGCCGTAGCGTCTCCCGTCCAAAGGAGGAGCGGCTCGCGACGGAAACCAGCCGGGCCCATGGGAAGGCAATCTCCCGGGCACGGTTCTGGCTCCGGAGCCGGAGGTTTCACGACATGGCAGGGGTCTGAATGGCCCTCGTGGTCGACGTGAGTCCAATCCGGGTGAGGGCACGAGTACGCATTTGCGACCTTGCGCTCGCAGCCCATCGACAGCATCGCGACAGCCGCCAAGACACCAAGCGATAACGTTCTCATTTCGGCTCCTCCCCGGGCTTCAAGAGCGTCGGCAGCGTGATGGCGAAGTTGATAGACAGTGTGCCGAACAGCGGGAACGGCTCGTAGACCTGATCGGGTTGGTGGTCGATCATCGTGACCGGCACGCCCACCATCGGCCCACCCTCCAGCATGGGCTTGATTTTGAACCAATCGTTGATACGAAAATCAGCTCCGATTCCGAGCATCGGCAAAAAGTGGACATCGTTGGGGAAACCGCCGCTGGCGATGTTGTTGGCGCTCACGACGGTCATGCCTGCCATCGCGCCGGCGAGACAGAAGAACATGATCGACGCGTGTGTGCAGGCGCGAGCGGCAATACGAAAATGGG
Source organism: Polyangium jinanense (assembly GCF_028435365.1). Next base: position 646,944 of record NZ_JAGTJJ010000001.1, on the reverse strand, counting down.
AGCCGCCGATCGGCGCTCCGAAAACCGCCTCCTTACGAACCGTCTGCGTGAACGTGACGTCACCGCCGAGCGAGAAGTACCGATGAATCCTGGCGTGCATCCCGACACGCCCGCCTATGCTGATCGGGTACGGGTGGGGGCCGCCGAGCTGAACCGCTGGCCCGATCTCAAACGCGACGGGCGTCGGGTAGAACGTCCGGTCCCCTGGATCTCGGTCCTTCGTTGGATCTGCTGCGTGAGCCTGGGAGGCGGTGAGCAGCGCGAGCCCCGCTGCACCGCCGGAAACGAACTGTACTGCCTTCATGACAGCCAGCGTACGCGGTCAACAACCGGGCGGTCAAGACGAAAGGTTTGCCCAAGGGTGCGAGGGCAAACCGGAGGTTCGTCCAGGAGTTTGCGAGCTACTGGGGCCGGCGTCGCACCCCCACACGATAGACCTCCTGGCCGTTACGGAGCTTCACGCGTTCGAGGGTCGTCTCGTATTCGTTTTCCTCGTCGGTGACGAAGACCGGCCCACGGCCGGCCGCGTGCGCGAGCTCGGCGGAGACGATGGTGGCGACGGAGAGCGCGCGTGGCTCGGTGATCGACTTGTACATCTCGCCCCAGGCGTCCATGTACCGGCTCCCCGGGCCGTAGCGGATATAGGGCTCGTAAATCGGCCCGGCGACCTCGTTGAGCCACCACGCGCCGCCGGTCGCCTTGCGCATGACCTCGCCGGTGTAGGCGATGAGGCCCGGGAAGAGGTTCGGGATTTCGAGGATCCGCTTCTTGGGGCGGACCTTCTTCAAGGCTTTGTCGACGAGCTGGAGGCTGTCGAAGGAGCTGTCGAGCGACTCGCGGGGGATTTTGATGATCTTGGCGAGCTCGTCGATGAGCGAGGGGACGGCCTCGACGAAATGCGGGCCTTGGGGGAGGTTGCCTTCGAGCATGTGGAAGGGGCGCTCGGGGGGGCGGTTTCGCATTTCCTCGAGCTTCTCCATGAGCTCCTGGCGAGACGCGTAGAGAGTGCTGCGTCCCCGCGGCCGCAAGCGGAGCAGCTCGCCGCGATCGGAGACGTATGCTTCCCAAAAACGGTCACAGTTCTCGGGGTCCCGTGTCCAATTCCCCTCGGCCAACACCGCCTTGGCCTCGGCCTTCGTGATGAGCCATCCCTTCGCCCAATCCTCAGGCGTAGAGCGTCGGCGCTTTCGCGGGTCATTCTCCATGACATTCCTCTCAATGCGGGCGGGTGTTGCCTGGCGTTCCGGGGTAACCGACGAGGCCGTCGTCGAGGATCGGTTTGTCGAGGCCCCGATCGCCGGCATCCCTGAGGTTGTCGATGTGGAACGACGAGCCGTACAGGGTCGCTGGGAGGCGTTTGGCCGGAAGGACGGCGTCGCAATTGTGGCACTGGGGCGGCGCCACCTTGAGCTTGCCGCCTCCCTCATCGACGACCCCGGAGACCCACATCAGGATCTGGCGGTGCGTGGCTTCCGTTTGGACCTCCGTGTTGAATGACGTGTCGCCGGTCACGATGAAGTAGAGCGAGGGGTAGGCCCGGTTGGGTCCTGTGGAGAAGGCCGCTTGCGAGGCTGCGAGCGCGTCCAGCATGCCGAGGATCTGGTACCGCGCGTAGTCGAGGCCGATGACCCCTTTGACGGCCTTGACCTCGATGAACGTGCTCTCCATGTGCGTGCTGATGACGGGCGGGAGCGCGCCATCGAACCCTTCGACGGCGCCGGTCACGCCGTCGGGGATCACGCTGCGGAAGCGACCGTCGGTCTTGTTCTGGCGCAGGGCTGATGGGAACGGCTTCCTGTTCGACGAGAGCACCTTCCCCCCCGGCAACGCTCCGAGCACGTCCCTTTGGAACTGGAGCCCCACGGCCTGATTGTACCGGATCCCCTCGTAGTGGTTGGGGTTCCCGTAGATCTGCCGCAGCTTCGCCGTCGTCACCATGTCGGAGAGCGCCGGCATGTCGTCGACCATGCACCCGGTCGTCGAGACGGCGATCACCACCCAGCTGAGCGCGAACATCACGAACCGCGCGAACCCCCTCCACGTCGCTTTGGCATCGCCAAGGGAGCGAGGCATGAAAAGCACTTCCCTGTCCGTCGTCCACCCCTCTGTCATGGTGTGCATTCTACAAGGTGGTGTGATTTCGCGTCTGTCCCTTCCGACCACAGATGCGAGGGTGAGCTACGGGGTCCGGCGTCGCACCCCCACACGATAGACCTCCTGGCCGTTAAGGAGCTTCACGCGTTCGACGGTTGTCTCGTATTCGTTTTCCTCGTCGACGTCGGTGACGAAGACCGGCCCACTGCCGCCCGCGTGCGCGAGCTCGGCGTAGACGATGGTGGCGACGGAGAGCGCGCGTGGCTCGGTGATCGACTTGTACATCTCGCCCCACGCGTCCATGTACCGGCTCCCCGGGCCGTAGCGGATATAGGGCTCGTAAATCGGCCCGGCGACCTCGTTGAGCCACCACTCACCGCCGGTCGCCTTGCGCATGACCTCGCCGGTGTAGGCGATGAGGCCCGGGAAGAGGTTCGGGATTTCGAGGATCCGTTTCTTGGGGCGGACCTTCTTCAAGGCTTTGTCGACGAGCTGGAGACTGTCGAAGGAGCTGTCGAGCGACTCGCGGGGGATTTTGAGGAGCTTGGCGAGCTCGTCGATGAGCGAGGGGACGGCCTCGACGAAATGCGGGCCTTGGGGGAGGTGCCCTTCGAGCATGTGACGCGGGACCTCGGGGGGGCGATTTCGCAACTCCTCGCGCTTCTGCATGAGCTCCTGGCGAGATGCATAGAGGTCGCCGCGGCCGCTCGACTTCACTCGAAGAAGCTCGCCGCGGTCAGAAACGTATGCCTCCCAGAGATACGGCTCGCAATTCTCGGGGTCCCGTGTCCAATTCCCCTCGGCCAAGAGTGCCTTCACCTCGGATTTCGTGACCGACCAGCATTGGGCCCAGCCTTTTCCGTTGGAAGGGCGACGATGACGCGGGTCCTTCTTCATAAGGCTCCTCTCAGTGGGGGCGGGTATTGCCAGGCGTTCCAGGGTGGCCCACAAGGCCGTCGTCGAGGATCGGTTTGTCGAGGCCCCGATCGTTGGCGGCGCGCAGCTTCTGAACGTAGAACGACGGGCCGGGGAGCGTGGGGGCGGGAAGTTGCTTTCCGGGGAAAACCGCGTCGCAGTTGAAGCACCAAGGGGGAGCCACCTGAAGCTCGCCGCCCCCGTGGTCGCGCACCGGGGATACCCACACCAGGATCTGGAGGGAGGCAGCACGGGCCCCGACGTCCGTTCCGATCGATGTGTCACCGGTTACGACGAAGTACAGCGAGGGATAAGCCCGATCGGGTCCTGTGGAGAAGGCCGCCGGCGACTTGGAGAGCGCGTCGAGCATGCCGAGGATCTGGTACTGGGCGTACTCCAGGTTGACGACCCCCTTGACAGCCTTGACTTCCACGAACGTGCTCTCGGGGTGGGTGCTGATGACCGGCGGGAGGGGTCCGTGAAACCCTTCGACCGCGGCGGTCACGCCGTCGGGAATGACGCCGCGGAAGCGCTCGTTGCTCGCCTCCTGGCGCCACGCCGAGGGGAACACCTTCCTGTTCGACGAAAGCACCCTCGGCCCCGGCAAGGCTCCCAGCACGTCCCTCTGGAACTGGAGGCCCACCGCCTGGTTGTACGTGATCCCCGTGTAGTTGTTCGGATTGCCGTAATACTCCCGCAACTTCACCGTCGTCACCATGTCGGAGAGCGCCGGCATGTCGTCGACCATGCACCCGGTGGTCGAACCGACGAGCACCACCCAGCCGAGCGCGCAGACCACGAACCGCGCGAACTCCCTCCACGTCGCTTTGGCATCGCCAAGGGAGCGAGGCATGGAAAGCACTTCCCTGTCCGTCGTCCACCCCTCTGTCATGGTGTGCATTCTACAAGGAGGTGTGATTTCGCGTCTGTCCCTTCCGACCACAGTTCCCGCGGTAGGAGAAACCTCCCCCTTTGCCCCCGCCCGCAGGCTTGCTAGTGCATGGCCTCCCCGAGCCCGCGAGCCATGAGCGAGATCAAGCAAGATCCGACCGACGAAGCCGACAAGGAAGCCGACCGGCCGGAAACAGAGCCGGCCGCGGAGACGGAGACGGAAGCCGGCCCGGACGCGGACGCGGAAGCGGGTTCGGAAGCGGACGCGGAAGCGGACGCGGAAGCGGAAGCGGACTCGGACGACCCCGACGCCGACGAATCCGACGAACCCCCCGCCCCCGAGCCTCTCCTCCGCCCTGGCAACCCTCTCCAGCTCGTCCGCGGCACCTCCACGCTTGCCACCGGCGCGCTCGTTGCCTTCCTCCTCATGGCGCTGCGCCCGCAGTACCGCGTCGGCGTTCCGCTCGGGTTCCTCGCCATCCTCGTCGCCACCTTCGGCCTCCTCGACCTCTGCGGCACCTTCGACGACCCCGACGACCGCGTCGCCAAGCGGCTCGCGCTCGCCGACCTCGTGGGGCCCCTCGGCCTCTTTGGCGGCTCCGTCCTCGGCCTCTTCGGCGCGGTCTCCCTCGCCGTCGCCGGCTACATCGGCCCCATCGGCGCTGGCCTTGCCGTGCCCGCGTGTTTTCTCGGCGCCGTCGCCTCCGTCTACCGCGTCGGCGACAAACTCGGCGCCTGGGAGAAAAATCCCGCCGGCAAACCCATCCCGCTCCTGCGCCGCCACGGCTTCTGGCTCGTCACGCTCGTCACGCTCCTCTACCTGCCGGCGCTCGGCAGCCATTCGCTCAGCGATCCGTGGGAGACCCATTATGGCGAGGTCGCGCGGGAGATCCTCGCGCGGAACGACTGGATCTCGCTCTGGTGGGCGCAGGATGGCTGGTTCTGGTCGAAGCCCATCCTCGATTTCTGGGTGCAGGCGCTCGCGATGGCGAGTTTCGGCGTCCGGTATCAACCCGGCGCCATGCTCTCCGCCGTCGCCGAGGGCCGCGAGCCCTGGCCCGAATGGGCCGTGCGTTTGCCGATCTTCCTGCTCACGCTCGTCGCGACGTATCTCCTCTACAAGGCCGTCGCGCGTGTGTTCGGTCGTCGCGCCGGCTTCCTCGGCGGCCTCGTGCTCACCACGATGCCGCAATGGTTTCTGGTCTCGCACCAGACCGTGACCGACATGCCCTTCGTCGCCACGATGTCCGCGGCGATGGCCCTCTTCCTGCTCGGCATTCACGAGGACGAAGAGCGCGAGGTGCGGGTCTACGAGGTCTCCGCGTTCGGCGCGAAATATCGCCTGTCCGCATATCACCTCGTCCTCGGCGTGATCATCGCCTGCGCATTGCCGCAGATCCTCTACCTGCTTTCGCGCAACGTCGAGATCATCCCGAACCCGTTTTCGCTGCGGTTCCACACGGACGCCTTCCGCTCCGGCTCGCCCATGAATTGTGGCTTGCCGGGCAACCAGCCCTGCGGCGACGCCTTCCCCGTGCTGAAGGGCCTCCAGCCCGCGCTCCAGGCGATCCTCTGGATCCAGGCGCTCGGCCTCCTGCTTTACATGTGCTGGGGCGAGCGGCGCGCGCAGCGTCTTTATTTCCTCGCGGCCTGGTTCTTCGCCGCCCTCTCCACGATGGCCAAGGGGCCCGCGGGTTTTGGTTTGCCCGTGCTCTGCGCCCTCGCGTACATCGTCGTCTCGCGCCGTTATCGGGACCTCCTGCGCCTCGAAATCGTCGCCGGCCTCTTGATTCTGCTCGCCGTGGCCCTGCCGTGGTTCGTCGCGATGTACGCGCGGCACGGGCAGCCGTTCACCGATCGGCTGCTCTTCCACGACATGTTCAAGCGCGCCTTCACGCACGTGCACGACACGAACGAGGGCGACGACGTAGGCTTCCGTTTCTACGTCTGGCAGCTCGGCTATGCGATGTTCCCCTGGACCGGCCTCGTGCCGGCGGCGCTCGTCGCATGGCTCCGGCGCCGCGAGGAGGGCGATCGCAAGAGCGACGCCTCGATCTTCCTCGCGATGTGGTTCCTCTTCGCATTCGCGCTCTTCACGCTGATGCTGACGAAGTTTCACCATTACATCATGCCGGCCCTCCCGCCGGCCGCGATGCTCACGGGCATTCTGCTCGACGAGATGGTGCAACGTTCGGGCGCGCGAAAGGTGACCGACGCATTCGCCGAGCAATACGAGCGAGTCCTCTGGGGCGCCTCTGGAATCGCGGGAGGCCTCCTCGTCTTTTTCGTGGGCCGTGATCTCATGGGCGCGCGCGAGGGCATGCTCGGCCCGGTGCGGCTCCTCCACCTCTTCACCTACAACTACAAGCGGGCGTTCCCCTCGACGCTCGATTTCCGGCCCGCGCTCCTCTTCTTCACCTGCGCCGCCGCTCTCTTCACGCTCGCCCTCGTCTGGGCCCGCGCCCGCCGCCACGTCGTCACGGGCCTCTGCGCCGTGTCCGTGCTCTTCGCCGCCTGGGGCATCGACGTGTACTTCGTGAAAACCTCGCCGCACTGGGGGCAACGCGAGACCGTGCTCGCGTATTACCGTGCCAAACAGGAGATCCCCGGGCCCGTCATCGCCTTCCAGATGAACTGGAAGGGCGAGAACTTCTACACGGGCAATACCCTCCCGGCCTTCGTCTCCAGCGGCAAGAAGTTCCAGGACTATGTCCTCGAGCAGAAGAAGAAGGGCGTGAAGACGTTCTACTTCATGACCGAGCACGGCCGCATGGGCTCGCTCGCGAACGAGCTCGGAGGCCCGCGCATCTTCGAAAAGCTCACGACGCCGGAGCTCAACAACAAGTTCGGGGTGGTACGCGCGACGTTCGAGTGATCAGGGACAAGCGTCGAGCGCGCTGATCGTCCGGGGCTTCGTCTGCGCCGTGGGCGACGCGCGCCATTGCTTGTAATACTGGCAAGCCGCGGCGTGGTCTTTCTGGGCGAGCGCGGTCGTCGCGAGGTGGAAGAGGACCAGATCGCCCGGCAAAATGCGGTACGCGTCCTCGAATCGACGCCGCGCCTCGGCGAAGTCCCCCCGATTGGAGGCGAAGATCGCCTCCTTGAAGGCACGTGCCGCGAGGATCTTCGGGGTCTCCGGACAGCCGTCCTCATCCTCGAAACCATCCCGGTTCTCCGGCTCGTCCGGGCACTTGTCATGCGCGTCCGCGACCCCGTCTCTGTCGTTGTCGATGTCGGGGCAGCCGTCATCATCCGCAAAACTGTCACGATCCTCGGGTTCGCCCGGGCAGCGGTCCGTGTCGTCGGGGATCCCGTCGCGGTCGGTGTCGTCAAGCTCGTCCGTGTCCTCGGACGCACCCTGCGCGCGCGCCGAACTGTTCGCGGCGGGCGCGGCGACCTCGACGACGGGGGTGGCAGAGCGCTCGGGCTGAGCTGCACAGGAGGCGCAGGCGAGCGCGAAGAGAAGGGACGAGCCGAGCCGCATGGAGGGAGTGTCGGCGCGACGCGGGGGCGGAGCAACAGGGTTTCCGTGGGCACCGTGCCCGGGGGCTGTCCCGTCCCGCGGCCTCGGGCTACGCTTCCTCCATGCGCTCGCGCGCCACGCTTCAGGATGCACGCTTCGAGCAGACCGATCCGCGGCGCCTCGTCGAGTACCACGATCCCGAAGAGTTCGACCGCATCGACTTCGCCATGCGCGCCCTCGACCGGCTCCGGCCGAAGCGGCTGCGCATCGCCGTCTACAAGACCGTGAGCGCCGTCCAGATCGAGACGGTGGAAGACTTGTCCCGCGAGGGCTACCGCATCGCGAGCGTGGGCATCCCGCCGCATGCGAGCCGGGAGCACATCGCTTATGCGCTTGCCGAGCTCGCGGGGGTCGCGTCGGTGCCGTACGTGGTGCGGACGCTGCTCGCGATGGAGCGTCCGAACCCGTATCGCTAGCGGCCGAACTTCTTGCGGAGCGCCTCGCTCACCGCGGGCGGCGCGTAATGGCTCACGTCGCCGCCGTGGCTCGCGATTTCACGCACGAGCGAGGCCGAGACGAATCCGTAATTCGTGCGCGTCGGCAGGAAGACCGTGTCGATGTGCGGCGCCATGTCCGCGTTCGCGTGCGCGATCTGGAGCTCGTACTCGAAGTCCGTCGCGGCGCGCAGGCCCCTCACGATCACGCGCGCGCCGACCCGCTCGCAATACTGGAAGAGCAGGCCCTCGAACGAGTCGACCGTGAGGTTCGGGATGCCCTTCGTCACCTCGGTCAGCAGGGCGAGGCGCTCGTCGAAGTTGAAGAGCGGGTTGCGCGTCGGGTGACGGCCGATCGCGATGATCACGCGGTCGAAGAGCTTCGCCGCGCGCTCCATCAGGTCGAGGTGCCCGAGCGTCGGGGGATCGAAGCTGCCGGCGTAGACGGCGATCGGGTGCTGCATGGCTCAGCGCTCCGGGGCCTTCTTCGGGGGCTTCGCGCCGCCGGCGGGCGCGTTGCCTCCGGGCGACGTGTTGCCTCCAGGCGCGAGGCCACCGCCCGGCTGCGGGACCAGGCCACCCGGCTGGCCGAGGCCCGGCTGCGGACCGAAGGGCGAAAGCGGATCGGGCATCCCCGGCATCGCGTCCTCGGGATACGGCTGCCCGCCGCCGCTCTCGGCCAGCATGCGCTGGATGAGCAGCCCCGTGTCCTCGAGCCACATGAGGCGGCCCTGATCGCCGAACGTCACGCGGAACGGCGCGAGCAGGCCCGTGCCGAGCACGCCGTCGATGTCGAGCGAGATCTGTCGCTCGATCTGGTCGACGGGCGTGCCGAACACGCCGGGCACCTTGGGCACGTCGAAGGCGCCGAGGCGCACCATCGGGACCACGCCCTCGCGCAGCTTCTGCTCCGGATCCTCGGCCACGATCTTGAGATCCTTCGCCACGGAGCCCGCCTTCTTCCAGCCGCCCTCGTCGAGCGCGAGCGGGAAGGTCATCGACGTGTCGAGGAGCAAGCTCACGGGCTCGCCACGCTCGCCGCCGAACTTGCCGCGCAGGATCATGCCGCCGCCGCGGATGTACGAGAGATCGACACGCGTCGCGTCGGGCGGCGGGGGCGGCGCGAAGCTGCGCGCCACGAACTGGTGGCCGTCGTAGTCGATCGTCGCGTGCAGGTGCCGGAGCAGGTTCACGCCGAGCAGCGCCTTGATCGGCGCGCCCATCTGCTTCGAGACACCCGAGAGGTCCTGCGTCAGCGCAGGCACGTCGTGCACCTCGAGCTTCTTGCCGAAGCGGAGCGAGATCCAGCTCGGCTCGGGGCGCGTCGCGCTGTCGAGCACGACCTCGGCGTTGCCCGTGGAGATCATCGCGAGCGCGCTCTCGCCGTCGATCTCGACCGGCACCACGAAGAACGGCGCGAGAGGGCTCACGTGCGGGAGCTCCACCGCGGCGAGCAGCGCGCCCGAGAGCGCGAACGGCGTGCGCCCCGAGCCGCGCCGCGCGAGCTTCGTGATCCCCTTGGCCCAGTCGTCGACGACGTCGGGATCGTTGAGCATCGCGTCGAGCTGATCGGCGGCGGCTTCGAGGTCGCCCTTGTACCAGAGCGCCCGGCCGCGCAGGCCCGAGGCCTCCGAGCCTTTGATGCCCTTCAAGAGGCGGAGCGTCTCGGCGTAGTCGAGTCGCGCGAGCGCGATGCGGGCCGCGAGCTTGCGGACCTCGGGGTCGTCGGGGACGATCGCGAGCGCCCGCTTGACGGCGTCGTGCGCGTCGTCGATGTCGGCGACCTTGAAGTCCTGCGTCGCGCGCTGGAACCATTTGTCGGCCGTGGCAGGCCGCGCATTCTGGAGCGTGCCCGCCGTGGGACACCCGGAAAGGAGCAGCGCGAGCGCGGCCGCGCCGAGGAGGGAGACGCGGCCCAGCGGCCGATCGGAATCTCGTCGAGACATACTGCTTCCCACGGACGTTTCGCTTTCTACTTTCCCGCTTCGCCGGGAGCTTCGATCAGCAGGATCCGATCGGCTCGTAGCTCCCTGCGGCTGCGCGAGGGAAGCAGATAGCCGAGAACCCGCGGAGGGTCGAGGTCCGTTCGCACGCTCGTCACGCAGAACTCGAGGTCCTCGGGCCCGCGATGGGCGGGGCGGTAGCGCAGACGCACGGGTCTCCCGATCTCGGCCGCCGCGACGGCCGCCGCCACGATGGCCGGACGCGCGTGGCGTTGTCCGATACGAACGTGCCAGAGATCCCGCGGCGTCGCGGGCGCGAGCACCTCTCGTATCTTCTTCCAGACCTCGCGCAGCGCGTGCACGTCGTCCTCGGCCCGGTGCGCGCGGGCCTGCGCCACGCCGAGGGAAGCGCAGAGCGATCCGAGCGCGTGCGTCGGCAGCGCGAAGGCGCGACGCGAGAGGACGAGGGTATCGAGGAAAAACGGAAACCGTTCGGGCCGCTTCGCCCGCGCGAGCTCCGCTTCCAGGAACGTCACGTCCCACGAGGCCGCGTGCGCGACGAGGATCCCGCCTTCGCACACGGCGAGCAGTTTGTCGGCGATCTCCACGAACGTCGGCGCGTGCGCGAGGTCCTCGCGCTGGATGCCGTGCACGTGGGCATTGCCGAACGTGCCGTCGTCGGGACGCACGAGCGTCGTGAGCGACGCCTCGACGCGGCTGCCGCGCGTGCGTTCGGCGCAGAGCTCGATCACGCGATCCGACGCGGGCCGGAGCCCCGTCATTTCCAGGTCCAGGAAGACGAGCGGCGCCTCGTCGATGGGATCGTCCCACGGCGATCCAGATGGCGGCCCGGCTGCCTCCGCGGTGGCCATCAGCCGCTCGACTTGGTCTTACCGCCTCGCATCATCGCGATGACGGGCTTGATCGTGTCGGGCTCCATCATGGCGATCTGGTTGAACGTGCCGCCTTCGGAAAGCCACGCGCCGCCATCGATCGTGATCACGTCCCCCGTGATGTACGCCGAATAATCACTCACCAGGAATGCCGCGAGGTTCGCGAGCTCCTCGTGCTCACCGTAGCGACCGAGCGGGACCTTGCTCTTGCCGATGCTGTCCATGCCTTCCGGCACGAGCGCCTTCCATGCGCCCTCCGTGGGGAAGGGTCCGGGCGCGATGCCGTTCACGCGGATCTTGTATTTCGCCCACTCGACGGCGAGCGAGCGCGTCATCGCCATCACGCCCGCCTTCGCCGACGCGCTCGGGATCACGAAGCCAGAGCCCGTCCACGCGTACGTGGCGAGCATGTTCAGGATCACGCCGCCCTTGCCCGCCGCGATCATCCGCCTCCCTGCGGCGAGCGTCGCGTGGAAGGTGCCGTTCAGCACGATGGAGACGACGGCGTTGAAGCCGTTGGGGCTCAAATCTTCCGTGGGGCAGAGGAAGTTTCCGGCCGCGTTGTTGATCAGGATGTCGATCGATCCGAACGTGCGCTCGGCCTCGGCGACCATGGCCTCGACCTCGGGGAAGTGCCTGACGTCACAGCGCACCGCGAGGGCTTTTCCGCCGCGCTCGCGCACCTTTTCGCATGCGGGTTCGATGTGCCCGGGGTCGCGGCTCGTGAGCACGAGGTTCGCACCGAGATCAGCGAGGCCGAGCGCCATGGAGAGTCCGAGGCCCGTGCCACCGCCGGTCACGATCGCGGTCCTGCCTTGCAAGCATCGCTCTTTGAACATGCGGAGCCTGTAAGCGATGGAGAGCGCGGGGCAAAGACCCGCGGCCGGGGGCGCTCTTTTTTTCGTGCGGGGGGCCGCCAGACCGGGCCATTTGTTGCTACATTCAGGCTGTGCCAAGGCCTGAGCTCTCCGAGCGATTGGGGGCCTCGCTCCTTTCGACGAGCCCCTCGGATGTTGGTGACGCCGACATGGTGGGCGGGCACGATGAGCTCGACGGTTCGTTCGAAATCGACGACGACCTCACGCTCGCGAACCCGACGCTCCTCCATCCCGAGAGGCGGAGCCGTGATCCGCTGACGTTGCCGGTCCTCGCGCTCAACCGGCATTTTCATCCTGTCCAGGTGACGACCGCACGCCGCGCATTCCTGCTTCTCTTCGGCGGCGCCGCGCACGCCATCGACGAGGTCGGCGAGGTCCACGATTTCTCGTCCTGGCGCGGCTTGCCCGTTCGCGACACCGACGACGGCCTGCCCATCGTCGGCGGCTCGCTGCGCGTGCCCCGCGTCCTCCACCTGCGCCGCTACGAGCGCGTGCGCCGTCCGACGGTGCGCCTGTCGCGCCGCAACGTGATGCTGCGCGACGCGCACCAGTGTCAGTACTGCTCGAAGCGGCCGCCCGTGCGTGACCTCAACATCGATCACGTCGTGCCGCGATCGCGCGGCGGCGTCGACTCGTGGGAGAACCTCGTCACCGCGTGTCGCCCGTGCAATTTGCGCAAAGGTCGACGCACGCCGGAGGAAGCGAGCATGCGCCTTCTCCGCACGCCCACGGCGCCGCGCTGGTCGGCCTCCATGCTCCTTTTGCTCGGCCGACCCGAGCCGTTCAAGGAGTGGGAGCCTTTCCTGAAGTCGGCTTGAATCAGCGCGGATACGCGCTGCGAGATCGCGAAGCGAACTCGCCTCGGGGGGTGAATCGGCCGGGCTTCGCCAGGCCGAGAGGGGGACGCGAGGCGTCCCCCTCGGGACTAAAGCTCGTGCCGCGTGCGCACTTCGAGCGTGACCGCGAGCTCGAAGCGCTCGCGGGACTGCGTCGTCGGGAACCTGAGCGCCGCCACGATTCGCTCGAGGCACGCGCGCGCGTCGTCCGTGCCGTAGGTCGTCGCTTGTTGCGAGGTCACGTCGAGCGTCGCGCCGTCCTCCTCGATCCCGAGCTTCAGCGCGATCACGCCCGTCGAATCATCGGGATCGATGCACGCGAGAAACGCGGGCTCCGCGTCGCGCAGCACCGCACGCACCGCCTCCACGTCGATCGCCGCGTCGGAGCGCACCGAGACGACGTCGACGGCCATGCCAGAAACCGGCGCGCGTGCGCCTTTCGCCGCGATCTCGGCCGTGGGTTCCACGACTTCGACCGGGCCGCGTTCGTCCGGACAGCCCACGAGCGCCATCGCCATCGCGAAGAACACCGCGGCTTCCGGGACTCGATGCAGACCTCGTCGCCTCACTGGGTCAGTACAAGCGTCCCTTCTTCATTGCAGTATGCCACGAGGTTCCAGCCTTCTCCGCTGCAAAGAAAAAAATCCAAGCAATCGGTCAGGCAAACGGTTTCGAAGCACTGCTCGGCCGCGACCGCAGGACAGTCCGGGTTCTGCAGGTCCGGCTTGCAGCCGGTGGTCTCGCCGGTATGGTCAATCACAGGTTTGGCGCAACCATCGGGGGAGACGCCGGCGTCCGGGTCCTGGCCGCCGCCGGGGCAGGCCTCGGCGAGGCGCCAGGCGCCGTCCACACAATCGTAGAGGGCCGCGCAAGTCTGGTCGTCGCACGTTCCACCGCGGCCGACGGGGCAGCCTTTCTCGGGGATCTGACCACACGGACGAACCTCGTAGGCGTCGCCGCACGCGGCTGGGAGGGCAAATGCGAGGGGGATCACGAGGAGTGCAAGCTTGGCGGGGAGCCTACGCATGGCCGAAGGATGGTCCGGCGCGCGCGTCCGGGCGAGGTGACGCACGGGAAGGAGGCAGGATCGGGTAGGATGGCCGCCATGCGAGCCTGCGCGACAGCCTCCTTCTTCGCGACGTTGAGCCTCACTTTCGCGGCGCTGTTTTCGGCGTGCGCGAGCGGATCGCCTCCCGAGGCGAGTTCGCCTGAAGCCTCGCCGGACAAAGCCGCGAGCGGCGAGACGGCAGCGCCGAAGGAAGAGGCGAAGCCCGGGCAAGGCGCTTCTCCGGCCGATCAAGGCGCGGGCGCGGCTGCGGCGCCTCCGCCTGCGCCGCGCAAGGCTCCGGAGAAGGCGTCCGACTGCAAGGACATGCTCGCGGAGATCACGAACGAGCCGCCGGCGAGCGGCGTCGTGATGAACAACGCGCAGACCGCGGGCGACGCGGGCGCGAGTGATCGCTTCCAGCCGATGAGCGACCTCATCAAGTCGAAGCGTGATGCGTTCCGCTGCTGCTTCGATCTCTGGGCGAAGAACAACCCGGGACAGAAGGGCAAGGTCGCCTTCACGTTCGAGCTCGCGCCGGACGGTCGGCTCAAGGAGGCGAAGATCAAGCGCGAGGACAGCGACATCACCGCGCCCGAGATCGAGAGCTGCATGCAGGACGTGGCCAAGGGCCTGACGTACCCGAAGTCGCCGAGCGGCAAGGACACGATCTTTACCTATCCCTTCGAGTTCAAGGCGCGCCGTTAGGCGCCGGACGAGCCCTTGACGAGCGATTCGAACCCTCCCACACGCGGCCAGGGCCTGGGCGGCGCGAACAACGCGTACGTCGAGCTTCTGCGCGACTCGCGAGGCCTGCGTCGTGAGCAACGCGAGGCGCGCGACGCCTGGTTCTCGAAGCTCGCCGAGAAGCAGAAGGACGAGATCCTCTTCGAGCTCGAGATCCTGCTGAAGGGCCTCGCCTGCTTCGCGAACCCGCGCAACCACCCGGGCTCGGGTCGTAGACAAACGATCGTCAGCCACGACTTCCGCGAGCAGCTCGCGCACGCGAAAGATGGCATGGCGCGCGTCGTGCAACTCGCGCGCATGATGCTCGGCGAGCGTGATCGCGCGTTCGTGTTCCAGCGCTACCTCGAGACCGTGCTGCCCGAGGACAACTCGCGCACGCGGCTCGTCTACGCGACGATGGCGCAGGAGTCGCCCGAGGCGGCGCTGTTCCTCTTGCGGCAGGCGTTCACGAACCTGATCGAGACGGGCACGGCGATGCTGCGCCTGCCGCGCGTGAGCTACCGCGTCTTCTACGCGCACCTCTCGATCACGATGCGCGAGATCACGCAGAGCGCATTCTTCAACCCGCTTTCGGCGCTCGAGTTCCGGCCCGAGTTCGATCGCATCGGCTCGTCGGCGGTGCTCGAGCTCATGCAGAACGTGAGCGGCGAGCACCCGCATCGACTCGTGGCGCTCACGTTCCTGTCGCTCTACCGCATGCTTCGGTATCTGCGGCTGCTCGATGCGATCGCGCTCGATCACACCGATCGTCGCGTGGCGGGGCGCGCGTACCTCGTGCTCGCGGTGCTGCGCAGCGACGGGCGCGCGCTGTCGAACTACCTGCGCAGGCGATCGGGTGAGCTGCTCGCGGAGGGGTTCAGCCGGGAGCTCGGGCGCGTGGGCGCGGCGGACATCGCGGCACGGCACGGCGCGCTCGTCGCGGAGGGGCAGAGGCTCTCGGCGATCAAGGACGCGCTGCTCACGGTGTCAGCGAGTCTGCGCATCGAGCTCCGACGAATCTTTGAGCACGAACTACCTCCCGCGGACGCGAAGCTCACGGAGCAGGATCTGCGCGCGCGGATTCAGGGCGCGACGGCGCTTCTGCGGCCGGCGATCGAGCTCTGCGTGCTCTTCCTCGGGCGCGCGCTCGGGGCGACGCTCGAGGAGGGGCGCGTCTTCGAGGACGTCGGCGTGCGGCGCGGGACGATCGCGCGCGTGCGGCAGAACGTGTGGATGTTCGCGCAGATCACGCGCGCATTCACGAGCAAGCTCCGGCACGCCGATCCCACGAGCGACCTTTGGGCCGTGCCCGAGAGCTTCGGCTTCGTGCGTGACTTCCTCGGCTACTTCCGCGCGATGGGCTATCCGCTCGTCGTGCTCGGCGACTACCCGCGCGCGAAGGACCTCGTCGCTTCGCTCGCGGCGCTGCGCGACGCCGATCTGCTCGACCCGACGCGCCTCGACACGGCCGCGCGTGAGTGCGAGGCCTTCTACGATTTTTCGATCCAGCTCTTCGAGCGCATGTCGCAACGCGAGCTCGCGGGCGTGCCGTTCGATCGTCCTTCCGCGGCGCGATCGCTCCGGCTCTACCTCGGCGACTAGCGGGGCGAGGGAACCGGGTTTTTCCGGCGCGCGCCGACAAACCAGAACGCGGCCGAGAGCGCGAGCGCGACGGGCAGCGTGAGCATGCCCCAGAAGAGGCCCGTGCCCGACGTGCACTGCGCCTTCGAGTCGCCGAACGCGTCGCTCACCGCGCCGACGATCGGAGGCGAGATCAGATCACCGAGCAGGTGGATCAGGAAGATCGACAGCGCCATCGCGCTCGCGCGTCGATCCTCGGGCACCGACTTCAAGATGGCGAGGTTCGTCGGGGCCATGCTCGCGAACACCGCGAGCTCGCAGACCCCGAGCAGCGCGAGGAAGCTCGTGGACGAGCGTGCGAAGAGCGCGAGGACGGCGACCGGCGTGGCCACGGCCGAGGAGATCGCGCAGACCCAGAGCGCCGCGCGCACGCGCTCCTCGCCCGGCACGCGCTCCGCGACGAGGCTGCCGATCGCGGTGCCGACGAGGCCCGTGAGCACCGTGAGCTTGCCGAACGCGCCGTCGGCGACGTGCAGATCGAGGCACAGCCTTCGATAGAGGAACGGCACGGCCCACTGCACGAAGCCGCCGAGCGCGAACGTCTGCGCGATGTAGCCCGCGACCGTGAGCACGTACGAGCGGCTTTGTGCGAGCGCGCGTGTGTCGTCGAGGAAGCTCGCGACGACGCCGCGATCGTCCTTCTTCTGTGCGAGCGTGCGTGGTGGCTCGTGGAGGAGCAGCGCGACGAGCGCGAGCAGCACGCCGGGCCCACCTGCGATGTAGAAGGCGTTGCGCCATCCGTAGCGCTGCTCGAGCAAGCCGCCGAGGATGAAGCCGAGCGCGGAGCCCGCGGGGATGGCGACGTAGAAGACGCCGAGCCATCGGTTCTTCTTTTTGGCGGGTGCGACGTCGTCGATGATCGTGGGGCTCAGGGTCGCGTAGCTCGCCTCGCCGACGCCCACGACGACACGCGCGGCGAGCAGCGACGCGAGCGCGCCTGCGAGGCCCGAGGCTGCGGTTGCGGCGGACCAGACGAGCACGCCGGCGGCGATGAGGGCTTTGCGCGGGAACCTGTCACCGAGCCACCCGAAGACGGGGCTCGTGACGAAGTAGCCGAGCATGAAGGCGCTCGTGACGAGGCCGAGCTCCTTGTCGGAGAGCCCGAGGTGTTCTTGAATGCGCGGTCCTACGGCCGTGACGACGAAGCGGTCGACGTAGTTCAGGAGGTTCAGGGCCGTGAGCAGCGCGAGGATCGCGCGCGGGCTCTTGATCACGGGACGAGACTACGGAAAGAGGCGCACAAAAACACGAATGGACGTGCGGTGCGTTCCGACGTCCATTCGGTCTAGGCTCTTCGATGTCTCTACCGCGACGGGTCGAGCTTCTTCGGGGCACATCATCCCTCGATCTTTGTCGAGGCCCCGACTCCCGCGAGGCGGACTCGAAATCCGCCTCCGGGAGGGCTGCGAAGAGCGTTGCGAGCTAGCTACCGAGCCTATTCCTCTTCGTGCGAGGCGGCGGGAGCGGGAGCCGGCGCGGACTTGGGAGCGGCGGGCTTGGCGGCGGCGCGGCCCCGTGGAGCGGCCGACTTCTTGGCCGGCGCGCGCTTCGTGGCCTTCTTCGCCGTGCGCTTCGTCGTGGCGGCGGCGCGCTTCTTCGCGGGGGCGCGCTTGGCGGCCGTCTTCTTCGCGGGGGCGCGCTTGGCGGCCGTCTTCTTCGCGGCAGCCTTCTTCGCCGGCTTCTTGGCGGCCTTCGTGGCCTTCTGGGCGGCCGGCTTGGTGGCCTTCTTGGTCGCCTTCTTCGCGGGCTTCTTCGCAGTCTTCTTCGCAGCCATCTGAGACCCTCCTGATTGGCCGCCTCGCTCTCGCTCTCGCTATGCGCTTTGCCTGAGTCGCGAGCCCCGAGACAACAGATGTTGCACGACGTATATTGCCACGCATGGTGACGGTCAAGGAAATTCTTGCAAGGCCTGCTCTGATGTACCCCTTCGGTTGAAGGGAGATCGCTCTGCAAGCATTGCGAGGGCGGAACGCAGGAACAGATGGGGTGTAGTGTCCCTCGCGATTCCAGGCGCCTACAACCTCCTCTTTCGTCGCCAAACGTCGCCTATTGACACTGTGAGCGATCTATGCATCGGGGGCCGCGAAGCATGTCTCCCCTTGTGCGACACATCGAACCTCGGCTACCGTCCGGACGTCCGTCAAGCGTCCAGGAGGACAGGATGTCGATGCGTCGCACGACCTCGTGGCTCCTGCTCGGATCCGCCCTCTTCGCCTTCACGGGCGCTACCGGGTGCGGCTACTCCGAGGAGGAGATGCAGGCCAAAGTCCGTGAAATCGAGGCCCTGAAGGGCCAGCTCGCCGATGAGGAGAGGCAAAACAAGAAGGCTCGCGGCGAGCTCGACGACGCGAAGGCGCAAATCGAGCAGCTCAAGCAGCAGCTCAAGAACGCCGGCGTCGATATATCGAAGCTCAACGCGAGCCTCGAGGAGCAGTCGAAGGCCCTCGAGGAGTACCGCCGCCGCGCCGAGCAGCTCGAGGCGATCAAGAAGCGCTTCGAGACGCTGCGCGAGAAGCTCCAGGCCCTGACGAAGCTCGGCCTCAACGTGACCGTGCGCAACAACCGCATGGTCATCCAGCTCCCGGGCGACGTGCTCTTCGACCCCGGCAAGGAGACGCTGAAGAAGGACGGGCAGGACATCCTGCTCAAGGTCGCCGAGGTCGTGCGCACCGACTCGGCCCTGTCGCAGCGCTCGTTCCAGGTCGCCGGTCACACCGACAGCGACAAGCTCACGGGCGGTCGCTTCAAGGACAACTGGGGCCTCAGCGTGATGCGCGCGCGTGAGGTGCTCTCGTTCCTCATCGAGACGAATGAGAAGGGCGGCGGCGGCCTGAGCCCCGCTCGCTGGAGCGCCGCGGGCTACGGCGACACCGACCCGGTGAAGCCGAACGACACGCCCGAGAACAAGCTCGCCAACCGCCGCTGCGAGCTCGTGGTGCTGCCGAACGTCGAGGAGATGCTCGACCTCAAGACGCTCGCGAACTGATCGAGCGTCCATCCGATCCTTTGTCCTCCAACCATCTGAGCTCCATGCGATTCGCCGCCATCGACATCGGCACGAACTCCGTTCTCTTGCTGGTCGTCGAGCAGAGGGGCGACGAGCTCGTTCCGATCCTCGAGCGCGCCACGATCACGCGCCTCGGGCAGGGCGTCGACGCGACGCGCAAGCTCGCGCCCGAGGCCGTGGAACGCACGCTCGATTGCCTCGCGCAGTACGGCAAAGAACTGCGCGCGGCCGGCGCCGCGAAGGTCGCCGCCGTGGGCACGAGCGCGATGCGCGACGCGAGCGGCGGTGACGCCTTCCGCGCCGAGGCAAAGGTGCGGCTCGGCGTCGAGCCACGTGTCGTCTCGGGTCGCGAGGAAGCGGAGCTCACGTTCGAAGGCGCGCTGTCGGGGCTCGGTCTCTCGGGCCCCGTCACGGTTTTCGACGTTGGGGGCGGCAGCACGGAGATCGTGACGGGCGACACGGCGAAAGGGCTCGCGCACGCGACGAGCCTCGACATTGGCAGCGTGCGGCTCACCGAGCGGCACGTGAAGAGCGACCCACCGACGGCGGCGGAGCTCGAAGCGGTGCGGGCGGATGTGCGCGCCTCGCTCGAGCGCACGGGCTTCTCGCCGAGCGGCGCGCTCGTCGGCGTGGCAGGCACGGTGACCACGCTCGCGGCCTATGCGCGGGACGTGTTCCCTTACGACGCTTCCCGCGTGCATGGCGCGCGTCTCTCGCGGGACGAGGTCGTCCGCGCCGTGGGCTCGCTCGCGGCCATGCCGCTCGCCGAGCGACGCGCCTTGCGGACGATCAAACCGGAGCGTGCGGACGTGATCGTGGCGGGTGGGGTCCTCGTCGCGGAGGTGCTCGCGTGGGCCTGTGAGGCACGGGCGTCGAGCACGCCCGCCGTGGAATCCACCGCCGAGCTCATCGTGTCGGATCGGGGTGTGCGCTGGGGGCTCGCGCGAAGGCTTGCGGAAGGGCGCGAGGCGTAACGGCGATCGCTCGCTCTGCCGCCCATCCATACGCGTGTCCGTTGCCGTTTCACCGGACCGTTGCCATAACTGTATGGAAGCTCGCCGGTAGAAGCCAATTCGGTTGACAGATCCCGGCGTTCTCACTAGAGTGCGCGCGCCTGGCGCAAACTAACCCCTCACCGGGACGTCGAGATCTCGAGACGTGAGGGGACTTCTCTCAACAACCCCGAAACCCCTTCCACCGTCAGCTCCCCCGCGGTGTCTTCGATGGTGACCGAACCAGCAGCGCTCTGCGATCTCCCGCATCCCCCAGGCCCTTATCGTGGTCTTCGCGGCGGCGCTCCCCTCTTCGGAATGAGACACCAGATCCAACGGTTCCTGGCCGACCTCGAGCGATCGCATCGCTCGGCCCAGCGGGGACACGGGATCGAAGCGGCGGGGCGGTAGGCAAAGGAGACAGTATGCAGGCTCGTTCGGAGATCCAGTTCAAGGTAGGCGACAAGGCGGTTTATCCGGCCCAGGGCGTGGCCGAGGTCGTCAACATCGAAGAGAAAGACATCGCCGGGAACCGCCAGCGCTTCTACGTTCTCCGCATCCTGGACACCGACCGCAAAATCATGGTGCCGGTCTCCAACGCCAGCGCCGTCGGGCTCCGTCAGGTGATCTCGGAGCAGGAGATCCGCGAGATCTTCGATATCCTGCGCGAGCGCACGATCGCGTTCGACAACCAGACCTGGAACCGCCGCTACCGCGGCTTCATGGACAAGATCAAGACGGGCTCGATTTACGACGTCGCCGAGGTCTTGCGTGATCTCTACCGTCTGAAGACGGACAAGCAGCTCTCCTTCGGCGAGCGCCGCATGCTCGACACGGCGCGTTCGCTCATCGTGAAGGAGATCGCGATCGCGCGGGGTCAGACCGAGGAGCAGGTGAAGACGGAGATCGAGGCGATCTTTCTCGCCAACTGAACCGTAGAGCCGCGCGCGCAAGGGGGCGGTGCGGTTCCCCGAAACAGGGCCGATTCCACGAGGAATCGGCCCTTCGTTTTTTTAATTATTTCCCGGACGAACCTGCACCGGCGGCAGCGGCGGAAACGGAAGATCCACGCGCCACGCTTCGTCCTCGAAGACACACGCGACCTGCGCGTGGTCCTCCGGCCCGAGGCCGATGATCTCGACGAGCGCGTGGTTGCCGGAGATCTGCGCCGCATACCGTTGGGGCTCGAAACGAACGACGAAGCGCGAGGGCACGATCATCGCCTCGGGCGCGATCGTCTTGCCGCTCGCCGCGCTGTAGCGCTGGGCTCGCTCGGCGAGGTTTCCACGCGCGCGCTTCGAGAGCAGCTCGAACGCGCTCTTCGCCGCGGCCGGGTCGCCGTTCACGAGCCGCAGGCGCTCGACGAGCTCGCGCACCGCGCCGTCGGGCGATGCGTTCACCGGGCGCCGGTTGCAGCCCGCCGCGGAGGCGAGCAGCGCCAGGCAAAGCAGGAGTGGCTTCATCATCGAGGTCATCCGAGCGTCGTCTGCGAGAACGCGCCGATCTGCCGCAGGGCCTCGTAGAGCACGATGCCCACCGCGTTCGCGAGGTTCAGCGAGCGCACGGGCCCGAGGGTCGGGATGCCGTAGACGTCGTCGGGGAAGCGCTCGAGCAGCGCGTCGTCGAGGCCCTTGCTCTCCTTGCCGAACACGAGCACGTCGCCGGGCCTGTAGCCCGCGTCGAGGTAGCTCTTCGTGGCCACCGCGCTGAAGAGGCAGAGGCGTGCGTTCGGCAAGCTCGCGCGGAATTGGTCGAAGTCGGCGTGCTGTTCGAGCTCGACGAGGTGCCAGTAGTCGACGCCGGCGCGGCGGACCGAGTGCTCGTCGATGCGGAAGCCGAGCTTGCCGACGAGGTGCAGCTTGCTCTTCGTGGCGGCCGTGAGCCGGGCGATGCTGCCGGTGTTCTGCGGGATCTCGGGGTCGACCAGCACGACGTGCAGGGGCTCGTCGAGGGGTCGTGCGCGGAGGCGAGGGCGCTGGTCCTTGGCCACGCGGTCTTTCTAGCCCCATGCGCCCCGGGCACAAGCTTCCGTTCGGAGAGACCTTGACGGGAAAGCGGCCCCCACCGTAGCCTCGCGGCTCGGAGATCCTGGTATGCGTCGATTCGGGTGGATCGCGGCAGCTGCCGCGCTCGTCGCGGCGGTGGCGGTGCCTCGCCAGGCAGAGGCGGACACGATGGACCCCGCCCTCGCGCGCCTCGTGACGGACGAGAGTTGCCGCGCGCCGGGCGGAAACGGCGGCCTCTACTACAACCCGCAGTCGGGCTATTCCCGCTGCGGCACCGACGATCTCGCCTTCGCCAAACTCATCGGCGAGTGGGGCTTCGCGCTTGCGCCGACGGCGATGCATCCCGCGCGAACGACCGGCTACGGCGGGTTCGATCTCGCGTTCGAGGGCGCGTTCACGAACATCTCGTCGGGCGCGCAATACTGGGAGCTCGGGACGCAAGGCAAGCAGGACCCGAACAACAAGCTCTTCTCCACGCGCAACACCGGGCCTGACAACTTCCTCCAGGTCTTCTCGATGAAGACCCGCTACGGCTTCGCGCCGCTGTCGTTGCCGCTCGGCATCCTCGGCGTGGAGCTCGGCACGAAGATCGGGTTCATGGCGAACTCGAACATCGGCATCCTCGGCGCCGACGTGCGCATCGCGCTGCTCGAAGGCTTCCGCACGGGCATCCCCGCGATCTTCCCGGACATCGCGGTCGGCGGCTCGGTCACGACCTTGACGGGCAACCCCGAGTTTCAGCTCACGGTCGCGGCCGCCGACGCGCAGCTCTCGAAGCCCATCCCGATCGCGGGCAGCGTCGTGCTCACGCCGTACGTCGGTTACTCGTTCCTCCGCATCTTCGGCGACTCGGGCCTCATCGACCTCACGCCGAACACCGACGCGCTGAACTACTGCGGCTACCGGGGCGGCAACTCGCCGGCCACGCCCGATCCGAGCAGGCCCTCCCGCGACGGTCAGCCTGTCTGCGCCACGGGCACGAGCGCAGACTTCAACAACACGGTCGTCTTCGATCCGGTCCGCATGACGCGCCACCGCATCGACGCGGGCCTGCAGTTCCGCTTCCAGATGGTGCGCATCGGCGCGCACTTCGTGACCGACGTCATCGATCCCGAGGAGGCGAACCAGGACGAGGCCTCGTTTGCCCCCACGCCGGATCCGAACGACGATGCGGCCGCCACGGTGAACAAGTTCCAGGGGCTTCCCCGGCAGTACACGCTGGCCTTCGACGTCGGCCTCGTCCTCTAGGAACGAGCGACGCCCAAAGCAAAACGGGCCGCCTCGTTCGAGGCGGCCCGTTTCGTTTTCAGGCCTGCGCGGCCGCTCATTTCTTCGTGTTCACGTCCGGCAGCGTGTAGCCGAGCTCCCGTATGATCGCGCGGAAGTTTCGGTCCTCGTCACGCGCCGTGCTCAGGTGCTCCATGAACTTCTTGAAGTTGCCGTCCTCGGCCGCGGCCGCCGCGCGCTCGTAGTTCGCGAGCACGAGCAAGAGGTGCGGGTGCGCCTTCGTCACGGCCGCGGGCACCTCCATCTTGCGACCGACCTTCGCGCGCGCCTCGGCCAGCGCCTTCACGACGAGCACGAGCTCCTTGTCGAACGTACGGGGCTGGAGCATGTCCCCTTCCTTGCGCGCCCCGTCGAGTAGGAGCGCGGCGCGGTCGAGATAACTGCCTGCCCACGCCGGCAGAACGGTGAAGACCAGCGCGAGCGTCACAAGCACGGCGAGCGCGATCCGGCGCATCTGCGAAAACCTCCTCAGAATGTCTCAGGCATCCTCCGTCCGCGGGAGGGCACCGTTGGACGGACGAACCTCGGACTCGTTGGATCCCGAAGATACTTCGCTCGCCGCGTCCGCGTCACCTGACCACAAGCGCAGGATCGCGGCCCGCGCGGCCTCCTGCTCCGCGAGCTTTTTCGAACGGCCCTGGCCTTCGCCCACGACCTGCTCGTCGATCTCCACGACGACCGTGAAATCCCGGTGGTGCGGCGGTCCCTCGACGCGCACGACGCGGTAGCGGGGCGAGGGGCCGCCCGTGGCTTGCACACGCTCTTGCAGCTCGCTCTTCGGATCCCGCGTGCGCTCGGGGCCCTCCGTGAGGCGCGCGAGCGGCTCGGCGATCACCGCGTGCACGAAGACGCGCGCCGCGTCGAGCCCACGATCGAGGTAGATCGCGCCCATCATCGCCTCGACCGCGTCCGCGAGCACGTTCATGCGGTCACGCTCGCCTGCAGCTTGCGCGCCTCGACCGAGCCGGAGCGCCGCGCCGAGCTCGACAGAGCGCGCCCACGTGGCGAGCGGATTCGGGTTCACCAGGGCCGCGCGCATCCGCGAGAGCTCGCCCTCGTCCGCGCCGGGAAAACGCAGCATCAAGAGCTCGGCCACGCAGAGTCCGAGCACCGCGTCGCCGAGGAATTCGAGCCGCTGGTTGTCGGCGCACGCGCCTTTGCGTTGCTCGTTCGAGAAGCTCGGGTGCGTGAGCGCCTCCTCCAGATGAGGCAGCTCGCCGCTCAACCCGAGCCGCGCGAGGAGCGCTTCTCGAGGGGACTCCATCACCGCGTCGGATCCTCGTTCATGCGCTTCCGTAGAGCCGATCGGTCGCTTCGGCCATCTCCGTGTCGAGGCCCGTGATCCCGCCGGCGTCGTGCGTCGACCAGACGACCGTCACGCGGCCCCAGCCGAGGTGGACGTCGGGGTGATGATCATGCTTCTCCGCTGCGAGGCCCACGCGCACGACGAAGGCGAGCGAGGTGGAAAAGTCAGGGAATTTGTAGGTCTTCTGGATGGTCTCGCCGGCGCGCGACCAGCCTGCGTGCGCGGCGAAGAACGTGGCGATGGCGTCGTCTTCGAGCTTCTGTCGCTTCGACATGGTGGGGCATTTGTAAACGTTGGGGCGCGCGCTGGGAACCCGGCGCGCGCTAAACTCCCCGCCGCCCGATGCCTGCCCTCGTCGCGTGCCCCTTCTGCCGTGAGATGTTCGAGCCCTCGGAGGCGCGCGTCTGCCCCGAGTGTGGCCTCGCGCTGGAGGACATCCGCAAGCTGCCGCCCTCGCGCGAGGCCCTCGAAGACGAGGAGCCGGTGCCGCCCGAGATGGAGACGTTGCCGTTCACGTACGTCGGCCGCGGACGCGGTCCGCTCGTGATGATCGCGGCGCTCGGACTCGTCGCGTTTTTTCTGCCCTGGATGCGCGAGACCGCGCCAGAGCTCCATGTGTTCACGGGATTCGGGTTCGCGGAGCGCTTGCAGTGGATGTGGGCGCCTTTCGTGTCGTGGATCGTGATGCTCCCGCTCGTGCTCTCGCGCCGCTCGATCCACGCGATGCGCGGCGCGCGCCTCGCGGTCGGATTCCTCGCGGCGATCGTGATCATGACCGTGATCATGCGCGTCGCCGTGGTCCCCGAGAGCACGCGCAACCTGCCTCGTCGCTTCGCGTGGGCGTACGGTCTGCACGTGACATTCGTGCTCGGCTTGCTCGCGCTCGGCGCGTCGACGCGCTTCGGCGGGCGCGTCGATGACTTGCGCTCGAAGGAGGCGCGCAAGGGCGACGAGATGTTGCATTGAGGCCTTTTGCGGCCGCCTCGGGTCGACACGGCCGAGGCGCTCGCGTATTCTGTGGGCGGCGGGTTTTCTTCGCGCGGCGCGGGGCGGGTCCGTCGGAGGTGCGCCATGGCCAAGTCACCGATGAGCGCGCAACGCGTCCGGCCGAGAGCGGACTCGTCCGACACCGATGCTTTCGAGGTGCCCGCGGCCGTGCTCTGCACGATCTGTGGTCAGTCGGATTGCTCGGGGTGCACGCCCGCGGACGAGACGGCCTCGGGCGTGATGGCCATCGTGCCGTGGGAACGCCCGGGTGGGACGGCGTGGTCGCGGCTCTGGGGGACGGCGCTCGCGACGACGCAGGGCGCGGACGCGTTTTTCTCGGCGCTGCCGGACGGCGCGCTGCCGCCGGCCGTGCGGTTCGCGATCGTGGCCGAGATGCTCGCGGTCGGCTCGATGGTGGCGATGCTCCTGCCGCTCGCCGCGCTCGCGCTGCCGAACCTGGCGCTCCAGGTGATCGGTGATCCGGAGATGCGCGTGCGGGCGATCGAGTGGTTCGTCATCGGCGTGCCTGCGCTCGCGCTCTGGATGGTCGTGGCGCACGCGAGCCACGGCGCGGCGCTCGACGCGGGCGCGCGAAAGCAGGGGGCGCGGCCGCAACGAAGGCGCGCGCTAAGGTTTGGCCTGTACTCCTGCGGCTGGGATCTGATGACGGGTCCGCTCGGCGCGATCTGGATGCTCGGATCGCGGGGCGCGAAGGCGGCGGCGGAGGTCCTCGCGCTCTCGATGCGCGTGCCGGGTCGGGCTTCGGACGCGCTCCTCAAGGGGGTCTATGGTTTGCCCGAGGATGCGGCGGCGCGCGCGCGGCGCACGGGCACGGTCGTCGCGGTGATCTCGGCGATCGTCTCGGCGTTCGGGCTGCTCCTGGCGATCGCGCTCGCCTGAGCGCGCTCGCGTCAGCGCGGGCCCGCGGGCGTCTGCGAGGGCGCGGGCGGGCCTGCGGCCGGGCGCCGCGACGAGGGCAAGGTGCCGGGGCGCTTGGCCGGCGTGATCTCGCCCATCGCGCTCACGCCGAGCATCTCGAGCAGGTCGGGGTTCGTCTCGCCGAGGTGCTCCTTGCGCAGCGCGGCCACGACCTCCTGGATCTTCTTCTGCGTGCGCTCGTGCATCAGGATCTGCTTGATCGAGGGCGCTTCGAGCTCGATCGGACGATCGACGGCCTTGATGCTCTGGCGCCGCCAGACGACGGCCCACGACGAACCTTCGGCGACGGGCTCGGGCACGAGCTCGCTGTCCTTCACGCCCTCGACGGCTTTCACGAGCGCGACGTCGACCTTCACGTTCGGGTCCGTCGTCGTTCCATCCGGCGCCGCGAGCCCGAGGTTGCCGCCGCGCATGTTCGTCGACTTGTCGAGCGAGAGATCACGCGCGAGCTCGTTCCAGCGCTTCGGCGAGAGGTCGGCCTTCGCCTTCTGGATGACGTCGAGCGCTTGTTCGCGCGTGGCCACGAGGATGCGCCAGATCGCGACGCGCGACGGCGCGTGGTACTTGTCGCGGTTCGCGTCGTAGTAGGCCCGCACCTCTTCGTCGGTCACGCCGCCCTGCGCGGCGACCTCGGCGCGGATCTGCGAGACGATCGCGTTGCGCAGCACGCTTCGAACGCGCTCGGCGACCTCGGGCAGCTCGCGCATCTTCGCGGCCTCGGCGCCCTCGGCGTAGAGCGTCTCCTTGAGGACGGTCTCTTCGACGAACTTGCGGCGGATCTCGTCGTGCGTCTTGCCGAAGTAGCGGAGCTGGAACGGCGGCATCGTGGCGAGCCTGCGCTCGACCTCGCGTACCGTGATCGTTCGAACTCCAACCTTCGCGACGACAGCGTCGCCGTCGGCCGGCGCAGCCGTCTGGGCGAGCACGTACGAGCTCGCGGCCGAGGCGGCGACGAGCGCGATCGAGGAGGCGAGGATCGCGCGAAGGATCGAGGCAGAGCGCATGACGAGGCCATTCTTGTCGGGCGGGGGCCGAGGTCAAGCTGGCTCGCTTCTTTCAACGGCAGAACGTGAAATACGTGGCGACGAACGCGATCACGAAGAGCGGCCATGTCGTTCGCACGAACCCCGCGAGGTCCGACGCGAGGCCTCGGCCCGCGCGGCGCGCGGCCTCGCGCTTGCCGATCCTGCGGATCGCTTCCTTCTCGATCACCGCGTGTTCTTCCTCGTCGAGTGGATCGTCGCCGGCGAGGTGATGCAGGTGGTGGGTGATCTCGTGGTCGATCGTCTCGTCGATCTCGGCGACCACGTCGAACGAACGATCGCGGCGGTGCTCGGTCTGAAATGTCCGGTAAAACAAGCGGATCTCGGGCGCGCGTGGGATGCCGAGCGTCGCGTCCGTGCCGCCGGGCGTGTAGCAGCCGAGCAGCGGCTCGCCGCCGTCGTCGCAGGCGGGCACGCCGTCGTCGACGATGAGGTCGATGTTGCGCACGCCGCGCGCGCGGTAGATGCGCTCGGCGGCCTCCGTGACCATCGCCTCGAACGTGTCGAGGTCCGGGAAGGCGCGGCGTGACTTGCGAGGTTCGCCGACCTCGTAAGGGATTTCGCGATGCCAGGGGACGTCGAGATCGTTTCGCGCGCCACACGCGGCGCAGCGATGCACGGCGACGAGGCGAGCCGAATAGTGCGCTTGGTAGAGGAGATCGGCGACGGCCTGGTAGGCCTCGGGCGGGGCTTCGGTGAGCGCCTTGGCGATGGCCGAGGCGCGGCGCTCGCGGCCGAGCGCGGTGATGCCCATGGCGACGACGAGCGCGGGCGTGATGCGTGTCTGCGCGGACTCGGCGCGGAAGAGCGGGAGGGCTTCCTCGACCGTGCGCGCGGAGATGCGGATCGAGCGGGCGAGCTCGGTGCCCACGCGGATGGCCGGGATCGCGTGGGCCACCTCGTGATCGAAGGGCGCGTCGAGCTCGGGGTCGTCGAGCTCGCCGTCGACGAACGGCGCGATCTCGAGCAGGCGCGAAGGGACCACACGGAAA
Organism: Polyangium jinanense; assembly: GCF_028435365.1. The sequence continues at coordinate 618,566 of NZ_JAGTJJ010000001.1, read as the reverse complement.
ACCTCGCTGCAGTTCTCGCAAGGCAGCTCGGCGAGCTCTTCCGTTTGCACGCCGGTGTGGACCAGGAGCGCGCGGAGCACGTGGAAGTCACGCAGGGACAAACCGCGCGCGTCGAGCGGCGCGCCGGCGTCGGTCTTCGCGACGTTCTCGGCTTCGAGGATCGCGAGCGCTTCCAGGCAGCCGCCCGGGCGTGTATCGGGCGTGCGGGCGCGTGTTTTGGCGCGCCGAGCGGCCTCGTCGGAGAGGCGCGCTACGCGGCCGGATGGCAGGTGCACGCGGGCGGAGAGGCGGGGCACGTCGAGGCGATGATGCCGGAACGCGCCAGCGTCAACCCGTGGTCGGATCGTGGGCGCGGGCCGATTGATTCGGCCGCCGGGCTCCCGTAGAGTCGATTCCTCCCCCAGCGCGTTATCGGCGCGTATTGCTTTTCGCACAGGAGAATGCTCATGCCCCACGCGGATCGTCGGATTCGTCGCTCGTTAGGTCTGCTCGCCGTGCTCGGTCTTTCCGCGGTACCACTCGCGTGCGGGTTCGATGAGAATGGATCGCTCCCCGTGCAGGCGGGCGGCGCGGCCGGCTCGGGGGGGACGGCGGGCGCAGGCGGGGCGGGGGGCACGGGGGGGACAGCGGGTGCGGGGGGCATGGGTGGCACGGGCGGGGGCGGCGTGATGTGCGCCCCGGGCGAGACGAGGCCGTGTTATTCGGGGCCTGCTGCCACGGAGGGCGTCGGCCTCTGCAAGGCTGGCACGGAGGTTTGCGGGGACAACGGCATGGAGTGGAGCACCTGCGAGGGCCAAGTCGTGCCTGCGTCTGCCGAGAATTGCAGTCTGCCCGGGGACGAGGATTGCAATGGGCTTGGCGATGCGGATGAGGCCGTCTGCTGTACGCCGACATTCGATGATTGCACGACGCCGGCGGATGAGGATTGCGACGGCACGGCCATCGCGATGTGCACGGGCGCGCCCCTGGGTAGTTTCTCGCCGCCGGGGAAGATTTCGGCGCCGATGGACGACACGATCTTCGACGTCGCGGTGGCGCCCGACGGCGGGTACGTGATCGCGGGCGTGATCGACGGCACACTCGACAACGATTTCTTTACTGTGTCGGCGGGCAGCGCCTACGTCGCGAAATTCGACGCGGCCGGCGTGAAACAATGGGAGAGAGCGTACCCTGCGACGGCGTACGGTGTCGTCCGTGCGCTCGACATCGACACGGGGGGCAATGTCATCCTCGTGGGCGAGTTCAGCGGGACGATCGATTTCGGCGGGGACGACCTGACGACGCCGAGCCCGGGGGCTGACATCTTCGTCGTGAAGCTCGACGCCATGGGCATGCATGTCTGGAGCAAGCGATTCGGGACGACGAGCACGCAGACGGCCCAGGGCGTGGCGGTGAACGGTGACGGAAATCTGTTCGTCACCGGATACATTCGTGATGACGAGTTCAGCTTCGGCGGCGATTCGTTCAATCCCGGGGGCAACGACGACATTTACGTGGTGAGCTTCGACGCCGACGGCACGCACCGCTGGAGCCGCGCGTTCATCACGGGCGGGGACCAGCGAGCTTGGAGCGTCGCGGTTACGAAGGACGGCCACCCGGTGATCGTCGGCCAGACGAGCAGCAACGTGAACCTCGGGGGCTCGTCGAACCCCGGCTACGGCTCGAACCAAGACGGCATCATCGCCGTGTACGACAAGCAGGACGGCGCTCATCTCTGGAGCAAATTCGTCGGCCCGTCCAACGATCAGAACGTCAACCATGTGGCCATCGCGCCGAATGGGAACGTCCTCGTCACGGGGCGCTTCGCGGGCTCCGTCGACTTCGGGTCCGACTCCATCAATGTGTCGGGCAGCACCGACACGTATTTCGCCGAGTTCAACGCGGCCGATGGCGCCCCCGTTCGCGGCAAGCGTATCGGCAGCACGAACACGGAGACGCGCGGCATCGGCGTCGCCGCCGACGGCGCAGGGCACATCATACTGACCGGGCGTTACTCCGGAGGCATGCTCGACGTGGATGGCCAGGTGCTTCCTGCCCCCAACGGGACCGACGCCTTCGTCGTCAAGCTCGCCGGCACGGACCTGTTGCCCCTCTGGGCCAAGGCGCTGGGCGGCGCGGGCAATCAGTTCGGCTGGGACCTGGGGATTGATGAGAAGGGCACCGTGATCGTCGTCGGCGGGTTCTACACGGAGCTCGAGCTCGGCAATCCGCTCGAGAAGCTCACCACCATGAACGGCGCCGACCTCTTCAGCGTCCGTCTCGCGCCCTGACGAACCGTGGAATCAGCTATCGGCGGGGGCCCCGTCCGGGGTTGTGGGCTCCTCCTTGGTCCCCCGCCGCTTCGGCCGTAGCCGCCGGAGCGCCTCTCGGAACGACGTCGCCTCGAACCTCCGCCGCGCCTCCGCGTCGTCGAAGCACGCATTGACCCCCGCCGCGCGGGCTTGTCGTCCGAGCAGGACGGCGTACGTCAGGATCCGGTTGCGCAGCAACATCGCCTCTTCCTGGTTGCGCAGCCCGAGCACGCCGAGCAGGTCTCGATTCTCGGCCTCGCGCAGGAGCCCTTCGCCCTGCTTCACGAAATCGTCGCTCATCCCAACCGCAGCGAGCGCACCCTGGTGTTGCTTCGCGGCCTGGAGGAGCAAACGCAGATCGTCCACCTCCTCGTCGAGCGTGCCCGTGGTGTTCACGTCGCCGAAGACGTCCGCGATCTCCGGCTCGAAGGCAAACGCATGTTCTCCATAGGCGGCCAGGCGCGCACGCCAGGGGCGGCTCGCTTCGACGACCTCCGCGACGGTCCGCACCCGGAACGCGCCGGTGCGGTGGCCCTCGCCAAACCAAAGGTGCGCCGTCTCGAGCAGGCGGATCGCGTCGCGGAACAGGGCGCGGCGTTCGGCCTTGTAGTTGTGCGCGTCGAGCTTCGGGGCGTGCTGGGTGACGGCGAGAAAGAGATCGCGCAGCTCCGTCAGGGTCACGCCAATCGGCTGGTTCGGCGCGAGAGATTCGCGCACGATCTTGTCCGTCTCGGGCTGCGCGGCGACGAGCAACGCCTCGAACTCGGCGGGCGTGGAGGCGGCGCGCGTCTCTTCCAGGATGGTCTGCTGTTCGGGGGTCAATGCGATCGGCATAAGGGCTCCTTTCATCGGGGCGAGGGGAGAGAGGGTCCGAGTGACATGGCGATGAGGACGCGCCGTCTATCCCAGCAGCGCGGCGACTTCCTCCTCGATCTGCCGGCCTGTTTCGGTCGCGGCGATCGCTTTGCGGATGAGGCCTCGCATCGTCTCGAAGCGCTTGCCCGTGGGAAGCGCGACGCCGGCCGCGATCCGCTCCGCTTCCTCGGCCAGCTTCGACAGTCGCTTATGGCGTTCATCGTCCGGCTCGTAGTGGGGAATCGGGAGGTGCCAGACGTACTTGTCATAATCGCGTGGGTTGTGCTCGCCACGCGCCTGGAGGGGCCGCAACCGCTCGGTAACGACGTTGCTATTGAGGATGGCCTCCAGATAACGTGCCTCTTCGAGGCTACTCGCCGTCCCCCAGTACAATTTATGCTCGACCACGGCATTGTCACGGATGATGGCGGCTGCCAGGTACATGCCGCTTGCATTGTAAACGACACGCTGCGGCGGGATCGGGAACTGGTTCGAGAGTCCGCGGTGGTAGTCGACGCGCTCGATCAGGGAAAGGCGCTCGCTGGATCGGTGCGCTTCCCACAGCGACTCAGCGTGCCGCCACCAATCGTCGAGCCCCGGATAGAGCCCGAGGCGCTCGTCCCGACCGTGAAGGAGGCGCTTGCCGTCCCAGGGGATGATGGCCTTGAGCGGCGCGATCGTCCGATAAGGCAGTACGGTCTCTCCGAGGTGCATGGATCGCACGAACTGGCGCTCGACGTTCCCTTCCAGTGAAGCGAGCGATTTCCAGGGCGCCTTTTCGTTCGGACTCCTCCGGCTGCGGACGGGAACCCGACCGGCACCCGAGCCCAGCGGCCCGGCCGCTCGCTGCTCGACGACGAGCAGGAAACGCGGGACGACCGTGGCTCCCTGTGCGAATCGCTCCTCGTACGGCGAGCCTTTGCCCGGCGTCGCATCCTTGGCCTCGCGGACCGAAGCCTCTGCGCGAGTGATGTGCCTCTTCGCGGTCTCCCATCCCAGATTGGTTTGCGGCAGCCGCCCCGACCATCGCTCGACGGAGGAGGGGAGCGCCGCGGGCTCGTCTGCATTTTCTCCGAGAATCACACAGCTCGGAACCGGGAAAAACGAGGGCTTCACCGCGTGGAGGTCCCAGGCCTCTTCAAACGATACCGTCAGGTCCTTCGATTGGACGAGGGAATAACGCCCCTTTCGAAACCCGGCGTGTTGCCGCCCGCGCAGGACGGACCAGGGCAGGACAAAGCCGAAGCGGCCGCCCGGACAGAGATAACGTTCGATGCTACGAAGGACGAACAATGTGGAGAGGTCTTGATTGGTGGCCACCGCGGCGCCGGCCCACAATCCGCGCTCCTCGCTCAGCTTGCGAAACTCGGCCTGCATCGCCGCCGTCATGAAGCGGTAGGATAACCATGGGGGGTTCCCGATCAGCACGTCGACGCGATTTTCTGGCCTCGCGAGCCAGACGGGGCGCGCCAGGTTGCGCACGTAATATCCCCAGATGTGATTGTGGCCATCGTCGTGCAACCGGCAGAGCGTCTTGAATGTATCGGTGATGATGGCTTGATCATCGGAGCGGACGGCGTAGCGACGGAAGACAGACGAGAGGCTCGGGACTGGTGCTCCGCGCGCACGGCGGATGCTTGCCAGCTCGGAGAGCTCCGCGACGAGTCGATCGAACTGGCCCACGTCGGCCAGCGTCCGCTCGGGAAAACGGAGCTCGGTCGACCATAGATGCCCCGCGAGCGTCGGGATGACGAGCGCGTTGCCCGTGAACAGGGTCCGCTCCTGTCCCCACTGGATGCTGTCGCCGAGATACACGGGAATCGAGAGCGCTGGCCGATCATCCGCCTGGAGACGCGCGGGGCCGATGGCCAGGAGGTAGGTGACGCGGGCGAACGTCACGGCGACGGGGTGGATGTCCATCCCGAACACATGCCGGGTCACGCCCGAGAGGGCGGTCGCATTGTCGAGCTTTGCCGCGTCGGCGGCGTCGAGGTAGCGCCGAATTGCGTGGAAGAGGAAGGTACCGGAGCCGCACGCCGGATCGAGCACGCGCTGGTCCAGCGGGTCCTTCACGGACACGTCGACGATACGATCGGCGAGCCAGTCGGGCGTATAGTATTCGCCGAGCTGCTTGCGTTGCTCCGTCGAAATGACGCTCTCGTAGAGCGTCTTGAGTACGTCGTGCTCGACGTCGCGCCAGGCGAAACGCGCGAGGCGACGAGCGAGCACCCTGATGAAGCGGTCCCCTTCCGGGACCTCGACGATCCAATCGAAAAAATCGGCGTCGACGACGCCGTGCACCTGCGCGTCGGCGAAGAGCTGGCCGGTTACGAGCGAGGCCGCGGAGACATCTTGTGCAGTGGGGTCGAGGCCAATGACGGCATGCGCGATCACCTCCGCGGTCGTCACGAGGAGCGTGTGCTCGACGAACAGCTCGTCGCTATCTGAATCCCGTGCCGAACGCGGTGGTAAGTAGACGCGCCCAGAGCTCGCGCTTGAGCTTCACTGTCGGCTCGTCGCGGTGCTGTGCATAAAGCCCGTAGAGCTCCGCGAAATCGAGCTTGTGCCCAGGGCTATCCGCGCCGAGGCGGCGCGTGATCTCCTGGGGCGTAGGCGCGATCTTCGCGCTCGTGGCGAGCACACCCTCGAGCCACACCGAGAGCCCTTCGACATCCGGCTTGCTCGGGTCGACCGTGAAGGACGAGACCAGGCGCAGCGCGCCCCCTTTCAGGTGGTACAGGCGCCATTCCGCGCCGTCGGTCAATACACCGACGTACCGTTGACCCATCTCCTGCGTCCGCGAGGCGACGTAGCCCGCGAGCTGCGCCTCGGCCTCCTGCCGCACGTTGCCCTTGCGCAGGTCGCGCTTGACCTCGAACACGCAGAGACCGGCCTCGACGTCGATCCGCTTGCGAGCACCCGCTTGCTGCTCCAGCACCACGTCGAGATCGCGTAGCTGTTCTTCTTCCAAGGAGAGCGGCGCCGCGAGGAGCAGCGCATGCAGGCCGCTCTGCACGTTGGCCTCTGTGCGCGTCACGTCCCGGTTCGCCAGGGTGCGCACGAGCTTGTCGAGATCGATCGTCCCCTGTCGTCATGCGCGGCAAGGTAGTCACATCGCAGCGGATAGCTCAAGCGACGTTGCGCCTTCCCGCCGCATCCGTACCTTCGCGCCAGCGCGGCGTGCACACCGCCCATCACCTCGAACGAACCGCTCCACGTCTTCGCGCGACCGAACCAGCGTTTGCTGGTACGGGCTCCACGATGTGCTGGCACGCCTCCATCGACGTGCGGGGCCCTTCGCGAGGCTCGTCGGCTCGTCTTCACAGAGTGAGGAGCTACATCCGGAAATAGCCGCTCGGCCGCTTCGCCGGTTTGCCCATGGCGATCCGGTGGAGCTCGCGCGCGGCGTCCTGGTGGTCCGGATCGAGGTCGAGCACGCGGCGGAGATCCTGCACCGCGCCTGGCTCGTCGCCGATCCGGCGGCGCAGATATCCCCGGTAGAACAAGGCCTGCGTGTGGTCCTCGCGGGCTTCGAGCAGCGCGTCGAGCTCGGCCACGCGCGCGCGCAGATCCGCGCCGCCGACGAGCGAGCGGATCCACACGGCGAGCGCGGCATAGTCGGGCTGCGTGGGATCGACCTCACGCGCGAGCTGGCACGCCGCGAGCGCGCCCGCGAGATCACGCTCCGCGATGCGCGACGTCGCGAGGCAGTAGAGCGCATGCGCCGGGCGCGCGGCGTCCGGTTGGCCCTCCGGCGGCATGGGCACGGTGGGCGCCTTGTCGCTCTCCGTGTCGCTTGCCGGGGGTTTGGGGGCAGAGCTCGGCTCGTCCGAGCGTCGCCCCCAAGCGTCGGAAGGAGGTTCGGCCGCGACGGGCTTCGGCACGTTCGGCGGCGAAGGGTCTGTCTCGACGACCGCGGACGGCGGCGGCTCCGTCACGGCGGCCCCGGACGGCCGCTCGCTCACGGCCTCCATCGGCGGAGGCGTGCCGACGCGCCGCGCGGCGAGCGTGAACGCGCTCGGACGACCGCGCTTCCGCGGGCGCGGTTGCACGCGTGAACGCTCGCCGTCGCCCGCGAGATCCGGCGCTGCCGCGCCCATGCGATGCGAGGCCGCGCGCAGGCGGATCCGCGCGAGCGTCACGGGACGCGCCGCGGCCGGCTGCGGCTCGGGCGGGATCTCCGCGCAGAGCGGCGTCGTGCCGAGGCCGAGATCGAGCGAGCGCGTGATCACGAGCGCGTAGACCATCCAGCAAAGCGTCTCTTCCGGCGCGAAGCCCGCGGTGAAGAGCTGCGCGAGTGCGAGCTCGCTCGTCCGGATCCGATCCAGGATCTCGCGCTCTTCGGTCGTCGGCGCGAACCTCTCGATCGCGGCCGTGGGGTGGATGCGGATCGTGACGTCGCGCAGGCGTTCGATCGTCTCGGTCATCATCGACGAGGCCGTCGCGTGGGCGCGCACGCCGGCCCAGAGAACCGCGAGCGGGTGCATCGTCGCGGTCGGCGCCGCGTCGTCGAGCAGGTCCGTGCGGCCGTCGAAGTAGCTGTACGTGGTGTCGGCGCCGAGGCTGAAGAGCCGCGTCATCCGCATCATGAACTGACGCGCCGCCGTTTGCTCGAGCAGGTCGCGCTCGACGCACCCCGCGAGCAAGAGCGCATCGCCGAGTAGCCCGTGCATCGAGAGTGCGCCTCGCAGCGTGGTCTCGTCGATCGCGCCTGCTTCGACGAGCATCTCGCCGAGCATCGCGTGCCCGTCGCCCGGACGAACTTTTACGGGCGCGCCCGCTTCGAGGCGGATCGCATGCTCGATGCCCGACGCCTCGCGCAGAAAAAGCGCGCCCGTGAGCTGCTTGTCCAGCGCGTAGACGAGCAGGTGTGCGAAGGGCGTTCGCCCGAGATCGCCTTCTGCGGTCGGAAGGATCTCGGCAGGCATGGGATCTCGAACGTATCACGAAGCGAACCACGTTCGTACATCCCCAACGTGCGGAACGCGGGTCGGCCCGACCTGAAAGCGGTTCATCGCTGCGCGAAAAATCGCGGTGCCTCCCACGACCCCCCACACCCTCCGGTCGCTCGCTTCTCCACGTCCACTTCGCGGAGCTTCGTTACAGCTCGCGTTCGAACCCGTGCCGTGACGGGGGCGTTCGGCGTGGGGCCGTCCCACCCCCGGCGGACGGGTGCTAGGGTCTGCCGATGCCGCGCGGCCATGTGCTCGTCGTCGATGACGAGCCCTCCATCCTCACCACGCTCCAGAAGGCCCTCTCGCTCGAAGGTTATACCGTCGACGTCGCCGGCGGCGTCCGCATCGCCGAGGAGAAGCTCGCCAAGAAGAGTTACGACATCGCGCTCTTCGACGTCGCGCTCCCCGACGGCGATGGCGTGTCGCTGCTCGAAAAAGTCCGCGTCGGGGGATCGGACCTGCCCATCGTGATGATGAGCGGCCATGCCTCGATCGACGCCGCCGTGCGCGCCACGCGTCTCGGCGCGCTCGATTTCCTGGAGAAGCCGCTCTCCACCGATCGGTTGCTCCTCGTGCTCGACAACACGCTGCGCCTCGTGCGGGCCGAGGCCGAGGCGCGCGCGCTGCGGGCGCAGGCGGGGCAGCTCGGGGAGCTCATCGGCGAGAGCCGGTCGATGGTGGCGCTCCGCGAGCAGATCGCGCGGGCCGCGAAGGCGAGCGCGACGGTGCTCGTGACCGGGGAGCGCGGGACGGGCAAGGAGCTCGTGGCGCGCGCGATCCACATCGCCGGCAAGCGCGCGAAGGGCCCGCTCGAGAAGATGAACTGCGCCGCGGTCCCGAGTGAGCTCATCGAGAGCGAGATGTTCGGGCACGAGGCCGGCGCGTTCACGGGCGCGACGAAGCAACGGCGCGGGAAGTTCGAGCGCGCGAGCGGCGGCACGCTCTTCCTCGACGAGGTCGGCGACATGCCGCTGCCGATGCAGGCGAAGCTGCTCCGCGTGCTGCAAGAGCGCGAGATCGAGCGTGTCGGTGGACACGAGACGATCAAGGTCGACGTGCGTGTCGTGGCCGCGACGAACCGCGATCTCGAAGCCGCTGGCCAGAAGGGCGAGTTCCGCGCCGACCTCTACGATCGGCTCAACGTCGTGCCGCTCGCGCTGCCGCCGCTCCGCGCGCGCCGCGAGGACGTACCGCTGCTCGCGCGGCATTTCCTGGGCCTCGCGATGGCCGCGAACGATCGGCCCGGCATGGTCCTGACCGAGGGCGCGATCGAGGTGCTCACGGGGTATGGTTTTCCCGGCAATGTGCGCGAGCTCCGGAACTTGATCGAGCGGCTCGTGATCTTGACGCCCGACGCGAAGATCGACGCGGAGGACGTGCGGGTTTGTCTGGGCGGCGCCTCGGCCGGGACGCCGACGGGCCTCTTTCGTCCGGGCACGCCGTTTCGGGTGCTCGCCGAGGAGGCGGAGCGGCGGATCCTGGAGGAGGCGCTCGCGCATCATGGCGGGGCGATGGCGGCGACGGCGCGCGGGCTCGGCCTCGAGCGGAGCCACCTTTACAAGAAATGCAAAGCGCTCGGGCTGCGCGGCGACAAGGCGGAGGCCGAGGACGAAGGGTAGAGCTTGGTCGTGGCAATCAAAAGGCCGCGGCGAGGAGACGGGTCATGAAGTCGAAGACGTACGTTGCTTTGATTCTTTCGGGTACTTTGGGCCTCGGGCTCGGGGCGTGTCGCGCGACGGGGAACAATACGACCGGAATCGGCGGCGAAGGCGGCGAAGGTGGCGCGGGCGCGTCGGGCGGCGAAGGTGGCGCGGGCGCGTCGGGCGGCATGGGCTCGGGCGGAATGACCACGTCGAGCACGGGCACGCCGGGCAGCTCGTCGTCGAGCGGCACGATGTGCACGCCGACGGGCGACGAGAACACCACGGAAGCGTGTAGCGACGGCGTCGACAACGATTGCGACGGCTTCAAGGACTGCAACGACTTCAACTGCGACAGCGTCGCGCCGTGCGCGAAGATCCAGGAAGCGTCGAACCCGCTCTGCTCCGACGGGATCGACAATGACATGGATGGGCAAACCGACTGCCAGGAGATGGCGTGTCAGGCGCTCGCGTTCTGCAAGCGTGAATGGTCGAACGGCCGGTGTTCCGACGGGATCGACAACGACGGCGACGGCAAGAGCGATTGCTTGGACACCGATTGCCAGGCCGAAGGCATCGTGGTCTGCACGGGCGACCAGCCGGCGAACCCCATGCCGATGGCGGCCGAGTTCGAGTCGCTCGCGAACGACGCGTGTACGAATGGGCAGAACGAGGACGGCAACAACTTCATCGATTGCAGCGACAATGCCTGCCTCGTGAACCCGGACGTGACGGCGTGCAAGAACCTCGTCAAGGAGGATTCGAACGTCTTCTGTGCGAACGGGCTCGACGATGACAAGGACGGGGTCTCCGATTGCGAGGATCCGGGCTGTCAGCGCGAGGGCATCATCGTGTGCAACGCGAACGTGCCGGCGAACCCGATGCCGGCGCCGAACGAGTGGACCGCGCTGGCGAACGCGGAGTGCTCGAACGGCGCGACGGACGACGGGAACAACTTCATCGATTGCGCGGATTTCGGCTGCTCGCTGAACCCCGACGTCACGATCTGCCCCGAGGCGAACGACGCCGAGTGCTCGGACAACGTCGACAACAATAGCAACACGTTCGTCGATTGCGCCGACAACTCCTGCAGCCGCAAGCCGAGCATCACCGTCTGCGGCCACGAGCTCTCGTTCGCCGAGTGCAGCGACGGCATCAGCAACGACGGCAATCCCTTCGTCGATTGCGACGACTTCGCCTGTGCCAACAGCGGCGCCTGCGTGAAGTGAGGAACCGCCCGGGGGGGGGCTCTCCTAAAAATATCCGTGAATCGTGGTGGCCACGCTCTGGTCGAGGAACTTTCCGACACCCGGGGCGGGGTGCTGCGTCCAGTGCGCGTATTCCACGAGGAACTGGAGATGGTCGTTCATGTTGTAGCCGAGGCCCGGCTGATGCATGAACTCCGTGTAGCCGACGTCCTGGTATCGCACGCCGCTCACGTTGTAGCGGGCCACGAATTTCCAGATGCGTGCCTCGCCGCCGACGAGGAGATAGTCGTTCCGTGACGAGGCGACGCCGGGGACGGCGGGCGCCGTGGCGGTCGCCGGGGTGGGCGGGATCGGCCAGTCCGTGACGCTCTGGCCCCGCTGGCGCATGACTTCGCCCCACACGCTCACCGGGCCGATGTTGATCGTGGCGTCGAGGGCGAACCGGAGCACGTCCCGGTTTTTCCCGGCGAGCGCCGGGATGTCCGCCTGGAAGTATTGCCCGGACACACCCAGGACGAGCGACGTGTCCTTGTTCCAGTAATACGCCGGCTCGGCGCGGACGATCGCGATGTGCCTTCGCCTCGCGCCGGGGATGCTGATCGTGTCGCGCCCGACGTACGAGCCGTTCGTCCGGCCGTCGACGAGGTAATATTGCCCGAAATACGCGAGCCGCAGGCCCGTCTCGTTGCCCGCGTTGCCCTCGATCGAGATGCCGTAGTTCGGGTCGAGCTTGATGCCGTCGTAGAAATGGATGGGCCCGAAAAACGAGTTGTCCCAGAAGAGGCCGAAGTGGCTGTACGATTTGCCGACCTTCACCGTGACGCGCGGGTGCTTGTAATAGAAATAGCCTTCCTCGATCCACGCCGGGCCTTCGTAAAACTCGCGCATGCGCGTGTCGCGCACGCTCGCGTTGAAGAAGAGGCCAAAATCGCCGATCGAGCCGTCGAAATTCAGGTGCGCGACGTGCATCCGGAGGAATGGCTTTTCCTCGGGAGGCTGGAAGGGCTGGTAGTAGAAGAGCCAGGCGCCGCCGTGGAGCTCGATCTTCAGCGTGGGTTTCGAGGGCGGCGGCTCTTTCGGCGGCTTCGGGGCGTCCTTCGCCGGGTCCTTGGCCGCGCCTCCGTCCGAGGGCTTCGGTCCGGGGTCGGGTTTGGTCGCCTTCTGCGTCGCGTCCGCTCCCCGCGGGTCCTCTTGGACACGGCGCGGAGGCGTGGACGTGATGCCCTGTCCCAGGGCAAACGACGGCGCCGCGAGGAGGCAAGCGGCCCAAACCCATCCGACGATCGCACGCATGCCCGTTCTCCGCTCGCCCTGCACGGACCATCGTACCGGATCGAGGCGCGGCGCCGAAAAGGTTTCAGGGGATGTGGCGGGGATCACCTGAAAGGTGTCGTGCACGGACGCTTGACAGAGGGCGCGGGATGGGGCAAAAACGCGCCCCTACCAACCGCGGTGAGGTAGCCAAGCGGTTAGGCAACGGTTTGCAAAACCGTCATACGCGGGTTCGAATCCCGTCCTCACCTCCAGAAACTGCTTCTTTCGGCCGGGATCTCCCGGCCTGATCACCAGCCGTCGTGATCGGCGCGGCACGAAAGGGCGTCGACGAGAGCTTCGACGACCGCGAGCTCACTCGCCCGGATGCGCGGCGCCTTGCGGCCGAGCTCGATGGACGCAGCAAGGCGGCCACCCGTGAGCACGGGGACCATCCACGCCGCGTCGCACGAGATGCCGAGGTTCAAGAGCCGATCCCGGACCGCCTGGCCCGCGGGGCCCGGCGAGGGCTCGGCGACGACCGTGTTGCCCTCCGCCGCCGCAGCGAGCGCCGGATCCACAAGGCTCGTGCGCTCGCCGATCATGTCGCGCGCGAAGGGGCCGTGTGCGTACAGGACAACCGCTCCGCCGGGACGCACCACGTGCACGAGCCCCGCATCGGCGCCCGTGCGCACGACGGCCGCGTTGAACAGGAGCAGCAACGCGTCGTCGAGGTCCGCGGCGCCCGCGAGGACGTCCTGCGGCATCACCTCGTCCGGAAAGACGGGCCGACCCGGCTGTGTGATGTCGTCGCCGAGGCTACCCGGGATGGTCTCCGCGGGGCGAGGATGGTAGGGCGGCGTGGGCGCCGCGGAGTCGACCGAGATCACCGCGAGCTCCGAGAGAGGTCGCCACACCTTCCACGCCTCGTGACGAACGTAGCTCTCCAGCGGCACCTTTCCCGCCTCGAGGCCCCGCGCGATGAGCTCGATGCCGACAGGACCGACCGCCGTCGCCCCATCGGACACGTACCATCGGTCGACGACGCCCGCGCTGGGCTCGGTGAGCAGCTTGATGGATCGCATACAGCAGCAGAGATCCCCAACGAGGAAGGGATGTGATGGGCGGAATCTAGGCGAATTGCGCATTGTGTCAAGGATGTGGCAATCGAGTTAAGAGGAAAGGTCGCGCGGGGATCATGAAAAATCGGTCAGAAGGCGAAGAAGGCGGGGATTTTACGCGATCCGCGGCACGTGCCGCCGCGCCCGGGACGGTGTACCTCGTGGGCGGAGGCCCCGGAGATCCTGGACTTTTGACCGAACGTGGGGCCGAGCTTCTATCGAGCGCGGAGGTCGTGCTGCACGATGAGCTCATTCATCCGGCCTTGCTTTTGCGCGTGCGGCCCGACGCGGTCGTGATGCCCGTGGGCAAACGAGGCTCGGATCGCGCCTCGAAGCAGGCCAAACAGGAGGCGATCGAGGCGGAGCTCGTGCGGCTCGGGCGCTCCGGCAAGAGCGTGGTGCGGCTGAAAGGCGGCGATCCGTACCTGTTCGGCCGAGGCTCGGAGGAGGCGGAGGCGCTCGCGCGCGCAGGCGTGCCGTTCGAGGTGGTGCCCGGCGTGTGCTCGCCGCTCGGAGCGACGGCGTACGCAGGGTTTTCCCTGACGCACCGGGATCTCGCGTCGAGCGTGATTTTCGTGAGCGGGACGATGCGATCGGGCGCGGGATACGACTGGTCGGAGCTCGCCAGCGTGAAAGGCACGATTTGCGTGCTGATGGGGATGCACAACCTGGAGGAGGTCGTGGCGGGGCTTCTCGGGCCTTCGAAACGCACCCCGGAGACGCCGGCGGCGGTGATCCAGTGGGGGACGCGGGCCGAGCAGCGGGTCGTGACGGGGACGGTCGCGGAGATCGCGGCGAAGGCGCGCGCGGCGGGGCTCGGGAGCCCGGGGATCTTGCTCGTGGGAGCGGTGGCCGCGCGGCGGGAGGCGCTGCGCTGGTTCGATACGCGGCCGCTGTTCGGGAAACGCGTGGCTTTGCTCCGGCCGCGGGGTCAAGCGCAATCGGTGGCGAAGCGGCTGCGAGAGCGAGGGGCCGAGCCCTACGTGTGGCCGGCGATCGAGATCGGTCCGCCGCCCGATCCTTCGGTGGTTTCGGCGCTCGTTTCGGAGCTCGGCGCCTGGGACGTGGTCGCGTTCACCAGCGAGAATGGCGTGGAGCGGCTGTTTGCGGCGCTCGCGGAGAAGGGCCTCGACGCACGGGCCTTTGGCCGCGCGAAGGTGGCGGCGATCGGGACGGGGACGTCGGCGGCGCTGCTTTCCCGGGGAATTCGCGCGGACATCGTAGCCAAGGATTTTCGCGGGGAGGGACTTTCGGCCGCGATCCTGGCGGACGAGGAAATCCGGAAACGTTTGTCGTACAATCAGATTGTGCGGGTGGTGATCCCGCGCGCGCTCGTGGCGCGGGAGGCGCTGCCCGAGATGCTGCGGGCGGCGGGCTGCGAGGTGCGGGTCGTGCCGGTGTACGAGACGCGCAAAGCCGGGCCCGAGCGGACGGCGGAGCTCGTGCAGCGGTTCGAGGAGAAATCGATCGATGTGGTGCTGCTTTCGGCGACGAGCACGGTGGAAGGGCTCGTGGCGGCGCTCGGCGCGCGGGCGGGCGAGCTGCTCGCGGGCGTGACGGTGGCGAGCATTGGCGAGATCACGACGGAGAGCGCGCGGGCACGGGGAATCGAGGTCGCCGTGACGGCGGAGACGAGCACGATGGAGGGGCTCGTGGAGGCGGTGGAGAGGTATTTCGCGCGGAAATGAGGGGCGGGCTCAGCCGAAGATGTTCTTGCGCGCAGCGCTGGCGACCGCGTTCGTGGCCGGGTTTTTGATTTTTCGTTCGCCGGTGATCGCGTAAAAGCGTTCCTTCACGGCTTCCGTGTGGCCGACGACACGAAGGTCGTATTGGTTCTGGATCTCTTTTTCGATCACCGAAGGCGCGACAAGCACGCCCGCGCCGGCCTGGCCGAAGACCTTGAGCAGCGCGCTGTCGTCGAACTCGCCCACGATGCGCGGACGAACTCGTTCGGATTCGAACCATTGCTCGAGCGAGCGCCGGAGCGTGGTGCCCTCGGCAGGCAGGAGGAACGGCGCGCCGTCGAGGAAGCCCGGGAACGGCCTGCGCGTGTCGAGCGCGATCGAGGGCGCGGCGAAGAAGCTGATCCCGCATTCGCCGAGCAAATGGCTGTAGGCCTTGATCTTCATGCCGGAGCCGAGCGGGGCGTCGGTGATCACCATGTCGAGGTTGTGGAGGGCGAGCTCCGCGATCAGCCGCTCGGCCTTGTCCTCGCGACAAACCATACGCACGGGCTCTTCGAGGTCGAGGGCCGGTTCGAGCAGGCGGTGCGCGATGAGCTTGGGCAGGGCGTCCGCGATGCCCACCACGAACCGGAGCGGCCTGCCGGTCGGTCGGCCTTTGACCGTGTCGAGTAGCTCGCGGCCGAGCGAGAAGATGTCGTCGGCATAACGGTAAACGACGCGCCCGACCTCGGTGAGGACGAGGTGCCGGCCGCTGCGAACGAAGAGCTTTTCCCCGAGCGCCTCCTCGAGGGCGCGAATCTGTCCGCTGATGGTGGGCTGGGCGAGCCGCAGCTCCTGGCTTGCCCGCGCGATGCTCCCTTCTCGCGCGACGACCCAGAAATAAAGCAGGTGATGATAGTTGAGCCACTCCACTGTAGCCGCAGCATACCATCGTTTTTCCCGATGTCTCCGCCGCGATCCATCGGCTTTTTCGGGCAGACGACCTCGCTTTGGCTTCAGGAAATGCGGATCGGATTCGCAAGGAGCCACAAGCGCTCGCGGATGTACGACTCGCCGGTGTCGCCGACGTGCGGGCGAAGGTGGGTCGGGAGGATGCGGACCTCGACGCGATACGCGCCGGGCGGCGCATTCTCGAGGCGGATCGTGTCGCCCTCGGCCGCGATCGTGGTGCCGGACGCGTCGATGCGGAGCAGGCGCATGGAGATCGTCGGTGCGTCGACGGCGGGATCGAGGTTATGAACCTTGGGAGCGTGGGCCACGATTGTGGCGCCGGCGGTGGTCTCCCCACCCATTTCAACGAAAGAACCGTTTGTCTCGGCATGAAAATCAAAGCCGGACGGCGTGCCGAGGATCTCGAACGCGACGTAGCTCCGGCCAGCGGCGAGGGCAGTCTTGACGGAAGCCGGGGTGATCGGGCCGTCGACGAGCGCGATGTTCGAGAACCACCGCATGAGGCGGCGGTAGCTGTCGCCACGCTCGCCGTCGCGGAGCATGCCCGGGAAGCTGTTTTCGTGGACGTCGGTGCCCGCGATGCCCGTGACGTGGCGCGTGGCAAGCAAGGCGTCCCAGCGCTGTCCGTAGATGGGCAGTTCTTCGAAGAAGCCGAGGAAAGCGAGGTCGGGCTGCGGGCCGTCTTCGTCCTGGCGGGTGAACGGGAGGATGGAGGCTCCCCCGCCATAAGCTTCGAGGCCGAGGAAGTCGCGGCGGATGTCGGGGTCGATCGCCGCGTGGACGTTGTAGACCTCGATGCCGTCGTACGGCATCGAAGCAAGCCACTCGGGTGTGCGGGACTCGGTGTGCGCGATGAAGACGAGGGCGCCGGCTTCGTGCATCACATCGACGGTGGCCGCGGTTTCGCCCTCGTACGTCGCGCGGCGCGTGGCCGGGTCGCCAGGGAGGTGGCGTTCGAGGCCCACGGACATGAAGGTGTTCTCGTTGCCCGCAGTGACGAGGACGCGGCGGCCGTCGCCACACGCGACGTAGTTGCCGATGGGCGCGCCGTCCGCGCCGAGGACGGGTTCGTCGCCAGGCTGGATGAAGAGCAACGAGGGGAAGTCGGCGTCCGCCATGTGGGCGGCGTGGTCGGTGAGGAAAACAAAATCCTCGGCGGCGTCGCACATGCCGCGGCGGAGGTTCGCGACGCAGTCGGTCCGAGGTACGCCGCTGTCGTCGAGGCCTTTGCCGTCGCACGCGTCGTGCGAGTAGGGCGAGTGGCTGTGGATGATGCCACGCGCCTGCGTGAAGCCACGCACGGGGCCGAGCGCGACGTCGCTCGGCGTGGCGAGTTTGTCCCAGGCACGCGGCGTGGGTTTGACGGAGGGGGTTACGTCCTCGCTAGAGCAAGCGAGGGCGAGGAGTGCGAGCGGAGCCGCGAGGAGCGAAAGGCGAGTCATGGCCCATGATAGGCCGCTCGCTCGTCTGCGGGATGGCTACGCGGGGCGGTTCGCCGAGAGCTCGACCGAGACCGCGTCGACCGACACCGACGTGGGCGGGCCGAACTTCTTGACCTGCACGGTGACAGCGACCGCAGGCGTGTCGGCGAGGATGCGCGTGATGAGCCGCTCGGCGAGGATTTCGAGCAGCTTGTACGAAGCACGCGTGCCCTCGTCGACGACGAGGTTCGCAAGGCCGTCGTAGTCGAAGACCTTCGCGAGGCTGTCCGTCCGGGGCAGACTCGAGACGGGCAACGAGACCTCGACATGGACGACGAAGTCCTGCGGCAAGCCGCGTTCGGCCCGCGAGACACCATGGCGCGCGCGGAACCGGATCCCTTCGAGTCGAATCCGGTAACTCTGGGCGATCGACATCGCGGTCGGGCGATAGCACGCCCGAGCGCGACCAAGCACGCGAAAAGGACGCGCGGGGCCGCCTGGCTGGTCGTTCGCCCGTGCGCTAGCGACGCTTCACGAGCGCGTCGCGGTCGACCACGATGAGCCGTCGACCCGCCACGGCGAGCAAGCCGTCCTTGCGGAGCGCGCCGAGGGTGATGGTGACGGTCTCACGCGTGGAGCCGATCGACTGCGCGATCTCGAGATGGGTGATCGGCGCAGAGATCAACGTGCCGCGTGTGTCGGGTACGCCCCAGCGATCAACGGCCCCGAGGAGGAACTCGACGAGGCGGCCCTCGACGTTGCGGAAGAGGAGCGACTCGATGCGATCCTCAGCCGCACGCTGGCGGTCGATGAGCAGGCCAAGGAGCGCGAGGCCAAGCGCAGGATCGTCGCGCAGCCACGCTTGAATCGCGGCAACCGGGAAGCGCACGACCTCGCTCTCGTCGATGGCGATTGCGCTCTCGGCGTACGTCCTGGCGCCCGCAAGCGCGGCCTCGCCGAGGAGATCACCGCTGCCGCGGTAACCAAGGGGGACCGTCTGTCCAGACGGTAGTTTGCGTTCGAGCCGCGCACGCCCGTGTCCGAGGAGCGCGAGCGACGTGACGTCGTCGTCCTGCTTCTGGATGGACATCCCCGCACGAACGACGTCGATTTCGGCGACTTCGAGCGCGCTGTCGAACGTCGAGCGAGCCACCTTCTCGAAGAGAGGGCAGAGCTTGAGCGCACGGTTGATGCGTACCTTGGGTGCGTCGACGGAGGGACGCCGGTTATCCTGGATCGTGACCATGATTCATGGTCCATATTACCAGGATTGGGCGTAACGCGAGATCGCTAACGTGATCCCACGGAAATCACGATGTCGCGATGCAGCGCCGCCTCCGCTTCGCGGACGAAGCTCTGGAAGGTGCCATACGCATCAGGCTGCACCCGGCCAGCGGGGATGTTGATCGCCCGTTCGAAGACGAGCGTGTCGCGATCCACGCGGTCACTGACGGTCGCCGTGCGGCCTCCGTCCTGGGTGGAAGCGGCGGCGAGTTGTGTGGTGACTCGCGCTCCCTCGGGGAGTTTGACCTTCAGGCGAACGTTCGAAAAGACCGAGGATTGCTCCGAGATGTAGAGCGGCGTTTCACGCGAGGGGAGGGCCGCGAAGGGCGAGAGGCGGAGCGCGAAGGGCGGCGAGACGACCATGTCGCCGGTGCGGACACGAGCGAAGTCGTTCATCTCGAGGTCCATGACGAGGACGAGCGGCGCGTCGAGGTCGGTCGCGTTCTTGATGTCGAGCGAGCGCAAACGCGCGCCGGGCAAGGCCTGGCCGATGAGCTTGGTCTCGATGGCCTCGTCGCGTTGCGCGTCGGGCAAGCTCTCGAGTGCGCTGCGGAGCATGATGGCGAACTTGCCCTCGAAGCGCTGTTCGAGCTTGAGCGTGGCCGATCCGTCGGTGCGGAGCTCGACCGTGCCCTCATAGGTGACGCCGTCGCGCGAGCCGGTGAGCGGCGTGGTCTCGCGCGGCGCGCCCTCTTCGAGCACGACCGCAGGCTGGCCACGCAAGGAGCTCGGGAGGTAGCCGAACGGCGCGAACTTGTCGCGCACGACCATCCAGCGCACGCCACGCTCGGTGTCGAGGCGGACGGCGAGCGCGTTGAAGGATTCGGCGTCGCTGAGCGGTCCCGTCGAAGGTGGGGTGAGGCGATCACGCACCATGCCGAGCGAGGCGTCGATGCCGGCGAGGCGGCAGAGGTAGAGGAACGCTTCGGTGCGGTTGCCGCTCTTGCCAATGACGATGCGGCGTCCGTCGTCCTCGCGGCCCTGCTCGACGTTCGCGAGGACCCAGCGGTAGATGCGGCGCGCCTGCTCGTCGACGGACGTCGGGCGGGCAGGTTTGTCCTTGTCGTCGTCGGGCGCGGCGCCGGTGACGATGCTCTCGGCGATGCGCTTGAGGCGCGGGTCGCGCGGGGTTTCGTCGCTCGTGGCGTCGACGAGGCGCTCGATGCGCTCGTCGAGGTTGATGCCCCAGCCGACACGCACGTTCGGGAGGAACTCCTGCGTCGGCGCGCTGCCGGGCTCCTCGGGGAGCGCGGGGCTGCGATCGACGCGGAAGCGACGCTCGACGAAGGCGCCGTTCTCCTTGAGGGTGGGCTTGGGGACGCTGCCGCCGATCTCGACGTCGAGCGGGCGGTTCTTGGGCGAGACGACGACGTACTCGCTGATGAAGTAGGGGATCTTTTCTTCGCGGAAGAACCAGCGCGGGCCCTCGAAGCTGCGGCCGCCGCGGCCGTCGCCGCGCAGCGTGTAGAGCGTCTCGGTCTCGATGTAATCGCCGACTTCGAGGTGCGGCATCGTGACGGTGGGCTTGCCGTCGACGAACTCGGGTTCGAGGACGCGGCCGTCTTTCTTGACGGTGCGGAGCTTGAGGACGAGGCCACGCGGGACGCGTTGTTCGGCGAGCTCCTCGATGGCCTCACGCGACTGGATGCCGATGATCTCGTGCTCCAGCATGCGCGCCGAGCCGTCGGCGTGGACCCAGACCGTGGCGTAATCGAGGACGCGTGCCGCGGTGCCAGGCATCGTGACGCCCGAGGCCTCGAACTGCGCGATGACCTTCTTGCCTTCGATGCGATACGGCGTGAGCTCGGTCGTGCCCTCGACGAGCTCGATCGCCTCGCGGAGCGCGGAAGGATCGGCGCCGGTCTGGATCGCCTCGACGAGCGCGGCGCGGAGGGCCGTTTTGTCGCCACGGGCGAGGCGCGCGTCGGCGAGCGCGAGGCGCGCCGAGGCGTCCTCGGGGTCGTTCTTGACGGCGCGTTCGAGGGCCTCGATCGACTCGCGTTGCGCGCCGGCGCGGGTGAGGAGATCGGCGATCTTGATGGCGATGTCCTGACGATCGCGGCGGGTCTTTCCGATGCGCTCGAGCTCGCGTATCGCGCCGCCCCAGTCGCGTCGTTCGAGCGCGCGCTGGAGGGCGACCTCGGCGTCGGGATCGAGGGCCTCGATGCGCTTCGCAATCTTGTCGGCCTCGGCGACGTCGCCGCGCTCGTCGTGGAGGCGGAGGAGCGCGAAGAGGGCCTCGGTGTCCTCGGAGAAGCGCGTGGCCGTGTCCTTGACGGTGCGCGCGTGCTCGACGGTCCAGCCGATCTGCGCGTACATGCGGCCGAGTCCCTTGAGGATGTCCGGGACTTCGCGGAAACGATCGGCGAGCTTGGCGACCTTGGTCGCGGCCTCGGGCGCGCCGACCTTGTCGGCCTCGTCGAGCGCGAGCCAGAAGAGCGAGAGCCAGAGGTCGGGATCCTTGGCGACGGCGCGGGCGCGGACGTCCTTCACGAGATCACGCGCGTCGTTCTGCGGGAAGATCGGGTCCTTCTCGATGAAGAGCGCCTGCGTGGAGAGCGCGGGGCCCGTGGCGCGCGACGGATCCTTCACGAGCGGTTCGAGCAGCACGGAGGCGAGGTCGTCCTGCCCCTCGATGTGCGAGAGCCACGCGGCGAGGTAACGCGCGATGGGATCGTTCGTGTCGCGCGGCGAAGGGCGCGGGGTGCGCGGCGCGGCCGGGACGCCGAGCGCGAGGAGGAAAGGTTCGAGGACGTTGGGATCGGGCAGGACGAGCGGCGGCTCGAGGACGTACGGCGCCGTAGGATCGTCGGAGGTCTCGGCGCCGAGGGGCAGGCCGTTCGGCGTGAGGATGCGGATGCCGGTCTCGGCGTTGCCGATGCGCGCGAGGATGCGATGGCGGCCCGCAGAGAGGCGGACGCGCGCGCCGAAACGAGGCCAGATGCCCCAGTCGCGCGGGTCACGCGTGAGGACCTCGACGTCGTCGATGCGGATCGAGAACGCGCCCTGCACGGCGACGATGAGCTCACGCTCGGCGGGGAGCTCGAGGAAGGTCTCGGCATAAAAGACGCCGCCCGAGACAGGCTCGCCGCTGCGGATTTGGCAGCCGCGCCGCTCGGTGGCGAGGACACGCGGTCGATCGGCGCGGCGCGGATCGGCCGGGAAGAGGCGAGGCCAGGGGCCAGCGCGCTCGGCCTCGTAATGCATGCGGTGATCATTCGCGGCGAGGTGGCCGAAGGGGCCAGCGAGGCGCGCCTTCTTGGCGCAGCCAAAGCGCTCGGCCGCGATCTCGGTCGGGCTCTTGTCCTTGCCCTCCGCTTCCTTGCGCAGGCCCTCGACGCTCCACCACTCCGCGAGGTCGCTGCGCGCGCGCCAGCCGATGTGGCCCGGTTGCTCGATCGTGCGCACGACCGTGTCCTTGGCGAGATCCCAGATGCCGGGGACGCTCGTGCGCAGGCGGAGGAGGTGGCTCGCCGCGTACCAGCCGATGAGCGGCGCGTCGGGGTGATCCGTGGTGCGGGCGGCGTTCACAGCGTCGAGGTGCGCGAGGGCGGCCGCGCGGAAGCGTCCGTGGGTCTCGTCGTCGACGGCGCGCGCGAGCGAGGCGTAGAGGCCCTTGTTCGAGGAAGCCTTGTCGAGCTTTCCGCGCGCCTCGCGTGCCCGCGCCGCGTCGCCACCGGGGACGAGCAGCTCGCCGAGCAGCCAGCGGCCGAGGACCTCACCGTCTTGCGAGGCGCTCGCGCCGGCGCGCATGGCCTCGATCGGATCGGCGGCCGGCTTGGGGACGGCCGAGCCGCAGGCGCCGAGGGCCGTCACGAGCGTGGCGGCGGTTGCGATGCGAGCGATCGCGGCGATCAGGCGAGGACGCATGGCCGACGTGTTAGCGCGGCCAGGCAGAGGGGGCGAGCCGTCAGGGGACGACGCCGTCGAGTTGGCGGGGGGTTTGGGGGCGCAGCTCCGTTTACGGAGCGGAGTCCCCAAGCGCGGCAGTAGAGATTTGGTGGAGGAGGACCGCCTGCTCGACCACGCCCGGCGCGACGTGCCCGCCCTCGGGACCGACCGCTCGTCGCAGCGTCGCGAGCTCCTGGTGGGCGGCGAGGAGCGCTTGCTCCAGCTCGACGGCCACGGCCGCGGGCTCTCCCTCGCCGCGCTCGGCGGACGCGAGGGCGAGCTCGAGCTGCGCGATGCGCCACTCCGCGGCCTTGAGATCGGCCTCGGAGCGGGCCGCGCGGGCCGCGAGCGTGTCGAGCTGCGTCTTCAGGGTGTCGGCGTCGGCGTTGGCGACGGGAGAGGCTTCCGCGGTCTCGGAAGGCGCCGCCTCGGGCGCGGATGCAAACCCGCCGAGCGCCGACGGAGGCACGGGCGCTCCGTTTTGCGGCGTGGCTGCCGGAGGAGCGGCCTCGCCCGCGGGGACCACGGCCGTCGCGCGAAGCGTTTCGAGCTCCTCGACGAGCTCCTTGCCCACGCGCAGGCCTTCGCGCAGCTCCGCTTCGAGCACCACGATGCGATGCCCGCGAGCCCGGAGCTGCGCTTCGAGCGCGTCGATCTCCGGCGCGAGTGACTCGCTCGCGGCGCGCTCGGCGAGCAGCGCGGCCGTTTGCTTCTCGAGCGTCTGGTTCTTCTCGGTCAGGTGGAGCCGCTCGGCCGTCGTCGCCGCGAGCGTCTCGGCGAGCTCGTCGGCGCGGCGCACGGCCGCTTGCCGGGTGGCCTCCGACCGTTCGAGCGCGGCTTCGAGCTGGGCGACGCGCGAGAGCAGACCGGGATCCGGCTCGCGTGAGGCGGCTTCCTGGGCAGCGAGGCGGAGCTCCAGCTCGGCGACGCGGGCGCGCAGCGCGGCCCGATCGCTCGAGAGCTCCTCGATGCCCACGCCGGCCGCGCTGAGCTCGCCTTCGAGCTCCATGGCGCGCGTGCGCGTCGTGGTGAGCTCGGCCGTGAGCTGCTCGATGCGCTCCTTTGCGCCCGGGATCTCCGGGCGTCCGCGGGCGAGCCCGAGCTCGACCTCGGCCTTCGTGCGGGATTTCTTCTCGTCGTCGAGTTGCTTCGCGAGCTTGGTCGCGCGGTCGCGCTGGCGGCGGAGCTCCTCTTCGAGATCGCGGATCTGGTGGGTGAGCCGCTCGGCCCGCACGTGCGTGTCGCCCGCGCGCGTGTCCACCTCGCGCAGCCGTTCGAGCTTCGCTTCGAGCTCGACCACGCGCGCCGCGGTCGCCACGGCGGCGGCCGCGCGCTCCTCGGCGGACTTCTCGTCCGTGCGCCTTCGCTCGTCGTGCGCGGCGAGCGCGGCTTCGAGCTCCTTCACGCGGCCCGTGTCGGCGGCCGTCGCGCCTGCCGTTCCGATCGCCTCGCGCACCTCGGACAGCGAGAGCTCCACGACCACGAATGCGTCGACGGAGACCTTTCGCTCGCTGGCGATCGCGATGAAGTGCTCGGGCTCCTCGGTCGCCTTGAGCAGCGACGTGTCGACGCTGACCTCGAGATCCGGGCCGGCGGCGAAGTCCGCCACCGTGTACCCGACGAACGGCGCTTGCCCGAGCATGCGCACGACGGGGAACTGGAGCGAGACGAGGTCGTAGAGCGCGTAATACCCGGGCGGCGACGTCTCCTTGCCGCGCGGCGAGGACAGCGCGAGCAGCCGGCGCGACGCGTCCGGGTTTGGCGAGGCGATCACCGCGACGCCGGCCGAGCCGACGAGCTTTCGTGCTCTGCGCAGCACGTCGGACGGGTCGGCGAAGATCGACAGATCGGGCAGGACGACCACGTCGAAGGCCCCATCGCGTACGCCGAGGTCGCCTTGGAGCACTGCGTGCGTCACGTGCCGGTCGCGATCCTGCGCGGTGCGCGCGAAGGCCTCGGCCGCGCGGGCAGCATCGGGATCGTAGGCGTGGACGAGCCTCGCGCCGCGCTCGACGAACCTCTCGGCGAGCTCCAGGGTCGCGTCACCGAGCACGGCGACGCGACGCGCGCGGACGAGGCGCTCGAGGTAGGCCCCGAGCACCATCGACGGGTGGACCGGCCTGTGTGACGCCGCGGTGCTCATACCGACGCCTCGTCCTCGGCGCCGTGGCACTGCATGAAGGGCTTACCGCTGCCGCAGGGGCACTCCATCTCGGCCGTGACGATCGGCTCTTGTGGCGGCGGCTCTTCGGAGGCGCCGGGCGGCAGCTCCTCGGCGTGGTGGGCCACGGCGTGATCGAGCTGCGCCTGGTGGCGGGCGAGGTCTTGCTCCTCGATCGCCTGCTCCTCCTCCTCGCGACGCACCTTCATCGCGAAGACCTTGGTCATCACGTTCGACTGCACGCGCGCGACCATGGTCACGAAGAGGTTGTAGCCTTCCTTCTTGTACTCCTGCTTCGGGTCCTTCTGGCCGTAGCCGCGCAGGCCGATGCCGTCGCGCAGGTGGTCCATGTCGGTCAGGTGATCGACCCAGGACTTGTCGAGCTCTTCCAGGTAGATGTGCCGGAAGATCCTGAGGAGCAGCTCCGTCCCGATCTCCTTCTCGCGGGCCTCGAAGGCCTTCTCGGCGCGATCGAAGAGGTCGTGCGCGAGGTGCTCGGCCTCGGCGTGCTCGGCGATCTCGTCGGGCAGCTCGATCCCGAAGTGCTCGCGGAAGCCCTGGAAGATCCCGCCCCAGTCCCAGTCCTCCGGCGGCTTCCGCGGCGGGCAGTTCTCCTCGACCATCGCGCCGATGATCCGGTCCATCAGGTCGAGGAAGCGCTCGCGTTGCTCGGTCAGCGCGCGCGGGATGATGTCGATGCACTCGTCGTAGATCTCGACGCCCGCGTCCTCGCGGCTCTCGAAGTCGATCTTCACGCCGTAGCGCGTGTAGAGCTCCTTCTGCAGGTTGTCGGTCTCGACGAACTTCTCGACCTTCTCGAAGTCCTTGCGCGAGAGCGTCCGCGGGTTGCCTTCCTTGTCGCGCGGCGAGATCGGATCGGCCGCGAACATGCCGAGCAGGTAGCCGATGTCCGGCACCACGTCCTCGACGATCCGCGGGAGCGGCTTGATCGTGCGCTTCTCGCCCGTCGCCTTGCCCTCCTCGTCGACGATGTCGGGCGAGTAGCGCCCCACGAGCAGCTGCTGACGAATGTCGTAGATCGTCTTGCGCTGCGCGTTCATCACGTCGTCGTACTCGAGCAGGTTCTTGCGGATGTCGAAGTTGCGCTCTTCGACCTTCTTCTGCGCGTTCTCTACGCTCTTCGTGACCCAGGGGTGCTCGATGGGCTCGTCGTCGGGCATGCCCATCTTCTCCATGAGGTTCTTCACGCGGTCGCCCGCGAAGATCCGCATGAGATCGTCCTCGAGCGACAGGTAGAAGCGCGACATGCCCGGGTCGCCCTGGCGGCCGGCGCGGCCGCGGAGCTGGTTGTCGATGCGCCGCGACTCGTGCCGCTCGGTGCCGATGATGTAGAGCCCGCCGATCTCGCGCACCTCGTTGCCCTCGGCCTCGCACTCCTTGCGGATCTGATCGACGAGCTCGTCGAACGCCTCGGGCTCGGCCTCGGGCAGGCGGTTCTGCTCCTTGAAGCGCAGCTTCGCGAGCATCTCGGGGTTGCCGCCGAGGAGGATGTCCGTGCCGCGGCCGGCCATGTTCGTGCTGACCGTGATCGCGCCTTTGCGACCGGCCTGGGCCACGATGAAGGCCTCATTCTCGTGCTGCTTCGCGTTCAGCACGCTGTGCTTGATCCCCTTCTTCCCGAGGATCTTCGCGATCGCGGCGCTCTTCTCGACGCTCGTCGTGCCGACCAGGATCGGCTGACCCTTCTCGTTCTTCTCGATGATCTCGTTGACGACGGCGGTGAACTTCTCGCGCTCGGTCTTGTAGACGACGTCCTCGTAGTCCGTGCGGATGATGTTCTTGTTCGTCGGGATGATGACGACGTCGAGCTTGTAGGTGCTGTGGAACTCCGAGGCCTCGGTGTCCGCCGTGCCGGTCATGCCGGAGAGCTTCTTGTAGATGCGGAAGAGGTTCTGGAACGTGATCGTCGCCATCGTGCGGCTCTCCTCCTGGATCCGCACGTTCTCCTTGGCTTCGACGGCCTGGTGCAGGCCGTCCGACCACCTGCGGCCCGCGAGCACGCGGCCGGTGAACTCGTCGACGATGAGGACCTTGCCCTCCTTCACCAGGTAGTTGACGTCGCGCTTGTAGAGCGAGTGCGCGCGCAAGCACTGGTTCAGGATGTGCAGCGTCTCCAGGTTGACCGGGTCGTAGAGGTTCTTGCTCTTCAGGACCCCGATCGCTTCGAGCAGCTTCTCGGCGAGCTCCACGCCATCGTCGGTGAGCGTGACGGAGTGGCCCTTCTCGTCGACGTTGTAGTGCTCCTCGTTGCGCAGGCGCGGGATCACGTCGTTGATGACGCGGTACTTGTCGCTCGACCGCTCGCCCTGGCCGCTGATGATGAGTGGCGTGCGCGCCTCGTCGATGAGGATCGAGTCGACCTCGTCGACGATCGCGTAGTTCAGCGGGCGCTGATGGTAGTCGAGCGCCGAGAACTTCATGTTGTCGCGGAGGTAGTCGAAGCCGAACTCGTTGTTCTGGCCGTAGGTGATGTCGCAGCGGTAGGCGTGCCGCTTGTCGGCGTCGTTCTGCTGGTTGACGACGACGCCGGTCGAAAGGCCGAGGGCGCCGTAGAGCCTGCCCATCCACTCGGCGTCACGCTTGGCGAGGTAGTCGTTCACGGTGATGACGTGGACGCCTTTACCTTCGAGCGCGTTGAGGTAGCAGGGCAGGGTGGCGACGAGCGTCTTGCCCTCGCCGGTGCGCATCTCGGCGATCGAGCCCTGGTGGAGCACCATGCCGCCGATGAGCTGCACGTCGTAGTGGCGCATGCGCAGGACGCGCCGGGAGGCTTCGCGGCAGACGGCGAAGGCCGGGATGAGGATGTCGTCGAGCTTCGCGCCGTTGTCGAGCTTGGTCTTGAACTCGGCCGTCTTGGCCTGGAGCTCGGCGTCCGAGAGCTTCTTCAGGTCTTTTTCGAGGGCCCCGATGGCCTCGACCTTCGGTCGCATGCGACGGATGGCACGATCGTGCGAGGTGCCGAAGATCTTCTTCATCGCCCAGGTGAGCATCGTCTTTCGCCTTGGCTCCGGGGCTCGTCGTCCCGGTCGGATCGAGGGTCGGGGGTGGCGCGGAGCCTGCCGAACGTAGTCCCTACGGCAAGCAGGCGCAAATCCCGGGATGGGGGCCTGAACACGTACCGGTTCGAAGCGCTTCCCGCAACGGGGCGAAGCGAAGTGGAGGGGAGCGCGCGGGGGGTGTGGGGGGCAGAGGAAGGCCCGGAGATTTTTTCGCAAAGCGAAAAATCGCTTCAGGGCCGACCGGAGCCCCCCACCGAGATGTGGTGCACGAGGAGGGAGTCGAACCCTCAATCCTTGCGGCGCCGGAACCTAAACCCGGTGCGTATGCCAGTTCCGCCACTCGTGCTCGGGGGCCGGCACTCTAGCAGCAAGTGGCGGAGCTGCGCATTCTTCCAGCGAACGACGGGATTTTCCGGCTCTAGGGGGCCACGCAGACCTGGTTTTCGCACTTCGGCTTGGCCGGATCGGTGCAGTGCTCGTCCTTGTCGCACTGCACGCAGACCTCGCCCTTGCAGATCGGCGAAAGCGGGTCCTTGCAGTCCGCGTTCCCGAGGCAGCCGACGCACTCGTTTTTGTCTTTGCAGACCGGCGTTTGCGGGTTCGTGCAGTCGCCGTTCGTCACGCACACCCGGCAGTTGTTCCCGTCGCAGATCGGCGCCGCAGCCCCGCAGTCGGCGTTCGCCAGGCATTCCACGCAACTGTTCTCGGCCACGTTGCAGACCGGCTTGCCCGCGTCCTTGCAGTCGGCGTTCGACGTGCAGGCTGAGTGGCACTTCGCGTCGGTTCCGCAGAGCGAGCCGGGCGGGCAGTGCCCGTCGACCAGGCACTCCTTGCACTCGCCTTTTTGCAGGTCGCAGACCGGCTGCCCGGCGCCGCAGTCCGCGTTCTCCGCGCACGCCCCGCACTGCCTGCGCGTCGGATCGCAGATCGGCTTCTTCGCGTCCGTGCAGTCCGTGTTCGAGAGACAGCCGAGGCACACGCCCGTGCTCGGGTCGCAGATCGGCGCCTCGCCGGGGCAGTCGCCGTTCGCCGCGCAGACCGGCTCGCACGTGAATTTGTGGGGGAAACACGCCTTGCCAGTGCCGCACTGCGCGGTCGTCTGGCACGCCTCGCAGCGGCCGAGCACGCAGAAGGGCGCGCTTGCGGGGCACATCTCGTCGGCCGAACACTCCACGCAGCCGAGCGTCGGGCTACAGCCGGCCGCGCATTTTTCACCGCCGAACGTGCACGTGTTCTCGTTGTTGTTGCTGCTGCCCGACGTGTTGTCACCGTCCGAGCTGCAGGCGCTCGCGAGCACCGCCGTGGCTGCGACCGTCACACACGCGACGAGCCAGGACTTCCAAAGACGTACGTTCGCCATGGTCACCTCCGGGGGGGACGAGGATCAGAAAAGCCTTGTTTTACGGGGAGAAAGGGAGGGGGGAGGGATCAGCGGGCGATGAACACGCCGCGGAGATCTTCGGTCTGCGAGATCGGCACGCCGTCCTTCATCGACGTCGCGCGGAACTGGTAGATCATGCCCGGGGTCAGCGCGTCGCCCTTGTACTCGACGGTCACGTTGTCCGAGCCGCTCACGCTCGGCACGGCCAGGTCTTCCCAGACGAGCACGCCGAACGCGTCGAACACGCGCACCTCGTACATGTCCTCG
Organism: Polyangium jinanense; assembly: GCF_028435365.1. The sequence goes on along the minus strand of NZ_JAGTJJ010000001.1, from coordinate 589,184 downwards.
CTCGAGTCGTCGGCCCAGACGAACGTGGGCGTGCCCGTCACCTCTTCGATCGCGTCCTTGCCGGGCGAGACCGTCTCGAGCGAGCCCGTCACCTTGAAGCCCTCCTTCGTCACGCTCATCCCGTTCGCGATCGTCACGTCGAGGATGGCCGTCCCGCCGATCGAGATGTCGGGGTCACGCACGAGGCCGTCGTTCTCGAAGGCCGCGAGGAGCACGTAGTCGCCGTCGGGCACGCCCGAGAACTCGTAGGCGCCGGTCACGCCGCCCACGCGCAGGCCCTTCGGCACCTCGCCGCGCGCTGCTTCCGTGATGAACGTGTCCTTCAGCGCGAGCACGACGCTCGTCGTGTCGAAGCCGTTGCCATTCACGACCTGCACGCTGCCGGTTACCTTCGCCGTCGCCGCGCTCGTGATGCGCAGCTCCACGTTGCCCGTCTCCTTGCCCGCCTCGACCGCCACCGTCTTCGGCGTGATCTGCAGGCCTGCGGCGTAGGCCTTCACGTCCACGCTCGCGTTCGCCGGCACGTTGTACACGACGAAGTTGCCCTTGAAGTCGACGATGCCCGTCGATCCGCCGGCGACGACCAGCGCGCCTGCGGGCGCCAGTTCCACGCCTGTGTCGGCCACCACCGTGCCTGCGATCGACCCGAGGCCTGACGCATTCGGCAGCGGCACGAGCGCGATGTCCGTCGACGGGTTTTGCACCACGGGCGGGCTGCCTGTGGCCGTATCCACATCGATCGGCAGCGCGACGCGCGGGGCCACTGGGAACGTCTGGTAGCCCGACGCGTCCGCGCGCAGGGTCAGCTTTGCGGCCAGCGGTTTGCCTTCCGCGTTGCGTTTGGCCGGCACGTTCAGCGTGTACGACCCGTCCGCGCCCGAGATGGCGACCGGCGAGACGGCCGCGTCGTTCGCGTCGCGGGCGACGATACGCGCCCCCTGGACGGGTTTGTCGTCGAGGGCATTCACGACCACGCCCTTGAATGCCACGGGCGCAAAGCAGGCCGGCTCGGCTCCTTCGACCTCCTCGCACACGAGCCCGGTTTCGCAGCCGGACTGCGCCTGGACGGAGCAGCTCTTGTTCTCGTTCTTCGGCGGTTCGTCGTCGCCGCAGCCCACGAGCGCGGCGGTTGCGAGGGAAAGCGTGGCAATCGTCAATACGCGAAGCGAATGCATCATCGTGCCTCCAAGGAAACCTGGACCGGAAGGACCGGCCCGGCGCACCCAGCATATGCACGATTCGAACCAGGCCGTCGAGGACGGTTAAGTGCTTGAAATCACGCGGATCTTGGAGTTCTTGGAGGACGTACCGGACGACGTTGGTTGCGCTGTCTGGTCGACGACCTTTCCACGTCCCGACCGCTCGTTGATGGGAAGAAAGCGCGCACGGCAATCACGCGGCAATGTCCTCGGACGACGATTGCCCGTGTTTGGTCACCGATTTGCGCGCAAGGAGGCTCACGCAAGCCTCCTTCGGGCACAGAGCGTCCTCGTACAGAAAGGAACCAGGCAGCCGCGGGGGCGCCATTTGAACCAGGGATCTTCAGGCGCGGCGACGAACGCTGGTAAGCTCAGAAACCAACTCGCCGACGCCGAACCCTGACGGCACGCGCGCTGCAAGGTGCCGCGGCGCCATGCTCAATGTACCGACGATCCTGCTCTTGGATGAAGAACAACTGATGCGCGAAGCCACGGCGCTTCTGCTCACGAATCGCGGCGCGAAGGTGACGAAGACGGCGACGCTCGACGAGGCGCTCGCGGAGCTCGGGCATCGGACGTACGACGTCGCGGTCATCGATCTCTCGAGCTCCTCGCCGAAGTGTGTGGAGATCCTTCAGCGGATGCGCGCGCACGGGAACGTGCCGCACCGGGTGATCGTCACGACGAGCCAGCCCTTGCCCCGCCACGAGTCCGCGGACTTCGCGGACGTGATCGTCAAGCCCTATCCGTTCGAGCGGCTCCTCGACGCGGTCTTCGGCGTGCGTGCGACAAGGCGGGCCGCTCCGCGCTCCGGCGTCTTCCCGCTCGTCCGTCGCATCACGGCGTCTCGGCGTACCGCGCAAGCGCGTCGCGGTCGAGTATGACGATCCGGCGCCTGTCGAGCTCGATGAGCTTGGCGCGGCGCAACTTGCCGAGCTCGAGCGTCACGGTCTCGCGCGTCGAGCCGATGAGGCTCGCGAGATCGGCGTGGGTGAAGGGAGCGGAGAGGGCGGTCCCGCTTCGATGGGGTTCGCCCCAGCGGTCGAGCCCATCGAGCAGGAGCTCGACCAGCCGCGCGCGGACGCTGCGTAAGAGGAGAGAGGCGAGCCGGTCTTCCGCGGCGCGCTGCCCTTCGAGCAGCGCCCGCGCCACGACGGCTTGCAAGAGGGTATCGGTGGTCGCGAGCCGGCGCAGGAACGTGGCCGGGATCACGAGCGCCTCGACCTCGTCGGCGACGATGGCGTGCTCCGGAGCGACATTGCCCGTGAGCGCGGCCTCCCCGACGAGGTCGCCAGGGCCTCGGTGACCGACCGGGAACACGTGCCCGCTGCTGGCGCGCTCGAGCTTCACGCGGCCCTTGCCGAGGAGGAACAAGGCGGGGGCTAGCTCGCCTTGTTGTGCGATTCGCTGACGGCGGAGGAGGCGCTCGACCTTCCCGCCGTCGATCAAGGCGTGTCGTGTGGACTCGGGCAGGCCGCGGAGGCCGGAGCGCTCGAGGATTTCGAGGGCGCGGGCGCCTGGCTTGGTCGTCGTGGTTTGTGTCTCGCCTTCCTGCAAACCCATGGAACCCCCCTATGTTGCCGTGCAGCGCGTGAGCTAGGCTGCTCGTACAACATCATGGGCTGGGCCTCACGTCCATCCCTGACTGAGGGGTTCATCAGGATTTTCCTGAGGCGTGAGGGAGCTTCTCCAGCGATTGTGTTTCAGAACACCGTGTGGCAAGGCTTGTCGCGGGGCTACGGATGCGCAATTTTTGAACCAAGAGTTTATAGACGAGACAAAGCAAGACTCGGGCCGCGACAGGTTTCAGTGCTAGGGTGGGATGCGGTACCGGGCACGTAGTCGGTCCGGACCTCGCTCCCCACGCCGACCGGGCGTGGGGGTCCCAGGGTGTTCGACCAGGTAGGAGCTCTCGATGGGCATGGAGATGAAGCTCCAGTTCAAGCTGTCCCAGCAGCTGGTGATGACGCCGCAGCTGGTACAGGCGATCCGGCTGCTACAGCTGTCGCGCCTCGAACTGGTAGAGGAAATCCGCAAGGAGCTCGACGGCAACCCGCTGCTCGCCGACGACTCGGGCGAATCGGTGTCCTCGAAGTCGAGAGACGCCTCGGGGACGACGGGCCGGGAGGCGCAGGACCTCGACGGTCGGTCGAACATGACCCTCGAACGGGCGAACGCGGAGCACTCCGACACCGATCTCGCCATGCGAGACACCGAAAAACGGGTGAAGGAGGTCGACTGGGAGCAGTTCCTCGAGAACCGCCAGCTCCAGCAGGCGATGCCTTCGCAGCGCGGGGGGTTCGAGGAGCTGCCGCCGATCGAGCAGAACCTGACCCGGAACCTGAGCCTGCAAGAGCACCTGCTCTGGCAGCTCCAGATGAGCGACTTCGTGGAAAACGAGTGTCGTTTCGCCGAGCTCGTCATCGGCAACCTCGACGAGCGCGGCTACCTCGACATGTCGGGCGGGGAGAACCCGGACGGGACGAAGCGTCCGGACCTGACGCTCGACGATCTCGCCAACGAGTCGGGGCTCGACCCGGAGGACGCGCCGGAGGTGCTGGCGATGCTCCAGCGCTTCGACCCGGTGGGCGTGGCGGCGCGCGACCTCTCGGAGTGCCTGCGCATCCAGGCGGAGGTGCTCGGCTACGACGCGATCGAGATGGCCATCATCAAGGACCACCTCCACAACGTCGAGCGGCGCAACTTTCCGGCGATCGCCAAGGCGCTGAAGATCTCGCTCGAGGAGGTCTACGAGGCGGTCCAGGAGATCCAGAAGCTCGAAAGCGTCCCGGCGCGGAACTTCGCCGAGGTCGACGACAAGACGATCGCCATCACGCCCGACGTCTACGTCATCAAGGACGGCGACCTGTGGGTCGTGACGGACAACGACAAGGGTCTGCAGCGGCTCTTCATCAACGAGGGTCTGGCGCAGCGGATGCTGAAGGACCCGAAGGCGAAGGAGTTCATCAGCGAGAAGCTCCGCTCCGCGCAGTGGCTGATCCGTGCGATCGAGCAGCGGCGGCGGACGATCATCAAGGTGACCGAGTGCATCGTCGAGAAGCAGAAGGACTTCCTCGAGCGAGGCGTGGCCTACCTGAAGCCGATGATCCTGCGCGACGTGGCCGAGAGCGTGGGGATGCACGAGTCGACGATCTCGCGCGTGACGTCGAACAAGTACGTCCACACGCCGCAGGGGCTCTTCGAGCTGAAGTACTTCTTCAACTCGTCGATCCACCGTGTCGCGGACGAGGACATCGCCTCGGAGAGCGTGAAGCAGGCGATCAAGAAGATCATCGCGGCGGAGGACAAGTCGAACCCGCTGAGTGATCAGGCGATCGTGAAGATCCTCGAGGACCAGGACGGCATCCGCATCGCGCGGAGAACGGTCGCGAAGTACCGAGAAATGCTCGGCATCCTGTCGTCCTCGAAGCGCAAGAAGATGTTCTGAGCGCGTCCCCCCTCCATGAGCGCCGAAAAACGCACCGCCGAGCTGCTGTTCGCCAGGTTTTTCCAGCCGTACTATCCGAAGGACGTCCGGTTCGACCTTCAGAAGGCACGGACCGAAGACGCGAACCCGGGGAAAAACCCGGCGATCCTCGCGCAGATCGACGAGATCGCCGCGACGTTCGCCCACCTCGCGCCGAAGGTCCTCGGCGCGCCCGACCTCGCGCTCGACTATTCGGACGCGTCGGTGCATCGGCTCGGCGCCCGGCTCACGCGCGAGAAGCGGGATGCTTGGCTCGAACCGCAGGCGAAGGGAGAACCTCCGTTTCTCGTGCAGTTCGTGACGCATGGCGCGCTCTACGTGGGCGCGTGCGTCGTGAAGAACCACGGGGGCGAGTGGCAAGTACGGAGGCCGCTCTGGGAGTCGCTCGTGCGGCTCACGTCACGCGCGGGCACGGGGGATCTGTCGATCTTCGGGTGGTGGCTGAAGGCGCTGTCCGACGACGAGATCGATCACCCGCGGCTCGTCGATCGATACCGAACGCACGTGGAGGTGCCGACGTTCGACGCGGACGCGCTGCCCGTGATAGCAAAGCCGGACCGGCGCATGCCGCGGCTCGCGAAGGTGCGGTACGACCTGCTCTACAAGCACCTGCGGGCGCATCTGCCGGAGTTGCGCGACGTGGGAGATGACTTCCCGTCGGCGGAGCGCTTCACGGAGCTCGGCTTCAAGTGGCTCGACTTCGTGTGGCTCGGCGGCGGGCGGATGCTCTTGATGCACGGGCCAACGCCCGAGGGCGTGCACCTGTTCTGGCTCGACGCGAAGGGGTTCGTGAAGAGCGCGTTTTATCCCGCGGACGGGTTTCCCGCGCACGTCGTGGAGACGGACGGGGACAAACTACGCGTGATCGTGAGCATCCAGGGGCAGATGCAGGTGCACGAGATGCTCTGGTGGGGAGCCTAGGCGTCAGGGGTCGAAGACGCCGCGGTAGATGTCGTCGAGCGAGAGCGTGACGTCGACCGAGGGGAGCTTGAGGGGCTGCGGGGGCCGCACGTGGCGGAACGTCCACGAGTCATCCTCGTTGCGCGTGTAGTGCTGGATGTGGGGTTCGTTCTGTGAGACCAGCAGGTACTCGCGGAGCGTGGGGATGCGCAGGTAGTGATCCAGTTTGTAGATCCCGTCGTACCTCTCGGTGCTCGGGGAGAGCACCTCGACGAGGACGATGGGGTTCGTGTACGTGGTCGCGCTCTCGGGGTCGTACCCGATGTGGCCGCAGACGACGGCCACGTCGGGGTAGGTCGCGAGTCCCGTCTCTTGCACGCGAAGGCGCATGTCCGGGCTGAAGACGCGGCACGGGCGGCTGCGGAGCGCGATACGCAGCTCACCGCTCATCGCGGTCGTGAGCAGCGAGTGTCGACCCGTGCCGCCCGCCATGGCGTAAATCTCGCCGTCGAGAAACTCGTGCTTGGTCTCGCTCGCCTCGTCATACGCGATGTACTCGGCGAACGTGTACTTGAGCTTGTGCGCGGGCTCGTTCATCCCGGGACCTCCGTGGACAAACGATACCTTGTTCATCCGAGCTCCGCCGCCAAACTCTTGGCCTCCTCCAGACCCGTCCGCTTCTTCTTCAGCTCCTCCAGCTGATTGCGCGACTCCGCCACCACCTCCGGCGGCGCCTTCTCCGCGAAGCTCGGCAGCGAGAGCTTCTTCTCCAGCGCGGCGATGTCCTTCTCCGTCTTCTTGATCTCGCGCTCGATCCGCGCCGCTTCCTTCGCGCCCTCGACGAGCCCGCGCAGGTCGACGAGCACTTCCACGCCCGCCGCCACGCTCATCACCGCGCCCTTCGGACGCGCCGCGCCGCGCGCCTCGATCGCCGGCTCCGCCGTCGTCTTCACGAGCGTCTTGATCGCGCGCGCCTCGGCGCGCAGCAGCGACAGCGCCGCTTCGCCTTCCGCGCGGAGCACGAGCGGCACCTCGGCGCCCGGATGCACCTCGTGCTCGCTACGGATCGTTCGTGCCGCCGAGATCACGGCCATCACCGTGCCCATCTCGCGCTCGGCGTCCGCATCCCGCGGCACCGTGCCCGGCTCCGGATACGCGGCGAGCGCGATCGATTTCGGCGCGCTCTCCGGCCGCGGCAGACGCTGCCAGAGCTCCTCCGTGATGTACGGGATGAACGGGTGCAGCGCGCGGATCGACGCCTCGACCACGTACGCGAGCACGTTCTTCGTCTCGTCCTGCTCCGGCCCCGGCACCGCGCCCGCGCTCGGGTTCAGCACGGGCTTCGTGAGCTCCAGGTACCAGTCGCAGAGCTCGCCCCAGAAGAAGTGGTAGAGCGCGAGCGCCGCTTCATCCAAACGGAACTCGTCGAGCCCGCTCTTCGTCGTCTCGAGCGCCGCGCCGAGCCGCGAGAGGATCCACCGGTTCGTCAGCGTCGTGGCCTTCGGCGGCTCGCTCGTCACGCGCGCGCCTTCGAGGTACGGCAGCGCGTAACGCACCGCGTTCCAGATCTTGTTGCAGAAGTGCCGGTTGCCCTCGATCTTCTTCGGCGAGAGCGGGATGCGCCGCGCCTGCGGAGAGTACGTGCTCAGCGTGAAGCGCAGCGCGTCGGCGCCGTACGAGGAGAAGCCCGCGCCCATCTGCGAGGCCGAGGGGTAGGCCTTCTTGAACTTCTTCAGCGACTCCTCGCGCGGCGCGCCGGGCAGCGTCTTCTCCACGACCGAATCGAACGTCGCGCCGTGCACGAGGTCGAGCGGATCGATCACGTTGCCCTTCACCTTGCTCATCTTGTCGCCGGTCTCGTCGACGACCATCCCGTGCAAGAGGATGCGCTTGAACGGCGGCACGCCCATGAAGTGGATGCCCATCATCATCATGCGCGCGACCCAGAAGAACAGGATGTCGTAGCCAGTCTCGAGGTCACTCGCCGGGTAGAACTTGCGGAGCATGTCCGTGTCGTTCGGCCAGCCGAGCGTGGAGAACGGCCAGAGCCCGCTCGAGAACCACGTGTCGAGCACGTCCTCGTCCTGGCGCAGCTTATCCGCGCCGCACTTCTCACACGCCGTCGGATCCTCGCGCGTGACCATCAGGTGACCGCAGGTGTCGCAGTAGAACGCCGGGATCCGATGGCCCCACCAGAGCTGGCGCGAGATGCACCAGTCGAGGATGTTCGTCATCCAGTGCTCGTAGGTCTTCGTCCAGTCCTCGGGGATGATCTTCGTGTGGCCATGACGAACCGCGGCGAGCGCCGGGCCCGCGAGCGGCTTCATCTTCACGAACCATTGCGTCGAGATCATCGGCTCGACGATCGAGCCGTTCCGCTCGCTGCGCGGGAGCACGAGCGTGTGGTTCTTCGAGCCACGCACGAGGCCCTTCTCGTCGAGCGCCTTCTTCACGGCCTTGCGCGCGGCGAAGCGCTCCATCCCCGCGAACGGCCCCGCCTCGGCGTTGAGCGTGCCGTCCTTGTTCATGATGGAGATCATCTCGAGCTTGTGGCGCTTGCCCGTCTCGTGATCGTTGAAGTCGTGCGCCGGCGTGACCTTCACGGCGCCCGTGCCGAACTTCGGATCGACGAGGATCGCATCCGTGATGATCGGGACTTTTCGATCGAGGAACGGGTGCTGCAGGAATTTCCCGTGTAGGTGCTTGTACCGAGGATCGTCGGGGTGCACCGCAACGGCCGTGTCGCCGAGCATCGTCTCGGGGCGCGTCGTCGCGACGACGAGCTCGCCTTCACCGCCGGCGATCGGATACGCGAACTCGAAGAGCTCGCCGTTCGCCTCTTCGTTCTCGACCTCGAGGTTCGAGAGCACGGTCTGCGCTTCGCAGTCCCAGTGCACGAGGCGCGTGTCGCGGTAGATGAGCTCTTGCTCGTAGAGACGGACGAACGCTTCACGCACGGCGCGCGACATGTCCGCGTCCATCGTGAACTTGCTGCGCGGCCAGTCGGGGCTCGCGCCGAGCTCGCGCTGCTGGAGCGCGATGCGGCCGCCGCTCTCGGCCTTCCACTGCCAGACGCGCTCGGTGAAAGCCTCGCGACCGAGGTCGTGGCGGCTCTTGCCCTCGCGGCGGAGCTGACGCTCGACGACGGTCTGCGTGGCGATGCCCGCGTGATCGATGCCGGGCTGCCAGAGCGTGTTGAACCCGCGCATGCGATGCCAGCGGGTGAGGACGTCCTCGAGCGTGACGAAGAGCGCGTGCCCCATGTGCAGCGACCCCGTCACGTTCGGGGGCGGCATGGGCAGGACGTAGACGGGCCGTTTGTCCGCCGGATCGGGGTTGGCGGCGAAGACGTTGTGCTCGACCCAGTAGGCGTACCAGCGGGGTTCGACGTCCTTCGGCTCGTAAGCTTTTGCGAGTTCGGCAGTGCTCATCGGAGGGCAGGCACATTGCCACACCGCGGCACGAGGGGAAGGGGTTCGGGGCGCAGCTCGGCTTGTCCGAGCGCAGCCCCGAGCGTTGGAACGGCTTGTCGGGGCGGAGCGGGGGCTTGTCAGACGTGCGTGGAGCTTGTCGGAGGCGCGGGCGGAGGGGAGGGAGCCGAAGAGGAAGCCTCGTCGGGTGTCAAGGAGGCGCGTGGGGCAGGGAAAATTCGTCCTGGGGAGGAGCGGAGGGCGAGGAGCGGCGGCAGGATTTTCAGGTTGGTGAGGCGGCACGCTTCGGGGTGCGGGCGACAGGGCGGAGGCGAGCTCGACAGGGTTCGCGAGGGGCTGAAAAGGAAGAGGGAGGGGGGAGTGGGAGCGGACGCGGGCGTGGGAACGCAAGCCGCGCGTGACAACGCGCCCCCTCCTCTCCATGAGTACGTTCGATGGGCAAGCGTACGCTCGAGCGCTTCAATCCCGCGCGTCGCGGCGCAGTGTCCTCATGCAAGGGGGGAGGTCATGAAGGTACGGAATTGCATGGTCGTGCTGTTCTGCGGGGCATTCGTTTCGAGCTGCGTCGCCCGCTCTAGCGAAGACGCAGATCCCACGGAGGAAGCCGATAACGTCGAGGTGGCGAGCCTGGCCCTTTTCCCTACGGCCAGGGTCAGATCGGTGACGGAGGCGCTGGCGGAGCCGCGCGCAGCGGACCTATTGGAGCAGGACGCAGCGTCGGATCTGGAGATCAAGTTCACGAACCGCTTCGAGCTTACCTGGAACGACCGGAGCAGCGGCGGTCGATACAACGGGGCCTACTACCGGCCGCTGCCGCCGGATGGATTCTACGCCCTCGGCCATTACGGGCGTAAGAACTACAATATGCCGACCGACACCGATCTGGTCCTGGTCGTCAAGGATACGTCGAGGGATCCGAGCCGGCCGGCGCTGCGTCCGCCGGTTGACCTGAAGCCAGTGTGGAATGACAGGGGCTCGGGCGCGAGTATGGATGGCTCATTTTGGCGGCCGGTGCCGCCCCAGGGTTATGTGGCGATGGGGCTGGTGAGCACGCGCGGCCACGGCAAGCCGCGCGTCGACGAGATCCGCTGCGTTCGCGCTGATCTGGCGGCGCCAGGGCTCCCGGGCGACCTGATCTGGAACAATCGCGAGACCGGGACGAGGCATGAGTTCGGCTCGTGGACCATCAAGGCGCAGAGTGGCGCCCCTTCGGGGGAGGCTTGGATCCAGCCGGGGACCTTCTACGGGGTGGCCTCCCGCAGCCAGCCTGAGCACGACGAGCTGCTCTGGGCCCTGCGGGTGCCAATCCCCACCTTGGCCAAGTACCAGTCTCCGGACGTGTTTCCGCGACTCCACAGCTTCGCGCGCCCATCCCCCCATGAGGAGGTGATCGCCGTCTACGAGGCGCAGGTGCCCTTCGTACTTGTCCACGACGCCCAGTACACCGACGCGCAGCGATTCGTGCTCAGCCCACTTTACACGCTGCGGCGGAGCGATCGCTACGTGCTCATCAACTGGGCGTACAACCAGGGCACCAGGGACCAGGCGGTGAGCTTCACCCACTCGGCTTCCGAGGAGAAATGGGACGCGGACGCGTGGTCCGCGAAGGTGGGTATCTCGGCGACAATGGGGGGGGAAGCCGCGTGGGAGGCGATTAGTCCGATCAAATTGAGCGCGTCCGCGACCATGGGGATGGACTTTACCTACACGAAAACGATCACATTGCGGACTGGTAAGGTGGATACGTGGACCATCCCGCTGTCGGTCCCCGCGGGCAAGGCGATCGCTGCGTGGTACCTTCAGTCCACGTATCGGCTCTTCCGCCAGGACGGCACCGAGGTCGGCACGGGCCTGGGGGTCACGGTTCCAGACTCGGTGGTTTTCGACGAGTTCCCGCGCTGAACGACCTTCCGGACCCCCGAGGGAAGATCGCTTCGCGATCTTCCGAGCATCGAACCGGTCGATGCTCCAGCTTCCGCCCGGTGCCGTGAGCGACTGGCATCTGTGCCAGCGCAGCGTTGTCACCGTAGCCGCAGCGAGACCGCGTCCACGTAGGTCCCTAGGCCGTTCGAGATGCCTGCGTCACGGAGCTCCAGTCGGGTTGTCTGGCCGGTCGCGGTGACGATATATGACTTCGTCGTCCAGCGAGTATCGGACAACCCCTCTCCGGACATCATCACTGTATCAAGATACCTACCGTCCCAGTGAATCTTCAGGATATTGTCGTTGGCCGGGGTGCCGGGGCGCGGCGAGAACGCGAGGGAGAGTGTGTAAGCTTGTCCTGGTCGAGTGGGGATGTCCTGGAAAATCGACGTGCTGCTGTGGCTATCAAGCTCTACGTGCTGGCTCCCGATATGCGGGCTACCAGCCACGTAGTCCTGGATCTCAATGTCTGCACCCCGCGCGAGGCGCCAGCCCGGAATGGAGTTGAACGTGCGCCACGTCTCGGATGCCAGGTGCGGCTCCTCGAAGCTGCCATTGACGATCAGCTCCTGCGCGAGCGCGGAAGCCTCCGAGCCTACAATCATACCGCTGGCGATCACTCCCACCATTCCAATCATTCCGACGGATTTTGCCAATTTCATCGACATGTTGTCCTCCTTTCGGGTGAAACCGACGAAAAGCAGGGGCATGCACCAACCAGGCCCCCCGAAGGAGCCATGGTGAGCCTTGGTTTGGCGCTGCTCTCGGTCAAGCAGTTGGCCGGTAGCCGGACAGGAAACCAAGTTGCCGGGCAAGAATGATCGTCACGGGCCGGGATCGAGGGGCGCGGGCGACGCCTCTACAACCAAAGCAGACTCGCCGTTGCTCTCGCCGAGGGCGCAAATCTCCTCGTCCTCGGGGATCAGGCAGCCCGCGCAAGAGCGTCGAGGGAGAACATCACCCCTCCGCCCCGCTCTTCCCTTCTTCACCGCCCTCCGCCTGCTTTGCCGCCTTCTTGCGCTTCGCGAGCCCCAGCCGGATCAAATGGTCCCGCCGCGTGATCACCGTCCGCGCCGTCTCCGACCAATCGTCGAACCAGGCGCGTAATGCCACGAGGTCCGCGCGCCGCGCGTCGGCCGTCGAATCGGCTTCTGCCTCGGCCGGCGCGCCCATCGCCTGCGCCGCTTCCACCAGTTTTCGGACGCGCTTTCGCTCATCCTTGGTGATTCCCCGTTTCGCCAGCGTCGCGAGCGCCGCGTGGTCCGCATTGCGCGTCGCTGTTCGCTCGGGCGCGCTCTCGAGCGCGTCGAGCCGATCGAGGAAGGTACGCACCGAGAGGACGGCGCCCGCGCCGACCTGCGCTTCGAGGCCATCGAATACGAACGCCGCCTGCGCCGGGTGCAATCGTTCGAGCGCGGCGCGGCTCACGCGAAAATTGGGTTCGTCCCAGGCGTCGAGCGCGACGATTGCTTTCTGCGCGTCCGTGTCGTCCGTCGAGGCAGCTTTCGGATCCCGATAACCCGAGACGCGATGCAGTAGCTCCCAGCCCTGGGCGTGCTCCTCGGACGAATAACCTCGCCCGGCGAGGGCCGTGCGAATGACGGCGGACGTGCCCACGCCGCGAAGAAAGGCGAGGACGCGGGCAGGGGTCTCTTCGAGGGTTTGACGGCTGAGGTGTTCGGCGTTGCTCATGAAGGTCTCCTCCATTCGGGGATGGTAGGAGTCACCCCGCTGTGGAAGCAACGCCCATGACGTGAGGGGGCCGACTTCTAAGCCGCGGAGCGGAAAAGGAGTGCCAACAGACCCACCACGGCCGCGGCCTCCGTGTTGAATCGCCGCGTTCCATCAGGTTGCTCCTTGGCCAAGACGGCTCCTGCCAGGAGACCGAAGCCGATCCCGCCGACGACAGCCACCGCGTCCTTTTCGGACCCGCTCATGGGCGCCCGCGTCGTGCCCGCGAGCGAAAGGCGCACGAGCTCCGCATCCCGTGTGCCGCGGATGCTGTTGCATCGCCCGTGCGCGATCATGAGGTTGTCGGGGTCGTCGTCGCCTCCAAAACTCTGAGGAACGAGGTGGTCCACGGTGACCGTCTCCTCGCCGAACGCTCCGGTGGGCCCATAAAACGCGACCTCCACGGGGTCGTGACAGAGATGGCAGTTGCCATCGGTCTTCGAGGCGATCTCCTCGATGTCTCCGTAACGTCTGCTGTGCATCGACGAACTCCTTTCGCCGGAGAGCCTGAACGATCTGGTGGGTCCAAACGGGACCCACCGCCCGGGACGGCGATGGTTCGTCTTCATGGTACATTGGCGTACATGCTCAAGGCAGCGGCGCGCTCTGGAGGGAGCCGGGTCGAGGACGTCGCCAAGAAGGTGTTGCGCCTGCTTCAGCGTGAGGAGTCCGTGCCGATCCAGCAGATGCAGCGCGGCGCAGGCGCCTCGGAGAAGACCATCAAACGAGCCATCGAGTGGTTACGGGATCGAGGCGCCGAGGTTCCGTACGTCGCAGCGCTGCGTGGGTACCAGCTCGTCGACCGCACGTTCAGCCTGCCGCTCACTGATCCCTCGAACGAGGATCTTCAAGCCATCCTCACCGCTGCCGGCCTGCTGCAGGAAGTGGGGCAGGGAGAGTGCGCGACCAGAGCATGGGCGCTGTTCCGGGGGCTTGCCGAGCGCGTCGGCGACGGGAAGAAGACCCCGATCAGGGGCGACGCTCTGCGCGTGACACAGCGCTCGGCGATGCTGCGCGAGCCCAGGTGGGTGCTCGAGCTTCTGCGCGCCGTCCGGCGCGAGGTCGTGTCGATCGAGTACCGGAGTCCATGGGCAAACGAGCTCAAACTGCATCGAATCGAGCCCTGGCAGGTTTGGCTCCACGACGGCGTGTTTTATGTCCGTGGCTACTCGCAGCTTCGTAAAGCGCCGCGTACCTTTCGGCTCGCCAACGTCACGAAACTGACCCGCCTGTCAAGCGAAAAACCGACGGCCGCGGTGCCGGCCGATCCGTGGAGCGAAGGCGACCCTCGCTACGGCATCGATGAAGATCGACCCGGGGTCGCGATTGTCCGTTTTCGTGGTCCTGTGGCTCGCTGGATCTCCGAGATACGTTGGCATCCCGAGCAGAAGGACGCGTGGGTCGCGCCCGACGAAGTCCTCGAACGCTGCGTTCCTTACCGGTCGGTTCGCGAGTTCGCGCGGCACCTGCTGGGCGTGATCGATGGCCTCGACGCCGTGGAACCCCCTGCGTTGCGGGAACGACTGGTCGAGCTGGCAAGTCAAGGCATCGCCAGCTTGACGCGGTCGGATGGCTCAGGGAGCAGCGGGTAGCGGATCGCGCCGCTACTTCGTCAAACGCGCGATCTCTTCCTTGATGAGCGTCTCGGCGAGGACGGGGACGACCTCCCACACGACACGCTCGACGACCTCGCGCGAGAGCGCGAGCACGCCTTCGATCTGCGCGGGCGTCAGGCCCATCTCTTCGAGGCGCGCGGCCATCTGACCACCGTTCACGGCGGCGGCGGCGGCCGTGCCGGGTTTGGCCGAGACATCCGTCTTGGCGAGCGCGGGCTCGGGCTTCGTGGCCGCGGGGGGCACGCCCGGGATCGCTGCGTTCACGCCGCCCGGGTTGCCCGGGTTGTAGAGCATCGTCTTGGCGCGCTGGGGCGGCGCGGCAGCTGCGGCGGCCGCGGCGGTCGGCACGGCGGCGGCGGGTTTGGCGGGGGCCGCGGGGACCGGGGTCGGCACGGCGACCGGCGCGGCGGCCTTCGGGGCCTCGGCCGGCTTCGCGGGCGACGCCAGCATCTTCTTGACCTTGTCGATCATCGCCGTGCTGTCGTACGGCTTGTCGATGTGGTCATCGGCCTGGGCCGCCGAGCCCTTGGCCTGATCGTACGGGTTTTGCTTGGACGACAGGATGAGGACCTGGGTCGCGGGCGAAGCTTGTTTGATCGCCTTGCAGAGGTCGTAACCGCTCTTGCCCTCGAGCGTGACGTCCGCGATCACGAGGGCAGGTTTCTCGGTCTTGAGCTTCTCCAGGGCCGCGTCGTGCCCATTGGCCGCCACGCAGCGAAACTCGGGACCCGCGAACGTGATCTCGAGGACCTTGCGCATGGTCACGCTGTCGTCGACGGCGAGGATGGTGCTGGCCACGGAACGGTCTCCTCTGGGGTAAAGCGCCGCTGGGGCTGTCTTTCGCGCTATCTTCGGTCTCGCGCGCGCAGCGTGTCAACAAGCCGGATGATTTTCCGCCGCGGGCGCCCATGCGGCGTTCGATGTCGAGCGCCCACGATCGAGCGTTGCTCTTGAAGAGCGCGGCGAGCATAGCGCAGTCGAGGCCCGCGAGGAAAAATCGAGCGGCGTATTCATGCGCGGCACGTCATCGTGAGCGCACGGTTGGTCCGCCATCCCGCTGATTTCCTGCATGTCCTCGCGCCCCCCGCCTCGCAAACGCCCCCGCACCGCCCTGCGTGGTTCTCCTCGCACACCGCCGCCCGCCGGCCAGCCCGCGAGCTCGCTCGGTTCGCCCGACGCGACCTGGGTCGTCCCGCCCGACCTCGGGGGTCGACCGCTCGACGGCGTCGTCCGGACGCTCGCCGCGGTGTCCTGGTCCGACGCACGAAGGCTCATCGAGACCGGAAAGATCGCGGTCGACGGTACGCAGATCCTCGATCCGATGCGCAAGACGCGGGCCGGTGCGGAGATCACGCGGCACCCGCGCGCGCCGTCGCGCAAGGTCGCGCGGCTCGCGGAGCTCGGTGAGGAGCTCGTGGTGCACATGGATCCGGCTGTCGTCGTGGTGCGAAAGCCCGCGGGGATCTCGACGATCCCGTTCGGGGACGAGTCGCCCGAGGAGCGTGAAAAGACGCTCGACGCGCTCGTGCGTGATCTGCTCGCGCGTCGCGATCGGATCCGCGGGCGCGCGCCGCTCGGCATCGTGCACAGGCTGGACAGGGCGACGAGCGGGCTGCTCGTCTTCACGCGGACGCTCGCGGCGAAGAAGCACCTCACGCAGCAGTTCCGCGAGCACTCGGTGCGTCGTGTCTACCTGGCGATCGTGCACGGCGACATCGGCAAGCGGACGTTCCGATCGAGGCTCGTCGCGGACCGCGGTGACGGGCTGCGCGGATCGCTCGAAGAGGGTGAGCGTCGTGGTGAAGGTCAGCTCGCCGTGACGCACGTCGAGCCGCTCGAACGGTTGCGCGGCGCGACGCTCGTCGCATGCCGTCTCGAGACGGGACGCACGCATCAGATCCGCATCCACCTCTCCGAAGCGGGACATCCGATCGTCGGGGAGAACGTGTACGTGCGTAACTACGCGGGCCCGCGCATCGACGCGCCGCGGCTCATGCTGCACGCGGCGGAGCTCGGCTTCATCCACCCGCAGACGGGCGACGAGGTTTTTTTCGAAGAACCGCCGCCCCAGGATTTCGAGAGCGTCCTCGAACGACTGCGCGCGTCAGGATGAACCGCGTCGTCCGCCGAGCGCTTCGCTCATCGCGGTGGCCGTCGCGTCGACGAGGGGCATGACCTTCGCGTAGTCCATGCGCGTCGGACCGAGCACGCCGACGGTGCCCGCGACGCGTCCATGCTCCGTGTACGGCGCGACGACGAGGCTGAGATCACCCTCGCCGAGCTCACCGGCCTCGCTGCCGACGAACACCGTGACCGCGCCCGCGGCGATGACCTTGTCGAGCAGCGTGAGCAGATCCTCGCGCTCGGTGAGCGTGCGGAGGAGCTTCTTCAAGCGCGAGGCATCGGCGTACTCGGGCAGATCGATCAGCTTGCCCTGGCCCTCGATGACGACGTCCCCGCCGCGACGGTTCACGTCCGCGGTGGCGCGACGACCGAGCTCGAAGGCACGACGACGCAGGGCGTCGAGCGCGATGCGTTCGTCCGCGAGACGACGCGCGAAGAGGTCGCGTGCTTCGCCGAGCGATCGACCTTCGATGACGTCGGCGAGCAGGTTGTGGATGCGCGTGAGCTCCGGTTCGGCGGGGACCTCTTCGATCTGGATGAAGCGGTTCTCGACGGTGCCGTCGGAGAAGACGAGCACGGCGAGGAGCTGGCCGGGGCGTGTGGGGATGAAGCGGAGCTGCGAGAGCGCGCGGAGCTCGGTGCGCGGAGAGGCGATGACCGCGGCCGTACCGGAGAGCTCCGACAGGTAACGCCCGGCCTCGCGCATCGGGTCTGTCGCGACCGCGTAGATCTCGGCGAAACGTTGGCCGAGCTTGGCCTGTTCTTCGGGGCTGTAGGCGCGCGCCTGGACGAGCGTGTCGATGAAGAGGCGCAGCGCGCGGTCCGTCGGGACGCGCCCCGCGGACGTGTGGGGCTGCTTCAGGTATCCCGCCTCTTCGAGATCGGCGAGCACGTTACGGACAGAGGCTGCCGAGAGATCGAGCCCGTACTTACGCGCGAGCGTGCGACTTCCCACCGCCGCGCCTGTCGAGATGAACTCCGTGACGACGGCGAGCAGGATCTTGCGAGAGCGGTTCGTCAGGTCACTCATGATCGCATCCGTCCCTACGAGTTACCCGGGGTCGTCGTCTCCCTCCCCTGTGCTAGCTTGCTTCGCTTTTTGTAGGCCTGCTCGACGGAGAGGTCAAATCCGACCGACGAATCCCGGCCAGATTCCTCCAAGAGCCTCCGAAGTGCCGGATTCGTGCCCTTTTTTTAGGAAGATCGCCTTCCCGGTCGTCCAAGGAGCACCTTTCCCGCTCTGGCCTGCTTCCACCTTCAACGGAGCGCGCCCTGGATCCCGGCTTCCTGGTGCAGGTTCCCGGACACGCTCGCCCGCTCTGTCGCTATGGTAACCCGCGTGCTTCGTTCCCGTCGCAAGTCGTCCGCCCGACCGGCGGGCGCGTTCTTGGTCCTGCTCGTGCTCGCGCTCTCCTTCGCCGTGGCCGGCTGCCCTTGCGCCGGCACCGTGGTGAACGCGAACCCGCAGCTTCGGTGGTGGCTCTTCTCGAACTTCGGGGCGAGTCGGATCTGCCCGGAGATGCTCAAGCTCGGTGTTCCTTTGAAGACCGACTCGGCCTCGCCGGCGATGGGTCGCTTCTTCCCGATGACGTGCAGCTACACCGTCGATGACGCGCGTCAGACGGTGGCGGTGAGCTTCTCGGGGACGGGCTACGGCTACATGAACCCGGCCAAGCGCGTCGGGTTCTCGGCGTCGACGACGATCGAGCTCCGGCCGGACTTCGCGATCGCCGACGAAGACATCTACGTGTGGGGGCGGCTCAACCGCATCATCTCGGGGCCGGACTTCCGCGTCGGGTACATCGAGAACGCCGCGTTCAACGTGGCCTCGAACATCCCGCCGTTCGGCACGCTGACGAACTTCTTCGGCAACCAGGTGATGACGGGCGAGTTGACGCGCGGCTTCACGGTCGTCGCGAACGAGGACCGCGGCAACGAGTTCACGCTCGGGACCCTCACGCCGCCGAACAAGCCCATCAAGCCGTTCAAGGTGCAGGACGACGAGCGCTTCACGTTCGCGAACGAGAGCGTCGACATCCACGGCAACGCGCGCGACTACCTCGGCCCCTTCGAGGTCGCCTCGGGGCAGTCGCTCTACCTGACGATGAGCGTGCAAGGGCCGACGGTCGACGTGATGATCGTGAGCAAGATGGTCGGCGATCCGTGGCGCGAGGGCTACCAGACGGGTCAGCCGCTCGGGCCCGCGCCGGGGCCGGTGCTCGGCGGCGCGCCGCTCGCGCCGGGGCCGGCGCAGACGCGCAAGTTCGGCCTCGCGCCGGGGCTCTACTACGTGGTGCTCGACAACACGCAGTACGCGGGCCTCGTGGCTCCGCCGGTGCAGGTGTTGAACCCGCTCTACGATCCGGTCGCGCGCGTCAGCTACGTCGCGCAGGTCGGCGAGTAAAACCTCGGCCCCTCTCCCTCGCAGGAGAGGGGCGCGCCCCTCACGACACCTTCTTCTGACAGTCGGCGCAGGTCCCGTACATCTCGTGCTTGTGCGAGCTGACCTGGAAGCCGTAACGACGCGCGACCTCGTCCTGCAGCGCCTCGATGCGCGGCTCCTCGAACTCGACGATCGTGCTGCAGCTGATGCAGATCAGATGATCGTGGTGCGCCTTCGCGTCGTCGGCGAGCTCGTAACGGCTGAGGCCGTCACCGAAGCGACGCTCGGAGGCGACGCCGCACTCGGCGAGAAGCTTGAGCGTGCGGTAGACGGTCGCGTAGCCGATGCCCTTGTCGCGGGCGCGGACCTCGGTGAGGAGATCTTCGATCGTCATGTGCGACGCGCCTTCGAAGAAGGTGTCGACGATGAGCCGCCGCTGCGCGGTCGAGCGCAGTCCCTTTTTGGCCATGTACGCCTGGAGTCGAGCCCGCAAGCGATCCACGGCGGCCCTGTCCAGGGTCACGGCTTCCTCCCTCAGGCTCGCGACCATGGCGTCATTTATCCCGTTCACGTTTGCGTGCGTCAAGGGGCGCTTGGGCCGTTTTCCCACGTGTGTCCTCGCGTCGTTCCGGACTCTCGCACGCGATCGAGCGCTCGCACGTGCAAAACCGCCATCGCTCCCCCGAGCAGCGAGGCGAGCGGCGCATACGCCGGCGGAAGAACGCCGAACGCCACCGCGATCGCCCCGACGAGCGCAGGCAGAACGGCAATTGCCAGGCCCACGCGCGCTTCGAGGCGCGCGCGGTGCGCGATGGCAAGCGCGAGCGCGGCGTCCCGCACGTCGTCCGAGGCGAGCGAGACGGAAAGATCCCCCGGCGACGAGCCCGCCGCGCCAAGCGCGACCGCGACGTCCGCCGCGCCGAGCGCGCCTTCGTCGACGCCCGGATGACCAAGAACCGCGACGGACATGCCCGCGTCGATGAGCCGGCGGACCTCAGCCGCGCGTTCGGTCGGCAAGACCTCAGGGCGAATGTGGTCGACGTCGAGCGAGTGGCCGATGGCCTCGCACGTCTCGCGCGCGTCGCCCGACATGATCACGGGCTCGATCTGCGCGTCGAGTAGATGTTGCACCGCAGCACGCGCGCCCGGGCGGAGGCCATCCTGCAAGCCGAGGATGCCGACGAGGCGCGCGCCGACCGCGACGAGGACGACAGTGCGTCCGAGGGCCTCGAGCTCGGCGATGCGTTGCTCGGCCGCAGCGATGGAGATGCGGTTCGCGAGAAGGAGCGCGCGGCTGCCGACGCAGAGGTCCTCGCCCGAGCTCGTGACGGCCGTGACGCCGAGGCCCGGGACATGATGCGCGTTGCGCACGCCGTCGGGGCGAACGGAGCGGGTGACGGCAGCGCGCACGATCGCGGTGGCGATCGGGTGCTCTTCGCCGCGCTCGGCGCCGGCCGCGAGGGAGAGGACGTCGAGCGGCTCGAGTTTGCCGCCCGGAGCTTCGAGCTCCGCGAGCTCGGGCTCGCCGAGGAGGAGCGTGCCGCGCGCGCAGAAGACGGCGACGTTGACGCGCGCCGCGCGGTCCCACGCGCCCTCGCTCTTGTACGCGATGCCGCGGCGCTGCGCGTGCAGGATGCCACGCGCGACGTGCACGCCGGCGACGCCCGCGATGAGCGTGGTCGCGAGCGCGGCGTGCGATGCGACGGCGGTCATCGCGATCTCCACGTAGGTGCGGCCGCCGGCGATGAACGCGGAGAGCGCGCCGGTCACGAGCGCCGCGAGCGCCCAGCGCTCGGCGAGGGCCCGCGAGGCGCGCGCGATCGGAGCGAGGGCGTCGGCGCGGCGGCGTGGATCGAGCAGGACACGCGCGAACGCGCGGTCGTTGCCGGCGAAGGTGCAGGTGCCGCGCAGCCTGCCGCGCACGACCTTCGCGCCCGCGACGACAGGCTCACCCGCGCGCCTGCGCACGGGCGTGGTCGCGCCGAGCCAGGGCAGGACGAAGACCTCGCCCGAACCGACGACGAGATCGACGGGGACGACCTCGCCGGGCTCGACGAGGATCTGCTCGCCAGGGCAGAGGTCGAAGACTTTGTTCTTGGCGATCTCGCCGGTCGCGCCGTCGTCAGGCGCGCGCCTGCCCGGCACGGCGAGCGATTGCGCGACGAAGGCGCGCTCGGCGAGAGACGCGTGCCGCGCGCCTTCGAGCAGCCACGCGCCGACGGCCGTCGCCGTGACGATGATGCCGGCGAGCGAAGCGGCCTCGGCGCCGAGCGAAGGATGGGCGCGGAGCGCGGCGAAGGCGGCGAGGAAGAGCGAGAGGATCGAGGGCGCGAGGATCGGCGCGGGATGCGGATCGGAGGGCTCGCGCGGGGTCGTGGCGGCGCGGCCGACCAGCATGCCGGCGCCGACGGACGCGAGCACGATGCGCGCGCCGATGACGAGGGCCGCGTCACCCGCGAGGCCGAGCGCGACCGCGAGCGTGCCGGCGATCGTGGCGATGACGAGCAGGAGCGCGCCGATGTCGCGCGCCTCGGGCACGTCGATGCGGGAAGGCTCCTCGGTGTGGATGGCGTGCGCGATGGGTTCGACGAGGGTCCTGTCGTCGAAGGGCGCGGGCGGCTCGGGGAGCGCGGCGTCGCTCGAAGCGGGCGCGTGAAAAGGGACGATGGGCGCGTCGATGTTGCCGCGCGCGAGCTCGGGCTCGGACCGTCGGGGCGCAAAGAAGGAGAGCGGGACCCGCGCCGCGCGCGTGTTCTCGGCTTCACCGGGGGGCTCGCCGAGGAAACGGGCGCGGCAGGCGTGGCGATCGCAGAAGAAGTGGAACTTGCTGTCGAAGATCGCGACGTGGCCGGCGCGCAGCGGATCGAGCAGCTTGCCGCACCCCGAGCACGGCACGGGATCGGCGACGGGTCCGAGTGCTCGCAACGTCGAGCCTCAGCCTGCCGCGCCGCCGCGGCCGACAGCGTACGGCGGCGGGCCGAAGTCCGGCCCGAGCGCGGCCCATTCGAGCAGCGCCTTGCTCGTGTGCAGCCGCGACTCGACGGCGTCCCACACGAAGCTCCGTGGGCCTTCGAGCACGTCGGCGTCGATCTCCTCACCGCGATGCGCAGGCAGGCAGTGCAGCACCACGACCTCGGGTGACGCGAGCGAGACGAGCTCCTGCGTGATGCGGTAGGGCGAGAGCGCGCCGATGCGGTACTCGCGCTCGTCTTCCTGACCCATGCTGACCCACACGTCCGTGAGCAGGACGTCGGCGTCCTTCGCGGCCTCGCGCGCGTCGCTCGTGACCGTGATGCGACCGCCGCGGGCGCGCGCCTCCTCGACCTCGGGCAAGGGTGGGGCGAAGGCGGGCGGCGTCGCGAGCGTGATGTCGAGCTTGAGCAGGCCCGCGGCCTCGATCCACGAGCGGGCGACGTTGCTCGCGTCGCCGACCCAGCAGATGCGCAGGCCCTCGAGCCGGCCGCGCGCCTCGCGTGTCGTGTGCAGATCGGCGAGGACCTGCATCGGGTGCGCGTCGTCGGTGAGCGCGTTCAGCACGGGGGCGCGACATGCGCGGGCCATGGCCTCGAAGCGCGCCGTGGTGCTCGTGCGGTACGTGACGGCGGAGACCATGCGGCCGAGCACGCGCGCGGTGTCCTCGGTGGGCTCGCCGCGGCTCATCTGCGTGGAGTCGGGCGTGACGATGATCGGGTGGCCGCCGAGCTCGTAGGTCGCGACCTCGAGCGAGAGACGCGTGCGGGTGGAGGGCTTGTCGAAGAGGAGGGCGACGGCGTGGCCGGCGAGCGGCCGCGGATGTTCGGCCTTGCCTCGCACGCGGGCGAAAAAGGCCGAGCGATCCAGCATGGCGGTGATGCCGCCGTCCCCGAGGTCCGAGAGTCGAATCAGATCACGCTTCACGGCTTCATCTCCGAGAGTACACGGCCCGTGATGGCGATCGCTTCGTCGATCTCGGACTCGTGCACGACGAGCGGGGGCGTATAGCGGAGCGTGCTCGCGCCGGCGACCGTCAGGAGCAGGCCCTCTGCGCGGGCGCGGCCGAGGACGGCGCGCGTGTCGACGCCTTGCGCGAGCGTGAGGCCTTGCAAGAGGCCGCGGCCGCGTTGTCCCGTGCAGAGCGTGGGGTGCTCCTTCGTGAGCGCCGCGAGGCCCTCGGCGAGGCGCTTTCCCTTGATGACGGCGCCTTCGACGAGCTTCTCCTCGTCGAGGACGGCGAGCACGGTGCGCGCGGCCCGCGACGCGAGCGCGTTTCCGCCGAACGTCGAGCCGTGCGTGCCTGGCGTGAGCGCGCCGTTGAGGCGCTCCTTGATGAGGAGCGCGCCGATCGGAAATCCGCCGCCGAGGCCCTTCGCGAGCGCGATCGCGTCGCCTTCGACGCCATCGTGTTGCGTGCCGAGGAAAGCGCCCGTGCGGCCGATTCCCGTCTGCACCTCGTCGAGGCAGAGGAGCGCGCCGTGCTCGTCGCAAAGGCTGCGCAGGCTGGGGAGGAAGCCTTGCGGCGGCGGGATCACACCACCCTCGCCTTGCACGGGCTCGACGAAGATCGCCGCGACATCCGGGCCCATGGCGGCCTTCACCGCGTCGAGATCGCCGTACGGAACGTGCGTGACGCCGGCGAGTGGCGGGCCGAACCCTTCGCGGTACTTCGGCGTACCGGTGAGCGCGACGGCGCCCATCGTGCGTCCGTGAAACGCGTTGTCGAAGGCGATGATGCGGTAGCGATCGGGCTCGCCTTTCGAGAAGAAGTACCGACGCGCGAGCTTGAGCATCGCCTCGTTCGCCTCGGCGCCCGAGTTGCAGAAGAAGGCGCGGTCCATGCCGCTGCGCTTGCAAAGCTCGTCGGCGAGGCGCGCGTTCTCGGCGTTGTAGAAGTAGTTCGACACGTGCATCAGCCGCGCGGCCTGTTCGGCGATGGCGGCGACGAGACGCGGGTGCGCGTGGCCGAGCGAGCAGACCGCGACGCCGGCGCAGAAGTCGAGGTAACGACGTCCCTCGGTGTCCCAGACCTCGGAACCCTTGCCTCGATCGAGGACGAACGGGGCCTGGCGGTAGTTGCCCACGAGCCTGCGCTCGGCGAGGGGAAGGAGGTCTTCGGGTTCGAGCAGCTCGGCGATGGGGCTCTCGGCTCCGTATGCGGGGGCGAGGGTCATGCGAGGCGATCTACGCCGACCGCCCCGCCGGGGCAAATGCCACGCGCGGCCCGCGCGAGGCAGCTCGGCCTGTCAGGTGGGGTGGCCCCGTTGCCAGTCGATCTTGGGAGGTTATAGTGGCCCGCACCCATGTCCGAAGCCGAGTCCACGACGAAGTCTGCCCAGGATCCGAACGGTCAAAACGGCGAAGCGACGAACGGCGAGCAGCCGTCGGCCGCGGCGGAGCCCTCGGCTCCTCCGACGCCCACGGCAGAGCAGCGCCTCGCAGACGCCTTGGCCGAGGCCGCCCGGACGCGTGATCAGCTCCTCCGCACGGCGGCCGATTTCGACAATTTCCGCAAGCGCTCGCGGCGCGAGGTCGACGACGCCCAGCGGCGCGGCCGAGAGACCACGGTGAAGGAGCTCCTTCCCGTCTTCGACAATTTCGAGCGCGCGCTCCTCCACGCCGAGGGCTCCGCCGACGCGAAGGCCGTGGCCGAGGGCCTGCGGATGGTGCTCAAGCAGTTCCTCGATACGCTGGAGAGGATGGGGATCCAGCGCGTCGTCGCAACCGGTCAGCCCTTCGATCCCGCGCAACACGAGGCCATCCAGCACCTCGAATCGCCCGAGCATCCGGCCGGTGTGGTCCTGCACGAGGTGCAGCCCGGATATCGCATGGGGGACTACCTCGTCCGTCCGGCGATGGTCGTCGTCTCGAAGGGCCCGCCCGGCGGCGGCGCGGCCACGGCGAGCTGATCTCCCGCGGACGGCACGCAAAACCCGGGCTCGTGGTCCACCGAGGACCATCGTTCGCCGCGTCTTTGATATCCTCGCCCCCGCCATGGGAAGGATCGTCGGCATCGACCTCGGGACCACCAACTCGTGCGTGGCCGTCGTCGACGTGGCGTCGGCTTCGTCGGTGCACGACGTCAAGGTGATCCCCAACGCCGAGGGCGCGCGGACGACGCCCTCGGTCGTCGCCATCGTCGCGAGCGGCGAGCGGCTCGTCGGGCAAGTCGCCCGCAGGCAGGCCGTGACGAATCCGCAGAGCACGGTTTACGCGGTCAAACGGCTGATGGGGCGCAAGAGCGACACGCCCGATGTCGAGCGCGCCGCCTCGCTCGTGCCGTACCCGATCGTGCGGGCGCCGAACGGCGATGCGTGGGTCGACCTCCGCGGCAAGGCGTACTCGCCGCCCGAGGTCAGCGCGATGATCCTCGCGCAGATGAAGGAGACCGCCGAGCGCTTCCTCGGCGAGCCGGTCACCGAGGCGGTGGTCACGGTCCCCGCGTACTTCGATGACGCGCAACGGCAAGCGACGAAGGACGCGGGCAGGATCGCGGGCCTCGAGGTGCGACGCATCATCAACGAGCCCACGGCGGCGGCGCTCGCGTACGGGCTCGACAAGATGGCCGCGGGCGCCGAGACGATCGCGGTCTACGACCTCGGCGGCGGCACGTTCGACATCTCGATCCTCGAGATCAGCGGCGGCGTCTTCAACGTGAAGGCGACGGGCGGCGACACGCACCTCGGCGGTGAGGACTTCGACGGGCGGCTGATGGACATGCTCGTCGGCGAGTTCCAGCTCGAGTTCGGCGTGGATCTGCGCACGGACCGGATGGCGATGCAGCGCTTGAAGGAGGCCGCGGAGAAGGCCAAGCACGAGCTCAGCTCGTCGCTCGAGACGCAGATCAACCTGCCCTTCATCGCGGTCGGACCGGACGGCGCGCCGCTCCATCTCGAACGATCGATGCCGCGCAACGAGCTCGAGATGCTCACGCAGGACCTCGTGGAGCGCACGATCGAGGTCTCGCGTGACGTGCTCCGAGATGCGCAGCTCTCGCCGAGCGCGATCCAGACCGTGGTGCTCGTCGGCGGCATGACGCGGATGCCGGCGGTGCAGGCGGCCGTGAAGGAGCTCTTCGGCAAGGATCCGTGCAAGGGCGTGAACCCCGACGAGGTCGTGGCCGTCGGCGCGGCGCTCCAGGCGGCCGCGCTCTCGGGGCAGGCCGACGAGATCCTCCTGCTCGACGTCACGCCGCTTTCGCTTGGCGTGGAGACGGGCGGCGGCATCATGACCAAGCTCATCCCGCGCAACACGACGATCCCCACCTCGCGCGGCGAGATCTTCACGACGAGCCTCGACCGGCAGACGTACGTGCCGATCCACGTGCTGCAAGGCGAGCGCGAGATGGCCGGCGACAACCAGAGCCTCGCGCGCTTCGACCTCACGGGCATCCCGCCCGCGCCGCGCGGCGTGCCGAAGATCCAGGTCGTCTTTCACATCGACGAGGATGGGATCGTGCACGTCGAGGCCACGGATCTCGGCACACGTCGCGCGCAGAAGGTGCGCGTCACGCCGACGAGCGGGCTCGCGTCGTCGGAGGTCGAGCGGCTCGTCGGCGAGGCCGAAAAATTCCGCGAGGAAGATACGAAGCGGCGTGATCGGGCCGAGCTCAAGAACCAGTCCGAGACCCTGCTCTACACGACCGAGCAAGCCATCGAGGCGTACGCCGAGCTCGTCGACGCGGCGACGCTCTCCCGCGCGCGCGAGGGCTGCGTGATCCTGCGCAAGCTGCTCGACGAGGACGCGTCGAGCAGCGACCTGAAAGGTGCGTACGGCAGGCTCGAGGCCGCGGCCTATCTCCTCTCGGAGGCGATCTACGGCGGCAGCGCCGGCAGTGCGTGAGCGCGGATTTCGGCTTGGTTTGGGGTCCCCCGGTACGAGCGAGGTGGTAGGATTCGGTTCCGCCGCGGGCATGCTCGGGGGACGAACTTGGAGAGACAGTTCGGGCGTTATGTGCTCCTCGAACGGCTCGGCGCCGGGGGGATGGCCGAAGTCTGGAAGGCGAAGAGCTTCGGCGCCTTGGGCTTCGAAAAGACGCTGGCGCTGAAGCGCATCCTGCCGGAGCTCGCGCGCGAGCCCGAGCTCATCGAGATGTTCGTGCACGAGGCGAAGCTCTCGGTGCGGCTCTCGCACGCGAACATCGTGCAGGTCTTCGACCTCGGCCGCGTCGAGCAGGAAGACGAGCCGCCGGGTTACTACATCGCGATGGAGTACGTCGCGGGGCTCGATCTCGCGACGCTGCTCGCGCGATGTCGACGGACGAAGACGCGGCTGCCGTTCGGGCTCGCGGTGTTCGTCGCGGCGGAGGTGGCGAAGGCGCTCGACCACGCGCACCGGAGGCGCGACGAGCAAGGAAAACCGCTCGGCATCGTGCACCGCGACGTCTCGCCGCAGAACATCCTCGTCTCGTGGGAAGGCGAGGTGAAGGTCACGGACTTCGGCATCGCGAAGGCCAAGGGCCTGATGCGCGAGGACGAGCCGACGGGCGGATCGGTGCTGCGCGTCCGCGGAAAACTCTCGTACATGAGCCCCGAGCAGTCGCTCGCGCAGCCGCTCGACGGGCGCAGTGATCTGTTCTCCCTCGGCACGGTGCTCTACGAGCTCGTCGCGGGGACGAACCCGTTTGCCGGCGCGGGGGACGCCGAGACGCTGCGGCGTGTGCGCGCGGCCGAAGCGCCGCCGCTCGAGATCGCCCGGCCCGAAGTGCCGCGGGAGCTCGCCGCGATCGTGCGACGCCTGCTCACGCGTCGGCCCGAGGATCGCGTGCACGATGCTGGTCGGCTGCACGAGCTGCTCCTCGGGTACTTCTATGCGACCGGGGATCGTTTTGGCTCAAACGATCTCGCGGAGCTCGTCGCGCCGTTCCAGGACGAGGCGAGGAAGGCGCCCGAGATCGAGGCGGGCTCGGTGCTCGGGGACCCGCAAGGCACGGAGCAAGAGCGCACGCCGGTCGAGGTGCCGACGACGTCGGCGTCGGTGAAGGTCGTGGCGGAGAACGTCGCGACGGCGAATTTCGTGGAGCCCGTGGGCGAGCGGCGCGAGGGGACGGTGCTCGTCGTCGCGGCGACGTGCCGCATCCCAGCGCTGCCGTTCGAAGTGGAGGGCGCGCGCGAGGTGATCACGCGGTACGGCGGGGTGATCCTGGAGCAGGAGTCCGCGCAGATCGTGGCGCTGTTTGGTCTCGAAGACGCGGACGGGCGCGACACGGAGGCGGCCGTCCGCGCGGCGCTCGTGATCCTTCGTGCTCAAAAGGGTCGCGGCGCGTCGGCGGGTGTGCACGTGGGCCGCGTGCTCGTGGATGCGCGCGGCGTGCCGATCGTCGAAGCGCGGCTCGGGACGCTGGTCACGCAGGCGCAGGGGCTCGCGCGCGCGGTCTCGGAGCAGGTCGCGGTCTCGCACCCGGCGGCGCGGATAGTGCGCGCGGCGTTCGCCTTCGACGAGCTGCCGGGCGGAGCAGGCTCGGTGCCGGAAGGCGGACGCGTGATCAGCTCGGCGCGGCCGCCGATCGGGGCGAGCGGCAAGTTCGTCGGTCGTCAGGAAGAGCTGCGCCGCATCGGCGAGATCCTCGCGGCCGCGACCCGCAAGCGCGCGCAGGTGATCACGGTCCTCGGCGAGAAGGGCATCGGCAAGTCGCGGCTCTGCGCCGAGATCGAGCGGCGGCTCGGGCGTGGCAACTGGTCCGTGGGGTTTTACGCGGCGAGTTGCCCGCCGAGCGGAGCGGAGCTTCCGTGGAGCGGGCTGCAGGCGATGCTGCAGGTGCTCTGCGGCGTGCAGGAGGGCGACGGCGAGCAGGCAATCCTCGCGACCTT
Organism: Polyangium jinanense; assembly: GCF_028435365.1. The sequence goes on along the minus strand of NZ_JAGTJJ010000001.1, from coordinate 560,608 downwards.
GCCGCGGCTCCGCGCGCTCGGTCTGCAAGAGGAGGAGTCGTCGGCGGTGCTGCGTCAGCTCGGCGCGCGGCTCGGGGATCGTCCGTCGCGCCCCGTGGGCGGGATGGGGACGGCGCTGCGCGCGGCGTTCACGCGCATGGTGCACAAGCTCTGCGAGGATCGGATCCACTGCTTCGCGTGGGACGACGCGCAGGCGATGGACGCGGCGACGGCGGAGGCGATCGCGAGCGTGGCGAGCCGCAACGAGGGCGCAGCGTCGAACATCCGTGCGGTGTTCATGCTGGCGACGCGCACGGCGCCGCCAAGCGTGCTCTTGCCGCTCGCTCGTCATCACGTGGTCGCGCTCGGTCCGCTCGGCGCCGAGGAGAGCGAGCGGCTCGTGGCGGAGCGGATCGGCGTGCGCGCGGCGCCCCGCGAGCTCAGCGCGTTCTGTCGCGAGCGCGCCGCGGGGCATCCGCTCTTCATCGAGGAGCTCTTGAAGGAGCTCGTCGACGCGCGCGCCGTGGAGGTCGAGGACGGCCGCGTTCGCTTGCGGCTCGACGGCGCGCGGGCCGTGCCACGCGCGCTGCGCGCGCTCATGGAGGCGCGCGTGAGCCGCCTGCCGCAGCGTGAGCGTGGAGCGCTGAACGCCGCGGCGATCCTCGGCGATCCAGTGCACACGCAGGTGCTCGCGGCGCTGCTCGGCGAGAGCTTTTCCGTCGTCGATCGAGGGATCGGCGAGCTCGTCGCGCGCGGCTTTTTGCGTGCGGCCGGCGCCGCGGAGGTGAGCTTCCCGTCGCCGATGCACGGCGAGATCGTCCTCGACACGATCCCGCACGAGGCGCGGCGTGATCTGCACGGCAAGGCGGCCGAGGCGTACCGCGCCGTCTTCGGCCACGAGGTCGCGGAGGCGCACGGCGAGCGCGTCGGGAACCACCTCTACCACGCGGGCGATCGCGACCGCGCCGCCACGTTTTATGCACGCGCGGCCTCACGTCGCGTGCGCCTTTACCAGCTCGAGCCCGGCATCCGCCTCCTGCTCCGCGCGATCGATCTCGCCGACCTCGATCGGCGCCCCGCGACCGAGATCGCGGCATGGCTGCGTGAGCTCTGCGTTGCGGTCCTGCCCGTGCGGGCGGCGCCCTCGCTGGAAGATCTTTCCGCGAGGGCGCTTCGTCGCATCGATACTGCGGGCACGCTCGAACAACGTGTCGCGGCGCGGGTCGACGTCGCGCGCGCGCTCGGCGCCGTGAACCGCTTCGATCGGGCGTACGCGGAGATCGACGTCGCGTTCAAGCTCGCCGCGGAGAACGACGAGCTCCAGCGTCGCGCCCTTGTCGCGGAGATCGATCTCGGCGCGCGGAGCGGTGACTTTGCCCGCGCGGCGCGCGCCGCCGACCGGCTCGAAGCCATGGGGCCGGCCGAGGATCCGCGCACGCTGCTCGCCATCGCCCACGTGCGCGCCGCGACCGGCGTTGCGGCGGCGGCGTTGCTCGCGATCGATCGCGCCGAGGCCAAGAGCCCGATCGGTGACCTCACGCTCGCGAGCGAGCGCGAGAAGGAGCGCGTGCTCGTGTACGCGTTCATGCGTGATTTCCGCGCCGCGGCCGAGGCTTCAGCGCGCGCTGTCGAGCTCGCTCGTGCCGCGGGGCTACGCGCCGAGATGGCGGCGTCCTTGCACAACCTCGGCGACACGACGCGGCGCCTCGGCGACTTCCCACGCGCCTACGCCACGCTCACGGAGTCCCTCCAGATCGCCGAGGAGGCAGGCTACGAGCGCATCGCTTCCTTGAACCGCGTCCACCTCGCCTACCTCGACGGACGGAGCGGCAAGCCCGGGGCCGAGACGCGGATCCGCGAGCTCGTGAAGTACGCGGAAGCGCGCGGCTACCACGCCGATGCGCTCGAAGGACGCTCGCTCCTCGCTTCGCTGCTCGCCGAGGGGGGCGCGCGTGACGATGCGCAGCGAGAGCTCGAGCTCGTGCTCCGCATGGCCGACGCCTACGGCAACGGCTTCATCGCCGACGACGCGCGCGAGGCACTGGCGCGGCTCGGCTAGCTCGATCGTTCACGCTCACGGCGCCTTCGGAGGCGCGAGACCCGTGATGGCGACGGGCACGGCCTCGCCGCTGCCGGTGATCGCGCGCCGCACGATGCGACTCTTGTTCGTGTCGGCGATGACGAGGTCCTTGCCGGAGACCGTGATCCCCGCCGGCTCGGCGAGGCCCGAGAGCACCGTGCGTGTCGTGCCCTTCGCCGGGTCCACGCGCTTGACCTTGCCGTTGTACGAGTCGGCGACCCAGAGCGCGCCTTGCCCGTACGTCATGCCGATCGGGTGCTGCAGCCGCGCCTTGGAAGCCTCGCCGTCGACGTCACCGAACACGAAGAGGTCGACGCCGATCACGGTGCGCACGTTGGCCGTCGCGAAGTCGATCGCGCGCACGCTCGACGTCTCGCTGTCGAGCACGAACAAGCTCTTCTCGTCCGTGGCGAGCGCGCTCGGCTGGGCGAACGCGGCGGCCTGGGCCGGCCCGTCCTCGCGCGCCTCCCGTCCGCTGCCCGCGTAAAGGCGCACCGTGCCCATCTTCGGATCGAAGACCGCGATCTGATGCGAGCCGGCGAGCGCGACGTAGATCGATCCTTTGTAGTGCAACAGATCCCACGGTGAACGCAGCGGGGCCGTTCGCGCGGTATGCTCCTGCGATACGAGCGGCTCCGTGCCGATCACGCCCGTGCCGGCGACGGTCGTGACCTCGCGCGTGCGGCGGTCGATTTTGCGGATCAGGTGGTTGCCCGTATCGGCGACGTAGAGATCCGAGCCGACCTCCGTGAGCCCCTGCGGCCGCTGAAACGTCGCGCTCTCCGCCGCACCGTCCTTCGCGCCCGCCTCGCCCGCGCCGAACACGGCCTCCACCGCGCCGGCGGCGTTCGTCAGCACGATGCGGTGATGACCCGTGTCGGCGATGGCGAGGCCGCCGTTCTGCAGCGCGAGCACCTTGCCCGGGTATCGCAAAATGCCCGCAGGCCCGCGATCGGGGCGCAGTCCTTCGATCGGCGCCTTCGCGAGCACGTTCGCGGCCCGCCCTTCGGCGAGTGCTTCTTCGACCGCGCCGCTGAGCTCGCCTGGATCGGGCTCGCCCGATTCGATCCACGCGAGCCTGCCTTCCGCGTCGATCACCGCGACCGTGGGCCACGCGCGCACGCCCCACGCGTCCCAGATCGTCATGTTCGCGTCGACCGCGACGGGGTGGACGATCTCCAGATCACGCAGCGTGTCGCGCAGGCGCGCGGCGTTTTTCTCCTCGTCGAACTTGGGCGAGTGCACGCCCACGACGAGCACCGGATCCTTTGCGAAACGCCGCTCGATCGCGGCCAGCGTGGGCAGCGTTTGCAGGCAGTTGATGCAGCAGCTCGTCCAGAAATCGACCACCACGACGTGCCCACGCAGCGCGTCGCGTCGCAGCGGCCGATCCACGTTGAGCCACGCCGTCGCGCCGTTCCACTCGGGGATCGAAGGCCGATCGCCTGGCGGCAAGAGCAAGCTCTCCTTGGGCGCGCTCGCCTCCTTCGGCGTCGCGTCGACGACGGGCAGCTCGACCTTCGGCGCGGGCTTCGTGGCGGGGGTGGGGGACGTGCACGCGCTCGTGGCGACGAGCAGCGCGAGGGGCGGGATCCAGCGCATGGCCCCAGTCTACGCGCGGGGGGCCTTCGGGGCTGCCGCGCCTTGCCGGGCGCTCAGGAATCGCCGGCGAGCTTGCGCTCCAGGGCTTCGAGGTGGGCGCGGACCTGGGGGTCGGTGTCGCGCTGGGCCTCGATCTTCCGGACGGCGCTCATGACGGTCGTATGGTCGCGGTTGCCGAAGGCGCGGCCGATCTCGGGGAACGAGACCTTGAGCCGCTGCTTGCACAGGTACATCGCCACGTGCCGCGCGAACGCGATGCTCTTGTGGCGATCCTTGGACGTCAAATCGATCGAGCGAAGGTGGAAATGGTGGCAGACCGCGCGCTGGATGTCCTCCACGCTCATGATCGAGGCGCGCGGCGTGGCGGCCGTGATCTCGGCGCGGGCGAAGGCGAGATCCACGGGGCGGCCGGTGAGCGAGGACTTGGCGGCGAGGCGGATCAGCGTGCCTTCGAGCTCGCGCACGTTCGAGCGGATCACCTGGGCGAGGTAGAGCGCGACGTCGTCGGGAAGGACGATGCCTTCGAGGGCGGCCTTGTTGCGCACGATGGCCACGCGCGTCTCGAGCTCCGGGGCCTGGATGTCGGCGACGAGGCCCCACGAGAAGCGCGAGACGAGCCGCTCTTCCATGCGCTCGAGGTTCTGCGGGTACTTGTCGCTCGTCACCACGATCTGCCGATCGAGGCCGTGGAGCGCGTTGAACGTGTGGAAAAACTCTTCCTGCGTTTGCTCGCGGCCGGCGAGGAACTGGATGTCGTCGACGAGGAGCAGGTCGCAGTGGACGCGGTACTTCGCGCGGAAGTCGTCCATCCGGTGGTGCTGGATCGCCGTGATGAAGTCGTTCGTGAAGCGCTCGGCGGAGACGTAGATGATGCGGGCGCCGGGGCGCTCGTCGAGGACGCGGTGCGCGATCGCGTGGACGAGGTGGGTCTTGCCGAGGCCGGTGCCGCCGCAGATGAAGAGGGGGTTATACCGCCTGCCGCCGCCGCCCGCGGCCGCGATCGCGGCGGCGTGGGCGAGCTGGTTCGAGGGGCCGACGACGAACGTCGCGAAGGTGTGCTTCGGGTTCAAATCATCGGGCAGGGCAGGCCTGCGCTGCGGCGCGGGCGCGGGCGCCGGAGGGCGCGGCTCGGCGGCGACGGGCGCGCTCGGGGAGGCGGGCGCGGGCGCGGTCGGCGGATTCGTCGAGGGGCGCACGACGAGGGAGCGGGGGCGCACGGGCGGCATTTGCGGGACGTTTGCGATGGGCGCCTCGAGGTGCTGGTCGATGGTCCAGGCGACCTGAACGCTCCAGCCGGTGAGCTCACGGATCTTGTCGGTGATCGTGGGCAGGAAATTGGTCTTCACCCATTCGAGAACGAACTCGTTCTGCACCCTGAGCGAGAGGACCCCGTCGGTGAGGTCGTCGAACTGCACGCCGCCGAACCACTGATCGAACGTCGCAGGGGAGAGCCCGCGCGTATGCTCGATCGCCCGTTCGAAAATCGCTCGCGATTCGTCTCTCGAAGTGGTCATTCCAGCCCAGAAATCGCTGCGAATACAGTGCCGCGGCGATCCCCGTGCAGGATCGCCCCCAAGTTTTCCACAACCCGCATCAGCGATTCGTCTCGCTATCGTGCGGAATCAATACGGGAAGTTTACTGCCCGTGATGAATTCCCCGCGTTGTCCACAGGATATCCACAGAATGCCGAGGGGAACGCATGCTGTGGGCGCGAAGGGCACGATCAGGGGCCTGCGCCTCGGGGCTCGCCCGGCTCGGGGATGGGGGTCGACCCGCGTGGGCGACCCGCCCATTTCCAGGGGGGCTGTTCGAGCTTCGCGCAAGGGTTCATCACGGAACGCGAAAACGCACAATACAGGATCATGCCCCCCTGGGTAAGCCCTTGGGAGGTTTCCTTCACGATCGTCAGGAAAAATCCTAGTCCCGACGGGCCCCGCCAGAGGCCGCGGCGAAGACGAACCGGAGGTAGCACCGCGGACGGGCGGGCGTCCATCCCCATCGAAAACAAACCCGCCAACCACCTGATTTTACGACGGTTTTTCCGGGTTCGCCGATCCGACGCGTAACGCCGTTCGCGCTCTGCCGGGCGTCACGTTGCGGCGAGGGCCGAAACCATAGCCTCCGGAGGAAGCGCCCCCTCCGGACCCCCGAGAGAGGCGGGCATTGGCAGACGCGTCCGTCCGTCAAGAGGGAAGATTGTCCATGATTTCCGGCGTTTGCCCGCGACGGCCGTGGTCTGTCTCGAAGCCGTTTTGCGCCTGGCCCGAGAAGTTGCCCTGGGCCTCGACATGTGGCTAAGGCCCCCCCATGCGTCTGGTGAGCAGAAGAGCCACCACCCCCGCGGTCCTGTCCGCGCTCGTGGTCGGATCGTGGACAACGCTTGCGAGTGCGCAGGAAGCCGCCCTCGCCCCGCAGTTCGCCTACTCCTACGGAGAGCACGAGACGGCGCGTAGCCTCGCCATGGGCGGCGCGACGCGCGCCGTCGGCAACGGCACGACGGCGGTCTTCGCGAACCCGGCGAATATGGCGCTCACGCGCCTCTATCACATCGAGGCGATGGGGGAGTTCACGCCCGAGGTGACACGCGCCATCGGTGGTGGTGCCATCGTCGACTCGATCACGTCGTCGACCCGCATCGCCGGCGGCCTCGCGTTCTCGGGCGGCATCATCGATCCCGACGGCGTCGATCGTGGCTTCATCGACGCACGCGCGGCCGCCGCATACCCCATCGGCGATCGTGTCTTCATCGGCCTCGGCGGTCGCTACCTGCGCATGATCCAGGACGGCTTCGGCCCGCTCGATGACGCGGCAGCGGCACGTTACAGCTCCGTGTCAGGCGGCCTCGTCGACGCCGCGGGCAAGCGCATGCCGTCGGTCGACGCGCTGACCTTCGACGCAGGGCTCACCATCAAGATCACGCAGTCGGTGCACCTCGGCGTCTCGGGGCAGAACCTCACGCACCCGGGTCACGGCCTCCTGCCCACCACGATCGGCGCCGCGCTCGGGTACGGATCGAAGGACCTCACGCTCGAGGTCGACGGCGTCGCCGATCTCGACTCGTGGAACAAGGCGACGGCGCGCGTCATGGCCGGCGGCGAGTACCTCGCGGCCAACCACTACCCGATCCGCCTCGGCTACCGCTTCGATCAAGGCGCGGGCGTTCATCAGCTCTCCGCCGGCCTCGGCTACATCGGCCAGGAGCTCGCCGCCGAGGTCTCCATCCGCCGGACGCTCTCGACCGAGATCAACAGCACGATGATCGCCATCGGCCTGACGTATCACCTCGAGTCGAGCGGCCTCACGCGCAACCGCGTGAGCGGCGAAGGGTCGAGCGGCGAAGGCACGAGCAGCGAAGGCACGGGTGGCGACGCGGAGAAGTGACGCGCAGCGGTAGGCCGCGTGGGCGCATCCGGGACGGAAGGACGCGCCGCGCGTCTTGCGCCCGGAGACGTCGTGCCATAGTTCGGGCGTCGTGCTCTGCCTGACCCGACCGACCGATCCCACCTGGGCTGCCGTGGCCCTCGCCGACCTCGCCACCCTGCTGCGGGATCACGCGCACTGCGAGATGAAGGCGGCGTCGAACGCTCTGTCGCTCGCGGCGCGGTGGCCGGAGCGGACGGAGGTGGCGCGCGCGCTCGTCGAGCTCGCCGAAGAGGAGCTGCGTCATTTCCGGGGCGTACTCGACGAGCTCACCCGCCGCGGTCTCACGCTCGGCAAGCCCGAGGTCGACGTCTACGCGGCCGAGCTGCGCAAGGCGATCGGCGTCGGTCGCAAGGGCGCGCCGGAGGATCCGCTCGTCGATCGGCTGCTCGTCGGCGCGGTGATCGAGGCGCGCTCGTGCGAGCGGTTTCGCCTGCTCTGCGAGGCCTTGCGGGCGCGCGGCGACGAGCCCGAGCTGCTCGCGTTCTACGAGGAGCTCTTTGCTTGCGAGGCGCGGCACTACCGCACGTTCGTCGACCTCGCGACGAGCGTGAAGGCGGACGCTGCCGCCGTGCGCGCGCGCCTCGAAGAGATCGCGCGGGCCGAGGGGAGGCTCGTGGAGGTGCTCGGCAAAGAGCCCACCGTGCACGGGTGACACACATGGATCTTCCTCCGCACGAGATCGATCGTCTGATCGCGCGAGCCACCGACGAGCTCCGCCAGAAGGCGCGCGCCTTCCGCGTCGAGGGACCCGCTCCGCGTGGCAACGTGCTCGAAGCCTTCCGCGCAGTGAGCACCCGATCGATGTGGATCGAGCTCGGCGAGCGCGGCGCGAAGGATCCGATCCTCGCGGCCGCGTGCGCGCACGTTGCAGCACTCACGATCGCGCGCGTCACCTGGGCCGAGCGTGTGCGCCTCGCCGAGGCGTGGCACGCGCCCACGATCGAGATCGAAGGTCCCGTGCCCGAGCGCGTGAGCCCGCGCGTGACGCTCGAACGTCTGCTCGACGAGACCGTGCCCGCACGCCGCCACGTCCTCGCCGATGCGCTCACGCGTGGCGCGGGGGATCTCTCGGACGCCGCGCTCGTCCACGAAGAGCGCCGCGCCGAGGCGTTTCGCCGCCTCGGGATCGAGGACGTCGATGCCCTCGAGATCCCCGTGAAGCCTCCGACCTCGCTCGCGCGCATCGCCGAGCGCTTGCTCGACGTAACGGCCGAGCTCATGCCGAAGCGCGCGCTGCGCTGGGACGACGCGCTCGCTGCGATGCTCGCGCGTGACGCCGGCGAGGGCTGGCCTGCGCGCCTCTCGCCGCGCTGGTTCCAGGAGCTCTTCGGCAAGACGGGCCTCTTCGAAGGCCTCTCGATCCCGCCGTTCCCGCTCCCGCGCCTCCTCGGCGCCGCCTCCTTCGCGCGCGCGCTCGCTCGCTTCGGTGAAGCCTTCGCCGAGGCCGACGTCCCGCGCGCGGCGCCCTTCGTGCTCGCGCGTCCGCCGTTTGATCTTCGTCGCGCTCGCAGGGCCGCCCTCTTCGGTGCGTTGCCCACCGACCCCATGTTCGGCATGCGGTCGCTCGGCCTCGGCCGTTCGCGCGCGCGATCGCAAGCCCAAGAGGTCGCAAGCGCGCTTCTCCTCTCCCTCCGCCTCGACGCGGCGCGTGTCCTCCTTCGTGGCACGGTCACCCTCCCGCATCGCGCGCGGCGCGAGCGCTTCGAGGAGCTCACCGATCGTGCCCTCGGCGCATCGATCCCCGGCGTGCTCGCGTTCGTCCTTCCCGGTTCCGATCCTCAGGATCCGACGCGCCTCGCGGGGGCGCTTCTCGCCATGTCGGATCGCCGCGCGCTCCTCGAGCGCTTCGACGAGGACTGGTTCCAGAACCCGCGCGCGGCTCTCGCCTTGCGTGAGGAGCACACCGTCCTGCCGCGGGATCCGACGAGCACCGAGGCCGCGATCGAGGCGGGCCTCGTCGACCTCTCGCGCTCGCTCGCCGAGCTCTTCCGCTGATGCACGGTCGTGACTCCGGCCGCCCGATCCGGTAGGTATCGTGCCGTGGTGCAGAAGTACGGGATCCCCATCACCGACCTGCCGGGTCACTGCCTCGACGCCGTCGATGCGGCCGAACGCGTCCGCGCGCGCACGCTCGTCACGCGCGAGGGGCATCCGATCGCGGCCATCGTCCCGATGAGCGACCTCGACAAGATCGATCCGCCCGATCCTGCGGTCGACGGCATCGACCCGCTGCTCTCCTTGTGCGGCACGTGCCGCCATGACGAGTTCGTCGACTCGCTCCTCACCGACATCTCGCAGACCGGTCTCTGGCGTCGGGGCTAGCGCGCGTGGGTTACCTCTTCGATACGGCCACGCTGGCCGAGGTCCTCCGCACGGTCCCTTCGCGACTGCTCGTCAAACGTCTCTCCGGCGTGCCCACCTCGGAACGCTGGACGACGTCGATCACGGTCAGCCAGATCCTGATCGCCGCGCGCCGCACGAAGCACCCGAAGCTCATGCAGGACGTCATCCGCCTCGTCGCGGCGGTGAAGGTCGCGCCCTTCGACACGCTCGCGGCGCAGTCCTTCGCCAAGCTCCGCACGACCGTCGCGCCCGACGTCGACACCGACGACGTCATGATCGCGGCCATCGCCGTCACGCACGACTTCACGCTCGTGACCCGCAGGCCTGCTGCGTTCCGCATCTATCCGCACCTGCGCGTCGAGGACTGGACGCTCTAGCGACCGAGCTGGTTCGTCCACGCGACCCCTTCCGTTCGTGGGGTGTTCCGTTGGGGCCGACCTCGGACCGGACGCACTTTTTTCGGGAAACGGCGGGCTCGGAGCCGGGTCCTTTGCCCCCTTTCTGCCGCGCGCGGGTGGGCCTGCTTCCGGCGAACAAAAGGGGCCTTCCCGTTCCCTTCGTCACGTGCTAGTTGCCCCCGCGCCCATCGAGAGGGTGTCTTTTTGCCTCTCGCGCGGCCCGTGACGTTCGGAGGCTCTCTCCTCGGGATCAACCGAGGGTCATGACCCCTGGCCTCCCCGCCTCATCGAGCCGATCGAGACATCGAGGCCCTCCGGAGACCGCCGGATCCCGTGAACCACCTCGCCTCAGCCAAGCTCTTCGCCTCGGCGATCAACGTCGATTTCGACCCGACGTTCATCGCCCAGTTCATCCTTTTCACGACCTTCGTCGTCGTGCTGCGGCCCTTGCTCTTCGATCCGCTGCTTCGCGTGTTCGAGGAGCGCGAGAAGCGCACCGAGGGCGCGAAGGTCGAGGCCCGCGCGATGGACGCGAAGGCCGGCGAGCTGCTCACGAAGTACGAGGCGGAGCTCGAGAAGGTCCGGCGCGAGGCGAACGTCGAGCGCGAGAAGCTGCGCCGCGAGGCCAAGGAGCTCGAGACGAAGATCATGAACGAGGCGCGTGACGAGGCGGCGCGCATCCTCGAGACGGGCAAGACGCGGATCGCCGCGGAGGTCGAGCAGATGAGGAAGGAACTGAAGGACGCGCAGCCGGCGCTCGCCGCCGAGATCGCGTCCCGGGTCCTCGGTCGGGAGGTCGGTCGATGATGTCGCGAAGGCTTGCGAAAGTCTTCTTCCCGCTCGCGGTGGGTCTCGCGGGCGCTTCGGCGTTCGCGCAGACGAACCCGAACCAGGGTTTGCCCGCGGGGCACCCGCCGCTCGACGTCCCGCCCGGCCAGGCGCGGCCGGCGCCGGGGCAGATGCCCCGTCCGATGCCGGGTGGCCAGCCGGGGCAGGCGATGCCGGGGCGCCCTGGTTTTCCGCCGGGGATGCAGCGGCAGCCGCAGCGCGCGCCCGCGCCGGCGCACGCCAAGGCGAGCGATCATGGCGGCGGGCACGGCGGGCATTGCCCCGGCCACGGCCCGCACGACGCCCCGCATTTCGACCAGATCAACTGGTGGCACGGCATGATCGCCGTGAACAACGAGAAGGCGGTCCAGCCGGGCTTCGTGAACAAGCTCCTCTGGCGCTACGAGAACCACTCGGATCCCTGCGATCCGAAGAACGAGCCGCCGCCGTTCCTCGCGTCGATCCTGAACCTCGGCGTGCTCGGGTTCCTCCTCTACCGCTTCGGCAAGAAGCCGATCGGCGAGGCGCTCGTGAAGCGCAAGCAGTCGATCATGTCGGAGATCGACAACGCGGCGCGCCTGAAGAACGAGGCGCAGAAGCGGCTCGACGAGTACGAGACCAAGTTCGAGCAGATGGCCGAGACGCTCTCTGTGCTGAAGGCCGAGTACGCGGCCCAGGCCGAGCTCGAGAAGAAGCACATCCTCGCCGAGGCCGAGGAGCGTCGGGCGCGCATGCGTCGCGACGCCGAGTTCCGCATCGAGCAGGAGCTCCGGACGGCGCGGATCGAGCTCATGCACGAGGCGGTGCAGGGCGCGACGGCAGCGGCCGAGGACATCATTCGCAGCCGCACGGCGCAGGCCGATCTCGATCGGATGAGCGAGGACTACCTGACCTCGGTGCGTGAGGCGCTCGCTTCGAGCGGGCCTGCAGGAGGAGCGCGATGAGCAGCGAGACGATCGCCAGGCGGTATGCGCGCGCGGTCTTCGAGCTCGGCAAGGAGCTCAAGAATCTGCCCGTGATCGCGCGGGACCTCGCGGATTTCTCGGCGAGCTTCGAGAAGTCGGACGAGCTCCGGATGGTCCTTTCGAGCCCGCTCATCGCGGAGGAACAGCGTGAGGCGCTCCTCAAGGAGGTCGGCCAGCGCATGAGCCTCTCGGAGACCGCGCTCTCGACGCTTCGTCTGCTCGCCAAGCGCAGGCGCCTCTCGGCGCTGCCGGACATGGTCCGTCAGCTCGAGAAGCTCGTGGACGAGGACGCGGGCACGCTCCGCGCGACGGTCACGAGCGCTGGTCCGCTCAGCGAGAGCTACCTTGCGAAGCTTCGCGCCGAGCTCGAGAAATCGACGGGCCGCAAGGTCGTCATCACGAACGTGCAGGATCCCTCGCTCATCGCAGGCATCGTCACCCGCATCGGCGACCGGGTGATCGACGGGAGCGTCAAGGCCCGCCTCGAGAGCTTCCGCGAGTCGCTGCTCCGCACCTAGTCGATAGGCCGACCGAGGCCCCCAAATTTTCACCGCCCCTCGCACGGGCCGGGTCGAACCAGGATCAAGGACTTCCCCCATGCAGCTCAGAGCCGAAGAGATTTCCCAGATCATCAAGAAGCAGATCCAGAACATCGACAAGGCCGCGCTCGTCACCGAGGTGGGCACGGTGCTCACGGTCGGCGACGGTATCGCCCGCGTGTACGGCCTCAGCCGCGCGATGGCCGGTGAGCTCGTCGAGTTCGTGGGCGCGGGCGGCGAGACGCTCGCGGGGCTCGTGCTGAACCTCGAGGCCGACAACGTCGGCTGCGCGATCTTCGGCGACACGAGCATCATCAAGGAAGGCGACTCCGTGAAGCGCACGGGCCGCATCCTCGACGTGCCGGCGGGCGAGGCCGTCGTTGGCCGCGTCCTGAACGCGCTCGGCATGCCGATCGACGGCAAGGGCCCGATCGAGACGAAGGAGCGCCGCCGCGTCGAGGTGAAGGCGCCCGGCATCATCCAGCGCCAGCCGGTCAAGGACCCGCTCCAGACGGGCATCAAGGCGATCGACGCGATGATCCCGATCGGCCGTGGTCAGCGCGAGCTCATCATCGGCGACCGCCAGGTTGGCAAGACTGCCGTCGCCATCGACGCGATCATCAACCAGAAGGGCAAGGGCGTTCACTGCATCTACGTCGCGATCGGCCAGAAGCTCAGCACGGTCCGGCAGGTCGTCGATCGCCTCGAGTCCTACGGCGCCATGGAGTACACGACCGTCGTCGCTGCGACCGCGAGCGAGACGGCGCCGCTGCAGTACATCGCGCCGTACACGGGCGTCACGATCGGCGAGTACTTCCGCGACACGGGCCGCCATGCGCTCTGCGTCTACGACGACCTCTCGAAGCAGGCCGTTGCGTACCGCCAGCTCTCGCTGCTCCTCCGCCGCCCGCCGGGCCGCGAGGCGTACCCGGGCGACGTCTTCTACCTCCACTCGCGTCTGCTCGAGCGCGCCGCGAAGATGGCGGACGTCTTCTGGGTCGTGAAGAAGGGCACGCCTGCGCCGCCGGACGGAGACCGTGACTATCGCGGCGCCGACGGCAAGATCCACATCGGCGAGCAGGGCAAGGAGTCGTCGCACCACAGCTTGAAGCAGCTCGGCAGCGACTACGAGATCATCAAGGACAAGTGGTCCGGCGGTTCGCTCACGGCGCTCCCCGTCATCGAGACGCAGGCCGGTGACGTCTCGGCGTACATCCCAACGAACGTCATCAGCATCACGGACGGGCAGATCTTCCTCGAGGCGGACCTGTTCTTCTCGGGCGTTCGTCCGGCCATCAACGTCGGCATCTCGGTCAGCCGCGTCGGCGGCAACGCGCAGATCAAGGCGATGAAGAGCGTCGCCGGTACGCTCCGCCTCGACCTCGCGCAGTACCGCGCCATGGCGGCGTTCGCGCAGTTCGCGGGCGACCTCGACGCCAAGACGCGCAAGCAGCTCGAGCGCGGCGCGCGCATGGTCGAGATCCTGAAGCAGGGCCAGTACGTCCCGCTCTCGGTCGAGAAGCAGGTCCTCATCATCTACGCCGGCATCAACGGCTACGTCGACGACCTGCCGGTCGAGTCGCTCGCGCAGTTCGAGGACGAGCTCTACAAGTACGTCGAGTCGAAGCACTCGACGCTTTTGCCGGCGATCGCCGAGAAGAAGGCGCTCGACGACGAGCTCAAGAAGCAGATGAACAAGGCGATCGAGTCCTTCAAGAAGACCTTCGTCCCCGGCGGCAAGTCGAAGCCTGCCGTCGAGGAGGAGGAGGCCGAGGCCCCGAAGGCCGAGGCGAAGGCCGATGGCAAGGCGGCCGCGAAGAAGGCCGCAAAGAAAGCGAAGTAAGCCGTGCCTTCGCTCAAAGCGATCCGCAAGCGCATCACCAGCGTCCGCTCGACGCAGAAGATCACGCGCGCGATGAAGATGGTTGCTGGCGCGCGGCTCAACCGTGCCCAGCAGCGCATCACCGAGCTGCGTCCGTACGCCATCAAGACGCAGGAGGTCCTCGCGGCGATCACGGCCTCGGCGCGCGCGGCGAGCGCGCAGGACGCCGGGCAAGGCGTCCCTGCGGACGCCGACGTCGTCCTCGAGCGCCCGCTCCACCCGCTGCTCGTCGAGCGTCCGGAGCGCCGCGTGATGCTCCTGATCCTCACGAGTGATCGTGGCCTCTGCGGCGCGTTCAACACGAACATCAACAAGCGCGCCGAGCGCGAGTGGAAGAGCCGCGTCGATCAGGGGCAGGAGGTGACCATGAAGGTCATCGGCCGCAAAGGCCGGGACTACATGAGCCGCCGCAACGCCCCGAACCTCGGCTACCTCCCGGGCGTCTGGGAGAAGCTCGCCCTCGAGACGGCGCAGCGCGTGGGCAAGGAGATCCTCGATCCCTTCCTCAAGGGCGAGGTCGACAGCATTTACGTCATCTACAACGAGTTCAAGAGCGCGGTCACCCAGCAGGTCGTGGTCGAGCGCCTCTTGCCCGTTCGTCCCCTCGCCGAGGGCGACCAGGCCGAGGCGACGTCGGCGACCGAGTTCATCTTCGAGCCGAGCCGCGAGGCACTGCTCGACGTGCTCGCGCCGATGTACGTCGACATCTCGCTCCTGCGCGCGCTCTACGAGTCGATGGCGAGCGAGTTTGGCGCAAAGCTCACGGCGATGGACGCGGCCACGAAGAACGCGAAGGAAATGGTCGAGCGCTTGACGCTCGAATACAACCGCGCGCGTCAGGCTGCGATCACCAAGGAGCTCATGGAGATCATCGGTGGCAGCGAGGCGCTGAAGGACTAGGTCCTTCCTCGTCCCGCTCGTGGGGCGCGTCGCTCGGACGCGCCGAGCCGCGCCCCACAGCCCGCAGTCCTCACCTCCCGAGCCGCACCTGTGGCCATCCTCCTCCCTATCAACCCCGAGCACCCCGAGCCTCGCAAGATCCGGCGCGCCGTCGAGATCCTGGAGAAGGGCGGCGTCATCGCTTACCCGACGGACACCGTCTACGGGCTCGGCTGCGACCTCTTCAACAAGCAGGCGATCGAGACGCTCTACCAGATCAAGGGGATGCAGCGAGACAAGAACCTCGCCTTCATCTGCCCGGATCTCGGTGACATCGCGCGGTACGCGATCGTCGAGAACGCGGCCTACCGCGTGCTCAAGCGCTTCCTGCCCGGCCCGTATTGCTTTGTGCTCCAAGCGACGCGGGAGGTGCCGAAGATCGTGCAGATGAACAAGAAGACCGTGGGCATCCGCGTGCCTTCGCATCCCGTCACGCTCGCGATCGTGCGTGAGCTCGGGCGGCCGATCATCAGCACGACCGCGGCGCCCCCCGGCGAGGATCCCATGGTCGATCCGTGGGAGATCAAGGAGCGCTTCCCCGGCCTCGAGCTCGTCCTCGACGCCGGTGCTGGCGGCACCCTGCCCACGACCGTCGTCGACCTCAGCGCAGGCGACGTGCACATCCTGCGCGAGGGCGCAGGGCCCACCGACGAGCTCGTTTGAGCTCGAACGAACGCCGGAGCCTCAAGGCTCCTTGGCGTGCTCCCCTTCGCCCTCGCCGGGCGACCCCTCCGGCTTCAGCGTCGGCACCGGGATGACCGGGAGCGGCTCCTCCGCGCCCGCCTCCGCGCCCTCCTCGGCTGCGCCCGTCTCCGCGTCCGCCTCGCCGTCCGGCGCGGCGTCGACGCCCGCGTCGGGCGAGGTGTCCTTCAAGAACACCTCGTCGACCGCGTTCTCCTGCCCCTCGTACGCGAGCAGGCCCGTCTCCGGATCGATCTGCTTGTGCTCGAGGCCCGCGGGCTCGGTCGGCGCGCGCTTCGGTTTGCCCGCGTGCGCCTCGCGCATGAAGTCCACGAACGCGGGCAGCGACGCGACTGCGCCCGTCTCGCCCGCGCCGAGCGGCGCTGCGTCGTCGAAGCCTGTCCACACCGCGCACGCGATGTCCATCGAGTAACCGACGAACCACGCGTCCTTCGACTGGTTGCTCGTCCCGGTCTTGCCGGCGATCCATCGATCGAGCGCCTTCGCGCGTGTCGCCGTGCCTCGCTCCACCACGGTCCGGAGCAGGCTGTTCATCAGGAACGCCTCCTCCTCGGTGAGCACGCGCTTCGGCTCCGGCTCCGCGTCGAGCTGGATGTCGACCCCGTTCGGCCCGGTGATCCGCGTGATGAGCCGCGGCTTCTTGTACTCGCCGCCTGCCGCGAACGCCGCGTACGCCGCGGCCATCTCGCGCGGCGTCACCTCGTAGGCCCCGAGCGCGAGCGACAGATCCGCGCCGAGCTTCGACTCGATCCCGAGCTCTTGCGCGAACGTCATCACGTTCGCCGGACCGAGCTCCTGGATCGACCACACCGCGGCCACGTTCACGCTGTGCGCGAGCGCCTCACGCAGACGTGCCGGCGTCTTCCCTTCGCTCTCGTCGTAGTTGTTCGGCTGGTAGCCCTTCAGCGCTGCGGGGTTCGTCTCGAGCAACGTGGCCGGCGTGAGCTTGCGCGTGTGGATGCCGTACGCGTAGACGAACGCCTTGAACGTCGAGCCCGGCTGCCTCTTCGCGAGCGTCCGATCGAGCCCGGCGCGCACGCCCTCGTAGCCACCGACGAGCGCCACGATGTCGCGCGTCGCGACGTCGATCGCCACGAGCGCCGACTGCGGACCTAGCTCGAGCCGTAGCCCCGCGGGCTGCGTCTTCTCCTTCGGCATTTGCTCCGGCGGCGGCTCCTCGTGCGGCGGCTCGGGCGCGCCCTGGCGCGGATCCGCGGCCGACGCGGCGGCCTCCTTCGGGTCCACGAGGCTCACGCGCAGCACCTTGCCGACCTTCGCGAACTGGCTCGGCAGGAGATCCTTCGGGTTGTACCGACTCTTCCCGCGCAGATCGACCGCGCCTGCGAGCGCGCCGATCCGCACGAACAAGAGCCCCTTCGTGTCGTCGTGTCCCGTCACGACGCCGGCGTACACGCGATGACCACTCGGCTTCGGCGCGCCCTCGAACGCGGGCGGCTCGCGTTTGCCCGGCGCGAGCGGCGCGACCATGTTGTGCCGCTTCAAGTACGCGTCGAGGCTCGACCGCACCGCGCCGCGCGCCTTCGACTGCAGCGTCGGATCGATCGTCGTCGTGATCGTGTAGCCGCCACGATCCGCGTCCGGCCCCACGAGCGCGCGCAGCGTCCGCTTCGCTTCCTCGACGACCTCGGGCGCGAGCTCGCGCATCTCTTCCTGCGCGGGCGCGAGGTTCACCTCCTCCGTCCGCGCGCGCTCCACCTCTTCCGCCGTCGCGAAGCCCTTCGCGAGCATCTGCCCGAGCACGTACTCGCGCCGCTTCTTCGCGCGCTCGAGGCTCACGCGTGGCGAGTAGATGCCCGGCCCCTTCACGATCCCCGCGAGGAGCGCGGCCTGCGCGAGCGTCGCCTCGCGGATCGACTTGCCGAAGTAGTACCGACAAGCCTCCTCGATCCCGTAGCGCCCGTGCCCGAAGTAGATGTGGTTCAGGTAGAGCCCGAGGATCTCGTTCTTCGTGAGCTCCTGCTCGATGCGACGCGCGAGGATGACCTCCTTCATCTTCCGGTCGAACGTGCGCTCGGACGTGAGCAGCACGTTCTTCACGACCTGCTGCGTGATCGTGCTCGCACCCTGCTTCGTGCTCGCGCCGCGCAGGTTCTTGTAGAGCGCGCGCAGCATCCCCGGATAGTCGAGCCCCTTGTGCTCGTAGAAGGCCGCGTCCTCCGCGGCGAGCGCCGCGTAGCGCACGTGCGCAGGCAAGGACTCGACATCGACGATCGTGCGCCGCTCGACGAACAGCTCGCCGAGCACCACCTGACCGCCACGCGCGAGCACGCGCGTCACCTGCGGCGGCCTGTAACTCTTGAGCTCCTCCGTCGACGGCAGGTCCGCCTCGTAGTGCCGGATCGTCAGCGCGACGCCGAGCATCGCCGCCGCCGCGAGCAGCACGATCGCGATCCCCGCGCGCCGCACCCAGCGCTGGATCGTTCGCTTGCGCCTGCGCGCGGCGCGCCGCTTCTCGCGCTCCTCGTCGGTCGTGCTCATCGCCTCGTTCGGCGCTGCGGGCGAGCTCTTCGCCTCGTTTGGCGCTGCGGGCGAGCTCTTCCTCGCGTCGCTACCGTTCTGTTCTTCGGAGGGGCGATCGGCCGGCATGGTGGGTGTCTCGGAAACGCCGAGCGCGCTTCGGATCGTCCGCTAGCGAAGCAGCTTGAGGACGATGACGGCGAGGAGCACGCCCACGATCAAGAAGCCCACTGCCACGCCGACGAGCATCAGCGTCGACGGCGTGCCCTTCACGACGACGGGCGCGGGCGTGGGCGCGGGCGTGGGGCCCGGCTGCGACCTCGACGCGGGTGGCGCGATGCGCAGCGACGACGGGCCGTCGGTGATCCCCGACCTGAGCTTCGGGCTCACGGCGTGCGGCGACGGCATCGGCCGCGGCGCCGACGCCGGGTTGCCCGTGCTCGTCATCGGCGACCGCGGCGCCGACGCCGGATTGCCCGTGCTCGTCATCGGGTTGGCGCCGTTCGGCTTGCGGTTCGAGGGCGCGCCGTCCATCGCGGCGGGCGCGGCCGCGCCTCCTTGCCGTGAGGACCCGGGTGCGGGCTGGCGCTGCGACTCCGGCTTCGCCTCCGGCATGTTCGCGACCTCGGCGTGCGAGCGCGACGCCTTCTCGAGCACCTCCATGCTGCTCGCGGGGAACAGCCCGGAGAAACCCTTGCCTCCGCCCGGCGCGTACGGCTTCAGCGCGTCGGCGAAGTCCGCGGCCGTCGTGTATCGATCCTCCGGCCGCTTCTCGAGCGCCTTCGCGATCACCGCGCCGAGTCCTTGCGGGAAGGTTTTCCCCGGCACGCGCGTCTCCAGCGCGAGCGGCGGCTTCGTCACGTGGTGCTGGATGAACTCCATCGGCGTGCGCGCATCGAACGGCAGCTTGCCGGTGAGCATCTCGTAGAGGATCACCGCGAGCGAGTAGATGTCGCTGCGCGCGTCGAGCGGTTTGCCCTGGGCTTGCTCGGGCGACATGAACTCCGGCGTCCCGAAGACCATGCCCTCCTGCGTGAGCATCACGGAGCCTGGGCGCAGCTCGCGCTCGGTGACCTTCGCGAGACCGAAGTCGAGCACCTTCGGGAAGTCGCGCAGACCTCCGTTGGTGGACAAAAAGATGTTCTCGGGCTTCAGGTCGCGGTGGACGATCCCCTGCGAGTGCGCCTCTTGCAGCGCGCCGCAGACCTGGATGAGCACCGGGATCGCGCGATCGAGGGGCATCGGCCCCTCCTTGCGGACGATCTGGTTGAGGTTTTTCCCCTCCAGGTACTCCATCACGATGTACAGCGAGCCGTCTTCGAGCTCGCCGTAGAGCAGCACCTTCACCGTGTTCGGGTGCGTCAGGTGGCTCATCGCGCGCGCTTCGCGTCGGAACCTCGAGACGAGGTCTTTGCGGTTCGCGAGCTTCGGATGGAGGATCTTCACGGCCACCATCCGGTTCATCGCCGGTTGCGCGGCCTTGTAGACGGATCCCATCCCGCCCGAGCCGATCTTCTGCAGGATCTGGAACTGACCGCCCAGAATGTCTCGGCCGATGTTCGGGTCTTGCGGGCGCATCGGATCTTCAGCCGGAAAATATCACCTCGCCGGCCTCGCTCGTCCATGACAGCCTCACGTCCGGCGAGGAAGATCCGTGAAAAGCCCGAATGGAGAGCAGGCGTCCCAACGCACCACGCCATCCCGGGATTCCGGTAACCCCCCGGCCGAAGCCCTTGCCGATCCCCCTTCGGGCCCCCCTTCCGGACCCCCCCTGGCGAGCGCGCCGAGCCCTGTTTTCTCGGCACTTCTCGACGCCGAGGGCTTCCGCCACGCGTTCTTCACGCGCGCTGGCGGGGTCAGCCGTCCCCCGTGGGACTCCCTGAACGTCGCCGCCGCCGCCACCGGAGACGACCCGTCGGACGTGCAGGAGAACATTCGTCGTTGCGCCGAGGCCCTGGGTGTGCCCCTGTCGCGCCTTTACATCCTCAGCCAGGTTCACGGCACCGACGCGCACATCCTCGACGGTACCGAAGACCGCGAGGAGGTCGTGAAGCGCCTCGGCGACATCACTGCCTCGCGCACGCGCGGCGTCGCGTGCGGCGTGCGCTCCGCCGACTGCGTGCCCGTCTTGCTCGCCGATCGACAGAGCGGCGCCGTCGTCGCCGTGCACAGCGGTTGGCGCGGCACCGTGGCGAACGCAGCCGCCGCGGGCGTCGCCGTTCTCCGCACGCTCGCGTCTTCACCGAGCATCGTCGCGGCGATCGGCCCGCACATCGAGCCGTGTTGCTTCGAGGTCGGCGATGACGTCGCAGCCTCGCTCGCCAGCGCCTCCGACGCCGGCGACGACGTCGTCGATCGCAGCCGCGACCGCGCGCACGTCGACCTTCGCCGCATCGTCCGCGCGCAGCTCACGGCCGCGGGCGTCGAGCCCTCGCGAATCGACGATGTCCGCGGCTGTACCGTGTGTGATCGCGAGCGTTACTTCTCGTATCGGCGTGACGCCGCGAAGAGCGGACGGCTCCTCTCGGCGATCGTCGCGCGCGCTTGATCAGCGGCCCTGCGGGACGAGGACGATCTTGCCGCCGCGGCCTTCACGCTCGGCGTGCGTCACGGCGTCCTTGATTCGATCGAGCGTGTACGTCGCCTCGACCGGCACGGCGACCGCGCTCGTCGCGACCAGGCCCGCGAGCCGCTTCCAGAGCTCGCAGAGCTCCTCCTTCGGGATCGTCGCGAGGTGCGAAGCGAGCCAGAAGCCGCGCAGGTGGATGTCGCGGAACACGAGATCGTTCGTCGCGATGTGCCCCGGCTGTCCGCTCAGCATGCCGTAACTCACGACAGTGCCGCCGCGACCGAGACAACCCGCGATGCGCGTCGTCGCGCCGCCCGCGACCGCGTCGAGCCCGAGCTTGATCGACGCGCCACGCGTCGCCGCGGTGATGCGCTTGCCGAGCTCGGCGCCGTCGACGAGCACCACGTTCGCGCCGAGCGCGCGCAACGGCTCGCACTGCGACGCGCGCCGCACCACGTTCACCGTCTTGATGCCGCGCTCCTTCGCGAGCGTGACGATCCACCGCCCGATCGCCGAGCTCGCCGCGTTCTGCACGAGGAAGTCGCCGGGCCCGAGGTTCACGAGCGCCGTCAGCAGGAAGTGCGCGGCGAGCGGGTTCAACGTCGCCATCGCGAGCTGCTCGGCCGGCACGCCTTCCGGCGCGGGGATCACGTCCTCGGCGTGGACCTTCAGCCGCTCGCGCCACGCGCCTGCGCCGATCGGCAAGAGCACGCGCGTGCCTCGCTCGATTCCGCGCACGCCGGGGCCCACGTCGATCACGCGGCCCACGCCTTCTTTTCCGGGCACCGTCGGCAGACGCGGCAGCGCGCCGTAGATGCCCGACAGGATCAAGAGATCCGACGGGTTGATCGGGGTTGCCTCGACCGAGACCGTGATCTCGCCCTCGCGCGGCGATTCCGGCTCGGGCACCTCGAGGTAACGGACCACCTCGGCCGGGGGCCCGAACGCATCGACTCGAATTGCCTTCATGTCTCGCTAAAAGGGCCGCTTCTTCAGGTCCTTGACGTTGCCGAGCGGGTCGTCGGGGTTGTCCTTCATGAGCCCGCGCAGCACTTCCTTCACGTCCTTCTGAGGCGACCGATGGGGTTCGTCCGAGGACGATGTCTTGTCGTCGCTCCGCGCTTGCGAAGGCGCGTTGCCACTCGCGCCGGCCTCGCGGTTCTGTTTCGCGTCGCCGAGCTGCGAGGCCGCCATGGAGCGCTGCAGGAGCACCTGCGCGATCTTGCGATGGTAGGCCTGGCGCGTGTTGTGGAGCAGCGACTCGTACGCCGTGTCCTGCACGAGCACGTACTTGAACGTGTACGTCGCGCGCGGGATGCGGCCGCGCTGGTAGAGCACGTCCGCCTCGACGAGTCGATCGAGCTCGCGTTGTAGCGTCGTCGGATCGATCGGCGACACGGCCTCGATGAGATCGTAGGTGAACTCGCGCCCGAGGATCGCGCCGAGCTGCGCCACGCGTTTGGCGGAGCCGAGCCTGTCGAGCCGCGCCATGAGCGAGTCGCGCAGCGTCGCGGGGATCGCGAACGCGGGCAGCGGGCCCGTGAGCAGGTAACGACCGCCGCGCTCTTCGAGCAGCCCCGATTCGAGCAGCATCTTCGTCACTTCCTCGACGAAGAGCGGCACGCCGTCCGTCTTCTCGACGAGCTGATCGAAGACCTCCTGGGGCAGCTCTTTCCCCTTCGTGATCTCCTCGACCATCATCTTCACGCGCTTCGGCGTGAGGCGGCTCAGCGTCACGGTGCTGACGTGCGAGCGCGCGGGCCACGGCGGGACGAACCCGGGGCGCGCCGTGCCGAGCAGCATCGTGCTCACCGTCGGCAGGTCGTGCACGATGTCGCCGAGGATCGCGAGCGTCGAGGGATCGGCCCAGTGCAGATCCGCGAACATGACCACGACCGGCCTCTTCCGCGCGAGCGTCTCGATCGCCGTGAAGAGCACCTCTTGCAGCTTCGCGCGCTGATCATCGGCGGCCATCGTGATCGGCGGATAGCGATGCCAGACCGGCAGGCCGAGCAGCGCGCCGAAGAGCGGCATCACCTCGGGCAGCGGATAGCCGTAGTGCGTGAGCGCGCGCTCGAGTTTGCTGATCTTCTCCTCGGGGGTGTCGCGCGGGACCAGCACGAAGAGCTGGTTCACGAGCCCCGCGATCGGGAAGAGCGGGCGGTCGCGCTGATCTTGCAGGCAACGCGTCTCGAGCCACGTGTGCGGTGAGGTCTCGAGTCTGTCCCGGAACACGCGCGTCAGGCGCGACTTGCCGATGCCCGCCTCGCCCGAGATCAAAAGGAGCTGCCCCGAACCCTCTTCCACGCGGGCCCAGCGATCGAGCATCAGGCCGAGCTCCAGATCGCGGCCGACCATGGGCGTGAGCCTGCCCGTGGTCATGCCCTCGATGCGGCTCTTCGCGCCGCTCTCGTCGCTCACCTGGTACGTCTCGACCGGCTGCGGGTAGCCCTTCAGCGTGCGCAGGCCGAGGCCCTGGCATTGGTAGTAGTTGCGCACGAGCCGGTACGTCGTGCCGCTGATGAGCACCGTGTTGCGCCGCGCGAGGTTCGCCAGGCGCCAGGCCATCGTCGGCGTCGCGCCCGCGATCGCGGCGGGCTTGCTCGCCGCTTCGTCGATGATCTCCCACGTCAGCACGAGGCCCGTGTGCACGCCGACCCGCACGTCGAGCAGTGGTTTGTCGTGGCGGCTGTTCAGCTTCTGCGCCGACTCCACGAGCTCGAGGGCTGCGCTCACGGCGCGGCGCGCATCGTCCTCGCGCGCGATCGGGTAGCCGAAGTACGCGATCTGTCCCTCGCCGAGCGGCTGCGCGGTCTGGCCCTTGTAGCCCTTCATCACCTGCGCGAACGTGTCCTCGTACTCCTTCATCGAATCGCGCAGCTTCTGCGGATCGAGCTTCGAGGCGTTCTCCGTCGAGGGCAAAAGCTCGTACGAGACGATCGTGAGCTGCCGGCGTTCGCCCTCGGGGACCAGCGTGTCGCTGCCGGCGCGCAGCACCGTCCCGATGCCCACGTGCAACGGCTCCGAGCCCTTCGCGGGCATCGGCGTCACCGTCCCGGGCTGCGCCTTCGCCTCGGCATCGGCGGCCTTCGCCTGGGCGTCGGCCTCGGCCGCCTTCTTCATGTTGTGCCGCGAGCGCGACGAGGGGCGCGTGTGCGTCCGCTCCCGCTCCGATCGCGGCAGCGCGCCCGAGGGCATCGTCGCCGGCGGCGGCGGGTTGCTCGGCGTGCTCGGCAGGTTCTGCGGACGCAGCGTCTCCGCGTGCTCGATCGTCTCGGGGGCTTGCGGCGCCTGGCCCGTGAGCATCGTCCGATGCGCCTCGTTCGCCTTCTCCGGCGGCCCGATCCCGAGGCTCTCGGCCAGCGCCTTGACCTGATCCCACACGGTCGCGAACCGCTTCTTCGGATCGCGATCACACGAGCGCAAAAACCACGCGTCGAACGCCGGCGGCAGGCTCGGATCGCGAACCGACGGCGCCTCCATCGGGCGCGTCAGGATCTCGACGAGCAGCTCCGCCATCGTGTGGGCCTTCCAGTAGACCAGGCCCGTGAGCAGACGGAACGCGATGAGCCCGAGCGCCCACATGTCCGCGGGCGGCCCGACGCGTGGCGTGTCGCCGGTGGCTTGCTCGGGCGGCATGTAGAGCGGCGTCCCGAGCACCGCGCCTGTGCGGGTCAGGCGCGCCTCCTCGATGTTGCCCTCGTCGCCGGCCATCTTCGAGATGCCGAAATCGAGCACCTTCACGATCACGCGGCCGTCGTAGTGCTCGTGCAGGAAGATGTTCTCGGGCTTGAGATCGCGATGGACGATCCCGAGCGCGTGCGCCTTGCTCAGCGCGTCTGCGACTTGCCAGTAGATGCCCACGACCTCGGCGGCGGGCACCTTTTGCATGCGCTGCACGTACGCTTCGAGATCGGAGCCGCGCAGGAGCTCCATCACGAGGAACGGCGCGTTGCCGAGCTCGGGCGCGACGTCGGCGTCGATCACGCGCACCACGTGATCGCTGCGGATCCGCGCGGGCAGCCAGGCCTCGCGCTTGAAGCGCTTGACGAGCTTCGCATTGGTGCCGACGTGCGCTTGCAGCACCTTCATCGCCAGCTCTTCGCCGGTGTACACGTGCTCGACGAGGTACACCGTCCCCATGTTCCCCTCGCCAATGGGGTGAACGACGCGATATCGCGATGCGATGAGCTCGGGGATCTTCTCCGGCAGCATAGTCAGCGACGCGCACCACACCGGGCGGCTGGCCGGGCAGCTTCGTTCCCGGGCGCGCGCGCGGGGCAACGGTGCCTCGGTGCGCGCGCGGCAGGGACGAGGAGGGGCATCCCGAACATCGTATTCTTCCTCCTTGCGCCTTACCAGCCTTCTACATGTGGATCGTTCGCCCCTCCGCGTGCGCTCTGCTTACGAAACGTCGGCAATTCTTTCGCGTCTGGTCACAGACCTTTCCACGGCCCTCCCGAGGAACGCCCCGCCGGTTTTTCGTACGACGCCATCGGATCGTGCCCCACAGGCTCGATCGCTGCATTCTTGGCCTCGGGGGGCTCCTCCAAGGTAGTGTCATGTCCCACGCGACCGGAGGTTCTCCTACATGACGAACGAACGACGCAGGAAACGGAGCGAGCTGGTCCAGGTGGCGGCCAGCCTCTATCTCGAAGCCGTGATCGAGCGGAGCCGGATCAAGGCCGTGGCGCTCGCGAGCGACGAGGGGCTGCTCGTGGCCGGGGCCGGGGCCGGGTACGACCACGAGTGGCTCGCGGCGCTCGGCATCGTCACGGGGGAGCCTCATTTCAACGACGTGATCACGGAGATCACGCGGGGCGAGGGGATGGTTTCGTTCGACGTCCCGGTCCATGGCCGCACCCTTCGGCTCTCGGCCGTGGGCAAGGTGCCTCCTTCGCTCGAAGACGCGAGCGCGGCGCTTTCGCGCATCTTCGCGCCGCTCTTCGGGGCGAGCCTGCCGGTCGTCGCGTCTTCCTGAGCTCGCTCCCTTCCTGATACGTTCGGGGTCGTGCTTGTCCTCCGCTCGACCCCTACGCTTATTTCCGTCCTCCTCGCCTCCCTCATTGCCGTCGGCTGCGCGCCGGCGCTCTCCAGCATGCAGCCGGCGCACGTGGCACCCAAAGGCCACGTCCAGGCCGAGCTCGGGATGGATATCTCCATACCGACGGGCTCGATCTCGGACCTCGTCGACGTCGCCACGGTGCTCGTCGACGCCTCCGACGATCGCGACCTCACGCAGGCGGAGGTCGATCAGATCTACGCCGCGGCCGGCAGCCTCGCCCTGAATCCGCCTTCGGTGACCCCGCATATCGGCGTCGGATACACGCCGATCGACAACCTCGAAGTCTCGCTGCGCTTCGCCACGAGCTCCCTTCGCTTGGGCGGCCGTTATCAATTTTTGAATGGGGAAAAGCACGGTGTCGACGCCTCCGTGGGGCTCGGGCTCGGCTATTACATTTTGCCCTTGCCGCTCGGCGACACGCTGCAGATCGTCGAGCTCGAGGATTTCACGCGATTTCAGATCGACGTCCCGCTCGTGTTCGGCAAACAGGGGAACTGGTATCGGATCTGGGGCGGGCCGCGGTTCATGTACACGCATTTCGGCACCTCGCTGAAGCTCGCGATCCCGGAGGACGTCGCGAAGGCGATCGCGGGCCGCAGCGAGCTCGCGTCGTTCGGCGGAAATGCGTTTTACGTGGGCGGACAGGGCGGCGTGGCCGTTGGATACAAGCACGTCTTTTTCGGTTTCGAGCTCACCCTGGTGCAGCTCATCTCGAACGGCAACCTGCAGGTGCTCAACCAAACCGTGCGCGAGCTCGACCACAATAGCTTCATCGTGTATCCGGCGCTCGGCTTCATGGGCGAGTTTTGAGGGGAAGACGGCGCGCTCCGTGCATCGTTCCTGAGCGGGGGTAAGATGTCCGCGCGCCGGCCCGCGGCGCCCGAGGAGGGAAGATGATCGATCTTCATTTTTGGCCCACGCCGAACGGTCGCAAAATCTCCATCATGCTCGAAGAGGTGGAGCTCCCGTACCGGGTCATCCCCGTGAACATCGGACGCGGCGAGCAGTTCAAGCCCGAGTTCCTGGCGATCAGCCCGAACAACCGCATGCCGGCCATCGTCGACCACGAACCCGAGGGCGGCGGCGCGCCGATCAGCGTCTTCGAATCGGGCGCCATTCTGGTCTACCTCGCCGAGAAGACCGGTCGTTTCTTGCCGAAAGACGCGCGCGGTCGGGCTGAAACGTTGCAATGGCTCTTCTGGCAAATGGGCGGACTCGGGCCCATGGCCGGCCAGGCTCACCATTTCCGCATCTATGCGCCCGAGAAGATCGAATACGCGATCGAGCGATACACCAAGGAGGTGAACCGCCTCTACGGCGTCATGGACAAACGCCTCTCGGACCGCGACTACCTCGCGGGCGACTACTCGATCGCGGACATGGCCGCCTGGCCGTGGGTCGTGCCGTGGAAGGCGCAGGGGCAGAACCTCGACGACTTCCCGCACCTGAAGCGCTGGTTCGAGGCGATCGAAGCCCGCCCTGCCGTCGAGCGCGGCCGCGCCGTCGGTCGCGATCTCGTGCAGACCCAGGGCCCGGCGATGGACGACGAGGCGAAGAAGGTTCTGTTCGGACAAACGGCCGCGACGGTGCGCGGGCGCTGAAAGGGAAGGGGGGCGAGCTCGTTCGCGACGTGCTCGCCCCTTCCAGGCGTCAGACCGCGGGCTCGGCCGCGCGCTTCGCCAGGTAATCGATCAGATCGATCTTCGAGATGATCCCGACGACCCGCGTGCCGTCGGTGACGATGGCGACGCGCGCGTCGTTCAGCACGCCCTTCAAGAGCTCGACCTTCGTGTCGACGGTGACCGTCGCGTATTCGCTCTCGATGAGCTCCTGGATGTGCGAGTCGAGGCTGCCCTTGCCGCCGACGAGGTGACGGAGCAGGTCGACCTCGTGCACGAGGCCGCAGAGCTTGCCCTCGTCGACGATGGGGATCTGGCTGATGCCGTGGGTCTTCAGCTTGTTGATGACCTCGCCGACCCGGTCCTGCGGCCGCGCGGACACGACCTCGCCGAGGGGTTTGCCCGCGAGCAGATCACGCACCGTGCCGAGGCTCTTCTCCTCTTCGAGGAAGCCGTTCGAGCGCATCCAGTTGTCGTTGAAGATCTTGCCGAGGTACTTCGAGGCCGCGTCGGGCAAGAGGATCAGGATGTTCTCCTTCCGGCCGCTCTGCCGCGCGTACTTGATCGCGCCCGCGACGGCCGCGCCCCCGGATCCGCCGACGAACAGGCCCTCGAGACGCACGAGATCACGCGTCATGAGGAAGCACTCCTTGTCATCGACGCGGATGACCTCGTCGATGATCTGGAGGTTCATCGTGCTCGGGAAGAAGTCCTCACCGATGCCCTCGACCTTGTAGCTGAAGGGCTTCGTGATGCGGCCCGTCTTCACGAAGTCGTAGTAGAGCGAGCCCACGGGATCGACGCCGACGAGCTTGATCGAGGGCTTCTTCTCGCGGAGGTACTTGCCCGTCCCGCTGATCGTGCCGCCCGTGCCCATGCCTGCGACGAACACGTCGAGCTCGTCGCCGCACTGCTCCCAGATCTCGGGACCGGTCGAAAGGTAGTGCGCGCCCGGGTTCGAGGGGTTGTGGTACTGGTTCGCGTAGAAGCAATTCGGCGTCTCGTCCGCGATGCGCTTGGCGACCTGGTAGTAGCTGCGCGGGTCGTCGGGCTCGACGGCCGTGGGACAAACGACGACCTTCGCCCCGAACGCGCGCAGGGTGTCGACCTTCTCCTGCGACATCTTGTCGGGCATCACGAAGATGCACTTGTAGCCTTTGACGGCCGCGTTCAGCGCGAGCGCCGCGCCGGTGTTGCCGCTCGTCGCCTCGACGATCGTGCCGCCCGGCTTGAGCCCGGCCGCCTCGGCGTCCCGGATCATGTTGATGGCGACCCTGTCCTTGTGGCTCCCGCCGGGATTCAGGTACTCGCACTTGACGTAGATGTCGCTCTCGATCCCCTCGGTCACCTTGTTCAGCTTGACGATGGGAGTCCGACCGACGGCCTTGGTGATGTCACTCAGGGCGCCTCGCATCATGGGGGTCGTTTCTAGTAGGCCACGGGAACCGACACAAGCTTTGTCGGGCAGACCCGCACGCAGCGGCGCGGTTCGGTGGGCGCGGGGACGGACGGGAAAAAGTGCCACGATCGACGGCGATTGGCCTTACCCTCGAAGGGTGGCCGCGCGCGGCCGAGCGCGCGAGGTGGCCCATCCCTCACCATGGCGGATCGAGAGATACGCGCGAGATACGAGCTCCTTGGTGCCGTCCACGACGCGCCGGTGAGCCTCTTCCGCGCGCTCGATCGCGTCACGGGCAAGGCCGTCGCGGTCAAGATTCTCCGCGGCGCTTCGAGCGATGACGCAGCGCGTTTCGCGCGCGAGACGAGCATTCTCGCGACCCTCGATCATCAGGCGATCGTGCGGTACCTCGACCACGGCACGACTGAGGCGGGCGAGCCGTTCCTCGTGATGGAGTGGCTCGACGGCTTCACGCTCGCCGAGCGCCTCGCCGAGCCTGCGCCCCTCACGTTCTCCGAGTCGATCCTCATCGCCACGCGCGTCGCCGAGGCGCTCGAGGCCGTGCACGCGCTCGGGATCGTGCATCGCGACGTGAAGCCGGAGAACGTGCTGCTCGTCTCGCGAAGGCCCGACGACGCGCGCCTGCTCGACTTCGGCATCGCCCGCGCATCGAGCCCCGCGCGCGCCTTGACGTGCGACGGGCTCGTCGTCGGCACGTTCGGGTACATGGCCCCCGAGCAGGCGCGCGGTGCGGGCGAGATCGATGCGCGGACCGACCTCTTCGCGCTCGGCTGCCTGCTCTTCGAATGCGTCGCGCGGCGCCGGCTTTTCGCGGGCGCGACCGAGGGCGAGGTCCTCTCCTCGGTGCTCTACACGGCCGCGCCGCGCCTCTCCACGATCGTGCCGGGCGTGCCTCCTCTGCTCGACGATCTCGTCGCGCGCCTGCTCCACGAAGACCCGGCGTCGAGGCCGCAGAGCGCGGCCGCCGTGCTGCGCGCGCTCGCCGCGATCGACGTCGACGAGCCCATCTCGGAAAGGCCTCCGGGCGCGCCGCCTGCGCTCACCGAGCGTGAGGTGCGCACGCGTGATGTCACGGCGGCGCAGATCTTCGGCGAGGCGTCTGCCTCGCTCCTCGACAGGCCGTTCGTGGGCCGGGAGCGCGAGCTCGGGGCGCTGCTCTCCGCGCTCGAAGCGTGCCTCGAAGAGGTATCGCCGCGCGCGGTGCTCGTGACGGGCCCGCCGGGCATCGGCAAATCGCGGCTCGGGCGCGAGCTCGTGCGCGAGGTACGCCGCCGCGGGATCACGAACGTGGCGATCTCGCGGGCGGGGCGCTCGACCGTTGATGCCTCGGTCGATTGCGCCGAGGCGCTCGCCATGGCCCGCGCCGGCCGCCCGGC
The DNA here is from genome assembly GCF_028435365.1 of Polyangium jinanense. The sequence continues at coordinate 530,400 of NZ_JAGTJJ010000001.1, read as the reverse complement.
GATCGTCGTCGTCGACGACCTCCAGGGGTGCGACGCGCGCTCCGTCGCCGCGCTCGGCGACGTGCTCGGCGAGCTCCACGATTGCCCGCTCTTCGTGCTTGCTCTCGCGCGGCCCGAGCTCTTCGACGAGTTCGGCCACACGGCCGCCGTCACGTTCACGCAGGTCATGCCGCTCGCGCCGCTGCCGCGCAAAGCCGCGGTCGAGCTCGCGCGCGGCTGGCTCGGCGATCGGGCCGAAGCCGCGCGTGTCGACCGCCTCGTCGAGCGCGCCGCGGGTCTGCCGCTCGTGCTCGAAGAGCTCGCGCGCGCCGAGCTCGAAGGGCGCGGCGACGAGCTACCGACCTCGGCGCGTTCGCTGCTCGAGACGCAGATCGGCGCGCTCGACGCCGAGGCGCGGCGCACCCTGCGCGCGGCCAGCATCTTCGGCGACGTCTTCTGGTCGGGTGGCCTCTCGGCGCTGCTCGGCCACACGCGCACGACGACCGAGAGCGGCCGGCTCCGTGTGCTCGTCGATCGGGGCTTCGTCGTACCGCACGCGGGCAGCCGTTTTCCCGGCGAGCAGGAACTCGCGTTCCGCCACACGCTCGTGCGGGAAGCGGCTTACGGCATGCTCACCGAGGCCGATCGCGCGCTCGGGCACGCGCTCGCGGCGGCGTGGCTCGAGCAGAAGGGCGAGCGGGACATCATCCTCGCCGAGCATTTCCACCATGCCGGGGATCGCGCCCGCGCCATGCATCACGCCGAGCGGGCTGCGCGGGCCGGGGACGGCCACTTTCGTCGGGGGCCCATCCGCTGGTAGCATCGATCGGGATGACGGACGCGCACGGCAAGCGGCAAGCTCTCCTCGTCGCCGTCGCTGGGAAACCGGAATCGGCGCCGCGCGTCGTCTCGCCCCTCTCGCGCCTCGCGCGCGGCGCGCGCATCGTGCCCACGACCGCGGCCGAAGCGCAGAGGCGCGCGCCCGATCTCGCGGCCAAGCTCGCGGGCGATGGCGGCTGCCTCGTGCTTGGCGACGACGTATCGGAAGAGGCCGCGCGTGCGCTCGTCGTGGGGGCGCCCGGCGTGCGGATCGTCGTCCCCGCGGCGCTCGCCGAGGCGCTTCGGGACACGGCTTCTCCCGACGTGATCGACGCGGGCGCGCTCGTCCTCGAACCGATGTTCCTCGCGCTCGTCGAGGAGGCGCGGCGTGAATCGATGGGCGCGCTCGTGGGTTTGTCCGTGCGCTCGCCGGCGGGCCGCCGCGTGCGGCGCGCGGCCTCCACGCGCACGCCGTTCGTCGCGGGCGCGCGCATCCCGTTCGAGCTTCCGGCGGATGCTGCGGCGCGGATCGCCCGCCTTGCCGCGGGCCCGTTCGCGCTCGCGGACGCGGTCGTCCCGGGCGCGGCGCGTGGGCTCGAAGTCACCGAGGTCGTCGCGCTCGCGGGTGCGGATCGGCTCGTTTGCCACGCGCGTATCGGCGACGTCGTCGTCGAGGTCGACCTCGACGAGGAGATGCAGGGCGAGGGCCCGCTCGAAGTCGAGGCTGTCATGCGGCGCGGGACATTGGTTTGTCGCTGGAGCAAGCAGGGCGCATCGCTCACACGAAAGGCGCTCCTCCGGGACGGCCCCGTGCGGCTCGACGTCGTCCCGAGCCCCTTCGAGGTCGCGACGCGCCACGCCCTTTCGGCGCCTCGTATTGCAGACGCGCCCTCGCCGGCCTCGCTTGCCGGTGCCGCCGCGTCCGTCGCCATCGCGCGGGCGAGCCTCGAACGATATGCGACACGCGCGACGAAAAGGCCGCTCGAAATGGTCCTCGTGCACGTCCCGCGTTATCGCAACAGCTACGACGAGCTGGAATTGCCCTCGCTCGCGGCCGCGCGGCTCGCGGCGTTCACCCGCGGCCACGGTTTTTCCACGCACATCCACGACCTGCAAATCACGCACGCCGACGATCGGCTCGATTGTTTCGTAGACGATACCGCGGTCGACGGCTGGCTCGCGGGCGCCGAGAGCCCCGCGGTCGCGGCGGCGGCCGAGCACCTGTGGAATTCCTTCGGCCCGGAGCTCGTGCGCGCCGCCGAGGCCGGCCGCCGCGCGCTGGTCGGGTTTTCCATCGTCGATTACTTCGGCCATTTCCAGATGAACATCGCGGCGTGTCTCGCGCGCCTCGTCAAGGAGCGGACGGGTTTTCCCACGGTCCTCGGCGGCGAGCGGGATCAGGTAAACGGTGATCGCGCGCTCGGCACCGAAAAGACCTTCGATTACGTGGTCGACGGCGACGGCGAGATCCCGCTCCTCGGCCTCCTGCACCTCGAAGCGTACCGGGATCGCCGCGCGGCCGACATTCCAGGCGTCTGGTCCCGCGAGGGCGAGAGCGTCACGAAAAACAAGCTCGTCCGCTCGCACCTCAACGCCATGCCGCGTCCCGACTTCGACGACGTCCCGTTCGAGCTGTACCGCGGCAAACCCACCGAGCGCCTCCTCGCCGCCCTTGCGCGGGACGGCCTCTACCATGGCGAGCCCATCGAACCCTTCGCGTATCTCCCTTATGGATTCGTGAAGGGCTGCACCGCGAAATGCGAGTTCTGCAGCGCGAAGGAATGGCTCGACGTCCAGTCGCCCGAGAAGACCGCGGACGAGCTCATCCAGCTCTCCGAGCGCTACGGCGTCCGGGACTTCATGTTCCTGAACAACCTCGTCAACGTGAGCCCGCGCCTGCTCGAACGCCTTTGCCGGCGGCTCGTCGATTCGAAGGCCGGCCTGCAATGGACCGACTCCTGCCGCCCCACCGACATCTCCGCCGAGCTCGCCGCGCTCATGCGTGAATCCGGCTGCCTCCTGCTCAATTACGGCGCCGAGAGCGGCAGCGACAAGATCCTCGAATTGATGAAGAAGGGCCTGCTCTCGCGGGACATCATCGAGACGCTGCAGAACACCCACAAGGCCGGCATCATCAACCGCGTCAATTTCATCTCCGGTTATTTCCACGAAACCGAGGAGGACGTCGACGCGACGGTGCGGCTCGTGGAGACGCTCGCCGAGGAGATCGACATCGTCGGCTGCTTCCAGGGGTTTTACCTGTTCCCCGGCATGGGCGTCGACCCCGAGGCGGCCGGCATCGTGCTCCGCCCAGGCTTCGACCGATTGAAGACGGGGCAGGTGACGCTCGCGTACGACGAGATCGGTGGGTTGAAATGGGAGGACAAACGCGACGTGATCGATGCGTCGCGCAATCGAATCCTCGCCCGCATGGGCGACCTCGGCATCCGCACGCTCGACAAGATCAACGAGTACGATCTTTTCTGGATGTCACGGCGCTACGACAAGGAGACCGTGACGAAGTATCTGCTCGAAATCCCGCCGCGGCCGGTGGGGCGACGCAATCAAGCGGCAATTCCCCCCGGCGGCCAGCGCGGGCGCGTGGACGCAATGCCCGGCGGCTCGGGATATCTCGGCTGAGGGTTACCCGGACGAACCACCAAACGGCAAGAGCACGCCGAGCCGCGGCGTGGTTCGTCCGAGGCGACGGTTAAACGAGGCGCCGCGCACCTCGAAGGCGTCGTCCGTGCACACGAGCGCGCCGCCGCCCTCGAAAAGCGCCCCGAAAAGTTTCCGTGCGAAAAGCTCGCCTTCGGGATCGAGCGAGGCCGGGGCGGGGAGGAAACGCGCGGATTCGAAGGTGATCGCGGCGCCGTCGATCTGGGCGCCTTCGAGTGCGACGGCGCGTGCCTCGTCGAGGTAAAGCACGGGCCGCGCGAGCGCGCGGGTGAGCGGCTCGGACTGGTCGCGCGGGAGTGATGCGACGACACGCGCGGCCACGGAAGCGGCGCGCTCGCAGCCGAACGAGCACGGGGTGAAGGGGACGACGCGCCGCACGGCCACGTCGAGCAGCGGATGAAAGGACGCGCCGAGCGCGCGGGTGCGCGCGGCCGTGACGTACACGAGCGCCGCGTTGTTCCGGCGATCGGCGAGCGCCACGAACGCGGCCGTGCAGCAGGGCGGATACCCGAGCAGCTCGCCGATCGCGGCCGCGTTCCGGGACGAACCCTGCTCCCAGAGCGAAGCCGCGCGCGCGGCAAGATCCGGGTCCGTCGAGAAAAACACATGCACGGTCGCCTCGCCGGAGGCGCCTTCGATGCGCCGGCCCGTCGCGCCCTCGACCGCGAGTGGCAAAGCCTCCGCGCGCGCGAGGGCCATCGCCGCGCCCGGGTGCCGCGCGCGCACGGCATCGAGCGAGCGAGCGGGGACGACCAGATAAAGCACGGGTTTGTCCCCGTTCGTGAACGCGACCTCCTCCAGGTTCTCGGACAAACCCGGCACGGGCGCGTCCATCGGCAGCGGCTCCGCGGCCTCGGCGGCTTCTTCCCAGGCGGCATCGACGTCGAGCCCGATCGTCGCCGCCTGCCTGCTTTTCCCCGTCGTCGCACGCACGGCCGCTTCCCACGCAGTGACCTCGGGCGCGCCCACCTGAACACGCTCGCTCGCCGCGCGCACGCGCTCGTATCCGCGCGTGTCGTCGTGCACGAAGAGCTCGCGCCCGAAGCTCCGCGCCCGCGCGGCGAGCTCTTTTTCGTACGCTTCCACGAACGCGCCGCGGCGCAGGACCACGGCTTTCACGCCCCGCTCGAGGCACAAGCTCGCGCGAAAAAAACCTTCGTCGCCGCCCGAGGTCACGACGGCCGCGCGTGGGCTCCGGGCGAGGAGCGCCTCGATGGCTTCGAGGCCCGAGCCTTCGGGCTCGACGAGCACATCCCCGTCCGCCGCCGCGAGCGAGACTTCGCCTTTGCCGAGGAGGATGACGGGCTGCCGCACCCGGTGTAGCCTACGGGCTTCCGGGCCCCGATGCGATCCTTGCCGCTCGTTCGCGAGGCGGGTGTGCCGCCCCTTTCCTTGTCTGCCCAAGATGCGCGCGGCGAAGGCGCGCTCCCGGCGGCCATCCTCAGCCTGCACAGCCACCGCGATCGGTCGTTCCTCGATGACGTGGGCCTGCACCACATCGCGGGCGCCATGCGCGCCGCGGGGCTTTCGGGCGACCTCGTCGTGGCGCACCTGCCGCGCGGCGCGGAGACGGAACCGAGCGCCGCCTGGGACGCGCTCGTCCGCGCGCTTCGCCCCTATCCGACGATCCTTTACGAGCGGCTCTGGAGCGCGGCGATCGTCACGCGGCTCGCCCGCGAATTGCCCGACGCCACGTTCGTCCGCCTCGTCGGCGAGCACGACCTCTCGGACGCGCCGGCGAACCACGTTTGTCCGGCAGAACCGAAGGCCGTGGTCGCGCTCCTCTCCGCGCTCGCGGGCCGCTCGGCGCCCAGCGAGCTGCCGCGTTATGCGCCGCTGCTCCGACCCGTGTACGCGACCGAGGACGCGCGCCCGCGGTTCCCGTCGTTTCCGATCACGGGCAACACGGGCTGCCCGTACCAGGCCGACGCGCGGGAAAACCCGCTTTATGCGGGCACGACGATCCCCGAAGGCGCGGGCCGCGGTTGCGCGTTCTGCACCACGGGCAACCATTACGAGCACAAGTCGCGCGACGAGGCGCTCGCCTGGGCCCTCGTCCAGCTCCGGTATCTGCGGGCGAACGCGCCGGAGATCCAGGCGCTCGTCCTGCGCGACCAGAACCCGTTTTATTACCTCACCGAGCTCGTCGAGGCGGCCGAGGCCGAAAAGCTCGGGCCCTTCACGCTGCTCATCGAGTCCCGCGCCGACTGGTGGCTCCAGAACACGGCCCGCTTCACGCGCGCGCTCGCGTCCGCGCGGCGCTCGTCGATCCGCCTCGCGCCTTTCCTCGTCGGCGTGGAGAACTTCTCCCAGCCCGAGCTCGATCGTTTCAACAAAGGCGCGACGCAGGAGACGCTCCTCCGCTTCCTCGAAGCGCTCCGCCGCTGGAACACCGAATACACGCCCGCGATGGACCTCTCGCACGCGGCCTTCGGCTTCATCCTGTTCACACCGTGGACCACGATGGACGACCTCCGGACAAACCTCGCGTGCATGAGGCGAACCGGCATGCACGAGCTCCGCGGCCACCTGCTCCTCTCGCGCGTGCGGCTTTATCCCGACACCGCGCTCTACTGGCTCGCCGAGCGCGACGGCCTGCTCGCCGACACGTACGACAGCCCCGAGGACGACGCGAGCGCGCGTTATGGGTATCTGCCCGCGCGGCCGTGGCGGTTCCAGGACAAACATGTGCACCGCGTCGCCGACCTCGCCGCCGCTTCGATCCGCCGAAGTGGGGGGCGCGACGAGCTCACGCTCTTCGAGACGCTGCTCGCGCTCGTCTCGTCCGCGGCCGATCCGGCGCTCCTTTCGGTCGACGACATCGAGCGCGCCATGGCCGCGAAGGGCCACGCGCGCGGGCGCGACGTGGCCGGGACGAACGGTGTCGTCTTTCGGGATCCGCCGAGCGTCGAGAACGAGGCGGCCGAGAAGAAACGCGCGCTCGCGCGGGTGCTCGTGAACGCGCCGTCGCTGCCCGTGGACCTGCCCGCGTTCGGGCTCGCGCTGCTCGACGTGAATGCGGACAAACATCACGTGGAGCTCGTGCTCGGCAAACGTGATCCCGTCGCGCGCCTCAGGCTCGGCTGGGACAAGGCCGCTGGCATTGCCACGGTGGAGGTTTGTCCGAGCGTACCCGAGGCCGCGCGATGGTCGAAGGCGTTCGAGGCGATGGCAGCGCGGCTCGTCGTGGCGACGACGAAAGAGCGATGGGAGCGCGCTTCGGCGATCGCAAAGGAGCTCACGCGGCTGCCCGTCGGCGTGCCGCTTGGCTTCTTCCGCCAGATCGTCGCCGGCGTCGAGCCGCTCGAAGGTATCGTGCGGACGGGCTTCGGTTGCAACCAGGACTGCGGCATGTGCTGGCAGGGCCGCGATTGGGGGCGCTACGGGCCCGAGCAGGTCGTTCGATGGATCGAGGACCTATGGACGGCCGGCGCGCGTTCGCTCATCGTCTCGGGCGGCGAGCCCATGCTCGACCCGGAGCTCATTCGTTATGTGGAGCGGGCGCGCGCGCTCGGTTTTACCGGGGTGACGCTCGAGACGAACGCCATCCAGGCGAGCAAGCCAGGGTATGCCACGCGCCTTGCGAACGCGGGCGTCACGCAAGCGTTTGTCTCGCTCCATAGCGGAGACGCGAAGGTGTCGGACGCCATCACGCGAGCGCCCGGCACGCACGAGCGTACCGTGCGGGGCATCCATGCGCTGCTCGACGCGGGCATCCCGATCGTGCTGAACGCCGTGACCACGGCCGAGGGCATCGATGAGCTCGGCGCGCTGCCCGATTTCATCCACGACACGTTCGGCCGCCATCCGAAGCTCCTGCACCTCATGATCTCGTACCCGACGATGCCGTTCGATCGTGCGCTCGTCCGGACGATCGTGCCGGATCCCGAGCGCCTGCGCACAGCGCTCCGCAAAGCGCTCGATCGCGCGTTTGTCCTGGGGATCGTGGTGCGCGGGCTCGATGGGCCGTGCGGCCCGCCGCTCTGCGCTTTCGACGCCGACGAACGGTTCATCTCGGGCAAACCCATCCCCGGGCCGGTCGAGTTTCGCCGGAAGGTCCCCGCGTGCGACCGTTGTGCCGTGAAATCGGCGTGCTTCGGCGTTCGGCACGTGGACGTCGAGCGCTTCGGGGAAACGTGTGTCACGCCGATCGAGATGCGTTCGTCGCGGTCGACCTAAAAAAATCGGGGCCACCTTTCAGGGCGGCCCCGATTTCGGGATCGGTCGAGATACGTGCGTCGGGATCAGCGTTTACGCAGACCGAGCTGCACCTGGAGCTGCCGGCGGAGCTTGCGGACCTGATCGGTAGGCAGCTTGCGAACGAGCTCCGCGGCGTGCGCGCGCTCGTCCTCCGCGGGGAAGGTCAGCAAGTAGAGCGGCGGCAGCGAGAGCCCCCGGGCGAGCCGGGAGATCGTCTGGATCGTGATGGCAGCGAGCCCGTGTTCGACGCTGGAAAGGTGTCCTTTTGACAGCTCGCTCGCGTCCGCGAGCTCGGCCAGGGACATGCCTCGTTCCAGACGAAGCTCACGGATGCGGCCACCCACCTGCGTTGCAAAAGGATCCGGTACGGTTCGTCGCGGCATGGCGTTTCTTTCGGGACGTCCTCACGGACGACCCCGCCGGCCCTCCTCGTGCCGGATCAAGTAAGTGGTTGATTGCTGAGCCTGGAACCTGGTTTGTCGTCGGGCGGGCGCAGGCCCCACGTCCACCCTGTTATGCTTTTGGGCGAGCACGACCCTACTATGCACTGTTCCGACGAACCTGGGCACTGGAAAATACGGTTTTATTGCAGTTACCAGCCCCGAGACACGTTTGTCATAGGAGCTAGTTGATGTAAGATGTGTTACATGTTGATGCATGCGCGCACGCTCCCCTCCCGAGGCGAACGGCTCGCCTCGAAGGCCGGCAGACACGCGCAAAACGCGAGCAACCACGCGCGTCTTCCCGGAGATCTCGATGATGCGGCGCGTGCACACGATGACGCGCCGGCGGCGATGACGTGATCGTTATGATCGGTTCGGCCGAACCCTCGCCCCCCACGAGCGAAGGACGCACCCAAAGCGACCCCCGCGGGCTTCGAGGGTTTCGTTCGAGACGCGAGGGGTGCGAAAAGAACGTAGCAGTCGGACAGACGCTTCCGCGTCGCCGGGGGCCGTGAATGGCGAGCGGTTCAGCCGGTAGGGCCAGCCGAGGCGCGCGGCAAGATGCGGCGGAGACGGGTCGCAATCTCCATGACGGCCGCCTCGCCCTTGACCGAGCCCTCGATGCGTCGATCCGAGGCGGTGCCGTCTTCGTTTGGCGCGACAAATAAGGGGATGAGCCGCGACGTGTAACCGGCGACCGCGAGCCGCTCGGCGTCACGATCGAGGTCGAACTCCAGGATCCGCAGGCGCGGAAAGATGTCGTCGAGCTCCCCCTTCTCGGCCGCGTGATGGAACCTTTGGCAGGGCTCGCACCACGTCGCGCCCACGTAGACGAGCAGATCTCGTCCGTCCTTGCGAGCGCGCTCGATCTCGCGCCGCACGGTCGTCGCGACGTCCTCCCCCTCGGTCGCACGGACCCACTCGACACGTCCCTTCGACGCGGCGGATGCAGCCGGCTTGGCTTCGGGCGTGGGGGTTTGGTCGTTCGAACATCCCATCGCGCCCAGGATCGCGGCCACGGAGAACAACAGCGCCGAATATTTCCACTTCGAGGCGGCCTTCATCCGTCGCAATGTATCAGCGCAGGAGCGAGACGCGGACAGGGGCTTTTCGGATCCCAGCGAGCGCGAGGGTGGCGTTGCGGATGAGGCGCTCGTTCGGCTCGAAGCGGAAGTGGAGGACGGCGCGGCCGCCACGTACGTCGAGATCGGGGATGTCGAAGGCGGCGACAGCGAGCAGCGCCTTGCGCACGGCGGGTCCGAACAGGCTCTTTGCGACGTCAGCCTCGGCTTCGATGAGGAACAAATCATCGAAACGTTCGTCCCCGACCTCCGCCTCGCGCACGAGGCCGATCGCCTTGCCGAGGCCATGCAAAAGCGTCTGGGGACGAATCCGTAATGGTGGTGTTCCAGCGGCGACGGAGGTTGCGATGAAGACGTGGACCTCGGCCGGGGTCTCGTTGGGGGAGTAGGCGATCTGGGTGAGGATCGAGAAGGGCGCGTCGTGCGCGTGGAAGCGGGCGCGATAGGCGTACGCGGTCTGTTTCTCGACCTCGGCGTTCTTGTCGAGCGCGAGCGCGGCAAGGCGTAGCCCTCGTTCGGCGGCGTCGCAGGTCTCGACGACGATGTCGGCCTTGAAGAGGTCGATGAAGGGGCGCAGCGAGCCCGAGAGCTGCGGATCGGGCGCTTCTTGGGGGAGCGCGCGTTGCTCGTCTTCGAGGTCTGGCGCGAGCTCGATCGCGCGGTCGAGGGCGTCGCGATAAACGAGGAACGTGGCCTCGGCGGCGAGGAGCTCGGCCTCAGTGTTCGCCGGCAAGCGCGCGCGGGCGCGGCCGTCGCGGAGGGTTTCGGCGAGCTTTCGAGGCAGGTGCTCGAAGAGCGCGTCGGTGAGCATGGTCTCGCGTTCCTCGACCTCGCTCGCGAGGTCCTGCACGCGGGCACGCAAGCCCTGCAGCGGATCCCGATAAGCACCGTCGTTGCCGCGCACGTCGTGACGCGAGCGTAACCTTGCCAGGAGGCCTTGGGGAGGGGCATCCTCTCGGCCCATGGGTCGCGTCGACGACGTCAAATTCACGGCAAAACTCGGCGATCGGGAGCATTTTCCGGATCTCGAGGCGCTCGTTTATTGCAACCACGCGGCCATCTCGCCGCCGTCCTGGCCCGTGCGTCGCGCGATGCAAAACGCGATCGCGGACTGGGGAAAGCGCGGGTCGCAAGCCTTCGGGACCTACGGGGCCCAAAGGTCGCGGCTGCGTGAGAAGATCGCGCGGCTCGTGGGCGCGTCGGCCGAGGAGATCGCGTTCGTCCCGAACACGTCGTCGGGCGTGACGGCGATCGCGCTGTCGTTTCCGTGGAAGCGCGGTGATCGGGTGATCCTGTTCGAGGGGGAGTTCCCGGCGAACGTGACGCCGTGGCTGCGCGCGGGGGAGCTCTTCGGCGTTACGCCGGTGTTCCTGCCGCTTTCGGATTTCCAGGAGAGCGACGAGCGAGGGCTCGGGCGGCTCGCGGAGGAGCTCGCGAAGGGCGCGCGGCTCGTGGCGGTGAGCGCGGTGCAGTTCCGGACGGGGCTCAGGATGCCGCTCGGGGAGATGGCGCGGCTCTGCCACACGCACGGGGCGGAGCTCTTCGTCGACGGGATCCAGGCGACGGGCGCGGTGCCGGTGGACGTGCGCGCGCTCGGCATCGATTACTGGGCCTCGGGCGGGCACAAGTGGCTGATGGGGCCCGAGGGGACGGGGATGCTGTACGTGCGGAAGGAGCGCGTGGAGGCGCTCGAACCGTACGTCGCCGGATGGCTGAGCCACGAGGACGCGGTGCGCTTCCTGCTCGAAGGGCCGGGGCACATGCGGTACGACCGGCCGCTCAAGAAGCGCGCGGACGTGTTCGAGGTCGGCTGCATCAACGCGATCGGGCTCGTGGGGCTCGAAGCAGCGGTGGATGTCGTGGACGAGCTCGGCGTGGAGAAGATTTACGCGCACGTGGTGCGCTGGGGCGATGCGGTGGAGGCGGGGCTCGTGGAGCGAGGTTTCACGAGTCTTCGTGCGGCCGAGGCGAACCGGCGGAGCGGGATCCTCGCGGTGTTGCCGCCAAAGGACATCGACGTGGTGGCGCTTCACCGCGCACTGCTCGGCCGCGGGATCAGCACGGCGATCCCGGACGGCGTGCTGCGGTTCAGCCCGCACTGGCCAAACAACGTGGACGAGGCGGAGCAGGTGCTCCTGTCGATGGAGGACGCGCTCGCCGAGCTCAGGGGCGCGCCGCGGCCGCGCTCGGATGATTGGTAATCAAACGATCGGTGAGAGCTAGGGCCAGCCGATCGTCATGAACCGGACGCGGCCGGTGCCGCCGATGGCGTCGTCGCCGAAGAAGAGCGAGGTGCCCTCGCGGCCGGCGAACGAGGGGGAGACGTCCGCGTTGGCGCCGCCCGTGAGCGTGACGAGGGCCTTGAGCGGGCCAGGCGGCGCGCCAGGCGAGAGCTCGAACGCGTCGAGGATCATGCTGTCGCGGAGCGCCGAGGTGAGGACGCCGCGGCACTTCGAAGGGCCGCACGCGAGGGCCACGGAGGTGACCGCGCTCTGCTCCTCGCCGCGCACGAGGCGAGAGCTGCCGGCGAGGGTGCCGCGCTCGTCGAGGATGGCGATGCGCACGCCCGCCTCGGTTTCTTCGGGCTTTGCGTCGTGGGCGGCTTCCTCGATCCACGCGACGACCACGCGATCGCCGGCGAGCGCGATCGTGGGAGAGCGCGAGTGCCCGGGGGACGTGTAGAGGCGCGTCTCGGGGCCGACCTTCTGCAGCGTGCGCGTGTCGAGGCGGACGACGTGGATGTCGCCGGCACCCTCGTCGGGGTTTCCGCGCGCGTCGGACCACACGAGGAAGGTCTCCTTGCCGCGCACCGCGATCTGCACCTCGGTGGAGTCGCCGGGGGCCTCGGTGATGCGTCGGTCCTGGACGACCTTGCGCAGCGTGCGATCGACGCGCGCGGCGTAAATCTCGGCGTTGCCGTCGCGCGTGTCGACCCACGCGACGATGAAGCCGTCGTCGGTGCTCTTGCCCGGATCCGACGGAGGCGCGTAGGCGACGGCGACATCGGAGACCTCGCTCGGGACGCCGTCCTTGCTCGGCTTGCGCGCGATCGTGGTGAGCGGTTTTTGCGCGAGTTTGTCGCCCTCGGGGCCGAGCTTGGCGATCTGGACCTGCGCTTCGTTCTTGTCGCGCGCGGCCCAGACGAGCGCGCTTTCTTCGGTTTTGCCGCCCGGCGCGGAGGCGATCGCGACGCCGCCGATCGAGAGCGCGCGGCGGGAGAGGATCTGGGTTTTTCCGGGAACACCGGCCGCGGAGACGGGTCGCACGCCGACGGTGGCGAGCGGGTCGTCCTTGCGGGCAGGTTTGCCGCCGGCGCCGTCGTTGTTGCCTTCGATGAAGTAGGTGACCCACGCAGCAAGCGAGCCGCCGGAGGGGCGTTCCGTCGCGGCCACGCGGGCGAGGTGTTCGCCGTCGTAGAGGGCCGTGACGCCGAGCGGGCGCGGCGGGGTGTCGTCGGGATCGCGCGAGGCCGGCGCGCGCCACGGGCTTTGCCGCACGGGCAAGCCGACCGCCGCGAGCGTCGCCGGGGAGCCCTCGTTCGCCGCGAGCGTGGTGCAAGCGCCTGCCTGGCAGGACAAACCTCGCGTGAGGTAGGGGATGCCGTCGCTCGTCGCGAAGGCCTCGGCGCGCACCGGCTCGGCGGCGCGGACCTGGAGGTCGGGGCCGAAGCGCACGAACGTGGGCCAGATCGGCGCGTCCTTGGGCAGCGGGCCCGGCTCGCTCGACGCGGGCGCGAGCGTGAGCGCGGCGAAGCCGTCGCCGTCGGCGATGATGTCGGGCGGGCCGCTCGCGCTGAACACGAGCGTGGTGCGCTCGGCGCCGAGCTTGCCGTCGGGGTCCATCGTGGCGAGGTGGATGAGGCGTCCATCGCGCGGCGATCGCAGGAGATCCTCCCACGCGAGCAGCGCGCGTTTGCCCGCGCCTCCGCCCGAGACGAGCGAGACGAGCGCCTGCTCGCCGACGGGCGTGGTGGCGCGCTTCGGAGGCGTGACGATCTTGCCGCCGGGCTCGACGGCCGCGACGTACACGCTGGAGTCGATGTTGCGCACGTCGGTCCAGCCGATGAGCGTGCGGCCGCCCGCGCGGCCCACGATGATGTCGTTCTGCGCCGTGGCCTCGGGGTTCACGACGACGGGCGCCGAGACCTTCCCGGTGAAATCGACGTCGGCGTAGAGCACGCGGCCCACGCGGCCTTGCTCGGCCTGGTTCTGCGCGCCGCCCGCGCCGGCGACGACGCTCGCGATCGCGGCGCCGCGATCGGTCGCGACGAGGTCCCAGCCGAGGGCGTCGTGGGCGAGGACGACGGCGGGGGAGGGGGTTTTTCCGGGCGTCACGGGCGCCGCGAGCACGTCGGAGTGATCGTCGCGAGGAACCTCCCAGACGACGAGCGCCGAGCTCGGACCCGCCACGATCTGGACCCAGCTCACCTCGTCGGCGGACTGCGCGATCGTGACGGGCGCGCCACGCGCGGCGCCCGTGGCGTCGAGCGAGAGCAGCTTCACCGCGGCGTTGCTCTTCATGCCCTCGACCCACGCGGCGAGGTAGCCGTCGCCGACGGCCTCGACCGTCGCGACGGGAATCTCCGCCGCGGCGGGTCCGATGTCGATGGGCTCGGCCGTCCTCGGCTTTCCATCCGGCCCGCAAAGGCGCGTGAAGAGCCGGCCGCGCGCGTCGTAAAAGACGAGCATGTCCTCGCCGCGTCGCGCGACGTACGGCGCCGCGTTCTCGTTGTCGAGCCGCGCGATCACGTACGAGGGCAAGAGCGCCGGGCCCGGGATCGCGGCGGCGGGCTTGGGGTTTGCCGTGGGGCGGAGCGTGGTCTTCGGGCGCGAGGTGCGGGACTGCTTCGGAGGCGCGCCGCCGCAACCCAGCACGAGCGACGAGAGAGCCACGAGCGAGAGGGCGAACCGAGCGCGTGCCGTCGAGCTTCGCATGGTCGGACCATGCCAGAGCCGATCGAGGCAGGCCAGCGCCGAAGGCCCGCTTTTCAGACCTGGAGCGGAATGACTCGAAAGGGTTAAACGCTCTTGTCGGGCCCCCGAAGCGTGGCCTCGATCGCGGGCGGTTTGTCGAGCAGCGGCGGGCCGGACACGGGGAGCCACACCTCGAAGACCGCGCCGCCCTTCATCGCCTCGCGGTACGTGATCTCGCCGCCGTGCTCGAACACGATGCGCTGGACGATCGCGAGGCCGAGGCCGGTCCCCTTCTCCTTCGTCGTCGCGTACGCCTCGAAGAGCCGCGGCACCATCTCCGCCGGTACGCCCGGGCCGTTGTCGCGCACGACGATGCGGACTTTGTTGTCCGGTTGTGGCCCGATCGTCACGAGCACACGCGGGTCCGGACGCACGGCGCTCGCCGCGTCGAGGCCGTTCTGGATCAGGTTGGTCAAGACCTGCACCATCTGATCCCGATCAGCCATCACGTTCGGGATCGGCTCGGACGAAAGGTCGACCCGCCGCGTCCCCGTGCGCTCGACGCCTTCGCCCGCCGAGGCGTGCAGCGTGACCACGCCCTTCGCCACGGAGACGAGATCGATCGGCGCGGGGTTCGGCGGGGGCAGGCGCGCGAAGCGGGTGAACTCCGTGACGATGTTCGCGATCCGGTGGACCTCTTGAAGGACCGTGACCGTCGCCTCCTCGAAGTACTCGTCGAAGGCTGGATCTTCGCGGGCACGGAGCCTGCGGAGCGTCTCGACGGCGGCACGGATCGGGGCGAGCGGGTTCTTGATCTCGTGCGCGATCTGCCGCGCGACCTCGCGTTGCGCGGCGATGCGTTCCGTCGCGGCGAGGCGCCTGCGGATCGCGGCGAGCTCGGCGATCGTGCGGTTCCAGGCGTCGGCGAGGTCCGAGAGCTCGCGGCCCCCGCGCCCCTTCACCGTGCGCGGCGCGCCGGCCACGACCTCGCGCGTCTCGCGGGCGAGCTCGACGAGCGGTCGCGAGAGGCTTCGCGCGAGGACGAACGCGATCGCGAGGCCGAGGACGAGCGCGACGGAGCCGGCGAAGAGCATCGCGCGATCGAGCTTCGCGAGCGCGCCGTGGAGCTTGTCACGCGTGGCGATGGCGACGACGCGCAGGCCCGGGACCTCGGCGACGTCGATCGGACGGACGACGGCGTCGCCCGTCCCCTTCGCGCGATCCGGCCCTTCGACGCGCAGCTCGACGCCGTGCGAGGCGCCGATGCGCTCGAGGATCTTGCCGACGCGGCGCGCGCCGACGAGCCCGACCTCGACGCCGCCGCCCGAGCGCGCGCAGTGCACTTCGAGCGAGGCCTCGCCGCCCTTCGGATCGGGGCGGAGACGCGGCGCGCCGCCCGCCGGCGATCGCAAAAGCTTCGCGAGCTCGGGGGCCTTCGTGCCCGTGAGCGAGACATCCGAGGCGGCCAGGATCAGGCCCTTGTCCGTGACGAGCACGAGGTCGTCGAGCCCGAGCGCGCGCGCTTGATCCGGAACGAAATGCCGCATCGAGATGCGCGCATCCGACTCGAGCGCGGACTCGTCCCCCCGCGCGCGTTCGAGCAAGAGGTGCGCTTTGTCCACGAACGTATCGTGCGCGCAGAGCGGCCCGAGCAAGCCTTCGAGCGCGCGCGCTTCCCTCGCGAGCTCGCGACGAACGCCCACCGCGGCGGCCTCGATCCGGTCCTCGAAATCGCTCTCGATGATCTGACGCGAGGCGTCGCGCAGCGACAGACCCACGAGCGCCGCGGCGAAGATGGCGACGAGGCCGAAGGCGAGGAGCAGCCGGGCAGCGAGGGTCACAGGCGACGAGGCGTTGAAAGGGCCCGCATCATAAGCGCACCGGCGCTCTCGCGCCGCAACGTCCCTTGCGAGCGAGACTTCGCGTGGGCGAAAAATTCTCCACCCACGCCGTAGGGTGTCCAGGCCTGCCGACGTTCACCGAGTTCGGGGTTCCGAACATCAGCACATGGAGGTTCTTCCATGAGGAGACTCGTCGGCTTGCTGCTTCTTTCCGGGATGCTTGTGGGATGCGGCACGTTCATCGGCTCGAACGACCGTGCCCCGACCCGCAGACCTCCGCATCGTCGCGGATACGACAAGCCCTTCGGGACGTCGCCGGACTACAGCACGCCGGCGAAAAACGGCGCGGGGCAGGGGGATTCTCGGCGGACGGGCGGCGAGGGGGCCGAGGGGAGGGGCGGGTCCTAGGCCTCGATCGCGAGGAAATGATCCCTCTCCTTGCACCCGAGGCCCCGGCGCTCTTAACCTCGGCGAGCGTTCGCGTGTCGGCTCGGGCCTGCCTCTCGGCCGGAGCATCGTCCGACCCGCGCCACCCGCAAGCCGCTTCAGACCATGAACTCAAGGCAGCTCGGCCCCCCCGCCGTCGTCCTCGTCGCCGCCGTTCTCTTCGGCATCGGAACCAAGTCCTTCCTCAAGGACTTCACGTCCGAGCTCTTCTACCTGATAGGCCTCGTCGCCGCGGGCGCGGTCTTCGTCGCCAGCGCGTCCCAGGGCGCGAACGTCAAGCTCGGCGGGCTTGTCGACGCGCTGAAAGCCGCAGCCCGCGGCAAGAAGCCGGCGCTGCCCGAAGGCGTGACCGGAGAGCTCGCGGACGTCTACGAGGAGATCCAGCGTCTCTCGAAGAAGACCGCGGAACTCAATGAAGAGGTCGCGAAGCTCGAGCAGAACGCAGGCACGAGCAGCGTGAACGTCGACGAGGTGATCGAAGCCCTCGGTCGCGCCGCGGCTGGCGAGCGTCTGCGCGCTCCGGCCGGCGCGAAGCCCGACATGGCGCGCATCTACGCGGAGCTCTCGGGCGTCTCCGAGGTGGTCCGCGACGCGACGAAGGATGCGGACAAGAAAGTCCAGTTCGCCGAGGAGCGCGCGAACGTCGCGGAGCAACGCGCCGGCAGCGCCGAGCAGCGCCTCCAGTCGCTCGAGGCGCGGATCTCGGCCGCCGAGTCGCGCGCGATCGCCGCGGAGCAAGGGCTCGCCGCCGCCGAGCAACGCGCGCAGACCGCCGAGCAGCGCGAGACCCAGCGCCGCAGCGAGCTCACCGAGACGCTCGCGAACGTCGAGGCCGACGTCATCGACGCGGTCCAGCGCGTCGCCGAGGGCGAGCGCGTTCGTCCCCCGCCCGGTGCGAAGCCGGAGGTGGCCCGCATCTTCATGGAGCTCGCGTCGATCGGCGATCGCCTGACCCAGGCCGAGCAGCGCGAGCAGAAGCGCCGCGCCGAGCTCGCCGAGGCGATGCAGATCCTCGAGGGCGAGATCGTCAACGCCGTGCAGCGCGCCGGCGAGGGCGAGCGTGTTCGTGCGCCGGTGGGCGCGAAGCCCGAGGTCGCGCGGATCTACATGGAGCTCGCGTCGATCGGCGAGCGTCTCGCGGGCTCGGAGCAGCGCGAGCAGAAGCGGCGCGCGGAGCTCGGCGAGGCCCTCGGCGTCATCGACGAGTACCTGCCGCGGCTCGGCGACGGCCTCGGCACCGTGCTCACCTCGGCCGAGCAGGCGACGGCGCACGCGCGCGACATCAACGCCTCCCTGTCGACCTTCTCGCAATCGATCGAGATGCTCGCGACGAGCGCCGAAGAAAGCTCGTCGAGCATCCTCGAGATGACGGCGACGAGCGACGAGGTCGCCGAGAACGTCGGTGAGCTCGCGGCGAGCGTGCGCGAGACGGTCTCCTCGATCGAGGAGATGGCCTACTCGATCCGCGAGGTCGCGAAGAACGTCGACGGCCTGTCGCTGACGGCCGAAGAGACGAGCTCCTCGATGAACCAGATGGACGTGTCCATCGACCAGGTTCAGTCGAACGCGAACGAGACGGCGCGTCTGTCCGAGGAGGTCGCCATGGACGCCGAGAAGGGCGCCGAGGCGATCCTGAAGACGATCAGCGAGATCTACCGCATCAAGGAGTCG
Organism: Polyangium jinanense; assembly: GCF_028435365.1. The sequence continues at coordinate 512,326 of NZ_JAGTJJ010000001.1, read as the reverse complement.
AGCCAGGAGGCCGTGAGCGTCATCTCGAACCTCGGCTTCCGCATCGAGGCGATCGGCCAGATCCTCGCCGTCATCGACGACGTCGCCGAGCAGACGAACCTGCTCGCGCTGAACGCCGCCATCCTCTCGGCCCAGGCCGGCGAGCACGGCAAGGGTTTTGCGGTCGTCGCCGACGAGATCAAAGAGCTCGCGGATCGCGCGGGCGGCAGCACCAAGGAGATCGCGGACCTCATCAAGACGATCCAGGCCGAGTCGAAGAACGCGATCGCCGCCGTCGAGCGCGGCGCGCACAACGTCGACCGCGGCGTGGAGGTCTCGAACGAGGCCGAGCGCGCGCTGAAGAAGATCCTCGACAGCTCGCAGAAGAGCACGAACATGGTGCGCGCCATCGCGCGCGCCACGGTCGAGCAGGCCAAGGGCTCGAAGCAGGTCACCGACGCGATCGGCCGCATCGCCGAGACCGTGCAGCAGATCGCCGCGGCCACGGCCGAGCAGGCGCGCGGCTCGGAGCTCATCATGAAGAGCGCCGAGAAGATGCGCACGATCACGCAGCACGTGGAGCGCTCGAGCCAGGAGCAAGCCCGCGGCGGTCGTCAGATGACGAGCTCGATCGAGCAGATCTCCGCGATGGTCAACAACCTGAACGCCTCGCAGCGCAACCAGAACCGCGGCTTCGAACAGCTCCTCGACGCCTCCAAGAAGATCGAGGAGGCGGCGCGTATTCAGGAGCAGACGATGCGCCAGCTCGGCAACGCCGTGGAGCGCGTGCGCCGGAGCATCGGCGCCTAGCGGCACGCGCGGCGAAGCCTTCCGCCGCGCGTTCGCCCGAGGATTCATGGCAGTCACGATCACGGTGCGGACGGGGGAAACGAGCGAGGAGCTCTCGCTCACCTTCGACATGCCGCGCGTGTTCATCGGCCGCGGCGAGGGCGCAGACCTCCGCCTCCCCGACCCCAGCGTCAGCCTCCGTCACGCCTCGATCCGGCAACGCGGCCACGAGTACGTGATCGTCGACGAGGGGAGCACGAACGGCACGGCCCTCGGCTCCGTGCTCCTGCCGCCGCAATCGCCACGCGTCCTCCGATCCGGAGAGCTCTTCCGCCTCGGCCGCGTGTGGCTCGAAGTGAAGATCGATCCGCTCGCGACCGCACGCGCGACGCCCGCGACGACGAAGGCGCTCGCACTCGAGCTCGTCACACGTGGGCTCGCCGCGCAGGGCGAGGACGCGGGCCCGAGGCTCGTCGTCGTCTCGGGGCCCGACGAAGGCAAGACGCTCGCGCTCACGGACGCGGGCAGGCGTTACGTGCTCGGCCGCGCGCGCGAGGTCGACCTCCCGCTCGACGATCCGGAGACCGCGTTCCGGCACGTCGAGGTGGGCCTCAAGGGCGAACACCTGCTCGTGCGGGACCTCGGCGCGAAGGCCGCGTTGCTCGAAGGCGCGCCGCTCGGCGCGACGGACGTCGCCTGGCGTGCCGGACAAACCCTCGCCATCGGCCGCAACGCCCTCGTGTTCGTGTATCCGGCAGCCGAGGCGCTCGCGGAGCTATCGCGGTGCGCGGACGAGCCGATGCGCCCCGAGGACGCGCCTCCGCCGCCCGTCGCGGAGGACGACACGCCTTCCGCGGCTGCCGCGCCCGAGCCCACGCCCGCCCCGGAGGACGCCTCGCGCCCGCTTCGGCCCGAGCGATCTGCCACGCCGGCGCCCGAGTCTGGCTGGAGTCTCACCGACGGTGTGGTGCTCGTCTTTGCGGCCTGCGTCCTCGTGCTCAGCGTCGTCGGGTTCTTCTGGTTGATCCGGCGTTAGGTGCTTGACGCCGCGACTCCGTGCGGGCCGGATGAAACGAGCGGCCGGACGGAGGTTTGGATGCAAGCGGTGTGGATGAGCCCGAGCGAGCGCGTGTGCAGCCCCGAGGAGCTGCGGGCCGAGGGGATCCTCGCCGAGGCGTTCGATCCACGGTCGATGCAGCCGTTCGTCGATCGCATCTGCGCCGAGCGTGGTTTCACCAAGCAGGACGACGTCCGGCTCAGCGTGGCGAACCCGCGCGACGAGGCGACCATCGCGCGCGAAATCGATGAGCATCTGCACCTCATCGCCGAGGTGCGGCTCTTCCTCGAAGGTGAGGGCGTCTACGACGTCCGCGCGACGGACGAGCGCTGGGTGCGGATCTGGGTCGGCCCCGGCGACGCGCTCGTGATCCCGGAGAAGCGTTATCACCGCTTCCTGCCGAGCGCGCAGACGTCGCTCCGCTACCTGCAGCCTTACGCGGAGCGCGGGGGCCTCTCGCCGCTGTATCGCGCGTCGAGCGAGGATACCCGCGCCGGCTAGTGCCGCGTCTTCTTCGTCTTCGCGACTTTTTTCGTCTTTGTCTTCTTCGGCCCGTTCGTGCCGCCGCGCGTGAGGCGACCTTTCGCCTCGGCCTTCGTCACCTTGCCACGGGCGCGTTTGTCTGGGCCGTTCGTCGACGCCGTGCGGCGGACCTTGCGGGGCCTCGCCTCGGACACGCCTTCCTCGTCCACCGCGATCACGCGCCTTCCGTAGATCGAGCGGCGCAGCACGGCGACGTCCTCGATCTGCACGAGCATCGTGTCGCCGAGCTTGATCTGCTCGCCGCTGCGCGTGCCCGTCACGTAGAGGCCCGTCTCGTCGACCTCGTAGCCGTCGGGGCCGAGGGCATCGAGCCGCACGAGCACGTCCACGAAGGGGTTGTCGATCGCCACGAACAGGCCCGTGCCCACGACGGCCGTCACCGTGCCTTCGTAGATCTCACCGATGTGCGAGCGCATGTAGAGCGCGCGGTAGAGGTCGACCACCTCGCGCTCGATGTCCATCCCGCGGCGCTCGCAGTCGGACGCGGTCGACGCGGCGAGGCGTAGTTTTTCCTCGGCCTCGGGGCTCGTGTCGATCCGCTCTCTCTGGAGCAGCGCGCGCACCATCCGGTGCACGACGAGGTCCGGGTAGCGGCGGATCGGCGAGGTGAAGTGCAGGTACGCCGTCGACGCGAGGCCGAAGTGTCCGCCGTTGTTCACGTCGTAGACGGCCTGCTTCATCGCGCGGAGCAGCAGCGAGTGCAGCACCTGCTTCTGCGGGTGGTTCGCGATGCGCTTCAGGAACGTCGAGAGCTTCTTCGGATCCGAGGCGTCTTCGAGCTCGAAGCCCACGTCGAGCGTCTCGCACATCGTGACGAAGCGCTCGAGGCGCTCGGGGTTCGGCGGCGCGTGCACGCGGAAGATCCCCGGCACGTTGCGGGTCACGAGCTCGCGCGCGACCGTCTCGTTCGCGAGCAGCATCAGCTCCTCGATGAGCTCGTAGGCCTTCTTCACGCCCGGATCGTGGGCGCGCTTTTCCACGTCGAGCGGCGCGCCCGTTTCCAGATCGAGCACGACCTTCGCCTCGGGCAGATCAAAATCGAGTGCGCCGCGCCGCATGCGCCGCGCGCGGAGCAGCCGCGAGAGCTCCCACAACACCGCGAGGTCCTCGCGCATCGCTTCCGCGTCGGGGTTTGCCACCGCGTGCTTGGCGAGCCCGAGCGCGCGCGCCACGGACGGGTACGTGAGAGCCGCGCGCGAGCGCATGAAGCCTTCGAAGATACGCGCGTGCGTCACGGTCCCGGTCGGGTCGAGGTCGATCTCCACGCACAAGCACAGGCGCGTGACATTCGGCACGAGTGAGCACAGGTTCGAGGAGAGCGCGCGCGGCAGCATCGGGATCGCTCGATCCGGCAGATAGATCGAGTTGCCACGCGTCATCGCGCTCTCGTCGAGCGCGGTCCCGAGCCGCACGTAGTGCGACACGTCGGCGATCGCGATCCACGCCCGATACGAGCCGTCTTCCTTCCGCACGGCCCAGACCGCGTCGTCGTGATCACGCGCGTCTTCCGGGTCGATCGTCGGCAGCGGCAGGTGCGTCAGATCCTCGCGGCCGGCGAGCGCCTCGTGCGGCACCTCGTCGCCGTACGCCTCCGCTTCCGCGATCGCCTCGGCCGGATGCTCCTCCTCGATCGCCTCGCGCACGAGCACCTTGGCGACCTCGACGTTCGGATCACCGGGCACGCCGAGCACGGCTTCGAGCACGCCCTCGGGGTTCTCGTCGGGCAGCTCCGGGAAGCGCGTGATCGTGGCGACGGCGGCGAGCCCGTCTTCGAGCTTCGTGCGCGGCTCGGATTTCAGGACGATCGGGCCACGCAGCCGCGAATCGTCCGGCTCGATCCACACGCTGCGCCCGCGCTTGCGCAAGACGCCCGCGACGCGCGTCGTCTTGCGTTTCACGACGCGCACCACCTCGCCCTCGATGCCTCGGCGCGACGTCGTCACCACGCGGATCGCCACGGTGTCGCCGTGCAGCGCGCCGGCCATCGCCTCGGGCGGCACGTACACGTCGTCGGGCAGATCGAGCACCGTGACGAACCCGAAGCCGCGCGGGTTCACGTTCAGCGTCCCCTCGTACTCCTTGGCGCGCCGCTCCTCGCGGGCGCGTGCGAGGCGGAAGCGCTGGCCTGGCAAGGCCACGACACTTCCGTCCCAGCAGAGGTCGTCGAGCACGCGCCGCAGCGGCTCGTAGGCGCCTTCCGTGAGGCCGAGCCGGCTGGCGATCTCGTGGATGTGCAGGGGGCGACTGTGCTCGGCGAGCACATCGGCGATGGTTACGCGGCCGATCGACGTCATGGGTCGTGGAGCCCGGAGGCCGGACTTCCCCTCCTGTTCGCGTTTTTGGGCACGCGCTGGGCGGTTTCCTAGCATGTCCCGAACCAAAGCCGGCTGCGAAAGGACGGCGCTTGTGCGAAACATGAGCCGATGCGCACCTTGCCCGTCCTCTTGCTCCGTTTGCCTCTGCTCGTCGCGATCGCCGCTTCCGCCGCGCTCGTCGTCGAGTACACGAACGCGGGCGATCCCGCGTTCTGCGGCGTGACGTCGGGCTGCTTCGCGGTGCGCATGTCCCCCTGGTCGCGCCTGTTCGGCCTCGCCCCGCTGCCGAGCCTCGGCCTCGCGGCCTACGCGCTTCTCTTCGGGCTGACCCTCGTCGCTCGGCGCAAATCGCAGCACGTGCTCGTCGCGTCGCTCGCCGTGCCCGGTGGCCTCTTCGCGGCCTTCCTCCTGTGGCTGCAAAAGACCGAGATCGGCGCGTTCTGCGCGTGGTGTGTCGCCGTCGACCTCTCCGCGATCGTCGCGGCGTTGGCCTCGGTGTGGGTCGCTCTCCGCGCGTGGAAGGACGAAGGCAGCGTCCTCTTGCCGCAACGCAGGTCCGTCACGACGGCCTGGGTCACGGCCGCGATGCTCGCGGTGCTCGTGCCTTTCGTCTGGGGTCGATACCCCGTCGAGCCGCCGCTGCCCGCGGCCATCCAGACCGCGAGCACGCCGGGCAAGGTCACGATCATCGGGTTCACCGACTTCGAGTGCCCCTTCTGCCGGCGCATGCACCCCGTGCTGCACGGCGTCGTCGAGAAGTACGGCGACCGCGTGACGCTCGTGCGCAAGATGATGCCGCTCTCGGGCCACCCGGGCGCCGAGCCCGCGGCGCTCGCCTACCTCTGCACGCCTCTCCCGAAGCGCGAGATCGTCGCCGACGAGCTCTACGCGGCCGAGCCCGAAGAACTCACGCACGAAAAGATCCCGAAGCTCCTCGCGCAGAAGGCGGGCCTCGACGCGGACGTCCTCGCGGGCTGCATGAAGGCGCCGGAGACGAGGGCCGAACTAGAGCGGGACAAAAAACTCTTCGAGGACCTCGGCGGCCGTGGTTTGCCGTTCACGTTCGTCGGCAAGCGCGTGGTGCTCGGGTTCAACCCGGACCGCGTCGAGATGGCCATGACGCAGGAGCTCGGGGGTCCGCGCTTGTCGCTGCCGCTCTGGGGCATGTTCGTCGTGCTCGGCGTGGCGTTCCTCCTCGCGGTGCTCGTCACGCTGATGACGCCGGTGGGCGACCCGGACGGAGACGCGCCGCGCAAGGACCGCTCGCCCTCCGCGTGACCCTTGCTGGCCGGGCGGATCGGCCTCCCCTCGCGGCGCCGTCCGTGTAACACTTCACCATGGATACAGATACAGCGACCGGCGGCGTAAGTACGCTGCCGCTCGAGTTCTTCCAGCAGCTTCCGAAGACGGACCTTCACGTCCATCTCGACGGCTCGCTGCGACTCGAGACGATCATCGACCTCGCCAAGAAACACGGCGTCGAGATGCCGTCGTACGACCCGGCAGAGCTCCGGCGCGCGATGCGGCTCGGCCAGAACACGGGTTCGCTCGTCGAGTACCTCAAGGCCTTCGACGTCACGCTGCGCGTCTTGCAGACCGAGGACGCGCTCTTCCGCTGCGCTTACGAGCTCGCCGAGGACGCGGCGCGCGAGAACGTCCGCTACATGGAGGTTCGTTACGCGCCGATGCTCCACACGCGGCTCGGGCTCAAGCTCACGAGCGTCGTCGAGGCGGTGCTCGCGGGCCTGCGCGCCGCGCACGACAACCTCGGCATCGAGAGCGCGGTCATCGTGTGCGGCATCCGCAACATCTCGCCGCACTCCTCGCTGGAGATGGCCGAGCTCGCGGTGGCGTACAAGAACCGCGGCGTCGTCGGCTTCGACCTCGCCGGCGCCGAGTACGACAACCCCGCCAAGCACCACAAGGCCGCCTTCCAGCTCGTCCGCGACAACAACATCAACTGCACGATCCACGCGGGCGAGGCGTACGGGCCCGAGTCGATCGCGCAGGCGATCCACGTCTGCGGCGCGCATCGCATCGGCCACGGCTGCCGCCTGCGCGAAAACGGCGACCTTTTGCATTACGTGAACGACCACCGCATCCCGCTCGAAGCCTGCCCGTCGTCGAACGTGCAGACCGGCGCGGTGCGTGATCTCGCGTCGCACCCGCTGAAGCTCTATTACAACCTGGGCCTGCGCGTCACGGTCAACACGGACAACCGGCTCGTCACGGACACGACGGTGTCGAACGAGCTTTGGCTCTGCCACACGAAGATGGGCATGTCGCTGAAGGACATCAAGACGATCCTCGTCTCGGGGTTCAAGAGCGCGTTCATGCCGTTCCACATCAAGCAGTCGTATCTCCGGCGCGTGACCGAGGAGCTCGAGCGGTTCCAGCCGGATGGGCGCATCCTGCCGGCGCGCAAGCCCGAGTCGTCGCGGAGCGAGCAGGAGACGTGGCTGCCGCGCGGCGTGCTGCCGCCGGTGAGCTTCGACGTGCAGAAGCCCGCGAGCGACGTTTCTCCGGTGCACGCCGCCGTCGAGCGCGCCATCGAGGACGGCGCGAACTGACACCCCGATCCGCGCGGACCGTACACACGGCCCGCGCGGCGTCTTTCGCCTGCTCTCCCCTCCAAACCATCCCCGCGGATTGCGCTGTCGGAACCAGGAGCGCCGAAACATTCGCCGTTCGCGGCGGACGGGCGCTGTTCGGCCATGGGACGAGCAGGCGAGCGACAGCGCGGGGAGGGTCTGGCGCCGGAACGACCCTGGCGCGCAGCATGCGGGCCCTCGGGGACGGAACAACGGTGGGACCCTGACGCGGCCCCGGGTTGTTTCCGGGAAACACGGCGCGGACGTCGCGTCGCCCCGGGGTTGTTTCGGGCGAAAACGGCCGGTGGGCAGGGCTCACGGGAGTGGTCGGGCGGCCGAACAGGGGGCGGCGTCCGCGACGGCATTGGCTTCGGGCGGGGACCGAGGACGAGCGGCCGGCTTGGAAAGCGGTCACGCGGGACCGGCGAGGGTCGACGTAGATCCCGAGGTCGTTTGGTTGGCAGGACAGGCGCCGGTTTTTTCCGCGGCGCTTGTTTGGGCGATTCGAGGGAGCACCGTCCCTCCGCCGCACCATTGGCGCGCTACGTTCGGGCCTTTGCCTTGAGCGCGGCGGCCTTTTCGAGCAGGGCTTTGGCCTGCGCCTCGAGCTCCTCGACCGCTTGCACCTGGGCCAGGCGCTCCTCGGCGGCGCGGGCTTCGGCCTCGGCTTCTGCTTCGAGTTTCGCGAGGAGCGCCTGCCGCTCTTCGAGCTGGGCCTGAAGCTCCTCGATCGACGTCTTGACCTCGTCGATCGTCTCCTCCTCGTCCCGCGGCGACTCGCTATAGAAGAAGCCATCGGCGAAATCCCGCGGCAGAGCGAGGTTCTCGAATGGCAGCTTGCCGAGCCCGCCATGCGCCTCCTTGCGGGCGGCATTGACCTTGTCGAGGAACTGCTTGCGCGTGCCGACGTCGCGGAAGTCGCGATTGGTCGATTGCGCATGCTTGCGTTGGTTTTCGGCGTCCTGGCCCGCGGCGATGAGCGTCTCGGCCTCGGGCGCAAGGGCGACGAGCGCCGGCACGCCGCATTTCGCGAGCGTCTCGGCCCAATCGCTCATGAGCTCGAGTTGCCCACCGAGTACCGGCCGCCGGAACTTCGCGAGCGGCTTGTTCTTGAAGAGCGCGGAGCGTAGCTGCTTGCGCGAATGGCCGCTGGTCGACTCGTCCGTGATGCGGGAGACGCGGCCGGCGAAAGCATCGAGCCCCTCGTCGGCCTTGTTGACGCTGGCCTGCGCCTGCGCCAGCGAATCGAGGATATCGATTTCCTCGAGGAGGATGAGCTTCCATTCGTCGCGAAGCGCCTGGAAGACCGGCACATAACCTGCCGCGAGCGGCTCCTGCTTGGCGCGGGAGAGGGTGTATTGCAGCTCCCGGAGGAGCGTGAAAAGGCCAATACGATAGGCGAGGATGCGAGCGGACATGGCGGGACGGTAACCGAGGCTACGGGGGAGGTGTCAAGAGGATTTGTGCGGATGGGTACCGGAAGGGCGCGGGCCCGCGGCGTCGTGTCGTATGCTCATGGCTCGGATGGCTGCCCGCCGATGGGGGTGAGGGCTGGTCCATTCCGAGAGACAGGAGCGGTCCATGCGACGATCGACTCGATTGGCTCGCCTTTGGCATTTCCTCGTCACGGCGCTTGTCCTGTGCTTCGTTTTGATTTTGACCGGATGCGCCTCCTCGCGCGATCCCACGATGGCGCGGATCTTCGAGGCGCCGAACGTCGTCCACGTCTGCGTACGTCCGCCGAACGTGGCGAAAGACAAGCGAATCTGGGGGGTCACCACCGATGGCACGCCCTTCTTCGGGGCCCGGGAGGTGGACCGCGCGAGAAGCAATGGCAGCCCCATCTTCGTTTTCGACGAGAGCTCGCCTCCCGCGAGCGCGAAACTCCTGCCGATTCCGTACAACACGCTCGAATGTCCGGCGCGGACTCCGCCGCCGAAGCCGCGCGTCGCCGCGGCGAAGGTCGACAGCAAAAAGAAGGACGAGGCCAAACAGGTCGAGCGACCGAAGCCGCTGCCGCGACCGATCGCGAGGTCGTCGGAGGAGCAGCGGTGCGCAGCGTATCGGGAGCCGGGCCAGACGCGGAGACGGAGCGGGACGGGCGCGGGTGCCTGTACGAGGTTGCTCGTCAAGTGGCGCTGCGCGAAGCAGGCTGTCGCGGACAAACAGCCGCCCGCGGCCGAGCCTTGCCCATTCCAGGAGCCCGAGCCGGCCGAGCCGAGAGAGTTGCCGGAGAGCGCGGCCCAGGCGTATGAGGACTGGGGACTCAGCCGTGCGGATACCTCCGCGCTCGCGAAAGACCGGGCCAGGGAGTGCCTCGAGGGGCTTTGCCATGCCCGGCATCCGAACTTTGTTCCGAAGTCCAAGAAGAAGCCCGCCGAGACGCACAACGGGCAATCGTTGTCAACGGGCAGCGGGAGCGGTGGGGGAGCGAGCGCGCCACAGGCCGCGCCGAAGACGACGACGGTCAAGACGACGACGAAGCCGGTCTCGAAGCCGAACGGCGCGGCGTCGGGGCAGGCGGGGTCGAGCGGAGGGAAGACGGCGGGAAGTGGAGGCGGTACGGTTGTTCCGGAGGGCAGGAGAATTCCTAACGATGAGCTCAAAGCGCCGCCGGCAAAACGTGGAAAAGCACCAACAGGAAGCGATGGGCATCCGGTTGAGTTGCACCACCGCGGGCAGAAACCGGATAGCCCTCTGGACGAAATGACTCGCACCGAGCACCGTGGCAAAGGGAACTTCTCGGAAAATCACTCGAATACCGGGCAAGAGCCCAGCAAAATTGATAGAAGGACCTGGAAAGAGCAGCAGCGGCGGTACTGGACGAAGGAGCACGACCGTGGGCGATTCGACGGCAAAAAGCAATGAGGTTCTCTTGCGCTTCGATCATCCGGATGGAAGCCTTGCGGTCGTCTTGGATGATGACAATCGAGTGGCGTACGCATACCTCCTTGAAGACGAGGAGGTCGTGGGCGATGTATGGCTTTATAATGTCATGGAGTCACCCGACACAGTCAATTGGGAGGACCCCAGTCCGATGCCCTTCCTCAATCCGAGAGACTACTGCAAATCCGAGAAGGTGCGTCGGTTGACCCCGCAGTCTGCTGTCCAGTGTGCATGGTTCGACGCGGGGGTTGAAGTAAGTATCGATGGCATACTATGGGCTCGGATCGAGCGCGGTTCGAAGCCGGGTTGGTCGCGTCTCGCGGCGCAACCCGGGCCGCTCGCCATCCCGTTGGAAGCACGTATGCCTAGCCGATAAGCCCCCAGGGCATCGTTTCCCGCTGGAGGACGGAAATCGACGCGAGCCGGTCGATTCCTTCGATCCAAATGTCTCGCCCGATCATGTAGGGGGACATGGCGCGCGCTACGATTCCCTCTCCGCTCACGACTGAACTGGTCGCGCTTCGTTCCCAGGTGGCAGGTATTCTGCAACGCCAGGCGGACACCCTCGCGACGGACAGGATGCAGGAGCTCATGCTGCGGGGATTCGCGGCGCTCTCCGGCTACACGTCCCACCCCGACGGGGTGCGTCCCTGGCTGTTCGGCATCGCCAAGAACCTACGGAGCGAGGAAAAGCGCCGGGCGCGGCGCGAGCGCGAGCATTTCTGTCCGGACCTCGGGGACGCCGAGCGCACGGCAATGCCCGACGTGTCGCCCGAGGAGGACGCTTTTCGTTCCGAGGCCCGCCGCGCGCTCCTATCGGCGCTGAAGACGCTCTCGCCGGAGCAGCTCGCCGTGCTCGTCCTCGTCGACCTCGCCGAGTGCTCGTGCTCGGAGGCGGCCGAGTTGCTCGACAGCCCGCTCGGCACCGTCAAGTCGAGGCTCCTCGCGGCGCGCACGAACATGCAGCGCGCCCGTTCGTTCCTTCGACGATATCGCCTCCGCCCGCGCCTGGTTCGACGAGCTCCAGTGGAATCACGCCTGACCGATCCATCCGCGACTTCTTGAACCGTCGTTGACGGCGGCCGAATGTCCCCGCATCGTCTGACCCTTGCTCGGATGGCTGCCCGCCGATGGGGGTGAGGGCTGGTCCATTCCGAGAGACAGGAGCGGTCCATGCGACGATCGACTCGATTGGCTCGCCTTTTCCTCGTCACGGCGTTCGCCGTTCTGTGGTTCGTTTTGATTTTGTCCGGATGCGCCTCCTCGCGTGATCCCACGATGGCCCGGATCTTCGAGGCGCCGAACGTCGTCCACGTCTGCGTACGTCCGCCGAACGTACCGAACGACAAGCGAATTTGGGGGGTCACCTCCGACGGCGCGCCCTTCTTCGGGGTCCGGGAGGTGGACCTCGCGAGAGACAATGGCAGCCCCGTGTTCGTATTCAATGCGGACTCGCCTCCAGAGAGCGCGCGGCTCTTACCGATTCCGTACAACAAGCTCGAATGCCCCGCGCGGACCCCGCCGCCAAAGCCCCGCGTCGCCGCGGCGACGGAGGAGGCCAAAGAGGCAGAAAAGAAGAAGGACGAGATCCAAAAGGCCGAGCAGCCGAAGCCGCTGCCGCGGCCGATCGCGAGGTCGCCGGAGCCGCAGCGGTGCACGGCGTATCGGGAGCCAGGCCAGACGAGGAGACGGAGCGGGACGGGCGCGGGTGCCTGTACGAGGTTGCTCGTCAAGTGGCGCTGCGCGAAGCAGGCTGTCGCGGACAAACGGCCGCCCGCGGCCGAGCCTTGCCCCGTCCTGGAGCCCGAGCGGGCTGAGCCGAGGGAGTTGCCGGAGAGCGCGGCCCAGGCGTATGAGGACTGGGACTCAGCCGTGCGGACACCTCCGCGCTCGCGAAAGACCGAGCCAGGGAGTGCCTCGAGGGGCTTTGCCATGCCCGGCATCCGAACTTCGTTCCGAAGTCCAAGAAGAAGCCCGCCGAGACGCACAACGGGCAGTCGTTGTCGACGGGGAGCGGCAGCGGTGGGGGAGCGAGCGCGCCACAGGCCGCGCCGAAGACGACGACGGTCAAGACGACCACGAAGCCCGTCTCGAAGCCGAACGGCGCGGCGGCGGAGCAGGCGTCAGCGGCGGGCAGCCCAGATACAGCCGCGGCGACGAACGGAAAGCGCGTGCCGAATCCGAACGGCAAGAAGGGCGGGAAGGCGCATCAGAACAAGGTGGCAGAGGTCGCGGCCGACATCGAGAAGCGCGGCCTCGAGCCGGTGAAGGAACATCCCGTCGACACCCCGGGCGGCGCGAAGAAGAGACGCTACGTGGACGTCGCCGGGCTGGATGAAAACAAGAAGCCTGTTGAGTTCCACCAGGTCGGAAAACAAACCAAGGACGGGCGGCCGGTGGCGCGAGAACGGAAAGCTATGGACGATGTGGAGCGCGCGAAGGGTGAGCGGCCGACGTTCCACCCGTACAATAAGGAGAAGTGACGAGAGCCATGGGACACCAGTCGACCTTCTACATCACGCCCAAGGATGAGGCGGACCTGGAGCAGCGGCTCCGGGAGCGGACGGACCTCGTCATCCTCCACTCTCGGTCGCCCACCGCCTCGCCGCGCATGGTGGACACGTTGAGCTTCTTCGAGAACGGAAAGCCGTGGTACTTCCTGTACCTCGCACGGCCCGAGGACCTGAACGCGGTCGTCATGCGCCACGTACCCGAGCAGGGGTATTGGAGGCTGCAGGACAGCCCATCGCCGGTGGTCGAGCTCCTTCGCTGCCGGTTGGACGGGAAGACCCTGTCGGAAGGACGCGTGTACTACGTCGACAAGTTCTTGGGTCCCGACAAGGACTGGGTGGAGAAGAGCGAGGCATTCCGGAAGTGGGCCAGGATGGTGCATACGACCATCAAGAAATCGTTGAAGCGCCGTGATTCGAAGTATGTCGACTACATCGGCGAGGACGCCCAGGCGTGGGTCGACGCCGGAGGACAGCTCGTGACTGGCGACGGGCGGCCCGTCACCTGGTAGCGGGCGGCCTGTAGACGGAGCCCAAGCCCTCCTCGCGTCGAGCGTCGTGCCGGTTGTCGCTGCGCCAAACGCTAGGGCGGCGACCGGCACGTGCGCAGAGGATGGAGCCACCTCGCTCCCTTTCGGCGGGGGCTGATTGCGGCGGCGAGCCTTGCGCGCAGTCCGTGTGGTCCTGGCCGCTCCCCGGACCGACGAGTGAATCCTGCCCGTCGATCACGAAGCCTGCCACCTCCACGACCACGACCGATTGGAAGTGGATTGGCCTCGCCTGCGAGGCGAAGGAGCGCGAGGGCACGTGCGAGACGTCCACGCACCGATGCTTGTACGATCTGCCGTACCCGTTCCTCCAGTGCGTCGCGCTCCGGGGGAAACACGACAAGTGTCCTGGCAATTACGACCGCTACGACCCCATCCACCTCTACGCGGAGCAGCCGGTCGACACGCGTGGCTGCACCTCGCCTACATGCCCGGCCTCTGCCTCGCGACGCGCGGGGAGCCCACGGGCGCGGCCTCGGAAGATCCCGCAGACGTCGTCACGTTCTGCTGCCTCGCGCCGTGTTCGGCCTCGGGCGGGTTTTCCGCGAAACGAAACGGCCCGCAGGGGAGGGCGATGGGGGCGGAGCGCGTCTGGGCAAGCACCTCTCGCCTCCATCGTCCTCTCCTGCGGGTCGTTTGTCCCTGATGTGCGCTTTTGAAAAAAGGAGAGCGCGACCATTGACCGGAGTGCCGAAAAGGCGGTTTTTCTCGGCCCGTCTCCCGGAGACCGGGTGGGTGACTCGAGTTCGTGGATCCGGTGTAGCCGCGCTCTCCGACACCTAGTTTGTCCAAGAACGGGTGTTCCGTCAAGCCAAACGTTTCTCGACCCGCAGAAGAGGGCGATGGGGGCGCGCGCATCTGGGCAAGCACCTCTCGCCTCCATCGTCCTCTCCTGCAGGTCGGATCCGTGACTTCCTGGAGGGAAACGGTACGACCTGTCGACGGACCCCCCTGACACGCTCTACCATCGCGTTCGTGTCCGGCTCCCCGCACCCTCCTCGCCCCACGCCTCTCATCAAGACACGGAAGATCGAGCGCCGCGTCGTCCTCGCAGTGCTCGTGACCGCCGTCATCCCGCTCGTCGCCGCGCTGCTCATGGCCCGGGCCATGGTGGCGCGTGTCAGCGCGACCGCGTTTCAGCCGGAGTTCGGCGCGCACCTCGACCGGGCCCTCGGCGTGTATGCCGACCTCGCGAAGACGATCAAGCAAGGCATGCGGTACGAGGCCGACGCCATTGCGATGCGGCCCGAGCTCTCCCGCGTGGCGAAGGCGGGGGAGGGGGATCGGGTCTCGGCCGAGCTCGCGCGGGAGTTTTCCGCACATCCCTCGCTCGTCTCCCTGAAAATCGAGGATGCGTCGGGTGCGGTCCTCGGCAAACACGAGCGCGAGCGGCCCGTGGATCCGGCCGTGGAGCGCACCCTGCTCGTGCGCAGGCCGCTCGGCGAGGCCTCCGAGGACGATGGCCCCTTCCTCGTCGCCACGTTCGCCGCGCCAAACGCGCGGTTCGCCGAGATGGAGTCCGCGCAGGAGTTCGTTCAGGCATACCATCAGATCGAACGGCATCACCGCGAGGAGTACGTCGACCGGACGTACACGCGGGCGTTTGGCCTCCTGTTCGGGCTTTTGATCTTGCTCGCGGCGCTCACCGGAATCGTGGTGGCACGGCCCGTCACGCGGCGGATCGCCGAGCTCGCGGCGGCGACGCGTCCCGTGGCGGCGGGTGATTTGACGGTGCGGGTCACGGTGACGGGGGACGACGAGGTCGGCGACCTCGGGCGGGCGTTCAATCGAATGCTCGAGGAACTCGACGAAAGTCGCGCCCGGATCGAGTTCCTCCGGCGCATGAGCGAATGGCAGAAGATGGCGCGGCACCTCGCGCACGAAATCAAGAATCCGCTCACGCCGATCCAGCTCGCCGTGCAGGAATGCCATCGCCGGTATGCCGGCGACGATCCCGATTATCGGCGCATCGTGCAAACCACACTGGAGGTCGTCGAGGAGGAAGTGGGCACGCTGCGCCGCCTCGTCGGCGAGTTCTCGAGCTTCGCGCGGCTGCCGCGGGCAGAGCTCGCGTCCGTCGACCTCGGGACCTTTTTGCGCGAGCAGCGGGACCATTTCTCGGCCCGGACGGAGGGCCCCATGAGCTCCGACGAAGAGGCGCTGCTCTCGCGGATCGATCTGCGCTTCGACGTGCCCGAGGGCGCGATGCCCGCGGTCCTCGATCGGGAAATGCTCCACCGCGTGCTCACGAATGTCGTGCAGAATGCGGCGCAGGCGCTCCGCGATGCGCGTAAGCGCGCCGGAAAGAGCGAGGGGACCTGGGGGCGCGTCATGGTTTCGGCGCGGACCGTGGGCGGCTCGTACGTCGTCGACGTGGACGACGATGGCCCGGGCATTGCGACCGAGGTGCGCGATGTGCTCTTCGATCCTTACGTGACGACGAAGCGCGACGGCACGGGGCTCGGGCTTACCATCGTGAAGAAAATCGTCGTCGATCACGGCGGCATCATCGAGGCCACGACCTCACCGCTCGGGGGCGCGCGGTTTCGGATTCGGCTGCCCCGCGCGGACAGCGCCGAGGCGCGCGCTGCCGTCGAGCGCTCTCTCGCGGCGGATGACGAAGAGGCGGTGCGATCGTCCTCCGCCGGTGCGTAGCGTCGTGCACGACGGCAACACCCTACGTGGCACGACCGCTGCAATGGTCACCCGTTCATGGCGCCCTGGCTCCGTATCGTTCTCTGGGTGGTGGCGATCGTGGCGCCCGGTGGATTCGCGCTCTTGCCCTTCCTCGCGGGTGAACACGTCAAGCGGAGGCGCGACGAGCAGTCGCGCGCCCTTGCCACCTCTTCGGTGAAGGCGGGGCGGTAGCGCGAGGTCCGCCTGGGACGGCCTCCGGGCGAGCTCGACTTTTTGCGTCAATTCTGCGGTCGAGTTTGGCGGGCCGAGCATCGAAGAATGGGCGTCGGGCCATTGCTCCTAGCTTGACGAAGAGGACCGATGAACAACGAGGCAGGGACCAAGACGCGTTCGCCGCTCCGCACGTTGCGCCTGGGCACGGTGACGGCGGGATCGGCCGAGACGGCGCAGCCCGTGTCCGAACGGTACGGGCCTCGATCCGTAATGCGCCCAATGGCGCCGGATTACTTCTCGATTCCGCCGGAGCCCTCGGGCGTGGTCCAGGCGCTCTCCGCGGAGCCGCGTTCGGGCCCCGGGAGCCGGAAATTTCGGACACCGCTGGACGAGGTGAGCGAACTCATCCGTAAAATGGAGATTCGCGAGCTCGGGGATGTTCTCCTCTATGCGCAACGATTGCTCGCAGCGCGCGGCAAGGCGCCCGACCCGGACGTGATTTCCGCGGTCCTCGCGGCCATGGGCCGACTGTACGCGGCCTATCGCAATGCACCCGGCGTGCCCGTGCCGATTCTGCGTGGGGCGCTCCCGGACATCCCGCGCAAGACGCTCGACGACGCGCTGCTCGAAGCGGAGGCGCGGCGCATGCTTCGGCTCGTCGTGGTCTCGCCGCTCACGCCGTTCGTCGAGCGGGCGGCGGGCCTTCACGATCCGCGGCGCGGACTCCTGTATTTCGTGTCGGCGCCGGACGGCACGCCGCGCGAGCCCGAGCCCATGCGAAAGCGTTGAATCGGGCCGCGCCCGATCCTCAGCCGAGGGCGGCGAGCACCTCGTCCGAGGCGCGCTCGCCGGCTTCGACGGCGCCTTCCATGTAACCGGTCCACACGCGCGCCGTCTCCGTCCCGGCCCAATGCACGCGGCCCACGGGCGCGCGCAAAGCCGAAGCGTGCGCGGTGAGCACGCCCGGGCCGAGGACCATCGAATAGCAACCACGCGACCAGCGCTCGGCGGGCCAGTCCTGATCGACGTAATCGATCGGCGCGGCCGCGCTCGGGCCGAAGAAACGCGTCAACGAATCGACGGCGGCCTTTTTCCGCTCCTCGGGGCTTTTTCCGCTCATGGCGCGCGCGTCCTTGCCCATGAAGAATCCGACGAGCGCGCCGTGCGAGCCGTCCTCGGGAGAATCGTCGAACACGAGTTTCACCGATCCCACGTCGGAGAGCGCTTCCCCCGAATATCCAGCTTGCCGCCAAAACGGTGACGCGTAGGTCGCGACGCACTTGATCACGCTGCCCATCGGCGACCGCTGCGTGAGCTGGTCCCGCGACGCGGGCAGGCCCGGCTCGTAATCGATCCGCCCTGCGAGCGCCGGCGGCACGGCCACGATCACCCGCTTGCACCGCCACGTCCCCGCGTCCGAGGTCACGGTCACGCCGCCCGCGTCCTGCGCGATGCGCCGCACCGGCGCGCCGAGGACCACCCGCTCCTCGCCGAGGGCGCGCGCGATCCGCTTCGAGACCTCCTGAAAACCCTCCGCGAGGCGCGTCTCCTGCGCGCCATTCACGATCTCCGTCAGGCGCATGAGTCCGCCGCCCTGACGGAGGTAATACAGGAAAAACAAGAGGGACAGCTCGGACGGCTCCGCCGCGAAGACGGCCCGCACCGCCGTGTCGAGCATCGCTTTGGCGCCGCGGGTCTTCACGTTTTTGCGTTTCCACGCCTCGACCGTGGTCCCGTCCCATTCGAAGGCTTTTGCGGCCGAAAGCGGATCCTCGATCGGGACCTCCTTCACGAGCGTCTCGATGCGCTGGATTGTGATTCCGAGGTCGACGGCGCCGATCAAGGACAGGCTCGGGATCGACGTCTTGTACGTCGTCAGCGTCCCGCCGAGCGACAGCACCTTCTTGCCGTCGTACCATTGCTTGAACGTCGACAAACCGAGCTCGGCGACGAGCTTCGTCATCCGGTCCTGCGTGGGGCCGATCCATTGCGCGCCGAGGTCCACGCGGTCGCCCTGCGCCGTCGTGTGGCTCAACGTCCGGCCGCCGACCCGGTCCCGCGCCTCCAGCACCACGACCGAGACGCCCGCGGCCGCGAGCCGCCGGGCCGCCACGAGGCCACTGAGCCCCGCGCCCACGACCACCACGGACGCCTCGCGCGGCGCTCCTTGCCCAGTTTCTTCCATCGCGGGGGCAGGATACCGCTGTTCGGGTCGGTCGTGTGCTCCGATTACGTGCGGGGCGCGAGCAGCGCGCGGACCTTCGAAAGGATCGCGACATCCGCCGGCGGGAAGAGCTCGTCCTGCAGATCTTCGGGCCCGGCCCACTTCACGTCCGCGACGTCGAGCGCCTGCGGATCGGGCGATCCGACCGCGCGCGTCACCGCAAAAAACAGGAGCAGCACGGATTTTTCCGGGTATCGATGGAACGTCACCTCGACGGGATCGCCGACCGAGACCTCCATCCCGATCTCCTCGCGCAGCTCACGCACGAGGGCCGCGCGCGGATCCTCGCCGGGCTCGACCTTGCCGCCGGGGAACTCCCAGGCGCCGGCGAGGTGTGTGCCGCGCTTGCGCTGGGTGAGCAGGACACGCCCCTCCTCGACGAGGACGGCGGCGGAGACGAGGACGGGCGGACGCAGCGAATCGGTCATGACGGCGACGAACCCTAGCACCTCGCCCCAAGCTGTGACATTCCGCCGGCATGCCCATCACCTACAGCCAGGCAGGCGTGGACATCGACCGCGGCGACGCCCTCGTCGAGCGCATCAAGAAGCTCGCGCGCCCGACGCGCATCCCCGAGGTCGTCGCCGACGTCGGCGGCTTCGCGGGCCTCTGCGCCCTGCCGAGCGGGCTCGTCGACCCGATCCTCGTGAGCGGCACCGACGGCGTCGGCACGAAGCTCAAGGTCGCCTTCGCCGCGAACGTGCACGACACCGTGGGTCAGGACCTCGTGGCGATGTGTGTGAACGACGTGATCACCGTCGGCGCGCGCCCCCTGTTTTTCCTGGACTATTTCGCGACCGGCACGCTCGAGCTCGACGTGGGCGAGGCCGTCGTGCGGGGCATCGCCGAGGGCTGCAAGCTCGCCGGCTGCGCGCTGCTCGGCGGCGAGACGGCGGAGCTGCCGGGCATGTACGCGCCGGGCGAGTACGACCTCGCGGGCTTCGCGGTGGGCGTGGTCGAGCGGGCGAAGATGCTCGACGGCACGAAGGCGCGGGCAGGCGACGTCGTGCTCGGCGTCGCGTCGAGTGGTTTGCACTCGAACGGTTATTCGCTGGCGCGCAAGGTGCTCTTCGAGCGCATGGGGCTCGGCATCCACGACCAGGTCCCCGGGCTCGGGCGCACGGCAGCCGAGGCGCTTCTCGTGCCGACGCGCATTTACGCCCGCGCGGTGCGCGAGCTGCTCGCGGCGTTGCCCGAGGCCGTGCGCGGACTCTCGCACATCACGGGCGGGGGCTTGCCGGGCAACCTCCCGCGTGTCCTGCCGGAGGGGCTTGGCGCGCGGCTCGATTTGTCCGCGTACGAAAGGCCTGCGATTTTCCGGGTGATCGCCGAGCAAGGGCCGGTCGAGGAAGCCGAGATGCGCCGCACGTTCAACCTCGGTGTCGGGCTCGTCGTGGTGGTCGCGCCCGAGGCCGAGGCCGCCGCGCTCGGCGCGCTGCGTGGCGCCGGCGAGCAGGCCTTCCGGCTCGGCGAGGTCATCGAGGTCGGCGCCGACGTGCCGTTCGAGGATCGGGTGCAATTCGACCGATAGCCCGTGGTGGACGCGTTTGCGCCGGTTACATTGGCGCGACCATGGATCCGCTCCTCCTCGTGCTCGGGTTTCTCCTTCTGGCGTACCTCCTCGCGGGCATCCGGCAGATCAACCAGTGGGAGGTCGCGCTGCGCTTCACGCTCGGCAAGCTCTCGGGCCGGGTCGAGCCCGGCGTGACGCTGTTCCTGCCGGGCTTCCAGTCGCTCCGCAAAATCGACACGCGCACGAAAAACCGCGACCTTTTGCGGCAAATGGTGATCACGCGCGACAACGTGACGACCATGGTCGACACCGTGCTCTATTACCGCGTCGTCGACCCGGAGAAGGCCACGCTGGCGGTGGAGAACTACGAGGCGGCGGTGAAGGATCGGGCGAAGGTCGTGCTGCGCGACGTCGTCGGCGAGACGCGCCTCGACGAGCTGCTCGCGCACCGCGAGGAGGTCGCCGCCAAGGTGCGCGCGCAGGTCGAGACCACGGTCTCGCAGTGGGGCCTGCACGTCGAGCTCATCGGCCTCCAGGACGTGCAGCTCCCGCCGCAAATGCAGGAGGTCCTGGCGAAGGTCGCGATCGCCGAGCGGGACAGGAAGTACGTGGTCATCAAGAGCGAGGCCGACGTGGAGAGCGCGAAGAACTTCGCCGAGGCGGCCACGATCCTCTCGAAGTCGCCGGGCGCGATGGAGCTGCGGCGCTTCGAGGCCCTCGCGAACCTGAGTCAGGGCAACACGAAGGTCATCTTCGACCTCGCCAAGCCCTACGACGACGTCCGGCACACGGCGGCGGCGATGGCCGAGGCGGCCACGACCGAGCCGCAACGCGTGCGCGTCGACAACCCCGGCGCAGGCGCGCTCCGCACGGCCTCGCAGCACGAGGCCGAGGCCATCGCCGAGGCCGAGGCCGAGCTCCAGGCCCGCAAGTTCATGGCGTCGGGCCGGAAGATCTAGCCGCGATGATCCCCGAAGGCAGCGCGCTCGCCGCGGGCGCGAGGAGCCTGCTCGACGTGTGGGGCGAGGCCGAGCTCTCGGCGCTCGTCGAGCGCAGCGCGGTCGAGCTCGCCGGCGCGGCCGATCGCTGGTCGATGGGCTCGCGCGAGGTGTGCGCGTATCGCGTCGTGCTCACGGTCTCCGCGACGGATCACGTCCTCCTCACCGCGCAACCGAACCTGCTCTCCACCGTGCGCGACGCGTTCGCCGCGGCCGCGCGGACGCCTGAAACCGAGCTCGAGAGCCTCTCGCTCGTGCTCGCGCTCCCGCCCACGGGCGTGGGGTTTCATCGCCACGCCTACCGCGACGCGCCGATGGCACGCGCCGAGCCGCCGCCCCCGCCCGCGGCCGTGCTCTCGGGTGCGGCCGAGCTCTGCAAGGCCCGGAAGAACCGCGACGCGGAGGGCATCCTGCGGCGGGCGTCGATGGAGCAATCATACGTGCAGGCCGCGGCCCGCTCGATGCGCCGCTTCTTGCTGCGCCTCGACCCGGCCGACTTTGCGCGGATCGAGCGGGATCCGCCGCTCGCCGAGAGCCTCCTGTCGGCCGTGCGGGATGCGGCGGCGACGGCGGACGACCCGGCGTCGGCCATTCATTTCGGCCTGCGCCTCGACGGGCCTCTGCCGGAGCTCCTGGACCCCGAGGCCCGGCTCGCGCTCTCGCTCGCGGAGAAGGGCGTCGCGTGCGTGCCCGTGGCGCGGCTCGAGGGAAAGAGCGTGCTCGCGGCGATGGGCTCTTCGGGGGTCGTGCTCGTGGAGGTCGCGTCAGGCGGGCAGGGCACCGCTACACGCGGCGGCGAGGTGAAGGTCTCGCGCCTGCGCGTGCCGGAGGGCGCGCTCGCGACGGCGGAAGGTGCCGATAACGTGAGCGTCCAGATCGTGGCCGCGCTCGGGGCTGCAAAAATCCGTTAAGGCGTCCCGAAATCCTGCGTCCAGTAGTTCTTGTACCCCGTCGTCCCCTGGTAATACCCCACGCCGATCTGCTTGAGCGAGGCATTCATGATGTTCTTGCAATGCCCCGTGCTCGTCATCCATCCGTTCACGACGGCCGTCGGCGTGCTATACCCGGCCGCGATGTTCTCGGCTGCGCTCTTGTATGTGTAGGCGGCGTTCTTGATGCGCTGCCACGGCGTCGAGCCATTCGATCCGGTGTGGCTGAAGAAATTGTTCACCCCCATGTCTTTCGAATGCTTGCGCGCGGCACACCGCAGCCGCTCGTCGAGCACGAGCGCGGGCGCGGGCGCATACGCTACTCCTCCACAGGTCGCGCCGGCCGCGCGTTTCTGGTTTACCAGCGTCAGCACCTGCGCCTCGTAATCGGACCAGGTCTGATTCCAGCTCACGATGTCGTCGCACCAGGCCACGAGATCCGCTTCGCTCTCCTCTTCGAGGGCAAAGGCCTTCGTGTCCTCGTCGTCGCCGATCTCCAGCGCCTCCCCCAGCGCTTCGCCCATTTCCTCGGCCACTTCGTCCGCGTAGTCGTCCTCTGCTTCCATGGGGCCACCGCAGCCGATCAGCGCCAGCGACCCCATCACGAAGAGCACGGAGCATGAAATGGTTTTCATGAACGAGGACGTTATCATCGTGTCCTCGATTCTCGAATCCCTCAATGGCGCCGCATTCGTGCTTCCATCGTAATCGTAATGGTTCGCCGTGGGCGGCACTCGTTTGAGGTAGAACAATCAGCGAACTGGGCCGTGTCCCCGCGCGATCCGGAGCGCGTATGCCACGCCGTCCCGCAGCGTGCCTTTTGTCACAATCGTTCCTAGCTCTGCACCATTTTCCACGAATGCCCGCGCGAGCTCCGGCCCCGTCCCCGTCGTGACCACCTCCGCGCCGAGCAGCCGCGCCGCCTGCGCCGCCCGCACGAGCGCCTCGGCCGCCTCCGCGGTCGCCTCTTTCACGCCCGTCAGGTCGAGGATCACGACCTTTGCGTTCTGCTGCCCGATCCCTTCGAGCAGCACACCAAGCATCCGCTCGGCCCGCGCCGGCTCGATCACCCCGACGAGCGGCATCACGAGCACGCCCTCCGCGATCGGCACGAGCGGCGTTCCGAGCTCTTCGAGCGCTGCTTTTTGCGTCGCGATCACCTCGGCCGCGAGCTTGCGCCGCTCCTCCTCCGCGCGTCGCGCCTCCGTCAGATCCCGGATGATCGCGCACCGCGCGACGCCTCGGCCTCGCTCGTCGCGCACGAGGAACGCCGTCACGTGCGCGTCGAACGTCGCCCCATCGGCGCGCTGGTACGTGAGCTCCCCGCTCCACGAGCCTCGTTCGAGCACCGCCTTCGCCACCTGTTCCCGATGCATCGACTCCGCGTGCAGCGCCACGAGCTCGTAGATCGAGCGGCCCAGGAGATCGCTCCGCCCGAGCAGCCGCTCGAGCGCCGGGTTCACATAGTGCAGCGTCCCGTCGGGCGTCGCCACGCCCATCCCGTCCGGCGCGTGGTGGATCAGCGCCTCGAAGATCTGCGCTTTGCGGTGCAAAAATTCCGCCCGCGCGCGGAGCTCTTCGTCGATGAGGTACAGCGCCTCGCTCGACGAGCGGATGAACGCGCGGATCTTCGACGTCGCCTCCGGCACGCCGGCCGCGCGGAGCTCGAGACCCGCGTCGATGAACACCTGCCGCATCGCGCCGAGCACACCCTGCAGCGTCGTCGCCGACCAGCCGCGCTGCACCGAGCTGTCGATCCAGCGCTTCCAGCTCTGCGTCGCGAACGACATGGTGCCGTCTTGGAGCGCCTCGATCGCCACATCGACCTCCCAGGCGCGATCCGCGCGGAAGGCCTCCATCGGCGCCCCGAGCGTCCCGCCGAGGGCCGTGAGCGCCTCCTCGGTCAGCCGCTCGACGAGTTTGTCCCGGTGCGAAGCAAACACCTCCGCGAACGACGCGTCCCCCGCTCCCTCGGGCCCGCTCATCGCAGAGGTCCCGCCCCTCGGCGCATCTGCCGCCGCTTCTGCCGCTCGTGCCCGATCGCGTGCGCCACGCCCGCGCGCAGCGTGCTCCACGTATCCATGCCGCCGAGATCCACGTCGAGATCGACCAGCGTCTTCGCCACCGCGCCTCGCACGCCCGTCAGGACCACCTCCGCGCCGACGAGCTCGGCGGCTCTCGCCGCGCGCACGATCGACTCGGCCACCTCCGCGTCCACCACCGGCACGCCCGTGATGTCCACGATCACGTGCCCCGCGCCTGTCCGCGTGATCCCTTCGAGCATCAACTCGATGATCCGCGGCGTCCGCGCGGCGTCGAGCGAGCCGACGAGTGGCATCGCCAGGACCCCTTCGGCGAGCGGCAGAAGCGGCGCGGCGAGCTCCCGCAGCGCCTCGGCTTGCGCCCTTTGTATCTCCTCTTCGAGCGCGCGCCGCTGCTCCTCGGACCGCTCTTCCGGCGTCGCATCGCGCACGAGCACGCACCGCGCGATCGTCTCGCCGTTCGCCGACTTCACGCGGAACGCCTTGAGCCGCGCGTTGAACGACGTCCCGTCGGCGCGCTTGTACCGGAGGTGTCCGTCCCAGTGCCCCACGTGCTCTGCGACCTCGGCGATCTGCGCGAGCTTCGGGCCCTCGTCCGGGTGCACGAAATCCGCGAAGTGCCCGCGGCTGGCCTCTTCCGAGCCCATCATCGTGCAGAACGCCGGGTTCGCGTACATCACCGACCCATCGGGTTTGGCGATGCCGATCCCGTCGGGTGCGTTCTCCGCGACCGAGCGGAGCACCGCCGCACGTTTCGCCGCTTCCTCCGCTTTCACCCGGAACGCTCGATTGAACGCGGCCGCGGCCGTGTTCATCGCGCCGACGACCCGCCGCGCGCCCACGTCCGCGCCCGGCACGCCCTCTTCCACCGCGTCGAGCGCTGCTTCGAGCATCGCTTGGCCGATACGTTCGAGCCAGATGAGCACCCTGCGCTCGTTCCAGCCGCGCGTCTGGGCGTCTTCGCCCAGGCGCGAGGCCCACGTTTCTGCCAGGTCCGCCGCCGGTTTTTCCAGGCCGTCGAGCCATGCGTCGAAGCTCGCGTCGAGCTCGGCGCGGAACGACGGCGGCACCTCGCCGAGCTCGGATGACGCGGGATCCGCGGCCGTATCCACGAGGCGTGCAAGGACGTCGGGGCGCCGTTGCAGCATCGCCCGTCGGAACGCGGAAACTTCGGCTCCCGACATGTAGGGCCCAGCGTAAGAGCATCCTGGTCGCGCTCGCAAGCGCTCCTGCCGCGCTGCGTGCGCCCGAACCGTGCCTCTCGCGACGACGCGGGGCGGCATACGTTGCGGCCGTGCCCGTGTTCGCCCTTGGGCCTTGTCGCGGGGAGAAAATCACGGTTGATTGTGCTCGGCGCGTCTCGCTCTGCCCCCGTCGGGGCGGAGGTGGCGCGCGCGAGGGGGGAAGGGCGAAAGGCCCACGTCAGGAGGAGGATCGTCGTTTTATGCGCGTGCTCGAGAACTTCATCAACGGCGCCTGGGTTGCTTCTGCGGGCACCACGTTGCTCGACGTGAAGAATCCCGCGACCGGGGAGGTGCTTGCCAAGGTCCCGCTCTCGACCTCGGCCGACGTCGACGCCGCGGTGCAGGCGGCCAAGGCTGCGTTCCCTGCGTGGCGCGCCGTCCCGCCGGTGCAGCGCGCGCGGTACCTCTTCAAGCTGAAGAGCCTCTTCGACCAGCACCGCGAGGAGATCGCGAACATCTGCACGAGCGAGCATGGCAAGACGTTCGCCGAGTCGTTCAACGATTTCGGTCGCGGCATCGAGAACGTCGAGCACGCGTGTGGCACCCCGTCCTTGCTCATGGGGCAGAACCTCGAGGACGTCGCCTCGGGCATCGACTCGAAAGTCCTGCGCCAGCCGCTCGGCGTCTTCGCGGCGATCACGCCGTTCAACTTTCCGCCGATGGTGCCGCTCTGGTTCCTCCCGTACGCGATCGCCACGGGCAACACGTTCGTGCTCAAACCGAGTGAGCAGGTGCCGCTCTCGCAGCGCCGCATCTTCGAGCTCATCCAGCAGATCGGCCTGCCGAACGGCGTCGTGAACCTGGTGAACGGCGGCCGTGAGGTCGTCGAGGCGATCTGCGAGCACCCGGACGTGAAGGGCGTCTCCTTCGTCGGCTCCTCGAACGTCGCGAAGATCGTCTACCGGAAGTGCGGCGAGACCGGCAAGCGCGTCCAGGCGCTCGGCGGCGCCAAGAATTTCATCGTGATCATGCCCGACGCGGACATGGAGCGCGCGGTGCAGAACGCGGTCGAGTCCTGCTACGGCTGCGCGGGCCAGCGCTGTCTCGCGGGCAGCGTGATCGTCCCCGTCGGCGACGCGTACGAGCGCGTGCGTGACCTCTTCGTCGCGTACGCGAAGAAGATCGTGCTCGGCGACGGCAAGGACCCGGCCACCACGCTCGGCCCCGTCATCTCGCGGGCGCACAAGGACCGCGTCCTCTCGTACATCGAGAAGGGCCTGCAGGAGGGCGCGAAGCTCGTGCTCGACGGCCGCAACGCGACCGTCCCGGGCCTCCCGGACGGCAACTGGATCGGGCCGACGATCTTCGAGGACGTGCGCCCCGACATGGTGATCGGCCGCGAGGAGATCTTCGGGCCGGTGGCTTCGTTCATGCGTGCGAAGGACCTCGACGAGGCGATCCGGCTCGCGAACGCGAGCGAATTCGGCAACGCGGCGAGCATCTACACGACGAACGGCAAGGCCGCGCGCGAGTTCGGTGCCCGCGTCGAGGCGGGCATGGTCGGCGTGAACATCGGCGTCGCTGCGCCCATGTCGTTCTTCCCGTTCGGTGGCCAGAAGGCGAGCCTCTTCGGCGACACGAAGGCGCACGGATCGGCTGGCATCGATTTCTACACCGAGCGCAAGATCGTCATCGAGAGGTGGTTCTAATGGCCAGGAAAGTCATCGGCGGGCTCATCCAGTGCTCGAACGCGCTCAATGATCCGGGCGCCTCGGTCCTCCAGATCCGCGACGCGATGTTCGAGAAGCACCTCCCGTACATCGAGGAGGCGGGCAAGAAGGGCGTGCAGATCCTCTGCTTGCAGGAGGTCTTCAACACCCCGTATTTCTGCCCCTCGCAGGACGCGAAATGGTGCGACACGGCCGAGGCGGTCCCGAACGGCCCCACGGTCCAGCGGCTCACCGAGTACGCGAAGAAGTACCAGATGGCGATGATCATTCCCGTCTACGAGCGGGAGCAGGCCGGCGTGTATTACAACACGGCCGCCGTCATCGACGCGGACGGGACGTATCTCGGCAAGTACCGGAAAAACCACATCCCGCAGACGAACGGCTTCTGGGAGAAGTACTTCTTCAAGCCGGGCAACCTCGGCTATCCCACGTTCCAGACGCGGTACGCGAAGATCGGCGTCTACATCTGCTACGACCGCCATTTCCCGGAGGGCGCGCGACTTCTCGGCCTGAACGGCGCCGAGATCGTCTTCAACCCCTCGGCGACCGTGGCCGGTTTGTCCCAGTACCTCTGGAAGCTCGAGCAGCCCGCGCACGCCGTGGCGAACGGGTATTACATCGCGGCGAGTAACCGCGTCGGCACCGAGGCGCCGTGGAACATCGGCAAGTTCTACGGGACGAGCTATTTCTGCGATCCGCGGGGCAATTTCCTCGCCGTCGGAAGCGAGGATCGTGACGAGCTCGTCGTCGCGGAGATGGACCTCGACGTGATCGAGGAGGTGCGTCGCACCTGGCAGTTCTATCGCGACCGCAGGCCCGAGACGTACGAGGACATGGTCAAGCTCTTGCCCTGATCGAGGGGCGTTCGGGAGGACGAGATGGGCATCCTGATCAAGAACGGCGAGATCGTCACCGCCTCCGATAAGTTTGTCGGTGACGTATATTGCGATGGCGACAAGATCGTGGCGGTCGGGTCCGGGCTCGTGAAGCAGGGCGCGGACGACGTCGTCATCGACGCCTCGGGCCAGCTCGTCTTCCCGGGCGGCATCGACGCGCACGTGCACATGGAGCTGCCGTTCATGGGGACGGAGAGCTCCGACGATTTCGAGACGGGCACCGCGGCGGGCGTCGCCGGCGGTACCACGTCGATCATCGATTTCGTCATCCCGGCGCGTGGCCAGCATTTGCTCGACGGCCTAGCCATGTGGAAGGAGAAGGCGAAGAAGGCCGTCGCCGATTATGCCTTCCACATGGCGGTCACCTGGTGGGGCGACCGCACGAAGTCCGAGATGGAGCAGTGCGTCCGCGAGGAGGGCATTCCCTCCTTCAAGACGTTCATGGCCTATCGCGGCGCGATCGGCGTCGACGACGTCGAGCTCATCCAGGTCATGCAGACCGCGAAGGACCTCGGCGCGCTCGTCACGGTGCACGCCGAGCACGGCGACATCGTCGTTGCTTTGCAGAAGAAGCTCGTGGCCGAGGGCAAACTCGAGCCGAAATACCACGCCCTCTCGCGCCCCGCGCCCGTCGAGGGCGAGGCCACGAACCGCGCGATCATGATGGCGCGTATGATCGGCGAGCCCATTTACATCGTCCACCTCACGTGTCGCGAGGCGCTCGACGCCGTCACCGACGCGCGCCGGCGTGGCCAGCTCGTCATGGCCGAGACGTGCCCGCAATACCTCATCCTCGACGACTCGGTCTACGACAAACCCGATTTCGAGGGCGCGGCGTACGTCATGAGCCCGCCGATCCGGCCGAAGGGCCACCAGGAGGCGCTCTGGGCGGGCATCGCTTCGGGGCTCATCCAGGTGGTCGCGACGGACCATTGCCCCTTCAATCAGGTCGGCCAGAAGGACATGGGCCGGGACAATTTCACGAAGATCCCGAACGGCGCGGCGGGCATCGAGAATCGCCTCGGTCTGCTCTGGACCTACGGCGTGCTCGGCGGCCACATCGACGTGAACCGCTTCGTCGATCTCTTCTCCACGCAGCCCGCGAAGATCTTCGGCCTCTATCCGCGCAAGGGCGCGATCGTGCCGGGCGCGGACGCCGATCTCGTGGTCTTCGATCCGAAGGGGTCGAGCGTCATCTCGGCGAAGACGCACCACCACCGCTGCGATCGCAACATCTTCGAGGGATTCGAGGTCAAGGGCAAGGTGAGCCACACCATCGTCCACGGCCGCGTCCAATACAAGGACGGCAAGCTCGACGTCGTGCGCGGCGCGGGGCGTTATCTCCCGCGCAAGCTCGAGGCGCCGGCTGCCGCAAGGGAGCTTCGATGAGCCATCATTCGCCGCACATCCCGGACGTCGAGGGGGACCGGCTCGAGGTCCTTTACGAGGACAAGAAGCCGCCGTACGAGGATGCCGAGGCCATCGCCGAGGCGAATCGCTGCTTGTATTGCGTCGACGCGCCCTGCATCAAGGCGTGCCCGACCGCGATCGACATCCCCACGTTCATCCGGAAGATCGGCACGGGCAACGTCAAGGGCGCGGCGCGCACCATTCTCACGCAGAACCTGCTCGGCAAGTCGTGCGGCCAGGTTTGTCCGGTGGAGGTCCTCTGCGCCGGCGCCTGCGTCTACAATGATTGGCACCGCGATCCGATCAAGATCGGCCGGCTCCAGCGATATGCGGTGGAGAAAGCGCTCGCCGAGGATCCGCAGCTCTTCAAGCCCAAGGCGCCGACGGGCAAACGCGTCGCGCTCGTCGGCGCGGGCCCGGCGTCCATTGCGGCGGCCGGCTGGCTCGCGCTCGAAGGGCACGAGGTGGCCATTTACGAGAAGAAGCTCCTGCCGGGCGGGCTCAATACGCTCGGCATCGCCCCGTACAAGATGAAGGTCGAGGAGGCGCTCACGGAGATCACGTGGGTGCTCTCGCTCGGCAATGTCGAGCTTTATCAGGGCGTGGAGATCGTCCCCGTCTCGGGCTCGCCCGAGGAGGTCTCGGTCGCGACGCTGCTCCAGCAATACGACGCGGTCCTCCTCGGCCTCGGCCTCGGTCCGGATTCGCGCCTCAAGATCCCCGGCGAGGACGGCGGCGGCGTGGTTGGCGCGACGCACCTCATCGAGCGGCTCAAGGCCGACCCGACGCTTCGCTTCAAAGGCGTCGATCGGGTGATCATCGTCGGCGGCGGCAACACGGCCGTCGACGTCGCGCACGAGCTTGCATTGCTCGGCATCGACGCGACCATGCTCTACCGCGGCGGCGACCACGAGCTCTCGGCCTACGAGCACGAGCTTGCGAGCGGCCGCGTCGACGGCATGAAGGTCCTCTGCGAGCGCTCGCCGGTCGCGGTTTTACGGGACAACATGGGCAAGGTCACGGGCGTCCGCGTGGTCCGGACCGAGGACAAAAAGCCTGTCCCCGGCACCGAGGAGGACCTGCGTGCGGACCTCGTGGTCGTCGCGGTCGGCCAGAGCCGGGCGACCGAGGTCGCGCGCTCGTTCCCGGGCGTCGAGCTCGACACGCGCGGCCGGGTCATCGTCGATCCGAAGACCCATCGCACCGGAAACCCCAAGGTCTGGAGCGCCGGCGATTGCGTCAACGGCGGCAAGGAGGTCGTGAACGCGGTCGCCGAGGCGAAGATCGCGGTCACGAGCATGCACGCGTTCCTCATGGGCGTGGGAGCCTGAGACATGGCAGATCTATCGATTGATTTCGCGGGTATCAAGAGCCCGAACCCGTTCTGGCTCGCCTCGGCGCCGCCCACGAATACGGGCGACCAGGTCATGCGCGCGTTCGACGCCGGCTGGGGCGGCGCCGTCTGGAAGACGCTCGGCAATCCGATCGTCAACGTGTCGAGCCGGTTCGGCGGCATCGATTACGGCAATACGCGCATGATGGGCCTCAACAACATCGAGCTCATCACGGACCGGCCGCTCGAGGTGAACCTGCGCGAGATTCGCGAGGTCAAGCGCCGGTATCCGAACCACGCCGTCATCACTTCGCTCATGGTCGAGACGAAGGAGGAGTGGAAGGAGATCATCCAGCGCGCCGAGGAGGCGGGCTCGGACGGCCATGAGCTCAATTTCGGCTGTCCGCACGGCATGTGCGAGCGCGGCATGGGCTCGGCCGTGAGCTCGGAGCCGAAGGTGCTCCGGGAGATCGCGCGCTGGGCCGTCGAATTCGCGACGAAGCCGGTCATCGTCAAGCTGAGCCCGAACGTGACGGACATCGTCGAGCCGGGCGAGGCGGTGCTCGAATCGGGGGCGCACGGGATCAGCTTGATCAACACGATCAAGTCGATCATGGGCATCGACCTCGACCGCATGGTGCCGCTGCCGCGCGTCGGCGACGCCTCGACGAACGGCGGTTATTGTGGCCCGGCGGTCAAGCCCGTCGCGCTGCACATGGTCGGCGAGTTGACGCGGCATCCGTACGTCGCGAAGCTGCCGATCTCGGGCATTGGCGGCATCTCGAACTGGCGCGACGCGGCCGAGTTCATCGCGCTCGGGTGCACGAGCGTGCAGGTCTGCACGGCGGTCATGCATTATGGCTACCGCATCGTCGAGGACATGATCGAGGGCCTGAACGATTTCCTCGATTCGAAGGGCCTGAAATCAGTCCTCGAGCTCCGGGGCCAGGCGGCGCAGCAATACAAGAACTGGGGCGATCTCGACCTCGGGTATCGCGTCGTCGCGGACATCTCGACCGACAAATGCATCGGCTGCCAGCTCTGTTACACGGCCTGCATGGATGGCGCGCACCAGTGCATCCACCTGCCTGGCCGCACGGAGGAGCAGGCGCGCAAGGCCGGGCATACGCATATCCCCAAGCTCATCCCGGACCGCGCGGTCACGGCGAAGGGCGGGACGCCGGGCGCGCGCGTGCCGTTTGTGGACGAGGAGGAGTGCATCGGCTGCAATCTTTGCCAGCTCGTTTGCCCCGTCTCGGGCTGCATCACGATGAAGGAAGTGTCCTCGGACAAACCGCACGAGACCTGGAACGACCGCGTCCAGCGCGGCGCCGATTTCGTACCCGGCGGGCTTCACGTCACGGAGATCGAGCGCGCCAAGCGGTAACGGCTGATCCTACCAAATCGGGGGTTCCCTCCATGATGAGCGACGCTCGCCTCGCCGTACGTGTCTCGGGTGACATTCACGAGCTCGAGGGCGAGATCGTCTCGCCCTACATCAATCACGACCTCGAGCCGACCCGGATCAAGCAGCGCAAGTGGGCGATGAAGGACATCGCCGCGCTCTGGATCTCCATGTCGGCCTGCGTGCCCACGTACATGCTCGCCTCCTCGCTCATCGCCGAGGGAATGAGCTGGTGGCAGGCCGTGGTGACGATCTTCCTCGGCAACACGATCGTCCTCTTGCCGATGATCTTGAATGCGCACGCGGGCACGAAATACGGCATTCCATTCCCGGTGTATTGCCGCCCGTCGTTCGGCATTCTCGGCGCGAACATCCCGGCGATCCTGCGCGCGCTCGTCGCGTGCGGCTGGTTCGGGATCCAGGCGTGGATCGGGGGCTGGGCGATTTTCAAGATCATCGCCGTCTTCGTCCCCTCGTGGGAGAGCGCGCCCACGGAAATCCTTGGCATCAGCCTCCCCCAGCTCCTTTGCTTCCTGTTTTTCTGGGGGATCAACATGTGGGTCATCCACAAGGGGATCGATTCGATCCGGATCCTCCTGAACATCAAGGCGCCCTTGCTCATCGCGCTCGGGCTCGCGCTGCTCGCGTGGGCGTATGGCAAGGCGGGCGGGTTTGGCCCGATGCTCGACACGCCCTCGGCATTCTCCGCGGGCGGGAAGAAAGAGGGCCAGTTCTGGTCGTTTTTCTTCCCCGCGCTCACGGGCATGATCGGCTTCTGGGCTACGCTTTCGCTGAACATCCCCGATTTCACGCGTTATGCGTACTCGCAGCGGGATCAGGTCGTGGGGCAGGCGCTCGGCCTGCCCACCACGATGGGGCTTTATTCGTTCATCGGCGTGGCGGTCACCTCGGCGACGGCAGTGATTTACGGCGAGACCATCTGGGACCCGGTCGTGCTCCTCACGAAGTTCAAGAGCCCGGTCCTGCTCGTGGTCGCGCTCTTCTCGCTTTGTATTGCGACGCTCGCGACGAACATCGCGGCGAACGTGGTGAGCCCGGCGAATGATTTCGCGAACCTCTGGCCGAAGGGCATCTCGTTCCGGACGGGCGGTTTCATCACGGGCGTGATCGGCATCCTGATCCAGCCCTGGCGGCTCGTTTCGGACCCGTCGGGGTACATCTTCACGTGGCTCGTCGGGTATTCGGCGCTGCTCGGCGCGATCGGCGGGATCCTCATCGCGGACTATTTCATCGTCCGCAAAACGAAGCTCGACCTCGTGCAGCTTTACGTCCGCGAGGGCTCGTACTGGTATCGGGGCGGCTTCAATCCGGCGGCCATCCTCGCGCTGCTCGCGGGCATCCTGCCGAACCTGCCGGGTTTCCTCGGGACGAGCAAGGTCATGACCGTCGCTCCGATCTGGATGAAGCTCTACAACTATGCTTGGTTCGTGGGTTTCTTCATCTCGGGCGCGCTTTACGTCCTCCTCGCGCCGATCCTCGGCCGGAGCGAGGCGACGCCGGTGAAGGTCGAGTCCTGACGAAACCTCCGTTTTAGCGGCCGGCGCCCTCTTTCCTGCCACGCCGCGCATCGACAAAGGAATTGAAATCTCGGTGGATCCCGGGATAATCGTGACTTAGGTCGCGGCTTTCCCGACGGAGGCGTCGATGCGGTTCGGTGTTTTGTCTGCCCTCATGGCCCTTGCCCTCGCGGGTCTGGGCGTCGCGAGCTGTACCCAGAATTTCGACCAGTTCGAACCGACGGGGGGCAGCGGCGGCAATGGCGGCTCGTCTCCGTGCCCGACCGGCCAGGTGAGCTGCAATGACACGTGCGTCTCCGCCGACGATCCGGCGTTCGGCTGCGGCACCGGGTGCACGCCGTGCAACGTCCCCCATGCGACGGCCGCCTGCGTCAGCGGCGCCTGCGCCGTGGGCACGTGCAACGCGGGGTTCTCCGATTGCGACGGCCTCGCGACGAGCGGGTGCGAATCGGATACGGCCACCGATCCGAACAACTGCGGCGCCTGCGGCACGGTCTGCACGGCGCCGAACGCTATGCCCACGTGCGCGGCGAGCATGTGCGGTGTCGGCCCGTGCACGCCGGGGTTCGCCGATTGCGACATGATGGCGGAGACCGGCTGCGAGACGAACACCGAGTCTGATCCGCAGCATTGTGGCGGTTGTGACTCGGCCTGCACCGTCTTCGAGACCTGCACCAATGGCGGTTGCGAGCCGAACCCCTGCGAACCGGGCACAGCCGATTGCAACATGGACAACGCCGACGGCTGCGAGACCACGCTCGGCACGCTGCTCGATTGCAATTTCTGCGGCGACGTGTGCGACCTCGCGAACGCAGCCGAGACGTGCGACATGGGCGCGTGCACGCTCGGCGCATGTGACGGCGGGTTTGCCGATTGCGACATGATGGGCGCGACGGGCTGCGAGGTGAACCTCCAGAACGACCCGATGAACTGCGGCGCGTGTAGCAACGTCTGTCCCGGCGGCGCGCTCGCGGCCTGCACGAACGGCATGTGTGGTATCGAGTGTGCGGCGGGGACGGCCGATTGTAATAACGACCCGTCGGATGGCTGCGAGGTGAACACGCAGACCGACGTGATGCATTGCGGCGCGTGCGGCCATGCTTGCTCGAACGCGAACGCGTCGGCCACCGTGTGCACGGCCGGCGCGTGCGTGCCCACGTGTAATGCCGGCTCCGGCGATTGCACGAAGCCCATGGCGCCCGCGGCGGACGACGGCTGCGAGACGAACACGGCGACGAGCGTCGACCATTGCGGCGCCTGCGGCCGCGCGTGCTCCGGGACGAACGTCGCCTCGAAGAGCTGCGCGGCGGGCGTGTGCGATTCGTCGTGTGATCTCGGGTTTGCGAACTGCGACATGCCCGCGATGGGCAATGACGACGGCTGCGAGCTCAACACCCAGCAGAACGACACGAACTGCGGCGGCTGCGGCAATGATTGCAGCGGCACGCTCGATTGCGACCGCGGCCCCCTCACGCAGAAGTTCTGCGGCTGCAACACGAACAACGAGTGTGGCGGGGGCGGCACGTGCAACGGCGGCACGGGGCTCTGTGCCTGCCTCTTGACGACCTGCGCGGCGGGCGAGGTCTGCGGGGCTGTGGGGTGCTCGTGCAATGGCGGCGCCGCGTGCGGCGCGAACATGCTCTGCTGCCAGAGCCCGGCGGGCTGCGTCAACCCGTACACCGACGCCGCGAACTGCGGCGCTTGCGGCCGCGAATGCCCCACAGGCTTCGTTTGCGGCGGCATGGCCCCGCAGGCGCCCACGTGCCGCTGCGACGCGGACGCCGATTGTAATGCCGGATCGGCGGGCACGTGCGGGGGCAACGGGCAATGCACCTGCGGCGGCACGCAATGCGCTGTCGGCGAGCGGTGCTTGCCGAACGGGATGTGCGGCTGATCAGAAGCGACGGCCGCGCCGCCGCGCGACGAGCGCCACGCACGCGCCTGCGAGCGCGAGAAGCGACCCGGCGTTCGTCTCGCGGCGCGCCGGCGCGGCCGTGCAGCCGCTTTCCTCCGCGACGGGATTGACGTTCGTCGGCGGAGGCGGGATTTCCTCTTCCGGAGGCACCGTCTCGGGCCGCGTCGTGTACGCGTCGTCGAGCTTCGGGCACGGCGAGGCGGGCGGTGGGCCTACCGGCACCGCGCAATCGCCGCCCGGGGAATCCGGCGTGCAGGTCGTGAACGGAAAGACGAGATCCTCGGTCGGGGAGACGCCGGTGAGCGTCTTGATCGATTTGTGCAGGGACGCGGTGTATTTCGTGGCCGCTTTCCAGGGCTCTTGCGCCGTGACCAGGACGACGTTCGCCCACTTGTCCCCGCGATACACGCTGACCTTCGTCGGGACCACGGACCCCGCGTCGTCGCGCACGGTCACGACCGCGTCGTCGATCGTGGCCCGGTCCATTCCCTCGCCGAAGAACAGCACGATTCGACCATCGGGCCGCGTGTTGTCGAGCGTGACGAGCGGATAGGCCTCGTCCGGATAGGCGCCGATGACGACGCCATCGGCGGACGAATTGCCATCGAGGCGGCGGAGGATCTCGCGGTAATAACCCTTCGTGACCCGGGCGCCGAACGGATATCCGCCGGGCGTCCGCGGATCACGCAGGCTTTGCCTGGCCCAGGGGAACCTCTTCCCGTAATCGTCGGCGCCGATGTAGAGGTATTGTGCGACCAGGAAGATACCGGACCTGGCCGTCGACATGGCCTTCTTGATGGCGTCGGGCGTGACGGGGTGGGCGATCTTCTGCTCGAAGATTTCGCTTTGCGTCTGCGTGTCGACGGCGATCTCGGGCAGGTAATATCGCGGATGGTCGTGGACGAGGAAGATGTCCATCGCCATGTCGAAGGTATCCATGTCCCCGGGATCGACCTGATCCGCGCGCTCGTAGAGGAGCGAATCGAATGTCGAATCCGTGATCCCGTGGGCGGCGAGGCCCATCAAGAACGCCACGTGCGCCGCGGCGTCCGGATTCTCGAGGGGTTTGTCGCCGTATCGGCTGCGGATGAGCTCGACGTAGCCCTGGACGTATTGCTCCCAGTGCGGAATTTCGCCTTGATCGTGGTCTTCGGCTGTGTAGCCGGAGTCGGGGAAGAAGGCGCCGTTCGAGAGGTCGTTCAGGTGCGCGTCGAACACGGCGCGCAGACGCGTATCCGTGACCTGCTCGGCGGCGCACTGGGCCATGTAGATATGGCCCTGCATGCCCGTGGCCGAGGCGGTCCCCGCGGCGCCGAGGGTCGAGAGGAGACAAGCGAGGGCGGCGAGGGGTCTCTCCTTCGAGGAAATGCGGGGGGCGTGCATCATCACCTCCAGGGAGGGATGATACATGGAAATCGAGGGGAGGGCGTCAGTTCGGCACGGCGCCGCACTCGACGCCGGTATAAAGCGCGTCGTTGTTCTTCTCGTGGCACTCGAGCGTCTGCGTTTGCGGGTCGACGCGGACGTAGATGTCGAGCCTCTTGCCCCCGAGATCGGCCTGGCAACTCACGATCGTGCACTCCGAGACGCCGAGCGCGACCGGGATCGCGGCCGTGCACAGCGCGGGCCCCTCGGCCGAGCCGTCATAAAAGGTGACCTCGGTGCCGCTGACCATCGGGAGCGTGCCGCGGTTGCATACCCGAGCCTCGATCGTCGCGAGGGTCCCGACGCATTTCACCGCGCCGACATCGCCGCCGGCCGTGAGATCGGGCTGCCCGAGCGCTTCGAGGTCGCCCTGCACGTTCTGGCGGAAATTGTTGAGCGCGGGATCTTTCCAGTTGAGCGCCACGCTCGACGATTTGGGGATCTCACCGTGATTGCCGACGTGCGTGACGGCATAGGCGTGCTGGTTCCACACCGGCCGCGAAGCTGCCCAGCGCTCCTGCTCGTCGCGCAGGACCAGGATGCCGTGGTTCTGGCTGAACGTCGCGTTCGGGAAGAGCGGATCCGTGGCCGGGCAGCCGAGGTTGCCCGCATAGTTGTTCACGGCCGTGACGATTTCGGTGTGGTAATCGCCGTCCACGTCGACGATCACCGGATTCTCGTACGTCGTCCCCGACGACCGCGCGACGCTGTAGATGACGGTGCCCGTCGTGCCGTCGTAGACCCGGAGGAAACACTCGTCCGCGTAGACCGCCTCGGCTTTGCCGTCGTAATCGAAATCGAAGACGCTCGACCCGGTCACGTTGGAGCTCGCGTCCTTCGAGGGCTGGCTCCAGAGGATGCCCGTCCCCGGGGACTGGCCTCCGCATTTCGCGGGGTCGCCGCCCGCGAGGCAGTCGAAATCGAACACGACGTACTGCGTGCCGCCCGCGCTCGCGAATTCGCGACGGCCATCCCCATCGAAATCGGCGATCGTGGGGGGACCACCGGTTCCGCCGCCTGGAATCGTGACCGGCCCGAAGACGACGGTACCGGCGAGCGTCTGCACGCGGATGGTCCCGCCCGACACGACCACGACCTCGGCGCGATCCTGCCCGCCGAACGCGTCGAGCGGGAAGCTCCCGAGCTCGGCGATGGCGACCTGACCGGCGGCGAGGTTGCCCGGCGTGAAGTACGCCTCCGCGACCCAGTCGCCGGTCGCGGCATCCCATTGATGAATGCCATTGCCGAGGACGAGCTCCATCTTCCCGTCCTCGTCGACGTCGGCGACGACGGGCACGTAGCCTTTGCTGTACGCCGGGAAGCCGAGGCTCGTCGAGGCCATGCACCCATCGGCGCGGTAGACCGCGGCGCCGTAAATGATCTCGGGTTTGCCGTCGTCGTCGAGGTCGTGAATCGACGGACCGCTCCATTTGTCATTGCCGCCCGTCGTATCGAACGTGGTCGGCGGGCCGGAGCCTCCGGGGCAGGTGCCGGAGCGCCAGAGCTGGGAGAACTTGTTCGCCGCGGGATCGAAACGGAACGCGATGACACCGCCGCCGTGGCGCGCCGCGACGATCTCCGCGCGCCCGTCGCCGTCGAGGTCCCCGGCGGCCACCGACGCGGGCGCCATGGTCGCGTCGGCCGCGTCGGCGAAGCTCCATTGCTGCGAGCAATCCTTCCCGCTGATGACGCGCAGCACGCCCGGATTCGAGTAGCTCCCCGTCGTGGGGAACGAGCTGAAGACGATGGACGGCGAGAGCGTCGTGGGATCGCTATCGAAATCGAAATCGACGACGATGGGCGTGGCCATCAC
The DNA here is from genome assembly GCF_028435365.1 of Polyangium jinanense. Next base: position 473,903 of record NZ_JAGTJJ010000001.1, on the reverse strand, counting down.
TTGGAAGCTGTCCGGATGCGCGTCCCCGTCGGGCGGCCCCGTCCAGCGGCATTGCTCGGACGGCACGATGGCACCGATCTCGACGGGGCTCGTGCAGCTCGGATCGTTCTCCTGCGCGCCCGGAATCCCGTAAGGAATGCACTGCCCCGCGTTGCAGTAACTATCGAACAAGCAATCGTCGTTCGTCACGCAAGCCGGCTGCTCGCGGGCGCACGTGGTCCCGAGCACGCACGTCTCGCCCGTGGGGCAGCACGTGTCTCCGCAGATCAGCGCCGGCGGGCACCCGGCGTCCGTGAATACGTCACCGCCCGACCCCGCGTCCCCGCCCGTGCCGCCGCCGCCGGTATTCCCGCCGCCCGTGCCCCCGGAGCCGCCCGCGTTCGTGCCCGTGGGGGCCGTGCCGCTGCCGCCTCCGCAGGCGAACACCATTCCGCCCGTGAGCAGGCCGAGCGCCGCGAAGCGCATCGTTCCGCGCATCTTCATGATGGATTCCTCGCTTTCGCGGCGATCCTAGGCCGGCTTCGAGAGCGAGGTCAATGCCGGATCAGGCAGGCGCGGACTCCGCCACGGCCTTGCCGATGGCCTCACAAAGCGGTCGTATCTCCGCCGCGCGGAGCTTGTACGCCGCGCGGTTCGCGATGAGCATCGTGCTCACCTCGGCCACCGTCTCGATCACCTCGAGGTCATTCTCTTCGAGGGTTTTTCCCGTCTCGACCACGTCGACGATCAGGTCCGACAAACCCACGAGCGGCGCGAGCTCCACCGAGCCGGAGACGGGGATCACCTCGGCCTGAATCCCCTTTTTCGCGAAAAACTCCGCCGTGACGCGCGGGTATTTCGTGGCCACGCGTGGCACGTCCGGCGCCCGTTTGCCCCGCGGCCCGGCCACCGCGAGGCGGCAGCGGCCGATGCCGAGGTCGAGTGGCGTGTAGAGGTCCGCCTTCTTTTCGAGCAGCGTATCCCGCCCGGCGATGCCGAGGTCGACCGCGCCGTACTCCACGTACGTTGGCACGTCGTCGGGCTTCAGGAACACGTATCGGAGGCGGCCCGCCGCGTCGTCGCGCACGAGCCGCCGATCGTCGGCGACGAGCGGGCCCACGTCGAGGCCCGCGCGGGAAAACAGGGGCGCGAGCGCCTTGAGGATGCGGCCTTTCGGGACGGCGATCGAGAGCGGACCCTCGTTCACCCCGGCTGCCCCTTCATCCGCACCGTATCGGCCCCGAGCTGCGCGAGCTTGCGCTCCATGTACTCGTAGCCGCGATCGAGGTGATAGACGCGCAAGACCTCCGTCTCGCCCTCCGTCGCGAGCAGGCCCGCGATGACGAGCGACGCGCTCGCGCGCAGATCCGTGGCCATCACCTTCGCGCCCGACAGCGGGCGGCCGCCGTGCACGTGCGCCGTGTGCCCGTCGGTGTCGATCTCCGCGCCCATGCGGCGCAGCTCCGGCACGTGCATGAACCGGTTCTCGAAGATCGTCTCGACGATCCGCGACGTCCCGCGCGCCAGGCACATGAGCACCATGAACTGCGCTTGCATGTCCGTGGGGAAGCCCGGGTGCGGCGCGGTCATCACGTCCACGGGGCGCAGCGGCCGATCGGGGTCGCGGCGGATGCGCACGCAGTCGCCCTCGCGCCCGACCTCCACGCCCGTCGCGCGGAGCTTCGACACCACGGCTTCGAGGTCCTCGAGCGGCGCGTTCTCGAGCAGCACGTCGCCGCCCGCCGCGGCCGCCGCGACCATGTACGTCCCCGTCTCGATGCGATCCGAGATGATCGCGTGATCGAACGGATCGAGCTCGTCGCGCCCCTCGATGTGGATGACGTCGGTGCCCGCGCCGTCGACGCGCGCGCCCATCTTGTTGAGCACGCGGCCGAGCTCCTCGACCTCCGGCTCGCGGGCGCAGTTGACCAGCGTGGTGCGTCCCTTCGCGAGCGCGGCGGCCATCATGATGTTCTCGGTGCCCGTCACGGTGGGCATGTCGAAGACGACCTCGGCGCCCTTCAGCCGCTTGCACTCGGCGTGGATGTAGCCGTTCGAGAGGCGGATCGTCGCGCCGAGCGCTTCGAGGCCCTTCAGGTGCTGATCGACGGGGCGCGAGCCGATCTGGCATCCGCCGGGGAGGCTGACCTTGGCGCGGCCGTACCGCGCGACGAGGGGCCCGAGCACGAGCACGCTGGCGCGCATCTGCTTGACGAGCTCGTAGGGGGCCTCGGGGTTCGCCTCGGGGCCGCCGGCGACGCGCACAAGCGGCGGGTCGACCATCACGTTGCGGCCGAGCACGCGCAAAAGCTCGCCCGTGGTCTCGATGTCCTTGAGGGCCGGCACGTTGCGCAGGATGCTCTCGCCGTCCGAGAGGAGCGTCGCGCACAGGATCGGCAGCGCCGCGTTCTTCGCGCCGCTCACGCGGATCTTGCCCTGAAGCTGCTTTCCACCGCGAATCCGGATGACGTCCATGGCTTCGACTCTTCGCATGATTCGCTCGGGAAGGCGAACGTTTGGCGAGCGTCCCCCGGGGCCGCGCATGTAGGCGTGGGTAGGATCCGCGTGTCAGCTCGCAGGGCACGAGGTACGATGGGTCGCGGAGAGCGCATGGATTCCGAGGAACACGAACGCGACGAGGAGCCCGAGGCGCCGGCCGAAGACAGGGCCCCGCCGAGCCCCGAGATGGTCCCCTTCGCGCCGCCCGAGGCTACGCTCGCGGCGCCCGAACCGACGCCCTCCACGCACAGCCGACTCGCGGACGCCGCGCTCGTGATGTTGCTCGTCATCGGGTACGTCTCGCCGACCGTCGCGGCTCTCGTCGCGCTTGCCACGGGAGCCCGCGGCCTCGCGTTCATCTGCTTCGGGATCGCGGCCGTCGGCATCGGGATCTGGGCCGTCATCAGGCTCTACCGTCGCACCCGAACGCACGGGCGGGGCGCGGCTCTGGCGTGGGCGGATGTCCTCGTCCTCGGCATCCTCCCCGCGTGGGGGCTGCTCTACAACCACATCGTCAACGCGACGTGCCAGGTGATCGAGTGCGAGGCGAGCGGCGAGGTTTTCCGCCCGCTCGCCGAGCCCGAGGTCTTTGGCCTGCTCGCGTTTCACCTCGTGACGGCGCTCGCGTACGTGGTCTCGCGGCGCAGGCGCGCGGCGTTGCACCCGCCGATGGCCGAGCTTCTCGTGCACGCGGGCATGCTCGCGGGAATGGCCATCCACGTGCTGCTCGCGGTGCATTTCGGCAAATGGGTGCTCATTGGCGTGGTGTTCCCGCCGGCCTTCTTGCCCTGTTTGTCCCCGGTCCTGACCGTGATCCTCTACGGCGCGGAGCTTCGCCACCGCCTGCGCCTGCGCGGCGCGGACGCGCGGGCGATCGGAAAGCCGCTCGCCGTGTATCGCGAAGGCCCGGAGCAAACCTTCCTCCCGGAGAGGATCCACCACCCGACGCTCCTCCGCGCCCTCGCCCTGTCTCCGGTCGTGCTCGGCGTGCACGCGGTCCTCCAGGCGGTTTGGCTGGGCCATGCGGCGGGCGCGCTCCAGGTCTTCACGCGGACGTGCGACTACACGCTCTCGCGGCTCCCGGTGGAGTTGCTCCCCGGCGATTGCCATTACCTCTGCACCGTGGCCGCGCGCGGCCATTCCTGGCTCGTGCGCCCGCTCCGCATGGGCCGGCGCGGCGGCGTGCCGATCGTCGTGAACCGGCAGCTCGCGGTGGCGAACGCGTTCGAGGACCTGCTCCACGAGCGCTGGCCCCGGTTCGGTCGTTTGGCACGACGCACGTACGACCTCCTCGCCCGGCCCGTGTGCAACTACCTCCGCCCAGCGTGGGTCTCGGACGTCGTGTACCTCTTCATGAAGCCGGCGGAGTGGGTCTTCTACCTCGTGCTCGTGCTCCTGGATCCGCGGTCGCCGGAGACGCGGATCGACCGGATGTATCGGTGATCCGTTTGGGGCGAAGAACCCCGGGGACCAACATCGCCCCCTTTTCCCCGAGGTTTCACCTGGGCTAACCTACGCCCGCGTCATGCCTTTCTTCTCTTCGCGACTTGCCACGGGCCTCGCGCTCGCCGCGTCCCTCGTGGCGCGTTCGGCCGCGGCCATCGAGCCTGATCCCGTGCCCTCGCTTGATCTGCGCGGGTACCGTCCTTCCACCGATCCCGCCGCGGGCCTCTTCCTCGAACCCGTCTCCACGCCGGCGCACGGCGACTGGAACGTCGCCGTCTACGGATCGTATGCGTACAAATCAATCACGCTTCGCGATCCCGTGACGAACGAGCACGCGTTCGACGTCCTGACCCATCAGCTCACCGGCGACCTCGTCGCCAACATCGGCGCCCTCGGCCGCCTTTCCTTCGGCGTCAACCTGCCCTTCGCCCTGTACCAGAAGGGCAACCCCCCCGACTTCGACTCGATCGCTACGCTCGGACCGACGAACATCCCCGAGCAGGCCCTCGGCGACCTCGCGTTCACCGGCAAGCTCGTGATCGTAAAACCCACCGGCGGCGACCTCGGCGGGTTTGCCCTCGGCCTCCACGAGCGGTTCACCGTCCCCACCGGCGATCGGGGCTCCTTCCTCGGCGAAGGCGCCATCACCAGCACCACGCGCCTGCTCGCCGAGTACCGCCTCCTCGTCCTCGGCTTCCACCTCGCCGCGGGCGTCAAGCTTCGCGCGGAGACCGAGAATTTCGCCTGCGCGCACGTCCCCGTCACCGACCGCCCCTACGGCTGCCGCCAGCGCATCGGACACGAGCTCCCGTTCTCCTTCGGCCTCTCCTTCCGACCGCAAGCCCTCGGCATCGACGAAGCTGGGCGCTTCACCGTGTTCGTCGAGACGAACGGGCACGTGCCGGTCTACCCCATGGTGCCCACCCAGAACCGCACCCTCACCGCGTTCGAGGCCGCGGTCGGGGCGCGGGCGCAGCTCGGGGATTTTTCGATCCTCGCCGGCGCGTCGCGCGGGTTCTTCGGCGGCATCGGCACGGGGCCCTTGCGCGTCATGCTGGGCATCGGCTGGGCGCCGCGCGTGCGCGACGTCGACGAGGACGGCGTGCCGGACGAGGCCGACCAGTGCCGCGAGCTCGCCGAGGACAAGGACGGCTTCGAGGACCAAGACGGCTGCCCCGACGGCGACAACGACGACGACGGCGTGCCCGACAACGAAGACAAGTGCCCCAAGACCAAGGAAGACGAGGACGGCAAGGACGACGACGACGGCTGCCCCGAGCCCGAGTGATGTGAGTGGCCCTTGGACGGAATAATCCTGGGAGGGAAGAATCCGTTGGGGTCGATGAAGTAAGGTGGTTGACGGGCGAGGTGTCCCGTAGGATGCTGGGTGGTCTGCCTCGATGGCGCAACACCGCTTCCACTTCACGACGACTTCGCCCGATCGGGTCACGATCGAGATCGGCGGTGCGCTCGGGGATCTGATCGCGGAGGAGCTCACGGCGAAGACCGTGGAGGCGCTCGCGAACCAGACGACCACGAAGTTCGTGCTTCTGGACATCCGCGGGCTCACGGATTTCACGGTGATGGCGCGCGTCGGCCTCGGCACGTGCCAGAAGCTCCTCCGGCGGCGGCAGATCCGGACGGCGTGGCTCGTCTCGACGCCGCGGCAACACGGGCTCGCCACGCTCGTCACGTACAGCGCCGCCGATGACGGGGCGGGCGTGTTTCAGACGCTCGCGCAGGCCGAGGCGTGGTTCGCTGCGAAGAAGTCTACGTGAGCGAGCCGTTCTCCCGCGAGGGCTGAGCATGGGTCTCATCGCGAGGCGTCGCGCCGGGGCGCTGCCCCGGGCCCCGCGGGGGCTATTCGCCCCTCGACCCGAACCAGGGCAAGCCCTGGACTCGGGGTGGAAGAACTGCGCGATGCGCAGTTCTTCCAACAGGCCGCTGGGATCGCCCCGCCCGTCGAGACGTCAGCGCTGCTGTCGCCCGTCTCGACCGGGCCTGCGCGATGAACTGCGCACCGCGCAGTTCATCGTCCTGGGTCCAGCCCCTGGCTGGTCCGGGTGCAGGGGCGGACAGCCCCTGCTGGGGCCTGGGGCAACGCCCCAGCGCAGCGGCGTCGACATCTCAGGACACTAGGACGGCACGATCGGCAAGCGGACGGCCTTCTTCCGCTCCTGCTTGGCGAGATCGTGCTCCTTCACGGTGAGGGCGTTCTCGAATTCGGGCAGGGGCAGGTCCTTGTTCTTTGCGTAGATCGGGTGCCTACCGTATTTGCGGTACCACTCGGCGACCGTGGCGTTCGCCTTGATCTTTTCGAGCACGTTGCGCCAGCCGACGCCCGTGTTGTAGGCGCAGAAGCTGATCTCGCCCATCTGCGTGCCGTAGGGGATGATGCACATCTCCGTCCGGCGGAAATCGTAATTGAAAAGGTCCTGGAACCACATGCCGGCGACGAAGAGCACCCGCCACTCGTAGTCCTTCGCGTCGTTCTCGCCCGCGTGCGCGGCGCCCGTCTGGCTCATGAACTGCTTCACGAGCGTCTTCACGTCGAACCCGGGCGGCGCCATTTCCGGCTTGTAATGGCGGAGGATGCTCGTGAGCACCTGCGCCTTCGTCCATTTCGAGCCCCGGCCCGCGTCGAAGATCGTCCGGAAATCCCGCAGGATGCCTTCCATGTCGAGGAACTCGAGCAAGGGGACCATCTGCTTCGTCTTCTTGTTGACGAAGAGCACGGTGCCGATGCCGCAATTCGGGTGACATCCGCAATTGAGCTGGCCGAAATCCTTGTCCGGGCCGTCGAGCAGATCGACGACGTCGCCGAACGGCGAGAGCGCCGAGAGCGGGAACCAATCGCGCAAGGGCTCGGTGACGCCGGTCTGCGCCGCCACGTCGCGCGCCAGATGGCTCAGCGTGTACCGTTGCTTTTCGCGCAGCTCGTCGGAGATGTCCTCGTCGCGGCCGGTGAAGCTCACCGGCTGGAAGCTCACGACCGTGACCTTGTCGGCGTTCTCGATCGCGAACTGGATGATCGGACCGACCATGTCGTTGTTCACGCCATTGACGACCGTCACGACGAGGATGACGTCGATGCCCGCCGCCGCGAGCTCCTCGATCGCCCGGAGCTTCACGTCGTAGAGGTTCGCGATTTTGCGGTGGCTGTTCGCCTCGTTCGTGACCCCGTCGAACTGGAGATAGGCCATCCGCAGGCCCGCCTCTTTGCATTGCTGGGCGAAGCCGGGCTCCTGGGCGAAGCGCAGGCCATTCGTCGCGCATTGCACGGCGAAATAACCCTTCTTGCGGGCGTAGCGGATCGCGTCGAGGAAATGGGGCGAGAGCGTGGGCTCGCCGCCGGAGAACTGGATCGACATCTGCCGCCGCGGCCGCACGTCGGCTGCGTCGTCGAGGATCTGCGTGATCTCCTCCCAGGAGAGCTCGTGCACGTAGCCGACCTGATTCGCGTCCATGAAACACGGATCGCACATCATGTTGCAGCGATTCGTGAGATCGACCGTGAGCACCGAGCCGCGGCCGTACTTGATGGAGCTCGATCCATGCTGGTGGATACGGTCGGGCGTCATCACCACGTCGCGACCCTGGAAGAGGCTCTCGATCCGCTCGAGGAATTTCGGATCGATCGAGAGGACGTCGCTCACGCGCCCGTGCTTCGGGCACTCCTTCTCCATCCGGATCTGGCCGTCGCGCTCGACGATGTGCGCCTTGATCTCGCCGGGGCTCTCCGTGACGAGCTTCGTCCAGTCCGCGTCGCCGCGCAGGATCTCCGCGCGCGCCTCCTTGACGCACGTGGGGCACAAGCTGTCCGTCATCCGAGGCCAGCCGAGCGGCGGCTTCGTCCGCTCCTTGCCGCGCGGGATGGGGCGATCGCTCCATCGAGGCTTGAACGGCACGGGCTCCGGGCCGAGCGTGTTCAGCGTTTGCATCACCGACCAGGCCCGATTCGCGGAGGCCGTGACGAATTTCTCCAGATGGCGCACGGACAACATCGGTGCTGTTTTCCTCCTCGGCCCCCCCGAAGAGTGACGTAACGTAGTTGCTGCCCGCCGGGCCGACCAGCAATTTCGTTTCGTTCTGTCGATACGGAATCGTACGCGGGGCGTCATTTGGGGCCTGGCGAGCTATCGAAGGATTCACCCCCGAACAACCGAACGGTTCGACGCGCTGGAGGATGAGGCGTGACAACCCGGCATCCCTCGTCGATAGTGGCGCCTCGATGTCGCGCTGCTCCCGGGCTTTTACCGCGCTCTCCTTCGCGCTCTCCTTCGCCGCGTCTTCGCTCGTGCCCGTGGCGGCGAGCGCGCAAGGGATCGCGGTGGGCGTGGCGCGCAGGGCCGAAGCCGACGACGACTACGGCGAGCTGTCCGCTCCGAGCCGAGGGACGCTGCGTGGTCTGTTCGGCGTACCCGTGGCCGAGCGGCTGCTCGCGGCGGGGTCGGTCGAGGAGCGGCTGCGCGGCGTGCGCAGGCTCGGCGCGATCGGGACGCCCGAGGCGATCGACGCCCTGACGAACGCGTTCGAGCAGTCGTCGCTCCTTTCGCGCGACGGGCGCACGCGGCTCGAAGGCGTGCGGATCCTCGCGGCGCACGCCGATCGCGAGGCGGTGCGGCCGCTGCTCATCCGTGAGCTGACCGAAGGCGGACCCGAGGCGCGCGCCGTGTCACACGGAGGGCTCGCGCGCGGGGCCGCGGCGCTCGCGCTCGCGAGGAGCCGCGACAAGAAGGCCACGTCGGCGCTCGTGAGCGCGGTGCTTCAAGGCGGGCCGGGCGGAGAGGCGGCGTCCGCGGCGCTCGTGGTGTACCCGCCGGTGTCGATCGCTCCGCTGCTCGAAGGGCGTCGCCGGATCGAGCCAGCCCTCGCCGCGCTGCTCGGCGACCTCGGTGATGTGCGGGCGATCCCGCGGCTGCGGCAGGCCCTCGAGGACACGGATCCGGGCTTTCGCGCGGCCGCGGCGCTCGCGCTCGCGCGGCTCGGCGATACGAGCGCGCAGGTCGCGGCCCGCTCGTGGGTGAAGAGCGACGACGTGAAGCAAAAGCGCGCAGGCGCCGAGGTGCTCGCGCGGCTCGGCGTGGACGGCGCGGCCGAGGCGATCACGGCGCTGCTCGCAGCAGGCCCGACGCGCGTCGACGGCGTGCGCCTCGCGCTCACCGCGCCCTCGCCGGCGCTCGTCAAACCACTCGTCGCGGCGCTCGATGCGCTCGACGGCGACGATCGGGAGCAAGCCATCGCGGCGATCGGTCGCGCGGGCGGGCCGGAGGCCGCGGCGGCGCTGCTCGCGCAGCTCGGCAAGCCCGAGCATGCGACGGCCGCGGCGTTCGCGCTGGCACGGATGCCGGGCAAGGAGGCGCGCGCGGCCCTCGAACGGGCGCTCGGGAGCACGTCGGCGAAGAAGGGCGCGCCGCGCCGGCTGATCACGCGTGCGGCGCTCGTGCGCGCGCTCGTGCTCGGGGACGAGCCGAGCGGCCTCGGGGAAGCGCTCGACGCGATGGCGAACGAGAAGGAGCCGGCCGACCGCGCGGTGAGCGTCTTCGGCCGGGTCGCGACGGGCCGCACGAGCGTGCGCGCCGCGCTCGACGCGGCTTGCCCCGAGAAACGCCCGTGCGACGTGGCCCTCGTGGCCGCCGTGGCGCGCGCCTCGCTCGCGCGCGCGGCCACCGGCAAGGACGAGGCGCCGGCGGAGCTCTCGCGCGTGCTCGGCGCGAAGGCGGCGGGCAAGGGGGACGCACCTTCGGCGATCGAGGTCGCGGCGGGCGTCGCGCTCCTCGCCGATCCGAGCGGCACGGGCCTGTCGACGGCGCTGCTCGCGCGCTGGGCCGAAGGGGAGAGCCCGCTCGCGCCGCTCGCCGCGCGCGCCTTGCCGAGCCGCGACGACGAGGCGATCCGCGCCCGCATCAAGCGCCTGCTCGCGGGCACCGACCCGGTCATCCGCGCGCACACGGCGCTCGGCCTCGCGCTCGACCCCGAGCCGGACGCGACGTCGTTGCTCGCAAATGCCTACCGCTTCGAGGACGATCCGACCGTGCGCCGCGCGGTCGTGCGAGCCCTCTCCGCGCGTCGCGAGCCCCTGCGCGCGGCGACGCTCGAGCTTGCGCGCGACTTCGATCCGGACGACCAGGTCCGTGCTCTCGCGCGTGCGGCCTTGTCCGGCCGCACGCTTCTCCCGACGCTGGCCGTGACGGGCGGCCCGGTTGCGTGGATCTCGCTCGTGGCGAACGCGCCTTCGGCGCTCCCGTCGATTCAGGGACGCGCGGCGCGGCTCGTTCGCTCCGACGGCGTGGCTGTGCCGATCGTGGCGGATCCGGACGGCGTGGTGCTCGTCCCGGGCCTGCCGGACGGCCCGGCCGCGCTCACGCTTGCGCCCGAGGCCATCCCGGGGGACGCTGGGTCGCCATGAGCCAAGAGACGGCTTCGATGACCAAGCCTACCGGACCGGAGCAGGTGTCTGCGCTCTCGTTCGAGGAGTCGACGCGGAGGCTCTCCGCGATCGTGGAGGAGCTCGAAGGCGGGGAGCTCCCGCTCGAGCGATCGCTCGCGCTCTTCGAGGAGGGCGTTCGCCTTGCGCGTGCGGCGAAGGAGCGGCTCGACCGGGCCGAGCGTCGGGTCGAGGAGCTCCTCGGCGTCGACGCGCAGGGCAAGCCCATCGTGCGCGAGTTCGAGAGCTAGGAGCATTTTCCGTGCGAACGGCGGCGGCGCTCATCATCGGCAACGAGTTGCTCAGCGGCAAGATCGCGGACGCGAACGTGGTCGTGCTCGCGCGGGCCCTGCGTTCGCTCGGCGTGGTCCTTCGGCGCGTGGTGATGGTGCTCGACGAGATCGACGTCATCGCCGAGGAAGTGCGGACGCTGTCGAAAACGCACGACTGGCTCTTCACCTCGGGTGGTGTCGGCCCGACGCACGACGACGTCACGATCGACGGGGTGGCGCGGGCGTTTGGCACGCACGTCGTGAGCGAGCCGTCGATGGAGTCGATGCTGCGGACCTACTACGGCGAGAAGCTGACCGAGGGGCACCTCTTGATGGCGCGCATGCCGCATGGCGCGCGCCTCGCCGCGTCGAAGTCGATGCCGTGGCCGACGGTGGTGATGAACAACGTGTGGATCCTGCCGGGCGTGCCGGAGATCTTCCAGGCGAAGATCCCGCTGATCGCGGAGGAGCTCGGCGCGGACAAGCCGTTCATCTCGCACGCGGTGTTCACGACGCTCGACGAGGGGACGATCAAGCCGATGCTGGACCGCGTGGTCTCGGAGCACCCGGACGTGGAGGTCGGCTCGTATCCGCGGTGGAGCGCGGTCGAATATCGGACGAAGCTGACGTTCGATGGGCGCGACGCGGAGAAGGTGCGGACGGCGCGGGATGCGTTCGCGGCGAGTTTGCCGGAAGAGGCGGTTGTTCGGGTGGAGTGAGGGATCCACGCCCCGAACCTCAACGCGTATCGGTTCCGGCCCTCCCCCCCACGACCGGAACCTCAACGCGTATCACTTCCGGTCCTCCCCCCCACGACCGAAACCTCAACGCGTATCGGTTCCGGTCCTCCCCCCCACGACCGAAACCTCAACGCGTATCGGTTCCAGTCCTCCCCCCCACGACCGGAACCTCAACGCGTATCGGTTCCGATCCTCCCCCCCACGCCCCGAACCTCAACGCGTATCGGTTCCAGTCCTCCCCTGGACCTCCCGCACCTCAACGCCCGGCACCCTTCCAGCACCCACGCACGTTTCCGTCATGACTACGCCAGCCCGGCGTCCGTCCCACCCTCCGCTGCACCCCACACGTCCCCCGGCTCTGACCGGGAGGAGGAATCCGGATGCCTCGCTCGTTCTCGCCCATCCAGCTCGTCTCCTTGCCTCGCATGACCGCCGTCTCCACCGCTCGCCTCCTCGCCGAGCTCCTCGAGACGGCCTTCCGTGAGCCGATGCTCCCCGCCCCCATTGCCGACGATCGCACGACGCTCTCCGCCCTGCACGAGACCCTCCAGGTCGAGCTCGGCAAGCGTGTGGTCGCGGAGGGCGAGGCGCCGCCGGTCGTCAGCGTCGTCGATCGCATCGAGGACAATGCGTTCGGCGCGCTTTCGGATTGGCTCCTTTCCTTCAAGCGATTGCCGACGGAGCGTCATCCCGTGGCCGCGGACGCCGCGATGGTGCACGACACCCTCTTCGGCCAGGGACTCGGCTTCCTCAGGCTGCGCGCCGCCGACGAGTGGCAGGAGGCCGAGACGCGAATGCGAATCCTCAAGGAGAAAGGGCTCGACGTCGTGATCGAAAAGCTCGGAGGGAAGCCTTTCCTCGACGAGCTCACCTTCGCACACACAGCGTACGGAGAGGCACTCGGGATCACGAAGCCCCGGCCCGCGTCCGATCCGCCCAGCTTGGGCAAGGCCCAGAGCGAGGCGATCGATGCCCTGCGGAGTTACGTGCTGCGCGTCGCGGCGCACGTACGGGAGAACGAGCCCGCCACGGCGGAGCTCGCGGAGAGGCTGCTCGCGCCCCTCGCACAGTGGAGGGACCGGCCTTCGAAGAAACGCCGAAGCGCGAAAGCGGACGATTCCACGCGCTGACGGACCCCCCCACCCCCTGGCGGCCGCCAGGCGGATGTTTCGTTTCGCCACCCCCTGAGCCCTCCCATTGCCGCGAAGAACCGCGCGGCCTGGATCCTGCTCCAGCCGGGGCATGGACGCGATGCTCGAACTGGCGACGGCCAGTGAAACCCTCTTCGAGCCGATGCCGCTCGGGCCACGCGGCCCCCGCGAGCGCGCGCTCGAAGAGGGGATCTTGATGCTCTCGGACGCCGATCTGCTCGCCATCGTGCTCGGCACCGGGCTCGTCGGCTGCTCCGTCTTTCGCCTCGCGAACGAGCTGCTCGATCGGGTCGGCGGGCTCGAAGGGCTCGGGCGCCTCGGGCCGTCGGCGATCGCCGAGATCCCCGGCGTGGGCACCGCCAAGGCCCTGCGCCTCCTGGCCGGGCTCGAGATCGGACGGCGCTCGCTCATGCGCTCGATCCGGCCGCGCCCCGCGGTCTGCAACTCCGCCACCGTGGCCGCGTGGTTCACGAGCCGCCTCGCCTGGCGCGAGTACGAAGAGCTCTGGGTGATCTCGCTCGACGGCCGCAACGGCCTGCGCAGCGCGCGCCGCGTCGCCCAGGGCGGCGTGCACGGGCTCGGCATCACCTCGCGCGACGTCCTGCGTGTCGCCCTCCAGGACACCGCGGCGGCCCTGATCCTCGTGCACAACCACCCGAGCGGCGACCCCACGCCCTCGGACGCCGACGTGGCCATGACCCGCAAGGTCGCCGAGGCCAGCAACGTCGTGGGCGTACCCCTGCTCGATCACGTGATCGTTTCGAGCACGGGCGACTACTGCTCGATGCTGGACCGCGGGATCCTGCCCTTCGAGTGAGCCGTCGGGTTCGTACGGTCGCTCCCGTGGGGCACCAAGGTTCGCCGAGATCTTCCCTTTCGTGCCGGGATGATCGGACACTCGCACGTGGAGCTCCCTGATGCATGAACTGCTCTCCCGGCTCGGTCTCGCGCGCGACGAGAATTTCGGCGGCTTCGACGGCGAGCACTGGCTCGGCGAAGGCAAGCCCATCGACGTGATCACCCCGATCGACGGCTCGCGGATCGCCTCCGTGCGCCCGATCCACCGTGGCGAATACGAGCACATCGTCGCCCGCGCCGAGTCCGCCTTCCGTACGTGGCGCGAGGTGCCGGCGCCGAAGCGCGGCGAGGTCGTGCGCAGGCTCGGCGACGCCCTGCGCGCGCGCAAGAAGGACCTCGGCGCCCTCGTCACCCTGGAGATGGGCAAGATCACGGCCGAGGGCGAGGGCGAGGTGCAGGAGATGGTCGACGTCTGCGATTTCGCCTGCGGCCTGTCGCGCCAGCTCCACGGCCTCACCATGCACAGCGAGCGGCCGCGGCATCGCATGTACGAGCAATGGCATCCGCTCGGCGTCATCGGCGTGATCACCGCCTTCAATTTCCCCGTGGCCGTGTGGAGCTGGAATGCGGCGATCGCGGCCGTCTCTGGCGACACCACGGTCTGGAAGCCCTCGCCGAAGACCCCGCTCACGGCCATTGCCACCACGAACATCGCGGCGCGCGTCTGCCGCGAGAGCGGCGTTGATCCGGCCATCTTCTCCCTCGCCTTCGGCAGCGTCGAGGACGTCGGAGAGCCCATGCTCGCCGATGCACGATTGCCGCTCGTCTCGGCCACGGGCAGCACCCGCATGGGCCGGCGCGTCGCCGAGGTCGTCGGCCGGCGCCTCGGCCGCACCTTGCTGGAGCTCGGCGGCAACAATGCGCTCCTCGTGACGAGTCATGCCGACCTCGACCTCGCCACGCGGGCCATCCTTTTCGGCGCGGTCGGCACCGCCGGGCAACGTTGCACCTCGACCCGGCGCATTCTCGTGCACCGCTCGGTCCGGGACGAGCTCGTCGCGCGGCTCGTTCGCGCGTACGCCTCCATCAAGATCGGCGATCCACGCGAGCCCGGCACGCTCATGGGGCCCCTCGTCAGCCACGACGCCGTCGCCGCCATGCAATCGGCCCTCGCACGGCTGAAAGAGGAGGGCGGCGAGGTGCTCTACGGCGGCGCGCCGCAGGTCGGCCCCGCGTTCCCCGGCGGGCATTACGTCGAGCCTTGCATCGCCGCGGCGAAAAACGAGTATCGCATCGTGCAGGAGGAGACGTTCGCGCCGATCCTCTACGTCATCGAATACGGCGGCGCCTCACGGCCGAGCGATCACGCGACGCTCATGCGCGAGATGCGCGAGGCGATCACGCTCCACAACGCCGTCCCGCAAGGCCTCTCCGGCTCGATCTTCACGCACCACCTCATCGAGGCCGAGGCCTTCCTCTCCCACGCCGGCAGCGATTGCGGGATCGCGAACGTCAACATCGGCACGAGCGGCGCGGAGATCGGCGGCGCGTTCGGCGGCGAAAAAGACACGGGCGGCGGACGCGAGAGCGGCTCCGATGCCTGGAAAGCCTACATGCGACGACAAACCAACACCCTCAACTGGGGCATGGACCTGCCCCTGTCGCAGGGAATTGCCTTCGGGGAGCCCTGAGCATGCCGCGCCTGCCTCTCACCGAACCGGAACTGCTCTTTTCGAGCCAGGCCCCGCGCCCCTGGTCGGGCTTCCTCGAGCGGCCCGTCGTGACCGAGGAGGGCGTCCTCCTCGCGGGCGACGACGCCTCCGCCGTATGCGTCGACGCCGCGACCGGACGCACCATTTACACGCTCCACGTCCCGCTCGAAACCACCGACGCCTACACGGGGCTGCCAATCCCCTGGAACGACGGCCGCGCGCTCGTGCCGGTCTACCAGAAAGACACCTCGCTCAAGGTCTATGACGTCAGCCCCGCCGGGGCCATCGGCCTCGTCGATTCGCCCGGCGCCGAGGAGGAGGCCCGCGGCAACGACATGCGCATCCTCGCGAGCGACGCGGGCTGCAAGCTCTTCTTGATGCCCCTCGCCCGCGCGGCCGACGATCATTACCTGATTTCGTGGCTCTACCGCCAGGTCCGGTTTTACCGCACCGAATGCCGCTCCTTCACGCGAGGCCTTCGCTGGGGCAGCGAGGAGGCCATGCTCACCACCACCGCGGACGTCGTGCTCGGCGTGACCGCGCCCGTGCGCGGGACCGACGATCGGGGGACGCTCGTCGCGAGATCGGCCAAGGATGGCGAGGTCCTCTGGTCGCTCGGCGCCCGCAGCCGCACCGTCGCCGGGGCCGGCGCGGGCATGTTTTTCCTTCTGGATCGATCGGCCCGCGTGGCCGAGGACGCCGCGCGCAAGATCGCTTGCGACGAGGAGCTGCTCGAAGCGCTCGCCGAGGAGCCGGCGCTCATGGGAGAGGCCCTCCAATCGCTCCTCCGCGGCTTGCTCGCGCAGCGGCCCGTCCGCGCGCCCTCGCGGATCGCCGCGCTCGACGCCGAGACGGGGATCGTCCGCTGGGAGGCGCAGGTGCCCGGGGACGTCGTCTCGATGGGCGGACCGGGCGGGGGCGTGCTCGCGGCCGTGGGCGTCGAGGGCACGGCCGCGCATCTGTACCGGTTCGACGTCGAGACGGGCGCGCCGCGGGGCGCCTCGTCGCTCGGCACGGGCTGGCCCGGCTCGCCCTTCGATCCGTGGAGCGGGCGCCTCTCGTTCGAGCTCTGGTCGACCGAAATGCCGGCGATCGTCGCCGTCGACGAGCACGCCATTGCCTGGTCGAGCCCCGAGGGCCTTTTCGTCGAGCGCCTCGAAGAGCCGTTCACCCGGCTCTGGCGGTGGACCTTGCCGGCCCCTTGCCGCGCTTTCCGCCCTCGCGTCCTCGACCGCGTGCTCAACGAGCCGGCCATCAGCGTGGGCGATGGCCGCATCTACCTCCGCGACAGCTGGAGCCTCTGGGGCATTGGCGAGCGTCGGTAGCGCTGCCGACGTTCTTGCGTGTTTCACGCGGCGAGTTTTGCGCCCGAGGCCGGAAAATCGGCCAATGCTCCCATTTATTCGCGGGCAAACGCTCGTTCAAGCTTGATCGGGCTGCACGCTCGAATCACGTTCGGCTCCATCCGGGGGGGAACTTCAACCGGATGGAAGACAAATGATTGCACGCCGTGAATGGTCTTACTTCGTCGCCATGGCTCTCGCCGCCGTGGCGTATGGTTGTCAGGGAGAACAGGGCGAGACCGGAATCGACGACGCGGCGGATCCCACCGCGTCCGAGGCCGAAACGTCGGCCGATTCCGAGGGCGCCGCGTCCGCCGAGGTGACCGACGAGGCGCTCCTCTCCGCCTTCGGGGATGGCCAGCCCGAGGCGCCGGGCTCCTTGCGGGTTGGCAGTGGGGATCTCGAGCCGAACGATGCGAGCGCGACCGCCCAGCAAGCGCCGCTCGGCGTCACGAACAACCTCTCCATTACCAAGGGCGATGAAGACTGGTATCGTGTCGTCGTGCCCGCGCGCACCATCGCGCGTGTCGGCATCGAGATGAATCACGCGGCCGGGGATCTGGATCTCGTGGCGTATGATGCGCAGGGACACTTGCTCGGCTCCCGCAACGGCGCCGAGTACCCCTACACGTGGCGCGGCCAGGAGACGAACAGCGAATATTATGGCTTTTATTCCGAGGACGGCGGCGCGGTGTATTACGTCCGCGTCCTCGGGCATGCGGGCGCGACGAACACGTACAGCCTGCACGTCAATCATTACTCTTACGTGGACGGCCAGACCTGCACGGGCGCCGGTTTTTCCCTCGCCGATTGCGATGGGCGCGGCAGCGGCGGCAGCGGCCTGATCCCGTTCCCCTTCCCGGATCCTTCCGATTCCGTCGTCGGGGACGGGTACGACTTTGCCTCGTATTCCAACTACCGCTTTGCCCGGCGCGAGCTCGTCATGCTCGTGCGCCACGCCCTCGCCGAGACGCAGAAGGCGTTCCCGGGCACGAAGCCGCTCTCGCTCATCGACATCTGCCAGATGGACGGCGTCACGCCGGGCTACGACATCGGCGACCCGCGCCATCCGCAGAGCACGCATGATCAGGGCGGCAACATCGACATCTCGTACTTCCAGACCGACGGCTCGAACGACGCCGAGATCGTGTGCAACGACGGCGCGAACCACGCCGACGGGTATTGCACGTCCGCCGCGGCGCAGAAGCACATCGTCGATCTGCCCCGCCAGGCCTATTTCATGGCCAAGCTCTTTGCTTCGCCGCGCACGCGCGTGATCGGCACGGACACGGTCCTCGCGCCCCTGCTCCGCCAGACCGCGCAAGCGCTCGCCGCGCTCCCTGCCGGGGATCGCCGGAAGATCAGCCAGTCCGAGCTCAGCTCGTTCTCGAGCCGGCTCGCGTATGGCTCGGGGTGGCCGTACCACCACCACCACATTCACCTGAGCCTGCAATGGCTGCCGCAGGGCAGCAGCGCGCGTGGGGGAGAGCCGATGCCGCTGTCGGCGCCCGCGCCGTTCCACACGCTGCAGGCGCCCGGCGAGTCTGTCGATTCGCTCGACATGGCCTGGCCGCCGCGCCCCTGAGGCGCTCCGATCGCAGAGGCGCGGCGAGGGCTTTTCTTTCGCCCGCGCCTCTGCGATCGTCCTTTCATGACGGATGCCCGCATCCCGCTCACCGCCGAGGACCGCGTCCTGGTCTCGACCCAGCTCGCGAGCCGGCGCTCGGTGGCGAACCGGTTCGCGACCATCGTTGCGATCGCGACCGCCGTTTTCCTTCTGAAACTGGTCGTGAGCGTGCGCGGGGGCAATGGGCCCGCCCTGGCCGGCCTCGGGATCGCCTTCGTGATCGCGATCGGCCTGCTCGTCTGGTATTTCGGCTATCGCCTCGTGTCCCGCATCACCGCGGACCTCGCCGCGGGCGAGAAGCGGGCGATCACCGGCAAGATCGAGGACATTTCGAGCACCGGCAATGCGTACGGCGAGACGATCACGTACGTCACCGTGGGCGGCGAGAAGTTCGTGACGCGCGGCCGGTTCTTCGACAGATGCCGCGGCGGCGAGCCTGTCGTGCTGGAGATCCTGCCCCGCTCACGCGTGGCCATCCGGGGCCGCGTGCTCGAAGCCGAGGGCGCGTCGATCTGAATCAGGACGGTTCGTGGTTGTCGTCGTCGCCGAGCTTGCGCCAGCGGGCGAGGTCACGCGCGCCGGCGACGTTCTTGTAGCCGAGGAAGCAAAGCGCGCCCGAGAGCAGGAGGGAGCCCAGCGCCGTCGGGTGAAAAGTCTCCACGCCCGTGACGATCGCGGGCAGGCCGGTGACCGCGCCCATCGCGATCGACGTCGCGCCCCAGCCGAGGCTCGGCTTGCCGCGCCCGAGGTGCACGAGGTTCTTCACGATGACGAAGACCATCGCGCCCCAGACGACGAGGTGCACGACGACGAGGACGATGGCGAGGAGGACGAGGGCCTCGAGGAGGCGCTCCAGCTCCCGACCGTTGCACCCCGGCAAGAGGGCCATCGAGGCCACGAGGGCGGCGAGGATGGCGGCGCGGCGGGGGTACGAGGAGCCTTCGTGCTTGGTACTTGGGACCATGTTCGTTTGCGGCTCCCACTGAGCAAGAACCGCTCCCGCGACGAACGGGCCCTTTTCCGCGGCTTTTTGAGGCTCGCGCGGCTCGAAGAGCGCAGCGCCTTGCGCGATCGCCGCGATACGCGCTTCGCACGCGGCGCGTCGTTTACCCAGACAACCTGCGTCCAACGCAATGCGCGACGCTGTGCTTCGGGTTACCATTCTGACGCGAAGGCAAAAAAAGAGCGCCTACTCGACGGCGGGGGGGGGGACCGGAGCAGGCGCTCGCGTAGAGATAGAGCAACCTCTGGGCCAGGTACTTCCTGACCTGATTTCGAGGGGTTAACGCAACCAGGCCCCCTCAGCCCTTCAACCCTGCAACCACGAGCCGACAACCATGCAGGACCGGAGCTGGCTGCGGACGCCCACGAGGCGCACGCGAGGGCCGGCCGGACGCGCGGGTCAGGCGGCTCAGGCAGGCCTTTGGCTGCGGCACGGACGGAGGCGCGAGCGGACAGCCGGGAAGGGCGTCCACGGGCTCGCGCTGCGGCGTCTCGGCTGGCAGCGGACAAAAAAAGAGCGCCTACTCGACGGCGGGGGGGGGGACCGGAGCAGGCGCTCGCGTAGAGATAGAGCAAGCGCTGGGCCAGGTACTTCCAGACGTGAATTCGCTGGGTTTGCGATCAGGCGGCCCCCTCGGCATCGCATCGGTGAAATTCCTGATGACGAACCTGCAGGGGACGTAGGTGGTGGACCCTACGGACGCCGGATCAGTCGACCTTGGGGGCGGCGCGGTGGAAGCGCATCACGACGTTCGGGTCGGGGACGAGCGAGATGCCCGCGTCCTTCTTGCCCCTGTACTCGAGGATCGACAGCACGTGCCGGATGCTCTCGAGCCGCGCCTTCCGCTTGTTGTTGGCCTGCACGATGATCCACGGGCTGAAGCTCGTGTGCGTCCGGCCAAACATGCTCTCCTTGTACCGCGTGTAGCTGTCCCAGAGCGCCTCGGCTTTCCCGTCGAGGGGCGAGAGCTTCCATTGCTTGAGCGGGTTTTTTCGGCGTGCTTCGATGCGCGCGCTCTGGATCTCCTTCGAGATCGAGAACCAGAACTTCACGAGCACCACGCCGTCCTCGACGAGCATGTGCTCGAACTCCGGCACCTGGCGCATGAAGCGCTCGTATTGCTCCTGCGTGCAAAAACCGTTCACGGGCTCGACGACGGCGCGGTTGTACCAGCTCCGGTCGAAGAACACGATCTCGCCGCGGTTCGGGAGCTGGCGCATGTAGCGCTGGAAATACCATTGCCCCGTCTCCTCGTCCGTCGGCTTGGGCAGCGCCACCACGCGCATCGCCCGCGGGTTCAGGTACTCCGTGAAACGCCTGATCGTGCCGCCTTTGCCCGCCGCGTCGCGCCCCTCGAACACGACCGCGATCCGCCTGCCCTCCTCCTGCACCCAGCGCTGCATCTTCACGAGCTCGACCTGCAGCTTCTCCAGCTCGTTCTCGTAATCGACGGCCGCCTTGATGCGTCGGGCGTCCACGTTCTTCGAGCGCAAGAGCTGGATGAACTCGCGTGACGAGTGCAAGTCGGAGAGCTCTTCGAGCGAAAGGACGGACTCCGGCATGCTCGCCGGCGGCAGGTCGCAGAGCGCCTGCATCACGGGCCCGACCTCGCACGACACTCCGGGCGGATGAACCCGCACGCCATCCTGCTCCCCGCGCGCTTCTCGGCCCTCACCATTGCCTTCGTCCCGCCTGACCTCGCTGCTCCGATCGAGCGACATGCGCACCTCACCTCGCCTTGGTGGTCGTGGTGGCAAATGCTACCCATCGAAAGGTGAGCTGGCGCGTCGTCTTGTTCAATTTCGACGGTCACCCGCCGCCGAGCAAGCTCGTACGAGGCTTTCGGCCGAGGCCCATGGGCTCGCCTGCCTACGTCCGGGAGTCGATCTCGGCGCTGCTTTGCGACGTCGACTGGTCGGATCCGTCCCGGGCTATCTTCGACGAGGGCGAATACACGATGTGGCTCGCCTTGCCGGCCGGCGACGTCGTGGATCGTGTCGAGGTCGAGGTCGTGGGCGGCGGCAACCCCGTGCCCGTGCTCTCACATCTTTGCCAGGTCAACGGGTGGTTCGCGTACGACGTCGGCGAGCGTGTCTTTCTCGATCCCGAAGAGCCGCGGGCGAGCGGCTGGGAAGCGAGCTTGCGCGTGCCAAAGGACTGACGTGCAAGTGTGCTGTAACGACGTGCCATCGAGCTCAATCGCAGTCGCCCGCGTGCCTGCTTGACGCCGCGTCGAAATGCAATGACCCTGGGATCGGCCCCCCATGCCGGATGAGGACCCGCGAGCCCGGCTCGAATCGCTGGAGCGCGAGAACGAGCACCTGCGCCGGGAGAACCAGCGATTGCTGGAGGTACAACGCGGAGAATCCTCCGTTTCGGACGGATGCCTCCCGCCGAGCGCGCGGAGCTTGCGCCCGATCGCCGAGGCGCTGCCGCACCTCGTATGGATCTGGGGTCCGGACGGGGTCGAATACTACAATCGTCGATTCGTGGAGTATACAGGCCGGACGCTCGAGACCGGACGGAAGGTGAGCTGGCTCGAGTGGGTTCACCCCGACGACCGGGAAAGGGCCGGGCGCGCGTTCGGACGTTGCCAGCAGACAGGCGAGATTTTCGAGTGCGAGGAGCGGATACGCGGGATGGACGGCCAGTATCGCTGGTTTCTCTCGCGCGCCTGGCCTTTGCTCGGCCCGGACGGACGCCCCGAGCGATGGTTCGGCGCGCTCACGGACATCGACCAGCAAAAGCGCAACGAGGCGACCCTTGCGAATCTTTACGAAACGGCCGAGCGTGAGCGCAAGCGCATGGAGCGGCTGCAGGCATTCACCGCGGAGCTCTCGGCCGCGCGCACGATCCGCGAGGTGATCGACGCGACCGTGATCGAGGGGTGCGTGTCGTTCGGAGCCTCGCGCGGAGTGTTCGCGAAGGTCGTGGCGGAGCAGGGGGTTTTGGAGATCGTACGCCTTTGGGGTTTTTCCGAGGAGATGCACGCGATCTGGCATGGCCGGCGTTTGCCGCTCGTCGAGGAGCTGCCGCTGACCGACGCGGCGCGCACGGATTCTACTGTTTGTCTTGGCAATCGTCGCGTGATCGAAGCGCGTTATCCTCGATTCGCGGGGCGCGTCCTCGACCTTTCGGCGATGCTCGTCTTGCCGATCCGCGCGGGCGGCAGCCAGCTCGGGGTGCTCGGGCTCCTGTACGATGGTCCGGTCGAGTTCTCGGACGACGACGATCACCGGGAAATGCAGACGTTCGCGCGGCTCGCGGGGCAGGCGCTCGAGCGGGGCCAGCTCTTCGACACGGCCAAGGCCGAGATGCGGCGCGCGGAGGAGGCGAACCACGCGAAGGACCTCTTTCTCGGAATGATGAGCCATGAATTGCGCACGCCGCTCACGGCCATCCTCGGCTGGGCGACGATTCTGCGCGCGAGGACGCCGCCGCCGGAGACGCTGGCGAAGGCGCTGCAGGTGATCGAGCGGAACGCGCGGGCCCAGGCGCAGCTCATCGACGATCTCCTCGACGTGACGAAAATTCTCGCGGGATCGCTGCGGATCGAGGTGCAAGAGGTGGAGCCGATCGCCGTGATGGAAAAGGCGATCGACGACATGCGGGAGGCGGCGACGGCAAAAGGCGTGGAGCTCATCCGGGCCCTCGACACGGGCGTTCGCCCGCTGCGCGCCGATCCGGCGCGGCTCCAGCAGGTCGTGTGGAACCTGCTCTCGAATGCGGTGAAATTCACGCCGGCCGGGGGGCAAGTCTTCGTCTCGTTGCTCGGCGACGACAGCCATGTCGAGTTTGCCGTGGAGGACACGGGCAAAGGCATTTCGGCGGCGTTTTTGCCGCATGTGTTCGAGCCCTTTCGCCAGGCGGACGTGGGCACGACGCGCGCGCACGGCGGGCTCGGGCTCGGGCTTGCGCTCGTGCGCCATCTCGTCGAATTGCACGGGGGCGTGATCGAGGTGACGAGCAAGGGCGAGGGCAAGGGCGCGCGTTTCGTGGTGCGGCTGCCGCGAAAGCAGGATTCGCTCGTGGTGTCGGAGGGCGCGTCCTCGTTTTGGGGCCTCGGGAAAGCGCCAGGTCCGAGCCTCGAAGGTCACCGGATCCTGGTCATCGACGACGAGCCCGACGTGCTCGAAATGCTCTCCTCGTATCTGTCGAGCCGTGGCGCCACGGTCCTCGTGGCCGGCAGCGCCGCCGAGGGACTCGGGAAAATCAAGGAAGCGCGGCCGGACATCGTGATTTGCGACATCGGCATGCCGGGGCAGGATGGGTACGGGTTCATCGAGGAGCTTCGTAACTCGTCGCCCGCGGAGGGAAGCGCGACGCCGGTCGTCGCGCTCACGGCGTACGCGCGCCCCGAGGACCGGAATCGCGCGATCTTGCATGGATTCGACACGCACTTGGCGAAGCCGCTCGATCCGGGCGAGCTCGCCAGCGTGATCGAGCGGCTCTCTACTTCAAAGGCGGCTGTGCGATCTCGCGCAAGTTGAGCCCGCCGGGGTACCCATGAACGGGCCCTTCCCGGAAGGCCGCGGTCCCAGGTAGACTGCTTGTGATGCGTGTTCGTCGTTTCGCGCTCGTCGCCCTGTTCCTCGGGCTCGCAGGCTGCGGCGCGGCCGCCCCGGCGAACCCTTCTGCGTTCCCGGGAAAGGCCGCCGCGACGAAGGGACGCGCGGACGTGGAGTACGTCGCGATAGGTCCTCGCGCGCTGCTCGAAGGAATCGAGCCGCTGCTCGTGCACCGCGAGGCGCGGGGCCTCCGGGTCGCGCGGGTTTCGCTGGAAGAGATCGCCCGGCCGAACGGCGGCGGCGCGCCGTCGCCGGAGCAGATCGAAGGGGCGATCCGGCAGGTCGCGTCGCATGCGGGGAAACGACTTCGGTTCGTCCTGCTCGTGGGGGACGCGCCGGGGTATGGCGAGTCACGGGGCGGGTCCTCGTTCGTGCCGACGTTTTACCGGACAAAGATTCACTACGAGAACGAGGACATCGAGGAGTATGCGTTCCTGGAGGCGAATCTACGGGAGGAGGATCGCGGCCTCCTGCGTCACATGGAGGGGAGTTATGCGACGGACTTCCCGTATTCCCTCGCGCACATTGGTGCGCCCGGACAACCAGAGCTCTCGGCCCAGCGCGCGCCCACGGCGCTCGCGGTGGGGCGGGTGCCGGCGCGGACCGCGGACGAGGCGCGCGATTTCGCGAAGAAGGTGGTCGCGTACGAGACAGCGCGCCCCGAGCGCGCGTGGCGCCGCAGCATCACGCTTTTCAGCGCACCAGCGCGTTTTGGCCCGGTCGCCGATCTCCTGATCGAGAGAAGGATGACGCGTATCCTGGACGATCAGGTCCCGTACGACTGGGACGTGGACATCGTTTTCCCGAAGGCAGGGTCGCCGTACGCGTATCCCTTTCCGGAGCTTCGCCATCGGCTCGTCGAGCGGCTCGACGCGGGCGCGCTGATCGCCGGCTACGTCGGCCACGGGTCGCCGATGTTCCTCGACTCCGTCCGCTTCAATGGCGCTCGGTACAGCACCGGGAGCATCCTGGATCTGGAGCACCTGCGTATCCCCGATGGCAAGCCGTTTTTCGTGGCGATCACGTGCAGCACGGGGTTTTTTGATCTCCGAAACGGGCGCCGCTCCGTCGCGGAGGCCCTCGTCATGAATCCGGAGGGCGTGATCGCCGCGTTCGCGTCGAGCCGCGAGAGCCATCCTTATCCGAATGCGCTTTATGGAGAGGCGATCGTGCAGACGTTCGTCGAGGAGCGCGCGCCGACGATCGGGGAGGGGATCGTGACGGCGAAGCGGAGAATGCGCGAGGGCGAGGTCCCGCTCGCGCCGCTGCTCTTTCAATCGGACCCGGAGGAGCTCGCGGAGGAGCACCTCGGCCTCTACAACCTGCTCGGCGATCCAGCGACGGTGCTGCAATACCCGGCGAGCGCCAAGGTGTTGCTCGAAGGCGGCCCCGGGCCGCGCGCGCCGTCCGCCGATGTGGTCGTCTCGGTGGATACGCCGTCGATTCCGATGGGGAAAGCGCTTTTCACGCTGGAGACGAAGCGCAGCGTGGTGCGGACGAAGGTCCCGGGCGAGGCGGAGCTCGAGTCGATGCCCGAGGAAGCGGCGTGGGAGGCGTTGCGAAAGACCTACGCCGCGGCCTCGGACAAGGTGATCACGCGCATGGAAAAGGCCGTCAGCGATGGACGCGCGGAGTTTCTCGTGAGGTTGCCGCTCGACCCGGGTGATTACGTGATCAAGGTGTTCGTCGCGGGCAGTGGGCAGGCGGCCGCGGGGCACGCGCGGGTCCAGGTGGCGAAGCCGTAGGCACGGGCGCTGTCGCAATGCATGACGTTGGACAGCGCCTCTACGCGTCCGCTTTATCGACCGCTCTCGCCGGAAGGTTCTTCCACGCCGCGATCGCCATCCCCACGGCGACGGCCGCGGCCACGAGCGCCACCACGCCCCGCGCGCGCGGCCCGTCTCCGAGCAGCCCGCTCTTCCACGTCACGTCGACGAGCCCGCCGCGCAGCCCCACGCCTGCCAGCAGGATGAAGCCCGCGTGCGCCGCGACCGACGCCCACGCGACGCCCGTGCGCACCCAGAGCACCGCGAACAGCGCGCCCTGGGCGGCCGCGAGCACGAGCGCCTCCCATGACGCACCCGGCACGAGCGCGAGCGCCGCTGCGCCCGCGAGCACCGCGTACCCGATCCCGAAGCGCGTCCCGAGCCCCGCGCGCGCAGCCACCACGAGCGGCAACCCCCGGTAGAGCAGCTCGTCCCGCGTCGCCACGGCCGCCGCGCGGAGCAGGGCAAACCCGAGCGAGCTCGACGGGCTGCCCAGAGAGACCGAGGCAAACCCCGCGAGCACGGCCACGAGGAGCGGCACGGCCACGAGCACGAGCGCGACGCCGAGCCCGAGCCCGATGCCACGGAGCGCGCGTGCTCGTGGCTCCTTGCCGGTGCTCGGATCCGGGTCCCAGCGCACGCCGGCGCGGTACGTCCCGAGGTCCACGATGATCGCGCCGACGAGCGCAGCGACGAGCGGATTGCGACCGACGACGACCTCGGCGAGGCGCACGGCGGCCGCGGTGCCGAGCAGCCACGCGGAGCCCTTGGCGATCTCGCGCAAGGCGGAGCGGGATGCGTCGAGCCGTACGGTCGCGGAAGGCACGGGCCGCATGGTGGCATGTTTCCGCGAGGGACGCTTCGCTTGCCGCGGCGTGCGTGGCCCCGACAGACAGGCGTTGCGGGCCGGATCGCCTTGGAGTAGCTTGCGCGCGCTTTCCGCCCCGCGCGTGTTTCGCCGTGGCGGACGCGAACGTGGAGAAGAGGTCCATGGTCCGAGCGCCGGCGATGCAAGAGAACGATCTCGATACGAGCGGCTCCGTGCTCGGGCGCGGCACGCGCGTGCGTGGCCGCGTCGTGGGCGAGGGAGATCTGCGCGTGGAGGGCCACGTCGAGGGCGGCGTGAATCTCACGGGCGAGCTCTTGATCGAGGAGGGCGCCGAGGTGACCGGCGATGTCGAGGCCGCGGTCGTGACGATCGCCGGCACCTTGACCGGAGACGTCTCGGCGCGTGGTCCCGTGGCGATCCGCGCGTCGGCGAAGGTCTCGGGCAACCTCGGCGGCACCGAGGTGAGCCTCGACGAGGGCGCCGAGTTCTCCGGGCGAATCGAGGCGGATTTCGAGCTGCCGGCCGAGCTCACAGAGGGCCGCGCCGGCGGTCGGTGAAGGTTTTTCCGAGGAACACGAACGTGCTGCGGCGGGCGCGGCGAGGGAGCGTGGAAGGTGGCGGGTACGATCATCGGCAGCGGCATCACGATCGAGGGTGAGATCACCTCCGACGAGGAGGTGGTCGTGGCCGGCACGGTTCGCGGCAAGCTCAGCGTCGACGGCGGCGTGACCGTCGAGGGAGGCGCGGTCGTCGAGGCGGACATCGCGGCGGCCTCGCTCTCGGTCGGCGGCAACGTGACGGGCAACGTGAGCGCCTCGGATCGCGTCGATCTGCTCACCGGCGGGCGCCTCGTCGGCGACGTCAAGGCGGCGCGGCTGACCATCGCGGACGGTGCCTCGTTCAAGGGCAACGTCGACATGGACGTGTAGCCGATGACCACCCCCTCGACCATCGGCCGCGGGACCACGATCCGCGGCTCCATCCGCGGCGACGGGGACCTCGACCTCCACGGCTTCGTGGAGGGAAGCGTCACTGTCCAGGGTGAGCTGCTCATCGGCGAGACGGCGCTCGTCAAGAGCGACGTCTCCGGCCGCCGCATCATCGTGCGCGGCGCCGTCGCGGGCAACGTGTCGGCGACCGAGCTCGTCGTGCTCGAGCCCGGCGCGCGCGTCGTCGGCGACATCGGCGCCCCGCAGATCGGCATCCGGCCCGGCGCGCTCGTGCGAGGCAACGTCTCGACCGGCGCCCCGCTGCCGGCCCGCGCCCCGCAGCCCGCGGCCGCCGCGCCTGCACAGGCGGCCCCGCGTGGTCGTGCAGCTGCGCCTGCCGCCGCGCCTGCGCGTCCCGCGCCCGCCCCGGCCCGCGCGCCTGCGCCCGCGGCTCGCCCGGCGCCTGCGCCTGCGGCTCGCCCGGCGCCTGCGCCTGCGGCTCGCCCGGCCCCGGCGCGCCCGGCGCCTGCGCCTGCCGCGCCTCCTCCCCCGCCTGCTGCCGCCGCCGAGCCTGAGCTGGCTGCTGCGGAAGAGGCGCCGGAGAGCGCTCCTGCCGAACATTTGGGCGGCCCCCCGCCCCCGGTCGTGCCTGCGGTGCCCAAGGGTGCCAAGGCGCAGATCAGGCGCGGCAAGGGCGCGAAGTGAGCAAAACCGAGCGGGAGCGGCTCGTCGAGCTGCTCCGCGAACGATCATTCGAACGCAAACGAGTCGTGCTCGCCTCCGGGCGCGAGAGCGACTTCTTCATCGACTGCAAGCAGACGGCCTTGACCGCCGAGGGGCACTTTCTCCTCGGCGCGCTCATGTTCGACGCGCTCGACGGCCTGCCGCGATGCGACGCGGTCGCGGGCGTGGAGCTCGGCGGCTGTCCGCTCGCGAGCGCCGTCTCCCTGACGAGCTTCGTCCGCGGCCGGCCGCTCCCTGCGCTCTACGTGCGCAAGGAGGCGAAGGACCACGGCTCGAAGCGGCTCATCGAGGGGGATCGCGCGCTCGTGCCAGGGATGGCGGTGGTGATGTTGGAGGACGTGATCACGACGGGCGGGTCGACGCTCAAGGCCGTCGACAAGATCACGGCGGCGGGCGCGCGCGTGGTGGGCGTGGTGGCGATCGTGGATCGGCTCGAAGGCGGGGCCGAGGCGATCCGTCAGGCGGGTTTGCCGGTGGTCTCGATCTGCACGCGGCGCGATTTCATTCCGGACACGTGACGCGAGCGTTTGTCCGAGGGTGGGACGACCCGTGGACAGCGGCGGAGGAGGCGGGTAGGGTAGGCGTATGGCGCCGCCCGATCCTGCGTACGTGGTTGATCCGGCCGATCCTCGCGCGCCGAGCGAGGAGAGGTGGGCGTGCATGAGCGTGGAGGAGCGGGCGCGGGTCGTGGATCTGTTGCCGCCAGCCGAGAAGCACCTCGCGGCCGAAGCTGCAATCGCGGAAGAGCGAAAGCGCGCGGAGGCTGCCGAGGCCAAGGCGGAAGCGGCCGAGGTGGAGAAGCAGCGCGCAGAGGCAGAGAAGCAGCGCGCAGAGACAGAGAAGCAACGCGCCGAAGCGCGCCTCGCCGAGGCCCTCGCCGAGCTGGAGAAACTTCGGGGGCGGTAACCCCTTCGGCAACCGCCCCCTCCGCGCCTCACTCCGCCGCTTCAGCCACCTTCGGCATCAGCGGATACCCCAGCGCTTCCCGCTGCGCCAGATAGCTCTCGGCCACGAGCTTCGCGAGCCCGCGCACGCGACCGATGAACCTCTGCCGCTCCGTCACGCTGATCGCGCCGCGCGCGTCGAGCACGTTGAACCGGTGCGCTGCCTTCACCACGAAGTCGTAGGCGGGCAGCACGAGCGCCTTCTTCGGGTCCGGCTTCGCACCCTTCGCCGTCGCGTCGACGCCTCGGAAGAGCAGCCGCTTCACCTCGGACTCGCACTTGTCGAAGGCCGCGAAGTGCTCCTCCACGTCGGCTTCCTCGAAGTTGTACGTCGACCACTCCCACTCGGCCCGCTGGAACAGCTCGCCGTAACGCACCACCTGCCCGCCCGTGTTCGAGTACACGAGGTCGTACATGCTGTCCTTGTCCTGCAGGTACATCGCGATGCGCTCGAGCCCGTACGTCAGCTCGCCCGAGATCGGCTTGCAGTCGATGCCGCCGATCTGCTGGAAGTAGGTGAACTGCGAGATCTCCTGCCCGTCGAGCCACACCTGCCAGCCGAGGCCCCAGGCGCCGAGGGTCGGCGATTCCCAGTCGTCCTCGATGAACCGCACGTCGTGCTGCAGCGGGTCCGTGCCGAGCGCGCGGAGCGACTCCAGGTAGAGCTCCTGGATGTTCAGCGGGCTCGGCTTCAGGATCACCTGGAACTGGTGGAACTGCTGCGCGCGGTTCGGGTTCTCGCCGTAGCGGCCGTCCGAGGGCCTGCGCGAGGGCTCCACGAAGGCCACGTTCCACGGCTCCGGTCCGAGCGCGCGGAGGAACGTCGCGGGGTTGTACGTGCCTGCGCCGACCTCGGAGTTGTAGGGCTGCACGATGAGGCAGCCGCGCTCGGCCCAGAAGCGCTGGAGCGTCAGGATGATGTCTTGGAACGTCATGGCGACGGGCAAGCCATACCCCAGGCCCGACCGCTCGTCGACGGCGACCTCGCGCCTCGTGGCGCCCGGGGCGAACGGCTCCCCTCGTGCCTGTCCAGTCTTTTGTGTACGAACCGTCACAAACCGAAAATTACGCCAGAATTCGCTTGCGTATGAGGTTCAAACCTTGAACAATCGGTCCATACGTTGAACAAACGTAGAACAACAACCCTGGCCGGAAAACGCCCTTGACGCCCAAACCGAGGAGCGATACCCGCAATCACCAGGTGCCAAACAACTGACGCTTGTTTGGTGGGTTACCTCGGGGTCGGAGGGAATAGAACGGCTCTCGATGGTTCGGCCTGAGCAAGGTCGTGTCCGTCGGCATGGGTCGGTTAGCTTGGTCGGGGGCGCCGGGGAACGCCCACGGGAGGACGGTCCGATGCCGCGCATCCTGATCATCGACGACGACGCGATCTTCGGCGCCAGCGCGGTGCGGACCCTGGAGAGCGCAGGCTTCTCGGCGCGCTTCCACCGCGGCCCCTTCGGCAGCTTGCAGGCCATCCGCGAGACGGTCTGCGACCTCGTGCTGCTCGACGTCAACATGCCGAAGCTCGACGGTCCTCTGCTCGTCCGCATGATCCGCGACGCCTTCGGCCGCGGCGGCGTGAAGGTCCTGCTCTGCAGCGACATGGAGCCCGGGCCCCTCGAGCGGCTCGCGAAGGTGATGGGCGTGCACGGCGCCGTCCCCAAGCACCTGCCCGAAACGCATCTCGTCGATCAGGTGCGCGCCGCGTTGCCGCCGCGCGCCACGGCCTGATTCGAAGCGAACACGCTGTTCGCGCGGCGCTCAGCCGTGCTGTTTTTCCAGCGCCTTCTTGTCGATCTTGCCCGCGCCCGTGCGCGGTAGCTCGCGGACGAACACCACCGACTGCGGAACCTTGTACTTCGCGAGCCGCGCGCGGCAGTGCGCGAGGATCGGCTCGGCGTCGGGCGACGCGCCCGGGGCGAGCACCACGATCGCCCGGCCCACCTGGCCCCATTTCTCGTGCGGCACGCCGATGAGCGCCGCCTCCGCGACCGACGGGTGCCCCGCGATCACCGTCTCGACCTCGGCCGGATACACGTTTTCACCGCCGGAAATGAGCAGATCCTTGCTACGGCCCGCGATGTAGAAATGCCCCTCGTCGTCGCAGCGCGCGAGATCCCCTGTCTTTAACCAGCCGTCGACCACCACCTTCGCCGTCTCCTCGGGCCGGCCCCAGTAGCCGCCGAAGACGTGCGGTCCGCGCACCTCGAGCTCGCCCACCTCGCCGGGACGAACGGCATCACGCGCCGCGTCGACGACCCGCGCTTCCACGAAAAACAGCGGCGCGCCCACGGATCCGACCTTTCGACGCACATCCGCGGGCGGCAGCCAGAAATTGTTCGGCCCCGCCTCGGTCAGCCCGTAGCCCGTCTTCAGATCGATCCCTCGCTCCCAGTACGTGTGGAACAAGGGCTCCGGACACGGCGCGCCGCCGCTGATGCAGATGCGCAAGCTCCGGAGCTCGCCCTCGCCGAACCGGCGATGCTGCGACAGCGAGAGGAACATCGTTGGAACACCAAAGAACACCGTCACGCCCTGGTCGCGCACGCCCGCGTACACCTCGTCCGGATCGAAGGCGCGACAGACCACGGACGTGCCGCCCGCGAGCACGAGCGGCGCCGTGAACACGTTGAGCCCGCCCGTGTGGAAGAGCGGCGCGTTGAGCAGCGCCACGTCCGAGGACGAAAGCCCCCAGCTCGAGATCGTGTTCACCGCGTTTGCCGTGATCGACCGGTACGTCAGCATCGCCGCCTTCGGTGTGCCCGTCGTCCCGCCCGTCCCGCAAAGTACCCAGGGTTCGTCCCAGCCGATCTGGAGCGCCGGCGGCGGCCTGTCCGTGGCGGCGTCGCGCTCGCCGAGATCCACGTCGTCCCCGCGCGCCCGCGACGCGCCCTGCATCGCCACGAACGCGCGCGGGACGAAGCTCGCCTCGCGCCGGATCGCCTCGCTCGTCGCGGCGAAATCCGGCCCGTAGACGAGCACCTCGGGCGTCGTCGCGGCGAGGTACTGCCCGAGCTCGCCCGGCGTGAGCCTGTAGTTCAGCGGCGCGAAGATCGCGCCGAGCTTGCCGCAGGCGAACCAGAGATCGAGCATCGCGACATCGTTCATCGCGAGCGCCGCGACCCTATCGCCGCGACGCACCCCGAGTCGCTCCCGCAGGAAATGCGCCGTGCGGTTCGCCGTGTGATCCCAGGCTCGGTAAGTCAGGGCCCGCCCGCCTGCGCCGTTGTCGAGCAGCGCTATCTTGTCGGGGGTCAACGCCGCGCGTCGTCCGAGCCAGTCGCCGAGGTGCATGGCGCCCTGCGTAGCAAAGCCGCGCGCGCGCTGGAATGGCTCGCGTGCATTGTTGCGGCGCAACAGGCCATTGCGATCTGGACGATCGGGGTGTACGACCGTCCGCATGGTCGTGAAGAAGTACGGCAACCGGAGGCTGTACGACACCGAGGCGAGTCGTTACGTCACGCTCGAAGAGGTGGAGGCGCGTGTCAGGCGTGGCGACGACGTCGAGGTCGTCGACGCGAAGACCGGCCGCGACCTGACGCAGGCGACGCTGGCGCAGATCATCCTGGAGAGCCGCGGCGCCGCGCGCCTCTTGCCCGTGCCGCTCCTGCGCCAGCTCATCCGCATGGGCGACGATGCGCTGGCCGAGTTCTTCGAGCGCACGGTGATCTGGGCGCTCGACATCTACTTGCTCGCGAAGAAGGGCGCGCGTGTCTTTCCGATCGGCCCCCTCGGCGCGCTTCCGTTCCTCAACGCGATGCTCGGCGGCGGCAAGAGCCCGCCGTGGTCTCAGCCGCGCGAGCCCGAGCCCGAAGAGCAGGTCCCTCCGCCCGACCCGAACGAACGTGGCGAGCAGGCCGAGGAGATCGCCGCGCTCCGCCGCGAGCTCGAGGAGCTCAAGCGCATCGTCGGCAAGAAGCGCCGCGAGCCCTGAGCATTGTTGCAGTGCAACAATGTTTGCTTGACAGCGTGTAGGGCGGGGTTTAGGTTCGGCTCCCGACGGACGTGAATCGTCGTGAAATCAAGGCGATCCTGCTGGGGTGAGGAGCAGACGATGAGCGAAGGGGCCGATTCGCAGGTGCAGCAAAGTCGCGACGTCTTGCAGGGACGGAGCGCGCTCGCCGACGTGTTCGAGGGGCTCGCTGCGCTGGAGACGGCGGGGGTGGCGCAGATGGGCGTGATGCTGCGCGGCATGGCGCGCATCGGCCAGGCGTCGCTGCTCTACGGCGCGCGTGTGGCCGCGGAATGGCAGCGGATGGCGCTCGAAGCGACGAAACGCGCGGGCGACACGTTCGGCGCGCCGTTCCTTTGAGCGGCCTTCCAAGCAAAGCCGAGCTCGCGTAAACTCGGTTCGGTCCGGGCGAAACCAGCGAACACGCGCCGGCGAGCGGAGAAAAAGAGCATGTACATCGGGGACTGGATGGAGCGCGGTGAGCGGTATTTCCCGGAATCGCTCGCCGTCGTCGACGTGGCCAAGGGGGACGCCGGCCGCTTTTCGTATCGCGAAATGAACCGCCGCGCGAATCGCCTCGCCGGGTTCCTCCGCGACGAGGCCGCGATTGGCAAGGGCGATCGCGTGGGCATCCTGGCCATGAACGGCGTCGAATTCCTCGACGCGTTCTTCGCGTGCGCGAAGCTCGGCGCCGTGCTCGTCCCGTTCAACTGGCGCAGCCATCCGCGCGAAATCGCCGAGCTCACGAGCCAGACCGAGCCGAAGGTGATGATCTTCGGCGACGATTTCCGCGCCGGAATCAGCGAAATCGCGGGCCTTCCGGCGTGTGCGTCGGTCAAGACGTGGCTGCACCTCGATGGCGAGGGCATCGCGGGGAGCCTGCCGTATGCAGCGACGGTGCAGACGCGCGAGGCGCATCCCGTGAAGAATGACGCCGTCGAGGCCGAGGACATCGTTTGCCTGCTCTTCACGGGCGGCACGACGGGCCTGCCGAAGGGCGCGAAGATCTCCTACCGAATGATCGCGTGGAACACGCTGAACACGGTGGTCCACGAGCTCTCGCGCGGCGACGTCACGCTCACGCACACGCCGATGTTCCACACGGGCGCGCTCTTCGTGTACACGCTGCCCCTGCTCACGCTCGGCGGGACGGTGGTCATCATGCGCAAATGGACCGCCGACGACATGCTCTCGCTCATCGAGCACGAGAAGGCGACGGTGCTCTTCTGCGTGCCGACGCAATACCAGATGATGATGCAATCGCCGCGCTTCGAATCGGCGAAATTGTCCTCCCTGCGCTTCTTGACGAGCGGCGGCGCGCCCCTGCCCGTGCCGATCATCCGCGCGTACCGGGAAAAACACGGCGTCGTCTTCAAGCAGGGCTTCGGCATGACCGAGTTCGGCCCGGGCATCTTCTCGATGGACCCCGAATTCGCCGAGACGAAGGCCGGCAGCATCGGGAAGCCGAACTATTTCATCGACGCCCGGATCGTCGATGACGATAACACCCCCTTGCCCGTGGGCGAGGTCGGCGAGCTCGTGCTCAAGGGGCCGAGCGCGTGTTCGGGGTATTTCAACAATCCCGAGGCCTCGAAAGCGTCCGTGGACGCGGAGGGCTGGTTCCATACGGGCGACATGGCCCGCGTGGACGAGGACGGGTTCTATTACATCGCCGACCGCAAGAAGGACATGTTCATCTCGGGCGGCGAGAACGTCTACCCGGCCGAGATCGAAAAGGTCCTCTACGAGCACCCCGCCGTGGCGCAGGTCGCGGTGATCGGCGTTCCGGACGAGAAATGGGGCGAGGTCGGCCGGGCCATCGTGATCACGAAGCCGGGCGCGAGCACGACCGAGGAGGCGATCCTGGCCCATTGTCGCGATCACCTTGCGAAATACAAGGTGCCGAAATCGGTCGTCTTCGTGGACGCGATGCCGATCTCGGCGGCCGGCAAGATTCTGAAGAGGGAGCTGAAGGAAAAATACGCGCGGTGAGGCGCGAGAGGGAGAGGATGCCGTGGCAAAACAACCCACGAACAAACAACCGAAGCTCTTGACCCGCGTGGTGAAGGGCCTCGGTCATTGGCTCGGGCCGGAGACGCCGACGGGCAAGGCGTTCGTCGCCGCCGAGAAGGGCATGACCAAGGCGTTCGACAAGCTCGGCCGCAGCGAGCGGTACCTCGACCTCGTCGGCGGCGCCCTGAACCGCGCCCTGCGCGTCCGCAAAGCGTACGTCGAGGCCCAGGAAAATTGGCTCCACCTCCTCCGCCTGCCCACGTCGACGGAGATGGACGACCTGCGCGAAGAGGTACGCGACGTCAAGAACCAGATCGAGGCCCTCTCGTCGCAGCTCGAGCTGGTCGTCGACGCGTTCGAAAAGAGCCGCCGCGATGCCGAAGGGGTCGAGGTTGTCCGGACGAACGCGAACGGGAGCGCGTCGACCGATCGCCCCTCCTGACGGGGAGAAGGACGGGAAACACCATGACGACGCAATCGACCACAGCGCGCCTCCGCGCCCTCGTGGAGGGCCAGATCGAGCTCTCGCGCGAGATCATACACGCCGCGCAGAAGGGCTCGATGAGCCCGTACCACTACGTAAAACCGTTCATCCTCCGCGCCGCGGACGTCGGCGAGCCCCCGCTCGCGCCGACCCCGCACAAGGTGGTCTACACGAACGGCAAGATGCGCCTGCTCCGCTTCGAGCCCACGGTCCGCAAGCACGCGACGCCGATCCTCTTCGTCTACTCGCTCATCAATCGTTATTACATCCTCGACTTCCTGCCCGGCCGCAGCATCATCGAATTCATGGTCGGCCAGGGCTACGACGTCTACGCGATCGACTGGGGCACGCCCGGCGCAGCCGAGCGGCGGATGGGCTGGGACGACGTGCTCAACGTGCTCATCAAGAACGCCGTGAAGTGGACGCTCCGCCTGAGCGGCGCGAAGGACCTCACGCTGTACGGCTACTGCATGGGCGGCACGATGGCGCTCGCTTATGCGGCGCTGCACCCGCAGGGCCTCCGCAATTTCGTGGCACAGGCGACGCCGGTCGATTTCCACGAGGGCGGCGTCTTCGCCGAATGGACGAAGCCGAACCGCTTCGACGTCGACGCGCTCGTCGACGCCTACGGCAACGTGCCGATCGAGCTCATGGAGACAGGCTTCTCGTCGATGGCGCCGATCCAGCGCATGACGAAATGGCTCGAGGTCTTCCGCCGGATCGACGACCCCGACTTCGTGACCACGTTTCTCGGCATGGAACACTGGGCGTCGGACAACGTGCAGTTCCCCGGCGAGATTTACCGGCAATACATCAAGGATTGCTACCAGTACAACAACTTCTGCAAGGGCCGCATGAAGGTCGCCGGGCAGACCGTGGACCTCTCGAAGATCAAGGTTCCGCTGCTCAACATCATCGCCGACAACGACACGATCGCGCCCCCGAAGTCGAGCGAGATCCTGAACACGATCGTGGCCTCGACCGACAAGGAGATCATGCGCTTCCCGGTCGGGCACATCGGTTTGTCCACGTCGAGCAAAGGCCCGAAGCAGATCTGGCCGAAGGTCGCCGGATGGATCGCGAAGCGATCCGATCCGTGGACCGAAGTCTGAGCTTCGCTTCGATCAGGGGTTCGGCGGCGGGGCGTGGAACTGAAACTGCCCCGGCCGCTGGACCGGGGGGGCCTCGCCGAGGCGAGGCGGATAGGGCGCGAGAGGCTCGAGCTCCGTGATGAGCGCATCGACGAACGGGTCGGGCCCCTGCTGCTCCCGGATGCGACGCAACGCCGGGAGGTTGTGCGCGCAGACGGGGAAGGCGCCCCAGGGGCAATTCTTGCAAGGGTCGTCGAGGCGTTTGGCGCGGAGGCGCAAGGCCACCGTGCCGAGGCCGACGGTCGTCGCGACGACCGCGACGCGGATCACCCAGCCCCAAAGGGTGTTCGGGACGATCCACGCCGCGCCCGC
Organism: Polyangium jinanense; assembly: GCF_028435365.1. Next base: position 437,211 of record NZ_JAGTJJ010000001.1, on the reverse strand, counting down.
GACGAGGCCAAAGCCCACGCCGAGGACGAAGCGCGCCGGGATTTTGTACCAGCGACGCTGGATGAAGGGCTGAAAGAAAGTCGGCACGGCGCAGCCGAGGGCCGCCATGGCGACCCAGAAAGCGGTCGCCATGTCGTGCGCGGGTGAAACGAAGAAAAGGGCGATGAGCGCGACCCCGATACCCGGATACATGCAGGCGCAGCCCAGGCACAAAGGCACGCCAAACGGGCGGACGAGGTGATGATCGTGCCGCCCGCAGGTCGGATGATGAGCGAAGGAAGGATAACGGCCGAGCTCGCTCAACGCGAACGCAGCCGGAGGTACCCCCGCGAGCTCGAGCCTGCGCGGGGATACGGGATCAGCCACGCTTGAAGACCAGCACGGCACAACGCTTGGGGCAGAACGGACCAAACGCGCTGCGCACGTCCATGAAGACGTTGGAGAGAACGAAGCCCTGCGCGCCCATCTGGTTCGCGAGGTCGGCGATCTTGCTGTGCTCGATGGTGCCGCCGCAGCCAGCATCGATCGTCAAGACCTGGAACGAAGCGCCGCCAGCCTGCGCGCCAGCGTAGCCACCACCATAACCGGGATTCTGTTGCACGACCGGGATCCTTTCCTGAAAGGAGACCAGGCGAACGCTACGTCCGAGACGGGGCGCAAGTCAACACCCTCGCGACGATCAACGCCACGTCGTCCCGGCCGAACCGTTCGTCCGTCCGCTCTGTTCCTGGCACAGTTTGCGCCGCCCGGAGGAGCCGCGCGCACGTCTCCCCCACGTCGTCCCCGCCGTCCCGGAGGATCTCGGTGATGCGGGCATCGTCGACCGGGTCCCAAAGGCCGTCGGTGCAGAGGAGAAATCGGTCGTTCGGACAAACCTCGATCTCGACGAGGTCGACGTCCACGGTGTCCTTGATGCCGAGCGAGCGCGTGAGGATGTTCGCGACGACGTTCTCCAGGTCGGCCTCCGGGATGCCGAGCTCCGCGCGCTTGTCGGGGTTCTGCCGGAGGAAGTGGGCGAGGGAATGGTCTTCCGTCAGGCGCCGGAGCGCGCCGTCTCGATAAAGGTAGACCCGGCTGTCGCCCACGTGCGCGACATAGGCGACCCGGCCGTCGTGCGGGAGGAAGAGGAGCGCCACCGTCGAGCCCATGCCGAGGAGCCGCCGGTCCGTGCTGCTCCGGTGGAAGATCTCTCGATTGGCTGCGGCGACGGCAGCGCGAATACGATCGGGCGCGGGGCCTTCACCCGGCGCGACGAGGAGGTCGGTCGTGAAGGAGACGGCGATGCCGGAGGCGACGTCCCCCGCGCCGTGCCCGCCCATCCCGTCCGCCACGACGCACACGTGTCCGGAAGGGCCGCTTAGAATGCGGAAGGCGTCGTCGTTCTGAAACCGCACTCCGCGCTGCGTGACGCCGAAGGCCTGGACCCCGCGCCCGATCGTCATGTCACTTCGGCGGCTCGAGCGGCGCGCACGTGGAGACGCCGGCCCCGACGATGCGGAAGCCGATGTTGGTCATGTACGCATTGTCGATGGTGCCCGCCACCGGGTCGTACTTCGTCACGTTCGAATAGTCGAGGCCCGCGGCGGCATAGAGGTAAAACGATCCGCCCCAGAACGAGAATGCCCACGCCGAGGGCGTCGCCAGGCCCGTGATCGCCTTGGCGTTCGTCACGGCGCCGGTCGCTTTGTTGATCTGGCCGACCTGGACCGGGCTTGTCGTGTAATACCCATAGAGCCGACCGTCACCCGTGCCCGTGAGCTCGGCGCTCTGGCCCGTGAACGCCCCGGGGGAGAAGTTCGCAATCGTCTCGACGCCGAACGAGAGCGGATTGATCTTCCCGAGCCCGGGGCTATCACCCGCGCCGATCGTGCCCGTGCCCGTGATGTAGAGCGTCTCGCCCATTCCGCCGTCGTTCGTGGAAAAACCCATTCCGAGGCGGAACCAGTTCGAGATGAGCTGCACCGTGGGCTGCGGGTCGCAGCTCGCGTCCTTCGTGCTGACCTTGTAGATCACGCCGTTGATGTCGTCCCCGAGGAACGGGTCGGATTCGACGTAGTTCACCCAGGCGACCGCGTTCCGGTCGACGGCCATCGAGTTCGGCTGCATCGTGGTGTTGCAGCCGAGCGTGCCGATCTTCGTGAACTTCTTCGCCGGCGGGTCGAAGCTGTAGAGCTCGTTCTCGTCCGAGAGCACGTAAATCAGCTTCGCCGCGTCGGTGCAATCCTCGCCGGGCGTGGAGCCGCCGCTCCCGCCCGCGCCCGGGATGAAGCCGCCGCCGGCGCCGCCGGCACCGCCCTGGTTCCCCGCGCCCGAGCCGCCGTCGCCCGAGCCGCCGCCGCCCTCATTGTCGAATTGACTGCCGCCCCCCGTCGCGCTGCAGCCGACGGCGAGGCCAATCGTAAGCACACTCAAAGAACCCCAGAAAAGCTTCATGTCGCTCACCTCCGAGCCGAGGGCCAGTATATCCGAGCGCGCCGCCCGCGAGGGGCGCAGGTGGTCATAAAATCGTCACCAGATCACGGCCGTGGGGGCGCCGCGATCCGTGGTCGTGCCGTCGCCGACCTCGCCGGCCCCATTTCCGCCCCAGCATCGTGTTGCCCCGCCTTCGAGCATCACGCACGTGTGCGCGCCGCCCGCGGAAAGAGCGCGCACGCCCGCGAGACCGGGCACGGGGACGGGGGAAGGTCGCGCCTCGGTCGTGCCGTCGCCGAGCTGGTTCCGATCGTTTTTGCCCCAGCACACGACCACGCCGCCTTCCTTCCGCGCGCACCCGTGCTCGGCGCCGAGCGCGATCGCCGTCGCGCCGGTCAGGCCCTTGACGAGCACCGATTCCGCCCGCGCCTCGGTCGTGCCATCACCGAGCTGCCCCGCGGCATTGTCGCCCCAGCAGCGCACGGATCCCTCTTCGAGCAGGGCGCAGCCGAACGCGGCGCCGAGCGCGATCGCGCTCGCCCCCTCGATGCCCTTGACGGAGACGAGGCGTGAGGTCGGGCGCGGGCCGGGTTTGGGTTTGGCAGGGGACGACGGGCGGAAATGGCCGAGCTCGCCGCTCTCGTTTTCGCCCCAGCAAGCGACCTGGCCGCCGGGCCCGAGCGCGCAGGCATGCCGGCCGCCGAGCGCGATTTTCGTGGCGCCGAGCAGGCCCGCGACAGGCGAAGGCGCGCCGCCCGAGGAGGCAGGGAGAGGCGAGGGGACCTCGCTCGCCGGGGGTTTGCCCGCGGGCCCCGCGGGTTTCGCGCCGAGCTGCCCGCGGCCTTCGCGTCCCCAGCAGACGACCTTGCCGCCGTTCACGATCGCGCAGGTATGCGCCGCGCCCGCCGCGATCGCGGTCGCGCCCGCGAGGCCGACGACTTGTGTGGGCGGGCGAGGCCCTTCCGTCGTGCCATCGCCGACCTGCCCGAATGCATTGTGACCCCAGCAAAGCGCGGTTCCATCGGCCCGCCGCGCGCAGGCGTGCGCGCCCCCGAGCGCGAGCTCGACCGCGCCGACGACGCCCGGGACCGGCGGCGCTCCGTACGCGCCCCGCCGCACGCCCGAGGCGCCGAAGCACGATGCCGATCCATCCTCGAAAAGCGCGCAGGTATGCGCCCCGCCGGCCGCGATTTGCCGGATCCCCACGCACGCTTTTTCCTTGCAGATCGGGCGTCCCTCGGGGCAGACCGCTGCCTTCCACGCGCCCTCGTCGTTGCACGTCGCGACGGCGTTCCCCTCGCAGCGCTCGGCTCCGGGCAGACACGCCCCGCACGCGCCTTTGCCGTTGCACACGCCGTCTTCGCCGCACGACTCGCCGACCGGGGCCGGCTCGTGCACGCCCGCGCCTTCCTTGCAGGTCGCTATCGTGCACTCGTTGTCGTCGTCGCCCGGCACGTCGACGTCGTCGTCGATCTCCATCGTGTGGCCATTGCCATCGCATACCCGCATGTGGCAATCGCCCGCCTCTTGATCACGCACGACCGTGTTCTGCGCGGCCGCCACCATCGCGCACTGCTGCTCGAAGCAGGTCGACACGATGCACGGATCGTTCGAGGGCGGGCAGTCCATCACGTTGAAACACGGGATCGGCTGCGTCGGGCTCTCCGCGACCCGGAGCCCGCATCCCGAGGCCTCGGGCAGCCCTCCGGCGAGCGCGAGCGCGGCCGCGAGCGCGAAGGAGCGCGGCAGGGAGGAAAATTGCGCTCGGGCCCACATGGTATCCGCGACTCTATCGAAGTCGGGCCCTTCGTCGCAAGGCGGTTCGCCTTCGGCGAACGGCGGCGCTTGGCACTCGAACGACGTTTCTGTATCGTTTCCGCCCCGATCGTGGGGCAGCGAGCGCGAGCCATGGAAGAGACGACGAGAGCCGAGCGCGGGGGCTGGGGCAAGGTGGCCGAGGTCGAAGGCGAAGACGCCGAGGCGAAAGCGCCGCGGATCAAGGAACGCGCGAAGACGCTCGCGCGCGACGTGGGCGCGGCGATCGAAGGTCGCGTCGCGCCCGCCGCGGACCGGGCGGCGCAGGCGGTGAAGAGCGGCGCGGGGACGGCCCTGCGTGCGCTCGAAGATCCGACGGCGTTCCAGGTCTCGGAGATCCTCGCGCAGGCGGATCTGCCCACGGTCTCGGGTGAGGACCCGCTCGCGGATCTCGCGATCCGGCTCGATCGCGAGGCCGATCTGCACCGCGGGATCGCCCTGCGGCAGCACGCGCGGGCGGCGTGGATGGATCGGCTCGGCGCGATCGGCGCTGTCGTCGCGCTCGTGGGGATCGTCGTCCTCGCCGCCATTGCAGGGTTTCGGGCCCTGTTCGCCCCGGAGGGCGCGCTCTTCGTGTCGCTGCTCCTCGGCGTCGGCGCGCTTCTCCTTTTGCTCGGCGCCTTCTCGCTCGGCCGCGCGACCGCGCGGATCCGCGCGAGCCAGGCGCAATCGGCGCGCGAGGCGCTCGTCCGATCGGACCTCGCGGAGGCGCGCCTGCACCGCGTCGCCGCGCTCCTCGCCTTGCGGCAGCTCGATCCGGAGGCCTTCAGCAAGGCGACCCAGGACCTCGAGCGCGACATGCGCGCCTCCGGATGAACGACATGACCGAACCCGACGTGATCGAGCGCCTCGCCTTTGCCCTCTCCGCGGCCTTCACGCGTGATTTCGGCGGCCCCGCCTTTCCGAATCCGGAGGGCTGGCGAAACAAGGGCGCCCGCCTCCGCACGTTTCGCCGCACCGTGCCCGTTGTCGAGCTCGAAATGGAGGGACGAACCCTCTCGTTCATCGTCACGCCCACGGATCCGGCCGAGCCCGCGTATCGCCGTTCGTCCCGGTACGATATCGTGTATTTCTCCGAGGACGTGCCCGATCACGAGCAATCACGCATTTATGCCCGCGACCGCGCCACGATCGATCGTTTCGTGGCCTGGGTGAAGGCCTGGGACCAGGCCGGCGGGGGATCCGTTTGAGCACCAACGAAACGGCGCTCGCGCGGCCCGAGGCGTCGGGGATGGAGATGGCCCTCGTGCCGCTCAGGCTCGGGGGATTTTCCTGCAAGGCGATCCTGCTCGAAGGCGAAGACCGGCTCACGGCGCGGTTCGAGGCGAAGGGCAGCGCGGACTGGGTCGAGGTCACGGTCCTGCCGCTCGGCGCGCCCGGCCCCGTGTTCCGGCGGCTCACGCACGCGGCCGTGCGGTATCGCGGCGCGATCGCCGAGCGCACGCCCGAGCGGCGCGAGGAGGTCTCGCGGCTCGTGATGGCCGTCGCGGCCTCGATCGACGCGCTGCTCGAACGGAGCCCGGGAAAAACGATCGCCGAGGTCCTCGGCCGCTCCCGCGAACGAGGACGCCTGATCTTCGGCCGCGACGGCCTGCGCGCCCTGCTCTCGCCGGAGATCGTCGAAGGCGCGCCCGCCGCGGCGGGGTTTTCCCTGGTCGACGTCTATCCGAGCTCGTACCTGCAAAAATCGCACGAAGGAGGCCTCGAGCTCGTGCTGGATTTCCGCCGGGAATCGGACGCGCGCAGGCTCCTCGTCCTCGTCGGGCGCCGCGACGACAACAAGCCCGCATTCGCCACGACAGCGCATTTTTCGATCAAGCACCTCTCGCTCGGCGCCGCCGATCCTCCCGGCGCGGACGAGCTCCGCGCGCTCGTCGCGTTCGTCCTGCAATTGCGCGATCACGAGGGACTCGATGTCGTTTTTCCGGACATCCTCTCGGACGTCGCCCCGGCGCTTCTCTTGCCGTCGGCATCCGAGGCGGTCGAGCCCTCGGCCGACGGCGAGGTCTTGAACCTCGCGATCGACGCCGATTGCGGGCAATCCTGCGCGTTCTGCTCGATCAAGGAGACGGCCCCGCCCGAGGACGGCGGGGATCGCGTGCTCGCCCGGCTCTACGCCGACCTCGAATCGAACCGCCGCCGCGGCGTGCGCAAAGTCCGCATCAATGGATACGATCCGCTCGCGCATTCGCGGATCCTCGACGTCCTCCGCCGCGCCAAGGACCTCGGCTACCAGACCGCGCACGTCTTCTCCCCGTGCACGCGCCTCGCCGACCCGGCCTTCTGCGACGACGTCGTCGCCGCGCTCCCCGAGGAAACACGCTTCCACGTGCCGCTTTATTCGGTATCACCCGAGGCGCACGACCGGATCGTCGGCCGCAAGGGCGCGCATGCGGAGGTCACCCGCGCCATAGGCAACCTCCTCGCCCGCGTCTCGCCCGAATCCGTGTGGATCCTCTGCGTTGCCACGCGCGAGGGCCTCGGCGAACTCGAAGGCGTCGCGCGATTCGCCGCCGCGCGAGGTTTGTCCTTCTACCCGCACATGCCGTACCCGAGCTTCGAATCGCGCGCCGATCGGTACTTTTCGTCCGCGCCGCGCATGACCGACGTGGCTGAAGTGATGTCCCGGGCGCTCGCGCGCGGCGTGCGCATGAACGTGCAGGGCGTCGTCCCTTGCGTGGTTTTTCGGCGGATGCGCGAAGACGGCGCGCCGCCGCGGACCTGGCTCGACGCGCCCGCCGAGCGGCCTCCGCTTCCGGGCACCGAGTACCGCGACCCGCGCTTCCGTCATCGCGCCGGCGAGGCAGAACACGCGGCCTTCCATGCTTCCGCGATCTCCTGTCCTCACGAGACCCGCTGCGTGCTCGCCTCCGCCTGCCCGGGCGAGATCCTGCGCAGTTATGCCGAGATCCACGGCCTCGCCGAGCTCGAGCCCGTCTCGTTGCGAGAGCTCGTGGAAGCGACGTAAAACTGCGCTAGATCGCGTGCAAGTGGCCGGACGGACCGGTCCTGTTTGCCAGAACCCCTTTCAACGAGCCGCGCGTTTGGTCTAGGATGCGCGAGCCGGTCTCCTCCATGCTCGTCACAGGCGCCTTGTTCCACGACCGTTACCGCGTCGTCCGCAGCATCAAGGCGGGCGGTATGGGCGCGGTGTTCGAGGTCCACGACGAGCCGACGAACCGCAAGCGCGCGCTGAAGGTCATGCACCCGGCCGTGCTGGAGAATTCGGTGATGCGCGGCCGCTTCGCGCAGGAGGCCACGGTCACCGGCGGCATCGAGAGCGAGCACCTCGTGCAGGTGCTCGACGCGGGCGTGGACAGCTCGACGCAACTGCCGTTTCTCGTGATGGAGCTGCTCGTCGGCGAGGAGCTCGGCGGCATGGTGAAGCGCCGCGGCCCATTGCCCGAGCCCGAGGCCGTGCTCTACCTCTCCCAGGTCGCGCTCGCCCTCGACAAGACGCACGCCGCGAACATCGTCCACCGCGATCTCAAGCCGGAAAATCTCTTCGTCACGACGCGCGACGACGGCCGGCCCTGCGTGAAGATCCTCGACTTCGGCGTGGCCAAGGTCGCCGTCGCATCGACCCTCGCGCACACCACCGCCGTCGTCGGTACGCCTCTCTACATGGCGCCGGAACAAATTCACGGCGATGGCGGGATCCGGGCATCCGCCGATATTTATTCGCTCGCCCACGTTGCTTATACACTGCTCGTCGGCGAGGCATACTGGAGGCCGGAGCTCTTGCAGCTTCCGTCCGTTTATGCGCTCTTCGGCAAGATCATCGCCGGCGAGCTGCCGGAGCCGCCCACGACACGCGCGTCGAGGCGCGGCGTGCAGCTCCCGGCGGGATTCGACGAGTGGTTCCGCAAGGTCGGGGCGCGCGAGCCCAAGGAGCGGCCCGAGCGGGCGAGCACGGCGATCGGCCTGCTCGCCGAGCTCTTCCGCGTCCCGATGTCCGTGCCGCCGTCCGGGCCCCTCCTGCCGCTCTCCGAGCTGCCTCCGCCCTCGCAGGCGGCGCGGCGCATCTCCCAGCGCCCGCCCATGGCCATTCCCGCGCCGCGCCCGTCGCGCGACCGGCTGCGTGACGACCCGACGCCGCCCCCGAGCGCGCCCGCGCCGGGCAGCACGAAGCCGCGGTCCCGGTTCAGCGACGCCCCCGTGACGTACGAGCCGACCTTGCGGAGCGAGGTGAAGGGCGTGCTCGACCAGCCAGGGCTCACGGAGGCCCTCGAGGCCGAGTACCAATTCAGCGCGAGCACGGGCATTCCTTTCTCGGTGCTCGTGTTCCAGGTGCAGGAGCCGTCGAAGCTGGAGGGGCCTCGCGCGCGGCCGCCCTTCGCCGGCTGGGGGCTCGAGCGCACGATCGGCGAGCTCGTCCATCTCGCTCGCGCGCTCGGTCCGGAGAAATCGACGATCGGGCGCTGGCCGAGCAGCACGATCGTGGTCGTCGTCCGCGCCTCGCTCGGCATCACGCTCTCGCCGAGCGAGGCCCGCGACATCCTCGCATTCGTGGGCAAACAGCTCGCGGGCCGGGACGAACTGCCCGAGATCCGCGGCGGTTATTCGCAATGCTGGCTCACGGACCGGTCGGGCATGGATGCCCTCGACCGCGCCCGTTTCGCCTTGAAGCCCTTCAACCGCTGATCAAGCGCCCGCGGCCGCGTCGAGGGCCTGCAAGAGATCCGCGACCACGTCCTCGGTCTCCTCGATTCCTACGGCGAGCCGCACGAGCCCCGGCGCGATCCCGACCGCCACGAGCTCCTCGGGCCCGAGCTCCGAATAACTCATGATCGCGGGCTGCTCGATGAGCGTCTCCACGCCGCCGAGGCTCGGCGCGATCCGCGCGAGCTTGCACGCGTCCACCACGCGCCGCGCCCCGTCCTTGCCGCCGCGCACCACGAACGACACGACGCCGCCGCCGCCCGCGAGGTGCTTCTTGGCGATCGCGTGATCCGGGTGGGATTCGAGCATCGGGTAATACACGCGCTCCACGGCCGGGTGCGCTTCCAGGCCGCGCGCGACCGCGAGCGCCGTCTGGTTTTGCCGGGATACGCGCAAGGACAGCGTCTTGATGCCACGCCCGATGAGCATCGCCGCGTGTGGATCGGACACGGCGCCGAGCACGTCGCGCGCCTCGTGCACGAGCGAGAGCAGCGACGACGGCCCCGACACGCTCCCGCCGAGCACGTCGTTGTGCCCGCCGAGGTACTTCGTCGCGCTGTGCACCACGAGGTCGATGCCCACGGCCGAGAACATCGCATTGACGGGCGTGGCGAACGTCGCGTCCACGAGCGTCTTCGCCCGCGTCTTCTTGCAGATGTCCGCGAGCCTCTCCACGTCGACGCAGCGCAGGTACGGGTTCGTCGGCATCTCGGTGATGACGAGCCGCGTCTTCGGTCCGATCGCCGCCGCGAGCCCGTCGAGGTCTCCGGGCTCGAGCAGCGTGTGCGACACGCCGAGCCGCGACAGCATCTTCACCACGAACTGACGCGTCCTGCGGTACGTGTCGCGGAAGAGCACCACGTCGTCGCCGGCCTTCACGAACGAGAGGATCGTCGTCGTCAGCGCGGCCATGCCGCTCGGGAAGAGCAGCGCGTCCTCGGTCCCGTCGAGCGCGGCGATGCGCGCCTCGACCTCGCGTACGGTCGGGTTTCCGTAGCGCCCGTAGTCGAGCCGCCCGGGGTCCGGATCCTCGCCGCGCATGAACCGTTCGAGGTCGTCCGAGTCGTCGAACGTGTACGTCGCGGTGAGCGCGATCGAAGGCGCGAGCGTGTGGTGCGGGCGATCGACGCGTTCCCCTGCGTGAACGGAGTCCGTGCTGGTCGGGAGGGCGGTCTTCACGGAACCGTCCTAGCGGAATTGGAAGCGGGCGCGAAGGCCCCAGCATCCTTCCGAGGTCTCCGGCCTCGAAAGATTGTCACACTTGACGCGTCGGAAAAGTGAGGGATAAAGTTGGCTGCCATGTCTGACGCAGCGTCACGTATGCAGACCGCGCTCGACGAGTACGCGGAGAACATTCAGCGGTTCAAGCGGGGGGAGATCACACCGGACCAGTTTCGCCCGCTTCGCCTCGGGATGGGCGTGTACGCGCAGCTCGCGCACGTGAAGCACATGCAGCGCATCAAGGTCCCGGGCGGGCGCATGACGGCGGCGCAGCTCGAGGTGGTCGCGGAGGTGACGGAGCGCTGGGCGCTCGGGCTCGCGCACGTCACGACGCGTCAAGACATCCAGCTCCACCACCTGGAGATCGAGGAGACGGTGGAGCTGCAGCGTGTTCTCGCGAAGGCGGACGTGACCACGGTGGGCGCCTGCGCCGACACGGTGCGCAACGTGACCGCGTCGCACCTCGCGGGCGTCGCCCCGGACGAAGTCTTCGACGTGACGCCGCACGCCCATGCGATCACGCAATACTTCCTGTTCCACCCGCACAACCGCAAGCTTCCGCGCAAGTTCAAGATCGGCCTGTCCGGCAGCGTTCGCGACCACGCGCAGATCATGATCAACGACCTCGGCCTGCTCGCGCGCGTCACCGACGCGGGGCGGGGCTTTGCCGTGTACGTCGCAGGCGGACTCGGATCGACGCCGGAGATCGCGCACCTCTGGCGTGACTTCGTGCCGGAGCGGGACGTGCTCGCCGCGTGCGACGCGGTGATTCGTGTTTTCTGGCGCGACGGCGAGCGCAAGAACCGCAAGAAGGCGCGCATCAAGTTCCTCCTGCGCAAGCTCGGCGAGGCCGAGTTCTTGAAGCGGCTCGACGACGAGCTCGCGAAGATCAAGGCCGAAGAGGGCGCGAAGATCGAGGCGGACCTCGATCGATACCTCGGCGAATACACGAACGAGGAGGCGCCTCCGCCGGCCCCGGGCGGCGACGCGATCGGCGACGCAGCCTTCGCGCGCTGGAAGAGGACGAACACGCTGGCGCAGACCCAGGCCGGCTACCGAGTCGTCACGATCAAACTCCCGCTCGGCGACATCACGGCCGAGCAGATGCGCAGGCTCGCGGCGCTGTCGCGCGAGTTTGGCAACGGCGAGGTTCGCACCACGAACACGCAGAACTTCGTGATGCGCTTCGTTCCCGAGGGTCACCTCGTGGGCTTGCACCGCGCGCTCTCGCAGATCGGCCTCGCCGAGCCCGACGCCGGGCACATCACGGACATCGTGGCCTGTCCCGGCGCCGATTATTGCTCGCTCGCGATCACGAAGAGCATGGGCGTCGGCGCCCGCGTGCGCGAGCACCTCTCGGAGAGCGGAAACCGCGCCGAGGCCGACGATCTCGTGCAGAAGATCGGCGCCTTCGACATCAAGATCTCGGGCTGCCCGAACTCGTGCGGCCAGCACCACGTGGCCGACATCGGCATGACGGGGCTCATGGTGAAGGGCAAAGACGGCGTCGAGCGCCCGCATTATTCGCTGCGCGTCGGCGGCGGCTGCGGCCCGGACGCGAAGATCGGCGACCGCCTCGACGGCCGCGTGCCCGAGGAGGAGACGCCCAAGGTGATCGCCGCGATCGCGAGGCATTACGTGACCGAGCGGGCCGAGGGCGAGAGCTTCCGCGAATTCGTGGCGCGCAAGGGCGCGAGCGAGATCGGGAGGATCGGATTCGCGGCGGCGACCGACGTGATCTGAACACGCGCGCCGGCCTCGTATCGGCCGGCCGGTCCTCCGTGATACCGTCGCGGCCACTGGAGGATCTTTCCATGCGTCGAACTCGTCTTGCCTACGCGCTCGTGCTCGCCACCCTCGGCGCGGCCGGGTGCGGCTCGGACCCCGCGCCCGTGACGCCGCCGCCCGCGGCGCCCAACGAATACAGCCTCGGAGGCACCGTATCGGGCCTCGAAGGGAAGGGCCTCGTCCTCGAGGTCGCCCTCCCCGGGGATCTCTTCTCGAATCTCGCCATCGAGGCGAACGGCGAATTCACCTTCAAGCCCGCCCTCGAAGGCGGCGACAGCTACGAGGTCACGGTGGCCGTGCAGCCCGCGGATCCCGCGCAGAGCTGTACCGTCAAGGGGGGCAAGGGCGTCGTGGCAAGCGCCGACGTGACCGGCGTCTCCGTCGAATGCGTGAGGCTCCCGGCGGATCCGCGCTGGATTGGCGGCGAGGTCTCGGGCCTCAAAGGAACGGGCCTCGTCCTCCAGAACAATGGCAAGGACGACCTCTCCGTCACGATGGACGGCGCCTTCCAGTTCGCGACGCCCCAGGCCGACGGCGAGACGTACGACGTCACCGTCTCCGCGCAGCCCACGAATCCCGCGCAGACGTGCGCCATCGAGGCGGGAAAGGGGACCGTGGACGGCGCCGACGTGAAGGGCGTCCTCGTTAAATGCACCGACGACCCGCCGGTCTTCAACGTGGATCCCAGCACGATCGACGTGACGAACGCGGATCGCTGCGATTTCCTGGACACCGCCCATTGCCTCTTCCCCTGGCCGAACGACCATTTCACCGTGGCCGACCCCACGACGAGCACGGGCCGCCGCGTCGCGCTCCACCCGCTTTCGATGCCCGTCAATGCCGAGGTCGACCTCTCCCCGGCGGTGAATGCACCGGCGGGCACGATCGTGAGCCCCGGCGGGATCGGAATGGATCCGACGGACTGGAACCGCGCCGATGGTTTTTCCCCGGGCCAGATGCTGCTCACGTACGTGCCGGGCCTCGACCTCGGCATGACCGGAATCGGTCCGATCACGCACATGGAGCGCTCACTCGAAGCCGATTCGCCGCTCGTGGTGATCGACGCCGAGACCCTCGAACGCCATCTCGTCTGGGGCGAGCTCGATTCGTATGCGACGAGCGACGCCACGCGCGCCCTCATCATCCGCGCCGGCATGAATTTCCGCGAAGGACACCGGTACGTCGTGGCGCTGCGCAACTTGAAGGACAGCGCCGGGCAGATCCTCGAAGCCTCGGACGCGTTCCAGGTCTACCGCGACGCGATCCCCTCGAACGTGCCGGCGATCGAGGCCCGGCGTGATTCGATGGAGAAGATCTTCGACGTCCTCGCGGGCGCGGGCGTCGAGCGCAAGGAGCTCTACCTCGCCTGGGATTTTACGGTTGCCAGCGCGAACAGCCTCGCCGGCCGCATGCTCCACATCCGCGACGACGCCTTCGAAAAACTCGGCAATGCGGCGCCCACGTTCACGATCACGCAGGTCCTCCAGAACCCCGACGCGAACCGCTCGCGCCGCATCATCGGCACGTTCACCGTCCCGAATTACCTGAACCAGGCGAACGGCGTCGCGGGTGCGTCCTTCAATTACAATGCGCCGGACGACGGCCTCCCGGATCAGTTCGACGGCAGTGGCACGCTCCAGGCGAACTTCATCTGCAACATCCCGCGCGCGGCCCTCCCGGACGGGAACGACGCGACCTCACCCGTCGTGCCCGGCCGCGCGGCGCTGTATGGCCACGGCCAGCAGGGATCGGCGAGCCAGGTGAACGGCGGAGCCGCGACCGGCGAGCTCTCGAACACGTACAATTTCGTGTTCTGCGCGACGGACTTCATCGGCATGTCCTCGGGCGACAACGAGAACATCCTCCGCCTCGTCACCGAGTTTGGCAGGATGAACACGCTCGCCGACCGGCTCCAGCAGGGCCTCTTGAACAACCTCTTCCTCGCGCGGCTCATGATCCACCCGCAGGGCTTCATCTCGGATCCGGCGTTCCGGGGCGGCCCGCAGAACCAGCCGCTCATCGACACGAGCGACGTCTTTTATTACGGCATCAGCCAGGGCGGCATCCTCGGCGGTGCGCTCGTCGCGATCTCGCAGGACATCCGCCGTGGCGTGCTCGGCGTCACGGGCATGAACTACAGCCTCCTTCTCGACCGCGCCACGGGCTTCGATCAGCTCCGCGTCTTCTTCGACCAGGCCTACACGAACGAGTTCGACCGGCGTTTCGTCTTCTCGTCCGTGCAAATGCTCTGGGATCGCGGCGAGACGAACGGGTATGCCTGGCACGTCGGCAATGATCCGCTCCCGAAGACGCCGACGCACGCGGTGCTCATGCAAAACGCGTTCGCCGATCATCAGGTCACGCAATGGTCGGCCGACGTCGAGGCCCGCACCATCGGCGCGGGGATCCACGTACCCGTCGTGAATCCGGGCCGCTCGATCGACACGACGCCTTATTTCGGCATCGAGCCGATCGCGAGTTATCCGCACTTCGGCTCGGCGGTCTTCGTCTGGGATACGGGGCCGTTCGATGCGATGCAGAACAAGGGCACGCCGCCGCCGCCCGTCGAGAACAAGCCGCTGCGCGACGGCGTCGATCCCCACGGCGTTCCGCGCGTGCAGCCCGGCGCGCGTCTTCAGATCTCCGAGTTCCTGCGCTCGACCGGCAAAATCATCGATCCGTGTGGTGACATGCCCTGCCTCGCGCCGTAGCAAGGCCCGCTAAGCGCGTTCGAGCGCGCGGGCCACGACCCGGTAGTGCTCGAGCATCTCCGCATACGAAAAATGCGCATTGCGCCCGCTGGGGTTCGGGACCACGAAGACCCGGGCCCCGCAGACCTCCTCTGGCTGCTCGCCGCAGGGGATGGGCTCCGAGGCCTTCTTGTTCAAATAACTCCGACAAACCGTGATGCCCACGAAGACCACCATGCGGGGCCTGAACTTCCGGATCTTCGTGGTGAGCGCGCGCCTGCCCGCGTCGTAGTCCTCGCGCCCAAGGTCCATCACGCCGCGTGTCGCGCGGGCGACCAGGTTCGTCAGCCCGAGGCCGTGATCGAGCAGGCGCATCTCGTCCTCGGGGGCGAGGCGCACGGGGACGAGGCCGCTCTCGTGGAGCAATTTCCAGAACGCGTTCGCCGGATTGGCGAAGTTGTGCCCCTTCTGCGCCGAGAGGAGCCCCGGGTTGATCCCGATGAACAAGGCGTCGAGGTCCGGAGCGAGGATGTCGGGGGTGGCAAACGTTCGCGAGGGCATGGCGAGAAATGCCCGATCTTAGTCCCCTCGCAGGGTTTGTCCACGGGAACCGTGATATCGTGCGGCCACCATGCCGTCTGCTCCTCCCGTCCTCGGCCTCGACCTCGGCGCGACCCTCACGAAGATCGCGTTTCGCCAAGGCGAGCTTCACACCGAGCGATGGCCCTCGCGCGACCTCGACGCCATCCGCGCGCGTATCGCCGAGCTCGCTCCCCGAAGCATCGTGGTGACGGGCGGCGGCGCGAGCGCCCTCGGCGCGGCCGTGGAGGGCGTCTCCGAGTTCGAGGCCTGGTCGCTCGGCGCCGCGGCCCTCGCCGCCGAGGAGGGCCTGGCCTTGCCCGCGCGGCACTTGCTCGTCTCGGCGGGCACGGGCACGTCGGTGCTCGTCGTCGACGGCGACTCGGCCGTGCGCGCGGGCGGGACGGGGCTCGGTGGGGGCACGCTCGTCGGGCTCGGAAGGTTGCTCGTGGGCGCGGCCTCGTTCGCCGAGCTTTCGGCGCTCGCGGCGCGCGGCAAGCGCGGGTCGGTGGACCTGCTCGTCGGTGACATCTATTCGCAAGGGGCGCCCATTCCGCCGCACCTCACGGCGTCCAATTTCGCGAAGCTCGCCTCGACGGAGCCGGCCGACCTCGCGCATGCGCTCGTCGGGCTCGTCGGCGAGAACATCGCGCTCGTTTGCGCGGGGATCGCGCGGCTTGCCGGCGCGGATACGGTCGTGCTCGGCGGCTCCACGCTCGCGGAGAACCCGGCGCTCGTCGAGGTCCTCACGCAGACGCTCGGGCTCACGGGGCTTTCCGCGCGTTTTCTTCGACGCGGCGCGTATTGCGGCGCCGTCGGGGCCCTCGTGGCCGGCGAGCGCCTCGCTCGGTCCGCCTGAGCGCTGCTTGCGAGCGCGAAACGAAGCGCGATACGATGTCACGACGATCGAGGGGCATGGGGCGATGAAACGCAATTGGCAACGAACGTTCGTGGTCGCAGCGGCGAGCCTCGCGCTCGTCGTGGCCTCCTCCGTGGCAGGGGCCGAGGGCGCGCCCTCGCAGCCGCAGCCGGGCTCCGCGCCGCCCGATCCGCGTTATCCTGCCCCGTATCCGTATCCCTATCCGTATCCTCCTCCGCCGTACGGATATCGTTTGCCGAGCGTCGACCCGCAGCCCGAGATCATCGAGTACGAGGAGGGCAAGCCGATCCCGCTCGGATACACGCGGGTCCATCGAAACCGCAGGAAGCTCGTCATCGCCGGCACGGTCTTGCTCGCGACGGCCTACGGGATCTCGCTCATGGGCGCGACGACCTCGGTGCTTTCGGGGGACGAACGATTCGCGATGATGTACATCCCCGTCGCGGGGCCTTTCCTCACCATCGGCGCGGCGAAGCGCGACTTGCCCAGCGGCCTGAAAACCGTGTTCTTGCTCGACGGTTTGACCCAGGTCGTCGGTACGGCGCTGCTCGTCACCGGCATCGCGTGGAAAGAGGATTTCCTCCAGCGGGACGATACGATCAAGCCCAAAGAAGCGCTCGTGCCGGAGCTCTTGATCGGGCCGGGATCGGCGGGTGTGCGCTTGCGGTTTTGAGCGAGTTCGTCCGGGCTAGCCCACGTCGAAGACCGTGCGTAGCTCGCCTTCCCGCGTGAAATAAGTGACGCAGGACGAGGAGCGATTGCCACGCAGCATCCGGAGCGCGTGCTCCAGCGTGGCGCGGCGTTCGCGCTCGTCCTCGACCGCGGGCAAGGCGAGGCCGAGCGCCTCCTCGGCGGCGTCCGCGAGGAGCCACGGCGCGCGACGCGTGAGCTCTTTCCAAGCTGCATCACGTGCATCGGTGTGGCCGAGGTCGTCCTCCGCGAGCCAGAGGTTCACCCAGGCGCTCGCGCGGGAGGGTGTGTCGCGGCACGTGCGCGCGAGGTCTTCCACGGCTGCGGAGTGATCCCCTCGCAATCGATGCGCCTCGCCACGAACCCCGTACAGCGTGGGACCCACGAGCGCCGGGGCGCAATCGATGCTGCGCTGGAAACAGGCGAGCGCCGCGGCGTATTCGCTCCTGAGGACGTGCACCGCGCCCATGCCGATGTGCAGCCATCGGGCGCGAGGCTGGATGGCGAGGCCACGACGGAAATCCTCCTCGGCCTCGTCGACGCGCCCGAGCCAGAGGAGCAATTCGCCCCGGTAGGCATGCGGGTGATGCGAGCGCGGATGATCTCGCAAAATGGCGTCGAATTCGCCGAGCACGTCCGCGGGGGTGCGGCTCCGGATCGACCATTGCAAGATCTTGGCGCGTTGCCGCGCCGAGCTGCGGAGCGGCGGCAGCGTGCGCGTGGGCGGGTCGCCGAGCCGCGCGAGCATCGCCTCGGGGAAGAGGTGCGCGAGGAGCCGGAGCCTTCGCGCGCGTGGAGCCGTGAGACCGCCTTCCTCCTCGTAGGATGCGTCTCGGAGTCCCCACGCGAGTGGCGCGAGCGCGGCCTCCGGGAGCACGTCCCAGGCGCGGTTCACGAGGCGCACGGCGCGATCGAGGGCGGGGGCCAGAAACCGCCGATACCGCGCGTGCTCGATTTCGGCTTTGCGGCTGGGTTCGTCCGGGCCACGGACCATCGCCGTGAGCGCCTCGACGTCGAGGAACCCGAAATGCCGCCGGCCGAGCGCGACGAGCTCCAGATCGATCACCCAGATCTGCGCCTCGTCCGCGATGTGTTTGGCCGCGAGCAGATCCCGAACAGCGCCGCGCGGGTCGCCGCTCGCGCTCTTCTCCCGGGCGCGCATCACGAGCGCTTCGGCCTCCGCGGACCGAGGATGGGATGTCTCCGAAAAGCTTGTTTCGTTTGGCGCGCCGAACGCATGCAGGAGGACGCCCGCGCGCTCCCGCAGCGCGGGTTCGTCGGGCGCCAGCGCGATCACTCGCTCGACGTGCCGTTTGCAGCCCAAAAACCGCCCCGCGCTGCGCTCGAAGCTCGCCGCGGCGAGGTGCACCTTCGCCGCCGCGCGTGGGCCCTCCGCCGTCGCGAGCGCGAGCGCCTGCGTGATCCATGCATCGAAGAGGCGAAGGTCGCCGAGGCGAAACGCGAGGCGCGCGGCTTCGAGCGCCTGATTCACGTCGCGGGCGGACGCCGGAGCGTGGCGCCCGAGCGCTTCCCAGGCTGCACGTGCTCCACCTTTGCGCCCCTCGTCGATCGTCACGACACGTTTCGATACGTCGAGCGTTCGCCGGCGTAAAGCGGGAACCGCCCTTTTTCGTTGGCACGCACGCGCCGGCGGGGCGAAGATGCGCGCTCGATGGTGCCCGCCCGCCGGATTCTGCCCCTCGCCGCGCTGCTCGTATCGGCCTGCGGATCTTCGAAGCCGCCCGAGGTCGCGAAGGCCGAGGGCCGCGACATGCAGTTCGCGCGCCCCTCGATGCAGCCGCCCGTGTTCCTCGATCCGCAGCGGAAAGAGAAGCTCGCCGCGGCCTTCCCCGCGATCGAGCGATATGTCGCGGACGAGGTTTCGCGCCGGGGGTTGCCCGGCGTGGCCGTCGGGATCGTGATCGACGGCGAGCTCGTTTATGCGAAGGGATTCGGCGTGGCTGACGTCGCGACGAAGGCGCCCGTCGACAAGGACTCCGTGTTTCGGATCGCCTCGGTGACGAAGAGCTTCACGGCGATGACCATTCTGCAGCTCCGGGACGAGGGAAAACTCTCGCTCGACGATCCGGCCGCGAGATATGTCCCCGAGCTTGCCGGCCTCCGGTATCCCACGCGCGACGCGGCGCCGATCACGCTCCGGCAGCTCCTCGGGCACGGCGCCGGGTTCCCCGAGGACAATCCCTGGGGCGATCGGCAGCTCGGCATTTCCGAGGCCGAGTTCTCGAAGATGATGCGCGAGGGGTTTCCCTTCTCGACGTCGCCCGGATCGACGTTCGAGTATTCGAACACGGGATTCGCGATCCTCGGGCGCGTGATCACGAACGTCTCGGGAATCGATTACGCGGACTCTTTGCGTACGCGGATTCTCTCGCCGCTCGGGATGAACCGGACGGTCCTCGACGAGCGGATGGTCGAAAAGAAGCATCTCGCGCGCGGATATCGGAAGGAGGGGGATACGCTCGTGCCCGAGGTGAACCTGCCGCACGGCGCGTACGGGGCCATGGGCGGGCTTTATTCGTCGGTCGCCGACATGGCGAAGTACGTGGCGTATCACCTCGCGGCGTGGCCGCCGCGTGACGAGCGGGAGGCGGGGCCGGTCCGGCGAAGCACGCTGCGCGAGATGCACGAGATCGGCCGCTCGACGGGGCTCTGGGCCTCGCCCGGACTCGGGGACGAGCCGCCGTCCGTGCGCGCGACGGGATATACGTTCGGGCTCGGCACGTTCGAGACGTGCGAATTTTCGCGAGGCGTCTCGCACACCGGGGGTTTGCCCGGGTATGGGTCGGTGATCCAGTTCTTGCCGGATCACGGCGTCGGGGTGATCGCCATGTCGAACCTCACGTACGCGCCCATGTGGCGGATCGCGCGCGAGGCGTTGCGGCGCCTGCACGAGACGGGCGCGCTCGTGCCGCGCGCGTTCGTGCCCTCGGAGGCGCTCGTGCGGGCGAAGGAGGCCACGAGCCGGCTCGTCGCGAAATGGAGCGATGCGGAGGCGAATGCGATCTTCGCGGATTCGATTTACCTCGACAAACCACGCGAAAGATGGGCGGCGGATGTCGGCAAGCTCCGCGCCGCGCACGGCGCTTGCCGAGAGGAGGGGACGTTCGAGGCGGAGAACGCGCTCCGCGGAACGTTCCGGCTCGAATGCGAGAAGGGGTGGATCGGCGTGTCGTTCACGCTCGCGCCGACCTCGCCGCCGCGGATCCAGTTCCTCGATTTCCGCAGCGTGCTGCCGCCGCCGAGCGCGCTCGCGTCGGGCGGGGACAAACTCGTCCGGCTCGTGAATCGATGGGACGACGCCGCGGCGGCGGAGCTCTTCGATGCGAGCGTGGACCTCGGTCGCATGAAGGCATCCCTCGCGAGCCTGAAGGAGATTCGCGGGGCGTGCCGGATCGGCGACGTGATCGGGGGCGACGGCGCCACGCGGGCGGGCTTCCGCCTTTCGTGCGAGCGATATCCGGTGGCCGTGGAGATCACGCGGAAGGCGGGCGCCGAGAAGATCGACGGCGCCCGGTTTTTCCCGGTACCCGGGGAGGCCGCGCGGTGCGCGCAATAGGCGCGCACCCGCTCATTGCTGCGGAACGCCCTCCGGCTTGACGCGCAGGACCACCTTGCCCGGCCCGTCGGCCGTCGCGCCGTCGAAGCGGTCGAAGACCAGGAGGTACCGCGAAACGCCGTCCGCGGCCGATTGCACGAGCCAGGTGGCGTCCGTCGGCGCGGGCGTCGCCGCCGCCCGATCGATCCAGTAGTCCGACAACGCGCTGAAGATCCGATCGCCCCGCCAAACGAGCTTCGGATCGGACAGCTCCGCATGTCCGACCGCGTCGAACCGCGGGAGCTCGGAATCATCCGTGCGCGTTTTGACGATGTCGAGCGTTTCGTCCTTCGTCTCGGCCGCGTGCAGATCGACGGCGGTCACGCCGCGCGGCCCGCCGAGCTCGCCATTGACGCTGACCGAGGCGCGGCGGAAGCAGAGGTGCCAGTCCTTCGTGGTGAGCGCCTCGGCCGGCGTGTGTTTCGTCCGCGCGCCCGTGCCGAGATCGAGGCATTCGCTGGGCGCGTCCTCGGGCGCCTGCGAGCCGCCCGCGGTGCCGTCGATGTCGGCGAGCGTCTGCGTCGGGCCCACGCCGGCGGACGTCACCTCGGCCCACCGGACCCGATAAATGGCCGCCACCGGCGCGCCTTGTTGCTCGGCGTAATACCCGAGGACCTGCACCTTCCATTGCTTGTCGCCGTCGCGCACGCCGTACACGTGATAACGCACCCAGAGCACGTGGACGCTCGGATCGTACGCCCAGAAATCACGGAACGCGCCGCCCGATTCGTCCTTCGTCATGAAGGGGACCGCCGGCGCGATGCCGTCGTCGAACGTCACCGCGTCGAGCGGACCGAACGCCCCGCCCTCGCCGGACCCGGACGCGCCGCTGTTCGTGAAGACGTCGAGTTTCTCGAATGCGAGATCCCAGGCCGTCGAGGCCGTGGCGTCACCCTCGGGCACGACGATCTCGGGTTTTGCGAGCGAGACGTAGGTACGCCCCTCGGCGGGGACGGGCACTTCGAACGTCGCGTCGTTCTCGTTGCCCGGGGGCTCTCCCGTCGTCGCGGGTTTGCCCACCTCCTCGCTGCAGGCGCAAAGAAGGAGCGGAAAAGCTGCGGCCAATACTGATCGTTTCATGGTTCCTCCGCGGGAAAGTCGGCCGTGAGGCCAAGGTAAAGGGTCCGCCCCTGGACCGGCCGCTGGTCGCCCAATCGGCTGGGGTCTTTCTGGGCGCCGAGCGCGTTGAGCACCCCGGCATAGGCGCGGACCCCGCGAAAAATCGGGCGCGCGATCCGCGCGTCGATCGTCTGGAAGCCGGGCGTGCGCAAGCCCTCGTCGAGGAAGGCATCGGTAACCATGCGATACCGGAGCACGAGCTCGAGCCGCAGCGGCAGGTCGGCCCGGATCGCGGTGACCACGGTGTGCGGCGGGCGGCCTTCGAGCGGGCGCTCGTTCTCGTCGTCCCGGGTCCAGAGATAGGAATACCCGGCCTCCGCGCGCAGCACGTTCGCGAGGGTGAAGGCGCCGTCGATCTGCGCGCCGAACGTGCGCGCACGGCCGATGTTGCGGTAGGTATAATCGTCGATGCCGCCCTGGCTCGCCGAGGGCCGGATGTCGATGTCGATGAGGCCGTCGATCCAGTTCGCGAAGACGCTGCCGCGGATCTGAAAGCCGTTTTTCGATCGATAACTCACGTCCCCACTCGTGCCCCACGAGGTTTCGGGGCCGAGATTGGGATTTCCGAGCACGCGATATCCGAGGGCGCCGTGATCGAAGGCGAACCCGATTTCCTTTGCCGCCGGGGCGCGAAACCCGCGCCCGACGGAGGCCCGCACGGTGACGCTCGGCGAGGGCTGATACGAGAGCGCGAGCCGCGGCACGGCGACGCCGCCATAACGCAGGTGCATCTCCACGCGGCCGCCGGCGAGCAGGGTGAGCGAATCGAAGAGCTTCCAGCCGAGCTGCGCATACCCCGCGACGCTGCCCAGCGTGACGGGGACGAGCTCCTCGATCGTTTTCGTCTGCACGGCGCCGCTGATGAGCTCGGCGCGCGTGAGCGATTGCGAGAGTTTTTCCACCTCGGCGCGCATGCCCACGACCCAGGTGCGCCGGCCGTCCGCGATGGTGCCGGTCGCCTCCAGGCTGGAGAGCGAGGCCTCGCGGTCGCGGGTCTCGTCGATCGGCGATTCGTATCGGTCTTTCTGGGTCGTGTCGAACGCCCATTGTTGCCCGAGCGCGAGGCGCAGGGTCGATCCGCGGCCGAGATCGACGAGCTCGACGAGATGGACGGCAAATCGATTCGTGCTCTGCGGCAGGTCGATCCGGTACGTCCCGAGGCCCGGGACGACCTGGCTTTGCCGGCCCTCGGATGCGTCGTGGATCCAGCGCACGCGGCCTTGCAGGCGCGTGCGAGTATTGATGTTTCCGCCGACCCGGAGCCCGACCATTCCCTGCAGGCGCGAGGGCATGGCGAGGTCGACCGCGTCTTCGAGGAGCGAGACCCCGTCCGTGCGGAAGAAATTGCCGTCGAGCGTGGCCCAGGCCCGCTCGCCGCGCCACGCCGCATTGCCCTGGGCGATGACGCCGCGGCGATTGCGACCTTCGAGCCGCGCCCGCCCGCTGAATCCCGGGTGCAGGGGTTGTCCTGTGACGACATTGACGACCCCGCCGATCGCGCTCGTGCCATAGAGCGAGCTCATCGGCCCGGCGACGACCTCGACGCGGGCGACGTCCGAGAGCGGCATGCGTGAGAGATCGATCGCGCCGCCCACGTCGCCGATGACGCGCTCGCCGTCTTCGAGGACGAGCACGCGTTGTTTGTCGAGGCCCTGGATCTGGATCGCGCTCGGATTGCCGATGTCGCCGTACGCCGACGGATTGATCTGGACGCCGGGCTGCCCCGCGATTGCCTCGGCCACGTTCGTCGCGCCGCGCCGCTCGGCCTCCTCGCGGGTGACGACGTCGACGCGCACCGTGGCGCGCTGGCTCTGCTCGGGCATGCGTGTGCCCGTGACGACGACCTCGGCGCCTTTGTCCTTGCCGCTCGGCGCAGGCTCCTCGGCGTGTGCCGTCGCCGCAGCCAGCAGCGAGGCCCCGAAACACAGGACGGCCGAGGTTGAAAGTCTCATCTGCGTAGATGAAAGTGACTTTCAAGTTCTAGACGGGAACGCTGAAGAAGTCAAGAACAAGCGGAAGACGTCCGGCCGCGTACGGTCTTCCGCTTGTTCTGTGTGCGTTGTCTCAGAGGTTCCGCACGAAATAGTCGCGGATGAGCTCCTCCATGTAGATGCGGTCCGGGGGACGGCGGGGCATGTGGCGCTCGTCCGGGAAGAGGAGGAGGTCGTACGGCTTGCGGGCGGCGATCATGGCATTGATGAGCCGCGCCGTGTGTCGGAAATGAACATTCTCGTCGATGAGGCCGTGCACGAGCATGAGCTTGCCGCGGATGCCATCGACGTGGCGCATCACGCTGCTGTCCTCGTAGCCGCGCATGTTCTCCGACGGCATACCCATGTACCGCTCGGTGTAATGGGTGTCGTAGCCGTCCCAGTGCGTGACCGGAGCGCCCGAGACCGCGACCTTGAACGTCTCCGGCGCACGCGCGAGGCACATCGCGGCCATGTATCCGCCGTAGCTCCAGCCATAGACGCCGACACGCGTCGGATCCGCGAGTCCCTGGGAGACGAGAAAGCGGACGCCGTCGACCTGATCGTCGACCTCGATCGAGCCCATGCGGTGCTTGATCGCACCCTCGAACGCGAGCCCGCGCCGCGCGCTGCCGCGGTTGTCCACCATGAACACGAGATACCCGAGGCTACGCAGCCATTGCGGGCGCATCGTGACCGTCATGTTCCAGCCGTTCGTCACGAGCTGCACGTGAGGGCCGCCATATACGTAGACGATCGTCGGGAAGGGGCCCTTGCCGAAATGCGCCGGCGGGCGATAGAGCGCGCCATACAAAGTCTCGCCGTCCCGCGAGGGGAACGAGACGATCTCGGGCGGCGTGAGGCCGAGCGCGGTGATGCGAGGATCGGGCTCGTCGTGGATCGTGGCGAGCACGGCGCCGTCCTCGATCGACCGGAGTTTTACGGTGGGCGGGCGATCGTTCGCGTGATGGACGTCGACGAAACGACGGCAGGCGCGGTCGCAGGTGACCACGTGCATGCCAGGCTCGGTGGTGATGCGTCGCATCTCGCCGCCGTCGAGAGGCACGGCATAGAGGTGGCTTTCGAGCGGGCCCGCGGCCGTGGCCGTGAAATAAACGAAGCCGCCCTTTTCATCGACGCCGCGGACGTCGTCGACCATCCACGCCCCGCGCGTCAGCTCGGCGACGAGGGTTCCTTCGTGGTCGTAGCGATAAAGGTGTCGATACCCCGTCCGCTCCGAAGCCCACAAGAATCCACCGTCCGCGAGCGGGCGGAGGAGGTCGTGCAGGTTGATCCAGACGTTCGTCTCCTCGCGCAAGAGGCGCGTCCGCGCGCCCGTCGCGCGGTCGAAGCTCACGAGCTCGAGCCAGGTCTGCACCCGATTCTGGAGCTCCGCCGCGAGCCGGCCGCCCGCGAGCCAATGGACGCGGGCGAGATACACTTCTTCGCCGTAGCTCGTATCCACCCAGACGGGCTCGCCACCCGACACGGAGACGACGCCGAGCCGCACGCGGGCGTTCTCCTTGCCGGTGAAGGGGTAATGGTGGTCCTCTTCCGCCTCGACGCCCGTCGTGGCCTTGCCCTGGTGGACGATTCGATAAATGGGGATATGCGTCTCGTCGACCTCGGCGAACGCAATCCATTTCCCGTCCGGCGACCACCAGTACCCGTGGTGCCGCGACATCTCCTCCTGCGCCACGTATTCGGCGAGGCCGTGCGTCTTGCCCGTGCCCCGCGCGCCCGAGGTGATCTGCCGCGGCGAGCCGCCGGCCGCATCGACCACATAAAGCTCCGCGTCACGGACGAACGCGACAAAAGCGCCGTCGGGCGAGAGCTGCGGGTCGAGGATCGGCGCGCCGCCGGACGCGACAAGCTTGCGGAGCGGCGCGCCGGGACCGTCCTGCACGTAGAGATCACCCTTGATGGGCACGAGCACGCGGCTTGCGCGGTTCGCCCAGGCGTACGTGGTGACGCCGATCTCGCGCTGGCGCAGCCGCTCGCGGCGTAGCGCCTCCGCGAGCGAGACGTTCTCCTCGGTGGTACCGCCGTCGGGCGGCGAGACGAAGAGGTTTTCTTTCCCCGTCTGGGGGTCGAAGACGAAGAGTTGCCGCACGAGGCTGCGCTCGGGGCTCTTCAGATAGGTGATCAGGCGATCGTCGGGGCTAAAAGCCACCTGATCGGGGATCGCCATGCCCGGCAGCGGGTGGCGGGCGACCTCCTCCACAGCGAGGGTGCCCTCGGCGGCTTCGAGGGCCTTCGGGGCGTCGGTTTCGGTAACGGACATCGTGGTTCTTTCCGGGTGAGCGTGGCGCGCAACGTATACCATCGCCGCGGGAAACTCCACGCGAGCGACCACGCCCGAGGGAGACGACGAAGAGGGCGGATCGTGAGCGGGTGTGATGTCGGCCACGGTTTGACCGGATTGCGCAACGGGTCGGGGGCGGGTTGCGCGAATTGCGCAACGGGCGTTTCACAATTCGCGCAAATGGCGCGGGGCGTCAGGAGCTCTCCTGGGCTTTCCGGGGGTGGATGGTCGGGCACGTTCATTGCCGATCGTCCGGACGAATCCCACGGGACGGCCAGGATGCGCGTCCCTTTAGCGCCCCGTGCAGGTACACAGGCAGGTAACCGCATGCGAATCTCCCTTCTCGTCGCCTCGAAGCTCGCGCTCCTCGCAACCCTCGTGACGGTCTCGGCGAGCGCCGCCGAGGACGCGCCCGTGGATGCGCCGCCGCCTGTGCCCGCGAAGCCGCGCCTGTTCCACGTGGGCATCTCGGGCGGCGTGGCCTACCAGACGGTGCGCGTGCCGATGGTGATCCCGACGGCGTACGCGGCCGCGACGCTCGGCCTGCACGCGGGTTACAACGTGACCGACCGGCTCTCGATTGGCTTCGAGGTGTCGACCATCGAGAAGAACATGGGGCGCGGGGGGCCCTTCCAGAGTTTCGATCCGGGGCTCGCGCCGCAAGCGGGGTGCAACAACTGCGAGCCGCCGCCGTTCGGCGGCTGGGTGAAGAACACGACGGCGGTCTTCGGGACCCTCGGGCCGCGCATCGAGTTTTCGCCCTTCGGCAAGGACGGCCTTTACCTCGGCGCCGCGGCCGGGCTCGCGTTCCTCTGGGGCGTCGATTCGACCTACGGCTTCGGCGGCGCGGGTCGCGTGGGTTATCGCGTGCGCATCGCCGACATCCTCGGCCTCGCCGTCGAAGGCGGCGCCCAGGCGCAGGCGTTCGGCAGCGGCGCCTACACGACCGCGCCTTACGGGATGGTTTATTTCCGGCCTTATTTCTGAGGGCATCACAAAGCCGCCCCCGATCCCGGATTGACGGGTGAAATTGGAGGGCGGTAGCCTCCGGACCCCGTGACCCAGATCCACGACGTGGTGGTGCTCGGCGGCGGGCCTTCCGGGCTCGCCGCTGCGATCGCACTCGGCGCGCGAGGCCGGAGTGTCGTCGTCCTCGAGCGGGGGCGGCTCGGGCGGCCACGCGTGGGCGAGACATTCGGGCCCGAAATCGAGCCGCACCTCGCCACGCTCGGGGTCCGCGAAGTGTTTCGGGCCGAGGCATGCGTGCCCTTTCGAGGCGTGCGTTCGGCCTGGGGCTCGGCGGAGATCACGGCGCGCCCGTCGATCGTTCATCCGCTCGGCGAGGGGTTTCACGTGGACCGCGCCCGCTTCGACGCGATGCTCGCGGGCGCCGCAGCCGAGCGCGGGGTCGTGCTCCGCGAAGAGACCGGGGTCCCGACGATCGAGGAGGCCGCCGAGGGATTTTTCGTGCGTTCGCGCGATGGCGTCGAGGTTCGGTGCAGGTTTGTCGTGGACGCGAGCGGTCGCGGCGCGCCCGCGGGCGCCGTGGGATCGAGCGCGCGGCGCTGGGTCGCGTGTGATCGCACGATCGCGATCCTCGCGCGGATGACGCCGCCCGAGGGCCGGGACGTGGAGCCCGAGCTGCTGATCGAGTCCGCCGAGGAGGGGTGGTGGTACGTCGCGCCGCAGCCCGGCCGGAAGCTCTTCTGCGTGCTCCTGACGGACGCGGACCTCACGGCCGGGGCGCCTCGCGCAGAGCCCCTCGAACGATTTCGCGCGGCGCTCGAAAGGACGAACCACGTGCGTGCGCTCGCGGAGGGATGCACGATCGACGAGCCGCCACGCGTGGTGCGGGCCGACGTGGGGATGCTCGTGCCGGGTCGGGGCGCGCGTTGGTGCGCGGTCGGGGACGCGCTCGTCGCGGGGGATCCGCTGGCCGGAGACGGCGTGGCGCGGGGGTTTCATTCGGCGATCGAGGCGGCGACGGACATCGATCGGGCCCTCGCGGAGGGCGCGGACGCCTTGCCCGAGGCGGCCACGGATGCGGCGGCGTTCCTCGCGGGGCATCTCGATCGACGCGCCCGATACTACGGCATGGAGCCCCGTTTTTCCGAGGCGCTCTTCTGGAAGCGGCGCCAGGCGTTCGATTGGCAGGCCGCGCCGATCGGCCTGGATCCGCGGGTGACCCTGCGATGGGACGGACGCGAGCCCGATCCGCATGCGATCGCGCCGATCGAGGCGCTCGTGCCGCCGAAGGCGCTCGCCTCCGTGCTCGATTTCCTCCGGAGCCCGCGCGCCGCGCACGAGGCGCTCGCCGCGCTCCGGTCCGCGGCGCCGCTCGGCGATCGACGTCTGCTCGTCGGGCTCGAAGGGCTCGTCGCGCTGGGGATCGTGAACGAAGAGGCCGTGAGCGCTCTCAGAGGATGAACGGGATCAGGGCGCGCCGTTCGACCGGGTAATCGGGGAATTTTTCGCGGTACCAGGCGTGCGTGGCGAACGCGCGCGGCACGAGGTTCGCCGCGCTGATGGCGAAGATGAAGACGCCGGCGAGCGACCACGTGCACAGGGCAAACCCGGCCCAGCCCGTGAGCTCGGTCAGGTAGCTCGGATTCGTGACCCATTGGAAGAGGCCGCCGCGGGGGATGCGGTAGATCCGCTCGCCGCTGTCGATCTCCGCGCGGGTGCGCAGGTTCCTGAGGATCGAGTCCGAGTGCAAGGTGAGGCCGAACGAAATGTAATAGACTACGAAACCCACAAGAAAGCGCGGGTCCGTGAGCCATTCGGGGCCGTACTGGGGGCCGAGGCGCGAGATGAAGTCGGCGTGGAGGTAGCCGTGCATCGTGGTGACGAGGACGCCCGTGCCCACGACGAGCAGGCCGAACGAGGAGCGCTGGCCTTTCGGGACGCGCATCGAGAGCGGGAAATAAAAGCCGCGGTTGCCGTAATGGAGGAGCCACATCCCCAGGAAGACGAGCGGGACGAGCTCGCCGCGGTGCGGGCCGCGAATGTAAAAGTACAGGAACGAGAGCGTCGCGGGCAGCTCCATGAGGAACCAGCCGAGGCGTGGATCGAGCGCGACGCCGAAGCGTGGGCTCGCGAAGCGTCCATACGGCGAGGGGACGAACCACGCGGCGACCGCGACGAACAGGGCAAAGCCGAGCGCGATCGAGAGGACGAGGTCGTAGGTGGCGTCGCCGGTGTAGGTGAGCACGGTTTCCGGGGTGATACTACAGCCTGCGCGGCGGGCACAAGCCAGCTCGAGGGGCGGCTGCTAGGATGGGCCTTATGCGATGGATGTCTTTTTTCACCGGAGCCGCGCTCCTTTCGGGGCTCCTTTGCGCGTGCGAGCCGGAGCCCGAGATCGTGGAGGGCTCCGCGGAAGACCACGGCAAGGCGCTCTTTTCGGACCCGACGATCACCGAGACCCAGGCGAATTCGTTCTCCTGCGCGACGTGCCACCCGACGTCGAAGCCGTCCGCGGACGGACCCATCCTGCCCGGCGCGCCGCTCGCAGGCGTGACGCGGCGGACCTCGTACTGGGGCGGAATGGAGCTCGAGCTGCTCCGCTCGATGAACCATTGCCTTTATTATTTCATGCTGTCGAGCAAATCCTGGTCGGCCGAGGACGAGCGGAGCCGCGCGCTGTATGCGTACCTCGACGCATTGCCCGCAGGGCCGGAGGACGAGCAGGCATGGCCGTTCACGGTGCCCGTGCAGATCTCGGCGCCGGCCGCGGCGGGCGACGCGACCGCGGGCGCGTCCGTTTACAGGCGCGCGTGCGAGAGCTGTCACGGCGCGGCAAAGACGGGGGAGGGGCGCCTCGTGGCGCGGGCGCCGATCCTACCGGATCAGACGCTCGCCGAGCACCCGCTCGGCATGTATACGGCGGAGCAACGCAGGCTCGTCTTCGTGCAGAAGACGCGGCACGGCGGGTTTTTGGGGTACGGCGGGCAGATGCCGCCGTTCTCGATGGAGGTGCTTTCGGATGAGCAGATGGCGGATCTGCTCACGTATCTCGGCGTTCCTTGACAGGCTCGATACCCTCGTCAGAGATGACATTCATCATGTCAGAATCCGACCTCTATCTGCTCGGGGGCAGCGCGCGGGAGGCAGAGCGTCTCCGCAAGCAAATTCAGGAGCTCGCGGGTGAGGCCCGGTGGTTGCTTGATCAACTCCAGATTCGCCCGGGTGCAAGGGCCATCGAGCTCGGCTGCGGGCCGCAGGGGGTGCTCGAGCTGCTCTCCGAGCGCGTGGGGCCGTCTGGGACCGTGGTCGGGCTGGATAAGAACGAGGGTTTCGTCGCTTCGGCACGCAAGCATATGGCGGAGCAACGGCGAACCAACGTCGAGGTCGTGCAAGGGGACGCGAGGGCCACGAACCTCCCCAAAGAATCGTTCGACGTGGTGTTCTGTCGGTTGCTGCTCGTGAACGTCCCAGAGCCAGAACAAGTCGTCCAGGAGATGGTCTCTTTGCTGCGTCCCGGAGGCGTCATTGCGAGCCACGAGGCAGACTATCTACCGCACATGTGCGACCCACCTTCCCCGGCCTGGGATCGTCTGTTCGAGATTTTTCAGGCATATACGCGCGCAAAGGGCGTCGACCTGTTCGTCGGGCGGAGAGTCCACCGGATGCTGCGTGACGCCGGGATCGTGGAGATTCAAGTGAATCCAGTGATCCACGTCTACCCGCATGGCCATAACCGCCGGAGCATCTTCCTCGACTTCGTCCAGAATATCCGCGACGAGCTCGTCAGGGACGGTTTCGCCAAGGACGAGGAGCTGAACGCGCTCACGCAAGACCTGAAGCGCCATTGCGACGACCCCGATACACTGGTCGTTTCGCACCTGTTCTTTCAGGTTTGGGGCCGCAAACCGGAAGGTCAGATATCGAGCGGGCCGAGGAGCCAGTGGCCGGGGGAGTCGGGTGATTCGTCGAAGTAATAACCGCGAATGGTCTCGACCAGATCGCTGACGGTGATGAAGCCGTCGTTGTCCTTGTCGATGCGGTGGAACGCATCTCGAACGACCTGTTCGGGCACGCGCATCAGCGTTCCCATCCAGCGAACCTCGTCGGTCATGGTGAGCTTCCCGTCGCGATCCAGATCGACGACATCCATCACCGCGTTGATGTAGGGGACATAGCTCTGATCGAACGTTTCGGGCGTCTCGAGCATGCCCGCCGCGAACGCAGCCTTGTACTCGGCCAGGCTGATGCGATCGTCTGCGTCGAAGTCGGCGACCTTCCGCAGGTGCTCCCACAAGCCCAAGCTGATCTCGACGAGCCTTTGCCGGGCGGGAGACTCGGGCCCGTGACCGAACTCCTCGGCCATACGCACGGCCGAGATCTCGAAATCACGTCGCTGCAAAAAAACATTGAGATCGTGGTCGTGAGCGCGAAAGCGTCGTGCGAGCCTGCGCGCGAGAAAGTCCGTCATCTGGGTCATGCGGTGGCCGGTACCACAGCGATGGGGAGGGTGTCAATCGGTGGCAGCGTCGGCTCAGGGATTCGCGCCCGGGATCTGCGCAATGCCGTCGGGATACACGCCGACGACAGTCTCGCTCTTCGTCTCGAGCGTCGCTGCGTCGAGCGTGAGGACCTTGCCTGCCGCCACGTGATCACCCTCGCAGATGAGGGCCACGCGCGTGTCGTCGAGTCGATCGACGACGTGCGGCCATTTGCATTCGTCGGCTGTAAAATCGCGGCGGGTGATCTCCTGGTCCGTTTCGAGATCCCAGAGGATGAGCGCGTCGGGGGATTGCGTGGGGATCCAGAGGCGCTTGCCGTCCGCGGAGAAGGCCGGGAAAAAGGGCGCGCCGAGCGTCTTGATCTGGCGGTCGGGGTCCATCGCGTTCGCCTCGACGTCGAAGAAACGGACGTCCTTCGAGACCGTGTTGCCGAGCACCAGGGTTTTTCCGTCGGGGGAGAGGATGGCCGAGTAGGGGCCATAGTCCGGATCGCCGATCGAGCCGCCGGAGGCGTCGACGGGAATGCGATCGATCACCTCGCGTTTGTCGAGGTCGACCACGGTGACGACGTCTTCGCCATAACAGGCGACGTAGGCGCGGGCGCCGTCGGGGCGCGAGAGGGCCATGCCGTGCGGCGCGACGCAGGTGGTGATCCGCGGCGGATCGACCGAGCCCGTGGGAAGGACGGCCGCGGGGTCGACGAGGGCGATCGTGGCGCGGGCCCTGTCGAGGTCCCCCGGGTACTTGATGGCGCGCTGCAGATCGTAATGGGAGACGACGACGCGACGGCCGTCGTCCGAGGCCACGATTTCGCCGGGATTCGCGTCGACGCGGACCTGGCCGAGGATGCGGAAATCGTCGAGTGCGAACTTTTGCACGTAGCCGGGCTGGATGCTGCTGCCGTGCGAGGCGTGCGGGCCGCCGGTCGCGACGACGGGATACGAGAGGCCGATGTAGGCGAAGCCGCCGGTTCGGTCGATGGCGACGTGGTGGGGGCCGTCGAGGCCGACGGGATCCCGGCCGACCGGGACATGCCCGATTTTCTCGCCGGTGCCGAGGTCGAGCAGCGAGAGCGTATCCGAGAGGCTGTCCGTGACGATTCCGAGTCCGCCCGGAGGGACGGCGACGGGCTCACGGCGATCGGGGAATGCTTCGCCCGTGTACGGGTCGTATCGATATTCGATGGGGGCGTCCCCGCACGCAGGCAGGGCGGCAAGCAGGGCGGCGCCGGCGAGGGCGCGAAGGTGAGGAGCGCTCATGGCGTGATCGTAAAGGTGGTTTTGCTGCCCTGGAAGGGGCCGCCATCCATGTCGATGCGGTTGTCGACGAGCTGCGCGCCCTGGAGCTCGACCGTGATGGTCGCCTTGGCCGCGGTGATACGCGCCCAGATCGCGTCCGTGGGTTTCCACGAGGTCTCGCTCGTGAAGACGCGGGCGAGCTTGGGATCGGCGTCGGAGGAGACGACGAGCCAGGTCGCATACCCGGTGAACGGCGTGCCATGCGCGTGCGCCGCGCGGACGGGGCCGAGGAGCGCGGCGAGCGGGGCGAGGAGGGGCTCGGCGCGCGGCTCGGCGGGCAGGAGCGACGGCGGCGCGGACGGCGTGAGGCGCGAGGTGGCGCCGACGGCCCAGGAGAATGTGGGAATGGTGGAGGCCGAGAGCATGGTGCCGGCTGGTGGCGAGAGCAGCCCGGGCGCCTGGGAGGGGACATTCGCCGGCGGGTTCGCATCGGTTGCGGTGAGGAACGCGGCGAGGGCCTCGTCGGTGGTCGTCCCGCCGTAGACGACGTCTTCGTATCCCGCGGGGACGCCCTCCTCCTCGTGACCGCAGGCATAGAGGGATACCGAGGCGAGCGGGATCAAAAGGGCGAGGCGATAAAGGTTTTTCATGGCAAGCTCCGTGTGGCGCGCGGGCCGTCGCTCTTCGGAGCGTAGCGCATCGGGCGCCCGGGGCCAGCGCGGCGTTCAGCGGGCGCGACGGACGAGGGCCGCCGCGTCCGTGGCGAGCGTGAGCGTCGGGCCCGAGAGCCGCACCTCGTCGAGGGAGAAGAGGAGCGACGCGGAAGGGAATTCGTCGTCTTCGAGGTCGACGTCGACGGGGGCGCCGAGATTGACGGCGACGTCGATGACCTCGCCCTCGTGGGCGCGGCGGAAGATGAAGAGGCTGCCCTCGGCGAAGACGATTTCGACCGTGCCGCAGCGGAGCGCGGGGGAATGCGCGCGGAGGGCGAGGAGGGAACGCACGATCGAAAAGGCACGCGCGCCGGCGGGGTCGGGGTGAAGTGGGAGGGGCATTCGATCGGGCCAGACGTCTTCGGGTTCGGTGACGGGCGTTTCGGCGAAGAGGTCGTATTCCTCGCCATAAAGAATCGAAGGGACGCCGGGCCATGCGAGGAGGACGAAGAGGCCGAGGAGTCCGTGGCGCGAAGGGCCGCCGTGTTTGCGCGTGATGCTGGCGAAGCGTGGGTGGTCGTGTGTCGAGACGAACCGGAGCGAGCGGGCGCCGGGGGCGCCTCGATCGAGGTCGAGGAGGGCGAGCCGCTGGGCCGCGAGCTCGGCGGGGACGGCGCGTTTCGCGAGGAAATCGACGAGGACGTCGTGGAAGCCGAAATCGGTGGCGCAATCGAGGGCGCCGCGGCTCGTCCAGCGGTGGGCGTGGGCCGGGACGAGCTCGCCGAGGACGACGGCGTCGTGAATTTCGCGGCGGAAGGTTTCGCGAATGGCGACGGCGAGGTCGTGCGGGACCTCGGCGGCCATGTCGAGCCGCAGGCCGGAGGCGCCGCGCTTCGCCCAGCGGGACGTGGCGGAGAGGACGAGGGCCCGGACCTCGGGGTGATCGAGATTGAGCAAAGGGGCGTCCTTGCGCCGGCCGTAATGGCGGAGCTTGGGCGCGCCGCGGGACGGGATTGTCCAGTGAAACCAGGCGGCGAACGGGGAATCGAGGCCGCGTGCGCGGACGTCCTCGTAGGGGGGAAAGCCGCGGCCGGCGTGCGAGAAGGCGAGGTCGACGAGGATGCGGATTCCGCGTGCGCGGGCCTCCGCGACGAGGCGTTCGAAGGCGGGTTCGCCGCCGACGGCGGGGTCGATCTGGAGAGGATCGACGAGGTCGTAGCGATGGCAGGAGGCGGCGAGGATCGTGGGGGTGAGGTAAAGGACGGTGATGCCGAGGTCGGCGAGGCGAGGCAATGCGAGGCGAATGCCGTCGAGGTGGCCGCCGGCGGGGCGATCACGGCCGGGATCATGGCCCCAGGAGGCGCCGGGGCGCGGGGCGAAACGGTCGACGAAAATCGTGTAGAGGACGGCGTTTTTCCACCAGGCGGGGAGATCGTCCGTGGGCGTGGGGACGAGGGAAAATGCTTCGCGCGGGCCGGGATCAAATCGGATGCGGAGAGGCCTCGTCGGGCCGGGAAGCGAGGCGCGGAAAAAGAGGTGCTCGTCCTCCTCGGCGACGCGGGTCATTTCGATTTCGCCGCCTTCCCAAAGGAGTCGCAGGTGCTCCCCGTGGCCACGACGCAGGCCGGCGCTGACGATAAGATGGTCTTCCTCGGGCGCGCGCACGACGAAAGGCGGCGCAGGGGCGAAGAGCAGCGGCTCGGGCGCGCCGCCGACGGAGAGAACGCTATTTCGAATTCGATCCCGCGAGCGCGTCCGCGGGTTGTCGAGGTCGAGCGACCAGTGGCCGCCGGCGCGGAGCTTGTACGAATACACGCCCACGGGGAGGTCGAGCGTGGCCTCGGCGATTCGTTCGCCGGGCGTTTCGGCAGGCATCGACGCCAGGGGGATCCCCGTTTGCCAGTCGCAGACCTCGCCGAGGAGCTCCACGGGCGCGCCGGGCTTCGCGCCGGGGAAGGCGCAACGCGCGCGCAGGTGGACGGAACGGGGATCGGGCGGAGAGGCCGGATCAGGCGGGAGGGGTGTGGTCGGGTCTTGTCGCGGCACGTGGCTTCATCTTACCCTCGGACAATGATCAAGGTGAGGGTGCGAAAGGCGGGGACGGGCGTCGCCGCGGCGTCGGGGCTCATCGCCCTTTCGGGGGCGCAAACGGGGTGCGTAGCCGAGCCGATCGAGCCGGGCGACGAGTCCATCGCCGAGGCCGAAGACGAGCTCTCGCCGGGCACCGGCACGCTCGCGCTCGACGGCTTCCCGGGGAACTTCAACGTGAAGCTCGTCAACGCGAACACGGACGAGTTCCTGCGCGCCGGCCAGGCGCTCACGATCGAGCTGCCCGTGTGGATGCTCTGGGACAAGCTCTACGCGGGGACGCCGCTGCCCAATGATCTCGAGCGGCTCAAGCAGATCACGGCGACGGTGACCGTGAGCGCGGTCGACAAGACGACGACGATCGCATCGCTGAAGGCGCCGGTGACGACCTACGCCGGCATGGATTCGTATGGGTTCAAAGCGATCACGAAGACGTTCATCGTGCCGTCGAAGGCTGACTGGCTCGGCTTCGCGATCACGATCACGGACCTAGAGCCCGGGGGCCTGAGCGCGAGCATCACGGCGGCGGAGCTCTCGACGCTCGCGGTCTTCGGCGGGGAGTTGCCGAACAAGAGCCTGTTCATGGATTGGGCGCAGGCGACGAAACGAAACCGGATCATCGAGGGCGACGATCCGATCGCGGGGGCGGAGCTTTTGCTCGCGGTGTCGGACTGGCGGGCCGACGTGGTCGTGGACAAATCGCTGATCGACACGCAGATCGGCAAGGCGCAGAGCGCGAGCCGGTTCGGCTGGGTGACGATCCCGATTTACGGCAAGATCGTGCACGAGGTCGCCTACGCGGTGCATTTCGACGACGGGCTCGACTGGCGGCCCGAGGTGATGCTCACGGAAAAACCGAATTCGCGCTTCCTGGGATCGGGCCGCACGACGTACGAGGGGACGATCCAGGTGCCCGCGAAGGCGCGGCGTATGATGCTGTACATGCACGTGAAGACGTACCTCGTCGCCGATTACACGGGCTATGCGAACATCACGGAGAAGTGGTACGCGGACGGGGCGAAGATGCTGAAGGCCGACAAGTACGACAACCCGAACGGGGCCTTCACGAATTATTCGTTCTCGATCGCGAACTCGCTCTGAATGCTCCTCCCGACGGACCTGCACGGGCACACGTTGTTCTCCGACGGCCGCGCGACGCCGGAGGCGTACGTGGATTTCCGTCGCGAGATCGGGATGCGCGTGATCGCCGTGGCGGATCACGACGTGCTCGCCGCCGTGCCGCGCGCCGCGCGGGCGGCGGCGGCGGCGGGGCTTCTGTTCGTGCCGGCCCTGGAGGTGACGTCGTTTCTGCATTTCGGGACGGAGCGGGCCGAGCAGTTTCACGTGCTCGCGTATTTTCCGCCGCGTTTCTCGGTGCTGCCGCTCCTCCGGCAGACGGCGCTGTTCCGGCGAGGCGAGCGGGTGCAGGCGAAATGGAAGGCGTTCGTGCTGGCCTGGATGGAAGGGATTTCGGAAGAGGAGCGGCGCGCGATTGATCCGGAAGGTACATTCGAAGCCCTCGCGCCGGTCGATTTTCCGGCGCTGCAATCGATGCTGGATCGGGTCGCCGCGCGGACGACGCTGTTTCCGGCGTTCCGTGATCATCACGTGCGGTTCTGGGAAGAGGATCGAGAGCTCTTCGGCTGGACGCCGGAGGAGGCGATCGAATGCATCCGGCAGGACGGCGCGCTCGACGTGGTGGCCCACCCGGGCCGGTACCGCGACAAGGAGAGGACACGCGCGGTGCTGCTGCGGGCGAGCGGGATCGAGGTTTATACGTCGCGCCACAAGGCAGAGGTGGCCGAGTCGTTTCGCGCATTCGCGGAGGAGCACAAGAAATGCTGGACGGCATCGTCGGACGATCACCAGAATGCACGGTACGTGAGGCCCGCCGCGGGGACGCCGGTCGCGACGATCGAGCGGATCCTGGGGCGAGCGCTGCCGATCGAGTCGATTCTCTCGGCTTGAAGCGTCGCTCGCTCGGGCTCCTGTCGGCGGCGCTCTTGCTCGCGCCCGGCGCGGCGCGCGCGGCCGATCCGCCGGCGGCGCCGGCACCGGTGCAGCCAGCGCCGACCCCGGGAGGATGGGCGGGCGAGCTCGATGCGCTGTCGAAATGGATCGCGGACCGGGGCAAAGGGCCGTCGTGCGCGGCGCGATGTTACACGCTCGAACGATTGAAGCTCTCGGGGCGGGTCGGGGAGGGGCCGCTCGAATTCGAGCTCGTGGGCCGGGTGCTCGCGGACGGGGCCGTGGATGTGCCGCTGTTCGGGCCGCCGAAAGAGGTGCGGCTCGAAGGCGTGACGGAGAACGACAAGGAAGCGGCGATCGGGTTCGAGGGCGATCGGTATTTCCTGCACACGTCCGCCAAGCGGTTCGTGCTCAAAGGAAAGATGACGCTCGGGAGTGATCTGACGCTCCAGATCCCCGGGCCCTTGAACACGCTGGAAGCGGATCTCGCGTCGGGCGCGGTCGTCGAGGGATCACGTTTGTCCGGGATCATGGGGACGACGATCCACCTGAATCGGCAGGACAAGGCGGCCGAGGCCGGGCCCACGGTGTTTCAGCTCTCGCGCGCGGTGCGCGTGGGGCGCGAGATCGGCTTCGAATATCGGCTCGTGATGCGCTCGGGGACGGACCTCGGGGTCGTGCGATTGCCGCTCACGCTCGGCGAGAAGGTGCTCGACGTGACGGGCGCGGCGGGGTTCCGGGTCGAGGGAAATGAGCTCATCTTGCCGACGTCGGGGCGGACGGCGGAGATGACGATCACGGGCACGCTCGCGAAGCTCGGCGCCATCGCGCCGGACGCGCGCTCGGGCTACGAGTGGTGGCTCATCGAGAGTGATCCGGAGCATCGCGTGGCGGTGGCCGGGGACGCGCGGCAGGTGGATTCGGCGGAGTCGCCCATTCCGCGGTCGCAGCCGACGTCGCGGCTGTTTCTGGTGCAAAAAGGCCAGAAGATGGAGGCGACCGTGACGCCGCTCGCGGCCGTGGACGCGCTCGCCGCCGTGGTGCAATCGCATCAGCGCACGGTCGTGGTGACGGCGCGCGGAGACGTGGTCTCGCAGGATCAGGTGAACTACGAGAACAATGGCGTCGATTACCTCGCGTATTCGCCCTCGGGCCGGCCGATCTTCCTGTCGACGTCGGGGAAGGCCGAGCGGATCATGCGGCAGGGCGCGGATGCGGAGGAAATCCTGGTGCCGCTCCGGACGGGGAGCCAGTCGGTGCAGGTGCAATCGCTCTCGCAGACGGGGCTCAAGCCGCTCTTCGGAACGGTGACGGTGCCGATGCCGTCGTATGCATTGACGGCGAGCCGCGTGCACCTGACCGTGGGATTGCCCGCGGGGGTGTTCCCGCTGGCGTTGCTCGGTGGGGATCGGCCGAAATGGGCGGTGGAGGGGAGTGATCTCCTGGTGTCGGGCATCGGCTTCGCGGCCGGGTTGGCCGCGGTGCGGCCGGGGCCGGGGACGAGCCCGGCGCGATTGCGGACGCTTCGGATTCTTGGGGGAATCGTGCTCGCGTCGTTGTGGTTCCTCTGGAAGCCGGGGTTCGTTCTTTCGCTCATCGCGCTCGGGCTCTGGGCGCTCATCTGGGCCGTGGGCGTGTTCGCGAAGGGCGCGGCGCGGGTGGCGGCGACGGTCGTGCTCGTGGGCGGGCTCGGGCTCGTGGGGCTCATCGGCCTCGCCGCGATGAGTTCGCGGTCGCCGGTGAAGTCGTCGGACATCAGCTACGAGCCGCCGGCGCAGCGGGCCGCCGCGCCGGCCTCGACGCTAAGCGGCGGAAAACTCGACGACGATCGATCGGGCAATGGGTGGGTGGACAAGGGCGGCGGGGTGCTGGAGGGCGTGACGCCGGTGCCGCTGCCGTTGCCGGATTATCGGCATTCGATGAGCGCGAGCCGCGAGCTCGTGACGAAGGATCGGCCGTTCCGGCCGACCTTGGTGTACGTGACGGACACGGCCGTGGCGCCCTTCGCGGTGCTCTGGCTCGTGGGGTTGGCGATCGTGGTGAGCGCGCATCGAGAGCGTATGAAGGATGGATACCGGCGGCTGCGCGAGCGGATCGACCGCGCGGCGGCACAGCCACCGGCCGAGGCGAAGGCGGCAATCGTCGAGGCGCCGAAGGACAAGGAAGGAGAAGAGGGATGATGAAGGCAAGCAAAGGCGGTTTCGTGTCGCTCCTCGCCGCGACGCTGCTCATGGCGTGTGGCGGTGGAACCCCGGAGCCCGTGACGCCCGCGGAAAAGGCGCCCGAGAAGGCCGTCGAGGCGCCGAAGCCCGAGGCGGCGCCGGCCGGGCCGGACGCGGAGAAGGCCGCGCAATGTATTGCGACGGCAAACGCGCAGCGCGCGAAGTTCAGCGGTGAGCCGCCGAAGGTGACGGTCAAGCACATCCTGGTGAGGTACAAAGGCACGAAGAACGCGGACGCGTCGATCACGCGCACGCGCGAGGAAGCGTGCCTGCGGGCGATGGAGGCGCGCGACAAGCTGCGCGAGGGCGCGGATTTCGACGAGATGGTGAAGGAGTACAGCGAGGAGCCCGGCGCGGCGTCGCGCGGCGGATCCGTAGGGGAGATCGAGCGCTCGATGGTCGTGAAGAACTTCGCGGACGCGGCGTTCGAGCTGTCCGTGAACCAGATGAGCGACGTCGTGGAGACGGAGTTCGGCTTCCACCTGATCGTCCGCTCGCAGTGAGCAGAAACGAAAAGGCGCGCCCCCGGCTCTCCGGGAGGCGCGCCTTTTTCATTTTCTTACGACGTCGAACGAATCAGCCCTTGCCGATCGCCTTCCGCCAGGACGGGCGCTCGCTGATGCGGCCCCACCACGCCGCGACGTTCGGGCGCTCCTTGACGATGTCGCCGAGGCCCGTGTCGAAGAGGTACTGGAAGTACGGCGCGTAGGTGATCTCCGCGATCGAGAACGAGCCGGCGATCCACTCCTTGCCGACGAGCGCGCGCTCGAGCACGTCGAGCGCCTTCGCCGCGCCCTCCTTGCCATTCTTCACGACCTCCGGGTCCGGCGTCGTGCCCTTCATCGGCGAGAAAAAGATCTCGAGGATCGCCTTCATCGCGGGCGGGCTGAAGTACGACTGCTCGACGCTGATCCACTGCTCCATGACGCCGAGGTCCTTCGCGTCCGTCGGGGCGAGGCCGCCGAACTTCGCGTTGAGGTAACGCAGGATCGCGCGCGACTCGTAGAGCACGAAGCCGTCGTCATCGAGGACGGGCACGACGCCAAAGGGCTGACGGGCGAGGTGCTCGGGGCTCTTCTGATCGCCCTTCATGATGTCGACGAGCACGAACTCGTAATCCACGCCCTTCTCTGCCAGAGCACAAAGGACCTTGCGCACACACGTGCTCGCCGGATGACCGTAGACCTTCATGTGAATCCTCCTCCCCGTCACGCAACGGGACGTTTCGCTCCGCTGCATACTCCCCATTCTCGGCGCCGTCTACCGTCGCGATAGGCCACGCGTGATTGTGCGCCGCGTCGGGCGCGGGCGTCACAATCCGTAAACGTGGACGTCGTCGATTCGCCATTCCTCGGCGAAGCCGTCGCCCCCGCCCGTCTGGTCGTCGTAATGGAAGCGGACGACGAACGGCTTGCCGGCGACGAGCGCCGAGAGGTCGAGGCGGACATGGCCCGAGGCGTCGAGCGTGTACGTGGCGACGGGGCTGAAAGCGCCCATGACGGAGATCTCGACGCTGGCGCGGTCCGTGGCCGAGGTCCAGTGGTCGAAGGCGTGGTCGAATTCGAGGAAGACACGCGTGAAGGGGCCCGCGTCGAGGGAAGGTGTCGCGAGGATCTCGCCGTCGAGCGCGACGTTGCTCTCGTCCTTGACGAGCATGAACGCGCCGCCGGAGGCGCTGCCCGTGGTGTTGTCCTGGGAGCAGCCGAGGAGCGGATCGCAGCGGTAGAAGCTCTTGCCGTCGCTGTTCGCGTCGGTGACGACGAACGGCTCGAAGCCGCTGGAAAAGTCTTGCGCGAGGAGGCTCGTCACGGCGGCGCATTTCGGGCCCATGCCGAGATCAACGCAGGCCGCGCCGTCAGCACAGCGGTTCGTCTTTCCAGACGCATCGCAGGCGAGGCCCGGGGCAAGGACGGGGCGGACCGTGGCTTCGAGGGCATACGCGCCGACATCCATGGCGCTGAAGCCGTCGACGACGACGTAATACGTGCCGGCCGCGAGGTTCGTCAGGTCGAATGACTCGGGATGGCCGCCGAGCTGGGTGTCGGCGCAGGCGAGCTCGCCCGCATTCATCGTGCAAGCGTCGAGCAGGTATACGCCGACGTCGAAGAGGGGCGAGGAGGGCGCGACGCGGACGGAGAGATCGGCCGGGCCAGGAAGCGTGAGCGCATAAACGGCCTCGGGGCCGGCGCCGGTGCAGCTCGCGGAGAGGGCGGCGCCGTCCGAGACGAGCGTGGTGCCGGCGTAGTTGCCCGCGGAGGCGACGGAGGAGGGCATTGCGCAGGTGCCCGAAGCGTCGACGAGGGCAAAAGGCTGCTCGGTGACGCGGAGCTCGTAGGGGCCGACATTCGCGGCCGCATACCCGGAGACGACGAGGAAGACGGGCGTCTGGGGCGGCAAAACCGCGGTTTCGAGGCGCGCGAGGGGGCCGTCGCCGCTGTCGTCGTCGCAAGCGTGCTCGGCGCTGGTGTCGAGGCAGTCGAGGTAGGCCCAGGCGACGGTATCGGCGAGCGCGCCGCCGATGTCGGTGGTCTCGAAGGTGACGCGCGCGAGGGAGGAGCCCGTGATGTAACGGTGCACGACGGAAGGCGCCGCGGTGCCGCCGGCCGAGCAGGTTTTCGTGCCGAACCCGACGACGGGCGAGCCCATCGTGGTGCCCGCATAAACGAGCGTATCGCCCTGCGTTTGTCCCTTCGTGAGGAGATCGACGGCGTCACCGCACGTGGTGCCGGGTTCGAGGAGACATTGGGAGGAGCAACCATCGGCAGGCATCGTGTTGCCGTCGTCGCAGGTCTCGCCGGGCTCGATGAGGTCGTTGCCGCAGACGAACGAGGAGCCGCCTTGGCCACCGGCGCCGCCATTTCCGATGCCACCGGCGCCGCCAGCGCCGCCTTGGCCACCGGCGCCGCCAACGCCACCGCTGCCGCCAACACCACCGCTGCCGCCAGCGCCACCGATTCCGCCAGCGCCGCCGGTGCCTCCGACGCCGCCAGTGCCGCCCGCGCCGCCTTCCCCGGCCGCGCCACCTTGCCCGCCTACGCCGCCTGCGCCTGCGCTTCCCCCTTGTCCCCCGGCGCCGCCGCTGCCCCCGTTGCCGCCTGCGGCGCCCTGTCCTCCCGCGCCTGCCGTGCCGCTGCTCGAGCTCGACGTGGACGTGGATGCGCCTTCGTCTCCACACGCGGCGAGCGCCACGGTCGAGGCGAACATGCAGGCAAGAAAAGCGTCGCGGACGTGCGCCATGAATCCTCCGTTCGAGGCGCGATGAAAGCATGCCGAACGGGGAATTTGGAGCCCGCTTTGCGTCACGAACGGCGCGGATCGGGGAAAGGCGGGCCCCCGTCGGGAAAGCACGCAGGCCCATGCACGCCCTCGCCGGAGGCACGAACGGTGGGGTTCACCGGTTGTTCACCGTTCGTGTTCGAAGCATTCTCGACATGTCGCGTTTCGTCCGCGCGATAGACGAATTCATGCGGACGAACGATACGCGGCGGTGCGGAGTCTCCGGGGGGAGGTTTCGATGCACGACCTATCGACGTTCTCGCTCGACGACATGATCAGTTGCGGCGCAATGCTGCGCGGGCTCGGAGAGGGCGCCCGGAGCATGGAAGACACGGCCGGCCGGGTCGTTCGCGCGCTCTACGAAAACCTGGCGCGCCCCGCGACGGGCGAGCGCTCGT
This sequence comes from Polyangium jinanense, assembly GCF_028435365.1. Next base: position 394,156 of record NZ_JAGTJJ010000001.1, on the reverse strand, counting down.
GTGCGCTCGTGAGGTTCTTCGAGACAGAGCGATTCGACGCGCTGCCGGCGGACCCGCGGAAATTCGCGCAGCGGATGGCCGGCGGAGAGGCGCTCGCGCCGGACACGACGTGCCTGCAATTGCTGGCGACCGCAGGCGACGAGCCGGCCTGGAACGATCCGAGGGCGTCGGCCGGGCACGTCGCGATTCCGCTGCCGAGCGAGACGGCGCTCGCGCGCATGCCGATGATCGCGCGGCTCTGCGCGCAGCTCGGGATCGCGACGAGCTCGGTGCTGCGCCCCGCGCGGTTCACGGAGCTCGCGGAGCGGACGTACGACGTGTTCCACGTGGAGCACGCCGCCGAGAGCCCGTACGTGCCGGCCAAGGCGAGCTTCGTGGAGCGATACGGGATCCGCTCGGTCGTCGGCTGCGGCGGCATCTTGCCGAGCGGGCAGATGTTCGCCGTGCTCCTGTTCTCGAAGGTGCACGTGGAGCCCGCGACGGCGCAGCTCTTCCGGCCGCTCGCGCTCGCGATCAAGCTCGCGATCCTGCCGTGGTCGTTCGCCGAGCAAGAGGACCCCACCACGAGCGAGGCGCGGCGCGCCCGGGAGGTGGTCTCTTGCGCCCCGTGACGCTCGACAGTGAGACCGCGGTCCTGAGGGCCCGGGTGGCGACGCTCGAAGCGCTGCTCACGGAGCACGAGCGCGCCGCGGCGGAGCGCGTGCAGCGGATGGAGCAGCTCATCGCGGATCTGTCGGCGCGTACGCAGGTCTTCGAGGCGACGCTGCAGAGCATCGTCGACGGGGTGGTCGTGAGCGACACGGCGGGACGAATCACGCACGTGAACGAGGCCGCGACGTCGATCATGGGGTTGGGCCGGCCCGGCGTCGACGCCGCCGAGAACTGGGAGGAGAGGTACGGGTTCTTCTACGCGGACGGCGTGACGCCGTACCCGAGGGAGGAGATTCCGCTCCATCGCGCGGTGCGTGGTGAGCCGGTCGACCACGCGGAGATGCTCGTCCGAAGCGCGCAAACGCCGGAAGGGATGATTCTCGAGACGAGCGCGCGGACGATCCACGACGCGCGAGGGGAGCGGCTCGGCGCCGTGGTGGTCTTCCGCGACATCACCGATCGCAAGCGGCGCGAGCGGGAGATGGCGCAGCAGCTCGTGGCCGAGCGGGAGAGAAACGAGACGCTCGAGCGGCTGCGGATCGCCGTGCACGAGCTGTCGACGCCAATCCTCGAGGTCTGGGACGGCGTGCTGGCGCTGCCGCTGATCGGGGTCGTCGACTCGAAGCGGTCAGCGCAGGTGATGGAGACGCTGCTCGAGTCGGTGGTGCGGATGAAGGGCCGGTACGTGATCCTCGACGTGACCGGCGTGGACGTGCTCGATACGGCGACGGCCGATCACCTGCTCAAGATCGTGCGCGCGGTGGAGCTGCTCGGGACACGCTGCGTGCTGAGCGGCGTGCGGCCATCCGTCGCGCAGACGCTGGTCGAGCTCGGGGTTTCGTTCGGCAAACTGGTGACGCTCCGCAACCTGAAGCACGGCCTCAAGGCGTGCATGCGGTGGAAGGAGGGGGATGCGGAGCGTGCAGGAAGAGAGGCTGCACCTTTGACCGTATCTCCTCCAGGAATGCGGTGAGCCCCCGCCCCCGGCTCACCCCTCCGCGTCCTCGTTCGTCCCGGCCGCCTCGTCCTCGCTCGTCCCTTCGCTCGGCTTCTCGCCCTTCAGGAAGAACGACTCCACGAAGTCCCGTTGCCCCGGGAAGAGCGCGCCGAGCGATCGGTGCACGCGCTCGAGCTCCAGCCGGAGCCGGCCCTTCGCGACGAGTTCCTCGGAGCGCTCCTTCGACCAGCCCATCTGCGCGCCGTCGTTCGCGTCGATCGCCTTCTGCGCGCGCTCGGCGGCGTCCTTCAGCTTGCCCACGAGGCCCCCGCGCTCGCCGAAGTCTTCGCCGGCTTCGAGGCGCCCGGCCGCCTCGTTCGCGCGCTTGGGCCGCTCGTCGATCGGTGCGCGCGTAAAACCCGTGAGCAGGCCAGGCAGGAAGGAGAGGACCGCCGGGTGCTTCTTCGAGCCTCCACCAAGACGGATCGTGACGAGCGCGAGCGCCTCGTCGATCCTGCGCTTGAGCAAGACGAGCGTCGCGTTCTGCTTGGCCTGCGCGGAGGGGCGGCCGAAGAGCTGGACCTCCTGCGTGTCGCGCGCCTCCTTGAGGAGGGAGTCGATGTGGGTCTTGAGGGACGCCGCGAGCTTTTCGAGCTCGGTCCGATCGCTCGGCTTGAGGTCCGGAAACTCCGCCCAGGCGCAGACGGAAGACCACGAGAAGGATGCAAAGACGAGGTGAACCCAGGAGGAAGCTGTCTCGTTGGGCAGGCGCATGGGGAGAAGGCTCCGGAAAGGTTGGGGGACGTACGAGGAGGCGGGAAGGACGCTAACGAAAGCGAGGAGGACGCGTCAAGGCGGTGTGGAGGAGGCAGACGCTGCGTTGCAGGAGGGTCAGGGAGGCGGGGAGGTGGCGCCCGAGGCGTCACTGAAGCGTCCGTGCGGCGGGGAGGGGCCGACTGGCTAGTGCAACAGGAACCGACTGAGCACGAACAGCGCGATCATCCCGAGCGCGATGCCGATGCCCGCGGCGAGGATCAGGATGCCGCTACCGCTCGACGCCGTGTTCGGCGCGACCATCGGCTCCATCGGCGCGGGCGCCGCATGCGCCGCGGGCGCTGAAGGCATGTTCGGACGCGGCATGCTCTGCGGCACGCTCGGCAGGCGCATGCCGGCGTGCGCGCTGCCCTGCGCGCCGTAACGCATCGGCTGCATCTCGTGCAGCGCTGCTTCGAGACGCGCCGCGAGCACGCCCGCCGTCGGACGGCGATCGCGATCGCGGCGCAGGCAGTCGTCGACGATCGAGGCGAGCGCGGGCGGTAGGTCCGGCCTGCGCGAGACCACGGGGTCGGCGTCGCGCGTCATGATGCGGACCATGAGCGCGTTGTAGTTCGGCGCCTCGTGCGGGAGCGTCGCCGTGAGCGCCTCGTGCATGACCACGCCGAGCGACCAGACGTCCGCGCGGCCGTCGATGTCGTCGCGCCCCGCGGCCTGCTCGGGGCTCATGTACGCGGGCGATCCGACGACGGTGCCCGTGCGCGTGAGCGTGAGGTGCTCGGGGTTGCCTTCGAGCATCTTGCTGATGCCGAAGTCGAGGATCTTCAGGACGAGCTCGCCCGTGGCCGCGCGGTGCGCGTAGAGGTTCGCGGGCTTGAGGTCGCGGTGGATGATCCCCTGCTGGTGCGCGCTGTCGAGCGCGCGGACCACGCCGACGAAGAGATCGGTGAGCATCCCCGGGTCGAGCATGCGCTCGCGCGCGATCCACGCGTCGAGCCCCTCGCCGTGGAGGAGCTCGAACACGAGGAAGGGCGAGCCGTCCTCGGCCTGTCCGAGGTCGAGGATCTCGACGATGCTCGGGCTTCGTACGCGGCCGCTTGCCTTCGCTTCGTTGAAGAAGCGCTGCAACGACACGGCGTCGGCCGCGACGTCGGGGTGCAGGATTTTGAGCGCGACCTCGCGGTCGATGAGCTCGTTCTTTGCAGCCCAAACGGTGCCGCTCGCGCCGGATCCGAGCATCCGGACGAGGCGGTACCGTGACTGGATGAGATCGCCAGGGTTCAACCGGCTGGGGAGGATACCAAAGCTCGGCCCGCCGGCGTAGCCGAGAGACGCGCGGCGGGCGTTCCCGTCCTACGGATCAAGTGTCGTAGTAGAGGAAGAACTCGTAGGGGACGGGGCGGAGGCGCACAGCATCGAGCTCGCGCTCGCGCTTGTACTCGATCCACGTGTGGATGATGTCCCGCGTGAAGACGTCGCCCCGGAGCAGGAACTCGTGGTCGCGCTCGAGGGCCGTGAGCGCCTCGTCGAGCGAGCCAGGGCACTTCGGCACCTCCTTGAGCTCCTCGGGCGAGAGCGCGTAGATGTCCTTGTCGAGCGGATCGCCCGGATCGATGCGGTTCTGGATGCCGTCGAGGCCCGCCATCATCATCGCCGCGAACGCGAGGTAGGGGTTGCACGAGGCGTCCGGGAAGCGGACCTCGATGCGACGGCCCTTCGGCGAGTTGCCAGCGGCGACCGGGATGCGGATCGCGGCCGAGCGGTTGCGGCTCGAGTACGCGAGGTTCACGGGCGCCTCGTAGCCGGGGACGAGCCTTCGGTAGCTGTTCGTCGTCGGGTTCGTGAGGGCCGCGAGCGCCTTCGCGTGCTTCAGGATGCCGCCGATGTACCAGAGGCCGATGTCCGACAGGCCCGCGTAGCCGTCGCCCGCGAAGAGGGGCTTGCCGTCCTTCCAGAGCGACTGATGGCAGTGCATGCCGCTGCCGTTGTCGCCGAAGAGGGGCTTCGGCATGAACGTCGCGGTCTTGTTGTGGCGCTTGGCCACGTTCTTCACGACGTACTTGAACCACATGAGCGTGTCGGCCATCGAAGTGAGCTTGTCGAAGCGCACGCCGATCTCACACTGGCCCGCGCTCGCGACCTCGTGGTGGCCGACCTCGACGAAGACGCCGCTCTCGATGAGCGTGGTCATCATGTCGCCACGCACGTCGCCGAGCGAGTCCGTGGGCGAGACCGGGAAATACCCTTCCTTGTGGCGGATCTTGTGCCCGAGGTTCGGGCCCGCCTTGCCCGTGTTCCACACGGCCTCGTCCGAGTCGATCTCGTAGAAGGCGCCGCGCGGCGAGTTGTCGTAACGGACCGAGTCGAAGACGAAGAACTCCGCCTCGGGGCCGAAGAACGTCGTGTCGGCGATGCCCGTCGCGCGGACGTGGTTCTCCGCCTTCTGCGCGATGTACCGCGGGTCGCGGCCGTAGGGCTGGCCCGTGACCGGGTCGGAGATTTTGCAGATGAGCGAGAGTGTCTTCTGCGCGTGGAACGGGTCGATCTTCGCCGTCGTCGGATCGGGCGTCATCGACATGTCCGACGCGTTGATGGGCTGCCAGCCGCGCACGGAGGAGCCGTCGAAGCCGATGCCCTCCTCGAACATGTCCTCGTTCAGCCGACTCGCAGGGATCGTCGTGTGCTGCCAGATGCCCGGCAGGTCGATGAACTTGAGGTCGACGAACTTGCAGTCGTGATCCTTCGCGAATTGAATGACGTCTTTCGGCTTCATGATTTGTTCTCCGTCAGATCGCGTCCTCGCCGCGCTCCCCGGTGCGGATGCGGACGGCTTCGTCGACCGGGACGACGAAGATCTTTCCATCGCCGATGCGACCGGTCTTCGCGCTCTTCTCGATGGCGTCGATGACGCTCTGGACCATGTGGTCCGGGACGACGATGTCGAGCTTCACCTTGGGGACGAAGTCGACGACGTACGCCGAGCCGCGATAGACCTCTTTCTTGCCGCCGGTGCGACCGAAACCCTTCACCTCGGTCACGGTCATGCCCTGGATGCCGACCTCTGCGAGGGCATCCTTGACCTCGTCGAGCTTGAACGGCTTGATGATCGCCTCGACCTTCTTCATCTCTCGGACCTCTCGCTCGGGGGGCCGGACGTGGTCTACGGCCCCCTCGGTTTCGGGAATGTTTCAGGCCACGCGGGGCGGGAGAAATTCCGCGCCCCCCGCATGGAGGACGGAAATTTGGTGACCTTCGTCGCCAACATCCAGCCTCGGAGTGCAAGAGCCCACGGGAAGGCGTTCGCCCGAGGCCCGCACTTCCGGGCGTTCCGAAGGCAATCGGCATCCGCCTACGTCGTAGAGTTGTCGGCGGGTTCCACCTCGCCTACCCTCGCGGGCGAGTTCGCCCTTTTCCGTTCGTCGCCGATGACCTGATGGCCTCACCGACCTCGACGAAGCTACCGGTAGGTACCATCCTGTCGGGGAAGTACAAGATCACCCGCGAGATCGGCCGTGGTGGGATGGCGGCCGTCTACGAGGCCGAGAACATCGACATCGGCAAGCGGATCGCGATCAAGGTCCTCGCGCAGGAGCTGACCACCTCGATGGTGGTGGTGGAGCGCTTCTTCCGTGAAGCACGCGCCGCCGCCGCGATCCGCAGCCCGTACATCTGCGACGTGTACGACTCGGGCCGCCTCGAGGATGGTCCGCCGTTCCTCGTGCTCGAGCTGCTCGAAGGCGAGTCGCTCTACGAGCGGATGACGAAGGTCCGCTACTTCGACGTGCCGACGACGCTGGCGATCGTCACGCAGGTCTGTCGCGGCCTCACGAAGGCGCACGCCGCGAACATCGTCCATCGCGATCTCAAGCCCGAGAACATCTTCCTCGGCAAGGACGAGGACGGGCAGCTGCTCGCGAAGATCCTCGATTTCGGGCTCGCCAAGTTCTACACGCCGCTCGACGGATCGGGCGGGGCGCAACAAGCGCGTCTCACGCGTGAAGGCGCGGTGTTCGGAACACCCGCGTACATGAGCCCCGAGCAGGTCCGCGGGCAGGGCGCCGTGGATCATCGCGCCGATCTCTGGGCGCTCGCGTGCATCGTCTACGAGTGCTTCACGGGACGGACCGTGTGGCAGACGGAGCAAGGCGTGGCGATGACGTTCGCGCAGATCGCGAGCGCGCAGCCGCCCGATCCACTCGTCTACCGGCCCGATCTTCCGGCGACGTTCAAGGCGTGGTTCGACAAGGCGCTCGATCGAAAGATCGATCATCGCTTCCAGACCGCGCGCGAGTTCGCTGAGGAGCTGTCCGCCGCGTTCGAGACGACGCGGCCGGAGTTTTCCGGGCTCTTCCCCGCCGAGCAGCTCAACTCGATGGGCCGGACCGTGCCCGCGCCGCCGCCCTCGAAGTCGGGCCTGACGGCGACGGGAAGCGACCTTCCGAGGGTGTCGATGTCGCCGCCGTCGTCGACGATGCCGCACCCGTTCGCATCGATGCCGCCGTCCGTGCGCGGAGGTGCGCCGTCGGAGGGCGGGTCGCCGCGCCACACGAAGTCGACGTTCGAAGCGCCGCCGGGCACGCTGGAGCCGCTCGGCCCGGGTTTGTCGCAAGCGCCTCCGAAGCCGAAGACGGCGGCGCTCGGGATCGTGACGGCCGTGGTGCTGGTCGCGCTCGTGGGCGGCGGATACGCGGCCTGGTCGAAGTTCGGTCCAAGCACGAAGGGCGGCGAAGTGGGGACCACGTCGTCGTCTTCGCCAAACGGGAGCGCGAGCGTCGCAGCGCCGCAACCGGCGTCGTCGTCGAGCGTGCGCCCGGCGTCGTCGACGGAGCCCTCGTCGTCCCCGTCGACGCTGCCGTGGAGGCCGCTCGTCGCGGAGGCGCAAACGACGCTCGCGAAGGGTGATCACAAGGGCGCGCTGAAGCTCCTGAAGGACGCGTTCGACAAGGGCGGCCACGGCGTGCCGCGCACGATGCTCGAGCACGTGCAGGTGGCGATCTCGGGCGACGCGGCAAAGTCGCCGTGCTCGCTCACGGGCCTCGCGCGGCCGCGATCGTACGATCTCGGAGCAGCGCAGCCGCGTCGCGTGGGCTCGGGGCGTCCGTGGATCGCGCTCGGTTCGCGCGGGCCGGTCATGGTCTGGACCGACACGCACGAGGGCCCGGAGCACGCGTTCGCGGTCGCGCTCGATGAAGCGCTACGGCCGCTCTCGGATCCGATCGACGTGACGCCGGAGGGCGGCGCGATCACGCGGCCGGTGGTGATGTCGTTCGACGAGCAGCTCGTGCTGCTTTACGCGGACGGGCACGGGACGGAGGCGGGCGTGCACGCGCGCTTGCTCGATCCCGACGGTCGGATCGGCGGGCCGATGGTGAACATCGCGCCGCTGCGCGGGTCGAGCTCGGGCACGTCGATGCAGCGCGCGCCGGACGGCACGTTCCTCGTCGCCTGGTCGGCCGAGGCCGACACGGGCAACGAAGAGCTCTTCCTGCGGCGCCTCTCATCGAAGCTCGAACCCCAAGGCGAGGTCGCGCGCGCGACGGACTTCGTGCCCGCAGGCCCGCAGAAGCCGCGCGTGCGTTCGCCGATGGTCGGCATTGCGGGCGACGCCGCGCACGTGTCGTTCCGGCTCGAGCGCACGCCGAACCAGGTCGCGTATCACATGCGCCTGCCGCTCGCCGACGTGGGCAAGGGCGTCGAGCCGCGCAAGAAGGGCGATCGCAACGATCGGTGGATCGGCAACACGATCGTGGTGAACACCGACAAGTCGAAGGCCGACATGACGGGGATCGCGTGCAGCAAGGACGCGTGCTTCCTCGTGTGGGACGGCGAGAGCAACTCGGGCGTGTCGGCGGCGTACCTCGACGCGGCGAACGCAGAGCCGCTCTGGCGTGACAAACGCTTCAGCAAGCTCGGCGCTCACCCGTCGGTCGGCGTGGACGCCTCGGGCAACGCGCGCATCGTGTGGTTCGAGAAGGGCGGCGTGATGACCGCGCCGATCAGCCGCGACGGCGTCGGTCCTTCCACGAAGATCGCCCGCGTGAGCGGCGCGCAGCCGAGCCCCGCGATCATCGCCGGCAAGGCGCCCGGCGAGTGGTTCATCGCGTGGCTCGACTTCGAGGCGGGGATCCTCGAACCCTACGCGGCGCGCTTCGTCTGCAAGTAACCCGCATGCTGGTCATCCCGCCGCGCGCCGACCTCCGTGCCCAGCCCATCGAGACGCCGCGCCTCCTGCTCGCGCCCGTCGATCCGTCGGACTCGCCCGAGGTGTGGCTCGCGGTGAACGGCTCGCGGCCGATGCTCTCGAAGTGGCTGCCGTGGGTGCAGTACTACACGGAGCCCGCGTCGAGCGTGCGTTTCACGGAGGCGTGCGTGGCCGACTGGGATCAAGGGCGCGCGGTGCGCTTCGCGATCCGGGAGCGCGCGGGGCGCACGTTCGCGGGCGTGGTGGGGCTCGAGTCGTGCGTGCACATGCATCGCTCGTGCGAGCTCGGGTACTGGCTGCGCAAGGAGAGCATGCGTCGCGGGCTGATGACAGAGGCGGCGCGCGCGGCGGTGGAGTTCGCGTTCCGGTACATGGGCGCGCATCGCGTGCGTGTCGCGGCCGCGACGGACAACCACGCATCACTGCGGGTGATCGGGCGGCTCGGTTTCCGCTTCGAGGGCATCGCGCGGCAAGCCGAGTGGTGTGAGAACCGCTGGCTCGATCACGCGGTCTTCGCGCTTCTCGCGACCGATCCGCGCCCGACCTGAGCCTTCCCCTTGAAGGCCGTACGCGGGCGGATGATGCTCGTCCGCGGGGGAGACGAACGTGCGGCGCATCCCGTTTCGACTGTTCCGCGGCAGCCTCCCGCTCTTGCCGGTGGCGCCCGTGCTCGTGCTGGTGATCGGCACCGCGACGGCGTTCGCCATCGCGCTGCTCGGGATCGCGCAGCTTCGGCGGATCAGCGACGACGCATCCTCGCTGCGCGCCGCGGCGATCGCGGGAACGCTGGCCGCGCGGATGCGCGTCGCGACGGTGGAGGAGCGGCACGAGATCGTGGGGCGCGCGGCGAGGCGCAGCGGCACGGAGCTTCTGCTCGTCGAGCAGGGCGGGCAGATCCTCGTGGACGAGAGCTTTGGCCCGCCGAACAAGGCCGAGGTGCAGCGGCTGCTCGCGGCGGGCAGCGGCGAGACGCGCACGGCGCTCGGCCGCGTGCGGTTTGCCGCGCGTCCGCTGGATCCGCCGCTCGACGGGATCGCGGTGCTCGCGTTCGTCTCGGCGCCGAGCCCACCGCCGGGTTACGTGCCTCTCGTGAACGCGGTCGCGGCGCTGACCGTGCTTCTGCTCGGCGTGGCGGTCTCCGTCGCGATCGCCTTCACGAAACAGCTACGCGACGACGTCGACTACGTGCGTGAGCGCATCGTCGACATGGCGCGGCCCGACGCGGCGCCGACGGGCGAGCCGATCCCGATTCGCTCGCTCGATCAGGTCGGCGTGCTGACGGCCGCGTTCAACCTGCTCGTCACGCGTTTCGCGGCTGCCGAGCGCAGTTACCGCGCGGATTTGCTCCAGGCCTCGGAGATGGACAAGGAGCGCTCGGCGTTCCTCGCGGGCCTCAGCCACGAGCTGCGCACGCCGCTGAACGCGATCCTCGGCTTCGCGCACGTGCTCGAGAGCGAGGTCGACGGCCCACTCAGCGACGAGGCGCGCGAGTCGCTGGCCGTGATCCGGACGAGCGGCGAGCATCTGCGGCAGCTCATCGACGACATCCTCGAGCTTTCCGCGCTGGAGACGGGCACGCTGCAGCTCTCGCGTGGCCCCGTGGACGTCCGTCAGATCGCCGAGCAAGTCGTGCGCGAGGCGACCGCGACCATCAAGGACAAACCGTTGGGGCTCGAAGTAACGGGTGAGAGCCGGCTCTATGCGTACGCGGACAAACGGCGCGTTCGGCAGATCATCACGAACCTCGTTTCGAACGCGGTGAAGTTCACGGTCCGCGGATCCGTGACGGTGAAGATCGAGGCGCGCGGCTCGTTCGTCGCGATCGTCGTGCGCGACACGGGGCCGGGCATTCCGCGCGAGCAGACGGCGGCAATTTTCGAGGAGTACCGGCAGCTCGGCGACGCGCAATCGCGCCGCCGCGGCACGGGGCTCGGCCTCGCCATCACGAAGCGGCTCGTGCACATGCACGGCGGCACGATCGACGTGAGCAGCGAGATGGGGCGCGGCTCGACGTTCACCGCGACCCTGCCGTACCTCGCGGATCCGGGCGCGATCGTGGAGTCGTCGAGCGACTCGCGCGTGATCGATCTGTCCTCGGATCCGCCGCCGCGCCCCGCGCGCCTGCTCGACTCGATGACGCCGCCGCCGATGCCGCTTCCGCGCAGGGAGGGCGAGCGATGACGAACGTCGCCCGCACCTTCACGCGCAACATCCTGGGACGCCAGCTCCTCACGGGCTTCGCGGGCTTCTTCGCGATCGCACTGCTCGCGCCGAACCTCATCGTGCTCGACTGGACGATGACGAAGCACATCCTCGTCATCGGCGCCGCGCTCGCGGTCGTCGCGTTTGGCCTGTGCCTGCTCGTGACGCTGCTCCGGGTCCGCAAGCATCGCGCGCTCCTCCACGTGCTGTCGGGCGGCACCGCGACCGTACGCGCGCAGGACTTCGGCGAACTCGCCTCCCTGCCGAGCGCGATCACGATGCGGACCTTCGTCGTCGGCGCGGTCGTGTCCATCATCGGCCTCGCGCCCGGCGTCCGCCCGGACAAGCTCGATCAGGGACGCGCCATCAGCCTGCTCTGCCTCACGATCACCATCGTCGGGGCCGCGTCGCTCATCCAGTACGTGTTCATCCGCGCCGCCACGGTGCGCCTGCTCGAGCTCGTCCCGATCGAGCCCATCACGACGCTGCTCGAATCACAGGAGCTGCACCAGATCCCGCGTCGCAGGCTCTTGCAGAAGTTCTTGATCGCGGTCGTCGCGCCCGTCGCGCTCGTCGGCGTGGGCGCGGTGCTCACGACGCACGCGCACATGCGCACGCTCACCGAGCAGAGCCGGAAAAACACGGCGCTGCTCCTCGCGAAGATCGCGCTCGATCCAGGGCCGGGGCAGGGCAACAAGAACGCGCGGGAGGACGCCGTGGCCGCGGCCGCGGAGCACGGGTTCCTCGCGCGGATCACGGGCCCGCGGCGCGACGGTGATCCGACCTTCCGGCGCGAGGCCGACGGCGAGCTCGTGCTCAGCATGCCGCTCGAAGACGGCCAGGCCGACGTGCGTTTCACGGCCGAGCTCGATCCCGCCGTGACGACCGAGGGCGTGGGGATCGCTCTCGCGTTTGGCCTCGTCGCGGCGCTGCTCGGCGTGCTCATCGGCCGGGCCCTCGCGGACGATCTCAAGCTCGCGACGCACCGCGTGCGCTTGCTCGGCACGGAGAGCGTGCTGCGCGGCGTGACGCAGATCGCGCGGCCCGCGCGCTTCGAGCTCGTCGCGCGGCTCGGCCGGGCCATCGAGGTGCTCGCCGAGCGGTTTCGCATCTTCGCCGGCGCGCAGGAGCGCGCGCTCGAAGCGCAGGAGGCCGCGCAACGCATGCGAGGTCTGCTCTTCGCGAGCGTGAGCCATGACCTGAAGAGCCCGCTCAACGCGATCCTCGGCTTCGCAGATCTCGTCGGCCGCGAGGAGCTCACCGTGAGCCAGCGCGAGAGCCTGGCGCTCATCACGAACCGCGGCCGCGAGCTGCTCGGACTCATCGAGTCGATCCTGGACACCGCGCGCGTCGAGGCCGGTCAGCTCACGCTCATGCCGCGCGCGACCGAGGTCGCGCTCCTCGCGACGGAGGCCGTGCGCAAGGCGCGCGAGCTCGCGGGCGACACGCAGAGCGACGTCGTCCTCGAGGTCGCGGAGGGCCTGCCGATGGTCCCCGTGGATCCTGCCTACGTCGCGCGCGCGATCGCGGTCGTCGTGGCGCACGGGATCCGCACGTCCGCGGCCGACGCGGCCTCTCGCGCGGTTCGTGTGCGCGCCCTCCGTCCTGCCGAACCGGGCCAGGCCGTGCGGATCGACGTCGAGCTCGGCAGCCGCAACACCACACGCGCCGAGCTCGAAGCCCTCTTCGCCCGCCGCGCCACCTCGCGTGGCCGCGGCCTCACCCTCGGCTTGAGCCTCGCGCAGTCGATCATGGAGCTGCACGGCGGCTCCGTGAAGGTGGAAGACACCCCCGACGGCGCGCCCGTCATACAGTGCTGGCTCCCCCTCGTGATCCCGGGCAGTCGCCCGCGGCTCTCCTCGAAGCCCGCCCTCGGCTGAACCGGCGCCTTCCCTCCTTCCTTCGTACGGGCTACGTCCTCACGCATGTCCGAGCGCGTGATCTCTCCGGCGTCCACCGCGGACGACGACCGCTTCGATCGTCTCTTCCGGCCGGACTCGCTCGACGAGTACGTCGGGCAGGACAAACACCGGCAGAACCTCAAGGTCTTCGTCGAGGCCGCCAAGCGCAGGCGCGAGCCGGTCGATCACACGCTCTTCTGCGGCCCGCCCGGCCTCGGCAAGACGACGCTCGCACACATCGTCGCGCGCGAGATGGGCGTGAACCTGCACGCTACGAGCGGCCCGGCGATCGAGCACAAGGGCGCGCTCGCCGGCCTGCTCACGAAGCTCGAAGCGCGCGACGTGCTCTTCATCGACGAGATCCACAGGCTCACGCCGGCCGTCGAGGAGAGCCTCTACCCCGCGATCGAGGCGTTCAAGATCGACATCATGACGGGCGACGGCCCGTACGCGACGACGATCCAGCTCGCGCTCAAACCCTTCACGCTGATCGGCGCGACGACCCGCACGGGCCTGCTCACGGCGCCGCTTCTCTCGCGCTTCGGCTACGTCGTGCGCCTCGACTTCTATCCCGTCGAGGATCTGCAGCGCATCATCACGCGCAGCGCGCGCCTCATCGAGGTGCCCATCGACGACGCAGGTGCCCGCGAGCTCGCCGCGCGCGCCCGCGGCACGCCGCGCGTGGCGAACCGCCTCTTGCGCCGCGCGCGCGACTTCGCCGAGATCCTCGGCACGGGCCGCATCACCGCGAAGATCGCCAGCATCACCGCCGAGCGCCTGGAGATCGACGCCGCGGGCCTCGACGAGATGGATCGGCGGCTGCTCATGGTGATCATCGATCACTACGACGGAGGCCCGGTCGGCATCGACACGATCGCGGCCGCGCTCAGCGAGCCGCGCGACACGATCGAGGACGTTTACGAGCCTTACCTTCTCCAGCAGGGTTTCCTCGGCCGCACGCCGCGTGGACGTATCGCCACGCGAAAGGCCTACGAGCACCTGGGCAAGCCGATGCCCGTGAAAGGCACACCGCAGGGCGATCTGTTCTCCTGAGACGGAAGAGCGGCAGCACGTTTCCCTTCCTGCGCGACCGCGGATAATCTCGTTCCGTGCTCCCCGCGCTCCCCGTGCTCGTCGTCGACGACGACGCCGTCAGCCGACACGTGCTGACGCAGGCGCTCGCGGGCGCCGGGATCCCCGTGGCCACGGCGGCGTCCGGCACCGAGGCGCTCGCGTGGCTCGCCGAGCGAGACGCGTCGCTCGTCCTGCTCGACCTCGTCATGCCGCCGCCCGACGGCTTCGAGGTGCTCCGTCACCTGCGCGAAGACACGCGCATCGGTGATGTCCCCGTCGTGGTGCTGACGGCGCTCGACACCGACGACGACATCACGCGCGCCTTCGACGCGGGCGCCGACGACTTCGTCCGCAAGCCGTTCCGCCCCGCCGAGCTCCTCGCGCGCATCCGCGGCCAGCTCCGCATGCGCGAGTACGTCGACGCGCTCTGGCGTCGCGAGCGGGACGCGCGTGTCGTCCTCGAGCTCACGCAGGCGCTCTCGTCGACGCTCGACTTCCGCGACATCCTCTTCACGGTCGTGCGCCGCATCGCCGAGGTCGCGCGGGTCGATCGATGCAGCATCGTGCTCGTCGGCGACAACGTCGACACGGGTTACGTCGTGGCCGCGAGCGACGATCGCGACCTGCGCGATCTGCCCATCGTGCTCAACAAGTACCCCGAGATCCGGAGGACGCTCGAGACAGGCGAAGTCCTCGCGATCGAGGACGCCGCGACGCACCCGCTCTTCGAGGTCGTTCGCGCGGATCTGCCGCAGAACTCGTTCCGCTCGCTCGCGCTCGTCCCGATCGTCTACGACGACAAACCCATGGGCGTGCTCTTCCTGCGCGCCCGGCAGCCGGGGACGATGCGGGATCACGAGCTCTCGCTCGCGCGCACCGTGGCGAACGCGACGGCCATCGCCCTGCGCAACGCGAAGATCCTCCAGTCGCTTCGCGATCAGACGCAGGAGATCAACGTCGCCCGTTTCGAGGCCGAGCGCCGCCTCGCCGCGCTCGAACGATACGCCGACTTCTTCCACTCGGCCGCGGACGGCATCGTGGTCGTCGACGTCGACGGCCGGATCCTTTTTTCGAACCCGCGCGCGCGCGAAATCACGGGCCTCACCGAGGAGCAGCTCGCCGCGAGCCGCCTCGCCGACGTCGTCGATCCGAAGGACCTCCCGACGCTCAACCGCATTCGCAGGAGCTTCAAGCGGAACGTCTTCCCGAGCATGGTCGACATCACCATCCGCCGTTCGAGCGAGATCGCCTGCGAGCGCCGCATCATCAGCGTGAGCTCGAGCTCGGTGCTGCGCGAGGACGGCGGCGCGATCCTCGTGAGTCTGCGCGACGTGACCGACGATCGCGCGACGGCCGCCGAGCTGAAGAAGACGAAGGAGTTCTTGGAGCGCGTCATCGAGAGCTCGGTCGACGCGATCATCTCGGCCGACAACGAGGGCGTGATTCGTCTCTTCAACCGCGCCGCGGAGCGCATCTACGGCTACCGCGCGAGCGTGGTCATCGGCACGATGAACGTGCGTGATCTCTACGCGCCGAACCGCGCTTCGCAGATCATGCGGCTCATCAAGTCACCGGAGCACGGAGGCCCCGGGAGGCTCGAAGGCTACCGGACGGATGCGCTCGCCAAGGACGGCACGCTGATCCCAGTGCTCCTCTCGGCCGCGCTGATCGTCGAGGACGATCGTCCCGTCGGCTCCGTCGGTCTCTTCACGGATCTGCGCGAACGCCTGCGCATGGAGGCGAAACTGACGAAGGCGCAAGACGAGCTCCGCGCCCGCGAAAAACAGGCGCTCATCGCGGAGCTCGCGGGCGCGGCCGCGCACGAGCTCAACCAACCGCTCACGAGCGTGCTCGGCTACGCGGAGCTCATCAACCGGAGGGCGGAGGACCCGGCGTCCGTCCGCTCTGCGGCCGCGACGATCCTCGGGGAGGCGGAGCGAATGGCCGAGATCGTCCGGAAGATCGGCAAGATTACGCGCTACGAAACAAAGGCGTACGTGGGGGCAGCGAAGATCATCGACCTAGACCGGTCCAGCGAAGAGGACCCCAACCGAGCGCTCGGGTGAGAGATGGGTGCCGAAGGTCTCGAAGCTCCGATACGGGAATCTCAGATCCCGATCACGCAAAGGAAAGCGATGCGACGCGATCTCCCCGTCGAGTGGCTCGACGCTTTGCTCGTCGCCTCGTGCGAAATCCCGCCCGATGCGAGCGCAGAGCAAGCCGCGACGTCGCTCGTCGCCGCAGCCTTCGATGTGATGTCCGACGCGGCGATCGGCGTCTGCGTGCCCGGCGGCAGTGAGGGACAGGTCGTCGTGCGCCGCGGGGCGCGCAGCGACGGCGCCGAGTCCCCCGATCCGACGCGGCTCTTCCCCGAGTACGCGTTCGAGCGTGTCGTCGTCATCAACGGCGACGAGGGCTCGACGTTGCACCTCGCCTCCGACGACGAGGCGCGCTTCTCGGGCACGGGCTCGATGGAAGCGTTCGTCGATCGCCTCGCGCTCGCGCTCGGCGCGGCACTGCGCAACGCCCGCATGCATCGCGCGGCGCGCGCGCACGGCAGCGAGGTGAAGGAGCTCGAAGCGCAGGTCATCCAGGCCGGCAAGCTCGCCTCGCTCGGGCAGATCGCCGCCGGCATCGTGCACGAGCTCAACAACCCGCTCACGTCGATCGTCGCGTACTCGGACTACCTCCACAAAAAGGCCCTGCGCACCGAGGCGGATCCCGCCGACGTCGAGCGCCTCGCGCGCATCAACGAGGCTGCCGAGCGCATCCTGCGTTTCTCGCGCGACCTCATGGCGTACTCGCGCCCCACCGCGTCCGTGCCCGCGCCCGTCGCCATCCACGAAACGATCGAGCGCGCGCTCGTCTTCTGCGATCACGTGCTCGGCGAGCTGAACGTGATGGTCGAGCGCGCGTTCGGCGACGTGCGCCTCGTCCGCGGTGTCGCCGGTCAGCTCACGCAGGTCTTCGTCAACCTCTTCACGAACGCCGCGCACGCGATGCGTGAGAGCGGCGGACGCCTGATCATCAAGACCACGATGTCCGAGGCCGGCGACACCGTTCGCATCACGATTCAGGACGAAGGCCACGGCATCGACGCCGCGCACCTCGAGAAGATCTTCGAGCCGTTCTTCACGACGAAGACCGACGGCACGGGCTCGGGCCTCGGTCTCAGCATCGTGCGGAACATCGTGGCGTCGCACGGCGGCAAGATCCGTGCGTACGCGCATCCGGAGAGGGGCACGGTCTTCGAGCTAGCTCTCCCGCTTGCCGCGTCTCCGAGCGAGCCCCCGCAGCGCTGACGGCGCGCTCTACTTCGCGAGGAGGCGATCGCCCTTCTGCGGGAGCTCGACCGACGTCGCGCCGTTGCGCTCGTAGGGCATGTACCGCGGCGGCACACCGCGCGCGGCGTTCGCGTCCGCGTCCGTCATGATCTGCCAGTGCAGGTGCGGCGCGAACGAATGCCCCGAGTTGCCGCATCGACCGAGCTCGGTGCCGGCCGGGACGAACATGCCTTTGCGCACGCGCACGGTGCCCGGGATGAGGTGCGCGAAGAGCGAGTACTCGCCGTTCTGATGATCGAGCACGACGAAGTTGCCGTGCATGTCGTACTTGTTCGCGCGCCCCGGGACGTTGTCGGGCACGCCGTCGACCGCGATCACCACGACGCCCGGCGCATCCGCGACGATCGGCTGGTTGTACGAGGGATGGTCCTCGTTGCGCTGGGATCGCGGCATGTCGTCGTCGATCACGAGATCGAGCGCGTAGGCCTGGTCGTTGTTCGCGCCGTAGTGCGTGCGGTAGACGCGCCACTTGCCGACGACCGGGAGCCGGTAGGTCACCGTCCCGGGCGCGTAGCGCGGCATGTTCGGAGGAGGAGCGCTTCCGCCGCAGGCCGAGATCAGGAGGCTTCCGGCGATGAGGAGAGGAGTGAAGAAAGACGAGCGGGGGAGCATCCGCTCTTCACTATACCGAGTTCAGGGATTGACCTTGATCCCGATGACGAGGACGCCGCCCTTGTGGTTCTGGCCGGCCACGAAGAAGGTCTCGCCGGCCTTCGCGTTGACCTCGAGCAGCGGGAGGAAGTCGCTGCCGCCGGGCTTCTGGATGCTGGCGCTGATCACGTAGCGCTTCGGTTCGCCCTTTTTGCTCGGCTGGATCACGTCCTTCAGCGAGACCTTGAGCACCCGGTCGTTCGGGAGCTTCAGCGTGGAGGGGCTCGCCTTCGACGAGGTCTGCTTCGAGCGATCGAGCAGCTTGTAGCTGTTGTACGAGGAGAACGGCGGCTTCGCGAGCTCGGGCATCTTGCCGATCTTGGCGTCGATGCCCGTGCCGTCGTTCGTGCCGTGGAGGACCACGATCTCCATCGAGACGGACGTGTCCGCCTGAGCGGCGGCGTCCTGGGCATGCGCCACGGAGGGCCCGTGCCCGAGCGAGAGCCCGAACGCGGCCACGAGCAAAGCAATCAGCGGGAGCCTCATTGTTCTCCTCCAGCGGAATCGTCGGCCAACCACACGACGGTGGTGGTGTGGTTCGACGTGGCAGCCTCTGCCGGCACGTAAAAGATCGTGCCGATTTTGGTGCCAAAGTCGACGGCCGCGACAGCCACGCCCGGCTCGGCATCGCCGTCCTGCGCCTCCGATTCGGCCGCACGAGGCGCCTCCGCAGGCGTCGGGGCGGGCGCAGCGGGCAGCTCCTCGGGCGTCGTGACCGCGGCCACCGGCGCGCCTTGCGAATGCGGCGTACCCACGTCCATCCGCCCCCAGATCATGAGGCCCGCCGCCGCTGCGACCGCGATGGCCGCGAGCGCGAAGATCCCACGCGAGTTGTCGTTCGACGGCGCCGACTTCGCCGCCGTCTTGCCGAAGCCCGGCCGGAGCAGCGGTTTCACCTCGGCGTCCTTGCGCTCGACCGGCGCCTCCATCAGCGCGGGCGCGGCGTCCCTCGCGTCATGCGTCGGGCTCTTGTCGGCTGCGATCCGCGCCATGATCCCATCGGTCAGGTCGATCTCGGCGGCGCCGTTCTCGGCGTTCTCCCCGACGATCGACGACGCGAGCGACAGCGCGGCGACCTTGCTTCGCAGCACGCTGTCGCGCGCGAGAGCCTGACGAACCTCGCGCAGACGCTCGCCTTCGAGCTCGCCGTCCACGTACATCATCAGCTCGAGGTCCGTCGGCGGCCGCTTCGTGCGCGTCTCGCGCGCTTCTCCGTTCATCGTCTTCGTGGTCACGGCGCCTCCTCCGGCTCGGCTGCGATCTCGTCCGTATTGCCGCTCCGCGAACGCCCTTCCTCCGCGTAGCAATCCGCGAGCGCGCGCTGGAGCTTCTGCCGGGCGTGGAACAGCCGGCTCATGATCGTCCCCTTCGAGACGCCCATGGCCACGGCCATTTCTTCGTACGACATGCCTTCGACCTCACGCATCAGAATCACGCCTCGGTGGTAGGGGGGCAGGGCATCGAGGGCGGCCTGGATGCGACCCGCGATCTCCCGGCGGCGCATGACGTCGATCGGGTCGGCGCCATCGATGCGAGAGACCAGGGGAAACTCCGTCGGCTCATCCGAAGCGGCTTGCCCGTCGACGAGCTCGGCATCCCGACGCCCAGGCTTGCGCATGAGGTCGATCGCCAAGTTCGTGACGATCCGGTAGAGCCAGGTGAAAAACGACGATCCACCCTGGAAGGAGTTGAGGTTGCGGTAAACCCGCAAGAAAGCATCCTGAACCAGCTCGCGTGCATCGTTCTCGTCCCGGACGAGACCCATCGCGATCGCGAAGGCGCGGCGCTGGTGACGCTCCACGAGCCGCCTGAACGCCGCCTGGTCCCCCTTCTGTGCCCGAAGGATGAGCTCACGATCTTCCTCTGCCTCCCGCCTTCGGGCCTCTTTGTTGGACGCCTCCTGCGAAGACCTATTCACGCGGCCGAGACGGCCGATCGCGGCTTCAGGAGGCGGGGCGTCAGGGAGATCGTCCGGCAGCCCCAGGGCGCCTTCAATCTGGTCGTCCGTCGGGTCGGCCGGCTCGGGCCGGAGGGACTCGTCCGGGGGCGTGGGAATGGGGGGCACGGCGAGGTGGTACTCTAGGCGATCGGCCTTCCGGCCGGAAGGTCAAGGCTCCTCACGGTCGTCGATCGGCTCGAGCTCGGCAAGTGTCACGCGGACATCGAAGACCCGCTCGAGGCGCGCAATCCGCAAGGACACCGTCTTGTTGACACCCGCGATGCTCGCGAGCCACCGGAGCTCGTTCGGATCGGCGACGGGCTTGCCGTCGAACGCTACGATGACGTCGTCGGGCGAAAGCCCCGCACGATCGGCCGGCCCACCCGCGATCACCTTCTGCACCCACGCGCCCTTGCGATCCGGCCGGCGCAGGCGACCGGCCTCGATCGGGTTCAGCGCGTCGACGAAGACCCCGAGCGCGCTGCGTCGGATCTTGCCGTCCCGCAGCAACATGGGCAGGAGCTGCTTGACCATGTTGATCGGGATCGCGAAGCCGATGTTGTTCGCGTTCGCGCGGACGGCCGCGTTGATGCCCACGACCTCGCCGCGCATGTTGAGCAGCGGGCCGCCGGAGTTGCCCGGGTTGATGCTGGCGTCCGTCTGCAGGAAGTTGAAATAACCGCTGGGATCGAGGCCCTTCACGTCGTCGCGCGTGCGGCCCTTCGCCGAGAGGATGCCCGCCGAGACGGTGTGCGAGAGGCCGAACGGGTTGCCGATCGCGACGACCCAATCGCCCACGTCGATCACGTCCGAGTCGCCGAGCGAAAGCGAAGGCAGCCCTCGTTCGTCGACGCGCAGGACCGCGATGTCCGTGTGCTTGTCCCGGCCGACGACCGTCGCCCGCATCTCACGGCCATCGACGAAGCCGACGACGATATCCGTCGCGTCCTCGATGACGTGGTTGTTCGTCAGCATGAACCCCTCAGGGTCGTAGACGAACGCAGTGCCGAGGCCCTCGGAGACGGCGCGCCTTCGACCCGACGAGGTCTCTTTCTCGACGCGCGCCTTCACCGTCGCCACGGCCGGATCCGCCTTCTTTGCGAGAGGCGCGAAGGAGATCGGCGTGCCCTCGGCCGTCACGATCGCCGGTCCGGAAGGCGCGGTCTGCGCGAGCGCCGGAGGCGGAGCGGTGGATGCCGCGCCGCTCGGGAGAGGAATGGCGCCGGGCGGGAGCGACGAGGTCGGCTCGCCCGTTTGGGACGAACCGCCCGGCGACCCGCCGCCCTTGCCACACGCCGACGCGGTCACGAGGAGCCACGAGAGCAGGACGATGAGCGAGAGCGGCGGACGACGTGAGCTCACGTCTCTTTGGATACCTCCGCGAGACGCTCGCGCAACTCGTCGAGGGCCTGCGTGAGGAGCCGCTCCTCGTCGCCCGTGAGGTTTCCCCTCGTCTTTTCCTCGAGCAGCGTGAGGAGCTCGATGTCCTGCTGCGCGAGGTCGAGGCTCCGGTCCGAATGCCCATCCGGGCCGGGCATATCGCCGAGGTGGACGTGCGCCGAGCCGATGATGGACATCACGAAGATCGAGAAGTCGAGCTTCGGGAGCTGCCCCGGCGGCACGTCGCGATCGCCCTGGCTGCTCACGCCTCGCCTGCCTCGTCGGCTGCGTCGTCGATGTCGACGTCGTCCTCGACCGCAGCGCTGCTCGCGGTCGGGGCGGGGGCAGGAGCCGCCGCGACGGGCTGCGGCGCGGGCGCCGGAGCCGAGGTCGCGGAGACGAGCGCGGGCTGCGGGATGCCGAGCGCCTCGGCCTGCGTCTCGAGCTCGGGGAGCCCGGCGAGGTAACCGTCGACGTCCGTCGGCGTGATCACGCCAGCGTCGATGAGGCGCGCGCGCACCCGGAGATCATAGGCAAGCGCGGAAAAGTAACCCTGATCGGAAGCAGCTTTCATCGGTCGTTGTGTCTCCCTTGGTCGGACTTGCTCCCCCCCGGGTGCAGAAGTCTTCAGCGCTTGCGGAGCTGGACGAGCTGTCCGCCGCCCGCGGGCGCGTGGCCATGATCGTGGTCGTGATCATGGTCGTGATCATGGTCGTGATCATGGTCGTGATCGCAGCAACCGCCGCCGTCGCCGGTGGCGCGCTCTTCGAGCTCGGACTGCGCCTCCGCGATCTCCTCCTCGCTCGCCGCGCGCACGTCGTGCACGACGACCTCGAAGCGGACCTTCTGACCCGCGAGCGGGTGGTTCGTATCCACGACGAACGCGTCCGGAAGCACCTCGACCACGCGCATCGCGATGGACTCGCCGTCGGGGGCCTGCGCGATGAACTCGTCGCCGGGCGTCACGTGCTCGCTGTCGGGGAAGTCGGCCTTGTCGACCTCGAAGACGCCTTCGTCGTCGTGCTCGCCGAACGCGTCCGCGGGCTCGACGATGATCTCGCGGCGCTCGCCTGCGCGCATGCCCTCGACCGCTCGTTCAAGGCCCGGGAGGATCTGCGCGTAGCCGTGGACGTACTCGAGCGGCTCGCTTTCGGTCGCGCGATCGACCGTGTCTCCGTCCTCATCGAAGAGGACGTACGAGAGCGAGACGCGCGTATCGGGGCCAATGGCGGGCTGGGACATGGGCCCGTGGATGTGCCACGTAGGTGTCGCCCCATCAAGCCCTGCGTAAGATCCTTCGCCACGGCCGCGCCGGAAGGCTCCTCCGTGCTATCACGGGTTCCGTCATGGCCAATCCGGGAGTGCACCTCGATGCGGGCGGACAGGCCCGGAACAACGCAGCCGAGCGGCCCGACCTGAACAAGGCGCTGTCGCGTGTCGAAGGCCGCGGCAAATGGCTCCGCTGGCTCGTCATTCTGCTCGTCCTTGGCGGCATCGTCGCAGGCGGGATGCTCTACCTGCAGAAGACCAAGCCGCCGCCGCCCGCGCGCTACGTGAGCGCGGCCCTCACGCAAGGCGACGTTTTCGAGACGATCCAGTCGACCGGACAGGTCAAGCCGGTCACCGAGGTGCAGATCGGTGCGCAGGTCTCCGGCCGCATCACGAAGGTCCACGTCGACTTCAACAGCCACGTGAAGGCCGGCGATCTGCTCGCGGAGATCGATACGCAGCTCCTCGGCGCGGAAATCGACGCGAACGCGGCGCAGGTCGCAGCCGCGAATGCGAGCGTCAAGCGAGCCGATGCGAACCTCGAGACGGCGAAGGTGCGGCTCGAGCGGGCGCGCAAGGTGTTCAAGGAAGGCGTGGGATCGCAGGCGGATCTGGATGCCGCGCAAGGCAGCTACGACATCGCGCTCGCCGACGTCGCGGCCTCGAAGGCGCAGGTCGCGCAGCTCAACGCAACGCTGCGGCGCTCGAACACGAACCTCGCGTTCACCAAGATCTACTCGCCCATCGAGGGTGTCGTGATCAACCGCGCGGTCGATCCCGGCCAGACCGTGGCTGCAAGTTTCCAGACGCCGACGCTCTTCGTGATCGCCCAGGATCTCCGCAAGATGCGCGTGCTCGCGGACATCGACGAGGCGGACGTGGGGCGCCTGAAGGAGGGGATGACCGCAGACATCCGCGTCGACGCGTTCCCCGGCGAGTCGTTCAAGGGGCTCGTGAGCCAGGTGCGCTTCAGCCCCGTGAACCAGGCGGGCGTCGTGACGTACGCCGCGGTGATCGAGGTCGAGAACCCCGACATCAAGCTGCGCCCCGGGATGACGGCGACGGCGACGATCCACTCGGCCGAGGCCAAGGGCATCAAGCGCCTGCCCAACGCGGCGCTGCGCTTCAAGCCCTCGCCGCCGATGACAAAGGAAGGCAAGCCCATCCCGCAGGATCCGCTGCCGCCGCTGCCCGCGGGCAAAGGGCGCATCTACGTGCTCACGAACGAGACGCTGGGCGCCGAGCAGATCGAGATGCGCGAGGTCGACATCGGCATCACGGACGGCATCTACACGGTTCTCCGTACAGACATCGGCAGCCTGAAGGTCGTGACCGAAGAGACCGACGCAGGGGCCGCAGGCGGGCGCGGCGGCCGCAGGCCGTTCTAGGCGGGGGACGTGATGAAGGACGTCCCGTCGATCATCGAGTTCGTCGAGATCCACAAGGACTACGTCACGGAGGCCGTCGTCGTGCGCGCGCTCCGCGGCGTGAACCTGACGATCCGGCGGGGCGAGTTCGTCGCGATCATCGGGCAGAGCGGCTCGGGCAAGAGCACGATGATGAACATCATCGGCTGCCTCGATCGGCCGACGCGCGGCAAGTACATCCTCGACGGGATCGACGTCGGCTCGCGGAGCAACGACGCGCGCGCCATCGTGCGAAACCATCTGATCGGATTCGTGTTCCAGGGCTTCAACCTGCTGCCCCGCACGACCGCCCTCGAGAACGTCGAGCTGCCCCTCGTGTACCGAGGCGTCGGCGCCGCGGAGCGAAGGAAACGCGCGCTCGCCTCGCTGAGCGCCGTTGGCCTCGGCGCGCGCCTGCATCACACGCCGAACCAGCTCTCCGGCGGTCAGCAGCAGCGCGTCGCGATCGCGCGCGCCCTCGTGACGCAGCCGCCGCTCCTGCTCGCCGACGAACCCACGGGCAACCTCGATACCCGCACGAGCTACGAGGTGCTCGATCTCTTGCAACGGCTCAACCGGGAGCAGGGCATCACGATCGTGCTGGTCACGCACGAGCGCGACATCGCCGACTGCGCAGGGCGCGTGGTCGAGATGCGTGACGGCTCGGTGCGGCGCGACATCGTGAACGAGAGGCCGACGGACGCGGCGCGCGCGCTCGCGGAGCTGCCGGTCCAGGACGAGCACGGAGCCGCTTCGTGACGGCGATCCTCGCCGCGATCCGGCTCGCGCTGCGCGCCATCGTGCGCTCCAAGCTGCGCTCGAGCCTGACGGTGCTCGGCATCCTCATCGGTGTCGCGGCCGTGGTGATCGTGGTGGCGCTCGGCACGGGCGTGCAGGCGCAGGTCGTCGGGCAGATCTCGAACCTCGGCGCGAACGTCATCTTCATCTTCCCGCAGTCGACGCAGACCTCGGGCGTACGCAGCGCCGACGTCAATCGCCTCACGGAGGCCGATGGACGCGCGCTTCTCTCGGAGGCGACGAGCATCGCGAACGTCGCGCCGTTCAGCTCCACGGGCGCGCAGGTGATCGCGGGCGATCGCAACGCCGTGACGCAGGTGATGGGCGTGTCGCGCAGCTACTTCCCGGTGCGCGGCTTCTCCGTGGACAAGGGCCAGATGTTCACGGAGTCGGAGGAGCTGCTCAAAGCGAAGGTCGTCATCATCGGCGAGACCGTACGCGAAAAGCTCTTCGGCCCCGGAGATCCTATCGGCCAGTACGTGCGCATCGGTCGTTATCCGTATCGCATCGTTGGTCTGCTCGCGAAGAAGGGGCAGTCGCCCTTCGGCGAGGATCAGGACGATCGTGTGCTCATGCCGATTGGCAGCTTCCGTGCGCGCGTCGTGCCAAGTCCGCCGGGGCGCGTGCAGCAGCTCATCGCCTCCGCGACGGACGAGCGGACGGTCGATCGCGCCGTCGCGCAAATCAACGCGATCCTGCGGCAGAGGCACGGGATCGCGCCCGACGCGGATCCGGATTTCGCGATCCGCACGCAGGCCGAGTTCCGCAAATCGTCCGAGGAGATCGTTGGCACGTTGACCGCGCTCCTCTCCTCGATCGCCGCCGTCTCGCTGCTCGTCGGCGGGATCGGCGTGATGAACATCATGCTCGTCAGCGTGACCGAGCGGACGCGCGAGATCGGCATCCGCATGGCGATCGGCGCTTCGGCGGCAAACATCATGACGCAGTTCCTCGTCGAGGCGATCGTGCTCAGCGTGATCGGCGGCGTGTTCGGGCTCGGTATCGGCGCGGGCGTGATCAAGGCGATCGGCGGCGCGCTCGGGTGGTCACTCGAGCTTCCGATGCCCGCGGTGATCGCGGCGATGGCGACGAGTACGGTGATCGGGGTCGTGTTCGGGTTCTTCCCGGCGAGGAGGGCGGCGCTGATGGATCCCATCGTCGCGCTGCGGCAAGAGTGATCGGCCTTTTTCGCGTCTTCTCCGCGATCGCCATCGCCATGCGGGCGGTGCTCCGCAACAAGCTGCGCGCGGCGCTGACGATCCTCGGCATCACCATCGGCATCGCGGCCGTCGTGACGATGACCGCGCTCGGCGACGGCGCGCGCGCGAAGATCAACGGGCAGATCACGAACCTCGGATCGAACGCGCTGATCGTCTTTCCGCAGTCGGCGAGGGCCTCGGGCGCGCGCACGACGGGCGGCTCGAAGCTCTCGGAATCTGACTGTCAGGCCCTCGAGCGCGAGTCGACGAGCATCAGGGCGGCTGTTCCGTTTCTGCGTGCATCGGCGCAGGTCGTCTACGAAGGGCAGAACGCGAAGGCCGAGGTGATCGGCTCGCGCATCGCGTACCTCGAGGTGCGCAACTGGAAGCTCCAGCGCGGCGAGCCGTGGACGGTCTCGGCCGAGAACGTCTCCGAGAAGATCGCGGTCATCGGCGCGGGGACGGCCAAGGATCTCTTCGGCACGGCCGATCCCGTGGGTCGATGGATCCGCATCGGCCGGCATCCGTACCGCGTGCTCGGCGTGCTCGAGGAGAAGGGCCCGTCGCCGTTCGGTCGGAGCCAAGACGACGTCGTGATCATGCCGATCACCACGATGCGCTCACACGTGCGCTTCACGCGACCGGGCGAGACGGACGCCATCATGATGAGCGCCACGAGCCCGGAGACGACCGACCGCGCGAAGAAGCAAGCCGAGGAGATCCTTCGCCAGCGGCATCGCATTCGCGAGGGAGACGAGGACGATTTTCTCATCCGCACGCAGGCCGAGTTCCAGCAGATGCAGGACAGCATCTACGGGGTCCTCTCGCTCCTGCTCGTCGGAATCGCGGCCGTATCGCTCGTCGTCGGCGGGATCGGCGTGATGAACATCATGCTCGTCAGCGTCACCGAGCGGACGCGCGAGATCGGCATCCGCATGGCGATCGGCGCGCGCGAGATGGACATCCTCGTGCAGTTCCTCGTCGAGTCGCTCGTGCTCGCAACGCTCGGCGGGATCGTGGGGACGACGCTCGGCTACGGCGCGATCGTCGGCCTCGGCGCGGCGCTCGATCTGCCGATGAAGCTCGCGCCTCAGGCGCTCGCGGTCGCGCTCGGGACGAGCACGGCGATCGGACTCGTCTTCGGGTTCTTCCCGGCGCGACGGGCCGCGCGCATGGATCCGGTGCAGGCGCTCGGCCGCGAATGAATTGATTGGACCCCAAAAGGACACGCGCCCCGGGCCTCTCGGCCGCGGGGCGCGTGATCCTTCAGCCAGCCTCGATCAGTGGCTCGACTGGCTCTTCTTCATGAGGTCGGCGAAGGTGCCGAACTTCGCCTCGCGAGCGACGCCCGCGCGGTACGACTGGTAAGCCTGCTTCTCGGCGTCCTCCTTGAGGGCGCGGATCGAAAGCTTCGCCTCGCCGCGGCGCGGGTCGACCTCGAGCACCTTCGCGTCGAGCTTCGTGCCCACGGGGAACTCCTTGCGGAGATCCGTGCCGCGCGCCGTGCCCGTGTGGCCTGCCGGGATGAAGCCACGCGCCGCGCGACCGGTGACGCCGAGGACGCGGACCGAGAGGCCTCCCTCGACGGCCTGCACGACGGCGACCTTCACGGCCTTGTACTGCTGCACGCGCTGACGCGGCTCTTCCTCCTCGCCGCTCGGCAGCGCGGGGTGCAGGCCGATCTTGTGCGCGCCCGGATCGCAGCTCGCGACCACGACGTCGATCTCGTCGCCGACCTTCACCACCTCGCTCGGGTGCTCGACCTGCTTGAACGAGATGTCCGCCGTGTGGCAGAGGCCGTCGATCCCGGGCTCGAGCTCGATGAACGCGCCGAACGGCTGCAGGCGCGCGACCTTGCCCTTGTGCTTCGTGCCGACCGCGTACTTCTCCTTCACCGTGTCCCACGGATCCGCGGTCGTGGCCTTGTGGCTGAGCCACAGCTTGCCCTTGTCGTCGATGCGGATGACCTTGACGTCGATCTCCGCGCCGGGACGGAAGAGGTCGCCGAGCCGCGCGCTGCGGTCGTGGCTCGCCTCGGTCATGTGGATGAGGCCCTCGACGTTGCCCGCGTCGGGCAGCGCGACGAAGACGCCCCACGCCACGACCTTGCGCACGATGCCCTTGTGCACGCTGTTCGGCGTGACCTTGCTGAGCGCCTCGGTGCGCAGGCGGCGCGCATCCTCTTCGAGCATGCGCTTGCGCGAGACCACGATGTCGCGGCCCTTCTTCGCGTACTGCGCAACCACGAAGTCGAGCTTCTGACCGACGAGGTGCGAGAGATCCGCGCCGTGACGAAGGTCCACGTGCGAGGCCGGCGCGAACGCGCGCAGGCCCCCGAGATCGACCTCGAGACCGCCCTTCACCGCGCCCGTCACGAAGCCGAAGACCGGCTCGCCGCTCTGCGACGCGGCTTCGAGCTGCTTCTTCAGCTCGTCGAGCGGCTTCGGCTGCCCCTTGCAGAGCACCAGCATGCCGCCGCGAACGCCCGTGCTTTGCACGCTCGCGATGAACTGATCGCCCTCGGCCGGCACTTCCTCGTCGCCGAGCTCCTGCCGATCGAAGAGGCCCGTCGCCTTGCCTGCGATGTCGATCCAGATCGCCTGGTCCGTCACCTTGCAGACCTTGCCGAAGACCTCTTCGCCCACGCTGAACGCAGGACGCTCGCGCTGGGCTGCGGCCGCTGCAGCGGCCTGTTTGTCCTTGCGCCGATCCTTGCGCTTGCCTTGCGGCGCTTCCCCTTCGGCCTGGGCCTCGGAAGCCTCGCCGGCCTCCGTGTCCTCGCCTTCCGCGTCCTCGCCGCTCGCCTCGGCGCCTTCGGCCCCTTCGGCCGCGCCTTCCGCCGTCGGGCCTTGCGCGCCCGGGGGACCCTTGCGCTTCCTGCGGCGCTTGCGCTTCTTCGCGTCGCCGGCCGGACCTTCGGCCTTCGCCGCAGGGCTCGCCTGCGGACGACCGCCGGGGCCCGGCAGGCGGTTGCCAATGTCGTCTCCCGGCTGCTCATCCTCCCACTCTTCGCGGGAAGGAGCGGCGGTGGGCGAGGCGGCCTGGGCCTCGGTGCTCGCCTCGGGCTTTTGATTCTGCGGCTGCGCCTCGGGCGCCGCGGCGTCCTTCTGGACCTCTGCCGCCTCGGTGGTGTTGTTGTCCGTGTTCATCCGGGATCTCGGGCCCCGCTCGCGGCGCGCGTCGTCAGGGGACGACCTTCGCGCACACGCGTAGCTCGGAAGGGGACGGAAACATAACGTACCTCGCGCACAGGCGCGAGGTCTCCGCGCACAGCGCTCGAACTTCGAGGCGCTTTTTCAACGTACGATGGGTAAAAACCGCTGCTGGCCGCCGCTACGGTCGATGCGGAGGGAGCCCCCGCGACCGAGGTCGTGCACGCTCACCTTGGCCGCCAGCCGCTGCGCCACCTCGAGGAACGCCCGGCCGACCGAGCTGTCCGGCGCCGCCTGCACGACGGGCGTGCCTGCATCGCCCCACTCCCGCACCGAAGGATCGAGCGGGATCTGACCGAGCAGCGGGGCGCCCGCGAACTCGGCGATCTTCTGACCGCCGCCCGAGCCGAAGAGCTCGTGACGCGCGGAGCAACCGTCACAGATGAAATAACTCTCGTTCTCGACGACGCCGAGGATGGGGATGCCCACCTTCTGGGCCATCGAGACCGATTTGTAAACGTCCTGGAGCGCGACTTCCTGCGGCGTCGTCACGATCACGGCGCCCGTGGTGCGCAGCTTTTGCGAGATCGTCAGGGCGATGTCGCCCGTACCGGGGGGCAGGTCGAGGATGAGGTAGTCGAGCGTGCCCCAGTCGACGTCTTTCATGAACTGGAGCAGCGCGTTCTGGATCATCGGCCCGCGCCACACGACAGCTTGACGCGCGTCCTCGAGCAGGAAGCCGATCGACATGAGCTTCACGCCGAAGCGCTCGAGCGGCAGGAAATGCTGGCCGTCGGCCGAGGTCGGCCGGCCCATCACGCCGAGCATCGTGGGCACGCTGGGCCCGTACATGTCGGCGTCGAGAAGGCCGACGCGGCAACCGAGGCGGTTCAGCGCGAGCGTCAGGTTCGCGGCGACCGTGCTCTTTCCGACGCCACCCTTGCCGCTCATGACGAGCACGATGTTCTTCACGCCGGGGCAAGGATCGTCGGCCATGATGTTGCGCTCGGGAACGTTGGAGCTCCAAGTAATCGTCACGTTCCCCGCGCCCGCGGCCTTGAGCGCCGCCGTCACGTCGTCCTGGATCCGCGCCTTGTACGGGCACGCCGGCGTCGTGAGCGTGAGGCCCACGGTGACGGTGTCTCCCTCGACGGTGACGTCGCCGAGCATGCCGACGTCGACGAGGGGACGAGAGAGCTCGGGGTCCTCGACCTTTCCGAGCGCGGATTTCGCGGATTCGACCGTGATTGCCATGATTTCCTTCGGGGCAGCGCGGGGCAGCCGGTCTGTTAGGACCAGCCACGGGTGTCGTCAACCCGTTCCGCGGTCGCGCGGGCGCGCCGCCGCCGGGAAAAACGGCCGGGGCGAAACAAAAAGAAAACACGCCGCCCGGCACGACGAGCGGCCGGGCGGCGCGTCATGCGTCGCTCAGTTGACGGAGCCGGCAGCCTTGCCGCCGATGCTGGCGCTGGCCTCGACGGAGACCTGCACCTCGACGCTCGCGTCGAGCGCGGCGGCCGCGGCCGTCGTCGCGCAGACGAGGGCCTTGCCGCTCGACGTGATCGCGCCCTCGAGGTTACCGCCGACCTCGACGAGGACCTTGCCGGCGTCGAGCGCGGCCTGACCACGCTCGATGCCCGTCACGATGAGCTTCGGCAGGTGCTCCTCGAGCGCGACGACGAGCGCCTCGAGATCCGCGGTCGCGCCGCCCTTGAGCTCGATCGTGACCTTGGGCGGCGTGCACGAGGCCTCCGCCTGGATCTCCGCGTTGCAGCTCGCCTGGCAGTCGGCGTCGAGCTCGCACTCGGGCGGCGTGATCTTGCCCTCGCAGTGCGGGGCCTCGAAGTCGACGGAGCACTCGCCGCGGCAGGTGCCGTCGCACTCCACGGCGGCGTTGGCCTCGAGCTCGCACGAGCCCGAGCAGGTGCCCTCGCACGTGCCGTCGCAGCGGCCGTTGCAGTTGTTCGCGTCGCCCGAGGAGCACGTGCCGTTGCACTTGCCGTTGCAGACGGCGCTGCACGAGCCCCTGCACTCGACCGTGGCGCCGACGTCGGCCGTACACGAGCCCCTGCACTCGGCGGTGCACGAGCCCGCGAGCTTGCCGGGCTCGCACTTGGCTTCGAGCTGCGCCGGCGTGCACTTGGCGTCCACGTCGCAACGCGCGTTGCACTCGGCGGCCGCGTCGAGGCTCGCCTCACACTTGCCGCCCTCGACGAGGGCGACGAGCTCTACGCTCGCGTTGGCCTTCATCACCTCGTCGAAGCCGAGCTGCGCCTCGGCGCAGACGGCCTCGAGGCGCTTGGCGCCCTCGAGCGACGACCACTTCGAGTCGTCGCGCTTCGTCGCCTTGGCGATGCCCTCGCAGGCCACGGTGACGTCGGCGATCATCTGATCGGCGAGCGTGACGAGCGCGCCCGAGGCGCTCATGAACGACTTCACGCGGAAGTCGATGTCGAGGTTCGCGCCCCACTGCGCGTCGGCCCGGAACTCATTGCACCCCTCGGCGATGTCGGCGACGTCGCTGCAACCGATGCCGGCGGTGAGGCCGATTCCGAGCACGAAGGCGGGCGCGGCGGCGAAGCGGATCCAGTTATTTTTCTGCGACATGCGAAGCTCTCCTTGTTGAAGAAGTGATGACTACGTTGAAGCGCACGTGCAGCTTTTGCGCCATGCGACGTGCGGACGGAGCACCCTCCCGTCCATCCCCGGGACCCTCACGGAATGCCCGGATAAGGGAGGATGGGTGCGAAAGAGACGCGCCGCGCGTGGCGAAAAGTTTTGCGCAGCAAGGATCGGTCGAGATCAGAAGAGACCAGCTTGTCTTACCAGCAGCTCGCCTCGCCGCCCTGATTCGGGTTCGACGGGTTGGCGAGCGTGTAGGGCAGGAGCTGGCACTTCTGGTAGTTCTGCGAATTTGGGTTGAGATCGCACTCGGCGTGCTTGCCGCTCGGTGACAGCGGGCAGTCGTCGTTCGACATGCAGGCCCCGCCCGAGGTGGCGAGGTCGACGCAGCCGCGGCTTCCGTCGGTGGCCTGGATGCAGACGGAGGTGCCGGTGAGCGGGCCGCAGTCCTCGTCGTTCACGCAGGGCTCGCAGTAGTTGCCCTCGCCGACGCAGGCGCCGAAGCGGTGGAAGCAGGCTTTCGGCCCCTCCGGCTTGGCCGCGTCGACGGCCTTGCACTCGTAGGAGCGTCCGCAGTCGGAGTCCTTCACGCACTCGGAGGCGCAGCGCTTCGTGGTGTCGTTCGGGAGCGAGATGCAGTGGCTGTTCGGGATCTGTGAGCAGTCCAGATCAGTGTTGCACGGGGCGCACGTGTCGCGCTGGATGCACGTCTTCCGAAGTACACACAGCTGCCCCTCGAACATCGTGTTGCCCTGCCCGAGCGAGCTCGGCTCGATGCAGTCGTCGGACGACTCGCCGCAGAGGCCGTTGTTGCCCTTCGTCGGATTCATGCTGCCGCAGAGCTCACGCGCCTCGCGGGTCGTGCCGCAGTAGAAGCCACCGGGGCACTCGGCGTCGCTCTGGCAATCTTGCTTGGTGCAGAAAGCATCGGCGTCACCCTCGGCCGCCGAGAGGCACGAGAGCGGCGCCGTGCACTCGCCCGGCGCGCACGTGAGCACGGTGCACGGCGTGTTGTCGGGGCATTTTCCGACGAGGCAGTTCGCACGTCCGTAACAGAAGTCGACGTCGGGCTCGCAGGCGTCGGGCGCGCCGCCGCACTGATCGAGGAAGCACGGCGTGCCCGTCTCCGGGCAGGAGAGCGTCTTGCTGCACTCGTCGCCGAAGGGGCATTTGAAGCCGAAGCCGAAAGGCTTGTCGTTCGGCTGGCAGGCGAAAAGTTCGCGTTTCGTGTCGTCCTCGACCGCGGCTGTGCAGTCCTGCGTCCCATCCGCGAGGCAATCGGTGTGCGCGGCGCACTCGAGCACGCAGCGGTTTTCCACGCAGGTGTTGCCGGGCAGGCACTTGTCAGGGGTGCATTTCCCCTCGCATTTGCCGTCTGCAGTCACGAAGCCGCCGAAGCAGAAGGGCAGCTGCTCCTCTTCGGAGCAGGCGCCGAGCGCGCCACCGAAAAGGAGCGAGAGGAGCGAGAGGGCGGCGGCAAAACGAAGGCGCGCGGGCTGCCGCGGACGGAGAACGGGAGAATGCTGCATGATGACCTCGAACCTCGGAGGGCCGCCCCTCCGTGGATGTGGGTATGCATGGGACGGTGCCGTGTTCCACGCATCTTGCCTGGGTAAGGATCGGGTCCAGGCGAGGCCTTTTGCCAAGGAGGGCGCTTGACGCGCCGCACCCCCGCGAGGACCATTCCGACCTACCTCATTCCAGGCGCGGTGGCATCATGCGAAACGACGTGCTCTTTCGGGGCTTGGTTCTCGGTCTGACGGCAGCTATCGGTTTGATCGGCTGCGGCAGTAGTGACGAGGGCGAAGCCAACGTGACACCGGGGTTCCCCGATCAAACGGGGCAGCTCCCGCGTGGATCGTGGGCTCTCCCGTATCCCGCGGGTCCTTACGGCATCAGCAAGGGCTCGATAGCGCAGAATTACGAGCTCATCGGTTTTCCGAACGCGAAGGAAAAGCTCGCCGAAGGCGTGCGATTCATCTCCTTTGCGGAGTTCTACAATCCGACGGGTGACGGGGTTTTTCCGGAAAACTCCGTGTTCCCCAAGGACACGCCGAAGCCGAAGGCGCTCGCGATCATCATCTCCGCTTCATGGTGCGGGCCTTGCCAGTACGAGGCGGCCGAGGTGCTCCCTGGTCTGCGCGCGAAGTACAACCCGATGGGCGGCGAGTTCCTCCTCGCGCTCGCGGAAGGCATCTCCGGTTCGCCGGCGACGCCCGACGATCTGACGAAGTGGGTGAAGAAGTTCGTCATCGACTACCCGTCGGTGACCGATCCGGGCGGCAAGCTCGCGGCGCTCTGGGAGAGCGATTCGTTCCCGGCGAACATCATCATCGACACGCGCACGATGGAGATCGTCCAAACGTACGCAGGTCCGCCTCCCTCGACGTACTGGAAGACCTTCGAGAAGGTCATCGCAGGAACGTTGTAGTCGTCTCTCCGCCTCCTGCGCGCGTGCCGCCCTTCCTCGTTTGCGGCATGATGCGCGGATGAACGCGCGAAAAGCACACGTCCTCGGGGCCGCGATCGCCGGCCTCCTCCTCAGCTCGTGTGGTGGCGAAATGCCCTCCGCGAAGGCCGGCGGCGGCGCGACAGCGCCCGACTTCACGCTGCCGTCGCTCGACGGCAAGCAAGTCCGGCTCTCGGACTACAAGGGAAACAGCGTGGTGCTCATCGACTTCTGGTCGACCACCTGCGACCCCTGCATGATCGAGATGCCGCACCTCGTCGACCTTTACAAAAAGCACAAGGATCGCGGGTTCGTCGTGCTCGCCGTCTCCGCCGACGGGCCGGAGTCCCGCGCGCAGGTGAGCAGCGTGGTGCGCTCGAAGGACATGGTCTTCCCCGTCCTCTTGGACGAGGAAACCGTGGTGACGGCCCGCTACAACCCGAAGCGCGAACTGCCCTTCACCGTGCTCATCAGCAAGGACGGTTCGATCGTGCACAAGCGTGGTGGATACACCGCGGGGGACGAAAAAACCCTGGCAGCCGAGGTCGAGAAGGCCCTCGCGGACTGATCGGGCAGCGCGCGCGTCATGGTAGAAGGCGCGCGTGAGCTCCTCCTCGCGTCGCGCCGCAGCCGCGCTGGCCGTCACCCTCGGAAGCCTCGCGATCGCGCCCGCCGCGAGCGCGCTCGACCTGCCTGGGCCGGCCGGTGAGCCGATCGGTCTCGACGTCACCAACACCACGGTCGTCGACTACCGCTGGGACAACCGCAACCACGATCCAAGGGCGTTCAACCCGCGGCCGATCGTCGACGACGACTACGGCGAGTGGATCAACCGCCTCAACGTGCAGGCCACGTGGTGGCGCTTCCGCGTGGGCGTGCGGCTCGACTCGGCGCTCTACTACCTGACCACGACGCGCACCGAGGCGCAGGTGATCGCGCAGAAGCAGATCGACGCGGTGAAGCAGGCGGATCCGAACGCCCAGGTGCCGCAGACGATCGACTATGCGAACCGCTTCTACAACGAGCTCAACACGCGGTTTCTGAACAGCATCTACCCGGCCAAACTCTACGTCGGATACAACCAGCCGGGCCTCGACGTCACGATCGGCGATTTCTACGCGCAGCTCGGTCGCGGCCTCGTGCTCAGCGTGCGCAAGATCGACGAGCTCGCGATCGACACGACGATCCGCGGCGGCAAGGTCGTCTTCGACAAGAAGCTCGGGCCCGCGCGGATCGGCGCGACCTTGCTCGCGGGGCAGATGAACCCGCTGCGTTTCGACGAGGTGAGCGGCCGGCGCCTGCACGGCGCAGGATCGCCCTTGTTTTTCGGCTTTCCGGACGCGAAGGCCGCGACGACGTACGCCATCAATGGGCAGCCGGTCGTGGCCGCGCCGAGGCCGAGTTACCTCGAAGACACGATCTTCGGCGGCCGCGTCGAGGGCGGGATCGACGCCGTCCAGTTCGCCGCGAACGCGTCGGTGCTGATGCGCAAATCCTTCACCGAGGAGAACCTCGCGTGCAGGAACGCCTGCTCCACGGGCGACTCGACGTGCGTGGATCGCTGCTACGCCGAGTTCCCCGAGTTCACGGTCCTGCCCGGAGGTCGTTCGCACAACCAGATCCGCACGTTCAGCGGATCGGTGAACGTGCCGTCGATCGCGGGGATCGGCGACCTCTACGTGGAGGTCGCCGGGCAGCAGCTCCGCGACGGGCACGTGGGCGCGATCGACGCGCAAGGCACGGCCACGGAGCGGCAGGCGGACGTGTCGGGATACGCGGTTTACGCGAACGCGAACTTCGGTCTCGGGAAGCTGCAGCTTTCCTTGGAGGCCAAACATAATCGAAAGTTCTTCCCGCTCGGCTCGAACATCGACGTGACCACGCCGGGCTACAGCGCGCCCGAGTACAGCGTCGTCGCCTACAGCGCGCCGCCGACCGCGGAGCCGATTTACATCGAGCCGATCGAGTCGCCGAACGTGTGCATGACCGGCGGCCGCGCGACCGCGAACTTCAAGTACGACGAGCACACGTCGGTCTACGGCTGGCTCGGCCGGTACCGGAGCTGGACCGAGGTGCCCACGAACGACCTCTGCCAGTCGATGGACGACCAGTTCCGCACGGATACGTGGGACACGGCCGTGGGCATCGACATGAGCCGCGAGCAGGGCAAGTCGCACGCGCGCGCCTGGATCGGCGCGCGTATCGCGGAGCGCGCCGTGCCCACGCTCGGGACGCGGGCGCCGGGCGAGACGGACGTCCTCTATTACGAGGGCTACATCCGCTACGACCTCGTCAAGCACATCAAGGGACCGTTTTCGTTGCAGCTCCAAGGGTTCCACCGGAACCGCTACCTGCCCGCGACGCACGGTCGGGTGTGGAACGAGGGCGAGAACTACACGGCGCTCCACTGGTCGCCGCACCTCTCGGCGGTGTTCGGCTACGAGTATTCGACGCGGCCCGGCTGCCAGCCCGAGCTCGCCGGCGAAGACGAGTTCAAGGTGGTGCTCTGCCACTACCTGAGCGGCGGCCTCACGTACCGATCCGGGAGCACGGACACGTGGGCCTCGCGGCTCGTGAACACCGTGAACCTCTTCGTCGGGCAGCGGCGCGGCGCGATCCGCTGCGTCTCCGGCGTCTGCCGCCTGTTCCCGCCCTTCGAAGGCGCGCGGCTCGAGGTCGTCTCCCGGTTCTAGTCGGACAAACTGTTACTTCGCACGGAGCATCGCGCATGCGACGCCCGTGCGAACGCGCGGATCCGCGTCGACCGCGAGGAGCGCGGCGCGCCCGAGCTCGCCGAGCGCCACGAGCGACGTGCCCGCGACCTTGCGCGCCTGCTCGCTCGTCGAGCGCGCGTCCGTCGTGAGGAGCGGGAGCACCTCGCGCGCGCCCGCCCGCGCGAGCGCCGCCTTCGCGAGCAGCGCGCGGATGCCTTTGCCCTTGGCCATGCCGAGAAGCTTTTGCGTGATCTCAGCGCGCTCCTTGGGCTTCGCGCCTTCGCCTTCGGCCGGCGCCATCTCCAGGCCGCGGCCGAGCGCCGCGATGGCGACGTCCTCGTCCGCATCGGTCCGCGCCTTCACGAGCGCCTCACGAACGCTCGGCACGCTGAGCGTCGCCGCGTGGATCGCGAACACCCGCTCGCGCGTCGAGCCCGTCTCGATCGCCCGCGCGAGCACGCCTGCAGCGTCCTCCGCGCCCAGCCCCGGCTGGCGGACGAGCACGGCCGCGGCCGCGATCTGCGGCAAACCTCGCTCGATCTGCGACACGCGTACGAGCTGCGCTCGCCCGCCTGCGTCCATCGCCCGCGTCGAGGACCACGCGCCCACGATCGCGACCCGTTCGTCCTCGTCGGCCTTCACGAAGAGATCCTTCAGCGCGAGCACGACGCGATCGCCGCCGAGGTTGCCTACCGCGTCGATCGCCTGCAGGCGTACGGGCGGGTGCGGATCGAGCCGCGCCGCTTCGAGCAGCGCTTCGGTGTCGTTCGGATCGAACGCGTCGAAGGAGGCCTTGAGCGCCGCGAGACGCACGGCCTGGTCCCCGTCGGCGAACAGGCTCCTGCGCTGCGGACCGTCCGCGTACGCGACGAGCCCACGCGCTTCCACGGCGCGCCACGCGCTCGACGCGCCCTTCGACGCGAGCGCCGCGCGGGCCGCCTCCGCGAGATCGTCGCGATCCCAGAGGCGTGCATCGAAGCGGATGAGCGCCGCGATCGCCGCGACCTCGTCGCTGCCCGCGGCGCGCGCTTCGAGCACCTCGTCGAGCCCTTCCGCGCACGAAGGCAGCTCCTTCAGCTTGCTCACGCCCGCGTCCCCCTTCGCGGCCTTCACCTCTTGTTCGAGCACCACGCGCGCGATGCGACGCGCCTCGGCCTCGTCCACCGCCTCCTCTGCGGAGCCACTCGCGAGCACGCGTCGCGCGCCGCCGAGATCCCCTTGCTCTGCGGCGCGTAGCGCGGGGCCTCCGCCGCAGCCTGCGGTGAGAGCGAGGACGAGGAGACTTCCAAGGGCGCGCGGGAATTTCGTGCGGCGAGCGATCATCGGGCGTTCCTTTCGAGCTACCTGACCTCGCCCCGTCTCGCAAAGCCTTCCGTCTCCACGCGCGCTCGGCCCTTTCCCCCGGGCCTCCGGTGCGTCACCCTGCGCGGCTCGGGCGGCTCTTTTGTCTCCCGATCACGCCCATCGCGTCCGCTCCCCCACAGGCCCCGGCGTCGCCGAGGACCTCTCGTTCATGCGTTTCGACGTCATCGCCAACATCACGGCGCGCCTCTACCGACGAAGGCCCTCGCTCCTCGACGAGGTGAGGCGCACCTGCGCGGGCGTCGCCGAGGTTCACCCCACCTCCCGTGTCGACGAGCTCGACGCCGTCTGCGCGCGGCTCGCCGCGCGCGGCACGGACCTCGTGATCCTCTCCGGCGGCGACGGCAGCTTCATGGCCGGCGTCACGGCGCTCGCGCGCGCCTTCGGCGAGGCCTCGCTCCCGCGCCTCGCGCTCCTGCCCGGCGGCACCGTTGCCACGGTCGCGCGGAACTTCGGCATGAAGGGGGATCCCACGCGGCTGCTCGCTCGGATCTTCGCCGCCCGCGCGCTCACCTCGCGACGAAGGGCCACGTTGCGCGTCCGCGAGGCACGCGAGGGCGCGACGAACGAGCGCCTCGGCTTCATCTTCGGCACCGGCCTCGTCGCGCGGTTCTTCGACCTCTACTACGCGGACGGCGCGCGCGGGTATGGCGGCGCGGCGCGGATCGCCGGCCGGATCTTCGTCGAGTCGTTCGTCGATGGTCCGTATGCACAGCAAGTGCTCACGCCCATGCCGTGCACGATCGAGGTCGACGGCCGTCGCCTCACCTCCGATCGCTGGTCGCTCGTGTGCGCGTCCGTCGTGCGTGACCTCGGCATCGGCATGCGCGTCAATTACCGCGCGGGTGAGGACCTCGATCGCCCGCACCTCGTCGCGAGCCCTCTGCCTCCACGCTCGCTCGGCCCGCGCGCGCCGCTTGTCCTCCTCGGCAAATCCATCGGCGGCGCGGGTTCCTTCGACGACCTCGCGCGCTCGTTCGTCGTGCGTTTCTCCCCCGAAGGTCCCTACGTGCTCGACGGCGACGTGCTGCGCGCCTCGGAGGTCACGGTCTCCGCGGGCCCGCCCATCGACGTCGTCACGCTCTGATCACGTCACGCGCTTCGCCGCGTCGGCGTTTTCCTCGTCATCGCGCCCTTTCGCACGTGCGCCTTCGTCGAGACCTTCGGCACGATCTTCGTCGCCGTCCCCTTTTTCGATGCGATCTTTGTCGCCCCTCGCGCGGACGTCGCTGTCGCAGCGACCTTCGCCGTCCCCTTCGCGAGCGAGGGCCTCGGCCTCGTCGCCACGGGCGCACGCACCACCACCGGCTGCTTCGTGGCCTGCGTGATCGTTCCTGCCCGGAGCGCGTCGCGCGCCATCGCCACGAAGTCCGAATCGGTCACGATGCCGAGCAGTCGATGCGCCTCGTCCACCACGGGCAAGCAGCCGATCTTCTGCGTGAGCATGATGTCCGCTGCGTCCGCCGCGTCGTCGTCCGGCCCGATCGTATCGACCGACCCACGCATCACATGGCGCACGCACGTCTTGCGCTTCGCCTCGGCCATGTCGTCCGCCGGCAGCTTGTCGAGGACGCGGCCCGTGGCTGCCAGGAGGTCGCGGTGCGACAGCAGGCCCACGAGCACGTCGCCATCCAGCACGGGCAGGTGACGTACGCGCTCGACGGTCATGAGCTCCTCCGCGAACAGAATGTTGTCGCCGAGCTCGAGCGTGCTGACGGGCGCGCTCATGATCTCTCGCACCTTCACACGATCCTCCTTGCTCCCGCGCGCGTCGTGCGCACCGCCCAAGGCGATGACGCGCGACGCGCTGCACCACGCGTCATGCGTGCATCTCGCGAGCCACGCGTGTTTGCATGACCGAATCGTGACGGGACGCAGGGCGACGGCTGAAGAGCGCATGTGACAGTCGGCCTCGTGCAAACGGACGCTCCGGATTCAAAGCCTTCCATCACGGTCGTCGCCTCTTCGAGGTGGTCGCTGTCCGAGCTGTTCCACGTCGCCGCGCTCTTCGCGATGCACGTGGGCGTCGTCGTCGCGCTCGTGCGTGGCCCGACGTGGCGCCTCGTCGCGCTCGCCGCCGCGGCTTACTTCGTGCGCATGTTCGCGATCACGGCCGCGTACCACCGCTACTTCTCGCACCGCAGCTTCAAGACGAGCCGGCTGTTTCAGCTCGTGCTCGCCTTCCTTGGCACCACGGCCGTGCAGAAGGGTCCGCTCTGGTGGGCCGCGGCGCACCGCGTTCACCACAAGCACTCCGACACCGAGCGCGACGTGCACAGCCCCCTGCGTCGTGGCTTCTGGTACGCGCACCTCGGCTGGTGGATGGGCAAAGAGCACCAGGAGACGCGGATCGATCTCGTCCCCGATCTCGCCGGTTACCCCGAGCTCCGCTGGCTCGATCGCTACCACGTGATCGGCTCGGCCGCGCTCATCGCCGCGGTCACGATCCCCTTCGGCTTCGACGGCTTCTTGTGGGGCTACGTCGTCTCGACGGTCGTGCTCATGCACGCGACGTTCACGATCAACTCGCTCGCGCACGTCTGGGGATCACGCAGGTACGCGACGAAGGACACGAGCCGCAACAACGCGTTTCTCGCGCTCCTCACGCTCGGCGAGGGCTGGCACAACAACCACCACCACTACATGTCGAGCGCGAACCAGGGCTTCTTCTGGTGGGAGATCGACATCAGCTTCTACGTGCTGCGCGCGCTCGAGAAGCTCGGCATCGTGTGGGATCTGCGCCGTCCGCCCGAGCGCGTCCTTCGCAAGGACCTCGTCGCGGACGTGGGCGAGCGTTCGCCGCTCCTCCTCGGCAAGCAGACGTCGAGCGAGGACGACGGCGCGCCCTCGCTCGCTCGTACGGCCACGCGCGTCAGTTGACGGTGGATGAGCTCTTGGCGGGGCCGGGCAGCGTGCCTTGCGCCCCGCCGACGCTCTCCGTCCGTGGCTTGCGTTGCTCGCGCTGACGCTCGACGGCCGCGCGCACGAAGCGCGAGAAGAGCGGGTGCGCCGCCTGCGGGCGGCTCTTGAACTCCGGGTGGAACTGGCAGCCCAGGAAGTAGGGGTGATCCCGGAGCTCGACCATCTCCACGAGGCGCTGATCGGGTGACGTCCCCGAGAGCACGAGGCCGCCCTGCGAGAGCGCGTCGCGGTACTTGTTCGACACCTCGTACCGATGGCGGTGACGCTCGCTGATCGACGTCGCGCCGTACGCCTCGGCCGCGAGCGAGCCACGCTCGAGCACGCACGGATACGCCCCGAGGCGCATCGTGCCGCCCTTGTCGAGCACGCCCTTCTGATCGGGCATCAGGTCGATGACCGGATGCTGCGCGTTGCGATCGAACTCGGCCGAGTTCGCCCCGTGCAGCCCGCAGATGTGCCGCGCGAACTCGACCACGGCGAGCTGCATGCCGAGGCAGATGCCGAAGAACGGCACCTTCTGCTCGCGCGCGTAGCGGATCGCCTCGATCTTCCCCTCGGTGCCGCGGTCGCCGAAGCCGCCGGGCACGAGGATCGCGTCGAGCGCGCCGAGCAGCTCCGCCGCGCCCTTCTGCTCGATCTGCTCCGAGTCGATGTACTCGAGGTCGACGCGCACGTCGTTGTGCAGCCCGCCGTGCACGAGCGCCTCGTGCAGCGACTTGTACGCGTCGCGCAGGTGCACGTACTTGCCGACGACGCCGATCTTCACCGTGCCGCGCGTGGGCCGCTTGAAGCGCTCGACCACCCAGTGCCACTGCGAGAGGTCCGGCTGACGCGCCCAGATGTTGAGCTTCTCGGCGATCTTCTCGTCGATGCCCTCGGCGTGCAGCACGATCGGCAGCTCGTAGATACACCCGACGTCGACCGCCGCGATCACGCAGTCGACCTCGACGTTCGAGAAGAGCGAGATCTTCTCCTTCATGCCGCGCGACAGCGGCCGATCGCAGCGGCAGAGCAGGATGTCCGGCTGGATGCCGATCTCGCGCATCTCCTTCACGGCGTGCTGCGTCGGCTTCGTCTTGAGCTCGCCCGCGGTCGCGATGAAGGGCACGAGCGTCACGTGCACGCTGACCGCGTTCTGGCTGCCGCACTCGACCTTGAGCTGACGGATCGCCTCGAGGAACGGGAGCGATTCGATGTCGCCGACCGTGCCGCCGATCTCGACGATCGCGATGTCCACGCCCTCGGCGGCCGCGCGGACGCGGTGCTTGATCTCGTCGGTCACGTGCGGAATCACCTGCACGGTGGCGCCGAGGTACTCGCCGCGCCGCTCCTTCGAGATGACCGACTCGTAGACGCGTCCGGTCGTGAAGTTGTTCTGGCGCGTCATGCGCGCGAGCGTGAAGCGCTCGTAATGGCCGAGGTCGAGGTCGGTCTCCGCGCCGTCGTCGGTCACGAACACCTCGCCGTGCTGGTACGGCGACATCGTCCCGGGATCGACGTTGATGTACGGATCGAGCTTGATGTGGGTGACGCGCAGCCCGCGCGCCTCCATCAGCGCGCCGATGGAGGCGGCGCCGAGGCCCTTGCCGATCGAGGAAACCACCCCACCCGTGACGAAGACGAATTTGGTCCGCTTGCTCATGAACCGCCGCTCCGGCCCCGCGTGGGCGCATCACTCCCGAGCCGCGCTCGGTTGGTTTGTCCGTACGGTCGGACAGCTCTGCCCGCTTGGGGCAAACATCTGCCTGAACACGTCTGGGGGTTTGGGATGCATCACTCCGCTCGATGGAAGTGACGCCCCAAGCGTCAACCAGGGCGCAGTCTAGGCGTCCAGGGTGGCGCGTCAACGCGCTCGCCGCTGAAGAAAAAACAGCCGTTTTCCAGCCTGAAAGCCGCGACGCACCCGACGAGGGATGCTAACGTGGTCGATCCTGGTGCCGAGGCGCCCTGCCCATGCGTCTTGCCCGTGTCCTCCTTCCGTCGTCGCCGGTGCCACGAATCGCGCTCGAGCGTGACGGCTGCCTCTACGACGTCGCCGAGCTCGAGCGAAGGCGCGACGAGCCGCTGCTCGACGAGAACTCGTTCACCGCCGAAGATTTTTTCGCGCGCGTCTTCTCCGTCGGCGGCGCGGGGCTCGACGTCCTGGACGATGGTCTCTGCGCCGGCGAGCGCCCCACCGAAGCGAGGCTTTGGCCCGACGAACTGCTCTGGCTCCCGCCATGCCTGCCGGAGCGCGCGCTCCTCGTGCAGTTCGTCGATGCACCCGAACGTGAAGAACCTCGGTACCACCTCGGCAACCCGCGCGGATTGTTGGGGCACCAAGAATCCGTTCCTTTCCCGCCGAACGAGCCGCGGCCCGACGTCGAGATCTCGATCGCGGCGCTACTCGGCGACGAGCTCCGCGCCGCGACGGTGGAAGAAGCCGAGCGCGCCATCTTCGGCTTCACGATCCTCCTCGGCTGGGTCGCGCGGGAACAGGAACGAACGAGCGGCCCCTCTCGCGCGCGTGACTTCGCCGCGACGATCGGCCCCGTACTGGTCACGAAGGACGAAGCCGGCTCGCTCGATGAAGCGCGCGTGCGACTGCGCGTGGGCGGCGTGATCGAAGAGCTCGCGCGACTTGCCGCGCCGGCGCTCTCGTTCGCGGAGTCGCTCGCCTTCGTCAGCCGCCACGTCACGCTGCTGCCGGGCGATATCGTTGGTGCTCCACCGATCGAAGGAGGCAGCGAAGCCGCGCGTCGCCTCGGCCTCGCGTTCGGCGCGACGCTCGAGGTCGCCGTCGATCGTCTCGGAAAAATCGCAGCGCGGCCCGTGCTCGGACCCGAGCCGCCGCCGTATCGCCGCGTGAAGGGCTAGAACCTGCCGACGAGCCCGAGCCCGGTCATGTTCGGCGCCACGATCGGCACCGGCATGATGAACGCGCTCTGCTCCGCCTCCGCGGGCTTCGGCGCGACCGCCTCGGTCTTCATGATGATCGCCTCCGCGACGAGGGCGAGCCCGCCGATCTGCGCGAGGCCGCCGAGGCCCGTCAAAAGCCCGCGGATCCAGATCGATCCCGAACAATCGGTCGCCTCGGGATCACCACACTTGTTCTCGGCGATCGCCATCCACGGCCCGACGATCGGGATCTTCAACGACTCCGCGCCCGGCGCATCCGGCCAGCTCGTCGCGGCGACGAACCCGACGCCATAGGCGATCGCCGTGATCGCGAGCCCGCCGCCGATGAGCTTCGGCCGCACCGACGACGGCGGATACCGCGGCGGCGGAGCTTCTTCGGTCTCCTCGGCAAAACTCTGCGAAGCGCCGAGCAAGAGGGCGAGCGTGACGAGGATCGAGGCGTGCTTCATTCCGATCGTCACTTCTTCTTCGGCGGCGTCACCGCGGCGGCCTTCGCGGGCAGGTTCACCTTGTACTGCACGACCTTCGGATCACCGTCGAACGGCAGGCAGTACTCGCCGATGAACGAGCGCTTGATGCACTGCTCGACCGGCGTACCCGCGAACGGCGCGCCGAC
This sequence comes from Polyangium jinanense, assembly GCF_028435365.1. Next base: position 349,694 of record NZ_JAGTJJ010000001.1, on the reverse strand, counting down.
CTCGACATCGGTGATCTTGCCGATCTTGCCGTCGAACGTGACCGACACCGGGCCCTCACCCGTCGGACCGTTCTCGACGACGGTCGCGCAGTTCGCGGCCTTCGTCTGGCCACGCTTCAGCGCGATCTCCATCTGCTTGACCTGATCCTCGTTGAGCTTCGCCGGCTCGGCCGCGCCGGTCCACTTCGTGTCTTCGCCGGTGTCAGCGGCCGGCGCTTCTTCCTTCGGGCTGCTCTCCTCGGCCGCCTTCGCCGGCGGTTTTTCCCAGGTGGAGTCGTCGCCGGCTTGCTTCGGCTGAGCGCCGCCGCAGGCCACGAGCAGGATGGAGATCGAGAGCCCCAGGGTGAGATGCGAGGTCGAGGTGCGAAGAGCCACGGTCTTCTCCGGTCCCAAAGAGAGGATCGAGTTTGACCGGACCCTAGCAAGGTCTCGCGCTCTCCGCACAATGAAAGCCCACGTCTGCCCTCGTCGGATGCGCTCTCCCGACCCGGACGTTGTAGGAAGCTCCCATGCACCAAGGCAGCCGTCTCCGCCCCACGCTCGCCGGCCTCGCGCTCCTCGCCTTCACCGCCTCGGCGCGCTCGGAGGTCCCGACCCCCGCCGCGAGCCCGGCGCCGGCGCAGGCGGATCGGCCGAGCACCGAGGCCCCGGCGCGTCCTCGCGCGTCGATCGAGGCAGGGCCGATCCTGCAAGCGATCGACAAGCTCGCGGCGGACGTGAAGGGCTGGGGCGGGACCGCCGGGGTCGCGTTCGTCGACGTGGGAACGGGGGAGACGATCGCCGCGCGTGAGGGGCATGCGGCCTTCAATCCAGCCTCGAACGCGAAGCTCGTGACGGCCGCCGCCGCGCTGCGTCTGCTCGGGCCGGGGCATCGCTTCGTGACGGGCCTCTACGGCAAGCTCGACGGCGACCGCGTGCTGGAGCTCGTCCTGCGCGGGCAGGGGGATCCGTCGCTCGACGCCGGGAATCTCTGGCCGATGGTGCGCGAGCTCGTGACCGCGGGCGTGCGGCGCGTGGGCGCGATCGTCGTCGACCAGAGCTACTTCGACGATCGCTTCGTGCCGCCGGCGTTCGACGAGCAGCCGAATGAATGGGCGCCGTTCCGCGCGCCGGTCTCCGCGGTCGCGCTCGACGAGAACACGGTGACGCTCTCGGTGCGCGCGGCGGAGAAGGGCAAGGACGCGCAGGTGCGCGTCGATCCGCTCGGCTTCGTGGACGTCGTGGGGACGGTGCGAACGACGAAGAAGGGCGATCCGGAGAAGATCACGCTCGAGCTTTCGCCGAAGGGAGATCGCCTCGTCGCGCGCGTGGGTGGGCACCTGCCCGAGAATTCGCGCGTCGTGCGGGTCCGGCGGCGCCTCGACGATCCGCGTCTCGTGCCGGGTTATGCGCTGCGCACGGTCCTCGCGTCGGCGGGCATCGAGGTTGAAGGACCCGTGAAGCTCGGTGGCGCCAAAGAGAAGCGCCTGCTCGCGTCGCATCGATCCCGCCCGCTCGGCGAGCTGCTCGCGCTCCTCGGAAAGGACAGCGACAACTTCTACGCCGAGATGATCTTCAAGGCCGTCGGCGCCGAGAAGAAGGCCCGCCCCGGCACTGCGGAAGGCGCGGCGGAGGTCATCACCGGCTACCTCAAGGAGATCGGCGCGTTCGAGGAGGGGATGGTCGTGAAAAACGGCTCGGGTCTTTTCGACGCGAACCGCATCACGCCCCTCGGCACCACCTCGCTCCTCCGCGCCGCGTATCGCGATGTGACCATGGGCCCCGAATTCCTCGCGCACCTCGCGGTCGGCGGCGTCGACGGCACGCTGCGCGGACGCTTCAAGAACCTCGGCGATCGCGGCATCGTTCGCGCCAAGACCGGCACCTTGAACGCCGTCGCCGCGCTCTCGGGCTACGTGCTCGGTCCTCCGGGCCGCGCGCCGATCGCGTTCTCCATCTACGTGAACGGCATTCCCGACAAGGTCGGCCAGGCGCGTGGCTCGATCGACAAGGTCGTCGAGGCGGCCGCGCGTGCCCTCTGGAAGGACCGATAGCCCGAGAGCATCGCTTGCTCAGATCGCGCACGCCGTGCCCGTGCGTGTATGACAGAAATGTCATACCCCTCTGAACGTCGAAGGCCACGCCGGGGGTTTCTCCCGGGTGGCCTTCGGTCCTTCGATCCCGCGGGGTTGTGCCCCGCCGAACGTCAGTAGTAGTCGCGCATCTGCTTGCGGATCTTCACGAGCGCCTGCTCCTGGAGCTGGCGGATGCGCTCGCGCGACAGGTTGTACTTGTCACCGATCTCCTTGAGCGTGAGCTCGTCCTCGTCGTCGAGGCCGAAACGCCAGCGGATGATGCGCGACTCGATCGGCGTCAGCGTGGTGAGCAGCCGACGAACCTCGTCGCTCCACTTGCGATTCGCCAGGTGATCGAACGGCGAGAGCGCGTTCTCCTCCTGGAGGAAGTCGATGAACTTGCGCCCGTCCTCGTCGCCGACCGGGCGATCGAGGGAGAACGGGGTTTCCGCGTAGAAGTCCTTCACCTTGTCGAGCTTCTCGCGCGGGACGCCGGTCTCCTTCTCGAGCTCCTCGATCGTCGGCTCGTGACCCGTGCGCGCGATGATCGCCTGGGTCGCGCGGGCGACGCGGTTGTACGTGTCGAGCATGTGCACCGGGATGCGAACCGCGCGGCCCTTGTCGGCGAGGGCGCGGCTGATCGCGTGCCGGATCCACCACGACGCGTACGTCGAGAAGCGGTAGCCGCGGTTGTGATCGAAGCGCTCGACCGCCTTCATGAGGCCGATGTTGCCCTCCTGAATGAGGTCGATCAGCGGGAGCCGGCCGCGGTTGTAGCGGCGCGCGATCGACACGACGAGACGGAGGTTCGCCTTGACGAACCGGTTTTTCGCGTCGTGCTGCGCCTGGAACGTCTTCTCGACCCGATCGAGGTAACGCTTGTACGACGGCGACATCGGGAGCGTCGGACGCGGCGGCCGGATCGGCGCGCCTTCCTCCGTGTCGGCGATCGTGTCCTCCTCGAAGTCCGGCTCGCGCACGAGATCACGCGCGATGCTGCTGGCGCGCGACATCCAGAGGCGGTCGGAGTCCGGCAGGCGGATCACCGTCGCAAGCTCGTTCGTGAGCTGGCTCCAAGCCTTCTCGTGCTCGGGCGCGAGCTTGTACTTCTGCTTCTTCGCGATCTTCACGAGCTTCTGCAGCTCTTCGATCTGCGGCGCCTTCACCTCGTCCTCGCCGGCCTTCGCCACGTCCTCGGCGAGCGCGTCGAGCACGAACTCGGCCGCGGGCAGGTACGAGAGCAATGCGACCCAGTGATCGATCTCCGTGCGCTCGACGGCACGCGCGGTATCGAGCTCCTCCTCCGGGCCCATGACCGGGTGCAGCGCCATGTCGCGGAAATACCGCGCGAGCATGGAGTCACCGCCGCCCTCCTCGATGTCCTTGAGCTCGCGGTCGGCGTTGGTCCGGGGAGAATCCGGCCGGCTGAGCGGCGTGAACTCGAGGTCGATGAACTCGGCCGTCGTCGGCTCCGGATCGTGCATCTCGGGCCGCGGGCGAATGGCGGCGGCCTCTTCCGCGGCCGCGCCTTCGTCATCCAGCATGCCGATGTCGATGTCCGACGCGGCGAGCGGCTCCTTGGCGAGCGGCGGGTTCGGCGTCTTACCGCGCGCGTCGTCGAGGAGGGCCTCGTCGTCGACCGGCGCCTGCGTTTGCTCGGGCTCCTGGCCCTTGGTGGGCCGGCGCTCGATCGTTCCGCTACGACGAACCGGGCGCGCGCTCGCGACGGCGGCGGTACCGCGACGACCGGGCGCGCTCCCACGCGCGGGCTTGGGGGCCGAGGCCGAGGCGGTGCGCGTCGTGGAGCCCGTCATCGCGGCCTTGGTGGAGGGGCGGTTGGCATCGGGGCGGCGGGCGGTCGACGTGCTCATCTTGCTCTTCGTTGCGGTGGAGGGTTTTTCGTTCACTTCTTCGGAATCACCCTTTCGAGAGTGGAAGCTCTCGGCGGGGTCAAGGAGGGATCGGTCCGGGCTCGTCGGGGTTTCGAAGCTCGCCATGGCTGGGCCCTTGTTCCCGCTGCCCGATAGGGGGCTGAACGGGGGATTGTGCGGTTTGATTCCGGTGGATCCTCTCCGAGAAGAAATCGGCTGGCTCGGGCCGCCGTTCACGGATGCAATGTTGGAGACTGGATCGCTCGTCTTCTCGAGTAATTCTGCAAATTTCATGCCGTCATCGGTGTATGTTCCCGAATTTCCCGCTCCCGGGTCGGGCCTATCGCCGGTCGGCATGCTAGGAGCATCCTCCGACGAGGCATGCAGGGAGGCCGGCTCCCCGACATGCGAGGCGGTGGGCGACGGGCTGCCTCGATGACGGTGTGCTCCCATGCTTACGCGCTCCGTTGTAGTCGATGATGCCGACTGAGAACACGTCCAGTCGGACATTCGTCTTGCGTGTCGTTCACGAGCTCCGCCGGGACCGGCGAAACTGTTGGATGTTTTCTGGGGCTACCCTGGTGCAGGCGATAGCCCATGGAATCTTGGCTTCGTGCGCTGGCCTTCTCGGCCAAGCGCTGATGGGTAGGCAACTTGCTTCCTTCAGCGCCCTTGTCGACCCCCACGACGCCCTGCATCATCCGATTTTTCTGGCTTCTATCGGTCTCGGGGCGTCCCTTGTAAAGACGGCAGCCAGCACCTTCTCCATCTACGGTCAGAAGAGGGCTGTCTTTCAGGTCGGAAACGCAATTCGGCGCACGATCACCGCCGGGATCGTGCTGCAAGGACAAGCGCCGAGCGCGGCCGCCGCCTCCCTCGCCGCGATCACCGTGCGAATCCGCGACGTCGAGCGTGGCGTCGATGAAGGCGTGCTCGCGGCCGCCCGTTCGATTGCACACCTCGTTCCGCTCGCCGTGGCGCTTCTCTGCCTGTCCTCGCGCCTCGCGATCGCCGCAATCCTGCTGCTCGCGCCGTTCGCGCTGATCCTGGCCTTCGCGCGGCGGTTCGTCCGGGTGCATCACGCGCGGTCGGCACGCCTCGCAGAGGGCCTGCATTCCGCTGTAGACGAGCTGGTACGGCACCTGGATCTATGGCGAACGTACGGAGCCGCGCGGCGGGTTCATACGGCGCTGGGAAAGGCCGGCGATGAGGCCGGTCGCGCCGCCGCACGGGCCGAAGCGACGAGGGGCGCGATTTCCGGTGCGAACGAGGTGCTCGCCGCAGCCGCGTTGCTGGGTCTCGTCGTCTGGATCGAGCGATCCCAGCCTTCGCTTGGGGATGGGTCGCTCGTCGCATTCGCGGCGGTGTTTTTTATGACGTATCGGCCGCTGCGCGATCTCGGGGATGCGCGGACGGCGATCGAGCGAGGCGCGGCGTCGCTCGAGGCGCTCGAAGCAAGCGTGCAGGTCGGAGGCGCTGAGGCGGCGCTCGAAGCGGCCGAGGCGGCAAGTGTGCAAGGGGCGCGCAGTCGGTTCCGGCTGGCGCAGCTGTCGGTCGAAGGGCTGCGTTTCGACGCGGGCGGCGTGAGCGGGCGGCCGGTGCGGTTCACGGCGGAGCCAGGGCGGATCGTGGCGATCGTGGGGCCAACAGGGAGCGGGAAGACGACGCTGCTCCGGGGGCTGCTCGGGCTCGTGCCCGCGACGGAAGGGGCCCTTCGTTATGATGGGGAGGAGCTGACGCGCGCCGGGGTCGGTCCAGACGAACGGCCGTTCGCGTGGGTGCCGCAAGAGGCGGCGATCGTGTCGGGGACGATCGAGGAGAACGTGGGGCTCGGCGCGAAGGATGCGCCCGCTGCGGAGATTCGGCGAGCGCTCGCGGAGGTGGGAGGGCTCGGGCTCGCCGAGGCGAGAGGGGGGGCGAGGATCGTCGCTGGGGGGCACGAGCTCTCGGGCGGGGAGAGGCAACTCGTGGCGATCGCGCGCGCGGTCGCGAGCCATCAGCCGGTGCTGCTTCTGGACGAGCCGACATCAGGGCTCGATGCCGAGGCCGAGGCGCGCGTGCTGGCAGCGCTCGCGGCGCAGCGGGGCACGCGGACCATCCTGATCGTGACGCATCGGCCGGGGCCGCTTTCGATCGCGGACGAGGTGATCTCGTTCGAGGGAGCGGCGGCCGTCTCGGCCACGACGCTCGCGGCTCAGAACTGAGACAAGAAGCGCGGATCGCTCTCGAAGTTCAGGCGGATGTTCGGGATGCCGTACCGGAGCATCGCCAGGCGATCGAGGCCCATGCCGAAGGCAAACCCGCTGTACCGCTCGGGATCCAGGCCCGAGTGACGGAAGACGTCGGGATGGATCATCCCGCAGCCGAGCACCTCGAGCCACCCCGTTTGCTTGCAGACTCGGCATCCGGCGTAGGTGCCGTCAGGCTTGCGGCAGAAGACGCAGCCGCAGTCGACCTCGGCGCCGGGCTCGACGAACGGGAAGTAGCTCGGCCGGAACCGCACCGGCAGGCCCGGGCCGTAAAGGCGCTCGATGAAGGCCGTGATGACGCCCTTGAGCTCCGCGAAGCTCACCTTCTCGTCGACGAGGAAGCCGTCGATCTGGTGGAACATCGGCGAGTGCGTGACGTCGTCGTCGCGGCGATACACCGAGCCCGCCATCACCACGGCGAGCGGCGGCTTGCGGAGCAAGAACTCACGCGGCTGAACCGTCGTCGTGTGCGTGCGCAGGAGCAAGCCCGGGCCGAGCCAGAAGCTGTCCTGCATGTCGGTCGCAGGGTGATCGGGCGGGAACGCGAGCTTCGTGAAGTTGTTCTCTTCGAGCTCGATCTCGGGCCCGGCCTCGGCAACGAAGCCGAGGTCGCGGAAGATCGCGAGCAGCTCGTCCCGAACCTGCGCGATGGGATGGAAATGGCCGCGGTCGAGCTCGAGGCGGCCCGGCAAGCTGAGGTCGTAGGGCAGTCCGCGCAGCTCCGCCTCGCGGGCGGCGCGCGCGATCGCCTTGAGCCGCGTCTCGAACGCGGCCTCGACCTCTTCCTTGAAGGTGTTGACGCGGCTGCCGACCGCGGCCTTCTGGTCGGCGGGGACGTGGCGCATCAGCGCGAGGACGGCCGTGAGCTCGCCCTTCTTGCCGAGGACGCGGGCGTGCTCGAGGCGGAGGGCCTGCTCGCTCGTCGCGGCCGCGAACGCGTCGCGGTAGCGCGTGCCGAGCGCAGCAAGGCCCTCGTCGATGGCCTTGATCGCCTGAGCGGGATCCGCGGCGCTCACGCCCCGACCTCCCGGCCTAGCGGCTTCCGCCCGCGAGCTTCACGACCGCGCCGAACGACGCCGGATCGTGGATGGCGAGCTCCGACAGGATCTTCCGATCGAGCGTGACGTTCGCCTTCTTGAGCGAGCTCATGAGGCGAGAGTACGTCGTGCCGTTCGTGCGGGCAGCGGCGTTGATGCGGACGATCCAGAGGCGCCTGAAATCCCGCTTCTTCAGCTTGCGGCTGATGTAGCCGTACTCCCACGCGTGGCGCAGGACCTCGACGGCTTGGCGGTAGCGGTTCTTCCTGCCAAGGAAATAACCCTCGGTCAGGTTCAGGACGCGGTTACGACGACGACGGGCTTTGAACCCACGCTTGACTCTCGGCATTGGGCGCTCCTCTCTTGCTCGGGATCAGCGGTAGGGGAGGAGGAGCTTCACACGCCCCTCCATCGCCGTGTCGACGGTGTCGTTCTTGCGGAGACGGCGCAGGCGCTTCTTGCTCTTCTCCTGCATGCAGTGATTCAAGCCGCCCTTGCTCCGGCGGATCTTGCCGGAGCCAGTGACGCGAAAGCGCTTCGCGGCGGCCCGGTTCGTCTTCATCTTGGGCATGATGCCTTCTCGCTCCCGTGAGGGGTGCGCTCTGCCTGGCCTCGCTCCGACCGTCGGAGCGCCGTTCGAAACCAAGGTAGATGCGGCGGGGCGAGCTTTATGGCGGACGGGTGCGGGGGTTGTCAAGGCCGCGAAGGTCCCCAAGAGCTAGCCTCCCGATCCATGCTCGTCCGCGCCACCTTCGAAGAGCCGTCCAGCGACGGAACCCCCGTCCGTACCACCGTGAGCTTCCATGCTGGACATTCGCTCCTGGAAGTCGCGCATTCGCGCGGAATCGCGATCAACGCGCCCTGCGGCGGTCGAGGTTCGTGCGGGAAATGCATCGTCCGTGTGCTCGCCGGGAACGCGCCGCCGACCGAGGAGGACCGGGCCGTCCTGAGCGAGGGCATGATCCGCGAGGGCCTGCGACTGTCGTGCCGGATCCGGCCGCGCACGCCCGTCACGGTGGAGGTGCAGAGCCGGTTCGATCTGCGCGCGGCGCCAAGCGTGACGAGACTCGCGGCCGGAGAGCTGCCGAAGATCGTGGATGCGGCGGTGGATCTCGGGTCGACGAGCGTGCAGCTCCGGACGATCGATCCAGCGACGCGCGAGGTGCTCGGCGAGGCGAGCGTGCTGAACCGGCAGGTGCGTCGTGGTCACGACGTGATGACGCGGCTGACGCACGCGCTGCAAGGAAAGCAGGCGCGCGAGGAGCTGACGGAGGACGCGCGCGAGACGCTGCGGCTGCTCGAAGGCGCGGCACGAGGGCGGATCTTCCCGGAAGACGGCGCGATCCGGAGATGGGTCGTCGCCGCGAACAGCGCGATGACGACGCTGCTCTGGGGCGAGGACGTGACGAGCCTGGCCGAAGCGCCGTACACGCCGCCGTTCTTCGACGAACGGACCGGGCCGGCCGCGGGCTTGGGTTTGTCCGGGGAGACGTTGACGACGTTCCCGCTGCTCGGATCGTTCGTCGGCGGTGACACGGCCGCGGCGGTGCTCGCGACCGAGCTCGATCGACCGGGTCCTCCGCGCATGCTGATCGACATCGGGACGAACACGGAGATCGTGCTCGCGCACGAGGGCTCGCTCTACGCGGCGTCGACGCCCGCGGGGCCGGCGTTCGAAGGAGGAAACATCTCGGTCGGGATGCGCGCGGAGCCAGGCGCGATCGTGCGGGTCGAGGTGCGCGACGACGGGGCCATTCGCGCGACGACGATCGGGACGGTGAAGGCAAAAGGGATCTGCGGGACGGGGCTGCTCGAGGTGCTGGGCGAGCTCGTGCGCGCGGGGCTCGTGGCGAAGGACGGCGCGATCGCGTCGGGCGCGGATCGGATCACGCTCGCGCGGGGCGTGGATCTCCTGCAGATGGACATTCGCGAGCTGCAGCTCGCGAAGGGCGCGTTGCGGGCGGCGACGAAGTTGCTCTGCATGACGGCGGGGATCCGGGACAAGGACCTCGCGCGCGTGGCGGTGGCAGGCGCGTTCGGGACGCACCTCCGGCACGACGTGGCGATCCGGCTCGGGATGCTGCCGGAGGTAGATCCGTCGGCGGTCGTCGCGGTGGGCAACGCGTCGCTCGAAGGCGCGACGGTGTTCGCGCGGGATCCGGAGGCGGCGCGGGCGAGGCTCGCGGATGTCCGGTCGCGGGTCCGGCACGTCGAGCTCGCGACCCGTGACGATTTCCAGGATGTCTTCGTGGCGAGCCTCGATTTCTGAGCGACCTTTCGCGCATTCATCGACGGTGCCGCGTTCCGGTGCTAACCCGCCCGCCCGATGCCGCGCCGTGACGATCTGAGAAAGATCCTGCTGATCGGCTCTGGTCCCATCATCATCGGGCAAGCGTGCGAGTTCGACTACTCGGGTACGCAGGGCGCGAAGGCGCTCGCGGCCGAGGGGTACGAGGTGATCCTCGTCAACTCGAACCCTGCGACGATCATGACGGACCCAGAGCTCGCGTACCGTACGTACGTGGAGCCGCTCGACGTGCCGACGTTGACGGCGATCCTCGAGCAAGAGCGGCCGGACGCGATCCTGCCGACGCTTGGAGGTCAAACGGCCTTGAACCTGGCGCTCGCGCTCGACGCGGCAGGCGTGCTCGCGCGGCTCGGGATCGAGCTCATCGGCGCGAGCCCCGCGGCGATCCGCAAGGCCGAGGATCGCGCGTTGTTCAAGGCGGCGATGGAGCGGATCGGGCTCACGTGTCCGCGGTCGGGCCACGTGAAGAGCGTGGAGGAGGCGCGCGCGCTGGCCGAGACGTCGGGGCCGTGGGGCGCGCCGCTCGGGTATCCGGTGATCGTGCGGCCGAGCTTCACGCTCGGGGGCTCGGGCGGCGGGATCGCGTTCCGGCCGGAGGAGCTCGATGCGAAGGTGCGCTGGGCGATCGAGCAGTCGCCGACGCACGAGACATTGATCGAGGAGAGCGTGCTCGGCTGGAAGGAGTTCGAGCTCGAAGTGATCCGCGACAAGGCGGACAACTTCATCGTCATCTGCTCGATCGAGAACATCGACCCGATGGGCGTGCACACGGGCGACTCGATCACGTGCGCGCCGTCGATGACGCTGACCGATCGCGAGTACCAGAGGCTCCGGAACGCGGCGCGCGCGGTGATGACGGAGATCGGGGTGGAGACGGGCGGCTCGAACGTCCAGTTCGCGGTGAACCCCGAGGACGGTCGGTTCGTGGTGATCGAGATGAACCCGCGCGTGTCGCGGTCGAGTGCGCTCGCCTCGAAAGCGACGGGGTATCCGATCGCGAAGATCGCGGCGAAGCTCGCGGTGGGCTACCGGCTCGACGAGCTGACGAACGACATCACGGGCACGAGCGCCGCGTTCGAACCGACGATCGATTACGTGGTCGTGAAGTGGCCGCGCTTCGCATTCGAAAAATTCCCCGGCGCGGATCGGCGGCTCGGGCCGCAGATGAAGAGCGTCGGCGAGGTGATGTCGATCGGGCGCACGTTCGCCGAGGCGCTGCAGAAGGCGGCGCGCTCGCTGGAGACCGGGCGAGATGGCCTGGAGTCACTGCTGGGGAAGGTCGACTACCGGCAGCTCGGCAGTGATCCGAACCAGGCGCGCGACATGTTGATGGACGCGCCGCGCGAGCCCTCGCTGCCCGTGGAGATGCCGCCGGCGAGCCACGAGGATCTGGTCACGGCGCTGGAGAAGATCGTGGGCGTGCCCGTCGCCGATCGCCTCTTCTACGTGGCGGACGCGGTGCGGCTCGGGATCCCGCTCGAGTCGCTGTACGAGGTGACGCGCATCGATCGCTGGTTCCTGTCGCAGATCGATCGGATCGTGCGGTTCGAGCGGACGCTCGCGGAGGTCGCGAAGGAGAAGGGCACGCTCGACGAGGGGACGCTGCGCGACGCGAAGCGGCTCGGGTTCTCGGATCGAGCGATCGCGCGGCTCATCGGGCGGACCGAGGACGAGGTGCGCGCGCTCCGGATGACGCTCGGCATGCGCGCGGTGTTCGGCCGCGTGGACACGTGCGCGGCGGAGTTCGTGGCGAAGACGCCGTACCTCTACTCGACGTACGAGCGCGAGAGCGAGGCCGCACCGAGCGGGCGGCGCAAGGTGATCATCCTGGGCGGCGGGCCGAACCGGATCGGGCAAGGGATCGAGTTCGACTACTGCTGCGTGCACGCAGCCTTCGCGCTCAGGGACCTCGGGTTCGAGACCATCATGGTCAACTGCAACCCGGAGACGGTCTCGACTGACTACGACACGTCCGATCGGCTCTACTTCGAGCCGCTCACGTTCGAGGACGTGCTCTCGATCTGCGACGAGGAGCGCAAGGACGGCGAGCTCGTCGGCGTCGTGGTGCAGTACGGCGGGCAGACGCCGCTGAAGCTCTCGGTGCCGCTCGCGCGCGCCGGTGTTCCGATCCTCGGCACGCCCGCGGATGCGATCGATCGCGCCGAGGATCGCGGTCGCTTCGACGCGCTGCTCACGAAGCTCGGGCTCAAGCGTCCGCGCGCAGCCGTGGCGTCGAGCGTCGAGGAGGCGATCGAGGCGGCGGGATCGATCGGCTACCCCGTGCTCGTGCGGCCTTCGTACGTGCTCGGCGGTCGGGCGATGATGATCTGCCACGAGGAGAAGGAGCTCGAGGCGTACACGCACGCGGCGGTCGAGGCTGCACGCGAGGCCGGCACGCACACGATCCTCGTGGACGAGTTCCTGAAGGACGCGATCGAGGTAGACGTCGACGCGCTCGGCGACGGTCGCGAGGTCGTGATCGGCGGCGTGATGCAGCACATCGAGGAAGCCGGGATCCACTCGGGTGACTCGTCGTGCGTGCTTCCGCCGCATTCGCTGCCGCTGGAGGTCGTGGCGTCGATCGAGGAGCAGACGCGGCAGCTCGCGCTGGAGCTCGGCGTGATCGGCCTCATGAACGTGCAGTTCGCGGTGAAGGGCGGGACGATCTACGTGCTCGAGGTCAACCCGCGCGCGTCGCGCACCGTGCCCTTCGTGTCGAAGGCGACGGGCCGACCGCTCGCGAAGATCGCGGCGCAGGTGATGGCGGGCAAGACGCTCGCGGAGCTCGGGATCACGGACGGCGTGATGCCGCAACACGTGGCCGTGAAGGAGTCCGTCTTCCCGTTCGCGAAGTTCCCGGGCGTCGACACGCAGCTCGGGCCGGAGATGCGCTCGACGGGCGAGGTGATGGGCATCGCGCCGACGTTCGCGCATGCGTTCGGCAAGGCGCTGCGGGCTTCGGGGATGCAGCTCCCGAAGACGGGGTGCGCGTTCATCTCGGTGAAGAACGACGACAAACCCGCGGCGTGCGTCATCGCGCGGCGGCTGCGCGCGCTCGGCTTCACGATCCTCGCGACGAGCGGGACGGCGCAAGCGCTCGCCCGCGCGCGGATCCCCGCGACGCCCATCAACAAGGTGAACGAGGGCTCGCCGCACGTCGTCGACGCGATCAAGGCAGGGCAGGTCTCGCTCGTCGTGAACACGACGGTCGGCGCGCGGTCGATCCGCGACAGCTACCCGATCCGGCGGAATGCTTTGCTCGCCAACGTTCCGTACTTCACGACGATGGCGGCCGCGATGGCCGCGGTCGACGTCCTCGAGGCGAGCGCGCACGACGCGCGTGCCGCGTATCGGGTCCGTTCGCTCCAGGAGTGGAACCCGTCTACGTGAGAGGCTGCGAGGGCCGCCGGCGTTCGATGCGCCGGCGGTCTACGTGTCCTTCGACTCGTTCGTGTCGTTCTTGCTCGCGTCGTTCGCGTCGCGATCGTCGTCATCCGACGATTCACGACGCTCACGTGGCGTGAGCGCCGCGGTGAGGGCCACCGCGAGCGCGCCGACGACGACGCTCCCGTAAAAGAGAATGTCGATGGCGCTGCCCGCGGACGAGCAGTTCGCACCCGGGCCGAGGCGCACCGCGAGCACGCCTTCGGGCAGCTCGGGCGGCCCCTCCGGCGTGCTCGCGCGTTCGGTCACTTGCCCACCACGATGCGCTGGCCGAAGGCCCGATCGACGGCCTCGCAGAACGAGCGAAACGCCTCGTACTCGGCCGACGTGATGCGCGCCTTCTTGAACGACAGGCCCGTCCGCACCGTGACCTTGCCCGGCGCTTGTTCGACCGTGACGTGGAACGCGCCGAACGGCGTGTCGAGCTTCTGCGCCGTGGGCGCCGCGCGCACCTTCATGCCCGCGGGCACCTTGATGACCCACTCCTCTTCACGGCTCGTGAGCGCCGAGAGCGTGACGTCGAGCGTGCGCTTCGACGACGGCGCGAGCTCGGCGACGAGGCGCGGCGTGATGCTGGCGGGCACGCTGAGCGCGTCGCCTTCGCGCCGCGCGAAGCTCGTGGCCTTGCCGCGGGTACGGATCTTCACGGCCTGCTCGACGTCGTCGAGGTCGCCCGTCTCCACGCCCGCGCGGCCCTTTTCGAGCTCGATCGGTCCGAAGTCCGAGGCGAGGTCCTGCGACGCGCGTTCGTGGCGCGTGCCCTCGGCGAGGTAGCGACGGCGCCAGTCGGGCGCGTACGCGCCGGCCACCTGCATGTCCGACACGAGCTGCGCCGAGCCACCGTCCGCGAGCGTCACCTCGACGTGGCGGCGCGTGAGCGACTGCTCCGGCGGCGGCTGCGGCAGCCGCACGAGCTTGGGTTTGCCCTCGTTTACGAGCAGGCCGATCGCCGCACGGTCCATCACGGGCAGCTCCATCGAGCCCGTGTGCTCGGCCGTGCCGTCGAGGTAGAGGTCCATCGAGGGCACGTAGACGATCGCGTGATCGAACGGCGCGAGGCTCGCGGGCTCGGGCGCGATGTCGCCGCGCATGCGCGTGCGGAGCAGGACGATCGTCGAGTTGATGCCGAGCTCGCGCAGCATCGTGACGATCAGGGTCGCCTTGTCCTTGCAGTCGCCCCAGCCGCGCGCGAGCGTCTGCGCGGCGCGGCGCGGCCGGATGCCCTCGATGCCGAACTCGAGCGCGACGTAACGTGTCTGCGTGGCGAACTTGTAGATCGCCTTCACCTTCGCGGCGTCGTCGGTCAGGCCCTTCGTGAGCTCGCGGGCGCGCTTGCGCACCTCGTCGTCGACGTCGAACTGCTCGCGCGCGAGGCCCCAGTACCACGCGCCCACCGCGTCCCACGTGTCGAACGTGGAGACGTGCACGGTGCCGAGCACCTCGGACCACGGCGGCATGTTGGGCTCGGGCGCGAGCGCCGGGACGTTCGTCCCCGTGAAGCGGTAGATGCGCTTGTCGCCCTCCTCCTTCACGTCTTCGACGAGCCCGGGGAGACGGTCGGTGCGGATGAAGAAGCGGCGCGACTTCGGCGTGATGAGGACGTACTCGCTGCTCGCGATGGGCTTGTCGTTCTGGAGGTACTGGACCTCGCCGAAGTAGTCGCTCTTCTCGTTGCGCGGCGCGACGTCCTCCACGCGGTAGCGCAGCTCGACGACGTCGCCCGCGTTGAGGCGCGGGAAGAGGACGACGAACGCGCGCTGCGACGTGTACATCGAGATCGCGGGGTTGTCCGCGGCGCCCTCGCCGCTCTCGATCGCCTCGTCGATCTTCCCGTTCGCGCGATAGACGCGGGCGGCGCGCAGATCGACGGTCTGGCGATCGGCCTCGTAGGCGAAGTCGTACTGGCGCGCCGACGCGGCGCTCTCGTCGGTGAGCGGCTGGAAGACGACCTGGTGGAAGCGGCTCGCGAGGCCGTTCGGGTAGACCGTCGTCACCGTGAGGTTGCGCATGAAGCGCATCGGGTAGCCCTGCGCGGGCTCCTTGCGCATCGGCAAAAACTTCTCGGGCGCCCACGCGTACGCCTCGTCCGCGCGCGGCGCCTTCGGCTCGATGTGCTCGACGTACTCGCGCACCTCCTTCGCTTGCGGGACGATCGTGAGGATCTGCCGCAATAGGTCGAGCTGCTTGTCGCGATCGCCTTCCTCTCCGTAGAGGTCGGAGAGCGCGCGCAGCGTCTGCACGTCTTCGGGCGCCATCGCCAGCGCTTGCTGGTAGGTCGCGAGCGCGCGGTCCTTTTGCCCGAGCGCGCGGTACGTGCGCGCCGCGAGCCCACGCGCCCACGCCGAGCCCGCGTCGACGCCGAGGAAACGATTGAGCCATCGCTCCGCGCCCGCGGCGTCGCGACGCGCCACCGCGAGCTCCACCTTCTGGCTCAGGAAGTCGGCGTCGTCGAAGCGCAGCGCGGCGTAACGCGCCTCGACCTCCTCGGCCTCGGTGTCGCGACCGAGCGAACGAAGTTGCGCGGCGAGTGCAGAGAGGAGCGAGACGCAGCGCGGGTTCTTCTGCACCGCCTTCTCCAGCATGCCGAGCGCCGTGCGCTTGAGGCCCGCTTCGACGGAGAGCTCGACCAGGCCGAGCGTGCCGCCGAGGTTGTCCGGGTCGAGCGCGAGGATGCGCTCGTAGATCGGCACCGCGTCGCGCCAATTCGCTCCCGTGCGCGCGAGGTGCGCCTCGGAGAGCAAGACGTCGAGCTTCTCGTCGTTCGTCTTCGCGAGCGCGCTCGCGCGTTCGACCCACGCGCGCCGCTGGTTTCGATCTTCCGCGAGCTCGCCTGCGAGCAAGAGCCTCTGCACGGTCGGCTCGGCCTCGGCGGCGCGGCGCGCGAGGTCGCGCGCCTTGTGCTCGGCCTTCGGATCACCGCCGGTGATCGCGAGGTAGCGCGCGTACTGCTCCAGCGCGGCGGGCGCAGGGCTCTTGCCGGACGTGAGCGTCTCGAACGCCTGCACGGGCCCGACCACGCGCCCTTGCTCCTTCGGCTCCTTTTTCTTTGCGCGCTCCTTCATCGCGGCGGCGGCCTCGGTGCTCGCTTCGAGGTCCGCGCGCACCTCGACGTCGAGGTCGGGCTTGCCGGTCTCGTCGCCGATGCGCAGCGCGAACTTCGGCGCGTCCTCGTCGCCGCAGACCTTCACCGTGACGCGGCTGAACGTCGGGCGCAGCGTCACGGTCGTCGCGAGCCGATCGATGTCGAGCTCGCGATACGCCGCGTCCTCGAGGATCTTCTCGCCGTCGTAGTAGACCTTGAACGCGCCCGCGGAGCCCATCCACAAGGTCGCCTTGCGTGCCTTCGTGCCGGGGCGCGCGCGGATGAACGTCGTCGCGTAGCCGCACACCGACTCGCGCGGGCGGAGGATGTCGCCGAAGTCGAACCATCCGTACGACGACGTCGTCGGCGGCACGCGCCAGCGAACGGCGCGCTCCTTTCCTTCGTAGGCGCGGCCTGCGGGGATCGCCTCGGTCAGCTCCGCCTCGGGCTGGTAGTCGATCGCGAAGCCCGTCTTGTTGTCGTTGTCGAACGGGCCCACGGTCATGTAGCGGCCGACGAACCCGAGCTTTTCGATCCGCGCGAGCGCGCCTTCGAGATCGCCGCGGCGCCGCCTCGCGTACGCGCCGAGCAGCTCCGCGTAGACACGCACGGGCGCGGGCAGCGCCTTGTTCTCCGTCGCCGCGACGATCGCCTCCTCGACGTGCGTCGGGTCCGCGCGATCCCAGGTGCGCCAGAGATCCCGCAGCGCCGTGTAGGCCTCGGGCCCCTTCGCGGAGGCGATCGAGGTGCTCGCATCGAGCACCTCGGTGTGGATCGTCCCGCCCTCTGCGCTCGCCGGGTACGTCGGGGCGATCGCGCAGCAGGCGAAAGTCAACGCGAGGGCGAGCCGTGCCTTCGCGCGGGGCGCGCGATCCAGGTGAGCACCACGTAAACGAGCCATCGACGGGCTATCCCGTGCGATGACCGGCTGGTCAAGGGGATGACAACGGGCCGTCCAGCGAGCTTCCCGACCGTGCGGGCGCGGGGGGATCCGGCCGTCGTGTCGCTGGCGTTTTCACTGCGTTTTTGTGAGCTTTTGTGGGAAACGCACGAGCTGCGTGGGGTAGGGTGGTCATCCGCCTTACCACGCTTCTCGATCATCGGGGAGGTTCATGGTGCGGGGGCGCCTTGGGTTTGGCGCTCGTGGAGGGGTCGGGCAGGAATCTGCGCGTTCGTTCCGAAAGGCCACCTTGCTCCGCGGCGCCTGCTTCGGATAGAACCATCGCTGCACGCGTCGACTGTGCGCCCGTGCGAAGAGCTCGAGCGGGTGTGCGAGGGTGGCTCTCCCGCGCCGTCATTCGGGGACGGGGCCCTCCGGCGGATCCGGCGGAAACGAAGGCACTCTAGGCAACGAGACGAAGACCCCATCGCGGAAGCGCTGGCGGAGGAACGATGGTCAATCCTCAGATGGTGATGTACGAGGAGGAGTTCAATCAGATCCAGAATGTGGTGGATCGCCTCGTCAAGGACGCCAATGCGAAGGTCGTTTTCATCGTTGACAAGAACGGGCAGCTGATCGCTGCGAGCGGCGACGTGGACAATCTCGACACCACGTCGCTCGCGTCGCTGACGGCCGGCAACATCGCGGCCACCGGCGGGATGGCGAAGCTCCTCAAGGAGAACGAGTTCGCGACTCAGTTCCACGAGGGCGAGAAGGCGAACATCCACATCCAGCTCGTCGGTAACCGCGTCATCCTCGTGGTGATCTTCGACTCCAAGTCCAGCCTCGGCCTCGTGCGTTTGCGCGTTCGCCGGGCGAGCGAGGAGCTGAACAACATCTTCGAGGCGCTCTTGAAGAAGGTCGCGGATCCCGGCGCCGACTCTCCGTTCGCCGAGATCACCGACGAAGACATCGACAACCTCTTCAACGACTAGGAGCGCGCGCGATGAGCTTCATCAACTACATGGCGCGCGAGATCAACTGCAAGATCGTCTATTACGGCCCGGGTTTGTGCGGGAAGACGACGAACTTGCAGTACATCTACGAGCGCACGAACCCCGATGCGAAGGGGAAGATGATCTCGCTGGCGACCGAAACGGATCGCACGCTCTTCTTCGACTTCTTGCCGCTCGCGCTCGGCGAAATTCGCGGCTTCAAGACCCGGTTCCACCTCTACACGGTGCCCGGTCAGGTCTTCTACGACGCGAGCCGCAAGCTCATCTTGAAGGGCGTCGACGGCGTCGTCTTCGTGGCCGACTCGCAGGTCGACCGCATGGAGGCGAACGAGGAGTCCGTCGAGAACCTCAAGACGAACCTCGAGGAGCAGGGCTACAAGCTCGAGAAGATCCCGTACGTCATCCAGTACAACAAGCGCGACCTGCCCGAGGTCGCGAGCGTCGAAGAGCTTCGCGAGAAGCTCAACCCGATGAACGTCCCCGACTTCGAGGGCGTCGCCCGAACCGGCGTCGGCGTGTTCGACACGCTGAAGGCGGTCGCGAAGCTCGTGCTCACCGAGCTCCGTAAAGGCGGCCCCTAAACCGTCGTCTCAGGACATCACACAACGCCTCGGCTTCTCGCATGCGCGAGGGGCCGGGGCGTTCGTGTTCCATGACGACAAAATGCCGAACGGCCGAAGGTCTCTCGTGGAGACATCTTCGGCCGTTGGCTTTTCGGGCGAGAGCCCCGGGCTTACCCGCGCTGGTAGATCCGGTTGCGGCGACCCTTGTTCTTCGCCTTCAACTTCGCGCGGTGGCGCTTCGACTTGCTGCGGTTGGTCTTCCGAGGACCCTTCGAGAGCATCAGGAACATGAGCCGACTTCCTCGTCTTGTGCGGCGCGATGGACGGCCGCTCCTGTAGGGAGGGCGGGAAGGTAGGCCATGTCGGCTCGAAGTTCAAACGAGATCGCGAAGTTTTCATGCACGGTCGAGGTCGTCTGCGGAAGACGGCCTTCGCGGTAGACTCGACGTCGATGCGGAGAGCGCCCACGCCGTCACGTCCCCGAAGGGCTCTGCCCAGGGCGATCACGTGGGTGCGTCTCGGCCTCGGCGGCGTCGTGGCGCTCGTGACGGCCTCGTGCGGCGCGAGCATCAACGCCGTCTACGAGGGCGACGTGCGGTTCGAGCACTGCATGGCGCTCGACATGGAGAAGCACGTCAAGCCCACGATCCGGAAGGCGTGCTGGGAAGAGTGGACGAAGTTCTACACGTTCGGTCAGACGCGTGATCGCGTGGAGTACGCGAAGCTGCGCATGAAGCAGCTCAGCGGCGCGAGCGACTTCGAAGAGTCGGACCTCGGCACGGAGGAGCCGCGCGTGGCCTCCGCGGTGCCAGAGCCGACGAGCGCGCTCGCGCCGCCGCCGATGATGCTCGCGGTGGACGCAGGCGCCTCGGGGCCCGGCGCGGACGCGTCCGCGGATGGCGCGGTGGATGCGTCGACGGCGCCGCCCGGATCGGCGTGCGCGGCATCGTGTGAAGCGACGTGGAACGAGTGCAAGGCGGCCTGCACGACGGCGACGTGCGAGCGCGGATGCACGGGGCAGTACAAGCGCTGCATGCGCAAGTGCTACTGAGCACGGGCGCGCCTCGGCAAAAAGACCCGGAATCTTGACGTTTTGCTCGGCGTATGGGTATCGGCAAACGAGATGACGTCGCTACCCGCATACGAGGACGGGGTGGCTCCCCATGAGGGGGGGCGGGGTGCAATTCGGGTGTTGAAGCCGCGCAGGGCCGCACCCGCGGACGCCGTGAGGCCGACGCGCGCCGAGGTGAACCTCGCGCACTTGCGGCACAACTACCGCGTCCTCGAGAAGATGCTCGGCGACGGCCAGACGAAGCCGGCGATCTGGGGCGTGCTCAAGGCCGACGCATACGGGCACGGCTCGGCGGCGGTGGCACGTACGCTCGAACGAGCCGGGATGCCGGGCCTTTGCGTGGCGCTGCTCGAAGAGGCGATCGAGCTACGGGACGCGGGGATCCGCGTGCCGATCCTGGTGATGGGCGGCTACTACGGGCCGCGGCGCGAGGGCCTGGAAGAGATCCTCGCGCGAGACCTCGTGCCGGTCGTGTACGACGCCGGGCAGATCGAGCGCATCGCGACGCTCGCGCGCTACGAGGCCGAAGGACGGCCGGTGCGCGTGCACCTGAAGGTGGACACGGGCATGGGCCGGCTCGGCGTGACGATGTCGGAGCTCGACGACGTGCTCGACGCGTTCGACGGTCGGCCGGAGGTGCAGCTCGACGGGCTGATGACGCACCTCGCCTGCGCGGACGGTGACGATCTCGAGCCGACGCAGGAGCAGCTCGCGCGGTTCGCGGAGGCGCGAGCACGCGTGCGAGCGCGTGGGTTCACGCCGCGGGTCGTGCATGCGGCGAACAGCGCGGGCGCGATGCGGCTCTCGGAGGCGCGTTTCGACGCGGTGCGGCCGGGGATCGCGCTCTTCGGAGTGCAGCCGATGCGTGGGCTCGCGCCGGAGCTGAAGACCGTGATCCGGGTGCGGACGGAGATCGTCGCGTTGCGGACGGTCGAGGCGGGTCAGTCGATCGGCTACGGGTACACGTGGCGAGCGCCGCGGCAGAGCGTGATCGCGACCGTGCCGATGGGGTACGCGGATGGCCTCGATCGGAAGCTTTCGAACCGCGGCCACGCGCTCGTGCGCGGGCGGCGCGTGCCGATGGTCGGGACGATGTCGATGGATCTGACGATGCTCGACGTGACGGAGATCCCGGGCGCGCGCATCGGCGACGAGGCGGTGCTCCTCGGACAGCAAGAGGGCGCGCTTGGGCGCGACGTCATCACGGCGGAGGAGATCGCCGAGACGACGGGCACGATCCCGTGGGAGGTGCTGACGAGCATCTCGCGGCGTGTTCCGCGGTTCTATCGCGAGCCCTGACGGTCGAGAGCGCGTGGCCCGGTCCTGCTAGGATCGGGTGTGATGGACCATCACGCGCTTCGTTCGGCTCGGGGGATCGTGGCCTCGTTCGTGCTCCTGGGTGCGTGTGGAATCGCGTCGACGCTCGGGGGGTGTGGGTCCGCGAGTGATGATCGCCTCCCGCCGCGTCCGCCGCTGCCCGTGCCCGATGCGGGCGGCGAAGGCGGCTTCGATGGAGGCGGTGGAGGCGGACCGCCGGCGCCCGACGCGGGCGGGTACTGCGGCAACGAGGTGCACCAGGCGATCGTCGATGCGCCGAACCTCTACTTCGTGCTCGATGCTTCGGGGAGCATGAACGCGCCCGCGCCCGGGGGGACGCGGTACGACGCGGTGCGGGTCGCGGTCGTGGATCTCGTGCGCAAGCTCGGGCCGCTCGTGAAGGTGGGCGCGGCGATCCTGCCGGCGCACGGTTCGAATCAGGATCAATGCGCGCCGGGCAAGCAGGTCTTTCCGGTCACGCAGGGCGATCCGATCACGGGCGAGGACGGGCCCACGACCACGGGGATCCGCGCGACGACGGCGACGAACCCGGTCGGAGGGACGCCGATCTCGCCGACGCTCGAAGCACTCACGCCGACGCTGCTCGCGCTCGAAGGCAAGACGTACGTCATCCTCGCGACGGACGGCGGTCCGAACTGCAACGAATCGGCCGCGTGTGGGAGCGAGGATTGCCAGCCGAACATGGAGGGCGACGAGGCATGTCTGTCCACGGGGACGAACTGCTGCGAGCCCGAACAACTTTGGGGTCCAACGTTCTGCGTGGACGAGCCCGCGTCGGTGGCTGCGATCGAGACGCTTCGTGCCGGAGGGCTCGAGGTGTTCGTCGTCGGGATCCCGGGCAGCGAGGCGTACGCGGGCGTGCTCGACGCGATGGCGATCGCGGGCGGATCGCCGAAGGACATAGCGCCGTTCTACTACCCGGTGAGCGAGCTCGGGTCGCTCGGCGGCGTGCTCGCGGAGATCGCGGCGGTCGCGGTGACGTGCGAGTTCGCGATCGTGGATCCGCCGAGCGAGGAGGGCATGACGAACGTGTACCTGGACGACGAGGTCTTGCCGTACAACGATCTCGACGGCTGGATCTGGATGCCGCCGTATATCGTGCGGCTGCTCGGCAAGGCTTGCGAGCGGCTGCAGGGTGGGCAGGTGAAGCAGGTGCAAATCGTGAGCGGTTGCCCGACGGAAATGCCGAAGTGAGCGAGCGTCTGCAGGTGTCGGTAGCGCGCGTCGAGCGCGGGGTCGAAGACGCGGAGGAGCTCGCGGCGATCGCGCACGCGGCGTTCTCGGGACCGTCGTTCTCGCCGGTGGACGAGCTCGAACGGCCCTGGGCGCGCGTGTGGGTCGCGCGGGGCGGCGTGCCGGGAGAGGCGCCGCGCGCGCTCGGGTTTCTCGTCGCGTGGCACGTCGTCGACGAGCTTCACGTGCTCAACGTGGCGACGGCGCCGGAGGTCCGTCGGCGTGGGATCGGCGCGGTGCTCGTGGAGACGGCGCTCGCGTTCGCAGCCGAGAATGGCGTGCGGCTCGTGCTGCTCGAGGTGCGACGCTCGAACGAGCCTGCGATCCGGCTCTACGAGAAGTTCGGCTTCGTCGTGTCGGGGGTGCGGGAGAGGTACTACGCGGACAACGACGAGGACGCGCTGGAGATGCAGCGCGTCCTCGCGTAGAGCAGCGATTCAATCGCTGCTCTGCGAGGTCGCGCAGCGAGTTCGCCTCGCGTCCCCCTCGGGACAAGAGGCTAGCGACGGAACGGGTTGGGGAACCGCTCCTTGGGCTTGTCGACGTAGTTGCCGCCGCCGACGGCCGCGATGCGCGTGCCCGAGATGCGGAGCGGGTTCAGGAGCAGCGGCCGGAGCAGCGCTTTGGCCTTCTCGTCGAGCGGCTGCAGGAACGCCTCGACCTTCTTCGCCGCGTCCGAGAGCTGCTCGCTCAGGTTGATCATGTCGTTCGACGTGGGCGGCGCTGGGATGTCCTGCATGACCCGCCGCAGCTCCGTGAGGCTGTCGAGGTACTTCTGCAGCGGCGTGTCCGTGATCGGCTGACCCGGGCGCGTGTTCTCGGGCGGAACGCCGAACGAGATGAGGCCGGAGAACGAGGGCGGCACGGTGCTCGGACGCTCGCCCATCTTCGTCACGTCGACGTTCGTGGTGATGCGCAGGCCGCCGGTCTTCTGCGAGAACTGCTGCTGGAGCTTCGTGTTGAACATCTTGTTCAACTCGTCCTTGTTCACGCTCGGACCGTCGCCCTTCTTGTACTTCTTCCACTGCGTGTGGTCCTCGACCGCGCGCAGGATCTGCAGGTACGGGTAGGGCGTGTTGAGCAGGATGTTGTAGAGATCGAGCGCCTCTTTCACGGTCGACGGCGGGGCGATCGTGATGTCGGCGAGGAAGTCGCTCCACTGCTCGATGTAGCGCTGGTCGTAGTCCTCGGAGAGGCGCTTCAGGTTCGTCGGGATCTTGTCGAGCGCCTCGTCGGGCCCGAGCGGCGCCACCCATTGCTCGCTGAGCAGGAGCGCCTCCGCGTTCGCGACGTTGAGGACCACGATGTAGTGGCCCTTGTCCGTGTAGGGACCCTCGACCTCCTTGTAGCGTTTGTCCTTCTGGTACCGCGCGCTCTGGATGTACTTCGTCGCGTTCGGACGATCGACGAAGAGGTCGGCAAGGCTGAGCGGCGGGTACTTGCGGTTCTCTTTGCGATCGTCGCCGGCCTCGTCGTACCGCTCGTCGTTCAGGCTGTTGACGAAGAGCTCGTAGTAACGGTCCTGGACCGGGACGGACTGGAGCGTCTTGCGAACGCTGTCGACGAGGTCCTTGTCCGCGGGCAGCGGCAAGACCTTCTTCTCTTTGACGAGCTCCAGGTAGTACCGCACGTGCTTCGCGAGCCGCTCTTTGAGCTCGTACTCCGGCATCGTGCTGTTCGTGGCCTTCAGGATCTCGGCCCAGAGGCCCGTGAGGCGGCCCGTCTCCCAGTCGACGTCGAGGTTCGCGACGTCGCTCATCATGAGGTACGTCTTCAGGTCCGTGCGCTCGCGCAGGTACTGTTTGCCCTTCGCGGCCTTGAGGCGCGCTTCGAGCTTCGTCTTGCAGGGCAGCACGAAGCCGGTCTGCAGGAGCGCGACGTACGCGGTGACCGTGGGGCGGTAGATCTCCTCGCCGCGGTACATGCCCCAGCCGTAGCCGAGGGGCAGGTTGGCGCGGAAGTCGTCGAGCTCTTTCAGGCGATTGAAGACGGGGTCGAGCTGCTCGAGCTTCGGGCCTGGTTCGCCCTCGCCCCAGTTGATCTTCATCGCGTTCTCCACGCGCTCCTGCGTGGTGAACATGAGCTCGCGGTTCGCGGCGAAGGAGCGGATGCTTGGGATCGAGAGGATCAATCCGAGCGTGAAGGCGGCGGCGCTGACCGCGATGCGCATGATCTTCTGCCGCTTGATCTCGGCCGCGCTGCGCGAGGCGACGTCGCCGTCGGGGAAGACGACGTTCATGAAGACGTCGTGCAGGAAGTAGCTCTTCGACTCGGTGACCTGCTGCGCCGCGGTCTCCGGCGGGCGGATGCCCATCGCGTGGCCCATGCGCGCGAGCACGCGATCGAGCGGGCGTCCTTCCTGCGTGCCGCTCGTGAAGTAGAAGCCGCGCAGGAGCGGCGTGCCCTGGAAGGCGTTCACCGCGAAGATCGTCTGCACGAGCTCGGTGAGGTTGCGCTTGATGCCCGCGAACTCGAGCGGGAACTGGTAGATGCGCTCGCGGGCCTCGCGGTTTCGCTCCTGCGCAAGGCGCTTCAGCGAGCGGGCGTGGATCTTCTGGACGAGCGTGTCGAACTCGCGCTCGAAGACCTGCTGCGGGTTCGACTTGTTCTCGGCGAGCTTGATCGTGGCGCCCCAGGCCTGCGCGCGATCACTCTTGCGGATGTCGCCGAAGAACTCGATGAAGCCGGCGATGAGGTCGCACTTCGTGAAGAGCACGTAGACGGGCACGACCATCTGGAGCTGGGTCATGACCTCGTCGATACGGGCGCGTAGCTTCTTGCCGGTCGACTCGATCTGCTGCTCGGAGGCGTCGATGAGCTCCGCGATGTTGATGGCCACGAGCACGCCGTTGATCGGCTTGCGACTGCGGTACTTCTTCAGCATCTGGAGGAACGAGATCCACTCGTCGTGGTCGTCGCCCTCCGTCGTGTAGCGACCCGCGGTGTCGAGCAGGATCGCCTCGTTCGTGAACCACCAGTCGCAGTTACGGGTGCCGCCGACGCCGCGCACGCCGCCGCCACGCGGATCGGCGAAGGGGAAGACGAGGCCGGAGTGCTTCAGCGCGGTCGTCTTGCCGGCGCCCGGAGGGCCGATGATCACGTACCAGGGCAGCGAGTAGAGCGCGGCCGCTCCGCCCTTCTTGTTTTTGCCGAGCTTCGAGGTCTTGAGGGCGTTGATGCCGCCCTGGACCTGCTTCTGGAGCTCCTGGATCTCGGCGCGACGCTCGGGCCGCGCGTTGAGCGCCTGCTGCGCGCCTTGCTGCGCGATGGCGCGCTCGAGCGCGGAGGCGGCGCGGCTTGCCCGGATCCGGTTCCAGAGGAGCCGCACGATCGAGGCGAGCACGATGAGCACCGTGCCGACGATCGGGAGCCAGAGCGGCAGCTTGAGGATGTACCAGAGCGCCCAGACGATAAGCGCGAGGAGCGCAGAAAGAACCCACCACACGGTGAAGCGACATTATCACGAGGCGCCTCCCTCGCTCCGCATCCTTCGGATCGAGCCCGCCGCGCCGCGTCGCCTGTGGTTTTCGAGAGCAAGACGCGTGTTCAGGAGTAGTCGTCGGGCTCGAGGTGCGCGTCGGCTTCCATGCCCGCGGCCATGCGGCAGGCGCGGAGGGCCTCGACGATGATCTCGACGACTTCCAGGTGCGTCGACGGGGCGTGGTACTCCGCGTCGGAGACGGGCGGGAGCAAGGCGAGGCGCTCGGCGACGGCCGCTCGGTCGTCCTCGTCGAGCTCGAGAAGCGCAGGGCCGAGGTCATCCGTGGGATCCGGGACGACCGCTTCCTCGGGCGCCTTCTCGCTCTCCGCAGCGGCCTCCGTGCCCTCGTTTTCGTCTTCGTCGTCCTCGTCGTCCTCCTCGTCCTTGCGCTCGCGGATCGGAGACGTGTCGCGTGGGGGCGTGGGGGGTAGATCGAGCGCGCGCGTGGCGAGCTCGATCGGGCGGAGGATCAGATAGACGGGCTCGAGCTCGACGCGCCACGAGCGAGGATCGTGCTCGTCTTCGAGGCGCCAGAAGCCTTGGAATTGGCGGCGCGCGACCTCGCCGAGGTAGGCGCCGATCGCTTGCGCGAGGAGCGGGCGCGCCTCCTTGCGATCACGCGTGTCTTCGCGTGCTTTCTCGATGTAGTGATCGAGCACGGGCAAGGTCTCGGGCTCGAAGTCGAGCTTGAAGCCGAGGGCTCGCTCGACGAATCGCACGCACGAGTCCGCGAGGTCCTGGACCGCGCGCGGCGGCGGCTTGATGGGCGTGTTCGAACGTTCGTTCGCGCCCTGCGTGGTCGCCGATGGGATCGCGTGACCGTTGGTTTTGCCGTTGCTTTTCCCGTTCGTCCCTGTCACGCGAGCCTTCCTTCCATCTTTTCGGCGCGGGATCCACGAGCGCTCGCTTCGCGCTCGCGAGGCGCGAGAACACGCTGGATCTTGGTGTTCGTTCTCTAACGATGGGCAACGTTTTTAGCGACGAAACCCTTTGAAAAAGGCTGATCCGAAGCAAAAATTTTTTGTGCGAAAATACTACCGTAACGGTAGGTGCCTCATGCTACCCTCCGGTCCTCACGCACATGCGGATTGGAGTCTTCAGCGACACGCATGCCAACTACGAGGCGCTCAGTGCTGTGCTGGAGGCGTACCGGCGCGAGCGCATCGATGTCTACTACTGTCTGGGCGACACGGTAGGCTATGGCGGATCCCCAAACGAGTGCGCCGATCTGGTCCGGAAGATCGCCAAAAAAACGATCCTCGGGAATCACGACGCGGCCGTCGCCGGACGAATGGATTACTCGTATTACTACGAGGCCGCTCGTCAGGCGCTCGATACGCACGCGTCGATGCTCTCGGCCGAGAACGCCGCCTGGCTCAAGAACCTGCCGTACCAGGAGAAGTTGACGGACATCGGCGTCGACCTCTGCCACGGCTCACCGGTTCGCCTCGAGGAGTTCGAGTACATCTTCGCCCCGGAGCAAGCACGCGAGTGCCTGCCGATGTACGCCGAGCTCGGGCATCTGACCCTCATCGGCCACTCGCACCTCTGCAAGGTCTTCGCGCTGACGCCGACGACCGTGGAAGAGCTGCCCGCGGTCGACTTCACCCTCGAAGCCAACAAGAAGTACATCGTGAGCGTCGGATCGGTCGGCCAGCCGCGCGACTACGACAACCGCGCGAGCTACACGATCTACGACAGCGACGCGAAACGCTTCGAGTTCAAACGAGTCGAGTACGACATCGAGACCGCCGCAGAAAAGGTGCTGCGGGCGAAGCTCGAGCGAAACTTCGCGCATCGGTTGTACATCGGCGTTTAGGAAAACGCCGATGTACCGGTAGGGGGCTCCGGTCGGCTCGCGAAGCGAGCCTTCCTCTGCCCCCTACACCCCCGCGGGTTCGAGCTGAGGCGTTTGCTCCCCGCGGGTTTGATTGAGGCGCTGGGCTTGATCAGCGGCGGCGCGCGCGGGCGCGCAGGATGAGCGTGATCGAGTCGCGGGTTGGGGGCGAGCGGTCGAAGTCGCCCCACGCGTCGAGGATCTCGAAGCCGTTGTAGTGCAGGAGCGCTTCGAGCTCGCGCGGGTAGAACTGCCGGTGCGCGAGCGGCGTCATCCAGGAGTCTTCGCCGGAGACCGGTGAGAACTCCATCGCGACGAACAGGATCTGGCGGATCTTGTCGTAGTCGAAGCGCTCCGTGTACCGGACGGGCATACCCTTGCCATCGGGCGTCGGGTAGTTGAAGCGCGGCGTCGCATAAGCACGGCCAGGATCCCGCGCGAGCTCTTCGGGCTCGGGGATCGAGACGTCGAAGACGAGCTCGCCGCGCGGCGCAAGGTGCGCACGTACGCGCGCGAGGAAGCGCTCGACGTCGACCCGCGTGTAGAGGTGCAGGAAGGCGTTGAAGGGGCAAATGACGAGCGGGAAGCGCCGTCCGAGCCGGACCGCGCGCATGTCGCCGCGCTTCGTCGTGACCCGCGCCCGGACGTCCGCAGGCTCGTCGCGAAGGCGGGCGCGGAGGTCCGCGAGCATGTCGGCGGAGAGATCGACACCCGTGACGTCGAGTCCGAGCCGCGCGATCGGGAGCGTGATGCGGCCGTTGCCGCAGCCGTACTCGAGCACGGGGCCGCCGCGCTCCGCGGCGTAGTCCGCGTAGAAGCGGACGTCGTCCAGCCGGGAGCGGTACGTCTTGGTGTAGTAGGCGGGGTCTTCGTAATGAGCCGAGGTGCCAGCCTCGAGCTCGAGATCACGCCGGGCACGCGTGCGCGTGCGCTCGGAGCGTTTGCTCGGGGGAGAAGACATGTCCGGGGCTGCCCGGCGACGCGATCAGCGGTCGAGGGCGTGCTGGTGGCGGAGCCACTCGTACACGACTTCCGAGGAGTTCCGGTGGAAGTGCACCTTGCCAGCCGCGATCTCGCGCAAGCTTGTCACAGCGGGCTTGTTCCTCGTCTTCAGCAAAGGCTCGGCGCCCTTCATGAGCTGCCGGGTGCGGTTCGAGGCCAGGACGACGAGGGCGAAGCGGTTCTCTTCACGCTCGAGGCAATCTTCGACGGTGACGCGTGCCATAGGTGGGACTCGGGAGGTTAGCCGT
This sequence comes from Polyangium jinanense, assembly GCF_028435365.1. The sequence continues at coordinate 320,979 of NZ_JAGTJJ010000001.1, read as the reverse complement.
CCTCGGACAAAGGCGCAACTTGCGTTCCCACACGGCCGTCCGTCGGGAACGCTTCGCTCACGCCTCGACGACGGTGCCGATGTTTTCGCCTTTGCAGACGCGCAGGATGTTCCCGCGCGTCGTCAACTTGAAGACGCGGATGGGGAGCTTGTTCTCGCGGCAAAGCGTGACGGCGGTCGAATCCATCACGCCGATGCGGTCGACGAGGAAGCGGTCGTAGGAGAGCTTCGTGAACATCTGCGCGTCCTCGTGGCGCGCCGGATCACGGTCGTAGATGCCCTCGACCTTCGTGGCCTTGAAGAGCGCCTGCGCCTGGATCTCCATGGCCCGGAGCGCCGCCGCGGTGTCCGTCGAGAAGAACGGATTGCCCGTGCCGGCCGCGAAGATGACGACGCTGCCCTTCTCGAGGTGTCGCATCGCGCGGCGCCGGATGTACGGCTCGGCGACCTGGCGAATCTCGATCGCCGTCATCACGCGCGTCGGGACGCCGTGTTTTTCGAGCGCGTCCTGAAGCGCGAGCGAGTTGATGACCGTCGCGAGCATGCCCATGTAGTCGCTCTGGGAGCGATCCATGCCGGCGCTCGCGCCCTTCAGGCCGCGGAAGATGTTGCCGCCGCCGACGACGATCCCGATCTGCACGCCGAGTGAGGAGAGTTCCGCGATCTCGGCGGCGACGCGCTGGAGCGTGTCGGGGTGAATGCCGAAGTTGCCCTCGCCGCACAGGGCCTCGCCGCTGATCTTGAGGACGATGCGGCGGTACTTGAGGCCAGGAGCCGGGCTCGGCGGAGGAGGAAGGGTCGAGTCGTCGCGGTCTTTTCGGGTCGCGTCGCGGGTCACGCGGGGTCTCGTAGCCCCGGTTCGCCTCGTCCGCAACGCGTCGTTCGGCAAAAGGCCGGAGAAGCGGCAAGGTGCCGCGCGCAAACCTCGCAGAACCGCCCCCCAACCGCGTCAGAGAAGTGCTAGACCGGCCGCTCGATGCTGGTGAGGCGCGCGCAATCGTCCCTGTTCGTCGCGGCAATCGTCGCGCTCTCCGCGGGCTGCAACGACAAGGCCGTGGCGCCACCCGCACCGGACGCCGCAGCGCCCGCAGCAGGGCTCTCGCAAGAGCAGGCCGCGCGGACGCTCGCGAAGGTCGGTGAGCGGGTGATCACGCTCGGCGACTTCGCCGCGACGCTCGAGCGGATGGATCAATTCGACAGGCTCCGCTACCAGACGAAGGAGCGTCGAAAAGAGCTGCTCGACGAGATCATCGACGTGGAGCTGCTCGCCGCCGAGGCGCGGCGCCGCGGGCTCGACAAGCAGCCCGAGACGGAAGAGGCGATCCGACAGATCCTGCGCGACGCAATCCTCGCCGACGCGCGCAAAGGCCTGCCCGCGCCGGGCGAGATTCCCGCGTCCGAGGTGCGCGCGTACTACGAGGCGCACGCGGAGGAGTTCCGCGAGCCGGAGCGGCGTCGCGTCGCAGCGATCGTGCTGTCCGACAAGAAGACGGCGGAGCGCGTGGTGAAGGACGCGACGAAGATCAAGACCGCGGCCGAGTGGGGCGAGCTTTTCCACAAGCACTCGGTGACGGCGCCGAAGACGAAGGATCCGAGTGCGTCGCTCGATCTCGCGGGGGATCTCGGCGTGGTCGGCGCGCCCGACGATCCGCGCGGCAAGAACCCGAAGATCCCCGAGTCGATCCGCGCGGCGGTGTTCAAGATCGGCAGCGTGGGGTCGGTGCTCGACGAGATCGTGGAGGCCGACGGTCGGTTTTACGTGGTGCGGATGAACGGCATCACGGCGGGGCACAACCGGACCTTGCAGGAGGCGGATCGATCGATTCGCGTAAAACTTCTGCAGCAGAAGATGCAGGAGCGCGAGAAGGCGCTCGAAGCGGAGCTGCGAAAGAAGTTCGCCGTGGAGATCGACGACGCGGCGCTCGCGAAGGTGAAGCTGCCCGAGGGCGTGAAGCCGTTTGAGGGCAAAGATCCGGGGCCGTGGGTGCTGCCCGGATACACGCCGCCCGGGCAAGAGGCGGCCGACGGCGGCGCGGGCGACGCGGGTTCGCAATAGGGTTCGGAACGACGAACCTCAGCGTGGGCTGCGGCGCGGCAGATCGTGCGCGACGCGGAAGCCGAGGTGCGTCGCGCGGGTGAGCGCGAAGAAGCGCGTGCGCGCGGCGCTGCGGGTGTACTCGGGCGTCGTGGACCAGCCGCCCGAGCGAATGACGCGCCACTCGGAGGCGTCGCGCACCGCGCCGGCCACGGGCTCGGGCTCGGCGCTCGTCTCGGACCACGTGCGCTCGCCGTGCACGTCGCCGACCCACTCGCGCACGCCGCCGGCCATGTCGCGCGCGCCGTACGGAGATTCGTCGAGCGGGAAGGTGCCGACGGGCTCGGGCTGCGGGAGGTAAGGGCGCGAGGCGCGCATGAGGCAGAAGGTGGGATCAAAAGGATCTCCCCAGGGGTGGATGCGGCCGTCGGTGCCGCGCGCCGCCTTCTCCCATTCGAGCTCCGTGGGCAAACGGATCTCGAAGCCCTCGTGTTCGGTGTGGAACGCGCAATAGGCAGCGGCGTCGAACCAGTCGACGAGCAGGACGGGCACGTCGAGAAGGTGCCCTTCTTCGTGCGGGAACTGCCTGCGCGCTTCGCCTTCGATCAGGCCGGGGACGGGCTCCCACTGGCCGTGCTTGCCGCGGCGCACGACGTAGCCTTCGGTGCCGCGGAAGTCGCGCGGGGCGCGCATGAGCGCGAGCGCGTGCGAGCGTTCCTCGATGCGGTCGAGGAAGTCGCAGTACTGCCGAAAGGTGACGGGGAAGCGCGAGATCGCGAAGTCGGCGACGACGGGCTCGGCGCGGGCGAGCGCGTCGGGCGCGTCGTCGTCGCCGCCCGCGATGAACGAGCCGCCGGGGATGTAGACGAAGCCCTCGCCGATCTCCTCCTCGGTGTAGAGGTTGACCGTAGCCTCGTGGCGCTCGCCGCGGCGGAGCAGGACGGGATAACGCACGTCGCGAAAGCCGGGGCGGCGAAGCACGAGCAGGTAGCTGCCCGGCGAGAGGCGGACCTCGGCGACGGGCGTGCGGCCGAGGTAGCGCTCTTCGCTCGCCACGAGGACACGATCCTTTTCGACGTAGCGATAGGCGAGCACGCGCGCGCCCGGAGGGTTCGTCTCGATCGCGAGGCACGCGTCGGAGCGGAGGAGCGCGGCGTAGCTGCCGACGTCGAACTCGGAGACGAGGGCCTCGTAATAGATGCGGCTCGCGTGGCGGCGCTCGGCATCGGCGGCGACGGCGCGGGCCCAGTAGAGATCGGCGAGGCCCGAGCGCGCCTCTTCGAGCTCGGGGTCGTATGCGAGCGCCTTCGTGTAGAGGTCGATCGCCTCGGCCATGGCGCGCGCCTGCTCGCGCTCGACGGCGGCGGCGCGATCTTCGAGGGCCCACGCGGGGCGCTTGCGGTCGATGGGATCGTAGCTCTTCACGTCGGCGCGCAGGCGTCGCGCCTCCGCGTCGAGCTGCGCGCGTTCGAGGCGCAAGGCCTTGTCGCGCTGGGCCGGCTCGCGCGCGAGCTCGCTGAGCGATCGCGCCTCGGCGCGGCGACGATCCCGCTCCTTCGCGCCTTCGAGGAAGGCCTCGGCGCCGCCCGCGACGGCCGCGGCGCACGAGGGCCGTCTCGCGGGATCCTTCGAGAGCATGGCGAGGCAGAGGTCTTCGAGCACGAGCGGGCAGCTCGGGGAGACGGCGCGCGGCGGTTTCGGATCCCGCGTCTGCGTCGCGAGGATCACGCCGAGCACGGTGGGCGCGTCGAACGGGTGTTCGCCCGTGAGCATCTCGTAGAGCACCACGCCGAGCGCGAAGAGATCGGCGCGGTGATCGATCTTCGCGCGCTCGCCGCGGATCTGCTCGGGGGCGATGTAGCCCGGGGTCCCGGACAAACCGCTCGGATAACCGATGAAGAAGGGGTCGTCGTCGGGGAGCGAGAGCGGCGAGGTGGGCTCGATGCCCGTGAGCATGCGCGCGTTGCCCCAGTCGCTCAGGTACACCTCGCCCTCGTCGCCGAGCAGGATGTTCTCCGGCTTGATGTCGCGGTGCACGACGCCGCGGCGGTGCGCGTAGGCGAGAGCGCGCGAGATCTGGACGAACGCGGAGACGAGGCGCGCGAGCGGCCACTTCGGGTGGAGGTCGGGCTGCGTGAGCACGTCGTGCAGGCTCTGCTGCTTGACGATGCGCATCGTGTAGTAGGGCCGGCGGTCGGGCAGGCGGCCGACGTCGTACACGGGGACGATGTTGGGGTGCTCGAGCTGCGCGGCGACGCGCGCCTCGTGGAGGAAGAGCTCGATGTTGTCGTGTGGATCGTCGCTGTCGTTCTTGCGCGTCTTCAGCGCGACGAGGCGGCTCGCGGCGCGGTCCTCGGCGGCGTAGACGATGCCCGTGCCGCCGCTGCCGAGGCGCTCGACGATGCGGTAGCGCGCGCCTCCGTCGGGGAGCGATGGAGCGAAGGGCTCCGTCTCCTCGAACGAGGGTGCATCACCTGTGGCGTTCGGCAGGGCCGACGCGCCGGCCTCGCAGGTCGGGGCGGGCTTCATGCGTTGTGTGCCCGAGGCGAGCGCGGCCCCCCTCTCTTCGTTTCCGTCGCTCTTCTCGTCACCGCGCAGGCGCGGGCTCGCTCGGGCCAGGAAATCGTACTTGGCGGCGAGCCCAGCGCAACGCCCGTTCGGTCGTCCTGTGGCGGGGGGAGGCGGCGCGCGCGCGCCCATGGTAGGGGCCCTCCCGCGATGTCCGAACAACAGAGCTCCCGCGCGAAAGACGCGATCGAACGACTCGACGACATGAACCGCCGCGCCCTCGAGGGGGGCGGCGCGGCCCGAATCGCAAAGCAACACGAGGCTGGCAAGCTCACCGCGCGCGAACGCGTCGAGCTCTTGCTCGACCCTGGCTCCTTCGTCGAGATCGACCGGTTCGTCGTGCACCGTTGCAACGACTTCGACATGGAGAAGACGAAGATCCTCGGCGACGGCGTGGTGACCGGCTGGGGGCTCGTCGACGGCCGCAAGGTCTGTGTGTTCGCGCAGGACTTCACGGTGATCGGGGGATCGCTCTCGGGAGCCTACGCGCAGAAGATCTGCAAGGTGATGGATCTCGCGATGAAGATCGGGGCGCCCGTCATCGGGCTCAACGACTCCGGCGGGGCGCGGATCCAGGAGGGCGTCGAGTCGCTCGCGGGCTACGCGGACATCTTCCTGCGCAACACGCTGGCGAGCGGCGTCGTGCCGCAGATCAGCGCCATCATGGGCCCGTGCGCGGGCGGCGCCGTGTACTCGCCGGCGATCACGGACTTCATCGTGATGGTCGAGGGGACGAGCTACATGTTCATCACGGGCCCCGAGGTCATCAAGACGGTGACGAACGAGGACGTGACCAAGGAGGACCTCGGCGGCGCCTCGGCGCACGCGGCGAAGAGCGGCGTCTGCCACCTGACGGCGCCCGACGATCGCGCCGCGCTCGCGCGCGTGCGGGAGCTGCTCTCCTTTTTGCCCTCCAACAATACCGAGGATCCGCCGCGCCGGCCCTCGACCGATCCCACGGATCGCGAGGTGCCGGAGCTCGACACCATGGTGCCGACGGAATCTTCGAAGCCGTACGACATCAAGAACGTCGTCCGCGCGGTCGTCGACGACGGCTACCTCTACGAGGTGCACGAGCGGTACGCGCAGAACATCGTGTGCGGCTTCGCGCGCGTCGGTGGCCGGACCGTGGGCGTCGTGGCGAACCAGCCGAACGTGCTCGCGGGCTGCCTCGACATCCGCGCGAGCATCAAGGGCGCGCGTTTCGTGCGGTTCTGCGACTGCTTCAACATCCCACTCGTCACGTTCGTCGACGTGCCCGGCTTCCTGCCCGGCACCGACCAGGAGTACGGCGGCATCATCACGCACGGCGCGAAGCTGCTCTACGCGTTCGCGGAAGCGACGGTCCCGAAGATCACGGTGATCACGCGCAAGGCCTACGGCGGCGCGTACGACGTGATGGCCTCGAAGCACATCCGCGCGGACTACAACCTCGCCTTCCCGACGGCGGAGATCGCGGTCATGGGACCCGACGGCGCGGTGAACATCGTCTACCGCAAGGAGATCCAGTCGGCGTCGGATCCGGCGGCGGCGCGCGCGCGGTTCGTCGAGGAGTACAAGGCGAAGTTCGCGAACCCGTACAAGGCCGCGGAGCTCGGCTTCATCGACGAGGTGATCCACCCGAGGACGCTCCGCATGCGCCTCGATCGCGCGCTCGAGCTTCTCCGGGACAAGCGGGACAAGAACCCGCCGAAGAAACACGGCAACATTCCGCTGTAGGCTGTCCCGAGGGAGACGCCTCGCGTCCCCCACTCGTCCGGGCAAAGCCCGGCCGATTCACCCCCTAGAGCGAGCTCGCTTCGCGATCTCGTTGCCTTGCCGATACGTCGCGTGTACGGACGCGTTTGTCCTCGTCCTCTCGTCCTTTTTTCGAGGCCGGGGGCGTACATCCTTGGAGGTTTCCGATGAAGTGGACGTTCGCGGCGGTGATCGTGTCGCTCGGGGCGCTCGTGGCGTGCAGCAGCGACGGCAGCAGCGGCAACGGTGGTGGTGGCGGCGAGGGCGGTGACGACTGGGGCGGCAACGGCGGCAGCGGCGGCAAGACCACGTCGGCGGCCTCTGCCTCGGGCGGCAGCGGCGGCACAGGTGGCGCGGGCGGCAGCGGCGGCGCCGGCGGCGGCGGTTCGACCTGCGACAACACCGGCAACTGCAACGGTTGCCAGCAGTGTGCCCAGACGAACGGCGGTCCTTGCGTGGACGAGGCCCAGGCGTTCCAGATGTCCCCGAACTCGCAGACGTTCTACAGCTGCATCACGCCTTGCACGATGCTGCCCGCGAACGAGCAGCAGACGTGCGCCCAGACCTGCTGCATGGCCAACCAGGCCGCGTGCATGTCGTACGGCACTTTCGTGAACTGTGTCCTTTGCGATACGTGTTACGCGGATTGCAACGGCGCCGGTCAGGGCTGCCCCGCGCCCTGAGGTTCCACGCAGCAGGCGGCCATGCCCCACCGTGACATAATCTGTCCGATGTAAGGCGATGTCGCCCTTTCGCGGTGAACCGCACCGAAGTACGCTGATCCGTTGCACTTATGGCGCAACGGATCGGCATTTTCGGGGCGGCGCTCGTGTTCCTTCTGGCCTGCGCGGACGCTGACCAATCGGGGGGGTTTTTCGAAGGGAACCAGGGGGGCGGTGGCATGGGGACCACGGTCTCCGGCAGCGTCGGTAGCGGCGGCGAGGCCGACGCGGGCGCCGACGCCTCGACCAAGCCCCCCGAGAACTGCGACGAGCTCGCCTCGTGCGGCGATTACAGCCGTGGCTGCACGGGCTGCGCGGTGAAGGGCCCGTGCGTCGTGGCCTACGAGGGCTGCTTCGGCGACAAATCCTGTGTCGAATTCAACATGTGCATGGCCGGCTGCGAGGACGACGTCGCCTGCCAGAACGGCTGCGCCATGGAAAATCCCCTCGGCGCCGAGCGGTACAACGCGCTCGTGACCTGCATCCTCTGCGACTCCTGCCCGACCTCGTGCGCCGACTCCGCGAGCCTCTGCCCCTAGGATCGACCCCGGCAGCGCGGCTGGAACCTTCCCGCTTTCCTGCACTTCCGCGGTTCGGCCGGCCCGACCCGAGCCGCCCTTGGTCGCGCCGCCGGGGGCACCGGTGAAGCGCGGGTCCGTCGCGAAGGACGATCCCTGAACGAAAGGCGAGCCAATCGGCTTCATGGCCCGGGCTTGTCGTGGTAACCCTTCGCTCGCGGCGCGGTAAGGGCGCTCCAGTGGCATGGGTAAGAATCTCCTCGTCATCAACGTCGACATCCGCGAGACGCGCGTCGCCCTCATCGAAAACGGGATCATCGCCGAGCTGCACATCGAGCGAGATGCGCAGAAGGGGACCCTCGGGAACATCTACCTCGGCAGGGTCAGCCGTGTTCTTCCGGGCATGCAGGCCGCGTTCATCGACATCGGGCTCGAACGCGCGGCCTTCCTGCACGTCGAGGACCTGATCCGGCCGGACGATTTCGACGCGTACCTCGCAGGTCGGCACACGCACGGCACGTCGCACGAAGAAGAAGAAAGGCCGGCGCACGCTCCGCCCGAGATCACGGCGCACGTGCCCGAAGAGCCGGTGCGCACCGAGCGCGACGTGTCGATCTCGCTGCCGACCGCACTCGACGTGATGGCCGAGCCGAGCGGCGAAGAGGTCTACGAAGAGGGCGAGGAAGAGCCGGCATCCGAGGCGCAGAGCACCGAGGGGCCAACCTCGGACGAACCGGCCTCGGAGGAGCTCGCCGCGGAGGAAGCTCTCGCAGACGAGGCGCGTGCCGAGGAAGAGGCGGACGACACGACGGAGTCGGAAGACGAAGGCGACGTCGAGGCTGTCGAAGCCGTCGAGGCGACCGAAGCGAGCGCGGAGCCCGAGGAGCAAGAGGACGCAGCGCAGGCCGAGGAAGGCGCGGAGGCGCAGGCGGCCGAGGTGAAGGTCGAGGGCGCAGCCAGCGAGGCGGCCGAGACCTCGCCGACGGAACCGCGCGGCGGGCGCTCACGGCGTGGTCGTGGGCAACGTGGTCGTGTGCGTCGGTCCGGACGAACCCGCGATCGTCGGCCGGAGGCCGCAGCTGCTGCGGTGGTGGTGGCGGTGAAGGAAGCGCCCAAGGAGGCCGCACGCGAGACGTCGCGGACGCCGAAGGAAGGGCGCAGCCGCGACCGCGGCGAGAAGGGACGCGGTCGGGATGGAGGTCGCGGAGGTCGTGATCGCGGGGGCGATCGTACGACCACGAAGCGAGCGCACGGCGGCCACCACGAGCCGATGCGCGTCTCGAAGACGACGCCGATCCGCGAGGTGATCCGCGAGGGCCAGGAGGTCCTCGTGCAGGTCTCGAAGGAGCCGATCGGGACGAAGGGCGCGCGCGTGACGAGCCACGTGTCGCTGCCGGGCCGGTACGTCGTGTACCTGCCGACGGTCGATCACGTGGGCATCTCGAAGCGCATCGGCTCGGAGAAGGAGCGCTCGCGGCTGCGCGAGGCGATCGAGTCGATGAAGCCGCCGCAGGGCGGGCTCATCGTGCGCACGGTGGCCGAGGGCCTGACGAAGAAGCAGCTCAAGTCGGACGTCGGCTACCTCGTGCGGCTCTGGGGCGAGGTCGTGAAGAAGCGCGAGAGCGTGGTGCGGGGGCCGGCGTGCCTCTACACGGAGCTCGATCTCGTGCTGAAGACGGCGCGGGATCTCTTCACGGACGACATCGAGAAGATCGTGATCGACAGCCGCGAGGAGTACGTGCGGCTGAAGCGCTTCATGGAGATGTTCATGCCGGAGCGCGTGGACGCCGTGGAGCTCTACGAGGGCGAGGAGCCGATCTTCGACGCGTACGGCATCGAGGACGAGATCCAGCGCGCCCTGTCGCGCAAGGTCCCGCTGCCCTCGGGCGGCCACCTGATCATCGATCAGGCCGAGGCGCTCACGGCGATCGACGTGAACACCGGAAAGTTTGTGGGCAAAGGATCGCGCGATCTCGAAGAGACGATCCTCACGACGAACCTGGAGGCGGTCGAGGAGATCGCTTACCAGCTCCGGTTCCGGAACATCGGCGGCCTGATCATCCTCGACCTCATCGACATGGAGCGCGCGGGCAACCGCGAGAAGGTGCGCAAGCGCCTGGAGGAGCTCCTGTCGAAGGACAAGGCCAAGACCACGTTCAACCGGATCTCGGAGCTCGGCCTCATCGAGATGACCCGCAAGCGCACGCGGGAAAGCCTCGGGCGCATCATGCTCGAGCCGTGCTTCTACTGCGACGGCACCGGGCAGCTCCAGTCGAAGCAGAGCATCGCGTACGAGATCTTGCGGCAGATCCGCCGCGAGCGCCTGAACCTCCCGGGGTACGTGGTCATCGTCAACGCGCACCCGGCGATCGTCGATCTTTTGAAGAACGACGAGCGTGTCGCCGTGCAAGAGGCCGAGCGCCTGTTCACGCGCCGGATCGAGCTCGTCCCCCGCAAGGAATACCACCTCGAACAGTTCGACCTGCTCGGCAGATGAGGTGACGCATGAACGAGAGCGACCGTCCTCCTGTTGACCACGGCCCGCGCAAGGACGAGCGCGTCACGATCAACAAGGAGTTCGAGAGCTACGACTCGTTCATCAACGAGTACGTGTCGAACATCTCCCGCACGGGCGTGTTCGTCCGCTCGAAGACCCCGCTCGAGGTCGGCACCAAGGTCAACCTGCGCTTCACCGTGATCATGGACGACATCGAGACGATCGAGGGCATCGGCGAGGTGGTGCGCATCCACGACGACCCGCCCGGCATGGGCGTCGTGTTCACCGAGCTCGACGAAGAGTCGAAGCGGATCGTCGACCGTCTGCTCGCCGCGCAGGCAAACAAAGAGTAAGCCCTCGGATCGAACCGAAGCGGATGTTCACGGGCCTCGTCGAGACCATCGGGATCCTCCGGCAAAGGGCCGGCAGCCCCGTCGCGCGCGCGTTCATCGAATGCTCGCTCGGGCCGCTCGAGCTCGGCGAGTCGATCAGCGTGAACGGCGCATGCCTCACGGTCGATCGCATCCGGCCGAGCGGGTTCGAGTGCGACATGTCCTCCGAGACGCTCGATCGGACGACGCTCGGCGCACTTGCCGTAGGCGCGCGGGTGCACCTCGAACGAGCGATGAAGCTCGGCGGGCGGATGGGCGGGCACATGGTGCTCGGGCACGTGGACGGCATCGGGCGCGTGAGCGAGCGGGCGCCGAGCGGAGACGCGACGAGGCTCGTGGTCGAGACCGACGGCGGGCTGGCGCCGTACCTCGCGGACAAGGGCTCGGTCGCGATCGATGGCGTGAGCCTGACGATCAACCGGGTGACGGATCAGGGGCAGGGGCGCTCGTCACGTGTCCTGTTCGAGGTCATGCTCGTGCCGCACACGCTCGGGCGGACGAACCTCGGCGATCTTCGACCGGGGCAGGCCGTGAATCTTGAAGTCGATGTGCTCGCGCGCTACGTGGCGCGGCAGCTTTCGATCGCGAGCGGAGTGCGCGCTACGCCTTCATCGGAAGAGGCGCCGGGGTGGGGAGGAGAGGTCGCAGAGAACGATGAGCACCACCACCACGAATCCAGGGACGAACGCCTCCTCGCGAAGCTCCGATCGGGGGGATTCCTTTGACGAGCTCGCGGCGGGGCGCGCGGGCGAAAAGGGCGGGGGCACCATGCCGCATCGACTGACGATCGACTCTGCCGTCCTCGGCCGCGTGAACCGCGCGCTCGACGAGATTCGGAGCGGCCGGATGGTGATCCTCGTCGACGACGAGGACCGCGAGAACGAGGGCGACCTCTGCATGGCCGCCGAGCGCGTGTCGCCAGAGGCGATCAACTTCATGGCCAAGCACGGCCGCGGCCTCATCTGCCTCACGCTCGAAGAGGAGCAGGTCGAGCGGCTGGAGCTGCCGATGATGAGCGCGCCGGGGCGCGGCGGTCCGCCCCTCGGGACGGCGTTCACGGTGAGCATCGAAGCGCGCACGGGCGTGACCACGGGCATCAGCGCGGCCGATCGCGCGAGGACGATCCAGGTCGCGATTCAGCCGGACGCGCGGCCCACGGACCTCGTCACGCCGGGGCACGTGTTTCCTCTGCGCGCGCGGCGCGGCGGCGTGCTGGTTCGGACGGGACAAACCGAGGGTTCGGTGGATCTCGCGCGGCTCGCGGGCCTGCGGGCCGCGGGCGTGATCTGCGAGATCATGAACGACGACGGCACGATGGCGCGGATGCCGGACCTCGAGCGGTTCGCCGCGCACCACGAGCTCGTGATCCTGTCGGTGGCGGATCTCATCCAGTACCGGCTGCAGACCGAGCGGCTCGTGCGTCGCGTGTCGGAGCGGCAGATCCGGCTCGATCTGACGGGCACGACGTGGACGGCGGCGGTCTACGAGATCATCGGTGAGGCGCGGCAGTTCCTCGCGCTCGTGAAGGGCACGGTGGACGGCGCGAAGCCCACGCTCTGCCGCGTGCATTCGGGCGCGCTCGTGGCCGACCTCTTCAGCTCGACGCCGTTCGAGGGTGGGTCGAACCTGCGCGAGGCGATCTCGCTGATCGAGAAGGCGGGCGAGGGCGTGGTGCTCTACATCCCGCCGCGGCTCGATCTCGCGGCCGAGCTCGAAGCGAAGGGCCGCACGACGCAGGAGACGCGCGCGCCGCAGCAGGCGCTGCGGGAGTTCGGGCTCGGCGCGCAGGTGCTCGCGGACCTCGGCTGCCAGAAGCTCCGACTCCTGACGAACAGCCAGACGAAGATCGCAGGGCTCGACGGGTTCGGGCTCGAGGTGGTCGAGCGCGTGCCGCTCGTGTCCATGCAGGGCGAGGCTTGAGGAAAGTAGGATGAGCACCAACGGAGAGCGCGGCGCTCCGCGCACGGTCGAGGGCCACCTGGTCGTCCCGTCGGGGGCGAAGTTCGCCCTCGTCGTGAGCCGGTTCAATCACTTCATCGTCGACAGGCTGGTCGATGGCGCGCTCGACGCGATCGCGCGGCACGGCGGTTCGATCTCGGACGTGACGATCGTGCGCGTGCCCGGCGCGTGGGAGATCCCCGTCGTGGTCCGCAGGCTCGCGGAGAAGCGCAGCGTGAGCGCGGTCGTGGCGCTCGGCGCGGTGATCCGCGGCTCGACGCCGCACTTCGACTACGTGGCGTCCGAGGTGACGAAGGGGATCGCGCAGGTCTCCTTGCAGACGGGCGTGCCCGTGACGTTTGGCGTCCTGACGACCGACACGATCGAGCAGGCGGTCGAGCGAGCCGGGACAAAAGCAGGCAACAAGGGCTGGGAGGCCGCCGTGAGCGCGATCGAGATGGTCTCGCTCGCCTCGGCCCTCGACGGCGCCGGGCTTTGACAGAAAGCTCTCGAGACCATGGGCGCTCGGTCGACGGGCCGCGAGGCCGCGCTGCAAATGTTGTTCGCGCTGGAGCAGGGCACGAGCTCCGCTGAGCGCGTGATCATGCACTACTGGCGTTTGACGCCCGGCGATCCGGAAGGCCGGCAGTACGCCGACCAGATCGTGCGAGGCGTCGAGAAGGACCTCACGAAGGTCGACGATACGATTCGCAAGGCGAGCGTGAACTGGCGGCTCGAGCGGATGGCGCGGGTCGATCGGAACGTGCTGCGCCTCGGCGCGTGGGAGCTCATCAACGGTGGGGACGTGCCGCGCGCGGTCATCCTCGACGAGGCGGTCGAGCTCGCCAAGCGCTTCGGCAGCGAGGACTCGTCGGCGTTCGTGAACGGTGTGCTCGATCGGATCGCCGAGGATCTCGGGCGCATCGATCGTGATCGCGCCGCTGCAAGCAAGCAGGCCGATCCCAACAAGGGCGCGGGCAAGCGCGACGGCGGCGGAGGCGGCGGAGGAAACCGGCCCGCTAAGCGCGGAGCCAGACGACCGTGACGCCGTCGCCGCCCTCGCGAGGTTCGCCGGGGCGGAGGCGGGAGACGTAGGGGCTCTGGCGCATCGCGTCCCGCACGGCGTCGCGCAGGGCCCCCTTGCCGTGGCCGTGGATCAGGAAAGCCACGCGGCGGCCCGCGCCGACGGAGCGATCGAGGAACTGCTCGGCCATGCCGACGGCCTCGTGCGCGCGGAGGCCGCGGAGATCGACGGTGTTTTCGCTCGTCTGGATGGGGATGTCGGGATCGGCGGCCGCGTCGAGATCGACGCGCTTTTTGCCGCCGCCCGCGCGGGTTTTCTCGGACGAACCCCCGTCGGCGGCGCGTACCTCGGCGACCGAGGTGGTGAGCTTGAGCGGACCGGCGGCGACACGGAGCTGGCCGCCCGCGAGGACCTCGACGACGTCGGCTTCGGCCCGCAGGCGCGGGACGTAGACGCGCGTGCCCACGCGAATCTCGGCCGGCGCGACGGTTCCGCGGGACAAACCTTCGTCACGCCCAGCGGGTTCGAGCTCGCCGAAGGTGCTCGTCTTCTGGGCGACGGCGTCGATCGCGCGGGCCGCGGCGCGCAGATCCTCGGCCGTGGGCTTGGCTCGGAGGCGCACCTGGGCGTCGCGGATGTCCTGCCGCGCCTTGCGGATCGACTCCAAAAGCTCGCGGCCGGCCTCGGTGACGTAGCGGCGCTCCTCGGCGCGGAGGCGCGTGAGCTCCTCGTCGAGCGCGCGTTGCTTGTCGCGTGCGATTCCGGCCTCGCGCTCGGCCGACGTACGCGCGACCTCGAGCGCGTTTCGCTCGGCCTGGAGCTTCGCGACCATGTCCTCGAACCGCACGGCCTCGCGCGAGAGGAAGCGATCGGCGCGTTCGAGCACGGTGCCCGGGATGCCGAAGCGTCGCGCCACGGCGAGCGCGCTCGACGCGCCGGGGATGCCCATCGAGAGTCGGAACGTCGGGCTCATCGTGGCGATGTCGAAGCCGACGGAGGCATTTTCGAAGCGCGGATCGGCGAGCGCGAGCGCCTTGAGGCCCTCGTAGTGGGTCGTCGTCGCGACGGTGCCGCCGCGCGCGCAGAGCGAGTCGAGCACTGCGGATGCGAGTGCCTCGCCCTCGCGCGGATCCGTGCCGCCCGCGAGTTCGTCGAGCAGTACCAGCGCGCCGGGCCGCGTGTCCGCGAGGATGTGCGCGAGGTTCTGCACGTGCGCGCTGAATGTGGAGAGGTTCTTGTGCAGGCTCTGATCGTCGCCGACGTCCGTGAGCACGACCTCGAAGACGTCGACACGCGAGCCTTCTTCGGCCGGCACGGGCAGGCCCGCGCGGACGCAGAGCGCGGCGAGGCCGAGCGTCTTCAGCGCGACCGTCTTGCCGCCCGCGTTCGGGCCCGAGACGATCATCGCGTGGCCTGCCGTGATCCCGAGGTCGCTCGGAACAACGGAGACGCCGTCGAGCGCGAGCAGCGGATGGCGTGCGCCCACGAGCCGGATCGTCCCGACGGATTCGGCCTCTGGCACCTCGGGGAACGTGAAGCGTAGATCCTTCGCGAGGCGCGCGGACGCGGCGCGCACGTCCGCATGTGCGAGGGCGAAGACGGCGGCCGCGACCGAATCGATCTCGCCGCCGATCTTCGCGCTGAGCGCCGCGTAGACGAGTTCCTCCTCGTGCTGCACGAGGGCCTCGAGCATCTTCAGGCGGTTGCCCATGTCGACGACGACACGCGGCTCGACGAAGAGCGTCGCGCCGCTCCCGCTCGTCGCATGCACGATCCCCGGGAACCGCTCGTGCGCGTCGGCGCGCACGGGCAGCACGTACCGTCCGTCGCGCTCCGTGTAGTACGTGTCCTGCAGGATGTCCGCGTGCTTGCGCATGATCTCGTCGAGCTTGCGGACGAGGCGTTCCCGCAGGTTCCGTCGTTCGCCGCGGAGCTCCGCGAGGCGCGGCGAAGCGCGATCGGAGAGCGTGCCGTCGGGATCGAACGCGGAGCTCACCTCGCGCTCGAGCGCGTCGAGGCCCGGATCGGTCGAGCAGGCGCGGAAGAGCAGCGGCAGCCGCGCCTTGCGCGCCGCGAGGAAACGACGCAGCCGGCCGGCCTCCGCGAGGCAACGGCCCACCGCGCGAAGCTCCTCGTTCGCCAAGGTCGCGCCGATGCGCGCGCGATCGAGCGCGGCCTCGACCCAGGGCACGTCGGGCGCGGGCAAGGGTTCGGCCGTGCGGTCGAGGTCGACGGCTTCCTGCACTTCGCCGAGCGCGACCCGTACGCCCTCGTGCGTCGAGGCGAACGGGAGATCGCGGGCGATGCGCTTGCCCGCCTCGCTCGCCGCGCGATCGGCGAGCGCCGCGAGCAGCCGATCCCATTCGAGATCGGCGCGCGTTTTGTCGGGACAGGGGTGGGCGAGGGTCCGGGCTTCGGTGCTTTCCATTCAGCCTTCGGAGGGATCCCGCGGCGTGCCGCCCGCGCCGCTCGGCATCGGGTTCTGCTCTTTCTCCAGGTACCGGAAGATGGTGCGTGGATCGACGCCGAGGTCGCGTGCGGTCTGCGTGCGGTTCCCGTTGTTGCGTTCCAGCACTTCGAGGACGTACCTGCGCTGGAATTCTTCTTTCGCTTTCTCGAGCGGCAAGATGGCGGTCTCCGCGCCGGGACCGAGATCGAGGTCCTCGGGGCCGAGCAGCGTCTTGTCGCAGAGCACGAGCGCCTTTTTGATGCGGTTTTCGAGCTGCCGGATGTTCCCGGGCCAGCCGTATTTCTTGATCGCCGCGAGCGCCGCGGGGCTGTAGCCGCGCACCGAGCTCCCGAGCTCGTCCGCGTACTTCGAGAGCAGCGCCTTCGCGATGATGAGCACGTCGTCACCGCGCTCGCGCAGGGGCGGGAGCCACAGGTTCACGACGTTGAGCCGGTAGTAGAGGTCCTCGCGGAAGTGGCTCACGCGGATCTCCTCTTCGAGGTTCCGGTTCGTCGCGGCGACGATGCGGATGTCGACCTTCTCCGGCTTCGAGTCGCCGACGCGGAAGACGACACGCTCCTGCAGCGCGCGAAGCAGTTTGACCTGCAAGTTCAGCGGCAGCTCGCCGATCTCGTCGAGGAAGAGCGTGCCTTTGTCCGCGACCTGGAACTTGCCGGGCCGGCTCGCGATGGCGCCGGTGAACGCGCCCTTCACGTGGCCGAAGAGCTCGCTCTCGATGAGGTTCTCCGGGATCGCGCCGCAGTTGATTGTGACGAACGGCCCGTTCTCGCGGTTCGAACGCCTGTGGATCTCGCGCGCGATGAGCTCCTTGCCCGTCCCGGTCTCACCCGTGATGAGCACGCTGATGTCCGTCGCCGCCACCTTCGTGAGCTTGCGGAAGACCTCGAGCATGCTCGGACACGCGCCGATGATCTCGCCGAACTTCTTGTCCTTGAGCTCCGCCTCGAGCTTCGCCTTGTCGGCCCTGAGCGCGCTGAGGAGCATCGCGTTCTGCAGGATCAGCGACGCTTGCGAGGCGAAGATGCCGAGCAGCTCGAGCTGCGTGCGATCGAAGAGGTGCTTGACCTTGTCGTTGCCGACGTAGAGCGCGCCGATCACCTCGCCCTGCGAGAGCAGCGGCGCGCACATGACGCTGGAGAGCTTCATCGCGATGACGCTCTCGCTGCGGCCGAACTGCGTGTCCGCGAGCGCGTCCGAGACGATGAGCGACCTCCCCGAGGCGAGGACCTGCCGCGCGATGCTGTCCGAGATCGAGCCCTGCGCATCCGTGATCGCCTCGCGCCGCACGTTGCGCGAGGCGCGCACCACGAGCTTGCGCTCCTCGCCCTGGGCCTCGCGACGTGCGCCCTTGCCCGGATCCGCGGCTTCCTCGGCGCCCTCGACGAGCAGGAGGAATCCCTTGTCCGCGTGCGTGAGCTCGATGATGTCGTCGAGCATCGCTTCGAGCAGCTCGTCGACACTGCGCCGGTTGATGAGCTTCTCGCTGAACGCGAAGAGCTTGCGCACGCCCGCGAGCTCGGCCGAGACGCCGGGTGTCTCGCGTTTCTCGCTCGGGTCGTCGTCGTCCTGCCGTGCCTTCGTGGCCTCGGAGAACATCGAGAAGCCGAGCTCGACGCTGCCGAGCGTGACGCGGTCGCCGTGGACGAGACGCGCGCGGCGCTTCTTCTTGCCGTTGATCTGGATGTCGCCGTCACGGTCGAGCTCTTCGAGGACGAAGTCGCGACCGTCGAAGGAGATCTGCGCGTGATGGTCCGCGAGCCCCGTCCCCGCGAGCGCGACGTCGTTTCCGAGCGCCTTGCCGATCGTCGTGACCGGCTTGTGCACGGCATACACCCGAGGCGCCCCGCGGGCGGCGAAGTACTTCAGTGTCGGCATGGGGACCCGGAGGATAGCGCTTTTGCCGCGGGCGTCGGCCCCGGCGCGCCGTTCGAGGTAGGGAGGCCCGGCTACGGAGCCGGGCTTCAGTAAAGCTCGCCGACGAGCGAGACACCTGCGCCGGGGCCCTGAACCGGCATGATGGAGGGGCCGAGGATGCGCGCGAACTTGGGGTGATTGCCGATGCCCATGGTCGTCGCGGGCGCCTGGGTCGTTTGGCTCTTGGACTCGGGCGCGCCGATGAGCGCGCCGCCGGCCGCGCCGAGCAGGGAGAGGACTCCCTGGAAGATCAGGCCGCTGCGCGGATCAGCGTCGTCCGAGAGCGCATAAAACGGATAGACGAGCGCAGAGACGGCGGCGCCCGCGCCGAAGCCGCCCCACATCCACCCGAGCTGGTTCCACGACGGCGTCCACACCGCGGAGACGCCCGCGGCCGCGACCATGCCGAGGTTGTAGCCAATCAGGCCGCCGAGGAAGACGCCGTCGTTGGCCCACGCGCTCCACGATCCGCTGCTGCCGCCGCCGCCGAACGCGCCGCCCGCAATCGCGCCCCAGAGCGCCGCCGAGCCGACGAACATGCTCGTCTGCGGGCGATACTTGAGGCCGTAATGCGTGAGGAAGCCGCCGACGCCGCCCAGGGTCGAGCTGATGACGTGGGCGCGGAAATATTGCTTCGGGCCCCACTCCTCGCCCGACTTGGCGGTGGTGTACTGGCGCGTCCAGATGAGCGCGGCCTCGCCCGAGCCGAGCATGATGCCGGTGGCGATCGCGGAGGGGCGGCCGAGGGGCATCTTTGGTCGGTCGAGGAAGAACATCGCGGTCGGCGCGGCGGCGCCGAAGAGCGCGGGCGCGATGAGCGCGAGGCCGGGGTTTTCCGTTTCCGCTTCGAGATCGATCCAGACGCCGGTGGTCACGCCCCAGGCGATCGAGGCGCCGTAGAGGTAGCCCATCTCGAGCTTCGTCCGATCCTGCACGAGCGGGACGACGGGCTGCGCTGACGGACAGGGCGGGCCATAGGGCTGCTGCACGCAGGGCTGCTGGCCATACGGTTGCTGCCCATAAGGTTGTTGACCATAAGGTTGCTGGCCATAAGGTTGCTGCCCATACGGCTGTTGGCCATACGGCTGTTGGCCATACGGCTGCTGACCGTACGGGTTTTGCTGCGGCTGCGTGGGTTGCTGCGGCTGCGTGGGCTGCTGCGGGATGAGCGGCGGCAGGCCCGGGATCGTGGGCAGGCCGGGGAGCGTGGGCTGCTGTTGCGGGGGCTGCTGCGGCTGGTTCGGATCCGGCTGCGGCGCGGGCTGCTGCGGGACGAGCGGCGGCAGGCCCGGGATCGTGGGCAGCGTCGTCGGCAGCGGGAAGGGCTGCGGAGGCGGCGGCTGACCGGACGGATCCGGGACCGGGTTTTGCGCCGCGGCGGTCGCGGCGACGCCAAGGGAAAGAGCTGCAGCAAGGAGAGCGAACCAACGCGCACGTAGC
The DNA here is from genome assembly GCF_028435365.1 of Polyangium jinanense. Next base: position 301,725 of record NZ_JAGTJJ010000001.1, on the reverse strand, counting down.
ATCGCGCCAGAGAGTCTACACCTTTCCAGCTCTCCTGCCTTCTTCTGCGCAATGTCGACCGCGTCGGCGAGGCGCGATCGGGCGCGTCATTCCTTGCGCAGCGACCGGTTCATGAGGTCCACGACCGCCTGGAGCGCGGGCTTTTGCTCGTAGAGCACGCGGTAGACCTCGGTCGTGATGGGCATGTCGACGTCGAGCTTCACCCCGAGATCGTAGGCGCTCTTTGCGGTCTTGACGCCCTCGGCGACGTGGCCGAGGTGCGTGAGCACGTCGTCGAGCGTGCGCCCACGCCCCATCTCGTAGCCGACGGTTCGATTGCGCGAGAGCTCGCCGGTGCACGTGAGCACGAGGTCGCCGAGCCCGGAGAGACCCGCGAGCGTGAGGGGACTGCCGCCCTTGACCATCGCGATGCGGGCGATCTCCGCGAGGCCACGCGTGATCAAGCCGGCGCGCGCATTGTGCCCGAAGCCGAACCCGTCGGCGGCGCCCGCCGCGATGGCCACCACGTTCTTCAGCGCCCCGCCGACCTCCACGCCGACGACGTCGTCCGACTGATAGACGCGCAGCCGTTCCGTGGCGAACGCGTGCTGCACCGCGACGGTCTCGTCGTTGCTTTTGCCCGCGACGACGACGGCCGTCGGTTGCCCCGCGGCGACCTCCTTCGCGAAGCTCGGGCCCGACAAATACGACAGCCGCGGCTCCACGCCGCGCCCGAGTTCGTCGACGAGCACCTCGCTCATCAACATGAGCGAGTCGTTCTCGATGCCCTTCGTCGCGCTGCAGATGAGCGCGCGGTTCGGGATGTACGGCCGCGCGAGCTTCACGACCTCGCGCATCGCGTGCGAGGGCACGACGAGCACGACGAGCTCGGCGCCGGCGAGCGCTTCTTCGAGGTCGCCGGTCGCGCGCAGCGTCGGCGGCAGCGGGGCCGAGGGCAGGTACCGCTCGTTGACGCGTCGCTCGTTGATGAGGAGCGCGAGCTCTTCGCGGTGCGACCAGAGGAACGTCGGGTTTTGTTTGTCTGCGAGGACCTTCGCGAGCGCCGTGCCCCACGCGCCCGCGCCGAGGACTGCCACCTTCGACATGAGGCAAAAACGCTATCACCGCTTTCGACGCTTGGGGCTGCGCTCGGACAAGCCGAGCTCTGCCCCAAACCCCGCAACGCTTGGGGCTCCCGCTCGGACAAGCCGAGCTGCGCCCCAAACCTGCCCGAGGCCGGGCGTATGCACTATTCTCCCCCGCCATGTCCTTCCGTGCCGTCACAGCGCGCCTCCTCTCCGTCGCTTTCGCGCTCTCCTTCGTGGGCGCGAGCTGCGGCCAGACGTCGCTCGCGGTGATGCCCGGCGTCGTGAACGATCCGGGCAACCTCACGCTCCGCCGCGGCATCTTCTCGTTCGCGCGCGGCCAGATCTGTAGCGAAGTGCAGAAGCGCAGCGTGCCGCTCAAGCTGCGCGAGGAAGATCCCGCGACGGGTCGCTTCTTCCCGCTCTCCTGCGCCGCGCAGGAGCTCGCCTCGGGCAACCTCTTCCTGCAGTTCGGGGGCTACGGCTATGCCTGGACCAACATCACGAAGCGCATCGGCTTCGATGCGAGCGCGGCCGTGGAGTACGACCACGACTTCCTGATGGATGGCAGCACGATGTACGTCTACTTCCGCGAGCACGCGACGAGCGCCACGACGTTCAGCTCGCGCCTCGTCGAGCAGCCGCCCGCGCCCGGCGCCTTCGGCCTGCCCGGCGGATCAACGCAGGGCTTCCTCGATCAGGTCGGCGGCGCTGTCCTGAAGAAGGAGATCAGTCGCGGATTCACGGTCATCCGTGATGCCGACGGCAGCGTCGACTTCGGCCTCGGCGTCGTCGAGAAGGGCAAGCGGCCGGGTTCGCCGTACAAGACCGCGGACAACGGAAGGCTCGTGCTCACGAACGAGCGCGTCGAGGTGCATCAGAACCAGCGTGATTACGCGGGGCCCTTCGAGGTGAAGGGGAAGGGGCAGGCCCTCTACCTCAGCGTGGCGGTCGACGGCGCGCCCGCGGTCGACGTGATCGTCGTGCATCGCGGGGTGGGTGACGCGTGGTTGCAGCAGTACACGACGAACGCGACGCTCGGGCCTTCGCCCGCGCCCCCCGTCCTGGACGAGCCCGTGACGAGCGGCATGGTGTGGCGAAGACCGCTGCCGCTGCCGGCCGGGCAGTACTACGTGGTCTTCGACAACACGGCGGCGGCCGGCAGGACGGCTCCGCCCAGCGCGGCCGGTGATGACCGAGCCGCACTCGTGAGTTACGCGGTCGAAGTCGGGGCCGCACCTTGAGCTACGCGGCGCCTCTCGCCCTTGCCCTGCCCCAGGGCGGCGTATAGAAAGGCTACCCCCTTGGCAACCACGCCGGAAGAACGGTCTCCCGAGAGCTCGCCCGCCCTCGCCAAAGAAGGCGGCGCGACGGAGGGATCCGACCCGTCTCCCTCGCCCCGGCCGAACACGGGCAGCGCCGGACCGACCTGGCTCCGTGGACTTTTCTACGCGATCTGGATCGTCACGCTCCCGTTTGTCCTGGCCATCCTCGCCGTCTGGCTTCTGACCCCGGCACCCGGGGACGCCTCGGCCGGAGCCCTGCGCGTCTTCGTCGGGGATCAGCAGATTCCATCGGGCATCGTGCTCTTCACGATCTTCGCGATGCTCGCGTGGCACTACCGCTACGAGCTCCCGCTCTCGAGCGCGATCAGCATCGGGCGCAAGGACGTCCCGCCGCAAGCGCGGGCGCGGTACGAGGAGGCGCAAGCGCTCGTCGACGAGGCGCGGCGCATCCTCAAGCAGAACACGCGCGAGGTGGAGAAGGGTCTCCGGGCCGCCGAGCGCGAGCGCCTCGAGGAGGCGCTGCGTGGCCTCGAGAAGGTGATGACCGCCGAGACGTTCGATCTCGCGGAGTTCGACGCGGCCCACACGCGGGCCGACCGCGCGGTCGGCGAGCACCTGTCGCGCTGGCGCAAAGGCGAGATGCGCGAGTACGCCGAGTCGATCGGCGTGGCCGTGGCGGTCGCGCTCATCCTGCGCGCGTTCGTGATCGAGGCGTTCAAGATCCCGAGCGGCTCGATGATCCCGAGCCTGATGATCGGCGATCACATCTTCGTGAACAAACTGACCTACGGCCCGCTGATCCCGTGGACGGAGAAGCGGCTCTTCTCGAGCCTGCCGCCCACGCGCGGGGACGTGATGGTCTTCAAGTTCCCGGAGAACAAGGAGCAAGACTTCATCAAGCGGGTGATCGCGGCCCCCGGCGACACGCTGGAGGCGATCAACGGCCGCCCGATCATCAACGGCTGGCTCGTGCCGCACTGCTACGTCGGGCGGTACGGGAGCGACGGCTGGCTCTACGTGGAGTACCTGGAGGACAAGTCGTACTTCACGCTGTTCGCGCACGACGACACGCACCCGAACGGTCCCGACGAACCCGTGTGCAAAGGGCAAGAGGACTGCGGGATCGGGCAGTCGTGCAAGGCGGGGATCTGCGGCCATCACCAGGGCCCGTTCAAGGTGGGCGCGAACGAGGTGTGGGTGATGGGCGACAACCGCTACAACAGCCACGACTCGCGAAGCTGGCGCGGCGGGATGGGCGCGGGCGTGCCTTTCGAGAACATCAAGGGCCGCGCGATGTTCGTGTGGATGAGCTTCGCGCCGGGCGGCGGTATCGCGCAGGACAGGCTCTTCGTGAACGTGATGGGCCGTCCGAAGCTCCCTGGCGGGCTCGACGCTTCGCTGCAAGCAGGCCTCGACAAGTGCATGCGCGAGCGCCCGCCGGTCTCACAGACGACGCCGCCGCCGGGTCGCAAGCTGCGTTAGCCCGCTGCGTCAAGCAGCGTTCGCTCGCCTTGGGACTTGCGCAGTCGCGTGCCGCGACGACACTGGCCGACGTGTCTTTCGAGGAGGCGCACAACGTGAGCGACGCGATGCAGGCCCTGACGTACGACCGCGAGACCGATCCGTGGGACAACACCACGGGCCTGCGAAAGACCGAAGTCGAGCGGCCGCGCATCGACGAGGCGAGCGACTACCACGATCGGTCGATGGTGCTCATCAAGCCCATCATGACCGGCTTCTGCGGCTCGGATCGCGGCATCTGGTTCCGCACGGCCTTCAAGGACATGATCTTCAAGTCGCTCGAGCGCGACAAGAAGTCGTCCCGCGTGATCGGGCACGAGCTGCTCGGCCGCGTGGTGGAGATCGGCACGGACGCGAAGCGGCATTACGGGCTCGAAGTGGGCGACGTGGTGACGACGGAGAGCCACATCCCCTGCGGCGTTTGCTACCAGTGCCGCATCGGCGACACGCACGTTTGCGCCGACGACAAGATCATCGGCATCAGCGAGGACGGCTGCTTCGCCGAGCTCGTGAAGCTGCCCGCGAAAAACCTCTGGCGGACGGACATCACGAAGATCCGGCCGGAGGTCGCGGCGATCCAGGAGCCGTTCGGCAACGCGGTGCACGCGTGCACGAAGGTGAACCTGCGCGGCAAGCGCGTGGCGATCGTCGGATGCGGGACGATCGGTCTGTTCGCCGTGGCGGTCGCGCGGGCGATGGGCGCGAACTACATCATCGGCGTCGAGCCGATGGAGAGCCACGCGGAGATGGCGCGGCGGCTCGGCGCGGACGTGGTGCTCCGGCCGCAGTTGCAGAACGGTTCGAAGGACAAACCGCACAAGAGCGATCCGGAGCTGACGGAGCGCATCCGGAAGCTGACGGACGGCGTCGGCGTGGACGTGGCGCTCGAGATGAGCGGCGTGAACTCGAGCGTGAACAACGCGATTCACGCGGTTCGTCGTGGCGGCGACGTGATCCTGTTCGGCTTGAAGAGCGGCGACGCGGTGATCGAGAACTTCGATCGGCTGATCGTCGACGGCATCAGCCTGCACAGCGTGATCGGCCGCCGGATCTTCGAGACGTGGCACATCACGCGGCATCTTCTGGAGTCGCGTGATCCGAACATCCACGACCTCATCTGGGAGGTCATCCTGAAGCGCGGCGAGGGGACGATGTTCGACTTCCGGGAGTACGACGCGTCGGACTTCCAGAAGGCGATCACGACCTACCCCAAGGTCGTCATTCGCTACTGATTCGAAACACCCTCACCCCCAGCTCGAAACACCCTCACCCCCAGCCCCTCTCCCGTTCCCGGGAGAGGGGTGGAGAGGCGCGTTTTCAGCTCAGGACGCCGAGCTTCTTGCCAACGCGGGTAAACGCCTCGATCGCGTGCTCCACGTGCTCGGGCGTGTGCGCGGCGCTGAGCTGCACGCGGATGCGGGCCTCGCCCTTCGGCACCACCGGGTACGAGAAGCCGATCACGTAGATCCCTTCCTCCAGCATCGCCGCGGCCATCTCGCCCGCGAGGCGCGCGTCGCCCAGCATGATCGGCACGATCGGGTGGATGCCCGGCTTGATGGTGAAGCCCGCCGCCGTCATGCCCTCGCGGAAGCGGCGCGCGTTCGACATCAGCCGCTCGCGCAGCGCGGGCTCGCGCTCGAGCAGCTCGAAGACTGCGATCGATGCGCCCGCGATCGGCGGCGCGACCGTGTTCGAGAACAGGTACGGCCGCGAGCGCTGGCGGAGCAGGTCGATGATCTCGCGCCGGCCCGTGGTGAAGCCGCCGCTCGCGCCGCCGAGGGCCTTGCCGAGCGTGGACGTCATGACGTCGATGCGGTGCAGGACGCCGCACTCCTCGGGCGTGCCGCGGCCCGTCGCGCCGATGAAGCCCGTCGCGTGCGAGTCGTCGACCATCACCATCGCGCGGTACTTGTCCGCGAGATCGCAGATCACGTCGAGCTTCGCGAGGTAGCCGTCCATCGAGAAGACGCCGTCGGTCGCGATCATGCGGATGCGCTTGTCCTGCGTCTTGCGCAGCGCGTCCTCGAGCGCGGCCATGTCGCCGTTCGTGTAGCGGTGGCGCTCGGCCTTGCAGAGACGGATGCCGTCGATGATCGAGGCGTGGTTCAGCGCGTCGGAGATGATCGCGTCTTCCTCGCCGAGCAGCGTCTCGAAGAGGCCGCCGTTTGCGTCGAAGCACGACGAGTAGAGGATCGTGTCGTCGGTGCCGAAGAAGCGGCTGATCGTGCCTTCGAGTTGCTTGTGCAGGTCCTGCGTGCCGCAGATGAAGCGGACGCTGGAGAGGCCGAACCCGTGCGTGTCGATGGCGTGTTTGGCCGCCTCGATGACCGCGGGATGCGAGGACAGGCCGAGGTAGTTGTTCGCGCAGAAATTCAAAACCTCGCGCGGCGCGGCGCCTGCGGGGCCGCCGGTCGTGCGGATGTTCGCGCCCTGGGGCGTCGTGATGACGCGCTCGTCCTTGTAGAGGCCGGCCGAACGGATTTCGCTGAGGGTTTGGGCGTAGATGGACTTCGCGACGTCGAACATGGCGCGCGCAGTCTAGATCGAGGGGCGTTCGTGGTCGATGCCCGCGGCTCGCACACGGAATCGCGCCATTCCCCGAATCACGCGCAGGAGCGCGCAACCGCGGCCACTCGTCGGGTAGCCCGCGAACCCCGATAAGGGCCACGCATCCTTCGCGCGCGTCGAGGTCCGTGCCACCCACTTCATCGAATGTGGCACGAGCTGCAAGCGTGACGGCTGGGTGGGGAGGCCCATTGAAGGAGGAAGCATGAGGGAAACGAGGCATTTCCGCCTCTTGTGCCCCATCGCCGTGACGGGACTCCCCCTTGCCGTTTCTCGATCGAAATCAATTGTCATGGAAAGCCCTGCCTCGGCGGGGCTTTCCGCTATTTGGGGGAAAACTCGGGAAGCGAGAGGCGTGTGCCCGGGGGCAAACCTCGCATCGTCGGGTCGTCGAGGTATTTCTGCACGTAGGCGCGCTTCGCGGCGATCACGTCCTTCAGCGCGGGCGAGGCGCTCGCCGCGATGTCGTCGAGCGCGCGGGCCAGGAATTCGGCCGTCCGGGGCACGGTGAGGGTTTGTCCGCGGAGAATTTCGATTTTCTCCGCGTCCGTGGGCGCCGCACGGAGCGCCTCGATCACGACGAGCTCGGGCAATACGTCCATCGCGAGGCACTGCACGACTTGCATGCGACGCATGCCCTCGCCCCCGTCGAAGGCCGCGAGCACGGCATTTTCGGTGTCGTCGTACGAGACGAGGATCCAGGGGTCGCCGATCTTCGGCGGCGGCGAGACACGAATGCCCTCGTTCGGAAGGTCGAAGCCGGAGATGTGCCGCGCGGACAAACGCGCGCCGAGCCGCTCGGGGTGGTCGAGCGGCGGGAGGATGCAGACGGCCGCGACATACGCGACGAACGCGGGCGACGTGGCCCTCGCGAGCGCCGCGTCGACGTGCGCCTGCGTGAGGCGCGCGGGCAGGCCGCTGCTCGGTCCGACGGCCGGGCGCAGGGTGATTCGGCGGCTGCCGCTGCCGAAGAAGGCGAGCGCGACGAGAAGCACGATCCCGGCGAGACCAACGGGGAGCCTGCGATTTCCGAGGCGCGCGGCGACCCGCGGGCGGTCGAGGGCCACGACGAGCGCCATGAGCCCGAGCACGGCGACGTAAAAACCCAGGAAATGGCCGCCCGACATGCCTCCGCTCATGGGAGGACCCTAGCAGCCGGGAGCGACGGGCGTTTCACCCGCGGGAGGGTCGGGATACGATGAAGTTTCGTGGAGGTGGGCATGGCCAGTCGCTGGGTGACAAGGTGCTTTGTTATCACGTGGCTCGGCGCCTTCGGGGCCGGGTGCGTCGATCCGGGGCGAGAGGACAGGGCGCTCGCCGAGATCGATGCCGTGCGGCGGGAGTCCGCCGCGCGGGAGACGCAGATTCGCGTGCTGGAGGAGCGGCAAGCCGCGTTCACGCAGCAGATGGCCATGGTGATGGCCCTGGCGCAAGCGAGCTATGGCCGCGACGCGCGGAGGGACAAGGACGACGAGCGCGACCAGCGGATCGCCGAGATGGCCGCCCGGCTCGCCCGCGTCGAGGGCATGGTGTCGCGCATCCACGCGACGGACGTGCCGCCCGAGGGCGACGCCGCGGCGGCCCGGCGCGCGTCGGAGCAAGGCTCGGCCGAGGAGCGAGCGGCCGCGGTGCGCAAGGTGCAAGCGCTGCTCGATTCGGGGCAGGTGAAGGTGACGGTGCGCGGGGGGAAGGTGCAGATTTCGCTGTTGCGCCCGCTCGACGCGAAGGATCCGTACACGGGCAAGGACGCGCCGCCGCCGAAGCCCTCGACGCCGCCGCCGCAGTTGGAGGCGGACATGCTGCAGTGGCGTTGAGCTAGCCCGTTCGTTCGTCACAACATGCTGCGCTTGCCCATGTCCGTGGGGCCCACGCCGAGGCAGCGGAGCCCGTGGCCGCATTCGAGCGACGATCGGCAAGGTTTGTCCGCGGCGACCACGCCGCACGAGGCCGTCACACGCCGCGGGGAGCGTCGTGCTCGCTGACGGTGCGGCCTCTCGGCCCGCGTCCTTCCCGCACGTGCAGCCGCTGAACAAGCCGAAAACGATGGGCAGAAGGTAAGCGGGCCTCATGCGTGGTCATCGCATCGCAGACACGGTCGCCGCCCAGCAAGGCGTTTTTTTGATACGTTTTCGCGGGGCCGGAGAGGCCCGTTGCGCGTAGCGCGTGAAGCCATCGTGCCCCCGAGCGAGCGTATCTCCCGAACCCCGAGCAAGCGTTGCCGCGCAGCCCTGCTCGTCCTCGTGATCCCCGCCTGCAACAAGGCGCTCGCGGCGTTCCTCGCGTCGAAGGACAAGGACCACGACGAGGCGCTCGCGCCAAAGAAGGCGAGAAGCTCGTGCGCGAGGCGCTCGCCATGAACCCGCACTTCGATGCGGCCGCCGTGGCCGAAGCGAAGAAGCTCCTCGGCGAGGGAGGTTAGCGCGTGCGATCTCGCGCCCTCTTCGCCGTGCTGATCACGCTCCTCGGCGCGCTCGTTTTGCTCCTGCCGCGGGTCGCGTCGGCCCATCAGGTGGGTTTGTCCCGGGGCGAATACAAGATCGACGGGGCCACGATCACCGCGGAGCTCGTCTTCGCGCGGCGTGAGGTGCTCTCGCTCGTCCGGAGCATGGACGAGAACGGCGACGGCGCGATTTCACCGACCGAGATCCAGCACGCACGCGAGGCGCTCGGCCGCGCGGTGGTTGATCGCGTCTCCGTACGCGCTGGCGAGGGCGTTTGTCCAGGGACGCTCGACGACGCGTTCCTCGTGGAAGAGGACGGTTTTTCCGTGCGCATCGTGTACCGATGCCCCGCGTCTCCGCGAGCCGTGCGCGTGCGCCTCGACGTGCTCGACGATCTCCCCTACGGCCACCGCCACATCGCGCGCGCGGACGTGGGCACAGGGCCCACCGAGCACGTGCTCTTCGGCGCGAATCGCGAGATCGGGATCGCGGGTTTGCCCGGGGGCGGCGAGGCCCCGGCGGCGCCAAAAGCCAAGCACGAAAGCGAAGGCTTCTTCGGCTTTTTCCGGATGGGCATCGAGCACATCCTGTTCGGCTACGACCACCTCGTTTTCCTCTTCGGCCTCGTGCTCGTCGGCGGCCGTCTGCGCGCGCTCTTGCTCGTCGTCACGGCGTTCACGGTGGCGCATTCGATCACGCTCGGGCTCGCCGTGCTCGGGATCTGGGCGCCGAGTGGGCGGATCGTGGAGCCGATCATCGCGCTCTCCGTCGCGTACGTCGGGGTCGAGAACCAGTTCGTGAAGGACGCCGAGAACCGCTTTCGCATCACGTTTCCGTTTGGCCTCGTGCACGGCTTTGGGTTCGCAGGTGCGCTCGGGGAAATTGCGCTCCCGCGGCCGCAGATTCCGGGGGCGCTGCTCGCGTTCAACCTGGGCGTCGAGGCCGGGCAGCTCGCCGTGCTCGCGGTCGTGCTGCCGCTGCTCGTCACGGCGCAGAAGCGCAAATGGTTGGAGAAGCGCGGCGTGAAGATCCTGAGCCTCGGCATTGCCGCGCTCGGGCTCGTGTGGTTTGTCCTGCGAATCGTGGACGCGGACGGCTGACGTCAGCGCTTTTGATCGTCCGGGACCAGGGCGGGGACCGGAATCGAGACGCGCGGCGGGGGCGGGACGAAGGGGCGGGGCACGCGGATCGAGGCGGCGACCTGCGCGACCTCGGGGAACATCTTGCCGATCCCCTCGACGAACGCCGCGCGGGAGGTGTCGTCGGGCGACCGCGCCGAGGCCCCGGCCGTCGCGAGCGCGGCCGAGAGCTCGTAATACCAGGCCGAAAGAGATGCGTGCGCCTCCAGGAGATCCCGGAGCGTCTCCTCCGACACGATGACATTTTTACCCATACCCGCTCAGCATAACCCAGGAGCGCGTTAGCCAGGCAGCCAGAGCAGGCCTTCCATGATGGGTTCGAGGCAACTGACGACCTGCGAGCCGACATCTCCACACGAGAGGTTTTTCAGGCAAACCTCGAACGCCATGCGGCCGCGCCGGTTCATCGCGCCGACAGCGCGCTCGAGGTGCGGCGCGAGGCCATTGCCGAGCTCGCCCCGGCACTCGTCGTACGTGGCCTCGCCGCAACGGGCCATGCGCCCGCAGATCGCCGTGACGTACGGCGTGATCTCCTCGACCCTCACCTCCACCGCGTCGAGCGCGGACGAGCCGCAGCGGCTCACCTCGGCCGCGTAGGCGCTCGTGAACGGGTCGCCGTCGAACTTGTCGAGCGCGGCGCGCGAGCAGCTCGCCGTGCGCCGTAGCATCTCCGGCGACGCCATCGTCTTCGCCTCGATGCACTCGTCCCGGCTCGGCCAGCGCTCCTTGTCGCCCGTGGCGCGGTGGTAGAGCGCTTCGAGGTACTCGCACCAGACGCGCTGCGCGGCTCGTTCGTCGGCCGCTTCCACGACGGCCGGATCTTCGGTGGTTCCCGCGACCTTCACGATGTTCGGATTCGCCGAGCGGGCGGCCCGGTTTCCCTTCGGCGCGGCTCCACAACCGGCCGCCGCGAAGGCGGCGGAGGCCGTGGCGAGCGAAAGCAGGAGAGCGCCGAGGGAGCGACGACGGAGTTTGCGTGACACGAGCCACCTGACCTTCCCGGGCGGAAGCCCACGGACGAGAGGGGGCAAACAACGGGCCTCGGTGATGGGCAGATCGGAGCCGCTTTCGAGAGGACGTCCGGGCTGCAAGGGGGTTCGGGGGCGTAGCTCGGCGTGTCCGAGCGTAGCCCCCGAGCGTCGAAAAAAACCTCAAGGCCGCGCGATCATCAGCGCTTTGAAGAGCGGTCCTTCGAACTCGGGGCCCATCGCGATCCGCGGGACGTTGAGCGGGTCCGCTCGGTCGCGCATGCAGAAGCCCGTCGCGTTCGTGAAGCCGAGGTCGAAGCCCGCGTCGCGAGCGACACGCAGGAACGGCCCCTGCACCTGATGGCCCACGGGATACGCCACGGTGCGCACGTCCTCTTCGAGCACGTCGGAGAGCACGCGGCGCGATCGTCCGAGATCGGAGAGCGCTTCGTCGGGCGTCATCGTGGCGATCACGCGGTGCTCGTGCGAATGCGAGGCGACGCTCATCCCGGCGTCCGCGAGCGCCCGGACCTCGCGGAAGCTCATGATGGTGCGCGTCGCGATCGAACGCTCCTCCGCGGGGTCGAGCGTGACGTCGACGGCGCGCGAGAGCTCCTCGAAGAAGCGCGCGAGATCGAGTCCCGGCGTGCGCTTGACGAGCCCGAGCAAGAAGCGCTTGGCGGCGGCGGGATCACGCCCGAGGTCGAGCACGATCGGGCGCGGATACGTGAGCACGAGCGTGCGCTTCTGGCAGCGCCGGAGGAGCAGCGCGATGCGATCCCACCAGAACATGCGCCCCGCGTCGGGGAAGGCCGTGGGGACGAAGAACGTCGCGGTCGCGCCGGCTTTCTTCAGAATGGGCAGCGCGACGTCATGGCAATCGCGATAGCCGTCGTCGAAGGCCAGCATCACGGCGTTCGCGGGCAGCGGCCCGCCCCGGAGGAAGCGCCGCACGTCGGGCAGCGACACGAACGCGCCGTGCTGCTTCACCACCTTGATCTGCTCGGCGAGCCCGCGCGCGTCGGTCTCGCGCACGTCGGCGTCGAGCTCCCCCACGGCCGCGGCGTCGGCGATCCGATGGTACGTGAGCACCATGAGCGATCGCGTGGCGAGCTTCGTCCGCATGGAGAGCAGCCGGTCCAAGATTCCCAGCGTGTCGAGCGCACGCGCGAGCCGCGCACGCTTGGAAGGCCACGCCGTGGGGCGCACGGGGTCGAGGTACATCGAGGTGATGTAGTTCAGCACACTTTCTGCGAAGTGCCCGTGCCCCACGGTTGTGCTCGTTTGGCCCGATTTTTCCGTCTGTAGCGGTGTGGGACCTGCGCGGGCGGACAGGATCCGCCGACAGCGTGCCTGCGATTTGGGGAAGACGACTCGGCTCCGGTATGATCGCGCCAATGTTCCCGAGTGAGCCCGTTCCCGAGCGTATCGGGGCGTACAAAGTGCTCCGAAGGTTGTCCGGAGTGGGCTCGGCGGACGTGTACGTCGGACGCATGGAAGGCCCGATGGGCTTCTCGCGGCTCTGCACGCTGAAGCTCGTCCGGAACACGATCGAGGGCGACGCGCACTTCGCCGAGGAGCTCGTGCGCGAGGCGGCGATCTGCGCGGTGCTGAACCACCCGTCGATCCAGCGGATGTTCGACTTCTTCGAGCACGATAAGCACCTCGTGCTGGTGCTCGAGCACGTGGAAGGCGTGACGCTCGATCGGCTGCAGGACGTGCTCGGGCGGCAGAAGTCGAAGCTCGACGACCGGACCATCGCGTTCATCGGCCGCGCGCTCGGCGGCGCGCTCGCGCACGCGCACGCGGCGAAGGACGAGGAGGGGACGCCGACGCCCGTGATTCACCGGACGATGCACCCAGAGAACGTGCTGATCGGGTGGGACGGTCAGGTGCGGCTGACGGGGTTCGGGCTCGGGAAGATCCTCGGGCGGAGCCCGGACACGGTGGCGTTCGTGATCAAGGGCGCGCCGGGGTTCATGGCGCCGGAGCAGGCGCGCGGCGAACGCGTGACGCCAAAGGCGGACGTGTACGGGCTCGGGGTCCTGCTCTGGTCGCTCTACGCGGGGACGAAGCCGCCCGAGGTGGGCACGAGGCCGATGCCGCTCGCCGTGCTGCGGTCGGATCTGCCGAAGGAGCTGACGAACGCGATCGACGCGGCGCTGGAGCCGTCCCCGGACAAACGCAAGGTGTCGTGCCAGGAGCTCGAGCGGGTCCTGAACAAGGCGCGGGGGATCGAGGAGGGGCAGAAGGACCTCGAAGAGAAGGTCGCGCCGCTCAAGGGGCCGCGGTCGAAGGCGACCGAAGGGGACGTTCCGCGGCGGCGGTTGCCGCTCGAGTCGGTGCGGCCCGCGAAGCCGCCGCCGTCGAGCAAGCAGAGGCTGTCGGCGCCGCCTTCGCGGCCGCCGGGGCGTTTGTCGGAACGACCCGGGGACGGCGGTGATGGGCCGGCCTCGGTGTACCCGCTCTTGCGGGCCCTCGCCGAGCGCGTGCCGGGTCCGCCGAAGCTGCCGCTCGCGGTGGTCGAGGCCGAGGCGGATGTGCAGCCGGAGGCGCCCACGGTGCGGCCGGCGCAGACCCCGGCGGGCGCGGCGCGAGGGCCGTCGAAGCCGACGATCGCGGCGCCGCTCGGGGCCGTGGTGCCCGAGAGCGAGTGGAAGGAGTCGGTGCCGGACGAGGAGCTGTTCGACCAGCTCTTCGAGGACGCGACGTCGCGCTCGGGCATCAGCCTGGCGGCGATGGGGTTTTCCGCGGAGGAGCGGGAGAAGGCCGCGCTGGCGATCACCGAACCCGATCAGGTCACGGCGCGAAAAGACAGGGTGACGCCTCCACCAGGTCCGCCCACGCTCGGATCGGGCAAGGTCATGCCTGGACCGGCGAAGGTGCTGACCGGGACGGAGAAGGTCGTCCCGCCGGGGCCGAAAATCGCGGGCAGCGCGGACAAAGTCGTCCCCGGTCCTTCCAAGCTCACGCCCGGAGCGGGGAGGGTCGCGCCCGTTCCTCCCCCGCTCACGCCCGGAGCGGGGAAAGTCGACGCTGCGCCGGCCGATCTGGGTGCAGGTGCGCCCAAGGCCGTGCCGCCGACGCTGCCGGAGGTGCTCGATCCGGCGGCCGCAGGGAAGGTGGGGGGCAAGCGGCTGGAGCTCGCGGACACGGTGATGGCGCTGCCGAAGCTGCCGGAGCCGACGCCCGCGGCGCCGCCTGCGTTGCCGGCGTTCGCGCCGCCGCCCGTGCCGCCGGCCGCGCCGAAGCCGCCGCCGATGGCCGCGCCGCCGGTGCCGCCGCCGATGGCCGCGCCGCCCGTGGCGCCACCGATGGGCGCACCTCCGGGGTTGCCTCGGTTTGGGACGCCGGCGGCGCCGTCCGCGCCGGGGGCCGTTTCCAAGTCCGCGCCTCCTGCGGCTCCTGCGGCCGTCTCCGCCTCCGCGCCCCCAGCCGCACCCGCTGCCGAGCCCGCGCTCGCACCGGCGCAACCCGCCAGTCGAAAGAAGCGACCGCCGCCGCTTGCGCTTGCGATCGCAGGAGGCGCGGTCGCGTTGATCACCGCGGGGGCCGTCGTGATGCTCACGGGCGGCTCGGATCCGGACGCGAATCCGAACGCCGGCGCCTCGGCGTCGACCTCGGCCAAGCCTCCGCTTTCGACGCCCGAGACCCAGCCGTCCGACTCCGCCGTCGCGCCGCCGTCCACCGCGCCCTCGCCGCCTCCCGCGGGATACGGGCTCTTGACGGTGGTGTTTCCCTCGGAGGGAAACGTGTACGTGAGCGGAAAGAAGCTCGGCCGCACGAACGAGACGTTCCAGGCGCCGTGCGGCAGCAAGTTCGTGCGCGTGTCGAGCTCGGCCGAAGGGCGCTATCCGGAGTGGCTCTCGGCAGGGGAGACGGTGCTCGTGCCTTGCCAGGAAATGCTCCGGATCGAGGTCGTTCCTGGCAGGCCGCCGCCGCAGGTGCCGCGGAAGAAGAAGCGTTAAGCGGGAGCCGCGGGGGAAGGTTCGCCCGTGCGGGCGAGGCAGAAGGTGATCACGTCGCGCGCGCCCGCCTCGACGAGCGCATCGCGGCAGGCCGAGAACGTGGCTCCCGTGGTGGCGACGTCGTCGACGAGGAGGATTCTGCGACCTCGTACGGCTCGTGGGGCTCGCACGACGAACGCTCGCGCGACGTTCGTGCGTCGCTCGGCGCGTCCGAGGGTCGCCTGCTGCGGCGTGTTCCGAAGCCGCACGAGCGCGCGCGCCGCGAGAGGCACGCCGAGCTCGTCGGCGGCTGCATGCGCGAGCAGCGCCGCCTGGTTGTAGCCGCGCTCCGCGAGCCTTCGCGGATGTAGCGGTACGGGGATCACGAGGTCCACGACAGGCGCCTCCTCCCGCACGAGCCCGCGCAGGAGATGGCCGAGCGGGCGCCCGAGATCGGGCCGCTCCCCGTACTTGAACCGCTTCAGCGCGGCCGCGAGGGCGCCTCCGAACGCGGCGAACGCGAGCGGCTCGTCGGGCGTGTTCGCGGTTCGGACGACGGTCGCCGCGCACGGCTGGCAAAAGACGCGGTCGCGGCGCACGGGCGCATCGCAGGCCGCGCAGGCCGGAGGGCTGAGGGTGTCGAGCAGGGCGCGGGCGATCGCACGCGCGGCCAGGAACGCGAGAACGAAGGGACGCAAGAGGGGCATGCCCGAACATCGAAGCCAAAGGCCCCGAGTTGCGTCGCGGCGAACGAAATTCCGCGCAACGTCGCAGGGGTCGCTGTACGATTCGCGCGAGGTGCTCGCCCGACACGAACTCGATCTGCGCACGACCTGCTCCACGCGGAGGCCCGCTTGACCGGCCGTGACGAGTGGCGCTGGACCGACGAGCAAGGCGTGCAGCGGCTCGTGCGAACCGACGAGCTGCGGGAAGCCATCGCGACCCGTGTGCTCCCGCCGTCCGTCCTCGTCTGGCGCGAGGGCATGGAAGAGTGGGTCCCCGCCTTCACGGTGCCCGCGTTCGCCGACGTCACGCCCACCGCGCAGGAGCTGATCGCTCCGCTGCACGAGCCCGCCATCGTCGCGCCGCATCGCTTCGGCGGGTCGCTGCCCGAGAAGCGCGGGCAGATGGGCACACTGCTCGGAATCCCGGGCCCGGCCGCGCCACAGAACGGCGCCCAGGGCGTGCCGATCGTCGTGCCCTCGGGCGCAGGCACGGAAGCCGCACCCCCGGGCGCCGCGCCGATCACGCTGCGACCCGAGTACGGCGGCGCGGCGTTCGAAGCCGCCGTTCCCCGAGGCCCGACCGCATCCCCCGAGCCACCGGCCGTCGTTCGACCGCCCCCGCCCGCGGGCCCTCTGCCACCTCCTGTCGCCGAGCCGGCCCCGAAGCGTCCGGCGACGAGCGCGAGTGCAGTCGACGAGCTCTGGGGCGACGTCAACGACGACGAGACGACGAACGTCGGGGATCTCGCTCCGCCTGCTGCAAAGCCGCCGAAAGAGACCACGGCCGCAGCGCTGCCGAAGCCTGCGATGATCGCACCTCGCGCGGCGGAGAGCCCCGCGAAGCCGCCTGCCGCGACGTCTCGATCGAGCCGACCGCCGCCGATCGCCGCGCCCGCCAAGCCCGCTGAGGGCCCGCGTGGGAAGGCCAGCGCGGAGAACACGTCGATCGGCCCCGCGCCGAAGCCCCTTGGCCCCAAGACGTCCGAGTACTCGACGGTGGGTCCGAGCCCGATGCGCGCGCCGTCGAAGGTCCTCACGAAGCCCACGACGGACGCGGCCGCGAAGCCCGCGGTGTCGCCGACGATCCCGCGGCCGGTCGCGGACAAGGGCGCGGACAAGCCCTCGGCGATCCTGAAGCCGTCGGCGCTGCTCAAGCCTGCCCCGGTGCCACGCGCCGGCGCGGCTCCGGGCACGTCGACCACGTCGACCGCAAAACTCTCGCCGAGCACGCCGCCGCCTCCCGCGCCGGTCGATCCGCCGGTCGCGCAAGCGCCGACCGCGCCTTCGGCCGAGCCGCCCGCCGCGGCCGCGCCTCCGCCGCTTGCCCCGACCGAGCCGCCGCCGCCCCTCGTCCCGTCGTCACCCGAGCTCGCGCCCGTGACGGCGCCCTCCCGCGTCGACGAGCTGCCTCCGGCGCCGCCTCCACGCGAGCCGAGCACGACCGCGATCTTGCCGCCCGACTTCACCTCGGGCGCCTACCCTGCCGCGTCCGGCGGATACACCGGCCCGTCGATGGCCGGCGCGGTGAAGCTTCCGCACGAGGTCACGCGGACGATCCGGATCGACAGCTTGCTCGTCGATCCCTCGACCGCGCCGCTGCCCGAAAAAGAAGCGTCCGCGCGGGGTTCGTCCGAAGAGGTTCGCACCTTGCCGTCGGCGGTCGAAGAGAGCCCGCCCGTGGCCCCGAGCCCGCCACCGTACACGTACGCGGAGACGCCGCGTGGACGTGCCGCGCTCGACGCGACGTCGGACGGCATGCGTGCGGTCAAGCCCGAGCAAGCGTCGAGCACGCTGCCGATCAAGGTGATCGCCACGAGCAGCGGCTTGCTCGTGATGATGGTGATCTCGGCCTTCTTCGTGGGTCGTTGCTCGGTCAAGCCGACGGTGGCCGGCGGCGGCGCGCGCGCGGTTCTGGCGAACACGGTCCGCGCGATCCGCGACGCCTTGCCGCAACCGCCGAAGCCTTGCTGGGTGGCGAAGCAGCCCGTGCGCTGGGCGCCCGTCGTCTCGAACAAGATCCCCTTCGAGCTCTTGCCGCTCCCCTCGGGCAACATCTCGATCGGCTACGCGAAGAGCTCGGACGAGGCCGTCGGCATCGAGGTCACGCCGTCGAGCGGCCAGGTGAACGAAGGGTTCGTCGAGAAGGTCAGCGGCGAGATCGATCGCGTCGCGCCAACCGGCACCGACAAGGGCTACTTCGTCGCCGCGAAGGAGTCGTCGGGCACGCTGAAGTCGATCGTGCAGGTGCCCGCGTCCACGCCGTTTTTCCTGGGCGTCGCCGAAGGCAACCTCGCGACGGCCGATCGTGTCGACGCCGCGCCGCAGTCGCTCTGGCCGATCGCGGGATCGGATCCGCTCGACGCCGCGCGCGTGGTGATCACCGACGACAAGGGCTACGCGCTCTCGTTCCGTCGCGACGGCGCCGTCATGGGCGGCTTCATCGGCCCGGATCACAAGCCCATCGGCGAGCTCGTGAAGGTCGCGGGCTCCGGCGGGCAGGTCGGTAAGCCCATGAGCGGATGGAACGGCCGCGAGGTCGCGATCCTCTTCGCCGATCGCGAGACCGAAGGGAGCCCGTGGAAGATCCGGCTCGGCCACGCACAGGCGGGCGCGATCCCGTCGTCGACCCAGGTGATCGAACTGCCGGCCGGAGGCCCTGGCGGCGACGCGTTCGCGCCCGGGATCGCGGGCTTGCCCGATGGGCGATGGGTGCTCATCTGGACCGAGGGATCGGCGGGCGCGCGCGCCGTGCGTGCGCAGACGCTCGGCCCGGACTTCGTTCCCGTGGGTGATCCGATCGCGCTCTCGCCGCCCGCGGGCAACTTCGGTCAGGGCATGGCCGCCGTCGCCGGCGCGTACGTGACCACGGTCTTCCTCCAGAGGGGCAAGTCGAGTTACGAGCTTTGGGGAGGCGTGCTCCAGTGCGGATGAGACTGTCGTCGAGGCGATCGTTCGCGTGGGCCTTCGTCGTGGCTGCGAGCCTGTCCTCGCTTCCCGCTTGCGGGCCGTCGCTGTCGCAGATCGAGCAAGGCAAGGCGATCACCACGAAGGAAGCCGCGCTCGACGACTTCTTCAAATCCGTCGTCGCGCTGCGTGGCGAGGTCGATCGCGCCGAGGGCGATCGCAAGGCCGCGCGCGTCGAGCTCGTGAAGGCCCTCGGCCTCGCGGAGACGGCGGAAGCGAGCGAGGCGCTCGAAGCGGCCGCGAAGAAGGCGAAGACGCTCGACGAGGCGGGCACGGCGCTGCACCTCGAGCTCACGCCCGACGCGAAGCTCATCGTGCTCGTGCAGAAGCGTGGCAAGACGAGCGAGGATCCCGAGGCGCTCGCGAAGGCCGTGGAGCAGTCCGTGAAGGCGTCGCTCGACGTGGCGCGGCGCATGGGCGAGCTCGAACAACGCGCGCGTTTCCTCGACACGAAACGAACGGAGCTTTCCACGACGCCCGCGGCGAAGTCGGGCGACGCCCCGCGCGAGCTCGAGGGCGCGCGGATCGTGCTCGCCGATCTGCGTGGACGCGCGACGACGGAGGCGGGGCTCGCGTCGTCGTTCGTCGTGGGCCTGGCGATGGCGCTGGAGACCGGCGGGGCCGACGCGGCGCTCGCGAAGTTCACCGGCAAGAATCCGCGTCCGCGGCCCGGCGGCGGTGGTGGCGGCGGCGCCGCGCCCGCGGGAGGATCGCCGGCGCCGAAGCCCAAGCCGAGCGACGATTTCGAGCCCTGACATGACGAGACCGAATCCTTCCGTATTCGCCGCGGCGGCTGCGCTCGCGCTCTCGTTCGCGAGCCCCTCCGCAGAGGCGCAGGCGACGCCCCTGCCCGAGTCGATCCCCGTCGGATCCTTCACCTTCCGCCCGTCGTTCGAGCTCCGCGTGCGCGGCGAATTCCGCACCGATCCGTTCGACATCGGCGGCGTGAACTTCACGCGCGGGGCGGTGCTCGAAGACGCGTACGGAACGAACCTGCCGCCGCGCTTCAACGCGCCGACGTACATGACGCCGATCTACACGTCGCAGTGGGCCGCGACGAGCCGCGCGCGGCTCGGGCTCGCCGTGGATCGCGGCCCGGTGACGGCGGCGATCGTGCTGCAGGACGCGCGGCCGATCGCGGGCGCGCCGGGAAGCGGCGTGCTGCAAAGCAGCCAGCTCGGCACGGGTCTCGGCCTCTTCGAGGCGTACCTCGACGTGCACCGCAAGAACCGGCGCGTGTGGTTCCGCCTCGGCCGCCAGCGCGTCGTGTGGGGCGACGGGCGCCTCGTCGGCGAGAGCGATTTCACGCAGCGACCGCGAGCGCTCGACGCCGCGCGGCTCGGTTTGTCCTGGAAGAACATCGATGTCGAGCTGCTCGCCGCGCTCATCGGCTCCTCGCCCTTCGGGGGGCTCGGCACCGTCGGGGCGGCGGGCGGGACGGCCGGCTCGGGATCGGCGGGTGACACGGACACCACGGTGCCCACGACGGTCCGCCCCCAGACGGGCAGCCAGCTCTACGGCGCGCACGCGATCTTCCGCATCTTCCCGCTGCTCGCGATCGACGTCACGGCGCTCGCGCGGATCGTCCGCCCGCCCGCCGCGCTCGATCTCACGCCGAGCGACACGTACGTGTTCGACGCGCGTTTCTCGGGCGACTACCGCGGCGTGCGGTACGCCGTCGAAGGCGCGTACGAGCTCGGCCGCATCTCGAGCTTCGGCGCGAATCGCGATCTCCGCGCCTTCGCGGGCGCCGCGCGCGTCACGTGGGAGACGGCGCTTCCGTGGCACCTCACGTTCGGCGCGGCGGGCGCGTACGCATCCGGCGACAACGGCAGCACCGACACGCTCGCCGTGCAGACGCGCTTCGATCCGATCCTCCCCGAGGAGCGCCCGATGCACGGCCGCATGGGCCTCTACGCGTGGTCGAACGTGATCGAAGCCGGCGCCGACATTGCGGCGCGCCCGACCGACGTGTTCTCGATGAACCTCGGCTACCGCTTCGTTGGCCTCGCCGAGCCGAAGGGCCGCTGGACGAGCGCGTCGCTGATTCCGATCGGCGCCTCGGCCACCAACGAGTCGCACATCCTTGGCCACCAGATCGACGCGACCTTCGGCCTGCGTGTTTGGGATCCGCTCGCGATCGAGGCCTCCTACGGCCTCTTCCTGACCGGCGAGGGCGCGCAGAACATCCTCGAAGCATCGAGCCGCGGCCGCCCCGAGATGCAGCACTTCGCCTATCTCCAGGCCGTGCTGCGCGCTCCTTAAAACCCGCTCCAGCGCCGCTTCGGCCCCGTGTCGACGTGGACGAACCTGTCGCGCCTCCCCGCGTAGGTGCCGAGCCCGCCTTGCCACTTCGCCTGCAGGATCTCGGCAGCGAGCTCCGGCACGGAGAGCCCGTCGACGCGGAAATCGATCGCCATGCCGAGCGTGTGCTGGCTGTGCGACGCCACGTGCCGGCCCTTCTTGCGCATCACCTCGTTGCGCTTGGGGCTCCGGTAGCCGCTCACGATCTCGATCCGTGTGCCCTCGTGTTTCTTCGCGATCGTACGAAGAAGATCGAGCAGCCGCGGATCGATCCGTGTCTCCTGCTCGTATCCGTGATCCGCGAGGAACGTGGAGAAGCGCTCGATCGTGGGTTCGTCTTCGGTGAGCGCGAGCGTCTCTTGCGTGTGACCGTGCACGATCGTCGCGAGCGGCTTCTTCGCGTGAGCGGCGTTCGCCGCGGGATCGGCGGGGCTTGGATCGCTCGATGGCGCAAGCGCCGCCGCCGCGTCGATCACGGAGGCGGCGGTGCTTCTGCGTGGGGGAGGAAGGGGAGCTTCGGAGAGCGGGGAGGGGACGGGCAGGGCGAACGCCGCGGCGACGAGGGCCGGGATCGCCCTGCTTTTCACGTGCTCGGAGCGGGCTTCGGCGCGCCGAAGATGCTCGCCGCGCGGCGCTTCTCCTTCGCGGCGCGCTCGCGGTCGGCGTAGGTCGGGATGACGACCTTCTGCCGCTCGGGCAGCTCGCGCCCGGCCACGATCGCGTCGACCTCCTCGGCGTCGAGCGTCTCGCGCTCGAGCAGCGCGTTCGCCAGCTTGTCGAGCGCCTCGCGGTGCTCCTCGAGCAGGCGGCGCGCCTCGGCGTGGCCGTCGAACACGAACTTGCGGACCTCGTCGTCGATCTGATTCGCGACCGTCTCCGAGTAGTCGCGGCGCTGGCTCGTGAAGTCGCGGCCGAGGAACACGCTCTCCTCGTTCGCGGCGTACGAGATCGGGCCGATGACGTCGCTCATGCCGAACTCGGTCACCATGCGGCGCGCGAGGTTCGACGCTTGCTTGATGTCGTTGCCCGCGCCCGTCGTGAACTGACCGAACACGATCTCCTCGGCGACGCGGCCGCCCATCAGCACCGCCAGGCGCGCCTTCGCGAAGTCGCGCGACATGCTCAGGCGGTCTTCCTTCGGGAGCTGCTGCGTGATGCCGAGCGCCGGGCCGCGCGGGATGATCGTCACCTTGTGCACGGGGTCGGCGTTCTTCTCGAGCAGCTTCGCCACGAGCGCGTGACCGGCTTCGTGCCACGCCGTCGTCTTCCGCTCCTCCTCGCTGATCACCATGCTGCGACGCTCGGTGCCCATGAGGACCTTGTCCTTGGCCATCTCGAAGTCGACCATCGAGACGAGGTCCTTGTCCTGACGCGCGGCGAGCAGCGCGGCCTCGTTGACGAGGTTCTCGAGGTCGGCCCCGACGAACCCGGGCGTGCCGCGGGCGATGATGTCGAGGTCGACGTCCGGACCGAGCGGCACCTTCTTCGTGTGCACGCGGAGGATGCCCTCGCGGCCGCGCACGTCGGGGCGGTTCACCACGATGCGCCGATCGAAGCGTCCGGGCCGCAGGATCGCGGGATCGAGGACGTCCGGCCGGTTCGTCGCGGCGATGATGATCACGCCCTCGTTCGACTCGAAGCCGTCCATCTCGACGAGGAGCTGGTTCAGCGTCTGCTCACGCTCGTCGTGCCCGCCGCCGAGGCCCGCGCCGCGGTGCCGGCCGACGGCATCGATCTCGTCGATGAAGATGATGCAGGGCGCGTGCTTCTTGCCCTGCTCGAAGAGATCGCGCACGCGGCTCGCGCCGACGCCCACGAACATCTCGACGAAGTCCGAGCCCGAGATCGAGAAGAACGGCACGCCCGCCTCGCCCGCGATCGCCTTCGCGAGCAGCGTCTTGCCCGTGCCGGGCGGGCCCATCATGAGCACGCCCTTGGGGATGCGGCCGCCGAGCTTCTGGAACTTCTTCGGATCCTTGAGGAACGCGATGATCTCTTCGAGCTCGTCCTTCGCCTCGTCGATGCCGGCGACGTCGGCGAACGTCACCTTGTTCTGCGACTCCGAGAGCAGCCGCGCGCGCGATTTGCCGAAGCTCATCGCCTTGCCGCCGCCCGCCTGGAGCTGCCGCATGAACAGGTAAAACATGACGAGGAGGAAGACCATCGGCAGGATGGTCACGAGCGCGCCCGACCAGAATGGCGAGGCGTCCTCCTTCTCGAAGGTGACGGCGACCTTGTTGTCGACCAGCGTCTTCGTGATCTCGTCGGCGTTGTCCGGGCCGATCGTGACCTTTTTGACCTTCGAGTTGCTCTTCGGGTCCTTCACCCAGAACGTGTATTCACGATCCTTGATCGAGACGGAGTCGACGTGCGGGTCCTTCTCTCGATCGGCCCGAACCTGGCTCATGAACTCGCTGAACGAGACCTGCGTTGCGGGCGGGCGATCTGGGCTCAGGAACTGCCAGATCACGAGGAACATCATGATCAGCAGGACCCAAAGCAGGAGCGTCTTGTGCGATTGCTTCACGAGGATCCTCGGGTTGCCCGACCCGATCTCCTCGGGACGAGCAGACTGCGTCCAAATGTAACGCTTCTTTGCACCAGCATGCCACGCGGTGGCATGCCCGTCGATGGAAGCCAAGCCGCGCCGTCCATTCGGGAAGGACGCGGCTCGATCATTTCTTTTCGTTAAGGACGATCTTCCCCGCTGGGAAGGTCACGTCGAGCTCCCGCCCTCCCTTCATACGAATCTTCACAATCCGAGAGCCCTTTTTCTGCGCTCGCTCGATCGTCGTCCGTTGTGCCCGGCCGAGCCCGCTCATCGGGTCCTCCGCGGGACAGACGTCGTGCAGCATGTCCGCGAGGGCACAGAGATGGTCGATGATCCGTGGTGAAAGCTCCTCCAAGAGCGGGATCAGCTCGCGGCGCACCCGGACACGCGTGAAGCGAGGGTCGAGGTTCGAAGGGTCGCGGGCGTGGGCGATCGCGTGGCGATCGAGGTGGAGCAGGACGTCGGACCGGCGCGCGCAGACGAGCGGACGCACGAGGTCTCGCGGGCTTTCGCCGCTGCTCGGCGGCACGGGCGCAGGCGCGCGCGGTTCGAGCACGGCGAGACCACGCGGCCCCGCGCCGCGTAACAAGCGAAGGAGCACGGTCTCGGCCTTGTCGTCGGCCGTGTGTCCCGTGGCGATCACGGCGGCGCCACGCCGCGCTGCAGCGTCCTGCAACGCCCGATGACGCGCTTCACGCGCCCGCGCCTGGAGGTTGCCCCCGGGCTCGACCTCGAGACGCGTCACCTCGAAAGGAACACCGAGCTTGTCCGCGAGCTCGGCCGCGAGCGCGAGCTCGTTTGCCGCTTCGGGGCGCAATCCATGGTCGACGCCGTGCCCGATCACCTCGTGGCCGATCGTGCGTCGGAGCAGCGCGAGCACGTGCAGGAGCGCCGTCGAGTCGGGGCCGCCCGAGCAGGCGACGAGCACGCGATCGCCGCGATCGAAGAGCGCTTCGTCGCGGATCGTGCGCTCGGCGAGGCGCCGTAACGAAGGCGGGTGCGAGGACTTGGTCAACGGAGCTCGAAGGCCTTGCAGAAGACGACCTCGTCACGCGCGTCGAGATCGGGCTCTTGGTGCATCACGTGCGGGTATCCGAGCGAGCAACGATCGGCTTCCGGATCGTACTGCGCGCAGTCGCCGCACGTGAACACGAGGCGAAAGCGGCGCGCCTCCTGCCGGAGCCGTTCGTCGACGCGGTGGATCATCCGGCGAGAGCGTAGCGCACGCGAGCGCTCAGCGCGCGCCGCGACGACGCACGAGGCGGGCCACGGTCTCGACGTGGCTCGTCTGCGGGAAGAGCTCGACCGTCTCGAGGTGCGTGAGCTCGAAACCCGCGCGCACGAGCACGCCGAGGTCACGCGCGAGCGTGGCCGGATCACACGCGACGTAGACGACCCGATGCACGCGCGAGGCCGCGATCGCAGCCGTCGCGCCCTCCGCGCCAGCGCGCGGCGGATCGAGCACGACGACCTCGACGCGCGGCGGAATCGGGTAAGCGTCCGCGTCCGCGACGACGACCTTGCCCGGAAGATCCCGCGCCGCAAGGTTTTCCCGCGCCGAACGCGCAGCTCCCTCGTCCGACTCGACCGCGACGAACGACGCGGCTCCACGCGCGAGCAGGATCGAGAGCGTGCCGCTGCCCGCGAAAAGCTCGAGCACGTGCCCGTTCGCCTTTTCGTCCGCGCCTTCCCGCGGCGCGTCCACCTCCGCGCGAGCGAGCTCCGCGGCGCGACGCGCGAGCAGCGTTGCGCCACGATCCGAGCTCTGCGCGAACGATCCCGCCGCGACGACGAGCGGCGCGCCGTCCGCGCCTTCGAGCACCGGCCGCGGATCCCCGAACACGGCCGGCGTCTTCGCGCCTTCCATGCGTACACGCGCGCCGGCCCACGCGCCCTCCGCGACGCGTCGATCGAGCGCCGCCCACGCCGCAGGCGCGATCTCGCCGCGCCACGTGGCATCGACGACGAGCCGCCCGCCCGCGCCTCGCGCGATCTGCACGTCGCCTTCGCCCGACGAACCCGCGAGCACGGTCGGGATCTCGTCGAGCGCGCCCGCGATCGACGGCGCGAGCACGATACAAGCCGGTGTCGCGACGAGCGCGTGCGAGCCCGGCGCGCGATACCCGATCCGCACCCGCCCTCGCTCGCCGCGCACGTAGAGCCGCGCGCGCGTGCGATAGCCGAGCGGCTCGGGCGCGCTGTGCACCTGGATCGCGGGCGGCGTCTCGCCCGTCGCGTGCGCGACCGCGCTCCGCACGATTTCCGCGTGCGCCGTTTCCTGCGCGTGCTGCGACAGATGCATGAAGTCGCAGCCGCCGCATGCATCCGCATACAGGCACGCGGGCTCCACGCGATCGGGGCTCGCCTCGATCACCCGCAGGAGCCGCCCTCGCGCGGGGCGCGTGTTCCTGTCGACCTCGGCCTCCACGCGCTCGCCCGGCGCCGTGCCCGGCACGAACACGGCCGTGCGATCGGCGAGTCGAGCCACGCCCGCTCCACCTGCGGCGAGGTTCTCGATGTGCAGGATCTCCGGGCGAGGCGCTTGCTTCGGCCTCGACGGTTTGTCCCTGCGGTCCGGCTTTCCAGCGGGACGCGTTCCTTGCGGCATCGAGGGAGACTACGTCACGACGAACGCACGTGCACCGCCCGCCCCGCCAGAAGGGCGAGCGGCCACGTTCGTCACTTCATCGACACGCGTTGCGCCGTCACCTGACCGGACACGACGATGACCGAGATGACCTTCGTCATGTCGCCCTTCTTGAGCGTGACCCGGTGCGAGCCCGGCTTGACCGAGAGGTGCACGATCGGCGAGGGGCCGAGCGAACGACCGTTGTCGAGCACGTCGTCGCAGAACGGGTTGCACACGATCGTCAGGAAGCCCGGCTCGCCGGACGCGGCCGCCGCGCTCGCCGTGGCCGTCGGCGCGGCCGCAGGCGTGGTCGCGGCCGTCTTCGCGGTGGCCGGCGCGTTCCCAGGCGCGGGGCCCGGCGCGGGCGTGGGCGCGGCCGTCTCCGTCGGCGCGGCCGCGGCCGTTTCGGTCGGCGCGGGCGCGGGCGCAGGAGCCGGTGCTGGCGCGGGTACGGCGACCGTGCTCGGGATCGCCGGCGCCTCGGGGACGGCCGTTCCCTGCGGCTGCGCCGTTCCCTGCGGCTGCTTCAGCTTGAAATACACGAGCACGCCGATGCCGATCACGCTGAGCGCGACGAGCGCGACCACCAGGACGAACACGCCCGTGTTGCGCTTCGGCCCGCCTTGCTGACGAGCCGCCTCCTGCTGCGCCATCCAGAGCGCGGCGGGATCGGGGCGCGGCAGCGACATCGCGGTCTCGATCTGCGACTGCGCGACGCGCTGGCCGTATTGCTGCGGCACGTGCACGTTCGGGTTGCTGATCGGATATTGCGGCTGCGGCTGCCCGTACTGCGGTTGCGGCGGCTGCTGCCCGAAGCCGAAGCCCGGCTGCTGCGGCGCCATCGCCCCGTTGAAGCCCGGCTGCTGCGGCGCGGGATAACCGCCGAATCCAGGCTGCTGCGGCGCGCCAAACCCTGGCCGCGGCGGCCCGGGATCCGGGATCTTCGAGTTTGCCGGGAGCGCGATCGTCGCGTTCAGATCGTCCGCGTCGCCCGGATATCCGCCGTTCGGCAGCGCCGCGGTGCGCTCGTTCTGCCCCGGACCGGGCATGCCCGCCGCGGGGAGCGGCGTCGTGAGCTGCGGCCTATGCTGCGCCTGCGGCATGCCCGGACGACCCGCGCTCGGCAGCGGTCCCCCCTGGGATTTTTCGAGGTGCTCGCGCGTCGCCACCGTGGTCGGCACGTCCTCGTCGTCGTCCATGAGCGACGTGGCGGCCATCTGCTGCGATGCGGATCGATCCTCGGGCGGCGGCATCGCCGCGGGCGCGCGGTTCGCGATCGGCTGCGCTGCCGACTTCGACGGCGCCGTCCCGCTCGCGCGGCCGCGGCGATCGTCGTCCTCGTCCTCCAGCAGCGGATCATCGTTCAGGCCGCCCTGCGCGCGGAGCTGATCGACGTTGACCGTCGACGTCACCTCCGCGGCCCACGCGAGATGCGCCTCGCGCTTGGCGATGCGATCGGTGAAGACATGCCGGACGAACTGCGCGACCTCCTCGGGTCCGACGAACGCTCCGCTCTGGTTCAGGTAGACCTGCAGGGCGCGGGAGAACTCGCGGGCCGTCTGGTAGCGGTCCTTCTTGTTCTTCGCGAGCGCCTTCATGACGACCGCTTCGAGCCCCTGCGGATAGCCGCGCACGATCGTCGAGGGCAGCGGCACCACGCAGGCCTGCACCTTCTCGAGCGTGTCGAGATCGGTGTCCATGCGGAAGAGGCGCTGGTTCGTGGTCAGCTCCCAGAGCACGACGCCGAGCGCGAAGATGTCCGTCGTGCGATCGACGTCCGCGCCGCGCACCTGCTCGGGCGACATGTACGCGAGTTTGCCCTTGAGCGTGCCCGCGCGGGTCGACGCGAGCCGATCGGCGACCTTCGCGATGCCGAAATCGACGACCTTCGTGTAGCCGTCGTACGTGACGAACAGGTTGTGCGGCGTCACGTCGCGGTGGACGAGCCCGAGGAGCTGGCCGTTCTTGCCGCGCAGCTCGTGCGCCGCGTGGAGGCCCTCGGCCGCGTCGGCGCAGATGCGCGCCGCGAGCTCGGGGCTGATGTTCATCCGCTTCTCCTCGGCCCGCCGCATGACCTCGCGCAGCGGCTCGCCGTGGAGGTACTCCATCGCGATCCAGTACGTGTTGTCGTCTTTGCCGAGATCGAAGACCTGCGCGACGTTCGCGTGGTTGATGCCGGCCGCGATGCGGGCTTCGTCGAGGAACATGTCGACGAACTGATCGTCCTCGACGAGGTGCGGGTGGATGCGCTTGATCGCGACCCACTTCTGGAAGCCGCCGGGGCCGTCCATGCGCGCCAGATGCACGCTCGCCATGCCTCCGACGCCGATCTCGTCGACGACGCGGTATCGTCCGAGGAAGAAGGTCCCAGGCGGCTGCTGCTTTTCCGGTTCCTTCGGGCGGGGACCGGACGAGGAGGCGGGCGCGCTCCTGTTGTTCGCCGGTGCCGGACCGCCCGGTCGCGAAGCAGCGGGTCGAGGCGGAGGTTGAGCCATGACGCGTTGATTGAATCCTACCGCGAAAACGATTCCACTTTCCATGCGCGGGAGAGAGCGCATGGACGCTTCCGGATGTTCAGCGGGCGAGCATGCTCCCCTTGGGCCAGAGGTAGGGAGCCTACCGAAGCGCCGCGAACTTCAGGGGAAGGGCTGTCCGGGCTGTCCGCGCTCGAAGTAGAAGCGGAAGAAACCCGTCACACGCGATTGCAGTTCCTTCGGGATCTCGTTCGCGGGCGCGTCCACGGGAGCGTCGCGCGGATCACCCATCCACACGTCGAACTCGGCGTCCGTGTACTTCTCCGCGGCCTCGGCCTCGTTCGGGTCCCCGCTGAACAGCGAATGAAACGTGATCGAGCCATCCACGGCATAGAGGATCACGTTCTGGTTGTGGCAAGAGCGCTGGAGGTAGAGCGCGACGTGAATCGCCGGCTGATCCGCGGGCGGCGGCGTCGGGAAATCCGAGCCCGGAGGCAAGACGCCCGGCGAGAGCGTCACGTCGAGCGGCTTGCCGATGAGCTCCTCCCGCACCTGGCTCACGTCCTCGACGAGCACCGCGAGCCCGTCCGACACCTCTTGCAGATCGGTCCCGCGCTGCACGCGCATCTGAAGCGTCGAGCGGTACGGCACCGCCGCGAAGAAGTCCGGGCGCAGATCGTAGGCGTCGAACCAGCAATCCTTCGCGACGAGCGCGTCGCTCTTGACCTCGCCTTCGCCCTGCCCGAGCGAACAACCCATCGCGCCGAGCGCGAGCAGCGACGCGACCGCGAGGCAAAGACGCGCGCTCATGCCGCGCCTCCCGCGCTCGCGTGGATCGCGGCCTTGATCGTGGCCCCGCCGCAGACACGATCGCCGTCGTACGCGACCGCCACCTGCCCGGGCGAGACGGCCTTCACCGGCGTATGGAAGCGCGCGACGAGCACTTCGCCCCGCTCCGGATCCTGCACGCGCTCGATCGTCGCGCGTTCACCCTCGTGACGCGCGCGCACGCGCACGTCGGCTTCGAGCGGGAACGCCACGTCGTCGCTCCACGCGCCCGCTTCGAGCAGCGCGCCCGTCGCGAGCAGCGCGTCCTCGCCGCCGAGACGCACCGCGCCGGAGTCCGCGTCGATCCCCACGACGAACGCAGGCCGACCGAGCGCCACGCCGATGCCCTTGCGCTGGCCGATCGTGAACCGATGCACGCCCTCGTGGTGCCCGACCGTGCGCCCCCGCTCGTCGACGATCGGGCCCGGACGAACCCGCTCGCGCCCCGCCCGGTTCTCGACGAACGCGCCGTAGCCGCCGGCCGGGACGAAACAAAGCTCCTGGCTCTCGCCCTTGTCCGCGCGCGGGATCCGCCGCGCGTGCGCCTCGGCGCGCACCTCTTCCTTCGTCGCGTCCCCGAGCGGCAGGACGAGCTTCCGCAGCTCGTCCTCGCGCAACATGTGCAGGAAGTAGCTCTGATCCTTGACGCGATCCTTGCCCCGATAGAGCCGCCCGCGTCCGTCCGCGCCGATCTCCGTCCGCGCGTAGTGGCCGGTCGCGATGAACGACGCGCCGAGCCGCTCCGCGAGCGGGAAGAGCTCGCGCATCTTCACCGAGCGGTTGCAGGCGACGCAGGGGCTCGGCGTCTCGCCGTCGAGGTACGCGTCGACGAACGGATCGACCACGTGCGCCCGGAAGAGCTCCCGCCGGTCGAACGTGTAGTGCGGGATGCCCAGGTGATCCGCCGAGCGCCGGGCGTCGTGTTGATCCTCGGGCGCGCAGCAACGACCCCGCTCGCTCCGGTCGTCGGGGTAGTCCCAGAGGTGGAGTGTCACCCCGATGACGTCGTAGCCGGCGTCGCAGAGGCGCGCCGCCGCCACGGAGGAGTCGACCCCGCCGCTCATGGCGACCACGATCCGCGTTCCTTTCGTCACGGAGCCCAGCTTAGCGCCGAAAACCCCGCCGCGCGCGGCCGAATCCCTTCGGCCGGCCGGGCCGAGACGTGGGCTCCCGCGCCCCCGAGACGAAACCGACCGGGCGGACCCCTTGCGACTTGGCCCCCCGGCGAGCGCACGTGATACGGTTTCGCCAATGCCCCGAGGGCTCGTGCTCGTGATCGAAGACGACGAGTGGGTCAGCAGCCTGCTCTCGGGCGCGATCCGTGACGCCGGCTACGACGTCATCGTCTGCAACACCGCGCAAGCTGGGCTCGATACGGCCTGCGATCGCGAGCCGGACTGCATCATCTGCGACATCGATCTGCCCGACAACGACGGCTACTGGGTCGCGCGAAACGTGCGCACGCAGCCGTCGCGTGTGTCGGTGACGCCGTTCCTCTTCCTCTCCGCCCTCGACGATCAAGAGGCGCGGCTCGAAGGGTTTCACGTCGGCGCCGATGCGTACATGACGAAGCCCTTCCGCGTCGACGAGGTCGTCGCGCAGGTCGGCGCGCTCGTGCAGATGGCGTGGCGTCTGCGGCAACGTCGCAACTCGCTCGTCTCCGTGCCTCCCTCGTCCGCGACCGAGACGACGGCGATCCAGGGCGATCTCAGTCAGATGTCGATCGCCACCGTGCTCACGGTGCTCGAGCTCGAGCGTCGCACGGGCATCGTCGAGGTCATCAGCAAGAAGCGCAAGGTGCAGCTCGACGTCGCCTCCGGCTTCATCGTGACCGGCACCATCGGCGGCACGACGACCGATGCGATCACGATCCTGCGCAACATCCTCGGCTGGAAGGTCGGTCGGTTCTCGTTCGTCCCGCAGCCCGATCGTCCGCCGACCGGAAGCGCGCAGCCGATCGGTCACCTCTTGCTCGAAGCCGTGCGTCTCGAAGACGAGAGCATCCACAACGGCGAGCAACCTCGTTCGAGTAGCAACGCGCCCTCCACGCGCCTCTCCGCGCCCGCGATGGGCGGGCCTCCGTCGCGTCGCACCGATCTCGGTCCTCCTTCGTCGAAGGCGATCGCCGAGCCGCCGAAGCCGATCAAAGCCGCCGCTGCGCCGGCCGCGCACGACGACGACAACGATCGGAAGGCCTACTACGACTGGGCCGACTTCGGCATGGACGAGCCCGTGGCGCCGCCGCAAAGCGGAGGCCGCGCGGAAGCCGCGCCGGGCTCGCAGGAGCTCGTGCCCGAGTCCGCATACGGCGACGAAGCGCAGCTCGTCGACGAGCCCGAGCAGCTCACCGAGCTCGCCGCTGAAGCGCTCGACGAGGTCGATGTGTCGCCCGCGTCCGAGTACCAGCTCGAAGAGGAAGATCTCGACGGCGCGCCGGCGTATCGCCCGAACTGGGGCACCGCGCCAAGGCAGCAACCCGGCGCGAGACCCGCGCCCGCAGGCGGTGCGCAGCGGCCGGCGGGAACGTACGCAGCGGGACCGGTTCGTCCGGGCGCCATGGCGCCACGATCGCCCCATCAGCCTCCGCCGCGCCTCACGCCGGCCGGTCGACCTGCGGTCTCCCCGGCTTTGCCCGGTCCGCCGCCGCGTCAGCCCGTACCGACGCGGACCGCGGGCGGTTTGCCCGGACCACCGCCTCGCGCGGCGGGCGGTGCGACGCGGCTGCCCGGTCCGCCGCCGCGACAACCACTCGCGCCAGCTCGTGCGAGCGGCGAGTACACGCGCCCGTCGTTCCCCGGCCCCGCGCCCGCGGCGCGCCCGCCGGCCCCGCACGGCCATTCGAAGAGCACGCCGCCACCGCTGCCGAACCCGGGCACGGGCCCGGTGCCGCGCTCGCCCACGCCGCCGCCGCGGCAAGCCGTGCAGACGCGACCCGATCTCACCGAGAGCGGCGTTCGTCCGGCGCCCCCGCCGCTGCCGCCGCGTCAGACAGGTCCGGTCAACGACAAGAAGCGCTGAGCGCGTTCACAACGAGCGCGGTTTTTCAGGCGAGGTTCTGCTCGGGATCGTTTCCCGGATCGTGATCACGCAGGTACCCGAGGTTCACCGCGTTCACGATCGCGTGCGCGAGCAGCGGCCCGACGAGCGAGCCCGTGGCCGCGAAGATCGCCCCGAGGATCAGGCCCACGACCGTCGCCCACCCCGTCCACACCCAGCGACTCGGCCCGCGCATCTGATGCAACAGGCCGAAGAGCACGCCCGATCCGATGACGCCGATCACCGGCGTGAGGAGCCCGCGAAAGAGGACCTCCTCGCCGAGGCTCGACAGACCCGCGAGAATGAAGATCTGTCCGACGGATAAATCTTTCGCGACCGGACGAAGTTCGCCGTGCAGCCTGCGCGCCCAACCGAACCGACCGACGGCGAAGCGCGTCGTGACCACGAGGATCGTGGCGAAGATGATCCCGGAGAGCGCGCTCGCGAGTGTCCCGACGGTCGACGTCAGGCCGAGCCACGGGTCCGGGTACAGCCAGGGCGCGCCGTCCCGCAGCGCGAGGGCGAGGGCTGTCGCGAGGCACGCGAGGAGTGCATAACCGGCGGCCACGCTCCACGCTGCAGCGCTCCGGCCCGTCCGGGTCCACCGTCCCCGCATGTCCCGCATGTTGGCACGTTCGCGCCTCGCCGTGAAGCCAGCCGAGCCGTCCTGACCGTGCGCCCGTCCGCATCCGCCTCGCCCGGAGCGTCGATCGGTGCGCTCTCCTCTGGCCGTGGGACCGGCCCCGGATTAGATGCGCCCATGATGCACGCGACCGTGTTCATCATACCGGCTCTGAAGGGCGCGAGGGCGACGCGCGGACGGATCGCTCGCGTGTCGCCATGACCGCCGGATCGGCCGAAGGTCGCTGCGTCGCCTGCGGCGTGGGCGTTCCCGCGGGCGCTGCGGTTTGTCCGCGCTGCGGAACCTCGCAACGCATGGAGGCCTGTCCGCACTGCGGCGCCACGGCGGGGGCCACGCGCGACGCGGAGTTCCGGTTCCGCTGCGACGTTTGTGGCGGCCCGCGCGTGCCTCTCGACACGAAGAAGATGCGGCGGAGCGGCAAGGAGGTCACGGCGCTCAAGCGCGCCGAGCTCGCGCGGAAGGGGCGCGCGAAGAACCGCGCGGCCGCGGTGTTCACGGGCGTCGCGCTCGCGGGCACGATCGGCATCCTCGCGATCTACGGGCTGCTCGGCGTCATCGGCGTGGTGAACCCGGGCCTCGGGTTTTTCCTCGCGAGTCTTTTGACGGCCGGCCCGCTCGCCGCGCTGATCGCCTGGTTCCTCGCGCGCTCGCGGGAGCAAGCCAAGGAGATCGTGCCCGCGCTCGACGAGGCGTGGCTCTCGGTGGCGGCGGACGTGGCCGCGCAGATCAAGGGACCCGTCACGGCGCGCGCGCTCACGGAGGCGCTCCCGATCGAGGAGCCGCAGGCCGAGGAGATGCTCGCGCTGCTCGAAGCGCACGAGATCATCCGCAACGACGGCAGTCTCACGCGGATGCGGATCGGCGCCTCCCCGGACAAACCCGACCTCGCGGCCGTCGAAGCAGAGGCCGAAGCCGAGGCGGAGGCCGAGGCGCGCGCGCCCGGCGTCACGCGCGAGAAAGTGTAATGCGCGAGCGCACGAAGCAGAACGAGCGGACGAAGCCCGGCGAGCGGACGAAGCCCATCGAGCGAAGAAGGCCTGGCGAGCGAACGAAGCCGAGGTCCAGCGAGCCGACGAAGCCGATGCCCAGCGAGCCGACGAAGCCCAACGTGCGGCGCGCGCTCTCCCACGTCGGTGGAGAGACCAACGTCGAGGGAGATTCTGCGCGTGGCGCGGCGCTCGTCCGAGCGCTCGACGTGCCTCCGTCCGAGGTCGCCGAGGAGGCCGCGCGCGCGCACGTGCACGGCTTCCACAGCTACCCGGCGCGCATGCATCCGGTCACTGCGCAGCGACTCGTCGAGTCCTTCTCGCGCCCCGGGAACGCCGTGCTCGATCCGTTCTGCGGCAGCGGCACGGTGCTCGTCGAAGCGCGCCTCGTGGGTCGCAAGGCGATCGGCGTCGACGCGAACCCGCTCGCCGTGCGCCTCGCCGCGCTGAAGCTCCGCGACACCACGGAGGCCGATCGCGCTGCGTTCGTTGAAGCGGCGCGCGCGGTCGCGCTTTTCGCGGACGAACGCCGCAAGGCGAAGAGCGGACCCACGCGGCGTTATGGCCCCGAGGATCTCGCCCTCTTCGATCGACACGTTCTTCTGGAGCTCGACGGCGTGCGCGCTGGGATCGATCGCATCGACGATCCCACCGTGCGCGGCGAGCTCGAGCTCGTGCTCTCGTCGATGCTCACGAAGCTCAGCCGCCGAACCTCCGACACCTCCGAGCGCGAGCTCGAACGACGCATCGCCTCCGGCTACGCCGCGCGCCTCTTCGTGCGCAAGGCCGAGGAGCTCATCGCGCGCCGCGCCGAGGTAGAAGCGCGCCTCGCCGCCGCGCCGCCCGCGCGTGTCCTCGAAGGCGACGCGCGCCGCCTCGACGGCATCAACGATCGCTCCGTCGATCTCGTCGTCACCTCGCCGCCGTACCCGGGCGTCTACGACTACCTCGCGCACCACGAGGCGCGCCTCCGCTGGCTGCGCCTTCGCCCCGAGCGCTTCGAGCGTGCCGAGATCGGCGCGCGTCGCCGCCTCGATCCCATGGGCCCAGACGAAGGCGTGGCCCGCTGGGAGCGCGAGATTGGCGACACCCTCGCCGCGCTCGGCCGCGTCATGCGTCCCGAGGGCGCTGCGATCCTCCTCCTCGCCGACAGCGTCGTCGCGGGCCGCCCCGTTTACTCCGTCGACGTGATCCGCCGCGTCGCGCCGCGCGCGCGCCTCCGCGTGGACACCGTCGCCTCGCAGCCGCGCCCACACTTCCACGCGCCCACGCGCAGCGCCTTCACCTCGCGCCCGCGACAGGAGCACGCGATCCTGCTCGTCCGCTCGTAGCGCCTGCGCCGCGTCGCCACGAACTGTCCTCGCTCGGTCCTCGTGTGGCAGGATGCTCGCGGCTTTCCCACGGAGACGTTCGAGATGCGCAGTGAAACGGTCGCGTTGGTCTTTGCGGTTTCTCTTTTGATGTTCGGCTGCAACAAGGGCCGCGAGGGCGAGGGGACCGCTGCCGAATCCGAGGGCGCGATCGGCGTCGCCGAGTGCGACGCGTACGTGAAGAAGATGGAGGCCTTCCTCGACAGTTTGCCCGAGGAGGCGCGCGCCGCGCGGGAGCCCGGCTTCAAGGCGATGCGCCAAGCGTGGCGTGACGCCGCGCAGGCGCCCGGCGGCAAGGAAGGGCTCGCCGCGACGTGCAAGGAGAACCTCGCGAACGTGCCCTCGAAGTAGCGCGCGCGTTCAGCCGAACGTGGGCACCTCGGCGGGGTAGTGCTCGCGGAGGAACGCGGCCCACGGCGGACGTCGCTCCACGTGGAACACGTCGCCCGCGAGGATCGACGTGATGAGCCTGCGGATCGTCGTCCGCTGGTTCGGCTCGAACAACGTCTCGCGGAACTGCCCTGCGTAGAAACTCTGCACGACGCCCAGGAACAGATCGACCGCGTACCGCACGTTCGCTTCGTACGAGGCGAACGCCGCGCGCGACACATCGCCCGTCGTGAGCGCGTGATCGATCGCCTCGGCCGCGAGCGAGGCGCCCTTGATGGCGAGGTGCGCACCCGTCGAGAACAGCGGATCGAGGAAGCCGCCCGCGTCGCCGACGAAGAGCCACCCATCA
This sequence comes from Polyangium jinanense, assembly GCF_028435365.1. Next base: position 265,545 of record NZ_JAGTJJ010000001.1, on the reverse strand, counting down.
CCGGCGAGCTGATCGATCCGATACGAGAAATCCGCCAGCGCGCCGACAGGCCGGAGTCGCGTCGCGCCGCTCAAGAGCTCGCTCGCCATCGGTGATCGCGCGAAGGTACGATCGTAAAACGATTCGAGCGTCTCGCCTTTTTGCTTCTGCCGCATCCACTCCGACGACACGACCACGCCCACGCTCGTCACGTCGCCGAGGAACGGGATGAACCAGAACCAGCCGTGCTCGAAGATCACGATCTGGATGTTCCCTTCGTCCTGTCCACTCGGCCGGAACGTGCCGCGGTAGTGCGAGAACAGCGCAGTCTTGTCGAGCCGCGCGATGTTCGCCTTCCGCCGCGTGCGTGAGGCCAGGAGCGTGTCGCGCCCCGTCGCGTCGACGACGACCGGCGCGAAGAGCTCCACCACCTCGGAAGGATTCAGGAGGTTTTTCGCGCGCACCCCGACGGCGCGGCTGCCTTCGAAGAGCACGTCCGTCGCCTCCCACTGCTCGCGCACCTCGGCGCCGAGCTTGCGCGCGTGTTCGAGCAGCACGTGATCGAACTCGGCGCGTGGCACCTGATAGGCGTACGTGAACTTCGGATCGAAGCTCTCCTCGAAGCGATACGTGCTCTCGCGCCTCGTCGTGCAGCAGAGGAACCGCGCGCCGTACTTGCGCAGAAACCTCCGATCGAGCTCCTCGTCCACGCCGAGCTCGGCGAAAACCTCGCGCGATCGCGGCAGGAGCGACTCGCCGATGTGAAACCGCGGGAACTTCTCCCGCTCGAGCACGAGCGCCCGCCGGCCGCGCCGCGCGAGGCTCGCGGCGAGCGTGGAACCACCGGGCCCGCCCCCGAGGATCAATGCATCCCACCCATGATTCGACATCGCCCCTGGATATCGCGGCCGCTCGGCCTCGCCAATGCCGAGGCAGCGGGTCGACGTCGCGCGCGCCTTCCGTTAGAGCTGCCTCGTGATCCGGGTGGAGTTCCTGGCGAACGATCTCGGCCCCGCCGCGGCCGTGGACGCCGAGCCTGGCGACGCGCTCGTCGACGTCAGCGACGCATGCCGCGCGCCCGTCTCGTTCTCGTGTCGCTCCGCGAGCTGCGGAACCTGCCTCGTCGAGGTCCTCGAAGGCGCCGCGCTCCTCGAACCCCCTTCGAGCGACGAGTCCGACGTGCTCGACGTCTTCGACGCGCCGCCTTCGCAGCGGCTCGCTTGCTCGGCGCGTCTCGTGGCTCGGGGGGAGGGGCTCGTGCGGCTTCGCTGGGCGGGGAGTGACGAATGATCGACGGTGCGGCGCGTCGTTCGCGTCTTCCTCAGTCGAAGACCCACGCGCCGCGCAGGCCTCGCGCGAGGCGCCACTCTTCTTCGCGCCGCGCGATCAGGGGCGCCAGCGTCCCGGCCGTGAACGCGAGCGTCAGGCCCGCGAGCACGTCGATGGCGTAGTGCCAGCGCAGGAACACCGTCGAGAAGATGATGTTCGCCGCGAAGAAGCCCGTCACGATCGCGGGCCAGAACCAGCGTCGATCCGTCTTCGCGTTGTGCAGCGCGTGCAGCGTGAACCACGTCGGCACGGCCGTGTGCAGCGAGGGGAAGATGTCCTTCATCGCGCTGCCGGCCTGCACCGTGTCCCAGACGCAGCCCCAGAAAAACCCGCCGTTGATCGGGCCCTTGAACTGCTGGGCCAGGTACTGGTGCGGGCCGTAGCCGGGCACCGCCATGTAGCCGAGTTGCCCGATGCCGAAGACGAGCAGCGTCCCGATCGCGAACGCCGTCGTCCGGCGACTCGGCTTCGTCAGCCACACGCTGACGATCATGTAGGTCGCGCCGATGAAGAAGTAGCTGAAGTAGAAAAACGAGAACCACTCGACCACGGGCCGCACGTTGAAGACCTCGAGCACGAGCGCTGGCTCGCGACCGAAGATCGCCTCGTCGATCCGGAGGAGCGTCCCGTCCACCGAATCCGGCCGCACCACGGGCAAGAGCCAGCGCAGCACGAGGTAGTTCTGGAGGAGCACGCCGACGATGCTCACGCGGTAGACGATCTTCCGGACGAGCGGCGGGATGCCGGGGATCACGCGGCCGATCAGCACGGCGCCGAGCACGACGCCGATGCAGAGCTCCGTCGTCCGCGCGCACGACACCTGATCGGCCGTGGCTTGCCGCTGCGCGAGCAGCAGCCGCACGACCGTCAGGTAGACGAGCAGGATGACGTCTTGCACGGTGAAGCTACCGAGCAGGAACTTGAGCCAACCGCCTTGCATGGCGGTGATCTGCGCGGGTGCTCCCTCGACGTGCTCTTCGGAGGCACGCATGTCCGACGGGCTCCAGAGTCCGTTTTGGTGCGTGGAGGTGCTCACTTGTTCTCTCCGCTTAGCCGAGATCCAGCGACGAACCGCGACGCCGCGGGAGATGACGCGGCGGAGTCTAGGGGGGAAGGCTCAGCAGGTCGAGGCTTCATCGCCATGGGTCGTGCGGCGGCCTCAAGCAAGATCGGCGCCCATCAAAGGTGCGCGAAACGTCGAGGTTTTGTCGAATTCGAGGGAACGACGTAGGGTGGAAAGGTCCTCGGCGCGTAGCTCGATGCGCTGTCGTCTCGCTCTCGGAAATTCTCTACGCACCGCCTTTCGCGTCCGCGCCCGCGTCGGTCGCCGGCGCGCCTTCCCCGATGAAGCGGAAGCATGCACCGGCCCGGCAAACGAGCCCTTCGCCGCACTCCGCGTCGCTCTGGCAGCCCGGCTCCTCGGGCGCGCCGAGCGTGCATGCGACGAGGCCGGTAGCGATCGGCGTGAAGGCGACGAGCAGGAGGAGGAGACGCCGCGCGCGCATGCGGAAATGCTCACCCGAGCGCTCGCCACGCTGCAAGCCGGCTCGTTCGTCGCGACGTCCGCTAGGATGCGGGGCATGCGCGTCGCCCGAGCGTCGCTCCTCGCGTCGTTCCTGTTCGTGGGCCTCGCTTGCGCGGCCGAGCAGAAGGGCTCCATCGGCGCGGTGCTTTCGCGGGACAACGACACAGGCGCGCTCTACGTGCGCGACCTGTCCCCGGGCCTTGCCGCCGAGCGCGCGGGCCTCTTGCCGGGTGACGAGCTCCTCATGATCGAGGGCCGCTACGTGCGCGACCTCGACGCCAAGGAGATTCGCGCGCTCCTGCGCGGCGACGTCGGCACGTCCGTGCGCCTCACCATCGTGCGCGGCGAAGAAGTCCGCCGGGTGCGCGTCGAGCGTCGCGCCCTGCTCGACCCGAAGAAGGAAGAGCGTCCGCGCACCGAGACGATCACCGAGTGAGAGGTTCGTCCTGCCGGGGTTCGCCCCGAACGCTCTGCACTCTTCTGCGTCACGGACTCGCGAGCTTGTGCACGTCCTCGTGATGTTTGTCGGCGTAGAACGAGAGCACGTCCACGGCGTCGCGGATCTCGCTCGGGTCGAGATGCTCGATCCGGTACTCGACGCTCAGGATGATGTCGCCGTCGTCGTCGACCGAGTACTTGGCGAGGTTGATCTCCCGGTTGAGCTTGAGCAGGCGCGTCATGACTGCCTCGGCCGTCTCCGGCTCCTCGGGCAAACGCGCGTAGGGGATCACCGCGAACGTCACGAAGAGTGGTTCGAGGTGCACGAACAGCGGAAAAATCCGGTCCTTGCTGCGGAAGCGGCTGCGCAGCGTGGCCTCGGAGAGCCGCTCGACCGGCCACTGTTGCGCCTCGAGGACGGCGCGGATCTCATCCAGGGTCATCGGGACGCTATCATCAGGGTTTTTCGCGATGCGGCAACGTGAATAACGTCATCGCAGCGACGTCCACTGTCCCGTGACGCCCTCTTCCTGGAACGCGACGCTCGATGCTGCGGTGCATCGTGCGTGCGTGCGGGGCGAGCCTGTCTGTTCGAGAGCGACAAGCTCCGGTATACGAACACGCGAAGGCCAGGAGCAACCCTCGAGACACGTCGCGTACGAGGGTCGGAAGAACCGAGACGGAGGCTTCTGATGATGCTGCGAAGAGCGATGGTGAAACTCCTCGGCGCCCTGACGGTCCTCGCGGGGATCGGCGCGTCGCAGGATGCAAGTGCGGCTGAAGTGATCAAGATCGGCACGCTTGCGCCGAAGGCGAGCCCCTGGGGGCAGGTGTTCAGTGTTTGGGAGAAGGCCGTCAAGGAGAAGAGCGGCGGCCGGCTCGAGCTGCAGTTCTTCTACAACGGTCAGCAAGGCGATGAAGGCGCGATGGTCGGCAAGATGAAGGCCGGCCAGCTCGACGGCGCCGCAGTCACGGCGGTTGGTCTCGGCAAGATTTACAAGCCAATCCTCGCGCTCCAGATGCCGGGCCTCTTCAGCTCGTGGGCGAAGCTCGACGCCGCGCGTGAAGCCATGCGGCCCGAGTTCGAGAAGGGCGCGGCGGACGCCGGCTTCAGCATCGTCGGCTGGGGCGACGTCGGACAGGCGCATCTCATGTCGAAGGGCGTCGCGATCCGAGCGCCCGAGGACTTCAAGGGCACGAAGCCCTACGTGTGGCGTGACGACGCGATGATGCCTGTGTTCTTCCAGGTCGTCGGTGGCACCACGCCGTTCCAGGCGAACATCCCGGAGGTCCTGCCGAACCTCAACACGGGCGCGATCAACGTGATCGTCGCGCCCGCGGTCGTGGCGGAGCAGCTCCAGTGGGCGTCGAAGCTCGACACCATCGTCGCGGACGCGTCCGGCTTCGCGGTCGGCGCGCTCGTCCTGACGAGCAAGAAGATCGACGCGCTGCCGGGCGATCTCAAGACCATCCTCCAGGACACGGGCAAGGTCGCCAGCGCGGCGCTCACGAAGCGCATCCGCAGCGAGGATGACGCCGCGTTCGGCCGCCTGAAGGGCAAGATGACGGTTGTCGAGCTGACGGCCGATCAGAAGGCCAAGTGGCAAGGCCTCTTCAAGCAGGTGCGCGGCCGTTTGGCGCAGGGCACGTTCCCGGCCGAGGTCGTCACCAAGCTCGAGGGGCTCGGCGGCTGACAGATTTCCAGAGACATTGCCCGCGTGCGCCGGGTCGCCTTTGAGAGGCCCGGCGCTTCGCTTTTGTCGTGTTCGGCGCGTTGACGGTGCATCGTCCACGGCGTATGCGTACGCCCCGTCCGTCCCAAGGAGCATCCATGCGCCGTTACCAGTTCACGTCCGAGTCCGTCACGGAAGGCCATCCCGACAAGATTTGCGATCAGATCTCCGACGCCATCCTCGACGGCATCCTCGCGCAGGATCCGACGGCGCGTGTCGCCTGCGAGACGATGGTCAAGACCGGCATGGCGATTGTGGCCGGCGAGATCACGACCTCTGCGTGGGTCGACATGCCCGTGGTCGTTCGCAGCACGATCAAGGACATCGGGTACACGGACTCGTCGATGGGCTTCGACTACGAGACGTGCGCGGTGCTCACGGCGATCGAGAAGCAGAGCCCGGACATCTCGCGCGGCGTGACGGAGGGCGAGGGCCTGTTCAAGGAGCAGGGAGCGGGTGACCAGGGCCTGATGTTCGGGTACGCGACGGACGAGACCCCCGAGCTCATGCCCGCGCCGATCTCGTTCTCGCACCGCATGGCGCGCAAGCTCGCCGAGGTCCGCAAGTCGAAGAAGGTCAACTGGCTCCGGCCGGACGGCAAGACGCAGGTGACGGTCGAGTACGAGAACGACGTCCCCGCGCGCATCGCCGCGGTCGTGCTCTCGACGCAGCACGGGCCCGACGTCAAGCACAAGGAGATCGTCGAGGCGATGCGCACGCTCGTCATCGACAAGGTCCTGCCGCAGAAGCTCATCGACAAGAACACGAAGTTCTACATCAACCCGACGGGCCGGTTCGTCATCGGCGGCCCCTACGGCGACGCGGGCCTCACGGGCCGCAAGATCATCGTCGACACGTACGGCGGCATGGGCCGGCACGGCGGCGGCGCCTTCAGCGGCAAGGACCCCACGAAGGTCGATCGCTCGGCTTGTTACTACGCGCGGTTCGTCGCGAAGAACGTCGTCGCGGCGAAGCTCGCGGCGCGTTGCGAGGTGCAGATCGCCTACGCGATCGGCGTCGCGCAGCCGGTCGGCGTCCACGTGAACACCTTCGGCACGGGCCGCGTCGCCGACGAGGTGCTCGAGAAGTACATCCTCGAGAACTTCGACATGCGGCCGAAGGCGATCATCGAGCAGCTCGACCTGCTCAAGCCCATCTACCGCAAGACCGCGGCGTACGGGCATTTCGGCCGGGACGAGTTCACCTGGGAGAAGACGGATCGCGCCGCGAAGATGGCCGACGATCTGCTCCGCCCGAGCGTGTCGGCCACGAACGGCTCCGCGCAGGCGAACGGCAGCGGCAAGAAAGATCAGAAGAAGCGCAAGAAGGCTTCCGCGGCCTCGCCCGAAGCGTGAGCACGCGCGCGCCTGCGCCACGTTCCCACCCCTCCCGCGTCCTTCCGACGCACTCTTCTCCAGCACCACGGTAGCGCCCCGAGCGCGTGACAGCATGCCGGCCGTTCGGCTAGGCTAGGCATGCTTGCGCTCGCCGTGTCCATCGATACGCGCGTCTTCCTTTCCCCGAGGTACCGCTCGCTCGACGTGGCCGATCCGGCAGGCCATGGGTCGACGACGGCGACCGTGAGTCCCCGAGGAATCCTTTTTCATCACGAGGGCGTCGTCATGAAGCGGTCGAGAACATCCACATGGTTCGGGCTCGTCGGGTTGTGCGTCGTCGCCGCGACGGCGGCGGGCGCATGCGCCGCGGGCGGCGGCAGCGGAAACATGGGGGGCAACGGGGGAGAGGCTGGATCCGGCGGCGCTGGCGGTGTGGGCGGCACCGCCGGCAACGGCCAGGGCGGCGACGTCCTCATCACGACGAGCAGCTCGTCGAGCGGCACCGGCGGCGCGGGCGGCGGCGCTTGTGATGAAGGCTTGCCCGACAAGGACAACGACGGCGACGGCTACACCGAGCTCGAAGGCGACTGCAATGACTGCGACAAATTCGTCAATCCGAGCGCGGTCGAGGTCATCGCCGAGGAGGACGAGAACGGCAACCTCCCCGAGCCTGCGGACGAGGACTGCGACGGCACGGTCGACGTCCTGCCGTCGGCTTGCGACAGCGGCCTCGCGCTCGCGAGCCTCGATCCCATCGACGCGGCCAAGGCGATCGGCGTCTGCAAGTTCCTGAAGAGCGCGAAGTGGGTGCTCTCGGACGGCAGCCCGCCGCCGGTGAACGAGACGCAGAAGGCGAACTTCCACCTCGGGCACGGCATCGTTGCGAAGCTCGGGACGAACAACAACCCGCAGGAGGGCAACTCGATGCTCTTCCTGTCGTCGGGCAAGGCGCGGGACAAGAGCGACGCGGACGCCACGTACCGCACGTTCGACAAGGGCTACACGAGCAACGCGCCCTTCGGCTTCCCGAAGGCGAGCCCTTCGTGCCCCAACGTGATCACGGGCCTCCCGCACGACGCGACGGGCCTCGAGATCGAGGTCGACGTCCCCTCGAACGCGCTCAGCGTCTCGTTCGACTTCCAGTTCTTCAGCTACGAGTGGCCGGACTTCTTGTGCCGCGAGTACAACGACTTCTTCATCGCCTACATGATCCCGTTCCCGATGGGGCAGAGCGACGGGAACATCGCGTTCGACATGCTCGGCGCGCCGATCAGCGTGAACAACAAGTTCTTCGAGGCGTGCGGTTGTCCGGGCAACCCCGTGGGGCCCACGGGCGAGTGCGTGGCGAGCACCTTCCCGTTCAAGTGCTCCCTCGAGACGAAGCAGCTCGTTGGCACCACCTTCGAGAAGGACGAAGCGAACGCCGGGTGGAGCCATGGCTCGACGGGGTGGCTGCGTACGACGACGGCGGTGACGCCTGGCAGCCCGATCCGGTTGCGCCTGGTCACCTACGACTCGACGGACGGGAAGGTCGACTCGTCTACGTTGATCGACAACTGGCGCTGGTCGGGCAAGCCCGGGACGACGGTGACCGAGGTCATCATCCCGAAGTGACGCGCCCGGACGTGTCCGGAGCGTCCTCGAACCTGTGTCGCTCCGGACGCGATCTCTCTTCACGCCCCGACGTGCATGGGTACACTTTCGAATGCGGTCCGCGCGCGGGGTGTACGGCTCTGTGTTCGCGTCCGGCTTGGCTTGTCCTCCGTGCGAGCGGGGATGGAGAAGGATCATGAAGCGTAGCCATCTTGTTCTGTTCGGTCTCGCCGCAGTTCTGGGCGTCGCTGCGGCAGGCTCCGCGGGTTGCCAGGCGACCGGCGGTCGTAGCGTCTTCGACAGCGACGGCGGGTCCGGTGGAGAGGACTCGAGCGGCAAGGGCGGCTCGGGGGCCACCGGGCAAGGTGGCGACGGCGGTTCGGACAGCGTGGGCGCGTTCGTCGGCCCCGGCGCGAGCGGCTCCGGCGGCGGCGGAGCGCAATGCAGCAACGATCAGAACGTCGACGACGACGGTGACGGGTTCTCGGAGGCGGCGGGCGACTGCAACGACTGCGACCCCAACGTCTCGCCGGGCTCGATCGAGGTCGCCACCAATCCGGACGATCCGATGGCGACGCCCGCGGACGAGGACTGCGACATGGTCGTCGACAACGTCGCGCCTGTGTCGTGCGACGACAACATCGCGCTCACGGATTCGAATCCGGAGAACGGCGCGCGCGCGCTCGACCTTTGCCAGTTCATCACGCCGGCCGACAAGAAGTGGGGCGTGCTCAGCGCGCAGTACGTGCGCGCGAACGGCAGCCCCGCCACGTACACGCAGCACATCGGCATCCAGAGCAACTTCGGGCCGAACGTGAACGTGCAGAAGGGCACGCGCATGCTCACGCTCTCCTCGGGCTACGCGCGCTTGCCGAACCAGCCTGGCGCTTGCGGCGGCCTGAGCTGCAGCCAGATCGGCGCCGGCACCGCGCCGGCGGGCTTCCCGCAGGACGTGCCGGGTTGCGCGGGCGAAACGGACATCAACGACGACGTCGGGCTCGAGCTGAAGATCCGGTCGCCGAAGAACGCGACGGGCTACAAGTTCAAGTTCAAGTTCTACTCGATGGAGTTCCCCGAGTACGTCTGCACGGCGTTCAACGATCAGTTCATCGCGCTCGTATCGCCGGCGCCGCAGGGCTCGATCAACGGCAACATCTCCTTCGACAAGAACACGAACCCCGTCAGCGTCAACATCGCGTACTTCGACGTCTGCGCGTACGACCCGATCTACCCGCAGTTCACCTGCCCGTCCGGTCCGGGCGAGATGGAGGGCACGGGCTTCGGCACGTGGGACGAGGCGGGCGGCACGTCGTGGCTGCAGACGCAGGCCCCGATCAAGGGTGGCGACGAGGTGACGATCCGCTGGGCCATCTGGGACACGGGCGACGACGCGTGGGATTCGACGGTGCTCGTCGACGGGTTCGAGTGGGTCGCGAACGGCGGCACGGTCGTCGTCGGCACGGATCCGATCGAAGATCCCAAGTGAGCTGAGCAGCTCGCTCCGAGGGAAAACGCCCTGTTCGCGCGGGGCGTTTTTCTTTTGTGGTCCTACGATCGATCCCGGCAGGCGAGGAGATCGGCCATCGTCGCGCCTTCGAGCGGGATCTCCGAGAGGCCCGCGTCTTCTCGTGCTGCGATGCGAGCGAGCGCCCAGCGCGGCGCGAGCACGTCTCCACCGAGCCAGGCGCGCCGCCCGCCTTCAGGCTCGACCGCGGCTTCGATCCAGCCGATCGGAACACGCACGGCCGGGCGAAGGATCAGGCCCTCGGGGACAGGATCGAGCGCGTGCTCGATCGGAGCGAACGGACGCGTATCGAGCTCCTCCGATGCGATCGTCATCGTTGCGCTCATCGGCTCGGCGCGTGTCCGCAAGCCTTCGAAGAGCGCGTGTGCAAACCGCTCGAGGTCGAGTGGCGCGTCGGTCGCGAGCTCGGCGAGCGAGGCGGGCTTCTTGCCGAGGAACCGATCGACCGCGCGTTCGCTCTCCGTCGTGATCTCTTCCGGCAGCGCGATTGCCGCCTCGTACCCGACGAACGCTTCCACGAGCACCGCGCCCGACGCCGCGACGTCGAACCCGAGCAGCACCGCCGGCCGACGACGCAGCGAGATCCATTCGCGTCCGAAGTAATGCGCGATGAACCCTGCGCGGGTAAACCCTCCGAGGAGCGGGCGCACGTTCCGGTTCAGCAGCGTCCGCGGCGTCGCGTCGGCGACCAGCGCCGCGACGTGCGGCAGCGCCAGTGTCACCACGAGGCCACGTCCGCCGAGCCAGGCAGCCGTCCCCGTCGTCGCGCGTCGCAAGATCGGGATGCCTCTCTGCGCGCACGCTGCGAGGTCCACGACGCGGCCTGCGCGTTGCGCCGCGCCGAGCACCACGGCCGATCCATCGATCAGGCTCAGCGCCACGTGCGCCGCCTGCGCTTGCTCGGCCCGCTCGAGAAGCGCGGGGCCGAGCGCGAGCGCTTCGGGGATCGCGCGCTTCTTCAGCTCGATCGCGTGCATTTTCGTCCTGCTCCGGTTGACAGCCTCCCGAGGCCCGCCTAAACCTTCCGTTAGGTAACCCTAACGCGTGCGTGAGGGTTGGAGTTTCGGATGCGGCCGGTTCGCCACCTACCTTTAGCGCGGGGTTTCGAGAGAGGTGTCCTTCCTCTCCCGGATGACGTTCGTGCGCATGGTGGTGTGCAGCGGGCCGAGGCGGGGCTCGTGCCGCCGGATCTCGACGACGATCGGGACGGGCACGGGGGCGAGCGCCTCCTTCAGGTCGGGGACATCGCGCGTGCCGTCGGCAAGACGGTGCGGGCGATTCACCATTATGAGGAGGTCGGTTTGCTTCGGCCGCACGCGCGGTCGAAGGGCCGGTATCGGCTCTACGATCGGGCGGCGGTCACGCGGGTCCGGTGGATCGGCAAGCTGCACGATCTCGGGCTCAGCCTCGCGCAGATCCAGGAGATCGTCGCGTTCTGGGAGAACGCGCCCTCGGCGCCCGAGGCGATGGCGCGGGTCCGATCGATCTACCTGCAGAAGCTCGAAGAGACGCGCGCGCAGATCGCGCGGCTCTCCTCGCTCCAGCGTGAGCTCGTGGCGAGCATCGACTACCTCGACACGTGCGACACGTGTGCTCCCGACGAGATCGTGGCCGCTTGCACGGACTGCAACGTGCACGATCGGACGCAGGCCGAGCCCGAGCTGGTGGCCGGAATTCACGGCGGAAACGGGCATTCCCGAGGTGGCGCGGACCGCTAGAGGGTGCTTCGAAGAGAGACGAAACCGATGTCGATCCAGATCCCGATTTACATGGACTACCACGCCACGACGCCGGTCGATCCGCGCGTCGTGGAGGCGATGCTCCCGTATTTCAACGCCCGGTTCGGCAACGCGGCCAGCCGGAGCCACGTCTTCGGGTGGACGGCGGAGGAGGCGGTCTCGCGCTCGCGGGAGATCCTGGCGAAGCTCGTGGGCGCGTCGAACCCGAAGGAAATCATCTTCACGTCGGGTGCGACCGAGAGCAACAACCTCGCGATCAAGGGCGTTGCCGAGCTCTACAAGGAGAAGGGCAACCACATCATCACCACGGTGATCGAGCACAAGGCCGTGCTCGACACGTGCAAGCGCCTGGAGAAGCAGGGCTACGAGGTGACGTACCTGCCCGTTGGCAAGGACGGGCTCGTGAGCCCGGACGACGTCGCGAAGGCGATCACGGACAAGACGATCCTCGTCTCCGTGATGCTCGCGAACAACGAGGTCGGCACGGTGCAGCCGATCGCGGAGATCGGCAAGATCACGCGCTCTCGCGGCGTCCTCTTCCACTCGGACGCGGTGCAGGGCGTGGGCAAGGTGCCGTTCGACGTCGAGGCGATGAACGTCGATCTCGCTTCGGTCACCGCGCACAAGATGTATGGGCCCAAAGGGGTTGGTGCGCTCTACGTGCGCCGGTCGAAGCCGCGCGTGCGCCTCGTCGCGCAGATGGACGGCGGCGGCCACGAGTACGGCATGCGCTCGGGCACGCTGAACGTGCCGGGCATCGTGGGTTTTGCCCGGGCCGCCGAGATCATGCTGGAGGAGGGACGCGCGGAGAGCGCGCGCATCCTCGCGCAGCGCGAAAAGCTCCGCCGGCGCATCACGAGCGAGCTCGACGAGGTCATCGTGAACGGTTCGCTCGAGCACAGGCTCCCGGGCAACCTCAACGTCTCGTTCGCGTTCGTCGAGGGCGAGGCCCTCATCATGGCGATCAAGGACGTGGCGGTCTCGAGCGGTTCGGCTTGCACGAGCGCGAGCCTCGAGCCCTCGTACGTCCTGCACGCGATGGGCATCGGCGACGACCTCGCCCACTCGTCGATTCGTTTTGGCCTCGGTCGTTTCACCACCGAGGAGGAGGTCGACTACGTAGCCGACCTCGTGATCCGCAAGGTAAACAAGCTCCGCGAGATGTCCCCGCTCTACGAGATGCACAAGGAAGGCATCGATCTCGCTTCCGTGCAGTGGGCCGCGCATTGATTTGAGGTAGGAGAGTTTCGAGCCATGGCATACAGCGAGAAAGTGATCGAGCACTACGAGAACCCGCGCAACGTGGGCACGCTCGACAAGAACGACGAACACGTCGGCACGGGGCTCGTCGGCGCGCCCGCTTGCGGCGACGTGATGCGTCTTCAGATCAAGGTGAGCGACTCCGGCGTCATCGAGGACGCGAAGTTCAAGACGTTCGGATGCGGCTCGGCGATCGCCTCTTCGTCCCTCGCTACGGAGTGGCTCAAGGGCAAGACGATCGACGAGGCCGAGCAGATCAAGAACAGCATGATCGCGGAGGAGCTCCACCTGCCGCCGGTGAAGATCCACTGCTCGGTGCTCGCCGAGGACGCGATCAAGAGCGCGATCGCCGACTTCCGGTCGAAGCAGGCGGCGAAGAAGGCCCTCGCGGGGCAGTGACGTCGCCTTCGGGACGGCGGACGGAGAACGTACGATGAACGCCAGCAGCGAAGTTTCGCAGGGCAACCAGACGGAGCAGCGGCCCGCGCCGACGGACGCGAAGAAGACGATCGGCGTGACCACGTCGGCGGTCGAGGCGATGCGGACGAACCTCGCCAAGCGGGGCACGCCCGACGCCGCGATCCGCGTCGGGATTCGCGGCGGCGGCTGCTCGGGTTTCTCGTACGTCATCGAGTTCGACGACGACGCCCCGCGCAAGGGCGACCTCGTCCTCGAGTTCCCCGAAGACGGCAAGAGCACGGTCCGCGTCTACTGCGACAAGAAGAGCATCCTTTACCTCGGCGGCTCGGTGCTCGACTGGGAGAAGACCCTGATGTTCCAGGGCTTCAAGTTCAAGAACCCCAAGGAAGCGAGCCGTTGCGGCTGCGGCCACTCCTTCACCGTCGGCTGAGCACGCGCCGCGCGCCGCGGCGCGCACGCTGCATTCCACCGCTCCTCTCACGATGATCGATCCCTTCCAGACGCTGGGCGTCGAGGCCCGCTTCGACCTCGATCCGGACGACCTCGCGCGCCGGCATCGTGACCTCTCGCGCGCGCTCCACCCCGATCGTTACGCGGGCGCGCCCGCGGCCGAGCGCCGTTTGTCCCTGTCGCGCGCGATCGAAGTGAACGACGCCTTCCGCGTGCTGAAGGACCCGATCCGCCGCGCCGAGGCGCTCCTTCGCCGCGCTGGCGTGCCCGTCGGAGAGACCGCCGAGCCCAAGCCGTCACCCGATCTCCTGATGGAGATGATGGAGCGTCGCGAAGAACTCGGCGATGCGCGGCGGCGGAAGGACCTTGCGGCTGTCCATGCGCTCGCGGATGCGATCCGCCTGCGTGAGCGCGAGGTGCTCGCATCGATGGGCCGCCAGTTTGCAGTTTCCGATCCGGACTCGACGAAGCTCGCGGCCGTCCTGCCCGAGCTCGGCGAGCTCCGTTATCTTCGGCGCTTCCTCGACGAGGCGAGCGCGATCGAGGAAGAGCTCTCTTCCTGATCCTGAAAGGCCCTCATGGAAACGATGGGGGCTCCCGGAACCCCCATGGCTCTACTCGAAATCTTCGACCCCAAGGCAGCCCCGAGGCCGATTGGCATCGACCTCGGCACCACGAACTCGCTCGTCGCGCGTGTCCGTGACGGCAAGCCCGTCGTCATCACCGACTGCAACGCGGAGAAGCTCGTCCCTTCGGTCGTGCACTACGACCCGCGCGGCCGCGTGATCGTCGGCGCCGACGCGCAGCGCCTCGCGGTCGATTTTCCGCGCGAGACCATCGTCAGCGTGAAGCGCTTCATGGGGCGCGGGGCCGACGATCCCGAGACGCGCCGGCTCGGCACGTACGAGTTCGTAGAGCCGAAGACGCCCGAGGAAGCGAAGAGCGTGCGGTTCAAGGTCCGCGATCGCTCGGTCACGCCTGTCGAGGTCTCGGCCGAGGTCCTCAAGGTTCTCCGTTCGCTTGCCGAGGACGAGTTGCGCTCCGTCGGCGGCGCCGTGATCACCGTGCCTGCGTACTTCGACGACGCGCAGCGGCAAGCGACGAAGGACGCGGGCAAGCTCGCGGGCCTCGACGTGTTGCGGCTCCTCAACGAGCCGACGGCGGCGGCGCTCGCGTACGGGCTCGAAAAGCAGAAGAACGGCCTGTTCGCCGTGTACGACCTCGGCGGCGGCACGTTCGACGTGACGATCCTCCTGCTCGACGACGGCGTCTTCCAGGTGCGCTCGACCGGCGGCGACAGCGCGCTCGGCGGCGACGACATGGATCGCGCGCTGGCCGAGCGTCTGCTCCAGGACCTCGGCGTTCCTGCGGACAATCGCCCGCGTGAGCTCGTGCGACTCGCGCTCGATACGGCGCGCAAGATCAAGCACGGGCTCACCGAGAACGATCGCGTCGAGGCCGAGATCGAGGTCCCGGGCGGCACGCGCAAGCTCGCCGTCACGCGTGACGAGTTCGAGGCGCTCATCAAACCCATCGTCGAGCGCACGGGCGTCGCTTGCCGGCGCGCGCTCCGCGACGCGGGCATCTCTGCCGACGAGCTCGACGGCGTCATCCTCGTTGGCGGCTCCACCCGCGTGCCGTACGTGCGGCAGTACGTGGAAAGACTCTTCGGCAAGCCGCCGCTCTGCGACCTCGATCCCGAGGAGGTCGTCGCGCTCGGCGCCGCGATCCAGGCCGACATCCTCGCAGGCACCAAAGAACGCGCCGACGAGGTCCTCCTGCTCGACGTCCTGCCGCTCTCGCTCGGCCTCGAGACCATGGGTGGCGTCGTCGAGAAGATCCTCCCGCGCAACACCACGATCCCGGCTGGCGCGCGACAAACCTTCACCACGTACGCGGACAACCAGACCGGCTTCGACCTGCACATCGTCCAGGGCGAGCGCGAGCTCGCGGTCGATTGCCGCTCTCTCGCTCGCTTTGTCCTCAAAGGAATCCCGCCCATGCCTGCGGGCCTCGCGCGGCTCGAAGTGACGTTCCGCGTGGACGCGGACGGCTTGCTCAGCGTGACCGCGAAGGAGCTCACGACGGGCGTCGAGCAAAAGGTGGAGGTCAAACCAAGTTACGGCCTCACGGACGAAGAGGTCGAGGCGATGCTCATGGCCGCGCTCGATCACGGCGAAGAGGACCTCGAAAAACGCCAGCTCATCGAGGCGCGCGTCGAGGCCGAGCGGGTCGTGCTCGCCACGCGAAAGGCCCTCGTCGCCGACGCCGATCTGCTCGAAGGCGACGAGGAGCGCGCGCGCATCGACGAGGCGCTCGCCGGGCTCGAAGAGGCCATCCGCGGCATGCGCGCGGCGATCATCCGCGGCCGCACCGAGGTCCTCGACGACGTCACGCACGGCTGGGCGGGCAGGCGCATGGATCGCGCGATCGCGCGGGCGATCGCGGGCAAGGACGTGACGGCGATCGAAAGCACCGTGGCGCAGGCGAGGGGCGTCGAGGCCCACCTCGCCGAGCATGCGGGGCATAACGCACCGGAAGGCGACGCCTCCGGGACGGGGAGCTGATGGCAAAGGTACGGTTTCTGGCGCACGGGTCGACGTACGACGTCGAGGTACCGATCGGGACTTCGCTCCTCGAAGCGGCGCGCAAGGTCGAGGCGCCCGAGGGCTCGGCGTGTGGCGGCGTGTGCGCGTGCTCGACGTGCCACGTCTACGTTTTGCGCGGCAAGGAGCTGCTCTCCGAGGCGGAGGAGGACGAGGAGGACATCCTCGACAAGGCCTTCGACGTGCGGCTGAACTCGCGGCTCGGTTGCCAGGCGAAGATCCATCGCGAGGGCGACATCGAGGCCGAGATCACGCGCGAGAGTCTCGACGCCTTCTACAACGAGCACCCGCAGTACCCGGACCCGCGCAAGGCGAAGAGCTAACGCTCGTGCCCGCCCGCGGGCTTCGGCTTCGCGTCGGGCAGGGCCGGGGCGCGCTTGGCTCGTTCGACGTTCGCGGCCACCTCGTGGGCGAGGTCGCGCGCCGCGTGCGCGAAGGCTTGCGCCGCCTCGCGCGCCGGCTTCGTGGAGAAGATCGCCACGACGTGTTGCGCCGACGTCTTGCCTCCGACGGGGACGAGGAAAAACGCGAGGGCCCCGAGCAGGAGCACCACCCCGTTGACCAGGCGCTTGACGAGATCACCGAGCACGCAAAGCCGACCGTAGCCCGTAGGGCCCCGAACCCCCCAATTTTCGGCCGCGATCCTCGCCAGGGAGTAAGCTCTTCCCGCGATCGCGGCCCGCTTGAACATCCGGGGGCACTCGCGCACCTTAGGCGGAGCCGGCCAGCTCGGCCGCTCCTCGACTTGCCACCGTGACGGACGCACCTCGAACCTCGACCCTGACGCCCAAGCCCGCTGCGGCCGTGGAGCGCGCGCCCGAGGGGGCCCTGAGCCCTGCCGTCGTCTGGCAGATGGTGCGCAAGTACTGGTCCACGGCGCTCGCGGCGGCGCTCGTGGTCTCGCTCGCGGCGACGTTCAATACGCTCGGCCAGGTCAAGATCTACCAGGCGCAGTCGACGATCCTCTTCGACCCGAACCCGCCGCGTCCCCTCGGCCAGAAGGTCGAGAACATCGTGGACCTCGGCGCGGGCAGCTTCTGGGACAACCGCGAGTATTACGAGACGCAATACAAGATCATCCAATCGATGAAGGTCGCGACGGCCGTCGTGAGCGAGCTCGGACTCCAGCACGATGGCAGCTTTCTCGGCAATCTCCCGCCGGGCACGCCCGCGCCGGATGCGAACGTGCCCGAGGAAATCGCGGCGGAGGTGCTTCGCGGCCGCGTCAAGGTCGACGCGATCAAGGAGAGCCGGCTCGCCGTGGTGAAGCTCGAGGACGCCGATCCACAGCGCGCCCAGCGCATTCTGAACGTCCTCGTCGATACCTACGTCCAGCAGAACCTCGACGACGCGGTGACCTCGACCGCGACGGCGGCCGATTGGCTGCGCAGCCAGCTCGACAAACTCAAGGTCGACCTCGAGTCGAGCGAAATGGCGCTGCACGAATACAAGGAGACGAAGAACATCCTCTCCGTCGCGATCGACGATCAGTCGAACATGCTGCGCGAGGAGATGAAGCAGCTCAATGACACGCTGACGTCGGTCCGTACGCGGAAAGAGGAGGTCCAGGCGCGGCGGGACGAGCTCGCGAAGGTGAAGGGGGAAAACCCCACGGATTTGCCGGCGAGCGAGCTTCTGGAGAGCCACGTCTTGATGGGCCTCCGGACCTCGTACGAGGAGGCGATTCGCACGCGCGACGGCCTGCTCGGCGAGGGCAAGGGGCGCAATTACCCCGACGTGAAGGAGGCCGACGCGCGGGCCGAGGCGGCGAAGAAGGCTTTGCTCGCCGAGGTGAAGAACATCCAGCGCGCCCTCGACAAAGACCTCGCCGTCCTGAAGCGCCAGGAGGCGGGGCTCTCGGGGCTCTTCGAGCGGGCGAAGAAGCAGGCCCTCGATTTGAATCTGCTCGAGATCGAGTACAACCGCCTCCGCCGCTCGAAAGAGAACAACGAAAAGCTTTATTCGCTCGTCCTCGAACGCACGAAGGAGAGCGATCTGGCGCGTGTGCTCCGCGTCAACAACATCCGCGTCCTCGATCGGCCGCTCGTCCCGCGCGCGCCCGTGCGGCCGCAGGTCACGCGCAGCATCGCGATCGGCGTGTTTTTGGGCGTCCTCCTCGGCATTGCGACGGCGCTCGCCCGGGGGCTGCTCGATCGCAGCTTGAAGACGCCCGACGAGGTCGAAAAAGACCTCGGCTTGCCGTTCCTCGGCCTTTTGCCCGAGATCGACGAAAATGGGGCCCGCCCCGGTTCGTATTCGCCGCGGCGGCAGCGCGGCAAGCCCGTGCGCGTGGCGAATTCCGAGCTCATCGTGCACGAGCAGCCGACGAGTGGCATCGCCGAGGCGGCGCGCACCATCCGGACGAACCTGCTCTTCATGGCCCCGGACAAACCCTACCGCACCCTGCTCGTCACGAGCGCGGGGCCTTCGGAGGGCAAGACCACGGTGGCCACGTGCATCGCGATCGTCATGGCGCAGGCGGGGCAGAAGGTCGCGCTCATCGATTGTGATCTGCGCCGGCCGCGCGTGCACCGCGTCTTCCGGAAGACCTCCGAGGTCGGCGTGACGACGGCGATGCTCGAGGATTCGCTCGACGAGGCCGTGCTCGACACGGACGTGCCGAATCTGTGGGTGATTCCCGCCGGCCCGATTCCGCCGAATCCAGCGGAATTGCTCCATAGCGAGAAGTTCAAGAAGTTCCTCGACGACGTGAAGAAGCGCTTCGACCGGGTGATCATCGACAGCCCGCCGATCGTGCCGGTCACGGACGCGGCCGTGCTCTCCACGCTGGTCGACGGCACGGTGCTCGTCGTGCGCGCGTTCAAGACGACGAAGGATCTCGCGCGGCACGCGGTGCGCGCATTGCAGGACATCGGCGCGACGAAGGCGGGCGCGGTGCTCAACGCCGTGAACTTCAACCGCCACGAATACAAGTATCGATATTATTATTACCGCCGCGAAGGGTATTACGAGGGCGACGAGGCGGCGGCGGCGCGGCCCGCGCGGAAGGCGGCGGCACGGGCAAAAGCGGCCGAGGACGAGCACGGCGCAGGGAGCGCTCCGCCGGCTTGAATCGATCGGCATCCGCGTCCCGCGGCGCTCTCCTCGTCGCGGCGGCCTTCTGCGCGACCAAGCTCCTCCTCTGCCCCCTGCGCAGCGGCGATTGGCTTTCCCGACCTCTCGGCGACGACGCATTTTATTACCTGACCATCGCGCGGAACATCGGTGAGGGGCAGGGGATCACGTACGACGGCGCCCCGACGAACGGCTTTCAACCACTCCAGATGGTGGTGTGTGTCGTGGTCGGTCTTCTCACGGGCTTCGACCTGCGGCTCGCGCCGATGGCGCTCGTCCTCTTCAATCTGGCCGTGTTTCACCTGCTCGGGACGTGGCTCCTCGTGCGCCTCGTGTCGCGCTTCGTGCCCTTGACCCTGCCGCTCGCGGCTTCGCTCGCCGTTCTCTGGAATGCTTCAGGCGCGGGACTCTCGAGTTATACGGGGCTAGAGACGCCCCTCGCGCTTTGCGGCTGGCTCTGGGTCCTCACGGCCCTTCACGATTACCACGCGGGCCCGTCCCTGCGCGCCGCGGGCTCACTCGGCGTGGCCGGGGGTTTTGCGTTTCTGGCGCGGAACGACATCGCCGTCCTCTGCGGCCTGGCCGTGCTTTCCATGGTGTTTCCGCGCATGCTCGGCGCCGCCTCGGCGGGAACTCCGCTCGGAGCGCGGGCGCGGTTCGCGTCGATCGCGGGCGCCGTCATGGCGATCCTCGCCTCGCCATGGCTCCTCCGAAACCTCGTCTTTTTCGGCTCACCCATGCCGCAGAGCGGGGCCGCCGAGGCCGTGGGCAGCCTGTACGACGCCGGTCGAATGGCGCAATGGCACGCCGTCGCCGTGTCCGCCGTCGTCAATCTGGCCGTCGCGATCATCCCCGTCGATTCGCTCGTGTGGCTCGGGCACGTCATGATCCTCCTCGGCGTCCCCCTCGCTCTCGCGGGCCTCGTGCTTCTGTGGCGCATCGAGCTTCGTGCTTCCACCGTGCTCCGTTGCGCCGCGGCGGCCTCGCTCGTCCTCGTTCTCGTCTACGGAACCGCGTTTGGCGCGGCGCACATGGTCCGGCGGTGGCTCGCGCCGCTCGTGGTGGTCGGGATCCTCGGGGCGACCGCGTTTGCGGCCTCGAAGCGCCCGCGCGCCCTCCACGCCTTCGCGGCCGCCGTCGGTTTGCTTTACGTGGCGAAGCTCGGCATCGAGGCGCGGCGCATTTCGAGCGGCGGCGGGAGCTTCCGCACGAATACCGTGGATCTCGCCGCGTTCATCGCGCGTCAGCCGGCGGGGACGCGGATCGGCGCGCTGCAAAGCGGGCTCCCGGGGTGGGTGCGTCCCGGCGTCACGAATCTCGACGGCAAGATGGATCGACGCGTCCTCGCGGCCATTCGGGCAGGAAACTTCCCCGCGTGGCTCGCCGCCTCGGACCTGGATATCGCCGTGGATCACGGTTTCTTCGGGCGGGACCTCGATCCCGCTGTCCTCGCCCAGTTCGACCGGTGCGTCGCGCCGCACGGCCTCATCGTGCTCCGCCGGCGAAGCAAGGACGTGGCCGCCTTGGATCCCTGCGCTGCCGCGGATCCTCGATAGCGGCGAACCGTCAGAACATGTCCATGTCCGCGTCGCGGTACTCCCACGCGTGATACGGCGAGAGATCCGCGTTCGTCGTCGCGATCCCCACGATGGGCGTCGAGGAGCGCCTCGATAGAAAACCCAGCGTCGCGAGCGCGCTCCCGATCCGGGCCGAGCGGGCGATCGTATAGACCTGCTCGAGGGAACGGCGGCGGGCTTCCATCGCGCAGGCCGCAAAAAGCGCTCGAAGCGCGCCGCGGCTCCGCGGGTCGACGAGGAAATCGCCGACGTGCAAGCGCGGCGGCTCGCTCGGGATGGGGAGGCGCGCCGCTGCCCAGCCGCGGAGCACGCCACGCTCGTCGCGTATCCGCACCTCGATGTATTCGCGCCGCGGACGGGACAGGCGCCAGCGGACGTATGCATGCGGGCGTTCGAGCATGCAATCGGAGGCGGCGAGCACCCTCGCCATGAAGCCTTCCCATTCGTGCCCGCCGGCCGGTCCGATCTCGTGCTGGTAGCGCCCGAGGCGCAGCGGCAGCATTCGATCGAACGCGGCGCCCGCGCATTCCGCAACGAAGACGCCGGGCCTGCCGAACCGCGCGCCGAGCGGGCCGAAGGACACCGGACGAGCGGATCGGTCCACGTGGAACATCGCCGAGAAGCCGAGGCGGCCCAGATAAATCCGCAGCGCGGTTTCGTTGGGCCAGCCGAAGACGGCTTCGTAGCCCCGTGCGCCCGCAACCTCGACGAGGTACCGGATCAACCGCTGGAAGAGCCCCTTGCCGCGGTAGTCGGGATGCGTGAACGCGCTGCTCAGGATCGCGGCCGAGACACGCCGCCCGTTCACGCGAAGGTGCTGCGCCGCGAAACCCACGTAACCGACGAGTTTGTCGCCGTCGAACGCGCCCGAGAGCAGCCCCTCGTGCGTGGGGTTCTGGAAGAACCACCAGTCCATGAAATCGGCGTCGAATTCCTCCGGCCGCACGCCGTGGAGCAGCGCGAAGGACGCGACGTGATCCCTGACCTCGTCACGCGCGATTGCACGAACCAAAAGCTCCGTCATGGGCTCCTCAGGCGCGGCGGTGCAAGCTCGCGCGCAAGCGGCGCTCCACGCGGAACGTGAGGAGCTGCCGCGCCACGGGCGAGAGACGATACCGATCCCGCGGGCTCTGCATCGACGCGCTGATCACGTCGCGGTAAAGCCAGAAAATCGAGGTGGCGTCGTTCCGCGCCGGACCAAAGCTCGAGCACGCGGCCTCGTAGCCGGCGCGGCGCACGGCGCGGACCACGCGCGCGGAGAGCGAGCCGCCCGGATAAGCGAAAAGGGTGACGGGTTTGCCGAGCAGATCCTCGAGATCCTGCCGGCTGCCGCGGAGCTCCTCTTCCAACTGCGTATCGTCGAGACGCACGAGATCCGGATGCGTCCGCGTATGCGAGCCGATCGTCATGCCCGCATCCACGAGCGCCCCGAGCTCCGCGGGGCCCATCCGCTTCGGGCACGAAACGCCCTTCCGCAGGTGGTCCGTCGTGACGAAAAACGTCGCCGGGATCCCGAGCGCCCGCAGGATCGGCAGGGCGTGCTCGTACTGGTTTTGCCAGCCGTCGTCGAACGTCACGAATGCCGAGCGATCGTCCTCCGCGATGCCGTCGTCGATCTGGCGAACGAGGCCATCGAGCGAGCCGAACCGATATCCCCGCCGCTCGAGCTCCTCCAGGTGAAATCGGAACGCCTCGGGGCTGTGCCGGAAAAAGAGCCCATCCTCGTCGGAGAGGCCCGCGGCGTCGCCCTCGGGCAGGATATGATGATAAAGCAGAATCACCGCGGGAAAGCCTTGGCCATCCGAAAGCGGCCGTCAAGCCTTCTCAGGTCCCCGACGCGGCCTCGAGCGCCGGCGCTTCGGCCGCCTCCGCTTCCGCGAGCACCCGCGGCGCAAGACGGCTCTTCACGCGCGCGAGGCTCGCCTCCACCAGGTCCGTCACGACCTGGAGCAGCACCTCGGTCTGCGGCGAGACGTCGCCGAAATCGCTGCGCAGGCCGAATTTGAGCTCTGCGCGCGCCGCGTCGTCCCGGCCGATCGGATAACGCGCCGACACCACGTCGCGGCCGTAGGGATCCTCGTCCGTCGGGTTCGTCCAGCGAAACGCCGTGGGCTCGCCGTCGGTCACGGGGAGAATCTCGACGTATGCGAGATGTCCTTCGAGCGCGAAGGTCCCGATCGCCGAGAGCACGTCGGCCTCGGACCGCGCGGCCTCGAAACGCGCCGGGAGCCGCGGCAAGAGGCGACGCAAGATCTCGCTGTCACGCGAGCGCAGCCGTTCTTTTTGACGCCGCCGCCCGTGTACCTGCTCGAAATATCCCACGGTGCGCACGAGCCCGATGAACACCACGCTGCTCGCCACGAGCGCGAGCCCCACTTGCCAGCTCCGGCCGAGCGAGATGCCGATCGCCGCCACCGTGAGCAGCACGCTCACGCCGTAAATGATGAGCACCGCGCGACGGTGCGTGATGCCCATGTCGAGCAGGCGGTGATGGATGTGCCCGCGATCCGGGGAGAACAGCGGCCGGCGTTCGAGCCAGCGCCGCACCATCGCGAAGAGCGTGTCGAAGATCGGCACGCCGAGGGCGACCACGGGCACGAGCAGCGAGACCGTGGTCGACGCCTTCTGCGTCGCGCCGATGAGCGACGTCGCGGCGATGATGTAACCGAGGAAATAACTCCCCGAGTCGCCCATGAAGATGCGCGCGGGGTTGAAATTGTAAAAGAGAAACCCGATGATCGCGCCCATCATCGTAGCCATGAAGAGCGCGGGCAGCGTGCCGAACGATAGATAAGCGACGACGAAATTCGTCAGGGCCGCGAAAAACACCACGCCCGCGGCGAGGCCGTCGAGCCCGTCGATGAGGTTCACCGCATTCACGATGCCCACGACCCAGAGCACCGTGATGGGCAGGGCGAAGATGCCCATCGAGAGCTCGCCCACGAAGGGCAGGGAGATCGCCTCGATCCGGAATCCGCAGGCGAACGCGAGCACGGCCACCGCCACCTGCGCGTAAAGCTTGTGCAGCGCGCGGAGGCCCCGCGTGTCGTCGATCGCGCCCACGGCGCAGAGGACCGCGCCGCCCGCGAAGAGGCCAATGACCTTGCGTACGTCCTGCGTGAAGGCCTGCGCCACCACCGATTGCACGAAAAACAGGCCCACGAGCGGCGCGAAGAACCCCGCGCAAATCGCGAGGCCGCCGAGCCTCGGCGTCTCGTGGCGGTGTACGTGCCTGCCGCCGGGACGCGAGACCGCACCGAGCCGGAACGCGAGGAGGCGCACGAGCGGCGTGAAAATCCCACTGACGAGCGCCGAGAGCGCGAACGCCGCCAGGTAGGTCCTCATGAGCCGATGCCTCCCATCATCGCTGGATCTTGGTTGTGCGGTGGGTCTTCCACATTCAAGCGTGCTGCGCGACGGGGGTTCGGGGGCGTAGCTCCGCTCGCCGGAGCGTAGCCCCCGAGCGGTAACTACGGGCTTTCTTTCGACGCCTCCTTCAAGAGGGCGCGGAAGCGGGCCGAGGATACGGGACGATCGTACCGTTCGTCGAAGATCCTGCGGGCCCGCGCGCCTTTCTCGTCCCACGCCGCCCTCCGCGTGACCGCGTCCTCGAGCGCGCGGCACAGGCCTTCGACGTCGCCGGGGCGACCTGTCCAGCCGAGATCGTCCTCACGCACCACGCGGGCGACCTCGCAGCGCGGCGGTCCGAGGTAGATCACCGGCCTTCCCGCAGCGAGCGCGCCGTAAAGCTTGCTCGGGACGAGCAGGCCTTCGAGATCCTCGCGCAGTGACACGAGGTGGGCGTCCGCGGCGGTGAGGCTCTCACCGATCGCGTCGTGGGGCTGATACGGCAGGAAACGCACGTTTTCGAGGCCCTTCGCGAGCCCCTCGGCCTCGGCGCGCCGCGCGCCGTCGCCGATGAACAGCATGACGAGCTCGGGCAGCTTGTCTTTCAAGCGCCGCGCGGCCTCGACGAACGTCCAGACGTCGTGCCCGATGCCGAGGTTGCCGCTGTACATCGCCACAAATCGTCCGTCCAAACCGTGGGTTTTTCGGAAAGGATGGCCCTCGCGTTCGCGCGGCGACACGAGGCGGCCGTCGGACCAGTTCGGCAAAACGCGGATGCGCTCGCGGGGCGCGCCCTGCGCGACGAGTCGGTCGGCCATGCCTTCGGAGAGCGCGACGATACGGGCGGCGGCGCGGTGCGTGGCGTGGCCGAGGCCGAGCAGCGCGAGCGACGCGGGGCCGCGAGGCGCGAGGTAGCCGAGCTGGATTGCGGCCTCCGGGTAGACGTCTTGCACCCACGTCACGAGCGGCAGGCGGCGGGCGAGGGACACGAGCGCACCACCCGCGGCGATCATGGGCGGGGTCGTGAGGACGAGCAGCACGTCGGGTTTGGCTTCGCGAGCGGCGGCGAGCACGCTCGTGGCCCAGAACGACAGGTAATCGGCGAGGCGACCGGCCATCGTGGCCTTGCCGAAGCGCGTGGCGAAGGGGCGGACGACGTCGACGCCGCGGATGTGCTCGCGGGCGGGCAGCGCCTCGCCGCCGAGGTATCCGCCGCGGCTCGCAATGACCGTCACGTCGTCGCCCGCGGCGGCGAGGTCCTCGCAGAGCTCCGTAAGGAGCTGCGAGGTGGCGGCGTGGTCGGGGGCATAAAATTGGTTGACGGCGACGACGCGCATGCGAAGGAGATCCCGCGGGCCCGGGCCGAGCCGGCTTGACGCTGCCCGCTTTCGATCGCTACCTTCCGCCTCCGCGCGCCCTGAGCGCAACGGAGAAATGAATGTCTCGTCTGGTCTTGGGCATCAATTCGGCCCACGGGGATGCGTCGGCGGCGCTCATCGGTGAGGGGGGCATCCTCGCGGCGATCGCCGAGGAGCGGATCAACCGGAAAAAGCACTGCGCAGGTTTTCCGCGCCTCGCCGTGGCCGAGGTCCTGCGCCTCGCCGGGGCGACGCCGGGGGACGTCACGGACATCGCGGTGGCGCGTGATCCGCGGGCGAACGTCGCGTCGAAGGTCGCGTTCATCGCGTCGCGGCCGTTCACGGGCGTCCCGAGCGCGGTGAAGCGGCTCGCGGTGCATCGCGAGGTCGCGACGAGCGGCGGGCTCGTCGCCGAGGCGCTCGGCGTTCCGGAGGCCTCGATCCGGGCGAAATTCCACCGGGTCGAGCATCACCTCGCGCACGCGGCGAGCGCGTTTTACTGGTCGCCGTTCGATCGGGCCACGGCGATCACCTGCGACGGCGCCGGCGATTTCGCGACGAGCCTCGTCGGCCTTTGCCAGGGCAATCGCATCGAGATCCTGCGCAAGAACCTCTGGCCTCACTCGCTCGGCGTGTTTTACACGGCCATCTGCCAGTTCCTCGGCTTCGACAGGTTCGGCGAGGAATACAAGGTGATGGGTCTGTCGGCGTACGGCGTGAATCGATTCGCCCGGGAGATGCGCCGCGTCGTTCGCTGGGATCCCGAGCAGGGCATCCGGCTCGATTTGACGTGGTTTCGGCACCACAAGACGAGCGAGGGAATGGAGACCGTGGACGGCGCGGAGATCCAGGTCCCGCGGCTCTGGTCGGACGCGATGGCCTCGCTCTTCGGCCCGGCGCGGCGGCGCGGGGATCCGATCACGGATCGGGAGCGGGACGTCGCGGCGTCGCTGCAGACGCGGTTCGAGGAGGTGTATCTCGCGCTGGTGGCGGACGCGGTCGAGCGTACGGGCGTGCGCAGCGTGGCGATGGCGGGCGGCTCGGTGCTGAATTCGGTCGGCAATGGTCGAATGATCACCGAGGGCTGGGTCGACCGGGCTTATTTCCAGCCCGCGGCCTCGGACGACGGCACGGCCGTGGGCGCGGCGCTCTGGGTGAAGCATGGCGTGCACGGCGAGGCGCGGACGCCCGAGGTGCGGCATGCGTACTGGGGGACGAGCTTCCGCGACGACGAAATCGAGGCGGCGCTCGTGAATTCGGGCCTCCCGTTCCGCAAGCTCGGCCGGGACGAATTGCTCGGGGCGGCGGCGCAGGCGCTCTCCGAGGGCAAGATCGTCGGCTGGTTCCAGGGCCGCGAGGAATGGGGCCCGCGGGCGCTCGGCAACCGCAGCATCCTCTGCCACCCCGGCTGGCCGGGGATGAAGGCCACGCTGAACGCGCGCATCAAGAACCGCGAGCCTTTCCGCCCCTTCGCGCCCGTCGTGCGGCTCGAGAAGCTCAGCACCTGCTTCCGCGGGGATCACGAGGTGCCGTTCATGATCATCGTCTACAAGGTCCGCCCGGAATGGAAGGACAAACTCTCGGCGATCACGCACGAGGACGGCACGGGCCGGGTGCAGACGGTGCGGCGGGCCGACAATGAATTGTATTACGACCTGCTCGGGGTCTTCGAGGAGAAGACGGGGATCCCGGTGCTGCTCAACACGTCGTTCAACGAAAACGAGCCGATCGTGCACACGCCCGACGAGGCGATCGATTGTTATCGGCGCACGAAGATGGATGCGCTGGGGATCGGGTTGTTCTGGCTGGAAAAACCGGGCGGGGAGGGCTGACGGCGTATCGGCGGGGTGTTAGGGTGAAGGTGGAGGTGCGGGGGGCCATGATGGAGCCGGCGAGGAGGCACGACGTTACGTTCGCCGAGTATCTGGCCTTCGAGCTGGCGAGCGAGACGAAGCACGAATACGTGGACGGGCAGATCCTGGATAGGTTCGGAGATAGCCCGGAACATGCGCTCGTATCGGCGAATGTGGTGGCTGAGCTGGGCAACGAACTCCGTGATCGGGATTGTCGCGTTTTCGGCCCTGATGTCCGTATCCGCGTCCAAGCGACAGGTGCGTCGATGTACCCCGACGTAACCGTCGTTCGCGGCAAGCTCCAGCTCGATGCCGAGGACAAGGACGCCATCGTAAACTCCGTCGTGCTCGTCGAAGTTCTTTCGCAGCGCACCGAAGGTTACGATCGCGGCGACAAGTTCGCGCATTACCGGCGGATCCCCTCGCTCCGCGAATACGTGCTCGTCTCCTCCAAGACGAGGCGCGTCGAGGTGTTCCGGCGCCACGATCTCGGCGGCTGGGCACTGTACGAGGCGCAAGGCAGCGAGACGATCGAGCTCATTTCGATCGGCTGCACGCTCGCGCTCGACGAGGTGTATCGCGGAGCTTTCGAGGAGCCCGAGCTCGCCTCCTGATCGGACGGCCGTGTCCTCCCTCCTCCGCGCCGCCTTCGTCCGTGTCCCCGGCCAGCGGGATCGTATCTACGTCCACCGGAGCAACGGCACCGAGGTCTCCTGGGTCTTTCCGACCTACGGCGACGAGCTGCCGCACGACCTCGTGCACATGGTCGTCGAGGCGGCGTTTGGCCTGAAAAAAGGATTTTGGGGGCGCGTCGACGCGGGCTTGGATCCGGCGCGCATCAACGACGAGGCCAATCGCAAGGGCGGGGGAAGCAAGTACGCGGGCTTCGGGGACGATCTCGAGGAGCTCCTGCTCGCCGAGGGGCTCGCGGGCGCTCCGTGGTCGGATGCGGAGGTCTCCGACGCCGCGATCCTGGAGGTCATCGCGTCGAATTGCGCTCGCGCCGGTATCGAGGCCGCCGCCGTGCTCACGACCGATCGGGTGCGCGAGGTGCGGCGCGTGCTCCCGCGCCTCCGGGAGCAGTGGCGCGCGTTCGCTGGAAAAGGGACGATCACGATCGTCTTCGACCCGCAGGATCCGGCGCGGGGGTTTGCAGAGCTCCTCCGTGCGTGACGCGGCGCGAGATTGCGCCGCCCGTCCGCTTCGTGGTACCTTGCGCTATCGCATTAACGCCGAGGAATGGCATCATGGCGAGATTGCTTGGTATTTGCTTGATGGTCGCCGCGCTGCTCACGACGGCGTCGCTCGTCTGCGCGGAGGAGACATCGCCCCCGGCGCCGGCCGCGCCGTTCACGTACGATCCCACGCTCCTCGCGGCGTTGCCGCGGATGTGCAGGCCTGGCGCGCAGGCTCGTTGCGCCTGCCAGGACGGGCGGCCGGGCACGCAGACCTGTGATTCGCGGGGCATCTTCTCGCTGTGCGCGTGCGCTTCGGTGACGATCGACGTTCCGCAGTTGCCCGTGGTCTCCGCGACCCCCGTGGAGGTCGACGTGGAGCGGCTGCGGCGGCCCAAGAAAAAGAAGACGCGCTCGTCCGGCGTGGGGCTCCTGATCGGCGGCGCCATTACCCTCGGGATGGGTACGGCGAGCCTCGCCTGGGGCATCGATCGCGTGCGGGACAAAGGAAAGGACCCGCTCGGCATCGTGCTCATCTCGACGGGCGGAACGGCCATGCTCGTGGGTTTGCCGCTCACGATCGTCGGCATCGTCTTCGTGGCGACGCGCCCGTCGAGCCCGGACAAACCGACGAGCGCAGCGCGGAAGGACGAGAGCAAGGTCCGGTTCCTGCCGACGGCGGACGGTTTCGCGCTTTCGTTCTGAGAGCGACGCTCCTACCAGAACAAATGCAGCACGAGGACGTTCTGGCCTGACGGGGTCTTCGTGCGCTCGATGCGTGGCACCGCGTCGCCCTCGCCCGTGTAGACTTCCACGAGCGCGCCGTGCTCGGCATGCCCGCTCTCCAGATGGAGATCGAGTCGCTCGAGTCTCTTCTCCGGAACGTCGCTCAGCGCCCAGTCCCCGAGTTTCGATACCAAATGCACGCCGATGATGGAGCGAATCGCCGGCGTATCATTCGGAGCACCGATCACGATGTGAGGTCTCCCGGCGTCCGGGAGCAAGCGCTCCACCGAGACAGGCCCATCCACGATGTGACTCAGCGCCGTGGCGATGAGCTGCACGAGCATCTCCTCGCGAGCCGCGTCCTTCGCCACCTTGCCGCTGACCTTGCGGTGGATGAACTCCGCCACGCGCCCGAGCGCTTTCTCCAAGAATTGCGGATCCGACCTTGGAATACGCGTCGGTCCTCCCGCTTCGAGCTCATCCGCAGCCGTCTTGCTCAGCGCCGTGCTCATGCGCCGCTCGTCCACCACGTTCGCGAGCAATGCCGGATCGTCCACCTTCGCCGCCGCGGCCCGCGCCACCTTTTTCGCCACCTCTTTTGGCATCCGGCTGCTCGGCGCCTCGATGCCCAGCACCTTCGCGACCTGCCTTTGCACGGCCTCCGGCGCGGCTTCCACGGCCTCCTCCGTCGCCTGGGCCAGATGCCTCCGCAATACGCTCGGCGTCCGTTTCTTCTCGGGCACGGCGAACGTGTGGGTGTATCCGTCCTTCGCGTCGTCCGGAAACACCTTGGTATCGAGCACCCACGGATCCGCGCCCGAGGCGTACATGTACGGGGTGATTCGCACCTTGCCCGATCGCGGACGGAGCTCGCCGAGCAGGCAACCATTCGGCCACGGGCTTCCCTGATAGGCCGACGGCGC
Source organism: Polyangium jinanense (assembly GCF_028435365.1). The sequence continues at coordinate 235,576 of NZ_JAGTJJ010000001.1, read as the reverse complement.
CGCGAGCTCGACGAACCCGCCGCGCTGCGAGGCAATGCCGCGGCTCTTCGGCTGGTGCATGTGACCGCGCAGCACGAGGTCGAAGAGGCGCTCGAAGCGATGCTCGATGATGTCGCGCTCGAGCTCGTGCAGTTCCTCGAACGGGTGGTGCAGGAGCGCGATCGCGGCCTGCGCGCCCTCGTCCGCGATGCGATCGCCGGCCCGATCCACGTTGGGCTCGCCGAGCCAGAGCTTTCCGTGATCGTCGTCGCCCTGCGCGAAAAACGCCGAATTGAACGATGCCACCGCGATCCGCGCGCCGCGCACCGTCACGACCTCCACCGCATTCGCGCCGACGCCGAGGCCGAGCGTGCGGTCCTCTCCGAGCAGCGACGCGAGCGCCACACGATACGCTTCGAGCTTTTGCGTGTGGAATCGCCGGGCGTGCTCGTCCTCGAAGAAGACGATGGCCTCCTCGTCCTTGTCGAGCGTGCGCCGGAGCCATCGGCCCACGTCGCGATCGACGTCGTGGTTGCCGGGGACGACGAAGAAATGGGATGGCGGGACGCCCGTCACGTCGAGGATGCGCTGGAAGAGGTCGACCACGAGCTCGAACTCTTCGGGTTTGCCGCTGTGGGCGAGGTCGCCCGTGATGAAAATGAGGTCGAGCGGGAACCTCTGGTGATCCTGCTCCAGGAAATCGACGAGGCCGCGGAGAACACGATCCTGATCGTACCGTTTCACCCGCTGGGGCCTCAAATGGAGGTCCGAGAGGTGGAGGAATCGAATGGGCGGCTCCTCCGAGGGCACGCCGGGCGCGCGGTCCGGCAGGGCGCCGAGCTTCCGGGCAATCGCGACAAGCTCCGCGGGCGCGGGCAGCTCGTACGTCCGCGCGGCCCACGTGAAGAAATCGGGCGCTTTTTGCCGAAGAATACGCTCCGTATCGCGGGAGACGACGAGCAGCACGGGCCCCGCAAGCCGGCGCAAGAATTCGCGCTCGGCATTCAGCAACCCCGCGAACGCGCCGCCGCTGAACGGACCCCACGGCGCCGCGGAGAGCACGTAGGCGTCCGCCGCGCGCTCGTGCGTGAGCTCCACCCAGCGCGCGGGGCCCATGTCGACGTCACACGCGCCGAGGTCCTCCACGCGCATCTGCGCCCTTTGCAAAATGCCCACGAGCAGCTTACGCGCCTCGTCGAGCGTCGCGTCGGATTCGGCCACCACGACGAGCAGGGACGGCGATCCCTGCGCCAGCGAGATACGCGCGGAGAGCTCCTCGATGCGCGCTTCCGGCGTCATCCGGCCCAGGTCTCCATTTGCCGGAGGAGCTGCTCGACCGGATCGGGCAGCGAATACCAGGCGATGCCATTGCGATATTCGATCACCCAGAGCCCGTAGAGCAGCTGCTTCGTCACGTCGCCCTGGCCTTCGAGGCGGAACTCGCGCCGCACCTTTTCGAGCACCGGCAAGAAGCGCGGATCGTAGGCGCGGCGGAACGATTCGCGCTGGTCGGCGATCGCGGCGGACACGTCCTGCTCCTCGATGAACGTGCCGCGGCGGACGTGCGCCTTGACCACGCTCGATTGGAGGAGCCGCGCGAGCTCGCGGATGTTGCCGCCCGAGCCCACGATCGCGCGCTCCACGGCCTCGGGCATCACGATCCGCGCATCGATCGGCTCGACGCGCGCCTCCACGATGCGGCGCATGATGCTCACGCCCTGCTCGGAGCGCCTGCGCGTGTTCGTGTGGGGGTTGAGATCGTAGAGACGAACCGCGGGGAGGACCGCGCTGCCCGCGTTGTTGTACCTCTCCGAGAGGACGTTGAACGTGGGCTCGTAGATCAGCGAAATCGGGATCGTCAGGATCGCCGCGCCCGGCGCCTCGACCATCGGCTTCTTTTCGTCGCCGAGGAATGCGTCGCGCGCCTGCACGGGCGGGAGTTTGTCGAGGCCGTCGAGCAGCACGACGGGCCTGTGCTCTTCGAGGTCGTCGAGCAAGCCCGCGAGCATGTCGATCGGCTCGAAGCCCGACTCCTTGATTTGTCGGCGCAGCTCGTCGCGCAGGAGCTTGCTCTCGCGCACCGTCGAGAGCAGCCGGCGGAGCGCGGCGCCGAGGGCGTCGAGATCGGGCGCGACGGGCGAGGCGAGCAGGCGTTCGAGGGCGCTGCGCAGCATCTCGGCCGTCTTCTCGGAGAGGCTGATTCCCGCTTTTTTCACCTCGGCCACGAGCTCGGCCTTGGCGGCGAGGTACATCTCGAGCGAGCCGAGGTCCTGCACGGCCGTCTGCGCTTCGAGGTCGACGAACGCGACGAGCCGCCCCTCGCGCCGCAGCCGGTGGGCGATGCTGAGCAAGAGCGTGGTCTTGCCGCAACCGGGCTGGCCTGCGAGCAGGAGCTTGGCGTTGTCGTTCAGGTCGAGCGCGGCTTCGAGCTCGGCGCGATAGTGCTCGTGCGCTTCCGGGACGTACGACGAGCCGGGTCCGTCGTCGGCGTCGAGGTACGGCCGGTAAATCGGGTCGAAGACCCGGGTCAGCGCACGGAATTTCGCTCGAGGATCGGGGCTCATGCCAGAAGCTCCGATGAAACTAGCGGCCCCGTGGCCGGGGGGCAAGCGGGCGGCACGGTCAGCTCCGCGGCTTCCGCGCGACGAGGAGTTGGATGTCCCCGATCTGCGTGACCACGCTCTGCCTGCGGCGCTCCCACGCGCCCGGGTCGAAATGACGAAGCGCGCGCCCGAGGACGACGCCGACCAGCACATTTCGAAGGCGCCGCGCCACGTACCTGGGCGCCGAGCGCTCGAACGAGGGCGTCGAATACACGACGTCGAGGCCCGCGGCCCAGACGAGGCGCGAGAGCGATCCGTACGAGAAGACGTGAATGTGCTCGGGCGGGCAGAACCAGTGCGAGCGCGCCGCGACGTCGCGCTCCGAGGCGTCGCCGCAGAGGGGCGTATCGCAAAAGAAAAAACCACCCGGCTTGAGGACGCGGCGCACCTCGCGCATCGCCGCGTGCGGGTCGCGGACGTGCTCGATCACGGCCCAGGACGTGACGGCGTCGAAGCTCGCGTCCTCGAACGGCAGCCCGCCCTCGGCGTCGAGGTTGCCCGGAAAAACCCGGACGCCGGGCGGATATTCCTTTCGCACCGAATAATCGCACCCGACGGCGTCGAAGCCAGCTTCGAGGGTCTGCGAGAGGAACCCGCCTTCCCCGCAGCCGACGTCGAGCAGGCGGCCGGAGGGCTGGTGACGACGCACGAGCGCGAGCTTCGCGGCGTGGCGCTTCGGCATCTCGCGGGCGAACCGCTCGGCGCCCATGCCGGCTGTGTAGCTTTCGGAAAAACCTGCGTAATGTTGGGCCAGCTCTTCCACGGTGGGCAGAACGTTCGATTGCACCGTGCCGCAGGTGGCGCAGCGGAAACAAGCGATCTCCTCGAAGGATTCTTCCGGCGCTCCACGCGCCCCGCAGATCCGGCACGCGGAACGCGTGGTTTCGCCCGTCATGCTCATCGCGCCGCCGAACGTAGCGGGAGCGCGGCGCGGGGGCAAGCGCGCGGGTTCATCGCACGCGCAGCCGATCGAGCCGCGGACCCAGCGCGGCGAGCGCGTCCATGGCGAGTTTTCCGAGCCGCGGCGGGCGCGCGCGGGCCGGACCTTCGGCGATCGCGCGCGCCACGGGCGAGAGCCGCGCAGGATCCTCGTCCCGCGGAGGACCACGCCGCGCCTCGCCCCGCGTATACCGCTGGAGCACCGCACGAAGGGATTCGGCATCCTCCGCGACCTCGATCCGCCCTTCATGCCCCAGGGCCGCGACGATTTCGAGCTGGTGATCGTTGACGATCTCGCCAAACCCGGCGCGGCGCGCGGCGACGATCGGGCGATGGCCGCGGCGAAGGGCCTCGGAGAGCGTGCCGACGCCGGCGTGGCAGACGACCACGTCGGCGTGTTCCATTTCGCGCTCGAATTCGGCGCGGGAGAGGTGCTCGCGTGGCGTGAGCTCGCGCGGACGAACCAGGCTCGGGCCGTGCTGGCAGAGGCCTTCCACGGGCACGTCGAGCGCGGACGTGGCCTCGTCGACCCAGCGGAGGAGCCGGTCGAAGGGGACGAGCGCATTGCCGACGGTGACGAAGATCCTCATCCGAAATGAATGCTCGCCTTCTCGGCCCGCGGGAAGAACCGCGCGAGCGTGTCCCATTGATAGAAGAAACGATGCGCGAGCGGCGCCATCAGCCGACCCGTGAGCGTGGGCCGGACGATCGCCGCGGCCGTCTCGACGAACACGACCCGTGCCCGCGTGCCCATCCGCGCCACGAGCGCGACCGGGACCGCCGGCCCCGCGCCGGCCGAGAGCACGATGTCGGGATCCTCGTGGCGCAGGATCCGCGCGGCTTCGAGCAGGTTCAAAAGCACGCGGATGTCGCGCTCGGCGTGCGCGATGCGGTAGACCCGGGCAAACGGGAAATCCGGCAATGCGGCGTCGTCGTTGAGGACGAGGACCACCTCATGGCCGGCGAGGATCGGGGCGAGCTGCATGATCTCGGTCAGGTGACCGCCCACCGAGGAGACGACGAGGATTTTCATGGTCGCCTCTCGCCGGCGACGATCTCCTCGTAATGCCCGAGCATCTGCTTTGTAATGGCGTCCCAGCCGAACCCCGCGGCCACGGCGCGCCCCGCTTCTCCCATGCGCCGAGCGCGCGCGGGGTCTTCGAGGACCGAAAGCAGCGCCTCGGCGATCCGCTCGGGCGTATTCTCGACCCAGGCGCCCGCGCCGCGCTCTTCCAGGATTTTCCAGGGACAAGCCTTGCTCACGACGACGGGTGTCCCCGCAGCGAGCGCCTCGGCGACCACAATGCCAAAATTCTCGCCGTGCGAGGGCAGCACGAGGACCGTGGCCGAAGCGAGAAGCTCCAGTTTGTCGTTCCCATACACAGGCCCGAGAAACCGCACGCGGGGGCGAGGTGTGACGCGGGCGAGGAGCGCCTCGACACGCGCCTGTTCCCCATCTTCGTCGGGGCCGGCGACGAGCGTTTCCACCTCGGGCATCACGGACGCGACGCGAGCGAGCGCAGGCACGAGCACGTCGAACCCCTTGACGGGATGAATGCGGCCCAGAAAAACGATCCGCTGCTTCTCGCGGGGCACGTCGGGAAGCACGTCGGGCAAATCGACGCCGTTTGGCACGACGAACGTGCGCGCCCCGGGGACGTGCCGGAGGATCTCGCGCGCTTCCTCGTCACTCGTCGCATGCACGCCCGCGGCGGAGAGCACGTTCTTCCGCTCGACGAGCTCGATGTACGGCGCCTTTTTCCAGCGCTTCGAGCCAATGGCCCAGGGCATGAGCGTGCCTTGGGGCGAGAGCACGGCGGGCACACCCGCGCGCCGCGCGAGGGCCATGGCCGCGGCCGAAGAAAACGAGAACAGGGCCGTGACGTGGACCAGATCCCACCGCGGGATTTCCCGGGCGAGATGAAGCGCGAGGGGCGCGGAGAACGCGAAACGCGTGCGAGGCCGCCGCGGAAAATAACGAACGGGCACGCCCTCGGCGAGCGTCTTTTCCGCGTGGGGCACGGGCAGATCCCCCGCGCCGTCGGCGTCTGTCGTGACGACCTCGACATTCACGCCGAGGCGAAGAAGCCGCTGACAAAGCCGGAGCACGCCTTCGATCGGTCCGCCATACCGCGTCGCGGGCCAGAAGCTCGGAATGACGTGGAGAACGCGGAGGGCCATGAAACGTCAGGCGAAATCCGCGAGGATGGTTTCGAGTCTGTGCCGATACGTGTGCTCGGCGAGGGCGCGCCGCGCGCCGGCCTCGCGGATCGCGAGCATGTCGGCCGGGAAGCGGCGCGCGTGTTCGAGGTGGCCGCGGAGCTCCTCGTACGTTTCGAACGTGAGCACCTCTTTACCGGGCTCGAAGCACTGGAGCAGCGTCGGCCGGAACTCCACGAGTTGGAGCCCGCCCGCACCCGCGATCTCGAACGCGCGGCAATTCAGCGAATTGCCCTCCGCCAGCGCGAACGTATTCAGGCAGGCCATTCCCGCCCCGAACACGCGGCTCTTCTCCTCGCGGACGACGTATTTTCCGGAAAAACTCGCCCGGATCTCCTTCGCCGACCAGGGCGGAGGCTCGGTGCCGTAGAGTTCGAGCCGCGCGCCGTCGCGGAGCAGCCGCAGGAGGACGGCTTGTCGGAACGCATAATAGTTTCCGGCGACGACCACGGCATCACTCGTTTGCTTCGCGAGCGGCCGATGCCAGCGCGGATTCATCGCCTCATGCAGGAGCGCGCACGCCTTGCCCGCGAGCCGGAGTTTTTTCACGGCGTCCGGATCCTTGACGTACACCTTGTCCCAGAAGGGATTCACGAGCCCGAACCTGCGACTGTTCGCGGGCGCGTCGCCCCACCAGAGAATGCGCCGCCCCGGCACGAAGCGGCCGAGCGCGTCGAGGATCTCCGGGTGCACGTCCCACGTGAGCGCGAGCAAGACGTCCGGGCGTCGATCCTTCACGAGCCGGAGGAGCTTGCGATCCTGCGGCAAAGGCGCATCCCCGAAGACCCGCTCCTCCACCATGCGCAGCGCGCGCCGAGGGACCGACCAGTACGCGGCGTGATCGACCTCCTCCGCTCCGAGGACCTCGTGGCCCATCTCGACGAGCGTCTCGGCGACGTTGTCGGCAAAGCCGTCCGCGAATCGGGGGCCGAGGACGAGGATACGCATGGCGCCGCCTAGCCCTCCTTCCGCAGCCGGAAGAGCATGTCCGACGAATAAATCCCGCCGCGCGTCGCCCCGTTTTCCACGAGAAACCACGCCTCGATCGCGCCGCGCAGCGCGCGCCAGGCGACGTACCGGATCGCGCTCTTCACGCCGTACGGCACCGGGCCGCACTCGCGGAACTCCACGCGGTCGCCCCAGCCCGTCATCGCCGCGAGCTGCGTGATGCTGTTCGGCGTGAACGCGATCCGATGCGTGATGTCCCAGTATCGCGCCGCCGCGCCGAACGGAGAGACGGCGTTCGGCACCATGCCCACGAGCGCGCCGCCAGGGCGAAGCACGCGGTGCGCTTCGCGGAAGAAGTCGATGAGCCGATCCTTGGGCAGGTGCTCGACGATGTTGAAGGCCGTCACGAAGCCGTAGGCGTCCTCGCGCTGCGCCGCGAGGTGGTCGATCACGTCGCCGACGACGAGCTCGCCGCGCACGAACTTCCGGGCTTCGTCGAGCTCCTCGACGCAGAGGTCGACGCCGTGTGTACGAGTGAAACCGCGCTGCTCGAGCGCGTAGATGAGCTCGCCGCAGCCGCACGCGAGGTCGATGCACGGCGTCGTGCGATCTTCGGGGAGCCAAGAGCCGAGGCGGCGGAGGAGGCCCGCGGAGCTCGTTTTGTAGTGTTCGGCGGTCGGGCGATGGCCACGCGAGGCCGTCGTCTCGTAGTAGCGCCTGGTGATGTCTTCGAGCGACGCCATGTGCGGGAGCGCATGGTGAAGAAGCCGGAGCGCCGAGGCAAGGGCGCGGCAGCGGTTCAGCCCGCGGCCGACATCTCGCGGTACTGCGCGACCGTGAAACGCGCCCAGGCGCCCCGCGCGTCGCGCAGGTGCACGGCCACGGGTTCGAGGGCGTCGAGCGCGCGAGGATGCAGCTTGCACTGCACCCCGCGCGAGCCGCGGCGATCGACGGCGAAATCGGGCTGCGTCTCTCCTTCGGCCGGCTCGGCCGGGGCCGTGGTCTTCGGCTGCGCCGGCGTGTCACGCCCGCCTTGCAAGGCACGCGTCGTCCGCAGCTCCAGCACCGCCGCGGGCCCGCCCGAGCCCGCGCGCCCGGCGTCGAGCGCGGTCGACGTCGCGAACGCCGAGCCCGTCCGCCCGTTCACGCTGGCCCCGATCCCCGACCGCAAAAGGACGTTGAGCCCGGCATAACTCGTCGCATGATACAGCGCCGAGCCGGACGCCAGCGTGAGCGCGCCGGTTTTCCCGGGCGCCGAAAGGCGTTGCGCGGCGCCGGATCCGTTTGTCCGAGCCACCGTGGCCGGATGCGGGGACCGCTCCTTGCGCGCGCCGCCGGGCGCGGACGTTTTTCGTTGCACCGTGGCCGGATGCGGAGGCCGCTCCTTGCGCGCGCCGGCCTTCGCGGTCGACTTCTTTTGCACCGTGGCCGGGTGCGGCGGCCTGCTCGGACGTTTTTCGGGCTGCGCCGCCGTCGTTTTCCGCTGCACCGTCGCCGGATGCGGCGCCCGCTGCTTTTTCCCCTCGCCCTCGCCGTTCGCCATCGCCGCCTCCTCCGCGTCGTTCCCTCGGGAAAAACCTTATCGCAGTTTTTCGTACACGTCGCGCGGCCCGCGTACGGATCCGCTCACGGGCGTCTTCACGTCGGCCGCGCGGAGCACGTCGAGCGCGAAGGCCGAGCATTGCTTCGATTGCAGGTTGAACCGGTGTCGCCCCGATTGATACTCGGCCACCTTCGCCATCGCCGCCTGCGCCTGCGCCGCGTCGATCGGATATTCCTTGAGCCGCACCCCGGGCTTCTCGAAGGCCGACTTGTCGTCGTGCACCACGCCGGGCACGCCCGACATGAGCTTGCCGAGGTCCCGGTGTGGATCATAAGAGCCGTAATTCTGGGGCGAAAAACCGAAGGCGTGCCGTTCCCCGGTCGGCTCCTCGAGCGCGACGAAGCTGTGGCCGGCGAGCGGCTCCGGGAGGCTCTCGTTTTCGTGCATGTACGTCCCGAAGATGAGCCGATATCCCGCGCCCTTCGCCTGCGCCGCCCGCATTTGCAACGGACCGACGTTCTGCGCCGGAGGCCCGAAAGCGGGGAAGGGGCGCGCATTCGCCGCCATCTTCGGTTGCCCCGTGGCCACCGCTCTCCCCATGCGATCCGCCTCTGCTTCCAGCTCGAAATCCTGCACCACGGCGATTCCGTCGCCCAGCGGATTCGCCACCCGCCCCTCGCGCTGCTGCACCACGTGCGTCAGCTCGTGCCCGAGGAGCTCCTGCCCTCGCGACGTGTGTGGCTCGTAAAACCCGGGCGCGAAATGGATGTCGCTGCCCAGCGTGAACGCGATCGCCCCGATCGACGCCGCCTCGCCGCCCACGTGGACCCGCACGTCGGAGAAATCGGCCTCGAAGAACGTTTCCATTTTTCGAAGCACCGAGGGCGGGAGAGGCTGCCCGTCACGCGCCGGTTTGCCTTCGAGGAAACCCGCGGGCGGCTGGAACGCGTGCACGCCCGAGGGCTGCGCCGGGTTGATGGCGGCCGTTTCGTCCGTGGCGCGCCTTTGCAGCGGGGCGCCACGCGTCGCGGCGTGAGGCGGACGTTCCGTGGGCCCCGGGGTTGCGCTTTTTCGTTGCGCCACCGTGGCTGGATGCGGGGGCAGGGACGTCGTGCTTCGCTGGATGGCCTTGGCCGCGTGCGGCGGTCTCGTCGCGTGCGGCCGGAAAAAGGCCTGCGCCAGCATCGCTGCCGGGATACGATTGGCGGGATAACACGCCTGGATGACGCGTTGTTTCGGGCTCATGGCGATCGCGTCCGGGCTGCACGGGGGCCGGGCCCATGCCCGGGGCCCTCCGGGGCCAGATAAGATTGAGCGTACCACCGCACGCGACGAACCAGCAACGGAGCGGCATTTTCCGTGCGGCCCCCCCAGGTCACCGTGCTCGCGGCCAGCAAAAGGAGGACCAGCGCCGGCACCCCGACGAGCGCCGGCCGGAGGCGCCGTAAAAGCGCCCGCCGCGCTTCCACGCGCCGCGCCATTTCCGCCCGCCGCGCCGCCTCGCGCTGCGCGCGCGCCTCCACGAGCGCCTCTTCCCCGAGCGTCCGGTCGACGAGATAGACGAGCCCCGCCGCCGCGCTCCGATGCCCGAGCGGATCCTCGACGTTCGCGGCTGTCGAAAACCAGAGATCGTGCCCGGGCCATCGCGTCCGCATGAAGTCCGCGATGTCCGTCGCGAAGGCGGATACGTCGGCGTCCACCGCCGCGGCCTCCGCGCGCCGCGCCTCGATCTGCGCGGGGTTCGTGAATGCCCCCCGATCGGCCGGCAACATGCGACCATACCGCGCGAAGAGCCGATCCCGCGCCGCCGCGTCCTCGTCGTCGGTGCTCCCGAGCGCGACGAGATCGGCGAAATTGAGCTGCACGGCAATGGGCACGTCGCGGGCGTCCTTGCCCATGCGCCCTGCGAATTGCTCCACGAACGCCATCACGGCGTCGATCCGCGCGCGCACCTCCTCCATCTGCGCGGCCGCGGGCTCGGCCGTGGCTTCGCCAGCGGGGAAAAGGTCGCCATACGCCGGCACGAGCGAGGGATGTACGTGCCCTGGGACCAAGCCTTTTCGTCGCGGCGGCACTGGCGGAGCCACGCAAAGGACGATGCCTCCGATGCGACCGATCCGCGGCTCCAGCGTATCCCGCAGCGCCCCGGCGTCGTCCCGCGCCGCGTCCACGATCGCCCCCGGCACGTCGATCACCCGCACCGCGCGCTCGCCGATTTCGACCCGATGCTCCGTCACCGCCGCCGTCGGCGCCGGGTTTGCCCCCGTCTCTACCCGCGGAGGCCCGATTCCCTCGGCCGTCACCGGCGCCATGCGGGCGTACTGGCTCCAGCGCATCCGCGTCCGGGTTTTTCCGGACCGACGCCAACCGAGCAGCAGGATCACAGGCTCGCGTTCCCGATCCGGCGCGGGGCTCCCGCTCATGCGCGACCCTCGGCGGTTCGTGGGCCGAGGGCGCGGAGGACAAACCCCGTCACGCGCGCACGCTCGCCCTTGCCGATCCACTCCACCGCGGGCAAACCTTCGATTTCGTCGGGTCGAATCCGATTCGTCAGGAAATGCAAACGCTGGTTCGACGAGCCCCGCAAGGGCAGCCGTGCCGCGAGCTCGGCCTCGTACCGGCCGTCGATCAGCAGATCGACCTCGGCGAGCAGCGCCCGGGCGTGGGGCCGCACGTCTCCTTCGATCTCCTCCCGGGTAAAACCCGAAAACGCCACGATGTCCGCGCCCTCGGCCCGAAGCGCGCGGCAAAGCGTCGCGAAGCCGAGCGCTTGCTCGAAAGGCTCACCGCCGCTCAACGTCACCCCGCGCAAGCCTCGAAACGAGCGCACCCAGGACGCGGCTGCATGCACCGTGCAGATACGCCGTGGCGCCGGGCCCCAAGTTTGCGGGTTGTGACAGCCCCGGCACTGGAGCGAGCAGCCCTGCGCCCAGAGGACCGCGCGCGCGCCGGGACCGTTCGCGCGCGACGGCGCGACCGCGTCCGCGAGGTTGAGCAGGAGGTCCGTCACGACGACCCCTGCCTCCCCGTCGTCGCCCCGTTTTGCAGGACAACCACCGCGCCGCCCGCGCCGTCGCCCCCCGCGGGCCACAAGGCGCGCCCGTCCTCGCCGTAAAGCTCGGCCTCGACGCCCTGCGCCCGCAGCGCCCCGAGCACGTCCGCATAACCGCCATGCACGCAGGCCGGGCCGTCCCACTCTGCGGGCCCCCGCATTTCGATCGCGTCGATCTCCGGGAGCGCGGCCCACGACACGAGGTGCTCTGCGATCCGCGCGAAGACGCCGTGATCATCGGAGAGCTCGGCGACGAACGCGCCTTCGCGCGCCTCGAATCGGACCTCCGAGGCCCGGAGCCCCGCCGCGACGCCACCCTCGCAGAGCGATACGACCCGCGCCCGCGCCCGTGCCGCGAGGAGCGCGTCGAGTTCGCCGAGCAGGCTCGCGACATTTGCAAGGCCATCTTGCATCCTTCGTCCCGCCAAACCTCGGAGATCGGCCGCGAGCCCGGGGCGAAAGGCTTCGAGCTGGCGCTGCCACGCGGGCGCTTCCAGCACGGCGAGCGCGCGCGAGAGCGCCTCCTGCCGGGCTGCAATAACTTCTTCCAGCGTGCGCGGCGAGACCCGCGCGACGAGCGCGTCCACGGCCCCGATCCGCGCCGCGTCCGGCTGACGCGTGAATTCGACGAGCCCGCCGCGGGCCTGCTCCGCCTCGCGATCGAGCGCAACACCGAGCGCGACGCACGCCGACAAAAGCCCGATCGACCGCTCGACGCGACGGAGGCACGCCTCCACGGGAGCCGTCCTTGGCACATGGACCGGCGGCAAAGGCTTCGAGGCTTCTACCTTCGAGGCCTCCTCGCGCGCCTGCTTCGCGCGCTCGGCCGCGGCCCGCCGCAAAGCCTCCTCGTCCCTTTGGCTCGACCGAATGCGCAGCGATTTCACCCCGCTCATGGCCTAACCCCCTTGCCAATCGATCTGGGCCTCGATGCGCTTCAGGGCTCCGTCCTCGCCGCTGTCGTCGACGGGCGGGGAAGGGGGCGCCTCGGCGGGGCGGGGCAGGGGGCGCGGCCGCTTCGGGGGCGCGGGCGGGCGCAGGCACGTGTACTCGAAGATCGGCGCCTGCCCGAAGCGGAGATCGTGCCGATGCGTGACGAGCCAGCTCTCGAGCTTGCGCAAAAGGCCTGCGCGATCTTCCGGGTCGAGCCGCGGCCCGGCGGTCTCGATCTCCCATTGCGTGAAGAGGGATTCGGCGAGCGCCGAGAAGCTCTGCCGCCGGTCCAGCGTGAGCTCGCAGAGCGCGGTCCGTCCCTCGTCGCGCGTGGTTCGAATACGAATGGTGACCAGCATCGGGCCTTCCGGGCGAGTTTCTCCCTCCGGTGGGACGAGGGTACCAGGCGTCGCGAGGGCAGGGCCAAGTAGCTGGCGACGGCGCACCACGCGTGGTTGTGCATCGCCGCGGATCCGCGTACGATCGGCGCGATATGTCGCGCATGTCCAAGGCTCGGACCCTGGCCCTCGCGCTCCCCGTCGTCCTCGGCATGGGGTGCTCGCTCCTCCCGCAGCAAGTGCAGACGCAAACGCAGACGAGTGGCTTTGGAGAGCCCGAGCCGACCCTGATCCCGCCGGAGAATCGCGCCGCCGCGCGGGCCGCCGAGGTCGAAAAGGAAGAGGACGCGGAGGCTGCGCGCGTGGAGGAGATCCACAAAGAGCTCGCGTCGCTGCGCATGAAGATCACGGAGGGCAAAAACCTGGTGGACGACGCCACGTCCTTCGCCGAGCACGTGATTGAGCTGAGGCGCACGAAGGTCGCGAGGAACGGCGAAATAGAGGTGGCCAAGCTGGAGCTCGAGGCCGCCGGGTACCTCGAAAAGGCGATCGAGAAAACTCCCTCGCTCGAATCGTTCGACCTGCTCACTGAAGTCGCGCCGCACGCCGATGCCGACGCCATCGTTCTCCGGGCATGTCATCGCGTGAGGCCCAAGGTCCCCGCGGACGATGTCCCTTCCTTTACCCGTGCGTGCCTCCATTGGGCGCACGACGACCCAAAGAAATTGAAATGGGCGAGCGCGACGAGCGACGTCGCCAAGTTCCGCAAGCTCGAGGCCGAGCGTGTCGCCGCCGAGGCCGCGGCCCAGGAAACCGATCGAAAAGCGCAGGCGAAGACCGCGCGTTACGTGGCCGCCGCGGTCTTCGCCGCGGGCCGATGCAAGTTCAGCAATTGCCTGAAGGACGGCTGGACGAGCTCGACGCCCGAGGGCGACATCGACGTGCGTTGCTCCTTCGGCGACTGCATGAAAGACGGCTGGGAGGCCCGCTACCCGGATGGCACGACGGCGCGGACGCGGTGCTCGTTCTCCGATTGCCTGAAGAACGGCTGGGAAACGGACTTGCCCGGCGGTGAAACGGCCCGCACACGGTGCTCGTTTTCCGATTGTACCAAGGATGGCTGGACCACGGACCTGCCGGGCGGCCGGAGCGTGGCATGCCGCTGCAATTTCCAGAAGTGCTTCGAGAACGGGGCTACCTGCAATTGACGAGCAGAAAACTTGCTGCCCCGCGCGCGCCCTGCTCGTCTGCCCGGGCGCCTCATGGAGATCCCCGCCCTCGTCCAGAGCCTCGACCTCTCCCGCGAGGACGATGTCCCCTCGAGCGGCTGGCTCGTCGAGAGCTGCGAGACCCCGGATTCCTTCTGGTCCGCCCTCTTCGAGTTCGTCCGCGAGAAAGGCCCGCCGCTCCGGAGCCGCCCGGGAAAACCGCAGGATCTCTATCACGACGCGGTCCTGCGCCACGTCGCCGCGGGCCGGCCAGCGTTTGTCTGGTATGAACGTTCCACGGCGCGCTCGCTCTCGTTCTCCGCGCTCGACGCGCGCGCCTCCGCGTGCGCGGCGGCATGGGCGCAACGTGGCGCCAAGGCAGGAGCGCCGATCGCCATTGTCCTTCCCCTTGGACCTGCGTTCGTCGTGGCCCTCGCCGCGGCCCTGCGCCTCGGCCTTTGCGTCTCCATCCTCGAACCCGCGGGCGCCCACGCGCTCGCCCCGCGCCTCGAAGCGCTCGGGCCCGCGCACGTCGTCGTCGATCCCGACGATCCGCCGCCGCTCGGCGATTTCGCCGCGCTCGCGTTGCCCCTCGTCGAGAATGGCCCGGCCCTGCGCGCGCCCCCATATGCGTACGCGCCCGACGAACCCTGCGCCCGGCTCTTCTCCCCGCTGCGCACGCCCCTGCTCGTCCCCGTCGATCTACCCGCCGCGCGTGCCTTCGAAGACGCCTTGCGCGACGCCGTGTTCGCTTATCGCATCGGCCCCGGCGACGCTCTCGCAGCGCCGGATTTTCCGATGCAACAGCACATGCCGGCCCTGCTCCTCTCGACCTGGCTCGCGGGCGCGGCATTCGTTCACATTCGAAAGGCCGACATCGAAGAAGACCCGACCCTCCTCGAAAAATCGCCGATCACCGTGCTCGGCGTGGCTCCGGCGGTCGCGGCCCACCTTCGCCGCAAACCCGCGCGTCTCGCGCGCCTCCGCCACGTCTTCCGGAGCGTCGACGAGCCGCTCGACTGGATCGCCCACAACGAGTTCGTCAAGAAAAACGACCTGGCGCGTGTTCCCGTGAGCAACGTCCTCGTCGACGCGGCCAGCGGCGGCTGCCTGCTGTTCTCCACCCGCCGGCCTGGCAGCAGCAACGCCCGCGTTTTGCCCGCGCCCGGTCGCCCGTACCTCCTGCTCGATTCCGGCGGCAGCGGTGAACCTGCCGTGGGCGCGACCGGTGTCTTCGTCCCCCTGCCCGGCAAAGAAGGGTTTTTTCTTGTCGCGAGCCTGGGCGCCGAGTTCCTTTATGGCTCCACCCTCGTCCCGCGCCGCGCCGCGCGCGTGTATCCCGCGAGCGAGGTCACGGCCCGCGTCTCCACGCTGCCCGGCATCGTGGGCGCCGCCGTCGTGCCCGTGCCGACCGGCGAACCCGGCGCCCGCTGGGCCTTCCTCCTCCTCGTCTTCATCGGCGCGAACGACGTCTCCGCAAAGGACGTCTCCGCCCTCGTTTCCCGCACGATCCGCGAGGATCTCGGCGAGGACTTCCTCCCGGAGCGCGTGGAGGTCTTCCCCCTCTTCCCCCGGCGCGTCGGCAAGGAATTGGACCTCGACTGGTGCCATCGGCAATACTCCTCGGGCATCCTCCTGCGGAAGGCGGGCAGCCCCGTCTTTCGTGATCTGACCGCCCTCCGGGCGCAGATGCTCGGGATCTGAAAGGTCTGTCCCGACATACGCCCGGTCCGAGGTCTTCGTCATGCTCGATCCGAACCTCGTCACGCACGCCCTCTCCGGCCCCGGAATGGATGCGACCACCGCGGCCGTGGACGATACGTTGCGCCTCGCCCAGGGGGGCGAGCTTCGCGCCGCCGCCGAGCGTGCCTCGCTCTCGATCGAGGACGGCGCGACCGACGCCCGGCTCATCGCGGCCTTCCTGCTCGGGGTCTTCGCCGAGCGAGGCCCGGTGGCATTGCCCGAGATCCTCGCGACCGTGCGTTTCGCCCTCGAAGGAGGCTTTCGCGCGCTCAGGCCGTTCCAGCGCAAAACGCGCGTCGCCGACTCCGCCTGGACGCTCTTGTTTCGGGGGATTCGATCATCCATCGATTTCTACGAAGCCAAGCGAGACGCGACGTGGAAGACCTGGGCCACGACGATCCCGCGCGATTTGACGGCGAAGACCGCCGCCGAGGCCGAGGCGCTCGCCAAGGCCATCACGGCCGTGATCGAGTCGCCGCAATCCGTGCGTGAGCTCGCCGCGCTCCGCGCCCGCAGCGAGAGCGTCTTCCAGCGCGTGCCGCCGCCGCCGCCCCCGCCGCCGCCGCCCCCGGCGGAGGTCACGCCCGCGGAGCCGGCGCCGATCGAGGAGCAAGCCGTGGACGAGCCCGAAGAGAACGCGCCCTCCGACCCCGAGCCTGTGTTCGATTCGGAAAAACTCCATCCCAGCGCGCCGCCCGCACGCACGATCGAGGTCTCGGCCGCGCTCGAGCAGTTCATCCGCAAACTCGAAGCGTTCGAGCTCCTCGTGAGCCGCGGCGACATGGGCAAGGCCGCGATCGTGGCCCAGGATGTGCGCCGCGTCGTCGATCGATTCGATCCGCGCGTGTACCTGCCCGCCTTGCTCGCCCCTCATTTCCGCCTTCTCTCGGCGAACATCGGCGACATCGCGCCCCACTGGGAGGCCGAGGGGGGCCCGGCGTGGCAGGCGCTGGAACAGCTCTATCAGGTCGACCTCGACGCGTTTGTCGGGACCTGACGCATGGACGGGCCGGCGCCGCTGTCCTCCGAAATGCCCAACGCCCCGCCCGGCGCAGGCCGCGTCGCGCTGGAGGAGGCCATTTCGCGCGCCGCCCCGGCCTTCGAGCTCCCGGCCCTCGTGGCCTTGCTCCGCGCGCGGTTTCCCGACCGCACCTTGCGATTTCGCAGCCACCCCTCGCTCGCGCTCGAACCCACGCTCGTTCGTGCGGTCGAGTTTGTCGGCGACCATATCGCCGTCACCCTGAACCTCGGCCTGCGCGCGGTCACGACCCCGCTGCCGTCGTATTTCCAGGAGCTTTTCGCGCATCCACAAGCCGGTCCGGCGCTCGAAGGCATCGTCGCGCTCGCCGACCATCGCCTCCTCGCCGATCACGCCGACACGCGCGCGCCCGTGGAGAACGAGCGCCTCGTCCCGCGCCCTCGTTCCCTACGCAGCTCGGCATTCACGCTCGCTCGCCCCTCGTCGCCGATGACGCTGGGCTGGCTTTTTCGCAAGGTTTATCCCGAGCTCGAAGTCTCGGTGCGCCGCGCCGGACACGAGCGTCGTTTGCCCGCGCCCGACGCGCGGATTGGACAGGCGACGCTCGGCATTTCCGCGCTCGGCGGCGAGGCTGAGGTCTCGGTGCCCGGGATCGACGCCATTCTGGTCACGGACGCGTCGCGGACCTGGACGAACGAGCCGTGGACGCGCGAGGCGCGCGCTCGTCTCTTCGATCACGTCTTGCCCGCGCTTTCCGGCGCGGCCGTGCACCTGCGCGTGCTGCTCGTCGACCACGAGGCGTCGGGCAAGCTCATCGTCCGCGGGCCAGGCGAGCTCGGCTGGGATCCACTCGCGAAATCGCGGCCTTCCGAGATCCACACGCTCTTCGAGGGGCGCCCGCCCGACCGCCCTGCGTGACGCAAATTTGTCCCTGGGAGCGCACCCATGAAACGCTATGCGCGATTGGAACCGTAAAGCCCCGAGCCCCCACGGTTCGGTCCTCGGGTTTTCTGCACGAGGGGGGCAAAGGCGAGCGGCGCATCGCTGGCAAACGCGCGCCTTGCCTCGTTTTGACGAGGTGGTGGGGAAGGAGAACCGATCTTGAGCAAGTACATCCAGGACCAGATTTTCAAGTCCAGGCTCACCATCACCTACCGGACCAACATCACCGGCACGCCGCAGCAGGAGAAGCTGCCCTACCGGATCCTGGTCCTCGGTGAGTTCGAGGGCCGCTCCAAGCGCGCAGCGGGGCTCCTGCCCGCCCTCTCCGAGCGGAACATTCGCTCGATCAAGCGCGGGACCACCGTGGACGATCATCTCCACGAAATCGTGCCGACCTGGCATTTGCCGAAGGCGCTCTCGCACCTCAAATCGAGCCTGCCCGGCACCGTGACCCTCGACCGGATCGTCTGCACGGTCCCGAGCGGCGCCATCGCCCGCAAGGAAGCCGGCAAGTATCCGCTCACCGGCAAGGCGCATTTCCAGAGCACGCCCGAGGAGAACGGCCTGAGCCGCGTCGACGGCGAGATCGTCGTGGGCGGCACGCTCGACGTGAAGTCGATCGACGACGCGGGCAATCTCGAGGTGCAGGGCGCGACGATCACGTTCTCCGGCGAGGTCGCCGGCGATACGATCGACCCGTCGACCCGCAAAAAGGTCGGCCTCGTGACCGGCCTTTTGCGCAATCGCGTGGTCGCGCTCGAGGCGGCGAACGTGCCGAAGCCCGAGGCCCAGGACAGCGACGACGACGACGTCTCGAAGGGCAGGGTGTATGTCCTGCCAATCACCACGCCGCTCAAGGTCAGCGCGGAGCGCACGGTGCCCTTCGCGTCGATGAAGGATTTCTCGCCGGACGCCGTGGCCAGCAGCATCCCCGAGCTCCAGCGCCTCCGCGTCATCAAGCTGATGATGCTCGAGCTCCAGTCCATGCTGCGCAACCGCCCCGAGCTGCGCGCCCAGATGAAGCGCGCGCTCGCCTCGCCCGACGGGCTCAAGGAGCTCCAGAAGTGGGCGAAAGACAATTACAAGGTGCTCGAGATCTGAGGTCGAGGAGCGATCATGCCTGCCACCAATACAACTCCCAAAAACGCCGACGAACTCAAGGCGGATCTTCTCGGGGCGTTCGGCGAGACCGCGGGCGACCTCAAGGAAGGTGACTCGCTCAAGCTCCTCATCAGCGAGGTCAAGCCGGCGGCGCAGCCGAGCGACGGGTCCGGCGGCGCGCTTTCTCTCGCCGACGATTCGAGCGCGACGGCGCCGCTCAAGTTCGACGACCGCAACGTCAACATCAACGACGGCGCGCGGTTCATGAACGACCTCGCGGCGCTGCTCGTCAATTGCGGCGACGACCTCACGCTCTCGCGCGGCGAAGAGCTCGGACCGCTGCACGTCTTCGCGAGTTATTCGAACGTCGTCGAGGCGATCGCGCTCGTCGCGCAGAAGGTCGACGAGAAGCTCGGCAAGCACCTCGACGACGTCTTCCACGACGATGATTTCCAGGCCCTCGAAGCGGTCTGGCGGGGGCTCCACCACCTCGCGTCCGGCGTCGAGAGCGAGGACGTCATCATCGATTTCCTCGACGGGAGCAAGGCCGAAATCGGCGCCGACGTCATCGATCACGACACCGACATCTTTGGCGGCAGCCTCTTCAACAAGGTCTACATCCAGGAGTACGATCGGTACGGCGGCAAGCCCTTCGCCACGATGATCGGCCTCTACGAGTTCGACTCGTCGGACGAGGACATCGACTGGCTGCGCGCCATGGGCCGCGTGGCAAACGCCTCGCATTGCCCGTTCGTCTCCTCGGTCGCGCCCACGTTCTTCACGCCCTGCAAGACGATGCAGGAGGTCGCGGAGATCGGCGACCTCGACGCGGTGCTCACGCATCCGCATTTCGGCAAGTACAACGAGCTGCGCGACACCGATTACGCCGCGTACCTCGGGCTCGTGCTGCCGCGGTACCTCCTGCGCCGTCCGTTCGGCCATTCGTACAAGCTCGAGCCGGGCAACGTCGTCGGCTACAAGGAGACCGTCCAGCCGGGCCTCACCGACGACGCGAGCAATTTCCTCTGGGGCAACGCGGCCATTCTCTTCGCGAAGAACATGGTCCGCTCCTTCGAGGGATCCGGCTGGGCCCAGCACATCCGCGGTCCGCGCGGCGGTGGCCTCGTCGAGGGGCTCACGGTCTACACGTACGAGAAGAACGGCTACGAGCACCAGCAGCCGCCCGTGGAGATCGCGATTCCCGATTATCGCGAGCTGCAGTTCGCCTCGAACGGCTTCATCCCGCTCGTGCACAAGAAGAACGAGGCGGTGGCCACGTTCTTCAGCGCGCAGTCGCTCAAGAAGCCGCGCACGTTCGTCGAGGATCTCAACACGAAGAATGCGCACCTCGTGACGAACCTCGCGTACTCGTTCTCGATCACGCGCATCGCGCATTTCGTCAAGCGCATGATGCGCGAGTACATCGGCAGCACAGCCGACGGGCCGTACATCCAGCAGGTGCTGGCGAACTGGCTCGGCGGATACGTCACGACGGTCGTCAATCCCGATGATCTGACCTTGCGGTTCTATCCGTTCAAGGCCGTGACTGTAGCCGTGGAGCCGAAGCCGGGGCCGTTCGGCTGGTACAAGTCGGTCATCTCGGTCCTGCCGCACGCGCAATTCGAAGGAATGGACGTCGAGCTCCGGCTCGAAGCGGCCCTGGGCGGGCCCTGATACGGGATCGAGCATTCAGGAAAGGATGAGCGGCCATGCCGGAATTTCGTAAAGTCCTCGACGTTTATCAGGGCTTCAACTACAAGAAGGACAAGCAAACAGCGGTCGGTTTCATCACGTCGATCAAGGTCGGAGATACGACGCTGACCGCCGATCTCACCTGCAAGAACCCCATGAACCCGACCGAGGACCTGGCGGTCGTCGCGGTCCTGCGCGACATCCTCTGGGAGACGGGCGTCACCGACGCGGTCTATCTGACCGGGCAGGTCTCCGCGACGAACAAGCAGAACATCGCCCTCCTGATTTACACATCCATGACGAACGTGCTGGTCACGTTCCAGTTCTCGGTCTACGAGTACGACCCGGTGCAGAAGGAGTATTACCTCTGCTTCCACTCGAACTCGACCGACATGAATGGGATCCTGGAGAAGCGGGGCGATGAGCTGAACCTCTCGGTGGCGGACGACGCGTCGGCCGAGGTGCAATCGCCCATCAACTTCACCTTCAACACCGGCATCAAGCCCCAGCCCTCGGCGCAATCGCTGCAGGTCGCCGTTGGCAAGGGGAAGAACTTCGCCAAGCTCTGGGGCTTGGCGCAAAGCTAGCCGGGACGAACCGTGGCGGCGCTGGCACGGCCGAAATGGCGGATCGGGCAGGTCCTGCTCCCCGAGCATTTCCTCGGTCTCGAGGATGCGCTCTCGGCCGAAGCCGCGCTCAGGGCGAGCCACCTCGGTTTGCCCCTCACCGGGATCGCGCGGCTCGAATGGAACGGCGACGATCCCAAGAATGGCGTGCTCTGGGTGTCGGGCCTCTCCGCCGTCCTGCCGGACGGGGCGCTCGTGGACGTGCCCGGCAATGCCCGGCTCAGCGCGCCGCTCGATCTCAAGTCCGTCGGGCGGCGCCGCGTCGAGGTGTTCGCCCACATCCTGCCTCCGGACGACGAGGCGAACGCGGAGGGGGCGCTCGAACCGCCCTCACCCAAGGAAATCCCGCGCGTCTTTCTCCGCGTCGTGCTCTCGTCCGAGGCGAGTATCGAAGGCAGCATGGGCCGGGCGGAGCTCGGCCATTTCGAGGTCACGACCGGGGGCCAATTCCGCCTCGCGACCGATTTCATCCCGCCGCTCGTGCGGATCGGCCCCACACCCTACCTCGCGCCGCGCCTCACGCGTCTGCGCGGCGAGCTCGCCGAGATCGAAGGCGCGCTCGACGAGCTCGCGCTGGAGGCCGTGGCGCGCGGGGATTCGGCGGCGCCGCTCTTTCGTGTGCGTGTCGAGGCCCGCAAGCTCGGCGGGCTGCTCGGCGACATGGACCGCGGGGTGCACCTGCACCCGTATCCGGTCTATTCGGCATTACGCAATTTCGCGCTCGAGCTCGGCCTGCTCGACGAGCGGGCCGCGCCGTTCGCGGCGCCTCCCTACGACCACCACGATCTCGCTCGCATCTTCTGCGTCGTGTTCGACGAGATCTCCTCGCGCGCCCGCGTGCCCCTGCCCGAGGAGCCGGCGCTCTCGTTCGTCGCCGAGAATGGTCGCCTCGTCGCCGGGGATCTGCCGCAGCAGGCCCTCGGCGCGACCGAGCTTTACGTGGTGGTCCTCAAGAATCGCACGGCGGACAAACTGCCGCTCGAAGGCACGGTGCTTTCGAGCCCGGGGCGGCTCCGCCTCGTGCGTGAGCACGCGCTCCGCGGCATGCGCCTCGTGTATTCGCCGAACCCGCCGTTCCGGCATCGGTTCGGCGGGCCGGTGGATTTTTTCCGGATCGTGGGGGCGGGCTCGTCGGCGGGCGACGACGCGCGCGAGTGGGGGGCCGTGCTCCGGGAGCGGGCGATCTGTTTTTTGATGCCCAAGGAGCTCGAGGGCTTGCAGGTGCTGCTCTCCTGGAGGCGGTCGTGATAGAAGGGACCGCGGAGGAGGCCGTCGTTGTCGTTTTACGGCAAGCTCAGGGGCGATCACGAGCCCCGTCTGGAGAGCATCGCGCGCAACCTCGAGGTGTCGCTCAACGCGAAGGGCGGGTATGCCTCGGCGGTCGAGGTGTACGGGCTCGGCCGGTACGACGGCCATTTCGCGACGAAGCCGCTGCTCGACGAGCTGTGCGCCGAGATGCTCGGGGTCGTTCGGTCGTACGAGCCGCGGCTGCTCGAACCGAAGCTCACCCTGATCGGCCGCGACCGGGGCCTCTGGGTGCGATTCACGCTCACGGGCCTCGTGGGGGAACAACCGGTGACGTATCACGTGTTTTTTCACAGCGTCCTCCGGAACGTGTCCGTGCGTCGCGGGTAGGCTCGGCCGGCGGGGGCGGGCCTTGAAGGAAAAACTCGCAATCACGCTGACGCTTAAGGTCGGGGGGACGGAGCACACGATCCCGGGCGGCAACGTGCGGGGTTTTTCCTTGCGCATGGAAGCGTGGGGCGTCTCGGGTTCCGTCGAGTTCGTCATGCAGGACGACTCGTCGTGGGGCGGGAAATACACCGACGACCTGCTCGCGGATTTCGTGAAGGCCGACCTCGGCGAGGTTTCCCTTTCGATCAAGCCGGGGCACCTCGAGACCGACACCGAGGCCGACGACGCGGAGATCAAGACGAGTGGCCTCGTGCTCGAAAAATCGGTGCGCGAGGAGACGACGCAGCGGGTGATGGACGAGCCGGCAGTGCTCTTCCGGCATTACCGCGTGACGTTCGTGGACCCGGCGCAGGCGCTCTGGCGCCAGCATTTCCCCTGCGCGCTCTACACCGAGACGACGTTCAAGGACGTGATCGAGGCCCACAAGGGCGACAAGATCAGCCTGACCTACGATTGGGACGTCATCACCACGACGGTCTCGCAGATCTTTTTCCATCTCGACCCCGCCGCGCGCTCGAGCTTTTACGATCTCGTGATCTGGTACGTCCGCCACCGGAACGGCGTTTTCACGTACGATCATGCAGAGGGCACGTATTCGATCAAGGGGGCCAAGGACACGAGCGGGGAGGCTTCGGAGCTCTTGCTCGACGACCTTTCCTCGATGACCTCGTTTTTCCCCGAGGTCCCGCGCTACAAGCCGCGCGTCCTGAACTCGTACACCGAGAGCACGGCGACCCAGCTCGTCGACAACACGAATGCGGCTACGGGCATGTATCGCGACACGCTCCTCCGCACGCCGATCGCGCAGGACGTCGACGATCGCGTCACGCTGGAGACCGCGCGGCCCCTCCTGCCCAAGCGCGAGGTCGAGCTCTCGTTCCGGCGTTTTCCCACGGTGGCCGTCTCGCCGGGCAGCTTGCTCGACATCTCCACGACGGGTGGTCATAGCTCGAATCTGATCGCGGCGACCGAATCTTTCCGCGTGGTTTTCCTCTCGCTCGAAGCTCGCGCGTCGGGCGCCGGGCCCGAGCCGACCTATGGCGATACCGCGGCGAGCTTTTCCGTTGATTGCACGGCGCGCCTCGAAGAGAAGAGCGAGCCGCGCGTTCGCCTGCCGTCCATCGTCGATCCGCGCTTCCCCGGGCACCTCGAAGGCAAGATCGTGAGCGCCGTCGGGGCAGATACCGACATCACGTACGATTTCGCGACGGACGACGACACCTCGATCGATCAATACACGGTCAAGATCCCGCTCTTCGAGAGCAAGGAGATCAGCGCGCCCTACGAGCCGGAGAGCGGGGCGGGGAACCTGTATCTGCCGCTCTACAAGAACCAGCGCGTGCTCGTGGCCCTCGATTTCAGCAAGGCCACGGTCATCCGGATGATCGATTGGCGTTCCGAGGCGCGTGTGGCCAAGGACGGGCAGGGGCAGCACCTCTTCCTCGGGAAAACCTCGACGAACAACACCTCCGTGCTCCACGATTACCAGGACGAAAAACCCGTCCTGCGCGTGCTGCGCACGAACGACAAGGACACCGTGCTCCTTCGGCTGGAGGAGGGCAAGATGACCCTCAAAGTCGAGGAGACGGGAGGGTAGTCGGTCATGCCGCTGGTCTGCACCATCGAGATGGACAAGACGGCGGGGATCACCGTGACCGTGGTCAACGCCGACGCGAGCATCACGCAGACCATCGTGATGGACGGGACGAAGATCGAGATCAAGGTCGCCGGTGATTCGGCCACGAGCACGATCACGCAGACATCGGAGAAGATCGCGATCGCCTGCAAGCAATTCGAGGTCACGGCCGACGAGACGATCACCATGACGTCCACGAAGGCGTCGAGCTGGACGAGCCAGGATACGTTTTCCGTGCAAAGCACGAAGGACGCGACGATCTCCTCGGACGCGAACGTGGCCATCTCGGGGGCGCAAAACGTGACCGTCGAGGGGACGTCGAAGGTGGGGCTCACGGGCGCGAGCTCGAATACGTTGACGCTCGAGAGCGCGGGCGCGACGCTGTCCACGTCGGCGACGCTCACGCTCGAAGGGACGAGCCAGATCTCGGCCAAGGGCGCGATGATCGAGGCCAAGGCCGATGGCACGATGAACCTCGAATCGTCCGGCATCGCGACCCTCAAGGGCGCCATGACGAACGTGCAGGGAAACCTGGTGAATCTCGGATAGGAGGGGACGATGGCAGAGGCCGAGACCTTGAATTCGCTCTTCCTGGAGGAGCTCTCCGCGCTCGACGCATTCGCCGCGCGTCGCGAGGCCGAGGGCGCGCTTTCGCTCGGGGCCGAAGATCCCGACGTGCGTCGGATCCTCGAGGCGCAGGCGTTCTTTTCGGCGAGGACACGCGCCGCCGCCCAGCGCGCGACGGCCGCGGCCGTTCGTCGCATCGCCGCCGGCACGCTCGACGAGCTGCTCGTCCCGGCGCCCGCGTCGATGATGGTCGAATGCGTGGTCGGCGAGGAGCGCGTCGAGCCCGCGATTTTGCCGCGAGGCACGCTCTTCCGCGCGATGTCGGCCGAGGGCAAGGTCGGGCTCTTTTCGATGATGCGGCCGCTCTCGATCCTGCCGATCGACGTCACGGGCGCGCGGCTCGTCGAGCAGAGCCGGCGGCTCTTCGTGCGGATCCGCCTCCGCGCCCGGCGTTCCTGGAAAAACGCGGCCACGCTCTCGTTTTACGTGCGGCGCCTCGACGATTATCGCGCGTCGCTCGCGCTGCACGACGCGCTCTCGCGCCACCTCACGCGCGCCTTCGCCGTGGCCGGTACCGACGGGCCCGAGATCGCTTGCCGCGTCTCCTTCGGCGCCCCGCGCGCGAGCGCCCTCGAAGACGGCGACGACCGCGGCCCGCTCGCACGCATTCGCTCGTTTTTCCACCTGCCCGAGCAGGAGCTTTTCGTGCAGGTCGAGGTGCCGCAGACACGCACGGCATGGGACACGCTCGACCTCTTCCTGGAGCTCGACGAGGAGTTCCCCACGAGTTTGTCGGTCTCGAACGATACGTTTCGCCTGCACGTCGTCCCCGTGGAGAACACGTGGGTCGATTTCGGCGAGCCGATCCTCTGGGACGGGACGCGGACGTCGGCGCCCGTGCGTTCGCCGTCGCCGTTGCTCGAAGGCGTCGAGGTCGCGGGCGTGCGCGGGGTCTACAAGGCGACCGATCGCGGGCTCGTGCCGATTCTGCCTGCCGCGCTCGCGCAGGATGGCGATACGTACGAGATCGAAGAAGGCGACGGGGTGACCGAGCTCCGTCTCTCGATCGACGGCGCCTTCGAGCAGCCCTGCAAGGTGCTCGCGGAGGCGCGTTTTTCGCAGCCGGTGCTCTGGTCGGCGTCGCCTGGCAAGCTCGCGCTCGGCTTGCAAACGCGGCATTTGCCGGGTGTATCGTTCCGGCTCGTGGGCAGCATGCGCGCGCCCGCGGAGAGCACGCTCGCGCGCGACCCGGCGCGGTGCCTCGACGTGCTGTCGCTCCGCATGCGGCCGTCGCTCGGGCGGCGGGATCTCGTGGGGATGCTGGAGATCCTCGGCGCGAGCGGAGATGGGGCGTATCGAGGGTTTGCCACGCTCGTCGACGAGCTCGATTCGCGCGAGGCGCCCGATCCGGCCCGGCGCGCCGGCGGAATCCGGCGCGTGTATCGGCTCGCGGTGCGGCAAAGGACGCCCGAGGAAGCACCGCTCGTGCGGCGGCTCGCAGCAGAGATCGCCGCGCTCCTCGACGCGTGGACGGAGGAGCCCGTGGACGTGGAGATCACGACGCGCCCGATGGCGGGCCAGCGCGTGCTTTCCGGAGGGACGAAGGCATGAGCGCGACGGGCACGCTCGATACCCGCGCGTTCGCGGAGATCGTCGCCTGTATCGAGGACACCGCGCGGATCCTCGACGCGGCCGTGCGAAACCATAGGACACGCGACGTCGAGGCGCTCCGCGCGAAGC
The DNA here is from genome assembly GCF_028435365.1 of Polyangium jinanense. The sequence goes on along the minus strand of NZ_JAGTJJ010000001.1, from coordinate 209,092 downwards.
TCCGGCGCAGGCTCGACGATCTCGACGCGAAGCTCGACAAGATGGTCTCGCCGAGCACCATGGAGGGTGTCCTCGTCCCGCTCGTGGTTTTCCTCGACGAACGCGTGCAGACGCGGCTCGCGCGCGAGGGCGATCCGGAGAGCCCGCCGTGGCCGCTCTTGCAATGGGATCTGCTCGGCGAGACCGACGGCGGCGACGAGTTCTTCGAGCGCGCGGGGCTCCTCACGCCCGAGAGCAAGCCCGAGCCGCTCGTGGTCGCGACGTACCTGCATTGCCTGGAGTCGGGTTTCGTGGGCCGCCATTTCGACGAGCCCCAGGAGATCCGTGCCTGGAAGGAGAAGCTCGCGCGCTGCCTGCCGCGGAGCGAGGACCCGGCCAAGACGGCCGCGGCCCCCACGGTCCGAGCCCGGGCCGCGCTGCGGTACGCGCTGCTTGCCCTGGGCGTCGCGGCAGGTTTTCACGCGGTTTTTGCCCTCGTCAGCCTTCTGTGGTGAAGTGCCGAGGGAATGGCGGCCGGAGGCAAGGAGAGTGATCCGCGGTCCTCGCTGCTCGCACGATGGCGAGCGAGCGGGCGCCGTCCGTCCGCGCCCCCAGCGCCTCCCCGGGTCGATGTCGAGGACGCGCCCCACTCGCCGCCTCCGCCGGACGCGGCGGCCCTGCTCGCGGCGGTCGAGGCGCACGCCGTGGGCGTCGTGCCTCCGCATGTCCTCGCGGCCGTCGTGAAGCCCATCCGCGAGGCCCTCGCCCTGCCGCCCGAGGCGCGGGATCCGAAGGTGCTCGCGCTGGCCTTCGATCGGGTGGAGGAGCTCTTCGAGGCCTTTTTCTTCGCCGGGCAGCGTATGCCCGCGGGGAGTTAGGGCGGCGAGGAGGCGCGCGCGATGCAGCAGGCCGCAGCGCTGGGAGCGTCCTTGAACCCCTGGGTGATCGCCGCGATCGCCCTCGTGGGGGTCTTGCTGCTCGTCCTCGGCATTTATTTGTTCGTACAGTCGCGTAAGAAGTCCGGCGAGGAGGCGCCCAAGGTGCCCTCGCCGCGCTCGCTCGGCCGAACGTGGGACGATTTCGTACGCCGCTTGCCGGAGAGCGTGCAGGGCGCGCCGATCGTCGTCGTGCTCGGCGAGCGTCGGGCCGGCAAGACGAGCGTGATCCAGACGGGGCTCGCGCGTTCGGGTTCGGCCTCGCAGGTCGCGCCGAGCGATACGTCGGACGCGCGGCTCTCGATGTTCGCGGGCCAGCACGCGCTCGTGCAGGAGATCAGCGGCGAATTGCTCGAAGACACGCGGCCCGAGGCGCGCTCTTCGCTCGCGGATCTCTGGAAGCCGATCGCGCTCCGGGTGCCGGTCGTCCTTTTCGTGATCGACGCGCGCGCGCCCTCGTTCACGCCCGCGGGCCTCAGGCGCCTCGGCGCGCTCGGGCGGGACGTGGTCGATCGTCTCACGTCGCTCCGGCGCGGGCGCGCGCCGCGGGTGCGGGTCGTTCTTTCGCACCTCGACGAGCGCCTCGAAGGGTTCGTCCCGCTCGCGCGCGTGGCCGAGGACGAGGGACACGCGACGCAGACCTTGAAGCCTGCGGGCCGGCGCGCAGCGGACCTCGAAGTGTTGCTCGCGCCGCTCGACCCGTGTTTGTCTTCCGCGATCAAAACGCTGCCGGCCGCGCAGACGGCGGCGGTGACGAAGCTGCTCGCGGGCGGCGGGGGCAGCGTGTTCGCGGCGCTCGAACCGTTTCTCGATGCATTCGTGGGGAGCGCGACGCAGGTCGCGACGCCGGCGCTCGACGGGATCGTGGTCGCGGGTTTGCCCGAGGGCGCGGACGCAGGGATGGTGGGCGAGCCGCTCGGCCTCGACGCGCAGACGGTGCAATCCGATTTTCATGCGCACGAGCAGCGGCGGACGCTGGGCGCGCTGATCATCGGGGCCTCGATCGCGGGGCTCATTGGCGCGCTTTATTTGTGGCACTGGCAGGACGTGAAGGCCGTGCCCGCGCAGGTCGCGGGTTTCACCACGCTGCGCCTGCCGCGCAACGTGGAGATCGATCGAGCGGAAGGGAAAGCCGCGAAGGCGCTCCGGGCGGCGCTCCGGCCACGCTGGTGGCCTTTGCGATTCGCGTATCCGAACGCGAAGGAGGAGATCGACCGGCCGCGGACCGAACGCGACGGAGGCGGCGAACGCGAGGCGTTCCTCGGGAAGATCCGCGAAGTGTATCTCCTGCCGGCGGCGAGGGCGTCCTCGCTGCCGGTGCGGCTTTATGCGGTGGCGCTGCTCAGGGCCTCGGAGGACAACGATCTCGGCGAGCTCGCGCTGCGCGACAAGGAGACGTTCGCCCGGGTGCTCGAGGTGCCGGAGAGCGTGGTCAGCGATTACGTGACGTTCTCGTATTCGCCGTGGTGGGGGGCGATCGAGGGGCTCGACCAGGGCATTCCGCGGGGCGATTGGGAAGGGTTTCTGGGCTCGCTCGACGATTCGTTGAAGAAGGGCGCGGTTCCGCCTGGCGAGATCGGCGCGCTCTCGGAGAGCGCGCGCAGGCTCTCGGATGCGCTGCGCGGCGTGGATGACGCGCCCTCTCAGAAGGAGCTCGAATCGCTACTCCGCACGGAGAGCCCGGAGGACGCGGATAAACTGCTCGGCCCCGGAGGCAGCCACCAGATCCCGGACTGGGCGCAGCAGAAGAGCAAGGAGCTCGAAGGGCTGCTCGGCGAGGTCGACGGATCGAAGGTCGAGGTGCCGAGCGCGGAGAACCGGACGCTGCGGCAGATCGTGGGTGATCTCGAGGGGATGAAATGCCCCGCGGGGGACACGGCCTCGAAGGAGACGTATCCGATCGACAAGAACCGCGTTTATCGCGCGGAGGACTGGGACAGGCTCGTCGCGTCGAGCAAGTCGTCGGCGTACGTGAAGGCGTTCGTCGAGGATGTGCGTGCAAAGCAGCGCTCGCCGTTCTTTGGGCCAAACCAAACGTTCCCCGCGGTGGGCGCGAGCGACATGCCGGGGCGTGGACCGAGCCGGCCTTTGCCGGGGCTTTACACGGTGCGGGCCGTCAATGACGAGCTCGTGCCCGCTTTCACGAAGCTCGACGCGGCGCTCACGGGGGCGTGCGTGCAGCAGACCGAACGCGACGAGCTCGCGCGGCTCGCGCGCGACGGGATGGACCAGTACGCGACGGCCTACCAGAACGCGCTGTTTTCCTACGTGCAGGGCTTCGGGTTCTCGTCGGGCTCGCTCGCGTCGCTGCGGACCGATCTGCAGGACATGGCCACGCCGAGCTCGTGGTTCGGCCAGTTCTGGACCACGGTGGCGGAGAACGCGGCGGTCGATCCGGGAAGCGACCCGTACCTCGCGATCCTGCGAAATGCGCTCCGCTCGTTCGATCCGATCGTGGCGCTCCAGCCCGAGAAGGGCAAACCCGTCAATCTCGACAAGTATTACGCGATCCTGACGCCGCTCATCGCCTCGCTGGAGGACGGGCCGCTCCAGGCGGCGGGCGCGCCGCTCGGGGATCGTTTGCCGCTCGTGGGAAAGCTGGGTTTGTCCTTGCTCGACCCCGACCCGAAGCACCCGCTGCCGCAAGTGAAAGCGTGGCTCGACGCGGCGCGGATTCCGGGCGGGGACATGCGGCGGCCTTTCCTTCTGCCGGTGAATCAGGTCTACGAGTATGCCCTGACGAACGTGGAGAAGGCCGTCGAGAAGATCTACAAGAGCGAGATTCGACCGCTCGGCGAGCCGCTCTGGGTGCGGTTTCCCTTCATGCCGACGGCGAAGGTCGAGGCGCCGCCGAGCGAGGTCGATTCGGTCTTCGGCGTCAAGGGCACGATGCGCCTCGCCTTCCAGGACGGCGTGGCGCCGGCCGCGCGGCGGAGCGATGGCGGGGCGTGGGTGGCGAAGCGGCCGCTCGATTATCGCGCGGTCGTCTTGCCGAAAGAGGCGCTCGAGGTCGGCGGCTGGTTCGACGCGCTTTCGGGCCTGCTCTGGGACGAGGCGGGCAAACCCAAGGCAATCGCGCTTTCGGTGCGGCCGCATGCGCTGCCCAAGGTGGAGCGGGATGATCGGGTGGCCGTGACGATGTCCTCGCTCAGCGCGGGAGAGACGACCGTCGCGGGGTTCAATCAGGCGCCGGCGTGGAAACCGCTGCCCGTGCCCTGGTCGACGTCGACACCGGCGATCGTGAGCGCGGAGCTCACCGACCTTTCGAGCGGCGGGAAGACGTCGCGGTCGCAGGAGGGGACGGGCGAGGCATGGCAGACGTTGCGGCTCGTCTGCGAGGCGCCGACATGGCGGGGATCGACGGTGTCGTGGATGCTCGGCGCGCGCGTGGCCTTTGATCTCGGCTCGGATCCGTGGGAGGTGCTGCTCCCGCCGCCGAACCGCGGGGTTCGTTGCCCGTCGCGGCCACAGCCCACCACGACGACGCTAAGTGGACAAGCCACGACGCCTCGTTGATACTGCGCTCGTGCGAGGTCACGCCTCCCTCTGCGGCCTGACCGCGCTCCTCGCCTCGATGCTCGGGGCCGGTTGCGCGTCGTCGAATGCTTCCCAGGTGGAGCTCGTGCTCCGCCCGGCCGCCGACGCGAATGGCGCGCGCTCGGTTTACGTGCTCGCCCGCGCGATCGACGAAAAGACGTTCGGCGCGGAGTCGTACGAGTCGGTCGCGGCACGCGTGACCACGCCCGACGAGTCGGTGCAGACATCGGTGGTGGTGCTGCCCGGGCAGACGAAGGTGATCCAGGTGCCGGTGCCGGAAAAGGGGACGCTCGCGATTTACGCGCTCCTCGAACGGCCGGACCGCGACGCGTGGCGGGTGCTTCTCTCGTCACCGCCGCCGGAGAAGATCGAGGTGCGGATCGAGCGGAGCAGGCTTTGCCGTGTCTCGAAATCGGGCGAAGTCTGCGTGCCGGAAGCGCCCTGACGCGGGGCGGGTGCCTCCTGCGAGGGACTTGATTTCTACCATGTCGGCCACCTCGAGCCACCTTTGGGGCTCGTCGTTCGAGTGGCAGTAGGGGCAGCTCTCTTCTTCCGTGTCGGTCTCCTCGGGCCACCATTGGGGCTCGTTGTCCGTGTGGCAACTGGAGCACTTTTCCTTGATCTCGCGATCGATGGGCCCCACGAAGGGGTCGAGGGTGACGTCGCAGAGCTGGCCGTTGTTGTCCGGATCGATGTGGATGCCCATGAACGGGAGCTCGTTCGTGGAGACTTCGACGACCCTCGGGGTGCCGTCGTCGTTCGTGAGGCCTTCACAGGGATACTCGCCCGGAGGAATGGGCGAGACGGCGTTGAACGGAGGCGTGCCGCTGCTGCAGCTCACGGCGACGCGTTGCACGTTGCACGCGGCGGGCACCACGCCGGTCGTGACGATCTCGGCCTCGCAGCCGCACCCCACAGCCGAGCTCAGCATGGATTCGAGCCCCACACCTGGGCCATAGATCCAGGCCGCGGTGAGGCAGCCGAAAGCAGGGTTCGAATTCACGTTCGCAACGCACGGGGGCGGCGGAGGTGGAGGCGGAGGGGGCGGCGACGTGGGATTCGTGGGCACGATCGTGATGCCCTGGATGCCGCTCTCGGGGGCATCACCGATACGCACGGCATCGTCGTCCCCGGCGGAAAGGCACGCGGTCGCGCCCGCGCAGGAGGCCGCGAGCAAGAGGAGGTGGGTGAAATGAAAGCGGCTGGAAATGGGCGTACTCATCCCGACGGTACGCCCGCCAGCCTCGGCCGGATCCACCCCTCGAAGCCGCTGCGCTGGCGCTGGGGCGTTGCCCCAGGCCCCACCAGGGGCTGTCCGCCCCTGGACCAGGGGCCTGCGCAAGCGCTGGACCCGGGGTCGATGAACTGCGCGATGCGCAGTTCATCGAACAGGTTGAGGCAAGACCGGCGAGCGACGCTGCCCGCCAAGACGGCCTCAACCGACAACGCTGCCTTTGGTCTTGCCACGGGCCCGTGGGAAGAACTGCGCATCGCGCAGTTCTTCCCCAAATGGTCCAGGGCTTGCCCTGGTTCGGGTCGAGGGGCGAACAGCCCCCGCGGGGTCCGGGGCGGCGCCCCGGCGAGGCGCCGCCCGTGTCCCCGCCGCGCGCGGAGGCGTCGCGCGCGAGCGAGGTGCGAGGCGTGTGGGCGCGTCTCCGAGGCGCGTGGGCGCAGGAAAATGACGCGTGGGCGGGGAGCAAAGGCGCGCGCGCGTGAGGTCGAGACGCGTGCGCATGACGTGGAGATCGTTCGGGAATGTCATGAAGGCGCGTGCCCGCGACGCGGAGATGCGTGGGCACGAGGGGAAGGCGTGCCCGCGTGACTTGGCGACGCGTGCACGCGACTTGGAGACGCGTGCACGCGACTTGGAGATGCGTGCACGCCACCTTTGGGTCGAGATCAGGTGGTGAGAAGGCTCACGTGCAAGGCGGCGGCAGGACCGGACATCTCGCGGGATTTGTCCGAGGAGGCGCGGGCGAAGGCTTTCTCTCCAGAATGACGAACGTCGCGCGCCGGGGCGCTGCCCCGGTGGGGCCTGGGGCAAAGCCCCAGCGCAGCGCCTCCCAAGATGAGACCAATGCTCAGCGGGACGGGAGAGGGGCGAGGGAATTTTAGCCCGGGATCGCGGCTCCCATTCCAACACCCCACTCCCCATTCAGGGCGGATCGTGGGGTTCTACCACGACGAACCAATCCCTCATTCGCGATTGCCTCGCGCCCCAATTCATGAGGCAAAACAAGCGACGCCAGCCGGTGCTGGTAACACCGACAGGCGTCTCACCTGCAAACCCCGAAGCACCGGAGTTCACAAGCTGTGAGCAACGTAGACGTCTGCCCTGAATCCGCCAAGAAACCTACACCGTACCCTCCCCGGAGGCCGCCTTCGCGTGGTTTTACCGCGAATACCGTGGCTTCGTCCGTTCGGTCCTGCTGAAGCATGGCCGCGTCGAGGAGCGCGAGGCGGAGGACCTCGTGCAGGAGGTCTTTCTCGTCGCGTGGCGCCGCCGTGTGACCCTCACATCGGGCGAACAGGCGCGCTCCTGGCTCTGCACGGTCGCTTTTTACGTCGCGGCGAACCATCGCAGGCAAGCGCGGCATTGCCGGGAGATGCTCCCGGGCGAGCTGCCGGAGCCTGCGTTCCACCCACGCGTGACGCAGGCCATGGACGCGGCGCGGCTGCCCCGGACGGCCATCCAGAAGCTCACGAAAAAGCTCGCGGCCGTGCTCTGGGCCTACGAAATCGAAGGCCGCTCGATGCCGCAGATTGCCCGCGCGCTCCGGATCCGCCTGGATACCGCGTACGCCCGCCTGCGCTTCGCGCGGATCCGCCTCGCTAACGCACGCGCACGCGCACGCGCACGCGCCTCCGCCTCCGCCCCCCGCCTCCGCTTCGGATTCCGGGGCCCCTTGCACCGACGACTATCCGCAACGCGGACGGTAAGATCGACACAATCGGCCGGCCGATTGTCCTACATCATGGCATCTAGGTGCCTGAAGGCGCGAGCGTGGGGCCGTCGGACGCGCAGGTAGAACGATCGCGCGCGCGACCGCGCGCCGGAGATGCGATGCTCTCGCGCGACCCCGAAGCACACGTCCGCCTCCGCCTCCGCCTCCGCAGCGCGGGCGATCGGCTCGGCCCTATGGCACGCTGCGGGCGTGCGAACGATGACAGCAACGCTCGGCGTGATCCTCGGCGCGTGCGGCACCGCGCGCGCGGTGCCACGGGAGACGGTCGATCCCGCGAGCGATCCCGCGCTCGCGTCGGTGCACGCGGCAGGCGTCGAGCAGGTGCGGCGCCGGATGTGGTGGGCCTACGCGGACGACACCGTGCTCTACCGCGGCACGATCGACGCGCGGAACAACCTCGGCGCGCTCCCCGACCATGAGGACGAGGTGGTCTCGGGCTCGATGGTGGGCCGCCTCGATCGCCAGCCGATCACGGGGTCGGTCCTGGGTCCGGCGGTGGCGATCCGTCTGGTGCGCGACGGCGACGATCGCGGCGCGCTGCTCTTGTGGCAGCCGGCGAGCGACGCGACGATCACCGGGATCGTCGGCCCGTTCGAACGCACGGACGGAGTGGGCCTCGATGGAACGCGCTGCACGGGCTGCGTGACGCCGTTCGCCGCGGCGCCGCCGTCGATCCGAGTGGACGCCGCGGCGACGGGCGCGTGGGGCGACGGCACCGCGGCGCACGCGTGGGCGCGCGGAGAGCTCGCGCGGATTGCACGGGGCGATCTGCGAGCGCCGGAACTCGCGGCGCTGATTGAGACCGAGTGGGGCATCGAGGCCGAGGCGCACGACGGCGCCGTGTCGCTCCCGATCGATGGCGTGCTGTCGCGCAAGCTCGCGATCGATCCCCCACCGGCCGAGGGCCACACGGCCTGCGCCGAGACGCGCGCGTGGACCGCGGTGGGCAGGATCGCGCTGCCCGACCTGACAGTGCGGGTGACGGACGTCGAGCTGGGCCCCTCGCGCGCAGCGTGCTGCGTCCCGGAGCACGTGCCGTGCAGCGGGCCGAGGTGCGTGCCGGTGCCGGGGCGTTGATGAATTTTGCGGCAACAGTCGCGAATTCCAGATCGCCCGAGGCGTTATGTATACTGCACCATGATCTCTCGATGGATGAAGGCTGCGTTCACGACCTCGATCGGGGTAGTCGCGGCGTGTCGCGGCGCCGCGCCGTCGCCATCGAGCATCCCCTCGCCATCGAGCATCCCCTCGCCAAAAGCGAGCGTTCCCCCGAGCCCGCCCGACGGGGACGCTCATGCGGCGCCCTCGAGCGACGGAAAGTGTAACGCGGGAGCGCCGAAGGCCGATGCGGCGTTCACGCCGGTCACGCTCCGCTTCGATCAGCGCCCGGATGGAACGACCATGGTCGAACCCGAGGTCGCGAGGCGATTCCCGGCGATGAGCGACGATGGTCGAACCATCGCCATTCTCGACGAGCGATGGACCATCGAGGAAGGAGCCAGCCTGCACCTCGCCTTCCTCGACGTCCGAACGAACAAACAGGTCGTGTTCACGCTCTGGGCACACTCGGCACGGGCCACCCGTCGCCCGCAGGCGCAGCGAGCCTTGGACAAGGGCCGCTGGCAATCGCTGATCCCGGGAGAGATCGGCGGCCAAGACTGCGGCCCTTCCGGTGTCGCCGTCGATCCGCACGCGCTGCGTTTCAATGCGGTCGAGTTCCAGTTCGTGGGCGAGGGCTACAAGGTCGAACTCTTGCGGCGCACGCGCTCCGGAGACGCCAAGCTGCCGCTCGTGGCGCACGGGCTCCCGGGGACGATGGGCGAAGCGGCTGTGCCGACTCGAGACGTCGGCGGGTCCTGTGGGGTCTGGGATCACCTGGAGGCGGGCTGGGTGTCTCAGGACGGCAGGGTCTACGTGTTCAAGCTCGGCGCGAACCTCGGTGGCCGATGCGGTCCAGCGCCCACGCCCGTCGAGTATTGCTCCTGGGTGTCGCAATGACGTGCGCGCTCCGCCCCACGCGTCGGCCCACTCGCTCCGGCCCGCTCCCCATATCGAGCGGCAATGCGCAAACGCAATGAGCATCAGGACCGTCATGCACTGCCCAACAAGCCGTTGCTGCCGACGGGCCGGGCATGTTCGCTTCGCTGGACGGCCCCGGCCCGCGGCAGACCGTGGCGTTGGGCCGCATTGAGAGTGAATCGCAAAGTGCAGGAACACATCCACCCAAGCAATTTCTACCTACGCCCGCCTCTCCCTCGCCCGACGGCACCTGCCAATGCTCGCGCCCGCCTGATCCGCCTGCGCACGCACACGCGCACACGCACACGCACGCGCACGCGCCTCCGCCTCCGCCTCCGCCTCTGCTTCGGATTCCGGGGCCCCGCACCCTACAAAACCCACAAGATCCCGCCCCCTCTGACCACGGAGCGCCCCCGTTGGCGCGCTTCGCACGTACCCGTCTAGAAGTGGTACGCTTGAAGCAACCAAGAGCAGGAGGAGCATGCGCACGTGGCGGCAACGACAATGGGGGCCCTACCTGGGGGTGCTGATGAGCCTCTTTGGTGTGGGATGCGGGGGGAGCGCACAGGACGCGCGGGTACTCGATTGGGTGCATGCGCAGAGCGTCGCGCCCAAATCCACGCAAGAGATTTCCCTCCCGGGCGATCTTGCCGGGGCGAGCACGGATGCCCAGGTGCACGTGGCGCGGCTCGCTGATGGGCGCACTTGCATCCTCCTCAAGAAGTCAATCGGATGGAAAAGCAACTTCGAGGGGGTGCTCCTATGTGACGCCCCCCTGCTTCCTGCCGAGGTCGTAACGGCGCCGCCCGCTCCACGCGCCTACGTGAGCCTAACCGGGCACGCGGTGTTCGAGGAGCTTTATGTGCGAACCCAGCGCGACAAACGCACCTTCGACGTGTACTTCGATCTGAACTGACCCTACCGCCTCCGCCTCCGCCTCCGCCGCGCGCGGGAGCGCGCCTCTTGGACCGGCCCCGCTGGTGACACGCCTACGTGCGCCGGGGATGGGCTCTTCATCACAAGAACATTGACGCTCGTTCGAGCGCGAGCGTAGCATGCCGGGTGAGGGGGCTACGCATGAAGAAGGAAGCCATCGAAGCGTACGTGAACCGCGTCAAGGAACTGGCCGACCATGTGAAAGGCAACGAGCAGGCGACGAAGCAAAGCCTGATAGGTCCTCTTTTTACCCTGCTCGGGTACGATCTGACCGATCCACGTCAATGCGTCCCTGAGTACAAGGTGGATTTCGGCAAGGAGCGATCCTCGAAGCCGATCGATTGGGCGTTCTTGCATGGGGGGCACCCCCTCTTCTTCGTCGAGGCCAAGGAAGTAGGAAAGAAGCTAGCCGGTTACGACGAGCAGTTGGCCGATTATTTCGCCAAGGCGCTGGAGGTCAAACTGGGGATTTTGACCAACGGCGTCCAGTGGAAGTTTTATACGGACCTGGTCAACGAGAACGTCATGGACAAGGACCCGTTCGTGACGTGGGACGTCTTGGGCGAGGAACCGCCTCTCGATCTCCTGACGGTCCTCGAAAAGTCGGAATACAATTCGAGCCTACTCAGGACGTTCGCACAGCGGACTCGCCAGCGAAATTTGCTCATTGGCGAATTGACCCGGTTACTTGAGCCCTCGCCGGAGTTCACTCGGCTGGCCGTTTTGAACATCGAGACACGAAACCTCACGGCTGCGGTCTTGGACGGCTGGAAACCCGCTCTCACAAATGCGATCAGCGAATGGGCAAAGCAGCGAGTGCTCTCCAATATGCTTCGTGAGCGAGCAGCGACGCAGGCGAGCGAAGAGCCCGCCACCAAGGGCGTCGCCATCAAAGCCGAAGCGCTGAAGACCACGGAACCGAAGACCACGGAACCGAAGACCACAGAACCGAAGACCACGGAGCCGAAGAGCACGGAGCCGAGGATCACGGAGAGCAGGACCGCGGAGGTGAAGTCCGAAGAGGCCAAAGCGGAGAAGGGCAAGATCGACACGACACAGGAGGAGCTCGATGCATTCGCGATCGTCCAGCGGATGCTCGGCCCGACACGCCCCATCCTTTACGAGGACACGGCCTCCTATTTCAAGATTCACATTGCTGATCGTCGTAGCTGGGTCATTTGCCGCTTCTTTGGCGGCCGAAAGCGACCTGCGATCTGGGTGCCGCTGCCGCCCGAGCGGGCGACCCCGATCGCCGGTTCGCTTCCGGTGGCAACGACGCCGTACGCTGAATGGTCGAGCGTTACGATGGATTCAATCAACGACCTCGAAAGGCTAGGGGAACTCTTCCGGACGACATGGGATCAAGTGAAGTCCGGACGTGCCAAAGCCGATAAGGGCGAAGAGGAGGCGTGAGCGGGAACGCGCGCATCGATCGCGCCTTCCGTTCTGCTTCTCGCTCCCAAGCCCGGGGTGCGTGCGCATGGCGTGAGCCGCTGTCACGGCTCCCAGAACCAGCGCTCGGCGTCGGTCCAGTTCTCGGGCGGTGGTCTTACGCCCGCCTGCGCCTCGCCCGGATCCGCCTCGCGCTCTGCCCCACCCGGTAACGCACGCGCCCGCGCCTCCGCCTCCGCCTGGCCTGCACGGATGACGCTGGCCGATCGTCGACGGCATGCTGCAATGCGATGGCCGGCGCTGCGACGGGCGAATCCGCCGGGCCGTGCCCCCTCTGCCGGCGACGGCAGCGGGGGCGACGGCTGTCTCTCAGAGCCCGTTGGGGATCACGGTGAGGGTGGCGGAGCCCCTGTTGGTCAGGATGAGATCGTCATACCCGTCGCCATCCAGGTCCGCGACGGCAATGGCGTTGAGGCCGGGCGAGGTGCCTGTCGTGACGAGGGCGCCCGCGGTGAAGCCTCCGTTGCCATTGCCGGTCATTGGGCGGACGCCGCCCGTGGCTGCGGTGGCCAGGATGTAGGCGTCGAGCTTGCCGTCGCCGTTGAAGTCACTGGCCACGACCCCCAGCGCCGAGTTGGCGACTGCGCCGGCTCCCGTGGCGGACTGCACGCCGTTAGCGACGGTGCCGTCGCCATTCCCTTTGAAGAAGAAGAGGTATGCGCCGGCCGCGCCGTTCGCGAGGATGTCGAGCTTGCCGTCTCCGTCGGCGTCGCCGAAGGCGATGCCCGCGGTCTGGCCGTTGAGGGCGTTGGTGTAGGAGACCGGTGCGGCGAACGAACCGTCGCCCTGGTTGAGGAGGATCGAGAGGCGCGCGGAGCTGGGGCTCGTCACCACGATATCGGGGTGGTTGTCGCCGTTCAGGTCACGGCAGGCGATGGTCGACTGCACGCCGCCGGTGGACGGGATGGTGATGAGCACGGGCGCGCCGAAGCTGCCGGCGCCGGTGCCGAAGATCACGCTCACCTGGTTCGTGACCACGCTGGTGGTGGCGATGTCGACCAGCCCATTGCCGTCGAAGTCGCCCGCGCAGAGGTGGACCGAGCCTGGGGCGCCGGTGGTGAAGCTCGTCAGCGCGCCGAAGGTCCCGGGCGCGCTTGCGCCAAGGTTGCGGTAGACGCTGATGTTCCCGTTGGTGGCGGGCAGGTTGGTCTGGCCGTCGACGGTGACGGCGTCGAGCCACCCGTCGCCGTCCACGTCGGCCGCCACCACCGCGTTGCTGGAGAGCGTGGCGCCCGCATAATTGACCTCTGCCTGGACGGTTGCGTCGCCGTTGCCGTAGAAAACGGAGACCGAGCCGGAGGGGCTCATCGTCGAGCCCGATTCGGCGTTGGCCACCAGGATGTCGAGCTTGCCGTCGCCGTTTACGTCGGCGACCGCCGGAGCCAGCGGGGTGTGCGTGGCCGGGACGCTGATTGGTGTGCCGGGGACCTGGCCGGAGGGCGGAGCCTGGCAGGCGCCGTTCGAGCAGATGTCGCCCGTCGAGCACGCGAGGTTGCACGCGTTGCAGTGGTCGGCGTTGCTCTGGAGGTTCGTCTCGCAGCCGTCGGACGTGAGTCCATTGCAGTCTGCGAGGGTGCCGGCGCAGGCCTCGCATTGGGTCCCCTCGTAGGTCGGCGCGCATTGGCACGTGTAGCCATTGATGCCGTCGGTGCACGTCCCGCCGTTCTGGCAGGGGTTCGGGGCGCAGTCGTCGACGTTGGTCTCGCAGTTCGTCCCGCCGAATCCGGGCGCGCATTGGCACGTGTAGCCATTGATGCCGTCGGTGCACGTGCCGCCGTTCTGGCACGGGTCGGGGGCGCAGTCGTCGATGTTGATATCGCAGTTGGTCCCGGTGAATCCGGGGGCACACTGGCACGTGTAGCCGTCGACGCTGTCGGTGCACGTGCCGCCGTTCTGGCAGGGGTTCGGGGTGCAGCCGTCGACGTTGGTCTCGCAGTTGGTCCCGGTGAAGCCGGGCGCGCACTGGCAGGTGTATCCGTCGACGCCGTCGGTGCACGTGCCGCCGTTCTGGCAGGGGTTCGGGGTGCAGTCGTCGACGTTCGTGCACGTGCTGGGCTGCTCGGAGCAGGTCCAGCCGCTCTCGACCGCGCAGTCGCTGGAGCAGCCATCGCCGCTCGCCTCGTTGCCGTCGTCGCACGTCTCCGGCGCGGCGAGGGTACCGTCGCCGCACACCGCGTTCACGCCGCCCTGGCCGTTGTCGATCTGGCTGCGATCGACTCGGGCGATGATCTCGCACCCCGTCGAGCCGAGCATCGCCCCGAAGACGAGCGCCCAGTAGCCAACCCGCCCAACCACACGCAACGTCGTCACGTTCATGAAAATGAAGAGGAGTGCATCATCGGAGCGCGCTTATAGCCGAAAGCGCACGCGCGCGGTCGACATTCGATGAACGACTTCGTCCCCTCGTGCTTTCGTCGGCATCCGACGGCAGTGGTCACGCCGAACCCGACGCGCATCGCGCCCGTCGTCGCAACCATGCGGCAAGCGCGAGCAGCACGAACCAACGGCCTGTCGACGCAAAAAAAGCCCCCTCGGACGAACCGAGGGGGCCTTCTTCATTTCAGCGATTCGCCCTGGCGACGATCAGCCGAACAGCGGCAGCTCTTCCTTCTCCTTGATCGGGAAGCGCGCCGCGACCTCGTTCTGATCGATCCCCGCGAGCCTGCGCAACGCGCGGTGCACGTGGCCGGGCTTCAGGCGGACGCCGCCGCCCTCGACCGGCTCGAGCGTGTTCGGGTCGATGTTCATCGGGTTGTGACGCTCGGTCGTCTTGCCGATGACCGTGTTGCCCGGGATACCCGCGCCCATCAGCAGCATGCTGGTGATCGACCAGTGGTCCTTGCCATTGCCGGAGTTGTACCCCGGCGTCCGGCCGAAATCGGACCCGACGACGATCACCATGTTGCCCCAGACGCCCGTCGCCTTCGCCTCTTCGACGAGGTAATCGATGCCGTCCCAGAGCTCGGCCAGCCGACCGAACTGCTGGTCGTCGTTGTTGCCGTGCGTATCGAACCCGCCGATGCCCAGGTTCGCGCTGACGCAAATGCCGGCGCGGTAGGCGGCGAGCGCGATTTGCGCCTGACGACGGAGGTTCGAGTTCTCGAGCTGCGCGGGCAGGTACTCCGTCAGCTTCTTGAGCTCGTTTTGCCCCGAGCGCGCCGTGAACAGCATACCCATCGACTGCTGGATGCGCGGCAGGTTCTGCTTCTCGGCGTATGCCATGTGGCGAGCAGAGCGCGTCTCGGCAATACGCGCCTCCGTTTCCTCCGTGTAGTACGGCGTCTTGTTCTCGTCGTACATCGGGTCGATGATGTTCGGGTAGGCGATGCGACGGATCGCGTCGATGTTGCCCACCCGGGTCACCGCCACGGTGCCGGCCGTCGTGTCGTAACCGCCGTACGAGATGTACGCCATTGGCAGCGAGCCGCCCGCGACGGCGGCCGTGAGCGCCGCGAACGAGGCCTTGTTTTCGGCCAAGGTGCCCGCCCACGTCACGCGCGTGCCGACGTCGTGGCTGTTCGTCGACGTATCGACGCCGTTCAGGACCATCAGGTCATTCACGTACTTGTCGAAGAACGCCTTGTTCGCGCCGTCCGGATCCGGGGCGTATCGCATCGGGAGCTTGCTCTTGCTCCCGACCGCCGTCCCGATCGCGTCCGCGAGGTAGTGGTTCATCGGATCGGCATCATCCGGCCCCTTCGAACCCTTCGGGTCGCAGTGGCTCGTGACGTCCCAGCCGCCGCCGGCGTGGATCATGATCCAGAACTTGCCCGTATAGGGCGCAGCTCCGGCGTCGCTGGTGAAAGGAATGGTGCTCGCGGCAACGCCGAGCCCCGCCGTCGATGCAATCTTGAGGAAATCTCTTCGGTCCATGGGGGCTCGCCTCTCACTCGTAAAGGAAGTGGTAGTCGGACAGCATGTACGTCACGACCGTCATCCACGAACGGATGACGTAATTCGGATCCTCGCGCAGGCGATCCTCTTCAGGCAGCGGCGTACGCGTCCAGTAATCGTTCTCCACGCGGCACGGCCCGGCCAGCCACGTCGAGTACTTGCCCTCGGGCTGCGACGCGTCGCTCATGCCCTTCACGCCCTCGCGATACGTATCGAGGAAGAGCTTGTAGGTGCGCTCGATCTCGGGATGCCCGTCGGGCAGCGTCTCGCCGAGGATGTGCTTGTGGAGGTACTGGATGTTCTTCTTGATGGCCGCGACGGCGGGCTCGACCGCGAAGCCATTCTTGTCTTCCGGCTCGAAGCTCGTCTCGACGTACGGGAAGAGCGTGCGCTCCTCCGTCGGCTTCCACATGTCGCGCGGGACCGCGATGCAGGACATCTCGTTCCCCATGCGCTCGCCGATGTTCGCCATGATGCCGTTCGGGCTGATGACGCGCTTGACCACGTCGGCCGAGTCGATGCCGCCGTAAAGCATGCGGTAGGCATCGCCGCGGAGCAGGTAGTCGTACGTGCCGCCGTTGTCCTCGTACGCGCGGGGACGCCACGGATAGCCGAGGACGGCCTGGATCTTCCGGTGGAGCTGCTCGGGCGTGATGAGGCGGCCCATGCCGACCTCGCCGAGCCGCGCCTTGCCGGCCGCGTCGAGCGAGCCGCTGTTCTTCGCGCGGAAGTAGGGCGAGTGGATGATCTGCTTCACGACGACCTTGAGGTCGTAGCCCGAAGCCTCGAACTCGCGCGCGATCTTGCTGAACTCCGTGTACTCGGCGAGGTAGGCCTGGAACTCGGTCGAGAAGTCGCTCGCCTTGCGATCTTGCGGCGCCACGAGCGGCTTCTGCCCCGTGAGGCCCTCGAAGACAATGTACACGGCCGAGAGGGCGAAGCGCGGGTCAGCGGCGACGCGCGGGGCGAGCCACTGCAGGCCTTGCGGCAGTTGCTCGTACGGCGTCTTTTCGCCCTTGAAGCCCGGCGGACGCATGTCGTCGAGCGGAGGCGTCATCGGGTCGTACGCCGCGCGCCCGTTCCAGTGCCGGAACGCGCCGGCGACCGGATCGATCTCCACGTGGCATTGCTGGCAAGCGGCCGCGTTGAGGGTCGGGTTGACCTCGGTGATGAGCGTCTGATCGAGCGGCTGCTGGCCGGTCTTCAGGATGTCGGTGCCGAGGAAGAACTGGTAGACCATGCGCGCGCGCGCCCGGTTCCGGTTCGTCTCCGTCGTCGGGAAACGGTTCAGGAACATCGGCGACGTGAGCACGCCGGCGTGCGGCAGGCTCGGGATCTGCGCCTCGATGAACTCGTTCGGGTCGGCGTCGTTCTTGAAGGGCAGGTCGTCGCCGAGCATGAACGCCTTCGCGGAGAAGGGGTTCACCATGATGTAGTTCGCCGTCAGGACTTCGCTGAACGGCCGGTTCTCGCGCACCACGTGGGCCACGAGCTCGAGCGGCTCGCGCGCCACGCCGCGGTTCGTCCAGGAACGCAGCTTGTTGTAGAGGTCGTCGGCGTTCCAGGCGCCGTATTTGCCGATGGCGTCTTCCATCGCCTTCGGCTCGGCGTTCGCGCCGTCGAAGAACTGGTCGTACCAGTAGGGGTTGTAATAATCGATGTCGTTGAGGAGCTGCACCGCGTCCTCGTTCCCCAGGTAGCGATCCGTGAGGAACTGGTCGTTGTAGATCTCCTTCAGGCGCGTGTAGAACGTCTCCTCGGTCATCATGTTGTCGAGGATCGGATCGAGCGCGCGGATGCCGCCGGCCTCGATGGCATCTTCCTCTTCCACGGTGGGCAGTCGGCCGACCAGGGAGAGCGACGCCTTGCGCAGCGTCTCGGCGGGCGTCGCGAGCTGCACGCCCGTGAACGTCGCCGAGAGGTTCGTCTCGCAGGACGAGGGCTCGTTGAAGCGGTTCACGAGCTCCTCGAGCGCCTTGAACTCGTCGCTGCCCGGCTGGATGACCACGCCACCCGGATGCTTGCGGGAGGCGGTGCCGCCGGTGGGCATGGCGAGCAGTTGCGACATGCCGTCCTGCTGGAGGGCGGCAGCGTTCTTCATGATCTCGTAGTTCGTGTCGAGAAAGCCTGCTTCGCTGCTGCCTCGAAGCACGAGGCTCGAGTCCTTCGCGACCCCGTTCGAGGTATGGCAGGCGATGCAGTTGTTCGAAAGGATCGGAGCCCAGACCTGCTCGGCGAAGAACATCTGGTCCGAAACGCACGGACCATCGTCCTCCCCAGCGATGCAGCCGGTGAACCCCAGCGCGCCGATCGCGGCCAGGGACACCAGACCAATGGAGCCAAGATGCTTTCCGAGTCGTCTTCGCGTTCGCGGCATGAGCGGCCTCGTAGGTGGTTCCAGCCTCGTCGGGACGAGTCTGGAAAGTCATACGTAACGGAAGCTCTCTTCTACACGAGGACCGCCGCCGCTGGAATGGTGGGAATCTAGGCCCTACTTCCCTACCTCGGGGCCATTTTGGAAAAGGAATGGACTTTTCCCCTCGCAGCATAACGCGAAGGCATGTCCGCGACGCTCGATACATCACGCAAGGTTGCGTGCGTATTCTCGATTTTGGCGAAATCAGGCCCCGCCGGCGCCGCCCGCGCCGCCGGCCCCACCGGCGCCCGCGGCTCCACCGGCCCCACCGGCTCCACCCGCGCCGCCGGCCCCGCCGGCGCCGCCCGAGCCCGTGGAGGCAGCGGTGCTCGCTGCGGTGCTCGACGATGCGCTCGTGCTCGACGTGGCGCCGCTGCCGCCGCACTTCTCGAGCGGCTTGCAATCGTTGCAGGAGCAACCTTCGAGGTACTCGACGCACGAGCCGTTGTTCGTGCAGTTCGTCGTGCACCGGTCGGTATTCGTGCAATCGGCGCAGGTGCAGTCCTCGTTGATCAAGCACGCGCCGTCGTCTTCACAGCCGACGTTTGCCGGGGGACAACTGGCGACCTTGAAGTAACAATCGTTGCACGTGCAATCTTCGGTCCCCATCTCCCCGTTGTCGCAGGTGTCGTTGTCCTGGCAGGTTCCGACGCACGCGGCCTGATCGACGCAGTCGGGGCACGCGCAGGTCTCGGGGTTCTGGCCGTGGTAGTTGCAGAAACCATCCGGCTGGTTGTTGTTGCAGCCGTTGCTCTGGACTCCGCCGCCGCCGCCGGAGAAGTTGCTCGCCGCGGAAGTATTGTTATTGGAGTCGCCTCCCGAACAGCCGACGAAGGGGAGCGCGACAAGGAGAAACGAGGAAGCAAGGATCGCTGTCAGGGTGCGCATGGTCCGAGAGGATCGCCGCCTGCGCGGGACTGCGTCAACAGAAGAAAGGTGCTACAGGGCTCGCCATGCCTCGCCCGACGAACTCTTTTTCTGCACTGGCGCTGCTCGTTTCCACCCTCGGCCTCGGCCTCGGCTGCGGCGCCGAGCCCCCGCCTCCGGCTGAATCGGCCTCGTCCTCGTCGTCGACCGACGGCGCAAAGGAAGGGCAGAAGGAGGGCACGAAGGCGGCGGAGGTGAAGGGACCGGAGCGCAAGCCTTTCGAGAATCCCGGTGGCATGTGGGTGCCCTCGCAGCTCGCCGAGCATGAAGCGAAGCTCAAGGGCGCGGGCCTCGAGCTCGATCCGAAGGCGTTCACCGATCCGATGCAGCCGCCGCTCGCCGCGGTCGTGAGCCTCGGCGGCTGCTCGGCTTCGTTCGTGTCGCCCGATGGCCTCATCGTCACGAACCACCACTGCGTGACCGGCATCCTGCAGTACAACGCGACGCCGAAGCAGAACGTGGCGAACGACGGTTACCTCGCGAAGACGCGCGCCGACGAGAAGTGGGCCGGGCCCACGAACCGCATCTTCGTGACCCGCTCGTTCAAGGACGTCACGAAGGAGGTCCGCGACGGCCTCGACAAGCTGCCGAATGATCGGGCGCGCAGCGATCAGCTCGAGGCGCGCGAGAAGAGCCTCGTCGCGGCGTGTGAGAAGGATCGGCCCGAGGTGCGTTGCTCGCTGAAGGCGTACTTCGGCGGCGCGCAGTACCTGCTCGTCGAGCAGCTCGAGATCCGTGACGTGCGCCTCGTGTATGCCCCGCCGGAGGGCGTCGGCAACTTCGGCGGCGAGATCGACAACTGGCGCTGGCCCCGTCACGGCGGCGACTTCTCGTTCCTGCGCGCCTACGTGGGCAAGGATCAGAAGCCCGCGGATCACGCGGAGACGAACGTCCCCTACAAGCCGGCGCACTACCTGCGCCTTGCGCAGAAGCCGCTCGCCCCGAACGACTTCGTGATGGTCGCGGGGTATCCCGGCACGACGAACCGGCTGCGCACCTCGTTCGAGATCAAAGAGGCGCTCGAATGGGGATATCCGCGCCGCATCGCGGCCTTCGAGGAGGGCGTGAAGGTGCTCGAGGCCGTGAGCAAGCAAAAGGAGGAGATCGCGATCAAGGCGAACCCCTTCCTGCGCGGTATCTCGAACGCGCTCACGAAGATCAAGGGCCTGGCCGAGGGCCTCGGCAAGGGCGGCGTGGCCGCGGAGCGCGCGAAGAAGGACGCCGAGCTCGCGTCGTGGATTTCCGGGGATGCGGAGCGCAAGGCCGCTTATGGCGACGTGATCGCCAAGATCGAGGCGCTCGTCGCGGAGCGGAAGAAGACGCGCGAGGAGGACATGGCGCTCGGCGACGTGATGATGAGCGCGAGCCTGTTCCAGGCGGCGACGGCGATCGTGCGGATGGCGGAGGAGCGCCCGAAGGCCGACGCCGATCGCGATCCGGAGTACCAGGAGCGCACCTGGAAGCGACACGAGCAAAAGATGGCGCGCCTCGCGGTCTCGTATGACCGGGTGATCGACCAGGCGATGTTGAAGCTCGCCCTCGAGCGGATCGCGAAGCTGCCCGAGAAGGAGCGGCCGGCGTTCGTCGCGACGATCGCGGGCAAGAAGCTCGACGCGGCGTCGATCGAGAAGGCGGTGAAGGGCCTTTACGAGGGGACGAAGCTCGAGGACGAGAAGGCGCGGCTCGAGCTGCTCAAAACGGCAAAGCTCGACGATTTGAAGAAGAGCAAGGACCCGCTCATCAAGCTCGCGGTGGCCCTGCGCCCCGTGTACAAGGCCTCCGAGGATCGGGGCAAATCGTTCGACGGCGCGATGGCGCTGCTCCGGCCGAAGTATTTCGAGGCGCTGCAGAAGATGATGGGCCAGCAGATCGCGCCCGACGCGAACGGTACGTTGCGCGTGACGTACGGCAGCGTGCGTGGCTATCGCCCGACGAAGGACGCGCCGGTCTATACGCCGTTCACGACCGTGTCGCAGATGGTCGAGAAGCACACGGGCAAGGATCCGTTCGAGGCGCCCGCGAAGCTGCTCGCGGCGGCGAAGGCGAAGAAGTTCGGGCCCTACGCGGACGCGGCGCTCGGCGAGGTGCCGGTGGATTTCCTGAGCGACCTCGACATCACGGGCGGCAACTCCGGTTCGCCGACGCTGAATGGAAAGGGCGAGCTCGTGGGCCTCGCGTTCGACGGCAATTACGAGGCGATGGCTTCGGACGTGATCTTCCTGCCGGAAATCACGCGGACGATCCACGTCGACCTGCGGTACGTGCTCTGGGTGATGGACGTCGAGGGGGCGGACAACGTCCTGCAAGAGCTCGGCGTGAAGCCTTCGATCGACTGACTCTTTCGCCGCCATGTAGAATGGAGGCCTCCGGGCCTCCATGCGTTTGCCCTCCCTCCTCCTCGGCTTCGCGTTTCTCCTCGGGAGCCCAATCGTTCGCGGGGAAGACGCGCCCGATCCGCGCCCCACGCCAACGGCCGAGGCCTTCGTGCACATCGAGTCCGACGCGCCGCTCTCGCTGCGGTGCAACAGCCTTTTCTCGCGACAATCATCGCGGGCGGCGCCCTCATGCTGACGGGCGCCATCGGTACGCCGTTCGCCGAGGAGAAGGGCACGCAGACCGCGCTCTCGGTGGTGGGTTTCACCGGGCTCGTCCTGCTCTTGCCCGTTTCGAGCGTTCTCGGCGGCGTGTCGACCGCGTATTCGACAAGCAACGTGACCTTCAAGGATCCGCGGACGCGGCCGGATCTGCGGGAGCGGATTCGTTAGGACCGGGAGCGGCGTCGCCGGAAGGGACGCGCTGCCGCGGTGAGGAGGAGCGAGAGCAGGGCGAGAGGCGTGGGCGTGGGAGGTGCGCCGACCATGCGGCAGCCGCAGGCGTCGTCTGCTGCGGGATCGACGGTATCGGAGCCGCCGGTGCCGCCCGCGCCGCCGGTGCCGCCCGCGCCACCGCTACCGCCCGCGCCGCCGCTACCGCCAGCGCCGCCGGTGCCGCCAGCGCCGCCGCTACCGCCAGCGCCGCCGCTACCGCCAGCGCCGCCGCTACCGCCAGCGCCGCCACTGCCGCCTGTGCCACCCATACCGCCCGCGCCACCGCCGCCACCTGCGCCGCCGCTGCCTCCTGCGCCGCCGCTACCGCCTGTGCCACCATTGCCGCCCGCGCCTCCGGTGCCGTCCGTGCATTCGCCTTCGAGGCAAACCCCGTTGTTGCACGCCGTCCCGTCAGGGAACGTCATGTCGAGCGGGCACGTGGTCGACACGCCCGTGCATTTCTCCGGCACGTCACACACATCCGCCGCCGGCCTGCACGTGACCGTCGTGTCGGCGATCACGTCCGCCGTGCAGCCCTTGCCGACCCCGTCGCATTTCTCTGGCACGTCACAGGGCCCGGCCGCAGGGCGGCAGACCGTCATGACGTCGGCCACGAAATCGAGCGGACAGGCGACATTCGCGCCGTCACACGATTCCGCGACGTCACAAGGGCCGGCCGCGGGTCGGCACACCACCATGGGACCCTGGAGGACGTCGCCTGGACACGCGCCGCTCGCGCCCGTACACGCCTCGGCGATGTCGCAGACCCCCGCCGCCGCGCGGCACGTCGTGCCAGCGGGTACGAGGACGTCGCTGGGGCATGCGGCTGTATTGCCGGGGCAAACCTCGGCCACGTCGCAGGCGCCCACCGACGCGCGGCAGGTGGTCCCGGCGGCGACGAACGTGTCGCCCGGGCAAACGGCTGCGTTGCCGGGACAAACTTCGGCCACGTCACAGGCGCCCACAGGCGCGCGGCAGGTGGTGCCCGACGGGAGGTACGTATTGGCAGGGCAGGCGACGCTGCTCCCGGTGCAGCTCTCGGCCACGTCGCAGGCGCCCGCGGCGGCGCGGCAGCTCGTGCCGGCCGGCTTGAGCGCGTCCGTCGGGCAAGCCGCCGCGTCGCCGGTACAGCTCTCGGCCACGTCGCAGACGCCCGCCTGGGCGCGGCAGGTCGTGCCGGCCGGCTTGAAGACGTCGTCGGGACAAACCACGCCGGACCCCGTGCAGAACTCGGCCTCGTCGCAGGCGCCCTCGGACGGGCGGCACGACGTCCCCGCCGGGGCGATCACGTCGGCGGGGCAGGCCGCACTGTTCCCGGGGCACATCTCCGTCACGTCGCAGGCGCCCGCCGCGCCGCGGCAGATCGTTCCGGCGGCCATGTATTTGTTGGACGGGCAGCTCGTCGAGGAGCCATTGCACGTCTCCGCGACGTCACAGCCGCCGTTCGCCGCGCGGCACACGGTTCCGCTCACCGCAGGGCCACACGTGCCGTTCATCGCGGCGCCCTGGGCCACGCTGCACGCCTGGCAATCGGTCGAGACGCCGGAGCCGCAGGCGCTGTTGCAGCACACGCCGTCGATGCAGAAGCCGCTCGTGCACTCCTCCGCGACATTGCAGGCCGCGCCGTTCGGGAGCGCTTCGAAGAGCTCGAACACATACGCCGCGCCCGCGTCCCCCTTCGCGTCGAAAGACTCGGTGACCGCCCCGACGAGGAAGTGATTGCCGCTCATCGAGACGCTGTACCCGAACAACCCGAGGCCGTTCGGCCCGTCGATCTGCGTGAGCTGCGACCAGGTATTGCCGCTGCGCACGAACACGTACGCGGCGCCGACGGCCGTGTTGCCCAGGGGCGCGGCGCGGTACGCGCCGACGACGGCCCGGTCGCCGCGGATTGCGACGGCGTTGCCGAAGATCATGTTCTCCACGGCGTTGCCCGCCACGAGCTTGGCTTGCTGGGTCCACGTATTCACGCTTCGCGTGAACACGTACGCCGCTCCGACGTCGAGCCCGAACGCCGCGTTGTCGTAGGGGCAGCCGATGAGCGCCGCGTCGCCGCTCAAGGCGACCGCGCTGCCGAACCGGTCGTCCGACGCGCCGTCCGACGGGCCCATCGAGGCTTGTTGCGTCCACGTGGCGCCGGTCCGGACATAGGCGTACACCCGGCCCGCCGCGGTCCCGTGCGGCGAGCCGACGAGCGCCGTGTCGGCCTCGACCGCGACGGACCGGCCGAACACCCCGCCCGCGACCCCGCTGCTCGGCAGGAGCTGGGCCTGCTGCGTCCACGTGGTGCCGCTCCGGACGAAGACGTAGGCCGAGCCCGAATCCACGCCGGTCGCGGTGTCGTCGAGATCGGCGCCGACGACGGCCGTGTCGCCGTCGAGCGCGACCGACAGGCCGAACCCGTCGCCCGTCGCCGCGTCGGACGCGACGAGCTGCGCCTGGAGCGACCATGACGTGCCATTGCGGACGAAGACGTAGGCCGCGCCCGCGTCCGCGCCGGCCGCGGTATCGTCGCCCCGGGCCCCGACGAGCGCCGTGTCGCCGTCGAGCGCGACAGACGAGCCGACGAAGTCGTTCTGGGCCGCGCCCGGCACGACGAGCTTCGCCTGCTGGGTCCACGTGAGGCCATTGCGGATGAACACGTAAGCCGATCCGGCGTCCGTGCCGCCGGCATAACTGTCCCCGTCGGCGCCGATGAGGGCGGTGTCGCCGTCGATCGCCACGCCGCTGCCGAAATAGTCCGACGCCTGCGCATCGGAGGCGACGAGCCGGAAGCGCGGAATGGCGACGAGCGGATCGACGTGGAGCGGATACGCGGCGCCCGCGTCGTCGACATGGATCGTGATGCGCCCGCCGCGCACGCCGAGCGAAGACGGCACGGGTTTGCCCGTCGCGTCGGCGACGTACAGCTCGCCGTACCGAAGCCGCGCGAGGCCTTCGTCATCGACGAGATCGATCGCCTCGCCGCCTTTCGCGATCGTCGCCGCGAGCCCGCCCGACACGGCCATCTCGAACGAGAGTCCGCCCTTGCAGCCCGGCGCCTTCGCGACGTCGAAGCCCTGCTCGATCCCGAGCGGGCCGTTCACGTACCATTCCGTCACGTTCCCGCGCCGGTATTCCGTGCGGTTGCCCGTGGCCGTGGGCTCGGCGGGAGCCGGTGCGCGGAGGTCGCCTTCGCAGCCGAAACCCGCGAAGGCCATGGAGACCTGAAATGCCTCACCGCCGCCCGTCGAGCGCTCGATCCGAACGGATGCCGCATCCATTTCGGCGACGAACCCTTGCGCCGGATTGTCCGCGCGGAACGGTCGCCTCGGCTCTGCCCGGGCGAAACGATACGCCTCCCCCGCCTCGGCCTGCCGCGCTGCGATGGCCGCTGCACGGAGCGCGATCGGCATCTCGGCCGTCGCGGGGCTCGGGCGCGCCTCCACGTCGCGAGGGCGCTCCTCGGGGGCACCGCCCCGCTCTCCGCACGCCGTGGCGCCGAGGAGGTACAAGATTCCGATCGATGAAAGGGAGGACGCGCGCATGCGCGACCCCTAGCCAAATCACGGCGTGTCTGGATCTCCTATCTTTGCGAATGCGATTTGCATTTTCGCGAGCGACAGCCAGCCCGAGGATCAAGGCATGTCGACGAACGCCGCGTGGTCGAGCTCGTAGCAGGCGCAGAGCCGCGCCGTCGCCGCGAAGAGCGCCCGCACATGCTCTTCGGAAAACACCCCGGTCCGGACGAAGTACGCCTCGAAGTAAGACGTATCCAGGAAGTAACGGATCGGGTCCCGGAACGACGCGAGCCCGAGGTACTGCACCTCCACCGCGTGCCTGGCGAGCTGCGCGAGCGGGCCGAGGTCCTCGTTCAGGTGGTGGCGCACGTTCGTCCGGACGTACGATTCGAGCTCCTCGCTCTGAAGGTAGCTCCGGAAAAACACGTTGGATGCGTAATCGGCGATCCGCGTGAGCATGACCCGGGCGAGCGCGCGCCCGGGGTGGGAAGGATCGGCGCCGAGCTCGTCGAGTTCGCTTTTCACGTCGTCTTCGAGGCGCGCGGGCATGGCGGCGACGAGCACGTCCCAGCTCGTTTCGAGCGCCGCGAGGGCCTCGGCGTATTCGGGCATTCGCGCCTCGGGGATACGCACGAGGCCGGCCTCGTGCACGAGGTGGCCCCATTCGTGGACCACGCGGGCCGCGAGGAGCTGCCGATGGTACGGCGGCCCTTCCTCGCGGAGTGGATCGAAACCGGGCTGGCGCAGCTCGTACACGATGCGGCGCAGATCTGCCCGCACGTACACGCCGCCTTCGAGATCCACCTCCGCGCTCGTCCGAAACAGCACGTCGGGATCCCGGAGCGTCGCGAGCACGGCGCGGCTCTTGTCGCTCGCGAGCCGGAGATCCTCGCGCAAGCCCTCGGCCGCGCGCACGGAGGCGAGGGGCGCGAGCGCTTTGCGGACTTCCTCGAGGTTTGTCCCGTCCTCCGGCCGATACACCACACGGTCGGGCGGCTCCACGACGAGGACGTCCGGGCGCTCCTCCGAAAGGAAAACGCACACGGAATCGACCGCCTCTTGTCCTGCTGCCCGAGGTGCCTGCGCCGCGAGGAATGCCGTTTCCATCTCGCGCGCCGCGGCGTCGAACGCGCCGAAGAGGGCGAGCAGGTCCGGACGTGTTCCCTTGGGGATCAAAAGATCCGCGCCGTCGACGTGGCCGAGCGGCTCACTCGTTTCGGCGGGCGGCTCGCGCAGCGGGAGGTGATAAAGCGTCCGGATCCAGTGCAGCGCGCGGGCGAGGGCCACGAAGGCCGGAGCGTCGGGCCGCGTCGAGCGCGAGGCGGCGCGGGAGAAATCGTGCAGTTCGTCCTCGGTCCGCGTGAGGAAGTAACTCAGATTGAAGCAGACGGCCGCGCGCAGGGCCTTGAGGAAGGCGAGGCGCTCGACGTGGAAGATCTGATAACAGACGAACTCCTCGTGCGAGCGCGCGGGATCGAGGTCCGACGCGTACAGGGTCCACGTGACGCCGAGGAAAGGCGCGCTGTACGGCCGGACGCGCGAGGGATCCGTGATGAAGAGGACGTTCGCCTTGCGCGGCGGCAGCCACGATCCCGGCGCGCGGGCGTGCAGCGAGGCCGCGCGCTCGCGGTAGAGCCGGTAGCCGCGCTCGAACAGAGCGATCTGCTCCTCCGACAAACCACGCCCCTCGCGGAGCAGCGTCCGCACGTCGGCCGAGACGGAGCCCTCGTCGAGGTGTTCGGCCGGAATCAAGAAAGCGCCCGGATGGGCCAGGCAGAATCGTTCGAGGTTCAAGGCAAGCCTCTCTCTCACCGCTTCTTCGCCAGGACCGCCGCGAGCCCCGTGCATTTTTTCCCGCGCTCGATCCCGAACGACGCCGCGAAGTCGCAGAGCTTCTGGCCGAGCTCCATGTCCTCGGGTTTTCCGCTCAGGATCGCCTTTGCCGCCGCTGGCTCGGCGCGCCGGGTGAGTTCGTCCCGGTACGGCTTCGTGGAAACGTCCTTGCCGCGGAGCGCGTCGCGCAGGTCGTCGGAGACGCGTGTCGCCTCGGTCCACACCTTCTTCGAATCCGCCGCCGCCGCCGCGTATGTCCCGAAGAACCGGTCCTTCGACGGGCTGTCCTGGCAAGGCATGTCCTTCGGCGTCGCGAGCAGATCCTCGACGCCGAGCTCGCGCTTCTGCGCGCGTTCGAGGCGCGGCGCCGCCTCCTTGGCGACCGCGAGATCGTCCGCCGAGAGCTTGCCCGCATCGAAGTTCTTCGCGAGCGTCTCGCAAGCCGCGACGTACCGAGCGCGGGCCCGCCCAGACGCGCAGGCTTCGAGGCGCGATTTCTCGCCCGTGACCTGCTCCGGCGTCGCGAGCGTGATGTCCTCGGGCGCGAGCTTCTCGACCGCGCACGGATCCTCGGCGCGAAGCGCGGCGTCGACGCGGGCGCGCGCGTGCTCGATTTGCTTCGTCTTGTAGGCCGATCGCCCCGCGACCGAGAACGATCCGAGGATGACGATCACGAGCGCCGAGCGGACGAGGATTTTCCGCCGCGCATACCGCGTGTGCAGCGGGCTCGATTCGAGCCGATCGCCGCACTGCGAGACGAGCGTCTCCCACCCGGAGACCTCCGTGCCGAAGAGCTCGATGGGCCCGCAGACCCTCGGATCGGCCGCGAACCGCTTCGCGACCTTGAAGAGCGCCTCGGCGCCGGTCTGCTTTCGCGCGTCGAAGGGCGCTCCTCGCGTGGGGCCCGAGAGCGGCCCGCCCACCGTGGCCATGTGCTGTTGCACGGCGCGCAGCGCGGCGATCTGGGCGGCCTCCAGGCGATCGAGCGTGGGCAAGAGCGCATCCCACGGCAGCAGCGCTTCGACGTCGACGTTTCGGAGCTTGAAGACCGCCGCGGCGTTCTCGATGCCCTGCCGCAGGCCGGCGAGCAGATCGGCCTTCGAGAGCGCGGCGATCCCCTCGCCGATCGCCCCCTCGCCGAGGCGCGCGTTCGCGGCCTGGATCGGCGCGCGCGCGGCCTTCACGAGGGCATCCCCGAAGTCCTTCCGTTCCTGCATCGTGTGAATCCTACCCCTCGAAGAGGCCGATTTCCTAGTATGATGCCGGAGGGCCGCGGCGTTCGGCGCGGCGAACGGAGGGAGCGGCGATGGCGTTGGATGCGCTCGTGGTGGGGGCGGGCCCGGTGGGGCTCGTGATGGCGGCGGAGCTCTCGCGGCACGGTCTCGCGTGCCGGATCATCGACCAGGGCGAAGGCCCTTCGATCTGGTCGAAAGCGCAAATCATCCACGCTCGCACCCTCGAATGTTTTCACGACATGGGCGTGGTCGACCCCATCCTCGAGCGCGGCCGGCAGGTCGCGGGCGCGCGCGTCATGACGCCCGCGCTCGAGCGTATCGCGCGGGTCGAGATCGGCGGAATCGACTCGCCGTATCCCTATTTGCTGAGCCTGTCGCAGCGCGAGACCGAGCTCGTGCTCGCCGAGCACCTCGAACGCGTGCACGGCATCAAGGTCGAGCGCAAGGTCAAGCTCCAGGGTTTTTCGCAGGACGAGGGCGGCGTGACGGCCGCGCTCGCCGCGGAGGACGGGTGGGTCGAGGAGGTGCGCGTGCCGTATCTGCTCGGCTGCGACGGCTCGCACAGCACGGTCCGCAAGACGCTCGATCTGCCGTTCGAGGGCTCGACGTACGACGTGCGCATCATGCAGGCCGACGTCCGCGTCGATCTCCCGGTCGCGGTGCACGAGGACGAGATCGCGATTTTTCTCGGCCCGAACGGCATGCTCGGCTTCTTCCCGCTGCCGGGCGAGGGGCGGTATCGCATGCTCACGTTCGTCGACCCCGACGATGATCGCCCCGTCGAGCTTTCGTCGTTTCAGGCGCTGCTGAAGGAGCGCGGCCCCGCGGGTTCGTCCCTCGGGGATCCCGCGTGGATGATCGATTTCCGCATTCATTGCCGCATCGTCCCGCATTACCGCGTCGGCCGCGTGTTCCTCGCCGGTGACGCGGCGCATATTCACAGCCCGGCGGGCGGGCAGGGGATGAACATGGGGATCCAGGACGCGTACAACCTCGCCTGGAAGCTCGCGCTCGTGGCGCGCGGCGTGGCGAAGGACGCGCTTCTCGATTCGTACGAGGCCGAGCGGCGCCCCGTCGCCGCGGAGACGTTGCGCTTCACGGACGTGAGCACGCGCGGGCTTCAGACGGCGCTGGCGCTGAAGAGTCCGCTCACGATCGGGATCCGGAACCACCTCATGAACTTCGTGACGAGCCTCGGCTTCGTGAAAGAGCGCGCGGGGCGGACCGTGTCGCAGATCGAGGTCGCCTATCCGAAGAGCCCGATCGTTGGGCAGGATCAATCGTCCTTGTGGAACATCCGCGTCACCGGCGCGGACGAGCGCCCGGGTTTGTCGGACTGGATCCATTTCGGCGACGGCCCCGCGCCGGGGGCGCGTGTGCCGGACATGCCGGTCGGAAGCGACACGCTGCACAACCTCCTTCGCGGCACGGAGCACACGCTGCTTTGCTTCGACGGCGCGGCCGCGACGAACGAGGGCTACGAGCGGCTCGGGCGCGTCGTGAACGCGGCGCGTGCGCGGCTCGGCGAGCGCGTGCGTGCGTATGTCATCGTCCCCGGGTCCGAGGTCCCCACGGCCTTGCCCGCGGCCGTGCCCGTCCTGCTCGATCCGGACGGCGAATTGCACCGGCGCTTCGGAGCGCGCTCCGAGTGCATTTACATGGTGCGACCCGACGGTTACGTCGGCTATCGCAGCCAGCCGGCGGACGAGGAAAAGCTCGCGGCGTGGCTTGACCGCCTCATCGTTTGAATTTCAGTACCGGACGCCGTTGTAGAAGACGAACTCGCCGCGGCGCACGCCCTCGGCGAGTGTCTCCTTGACGCCGGGCTCCCAGCGTTTGTCCGTCCAGGTGGGGAAGCAGCGACCTTCGTTCGCGAAGTAGCCGTTCCTGCAGCCGTTGGCCGAGCTCGGCAGCGCGTCGGGGCTCACCCAGTGCGTCGAGCCGTTCGTCGGATCGTTCTTCGCCGGATCCTTGTCGCGGAGCCTGCGGCAGGCGGCCTCGATCGACTCCGTCATCTGTTTCGCGAAGAGCCCGGCGTTGCTGTCGTTCATGCCCTGGGCGCGCGTCCCGATCGATTTGTAATGCGAGATCTCGGCGGCATTGTTCGGCGCGCGTGGGACGCCCTTCGTGCGGTTCATGTACGCGTAGGCCACGGCCGTCTTCGCGTTCATGCTGTGCGAGCCCGCCTCGTTGTACACGACGTTCGCCAGGTTCATGAGACCGTCGCCGTGGCAGGCGCACTCGTTGATCTTGTCGTTCAGCTCCTTCTTGCGTTGCTTGAGCTCCTCGCCGCGCCGCTTGATGTTCTCGAGGTTCGGATCGCCCTCGGTCGGCCAGCCCTTCTTCTTGTAGGACGCGACCTTCGAATCGTAGTTGTTCTGGTTGTTCGTGATGGCCGTGTCGAGCTTCGCGTTGACCGCGGCGATGTCGGCCTTCATCTGCGGGCTCATCGTCTTTTCCGGATCGCAGGGGCACGGCTTGACCGCGCTGCCCTCGTCCGGCGACGAGACCTGCTTCGAGTCCGCTTCTCCGCTCGACGAGGCCTTCTCCGGTGTGCCTCCGCCCGGAAATCCCATCGCAATCACTCCTTGTGCATGAAGCGGAGGATCCGCTCGCAATAAAGCCCTGCCTCGCTCACGATCGCCTGCATGTCGCCCCCGCGGAGCAACGTGTCCGCCCAGGCAAAGAGCGGATCGGTCGCGAAGCCGTGCCCGAGCAGGCATGCGAGGAGCGCGTAGACGACGGCCGCGCCGCCGCGACATCCGTGGGCTTGCGCGAGCGAGGCCCACTGGTCGGCGGCCTTGGCCTCGCCTTCGGGCCCGAGGTAGTCGAGCCGCTCGGGGAAAAGCGCGCGCGTCTCCTGCAGGATCACCGCGCGCATCGCCTCGGGCGCGACGTCCATGGAGAGCGCGCGCGTGGCGATCGGCTCGAACCGTCGCATCGCCGCGAGCGTGCGCTCCTGGCCGATTCCGGGCACGGCGCGGAGGTACTCCATCATGGCGTCGTGCAGGCGATCGGCCTTCTGGGCTTGCGTCGGGTGCGCCTCGGCGAGCACGGCTTCGGCCCAGGGAAAGAGCGGGTCGTCGTCGAAGGCAGAGCCAAAAAGGATCATCGTCTCGACGAAGAGCCGCACCGGCCCCACGCGGGTGAGCCCACGGCGCGCGGCGCGCTCCACGCCGAGCCGCGTCACCGCGGCGATCGCGCGCTCCGGCACGATGGCGAAGCAGCCGGGCGAGCGTTCGCCGAGCCGGCGGATCACGTCCCGCTGGAGCTCCGCGATGCCGACGTCGCGTTCCAGCACGTCGAATTGGTCTTGCCGGATCCAGAAAGCCATCGTTTGCGCGCGCGTCGACGTTACAGCGATGTCGGTGCGTTGCCAAGGCGGCTCGGGTAGACTCGGCTCCCGGAGTCCGATGAACGACGCTCCCGCCGCGACCTCGCCCACGTCCCCCGGCGCGCTCACGCTCGAAGACGCGCGCCTCTTTCTGGAGCAACACGTTCGCACCACGACATGGGGGCGGCGTGGGCTCGCGGCGCGGCTCGACGTGACCTCGTTCGAGCGCAGCGGCGCATTCGACGTGGTGTTTCAATCGTACACGGAGACGCGCGTCCCGGAGGAGACACACGAGCCGTACGCCGGCGGACCCGTCGACGGTCCCGCGAACGGGCGGGCGCCGGGGCCCTGGGAGATCCTCCTTCAAATGCCGCCGCTTTTCACGCAGGAGCACCGCGTCATCGTGCGCGTGCCGCACACCGACGAGGTGCGCACGTGCTATCGATGCACCGGCGCCGGCCGCGTCACGTGCAGCACGTGCAGCGGCGGCGGGCGCGTGATCTGCTCGCACTGCGGCGGCGACGGCCGGACCACGGAGACGCGCACCACCACGGAGACGGATGCGCAGGGCAATACGTCGACGCGGACCGAGACGTACACGTCGACCTGCTCGGGGTGCTGGGGCAGCGGGCGCGTGACGTGCGCGACGTGCGGCGGCAGCGGGAAGGTTACGTGCGGCCCCTGCGCGGGGCTCGGACGGCTCTGTCATTTCCGGCGTGTGCACGTGTGCTGGTCGACGCGCACGAATTCGCGGCAAATCGAGAAGACGGATCTGCCGGACGAGCTCGTGGGGCTCGCCGGCGGGGACGTGATCCACAGCGAGGAAGAGGCTCGCATCGAGCCGGGGCGCGGCGGGGAGGGCGGGGCCGGTCCGTATCGCGGAGCCTTTACGAGGGTGAACGCGGACGTCGAGGTGGCGGCGAACGCGCTTATTGCCTCGCACGTGTTTCCGGAAAACGAAAAACTCCACGGTCAGCGGCTCGTCGTGCGCGCGGTGCCTGTGTACGAGGCGCGTTATCGCTGGGGCAAGGAAACGCGAACGTTCTGGGTTTTCGGGACGGACCGGCGGGTGCATGCGCCTCGGTATCCCGTCTCGCCGTGGCGGGTGGGCGGCGCCGTGCTCGGGGGCGTCTCGGTGCCGGCCGCGCTCGTCGGGGCAAACCTCCTCGGACAAACGGCGCCGCCGCCGCCCCCCGTCCCGGAGTCCCGGATCGAGGTCGTCGCGCCGCCCGTCCTTCCTGAGCCGCCGCCGATCCCCGCGCCACCTCCGCCCCCGCCGGAGCTCGTAAAGGCGAAGGGGCCGAGGCCCAATGTCACGGCCGGAAAAACAGTGATCGAGCTGCGGACGGATCCGCCGGGATTGGATGTATTCGTCGGGGGCAAGAAGCTCGGCGTCTCGCCTTTGTGGATCACGATCCCATCGAAGGGCGCGGGGCCGTGCAAGCAGGGAAAATGCGCGCTCGGCCGGTGCACGGACGGGGCCTGTGAATCCGTTACGAAGGTGGAGGTACGCGGCGCCGAGGGCGCGCGGATCGTCGAGGTCGCTCCTTCGGACGGCGATCTCGTCGAGCTTCGCTGAGCAGATATTTGGACTTCAAAGCGAGGTGCGCCTGCCTACGCGGGACGCTAGAGATACGTGCGGATCGGGGGCGCGGGCCATGGATTTCTTATTCTGGCTGGCATTTGCGTTCGTGGCGTACACCTACGTCGGATATCCGCTCGGGATCTGGGCGCTTTCCCGATTTCGACGCGAGGATCTCGTCGATCCGGACGTCGTGGGCGAATGGCCCGCCGTCACCGTGGTGATCGCGGTCCATGACGAGGCGGCGCGGATCAAGGCCAAGCTCGCAAACCTCCGCGCGCTCGATTATCCGCCCGATCGTCTGCATTTTCTTTTCGTCTCGGATGGGTCGACGGACGCGACGGAGGCCATCCTCGGGCGCGAGCCCGACGTGACGCTCCTGCGGTATTCGGAGCGGCGGGGCAAGGCGTACGCGCTGAATGTGGCGATGGCCCACGTGGAAACCCCGATCGTCGTGTTCGCGGACGTTCGCCAGCAGATCGAGCCGCGGGCTTTGCGGCACCTCGTGACCCGCTTGCTGCAGCCCGGCGTCGGGGCCGTGAGCGGAGAGCTCGTGCATGTCGATCCGAGGACGCGGGCCGCGGCGCACATCGGGCTTTACTGGCGATACGAGAAATGGATCCGCAAGGCGGAGAGCCGCTTCGCCTCGACGGTGGGCGTCACCGGCGCGTTGTATGCGATCCGGCGCGAGGACTACACGCCCCTGGAACCGGGCACGCTGCTCGACGATTTCGAGCAACCGATGCACCTCGCGCGCCGCGGCCGCCGCGTGGTCTTCGAGCCGCAGGCCGTGATGTACGACGAGCTGCAGGAGGACGTGGCCGGGGAGCGAAAACGGAAGATTCGCACGCTCACCGGCAATTTCCAGTCGTTCGTGCGGCACCGCTGGTTGTTCGTGCCGTGGCAGAACCCGCTCTGGGTACAGTTCGTCTCGCACAAATGGTTCCGGCTGCTCGTGCCTTATGCGCTCGGTGTGATGTACGTGTCGTCCGTGCTGGCCCCCGGGACGTTTTACCAGGCGGCGGCGACGCTGCAGGGCGCGTTTTACATGCTGTCCTTCGCGGGCGCGGCCATCCCGACGCTGCGCCGGAGCCGGCTCGTGAGCTTCGCGGAGGTGTTCGTCGAATTGAACCGGGCCTCGGTGCTGGCGCTGCGCAACTACCTCGAAGGCCGCATCGACGCGCGGTGGGAGAAGACATGAGCCGACTCGTCGTCCTGATGTATCACGCGCTCTACGAGGGCGAACGGGAGTTTTTGGCGATCGACCCGGCGGATCGGCCGTATGCCGTCTCTGTGGACGCGTTCGAGGAGCAGCTCGACATCCTCGCGCGAAAGGGGCTCCCGGTGGCGGATCCTGCCGCACTGCCGAGGGGGATCCATACGAGTGATCGTATCGTGCTCACGTTCGACGACGGCCACGTGAGCAGCCACCGGCACGCGTTGCCGCGCCTCTTGCAGCGGGGGCTCCGGGCGGCGTTTTTCGTCACGTCCGATTTCATCGTAAAACGTCCGGGGTTTTGCGATTGGTTCGATGTGCGCGAGATGGCGGATCTCGGCATGTCGATCGGCTCTCACGGGCGGACGCATCGATTTCTCGACGATCTGCCGGAGGGGGAGGCGCGCGCGGAGCTTCACGATTCCAAAGCGACGATCGAGGATCACGTGGGCCGCGCCGTGGAGCAAATCTCGTTCCCCGGCGGTCGATTTCGGCCGCGTGACGTGGAGGCAGGGATTCTGCTGGGCTACCGGGTGTTCCATTCTTCGCGCGTCGGCGCGCACAGGTCGGGGCGTTTGCCCGAGGGCGTGGTGCTCAGCCGGATCGCGGTTCGTCAGGGCACGTCACCGCGCGAATTCGAGGCCCTCGCGAGCGCGTCGCCGGCGTGGCTCCTCCGGGCTCGTGTGCTCGGCGGGGCGAAGGCGGCGGTGCGGCGGGCCCTGGGGAATGGGCTTTATCACGCGCTGTACGAGCGAATGGCGGGCGGGGCGGGTTAGGCGACGTGCCGCACGAGGAGCTCGCCCATCTTGTCGATCGTCGCTTCCCCGCAGGCGAGACCCGCTTCACGAACACACCGCGGCATACCATACACGATGCACGACGATTCCGACTCGACGAGGAGCCTCCCGCCCGCCGCGTGGATGGCACGCGCTCCCGCGAGGCCGTCGTCGCCCATTCCCGTCAGCACGACGCCCAGCGCGCCGGCGCCGAATCCCTCGGCCGCGCTCCGGAACAGGAGATCCACCGAGGGGCGGTGCAAAGCCTCGACGTGGCCTTCCTCGATGCGCGCATAGGAGCGGCCCGCCCGTCGCTCGACCCTAATGTGCGTGCCTCCACGCGCGAGAACCACGAGGCCGGGGGAAAGCTCCTGGTCGTCCGCAGCCTCCTTGACCGAGACCGCGCTCGCCTGGTCCATCCGCCGCGCGAGCGCATCGGTATACCCCGGCGGGATGTGCAGGGCCGCGACGACGGGCACCGGAAAATCGCGCGGCAGCGAGGTGAACAGGCGCGTGAGCGCTTGCGGGCCGCCCGTCGAGGCCCCGACGACGACGAGGCTCGTCTGATGCAATCGCGGCTGCACGGCCGGCGTTTCGATGTCCGATGCCGCGCATCGCTGGTGTTTGGCCGCTGCAAGGACACGACCCACGAGTTCGTTCGATAACTCGTACAGCCGATCCGTCGCGAGCGAGGTGGGCTTCTGGACGAGGTCGACCGCCCCATACGCGAGCGCTTTCTTGCCGAGCTCGCTTTGCGCGTCCGAA
Source organism: Polyangium jinanense (assembly GCF_028435365.1). The sequence continues at coordinate 172,983 of NZ_JAGTJJ010000001.1, read as the reverse complement.
ATGCTGACCGCCACGACCGCGGGCGCGCCGGTTGTCGGGAGCGCACGTAATACGCCAATGCCGTCGAGGTGCGGCATCACCAGATCGAGCACGACGACGTCGGGGTGAAGCTCGGCGATCTTCTCGAGCGCGTCGAGGCCGTCCCGCGCGATATCGACCACCTCGATGCCCGGCTGCTTGCCCAGGACCTCCCGCAAGACTTTGCGGGCGAAGGCCGAATCGTCGACGATGAGGACCCGAATTGGCTTTTCCATCATGGCGGAGCCCTCAGCCCACCTTCCGGTAGACGAAGGCTCCGCCTCGCTCCTCGCACCGGAGCGCCGTGCCGAGCCGCAAGAGCGACTCCGATACCCCCACGAGCAGGGCGCCGTTCGGCACGAGGACCCCGGTGAGCGCGTCGATCACGCGTCGCGCCGTCGAGTCCTGGAAATAAATGAGTACGTTGCGACAAACGATGGCGTCGAAGAGACCGAGCGTTTTGATGGCGTCCCCGTCGAGCAGGTTGATGCGTCGGAAATCGACAGCATTGCGGATGTGGTCGCTCACCACGATGCGCTCGCCATTCTTCTGCAAGAAGCGCCAGGCGCAAGGCGGGACCTTCACCTGGCTGCGCAGTGAGCGGGGGCCGTATTCGCCCGCCCGTGCCGCCGCGAGGGAGCGCGTGCTGACGTCGCTCGCCACGATCTCCACCCGATCGAGCAGGCCACGCTCGGCGAGGAGCATGGCCATGCTGTATGGCTCCTCCCCGGTCGCGCAAGCCGCCGACCAGACCCGGACATTGCGTGATCCGGAAGCCTCGGCGAGGGGGACGAGGATCTCGCGCACCAGGGCTTCGAGTTGATCGAACTCGCGAAAAAAATAGGTCTCGCCGACGACGAGCACGTCGGCCAGCGCGTCGAGCTCGACCGGCCCCGAGGGATCGTAACGCAGATAATAGTAATAATCGAGCAATGAATCGAAACCCGCCTCGACGGCCCGCACGGCGACCTTGTCGCCGAGCAGGTCCTTGTCGAGGGGCCCGTAATGGATGCCGAGTTTTTCCTCGATCAAGGCGCCGAGGATGGCGAAGACCTGGGGGGATATCGGCAATCCGTTCATGCGCCCCATTGCGCCACGACGAGCGAGCACACCCGCCGGACCTCGGGATCCGGATCCACCGAAGCCGCCTGCTCGAGCGCAGCGTGGGCCTGCCGCGTGCCGAGCGCCGCGAGCGTGGTCGCCGCCGCCTTGCGCGCCGCGGGGTTTGGCAGGCCAAGCGCCGCCAGGAGCGCCTCGTTCGCGCTGTCGCGGCGCATCCGCGCCAGGGCCGAAGCGAGCCGCGCGGCGAGCTCGTCGTCCGCCGTCGCGAGCGACTCCAGGATGCCCTCGATCCGGCCCGGCAAGGGCGCGCAGAGCGCGGCGAATGCGCGTTGCGCCGCCGGATTCGCAGCGTAGAGCCCGACGAGCGCCCTCGTCGCCTCGACCCCGGGCCGCTGCGCGAGGATGCCCATGGCCGTGGCGGCGACGCTCTCGTCTGCGTCGCTCGCCGCCCGCACGAGCGCAGGCAAGACCTCGGGCGAAGGCACGCCCGCGATCGCCGAGACCGCCACGATCCGGGTCGCGACGTCGGGCGAGGCCATCCCGGCCACGAGGTGCGGAACCAACTCGGGCCGTCCCATGAGGCCGAGGCCGATGAGAGCCGCGCGCTGGACGTCCGGATCCCGCTCCTCGGCCGCCTTTTGCAGCGCAGCCGCGGCGACCTCGCCCCGCAGGTACGCGAGCGCCTCGACCGCCCCCACACGCACGTGCCCCGCCTCGTCGTCGAGCAGCGCGGCGATCCGTGGCGCCGACGCCTCGTCCCCCAGCCGTCCGAGGGATTTGCACGCGAAATAGCGGACCCACGCGTCCGCGTCGCCGAGCGCGTCCACGAGGCAGGCAACGACGCGGCCCTCCGCGGTCGATTGTCCGAGGGCACGTACCGCCGCCGCGCGCGTTCGCGGGTCGGGACCGGTCGCCAGCGCGAACAGGGCGTCGAGGGCCGAGGGCGCGTCGAGGTAGGGCAGGCCGGCGATGGCGACGTCGCGGACGCGCGTGTCGGGATCGCCGAGGGCATCGAGGAACACCGGCAGCGCCGCGTCGTAGCCGAAATACCCGAGGATACGCAGCGCAGCCCGGCGGACGGCGGGGCGCTCGCTCCGCGCGGCCTCGAGCGCGAGCGCCTCGGTGTCGGTGCTGCCGAGCGACTGGATCGCCGAGCTCGCCGCATGCACGACGCGGCCGTTCAGGTCCGCGAGGAGAGGAAAGAGCACGCGGACCGCGGAGGGATCGCCGATGCGACCGAGCGCGTCGCACGCCGCGGCCCGGACCTCGGGGTCCTCGTCGCCGAGGCAGCGGACTACCTCCGCCATCGCAGCGCGGCTCGTGACGAGCGGCAGGAGGAGCAGGCGACGAGGCGAATCGCCGTCGCGCAGGGCGTCGAGCACACGCGCGTCCGAGCTTTGCCCGAGCTGAAGGAGCGCGCCGGCGGCCGCGGCCGCCACGGCGGACGGGCCATCGAGCAGCGGCCGCAGGTCCGGGATCGCAGCTTCGCTCCCGAGCGCCGCCAGCACCGCGCAGATCGCAACCTGTTCGGCCTGATTCGCGCCGCGCAGGCCCTGGACGAACCGCCGCACGGTCGCGGGCACGGGCACCGAGCGGCGCAGCGCCTCGTCGATCGGCGCGACCACGCCGTAGAGCTCGGCGTGCCTCTCGCGCAGCTCCGCGAGCGCCAGGGCCACGGAGCGGACGATCGCGTCGCCGGGACGCGCGAGCAGGCGTACGAGCGGCGCGACCGCGGCGCGATTGCCGGTGCGGCCGAGCGCACGCGCGGCCTCGAGCATGTACCGCATGTCGAGGAGCAGGTCGGCGAGCGGCTCGACGGCGCGTGGATCGCCGCTGCGGCCGAGCACGTCGATGGCCGGGAACGTGCGGAAGAAGTTGCCGCCCGTCACGACCCGCACGAGCGACTCCACCACGCGCCGGCCCCCGATGCGCCCGAGCGCCTCGACCGAGGAGACGGCCACGTTGTCGTCGGGATGCGAGACGAGCTCGGCGAGCCTGGGCAGGGCGAGCATGCTCTTGCGACGGCCGAGGATCTGCGCCGCGTCGGCGAGGACCGCGGGAGCGTCGGCATCGGCGAGCGCGAGGACCGCCGGGTCGGCATTCCCGGCCGAGGCCGAGAGAGCGTCGACCGCGGCGGCGATACGCGCCTCGTTGTCGCGCCTGTCGCGCAGCGCGACGCAGAGCGGCTCCACCGCGACGTCGCCCATCGCGGCGAGCGCGGCGACCACCTTGCGTCGCACGGTCCAGCTCGGGTCGACGAGCATCTCGACGAGCTCCGGCACACCGGAAGCGCCCATCGCCTCGAGCATGCGGATCTCCTCGATGCGCTCCTTCTCCGCGTCCGAGAACGTGAAGCTCCCTGGGGCCGTGCTCATGACTCCGATGCCGCTCCTCCGGCGGTCCCATTCGTGGGCGCCCGTAGTTTGGAGAGCGCCGACCACAGGCTCGCCACGGTGTCCGCGTGCCCGGCGCTCGCGTCCCGGATGCGCGCCACCTGATCGACAACCTGCCCCAGCGTGTCCCGCGCGGCGAGCGCATCCCGCGCCTGCACGAGCAGCGCGCCGGCCGCGGCGCGTGTGCGCCCGCGCATGTCGACGAACGTCTTCGCGAGCTTCTCGGCGGCGCTCGCTTGCTCCGCGGAGGAGCTCGTGATCGTCTGCATGGACGTCGTCTGCCGCGCCGCGGTCGTGGCCAGCATGGCGACCGTCTCTGCTTGCTCTGCGACCGCGCGCGCGGCCTGCTTCGCGATGCGCCGCACGGCCTCGCCCTCCTTCGCGAGGGCCGCGGTGGCCTTGGTCTGCTCGGCGGCCGCGGCCTTCACCGCCGCCGCCAGCGTGGCGACCTGCCGCGACGCCGCGTCGACCTGCTTGGCCGCGCGCGAGCGCTCGGTCACGACGCGGGCGACCTGCACGGCCTGCTTGCGCGCGTCGTCCACCGCCCGCGCCACCTCGGCCGCGCCGGCCGCCTGCTCGCCGAGGCCCGTGATCATCCGCTGCGCCGCGCTCGTGACCTCCTGCGCGAGCGCGCCTATGCTCGTGAGCGCCCGCGTCTGCTCGACCATCGCCGCGCTCGTCTGGTGCGTCAGCGCGCGCATTTGCACGGCCGCCTTGGCGAGCTGCACGGCCCCGGCGGCTTGCTCGCTCATCGCCCGCGAGACCTTCTCGGCGCTCTGCGTGAGGAGCGTGTTGGCGCGGACGACATCACGCAGGCTGCGGGCCTGCTCGCCCGTTGCCTCCTTCGTCTGCCGGGCCATGCGGCGCATCTCGCTGCTGCCTTGCGCGAGCGACTGGATGGCGCTCGTCTGCTCGGCGGCCCCGCGCGCGATCACCTTGCCCTCCTCGTTCACGCGCGCCGCGATCTGGGCCATCGAGGTCACGGCCTGGACCTGATCGCTGTTTGCCCGCTCGACCTCACGCACCGACCGGCCGAGCCCCTCCACGCCTTCGAGGATCGTCCCGAGCGCGCGCTCGGCGTCGACGGCGAGGCGCGAGGCGTCCTCGGCCGTCTTCACGCCCTCCACGGACGCGCTCACGGCTTCCCGCGCGGTGACCTGCAGGCCTCGGACGATCTTGGCGATGTCGGCGCTCGCCGCGGCCGCGCGATCGGACAGCGCGCGGATTTCCTCGGCGACGACCGCGAAGCCCCGCCCGTGCTCGCCCGCGCGCGCAGCTTCGATGCTCGCGTTGAGCGAGAGGAGATTCGTGCGATCCGCGATCATGTTGATCGTCTGCACGATGTCGCCGATTTCCTCGGCGCGGCGGCCCATCTCCTTCATCACGCCCGACGACTCGACCATCGCCTGGCGGATGTTCCCGAGGCCCGCGATGGACTTGCCCACCGTGGCCGCCCCTTCGCGCGCGGTCGCCACGCTCTGGTCGGCGGTTTTGCGCGCGTTCTCGACGATCCCGACGATGCGCCGCGTGGAGGCCTCGACCTGCGCCGACGCCGCGGCGCTCGTCGCGGCGAGCTGGTTGATCTGCTCGGCGCCTTGCGCCATCGACTGCGCCGAGCGCGCGAGCTCTTCCGCGGCCGCCGCGTTCGCCTCGATCGCCGCGGCGTTCCTCTCGGCGGTCGCCGCGACCTGCTCCACGGACGCCGCGATCTCGGTGATCGAGCTGGCGTTCCCCGCCGCGGCCTCCTCGAGGCCCTTCGCGTGGTCGGCGACGCTCTTGATCGACCGCGCCATCTGCTCGGCCGTGGCCGACGTCTCCTCGACCGCGCTCGCCATCTCCGCGGCGTCCCGCGTCACCCGTTCGAGCGCCGCGCCCGTGCTCGTCACGGCCGTGGCCATCCCGAAAATCCGCTCGCCGACGCCCTTGGCGTCCGTGGAGAGCCTCCCGATGCCCTTGGCCATCTGCTCGATGGTCGTCGCGACCTCCTCCATCGAGGCCGCGTTCGACTCGCCCCGCTCGGCGAGATCGGCGAGGTCCTTCGAGTTCGTCGTCGAGGTCGCGAGCAGCTCCTCGCTCGCGGTCGCGAGCTCCTCGGCGTTCTGGCCGACGCCCTTGATCGAACGGGCGATCTCTTCCGTGCCTGCCGCCGTCCCCTCCGCCGAGGCCGCGAGCGCTTCGGTGTCGCTCCGGACGCCGCTGATGCTCGGCGCGAGCTGTTGCAGCCCGGTCGCCGTGGCTTCGAGGCCCCGGAGCGCCTCGACTGCGTCCTCGCGGATGCGCTGCTGCCCGCGCGCGAGCGCCTGCAGGGCGACGCCGGTCGACTCGACCTCGTCCGCGAGCTCGTCCAGCGAGGCGCGGAGCTCCTGGCCCGACGACGCCCGCCCTTCGGTCCCCGCCACGAGACGCGACGCGGCTTGTTCGAGCGCGCTCGCTTGTGTCGCCGTCCGGCGCAGCTCGCGCTCCGCCTCCGCAGCCTTCGAGAGTGCGAGGTCGATCTCAGCCGTTCCGTTCATCGACATAAATGCCTTCCTGACCGATGATTTTCGGGAAATTGACCAGCATCACGAGACGCTTCTCGCCCGGCCTGCGCTCGACGTGGGCCACGCTCTTCACGAACCCGGAGCTCTCGCCCCCCATCCACGACGGCGGCGCTTGCAGCCCCTCCGGCGCGATCTTCATGATCTCGCGCGCGCTATCGACGAGCAGCCCCACCGTGCGTTCGCCGCTCTGGACCACGATCACCCGTGAATCCATGGTCGGCTCGATCCTCGGCAATCCGAAGCGCAGGCGCAGATCGACGACCGGCACGACGCGGCCGCGGATGTGGATCAGCCCCGCGACGTACGGCGGCGTCCCCGGCACCTTCGTCGCGCCTGCGAAGGACTCCATCTGCAGGACGTCCGAGGCCTGCAGGACGTATTCGCAGTCCTCGACCTTGAAGACGACGTAGAGCTCGCTCATACGGCCACCTCCGTGCGGTTCTGGGAAAGCGCCCCGGAGAGCGCCACGAGGTCGAGGACCAGCGTGGGCCGGCCGTCGCCGAGATCGGTCGAGCCGGAGACGCCGGACACCTTGACGAGCGGGTCCTCGAGCGGCCGGATCACGACCTCCTGCTGCCCGACCATCCGCTGGATCCCGAACGCCAGCGGGGCACCATTGCGCCGCACGAGAAGCGCCTTCGGCTCGTCCCCGGCGGCGAGCGCGAAGACGGACGCGAGGTTCACGAGGGGCACGATCTCCCCGCGCCGCTCGAGAAACCTCACCTCGCCGAAGCGCGTGTGCCGCGAAGGCCCGCGCACGAGCCCCTCCGGCGCGACCTCGACGATCTCCTCGATCGCCGCGACGGGCGCCACGAACGTCTGATCGCCGCAGACGAAGGAGAAGGCGTCGACGATGGTGATCGTGAGCGGGATGCGCAGCGTGAACGTCGTGCCGGCGCCCGGCGTCGTGCGCAGCGACAGCTCGCCGCCGAGCTGATCGACCACGGCGCGCTTCACGATGTCCATCCCGAGCCCCCGCCCGCTCGTCTTCGTCGCTTGTTCGAGCGTCGTCAGCCCTGGCATCGTGATGAGATCGAGCAGCCCCGCGTCGTCCGCGGGAACGGGGCGGGATGCCTTGCGCGCGACCGTTTCACGGTCGATGCCGCGCCCGTCGTCGAGGATGGCGAGCTCGAGCTGGTTCGTGGAGCGCTCGAAGCACGTCACCCGCACGAGACCCTCCTCGGGCTTGCCCAGATGACGCCGTTCGGCCGGCGGCTCGATCGCGTGATCGACCGCGTTGCGGATGAGGTGCACGATCGCCGGGAAGATCCGTTCCGCCACCGCCTTGTCGAGCTCGGCCTTGCCGGCGTCGATCACGACGCGGACCGGCTTCTTCGTGGCGCGGCTCAGCCCTCGTACGATGAGTGGCACGCGGTCGAGCAGCTCGGCGACGGGCACCATCCGGGCGCGCATGATCGCGCCGCGCAGATCACGCACCTGCCGGCCGTAGCTCTTCACGATGTCGCCGAGCTCGCCCACGGCCGCGCCCTGCGCGGCGAGCGCTTCCACGGCGCGCGCCAGGCGAAACCGGGTGATCACGAGCGCGGAGAGCCGCTCGAGCGCGTCGTCGAGGCGCGCCACGTCGACACGCACGATCCCACGCTTTCGCCCCTCGGTCTCGCCGACGTCTTCCTCGGCCGCCTCCGGCTCGCCGAGCGGATCCGCCCCGCCTTCGGGTCGGGGGTGGAGCACCTTCCGCACTTGCTCCGGCGTGGTTCCTGCAGCCGCCGCGAGCTCCTCGTCGCGTACGTCCGTGAGTACGAGCAAGGCGAAGGCGAGCCCGCCGGGCGCCGCGTCACTCGTCGGAATCGAGAGCGGCACGACTTTCACGATTTCTGCGAACGTGCCGATCCGCTCACGGACGGTCGTGATGGTCATCCCCTCGGCCGCGCGGGCGGGCGAGGGCACGAAATCGACCCGCAGCGCGCGCCGCCCGCCCTCCACGCCTTGAATGAGCTGGGCCTTTTCCGCGGCGGAGAGCTTGCCGAGCACGCCGGGCTCGAGGTCGAGCTCGACCGCGAGGGGCGCCTCGTTTTTCGCGATCTCCAGCGCCGCGAGCGCGTCGAGCAACTGCGGCGGCGCGGGCGCGACGGGCGCGTTCGCCGACAGCGCCCGCACCCGCTCGCCAATGGCGCGTAGCCCCGCGAGCAGGGCCTCGACCGCTTTCGCCGACAGCGCCCCGGCCACGCGATCGGCATGGCGCAGCACTGTCTCCATGGCGTGGGCGATGTCCACGATGGGCTCGACCCCCACCATTGCGGAGAGGCCCTTGACGGTGTGGAGCGAGCGAAAGAGCTCGCGCACGGCCCGCGGATTGTTCTCGCCTTTGCGCAGCGAGGCCTCGACAGCGAGCAGGTTCATCGTCGAGGCGGAGAGGTGCTCCTCGGCCTCGACCAGATACCCGGCCAAAAATTCGCTCGCGTCGAACGCGCTACTCATGGAATCCCGCCGCATCCTGGCGGAGCACGGATTGCACGTTCGCCAGGATTGCATCGGGTGTGAAAGGCTTCGTCATGAACTGCGAAGCGCCCGCGCCGAGGGCGCGCGAGCGGGATCCCTCGTCGCCTCGGGTGGTCACGACGAGGATGGGCAGGCGTTTTAGTTTGTCCTGGCCACGGACAAACTCGATGACCTCGAAACCGCCGATGTCGGGCATGTTGAGGTCGAGCACGACGAGATCGAAGCTCTTGAGCGCCAGCTTTTCGATGGCCTCGAGACCACTCGCGGCGTGGGTGAAAGTGAAGTCCTCGACCGCGCGCAGGCAGGCGACGATCATTTCACGCATCACTTTGCTGTCGTCTACGACAAGTATTTCCGTCACGCGACCCCCGAAGTCCGTCCATTAACCCCCTTCCCCGAGCCCGTCAAGCACGCCCACGTAGAATGAGCGTGATCTTTGGATGTCCAATGATAGCGACGCATTGCAGCGTGCGTGCGTTCGCCAGAAGCCAGGATCCGGCCTCGGCACATTGACAGGGGGGCGGCCGCAGTGTAGCGAAGCTGTATCACCATGCCTGCTGCAAGCCGCGTTCCCCAGAGGCGGATCGTCTGGATCGTCGATGACTCCGCACTCGACGCCGAGCGCGCTCGCCGCGCCCTGGCAAATCATTACGACGTTCAGGTTTTTCCCGACGGCACGGCCGTCCTGGAAGCGCTGGGGAGCCATCAGGCACGGCCTGACGTGCTCGTGCTCGATTGGGTGATGCCAGGTGTTTCCGGTATCGAAGTTTGTCGATTCGTTCGTGCGATCAGTACGCACGCCCGCATGGGCATTCTGCTGCTCACCGCCCGGCAGCAAACCGAGCAGGTGGTCGAGGGGCTATCGGCCGGCGCCAACGATTACTTATCGAAGCCGTATGCGACGAGCGAACTCGAGGCACGGGTGGACGCGCTCGTGCGCTCGATAACGTTGCTCGAGCGCGCCGAGAAGGCAGAGGCGACGGTGCGCCAGGTATTGGCAAACGTTCCGGACGCTCTTTTGGTCCTGGGGGAAGAGCAGCGCATCACGTATGCGAACCCGGAGGCGCAAAAGGCACTCCATCGCTGGTCGCCTTCGATGCTCGTCGGCCAGTCGATCTGCGATCTCTTGCCAGAGCTCTCCGCCGAGCTTTTCGCGGCCGCCACGAGCGAGGAGGCATTCGCGCTGCCGGACATCACGATCGATGGCGAAGTGTACGCGCCGACGGTCCGCGTGTTTCCCGTCGACCTCGGCGGAGGCTCGACCATCCTCGCACTGCGCAACGTGACCACCCGGCGGATGGCCGAGGTGCGGCGGCTGGATTTTTATTCGATCATCGCGCACGACCTGCGCTCGCCACTCAGCGCGATGCTGATGCGCTCCGAGCTCATCCTGATGGGCAAACACGGGCCCCTCCCGCGCGAGACCGTGGTCGATCTGCACAAGATGCAGGGCTCGATCCGCGCGCTCGTGGGAATGATCAACGACTTCCTCGACCTCGCAAGCCTCGAGGGCGGGCACGTCAAGCTCGTCAAGGAAGAGGTCGATCTCGTGTCGCTCGTCGACACCGTGGCCGACGTTCTGCGCCCGCTGCTCGTCTCGGGCGAGCTCTCCTTCGAGATGCACCGCGCGCAAAGGCCCGCAGTGCTGGCCGATCGCCGGCGCCTCGGGCAGGTCGTCGCCAACCTGCTCTCGAATGCCATCAAATTCACCCCGCGCGGCGGCACGATCACAGCCACGCTCGAAGAGACGGATACGTACGTCGAAGCAGCCGTGGAAGACACCGGCAGCGGCATCCCATCGAACGAGATCTCAAAGCTGTTCCAGCGTTACAGGCGGGCAAACTCCGGCATGGCAGGCACGGGCCTCGGGCTCATGATCGTGCGCGAGGTGGTGGAGGCCCACGGCGGCACCGTGGGCGTCGACAGCGTCCTCGGCCGCGGGAGCCGGTTCTGGTTCCGCCTGCCGAAGGCCAGCGGGCACGGCGCGCATGCTCCACGCGTCGCGCGCGCCGGGTGATCGCATCGGGAGCCGCCGCGCTGGGGCTTCGCCCCAGGCCCCACCGGGGCTATCCGCCCCTGGACCCGGACCAGCGCAAGCGCTGGACCCAGGGTCGATGAACTGCGCGATGCGCAGTTCATCGAACAGGCCGAGGAACGACCCCTGTCAACCGAGACCGCCGCGCTGCCATTTCAACTGGCAACGCTGCCTGTGGTCTTGCCACCGGCTCGTGGAAGAACTGCGCATCGCGCAGTTCTTCCAACCCGAGTCCAGGGCTTGCCCTGGTTCGGGTCGAGGGGCGAACAGCCCCCGCGGGGTCCGGGGCAGCGCCCCGGCGCGGCGGCTTGCAATCGCGGGAAACGCGGACTTGCTCAGCGGGATGGGACAGCCTTCGGACGGCTTCCGACGAATGCCGCCAGGTGCTCGCCGGTCAGCGTCGACTTTGCCGCCACCAGGTCGGCTGGGGTGCCTTCGAACACGATCCGCCCGCCGTCGTGGCCTGCGCCTGGCCCGAGGTCGATGATCCAGTCGGCGTGCGCCATCACCGCCTGGTGGTGCTCGATCACGATGACCGACTTGCCGGAGTCGACCAGCCGGTCCAGGAGGCCGAGCAGCTGCTCGAGGTCGGCCAGGTGTAGCCCGGTGGTCGGCTCGTCGAGCACGTAGACGCCGCCGTCTTCACCCATGTGCGTTGCGAGCTTGAGCCGCTGCCGCTCGCCACCTGACAGCGTGGTGAGTGGTTGGCCGAGCCGCAGGTAGCCGAGCCCCACGTCGGCCATGCGCTGCAGGATCGCGTGCGCGGCTGGCGTACGCGCCTTGCCGGCGCCGAAGAAGTCGACCGCGTCTTTGACCGGCAGGTCGAGCACCTCGGCGATGTTGCGCCCGCCGAACCGGTACTCGAGCACAGACGCCTGGAACCGCTTGCCCTCGCAGTCCTCGCAGACCGTCGTGACGCCGGCCATCATCGCGAGGTCGGTGTAGATCACCCCGGCGCCATTGCAGGTCGGACACGCGCCCTCGGAGTTGGCGCTGAACAGGGCGGGTTTCACGTTGTTCGCCTTCGCGAACGCCTTGCGGATCGGCTCCAGCAGATCGGTGTAGGTCGCTGGGTTGCTTCGCCGCGAGCCACGGATCGGGGCCTGGTCGACCGACACCACCCCGTCTCGGCCCGACACCGAGCCGTGGATCAGCGAGCTCTTGCCGGACCCCGCCACGCCGGTCACCACCACCAGCACGCCGAGCGGGATATCGACGTCGACGTTCTTCAGGTTGTGCGTGCGGGCGCCGCGCACCTTCATCACACCCGACGGTTTCCGCACCGACCGCTTCAGCGAAATCCGGTCGCTCAGGTGACGCCCGGTGAGCGTACCGCTCGCCCGCAGCCCGTCGACGGTGCCCTCGAAGACCACCTCGCCGCCCGCGGTGCCGGCGCCGGGGCCGAGATCGACGACGTGGTCGGCGATCGCGATCGTCTCCGGCTTGTGCTCGACCACGAGGACGGTGTTGCCCTTGTCGCGCAGCCGCAGCAGCAGATCGTTCATCCGCTGGATGTCGTGGGGGTGCAGCCCGATCGTCGGCTCGTCGAAGACGTAGGTCACGTCGGTGAGCGACGAGCCGAGGTGGCCGATCATCTTGGTGCGTTGCGCCTCGCCGCCCGACAGCGTGCCGGTCGGCCGGTCGAGGCTGAGGTAGCCCAGCCCGATCTCCACGAACGAGTCGAGCGTGTGGCGTAGCGCCGAAAGGAGCGGCGCGACGGACGGTTGGTCCAGACCGCGCACCCACGCGGCGAGGTCGCTGATCTGCATCGCGCAGGCGTCGGCGATGTTCTTTCCCTTGATCTTGGAGGACCTGGCGGCCTCGCTGAGCCGGGTGCCGCCGCACTCGGGGCAGGTGGCGAACGTGACCGCCCGCTCCACGAAGGCGCGGATGTGCGGCTGCAGCGCGTCGACGTCCTTGGACAGGAACGACTTCTGGATCGTGGGGATCAGGCCCGCGTACGTCAGGTTGATGCCGTCGACCTTGATCTTGGTCGGCTCCTTGTGGAGCAGGTCGTGGAGCTCCTTCTTGGTGAACTTGCGGATCGGCTTGTCCGGGTCGAAGAAGCCGCAGCCGCGGAAGATCCGGCCGTACCAGCCATCCATGCTGTAGCCGGGGATCGAGAGCGCACCCTCGTTGAGCGACTTCGTGTCGTCGTACAGCTGGGAGAGGTCGATGTCGCTGACCGATCCCATGCCCTCGCATCGCGGGCACATGCCGCCGGTGCGGGTGAAGACGACCTTCTCGGCCTTGCCGGCTCCCTTCTCGACCGTGATCGACCCGGCCGCGCGGACCGAGGGGACGTTGAAGGCGAAGGCCTGGGGCGGGCCTACGAACGGTTTGCCGAGGCGGCTCCACAGCACCCGCAGCATCGCGTTGGCGTCGGTCACCGTGCCGACCGTCGAGCGGGGGTTGCCGACCAGTCGCTCCTGGTCGACGATGATCGCGGTCGTCAGCCCTTGCAGGACGTCGACTTCGGGCCGGTCCAGCGTCGGCATGAATCCCTGCACGAACGCACTGTAGGTCTCGTTGATCAGCCGCTGCGACTCCGCCGCGATTGTGCCGAACACCAAAGACGACTTGCCCGATCCCGAGACGCCGGTAAACACGGTCAGCCGCCGCTTGGGGATCTCGACGCTGACGTCCTTCAGGTTGTTCTCCCGGGCGCCCTGGACGCGGATCAGATCGTGGTTGTCTGCGGGGTGCTGGCTTTTGGAGACCATGTTGGGCTCATGTCATCGAGCACCAACGGGTTTGTCAAGAGACGCCGCCGGGTTTGTCCAGGGACCCCGCAGGCGTCTCGGATCACCCACGAGATCGAGCAGACGCCTCGCTACGTCGTCTTCGACGACCGCTTCCTGCGCGGCTGCGGCAAAGGCCCTGTCCCGCGCGCCCTGCGCTCGCTCCCTGGCGGCGGTGAGAACCCCGCGGTTTCGAGCTCACGCACCGTCACCGCGCGTGCCTCCGGCGGCGTCACGAGCGCGGCCCGGAAGAGGATCCCTTCGAGCTCCGCGTCGTTGCCCGGGAAATCGTAGTCCACGAGCGCCGCCAGCGCGCGCGGATCGATCCCGAGCGGCGCCTGCCGCAGCCGCTTTCCGATGCGCGTGAGCGTCTCCAGCACGAGGAGCGAGAGATCCTCCCCGCGCGACGAGAGCGCCGGCAGCGCCACGGACCGATCCCCGAGCCGATCCGCCAGCGCCTCCGAGAGCTTCCCGCTCGCCGCCAGCGAGTCCACCGTGCCCGGCAGCGCCACCACGAGCCCCACGTCCGCGGGCAAACCCGACGCGATCCGCATCTGCACGAGCTCCGGCAGCACGTGCGCGTCGAGCAAGACGAGTGTCCCACCCGCGGCAAGCGCGAGCGGCGACGCGACCCGATCCTGCCACTTCGCCGTGTCGTGCTCCGCCGGGTTCGTCCCGTCCACGATCACCATGACGCCCTTCTTGCGCGCCGACGCAAGGTGCACGAGCGCCGCCCACGCGACCGCGTCGATCCCAGGCGACGTCAAGAGCGTGACCGGCACGTCCACGCCCGCGAGCTGCTCCAGCCGCTGCACCGCCGCCTGCGCCGCGGGGCTGTAAAGCGCGACCCGCGCCCGCTGCTCGAAGCTCTTCGCCACGGCCTCGAACTGGCCCTCGATGCGCCCGAGCTCCGTCGCGAGGCGCGCGCGCTCCGCTTCGCGCGTTTCGAGGTCGCCCCGCGCGACGAGCTCACGCTCGCGGGAGCGCGACAGCATCGACGACACGCCGAGCACCGCGGCCAGCCGATCCGAGAGCTGCCGCAGAGCCCGCACGTCCGAGAGCGCCTTGGGCGCGACCCGCGCCCCCGCGGGCACCGTGAGCGCCCCGATCGGGCCATCCACGTCGCGGACCACGCTCACGGCCGAGAGGTGGTTGTCCTCCATCCACGCGATGAGCGGACGCACCTCGGGCTTCCGCACCGACACCGCATGCATCACCTCGATCCGCAGGATCCGCTCGGGCTCCGCGTCCGCGAGCGAGACGAGCCGCGGCGGCATCTCGGCCTTTTTCGTGTGAAGGAAGCCAGCGCGATCGACGCTGACCTGTTCGGCCGGGAAGAACCGGTAGAGGGCCGGCGGATCGCCGTCTTGCCCGAGCGCGCCGCGCAGCTCGAAGAGCGCCGATCGGAGCGCATCTTCCGGATCAGGCGTCATCGCCGCCCGCGTCGCAGCCTGCAGCGCCGGCAAGAGCCGCCCGCTCCCGGGCCCCGCCCGATGCGCGAGCCTCTGCGCGACGAGCGCCGCAATCGCAGCCGCCCCCGCCGCCCCGAACGCGATCGGCCCCGCCACGGCCGGCCGCACGTGCGCCGCATAGACCGCGCCAAGCGCGATCGGCGCGACGAGGCCCGTCGTCGCCAGCGTGAGCCGAAGGACCGAGAGGACCGTCTCGGGCTCACGGCTCGCCGCCGCAAACGCCGCGCCGACCGACGCAAGCACCACCGCGATCGGCAAGACCCGCTCAGGCGGGAGGACCTGCGCCGCGGCCGCGAGGATCCCCACGGCGAGCGCGATCGAGCCGAGCCAGAGCGCCGCCTGCGCCCGCTCCGCCACGCCGATCTCAGCGCGCCGCGTGGCCGCAAGCCGCGCCGCCGCGAAGAGCTGGACGCCGAGCGAGCCGATCGACGCAGCCACGGTCGCATAGTCGATGAGCAGCGGATCGAGCCCCTCGGTGCGCTCGGGCAGCATCGCAGCCGCGCCGGGCAGCGCCGCCGCGACCACCCAGAAGAACGCGGCAAACGCAGCAGCGTCGAGCCTACGCGCCGAGGGACTCGGCTCCGCGAGCCCACCAAGAGGTTTGATCCGCGCAATGGCCCACAAGGAGCCCATCGCTGCCAGCGCGACGCCGAGGTTCTCGCCTGCGACGAAGCCCGGCGCGCTCGCCCCGCATCGCGACGCAGTGAAGAGCGCAGCGCCAGCGATCGTGAGCCGCGCAGCCGAGCGCGCGCCCGGATCGAGCGTATCGTCGCCGCGCACGTCCTCCGCAGTCAGCCTCCAGCCGACCACACACGCGAGCGGCAAGAGCAGCGCAAACCACGTGCTCGCATCCCCGCCCGTCGCCCAGAGCCCCGCAACCGCGGCATACGCCACGGCGAGAGCCGCGATCCAGAGCGAGCGGGTATGCCAGGGCATCGCCCGGCAGGGTAGCGGAAGGGCAGCCGCTGGGCCAAAGGGCAGGGGCGCCGCGCCGGGGCTCTGCCCCGGACCCCGCGGGGGCTGTTCGCCCCTCGACCCGAACCAGGGCAAGCCCTGGACTCGGGTTGGAAGAACTGCGCGATGCGCAGTTCTTCCACGAGCCGGTGGGACAGGGACAGCGTTGCCAGTCGAAAGGTCAGCGCTGCTGTCTTGGTCGGCAGGGTCGTGGCTGGTCTTGCCTCGGCCTGTTCGATGAACTGCGCATCGCGCAGTTCATCGACCAAGGGTCCAGCGCTTGCGCTGGTCCGGGTCCCGGGGCGGACAGCCCCGGGTGGGGCCTGGGGCAACGCCCCAGCGCAGCGGCCCCCCTCCTCAGCCGAGGGGCTTACCGCCCGTGACGCCGAGCACCTCGCCGTTCACGTAGCTCGACTCGTTCGACGCGAGGAACACGTACGCTGGCGCGAGCTCTGCTGGCTGCGCGGGCCGCTCCATGGGGCTGTTTTCCCCGAAGCGCGCGTTCTTGTTCGCCGGGAACGACTGCACGACGAGCGGCGTCCACACCGGCCCTGGCGCCACCGTGTTCACCCGGATCCCGCGCTCGATCAGCCCCTGCGCGAGGCCCTTGCTGAAGGTGACGATCGCGCCTTTCGTGGCCGCGTAATCGAGGATCTCCGGGCTCGGCTGGTAGGACTGGATCGATGCCGTGTTGATGATGACGCTGCCCGGCTTCATGTGCGGCAGCGCGTGCCGGACGATGTGGAACATCGCGAGGATGTTCACGCGGAAGGTGCGCTCCACGCGCTCGGCGTCGAGCTCCTCGAATGTCTCGACGGCCTTGCCCTGCTCGGCCGCGTTGTTCACGAGGATGTCGATGCGGCCGAAGGCCTTCACCGCGTCCTCCACGAGCTTCTTGCATGCCGTGTCGGACGAGAGATCGCCGGGGAAGAGCGCGGCTTTCTGGCCGGCTTCCTCCACGAGGCGCTTCGTCTCGTTCGCGTCCTCGTGCTCGCTCAGGTACGCGATGCCCACGTCTGCGCCCTCGCGCGCGTAGGCGATCGCGACGGCGCGCCCGATGCCGCTGTCGGCGCCGGTGATCAGGGCGATGCGGTCCTTCAGCCGTCCGAGCCCTCGGTACGACGTCTCCCCGTGGTCCGCTCGAGGCTGCATGCCCGACTCGGCGCCGGGGTGCTCCTGCTCCTGCGCTGGGAACGGAGGTTTCTGCCCGAGGTCTTTGGGATCCTTCTTCGCGGCTTGCTTCATGATTCCCCCCGGCGACGTACCTGGGGTCCGGAGGGACCAACCGAAAGGATGGACGCCGGATGGGTTCGTCCGCCGCGATCATCCCTTCACTTCAGGATGAGCCGCATCGAGAAGGGGCCCGCGGGGCTCCCCGCGTTCGTATCGACGAACAGGATCGTGGGCGTCACGCCGCCGGGGATGCGGATGACCTCGTCGCCCTTCTCCGGCGAGTCGATGCACCCGTCCTGCGCGAGCTGGGACATGTCGTTCTCGCAATCGGTGCGCGCGTAGAGCACGGCGTCGAAGGTCGCGTCGAGCTGCACCTCGATCTCCTTCGCGAGCGGCGCCTTGATCGAAAAAATCGTCTGTCGCCCTTGCCCCGCGCAATCGTTCGTGTCGCAGGCTCCGCATTTCGCGTCGTTGTCGGGGCCGACCTTGTTCACGCCGAGCACCATGGCGGTGGTGCCGATCGGCGTGCCGAGCACGACGGGCACCGGGCCCGTGCAGCTCGTGCCTGGAAAGAAGCTCACGGTCAGGTGGTAGGCGCCCCGATCCTCCGACGTCCGGCCGTCCACGAAGAGGTAAATCCGCTCGCCCGTCATGACCGGGAACGAAAGGAGCTCGCCGCCGAGGGCGCTCTGGTCATGGCAAAGCACGACGCCGTCCGGGTTCGAGCAACTCGTCCGGCGCGCGTAGAGAACGCTGTTGAAGCTCGTCGCCGTGGCCGGCAGGCTCGCCGTGAGATATCCGGTCTGCTCCGCGTCGAAGACGTAGACGTGCTCCGGGCCGCTCGACGTCGTGCACCCCGTGAACGGGCCACTCTCGATCGTGCCCTTTGCCTCGGTCGTCTCGGCGTCGATCTCCACCGTGCCCCAGTCCACGAAGACGAGCGGAATGGCGTCGTCGCAGCCGAGCCCCTGCGGAGGCGCGCCTCCGGGACCGCCGTCCGCCTCGTCGCCGCCGGTGCCGCCGGTGCCGCCGCCACCACCACCGCCCGCGCCCGAGGTGACACCGATGGGCTCGATGCCCACCACGAGCCCGCAAGCCGAGAGGCTCGTGGTCGCGACGGCAAGCGCCCCGAGGACACGAAGACCCAAAGGACGAGCAGCGCCTCCCATCAGAACGCTCCTCGCACGACGCCGCCCACGCTCGCCGGCTCTGCGACCGGCAGGATCTCGATGCGCCCGGCGGCCGGCCGTTTGCCCGACCCGCTCGTGAGCCAGACGATCGCGCCCGCCGCGAGCGCGGCGCCTCCCACGACGAACCCTGCCGTCGACGCGCCCGCGAACCGCGACGCCTCGGCCCCCTTGTCGGCCACGGCTTGCGTGCACCCGGACAAACCCGCGGGCGCGCTGCATTGCCTGGGCGCCATCTCTTTGACCTCCTCCCATTTCGCGAAGGCCAGCCCGCCGGTCACGCCGCCGACCGTGAACCCCGCGAGGGCCACGCCCCCGAGCGAAAGGACCAGCGGGGGCGGAGGGCTCATCCCTCGCCGTTCGTCGCGTCCACGTGGCACCTCGCGCACGCGCGGCGCCCACGCTGCGGGCGCGGGGATGGGCACGGTCACCGTCTCGCCATTCCTCGACACGTTCACGACGCTCTCCCAGGCCTGTTTGTCCGGCCGGATGGCGCGGATCGTGTGTTTTCCGAGGTCCACCGGCATCGGCGTGCCCCAGAGCGCCTCGCCGACCGCCACGCCGTCGCGCGTGATCGTGAGGCCCTTCCGGTCCGCGACGGACGCCGGCACCATCAGCACGAGCCTCGGCAGCTCGGCATCGAGGGCGTCGGCGCGGGCGCGCGCCTCGGCCTCGCGCGCTCGGTTTTTCCCGGTCGCCTTGTCGGCCTCGGCGACCGCGACGTAGAGCGCCCACGCGCTCGCGGGCCGCGCCGTCGCCTCGTAACACCTGGCGAGCTCGAGCTTCGTCCCGTTCGCCGGATCGAGCCGATCGCTCTCCTCGTACATCTCGCAGGCGCGCGCGTGATGCCCCTCGAGCGCGAGCACGTACGCGTCCTGGTAGAGTTTTTCCGCGGTCGCGCGGACATCGGGCGGCACCTCGGCGGACGCGCTGCCCGCGAGCGTCACCGCGAACGCGGCCCCGAGGAGGAGGGCCGCGGCGCGGGGGAGATTCCTATCGATAATCACGCGAGCCAATAGGACCATTCTAGGCAAGCCCCCGTGCGCCATGGCGCAGCCGTCCTCGCGCAGATGATGTTCGTCAATAGCGCGGAGGAGGTCGGGGTGTCGAGCGATTCTGTGGAAAAACCGTCCGCCCTGTGGTCGAAGGAGGCGCCGACCCCGACGAAATCGGAACGACCCCGACAGAAGCGGCCGCGGGCGCGACCGTTTTGGCCTCGTTCGGGGCCTGCTCCGACGCGGACAAACCCGTGCTCGGGAGGGTCGCGGGGAGGGGAGGAAACAGAAAAGACGATGCGGCGGGGACCGGCGACGCGGTCGTATGGGCCCCGGGGGACATCTTGTAAAAGAATCCGCCGAGCGGCACGCTGAGCGTGAGCACGATCGCGGCCGCCGCGAAATGCCGCACCATGGCGCGCCGCGGCTTTGCCGTATGCGTCTCGGTCGGCGCGCCGAGGTTCGACGGGAGCGTCCCGCCCTCTGCTGGAATCGTCGTTTGAATGCCTGCGCGCGTCCACGGCGGAGGGGTGCGGCCGAGGTCCATCGTTTGATCGGCTCGCAGCGCGAAGCTCGCATCGACCTCTGGCACGGCGGCGATCGACATCGCGGCTTTTTTCGTCGCCTGAGCGTGCACACGCTCGATGCGCGCGACGAGCGCCGCCGGCGGCTCCGGGTCGGGGCGCGCGAGCGGCGCGAGATCACGCGCCAGGGCGACCACGTCCGGATAACGCCGCTCGCGGTCCTTCTCCAGGCAACGCAGGATGATCGCGTCGAGGCTCGGCGGCAGGTCCTTGCGGAGCGAGGACGGCACGGGCGGCTTCTTGTTCGCGAGCTGGGAGAGGATCTGCAGCACGTTGCTGCCGCCGAAAGGACATTCCCCCGTGACGAGCTGGAAGAGGATGATCCCGAGCGCCCAGATGTCGCTTCGCCCGTCGATGTCGCGCGCGGCGTTGATCTGCTCGGGGGACATGTAGAGAGGCGAGCCCACGATCGCGCCGGTGCTCGTGCGGGTCGGGCCTTCGTCGCGGAGGAGCTTCGACACCCCGAAATCGAGCACCTTGACGCAGGGCGAGCCGTCGTGGGCCTGGGTCAGGAAGAGGTTGTCGGGCTTGAGGTCGCGATGGACGATGCCGAGCGCGTGGGCCTCGGCGAGCGCCTCGCATGCGTGCAGGACGTGGATCGCCGCCTCCTCCACGGGCAGCGGACCGACCTCGGCGAGCCGCGAAAGCAAGGTTTGTCCTTCGAGGTACTCCATGACCATGAAGGGCGCATCGTTCGGCAGGCGTCCGACGTCGTAGACGCGCGCGACGTGCGTGCTGCGCAGCTCGGACAGGGCCCGCGCCTCGCGCAGGAAGCGCTCGATGCAGAGGGCCGAGGCGACCACGTGGGGCTGCATCACCTTGATCGCGCGGCGCGTGCGC
The DNA here is from genome assembly GCF_028435365.1 of Polyangium jinanense. The sequence goes on along the minus strand of NZ_JAGTJJ010000001.1, from coordinate 152,529 downwards.
AGCTCGAGGTGCGTGGCCGCGACGACCACGCCCATCCCGCCGGAGCCGAGGAGACGATCGACGCGGTATTTCTCCGCGATCACGTCCCCGATTGCGACCGGCAAACTCATGGCGCCCCCGCCCCCCTGCGTCGACCCTCCGTCTCGGCCGATTTCGTCCCGTCCGGCCCCACCTTCGACGCAAAATTCAGACGCATTATGGCATGGCATCCCGATACTTCAAAATCGGGGCCGTCGGAAACTGCACCGTCCTTCGACCGAGACAGACCCTCGCCGCCCAGACGCGCGCTTCAGCGCCGGAAGGGCCTCTGCGCAGGACGCGACGCCGAAAGCGCATCCCGCAGCGATCGCATCACCGCCGCGCCCGCGAGCTCCGCGCCGCTCTGCACGAGCTCCCTTGCAAGCGCCGGCCGCACGCCCGTCACCATCGGCCGCGCGCCGAGCAGCCGCACGGCGCTGATGAGCCGCACGAGCTGGGCGAGCCCTGCGCCCTCCGAGGCCGTCGCGCCCGTCAGATCGAACACGACCACCTGCGCCCCGCGCTCCATCACCGCGGGCAAGAGACGCCGTTCGAGCTCTGCGCTCCGCGCCTCGGTCAAGGCCGCGACGATCGGCACCGCGACGACCCCTTCGGCGACGTCGAGCAGCGGCGCCGACAGCTCCAGGATCTCGCGCTGCTGCGCCTCGATCAGCGCCTCGCGCTCCCGCCGATTCGTCACGTCCACCTGATGCACGACGACCGCGTACTTCCCGGTCGCCGGATCACTCGTCCGCCGCGCCTCCACGGCGTGCCACCGCGGACCGTCGTTCGTGAGCGCGACGAGCTCCTCGTGCAGCACCTCCTGGGTCTTGGCGACCTTCAGGATCCGCGTCGCCGCGCTTGGGTCCTCGAACCAGGCCGACGGCGTGCTCGACCTGCCGAAGGCGCGCTCGGCGGCCGGGTTCGTCACGAGCACGGAGCCTTCCGTGGAGAGAAGCGCGACCATCGCGGAGACGTGCCGCAGCGCCTCGTCGCTACGTAGGATCCTCGGGTCTTGCTGCTCGGTCCGCACGTGGCCTTCGTAAAGCAGGGCGAAGCGGCCGTCGTCGAGCTCGATGGCGGACATGAAGACCCGCAGGTGCAAGGGCTCGCCGCGGGGATAGAACGTGAACGTGTGCTCGATGTGCGCGTCGCGGCCCGCGCACAGCTTGCGGAGCAAGCCCTCGTTGCGGCTGCGGGTCGCGGCGGAGGCATCGGAGTAGTCGCGGGTGAGGAACTCGTCGAGGTTCGGCGAGCGCCAGATCTCGAGGGCGGCGGCGTTCCCCCAGGCCATGCGGGCCCGCTCCACGTCGAAGACCCATACCGGCAGGCAGAGCCGCTCCACACCACGCAAGCGCTCCACGAGGGTGGTCTCAGGCATACGTCCCTGGCGGTATACCTCCGATCGGGGCGGAGTGTGGAGATGCTCGAGGCCTGAAATGTGCGGCGCGCGATGGCCGGTTGGCTGCGTCACGACAATACGTTGCCCGTGGTCGCGTATAGTGTCCTGGAACCAGAGTTTGTCGAAGCTCACCTCGCCCGCGCCAGCGCGAACACACTCTACGGGAGGATGATGCTGCCGCCCGTATGCTTCGACCGCCAGACCACCGCGGCCTGGTCCTGGCACTCCGTGGCGGCGGTGACGCTGGTGTCGTTTTCGGCATTGAACGTGGCCTGGATGCGATACTTGCGCGCGCGGCCCCCGGTATTGGTGGCGTTCGAGCGGAAGCGCGCGCCCACGCCGAACGCTTCGAGGTCGATCGTGTCGACACCCACGAACGTTCCAGCCTCGTCCGTGCACTGCACGGTGACGCTCACGAATACGCCATTGCCGTCGCAGCTCCCCGGCTGGCCGAACGGGACGGCCTTCGACGCGCAGATGGCCATTTCGCGCTCGTGACCCCACGAGGTCTCGACCCCCCCGCCGTTGTCCGGGAGCGACAGCAGGGTGGTGGCGCCCTTCAAGACCTGGATCGCATTCCCGGTGATCTGCGAGTCGGCGTTGAAGCTGCTCTGGAACGTCCCGATCGTGAAGGAGCTATAGCCCGTCGACGCATTGTAATCGTCGAGCGTCCCAGCCCAGCCCCAGCAGTTGAGACCCGAGTTGTGGTAGTCGAAGGGCTCGTTCGTGAGATTCTGGACCGCGGGCATCACGAACATCGGCGCGAGCTTTCGTGGCTCCGCGGGCACCGTACCGGTCCGGGCGACGACCTCCGCGTGGTGCTCCACGAGCCGCGACGGGACGGGCGTCCCTTCCGGCGCGAGCGCGAGGAAGACCTCGAGCGCGGAGGCATTCTGCTCGTGGAGCAGCGACGAGAGATCGACGTTGCCGATCTCCCAGAACCCGACGCCATCCCCCTCGTCGACGAAGATCACCTTCCCGCTGGACAGCTCCAGGGTCGCGATCTTTCCATCCACCTGTGCGCTCTCGGGCGCCGCGCCCGGCATCTTGATGCCGTCCTCGATTTCCGTCGTGGAATCGACGACGCAGGCCGGGAGCACGCAGGCGAGGAGGGCGAACGCGTGCAAAGCAACGGTCTTGTACATATGGCTTCGTCACTCTTCCTTTCTCGCGAAGGCGGATGCCGCTTGCGAAAATCCGTCTCGTCGGGTAGTTGACGAAGCCATCGCAAAGGCGATGCCAGCCGCGCACGATCGCCGAATGCGGCCTTTTTCCGCAGCGCAGCGGTGCGCGCATCCCATCCATGACACGACGCCGTGACGGGTGTCATGTCCGCGTGACGCTCGCTGTCACGGCCGCATGACACGGCCGCGTGATCCCCTACGGCCCGCCCCCGCCGTCTCCGTTTCCGTCTTCACCGCCCGTCGGCATCTGCGCCGAAATCCAATCTCGCACGCAGGCGAGCTCCTCCGGCGTCAGCGTTGGCTTTCCGATCGGCATCGGCGACCCGCAGCTTGGCAGCGGCAGCAATTTTTCGTAAAGCAAGCTCGATTCCGGGACCACCGGGTCCACGAGGATCCCCGGGCAATCGCGTCCCATCTTGTCGACGAGCCGTGAAACCACGCCCGGCGCTATCAAATCGAGCCCCGCTGCCGGCTCGGCGCCCTCGTGGCAGATCGACCCGCCGCAGCTCTTCGGAAAGAGCTCCGTCACGACGTCCGGGCAGGTGAAGCCGCCGCCGTCGAGGAAGCGGTCGGGGTCTTCCAGCCGACCGGGACAACCCGCGGCGAGCAGTGTGATCACGAGCGGCAAGAGCGCGGAGGCGAGCGCGCGCCGGAGGGAACGGTTTTCACGGGGCATAGTCGATCCCAAGCTTCACACCGCCGAATTGATCGAGCGCCCCGCCGGCCACGTACGCGTCGCCGGGCACGGGCACGAACGTCGAGAAGAACCGCGTATATCCGAACGAAAGCGAGATCTCCGTGCCCTTCGCGAGCGCGAATGCGACGCCGAGATCCGCGTCGATCCCGCCGAGCGTCGCATCACGAAACCGCTCGTAGAGCGCCCCGCCCGAGGTGGGCTCCAGATACTCGAATGCCGCCACCAGCGTGAGCGGCCCGGCGAGCCCGATCCGCCCGTCCAGGCCCACGCGCACGAGCCTGTAGCTCACCGTCGGGATCTCCGCCGCGAGGGGCCCCGTCTCCTGGAATGAAAAACCGAGCCAACCGTACCCCACGCGTGGCGCGACCACCGGCGCGCGCTCCCCGCGCCCGAGCCGGATCGGCACGCGGAGCGCCACATTCCCGCGATCCCAGCTCGTCTGGATATCGCGCCCCTCGGTCACGGCGGACGTGAGGTGCGGCGCGAACGTGTACGCCCCCGTGATCGCCACGCCTTCGAGCACCGGCACGCGTGTCCAGCGCAAGGGCTGGATCTCGCCGCCGAGGGAGATCATCGGTACCCCCACGACGTCGTACGGCCGCAGGTTCGTGGCGATCTTCAGCGGGTCCGAGTACGCGAACCAACGCGCCGCGACCTCCACGCCGAAGTGCAAGCTGCCCCCGACCGGCGAGGCGGAAGCGGGAGCGGCGGCGGATGCGGCCACGGAGGCGGTGGCGATCGCGGTCGTGATCGCGATCATCCCGGCGACGCGGCGGATTCCCCTTCTCGGCACGGCCCGCAGGGTAGCGATCTCTCCCTCGCCGTCGAGCCGAAGCACGCGTACGGCATCAGGAAATGGTCGACGGCCGGCCCACCTTCTTCTACGCTCGGAGAGCCGCGGCCAAGCCCCCGCGGATCCTTGCTCATGACCTACGCTGTGCGCTTGCCCTGGCTTCTCGGTGGCGCCCTCGCCCTTTCTGCGGCGGCGTCCCTCGCGGCTTGCTCGGGTCACATCGGCGACCCGCCGGGTGAAGATACCGGGGAGGCTCCTGCCTTCCAGTGCGTCGGCACGATCCCCGGCAAATCGCCCATCCGGCGCATGACCCGGTTCGAGTACAACAACACCGTCCGCGACCTGCTCGGCGACGACACCCAGCCCGCTTCGAGCTTCGTGCCCGAGGAAGAGGCCATGGGCTTCGACAACCAGGCCACGGCCCTCGGCGTCACCCAGATCCTCGCCGAGCAGTACATGGTCGCGGCCGAGCAGATCTCCGCCCGCGCAGTGAAGAACCTCGGCGCCCTGCTCCCCTGTGATCCCGAAACGATCGGGCAGCAGGCGTGTGCCACCACCTTCATCCAGACCTTCGGCCGCCGCGCGTATCGCCGCCCCCTCACGGACGACGAGGTCTCGCGCTTCCAGGACGTCTTCTCGTGGGGCCTCGGCGAGGACGGTTTTTCCAAGGGCATCGAGCTCGTCCTCCAGGTGATGCTCCAGTCCCCGCACTTCCTCTACCGCGTCGAGTTCGGCATGCCCGACCCCGTCGAGGCCGACGTCGTGCCCCTCTCCCCCCACGAGATCGCCTCGCGCCTCTCGTACATGCTCTGGGGCACCATGCCGGACGAGGCTCTCTTCTCCGCCGCGGACGAGGGACGCCTCGACACGAAGGAAGAGATCGCCAAGGAAGCGCGCCGCATGCTGGGCGATCCGCGGGCGCGCGAGGCCGTGGCGAACTTCAACGCCCAGTGGCTCGGCCTCTCCCACCTCGACAACATCAAGAAAGACAGCTCCACGTACCCCAAGTACTACGAGGGCATCCGCCCGCTCTGGCGGGCCGAGACCCTCGCGTTCCTCGAAGACGTCATCTTCGAGGGCCAGGGCGACATCGGCAGCGTCTTCACCGCCAACTACTCGATGCTCAACGCCGAGCTCGCCTCGTTCTACGGCGTCGAGGATGGCCCGGCCACGCAGAGCTTCGAGCGCGTCGAGCTCGATCCCACGAAGACCTCTGGCATCCTCACGCACGCGAGCGTCCTCGCCGCCACGGGCAAGCCGAACCAGACTTCGCCCGTGCATCGCGGCAAGTTCGTCCGTGAGCGCCTCCTCTGCCAGATCCTCCCGCCGCCGCCGAACAACGCCGCCTTCAACGCGCCCGACGTCCGCCCCGACGCCACCACGCGCGAGCGCTTCGCCGAGCACTCGGAGAACCCGGCTTGTGCGGGCTGCCACGTGAAGATGGATCCCGTCGGCTTTGGCTTCGAGCACTATGACGGCATCGGCCTCTACCGCGACACCGACCAGGGTTTGCCCATCGACGACTCCGGCGAGCTCGTCGACACCCGCGGCATCGACGGCCCCTTCGAGGGCGTCGTCGAGCTTGGCCGGCGCCTCGCGCAGAGCGAGGAGGCGCGCCAGTGTGTCGCCACCCAGTGGTTCCGCTTCGCCTACGGCCGTGTCGAAGGCGAGGACGATCGTTGCTCGATGAGCGAGATCCAGCAGGCCTTCGCGGCGAGTGGCTTCAACGTCCAGGAGCTGCTCGTCGCCCTCACCCAGACCGACGCGTTCCGGTATCGCCGGGCCGTCGTGACGCAGGCACCATGAAACAGAGGACCCTGAGCCGTCGCACGCTCCTTCGCGGCCTCGGCGGCGTGGCCGTTGGCCTGCCGTTCCTCGGGGCCATGGCCGATTCGGCCCGCGCCACCGCCTTCCCGAAGCGTTTTGTCGTCTTCTTCACGGGCCTCGGCACGGTCAAACCCGCGTGGATCCCCACGGGCACCGAGACCGACTTCACCTTCGGCCCCATCCTCGCCCCGCTCGAACCCTTCAAGAAGAAGGCGATCCTCCTCGAAGGCGTCGACTACGAGTCCGCCTACCACGGCCCCGGCGACCCGCACCAGCAGGGCATCGGCCATGCGCTCACGGGCACCGAGCTCCAGGAGGGCTCGCTTTTCCCGTACGCTTGCAACCCAGGCAAGATGGTCGGCTGGGGCGGCGGCATCTCGCTCGATCAGTTCCTCGCGGATCAGATCGGCCAGACCACGCGCTTCCCCTCGCTCGAGTTCGGCGTCCAGGTCCAGTACGCCAACGTCTCGGCGCGCATCTCCTACCGCGGCCCCGGACAACCTGTCCCGCCCGAGGACGACCCGTACCAGGCGTACACGCGCATCTTCTCGGACCTCGGCACCGACCCCGAGGCCCTCGCGCGCCTGCGTGCGCAGAGGAAGACCGTGCTCGACGCCGTGACCGGCGACTACAAGCACCTCTCCTCGCGCCTCGGCACGAGTGATCGCATGAAGGTCGACGCGCACCTCGAGGCCGTCCGCGAGATCGAAAAGCGCCTCGATGCGCCTGGCGTCATTGGCGGCTCCTGCAATCCGCCCGTCCTCGGCGCGCCGGTCGAGCCCCTCGAAAACGACAACTACCCGGAGATCGCCAAGACCCAGCTCGACCTCCTCGCGATGTCGCTCATTTGCGACCTCACGCGGGTCGCGAGCATCCAGTGGACCACGGTCCAGACGGGCAAGGTCTTCACCTGGCTCGGCCAGGACGAACCCCATCACACGCTCTCGCATTCGAGCGATTCCGACACGAAGCGGCAGCAGGCGCTCATCGACATTGGCAACTGGCACGCGCAGCAGCTCGCGTACCTCTGCCAGAAGCTCGACAGCGTCCCCGAAGGCGACGGCACGGTCCTCGACAACACCGTCATCCTCTGGTGCAGCGACATTGCGCAGGGCAACACCCACGCGCGCCGCGACGTCCCGCTCCTCCTCATGGGCGGCGCGGGCGGCGCGCTCGCCACCGGGCGATGGCACAAGCATTCCGGCGCCTATCACAACGATCTTCTGATCGCGATCGCCCATGCCATGGGCGTGCCCGTCACGACGTTCGGCAATCCGGCCTTTTGCAAGGGGCCGCTGCCGGGCTTGCTCGTCTAGCCCTCAAGCGGCCGCTCCACGCGCCACTTCCGCTCGAATTGCGTCCACGCGCCCCGCCGCGAGGAGCCCTCGGACGAGCGAGACCAGCAGGCCCCCCTTCGCGAAGATCTCTGCGATCCCGCTGGCGGACATGAACGCCAGGAAAAACAGGGCCGGCGCGGCCACGTACCCGAGGATCTGCGAGAGCAGCCAGATCCCGAGCGCCACCGCGAACGCCGCGTTCGGGGATCGACGCGACCAGGCCGCGCAGGTGATGAGCAGCAGGCCGAGGCCCCCGTTCGCGAGGAGGGGGAGCGTGTCCGCCCACGAATCGATCGAGGTCGACACGGTCTCGACACTCCGGGCCAGGTAAAAGACGAACAGCGCAAGCACGACGTACAACGCGCCGCCCACGAACAGCACCGTCGCCGACCGGCGCATGCTTTGTTTCGCCTCGCCGTACTCGGTGTGCGCGCGCTCCAGCCGCGCTTCGAGGTCGTCGCGCAGCGCCCGCGACACCGGCGTCTTGCACGCGGGGCAAGCGGTGTGCTGGAACGAGACGTCCGCTCCACATGGGCAAGGCACGCTCACGTCGATCATGGCTCGGGCGCGCAGCCTCGCACGGCGCGACGGCGCACGGAAGTACGTCGCATCCCACCTTGGGCCGAGCGTTCTCCGTCCTCCCCGCACCTTCCCTTTGCATCCGGCCGCATCTTTTGGCATCCATCCCCCATGATCCCGCGCGCTCGCCTCTCCGCTCCCTCGCTTTTTGTGGGCTCGGGCCGCGCGCGGCTCGGCGCCTTCACCCTCGCCGTTCTCGCGGCCCTCACCGCCCTCGGCTGCAAGCGCCCCGGCGCGGCCGCGCAGACCGACGGCGGCGTCCCCGACGACGCGGCTGCGCCGCCGCCTGCCGTCCAGGGCCAGAACGCGGTTCCCGAGCCCCCGCCGCCTCCGGACAAACCGCTCCTCGGCATCACGGCGTTCGTCACCACCGTCTACGCCGAGCCGCGCGACACCGCGAAAAAGCTCGGCTACCTGCGCGTCGGGGCCAAGGTCGCCCGCTCGGAAGAGCCTGTCGGCAAGGCCGGTTGTCCGGGCGGCTGGTACGAGATTCACCCGAAGGGCTTCGTTTGCGCCGGGGACGAGGCCACGACCGACCTCGAAAATCCCATCCTCAAGGCCGCCGCCAAGCGCCCGGACCTCAAGGCCGCGCTCCCGTATCGATATGCGTTCGTCCGGGCCGTCCTCCCCCTGTACGTCAAGGTCCCCACGGCCAAGCAGCAGTACGACTCCGAGTTCAAGCTCCAGGAGCACCTCGACTGGTACAAGCAGAACGAGGCCACGGTGAACCAGGTCGTCCTCGGCGCGCCCGACGTGCCGATCGACGATCGTGGCGTCCCCGTTCCCGGCAAGCACATCGGCGAAATGGGCCTCGGCAAAAATTCGCAGGAGCTCGCACTCGGCCAGCTCCTCGGCGGCGAGAGCGACGCGGATCCCATTCCTTTCTGGCTCGAAGGCGGAAAACGCCTCATCCCCAACATCAGCGATTTCAAGGTCCCTGATTTCGCCGTCTTCGCCGACCGCGCGCGTCGCCACACCGGCCTCTCGCTCATCGGCTCCTTCCCCACGGGCGAGGACAACCTCAATCGCCGCTTCGCGATCACCACGGATCTGCGCCTCGCGCCGAACACCAAGATCAAGCCCGACCTCGGCTCGCCCTGGCATGGGCTCGAGCTCACGGACGAGTTCTCGCTCCCGCTCGCGTTCGTCCGCACGCAGGGCGCCAAGACGTATCGCATCTCCAAGGGCAAGGCCATTCCCGAAGTCGACGTCGAATGGCGCAGCGTCCACGCGCTCGCCGGCACCATGAAGACCGTCGAGGGCGTCAAGTATTACCGCACCAAGGACAAACGCTGGCTCAGCCAGCTCGACGTCGGCCTCGCCGTCCCGCCCGCCTCGTTCCCCGAGGACGCCGAAAAGGGCAAGAAATGGATCGAGATCTCCATCACGAACCAGACCTTCGTGATGTGGGAGGGCAAGCGCCCCATTTACGCGACGCTCGTCTCCACGGGCAAAGCTGGCCTCGACGATCCCAAGAAGACCACGGCCACGGTCCGCGGCGTCTTCAAGATTCGCAACAAGCACATCACGGCCACCATGGACTCGAACGAGGGCTCGAGCGTGGGCGGCGCCAAGGTCACGACCGTCGCCGCCTCGCATTCGCCCGACGGTGGCGGCAAGGCCGCGGCGCCGAAGGCCGGCGATAAGAATGCAAAACCCGGCGGCAAGCCCGATCCCAAGGCGGCCGCGAAGGGCGGCAAACCTGCGGCGAAGCCGGCCGCCGCGAAGCCCGGCGCTGCAAAGGGCAAACCCGCCCCTGCGGCCGGGGGCGCCGAGAAGATCCCGACGAAGGGCGACGGCGAGTACGGCGTCACGCGGCGCCGCGGCGAGGGCACGTTCCAGCTCCGCGACGTCCCGTACATCCAGTATTTCGAGAGTGGATATGCGCTCCACACGGCGTACTGGCACGACGTCTTCGGCACGCCGCGCAGCCACGGCTGCGTCAATCTCTCCCCCGTGGACGCGCACCGCGTCTTCCTCTGGACCGACCCGCCCGTCCCGGAGGGCTGGCATGCGGTGAACGCAGGCGAGGATTTCGGGGAGGGGACCACGGTGATCGTTCATGAATGAGCCGGCCCAGGGCGCGGCCTCGGGCGCGCCGTACATATTTTACGGCGACCTCAATTGCCCATTCTGCCACGCGCAGAACGAGCGGCTCCTGGAGCTCTGTGCGGAGCGCAAGGTCGAATGGCGCGGCATCCGCCACATGCCGCACCTTCCCATTCCTGCGAAGAATACGACCCCCGAGCGTGAGGAGCTCCAGCGCGAGGTCCTCTCCGTGCGGCAACGCGAGCCCGCCGTCAGCATCAGCACGCCGCCGGCGCGGCCGAACACCGAGCGGGCGACGCTCCTCGTCGCGGCCGCTCGCCGGCACGACCCGGCCCGCGCGGAGTCCTTGAAGACGCTTCTGTATCGGGCCTTGTGGGTTCACGCCCGGGACATCTCCGACTCGTGCGTGCTCGACGAGCTCCGCCGTGTCGCGGGTTTGCCCGAGCTCATCGTCGGGGAAAACGACAAAAAGACCCTGGAGACCTGGCAAAAAGAATGGGAGCAGGGCCCGTTCGACCGGAGAATCCCGGTGCTCGTCTCGCCGCGCGGGGCACGCCTCGTCGGTATGGGCGAGCGTGGCCGCCTCGAAGTGTTCCTCCGATCCGGCATTCTCAATGCGGACGGAGCCGGCCACTGCGATTGACCGGGCTCGCCTTCCGGGAGGTCTCCGGCTAGGGTGCGCCCATGTTCACGGTCCACCGGTACCAGATCTTCCCGACGATCCCGCCGGAGCTCGCGCCACTCGTCACGATTGCGCAAAACCTCTGGTGGACGTGGACCCCGGCCGCGCGTGAGCTCTACGGGCGCGTGGACGCCGAGCTCTACGAGCGTGTCGCGCACAATCCGATCCTCCTGCTCAAGCTCGCCTCGCAGCGCCGCCTCGATGAGCTCGCGCGGGACGACGGATATCTCCGGGCTCTCTCCGCGGTCGAGCGCTCCCTCGGGGATTACCTCGACCGCTCCACCTGGTTCGACCGAAAATACGGCAAAAACGCAGCGTCGCGCGGCACCATGGCCTATTTCTCCATGGAATTCGGCATCCACGAGTGTTTGCCCGTGTATTCGGGGGGCCTCGGCGTCCTTGCCGGCGATCACCTGAAGAGCGCGAGTGACCTCGGCTTGCCGCTCGTCGGCGTGGGAATCGCGTTCTCGCAGGGGTATTTTCGTCAGAGCCTCGATATCGAGGGCTGGCAGAACGAGCGATATCCGCCGAACGACTGGCACGATTTGCCCGTCTCGCCCGTGAACGACGAAAAGGGCCGTCGCGTGGTCACCTCCGTCGAGCTCCCCGCACGTGCGGGGGCGGGCCGGCGCGAGGTCAAGCTCCAGGCCTGGCGCGCGCAGGTCGGCCGCGTCCCGCTTTATTTGCTCGACGCCGACATCCCCGAAAACCCGCCCGAGGATCGGGCGCTCACGAATACCCTTTACGGCGGCGACCGCGCGCACCGCATCTGCCAGGAGGTCCTGCTCGGCGTGGGCGGCGTCCGGCTCCTCTCGGCCATCGGCCAGGAGCCGCGCGTCTGCCATATGAACGAAGGCCATTCCGCGTTCCTCGCGCTCGAACGCGTCCGTCAGCTCATGGGGCGCACGGGAGCGCCTTTCGTCGCGGCGTCCGAGGCGGCCGCGGCGGGCCACGTCTTCACCACGCACACCCCCGTGCCGGCCGGAAATGACGCATTCGCGCACGACCTCGCTCTCCCGTATCTGAAGGTCCTCGGCGAGGGCCTCGGGCTCGGGGCCGAGGAGGCCATGCGCCTCGGCCGCGTCGAGCCCGATCGTCCCGGCAGCGAGTTCTCCATGCCGGTCCTCGCCATTCGAATGGCCGACCGTTACAATGGCGTCAGCATGCTCCACGGCCGCGAGGCGCGCGCCATGTGGAGCGTCCTCTGGCCTGGCCTCCCGGTAGACGAAGTCCCGATCGGCTCGGTCACGAACGGCGTCCACGTCCCCACCTGGCTCGACGGCGAGCTCGCCTTGCTGTATGCGAGTTACCTCGGCGCCGATTTCCTCGAACGTGCCGCCGAACCCGGCGTCTGGGCGAAAATCGCCGAAATCCCCGACGAGGTCCTCTGGGCCGCGCACGGCCGCCGCAAAGAGCGCCTCGTGAAGCAGATTCGCGCCCGCCTCGCCGCCATTTCCGCGCAGAAGGGGCGCGCCGAGGATCCGGCGCGGATCGAGCGCCTCCTCGACCCGAAGGCGCTCACCATCGGGTTTGCCCGCCGCTTTGCGACGTACAAGCGCGGCACGCTCCTCCTCCGCGACGCGGCGCGCCTCGCGCGGATCCTCCACGAGCCGCATCGCCCGGTGCAGCTCGTCTTTTCCGGCAAAGCGCATCCGCAGGACTGGGGCGGCAAGGAGCTCATTCGCGACATCGTGCGCGCGGGCATGGCCGAGCCTTTCCGCGGCCGCATCGTCTTCGTCGAAGATTACGACATGGGCGTCGCGCGCACGCTCGTCGCGGGCGTCGACGTCTGGCTCAACACCCCGCGCAGGCCCCTTGAAGCGAGCGGCACGAGCGGCATGAAGGCCGGCCTCAACGGCGTGCTCAACGCGAGCATCCTCGACGGTTGGTGGCCCGAGGGATATGCGGGCGACAATGGGTTTTCCATTGGCCGCGGCGAGGAGTACGCGGACACCGGCCACGGCGACCACGTCGAGGCCCAGGCCCTCTATCGATTGCTCGAAGAAGACATCGTCCCGCTTTATTACGAGCGTGATGCTTCCGGCCTCCCGCGGAGCTGGATCGCCCGCATGAAGCGCAGCATTACCACGATCGGCCCTGCGTTCAACACGACCCGCATGGTGCGCGAGTATGCCGAAAGGTATTACGAGCCTGCCCTCGCGCGACATCGCCGCTTGACGGAGGACGGCCTCCTCGCGGCGCGCGCCGCCTGCGAATGGAAGGCCCGCGTGCGCGCCGCCTGGGGCTCCGTACGTGTCGATTCCGTGGCGCAGCTCGGCCCCTCGCGCCTTCCGAGCGGCGAGCCTTTGCGCGTCGCGGCGGAGATCCACCTCGGCGCCCTCTCGCCGAGCGACGTCGTCGTCGAGCTTTATTATGGTCGCCCGGGCCCGAACGGCTCGCTCCGCGGCGCGGAGGCGGCTCCGATGCGTCACGCGGCGGATCTCGGCGGCGGCCGCCATCGTTTCGAGGGCGAAATTCCCACCGACGAGAGCGGTGAGCACGCTTTCGGCGTCCGCGTCATCCCGGCGCACGAGTCCTTGCCGGATCGTTACGCGGCGCGCCTCGTCCGCTGGCATTAGACATTTTCGCGTGACACGCGCCTGGCTTTCTGGCATGGGTAGGGCGCCCCCTCACGTCCCTCCCGATGCCAGATACAGCCATGTCCACCGCCGAAGCGGCCTCGCGCGAGAAGGTGCGCGACCGCGTTCTCTTCGTCGTCGTCCTGACCGTGTTCCTCGACCTCGTCGGGTTCGGGATCACGATTCCGCTCTTGCCGTTTTACGTGAAGCCGATGGTGTCCGAAGAGTGGTCGGGCACCGTCACGGGAATGCTGATCAGCAGTTATTCGCTGGCGCAGGCGCTGGCGACGCCGTACCTCGGGCGTTTGTCCGATCGGTTCGGCCGGCGTTTGGTCATCGTGCTGAGCCTGCTCGGCAATGCGGCGAGCATGGTGCTCTTCGCGGCGGCGGTGCACTACCAGGTGCTCTGGTGCCTGTTCGTGTCGCGTGTGCTCGCGGGGGCGACGGCGGGCAACCTGGCCGCGTGTCAGGCGGCCATCGCGGACGTGACGGACAAAAAGGATCGCGCGGCGGCCATGGGGCGGCTCGGGGCGGGGATCGGGCTCGGGATGATCATGGGGCCGGTGATCGGCAGCATGACGGCCAAGATCGCGACCTGGGCGCCGCCGATCGCGGCGGCCGTGATGGCCCTGGCCGACCTGATCCTCGCGGCGGCGCTCATGCCGGAGACGCGTCCCGTGCGCGAGCCCGAGCGCGGCGGGCACGACGCCTATCGTGGCCCCACGCGGGACGAGCCCCGGAAGGAGGCGACCTTCACGGAAATCGTCTCCGACAAACGCGTCGTCACGATCCTGCAGATGTATTTCTTGACGTTCATGGCCATGACGGTCCTGAACGTCGCGTTCCCGCTCCTCTCGCATGATCGTTTCGGGTGGACGGGTGAGCAGGTCGGCTACATGTTCGCGATCTTCGGCGTATCCGGGGTCGTGATCCAGGGCTTTTTGATCAAGCGCCTCTCGGCGCGTTTCAGCGAGCTCACGCTGGTCGAGTGTGCGGCCGCGCTCATGCTCGCGGGCTTGCTCTTCGCGGCGTTCTCGATGCATTCGTGGATGATGGTCCTCGCGAATGTCCTCATCGGCGTGGGCGTGGCCATCAACAACCCGTCCATTTCGTCGCTGGCGTCGAAGTTCGCGCGGGAGGACCAGCGGGGCACGGTGCTCGGCTATGCGCAATCGACGGGGAGCTGGGCGCGTACGATCTGGCCCGTCACGTGGGGCTTCATGTACAACCGCGTGGCGCCGATTTCACCGTTTCTCGGCGCCGCGGCCGGGGCGGCGATGTTGCTCGGTGTCGCGTTGATGTTGCACAAGCAGGCGGCGCTGGCTTCGGAGCAGGGGTAGGGGAGTCAGGGGGGAGACGGGGTATGGTGAGCGGCACGCCGCCGCGTACCGCTGTTAAAACCCGTTCAGCTCGTCCACCACCTGGAACAGCGCGCCGAGATCGTAAAAATCGACGGCCACGAAATTCGGGATCTGCCCGCCCTCCGTCTGGCATTTCTTCGCCCGCGCCGACAGCACCTCGTACGCGTTCGCCGTCTCGCCCCGCTCGGGCGTCGGGAGCGGCCCGATCCAGTGGTTCAAGAGAAACAGATCGTTCCCCTGCGTCCCCCGATTCGGCGCGCAGTTGAAGTCCTCCACGCTCTCGAACGAATACGGCGTGTCCCAGGCGATGTCCCAGAAGTGGTGATACCACGCGGGCGGCGGCCCCTCGTCCTCGGCGCCCACGACGAGCTGCTTTCCGTCGAGCAAAAGCTCCCGCAGCGTCGGCCAGGGGGCTCCGTCCTCATGCGCGTACGTGCGACCTGCGAGCCCGGCTTTCTCGAACACGCCCGCCGTCTCGTCGGGCGTGATGCCGTCCTGGATGATGAGCGTCACCACCTCGTGTGGGTGTGCGTCGAGGAAGACGCGCATCTCGACGAGCGCGTCCACGAGGAGCGTATGCCCGAGCTCGCAGATCGAGTGGCAGAGATAGAGATCCTCGTTCCAGCGGTGCGTATCGATCAACATCGCGCGGATGCCGTCTTCGAGCTGGCGTTTCATGCCGAAGTTCTGGTTCGGCGCGGCCCAGCCGAGCTCGAACGAGGACATGGCATTGTGCGTCGCGGGGAACGCCACCGCATCGAAGGGCCTGTCGCAGAGCTCTGCGCGGCCGTTGCATTCGGAGGGCGGTGGGGGCTTTTCGGGCCCCGGGTCCGGATTCGCCGGATCCCCGGAGCCGCAGGCGAAAAGCCCGAAGGAAGCGGTCCAAAGCAAAGCGTGAAGCGAAAAGCGTGTCCCGTGCACGCCCGCGAGCGTACACGGGATCGTCACCTGCGAGAAGTACAGCGTTCGACGCTTGGGGGCTCCGCTCGGCAGAGCCGAGCTATGCCCCCAAACCCCCTCAGCGCGCCTTCTTGATGCCGAGATCCACCTGGAGTTGCCGGCGGATCTTCTTGACGTCGGCGTTCGAGAGCTGCCGCAGGAGCTCCGCCACGTGGGCGCGCTCGTCCTCGGCCGGGAAGGTCAGGATGTAGAGCGGCGGCACGTCGAAGCCGAGCGCGAGGCGCTCGATCGTCTGGATCGTGATGGCGGCGAGCCCGTGCTCGACGCTCGAGAGGTGGCCTTTCGACAGTGCGCTCGCGTCCGCGAGGGCGGCGAGGGACATGTTTCGCTCGAGGCGCAGCTCACGGATACGGGCGCCCACCTGCATCGCAAACGGATCGGGAACGGATCGTCGGGGCATGGTCCTCGTCTTTCTCGGGCCAAAAAAGCGCGGCCCGACCGGCGAAACACGCCGGCAAGTCGTAAGTTCGTCGAAATGGAAGTCCCCGCGTGAATCGGCCGGATCTCACGGGGCCAGCCATCATGCACGTCCTCGGACGCACGGAGAATCAAAAAATGGTCCTCGATCGGACGTTTTACGTCCTACCGTGCCCGACGCGCCGTGACGCGGCGCGCGGGGCACGGTGGGACGAATTTTGTCCTAGCTGCGCTTGACGCGGATGCCGGTCTCCTCCTGGATCCGGCGGCGGATCTTGCGCACGTCGGCGTTCGACATCTCGCGGAGCAGCTCCGCCGTCTTCGCGCGCTCGTCGTCCGCGGCGAACGTGAGCAGGTAGAGCGGGGGCACGCCGAAGCCGAGCGCGAGCCGCTCGATCGTCTGGATCGTGATGGCGGCGAGCCCGTGCTCGACGCTCGAGAGATGGCCCTTCGACAGATAACAGGCGTCGGCGAGCTTGCCGAGCGACAATCCGCGCTCCTTGCGCAGCTCACGGATACGGGTGCCGACCTTCAGTGCAAACGGCTCGGGAACGGTTCGTCGCGGCATGATGATATGGTTCTCGGGCGACCCGGAAAAAAGGATCCCCGACCGGCCCTCCTGTGCCGGGATCTCTGAGGTTTCACGAGGACGTCTCTCCGTCCTCGCTGCGAAAGACTCGATCGCGAGATCGGGCGCGCCGGCGACTTCTCCGCGCCGCGCCGAACCCATCGAACGCGTCCATCTTGCATCCATTGGACGAACTCGTCACGCGCGAATTGTGAGTGGTAGGACATTGTTCGTCAGGGGACCGGCCTCCTTCCATCACCACGTGCGAGCGTGTATCTTCGTTCCGTCGTGGCGAACATGGATGCCGGCTTCGAGCGGATGGGGGCGCACGGGTCCCGACGAGAAGGAGCGATCCTCGTCGTGCGCTGGACCGGCGAGGTCACGCGGGACGACATGAAGGCCCTCTACGCGCGCATCGACGAGATGAGCCGCGACGAGCCCGCGGTCTATTGCCTCTTCGACAGGGCGCACTCGATCTCCGTGACGCGCGACGCGCGCGTCTGGGCCGTCCGCGAGGCCAAGGGCGCCAAGGCAATCCGCGGCGTCGCCGCCGTCGGCGCGTCCTTCCCCGTGCGTGTCCTCGGGACGATGCTGAACCGCGCCACGGACGCGCTCCTCAGGCACGGCGTGCCGCTCGCGTTCTTCGATACCGCCGAGGAAGGCCGCGCTTACCTCGAAGCCGAGCGGAAGAAACACGCCGCCCTTCGCTGATTTCGAATTCTCCGCATTCGCAAACGCAGCTCGGCCCGCCCTCCCGGCAGTTGACGATCGGGGGGGCTCGACCGGAGGTTTCCCGTGAGGGCGGCGTAGCGGCCCGGAGGCCTGTGGCTCTTCCGGTCTGGCCTCGCGCCCCGGGAGGCCATCGTGGGGGAGCCGAGCGGCGCGCCGCCGCGCGGATGGGATACGTCCGCGCCGAGGCCGGAAAGCACCATTCGAATCGAATCGATCCGGGTCGACTCCGATCACGGCACGCTCCGCGGCTGCGACGAGCCGAGCGGCTGGCGCTTTTCCGATCACGACTGCCCCGAGCCCGAATGGACGCCCGCGTCCCACGTCCCCGTGAGCCATACCCTCGGCGAAAAGGTCCGCCTTTCGCTCACCCTCGACGCGGCCGCGGTGCTGCCTGGCCCCGCCACCCTGAAGGGCGAGGGTCCGGGAGGGATCCAATTTCGACAAACCCTTCCGGTCTCTCCCGGGACGTCGGTGATCACGCTCGTATCCGACAATCCGCTTGCGCGCAAGCTCGACGATCTCTCGTTCGACGTGCGCTGGTCCGCGTCCGAGGCCGCGATCGTCGCGCCCGCCGTCACATCCATTCCCATGCTCGTCACGATGGGGCCGCCGCGCTCCACGCCCATCGCGCCCTACAAGGAAGACGGCGCGACCCCGCGGCGCGTGGCGAAGGCCGTGGAATGGGCGAAGCAGGCGAACAGCCTGGATCCGCACGCCATCGTCGAGAGCTTCCTGCGCCGATTCCCGTATTACGCTCTCCTCCCGAACCCCGACGTGCCCGCGGAGTACGACCACCCGCGTTATTTCAACGAAGTCGGCGGCGCCTGGCCGATGGTCGATTACGTCGCCGCCTCGGGCGAGTGCCAGGCCATCGTGCGCCTCGTGCGGGGCATGCTCGCGCAGATCGGCGCGCCGGGCGAGGCGCGCATGCTCGTCGTCTGGGCCGATCCGGATCAGGGCAACGGCGAAAAGCCCCTCGTCGCCGATTGGGAGAAGGAGCCTCGCGCGGGTTTGTCGAAGACGATACAGGTCGGCGAAAAGCGCCTCTCCGCGGCGCTCGTGGACGGCCCGGTCGTGGAAGGAAAAACCTACCCGCCCTCGCATACCCGCCTGCCCGACGGTAAGGTGAGCCCCGGCCTCAACCGATACGAGGCGTGCCTCGAATTCTCGCACGGCGGCACGACGCGTTATTATTGTGGCGGTGTCGGCGTCCTCTCCTCCAAGCACGACATCCTCAAGGTCTTCTGGGGCCTCGTCTGGGTCGAGTTTCTCCCGGACGAGGGATTTCGGGTCGAGAAGATCGTGCGGCGATACCGGAACGGCGAGGCATCGCCGCCCCGTGAAACCGCGCGCGACCGCATCCGCTCGTTTTTTCGTCGTTTTGCGAGGCGAATCTCATGAAATGGCTCGACGACATCGAAACCGCGCAATCCGAGGGCTTCGACGATCTCGACGGCCGCGCCGACGTGCCCGGCCAGGCCCTCGCCGAATCGAGGCACTGGGCCCGCACCCTGTTTGCCCAGGGAAAAAGCCCTTACGACGCCGCCCGTCCCGTCCGGCGCCTGGTCCATCGCGCCACCAAGGCCGCGCCGGATTTTCTGCGCCACGAATACGACGTGGACGACCTCCACCTCTCGATCGTCGAGGGCCGTTCGTTCGTGTTCGTCATCGTCTCGCGAGACAGCCTCGACGTGCTTGCGCTCCCCGAAGGCGAGCGCGCCGGGGCCATCGCGCGGATCGCCGCCACGCTCTTTCACCCCGTCTGCGTCTCCGGCGGCGTCTGCTTCCGCTTTCCCGAGCGCATCGAAGAAGGCTCGTTTTTCTCGACGAACCCAGATCTCGATCCGCGGCTCCTCGGTGCCTGGCAGGATCGCCTCGACGCCGGCATCCGCGGCGGCGAGCTCGTCTTCCTCGCCTACAAGCGTTTGCCCTGGATGGCCGGCTTCGCCGACCCCTTCGCGTGGCTCCGCGAGGGCGAACGGATCGATCAAAAGCCGCGTTTTCGTTTCCCGTTCCGGAGATCAGGCCCCAAGCGCAAGCGCCGCTGAGGGCCGGACTCGTCCATCGCCGAGGGGCGAGGGTGCTCGCAGGATCTCCTCCAGAATCGCGTCGGCCTCGTGCGCCACGCCGTCGAGCGCCTGCCCGAGCCGCGCGTGATCGGCCGCGTCGAGCGGCGCGAGCCCGAGCCGCGCGCGCACCCCGGAGACGCGAATCGCGACCCCCTCGCCGTATTGATACCCTTCGATCCACGGCCCCCGCTCGATTTCCGCGCGGAGCCGTTTCATCCGCGCGTCGAACGCGGCGCGCTCCTCCGCGGTCCGCTCGTGCGTACCGAAATGGTGCATCGTCGCGGCGGGCTCGAAATCGCCCTCGATCGCCAAAAACCCCTCCGTGAGGGCCGCGCGTGTCGCCTCGAAACCCGCGCGCCGGAGGAGCGCGCCGTCCAGGCACATCTCCCACGTGACGTGCGCGAGCAGCCCCATTCGTTTCGCCTCGAGCTGTGCCTCGCGAATGCGCGCCGCGACGAGCTTCTCCCCTTCGAGGAAGACGCGATCGCCGTGAAACCAATGGTCGACCGCCACGTGGTGCCGGATCCCCACGAGCACCTCCGCGAGCCGGCCTCCGAGCAAGCCGCCCATCTCGACGGGACGGCACGGCCGCACGCGCCTGTCCGCCATTCGCCAGAGGTCCGGCAGCATCGCGCCCGCGCCCGCCGCGCGTGAGCCCGTATGCGCCTCCGCGAGGTGCCTGTGCAGGAGAAAGTTCACCTTCGAAGCCTAGCACGCCTTCGTTCTTGCTCGGGCTTTCCATCGCGCCTCATGCGTGCTAGCCACGAGTCGCCCACGGGACCGGCCCCCCGGGCTCGGCCCTGGGCAGGAGACGAACATGAAACGTTTTGTGACTTCCTTGATCATGCTGGCCCTCGCCGGCGTGGGTTCCCTCATCGGCTGCAGCGACGACTCGAACAATACGACCGGCGGCCCCGGCGGCGGCGGCGGAAACGGCGGAAACGGCGGAAACGGCGGCGGCGGCGGCGGCGGCGACGTCCTCATCCCCATCGACGACATCGGCACCGCGACCGCCAAGTTGTACTGCGGGCTGGTCTACTCCTGTTGCACGATGGCCGAACAGGACAAGGCGTTCGAGGGCATTACCCCCAAGCCTCAGAACGAGGCCGAGTGCGCGCAGACCTTCAAGGGCATTTATGACATGCTCGTGCTCCCGCGCCTGAAGAAGGCCGTCGGGGAGGGCCGCATGGAGTACGACGGATATGTCGCGGCGAGCTGTCTCGACAAGCTCGAGGGATCCTGCACCGTGATCAACGGCGATCCTTTCGAGTCCGACCCCGAATGCCAGAGCGTTTTCATCGGCAAGGTGGCCGACGGCGGCGATTGCAGTGGCGACGACGAGTGCGCGGGCGCCGACTCCGTGTGCGTGGGCGATACCGATACGGAGCTCGGCAAGTGCCAGCCGCGCGGCGCGGCCGGAGCGGCGTGCGAGTTCGACGACGACTGCGCCACGAATTATTGCGACTTCCAGACGAGCATGTGTGCCGCGCAGAAAGCCGTCGGCGAGGCGTGCGCTGGCTTCAGTCAGTGCAAGGACTCGTATTGCGACTCCGTGACCAGCGTCTGCACGGCCAGGAAGGCCGACGGCGAGGCGTGCGTAACGCCCGACGAGTGCAGCGGCACGTGCGACTCGATGACGAGCACTTGCACCACGCCCGCGCCGATCTGCGACGGGATGTGACGTCCGCGCGGCGGTAGCATTCCTCGGCCCTCCCCACTGCTCCTTCCCACATACCGCCCCCCGCGGCCCGTCGCCTGTCGCCTCAAAGCGTCGTCCTCCGCCGGAGACACCTCCCGGGCAACCTGCTAGAGTAGCGCCGCCCGGGAGGGAACCCGGAATCGGAGGAGGACATGGAAGCGGCGCAAGCGAAGATCGGCCTCGTCGGCCTCGGGGTGATGGGAGAAAACCTCGCCCTCAACATCGAGCGGCATGGTTTTCCCATCGCCGTCTACAACCGCGAACCCCAGAAGGTGGACCACCTGCTCGCCACGCGCGCGAAGGGTCTCCGTTTCTTCGGGGCGCACAGCCCGGCCGAACTCGCGCGTGTCCTCGAACGTCCGCGCAAGATCATCCTGCTCGTGAAAGCGGGCCAGCCCGTCGATTGGACCGTCGACCAGATCCGTCCGTACCTCGAGCCCGGCGACATCATCATCGACGGCGGCAATTCCTGGTACGAGGACACCGAGCGCCGCCAGCGCGAGCTCGGCGCATCGGGCATTCGTTTCCTCGGCTCGGGCGTCTCCGGCGGCGAGGAGGGCGCGCTCTGGGGCCCCTCGCTCATGCCCGGCGGCGAGCGCGCGGCCTACGAGGAGATTCGCCCGATCTGGGAGGCCATTGCGGCGAAGGTCGACGACGGCCCGTGCGTCACGTACATCGGCCCCGGCGGCTCGGGCCATTTCGTCAAGATGGTCCACAACGGCATCGAATACGGCGACATGCAGCTCATCGCCGAGGCGTACGACATCCTCCATCGTGGCCTCGGCTTCTCCGCCGATCGCCTCGCCGAGGTCTTCGCGCGCTGGAACGAGGGCGTCCTCTCCTCGTTCCTGATCGAAATCACGGCCAAGATCTTCCGCGCCAAGGACTCCGAGACCAGCGCGCCGCTCGTCGACCTCATCCTGGACAAGGCGGGCCAGAAGGGCACGGGCCTCTGGACGTCCAAGGTCGCGCTCGACCTCGGCGTCGCCATTCCCACGATCGACGCCGCCATCATGGCGCGCCTCCTCTCGGGCAAGAAAAACGAGCGAATCGAGGCCGCGAAGGTCCTCGAAGGGCCTCGGCCCGGCGCATTCCAGGGCGACGAGAACGAAATCGTCACGGCCGTGCACGACGCCCTCTATGCCGCGAAGATCTGCTCCTACACGCAGGGCATGGCCCTCCTCCGTGCCGCCTCGGACACCTTCCACTGGGACCTGCCGCTCGGCGAGATCGCCCGCATCTGGAAGGGCGGTTGCATCATCCGCGCCCAGTTCCTCGACGGCATTCGCGAGGCCTACGCGAAGCGCCCCGACCTGCCGAGCCTGCTCCTCGACGACCGGTTCCGCGAGGCGATGGCGAAATCGCAGCCCGGTTTCCGCAAGGCCATCGCGTTCGCGCAGAGCCTCGGCATTCCTTGCCTCGCGTTCTCGTCGAGCCTCGCCTATTACGACAGCTATCGCTCGGCGCGCCTCCCGCAGAACCTCACCCAGGCCCAGCGCGATTACTTCGGCGCCCATACCTACGAGCGCGTCGACAAACCCGAGCTCGGCGCCGTGCACACCGACTGGCCCTCGCTCGTCGGCTGAGCGAAGTAGGGGCTTCCCCGCACCCGTCCGGTCGCCCCGCCGCTCGTTTTCGCTCCTCTCCGCTCGCCTGCCTGCCTGCTCGTTCTCTCTATCGGCCGCTCGTTCGCCCAGGAAAGCAGCAACGCCGCCCCCCTGATTCCCATCGAATGCTGCTGGATGCGCCCGCGGCGCGCTCGCCGTGCGGACGTCCGAGAAGGCACGAGGATGGCGGCACTCTTTCGTCCCTGGACCAATACGGCCTTCCGGATCGCGCTCATCGGTATCGTGGGCGGCGCCTTCACGCTCGTGGCCGCTCCCATGATCTGGGTGCGCACGCCGAACTGGCGAAAGCAGCTCGATCCGGTCGATCAACCCGTCGAGTTCGATCACCGGCATCACGTCCAGGATGACGGTATCGATTGCCTCTATTGTCACAAGGAGGCGACGGTATCCGCCACGGCCGGGATCCCCTCGACCGACCTCTGCATGGGTTGCCACAACCAGATCTGGAACAAGAGCCCCATGCTCGAGCCCGTCCGGCGGAGCTACTTCTCGGGTTTGCCCATTCCGTGGAATCGCGTCAACGACGTCCCTGATTTCGTCTACTTCAATCACGCGATCCACGTGAACAAGGGCGTCGGGTGCGTCAGTTGCCACGGGCGCGTCGACGAGATGGGCCGCGTCTACCAGTTCGCCGACCTGAGCATGAACTGGTGCCTCGATTGTCACAGGCAGCCGGAGAAGTTCGTCCGGCCGCTCGATCGGGTCACCGACATGACGTGGAAGGCCGCGGATCAAAGCACCCTCGGGCCGTACCTGGTCCGCGAATACGGCGTTCGAAGCGTCACCAACTGCACCGCCTGCCATCGATAGGAGAGCACCTTTGGGCAACGACGTACGCGCGCTCTGGGAGAGGATCCTCGCAGGCAAGACGGGCCGCGATTACTGGCGCAGCCTCGCCGAGCTCGTGTCCGAGGGGTCGCCGCCGGAGGACAGGCAAAGGGAGTTTCCCGAGGGGGCGGACGAGCGTCCGGACGAACCCTCGCGCCGCAACTTCTTGAAGCTCCTCGGCGCCAGCATGGCGCTCGCGGGCGTCACGGGCTGCGTCAAGGACCCCGTCGAGAAGATCCTGCCCTACACGATCCGTCCGCCCGAGGTCACGCCGGGTCTGTCCAAGTATTACGCGACGAGCATGACCCTCGACGGATTCGCGACGGGCCTGCTCGTCGAGAGCCGCGAAGGGCGACCCATCAAGATCGAAGGCAACCCCGAGCATCCGGCCAGCCTCGGCGCGGCGGGCGTCCTCGAGCAGGCGTCCATCCTCGGCCTTTACGATCCGTACCGCGCGCGGGCCGTCATGCAGAAGGGCGCGCTCACGTCGTGGGATGCGCTCGCGACGGAGCTCGCACGTCCGCGCACCGATCGGGGCGCCGGCCTCCGCATTCTGATCGAGCCCACGGCCTCGCCGCTCCTTGCGAGCCAGCTCGGCCGGCTTCTCGCGGCATATCCGGCCGCGCGCGTCACCGTGCATTCGTCGACCGAGACGGGCGCCGCCGCGCAAGGGGCCGCGCTCGCCTTCGGCCGCCCGCTGGTGCCGCAACTCGACCTCCGGAACGCCTCGGTCATCGTCTCGCTCGATTCGGACTTCCTCGACGGGCAGGGCATGCATTTGCGGCACTCGCGCCATTTCGCCGAGCGCCGCCGCCCGGGCTGGCCGAACCCCACGATGAACCGGCTCTACGTCGTCGAGAGCATGCCGAGCTGCACGGGCACGGTCGCGGATCACAAATTGCGCCGGCGATCGAGCGAGATCGGCACGTTCGCCGCGGCCCTCGCCGCCGAGATCCTCCTCGGCGGTAAGCCCCCTTCGGCCGTCTCGCCCGATATCATCATGGCGCTCCGCCCATTCCTCGGCCGTGAAGAGCGCGCCCTCGTCGGCGCTATTGCGAGGGACCTCGTCCGCGCGGGGAAAGGCGGCCTTGTCATCGTCGGCGACCGGCAACCCGCGCACGTCCACGCGCTCGGCGCGCTCGTGAACTCCGTCCTAGGCGCCTTCGGCTCCACGGTCTCCATGACCGATCCCATTCTCTGGAATCCTGCCGCGGCCGGGCAGGACCTCGCGGCGCTCGTCGCCGAAATGCGCGCCGGCGCCGTCGACACGCTCGTCATCCTGGGAGGAAACCCCGTCTACACCGCGCCGGGCGACCTCGATTTTGCCGGGGCGCTCGGCAGCGTCCGCCAGAGCTTTTACCTTGGCCTCTACGCGGACGAGACCGGCGCGCGGACGACGTGGTTCGTCCCGGAGACACATTACCTCGAAGCCTGGGGCGATGCCCGCGCGGGGGACGGGACAGCGTCCGTCGTGCAGCCGCTCATCCGTCCGCTCTTCGGCGGCCGCACGGACGTGGAGATCCTCGCGACTCTGCTCGGCGACATCTACCCGAGCGCGCACGCCCTCGTACGTGAGCAATGGCGGACGCTGCTCGGCGAGACCGATTTCGAGGCGCACTGGGAGGCGACCTTGCGCCGCGGCTTTTTGCCCGGCTCCGAGGCCCCCGTTGTCCGGGCCGAGCTCGCGCCGCCTGGGATCGCAGCGGCCCTCGCGACCCTCGCCGCCGCGCCCGCACCCGCGCCCGACCGGTACGAGCTCGGGTTTTACCACGATTCCAAGGTTCACGACGGCCGGTTCGCGAACAACCCGTGGCTCCAGGAGCTGCCCGATCCAACGACCAAGATCACCTGGGACAATGCGGCGCTCATGAGCGTCCGCACGGCGAGCGAGCTCGGCGTCGCGAACGACGACCTCATTGAAATCACGCTGCCCGGGTTCGATCCCACCGTGCCCGCGGTCACGACGAGCCCCCCGCCGGCCACGACCATCGTTTTGCCGGTGTTCGTCCTGGCGGGCCACGCCGATCGGGCCATTTCCTTGCGCCTCGGGTACGGCCGCGGGGCGGCATTGCCCGTCGCCGAGGGCGTCGGGAAAAACGTCCAGCCCCTCCGCCGCCAGGGCCGCTCGTTCCTCGACGGCGCGTCCGTGCGGCCCACGGGCGAGAAACACACCCTCGCGCAGACCCAGAAGCACTGGGAGCTCCACGACCGGCCGATCGCTCTGGCCACGACGCTCGAAGCATACCGCGACAAACCAGAGTTCACGCGCGGGCAGAAGGGCCCCGTGCTCTCGATCCTGCCCGCGGACGATTTCAAGGGCGACCAGTGGGCGATGAGCATCGACATGTCGATCTGCACGGGCTGCAGCGCGTGCGTCGTCGCCTGCCAGGCCGAGAACAACATCCCCGTCGTGGGCAGGGAGGGCGTCCTCCGGAGCCGCGAAATGCACTGGCTCCGCATCGACACCTATCACACGGGCGAGGTCGACACCCCGGAGGTCGTGCATCAGCCGATGCTGTGCCAGCACTGCGAAAAGGCGCCGTGCGAGTACGTCTGCCCGGTGAACGCCACCGTCCATAGCCCCGACGGGCTCAACGAGATGGTCTACAACCGCTGCATCGGCACGCGGTTCTGCTCGAACAACTGCCCCTACAAGGTGCGGCGGTTCAACTGGTTCGACTGGATGGAGGAGAAGCCCGGGTTCAACGGCGACATCCGTACGCTCCAGAAAAACCCCGACGTCACCGTCCGCGAGCGCGGCGTGATGGAGAAGTGCACGTTCTGCGTGCAGCGCATCCGGCGCGCCGAGATCGACGCTAGCATCGAGCGCCGCGCCATTCGCCCGGGCGAGGTCACGACGGCCTGCGCGGACGCGTGCCCGACGCGCGCCATTCGGTTCGGGTCGCTCGCGCACAAGGAGACCGACATGGTCCGCTGGCGCGAGGAGCCGCGCAGCTTTGGCGTCCTGCACGAGCTCGGCACGCTTCCACGCATTCGATACCTCGCCACGATCAAGAACCCGAACCCGGAGGTGGGTTGATATGGCCACGGAGCCGGTCTTCATCGGGCGCCCCACGGACGCCGAGCTCTCCGACCAGCTCCTCTCGACCGCCTGGCGGCCGTGGAGAAGGCTCGGGAAAATCGGTTTCCTCGTCGCCATCATCGGCACGTTGTTTCTGTTCACCGGGATCACGCTCACCGTGATGTACGGCATCGGGATGTGGGGAAACAACATCCCGGTCGCCTGGGGGTTCGGCATCATCAACTTCGTCTGGTGGGTCGGTATTGGCCACGCGGGCACGTTCATCTCGGCCGTGCTCCTGCTCTTCGAGCAGAAATGGCGTACGAGCATCAACCGCTTCGCCGAGGCGATGACGCTCTTCGCCATTCTCCAGGCCGCCATGTTCCCGGTCCTCCACCTCGGGCGACCGTGGTTCGCCTACTGGATCTTCCCGTACCCATCCACCATGGGCGTCTGGCCGCAATTCAAGAGCGCGCTCCCCTGGGACGCCGCGGCCATCTCGACCTATTTCACGGTCTCGCTCGTCTTCTGGTACACGGGCCTCATCCCGGACCTCGCGGCCATGCGTGATCGCGCGCCGACCCGGGCGAAGCGATTCATTTACGGCATCTTCGCGCTCGGGTTCACCGGCGCGTCGAGCTCCTACCGCCATTATCGCGTCGTCTATGGCCTGCTCGCGGGTCTCTCGACCCCGCTCGTGCTCTCCGTGCACTCGATCGTGAGCTCGGACTTCGCTATCACGCTCGTGCCCGGCTGGCACTCCACCATCTTCCCGCCGTTCTTCGTCGCCGGCGCGATCTTTTCGGGGTTCGCCATGGTGCTCACCCTGGTGATCCCGGTGCGCAGCCTGTTCCGGCTGGAGAACGTCATCACGAAGAGGCACCTCGACAACCTCGCCAAGATGGTCCTCGTGACGAGCTGGGTCGTCACGTATTCGTACATCCTCGAATTCTTCATGGCGTGGTACAGCGGCGACGAATACGAGATCTACCAGTTCTTCGAGGCGCGCCCCTTCGGGCCCTGGGCCTGGATCTTCTGGATGATGATGATCTGCAATTCGGTCATCCCGCAGGTCTTCTGGTCGAAGAAGGCGCGGAATAGCCTCGCCGTGCTCTGGACCGTCTCGCTCCTCGTCAACGTCGGCATGTGGGCCGAGCGCTTCGTGATCATCGTCATGGGCCTGCAGCGCGATTACCTGCCCTCGGCCTGGGACGTGTTCGTTCCGACATACGTCGATTGGATGATCTACCTCGGCACGATGGGATTCTTCCTGCTGCTCTTCCTGCTCTTCTTGCGGTTCGTCCCGTTCGTTTCGCTCGCCGAGGTGAAAGAGCTCAAGCACGAGCTCTCGCACGAGGAGGAACATTAAAATGCGGAGGACGCAGCAAAGCGGGATCGTCGGCGCGTTCGACACGCCCGAGCAGATCATCCGGGCGGCCCACGAGCTCCGCAAATCCGGGTACCGCAGGCTCGAAGGGTACACGCCGTACCCCCTCCTCGAGCTCGAACGGGCCATCGGCCGCGGGCGCTCTCGCATCGGATTCGTGGTGTTCCCGTTCGCCATCGCGGCGGCCGCGGTCGCCTACCTCGTGCAATGGTGGACGGACGGTGTCGATTACCCCCTGAATGCCGGCGGCAGGCCCGCCCACGCGCCGCCCGCGTTCGTCCCGGCCACGTTCGAGATGGCCGTGCTCTTCTCGGCGCTTTCGGCCTGTGTCATCCTCGCCCTCTGGTCCGGCCTGCCATCCCTGTGGCAGCCGATCTTCGAGGTGCCGGGCTTCGATCGCGCCAGCATCGACAAGTTTTTCCTGGCCGTCTCCGACCTCGATCCCGCCTTCGATCGCGAGGCGACCGCGCGCAAGCTCAGGGAGCTCGGCGCGAGCCGCGTCGAGCCGCTCGGGGCGCATCCGGCGACCGACGCCGAGCTCGACGAACGGCTCGAGCGAATGGAGGGAGAGGAGTCGTGAAGACCATCGCCGCCCTTCCGCTCGTCCTCGCCGTGTGCCCGCTCCTCGCGAGCTGCAACAGTTCGGGCACCGAGCGTGATTTCGAGCGCATGGTGAACCAGGCGCATTTCGAGTATTACGAGGAGGCACCGTTCTTCGACGATCGCCGCGTCATGCGCGAGCCTCCCGAGGGCACCGTCCCGCGCGAGCGGTTTCTCGGCCCGCCCGAGGTGATCAGCGGAATGGTAGACGGGAAGTTCGTCGAGGCCATTCCCATCCCACTCTCGCGGCCCATGCTGGATCACGGCCGGGAGCGCTACGAGGTCTTCTGCGCGGCCTGCCACGGCGTGGGCGGCGATGGCGTGAGTGTCGTCGCGGACAACATGGAGCTGCGCAAGCCTCCGAGCTTTGTCGAGGCGCCTGTCCTCGATTACCCCGTGGGGCGCGTCTACCAGGCCATTGCCCAGGGCTACGGGCTCATGCCCACCTATGGACAGGAGCTTGGCGTCGAGGAGCGCTGGTCCGTCGTCGCCTACGTGCGCGCGCTCCAGCTTCGTACGAAAGGCGTCGCCGTCGGCGTCTTGCCCGAGCCCGTCCGCGTGCGGATGCAGGAGGAGCTTCGATGAACACGGAACCCAGCATTTTCACCGGAGGAGGTCGGCTCATCCTCGGAGGCTTCCTCGCGTTCGTCGTCGGCGCGATCGCGCTCGTCGTGGGCGGCGTCGCCCACGGCCGGGACGCATTCTACGCCTACCTCTCGGCCTATGCGTGGCTCGTCTCCCTGCTCGTCGGCGGACTCATCTTCCTGATGATCGTCCACGCGATGGACGCGAAATGGCCCGTCGCTCTCCGCCGCGTCATCGAGGGCGTCACGGGCGTCCTGCCGCTCGCCGTGATCGGATTCATTCCGATCGCCGTCGGCATCACCACGATTTATCCCTGGACGTCGCCGTCCACGATCCACGAACACGAAGTCCAGCATCTCGTCGAGCACAAGCTGCCGTACCTGAACACGTCCTCGTTCTTCGTCCGCGCGTTCCTGTATTTCGGCGTTTGGCTCGGCATCTCGTATTTCCTCCGCCGCTGGTCGCTGCGCGGGGATTGGGCCCCGGCGGCCACGGACAAACCGCGGTTCCGCGCCCTCTCGGCGCTCGGGCTGCCTCCGGTCGCGCTCGCGTTCACGTTCGCGGGCGTCGATTGGCTCATGTCCCTCACTCCTGCCTGGTATTCGACCATGTTCGGGGTGTACTGGTTCGCCGGCGGTTTCCTGGGCGCGCTCGCGCTCCTCGTGCTCGCGACCTATGGCCTGCAGCGCGCGGGCATGCTCACCCGGGTGGGCAGCTCCCATTATTACGCGCTCGGCCGGCTCCTGCTCGCGTTCACGATCTTCTGGGCGTACATCGCGTACTTCCAGTTCTTCTTGATCTGGATCACGAACAAGCCCCACGAGGCGTCGTTTTATGCGCCCCGCATGAGGGAGTTCGCCCCGCTCAGCATCCTCGTCGCGGCCGGCCGTTTCGTCATTCCGTTCTTCGCGCTGCTCCCGTATCGGGTCAAGCAGCAGCCGAGCACGCTCGCGCCGATCGCGCTCTGGATCCTCTTCATGCACTGGGTCGACATGGAATGGCTCGTCATGCCCTCCGTGCGCGCCGAGGGGCCCATCGTGCACTGGCTCGACGTCGCCGCGCTCGTCTGCGTCGGCGGGGCCGCGCTCGCGTTCGGCACGTTCCGCCTGCGTGGTCGCCCGATTGTCCCGAAAAACGACACCTCGCTCGAGGCCGCATTCCGGTACGGGAGCCTTTGACCATGAGCCATCCCGAGCACGAAAAGCGTCACGGAATCGTCAGGCAGGAGGAGGACGTCCTCCCGCCGCGCCTGATCATGTACGCTGTCCTGGGTTCCATTGCGTTCGCCCTCGTGCTCACGGGGGTCTCCTACGTGCTTCAACGGTACCGCGAGGCCGAGCTCCGGCCCTCGGGGGTCTATCCCGAGGAGCACCTCGGCCCCATCAAGGAGCGCTCGAACGTCCACGAGGAGCTGTTTTCGAACCTCGGGCGAGGGCAGATCGTCCACCTCACGAAACGTCAATCGATCGAGCGATTCGAATGGGTGGGCGAGGATCGCAGCAAGGTGCAAGTCCCGATTGACGTGGCCATGGACCTCGTCGTGAGCGGCGCGGGTCGGTAGCGGCATCGAAGGAGCGCCGCGCCCTCTGGGGGCGTGGGCGTTAGGGGGAGCTCTTGGTGAGACGATTCGGCTGGGCCATGGCCCTCTCCATGATGCTCGCGGGCGCGCCGGTCGCCGCCGCGGAGGAGACGCGCGCGCTCCCCATGGCGGCAAGGCAGGCGGACGTCGACGAGCGCCTCGGCGGCTACGTTCCGCGCGATATCGTCCTGCGCGGCGAGCGCGGGGAAGAGGTGAAGACGGGCGAGCTCCTCGCGGGCGATGTCCCCGTGCTCCTCGTGCTCGCTTATTACCGCTGCCCGATGCTCTGCCCGCTTTTGCTCACGGGCGTTTCGAAGGGCCTCGCGGAGGCGGGGTATACGCCCGGCGAGGATTATCGGCTCGTCACGGTCAGCATCGATCCGGAGGATACGCCGACCGATGCCGCGAAGCGCAGGGATGCGCTCGCCGAGAAGCTCGGCGCGAAGCCGGAAAGCCTGCGGTTCCTCGTGGGGACGGCCGAGGCGTCGCGCGCCGTGGCGGACGCCGTGGGCTTCCGTTATGGCTATGATTCCTCGACCGAGCAATATGCGCACCCGGCGGTCGTCACGGTGCTCGCGCCGGGCGGGCGCATCTCGCGGTACCTCTACGGGCTCGAGCCCTCCGCGTGGGATTTGCGGCTCGCCCTCGTCGAGGCTGCGGCGGGCAAGGTCGGCACGATCGTCGATCGCGTGCTCGTCACCTGTTATCGCTACGACCCGGCGACGCGAAGGTACGGGCCGTACATCACCGGGTTTCTCCGCATTGGATCGCTCCTGATTCTGTGCACGGTCGGAACGACCCTGGGCATGTTGTGGCGCCGGGATCGGCGCCGGGGACGAGGGGGTGAACCCCGATGAACGAGCTGCTCCGTACGATCCTGTTTTTGCCGCGGCAGGCGTCCACCATTGCCGAGGAGATCGACAAGCTCCATTATTTCGTCATCATCATGACGATGGGGGGCGCCTTGCTGGTGACCCTCATCGGCGGGTGGTTCTTGTTCCGCTATCGCCGCACGGCCGTCCAGAAGCACCCGTCGCGCCGCGTGCCCGAGGCGACGCCGGCCATCTGGCTCGAAGCCGTGGTCGTGGTCGGCCTCTTCGGCATGTTCATCGTGTGGTGGGTGATCGGATTCTGGCAATTCATGACCATCCGCGTCCCGCCGGAGAACGCGCTCGAGATCTACGTCACGGGCAAACAATGGATGTGGAAATTCGCGTATCCAGAGGGCGCGAACTCCATCTCGACGCTGTACGTCCCCGCCGGGCGGCCCGTGAAGCTGATCCTCACCTCCCGTGACGTCATTCACAGCTTCTTCGTGCCGGATTTCCGGCTGAAGCAGGACGTGCTCCCGGGGCGACTCACCACGCTCTGGTTCGAGGCGAAGGAGCCGGGCCGGTACGACATCCTGTGCACGGAGTATTGCGGCGTCAGCCACTCGACCATGCGCGGCGAGGTCATCGCGCTCCCGCCCGAGGAATACGAGCGCTGGCTGCAAGGCAAATCGCCGGAGCCGGCCGTGGCGGGCCCGGTCGACCTGCGCCCGTCCTCCGTCACGGAATACGCGCCGCCGGAGCCCCTGAGCATGGTTGAACAGGGAAAACGGGCCGCGGCCGAGCTCGGCTGTTTTCGCTGCCATACCATCGACGGCACGCCGCACCTCGGTCCGACCTGGGCGGGCCTCTACGGCACCACGGTCCCGCTCGAAGGCGGCGGCAGCGCGAAGGTCGACGAGGCGTATATCACCGAGTCGATGATGGATCCGTTCGTGCACGTTCACGCGGGGTATCAGCGCATCATGCCGAGTTTCCTTGGCCAGATTCGCCCGGCCCAGGCGGGCGCCATCATCGAGCTCATGAAGAGCCTGCGTGACGTGCGCCCGAAGCCAGGCGCGACGCCCTGGGGCACGGTCACCGTTCCGGAGACGCAGGAGGGGGTGCAATGAGCCAAGCGACCATCGACGCCGATGAAAGGCCGGAATCGCTCGGCGTCGGCGCGGACCATCCGGATTATCTGCGCGCGGACAGCGGCCTGCGCTCGTGGCTCCTCACGAAGGACCACAAACGCATTGCCCTGATGTTCTACGTGGGCGTGATCCTCTTTTTGGGGCTCGGCGGCGTCTTTGCCCTCGTGCTCCGCACGGAACTGCTCACGCCCGAGCAGACCTTCATCGACGCGAATACGTACAACCAGATGTTCACGCTCCATGGCATCACCATGGTCTGGTTGTTCATGATCCCGGCCATTCCGACGGTCTTCGGCAACTTCGTCCTGCCGATCATGCTCGGGGCCAAGGATCTCGCGTTCCCGCGCATCAACCTCGCGAGCTTCTACGTCTACGTCCTCAGCGCGATCATCCTGCTCGGGGCCATGCTCGCGGGCGGCGCGGACACCGGCTGGACGTTTTACGTGCCGTACAGCACGACGTCGCCGACGGCCGTCACCTGGATGGGGATCGGCATTTTCGTGAACGGCATCTCGTCGATCATGACGTCGGTCAATTTCATCGTCACGACGCACACGTTGCGCGCGAAGGGCCTGAGCTGGCACCGGATGCCACTTTTCGTGTGGGCCTCGTATGCGACGAGCATCATCATCCTGTTCGCGACGCCCGTGCTCGGGATGTCGCTCATCCTGATCGCGCTCGATCACGCGTTCGGCCTCACGCTCTTCAATCCTCGGTACGGCGGCGACCCGGTGCTCTTCCAGCACCTCTTCTGGTTCTATTCGCACCCGGCCGTGTACATCATGATCCTCCCCGCGTTCGGGGTGATCAGCGAGGTCGTCTGCTCGTTCTCGCACAACCAGCCGGCGAGCTACCGGGCCATCGCATACTCGTCGCTCGGCATCGCGTTCATCGGCTTCTTCACCTGGGGCCACCACATGTTCGTGGCGGGCCTCAGCGAGTTCGACGCGGGCGTCTTCGGCGCGCTCTCGATGTTCGTCGGGATCTTCTCGGCGATCAAGGTGTTCACCTGGGTCGCGACGCTGCGCGGGGGTGCGATCAGCTTCGCCACGCCGATGCTGTATTTCCTGTGGTTCCTCTTCCTGTTCGTCTTCGGCGGGATGACGGGCGTGGCCGTGGCGACGCAATCGCTCGACGTGCACTGGCACGACACGTATTTCGTCGTCGCCCACTTCCACTTCATCATGGTCGGCGGGACGCTGACATCGTTCCTCGCCGGGGCGCATTACTGGTTCCCCAAGATGTTCGGCAGGCTCTACGACGAGCGCGTCGGCCTCTTGACCTCGGTCGCCGTGTTCATCGGGTTCGTGTTCACGTTCTTGCCCCAGTTCCTCCTCGGTAACGGCGGCATGCCGCGGCGGTATTTCACGTATCCCGAGCGATACCAGTGGCTCAACGTGCTCTCGACGGGCGGCGCCTGGCTGCTCGGGGCGGGGCTCATCCTCGCGCTCGGTAACCTCCTCGTCGCGCTGAAATGGGGCAAGCGCGCCGGGCCGAACCCCTGGGGATCGCGCAGCTTCGAGTGGATCACCGCGTCCCCGCCGTCGAAGCACAACTTCGAGGAGACGCCCGAGATCGAGCGTTCGGCCTACGAATACACGCTCTCCGAGGAGGTGGCCCGTGAGCGCGCAAAGGCTCGTTGAGCAATTCGAGACCCTCGAAAAGCAGGACCACGCCGCGCGGCTCGCGATGTGGATGTTCCTCGGCAGCGAGACGCTGCTCTTCGGGGCCCTCTTCGCGGCCTACGCGTATTACCGCGCGATGTACCCGGCCGGGTTCGTCCAGGCGCTCCACCACAACAGCGTGGCGCTCGGGACGACGAACACGGTCGTGCTCATCACGTCGAGCTTCACGGTGGCCCTGGGCGTCCATTTCATTCGGGAAAACAAGGCCCGCCTCGCCGCCGGGCTCCTCGCCCTGTCGACCGCGTTCGGCGCCGTCTTCCTCGTGGTCAAGGGCTTCGAATACGCCCACCACATTCACGAGAACGCGCTCCCCGCCGGGATGTACTCGTTCGTGGAGCAGCCGCCGGCCGGCGTGGTCCTCGGGTACACGCTCTACTGGTTCATGACGGCCCTGCACGGCCTGCACGTGATCGCCGGCATGATCATGCTCGCCGCGGTGGCCGTGCTCTGCTTGAAGGGGAGATACGGCACCCATCGCTACGTCGCCGTCGAGAATGTCGGCCTGTATTGGCACCTCGTCGACGTCGTCTGGATTTTCCTCTGGCCCCTCTTCTACCTCACGGATTGAGAGGCGACATGATCAGCGCGCACGTCACCACACCCAAGCTCATCGGCTCGTGGATCGCCCTGCTCGTGCTGACGTTCCTGTCGTTCGGGATCTCGCGCCTCGGCCTCGGCGAAGCGGAGCTCGTCATTGCGCTCGCGATCTCGGTCGCGAAGACGTTCGTCGTGCTGTTCATCTTCATGCACCTCGTCGAGCAGCGCTTCGCGAACAGGCTGATCGTCATTCTGACGTTCCTGTTCATCGCGCTGCTCGTCGCGCTCACGGCCGCCGATCCGTTGACCCGCAAGACGTTCCCGCCGCGGCCCGATCCTGCCGCGCACCCCTATCCGTGATTCGGAGAATTCACTCCTCGGTCCGCGTCCAACGCGGCGGCTCTCCGTCCGCGGGCAAACGCGGCAGGATCTCCTGCGGGTGGAACGCCGCCTTGTAACGTAAGGACGGGCAGCCCGCGACGCGATATCCGAGATAGACGTAAGGTTTGCCCTGCCTCTGGGCGATCTCCACGAGCGCGAGCACGTTGCCCACGCCGGGCGAGCGCCAGGCATAGGCGGGATCGTAAAAACAATACACCGCGCTCCAGGCGCGCGGCGTCTCGTCGCAGATGCCGATCGCCACGAGGCGCCCGCCGGCCTCGTCGTCGTAATACGCGACCTCGCGCGCGGACGGGTGCGGGAACGCGAATTGATAGAAATAATCGCGCGAGGTCAGCTTTCCCGGCGTCCATTCCCGCGCGCGCTCCCGGTCGGCGTGCCAGGTGTGATAGAGGGCGATCCGATCCGCGTCGACGCGCGGCGGCCCGACCACGATACGAAACTCCGCGCCGCGATTGCGCGCGCGGCGCTGGCTGCGGCTCGGCTTGAACTCGCTCGCGAGGATACGCGTCGGGACGCACGCGGCGCAGGACGGGCACACGGGGCGGAAGTAATCGGGACCGAAGCGGCGGACGCCTCGCTCGAGCAGGGTGTCGAGCTCTTCGGGATCGACGTCGAGCAGGATGTGATGTTCGAGCGATGCGCGCTCGTTCGGGATGTACGAGCAGGCGCGCGGGGGTTCGACGATGTGCTGAATCAGGCGGGCCATGGACGCGATCGGGCTCGGCAGCAGTGTCGCACGGACGGATAGCGCTTCACCAGAGCCCGGTCACGCGAGGCTGTCCGGCTGCTTTATTTGGTGCATTTTTCGTCGGGCACGTCCTTGCGCCGCGACCAGCCGCGGCCGCTCGCGGAGGGCCCGGCAGGCCGGTATTTCGCGTTGATGCGGTCGTCGCCCCGCTGCACGACGATCGTCACCGGCACGTCGCTCCGCCCCGCCGAGGTCAAGCCTTCGACGAGCTCGTCGCCCTCGCGCAAGCCCGCCTTCGCCGCAGGTCCGTCCGGACGAACCCCCACGAGTACGGGCGGGATTTTCGCGCGCGTCGCGGCCTCGTCGAAGCCGAGGTCGTACCGCTCGTAGCGCCGCGTTTCCCTGCGGAAACAAGGGCCGAGCGCGTTGTCGGGCAGATCGAGCTTGCCCCCGCGCTCGATCGCCTCGGCGAAGACCTCGACCTCGGCCGGGCTGATCTCGGCCGTGAGGGCAGAGGTCCACGCCGAGACGGGCAGCGGGCCGCGTCGCTCCTTGGCCTTCGCGTAGAGCGCGCGCAGGACCTCCTGGAGGCTCTTCTGGCCGCCGCTCTTCGCTCGGATCGCAGCGTCGACATGCAGCGCGTAAAGCGCCCCGCGCGCGACGAGCAGCGGCACGACGCCGGGCTCGCGGAAGCTCTTCGCGAGCGCCGCGTTCCCCTCTTTGCTGCGTGGCGACGTCGCGATCACGGACTCGAGCCCGTTCACCTCGTCGGCCACTTCGAGCGGCGTCACGAGGCCGAACCGAAAGAGCATGTCCCGCGCGAGGTGTCGCACGACGCCTTCGGCGAACCACGCGCCCTCGGCTTGACGCGCCGGATCTTCGGGCCCGATCCAGAGCCGCTCGCCGACCCACGCGCGGAGCATCTCCACCGAGGTCGCGATGCGCAGCGGCCCCGACCAGGGTTCGCCCACGGCGACGTGCAAGAGCACGCTGCGCGTGCGTCGCGCCGCGACGAACCTGCCGACGGGGCCGGGCTCGGGCACGATGAGGAACGTTTGCGGGATCGGGCTGCGCTCGCCGAAGAGCTCACCTGCGGCGGTGCGGAACGCGGCGGTGTCCGCGGAGACGGGGCGCGGATCGAAGGCGGTGTAGCCGAACCACGCGGCCTCGTCGTGCCCTTCGAGCGTGTCGAAGACAGCCGTGCCCATGCGGCCCGTGACCATCACCGCGCCGCGCAGCTCGTCCGCGGTCGTGTTCACCTCGCGCGACGCGCCGATGCCGAAGCTCGTCGCCGCGCCGCTCACGGAGGCGCCGCTCTCCAGCGTACCGTAGGGGCTCAAATCGATTTCGAGCTTCACGGCGAGGCGCAGATCGCGCGCGGCGTCGGGCAGGAGGAGCGCGTCGCCGGTGACCTCGAGGCGGTCGGGATCCGAGAGCAGGAAAGGCAGTTTTCCCGGCGTCACGCGCGACTCGACGGTGTACACGAGGCGAAGCTCGCCCTCGGGGGCGCGCGCGAGCTCGATCGCGACGTGATCCGGGTGCGGAGCCGGGCGCGCGTCGATCGTCCCGCGCGCGTCGCGCGCCTCCTTCATTCGAAAGGCCTTCGGATCGGGCGTGCGTATCGAGAACGTGCGGCCGGGGAACGCGCCGGCGCCGCGGAACGCGAGCGTCACGTCGATCGCGGCCGCCGCGGGGACGGGACGGATCGTGACGTCGAGGCCGGGTCCTTCGCGCGTCGGAGAAGCCGCGGGAGACGCGGGGACGGGTTTGGCGCCGGAGGTTTTCACGCGCTCGTTCGTGGGCTCGGGGCAGCGGGAAGGCGCGTTCGGGGGAGGCGTCGTGCAAGCGGCGGCGGCGAGGGCGAGCGCGAGGACGAACGAGCGAGAGCGCATACGGGAAAGCGAGAATACGGGTTATCCCCGGGGTTGACGAGGGCCAGCCGGGGCGGCGCATGGCCTGGGCTTTTGCCCGGCGTGGAGCTGTGCGATAGTCGTCTCGCGCATGGCCCAGACGAAAACGGACGTACTCCCCCTCGGCGCGGCTGTCGTGATGCTCCTCCTGCCGCAGCGGCCGCCGCTCTTGCTCGTGGATCGGATCGAGGGGTATTCACGCGCGCCCCGCCCCACGCTGCATGCGTCGCGCGCGGTGAGCGTGAACGAGCCGTTTTTCTCGGCCGAGCTCCCGACGCCGCCCATGCTGCCGCGGGCGCTCGCGCTCGAGGGCATCGTGCAGGCGGCGAACATGCTGCAGATCTTCGTGGCCGTGCAGCGCGAGCTCGAAGCAATCGGCCGGAACGCATCCGAGCTCGTGTCGGCGCTGCGCAACGCGGACGTCGGATACCGCCTCGAAACCGGCTTCACGCCGGGCCTCGGCGAGGACATCCTGGCCGCGATCACGATGGCGGGCCCCATGCGCACGGGCGCGATCGGCGCGAGCCAGCTCCGCTTCTTGCGCAACGTCTTTCCGGGCGACGTGCTGAGCTACGAGATCCGGCTCATCCGCGAGGGCGCGGACGTGCAGCATTTCGAGGCCGATGTCGAGGTGCGCGGGCAGACGGTGGCGCAGGGGATGCTTTCGTTATCGAAGGTCGAGGGGATCCTGCGGTGACGAGGGCGACGCGTCGGGCGTGATCGCCGGGGTCTCGATCGCGTACGCGCACTGATCGTTCAGCGATTGCTCCCACGCGGAGAGGTACGCGCCCTCCGTGTACGTGCGGCACTGCTGTCCCTCCGGATCGGCGTAGCTCTGCGTGACCTCGCCGAAGCGCGACTCGCAGCAGGATTCGAATGCCGCGCCGCAAAGCGACGGCGGCTTGCGGGGCAGGTAGTCGGTCACGCCCAGGCCATCCAGGGCGATGGAGAGATGGCAATAGAGCTCAGCGCCGATCTCGCCGACGATCTTCCCCTCGCTGCAACAATAGGCGCTGCACCGGCCCCAGACGCCATGCAGCGCCTCGTAAATGCCCTGGACCGTCCCGGCGTATTCGCAGATCGCGCGGGGGTTGTTCCGTAGCCCGCGCGGCGATCGGCGCGCTTTCCTCATCATGCGTTCCGCGACGCGGTCGAGGCGCTCGCAGACATGGGCGTGCTCGACCTCCTCCCGCGCGATGGCGCGCCCGGGGCCGCGGCCCGCCTCGAAGCCCGCCTTCTCCGCGGAGCCCCGGCATTTCCGAGGGACGAAGGGGGGCTCCGCCCAGGCCTCCGGCGCGTGTCCGAGGCCAACGATCGACGATGCGAGCATGGCTGCAAGGATCTTCATGGGAGGTTTTTCCGTAGTTCGAGGAGGATCGCCGGACGTGGGCGAAGCCCGGGGTGGCTATTCGCCGGTGCAGGCCAGCGAGCGGAACCTGTCCGGTGGATTCGTGCTCATCAGTTCGCCGCAGGTATTTCGCGCCGACTGGTCGAACTGGCGGCGACACTGCATCCGGGCGGCCGCGCCGCAGACGCGGCGGGGACCCGAGGAGAACTGCTCCACCGGAATCGAGAGGCCCCCGAGCGCGCAGTACGTATGGGCCGCATAATCGCCCACGGCCCAGTCCTGCTGCAGGACGCAGGTGCGGCAGGAGCTGTCGATCGCCGCGATCGCGTCGTAGTAGCCGTCGTGCATGCCGCTCATGCGGCAGGCGACCATCATGCTCGTGGTCGGGACCGCTGCCTCCGCGAAGGTGCTACGCACGATTTCGCGGAAATCCCGGAGCTTGCTGCAGCGATTGATCCGGCTCCAGGCGCGCTGCAGGAGGCTCTGGCCGTTCTGGTACCCGACCTCGTACATGCGCTGCAACGTGTCGGTGTCGCAGGCCGGGGGCGGCGCCGCAAAGGCAGGACGCGCGCCCGTCGCGACCAGAGAAAGCATTG
The DNA here is from genome assembly GCF_028435365.1 of Polyangium jinanense. Next base: position 112,818 of record NZ_JAGTJJ010000001.1, on the reverse strand, counting down.
CGACACCGAAAAACATACCGAATTGTCCGCGCTTCTTCATTTCGTCCTCCCCTCACAGACACAGAACCTCGACAAGGGGCTCGCCCTGCAATCTCGGCGCCGTCCCAGGCTGCGCGAGACCCTCGCGCAGCCTGGGCTTCCGTGCTCCGGGCGTGCCTTTCGCTTCCCGTTCCGCTACTCCGCGGGCGTGTAAAGCGCGATGTTCATCCGGCTCCAGAGCTCCGCCAGCCGGATCTCCGGGCTATCCGCGGGCGCGAGGGCCCCGATGCTGATCGGAGGCGGCGCGTAGCAGGCGTTGTTCATCTCGGTCCTGTACGAAGCCTCGAACATCCCTCGCGTGTACGGGCCGCAGCCCGGGTAGCTCTGAGCAGTGGCGAAGAACGTCGTCTCGCACGTGAGCCTCATGTTGATCCCGCAGATCCCGAGGGGCCCTTGAATGAATTGAGGCGCGGGGGCGATGCCGCCGAGAGCGATGGAAATCAAGCAATAAAGTCTCGCCATGACGTCGCCGATCTGCTCGCCGGTCTGGATACACTGGTTCGTGCACGTGTTGTCGATATCCAGGAGCTTCTGGAAGATGCCGTCGCCGGTTCCGCCGATGCGGCAGGCGGCGAGCCTCCCCGAGCCCGGGGCCACACTGAGCAGATCCAGTGCATCCTCGATCAGGTTGTAGAAGGACTCGAGCGCGAAGCAATCGTTCACCTGCGCCCAGGCCCGCGCCGTGAGGCTACGGCCATTGGCGACCCCCACGTCGTACATCGTCGCCGCAGAGCCCGAGTTGCAGCCGGGAGGCCGGGCGAAGGCCGCGGCGGAGCCCAGCGTCAGGCCGATTCCCACCATTGCACCCAGCATTCCTGAACGGCACTTCATTGCACACCCCCCCTGCTCGCCCTGCGAGCGCTTCGGTCCCCCATCACGAGGCTCTACTGTTTCGCCATCCACTCCAGGGTCTTTTCGGCAGACGACGACCCAGCGACCTCTCGCATGCACTTAAGAGAGGCATCCGTCCCGGTCAACGAGCGAGCTCTCGAATGTCTCTATCGGGCCATGTGCGCGGAGACGGATGAGGGAAGGGCGTCCTCGACGCCGCGGGAAAGCGCGCGGGATTCGTTCAGGGGATTCGAGCGCGTCCGGGGGCCATGGGACGCCTCCTCGAATCGAGGCGACATCCGACGCGGCTCAAGCCACCCGCGGCCGATTCTCTCGCTCGCCCGTCCTTCCGGCGTCCGTGCGCACGAGCGGCTTCGGCCGACTCTCCGCGCAATCGACGATCTCCCAATCGATCGCCTCGCCGAACGCGCGCCCGAGCCGCTCCTCGACGACACGCCTCGACTCGGGGCTCCGGTCGATCCCGAGGAAGCGACGCCCGAGCCGCGTGGCCACGCTGAGGGTCGTCCCCGAGCCGCAGAAGGGATCGAGCACGACGTCGCCCTCGTTGCTGGCGGAGAGGACGACACGTTCGAGCAGCGCCTCGGGCTTTTGCGTCGGATAGCCGAGCCGCTCTTTGCCCTTCGCCGCGATCACGCCGATCTCCCAGACGTCGGAGAGCGGCGGCCCTTTCGTCTCCTCGTCCGAGACGCCGGGCTTTCTGTGCCCGGCGGAGAAATCCGCGCGCTGCTTTTTCGTGCCGAACGTCTTTTTCGTGGACTCCGCGAGCTCTTCGTACCCGTAGAGCGCGTGGAACGTATGCTCGTTCGAGGCCTCGCGCGTGTAGAAGAGGAGCACGTCGTGCATGCGCTGGAAGCGCCGCGCGCGGGCGGGCCAGCGGCGGTAGCGCCAGATGATCTCGTTGCGGAAGCACTCCGGCCCGAAGACCGCGTCCATCAGGATCTTGAGGTAATGGCTCGCGGTGGGGTCGCAATGCAAAAAGACGCTGCCCGTGGCCCGGAGGACGCGGCGCATCTCGACGAGACGAGGCGCCATCATGGCGAGGTAGGCCATCATGTCGCACGGGCCGAGGAAGCCGTGGAGGCCCGCGAGCGCGCGCCCGACGGGCTCGCCCTGGGCGACGAGGGCCGCGAGCGCGCGCGCGGCGGCATCGCCCCAGGACCACGTATCGTCGAACGCGACCGCGCCAGGTTCGTCCGCCGCGACACCTGTGTAGAGGTGGTACGTCCTTCCGCTTTGAAACGGGGGATCCAGGTAGACCAGATCAACCGACGCGTCCGGGACGTGCTCCCGCAGGACGTCGAGGTTGTCGCCGATGAAATAGGCGCCGCGGCGCGCGGGCGGGAGGGGCGAGGGTTGGCTCGACATGAGGGGGCGAACGGCTCCTAGCAGGGAGCGCGGGCGCGGGCCAAGATGTCGGCAGGGACGTTCAGAAGTCGAGGCGCGCGCCCGCCTGTAGCCAGCGCGGAGCGCCGGGGCGAGCGCCATAAGGACGGCGGGAGGCGATGTAGGCGTTGTCGAGCAGGTTCCGTCCGAGCGCGTAAATCGTCAACCATTTCAGGGGACGGACGTTCACGGAGGCGTCGAGGAGGAAATAATCGTCCGTCGCCGTGCCCGGCGCGGGTTCGCCTTGCGAGGCGAGCTCCCGCATGCGGCTCGTGTACGTGCAGCCCACGTTCACGCCCCAGCGCGGCGTCTCGACGCCGATCGACGCCGCGACCTGGTGCTTCGGGACATACGGCAGCTCGTCGCCCGCCTCGACGTCGCCGAAGATGGGATCGGTGGATTGGAAGGTGTTCGTGAACTGCGCGTTCGTATAGGTCCAGCTCAATCGGCCGGGGAGCGCGAGGTTTTCCCGCAGCTTGATCTCGCTCTCGGCATACGCTTCGAAGCCGAGTACGCGCGCCTGTCCGCCGTCGGTCTGCTGGTCGAGGTTCTCCTGCACGCAGCCCGAGGAGAAGGAGCACAGGTTCGTGAGGTTCTTGTAATCGCTGTAGAAGCCGATGATCTCGGCGCGCACGCGCTTCGGCGCCCAGCGTACGCCGGCCTCGTAGTTCCAGCTCTTCTCGGGCCGGACGAGGTCGTTTTGCCCCGGCGGGATGGGGGAGAAGCCCTGATGCACGCCGAAGAGAAGTCCGAAATCGCGCGGCAATGCAAGGAAGACGCCCGCGCCGGGGAGGACGACCTGCTGGATGGTCAGGTTCTCTTCACCCGTGAGGTGATTCTCGAGCACGCTGCGGATCGATTCGAGCCGCGCGCCGGCCGTGAGGGTGAGCGGGCCCCAGGTCGCCGCGTCGGTCGCGTACATCGAGAGGGCGTGGGTGTACGCGTCGTTGTCGGCGGTCGTCTCCGTGGGGCGCCCCTCGGGGATCGGGTTGCCGCCCTCGATCAGGAAGCCGTCCTGGGTATGCTGGCGGCGGATCGAGTCGTAATGGAGGCGGACGCCATACTCGATCCGGTGGGAGATCGGGCCCGTTTTGGGGCGCCACGACACGGTGGATTGGAGGCCTTGCGAGACGAACGTCCGGTCGTTCGGCCCGATCATGAGCGTCTCGTCGTCCGTGCTCGGGGCGATGGCGCCCGTGAGGACGCCGTAGTAGAGGGCATTGCGCGGATCGGTGGGGTTCGAAAGGACGTCGGCGACCGAGGTGCCGCGGAACCCGTTCACCTTGCGCCAGGCCCGATGCAGGTCGTGGCGATAGGCGATCGTCGTGACCTCCAGGTTCGGGCGGAAGCGCGCGCGGTGCGTGAGCTGGAATTGCGTGCGGTTCCATTCCATGCGATCGAGCCGGCTCGCCCCGTAACGGCGATACGGCGTCGCCCGGAAGTCCGCATCGCTGAGGCCCAGGTACGTCTCGTTCGAGAGTTCGTTCTGGTAGCCCACCTTGAGCTCGAGCTCGTTCACCACAGAGCCCACGGGATCGAAGGTGTATCGCCCCTTCATCATGACGTCGGTCCGGGCAAACCCGGTGTCGCCGCCCCCGTCGAGCTCCTTGAACCCATTGTTCGCGACGTGCACGGCTTCGAGGAGGACGCCGTATTTGTCGTCGGCGATTCCTTGTCGCGCGTGCACCTTGCGGAACATGTACTGGCCGAACGAGACGTCGAGCATGCCGCGACGCTCGGAGGGAATGGCGGCCGTGGTCATGTCGATGGCGCCGCCGACCGTATGCGGGCCATAACTGATTGCCGAGGGGCCCTTCACCACGCGCACCGCATCCATGCGGCCGATGAGCGGGAAGTAATACGCGGCGGGCGCCGAGTAGGGCGCCGGCCCGAGGAGGACGCCGTCCTCCATGATCGTGACCTTCTTGCTTCGATCGGAGACGGCGCCACGAATGCCGATGTTCGGGCGCAAGCCGAAGCCGTCCTCCTCGCGGACGTAGACGCCGGGGACGGCGAGCAGGATCTTGTGGGGATCGTCGTACTTGAAGCGCTGGAGCTGCTTCGTCGTCACCACGTGCGCCGAGCCGCTCGTCTGCTGGAGGCGCGTGCCGACGACCGAGATTTCAATGGGGGGAGGAGGCTCGGCGTTTTTCGCATTCGGATCCTCCGCCGCAGCGTTTGGCGGCGAGCCCTCGGGCGGCGGGGCGGCTTCGGGCGGCGGCAGAGGCGGCGGTTCGCCTTGGGTCTGGGCGAGCGCCGCGGGCGAGAACGAGAGCAAAAGGAGCGCGGGGAGCGTCGTGCGTCGAATCAGGGGCGATGCCATGCCAGGGACTCGAGGTGAATGGGAGGTGCCGTGGGGACGGGCCGGATCCAGGTGGCCTTGGCGAGCCCGTCGGAGATGGACGCGAGATCGACCGTCGGATCGATGAGCAGCTCCGCCGGACGGCCATTGAGGGATACGGGCGCGTGCGCCCGGACGATCGGGCGCACGCCCTCGCGCGCCTCGAAATCAAGAGCGATCTGTTGCGCGAGCCGCAGGATGAGGTCGGGCTGCGTGGAGAAATCGCGCTCCTGCCTGCCATTGAGGTACTTGCGCGGGGGGACCTCCTGGGTGCGGCCCGTCCGCGGGTCCGTCACGAGATACGTGACGCTCCCGTTTTTCTCGCGGAGCATGACGCGCCAGGAAAACCGGATTCCCTGCTCGTGCCAGAGGACGTTGCCCCCATAGAGGTGCGTCCGGAGGGGCCAGAGGAGCTGGAAGGCGCAATAACAGGCAGCCACCGCGACGCGCGCGCCGAAGAAGCGGGGGAGGGGCGCGGCGGCGGGCGCGGGCAGGGCAGGGGCGGGCGCGGAGGCGCGGCGGCGGAAGAAACGGGCGAGGTTCCGCGGCCAGCTTGGCGAGAAAAACACGAGCGCCGCGACGACCATGATCGCCGGGAACATGCCGATCGGAAAGAGGAGTTTTGTAACCCCGTGGAAGAAGAGGACGACGGCATACGCGGCGACGCGGGTCCTCGGCGTCAGCAAAAAAGCCACGACGGTGAGGTCGAAGAGGCAACCGGCCCAGCTCATGGCGAAGGCGACCCAGCGCTCGCCGAGCAGCGGTCCGATGATCGGCAGGTACGTGCGCGACGAGAGCCAGATGTTGAGCGGCTGCGCGTGGAGGAGCCAATCGCTGTTGACCTTCGCGAGGCCCGCGAAGAAGTAGACGGCGCCGACCTGGACGCGGAGCAGATACGTGCACCACGCTGGCAAGGTCGCGCTCCTTTGCTTGGGGAAGAGCCAAGCGTCCACCGAATACGCGCGGTGGAGGGGCATGAAGGAGAGGAGGAGCGCGAGCAGGCTGACGAGGTAGTAATGGTTGAGGTAGTTCGTGACGTCGAGGAGCTGGACGTAGGTGAAGCCGAGCAGGAAGAGGACGATCGCGGCGCGATAAAGGAAGCCGACCGCCACGCACGCGCTCACCACGGCGAGCGCTACGAAGAGCGCGTGCATGCCCCGCGCGGAGAGCGGCGCGAGCCAATCGAAACCCCAGTAGGACAGGAAAAACCGGGGTTTTACGAAGAACTCGTCCACCCAGCCATACGCGAGGAAGCGGATCGCGCTCACGCAGCCGAGGACACCGAAGCAGAATCGGAACGCGGCAAGTGCCGCGGCGTCCTCGGGGCGGAGGAGGAGGGACGCGAGCCGCGCGAGGCGGCCCGGGGGGACCGCTTCGGCTCGTTCAGTCATTGTCCCCTTCCACGATCTGCGGGAGCTCGAGATCGAGCACCGTGACGAACTCGGTCTTGAGGCTGTCGGTGATTCGCTTCACGGCGTCGTGGAGCTGCTTCACGCTCTCGGGGGTTTCCGCGATGGCCTGGGCGAGATCGTCGGCCGGGATGGCATCGGCCGCGGCGATGGCGGCATTCACGTCCGCGTTCATTTTCTCGGCGAGCGCGGTCGCGCCGATCGCGACGAGCACGTCGTCGAAGCCCACGCCCTCGCCGTCCTTGCAGCCGCTCATCAGCATGCGGAAGCCGACGAGGTTGTTTCGCACGTGCGGCCGCGATCGGCGGGCGAAGCGGGATTCGACGGCCTCCGGGCAGGTCGCGTTGCTGCAATCCAGGATGCCGAGCGGACGCGCGAGCTTCAGGTCCTTCACGTGCGTCTCGACGTGGAACATCGCATCGCTCACCGCATTGAGGGCCATCTGCTCCGTCGTGTAGACCGAGCCGTTCTTGCCCGGGTCCCTGAGTTGCGCGGCGAAATCCCCATCGCCCGGACGCCAGGCGCCGAGGAGCTTGCCAGCCATTGCGGCGATGCCCGTCGAGACGGACGACGCATACGCGGCCTTTCGCGAGGCGAGCTCGTCTGCGCTCAGGGCGGCCCACGAGCCCGTGGCGTTGATGCCCGTCGCGGGGCTGCAGGCGTTGTCCGTGCCCGTGTAGAAGAGGAGGTATTCGGCGGCGGCGAGGCCACGCATGTTGATGAGCGCGGTGGTGCCGAAATCGGGCGCCTCGTACGCCTTCGAAACGATGTTTTGCTCGACGAGGCAACGGCTCACGAGCGGCCAGGAGTAAAGGGTGTCCCGCAGGCCCTGGCCGCCGGGCGTGTTCGTGGGGCCGCCGGGGCCGAACTGGAAGGGCTCGGCGCGTTGCCAGAGGTCGATGGCTTTGACCCACGCGGCCTGCGCCTCGACGCGGCCCGCGGGGTTCATCTTGGCTTCGGCGGCCTCCGTGGCGAGCTCCTCTGCGGCTTTCTGGAATGCGTCGAGGAGCTCGAGGTTGCACGTGGCAATGGCGTCGAGCAGCGTCGCGCGGGTCACGGTGTTCATTCCGCCCGTCGGATCGCCGCTGCTGCCGCCGGTCGAGGACGAGGCGGTCGTGGAGCCCGCATTCGAATCCGGCGGGGGACGGCCCGTCGAGTAAAATGCGATTCGCTCGCAGCCTGCGACGAGGCCCACGGCGAAAATACCCCCGAGGAGCGCGCGCGCGACGCTCCCGCCTTGCAACCACCTCCTGGGAGGCGGAGCGCTCACCTGCGATTCCTTTTGCATGGACATCCTCTTCCGGTTCGAAGCTTGGTCCCGAGCAGGAAGGCGGATGTTAGCACGCTTGTCGAACTTGAAAACTACTTTCAACTTCTGCCGAAACGAAGCATGCTCCTTGGACGGAGTTCGGTAGGCTCGGTTCGTTGGAGCACCAAATTTATGTAAATTGGCTCGCTTTCCAGTTCGTTGCTGCCCCAAGGATCTGTGAAACAGCTCTCTTTCGGCGGAAAGAGCGGCGATCGGGGGGCGATTTCAGGTTGACATGCTGCAGGCGGTGAATTACCCAGCTATCGTTGTTGAAAATGTCTTTCATTTTCCTTTTCAGGTCAGGGCGTGAGGTTGCTGGGCACCACGCCGGGCACGACCGAAAGGAACATAAGGAGGATCGTCGAATGAACGCGAATACGGGAGCCATCCGCCGCGCGTGGGCGCGAAACACGTACCTCGTTCCCCTCTCGGGCTGCCTGCTGCTCGGCGCGCTCGCGATCGGCTGCGGGGACGACGGCCCGACCAATACGAGTGGCTCGGGAGGCCAAGGCGCGACGGGTGGAACGGGCGGGATGGGCGGGACGGGCGGCGTCGGCGGGACGGGCGGCGTCGGTGGCGTCGGTGGCGCAGGCGGCGCGGGCGGCGCAGGCGGCGCAGGCGGCGCCGGTGGAATGGGCGGCGCGGGCGGCGGGGGCGGCTCCGAGGAGGCGAAGCCCGTGACCGTGCCCATTTCGGAGATGGGGCACGATCGGCTGTACGGCGTGGCGTTCGACGCGCAGGGCAACATCTACGCGACCGGCAACACGGCGGCGAGCACGGCCGCGGACGCAGATTTCTCGACGATCGTCGTGAAATTCTCGCCGAGCGGGGAGGTCGATACGACGTTCGGCGACAAGGGCATCGCGACGCACAACGTGGCCGTCGGGACGAACGGCGAGGTGACGCGCGGGATCGTGGTACAATCGACGGGGAAGATCGTCGTCGCCGGCACGGTGGAGCACGTGGGCGCGGCGGACGCGCGGGATCGCGATATCGCGGTGACGCGGTTCAACGCCGACGGGACGCTCGATACGAGCTTCGGGACGAACGGTGTCGCGCTGCTCGATCTGAGCGAAGGCGAGCTCGTGGGCAATACCTACGTCGCGGATACGCAGTGGGGCCTCAACGTCTATTCGGACGATCGGCTGCTCGTCGTCGGCGCGCAGAAGGCGCCCGGCCGCACGGACACCGATTTCGCCGCGGTGCGCCTGAGCGCCGACGGGGCGATCGACAATGGCTTCGGGACGAACGGCGTCGCGCTGCTCGACATCGCCCAGCAGAACGCGACCCCGAAGTCGGGCCGCATTCTCGCTGATGGCAGCGTAATTCTCGCCGGGTACAACCGGGACGCGGACAACATCGTGTCCCCCGTGATCTACAAGCTCGACGGCGCCGGTAAGCTCGACACGACGTTCGGCGTGGGCGGCGTGTTCAACCAGATCGTGCTCGCCTCGGTCGCCGAGGCCTACGACGTGGTGCCGCAAGGGTCGAACTTCGTGACCGTGGGGTACGGCTCGAATGGCGGTAACGATAACCTCGACTGGCTGTCGCTGCGCATCACGGGCGACGGCAAGCTCGATACGACGTACGGCCAGAATGGGTTCGTCCGCGTCGACCTGGCCGGCAACAACGACAACGGCCGCGCGCTGATCAGCCTCGGCGACAAGCGCTCGCTGCTCGTAGGTGGCGGGAGGCCGGCGGCCGACAACGTCGACGCGATGGTCTCCGTGCTGACCGAGAACGGGGCGGTCGACACGACGTTCGCGCCGAACGGCTGGAAGCAATACGATCTCGGCGGGTCGGCCGATATGTTCTGGGGCGTGGCGCTGTCGCCCGACCAGAAGCACGCGGCAATCGTCGGGACGAAATCCGTGGGCATGGGCCCCGGGAACGACGACGGCGTGCTGCTCCTCCTGCCCGTCGGGAACTGACGTCGCCGTCCCGTCATTGCTTGTTCGTCGTCTGGCCGAGGCCCGAGGCGATCTCGGGCAGGATCCCGAGCCTGACGTAGATCGGCCGCGCCGCGCGGCGCAGCGCGGGCAATTTCCGTAAAAAGATCGCCACGCCGACGAGCGTCACGAAGCCGCCGAGCCGCACCGTCATCGGCGCGCCGACACGCGCGCCGAGCCAGCCCGCCGAAAGGCTCCCGAAGGGGGCCATGCCGAAGAACGCCATCGTGTAAAAGCTCATCACGCGGCCACGTTTGTCCTCGTCGACGAGCGTTTGTAGCAGCGTATTGCTCGCCGCCATCTGCACCATCATGCCGCCGCCGACCACGACCATGAGCACGATGGAGACGGGCAGCCATTTCGAGAACGAGAATGCGACGAGCCCCGCGCCGAAGAGCGCGCCCGCGATGACCAGCATGCGCCCGAGGCCGAGCACGCTGCGTCGCGACGCGAGGAGAAGCGCGCCCGCGACAGCGCCGATGCCCGAGGCGCCCATGAGGAGCCCGAGGGAATGGGGGCCGCCGCCGAGGACGCGCGCGGCGAAGATGGGCATGAGCACGGTGTACGGCACGCCCGCGAGGCTCACGAGCGCGAGCAGGAGCAGAATGGCTCGAACGGGCGCGAACGAGGCCACGTAGCGGAGGCCTTCGCCGAGATCCGCGAGGATGCGGCTCCGCGCGGCCGCCGGCGCCGCGGGCCGCAAGCGCATCATGAGGAGCGACGCGAGGACGGCGAGATAGCTGATGGCGTCGATCAAAAAACAAGTTCCCTCGCCGACGGCCGCGATGAGCACGCCGGCGACGGAAGGGCCGAGCAGGCGAGCGGCATTGACCATGGAGGAGTTGAGGGCGATCGCATTCGCGAGATCCGCTCGATCCTCCACCATTTCGACGACGAACGCCTGCCTGGCTGGTGTATCGAAGGCGTTGATGATCCCCTGGAACGCCGAGAGCACGAGCACGTGCGCGACCGTGATCGTGTGGGTGAGCGAGAAGAACGCGAGCAGGGCCGATTGCACCATCGCGAGCACTTGCGTGACGACGAGCATGCGGTGGCGGCTCGAGCGGTCGACGAGCACGCCTCCGAACGGGGCGAGGAGGAACGTCGGGATCTGGCCCACGAAGCCGACGAGCCCGAGCATCAGCGCGGAGTCCGTCAGCCGATACACGAGCCAGCTCGTGGCGACGCGGGTGAGCCACGTGCCGATGAGCGAGATACCCTGCCCGAAGAAAAAAAGCCGATAATTGCGGTGCAGAAGCGCCCGGCCCATGGCCCTCAGCGTCGATTCGCCGGGCACTTTCGGGCTCACGAGGCGGATCCCTCATGTGTACAGGCGCGCATCATGCGTGGTCGTGGATGAGCAACAAGCACGCCAGCGCCGGCGCGAGGTCGGCCTCCCGCGCTCTCGCCTCAGGCTGCGCGGCCGCGCGAGAGCCGGAATGCATGCGTGATCGCCGCCTGCAAATTCGCGCAGGTGACGAAGCCCGAGAAGTCGGCGCCGATGTCCACGAGGGTGCGCGCCACCTCGGAGCGAATGCCGCTCAAGATCATCTGCGCGCCGAGCAGGCGCACGGCGTGCGCGGTCCGGACGAGCGCGGCCGCCACCTGTTCGTCGAGGTCGACCACGCCGGTGACGTCGAGGATGGCCACGCGCACGCGCCCGCCGCTGATGCCCGTGAGGAGCACCTCGAGCACCCGGTCGGCGCGGTTCGCGTCGATCGCGCCGATGAGCGGCATGGCCACGACATCGTCGCGGATCGGGACCAGGGGCGTGGAGAGCTGGCGCAGGCGCTCCTCGCTGGTCTGCAGCGCCTCGAAGGCCCGCTTCTGCTCGGTCATGTCGAGGATCTGCGAGATGAAATGGACCGGCGCGCCGTCCTCGTCGCGCACGAGGGCGACGTGGAGCAGGACGTGGATGATCGAGCCGTCCCGGTGGATGTACCGCTTCTTGAGCTTGTAACGCGGGATCTCGCCGCGGATGGTCTTGCCGACGAGCTCGATGTCGGTCTCCAGGTCATCGGCGTGCGTGATGTCCTGGAAGCGGAGCGCGAGGAGCTCCTCGGGCGTGTATCCGAGCATCTCGGCGAGCGCGCGATTGACGCTGATGAACCGCCCTTCGAGGCTGACGGTGGTCAGCCCGATGGGCGCGCAGTCGAAGATCTGCTGGAATCGCTCCGCGTTGAGGTACCGCTCCCGGTCGGCGAGCGCGTGTTCCTCGATGAGCAGGCGCGCCTCCTCGACCTGGGCGCGGAGCGCCTGGTTCTCGGCGAGCAGCTCGGTATTGCGGCGCTCCAAATCGGCGTAACTGGGCGCACTGTGGCTGAGGATGTTGGTGCTCATGGTCCCGGTGCGGCGAGGAATGTCAGCCCAGGATACACCCCCTTGCGCGCCTCAGGAACTGTCTGAATTTGTAATGTTTAATACGACATGATCTGCGGTTGCAGAAGCCGTGTGGTGTTACTTTCTGCCAAACCATTGACGGCGATGGCGATTGCAGAAGGACTGGAATTCCTATGTCCGCAAAATCGCCCCGCCTCCGACCGCGTCCACGACGCGCACCCCGCCCGGGGGAAAGCCGATCGCCACGAGCCGCGGCGCGCCCTTGGGTTGCGTATGATAACGCTTCCACACGGGCGAGACACCGCCGCCGTGCCGTCGGAAGACCTCCCGCTCGGTGACGAGCCAAGGGACGCCCTCGTCGTCGAGGCCCATCGCCACGGGAATGCCCTCCGCCTCGGAGGCCTCGACCGCGGAGCCGGCACGATCGAAGCGCATCACGATGCCCACGCCCGCGGCCCACGCCTCGCCCTCGGCGCCCGCCACGCAAAGGAGCAAGGCGGGTTTGTCGTTCAAGCTCGCCGCGGAGGAGCGGACCTCCTGATCGTATCCAATCCACAAGGCGCGCGCCTTCTTGCCGCGCAAGCTGCCCGCGACGAAGAAGCCGAGCGGGCCCGAGGCAATCGCGGAGACCTCGCCGCCGAGCGGCAAGAGCAGCGGTTCGGCCCAGCGCACGCCGTCATTCGAGAGCCAGAGCTCCGGCCCGCCCTCGCCCGCGTCGGCCGTCACGACCCCGAAGGCGCGGCCGTCGCCGAGCGCCGCTACGATCGGACCGACGGGCCCCTCGTCCGCGCGCCGGGGCAACGTGCCCTGCACGAACGATTCGCCGCGCTGCAGAAGGACGTGGGCCGGGCCCACGAGCGCAATGCCGCCGCCCGGGCCACGCACGAGCCAACGCGACGCGGCGATCTGCGCTCGATAAGGCCGGGGGACGTCGACGGAGAAGGTGCGCGGTTCCTTTTTGGACAAACCATGCAGCTCGCTGCCCGAGCGCGCGAATCCCCAGGGGCCCGGGAGGAAGACGACGCCGTCTGGCGAAAGGAGGAGCGGCTTTTCGCTCGTGGTCCGCGGCGGCGCGAGCGCGTCCATCGCCGCGAACACCTCCTCCTCGGACGGCAGAATACGCGTCTTGCGGAACGAGGTCATCGGCTGGTGCTCGCGCGCCGCGATTTCGATCCACCGCGCCGCGGCCGCTTCGAGGGGCGGGAGCAGCGCCTCGGCGAAGGCGTCGATCGAGGGGAATCGCGGCGGCGAGCCCTCGAACATGGATGCGCCGAGCAATTTGCGGGCGTGTGGCTCGTAAAACGTGGCGCCGTCGAGTCCCCACGTCCCCTCGGGCAATACCGGCGAGGCGCCCTGCCGGAGCGCGAGATCGATCGCGCCGAGGAGCTCCTCCGCCGCCAGAAAGCCGCGGTGGAGCTTCTTCGCCGTGCGCAGGCTGCGACGCTCGCCCACGTACCACGAAGGCATCGAGCGGCACCACTCCTCGCCCGTGAGCATGAACCAGATCGTGGAGGCGAGCGCGTGCACGTCGGTCCACGGGCCGACGAGCGGATTGCGCCGCGCGGGGGCAACCGACGAGAGCGCCTGCTCGGGGCCGCCATACCCGAGCGTGATCCCCTGCACCGTGGCGAGCGTGAGGCCGTCGACACGCGCGATGCCGCAATCGGCGATCTTCGGCGTCTCGTCGTCGAGCGGGCCCGCGACGAATACGTTGTCGGGCTTGAGGTCCCGGTGGAGGATGCCGAGGCCGTGGAGGACGCGGACGCCTTCGAGCATGCCACGCGCGAGGCGAAACGCGCGCACTGGATCCACACCCGTCTCGCGGGCCTTGTACACGCGGTCGGTGAGCGTCGCGCCCTCGCTCGACGCTTCCACGTATTCGAGCGCGATCCAGGGGAGCACGAGGGGCGATTCCCCTTCCAGTGCGACGAGGGCGCTGCCGTGCCCGTAATAACCGATCACGAATTCGCTGGGCGGGACGAGGTTCTTCACCCGATCGAGCGCCTCGATCTCGCGCTGGGCGAGATCCCGGCTCGTCATGCCCATCTGCGAGAGGCCCTGCTCGGTCCCCGGCTTGACGAGCTTCACCGCGACCCGCGAGGGCGCGAGCTCCGAGAGCCCGGGCGCCGCAAAATCCGCGTCACGCTCGGCGAGGAATACGGCGGACATTCCGCCGGAGCCGAGCCACTGCACGAGGGAGAGGCCCGAGGGCTCGCCGGTCTCGGGGTCGACGAGCGCAGGTTTGTCGTCGGCGAGATCGGTGAGCTCGAGGTCGGTGCACCGCAGAACGGGAATCATGAGCCGCCCGCACGATACCTTGCCGCGCGGCGTCAGGGAAGCCGGTTCAGAAGCGCATCCGGCCTTCGATCACGAGCACCGCGCCCCCCGCGAGCAGGACGCGATCGCCGGCGAGCGTACAGTCGAGCTCGCCCCCACGCGCGCTCACCTGCCGCGCCCGGAGCCGCGCGCGGCCGAGCGTGGAGGCCCAGAGGGGCACGAGCGTGCAATGCAGCGATCCCGTCACGGGATCCTCGGGGACGCCCTTCGCCGGCGCGAAGAAGCGCGACACGAAATCGACGTCCGCGTCGATTCCCGTGCCTTTTGCAGTGACGCCCACCGCGAACGTCTCGAGCGCCGCGATCTTCGCCATGTCGGGCCGGAGCGCGCGCACGTCCTCGGCGCTCTCGTAGACGGCCACGATGTCACGCGCGGCATGGGCCGCGATCGGCCGCTTGCCAAGCGCCTCGGCGAGCGCGTCCGTCACGTGCGTGGGCGCGGGCGGGCGCGCGGGCAGGTCGATCGAGAGCAGGCCCTCGGCGCGTCGCACGACGAGCTGGCCGCTCCGCGTGTGGAACGAGACGAAAGGGAGGTCCGGCGAGAGGAGCTCGAGGACCACGTATCCCGCGGCGAGCGTGGCGTGTCCGCAGAGGTCGACCTCGACCGAGGGCGTGAACCAGCGCAGCTCGTGGCGCTCGTCCTTCCGCACGATGAATGCGGTTTCCGAGAGGTTGTTCTCCGCGGCGATCGCCTGGAGCGTCTCGTCGGGGAGCCACGCGGGCAGGGGACACACGGCCGCGGGGTTGCCGGCGAAGGGGCGGAGCGTGAAGGCGTCGATCTGGTAGAGCGGGATCTCGGTCACGGGTCTCCTCCGAAAAGACGTTTACCATGATACGTCGGAGCAGACACCGGCCGCATTCGCGCGGAGGGCGAGCGCCTCGGGCACATGCGCCCCGTGCACCGGCAAACGTACGACGAATTCGCTGCCCTTGTCCTTGCCGTCGCTATGGGCCGTGACGCTCCCGCCGTGGAGCGTGACCATGCTGCGCACGATCGCGAGCCCGAGCCCGAGCCCGAGCCCGCCTTGCGAGCGGTCGAGCGCTTGTTTTTCCTGGGTGAAGAGGTCGAAGACCTGCGCGAGCATCTCCTTCGCGATCCCGATGCCGCTGTCCTTCACACGCAAAACGACGTCCGCGTCCTCGCGCGAGGCCGTCACCACGATCCGCCCGCCGGGCTCGGTGTATTTCGCCGCATTCGTGAGGAGGTTCGAGACGACCTGCGCGAGCCGCCGGGGATCCCCATGCACGGCGAGCCCCTCGCGCGGGACCGTGAGCGTCAGGCGGTGCGCTCGTTGCTCGAGGAGCGGGCTCACCATTTCGACGGCCCGCCCCACGACCTCGCTGAGCTCGATAGGCTCGCGGGAGAGCTCCACCATGCCGCGCGTGATGCGCGAGACGTCGAGCAGGTCGTCGACGAGGCTCACGAGGTGCCGGACCTGCCGCTTGATGACCGTGACTTCTTTTTCGGCGCCGGAGGCGCCCCGCATTTGCAAGAGCTCGAGCGCGGTCACGATCGGCGACAAGGGGTTGCGCAATTCATGGCCGAGCATGGCCAGAAATTCGTCCTTGGCGCGGTCGGATTGCTCGGCCCGCCGGCGCGCCTGGTTCGCCTCTTCATAGAGGCGCGCCCGATCGAGGGCGATGCCGAGCTGACGCGTGACGTCGTCGAAGAGGGCGCGCTCGTGCGAAGCGAAGGTCCGCTCGTCGTGGTAACCAAAAGCGACCGCGCCGAGCCTGCGGCCGCCGGCACTGATCGGGAGGACGGCAAGGGCCCGAGGCGTCGAGGCGACCGCCGGAGGGAATCGCTCGGCGATGGCATGGGGCGTCGAAAGAAACGAGGCGGTCCCAGCCTGGAATGTCGCGACGAGTGGCTCCGTGTCCTCGATGCGATCCCCGAGAAAGCGAAGCTCGGCCATCTCCGCGTCGATGAGCGCGAGGGCGCAGAAATCGGCGCCGACGCTGGCCCGGATGTCGCGGTCCATCACCTGCGCAATGGCCGCAGGATCGCCCGCTTCGGAGAGCGCCGCCGTGATGGTTTGCAGGCGCGCGAGCTGCTCGGCGATCCTCCGTGCGGCGTGCTCCTTTTGCGTGAGCTCCTCGAAGGCCGGCTCCGCCGCCGCGCTCGCCCCTGCACCTTCCGCGAGGTGTGCGAGCGCGGCCGTGGCGCACTGCACGGAATCCCACGAGCCAGTGCGGCGGGCGAGCGCGATGTCGTGATTGCGGACGACGTCGAGGATTGCGTCGGGCGCGCAGCGGCTGAGCGAATACGTACAAACCGCGATGATCCGCCGGCCGTGGAATCCCTGGTGGACGCAGGCCTCGTAGGAGACGAAACTGTCCCAGTCCTTGGGCTCGACGAAACTCGTGTTTCCGGTGAGGCGGAGGCCGGAGAAGCCGCGGCGAAGGGCCTCGGCTTCGCGATCGAGCCAGCGCTGCAAGACGGCATCCTGGGAGAGGTTTCCCTCGCGGAGATACCAATCCGTGTGGTCCAGGATCTCCAGTTGGCCCTTGCGCTCGTAATCTTCGAGGTTGGGAACCACGGCGCGGAGGGCCTCGCGCGCCTCGGCCGCCCGCAGGGGCTCTGCGGCGATCCAGAGGCACTGCTGGCCATGGGCGAGCCCGAACTGGAAGTAGGGGATCAGCGTGTCGAGAAGCTCCTTTTGGCCCCGATAGAACTGGCAGACGTGCGCGCCTCACGGCAGCTCGCCGAGCGGAGGAGCCCCAGCGGAAGCCGCGCGCAGCGTCGTTTTGGGCATCGGGACAGCCATGGGAGAATGGTACGGAAATACCAAGAGCCCGGCAACGCCCATATTTGGCAAAGGGGCTCCAGGTTCTCCGGTGATGGGCGTCCTTCCTAAAGGCCCGCGCTTTTCGAAGGGGGCGCTGTACGCTTTGTCATGAATGTCGGGGTAGCGAGCGAATGTACGAGGTCAAAGGGTTGACGGCGAGGCGCGTTTGTCGAACACCATGACCACGTCGGCCCCCGGGAGAGCGACCTCCACTCCGGTTTGTCCGGCATGCACCACGTCCTCGAACGATTGCCCTGTTTCGAGGTCGATGGTCGTGCGATGGTAGGCGCCTTCGTCGAGACGAGCGCCGAGGATACGAATGCTCCTCGGGGAAGCGGCCGTGATCCGGATCGTCAGCCAATTTCGCTCCCCGAGCGCGAGTGCGGGCGAGGGCGGGATGACGACGATGGGGCGGCTCTCGGCGCGAGGATGAAGGGCCAGGCGGCTTCTGTCGAGCACTTTCGCCGCGGTCCGAAATTCGCCGTAAAGATCATGCTTTTCGACGAGATCCCAGTACCAGAACATGGGCGTGCCGGCCTGATTGCGGAGCATGCCGGCATAGATGGCGTCGCGGACGAAGGCACGAAGGTTCACCTGCGCGGGGTGCGACGGGCCGATCTCGCCAAAAAAGGCCGGCGCGCGGGTCGGGAGCCAGCCGAGGCGCGCGAAGAGCGTGACGGCGTCCGTGTAGAGGTGGGGTTGGAGGAAGTCCATGGCGCGCCACGTCGACGGCGGCGCGAGCAGCGCGCTCGTGGTCACCGGATGGCCGTAGGGATCGAGGGCGC
The DNA here is from genome assembly GCF_028435365.1 of Polyangium jinanense. Next base: position 95,286 of record NZ_JAGTJJ010000001.1, on the reverse strand, counting down.
GGATGTAGTGCGCCATTTCGTCGTGCCACGCCGTGATGTCCGAGAATCGCCCGGCGAACGAGGCATCCGTCCACTCGACCTCGTTCCAGAGCTCCCAGGCGAAGAGGGACGGCGAATGCGAGAAGCGGGCGACGGCGTGGCGGAGCCACATTTTCATGCGCCGCTTCGCCTCGGCGTCCGCGAAGACGTCGGCCGCGTCCGTCAAGAAGCCGCCGCGGGCCGCATTCCACGGATGATCGGGCCAGTTCGGGTTGACGAGGGTGCTGAAGGATCCGTGATTGAAGAGGACCATTTGCATCGAGATGCCCGCCTTTTCGCAGGCCCCGAAGAGGGCATCCCATTTCGCGAGCGCCGGCGGCCAGAGACGATCCCGCGGCGCCGCCGGATCATCCACGGGCCAGAACGGGTTTTTCCCGTCCCAGGAGCTCGCCCAGATGCGCGTCCACTGGATCCCGGCCGCGCCCATGCGCGCGAGCTGCTCGGCCATGGGCGGCATGTCCGGCATCTGCCAGCCGAGATTGAAGCCGAGCGGGTAATACGGCGTGCCGTCGTCCCACACGAAGCGGTTTGGATTGCGCGCGTCGATGCGGAGGAAGCCGCGCGGCAGGCGGTCGTCGAGACGAACGTACGCACTCCGGGCCTCGATGGGCTGGAGGACCCCATTGCGATAGAGGAGCGGGCGATACGGCCCGGGCCGCGGCGCGACGAGGACGGCCGCGTAGGCGGAGGTCCCGTCCGGGTACGCGATACGCTCGAAGCGCTCGCCGTTCGCAGAGATGAAGACGACGCGGACGTCGTTTTCTTCAGGATCGTAGGGATTGCCCGGGAACGCCGCCTCGAATCGCGCGACGGCGGGGCCGTACCAGGTCGTGGGGAGATCCACGACGGGATCGGCGAGGGCGGGCGGCGCGGGGACCATGGTCTCCGCGAACCGTAGGGCCCGCCCGTCCGGATCGAAAGTCGGCCTTCTCGTCGTTCAGCGCGTCGCGACGAAGCCGAAGCTCGTGGCCTGGCCCGGCGCGAGGGTGGCATTGTGTGCGGCGCCGACGAAGTGTGTCGTGCCGTCCGTCACCGTATAGCCCGCATTCCAGATGTTGTCGATCGTGCCGTCGACCTGCATCGGGATGGACCAGGTGAGGCTTTCTTTTCCGATGTTCGTGACCTCGACCGTGAGCTGATACCCGCTGCCCCAATCGCTGTCGACGGTGGTCGCCACGACGTACGGGAGCGTGGGGCCGGGATCACCGCCGCCCGCGCCCGCGCCGCCGGAGCCGGTGGGATCGCCACCTCCCGCGCCGCCGGCGCCGGAGCCGCCCGCGCCCGTGGGATTGCCGCCGGGCTCCGGGGGATCCGCGACGCGCTCGGTGAAATGCGAGGTGCGCGTGAGCGCGACGAGGAGGTCGAGGACACGGAGGTTTCCTTTCTGGAATTCGTCCGCGACCTGGCTGGAAAGGCAAGCGAGCCGGCCCTCGTCGAGCTGTCCGTACGCATAACGAAGCCACGAGCGCGCATAACAACCCTGCGCGTCGGCGCTGCCCGCGAGGACGGAGGCGAGCTCGGGGACACCCACGAACGAGCCCGTGGTGGACGGGGCCGAGAGGATCTCGCCAGAGGCGTCGATCGGCAGGCCATTCTCGTCGGCGCGATACCGGCCGATGCCATCGAAATGCTCGAAGGCGAAGCCGATGGGGTCGACGAGGTCGTGGCAGCTCTTGCAGAGCTCGACGGTGGTGTGCGCCGCGTAGCGCTCGCGGGTGCTCTTCGTCGGATCGACAGGCGGCGGCTCGGCGACGACGCCGGGCGGCGGCGGCGGCAAGGGCTGGCAAAACAGGCGTTCGCGGACGAGCTTGCCGCGATGGACGGGCGAGGAGCCGGCCGGTTTTCCGTGCGTGGCGAGGACGCTGCCGTGCGAGAGGATGCCGGCGCGGCCGGAGCCTTCGAGCTCGACCCTGCCGAAATCGTTTTCGCCCCCGGCGCCCGCGGGCGCGGGCAAACCGTAATAAGCCGCGAGTTTCGGGCTCACGAAGGTGTAGGGGGCATCGAGCAGCTCCGCGATCGTGCCTTCACCATTGCGGATGACGTGGCGCACGAAGATGCGCGTCTCCTCGATCATGGCGGCGCGGATCTCGGCGTTCCATTCGGGGTAGGTGGCGGAGTCCTTGGGCGCGGCTTCGATCCGATCGAGCTCGAGCCAGGCAATGGCGAACCGCTCGAGGATCTCGTCGCTCCGGGGATCCTCGAGGAGGCGCTTGGCCTGGGCCTCGATCTGCTCCGGCGTGCCGAGCGCATTCGCGTCGGCGGCGGCGAAGAGCTCGTCGTCCGGCATCGTGCCCCAGAGCATGTAGGAGAGCTCGGTGGCGATCTCGTAGGGGGTCAAACGAACGCGGCCACCCTCGCTGGTGACGGATTCGTCGCCGAGCTCGGTGCGATAGAGGAAATGCGGCGACTGGAGCATGGCCGTGATCACGGCCTCGATGCCCTCGTTGAAGCCCTCCTTGGAGGCGATCGTCTGGTAGAGCGCGAGGTAACGCTTGCTGTCGTCTTCGCTGAGCGGGCGGCGGAAGGCGCGCTTGCCGAACGTCTCGACGAACGTCTTCGCGCAGGCCTCGGGGCCGGCGGCGACGGGGTCGCACGGCAGGATGCTCGAAGGGTTCGTCAGGGCAAGCGTTGCGATCTCCTCGGCGGCGCGGCGGACCTGGTCGGCGAAGAGCGGGCTCACGCGGAGCGCGTCTTCGTTGTTGTCGAAGCCGCCGATGACGATGTCGGGGACGAAGGAGGCGCCCCATTGCGACTCGATGCCGAAGAGCTCCGCGATCGTGGCGTCGTATTCGCCGCGGGTGAGGCGCCGGAGGACACGCGGTCCTGGCTGCACGGTGGTGCAAGCGGCGGACGGCGCGGCGCAGCCTTCGCCGCGGGTTGTGCGCGTGATGAAGAGCGAGAGCGTCGCGTAATCAGGGCTGCCCGGCTCGACGATGGTGCCGCCGGGGTGGCCATTCGGGTGCTGGCCCGAGGGGCGCGAGAGGAGGACCGAGACGCCAGCGGGCTGGTCGACGGCGAGCGCGCGAGCCACTTCGAGATTCTTTTCGAGGGCGTCGGGCTCGCTCCGCGGCGTGAGGACGAGGCGGCTCTTGCCGGCCATGCCCGTCGCGCTGTGGCAGACGAAGCATTTCTTTTCGAGCAGGGGCTCGTAGATGTTGTTCTCGAAGAACGCGAGGTCGTCCGGACAACCGACTACGCCGGGCGCCCCCTCTTTTTCGTCTTCCCCGCCGAGGCAGCCGGCGAAGGCGGCCGTGAGGGCGAGGGCGCCCGTGATCCGGATCGAATTCGAGCGAAGGAAAGTGCGCAGCATGGCCATGGCTCCCACGTTTCTAAAAAAGGGTTTCACGCGAAGAGCTCCGGCAGGGGACCCGAGCCTTTTGCCGGATCGCCGAAGGTCTTGTTGTCGAGGCCGAGGGCGTGGCAGACGGAGACGAGGAGGCGGTTGTGCGGCGCGCCGCCGAAGCTCAGATACCGGCCCGTGGAGAGGCCGCCGCCGCCCGCGAGGACGAACGGCACGGACTTGCAATCGTGGAGGCGGCTGTCGCCGAGCTCCTTGCACCAAAGGACGACGGTGGAATCGAGGAGCATGCCGCCCTGCGGATCGGGCGTGGTGGCGAGGCGCTCGAGGAGGTAGGCGAACTGCTCGGCATACCAGCGCTCGGTGGCGATGAACTCGGCGACGCCCTTGGAGTTACTGTCGTCGCTGTGGGAGAGGCCGTGGTGGCCCTCGGCGACGCCGAGCCAGCTCATGACGACGGGCCCGACGGTGTGGTTCCATTGCACGGACGCGACGCGCGTCATGTCGCAGGCGAGCGCGAGGACGAGCAGATCCATCTGGGATTTGCCGATCGTGGGGAACGCGTCGTTATCGTAGGTGCCGACCGAGGGCGGGGCCGCGGGCGGGGCGCAGAGCGGGCCTTCGAGGCCGGATTCGAGTTTCTTCAGGGATTCGAGGTGCTCGTCGAGTTTCTCGCGCTCCTGCGAGCCGACGCGGCCGCGCAAGGTGCCGAGCTCGCCGCGGAGCAGGTCGAGGATGCTCTTTTTGCGGGCGAGGGCCGCGTCGAGCTCCCCCGGACCGCCGACGGCGTCGCCGAACATGCGGGTATAAACGCTCTTCGGGCTGTCGTCGGGCGGGACGAACTGGCCGGGGCCCGCGTAGGAGATGCGGGTCTGGATGCCGCCGCCCCAGGCGCTCGTCTGCACGCCGAGCTCGAGGGAGGAGAATCGATCGTTCTGGCCGATGCGGGAGGCGACGTATTGATCGAGGCTCTTGCCCGCGGTCTCCGTGCCGACGGTGCCTCCGCCGGTGAGCATGGCGCCCATGCCGGCTTCGTGGTTGTCGACGCCGTGGAAATCGATGCCGTCGCACACGATGAGGCGGCTCTTGTGCGCGGCGAGCGGCTCGAGGATGCTGCCCGCGGGGAACGAGAAGTTCGACCCGCTGCCGCTCGGGCGCCAGTGCTTGTGAATGGTGCCGTTTGGCGAGAAGAACACGACGAGGCGACGGGCCGGCGTCGCGTTTTCGGCGCGAATATCACGCTCGAGGAGGCCGAGGACGGGGGCGGCGACGAGGGCCGCGCCCATGCCCGAGAGGAAGCGTCGACGGTTCCAGTGCTTCATGCCCCGGCCCCATCGCAACGGGCATGCCGGGGCGAGAGGATCAGGAAATCGGCCGGAAACGAAGCGCCCGGGGGAGAGGGGTGATCCGCTCGTTCATGGGGGGGTGATCGGGGCCATCACCCTGGCGCGGGACGATCCGTCGAACGGGAGGGGGCCGCCGAAGAAGGCCGCGGCGCCGCCGGGCAGGGGCGTGATGGCAAAGGCGGTCGTGGGGGTTTTTCCGGGCGAATTCTGGGGGCGGGTGAACCAGAGGACCGTGGCGACGCCCAGGGAGACGACGGACACGCCGAGGGAGACGTTGGCGAGAATGAGCTTGGTACGTACGGGATCGACGAGGTCGTCCGTACAGCGCGGCGCACAGGTCCTGTCGAGGTGATCGTAATCGCTCTTCGCGCTCACGGCGAGGCCGGTGAATGCCGCGGCGCCCGCGAGGGCCACGCCGCCGAGGACGAGGGGCGCGAGGGGAAGGGGGCGCGGCGGAGGCGCGGCGGGCGCAGGGGTTTTGGGCGGAGGAGGCGCGGGGGGCGTGAATCGAACGGAGAGGCGACGGCGGTGTTCGCCTTCGCGGAGGACGATTCGCTCCTCGACGAAAGGGGCGCCCGGCCACTCGTAACGGAGGCGGTGTTCGCCGGGATCGAGGGGGATCGCTTTGCCGTCGAGGGACGCGGCGAGCTCGCGTTCACCTTCGAGGACGCGGACGTTGGTGAGGTCCTGGCCTTCGGGGCCGCGGGCCTCGAGGACGATGGAGGGGGTGCGCTCGTCGAGGTCGGCGAGCCAGTCGGCGCAGTCCTTGCGGATGATGGGCGGACAGGCTTCCGCGGCGCAAGCGAGGAAGCGCTCGCGCGCGGCGAGGAGCTTGCCCTGGTCGCGCAGCTCCTGGCCTTGCTCGGAGGCGTCGGCGCAGGCCTGTTTTTGCTCGTCGGAGGGCCCCGGAGGCGCGGCCGCCGCGGCGCGCGGGCAGGCCCCGACGAGGCCCGCGAGGGCAAAGGGAAGGAGGCAAAGGGGCGCTTGGGAGGGACGCATGGCGCGAGGTCGACGACGGCGGATCCTTCTTTCCTACCGCTCGTGTCCGCCGGCGTCGAGCCTTCCGGTCGAAGCGCCCCGCGGCAGGCCGCGAAGAAGCCGCGCACGAAAGCGCGCGCGCAAAACCTTGCCGCCGAGGAGGCGCCGCCGCATGGAGAGGGACCAACCGGAAACACCGAGGAGAGGTGTGATGGCAAGCGAAGGCGAAGGCGAAGGAACGAGGGACGTGACGGCTCCACCGGAGCCCTCGGCGTTCCACCATGCCTACGAGGAGGGCGTGCACGCGCCCTGGGACATCGGCCGGCCGCAAGCGGACATCGTGGCGCTGGCGGAGGCGGGGGCCTTCCACGGCGACGTGCTCGACGTGGGCTGCGGGCCGGGCGACAACGCGATTTTCCTCGCGGCGCGGGGGCACGCGGTGACGGGGCTCGACATGGTGGAGAACGCGCTTTCGAAGGCCCGGACGCGCGCAGAGCGGAGCTCCGTGCCCGTGCAATTCGTGCGCGGCAATGCGCTGGAGCTCGAGATGCTCGGGCGGACGTTCGATACGGTGCTGGATTCGGGGCTGCTCCACGTGTTCGGCAGCGAGATGCGTCCGCGATACGTGGAGAGCCTTTCGCACGTGGTTCGTCCGGGCGGCATGTATCACGCGCTCGTTTGGAGCGACAAGGAGCCGGGCACGGAGGGGCCGCGGCGGCTCTCGGAGGCGGATCTTCGCGCGGCATTCGCGTCCGGCTGGAAGGTGCGGCAGATCCGGCCGGCGCGGTTCGAGCACATGCTCGGCGGCAAGGGATACGCGGAGGCGTGGCTCGTGTCGATCGAGCGGACGGAGTAATCGATTCCGCCCGCGGCCCGGGCTCGCCCGACCGCGCCGCGGCACGTCCCCTGCAATGCCGGCCTCGTCGGGGGCTCGCATGGTGGCACGATTTACGCGGCGCACGTTCATCGGTTCGGTCGGCGTGGGCCTCGCGCTCACCGCATGTGCATCCACGCGAGACAATGGCGGCGGGTCGGGTTCATCGGATGCGCCGCCGCGCGGGCCGCGTCCCGGCGCGCCGCGAGAAGGGGACATCCCGCTCCCGGCCGGCGCGACGATGCCGACGCGTGTGCTCGGCCGGACGGGCGAGCGCGTGAGCGTGGTGGGGCTCGGGGGGTTCCACGTCGGGATGCAAAAAGACCCCCAGGAGAGCATCCGCATCATCCGGATGGCGCTGGATCACGGGGTCAATTTCCTGGACAACTGCTGGGATTACAACGACGGCGAGAGCGAGCGCCGCATGGGTGTGGCACTCCAGGATGGATACCGGCAGAAGGCGTTCCTGATGACGAAGCTCGACGGCCGCACGCGGCAATCGGCGGCCGAGCAGCTCGATCAATCGCTGAAGCGGCTGCGCACGGACGTGATCGATCTCGTGCAGATCCACGAGGTGATCCGCGGAAGCGATCCGGCGCGGGTCTTCGGGCCGGACGGGATGATGGAGGCGCTCTTCGCGGCGAAGCAGGCCGGAAAGCTGCGGTACATCGGTTTTACCGGGCACAAGGATCCGGCGTACATGGTGGCCATGCTGAAGGCGGGGTTCGAGCACGGGTTCACGTTCGACACGGTGCAGATGCCGCTGAACCCGATGGATGCGCATTACAAGAGCTTCGAGAAGGATGTCTTGCCGGTTCTCGTGGAGCACGACATCGGCGTGCTCGGAATGAAGCCGCTGGCGTCGGGGATCCTGCTCGAGAGCGGCCTGGTGAGCGCGCCGGAATGCCTGCGGTATGCGATGTCCTTGCCGACGTCAGTGGTGATCACGGGCTGTGACACGGCGGGCGTGCTGGAGCAGGCGCTGCATACGGCCTATACGTTCGAGCCGTTGCGCAAGGAGGAGAAGGAGACGCTGCTCGCGCGGACGGCGCCGGCGGGCCGGAGCGGGCAGTACGAGCCGTTCAAGAATACCGAGCGCTTCGACGGGACCGAGAAGAACCCGAAGTGGCTGACGACCGCGGAGCTCTGAATTGCGCGGCAGGGGCTTGTTCGGGTAGTCTCGCAGCCGCCATGATGAACCCCTTCACCCAGGTCTCGACGAATCGCTCTTTCGGCGGCCACCAGAAGGTGCTGCGGCACGAATCACGCGCGCTCGGCTGTAGCATGAACGTGGGCGTCTACCTGCCCCCGCAGGTCGAGTCCGGGCGTTGCCCGGTGCTCTACTGGCTCTCCGGGCTCACGTGCACGGAGCAGAACTTCGTGACGAAGGCAGGCGTGCAGGAGCACGCGGCGCGGCACGGGATCATCGTGGTCGCGCCGGACACGAGCCCGCGCGGCGAGGGCGTGGCGGACGATCCGGCCTACGACCTCGGGCAAGGGGCCGGGTTTTACGTGGACGCGACCGAAGAGCCGTGGGTGCGGCATTATCGGATGCACCAATACGTGGCCGAGGAGCTGCCGGCGCTCGTGGAGGCGCACCTGCCGGCGCTCCCGGACCGTCGGGGGATCTTCGGGCATTCGATGGGCGGGCACGGCGCGCTCGTGCTCGCGCTGAAGCATCCGGGCCGGTATCGATCGGTGTCGGCATTTTCGCCGATCGTGGCGCCGAGCCGGGTGCCCTGGGGCGAAAAAGCGCTCTCCGCGTATCTCGGCGCGGACCGGGAGGTGTGGAAGGCGTGGGACGCGACAGCGCTCGTGCGCGAGGCGAAGGAGCGGCTTTCGATCCTGATCGATCAGGGGGACGCGGATCAATTCCTCGCGCGGGAATTGCAGCCGGAGCTGTTCCGGGAGGCGTGCGAGGCCGCGGGGCATCCGCTGACGCTGCGGATGCAGCCGGGGTATGACCACAGCTATTACTTCATCGCGACGTTCATGCGCGACCACGTGGAGCACCACGCGGCGGCGTTGCGATGAGTCCGATCCCGCCTACCAGGCGGCTCACTTGAAGACGCAGGAAGTGCCCCCGAGCCACTTGATGAAGATGTTCGAGTATTTGTGGTAGGCGCCCGGCTCGCTGGTCCCCTTGTAACGCATATCGTCGCGGTCGTGGCTCGCCTGGCAGTCGGACGCGAACAGCTTCCACGTCGCGACGCCCCCGTCCGAGACCCAGTAGGTGAGCTTGGTCTCCCAGGGATCCGACGGCGTCTCCTTCTGGAACGCCTCGAACAGCGTTTGGCCATTACACGAGAGGACGTGCTCCTTGGCCGCGCACGCGGTGGCGTACGGCGGACCGTAGTCGTCCGCGACCGGGTTGGTGCTCGCCGTGTGCTGGTGCGCCGTCACGGTGTCGGAGCTCGTCCAGAGGTGAAGCGAGCAATCGGCATAGTCCTCGACGTACTCCTCGATGAACGGGACGAAGGAGTTGTTCCAGCCGTACGTATAGGACCACTCGGTCGGGTTGTCGCAGTAGTAGCTCCCCACCATCGTCATGGGCGACGGCGTCTTCGGGACGCCGAGCGTGAACGGCTTCAGCGGCCGGTACTCCTCCATCGTGCGGGCGCCCCGATCGACGGCTGCGACGAGGTCGTCGGGCAACGCCATGTTCTCGGGTGCCACGGCGCGCAGGACCTCGGTGGGCGTCGTGTACGTATCGAGCACGCTCACCGCGCTCCCATCGGCGGGGAGCTCTTCCAGGACGCCCGTTTTCCCATTGCCCATGGCGCAGAACACGTACGTGGCGCCGGAGCGGGCATGCACCACGGCGAGGGTCTGATCCCCACACGGGGCGCTGTTGTCGCGGGCCTCCGGCTCCGGGAGGGCGCGCGCAGACGGCCCGTAGAAATCACCGTCGCCATTGAGCCGAGCGGACTCGGTATCGGCCATCGTCGGGACGAACGCCTCGTTCTCCGAGGTGTCCACGCCGACGCAGGCCATCGTGGAGGCTGCGAGAAGCAGGGGGAAGGTGAATGCGAGGCTGCCGGCCTTGGTGAGGGTCGTCTTGCTCATTGGAATCGTGCTCCCGGTTGTGGCCATTGCATCGTGGCCCGTGTGACCGAGTGCATCGCAACGAGCGTGCCGGAGCGCGTGACCCGTCGAAGAAGCCGATTTCCGAGGCGCGCGCGCGCCGGCAGGGGAGCGTTGTCACGCCCGCGTGACGGCGGGCGTCACGGCGGCGTACCAGTGTCACGACCGCGCAACAGGGTCGTCCTCTACCGCCTCGGATCGACCTGTTTCCCACGGGCGCGACGTAAAACCTCCTCGGCCACGAAGGCGGCGACATCCGAAGGCTTCGTGCCGGGGCCGAAGCCGCCTTCGTAGCCGAGCTCGAGCGCGAGCTTGTTGTCGATGCGCGGACCGCCGAGCAGCAGCAGGAAGTTGTCGCGGACGCCTTGTTTCTTCAGGAGATCGATGAGCGCCGCCGCGTTTTCCTTGTGGCAGTTGCGCTGCGTGATGACCTGCGAGACGAGGATCGCGTCGGCCCCGAGCGCCTTCGCGCGCTCGGCGAGCTCGACGTTCTCGACCTGCGCGCCGAGGTTGTGCGCGTCGAAGCACTTGTAGCTCTCGAGGCCCTTTTCCCCGGCGAATCCCTTGTAATTGAGGATCGCGTCGATCCCGACGGTATGCGCGTCCGAGCCGGTGCAGGCGCCGACCACGACGATCTTGCGGCCGAGCTCCTTGCCCATGGCCTCGATCTGCTCGCGGGAGAGCGGCTTCGCGGCGAGCTCGGCGACGTCGATGGTGTCGACGTCGATCTGGTGCGCGGAGTGCCCGTAAGCCACGAAATACGTGTGCTGCTGCGAGCATTGCTCCATCGTGGTGATGAGCGGGTCTTTCAGGCCGTGGGCCTCGGCGAAGCGCTTCGCCGCCTCCCGCGCGCGATCCCCGGGCAGGAGCGCGAGCGTGAAGGTCATTTGCACCATCCCGTCGCCTTCACGGTCTCCGTAAGCGCGTAGCCATTTCGCCATGGTCAGCGGCCTCCTTCGAGCTCGTCGAGGATCGGGTTCAAATACTCGGGATCACGCGCCACCACGCCGGCGTGCCCCTTTCCGCCCGTGCGCTTGCGCTTCACGTCGCCGAACGCACCCCGGCCGATCGCGTCCCAGATGCCTTCGCCCTTCACCTGGGCCAGAAGCTCGTGCGCGTTGTGCAGCACCTCCTTCGCGCGCCGCTCCACGATGCCGCCGGGCTTCCACTGGATCTCGTCGCCGAGGTGCCTGGCCGTGCCGAAGATGTATTTCGCGCTCTTCAGCGCGAGGAATCGGTCCATGAGCAGGGGCGTGTGGATCGCCTCGCTGAACATGCCGAGCAGCTCGATCGACTGGTGCGTCATGATGCCCGCGAGGTTGAACATCGCGTCGTGCACGTGGCTGTGGAAGACGTCGCCCGTCTTGAATTTCGTGGGCGGCATCCACTTGATCGGGTGCTTGTCGAAGATCTGTCGGATGAGCTGCGCCTGCGCGACCTCGAAGAGGAAGCTGTCCTCGAGCCAAGGGTCGATCTCGAACGCGTGCCCGAGGCCCATCTGCTCGTCCGAGAGCCCCGCACGCCGCGCGAACGCCTCGTTGATGAACTGCGAGGCGAGCACGGTGTGGGCTTTTTCGACCGCGTCCGCCGTCGTGAGGTAGTTGTCCTCGCCCGTGTTGATGACGATGCCGCTCCTCGCCACGATCCGGCGCGAGAAGTATTGATCGACGAACGTCCGCTCCATGTTGATGTCGCGGAACAGGATCCCGTACATCGCGTCGTTGAGGAGCATGTCGAGCCGCTCGACCGCCGCCATCCACGCGATTTCGCTCATGCACAGGCCCGACGAGTAGTTCGTCTGGGCGAGGTATTTGCCGGTCTCCTCGCTCGCCTCGTCCGCGGCCTTGCGGATGATGCGGAAGTTCTCCTGCGTGGCGTACGTCCCGCCATACCCCTCGGTCGTCGGGCCCTCGGGCACGTAATCGAGGAGCGATTGCGCCGTCGCGCGGATGACCGCGACGATGTCCGCCCCGGCGAACTTCGCGGCCTTGGCCTGGACCGCGTCGTCGTAGATGTTGCCGGTCGCGACGATGACGTATTTGAGCGGGAGCTCGGGCTCGGGGAAGCGGCTCTTGAACCGCGTGCGCGCGTGCCGAGCTTCGTCGATGCGGGCGATCGCCTTCTGCGTTTCGAGCTCCAGGGCGCCGCGGCATTCGTTCGTGGTGGGGCCGCCCTCGACGTCGAGCGAGGCGCCGCCGTAGGCGATCTGCTCGGCCGCTTCCTGCGCGGAGCTCGCGCCTTCGACGAGCGCGCGTCCGAGGAAGTAGGCGACGCCGCGGCCCGTGTGCCCCGCCTTGTGGATGCGGTCGACGAGCGCGTTCGCGAGCGGCGTGCCCTCGGGATCCGCGCCCGTGACGCCGTAGGCGCGCGCGACGGTGCGCTCGAGGCCCACGGTGGTGTGGCGGTCGATGAAGCGCTGGACGTCGTCGGCGATCGCGGCCGCCGCTGCGCGGCACGCGTCGACGGTCGCGTGATCGAGGGGGACCTTGGCCATGGCGCTCCGAGATGGCGCGGATGGGGTCGATTGTCAATGACGCGCGCTCGGGCCCGGAAGCCGCGCCGCAGCGCGTGATCCGAGGCCTCATCGAGCGAGCGGCGCGATGGTAAGCTGACGCCGTGCACGTCTCCGCGAAACCCCCGCTCGCCGTGGCAAAGCTCGTCTGGCAGCCACGCCCCGACGCCTTCGTGATGACGGTCCTCTGCAAGGCCACGTACGCGCTGCGAAACGGGCCGTGCGAGCTCCTCGGTACGCCGGACGCGCCGCAGACGATCGACGTGTACTGGCAGGATGGTTCGCCGCGCAGCATCCGCCTGCCGAACGATCTCGCGCCGTTCAAGCGGCACGTGGACGTGATGGTCGTGGGGCATGCGTGGGCGCCCCATGGCCAGGCCGTGCCGTCGCTCGTCGCGCGTCTCGCGGTGGGCGGCGTGAACAAGGCGATCGTGGTGTACGGCGATCGGTACTGGCTGCCGGAAGGCAGGCTTTCGGACGCGGTGCCGTTCACGCGGATGCCTCTGCGTTGGATGCGCGCGGCGGGCGGGCCGAGATCGTGGAATCCCGTGGGGATCCCGCCGTGCGTCGATGCGACGACGCCGGGACATCCGCCGAATTTCGAGCCGGTGGGTTTCGTATTGCGGAGCCCCACGCAGGAGATTCCGTCGGTCGGGCTCGGGCCGATCGCGGCGCGGTGGCCGACGCGCGCCGAGCACCTGCGCGCGCATCGCAATGCGTGGTCGCACGAGGCGTGGCACGAGCAGCCGCTGCCCGCGGGCGTGGATGCGTCGTACTGGAACGCGGCGCCGAAGGACCAGCAGATCACCGAGCTGCCGGCCCAGGCGCATATCCTCCTCGAACACCTGCACCCGGAGCTGCCGCGGATGATCGCGGTGGTCGAGGATGTCCGGCCGCGAGCGATGGTGACGCGTAGCGGGGGCGGCCCGCAGGAAGTGTGGCTGCGCGCGGATACGCTGCTGATCGATACGGATCGAGGGGTCTGCAGCGTGACGTGGCGCGCGGCGGTGCCGCTCCGGCACGCGAAGGAAGATGGGGTCGTGGTGGTTGCGCCGACGCGGGGGACCGCGGCGGCGAGTGTCGTGCCGAGTGTCGTGCCGAGCCCGGCGCCGAGCGTCCCGCCAAGCGTTCCGCCGAGTGTCCCGCAGGCCCCGGCGATGCCCGAGAGGCCTCGCGGCCCACGCACGATCACGATGCTGACCGACACGGCCCCGAAGCCTGCGGCCGCGCTTCCCTTCACGCCCTCGAGCACGCCGGCGATGCCTCCGCCCGAGCCGCGGCGTGAACGCCCGCCCGTGTCGTTCACGCGGGACGACGACGAGCCGACGCTGACCGGAAACGTGAGCAAACCCGAGGGGTTTTCGACCCTGCCGTTCCAGCGCTCGCCGCTGCGCCCGCTCCCGGAGAGCCATCCGGCGCCCGCGCCCGCCGTGGCGAAGACCCTGCCGCTGATCGATCCGGACGACGATGGGACCGAGACGCGTGTCCCGGAGGCGAGGGCCGTGGCGGCCGCGCCGCTGCCATTCGTCGCGGCGGGCGCAATCGATCCGGACGACGATGGCACGCGGACGCTCGTCCCCACGGCGAAGCCCGCGGCGTCGCCCGCGCTGCCCTTTCGCCCAGCCACGCCGGCCCCGGCGGCGGACGAGCCCGAGCCGGAGACCGAGCGAAAGCCGAAGATTCCGCCCGATGCAGCGCTGCCGTTCGGAAAACCGAGCCCCACGGCGACGCCGCTCTTCGTCCTCTCGGCGCCGGGAGCCATGGTCACGCCGTCGGGAGCCATGGTTACGCCGTCGGGAGCCATGGTTACGCCGTCGGGAGCCATGGTTACGCCGTCGGGAGCTATGGTTACGCCGTCGGGAGCCATGGTCACGCCGTCGGGAGCCATGGTTACGCCGTCGGGAGCCATGGTTACGCCGTCGGGAGCCATGGTCACGCCGTCGGGAGCCATGGTTACGCCTTCGGGAGCCATGGTTACGCCGTCGGGAGCCATGGTCACGCCGTCCGGAGCCATGGTCACCTCCCCGAGCGCAGCCGCGCCGCGCGGGGAGCTCTCGATCGAGCGATATGCGCGGATCAAGGTCGATCTCTGGGGCGCGCGCGACGCGCTGCACGAGGTGCTTTCGCGCTACGGAATCGACGAGGTCGCGTGGCGCGTGCACGAGCGGCAGCAAGCAGAAGCACTCGCGGGCGAGGCGCGCGAGGGCCGCTGTGACCTCGCCCTCGCGCTCTGCGCCGCGTTCGAGGCCGCAAAGGCCCCAGGCGTCGCGCCGCCACCCCTCGGCGGGATCGCGTGATGCGCGAGGAAGCGATCCGCACGCGCCGCGGACTCGTATAGAATCCGAGGCCTCTGGAGGAGCCATGAAGCGTGCCACCAACGTGCGCGGGATCGAAGCAGCGTCGGCGAAACGGGGGCCGCGGCTCCAGCCCGTGCCGGGGCCGGCCCGGCGTCCGGCATTGTTCACGGCCGAGGTGCACGCACTCCGCGAGGACGGCGTCGTGCTCGGAATCGGCTCCACGACCGCACCCGCAAAGCTCGATCCGTCGGTCCACCCAACCGTGATCGAAGGCGCCCGCGCGCGATGCGAGCGCGTGCTCGTCGAGGAAGGCGCGGACGGCACGCTCGTCGTGATCGGCGCGCTACGCACGCAGCCGACGCCCGGCGTAGACGCGGCCGAGAGCTACACCATCAAGGCGAAGCGGATCGCGCTCGACGCCGGCGAGGAGCTCTCGCTCTCGGCGCAGACCGCAGCCGTCGTGCTGCGCGCGATCGGCGAGGTCGAGACGTACGCCGAGCGGATCCTGTCGCGCGCGGAAGGCGTGCACAAGATCGTCGGGCGCATGCTGCGCTTGAATTGATCAGGTTTGCCGGGGCAATGCATCGCGGGCCGCCGCGAGCGCGCGCTCCTGGACGACGATCCAGCCCGCGACGTCGAGGTGCACCGCTCTGCGGGTCACGAGCGCGAGCTCGCGTGCGAGGATCGGCCGTTCGCCTTGGCGCGTTCCGCGCGCCGTGAGCTCGGTGAGGATCGCGGACGGCGTCCACGGCTGGCCAAATCGCATGCGGGGGTTGTCGAGGGGCCGTCGCTCCTCGAACGCGCGTAGCCATGCTGCGAGCCGCTCCTCGAAGTCGCCGCCCGCGAGCGCGCCGGGGCGTGGTGCCGAGCCGCCGCCGATTCGCTCAAGGGCCTGCCCGATTCGATCTGCCTCGTCGAATGCCCCGTTCGCGGCTGCGCGGCGGATGCCTTCGATGAGAACGGGCACGTGGTCGGGGTGCCCGTGCCAGCCGAGCCAGGGCAAACCCTCGCGATCGAGGCTCGCTTCGGTGCCGAGGAGGTTCCGATCGAAGGGGCTGCCGAGGAGGCACAGGGCTTCGAGGGCGATGCGGCGTGCGCGCAAGGCCGCGACGTCGTCCGTGCGGGGACGCTGGAGCAAGGCGCGGAGGTGCTTCGGGCCGCGGGCGTCGCCGAGCGTGGTGAGGGCCGCGGCGGCGCTTGCGCCGGTGTCGGGGTCCGGGCTGTCGAGCAGGCGCGCGAGCAGCGGCGTGGCCGCCTGTGCGGGCAAACGCGCCGCGAGGTCGATCGCCTTGTCGAGCACGGCCGGCGAAGGTGAGGGCCGCATGAGGAGCAGCACCGCGCTCGCCATGTCCACGCGGCCGCGCCGCGCCATCGCGGAGAGCGCGACCTCGACGAGCGCGGGATCGTCCTCGCGACAGAGCTCGACGAGGGTGCGATCGATCGCCTCGTTCGAGCCGAGCGCGAATGCATCGACGAATGCCGGGTACGTCCGTGGGTGCGAGCGGCGCAGTGCCAGCACGACCCAGCGCATCGCCGTCTCCGAGGCGAGACAGGAGAGCGTGAAGGCGAGCGCGAAGGTCCGGCCGAAATCGGGCACGACCCACTCGATGGCGTATGCGAAGAGCGACTCCACGAGCCCGAGCGAGGGCGCGGCTGGATCGAGCGGCCGTTCGAGCGCGACGAGCGCGTCGAGGTTGTCGAGCAGGCGCTGCTCGAAGGGGCCGGCGTCGACCCAGGGCTCGTGATCGTAGAGCCTGCGCAGGCTGCCGAGGCTTGCGATGTCCTCGAAGCAGTCGCGCGCGAGGGCGCGGATCTGCGCGAGCTCCCCCGCGGCGCCCCGCGACGCTGCGAGCAGGGCCCGCCCGCGTGCCCCTTCGGCGGCCGTCGCCTCCTCGCGCGAGAGCACCCGCGGCGGCGGCACGACGACCGGATGTGCCCGCGGGACGCCCACGCTCGCGACGATCTCCTCGTTCTGCGTGGCTTCCGCGGCCGCCCCCAGGGCCCGCGCCGGCAGCCGTCCGCGCAGCCGCTCGCTCGCGTCTGCGAGCCAGCGCGCCGCGCCCTCGATGCGGTTTGCCACCACCTCGTCGAGCGAGATCCGCTCGCGCGCCGCCTTCAGCGCGGTTGAGGTGCGCGACAGGGCTTCGAGCGCGTCCAGGTCGCGCGGTTCGTCCGCGACGAGGCGGGTCAGGAGCGCGATCCCCTCGCGGAGCGCCTCGGCGAGCTCGGCCGTGTCCGATCGATCGGCGATCGCGAGCAGGCTGTCTTCGAGCGCGGACCGCACGCCTTCGAGCAGCGGGCGCGTCGATGTCGTTCCGGGCAAACCTTGCAGCATCATGGCGCCCCCAGGGCGAAGGCGCCGCGGGCGGGGCCCTCGGACGCGAGCGTGACGAGCGCCTCCGGTGCCGGGGCGAACCCCAGGCGAAACGCCATGCACGCGTACGCTGCGTGCACGGCACCGCTCGCCGCGCCCACGTCGCCGAGCTCGTCGTAGAGGCGCGTCTCGATCGTCTTGGCCTCGTCGAAGGCCGATCGGTTCCGGATGCGCACGAAGCTCCACTCTTTCACGCGGTGCCGCTCCCCGTTCACGTCCGGCAGGACCCACGGCACGGGCGCGCGCATCGCCCCGGCGACGCGGAGCGCGACCTCTGTCGCGGCCTCGCCGATCTCCGTCCCGTCCTCGCGCTCCATCCCCGTCGCGACTGCGAGCACGCGCGCGATCGGCGGGGCCGCATCCTGCCGCGCGAGCACCACGAACGCCGCGGCCTCCGACGGGATGAAGCCGTTCCACGCCCCCTCGGCGTGCAGCCGCCGCTCCTTGTCGAGCGCCGCGAGCACGGCCGGATCATGGTGGCTGTCGACGCCGCCCACGACCACGCACGGGCCCGCTCCCGGCGCCGCGAGCGCCGCGAGGCCCCGCGCGAGCGCCGCGGCGAAACCCGCGTGCCCCAGCACCACGGCCTCCGAGGCCGCGAGCGCGACGGCCACGCCCGCGCGTTTGCCGAGGACGTCGAGGAAGTCCGGCCCGAGCGGCTCCTCCTCCTCCGCGCGTCGCGGCGGCAGCGAGAGGAACAGCGGGATCGGCCCTTTCGCCGCGCCGATCCCGCGCGTCGCCTCCACGAGCGCCGGCGCCGCGAGCTCGATCAGCCGCTCGCGCCCCTTGCAGGCGTCGTCGATGCGGATCGCGCGCACGTCTCCGATGGAGTTTCCGCGCCGATCCCGGTGCCCGGTTTTCCCGGGCGAGAGCTTGCGCGCGCGCAGCATGAGCGCCGACTGCCGCGCGTCGAGCCCGAGCGGCGTTGACATCCCCACGCCCGCGACGAGGCCCATCGTGGTCATCGACCGCCCTCCTCACGCGCCCCGCCTTCACCGAGCTTCGGCCCTTCGCGCGGTGTCTCTTCCTCCGCCATGAGGCGCGCGAGCTCCGCGGCGAACGCCTTGTCCTCGGCCGCCTTCTCGCGGAAGCGCCATTCGAGCCGCCCGAAGGCCGCGATCCCGAGCCCCGCCTTCGCGAGCACCTGCGTCGGATCCTCGCGCTTCATCTTCGCCGCGATCGCCACGAATTCCTTGGGCGTGATCGCGGCCTCCCGCGGCGTCGCGAGCGCCTGCGAGGCGCGCCGGTAGGCCCGGACGTACTCCCCGCTCGGCCCGCCGTCGGCCTCCTCGCGCACGCTCGCGAGCCGCTGCGCCCACGCGCGTTCCTCGATCCCCCAGGTGTACTCGTCGATCCTGTGCTTCGCGAGCACCTCGCCGCGAGGCCATCGCTGCTCGGCGAGCTCCGCCGCGACCTGCGCGGCCTCGTGCGGCTGCATCTCCGGCTCGGCGGCGTTCGGGTGTCCCCACGTTTCGTAGCGAGCCATCAGGAGCTCCTCCTGCCGCAGGGCGGGCGGATCCTCGCCCTTCAGCACATCCTCGCGCTCCACCGCGAAGCGGAACCGCCCGCGCGGCAGCTCCCGCAAAACATCGTCCCACGCGCCCGCCGCGTCCTCGCTCCAGCGCCGGGGAGGGGCCCAGCCGATCACGATCCGGTCCACGTCGAGGTGTGGTTTGTCCGTGGTCTCGACGAGCCCGCGAAAGGTCACGTCCACCGTCGATTGATCCAGGTCGATCGCGACGCCGTCGAGGAAGAGCTGCACGTCCCCGCGGCGCACGCGGGCGGAGCTGTAGTCCACGAGCGCGCGCGGCACGTACGCCGGCAGCGCGATCTCCCACGTCGCCGCGGGATCCGGCCCGAGCCCCGCGAGGTAGATCGAGGTCACTTCTTCGACCTCGTACGAAATCTCCGGCGTCCCCGCCTGGTAGACGCTCAGGTCGAACTTCTCCGGGTGCAGGAAATCGTGCCTCGATCCGTCGTGACAGGCCTCCGGCCCGAGATCGATCTCACGGCCGTGCGGCGTCCGCGTATACGGCGGCCGGAGCGGGATCCGCCCGGGTTTGTCCGCTTGCACCAGGAAGGGAAGGCGCCGCGCCCCGAGGCCCACCTCGGCGAGGCGCGGCAGCGCGCTCGGCCCGAGCGTGCCCGAAGGCATGGGGACGATCTCCACGTGCCCCGCGAGCGTCAGATCGACCGCGAGGCGCAAGGGAACGAAATCGTCGATCCGCACGGGCTCACCGGGCGCGCTCGGACCTGCGTGCAGGCGCCGCGGCGGCGCGGGTTCGAGCGGGATCGACCGATGCGTCGCGCTCCGATCGAAGCGGAACGTGGCGACGACGAAGATCGTGAGCCAGTTCCGATCGACGGCCCAGGGCAAGACGCCGACGTGACAAGGCAGGGGTTTGGCGTGGCGCTCTCCGGCGGGACGAACCGGCGACTCCGCGACGAGGATGCGGCGAAAAGGCTCGGCCTTGGGCATCAGTTGCTGATGAGGGTTGCGAGGTCCGTCTTCTTGAACTCGGTCTTGAGGCAATCGGGCCACCACTCACCGGTCTGCTCGTAGCTGTAGAACCAGACGTCGATCTTGATGAGACCCGTGAGCCCCGCCTTGAGCTCGCCGTCGTCCGACTTGAGCGCGAGGCCGGCGTCGCTCGCCTCGAGCAGCAGCGCCCATTCCGCCTGGACCTGGATGCGGCCCTCGATCTGAAGCCAATCACGCACCTGGACGCGGATGAAGGCGTAGATCTTGACCTCGACCGGCAGCTTCACCCCCGCCGTGTCCCATTGCCAGCCGCGCGCCTTCGTCCATTTGAACGAGATGTACGCCGCGGCGGAGATGCTCACCTCGACGCCGAACCCGATGCTCGCCTCGGCGCCCATGCGCTGGATGATCCAGCCGACCGCGCTCGCCGCGACGCCGCCGACGAACGGGACGATGGCGAGGAAGTTCGTGAGCGGGCAGCTCGCCTCGAACGTGAGCTCGAAGAGGAGGCCGCTGACGCTGACCTCCGCGGTGCGCACCATCCGGTAGAGATCCGCGTCCTCGCCCGGCTCCCACTTGAACTGGATCTCGACCTTGAAGTCGTCGCCGGGGGCCTTGATGCTGCCCTCGGTCTCGACCCTGCCGAGGCGCGCGAACTGCTGGACGGTTTCGAGGCTGCGGTTGATCCAGCGGCCCACGCGAATGATGGGCTCGAGCGGGAGCTCGAACGTGAACTCCCCCTCGGGATAACAGTGCACCTCGTAGCTGACCCCGCCGCTGCACGCGCGGCCGGTGATCAGGATCCGCACCGGGTTCTGGTACGCGCGCCAGGCCCAGAGGAACTCGGCCAGCGTGCGCAGGTTGTTCAGCGCCGCTTCCTCGAGCTGTTTGTCGCGCTGGACCTGCTGGTACGCCTGCCGCCCGTCCTGGTTCTCGACCCGCGACGAGCCACGCGCCGCCGCGTTCTGCTGCGCGTAGCGGTTCTTGTCGTTGATCCGCCGGCGCTTCGTCGCGTCCGAATCGTTCTGCGAAATTTCGCCGGAGAACTCGATCGGGCCGCCATACGGCGGGTTCCAATCCTCGCCGAGCGTGATCTCGTCGCCCTCCATCTCGCCCGTCTTCTCGGGGATCGCCGCGCCGAGCGCGGTGAGGCCGCCCGATCGGGTGAGCAGCCACTTCATGTGCGGCGGCTGAACACAATCCGGCGGCGCGTCGGGCACCTTCGCGTTTTTCCGCTTCGCGACGATCTTGATCTCGTCGCCGCGCTTGATGTCGATCTGCGGCATGTTGCCGACGAACGGGGCTTCCTCGTCTCCGCCCTTGATCTCCGACGTGTCGTAGGAGCAGCGCTTGAAGAACTCCTCGGGGTTGTCCGTGAGCAACTCCGGCGGCACGTCCTGCAGGATCTTGCCCGTCGTGTTCGAGTGGTTCTGCGTCGTGGGATCATCGGTCCGCGCGGGCGGTTTGCCCTCGGCGCGGACGTCGGGCGAGCCGGCCGTGGCCCGCGCCTCCTCGCGGTACGTGCCGCTGACGACGCCGCCGCCCGAGTCCCCGTGCGCGGGATCGCTCGGCGTGATCGCCTCGCCCACGCGCACGACGTTGCCGTTCTGGAAGAGCGTTTTTCCGGACGTGTGCTCGACGGCCTTGTCCGTCGTCACGTGGTTGATGTGCGGCACGGGCTTCTGCTTCGGCGGATCGAAGCAGACGTCCGTCGGGCCGATCGTCATCGCGGTGTGCTCGCTGGTCTTCGTCGTGACGCCGCGGTCTTCGTTCGTAACGGTCGCGCCCATCGCTCGTTCCTCCGTCGCCTCGAGATCGGTCCGTCAACAGAAAATGCGCCAGCGCCCATCGAGACGCGTCATGTAGAAGTTCGAGCCCCAGCCGAGCGTGGGTTCGTCGCGGTGCTGCGCGCGCACGGCGGGCTTGCCGGAGGCGCGGCGCACGTAGGCGACGCGGCCGTCGGCGTAGCGGTCGAAGCGCAGGTCGTGCGCGTCGAAGGGCTCCATGAGCCATGGCTCGTTCATCCGCTTCAAGGCCTCGGCGCGCGAGAGGGGCTGCGGGCCGTAATAACGCTCGAACTCGCGCACCTTCAGGTCCATCGCCGTCTCGAAGCGCCCGGCGTCGCGCGTCGCGAACGCGTCGTAGAGCTCCTGCACGGCCGCGCGTTGATCGAGGGTGCCCTCGACCGGGAACTCCTCGCGCGAGCCGCGCCGATACACGGGATCGGGCAGGTCGTCGTCGATGCGGAGCACGCCGCCGCCCACGAGCGGCAGATCGATCGGCAGGCCCAGCGCAGCGACGCTTTTCGGGTAGTCCCAGGTGAAGATGGCGTGATCGATGTCCTCCGCGAGCCGCACGGAGATCTCGAAATGCGGCCCGAGATCCGGCGTGAGGGGCGAGCGCGGCGAGGGCGAGAGCTCCACCGTGATCGTGTTCTCGCCGCGGACCAGCCAGTGCGTGACGGGGCCGACCGGCGCGACGTTGTCGGGGACGATCCGGTCGTAGATCGGGATGCCGTTGATGAGGGCACGCGCGTGCGACGCCGGCCTGTGGAAGATGCGATAGAGGTAGTTCGTGTGGGCCATCGCCTTCCTCAGTTCTGCGACGACGTCGTCGATGCGAGGTTATTGGCCTGCTGCGTGTCGATCGTGATCTCGCTCGGCGCCTTCATGTCGATCCGGCCGCTCTTCAGGTGGATCTCGGTGTCGCCGACCTTCAGCGTGATCTCGGGCGCGGAGAGGGTCGTGCTCGTGGACTCGATGCGGAGCCGTTCGAGGCCCGCGAGCAAGAGCTCCTTCAGCGACACGCCGATGTAGTCGCCCGCCACGGTCGTCGTGCGCGACTCCTCGGCGCGCGACGCGTGCTTCTCGTCGGCCTTGCTGAAGACGAGGCCGCTCACGGTCTCGTTCCGGACCTTCTCCGTGTTCTCGGCCTTGTTGAGCTTGCCGATCTCGACGATCGAGCCGCCCACGACGAGCGTCGAGGTCTTGCCGGCCGTGACCGCGTTCGTGTGCCCGGACTGCTCGAAGACGTGCCCGGCGATGAGCTCCGTCATGTTCTGCTCGACCGCGACGTTGTCGTCCGCGTGCGTGTCGCGCAGGTGCGAGCCGCCGATCGAGATCGTGTGGTCCTTGTGGACCGTGTCCGTCTGCGAGGCCGAAATGGTCGCGGTACGGTTGCCGCCGATGTTCACGGTCAGGTTGCCGTCGACCTTCGACGCGCTGTCGTCCGTCACGTTGATGGTCTCGTTCGCGCCAATCCGGATCGCCTCGTTGCCCTTGACGGTCCGCTGCTCGACGTTGCCGACCTTCTCGTCTTGGTTGTTCGCGACGACGATGTTCTGATCCTTCTGCGCGTGGACGTGGATCTCCTGCGCGCCGGCCAGGTCGTCGAAGCGGATCATGTTGTAGCCCGAGGGTTTGTCCGTCGAGCGCGGCGAGGTCAGCGAGTGGAGCGAGGTGCGCATCTTGCGGATCGGCAGCTCCTCGAGGAAGGGATCCGCCGCGTTGAAGACACGTCCGAGGATGACGGGTCTGTCCGGATCCCCCTCCAGGAACTGGCAGAGCACCTCCCAGCCGATGCGCGGCATCGCCGACGATCGACCCGTGTTGTCCTGCAAAACGGGGATCCAGTGCGAGCAGGTGTCGTCCTTGGGCTGCAGCCGATCCCACGGGAAATGCACCTTCACGCGGCCCCACGCGTCCGTGTGGATGTCCGCGCCCGCGGGGCCCGTCACGAAGCCCGTGAGCGGGTTCGGCAAGGTCGGCACGTGCGTCTCGCAGAGCGGGCGATACACGACGTCCGCGGGCAGCGCCTCGAACGCGACCGAGAACGACGACGCGGTCCGATCCCACGCATGCACGACCTTCGTCAGGACGTACGCGCCGTCCGCGACCCCCGAGGGCGCGTCGAGGAGCGAGAAGATCGTGCCCGTCGCCATGCGCCCCGCCGTCGATCGACCCGCGAGGCGGCGCTTCACGCAGGCGAGCGCCGCGGCCCGGAGGTTCGCCTTGGCCTGGCCCTGCGCGGGCAGCTCGTACTCGCCCGGATAGTCGTACCACTCGGGTCCCCACGCCGTCGGGCCCTTGGCCGAGACGTCCATGTCGAGGCGCGGCCGCTCCGGGTTGAAGTCGCGCAGCGAGACCTTGCCCGCCGTCGCGCGGCCCGCCCAGCCGACCTCGAAGATCGCGTCGCGGTTCTCGTGCAGCCCCGAGTCATGGTGGAACGCGAGCGTCCCCGGGCCCTCGACATACGCGCTCGTGAAATCGCCGAGGACCATGCGGCCCTCGTCGTCGACCACGTAGAAGATCCCCTCGTCCTCGAGCAGCCGCGCCGCGAAATCGAGGTCCGACTCGCGCATCTGCACGCAGTACGGGCGCTTGACGTACGAGCCCACGAGCCGCGGTTCCACGGTCACGCCGTGCGCGCCGATCACCTCGGCCACGATCTCGGGCGCGGATTTGTCGCGGAAGATCCGGATGTCGACGCGGTGCCGCGCGGTCGCGAGGCGCGGTTCGAGCACGAGCGTCACCTTGCCCGTGCCCGCGTTGCCCTTGCGCGTCGCGGCGCGCTTGATCTGGGTCACCACGCCCTGGATCCGCCGCTCGTCGGCGGCGCGCGTCAGCGTGACCGTGGCGTCCGTGAAGATGAGCGCGTCCGGATCCAGCGCATCGGTGGGCTCGACCTGGAGCGTGATCTCGAAGCGGTACGGCCGCGAGAGCGCCTCCTCGCCCGTGATCGTCTTGACGGGGTACGTCGCGCCGCCGAGCTCGATGAAATAACGAAGCGGATCCTCGGTTGCCACGGCGTCCTCCTCAGTTGTGCTCGATGATCCCGCTGTCGGCGTCGAACGTCGCGCCCGACAGATCGAGGCTCGGGGTCGTGATCGTGATCGCTTCCGTGGTCATCGTGAGCACGCTCGATCCGCACGAAAACCGGATGCTCTCGACCGCCTCGATGTGCACGACGGGCGCGCTGCCGAGGACCGACGACGTGACCTTCCACGTCGACGTCGTGTCGGCGTTGTCGAGGTACTTCTCGTTCGAGACGCAGACGATCGAGCCGCCGACCTCCTCGTTCCACACCTTGTTCACGTCGAGGGCGCGGTCCTTCTTCGCCACCTCGATCTTCGAGCCGGCGATGACCTGCACCGAGTCCTTGCGCGCGACCTCGGAGACGTCCTCGCCCGCGATCTTCACGACGCTGCCGCCGACGACCGTCACCATGTCGCGCGAGGTCCGGTTGATGTTGTTCGGCGTGATCTCGATCAGCGACCCGCCGACGGAGAGCGTGCGATCCCCCTTCACGGACGTTCGGTGCGCGTCGCCCACGCGGATCGTCCGCGAGCCGCCCACGGTCTCCGTCTCGTTGCCCGAGACCGACTTGATGCGCAGGCCCGAGACCGTCAGCGTCTCGTTGCCGCCGATCCGGATCTGCTGATCGCGGATCACGCGCTCCTCCTGGGAGGCGTGGATCGTCAGGTCGTGGTTTGCCGCGACCGTGCGCGTGGAGTCGTTCTGGATGCTCTCCCAGCGCGAATCGAGGACGATGTAGTTCATGTCGCGCGAGGCGTTGATGAACATCTCCTCGGCGCCCATCCGGTCCTCGAAGTAGATCTCGTTCGCCGTGCCGTCCGCGGGCACCGTCGCCGTCTTCCACACGACGCGTGTCATGTTGCCGGGCAGCTTGTACTCGGGCAGGCGCTGGCCGTCGTGGATGCGCCAGATCACGCTCGGCGCGTCGACGCCGCCCTCCTCGTTGAAGGTCGCGACGTTCCAGCCCATGCGCGGAAACAGCATCGATCCAGGGGCCGCGCGCTGCGCCACGCGCATCCACGTGCCGCCCTTCTCGTTGCGCGGGCCGAGCCGATCCCAGTGCAGGATCGTCCGCACCCGCGCGAGCTCGTCCGGATGCACCTCCTGCCCGTCGGGCCCGATCACCTGCCCGAGCTGGAGCCCCGCCTGCTTCGCCTCCGGCGTCGCTCGCTCGGGCCGGAACGCGACCTCGGCCCGGATCGCCCAGAAGCGCGTGTCGCACGGCTGATGCTCGTCGCCGTCGACCTCGACGCGCGTCACGAGGTAACGCCCGTTCAGCTTGCCGACCGGGTGCCCGTCGATCTCGAGCGTGACGCCGGGGTAGGGGCGCACGCTCGTCGACAAACCCATCACGCCCGCCCGCGCGGCCACGGCCGCGTCGCGCTGATCTCGCACCCGCACCGCGAGGATCGCCTCCATCCCCGTGCCCCCGCCCGGCGCGTCGTACACCTCGTGCCGGCCCGCGCCGGCCTGCGCCTTGATCGGCACGAGCGGACGTTTGAGGTCGTACGACTTCGCCGCGAACCGACCCGTCGAAGCCGCGCTCACCGAGCCGAGCTGCGTCACGGCGTCCTGCTTCGGCTGGAGCGCGCTCTCGCGCACCCACGGCAGGAGCGCGCCGCCCGGCATCTCCGGCGCGGCCGTCGAGTTGTCCGAGAAGACGGTGATCGAGCCCGCGTCGTGATCGAACCAGTAGTAAATCCCCTCCTCCTCGAGGAGGCGGCTCACGTAGGTCCAGTCGTCCTCGCGGTACTGCGCGCGGTAGGGGTAGCGCGGGTAGCTGCGCGTGAGCGCCCAGCGGTATTTTCCGGTGTAGTCGGCGAGCACATCGTCGACCACGTCTTGCACACGGACGTCCTGCGACGCGTAGCAGTCACGCCCGAGCGACTGCCGCCACATCATCGGCCGGAGGACGAGCGTCGCCCGCCCGCGCTCGCTATCGAGCGCCCGTGCGCTCGCCTCGGCCACCACGCCCGTGACCACGCGCTCCTTGTGCGCCTGATCCCGCAGGGTCAGCGTCGCCTCCGCGCCGATCACCACGTCGACGTCGGGCAGCGGCAGCTCGACCTCGACCTCGACCTCGTACCGGAAGAGGGTCGAGAGCGCCTCCTCTCCGCGGAGCGAGAGCACGCGGCGCACCTCGATCCCCGTGACGACGACCTCGGCGAATGCAAGTTCCATCGCGCGTTCTCCTTCAGGGCGTCAGCTTCTCGGGGTTGCCACGCAGGGTGATCTTCGTCTCGCTCTCCTGCTTGAGCGGCCCGGTGATGGTCACGTTCCCGGGCGTCATCTCGATCGAGAGCGCCCCGGCGCGGAGCGCGATCGAGGCCGACGAGACGAGCTCGATCACGCGGCTCCGGAGCTCCATGCGCTCCGCCGATCGGAAGAGCGCCGAGCCGCCCACGTTCACCTTCGTCTCTTTCGCCGACACGCTCATGTCGCTCTTCGACTTGCGCAGGACGAACCCGCTCACGAACGTGCCGAGGTTCTCGGCCACCGCCTCCTTGACGCTCTCCTCCATGCCGATCGTGATCTTCGACCCGCCGGCGTACTCGAAGAGCATCTCGCCGCCCTCGTGGGCCACCGAGCCGCCCGCCATCGAGATCGACGAGCCGCCCACGATGCGCGTCAGCGTCTTCTGGATCGAGCGATCGATCGAGCCGGTCTCGTCGTTGCCCGAGCGCGTGTAGCGGGTCCCGCCCACCGTCTCGACGTCGTTCTCCATCACGGAGGTCTCGACGCCGAGCGTGACGTCGATGGTCTCCTCCCCGCCGATCGTGTGGTCCCGGTCCACGTTGACCTTGTGCACGACGTGCCGGCCCACGGTCCGCGTCTGATTGCCGCCGATGTCGATCGTCTGGTTTTTCTCGACCGTACGCGTCGAGTTGCTCTCGATGAGCACCGTCTGGTTGTTGCCGATCGTCTCGGTCCGGTCGTGCTGGACGAGGGTCTTGAAGTCCTTCTGGGCGTGCCAGTCCATGTGCATCGAGCCGGCCGAGTCCTCCAGGCGCAGCTCGTTGAACCCGGCCTTGCCCGGGTACGTCTCCGTGCGGATCGTCATCCGGTTGCGGAACGAGGGCTGGTTGTACATCGGGACCATCTGCCCGTTGATCTGCCGCGCGAGGCCCACGGGGCGCGTCGGATCGCCGTCGATGTAGCCGACGCTGATCTCCCAGCCGACACGCGCGAGCGCGATCGAGGTCGAGATCTCCTGCGTCATGCGGATCCAGCGCGAGTCCTCGTCCGTGCCCTTGGCCTCGCGATCCCAGTGGAACTGCACCTTCGCGCGGCCGTAGGCGTCCGTGTGGATCTCCTCGCCCGCGGGGCCACGCACCATCGCCGTGTGGTTGCCCTCGATCTCCGGGCGCTCCGTCCGGACCGCCGGGCGGAACGGGACGTCCGCGGGGATGGCCCGGAAGCGGTTCTCGTAGTGCGCGACGCCCGCCTCCTCGCGATACTCGTGCTCCACGTGCACGAGCAGGTAGCGGCCGCTGAAGCTCGCGCCCTCCTCGTGCGTGAACGAGAAGATGCGCGCCGGCGCGAACGAAAAGACCGTGCTCGTGCCCTCCACGAAGCGCTTTTCCGCGCAGAGCGCCTCGACGCGGAGCTTGGCCAAAACCTCGCCCGCCGCCGGATCACGATACCCGACGGGGTAATCGTACACCTCGAGGTGCGTGTCCTTCGCGCCCGTGGCCGAGGCGAGGAGTGACAGGGCCGGCGTCTTCCAGTTGTGGTCGTTGACCGTGGCCTTGCCGGATCCCACGACCGCGCCGCGCTCGAACGAGGTGACGCCGAAGTCGCCATGCGAGAGCGCGCCCGCCGAATCGATGAGCTCGAACTCCGCGCCGCCCTCGACCTCGGGCGAGGCCGAGGACGCGTCGCCGACGATCATCGTGCCGTCGGGATCGAACGTGTAATAAAAACCCTCGAACTCCAGCATCCGCGACACGAATGCGAGGTTTGTCTCGCGATACTGCACGCAGTACGGCTGCGACGCCGATTGCCGCGTGGTGCGCCACGCGTGTTTGACCGAGCCCTCGCCGAGGACCTTCGAGACGATCGGCTCGGCGGGCTGGTCGCGCCACTTGCGCGTGTTCTTGTCGAGGCCGAGGAACCAGAGCGAGGGCCGGAGCTCGAGCTCGTAGTGCAGGTGGCCGTCCTTCTCGTCGAGGAAGCGGCCCCGCGCGAGCTGCATGGAGAACCGCCGCTTCTCCTGCCCGTCCCAGAAGATCACGACCGTCGCCGGCTCTTCGAGCAGCCCCTCGACGTCGAGATCCGAGCCCACCGCGACCTCGACCCAGGCCCCGCCGAGCTCGCTCATGCCCTCGTCCACGCGCAGCCGGAGCGCCGGCCAGGAGGCGTCGCCGATGCTCAAGAAGACTTCGATCCGCAACGCTTTCTTGCTCATGGCCTACACACTCCTCGCGCGCGTCGGATCCGCGGCCCGTCCCGCCCCTACGCTCCGGCTCGGGTCGCGGATCACGTCCTCCGGGAGCGTGCCCACCCCGAGCACGTAGATCCGCTCGAGCCGCTCCCATTTTCGCGGCAGCACGATCGACGCCCGCCACGTGAGCTCCACGGCGCGGGTCTCGGTATCGATCAGAAACCCGTCGAGGTGCGTCTCGTACGCGACCTTCTTGCCGTCGATCTGGCTGCCGAACTGCACGGCGTACCGGGGCAAACGGAAGCGCCAGACGCCGTCCGGCAAGACGCCGCCCACCTCGACCGGCTCGTCGCCGAGGAGCGGCGTTCCGCTGTGCAAACCCGGGACCGACCAGGTGTGGTGCATCGGATCAAAATCGCGCGGCCGCACGGGCGCGCGGCTCTTCGACCACGCCGCGTCGTGCGTGCCGATGCGCGAGCGCCGCGGCTCCCAGTGCGCCGGGATCGGCGCGAAGGCGCCGTACGAGGCGTGACACGGGGCGCCGCCTTCCTCGATCGAAGCCGGTTCGAGCGGCGGCGCGGGCTCGCCGAGGAGGCGGGTGGGCTGGCTTGAAAAACCCATCCCGATGGGATTCGCAGGCTCGAACGCGCCCGTGATGGGGTCGAGGCCGCCGTGACACTTGTCGAAGCGGAGCGGCACGGGCTCGACGAACGGCGCGGGATCCGAGGGAGCGACGGCGCCGCGCCAGTTCTTCACGTGCACGCGCGGCCCGTGCACGACGACGACCTTGCGCAGCGTGCCGACCTGGAGCCACGCATAAACGCGCCCCTTGGTCCCGGCTGAGCGCGGCGGCGGATACGCGACGCCCACGAGGCCGACGTCGGTGCCGGGTTTCTCGTCGGCCACGAGATCCGCGGGAAAACGCACGCCCCCGCCGCCGTCCCCCTCGTCCACGCGACGCACCGGCGCGAGCGCGAGCCTCGGCGCGCCCTCGCGGCTCACCTTGTAGGCGACCTTGGCGACGACGACGGCGACGTCACGGCCGTGACGGTCCATCATCGTCTCGCCGTCTACGCTCGCCCAGCTGATGTTCTCGACGAGCGTTTCGAAATTCATTGCGGAACGGATGGTAAACGCGGAAGGCGCCGCGCCACAAGCGTTCCGGGCGTGAACGAATCAGGAATCGAACGCGAGATCGGTGCGGGTCTCGCGCTCGCGCGGCGAGATCCGCGCCGTGGCTTTGCGCGCGCGCAGGTGATCGCCGAGGTCGAGGAAGAGGTGGGCGAGGCTCGTATAGATCTGCGCGGCCTTGCGCGTGCCCGGCTCGAAGCCGCGATCGGCCTCCTCCAGCGCGCGGCACGCGTTCATGTATGCGGCGTCGCGATCACTCTTGCTCACGGCGAGTCGCGCGAGGCTGTAATGGATACGCGCCATTCGACGGTGCGGGGTCGCGCCGGTCGAGGTCATGGCCATTTCGTTGTAAAAGTTCAAAGCCCGCTCGAGCCGCTCCTGCGAACGCGGCGTCGTGCCCGAGAGGACCTCGACCCAGCCGAGATCCATGTCGATCTCGGCGCAGAGATCGGCGGGCGCCGAGCCGCGGCTCCCGAGGTCGTGGGCTTGTTCGAGCAGCTCGCGCGCCTCGGCATACGAGAGCTCGCGCGCGCGCTGGTTGCCCACGCGGGCGAGGAGCTCGGCCGCGGGGACGAACTCGATCTGGTGCTCGACCGCGGCCTTCGTGGTCTCCTGGACGTGCGGCCAGAGCTCGGTGCGCTCGCGCGCGCTCGCCTCGAGGTAGGCCATGAGCAGGAGGTCGAGCGCCTCGTGCAGGGCCGCGATGCGCTGATCGGGCGAGAGCAAGTCGCGCACGCGTGCCCGGAACGTGGGCTCGTAGGAGACGACATCGGCCTCCTCGCGCAAGAAGCCGAGCTTGAGCAGGACCGGCAGGGCCTCGCCGAGATCGCCGAGGCGCTCGCGCGGCAGGTCCGCCTCGGCGAAGAACGCGAGCACGCGGGCGAGGCGCACGGCGCGTGGATCCTTGCGGCTGGCCTTGAGGAGGGCGCGGTCGGGCGAGACCTCGACCTCGGCGTCGACGCCGGCGAGGGCGCGGAGCTTCTTCTCGATGCTCGTGAGCTCGGCGCCGTGGGCGTCGTCCGAGCCCGGCATCGGCAGCTTTTCGAGCGCCTTGCGGGCGAGCTCGGGCTTACCTTGATCGAGCACGACGCGGCCGAAGACGGCGGCGAGCTGCGCGGGCGTGGGGAGCAGGCCGGGGAACTCACGCGACCAGCGGCCCGGCAGGGCCATCGGCGAGAGGAGGCGCATGGCGCGGTCGAGATCCTCGAGGCCGCTCTCGATCTCGCCGTGGTACGCCTTGGCGACGGCGTGCGCGTGCCAGGAGAAGACGTCGCCGCCGGGCATGAGCTTGCCGAGGATGGCGCCGTGTTTCTCGGCGACCTCGCGCGAGAGGAGTCCGTCGTACGTGCCCTCGCGGCAGCGAGCGATCCAGCGGAGCGCGAGGACGAGCTGCTGGGTCGTCTCCATGCGGCTCGACTCGACCTCCTCGTCCTCCTGAGGATCGTCGAGCCAGAAGAGGGCCTGCTCGGCGTGGTTGACGAGGAGGAAGGCGGCCGCGCGGAGGATGTCGGGCTGCTCGCGCGAGGGGATGGCGATGACGCTGCGAGGCTGGCCGGCCCAGAGGAGGAGGCGACCGGCGGCTTTTTCGGGCGGGCGCGGGCGGTTCGGGTCCTCGGAGTCGGGCGGCGGGGCGTGGACGAGGTCGGCGACGGCGCGACCGAGCGCGGCCCACTCGGCGAGGGGACGGCCCTTCTTGAGGTCGGCGCGGAGGGCGGTGACGACGCCGTGCAGGTGCTTCGAGGAGCGCAGGAGGTTCGCGAGGCGCGCGTCGGCGCACTCGGGCGACCACTCGGAGGCCGGGAGGAGCCCGCAGGCGCGGCCGATGCTGCGGAAGACGTCCTCGTCGATCTCGCCGGCGACGCTCTTGGCGTGAGCGAGGCCGAGGTGCGCGGCGCCGGAGGAGGCGTCGAGGCGCAGGGCGGCGCGGTAGTGCTCGACGAGCGTGGCGGGATTCGTGCCCTCGTGCTCCTCGTGCTGGGCCGCGACGAGGTGCATGAGGACGAACGACTGCGCCATGGTCGGCGCCTTCGCGACGCGCGTGGCGGCCGGCGGGCCGAGGAGGATCTTCCACTTGCGGTTGTGCTCGTAGAAGCGGTCGATGGTGGTGACGATGCCCTCGGTGCCGCCCTCGCCCTCGTGGCGGCCCGCGATGCCGATGAGGCGCTGGCGGCTGTCGAGGAGGGGCCCGCCGGCCTCGTTTTCGTGGACGACCTGGAGGAGGCGCGGCAGGGGCGGGAGGGTGTCGGGCTGGGACTTGCGAGGCGGCGGCTCTTCGGGTTCGCCGGCGATGAGCGAGACGCTGCTCCAGTGCAGGACGACGGCGCGCTTGGCGAGGGCGTTCTCGACGCTGTCGCGGAAGCCGACGAGGGTGACTGGGGTGTCGAGGTCGAAGTCCTTGAACTCGTCGGCCGGCATGAGCCGCAGGACGTGCGGCAGCTCCTCGGCGCAACGGAGGATGGCGAGGTCGCCCTCTTCGGGCGGCAGGACCTGCACGATCTCGGCGGTGCGGACCTGCTCGCCGGCGCGGAGGAGTTTTACGTAAGGGGCGTTCTCGCAGACGCGCCCGACCGTGAGGAGGTGGTGGGGGCCGACCGCGACGGCGGTGAAGTGGCCGCCGCCGGGAGCGAAGGCGAGCCAAATCGCCGCCTCGACGGCGGGCTGCGGGGAGGGGGCCACCATGGGCGCGAGTGTACCGGAAGCGGGCCCCGGAGAGGTAGGAAGTGATGGACGGGCAGGAAGCGGGCGTGGGAGCGGGAGCGGGAGAGATCACCTTCGCGACGCTCGTCGTACGCCACGACCGCCGCCGGCAGCGCAAGCG
This sequence comes from Polyangium jinanense, assembly GCF_028435365.1. The sequence goes on along the minus strand of NZ_JAGTJJ010000001.1, from coordinate 62,855 downwards.
GGTGCGTGGTCATGGAAAGAACCCACGGGGAATCCTGCAAGAGGTTCAAGAGCGGGTGGAGTTACCCGCGCGGAAGCCACCTCCAGGCCGAAAGCTCGTACTTGACCCCTCCTCGGAGACCTCCCGAAGGTCATCGGCGCGATATCGATGCCGACACGCGGACCTTCCCGAGCCTTCCGGCTGGGGGTTGATGTCGGCTTGCCGACCTCGCAGTGGTCTCCGGCTGGGGGTCGATGTCGGCTTGCCGACCTCGCAGTGGTCTCCGGCTGGGGGTTGATGTCGGCTTGCCGACCTCGCAGTGGTCTCCGGCTGGGGGTCGATGTCGGCTTGCCGACCTCGCAGTGGTCTCCGGCTGGGGGTCGATGTCGGCTTGCCGACCTCGCAGTGGTCTCCGGCTGGGGGTCGATGTCAACTCAACCGCGCTCCAGCGCCGGGCGGACGAGCTCGAAACATGAGCGTTACCGGTCGAGTTGATGGGTGTTGTCATACCTGCGTTGCCATGCGCCACCGATTGACGTCCTCCGGTGCCGCGCAAGAGAGCGCGCATGCGATACCTCGCGCTCACGTGCGACTATGACGGCACGCTCGCCAAGCACGGCGCGGTCACCGACGAGACCTTCGCAGCGCTGGAGCGCCTGCGCGCGACCGGCCGGAAGGTGGTGCTCGTGACCGGACGCGTCCTCGGCGACTTGTTGGCCATTCTCCCTCGCCCCGAGCTTTTTGATCGCATCGTCGCCGAGAACGGCGCCGTCCTTTATCGTCCCATCGGGCGCGAGGAACGCGTCCTCGCGGAAGCACCGCCGCCGTGGTTCGTCGATAGGCTTCGCGAAACGGGAGTGGGTCCTCTCTCTGTGGGTCGCGCCATCGTGGCGACGCATGCCTCGCAGGATCGTGCGGTGCTCGACGTGATTCGACAGAGCGGCCTGGAGTTACGGATGGTGTATAACCAGGACGCACTGATGGTGCTCCCTGCGGAGGTCGGCAAAGGCAGCGGTCTCCGCGTCGCCTTGCAAGAGCTCGGAATGTCGCCGCACGAGGTCGTAGGCATCGGCAATGCCGAGAACGATCACGCCTTCCTCGCGCTCTGCGAGTGCTCCGCGGCCACGGCCGACGCCGTTCCATCGCTCAGGGAGCGCGCGGACCTCGTAACGAAAGGCGAAAACGGGCGGGGGGTCATCGAGCTCGTCGACGGGCTCCTCGACGACGACCTGCGCCACGTCGAGCCCCGCCTGACGCGCCGGCACGCGCTGCTCGGTACGACGGACGACGGCCAGCCGCTGCTCATCCCTCCGTACGGAGGCAACGTCCTCGTGGTGGGCCCGTCCGGCAGCGGCAAGACGACATTCGCAATGGCGCTGCTCGAACGGCTGGCGGAGCAATCGTACCAGTTCATCGCCATCGATCCCGAGGGTGACTATTCTCGATTCGAAGACGCCATCGAGCTCGGGGACATGCGTCGTCCGCCGAGCATCGACGAAATTCTGCGCGTGCTCGACAACCCCGACACGGACGTGTCGGTCAATCTCCTTGCAATCGCGCTCGGCGACAGGCCTGCGTTCCTCGAGCAGCTCTTCCCCCGGCTGCAATCGATGCGCGCGCGGACGGGTCGACCCCACTGGATCCTGATAGACGAGGCGCATCATGTCTGGCCGTCCGCTTGGGGACCCGTGTCCCTCACGTTTCCGCAGGAGGTGGGCGAGCTCGTCCTCGTCACCCTCCATGCCGACGAGATTGCCGTCCCGATCCTCGAGCGTATCGACGTCGTGATCTCGGTCGGGCCGATGCCTGAACCGGAGCTCGTGGCCTTCAGCGTGGCGATCGGAGTCCCACCGCCTCCGGTGACCGAGCCTCCGCGCCCCGGGGACGTGCTCGTATGGAATCGCGGCGCGGGTCAAAAGCCGCGCTGGGTGACGCCGGCGCCAGGGCGGGGGGAGCACCTGAGGCACCTTCGGAAGTACGCCGAGGGCAACCTTCGCGAAAAGAGCTTTTATTTCCGGGGCCCGGACGAACGGCTGAACCTTCGTGCCCGTAACCTGGCCGTATTCGTCGAGATCGCAGACGGGGTCGACGACGAGACGTGGCTCTACCACCTCGCGCAGGGCGATTACACGCGTTGGTTTGCCGAAGCGGTCAAGGACCCTGCCTTGTCAGCGACGGCCGCGGAGATCGCCGCGCGCACGGATCTCACGCCCCGGCAGAGCCGCGCGTTGATCTCCGAAGCCATCACGACCCGCTACACGCTGCCTGCCAGGCCGTAGTCGTGCAAGTCTCCCATGTTTCGTTCTCATGTTTCGTCGAGGAAGGTTTTGATCATGACCGGTCCACGGGGCGGAACGCGACAGGCACGAGGCGGCGGCAATACGATCTGCGCGGTCCGGCTCAAGCGGGCATACGAGGAACCTGAAGCGGCCGACGGGTACCGGGTGCTCGTGGACCGCCTATGGCCGCGGGGCGTGCGCAAGGATGCGCTTGCGATCGATGCCTGGATGAAGGAAATCGCGCCGAGCGCCGAGCTTCGGCGCTGGTTCGGTCACGATGAGGCCCGATGGGAGGAGTTCGCGGTGCGTTATCGCGCCGAGCTCCGCCAGCAGCCGGCTGCGAGGCTCGTGGACGAGCTCGTGGAGCGGGCAAAGCGGGGGACGGTGACGCTCGTCTTCGGGGCCAAGGACGAGCACCACAACCAGGCGGTCGTCCTCCACGGCGTGATCGCTCGGATGTTCCGCGGGACCGTCAAGGCCGCGTCGCGTTCGTCGGGGCCCGGTGTGAGGTCGACGTCGTCCGGCGCCTCCACGGCTTCGCGCAAGGCGTCGACCCGTCTCTAGCCAGTCCACGAGGGTATCCAGCCCGGCGGATCGCTTGCGGGAAACGATTGATCGGACTCTCGATCCACCCGCTCCAAGATGTCTCCGGATTCTCGCGGACCGGACGAGCTGCCGACGCTCCTCGGCTTTGTCAGCCGCTGCTGTGCCGATTCCGGCGGAGCGTCGGCCTCGAGCACGCCGGGGCCATGATCGACGAGTGCGAGAATGTGCGCCATGGGCGGGAAGCCTGCTGTCTGCGGACACCATCGCAAGCCACCTGCGTGCCTCTCTTCATGGTTCGCTTTACTCGACCGTTGAGCCTTCATTCGGACGGGTCATCCTCGGCGGACGTGGAGCTACGGTTTCAAGCTCGGGGACCGCGAGCGCGCCGCGGGGCGCTTGCGTGAAGCAGCCAAAGCCTACCGCCATCGGTGCGCGACGATCCGGCTCTGCCCTCGGCGACGGCTGTGGCAAGCGCCCGTGCGCTTCGGCTACGTAAGGCGCGTTCTCGCAGACGCGCGCGACGGTGAGGAGGTGGTGGGGGCCGATCGCGACGGCGGTGAAATGGCCGCCGCCGGGAGCGAAGGCGAGCCAAATCGCCGCTTCGACGGCGGGCTACGGGGAGGGGGCCACCATGGGCGCGAGTGTACCGGAAGCGGGCGCCGGAGAGGTAGGAAGTGGTGGACGGGCAGGAAGCTTCCGTGGGAGCGGGAGCGGGCCGGATCACCTCCGCGGCGCGACGAACCTCCGCGCGGTCAGTCGGTCGGGAGCAACGCCAAGAGGTCGTCGATGCCGGCGAGGATCGTCCGGGCGCCGAGTTCTCCGGCGACCCGCTCTCCGACGCCGTCGGGGTCGCTGTCGACGCCGAGGATGTCTTGCCCCGCTCCCGGGTCACGCCCGACGCCGAGGTAGCCCTCGACGATCAGGTCGGCTCCGAGGAAGACCTGCACGGGACGAGACGCGTGAAAGGGCGAGGGCTTCGTGAGGTCGTGCTGCCAGAGGCGCCTGCGAAGCTCCCAGCGAAGGCGGAGGGGATGAACCGCCACGTTCTTTCCATGGCTGGCCTGGCCGGCCAGCGGCGTGATGAGCGCGTCGGCGCGGGCATCGCCTTCGGCCCGCTCGAGACTGCCGTCCTCGTGCACCCGTAGCCAGAGCCCCGGCCGTTTCTGCAGTCGCAAGAGGAGCGGGCTGCCCTGACGAGAGCGCGTGGCGATGTGCGACGCCGCCACGCTCGGTTCGAGCAAGGAATCGCCGAGGTCGTAGAGGAAAAGGTCGCCGTTCGAAGCACCGACCGCGAGGAGGCGGTCGTCCGGAGACAAACGCTGGCAGGAAAGGGTCGCCGCTGGCACCTCGCAGGGCAGCATCCCGAGCGCTCGCCCGCTGCGAAGCGAATGAAACATCACGGAAGCTTTGCCGACGCTCGCGACCCAGCGCTTGCTCCGGGCCATCGTCAGCAGCGGTTTGTCGCCATAGGGATATCCCAGGATTTCCGTGTCCCAGCAATGCACGTCGGAATCGAGGTCCCACTTGTAGAGGCGCGGCCGGACCGGATCGTCATCACGGTTGAGCGATGATTTCACGGCCACGGCGCATCGCTCGGGAGAGAGCACGAAGCCTTCCCCGAGGGCCACGTCTCGGTCTTCCTTGAACCGCGCGATCTCCGCGCCCGTCCGCGTGTCGAAGCCCACGAGATCCCACTCGAAGAAGCACCACAGCTCCTCGCCATCCCGGGCGAGCGACAAACTGCATTCGGGCTCGAAGGAGGGAATGTCCCGGAGGAGCGGCTTCGGGTCCTCGCCGGGGCGCCACGACCAGACGACGGTGTTGTCGTCGCCGAAGCCCGCCCAGTACACCCCGCCGCCCGGAGACACGCAAAGCGCCCGGGGATGGCGCATCATCTGGCGCGCGCGCGCGAGCTCCTCGCCGCTTTCAAGCGCGTATACACGAACGACCCGATCGTCGAACGTGGCGGCCAGCCGGTCCCCGGTCGGGAACAGGCAAGCCTGGTTGACGCCCTTCGCGATCTCGAGCTTCGATATGGTCCGCGCGGAATCGACGTCCCACACGCGAACCGTGGGGTCCTTCGACGCCGCCGAGACGAGCCGCGACGCGTCTCGGGTGAAGTCCGCGGCGAGGATGGGCGTGGAATGGCCGGTGAGCTTCGTGCCCGGTCTGTGAAGGTACTTCTTCATCGAAATCGCGTGGGATTGGGTGCGCACCCGCCTCTCGCGTCAAGCCCAAACCGCGGATCCGGCCCGCCGCGCTGCCCGCGCTGCTCAATCCCAGACGAGCGGCAGGCTCGTGACCGCCAGGTTGAAGCCACCCGTGAACCGCGGCGGCGCCTGGGGGTCGAGCCGGAACGGCGGAACGCGCTTCAACCACTCCTGGTAGAACACCTTCATCTCCAGGCGGGCCAGATTCAGACCGACGCACCGGTGCGGGCCCGTGTTGAACGTCATGTGTTGCTCGGTCCGGCCCATGATGAACTGCTCGGGGTTCGGGAACGCCGCGTCGTCGTAGTTGGCCGCCGGCAGGAGCAACAAGAGCGCGTCGCCTTGCTTGAGGTTCACGCCGTGACAAACCACGTCACGCGTCACCCGCCGGGGCGTGCACGCGACGCCATAGAGACGCAAGAGCTCCTCGATGGCTCCCGGCAGGAGGCTCGGGTCGGCCCGGAGCTTCGCCTGCAATTCCTGATCACGCGCCAGGTGCCGGACGCCGAAGCTCAGGGCATTCACCACGGTGTCGAGCCCCCCGAGGAACAGGGTGATGCTGTAGCCCAACATCTCCGGGAACGTGGGGTTGCGGCCCTGGATGTTCGCGTCGAGCAGCCGGCTGATCAGGTCATCCTCGCGTTTCTCCTGCCGGGCCTTGATGGACTCCGCCAGGATCCCCGCAATTTGTTTGAAGATCCCCTCGCGGGTCGCGTGATCCACCGCGGCGGACGTGGCCTGCGTGGCGAGCTCACGGAACTCGGCGAGGCGGTTGGTCGGCATGCCGGCCAGCTTCATGAACAGCGTGACGGGCAGCGGCTCGGCGATGTCCGAGAGGAAATCGCAGCGTCCCGCGTCGAGCACCTTGTCGATGAGCTCGTTCGTCATGGTCCGAATCGCCGTCTCGAGCCCGGCGACGGATTTGGCCGCCAGCGGCTGGTTGAGCGGTGCGCGGTACGCCGTGTGCTGCGGCGGATCCACCGCAATGGGCAGCATCATGAAGGCCGGCTTCGGCGCCTCGTGTTCGCCTCCATGTGCCTCCGAGGCACCGAAGAGGGCGTTGCTATAGACCTCCGGGTTCATCGTGATGTCCACGATGGCCTGCTTCCGGGTCACGAACCAATGCCCCCCATTGTGGGGAGAGAAAAAGATGGGCGGGGCCTCGAGGATGAGGGAGCGCATCCGGGCGTGCGGATCCTCGAGCATCCGCGGATCTTTGGTGCTGTCGTATTCGTAGACCAGCTCCGGGGGGACGTGCGCGGGAATCGTGTCCAATTTCTGTCCGCTGAACGGGGGCATGTTCGAACCTCTTTCGGGGGTTGGAGAAAAAAGGAGGCGGCCTACCAGGTTCTCAATCGCTCGTCTGCGAGACGGGCAGACGGACCACGAGACCATCGAGCGCGGGCGTCACCTTGAGCTGACAGGTCAGACGGCTATTGGGCCGGACGTGATAGGCGCACGCGATCATTCCCTCTTCCGCCGCATCGGGCGGGGGGACCTCCTTCAGCCAGGCCTCGTCGACGTAGCCGTGGCAGGTCGCGCAGCTGGCGAAACCTCCGCACTCGGCGACGATTCCGGGCACGAGGTTGTCCATCGCCGCCTGCATGACGGATTGTCCCTCCTCTGCCTCGACCTCGTACTCCTTCCCATCCGCCTCGATGAATTTGATCTTCGGCATCATGTCCTCCTGGATTTGGGTGATGGATTGTCTTCAAGCGGCGAGGCTCGCGAGCGGGACGGCCGCGTCGCCCAGGCGGGTGACTTCCACCTGCGCCCGGCTCGAAACCAGCCGTTTCGCGGCCATGAAATCCGCGGGGCGGCCGATGACGTCCGCGGCGATGACGCGTTTGTCCTTGAGATAAAACGCCGAGAATTCCTTGCCCCCGGCGGAGCCTCGCGTGATGCATTGCTCGTAGCCGGCGGAGAGCCCCACCATCTGCAGCTTCAAGCCGTACTGGTCCGACCAGAACCAGGGAATGGCGGCATAAGGCTCCCGCTTGCCCATCAGGGTGGCGGCCGCGACGCGTGCGTGCTCGATGGCATTGGGCACGGACTCGAGCCGGATACGTCCGCCCATGTAGGCGCTGGGCTGATTCGCGCAATCCCCGATGGCGAGGATGGCCGGATCGGCCGAACATGCGTATTCGTCGACGACAATGCCGTCGTCGACGGCCAGGCCTGCCCCGGAGGCGAGCTCCGTGTTCGGGACGAGGCCGATTCCCACCAGCACGAGATCCGCATCGAGCCGCTCGGGCACGCCGTGACGAGCGACGTGGACGCCGCGCACCTTTTGCCGCGCCTCGTCGAGCTCGAGGCCCCGCGCCTCGCAGGAGAGCCGGAACTCCACGCCTCGCTCGTGGTGAAGCTCTTCGATGAACGTGGACACCTCCGGACCCGTCACGCGGGAAAGCAGGCGCGGCGCCGCCTCCAGCACCGTCACCTGCAACCCGAGCTGCACGGCCACAGCCGCGACCTCGAGCCCGATGTAGCCGCCGCCGATGATGAGGAGCCGGTTGCCCGCGACGAACTTCGCGCGCATCGTCTCGATATCGGAGATCGATCGCACCGAGAACAGGTTCTCGAGCTCTGCCGTCTCCATTCCGGGAAGGCTCAAGCGACGCGCCCGGCCGCCCGTGGCCAGAACGAGTTTGTCATAGCCGAGCCGGCTCCCATCCTGCAGGGAGAGCTCCCGCGCGGAGCGATCGATGGCCTCGACGCGCGTGCCGAGCCTGAGCTCGATGTCGAAGCGTTCATAGGTCGAAAGCGGTTTCAGGTAGAGGTCGCTCAGCGCCACCTTTCCCTGCAAAAATCCTTTCGAGAGCGGGGGGCGCTGGTAGGGCGGATGCGGCTCGTCTCCCAGCAGGACGATACGCCCTTGATGGCCCTGCTTTCGTAATCCAGCCGCAAGCTCGCCACCGGCCTGGCCGGCTCCCACGATGACGATGCGCTCTTCCATGACCGCGACGCTCCTCTCTCCGTGCGCCCGGGATTCCGGGGATTCCGCTCGATGCTCCGATCACCTTCGAATGCAGCCGCTCAGAGGCTCCCCGCGAGCGTGCGCAGGTGACCACGCATGCGCTGTTTGGCTTGCTCTTCGACCTGCCGAACGCGCTCCTTGCTCACGCCGAACGCCGCCCCGAGCTCCGCCAATGTCGCGGGTTCGTCCGACATGATGCGGCGTTCGAGCACCTGCTGCTCCCGGGGCGAGAGCTCCGAAAGCGCGGACTTCACGGCGCGCGTGATCTGCGCGCGCTCGTCGGCCCGACAAACCTCCGCCTCGGGCGAGAGCGCGCTGTCCGCAGGACCGTCGCTCTGGGCCCCGGTGTCGATCGGCGCGTCGGGCCCCGCGAGGAGCGGGATCAATTCGTGGGCGCGCTGCTCGGACAAACCCGTCCTCGCGGCGAGCGTCGCCGCATCCCTCACGAATGCCCGGCGGAAGAAGCGCACCGCGCGCCGCTCCGCCTTCGACGTGCCCAGGCGCACGATCCGGTAGTTCCGCGTCACGTAATCGCGGATCTCCGCGCGGATCCAGTAATTCGCGAACGTCGCGAGCCGATATCCGCGCGTCGGATCGAAGCGCTGGGCCGCCTGGAGCAGGCCGATGTTGCCCTGCTGCACGAGGTCCTCGAACGGCGCGCCCCACTGCCGATATTCGCGGGCGATCGTCATCACGTACGACAGGCACGCCTCGATGAGCAGCCGCCCGGCCTCACGATCGCCCGCTTTCCAGCGGATCGCGAGCTCCCGCTCGACCTCCGCGGAGAGGATTCGCCGCCTCGCGATCTCCGCGCGGTACATCGACAACGCGTCGGGTTGTGCGTTCAATGCCCTGCCTCCACCTTGACCCCTTGCTGCGGTTTTCCGAGCAGCATCACCAGGGGCAAAAACAGCACGATGAGCATGCCCGCGAGCCAGAACGTGTCCGCGAACGACATGATCGAGCCCTGCTGCGCCACCGTCCCGGAGAGCAGCGAAAGTGCGCGCTGCTTGGCCTCCGCCGCCGACGCGCCTTTGGCCATCATCGCGCCCGTCAGCATGTTGACCCGCTCGATCGTCACGGGATCGTTCGACACGAGCTTTTCCGCGACCACGGCCATGTGAAACGCCTGCCGCCGGGTCAGCATCATCGAGAGCAGCGCGACGCCGACGCTGCCCCCGAGCATGCGCGTCAAATTGAAGAACCCCGTCGCCGAGGCGACGTCCTTGCGGGGAATGGGGCCGAGCGAGGCCATCGAAAGCGGCAAGAACATGAACACGGTGCCCAGGGAGCGCACGATGAGCGGCCAGAAGAGATCGTCGCCGCTCGTCATCGGGTTCATCGTGGAGAACATCACGAGCGAGCTCGCCAGGATGAGCGCCCCGATCACCAGCATGAGCCGCGGATCCATCTTGCGCGCGAGCCTCCCCGCGAATTGCATCATCACCGCCGTGGCCAGCGCGCCGGGCAGCATCATGAGGCCCGTCTGTTGCGACGTGTAACGCAGGATCGATTGCGCGAAGATCGGCACGGCGAAGAGCCCGCCGTACAGGGCCATGCCCACGACCACCGAGAGGATGCTGCCTGCCCATAACGAGCGGTACCGGAGCACGCGCAGGTCCACGACGGGCTCGTCCGAGGCGAGCGCGCGACGCACGAAGAGCACGAGCGACACGATCGACGTGACGCACAGGACGACGATCATCGGATCATCGAACCAGTCGTGGGAGTTTCCCTCCTCGAGGAACGTCTGCAGGCAACCGAGCCCGAGGGCCAGCATGGCAATGGAGGCCCAGTCGATGCTCTTCGGAGGCGTTTGATGCGGCTCGTCGGGCGGGAGCGCCGAGAGGCAGAGGATCACGGCGAGCACGCCGAGCGGCAGGTTGATGAAGAAGATCCACCGCCAGCCGATGTTCGTCACGATGTACCCGCCCAGCGTGGGGCCGATCGCGGGGCCCGCGATGACGATGGCCCCGAAGAACGATTGCGCCGTGGCCTGCTCCTCCTTGGGGAACGTCTCGAAGAGGATCGACTGCGCCTTGGCCATGAGGCCGCCGCCCGTGATCCCCTGCAAAACACGAGCGATGACCAGCATCGGCAGGCTCGTCGCGAGCCCGCACATGATCGAGGCGATCGTGAAGCCCACGAGCGAGAAGAGGAAATAATTTTTCTTGCCAAACCTGTGCCCGAGCCACGCGGCGAGGGGCAGGATGATGACGTTCGCGACGGCGTAACTCGACACGATCCAGCTCGCCTGGCTGAGCGACGCGCCGAGCGAGGTCTGCATGTCGGCGAGCCCGACGTTGACGATGCTCGTGTCGATCACCTCGAGCAGCGCGCCAATGGCCACCGCGATGGCCACGGCCCACTTGTTGTTCTTGGGCGCGGCGGCGGTGAGCGCGGGCGTTGCAACAGCGAGCTGGGCCACGACGAACCTCCTATCCGCGGGTATCGATGGACAGCTCGACGCTCATGCCCGGCCGGAGCACGAGGCCCTGCGGCACGTCACGCAATTTCACGCGTACCGGCACGCGCTGCACCACTTTCGTGTAGTTGCCGCTCGCGTTGTCCGGCGGCAGCAGCGTGAAGCGCGAGCCGGTCGCGCCGGACAAACTCTCGAGCTCGCCGTGCAATGTGACGCCGGGCAGAGCGTCGACCACCATTCGCGCCGGCTGGCCCGCGTGCATCTTCGCGACCTGGGTCTCCTTGAAGTTCGCCGTGACCCAAAGGAGCGGCGTCACGAGCTGCACGATGGCCTGCCCCGCCGCGACCTGTTGCCCCACGGCAATCGTCTTCTTCGAGGCCACGCCGTCCGCGGGGGCCACGATGCGCGTGTACGAAAGCTCGAGCTTCGCGAGATCACGCGTCGCCTTGGCGATGGCCACCTGCGCGCGCGCCGTCTTGGCCCGCGCATGCGCTTGCGCCACGAGCGCGTCGACGTTGCTCGATTGCTTCAGTTTTGCCGAGGCTTCCGTCGTGCGGCTCTGCGCCACGGCGATGTTTGCCCGCAGCGTCGCGAGCCGCGCCTTCGCCGCCTCCAGGTTCGCCTGCGCCACGGCGAAGCTCGTCTCCTCCTTTTCGAACGAGGCTTGCGGAAGCGCGCCCTGCTCGAGCAGCTTGCGGTTGCGGTTGAGATCGGCCTCGGCTTGCTTGAAGGCCGTCTCCGCGGACTTGACCGACGCCTCGGCCTCCTTGCGCTGATCGGCCGCCGACACCACGCCGCCCTGCGCCGTCTGCAGCGACGCCTCCGCGACGGACTTGTTGCCGAGGGCGTTGATCTCGGCCACGCGCGCGTCGGCTTCGGCCGCCTCGGCCGCCGCCTCGGCGGCTTCCACGTTTGCCTCGGCTTGCGCGAGCTTCGCCTTGGCGCTCTCGTCGTCGAGCACGGCCAGCGTATCGCCGGCCTTGACCGCTTGGTTCTCGGTGAAGAGCACCTGCGCGATCGTCCCGCCCGTGCGCGCCGGGACCGCGATCACCTCGCCGTCCACCTGCGCGTTGTCCGTGCTCTCCAGGGTGCGGTGCGTCCACCCGTACCCCCCTCCGCCGAGGACGGCGACGAACAGCAGGACGAACAGGAGCGCGCGCCCTTTGCTCTTCGGCTTTGCGGAGGCGCCCGCAGCAGCGCTTCCCTGCACGGCAGGGGCTTGGGGAACGACGTCGGAAGGGGATGTCGCGGTGCTCATGCGTGACCCTCAAGGCAACTTGTTGTTGCCATAGTACCCATCTGTGAGTGCATGGCAACAACAAGTTGCCTTTGTGGCGGAACAGCGCGAAAGTTCTGGAGGAACCGTTCGGTAGACTCAGCCCATGCGTCACGACAGCACCCCCCCGCCCGCTCAACGAACCCGTCGAACCGAGGGCACCCGCGTCCGTGGACGCGCGGAGCGCGTGGTGTCGGCCGTGCTGACCGCGACGCACGAGGAGCTCGGGCGTGTGGGCTACGGCGCGCTGCGCATCGAGGATGTCGCGGCGCGCTCAGGGGTGAACAAGACGACGATCTACCGGCGCTGGCCGACGAAGGCGGAGCTCGTCGCAGCATCCATGCGTGCGGCCGCCGAGGAGGAGGAGTTCCTCGATACGGGCACGCTGCGCGGGGATCTCCTGACCGTGGTGATGAGGACCGTGCGGACGTGCCAGACGCCCACGGGCCGGGGCATCGTGCGGATGATGCAGATGGAGCGCGCGGATCCGGAGGTCGAGGCCCTCTCGAGGATCCTGCGCGATCAACGCCGGCGGCGTAACACGGCCTTGCTCGAGCGCGGCATCGCGCGCGGCGAATTGCCCGCGGGCGTGAATACGGAGCTCATCATCGACCTGATCTTCGGGGGGATCTATACGCGCCTCATCCATCGCGGCGAGGACGTCAGCGAGGACTACGCCGCCGCGGCCATCGACACCGTGATCGCGGGCGCATGCGCAGGTGCGGCGCGCCTTTCGAACGAGTCACAGCAGCAGAAGTAGCCAGAGAGGACGATATGACCACGTCATCGAACGAAACGAGCGCAGAGCACGCGGGCAAACCGGACACGAAGGAAGTGCCCGTGCTGGAGTCCGTGGTGCTCGACCGATCCGATCCCGAATTTCTCGCCCGATCTCCCGAGATCTACGCGGAGGCGCGGGCCAAGGGGCCCGTCGTGCGCGCCCGTCATTATCCCTTCCCCCGAGACGAAGAAGAGCGCAAGAGCGTCGCTTCGGGCCATCGCCCGGTCGGCGACGTGCTCTTCGTGAGCCATTACCAAGAGGCGGCGGGCGCGCTGCTCGACGATCGCCTCGCGTCCGACCCCTACGCGCGGATGACGCCGGAGCAGCGGGCGCACATGCCGCCGGTGCCGGAGGAGCTCCGGCCCATCGTTTACTCGCTCCTCATGCTCGATCCGCCCGACCACACGCGGCTGCGCAAGCTGGTCCAGCCGAGCTTCAATGCCCGCGTGATGGAGGCGCTCCGGCCCCGCATCCAGCGCCTCACCGACGATCTGCTCGACAAAGCCGAGCGAGAAGCCGCCGCGCGCGGCGAGTCGGGGCCAGAGCGGCGGATGGATCTGATCAAGGCATTCGCGTTCCCGCTGCCGGTGACGGTGATCAGCGACATGCTCGGTATCCCGGAGGAGGATCGCGAGACCGTCAGTCGCCTGGGGGAGCTCCGCATCGAAAACCGGGACCCCGTGGCCATGCAGGAGACGCGCAAGCAGCTCGTGCAGTTCAGCCACTACCTCGTCGAGCTGTTCGAGCGGAAGCGGCGCGCGCCGGCGGACGACATGATAAGCCAGATGATCCAGGCCCAGGAGGACGGCGACAAGCTCAATGACAGAGAGCTGCTCTCGATGGTGTTCCTCCTCTATTTGGCCGGGCACGTGACGACGGTGAACCTCATCGGCAACGGGGTCGTCGCGCTCTTGACCCACCCTGAGCAGCATGCCCGCTTCAAGGCGGATCCGGCGGGCCTCGCCAAAGGCGTCGTCGAGGAGACGCTCCGGTACTGGGGGCCGGTCGATTACCTGGGCGCCGTGCGCACCGCCAAGGAGGACATGGAGATCGCCGGGGTGTCGATCCCGAAGGGAGGGCAGGTGATGCTCGGCCTCGGCTCGGCCAATCGGGATCCCGCGCAATTCGATCATCCCGAGACGTACGATATCTCGCGCGCCGATGCCCACCGTCACATCGCCTTCGGCAAAGGCATTCACCTCTGCCTCGGCGCGCCGCTCGCGCGCATCGAGGGGCAGATCGCCTTCGAGACGCTGTTCCGACGTTTCCCCGATCTACGCCTCGCCGTACCGGCCGAGACGCTGCGCTGGGGCGGCGCCGCGGGGCTCCGCGGGTTCCGGGAGCTGCCGGTGCTGTTCTAGTCCTACGCCGCCTGCGCGGATGGAGCCGCCGGAAACCACAGCCGGAAGGTCGAGCCCTGGCCCTGCGCGCTCTCCACGGCAATGGTGCCGCCGTGCGCCTCCATCAGCCCCTTCGTGATGTAGAGACCCAGGCCGAGCCCCGTGTTTTTCTCGCGCGCTCGCTGGGCCTGAGAGAAACGGTCGAACAGCCTGCCTAAATCCGCCGCCGAGATACCCGGGCCGCGATCCTCGACCGAGAGCCCCGCGCCTCCTGCCTCCGGTCGGATGGTCACCCGGATCGGCGCGCCGGCGCCCGAGTACTTGGCGGCGTTGTCGAGCAGGTTCGTGAGGATCTGCGCCAGCCGGGCCGGGTCCACGAAAACCTCGGGCACACAGTCCTCCACATGAAGGGTCACCGGGTGCTGTCCGAGGGTCGGCTCGATTTCTGCGAGCAGCGAACGCGTCGCCTCCTCCAGCGACACGGGCAGGCGATCGAGAGATAGCCGCCTGAGCTCGATGCGAGAGACGTCGAGCAGGTCCTGCGTCATGCGCGAGATCCGGCTGCCGATTCGACGCAAACGTTGGAGTTGCTGCACCGATACGACGACCGAATCGTTCTCGGGTTTTGCGAGCAGCGCGTCCAGAATCAGCGTCATGGCCGCGACGGGGTTGCGGAGATCATGAGCGATGACGGCGGCGAACTCGTCTCGCAGGCGGTCCATTTCGCGATGGGCCTCCTGCGTGCTCTCGAATTGCTGGGCGTAGGCGATGGCCAGCGCCGATTGCGCGGCGAAGAGCCGGACCATACGCTCGTCCTCCTCCGTGAACTCGACGCCGCCGTCCTTGTCGCAAAGGTAGAAGTTTCCGAACACCTTTTGCCCGATGAGCAGCGGGACGCCCAGGAAAGACGTCATCGCGGGGTGATGCGCGGGGAAGCCGACCGACCGCGGATCGGCGTGGATATCCGCCACCCGGCTGGGCCGCGGTTCGTTGATGAGCGCGCGCAAAAGCCCTCGGCCCTCGGGTAAACTGCCGATGTCGCGGGCGACCTTTTCGGAGACGCCCACGTAAACAAAGTCGGAAAGGCCGGTGCCCTTGGCGTCGAGCACTCCCAGGGCGCCATAACGGGCGCGGGTCAGCTCGCAGGCCTGCTCCACCAGGCGGCGCAGCAGCTCGCGCAGGGGTATGGCGGCCTCGATGGCCATGGCCACGTCGCGGAGCAAGCGCAACCGGCGGGCCTCGCGGCGTTCGGCATCGCGCTGCCGGGCTTGCCGCAGCCCGAGAGCACAGGCGCCCGCCACGCCCCGGAGCAAGCGGCGCTCGATCGGGCTGAGCTTCCCCGGCTGCCGCCGCGCGAGCCCCAGCACCCCGACCAGCTCGCCCCCTGCGTTCAGGGGGAACGCCGAGACCGCGTGGAGCCCGAGCTCGAGCAGGCGCAGGGTGCCGCGGAAGGTGCCCTCCGGCAGATCCTCGATGCGCGCGATCTCCTGGATGTCGCCGGTCTCGGCTGCCAGCCCCGCGACGGTGGTCGCCAGGTTCAGATTGTAATCTTGCGCGAATGCCGCGGGAACCCCGACCGAGGCGACCAGCCTGAGACGTTCACCGCCCTCGGTGGCGATGAGAAACACGGCATCGGAGCGAACGGCGGCGGCCACCTCGTCGAGCAGCCCATGGGCCAGGGCCGAGGGTTCGTCCGCGCTGAGAAGCGCGGCGCCGATGCTGGCCACGAGGTCGGCGAGCCGGATCGCGAAGGGCTCGTCGGCGACGTTTTCGAACGCGAGCAGCGCCTCGCCGGCCGCCGCGCGGCAGCGCACCAGGAGCAGGAGACGGCGGGCGGTCTGTTGATCGTACCAGACCTCCTCGTCGCTGAAGGACTCGCCGCGAAGGGCACGCCGCCACGGCAACTCTTTCTCGGGGAGGACCGCCCGGCTGCCGAGCCGGGATACCTCGAAGCGCTCCGACAGCCGTTCCGGGGTCGGTGACTCCATCTCCAGGAGCTCGCTCAAGGACGCGCTCGCCAGGACCTCACCCGTGCTGGTCAGCCTCATCATTGGCCAGGGGAGCAAGGACTCCACGATCATGCAGCAGCTCTTGGTACGCCCGAGGGCAACCGTCGAGGCGTGAAACTCACCGCCCGCTCGATGCGCGCGGAGGAGCCGTGGGCGCGATTCGCAAGCCGAGCTTCCCGAGGGCGCGCGCGAGCCCGGCTGCGAGGCTGCTCCGCGTCGACAAACCCGAAAGATCCACGCCGAGCGCGAGGACGGTCCGTGCGACCGCGGGCGAGAGCCCGACGAGGACGAGCTCGGCGCCGAGCAGCCTCGTGGCCTTTGCGGTATTGAGGACGTGTTCTGCCGTCGCCGCGTCGAACACCCCGACGCCCGAGATATCGACGATCACCACCCGGGCCTGCTCCGCGACGATGCTATCGAGGAGCTTTTCGGTGAGCGCCTGCGCGCGATTCTCGTCGACGATCCCGACGAGCGGCACGACGAGAATCCCCTCGTGGACGGTCGCGATGGGCGTCGAGGCTTGACGGATCTGCTCGAGCAGCTGCGTCTTGTCCGCGTAGGCCGCCTGGAGCTCGTCGAGCTGCGCTTTCATTTGCCGCACCTCGATTTCGACGGTCTGTTCCTGGAACACCCGCTCGCGCTGGACCAGGAGATACATCGGGCCGGAGAGCGCGACCTGGAAAAGCCATGATTCGACGAGGCCCCTGCTTTTCGCATCCACGTCGGGGGCCTCTGCCATCGCCGCGAGCAGGGCGCTGCGCAGCGAGGTCGTGAGCAGGCGCAGATCGTAATGTCCGAGCCCTTTCGGAGCGAGGTCCTCGATCAAGCTACCGAGGACGTCGCGTCCCTCCCCGTCGCCCTCGGCCGCGAGGTCCTTGCGGAGGGCCGTGAGGAGGCGCGACACGGCATCGCGCGTCGCGTCCGGGCCGATGGCCCGGAAGATCGTGCCAGCGCGCGAAACGAGGCGCGACGACAGATCCTGCGTGAGCGCGTCGGCCGAGCGATCGAGCCGTGCGAGCAAGGTGGCGCTCATCGTGGTCCCTCGCGTCGATCACCAGCTCACGCGGTAAATGCAGGAGGGCGCGCCGTGCTCCATGCACCCCGTCGCGCCGTGCTCGACGAGGGGACGTGCGCCGACGCGGCTGCAGCAGCCCTGGATGATGCCGATGTTGAGCGCGCAAGGACCCGCCGCCGTCCAGTCGAGCGTGGCGCTGCGGTCGTCGTCGAACGTGCACGTGATCCCGCCGATGCTCGGCCCGCGCGCATTCAGGCGGTATGCCGCGTCGAGGCCCGACAGCATGCTGCGGACGTCGTCGAGGCCCGGCGGGAACACGGCCGCCTCGATCATCTTCTTGCCGACCGCGAGGATGGCGCTCGGCCCGATCCGCGCGACGACCTCGCCGTAGACGACGTTGCAGCCCCAATGAAGATCGTACCAGCGGTCGGGCTCGATGCGGTCGACGCCGCAGCTCTTCAGGATCTTCTCGACGAGCGCTTCCGAATGGCCGAGCGCAAGCAGGAGCGACTGCAGAGCAGCGCCCCGGTATTCCCCCTCGTACTTGTTCATGTGACTCCCCCCGGGATGCCGCGTGGCGCCCCTTCATTCCCCCCGGCGCCATCCTATCCCGGTGGGCGGAGTTCTCAAAGGCCCAAACGGGCGCGCGCCTTCACGGCTTCGTCGGGAAAATCGCTGAACACCCCGTCGATGCCGAGGCGGTAGAAGACCTCGTACTCGGCCGCCGGGGTCGCGCCGTAGTCTTCGGCGAGGAACATTCCTTCGCTACGGAAAGTCCACGTATGGACGAACAGGCCTTTCGCGTGCGCGCGCGTGACGAGATCCGTCGGCGCGAGCGCCTTTCGATCCGCGTCGTCCACGGTCCCGTCGCCATTGACGTCGTCCGCTTCGCCGTCGCCGTTCGCGTCGACGCCCTCCACGGACACGATGTACCGCTTCCACGGCGACACACCGTCCGCGTATGTCGCGACGAACGTGAGCCCCTCATCGGTGAGCAGATCGGCGAACGTACGCGGATCGTTCTGCTTCGCGAAATCGTACGGTTTGTCGTGAGGCGGCGCGAGCTTGATTTTCCCGTCGAGCGCGACGCCGTCCGCGTCGACGAGCTGCACGAGCGGGAGCGACGTCTTTTGCCGCAGGTATTGCAGATTTCCGACCTCGAACGACTGGATGATCACCTTCGCGCCTTCGCCCGTGAGCCCGGCCTGCTCGAGCGCCGCGAGGAGTTTGTCCTCGAGCGGCAGGCCGAGGTCCGCGTGGTAGGTCGGGTGCTTCGTCTCCGGGTAGATGCCGATCACGCGCCCGGTTTCCTCCGACTTCTGCTTGGCGAGCGCGATGATTTCTTCGAGTGTCGGGATCTCGTACTTGCCATTGTGCTCCTGCGGCCTGTAGCTCCGCGGCTGGACGGCGCGGAGCTGCTTGATCTCCGCCAAGGTGAAATCGCTCGCGAAAAACCCTTCGACGGGGGCGCCGTCGACGGTTTTCGTCGTCTTCCGATCCGCGAACTCGGGCTTCGACCCGACGTCGGTCGTCGTCGAGATTTCGGGCTCGTGGCGGGCGATGAGGTGACCGTCCTTCGTGGCCACGAGGTCCGGCTCGATGAAATCGGCGCCTTGCTCGATGGCGAGCGTGTAGCTCGCGAGCGTGTGCTCGGGCAGGTACCCGGAGGCCCCGCGATGGCCGGTGACGAGCGGTTCCTTGCCGTTCAACGTCTTCCAGACCTCGGGCGGGGTCGCATCCGGACCCCCGCTGCTCGTCCCATTGCCGCAGCCGACCAGGAAGGCCAAAAGGAGCACGCCGAGGACGGCCGTCCTCGCTTCGACGCAATTCGTTTTCATGAGAATCCTCGCCGTGGATTGCAGGCGGCGGAGCGCCGCCGCGCCGATGGTCTCGCGATGCGGGGGCGATGGCAAGGCGCTTCACGCCGAAGTCACGGTGGCTTCGCGAGCGCGACGCGGAGAGCCTGCGCGCTTCAGGAACGCCTGAGCGGCGTCAAGCCGCCAGCGCTACATCCATCTCGGGCAAGAGCCGCCCGTGCGTCGCCCGATACAGACGCACCGTGGTCTCCCCATCCACCACGGCTTCCGCACCAAAAACACGCGGCGATGCGCCCGCCCGGATCGATCGATTCTCTGATCGATGCGCATGTCCATGCGCCACGTAGAGCCGCTCGCAGCGCGCGAGCAGCGTGTCCATCGCCTCGTGCGCCTGCAATCCGTCGACCCAGTGCCATGCCGCGATCGCGTGCCGCCCCGGAGGATGATGTTGCGCCGAGAGGACCACCTTCCAGGTGAAATGAGGATCCTCCGCGAGCTTGCCGAGCCGCTCGAGGGTGTCCTGCTCGATGAGGCCACTCGATCGCGTCACGGGCAAGGGCACGGCGGTCGATACGGGTACGATCAACGCGTCCCGGAGCTCGGTCATGGCGCCTCGCCGGCTCGTCGTTGCATAGGCGCGGAGGGGGCCTTCGAGGGCACGCGCGAAGGCCCGCCCATCGTCGTAGAGATCGTGATTGCCGGGGACGAGCGTCACACGCTCCGGCGAGAGCTTGCTTTCGGCGAGCACCTCCGAAAGCACCTCGAACTGCGCCGACACGCCATCCTCGGTGAGGTCCCCCGTCACGATCACGTGATCCGCGTCCGTCATGCGCGCGCGTACGAGCGCGTCCAGCGCGCGCTCGCGCCGCCGACGCGCGCAGGGCGATCGACCGAACGTCAAATAACGCAGCCTCCACCGCTCCATACCGCTGCGGCTGTCGTGGCGATCTTCCAGCAAATGCAGATCCGTCACATGAGCAATCCGCGTCATGGCGCGCGAGCATGCACGGCCAAGTTGACATTCCTGCGACGGCCACGAAAAACCTCGGCGAAAGCTCCGTCGCCGATTGTCACACGAGCAGACACCGGAATGTGACGAACGACCGCTAGCGTGCCCTCCCGAGGTGAAACGATGAAGAGCACACTGGTGGCGCTCCTCGCGGGGGGAGCCCTCTCGTCGATCGGGATGACCGTGGCCTCGCAATGGGCCGCGCTGCGGATTCTGGGTCGGGTCCCATCCGGGGAACGGCCGACGCCGCCGATCACGATCCTGAAACCGCTGAAGGGCGTGGACGATGGGCTACTGGACAACCTGCTCTCCTTCGCGTCCCAGGAATACCCCACATACGAAGTCCTGCTCGGCGCGGAAGACGCGGAGGACCCGGCGCTCGCCGCGGCGCGCGAGGTGATGGCGCGTGTTCCCCATGCGCCGTTCCGGATCATCCATTGCCCGCGCCGGACGGGCATGAATCCCAAGGTCAGCATCCTCGAAGCGCTCGCGGCCCGCGCGCGCCACGAGCACGTCCTCATCTCGGATTCGAACGTGCGTGTGGGGCCGGGCTATTTGACCGCGATGGCTGCCGAGCTCGCGGATCCACGCGTCGGCCTCGTGACGAGCATCATCGTGGGCACGGCGGAACGAACCCTCGGGGCCGCGCTCGAGAACTTGCACCTCAACTCGTTCATCGTGCGCTCGACGCTCGCGGCGAACGTCTTCATCGGGCACGCGTGCGTCATCGGGAAATCGATGCTCTTGCGGCTCGGTGATCTCGCCGCGGTGGGCGGGTTCGCCTCGGTGCGCGACGTACTCGCCGAGGATTATCTGCTCGGAAAAGCGTTCCAGGAGGCGGGCTTTCGCGTCGCCGTGTCGACGGAGCCGGTGCGCACCGTGAACGAGCGCTGGCGCCTCGATCGGTTCGTGAGTCGGCATGTCCGCTGGACCCAAATGCGAAGGCGCGTGCACCTCGGTTCATATCTGGTCGAGCCGCTCTTCAATCCCGTCCCGCTTCTCCTCTTGCTTTCCATCGTGGCCGGCGGCGCGCTCGCGTGGACCGCGCTGCTCGGCGTCGCGCTGAAGGTCGCCCTGGATGCGGCGCTCTGGTCACGAATGCGTGGCGAGGGTATGTCATGGCGGTGTGCCTTCCTCGTGCCCTTCAAGGATGTGCTGGCCACGTGGACGTGGGTCGTCGGGGGACTTCGGCGCACGGTGGATTGGCGGGGCAACCGGATGCGTATCGGCGAGGGCACGCGGCTCGAACCGATCCACGGAGCTGTGAACGTGAGCGAGCAAGCGGAGGTCGCCACGATCGTCGATCAACGATGGGCCGCGTGATCCGCGTCGGTGTGGGGCGCCTGCCGTGGGCCCGAACCCCGACGAGCCTCGAATGAAACGGCCCTGCAACGATGGGGTGACAATCATGTGAAAGCCGGCCCAGGGCAGGGGGCTCGGGTTGAAGTTTCCGCGGTCGTTCATCTACCCTGAACAAACCACCGCAGAAGCTTGCCTGCGTACCCTGGACCTCGATGCGATCCTCCATTCTCCTTGCCCTCTCCTGCGCCCTCTGCGTCGCGCTCGCGGCCCCGTCCGCGCTCGCCGCCGGCCCGAAAAAGCAGCCCACCAAGGAGGAAATGCAGGAAGCGCAGCGTCGCTACCAGCGTGGTCGCGAGCTTTACGAGGACAACGACTTCACGGCCGCGCTCGTCGAGATCCGCCGCGCGTACGAGCTCGCGCCGAGCTACAAGCTCCTCTTCGACATCGGGCAGATCTGTTATCAGCTCCCGGATTATCCCTGCGCGCTTCGCAGCTTCAAGCAATACCTCGAGGAGGGCGGCGGGGAGATCAACCCGCAGCGCCGCGCCGAGGTCGAGAACGACGTCCGCAAGCTCGAAGGCCGCGTCGCGACGCTCAAGATCACCACGCGTCGGCCAGGCGCCGAGATCCTCGTGGATGACGTGGTCGTCGGCAAGACCCCGCTCGACGCGCCCGTCATCGTCGGCGCAGGTAAACGCAAGGTGACGGCGCGCGTCGAGGGCGCCGAGCCGGTGACCCGGGTGATTGAAGTGGCCGGCACTGACGTCGTCGATGTCGCGCTCGACGTGGGCGGCGGGAGCACCGCGGCCGCACCTTCATCGGGCGACGGGACGTCCGCGCCGGGCTCGGGTGAGCCGGGTGGGGACAAGGGCGCGGGGCGCAAAGTGCCTGTCGTCCCCTGGATCATCACGGGCGCGCTCGCTGTCGGCACGGGTATCGTCGGAGGCCTCGCGCTCCGCGCCAGCTCCGATTACCGGAGCCAGCTCGACACGTTTGGCACGACGCGCCCCACGCTCGACGAGTCGTATGGCAACATGAGAAACCTCGCCATTGCGACCGACGTCTTGCTCGGCGCCACGGCGGTCGCGGGCGTGACTTCGTTGATCCTCACGCTCACGGCCGGGCCGAGTGGTCCCAAAAAGGCCGGGCTCGTCCCTGTCCACGTCGGCGTGGGCCCAGGCAATGTGTGGATCAAGGGCACCTTCTGATCGAAGCTCGTACGGGACGAACATGAAAGAGACCAAGGTCCAATCGCCGCATCGTCGCGGTCAGCCTCCCGCCTTTGGCTGGCTCCTCGTGGCTCTCGCGTTTCTGGCCATGGCGGGACTCGCGGGCGCCTGCAACCTCATCGTCGAGGGCGCGACGGATCAGTGCACCACGGACGCCGATTGCAGCAAATTCGGCAATGGCTCCGTCTGCCAGGAGGGCGTGTGCGTCCTGCCCGGCGGCTCGAGCTCGAGCAGCGGCTCGGGCGGCTCGGGCGGCGGGGAGGCGTGTTTCTCCGGCGAGCCGACGAACGACGAGCAGTATCTCAACAAATGCACGGACGCCACGTGCGTCGATTTCGACAATTGCGCCCGTCTCGGGCTCTGCAACGGCGCCGCGTTGCCCCCGCTCGTCGAGCCAACCCCCGTTCCTTGAGTCTTCCCGAGGCATGGTCATGAACGAGATCCGATTCCCCAGCACGAAGACGATGCGTCATCTCGGGGCCGCGCTCGCCCTCGGCCTCGCGGCGACACTCGTGGCGGAGGGCGCATCCGCCGTTCCCACGAAAAACTGCTTCGACTCCGTCGAGCGACCCAAGGTCGTCTACGTCGCCGGATCGAGCGCGGTGAGCGGCTTCCTCGGCGTCATTCAGGGTATCCTCGCGGCCGAGGGGTCGCCGTATACGATCGTGTATCAGTCGCAGGGCTCCTGCACGGGCGTCTCGGCGGTGTATTCCGAGGACCCCGCCGCGCGGCTCATCAAGGACATCCCGGCCGCCGGCGGCAAACCCGCGAACTATGCCAGATTCTACAACGCCGACGGCACGACCGAGGAGTGCTTCCTCGATCCAGCTGGCAACACCGTCGACGTCGGCGTCTCCGACGTGTACGCCAACACCTGCGATTTCCCCACGGCGCCCGCTGGTGTGCAAATCGCCGATTATCAGGGCCCGATCCAGCCGATGACCTTCGTGGTCCCGGCCCTCTCGACGCAAAAATCGATCAGCGCGGAGGCGGCGTACATGATCTTCGGCACGGGCGGCCACATGGGCGCCGCCGCGCCGTGGACGGATCCCACCTATTATTTCGTTCGAAATGCGAGCTCCGGCACGCAGCAGATGATCGCGCGTGCCATCAACGTGCCTGCCGACAAATGGTGGGGCAAGGATCGCGGCGGATCGAGCGCGGTTCGCGACGGACTCAAGATCCTCCTCGACGCCTCCCTCGCCGAGCAGGCGATTGGCATCCTCTCGACGGACGTCGCGGACGATGCCCGCTCCGATCTGCGCGTCCTCGCATTCAAAGCGTTCGGGCAGAATTGCGGATATTACCCGGATTCGACGCCGTTCCTCTTCGACAAACGGAACGTGCGCGACGGGCATTACCCGATCTGGGGCCCCCTTCATTTCTACACCCGCGTCAGCGCGGGCATTCCCACGGAGCAGGCGGGCGTGCTCGTCACCCGCTTCGCCGCGCCCAAGCTCTCGAATGCGCTCGTCGAGGCGATCACGAAGAAGCACCTCGTCCCCAAGTGCGCGATGCGCGTCGACCGGTCCGCGGAGATGGGCCCGCTGAAGACGTACACGACCGACTCGCGCTGCGATTGCTACTTCGAGGAGATCGTCAACGGAAAGACGAGCTGCCAGGCGTGCACGCAGTCCTCGGAATGCCCCGCGAGCGCCCCCGCCTGCAGCTACGGTTATTGCGAAATGCCGTGATCGCCCCCGCTCGGCTCGATCACCAGGGACTCTGGCCGTCGCCGAGCGCGCGCTTCTTCCCCGTCGTCGTGGCCGTCGGCGCAGCCGTATTGAACGGATCTCCATCCCCGAGCTTCCGCTTGGCGCGTGTGCTGGTTGTCGCGGTGGACGCGGGCGCCGGCGGCGGCGTGGGCGTCGCCGCCGGCTCTTCGGACGGCTTTTCGCCCGTCGCCGTATTGTTTGCCTGAGCTGCGCCGCTCTTCGGCTCCAGCACGAGTTCGATCTTCGCGTCCTTGTCGAAGGTGACGATCTGCGCGGCCGATCGATGATCCCGCGCCTCCGCATGGACGCGGTGGCTCGCTCCATCCGCGGGGAACTTGCCGGTGAACGGGTTCGTCGGCAGATGCGCGCCGTCGAGGAAGAGCTCCGCTTGTGCCGGGATCGCGCGCACCTTGATCTCCACCATCGCCGTCCCTTCGGGCGCGTTTGTCGTGGCAATCGATGCCGTTCCGACGGGCGCGGCCGACGGCGCCGGTTGCGGAGCCGCTTCCGCTTGCGTGCTCTCGGCCAACGGCGCCGCCGCATTCGGGGCCGGCGTCCTCGACTTCATGAACGCGAACGCGCCGATCGCCGCGGCCAGGACGATCGCGGCGCCAATGATCATGCTCCCTCGGTTCGACACGGGGGCCGCCGCCACCTGCATGGTCGTTTCTGGCGGCGCCCCGGGGGGCAAGCTGCTCGGGCCTGGAATACGCGCGTTCGATCCCGTCGCGCCCTTCGGATTCGATCCCGAGCCGTTCATGCTGTGCCGCCCGGAGCCTCCGAGGTTCGGGATACTCAGCGAATCGGGGGCCGCGTCGGGCGGGCCCGCGACGTCGGGGATCGCCAGCCTTTCCCCCGATTGTTGCGCCTTCAGCTTGCTGATCTGCTGGTCGATCACCCTCCGGATGTCGGCCCGTTTGTCCCCGAACGCGCCCGTCACGTAACGACCCACGTCCTCGCTCGAGACGCGCAGGCCGGCTCGATCCAGATACGCGAGGATGTCGGCGCGCATCTCGGACGCCGTCGCGTATCTATCGGCCGGATCTCGGGCCATCGCCTTGGCGCAGATCCGATCGATCTCCTCGGGCGCGTTTGGCTCCACGTCGTGGACGCGGGGATATTCTCCCGTCGCGAGCCTGTGGAGCACCTCGATGTCCGTGGCCTTGTCCCAGAGCTTGCGGCCCGCGGCGATTTCCCAGAGCACGATTCCGAGCACGAAGACGTCGGCGCGCCGATCGAGCGGCTTGCACCGCGCCTGCTCGGGCGCCATGTAGCCGACTTTGCCCTTGACGATGCCGGCGCGTGTCTCGCCCGAGCGCACTTCGGACTTCGCAATGCCGAAATCGAGGATCTTCGTGTGCCCGTCGTACGTCACGAGGACGTTGTGCGGGCTCGCGTCGCGATGGACGATGTGGAGGGGCGTGCCGTCGTAGTCGGTGAGCTCGTGCGCGTAATGCAGGCCCGCGAGCGCGTCCGCCACGATACGATAGAGCAGCCCGGGCGGAGGCGGGTCCTTCTTCGCACGATTGATGATGCGGTTGAACGGCTGGCCCTCGAGGTACTCCATGGCCATGAAGTATTCCCCGTCGGACTCGCTCACCTCGAAGGTCTGCACGACGTTCGGGTGGTTCAGCCGCGCCGCGAGCCGCGCCTCGTCGAGGAACATCTCGACGTGATCGGGATCCTCGACGTAATCGCGCCGGAGCCGCTTCACGACCTGCAGCTTGTTGAAGCCGGCCGGGCCGGGGACGACCGCGAGGTAAACGTCCGCCATTCCGCCGTGACCGAGGCTCGCGATGAACCTGTACTTGCCTATGCTCGAATCGCCGTCGTGATGGGGCAGGGGCGGGGCAGCAGACACGGCGTCATGATCCGCTCGTTCCGGTGACGAAGCAAGCACGATCCCGTGTTTCGCGTTTTTCTTCGCGCTTGCAAACGTGACGAGTGTCACGCCGTGAAAATCGTGGCGCGCGGCGTCGATGTGGTTGTCACACAATCGTAACGAGAACGTCGACAACGTGAAACTTGCGTATGCGTCACGCAATCGTGACAGGCTCCACGCCGCTCCGCAACGGAGACGCGTCACCCTCGCGCGCGACCGTTCCAAGAGGAACGAATCAAGCGAGGTGCTTGCGAATGAAACGAAGGATTGCTGGAGCCGGGCCGCGCCATGTCTTCATGTTCGCGAGCGCCGGTGTGCTGCTCGCCGCAGCGCTCGGGGCCTGCGGGAGCGACGGGAAAGACGGGGCGAATGGTCGGGATGGCCTCGACGGGCAGGACGGGGCGCAAGGGCCGCAGGGCGAAACGGGCCAACAAGGGGAGCAGGGGCCGCAGGGTGATCCCGGGGCGCCCGGGGAGCCGGGGACCCAAGGGCCCGAGGGCAATCCCGGGGCGCCCGGGGAACCCGGTCCGCAGGGACCCGCGGGAGAGCCGGGGATCACGTGGCCGGACCCTTCGCGGCCGCTCTCCGGAATGGTCGCGCTTGCGTTCATGGATGACCTCGGCACGGGCGCGGCGGATCTCGGCCAGTACGTGCGGACGCGCGTGGATCAAGTCGCGAAGGGCACCTTGCCGCCCGGCGTGCAGTTTCCGTTGGCCAATGCGGCGACCGACAGCGTGCGCGCCATTGCGGGCCTCTCGGGCAACGTGGTCGCGACCTGGCTCGATCCCCTCACGTTCGATCAGAGTCACACCGCGCCGCGGTTTGGCGCGAACAACGACTACGTCGCGTTCTTCGGGGACGGCTGGGACGCCGCGGCCGGCGCGGCGCCGCAATGGAACGGCAGCGGGGCCTCCGGCTGGATGTGGGTCAACCACGAATACATCTCGAACACCGCCCCGACGGCGACGACGGCTCCGGTGGGGCAACACCTCACGCTCGCGACCTATCTCCGGTCCATGGGCGTCCTCGAGAATGACGTCACCTCGAACGAATGGTCGGACGCGAGCCGCTCGACGTACGTGCAGGAGGCGAAGCGGCAGAACGGCGGCTCGTGGTTCCACGTGGTGCAGGATCCGGCTTCGGGCGAATGGGAAGTTGATCGCGGTGCGAAGGCGGTGCGGTACGACGCGACGAGCCATACCCTCTTGCGCATCACGGGCATCACGGCGGTCGCCGACGATCACGACGATCAGGGCAATGCATTGCCCTCCGGTGTCGTCAGCGGCATCATGGGAGATTGCTCCGGAGGACAAACGCCCTGGGGCACCGTGATCACCGCGGAGGAGAACGTCCAGGATTTTTATGGTGATCTCGAGGCCTTCTGGACCAGCGAGCAGAAGCTCGTCCTCGGGGCCGGAGCCGATCCGGGGGGGCCGATCACGTTCGAGACGAAGGCAAGCCCGACGAGCGAATATGGGATGTCGCCGGATCCGCTGACGCACCACGCGCGGGATCTGTATGGATACCTCGTGGAGATCGATCCCGGGCAGCCGGAAGGCGAATACGAGGGCAAGACCACGAAAGGCGTGGGGCACAAGAAGCTCGGCGCGATGGGGCGCGCGCGCTGGGAAAACGCGACGTTCGCGGTCGACGCACAGTGGAAGCTCGTGCCGAACCAGCGCATCGTCGTCTATGCCGGGGACGATCGACGGAGCGGCCGCATCTTCAAGTTTGTCTCCAAGAACCCGTACACGGCCGGCATGACGAGGGCGGAGACACGCGCGCTGCTCGACGAGGGCTCGCTTTACGTCGCGCATTTCGCCGGCCTCGACAGCACCACCGGCATCACGATGCTCGCCACGGGGCAGGCGCCGACGGAGTCGCAGCCGGGCACGGGGCAATGGATCCTCCTCAGCACCACGAGCACGGCAATCGCGCCGAACGCGGCCGCGCTGGGCGAGCCCGGCAAGACTGTGGGCGCCGCCCTGATGGACATCGACTACAATGGCCTCGGCGGCTTCCTGAGCGACGACGACGTGCGCCGCGCGCTCTTCACGGCCTGCGCGAAGGTCGGCATCATGGAGCTGAACCGGCCCGAGGACGTCGAATACAACCCGAAGGATCCGAGCGGCACGCCTCGGCTCTACGTGGCCTTCACGAACCACGGCCGCAAGACGCAGCTCGATCAGCAAGGCAAGCTCATTGCGCCCGCGGAGCACGACGCGACCTCGCCGAAGCGCCCCGACGCGCTCGGAAACGTCTTCGCATTCCAGGAGGCGAATCCGGCCGATCCGGGCGCGTCGACGTCCTTCACGTTCTTCCGTGTCTGGGCGGGCACGAAGGCCGCAGGACCGTACGACGCGGCAAACCCGGACAACCTCGTCATCGATCGGGACGGCGGCGTCTGGTTCGGCACGGATGGCAACTTCGGCACGAACAAGACCGCCGACGCCATTTATTTCCTCGACCTCGATCCGGCGCACGCAGCGGGGCAGCCCGGCGTCGTCTCGGCGACGTTTGGCAAGGCGTTCCGCGTCGTCGCCGTGCCGAGCGACGCGGAGGCCACCGGCCCGGCGCTCGGTCCGGACATGCGCACGCTTTTCGTGAGCGTGCAGCATCCCGGCGAGAGCGTATGGAGCGTCTGGCCGAACGGAGGGTAGAGCCATGAAGAGGACGCACGAAGCTCGCCCCGGATCGTGGCTCGCCGTCACGCTTTTGTTGTCCCTGGCGGCGGCGGCTTCGTGCGGCCGCCGCGAAGAGCGCGGCGCCGAGGCCGGATACGACCCGCTCGCTCGCGCCCGCGAGGCCGCGGGGCGCGTGCTGAACCCCGAGGCCTCGGTGCCGCCGCTTTGTTATACCAAGACGAACGGCACCTCGAATCCTTGCTGGGTCTGCCACACGAGCGCCCATGGTCCGAATACACGCTCGGACTGGGAGCTCCAGGCCGAGTATTCGTTTTCCGAGGCGGCCCAGAAGAACCACTACGAAAACCTCTTCGTCGATCGAACGGCCGACATGGCGACCCTTTCGGACGAGGAGATTCTCCGCTACGTCCGCGAGGACAATTATGGTCCGCTTCGGCGCGCACTCGCCGGGGCCCGAGGATTCGAGGGCTACGTGCCGGACCTCGACCTCGAACGTGGCTTCGACGAACAGGGATTCGCCAGGGACGGGAGCGGCTATCGCGCGGTGCGGTACAAGCCCTTCCCCGGCGCGTTCTGGCCGACGAACGGCAGCACCGACGATGTCTTCATCCGTTTGCCCGAGCCCTTTCGACGGGACGTGCAGGGAAACACGTCCCGCGTGATCTACGCGCTCAACCTTTCGCTGCTCGAAGCCGCGATTGCCTCGGATCCCGATGCCCCGACGGATCGAATCGATCGCGAAATCGAACCCGTCGACGAGCGCCTCCTCGGCTTCGACCTCGACGGCGACGGGGCCCTCTCGCCCGGCGTCACGCGCGTGCGGCGCTTGCCGAAGACCTACGCTGGCGGCGCGTCGAACGTCCCACTCGAACGAGGCCTTTATCCGCGCGGCGTCGAGTTCTTGCATTCGGTCCGCTACCTCGACCCCGACGCGCCCGGGTATGCCGCGCGGCGAATGAAAGAACTCCGGTATGCGAAGAAGGTCCTCGCCCCCGATCGATGGGCGCTCCTGCGCGCACAGGAGAAAGAGCAGGACGAAAAGGACGAGGGGCTCCTGCCGGTGTATGCCGGGTCGGCGATGAGCGGCCTTCGGAATGCTTTCGGCTGGCAGCTCCAGGGGTTCCTCGAGGACGAGGCAGGGCGGCTGCGCCTCTCGACGGACGAGGAGCATCGGTTTTGCATGGGCTGCCATTCGAACCTGGGCGTGACGGTCGATCAAACGTTTTCGTTCGCCCGCAAGGTGCCCGGCGAAGCGGGCTGGCGCGTACAAGACCTCCGCGGAATCCCCGACGTTCCGCAACTCGGGCACGCGGAGCCCGAGGTGCTCGTGTATCTCCAGCGCGTCTTTGGCGGCGACGAGCTCCGGGCAAATGACGAAATGACGGCGCGGTTTTTCCCGGGCGGCACGCTCGCCGAGGCCGAGGTGAGGCGTGCGGCCCCCGGCGGCGATCGAGATCTTGCTTTCCTCCTGCTCCCGTCACGCGCGCGTGCGCTCGCCCTCGACAAGGCCTATCGCGTGCTCGTACGCGGGCAGCGCTTCGATCTCGGCCGCGACGCGCTGCCCACGGCCGCGGTGAACGTGCATGCCACCATCACGAATGGCTCGACGGGGCTCGGAGAAGCGAATCGGATTTACAGGGACGGCCGCCTGCGCCTCGATTGGGGGGTGGCCAGGCCCCGGTGAGAAAGGCGCGCCGACCGGTGGCTACACGTTTTTGCGGTCCGCTGCGCGTGGCCGCGCGAGCCGCTCCTCGATTTCGGCCTTGTCGATACGGAGCCCGCCGGTGAGATACGTCTCGAGGAAACCGAGTCGGTCATTGCCCCAGAAGAGCTGATCGTCGACGAGGAACGTGGGGACGCCAAAGACGCCCTCGGCGATGGCCTGTTCGGTGTTCTTGCGGAGGCGCTCCTTCACCACTTTCTCTTCGGTGGCGGCGAGCAGCGCGGACCCGTCGAGGCCTGCGTCATCGGCGATGGCGC
Organism: Polyangium jinanense; assembly: GCF_028435365.1. The sequence goes on along the minus strand of NZ_JAGTJJ010000001.1, from coordinate 32,439 downwards.
GGAGCTCGGCGTCGTTCATCAGGTCGCGCCCATGTTCCCACGTCGCGACAATCAACGCGCCGGCGAGGCTGCGCCGCGCCTCGGGGTCGTCGAGGGCGGCGCACATGCGCTGCGCCTTGAGCGGATTGAATGGATGTGCCGGCGGGCCCGTGTAGGGCCGCTTCAATGTCATGGCCCAGCGCGCGATGTCGTGGAGCATGTGGACGCGCTTCGATGGAATCTCCGCAGGCCCCTTGTTCTCGTTCGCCTGGAGGAGCCCCGCGAACAGCACCGGCTGGAGGTCGAAGCGCGCGCCCGTGCGCGCCTCGACCTCGGGAACCTGGGCCCACGCGAGCCAAACGTACGGGCTGATGACGTCGAAGTAGAACCGGACGGTACGCATGCGGAAAAACGATAGTACGTACCGCTCGGGCTGTCGACGATTCGATGCTCGTCCGGTCGTGAAGCGTCAGCTGCCGCAGACGAGCCAGCCATTCTGATTCGAGATGTCGCCGCGGCAGGCGCGCGCATTCGGCAGACAACTATAGTGAGCGCGACCGTTCCGCGTCCGGCACTGCGAGCACAGATCCCCGTTTCGCTTCCATTTCTAGTCCCAGCACGTGCGCTCGAACGAATGCGTCCTCGCCTCTGCGACCCGCGTCGGTGCCATTCCGACCCCCACGGCCGACAGAGACAGGAGCGCCAGCGTCGTGATCACCTTTTTCATGATTCCCCTCCCTTTTCGGTTGGTCACCCTCTGCATCTCCTTGGGCGAACGACCGGACGGGGCAAGTGGGAGGATCGGGCACCGGTCGCGGACCCAGCCCTCCCTCTTCAACCTTCGTTCTACGCTCCTGTCGTAAATTTCCTTCGTCAACAGATGGATGGTTGTTGAGTTCACGCAATTTGTGGAAGAGATGGTCTTGACTTTGAACATCATTTTCAATAAATCCTGTGGAGCTCATGGTGAAAAGTGTCCGTGCAAACATGTGCAGACGACACGCTCCAACCCGTCTTCCTCCGGGAGGACCGGGCAATGCCTGATTCCCGGAAAGAGCGCTGGCCTCTCTCGGCAGCGCAGCACGGTATCTGGCTGGGCCAGGCGCTCGACCCGGCGAGCCCGCTCTACAACGCCGGCGAATGCATCGAGATTCGTGGAGCCGTCGATCCGGCGATCTTTGAGGCCTCCGTACGCCAGGCGGCCTCCGAGGCCGAGACGCTGCACATGCGGTTTGTCCCGACCGAGGACGGCCCGACGCAGATCCTCGAACCATCCCTCGACTGGCCCATGCATCGAATCGACGTCGGTGCGGAGGCCGATCCATGGGCCTTCGTGCAAACGTGGATGCAGGCGGACCTCGAAAAGACCGTGGATCTCATGCGCGGTCCGCTCTTCACGGAGGCGCTTTTCACGGCCGGGCCCGACCGGACTTACTGGTATCAGCGGGCACACCACATCGCGCTCGACGGTTTTGGATTCTCGCTCATCGCGCGGCGCGTGGCGGAGCTCTATACCGCCCGTATCGATAGCCGCTCCCGCGTCGGCCCGCCGTCCGGCTCGTTGCTCCGGGTCATCGAGGAAGACCGAGCCTACCGCGCGTCGCCCGATTGCGATCGCGACCGTGATTTCTGGCTCCGACGTTTCGCCGATCGCCCCGCGACCGTGAGCTTCGGCGGTCGACCCACCATGGTCTCTCGCCCTGCATTACGAAGGATGACCTCGCTTTCGCCCTCCACGATGGAGCGAATGCAGGCGGCGGCACACCGCGCGGGCGCGAGCTGGCCCGACGTGTTCGTCGCCGCGACGGCGGCGTATGGGCATGGCCTCACCGGCGCGCCGGAGCTCGTCCTCGGTCTCCCCGTCATGGGCCGCCTGGGCTCCGTGGCCGTGCGTATCCCGGGCATGGTGATGAACATCGTGCCCTTGCGCGTCCCGATTCCGAAGGGTGCGAGCCTCTCTGCGCTCGCCCAGCACGTCGCGGGGGAGATGCGCGCGAGCCGGTCCCATCTGCGCTACCGCTATGAGCATCTCCGCCGGGATCTCAAGCTCGTCGGCGGGGAGCGGCGGCTGTTCGGCCCGGTCGTGAACATCATGCCGTTCGATTACGATCTGCGGTTCGGCGGTCACCGCGCGATCGCGCACAACATTTCTGCCGGGCCGGTCGAGGACATCTCGATCAACGTGTACGCGCGCTCGGACGGACGCGGGCCCCGCATCGATTTCGACGCAAATCCGGACTGCTATACCTCTGACGACCTCGCGGCGCACGAGCAGCGATTCCTCGCGTTTCTCGACGCGGCCCTGTCCGCGCCCGCGCAGCCGATCTCCGAAGTCAAAATTCCCGGCTTCGCGGAGCCTGCTCCCTCCGTGGCGATGGATTCGCCCGGCGTCATTCTCGACGGCGGCCCACTTCCTTCCCCCGCGCGTGACGTCGTCGAGCGGATCCTGGAGCACGCGCGCGAGCAGCCCACCGCCATTGCTCTGGAGCACGAATCGCGGCGAATGACGTACGCAGAGCTCGTGCTCGCGGCCCAGAGGCTCGCGGCCCGCCTCGCGGCGCTCGGCGCCAAACCGGGCACGCTCGTCGCGTTGCTCTTGCCTCGCAGCGTGGAGGCCATCACGGCCATTCTCGCCACGTTGTTCTCCGGCGCCGGATACCTGCCGCTCGATCCCCAGGGGCCGAGCAGCAGGACAGCGGCGATCCTCGCGGATGCCGGCCCTACGTTGCTCGTCACGACATCTGCGTACGCCGAGCAAGCGAGGCAAGCGACGCGAGCCCGCGTCGTGGTGCTGGACGAAGAGGTCCTCTCGGACGCACTCGAAGCGCCGATCCGCGAGGGCGACGAGCAGCCGGCGTACGTAATTTACACGTCCGGCTCGACGGGCCGGCCCAATGGCGTCGTGATCAGTCGCGCATCGCTTGCGCATTTCGTGGCCGGCTCTGCTTCACGTTACGGATTCCACCGCGAGGATCGCGTGCTCCAGTTCGCGCCGATGCATTTCGACGCGAGCGTGGAGGAAATTTTTCTCAGCCTGTGCGTGGGCGGTACGCTGGTGCTCCGTACGGACGAAATGTTGCAATCGGTCCTCAGGTTGCTCGACGCTTGCGCCGAGCACGCGATCACCGTGCTGGACCTGCCCACGGCGTTATGGCACGAGGTGGCCTACAGCCTCTCGACCGGCGCGTCGCTTCCACCCAGCGTTCGCATCGTCATCATCGGCGGGGAGGCCGCGCTCCCGGAGCGCGTCGCCCGTTTTCGTCGCGCCGTCGGGCCCGCGGTCCGATTGCTCAATACGTATGGTCCCACGGAGGCGACCGTCGTGGCCACGTGCGCCACGCTGTGCGGCGACGAATCCGTGGCCGAGAGCGCGCAGGAAGTCCCGATTGGCACGCCGCTGCCCGGCGTCTGCGCGGCCGTCCTCGGCGCGGATGGACAGCTCGTCGCGCGAGGCGCCGTGGGGGAGCTGTATCTGATGGGCGAAGGGCTGGCCACGGGGTATCTCGGGCAGCCGGAGCTCTCCGCCGCGCGTTTCCGGATGCTCGAAACGCTGCCCGGACAGCCGCGCGCGTATCGCACCGGAGACCTCGTCCGGCAAAACGAGGCGGGTGAGCTCGTTTTCGTCGGCCGCGTCGACGAGGAGCTCAAGATCAGCGGGCATCGCGTCGATCCGGGCGAAATCGAGACCGTTTTGCTTCGTTTCCCCGGCGTGCGCGAGGTCGCGGTGGTCGGATCCGCTTTGCCAGGTGGTATCAAGCGCCTCGCAGCGCACATCGTGGCCGATACGCCCCCTTCGTCACCGGCCGAGCTCCGCGGCCACGCGCAATCGGCATTGCCTCCCGCCTCCGTCCCTTCGGCCTTTCTGTTCACGGATCGATTGCCGAGGACCAGCACGGGCAAAATCGACCGGGCCGCGCTTCGCGACGCGGCCGCCACCCGCACGGCCACGTCGGCGGCAGCGACGACGGACCTCGAAAAGGTCGTCATGGCGGTCTGGGAGCAAATCCTCGGGGTCTCTGATCTCTCCCTGGAGGACGATTTCTTCGAGCGCGGCGGGCAGTCGCTGCAAACCATTCAGGTCGCCACGCGCCTCGGCCTCACGCTCGGCCGCGAGATCCCCGTGGCGATGGTGTTTCGTCATCCGACGATCGCGGAGCTCTCGCGCGCCCTGGAGCAATCCGCGGGCGTCACGAAGGTCGCCGCGGGGCTCACGGATGCAATGCTCGCCGACGCCGTGCTCCCGGAGGACATCGTCCCGCCCTCGCTTGCGCCCGCGACGTTGCGCCCGTCGCCCCGACAGGTCCTGCTCACCGGCGCGACCGGGTTCGTCGGGGTGCATCTCTTGCATGCGCTCCTTTTGGGGACGGTCGCGCGTGTGGTTTGTCCGGTACGCGCGGCGGACGAGAAGCAAGCGGCCGATCGGCTCCGCGCGGCCCTAGAAAAACAGCGTCTGCCGCTCGAGCATTTCGAGGACAGGGTGGTGGCCATTCCGGCCGACCTCTCGTTGCCCCGCCTCGGGCTGCGGGCCGAGACGTGGGACCGCCTGGCCACGGAATGCGACGTGATCTATCACGACGCCGCGATCGTCAGCCTCGTGCGTGATTACCGCAGCATGCGCGCGGTGAACGTGCTTGGGACACGCGAGGTGCTGAGGCTCGCGGCCGCGGCGCGCCCGAAGCCCGTGCATCACGTGTCGACGCTGGCCGTGGCGCCTTCGATCGCCAGGAGCCCCGAGGTCCCCGAGGCGTTCGTCCCGCCGCACCCGGAGCTTCTGGACGGCTACAAGCAGAGCAAATGGATCGCCGAGCGGCTCGCGGAGCAGGCAAGCGAGCGAGGAGTGCCGGTCGCCGTGTATCGCCTCGGTCGTGTCGTCGGCGCTCCCGATTCCGGGATCGTCAATGAACAGGACCTCGTCTTTCGTCTCCTCCTCGCCGGCATTCCGGCAGGGGTCTTGCCCGACCTCGACGTCGCGGAGACATGGACGCCCGTCGATTACGTGGCGCGCGCGATCGTTGCGCTCTCCCTCACCCGTCCGCAACGTGGCACCGTGTATAACCTCGCTCCCGCGCCCGACGTCCGACTGAGGGACGTGTTCCGCTGGGTACAGGAGTATGGGTATACCGTCGAAACCTGCTCGGTCCCGGCCTTCCGCGCGCGCCTGGGGAGCGGCGCCAGCGCCGCCGAGAGCGCCACGCTCGCCTTCTTCGATCTCCAGGCCGACGCCGGAGATCAACCGCAAAACTTCGGCCTCGGGCGCGTGCGCTGCGACAACGTGATTCGTGGCCTGTCCGACAGCGGAATCGATTGCCCCGCCGTCGATCGTTCGCTCGTGTTTCGTTATCTGGATCATTGCGTCGAGACCGGCAAGCTGCCGCGCCCTTCGAATGGGCGAGCGGGCCGAGCCTGAAGCGACGCCTCCACCCGAACCAAAGGAAATCACCCATGACCTCACGGACCCTTGGTGTAGACGTCGACAGCCGGGAGCGTGGTCTCCCGCGACCCATCGCAGGGGAATGGAAGCTCGATCGATCGAATGCGCTGCTCGCGGAGGCGCGCAGGCTGATCCCCGGCGTCACCCAGTCGCTCATGAAGCGGCCGGAGATGTATGCCCTCGGCTCGTTCCCGGTGTATCTCGAGGGCGGCGAGGGCGCGCTCGTGCGCGACGTCGACGGTAACGAGTACATCGATTACATCTGCGGCCTCGGGGCGAACACGCTCGGGCACAACCACCTCGCCGTCGTCCGCGCCATTCGCGAGAGCCTCGCGAATGGCGTGCTGCATTCGTTGCCGACGGAGATCGAGGTCACGGCCACGCGCACACTCGTCGATCTCATCCCCGGCGCGGAGATGGCCCGCTTCTTCAAGACCGGCGCGGACGCGACCTCGGCGGCGATTCGGCTCGCTCGACACGTGACGGGGCGAGAGAAGGTCGTCACCATCGGCTACAACGGCTGGCACGACCATTTCATGTTCGACACGCCCGGCGTGCCGGCGGTGCTGCGCGACTACACCTATCGCATGCCGCTCATGGCCGAGGCGGAAGAGAAGCCGTTGCTCGACTTGATCGCCGAAAAGGGCTCCGAAATCGCACTGGTGCTGCTCTCGTTGCCCTACAAGCGTGTCGTCTCGGCGGAGTTCTTGCGTACCTTGCGCGAGACCTGCCACGCCCACGGCGTGCTCTTCGTGCTGGACGAGGTCGTGACGGGCTTCCGGCTCGCGCTCGGCGGCGCCCAGGAGTATTACGGAATCGTGGCCGATTTCGTGTGTCTCTCGAAGGGCATCGCGGCGGGCATGCCGCTCTCGGCCATCGCGGGCCCGCGGGAGGTGATGAGCCGCCTCGCGGAGCTGCAGGTATCGACGACGTTCGGCGGCGAGATGCTCTCCCTGGAGGTCTGCAAGGCGGTCCTCGGCGAATACCGGGATACCGATTACATCCAGCGGATCGCCTCGCTCGGCAAGCGGCTTCGCGAAGGCGTCAACGAGAAGGCCACGAAGGTCGGGGCGCCGCTGCGCGTGGTGGGCTACGACGCGATTCCGTTCTTCCTTTTCGCGGACGATCTCGCGACGCACACGAAGTTCGCCGCGCAGTTCGTCGGCGCCATGGCGAGGCGCGGCGTTCTCCTGCGCCGTGACGTGAGCTTCATCTCGGGCGTGCACACGCAGGCGCAGATCGATTTCACGATCGAGGCGGCGCACGACGCGCTCGTCGAGATGGCGAAGCACGGCGCATTCGAGGGAAGCCTGGCCGGCGCGAGGTCCTGAATCTCTGATGGTTCGTACGCGCCGTTTTTCGTGCACCGGATGGGCCGGGGGCCTGGCCCTCGTCCTCTCGGTTTGTCCGACCGCCCTCGCGCAGGACGCGGAGCCGAGTGGCCCTTCGCCTGCGCAGACGAGCGCGACGACCGAGCGCACGGTGCACCCGCCCGAGCTCATCGAGGCGGTCGAGGCGGCGTATCCGGCGGAAGCACGCGCTGCCCGGCGGGAAGGCCGCGTGGTGCTGAAGCTCCGCATCGACGTCGCGGGGCGTGTCACGAAGGCCGAGGTCGTGGAGCCGGGCGGAAACGGGTTTGACGAGGCCGCACAGGAGGCGGCGCTGCAATTCCGTTTCACGCCAGCTCGTCGGGGAGACAAGGCCGTCGCGGCGATCATCCTCTACGCTTACGAATTCAGGTTGCCGCCAGAGTCAGCCCCGCCCCCGGAGGCGCAGTCCGCCATAACCCCGGCCGCGAGCGAGCCCGGGCCCGAGCCGGCGGCGCCTGCAGCGCAGGCCATGGTCGGTCCTGCCAAACCATCGATCGACGTCACGGTCCGCGGCGCGTCCGAAGGCGATCGACTCCGCCGGTCCGCGCAGGCGGTCCAGGTCATCGAGACCGAGGAAGCGCAGCGACGAACCGCGGACCTCGGCGAGGTGCTGGCGCGCTCCGAGGGCGTGGGGGTGCGCCGGGAAGGTGGGCTCGGATCGAACGCGCGCCTCTCGCTCAATGGTCTCACGGGCGATCAGATCCGCTTCTTTTTGGACGGTGTGCCCCTCGATCTCGCCGGGTATGCGCACGGGATCACCAATGTCCCGGTGAACCTCGTGGAGCGCATCGAGGTCTACCGCGGCGTCGTCCCCGTGCGTTTCGGCGCCGATGCACTCGGCGGCGCGGTGAACCTCGTGACCGATGCGGACGTCCGCGGCACCCACGCCTCGGCGTCCTATCAGGTCGGGTCCTTCAAGACGTACCGATTGACGCTGAGCGCTCGGCATCTGCACGAGCCCACCGGGTTTTTCGCTCGCGTGAATGGGTTCTATGATTACACCCGAAACGATTACCCGATCGACGTCGAGGTCTTCGACGAGCAAGGCCGCCTCTCGCCGGCCCGCGTTCATCGGTTCCACGACGGCTACCGCGCCGGCGGCGGGAGCGTCGAGGTGGGGTTCGTCGGGCGTCCGCGGGCGGAGAAGCTCCTGCTGCGCGCTTTCTACACCGAACACCGGAGGGATGTTCAACACAACGCCCTCATGTCCGTTCCTTATGGCGCGGTGACCTACGGCAAGCAATCGGCGGGCGCACACCTGCGATATGCGAATCCTTTCTCCCGGAGGACGCGGTTCGACGCGGTGGCCGGGTACACGTACACGCACAGGGAATTCCAGGATCTCTCCACGTGTCGTTACGACTGGTTCGGCCGTTGCGTTTTCGAGCTCCCGCAACGCGGTGAGATCGAGGCCCGCGCGATCGATCAGGCCATCGAGCAACACAATGTCTTCGCCCGCCTCAACCTGGTGTGGAACCCAGCGCCCTGGCATTCGCTCCGGTTCGGGCTCTCGCCCACCTATGCCATCCGGACGGGGAAGGACCATGCCATTCCCGCGGACGAATACGACCCGCTCACCGCGCAGCGGGCGCTCCTGAGCAGCGTGGTCGGCGCCGAATACGAGGCGCGCCCGTTTGCGGGAAAACTCGCGAACATCGCGTTCGCCAAGGCATATGTGCAGATGGCCCGGACGAAGGAGCAATTGCCGAACGGGAATCTCCGCGATCTCGACCGAACGACCCAGCGCGGGGGGATCGGCGACAGCCTGCGATTCCGCTTCACCGAAGCGTTTTACGCCAAGGCATCGTACGAGTACGCGACCCGTCTGCCCAACCCCGAGGAGATGTTCGGCAATGGCGCGCTCATCATCGAGAACCTGCACCTCGAGCCGGAGGCGAGCCACAACGTGAACCTCGGCCTGACCCTGGAGCGCGCCGAGACCGCCGCCGGCCTCTTTCGGTTCAACGTGAACGGCTTCGGGCGCTTCGCGGAGAACCTCATCGTCCTGCTCAGCAACGGCAATTATTTTCAGCACGAAAACGTCCTCTCGGCTCGGTCGGTCGGCGTCGAGGCGTCCCTCGGATGGACGTCCCCGGGAGATTGGGTCGCGCTCGACGGATACGCCACCTGGCATGATTTCCGCAACACCGCGAGCGAAGGCGCATTCGGCAAATTCGAGGGGGATCGTATCCCGAACCGCCCTTACCTGTTCGCCGGCGCGAGCGCTCGCGTGCAAGGTTCCGATTTGCTCCGTCCGCGCGACGTCCTTTCGCTCACGTGGCAGGCGCGCTACGTCGAGGCCTACTTCCGCGGCTGGGAGAGCATCGGGGCCATCGATTCCAAGCTCGTCATTCCCTCGCAGCTCGTCCACGCGCTCGCGCTCACGTACTCCATGAAGCACGGCGACGGGTCCGTCAGCGGGACCCTCGAGGTGCAGAACCTGACGGATGAAAAAGTCTTCGATTCGTTCGGGGTCCAGCAACCGGGGCGAGCGGCGAACGCCAAGCTCGTTCTCGAGCTCTGACCCACCCATTCCTTCCCGAGGAGATACATCCATGAAAAAAGTCACAGCGCTCCTGATCACCCTTGTGTTCCCCGCTCTCGCCGCCTGCAGCGGCGGTGACGGCGACGGCGCCGGCGGCACCGGCGGCACCGGTGGCCAGGGCGGCCAGGGTGCCGGGGGCGGTTCCGCGACGGGACCCCTGTATGCCCTCACGACTCAGGTCTTTGGCGCCAATGGCGGGGACAACACGAGTTATATCCTCGTGACCGACAAGCTCGGGGGCGACGCCGCGCTCACGCTCGACAACGGCGTCGAAATCGCGGGCCGCGCCCTCGGCGTCGGGCCCGAGGACGGGGGCGCCGTATTCATCGCGGGCGAAGCCGGGCCGACCGTGACGCGTTACGACCTGCAAGCGGACGGCACCTTGCGCTTGGGCACCACGGTGAGCTTCCAGGGCAAGGGAATCGCCGCGCTCGGCGAGTATCACGGTCAATTTCAGTTCGTCTCCGAGACGAAGGCATATTTCTTCGACGGCCCCACGGCCCAGGTCGTCGTCTGGAATCCGAAGGACATGACGGTCACCGGGGACATTTCCCTGAATGAGCTCGTCATCGCGGATACTACGTTGACGTTCACGGCTGCGCCGCTGCGCCTGGGCGACGACGTGATCACCTTCGCCGGGTATCGAAAGGGTCCGGAGGTCCCGAGCAAGGCGGTGGTCGTCGTCGTGAATGGCAAGACGGATCAGGCGACCATCGTCACGGATGATCGCTGCGGCTACGTGCGGGATGGCATCGAAGGGCCCGATGGAAAGATTTATCTCGCCACGGAAGCCTACGGCGCGGCCGTGCACCGGCTGAACGAAGCCAATGCCGCGCCGCCTTGCATGCTGCGGTTCGACCCGGCGACGAAGACGTTCGACGCCGCGTTCCATGTCGAGCTGAACACGCTCTTTGGCGGACAAACCGCCGGCTCCCTGCTCCGCGGGCCGGGCAACGAGGCCTTCCTGCGGGTGCTCGACGAGAGCGCCTTCCCGATCATGCCGGACACGCACCCGCGCGTCCTCGCGAGCGCGGCGGCCTGGAAGTGGGCGACCGTGACGCTCGGGGATACCCCGACGGCCGAGGTGCTCGACGCCGCGCCCAGCAATGGAAGCGTCATTCCGCTGCAGTTCGGCGACCGGAGCTTCGTGTCGCTCTTCCAGGGCCAGGACTCGACGAAGCTCCTCGAGCTCGAGGCGAAGGGCCCGGGTGAAGTGGCGCTGAGCACGCCGGGCCTCGTTTTCTCGGCCCTGAAGATCCGATGACGAATCCGGCTTCCGCGAAAGAGGCCCCGCCGCCCCGGGCCGAGCCCCCTCGCCGCCGAGGGTATGGCGCCGTCATGAAATTCGTCCGGCGCCTGCACATGTATCTCGGCCTGCTGGTGTTCCCGTGGGTGCTTCTCTTCGGGCTGAGCGGCGCGCTCTTTAATCATCCCCAGATCGGGCGAGATATCGAGGAGCGGGACCTCTCCGCGGCGGAGCTCTCCACACTCACCGGAATGAAACCCTGGGATCCGAACGAGATCGCGCAAAAGGTCGTCGGGCAGATCAACGCCGGATCCCCGGGGGGGTACGCGCTTGATCCGGGGGCCCCGAGCTCCTTCTCGGGCTGGCCCCTGCTCGCGACGCCGAGCCGCGCGGGAGGGCGTCACGTGCTCATCCTCAGCCTCGACGGCGGCGGCGCGACGGTCTCCACGCATGCCCCGGAGCCGAAATCCGATCCTCCTCCCTTTGCCGGCGCGACCATCGAATTGCCCGAATACAAGATGGCGGCGGTGCAGGAGCAGGTGAAGGAGCTCCTGCCCAAGCTGGGGATCGACGCGGAGGGACCCTTGCGGGCGCATCCGAAGGTCCACCCCGAGCTGCGCTTCCGTGTGCGTGATCAAAGTGGCCGCGCTTGGAACGTCGTCTACGATCTCGGCTCGGGTCAAATCGACGGGCGACCCGCCGGTCCGGGCCAGCTCCGCTTCGTGGAGCTTCTGGAGAAGCTGCACACGACGCACCATTTCCCCGTTCACGGCGACATGGCCTGGTTCTTTGCGCTCTTCGCGGACATCACCGGCATCACGCTGGTCGTGTGGGCGCTCAGCGGCCTCGCGATGTGGTGGCAGATGAAGCCCACGCGGGTCCTCGGCGCGCTCGCCATCATGATCGCCGTGGCCGCCGCCGCCTTCGTCATGCGCGGGACGGCCTCGGAGGTTCAATTCGGCCGCGTGCAGGGCGACGGCCCCTGAGCGCCGCACGGCGGCGGCGTCACACGCCGAGCGTGGCGCCGCCGTCGACGCAGATATCGTGCATGGTGATGTGCCGTGCCCGATCCGAGAGAAGAAACAACACCGCGTCCGCGACGTCCGTCGGGTCCGCGATTCGTTGCAGGGGGATTCCCACTTTATAAGCGCCGGGCGCGCCGTCGATGGCGGCTTGCGCTCCGTTCTCGTCCTTCCACAACGATCGTTGCATCGGCGTATCCGTCGATCCCGGAGAAACGACGTTGCACCGGATGCCGTGCTGCGCGAGCTCGAGGCCGATGCACTTCGTGAACATCGCGGCGGCCGCCTTCGAGGCCGCATACAACGACATGTGCATGCGTGGCGTCCGCCCGGCATTGGATCCGACGGTCACGATGGCGCCGGATTTGCGCGGCACCATGCGCTGGGCCACGGCACGGCAAAGGTAAAACACTCCCCGGGCATTGACCGCGAAAGTCTGCTCCCAGTCCTCGTCACGCAGCGCTTCGACGAGACCGACGCGCAGCACACCCGCGACATTGACCAGGAAATCGATGGGGCCGAGCTCGCTCTCGATCTGGTCCACCGCGGCGTCGACCGCCTCCCGGTCCGTGACGTCCGCAGAGAATGATGCCGCGCGGCCGCCGCTTGCCCGTATTTCGGCGGCCACCACGTCGAGGCGGTCGCGGTTCGAATCCACCGCGGCCACGCTCGCTCCACGCGCCGCGAGCGCTCGCGCGACGGCCGCCCCGATTCCCTGGGCGGCGCCCGTCACGAGCGCGATTTTACCCTCGAACTCCATGGGCTTGCTCCTCGGCTCCGGTCCATCGCCCGTGCGGCATTCGCGCGGAGAGGATCTCCCACCAATCGTCGAGCGTCGTGCGCTCCGCGAGCTCCACGAACGAAATGTCGAAGTTTGCGGCGCGCAGCCGTTCGACGAGCGTCATGAGGCGGATGGAATCGAGGCCCAGATCGAGGAGCGAATCGCCGCTCTGGATGTCGGAGGCGGGGCGCTCGAGGAGCCCGGCGACCTCGCTGCGCAGGTGCTCGAGGTCGAACGTCGCGGCGCCGGACGATTTCTCTGCGAGCGCGTCGAGCACGTCGCGGGTCGACACGACCACGCCGCACCGCTGCGCCACGTACGTCATGGCCATCTCGTGCCAGTTCCGCGTGAAATCGGAGGTCGCGTCGGCCACGAAGAACGGCTGCACGTCGTTCATGAAGGCCTCGCCGGCCGTCAACATGCATCCGATGTGCGCATAGACGCCGCAGATGATGAGCTGATCGCGCCGCCACCGGCGCATGAGTTCGAGCAACTCGGTCCGTTGAAACGCGCTGTAGCGCCATTTCGTGAGGACGGTGTCCGACTCCGCCGGCGAGAGCTCGTGCACAATCCCATGTTTGTGCGGCTGCGCCGTCAGCCCGGGACCCCAGAAGTCGAGGAGCAGGCCACGTTCCTCGGCCGTCTGCTCGGAGGGCTGCATCGTATACACGACGGGGATCCCGAGCGCACGGCACCGCTCTCGCACCTGCCGGATGTTCTCCAGGAGCTCGACGACCGGTGAGGCCCGGATATCGTAATAATCGAGGAAGTACTGCTGCATGTCGTGGATCAGAAGGACGGCGCGGCCCGGATCCGGCGTCCACGACATCCGGTTCTTGGGCAGCTCCTCTTTCCGAGGCATGAAATAAGGCTGGATGCTGGGGATTCCCATGGTCGATGTCCTCCGGTCGTCATTGGCCCTTCTGGGCGATCTTGTCGGCGATCCAGCGACGGAGCGCCTGTTTGTCCACCTTCCCCACGTTCGTCTTGGGGAGGTCGCCCGTGAGCTCGATGCGGTCCGGGATCTTGTAGGCAGCGAGTCCGCGCTCTCGCAGGAATGTGGTGAGCTCACGCGGGGCCGGCGGCGTCTCGCGGGGGACGACGACTGCGCACGAGCGCTCCCCGAGGAAAGCATCCGGCATGGCGACGAGCGCCACGTCCCGCACCGCTGGATGGGCGAGGAGGTGATTCTCGATCTCCTCGGCCGCAATCTTTTCGCCGCCGCGGTTGATCTGATCCTTCGCGCGTCCCTCCACGACGAGATACCCCGCCGGCGTACGCCGCACGACGTCGCCGGTCCGGTAAAACCCGTCGCGCGTGAATGCCTTCGCGTTGTGGGCTTCGGCCTTGTAATATCCGCGAATGGTGTAGGGACCCCGCGTGAGCAGGTGGCCCACCTGGCCGACCTCGACGTCGCGGTCGTCCTCGTCGACGACCCGGACCTCGTCGTCCGCAGAAATGGGCCGCCCCTGCGTTTCGATGATGACGTCCTCGGGATCGTCGAGGCGGGTGTAATTGACGAGCCCCTCGGCCATGCCGAACACCTGTTGCAAGGTGCATCCGAGCGTGCCTCGCACGCGGCGCGCGACCTCCGCGCTCAGCTTGGAGCCGCCCACCTGCAGCAAGCGAAGGCTCGAAAGATTCTGCCGGGCATTCCGCGCGGCTTCGAGCCAGACCGCGCAGAGCGGCGGCACGACGGCGGTCACGGTGACGCGCTCTTTTTCGATCCAGCGGAATGCCTCGTCCGGGCTCGGGCGCCGGCTCAGCACGACGCGGCCGCCGGCATGGAGCACGCCCAGGCTGCCGGGAGAGCTCAGCGTGAAGTTATGCGCGACGGGCAACGCGACGAGAAAGACGCTGTCTCCATCGAGCGCGCAGATGTCGGCGCTGGCACGGACACTGTAAAGGTAATCGTCGTGCGTGCGGGGAATCAGCTTGGGGATTCCCGTGCTACCACCCGAGAGCTGAAAGAAGGCGACGTCTTCGGGCGCGAGCGTCGGGAGCGGCGCAGGCTCGTCATAGAGGCTCTCCAGCGCGGTGAACGGCCCTGGCTCGCCGGCGACGAGGACGTGCTTCACGGTGCTCGCTTCGGCCTGGATCTCCTCGGCGAGCTTGCGATAATCGAATCCACCGTCCTTGTCGGCGATGATGTACGCAACGGCCTCCGTGAACTGACAGAAGTACGAGATCTCGGCCCGCCGATGCGGGGGCAGGGCGAGCACGGGGAGCGCGCCGAGGCGGAACAGGGCAAAGCAGACCTCGAAGAACTCCACGATGTTCGGGAGCTGCACGACAACGCGATCCCGCGGCTTGATGCCCAGTCGCGCGAGGCCGGCCGCGAGGCGCGAGGCGCGGGCATCGAGCTCGCGATAACTCAGGCGGCGCCGGTCGTCGACGAGCGCGGTGCGATCACCGAATCGTTCCGCTCGGTCGCGCAAGAAATCGCCGAATGTCTCGCCGATCCAGTAACCCGCTCGCCGGTACCGCTCGGCGAAATCGGCAGGCCAGGGCGTGAACCCCGCGAGCGTCCCCGTTTCCCGCAATTCGTCCGTGCGCATCAGAGATCCTCCGGCAAGGGATCGAGGCCGAGCGCGGTGAGCATGGTGCGCATCTTGGCCGCAATCTCGGCGCGCTCGCGTTCGGGCGACGAACCGGCGACGACGCCGGCCCCGGCATACACGCGAAGTGCGTCGCCGCCGATCTCGGCGCAGCGGATGGTCACGGCCCATTCACCGTCGCCGGCCGCGTCGCAATAACCCACGAGGCCCGTGAAGAAGCCACGATCGAAGGGCTCGATCGCTTCGATGGCCGCGCGCGCGCTCGTGGTAGGGTATCCGCACACGGCCGGCGTCGGGTGCAAGGCCATTGCGAGCGCGAGCGACGAGGTCGAGAGATCCGCGAGCTCTCCCGTGATCGGCGTCGACAGGTGCCACATGGCCGGCGTGTGCAAGAGCGAGGCGCGCGGCGGGACGACGAGGCGCTTGCAGAAGGGGCGAAGCGCTTCGACGACGGCGTCGATGACGACCGCGTGCTCGCGCCGGTCTTTCTCGGAGGTGAGGAGCGCGCTCGCCCGCCGCTCGTCTTCCTCGGGGTCGGTGCTCCGGGGCGCGGAACCCGCGAGTGGATTGGCGAATACCGTGTTCCCAGAGCGCGACACGAGGAGCTCGGGGCTCGCGCCGATCAATGTACGCGGCTCGGGCGCGAGGGCTCCGCGCGCCTCGGGGAGCTTGAGCGCGAACGTGTACCCGGAGGTGTTCCGTTTCGACAACCGCTCGAGGAGGAGAGCGAGATCGACCGGCTCCGAGGAACGCAGCTCCAGCATTCTGGAGAGGACCACCTTCGAGAGCGCCTCCGTGCGTATCAAGGCGAGGGCGCGCTCGACGCCGCCCAGAAACCCGTCGCGGTCGGGCGACAAACGCATCCATTCTGCAGAGACCCGCGGCGGTGCGGGGAGCGATATCGACGCCGCATCCAGGGGGCCGGCGATGCGGGTGGTTCGCGGCACGAGGAGGTGGGCCGGGGATCGGGTATCGAAGGGCACGGCGCCGACCGCCAGGGGGCGCTCGTGCCCGGACTTTTCGAGCGACGCGAGCACCGCCGCGACGCGCTCGGGAATGCCTTCGCCGTGCGCCGTTCCGCCGACGATCTCGCGTACACCCTGCGCGAGAACGGTGCGGGTCGGGGACGAGAAGAAGAAAGACGATTCCTGGTTGTACGCCTGGAGGAGCTCCGTGCCGCTGCGCACGGTGGCGGCGAAGGCTTCCGGCGTCGAAATCGAGGTCATCGAGCGACTCTCCTTGCTGGCCCGGACGGGGCCATGAACGAATTCTTCCTGGGCTCTCGCGGAAAGGGCGCGCCGCGGCGCCACGGTCATGGGCGCATCGCCCGCATGCGCCGCGCGATGCAATACGAGAGCTCGAGTGCCTGCGATTGATTCAATCGGGGATCGCAGACCGTCTCGTATGCGTGGGAGAGGTCCTCCTCACGCACGCTCCCGCCGATGCATTCGGTGACGTGGTCGCCCGTGAGCTCGAAGTGGACGCCGCCGAGGTAGGTGCCGCAGGCGTCGTGCGCGTCGAACGTCCGATCGATCTCGCGCACGATCGCCGCGAATTCACGCGTCTTCACGCCCGAGCTCGTGGTGATCGTGTTGCCGTGCATGGGATCGCACACCCAGAGCACGCGCCGGCCCGCGCGTTTCACGACCTCGAGCAAGGGCGGGAGTGTGGCGTCGACGCGCTCGGCACCCATGCGCGTGATGAGCACGATGCGTCCGGGGATCTCGGTGGGGTTCAGCGTATCGAGCAAGCGCAGGACCTCGACCGGCGTGACCGACGGGCCGAGCTTGATGCCGATCGGATTGCTGATGCCCCGGAGAAACTCGACGTGCGCGCCGTCGAGCGACCGCGTCCGCTCGCCGAGCCACGGCATGTGCGCGGTGAGATCGTAATACTCGTCCCGGTGCGGCGCCGCGCGGGTCTGCGCGGACTCGTAATGCAGGTTGAGCGCCTCGTGGGACGTGAAGAACTCGACACGCGAGAGCTCGCTCCCCGCGCCGCCGAGCGCGTCCATGCATCGAAGCGCGTCTTCGAGCTGCCGCGTCGTCGCCTGGAAGCACTCGCGCACGGGGGCGGGCAGATCTGTGCGCTCGGAGAACGAGAGATCCCAGCGATCCGGGCGTTCGAGACCGGACAATCCGCCGGCCGAGAGGGACCGGACGAAATTGAGCGTCATCGCGGCGTGGTGATAACAGGCGAGCATCCGTTCGGGATCCGGGCGCCGCGCCTCGGGCGTGAACTCCGATCCATTCACGAGATCACCAAAATAACTCGGCAGCTCGATCCCGCCGCGCACCTCCGTGGGGCGCGAGCGCGGCTTCGCGTATTGCCCGGCGAAACGCCCCACGCGCACCACCGGCTTGCCGCCGCCGACGATGAGCACGAGCGACATCTTGAGCAAGATGTCGAGCTTGTTGACGATCGTCTCCGAGCGGCATTCGCGCATGGTTTCGGCACAGTCGCCGCCCTGGAGCAGGAAGCGCCGGCCGAGCTGCGCCTCCGCGACGAGGGAGCGGAATCGCTCCACCTCCCACGAGCTCACGAGCGGTGGCAGCTCTTCGATGCGCGAAGCGATGCGCTCGACCGCGGCGGGATCGTCGTATCGCACGGCCTGCGAATCGGGCCTCGATCTCCAGGACGTAGGGCTCCATTCGCTCGTGCGCGAACGCGAAGGCGCGCGCGGGCGCGAGGGCGGGATGTCTCCGGGCGGATGCTGCACGGCGGCCTCGTGGTTCGAGGAATTCCTCACCGGCGTGCCCATGGCGATTTCGTGAATCATCGAAAGTTGCTCACGGTTTTCAGGTCTGCGCTGCGCGCTGCGGGGCGGCGCTGCGCCCGAGCACCCACAGAATACAAAGTGCGAGGAGCGACACGCTCGACGCGAGGAATCCCATAGGGCCGAAGCCGACCAGCGCGCCCTCGGGGGTCGTCGTGATGAAGAGACCGCTCGTCCACGCGGCGAGGCCGGAGGCGCCGTCGCTCGCTGCCATGTTGACCGCGAGGTAACGCCCGCGCAGCGCAGGCGGCACCCGGGACGTGATCAATGCGATCGTGGGAATGGCGCGGCCGGAGGTCAGGGTCATGAAGAGGACGAAGAGCGCGGCCACGCCCGCCTTCGGAAGGATGGGCAGGTGCGTGAAAAGGAGAAACGGCGCCAGGGTGGCGACGAGCAGAATGCCGAGCACCCGGGGCGGACCGTGACGGTCCACGAGGGCGCCAATCCAGCGCGACGTGAAGAGCGTCGCCGCGCCGCCGCATAGATAGATCCAGGGCAGGTCCGAGAGGCGGAGCCCGAGATTGCCCACCATGAACGTGCTCAGGTAGGGAATCAGCAAGAAGCCCGCGAAAACCACGCTGAACGTGAGCGCCCAGCCGAGCGGAAGCCCTGGCATCGAGAGGAGCGGGGCGGGAGCGTTCGGGCCCTTTCCGCGCGCTCCCGTGAGGTGATGATCGACAGCGGGCAGGATGCGCCACGAAAGGAGCCACAGGATGCCGGCGAGCGCGCTGATGGCCCAGAAGGGGGTACGAAAGCCCCATTGATTGGCGAGCGCGAGGCTCAGCGGCACGCCGCCGACGGCCGAGATTCCGTAGGATGACATCACCGTGCCAATGGCGCGGCCGCGGCGCTCGGCCGGCACGCGATCGGCGAGAATGGCCATGACGACGGCGCTCATCAGGCCCGCGCAGGCGCCGGCCACGGTCCTCGAGAGGAGCAACCACGTCGGGCCGTTCGCGACGCCGCACGAAAACGTGGCCGCGATGAAACCCATATAAAGCAGCAATAGCGCGCGCTTGCGGTCCCATCGATCCAGCCAGAGCACGCCGAGCAGGCCCATGGCGGCCGAGGCGAGCGTGTAGGCCGACACCATGGCCCCGAACTCCGCCGCCGAAATATTGAACTTGCCGATGAGCTCCGGCCCGAGCGGCATTAAGATCATGAAATCGAGCGTATGCGTGAGTTGAACGGCACCGAGAAGCCAAACGAGGTGGCGCTCTTGCCGTGTCATGGGGGAATCGGCCACGAAAAGACTCCAGGGACGCCCGGGGGTGTGCGAACTGTTGCGTTGCCTACCCTCACCTACAGAGAACCGCGATCTTGATGAAAGTGATAATGAAACCCATTATCAACTGTCAAGGTGATCGTGTGGAGGCGTGCCAGAATTTCGTCCGAAGGGGTGTAATTTTACGTCTTTGTTGGAAGTTTTTCGTACAAAATGAGTGTTGGGACACGTTTTCGGGGGACGAGCACGCGTCGAACGACGCTGTCGCGTCTTCCCCGATCGCCTTCGAGGGATGCCCGTCGAGGTGGTCCAGGGCGAGCCGGCGCTTCACGTCGGCTTCGGTCGTTGCTTCACTCGTGTGGGCGAATCGTGGTATCTGCACTGCCCATGCGTCCGGACCTCCCGACGAATGATTTCGGCTCCGAGGGTTGGTACCGCACCGGTGGCCACACGTATCGGTGCGAGGACGCGGGCATCTTGTTCATCCGCACCGGGGGGGATCTCGCCGAGGACCACGTGGCCGCCCTTTTCGACGCATTCGCGTGGCTCTGCGACGAGCGCGGGCATTCGCACGTGTTCTGGCTCATCGACATCGGGCGGCTCGGCGCCGTCTTACCCGGAGCGCGCACGCGCGCCGCGACCACGCCGGTGCGACCTGAAAACAAGGGCATGGTGCTCTTCAATGGGAGCTTCCGGCAACGGGTGGTCGTGAAGCTCGTCGACAAGGCCACGTCGCTGCTTCAACCGAATACCCCGCCGCTCGTCTTTTCCAGCACCGAGGCGGAGGCGCGCGCCTGGATCGACGAGCGCCGGCGCGTGCTCACGATGCGCGAGAGCCAGTGACGCCGCTTCAGGCGACCCGCTTCATCTTCGCCGCCACCCCGTCCACGATCCGCTGCACCTCCTGGAGGTCCACCGGCTTCGTCAGGTGGTAATCGAATCCCGCCTCGCGTGCTTGCCGCCGGTCTTCCTCCGTCCCCCAGCCCGTCAGCGCCACCAGCACCACCCGACCGAGCCCTTCCTCGGCCCGCAGCCGCTGCGCCACCTCGTAGCCCGTCATTCCCGGCAAACCGATATCCAGGAAGACCACGTCCGGCTCGAACGCGCGCGCCGCGACCAGCGCCGAGGGGCCCGTGTGCGCCACTTCGGTCGTGTGTCCCGTCAATTGGAGCAGCTCTGCCAGGCTCTCCGCGCCGTCGACATTGTCGTCGACCACCAGCACCTTCAGACCGCCAGTCGCTCCTTTGGCCGGCGCATCCCCGCTCGGACCCACCGCTTTGGCTTCCTCGGCAGCTCCGAGGGGTAGGCGCACCGTGAAAATCGAACCTCGGGACGGACCATCACTTGCGGCTTCCACGGTGCCCCCATGGAGCTCCACGAGTCGCCGCACCAGGGTCAAACCGATGCCCAGGCCCCCCTGCGCTCGCTCGATCGAGCGGCCGACCTGCGTGAACATGTCGAACACTTTGGGCAGCATTTCCGGCGGAATGCCTACGCCGGTGTCCTCCACGCGCACGACCACGTGCGCGCCTTCCCGCTCCGCCGCGACGCGGATCCGGCCCCCTGCCGGCGTGTATTTCGCCGCGTTGTTGAGCAGGTTCGCCAGGATCTGCGAAAGCCGCGTCGGGTCGGCCATGAGCCACAGCGGCTCGGTCGGCAGCGACACCGATAACACGTGCCCGGCCGCCTCGATCAGCGGGCGGCTCGTCTCGAGCGCGCTCTCCAGCACCGTCCCGAGCTCCACCCGCGCCTTGCGCAGCTCCACCTTCCCCCGCGTGATGCGCGAGACGTCGAGCAGATCGTCCACCATCCGCACCATGTGCCCGACCTGCCGCTCCATCATCTCGCGAATGCGCCGCGCCTGCGCCTCGTCGCGGGCCATTTGCAGGAGCGTCAGGCCCGTCCGGATCGGGGCAAGCGGGTTTCGGAGCTCGTGGGCGAGCGTCGCCAGAAACTCATCTTTGCGCCGGTCCTGATCGCGCAATTCATCGTAGAGCCGCGCGTTCTCGATCGCCACGGACGCGATGTGCGCGAGCTGGATCAAAATGGCCTCGTCCTGCTCCGTGAACTCGCCTTCGTACTTGTCGGAGAGCTGGATGAGGCCGAGGTTTTTCCCGCTCCGCCCGATGAACGGCGCCGCCAGCCAGCCTCGCATCGGCGGGTGCCGGTCCGCTTCGCCGCTGAAGTTTCGCCACGCCGGATGGGACACGAGCTCGGCCTGCGTGAGCCGCATCGGGCGGTTCGTCTGGCAGACGAGCGCGTAGATGCCCTTGCCCGTGGGCGCCCCCTGGTAATTGCGAAATGCCTCGTACTTCGGCGACAGGGACGGGGCGCTGACCGCCTGGGACCAGTCGTTGCCGAGCGTCAGGCTCGTGACCGACTGGTGCGCGCCGATGATGCGCCGCGCCTCCTCCGTGATCACCCGGAGCACGCTGTCCAGCGACGCGGTCGCGTGAATCGTGAGCGCCGCGTCGGCCACCTGCTCGAGCAGCCGGGCCTGCTCGCGCTCTCGTTCGAGCAACCGCGCGAGCCGCTCCTCGTGGAGCTTGCGGACCGTGGCGTCGACCGTCACCCCGTCGAAGCGCCTGGCCAGCCCGTCCGGCCCGTACGCCGTCCCGCCGAGCGCGCGGATCCATTTGATGGCCCCGGTCTCCGGATCGACCGTCCGGTAATCGATGTCGTACGGCGTTGCATTGTGGATCGAGGTCTCGATGGCCTGCCGCGTCCGCGCCCGGTCGTCCGGGTGAATGCGCTCGTAGAACGTGTCGATCGTCACGCGGGCGTCGGGCGGGAGCCAGAAATGCTCTTTGACGCGTTCGTCCCAGTTGAGCTCGTCGAACGGCAGATCACAATGCCAGAAGCCGATCCCGGCGAGCTCGACCGCGAAATCGAGCCGCTCGTCTCGCTCGCGCAGGCTACGCGCCGTCCGGGCTCGCTCGAGGGCCTCCCAGCAGCGGCCCACGACGGTCCGGACGAGCTCGACCTCCTCGGACGTCCAGCGCCGCGGCCTCGCTTGATCGACGGCCATCAATGCGATGAGCTTGCCGGCCTTGTGTAGCGGGACGCAGATGCCGGCCTGGATCCTTGCCGCCCGATAGGCCGAGAGGTCGTTCGCGGCCCGCGGATCCTGGTCCACGTCGTCCATCACGTACGGCTGGTTCGCCTGCATGGCCTGCTCGAACGCGGGCCCGAAGCCGTCCAACGGCCACCGCCCGGCTATGCTCGGGACGCCCTGCGTGTAGTCACCTGTGACGATGAAGACACGCTCGTCCTCGATTTCGGCATAAACGCAGCGGTCGACGCCGAGGTGCTGGGCGAGCAGGCGTGCCGTCGTGGCCATGATCTCGTCGGGATCGGTGAGCGGCTGCGTGGCGGCGGCGAGCTCCGCGAGGAACCGAAGGCGGCCTTCGCTCGCGCGGAGCGCCTCGTTCGCCTGCTTTCGCTCCTCGGCCAGGGTGAGGACCTTCGTGGCGCTCCCGGCGAACCGCGACAGGCTCGTGAGGATCCGGGCGTCTTCCCGGTCGAACTTCCGCGTCTCGTTGCGTGTGAAGACCCAGACCGTGCCGACGGGTTTGTCGCCGTCGTGAAAGGGGACGGTGAGCGCTTCGACGATGCCCATGTCGGGCACCCCTTCGCGCGGGAACATCTGCGCGGGGTCGCGGAAGAGCAGGGGGGCATTGCGGGCGACGACGACGCCGCAGGGGCTGTTCCACCGATGCATCACCGCGCCGAGGCTGCCCGCGTCCGCTCCTGCGAGGGCGCGCCACCGGAACACCTCCTCGTTGCCGTCGCGCTCGATGACGCTGACGCCGGCCGTGTCTGCCTGGCAGAGGGAAAGGGCGAGCTCGACGAGCTTCGGGAGAATGGCCTCCGGGGCCCCGGTCAGCGTCTCGGCGAGCGCGACGAGGGCGCGGTTTTCGGCTGCATGATCAGGCTGCCTGGACGTGCGACGTGCGAGCTCCACCTCGCAATCTTGCAGAGAGTCCCCTGCGCTCGGGGGGCCCGGCTGTACACGCATGACCCTGGTCCGTGGAAACCTGAATAGGAAGCCAGAGTAACTGACCTAATGGTTCGGGGCAATGAGTAGGGGGGAAAGGATGAGGTAGGGATTTCTCTGAGGGGACCGCTCGCGCGTCTGCCGGCAACCAGCCGGGGCCGGTTCCCACCGGCGCTGGGAACCGGTTCCCACCTGCCGGCGCGTGATGGCCCGAAAACCCGAGGATTTCCGGATGGCACGTGCCCTGCTCGGGTGGGGCGCGGAGGCTTACCATGACCCTTCGTTCCTTCGGTTCCCGTCTCGCCCTGCTCCCCCTCGTTCTCGCGCTCGTACCGGCCTGCGCTGTCGAAATCGTCTCCGGCGGAGGCGCAGAACCCGGCGAGGGAAACCCGCCCAGCGTGCCCGAACCCTCGAACGAGCCCGCGGCCTATGCGGGCAAGGGGTTCGTCGTGCACGAATGGGGCACCGATACCGTGGTCGTCGGCTCGGACGGCTCGCTGCAACGCGGATTGCACCACGAGGAGGAAGATCTCCCGGGCTTCGTCTACGACCGCGTCCGCGCCGGCACGTTGCCGGGCTCGACCTCGGTGCATCTGAAAATGGAGACGCCCGTCACGTACTTTTACGCGGACAAACCGATGAAGGCGCGCGTGCAGGTGGCGTTCCCGAGCGGCGTGCTCACGCAATGGTACCCCGCGGTGGCGAGTTTTTACCCGTGGGTGGCCGAGGCGTACGCGGTGCCGGGCCTCGTCGCCGCCGGTGATCCGGTGCTCGATCCGGCGTTTCCCTGGAATGGGCCGACCTGCCAGGAGAAATACGGCGCCGTCGGGCAGGGGCTGCTCGACTGGGGCGAGGTGGAGATCCTGCCGCGTGGCGAGGACGTTCCGCTGCCCGAGGCCTCGCTCGACGCATTCACGTGGAGCCACGCGCGCGCCGTCGACGCGAATGCGGTGCGCGTGACGGCCGCGCCGACGGCGAGCGGCTCGCCCGAGGCCGAGCGTTTCCTTTTTTATCGAGGCCTCGGCAACCTCACGCCGCCCGCGCGCGTGACCGCGGCCGCGGGCGCGGTCCGCGTCGAGAACACCCTACCCGATGCGCTCGGGGCGCTCTTCGTGGTGAACGTCGGCCCCGCGGGCGGCGCGTTTTCCGTGGTCCCCGCGGGCGTTTCGCCCGGCCAAACCGTGGACCTCGACGCCCCGACGCTCGCCTCCGCCGCGCCGCTCGATGCGTTCGCCGAGGCGCTCGGCGAGGCCGTGACGAGCGCGCTCGACGGCGCGGGGCTCTACCACGACGAATCCCTCGCCATGGTGGCGACCTGGAAGCGGCAATGGTTCCGCACCCCGGGCCTGCGCGTGTTTTACCTCGCGCCCCAAACGTGGACCGACGCGACCTTGCCGCTCTCCGTCGACCCCGCGCCGGACAGCGTGACCCGCGTCATGATGATTCGCGTCGAGGTGATCACGCCCGACCTCGAGGAGGGCGACGTCGCCGCAGCGAAGGGCCTCGCGGATCCGGCGACCGAGGTCGCGTCGAAGGCTCATTTCCAGGGCCTCGGCCGGTTCGCCGAGCCACGCCTGCGCCGCGCCCTCGGTCTGCTCGGCCAGCCTTCCTGGGGCGAGCCGTTCCTCGCGGCGGTGACCTCCGCCGAGACGCGCGCCACGGTGGGCGAATGAGCGGATAGACTCGGACGCCATGGGACGCCGCGACCGAGATGCGCTTCTCGTGCATGCCCGATATGCGGCCGGCGAGCCGCTCGGGCGCGGCGCGCAAGGGATCGTACTGCGCGTGGTGGATCGGGAGGATCCGGGCCGCTCGCTCACGGCGAAGGTGTTCCGGCCGGGCGCGTTCGAGCCTTCGGCCTTGCTGGGCGAGTTCGCGTTGCTCTCGCGGCTGCGACTGCCCGGCGTGGTGCGGGCGCACGACCTCGGCCACGACGAGCGGACGGGAGCGCCCTTTCTGGTGGAGGATTTCGTGCCGGGGCTCGATGCGGCGACATGGGTGCGAGGCGCGACGGGCGACGCGGATCGCAATCGGCGGCTCGCGGACCTCTGCGCGGGTGTCGCGGCCTCGCTCGCGGCGCTGCACGACGCGGGCTTTTTGCACGGGGATCTCAAGCCGGCGCACGTGCGGATGCGGCCCGACACGGACCGCGAGCGGCCCGTCCTGCTCGACCTTGGCGCGGCGGTGTTTTTCCGGGCGCGTGCGCTGGGACAATCGATCGCGGCCTCGCCCGGGTATGCGGCGCCGGAGGTGCTGGCGGGCGCGGCGCCGACGATTCGTTCGGACCTGTATGGCCTCGGTGCGCTCGCCTGGGCCGCGGCGACGGGCGCGCCTCCGCCGCTGGGAAATACGAAAAAGAGGTTGTCTGCGTCGTGCCCGTGGCTCCGGCCCACGCTCGCCGAGATCGTCGAGGCGCTCGTCGAGGTGCACCCGCTCGATCGGCCCGAGGATACGCGTCGGGTTCTGTCGTTCCTCGGGGCCTCGGCGACAAGGGCGGGCGAGCGGCTCGGGGCGCCGCCAACGCCTGTCGGACGGGAGGCGGAGATCGCCGCGCTCTCCGCGCCGTCCGTATCGCCCGTTCGTTATGTCGTGGGGCCGAGCGGCGCGGGAAAAAGCCACCTCGCGCGGGAGCTCTTGACGCGTACGTTATGCGCGGGCCGGGCCGCGCGGCTTGTCTCGTTGCCCGCGGAGGCGGGCTCGATCGTGCCGCGTCTGATCGGGTTTTTCCGCGGAATGGAGCCGGCGCCGCCGCTCGCGCCCGCGGCGGAGGGCGGGACGGCGCTGCTCTTGATCGACGGGCTCGAAGCGGGTCCGCCGGAGCTCGCGGCGGCCCTCGATGCGTATCGTTGCCGCAACGCACGGGCGCCGGGGCTCGACGTGGTGGTGACGGCGCGCGCCGCGCCTGCGGGCGCGGATGTGCTCGGGATCGAGCCGCTCGCGGGGGAGGCGTTTGTCGCGCTTTGCCATTCGCTCGGTTTGTCCGACGCGGCGGCGATCGAACGCGCGCGGGCGGCCTCGGAGGGTTTGCCCGGGTGGCTCCTCGCGTCGCTCGGGCGGGTGCCGCTCGAACGGGATACGGCGCTTGGGCGGGCCTCTGGTTTGCCTCTGGGGGCGCGGGGCGTGCTCGCGGCGATCGCGCTGTCGGGCGGGGCCATGCCCGAGGGGGTTTGTCATGTGATCACGCGGCGTCTCGGGGGCGAGGGGGCGTCGCTGCTCGCGGAGCTTCTGTCGGCGTCCTTGATCGGACGTCGGGTATCCGGGGACGTGCGGTACGTGCTTTCCTCGCCCGAGCTCGGGCCCGATCTCGCGGCGGCGCTCGCTACACCGGAGCTCGTGGACCTCGTGGCCGAGGTTTGGCTGAGCGAGCCAAATGCCGATGCCGCGGCGCTGCTCTCCGTGGCGAAGGCGGCGGCGCTGTCCACGCGGCGGGACGAACTCCTCGCGCGGGCGGCGCGGGCGGCGCGAGAGAGCGGGCTTCTTTCGCTCGAAATCGAGGCGCTTTTGTTGCTTTTGCAAAACCCGGCGCAGCGCACACGGGACTTGCTTTGCCGCCTCGAGCGGCTGGTCCGCGACGCGGGTTTGCCCGGGGCGCATCCCGAGGTGCTCCGCTGGCTCGACGAGGCGGCCTCGCAGGACGCGAGCTTGCGCCCGCTCTCGTTGCGACGGCGCGCCGAGCAAAAGGCCCGCGCCGGCGCGACGCCGGAGGCGCGCGCGCTCGCCGAGGAGGCGCTCGCGGCGGCGCGGCGCACGCACGATCGGCAGGCCGAGGCGTTTGCCCACGGCACGCTCGGCCTCGTGGCATTGTTCTCCGCCGATTACACCGACGCGGCCGAGCATCTCGCCCGCGTGCAGGCGATCCTCGGCGAGCGGGGCTCGGACGATCCCGAGGAGCTCGCGCGGATCCACCACAATGCGGGCGTCGTGGCCCTGTATCGGAATCGCGCGGAGCAGGCAATCGAAACGTTCTCGCGGGCGCTCGGGGAGAAGCGGGGCCTCGGGGATCGCGCGGGGATGCGCTCGTGTTTGATGAACCTCGGCATGGCGCTCGGGCGCGCGGGACGGCATGCCGAGGCGGAGGCGGCGCTCGCCGAGGCGACGTTGCTCTCGCGATCCCTCGGGCAAGAGGCGGGGCTCGGCTGGTGCCTTTTTACGCGCGCGGAGCTCGAGGTTCGTCGCGGCCATTTCGCGGCGGCGGCGCCGTTCGTCGTGGAGGCGTGGGCGCTCGGGGAATCGCTGCCCGCGGTGGTGCGGGCCGACCTTTTGATCCTGCGCGCGCGGATCCGGGCGCGCGCGGGCGACGGCGCGGGCGCGCTCGCGGCGCTCGGTGAGCTCTCGGCCGAGGCGCGGGCGCGGGATGCGCTCGTCGATGTGCGGGCGCGACTCGCGGAGGTGGAGGCGAGGCTCGCGACGTTGCCGACAGAGCCACGGCGCGCGGGGCGGATCGCGATCGGGGCGCTCCGGCGCGCGCGGGAGGCGCGGCTCGTGGAGGGCGAGGCCGAAGCGCGGGAAGCCCTTTCGCGTGCGCTCGCGGCGCGGCGACCGGTTCGATATGCTCCGCGCATGGCGGCGGAGGACGCGGGGGAGGAAGCGCTCTGGGAATTTCTCGCCGGCGCGGCGCGCGCGTCTCCCGAGGAGCTTGGCCTCGACCTCGCGCGGCGCATCGCTTCGCGCGCGGGCGCGGAGCGGGCGTTCGTGGTGCTCGCCTGCGGGGCGGTGCGGATCGGCTCGGTGTACGGCGCGGATCTGGACGGGCTCGCCCTCACGGAGGCCGGGAAGCGGCTCGACGCGGGCCTCCTGCGAGAGGCGCTCGGCAGCGCGGAGCCATTGTATCAGCGGGACATACCCACCGCGGGCGGTCGAGGCGCGCGGCTCGTCGTCGCGGGACCCGAGGGGCCGCAGGGCAGCGCGATCGTCGTGGTCGAACATCGATTCCGGCCCGGCGCATTCGATCGCGTGACGGCCGCGGAGGCGCGTCGATGGGGCATTCTCGCGGCGCTTGTCTTTCGACTCTCGGCCGCTGCCGAGCCGGAGGAGGAGACGCTCGCCCCGCGCCCGGTGACCCGGAAGGATCCGGGTTTGGCAGGGAAACCTGCGCCGGATCCGCCGGGCGCGACGACGTTGATTCCGGTCTCCGGGCCGCGCCGCAGTTTTCCCGGGATCGTGGGCGATTCCCCGGCGCTCACGCGCGCGCTCGGGCGGCTCGAAGCGGCGCTCCCGAGTGATCTGCCGGTCCTCGTCGTCGGCGAGACCGGCGTGGGGAAGGAGATTTTCGCGCGGGCGCTGCATGACCTTGGTCCGCGGGCGCGGGGTCCGTTCGTCGCGATGAACTGCGGCGGGATCCCGGACACGCTTTTCGAGGCGGAGCTCTTCGGGCACGCGCGTGGCGCCTTCACGGGCGCGGAGCGCGCGCGGACGGGGCTCCTCGTGCAGGCGAACGGCGGGACGCTTTTGCTCGACGAGATCGGCGAGCTCTCGCTCCTCCGTCAGGCCTCGCTCTTGCGGGCGCTCGAAGCGCGGCGATTCCGGCCGATCGGCAGCGACGAGGAGCGCGCCTTCGACGTACGGATCGTGGCCGCGACGAACCGCGACCTCGAAAAGGCGGTGGCCGACGGAACGTTCCGGCAGGACCTCTTTTATCGATTGAATGCGATCACGATCCGCGTCCCGCCCTTGCGCGAGCGGGCCGAGGACGTGCCGCTCCTCTGCCGCGCCTTCCTTCCGGGCGCGACGTTCGCCGAGGACGCGCTCGCCGCGCTCTCGGCGCATCCCTGGCCCGGCAACGTGCGCGAGCTACGCAACGTGATGGAGCGGCTCGGCGTGCTCGGCGCGTCGCGGATCGAACGGGCGCACCTGCCGCGGGCGATCCGGGGGCGGGGCGCGGCGATCCCCGAAGCGGACGAGCGTGCGCCGATCCGGCGGGCCCTCGCGGAGACGGGAGGGAACATCAGCCAGGCGGCTTCGCTCTTGGGTTTGTCGAGGCAGGGGCTGAAGAAACGAATGGTGCGGCTCGGGATGCGCGAGCCGACCACTTCGCGGAAAAAGCTCGGGTAGGTGGTGGACGTGATGGGCAGGGATGCAATGCGGACATGGGTGGCGTTTTTCGGGGCGATTTGTCTCGCGGGTTGCGGCGCGGAGGCGGAGGGTTCGTCCGATGGAACGGCGCCGCTCGTTTGCGCGGCGACGGCGGCGGAGGGGATCGAGGTCGCGGCGACGGACGGCTCGGGGGAAAACGGGTATTCGCTGGGATATGCGCCGCACGCCGTGGCGAGTTGCCTTCTCGTGTACGTGCATCCGGATGGATCGCTGCGGGCGCGGGATCTCGCGCGGGGCGGCGAGGAGACGCTCGCGGAGGCGGTCGAGGCGCCGCGGCGGCCCACGGCGTTCGGCGGGGTCGTGGCCTGGGAAGCCCTGGAGGCGGGGCAGCGCGTGGTGCGGGTGCGCGCGGAGGGAGCGACGCGGACGGTGACGGGCCCGTTTGATCACGCGGGGGAGCCTCGCGCCGCGGGGGATGCGGTGGTGTTCACGGCCTGGCTCTCGGCGGAGGAGGCGGGGGATACGGATATTTTTCTTTACGAGCCGGGAAAGGCCTCTGTCATCGTCGTGGCGAGCGGACCCGGACAGCAGCGATTTCCCGATATTTCGGATACGTACGTGGCGTTTGCCGATTTCGCGGAGGACGCCGACGGCCGGTTCGACGAGAATGCGACCGACGCTTCGGATGTGGTCGTGATGGAGCGCGGGACGGGACGAACGACACGCCGCGCGCGGCCGGGAAAACAAGCCTTTCCGCTTCTCGGCGCCGACGAGCGTGTGGTCTACCTCGAATGGGGGCCGCTGCACCCGGAGCCGAAGTTCAGCGCGTATACGCTGATCGTGGGGGACGTGGGTGCGTCCGGGGAGACGGACGTGGCGGTCGTGGACATCGAGACGGCGCGGCCGTATGTGCGGCCGACGGCGCGGGGGGGCTTCATCGAATGGGTGCAATGGCGGAATGGAGCGCCCGCCACGCTGTTCCGGCAGCCGGCGGATCTGGGCGCGGAAGCGACGGTGGTGACGGGCATGGAGAGCGATGAGCTTCATGCGCCGGTCGCGGGGGAGGGGATGACCGTGGTCGCGGCGCGCGCGGCGGCCGGGGCGATGGTGATCCGCGCGGCGGAGCGGTGAGCTTCAGCGCCTGGTTTTTCGAACGAGACCACGTGCGGAGGCGAATCCACGTCGACGCTCGGGCCGCAGCCTGCCGCGGCAAACAGCGTTATGAGAGCAGCCTTTCGTGCATCATTTGTCTTTCAAGAAAGCACGACATGGCCCTATGCTCGCGCCGTCTCCCCGGAGAAGCCATGCCCTTCCGACCCGATCCCACGTTTTATCCGTCGCCGCGTATGGCCATGGACGCGCCGCGCGAGCGGCTCGCCTACGTCGCCGCCCCGGACGCGAACGCCGTGCTCGGACGCCCGAACCCGCTCCGCGACGGCCTCGCCACGGTCGACCTCGACCCGCGGTCGCCCACGTACAGCCAGATCATCGCCCTCGCCGAGGTGCCGAACTTCGGCGACGAGCTGCATCATTCCGGCTGGAACGCGTGCAGCGCCGCGCTCTGCCCGTACGCGCCGCACCCCCACGTGGAGCGCCGCTACCTGATGCTGCCGGCCCTGCGTTCGTCGCGCATCTACGTCTTCGACACGAAGCTCGATCCGCGCAGGCCCAAGCTCGTCCGCACGATCGAGGCCGAGGAGATCGCCTCGCGCACCGGCTACTCGCGCCCGCACACGCTGCACTGCGGGCCCGACGGGATCTACGTCTCGGCGCTCGGCAACCCCGCGGGCGAGGGCCCCGGCGGCATCTTCGTCCTCGACTGCGAGAGCTTCGACGTGCTCGGCCGCTGGGAGATCGACCGCGGGCCGCAGCACCTGCACTACGATTTCTGGTGGCACCTCGGCCACGACACGCTGATTTCGAGCGAGTGGGGCACACCGAACATGATCGAGAACGGCGTGGTGCCGGAGCTGCTCCTCGGCAAGAAGTACGGCCATCGGCTGCACGTCTGGGATCTCAGGCGCCGCAAGCACGTCCAGGCGCTCGACATCGGCGACGAGCACCAGATGGCCCTCGAACTGCGCCCGGCCCACGATCCCACGAAGGCCTGGGGCTTCATGGGCGTGGTCATCAGCGTCGCGGACCTCTCGGCCTCGGTCTGGCTCTGGTACCGCGAAGGCGAGCGCTGGGCGATCAAGAAGGTGATCACGATCCCGGCCGAGCCCGCCTCGGCGGACCTCTTGCCGCCGCTGCTCAAGGGCTTCGGCGCCGTGCCGCCGCTCGTGACGGACATCAACCTGTCGCTCGACGACAAGTACCTCTACGTGTCCTGCTGGGGCACGGGCGAGCTCCGGCAGTACGACGTGTCGAACCCGCACGAGCCGAAACACGTGGGCTCGGTGCACATCGGCGGCATCGCGCGGCGCACGCCGCACCCGCGCTCGGGCGGTCCGCTCACGGGCGCGCCGCAGATGGTCGAGGTGAGCCGCGACGGCAAGCGCATCTATTTCACGAGCGGCCTCTACACGACCTGGGATGAGCAGTTCTACCCGGACGGGCTCAAGGGCTGGATGGTCAAGGTCGACGTCAAGGAAGGCGGCGGGATCGAGCTGGATCCGGACTTCTTCGTGGACTTCGGGCCGCGCCGGGCCCACCAGGTCCGGCTCGAAGGCGGCGACGCTTCCTCGGATTCGTTCTGCTACCCGTGACCAGCATCTGGCCCTGGATCACGCTCGCGGCCCTCGGCGCCTACCACGGCTTGAGCCCCGGCATGGGCTGGCTCTTCGCGGTGGCGCTCGGGCTGCAAGAGAAGAGCGGAAAAGCCGTGCTACGCGCGCTCGTCCCCATCGCGATCGGCCACGCCGCGAGCGTGGGCCTCGCGGTGGGGCTGCTCGCGGCGGGCAAGGCGAGCATTCCGACGGGCATCTTGCCGTGGATCACCGGCGGGGTGCTCGTGGCGTTCGGCATCTTCAAGCTCGTGCGCCCGCGGCACCCGCGCTGGGTGGGCATGCGCGTGAGCGCGCGTGACCTCGTGGTGTGGTCGTTCCTGATGGCCACGGCGCACGGCGCGGGGCTCATGCTGCTGCCGGTCTTCGTGCTCGGCGAGGACAACCCCGCGCCTTGCCACGGCCCGTCGTGCCACGACGCCGCGGGGATCTCGCTGTCGAGTCCCGGCGGATACCTGGCCGCGATCTCGCTGCACACGCTGGCGATGCTGGCGGTCTCGGCGATCGTGGCGCTGATCGTCTACTACAAGGTCGGGCTCGCGATGCTCCGGCGCGCGTGGTTCGACCTCGATCGCGTCTGGGCGGGGGCCTTGATCCTCGCAGGGGTGATCGGGCTCGTGCTCTGAACGGCGCCGCGCCGGGGCTCTGCCCCGGACCCCGCGGGGGCTGTTCGCCCCTCGACCCGAACCAGGGCAAGCCCTGGACCATTTGGGGAAGAACTGCGCGATGCGCAGTTCTTCCCACAGGCCG